>NZ_FRFD01000022.1 GCF_900143645.1 Anaerocolumna xylanovorans DSM 12503 | reverse complement strand
ACGGTTACACATTGAAAAAGATAGCCGATAAGGTAGGTAAAGACAACTCTACAATTGCAAAGGAAATCAGGAAACACCGAATCGGAGATGAAGGATATAATACTCACAGCAATGACTGTATGTACCGTTTTTACTGCCAGAAACAGTCTACGTGTCCTGACTGCGACAGGATGAAAAGGTGCTGTACATGTAAGAAGAATGATTGCAGGACATTCTGTCAGGATTATCATTCGGATATGTGCAGGAACATATCCCGTGCACCTTATGTATGTAATGGTTGCCAAAGTATCTATGACTGTCGCAAACCTCATTTTTTTTACCGGGCAAATGTGGCTTATGATACCTATAAATCCCTGCTAAAGGATACTAGAGAAGGAATAGCTCTGTCGCGTCAACAGCTTTATGAACTGGATTGCTTAATAACCCCGCTTATTAAACGTGGGCAGTCAATAGCGCACATTTATACAGGCCACAAGGATGAAATCCCATGCTCCATGAAGTCATTGTATAATTATATCGATCAGGGGATATTTACTGCTAGGAACATTGATCTTCCTAAGAAGGTAAAATATAAGGCTCGTAAAAAGAAGAGGAAAGAACCAGTAACTGATTATGCTTACAGGGAAGGTAGGACTTATAAGGATTTTCTGTCATTCATACAGGAACACCCTGAAACAAATGTGGTTGAACTGGATACGGTACATGGTAGCAATAAAACCGGAAATGTAATGCTCACCATGCTGTTCCGCAACTGTAGCCTGATGCTTATTATACTTATGACGGATTGCACAAAGGAATGCGTTAAGAAAGTTTTTGATGGTTTTGAAGCAGCGCTCGGACTTGAAATTTTCACCAATACATTCCCGATTATTCTAACGGACAATGGCCCTGAATTCAAAGGTCCGGCAGATGTTGAGAAAAGCTTAAGTGGAGGAGAAAGAACTAAAGTATTTTTTTGTGATCCACTGGCATCCTGGCAGAAAGCTAAGCTTGAAAAGAATCACGGATATATTCGGAAGGTAATACCAAAAGGTATACCTATAACCGGTCTTACACAGGAAGACTTGACATTGTTGGCAAATCACATTAACTGTACAGCAAGAGCCAGTTTAAATGGCCGCAATCCATTAGAACTGGCTCAGTTACTGCTTGATAAAAAGCTGATTCATGCTGCTGGCCTTAAACCAGTACCCGCAGATGATATCATGCTAAAGAAATCCTTATTGAAACACTAATTATCAGCTGAAAATATGATACAGGCAGAGATTAGTCCATGAAAATGTAAATTCATCGTGTGGAACTTACTTTTACACAGTATTTTCCAGATGTCTGCTTTTTGTACGCAAAAAAAAGCTAAAAACAGTGTCCACAGTTCTATTATAGCTATATTAATTTAAAAGTAAATGTAATATTAACTAGTAAAATCAATAAAGTAGAGGTTGTGATTACAAAAAACTTCGCTGTAGTCTATAGGAATTTCGATTTACATTCAAGG
>NZ_FRFD01000021.1 GCF_900143645.1 Anaerocolumna xylanovorans DSM 12503 | reverse complement strand
CGATCAAGGTTGGCAGTACCAACATGCGTACTATCGTAATGAATTAAAGAAATATGGAATAATTCAATCTATGTCTCGTAAAGGAAACTGTTACGATAATTGCATTATGGAGACTTTTTTCGGAAGACTAAAGACCGAAATGTTTTATGGTCATGAAAAGGATTTTGGATCCTTCGATGAATTTAAGAAAGCAATAGATGAATATATAGATTATTATAATAACAGGAGAATTCAATCAAAAACAAAATGGATGCCTCCTGTAATATACAGGAAGACATCCATCAAGAGTGCCTAATCATCCAGTTGAATAATGATGTGTCCAGAAAACTGGGTACATATCATCATCTAAACAAACATTAAAGGGAGGTTTTCAAAATTCCAATCTTTTACGATGGTATTCTTATTATCTATTATTCTACTAAAATCATTTCTTTTTATTGAAGCCTTACATGGTGCTTCAATTGAAAATTTTCATCGTTAGAACACAAGTATATTATACCCTCTATTACACCTATAAAAGCAGGTATGGCGGTCCAGCAAAAGAGTAAATACAAAAGTCCCATTCCTATTTTCCCTAAATAAAATTTATGAACACCAATACCACCCAATAATATTGCTAATATCCCAGCCGCTACCTTACTTTTAATTGGCCACGTCGGATTCATAGCGGTAACATAAACCTGTTGAGGCTGCTGTTGTATAATAATCTGTGGTTGAACTTGCTGTGGTATAGGAGCAGAATACATGGTTTGCTGGTTAACCTGTTGCTTCACGAATTTTTCACCACAAAACTTGCATTCTGTACTTGCCGGATCTATTGGAGCTCCACACTGCGGACATGTATTTTCATTCATAATTCATTCCTCCTGTTTTTGTGTTATCTATTTTAGGCCTATAATATATAGCCAACATAACCATAAAATATTATTTTTCTATATTTCTTCGGATCTATGTATATTCACTTTTTTTCCACATTCAGGGCAGAATTTAGAATTCAAATCTAATTTATAACCACATTCGCATATTAAACTGCCTAAATCAAAACCACATTCCGGACAGTATTTAGATTTGCTATGGATACTCTTATTACAGGCAGGGCATTGTATCATTTCTTCCTGCACCTTTTCTTTTAACACTTCACCACATTCACTGCAAAAGTTAGTTTTAATACTATTTTGTGCGTGACAAGCAGGACATATCTTTACAGAAGCCCCCCCAAGAGTACTATTCATACCATTATTTATACTCATAGCAGTCCCGAAGCCAAGTCCACCAGCTGCAAAAGCACCTGCAACTCCATTTTGGTTATTAGCAGCTCCTTCATATACATCAAATGAGCGCTTAGTTGAATAACGATTGTCACCCATTAATTCAAATGCAGCTTTATCTTCAAGTATCTTATTTATTTTTTCAAAGTCCTCATCCGGAAAATTTATGGATTGTATATAAAAATTTACAACTTTAAATCCATATTTTTCGAATTCTTCTGTAATCTGTAATTGTGTATGCTGTGATAACGCTTCTAACTTAGTAGATATTTCTAATGCAGATATCTTTTCTGATATTATAGTAGTTGAAATAATTGACTTTACTTTTATAACAATTAATCCACGATAAAATTCTTTTATTTTATCATATTTTACCAAATCGTCCTGATTCATTCCGCCAATTAATTCTTCAAAAAACATGGTATAATCTTGTAATTTTAATCCCATTTGTCCAAAAGCACGGATTCTTAACCTTACAAAATACTTTGGATCAATCAATTGAATAGGGTCTGTAGTACCCCAATTAATATCAAGTTTTGTAGTCGTATTCAAAAAATATACTTCTGCACTAAAAGGTGTTTTCCCTCCAAAAGGTAAATTGATTAATTTATTTAAAAGAGGTAGATTCTCCGTACTTAACATAAATGTTCCAGGATAAAAGGCATCACAAACTGTTCCATTTTTTACAAAAATAGCAGCTTGTCCTTCTTGAACTATTAATTGTGTCCCAAAAACTAATTGATCTGAAGGATACTTATATATAATCCAATCACGATTTTTAAGACCATTAAATCTGACAACATCTAATAAAGCCATAACATCTGTTTCCTTCCATTGGCAGTCTTTTGTATAATTTTTAAATTTGGTATTATAATACATTTTATTAAATTTTATCATAAAAAGTATAAAATATCAATAAACAGGCAACAAATATTTTGTTAAAATATAGTTGCCCTTTTTATTAAGACTGTTTTTTTGAATTAACCATTGACATAAACTTTTCTAAAATCTCTTGGGAAGTGTTATAGTAAAAGTTGTCCCCTTTGTGAGCTGGGAGCGAACCTTTATTTTACCTGTATGACCCAGTACAATAAGCTTCGCAATAGACAGTCCAAGTCCATGCCCGCCTATCTTTGCATTTCTTACCTGATCAGAGCGGTAAAAACGTTCAAAGATATTATCTACATCCTTTCTTGTCATACCGATTCCAGTATCTTTTACCTCTATTACGCAGTCTCCTGCATCGTCTTCACAGGTAATCGTTATTGTATCCCCTTCATTGGTATACTTTACTGCATTATCAATGAATATTCTGATGGCTTGTTTTAAAGCCTGCTTATCCCCATATACTTCAATATCCTGTAGTACAGGCGCTTCAATATTCCGGTCTTTGACCACAAGCTTTGTTTCCTTCACCATATCTTCTACTACCTGGCACATATTAAATCTACTCTTATCAAGCTTTAAGGTTTTCTTATCATGCCTTGAAAGAAACAGCAGTTTTTCTACCAGGTCCTGCATAAATTTTGCTTCGTTATTAATCGCCTCGATGGATTCTAGCATTACCTCTTCATTGCCGGTGCCCCACCGGTTTAACAGGTTGGCATAGCCCTGAATAACAGCAATAGGAGTACGAAGTTCATGGGAAGCATCGGATACAAATTGCTTCTGGCTTTCATAAGAAATCTCCAGCCTGTCTAACATATTGTTAACCACCGCAGCCAAGTCCTTTAATTCATTCTTCGTCCCCTCTACATTAAGCCGCCTGCTGTTCAGATTATTCACCGTCAGTCGGTTGGCTGTCTCTGACATTTCATTAATCGGCTCTAACAGCTTTATATCACTTTTCTTGCCAAAATGAGTGATAATATACATAAACAGTAAATAGAAAAGACACATCCATAGCAGCAGTCCATTCAACTCTTTCAGACTGGTACTCATGTCATATTGTAAGAGAACACTTACCTGACTGTTCTGTACCTTAATATTTTTTTCTTCCTCTATCCATATGGTAAAAGGCCCTTTTTCCATCCAGCCTCTGACATATACCGCATTAAACATCCTTTTTTCTTTGTCGGACTCTTCTCTTAAGTTATTAAAAAGAATCCTTTTATCCTGTTCATCAATTGCTTTATAGTGGATACCTAAGAGGTCATAGGTACTGTCATTATTTCCGTTTCCTTCCGGAAAACCTTCTTTTTCTACCTCACTAAGGATAACCTCCGCCCTGTCATGAAGCCTTTGCTTCTCACTCCACAAAAAAAGCAGAGAAAAGCACCCAAGAAACAATATACCGTTAATGATAAGAAGCTTAAGATAATGAAGAGATATACGGAATGCAATGGAAAAGCGGAAATTACCAAGCCATTTCTCCCTTTTTTTTCGGAAAGGAAGAATAATTCTAATAAGCAGCTGCCTTATAGATTCTTTTAAATTATCCTTCATCTTTAATAATATAACCAACTCCTCTCACCGTATTAATCAGGCGTATTCCATACTTATCATCTATCTTCTGCCTCAAATACCGGATATACACATCCACTACATTGGTATCTCCCAGATACTCATAATCCCATACATTATTCAGGAGCTGTTCTCTCGTAATTGCTATATTCTTATTACGCATAAGATATTCTAACAGCTCATATTCCTTCTTTGTCAGCACCAGTTCTTCCTCCCCGTAAAAAGCGCTGTGTCCTGACAGATTCAGTTTCAGCTTCCCAATCATGAGGATATCCTGTTTCGGCTGTACCTGCTTTGTATGACGGTTTAAAGCCACACGTATCCTTGCAAGAAGCTCCTCAATTGCAAAAGGCTTCGTCATATAGTCATCCGCACCGATATCAAGTCCTGCCACTTTATCAGTAACATCATCCTTCGCTGTTAACATTATAACAGGCACATCGGATTCCATACGTATTCTCCTGCATACCTCTATCCCACTGATACCGGGCAGCATAACATCCAAGAGCACCAGATTAACATCCTTTTGCAAAGCCTTCTCCAGTCCCGACCTGCCATCAGGTGCTATATCTACCTCATAACCCTCATATTTTAACTCAAGCTCAACAAACCGGGCTATCTTACTTTCATCTTCTACGATTAATATCTTAGGCATATGACCCCTCCTGTTTTAATCTTACAACTAATTCCCCATGCATACCGCAAGCCTGTTTGCGGCACTGCTCAAATAGAAAGTGAAAATGTTTTTAATTTTCACGTTATCCTCATTCTATCTGTTAGTATAAATAATTGCAATATCTTAACATTAAAATTCTATTAGAATTACCCCAGGAAGCAAAAAAATGTGAGCATCAAAAGCAGTAAACCATATACTGCTCCTGACACTCACACCTTATTCATTTTAAAAGAAATCTATTTCTCTGTTTCTTTATAGTACTGACTTTACTGCGGCAACTACATTTTCTGCAGTGAAGCCAAACTTCTTAAACAATTCCCCTGCAGGAGCAGAAGCACCAAAGCTCTTCATGGTAACTGTGGTTCCGTCAAGTCCCACATACTTGCTCCAGCCAAAATCAATTGCCGCTTCTACTGCCACTCTTGCTCTTACTTTTTTAGGAAGGATACTTTCTTTATATTCCTCACTCTGGGAATCAAAAAGCTCCATGGAAGGCATACTGACAACTCTTACATCTATTCCTTCTTTTTTAAGCTCTTCTTTCGCCTTTACACTAATTTCAACCTCGGAGCCGCTTGCTACAATAATTGCATCCGGCACTTCCTTTTCAGAAGGTGCGATAATATAGCCACCCTTTAGAGCCTCTTTACTGGAACCGGCATACTGCGGCAGGTTCTGACGGGTTAAAACAAGTGCTGTAGGTGTTTTCTTTGAAGTAACCGCATAATACCAGCCGGCTATCGTCTCTGTTGCATCAGCAGGTCTGAATACTGTAAAATTCGGCATAGCACGCAACATGGCAAGCTGTTCTACAGGTTCATGGGTAGGGCCGTCTTCTCCTACACCGATACTATCGTGAGTTAAAACAAAAGTTAATGGAAGACCCATAATAGAAGAAAGCCTTGCCATAGGCTTAACATAATCGCTAAATACAAAAAATGTAGATACAAAAGCCCTTAATCCGCCATGAAGTGTCAATCCATTGCCGATACCTGCCATAGCAAGTTCTCTTACACCAAAATGCAGATTGCGTCCCTCATAGTTCTCTTTTGAAAAATCACCCTCATCCTTCATATATGTCTTTGTAGAAGGTGAAAGATCTGCTGATCCTCCAATAAAGCCCGGAACCAAATCCTTAATACGGTTAATTACCATACCGGAAAGATTTCTCGTAGCATCTGCCTTGTCAGGATATGCCCAAAACTCTTCATCCGTAAGAAGGTCCGCAGCAATATTTTCATCCTGACATTTATCCCAAAGTTCTTTCATCTCCGGATAAGCTTTTTCATACTGGTCAAACATCTGTGACCATTCTGCTTCTGCTTTTTCACCCTTTTTATTAAGCTCGTTTATATGGCTGTATACTTCTTCAGGCACATAAAAATCCTTATCAACAGGGAAGCCCAGCTTCTCCCTTAACGCCTTTATATTATCTGCACCGAGAGGTTCGCCGTGGGCACTTGCCATACCTTCTCTTGGTGAACCGTATCCAATCTTTGTCTTCACTGTAATTAAAGTAGGTCTTGTGGTATCAGCTTTTGCAGCCTTGATTGCTGCACCGATTTCCTCCAGATTATTTCCATCCTCTACAACCAGTGTCTGGAATCCGAACGCTTCAAAACGCTTTGCCACGTCTTCTCTAAAGGCAATATCCGTATTACCCTCGATGGATATCTTATTGGAATCATATAATACAATCAATTTGCCAAGTCCTAAAGTTCCTGCTAATGACATAGACTCATAGGAAATACCCTCCATCATGCAGCCGTCACCGCCTAACACAAAGGTATAATGATCCACTACCGGATATCCTTCTTTATTAAACTTAGCCGCCAGATGGGCTTCTGCCATTGCCATACCAACTGCCATTGCCATACCTGCACCAAGAGGTCCTGTGGTAGCCTCTACACCAACTGTATGCCCATACTCCGGATGTCCGGGTGTCAATGAGTCAAGCTGTCTGAAAGAGGCAAGGTCATTGATAGAAAGGTTGCCATAGCCAAACAGGTGAAGCAAGGAATATAATAAAGCAGAACCATGACCGCCTGATAGTATAAACCTGTCTCTGTTTGACCATTTGGGATTCTTGGGATTGTGATTCATATGGTTTGCCCATAATTCATAAGCCATAGCTGCTGCTCCCAACGGAAGCCCCGGATGTCCCGAGTTTGCTTTCTGTACTGCATCTGCAGCTAATACACGTAACGAATTAACTGATAGTGTCTCAATATTACTCATCTTTTCCTCCTAAGTCCTGCTTATTCTCCAAATACCGCTCTATAGTCTTTTTGGAATTTTTCAATTCCCTGATCCGTTAATGGATGCTTTATGCATTGCTCTATAACATTTAAAGGTACTGTAGCAATATCAGCACCTGCTAAAGCACAATCAGTAATATGAATAGGATTACGTACACTGGCGGCAATAATCTCTGTACTTATATTGTGAATCTGAAAAATCTCTGCAATTGTTCTTACTAAATCAACTCCGGATGTTGATATATCGTCCAGTCTTCCAAGAAAAGGAGAAACATAGGTTGCCCCTGCCCTTGCAGCTAATAATGCCTGGTTAGCCGTGAAAATAAGTGTAACATTCGTCTTTATTCCTTCGGAAGACAGCACCCTGGTGGCTTTTAATCCTTCCGCTGTCATAGGTATTTTTACTATCATATTGGGATGTATGTTGGCTATCTCTCTTCCTTCTGCTATCATCTCCTTGGAATCAACAGTTGTAGCTTTTACTTCTCCACTAATAGGTCCATCCACAATAGAAGCAATTTCTTTAATTACTTCTGCAAAGTCTCTTCCCTCCTTGGCAATTAAAGAAGGGTTTGTAGTTACTCCACAAATAACGCCCATTTCATTTGCCTTTTTAATATCTTCTACATTCGCTGTGTCAATAAAAAATTTCATAAACTTCTCCTCCGTATATAGCATTTTAATTATTCTAATAAGTTATATTATCCGCGCTTATGCCTGTTACATACACAATATACTATAAGATATTCTATATTGCAAGGTCATAAGGCCGTACTTCATATAAACTTTCCGGGAAAGAAGTAAATTCCATACGGAGTTAACTAAAGAAAGAAAAACTCCATGACTCTTTTATACACACCCACTCCAGAATATACCTGCAGTTTATCAATCAGATAGTGTATTACAAAAAGTCATGGAGCTTCATCTACCATTTACTTTTACAACGTCATATTCTATGAGACATCCGGGATTCGAACCCGGGACACCTTGATTAAAAGTCAAGTGCTCTACCAGCTGAGCTAATATCCCAAATTTATTGGTATATAATTTTACCCAATAAAAAATGCCCAGAGCCGGAATCGAACCAGCGACACGAGGATTTTCAGTCCTCTGCTCTACCGACTGAGCTATCTGGGCAAGGCCAACTTCATTGACTCAATAAAATTTGAAAACCACCAGGATTTTCGAATTGCGGGGACAGGATTTGAACCTATGACCTTCGGGTTATGAGCCCGACGAGCTTCCAGACTGCTCCACCCCGCGCTATTATTTTGTTGTTTTTTATAAAACAAATGGATGGAGAAGGATTCGAACCTTCGAAAGCGTCGCTAACAGATTTACAGTCTGCCCCCTTTGGCCACTCGGGAACCCATCCATATTTTTTTTTAAAAGTGTTTTCACACTCAAGCCGACGATCGGACTCGAACCGATAACCTGCTGATTACAAGTCAGCTGCTCTGCCAATTGAGCCACGTCGGCGGAAACTGCTTATTTTAGGTAGATGGGACCTATAGGGCTCGAACCTATGACCCTCTGCTTGTAAGGCAGATGCTCTCCCAGCTGAGCTAAGATCCCATATTCTAACTAAACGACCCAGAAGGGACTCGAACCCTCGACCTCCGCCGTGACAGGGCGGCGCTCTAACCAACTGAGCCACTAGGCCAATACTTGACAATCACTAACACATTAAACCATCCAAAAGAACCATTTTAAGGTCAAGCCCTCGACCTATTAGTATTAGTCAGCTGCATGCATTGCTGCACTTCCACCTCTAACCTATCCACCTGATCGTCTTTCAGGGGTCTTACTAGCTTACGCTATGGGATATCTCATCTTGAGGGGGGCTTCACGCTTAGATGCCTTCAGCGTTTATCCCTTCCCGACTTGGCTACCCGGCCATGCACTTGGCAGTGCAACCGGTACACCAGAGGTCAGTCCAACCCGGTCCTCTCGTACTAAGGTCAGCTCCTCTCAAATATCCTACGCCCGCGCCGGATAGGGACCGAACTGTCTCACGACGTTCTGAACCCAGCTC
>NZ_FRFD01000016.1 GCF_900143645.1 Anaerocolumna xylanovorans DSM 12503 | reverse complement strand
TTGCGATCTTTTAGTGGTGGAAAATAACGGTTACGCTTAACCTCCTTAGCGATGGTGGTTGGATGTTTTTCAATTCGTCTGGCAATAGAAGCAAAGGTTTCACCATCGTTCAACCCTTTTTCAATCCAGATACGTTCTGTCATAGTAAGGTGCTTTTGGTTATATTTTTTATCTGGCATATGGGCCTCCTGTCTGTGGGGGAATCCATGACAAATTTAGTATATCAGAAAGTCGTGCAGAACTAAATTCATGTAAGAAGAATTTACTCTTTCAAAATGAATTTAGTCCTGCAAAGTAGAATTTAACTTATCATTTTACCGGATGCCGGGTATTTTTTAATAAAGCGGCAAAAAACGTTTGACCTAGAGTTAACTCTATGGGGTATACTTAAAGAAGTAAACTAAATCTATCACAGTACAGGGGGTTTTATGATGAACTATAGGAAATTTGGTAATACAGGGGCTATGATTTCTGCTTTGGGATTTGGATGTATGAGGTTTCCGGAGTATGAAAAAGACGGAAAGTGGTATATTAATGACGATGAAGCCATACCCATGCTTTTAAAGGCTTATGAAGACGGTGTGAATTATTTTGATACGGCTCCGTATTATTGTCATCATAACAGTGAAATTACGGTTGGAAAAGCCCTTAAGGAAATCAGGGACAAGGTCATGGTTTCCACAAAGATTCCGGTAGATAAATGTAAGGAAGCGGGCGATTACAGAAGATTTTTAGAGAAAAGCTTAAAAAAGCTGGATATGGAGTATATTGACTTCTATCATTTCTGGGGGCTTAGCAAAGAGGAATACGATAAGAGCGTTCTTGGCCTTAATCTTTTAGAGGAGGCAAGAAAAGCCAAAGAAGAAGGCTTAATAAAGCATATATCCTTTTCTTTCCATGACAAAGCTGAGTATATCAAATATATTATTGATACTGCAGAAAGCAGGGGTGTTCCCATGGAAACCATGCTGGTTCAGTACAATCTTCTGGACAGAAGCAACGAAGAGATGATTCAGTATGCGGCTTCAAAGGGGCTTGGTGTGGTGGCAATGGGACCGGTAGGAGGCGGCAGGCTGGCAGCACCTACAGACCTTTATGCAAAGCTTACCGGTAAGCCTTCCATATCGACCTATGAGCTGGCGTTTAAGTTTGTATTGGGTAATCCTTATCTAAGCTGCGCACTTTCCGGTATGGGAACTATGGACATGGTAGAGAAGAATGTGGTCATCGGAAGCAGTAAGGAAGGCTTAACCCAGGAAGAATGGGCACAGCTTGGAGAATCTGCGGAGAACTTAAAGAAATTCAGTGAGCTTTATTGTACAGGGTGTGCCTATTGTCAGCCATGTCCGGCAGGCATTGACATTCCTAAGATTTTTAATCTTTATACCTACCATAATGTATACGGGCTTACAGATTATGCAAAAAATGAGATGAAGAATTATAAAAATAACGATGGAAAGACAATAGAGCATTGCAAGGATTGCGGTCTGTGCGAAGACAGATGTCCCCAGAGCTTAAAAATCAGGGACGAGTTAAAAAGAGTGGAAGACATACTGATAAAGCAGTAAAAACAATATCCGGCAGGTGCAGATGAAGTGAGATAAAATTATTCTAAGCAGATACATGATAAGGAGGAATCTATGAAGGTATTATTTATTGGAGGAACAGGAACGATAAGCACGGCCATTTCAAAGGAGCTGGCAAAGGACGGACACGAATTGTATTTACTTAACAGAGGCAGTAAAAACAATATCTTTGACGGCAGAGTAAAGGAATTGGTTGCAGATATCGGTGAGGAAGAAAAAGTTGCAGGACTTATCAAAGACCTTGATTTTGATGTAGTAGCGGATTTCATTGCCTTTGTGCCGGAACAGCTTAAGAGAGATTACAGGCTGTTTAAAGATAAAACAAAACAGTTTATCTTCATCAGCTCTGCTTCCGCATACCAGAAACCATTGTCAGATTACCGAATTACGGAAGGAACTCCTCTGGCAAATCCCTATTGGGAATATTCCAGAAATAAGATTGCATGTGAGGATTATCTTATGAAGCTTTACAGAGAAGAGGGCTTCCCAGTAACTATCGTAAGACCCAGCCATACTTATGATGAAAGAAATGTTCCCGTTGGTATTCATGGTGCAAAAGGAAGCTATCAGGTATTAAAGAGAATGCTGGAGGGAAAAAAGGTTCTGATACATGGAGACGGAACCGCTCTTTGGACAGTGACCCATAACAGTGACTTTGCCAAAGGTTTTATTGGATTAATGGGTAATATTCATGCAATTGGAGAAGCTGTTCAGATTACTTCCGATGAAACCCTTACCTGGAATCAGATTCATAAAGCAGTTGCAGATGCGTTGGGAGTTCCGTTAAATGCATATTATGTTTCCTCTGAATTCCTGGATGCCGCCAGCACAGAGGATTTTAAAGGAGCCCTTATCGGAGATAAAGCAAATTCTGTTGTATTTGACAATTCCAAAATCAAAAGGCTGGTTCCGGGTTTTACCTGTACCAAACGCTTTGACCAGCAGGTAAAGGAAACAGTAAATTATGTGCTTAGCCATCCCGAATGCCAGAAAGAGGATGTGGAATTCGACCAGTGGTGTGATAAGGTAATAGAAGCACTGGATAATGCAGTAAAAGCAATCAAAGGTCAGGATTAAATTAAAAAGCAATTAATAACTCCCCTGTAAGAATTAAGGTAAAATTACCGGTTCTTACAGGGGAGTTTTATTAATAAAGGTAAAGTCCGTAGCAGAGGCTGTATCATCCTGAATTTATTGAAACTTGACAGGGTTGACAATTTGGGCAATTTCACCAAAGTTTGGCCGCATGTTATTCCTGGATTTGGGGTTTTTGTGAATGGACAGGATAGAAAAATATTGCACTAAATGCTGCATAACACTATTATATATTGTCTTGAGATAACGGTCAACAGTCTTAAAATCCTTAAGAACAGAGGGCCTTTTAAATGAAGTATAATAGTTAAATTAATAACAGCTTTGAAAAATCATATGAAGGACCGAATATTTCTATCTTTTATTCGTATGGTTGTATTGTATAGTTTAATGCTATTTTAAGTAGCCTTTATTATAATAATTTATGTAAACAACAAACATCTTTCACTTTTTATTGAAGCAGTAGCTGCGGCTATTACTGCGGATGCTTCAGGTAAGGCTTACAAAAAGAGGTAGGAGGCATATCACTTTCACCTATTAAGTGAAGCCAAACAATAGAAAAAGAGTTTCAACTTTGTTAGAATGAAGTTACCACATAATATTTATATAAAAGGAGAAACCCTTAGGTCTGGTTTAAGTGTGCTTCTTTCAGAAAGCAATAGGAAAAGGAAAATAGATTTTTCAGGAGGTGAATATCCCATGATGTTTGTATGTTGCAGGTATATAATGAATAGGATTAATTATAGGTTCCGGTGAATAAACTGAAAATAAATATATGGGAAAGAAAAATACATGGGCATTAAGAAGGAGAAAAAGTTATGAAAAGAATCAAGCAAATTGTAAAATGGTGTGTTATAATCATTGCCATACTTTCAGGATTATTTGCAGCTGGAATTGTATTTCTTACTATACGTGAATATCGTCCTTCTGACGTGGAGGTGCTTTCTGTATCAAATGGAAGTAAAAAAGTAAATCAAGATACGGAATTAACGGTTATTACATATAATATAGGTTATGCTGCTTTAGGCAGCACAGAGGACTTCTTTATGGATGGAGGAACAAAGGTAAGGCCAGACAATAAGGAGGTTGTAGAAAAAAATTTATTAGGAAATGCAAATGTCATGAAGAGTAATCCTGCAGATATTTATTTCCTTCAGGAAGTTGATATAAATTCCAAACGTTCTTATCATATAAATGAAATGCAATATTTGGAAAAAGCTTTACAAATACCAGGCATGTTCTCTTATAACTTTAAGTGTGATTATATACCGTATCCCATTCCGACAATTGGACATGTAGAAGCAGGATTAGTTACTTTAACAGATTTAGAAGTAAATTCGGCCTCACGAATCTCACTTCCTGAATCTTTTCGCTGGCCCCTTAAAATATGTAATCTGAAACGTGCTCTTCTTGAGGCTAGAATTCCTATAGAGGGTACAAAGAAAGAACTTGTATTATTTAATTTACATCTGGAAGCCTATGACAGTGGAGCAGGAAAGATTGCACAAAGTAAAATGCTGGCGGATATCCTTGAAAAAGAATATGAAAAAGGTAATTATGTTATTGCCGGAGGAGATTTTAATCAAATGTTTGAAGGATATAAGCAATATCCAATATTAGAACAGGGAAATTGGATGCCTGGAATTATTGGAAAGAAGGATATAGCAGATACATTTTCATTTGCAGTAGATGATAGCATCCCCACATGCCGTATGTTAAATGGACCATATACGGGGTCCTATGAAACTTCACAAATGTATATCATTGATGGATTTATTGTATCTAATAATATACAAGTACAAAATGTAAATGTTATACCTACAGAATTTCAATATTCAGATCATCAACCAGTAAAATTAACCTTTAAATTTAAATAGTTTTCTTGAATAAGTCATTAGAAAAATGATTATTTTTATATGGGATACTTCCAAGAGGAGGTATCCTTTTTGATTTTTAGTCTGACTTATCAGTCTTTCTGCTTTTCTAATTTAAAATGCCTGAAAATAGTAAAAATGTACCAGATATTAACAGAATATATTTACAAAATATGGGATATGATGTATAATATATTTCGTATGGAAGAGCATCTCACACTTTTCGTTTAAGCAGTATCAAAAGCAATCTTGCAGGATGCATGAGTGCTATTACATAAGAACCTGGCAGAACCAATAATCCCGAATTAACGAGATTTCAAAGCCATGATCGCGCGGCATGGTTTGAAATAATAAATGAGAAGGAGATGTATTTATGTTAAGAAAAGGGAAAGTTTTAAGTGTATTGTTGGTTTTAGCTCTTGTTATTTCGTTGCTGCCTTCTGTGAATTCAAAGGCTGCTGCCAACTGGACGTTGGTTTGGAGCGATGAGTTTAACGGAAGCAGCCTGGATACCTCCAAATGGACGGCAGAAATTGGGACAGGCAGTGGGGGATGGGGTAATAATGAGCTGGAATATTACACCAGCCGGTCGCAGAACCTTTCAGTATCAGGTGGCAATCTTGCCATAACAGCCCAGAAAGAATCTTACGGGGGGATGAATTACACTTCTGCAAGAATTAAAACCCAGGGTCTTAAGAGCTTCACTTATGGCAAGATAGAAGCAAGGATTAAGCTTCCTACCGGTCAGGGGCTTTGGCCTGCTTTCTGGATGTTAGGTGATAACATTACATCAGTAGGCTGGCCGAAATGCGGCGAAATCGACATTATGGAACGTGTTAACAGTAATGCATATGTAAATGGAACGGTTCACTGGGATTCCAACGGACAGGCTGATTACGGACAAGTATCAGGTTCTCTTGATTTCTCCCAGTTCCATACCTATGCAATTGAATGGGATGCCAATTATATCAGATGGTTTGTTGACGGTGTACAATTTAATGAATTCTATATTCAGAACGGCACAGGCGGAACAGAAGAATTCCAAAAATCTTTCTTTATTCTGCTAAACCTTGCAGTGGGCGGAAACTGGCCAGGCAGTCCAAACGGCCAGACCCCTTTCCCATCACAGATGCTTGTAGATTATGTCAGAGTATACCAGGGACAGACCTCAACACCTAATATTGTAAGCGGTGGAATTTATACTTTGGCAGCCAAGTGCAGCGGAAAGGTACTGGATGTGAAGGACGTTTCCTATGATGATGGAGCCAAGATGCAGCAATGGACCAATTACAGTGCGAATAACCAAAGGTTCCGCATTGATGATATGGGGGGAGGATATTATAAGTTAACGGCCATTCACAGCGGTAAGTGTCTTGATGTTCCTTATGGAGCAGCTACCGTAGGTCTACAGCTTCAGCAGTGCGCGGATAACGGAAATGATGCACAAAGGTGGAAGATTGTAGATGTGGGAGGCGGCTATTATAAGCTGGTATCAAAGGCCACCGGTCTGGCAATGGATGTCTCCAATTCTTCCACAGCGGACGGTGCTGTAGTACAGCAATGGACGGATAATGGAACAGATGCCCAAAAGTGGTATCTGACAAGAGTTCAATAGTTAAGGGTGAGGAAAGCCTGGAACTGCGGGGGAGCTTGCAGTCCAGGCTTTCCTTCACGCTATGGGCTTCTTTTGCTTAGGCTGATTTAAAATAGAAAAGTCACTTCCTGCCTGATTGTTGTAAGCTATCAAAAAGGACTGATAACGACTGGTTGGAGCTGTTTGCCTTCCAGGGCACTTTCTAAGGTTAAGGTCAGCAAATGGGTGTGGGCAATCATGGATTTGGGCTTTCCGGTAGGGCTATCCTGGCCGAAAGGTACAAAATAGATATTTTTTTGATTCAGAAGGGTCCCAATATTTTTTAAGTTATTGCCAAGGGCATCGTTGGTGGCAATAGAGATAACGAGAGGTTTATTATTGCGGATATGAGCTTTGGCAGCCATTAAGACAGGAGTGTCGGTGATGCCTGCAGCCATTTTTGCCAGAGTATTGCCGGTGCAGGGGATGATTGCCATGATATCAAACATATCCTTTGGACCTACGGGCTCTGCATCCTCAATGGTAGTAATAGGGTTATGACCTGTAATCTCTGCCAGTCTTAAGTAGAAATCCTTTGCCTTACCAAAGCGGGAATCAATTTTCTGGGCATTAAAGGAAAGAATAGGATAAACGTTGGCATCTTCTCTTAACAGCTTTTCGACTTCTTCAAAGGTTTTATCAAAGGTACAAAAGGAACCGGTTAATGCGATTCCGATGTTTTTATTATGCAATGACATACATACCTCATTTCTGGAGAAAAAGGTGTATTTATACGGCTTTTTCTCCTAAACTGCTCAATAGATATTTGGTTAAAAAAGCTGCACTTGCTTTAGGGGAATATTTTCCGGGAAGGCCAAGGCAAAGTCTGGCATTACGGGATAGCTCCTTTGCAGCAGTAAAATCAACACCGCCCGGTGCGGAAGCAATATCAATAATAGTTACATCCTGTTTGGTTTTTTCTAAAAGCTCTCTGCCTAATACCGGAGCAGGTATAGTATTAAAGATGTAGTCATATTCAGATATCACATCCGTAAGCGCTGGAAGAGATACAGCATTGAAAGAAGAGGTTTTAGCCTGGGCAATTGCAAGAGGAGATCTGGCGGCTATGGTAAGCTGTCCGCACAGAACTTTTAACTTTTCTGCCAGGGTCTTTGCACATCTTCCATATCCTAATATCAGACAGGAACTTCCATGCAGATTACCGTCACTGCCAATAATGGCCTCTGCGATAGTGCCCTCTGCTGTTGCAATGGTATTAAACAGCGTGATTTCTTCCTCTTCCATAAAATCATTGTAATAAATATCACTTGCTTCACAGAATTCCCGGATGTTTTTTGTAAAACATCCTCCATAGAGCATATGCCCTTTCTTTAGATGGGTACAGAGAATCTCCGGAGTCAAATCCGCTTTGGCATCCACGGATAATATATGAATGCCGTTCTTTGTAAAAGGGATGGGTGTAAGAATAACCTTACTGGAATCTATTGCTTGGGCCAGAGATTTGGCATGTTCCATATTGGCTTTGCTGCACAGGTTTTCGAGCCCATATAAAAGCACCGAAAAACCACGGGATGACAAATCCTCTGCCATATAAACCTGCCTTAAATCCCCGCCGATAACGGCAAAATCATAAGTCATAGAATTCATGAAAGAGCCTCCCAGGGATGTATATTTGTTTTAGATATTTTCAATATATGGAAGTTTTAAAAAAAAGTTCGCCAATTGGAGGCAGGTCTTACGGACAAATAATAGGATAAATCGACATTTATATAAGTCCTTGACAAAGAGTAAGTTTCTGAATATACTAAGATAAAAAGAAAAGGCTATGAAGAGGGAAGTACTCTATCGGAAGTTTACAGAGAGCTCCAGATGGTGGGAAGGAGCAGCAAAAGACAGACGAAACAAGCCTCGGAGCTGCATATGGATCGGCCTGTTTAAGACCGTGATGCTATGACGTGGGTCCACGTTACAGGACTAGAGTATGTTCGTACTTAAAGAGGTTAATATGGTGACATATTAATAAAATAGGGTGGTACCGCGATAGATTCGCCCCTGTGATCAAAATTACAGGAGGTGTTTTTTTATACCTATTTTTAGAAGAATGTCAGGTAAATGAAAAGGAGAACGTATTATGATGGAAAAAGACAAGAGCAGGCCGGAATTTCCCAAAAAAGCCGTGATAACTGCCGGAATGCCTTATGGAAATAAAGAACTGCATTTTGGACATATTGGAGGGGTATTTGTTCATGCAGATACCTTTGCAAGATTTTTAAGAGACAGAATCGGTGAGGAAAATGTCATATTTGTATCCGGCACAGACTGCTATGGTTCCCCCATATTGGAAAGCTACCGTAAGCTTAAAGAAGAAAAGGGTGAGGATTGTAATGAAACAATCAAAGATTATGTAAGGAAAAACCATAATCACCAGAAGGATACCCTGGCAGCTTATGAAATCAGCTTGAACCTTTATGCCGCTTCTGCCCTTGACAGAGCAGGGGAAATTCATGAAGAGGTATCAAAGGAAATATTTGATACGCTTTACAGGAATGGATTCTTGGAAAAGTTAGCAACCCCTCAATTCTTTGATCCGGATTTTGGAGTATTTTTAAACGGAAGACAGGTGGTAGGAAACTGTCCCATTGAGGGCTGTACGTCTGAAAAAGCCTATGCGGATGAATGCTCCCTGGGACATCAGTATATGCCCAGTGAACTTTTGAACCCGAAGAGTACCTTATCCGGTAAAACACCCGAAGTAAGGGAAGTTGCCAACTGGTACTTTAAGCTGGAGGAATATACCCAGTGGCTGACCCGGTATGTGGCGAAGGAAAGATCGGGAAATACCAGAAAATATATCCTAAAAACTATTGAAGAATTCTTAAAACCGCCTTGTATCTATGTAAAAAAGAGTGAGCTTGAGAGAACGGGAACACAAGAAGAGGAGTTAAACAGGCTTCTTCCTGAACATGAGCTTTTAAAAGAGGAGAATAAGGCTTCCGTAACCTACGTGATGAAGAACTTGGCGGACAGGGATAGGGCAAGAGAAGTATTAAATGAAAAGGGAATACGCTTTCGCACCGGCAAGACGTTAGTACCTTTCCGCCTATCCGGCAATATCAAATGGGGCGTTCCGGTACCGGATAAGGAAGATATGAAAGATTTGACCTTCTGGGTATGGCCGGAATCTTTATGGGCACCCATTTCCTTTACAAGAACTTATCTGGAAATGCAGGGAAAAGACCGGGAGGAATGGAAAAACTGGTGGGAATCAGAAGAGGCAAAGGTATACCAGTTTATCGGGGAGGACAATATTTATTTCTACGGAAATGCAGAAATGGCTTTATTTTCAGCCTTAAAGCTTCCATACGGTGAGAAGAGCGATGCCGGTAAATTCATAGCACCACAGCTGATTGCCAACAGGCATATTCTATTCATGGATAAAAAGGCTGGCAGCAGCAGTGCCATAAAGCCTCCTATGGCAAGAGATTTACTGGATTTTTATACACCGGAGCAGCTCCGTATCCATTTCCTAAGCTTAGGATTAGCCTCCAAGAGTGTAAGTTTTAAACCACAGGTATATTTGCCCGAAGAGGAAAGGGAAGGAGTGGACCCGGTACTAAAGGAAGGAAATCTTCTGACCAATGTATTTAACCGACTGGCGCGCTCTTGCTTCTACACTGCACAAAAATACTATGATTCAAGGCTTCTTGAAAATGAAATCAGTGAAGCAGTACGAAAAGAATCCGAGGAAGCAATTCTTACCTATGAAAGGCATATGTATAACCATGAATTCCACAGCCTTACTTATGTGCTGGATTCTTATATCCGCTTTATGAACAAATACTGGGTAAATAACATGAGAACAGCGGAAACAACTGACGATGATGCCTTAAGAAGGCAGGTTCTTAGCGATTCTCTCTATGGAGTGCGTGTTGGAGTTCTGCTTTTGCACCCCATAGCTCCGGCAGGTTGTGAAAAAATCAGAGAATATCTTGAGGTGGATGAAAAAATTTGGAGCTGGGATTATGCATTCAGCACTTTAAATGAACTGGTTTCAGACAAAGAAAACCACAAGCTGAAATTCTTAGAACCTAAAGAAGATTTCTTTGAAAAGCACAGCAGGCAGTTAGAAGCTTATGCTGACGGAGAGTAGTTTGAAAAATGCGTTGCATTTTTCAAATGCAACTTTGGAAAAGGCATGGGGAGTAGTGTGAAAAATAAAAATTGTTTTTCACTTTCTATCTGGGCAGTATAGCAAGCAATTATAATTCTGTGCTGTTACAGGTGAAAAAATCAGGCGAAAGGACTCTCTGTGCAGGAGTTCCTTTCACCTGTATTTTTAGTCTATTGCCGTGATATTTGTGATTTGTGCATCACCCTCCAGAGGCTTGTAGATTTCTACAAGGGCATAATAGGGAGTATGAGTAGTATCCTTTGGTTCTGCAATAGTAATGAAACGGTAATTTGTACCGTTTACCACCTGGGTAGCAACAGCGAGAGGAATATAAAAATAATCCTCGTTAATATCCATGGTATGATAAAAGAGATAGGTATCATAGGGTGTCAGATAGGCTTGATAATTCCAACCGCCAGGCATAGCACACCTCCGGGATTTTACTCTAATATATGCAAGTTATGGTACTATTGATGGCATTGTTTTTTATGTAAAACCGTTGTATAATTATGGGAGAGAAAGCGCGGAATGAAAAAAGGCACAAAAGGTTAAATTTTAAGATATGATTGTATAGAGTCAAATCAAAATCATACTTTGAGACAGTGTTTTACATAAGGAAGGCAAAGAGTGAAAGAAAATTCAGAAAATGAAAGGCTGCCATAATGGATTCTTTCACTCATTTTTATTTGTGGCAGATTGCAGACAGCGGGCAAGCCTGCGATATGCAATGGGTATAAATATGAAATGGAAGATACTCTTTGTAATAGCTTTTACAGCAGCTATTATTCTTTCGGTATTGTATTATAGAGAAATAAATAATAAGAATACATTTATATTCTATGGAGAAAATGAAAACTGGAGAGCAACCTATACAGAAATAAAAATGGGGAATAAGTATTATGACTCATTTTCTTTGGAATACAAAAATGCAAGGGATGCAAACGGGAATCTGACAGCGGAAGTCAAAAAGATTGGAAAGATAGACTGTGATATAGACGGAGAAGTACCACTTAGAGGTGGTTCCTCCAAGGAAGATTTTACTGGAAGTTATGCTGTTCATTACATCACGGAAGAGCCGAAAGGTGAGCGGTGGTATAATCTAAATAAGGTATATACCCTAAATTTGAAGATTATGGCGGATTCCGGCTGGGATACGCTGACGCTTGACAGAGCAGATGTAAAGATCTATAGTGCTGAATGATTGCAAAAAAGTGAAAAGAGGAGGGCTGGTATGATTGCTTATATCGGTGAAATTTTACTCATTTTCTTTGGCTTATATATGATTGTAAAAGGACGGGTCCCACTACTTAGAAAATACGAAGGTGTTAAAAATATTCCTTTGCAGTCACGCATCAATGGCACAGGAATTGTCTTGGTCGGTACAATCTTTATATTTTACAGTTATAGTTCCTTTCCTTCCGGACTACTGATAGGAGCGGTATTGTTAATTGGAATACTATGCCTTGTAATTCAAGTTATAAGCAAAGCGATATAACCTTACGGTTTTGCGGGATATAACAGCTTGCCTGTTTTTGTGTCAATGATCCGGATGCTGCATTTTCTGTCTGCTGCATCAATGAGATTTAAACCCTGGATGGTGTCACTGATGACAGAAACGGTATAAACTGTAGATAAATCAGCCATCGAAGCCTGATAACTTTCTTTGTCTGTATAGATTTTTACACTTTTAAAAAGCTTATCTGCTTTCATATCAGTAAATATTTCAAAGCCGTCCGAACTTAGGATTTTCTTCAGGCAGTCATTAAAGGAAGCATTGTATTTCTTTAAGAACTTCAGCCGTTCCTTATCATACATGATAACTTTAACATATGCATCATCATAGGGCTTAACGCTTATATACTGCGGAATGTCCAGTTTAAACTGCTTAGAATAATCTATGGGAGAAGTTTTGTCAAAGAGTAAGGCAGGCAGAATAACCTCTGCGGTTTTAGCTGTTACATTGAGGCTGCATTTATATTTCTTTCCCTTGTTTTCAGCTATAATTGTGCAATGTCCCACGGACAGTGCCTTAATTTTTCCTTTTGCAGTAATACTTGCAACTTTTTTGTTATCACTGCTCCAGATAACAGTACCGGAAATGTTTAGAAGCTTAAGAGTATAGCTTTTTCCTACACTCAAAGTCAGTTTCTCTTTACTAAGGGCAGGAGCGGCAGCGTTTACAGAATGAGCCGGTGTTACCAGTGTAATTATTATTGAAAATACCAACAAAAAAGACAATAGTTTTTTCATATATTCCCTCCGCAGATAATCTATTTTCAGTATGAAGCAGCAAGAGAAGGTTGTCAATAGAAGACTTTTGAACAAATGCGGGAATTATTAAAAATAACTTGAAAATAAGACAAATTCATGATATAGTAAAAATAGTTCGGGGCATTAGCGCAGTTGGGAGCGCACCACACTGGCAGTGTGGGGGTCAGGGGTTCAAGTCCCCTATGCTCCATCTTAGGAAAGACGGTAAAATCAAGGGTTAGATCGGTTATAAAGAAGTCAACAGCACTCGGAAACGGGTGCTTTTTTCATGGATTGTAACAAAAGGCCATCGCCGGCAGAAAGAGTTAAAAAGTGCTGGAGGTTTTATCTTGCATATCATAACACTAATAAGTATAATTTATTTGTCAATTATTAATATATAAGCGGAGGCCTATAATAATGAGAGTATATTGCAGAACATGTAATGGTACTGGAGAAGTTGATTGTACATATTGCAATGGAACAGGAAATGATGAAACAAGACTTTTACCATGTGAAGAGCCTTATATGTATGAGCCTTGTTTTTATTGTGGCAGAAGCGGAAAGGTTGTATGTCCCGAATGTCATGGTAGCGCTTATATTGAAGATGCAGAAGATTAAACAGGGAGGAACTATTATGGCAGAGGATTTTCCACATCATACTTGTACTTACTGCGGAGGTAGCGGTCAGGTAACTTGTGAATTTTGTGGTGAGAGCAAAGATTATGGCTATGATGTATGTAATGTTTGTAATGGGACAGGAAATAGGACATGCCCATCATGTGATGGGCATGGATTTGAGTACGATGTTTAGAATTTGAAACGAATAGTATAAACATACTTAATTTCTATAACAGAAAAATCCCGGAGGGTTATGGATATGCTCCCCTTAGAGTAGACGGGGTACAGTTCAAGTTACCTCCGGGGTTAATCTATTTCTACAAAGAGATTATTCCAAAGAAGATTCTTCAGGAAGAACATGGAATCTATGGATTACAAACAGAGCATGGTTCATAATTTCTCTTAGCATCTGATAAAGAGATAGCAATTTGGGATTGCCTTAAATAGCGGCATCCGGCCCTATGGTATTTAGAACCAGTTCTTGTTATATAAACGGTTGCTTCAGTTTTGGCGGTACTGGAAGATGCGCTTTTGGTAACAGTAACACCTAATGATTTCAAAAGAGTGTTATTAATAGTTCCTGTAATTTTAAGCTTGTTATCTTTTTGGTATTTTTTAATTGCAGTTTTGGTATTTTTACCAACAACACCATCTGGAGTACCGCAATTATATCCTTCGTTGTTTAAAGCTTCTTGTACATCGTTAATTGTTTCTTTGTTATAAGCAGCTTGCGCTGTTGCGACAACGGGCAAGTTAGTAATTACTGCAACATTAGGTGTTATAAAAGTACTTAAACATACAATTAGCATTAATTGAGATAATATTTTCTTGAGTTTTTTCATATTTTTTCCTCCCTTTTGTAGTTTCATTATAAAACAATTGGAAAAAAATACAAGTAATCAAGTGGGAAATAATGAAAATAACATTTTAAAGTTAGCAAAAATGAGAATAGATTACTGTTAGGTTTAATTAAGATTTGAATAAATCAAAGCTGAATATTGATAGTTGATAGAAAATGGTGTAATATACATCACAGAAAGAAGTACTTTGGGAGGTAAAAGCTGAATTTGGAAAATATCGAAATTCGTTCATTTAATAATGGGTATATGCAATATTTTATAAAAATGTTTACGAAATACTTTAGAAATGATTTTAAAATTGAGATAACGGAAAAAGAGATATGTAAGGCATGTACCGAAATTGGGGAGTTTTCAATATCGGGAACAAGTACACTGGATTTGTTATTTCTTAATGAGGAACCGGTTGGATTTATTTTCTTTCAGATTGACACTCCACAAAGTAACTGGTGTGAACGAGAAGGATGGGGGTTTATCAGAGAAATTTATATTGACCCTGTTTTTAGAAAATCTGGATTAGGTGCAAGGTTAATTTCACATGCTGAAAAGAATCTTTATTCAAATGGTGTCAGGAATATATACCTTACTTCGGATAGCAACGAAACATTTTGGGATTCACTTGGATACAAGAAAACCGATGAAGTGAGCACCATCAATCATGATCCGATATATGAAAAATAAACCGCAGTTTATAAATACGGCTACCAACTATCAGTTGGTAGTTTTTTATACCCAAAATGAAGAAGTAAGGTGACAGATAAGAACACTTTTAAGATACCCGGAGGCAGTCTGCCAAGGACTGAATGTATTTGGATGAGTTATTGAGTAATCCATGAAAACCTGCCAAGCTGAAAATACTTGCATTAATTTCTAAGTTCGTCTTGTAAATTAAAATTCAAATGGTTACAATATTTTTGATAAATCACATAAAAAGCATATGAGGATGGTATAAATGAAGATTAATGCACCACAGGTAACAGAGTTAAGAGAAGTGGGTCCGATGCTAAATCAGATTATAGAATTACAGGCGCAGGAGCAGGCAGCAGAAAGATTGTTGTTTTCATCAGATTATCTTACCGGTGAAGACTTGTCAGGAATAGATTATAATAATGTTGAATTTAATAATTGCAGGTTATTAAATTGCAACTTTAATAAGTCAGGATTTACGAATATATATTTTAAGAATTGTGATATTTCCAACTGTACCTTTGAGAACTGCTATTTTAACCAAGTGGAATTCACCTTGTGTAAAGGGGTAGGAACTAGGTTCCAAAATTCAACGATAAAGCATGTGCTTTTTTCGGATTCTAACTTTACTTACTCTAATTTTGAACATTCTAAAATACAGAAAACCATTCTATCTTCATCAGACTATAGCAATGCCTGTCTGGCGGAATGCATTTTAAAAGATTTGGAATTTCATGATGTCACATTAAATAATTGTGATTTTTTTAAAACTCCTTTAAAAAATATCGATTTTAGAGAAAGCAGGATAGAAGGAATTATACTTTCCGATAGTAATAAAGAACTTGTAGGAGCAATTGTGGATATCTATCAAGCGGCAGTTTTAGCGCGCCTTTTGGGAGTAGAGGTTAAGTAGACTTTTAACTGCTACAGAAAATAATTTTTATAAACGCGCAGTTCGATATTATTAAACTATAATTAATGGATTAATCTATATCCTATTATATAGGATATCTGCTATTTCAAGCATTTGCGGCAGGCACGCTTCAAAAAACATCTGATAAGATTTACAAAAGTGTTGATGATATGGTTCTGCTAACTGCCGGTTTCTTGTACAGCCGCCGCGGCAGATGGCATAGAACTTGCATTCATCGCATGCTGCATCATGGTGCAGTGACTTTTCTATGAACCCAATCCTGCTTCTGGAGTCGTCAATCTGCTCCACAGTGCTGTTACAAAAGTTACCGAGCAGGTATTCATCCATTACATAAAAATCACAGGGATATACGGAACCGTCCGCCTCAACGACATATTGTTTGCCGCAGATTCCTTTCATGTCGCAGGATTCCGGAGCATAACCTAATAAAATTGAAATATAATTTTCAAATTGACGGATATAGGGCTGGGTATCCTGCAATAAATCCTGATACCATAAATGAAACAATTTAATTAAGAATTCTCCGTATGCTTCGGGCAAAAGAGAATAATCCCTTTGACCTGGCTCCTCCCCAATTGGATCCAGGCAGGCTATGAATTGCAGATATTTTAGATTATGCTTTTTATAGAACTCATAATTACGTTCGATTTGAGAGGCTGTTTTACTGTTAACGACAGATAGAATATTGAACTGTACATTGTATTTTTTGAACAGTGAAATGGTATCCATCACACGATAAAAGCTTCCTTCGCCTTTGGCATTCAATCTATAAAGGTCATGTGTTTTCGGTCCCCCATCCAGGGACACGCCTACAAGAAAATTGTTCTCTGCATAGAACCTTGCCCATTCCTTATCCGAATAATATCCATTTGTCTGAATCGCGTTATATATTTTAACATGATTTATATTATATTTATGTTGTAATTCAATGGATTTTTTAAAAAAGTCAAGACCGATCAAGGTAGGTTCGCCGCCCTGGTAAGCTATCGTACATTCGCCCTCTGCATAAGCCAGTACTTTTTGAAGGACTTGCTCCAGCACGGCCTCGCTCATAAAGCCGTAGTTGGGCTGGGAACGTTTTGAGATGGTATCATAGTAAAAGCAATAGTTGCATCTAAGATTACAATTGCCGGAGGATGGCTTTATTAATACACTGATTGGTGGCATTTTTCTCTCCATTTCTTCATCGGGCGCGTAAATCTTTTCTTTGTTATTATATACTTCAATCTCATGGGATTCAATTCATTAGGTGATAAATTTAAAAATATTGCATCTTTAAATAAATTGGTATGTAAAAAGGGGAGGGTCGGCAGGATTACCTGCTGGCCCTTATGAAAAGACTGTGAACGAATTCTCTATAACCCAAACCTGGTCATTGATAGAGTAAGCCGGTACAAACTTTTATGAGTTTCCGTCACATTTATAAGCATAGAATCTTCTTATTATGAATTTGTTTCAGAAGATTGTCCATACTTCTATAGTGAACTTTAGAGTGTAATAGAAATAACTCTGGAAGGAGTAGCAATTATGGACATTATAATAATTCCGGCTTATAATCCGGATATGAAATTAATTCATCTTGTAGAGGAACTGTATAAAAAGAAATTAAATCATATAGTGGTAGTCAATGACGGAAGTGACCAAAGCGCACTTGATATCTTTCATAAATTAGATGAATATGCAGTGGTTCTGACACATGGCGTCAATCGGGGAAAAGGAGCAGCAATAAAAACCGCATTAAAATATATATTCGATAATTTTGATGAGGAGGATAATGTTGTTATATTAGATGCAGATGGACAGCACCGGCCGGTAGATGCCGTTCGTATTCTTTATGAACTGCATAACAGCAGTTCTGACTTGGTTTTAGGCGTCCGCAGTTTCACCGGGAAGGTTCCCTTTCCTTCGCTGATTGGCAATACCATTACAAAATATGTTTTTCGTTTATTTAACGGCAAATGGATATCCGATACTCAGACTGGACTTAGGGCGTTTTCTTATAAAATGATACATCAATTACTAAATGTAAAAGGGGAACGCTTTGAATATGAAATGAATGTCCTGCTCTACTGTGTAAGAAGAGATCTCAAAATATCAGAAGTACCCATTGCCACAATTTATCATGATAGCAAAAATTCATGCTCGCATTTCCGGGTGATATGGGATTCCATCCGGATCTATGGCAATCTTCTGGCTTTTTCAGGAGCTTCCTTTTTAAGCTTTTTGCTGGACTACTTGATATTTTTTCCACTGGTATGGATGTTTGGCAAGATGGGGGCGGCAGATGGGATAGCCCTAATCTGGGGCAATATCGCTGCCCGTTTTGTCAGTGCTGCTTTTAATTATTTTCTAAACAGCACCTTTGTATTCCGGTGTAAAGAAAACCGGATGAAATCCATCATTCATTATGCCATGCTTGCCGGCGGAATACTGGCATTAAATACATGTATTTTATATGCCCTGAATAATTTACTCAATCTAAACCGGGCAATGGCAAAACTGATAACAGAAGTGCTTTTATTTATTATAAGTTTCACAGTGCAAAGATTTATTATTTTTAGAAAAACAACGGTAAAAAGGAGAAAGTATTTTTTAGCGGTAATCATTATTACGGTGATGTTATTAACAGGCTGTTCTCCTGCGAGAACAATGATCGGGGGATGTTACAGAATGATTGGCAGTCAGGTGTCAATCATCCTGTAACATCCCCCTTAAAATTAAAAATTCTTATTTGCAAATATCCTCTTTATAGCACCAGAACCAGTCCATACAATTAAGCCCTGGTTCTCCGGGGGGATTGGCACGTTCCTGTAGCTGGTTATAAGTACCGGGCGGAGGAACCATAACAGGATTACCGGGTTCCCAGTTTGCGGGAGTTATGACATTACATTTGTCAGTCGTTTGAATAGCGGTTAACAATCGAAGGATTTCGTAAATATTTCTGCCGTTTGTTAATGGGTAGACCAAAATAGCACGAACGATCTGTGCAGGATCAATGAAAAATACATTCCGTACCGTTTCCTGTTTATTGACGCTGGGGGATATCATGCCGTATAGATTTGCAATATCGGCCATACGGTCTGCAATAACAGGAAAAGGAATTTGAATTCCTGTCAGCTGGTATATCTGGTTTACCCATGCCAGATGGGAAGTATTGCTGTCTATGCTAAGTCCGATTAGTTTGGCATTCAATGCTTCAAACTGGTCATTGGCCTGTGCAAAGGCAACAAATTCGGTTGTGCATACAGGAGTAAAATCTCCCGGGTGGGAAAAGAGAATAACCCAGTGTCCATTATAGTCAGACAGATTAATTTGTCCAAAGGTTGTCATTGAAGTAAAATCAGGGGCTTTCATACCAAGAGTGATGTTCATAGATGTATCCCGAAATGGTTTGTAATAGTATATGCCGGTAAGAGGGGATATATTAAATATTGATTGAAAGGAAAACTTTTCAGAAAAATTGTGAATATTAAAAAAAACTTTGAAACTTTTCATGATTTCAATTAGAATTATATAAGAATTACTATTCAGCTTATTTTAGAAAGTGAGGTTTTATGCCATGCCGATGATAGACATGCCATTAGAAGAATTAAGAAAATATCAGGGGATAAATCCCCGTCCAAAAGATTTTACACAGTACTGGGAGCGGGCTATTGCAGAAATGAAATCAGTTGACCCTAATGTAGAACTGCTGATATCTAACTTTCAGGTACCTTATGCGGAATGCTTTGATATGTACTTTACCGGTGTCAGAGGTGCAAGAATTCATGTAAAGCACCTGCGCCCTAAGAATGCTTCCGGTAAGCATCCGGCCGTACTGATTTTTCATGGTTACAGCTCCAATGCCGGTGATTGGAGTGACAAGCTTGCATATGCAGCACTTGGATACTCCGTCTTTGCAATGGACTGCCGTGGTCAGGGCGGACAATCAGAGGATGCAGGCGGTGTTAAGGGGAATACCCTGGATGGACATATTATCAGGGGCCTTGATGATGAAGCGGATAATTTACTTTTCAGGCATATCTTTCTGGATACGGCAGAATTAGCGGATATTGCCCTTAATATGCCGGACATTGACACAGACAATGTATATGCTATGGGCGGCTCCCAGGGCGGGGCGCTTACCCTTGCCTGCGCATCCTTGGAACCAAGAATCAGTAAACTTGCTCCGACTTATCCTTTTTTAAGTGATTATAAGAGGGTATGGGATATGGATTTGGCAAAGGATGCTTATGCGGAATTAAGGCAGTATTTCAGGCTGTTTGATCCTACTCATCAAAGAGAAGAGGAGATATTTACAAAGCTTGGATATATTGATATACAGAACCTGGCAGAAAGAATCAGAGGAAAGGTATTATTTGCAACTGGATTAATGGATACTATCTGCCCTCCGTCCACCCAGTTTGCTGTTTATAATAAAATCAACTCGGAGAAAGAACATATTGTTTATCCTGATTATGGGCATGAGTTTTTACCGGAACTAAGCGATAAGGTAATGCAGTTCTTTAGGAAGTAGTCATATTTGTGAATGGCAAGACGGGAAAGCGGGGATTATTAAAAGAGCAAAGGACTTGGCTTCCCGCTTGTCAGCAGATCAGATTAACAGTTCTATGAAAATAATAATTTTTATGCTATAATATTTCCTAATATAAAAGGTAAACCTGATAAGGTGCATTTATGTAGCACTTATAATCTTTGGAAAGAAGGATAAAAAGTGTCTGATTGTTATTGTAGCGAAGGGGATATAAAACGTAAGATACGGAATCTTAAAAAGATGGAATTAAAGCTTAGATTCCATCAATATGAAGGAAACAGGGACTATAAAGGATGGGAAATACATAAGAGTTTACCCAAAGCACTGGTTTGGGATGAATTCTTCGGTCTTCAGGACAAATGCCGGAAGGCAAGGTATAATATGAAAGACTTACTGGCGATGGACAGAGAGAATTTAAAACAAGTGATAGGCCAGTATTATTATGCAGTTTATTATAAAATATTCCAGGAAACAGGTATACTTGACGGCAGCCTTTACAACCCGGATGTCCTTGCAAAGATGGGCTTATCCTTTGATGCTGATGCCAGGACAATCAAGAAGCGTTTTCGTGAGCTTGCTAAGGAATATCATCCTGATGCAGGCGGAAGCAGTGACAAGTTCGTGGAGCTGTTGGAACAGATGGATTCTTTGCACCTGAAGGATTAGCAGGCAGCAGTTTTTAAGTAATTGCCGGCCTGTTTTTGTTTGCTGTAATCCTTCCTCTTCCTGTATTTAAGTTTTATTATTGGGTTACTTTTACAGTGCAGCGTATTTTAATTCCATCTTCTGCCGCATAGATGTAGGCTTTCCCCTTTTCAACACCTATGACAGTACCGGAACTATCAACGGAAGCAATATTAAGATTACTGGAGGACCAGATGGGAACATTCCCGGAGGATACCGTTGCAGTAATCTTTTTCTTTTCCCCCTTTTTGATAGTAATATCGTAGGAATCAAAAGTGATTTCCGGCTGTTTTACAGTAACGGTACAGGTTTTTGTTACACCGCTTACAGTAGCGCTAATAACCGCAGTACCATGCTTTCTGGCAGTAACCAGGCCATTTTCCTCTACGGTGGCAACACTTTTTTTGTTTGTCTTCCAACTTGGCATTAGTTTGGAAGAAACCGCTGCAGACAAGGAAAAGGTCTGGCCGCGGTAAAGCGAAAGGGTTGTCCGGTTAAGTGTGATAACAGGGGACTTTACAGTGATGGTTATGGAAGCGGTACTTTTGTCTGCAGTGGCAGTGATGACGGCTTTACCGGGTTTTATACCGGTGACCAGGCCGTTTTCATCGATTGCGGCAATGCTTTTTAATGTACTCTTCCAGACAACCGGGGAGCCATTTGAGGTTTTGGCAGAAAGGGATAGTGTTTCGCCGGCTTCAATAGAAGTTTTTGAGGAACGTATATCCACGGATGTTTTCTGTACGGTAATCTTACAGGAAGCTTCTGCTTTATTTATTTTGGCTGTTATGAGGGCAGTTCCGGTACTCTTAGCTGTTATGCTTCCATAAGTATTCACGGAAGCGACCTTGGAATTACTGCTTTTAAAGGTTGGGAAGTTCCCGTTAGAGGTGACGGCATATAATTGGAATTCATCGCCGATATTAAGGATTTCACTATAGTCTGATAGTATTACAAAGGGTATGGAGCCGAAGGTGTCAGCATGAAACTGTTTACCCGGCAGAAATATAAGAGCTATGCATAAAAGAATGGATAATAAGATTTTTATAGTACGTGGCATATTTCCCTCCGTTAGGCAGAGGAAAAGAACTACAGCAAACTAAGTTAATTGTAGCACTCCTGAATATATTTGTAAATAGAAGAATTTCCATTATTTAGCTTTATTTTTTATGTAAACTTTGATACAATATCTACGAGGCTTATGCACCTGTAACCAGATGCCGGAGGCCGTTCATTTCAGACAAAATAAAGATAGCGTGAGGTGTTTCCATGAAGGTACTGATTTTAACCTGTAATACAGGTGAAGGGCACAACACAGCAGCCAAGGCGATTGAAGAGTATTTGACAAAACATGGTCATGATGCTGTGGTACTTGGATTTATGAAGCTGGCAGGTGAAAGGCATGACAGGAGAGTAAGCAGATCCTATATATTATCTACAAAGTATGCACCCCATATATTTCATCTTTTCTATAAGGCAGGGGCTATATTGTCCTCACCGGACAGAAAATCTCCCGTTTATTATTCCAATGCAGGTATGGCCAAATATTTATATAAATATTTGGAAGAGCACCCGGATTTTGATATTTTGGTTACGACTCACCTTTACGCCGGAGAAACCTTAACTTATATGAAGAGAAAAGGTATGTTAAAACAAAGCATAGTATCTGTACAGACTGACTATACCTGGAGTCCTTTCTGGGAAGAGACTTTATGTGATGCTTTTGTTATTCCGCATGAGGAGCTTACAGAGAATTTTACTTCAAAAGGTATCCCAAAAGATAAGATATATCCATTCGGAATTCCGGTAAGAGAGGAATTTTATAATAATATTGGAAAAAAGAAAGCCAGAAAGATATTAAAACTTCCCGAGGATAAACCTGTGTATCTGATAATGGGCGGAAGCATGGGATTTGGAAAGATCAGAAGATTTACCAGACAACTGGCGAAAGGCTGTAACAGCGGTGAGCATATAATGGTTATCTGCGGCACCAATGATTTTCTAAAAAAGACTCTGAAACGTGATTTTAAGGATAATAGAAACATACATATTATAGGATTTACCAGAAAGGTATCCTTATATATGGAGGCCTGCGATGTAGTATATACGAAACCGGGCGGGCTCTCTTCCACAGAGGTTATTATAAAGAACAGACCATTGATTCATACGGCTCCGATACCTGGCTGTGAGATAGATAATCTGAAGTTTTTTGTTCCGAGAGGAATATCGGCGGCACCGGGGAAAATTTCAGAGCAGATTGAATGCGGGAGGCAGTTTGTGAACGATAAGCAGCTGCGTGAACAGATGCTTGCTGCCCAAAGGCAATATGCCAAGAGGGAAGCGGCCGCAGAGATCAGTAATTTATTAGAGCAGATGTCAGTGAATTCATAACGTAATTGATAGAATCAGGGTGCTGATCCGGAAGGAGCTTATATGAGGTATTTGCTATTCATAGCGGCAGGTTACTGCTGCGGAAGTATCTTATTTGCCTATATCTTACCGAAAATATTCTATGATATAGATATCACAAAGCTTAGCGATGATAAAAATCCAGGAACCCATAATGCTTTTAGATATGGAAATAAAAAGGTTGGAACAAAAGTTCTTATCTTAGAACTGCTAAAAGGCTTTCTTCCCGTATTTATAGGGGCAGGATTTTTGGATGTCAATAATAATATGTTTGCTGTTGTAATGGCAGCGCCGGTCTTGGGGCATGCATATCCACTGTACAGGCATGGAAGGGGAGGAAAGGCAATAGCAGTGTCCTTTGGTGTGTTGATGGGTTTATATCCTATTATTACACCGTTATCACTGCTGGTACTCTTTTATATACTGTTTTCCTGCGTTATCTGCATAAGCCCGGACTCCTGTAAAAGTATTATTACTTTTGTGTGCTTTGGAGTATCAGCTTTATTGCTTTGTGACAGCAAAGCAGTGGCAGCGGGCTGTATTGCTATAACTGCTATTGTTTTGTTCCGGCATTATCAGAAACATGTGGCGGAAAATCTTGAAATCTCATTATTTCGAAAGAGAGTTATATAGGTTATACTGATTTATCCGGGCAGGAAAGACTGCTTCATGAGATATTAAAGGGGAATAAACAATAAAAACAGGTGAAGCATCTGTATTGATAAATATAGAGTGCCTCACCTGTTTTTTATTTTATCTGTTTCTGGCATTTTTATAATTGGATGCAACTTCCTTCCAGTCAAGGACTTCAAAGAAGGATTTGATATAGTCAGCTCTTAAATTCTTGTATTTCAGATAATAAGCATGTTCCCACACGTCAATTCCAAGAATAGGTACCCATTCACCCTTGGTTTCCATAATAGGATTATCCTGATTGGGACTTGAGCTTACCTGTAGGGCACCGTCTTTATTCACTGACAGCCATGCCCAGCCGGAGCCAAACCTTGTGGCAGCTGCCTGGGAAAGCCGTTCTTTCAATGCATCGAAGCTGCCAAAATCTTTCTTGATCTGTTCAGAGAGTTTACCATCCGGTTCACCTCCGGCATTAGGAGAGAGTGTGGAAAAGTAAAGATTGTGGTTATAAAAGCCTCCGCCATTATTGCGAATGGCATTTTTTTGTGCTTCATCTGCAATATCTGCAAGAGAAGTAAAGATATCTTCAATTGATTTGTCTGCCAGTTCAGGAGATTTCTCCAAGGCAGCATTTAAGTTGTTTGTATAAGCGGCATGGTGCTTTGTATAGTGAGTCACCATAGTAAGCTCATCAATATGGGGTTCCAAAGCGTTAAAGTCATATTTTAATTCTACTTGTTTAAACATATTCAGTCACTCCTTTTTATAAAATTATTTTATTTAATAATGATAATCAATATCGTAATTGTATTATGGCACAAAATTTGATTTAATGCAATACAGTTTATTAAAATTTAATAATTTTATTTTGGTTTATTAATTAAGATATTTGCCCTTATAACAGCATTTTATTAAGTTTTAAGGGATTAAAATAAATATTTGAAATATAGCATATTTAATTATTGACAGTTAAATTGTTATTAATTAAGCTTGATATTATCTGATGAATAAAGTAATATGAAAAAAGGACAATAAATTAATGCAGAAGGAGAAATATATAGAAATTTTTTCTATATACAAAATTTGTTTATGAAGTTATTTAAAAACCTTTCTATCAGAGTAAAACTTATAGCAAGTTTTCTGATTATTCTAGTATTTGTTATTTCTACTGGAATTATTGCATCATTAAGTGTAAAAAATGTTGCCAAAAATGGTGAAGATATGTATGGCTATAATCTGAAAAGCATTGATATACTGCATCAGATAACGGAAGATAACCTGGAGATCAAAGCTTACTTATTAGAGGTAGTGTATTCTCAGAGTATGCAGACAACAGATAAGATAATTCCGTTAATTGACAACCTGAAAAAAGAGAACACACTTCTTATGGATAATTATGAAAAGGAGCTCTTAAAATCAGACAATAAGAAACTATGGGACAACTATAAAGAAGAACTTTCCAAATATGCGGCTTCCAGAGATGAAATATTAAAATATGTATCTCAGGGAAATAATGCTATGGCAATAGGCTTGTTGGATGACAACGAAAACAGCAGAGCTACAATGCAGAAGCAGTTAGACCAGCTGGTAAAAGACAATCAGGAAATGGCTGATACCAGGAACAAGCAAAATCAGAGCAGTGTTTTTACGGTGAGCCTTCTCACAATTGTATTTTCTGCAGTTGGCGGTCTTATTGCCGTAAGTCTTGGACTTTTATTATCTTTATACATAACAAAGAATTTGAAAATGGGCTTATTGTTTGCTCAGGCTTTAGAAAGCGGAGATTTAACCTATAAGGTACGCTACAGAAGCAATGATGAATTTGGTAAATTGCTTCAGTCCATGAGTAAGGCACAGGAGAGAATGAGGAATACCGTAGCAAACATTATGGACAGAACCATGGAAGTGGCCGCCTCCAGCCAAGAGCTTTCTGCTGCCATTGAAGAAGTTTCAACAACTTTTGCAGCCATCAATGAGAATACCGGGAATATTGTAAACGGAATTTTGGACGTTAATGCAGCTACAGAAGAGCTGACAGCGACAATAGAACAGGTTAATTCCGGTGTAACTCAGCTTGCATCCAATTCCTCCGACAGTAATATGCATTCGATAGAGATTAAGGACCGTGCCGTAAGAATCAAGGAAAATGGTATAAAGTCCAAAGAACTGGCAGATAAGCTTTATAATGAAAAAGCAGAAATGATACAGCAGTCTATCGAAAAGGTTAAGGTAGTAGAGGAAATATCTATTATTGCAAGTTCCATTGCTTCTATTGCTGAACAGACAAACCTGTTGTCATTAAACGCTGCAATTGAGGCAGCGAGAGCAGGTGAGCACGGCAGAGGTTTTGCAGTAGTTGCCGATGAAATCAGAAGCCTGGCAGAACAGTCATCGGATTACGTTAAGAATATTGCAGAGCTTGTAGGGAAAGTTATTCACTCTGTAAATGATTTGGCAGAAAATTCAAGAGAAGTATTGCAGTTCGTAGACAACAGAGTACGTGCGGATTATGATACGCTGATTGATACCGGTGAAAATTATGAGCAGGATGCTATTTACATGAATGGAATTTCACAGGATACTGCATCTATGTCAGAAGAACTCAATGCATCAACAGAAGAAATCAGCAGCGTAGTACAAAGTATCGCCGGAAATATGGAAGGAACAGCGCAGAGTTCGGAAGGAATATTAAAAGGAATGGAAACAACCTCAAGATCCATTGAGGATATGTCAAAGATGGCTAATAGCCAGGCGATGATTGCGGAAAGCCTCAATAAAGCAGTTGCAGTTTTTAAAGTAAATGAATAACAATAGAAAGAGAAAGAGCCGGCTGCCTGGGCAGCCGGCTCTTTCTCTTTCTATTCTAAATCTGAATGGGTTGTTTCAGATTCTTTTATTCTTAAGCAAGGGTGTTAACAGCTTTGCTTAAACGGGAAACTTTTCTTGCAGCAGTATTTTTGTGATAAACACCTTTGGATGTTGCTTTGCTAATATCAGAAATAGCAGCAAGTAAGCTTGTCTTAGCAAGTTCTTTGTCACCGGCAGCCACGGCAGCATCTACTTTCTTTATAGAAGTCTTAACTTTAGACTTAATAGCCTTATTTCTTAATGCTTTTGTTTCATTCACTAAAATACGTTTCTTAGCAGATTTAATGTTAGCCAAATCGTACACCTCCACAACTATATTTAAATTTTGATCTTTGTTTCATTAAATCCGGACACGGACGTTCTAATGTAAACATACTATTATATAGTAGTATAAAGCATATCCTATGTCAATACATAAATTTAAAAAATATGCAAAAAATAAAATAGAAAGAACATAAAAGGAGGAATCATATCCGATGGGTAAATTAAATATGCCAAGGACCGACCTGGCTTTGGAAGTCAGGGAAACATTTCCGGAGGACGATGTTGAAATACAGGGCGTTATACTAAAGGAAGAATACAACAAGAAAAAAGACATAAAGGTTACAACCGTTACCATTAAGGATGAAAGAGGCTCTAAAGCCATGGGAAAGCCAATCGGAACCTATATAACAATCGAGGCGGTAAAGCTTGATGAGAAGGATGAAAGCTTTCAGGAACCGATTTCAAAGGAAATTGCCAAGTATATCAGGCAGCTGGCCGGTGAGGTGAGCGGTAAGGAAATACTGATAGCAGGGCTTGGAAACAGAGAGGTTACTCCTGATGCGTTAGGTCCCCAGGTGGTAGACAATCTTCTGGTGACAAGGCATCTTAAGAAAGAATACGGGCAGGAATTCCTTGAAAAAAATAAAATGGGAAATATCAGCGCCATAGCTCCGGGAGTCATGGCACAGACAGGAATGGAAACCAGTGAAATATTAAGAGGCATTATAAAAGAGACTATGCCAAAGCTGATTGTGGTAATAGATGCACTGGCTGCAAGAAGTGTAAGCAGGGTGAATAAGACAATACAGATAACGGATACCGGAATCAGTCCCGGGTCAGGAGTGGGAAATAACCGAAGGGCCCTTAATAAGGAAAGTCTTGGAGTGGATGTAATCGCACTCGGTATCCCAACCGTCGTAGATGCTGCCACTATTGTAATGGATTCTATGGAACATTTTATGCAGGGACAGGGTTTTGCGGAGCAGGAAATAAATCAGTTTACAAGAGAGGTTGGAGAGCAGAGCATGCGTAATATGTTTGTGACACCAAAAAACATTGATGAAGCAGTGAAACAAATCAGCTATACCGTATCGGAAGCGCTTAACCAGTGCTTTGCATAAAAATATGACTATTATATTAGGAAGAAACGGGCCCTTTGACGGTAGTTTCTTCCTAAGTTTTTATCAGGAATGGTACTTAAGCCAGAAAAAAAATAGCATGTCTTAAATTTTTCTTAAAAAGCACCTGGAAATGTTATCAGATAAAAGAATGAAGCATATGATAAATAAGGTGTTATTTTACAATGCTTAATACTGAATGAGGAGTATGCTATGAAAAGATATCGCTATAAGGCTGAACGGCTTTTCTTTATGACACTATGGACAATAATATTAATACTAAGCTTTACAGTGCTGATCAAGGGAATTAATGTACTTGGCAATAACGGCCTGGCGAAATCAAGTGAGTCTCTAAAAGAAAAATTCATAACGGTTCTTTCAAATTATGTTTTAGAAACACATAGTCCGCTGTTACACTACGTGGAAGATACCAATGGAGACGCAAAAGGGTATGCTTTTAACGGCATCATACATAGTTTCCCTATCAATGAATATGTAGCCAGGGCAGATACGGTTACAGAAAGACAGTACATAGAAAATAATCCGATGCTTTATACCTCAAATGATAATATTCTTATGGGACCCAAAGAATATCTAAGCTTAATTCTGCAAGGGGCAAAGGCGGCAGGCAGTACGGGAACCGATGTAAAAAATGAAAATAATTATGAGGAAGAGGCAGTTGCAGCAGAATCACAGGGAATAAGTAACCCCATGCTGCCTATTGACATTATAAACGGTGAATTCTATATGGAGGACGAAGGAACCAGTAATGTAGAGGATTACTCCAAGCAGGCTGTCAGCTCTGCAAACGGTGAGCACTATACGTTAGCTCAGCTTGAAAACAAACATTTCCTATATAATAATTTTTACATAATAGACGGCACTACTTCTGTAAATGACGCTATATTTGATGCGGAAAAGATGTTAAGTATGGATATGACATTAAAGGCCAAAACAGACAAGCCGCAGATATTAATTTATCATACTCATTCCCAGGAAGCTTTTTCTGACAGCAGAGAAGGAGCAGAGGATGAGACTGTCGTTGGAGTAGGGAATGTATTGGTCAATATATTGGAGAAAGATTACGGATATAATGTTGTCCATGACAAAACAAAATATGACATGATGGGAGGGTATTTAGACCGCAATCTGGCCTATAATTATGCGGCGGATGGTGTATCAAAAATACTTAAGAAAAACCCGACCATAGAAGTCATAATAGATTTGCACAGAGACGGCGGCAATAAGAGGGTTGTGACTATAAATGGTGAAAAGGTTGCCAATGTGATGCTTTTTAATGGACTTAGCAGAAATTCCAAGGGGGAAGATATCGGCTATCTCTATAATCCTAACCTTCAGGCAAATCTGGCCTTTAGCCTTCAGCTCCAGCTAAAAGGACGGGAATTATTTCCGGGGTACATGTATAAGAATTATTTGAAAGGCTTCCGGTTCAATTTGCATTTACGTAAGAAATCGATTCTTGCGGAAGTCGGCACCATTAATAATACCGTAGCGGAAGAAAAAAATTCCATGAAATATCTGGCTGAAGTATTGCATCAGGTACTATCGGGAGAAAATTAACTGAAAGATTGCCTTGCTTTAAGTCTGCAATCTGCTTGTCACTGTCTGCATGATATGCTATAATACTCGTGATTATCTCATTTTTGCAGGAGGAACATAAATGATTGAACAAAGCAATATTCGCAATTTTTGCATCATTGCTCATATAGATCACGGCAAATCAACCCTTGCGGATCGTATTATAGAAAAGACAGGGTTACTTACCAGCAGGGAAATGCAGGCCCAGGTTCTGGACAATATGGAACTTGAGAGGGAAAGAGGCATTACGATAAAAGCCCAGGCGGTAAGAACGGTATACAAGGCGAAGAATGGAGAAGAATATATCTTTAACCTTATCGATACGCCGGGACATGTAGATTTTAACTATGAGGTATCCAGAAGCCTGGCTGCCTGTGAAGGCGCAATACTGGTCGTGGATGCTGCCCAGGGAATTGAAGCCCAGACCCTTGCCAATGTATATCTGGCACTGGACCATAATCTGGATATCATGCCGGTAATTAACAAGATTGACCTTCCCAGTGCGGAGCCGGAGAGGGTAAAAGCAGAGATTGAAGATGTAATCGGTCTGGAAGCCGGAGATGCTCCTTTGATTTCAGCAAAGATGGGAATAAATATTGAAGAAGTGTTAGAACAGATTGTAGCGAAGATATCTCCGCCAAAGGGTGATGTGAATGCTCCTTTAAGGGCGCTGATATTTGATTCCAAATACGATTCCTACAAGGGAGTCATCATATTCTGCCGCATTACGGAAGGAAAGGTAACCAGGGGAACCAACATCAAAATGATGGCAACCGGAGCCAGTGCAGACGTAGTGGAAATCGGTACCTTTGGCGCAGGCCAGTTTATCCCCTGTGAAGAACTTACAGCCGGTATGGTAGGATATATTACTGCCAGTTTAAAAAACGTACGGGATACCAGAGTCGGAGATACGGTAACGGATGCGGACAACCCCTGCAAAGAAGCTCTCCCCGGCTATAAAAAGGTAAATTCCATGGTTTACTGCGGTATGTATCCGGCAGATGGTGCCAAATATCCTGATTTAAGAGATGCTCTGGAAAAATTACAGTTAAATGATGCGGCTCTTCAGTTTGAACCGGAGACCTCTGCGGCCTTAGGCTTTGGATTCCGCTGCGGCTTTCTTGGACTTTTGCACCTTGAGATTATCCAGGAAAGACTGGAAAGGGAATACAACCTGGACATTGTTACGACTGCTCCGGGTGTAGTATATAAGGTTCATAAAACTGACGGACAGGTATTAGAGATTACCAATCCCTCCAATTTGCCGGACCCTTCCGAAATACTGTTTATGGAGGAGCCAATTGTAAGCGCAGAAATCATGGTGACAACAGAATTTGTCGGCTCTATCATGACTCTCTGTCAGGAAAGAAGAGGCGTATATCTTGGTATGGAATATATGGAGACTACCAGAGCACTGCTAAAATATGAACTGCCCTTAAATGAAATCATTTATGACTTTTTTGATGCCTTAAAGTCCAGATCCAAAGGCTATGCTTCCTTTGATTATGAAATGAAAGGATATGTACAGTCAGAGCTTGTGAAGTTAGACATCCTCATTAATAAAGAAGAAGTGGATGCCCTTTCCTTTATTGTACATGGAGAATCTGCTTATGAACGCGGAAGGAAAATGTGTGAAAAACTGAAGGAGGAAATCCCAAGGCAGCTGTTTGAAATCCCCATTCAGGCAGCAATCGGCAGCAAGATAATTGCCAGAGAAACTGTGAAAGCCATGAGAAAAGACGTGCTTGCCAAGTGTTATGGCGGTGATATTACCCGTAAGAAGAAACTGTTAGAAAAGCAAAAGGAAGGCAAGAAGCGTATGCGTCAGATTGGTAACGTAGAGATACCGCAGAAGGCCTTTATGAGTGTATTAAAGCTGGATGAGGATTAATGTGAAAAATAAAAAACATTTTTCACTATTGATTTAGGCAGTTTCGCAAGTAAACTTGCGAAATGCACGGGGTAGTGTGGAAAATAAAACTCTTTTGCTGTTAACTTTAAGCAGAAGAGTTTTTTTCATAAGGCTTTATCAGGAATGCGGCAATAAGAGAAAAGCATCGGTTAGGAAGGAGGAAAAGTCTTGGAAGTTAAAATATTGGTGGTAGAAGATGATGAGGATATCAACCTGATAATAAGGAGGTATCTGGAAAAGGAAAAATATACGGCGTTCGGTGCTTTTTCCGGAACGGAAGCCAAACTGTTACTGTCTATGGATACCTTTGATCTGATTATATTGGACCTGATGATACCCGGTATTACGGGAGAAGAGCTAATTGCCCATATACGTGAACATTCCACTGTACCGGTTCTTGTAATATCCGCCAGAAGCTCGTTGGAGGATAAGGTGAGAATATTAAAGGCCGGAGCAGATGATTATATGACAAAGCCTTTTGAGCGGGAAGAGGTTCTGGCAAGGGTGGAGGCACTTCTTCGAAGGAGCAGGCTGTCACCTCCTAATGCGGCGGGAACAGATTATATACTGAAACAACTGATTCTAAAGCCTTCGTCAAGGGAGGTTCTGGTTAAGGGGAATCCGGTTGTTCTTACTGCCTACGAGTTTGATATTTTATATTTTTTGTTGAAACACCCGGACCTTGTTTATTCCAAGGAACAATTATACAGTGAAGTATGGAATGCCGGCTATTACGGTGAGGATAATACCATCAATGTACATATCAGTAATATCCGCAAAAAGATAAAGGAATTTGATGATGACAGCTATATTAAGACTGTCTGGGGTATTGGATTTAAGATTGATAACAAATAAAGAATTTCTTCATCTTTATACTTTCTTTAACTTTGGTTAAGTACATCTTTAATCCTCTTTGCTATACTGTTTTTATAATAATTGAAAAGGAAAGGGGATAAATAATGGCAGAAGTTATTGCAGAAGCCAGAAAACTGTCGAAGCAGTATAAGGATACAAAGGCCTTAGATGATATCAACTTTAAATTAAAAAGGGGGAATATCTACGGGTTAGTAGGAAAAAACGGTGCGGGCAAGACGACTTTGCTAAGAATATTGACCGGTCAGGCATTTCAGACAGAAGGAAATATCGCTCTGTTTGGAGAAAGTTCTTATGAAGGATTAAGCAAAGGAAGAAAAAGAATCGGGGCTATCATTGAAGAGCCTGGCTTTTATTCCGATATGACGGCGGAGCAGAATCTGGAATACTATCGGATACAAAGAGGAATACCTGGAAAGCGGTGCGTGCAGGAAGCACTTAAGGAGGTTAGTCTGCTGGATACAGGGAATAAGAAGTTCTCACAATTTTCCCTGGGTATGAAGCAAAGGCTTGGGCTAGCCCTGGCATTGATGAACAAACCGGAGATTTTGCTGTTAGATGAACCTATCAACGGACTGGATCCCTTCGGAATTGTGGAAATACGAAATCTCTTGCTTAAATTGAACCAGGAAAAGAAGATTACCATGCTGATTTCAAGCCATATACTATCCGAATTATCAAATCTTGTAACTTTTTACGGCTTTCTTGACCAGGGGAAACTAATAAAGCAGCTGTCAGAGGAAGAGCTGTCCGCAGAATGCAGCAAATATCTGGAGGTTAAGGTGGATAAGGCAGAACGCTTGGCTGCACTCTTAGAAATAAAGTTAGGCTGCCATGCATATAAGGTGACCTCGGATTACAGCATTCATATTTATGAATATCTTAATCAGCCGGAGATAGTCAGCCAGATGGCTGTGCAAAATGGTATCGGATTAAGCTCGATTGGTCTGAAGGAGATGAGTCTTGAGAATTATTTCATGCAGCTGGTAGGAGGTAATGTTGATGAAACAATATATGAAAAGTGAGTTTTACCGCATCGCTCATAGAATGAGCACCTATCTCTTTATAGGTATGTGTTCTTTGTTAATGGTAAGTTCCAATGTGGTCTTGGCAGTGGTAAAACACGCGGATGCGAAATTCCCCTATGCAACTACCAAATTCTCTATTTCGAACCTGTATGCAAGTTTTGCAGTCGTATACCTGTTGTGTATTGCGATAGCATCCATGATATTTGGCAACGAGTATGGCAACCGTACCATGAAGAACAGCATTTCCTATGGCATCTCACGGGGAACTATATATTTTGGAAAGCTTATAACAGAGATGATTTATGCTGTTATTGCCTTTGCCGCAATTACAGGTATCCATGTAGCAAGTGCCTGTCTGCTGCTGGAAAATTCAGGAGCCGAAAGTATTGCACTGCTTCTAAAAACAACCCTGTTTTGTTTTCCGCTTTTCATATTTGCAGTAGGTGCCAGCAATTGCTTTATTTTCTTGTTTGACAGTATGGGAAATGCAATTGCGGCAACCTTGGGATTATTGCTGGCGCTCCCTCTGGTATCTAATATGCTGGGGATGAAGTTTGAAGTTTTTCATAAACTGGCTGAGATTTTACCCTGGAATCTGATTAATAACATGGAATTTGATTTTGATAAGCTGGAAATTATTCTTAAGTGGAATGAAAGAACGGTATATTATTACTGGATGGCAGGCATTATTCAGATGGTATTGGTTGTTCTGGCCGGGTACCTGATATTTAATAAGAGGGAAATCAAATAGTAAGGGTAAGCAGGAACCCGGGAAAGCGGAAGAAAGAAGGAAGGTGCGGCAGATATGATTTATTTGGGAATAGGATTATGTATCATTGGTATCATACCGGCTGTAACTTTGTTCACATTGATACGGGCGCTTAAGTCCATTATCATACAGATGGATGAAATCGAGGAGCAGCCGGAAGAAAACAGGCAGCTAAAAAGCCCCGATACAAGCCGTTACATTGAGAAGCTTCTAATCCGCATAAACTGTATTTACCAATCAAGACAGCAGGAAAGAATACATCTGCAGCGAAGGGAAAAAGGAATACGCAGCGAGATTGAGAATATCTCCCATGATTTAAGAACCCCCTTGACCTCAATACTTGGGTACCTTGATTTGCTGCAGGATAAGGATGTTTCAGAGGCTGAAAAGGCAGAGTATCTTGAGATTATCGGGAAAAGAGCAAGAGGGCTTAAGAGCCTGATTGAGAACTTTTATGATCTTTCCAGAATGGAAGGGGAAAGCTATCCCATTACATTGACAGTGGTTTTAGTTCAGGCAGCTATCCGCGAGACCGTGCTGGCTTTTTACCGGGAATTCGAGGAGAAGGGAATTCAGGTAACGGTTGAACTGGAGGAAAAAGAATTCTTTGTTGCTGCCGACAAGGTACAGTTTAACAGAATACTTACGAATCTGATACAAAATGCCTTAAAGTTCAGCAATAGCTTTTTTGAAATACGGCAGGAAAGCAAAGACAGCGCTTGCTGCATTCAGTTTCGAAATGATCAGAAGGACATGAAGGAAGAAGATTTGGATTTGATTTTTAACCGGTTTTATACCGGAGATGCCACCAGAAGCAGGGGAAGTTCCGGCCTGGGCCTTACCATTGCAAAGCTTTTGGCAGAAAAACAAAAAGCTTCTATCAGCGCATGGCTGGAGGAGGGTGTATTTGTCATTGAACTGCAGTTAAAGGGTATAATAAATGATATGGCTGACAGCAGAGAAAAGTAAGGAGGTATGAACATTGAATGATAAGAAAAATTTAGGTCTGTACCTGCATATCCCCTTTTGCGAAAGAAAATGCCTTTATTGCGATTTTCTCTCTGCTGCTGCCGATACGGCTACAAAAGACAGATATGTGAATGCCCTAATAAAAGAAATTGACAGCTATAAAGAATGGGCTTGCAGCTATCTTGTTAAGACTGTATTTATAGGAGGAGGTACTCCCACAAGCCTGTGTACGGAAAGCATTGCCAGGATAATGGAAGCAGTAAGAAATACCTTTTCTTTTGATGAATCTGCAGAGATAACCATTGAAGCCAACCCGGGTACAGCCGGCAGGGAGAAGCTTCTTACTATAAAGAGGGCAGGAATCAACCGCATCAGTATGGGGCTTCAGTCAGCAGATAATGAGGAGCTAAAGCTGCTTGGAAGAATTCATACCTATGAAACATTTGCCGAAAATTATCATCTTGCCAGGGAGCTTGGAATTGATAACATTAACGTGGATTTGATGTCCTCCCTGCCGGGGCAGAGTCTTAAGAACTGGATGTCTACCTTAAAAAAGGTAGCGGATTTAGAACCGGAGCACATTTCCGCCTATAGTCTGATACTGGAAGAAGGAACCCCTTTTTACAACAGGTATGGTTCCCTTCCATTTGAAGAAGAGCTGGATAGGCAGATGTATTGGGAAACAGAGCAGTATCTTAGGAAAAGAGGGTATCTGCATTATGAGATTTCCAATTATGCAAAGGAAGGAAGAGAGTGCCGTCACAATAATTCCTACTGGATAAGGGAAAATTATCTCGGATTGGGTTTAGGAGCTTCCTCTTTGATAGAAAACACCAGGTTTCGCAAGGAAGACAAGCTGGAGGAATATATAAAAAATGCAGGAAACCATTCCTTAACGGATAAAGAGCAGGAAAAGCTTAGCGTAAAGCAGCAGATGGAGGAATATATGTTTCTTGGACTTCGTCTTATGAAAGGAATCAGCAAAGCAGACTTCCGGAAAAAATTTCATGTGGATCTTGATAGTATATATAAGAAAGAACTGGACCGTTCTATAAAAGAAGAATTGTTAAAGGAGAACGGTGACAGGGTTTACCTGACAAACAGAGGAATTGATTTAAGCAATACGGTTATGGCAAGGTTTTTAATTGATGAGGATAAAGAGTAAATACGCGAAGCAAATTATTGAAAATATACTGTAAAAATACGAATAAAATCCCATGAAAAATTTGAAAATAGCACTTGACAAAATAAATGTTAAGTGCTATTTTATGTATAAAGATATTAGCACTCTACCCAAGCGAGTGCTAACAATCAAAAGAGCAGGAGGGATTCAATGGGACTGGACGAAAGAAAATTGAAGATATTACAGGCTATTATCCGCAATTATCTGGAAACAGGAGAACCGGTGGGGTCAAGAACAATATCGAAATACACCGATTTGAATCTCAGCTCAGCTACCATACGTAACGAGATGGCAGACTTGGAGGAATTAGGGTATATCATTCAACCGCATACCTCAGCAGGACGTATTCCTTCGGATAAAGGCTATCGCTTATATGTGGATACACTGCTGGTGGAAAAGACTCACGAAGTAGAGGATATGAAGGAGCTGATATTAGAGAAGGCTGGTAAGCTGGATCAATTGTTAAAACAGGTGGCAAGACTTTTGGCAGACAATACAAACTATACCACATTGGTGACAAAACCCCAGTATCGCAGCAAGAAGGTAAAATTCATCCAGCTCACCGAGGTGGATACCTCACATATTTTGGCTGTTATCCTTATTGAGGGTAATGTTGTCAAAAATAAGATTATTGAAGTAACTGAATGTCTGGATAAAGAAATTATATTAAAATTGAATATTGTATTTAACACTTTCCTTCAGGGACTGGATCTTGCAGAAATTAACATGTCTCTTATACAAAAGATGAAGGAGCAGGCAGGGGACTATAGCAAACTGATAAGCCATATATTGGATGTGGTGGCAGAGGCCATCAGTGAAGAAGAGGAAGTTGAGATATATACCAGCGGTGCTACCAATATTTTAAAGTACCCGGAACTAAATAATGTAGATAAGGTAATGGAACTGATTGATACACTGGAAGAAAAAGAACAGTTATCTGAAATTATAAACAATAAATTAGATCCTATGGAATCCGGTGAGATACAGGTCTACATCGGAAGTGAGACATCTGTTCATGCAATGAAGGACTGTTCCGTTGTTACCGCTACCTATGAGATAGAAGAGGGCGTTTATGGAAAGATTGGTATTATAGGACCGAAACGCATGGACTATGAAAGAGTCGTAAATATATTGCATACCCTAATGGGGCAATTGGATGATATATTTAAGAAAAAGACCTAAGAGAAGGAAAGGTGGTTTAAGTAAGTGGAAGATAAAAAGAATTCAATGGATGAAACCATGGAGGAAAAGGACATAAATACAGAAAATAAGGTGGATACTGAGGAAACGAAAGAGGCAAATGGTACAGAAGCCGGCACTGCTTTCGAAGAATCTGATATAGAAATGACAGAAGAGAATTCAGAGGAAGACATGGAAGAAGATTCCGAAGAGTCTTCTAAGGAAGGTCAGAAATCCGGAAAGTCTTTTTTTAAAAAAGAGAAAAAAGAAAAAAAAGATAAAAAGGATTTAAAAATCGACGAACTAAATGACAGGCTGATACGCACTATGGCGGAATTTGATAATTTCAGAAAACGTTCCGAAAGAGAAAAAACCCAGATGTTTGAAATTGGTGCAAGAGATATTATTGAAAAGATTCTTCCGGTTATTGATAATTTTGAACGGGGCCTGGGTGCCATATCAGAGGAAGAAAGGGAAGGCGCATTTGCACAGGGAATTGAAAAGATTTACAAGCAGATGTTTGCAGCTCTCTCCGATGCAGGATTAAAACCCATTGACGCAGTCGGAAAGCCGTTCGACCCGAATTTCCACAATGCAGTAATGCATGCGGAAGACCCTGAGCAGGGAGAGAACCTGGTAGCAGAAGAATTCCAGAAGGGATATACCTACAGGGATGCCGTTATCAGACACAGCATGGTTAAAGTTGTGAACTAAAACAAACAGACTTATTTAAGCGAATCACCATTGATTCACTTTCATAAATAGAAAGATTAACAAACATAATAGAAACAAATAACCTATATTATAGAAGGAGGAACAAATCATGGGTAAAATAATAGGAATCGATTTAGGTACTACAAACTCATGTGTTGCAGTAATGGAAGGCGGTAAACCCGTCGTTATCGCGAATACCGAAGGAGTAAGAACAACTCCCTCTGTAGTTGCTTTCACAAAAACAGGAGAAAGATTAGTTGGTGAGCCTGCTAAGCGTCAGGCTGTTACGAATTCAGATAAAACAATTTCTTCTATCAAGAGACATATGGGAACAGATTACAAGGTTACCATTGATGATAAGAAGTATACACCACAGGAAATATCTGCGATGATTCTTCAGAAATTAAAAGCAGATGCAGAAAGTTATTTAGGCGAGAAAGTAACAGAAGCTGTTATTACTGTTCCTGCTTATTTTAACGACGCACAAAGACAGGCAACAAAGGATGCCGGTAAGATTGCGGGACTTGATGTTAAGAGAATTATCAACGAGCCCACAGCAGCAGCTTTGGCATATGGCCTCGATAACGAACATGAGCAGAAAATTATGGTATATGACTTAGGAGGCGGTACCTTCGATGTATCCATCATTGAAATCGGTGACGGTGTTATCGAAGTATTGGCTACTTCCGGTGATAACAGATTGGGCGGTGATGACTTCGATGAAAGAGTCACCAGATATATGATTGAAGAATTCAAGAAAGCAGAAGGGGTAGATTTAGGTCTGGATAAGATGGCACTTCAGAGATTAAAAGAAGCTGCTGAAAAGGCTAAGAAGGAATTATCCTCTGCTACTACAACAAACATAAATCTGCCCTTTATTACCGCAACAGCAGAAGGTCCTAAGCACTTTGACATGAACTTAACCAGAGCAAAATTTGATGAGCTGACACATGATTTAATTGAAAGAACTACCGTTCCTGTTCAGAATGCATTAAGAGATGCCGGACTTACAGCTTCCGAGCTTAAGAAAGTACTCTTAGTAGGCGGTTCTACCCGTACGCCTGCGGTTCAGGATAAGGTTAGACAGTTAACCGGTCAGGAACCTTCCAAGACATTAAATCCGGATGAATGTGTTGCTATCGGTGCTTCCATTCAGGGCGGTAAATTAGCCGGAGATGCCGGTGCAGGAGATATTCTTCTTCTGGATGTAACTCCTCTGTCCTTAAGTATTGAGACAATGGGCGGTGTAGCTACCAGATTAATTGAGAGAAATACAACCATCCCTACCAAGAAGAGCCAGACATTCTCAACAGCCTCCGATAACCAGAGTGCAGTTGATATCAATGTTGTACAGGGTGAAAGACAGTTTGCCAAAGACAACAAGAGCCTTGGACAATTCCGTCTGGATGGAATTCCACCGGCAAGAAGAGGTGTTCCTCAGATTGAAGTTACCTTTGATATTGATGCCAACGGTATCCTGAATGTATCTGCAAAGGATCTGGGAACAGGAAGAGAACAGCACATCACCATTACAGGCGGATCGAACCTTTCCGATTCTGATATCGACAAGGCAGTAAAAGAAGCTGCTGAATACGAAGCACAGGATAAGAAGCGTAAGGAAGCTGTAGAAGTAAGAAATGATGCGGATTCCATGGTATTCCAGACAGAAAAGGCAATAAATGAAGTTGGCGATAAGATTAATGCGGAAGATAAGACCAAGGTTGAGGCTGACTTAAACCACTTAAAGGATTTAATCCAGAAATCCAATCCGGAAGTAATGTCTGAAGGTGAAGTTGCCGATATCAAAGCTGCCAAGGAAAAATTAATGGAAAGCGCCCAGGCTTTATTTGCTAAACTGTATGAACAGTCCCAGGGCGGTCCGGCACCTGATATGTCAGGAGCACAGGGCGGTACAGGAAGTGCAGAAGCAGGAAGCACTTACGGAGACGATGTAGTTGACGGCGATTACAAAGAAGTGTAAGTTTTTGCTTGACGATTCCGGGATAATTCATTAAAATATGATTTGACTTGTCGAATCAGGCGAAAATGCAGATAATTAAAATAGGCAGTCGAAGGACTGCCTATTTCTCGATATAGAGAGTGTGTCCGGCGAAGCTGGATCACACAGCTACATGGGTTTAGGAGGATGGATAATAGTATGGCAGATAAACGTGATTATTACGAAGTGTTGGGGATTTCAAAGACCGCAGCGGACGATGAAATAAAGAAGGCTTATAGACAGCTTGCGAAAAAATATCATCCCGATGCTAATCCGGGAGATAAAGAAGCAGAGATTAAATTTAAAGAAGCTTCGGAAGCCTATGCTGTTTTAAGTGATGCGGAAAAAAGAAGGCAGTATGACCAGTTCGGACACTCTGCCTTTGATGGCGGTGCCGGTGGAGCAGGCGGATTTGATTTTACCAATATGGATATGGGAGATATCTTTGGAGATATCTTCGGAGATTTATTCGGCGGCGGCAGAAGCAGAAGAACCAGCAGCGGACCGATGAAAGGGCCTAATGTCCGTGCGGCTGTAAGGATTACCTTTGAAGAAGCGGTAACCGGTACGGATAAAGAGCTGGATCTGAATTTAAAAGAAGAATGTACCACTTGCCATGGATCGGGAGCAAAACCGGGAACCAGCACTGAGACCTGTAAGAAGTGCGGCGGAAAGGGACAGGTAGTATATACACAGCAGTCACTCTTTGGTATGGTACGGAATGTGCAGACCTGTCCTGACTGTAACGGAAGCGGAAAGGTGATTAAGGATAAGTGCAGTGTATGCTACGGATCAGGATATGTGACCAGAAAGAAGAAGATTCAGGTATCCATTCCTGCCGGTATTGATAACGGGCAGAGTATCCGTATCAGAGAAAAGGGTGAACCTGGAACAAACGGCGGAGAACGCGGTGATTTGTTAGTGGAAGTTACCGTATCACGTCATCCGATCTTCCAAAGGCAGGAGTATGACATTTTCTCAACAGCACCGATATCCTTTGCCAGGGCTGCTTTGGGCGGTGATGTAAAGATTAGTACGGTTGACGGTGATGTACTGTATAATGTAAAACCGGGAACACAAACAGATACGAAGGTAAGGCTTCGCGGAAAGGGAATACCCACTCTGCGTAATAAGCAGGTCAGAGGCGACCATTATGTAACTCTTGTAGTACAGGTTCCCGCAAAGCTTACAGCAGAACAAAAAGACATCCTGCAAAAATTTGAGGAATCAATGGAAGGCAAAGCCGAACCGGAAAGCCATGAAGCAGAGAAAGATAAAGAAAAAGGCAAGAGAAAGCTTTTTGGAAAAGATAAATAAAGTTTTGGAAACAAAAGCATTTAAGCAGTCAGGAGAAAAGGTATGAAGTGGGTAAAGCTAACTCTTAAGACCGTAACGGAGGCAGTTGAGCTGGTAAGTGACATGTTAATGGACTTAGGAATCGAGGGCCTTGAAATCAAAGACAATGTACCGATCACCGAAAGAGAACGCAAGGAATTGTTTATAGATATCCTGCCGGAACTTGACACAGATAACAAAGAAGCTTTTATCAGTTTTTATCTGGAAGAAGGGGATAATGCGAAAGAGGTTATCCGTTCTGTAAAGGAAGGCCTTAGTGAGCTGTCCCAATTTGTTGATACGGGTTCCGGAGAAATAGAAATATCCGAAACAGAGGATACGGACTGGATTAATAACTGGAAGACCTATTTTAAGCCTTTTCGTTTGGATGATAATATCGTGATAAAGCCCACTTGGGAAGAACTTAACGATAAAAAAGACGGAGATATCGTAATAGAACTGGATCCGGGTACTGCTTTTGGGACTGGTTCCCATGAGACGACCAAGCTCTGTATTCTGGCACTGAAAAAGTACCTGACGCCTGGTATGGAGGTATTGGATGTAGGCAGCGGCAGCGGTATACTCTCCATTATTGCATCAAGGCTTGGGGCTAAGAAGGTTCTTGGTACGGATATTGACCCTCATGCGGTAGAGACTTCCATAGAGAATAGAGCTGTTAATAAGATATCAGAGGAAAAGGTGGCTTTTTTAAGCGGAGATATTATATCCGATGATAATTTAAAAGAAACAGTAGGATTTGAAAAGTATGATATCGTTGTAGCAAATATTTTAGCAGACATTATTATTCCGCTGTCCGGGAAAATCGGTATGCATTTAAAATACGGCGGACTTTTTATCAGTTCCGGTATTATTAACATGAAGAAAGAGCAGGTACTTACTGCTGTAAAGGCAAATGGGTTTGAGGTTCTGGCTGTGGAGGAAATGGGTGACTGGGTATCCATTATAGCAAAACACCCTTTTGCAGAAGGGTTATGATAGAATATGCACCGTTTTTACGTGGAAAATAATCAAATACAGGATGGGAATATCACTCTTACAGGAGAGGATGTCAACCATATAAAGAATGTCCTTCGAATGAAAACAGGCGAAAAGGCTGTTCTTTGTAATGGAGAAGGCAAGGATTATTATTGCAGTATTCTTGACATACAAAGCAATAGAGTGGTATTCTCTGTAGAAGAAGAGAAGAATACGGATACCGAACTGGGAGGTAAGATTTACCTCTTTCAAGGGCTGCCCAAAAAAGATAAAATGGAATTGATTATACAGAAGGCGGTAGAGCTTGGAGTATATGAGATTATTCCGGTAATGACGGGCAGGACTGTTGTGAAATTAGAAGATTCCAAGAAAGAGCAAAAGAAGCTGGAACGTTGGCAGGCAATATCGGTGAGCGCCGCAAAGCAGTCAGGAAGAGGCATTATACCAAGGATTACGGGAGTTTATAGCTTTAGGAAAGCTCTGGACTATGCAAAAGACCTGGATATGAAACTGATGCCCTATGAGAATGAAAAAGGAATGCCCTTTACAAGGGAAACACTTGATAAGATAAAGCAGACAGATAACGTTGGTGTTTTTATAGGTCCCGAAGGGGGATTTGAGGAAAAAGAGGTAGAGGAGGCAGGGCTTAACGGCTTTATCCCCATTACTTTAGGAAAAAGGATTTTAAGAACGGAGACGGCTGGACTTACAGCACTTTCTCTCTTAATGATGAAAATGGAAAGTGACGAAAGAGATTAACATGGAAATTTATTTGGATAATGCGGCAACTACAAGACCTTACGATTCGGTAAGAAAGATTATGTCAGATACTCTGGAATTTGAGTATGGGAACCCTTCTTCCATGCATGGCATGGGGGTTAAGGCTGAAAAGTATGTAAAGGAAGCAGCAGAAATCATAGCAAAGAACTTAAAAGCAGACCGGAGAGAGATTATCTTTACCTCCGGCGGAACAGAGAGCAACAATCTGGCTGTTATTGGAACGGCTCTGGCTTTAAAAAGAAGAGGAAACCACATTATCACAACCATGATAGAGCATCCTTCGGTACATAATCCCCTGTTTTTTCTGGAGGAAAATGGTTACAGAGTAAGCTATATACCGGTAGATTCCATGGGAAGGGTAAAGGAAGAGGAGCTGTTAGAGGCGGTATGTGAGGATACCATACTGGTTTCCCTTATGTATGTCAATAATGAAGTTGGCTCTGTTTTGCCTATCAGTGAACTTAGCCGCAAAATCAAAGAAAAAAATCCATCTGTTTATATACATGCAGATGCCATACAGGCTTTTGGAAAATATAAAATTTACCCGGCAAGAGAAGGGATAGACCTTATGTCTGCCAGCGGGCATAAAATACACGGACCAAAAGGCATTGGATTTCTATATGTAAACAGCAAGGTTAAGATAAAGCCCATACTCTTTGGGGGAGGGCAGCAAAAAGGTATGCGTTCCGGTACGGAAAATGTACCCGGAATTGCAGGACTTGGACAGGCAGTCAAAGAATGCTTTTTGGAACAGGAAGAAAGAATACAAAGGCTCTATGAGTTAAAAGAGCATTTTGTTTCCCGGGTGGGAGAAATAGAAGGAACTTATGCAAATTGCATCGGAGAAGATATAAAGAGTACGGCTCCTCATATTGTCAGCATTAGCTTTGAAGGACTCAAGAGCGAGGTGCTGCTTCATGCACTGGAGGATAAAGGAATATATGTTTCGGCAGGTTCGGCCTGTGCTTCCAATCATCCGGGCCTTAGCGGAACCCTAAAGGCAGTGGGAATCAGAAAGGACCTTTTGGATTCCACCCTTCGGTTTAGTTTTTCGGGATTTACAGCCAGAGAAGAAATTGACAGAACAATTGATGTCTTAAAAGAACTGGTTCCGGTTTTGCGTAAATACAGCAGAAGATAACTTTGAAAAGAAAAGTTAGAGATATGGATATCTCCAAACATGGATATAATGAATACCCAATCAAAGATTGAGTATTCAGGAAAGAGGATGGCATGTACAAAGCTTTTTTGATAAAATATGCAGAAATAGGGATTAAGGGCAACAACAGATATCTGTTTGAAAATGCCTTGCGGGATCAGATAAAAAATGCTCTAAAAGAGCTTGGAAATTATCTGGTTACCAAGGAACAGGGGAGAATCTATATAGAATGCCCCGAGGATTATGACTACGAAGAGACCGTAGAAGCCCTTAAAAGGGTATTTGGAATAGCCTGGATATGTCCGGTTATGATAATAGATACAATTGACTGGGAAGAGTTAAAAACTGCTGTGGGTAATTATGTTGAAGAAAGATATCCCGACCGGAATTTTACTTTCAAAATGGAAGCAAAAAGAGCGGATAAGAATTACCCGCTTACTACTCCTGAAATGTGTATGGATATGGGCGGTTACCTTTTGGACCGTTTTCCTGAACTTAAGGTGGACGTGCACAATCCTTTGGTTCGGATTATGGTTGAGGTCAGAACACGCTCTTATGTGTATTCGGAAGTCATTCCGGGTCCTGGCGGTATGCCCGTTGGAACAAGCGGAAAAGCAATGCTTTTGCTTTCGGGAGGAATTGACAGTCCCGTTGCAGGATATATGGTTGCTAAGAGAGGCGTTTCCATTGATGCAGTATATTTTCATGCGCCGCCTTATACCAGTGAGCGTGCCAAAGAGAAGGTAGTGGATCTGGCAAAGCTTATATCACGCTATACAGGGCCTATAAAGCTTCATGTTATAAACTTTACGGATATTCAGCTCTATATCTATGAGAAATGCCCTCATGAAGAGCTGACGATTATTATGAGGCGTTATATGATGAGGATCGCACAGACCATAGCGGAGGAATCAGGCTGCCTTGGGCTGATAACAGGGGAAAGTATCGGGCAGGTTGCCAGTCAGACCCTTCATAGCCTTTCAGCCACCAATGAGGTCTGCACTATGCCGGTATACCGTCCTTTAATTGCCTTTGATAAGCAGGATATTGTAAATATTTCTGAAAAGATTAATACCTATGAGACATCAATTCTGCCCTATGAGGACTGCTGTACCATATTTGTGGCAAAGCACCCTGTGACAAAGCCAAGTACAAAGGTAATCCGTCATTCGGAGAAATTATTGGAAGAAAAAATAGAAGAATTGGTAAAAACAGCTCTTGAGACTGATGAAGTGATCATGGTTAAGTAAAGTACCGGTAGAAAGGTATTGGATGACAAAAAAGAGTCTGGCAAGCCAGACTCTGGCGCTGATACGCCGTCACGCAGTGACAACTTCCCTGGCGCATCATGTGCATCCTGCCCGGAGGGCTTTTTATCTTATAGAGCGTAATTTTCTATAAGATAAAAAAGAGGATACAAATGCTGTATCCTCATTAAGTAACTCTTAACTTCATTATTCAACGATGTAAGGGCTTAAAATGCTAAGAATCTTATCAACGCTTTCTTCATTGTGAATATTTAAGTCAATTGGTTTGGATAAGTCCAAACTGAAAATACCCATGATGGATTTCGCATCAATTACGTATCTGCCGGACACTAAATCAAAATCAGAATCAAACTTTGTTACATCATTTACAAAGGATTTAACCTTATCAATTGAATTAAGAGAGATTTTAACTGTTTTCATTATAACTCCTCCTTTATTATGGATTTTGCTAGGATAATTTTCATATCTTTACTACACATATATACTACAATTTAGGTTTTTAAAAGTCAATATACAAAGTAAATAAAAAAAAGCATGGACGAGGACACTTTGCACGAAAGCAGCAAAGATTGCAGTTATATGCCTGCTGAATCGAAAGTCAGGAAAGGATATAAATGGAGATTCAAAAAAACAGGGATGATAACGCCAAAACAGCAGCATTTCTTACCTTGGGCTGTAAGGTGAATTCCTATGAAACGGAAGGAATAAAAAAATTATTTGAAGAAGATGGCTTTCAAGTGGTTGAATTTCACGAACGGGCAGATGTTTATGTGGTAAATACCTGTACTGTAACCAATATAGCAGACCGTAAATCCCGCCAGATGCTGCACAAAGCCAGAAAAATAAATGATAATGCTATTGTTATCGCAGTAGGCTGTTATGCCCAGGCAGCAGGAGAGCAGCTAAAAGAAGATGAAGCCATTGACATAGTGGTAGGAAATAACAGAAAAAAAGATATCATAAAGATATTAAAAGCCTATATAGATGACAATACTATAGATAGTATCATCGATGTTTCAAAGCCTTTAGAGTATGAGGAACTTGAAATACTTGATATATCCGAAAAAACCAGAGCTTATATAAAAATCCAGGATGGCTGCAACCAATTCTGCTCCTATTGTATCATACCCTATGCCAGAGGAAGAGTAAGAAGCCGGGGAACAGAGTCAATCATGAAGGAAGCAAAGAATCTGGTGGAAAAAGGCTACAAAGAAATCGTGTTGACCGGAATTCATCTTTCTTCTTACGGGATAGATTTTGATAACATTAATATCAGTGACAATTACCATCTTCTTGACTTGATAAAAGAGCTTGATTCCTTGAAAGGACTTGAAAGAATCAGGTTGGGTTCTCTTGAACCAAGGATTGTAACAGAAAGTTTTGTCAAGGAACTGGCAGATTTAAGAACCTTCTGCCCTCATTTTCATCTGTCCCTGCAAAGCGGCTGTGACAGCACTCTTGAGAGAATGAACCGGAAATATACAAGCGGAGAATACTATGAAAAGTGTTGTCTGATTAGAAAGTATTTTAAGAATCCTGCTATTACAACAGATGTTATTGTTGGTTTCCCGGGAGAAACCGAGGAAGAATTCAAAGACACAACAGAATTCTTACAAAAGGTTGCGTTTTCAAAAATGCATATTTTTAAATTCTCACCCAGAAAGGGCACAAAAGCAGCTCTTATGGCAGAGCAGGTAAGGGAGGATAAAAAGGCAGAACGCAGCAATGCCCTGATATCCCTGGGAGAAAAAATGGCAGAGGAATACCAGAAGCTATTTATCGGGAATAAGGAAAAGCTTTTGGTGGAAGAAGAGGTTGTTATTGATGGTATAAAATACCAGGTAGGCCATAACGAAAGATATTTAAAGCTGGCAGTAAAATCAGAGGAAAGCCTGATAAACAGCATACTTTTGGTGACAGTAAAGGAAGTTCTTAACAAAGAAATTATGATTTGTGAAAGTATGGATTGAAATTTGCGCCATTTTATATTAATATATAAGTAAATACATTGTGCGAAACAGTATCAGCAAAGGACGTGAAGTTATGCAGGAGATGAACAATACACAGTTTTTTAAGGTTCAGAAAGAGAATGAGATATCCGTACGAGAGATTATTTCTACCGTATATACAGCCATGACGGAGAAAGGCTATAATCCGGTAAATCAAATAGTAGGATATATTATGTCCGGGGACCCGACCTACATAACGAATCATAAGGGTGCCAGAAGTTTGATTATGAAAGTAGAACGTGATGAAATTCTGGAACAGTTACTCAATGATTACATTGACCGTAATCTGAAATAAATCGTGGCAGACCGTATGTTTTTTTGTGCATCGCGGACAATAAGCAGGAAGGATTATTATACAGGCTTATGTATAATAGAATTTTCACAATATGAGAATTATGGGATTGGATTATGGCTCTGTAACAGTAGGAGTTGCAATTAGTGATGAGCTGTTAATAACAGCACAAGGTATTGAAACAATTAACCGCAAGCAGGAAAATAAATTAAGACAGACCTTAGCCAGAATAGAAGAATTGATTAAGGAATACAAGGTTGATCGTATTGTCTTGGGATATCCTAAGAATATGAATAATACAATTGGTGAGCGTGCTATAAAGTCAGAAGAATTCAAAGAGATGCTGGAGCGAAGAACCGGGCTTCCTGTGGTACTCTGGGACGAAAGGCTTACTACAGTTGCCGCCAGCCAGACTTTAATACTTGGTAATGTAAAAAGAGAAGATAGAAAAGCGGTAGTTGATAAGCTGGCTGCGATTTTGATACTTCAGGGATATTTGGATTATCTAAGTAACAAAGCCAAGTTCAATCTGTCGGAGCCAGTGTGAATGATTGAAAAGCATAATTCACATCCTGATTTGAGGCAGTAAATCATCTGCAAGCAGACGATTTATGCCATGGGAGCCAGTGTGAATTACTGAAAAGCATAATTCACATCCTGATTTGAGGCAGTAAATCATCTGCAAGCAGACGATTTATGCCATGGGAGCTAGTGTAAATTATTGAAAAGGTTGCGTATTCAGGAATACCAAATCAAAGTTTGATATTCACGAAAGAGGTTGAGATGGAAGAACATAAGAATTTGGTGACCTTTATTACAGACGATAATGAAGAAGTTACCTTTTATGTAATTGAGCAGACAAAATTAAATGGGTATACCTATTTACTGGTTACAGACTCACAGGGTGAGGGTGACGACGGTGTGGCGTATATACTGAAAGATATGTCCGCAGACGGAGAGGAGTCCTCTCTGTATACGATAGTAGAAGAGGAAGAGGAATTGAATCTGATAGCAGATATCTTTGAAGAACTGTTAGAAGACGTTGAATTTGAGTCATAAGATGAAAAGTATCATATTAATATGTGCAGTCACATTGAAATGTGACAAAAGTTATAAAAATTAATGAAATATAAAAAGAATGTAATGAGAAAGATATAGAGGTGCAGGTTTTTAGTTAGAGGATTGGTTTTCAGCGATATTATTACTTATCTATGGAAGCGGAAAGGTGATTGGAAATGCCTGATAAAAAAGATCGGTTTAAAATGCTGTTAAAAGAAAAGGGCCTTAAGGTTACCACGCAGCGGGTTGATATATTGGAAGCCTTGGAAATGAGGCCGGATAAGCATTTAACTGCTGAAGAAATCTACGAAATCGTAAAAGAGAAAAATCCGGATATTGGATTGGCTACCGTATACAGAACAATTCAATTGTTGGCTGAATTAAACCTTATTGATAAGCTGAATTTAGGAGATGGTTATGTCCGTTATGAAATTGGAAATATGGACGAGGAAAAGAAAGCCCATCATCATCATCACCTGATTTGTTTAAGCTGTGGGAATGTATTGACTTTTCAGGGAGATTTGCTTGACAACCTTGAAAACCAAATACAAAAATCCATGGGCTTTGAAGTAGTGGATCATGAGGTTAAGATGTATGGCTATTGCAAGGACTGTGCAGCCGAAAGAAAAAAAGAATAATCCTGATAATTCATATCTAATTAAATACTCTGTGCACTTTAAATATGATGGACTTTATTACATAATTAACCATTGGAGGTGCATTGTTTGAAAGAAGAAAACACAAATAAAAAGGGAGTTAAGATTATCCCTTTAGGCGGATTGGAACAGATAGGTATGAATATTACTGCCTTTGAGTACGAGGACAGTATTATTGTAGTAGACTGCGGTCTCTCTTTTCCTGAAGATGATATGCTTGGAATTGATTTAGTAATACCAGATGTCACTTATCTGAAGGAAAACATAAGTAAGGTTAAGGGTTTTGTAATAACCCACGGACACGAGGATCATATCGGGTCATTACCTTATGTATTAAAAGATATTAACGTACCTATTTACGCAACAAAACTTACTATCGGTATTATTGAGAATAAGTTAAAAGAGCATAACCTGTTAAAATCAACCAAGAGAAAAGTTATAAAATATGGGCAGTCCATTAATCTGGGGTGTTTCCGTATAGAATTTATCCGTACAAACCACAGCATTGCGGATGCAGCATCCCTTGCTATCTTTACACCGGCCGGAATTATTGTGCATACCGGCGACTTTAAGGTGGATTATACACCGGTATTTGGCAGTACCATTGATTTACCCCGGTTTGCAGAGCTTGGCAAAAAGGGTGTATTAGCACTTATGTGTGAAAGTACTAATGTAGAAAGACCGGGTTATACCATGTCTGAGCGGACAGTAGGTAAAACCTTTGACAATATCTTTGCAGAAAACAGTAAAAACCGTATTATTGTAGCAACCTTTGCTTCCAACGTAGACCGCATCCAGCAGATTATAAATTCTGCGGAAAAATACGAAAGGAAGGTAGTGATTGAGGGCAGAAGCATGGTAAATATTATTGCAACTGCTTCGGAACTTGGCTATATTACGATGCCAAACAATATCATGATAGATATTGAGCAAATGAAGAGCTACCCGGACGAGAAGATTGTGTTAATCACAACCGGAAGCCAGGGAGAAGTTATGGCGGCACTTCCGAGAATGGCAGCGTCTATTCATAAAAAAGTATCAATTAAGCCAGGAGATACAGTAATATTTAGTTCTACGCCTATTCCCGGAAATGAAAAGTCCGTGTTTAAAGTAATTAATGATTTATCGATGAAAGGTGCCAAGGTAATCTTTCAGGATACCCATGTATCCGGTCATGCCTGCCAGGAGGAAATTAAGCTTATTTATGCGCTTACCAAGCCCAAATATGCAATACCTATCCACGGCGAATACAGGCATTTGATTAAGCATAAAGAATTGGCCCAGACTATGGGAGTTCCCAAGGATAATGTCTTTGTTATATCTTCCGGTGATGTATTGGAAGTATCCGAGGAGCATGCAGGAGTTACAGGAAAGGTGCAGGCACAGGGAATCTTCGTAGACGGTTTGGGTGTTGGAGATGTTGGAAATATTGTTTTGCGCGACAGACAGCATCTGTCCGAAAACGGATTGTTGATTGTTGTTGTGACCCTTGAGAAATATACCAATCAGGTGCTTTCAGGTCCCGACATTGTATCCAGAGGTTTTGTCTATGTCAGAGAATCAGAAAACCTTATGGATGAAGCCAGGAATGTTGTCAGTGATGCTTTGGAAAAGTGTCTTAGCAAGAATACAACAGACTGGGGCAAGATGAAGAATGAAATCAAAGATTCCTTAAGTGATTACTTATGGAAGAAGACGAAACGTAATCCTATGATACTTCCCATTATTATGGAAGTTAATTAATGTGAGAGATAAAAGGCATTTTTCACTTTTTATCTAAGCAGTATCGCAAGCAAGCTTGCGATATGCATGGGAATACGGTCATAAAAAGGAGACAGTTTGTATGGCGGCAAGATCAACCTCTTCGCAAGTGGCTTTGAAGGTAATAAGTACCATATTGAAGATTCTTTTAAACATATTATTTTATACCATCGTGATTATCCTCTTGGTTAAAATAAGCGGTATGGCACATGATTTCGGATATCAGGTCTTCGGAAAGGTAACGGCTTCGGAAGCACCCGGTCATGATGCTGCCATACAGGTTAAAAAAGGGGAATCTACAATGAATATCGCCAGCAAACTGGAGGTAAACGGTATCATCGTTAACAAGTATTCCTTTTTCCTAAAAGCAAAGCTTAAAAAATATAACCTTATGCCAGGAACCTATGAATTAAACACTTCCATGACCTATGACGAAATCTTTAATGTCCTGACGGTACCAAGCTCCGAAGAGGATGCAGAAAATGCGGATGGAAAAGAAAGTAAAGGCAAGGAAGAAAACACAAACAGTACAAACGGTACAAAAAAATGATTATAAGAGGCTGTCTTTATTTATGATTCCATATCATTGATGAAGAACAGCCTTTTGACAGATAAAGGATTGGAGTATTCATGATAGTTGATGAACGTATTACCGCATATATTAATTCCTTAAGCCAGGAATTGCCTTCTTTTCTTAGCATCTTGGAAAAAGAAGCAATAAGAGAAGAAGTGCCTATTATAAAAAAGGAAACACAATCCCTGTTAAGCTTTTTAATAGCTATGAAGAAGCCGGCTCATATTCTGGAAGTCGGTACGGCAGTTGGTTTCTCTGCCCTTTTTATGAGTGAGTGTATGCCGAAGGATTGCGATATCACTACCATTGAGAAAGTTGAAATGCGTCTGGTAAAAGCCAGAGTGAATTTAAAAAGCACAGATAAGGCAGATAAGATACGTCTGCTGGAAGGAGATGCCCTTGCCTTGCTGAAAGAATTGGCAGAAAAAGAGAGCGGGCGTTATGATTTTATCTTCATGGATGCTGCCAAAGCCCAGTATATGAATTATTTTCCGGAAGTTTTAAAGCTGTTGGCAGAAGACGGTATACTGGTAACGGATAATGTGTTACAGGATGGTACCGTTGCCCAGTCCAGATATGGCATAACCAGAAGAGACAGAACAATTCATACGAGAATGAGAGAATACCTGTATACTCTGACCCATTCGGAAGAACTTAGCACGACAGTTCTGCCGGTTGGTGACGGAGTTACGTTAAGCAGAAAGAGATAAGCCCTGCAGATAGAAAGGTTAAGGTAAACATATGTTAATGGAGGATTTAGGATACAAAAAACCGGAATTATTAATTCCTGCAAGCAATTTGGAGGTATTAAAGATAGCAGTACTTTACGGGGCAGATGCAGTCTATATCGGCGGAGAGATGTACGGACTTCGCGCCAAGGCTAAGAACTTTTCTGCCGAAAGCATGAAAGAAGGCATAGCCTTTGCCCATGCCCATGGTAAGAAGGTATATGTGACTGCCAATATCACTGCCCATAATGAGGACTTAGGCGGCATAGAAAAATATTTTAAAGAATTGCGGGAAATGAAGCCGGATGCCATTATTATATCAGATCCGGGCGTATTTGAGATTGCAAAGGAAACGGCACCTGAAATTGAGCTTCATATCAGCACCCAGGCTAATAATGTTAATTATGCAACATACCGCTTCTGGCACCGCCTGGGAGCAAAGCGCGTGGTATCTGCCAGGGAGCTGTCATTAGAAGAAATTAAGGGAATCCGTGATAATATACCGGAAGACCTTGAGATAGAAACCTTTGTTCACGGTGCTATGTGTATGGCGCATTCGGGCAGATGCCTGCTTAGCAATTACTTTACCGGACGGGATGCCAACCGGGGAGCCTGTACGCATCCCTGCCGCTGGAAATACTATCTGGTGGAGGAAACCAGGCCGGGGGAATACCTGCCGGTGGAGGAGAATGAAAGAGGTACGTATATCTTTAATTCCAAAGATTTGTGCATGATAGAATATATCCCTATGTTAGTTGATGCCGGAATTAACAGTTTTAAGGTGGAAGGCAGGATGAAGACAGCTCTTTATGTTGCTTCCGTAGCCAGAACCTACCGGAAGGCAATTGATGATTTCTTTGAAAATCCGGCTCTTTACGAAAAGAATATACCTTATTACAGAGAAGAAATCTCCAAATGTACTTACCGTCAGTTTACTACCGGGTTTTTCTTCGGTAAGCCGGACGCTGATGCCCAAATATATGATAACAACACTTACATTAAAGAATATACCTATTTAGGAATCATAGGAGAGAAAAATAAGGAAGGTTATTACCGTCTGGAGCAGAGAAATAAATTCTGCGCAGGTGATGAAATTGAAGTTATGAAGCCGGACGGCAGGAATCTGATGCTTACTGTAAAAGGCATTCGTGATGAAGAAGGAAATGAAATGGAGAGCTGTCCCCATCCAAAGCAGGTCATTTATGTGGATCTGGGAGAAGGGCTGGAGGAAAATGATATACTAAGAAGAAAAGAATAAAGAGACTTGCAAGGGGAGACATAATGAACCAAAACTATACCAGAACCATACGCGCCTGTTTTATCGGTTATATCGTACAGGCTATCGTAAACAATTTTGTACCGCTGCTTTTTATTACATTACAGACAAGCTATTCGATCTCATTAAGCCAGATTACATTGATTGTTACTCTTAATTTCGGACTGCAATTGCTGGTAGATCTGTTATCTGTCGGATTTATTGACAAGATAGGATACCGTGTATCTGCTGTAGCAGCGCATGTTTTATCCGCAGCAGGACTTATTTCACTGACGGTACTGCCGGAAGTGTTTTCTGATCCCTTTACAGGGCTTGTGACGGCGGTTATGATATATGCGGCAGGCGGTGGTCTTCTGGAAGTTCTGATAAGCCCCATTGTTGTGGCATGTCCTACTGACAATAAGGAGAAGGCTATGAGCATCCTTCATTCCTTTTACTGTTGGGGACAGGTTGGAGTGGTGCTGTTCTCAACCTTGTTTTTCTGCTTTATCGGCATAGAGCACTGGAAGGTTCTTGCCTTATTGTGGGCACTGATTCCTGTATTCAATGGAATTATGTTTATAAAGGTCCCCATTGCACCTTTGATATCCGAGGAAAATGGAGGATTAAGTTTTAGAGAGCTGATAAGGAATAAGACCTTTTGGCTCCTGCTGCTATTTATGGTATGTGCCGGTGCAAGTGAACAGTCTGTAAGCCAGTGGGCTTCTGCTTTTGCAGAGCGGGGGCTTGGCATAAGCAAGACCATGGGAGATTTGACAGGGCCAATGCTGTTTGCCATAATGATGGGAACCTCCAGAGTATTTTACGGAAAATACGGAGAAAAGATTAATCTTAAAAGGTTTATGTTTTATAGCAGCCTGCTTTGCATGGCATCCTATCTGGTGATTTCCTTATCGCCTGTTCCGGTTCTGGGGTTAATCGGCTGTGGGCTGTGCGGCTTGTCCGTCGGGATTCTATGGCCCGGTACCTTTAGTATGGCCGCGCTGACCATCAGAGGGGGAGGCACCGCAATGTTTGCGTTTCTTGCCCTTGCGGGAGATTTAGGATGTTCTGCCGGACCGACACTGGTCGGAAGTGTGTCCTCATACTTTGATAATAATTTAAAATCAGGAATTCTTGCAGCCATTGTATTTCCTGTAATTCTTCTTATCGGGCTTTTGCCTAAGAAAAGAAAACTATATACATAAAGAATCCGGAGGGGTGTCCCAAAAGTCAGTTTACCCAGTTATGAGACACTCTTTTATTTATTATATTAATGCTTTCCATTTTGGAAATCAATTGGTATAATACATGTAGGTTAGTCATAACTAACAATGTGATGTCATATATTGTTTGGTTATAAGAAAGGAGTCTATATGGAACAAAAAATAACACTGCAGAAGCAGACGGTACAAAGTACCATGCTTCTGCCTCTTTGGGGGCGTGCTGTAGCCAGTGAGAAGAACCCTGATATTCTTTACGACCGGCAGGCAATTGATATTATCAAGAACTGTGACTACGATTTTAGCAGCATTGCAAAGACCTTTGGTGAATTCGGAGGAATTTGTTATGTGGTCCGTGCCCGAAAAATGGAAGATGCCATCCGGCAGTTTATCAAAAAGCATCCCCGGGCTACGATAGTAAATATTGGCGCAGGCTTGGATACTTCATTTTCCCGGGTGGATAATGGAACCATCAGGTGGTACAATCTGGATCTGCCCGACTCCATTGCTTTCCGTCAGAGCTTTATACCGGACTCAGAGCGAAATGTCAGTATTGCAAAATCCCTGTTTGATACTTCCTGGTTTGACCAGGTAAGTTTTAATCCGCAGGATGGTATCTTCTTTATTTCCGGTGGTGTATTTTATTATTTTAAAGAAGAGCAGCTGCAGGAAATATTCTGTTCCATGGCCAAACGTTTTCCGGGGGGAGAACTGTATTTTGACGCCGAATCCAGGCAGACGGTAAAGAAATCCAACCGTATGGTTCAAAAGACCGGAAATAAAGGTGCCATAATGTATTTTTGCGTGAACAATGCGAAGGAACTTGAAAACTGGTCTCCTCTTATTCATCTGGTTTCCTGTGAGAAGTATTTCAAGGGCATTCCGTTCAATCCCCAGTGGAGTTCGGGGATTCGTTTCATGGCCAGGGTTTCAGACTGGATGGGAATGATGAAGTTTGTACATCTGGGTTTTGCAGAGTAGAACAAGGGAAAATCGTCGTAAAGGAGGAGCACGGACATTGAAGGTCAGCCATATTATATATAAAGTAAGCGACTTGGAAGAGGCGGTAAGGGAATTTAAAGACCGGGGTTTTGAGGTGGAAATGGGTTCAAAGAAAAATCCTTACAATGCGATTATCTATTTCTCGGAAGGCCCCTATCTGGAACTCCTTGCTTCCAGCGGAATGCCTAAGTTCTTCAAAAGCCTTTTGCGTTGTTTTGGAAAGGGCAGATTTGCAGACCGGCTGGACTATTGGGATACCCATAAAGGGGGACCCTGTGCAGTGGCGCTTGAGAACTACAGAAAAGACCTTAACGAAGAATCGGCTGTGCTTAAACGGAATAATCAGGGATATTTTCAGATGAATTCCAGAAGGAATGACACAAAGGGGAGAAAACTCCGCTTTACCTGTCTGTTTCCCGATGAAATGCAGATTCCGTTTTTTATGACCTATTTTAATATTGACCCCAAGCCAAAGAATTTTGTTCATGCAAACGGGGTGAAACGGATTAAAAATATATCCTTTGGAACCAGGGAGCAGTTCATTCCTATTATCGATGAGCTGTGTGATGATAATACTCTTACGGTGTTTACAGGAGATGGGGTAAAGGATCTGGAGTTTGAATATACCGCCGGTATGGAGGGGCACAAGGTTGATTTAAGGTAGCAGGGAGAACATAAATTATATTTTTGTGATAAAAGCCACTTTATATGAAGTGGCTTTTTAGATTTCTTAATAAAGCAAACTATAGATTTGGAGCGCTTTTGTTGATTTCAAGGACATTCAGAAAAAGTGGAGTGGCCAATGTGACAAAATTGTAAGGTAAAAGATTCCATTTGTAATATAAATCTATGGCATATATAGCTTCCATGATTTATAATTTTCATGAGCAAATGAATGATTTTACCCATTCTTTGGAGTTTCTTTAGAGAATTATAATCTATAAGTAAGATTTTATTAATGATTAAATTCATATGATATGGTAAAATATTCATGTTTTACATAGGTATCAAAGAAAATTACTATAAATATGATGCAAGGAGACATGAGAGTGAAAAAGAAGATGCTTTGTTTCATCATGGCAGCTGTAATGTCGGTGATGGCGGTAACAACAGTAACAAAAGGGGAGGTTCAGGCTGCCGCAGATACCGATAAGAAAGCGGAAACTGCAGCAGGCTTTCAGTATGAATCAGGAAATATTGATATTTCCGTCAAGGTTATGGAAATGTTGGGGATAATAAGTGAAACCGCAGCGGGGGATCAGGGAGAGAAGAAAAAGGTAACCCGTGAAGAATTTGCTAAAATGTTGGTCCAGGCATCCAGTTATGCCGGAAAGGTCAGCAGTGGTGCCAGTTCAAGAATCTTTACGGATGTATCTCCGAACAGTAAGTATTCCGGCTATATTAAGCTTGCTGTCAGCAAGGGATGGATGAGCGGCTATCTGGGAGGCAAATTTAAGCCCAAGCAGCCCGTAACGCTGGAAGAGGCTATCAATGGTGCCGTTTTGCTGCTCGGGTACAGTAATGCAGATTTTGAAGGGAATATTGCCGATGCAAAATACAGTCTTTATCTGGATAAGGATTTAAACAATAACATTGGTTTAAAGCGGAGCGGCGCTCTGAAAAGAGTAGACTGTAAGAACTTATTCTACAATATCTTAAAGGCAAAAAGTAAAGAGGGTACTTTATATGGGGAAGTATTCGGATTTGCATTGAATTCAAGGGGAGAGATTGATTATGATAAGAAGGTTAATGAATCATTAAAGGGACCTATTTTTGTGAATTCAAAGTGGGAGAGCTTATTACCCTTTAAGGTAAATAAGACAAAACTATATAAGAATAAGGTACTCTGTGATAAAGCAGATCTTAAAACAGGAGATATTCTCTATTACTCTACACTCTTAAAGACGGTATGGGATTTTGATTCAAACGGTGATATCGACTATAAGACGCTTCTTGATAATACCAAAAAAGGTCCTTTTCTTTTGGGAAGCAGCTGGAAGGAGAAACTGCCGTTTAGTACGGCATCTGCCAGTATTTATAAAAATGACAAACCGGCAAAAGTGTCTGATATTACCAGCAATGATGTCTTATATTATTCCAAGGAAGCAAAGACAATCTGGGCATATGATGAAAAGGGAAATATGGATTATTTAGGTATTTTAAATAAATACAAAAAGGGTCCCTTTATAGCAAAGAGTAATTTTTCAGAAAGCCTGCCGCAGGAGGTAAGGGGCGGAAAAGTATATAAAAACGGTGAGTTAAGTGATATCGGCAAGATAACAGATTATGATGTGGTTTATTATTCCAAAGAATTAAAAACCATATGGATTTATGACACTAAGGTCTATGGAGTTTATGAAGGGGTAAAACCCAATAAAGTAGCCCCCACGGAAATTGTTGTGGCAGGAAACACTTATCAGATAGGCAGCCAGGCTGTAGGGTATGACTTATCTGCCCAGGGAAGCATTAAGGAAGGCATGCGAGTTGTACTGCTTATGGGAGATGACGGAACAGTGGCAGGCATTATACCGTCTGAAACCCTCCAGCCTGTAATGGCCGGATACATATTAAAAGTAGGGAAACATGTTTCAAAGGATGCTGCAGGAAAATCCGATCTGAATAACTATGTCCGTGTTGTAGATACCAGCGGGAATGAGCAGGAATATGATACAAAGCTTACAAATCTGATGGAAGGCGATGTGGTAGAGATAAAGTATACATCAGGCGAGGCAGTAGTGTCCAAAGCTCCCTCACCAGTTATCAGAGGACAGGTAAACAGTGATGCCACCCGTGTTTCGGGTATGGCAATAGCGGCCAATGCCAGAATTATTGACGTGACAAAGGGCGGCTATATCAGAGTAAGTGTAAAAAGGCTGGCAGATATGGAACTCGGCAGTATAAACGTTTTATACTGCGGCGTTAATAAGAATAATGAGATTACAGATTTAATATTGTCCGATGCAACTGGTGACCTCTTCCAGTATGGTATCCTGTTAACTTCTGTGATGACAGACCAGACAGATTTCATACCGGGGCTTGGAGAATACACCCAAAAGATTGGCAATTATACTTATGATCTTTACGGTACCCAATATTCTTATACTGCCCAGGGAGTCAGCTTTAGCGTAGCCACAGGGGCAAAAGGATTCTTAATTAACAACGGTGAAATAAAAGCATTTAAGGAATTGTACCGGATTTTGGTTGGTTCCATTGAAAAGAACCAGGTTCGGGCCGGTGAGGCATCTTATCCGATTTCAGACAAAGTTGCTGTATATGTCTACAGCAACAATAAGTATTATTCCGCTAAGCTTTCCGATATTACCACTAACCAGCAAGAATATCACATGGAAGCCTTTATTGATAAGATAAACCAAGAAGGCGGCGTAATCAGGGTTATTGTTGCAACTAAGAAATAACGATTGCCGGGAGGCGGACATTTTTCAACTACATATTCAGCATGGAGGTTTAGTATGGCAAAAAAGGAAGCAAACAGTGAGAAGCAAAAGCGGAAGATAAATTTTAAAAATATAAGATGGAAGAAAATTATTAAATACGGCATTATCCTTATTGTTATTGTTTTAATAATATCAAAGGCTATTGGATATTTTAAGCCATCAGGCCATCAGGTACAGACGGAGGTACAGACCTCTGCGGTGGCGGCGGGAAATATAGAGAGTATGTTAAGCGGCAAGGGTACCATAGAACCTTTGGATAAGTATGAAGTAAATGCACTGGTAAAGGGAGAAGTGCTGGATGCTCCTTTTGAGGAAGGCGATATGGTCAAAAAGGGAGATATTCTGTATCAGATAAGCACCAAAGATGTGGAAAACAGTATTGAAAATGCTTCCTTATCCCTTCAAAAGGCAGAAAAGACCTATAATGATACCTTAACGAAGCTGGGAGAATTAGAGGGAACTGCCAAGATATCCGGCTATGTAAAAAAATTGTATGTAAAGACAGGGGATAGTATACAGACTGGTACCAATATTGCAGATATTTACGACGGGGACTATATGTACCTGGATGTACCGTTTCTTTCTTCCCTGGTAAATGACGGATTGATTGGGAAAAAAGCAAGTATTTCTATGGCTACTACAATGGAAGTGCTGAATGGAACAGTTACGGCAGTAAACGATATGGAAGAAACTCTTCCCGGAAGCATTTCTGTTAAGAAGGTAACTGTTAAGGTTAAGAACCCTGGAGGATTAACGGTTGGAGACACTGCCCTGGCAAGTATCGGAAAGGAGCAATGTGCCGGAAGCGGTACTTTCCGTGCCGGTATAGAGCAGACTATAACGGCAGAAGGATCAGGAAAAATAAGCACCTTAAATCTGAAGGAAGGCAAATACATGAAAAAGGGAAGTGTAATTTACACCTTTTCTTCCAAGGATGCCGACAATGCAATAGAAGACAGTAAGCTGACTTTAAAAGAAGCAGAGCTGGCGCTTAAGAATCAGAAAAACCAGCTGGATAATTACAGTATCAAATCCCCTATCTCCGGACAGGTAATTCTTAAAAATAAGAAAAAGGGTGATACCATAGATCCATCAACAGACAGTGCAAAAGGAGCCCTTGCGATTGTTTATGATTTATCGGCTATGACCTTTCGGATGAATGTGGATGAACTGCAAATCAGGAATATTTCAGTTGGCCAAACGGTAAAAATTACAGCAGATGCCCTTCCTGGAGAAGAAATAGAAGGCAAGGTGGAGAAAATCGGTTTAAACAGCACCACTACCAATGGAGTAAGCACCTACCCGGTTACCATCCGTATTGATAAAATCGGAAATCTTCTTCCCGGAATGAATATTACAGGAAAGATTATAACAGCAAAGGCTGATAATGTTCTTACAATACCTGCCGGAGCGGTTATGCGTGATAATGTGGTATATGTAAAATCTGCTCAGAAAGAAGCGCAGGAAGGGAAGAGCAAGGCCGTTAGTGCAGACGGTGTACCGGAAGGTTTTCGTGAGGTAAAGGTAGAGGTCGGAATCAGCGACGGAACGAATGTGGAAATTAAGTCCGGCCTGAAAGAAGGTGATGAAGTCTATATCCCTTATGTAGATACCAGCGGGACTGGTGCGGGCGGTATGGGCTACTACTACAGCAGTGACACAGAAACCGTGACAGAATAGGAGGAGACATGGACGCAGCGCCTTTAATTGAAATGATTGATATACAGAAGGTATATGAAATGGGCGACACCCAGGTCAGGGCCAATGATGGCATCACTCTGAAAATCCATCAGGGAGAATTCGTAGCAATTGTCGGGAAATCCGGAAGCGGTAAATCAACCCTGATGAATATTATCGGAGCATTAGATACTCCTACCAGCGGAAAATATATCTTAAACGGTCAGGATGTAAGTAAAATGAAAGGGGATTATCTGGCTGAAATACGGAATAAAATGATTGGTTTCGTATTCCAGCAGTATAACCTGTTACCTAAGCAGAATCTGTTAGAGAATGTTTCCCTCCCCCTTTTATATGCCGGAATGAGTGAGGGAAAACGAAAGAAAAGGGCACTGGAGGTTTTAGAGAAGGTAGGAATCGGTGACAAGTGGAGAAACCAGCCTAATCAGTTATCAGGCGGGCAGCAGCAGAGAGTATCCATTGCAAGAGCATTGGCAGGAAGGCCCTCCCTCATCCTGGCGGATGAACCTACCGGAGCACTGGACTCCCGTACCAGCAGAGAGGTATTGGATTTATTAAAGGAGCTGAACAGGGAAGGAAATACCATTATACTGATTACCCATGACAATTCTATTGCAGCCGAGGCAAAAAGAGTAGTCCGGATTATGGATGGTAAGATTACTTTTGATGGAAAGGTTGAAAACTACAAAGCCACTATAAAGGAAGGGGAGGAAGAGCATGAACCCGATACAGGTATTTAAACTCTCCTGGAGCAGCATTATAAGCCATAAAATGCGGTCTTTCCTTACGATGTTAGGTATGATTATTGGTGTTGCCTCCGTTATTATCATGGTAAGTCTTATGCAGGGCATGACACAAGAGATGATATCCTCTTTCGGCTCCATGGGAGTAAATAACGTTACGGTAACCCTAATGGGACGAAACGGGGATATTATAATTACGGAAAAGGATATGTATGCTTATGCCAAAAAGCATAAGGATACCGTGAAAGCAGTAATTCCCAATGTTGCTTTTCAGACTACCGTAAAGGGAACGGCCGATAAGCTAGAGGGAATCACTGTTACCGGTGTGGATGAAAAATATGCTGCCCTGAATGAAAAAAAGGTAGAAAAGGGAAGCTTTATCAGTTATATGGATGTATCCAATCTTGAGAAGACTTGTGTCATCGGAAGCTATGTTGATTTAAGGGTGTTTCATCAAAAGGCGAAAGTAGGAGATATTCTTAAAATCGACGGGGAAGCATATACCATAAAAGGAATTCTGAAAGAAACCGCCAACAACGTGGAATGGTCCGATGATAATTGTATTTACATACCCTATACAACGGCAGCAAGACAGGCGAATATCGGAAGCATCACAAGCTATTTTTTTATGGCAAAAGATACCGGCTCGGTAGAAAAGGTAACTTCCGACCTTAATGATTATCTTTATAAGATTTATCATGACAAGAAATTCTATTCTGCAACCAATCTCATTGATATGCTAAAGGAAATAAATATGCAGATTGGAATGATGACCGCCCTTCTTGCGGGAATTGCCGGAATATCCCTTTTGGTAGCCGGAATCGGAATTATGAACATCATGCTGGTATCGGTAACTGAAAGAACCAGGGAAATCGGTATCAGGAAATCCCTTGGAGCCAAGAAAAAAGACATTATGCGGCAATTTGTCATGGAAGCTGGAATGACCAGCGGAATCGGAGGAATAGCCGGAATTCTCCTGGGGGCTTTTGCAAGTATACAAATTGGCAAGCTCATTGGCTTTAATGCAGCACCGAGTCTGTCCGTTGTGCTGGTATCCTTTGGAATATCCGCCGGTATCGGCATCCTGTTCGGATATTTGCCGGCAAATAAGGCAGCAAAGTTAAACCCCATTGAAGCCTTAAGAAGTGAATAAAATACATGATTATTAAGATATGCAGTATCCGGAGCCGGCTTAGAAAGGCTCCCGGATACTGCTGTTTTTTATATTTTTATTTTTACAGGCTTTTTAGAAAGCCTTATCGAAAATCACATTGATTTTTAAGCGTAAACATGCTACAATGTAAACCGATTATGTGATAGAAAGGTTGTGATGTTAGGGTTGGAGAAAAAGCTGGCTTTGTATGGCTTTAACAACCTCACAAAAACACTTAGCTTCAACATCTATGATGTTTGCTATGCAAAAAGTGAGAGAGAGCAAAAGGATTATATTGCTTACATTGATGAACAGTATAATTCCGAAAGATTAACAAAAATCTTATGTGATGTAACACAGATGATTGGAGCACATATACTGAATATCTCAAAACAGGATTATGATCCCCAGGGAGCTTCTGTTAATATTTTAATTGCAGAAGGTGACCTTTCCTCGGAGCATATTGATGAATCCTGCAATCAGGGGAAATACACCGACCATTTAAGAGATACAGTACATGCGCACCTGGATAAAAGTCATGTTACAGTGCACACTTTTCCGGAGTATCATCCTGATAACTCCATATCCACTTTTCGTGTAGATATTGACGTGTCTACCTGCGGCGAAATATCACCGCTTAATGCACTGGATTATCTGATTGGGAGTTTTGATTCGGACATTATAACCATTGATTACAGAGTCAGAGGCTTCACAAGAGATGTTGAGGGCAAAAAATATTATATCGACCACGATATAACTTCCATACAGGATTATATTGATGATGTAACGCTGACCAAATACGATGCGATTGATGTGAATGTATACCAGTCAAATATCTTTCACACCAAGATGCTCATTAAAGAAATAGAGCTGCAGAATTATCTGTTTAATCTGGATGTGTATGAGTTGCCGCCCAAGCAAAGGCTTGAGATTACCAGTAACCTGCGTAAAGAGATGATCGAGATATTCAGCGGCATGAATATATACTAACTGGAGGAGGCGGGAAAAATGAATTTACTCCTTCAGCAAAAGGCCCCTATTTTTGAGGCTTTGAAAAGGCATAAAGGGAACAGGGTAGTACCCTTTGATGTTCCCGGACATAAAGGCGGAAGAGGTAACAAAGAGCTCACCGAATTCTTAGGTGAGAATTGTATGAAGGTGGATGTAAATTCCATGAAGCCTTTGGACAACCTTTGCCATCCTACTTCAGTAATCCGCGAAGCAGAGCAGATTGCAGCCGATGCTTTTGGGGCAGAGGCCGCCTTTTTTATTGTAAACGGAACTACGGCAGCCGTGCAGGGGATGATTATGTCCGTCTGTAAGACAGGGGATAAGGTCATTATGCCAAGGAATGTCCACCGCAGTGCCATCAACGCACTGGTAGTCTGCGGAGCTGTACCCGTATATGTTAATCCCGGAGTTAATAAAGAACTTGGGATACCTCTTGGCATGTCCCTTGAGGAAGTAAAGAAGGCAATCCTTGAGAACCCGGAGGCTAAGGCCATTCTTGTGAATAATCCCACCTACTATGGTATATGCTCTGACCTTAGGGGAATTGTATCCTTTGCCCATGAGCATAATGTAAAGGTACTGGTGGACGAAGCTCACGGAACCCATTTTTACTTTGGAGAAAATATGCCGGTATCTGCCATGGCAGCCGGTGCGGATATGGCGGCAGTCAGCATGCATAAGACTGGCGGCTCCTTAACACAAAGCTCTTTTTTACTGTGCGGGGAAGGAATAAATCCCCAGCATGTGAGGCAGGTACTCAATCTGACACAGACCACCAGCGGCTCCTATCTTTTGCTGGTGTCCCTTGATGTTGCCAGAAAGAATCTAAGCCTTAACGGAAAAGAGATATTTGCAAAGACAGTGGAATATGCGGAATATGCCAGACAGGAAATCAATAAGCTGGGTGGATATTACGCCTTTGGAAATGAACTGATTGATTACGACTGCATCTTTGATTTTGACCCTACCAAGCTTTCTGTCCATACCAGAAATGTGGGGCTGGCCGGAATTGAGGTATATGACCTTTTAAGGGATGAATATGGCATCCAGATTGAATTCGGCGATATCAGCAATTTCCTTGCGATTATTTCCGCCGGAGACCGTGCCATGGAAATTGAACGTTTAATTGCCTCCCTTTCAGAGATTAAGAGGCTCTACGGTAAGAATGACAAGTCCGGTATGTTTGACCATGAATACATCAACCCGGAGGTTGTTATTGCTCCCCAACAGGCTTTCTACAGTGATAAGAAGTCTTTACTCATAAAGAAGTCCGTAGGACAGATATGCGGAGAATTTGTTATGTGCTATCCCCCGGGAATTCCTATTCTGGCACCGGGTGAGAGGATTACAGAGGATATCGTTAATTATATACTATATGCCAAGGAGAAGGGCTGCCTTTTAACTGGTACCGAAGATATGGCAGTTAATAATATCAATATTGTGGAGAGGGTTTGAAAAATGTGATACATTTTTCAAATTTCTATTTAAGCAGTATCGCAAGTAAACTTGCGATATGCGCGGGATTAGTTTGAAAAATAAAAGACATTTTTTAAACTAATCCCATGCATATTCACGAAAGGAGTTAGAATGGAGCTGTGGTATACGGAAAACCATACGGAGGAAGCACGTTTCTCCATTAAGATTGATAAACAGCTTGTAAGTCTTCAGAGCGACTTCCAGAGAATTGATATTTTTGAATCAGGAGAATTCGGAAGAATCCTTACTCTTGACGGTTACCTCATGGTGACGGAAAAGGATGAATTTATTTATCATGATATGATAACCCATGTGCCCATGGCAGTAAACCCTTCTATCCGCAAGGTACTGGTAATCGGTGCCGGTGACGGAGGAACTGTCAGAGAACTTTTACGTTATCCGGCTATAGAGCATATTGATATGGTGGAGATAGACGAAGAGGTAGTAAGGGTATGCAAGGAATTTCTGCCCCGTACGGCCTGTGGACTTACTGATCCCAAGGTCCATCTGTATTTTGAAGACGGGCTGCGCTATGTCAGAGGAAAAGAAGGGGAATATGACCTGATTATAGTTGATTCCACAGATCCTTTTGGCCCGGGTGAAGGTTTATTTACAAAGGAATTCTACGGTAACTGCTATAGGGCGTTAAAGGAAGACGGAATACTGGTGAACCAGCATGAGAGTATGTATTATTCCTCTTATGCTGCTTCTATGAGAAGAGCCCATAAGCGTATCCAGGATACCTTTCCCATTGCAAAGGTTTACCAGGCCCATATACCGACTTATCCTTCAGGACACTGGCTGTTCGGCTTTGCCTCCAAAAAATATGATCCCATTAAGGATTTAAAGGCAGAGGATTGGAATAAGCTGGGGCTTAAAACCAGATATTATAATACAGAGCTGCATTTAGGCTCCTTTGCCATTCCCAATTATGTAAAAGAGCAGCTGGAAGAAGAAGTATAATTTCTATGGCTTCATTTTGAGATTGGATAGTAGAAAATAAATATAAAGTAAACAAAAAACACAAAGGAGGTCTTACTATGTCAAAAGCATTAATTATAGGTGCCGGAGGAGTAGCCGGAGTAGTAATTCACAAGTGCTGCCAGAATCCAGAGGTATTCACAGAAATTCTGATAGCAAGCAGAACGGTTTCCAAATGTGATGCCTACAAGGAAAAGATAGAGAAAGAACAGGGAAGCAATCCCCTTTATGGAAAGGATGTCCTTACCAAAATCAGCACTGCCAGAGTGGATGCTGATAATACCGAAGAATTAATAGAATTAATCAACGGCTTTAAACCGGATATTGTAATAAATGTTGCACTGCCTTATCAGGACCTTACTATTATGGATGCCTGCCTTGCAACGGGAACTGATTATCTGGATACTGCCAACTACGAACCTCTTGATACCGCTAAGTTTGAGTATAAGTGGCAGTGGGCATACAGGGAGAAGTTTGAGAAGGCCGGAATTACGGCAGTTCTTGGCAGCGGCTTTGATCCCGGTGTAACAGGGGTTTTTTCAGCCTATGCCATGAAGCATGAATTTGATGAAATCCATCAGATTGATATCCTGGATGCCAACGCAGGAGATCACGGATATCCCTTTGCAACCAACTTTAATCCGGAAATTAATATCCGTGAAGTAACGGCAAACGGAAGCTTTTTTGAAAACGGTAAATTTATTGAGACAGAGCCCATATCCATTAAGAGAGTATATGATTTCCCGGAAATCGGAGAGAAGGATATGTATCTGTTACATCATGAGGAAATGGAATCCCTTGCCCTTAACATTAAGGGAATTAAGAAAATACGTTTCTTTATGACCTTCTCTGAAAGATACCTTACACACTTAAGAGTGCTTGAGAACGTGGGTATGACCTCCATCGAACCCATTGAATTTGAAGGAAAGCAGATTGTACCGCTGCAGTTTTTAAAAGCCGTTCTTCCTGACCCTGCTTCCTTAGGACCCAGAACCAAAGGAAAAACCAACATAGGCTGTATCTTCCAGGGGATAAAGGATGGCAAGGAAAAGAGCTATTATCTGTACAATGTCTGCGACCATGAGGAATGTTACAGGGAAGTAGGCTCACAGGCAATTTCCTATACTACCGGCGTGCCTGCTATGATTGGTGCCATGATGGTATTAAAGGGACTCTGGAAGAAGCCAGGTGTATATAATGTTGAAGAATTTGATCCTGATCCATTTATGGAAGAATTAAACCGCTGCGGACTGCCCTGGAAAGAATCCTTTGCACCGAAGCTAGTAGACTAGTGGAGGAGAAGCCAATGAAGGGTGTATTAAACTTTGATCCGGAGAGCTTAAAGACACCGGTTTACATCATGGATGAGTCTCTTCTAAAGAAAAACCTTGAAACCTTAAAGTATGTTATAGATAAAACAGGCTGTAAGATATTACTTGCCCAGAAGGCTTTTTCCATGTTCTCTGTGTATCCTCTTATTGGGAAATACTTACAGGGCACCACTGCCAGCTCCCTTTATGAAGCAAGGCTTGGCAGGGAGGAGATGGAGGGAGAAGTGCACATTTTCTCTCCTGCCTATAAAGAAGAGGAGATGGAGGAAATCCTGTCTCTGTGTGACCATGTTGTCTTTAACTCCTTTTCCCAATGGGGAAAGTACAAGGATATGCTAAGAAAAAGCAGCAGGCATATTTCCTGTGGTATCCGCATTAATCCGGAATATTCAGAGATTGAAACAGATATGTACAATCCCTGTTTTACCGGCTCCCGTATGGGAGTGACCTTAAGCCAGTTTAGGACATCCGAATTAGAGGGTATTGACGGCCTGCATTTTCACACCATGTGTGAGCAAAACTCCGATGTTTTATGGCGTACCCTTAAGGTAGTTGATGAGAAATTCGGACAGTATATTGCCGGTATGAAATGGGTGAACTTCGGCGGAGGACACCATATCACCCGAAATGATTATGACCTTGATACTTTGATTGAATGTATACTTTTCATCAAGGACAAATATAAGGTACAAGTATATTTGGAACCCGGGGAAGCAGTGGCACTTAACACAGGCTTTCTGGTGGCAAGAGTACTGGATACCCTTCATAATGGAATGGATTTGGCAATCCTTGATACCTCTGCCGCCTGCCATATGCCGGATGTTCTGGAGATGCCTTACAGACCGGAGGTGATCGGTGCGGGTAAACCGGGAGAGTATGCCTATACATACCGCCTGGGAGGACCTACATGTCTTTCCGGTGATATTATTGGGGACTATTCCTTCAAGGAGCCTTTAAAGCCAGGAGACACCTTAGTATTCTGTGATATGGGGCACTATACCATGGTAAAGAACAATACCTTTAACGGTATGGGACTCCCCTCCATAGCTCTTTGGAGTCAGGAAAAAGGAACACAGGTAATCAAAGAATTCGGTTATGAAGACTTTAAAATGAGATTGTCATAATAATTCAGCCTGTCGCAAGGCAGGCTGATACTTTACCCATATTACCATCAAAAGAAAATATCAGTCATGAAAAAGATATTCAATAAAGGAAACAACTCTATCTTTTTTCTTCTGCTCCGAAGCCTTTGCAGTCAGTTTCGGAAGAAACACAACTCCGTCGCTGTAGTTACTTTTATGGCTTTTAAAAGCTTCTGTGCCGGAGATATCAAGGCCGTATATTTTACCGTCATTTCCATCTGAATCCTTAAAGTCAGCATATACATAATATGGCTTAAGCTTTAGAAGGAGGCCGGCTGGAAGGACTTCATCAAGAGAGTAGGCATAATCTTCATGTACCGCCCAGAGCAGGGAATTATAATCCGATATGGCGACATCTGCTTTACCGGTGCTCGTAAGTGACATGAATTTTGCAGTGGAGCTTTCATCCGGCCAGTTAATATCATATTCTTTCAGATAAGAAAAGGGGTAGCCATTATCTATGTTTATTTTATAATCAGGCTTGTGAAGATAAGCAGGAAAGTCTGTGCCTATGTAATCTGCAAGAGAGGTGTTGTTTACATCGTTTAGCAGGATGCAATAGAGATTGTATTTATGTAAATTGGAGGAAATAGTTTTATAAGCTGTTACGGTAACAAAGGCAAGGCATATGATAACAAGGGCAGTAACACGGTAGTAATCCCAAAAATATTGAAGCTTTTGCTTGACGGACATAGGACCTCTTTCTTTGTCTTGGGGACAATTTATTGTAAAAGCTTTTATTCTATTATATTAATTTACAAGTTTTCAGTCAAGAAGGATAAGTTTAGGACAATAGAAAAATGAAAGAATTCAAAATTACCGGAAATCTTTTATTTAGGAAAGGCACTTAATAGCTGCACCGGGCATAAATTAATAATAAACCCCTATTGTTGAGGTGCTTTTACAGTGAAATCTTTTCCAAAGCCGTTAAGCGCCAAGGAAGAAACGGATATCCTTTGCCGTTGTATGGAAGGCAGTAAAGAAGCAAGGGATATTCTAATTGAACGTAATCTCCGCCTGGTAGCACACATTGTTAAAAAGTACAATACAGCGGATAGAGAAATAGATGACTTAATATCCATTGGCACGATTGGATTGATAAAAGCAATCGACACCTTTGATCCAAACAAAGGGATACGGCTTGCGACCTATGCCTCAAGATGTATAGATAATGAACTGCTTATGATGTTAAGGAGCGGTAAGAGACAGGCAAAAGAAGTTTACCTGTATGAGCCTATTGGTTCTGACAAAGAGGGGCATGAGATTAATCTATTGGATATCATAGAAAGTTCAGAAACTGATATCATAGACGATATTGAACTGCAGGGAAATGTAAAGAAACTCTATGAGCTGGTCAATAAAGTTCTTAATAAGAGAGAAAAGCAGATAATAGAAATGCGGTATGGCCTTAATGCTCAGGAAGAAGTAACACAGAGGGAGATAGCCAATAAGATTGGGATATCAAGGTCCTATGTATCGGAGCGTGGTTAATGTAAATGATTTTGTGTTGTAGTTGTATCCGTCAAGTCCTAAGAAGAATGGACAGGGCGGATTTTTTTGTCCTTTCTGGCAGTAATGTGCTACGCAAACGATTGCTTAATTTCTCGTTGCAACCTTAAAATTATTAGGGTAATATAATAACATACTAAACTTATAGATTTTATATGAATTGAAAATGGAGTGATTCTTATGTTGAACCGAGGCATACTTATTCCGGTGTATTTTCGATGTTGCACCCTTTAGCCTTTACAGATGAAAGGTAAAGAGACAGTTATCCGAACCATGTTTGAAACGAAACATAATAAAATTATGAAACGAGGTATGTTTTTATGAAACGCACATCTATTTTATCAAGAAAAGCACTGGCACTGGCAATCACCTTAGGTTTAATTACAGGCGCTTTTACCGGCTGCGCCAGCAAAGATTCCTCTTTGGCCGCTAACAAGGATTCTGCCAAATCAGTGGCCATCACCAATGTTTCCTACGATCCTACACGCGAACTTTACGAACAGTACAACAAGCTTTTCCAGACATACTGGGAGAAGGAAAAGGGGCAAAAGGTAGAGATTACCCAGTCTCATGGAGGTTCCGGCAAGCAGGCCCGTTCAGTGCTGGAGGGTAACGAGGCGGATGTGGTGACACTGGCGCTGGAGGGCGATGTGGACGAATTACGTAAGGCCGGTCTGATTGAGGACGGCTGGGTAAATGAGTTTCCAAAGAACAGTGCTCCCTATACCTCTACGATTGTCTTTTTAGTACGCAAGGGCAATCCCAAAAATCTGAAGGATTGGGACGATATTGTGAAATCCGGTGTGGAAGTCATCACTCCCGATCCTAAGAGTTCCGGCGGTGCGCGGTGGAATTTCCTTGCAGCCTGGGCTTTTGCCAATAAAAAGTTCGGCGGGGATGAAGCAAAGGATAAGGATTTCTTGAAAGCTTTATATGCCAACGTGTCTGTGCTGGATTCCGGTGCGAGAGGTGCTACTACCACTTTTGTGGAAAATGGGCAGGGGGATGTACTGCTGGCCTGGGAGAATGAAGCCTTCCTATCCTTAAAAGAGCACCCGGATGATTTCGAGGTTGTCACACCATCCTTAAGCATTCTCGCACAACCGTCAGTAGCAGTGGTAGATACGAATGTTAAAAAGCATGGTACGGAAGAAGTCTCCAAGGCATATCTTGAATATCTTTATTCGGATGAGGCACAGCGGCTGGAAGGTCAGAACTTCTACCGTCCCTCTAACCCCGATATTTTGAAGGAATTCAGCAGCACTTTTAATTTGGACATTGAGCTGGTCAATATTGACGATGATTTCGGAGGATGGGCAAAAGCAACCGAGAAGTTCTTTGCAGACGGGGCCATCTTCGATGAGATTTATAAGAAATAATACTCGTTACATAATTACCGATTAGGGGGATTAATACGTGTTTCATCTGAAAAAAAATTCTGGCATGAGAAAGAACAACGTAATACCGGGCTTTGGGCTCTCTATGGGAATCACCATCACCATGCTTAGCCTGATTGTGCTGTTACCTCTGTTTTCGGTTCTTCTGACTCTTTCAGGTACCACTTTTAACGATTTTTGGCGGGTCGTTACCGACGAGCAGACGGTGGCTACATATAAAGTGAGCCTTTCCTGTGCGGCCATTGCCACTACGGTGAACGTAGTTTTTGGAATTCTCCTCGCCTGGATACTGACCCGCTATCAATTTCCTTTCCGGAGGATCTTGGATGGTTTGATAGAGCTGCCCTTCGCCTTGCCCACCGCGGTTGCCGGTATCTCGCTGACCACCTTGTACTCCGGTAAGGGGTGGATAGGAGGATGGTTTGATAAAATCGGTATCAAAATTTCCTACACTACCGTTGGTATCGTGATTGCCATGATTTTTATCGGTATCCCCTTTGTGGTGCGGTCCATCCAGCCGGTGCTGGAAAAGCTGGATCCACAGTATGAGGAAGCGGCACTGGCCTTGGGGGCCAGCCGTTCCCGTATCTTTTTTAAAGTAGTGTTTCCGGAAATCCTGCCCGCTGCGCTTACCGGGTTTGGACTGGCATTTGCCCGCTGTATCGGTGAATACGGCAGCGTGGTGTTTATTGCGGGGAACATCCCTTATAAGACGCAGATTACGCCGCTGATTATTATGAATAAACTGGAGCAGTTCAACTACGCCGCCGCCACCTCTATTGCGCTGGTAATGGTTATTTTTGCTTTCATTCTGCTGTTTGGAATCAATTTGCTTCAGGCCAGAATCAATAAAATCGCAAGGGGGTAAAAGAATTGAAAGAGAAAATTGTCAAAGTGATACTCATCCTGCTTGGCGGGGCATTTTTGATTATCATGCTTGTTTTACCTCTTGCCACAGTGCTGGTCTATGCCTTACGGCAGGGCTTCGAAACCTTTTCGAAAGCCATAACCGATGAGTATGCGGTAAAAGCGCTGCACTTGACCCTGCTGGCAACTGGGATTACGGTCATTGTCAATACCATATTTGGAGTTTTCGCCGCCTGGACCATCGCTAAGTTTCGTTTTCGGGGTAAACAGGCACTTACCACATTGATTGACATTCCTTTTTCCATTTCACCTATCATTGCCGGGTTGGTATTTATTCTTGTGTTCGGACGAATCGGGTGGGCTTACCCGCTTTTGGAAGCCTGGGATATTAAAATTGTGTTTGCGGTGCCAGGTATTGTACTGGCTACAATTTTTGTTACATTCCCCTTTGTTTCCCGTGAGCTGATTCCTTTGATGCAGGCACAGGGAAGTGACGAGGAAGAAGCTGCTGCCCTGATGGGGGCAGGAGGCTTTCGCATCTTTTTCAAAGTCACCCTTCCCCACATCAAATGGGGACTGTTATATGGAGTGATTCTCTGCACTGCCCGCAGCTTGGGCGAATTCGGCGCAGTGTCGGTAGTATCCGGACATTTGCGGGGAAAAACCAACACCCTTCCGCTTCATGTGGAAATCCTGTTCAACGAATTCAAGCTGACAGCTGCTTTTTCCGTTTCCTCCATTTTGGTGTTGATTGCAGTAATAATACTAATTTTGCGTAACATCGTGGAATACCGCGTCAAGAGAGAAGAGAGGTAAAAGGATATGTATGTAGAACTCCAAAATATCAACAAAAGATTCGGAAGCTTTCAGGCAGCAGATAATGTCAGCTTTTCTATTGAAAAAGGAAAACTGATTGGGTTACTTGGCCCTTCAGGAAGCGGTAAAACCACTATATTACGCATGATTGCCGGGTTAGAAACGCCGGATGGCGGTGACATCATTATTGACGGACAGCGGGTGAATTCCCTGCCTGCCAGCAGCCGGGGAATTGGTTTTGTATTTCAGAATTATGCCCTTTTTCGCTACATGACGGTGTTTGATAATATTGCCTTTGGGCTTGAGGTGCAAAAGAAAGACAAAGCCTACATCAAACAGCGGGTAAACGAATTGATTAAGCTGATCGGCTTGGAGGGGCTGGAAAAGCGCCGCCCCCATCAGCTTTCCGGCGGGCAAAAGCAGCGGGTGGCCTTTGCCCGTGCCCTGGCGCCAAATCCTCATCTGCTGCTGCTTGACGAACCCTTTGCTGCCATTGATGCCAAGATTCGCAAAGAGCTGCGTACCTGGTTAAGAGAGACCATTAACAAGGTGGGTATCACCAGCATCTTTGTTACCCATGATCAGGAGGAAGCAGTGGAGGTAGCAGATGAAATCATCATCACCAACAGCGGCCGTATTGAGCAGATCGGAACTCCCATAGACATTTATAAGAATCCTGCCACTCCCTTTGCTGCCAAATTCATTGGTGAATCTATTGTAATTGAAAATTATGGTCAACTGCATGGCTTTGAAACCAGTGAAGGCTATTTAAAAGCCATAATTCGGCCTGAATTCGTGCGTGTTACCAAGAAGGAGCAGGAGATTTATCCCCATGCCTCAGAACGGGGGACAGTGGAAGCCATTTTCTTTCGCGGCAACATGCTGGAACTACGGCTTACCGTGGGCGGCTTGAAATTTATCTCCTATCGTTCCCTGGAAGATGATGTGATTACCGTGGGCGAAGAGGTCAGTATTTTGATTTACCGGTTGTATCTCTATAACGACTATCAGGTTCGTTTAGTGGAAAATATGGCATTTAAGGCCAATGATGCTTTTACAATTTAATGGGAACATAGAAAAAACAGGTTCATTTGCTCCAAGCGGAACAATGAACCTGTTTCTTATATGTATGCTCCTGCATTTAAGTTTGTAACACTCTCCCTAATCGCCAGTTTGTTTGGCAGGAAGATTTTCATGGGCAGTTTGTGCCGCTTCTGGATTCTGGCGATAAGGGTTTGTACTGCAATATTTCCCATTTCAACGATTGGCATTCCTACGGTGGTCAGCATAGGCGAAACATATCCGGATAGTTCGATATTGTCCATGCTGATGACGGAAAGCTGTTCCGGTACCTTGATTTTTGACTCCGTAAAGCGGCGCAGAGCAGCGATTGCGGTAATGTCGGTTGCACAGAAAACGGCGGTTGGAAGGGGACTTGCTGTGCTAAGCAGATAATCAGCCCCCTGATATCCGCCGGCTCCGTTTTGGGGGCAATTGCTGACAAGGTTTGCGGAGTAATCCAGCCCATGCTCACGAAGCGTATCAAGGTACGCCTGGTACCGCACCTCGCTTGAAATCTCACCGATATAGCCGATCCGCCGGTGGCCGCAGGCGATTAGATGTTTTATCGCGATTTGTGTTGCCTCATATCCATTGCAGATAACCTGATCGCAGTCGGCGGAAATGATATTACGGCCCACATAGATAAGATTTTTATATTGCTTTTCCAAAAAGTCCATATAATTTCTGCTAACCCGCCCAAGAATAATGGCACCATCCGCGTTGAAAGATTCCGCCTTTTCCGGTATGGAGTTTGGCTTCATGTCAAAAACCGAATAGGAAAGCCGCACGGGATAACCTTGTTCCATTGCCTGCTGCTCGATGACTCTTGCAAGTTGTGCGAAAAAGGGATCGTCCTCTAATGTCTTAGTTCTGCCCAAAATACAGGCTAATGCACCATCGGGTGTTTCCTGCTCCTTCATTTTTCCGCGCTTTAGTTCTCTGGCACTTAGATTGGGAGTATAGCCTGTTTCTTTGATAATGGACCAAACCCGGTCGCGTACTTCCTTGCGGGCAAAACTGTCATCCGGGGAGTTGATAATCCGTGATACAGTAGAAACAGATACTCCGGCTTGTGCCGCTACTTCTTTTAATGTCACACCGGATCCTCCTCGTAGAAAATTATATAAAATATATATGTTTAATATGATATGATATTACCGCAAAAATTTCAAGTGAAAAATTGTAAAACGTTTGCGTTGTTTTGAGCTTTAATTTTGGGAGTTTTCTTGTGTAACGTTTGCGCAATCAGTTCTGGATTTTTTCGGATTTCCTATATACAATAATTGATATCATATTAAATCAATATACAAAGTAGGTGATTGTGTGAAACTGCAAATCAAAGCACTCAGCACGGATTTTCTGATTATTGGCGGAGGTACGGCGGGATGTTACGCAGCCTTGACCTTTGCCGAGGTATCCGGCAGGGAGGTGCTGATCGCAGAAAAAGCAAATATTAAACGCAGCGGCTGCCTTGCCGCCGGAGTCAATGCCATTAACGCCTATATAGTTCCCGGAAAGACTCCTAAGGACTATGTGGATTATGCCAGAAAGGATGCGGAGGGAATCGTTCGGGATGATTTGCTGCGGACCATGGCAGAGGGACTGAACCGCACGGTTGCCAAACTGGAGCGTTTGGGACTGACCATTCTGAAAGATGAACAGGGGCAGTATGTTACCCGGGGCAGCCGCAATATAAAAATCAACGGAGAGAATATCAAGCCGATCTTAGCCGGTGCCGTGGCCGATCAGCCGCAAATTACCGTGCTGAACAGGATAAATGTGTTCGAATATATCGTCAAAGACGGCCGAATTCAGGGTGCTTATGCCATTGGCGTGGATGAACCTGTTTTGTATGTGATTTCAGCCAAGGCTATACTCTGCGCTACCGGTGGTGCGGCAGGATTATATAAACCCAATCACCCCGGATTTTCCCGCCATAAGATGTGGTATCCTCCCTTTAACACAGGTGCAGGGTATGCCATGGGTATTCGTGCAGGAGCGGAAATGACCACTTTTGAAATGCGTTTTATTGCTCTAAGGTGCAAGGATACTATTGCCCCAACAGGTACGCTGGCCCAGGGAGTAGGTGCAAAGCAAATCAATGGGCTGGGCGAGGTGTATGAGCAGAAATATGGCATTACCACCTCCCAGCGGGTGCATGGCACAGTGATGGAAAACTTGGAGGGGCGCGGTCCCTGCTATCTGCGGACGGTCGGCATTACCAAAGAGCAGGATGAGGATTTACAAAAAGCCTATCTTAATATGGCTCCCAGCCAAACCCTTAAGTGGTTGGAAAGGGGGCAGACACCGCGGGTGCAAAATGTGGAAATTGAGGGCACCGAGCCATATATTGTCGGCGGACACACCGCCAGCGGCTATTGGGTGGATGTGAACCGGGAAACCACAATCAGGGGTCTGTTTGCGGCAGGAGATGTTGCCGGCGGCTGCCCGCAGAAATATGTAACAGGCGCCTTTGCGGAAGGTGAAATCGCAGCCAAAGCGGCGGTCAGATATATGAATGATAAAACAGTTATGCTGAATATGAGCGAGGCCGAAGAAAAGAAGCGCTGGCTGGAGGGCTTTTTAGATTCTTCTGAGGTCCAGCACAGCACAGATGAACTGGAAGAAACCATGCAGGCTGTCATGGATAAGGATGCAGGCGGAATCGGCTCCCATTACCGCTTTTCAGAGGAATCCCTTAGCATTGCCGATGATAAGATCCGTAAGCTGGAGCGGCAATCCGACTTTCTGTTTGCTTCCGGGATGCAGGAACTAGTCTACATATTGGAACTGCGGGAACGTCTTACGCTCTGCCGATCGGTTATTGCCCATCTGGCCGCCCGTAAGGAAACCCGTTGGCACAGCTTCGCTGAGCATATTGATTACCAGGAGAGCAGTGCCGAATGGGAGCTATATGTAAATTCCCGGCTGGAAAACGGAAAACTGAATATGATTTTCCGGCCGCTGGTGCAGGAGGGAGAAAAGTATGAGCATTGAGATTTCCCAAGATGTTTGTATCGGCTGCGGTCAGTGTGCCAAAAGCTGTCCGGGTACACTAATACAGCTGGATGATAAAGGGAAAGCCTGTATTTCCCGTATAGAGCGCTGTTGGGGCTGCGCCTCCTGCGTAAAAGAATGTCCGGTGCAGGCAATTGCCATGTTCCTTGGTGAGGATATGGGAGGCCTGGGCGGAAAACTAACTGTCGGTCGGGAAAACACCCTGCTTCATTGGATAATCACAAAGCCGGACGGAGATACCCAAATACTTACGGTAGACAGCCGTGATCCAAATAAATATTAGGAGTGAATCATATGTCGCTGACACATTTAGATAAACTGGAGGCTGAGGCCATCTACATTTTCCGGGAGGTAGCCGCCGAGTGCGAGCGTCCGGTCATGTTATATTCCATCGGTAAGGATTCATCAGTCATGCTCCATCTGGCCATGAAAGCTTTTTATCCCGAAAAACCGCCGTTTCCTTTTCTGCATATCGACACAAGCTGGAAGTTTCACGAGATGATTGAGTTCCGGGACAGACGGGCAAAAGAACTGGGCATTAATATGCTGGTCCACCGCAATGAAGATGCTATCGCTTCGGGGATTAACCCCTTTGATAATGGTGCGGCCTATACCGATATCATGAAGACACAGGCACTCAAAGACGCGCTGACCAAATATCAATTTACGGCGGCCTTTGGCGGCGGACGGCGTGATGAAGAGAAATCCCGTGCCAAAGAGAGGATTTTTTCTTTCCGCAATGAACATCACGCATGGGATCCCAAAAATCAACGGCCTGAAATGTGGAAACTTTATAACACCCGAATCAACAAAGGTGAGAGTATGCGGGTATTTCCTATTTCCAACTGGACGGAAAAAGATATTTGGCAATATATCCGCCGTGAAAATATAGACATAGTGCCGCTGTATTTTGCTGCCGAACGCCCTGTGGTATACCGGGACGGCAATATTATTATGGTGGATGATGACCGGATGCGCCTGCAGCCAGGAGAGATACCGGAGATGAAAAAGGTCCGTTTCCGCACCCTGGGCTGCTATCCTCTCACCGGTGGAGTAGAATCGGAGGCTGACACACTGGATGAGGTGATTAACGAGACACTGGCTGCTGTGACCTCGGAGCGCACCAGCCGGGTAATTGACAATGAAGCGGCAGGAAGTATGGAACGACGCAAACGGGAGGGATATTTTTAATGAGCAATGCAGAAAACGGACTATTAAAATTTATCACCTGCGGCAGCGTGGATGACGGAAAATCCACCTTGATTGGCCATATTTTATACGATTCCAAGCTTCTGTATGCCGACCAGGAGCAGGCATTGATTCTGGACAGTCAAGTGGGCAGCCGGGGTGGGGCAATAGACTATTCCCTGTTGTTAGACGGCCTGATGGCTGAGCGTGAGCAGGGAATCACAATTGATGTGGCTTACCGCTACTTTACCACAGACCGGCGCAGTTTTATTGTAGCAGATACCCCCGGTCATGAAGAATATACCAGGAACATGGCAGTTGGGGCATCCTTTGCCGATCTGGCGGTGATTTTAGTGGACGCCTCTTTGGGCGTGCTGGTGCAAACCCGCCGCCATGCCCGGATTTGCGCCCTGATGGGTATCCGCTATTTTGTATTTGCAGTAAATAAAATGGACTTAATTGGATATGATCAAAAACGTTTTGCCAAGATTTCCGGAGACATCGGGATGCTAAAGGCAGAACTGGGACTGCAAGACGCTGTTATAATCCCTGTTTCAGCCACCGAGGGCGATAATGTCACTTGGTATTCCGATAAAATGCCATGGTATCAAGGGGATACTCTTTTAGCGCATCTGGAAACGGTGGATGTTTCGGGGAATGTACCTGAAACCGGCTTCTATATGCCGGTACAGAGAGTTTGCCGCCCCGACCACAGTTTTCGCGGCTTTCAGGGACAGATTGAGGCTGGAAAAGTTGCTGTCTGCGATATGGTGACCGCCCTGCCCAGCGGTGAAATTGCACTGGTCAAGTCGATTCACATTGGGGACAAAGAAGCAGAGAGTGCGGTATTGGGGCAGCCTGCAACCATTCAGCTGGACCGCGAAGTGGATGTTTCCCGCGGTTGTGTACTGACCCGGAACACTGAACTAAAAATCGCGAAAGCTTTTTCGGCAACGCTGCTTTGGATGGATGATCAAAGGCTGGTTCCGGGAAAGGAATACTGGATCAAGCTGGGGACAAAGCTTCTCCCCGCCATTGTTACGGGTATTAGTCACAAGGTGGATGTAAACGATGGAACGCTCCTTCCTGCCGATTCAATTGTAAAAAATGAAATAGTCCGATGCGAGATCGTGCTTTCTGAACCGGCGATACTGGATGAATTCCGTCTGCATAAGACTCTGGGCGAGTTGATTTTAATTGACCGGGTAAGCCACGCCACGGCAGCTTGCGGTGTCATTGAGACCACTGATGAGCAAAAGCAGGACAGTGTTTTCTTAAGCGATGGTTCCGGTAAGCTGCAAATCAATCTGTTTGACCAATTTTACTATCATCCGGATATCCATACTATTTTACGGCACAGTCCTTCACCGGCCGCATATGCAAAGGGTGATACACTGCCTCTGCGTGGTGAAGGTTTTAACTATCCTTTTGATTTTGATTTGGTGTCTGATTCAGATTTTGCCAACATTCGTGATGGCATATTTATCGGATTTGGCCCGCGTGAATCCCGATATCCCCTGCTGGACGCAAGCGGCATCGAAGTGGATGCACCCCGGGATTTTGGAAAATACCATAAGGTGATGATTTGGGAGAAGAAGCGTGAGGCAGAGGCTATGGAAGATTTATAAAAGGGTTTGGCTTAAGCAATTATTACAGCATAAGAAAGAGGTGATTTTATATGGCTGTTGATTATAAAGCGCTGAAAGATGGGGGATTTATGCGTCAGGTACAGAAGAACCGTTTTTCCCTGCGGTTAAAAGTGGTAGGCGGAAACTTAAACGCCGAACAGCTTTTAACAATTTCCGAAATAAGTAAAAAGTATGGTGACGGGTATGTGCATCTTACTTCCAGACAGGGAGTGGAGATTCCCTTCATCAGGCTGGAAGATGTGGAAGCAGTCAAGGCGGAACTGGAATCGGGAGGCGTAAACACCAGCGTGTGCGGGCCCCGGGTGCGCACGGTCACGGCCTGTCAGGGCAGCAAAATCTGTCCTTCGGGCTGCATTGACACCTATGCCCTGGCAGCAGAGATTTCTGACCGGTATTTTGGGCGGGAACTGCCTCATAAGTTCAAATTTGGGATTACCGGCTGTATGAACAACTGCCTTAAAGCCGAGGAGAATGATCTTGGTGTCAAAGGCGGCTATACGGTTGAATGGATCCCAGATGCCTGCACACTCTGCGGCGTGTGCACCAAAGCCTGCAGAGAGGGAGCCATCACTCAAACAGACAATGAGATTCTGCTTGACAAAGGCAAATGCAACAACTGCGGACGGTGTGCCAAGTCCTGTCCCTTTCATGCGTGGAAGAGTGAACCGGGCTATCTTCTTTCTTTCGGCGGTACTTTCGGTAATCTGATTGCCAGAGGAGAGCAGGTTCTGCCCATTATCCACGACAAGGAAACTCTTTTCCGGGTGGCTGATGCGGCTTTGGTGTTTTTCGATAAATATGCTAAACCCAGTGAGCGCTTCCGTGTAGCCATCGACAGGGTGGGTTGGGATACATTCAAGTCAGAAATAAAGGCGGCGTATCGCGGCTGAATATATTACTGATGGTAAGGAAAGTAAAAATATAACAGGTTTGCACTTATTCCCCCAATATTTTATCCATGGCAGAAAGGATGAAATATTAGGGGATACTTATATATAGCGGCTTTATTACTGGGTTCTTATTGAAGAGAGTACTAATTAGGACCTTATAGCATTGGAATATTTTAATTCTGTGTAAAATCACCAATATCCCCCCTATTAACTATTGATTTTTCTGTAATTCGACAGTATTCTATAATAGTGTGTATTTTCCAATATTATAAATATGCACTTTATAGAACTTATTGTCAATGAACTGTGCTGCACCGGTTGGCAAATCCTGGAATATAGATTTGCTGTTGGTCTGCCATAGCAATTGACTTGAATTAAGGAGAAGACGTATATGAATCAACACAAACCATACCAGCGATTTTTCGCAATAGTGCTGTCTGCTGTCATGGTGCTGGGACTCATGCCCACTTCGGCAGCAGCGGAGGACATCCTTCCCGGTACAAGTGCTAAGATTATCTCATTTGGGGGACTGGAGGAGGCAAAGAGAACGGTACCTCTTGGTACGGACTTAGAGGATTTGAATTTACCGAAAAAACTGACGGCTATGGTGCACCTTGTGACGGATACTGATAATTATGAAAAGGAAGAACCAATAGGAGAACCAGGTGAACCGGAACAGCAGGGGGATAAGGAAGAACTGCTCTTAGAGGATGGGCAGCCAGATTCTGTGCCTGATGAAAATAAGCTTCAGGAAGAACCCGCTGTCGGGGCGGTGGAAATAACCGTGCCTGTGACATGGGCTGATTCACCGAATTATGACGGTGAAAAAGCAGGAATTTACATATTCACCGCCGAAATCGCGGGATTTACGGTCGATGCCGAGCCGCCATCCATCATCGTGACGGTGGGTGAAATGAAAGGGAACATTACCTCCTTTGATGAACTGGCCGACAACATTCGCTGGCAGAACACCACCGAGCCGATTTTTCCCGCAACGCTTGCCGGTACAGTGGAGGGCGAAGCCGCTCAAATCCCCATAACATGGGAGGCCGACCACGACTATGACATGGAATCTCCTGTCAAGGGGCTGTATGTGTTTACTGCGCAGCCGGGAGAAGGGTATGCCCTTGGGGACGGCGTAAAAGCACCGCACATCACGGTGTATATCCCGGTGACGGCAGCCCATATGACCCTGTTTAGCATGGCAGTCGGCGGAACAGGTGATGACTCGCTTGAAATTACCACTGCGGACCAGCTTGCCGAAATTGCCGTACTGGTTAATCTCGGACGGCTGAAAAGCTTTTTGTTTAACGATGAAAGCGGCAAAGTAACACTGATACTTCAGAATGATATTGACCTTTCGGCCTACGGCAGGAACTGGAACGACGGTAAGGGCTGGACGCCCATAGGATATAATTATGACAGGCCTTTCCGGGAAATCTTTGACGGCGGCGGATATAAAATTACCGGACTGTATATCGAAACGACAGCCGGTAACCATTACGGCGGCACCGGACTGTTTGGCTATGTGGATGGTGGTACAGTGCAAAACCTTGGTATTGCGGATGTGAATATTACCGGAGGCGGTTATACCGGAGGTGTGGCGGGCTCAATTGATGCCGGCAGTACGGTGCAAAACTGCTACGTCACCGGTATTGTCAGCGGTGAAGGCTATGCCGGAGGTATGGCAGGCGCTGCTTACGGCAGCAGTACGGTGCAAAACTGCTATACCACCAGTACTGTCAACGGTGAAAGCTATGCCGGCGGTATAGCGGGTGCGGCCTATGGAAACAGTACGGTGCAAAATTGCTATGCCACCGGTATTGTTGGCGGATCAGGTTATGCCGGCGGTGTGGCGGGCTGTGTTGACGGGGGCACAGTGAAAAACTGCGCCGGACTGAACCACAGCGTAACGGCAGCATCCGACACAACCATTGGGCGTGTAATAGGGTTTCAAGGCAGCGGCACATTTTCCGGTAATGCAGCATTTGGCGGCATGACGGTGTCGGTAAGCGGTGTAGCGCAGACCACCGCCAGCAGCACAACCGGCAAGGATGGCTTGGACAAGAACCCGGTAGAAATCAAAGCGGAAAATTTTTGGACGGCCTCGTCCGGATTTACCGGGGATTGGGACACCTCTGTCTGGACAATTGCAGCAGACAGTCTGCCCGGTCTTTTTGGCATACCGGTGGAAATGCCCGTCCATATTGTGGACGGCGGCAATCTCAATTTCCGGGGGGAGGGCACCCAGGAAAACCCTTATCAGATTTCGACTGCCGCCCAACTGGCGAAGCTGGCGGAACTGGTGAACGATCTGGCGGCCAATCCGACTTATGGCGGTGCGGGAATATATTATAACCTTACCGCGGATATTGATTTGTCCGGTTATAACGCTGCCAATACTGCATTTAACGGCGGCAGGGGCTGGGTGCCCATTGGATATGGTGATTTTAATACCTTCGAGGGGAATTTTAACGGCAACGGCCATAAAATTACCGGTCTGTATATCAAGACGACAGCCGGGGACCACTACGACAGCACGGGCCTGTTTGGCTCCCTGTACGGCGGCAGCGTGCAAAACCTTGGTGTGGTGGGTGCAGATATCACCGGTTTTGACAATGTCGGCGGTGTGGCGGGATATATATATAATAACAGCAGGGTGCAAAATTGCTATGTTACCGGCTCGGTTACCGGCAATGACGATGTCGGCGGCGTGGCAGGTGTTGTTAAATCTAACAGCAGAGTGCAAAACTGCTATGCTGTCGGTTCGGTTACCGGCCGGCAATGTGTGGGCGGTATGGCAGGATATGTATATGGAGCGGGCATTGTGGAAAACTGTTATACCACAGCTGCAGTAGACGCTGCCCGCTGTATCGGCGGCGTGGCGGGCGCCGTTGACGGACCTGGCGCGAAGGTGCAAAACTGCTATAGCACCGGAGCGGTCAGCGGTACAAGTGACGAAATCGGCGGTGTGGCAGGCTATGTATATAACGGTGGTGCAGTGGAAAGCTGCTATGCCGCGGGGGCGGTTACCGGAGGCATTAGAGTCGGCGGCGTGGTGGGCGTTGTTAATCCTGCCGGTACGGTAAAAAACTGCGCTGCTCTCAATCCCAGCGTCAGCGGTGACGGCAGTGTCGGACGAATAGCGGGTGTTGTTACGGCAAATGGCATTTCCTCCGATAATATGGCCTTTGGCGGCATAACGGTTATGGTGGATAATGTTCCCAGGGCCGTTATTGATGATGCAAATGGCATGGATGGTGAATCCAAGGATGCCGATGTTCTGAAAACACCGGCGGGCTTTCCCGAAGCTTTGGAAACCAGCCCGTGGAGTTACACGGAAGGCAAGCGGCCCATCCTCATGGACAGCACCGGGAACACTGTCCTGCCTGGACAGGACGAGACGCTGCCTTATCATATCAGTGGGCAATGTTTTGCGGGCGGCGGCACAAGCGGCAGCCCCTATGAAATCACCACCGACGCGCAGCTTGCAAAGCTGGCGGAGCTGGTGAACACAGGGACGGCCCCTTATGCGGAAGCAGGAAAATATTATAAGCTCACTGCCAATATCGACCTGTCTGCTTACCAGAGCGGCGAAGGATGGATACCCATTGGGGCTGACTTCACCAATGCTTTCAAGGGGATTTTTGAAGGTGACGGCAAGGTTATCACCGGGTTATATATAAAAGGAACAGGAACCTGTACTGGACTGTTTGGCTGTGTAAAGGGCGGTACAGTGCAAAATCTTGGTATTGTAGGGGCGAGTATTGCCGGCGCGGTCAGCGGCACAGGCAACGATATCGGCGGTGTGGCAGGCATTGTTGACGGCAATGGCATGGTGCAGAACTGTTATGCCACCGGTACTGTCAGCGGTGCAAGCTATGTTGGCGGCGTGGCGGGAAGTGCCACCGGCAGCAGCACAGTGCAAAACTGCTATGCCTCAGGTGCCGTCAGCGGCACAGGCAACTATGTCGGTGGTGTGGCGGGAAGTGTTGATGGCAGCAGTACAGTACAAAACTGCTACGCTACGGATACTGTCAGCGGTGCAAGTTATGTCGGCGGCGTGGCGGGAAGTGCTGACGGCGGCAGCACGGTGAAAAACAGCGTAGGGCTGAATCCCAGCGTCAGTGGTGTCAGCAACGTTGGACGTGTAGTGGGGAATAACAACGGCAGCACCCTTTTAAATAACTATGCTTTCTCCGGTATGAGCGGCGGCAGTGCCAAAACCCTAACAGGTCTTGACGGCGAAGATTTAACTATCGCACAGGCAAACACCGCAGCTTTCTGGACAGACGCAAGCAATTGGGATCTCTCAAGCTGGGATGCCGCATCCATATGGACGATTACAGACAATAAGCTTCCTCTCCTCCAAAAAGTGGAAGGCACCCAGTCCGGCGGCGGGCTGTACCTGACCGAGCGGGATATTTCCAAAGCTACTGCGACGGTAAATGGCTCCTACACCTACACCGGCAGCGAGATTATACCGCAGCTGTTTGTCACCTTTGACGGTGAAACACTGGCGGAGGGTGTGGATTATACCATGTCCTGCAGCAGCAACATCAATGCCGGAACTGCTTTAGTAACGCTCACCGGCCGGGGCAACTTCAAGGGCATAAAGAACGTAAACTTTACGATTGGCAAAAAAATGCCTGCAAAGGACAATTTGGAATTTGACCTGACCCCTGTGGTCTATAACGGCTCGGAGCGGATGGTTTCGATCATCAAGAAGGACGGTGTGACCGGACTTGGCAATATCACAGTCAAATATTCAGGTGGCATAAGCGCGCCTGTAAATGCAGGAGAATATGCTGTAACCGTTGACATTGCGGAGGGAATAAACTACAAGGCGGTCAGCGGACTTTCGCTGGGTACTTATACCATTGAGAAAAAGCAAGTCATTGTAAGGGCCGACGACAAGGTCGTAAAGGCGGGTGAGCCGCTTCCCGCTGCTACTGTGAGCTATACCGGCTTTATTGGGACGGATAGCAAGGACAATGCACTTGCTGACGAAGCCATAGCGGAGTATGATGCCGCGTCTACCTCGGCGGCGGGTACATCCCCGGTTAAAATCGCAGCAAATGCCGTTTTGAATGATACAGTTGGCGCGAATTACACGCTTGTTTATCAAAACGGTACGCTGACGGTGACGGGGGAAGAGATCTTTACTATCGGGGCCAAGGCGGAGGCCAACGGTTCCATTTCGCCGTCCGGTGCAGTACAGGTTGCCAAGGGCGAAAGCCAGACTTTCACTATTACACCAGACAGTGGCTACCAGATTTCTTCCGTAACGGTGGACGGCGTGGATAAGGGCATAACCAGCAGCTATACCTTCAGCGCTGTGAGCGCAAACCACACCATCAGCGCCGTATTTATCAGCAGCAGGGATGATGGCTCCAATGACGGCGATTCCTCCGCTATTATAGCCCTTGCAAAGAAACTCGACCAGCCTACGATTGCCAGTGTGAGCGCCAAAGCAAGAATATCAGGAGGGCGCACAGTCATGGTGATTACCGACGACATGGTACAGACAGCCATTGAGAAAGCACAGTTAGAGGCCAAAATAAAGGGAACCGTCACAAACGGTATCGGAGTGGAGATTTCCGTGACGGCCCCCGGTGCGGCAGGATTCACTCTTGTTACAGAGCGCGCCGCACTGAATCGGCTGGTAAAGGAAGCCAGAATGTTTGAAGTTTCCGGTCTTCCGGTTACCGTTAAATTCGACCTGACGGCTTTAAAGAAAATCCAGGGGCAGAGCGACAGTGATATCACCATCTCTGCCAGTCCGGTAACAGCAGGCGGACTGCGCAGCGCTTTTGACATCAAAATCACTTCCACCAGAAAAGGGAAACCGGTGGGCATCACCTCTTTGGGGAATGGCTCGGTAATTATTGGTATCGCTGCCACTCCCGGAAAAGGTGAATACAGCGGCTGCTTCTATGGTGCAGCCATGGGGAAAGATAGAAAGATCAGCCGTATTGCAAACTCGGTCTATGATGGAAATAGCGGTTGTGTGATTTTCACCACCAATCAAATCCAGGTTTATGGAGTAGGCTATAAGGCGCTTAGCGCAAAGTTCACGGACATTTCCACCCATTGGGCAAAAGAGTCCATTGATTACGTGGCAGGCAGGGGACTGATTAGCGGAACCTCGGATACGACGTTCTCTCCCGATGCAGCCATGACCCGCGGAATGCTGGTAACAGCTCTTGGCAGACTGGCCGGTGGGGATGTGAGCGGCTATAAGACTAGCAGCTTTACTGATGTGGCTGCAGATAAATATTACTCTCCTTATATTGAATGGGCATATAGAAAAGGCATTGTGCAGGATGGCGGCAATAGCCGGTTTGCACCTGATGGTGCCGTCACTCGTGAGGAAGTCGCGGTGATTATGGCAAACTTCGCCGGGGTTACCGGATGCACCCTGCCCGTGGCCCGGGAAGCGTCTGCCTATGCAGACGATTTAAACATCGGCAATTCCTGCAAAACGGCGGTCAAAGCCATGCAGCAGGCAGGCATTATGACGGGAGGCAGAGGAAACAAGTTCAATCCGAAATCCAGCGCTACCCGTGGGGAGGTTTCAGCCATGCTGCACCGCTACGTCAAGCTGGCGATTACCCCGGACACTGCTAAGGGATGGGCATTGAACGATGCCGGGCAGTACCTCTGCTACAAGGACGGCAAGGCCCTCACCGGCTGGCAGACGGTTAATGGCGTGAAGTATTGCTTTGAAAGCGACGGCACACTCCAAACCGGCTGGGTGAAGGATGGTGAGAACTGGCGCTTCTACTACGGCAACAAAGTGCTTATCAGCTGGTGGAACATCGGTGTGAAGGAAAACAACAAGCTTCTGCTTGCCCTGCTGAACGAGGGCGCTGGGGCGGGAACAAAATCCTACAGGAAGATACCGTAGAAAAGATGAAACTTTACTTTTTCATTTCGGACATGCAGAAATACTTTTGGCACTGCATATCTATTAAACATAGCCATAAGGAGGTGTTTGAAGTGAACAAACGTAAAGTTTCGGTGGATTACTGCTTTTCTGACGAGGGTGGTGACTTTCGGTATCTGTTATTCCAATCGTTTCGCTTTTTTCTCAAACGGGAACTCAAAAGCAGCGGGTTCAGATTTGTTTTTCCGAAAGCGTCCCATTTATAATGTCCATGATAAATGGCCGCTTGTTTTCGGAGGTGTGATATGTACCTGGAAATAAGCAACCCATTGGATTATTATGCGGCTCTCTACATCAGACTGTCAAAGGAAGATGAAAACGAAGGACAATCAGAAAGTGTAACCAATCAGCTGTCCATGCTCACTGCCTTTGCGAAAGAACATAAACTATGCGTGTTTGATACTTACATTGATGACGGGTGGAGCGGAACCACCTTTGATAGGCCGTCCTTTCAGCGCATGATTGCGGATATTGAGAACAAAAAGGTCAATATGGTGATTACTAAGGATCTGTCCCGTCTCGGCCGCGATTACATTCTGACAGGGCACTATATGGAACGGTATTTTCCAGAGAACAGGGTTCGCTATATTTCTCTGTTGGATGGTATCGATACTGGAATTGAGAGCACCGCAAACGATATTACACCGTTCCGGGCTATCATGAATGACATGTATGCCAAAGATATCTCAAAAAAAATTAAGTGTGTCAAGCATGATAAGCAGCGAAAGGGACTTTTTATCGGAGGAAAACCGCTCTATGGCTATAGGATGTCGCAGACGGAGAAGAATAAAATTGTCGTCGACCAGAATGCGGCCCCTGTGGTGCACAGAATCTTTAGCATGGCACTGGAAGGGCTGTCCTGCCGCCAGATTGCCATCAGGCTTAATGCAGAAAAGGTACCGGCGCCTGCTGTTTATGCGGGATTGACGACGGGAAAGTCGGGCCCGTATTCGGGTATGTGGTCCAGTGAGCGAATCTCCGATATGCTTCAGAATGAAACGTATATCGGCAATATGGTGCAGGGCCGCTCAAAAAAAATCAGTTACAAATCAAAGAAGTGCGTGCGGCAGCCCCGAAAAGACTGGATTGTCGTGGAAGGCACCCATGAACCTCTGATTGACCGGGAAACCTTCGATCAGGTGCAGATACTGCTTGGCAGCCGCAAAAATACCCGCTCACGGACATATGATTTCCTGCTGAAAGGCTTAATTTTCTGCCAGGAATGCGGTTATCCGCTGGCAGTCATCAACCGTAAAAATGCCAGAGGGGAAGACTGCCTCTACTTTGTCTGCCGCACCTATCAGCGTTTTACCAAAGCAGGGGTCTGTACCTGCCACTCCATCAAAGTGCAGACTGTCACAGAGGCGGTTATCGAAAAGGTGCGGGAAGTCTGTGAGAAATATGTGCAGGCCAGGGAGCTGATTCCGATGGCTGAAAAGGCAGTGGAAGAAGCCGCGAACACTGAAAGCCGCGAACATAAAACAGCGGTGTTAATATCCAGAATAGAAAGCCTGACAGTGCATCTTGACCGGATGTACATGGACCGCCTTTCAGGGATGCTGGAGGAACAGGACTTTGAGCGTATCTACCAAAAAGTCAAACAGGAACGTGAGGCATTGGAACAAAAGCTGTCCGAAGCAGAGAGGTTAGACTGGGAACCCCAAAAGCAGAGAGAACTGGCGAGGGCATTGGTTGACAGCTTTATCACTGGTGCCTGGACGGACCGGGAACTGCTTACCGGCCTGATTGAGCGGGTTGAGTTAACAGAGGACAAAAAAATTACGATCCATTTCCGCTTCCGTCAGTTGGAAGCAATTTCTTAGAATAAACCGCTTACAATAGGCGATACGAACAGTTTCGAGGATTGAAAAGAAAGCGTTAAAAAAACTGCGGGAAGATTTTGAGAAAGAGATACGGGATACCTGATGCTATAGCAGAGATTATTTAAAGGACATTGCAAGAGCTTTTTGGTAAGCTGTTTTGCAATGTCCTTTAATAAAGAATGAGATGTAAATAATATACTTATATTTACAAATTGTGTTGACAAAAGTCGAATTGTAGGGTATAGTGTCAACTAGGTACAAAGTCCTATTAAACCATGCGGTTCATTTAATATGCAGAGGAAGATGAAAAATGAATAATCTGATGGAGAAAATAAACGATTTATCAATTGAGGTTGCTGTTGTCGGGCTTGGTTATGTTGGAATGCCTATTGCAGTAGCCTTTTCTAAAAAAATTCATACAATCGGATATGATATCAACCATAAAAAAATAGAATCCTATCTTAGAGGGGAGGATCCAACGGGAGAAGTTGGGGAGGAAGAACTTAAGAATTGCCCGGTTGATTTTACCTCGAAGGAAGAGAAGTTAAAAGAAGCAGATTTTATAATAGTTTCCGTACCAACGCCGGTTAATGATGATAAGATACCGGATTTGACACCTGTCATAAGTGCGTGTGAGATAATTGGAAGAAATCTTTTAAAGGGAAGAATTGTAGTTTTTGAATCTACCGTCTATCCCGGAGTAACAGAAGAAATATGTGTTCCCGTCCTGGAAAGATTTTCAGGACTTTTTTGCGGAAAAGATTTTAAAGTCGGATATTCACCGGAACGTATTAATCCGGGGGACAAGGAGCACAGGCTTAGGAATATCGTCAAAATAGTATCCGGTATGGATGAAGAAACGACGGAGATTGTCGGCAGGGTATATGAGATGATTATCGATGCAGGGGTATTTAAGACAAGCAGTATCAAAGTGGCAGAAGCCGCAAAGCTGGTTGAAAATGCCCAAAGGGACATCAACATTGCCTTTATGAATGAGATTGCAATGGCTTTTGAGAGGATGGGGATACACACCGGGGAAGTTCTGGATGCCATGTCAACTAAGTGGAATGCACTTAAGTTCGCTCCCGGTCTTGTGGGAGGGCATTGTATCGGAGTAGACCCATACTACTTTATCAGCAGAGCGGAACGCCTTGGCTATCATTCGCAGATTATTGCAGCAGGCAGGAAAATTAATGACGGTATGGGAAGCTTCATAGCAGATGTGGCTGTAAAAAAGCTGATTCAGGCTGATAAGCTGATTAAAAATGTTAAAATTTGTGTAATGGGAATTACCTTTAAAGAAAATTGTCCTGATATACGCAATACAAAAGTAATGGACATTATCAACCGGCTTTTGGAATATCAGGCTGATGTTTCAGTTAATGATCCTCTTGCAGATGGGCAGGAGGTATCAACGGAGTATCATATTGAATTGGTTGATATGGATAAAGTCAGGGAAGCTGACTGCCTGATTTTTGCGGTCGCCCATGACGAATACAGAAATCTAACCATTGATGGCCTGGATGCTATGTTTAAAAAAGCATCGAATGATAAAAAGGTAATTATTGATGTAAAGGGCTTATACAATAAACAGGAGCTGTCAGATAGGGGCTATACTTACTGGAGTTTATAAATTAACGGGAGTCGGATTATGAAGACAAACTTAAAAAAACAAATAGCTTTTGCCATCATTATTCTATGCGCCATTGCTATAGCAGCCGGAATTCTGTTTTTAAAACAAAAGGGTATAGGAGAAAGCCTGGCTGTCAGTCAAAAATATAATGCTGAAAAAGACATAGAAGAAGCAATGGATAAATTAAAGAGTGGTACCGGGAAGGCAGATATTATTACAGATGTACAGACCACAGATAATGTAGTTGCCCTGAACTTTAAAGGAATGAGCAGTACAGAAACGAATAAAGAAATACTAAAGCTTTTAAAGCAGCATGGTATTAAGAGTACGTTCTTCCTCCCGGGTATACAGGCTGCAGAGGATTCTTTTGTTGTGAAAGAAATGGTAAAAGACGGACACAGAGTGGAAAGCAATACTCTGACAGGAACCAAGAATCTGGAGAAGGAAGAACAGAAAGAGCTTGTAACGGATTTTTGCAGGACGAATAATATTTTAGAAAGCATAACCGGAAGGGCACCGGAGCTTTTAATGTGCAATTCAACAGAATATACGGAAAAGCTGCTGGAGGCAGCAGAGGCTTCCGGGTATAAGGCAGCTGTTAATGGCAGCCGCTATTTAAGCTATCAAAGCTTTAAAAATTATGAACAGGTTCTTGCATATGTAAAAGCTTTGGACGGCGGAACGATATTGACCGTTAAGCTGGATGGCCCTTTGGAAAAAGATGAATATACAAAGGATGAAAAACCCGCGCCGGATAAACAGGCAGATACGGATATAACAGAGCCGGAGAACAGTAGCCTGCCGGAAGAAGAACGGTTAGTACAAGTAGTCGGCTGGCTTTTAAAAGCTCTTGATGAGGTTAAGGTACAGGCAGTTTTTACAGCAGATATAGAAAATTACCAGGATGAGGATTTTCAAAAGGACTTTACTGATTACCGTGAAAAGAACAATGGAAAACTGGCGGAAGTTTATACAAGAATTACAACAGATAAGAATCTGCTCTCTTTTTCCTTTGGTGGGATTGGAGACAAGGAAAAGCTTAGAGAAATACTGGATTTTTTGAAAAAGAATAACTTAAAGGCTACTTTTTTTGTGAACGGGGATGACCTTTTAAACAACAGGGATAGTATCAGGACAATCATAGAACAGGGGCATCAAATCGGAAACGGAGGATTGACCGGTAAGGACATTACTTCCGGTGATTTTAACGAAATATGCTTCGAGATATATAAATGGGATAAATTACTCAAAGAAAATTACGGCATTGCTGCCGATGTTTTTATGCCCGCTTACGGAAAATATAATGATACGGTAAGAGAGGCTGTTTCTGCATTGGGCTATAAGCTGGTATCATACAGTAAAAATCCTATAACTGACAACAATATGACCTTACAGGAAATTAAGAGCTATTATAAAAACGGTTTTAGCAGCGGGGATGTTATATTCTTCCGGCTGGATTATTACAGCGATATTTTAAAAGCTGTTACGGATACCTATGAGCTGGCTGTAGGGCAGAAATTCCAATTCGTCAGTGTGAAAGCGCTGCTTGCCAGCCATTCGGTAATGACTGCAGAGAACAGTGATACTTCAAAACCAACAAATAATACCCCAAGTACCGGAAATGGGAAAAATCCCTCTGAAAGCAGCACAGAAAATGAGCAGGAGAAGAACATCGTTAAGCAGCTTCGTGAGAGGAATAAAGGAAAACTGGCGGTGGAAACCAGTACGGTATTTACCACGGACAAGATGTTAAGCTATACCTTTACCGGCATCAGCAACACAAAAACAGTGGAGGATGTATTAGACAAGCTTAAGAAACTGGGCGCAAAAGGAACCTTCTTCGTAACGGAAGAAGAAACCGGGAAATATGCTTCAGTCATCAAAAAGATTTCCGATGGCGGACATGAAATTGAAATCTGTCTGAATCCCTCCAGGGAAAAGGATTTTGATACGGTGTGCAAAAGCATTCTGGCAGTACAAAAGGCTGTTGCAGAAATTTGCGGACAGAAACCGGCTCTGGTGCGCTGTGCCTATGTCATTGATATGCCAAAGGAAATGTTAGAGGCCATATCCAGTACAGGATGCCGTGTTGTATGGCAGGACTTAAATTTTGTCAGTTCTTTCGTTGGGAAGAATGGGACTTTTAAAGATGTGGCAAACTATGTTTACAATGAAGGAAATATCAGTGCGAAAAGGGGAGAGATTGTTTTCTTCCGCCTTGATTATTATAAAGATACGTCCTTAATTGGAAAACTCCTGGTGGATTTTACCAAGAAAAGAGTTGACACCATTGCCTATAGCGATAATGGCAAATATGCTTCTGCCTATGAGGTAAAGCCTTTAAAAGAACTGCTTGCATGCAAAGCGGCTTATGCTTATCCTGCTGTTTCCGGCAGTATATTAACTTCTGTAAAGGACAAGATATATCCAGGGCATCTTTCTGACTTAAGCGGAGAGGAGCTGTTTGATGCATTAAAGAAAAGATATATCGGAAATCCGGATATTGTGTCTGCTGCATTGCCTGGATTTACAGAGGATGAATTAACACAGCTGAATAAGGAAGGAACCTTTACGGAAGATAAAGTCTTATTTCTTACCTTTGATGACTGGGGTTCTGATAAACCGGTAAACCAGCTATTATATGTGCTTCAAAAATATCATGTGAAGGCGAACTTTTTTATCCGGACGAATTATCTTACTTCCAATCCGAACCTCCTGCGGGCAATTGCAGAAGGAGGCCATGATGTGGGGAGTCATACGGATGAACATCTTCCTTTCGCTGATTCGAAGACTTTGCAGGCGGAAGATGACGTTAAGGGAGAGTATACTTCCATCACAAAAAGAGAGGCAGCTAAAAGAAAAGCGGATTTACAGCTTTCTTATAATAAACTGCTGTCTGTTATTGGTGATGTGGAGGTTGGAGGAAAACCTGCTCTGACAACAATTTTTCGGCCGCCTACTCTGGCTATGAGTAAACTTGGGATGGAAGCCATTCTGGATATGGGATTTTCCCACATTGTCAGCGGTGATTTTGATCCTCATGATTATGCAGCTAAGGATGCACAGGAATTAGCAGATAGAATACTAAACGGAATAAAGCTGGAGGATGGCTCTGTGCGCGGGCTTAATAACGGCAGTGTTATTGTACTGCATATGTCCGATGACAGCAGCACTCCAAACAATAAAAACGACATTACGGCAGAAGCACTGGATATTGTTATACCAAAGCTTTTGCAGCAGGGCTACAGTTTCGCCAGATTAAGCCGGTATCTATCAGGTAAATAGGTACGGCTTGCTAAAAGATAAGGATATGATGCTATGCAAACACTTATAAAAAAAGACAGAAGGAATATCCTTTTACAGGAGAAGGAAGACAGAAGACTATTGCCCAGTGTACCTGATAAAACTAGAACCCGCACCAACAGGGATAGGAGAGGTGCGGGTAATGTAAATGACTTTATCAGGGAAAGGCAGGAGGGAGTCAGGTACCAGGTAGATTATGAGGTTGAAATCCTCTGTGAAAGGAAAAGAAAAAAAGAAAAATTCCTATGCAGGGGAATTGATATTTCCATGACAGGTATCCTTTTGCAAATAAAGGACAAGAATCTCATGGTTTCTTTGGAAGCGGCAGATAAGATACAAATTAAGTTTCAAATTCTTCCGGGCACGATGCCGGAAGGCATGGAAATGAAAGTAAAAATGCCTGTGAAGGTTGCCAGAGTGCAGAAGACGGAAGGCAGCCTTCTATGCGGCATGGTTTTTGAGGAAGGCTTATCTGCCTATTCCGGAAGAAGAAAGAACCGGTATGCTCTGACCATATCCAGTTTACTAATGTTTGTCATTGTTTCTTTTATTATTTTGATGAGGGCAGAAAGCATCATATACTTTAAATTTAACAAATGGCTCTATTTATACAGTATCATAGCGGCTGCCTTTTTACTTAGTAAATATTTCTTCGGATTTTTGTACCGGGAAGTGCCCCTTGATACCGGTTATACGCCTGGAGTAAGCATACTGATACCCTGCTTTAATGAAGAAGAATGGATTCAGAGGACAATACTTAGCTGTATTAATCAGGACTATCCAATTGACAAGCTGGAAGTAATTGTGATTGATGACTGTTCTTCGGATAAATCCGTTGAAAAAATTAAAGAGATTATAGACAAGCTTAAAGAGGAAGATGGAAAGTTTGAAATCAGCAGCCGCATTAAATATTTTGTGCAGGAGAAAAATGCCGGTAAAAGGGAGGCATTGGCCAGGGGAGCCATGGAAGCCAGACATGAGCTTGTTGTTTTTGTGGATTCCGACAGCTTTTTAGACCCTTTTGCCATCAGGCATCTGGTGGCACCCTTTAAGGACCCCAAAATGGGAGGCGTGGCAGGAAGAACAGACGTAGCCAATACATATACCAACAGTCTGACAAAGATGCAGTCTGTCAGGTATTATATAGCCTTTCGTATTATGAAGGCGGCTGAAAGCTATTTTGATACGGTAACCTGTCTTTCAGGGCCATTGGCCTGTTACCGGAAGGAAATTATATTAAAGCATAAGGATGACTGGCTGAACCAGAGTTTTTTAGGGCAAAAAGCAACCTTTGGTGATGACAGGGCCATGACGAATTTCGTATTAAGCGAATACCGGACGGGTTATCAGGATTCTGCAGTTTGCTCAACCATAGTACCAAATCAGTACAAGGTCTTCTTAAAGCAGCAGATGCGCTGGAAACGTTCCTGGCTGCGGGAATCTTTGCTGGCGGGTAAATTCATGTGGAGAAAAGAGCCACTTGCTGCCCTGACGTTCTATATTGGCTTGCTGGTTCCGATTCTGGCTCCGGTGGTCGTTGTTTACAATATGTTTTACGTTCCTTTGATTCACCAGGTATTTCCGAAGACCTTTCTCATTGGTATTCTTTTAATGGCATTTTTAATGAGTGCGGCACAGCTGCTGTTACGAAAGAGTACTACCTGGTTATTCGGAATGCTGTTTTGCTTGTATTACGAAGCGGTTCTTTTGTGGCAGATGCCAGTCGCATGGTTCACCTTCTGGAAATCCACATGGGGAACACGTATGACACCAAGCGATGTAAAGGCGCAGAAAAAGAAAGAGGAAAGGAGGAAGAGGCACCAACGGCGGTAAATTACTATGAAGGGAAAACACCTTAGTAAGAATAAAAAGAAAATAATCAGGAGTATCCTTGAAGCAGCCTTGCTAATGATACTGGCAGTGGTTATCATAAGGGCTTTATTTGTTATGAAAAGCTATGAGCCTTATGAGGAATCAAAGGCAGAAATGGGAAATGGTACAAAAGACGGCTTTACTGCCATATCTTATATTGCAGTGGACCGGGAAGGTACCTCCGGTATGATTGGCGTCAGGAGACTGAAAGAGCAGCTAAAGGCCTTATATGATAACGGGTATGTAACCATCACACAAAGTGACATACTGGATTATTATAAGAATGGTAAAGCACTGCCTAAAAAGGCACTTTTTTTGATATTTGAAGACGGACGCAGGGATACGGCTATCTTTGCACAGAAAATCATGGAGAAATATAACTTTAAAGGAACCATGTTAAGTTATGCGGACAGATTAGGCAGCAGGGATTCCAAGTTCCTTACTCCAAAGGATTTGTTAAATCTAAAGAAAAGCGGCTACTGGGAGCTTGGGACCAATGGATACAGGCTTTCTTACATCAATGTGTTCGACCGCTATCAAAATTTCCTTGGTGAATTAAATTCTCTGGAATATGTAAAGCTGCGAAAATATCTGGACCGGAATTATAATCAATACCTGATGGACTATATCCGGGATGCTTACGGCATACCGAAAGAAAGCTATGAGGAGATGAAAGACCGGATCAGTGAAGATTACCGTTTGATGCAGGAAGTCTATACAAAGGAGCTGGGAAAAGTACCGGATGTGTATGTACTGATGCATTCTAATACGGGAAGCTTTGGCAACAACGACAAAGTGAGTGAGGTAAACAAAGAATGGATAACCGGGCTGTTTTCTATGAATTTTAACCGGGAAGGTTACTCTTATAACACAGCTGAAAGCAGTCTTTATGACCTGACAAGAATGCAGCCCCAACCCTATTGGTATCCCAACCATCTGCTTATGAGAATAAAAGATGATTCCAAGGCAGACATAAAATTTGTGGATGGAGATGTTAAGAGAAAGATAAGCTGGGAGACCGTAAAGGGAGCCGCAGAGTATAAAGACTCGGACATCATTTTGACTTCAGAGTCACAGGGCAGCGGATTGCTTCGCTTAAAAGACAGCGGAAATTATGATAATCTTGATATTTCCCTTTTGGTGACAGGAAATAAATTAGGTTCCCAGGCGGTTTATCTAAGAGGGGATGAGAAGCTTACCAGATATACAGCGGTCAGATTACAGAATAACTATTTTGTAATAGAGGAAGATGGGAAAGAACTTTATAAGCTTAATCTGGATGAATTTGACGGTAAGGCAGTTCAATCTCTGGAAGAGAACAAACAGGAAGCCTTGTGGGAGGAATATGAAATATACAGGGACGGCAGCAGTTCCTTTCGTTCAAAAACATATATGGAAGAACAGAAAAAGCCCGGTACCGGTAAGGCAAGGTCTGTCAGCGAGGGAGCGAAGCCGTATCTTTCTGATATTCCGATTAATGAAGCCGGGAACAGAAAGATTGATGTTACACTGGAAGGAAATAATCTTACCGTTAAGATAGACGGCAAAATTGCAGCAGATAAGATAACCGTCGAAAATACCAGGCCAGGATATGTCTATCTGGAATCAGCCTGGGGAGAATACGGTTACAGCCAGCGTAATATTGCAGATGATGTATATGATGGTGTATTCCGGGATTTTGTGATTTGGGACAGCCAAAACAAAAGTACGGCTTTCTATGATAACCGTTTAAAGGGTATGGAAAAGGTACAGTATACGATTAAAAATAAGTGGAACAATCTTATAAACTGGTTTATTAAAACACTATAACAAAATAAAAAAGCCTGTTTTATTATAATTAAATTTCCGGGGTAAGAGAAATGAAAAAGAAAGGATTCCTTTTCATCCTTATTATGCTGGCGGTGTCGATAGCAGCCTGTACTGCCATAGAGAACAAACAGCAAAAGGAGAAGGGGCAAAATGCAGAGAATACCAATAATCAGATTGTCAATGAAAAAGGGCAGGATGAACGTAATATATCTGCATGGATTGTTTATTGGGACACGGATATATTAGGTGAGTTATCCCGGATGGAAAAGCATATCGGGACACTTTGCTATTTTGCCGCTTATTTTAAAGAAGATAATTCTCTTTTTCTTCCGAAAGAAGTGGGTGATACTTACAATAAGGTCAGGCAGGCTTATGGGGATACCCGTTTTAAAAGCTATCTTACCTTCGTTAATGATATCAGAATGAATGACGGCTCTTCCAAATTAAAGAATACAGAGCTTTTGTACCGGCTGTTAGGGACAAAAGAAAGCAGAGAGAACCATGCAGAGGATATTGTTTCCATGGTGTTAAAAGGCGGTTATGACGGAATAGAAATTGATTATGAAGCTATCCGTAATGATATAACCCTTTGGAAGTATTTTTCCGAATTTGCAGGTGAGCTGTACCGGAAAGCTTCACAAAAGGGACTTCCGGTGAGAATCGTGCTGGAGTCGAATGTTCCGACAGAGAAGGTATCATTTCCCAGGGGGCCGGAGTATGTAATGATGTGCTATAATTTGTTCGGCTATGGAACGGAGCCGGGACCTAAGGCAGATAAATCCTTTTTAGAAGAGATGATACAGAAGATGAAGGTATTCACAAATGTGAATTTTGCCATAGCAACAGGAGGTTTTGACTTTGGAGAAGACAATGTGGTCACACCAATAACGGAAGAGGAAGCTGCTTTCAAAAGAGAGCAATACCAGGCAAAAATACAAAGAGATGAAGAAAGTAAATGCGCGGTATTTCGATATAGGGACGGTAAAGGGAAAAAACATGAGGTATGGTATGCGGACAAGGAGACAATAAAATATTGGTCAGAGGTTATTGGCAAAGAGGAAAATTACGGTATATCCTTATGGCGGTTAGGCGGAAACATTACCGTAAATCCTTAAAATAACACAAGGCTTTATTTCCAAAAATTGAATAATGCAAGCTGGTACAAATAAAAACAAGAATTACTATTGTTACTGGATACCTGGTCATATATACTACTAAAAGATGAAATGGGACTAAAGTCCCAGAAAGGAAAGTATGGACATCAGTTTTGGTGGACTCATACAAAACTAAGCGCATGGAGAGAAAAAGTAGAATAATTATCCTGATACTGGCAGTTCTTTTTTCATTGCTAAATGATGCGGCACACAGTACCAGTGTGCAGGCAGGAAGTGTTATTAATTATGGGGGTTTTGCGGATTATAATGCAGTCATACTGGGGAACCATTCGGCAACAAGTGCGGATGTGGAAGGTAGAATTGCTGTCAGAGGCAATTCGGAAACCGGTATTGATAACGGCTTTTCCTATGCGGCCAGTTATTCCGGTTACGCCACTGTTTTAATGGGAAATATATTAAATAAAACAGATTCGGCCTCTCTTGCCATTCCGTCCGTATTAGTCGGCGGCAAAGTAATACTGAATCCGGCTAAAATTACAATAATTGAAGGCGGGGACCTTGTAACCTGGAATAATCCCGGGCACAGTGACCTTAGTAAAATTTCCTTAAGCGGAGAAATAAAACTTGAAGACCAAAGTGAAGTATTAAGTAACATAGACAGGCTGGCCGGGGAAGCACAGAGTATTATGGATGGTTTTCAGAAATATTATTTGCTGAATAACGGAGAGACCACAGTTTACTATAATGACGCCTACAGTAATATGGATTTTTACAAGTCAGGATTAGACAATCATGTTATTGTGAGTAAAAACACCGGAAAATCAACCTTTGCAGTGAGAGATGTATCTCTTCCGGTGATAGCTTCGGATGAGACAATTGTTATCTATTCGGATGCCAAGGCAGTCAACTTTTCCACCGGAGCTTTGATTTATAATGGTTCAGTGGTTAATACAGGAGCTCCGCAGGATTCTACAATGAAGCATCTTTCAACCAGAATTGTGTGGATATTTCCGGAAGCAACCCAAATCAATAATGCCGGATATGGAATCATAGGCTCTGTTTTTGCACCAAAGGCAGAAGTAACAACACAGGGTGGAAGTATCAACGGGCAGCTCTATGCAGATACTCTGCATCAGATTGGGGGCTTCGAATTACATAACTTTATCTATAATCAGGAAGCATCAAAACCGTCAGCAACGACAACGCCGAGCCCTGCAGCATCGGCAACGCCGAGTGCTGCTGCAACAACAACACCAAGTCCTGCAGCAACGACAACGCCAAGTCCTGCAGCATCGGCAACGCCGAGTGCTGCAGCGACAACAACACCGAGCCCTGCAGCATCGGCAACGCCGAGTGCTGCAGCAACAACAACGCCAAGTCCTGCAGCATCGGCAACGCCGAGTGCTGCAGCAACAACAACGCCAAGTCCGACAGCAACGGTAGCACCTACAGTAACCCCGTCAGCAGCACCAACGCCTACAAGTGCTGTGCCCCTGGAAACAAACCCAGTGCCCAAAGCAACGCCAAGTCCTGCAACCGCGGTAACACCAACGCCTGCCGACAGTTTGGCAGAGATAACATCTACGGAAACACCGGCTGATCCGGAGCTTACAGAAATAACTGGTAATAAGCTGCCAAAGGGAAATGGAACGCCGGAGATTCCCAAAGAGACAAATACAAATACTGACACAGCTGATAAAAAAGCTATTCCAAAAACAGGGGAAGAAAGTCGCCTGCCGGTTTATATTACAGGTATCCTGTTCGTTTTATCAGGAATTAGGATTTTTAATTACAGAAAACATTACTCTAAGATGAAATAATGTTATTTACGGCGATAAAAGGCAGGGATTCCCTGCCTTTTATTGTAAATTAATAAAGGAAATCATAGTATTAATAAGCCTATTTCTGGGAATTTCTATTGCGATAAAGGAAGATATTGGCGGAAAACTTGCTCCAGAATAAAATTAGGGAATAAATGTAAAAAACTGGGCGGATTTTTGTTGATTTCTATTGACAACATTTACTTATAATGGGTATAATGGGACAGGACTAAAGTCCTAGACTATGCTATAATAAGAGAAAGCCATAGAATTTGTCATGAAAAATCAGCAGACAGTAATAAGTCATAAAAAGGATATCTTTACGGCTGATGTTAAGCATTCTTAATATTTTTATTAGATAGGCGGCTTATTTATATAAATGAATTCATGAAGGTGGAAAAGGATTTGTTGAATAATATATCACAGGCAGTTGGAAGAAAAAAGAAGCGGTTAGGAGACCTTCTGGTGGATGCAGGAGTCCTTACAGAACGCCAGCTTTCAGAAGCACTGATAAAACAAAAAGAGAAGCAGCAAAAACTGGGCATGACTTTGATTGATATGGGGATTACCACAGAAGAGCAAATTGCCAATGCTCTTCACCGGCAGATGAATCTGGATCTGGTCACTCTTTCAGAGATTACTATTCCGGAGGAGATTATTGCCCTTGTGGATGAATCGGTATTAAGAAAATATACCCTGATTCCCTTTGCCTTTGGCAAAAACAACCCTGGTATCTTGCGGGTTGCCATGTCGGACCCTCTGGATATCATTGCAATTGATGACATCTCCATCGTTACCAATTATCAGATTGAACCGGTGGTAACCACTCATAAGGATATCGCAGCAACGATCGACCGCTATTATGGTAATGTGGAAGCCATGAAGGTAGCAGAGAGATATACCAGAGAACGCCAGGAACAATATGCCTCCAGAGAGAAAGAAGAAAATGCTCAAAATGATGAAGTAAACAATGCACCCATTGTACAGTTAGTAACGAAGATTATTGAACAGGCTGTAAGGCAGAGAGCCAGTGATATACATATAGAAGCATTGAGTAAACAGGTTAGAATACGCTATAGGGTTGACGGTGTCTTAAAAGAAGCTATGCGTTATGAGGCAGAACTGCTGTCTGCCATTATTGCCAGAATTAAGATAATCGGCGGAATGGATATTTCGGAAAAAAGAAAACCCCAGGATGGCCGTATTACTCATATTGTGGATCGGAAAGAATATGATATCCGTGTTTCTGTCCTTCCGACGGTATTTGGCGAAAAGGTCGTTATGCGTCTGACTTCCAAAGAGGGACTGACAAAGGATAAGAAAGAATTGGGCTTTTCGGATGAAGAGTTAAAGAGATTCGAGAGGATACTTGAAAATCCCCATGGAATGATTTTAGTTACCGGACCTACGGGAAGCGGTAAATCAACAACACTGTACACAGCTCTTAGTGAGTTGAATGTAGAAGGAGTCAATATTGTCACAGTAGAGGACCCGGTAGAGGCTAATATTAACGGAGTAAATCAGGTTCAGGTTAATCCAAAGGCAGAGCTGACCTTTGCCGCAGCCTTACGTTCCATATTAAGGCAGGATCCGGATATCATCATGATCGGAGAGATACGTGACAGCGAAACGGCGGAGATTGCGGTAAAGGCATCTATAACAGGGCATTTGGTAGTCAGTACTCTTCATACCAACAGTGCAGCCAGTACCATAACCCGTTTGGTGGACATGGGGGTAGAATCTTACCTGATTGCCGATTCCACCGTAGGTGTTATTGCACAGCGTCTGGTAAGAAAACTTTGTCCGAAATGCAAGACAAAGCGGTCTACCACTACGTTGGAGCGGGATTTACTTGGAGTCCCCCGTGAGAAGGAACAGTATATTTATGAGGCGAATCCGGAAGGCTGTAATCATTGTAATAATACCGGATTTTATGGGCGTATTGGCGTATATGAGATTATGCCTGTTTCCCAGGAACTAAAGGAAGCCATCAGCAAAAAGGCAGGTGCGGAAGAGATTAAGCAGATTGCCTTAAGGGAAGGAATGCATACTCTGCGTATGAGTGCCACCAAATATGTTCTGGATGGAACTACAAATATAGAAGAAATGAAGAAGATATCTTTTGAATAGAGAAATTAAAGGCTTAAAGGGATACACGCAGATAAAGATAATAGAGTTTGGGATAGGGTGCTAAAGGATGATTACGATAAAAGATTTATTGACCATAGCGAAGGAAAAAGGGGCATCGGATTTACATATAACAGTCGGAATCGCACCGAAGGTAAGAATTAACGGAGAATTAACCGACCTGGATTTTAATAAATTGATGCCGGATGATACCATGTCACTGGTGCTCTCAGTCTTGCCGGAACATTTTCAAAGTGTCCTTGAGGAAAAAGGGGAGGTGGATTTCTCCTATTCTATCCCGGGACTGGGACGGTACCGTGTTAACGTATTTAAACAAAGAGGCTCCTATGCAATCGTTATGCGTCTGGTTGGAACTGTTATACCGCAGGCAAGGGATTTGGGAGTACCGGAATCTGTCATAGAACTTACCAGAAAGAAAAGAGGTCTGGTATTGGTTACCGGGCCGACAGGAAGCGGTAAATCCACCACTTTGGCATCCTTAATCGATATTATTAACGAAACCTACAATACCCATGTTATCACACTGGAAGACCCTATCGAATATCTTCATAATCATAAAAAAGCGGTTGTAAACCAAAGGGAAATCGGGCTGGATACGAATTCCTATGCCAATGCTTTAAGGGCGGCCCTAAGAGAAGACCCTGATGTGATTTTAGTAGGAGAGATGAGAGATCTGGATACCATATCCACAGCCATAACGGCAGCGGAAACCGGTCACCTGGTGCTGTCCACACTTCATACCATTGGTGCGGCCTCAACGATTGACCGTGTGATTGATGTCTTTCCTCCCCATCAACAGCAGCAGATACGTATACAGCTGGCTTCCGTTTTGGAGTCGGTCATATCCCAGCAGCTGATTCCCACTGCTGACGGTAAAGGAAGAGTGGCGGCCTATGAAGTTATGCATGCAACACCGGCAATCAGGAACTTGATTCGTGAGGCAAAGACCCACCAGATTCCTTCCATCATTCAGACCAGCAAAAAGGCCGGTATGCAGACCATGGATGATGCGATTTATGACTTATACCTAAAGGGAAAGATTAATGCGGATAAAGCAATACACTTTGCCCAGGATCCTGGCGCATTGGACCGTAAATTATTCTAACAGCAGAGGGGAGGGACGCAATTGGCAAGTTTTAGTTATGTAATTATAGATCAAAGAGGAAAAGAAAAACGGGGTTCCATGGAAGGGGACAGTGAAGAAAAAGTAAAGTCTGCTTTAAAAGCAGACGGGCTGATACCACTGTCTGTGAAGGAACAGAACCTCCTAACAAAGGATTTGAACTTCGATATCGGCGGAGGAATAAAGCCGAGAGATTTGAGCGTGTTCTGCAGACAGTTTGGCAGTGTTTTATCGGCAGGTGTTACCATAATCAGTGCACTGCAAATGCTTGGTGACCAGACGGAAAAGAAGCGCATGAAAAATGCAATCCGGGAAATACAAGCCTCCGTGGAAAAAGGGGAGACCCTGGCAGCTTCAATGGGAATGCAGCCAAAGATTTTCCCACCCATTCTGATAAATATGGTAGAAGCGGGAGAAGCTTCCGGAAGTCTTGAGATTACCTTTGAGCGTATGGCCATTCACTTTGAAAAGGATTCCAAATTAAAGGGGTTAATAAAGCAGGCTATGATTTACCCCATGGTTATCTGTATTGTTGCAATCGGAGCAATCGTGGTTATGATGACGGTAGTAGTGCCGAACTTCATTGCCATGTTCAATGACATGGACACCCAGTTACCTGCTATTACCCAGTTTGTAGTCAATATCAGTAATTTTATGGTCAGAAAATGGTGGCTGCTGATACTTATCGTTGCATTGGTAACAGGCGGATTTATAGCGTTAAAGAAAAACCCTGCCGGCGCAGAAGCTTTGGGAAAAGTAGCATTAAGGATTCCGTTATTTGGCGGTTTGATTATAAAGTCCTCCTCTGCCAGGCTGACAAGAACTCTTAGTACTATGATAACGGCAGGAATCCCCTTAATTGACGCATTGCAGATTACTGCCAGGACCATGGATAATATTATCGTAAAGAAATGCCTGATAAATGCCAGCGAGGAGGTAGCCAGAGGTGTACCGCTGTCAAAACCTCTGGAATATTCCAAACTATTTCCACCCATGGTATACCACATGATAAGCATCGGAGAAGAAACCGGTAACATGGAAAGCATGCTGGACCGTGTGGCAGATTATTACGATGAAGAGGTGGAGGCTGCCACGAAGGCGCTGACTACGGTATTAGAGCCTTTGGTTATTGTAATAATGGCTCTGGTTGTTGGTGTGATTATTATGGCAATCATGTCGCCGATGATGAGCTTGTACAGCAGTATAGAAAATGCTTAGAGAAGGATAGGTTTAAATATGGCTGTTGCCAATAACGGTCATTTTTAATAAATAATTTAATGTAAAAAGGAGAAAGCGATTATGGAAAAAGTAAATGAGATGATTACGGTTCAGGAAGCAAAAACAAGGAAGAAAAACAAAGGTTTTTCGTTGGTTGAGTTAATTGTTGTAATTGCTATTATGGCGATTCTGGTTGGTATTGTTGGAACGCAGGTATTACCTTATATTGAGAAGTCAAGGGAAGCAAAAGATGAGCAGATTCTTAGCGCTTTGTGTACAGCATCATTGACATCGTTTGCTCAAAATGCCGCTGCCTTAGACAATACGAAGAAATATGGAATAACTAGTTTCGTTGGAGCTGCTGATGCTAAAACGGAGCATCTTACAGCCGATACGGCAGCTTCTGCAGCAGTTATTGCTGATTTTAAAACTTTATCAGGTTATGATGCTCTTGCTGAAGTTAAAGCTGCTATGGAATCCAAAAAAGGAAAAGACATTGCTAGTATTAGAGTAGTTTATAGTGCAACAGATGGTAGTCTTGAATTGACGGCATATGATGGTGCTACTACACCGGCGATAGTATTTAAGACAATGACAGCAAAATAGAAATTTACATTTATTTTTGAAAGGACCAAATCATACCATGACCCTATTCTTATACATAATCATCTTTGTATACGGTATCCTCATTGGCAGCTTTTTAAATGTCTGCATCTACCGGATACCCAGAAAAGAGAATATCGTTACAACCCGTTCCCATTGCATGGGCTGTGGGTACCAGTTGAAATGGTATGATTTGGTTCCTTTGTTCAGTTATATCTTTTTAGGCGGTAAGTGCAGAAAATGTAAGACCAGGCTGTCCCTGCAGTACCCCTTGGTAGAGTTTGTGAATGCATTGCTTTACTGTATCATTTTCCTGGTAAATGGTTTCAATCCGGTCAGTATAATTTATTGCCTTATGACCTCTGCTTTGCTGGTATTGAGTATCATTGATTTTCGTACTTTTGAGATACCTTTTGGCATCAATCTTTTTATAGGTGTCTTAGGGTTAATCCGTATGGGCTTGGATTGGACAAATTGGGTTAACTATGTTTTGGGCTTTGGCTCCGTCAGTGCTTTTTTACTGCTGTTGTTTTTTCTTACAAAGGGCAGGGGAATCGGCGGCGGAGATATTAAATTAATGGCGGCAGCAGGTCTGGTTCTGGGTTGGAAGCTGAATTTGCTGGCATTTCTTTGGGGCTGTTTGTTTGGCTCCATTCTGCATTTAATCCGTATGAAGGTAAGCCATGCAGAACGCTTACTGGCATTCGGGCCTTATCTGGCAATGGGCATCTTTGCCAGCATGCTTTTTGGTGAAACTTTTATTGATTGGTATCTTCGTGTCTGTATGTTAAAATAAAAGTAAGACCGTATTTTTTTATTGCAGTGTATAGAAGTGTGAAAAATATGGGGCATTTTTCACACCCCCTTATTTATGCAGTACCGCAAGCAGGCTTGCGATATGCATGGGAGCCAAGAGTGGGGCTGCGGTTAAGTTCTATGTTCTGCCATAAAAAAATAAATGATTTTTGTACTGAAAAAGGGAGAATGGCTAAATGACCAAAAGAGTATTAAGTATCGATATTGGAGTAATCAATACAAGAATCTGCGAGATGGATTATGGGAAGAAGACTCCGCATATATACAAATGCATTACTTTCCGCACGCCGGATAATGCAATTGAGGACGGTTATATCAGGGATAAGCAGGTGCTGGCAGCAGTACTTCGAAAAAAACTGGACGAAGCCGATATGAAGCTTACCGACGTGGTATTTACGGTATCTTCCACCAGAATAGCCAACCGCGAAATAGTCATTCCTATGGTAAAGGACAGATTGATTCAGCCTGTTGTGGATGCAGGGGCACAGGAATATTTTCCGGTGGATGTATCAGAGTATATTATCTCTTACAGTATTCTGGAGCGGATCATTACCAAAGAATCCAGGCAGCTGAAATTATTATTACTGGCAGCACCGGGTAATCTGATTAAGAATTACTACAGCTTTGCGCAGCTGATGAATTTTACCATTCTTGCCATTGACTATATCGGTAACAGCGGTTTTCAATTATTAAAGAGGCAGTCGGATGAAGGCATCCGCTGTATTATTCAAATCAATGAACAGAGTACGCTGATTCACGTAATCGATCATGAGACCCTCTTACTGCAAAGGACGATACCCTATGGTACAAATGCTGTTGTTGAAGCTGCTTTGGAAAATAAGGCGGCCGGGCAGGAAAAAGAAGAGGAGATATTTAAGCTTTTATGTGAGAAAGAGCTGATTAACTCACACTTTGACCCCTTTCAGGAAGCAGCTGCAACGGATGAAGCCCTGGCTGATCAGAACCCTGACAGTCTCTTCAGGAATGCAGGAGTGATTACGGATTCTTTGCGGTATCTGGTTAATAACGTTACCAGGGTATTGGACTATTATAATTCCAAATTTCCCGAAAAAAGAATAGACAAAATCCATATCACAGGTCAGGGAAGCAAAATAAAGGGCATTGTCCAATTGTTCCAGAATGAAATTGGTTATGAGGTCAAGATTTTAGACAGGTTCCTGGCGGTTGTATTTCATAAAGGCATGAACCTGGATGATATTGATCAAACGGCCTATATGTCCGCAATCGGTGCGGTACTGAAACCTATCGGCTTTGTATCCAAGGATATTATAGAAAAGGAAGCTAAAAAAAGCGGCCGAAGCATTCTGCTGCTGACAGTGATAGGCTCCCTTTCTATTTCAGTTGTATTAATAGCTGTTTCCACTATAAGTCTGCAAGGGGCAAAATCGGAGAAAAGAGAACTGGAAGCACAGATAAAGACTCTGACTCCCGTTGAAGCGGTTTTTTCAGAATACACGGCAGCGCTGAATGATTATCAGAATATTGCGAATATGTATGCTCTTACGACTTCCAAAAATGAGAAGTTAAATGGGCTGATTAACGAACTGGAAGAGAAACTTCCTTCCTCTGCGGTGGTGTCAGCATTGGCGGTAAGTGAAACCGGACTTAGTATGAATATTACAACAAACAATAAGATAAGTGCAGCAAAGCTCTATCTGCAGTTAAGCCATATAGAGGACTTAAGTGACATTTCCATTGCTTCTATAGCAGAATCGGAAGATGATAACGGGATAAAAATGGTTACTTTCGCTGTGAACTGCCAATACAGCAGCAAAACGGAAGAAGCAAATGTGCCGGAAGAAAATTCGGATAATGGGAAGTAGAAAAGGAGGTAACATGAAATTAGAGTTAAAGCTAACGCAAAGAGATAAAAAACTTCTTCTTATAGTGGTATCTCTGGTCCTATTTGCAGTTTCTTATTTTCTTATTTATCAAAGGAACGTAAGTGCGGCACAGGAAATCAGAACTTCCAATGAAGCGTTGAAATCAAAAGTACAGGAATTAACACAGATGCAGGCACAGGCAGAGGATAAAAAGGCAGAGACAGAAAAACTTCGTTCGGAAATGGAGGATATGAAAGCCAGGTTTCCGGTATATTTAAGCACCGCAGATATTATTTTACTGCTGGATGGGATGGAGTTTGAAGCAGGAATGGAGATATCTTCCTCTACTTTTACCGAACACCAGATATTTTACCCGAATACTGCTTCGGGTGAAGGGACAGCATCAGATTCACAAACTACAGATAATGCTGCTGACACCAGCGGAACGGATACCGGAAATGCCGTACAGGCCAATAAATTTACCGGTATGAAGTCGACGGTGTCCATCTCTTTTAAAACAACCTATGAAGGCTTAAAAAAAGCCATTGATTATATCAATAAGAATTCTGACAGAATGACCATTGGAGAATTAAGTACGACTTATGACACTGCCACGGGTAATCTGACGGGAAGCATGACAATTAATATGTATATGTTAGCCGGTTCCGGTGTTCAAAAAACCTATGAGCCCCCTAATATGGACGATATAAAGACGGGACGGGATAATATTTTTGGAACCTTGAAGTAGTACATTTACTATAAGGTGAACCAGCAAAGAGGGAAAGGAGGAGCTGTATTGAAACAACAGAGAAAGAAGGAAAATAATAATGGATTTTCTTTGGTTGAGCTTCTTGTCAGCATTGTAATACTTGCTATTATAACAGTTCCCCTTCTTAGTTACTTCGTATCCTCCTCTGCGTATAATACAAAAGCGAAGACATCCCAGGATGCGGTAGCCTTATCCCAGAGCATCATTGAAAATTGTAAAGATAAATCAATCGAGGATATTGCCAGAAGCTTTCACGCAGGGAATGCAGAATTTTTGGCAGAATTTGATTTGGTACCTGTTGATAAGATTGGAAGAGATCAAAGCCGCATTAAAGAAGTGGCTTCAAACGGTACTGCATTGACAGGCGGGAGCTACGATATTGCGAATGGTATTTTTAAGAATTCCGATAATGGTTTGCTGTACTATGCTATTGAGAATATCCAGGATGACGGCAGGGCTTATGATGCCCTTATAACCATTGATACGAACATCACTTCCGGGAAGACCTATTATGATACGAATGTAAATAAGCCCCTGTATCAGATAAAGGCAATACAGACCCCGCAGAATATTATAGGAGTGGAAACTGCCCAGGAACCCCGGGCTGTTATTTCTATGAGTGATTTAAACAGAAGCTATTGTGAGCAGGAAAATGCCGCCCATGCGGGGGTAAGCGGCTGGAGCCATAAGGTTCCCGTTGGTGAGACAGCAATTCAGGCTGCATTATGCAGGAATATCTTTATTGAGATAGAGCCTTACGAGGTCAGACCTTCTGTAATCAGCACCAGCCAGACAAGGGTGAAGATTTATTACAAATACTATTCTCCGGGAATAGAGGGATGTCCGCAGGATCAGAGCAGTGCTCTGGAAATGGATCCCCCTTTATATCAGGAGACGGTTTCACTGGAGGATATGAAAAATATCTATGTATTCTTTCAAAGAAATAAAGGAATAGAGCAGATCTCACTGGATATTGACCCGGCAGTTGCGGCATCCTTTAGAAGAAATATCAATCTTTACCTGCTGTGCCAGGCTGCGGATGAGGCGAGTGATCTTGCACCGGCTTTTGATGCCAGCATCAACCCTGTCGGTACGTCCTATTTGAAAGTGGATAAGGTATATTCCAATGCCGGTAAAGTTTCCAAAAGTAATGACGGCAGCGATGTAAAAGAGGGAAGCTATATTTCAAATAAGGCCGTCCTTCGGATGATGGACATAAAGGTTGACGTTTACAAGGCGGGAAAACTTTTGAACCCTGATTTTTTATATGCATCCATGAATTCTACCAAGGGAGAATAAATGGTGTTATGAAACGATAAGCAGCCGGAGGGCAGAGAGGAGCAGATTATGAGAACAATAAGGAAAAATAACAGAGGTTCTGCGTTATTACTTGTTATTATTGCAATCTGCTTTATTGCAATACTGGGTTCACTGGTTCTGTCTCTTACTATGACCAATATTCAGATGAAGCATATCGATTATCAGGCGAAAGAAAATTTCTATGAAACGGAAGCGGTAATGGATGAACTGCGTGCCGGACTGGAAGAGCTTTCATCCAACAGCATGTATCAGGCTTATGATTATGTTCTGCTTCATTATTCGGACATTACACAGGATACGGATAGTTCCGTCAAGAATGAATTTGACAGCCATTATATCGGTAAGCTGGTAGCGGCACTTTGCGGGCAGACCTATGATCCGGCGGCAGGGACAACTTATTACTATAAGCCGGAGGTGCTAAAGAGCTTTCTTAATTCCTCCAGAAACCCGGATGACAATATCCTCTATGGGAATACGGAGACTTCCACGAATATATTGAAGATTAATCTGGATACTGTTAATCCGGATCAGATAAATTCTGTCGTATTGCAGGCGGTTAAAGTAAAGTTTGAAAACAGTCAGGGCTATGAAACCCAAATTACAACTGACATCTGTCTGACAGCCCCTAATCTGAATTTTAGTTCAGCCAATATCTATCCGGAATTTACAAAATATGCCCTGATAGCAGACCGGCAATTACTGGTGGACGGCGGAATGGGAATAAGCATAGAAGGCAATTTGTATGCAGGTGAGGAAGGATTGAAGGTAAGTGCCACGAATGTTACAGTTCCAAACCAGAATGCTTCTAATGGATATAATCTGAAAATCAACGGAGATACCCTGATTACCAGAGGGGATATCGTAGTCGATAATTTTGCAAAGCTATTTATCGGAGATAAGGCTGCCGGCAGGAAAATGAATGTGTGGGCAGAGAATATTGCTACCACCGGTAATGAGGGCAGTAGTGAAGCTTCCTACCTCAATATTTACGGTAATTGTAAGGTGGCAGACGATCTTATGCTTGGTGCACAAAAAAGTGATGTGACCATAGGCGGCAGTTACTATGGCTACAATTATAATAAGACCAATCAGAGAGTGGAAGACAGTGAAATACATAGCATTGTAAACTCTAATTACAGCAGTGCGGTTTTAATTAACGGAACGCATTCTTCGCTGGATATGTCCGGGCTGACAAGCCTTACGGTTGCCGGAAGAGCATTTGTGTCCAGAAAGAATCAGGCAGGGACTACCGTGGCAGATGATATTATGACCGGGGAGTCCATTTCCGTAAAGAGTAACCAGCTGGCGTATCTGGTTCCGGATGAATATATCTGGTGGGGACATAATCCGGTGATGGGATCAGAGCTTAGTAAATTGCCGGAAGGGCAAAAGAAAGTATTCGTTCCTGCCGGAGCATTAGCGGATTTGCTGACAAGCAGGCAGTACGTGGAGTACCATTATCTCATGGGAGGGACTGTCCCTATGGTTTATTACTACCTGGAATTTAAAGACCAGGCCGCTGCTAACCGGTATTTCAAGGAATATTATAATAATTCAGATAATAAAGCAAAACTGGATATTAACTCAAAGACTTTTCTCTATGGAAATGGTATCAAATTAAGCGGAGCACTTCTTCTGGCGGCCAATGGCCTTATGACAGCCGGCGACGGAAATCTGGCATTAACCGGAGGAGTCCTTTCCAATCCCGATTCTCCGGATGCTTCTCTATTAAGTGATGCAGTCCGGACAGCCAGGGAGTATAAATCCAGACAGCTATGTCTGGTAGCTGCTTCTTCCGGAGGAAATACCGGAGATTTCAGGCTGGATAAAACTACCAGTCCTTTATTTAAAACCATTATCAGCCAGGATGGCAGCCAGTCTGTTATTGAGAAGGAGACTTCGGATGATATTACAGCCTTATCCAATGGATTTGTAAAGGACAATGGTAATTATTATAAGAAGATATCCATTGATATAGGGGGAGAGGGCTTTGCGGAGTATTCAGTTTACATTATCCGTAATGACAGCGATATTACCACTGACGATATCAGGAGAGCCACCGGCGGTGAGATTGGCAATGGAATTATTATTACCACCGGCAATTTAACGGTAAGAACAAATTATGAAGGAATGATAATATCCGGCGGAAAGATTCTTTTGCAAAACAGCGGGATTCAAATCACGTCCGGGCCGGATATGGTCCAGAATATCCTTTCCTTTGCTCTTGAAAAGGAAAAGGAGGAAGCTCCCGGAGGGTGGCTTAATAATGCATCCATGCAATTTACCCATTACTTTACCGATTATGCTGGTAACAGCTATGACAATGGGAGAAGTATCGACCAGATAAAGATATCAGAATATATTACCTATGAAAATTGGAAGAAGAATTAAATAGGAGTACGGCACTTAGTTCGGGAAGGAGTACGGAAATGAAGCGCAACCGGGGCATCACATTAATCGAAATCATTATTGTAATAGCAATCCTCTCCGTCCTTACTGTGATGACTTTTGGCGGTTTAAACTATATCAAATATGGAAATGCAAAAAGATGTGCCTATGAGTTAAATGCTGCCCTGGACAAAATCCGGATAGAGGATATGAGTAAGGCAGAAAAGTCTTATTTGTATATTTACCTCCATGGGGATTCCTATTACATGAAAGAAAGTACTTCCGGTCCATCGGCCGGCCTCCTTGATAATTCCGGTGTTTTGATTGGAAACAGGCAGCTTGGCATTTTCTATCAGACCAGTGCAGATCCAGCGGCAGAGCAGGAAGTAGGCGATTTTACTTCCGGAAATTATATGAAAGTCAGCTTTGAAAAAAGCACAGGAGAATTAAGCAGCAACGGAACGGATTATTATAAAAATATACTTATAAAGGACCAGGACGGAACTATCCGGTATACCATCCGGTTAATCCAGGCATCCGGGAAACATTTTGTGAAATAGGGATGCGCTTTTACATGAAAACAGGCAGGTGATGGACATATGAAAAAGTCAAACAACCGGGGAATCTCTCTTATTGAGCTAATTATAGGCATGGCAATCTCTTCGATTATAATTGCCGCAATTATTTTATTTATGTCAGCCGGAAGCCGCGGATATCAGGCAGCCCAAAGTGAAATATCCCTGCAGACGGAAGCACAGACGATAATGAACCAGATACGGGAATATGTTCTGGAGGGAAATAACATAGAATATGACAGTGGAAACGCTGCACTTACCATTTACCATAGTGACGGGAATGCAGCAACTACAACGGATGCAATGGAAATCATATGGTTTAACGGCAGTGACCATAACATGTATCTCTACCACACTACAGCCGGAGGGAAGACTTCTGTGATGGCGGCTGTACAAAGCGGGACAGTGACTGAGGATAACCTGATGGGAGAATATGTGGAGGGGTTTGAGGTATCGGGGAAGCTTATTGATGACAGAACCGGTGCATCCGGTACGACCCTTACGGTCAGTCTTAGGATGAAATATAACGGCAGAGAATATAAGCTGGCGGAAGATATGAAGTTAAGAAACAGAATCGTTAATATTCCCTGAACCGGTCCGATATCCTGCACATAGGCAGGAAAGTGCAATGGAGGAGAAGCTGTGAAAAGAAAATCATTTTTAAAAGGTAACCCAATATTCATTGCTGCATTAGTATTTCTGGTAATCGGCTGTGTTCTCGCCGGAGTTTATGGGCTGGTATCAGCGGAAACTGCAAATGCCGGAGAAACTATCCCACCCCCTGCCAAGGATGGAGTAAGTGAGCTTGGGACCGAAAATAATCCTTTATTTATTTTAGAGATAGTTCCCAATAAAAGCTTTTCAGAAATCGGATATTGGATTCCCGGGTGTGAGCCGGTGGATATGGATAAGCTTTCAATCGACAGCCTGGCATATACTTATAAATCCAGACAGTTTGCTGATTGTACCGCTGCCACTGAGTATAAATATGAGTTTGAGATTGATGCAGAGGAACTGGCTTCCGGTGCGGGGAACTGGGACAGTCCGGATGATATAAGAGGCTATTTCCAGAAGGTATCAGACGGAACCGGAACGATTAAGCAGGAAAAGAATGGTTCCAATTATACCTATACTTATGTGGGCGAGGGACAGGGACAGTATGTTTGGGTAGCGGATAATAATTATAGTGCTCCAACGGATCATACGGCCGATAAAGTCTGGCTAAGTGTCAAGCGTTATTCCAGAACTAAAATGCTGTTTGTACATAAAAATACATTTTTAAAAGAAGCTATCAGGGTTCCGGCAGATAAACTTGGCAATTATAAAACGGTAGTAATAACCGTTGACCCGACGGATTTGGCTAATTCGGCAAACCTTGAATTAATCAATAAGGCGGACATCATATATATTAACGGTAAAAACCATGATATTAATGATGGAATGGTCAGTATATGGAATAAGTTTAACAAAGAAGGAATAACTCTTAACAATCCTCCGGCTGATTTTAAGGGAGATAATGATTTGACCTGGGATGCTGTGATGGCTATTTTTAACCGGATGGTATCCAAAAACAGAGCATCGGTCGTGTTGGACCTGACCACGGTTTATCTTTCGGGGGAATCTGATAATAATGCCCATAAGCTCTGTATTATGCTGCTCCAGATGGGACCGGCTAATTTTGACCGTCTCCTGGTGACTACGGGTAAAATAAAAACTACGACGGTAAGTGGAAAAGTTACAGGTTATTACGTTGGAAAGAACGGGAATGAGATAATTACCAAGTGGGATCAAAATACCTTCCCGGATAATGGGGCAAAGACAAAGTACGGCGATCTGGTATTAAAGAATCCCTATATGACAGCAAGTAATACCACTGTCGGCGAGGGTGTTTATACTTATAATGGAGATATGAGCTTACTGGAAAATCTCAATTCAAAGAACATCAATGAGATAACGGTAACGAAAGATGCTTTTGACTTTTATGAATACTGGGATAAATATGAGAAAGAAAATGCTGATCCGAACAGTGCAAGAAGGGCGTCTCTTACACCGGCAGAAGCAATCTTTTTCCTGCTGCATCAGAAATTTGACTGGGCGGACAAGAAAGAATTAAATATATTAGAGATAGAGCCTTATGATAGCTTTGTCTATGGCTCTGCCGGATGGGAAGCCAGATACCGTAAATTCTTCCCGTATTTTATGGGCGGGACAGAGGACATTCATGTTACTACGATGACAACCTATGATTATATCGGTAAGATTGAAGACATCAATTCAAAATATGATATGATTATCCTTGGCTTGAATACTGGATATAAGGATATTACAAAATACAATGACCAAAATCTAAAAGGCAAGATTTATTTATCGATAGGAGACATGGTAAATGCGGACAGCAGTATCCGTTATTCCGGCAATGACCTGACGAAGAGGAAATTAGACCAGTTAAAAAGTTTTATGCAATCCGGTAAACCGGTTATGCTTACCAGTGGTTTTTATACGGACACTACGAGAAGCAAAGTATCGGCATATGTGGACAAAGCTTCTTATGTATATAATCTCGCCGATGTCATTGAACAGCCGGGACTAAGAGTATATACGGACCAGAACAAGATCCAGGCCCAGAGAGATTACAGGGCCCAGTATAAAGACAGAATATTTTATGAAGATAACTTCAACAGTTACATTCTGGAAAGAAAATTAACGGATTGTTCCTGCAGCCTGGAGTTTGCCGATAAAAGTGATTCTTCCATGTATCCGGTAGCCTATAATTATACAACCAAGGCAGACGGAAGTATATCTACAGTGCAGTATAACAGCAGCAATACATTAAAATATAAGTTTAAAATAAAGGGCTCGGCGGATAAATATGCAGTAAAGCTGTATATCGATAATAACGGTGACGGAAAATACAACGGTTCCCTTGACACACCTACCGATGCCAAACAGGAGGTAATCAGCAGCCTGACAGTCAAGGATGAAGGGAACAGGAATGTTAATGTCAATTCCTTAAAGCCGGATACCTGGTATACGGTAATCAGGCATTTGGATGCTTCCTATCAGGGGATTATTCCCTGGAAGCTGGAAGTAAATGCGGTTGGTAATAATTCCATACGGGCCAGCGAGATTAATTATACAGTAATCAAGCAAACCAGTGAAGCAAACAAAGTAAAGCTGAAGGTATTGCAAGTGGTTATTGACGCCGGAACCGGAGACCAGTCGACCAACCTTAATATGCAGACTGATACGAGATTTCAAAAATATTTGAATTCTGTTGCGGAATACAAAGTGGATATAACATTTATGAGTAACTCGACATTTTTGAGATTGTATAGGAATTGCACCGGAGATGCGGTGTCAGGAAAGTATGATTTCCTGACAGATTATGACATGCTGATTCTGGGCTTTAGGGACTGCTGCAGCTATACCCACAATAAATATGCGAACCAGAATATACAGGATTTCATTAAACAGGGAAAGAGTGTAATTTTCAGCCACGATGTCATCTGGGATAAAGATGCAGGACAAGAGCGCCTATATAATGATATGCTAAGAAAGATTATGTCCCAGGACCGCTTTCACTTTACAACGGGAATCAGTGGGAACAGCCAGCCGATTTATTACAATGATACAACCAATAATCTCATATCAAATCCAATTAGAATATACGACAGCGGAGCAAATTTAGCAAGCGGAACAGATAAATACTGGAAATTCTATACGGATAACAGTAATAAGCTGTATTGGAGGAGCGGTAACGGTTATAATTATGACCGGAACGATACTACAAGCAGTAAAAGCTGGGGAAATCTTTCCTTCATGGAAACTACCAGGATATCCATTGCCAATAGAGGGCAGATTACTCAATATCCCTTTAAGATCAATGATACCATATCAATTTCTACTACTCACACCCAATATTATCAGTTGGACTTAGAAGAGGATGACATGGTAGTATGGTACAATCTCTCAGACAGCAAAAGCAAATTGAACGGGGGAAACAATAACGGCTTTTACTCCTCCAGAGAAAATGATTCACGAAATAACTATTACATCTATAATAAAGGAAATATAACCTATACCGGCTTGGGACATACGGTTAATCTGACCGATGATGAAATTAAATTATTCATCAACACCATGATCAGTTCTTATCGTGCGGGAACGGCAAAACCTAAGCTTGTAGTTACCAATGATGATGTCTATACGGTAGATTCCGATGAACAGTACCTGTTTATTAATTCGGATACGGATACCATTACAACAACGGACACCAGCCAGGTGAAGACAGTTAAGTTCCGGGTGGAAGAAGAGAGTGTGGTCAATACCAGTGACAGGGATTACTATGTTTCCTATTATGCCGTTTTACCAGATCCGGCTGACAGCACGAGAACAATTCGTGTACAGTTGAATCCCCAGGCAAACAGCAGCTCCACAAGCGTCCTTCCTACAAAGAACGTTGATACCGATGGAATTTGTATGGTAGTACCCGGAAAAGGTACGAAATTAAATTCAGACAATGAATTTGCCATTGATGTTCCCTTAAAGTATTTTAATGGGGAAGGAAAGCTGCTGATTGAAATGGATTTGACTTCCATCGGAAAGGATGAAGACAATAATGTAATCGAGCAAAACAGTGTCACGAAATTGACTCTGATTACGAAACCATATTTTGATTTGGATTAGAAGATTCTGAACAAGCCTGTTGTTTTTTAACAGGCTTGTATTTTTATGTAATCAAAATTTATCCGGGTAATGTTGGATTATATCGATTAGTGTAAAAATTGGGAAAATAATATTGACAGATAAAACCAAAAAATGTAGTATATAGAAAGCGGTATGAAAAAAAAGGAAAATACAGAGGTAAACTCATTGAAAAATGAGGGCACAAAGCTACAAGTCTAAGGGCAGGAAAAAGGTAAAATACGAATCTCTTGCTTAGGATGGTTGAGTTGCATTTTTGAAAAGAGCGAAAGCTGTTTTTGGAATGCAATTTTTTTTGGCCGCATTTATAAGAAATATAACCATTGGTGCCTGATTCTTAATTTTGAAAGGGATAGTACAGCATTATTATTTTTATGTTTTCTAAATTAGTATAATAGAGGAGAGAAGATTGAATGGAAAATGAAAATGTAAACAACAGCACTAACCCGGAGCAAATTGTCTTTGATGACTATATGAAGTTCCTGGATGATCTGATACAGGGAGAGCTCTCGGGGATGGTACCGGATCCAAAAAAATATCTTATTGCGAGTGTATTCTCAGAACAGGCAGAGCAGGCGGGCAGCGGCCAATTTGCCGCTTTTGCAAAGAATTGCAAGGATTTGGAGAGCCTGCCTCCGGACATATTGATAAGCAAGTATGAGTATGAATTAAAAAATAATCCATATGCCAAAAGCCTGCAGCTATACGATAAAGTAAGCAGTGTCACCGGTCTGATGAAAAGCTTATTTTCCGATGTGGCTGATATAAAGGAAATCATGGATTCGGCAAAGGGATTGAATAGAGACAGTTATGAATACCGGCAAAAAATAGCTCAGATAGCACCTGAAATTTTTAATATAGCATCTACGATTATTGGTACAGGTTCAGGCTCTATTTGCGGCATTGTGTCTATGGAGTTAAACATTGGGAGCCAGTTACTTACAACAGGATTAAAAATTGTGGACCAATATGTTGCACAGTTAAAAGTATATGATGATATTTTAGATTCTGTATTATCAGGAGAAGAAATCAATTATAGTAAGGCAGAAGTTGATGCTCTGGCAAGCAGTACGGTAAGAAGCGGACAATTGGAATACCAAAAAGCATTAGATGCCTATAACCAGTTTGCATCTGACTACGCATGGCTTTTTAATATGGAGGTTGGGAACACGGAGCTGGCAGGTGAAAAGGCAGAATACCAAGGCCTGTTAAGCCAGTATAATTCCTCCATATCAGAGGTACAAAGCTTATACCACAGTATAAACGATACCGGTATTAAGCTTGGTATGGATGGGGAATTGGGAAGCAATATAGCCGGAGGAATTCTAAACAGTGGCAGTGAGAAAGCCTTTAATGAGCTCTTGACTGAAATAAGAGCTATATTCTACACAGCTGAAGTCACAAAATCTCCAATTGTCTTGGATCTTGATGGTGACGGTGTTGAAACGACATTACTCAAAGATGGTATTCATTTTGATCAGAATGATAACGGCTTTTCTGAAAAGACATCATGGGTAGGTAAAGATGATGGTCTGCTGGTACGTGATATTAACGGAGACAGTGTTATTGACGGTGGGAAAGAACTTTTTGGCGACAGTACCTTACTGACAAATGGTACAAAGGCGGCTAACGGGTTTGATGCCCTTGCAGAGCTGGATAGCAATAAGGATGGAGTGATTGACATAAAGGATGCTGCTTTTGGTGAATTGCGTATTTGGAAGGATAGCAACGGAAACGGTGTGACAGATAAGGGAGAGCTTATGACGCTTTCGGATGCTCAGATCTCTTCCATTTCAACAAAATACGCTACATCTACGATGGTGGATGCCCAAGGAAATGAACACAGGCAGATTAGTACTTATACAAAGTCAGATGGGACAACTGCTGCAATTGAGGATGTGTGGTTTAAAGTGGATGCTATGTTCACAGCCGCAAGAGATAAGTTGGAGGAGACTACGGAAATCGCCAAGTTACCTGATCTAATGGGTTTTGGTAATGCATACAGTCTTCATCAGGCAATGCTGCATGACAGCAGCAAGCATTTACAGGCTCTTGTAGAGCAGTTTATAGGGGAAACAGATCCAGGTAAGAAGAAGCAATTGATAACTAATATAATCTATGCATGGACGGGTGTGGAAAATATTGATCCAAACAGCCGTGCGACAAGTCAAATATATGGAAATGCAATTGGGGATGCCAGAAAGTTAGAAGCGCTTGAAGTGCTCTTTGGAGAAAAATATTTAGGTGTTTGGTGTTGGAATGAGAAAGATCCTAATCCACATGGACAAGCAGCGCCTCTATTATTGGAAGCGTTTGACAAGCTTTCAAACTTCATATACTCTCAGTTGTTGGCACAAACTGAAATGAAAGAGTTGTTTAGTAAGATGACGTTGGTCTGGGATGAAAAATCCAATGCTGTAAAGTTAGATCTTTCCAATATAGCATCTGAGATTCTTGTACAGATTTCTTATGACGAGGAATCTGGTAAGAAAAAATTAAGAGAAGTTGTTAATAGCTTAAATCAATTGAAGCTTATTGATATAGCTGATTATAGTACATTTTATAAAACATTTGAAACGAAAGGGGAGGATTACCTACGTATCCTGGAATGTGCTGGTAAGGTTGAGATACTTGGAACAGGCGGAAATGATACCCTTATAGGAACAAATCAAAGTGAAGCAATTTGGGGATATGAAGGAAATGATAGTATCTCCTCTGGTGGAGGAGACAACCGGCTGTATGGAGGAGATGGAACGGATACCTTAGCAGGAGGAGAGGGAGATGACTATCTGGAAGGTGGGACCGGAGATGATATCCTTTATGGAGAAAATGGATATGGAAAGGGAAATGATGTTCTGGACGGAGGAACCGGGAATGATAAGCTTTATGGAGGGAGCGGAAATGATACTTACCGGTTTGGAAGAGGTTATGGGATTGATACCATCTATGATTCGGACATAACCAACGGAAATGTGGATACGCTTGCATTCCTGGATGGGGTGTCCCC
>NZ_FRFD01000020.1 GCF_900143645.1 Anaerocolumna xylanovorans DSM 12503 | reverse complement strand
GTCCGCCACTAAGTTAAAAGTTTCCATCCGAAAACTTCCACTCTTAACTCCGTTCGACTTGCATGTGTTAAGCACGCCGCCAGCGTTCATCCTGAGCCAGGATCAAACTCTCAAATTAAAGTTTAATCATTTCAGAATTAACATTGGCTATTTAGAAGCTTTGGTTTATAGCATAAACCAAGCTTTAAACAATCGTTAATTTCCGTTAGTCTGTGATGCAAATCACACACTACTTTACTGTTTTTTTAGGTCGTATCATTTCTGATACTGTTCTTTTTCAAAATCCAAAGCCGAAGCTTTCCATTTTGAATGAAATTTTAAAGAAAATTTCAGGGTTGTTTCACTGTTCAGTTATCAAGGTTCTTTTTTGCTTCCTGCATTAATTTTCTCATTTGTTAACGCGTCAGCAAGAGATATTCTACCACGTTGTTTCTTCTTTGTCAACATTTATTTTAAATTAATTTCATTTTGTTTTCCAACAAATTCATTTAAAATAAAACGGAGAAAGAGGGATTTGAACCCTCGCGCCGCGCAAACGACCTACACCCTTAGCAGGGGCGCCTCTTCAGCCTCTTGAGTATTTCTCCAGATACTGAACCAACGGGTTTTATTCGGTTGATTTTTATCAACTGTGCACCCACAAATTACCTCGTCAGGTGCATTAGTTAGTATAGCAAACGGGTTGTCTTTTGTCAATCTTTTTTTAAACAATTTTCAAACAATTTTGCATATTTAGCTTTTACATCTTCTTTATAGACTTTTACATCCCATGCGTACCGCAAGTCTGCTTGCGGTACTGCCCGAATAGAAAATGAATTATGCTTTCCTATAATTCACACTACAGCCTTTAGTTTACTTGTTTTTCCGAAATAATATTCAAAATAGAATATTGTTTTCTATAAATTTAAAAATTCATCAACAGCAATGTCATACAAATTATTTCCATCGCTGTCTACTACTACTATAACTGGAAAATCTTCAACATACAATTCTCTTATTGCTTCCGTACCAAGATCGTCATAGGCAATTATTCTTGAGCTTTTTATTTTTTTCGAAAGCAGTGCACCGGCTCCTCCGACAGCAGCAAAATACACTCCTTTGTTTTTTACAATAGATTCTATCACCTCTTCACTTCTCTTACCCTTGCCAATCATTCCTTTTAGGCCATTTTCCAATAGCAGAGGAGTATATTTATCCATACGGCTGCTAGTGGTAGGTCCGGCGGAACCGATAATCTGACCTTCTTTTTCCGGTGTAGGACCCAAATAATATACAATACTATCTTTTATAGGGAAGGGCATACTTTCTCCTTTAAAAGATGCTTCATACATTCTTTGATGTGCAGCATCTCTTGCACTGTAAATTGTACCGGTAATATATACGTAATCTCCTGCTCCTAAATCCTTAATAACTTCTTCCTTTAAAGGAGTTTTTATATACTTTTCCATACATATTCTCCACTTATATTTATTTTTATATACTGCATAGATAAGGGGTATGAAAAATGCAATGCATTTTTCTGTCTAACACCCCTGCAAACCACATTTGCCTGTATTTATTCACTTTTTCTTATCTTTCAAGAGTGTTTGTCCACAAAGCAGAGCTTTTTTTATATAGTTTTGTGGATAAATCATTTGTTTTTTCAAATAATTCTGGATAAATGTCTGTTAACATGGCAACAAATATTAATTGCAACCGGCAGTGCTGCTATATGTGTCGGATATACCTCTATATTCACTCCCAGTGCAGTGACCTTTCCGCCAAAACCTCCCGGTCCGATGCCAAGTTCATTAATTTCTTTTAGAAGTTCTTGCTCCAGATTCTTTATATGCTCTATTTCGGAAGATTTATCAATACTTCTGGTAAGTGCCTTTTTGGAAAGTATGGCTGCCTTTTCAAAACTTCCTCCAATTCCTACACCCACTACTATGGGCGGGCAGGCATTGGGACCTGCCAGACGAACGGTTTCTATTACTGCTTTTTTTATTCCTTCCACTCCGTCTGCAGGTTTCAGCATATAAATGCGGCTCATATTTTCACTTCCAAACCCTTTAGGCGCCACTGTTATTTCAATATTTTCTCCTGGAATTATCTCATAATGTATAATACCAGGGGTATTATCATTGGTATTTTCTCTTATTAGGGGATCTGAAACTACTGATTTTCTTAAATATCCTTCCTTATAACCCTGTCTTATTCCTTCGTTGATGGCATCTTCTAAGGGATTTCCTTCTATTACGACTTGTTGCCCGATTTTCATAAATATTATTGCCATTCCGGTATCCTGGCAAATTGGTATTCCTTCTTCCCTTGCTATTTTCATATTTTCTTCCAACTGTCCGAGAATCTGCCTTCCCAGGATACTTTTTTCTTCTCCTGCCCCTTTACTTATGGCATTATTGATATCAGCAGACAGTTGATAGTTTGCTTCAATACACATTTCTTTAATATTTTGGGTTAGCACATCTGTATGTATAACTCTCATAATAACTCCTTTCGTGCATATCGCAAGCTGTCCTGCAATACTGGTTAAATAAAACTAAAAATAAAAAGAGCCCAAGCCAGAGATAAAATAATAGATTCCATCTTCTGCTTAGGCTCTTTCCTAGTGTTTATTCATCTCTTTCATCATCTTTATCATTTTCGGAAACTGAATTATCGTAATCTTCCAGATCTTCTATTTCTTCTTCCTCTGCTTCTTCTCTTTCAAAAGATTCACTGGTTTCTTCCTCCAGTTCTTTTTCCAGTTCTTTGATAACTTCCTCTTCCGAACTCGTATCCTTCACTTTTGCGATACTGGCAACCGTAATATCATTTTCAATATCCATATTGATTAAACGCACACCGGATGTTATCCTGCCCAGATTTGAAATACCATTTACCATAAGCCTTATGACAATTCCCTCTGTGGTTATTATCATGACCTCATTTTCATCATTAACCGCTTTTACACCAACCACATATCCGGTTTTTTCGGTTATCTTATAGCATTTAACACCTTTTCCCCCTCTTCTTTGAACGCTGAATTCATTCATTTCCGTACGCTTACCCATACCCTTTTCCGAAACAAAAAGTAAACATTCTCCCTGGGTATTTAACTGCATACCTATAATTTCATCACCATCTTCTAAATTCATTCCAATTACGCCCATAGAAGTACGGCCAGTCTTACGCACATCTTTTTCATTAAAACGAATACACTGACCCTGTTTGGTTACCAAGATGATATCTTTTTGGTTGTTTGTTGCCTTTACTTCTATTAACTCATCATCTTCTCTAAGATTAATTGCCTGGAGACCCGTTTTTCTTATATTTTGATATTCCATAATAGGCGTCTTTTTAACAATTCCTTTTTTGGTTGCCATAAATAAATATTTACTCTTATGGTAATCCTTTAAGGGTATAATAGCTGTTATTCTTTCTTCCGGCAGTAAGGAAAGAAGGTTTATAATTGCAGTTCCTCTTGCCGTTCTTCCGGATTCAGGAATTTCATAGGCTTTCAAACGATATACTCTTCCCTTATTGGTAAAGAACATAATATAGTGATGGGAAGTGGTCATCAGGAGCTCTTCAATAAAATCCTCTTCAATGGTCTGCATTCCCTTGATACCTTTACCGCCTCTGTGCTGGCTCTTGAAATTATCCACTGTCATTCTTTTAATATATCCTAACCGTGTCATAGCAAGCACAATATTCTCATTGGGTATTAAATCTTCCGTAGTAAAATCTTCTTCATCGAAACCTATGGAAGTTCTTCTGTCATCTCCGTATTTATCTCTTATTACCGTAATTTCTTCTTTGATAACGGAAAGAAGTTTTTTTGTATCGGCGAGAATAGCTTTATATTCATCAATTTTATCCATTAATTCCTTATACTCTGCTTCTAATCTCTCTCTTTCCAGACCGGTTAACGCACGGAGTCTCATATCAACAATTGCCTGAGACTGTACTTCTGTTAACTGAAAATTCTGCATCAATCTTTCTTTTGCAATAGCAGTATTCTGAGAAGACCTTATAATTCTTATTACTTCATCAATATTGTCAAGAGCAATTAATAATCCCTGTAAAATATGTGCTCTTTCTTCTGCTTTGTTTAAATCATATCTGGTCCTTCTGGTTACAACTTCTTCCTGATGCAGAATATAGTATCTAAGCATTTCGTAAAGATTAAGTACTCTGGGTTCGTTATTTACAAGCGCAATCATGATAACCCCAAAGGTATCCTGCATCTGAGTATGTTTATATAACTGGTTCAGCATTACATTAGCATTCACATCTCTTCTAAGCTCAATACAAATGCGCATACCCGTTCTGTCAGATTCATCACGAAGCTCTGTAATACCATCAATTTTTTTATCCTTTACCAATTCAGCTATTTTTTCAATAAGCCTTGCTTTATTTACCATGTAAGGAAGTTCCGTTACAACAATTCGGTTCTTTCCATTTGCCATAGTCTCTATATCGGTTACTGCACGTACTTTAATCTTACCTCTTCCGGTACGATAAGCCTCTTCAATCCCTCTGACACCTAAAATTGATGCACCGGTAGGAAAATCAGGTCCTTTTATAATTTCAAGGATTTCTTCCATGGAGGTATCTCTGTCTTCGTTAATGCTGTTATCAATCATCTTAATTACAGCATTAATAACCTCCTTTAAATTATGAGGCGGGATATTGGTAGCCATACCAACAGCAATTCCTGACGTACCGTTTACCAAAAGATTTGGAAATCTGGAGGGAAGAACGGTAGGTTCTTTTTCCGTCTCATCAAAGTTCGGTACAAAATCTACCGTATCTTTGTTGATGTCAGAAAGCATTTCCATTGATATCTTACTTAATCTTGCTTCGGTATAACGCATGGCGGCAGCACTGTCACCGTCGACAGAACCAAAATTTCCATGACCGTCAATCAAAGGATATCTGGTTGAAAAATCCTGGGCTAGCTTAACCAAAGCATCATAAATAGAACTATCCCCATGAGGATGGTATTTACCCATGGTATCACCAACAATACGGGCACATTTACGGTGCGGCTTGTCCGGCCCATTATTTAGTTCTATCATGGCATATAATATTCTTCGTTGTACCGGTTTTAAACCATCACGTACATCTGGCAGCGCACGGGCTGCTATTACAGACATGGCATAATCGATATACGATGTTTCCATGGTCTTTTTTAAGTCGACTTCATGGACTTTGTCAAAGATATTCTCATCCATTTATATTCCTCCATCTATGCTTTGTATAGCAAAATACGGATTATATATCAAGGTTCCTTACATATTTTGCATTTTTCTCTATAAACTCTCTTCTGGGTTCCACTTTATCACCCATCAGGGTTGTAAAGGTCATATCAATTTCTGAGGATTCTTCTTCATCAATGGTTACTCTTAACAGAATTCTTTTTTCAGGATCCATGGTAGTATCCCAAAGCTGCTCTGCATCCATCTCTCCTAAACCTTTATACCTCTGTATCTTGTTATTACCGTCTCGTCCCAGTTCCGTAAGTATCTGGTCCAGTTCCGGGTCACTGTATGCATATTTTACAGTTTTGCTTTTTTCAACCTTATAAAGAGGCGGCTGTGCCATATATACATGTCCCTGTCTTATTAATTCCGGCATGAAACGATAGAAAAAGGTTAACAGCAAAGTACTGATATGGGAGCCATCCACATCCGCATCTGTCATAATAATAATCTTATGATACCTTAACCTTGAGATATCAAAATCATCTGATATTCCTGTTCCAAAAGCAGTAATCATGGCTTTAATCTCATTATTGACCAGTATCTTATCAAGCCTTGATTTTTCTACATTTAATATTTTTCCACGCAAAGGAAGTATCGCCTGGGTAGCTCTTGACCTGGCAGTTTTAGCTGAGCCACCGGCAGAATCACCCTCTACGATATAGATTTCGCAATTTTTTGGATCCTTATCGGAGCAATCGGCAAGTTTCCCCGGAAGGCTCATGCCTTCTAAAGCCGTCTTTCTTCTGGTAAGATCCCTTGCTTTTCTTGCAGCATCCCTTGCCCTCTGTGCTAAAATAGATTTTTCTAATATCATCTTAGCAACCGTAGGGTTTTGCTCTAAAAAGTAAGTAAGCTGCTCACTTACGATACCGTCAACAGCACCTCGTGCTTCACTGTTGCCTAACTTTTGTTTGGTCTGACCTTCAAACTGTGGATCAGGAATCTTAATGCTGACAATAGCAGTAAGACCTTCCCTGATATCTTCTCCGCTAAGATTCGTTTCGTTATCCTTTAAGTATTTATTATTTCTCGCATAGTCATTAAAGGTTTTGGTAATTGCATTTTTAAAACCGGCAAGATGGGTTCCCCCTTCCGGTGTTGTTATATTATTTACAAAACTATAACAGCCTTCCGTGTAGGTTCCGTTATGCTGCATGGCAACCTCTACATAAACATCATCCTTGGTTCCTTCACAATAAATGATTTCAGGATATAAAGGATCTTTGTGCTTGTTCAGATATTCCACATATTCCTTGATACCGCCCGCATAATGAAATTCCTTTTCAACTTTTGTTTCTTCTCTGTCATCCGTAAGAACTATTCTTAAATTTTTGGTAAGAAACGCCATTTCTCTTAAGCGCTGCTTTAGAATCTCATAATCGTATACGGTTTCTTCAAATATTTCCTTATCCGGCAAAAAAGTAACTGTTGTACCTCTTTTGTCAGTATCACCAATTACTTTTAAAGGATAGACCGCTTTGCCCCTTTCAAATCTTTGTTTATGAATCGTACCATCCTGATAGATCATTACCTCAAGCCACTCAGAAAGAGCATTTACAACCGAAGCACCTACTCCATGAAGTCCTCCCGATACCTTGTATCCGCCTCCTCCGAATTTGCCTCCGGCATGCAGAATAGTAAAAACCACCTCAACGGCAGGTATTCCCTTTTTATGATTGATACCTACCGGTATCCCTCTTCCGTTATCAACAACTGTTATAGAATTGTCTTTATTGATAGTAACTTCAATCCTGTCACAGACTCCTGCCAATGCTTCGTCTACTGCATTATCTACAATTTCATAGACCAGGTGATGCAGTCCTTTTGAGGAAGTACTGCCAATATACATACCCGGCCTTTTTCTTACTGCTTCCAATCCTTCCAGTATTTGTATTTGATCTGCACCATATTCCGTACTCATACATTGCCTCCTGTCTTTTTCTGGGTGAAATCCATCTTATCAAAATTTATGCTGGTAACAGTTCCTTCTGTAACCTTAAATATCCGGTCACATTGAACCCTATTTTGAACCATTTCTTCTAGTCCTGTACAAGTTATTATTGTTTGTATATCATGAATACTGTTAAGTAAATAATTTTGCCGCTTTCTGTCAAGCTCAGAAAGTACATCATCCAACAGCAAAATCGGCTGATTTTTTGTAATTCTTTTCACAACCTCAATCTCCGCCAGCTTCAATGAAAGAGCTGCTGTTCTTTGCTGACCCTGTGAACCAAATTTTCGGATATCTATCGTACCATTCAAGAAACTGATATCATCTCTATGGGGACCTGTTCCTGTACTTTTTAGAGCTATATCTCTCTCCAAGAACTTTTTAATGGTTTCTTCAAAAGAATTTTTATCAGTATTTGGCTCATAGTGAATCGTAAGAGACTCTTTTTTACCGGATAAATTGCTATGTATGCTGTCCACAATCGGGTTCAGTGTCCTAATAAAATTTTCTCTGCCCTCCATGACTTTTATTCCATGAAAGACTAATTGATCATCCCATACACTTATTGTATCCAATAATTTCCTGTTGAAACTTATTTGCTTTAATAAATTATTTCTTTGGTTAATAATTTTATGATAATTTGATAAGTGATAAAAATAAACTTTATCAAGCTGGCATAATTCCATATCTAAAAAACGTCTTCTTTCTGAAGGTCCGTTTTTAATAATACCTAGATCTTCAGGAGAGAAAAATACATAATTAACTATCCCAAGAAGCTCGCTTGACTTTTTAATGGGAATACCGTCAATGGCGACACCTTTTGCTTTATTCTTCTTGAGATGAATATCAATTTTATGAGAAATTCCTTTATTCTCCAGAATAATTCTTATGTGAGATTCTTCTTTTTCAAATTTTATAATTTCCCTGTCCTTACTGTTTCTGTGGGATTTTGTAGTTCCGCACATATATAAAGACTCCAGTATGTTAGTTTTTCCCTGGGCATTGTCACCATACAAAATATTAACACCCTGTGAGAAATCCATTGAAAGATTCTCATAATTTCTGTAATCCTTAAGCTCCAAAGTCTTAATAAACATACTAGCTCCCATGGCATAAATTATCTTGTTTTACTGCTTCAAATCAAGGTGTAAATACTTTTTCAAACTAACCCCATGAATTTCGCAAGTTTACTTGCGAAACTGCCCAAATAGAAAGTGAAAAATGCTTTCTATTTTTCACACTAACTGAACTATTTTTCTATTTTTATGGTTTGATTTTTATACTCAGCTTCATCACCTGCATAAAGTTTTTTCCCTCTTTGCGTTTCGGTCTGACCATTCACTTTTACAAGACCATCCTGTATTACAAGCTTAGCCTCTACTCCCGAATCCACAACCCCGGCAGCTTTCAACGCTTGTCCCAGCTTAATATATTCATCCCTTAATTTGATAACTTCCATGACAGCCTCTTTTCTCAATATATAACCTTAAATTATTGGACCGCCGAATTGAAATTAACCGGCAGTACTAAATAAATATAATTTTCTTCTTTGTCTCTTATGATACAGGGCATTTTTGAATTGATAAGATATATGGATACCTCCTCATCATCAATTACTCTTAAAGCATCAATTAAAAATTTAGGATTAAATCCAATTAAAATATCTTTTCCTTCTTTGGTAATGTCAATTTCCTCATCCATGGAACCAATGGAGGAATTCATCTTTAGCTGCATATTTCCATCTGCTATATTTATGATAATTGGCTTTTTATCAGATTCTTTGACTAATAAGGTGGCTCTGTCAATACAGCTTAACAATTCCTTTTTATTGACGTTTACTTTTGTTTCATAATCACTTGATAACATCTGGTCAATTTTAAAGAAAATGCCCTCAATAAGCCTGGACAAAACAATCGTATCATCAAATTCAAATATTACATGTTTATCTGTAAAATACAATTCTATTTCATCAGCAAATTCACCTGACAAAATTTTACTCACTTCATTTAAGGTCTTTCCAGGTACTATAACTTTTATATCCTGATAAGACTGATGTAATTTTACCTTTCTGACAGAAACTCGGTGACCATCCAGAGAAACAACTTTTAAGTCATCTCCCGTTATTTCAAAAAGTTCACCGGTCATTATTTTATTGCTTTCATTATCAGCTATTGAAAAAACGGTCTGCCTTATAATTTCCTTTAATGTAAACTGTGACAATGTAATCCCACAGTTCTTTTCGATATCCGGCAGAAAAGGAAATTCTTCACTGGAAGAACCGGAAATAGTAAATCTGGCTTTTTCACAGGTTATGAGGGTTGAATAGTTTTCATTTGTCTGTATGGTAACATCATTATCAGGAAGTTTTCTAATAATCTCAGAAAAGATTTTAGAGTTCAATGCAATGGACCCCGGTTCAATAATTTCACCTTTAGCAATTGTTTCGATTCCTAATTCCATATCATTGGCAATCAGCTTTATAGTGTTTTGTTTTACATCTATAACAATGCTTTCTAATATTGGCATAGTCGTTTTTGTAGGTACAGCTTTTAAAACAATATTAACGCGGTTTAAAAGTTCCCCTTTGGGGCAGATAATCTTCATAAATGTGTATAACTCCCTTCCGGCATTTTTATGTAAATATATATAATAAAATTTTATAGCAGTAGTAATAGGGGATGTTAGATTGTGTATAAGCCCTAAAACATCAGAAAATAAAAGCCTTTGGACAAAGTATAACCTTGTGAATGAATTATATAGGGTATCAGGATAAAAATTTAACCTTATAAAGAATTTCAGAGTTATCCCAAGGCTGTTAACAGCTTAATGACATTCTGCTAACAGCCCATTGTGGAAAAAATAAATTCTTTTAAGGATTGATTTTTTTTGTAAGTACATCAATAGTATTTTGCATACTGGGATCGCTTTTTATGTTCTTCTCAACTTTATCAATACCATGAAGAATGGTTGTATGATCTCTGTTACCCATCACTTTGCCGATATCTGAGAGTGAGCAATCTGTAAGTTTTCTGCATAAATACATGGCAATCTGTCTTGGATAAGCAATGTTTCTGCTCTTATTAATAGAATAAATATCATTTGTGCTTATATTAAAGTGTTCTGAAATTACATCTATAATTAATTCGGGAGTAAGCTGTTTTTTGTTGTCGGGAGAAATGAGGTCTTTTAGTGCTTCTTCTGCCAAAGTAACATTAACTTCCTGTTTCTTTAAACGGGAGAGTGCAACTATCTTTGTTAAGGCACCTTCAAGTTCACGAATATTGGATTTAACATTGGTTGCAATATATTTCATGACTTCATTATCAATCTGTAGTCCATCCAACTCCTCTTTTTTCTTTAAGATAGCCATTCTTGTTTCATAATCCGGTGACTGTATATCAACTGTAAGCCCCCATTCAAATCTTGAGCGAAGTCTCTCTTCCAAAGTAAGGATATCTTTAGGTGGCTTATCACTGGAGATAATAATCTGTTTCTTTGACTCATGCAGTGTATTAAAGGTATGGAAAAATTCTTCCTGCGTACTTTCCTTACCGATAATAAACTGAATATCATCAATTAAAAGAACATCTATATTTCTGTATTTTTCACGGAATTCCGTAGGGGTTGTATTGACATTACGGATGGATTCGATCAATTCATTTGTAAACTTCTCACTGGTTACATACATTACCTTGCTGTTTGGGTTCTGTTCTAATATATAGTGGGCAATGGAATGCATTAAGTGAGTTTTTCCAAGTCCAACGCCTCCATATATAAATAGAGGATTATATATTTCAGCAGGTGATTCTGCAACAGCAAGAGATGCTGCATGAGCAAGATTGTTATTAGCACCTACCACAAAGGTATCGAAAGTATAACGAGGATTTAAAAAAGAAAGCCCATTTTTTTGATTCTTATTTTTGCTAGAGGAGTCTGCCTTATCATAGGCTTTCTTTACCTCTATCTGGCTTTCTAATATAAATTCAATATCATAATTATGATTCATAATTTCTGTAATAGAAACCTTTAAGGGTATTCCATATTTTCTACTAATGAAATTTTTACTGTCAGGGCCGATCATTTTATCATCGATAGAAATGGTTATTAAATTGCCTTTAACGGAATACACTTTTAATGGAAGCAGCCATGTTTTAAAGGAAACATCGGTTACACAATGTTCGATTTTAAGATATTCCAGTATTTCGTCCCATTTTTCCTGTACTTCGTTCATTACTCTAATCTCCCTAAAATAAAATTTCATACATTCTTCTTTATATGATATAACAAAATTGTGGATATTTCAATGATAATATGTAACTAAAATGGTCAATAAGCAGAGATATCCCCAGGGGAAAATACATTAATAACATCTATGTGAATAAATTATCCAGGATATTAACAACCTAAAATGCGAACAAAAAAGGGATTTTGTGAAAGAAAAGGACAAAATATACACACCATTTCACAAAGTTATCCACAAATCATCAACAATTTGTGGATAACTTTGTGTGAAAAGAGTGTTTTTAAAAATTTTTCTATTTTTTTGAAATAATTATACTATTTATGGAAATAAATAAAGGAAGAATATTACATATCTTCATTCTATGTAATAAATGACTGCAAGAAACACTTGACGTACAAGCATTTCAAAGATATAATAAACATAATATTTTATATTATTAAAATAGAATAAATACGCTTACCATTATGTTTTGGTATATATAAAGGAGGTGCCCGTTATGAAAATGACATTTCAGCCTAAAAAAAGAAGCAGGTCCAAAGTTCATGGATTTAGAGCTAGAATGAGTACTGCCAATGGCAGAAAAGTAATATCCTCAAGAAGAGCAAAAGGCAGACACAAATTATCAGCATAGGTCGCATTACTGTGGCCTTTTCTTCTCTTCGTCTATTGCAAAGAAAGGGCCGTGATATTTTGAGATTATCAGAATCAATGAAAAAAAATGCCAACTTTAAGTCCGTATATAAAAGCGGTAAATCCTATGCCAATACGTATCTGATTATGTATGTAATGGAAAATAGTACAAAACGGAATAAAATCGGAATTTCGGTTAGTAAAAAAGTTGGCAACAGTGTAATTAGGCACAGGATTACCAGATTAATCAGAGAAAGTTACAGATTAAACGAGGAAATGTTTAATAGTGGTTTAGACATTATCGTTATTGCAAGAGCAGGAGCTAAGGGTAAAAAATACTTGGAAATAAACAGTGCATTACTGCATTTAGCAAGAATGCATAGAATTCTGAAAGAGACAATTAAATCGTGATGAAGCGAGTTTTAATAGGAATGATAAGATTCTACAGGAAATTTATTTCACCCTTAAAGGGAAGGTCAAGCTGTATCTATGTACCTACCTGCTCTTTGTATGCTATTCAGGCACTGGAAAAATATGGAGTATTTAAAGGCAGCTATTTGGCTGTAAGACGTATTTTAAGATGCCACCCTTTTCATGCAGGTGGATATGATCCGGTGCCGTAACAGCAATTCTATTTACTGCAAGTTCAGAGTACCCAAGGAGGAAAAAAATTGTTTGAGGCAGTATTAACCCAAAGTAGTGGGATATTAGGACCCATAGCGACTTTATTAGGATGGATATTAAATGGTATCTATGAATTCTTAGGACTGTTTGGAATACACAATGTAGCATTGGTAATTGTTTTGTTTACCTTTATTGTAAGAGGCCTTATGACTCCTCTGACGATAAAACAGCAGAAATTCAGTAAACTTTCTGCTAAAATGAATCCTGAACTTACGGCAATAACTGCAAAGTACAAGGGAAAAAAAGATGAAGCATCTATGAAAAAGCAGCAGGCTGAGACCCAGTCTGTATATATGAAGTATGGAGCTAACCCTACTTCCGGATGTCTTCCTTTATTGATACAGCTTCCTATCATGTTTGCATTATATCAGGTAATATACCGGATACCGGCCTATGTTAATGATATTAATGTCTGGTATAATAATATTGGTGAAGCTATTCTTCATAACGGTAACTATATCGAGATCATGAAAGAGTTTGCAAAAACTACTCAGGTTAATTTGAAGACCTTCACAGAAATGTCAGGCGGAACTTTAACACCAAATCATATAATTGATATATTGGCAAAATTCTCTTCTGATAACTGGAATGAATTGATTACGAAATTCCCTACACTTGAGACAATAATTAGAACAAATTCTATAAAAATTATTGATGTAAACAGTCTTTTTAATACAATAAACATCCTTGACAGACCGGGACTTAAGTTTCCTGGAATTTTAATTCCTTTCTTAGCAGCTGGTTTTCAGTTTATCCAGACAAAGCAGATGATGGCTGCGAACCCGACTCCTATTGATAAGGATAATCCTATGTCTGCATCTATGGGAATGATGAATAATGTAATGCCTATAATGTCAGGTGTATTCTGTTTTATGTTCCCTGTAGGTATCGGCATATACTGGATTGCAGGCAGTATATTTGCAATTGGTCAGCAGTTTATTATTAACAGAATTCTTGGAAAAGTCGATATTGACGATATGATAAAGAGAAATGTGGAAAAGGCAAGTAAAAAGAAAGCAAAATTAGGACTTGATCCAAATGCTACTTTAGAAGACCTGGCTAAGAAACAGACAAAATCAATTTCATCAAAGGTTCAGGCACCTGAAAGTACAAGTTCTACTGCTGCTTATGCAAATGTAGTTAAGAAAAATTATGGTGATTCGAATTCAGGGAAAAGTGATGTTTCTTATAAGCCGGGAAGTATTTCGGCCAATGCTAATCTCCTGAAAACGAAGAACAAGGATAATAAGGGGGATAAATAAAATGGATTGGTTAGAAATTACTGCAAAAACTGTCGATGAAGCTATAACAGAAGCACTTATAAAGTTGCAGACGACCAGCGACAGAATAGAATATGAAGTAATTGAAAAAGAGAGCAGCGGATTTTTGGGACTGTTCAATAAACCAGCTAAAATCAAAGCAAGAATGAAGCAGGGCGTTGATTATGCCGCAAAAGATTTCTTAAATAAAGTATTTAAGGCGATGGAAGTTAAAGCCACTGTCGATATTAATTATAATGAAGAAGAATCTTTTATGGATATTAATGTATTGGGCGAAGACATGGGTGTATTGATAGGTAAAAGAGGTCAAACCCTGGATTCTCTTCAATATCTGGTTAGTCTGGTGTTAAATAAGGACAGCGATAAATATATTAAGGTAAAACTTGATACAGAAAATTACAGGCAGAGAAGAAAAGAAACATTAGAAAACCTGGGAAAAAATATTGCATTTAAAGTAAAGAGGACAAAAAAGTCTGTTGCCCTTGAACCTATGAATCCTTATGAAAGAAGAATTATCCATTCCGTTTTACAAAACGATAAATATGTGGAAACCCACAGCGAGGGAGAAGAGCCTTTTAGAAGAGTAGTTGTAACCTTGAAAAAGAGTACTCAGACGAAAGATTATAAATATAATAACCATAGCAGTAATTATAAACCGCAGTACGGCAATAAACCTAAAAAAGAATACAGCGGATACACTCATAAACAGAGAGAAGATGTAGTTAAGACAAGTGAATTAGAATAAGAAAAAGGGCGTATTGAAGGTAATTGCTTTGATACGCCTTTTTTAAGAATATGCGGTAATGTTAAAAAGAGAAAAGAAAATAAAAGAGAAAGGATGCCAAAGAAATTCTTTTTCTCTTAGGATAAGGCAGAATATTAGTTTATTTGGATATAGGTATGAATACAGATACAATAGCAGCAATTGCTACTGCTGTAAATAACAGCGGAATTAGTATTATCCGAATCAGCGGACCGGATGCAATTATGGTTGCAGACAAGGTATTTAAGGCTAAGAACGAAAATAAAAAATTAGCCTCTGTACCAAGCCATACAATTCATTATGGTTATATAAAAAGCCATGAATTAACGATAGATGAAGTATTAGTAATGGTAATGAAGGCTCCCAACAGTTACACGAAGGAAGATATTGTTGAGATTAATTGCCATGGGGGAATTATTGTAACAAAAAAAGTTTTGGAAGAGGTAATTAAGAGTGGAGCAAGGATAGCGGAGCCCGGTGAATTTACAAAAAGAGCTTTCCTAAATGGAAGAATTGATTTATCCCAGGCAGAAGCGGTATCAGATATTATCAATGCAAAAAATAATTATGCCTTAAAGAATTCCTTAAATCAGTTAAAGGGAACTGTATATAAAAAAATAAAAGAGCTGCGAAAAAATATATTGCATGACCTGGCATATCTGGAAGCTGGCCTTGACGATCCTGAGCATATAGACATTGGCGGCTTTCGGAATGAGCTTCTTAATAATATAATAAATTACAAAAAAGATATTAAGAAACTTCTGGATACAGTAAATAACGGAAGATTGATAAAAGAGGGTATTAAAACAGTAATACTTGGAAAACCCAATGCGGGAAAATCCTCGCTTCTTAATGCATTAATAGGAGCGGAAAGAGCAATCGTCACCGATATACCGGGGACAACCAGGGATACTTTGGAGGAAACTCTTATGATAGGAGATTTATGCCTTAATATCGTGGATACAGCCGGTATCAGAAATACCACCGATGTGGTAGAAAGTATGGGAGTAAAGAGAGCCAGATTAATGAGTGAAGAAAGTGATTTGATACTTTATGTCGTTGATGCCTCAGAGCCGCTGGATGAAAATGATGAAGAAATTATCAATATGATTAAAAGTCGAAATGCAGTCATCTTGTTAAATAAATCTGATTTAGAGCAAGTTATTACAGTAGAAGAGATAAAAGAAAAAGCGGATAAGAAAGTTCTTCTGATATCAGCCAGGGAAAAAGAAGGCCTGGAGGAATTAGAAGAGTATATTAAGGATATTTATTTTAAGGGTATGTTAGAATATAACGATGAAGTATATATTACAAATCTAAGGCAGGAAGAGGCATTAAGAATGAGCCTGGAAAGCCTTGAGATGGTTCAGAAAACGATAGAAGATGATATGCCGGAAGATTTATATGCCGTTGATATGATGAGTTCTTATGAAGCTTTAGGAAAGATAACAGGGGAACAGGTTGATGAAGATTTAATCAATACAATATTCAGGGAATTTTGTATGGGAAAGTAAGGTTTGGAGGAAGTTATGCCACATATATATGAGAGCTATGATGTCGTAGTAGTTGGAGCAGGACATGCAGGCTGTGAAGCTGCTCTTGCTTGTGCAAGACTTGGTTTGAATACAATGATTGTAACTATTAGTATGGACAGCATTGCATTAATGCCCTGTAATCCCAATATAGGAGGTACATCAAAGGGACATTTAGTAAAAGAAATTGATGCATTGGGCGGAGAGATGGGTAAGAATATTGATAAGACATATATTCAATCTAAGATGCTTAATGTATCAAAAGGACCGGCTGTACACTCACTTAGAGCTCAGGCCGATAAACAGGATTACAGCAGGGAAATGCGAAGAATTCTGGAAAATACAGAGAATCTTACATTAAAGCAGGCGGAAGTGACAGAAATCCTGATTGAAAATGAAAAGGTAACAGGAATAAAAACATATTCTGAGGCAGTCTATCCATGCAGGGCAGTTATCCTTTGCACTGGAACCTACTTAAATGCAAAATGTATAACCGGAGAAATCAGTAACTATACCGGACCAAATGGGTTGAAAGCAGCAAATTATCTTACAGATTCGTTAAAGAAGGCTGGGATTGAAATGTACCGCTTCAAGACCGGTACCCCTGCCAGGATTGATAAAAGATCAATTGATTTTAGTAAGATGGAAGAACAGCCTGGAGACGAAGAAACAGTTCCTTTTTCTTTTACCAATAAAGAAGAAGACATCAAAAAGGAACAGGTCCCCTGTTGGCTTACTTATACCAATGAATCAACACATAAAATTATACGTGATAATATACACCGTTCTCCTTTATTTAGCGGAGATATAAAAGGAACAGGTCCAAGGTACTGTCCTTCTATTGAAGATAAGGTGGTTAAATTCGCTGATAAGGACAGGCATCAGGTATTTATTGAACCGGAAGGAAATTACACCAATGAAATGTATATAGGCGGAATGTCAAGCTCCTTACCGGAGGATGTCCAATACCAGATGTATAGAAGTGTAGCCGGTCTGGAGAATGCCAAAATAGTCCGGAATGCTTATGCTATTGAATATGATTGCATCAATCCGAATCAGCTGAAAGCATCCTTGGAATTTAAAAATGTTGAAGGATTGTTTAGCGGAGGGCAATTTAACGGAAGTTCGGGTTATGAAGAAGCTGCAGCCCAGGGATTAATAGCAGGAATTAATGCGGCAATGAAACTTCTTGAAAGAAAGCCTTTAATATTGGATCGTTCCGAGGCTTATATTGGAGTATTAATTGATGATCTTGTTACAAAAGAAACCTTTGAGCCTTATAGAATGATGACCTCAAGAGCAGAGTACAGGTTATTACTGCGGCAGGATAATGCAGATATCCGTCTGACGAAGATAGGTTACGAAATAGGCCTTATCAGTGAAGAGAGGAATCAGGTCCTCCTGACGAAAGAAGAAAGTATTGCGAAAGAAATGAAGAGGGTAAATGAAGCCTTAATAGGAGCAACCTCTTATGTACAGGACTTTCTTAATAAGAATGGAAGCCAAAGCTTAAAGACAGGAGTAACAATAGGTGAATTAATACGAAGACCGGAATTAAATTATGATTTACTGGAGCCAATTGATCTGGAAAGAAAACCATTGCCTAAAGATGTACGCGATCAGGTAAATATTAATATAAAGTATGAGGGATATATTGAAAGGCAATTGAGGCAGGTTGAACAATTTAAAAAGCTGGAGAATAAAAGAATACCGGACGATTTGGATTATGAACAGGTGAAAAGTCTAAGAATTGAGGCCAGACAAAAGCTTATGAAATTAAGACCGGCTTCTGTTGGACAGGCATCCAGAATCTCAGGAGTATCACCGGCAGATATTTCAGTATTGTTAGTATATCTGGAACAATTCAGGAGAAAGCATAATTAAGAAAAGTGTTAGTGGACTTGTCTCCAGACAGTTCTGCGGTATGGGATGGGTGGTAGGAATTTGTGCTGTGAACAAATTCTTCGAACTTCGAAAGGAGCATGGTTATAAAGGTGGATAAAGAAGTAAGATTGTTGGAAGAGGCAAATAAGCAAAGTATTGCAATCTCTAAAGAACAGGCGGTGCAATTAGTTCAGTATTACGAGATGATGATAGAAAAAAATAAGGTTATGAATCTTACTGCAATTACGGATTTTGAAGAGGTAGTGACAAAGCATTTTATTGACAGCCTTAGTATAGTAAATATATATGATATAGATCGCCCGCTAAGTGTTATAGATGTCGGGACAGGTGCCGGATTTCCAGGCATTCCATTAAAAATTGTATTTCCCCGGCTTAAGATTACATTGATGGATTCACTGAATAAGAGGTTGAATTTTTTAGATGAAGTAATATCAGAATTGAATCTGAAGGACATTGGTACAGTACATGGAAGGGCAGAGGATTTGGGAAGAAACAACCTATATAGGGAAAAGTATGATTTATGTGTATCAAGGGCAGTAGCCAATCTTTCAACGCTATCGGAATATTGCCTTCCGTTTGTAAAGGTAGGAGGAGTATTTGTCTCGTATAAGGGAGTGAACCTGAAAGAAGAATTAGATGCAGCACAAAATGCTGTTAAGAGATTAGGCGGCAATATAAAAGGATACAAGGAATTTTCTTTAAATGAAACAATAGGAAGATCCTTTGTGGTAATTGAGAAAACAGGGAATACATCCACGAAATATCCCAGAACAGCCGGAAAACCTTCAAAGGAACCCTTATCCTAAAATAGATAAATAAGAGGTATGGTGTGAAAAAAACATTTTTCACTTTCTATTTAGGAAGTATCGCAAGCAGGCTTGCGATATGCACGGGTGTTAGTGTGAAATAGAAAATAATTCACACCCTGATTTGAGGCAGTAAATCATCTGCAAGCAGACGATTTATGCCATGGGAGCTAGTGTGAAATAGAAAATAATTCACACGCAAATTTGTGCCTGCGGCCCAAAGTTTGCAGGTACAGGAAAGGCTTTGATATTAATATGATACAAGGGAAAGTTGTAAGTGATGAAAAAAATATTTCAGATATCTTTTCAATTTGGGAAAGTGTCTTTGGTATGGATGGAAATAGTTTAATATATAACGGATTAAATGTATATCTCATTTTATTTGAGGGATTAAAAGAGGATAAGCCAATCGGTGCAGTTATGTTAAGAGAGAAAGAAAATGGCTGCCTGATTGAAAATCTTGCGATTATAGAGTCGAAAAGAAATCAGCAAAATGGAGAATTCCTTTTAAGGTTCGCAGTGGACAAAGGATTTCAGCTTGGATATGAAAAAATATATACAGAAACAAAAGAAAAGAACGGAAATCTGTTTGAAAAGATAGGATTTGAAATAATAGAAGATAGTAACATGCCGGATGAAACGATAAAATACCAAATTATGCAAGAAAATTTTTATAAAAGATGTAAACACTAAATTTGTGCAAAGAATATGATAGAAATTTGTCAAAAAATAAAAAAGTACTTTAAAAATTGTAAAAAGTGGTATAAAATAAATATATTAGAAATAAATCAGAAGGCAAAATATTTAATAATTTAACACATTTACATTAACCTGATATTCTAAAATATGAATGGAACATGGGAGAATAATAAGTATGATTTATCAGGAAGATAATATGGGGTTCGTAGAGCAATTAAGAGATACTTTATATTATATAGATGATAATGAGCAGATGGTTCAAAGGGAAATGAATCAGATTAATATAAATTTAAAGATTTTAGAAGAAAAGAAGAAAAAGATACAAAAAAGTATATCATCTTTTTTAGTGGATAATGTATCTGAGGATGTGTATTTGTTAAATATGAATGATAGTGATTTGAAAGTAGCTGATCTAAAAAATGAAAAGCAAAGAATTGAAAAGGAAATAAAAGAAGAGGAAGAAAAATTTTTAGAGTGTATAAAGAGGAAAAATAATCTCGAGAATATAAAAAATTGCTTTTACACTTTAAAGGGGAATCTTTGTGAAGAGACTTACGATATACACAAGGATACTTTTGAAGGAGCAAAAGGAAACGATAAAATAAGTTATGAGTTGGGATTAAGCATTATAGAAACACAGGAAAATGAAAGAAAGAGAATTGCAAGAGATCTGCATGATTCAACCGTGCAGAATCTTACGACAATGATGCATAAGACAGAGTTATGTACGAGATTGATTGATATAGATCCGGTAAGAGCTAAGCTGGAGCTCCAGACAATGGTTGGAACTATTAAAACTACAATAAATGATATGCGAAATATTATTTACGGACTAAGGCCAATGACCTTGGATGATTTGGGTTTGATTCCTGCTATTGAGAAATATATAAGAGATGTTTCTAATAATTATAATATAAAAGTTAAATTAAAAATACATAATAAAGAACGGCAGTTATTACCTTCGATAAATTTGACTTTGTTTCGAATTATCCAGGAATCCGTAAATAATTCTATTAAACACGGAAAAGCAAATGGTATTTGGGTTGATATATACTATTGTGAAAAAGCGGTAAGAGTTCAGGTAAGAGATGATGGGATAGGTATTAGTAATGATACATTAAATAAAGCCAGCGGGAATATTTTTTCTGGTTATGGTTTGTCAATGATGAAGGAAAGAGTATCTATATTATCAGGAAACTTTAATATAGAATCAAAAGAAAAAGAAGGAACAAAAATAGAAGTAAAGATTCCTTTAATTAATATTAGGAGGGGAAATAATGAATAGTATAAGGGTAGTTATAGCAGATGATCATCGTATGATAAGAGAGGGCTTAAAACAGCTCTTGGAGTTAGATGGAGATATCGTGATTATCGGTGAAGCAGGGGATGGTATTGAGTGTTTAGAACAAATTGAAACAAAGAAACCGGATGTATTACTGCTTGATATCAATATGCCAAGAATGGGTGGATTAAAAGTACTTGAGAAATTAAAGGAAATGAAATCCACTACAAAAGTTCTTATTTTAACAATACATAATGAAATTGAGTATTTGTTAAAAGCCGTTGAAATCGGAGTAAATGGATATGTTTTAAAAGATTCTGAAAGCGACTTATTAAGAAAAGCAATATTTGCAGTGTATGGAGGAGAGACTTTTATACAGCCCAATATGATTCCATTACTTAACGAGAAATTGGAGAGTAGGGAAGATATGACATCCAGTGAAAATCTTCTTACAAAGCGAGAAATGGAAGTTTTAAGATTAATAACAGAAGGATTATTTAATAAAGAAATAGCCTATAATCTTTCAATAAGTGAAAAGACAGTAAAAAATCATGTATCTAATATTTTTAGAAAAATATCTGTTTCAGACCGTACGCAAGCAGCGGTATATGCAATTAAGAATAATATTGTAGATGTATTATAAAGAATGATTGAAGAAGCTCCATAAAATTTTTAGTATATTGTCAATAAGTTGTTGGTTAAGACTATTGAGATTACAAAAAAAATTATGGAGCTTTTTTATTGCCCTTTTAAGGTAGAATGTTTCACGTGAAACATACTAGTCCTATTTTAGAAAGATTTATATATAATTTTAAATTAATTAGAAAAAATATGACTTATATTATAGATAAAAAAAATTATTAATGTTATAATTGTAAAAGACTAATGATAAAGGTAAAATGAATATTTGAAAGAGAAAAGGTTTATTTTATGAAAGAAAAACAATAGACGGTTGTCTGAAATATTTTCAATCACGCAGGATTATCGTTTTTAGGAGGAAAAATGGGACGAATAATAGCAATTGCAAACCAAAAAGGGGGTGTAGGTAAAACAACTACAACCATAAACCTCTCTGCATGTCTTGCGGAGAAAGGAAAGAAAATACTTACCATTGACATTGACCCTCAAGGAAATACATCAAGCGGACTTGGTGTTAAAAAAGATGAATTGCAGTATACAGTCTATGATTTAATAATCGGAAATTGTAATATCGCTGATTGTTTAATAAAAAATATATATGAAGGATTGTCTTTGCTTCCTTCCAATGTGAACCTTGCAGGTGCAGAAATTGAATTAATTGGAGTTGAAGAAAGAGAGTTTATATTAAAAAAAGAAATTGATAAAATAAGGGATGAATATGATTTTATAATAATTGATTGTCCTCCTTCTTTAAATACATTAACTATAAATGCAATGACAACAGCAGATACTATCCTGGTACCGATACAATGTGAATATTATGCATTGGAAGGTTTATCACAGCTGATACATACAATCAATCTGGTAAGACAAAGGTTAAATCCAACATTAGAAATAGAAGGAGTAGTATTTACTATGTTTGATGCAAGGACGAATCTGTCCCTGCAAGTTGTAGAAAATGTAAAAGAAAATTTGAAGCAAAATATATATAAAACGATAATACCGAGAAATGTACGATTAGCCGAGGCACCAAGTCATGGGCTTCCGATAAATTTATATGATCCGAAGTCAGCAGGAGCGGAAGGATATAGAGATTTAGCAGATGAAGTGATAGAAAAGCGATAAAATAGTAGATCATACATAAGGAGAGTTATATGGCTGTATCAAAAAAAGGTTTAGGAAAAGGCCTTGATTCTATGATTCCGGATAGAATTGAGAAGGTAATGGCAAAGGAAGAAAAGGACAAGCAAGATGTTTCACGTGAAACATTGATTCCGATTAATGAGATAGAACCGAATAGAAAGCAACCAAGAAAGCATTTTGATGAAGATGCTATTCAGGAATTATCGGAATCCATTAAGCAGTATGGGGTGATTCAGCCTCTTATTGTACAAAAAAGAGATAAGTATTATGAAATTATCGCCGGTGAAAGAAGATGGCGGGCAGCAAAATTAGCCGGTCTTAAAGAAATTCCAGTAATAATTAAAAATTATAGTTCGCAGGAAATAGTTGAAATAGCTCTTATAGAAAATATACAACGTGAAGATCTTAATCCGATTGAAGAAGCATTAGCCTATCAAAATTTAATTAAGGAATTTAACTTAAAACAGGATGAAGTTGCAGAAAAGGTATCAAAGAGCAGGACTACAATCACCAATGCAATGAGACTATTAAAGCTGGACAGCAGGGTACAGCAGATGCTCATTGATGATATGATATCAGGAGGTCATGCAAGAGCACTATTGGCTATTGAGGAAGAGGAAATTCAATATCAGCTGGCAACAAAGGTTTTTGACGAAAAGCTTAGTGTCAGAGAAACTGAGAAGTTAGTGAAAAAAGTATTAAAAGGAACAAATGAGCTGAAAGAAGAAATTGCAATATCGACGGAAAGTATAGCCATTTACAGAGATATAGAAGAAAAGATGAAAAGAATAATGGGTACCAAAGTATCTATTAAAAGGAAAGATGATGATAATGGTAAAATTGAAATAGAATATTATTCATCAGAAGAATTAGAAAGACTACTTGATTTATTTGAAACTATACGTTAAAAGGAGAATGTTCATGTTACTATCTGATTACATAAGTGATTATCTGGATTATATTTTAGTGGTGATGGCGGTCAGCATCATAATAATGCTCATATGTTTAATTGTTTTATTTGTAAAATCAAGTAAGTTGAAAAAAAGTTATAAGAAGTTCATGGAAGGTGCAGAAGGAAAAAGTCTTGAAGAGCAGTTTGAAGATAAATTTAAACAATTAGAGGAACTAAGAAAAGAAAGTAAGCTTCATACGGACCAGATAAAGAAAATATTTGAGAATTTAATGATTACCTATCAGAAAATTGGTATTGTGAAGTATGATGCATTTCAGGAAATGGGAGGCAAGCTAAGCTTTGTTCTTGCCATTCTGAATGATGAAAATGATGGTTTCTTACTGAATTCAATGCATTCCACCAGAGAAGGCTGTTACACTTATGTGAAAGAAATTATTAAAGGAGAGTCTTTTGTAGTATTATCATCCGAGGAAAAATTAGCCCTTGAGGAAGCAAAAAAGACTAAAAATTATATGGAATAGAAATACAATATAATTTATAAAGAAAAAGGCCAACCTCAAGGGCGGCCTTTTTCTTATGATGTTTTATTATTTCTTGGCAGGTATATTATCTTTTCCGTAGTAAGCGATTAGATATAATTCCTCTAATTCAGATACCAATGGAAGTCTGGGATTGGCAGTTGTACACTGATCGCCGAAGGCCAAATCTGCTAAAGCATTAACCCTGGAAAGGAAAAGTTTTTCTTCAATTCCATATTCCTTTAAGGTTGCAGGAATTCCTAAAAAGGCATTTAGCTTTTCAATTTCTGCAGCCAAAATTTCAACAGCGTCATCGTTATTCTTAGGTGCATATCCTAGTTTTTTCATTAAAGTATAAATCTTATCACCTACAATATAGCTTTCATATTTAGGCCATGAAGTGAATTTAGTAGGGCAGGAGGTTCCATTGTAACGTACAACATGAGGAAGTAATATTGCATTGGCGCATCCATGAGGAACATGATATTCACCGCCTAATTTATGGGCAAGAGAATGGTTAATTCCAAGGAAAGCATTTGTAAATGCCATACCTGCTATTGTAGAAGCATTATGCATTTTCTCTCTTGCTACAGGATCCTTTTCTCCAAATTCGTAAGATCTCTTTAAATAGGTGAATACCATTTCTATTGCATGTGTAGCCAAGGCATCTGTATAGTCAGAAGCAAGTATTGATATATATGCTTCAATAGCGTGAGTTAATACATCCATACCAGTCCAGGCAGTTGAGTTTTTTGGTACTGTCATAACAAAATCAGGATCAATAATTGCTACATCAGGAGTTAATTCGTAATCGGCCAGAGGATATTTTTTGTTTTCAACTTTGTCTGAGATAACGGCAAAGGAAGTTACTTCTGATCCGGTACCTGAGGTTGTAGGGATAGCAACCAATTTGGCCTTTTTTCCTAACTGTGGGAATTTGTAGGTACGTTTTCTGATATCCAAAAACTTAAGAGACATATTTTTAAAGTCAGCTTCTGGATTCTCATAGAACAGCCACATACCTTTTGCTGCATCTATTGCTGAACCGCCGCCTAATGCGATAATTACATCAGGTTTAAACTTATTCATGGATTCTACACCATTCATGATTGTTTCTAAGGAAGGATCGGGTTCAACCTGGTCAAATATTTCACAGTGAACGTATTGTTCTCTTTTTCTTAATTGATAAAGTACTTTATTTACATAGCCAAGCTGAGTCATTGCAGGGTCAGTTACAATAAAAGCTTTCGTTATATCAGGCATCTTGGAAAGATAAGCAGTTGACCCGGATTCGAAATATATTTTACTGGGAATTTTAAACCATTGCATATTGTTTCTCCTCTTAGCCACACGCTTAATGTTTACGAGGTCTACTGCTGATACATTATGTGTTGTAGAATTTCCGCCATAAGAGCCGCAGCCAAGTGTTAAGGAAGGCATATTTGTGTTATATAAATCACCGATTGCACCATGAGTAGAAGGGGAATTAACAATAATACGGCCTGTCTTCATACGGTTAGAAAATTCTTCAATTACTTTTTGATCCGTCGAATGAAGTACGGAAGAGTGTCCCATACCGCCATTTGCTAACATTTTTTCACAAAGAACCATGCCGTCTTCCACATTTTTGGCTTTTACCACTGCCAGTACGGGGGATAACTTTTCAATAGACAGTGGATATTCAATGCCTACTCCATCGATTTCTGTGCATAAAATCTTGGTATCGGAAGGAATAGTAAAGCCTGCAAGAGCTGCGATAGCAGCGGGGGACTGTCCTACAATAGCGGGATTTACACTTCTTTTCTCAACATTGATAACAATGGGTTCGAGCTTTTTAATTTCTTCTTTTGTTGCAAAGTAGCAGCCAGCCTTTTTCATGAGTTCTACTACTTCTTTATAAACAGGAGCTTCGATAATAGCAGCCTGCTCTGAAGCACAAATCATACCATTGTCAAAGGATTTTGATAAAACAAGGTCATTTACAGCACGCTTTAATACAGCGGTTTTTTCAATAAAGCAAGGAACATTACCAGGTCCAACTCCAAGAGCAGGTTTTCCGGAAGAGTAAGCGGCCTTTACCATGCCTGGTCCACCGGTTGCAAGAATGCATGCAACACCCGGATGATTCATAAGCACAGAGGTAGCTTCTACGGAAGGATATTCAATCCACTGGATACAGTTTTCAGGAGCGCCGGCTTTCAGGGCAGCTTCATATAATGTTTGCGCTGCAGCTTTGGAGCACTTTTGTGCACTTGGGTGGAAGCCGAAAATAATGGGATTTCTTGTTTTGATACAAGACAGGATTTTGAACATGGTAGTGGAAGTAGGATTTGTTACCGGAGTAACACCAGCTACGATACCTATAGGCTCTGCAACTGTCATGTAATCTTCTTCTTCATTATCTTCAATAATACCTACGGTTTTTTGATATTTAATGGAATGCCAAATATATTCGGTTGCAAATATATTCTTTGTTATCTTATCTTCATAAATACCTCTTTTAGTTTCATCAACAGCTAATTTTGCAAGATACTGCTGTTTAGCTAAACCTGCCAAAGCCATTTCGTGAACAATGTTATCAATCTGTTCCTGATCGTAGTTCATGAATTCTTTTAAAGCTATCTGAGCATTTTTTACAAGCTGGTCTACATGCTCCTGGGGGGTAGGTTGATTTTTGTCGCTCATAGGAATCCTCCTTGATTTGTTATATTTTAATGAATGTTAAATAATTAACAAGTTGATTTGTTTCTTTTTACATTTTCAATATATCAGATTATGATTCTTTTGTCAAACAAATGCGTTGTAGATGATGCATAAATTACTAACCAATATTATGCCCAAACAGTAAATAAAATATACATTGTGCATAAATTGGATATTAGCACTGATTTCAAGATATCAAGAAAACGACATAATGCATAAAAATTATTTGCTCATAAAACAATATTGTTATTTAATTAACAAATATAGAAACTATTTTTTTTAACCCTTATTGACATAGAAGGATTTATTCGATATTGTATTATATAGCAGTTAATTTTATTATTTAATCATAGAATACAAAGGAAGAGGTTAATTCCTTTAGTATATACCTGAGGTGCTTATATGAGAAAGGTGTTACTTGATTCAATCAAGGGACATGAATTGCTTGCGAGGGATATTATTTCGGACAGCGGAATAATAATAATGACAGCGGGGTCCCCCGTTAAGATAGAATATGCCAAGAAATTAAAAGAATTAGGCTATAGCTATATCTGTGTGGAAGATGAATTATCGAAGGGTATAAACGAAGAAGAAAATATCGAAGAAAAGATTAAAGAAGAATGCCAGGAAGTTGTAAGAGATATTATCGACCGTTATACTTATCAGGGTTACGGAGAGCTTGAAGAAATTAAAAATATTGCCGAAACCATTATCTGTGATATTATCAATGCACCGAATGTTTTGTACAGTATTTCGGGTATTCGTAAAAAAAGTGAAAGTACATATGCACATTCATTAAATGTAAGTGCTATGTCTGTTTTGATAGCGCTCAGGATGAAATTAACAAGAGAAAAGGTAAGACAAATTGCTATCGGAAGCCTTTTGCATGATATGGGATATAATCTGGTTAAAATTGATTATCAAAATTTTAATTATTTAAAAAGCAGCAAAGAAGAGCAGAAAGAGTTAATGAAGCATGTTGTTTATGGCTATTCCTCTGTTATAAAAGAGAGTTGGCTGCCGGCAGCATCTAAGGATATCATTCTTTGTCACCATGAAAGAAATGATGGGACAGGTTTTCCTTTTCATAAAAAGGGAGATAAAATTAAGATTGGCAGCAAGATAGTCGCTGTATGTGATACGTTTGATAGCCTGACATATGGATTTATGATGCCAAAATTAAAGGTGCACGATACACTTGATTATATTCTTAGCCAAGCCAATATAAAGTTTGATTTTGAAGTCGTTAACTGCTTTCTTGAATTGGTAGCGGCATATCCCAATGGTACGATTGTTGTAACCAATGAAGGCGAAAAGGGTATTGTATTAAGGCAAAACAGTAAATGCCCTACCAGACCTGTTTTAAGGATGTTAACGGATGCAAGTGGTAACAGATATGACACTTGGGTTGAACGGGATTTAAAGGCAGAACTTTCGGTTGTAATAGTAGATGCGCTGGATGCAGAGGATTATTGCTAAAGCCAGACAATACATCTTGTTAATTTTAATAAAATGTGTTATAAGTAATTCATATTCATTGAATTTATTCTTTTATGGGTATGTTAAATAAGCTAACCTCCATATAATAAGATAATCTAATTATTGTATTTAGCAGGAGGTAATGTGAAATGAAAGTTTTCACATTCTTATTCAGGCAATATCGCAAGGAGCCTTGCGGTATGCACGGGTGTAATGTGAAATAAAAGTTTTCACATTCTTATTCAGGCAATACCACAAGCAGGTTTGCGGTATGCACGGGTATAATGTGAAATAAAGTTTCACATGCTGACCAGATATCCCATTTCTGAAGCAAAGGGATATAAAAAGGAAACTGCTACGTATTAGTGAATACTCAGTGAGATTGATTATTCAGAAAAGAGGTTATTATGCATAGTTTTTTGAAAGCAATAGGTTTTTCAAACATTAAAGATAGATTGGATTTAGAACATCTGATTAATTTAATTATAGAGGCACCTTCTGAGAAGAGAGTTTATACTTTACAGGATGGCAGGACATTGGCTGAGGTTACCAAGCTCTTTAGCAAGCAAATAGGTATCACTGTCAGAGGCGAGTTTGATAAGGAAGGCAAATTCTATATGGAGCATTATTTCCCTTATATTAAGGGGGGATATATGAGCACAAAAGAGGACATATCTATTATTAAAAGGGTGGATACAGATGCATATACAGGCATGAGCGATGACGTCAGATTAGGTGTTTCCTTAATTTTTTATTTGCAGAACGTTGTTGATTATTTTGATGAGATAAAGGATAAAAAACAACTCGACAGGCCTTACCCTATATTTTTGTCGGCACTCTCTGTTTCTGGAAAGGTCTTACTGCCTTTAGAAAGGGATGAGAAGCTGGCTAAAAGCAATTCAGCTGAGGTTCAATACAGAAGGCAGTTAATATCGGAAGCGAAAAAGGGAAATCAAGAGGCAATAGACAGCCTCACAATAGATGATATCGATATGTATGCCATGATATCAAGGCGTGCCAAGGTAGAGGATATTTATACGATTGTTGAAACGTCTTTTACACCTTATGGATCAGAGTCTGATAACTATACTATCCTTGGAACGATTCTTGACCTGGAAACTTTAAAAAATGATATTACAGGAGAGGAGATATACAATCTGGGCATTTCCTGTAATGATGTTATTTTTCAGGTGGCTATTAATAAGGATGATTTATATGGGGAACCCCTGGTGGGAAGAAGATTTAAGGGGAATATATGGCTTCAGGGTTACGTGGATTTTAACTATAATAGTGCTAAGTTATAATTTTATTATGCTTTGGGGGTTGACTATTTGCCTCGAAAATAGTAGAATGTTTTTGCTGCCTTTTTTAAGAATAAGATTGTAATTGGCAGATAAAAAAAACGTTCTCGTAGCTCAGCAGGATAGAGCGATCGCCTCCTAAGCGATAGGTCGCACGTTCAAATCGTGTCGGGAACGCTATAAAGGCTGTTGAAGAAATTCTTCAACAGCCTTATTTATTGGGTGTTATTAAAGATCTAAGAAATCATTTTTTGAATAATGTTTTTTGGACTTCTTTTTTTTGGCCGTATAGGCATTTCTGCGCTTCCTATAGGGAAGTTCTATAAATATAAGATATAAGGTTGTGGAAATAAGAATTACAATAACGATTATGGATATAATCACAATCTGCAGACGGTGTTTGTCTGCATTCGTATCTACAGGCATTTGAACTCCCTTTGTAACGATAGTTTTTGGTGTTTCAGGAATAAAATTATTATTCAGCATATAGGAAGAGGTATTTTTGGTATAAAGAATATCTGCAGATCCTATATAGGTATTCTTATAAGTAAAGCGCATGGATCCGATAACGTTATCACCGTTTTTTATTTCTTCCACAGGTACATAGGATATTGCTTTTTCAGCCTTCTTAAAGGAGATGCCTTTAGGCAATACAACACTTCCTTTTGTACTTAATTTTAAAGAAGAGGTTTTTCTGCTAAACAACGGAGCATATTTGGTAAATAAGGAATCGGATTCCTCCTTATCAGGGTCCAGTTCCTGGGATATATTATAAATGCTGTAATTTTCAAAACCGTAATTAAGAAGAGCTTTTGTATCGGCATATTCATTTGGGATACTGTCACAGCACATAATAACACTGATTAAGGTCATGCCATTACGTTTTGCAAAGGTTACAAGGGTATATTTGGACTTTAGGGTATATCCGGTTTTTCCGCCGATTACTCCTTCATAAGGGATGGATCCCTTGACCATCTTGTGATGATTTGCCAGATATCTTGTTTCAGACTGAAGGTTTGTCGGAGGAATGGCATAGGTCTTGGTCCCTGTTATTTTTTGAAAAGTTTCATTATTAATGGCAGCTCGTGATATAAGTGCCATATCATATGCGCTTGTATAATGGTTATCATCAGGCAGTCCGTGAGGGTTGACAAAATGAGAATCTACACATCCTAAACTGGCAGCCTTTTTATTCATCAGATCAGTAAAAGCGGGGACGCTGCCAGCTACATGCTCAGCGACACCATAGGCTACTTCATTTGCGGATTCCAGCATAACGGCATAAAGGCTTTGTTCCATGGTGAGCTTTTCTCCCACATCAATTCCTATACGGCTGCTGTCTAAGTCTACATCATATATTGCATTTTTTGAAAAAGTTAGAACCTCACCAGGGCTTGAATTTTCAAGAGCTACCAGAGCCGTCAGTATTTTGGTTATACTCGCAGGGTAGTGCTTGTCATGTATATTCTTGGCATATAGGATTGTGCCGGTGGAGGCTTCCATTACAATGGCTGCTTTTGATGCGATGGAGGGCTTATCTCCTATATTAAGAGCTTCCTGTCCAGAAGATTTTTGAGTGGCTGCAGTACTATCTGCACTATTACTTTGGGCCTGAACACTGGTTAAGGATGTATTTAAAATAAGCAGGCATAGTGCGCTTATGCTTATAAGAACACGTAACTTTTTCATAATAACCTCTTTCTCGTATATATCGCAGGCCATCCGGCGATATTGCTTAAATAGAATGTGAAAATTGATTTCCATTTGGGCATTACTTCACTAAGCTATAAAGGGGACAGAAAAATCCCTATAGCTATTTATTCTTGTATTTATTTTATCTATTTTATCGTTAGTTTTATACTTAATGGGATATTTTGTTTTACATTATTCTATTATAGATGATTTCACAGGTTGTATCAAGTATTAAAAGAAAGGTTAAGAAAAAATAAATAAAAACGCATTACCTCTATAATAATTTATTATAGAAATAATGCGTTTTTGATATTTATAATATGGAACTATTTTGAACGCCAGCTTTTAATTACTTTAAGTCTTGTAAACTCTTCTCTTTCCTTTTCTTCCAGAGCATTTTGAATGTCATGAACAAGGTCTATATAATGAGGAATAGTTATATTTTTCAAAGCATTGGCGCGTTTTTGAGTTTTGTTTATACTTGCCGCCAGGCGGTAAGCAGAGTTCTCGATTGTGGCAAGACGCAGTGTAAGCTCTTTTACTTTACGAAAACTGCTGGTTGCTTCATCCAGAGAAACTCTGGTATTAAAGAAGGAGTAGGTAGGCTTTTCATCCTCCAGTTTGAAATCAACTAAAGGAATCTCAGTTCCCATAATACTTCTTTGTTTGATTTCGATAGAATTTTCTTCCGGAATGGTGAAGCTTAAATCTTCTACATTTCGGATGCCCATTTCAATATTGGCTTTTTGTAAAGCGGCATATGCACTGGTAAAAGTTCCATCAATTTCTGTCTGGATATCCCTTGCCTTATCAATCAGCTCCATAAGCTCGCGGATTAAAATATTTCTTTTCTTATCCATAAGCTCGTAACCTTGTTTGGCTAAGGCAAGAGAGTTTTTGGCTAATATTAGATTTCCCTTGGTGGGGAAGGTATTCGGATCCATATATTACACCCATGCCTTTCTGCTTCATCCATACAAATGGATTTGCTTAATTGAGGTACTTAGTTGGAAGCCTCTGATGAGATATAGTATTTATCCAGTATCTTTGTATCAATTCTGTCAAGCTCTTCTTTAGGAAGCATACGAAGCAGTCTCCAGCCTAAATCAAGAGTTTGGATAACTGTACGGTTTTCATCCATTCCCTGGGTAATGAATTCCTGTTCCATAGCTGCACCAAATTTTAAGTACTTTTTATCAATGGGAGAAAGTTCATCTTCACCAATTACACTGGCAAGGGCTCTTGCATCTCCTACATGGGCATAAGAAGAAAATAACTGGTTAGCGAGGTCCTGATGATCTTCTCTGGTATATCCTTTACCGATACCATCCTTCATAAGACGTGACAGGGAAGGAAGAATATTGATAGGAGGATATACATTCTTTTGGTAAATGGAACGGTCTAATACAATTTGGCCTTCTGTAATGTAACCTGTAAGGTCAGGGATAGGATGAGTGATATCATCATTAGGCATTGTAAGAATGGGTATCTGTGTAACAGAACCTTTGCAATCCCTTACGATACCGGCTCTTTCATAGATGGTTGCCAATTCACTGTAAAGGTAACCAGGATAACCTTTTCTGCTGGGGATCTCGCCCTTGGAGGAGGAAACCTCACGCATTGCTTCTGCAAAGGAGGTCATATCGGTTAATACAACGAGAATGTGCATTCCTTTTTCAAAGGCAAGATATTCTGCGGCTGTTAATGCTACCTTCGGAGTAATCAATCTTTCTACTACAGGATCATTTGCCAGGTTCAAGAACATTACAACGTGAGGCGTAGCACCGCTTTCCTCGAAAGTACGGCGGAAGAAATCAGCAACATCATGTTTAACGCCCATGGCGGCAAATACGATAGCGAATTCTTCATCGCTGTTTTCACCTAAGGAAGCCTGTTTAACGATCTGAGCTGCCAGTTGGTCATGAGGAAGACCATTTCCGGAGAAGATAGGAAGCTTCTGACCACGGATCAGGGTTGTCAGACAGTCAATTGCAGAAATACCTGTACGGATATAGTTTCTTGGATACTCTCTGGTACAGGGATTTAAGGGAAGACCATTTACATCCTTCATAACCTCGGGTATGATAGGGCCAAGTCCATCAATAGGCTGACCGATACCGTTAAATACACGGCCTAAGATTTCAGGAGAAAGTGCAACCTGCAGGGGATGGCCGGTAAGCTTGGTGTGGGTGTTATTAAGAGACATTTCCTCTGTCCCCTGGAAAACCTGTATAACTGCTTTGTCTTCGTATACTTCAACGATTCTTCCTATTTTCTTCCTTCCGTTTATAGTAAGTTCTACGATTTCATCATAGGAGGCATCACGTACACCCTCAATAGCAATTAAGGGGCCGTTTATTTCGCTTAATCCTAAATATTCAATAGCCATATTTTATATCCTCCTTAACCGTTCTTGGCCATGATGCGATTATAGAAGTCATCAATCATAGCTGTATAGTGATCAAATTTGAATAGTTCGTCGTTTGCAATATCATACTTTATTGAAATAACTTTATCAAAGATATCTTCCTGTTTTAACAGGGACATAGGCATGTTCATGCCAATGAGCTGTTTTGACTTGGAATAGAGATAGAGTATGGTGTGCATCATTTTAAGCTGTTTATCAAGCGGTACATAGGTATCAGAAGGATGGTAAGCATTCTGCTGTACAAAGCCCAGACGTATTACCCTTGCAATTTCAAGAACAAGCTTTTGATCATCGGGAAGTACATCGCTTCCAATCAGCTTTACAATTTCATTTAATTGATTTTCCTGTGTCAACAGGGCTAATATCTGATTTCTGCAGTCTACAAAGTCTCTTCCGACATTTTCTGTATACCAGGGAGCTAAGTCATTTAAATACTCGCTGTAACTGGTCAGCCAGTGAATGGCAGGGAAATGTCTTGCATAAGCAAGAGATTTATCAAGTGCCCAGAAGCAGCGGACGAAACGCTTGGTGTTCTGGGTAACAGGCTCTGAGAAGTCACCGCCCTGAGGAGATACGGCACCGATAATGGATACGCTTCCTTCTGTTCCGTTTAAATTCTGCATAAAGCCGGCTCTTTCATAGAAAGCGGATAATCTGGAGGCCAGATAAGCCGGAAAGCCTTCTTCTGCGGGCATTTCTTCAAGACGACCGGATAATTCACGAAGAGCTTCTGCCCAACGGGAAGTAGAGTCAGCCATGATTGCTACATGATAACCCATATCACGGTAATATTCCGCTAAGGTAATACCGGTATAAATACTGGCTTCACGGGCAGCAACCGGCATGTTGGAGGTATTGGCAATAAGGGTTGTTCTGTCAAGCAGGGGATTACCGGATTTGGGATCCACTAACTTTGAGAAGTCTTCCAATACTTCTGTCATTTCGTTTCCACGCTCGCCACAGCCGATATATACGATAATATCTGCATCGGACCATTTAGCAAGCTGATGCTGTGTCATGGTCTTACCGGTTCCAAATCCTCCGGGAATAGCAGCAGTACCGCCTTTTGCAATGGGGAACAGTGTATCAAGAATACGCTGTCCGGTTATCAATGGACGGTCAGCCGGATATCTTTTCTGTGTGGGTCTTGGAACACGGATGGGCCATTTCTGTGTTAAGGTTATATCTTTTTCTTCACCTTCCGGTGTCCGGATTGTAATAATGGTATCACTTATGGTGTATTGTCCGTCTTTTACGGCTTTTATTACAACGCCGTCGGTACCGGGAGGCACCATGGATTTATGCAGGATAGCGCGGGTTTCAGGAACTTCGGCAATAATAGTGCCTCCGTATACTTTATCCCCTTCCTTTACCGTTACATGTACATCCCAAAGTTTTTGACTGTCAAGGGCGTCAACACTTACACCTCTGGATATATAGGCTCCGGAGATTTTTGCGATTTCTGTTAAGGGACGCTCAATACCGTCAAAGATATTACTGATAATACCAGGTGCTAAAGTTACGGAAATAGCAGCACCGGTTGAATATACTAGCTCGCCGGGCTTCATGCCGGTGGTTTCTTCATATACCTGAATAGTGGTACGGTCCTTTGTAAGACCAATTACTTCTCCAACCAACTTTTCCTTGCCAACAAGAACCATTTCGCCCATTTTAAAGCCCTGATTGCCTGCCACATATACAATTGGTCCGTTAATTCCGTATATTTTTCCTGTTATATTCATAATGGAGATAACTCCCCTTTCTTCTTTCATATGGCATTTTAAAGTTATAAGACTGGCTCATAAATTAACCAAAAAAGATTAATTTACAGCGAATTTATTCTTGGATTCTTCCATTCTGGTCAGAAATGAATTATCTATTAAAATGCTCTTTTCCTGAATAACAGCTCTGGTTCCTCCTATAAAATCGCGATTGCTTATGGTTAATTCGGCACCTGTCAAGGCTTCTAAGGAGGCTTTAAGGTCAGCATCAGTAGGATTAATGTAAATTATAATCTTATCCTGACCTGCGAATTCTTTTGCAGACTTTATCTGCTTAACCAAAAGGTCTTTATAATCAGAGGTTTTGATGTATCCCTGCAGCTTGGCAGATACATCCTCGTACAGATTGGTTTTAAGTTCCTGTGAGCGGTCACTCAATTTTCTTTTGAGGGTAATTAATTCACTGGCAACTTCTTTGTTTTTTTCGCGAAGCAGTTTTTCAGATTCAGCGCGGTAAGTAGCTTCTGATTTTCTTAATTCCTCTTCTTTGTGCTCGCTATATATCTGCTGCAAAGATTTCTGATATTCTTCTATTATTTCAATATTCTGATTGGTGGCACTTTCCATAGCAGAATTATAAAATTGTTCTAATTTCTCATCTAAATTCATAGACATCTCCCTTTACAATTTTATTCCAATTGCTTCATTTACATAGGAAGTAATAAAATCAGGTTTTCTTCCTGTTCCATGACGGTCAGGAATTTCAACAATCAGCGGAAGCTTTCGGTTTAATTTTACATCATTTATAATATCAGGGAACTCACGGCTGAGTTTTTCTGTAATCAGAAGAACACCGATGGTCTTATCTGCAAGCGCGTTATCCAGTTGTTCTTTTAAATGCTTTTTTGAATGTATGATAACTCCGTCCACGCCTGTAAGGCGCATTCCCGTGTAGGTGTCAACATTATCACTGATAAGAAACATACGCATACAGTTACCTCCTTAATTAGTAAGAGAAAAGCCTTATGCGAAGGAGTGTGAAAAGGCTATTTCACACTCCTTCTTGTCATATTTTTTATTATAAAATAGAGAAAGATACGATTAATCCGTAGAGTGCGATACCTTCTGCAAGAGCTACCATGATAAGCGCTTTACCGAAAATACTGGAATCTTCACTCATAGCACCTAAAGCGGCAGAGGCAGCGGATGCAACGGCAATACCACCACCGATACAGGATAAGCCGGTTGCAAGAGCGGCAGCCATATATCTCCAGCCTTCTGCAGATGCATTAGCAGCTTCATTTGCCTCAGCGGCGGATACCTTACCGGTGAATAACAAGATGTGTGCGATTACTAATGTACCAAAAAAGAAAAGTGAGTTTGCGATTACAGATGCTTTAAAATTACCTTTTTTCTTTTCACTAAGTAAGAATGCTCCAAAGGGAATAACGATACTTAATACCAAAGCTACTACTAAAATCATTTTTGCTGTCATTGTCATAATATGTTCCTCCTTAAATTATACTATTATTTACTTTTATATGGCTTAAATCCTTTTCCTGTTCCCGTATAAAACCGGCTGAACATCTCATAATATTCAAGACGCAGAACCTGGATACCAACAACAAGGCCTTCCATGCCCGCTACGAAAATATTACCGATAATTACAGCCAATATATTAGGGTTTCCTGATTGGGCGCCTGCCAGTAACATTACGACACCCATCATCGCTGCATGACTGATTGCAAAGGCACCAACACGCAGAAAGGAAATAGAATTTGTAAGGTAGCTTAAAACAATTTCAAATAATTCAAAGAATGATTCTACGAAAAACATTCCTTTATCTTTCGGCAATATCTCCGGTTTCCTTTTTATAAGATGAGTAAGAGGCTCTCTTAAGAAAATAAGAATCAGGGGAATACCAAGGAAAACTGCAAGCAAAACGCCTGCTGGCATCGGATGGCCGGTTGCTATAAGTACAGCACATACAATAACCATGGAATAGAATACAAGTCCCGCAACACCGTTGTTATCAAAGAAAATCTTTTCAATATCTTTTGTCCTTATTCCGTTTATAATATTTATCAGCATGGTGATAATAATTATTGTGGAGCCAAAAGCTACGGCAGTGAACAACACGGTCATGACATTTTCCATAGGATTTAACCATATATGGGGCAGGATATTTTCAAATCCAAAAACACTGCCATACAGAAAGCCCATGATAGTAGAACAGATACCGGATGATGAAATAATGGCCGCCAGTGGTATTTTTTTATACCGATAAATTAATGCACCGATGATGGCAAGGCATAAACCCTGTCCTACATCGCCGAACATGATACCAAAAATAATGGGATAAGTAATGGCTACAAAAAATGTAGGGTCCATTTCATTATAGGCAGGCAAGCCATACATTTTAATAAACATTTCAAAGGGCTGAAATATTTTTGGATTTTTAAGTTTTGTGGGAGGCTTTGTAGAAACATTAGCGATATCTTTTTCTACCATGCAGTAAATGTTTTTGTCTTTGTTAATATCACGGATCAAAGCTTCTACACTAGTTTCCTCTATCCATCCACAGAGTATAAAGTAAAAGGTGTTTCTTTTGGAAACTGTAGTACAGGCGGCCATTTTCCGGACCTCGAAATTATTGGAATATACACATATTGTTTCGTGGGCATTAAGAATCTGGTCAGAGCGGCTGCTTAAACGATTGGTCATTTCAGCATTGATACTGTCGGTCTTTGCCTGGTTTTCTTCCAGCTTTTTAGCGAGGGCGTTATATGCCTGCTCCGGCGTTCCTTCATATTCTGAAGTAATGGATATATTCTCAAAATGAAGTGAGGAATAAATGGTATCCGTCTTATCAGCTTCGGCTTCAGGAACAAAATATACCCCCCAGACATAGTCTGGATCTTTTTGGCATTCCACAAATAAAGTGGTTAAGCTTTCGTATACAAATTTGGAGAACTTGGTATAATATTCGTGGGAAATTCGTCCAAACCGGTATTTGATGAATTTGAAAGCCAAAATCTTATCAATTTCATAGTCCAGATGGCGGAAAGGTTCAATTTTCTTCTGAAGTTCCAATAAATGTTCTCTTTCGGCTGCAAGCTTTTTCTTCCCGGCAGTCAGATCTTCCATTTCCCTGGAAGCAGACAATATAATAGCTGAAGCTTCAGAAAGGGTCATTTTAATGGGATTTTCAGGTCGATTATTGTTAAACCGTTCTGCCAATTCAAGAGCTTTCGAATGTATATCCTTATAGGGATTTGCTTCAACGAAAGGTTTTAAATCTTGAACGGAACTAAGTTCTGACAGGGCGTTTTCCAGATGAATCTCATATTTATTGAGATATATACTTACTACTCTGTCAAACTCAGTCCTTGGACCGGTAATGGTGATAAATCTCATCTTTTCAATCAATTATTGCACCTCCGATTCAAGTAATTGTGATGTATTTTAATGTATCCTGAGGGTCCAGTTTATAACGGATACATTCCAGTGCGGATGTAAGCCTGTCAATTTCTGTCCTCTTAAGATACAAATAATAACTGATGGGTGCCATGGAATTCGGGTATTTATCATTGTAATGCTTATAGGCTTTATATAGGGTTTTCTGATATACCTTTTCAACTGTTCCATTTGCGAGAGAAGGAATCATAAACTCATAAGGAGTTGCCTTTAATACCCCGCTGAACTCATCAATGGTGGAGGTTTCCATCAGTTTTATTAACTTATCCTTCTTCAGTTTGTAAGTTATCGGGATAACATAGGCGTATGCATCCTTTACCTGAAGGTTATAAAATTTCTTGGAGCGGTATAGCCACATGATATTCAATAGATCAATCTCAAGCCCTAAGGTAGCAGTAACATACTTTAAGTTATCGCCGGATAATATTTGGTCTTTTAGCTTCCAGGCTTTCATAAAATACTGGATATCAAGCTTCATTTCATAATCAAAGGAGGTTATATCCGTTTTCTGAATGCTGGTCAGTACAAAATGATAATCGCTTCCTTTTAGATGCTCCACATATTCATCCATAGATTTTGAAGAGACAAGTGAAGCAATGTCAACCTTAGAATGTTTATTAAAGAAAGCGGTTATAATATCCAGATCGTATTGTCTGTGCTGGTTATAAACCATATGCATGCAGTATTTTAATATGTTTACTTCATAGCGGAGAAAGACAATATCTAACACCTTTTTCTGGTCGGGATTTGAAAAACTGTACAGTTTTGAAAAGTCTTTATACAGGCAGTTGTTTATCATACTTTCAACCTGGCCCCTATGAATGAGGTTCTCATCAATTCCGGCAAAGATTTCATTATAACCGGGATGGGACTTTAGGTATGCAATTAAATCGACGATAGATTCAAAGTCTGCTATTGACTGATACTCTGTATTTTTTACGGTTTTTGCCTCCAGGGCTCTGGTCTTTGTAACAATCCCGCTATAGACTAATAAATTGCTCATAACAAACCTCCCTGCAACTAATTATTTATTCACTTATGATTTCCTGCATAATCTTTTCAACATAAAAATCATGGTTCCTAGTATAATTAGCTTCCAGGTCGGAAATTTGCTTTTCCCAATCTTTTGTAATAGCTTCTTTTTCGGCGGCTAATTCCTTGTTTACCTGATTCTTTAATACAAGAAGTTTTGCGTTAGTGCTATCAGCTACGTCTTTATCCAACTTTTCCAGATCATTCTTTAAGGCTTCCTGTAATTTCACTTTTTCGTCGTTGGCACGTGCAATGATAAGATTTGCTTTTTCTTCAATGTCGTGTAAAAGACCAATTACATTTTCCATGTTAAACCTCCTTGCGTTTATTTTCTGTTTGGCATACACATAATATACACAGCATATGTAATAAATGTAGGCCGGATAGAATTAACCTTGAAAAAATATAAAGCTGTGGCTTTATTGCTAAATCAAAATAGTTAAAAAGACTCCTATTTTAAGCTGGAACACAGCTATATAATACTACAGAAATTTAAAAATGCTATCGTTAAAATGTACAAATTTCGAGAAATTATTAAAAATTAATTAAATATAATTGAAAAAAATTTTTAAAAACTCACTCTATTATAACTATTTAATTCCAACTTCCGATAATCAATATAGAATCCACTTGTTATTCTTTATCTGTATGATATAATGAATTAGCAAAAATTTCAATAAGAATTAAGTCGTAAAAAATATTAATTTGTTATTTTGTAGGAGATGAAATATGAGACTAAGAAATGTGCGTGGTTCCAGGGAGGAAATAGCGCAGAATGAATATGTTGTTCAGGATTCGGAACAGTATAAAGGAAAGTGGAACGAGTTTTTTCAAAACGATAACCCCATTCATATAGAAATCGGTATGGGAAAAGGGAAGTTTATATGCTGTCTTGCCGGAGAAAACCCAGGTATTAATTATTTGGGTATCGAAAAATATTCCAGTGTCCTAATCAGAGGGATTGAAAAGAGAAAAGAGCTTTTTTTACCAAACCTATATTTTGTGAGGCTGGATGCGGAATATATAAATGATGTGTTTGATAAAGAGGAAGTGGATAGAATTTATTTGAATTTTTCAGATCCCTGGCCCAAGGACAGACATGCCAAAAGAAGGCTGACCTCAAAAGAATTTCTTGCAAGATATGAAAAACTGCTAAAGAAAAACGGAGAAGTTATCTTTAAGACAGACAACCGGGAACTCTTTGATTTTTCTTTGGAAGAAGCAGAAATTGCAGGATGGGAGATTAAGAATTATACGTATGATCTGCATAACAGTGAATACATGGAAGGGAATGTTATGACAGAGTATGAAGAAAAGTTCTCTGCACTTGGGAACCCTATTCACAGGATGGTAATACAGCAGAAAAAACAGAATTAGAGAAGCTTTTATTACCCCTGTACAATTCGTAAAAAAATGCATATACTAATATATGAAACCTGGATAGAGGGTTATAAATGAAGAAGACAATAAAATCCCAATTAGCAAAGTCATTTGGCGGCAACATGGAACTTAATAAAAGGGCGCTTCAGATGAAAAATTCCCTGGATGAAATAAACGGTATTTTGGGAAAGGGTTTAAAAAAGAAAGGTAATGGGAAATAGCAGATAAACGAAGGAGGAAATTAATATGGCGCACAAATTTACAGATGATAATTTTGAGCAGGAGGTTTTAAAATCCCAGGTTCCGGTAATCGTGGATTTTTATGCAGACTGGTGCGGACCCTGTAAGATGATGGCTCCGATTATCGAAGAACTTGCAGAGAATTATGAAGGAACTGTTAAGGTAGGTAAGCTCAATGTGGATGAAGCACCTAATGTAAGCAGCAAATATAGAGTTATGTCGATTCCGACTCTTTTATTTATTAAAGATGGTGAAGTTGTAGACACCGTAGTTGGTGCAGTACCAAAGGGGCAGTTAACCGACAAAATTGAAAAATTAAAATAGTCAATCCTCAGTGCCTTTCTCGTTTGCAGAAGGGCACTGTTTGATAATACGATATTATACGCCGGGTTTGAGAATGAAATTGGGTAAATATTGTAGAAAAATAAAGCTTTTGTAAAGAATAAAAATAAAAATTAAAAAAGTTTAAAAAAATACTTGCAATTTGTTTATAGATATTATATAATCATTTTTGCGTTCGGGAAATACGAACAAGCAAATAACAAGATAAGCGCTTCTAGCTCAGTTGGTAGAGCACCTGACTCTTAATCAGGGTGTCCAGGGTTCGAGCCCCTGGAGGCGCATTTTGAGTCCTAGTTTGGCAAACGTAAGAGTTGCTGGGTTAGGGCTTTTTTGTTATGTACGGAATGGCAAGTCGGTACTGGATAGGTCGGAGAGATGATTTTGTCGGTTATAAAATAAAGATTGGATGAAGGGGGCTTTTTAATATAGTAGAAAGTGATTGGAAAATATGTATTTAATGGATACTTAAGTTTATATTATAATCTGGAATAGATTAAAATAAGGTTTGGGTTTTTTAAAAATAGTATTTGAGGGATGGTAAAGTTATCTATTTTAATTTAAAATTACATAAAGAACGTATAGTTAAAGACAATTGATGCAAATCAACGACAAATCAGAATTTGTCGCGAAGATAATGAGCATTTGCTCTTGCAGGCGCATTGAAACAGAACTACAGAAAATTTATATTACACGAGGAGAAAGAGAATGAGGGAGTTTAATATCGGCGGGGTTGTGCCATTTGGCGGTTATCATTGGCGCATTCTTGATATACAAGGCAATGCGGCCTTAATTATAACTGAAGACATGATCGAACAACACCCCTATAATAATTGCGCTGGTGATGTGACATGGGCTGACTGCTCGCTAAGAAAATATCTTAACAGTGAGTTTTATAACAAATTCACCGCGGCCGAACAGTCAAGAATCATTCCGGCATTGAACAAAAACCACGACAATCAGTGGTACGGTTCAAGAGGCGGAGAAGATACTTGGGATTACATATTTCTTCTAAGCATTGAAGAAGTAGTGTGTAAATATTTCGGTGACAGCAGTAAAAACCTTGAAAACCGCAGCGCCAAACAACGATACTGGTTTCAAAGGAAAGACCAAAACAACAACAAGCGAAGATCGACATTCGATGGGTATGTATGGTGGTGGTGGCTTCGGT
>NZ_FRFD01000014.1 GCF_900143645.1 Anaerocolumna xylanovorans DSM 12503 | reverse complement strand
GATAAGGTAGTGTTAGAGGCATACTTCAGCTATTATGATAAGAACGGCGGTAATTATGGAGCGAATACCAATAAGATAGAGAAGATAAGTTTTGTAGAAGGGACCATCTGGGATATCCCCTATATCAGGAATGCTGTGCTGGCTGTAACGGAGGGAAATGACATCATAACAGGATATGAGGAAAGCGATGATACCATAGACGGACTAGGAGGGAATGATACTCTGTCCGGAGTAGGAGGGAACGACACCCTCTATGGAGGAAACGGAGATGACCGACTGTATGGAGGATCCGGAAATGATACCTTATATGGAGGAACCGGAAATGATTACATGGATGGAGGAACCGGGAACGACAACTATTCTCTGGAAAAGAATTATGGACAGGACACCATATACGATTATGATTCAACAAGTGGAAATAAAGACATCGTCGATATCGGAGAAAATACACTAAATCTAATATTCAGCAAGGATGGAAGCAGCCTTAAAGTTTCAAATGCCAATACAACTGACCAGTTAACCATACAATCATGGTATTCAGGGGCCGCATACCAGACAGAGGTGTTTAAGGCTTCTGACGGAAGTCAGTTACTCAACAGCCAGGTTGACCAATTGATACAGTCTATGGCCGTATTTAGCCAGCAAAGCGGCATATCCTGGAATCAGGCAATTCAACAAAAGCCGGAAGAGGTACAGGCCATCCTGACACAATACTGGTCCCATCAGAATGCATAGGAAATACATACTTCAAGCAATACATGTCAGGATATGTAGATAGCATAAGCTAGAGAGGAAAGATAGATTTATGCGGAATGTAGAATAAGTGCACTTTGCATAAATCTATTTTTATGCCGGTTTGAGGCTGGCATATCGTACATAACAAGATAAACCTAAAATGAATATTAACTGAGGTCAAATAATATGGACAAAATAGTTAACACCAGGGTAGAAGCTGAATCAGGTACGGAAGATGCAAACAGAGAACAAAGCAGGAGTGCAGTTGACACAGGTTTAAACTGCTTTATTATGCTTGCCAAATTTCATGGTATAAGCGCCGATCCTGACCAGATAAAGCATGCCTTTGCCATAGGCGAAAAAGGCATGTCAAGGATTGATTTGTTAAGGGCGGCAAAAGAGCTGGGTTTAAAGGCAAAAGATGCCCCAGTTAAGTTTGAAAGACTCTCAAAGCTTCCTCTTCCTGCTATTGCAGAGTTTAAGTCAGGTGAATTTATTATACTGGCCGGAATCGAAGAACAGAAAATACTAGTTCTTGATCCTGTAGAGGGAAGAACTAAAATTATAACGAAAGAAGAGTTTATCGAAAAATGGAACGGCAGTGTAATACTGCTTACTCCAAGAGGGTATAAAAGTTCAGACCATAAATTCGGTATCAAATGGTTTCTTCCAGTCATCTGGAAATACAGAAAGCCTTTGGCAGAAGTGCTGATAGCTTCTCTGGTATTACAGCTTTTTGGACTTGTTACACCCGTATTTATGCAGGTAATCATTGACAAGGTGCTTGTACATAAAGGAATTACAACTCTTAACGTGCTTACCATCGGAATAATAGTTGTGACGGTTTTTGAGGCCATTATCAATATTTCACGGACATATGTTTTCACACATACTACCAGCAGAATTGATGTAACACTTGGAGCAAGACTCTTCAAACATCTTTTTATGCTTCCGCTCCGGTATTTTGAGGTTAGAAGAGTGGGGGACACCATAGCGAGAGTCAGGGAATTGGAAAATATAAGACAATTCTTAACCGGAGCACCCTTGACCTCAGTACTGGATGTGATGTTTATTATCGTATACATAGCAGTAATGTTCTTTTACAGTACCAGCCTTACCTTTATAGTGCTGGCAACGCTCCCTTTTTTTGTTGCTCTCTCTCTTATTGTAACCCCTTTATTAAAGCACAGGCTGGATGAAAAGTTTAACTGCGGAGCAGAACAGCAATCCTACCTGGTTGAAGCCGTTACGGGGGTACAGACGGTAAAATCCTTTGCTCTTGAGCCGGAAGCACAAAAAAAGTGGGAAGGGCTGATATCAAATTATATCAAGTCCAGCTTTAAGACCTCGACATTATCAGGAGTAGCCGGAGCAATAGGACAGTTTATCCAGAAAGTATCGGATTTGCTAATCTTATGGCTTGGAGCCAGGCTTGTAATGACCGGAGATATAAGTGTGGGACAGTTGGTGGCCTTTCGAATGCTGTCGGGAAGAGTCAGTAATCCTATTTTAAGGCTTGTACAGCTTTGGCAGGATTTCCAGCAGACAGGCTTATCCATAGAAAGGCTTGGAGATATTTTCAATACGACACCCGAGCCTTCCATGGACCCGGCCAAGGCAAAGCTGCCTGCCATTAACGGGCACATAAGATTTGAAAAGGTCAGGTTCAGGTACAGGATAGACGGGCCTGAGGTAATCAGGGACATGTCCTTTGATATACGGCCGGGCATGATAATAGGAATTGTAGGAAGGAGCGGCTCGGGAAAGAGCACTATCTCTAAGCTTATGCAGAGGCTTTATATCCCGGAAGCCGGAAAGATACTGATAGATGGTGTGGATATATCACTTGCAGACCCGTCATGGCTAAGAAGGCAGATTGGCGTTGTGCTGCAGGAAAACTTCTTATTTAATGGGACAGTACGTGAGAATATTTCAATTCATTATCCTTCCATAAGCATGAATGAGATTGTGAGAGTGGCGAAAATTGCGGGAGCACATGATTTTATTCTTGAGCTTCCTGAAGGCTATGATACGATGGTCGGTGAAAAAGGTTCTGCACTCTCGGGGGGACAAAGGCAGAGAATTGCAATTGCCCGGGCGCTGCTCACAAATCCAAGAATATTGATTTTTGATGAGGCTACATCTGCATTGGATTATGAATCGGAAAGCATTATTCAAAGAAACCTGAAACTGATGTGTCAGGGAAGAACGGTTATTATCATTGCGCACAGGCTTTCAACATTAAGGGACGCACATAAAATAATGGCTATTGACCGTGGAAACCTTATTGAATACGGAAGCCATGAGGAGCTGTTAGCCAGAAAAGGTCTTTACAGTCATCTTTACAGCCAGCAGGAAAGGGGGATTTAATATAATATGCTTTTTAAGAGAGACAACCTTGAATATGAATTTTTGCCTCCTGCATTGGAAATTGAGGAGACACCACCTTCTCCTCTGGGAAGATTTACTATTTGGACAATATTTGCCATCTTAATTATTGCCCTGGTGTGGTCATATGTTGGAAAAATAGATGAAGTGGCAACAGCAAGAGGCAAAGTAATTCCCGAAGGAAATGTAAAAGTCATCCAACCTTTGGAGCTAAGTACAATTACTAAAATTTATGTAAGTGAGGGACAGCGGGTAAAGATGGGCCAGCCTCTTATGGAATTGGATTCGTCAACAAAACAGATAGACATAGATAGCACCCAAAAATCACTGGATATTGCAAAACTTGAAAAAGACATTTACAGTGCCGAACTGAAAAATAAAAGCATTGATAATATACTGATTGCATCCACGCTTCCGGAAGATATACTGCAGTCCGAAAGACAGCAGATGGAAGCAAGTGAGGCTGAATTCAAGGCGAAGGAAGAAAGTGCAAAATCCAGGATATCACAAAGCCAGGATCAATTAGACATAGACAAATATGAATTGTCCGGTATTGAGAAGAAACGTTCCAAGTTGACAGAGGAGCAATCAGACTTAAAGGCTCTATATGAAGATGTGGGAGCACCGAAAGAAGATGTGGACGATAAGAATGATGACCTTTTCGATGCAGAGAACAGCTACCAGAAACAAGTGCTTAAGGTTCGGCAGTCGAAGGCCGATCTGAAGGCTGACGAGGAAGAACTGAATGCTTTGCAAAAAGACCGGGAAAATCAATTACTCAATCTGATACTGGACAGGGACAAAAAAATAATAGATATCGAAGCACAATTAAATAAGGAAAAAGAAATGCTGAAATTCCAGAAACTTAGTTCACCGGTAGACGGAACCGTTAACGGATTGACCACCAATACTATCGGAGGGGTAGTTACACCTGCACAACCCATCATGTCCATCGTTCCGGATGATGCCACTCTTGTTGTGGAAGCATTGGTACTAAATCAGGATATTGGGTTTATAAAGGTTGGACAAGAGACAGAAATAAAGTTTGACACATTTCCCTTTCAGAGGTATGGGGTTGTCAAAGGAAAAGTTATAGCCGTAAGCCCTGATGCATATGAGGATCAAAAGTTGGGAACTGTTTATAAAATCAAGGTTCAAATGGATAAAACGGAAGTATTTGTCGTAGATAAATGTGTTAATATTGTTCCAGGCATGACAGCAACGGTAGAGGTAAAGACCGGGAAGAGAAAAATAATAGAATTTTTCCTTGATCCCTTCACAAAGAGCGTCAAGGAAAGCTTACGGATGAGATAGGAAAGGCTGGGAGTATTATGTTTGGTAAATGGAAATTTGTTGCGAGGGCTTTTGTAGCGGCAGTTATTCTTCTGTTGTGTACAACTACGGTATCTTATGCGGAATTTAATGATATTTCCCAAGACTCATGGTATGCCGGAGCCGTGAACAGAGTGACTGCGCTGGGACTTATGAGAGGCAATGAAGATGAGGCTTTCAAGCCTAAAGGGTATATTACAAGAGAGCAGTTTGCAAAGATAATAGTTATGGCGGCAGGGTATGCAGATGAGGCAAAAGCTCTTAAGGGTACACGGATTTTTGATGATGTGAAAGCAGGTACAAGCTTTAATGGTTATGTGGCTGTTGCGTACAAGAAGGGGATTATGAAGGGCATTACTGCACGCAATTTTTCTCCGGAAGAGGATATAACTTTCTCACAAGCCTGTATTGCTATTGTGAGAGTTCTCGGGTTTAGTGAAAAAAATGTGCCTGATAGTGGTTGCGTCAAAAAAGCAAGGAACCTTGGGGTGAGCCAGGGGATAGCGCTAAAGAGCGGCGATAAACTTCAAAGATGGGCCGCCGCTGTAATGATAGACAAAATATGGATAACCAATGTTAAGAACAACAAGCTGGAAAACCTTAATAAGATGCTTAAAGATGTGCCTTCTTTATATACGGAGGCTATTGTTCTGGCAAACTCAAAAATTCTTAACAGCCTAGCCAATTCACAAATAACAACGGACAAAGGTACTTACTACCTATTGGATTCAACGTCCAAAATAGAGCTTGGAGCAAAATACAGGTTCATTATATATGACGATAAAATACTAAAAGTTATGAATATGGTCAAACCTTCAAAAAAGGTTACGGTAAGCAGTTTTGTTGGTACCACAATAACTTGCAAAAATGCAGGTAAAACAGAGAAGATAGTTTTACCTGAAAATACCCAGTACTATTACAAGGGACAAAAGCAAGGTTATACAGGGATACAGGATATTCTTCAGGCAGATTCCTCTTTGGTATTAGTTCATGATAATGATAAGGTGGGGTACGAATATGCAGTAATTTTTGACCCTGTATATAAAAAACCTGAAATATGCAAGAACTTTGATAAGTCCAGTAAAAGGCTTGGAAGTATCAGCTTTTACGATGATCCTGATATTGTCAGGGCTGGTGATATTATTGATGCTTCAGGGCTTGAAGATAATGATGTTGTTTATGAAGTGACTGATATATGGGGCTCCAACAGATATATACTGGTTGTAAGCAGTAGAACCGAAGGTAAGTTAAAAGAAATATTGCCGAATAAACTGTCTCCAAACCGGATAAAGATTGACGACAAGGAGTTGGAGCTTGGAAAAGACATGGAATTAAATAAGATAAACAGTTCAAAAGGTGCGTTTAAGGTGAATGACAATATAGCCGCATTAATGGGATATGACAATAAAGTTGTGGATATAATTGGACTTGACCACGAACCTGGTAAGGAAGTACAAGGTATAATTTTGGACGAATCAAGTTCTTCAGGTAAAGCTGGTTCTAGACAGGTACGGACCAACCAGGGAACTTTTTACCTGGTAGATGGCAGTATAAAGCTTGAAACGGGCAATGAATACAAGCTTACCATTGCTGATGATACAATAATTGAAGCGGGTGAAAGGCTTAGAGAAACTGAAGCGGTCACCGTTCTAAGTTCGGTAGAGTCAACGATTATGTACAAAAATGGAGACGAAGCGGCAATAGAAAGCAGGACTCTTTCTGATAAAACTTTATACTACCATAATGGGACAAATATTAGCCTGGAGAGCATCAAAGATATTTTACAGGTAGATACATCAATCATATTTACTTATAATAAAAGCAAAACGGGATATGAATATGCAATTGTTATTGATCCGGTATACAGTAACCCCAAGGTTGGACCATCCGGGTTTACAGGATATAGCAACATAATAAAAGATGGAGACTTAATAAACTATAACCAGATTATGTACAACGATGTGGTATACATAGTTTCAGATATATGGAATAACAACCCTTACTTGCTTGTTATAGCCAATAGACAGCAGGGGATAATTTCAGGGTTTACGCCGAACAGACTTTCTCCGAAGGGTATAAAGATAAAGGATACGGATGGTGTCGAACACCCCTATGACTTGAGCGAAGACATGGATTTTGACAAACTTGCTTCTATAAAGATAGGAAGTGCGGTGACTCTATTATTTGGCTATGATGGTGAAGTTGTAGATATTATGAAGTGGTAGTATAAATTTGTTTATTAAAACACTGCAATGTGGTAAAATAAAATCCATGGCCTTATATTTTTAAGTAATAAGAGTGAATTGGTATCCCTAAAATAGCATAAGGAGAAGTATATCAATGCTGATGAATATAAAGAAGATAGCGAAAAAGTTAGTGAACCGTGAAACGATTGTCTATGTTATTGCCGGAGTTATGACAACTGCAGTTAATATGGTCACATATTATGGATTATGCTACCAGGTTATGATGAACCATCTGATTGCCAATATTATAGCCTGGGTGGTGGCCGTAACCTTTGCTTATTTCGTAAATGCCGGTTGGGTGTTTCAGGATAAGAGGGCCTCTTTGAAAGAGGAATTATCGAAGATGTCAAAGTTCTTCCTTGCACGAATCTTTTCCCTTGGAGTAGAAGAGGGAGGGCTGTTCCTTTTCGTAAACCTGATTCATTGGAACAACATGGCTGTTAAGGCAGGGCTGGCTGTAATTGTAATCGTTATAAATTATATCCTAAGCAAATTTTATATATTTGTCGAAAACAAAAAAGACACCGCAGAGGCATAGATATGCGTTCTTTGCTGAATGTCTTATAATGGATAGGAAATTTCCTGCGGACTATTAAAATATAAACTATGAAAACGGCAGTAAGAGTACTTTTTAAGAAATACTCTTACTGCCATTCTATTTTTATATTTTGGTGGACCAGTTAGAGCAGTCCCAGACCTTCGTTGCAAAGTCTTCATAAAAGTCAGTCTCATGGCAGATAAGAAGGATACTTCCGCGGTATTCCTTAAGGGCGCGTTTTAATTCATCTTTGGCATCAACGTCCAGATGGTTGGTAGGCTCATCTAACAAAAGAATATTGGTTTCCTTATTTATTAGTTTGCATAAGCGTACTTTTGCCTGCTCACCGCCGCTTAAGACCCTTACCTGGCTCTCGATATGCTTTGTAGTAAGGCCGCATTTGGCAAGGGCAGAACGTACCTCATATTGGGAATAGGAAGGAAATTCACGCCATATTTCCTCGATACAGGTATTATTTTTCGCACCGCTCATTTCCTGTTCAAAATATCCCTTAAACAGATAATCACCTAAGATAACCTTACCTTCCAGGGGGGAAATAAGACCAATGATACTCTTAAGTAACGTTGTCTTACCGATACCATTGGCGCCCTTTAGTACGATCTTATCCCCGCGCTCCATGGCAAGTGTCAGGGGTTTTGAAAGAGGCTCGTCATAACCAATTACAAGATGCTCTGTCTGGAAGATATACCGTCCTGCGGCTCTGGCCTCTCTGAAGTTAAATTCGGGCTTGGGCTTTTCTTTGGCAAGCTCAATAACGTCCATTTTGTCCAGCTTCTTCTGCCTGGACATTGCCATATTCCTGGTGGAAACTCTTGCCTTGTTTCTGGCAACGAAGTCCTGAAGTTCGTTTATTTCCTGCTGCTGTCTCTTATAAGCACTTTCAAGCTGTGCCTTCTTTATCTCGTAGACTTCCATAAATTTATCATAATTGCCGGCATACCGTGTCAGCTCCGTATTCTCCACATGATAGATGATATTTATTACGCTGTTTAAGAAGGGAATATCATGGGAGATAAGGATAAAGGCATTCTCATATTCATTCAGGTAGCGTTTCAGCCACTCAATGTGGATGGTATCCAGATAATTAGTCGGCTCATCCAATAGCAGAATATCAGGTTTTTCCAATAACAGCTTTCCTAAGAGGACCTTGGTACGCTGCCCGCCGCTAAGCTCTGTTACATCCATATCGAGGCCAATGGCATCAAGTCCCAATGCATGACTGATTTCTTCTACTTTGGTATCTATAATATAGAAATTATTGTTATCAAGGGTTTCCTGTATGGTACCGAACTCCTCCATAATACCCATTAGAGTATCGGAATCTGCATCAGCCATCTGATTGCATAAATCGTTCATTTTCTTCTCCAGTTCAAAGAGATAGGAAAAGGCAGATTTTAAGACCTCCCTGATAGTCATTCCTTTTTCCAGAACGGAGTGCTGGTCAAGATATCCCACTCTGACATTCTTAGCCCACTGTACGGTGCCTTCATCCGGCATCAGCTTTCCCGTAACGATATTCATGAAAGTGGATTTGCCTTCTCCATTGGCACCAATCAGTCCAATGTGCTCCCCCTTTAAAAGGCGGAAAGATACATTATTAAAAATAGCCCTGTCACCAAAGCCATGAGTGAGATTTTCAACGTTTAAAATACTCATAAGTACTCCTTGCAAATAATTCTTTCTGATTTCTTAAAAGTCACTTAATAAATTATACATATTTTTTTAATATTTTCAAGAGAAATGTATGCGGTATTGTATTTCTTTTCATTTTTGTGAATATCTGATATAATAACAGTGATAATATGAAAATTAAAAGGCAATTTTCACTTCCTATTTGGGCAGGGAATTTACAATTGCAAATTCCCCATGCATGGGTTTGGAGAGTAAAGAAATTTACACAGAATTTACACTGGCAAAGTATGTTGCTGCTATAATGGTACCACCCTGCATTTATATCTTCGTATAAAAAATCCGTGCAGGTAAAATATAAAACAGGAAGACAAAAATGGCTTCCAGGAGGTAATAGTTTGATCACTTATAGTGAAATTAAGAAGATTCCACAGATAAAGACGTATATACAGAAAGCAGATGAAGCCTTGGGAGCTTTGGGATATACCGAGCACAGTTTTGCCCATGTGGGACTTGTGGCAGAAAAGGCAAAATATATACTTACCACTATGGGGTATCCGCAAAGAACAGTGGAACTGGCACAGATAGCGGCTTATATGCATGATATCGGGAATGTGATAAACCGTGTTGACCATGCCCAGAGCGGGGCAGTCATGGCATTTCGTATTCTGGACAGACAGGGGGTGGATGCGGAGGATATTGCGGTAGTTATATCCGCTATCGGAAACCATGATGAGAATACTGCCTTTCCGGTAAATGAGGTAGCAGCAGCTCTTATATTGGCAGATAAGACGGATGTACGCTATACCAGGGTAAGAAACCGTGATCTGGCAAGCTTTGATATTCATGATCGGGTAAATTATGCCGTTAAAGAGGCAGAGACAGTTATAAACGAAGAAAAGAATAAGATAACCTTAAGCTTGACTATTGATACGGAGTTCTCCTCGGTGATGGATTATTTTGAAATATTTTTGGACCGCATGGTTTTATGCAAGAAGGCCGCCCAGAAGCTGGATTTAAGGTTCCAACTGGTAATAAACGGTCAGAAGGTGTTATAATAAAAGAAAAATATAAGAGGTATCAATATCCATGGAAACAGAGAGAAAATTCTTGCTTCGCAGGCTGCCGGGTAATCTTGCAGACTATGAGAAAAAGAAAATTGAACAGGGATATCTTTGTACGAACCCTGTTATTCGGATAAGAAAAAGCAATGAAGAATATTATATGACCTATAAGTCAAGACTGAATGTACAGGCTGACAGCAGAGTCGCACTTGTCTGTGAGGAAGTGGAGCTTCCGCTTACAAAAGAAGCATATTACCATTTGCGGGAAAAGGCAGATTCCAGACTGATAACAAAGAACCGCTATCTGATACCTCTTTCTGATGGACTGAAGGCAGAACTGGATATCTTTGAAGGAGAGCTTAAAGGGTTAATCTTTGCAGAAGTAGAATTTAAGTCAGAAGAGGAGGCAAAGGATTTTAAGATGCCGGATTGGTTTTTGGAGGAAGTAACCTTTGATGACCGGTATAAGAATAATGTTCTTGCTATGACTGAAAATCTTTCGGAATTAAAGCTTGGCTTAACAAAAGAGGAAAGTGACTCTTAGTGTAAGATGTCACTTTCCTTTGCTATTCTAATCTCATTGGTGTAGTCGTTCAGCTTGCCGAATTTTAAGACAGCTTTAAAAAGATCACCGTCCAGCTCAATGTCAAAGGTTCCTTCCTGTACGGCAGCCAGGCTCTTGGAAATGGACAGGCCAAGGCCGCTTCCTTCTGTATTTCTTGAAGAATCACCTCTTACAAAGCGTTCCATCAGCTCTTCCGAACTGATATTAAGCTTGGCCGCCGAAATATTCTTTACGGATACTACTGCCATGTCCCCTTCGGCATAGATATTGATGTAAGCTCTGGTGCCGCTTAAGGCATATTTTACAACATTGGAAAATATATTTTCGATAATACGGTAGGTGCTTCTGCCGTCTGCCATAATATAAAGCGGTTCCTGTGATACCGTAAGTACCGTCTCAATCTTATGGTCGGCGAACTTGTCTTCAAATTCCCCAAGAGACTGTCTAACGAGCTCTACAAGATTTAAACACTCAAGATTTAATACCAAAGTGCCGGAAGAGGCTTTTGAGGCTTCTACAAGGTCTTCTATTAATGTCTTAAGACGCCAGGTCTTACCTGAAAGCACGTCCAGATAACCTTTGGCGGTTTCATTATTAAGATTCTCCTTTTTCAGCAAATCCACATAATTAATAATGGAGGTCAGAGGTGTCTTAATGTCGTGGGAGACATTTGCAATAAGCTCAGTCTTTAAGCGTTCGCTTTTTACCTTTTCATCCACTGCGGCGGAAAAGCCTTCGCTGATATTATTAATGTCGAGGGCAAGGGAAAGGGCAGGCTCATGCATATTTTCAACCGGTATCTTGTGATTGAGATCGCCATCTGCCAGCTTTTTCGTTTCCAGGCTTATTATCTTAAAATCAATTACCTGCTTAATTGTTACATAGAAAAGAATCAGGTAACCCAGAATACTGACAATCAGAAAAAACTGTATCCGATGAGGAACTAAGGCAAATTTATAGATAAGAAAGCCTGCGGTCTCAATAGCGGCAAAAAGGAGGAGAAGTCCGGCAAAGCGGAAGGTAATGCTCCTTTCTGCGAAAAATTTCCTGATAAAATCCTTCAGTTTAAGTCCAAAGATACGAAGGTAGGAATCCGAAATCAGAATATTCTTTTTCACTCTGCGGACCAGGCTTAAAAGGCCGAACATGCAAAAGGGATACAGGATAGAATACCCGATTCCAAGAAGAATAGAGTAATCAAAACTATAACCGTGATACAGGTACTTGCACAGTTTTACGGAAACCGTGTAAAGGATGGCAATACCGCCGGTCAGCAGAATAAGGCCGGATTCCGTTTTCAGCTTATCAAAGCCTAACAGCACAATCTCATCCGAATTCTTTGAATGTCCGGTAAAGAATACGGTGAGGATTAAAAATACCAGGAGCATAACAAAGGATATGGGAACCGGATGCAGGGAATTGGAATAATTGCGGTAAAGGAGATTAAAATGATGGTACATGGTACCGAATTCATCTGCTTTATTGGGGAAATTATTCACAATAGTGGTGCAAATGATATAGTCACCGCGGTTGGTTTCCGTGTTGTCCGTTCCGTTTATAACATTTCCTTTGATATAATCAATAACCCAGCTTAGATTTTCGTCATTAAGGTACTGGTAATTGCGGTTTACGTTCGTAGCATATTTTTCGGTTTCCGTATTGATAATAAGGTATGCACTGTTGGTCAGCTTGACATGCTCCAGATATTCCTTGAGCGTCATCTTGTTTTTGTCTTTCTCATTGGTCTTATAGACCTTGTTTTCAAGACCGGCAGAAGCATAGACATCACCTGTTTTGATATTCTTTACATAGTAAAGGAAATTGCTGTTGGTCTGGTTTAAGATAGCGTTATAATAATCAAATTTTTCCTGTTCACTGCTGGCATCGGTATTCTTCTTTTTTGTTTTGGGGTTGTACACTTCTTTTTCAAAAAGTGAGGAAATATCAGAAGAGGAGGAATCAAAGCCGATACTGCCGGAATATCCTTTTTCCCTGTAGTCTACATACACAGCAACTCTCTCTACATATTTTAAAAACTTATTTTGGAATTCAGAAGTTTCCTTAAAATCCATAATATTTGTCGTGTAGGAATCAAGATACGTAAAAATATGGTAAGTCCCGATTGTCAAAGTTAAACCCGACAGAAAGAGTGCTATATGTATCAATATTTTAATATACACAGAGCCTTTGATTCTATTCATAAAAACACTGCCTTTCCCAAATGACTAATATTTTTCAACCTTGTATCCAATACCCCAGGCCACCTTTAAATATTTCGGTTCCTTTGGGTTGATTTCAATCTTTTCACGAATGTGTCTGATATGCACTGCTACAATATTATCTGCGCCATAAGAGGGTTCATTCCAAATCAATTCATAGATTTCATTGATGGAATATACCCTTCCCTTGTTTTTGACCAGTAATTTTAACAGATTATATTCAATGGGAGTAAGTTTGATCAGCTCTCCATCCACATAAACTTCTTTTCTGTCATCATTTACAACAAGTCCGCCGGAAGAATAGATATTTTGTTCCTCGGATACAATGCTGCCAAGCTTTGTATATCTTCTTAAAGCAGACTTTACCCTTGCGATGAGCTCCAGAGGGTTAAAGGGCTTGGTAATATAATCATCGGCACCGACATTTAACCCAAGTACTTTGTCACTGTCCTCGGACTTGGCAGTCAGCAGGATAATGGGGAGTGTGCTGTTGTTTTCCCTTAATTTCATGGTTACACGGATACCGTCCATTTCCGGCATCATAATATCTAAAAGAGCAAGGTGAATCTCTGTGGACTCGATAACGTCCAGAGCTTCCTTGCCGTTATAAGCCTTAATAATGCTATAGCCTTCTGCACTTAAGTATATTTGAATTGCATCTACAATTTCTTTGTCATCATCACAAACCAGTATAGTATACATAGTATCCCTCCGAATCTGTTGTATTCTTAAAGGTCATTATATCTTATTTTGTGTAAAACATCCAGTATTTATAAATAGAAAACTGAATAATTATAGTTTTCTGTGAAGGAAAAGGGTAGATTTTTTATGCCGGATATTTTATAATGTAAAACATTAAAAGCGATAATGTATAAAGTTTATAATTATGCAAAAAAGTAACAGGTGAGAGATAGAGGCAGGAGGAAAAGTCATGTATAAAATATTAAAAAAAGAAATCCTGGCGCCTAATATTTATCTGATGGATATTGAGGCAAAAAGAGTAGCGAAATCCTGCTATCCGGGGCAATTTGTCATAGTTAAGATGGATGAAAAGGGAGAACGTATTCCACTTACCATTTGTGATTATGACAGGGAAAAAGGAAGTGTAACAATCGTATTTCAGGCACTCGGTTCGTCAACAAAACGCATGGCTGGCTATGAAGAGGGGGAGGAATTTATGGATTTTGCCGGCCCCTTAGGAAACAGATCGGAATTAATTGATGAGCCCTCCACGGAGCTTCATGAAAAAAAGATATTATTTGTGGCAGGCGGTGTCGGTACCGCACCGGTGTACCCACAGGTGAAATGGATGAAGGAACAGGGACATGAGGTGGACTGCATTATTGGAGCAAGAAACAAAGACCTGATTATTCTGGAAGAGGAAATGAAAAAGGTTGCAAAGAATGTCTATGTGGCAACGGATGACGGTTCCTACGGCTTTAAGGGAAATGTGAATGACTGCATCAAAGACCTTGTAAAAACCCAGGGAAAGCATTATGACTGCGTGATAGCCATCGGACCCGTCATTATGATGAAGTTTGTCTGTCTCCTTACAAAGGAACTTAAGATTCCTACCATTGTAAGCATGAATCCCATTATGGTGGACGGAACCGGAATGTGCGGAGCGTGCAGGCTGACAGTGGGCGGGAAGGTGAAGTTTGCCTGCGTGGACGGACCGGAATTTGACGGGCATCTGGTGGATTTTGATGAGTCCATGAAAAGGCAGCAGATGTACAAAACTGTCGAAGGAAGAGCCGTTTTAAAGGAAAAAGAAGGAGAAACCCATAAAGGAGGCGGCTGCGGCTGCAGTGACCCCACGGATAGATAGGAGCTAAAGAAATGGATGTATTAAAAAAAGTACCTGTCAGAGAACAGGACCCGAAAGTAAGAGCACATAACTTTGAAGAAGTATGTTTGGGATATAATGAGGAAGAAGCAAAGCTGGAAGCACAGAGGTGCTTAAAGTGCATGAATGCCAGATGTATCGGGGGATGTCCTGTTAATATTGATATTCCGGGTTTTATACGGGAAATTGAGAAAGGCAATCCGGAAGGCGCCTATAAGGTTCTAAGCAAGTACTCAGCCCTTCCTGCGGTTTGCGGAAGAGTATGTCCCCAGGAAAGCCAATGTGAAGAAAGGTGTATCAGGGGGATAAAAGGAGAGCCTGTATCTATCGGTAAATTAGAGCGTTATGCTGCCGACTGGGCAAGAGAAAATGGCATTAAGCCGGATAACACCGCAGAAAGAAACGGCAAAAAGGCAGCTGTCATCGGTTCCGGTCCTGCCGGCTTAACCTGCGCGGGTGACCTTGCAAAGATGGGGTATGATGTGACAATATTCGAGGCGCTTCATGAACCCGGCGGAGTATTGGTATATGGCATACCGGAGTTCCGTCTTCCCAAGGAAAGTGTTGTTAAGAGTGAGATTGAGAATGTAAAAGCTCTTGGTGTCAAAATAGAAACCAATGTGGTAATCGGAAAATCCGTTACAATCGATGAGCTTATGGAAGAGGAGGGCTTTGAGGCTGTTTTTATCGGTTCAGGAGCAGGACTTCCAAAGTTTATGGGAATTCCGGGGGAGAATGCAAACGGTGTATTTTCTGCCAATGAATATCTTACTAGAAATAACCTGATGAAGGCATTTGATTCCAGTTATGATACCCCCATTGCGGCAGGGCATACGGTAGCAGTGGTAGGCGGCGGTAACGTGGCAATGGATGCTGCAAGAACAGCTCTAAGGCTTGGGGCAAAGGTTTATGTCGTTTACAGAAGAAGTGAAGAGGAGCTTCCTGCCAGGGTAGAAGAGGTCCATCATGCCAAGGAGGAAGGAATCATATTCAGATTCCTGACAAATCCCACAGAAATCCTTGTGGATGAAAACGGATGGGTGAACGGAATAAGATGCGAAGAGATGGAACTTTTAGAGCCTGATGCTTCGGGAAGAAGAAGGCCGGTGCCTAAAAAAGATTCAGAGTTTGAGCTTCCGGTGGACACGGTAATCATGTCACTTGGAACCAGCCCTAATCCCCTGATATCTTCTACTACGGAAGGGCTTGATATCAATAAATACAATTGTATCATTGCTGATGAGGAAACAGGAAGGACTACAAAAGAAGGAGTCTTTGCCGGGGGGGATGCGGTAATTGGTGCGGCTACGGTAATTCTGGCTATGGGTGCAGGAAAAAAGGCTGCTGCTGCCATTGATAAGTATCTGACGGACAGGCAGGAGAGTACCTGATAAATCAGGTGCGACTGTGCAAAGTGCAAAAAATGATTGCTATATCAACGGTTTATTGGTATAATATGTTGTAAAACAGGCTCTGTATAAAAGGAGAGTCCAGGAAAATTGGGGTACGATAATGTTAAATGCTATGATTAATCTTGAGTCACAGGGGGAGGATAAGAAATATATTATTCCATATCTTACTGGTAATATATTCTTTATAGTGGCTGGCATAGGGATACTTCTCCTAATCGTATTTGCAATCCTCCATTATAAAAAGAGTAGGGCTTATAAAGCTTTGGTAGGACAGAAAGAGGAATTGGCAGAGGAATATCATATTCTGGAGGCCTCTTATGAAGAAGCCGTAAATACCAGAAACCAATATCAGGCAAAGAATGAAGAGCTTAAGAAAAGTAATGAGAAGCTCAAAAAAACAGCATATACGGATCTTTTGACGCAGCTTCCGAACCATTATGCATTAACGGAGCTTTTGGATAATATCATGTTAACCCTTCGGAATGAAGAAGTGGTAGCTCTTATGTATATTGATGTGGATGATTTCAAGCAGATTACTGACAGTCTGGGACACTCTTATGGAGATGAACTGCTGATTGATATTACCCACCGGTTGAAACAGTCCATTGATGAAAATGATTTTCTGTCAAGGCTGGGAAGCGATGAATTTGTCATTCTGACACAGAACTTTACCGATATCGGTGAATATGAAGATAAGATTAAAAAGATTCTTAAGGTATTCGAGTATCCTTTTGTGTTATCCCTTAAAGAATATTTTGTTACCGTAAGCATTGGTATTGCGATGGCACCAAAGGACGGCAAGACAGCACAGGTACTTTTAAAAAGTGCGGATACTGCGATGTACTCTGCTAAAATAACCGGCAAAAATACCTTTGCATATTTTAAGCCTGCCATGAATGACCGGATAATGGAAAAGATACAGAACCAGGCAGAACTTAGGCGTGCGATTGAGAAAAAGGAATTCGTGGTCTATTACCAGCCGCAGATTGATTTAAAGACGGATAAGATTACGGGCTTTGAAGCTCGGGTAAGATGGGAGCATTCCGAAAGAGGAATTTTAAAGCCGGCTGAATTTATAAAGCTCTCAGAAGAAACCGGTCTAATTGTACCAATTGGTATGATCGTTATAGAAGAAGCATTAAAGAAGCTAAAGGAATGGCAGGATAAGGGCTATAAGGATCTTACTATAAGTATAAATATATCGGTAAGGCAGCTAAAGGACAATGACTTCTATCATAAGGTAAAAGATCTCATAGAACAGATAGGGGTTAATGCGGCAAGCATAGAGTTAGAGATAACAGAATCTGTAGCCTTGCAGGAGAGTGAGCATGCCAGATATGTTATAGAAGCCCTGAATGAGCTTGGCATATCCTTTGCCCTGGATGATTTTGGAACAGGTTATTCTTCTATGAATTATTTGAAAATATATCCCATCAGTAATATTAAGATGGATAAGAGCTTTTTAGATACTTTGTTTACGGATGATTTCAATAAGAGTATTATAGAATCAACCATAGCCCTGGTACAGAGCATGAACCTGACAGTAACAGCGGAAGGAATAGAAAGCTGTGAACAGGAGCAGTTTTTAAAGAGCGTGAGATGCAATAAGGCACAGGGTTATTTATACAGTGAAGCGCTGCCGGCAGACCAGGCAGAAGCATTTTTGTTAAGTAATCGGTAAGGTAAACATATTGCTGCATTTTTATTAACATGGAGATGTGGCTGTTGCAAACATAATTCAAATGATAGAAGAAGCTCTATAGCTTTCAGTAATACACTGAAAGCTATAGAGCTTCTTTTGTGAGGCCTGATATAAAATGCAACCGTCTTTTGGCTTAGTTCAATTCTTTTTTTGAAGGGTTGGTATGTCGCTGTTATGAAGAACTCCTCTGCTAAGATAGAAAAACAAAAGAGACAGGAGGGCTTCCCACAGGCTTAAAGCAAACAGACCATAGTAAAAGGCGGCAATAATACCGGGAGCCATGGCAAAAATAATAAAGAGTAAATAAATTATAACTAACAGGCCCTGACTGATCACATCCTTAAATATACGCTGTGACAGTAAATTGGCTGAAACAAGGAAGACTGAAAACAGGCTGCGGACCAAGGCACAGAGTATGGCAGTCATTGGATTCCAATTTGTAAAAAGCAGAGGCAGGAAAAACATGAATATGCTTTCCAGAGTATGCTTTACAATCACTTCGGCGTTGCTCCAGATAATTTTCTTAAAAGAAGACTCCGGTATCAAATAAATATAATGAGTATAAAGCTCCTTTAATCCTCTTCCTGTGCCGATAAAGAAGCTCTGTAAGTACATGGATATAGAAAGTACCAGAATGGGACCTACACTGCTCTTACCCAAATAAGCCGCGATATTGGCACCGGCTATCATAAGAAAGGAACTGCCGTCAAATAAGAAGAATCGGTTTCCTCGGGAGGATTCCAAAAGATGCTTGTAGAACAAAGCCTTTGGGCCCATTCCTTTTAGTTCCCTTTTTCCTTTTCTTATTTTCTTAGAGGTATTGGCCATAGCATTGATATTTCCCTCACTGATTGCTCTTTTCTTTTCAAAGGCAGTTTCTGTGGCAACTAAAACATCCTCATAGTAATCCGAGTGGTACAGGATAATCACAGCCAAAAAGAATATACCCATAAGCAGGGTCAAAATCAGGTTATATCCCATTCCCTGCATATTTCCTGACAGGTAGTTCCTAAGACCTTCCGTTATCCAGCCTGCCACAGGAATCAGTTTCAGTGCTCCCTTCTCAACACAAGAAAGCAGAGCAATATTAAAATTACCGCTTCCCTGAAAGTTATACAGAAAAAACAGCCCCAGCAGAAGAAAGGGTGCAAAGGCGATTGCTTTAATAATATTCTTACGGTTTCCCTTTTGATTGGAGATAATATAAATGGACAGAGACATGAATTCGAACAGGAGAAGTGCCAGCACATATCCTCCAAAGAAAAGAAACAAATCCAGAGTCGTAAGTCCCATGGAAATAAAAGTATTTGCCTGTAATAACAGGAAGATGCCTCCCAATAAGCTTTTGCCTGCCTGTGAACAGATTCCGTAAACCAGTATGTGTTTGGGGTTTACGGGAGCGCAAAACAGCAGGTTGACATCACTCATATCAAAAAAACTGCTGCCGGAGGAGAGACCCTTTGAAACGGCGTTAAAATAAAAGATAACGAGATAAAAGGCAAAAAAGATACAAAGCCATTGTATTTTACCGTAAGAGGCCTGAATGGCAGGCATTTCAAGAGAGATGAGCAAGGAATAGGCAAGAACTCCGAAGGCAAACAGGTAAAGCACCAGATGGGCAGGCTTGTGAAGTAAACGGATAAATTTATTTTTTATGATTCTTGAGGTCAGATATAAAATACTGTTCATGATTTTAACTTCTCCTCCGGTTTATTTTGAACTGCTGCCGCCAGGATACGCAGAGCCTTCTGTAATGGCAAAATAGATAGCTTCCAGACTGCTGCTGCCCTTAAGGTCTTTTCGCTTTTTGTTTTCCATAATACTTCCGTTCTTCATAATGTAAGTCGTATCCCAGGTCTCCTCCATGCTCTCGATCATGTGAGTACTTATGATAATGGAATTCCCTGCTTCACGTAAAGCGGTTATCATCTGCTTAAGTTCTCTGATAGCATGGGGGTCTAATCCCACAAAGGGTTCATCAAAGATAACGGCCTTCGGGCGGGGCAAAAGAGCACAGCAGATACTGACCTTTTGCTGCATACCTTTTGAGAGTTCCTGTCCCAGTTTCTCTTTCTTATCCAGCAATTCGAAGCGGGTCATAAGGTCCTTGCCATATTCCTCCCAGTTCTTTAACCGGTAAGCCCTGGCAATAAACTGGAGATGTTCCTCAACCGTTAACATAGGATACATGGCAGGAAGTTCAGGGACATAGCCTAACAGTCTTTTGGCTTCAATACTGTGATTATCAAAGCCATTAATCATGATAGAACCCTCAAAGCGCAGCAGTCCGCAAATGCATTTAATCAAAGTGGATTTGCCTGCTCCGTTGGCGCCAAGTAAAACAGTTATTTCACCGTCACTGGCTGCCAGATTGATGTCGTTATTGGCAAGGGTACTGCCGTATCGCTTGGTAACATATTTAATCTCAATCATAATATCTTTGTTTAACTCCTTTCATGAACAGCAAAGCATTGAATGGAAATATTATACATGAAAGCACTTAAGAAGTATAGCAGAAAGTGGTATCATTTATGATAGACATATATTGGATTATGAAATATAATTACTCTGATAATTTAAAGGCAGCAGGAAGGAGGCAGGGTTTATGTCTATTAAAAGCAGAAGAGGAGTTCCAAGCTTTATAGCAGCCGAACTGCTTCTTTATTTGATATTTATGACAGGGGATATCTGCGGGTATCCAAAGTCAGGCACGGTAACTGTATTAAAGTTTGTATCCATCCTTTTGTGCAATGTTTTTGTTTTGGCATGTGCCACCCAATATAGAAAAACGGATAATTATCTTCTTGCCGGTGCGTTGCTTTTCACGGGGATATCGGATTACTTTCTTTTATTTACAGAGGATTTTACCTTTGGAATGTTTACCTTTTGTGTGGTACAGATACTTTATTTGATACGTCTGCAGCTTTTGGGAAAGGAGAATAGCAGAGGAAAAAGAGGAATATTTGGCTGTCTTCTTACCAATGTCCTATTGTGGGCATTTGTATTGTTTATGCTCTATAAGCTTAAGGTACCGGTTGACCTGTTATTGACTATAGCTGTTTTTTATTTCCTGTCTATTTTGCATAATGTCATTACCGCCGTAAAAAATGCAGTATACTGCCCGGACAGAAAAAACCTTGTATTTGCGGTGGGCATGATTTTGTTCCTCTTTTGCGATATCAATGTCGGAATCTATAATATGAGCGGATTTGTTTCTGTTGGAAATACAGTCTTTCGGAAGTTATATGATTTTGCAGAAATTGCGATGTGGATGTTTTACCTTCCGGCACAGGTGTTCATTGCAGTGAGTGGTAAAATTAGACAAAATGTATAAAATATAAAAGAGATTTTGTTTATCTTTCTTAAGGGTTTTTGTTGAAAAATTTGGTATAATCTGTTATTATACCTGTATGATAATTTATACATGAACTTAATGGCTGCTCTGTTTTTTGTTCAAAAGTATTTGTCAATATCATTCCGGTTAATCTAAGCTGTATTCATTTTCTATTCTATCTGGTGTATTCCCCAAAGCTGTTCCAAAAGAAAATACTAAAATAAAGGAGACGCATATGCAGGATAAGTTTTATAAAATAATTGATAAGAATTATGGGGAAATAAAAGAAAATATATTCTACAGAATTATAAACTATGAGAAAAATAAAAGAACGTTATCCCAAATACCCTATCTGCCCTTTTTGGATCTTGCAGTAACCTTTTATTACATGATTCAAAACAGCAGTGAGTATATCAGTTCTATTCCCATAACCAACAGGCATTTAAAGCGATGGAAAGTTAACTTAAAGACAGTTATGGAACAGGCAGTAGAGAATACACCCAGAATATTTCCTGTTAAGATAAACAGCATGGAAGAGGAAATAAGAGCTTTGACAACAGAAGCTGCTTTTCAGGAGGGACATTCTATGTATGTCATCTCCAATACCATAGGAATAAATGGAGCAAGCTGCCTGTTATACAAGGAGCCTATAAAACTTTTAGCAGAAAAGCTGAATGGAAACTTCTATATACTGCCAAGCAGTATCCATGAAATTATAGCAATAAAGGATACGGGTCTTTTTGAGAAAGAAGAGCTGGCCAGAATGGTAAAAGAGGTCAATATGACTCAGGTAGCAGAAGAGGACTATTTATCTGACAGCATTTATTATTATTGCAAAGAAGAAAAAAGAATTACTGTGGCATAGTGTGAAAAATAAAAAATATTTTTCACATTTCTATTTAAGCAGTATCGCAGGAGGACCTGCGATATGCATGGGTGTTAGTGTGAAAGAGAAAACATTATTCAAAATATATTTTCATAATTTCAATGCATTTGTACATCCTATTAGGTGAATTTAATCCCAAGGAGGAATAAAGCTATGGAATTTTTGAAAATTGCATTCTTATCAATGGGGTCGCTTGTAGTTCTGTTTATATTAACCAAGCTTATGGGCGATCGTGAAATGTCAGAGCTTAGTATGTTTGATTATATAATAAGCATAACCATCGGATCTATTGCTGCAGAAATGGCTACTTCGCTGGAGGATGACTATAGAAGGCCGCTTCTTGCTATGGTCATCTATGCTGCAGTTTGCATTATAATATCACTTCTCACCTGTAAATCTATTAAATTACGAAGGTTTTTTGAAGGACATTCTCTCATTCTGTATCAAGATGGGAAGATATATGAAAAAAATATGCTGAAAGCCAAAATAGATGTTGATGAATTCCTTTCTATGTGCAGGGTATGCGGCTACTTTGATTTAAGTGAAGTGCATACGGCAGTATTGGAATCCAACGGAAAGTTAAGTATCCTTCCCATGGTAAAAAACAGGCCCGTTACGCCGGAAGATATGAACCTGAATCCGACCCAGAGTTTTCCTATGGCAAATGTCATTATTGACGGCAAGATTTTACAGGATAATCTAAAGTGGGCAGGGAAAAACGAAGCCTGGCTGGAGAAGCAGATGCATGCCCAGGGAATCAAGGATATAAAAGAAGTAATGCTTGCAACCTGTGACAGCAGCAATAACCAGTTAAATCTTTACGTAAAGGTTCAGAGTGTATCAAAAAATGATATGTTTCAGTAAAATACCATATTTACAAAATACAGATGGTTTTAACTTATATTTTTAGAAAGGTCCATGGTGTGATTCCAGAAGGAAAACACAGAAAATATAAGCTAAAACCATCATCTGTCTTAGGGAATATTCTCTGTGGCTGCCTTAAACCGGTATCAGCTCTTGCTTGCATTATTATACCGCAGCGGATATAATTGTTTATGACTTAAGGTACATAAGTAATCTTTTAAGAACAGGCGGAGGAAGAATGTCTAAATTATATTTTAAATACGGCTGTATGAACAGCAGCAAATCAGCCAATTTGTTAATGATTAAGCATAATTATGAGGAGCAGGGGTTCAGGGTCTTATTAATAAAGCCAAAGGTAGATGACAGAGACGGAGAATCCATTATAAGATCCAGAGTGGGTATTCAAAGTGACTGCATTACCCTTGATGATTCCAGCTCTGTTTATTCTTGCTTTGATATAGATAAAACGGATGTAGTTATGGTGGACGAGGCACAGTTTTTAAGTGAAGAACAGGTAAATGAATTGTATCAGATATCCTTTAAGGTGCCGGTTATGTGCTTTGGGCTGTTAATCGATTTTACCCAGCATCTTTTTCCCGGAAGCAAAAGACTGGTTGAGCTCTCTGAAAGTATCCAGGAAATTAAAACGGTATGTAAATGCGGAAAGAAAGCTACAATTAATGCCAGGTTTGATCAAAACGGAAGAGTAATGACAAAAGGGGAGCAGATAGATATTGGCGGAAATGAGAAATACCGGGCACTGTGCAAGGAGTGTTTTGAGAAGTTAAAAGTTTCCGGTAATGAATGAGAGAATCATAAAAAAAGGCAACAAAAAATGCACCTAAAGGGACTCGAACCCCCGACACGAAGCTTCGGAAGCTTCTGCTCTATCCACTGAGCTATAGATGCATAAACACATTCTACAATAAATTTTGTATTTGGGCAAGCAATTTTTTAAATTTTTCGAAAAATAGGAAAAATGCCATAATGTGCCATAAATTGTTACGGAATTATTAAATATGTTACAGAAAATAAAATTAATGTATTGCAAAATCTCCTAATGTCTGTTATCATATATTATAGTTGCTATGTATTATTGATTGGAACAGTTTAAAGGAGATAACAATGAAACTTAGATATAAAAAGATAATTGCAATGGTTACTGTTTGTACTATGGGAATTGGAATGGTTACATTTTCCATCACCAGAGAAGAACAAAACAAATCTACTGCGGTAGAAAGACAGGCGAAAATCTTAAATGCTTCTGACACAGAAGAAAGCGGTAATGCCTCCGATGATGCTACTCCGAAAGCAGCTGTGGCTTCAGCATCCATATTCAATACAGATGCTCTGACTCCAACCCCTGCTTCAGATACAGCAAATGGGGATAATTTGTTTTCAGTAGAAAGTAACCCTTTACAAAAAAATGAAAACGAAGAAATTAATGCACTTATTACGAAATATTTGAATGCAAAGTTAAGCGGAAAGATTGAAAAATTTGAGGATATAGTAGATAACACAGAGCTTTTGGATATAAAAGATATTAACAGAAAGACAAAATACATTGATAAGTATGAGAATATAGACTGCTATACGAAAAAGGGACCGGAAGATGGCTCTTATGTGGTCTATGTATATTATGACCTCAAATTATCCAGTATAGATACTCCTGCACCGGGCATGAATGAATACTATGTAAAGACCAACAATGACGGAAAGTTATATATTTATCTTGGCAAGATTGATGAAAAGACGGAAGGATTTCTTACAAAGCTTCGTGCGTCTTCTGATGTTGAGGAACTAATCTTTTCTGTAAATGATAAGTTTAAGACTGCGCTTAAGACGGATGCTTCTCTGTCAGAGTTTTATACAAAGCTGGAAGATTCTGCGAAGAATGTTTCTGCAAACGAATAATAAAAATTAATATCTGCTATTATTGCAGCGAAGTTCTCGGATAATGCGATGCATTTTCCGGAGCTTCGCTGTTTCTTTCCCCCAAGATGCTTGTACTTTTTTCCATGGACTGTTATAATAAAGAAATATAGCCTGAAAAACGCATTGTATTTTTCACACCCATTATTTATGCAATATCGTAAGCAAGATTGTGATATGCATGGGTATCAGCTTATAATAATTGAGACGTATTTGTATAATAATACAAGTATCAGATAGGAGCCGTTATGGCAAAGAGAACGAAAAAATTATTACAGATAGATGAAACGCCAGCAACAGGAGAAGAAGGTATAAGGCTGAACCGTTATTTAAGTGATTCGGGAGCCTGCTCCAGAAGGGAAGCTGACAAGCTTATAGAAAAAGGGCAGGTATCGGTAGATGGAGTGCCGGCGGAGCTTGGTATGAAGGTAACAGAAGGACAGACCGTACTCTTAAACGGGCTGCCCGTTAAAAGAGAAAACCGACTTGTCTTTATTGCGCTTAATAAACCCAGAGGAATCGTCTGTACCACTGACAGGCGGGAAAAGGACAATATCATAGATTTCCTGAAGTTTGATAAAAGAATATATCCCATCGGAAGACTGGATAAAGACTCCGAAGGATTAATTTTGCTGACAAATGACGGCAGTATTGTGAATAAAATTCTGCGGGCAGGCAATTATCATGAAAAGGAATATATAGTTACCATAGATAAGCCTATTACGGCAGACTTTTTAAAGAAAATGGCAGAAGGTGTTCCGATTCTTGACACGGTTACAAGACCCTGTAATATAAAAGCATTGGATAAATATACCTTTCAGATAATCCTTACCCAGGGACTTAACCGCCAAATCAGGAGAATGTGTGAACACTTAGGATACAAGGTTCTGACACTAAAAAGGATCCGTATTATGAATATCCAGCTTGGGCATTTGCAGATAGGCGGATACCGGAATGTAACGGAGAGGGAAATTGCTGGTCTCACAGAAGCTATCAAAGACTCTGTAAATGAAGTAATTATAGATGAGAAATATACAGAGAACAGACCGGCCCCCAAGAATATTAATACTAAAAAAGATATTAATACTAAAAAAGATATTAATACTAAAAAAGATATTAATACCAAAAAAGGTGTTAGTACCAAAAGGGACGTTAATATCAAAAAGGATGCTAATACCAAAAGAACATTCAGTCATAAAGAGAATACTGCTGCCAAGGGAAAGATGCGGGGCAGCGGCAGAAAAAAGTAAACTATAGACAGGAAGGGTATCAAAAAGGGATATGAAGGAGAAACTGGAGAGGCAAAAAGAGCTTGTTAAACTGTTGAATGAAGCAGGGAGAGCATATGAGCAGGAAGATCGTGAAATAATAAGCAATTATGAATACGATAAGCTCTATAACGAACTGCTCATGCTGGAACAGGAAACAAAAACAGTATTAACCGGAAGTCCTACAATAAAAGTAGGATATGAAGTACTAAGCGAACTGCCAAAGATGAGGCATGAATCACCAATGTTATCCCTTGATAAGACCAAGGAAACAGAAAATCTTAAGGACTGGCTTGATAACCAAAAGGGATTGCTTTCCTGGAAAATGGACGGGCTGACTATTGTATTAACCTATCGGGAAGGAAAGCTTTTTCAGGCAGTAACACGAGGAAATGGTGAGATTGGGGAACTTGTTACCAATAACGCAAAAGTATTTAAGAATCTGCCTCATACAATCCCCTATACCGGTGAACTTGTATTAAGAGGAGAGGCGGTAATCCGTTACTCTGATTTTGAAAAAATGAATGAAGAAATCCCGGAGACAGAAGCAAAGTACAAAAATCCCAGAAACCTGTGCAGCGGCAGCGTAAGACAGTTAAATAATGAGATAACGGCAAAGCGAAATGTAAATTACTATGCCTTTACTTTGGTAAAAGCGGATAATGTGGACGACTTTCAGAATTCCAGAGAAAAACAGCTTCAGTGGCTCCAGGGTATAGGCTTTGATACGGTGGAAAGTAAGACAGTAACCAGGGAGAGCCTTGAGGATACGGTTGCCTGGTTTGCAGCCAGGATTCCGTCTTTGGATGTGCCCTCGGACGGACTTGTTCTAACCTATGATGATATTGCCTATGGAGTCTCCTTAGGCTCAACAGCAAAGTTTCCGAGAGACTCCATTGCTTTTAAATGGAAGGATGAAATAAAGGAAACGGAATTAAGGGAGATTGAGTGGAGTGCTTCCAGAACAGGGCTTATTAACCCAATAGCGGTCTTTGAGCCGGTTGAACTGGAAGGTACGACAGTAAGCCGTGCCAGTCTTCATAATATCAGCATAATGGAAGGACTTAAGCTTGGTATCGGTGACACCATCAAAGTATACAAGGCTAATATGATAATTCCACAGGTGGCAGAGAACGTAACACAAAGCGGTAATATTATGATACCGGACAAATGTCCCGTATGCGGCCAGGAGACAAAGATAAAAGAAGAAAACGATGTAAAGGTACTTGTCTGTACAAATGAAGAATGTCTTGCAAAAAAAATCAAATCCCTTACCCATTTTGTAGGCAGGGATGCTATGAATATCGAAGGGCTTTCAGAAGCTACTATCGAAAAGTTCTTAAGCAAGGGTATCATTCATGAGGTATCCGGTCTCTTTCATTTGGAAGAATATAAGGACATCATAACAGAAATGGAGGGTTTTGGGGAGAAGTCCTATCAAAATCTCATAGCTTCTGTAAACAAGGCAAGAAATACCACAGCAGCGAGATTTCTTTACAGCCTTGGAATACCGGGAATCGGTCTGTCCACAGCAAAGCTGATCTGCCGTGAATACCAGAGTGATTTTACTCTCATTCAGACAGCAGAAGCAGAAAGGCTTACCGGAATAAACGGTGTCGGTGATGTTATAGCAACGGCTTTTGTGGATTTCATGAAGAAAGAAAGCAATCAAAAGATGATTGCAGAATTACTGAAAGAAATAACCCTTGAGATACAGGAAAAAGAAACAGAAACAGTTCCTTCCGCCCTGATGGGAAAAACCTTTGTAATTACCGGTTCTTTGGAGCAGTTTGAAAACAGGAATGCCTTAAAGGAGCTTTTAGAAGAAATGGGGGCCAAGGTAACCGGATCGGTGACAGCCAAAACCGATTATCTGATAAACAATGATAATCTCTCTTCTTCTTCCAAAAATAAGAAGGCAAAAGAGCTTGGGATACAGATAATCACAGAGGATGAGTTACTTAAAATGGTGAAACAGGGAGAGTAATAATTCTATTAACGAGTATCCAATCAAAGATTGGATACTTAGAAAAGAGGTTAGTATGCCAATAAAGGTACAAAGTGAATTACCGGCAAAACGTGTGCTGGAAGATGAAAATATATTTATTATGGATAAAGCCAGGGCTATTCATCAGGACATCCGTCCGCTTCGTATAGCCATTTTAAATCTCATGCCGTTAAAGGAGGATACAGAGGTACAGCTTCTGCGCAGCTTATCCAATACTCCTTTACAGGTTGATATTACTCTGCTGACAACAGCCTCCTATGTTGGAAAGAACACCGCCTCCAATCATCTGGACCAGTTCTATCTTAATTTTGACGAAGTGAAGCATCTGAAATTCGACGGTTTGATTATCACAGGAGCACCGGTAGAGCAGATGGAATTCGAGGAGGTTACATACTGGGAAGAATTAAAGACTATCATGGATTGGTCAAAGGCCAATGTAACTTCCACCTTCCATATATGCTGGGGAGCCCAGGCAGGGCTTTACTATCATTATGGTATCCCCAAGGTAAATCTGGAGAAAAAATTATTCGGTGTCTACAAGCACCATGTATTAAACCGCAAGATACCGTTAGTCAGAGGATTTGATGATGTCTTTTATGCACCTCATTCCAGATACACAACCGTATCTACCGAGGAAATATTAAAGAAGCCGGAACTTACAATCCTTGCAAAGTCCCAGGAAGCAGGGGCTTTCATTGTAATAGCTGATAACGGTAAGCAGATATTTGTTACAGGTCATCCCGAATATGACAGGCTTACCCTGGATAAGGAATATAAGAGGGATGTAGATAAGGGCCTTGAAATAGAATTGCCGGGAAATTATTATCCGGACGAACTTACCTATGTAAGGCCGGAACTTACCTGGAGGGCACATGCCAATGCCTTGTATACAAACTGGCTCAATTATTACGTGTACCAGGTAACGCCCTATGAACTATAAGGTGTACTTGGTAATAATCAGAGTAACTCTTTATGATTTATAAACCAAGCTTCATTGAATTTTTGCTCTTAAAAAGGCTCTACTCACCAAAATATATTTCATCTTTTAAAATTAACAACGCAAAAATGCCCGACTGACTTTATTCAGCCGGGCATTTTTGCGTTGTGTGTCCGGCATGGTGCAAGCTAACCGGTCTTAGGGGACAAAAAATGATATATAACTTTTAATCTTAATCATTTCAAGAGGATTATTTTTTCATAAAGAAGAGAAATAGTAACAAGAATTTGGGTTTAATTTTGAATGAAAAGGAAAATTATTTAATCCCTAATAATACCTTCCAGGAATTTTTGCCGGAAGTAAATTCTCCATCTGGATTTAATAATCCTACTTTAAATTTTTGAAAGTTGATTACAGCATTATACATACCATGATATGGTTCATTTGCATAATCTCCATCAACACCATTAGGATTAAATCCTATTTCCTTGAGCTTCTCTTGTATAAGTTTAACGACCTCACTATTATCACCACGCTTAACAGTAGGAGTCTTTTTTAATGTCTGTTCATCAGCTATTCCGGTCTGTTTGGCTCCAATCGTTTTCTGTAATCGCTTTAACCAACCGGAATTATTGAAAACAGCAGGAACTATAGCGGAAGCGGCTTCCTTTGTTCCTATTAAGATTTTCTTCAACGCCATCCACTTTGTTTCATCTACATACATGGCTGGACATAGTTTTCCGGTTACATCATAGTGCCTGATGACCTTTGATTCCGGAATATTGTATTTTTTCATTAGATATTGGACGAGTCCTGTAACATTTTTAATAGTAATATCTGATATATGCATGGGTTTATCTAAACACATTTCAATCCCTATACTATTAGAATTTGTGCATAGCTGATAGAATTTATGCCCCCCAGTGCCCTGGAGGCCTCCGCCGCAGTGCCAGGCCTTATCTTTATTTTCAACAACCTGATAAATTGCGGTATCATCTACGAAATAATGGGCGGAAGCATTTCTATTTACAGAATTATAATAGATAGCATTATTTTTCGCAGAAGAAACTGCTCCCACATAATGTATTACTATGTATTCAATTTTTCTGCTTGACATTGCCGTATAATTAGTTTTAGTTAAGTATTTTATTATAGGTAACATGAAATTATCCTTTCTAGGCATGGGAAATGAGAGCAGTAAGTTGTTAAAGTTCACCACTCTCAAAGCTGAAACACAATATAAAAAGCTAAAATCATTCTTTGGTTACGTCAGTAGCATCTATACTTTTTATATTTGTCAAAGTTTGCTTAATCTTATCATATCCCAATGTTGAGCCAAGCCAATTAGCTGCCATAAGGAATCCAATATAAAATACGTTGACAACAGTAAAATCAATTCCTTTTGCCATATATGCGAATATCCCGCACAGCCCGCTAACTACAATAGAAACAATTAATGCAATAAGGGTGGCATTATATGACTTTCCAATTCCTTTAAATTCAGCTTTGATCCCCTCTACAACAAGTGGAGTCAATACCTCACAAACTGTAAATAATATTAAAAATAATGTAATATCCATAAGATATCTCCTTATAATAAAAAAGAGCCTGTAGTTGGCTCAATGATAGTAACCTTATTCATTTCTTGATTGCTTCGAATTCCTTAATTTTTTTTATTAGTTAGAATTTCATTTTACTTTCCCAAAATAATCAACAGCCTCTTCATCGGTGTTGAACACTTTGAAATCTTTCATTCGTGGTTCAATTTCCTCGCAAACATAACTATTCCCTTGGTTGGCCTTGTAACGTTCCAGAGCATAATGATAATTTTTTGCATCTTTTTCCAGTATATAGCCTTTTTGAAGAGTTAGTTTATATGTTTCATATACTTTATCTCGTAAAGCAACTTGATTATCTTTCTTTGTTTCTTCTATAAAATGAGAGAGTGTAGAAGATATAGTATCAAGTTTGATATCTAACTTCCCATAGTCTTTTCTATGCATCAATGACATATCATCTATTTGATTTGTATGATTTACCACAGTCTCATGGAATTTTTCGTTGTCTTTTTTGATTTTATAAAGCTTATTAAAATTAGACCAAATCCATCCCCCAATGTTAATTAAAGCAATACATATAATTATAATAAGTCCTGCATTCTTATATAACCATTCCATATCACATCACGTTCCCCTTTCTAATTAATTTCATTCTAAATTGGAAATAAATAAGATGAGAGGTATAATATTTAAGCCATTATTGGAGCTTATGGAATTATTTATTAATATTCACTCAAGCTTAGCCTTTATCTATAAGAACCTCTCTGATGGAAATCATCTAAAATAATTTCTATCAGAGAGCGGGAGACAGTATCACCTAAATAAATAAAAATTCCAAATAGTCTAGAAAAAGTATTCAAGATTTTTAAAATGTAATGTCAACTGTTAATATATCTTCTTTGGTTTGTTTGGAATTTATGGAAATTTCCATATTTTGCTGCTTACTAATAAGAGGCTTTATAACAATTGCCATTTCAGTTGCAAGTTGCTGCAATTCAGTGATTGTCCAATCATAGGTGCACTCTTCCCCAGTTGCATTCCAACTAGATCGATATTCTATTTCTGGCTGTGCTGCTAATTGGGCTACCATAATTTCTTGTGTAAGTAGTGTTTGTTTATCTTTTGTGATTGTATACTGTTTTTCTGCTCCACCATGACACTTAGAAGTAATAGGATGTTCAGCTAAGTACAATTCAAGATTCTTTTTACTTAAAGAAATCTGCCATAATTTACATTCATCTAAAGTACATGTATCAAAATTAATTTGAGGATTAATTTGGGCATCAAGTGCTTCGACCTTCTTTTTTGCAATAGCAGCTTCTTCATCCGCGGTAAGAGTTCTATTAATAATAGCAACACCATCTTCTTCGTAAAATAACCCATCTATGTATTTACAACCTACACCTAATGGATATTGCGTTGTATCTATAGCAATAGCGTCATCTCCATATTGGAATCGTGCTATTTGACTTGCGACCTCATAATTATCACAAACAATTATATTTTGTATTTCTTTATCTTTAATTAAGCTAAATATTTGATTACACCACATCTATATTATTTTTCCTTTCTATTCTATTGTTCTTGTTCTGCCCAACGGACTATTACTATACCTGATTGACCTGATGTACCATAAACAGGATTTACTGTCCAGATATATGAAAGTCCTCCATTTCCACCATTGCCTGTATTTGGAGTTTGAGGTGTTGATGCATTTGCACTACCGCCAGTGGAATATAGCGTATTTTGAGCTTCTCCGAAAGCTTTAGTTGTATATCCTTGCCCATGTCCCCACCAGTATAAATATGTATTGTTTGCATAAGAACCAAAAGCAGCTGATATAGCTCCATCTACTCCTCCGGACATTGTTATAGGTACATATGTTTCGCCATTATCATAATAATATGCCAGTCCTACACCGCCACCTCCAGAACCACCATTTGAATTATTTGGTTTGTCTGGATTTGGGGGTAAAGAACTAGAATCGGTACGGTAGAAACACATAGGGTGGTTATAGCTAGAATTATTCATGGCACCCTCTCCTCCATTTGCATGGCAATATGAACCAAAAACGCTCTGACCACCTGCATTTCCATAGCTAGGAGAAGAACTAGTTTCTATTACTGTTCCACCAGCGCCCACAGTTATAGGAATTTGTTGACCTGGTACAACGTTTATATTTTTAACAGTTGATGTATATCCACTTCCAGCACCAGTGATTGCAGTATATTTAGAGCCACCTGTAGACAAAGAACCTCCGCCTCCACCAACACAAAAAATATCAATTTTACTAACACCCTCTGGTACTGTCCATAACTGAGAAGATGTAAAGGTAACTTGTCCAGCTGGTACAGTTCCTTGCCATGCAAGTCTTGCAACTCCATTAACTCCCACATAAACTTTTTTAACTTTTCTTGCAACACTATTCACACCGACATACATCTTTTTAACTTTTCTTGCAACACCATTTACTCCGACATACATTCCTTTTGCCATAAATACCTCCTATTCATACATAAAGTAAAATGAACCATGAGATAATGCAGATACACCAGGAGCTAAATCATTGGTTCCAAAACTCATATTACTGGCACTGTCCGCAACTCTGGCACTATCTACCCTAACGCCATGAGTAGAGGTTCCATTAAATCCCATTAAAGTTGGATAGCCTAGTGCCCAGGCATTGGTTGAGTTTGAAGGATTACATGCTGTACCGCTAGGTGTAGTAGAGCTGGAAGCATCAAATATAGTATGGCTGTTGCCGTAATTTCTCCAGGCTATTTCTCCGACTACCATCGTATCACTATTACCAACCCAGTTTGCCCTTGAAACTCTTGGGCAAGCTCCTAAATTTACTAGTGCCCCTCCAGCTGTTGTAGCTCCAGTTCCACCTTTAGTAATAGGAAGAGTAGTACTAATTGTTTCAGCTATACCACCATTAGCTGGTAATTGAGTTGGTATATCAGACTTCAATGCTATTTCAATTCTATCTCCAATTGCCATTTCACATCACCTCTTCTAAAAAAATTCTATTGTTATCTACCACTAATTTTCTTCGAACCCCTGTTGTTTTATCTATGTATGCGGCATAATCAGATGAAAAATCTATTACCTTATACCATGTAGCTATAGTATCAACTGAAGGAGTTATGGCTGTATTTGAAACTTTTGCACCCCATAATGCATTGTTATAAGCAACCAGCGCATCTTTGGGATATGTAGTAATTGAATTCCAATCACCATAAGCTGTTAGACCAATACCAGCCTCACCCTTTTCACCCCTCATAGTTAAAGGAACCCAGTAAGAGGTATCAGTTGGTATAATACCGATAGGAGTATTGTTTGATATGCACATAAATGTTTCTAAAGCAGAATTATGTACATAACTAACGGTATTATATTTCTTATATTTTGCACTTGCAGAAAAAGCACCTTTATGCTGTACTATATTAACTAAATATTCTTGAACATCTTGTGTATAAAAAAGTTCAAGTGCTTTAATTGAATCTACAATTGGATTTAATGTAGCAGCACCAATATACGAATATTTTAAATCTGGATTATCTGCTAATATTTGCTTAGCACCTTCCATATCTCCTGAATTATATTTTTCATAATATCGTTTTGCGAGTGGGAGAGTACTAAGGGTTATATCTACAAAATTATTTATTGTATCTATTTCATCTGGGAATTTTGTGTTTGTCAACTCTGGATATAAAACTGACATATGTTAATTCCTCCTTTCTAATTAATAAGACTTTGAATTGATTGGTAATTATTATTTTATAATTAAGAACATATCCCACAATTGATAAGGGTAGATCTAATCTGGTTTAATAAAGCATTAGTTCTATTCAAAGTATCTGCATCAACAGTTGTGATATTTGTTGGTAATTCAGGATTAACAGTAACACTGCCTTGACTCTCTTTGCCATTGCATCCAAATTTTCTTGTTTTGAAATTAGACTGTAAATTGGTTTCGTTTCCTGCGATTATAAGTCTTTCTAATACACCAGATTCAACAAGATTAAATATTCCGCCAACTGATTCTGCATGCCATTTGGTCCTTCCATTTTCTGCAAATTGAAATTGATTATTTATAGAATCGGATATTATTCTATTAAATTTTCCGACTTTATTGCTATTAAACATTCCATCGGTAATTCCTAATAATCCAGCGTTTGATAAAGAATAATTGGTAATACAATTAATAAAAATTGGATTAAATATAACATTTTTAGATGTTCCGATTTCTAATTCCTTGATTCCGACAGCTTCTGATTCGAGTAAGCAGCTAGATATTTGAACCCCAATACAGTCTTCCTCTAGATAAATTCCAGCTTCCTTATTATCTTTAGTACTGCATCCACTTATTATCGTTCCGGAATTGTTTCTAATGCCAAATCCGCGACCATTTCTTACAGCAGTTACCCCGATAAATTTGTTTTCTGTGACGGGAATATCATCATGGGCTGAACGAATTCCACAAAATGAATTGTCATTATAATAGCCGCCTATTATGGTACATTTATCTACATCTACCAACTGTAATCCGGAATTTCCGTTACCGTAACTGATACAATTAATAATGCATACTTCCTCTGGTATAGTATCTAAAGTAATTCCGGATGCAGAACTATCGTAGCTAATACAATTTTCAATTACAGTTCCTATATTATTACCATTTAATATTGTTCCGCTGACATGTATATTTTGAAAATTAAAACTATGTATCTTTACATCTTTAATTTTAAGATTATGTACTCCGCCGGTTATAATCCCATTCTGATGCATATCCCTAACCCATATAGGATTATTTATTCTGTTACCATCAAAATTTCCACCAATAATTTCAATATCATGAAGGGTAGTAGTTACTGTATCTACTGCAACCAAGCAACTATTAAGAGAAACTATTTTCGTGACATTTTCTAAATGATGTTTTGTTGCAGAAATTGAAAATGTTATTATATTATCTTTAATATCAGTAATCACACACGCATCTTCTCCTGCACGATAGCCTAATACGTTGTCTGGAATGAATCCTATTTCCATTCCGATTTGAAACTTATTTATATCATTAGGTGATATAGAAACAGTGGTATTACCTACATTTACATCAGAAGTAATAATAGATAAAATTTGATCGTCCATTTTGATTTTTGCATTTTTATTAAACTCAATTTTAATATTTGATTTTAATCGCACTGCTTTTGAATAGTGATATTCACCGGCCATTACATAAATACTTCCGCCTTTAGCAATGTCTAAATCATCAATAGCCTTTTGCAACTCTGCATCATCTCTTATTCCATCACAAATATAATCAGCTATTTTTTTATCAAAACCAACTACTTTCACATTACGATATGGATCTTGCACAAATGGAAGTGAGTCGAATTTATTTAATCCATCTCCTAATTTCAGTAAGAGTTTACCATCGCTGGTTTCTTCTATTCCACATTCATTCACAGATAAAATCTTAGTAGAATTTTTCCATTCAAAAGTAGTGCCTTTTTTCAGTTTAATTATACTTGTCTCCAATATCTTCACTCCTTTCTATTTAATTATGTATTACCAACTATATCTGGATATAATTCACTAAATGTAATCATCGTAAGATTCATCGTAAAATCACTATTAGAACCGCTAATTGATTTAATTATATAATCACCGGTCATCTCCGTTATAAATGAAGTATATGATATTTTTGAATTTACATCTAAAAATGGGATACAGACCATATTTAGTGCTGTTGAATCCTGCATTCTTGTAGATAACCATGTTTCATATTCTGCTCGTTGTTGACATAAATCATCAGATTCTAGATTATCGAATGATAAAACTTGCTTAATTTCATATTTCAAATTTGTAGTTGAAAATATGCAATCAGATGCTGTTTGTTTAAATTCTCCATATGCTTGATACTGTCCTAATAATAAAAAATCATCCGTTGCTTTCCTATATTTAAAAACATAGTCAGTATTTGGGAATAATCTTCCTTTAGGAATGCCTTCCCCATTATCATTTACAATTTTTTTTGCTCCTAAATTATTCAAGTTTATGGTGGGATTATCTTTATTAGTTATACAAATTTTTACACTATATTTCTTGAAATTATCTAATTGATCTATTACTTTATCAACGATAGCAGTATAAGCTGTCCCATCAATAGAAGATGAACTTTGGCTATAATAATCTGTATCAATTGTAGAACCCCAGACTTGTGTAACGTTATATACATTATTAAAGGAGTTATTAGTCTGTTCAGATATAATCAAAGGATTAATTATATTTTCATCTAAGATAACACCATCACTTTTTAATGTCGGTATTTTTTCTATTACAAAAACACCTTCTACATCAAAATACATTTGATATCCAGCATATAACTCGACAATATCTTTTAATATTTGGTAATATGTAGTTCCGGTTTCATATTTTAAATCATGTGGAATTGTCTTACCTATATCTTCGATACGATATTTGGCCATACCGGCATCTTTCATTAATGATACTAAAACATCTCGGATATAAGCGTTTGCATCAATTTTAATGTTTAATCCTTCCATTCCTCCACCTCTATCTCCATTTAATGTGCACATCAAATCATCGCATTTCATAGATAAATTACGCGATGTAGAATCAAAAGAGTAGGTGTTGTCATTGAAAGTAAAGGTACCCATTAAATACCAAACTATTTCATTTGAACGCTGATGAATAATTCCTATATACGGTCTAATAAATTTGTCAATCCATATTTTTTTATTTGCACCAACTACTAAAGATTTATCGCTTAAATAAATCTCGCAGTTATAAGTGCGCCTAATGGTAGAATTTGAATCTATCGAAAAAGAATCGCTAATTAAATTACCCTCAATTGAATCTATAATTTTAAAATTATGATTCAGTAATTCTATTTTCGAAAATATTTGTTTATTTGATTGGCGAAGAATATCTATATCTTGTTGTTTTATAATATAATTTGACATATAATCACCGCCTTAAATTAATCTGCTGTCAATATCGATAAATCCATTGTCATACATATCATCTACATTTTCTGCATTTCCTATTTCTGCCCAATTTATTGTATGTATAGGCATTTGCCAATGATGTGAAAAATCTTGTGGTATAGAGTCAATAATTGATACCATCCACATTTTCCCTTCAGCATTTTTAAATATTTTAGGCTTCCCATTGGTAAGAAAATTATCGACTTTTTCTCTAAAGTTCCAACCATTTTTTATATCAAAATCACATCCAATCATATCTATAAATGTTGCTTTCAATGAACCACTCGTATAATTTGCATTCCCATTTTTTATGTTGAAAGGATATTGCCTTCCAAGAGTAGTAATAGTGGTTCCATTATTATTTCTTTGATGAGATAATTCTGTATTTAACATGGCACAAATTATTGTATCTTTCTCAATAAAAAAGAAACCCTCAAAATTCGCAGTAATAGAGGAAGTACTTAGGTTTCCTTCTATAGAATTAATTATAGGCACTAAAGAATATTCGTAATCTGTGTTACCTCGCACATATTTATCGAATCTTTCAAATGCAAAGTCCTTATTGGTTCTTATTGGTATTTCGAATAATGTATCCCAATTGTATTCGCTGCTTTTACGTCGTTTAATCCGCATTGCTGATACAATATCTGCTGTAAAAGAGACATTACCGGCAAATAAATTGTTTTGAAATAATGCATAAAATAAAGTATCATAATCCCAATTTTTTGATTCTTCCTTGTATTCAATATCTGCTGTTTTTGACATAAACACTTCATCGTAAGCGCCATTTCTTACTTTTAAATAATTTAAATTTTCTATATTTGTTGGAGTGTAATCAAAACTATGATTATCCCCACAAAATCCTGATAATAAAACCATTATTACACCCCTTTCTAAATCGATATATTTCCACCGTCAACCATTAAAGTATCTTTACTCATTGGAAAGCCGCCATCTATTATATAATAATCAGTACTTGTCGGTGAGCCGCCATCAACAACATTATTTGTAGATAAAACTTCAGCATATACATCATACACATTATTTTTTCTGCGAATCCATATAGAAACGACATCAGCAAAAACGGTTATATAATTGCTCCTTATGGTATAATATGAAAATGCACTTGGGACATTTAACTCGAAATAAATCCTCTGACCATTATTTTCACTTTCATATACACCTCTTCCCATGAGTAATTTTATTGTATCATTTCCATTTGTCATTTCTAATATAGTAGAAAATAAATTAAATCCATAACCTTTTATATTAATTGTAAAATTATCATTTAAAGAAAATCCTTCATCAAAATATAGGTAACTACCAGAAGATAAATCTATATAATCATTGCTTATATATTTAGGAGCACCTCCATTACATTTCGCAGATAATGCAATAATATTACTTTGTATTTTTACACTACCTTCATTTTTTAAGTTTTCCAATGCAATAAGAGCATAAACATTTGGCTGAACATAATTAACACTAAAATAAATATATCCGGTATCTAACTCCATTCCATTAATTGTTAAACCAGTAGCTCTAACATAGTAAACGGCATTGTCTTCCAAACTACTCAACTTAGCCGAAAGAGTATTTGTATTATATTTGACACCAGACGTCCAAATTTGATTTTTATTAGTGTTATATAATAATACCTGAAAATACTGTAAGCTTTCTCCCTCTGGCTGATTATATGTTAGCGTAATCTCATAAGAGGAATTCCTAACAACTTGATTTGGAATTAAATTATCAATTGTAAAAGAGGGGGTAGAATAACAATAAAAAAGAACTGCGTCTGACATTTCGGATACGATTCCACTCTGGTCAGTTATATACAAACTAATATTATATAGGGCACCGTTGGCTAATGCATTAGAGGGTATAATATGCTTTAATTGTAATGTTTCTTGTGTATTTTGGTAAACCACTATATTTGTAGTATTATTTCTTATAATACAAGTATTACTAAATGGTTGGTTTCCATTGTATATAAATGTGATTGTATGTTCCAGTAATGCATCAAATGCAGATATATTGTAAATAATAGGTTTTATTTTAATCACTCCTTTCTATGATTTAATAAATAATAAACATATCGTTATAGTTGTTTGGCAATACCATTACATAAACAATATCATTTATATTATATGTCCATCTGGCTTTAACTGTATAAATACTCCCATTATTAAAAACTTTATATTTATTGCTGTCTATTACTTCCGTTACACGACATTTAATAACCTTTACCGATTCAGAATCGGCTATTAATTTTTTAATTGAAAGTAAAATAGCATCTTGCATTTCTTCAATTGCTTTTGTTGCTTTACCCATTTTCCCTTCCTTTCAAAAAAGGCATCCTCTTATAATGGATGCCTAATACAAAAATTTATCGGTGAATCTTTTGATTAATTTTTGAACCAAACGTAGATATAATTTCATCTGCTAAATTATCAACGTTTTGAACTTCATGCAAATGTAATTCCCCTATAGAATAAGAAAATCCGGAATTGGAATTATCAGGAATCATATTATTCAGCGGTGATATTCCAGAAATAACTCCTGCATTAAAAACTGTTGTATAGTTAGCCATTACGTTATCTATTTGTTCGGGAGTTATAACACCTTCACCTGTATTCAGGACATTAATAAACTCATCTGGTTTTAACTTATCAAGAGCAAGCATTTTGAATGTGTCAGCTTGATGATTAGAAGGAGTTTCTCCTACATAGCCCAATTCTAATCCTGAATGACGTTTCTTTGCAGAAACAATAGCTGTTGCCGCAATGGAAGCTTTTAAAGGTGCAGAGAGAGGGGGACTTGAATTAATCTTATCCAATTCCGCTTGAGCTGTTTTAGCTTTTTCAAGGTTAGTCTGAATTGAAGCAAGAGCATTGGCACATTCTTGTGCGATAGCTTTAAACTGTTCTGCAAAGGCTTGGGCTGTTGTTATTCTTTCATCAAATATTATCGCTTCGTTATCTTTGGTGACAAGCATTGAGTCTTCTATAGATGTTAGAGCTGTTGAAACAGTCGCTTTTGCGTTTTCCCATTCATTAGCATAATCTTTGGTTTTTTGTGTACGAGCCTCAGTTGCACCCGTTTCATCTAAAGTGGAGGTTACCTTATCTTGAATTTTATTGTAAGCTTCATTAATTGTACTTTCAGTTTTTTCCCACACTTTTGCATATTCGTTTAACGACTGGATAGCTTTTTCGTTACATTCCTTTTGAGCTTCTAAATCACCTAATTGTTTTTCAACTGAACCATAAAGTGTTTCCATAAGATTAAAATCAGATGTATCACCATTTGAAACCCTATTTTCCCAACCGCTTCCAAGCAACATATCAGCTAAATTCATATCATTTATTTTTTTAATATTTTCAGCTATATTATCCCAAGAATTTTTGATGTCGTTAAGTTTATCAATTTGAACATCATAGGAAGACAGCACCTTGTCTTTTTCATCTTCGAGATCATTGATTTCATCTTGCTTATTTTTAATAATAGCATCATAAGTGAGGCTATCTATTTTACTTTGTGCTTCTTTAATAGCATCAGTATCTACTTCATACGTAAATCCCTCGCCTTTTTTATAGACCCTATTAACTTTTTGGTTTTGTGCACGTTGCAAATCATACTGCGCTTGCTGCAGCTCTAATTCTTTTTCTCTGGCATCATTAGTAGCCTGAAAGGCTTCTAATTCAGCTTGTTTATTTTTGATCAATCCATTATAATATTTTTCGTCTTCACCTTTAGCATTCTGATAAGATTTGATTTGATCATCTAAAGAACTTGTAACAGCACTGATTACAGAATTATAATCATCCTTTAAATCGTTTAAAGTACTAATAGTATCTTGTAATTCTTCATTTACTTTCTCTAAGTTACTAATTGGTATGTGTAAAATAGAATTATTCCAATCATTTTGTTCCTTTTTTAGCGTTGATATGTTATCCTTAGCATCTTGAAGTTCTTTATTGATTTTGGAATATTCCTCTTCACTATCTGTGTTTAGTAATTCTGCCTGAGCTAATTCCTTCTTATTTTCATAATAGTCAATTAGTTCGTTATTAATTTTCTTTAGTTTTTCATATTGATCTATAGTTCCTTTACCGTCAGCTTCATCAATAGTATTAAGTATATTCTTTTTGGAATTTTCAGTATTGCTTATTCTATAATCTACAGTGCTTTGGCTTTGTTGATATTCTAAATCATGGATACCTTTAAGTTTTTCATTATTTTCAATAATATTCTTCTGATTACCTTGTATTTTATCCAAAACACCTTGATAACTTTCCCAATAACCTTGAGCTGCTGTAACTGCATTCAGAATCTGTTCTCTGGTATCACCGGAAATACCACTAAAGTCTTCTATTTCAAATGTATCACCATTTTCAATACGTTTTTTATATTCTGCTCGTAAGTTACGTGGTATTTTTTTCAAAGCGTCTGTGTAATAGGAGTTATATTTGCCAGCTGCTTTAGAATAGGTATCAGACAATTCGTTTTGCAAAGTTATTAAATTAGTAATATCCTCTTTTTGTTTCTCATAAGAATCGGTATCAGACATAGTTGCTTGAAAATCTGATATTTTTTTTTGTGCGGTATCTATAGATTTTGATATCCAGTCTATCTGCTGAGAAAATGTACTCTCATTTTCGGGTTCATCGAGTAATTTATCTGAAAATTGATCTTTGCCAGAATATTTTTTGTTAGTTTGAGAAATGTTAAAATTCTTTAGAAAAGTATCAGCTTCCGCTTGAGCTTTTTTTACTAAATTGTCAAAATCTCCAGGTTTACCGGCTCCTACTTTATGGTCTTTTACCGCTTGTAATGCAACTAATGCGTCAGTCGTAGCGTTTGCCATAGACATTAGATATATCAAATTGGTTAAGTCACCAGAAGTGGACAATGCAACATTATTTACACTCAATTTTTGAGCGGCTAAATTCATTAAAGCAATTCTTGTATCTTCAGATGCAGTTTTTTCGCTTAATAATTGGAATATTTCTTCTGCAGTAATGTTTTTTGCATCTATGCCAGCTTCAGCCAGTATTTCTTTCTGCTGTGCAAGTTTTTCAGCAGAAATTACTGATGTACTAATTGTATCAATATATAATTTAGTAAGTGCTTCTTTACTTTCAATATCAGATGGGAGTGCATCATATTGTTGTTTAGCTAAATCCCTTAATGCATTTGTTATGTCACCAACACCAGCAACGCCAGTTACTCCATAATTTTTCCAATCAAAGGAAGAGAATTGTTGCATAAGATCAAGAATATCAGAAGTAGATAGTGATGATGTATCTGATAAAGCAGATTTTATTTTTGACATGGCAGATTGAAAATCATCTATTGCAGTTGATTGGATATCAGTAAAGAGAGTTATTTTATTATCTTCTTGACTTGCTCTTTCCTTAGATGTATTTATTGCATCTTGGAGAGATTGTTTTGTAGCACTCGGATTAAAGTCTAACTTGGACAATATTAGTAAGTCTGATTTCGGTAATGTGGTAATATAATCTTGAACTTCTTCATTAGTTTCTAATACCTTTGATTTAATATTCTCTAGCAACCGTTGATCTTCATCCGTATTAATACCAAGTTGAATCTTTAATTCTACCGGATCGACCTTTAATTCATTAGCAATTAACGTGATTAAAGAATCTACTTGATTTTCGTACTCTTGCAGCGACATAGCAGATTCATCGAGAGAAAATAATTGTTCTGCTAAATTTCCTACTTCACTATCGCTAGATGTCAAGGTGCTTACAAGACCAATTATATTATTTCTAATACTTTTTATGTCTTGTTCTGTAGTATCACTTGTAATTGAAATTCCATTTATATAGCTTGAAATAAAATTTTTTTGAGCATCCGATAAATTATTATAAGCTTCTTCAGCCATAGCTACATATTGCAAAGTAGAATCAGCGGATTTAGATGCCGTATCCATGTCAGTAATAGCTATTCTTAACTCTTGAAAGTAAGACACTAGTGAATTTAATTGATTTTTATCTAATCCTTGCCAACCATTAGATGATTGTCCGGCTCGTGCAGTGATTTTGTCAAGATTAGCATATATCTCATCATAATTGTTGACTATGTATTCAGACAAATTTTCCCAATCAGATCTTTTTTTACCGATAACGTCAGCAATATAAGTATCAATCTGATTTATATAACCGGAATCAGTACTACCGTCACTATTAATTTTTGTTCCAGAATAAGCTAAGTCATCAGGAACATTTATTTCATTAAGTGCTTTTTTAGCTTTCTGATGTTCACCAACTGCACCATTTATTACAGTTTCAACATTGCTAAAATTAGCCATATTCTTAATTTTTTGATCATATTCGGCTTTTAATAAATTAATAGAATCCTGAATTAATCCGTTTTTCTTTACAAGAATATTTCCCTCCTCATCATATCCAGTAATTAATGTAGGATTTAAGTCTGTTATAGTCTTGATGATTGATTGATACTTTTCATATTCACTGGCGGTTAGAGATACATTTCTACCATATTCATCAACACCTTTGGATAATTCATTAAAACTATTTGTTAAATCTTCTAAATTTTTTTTATGGCTAGTAATATCATTTATGTTAGAAGTAAATTCTGTAACGATTTTATTTGCTTTGTCTATTTTTTCATCAGCAGTTTCAATAGAATCTACAAGTGCTTTGATTCCTGACACTATTGCTGTTATTCCAACAACGACAGCAAGCAAAGGAACAAGTTTCATCGCAGTTCCAAGCATCGTAGTGGCTGTCGTAGCAGTGCCTGTAGCCAATGCATTAGCTTGTTGTGCAGCTGTATTAGCTGTTACCGATGCAGTATTCATTGTTTCAGTTGCTGCTTCAGTCATCTTTTCAGATGATAATATTGAGTTGGTAGTTGCAGATTCTCCTCTTGCAACAGCATTAGCGTTAGTAGCAATTGTATTTGCATTGAGAGATAAAGTATTAGCATCTATCGATAAGCTTTCTGCGTTTTTAGATAATACACTTGCTTGTGTTGCGCTAGTTCCTTCTATTGTTGCAGCTGTTTCAGTTCTTTTACCTATTGCAGATAAAGCGAAATTTTTAATACCTTCCGAAAGAGATAGAAATAATTTGGAAAGTCCACTGTCTGAAAATTCCGTTAATGCAATAAACCCAGCAAGTAAAGCAATATTCCAAGCTCCGATGGCATCAGCAAATTGAATTATTCCATTGGTTGCATCAAGAAATCCCTTGACAACCCCACTATCAAGTGTATTATTAGCGAATTCTTGAAATGATGCAGTTAAACGCTTTGTTTTGGCCTCTACGGATTCTTCATAGTTAGCGAATTGCTCCATAGCTGTTCCAGAACTACTCGTAGCAGTATTTGCATATTCCACAGAGTTTCTATAGTTTGACATTAGTACCAAAAATTCTTCCATATGATTCGTGCCTGCAAAGGAACTTGCCAATGCATTTTTGCTGGTTTCCCCATAAGTGTCCCATTTACCGGCTACTTCATCTAAAACATCATCCAAATCTCTGAAACCATCAGTGGAGTCTCTTAAATTAACGCCTAAACCTTTTAATACGGTTTCAACATTGGAAAGGTCTTCTCCATTATTTTGTGCACCCGCTAATTTGCCTGATTTTATATTTTCCATACGAGAGAAAATGGAATCTAATCCATCACCGACGGAAGACATGGATTCACCGGAGTTTTTACTAATAGCAGCCAGATAGCCGACAAGCTTATCTATTTCTACTCCGGCACTCTTGGCACTGCCGGCAGTTTTGCTCATTCCTTCTGCTAAACCATTAAGGTCAGCAGTTGATGCAGTGTCTACGGCAGACAGTTTATCTATGATATCAATTACATCTGAAGCAGCGACATTATATCCCTTCATAATTGTAGTAAGGTAGGAAGTTGCATCAGCAGATTCCATATTTCCTATTTTTGAAAGTATAAACGAGTCTTTTACCAGTTTATTTGTTTCTGCGACGGTTCTTCCCTGATTAAGGTAATCTGAAGCTATGTCAGCAACTTCTGTTCCGGTAGCGCCTAACTGCTGACCTAAATCAATGTATGTGCCGAGTAATTCTTTTGCCTGTGAGTGGTTATAACCTGTAGCTATCTGCAAGTTTACCAAAGATTTATCCAGATTGACTACATCGGAAATCATTTGTTTAATCATTGTTGAGCCAAGGTCACTTAAGATCTGGGGGATGTTTTTTTTGAATTTTGAAAAGAATGTATCTCCTGTTTTGCCAAAAGCTTTGGCTTCAGCCGTAACACTTTTGAATTCATTCTCCAATCCGCTAAGCTTTATATTATCTGCAGAAGCTATTTGTTTTTGAACTTCTAATAGTCTATTTTTCAATTCACCGTTAAAAGCCGGATTGTCATTCATAAAAGAGGTTATTGTATTTTTTAGAATAGATTTATTTTGTTCCAGGAAAACTTTACTTTCCTTTGATAGTTCCGCAATTCCTTTTTTAGCACTCTTATTATCCAAATCAATGTTCATTTTTACTGGATCTATCTTTAGTATTTTGATCTGTTTATTAATTTCTTGCTGAGATTTCTGCATGTCTAAGGTAGCTTGCAAAAGTACTGTGTCCATTATAGTTATCTCCTTTCTCTGGGTAGACATTTTCTGTAAACAAAAAACGCCCACAGAAAAGAGGGCGCGTTCAATTAAAAAAGAGCCATCTGTTTTAACAAATAGCTCTTAGTCAGTTATATAATATTAATTATGATTTTGCCTGTATTTAAATATATTTCAAATTGATTTTTAGTGAAAACAATTTTCGTCATATTATCAAGTATGAACCCTGTAATATAATTTTCTTGAAGTGTTTCCGTATCATAATCGAAAATTGTTACAATATCATCATCAACACTAAACTCCAGTCCAAATGTATTATGTACATATTCAGAATAATCATCGATTATAGTTAGTTTAAAATTTTGCACTCCGCGATAAAATTTTAACATTGTTAGTTTTTCTAGCATTTCAAAAATATCAACATCTTCGTAATCCGTATAAATTCCCCCTTTTTATAGCATTATTTCTTATATATTTACATAATTCTAAAATTTATTTCCACTCCTTCCCAATATTATACTATGATTGTACTAACATAGTAGTTATTTGTCAATAATTATATTGAAAACAATATAAAAAACTGATAATAATATATATTATAATAGAAAATGAAAATCACATAAAATTGACAGATTTAGGATATAATGTTAGACTATTACTATAGTCGAGAGGAGTTGTTATATGGTAGTAAACATAATAAATTTAATATATGAGAAAAAATTAAGTATCACCGATGTAGCAAAAGAAGTGGGATATACGTATGCGAATTTCTGGAATCTTTGTAATGGTAAAACGAAGTCGATTAAATTTGAAACTTTAGAAAGACTGTGTATAATACTTGAATGTGAAGTCGGTGATATATTAATAGTAGAGAATAAGCAAAAATAAAGGCAGGATTTATTTTTGCTTATTTTTCTGCTATCATATGCAGGATAAAATTTAGAAGTAACAGTGGTTAGGTGCTAATATTCATCCAGTTCACCGCCATATATTGGCAGCAGGAGAGAGGCCTTTTAAATTAGCTATGTTTTTATAATAGCTATAATCAGTTTATTTATCAGTCAATACACTTTGAGCTGAAATCTCATTTGTTAATTCTTTTATTTTTTGGGCCTGCTCCTGGATTACTTTGTCTCTAACAGCATCACCGGCACCAGATTTTTGATATTCCTTCATTACTTCCTTAATGTTGAATTTCTTGATGACTTTCTCCATACTCTTAGCATCGATCTGACTTAATTTCTCATTCATAGTCCCAAGGAGAGTATTAAGGGATTCAAATGCTTCATCTAATTTTGACTTATGTAATAATTGCTGTTTCTTAAATTCAACCATATCGGAAATATCTTCAGTAATAGATTGGTAATTGCCGTTGTTTTTATAAAGCTTGAATTTATTTGCTAATTCTTCATCTTTTATTATAGATTCAAATATATCATCACCATCTTCATACTGAACTCCGTCTAGTGCAAATAGTGCAAATGCCAGCACATCATTTCTATCTCTAAAATATGGCGTATATTCAATACTTCCATCTTCGAATTCTGTGAAATATCCATCTGTAATAAATCTTGTTATAGCACCTCTAATATCTATTGTAATTTCTTTTAATCCGGGATTTGTTTTAATCATATATTTCCTCCAATTTTTCATAAAAATAAGGCCTACTTGTTTGTGGCCTCTATATGTTGATTTCCGTATACTGCGATTCCAATACTGTCTGCTTCATCTTCCGATACTGATATACCAAATGTATTTTTTACATAAATTTGAGTGTTCTTTTTTTGTTCTGTTCTGTGTGCCCCTTTTATGCCACAGCAGCTTTTCCAGGCGGTAGCAGGTACTATATAAAAAGGTAAATAAAATTCAAACAAATAAGCCATTATGAGACCCTGCAGCTGTGATAATGTTCTAAATGCTGCTGGGTTTTGGTGATATTGAGTATCTTCAATAAGTACAATATCCGGCTTCACTCTATTTATTAATTCCTTGATTTCGTTATACATTAACTTCATTCTTTCTGATGTATCATGTAAATCTTCGACTGAAAGTACGCCGCTTGAATCATAAATTCTGTTATCCATAACACACCATCCGGATAATCGCGTGCTTTGATCTAAGGCTAATAGTTTTATTTTAATTGCCTCCTACATCTTATTGTTATTCCATTTTGCTTTTAAATTTTGATGGTCGGCCTTTGTAAATACAAATATCCAACGCATTTCATCTGTCGCAATTAAATCTATCAATGCAGCTCCCCATAATTTATAAGCTGCTGATTGTTTTGCGTTACCAAAGAAATGACAATCATCTGTTTCATATTCTTTTCCGGTCAATTCACTTATTGCTTTCAAAAAAATAACTCCTTTCAAATCTTTTTTGTAAAAAAAATAGGTATGTAAAATTCGTAATGTGCGAATTTTACATACCTATCGTATAAAATACTATTCACACTGTTAGAATGCGGATTACTTTCTTGATTTGCTGCTTTGGTTATTTCATTTATTCTTCATAAGAAAGAATGTCTTCAATAAGAACTTTTACTTCTGCAACAAAATTTTCCAATCCGTTCAAATCACATTTTTGCAATTGTTTTTTTGCGGTACTTTTATCTATGTTTTTATTATTGTAATCTCTTAAAATAATAAAAATCTTATAATGCTCAACATTATCTACAATAGTCCTCCAGGGGGTATAAGTTTTAACATTCATGCACCCTGAACAAAAATGATACTTAGCACCGCATATGGCACAATTATGATATTGATTTTTTGGCACCAAATCACCTCTTATGTATTAATCTTCAGAAACCATAATTTCAAACAATTTACTTTCCTTAGCGCAATATTCTTTCTGTAAAACATAAGAAGCTGCATGCTTTCCTTCAGATGTTAAATTAATGCTTATGTTTGTAGGATCGATCTGTGCTCTGGGACACCAAATAGCTCCGGAATAAACAATATTCTTATTGCAAGGATCATGGAAAATGGCATGAATAAGAAGTGATCTAACCTCCGGTACACCATCTGTTGTTTTCGTAATCTTTACAGCGGTTGTAGTTTCCTTGGTGTAATTTACGAAAACTCGGCCAGTTACTCCGGAAGGAAGAGTAAGCGTTTTAGTAGCAACATCTAATGTAAACTTCCCTTCACCGGCAGTAGCGGAAATTTCATAGGTTTCCCCAAAAGTATTATCTGAATTAATTACTTTAACATATTTCACCTCTGCACCAGGAGTACCAACCGGAGCGTACTTTAGAACTACCTTATTATCTGCACTGATATCTACAATTTCAGATACAGGCATAGTGAGTTTTTTGGATGCGGAAGCAACAGCTTTTTCAGATGCAAGCTGACTTGCAGCCAAATCTAAGCTGAATAATGAATTTGTGAATCCGAATGTTCCAGACTGAGCATTATAGAATGTCATAATGGAACTGCCCATACTATCAACAACGTTTGTACCAGTTGCGGTAGTAGCAAGAGTGGGAGATTCTATCTGAGTATATCTACCCAGTAATTCGTTGGTTGCGACGTCATATTCTTCTACGGCGCGGATTTTTTCTAATACTAATTCATTAGGATTAAAAGACATTGTTATTCCTCCTTAAGATTTTGATTTTTATTATATATAAAAAACTCAATTGAGTTCTCCATACCAATCTAATTGTTTTTGGTCTATCTCTTTTAAATTAATGCCATAACCCGAATATCCACTTTGCAGTAACAAGTCTGCATTTTTGATTTTCGATATTCTCTTTATACTGTCCATGAAAGCGTTTATTTTCATATTCCATACTTTTGTATGGTCATATTTGAATCCCTCGGAATTTATCATTGCCGATATTAAATTTAATAAATATGAGTGATGCTCTTTATTTTTATTTAATAAATAAGCATCTCTGTCATCTTCAATAAGTATTCTTTTAGTGGATTCATTCGCCGGCAATTGTTCATTTGTTTTAAAGCCGTGGATTTTTCGTAAATAATCGGTTATTACTGAATAAGTAAATTTATCAATTACTATATTTTCGGATTCTTCTTCCTCGCTGTATATCTGCTGTACTAAGCATAATTCGTTGTTTAAGGTATTGGTACATAACTCAAACTTGGTAAAGTCCAGAGTATCACCAAAAATTATGCTGGTTTGCCGGACTGTAAACATTTTGATAAATAATTTGTAGAATAATTCAAAATCATCTATTTTCGTATAATCAATCCCTATATTATCAAGCTGCCACTTTAAATCTGCGCCAACCGAAGTCAAAGTAGAAACCATATGGAAATATTCTTTTTCTCCATAATCACAAATTTCATTAAGAGTTGGCTGGTGTAGAACAATATTTTTGCTAACTGCCAAATCGTCACCTCTATAAATCTTTAATTCATCAATCATCAAAAGCAGCACCAACCTTTTAGTTTAGTATTTTTATTATTTTATTGTGAGCTAATGAATGCTCAAGCTTTTTCTATAAGCTTCTAATAACTTTTCATTTCTGCCATTTTCTACAAGGAGGTATTTTTGTTTATGAGTCTTATTAAACTCCGGCACAAAAACTCCCTTCGACCTTAAATACATGGCTTCATGTTTTCGGATTAAAAACAGGTTAATCATTCCTTTCACTTATAAATTGTTGAGTCCAATTGGACAGCAAAAGAGTGCGTAGCAATTGACCGCACCCTCTGCTCTAAGATAATATATTACACTCGGATTAGAAATATATGTTGCATATTATGTTTATTATACACATAAGAAATAATGTCATGATGTCTGGAAGTATTGATTTTACAGGCTTTAGTGCGGTTGAAAAAACTCCACAGTTATCATTCGCGTGCTTTTTTCATATAGTTTCTGTTCCATTCCAATTGTTTTTCTAATTGGCATTCATTGCAGTATAGTCTATTGTTCTGTTTATTTTGCTTTACTAAGGTACCGCATTTATTGCATCTAATGAATTTTTCACCGCAATATACTAAATACTCATATCCCAGGTTATGAAAATCCATAATCTTTAAAACTTCTTCTGAAGCTTCTTTATCTATATAGCAAACATTAACACTTAAATTATCAACAAGCTTATTCATCTTTATGAGTCCGGTATTTCTTAGGTCATGAATCATAAATCCCTGTTCCTTCTTTGTAGCCTGTATGTTAGCCCTTTTGAATATTTCTTTAAATTCATAATTTTCCCAGTCATTATTATTGGGGTTAATGATATTCCTATACTTTGCAAGGCAAAGAAGAGTAAATGCTAATCTTTGCATGGGTTTACTTGCTACATTATCAATAGTTAATAACTCGTTTTTAGTAATTGGTATGTATTCAATTTCTATGAGATTATATTTTGTTGCATTTTTTGATAAATCCAATAAAAGCGGCTGCCATTTCGCTAAAGAAAAATTAGTATACTTTTCTTCCATTATTTTTATTAATTCCAGATATATTTTATTTGGAGTCAGGTTTCTTTCATAATAAAGATATTTTGCCAGAATGCGCAAATCAAATGTTGCTTTCCTATCCAGAGTATCTTGTTCTAATAATCTTTCAGCATATATTTTCTCATTTAATAATATTCTAATCATTTTTCCACTCCAATTTCTTATTTTTCATAATGAATTTCTTCCCATTAAATTCAATATCGCCTTCATCTGATTCTTTAGGATACCAGATCATATAATCATTTTGTTTTAATAGATTTTCTATTATAGTTCTGCCGCAAATATCCCAGGCAAATTGTTTCGATTTTTTTGAACTGTAACATATATCTAAAACAATATTTGTTAATACATTGTCATCAGGACAGGCAGTTAAACATTTTTGCATGAAATTTTGCATTAATATATTTCTTGTTTCATTAATATCGTCTTTGTTAAGCCTTTCTCTCTTTGCCCGTTGTTGATGCTTTTGTAGTTCATCACAATATTCTTTATACAGAGTATTAATTGTTTTATATTGCTGCTTAGTATAGGTAGAATCTGATTTTAGAATAGAATAATCAAACTCTGCGTCTGATTTAAAGTTAATTAAGTAATTGTCAAATTGATCTTCAAGTATTCTGCATATCTTATTAACAATACAATTATAATTACTTACCGGCATACGCTTCTCGTAATAGTCTAAAAAATCACATTCCTGTATAGTTTTATTTGGCTTTTCTATTAATTCATTTAGAGTTAATTTGAATTCACAAATACATTTTTGATTTGAACTTTCCAAATAATCATTATAAGATTTCATTAATTGCGGGTAGATATAACGCATGAAATAAGGTTTCTTATCTGCGGTGATATTTTGATTAAATTCTTTTTTACTTTTTTCTTCTTCGGTATCATTTAATTTTATTTCATTAAATCTGTAATCAAACCATTCAGAGGGTCTTGGCCTTGATATTATCCCTTTTGCTTTATCAATTGCGTTTTGTTGAAATAGCTGCCCGCACATGATTCGATAGCCCAAAACCTTATATTCTTCACTTTCGATATCAAATTGCGATTGAATGTCAAACTGACCGGTTATTCCATTGGTGTACATCCCAATGTCATCACCAAAACTATCGATGTTTGCCTGAACTAAATCGTCTTCCATAATAATTTTTTTATCAGCCTTTTTCTGCGCACACATAATCGTAGGTAACTCTCTTGTATTCCGTAAAAGAATTTCGTTGTCAGTTGTAAAATTCTGATCGGAATCAAAGTCTTCTCCATTCATAGCATCGGTAGCAGTATCCCATGAATTAAAAACCAGCATGGTTTTAATCCATTTATACCAATATCTGATATTATCATTATCAATAATTTGTAATTTGCGAATGTTATTATGGCATGTCATTGGGGCACGGAAACAAACAACTTCGTTGATATTTTTATCAGCCCAATACTTAGAATAAAACTCTCCCTTTTTAAGAATACCGGTAACAGGCAGTTCTAAAATACTCTGGCATAATGCATAGGGGTCTCCGCAAGCTATCTGATAATTCCCATTTACTTTAACAACCCCGGTTTTGGCTTCATTTATTCTTTTCTTAATCAAGTAATGGATTCTGTTTCTGACATAAGGATCGTTGATCATGTTTTTATCTATCATTAATGAGGTAATAAAATCTGAATCATAAATATTTATATTATCACTATTAAGCCCAATTCCCTTTAAAAACAATAAACTTTTCCGATAATCCATTCCTAAGATATCTTTTATTTCATCAATCGTAGGCTGTATTAATTCTTGAATGTCTTCATCAGTCAATCTGTAACTTTGTATAAACTGATAATTCAAATCCCGTTCGTTATCCAATGCCTCCGGGCATACTTTAGAAATACAGAATTTGTAGTTGTTTTTCTTGCAATTATATATGTAGTCATCAAAACTGGAATAACTATCCCATAATTTCAGCATAGAAGTAGTTAAAATAACATCATAATCTCTAATGTCAACTTCTTTCCCCCAGGCATCATGAGTTATAAATTTATTATGCTTTTTTGCAAAATCAATGAAGTCAAAGGTAACCAACATTCCCTTTTCAAATGCGTATGCCCTTGTATTAAACCCGGACGGGATATAATCTATTCCTAAATCCAGGGCCCATCTGGCAGCTCTCCATGGCAGCATCAATCCAAAACCATCACTTGCATTTTTAGGTATCACTTCATTCTTTTTGTATAATATTTCTGGTTCTCCTTCGTTAAAGTCATTTAAGGCAATCACGTCATCTACAATGTCAATTTCGCAATCTTTTACGACTAAAATATTGCATGGATCCGAAACAACAACAGAAGAGGAGCAGCTTAAAGCTTCATATGCTCCGAATTTAGCCGGTATTATTTCTTTTTTTAAATTCCTTCCATTGTCAATTCTATTTCTTAAGGCATCCTTTAATCGTTCACTTACAAAAACTATAGTTTTACCTTTCACTCCGCCAGTAGTAGCAAGCAGTCTTTTATATTTTATCCCGTTTATTTTAAACCCATTTTTGTAAGCATGCCAATAATCCGATCCTTTATCTATAATGAGACACATATAATCTGGTTTAAACTGAAGCGTATTTAATTGCTCATATAATTCTTTTAAAGGTTTTTTATTACCGGTCTTTCTTTCCTGTTTTATTTTATCCTTTAATTCCTTTACTTTCATTTCGTTATCTTCAAATCCGTTTAACTCATCAATGAATCGAAGAACGGTACTGTCAGCTAATGAAATTAATTCCCCTCCTAACATTGCTGTTTTTATATCTAATTCTAAATCCCAACGTGATTTTCTTAATCTTGTGGAATGAATTTTAAATATAAATTTCTGCGAAGACTTTTGTTTTAATATAAGTCATTCCTCCTTTAACATTGTATTTTAGTTATTCTCACACTTTCAGAATATCATTATATTATTTCTGTGTCAATATATGTTGCATATTATTTCTGTTAATCCTTGCTTTAAATATTTTTAAGTGATTTTTTCTTAAAGGAATAGTTTTAAAGTTATCAATATGATTTATCTAAATGATTGAATATGTTATTAATATTATAGTATAATTTTCTTAAATAAAGTTATGGAGAATAAGTATGGAATTTTCTTGGATAAATATTAACGTAAAAGAACCGCCCAAGTTAGCTTCAGGTATAGAATATTTAGTAACTGTCTACAGTCCTTACTGGAATGTTGAAATTCAAACGAAAGCAGCTAAATACGTAAAGGAAATGCATGGCCGCAAAGAAATCTGGGTTTGGTATATAGATGGTATAAAAGTTCCTGGTACCTGGGAAGTTACGCATTGGGGACATATGCCAAAACCGGCAATTGAAAGGGAAGACGGTTGAAATCAAAGAGGCAGAACTGCTATTAAATGAATTAAAATATAAAAATGTATTGACATATTCTTCTTGTGGCATTATATTTTAATGTGTAATAAATGCAACAAATATACAGAATGGTGTTATACCATGTGAATGTGTTAGTGAATGGATAAATCTCTTTTTAGGAGAAAATAGGCGTAATATCTGATAAAGACATGTTTAACATAAATATGAGTGTTCATATTCAATTGCTGTAAGATATATCTGAAATAAAAACTTATAATGATTATCAATATGCTAGGGCATATCAATATAATAAGTATATAATGCAACAAAAAGTGTTTGACATAAATATTATTTAATGATACTATTATGTTGTATTATCTTTGTAGGAGGAGAATAGTATGCGGAATAAAGATGCTCAGGATAAGTTACGAATGGTCTTACAAGAAAAAATTGCTCAATTAACAGATATAAGTTTGCATCCAAAAACATTAGTAAAAGAATTACAAAAAATAATGTTTCGTGACTTTCGCGTTGAATATAATATAACCGTTGATATATTAAACGAAATAATTCGAATTGAGACATTGTCTTATGACATGCTGTATAAACTAATGAGTTCCATTAAAGCATTATGTTTAGAAAATTATACCGAATTAGATTCAAGTGATTTGAATGAGGAAGAGTATTTTACCGAGATAGAAATGAAAGAATTCAAAAAGCCAATTCCTAAGAAAGAACAAAATTTCAACATCGTAATAAAGGATGGAAACTGGCACTTAACCGATATAAATCCCTACAATTATATAACCATCCACACTGACATTAATGAAGTATATCGGTGGGCTAAACTTGGTTTACTTAAATTTAATCCTGAAACACAAAGGGATTTAATTGTGATAGAATCTAACGGGGTTCCGGTAAGCCAACTAGACGTTAACTGGAGGTCTGTTGGAGAAATTCAGGATCGAATGGTAGACGGTATGTATTTTCCGGTGCAGGGAACCATAAATATTAATCCGGAAATTAATGAGAAGACCGTTGAAATTCGAGGAAAAGACTTGATTATTCCTGAAGGTATACAATTAGATTTAATTGAAGGATTTCACAATTATTTAGCAGAGATACGTTCCAAAATTAAGAATGGAAATTGGAATTTCCCGTGTGAATTTAGGATTGTTTTTTTGTCTACAAAAAGCGCTAACAGATACATTGAACAGATGGACAAAAAGAATCATTTTAAAGAAACTCAAGTTGTGAGATTAAATGTGGGAAACCCCTATACGTATATTATTAATCATCTTAATACTTCTGGAGACTATCTACTTCATGGAACTATAGATGACAATATGTATGTGTACTTATACGATTTATTACCAGAATTTTTTAATGAAGTTGTGAAAGAGAAGAATCAAAAAATATTAGTAAGTGAATATTTATTAGAAAGTTTGAATCGTATAATAGTAAAGACCGGTAGGGATAATACGCCATTCAGTAAAGAAGAGTGGTTTTGTTATATCTACTTATTAAAACAAAATAGGAACAGAAAAATAGATATAATAAAGATTATATCTGATGAGTCTTTTCAAACTACTTTAAATTCAATGGTAATTAAAGATAAACCGGTACCAAGAAACTACAATGATTTAAATAAAATAATGAAAGAGGTTGGTGGAAATGTTTGATATTGTAGAAGGAAGAAAGAGAAAAGAGAGTTATTTATCAGACCCATTTTGTAAATATGATGTCAACACGAAACCCATTATTAGAAGATACTTCATAAGTGTTGAAAAAATCGAAGCACAGTTTGAAAAGGATTTATGTAATTTTACAATGGATGAGGTAGTAAAATTATTGAAATCTTTTAATTCCAGATCACGTAAAACATTATTTTTAATTCTTAGTTACTTTACTAATTACTATCAATGGTGTCTGAAAGAAGGATTGGTGGAGAGTAACAACATAATAAACTTTTATGACAGAAAAATAATGGAGCCTTTTATTGCAGAGATAGTTCCATTAGAATTTTTAGAAAGTAAGTTTATTACAAGAGAAACTTTATATAAGTACATTGATATGTTCGATGATTATTCATTAAAATTTATTTCATACGCTATTTTTATGAGTGTACTCGGTAATGAATTTGAAGAACTATCAAATCTAAAAATGGATGACTTAAATGAGACAGAACATACAGTAAAATTAATTACCGGAAGAATTGTTAAGGTTGACGATTTGTTTATTAAGCTGATGAAAAAAGCCAACGAAGAACATTATTATCATCCGCAAGGACTTGAACAAATAAAACGTTTAGATAAAAAATATTATGATGAAAGTTGCTATGTTTTTAAGGTGTGCAGCACAGGAGCAAAAGATTTACCTGCAAGTGATGTTGTTTTAGGAAAAAGATTGCGGGACGCCCAAAAAGTCATCAAAAACAGATGGTTTAACGGAACTAATATATACAGAAGCGGCTTAATAAATTATATTAAAAGCAAGTTTGCGGAGAGAGGTATTACATTTAAGCAGGCTCTGTATAATAAAGTTAATAGAAGAGATTATGAATTTGAAAGTGAAATACAGAACTATATTTATGAGTTTGGTTCCAATATGACTACAAGAATGTTCAGGCTGCAAATAAAAGACATACTTGAATTAATAGAGTAAAATATAACGGTGGGAAACCACCTTTATATTTTGATAACAAAGAAAATATTCAACATAAAATTCAACATTATGGGTTGATTAGTACAGAATAGTGTGATAGAATGAATTAGAACAAACGTTCGATTCTAGATAAAAAATAAAAATAGAAGTGCAGAACACCGTCCAAAGTTATCTGCACTTCTATAAGCTACCATAATCCATAGTCGGATGGTATGATTTAATTCTAACATAAATCTGCCTTCCATACAAGTAAAATAATAGAAGGGGGATTGTTACTGAATGATGTTAGACAAAGCCGAAGAACTAATCGAGAAATTGGAGTATTATAATCTGTTATGCGATGTAAAACAGTATAAAGTCACTGAAAAATGTCAGAGTAATATTACATACGAATTAAATATATTGACTGCCGAATTGAATGATGACGTTTTGATTTTTGATGACTTTCAATATACATTATTTGATAATGCATATGTATTAAGTGCTATAGGCATAAATTTATTAGAAGATATATTATTTAGAGAAAATAATATCAAATTAGTTTTTAAAAATGATGCTGGATATATAAATATAAATGTTGAAATATAAAAAGAAAACAATAAACAATAAAATATGCAACAAATATTAAAAACGCAATATAATCATTAATATAGACCAAAAGATAACTATAAAGGGGTGATAATATTTTAAACAAGGAAGAACGTAGGAAGGAAATGTGCCAATGCAGAAAATGTAATCATGTGTTTCACCAGAGTGAAATTAACCGAGTACATAATGATATCTATGGAGAAGAACTAAGATGTCCTGAATGTGGCAGCAGAAGTTTTGGATTAATAAATTTTACATATAACAATTACAACCTTTCATATGAGGGAGTATATAAATTAGGTAAGTTTTTTAAAATCAAATAAACAACATAAAATGGAACAAAAATTAGCGGTTGCAAACGCTTTATATAAATTTCGGAATGCGCATTCCTCTTTAAGAGGAGAAAGGTTATTGTGTAACGCCAATAGGAGATTGTTATGCAAGTTATAAGTTTTTAGCAAAGGGATTCTTCAAAAGTAATAAATAAAATATGAAATATAAAAGAAAGGATAGACACGATGAGAAGAAAAAGTCTACTAAGTGGCTGTGTACTATTAACAGCTACGACCTTACTGATCGGCTCTAAGTGGGAGGTTAATAATCAAAAAGTTTCCGTTCAAACAGGGAGCAGAAGACTAATACAAGGTGAGATTTACCGCCTGGAATCGGTGATCAGTGCACCCACACCTATAGAAGTAAAGGGTAATAGTAATAAGTCAGACAAGAATAATATAACCTCCGAATCAGGTAGAGTTGATGAAATTAAATTAGCCTCATTCATTTCAGACGACTTTGATATAGATGAATATGTTTATGATATTACTGCTAAAGAAAGAAAAATATTAGAGCGAATTACGGAAGCGGAATGTACAAACCAAAGCTTAGAAGCAAAAATGAACATAGTAAGCGTAGTTTTGAATAGAGTTGGATCAGATGTGTTCCCGGATAATATAAAGTCTGTTGTGTTCCAAAAGAATCAGTTTTCACCAATACGGGATAAAAGGTATTATTCAGTGAATATAGCAAAAAGTACAAAAGAAGCGGTGGATAAAGTATTAAAAAATGGTGTTATAAATAAAGCTTTATATTTTTGTAATCCGGCAGATGTAAAATCAGAAAGAAATAAGTCTTGGTTTAAAAAGTTAATATTTTTGTTCCAGGATGATAGCGGACATTGTTTTTATAAATAGGAGAAGTTCATTGCTAAAAAGGGGATATAAAAAAATCCATGTGCATATGGGTGTAATCTAAGCCGAACGCTTTTCTTTCTCTTCCTCTGATATATCCTTTCTGTCATTCATGCTAAGCAGGACCTCGTCCATAATACTTTCGGTAAAAAGCTGGTGGTTTACATCCTGCATTACCATCTAACGGATACTAATGAGAAGAATTATCATTAATAGAAAAGTTCTTGTATAAATATTGACATTTGAGGAAGAAAGCTATATATTCAGAACAGTGTTATGAAACACTGTTTTAAATATATCAAAGGAGAAAAACTATGGCAAAGCAGATTGAGGGAGTTTATGAGAAGGTGTATGAATGCGCAAAAACGGAATTTCTAAGTAAAGGATTTAAGGATGCATCTTTGCGTACGATAGCACTGGCAGCAGGTACCAGCACCAGTTCTATTTATACCCGTTTTCATAGCAAAGAAGGACTGTTCCAGGCCATTGTTGCTCCGGTAGTAGAAGAGTTTAAAGACTGGTTCTTAGAGGTGCAGGAATCTTTTCATCAGAGAGATGCGGATTATCAGAAAAAGAATGTATTTAGGTATAGCGGGACTGGAGCAGAGCAGTTTGTTGAATATATCTATAAGCATTATGATGTTTTCAAACTGCTTCTTGAGTGCGCTGAGGGCACAGAGTTTTCAGATTTTCTGAATGAACTGGTGGAAATAGAAATGGATTACACCGTTAAATACATGGACTGTACAGGAGATGATGTAATCAGCAATGGAAATATCAGCCCGGAATTTCTCCATATTGTAACCAGTGCTTACTATTCCGGTATTTTTGAAATGGTGCGTCATAATATGAAAAAGGAAGACGGCATGCAGTATGCAAAACAGTTAAGAGAATTCTATTATGCGGGTTTTGCAAAAATCTATCAATGGGAATCATAGAGAGAATACATGTATAAGACGCTCTGCTAAGAATGTGCCATGGCACATTTTTATTTTGAATTCAGGTTAGATGAAACTAACTTAAGGAGGATTTATGGAACAAAGAAAAGAAAGTCCGTTGAAGAGAATATGGTTATTGGCAAAATCGCAGCACACCAGATTAAAGGTATCGATGGTATTGGCAGTCCTTGGTGTTGCAGCGGGATTTATCCCATACTTTTGCGCGGGGAAAATTATTATTATGCTGATTGAGGGGGCGGCAGATATGAAGAAGTGTATCCCATGGCTTATTTTGGCCCTGGCAGGAAGCTTAGGAAAAGTACTGCTTACCTCATATTCTATTGCTCAGTCACATATTGCCACCTTTGCTGTATTGGCTGAAGTGAGAAATAAATGTGTACATAAACTATCCAACCTGTCTATGGGAACCCTGCAGGAGCAATCCATAGGACGGTGGAAAAGTATACTGGTAGATCAGATTGAGAGCATGGAAAAGACACTGGCACATTTACTCCCGGAAATGACATCCAATATCCTTGCTCCCTTAGTGCTGTTGGCTGCCCTGTTTTATATTGATTGGAGGCTTGCACTTATTTCTGTAGTAACGCTGCCGATAGGAATGGTTTTTATGATGTCCACCATGAAGACATATCCGGAAAAGTATAAAGAATCGGTTCAGGTGGGCAAAAAAATGAATGATTCTATTGTGGAATATGTAAATGGAATTGAAGTAATAAAAGCATTTAACCAGGGGAAGGAAGCCTACGCCGGGTATGTGGATGCAGTCAATGCAAATGCAGGCTTCTTTTATAACTGGATGAAAAGTGCCCAGATTGGTTCGGCCTGCTATCGAAATATCAGCCCGGCAGTTTTAATCGGCGTATTACCTTTGGGGTTAGCGTTTTATATGAATGGGAGTGTATCTTCTTCCGACTTTATCATGGTAATGATCCTGTCCATGGGAATTGCAGGACCGATTATGGCGGCCTCTAACTATGTGGATTCGCTTGCCCAGACAGGAACTATCATAGAATCCATAGAGACTATTTTAAATGCCAAGGAGCAGTATCATCCGGCAGAGAGGGTAAAGCTGAATGGAACAGATATCAGGATGGAGCATGTTTCCTTTACCTATGAAGAGGAAAAGAAAAATGTATTAAATGATATCAGCCTGACAATCAGGCAGGGGACTGTGAATGCTTTTGTAGGTCCAAGCGGAAGCGGAAAGTCAACAATTACAAAACTGATTGCCGGCTTTTGGGATGTGGAAGAGGGAAATATCTTTATCGGCGGAAAAGATATCAGAGAGATGCCTCTTGCACAGATATCAGACAATATTGCCTATGTATCCCAGGACAACTTCCTCTTTGATGATTCTATCCGTGAAAACATCCGCATGGGAAGGGAAAATGCTACGGACAGAGAAGTGGAAGAGGCTGCAAAGAAGGCAGGCTGTGACGAATTTATCCGCAGACTGGAACATGGATACGACACCCTTGTAGGCGGCGGAGGAGCACATCTTTCCGGCGGTGAAAGGCAAAGAATTGCGATTGCAAGAGCAATGTTAAAGGATGCGCCAATCGTTATCCTTGATGAAGCGACAGCGTATATTGATCCGGAGAATGAAGCGGTTATCCAGAAAGCTATTTCTAAGCTGGTGCAGGGAAAAACATTGATTATAATAGCACACCGTCTGTCTACTATAACAGGTGCACACCAGATTCTGCTTGTGGATCAGGGAAGTATCCCTGCAAAGGGCACCCATACACAGCTGTTAGAAGAATCCGGGCTTTACCGGAAAATGTGGGAAGCACATATTGGAGTAAAGGATGGTGAAGAGGCATGATAGAGATATTTAAAAAAATCTGGCGGTTTGCAGGGGAAGAACAAAAGAACATTAAGAAATCAGTTGCAGTGGGATTTTTGAATGCTGTATTCCATATGCTCCAGATTGGTGCGATTTTTTTGACAATACAGGCGCTGGTATCGAAAACTGTGGATAAAAAAATAATATGGTATATTCTGATATTGATGGTTATCAGCATTGCGGGAAAGATTGCCACAAACTATTTTTCACAGCTGCAGCAGACACATGCAGGTTATTTTATGGCTGCCAATAAAAGGGTCTATATCGGCAATAAGATGAAGCTGATACCAATGGGATTTTTTAACCAGAGCAGCCTTGGTAATATTACCGGTATCTGCACAACGGTTCTTTCTGATGTGGAGATGACTGCACCGATGGTTATGGTATTGACATTAAGCGGATTTATCACCACCGTTGTATTTACAGCCTACATGCTGGTTTTTGACTGGAGAATGGGACTAATTGCAGTGGTTGGGATTGTGCTGTTTTGTATAGTGACTTCTTCCATGGAGAAGAAATCACGGAATACTGCCCCCAAAAGGCAGAAGGCACAAGCCGAACTTGTAGAAAAAGTTCTGGAAACAATTCAGGGAATGAGTATTGTAAAGTCCTTTAATTTGACCAGGATAGATGATAAAAAGATTGACCGTGCTATCGAGAGCAGTAAAAATACCAACCTTGCCATGGAAAAGCTGCTGACACCGTATAACATTATGCAGGAATCTATTTTAAGAATTTTCAGTGTAATCATGATGGCGGCTGCCCTGCTGTTTTATTTTGACGGAACTATGGAGCTTACCTATGCGCTTATGTTTATTGTCATATCCTTTATTATCTTTGAACAAATAGAGTCTGCGGGGCATGGAGTAGCAATTCTTCGTGTTTGCGGAAGCTCTATTGAGCAGGCAAATCAAATGGATGATACGCCGGTTATGGATGAAAAGGGAAAAGAACAAATGCCAGAGACCCATGATATTATTTTAGAGCACGTAGATTTTTCCTATGAACAGCGTCAGATTTTAAAGGATGTCAGTGTCAGTATGAAAGACAAAACAATGACTGCAATTATCGGGCCGAGCGGTTCCGGCAAGACAACAATATGCAGCCTTATTGCAAGATTCTGGGACGTAGATGGTGGAAAAATTTGCATAGGGAAAACAGACATACGGGAATATACACTGGAATCTTTAATGAGCCAGATAAGTATGGTGTTTCAGAATGTGTATCTGTTCCAGGATACAATTGAAAATAATATCCGCTTTGGAAATCCAAAGGCAACCAGAAAGGAAGTGATAGCAGCGGCAGAGAAAGCCTGCTGTCACGAGTTTATCATGCAGCTGCCCCAGAATTACGATACGGTAATCGGAGAAAATGGATTCGCCCTTTCCGGCGGTGAAAAGCAGAGAATATCCATAGCAAGAGCTATTTTAAAGAATGCTCCGATTATCATTTTTGATGAAGCAACTGCAAATGTGGATCCGGAAAATGAAGACCGTCTGCAGAGGGCATTTGAGCAGCTGACCAGAGATAAAACAGTTATCATGATTGCCCACCGCCTGAAAACAGTACGCCATGCAGACCAGATACTGGTAGTAGATGATGGACGTATTGTGCAGAAGGGAAAGCACGATGAATTAATAAAGGAAGAAGGTATCTATAAGAGGTTTGTAAGCGAAAGAAAAGAAGCAGCCTCCTGGGGAGTAGTGTGAAAAATAGAAAGCATTTTTCACTTTTGATTTAGGCAGTTTCGCAAGTAAACTTGCGAAATGCATGGGTGTTAGTGTGAATCAAAAAACATTTCGCACAAGTTTGTGCCTGCGAAATCCTCGGCACAAACTTGAGGTGTACGAAGGAAGGCATGGCAGTGCCACATCTGCAAGCCGTTAATTCATAATTTTCCGGTACTCTCCGGGCAGGATGCCTACATTTCTCTGAAATAGCTCTGCAAAACGGCTTGCATTAGAATACCCCACCGTCTGGGAAATCTGGGAGATGCTTAAATCCGTATGGGATAGCAAAAACTCAGCCTGCTCCATGCGCTGCTGCTGGATGTATTCTGTAATAGTGCAGCCGTTTACCTGTTTAAAGGTTTGCTTTAGCTTTGTTATTCCCATACAGGCAATCTTAGCCAGTTGGTCTAAAGGTAAAGGAAAAGCTGCGTGGTCGTTGATATAGGCGGTAACATTATGAAGCTGTTCCAGGTCCTTCTTGGAGAGATGCTTTGGCGAAGAAGACAGCTTGTGAAAACGCTCAACCACAAGAGAAACTGCTTCAGCAACCTTGGCTTCGTAGAAGAGTTTGGCACTGATACCGCTGCCCCGGTAATCCCAGACCTGGTTTAAGAGAAATGTCATTTCAGGAAAGCTGGAAGTTTCATCGATTGCACAAAAGGCTTTATAAGGGCTGATATATTCTGCAGGATATTTTTCTTTTAAATAATTATTATAGTATTCCGGCAGGATTTCGATGCCCACGGATTTAACCGGTATTTTTTTATGTATCATTGCTTTATAGGGAGTATATCCGCCAAGATAGCTTTTGACGCAGTTTGCGTTAATACGCCGGTAGGGATTTAATTCGTGCCCGGAAATGGAATAGTAATAAGTAACACTTAAGCATTCCGGCATATTACATTCAAATATATAGTCTTCATGGAAATAAAAATCATGTATCTTAATATCAAATAAATCTTTTTCCGTATAAACCCAGTAGTAGCCATTGCCGGTTTCAGAAGACAAAGCAAAGGTTTGCCCCAAAGTGCTGAATTTGGATCCGGAAGGTACCGGGAGAAATCCACGCTCTGTGAGCAGGGAGCTGTAAAATTCATTCAGGCTATCTTTCATGTTAACCTCTTTCCTGAATAGTAAACTATGATTTGCTATAAATTTTATTATTTTGTGTACCTCAATCGGACGTATTACCATCACGATTAGCCGAAAGTGAGAGGGTGATATTGAAACAGCAATTTGATTATGCTATCTTGTTATGGGAGTTAGAAACGACTAACTAAATAATAACATGTTATTGCAATAACGTCAATCGTAGTGCATAACACAAGGAGGATAATCTTATGAGGAGCCAGTCATATTATAACAGGAAAGGTCTTACGGTAAAAGATCTTGTCACAACCGGGATTTTTACGGCACTGTTTTTTGTTACAATGCTAGTAGGAGGTATTGTTTTTGCACCAAATCCTGTTCTTACTTTCTATATGCCATTAGGTTCGGCTCTTTTAGGCGGTCCGGTATTGATGCTCTTGATTGCAAAAGTGCCCAAAAGAGGTCCCATTGCAATTGTGGGTATCCTGTGCGGCGTCATCTGGTTTGCAACAGGAATGCACTGGGCGATGGATCTTGGTTATATTATCGGCGGGATTGCAGGAGACCTTATTGCCGGAAGTAAAAATTATAAGAGCAAGGTTTTTAATGTTCTTGCCTATATCTGTATCAGTCTTGGTGCAACAGGGACTTATATCTGCTACTTTGCGGATAAAAAAGCATGGAGCCAGTACATGCTGAACGGGGGAACAGCAAAAAGCTATATTGATACCATGAATTCGGCAGCACAGAATTGGATGCTGGCGGTGATTTTGGGAGGAACAATCTTAGTTGCAGCCTTTAGTGCCATAATCGGGCTTAAGCTTTTAAAGAAACAATTTGAGAAGGCGGGAATCACAGCATGAGTGCAATCCGTTTTGATCCGCGTACAAAGCTGGTTCTGCTCTTCATGTGTGTGCTGTGTACGATGTTTGCACCCTCTCTTACCTATGAATTGTTTTTGGTTATTCTGGCAGCAGTTTTCGGTCTGCTGTCAGGGCAATACCGTTATACTTTTTTTGGACTGATTGCTTACTGTTTGATATTTCTTGCTACAAAGCTTAGCATCTATCATTTGACAGGAATATGGCAGGCTATTTTCATAGCGTTCTTTGGACTTGTAAATAAAGTGTATCCCTGTGGTTTTATGGCGGGAATTATGATAGCAACTACAAAAACGGGCGAATTTATGGCAGCACTCTACAAAATACATATGCCCGACAGCTTTGTCATTCCCTTTGCCGTTATGATGCGCTATCTGCCGGTTGTAAAGGAAGACTGGAACTCTATAACAGATGCCATGAAAATGCGGGATGTTTCTCCTTCGTTAAAAGGGACAATTATGCACCCGGTTATGACCGCAGAATGTCTCTATGTTCCCATGATGATGGCAGCTTCGAATACGGCAGATGAATTATCGATTGCATCGGTAACCCGTGGGATTGAGAATCCAAATCCGAGAACCTGCCTGACAAAAATAAATTTTTCTGTAAAGGATGTATTGGCAGTTTGCTTTATCCTGATTTATTTCATTATAGGATTGTTGATAAGGAGAGGCTTGTTATGATTGAATTTAAACAGGTATCCTTTGCATATGAAGGCTCAGGAGAGGGAAAACTGCGTGATTTGAATTTTACGGTAAAAAAAGGAGAGTGTATTCTTCTTACAGGACGCAGCGGCTGTGGAAAAACTACTGTTACGAGGTTAATCAATGGGCTGATTCCTGCTTTCTTTCCCGGAAAGTTAAGCGGGGAAGTTTGGATAGATGGCAGGGAAGTTTCGGAAGAACCGATTTACCGGATAGCAGAAAAAGCAGGTTCTGTATTTCAGAATCCAAAGACACAGTTTTTCAATATGGATACTGACGGAGAAATTGCCTTTGGGATGGAAAACAATGGAGTACCGCAGACGCAAATGCAGCAGAGAGTTAATCAGACAGCAGAGGAGCTTGGAATAGAGAAGCTTCTTGGACGAAGCATCTTTTCGCTGTCAGGAGGAGAAAAACAAAAAATTGCATTTGCTTCCGTTTATGCCATGAATCCGGATATATACCTGCTGGATGAACCGTCTTCTAACCTGGATGAAGATGCAATTGATGATTTGCGAAAGCATATAGCGCTGTTAAAGCAGCAGGGGAAAACAGTTATCATTGCAGAGCATCGTATCTATTACCTAAGAGGGCTTGCAGACCGTATTTTTTACCTTGAAAAAGGAGAATTAAAGCATACATGGACAGGAGAAGAATTTTTTAAGATAGCGATGGAAGACCGGAAGCATATGGGGCTACGCTCTATGGAACATAAAAAGGATAAGGGATTATTGCGTATTGACGGAAAAAGCAGCGGAAAAAAGGAAGAAATGCTGGAATTTCAAGACCTGGCTATTGGATATGGGAAAAAAGTAGTTTTATCCAAGCTTGATTTTAAGGCATTTACAGGAGATATCATTGCAGTAACCGGACATAACGGAGTTGGAAAATCAACTTTTTCAAGAACGCTTTGCGGACTGTTAAAGCCTCTGGCAGGAAAAATACTCTGGAATAATACTGCATTAAAAGAAAAAGCCAGGCTGTCCCATTCCTATATGGTAATGCAGGATGTGAATTACCAGCTTTTTGCGGACAGTGTGGAACATGAATGCAGCTTTGGTATCCAAAATCCGGATTATGAACTGGCGGCTAAGACAATGCAGGAGCTGGGATTGTCAGAATACCGCAGCCGGCATCCGAATACGCTCTCAGGAGGACAAAAGCAGAGGGTTGCGGTAGCGGTCAGTATGATATGTAAGAAAGAAATTCTGATATTTGATGAGCCGACAAGCGGACTGGATTATGAGAGTATGCTGTCTGTTGCAGGACTTATGAAGAGGCTTGCTAAAATGGGTAAAATAATCTTTGTCGTTACCCACGACGCTGAATTGATGGCAGAAGCATGTACCAGAATACTGCAATTGGAGGCATAAATTCAGAAAGCACAGAAAATGGATATAATTCGGAGATGAACCAGTGTGTGTCAAGACATACTGGTTCATTTCTATGCTTGGAATATATTCGTGGAATTGCAGTCATGCGTGCTTTTTCCGTGGAAGAAAAGAGGGTGCGGTATATGCGAAAATGAAGCAGATGGGGGATGGCGCAAAGAGCTTGACCGCTTAGAAAATGTAACGAATATGCCGGTCATGGACACCAGCAGTAAGGAACTGAATTCAAGAAATTCACATAAGACTGTATATACCTGGAAACATAAAATAACCATGTCTGAATGGGACAGAAAAGTCTAATCGGGACAGATATTTCTTACTTCTTTTATTACTATTTGAAAATGGGAACGCTTTTACGGCGTTTTTATTTTCAACAATAGTTAGTTTAAACTAATCGGTAGGAGGAATTAGAAATGGCTCAATCATCAGGTAAGGGAAGTTTAAAAGGAAAGGATCTCATTACAATTGGTATTTTTTCCGCAATTTACTTTGTTATCAATTTTATTTTTATGCTTATGGGCGGACTGCATCCCATGATGTGGATACTCATGCCCGGATTTATCGCATTGCTTACAGGAATTCCATTTATGCTTATGTGTTCAAAGGTTCAAAAGATGGGAGCTGTTATTTTAATGGGAACTATAACAGGTTTGATTTACTTTGTTACAGGCATGTTCACAGTTGTGATACTAGTAACTTTTGCTGCCAGCTGTATTCTGGGTGAAGCAGTTCGTTCATTAAGCGGCTATAGCACTTTTAAAGGAAATCTTCTTGCCTTTATCTGTTTTTCGCTTGGAATGACCGGTTCTCCCCTGCCAATCTGGCTTATGCATGATAAATTCATATCACAAATCAGTGAGCAGGGAATGCCGGCAGAATACATAACTACCCTGGAAAAACTCTCCTCACCTGCTATGCTGCTGGTATTATTCCTTGCACCGGTTATCGGGGCAATCGCAGGATCGTTAATCAGCAAAAAGATGTTCCAGAAGCATTTCATAAAGGCGGGAATTGTATAACATGAAAGAAAAAGAATCTGTAATTAAGGTGCTGGATCCACGAACCTGCCTTATGCTGCTGATATTTGCAAACTTGATTACTTTTTTTCAGAGCAGCATATGGATAGAGGTTGGCTGGATATGCTTTTTAGGGTGTATCATGTTGTTTATGGGACAGTATAGAATGGCTGTTAAGTGGATTTTTACCTATGGATTCATTTTACTGCTGCAATACTTTTTGCTTCCGGCTGCGCCTAAGGCAATAACTACGGCCTTTACCCTTCTGGTTAACTATTCAAGAAGGATGTTTCCGTGTCTTATGGCAGGTGCTTTCATGATAAAAGTAATATCCTTACGGCAGTTTATTCTGGCAATGAGAAAAATGCGTATTCCTCAAAATTTGATTATTCCCATATCCGTGACGATACGGTATTTTCCGGCTATAAAAGAGGAAGTGCATTATATTAGAGATGCAATAAAGCTTAGGAACATAAGGAGTGCGGATAAATTAGAAGCAATTATTGTTCCCCTCATGATATCGGCAACTGCAACAGCGGAAGAATTGTCCGCTGCAGCAGTGACCAGGGGGATTGAGAATCCGATCAGGAAGACAAGTGTTACAGAAATAAAATTCCGTTTGCCGGATTATTTATACGGATTTATCGGGCTGCTTTTCACGGCAGGAGCTTTTGTGATAAAATAAGGAGTAAGGTTATGGTATCTATTGAAAATATATCCTTTGGCTATGAAAACAAGGAAAAAATATTAAAGAATATTAATCTTGACATAAAGCAGGGAGAATGCATCCTGCTTTGCGGAGAGTCAGGATGCGGGAAAACGACTGTAACAAAGCTGATTAATGGGCTGATACCGCATTTTTGTGAAAAACACAATCTGGAAGGGAAGGTATTTCTGTCGGGGAGGCATGTGGCAGGTACGGAATTGTATGAACTGGCAAAATCAGTGGGCTCTGTGTTTCAGAATCCAAAGAGCCAGTTCTTTAATCTGGATACGGACAGCGAGCTGTCATTCGGAATGGAAAATGAAGGTATGCCGCCGGAAGAAATGAAAAAGCGGTTAAAGGATACAATAGAAAAACTTCAGCTTAAGAAGCTCCTTGGAAGAAATATTTTCAGCCTTTCGGGGGGAGAAAAGCAAACCCTTGCATTTGCCTCCGTGTATGCAATGAATCCGGCTGTTTATGTATTGGATGAACCTACTGCGAATCTGGATACCCAGGCGATTGAAAGGTTAAGGAAGCAAATCGGTATATTGAAAAGGGAAGGACATACGGTAATTGTTGCAGAGCACAGGCTTTATTTTTTATATGATTGTATTGACCGGGCTTTCTATCTAAAGAATGGGAAGATTCTCTGTGTGTTTTCCAAAGAAGAGTTTCATAAACTGACAGATGACGCACGGATATCCATGGGTCTTAGAAGCATCCAACAGGCGGAAGTGACTCTTCCCCAAGCTCTTCCTGGCGGGAGACGGGATGGACTGTCTGCAGAAGAGCTTTCCTGCGGGTATAAAAAAGCTCCCCCGGTTTTTGGGAAGCTCTCATTCTCTGCCATTCCCGGAGAAATTCTTGCCATTACCGGTTATAATGGGATTGGAAAAACTACTCTAATCCGCTGCCTGTGCGGATTAGTACGGGAAAGGGACGGAAAGGTCTTTTTGGAAGGGAAAGAAATGTCTGCAAGGTCAAGAAGAAAGCAGAGTTTTCTGGTCATGCAGGATGTGAACCATCAGCTTTTTTCAGACAGTGTATTGGAAGAATGCAAAATGGCCGGCAGAGAGCATACAGAGGAGCAGATAAGATGTGTACTTGAGAAGTTAGGGCTTCTTCCTTTTTTGGAACAGCACCCTATGGCGCTTTCCGGCGGTCAGAAGCAGCGTCTTGCTATAGCAACTGCTATATTGTCAGGAAAAAAAATCCTGATTTTTGATGAACCGACCAGCGGCCTGGATTATGTCAATATGAGAGCAGTATCGGAGGTTATCAGACAGTTAGCTGATGCAAACCATATTATACTTGTTGTGACACATGACAGGGAATTTATGCAGTGTGCCTGTGACAGGGTATTGGAGATAAAGTAACTAAAGAGGATAGATTGAAAAATGCATTGCATTTTTCAAATTTCTATTTGGGCAGTATCACAAGCGAGCTTGCGAAATGCATGGGGATTAACATAGAAAGGCGGAGTTAGAATGCAGTCAAATATAATTTTGGGAGAGTCACAGCTGGTTCCTCTGATGGAAACGGAAGAATGCTGTATCTATCAGATGAAAAATGAATCCGGTGAAGGTATTATGACAATGTATCAGGTGTTTCCCGGCGTTTCGATTTCCTATAATGATTATCATATGGGGTTTTGTGATTCCACCTTTGTTACTAACCGCAATCTGCTCTGTATTGACCATTGCAGGGAGGGAAGGCTTGAATATCTTTCCGGCCAGGGGACATATTCCTACGTGGAAGCAGGTGATTTAAAGCTGGATCGGAGGATTTCACATCAGGGGCATTTTGAATTCCCGTTATCCCATTACCATGGGCTTATGATTACGTTTGATATGGATCTGGCTGCCGAAGCGCTGCCAAAAGAAATGAAGGATTTCCCTGTAAACCTTGCTTTTCTGCAAAAGAAATACTGCGGCGGAGAACATCCTATGATAATTCACAACGCACCTTCCATCGAACATATCTTCAGTGAATTATATATGGTTCCGGTGAAAATCCGGCTCCCTTATTTCAAGATAAAAATATTTGAATTATTACTCTATCTGGATGCATTGGAACTGCCTCAAAACCAGGAGGAGAAGCCGTATTTTTATAAGAGCCAGGTAGAGAAGATAAAAGCCATGCAAAAACTGATGACGGAAAATGCGGAAAAGCACTTTACTCAGGAAGAACTCTCAGAACGCTTTGATATACCGCTCACTCCCATGAAAAACTGCTTTAAGAATGTATACGGAAGTCCGATTAATACCTATATGAGGGTATACCGTATGAACAGGGCTGCTGTTATGCTTAAGAATCAAAAAGATATGACTGTGACTGAAATTGCCGGCTGCCTTGGTTATGACAGTCCAAGCAAATTTGCAGTTGCATTTAAAGCAGTAATGGGAAAATCCCCGTTGGAATACCGGAATACCTTTGGTCTAAATGGTATGATATAGTCTTTAGAGAGCGGAATTGCACAGGAAAACACGATAAAATATGGGTGGTCAGGTAACACTGGCAATCCATTTTTTTATCTTACAGGAAATCAGGAAGAGGAACTATTTGTCATAGGAGGAAAATCATAAAATGAAAAAAGAAAACTGGCTGAAAATACTGCTTTCTTTTGCAAAGCCATGCAGAGGAAAAATGACAGCGTCCGTTTTGTTTGCTGTCATCAGCGTTGCAGGGGGATTCCTGCCATATCTGGGAGTGTATCAGATTATCAAAAGCTTTTTGTCGGAAGAAAAAAGTTTTGATAATATTCTTATGTGGAGCGGAGTATGCCTTCTGGGATATATCCTGAAAGTCCTTTTTTATGGAATTTCAACAGTTCTGTCACATATCTCGGCTTACACGATTTTAGAGGGGCTAAGGCTTAAAACAGCAGATAAACTGATGCATGCACCCCTTGGGGCAGTACAAGCCAAATCCATTGGAAACTTAAAGAATACGATCGTAGACAGAATAGAAAGCATTGAGCCGCCTCTGGCACACATGATTCCGGAGCTTAGTTCAAATCTGCTGCTGCCGGTAGTAGTTATTATTACGCTGTTTTCTGTGGATTGGAGAATGGGACTGGCTTCCATGGCAACAATACCGGCTGCAGCCATACCGATGGCAATTGGGATGAAAACCTTTAACAGGCAATATGCGGCTTATATGAAGGCCAATGACCATGTAAACAGTGTAATTGTTGAATATGTGGAGGGGATTGAAGTTGTAAAAACTTTTAACCAGACGACTAAATCTTATGCGAAATTTACAGATGCAGTAGTGTCTTTTCAAAAATTTACATTAGCGTGGTTTCAAAGTACCTGGAAATCCATGAATCTGACCTTGTCTATTTTGCCGAGTACTTTTCTTGGAACCCTTCCGGCAGGTGTGGCATTATACATAAGCGGAAAGCTGGCTATAGAAGAGGTTGCGTTTTGTCTGATACTTGCAATGGGAATCGTTGGTCCGCTGATGAAGGCAGTTCAGTTTATCAATGAATGTAAATCCATGGAGTATGGGGTAAAGGATGCTAATGAAATTCTTCATATGGAAGAACTGACAGAAAAAAAGCAGAGGCTAAAGATTAACCGGTATGGAGTGGAACTAAAACATGTTTCTTTTTCCTATACTGGCAATAAAGAAGATATGGTGTTAAAGGACATATCCATGTCATTGCCGGAAGGAAGCTTTACTGCGCTGGTTGGACCATCCGGCGGGGGGAAATCTACAATAGCAAGGCTGATAGCAAGGTTCTGGGATGTAACGGGCGGAAGTATTGAGATTGGCGGAGAAGATATCAAGGATTTGCCGCTTTCACAGCTGTCAGATCTGGTCAGCTTTGTTACACAGGATAATTTCCTCTTTGACTGTTCTATAAAAGAAAATATTGGAATGGGTAGGCCGGAAGCAGCAGAGGAAGAGGTGCTAGCAGCAGCAAGAGCAGCACAGTGCGAGGAATTTATAACCAGGCTTGAGAAAGGATTTGATACACCGGCCGGAGAGGCCGGAAAGCAGCTTTCAGGCGGGGAGAAGCAGCGGATTGCAATTGCAAGAATGATATTAAAAAATACGCCGATTGTAATTTTGGATGAGGCAACTGCCTTTACAGATCCGGAAAATGAAGCCAAAATCCAGGAGGCGATATTATCCTTAACCAAGGGAAAGACGCTGCTTGTGATTGCACATAGATTAAGTACTATTCAAAATGCGGACCAGATTGTGGTTTTATCAGACGGAAAAATTATAGATTCAGGAGCGCAGAAAGAATTATTAACCAAATGTGAGCTTTATAAAAATATGTGGGAATCCCATATTGGAGCCAGAAAATGGGCTGTGAAGTCGATGGACAAAAAAACTTACGGCACAGCTAAGCAAAAGGAGGACTGTTAATGTTTCATACAATCGGACGAATTACAGGCTGGACCAAAGAATACAATAAGCGCCTTTATCTGGGATACATCTGCTCTTTTCTTTCTTCCTGGTGTACAGCTGCACCAATTATGCTTGCCGCATGGTTATTGGAGAAAATGATAGAAGACAGTAAAGGGGAGGCTATTTTAGGCAGAGCATATGTTGGGTACAGTATAGCAGGAATGGTGCTTGCAATTTTCTTACGGTTTCTGTTTACCTATTGGAAAAACAAACTTCAGGAAAGTATCGGATATGAAGTGGCAGCAAAGCAGCGGATTCAAATAGGAGATACCTTAAAAAGGGTTTCCCTTGGATATTTTTCGGAAAAGAAAACCGGAGACATTCTGGCGGCTGTTACCACGGAGCTGTCGACCTTGGAACTGCAGGGTATGAAGATGATTGATGCCGTTGTAAACGGATACCTGCAGGTGGCAGCAATTATTTGTTTTGTGGCCTTTGTTTCCTTCCCTGCGGCTGCAGTATGTATGGCAGGGGTAATCCTTTCTGCTTTTGCGCTTCATGGTATTGGAAAACAGAGTGCCGAAACAGCACCGGTTATCCATAAAGCCAATGAGGATTTGTCAGGAGCTTCCATCGAATATATAAGGGGATTGGCAGTAGTGAAATCTTTCGGGCAGGAAGGAGCTTCCATAAACTATTTTAAGAAGGCAGCAAAGGATAGTAAAAATATCTGTATTAAAAATGAATATGGGTTTGTTCCATGGAACTGCCTGCATCTTTTCTCCTTAAAAAGTGCGTCTGTGGCACTTGTTACTATAGCTGCATGGGAAGCATTGCAGGGAATAATGGGAGGGCCCATGTTTTTGATGATATGCTTCTTCTCCTTTACTATTTTTGGAGGTGCAGAGTCTATTAATGATGCTGCCCATATCCTTTCTGTTATCGATGAAGTATTAGATAAATTAGAGGATATGGAAAAGGCCCCGTTTTTAGACAAGGATGGAAAAGAAATCAATCTAAACAGCTATGATATAGTCTTTGATAAGGTTTCCTTTGGTTATGGGGACCGGGAGATACTTCATGATATTACGTTCCGGATACCGGAGAAAACAACGACAGCGGTTATAGGGCCGTCCGGAAGCGGGAAGAGTACAATCTGCAGTCTGGTTGCAAGGTTTTATGATGTGGATGCAGGAGCTGTTAAGGTGGGAGGACACGATGTCAGAGAATTTACCTGTGACAGTCTGTTACAGAATATTTCAATGGTGTTCCAAAACGTGTATCTCTTTCGTGATACAATTACAAACAACATCAGGTTTGGGAAGGAAGATGCTTCCATGGAAGAGATTGTAGAAGCTGCGAAGAAAGCGAGATGTCATGATTTCATCCTGGCACTTCCGGATGGTTATGATACCGTGATAGGAGAAGGAGGAGCTTCTCTTTCAGGAGGGGAAAAGCAGAGGGTTTCCATAGCCAGAGCTATATTAAAAGATGCCCCGGTTATTATCCTGGATGAAGCAACGGCGAGCATTGATCCGGAAAATGAGGCCCAGATTCAAACTGCAATCGGTGAATTAACGCGTAATAAAACGATTATAATCATTGCACATAGATTGGCTACTATTGAAGAAGCCGATCAGATTCTGGTTTTGGAGGAAGGCAGAATAACCCAGCAGGGCAGACACGAAGAACTTGTAGGAAGTGAGGGACTTTATCGGAAATTTATATCCATTAGAGAAAAGGCAGAGGGGTGGAGAATAGTCTAGCATAATATTTTAGTAAAACAGGGGATGCCGAAGGATTTTGCGGCATCCCCTGTTTAATAAGGACTATCATTTATTTTGCAGAAAATAACGTTTGATGCACTGGTAACTTTCGCTGCTGATAACATGTTCAATCTTACAGGCATCCTTGGCAGCGGTATCCTTGCTGACGCCTGCAGATACCAGCAGATTGGTAAGAGTTTGGTGACGGTCATATATTTGAGAGGCTATTTCATAGCCTTTTTCTTCTAGAGTTATATATCCGTTTTCGTCTACATGGATATATCCGCCTTCCCGTAACTTTTTCATTGCAACACTGACACTTGGTTTTGTGAAGCCTAATTCATTTGCAATATCGATAGAACGTACCCGGCCGATTTGTTCTTTCAGGATAAGTATCATTTCTAAATAGTTTTCTGCGGATTCTTTTATCTGCATATAGAATTACCTCCACTTTATAAAGTTACTTTCATTTTATCCTAGTTGAGATAATTTATCAATAGAATAAATGACGGTATTCCCGAGGAGTTAAGCCAGTGGCTTCCTTAAACAGGTCGGTAAAACTTCCCTGAGTCTGGTAGCCTACCTGTGCGGCGATTTCTCCAAGGGACAGCTCTTTGTTTTTCAGAAGTGATTTTGCGTGTTCAACACGCAGCTGTCTGACATATTGGGTAATCGTAATGCCATACATCTGTTTAAAAGCTAAAGAAAGCTTTGTCCGGCCCATATATGCGGTGGAAGAAAGCACATCAAGATCAACCGGAGCCGTATAATGAGCATTAATGTAGTCAGTGACCCGGCTTAGATTCTCTGCTTCATTTTTCGGAAGGACTTTTTTGGGCAGGAAGAGAGGTGCTGATTCATATTGCTGGCAGAGGACGGTAAGAAGTTCAACTAACTTGCTTTCATAATAATGATGAGCATACCGCTCGGTAGGTGTGTAGGATTCCAATTGCTTTAAAATAATATCGGCCTCCGGAATTCTCGCCGTCCCGTCCAGGCAAAAACAGCGCTGTGCCAGCTCCTGTATGCTGATATCAAAGAAACCGGCCATCTTCCTTGCATAGGGTTCTAAGAGGGAGATGCTGACCCCTTTTCCTGTATACCCTTTGTAAAGAACTTCTTTCCAGATTTCTTTGGGTCTGGAATAGCCAAGGAGCGTGCGGGCGGAAGTATTCATCTGACAGGAAACGAGTCTGGCAGTAGTGTTATCATAGCTTCCAATGGAGTAGAAGGCGGGATGTTCATATACGGATGTGATAGTTTTTTTAAAAGACATATTATACACAACTACTGCGAACTGGTCGGAATATCCGTATACCCAATAATATCCTTTACCTGCCTCCGGTAATAAGGAATATGTAGTACCGCAGCTTTTATAAGGGAAGGCTTTCTCTAATTGCATATCAAGCTGAAAAATAGGAGGAAGAATCAACTCATTTAATATTGTACTGATAAAATGGCACCTCTTTTCTTCTTGCATTCATATATTTTCGTCTTGCGTTCACAATTGACGGAAAGAGATTGCTTTTTGAATTCTGGAAATATAAGATATATGGGTTAGATAGAACTAACTACTTGATTATATCATGTAACCGGAGAAAATCCAAGAGTAGAAAGGAGTTATCATGAAAAAGAAGCAACAAAAGGCCGTGGCATCAAAGACTGGAATGTCAAGGCTGCTTGAGCTGGCTGCCACCAAAAAGACATTGGTCATAGCTTCTGTGTGTCTGTCTTCCCTGGCGGCAATATGCAGCTTTATTCCCTATATTGCAATTTATTATATTATTTTGGAGCTGGTGGGGGTGTATCCGGATTTTTCTGCCATGAGTGTACAGCGTATTATAGGCCTCGGATGGCTTGCGATTGGAGGAATTTTGCTTAACATCCTCATCTATTTTGCCGCATTAATGTGTTCCCATCTGGCAGCCTTTGGTACGCTCTATGAGCTAAAGGTCAACTTCGCTTCCCATCTTGCCAGGGTCCCCCTTGGGTTTCATGTGCTTGCAGGCAGCGGGAAACTGCGTAAGATTATGGATGAGAATATAGAAAAAATAGAAGGATTTATTGCCCATCAGCTTCCGGATATTGTGGCGTCCCTTGTGGCACCGGTTGTTATGCTGATTATCCTTCTGGCAATCGACTGGCGTATGGGATTTGCTTCCATAGCAGGTATTATACTGGCGCTGTATATACAGATAAAGGGATACAGTAACGAAGGAGCCAGAAGAATGATGGGAAAGTATCAGGATGCCCTGGAGGATATGAATAATGCGTCCGTGGAATACATCAGAGGCATTACGGTTGTGAAGGCATTCGGACAGACGGTATATTCTTTACATAGGATGCATGATGCGATAAAGAATTACACAAAGATGGTAATCCCATATACTCTTAGCTGGGAGAATACCATGTCGGCCTTTATTACCGTAGTAAATAACGTTTATCTCTTTTTGGTGCCGGTGGGTATTCTTTTAAGTCAGAGGACAAAGGATTATACCTCCTATGCGGGAACCTTTATTTTTTACCTGGTCTTTGTTCCCTCCATAGCGGCAATTCTGACCAAAATCATGTATGTAACCACCAATGGCATGCAGATAATGGGAGGTGTGGAGAGAATGGATAAGGTGCTTTCGCAGCCGCCGCTGCCCCAGCCGGAGCAGGGAGGACGGATAAAAAGTTATGATATTGAATTTAAGCACGTAAGTTTTGCCTATACAGACCAGGAGACAATGGCACTTTCAGATGTATCTTTTCAGGCAGAGCAGGGACAGGTTACAGCCATTGTCGGACCCTCCGGCGGAGGAAAAACTACCATTGCAAGTCTTATTCCCCGTTTTTTTGATGTGGCAGAGGGAAGCATCCAAATCGGGGGAAGAGATGTCCGGGACTTGGCAAGTGATTATCTGATGGAGAAGGTTTCTTTTGTTTTTCAGGATGTGTTTCTTTTTAAGCTAAGTGTCATGGAAAATATCCGCATGGGGAATCTGAATGCGACGGATGAACAGGTCATAGAAGCCGCAAAGGCCGCACAGTGCCATGAATTTGTGGAAAAGCTGCCGGAAAAGTATCAAACAGTTATCGGAAGCCAGGGGATACATCTGTCCGGAGGAGAAAGGCAGCGTATCGCAATTGCAAGAGCAATTATAAAGGATGCGCCCATCATAGTTCTGGATGAAGCGACTGCATTTTCCGACCCGGAAAATGAGCACCTGATACAGAAAGCCTTTGAAAGGCTTATGAAGGGAAAAACGGTTATTATGATTGCCCACCGGCTTTCCACAATACGAAGTGCCGGAAAGATTATTGTGATGGATAACGGTATGCTTATAGAGCAGGGAACCCATGATGAGCTAATGGACGCACAGGGAAAATATCATGACATGTGGAACATGTATACCAAAACACTTTCCTGGAAGATGGACAGAAAGGAGGAAACCTATGCATAGGCTTAAAAGTTTTCTGATGCTTACGGACAAAGGTTACGCTGACTTAAAAAAAGCAATTGGAGCCTGCACTTTGTCGAATCTGGCACTTATGCTGCCATTTATTATTACCATACAGATTTTCGCACAGTTATTAAAGCCCTTAACCGGTGAAGCCGTTGACCTCCCGGCCCTGTGGATGTTATGGGGAGGGGGGATTGCAGCAGCCATAGTGGTTTTCTTAGCCAGCAAGTATGAGTATAAGAAAACCTATGTTACCTCCTATCTGGAAGCAGAAAATTCCCGATTAAGCGTAGCAGAGCAGATAAGAAAGCTTCCTATGAGCTTTTTTAATACCAGGGACTTATCGGAGCTTACAACTAATATTATGGCAGACTGTGCAACCACAGAGCATGTCCTAAGTCATATTGTTCCCCAGTTGTTTGCAAATGCCGTCTCCATTCTGTTCATCTGCATACTGACAGCGTTATATGACTGGAGGATGGCTCTTTCCATGTTCTGTACGGTCCCTGTTTCGGTCTGCATCATTTGGGGCAGCAAAAAGGTCCAGACACGTCTTAGCGAAAAGCAGATAGAGGCTAAATTAAACGCCTCCGGTCAGATACAGGAATATCTGGAAGGAATTAAGGTCATTAAATCCTGCGGGCTTGACGGAGCCAAATTTTCTTCCCTTAACAGGGCATTGCTCCTCCTAAAAAAGATGGCTATACAGATGGAGCTGGGTACAGGTATTTTTATTACCGGCGCACAGATGGTTTTACAGGCAGGAATAGGAATTACCGTATTCGCAGGGACTTACCTGCTGACGAAGGGAAAAATTGAATTTATCCCCCTATTGATGTTTTTTGTAATTGTAGTAAAAATATATGGTCCGCTTATCGTTGAGCTTACACTGCTTCCGGAGCTGTTCTACCATCGGACGGCTACAAAGCGTATGAGGATACTGATGAATGCCTCCGTAATGGAGGGGGATGCAGGGAAGCATCTGAAAGACTGGAATATCCAGCTTGATAATGTATCCTTTTCGTATAATAACCAAAGCCAGGAAGAAAATACGGTTATAAAGAATTTATCCCTGACCATACCTGCAAATGCCATTACGGCACTGGTGGGACCCTCGGGCTGCGGGAAAAGTACGGTTTCAAAGCTCATAGCGAGATTCTGGGATGTTAACAGCGGATGCATTAAAATCGGCGGCATCGATATAAAAACCCTGGATCCGGAGCACCTGATGGGATATATGTCTTTTGTTTTTCAGGATGTCATTCTATTTAATGATACCGTATATAACAACATCCGGATCGGAAATATGAATGCTTCGGAAAAGGAAGTCAGGATGGCTGCAAAGGCCACATGCTGTGATGAATTTGTTTCAAAATTACCGGAGGGTTATAATACCATGCTGGGGGAGAACGGATATACCCTTTCGGGAGGAGAAAGGCAGCGTATATCCATAGCCCGTGCTTTGCTAAAAAATGCTCCCATTGTCCTGCTGGATGAAGCAACGGCATCTCTTGACCCGGAAAATGAAGTTCTGATTCAGCAGGCTATATCAAAGCTTATTCGGGGAAAGACCGTTATTGTAATCGCACACAGGCTTCGAACGGTGGAAGGTGCAGATAAAATCATCGTTTTAGAAGAAGGAAAGCTCACAGAGGAAGGAAACCACACTGAATTAATGCAGAAGAAAGGACTGTATGAGCGGCTTTACCGGATGCAGCAGGACAGCCTGGGATGGAGTGTATAACTGACTATGTAACTGACATTAACCTAAACCTAAATATTATTACTTATGGCTCTCGTTTATTAACGGGGGCTTTTTTATGCAATAGGAACAAATCAAGTTTTGTCAATACAGTTCCTGAAGCCCTAAACATTAGCAGACACTGATAAAAGATGAATTATGTAATATTTTGGTATGTGATTTAATTTGCAAATAGCAGTATGATATAGTAAAATAGACCTATATTGGCAAACTCATTGAAAGATGAGGACGCAAAGCTTAGGGTCTAAATCTGTATTAAGACAGATATGGCAGCCAGTTGCACGAAATAGGATATACGGCAGGCTAAGCTCGATGTATATGCACGGGCTTTTTTTGCATGTAGTTTAGGGGGCTGTTGTACTAATCTGGAAGGGTGATGATAAATGAAGGAGAATAATACAGACAATATTCTTAAAAAGGGAATCCCGCGGTTGAATAATACCATTGGGATTTCTCTTGGACTCGCAGTATTGGCAAGTATTTTACTCTTGATAAATTTTGCAGTAAAAGATAATGAAATGTTATATGAGGCAACCAGGAAGAGTGGCGTGGTATTTCTTTTTTTGCTTTTCCTGCTGTCGTTGATAATAAGCTTTATCAGCAGCATCCTTTGTAATAATCAGGTGAAGAAAGCCACAACGGAGCTGGCACATATAACAAAAAGCGTTCATGCAGGATTTTTCAATTTTTTACTGGGGTCAGGATATCAGATTACCTATGCCAACCCCAAATTCTATGAGATTATAGGTTATGGACAGAATGAAATTGAATTGGAATATGATAATTGTTTCCTAAGATTTGTTTATGAGGAGGATAAAGAGAAGATACGAAGTCTAAAGAAGGAATTTTCCAATGGCACTTATATACAGATTGAATTGCGCATGGTTACCCGCAGCGGAGAGGTTATAAATATTCTGCTGAATGGTAATTTTGCTCTTGACAAAGATGGAGAAAAATCTCTGTCGGCTGTTTTATTGGATGTGACCAGTCTAAAGGATATGCAGGACAAGCTTACGCTGGAGGAAGAAAGGTACCGGATTGCTGCAGAAATATCAAATGATATACTTTTTGAATACAAAGTTGAGAGGGATATTATGATTTTTGCAGATAAGTATAAGGAAGTTTATGGACGCAATCCTGTAATTGAGAATTTTACAGCGGTGGATACATATAAGAAATCCATGGTCCATCCGGAAGATTATCAGGACCTTAAACTCTTTGCAAGAACGCTCTGTAGCGGAAAGGGAATGATTGAAGCAGAGTTTCGTATTAAAAATATAAACAATGAATTTGTATGGTGCCATATCAGAGGAAAGACTATCTATGATGAGTACAAGGATGCTGTCAGCGTTATCGGCAAAGTGGTAAATATTGATCTACATAAAAAGGAATTGCAAAAGCTTGAATATAAGGCAAAAAGAGACCTGTTGACGGGTGTTTATAATAAAGTTACTACAAAAGAAATTATAGACGATTATTTAAGACGCAATAATAACTCCAAACATATATTAATGATGATAGATATTGATGATTTCAAACATGTGAATGACAACTACGGGCATCTGGCCGGTGATAATATCCTTGTGTTTATAATGGACAAAATCAAACGGATATTTCCTAAAGAGGTCATCGGACGCGTCGGCGGTGATGAATTTATTGTATTCTCCCAGAATGTGGAGAACATGGAATGTATTATTAATAAAGCCAACCTTCTTCGGGAAGCCCTGGACACTGCCTATGCAATTGATGAGCAAGAAGTATATGTATCAGGCAGTATCGGGATTTCTTTATATCCCGAAGACGGTACTACTTATACGGAATTGATTAATTGTGCGGATAAGGCTCTTTATTCCGTAAAGGATGAGGGGAAGGGCAGTTTTAAGCTTTTTACTTAAAATCTTCAGAACTTATAGTTTTAGTCAAATACATAAGCAGCATACTGGAGCAAAGAAGCAGAACACATAAAAGTAATACTGATTTCAGACTTTGACTGGCGGCAGGCAGATGTAAATAGAACCGGTGGATCATGAAGCTGCATAAAGCAACGATAATGCCGGGCTTTGCAATAACTTCAGCTGCCTGAAAGGGTGGATGGATGTACTTGACAACCAGGTATGCTCCAAAGACTGTCATAATAAGCTGGCTTACTAAAAGGCTTATCAGGTAGCCATTTATTCCTTGCATAGGAACGAGGGCAATTATGATAACTATCCGTATTATAAGCCCAAGTACAGTACCGACAAAGGTAAGGTGAACAAGCCCAAGGCCATTGATAATGCTGTTAAGAGTTGTGGTTATATAAAGAAAAGGGCACAGCCATGCCAATATAATAAGAAAGCTTCCTGACAGGCTGTTGTGATATACCAGATTCCCCAGTTCATTGCCAAAGCTTATAAAGATTCCGGTGCTTAAGATACCAATAAGCAGGCTGTATTTTATAGTGATGGCAGAAGTCCGCTTTATCAGGCTGTCTTGACCGGCAGACTGGGCTTCGGAGATAGTAGGAAGCAAAAGTACGGAGAGAGAATTGGTGATAGCGGAAGGAAATAATATAAAAGGCAGGGACATACCGCTTAAAACACCAAATATACTTAGGGCTTCTTCGCTGCTTAAGCCATATTTTTTCAGCATAGCGGGGATCAAAATAGCTTCGACGCTGTGGAGAATACTGATTAACAGACGATTAGCTGTTAAAGGGATACTCATCTTTATAAGGCCTCTGGTTAAGCCGTCGCCTTTGGTATTCATAGGACTGGAACCGGAGGTATTGAGTGCTGCATAGGATGAGGATAAGTGTCTGATATTTCGGGAAGTTTTAGTTAAAAACATGGAGCCTACGTTATACAGCTGTGAGGCTATTTCTCCGAATACAATACCAAGAACGGCAAGGTCGCAAGTTACCTTTAAGTTGCCGCCGCCGGCAGAAGCAGCGATAAAGTATACGGCAAGTACTCTTATGATTTGTTCTAAGAGTTGTGTGGTCGCAGGGATTCCGGCTTTTTTAAGCCCGTAATAATAACCGTTTATGCAGGATGTGATTCCGCAGAAGGGAAAGCATATGGCAAGAATTCTAAGGGAGGAGGCTGTGGCCGGCTCCCTTAATATATGTACGGCGAGGAAGGTGGAATAATGATAGGTAAAGAAAGAGAGAAGAAGTGCCAGAGAAAAGGATATGATCCCTCCGTTTCTTAATACCTTCATAATTCCCGTATAACGCTGTTTTCCCAACTCATTGGCTACCAAAGTAGAAATAGCAGTCTGTATGCCGGAAGCAAATATGGTAAAACATATACTGTAAATAGGAAATACAAGCTGATATACACCAAGGGCCTCAGCACCCATTGCGTTGGATAAAAAAATGCGGTAGAAGAACCCGACTATGCGGGTTAAAAATCCGGCTAAGGTTAGGATAATGGTACCTTTAATCAAGTTACTTTTGCTTTTCGACATAGATTACACAAACCTTTAGAAGTCTTTTGATTCATATTAATATATTCAGGGCGGCAAGGAGAAAGAATAGAAAATAGAGGGTAAAGTATATTGACTTTTATAATTGACAATGCTATTATGTGTGTAATGTACACTATTTTACTCGGAAATAAAATAGTAGGGATTTCAGCAGCTAATAGAGAGGTGGTACAATGAAATTATCTACGAAAGGAAGATATGGCTTAAGAGCGGTAGTTGACCTGGCTTTAAACAGTGAGGATGAAGCTGTGGCTCTAAGTTCTATTGCAGAAAGACAGGGTATCTCAATCAGCTATTTGGAGCAGTTAATTGCCAAGTTAAAGAAGGCGGGGATAGTTAACAGTATCCGTGGCGCCCAGGGTGGTTATGTTCTGGCAAGGAAGCCGGAGGAAATTTCGGTAGGAGATATCTTAAGAGCTCTTGAGGGAGACTTAAATCCTGTAGACTGTGCAGAGATTGAAGGCAGCAGTAATACCTGCGTAGGGGCTAATTCATGTGTAACAAAATATGTCTGGATGCGTATTAGTGATAGTATAAACAATACGGTGGATACTATGCTCCTCTCGGAACTGCTGGAAGAGGGCAGGCGCATAACAAATGAAAGTGCGTCTGAGGGCAGAGAACCCCGTATTAAGCCTTCATGCGGGCAATAAGATATCAATTTAGGAGATGACACAGATGGAAAAAAAGATTTATTTGGACAATGCAGCTACAACAAAGACACGTCCTGCTGTAGTGGAGGCTATGTTACCTTATTTTACAGAGTATTTTGGAAACCCCTCCAGCGTTTATGAGCTTGCCACACAGAATAAAAAAGCTGTGGATGAAGCCAGGAATACAATTGCCAAGGCATTAAATGCCGAGAGCAGTGATGTTTATTTTACTGCCGGAGGAACAGAGTCTGATAACTGGGCTTTAAAAGCCACTGCTGAAAGCTACAGTGATAAGGGAAATCACATTATCACTTCCAAGATTGAGCACCATGCTGTCCTTCATACCTGCGAATACCTGGAGAAGAAGGGATTTGAAGTTACTTATCTTGATGTAGATGAAAATGGTGTTGTGAAATTAGAGGAATTAAAAAAGGCTATCAGACCTACTACTATATTAATATCCATTATGGCAGCAAACAATGAGATTGGAACAATCCAGCCCATTAAGGAAATCGGTGAAATTGCAAAGGCCAACAATATTCTTTTTCATACGGATGCGGTTCAGGCTTTTGGACAGGTAAATATTGATGTAAAAGACATGAATATTGATATGCTTAGTGCCAGCGGACATAAGCTTAACGGCCCTAAGGGCATTGGCTTCTTATATATAAGGAAAGGTCTTAAGTTAAGATCCTTTGTACACGGCGGAGCCCAGGAGAGGCAAAGAAGAGCCGGAACAGAAAATGTACCGGGTATCGTAGGCTTTGGCAAAGCGGTTGAGATTGCCATGAGTACACTGGAGGAACGCCAGAAAAAAGAAATTGAATTAAGAGATTATCTCATAGAGAGGGTTTTAAAGGAAGTTCCTTATGTAAGGTTAAACGGACACAGAACCAAGAGATTGCCTAACAATGCGAACTTTGCTTTCCAATTTATTGAAGGTGAATCCCTTTTAATCATGCTGGATATGCAAAATATCTGTGCCTCCAGCGGCTCTGCCTGTACCTCCGGGTCACTGGATCCTTCCCATGTGCTTTTAGCAATTGGACTTCCTCATGAGATTGCACACGGCTCTTTGCGTCTTACACTTTGTGAAGATAATACCAAAGAAGAGATGGATTATGTAGTGGATACTACCAAAGAGATTGTTGCAAAGCTGCGTTCCATGTCACCTCTTTATGAGGATTTTGTAAAGGGTATGAGCAGGCAGTAAGAGCATAGAAATGCATTGCGTGTGGTTTTCAGAAAAGTAATAACAGGATGGGAATATAAAATAAACCCAAAATAAAAATAAATACAGAACAGATATAAATTATAAAAGAATTCCTAAATGGTAGGAAATAGCGGAGGAATTAAGATGTACAGTGAGAAAGTAATGGACCATTTCACAAATCCCAGAAACGTTGGAGAGATAGAGGATGCCAGTGGTGTCGGTACCGTAGGAAATGCTAAATGCGGTGATATCATGCGTATCTATCTGGATATTGATGAAGAGGGTATTATAAAGGATGTAAAATTCAAGACCTTTGGTTGCGGTGCTGCAGTGGCTACCAGCAGCATGGCAACTGAGCTGGTAAAGGGTAAGAACATCAATGAAGCACTAAAGATTACGAATAAGGCAGTTATGGATGCTCTCGATGGGCTGCCTCCTGTTAAGGTTCACTGTTCTCTGTTGGCTGAAGAAGCAATCCATGCAGCACTTTGGGATTATGCAGAAAAGAACAGTATTGTAATTGAAGGACTGGAAAAACCGAAGTCTGATATCAGTGAAGAAGAGCCAAGGGAAGAGTACTAAGCAGTATCGCAATAGGAGCTAGGAGGATTAGTTTGGACAAGAAGAAAGTAGTAGTCGGGATGTCAGGAGGAGTGGATTCCTCTGTAGCTGCTTATCTCTTAAAGGAAGCCGGATATGAGGTTATCGGAGTTACCATGCAGATATGGCAGGATGAGGAAAGGTCTCTTCAGGAAGAAAGCGGCGGCTGCTGCGGCTTAAGTGCTGTAGATGATGCCAGAAGAGTTTCTTTTGCCCTTGAGATTCCCTACTATGTTATGAATTTTAAACAGGAGTTTAAGTGTGCCGTCATGGATTACTTTGTAAAGGAGTACCAAAGCGGTAATACCCCCAATCCCTGTATTGCCTGTAACAGGTACGTAAAATGGGAATCTCTTTTGAAGCGCTCTTTGGATATCGGAGCTGATTATATCGCAACGGGACATTATGCCAAGGTAGTGCAATTAGAGAATGGAAGGTATACACTTCAAAAATCCGTTACGACAGAAAAGGACCAGACCTATGCCTTATATAACCTGACTCAGCATCAATTATCCCATACTCTGATGCCTGTAGGTGACTACAATAAGAATGAGATAAGAGAAATTGCAAAGAAGATTAATCTAAGGATTGCCTCCAAGCCGGACAGCCAGGAAATATGCTTTATTCCCGATAAGGATTACGCAAAGTTCATTGAAGAATATACAGGGGAGGAAGCCAAGGCAGGTGATTTTGTAACTACGGATGGAAGGATTATCGGAAGACATAAGGGAATCATCCATTATACCGTCGGACAGCGTAAGGGTCTAAACCTTGCATTGGGCTACCCGGTATTTGTAATAGATATCCGTCCGGATACGAATGAAGTGGTAATCGGTACGGGAGAAGAGGTCTTTTCCGAGAAACTTTATGCCAACAATCTTAATTTCATGTCTGTAGAAGATTTACAGGGTGAGATGGAGGTAGATGTTAAGATCCGGTATAACCACAGAGGCGCGAAGGCAGTTATACGCAAAAACAGTGAAGACCTTGTAGAATGTTGTTTTAAAGAACCTCAAAGGGCAGTAACACCCGGACAGGCAGTAGTGTTCTATGACGGGGATTATGTGCTTGGCGGAGGAACCATCATAAGGGCTTAAGAATTGAAATCGGATTTGTATTCATTAATATGACAAATCCGGTTTTTTTAGTGGGCAAAAGCCAAGGGGAAGAAAACTTAATGGGTATATAAAACGGAAGAGGAGAGTGATTTGATGAGAATTAATAGAATAAAGAACAGGGGGATTTTGTTTACCTACGATGAGCCGGGCTGGGACTTAAACCTGTATTTGATCCGGGGGAGAAAATACAATTACCTGATAGATACAGGACTGGGTTCTCTTTGCATTGAACCAATGAAAGAGTATTTAAAAGGAAAAGAAACCATTGTGATAAACACCCATTACCATTGGGATCATATATGGGGAAACGGTTCTTTTCAAGAAGGTATAATAGTCTCCCATAAGCTGTGCAAAGATATGATTCAAAGCAAATGGGATGAAATGCTTCAAAAGAATGGCAATTACCGTATGGGTGAGATTCTTAAGGGGCTTCCTAATCTGGTATTCGATAAGGAACTTATATTTACAGAAGACAGAATAAGATTATTCCATACGCCCGGGCATACAATTGATTCCATCAGCGTTTTGGACGAGGAAGAGAAGGTGCTGTTTGCAGGAGATAATGTCGGCGACAGCGAGGAGGATATCGTACCAAGCCTGTATTGCGACAGAGAAGTTTATGAGGATACGGTCAATAAATATAAGGAATTGGAGTTTGACATCTGCTTATCGGGACATAATACAATTCTAAAAAAAGAAGTGTGGAATAATATTAATGAAAGCCTTGCAGGCAGCAAACGGAGGGACTGACCGTCTGGTACCTGCAAAGCTCACTTTTATCCGTACCGTAATTTAAGTCTGTTTCGATATATAAGGGTATTATTTAAATAACATGGTATTCTTTCAGCAGCTTTTCAATATCTGTATTATGGATTTTGCCAAGCAGTTCTTTTATAGCAGCCTTTTGTTTTTCATCAAGATTGGTTTCTGATAAGCTCCTGCCATCCTGCAGCTGAACCGTTGCATTCAAAAGGTTCCTCACATCAAAAGTGCTTGCCCATACTTCAGGGACGCCACGGTCAATATCAAGCAGTGTATAAACCGCTTCCATACCGGTACGGCAGGAATATTCCGTAGTGAATATCGTGTCTCGTTTAATCTCCGCAAATTGTCCAAGGAATGCAAAGTTTACACTGCCTTCGGGAACAACATCGGGACGGTCTCCTTTGCTGCGGGGCATGAAGAAGGCTGTTATATAAGGCATCATGCAGGGTATTGTATTTGCACTGTGCTGTGCCAGTTCTTCGATTTGGCTTTCAGGTACACCCATATGGTATAACCATTCCATGCAGATCTCCTTACCGGTGCATTCGCGCATGGTTTTCTTTACATAATTTCCGGGCTTGTCACTGAACAATCCGTAAATCCAGCCGGTCAGCTGGTCTTTTGGCTGATTGCGAAATTGGGGCTGGCGGTTAAAGGTCCAGCTAAGGAGCCAGTTGGAATCTTTTGCTGTTACGATACCGCCGGTAACAACATTTCCGCTGAAAGGATCACGCTTGCAGATCTTCTCAACGTATGGCGGAATCCTATCATCAAGGGTGGTGACAGTAGCAGACATCCAGTTGCTTTGCTCGGGATTAGAGCAGAACTTATCAGGATTTCCAAGAGCAGGGCCTTGAGCCGCAATTTTACGCCACATATCCCAGCCGCCACCTGTCTTAATCTCATAATGAAAGGGTGCCGGATGGTTTTGATCTCCGAGAGCGGAATTCTCAACACAGCCGCCGTTTGTAATAAATACGAGATCATTTTCTGTCAGGCGGATATGTTCTTCCTTTTCATTACGAATAAATACAATTTTCTTGGCCAATTTCCTATCTTTTTCTATATCGAATTCCACATTTACAACCTTTGTATCATAATGGAACTGGACATTATGGGATTCCAGGTACTTTATCATAGGGAGTATCAAGGACTCATATTGGTTATATTTTGTGAATTTCAAGGCTTTAAAATCAGGCAGACCTTGAATCAGATGAATAAAACGTCTTAGATACAGCTTCATCTCCAGGGCGCTGTGCCAATTCTCAAAGGCAAACATAGTGCGCCAGTATAACCAGAAATTACTGTCAAATACTTCGCTGTCGAACATTTCATCAATGCGCTTATTATAGAGGGCTTCATCGGGAGTAAAATACAGTTTCATGATCTCCATAGAACCTTTTTCTGACAGGCCGAACTTACCGTCTGTATGGGCATCCTCCCCCTGGTTGATGGTTGCACGCATTAAGGAATAGTTGGGATCGCGCTTATTAAGCCAGTAATATTCATCCAATACGCTAATATCTTTGGTTTCTATAGACGGGATGGAGCGCATGATATCCCACATACATTCAAAGTGGCTTTCCATTTCACGGCCGCCGCGCATCACATAACCGATATTTTCATAGTTATAACCGTCACAAGCGCCGCCTGGAAGTTTATCTTTCTCCAGAATATGAATATGTTCACCTTTCATTTGACCGTCACGTACCAGATAGCAGGCTGCTGTCAGTGCAGCAAGACCGGAACCGATAAGATAAGCGGATTTATTATCAACTCCTTCCGGTTTTAATGGACGTGCAAAAGCTTCATAATTGCCATTACTGTAATACATAAGAATACCTCCTTTAATTTTGTATCATAGAGATATTCTATAGGGAAAGGGGAGGGGGGACAACAGGTAAAAGAAAGCGGGTGTATGAATTTTGGGCACATCCGCTTTCGTGATGAATTTTTAGACATTTCTCTCTATTTGCCTGGTATAAAAATTATTTATTTCTCACTTAGTTCAGCACTTTTGTGCAAAGAGCGTTCTATATTGCCGTTAAATAACAGGCCTGTCCGGTAAATGATTTGCTTTTGCTCCTCTTTCATGCCGGAAGCAACCCAATTTATAAGCATTTCTGTGAGGGCATATTGATAGAATAATACAATTATGTGCTTATCATCAGGAGAAGCATTAATATTCTGGCAGACGGTATCCACATAATGCGTCATTACATTGCCTGAGATTTCAAACAGATATTTTTCCAATTCCTCTTTTTGAATGGAGTTATATACATGATATACGGCCTTTTTATTTTTTATAGCAAAACTCATTGCCGATACCAGGCTTTCTTCCCAGGAGCGGGTATCGTTATATTCATCGATTACTTTTTGCATTTCTGTTTGAAAGATTTCGGACAGTACCGAGTAGATGTCAGGATAGTGGTAGTAGAATGTATTCCGGTTGATTTCACAAGCCGTGACAATATCTGTAACCGTAATTTTATTAAGCTGCCGGTCATTCAACATCCTGACAAATACATCACGAATCATTTTTCTGGTATATTGCTGTGCCAAATAACTTTCCTCCTTATAAATGACATTCTAAGCCGTCTAATATCCGAAGGGCAGGAAGATTGGTTTTTGTTCTTCATATACCGCATAATAGCGAAAGCCTAAATCCAGCAGAAGTTTTTCTGCCCGGTCAAAATCAAAGGCAAGATGTTCTGTTTTATGGGCATCGGAGCCTATGGTTATCAATTCTCCGCCAAGTTCTCTGTAGCGCTTTAGGATATCCGTATGAGGATGCGGAACGGACAGGCCGTATTTAAAACCGGAGGTATTAATCTCAATACCTTTGCCCTTTTCAATGATAGTCTGAAGCATGGTATCAATGGTATCGGCGTAATTCTTATAAGTAAAATCCTTATTCGTATCCGGGGCATAGCGTATCATATAATCCAGGTGTCCGTTTATGAGAAAGCAGGGATTATTGATAAGATTCTTTGTTATTTCTTCAAAGTACAGGCGTACTCCTTCTTCCTTTAGGCGGCCTTCCCAGTATTCTGGCAGATAGGGATCAAGCTTGTTCACCAAATGGGTGGAACCAATCATAAAATCAAAAGGATAATCCTGTATCAGCTTTTGATAGCGTTCACCCAGATGGGGTTGGAGGCCTAATTCGACTCCCTGTAGTATCTTTATTTTTCCTTCGTACTTATCCTTTAATTCTGCCAGTTTACGAAAATAATCCTCTGGCTCGAATACAAAAGTATAATCTGATATTACCGGAAAATCATAATCCATGTGATCTGTAAAACAAATCCTCTCAAGGCCGATCTCAATTGCTTTCTCTATCATATCCTCCATAGGGGTAGTAGAGTCACTGGAAAATTCAGAATGTACATGGTAATCTGCTCTTATCAAAACAATGCCTCCTTAGTCTGCGCTCTTTAGCCCCTCAATACTTGGGGGTGCTACCATAGAATAGTTGGTATAGTATACAACGAATCCGGGTTTGGCTCCGCCTGGCTTTTTGACGTTCTTTTTCTCTGTATAGTCAATTTCTACCTTGTCATTCTCACGGCCCTTGGAGTAGTAGGCAGCAAGGCTGGCTGCTTCCTCAAATGTACGGTCGGGAAGGGGACTTCCATTGGCCTTTACGATAACGTGAGAGCCGGGGATTTTTTTGGTGTGGAACCACCAGTCCCCACCGGTGGCGAACTTAAAGGTTAATTCGTCATTCTGATAATTATTCTTACCCACATACATATGGAAGCCATCGGAAGAAATATAGTGGAAGGGCTTGCTGTTGACTTTTTTTGCAGCCTTAGCCTTACCACCGCCTTTGCTTCCGGGAGCTTTTAAAAATTTGCGCTTCATATAGCCAAACTCCATAAGTTCTTCTTTTAAAGCAGCAAGGTCTTCCTCTGCCAGGGCAATATCCAAAGAAGTCTTAATGGAATCCAGATGCTCGATATCTGTCCTTGTTTCCTCTGAAAGCTTTGTCAGGGCTTCATAGGTTCTCTTTAATTTGTTATACTTTTCAAAGTAACGCTTGGCATTCTCCGCAGGTGTAAGAGTTTCATCCAAAGGAATGGTAATTTCTTCATTGCTGTAATAATTAAGAGCCTGAAAGGACTTGGCTCCCGGTTCTACCTGATAGCCATAGGTATTAATCAACTCGCCGTATATCCGGTACTTGTCCCTTTTATCCGTATCCTTTAGCTGCTTAAGCTGTAAATCGTACTTTTTAACCGCCCTTTCCATGGCGTTTGTTATAATCTTTCGAAGGTCCGTAGACTTTTGGCGTATTCTTGAGACTGTATTCTTGGAGGAGTAAAAGGTCTCCAAAACCCTTGACACAGAATTCTCTGTGCGTACTTCAAGATCCTTATAGCAGCTTAAGGGAAAGCAGGAAAATTCTACCGGTTCCTTGCCGCTATAGACGATATTCGGTGTGAATTTCAGATTAACTAAATCCTCCCTCATATGCTCAAAATTACGGAATAAATGCAAGCCTTCTTCCTCTGTCAGTCCATTGGCAGCAGGAGAAAAGTCTAAGGAAGCGCGGTGTATTAATTCCGAAGCCATAAGGGGGCTAAAGCCTGTAAGTCCAGAATAGATGGCCTTATCTAAGGGCATAGGCTTACTAAGAACGCTGGATTTAAACTCATCAAAGGTTACGGTAAGGGGGTCTGCTTTCTCGCCGGTCTTAGGGGTTACATAGGTTCTTCCCGGAAGTACTTCCCTTAAAGAGCTTACCATATGGGAGATTCTTTTGATACTGTCCACAATAATCTCATTTTCATCGCAGAAGATAATGTTACTGTGTTTTCCCATAATTTCGATAATGAGGTACTTAATACATAAATCCCCCATTTCATTTAAGTGTTCAATTTTAATCAGGATAATACGTTCCAGTCCCGGCTGTAAAATATCCAGAATTCTGGCACTATTCAAATGCTTACGCAAAAGCATGCAAAAGCTCGGTGCTACCATGGGATTTTGCTTGGATTCCTCCGTTAAGTAGATTAACGGCAGGCTTGCATTGGCTGATAAATAAAGCTTATAACTATCTTTTCCTCTTTTTATGGTTAATACCAATTCATCCTTTTCGGGCTGGGATATCTTGGATATTCTTCCGTCAACCAGCTTATCTCTTAATTCCGAAACGACGTTGGCTACTACAAATCCGTCCAGAGCCATTTTTATTCTCCTTCAAATATTTAATCCTATCTGTAAAATACCTGGTTTATCAGTGAAACCAGCAGATATATAGAGTATACCATTTGATGAAGCGGCATGCAAGAAGCGGTGAATATTTATCTGGCCGCATTTGCTGTAATCAATTCAAACTCAAACCTTGACTTGTACAGGTATTTCCATTATAATTAGATGAAATGCCTTTAAAAGGCTGGTATAAAAATGAATAATGAAAGAACGTGAAATCATGTTAAAAAGTATGACTGGCTTCGGGCGCTGCGAGAAGGCAGATGCAGAGCGCAAGGTTGTTGTGGAAATGAAAGCGGTAAACCACAGGTACCTTGATATTAATATCAAGATACCAAAGAAACTAAGCTTTTATGAGGCTGGGATTCGAAGCATTTTGAAGAAATACCTTAGCCGTGGTAAGGTCGATGTATTTATCAGCTATGAAGAACATCAGGAAAACAGTGTCTGTGTGAAATATAACGAGACCATAGCGAAGGAATATTACGATAATCTAAAGAAGATGGCTGCTACCTTTGAAATAAAGGATGATATAACAGTATCTGTTCTGGCTTCCTATCCGGAAGTTTTTACATTGGAAGAAGAGCAGTCTGATGAACAGGAGATATGGCATCTGATTGAGGAAGCCGTTACCGGTGCTTGTACGCAGATGGTGGAATCCCGCAGTCAGGAAGGTGAACATCTAAGGAAAGACTTAAGTGATAAATTAAATGGTATGCTTTTAGTAGTCTATACTATTGAAGAAAAATCACCCCAGCTTGTAACCGAATACCGTGAAAAGATTAGAAGCAAGGTGGAAGAGCTTTTGGGGGATACCATGGTAGAAGAAAGTATTTTAGCTACAGAGGTTACTGTTTATGCAGATAAGATTTGCGTGGACGAGGAGACCGTCAGATTAAAAAGCCACATTGAAAATATGCTCTTATGCTTAAATCAGGGGGAAGAAGTCGGAAGAAGACTGGATTTTATTGCCCAGGAAATGAACAGGGAGGCCAATACCATCCTTTCAAAAGCCAATAATATTGATATTACCAATATGGCTATTGATTTAAAGACAGAGATTGAAAAAATCAGAGAGCAGATTCAGAACATTGAATAAATGAGGCGGTGAGGCAAAGTGAATCGATTAATTAATGTTGGTTTTGGAAATGTAGTAAATGCCGATAAAATAGTCGGTATCATCAGTCCGGAGGCGGCCCCAATCAAAAGACTGGTTCAGAATGCCAAAGATGCAGGCAATGCTATTGATGCGACCTGCGGAAGAAAAACCAAAGCAGTGCTGGTTATGGACAGCGGGCATCTGGTGTTATCATCCCTGCTGCCGGACACCATTTCAAACCGTGTAAATATGAAAGAGATTTCAGAATAAAAATACCATTTGATAATAAATTCAATTAATATAAAGCGAAAGGCAGGAAAAACAATATGTTACATCCATCCTATACAGACTTAATGAAGGTAGTCAACAGTGACGTTGAACCCGGAGAGCAGCCGGTAGTCAACAGCCGTTACTCCATTGTACTTGCTACAGCAAAAAGAGCCAGACAGTTAATCAGCGGAGCAGAACCATTGGTTCGTACTACTACTTCCAAGCCCTTATCCATAGCAGTAGAAGAAATGTATCAGTCTAAGGTTAAGATACTAAATGATGAAGAAGCGGGAAAGGATAGCAAATCCGAATAAATAGAGAGAGGCATTCTTGTTTAGCGGGAGTGCCTTCTTTTATGAACAGGGGTTCTGGTTTGCGAAATGCATGGGGTAGGTTAAAATGGAAGATAAGAAGATAATAGAAGACGAGGAAGCTTCCCGGGTTAAAGGGGAGGCAAAAGAGAAAGAAATTGCCGGCGGACAGGAAAGCCCTAAGAAGGAAGAGACAGAGGATAGCAGCAAATCCGGTTACGGCAAAGATATAAGGGATATGTTAATCTATTTTGCACTGATTATTGCAGCGGTGCTGTTAATCCATAATTATGTGGGACAGCAGATTGAGGTAAGCGGAAGCTCCATGGAGGCGACGCTTCACAATGAAGATCATTTAATATTAGAAAAGATATCTTATGAAACGGGAGATCCCAAGCGTTTTGACATTATTGTTTTCAGGCCTTACGCAGAGGACAAAAAGACATATTATATAAAAAGAGTTATTGGACTTCCGGGAGAAACCGTTCAAATCATCGGAAGCGATATTTATATCAATGGCGAAATACTAAAAGAAGATTATGGGAATGCTTTAATAGAAGATGCCGGTATTGCAAATGAACCTGTTAAGCTTGCATCTGACGAGTATTTTGCATTGGGAGATAACCGCAATAACAGTAAGGACAGCAGAAATCCTGCTGTAGGCGTGATTAAGAGAAAGAGTATCTTAGGAAGAGCATGGGTCAGAATATGGCCTCTTAATGGCGTGGGTGTTTTAAAGCACCAGTAGTTATATTATTGAAATGGAAGGAAACCGGAATATGGAACAGGAGCCAAAAGAATATGCCGATTCTTTTGCAAAGGAAGCAAACGAGGAGCTGGCTGATAATAATGGAACAAATGAAGAAGTACAGGTTTTAGACAGTGATGTAACCAAAGAGATGAAAAAATCCAGGCGGCGGTCTATTATAAAGGACTTAATCACCTATGCAATTATTTTCTTTGTCTGTTTATATATAATTCCTACCTATGTCATCCAAAAGACAATCGTAGACGGACCTTCTATGGAAGATACCCTTCACAACGGTGACCAGTTAATGGTTGAGAAAATCAGTTACCATTTGGATGGTTTAAAGCGTTTTGATATTATCGTGTTCTATCCCTATGGCAGGGAGAATAAGGAGTACTATGTAAAGCGTGTTATCGGGCTTCCGGGCGAAACCGTGCAGATTAAAGGGGAAGACATCTATATCAATGATAAGAAAATATCAGAGCATTACGGCAAGGAGCCTATAACCAAAGCCGGAATTGCCGCGAATCCTATTACCCTGGCAGAGGATGAATATTTTGTTATGGGAGATAACAGGGAAGTAAGCTTTGACAGCCGGTATGAAGAGGTCGGACCTGTTAAGAAGGATAATATCGGAGGGAAAGTAATACTTAGAGTGTGGCCTTTGAATAAATTTGGACTTTTGGAATAAGATATAGTAAGAAAAGCGAAAAAGGATAAGAAATGAAAAGCAAGTTTTTTCGCTTATTCCGTTTTCAGGGACCAGTCTCAATTATTTATTATATTGCTTTTGTAGGGCTGTTGTGGTATCTGGTAATTCCCCATACTTCCATTTATTACAGAACCAATCTCTTTGATCCGTTTTCAGAGAAGATGAATGCAGAGGATGTTGTCTTAAAGAAAGGTGAAGAATTCCATCTTTATCTTATCAGGCTCAATCAGAGAGTAACCTATTCTTCTACTGATATAAAAGTTGCAGATGTCAGCATCTTTGGAACGGTAACGGCGTACAGGCCGGGAACAACCTTTATCCGTATCCGTTTTGACGGCAGAGAGCGTAAATGCAGGGTAAGGGTAATTGATATCAGCCACAAAAAGCTTACGCTGTCAAGAGGAAATAGCTGCAGACTTTATATAAAGGGGCCAAATGGCAGAGTAAAGTGGTATAGCGGAAATAAGAAAATAGCAACAGTAAGCCGTTTTGGCAAGGTAAAAGCAAAGAAAAAGGGCTGGGTAGTAATCTATGCAAAGGTTGAAGGAAAGCTCTTAACCTGCCGGGTTGCTGTAAGATAAAAATAAAGTCAAAGTAATGCATCCATATTAAGCAGAAAGCTCAATATGGATGCATTTATAATTATCTCACAGAAAGTTCCTTTAATACCTTACTTAGATTAGTTACCTCCTGTACAGAGGAATTGATTCCATTAATTTGGGAATTTTCATCTTCTATAATAGAAAAGATTTCTTGTGTAGATGCGGAGTTTTCTTCTGCTATGCTGGCCATATGGGTAATCTGTTCCTGGATTTCAGTGAAGTCTTTTGCAGCTGCAGCTATTTGATTCATATTTTTTGATAATGCCGAATTGGTTTCAATGTAGGAATTCCTGATATCTGTAAAATATTCTGCAACCTCTTGAATAATGCTAATTCCATCTGTTGTAGCCTTTTCTCCCTCCACAGACATTTTTGAGGCGAGTTCAGATTTTGTAAAGATACTCTCCGTTACATCATTAATATTTGCAACGATTCCTTTGCTTTGTTCCGATAATGCGCGAATCTGTTCCGCTACAACGGCAAAGCCTTTTCCCTGCTCGCCTGCACGGGCAGATTCAATGGATGCATTTAATGCTAACAGATTAGTCTGTCCTGCGATTGTTTTTATTCCGTTTAACAGTGTATTGATTTCCCCAAGACTGTCTTTCAGTTCGTTAACGGTTGCCGCCGTCATACCGATTGCTGTGGTTGCCGTATTCATATGGTTGGAAACCTCATGTATTTTATTCCATCCATCCTCTACTTTATTTGCCATATCGCTGGATTTGGCCACAACACCTTTCGAAATGTCAATGCTTTGATTCATTACCTGCATAGAAGTTATCATGGATTCATTAACCCGGTATACACCGGTTGCTTCCTCTTGTATTGCAGCAGCCATCTGCTGTACCGAATTCAAAATATCCTTGCTGGCCGTGCTGATTCCATATAATTGCGTGTTTACAGTACTGACATTGGTATCTAAGGATTTTGATCCCTTTTCCATTGCCTGAAACGTAATCTCCAGTGTTTCCAACAGCTTTCTGGCTTCCGTCTCTTTTTCATTTGCTTTCCCTACAACCTCGTTTCCCCACTTTGCAAGAAAGAACAGCAAAACCAGAATACCGTTCATCAGAAGCAGGATTTTGACATAACTGCCTGTACCGGTATCCATTCCCATAACCCCTTCATGATTTAAAACATATACGAGGTTGAGAGCAACATTAAGGAAAATACCGTGAATCACAATTAGCTCCTTTTTAAAATAAAGACCCACCATTGCAATTGTCAATATCAGTATATAATGGTTGTTCACTTCAAATTTATCAGTATACATTAGGGCTGTAATAACCAATGCCGGAAGGATGGAAAATATTAACGCTTTTACATTTTGTTTAATAGGAACCAGGTAATTAATAAATGAAATTACCAAAATAAGAGCTCCGGATAATAAAGAAGTAATACTGCCGGCAATACCGTAGGTAATGACATTCTGTATACAGAGTAATATAACGAGTGCAATTGTAATAATTAAGTTAACCACATCAACTCTCTTATAATCGTAAGTATCTTGTTTTTTCATCGTAAGTCCTCCTATATGTTTCAGCAATGATATTATTATAACACTATGAGTCGTAAAAGCACATATTTAATCCTGAATTATTGCCGAAGTTATGATCTTACGGGATTTTAAGTTTTACCGTTTAAGTCGGTGAATAGTTTGGGGCACATTTCTTTAGCATCTTACAATTCTTTCAAAAGTATTACGATATTTTTTCGGAATTCTTAATTTATCCTTAAAATTTTCACGGTTTCTTCACAGAAAAATCACTACTTATTCTTAAAATTAAGATGTATTTTACTGGTGGATATTAGTAATTTTATTGAAAAGGAGACATTAAATGCAGCGAAAACTACTAATGGTAATACTTATTGCAGCTGTTCTTGTTACAGCAGTTTATCCGTCTGTTTTAGTAAAAGCAGACAGCGGCAATGCACAAAAAGTAATGAATGAACTGGGAATTATGAATACGGATAAAGGAAGCACCAACGCTTTATCAGCAGCTGTGAGCAGGGCAGAATTTTCACAGATGCTAATTAATATGTCCGCAAAGAAAGATTATGTAACAGCCAAAACCAATGTAACCTTGTTTAGTGATGTAAAGAAGACCTATTGGGCCGCCGGTTATATTCAGGCAGCAGTTGAAGCGGGTTATATGTCCGGCTACATAAACGGTTCCTTTAAGCCATCGTCAGCTATTACCTTAAAAGAAGCAGTATATAGTGTCATTAAACTCCTTGGATATACCGATGCGGATTTTACCGGCAATGTATACACCGGTATGATGAACTTGTATTCGAAGAAGAATCTGAATGAGAATATATCTAAGACAGCCAGTCAGAAGTTAACAAGAACTGACTGTATCAATCTGTTTTATAATGTTCTGACTGCAAGCACAAAAGACGGAAAGGTTTATGGAGAAACACTTGGGATTAAGGTTGATACAAACGGTGATATCAACTATCTTTCCTTAGTTAATTCTTCTATGAAAGGTCCTGTAGTCGTAATGGATAACTGGAAACAGAAGATTCCTTTTGCGCTGGCTGGGGCTACATATTATAAAGATGGGAAGAAATCCACCCTAACAGCAATTGATCAATATAATGTACTGTACTATTCCACGAAGCAAAAAACCATCTGGGCTTATGATAACAAAGTTACCGGAACCGTTCAGTCCATAGGAAGTGATACTCTTATACCGGACCATGTGACGATTGGGGGGACCCAATATACGTTAAGTACGGCAGCTGCAGCGGAGCAGTTTGCAGCAGGCGGCATCTATGAAACCGGGGATGTTGTAACCTTACTGTTAGGTAAAGATAACACAGTGGTATATGCCCTGGGAGTTGATGCCCTCAATGTGACCACGACAGGAATTATACTAAGTACAGGAAAGCACGCGGTAACCGATGCAAAGGGTGATTATACCTATACATCCTTTATGACAGTGGTCGATGCAAGCGGAGCTACCTTTGAACAGGATTATGACAATACAAAGGTAAGCTATACAGACGGGCAGCTTGTCCGTATTACCTATACGAACGGAACCTCGGCCGTTGAAAGCTATGCCTTTCCAAATTCTCTGCCATCCAGTATGACCTTTTCAGCGGACGGTCTGGCTTTAGGAAGCTATGAGCTGGCAGCCAATGTAAAGATACTGGACTATTATAAAGGAAACTACACATCATTGTATGCAAGCCGGCTTGCCGGTTCTCTTATAAGTTCCGGAAGTGTTATCTATTGTGAAATGAACAGCAGAAATGAGATTACAAATCTGATTCTTAACAATGTAAGCGGTGATTTATACCAATACGGTATTTATCTTGGAATTAAGAGCACAGCCGGTTCCGGTTCTGCAAGCCAGTACATTATAAATGGAAAGACTTCCACTACCACTTCTACAGAGATTCTTTCCGCAAGCATCGGACCTGTAGGGCTTATAATTAATGGAACGGATATCTCTTCCGTTATGAAGCTTCAGTCAGTTTCAGTTAAGGCGGTCGGTTCTACTTATGTACAGGATTCCTCCACCAAGTATTTGCTGGCAGATAATGCGCAAGTATATTTCTATGATGGAATGGACTATACACAGACAACGTTAAGTAAGGTAACCAGCTTAACAAAATATAAACTGACGGCCTATTATGATAAAACGACTGCCCTCGGAGGCCGTGTACGAGTTATCATAGCACAGGATGCTGACTAAAAAGTTAAGGAGGATTGAGGGATGAATCTGTTTAAGAAAAAGGGCAGTACATTTGCAGAAACTGCAAAGGCAGGAACTGCAAAAACAGAAACTGCAAATGGTAAAAAGCCAAGAAAAAAGAGCAAATCGAAAAAAATAATACGTATCGTAATTATTGTATTAATCATAGTGATAGCAGCAGGGATGGGATATAAAAAGCTGGTACTTAATAAGGCAAAAAAAGCAGCTTCCGAAAATACGGTAACGACAGCTAAAGTAGAAACGAGAGACATTGAAAACACACTGACTTCCTCCGGTACCGTTCAGCCTTTAAATACATATGAGGTAAAAACCCTGGTAGAAGGAGAGGTAATATCCGCTGATTTTGAAGAAGGAGATGAGGTAGAAAAAGGGCAGGTACTTTACCAGGTTACTACAGATACTCTGGATAAGAAGATAGACCAGGCCAATACCTCCGTTTCCAGAGCAGAAAAGAATTATGATAAATCGGTTGAGAACTATGATAAGGCAAAGGCAAACTATGAAGATGCCTTAAAAGATTATAATGAAGCTGCAGATAAATATAAAAATTTAAACTTAACTGCCGCCTCCGCCGGTGTTATTACAGAACTTATGGTAAAGGAAGGCGATAACGTTCAAAAAGGCAGCCAGCTTGCTAAGATCTATGATAACAGTTATATGCTGTTAGATGTTTACTTTAATGCTTCCGATGTAACTTCCGCTTTGGTTGGGAAAACAGCTTCTGTCCAATTATCAGGCGGCGCGGAAACCTTATCCGGTACGGTTACCAAGGTAAGCAGCCTTGAGGAAGCATTAAGCGGTAACAGGATTGTTAAGAAGGTTACAATTAAGGTAAAGAACCCGGGCGGTATTACTGCAGAGAGCAAAGCAACGGCCTCAATCGGAACCCTTTCCTCCAGTGAGGAAGGCTCCTTTCAACCACTGACAGATACAGTGATAACAGCAGAAAAAGCCGGTGAAGTAGCGAAGCTTTCCGTAGAAGAAGGAGATAAAGTCGCAGAAGGCGATTCCATTGCTGTTCTTGATAAAGATTCCATAGAAGACCAGCTTGACTCCTATAATAAAACAGCAGAGAATGCAAAGGACTCCATGGAGAATGCGAAGGATTCCATTGAAACGGCAAAGGAAAGTATTGAAGATGCCAAATCTGCTTTGGATGAGGTTGTGGATACCAAGACAGACTACAGTATTACAGCACCTATTTCGGGTAAGGTCATAAGAAAAGATGCACTGGAGGGAGATACTATCAATTCCCAGAGCAGCCTGTGCGTCATCTATGATTTATCTGCCGTTACCTTTGAAATGTATGTGGATGAACTGGATGTAAAGAGTGTAGCTGTAGGCCAGGAGGTCAATGTAACAGCAGATGCACTGGAAAATGCCAAGATAAGCGGCGTAGTAACAAACATAAGTCTTGAGAGTACTACAAACGGCGGTGTTACCCAATACCCGGTAACGGTACGCATTAATGATGCGGGGGACCTGCTTCCCGGTATGAATGTAACAGGTGAGATTATAGTGGAAAAGGCAGAAGGTGTTCTTGCAATACCGGCAGACGCTTTAATGCGTGGAGATGTGGTCTATGTGAAGGATGCTTCTGTAACAAAAGCAAATGGAAGTGTTCCGGCGGGATTTAAGGAAGTGGAAATAGAAACAGGACTGACTGACGGGAACTATATTGAAGTTAAGAGCGGATTATCAGAAGGGGATGAAGTCTATGTAAAACGTACCAGTTCAGGTACGACTCAGACAATGATGCCCGGAGGATTCAACATGGAAGGCGGCCAAGGAGGTCCCGGAGGTAACTGGCAAGGCGGAAGCAGTCAAAGAAGCGGTTCCTTTGGAGGCGGCCAGAGCAGAAGCCAGGGAAGCGGTTCCTCTGGCGGCAGATAGGAGGTGTTACCGTCATGAATGAACCTTTAATCAATCTAATTGATATTTATAAAATATACCGGATGGGAAGCACTGAGGTGCGTGCCAATGATGGAATAAGTCTTAAGATATATCCGGGAGAATTTGTAGCTATTGTCGGGAAGTCAGGAAGCGGAAAGTCCACGATAATGAATATTATCGGTGCCCTGGATGTTCCAACAGAAGGGCAGTATATCTTAAACGGAGAAGACGTTTCAACCCTAAAAGGGGATGAACTGGCTGAAATCAGAAATAAGACCATCGGCTTTATCTTTCAGCAATATAATCTGTTAGCCAGGCAGACACTGCTTGAGAACGTGGAACTTCCCTTGCTCTATGCAGGAGTTTCAAGGCGTAAGAGAAAAGAGCTTGCTATGGCAGCCTTAGACAGAGTTGGGATTAAGGATAAATACAAAAACTTTCCCAATCAGCTTTCAGGCGGACAGCAGCAGAGAGGTTCCATTGCCAGAGCTTTAGTTGGTAATCCCTCCCTGATTCTGGCTGATGAGCCTACAGGAGCACTGGATTCAAAAACCAGCAGGGAAGTGCTTGACTTTCTGCAGCAGCTCAATGAAGAAGGCAATACGATTGTGCTCATTACCCACGATCATTCCATTGCAGAAGAGGCAAACCGCGTTGTGTCTTTAAAGGATGGAAAGGTGGATTTTGACGGCGGCGTAGAGGAGTACAGGAGGAATCGTACATGAATTTATTTCAGACCTTTAAATTGGCAATAAAAAGTATTGTCGGTAACAAGCTGCGATCATTCCTGACCATGCTCGGCATGATAATCGGTGTTACCTCAGTTATAACCTTAATCGGTCTTATGAATGGTGTTACGAATTATGTACTGTCTACCTTTTCCGATATGGGAACCAATATGCTGACGGTCTCTGTAACCAATACGGATACCCGGTTTGTAAAGGTGGATGATGTATATGACTTCGTAAAGAAATACAGCAATGTATTTGAGGGAGTATCCCCTTCCGTAGTCAGCAATTATACTTTAAAATACGGTACGAATTCTATGAGTACCACAGTTACCGGAGTCGGAGAAGATTATGCGGACTTGAATGATTTTAAGCTGTCAAGCGGAAGATTTATTGACTATGCTGACATAAAGAACCGTTATAAGGGCTGCGTTATCGGTACCTACATTGTAGATGAACTCTTTGACGGCATTGCCAGGGTGGGAGATACCATCAGGATAAACGGGGAAGTATACACGGTGATCGGTATTAAGGAAGAAGAAGCCGATTCAGAAGAAAATTCAGCGGATGATTGTGTATATATACCCTATTCCAGCGCAGTAAGAATGGCGGGAACCGCTATTTCAAGCTACAGCTTTGCAGCTGTAAGTGATGATAAGGTGGATACCTGCAAGACCCTCCTTGATAATTATTTGTATAACATCATGAAGGATGAGGATTTGTATAAGATATCGACGATGGCAGAGCTGCTTGAAAAAGTAACGGAGATGACTAATATGATGGGCTCCATACTAGGCGGTATTGCAGGAATCTCCTTGTTAGTTGCCGGTATTGGAATTATGAATATCATGCTGGTATCCGTGGTTGAAAGGACCAAGGAGATTGGTATCAGAAAATCCCTGGGGGCTAAAAGAAAGGATATCCTGCTGCAATTTGTAATAGAAGCGGCAACCATCAGCATCTTGGGAGGAACTATTGGAATTATCTTAGGCTGGGCTGCAACCACCAACATCGGAAATGCCTTTGGACTGGATGCTTATCCTACGGTAAACTCCATTCTGTTAGCTTTTGGCGTATCAGCCGGTATCGGTGTGGGATTTGGATTTATGCCGGCAAATAAGGCGGCAAAATTAAACCCGATAGATGCCCTAAGAACTGAATAAAGTTGGTCTAAAATCTTATACTTCGTACTAATTATATACTAATAGGATATGGACTAGTGAGGTTAGTATGAAGTATAAGAAATATGCAAAAATTCTTTGCTTTGTGTTATGCATTGCATTACTTTTTTCCGGTAATATGGGCGCAAAAACCTTTGCAGATACCGGGAAGAACAGTAAGGAAGCCGCCGGGCAGGATAGCACAGCACAGAAAGATGTTGCACAAAACGGCACAACGCAGGATAGTGCAGCAGTTGATATCACATCCGAGTCGGCAGTTCTCATAGAAGGTTCAACGGGTACTGTAATTTATGAAAAGAACAAGGATGAAAAGAGAAAACCTGCCAGTATCACAAAGATTATGACACTTTTACTGATATTTGATGCACTGGCAAGCGGTAAGATTAAGCTGACGGATCAGGTAACTGTCAGTGAATATGCAGCCTCCATGGGAGGTTCCCAGGTATATTTAGAGCCCGGCGAAACCCAGGATGTAAATACCATGATAAAATGTATCAGTATAGCCAGTGCCAATGATGCTGCCGTTGCAATGGCCGAATACATAGCAGGTTCTGAGGAATCCTTTGTGAACATGATGAATGAAAGAGCAAAGGGATTGGGCATGAGTAACACCAATTTTGTGAATTGCTGCGGCTTGGACGTAGATAATCATTATACTACGGCATATGATATAGCCCTTATGTCCAGAGAGCTTGTTGCAAAATACCCTCAGATCAGTGATTATTCCACTGTTTGGATGGAAAATATCATTCATACCACAAAGAAAGGCCAAAGTGAATTCGGACTTACCAATACCAATAAGCTGATTAAAAGTTACAATGGAATCACCGGGCTTAAGACCGGTTCTACAAGTCTTGCAAAGTATTGTCTCTCTGCCACAGCCAAACGAAACGGCATGGATATGATAGCAGTAGTACTGGCAGCACCTGAGACCAAAGTGCGTTTCAGGGAAGCTGCAAAGCTTTTAGATTATGGCTTTGCTAATTGCAGCATTTACCAGGACGATAACAAGGACCTTGCAGTAACTCCCATACCGGTAAAAAAGGGTGTGGCAGACGGATTGAATTACAAGGTAAATGATAAATTCTCTTATCTGTGCTTAAAAGGAACCAATCCGGCGGATATTACAAAAAAGGTAACCGTAGAGGAAAGTCTTACCGCCCCCGTAAAAGAAAATGATAAGGTTGGTGAGGTAACCTACCAGCTGGGAGGCAAGACCATCGGAAAGGTGGATATTGTGGCATCTGAAAATGTCGATAAAGCGAACCTTAAGGATTATTTTAAGGCAGCTATGAAAAAATTCCTATTCTAAAAAAGGGTACTATAGACCGCAAAGAAAGTCTGTGTTATAATTGATAACAGCTTTCCTGCGGTCTATCCTTTTTATGGGATTAGTGTGAATTATTGAAAAGCATAATTCACACACAAGTTTATGCCTGCGAAATCCTCGGCACAAACTTGAGGTGTACTGAGGAAGGCATGGCAGTTAGTGTGAATTATTGAAAAGCATAATTCACACACAAGTTTATGCCTGCGAAATCCTCGGCACAAACTTGAGGTGTACTGAGGAAGGCATGGCAGTTAGTACGAATTATTGAAAAGCATAATTCACACACAAATTTGTGCTGGCAGCGTGGTGGATAAGATGGAAATTATAAATTAGAAAGGGCTATGGATGATAAAAATAATAGGAGCACTTCTTTTACTCCTTCTTCTTATAGAGTATATAAGAAATCTAAAACCGGAAATTACGAAGGAAATTGTGGAATCAGAGAGGCTTCCAAAGGCCTTTGACGGTTTTCGTATGGTCATTCTGGCTGATCTTCACAACTATAGCTTTGGCAAAGAAAATGAAGTATTAAAAAGGCAGATAGATTCCATAAAACCGGATATTATTCTGGTGGCAGGGGACATGCTGGTACGCAAAGCACCAAAGAAATACGATACTGCTTATAATCTCTTAAAGGCACTGTCAAGAAAATATCCGGTTTATTACGGAATGGGTAATCATGAACAGAGTCTGGACAGCGAAAAAGAGGAATATGCTGTGCTTTACAGAGATTATGTAAGCAGGCTTAAAAAAGATGGGATTATCCTTCTGGATAATGAAAGCGTAACCCTTAGAAAAAAGAATGATAATTTGAAAATATCAGGCTTATCCATCGAGAAACCTTACTATGGTAAAAGCAAAATACCAAGGATGCCATTAGATTATGTTGAAAATCTTCTGGGGAAGTGTGACAGGCAATGTTATGATATACTGATTGCCCATAATCCCATGTATTTTAAGAATTATGTAGCTTATGGTTCTGATTTGATTTTGTCCGGACATGTTCACGGAGGTATTATAAGGCTTCCTTTTTTAGGAGGAATGTTATCTCCCCAGTACCGGTTCTTTCCGAAATACGATGCCGGCCGTTTTAGTGAGAAGGGCAGTACTATGTTAATATCCAGAGGATTAGGGCTTCATACTTTGAAATTCCGTATCGGAAACCGTCCGGAATTAATGGTTGTTACTTTAAAAAGACTTATGATACAGGAGGATTGACATTTATGAGAATACAATTAATAAGACTTTTGGCTGCCTTTCTGGCAGGCTGTATTGTTATGATACTCCATGAATTTCCCAAAGCCTTATTATATAATAGTTTAAATAAAAAACAGGACCCAAAGAAGAAAAAGAATATCTATAAACTGTACCAGTATATTGACCCTATAGGAATTCTGTTTTGCGTAACCAATCAGGCTGGATTTTCAAAGCCCTATATGTACCGGTTAAAAAACAGGAGGAGCAATTTATTGCTTGGAATCTGCGGCTTTGTGAGCTTATTCCTCGTATTTGCAGCCAGTGTTATTATCATTAAAGTACAGAATAATTTTTCATCTCTTCTGGAGTGGAATCCAGGCGATGGCTCTATCAGGCTGTTTTTCCAGTTTTCTCTGTTATATATGGCACTTATCAGTATAACGATGTTTTTTGTCAATCTTTTTCCGGTGTCAACCTTTGACATGGGCCTTTGTATTGCCGCAAAATCACCTTCCAGATATTTTTCAATTATTAAGAATGATTATCTGATAAAGGTACTGTTGATTTTTGTAGTGATTTTTCAGCTTTTGACGGATATATCATGGTATATTCTGACGTTGATATTATAGCAGAACTTATATGGTGAAAGGATAGAAGTAATGGGGATTTCATTTAAACTAGAGGTGTTTGAGGGTCCTTTGGATCTGTTACTGCATCTGATCGAAAAAAATAAAGTAAGCATCCATGATATACCGATTGTTCTGATAACAGAGCAGTATATGGAATATGTCAATCATATGGAGACAAAAGATCTAAATATTATGAGTGAATTCCTTGTTATGGCAGCCACGCTTCTTAACATAAAGTCGAAGATGCTGCTGCCTAAGGATGAGAAGAAGGACTTCGGGGAAGAGGATCCGAGACAGGAGCTGGTGGAAAGGCTTTTGGAATATAAGATGTATAAATACATATCCTTGGAGTTAAAGGACAGGGAACTTGATGCCGGAAGGGCATTCTTTAAAAACCCTACCATACCGGAGGAAATCAATGACTACGAAGAGAAGGTAGATATAAGCACCCTTCTTTCTGATCTGACACTTGCCAAGCTGCACCGGATATTTGAGTCAGTGATGAAACGGCAGACGGATAAGGTTGACCCTATAAGGAGTAAATTCGGGCGTATCGAAAAGGAAGAGGGCAATCTGACCGAGAAGATAGAAGAAGTGGCGAAGTATGGAAGACTGCATAAGAGATTTTCCTTTTATCAGCTGTTAATGGGCCAACGCGGTAAAACAGAGGTTATTGTTACCTTTCTTGCCATTCTTGAACTGATGAAGACCGGAGAAATCATTATCAGGCAGGACAACCTGTTTGAAGACATTATGATTACCTATAAGGAAGCGGCAGCTGTATAATGAAAAGTCAAATAGTAACTTAGGCTTAAGGCTGAATATGCAGAAATGAGGTTTATATGGAGATAAAACAGATTAAGGCGGCAATTGAAGCCATCCTCTTTACCATGGGAGAAGCGGTGGAACTTGACAGGCTTTCGGCGGCGTTAGGACATGATAAGGATACAGTAAAGAAGATAATACATACCATGATGGACGATTACCGAAGTGAGGAAAGGGGAATCCATATTATTGAGCTGGAGGACTCTTATCAGATGTGTACCAAAACCGAATTGTATGATTCACTGATAAGGATTACCCATGTGCCAAAGAAGCATGTATTAACGGATGTACTCCTTGAAACACTGTCCATCATAGCATATAAGCAGCCTATTACCAGAATAGAGATTGAAGCAATCAGGGGAGTAAAATCCGACCATGCGGTCAATAAATTAATAGAATACAATCTGGTTGGCGAGATCGGCAGAATGGATGCACCGGGAAGGCCGATTCTCTTTGGAACAACGGAAGAGTTTTTAAGAAGTTTTGGGATTCACTCCTTAGAAGATCTTCCTATTATAACCTCGGATAAGGTGGAGGATTTTAAGTTAGAAGCAGAGGAAGAAGTACAATTAAAACTGGATATTTAAAAAGGTTCCATGACTTTTGCAGGAAAGAAAAGTCATGGGGCTTTTTTTATCTTATAGAAAATTACGTCCTGTAAGATAAAAAGACCTATGGGCGGAATGCACATTCTTTATTTAAAGTACTCCTTATAAACCATGAGTAAACAGCGTTTCTTTGGATATAATACCAGATATATGAAAACTAACGGATTTTAAGGAGGCTTCAATGACCCTTTTACATGATGATAAAAATCATATAACTGCTCTTTTTTCCAAGTCCCTTGATGAAAATATCGACACCTTATCGGCACTGTTTGAAAACTGCGCGGATGTTGTGAAGAGAAAGTTCAGCGTGGGCGGAGCAAATCAGACAGATATATTTATTATTTATATTGACAATATGATTGATAAAGAACTCCTTGAAATGAATACCCTGCTGCAGCTTTTCAGGGACTTAAAGGAGATGCCGGAAACTGATAAATTTGAGTATATCAAGAACCAGGGGATACAGACAGTTGACTTGGTTGAAGTCAACACGATAGCAGAGATTGTCGGACAGATACTTTCCGGAGATACCATTATTCTGGTGGATGGTTATGATAAGGCACTAAAAGTGTCCATGCGCAAGATGCCAAACAGGGGTGTCCCAACCAGTGAAAATGAAGTAAGTGTCAGGGGCTCTAAGGAGAGCTTTAGCGAGGCACTTTTTATAAACCGGGTATTGTTAAGAAGAAGGATTAAGGATACGAACCTTAAGATGAAGCAGTTAAAAATCGGAACCAGAACACGCACGGATGTAGCTGTCTGCTACCTGGAGGGAGTGGCAAAGCCTGAAGTTTTGGCAGAAATTGAACGAAGGCTTAATGAATATGTGATAGATGGGATTTTAGACAGCGGTATGTTAGAACAGCTTACTGAGCGGAATACCTACTCCCCATTTCCGGAATACCAATCCACGGAAAGGCCGGATAAGGCAGCAGCAGCCATATTAGATGGAAGGGTGGTAATACTGGTAGATAATTCCCCGGTAGTCATTGTTCTTCCGACTACCTTGAATTCCTTTTTTCAGGCTTCTGACGATGCTTACACCAGGTGGGAAGTCGCAACCTTTCTCCGCCTGCTGCGTTATATCGGTGCTTTTCTGACGATAGCTCTTCCGGGACTTTATGTGGCTGTATTAAATTATAATGCAGAGCTTCTCTCACCTGCCATGTCGCTTTCCTTTGCTGCAGCCAGAGAAGGAGTTCCCTTTTCCGTACTGGTGGAAGTAATTATTATGGAAATAAGCTTTCAGATGCTATTAGAAGCCGGAGTCCGGATGCCGGGACCAATGGGAGGCACATTAGGAATCGTTGGAGGCCTTATTATTGGGGATGCCGCTGTAAATGCAAATATTGTGAGCCCCATTGTTGTAATTGTAATTGCTTTGACTGCTATTACGGCCTTTACGGTACCCAATGAACCCTTTGCTTCTGCCTTTCGTATTATCCGGTATTTCATCCTGGCACTGTCGGCTTTTCTTGGGCTGTTTGGTTTCATAATAGGAATTACCTGCTTATTGATACATTTGGGTGGTTTAAAAAGCTTTGGCATGCCATATATGGTTCCCTTCGCCGCTTCCGGTATCAATCATGGCACCGATACCAAAGATGCCATGCTAAGGTTTCCTTTCAGAAAATTAAGAAGACGTCCTTTATTTGCAAGCAAGGACGAAAGAACCAAGCTTGTTAAGAGAGAGGGCGGAAAAGAGATGGAAGATGAGAATGAGGATTAGAAGGGAGAAGAATCATAATGTTTTCTGATAATGACAAGATTTCTCTAAGGCAGTTTACACGTCTTTTGGTATTTGACCTTTTTAGTGTTTCGGGCTTGATTATTCCTAACCTTGCAGCCGCTTCCTCCGGCAGGGACGGGATATTAGCTATATGCCTCGGCACTCTGTATGCATTTATTTACGGATATCTGATACTTATATTATGCAAGCAGACAGGCGGAAGATATCTGAATTACTGTGATGATAATTTTGGGAGGTTTGTAACCTTTTTTGTTGCAATACCCTACATTGTTAAGCTGTTTTTGTGTCTGGTATTTTCGGCAAGAATTTTCGGACAGGTTATCAACCAGACATTGCTTGCAGATACGGATAACAGGATAATTATTTTGTTTCTTCTGATGGTTTCCGCCTATTCGGCCTCAAAGGGAATGGAGGTAAGGGCAAGAATAACAGAAATCATTTACTTTCTTGTAATGGTTCCAATCGTTCTTTTTCTCCTCTTAGGGATTCGCAAAGTAGACCCTGCCAATCTTACTCCTTTGTTTACGGAAAGCATGAAAGACATAGGAGCTGGCAGTTATCTGATATTATTGACTTTTAGCGCTTTAGAGATGATGATTTTTGCGGTTCCTATGATTCATTACCGGAAATCGGATATTAAAAAGGGTAAAAAGATGTATAATTATGCTGCAAGAGCAATAACCATAACCGGCATCTTAGATATTCTGATGTATGTCGTCACTATGGGGCTTCTTGGAAGAAAAGAAACAGCAGATAAGTTGTGGTCGGCTATTAGTATTTTTCAGATGGTAAAGCTTCCGGGAGGACTTGTGCAAAGGCAGGATGCCTTCATTCTTTCCATATGGCTGCTTAGTATCTTTACTCTGACCGGTGCGCTGTTTTATTATCTAAGTTATATTTCAGGGCATATTTTAAAGCTGTCCAACCGGAATTATCTGCTGGTACCTTTGATACTGCTTGTCTTTGGAGTGGCAGTCATACCAATTGACACCGAGCAGTTCTTCTATTATTTCAGAAGATATATGATGTATATCGGTATGCCCCAATCCTTAATTATCCCTTTATTGGTAGCATGTACCGGAAAGCTGAAGAAGTTCATAAACAAAAAGGCAGTTGTCAATACGGTATTTGCTTTCATAGTTGCAGCAGGAGCAGTGAGCTTAACCGGTTGCAGTGATATGACAGAAATTGAAGACAGAAATTTCATACAGGCGGTAGGAATTGATGCAAAAGGGAAGGATATGATAGAGGTTTATTATATCCTGCCGGACTTAAAAGTATTGACAAAGCAGGCGGCAGAGGATCCGAAGAGATTAAAGCTGGCTTTTGCGGACAAGGATTTTTCTGAAGTTGAAGAGGATTATAGTCTTGAAAATAATAAAAGGCTTGATTTCAGCCAGTTAAAGGCCATTATTCTTGGGGATGGCATATCAAAAAGCAAGGATAAAATGAATGCCTTCCTTACGTATGTGGAAAACAAATATGAACTTGGCAGGAATACGCCGGTATTTTTGGCGGAGGGCAAAGCCGGGGACATTATGGATTTAAACAGTGATATTGAGGGAGGTATCGGAGACTACTTAGCACAGTTAAGCCGTATAAATCTTAGAAATAACGGAATAAAAGAAATTGATGCAGGGGATTTAATCCTTGCCAGAAATGAAGGAAACAGAACCGTTATCCTTCCGATGCTTCATGCCGATGATAAGAAGATGAGAGTATCCGGTGTTGGTATTTATTCGGAAGGGGCGGTAGGCTTTTATGCAAATAAGGAGGAGAGTGACTTTATCTACTTTTCCTGTGGCTTTGGAAAGAATAAGGTCCTTTATCTGCCGGAGGATGATAAGAGCAATCTGCCCAAATATGTAATCAAGATAAACCGCATAACCAGAACTATGGAATTTCGTGAGGACAATGGAAAGCCCTATCTGGATATGATTGTGGAGGGCAGTGCTTCTATCCAAAAAGGTCTTGAGAAAAAAGAAGACAGAGCTAAAAATTCGGACATAGAAAAGATAGAAGAAGAATGCAATGCCTATGTAAGAGAAAATATCGCTAAAACGATCAAGTCCATCTGTATGGATGGAAAGCTGGATTACATGAATCTATACCCGATGACCGGTTACAGGAAGCGAAGCTTATGGCTTGATTACAAGGGTAGACAGGCTGACTTTCTAACGAATCTTTCGATAAATCTGAAAGTGGATTTTCATATTGAGTAAAGCAAAAACAGCCCATAACAGGTAGGTGTTATAGTAAGACTGGGCTGTAAGATAGTTCTATTCATAATCTAATAGGCCTTTAGTCTTTCAAGGACATCCTTTAAATCATTGTAAAGTTTCAGTAGCCATGATAAAATATAAGGGATAGTAGCAGACAGTAAGTTATCCTGGATTTTAATATTAACAAGAGGGAGAGGCATTTGAAAGACGAAAAGGAAACAAGAAAAAAGCTTCTTATAAGTGCAAAAAAGGAATTTATGGAGAAGGGCTATTTACAGGCTTCGCTTCGTAATATATGTAAGGATGCAGGTGTTACAACGGGAGCATTGTATTTCTTTTTTCAGGACAAAGAAGATTTATTTGCATCCTTAGTACAGGAGCCTTTAGATAAGATGTATGCATTAGTGATGAAACATTATGAGGATGAGAGGAATCAGCTACAGGGCGGAAGCATGGAGATGGATTCTTCTGATGAAGATTATGAAATGGTAACCCAGGTAATCCATTATTTGTATCAATATAGTTCCGAATTTCAACTGATTCTGGCAAAATCATATGGTTCACGGTTTGAGAACAGTATTGAACGATTTGTTGCCATTACACAGCAACACTACCGTATTTTATTGGATCAGATGGCGGAAAAGAAGCATATACAAAGGGTGGATGATTTTGTGATTCACTGGATAGCACACATGCATATTGATATATTTGTCCATATGATTAAACATGAAACGTCAGAAAAAGAGGCTATAGGCCATATGAGCCTTATTATAAAGTATTTATTCAAAGGCTGGTACGGGATGTTTGAAGGTTTAGAAAAAAAGTAAAAAATGCTTTATATTGTCACCAACCTAATAATTAAGAACAAAAGCTGTAATCCCATTATTTAAGCAGGGGTTACAGCTTTTGACTATTTACGACAAAACCTCAAAGATGAAATCAATGTATATAAATTCAATATAAGTTAATGTATATAAATAATAATACTTGACAAATGATGTAAACAGGAGTAACATAACGGTGTTATTAGGAAACAATTGTAAGTAAAACTACTTCATTAAAAGTTAATATAGAATATTTAATATATTAAAAAAGGATATATGTCTTTACCAATACATATATTAAAAAAATAAGCTGTAGATAACACTGTTATGTAATTGAATCTATTAAAAAGAAAAATATCACTCAAAAAAGATAATGAGCGAGGAGGTACGTATATCAAGCTGTACTATTATTTTTGCAAGAGGTGAAGGAAATTGACTTAGAGCAATATGTTTTTTTAGGTTTACTTCTGCCGGAAAGAAGTACCGGAAATAAGCATATTATTTGTTGGCTGTGATACTCAGCACAAAGTTAGATATAGCACAGTCTTATGGGAAACAATTATTGTTTTGGCAGCGGAGAATGGGAATGTGTGTCTGCGCTTTCACAGAAGAAATAGTGCATATTTATGAAGTAAAGCAGAAATCCTATTGTGTTTTTACAAAAGATTTCGGTGAATATTTGATAAAATCTCAAAAATTAATTATCGTTAAATTTGATACAAAGTGGAAAAAGCCGTGGAACGTCATTACATAATGAATTAACGGAAGTTTTTAATATGTTTGAAGTTCAATTAATACAAAAGAAATTAGGAGAAATCAAAATTATGGAAAGACTGAATGTTATTTATGAAGGACTGAATGAAGATGATATAAATATATTTTGCGATATGTTGTCATACATTTCACCCAAAATATTTAGTGTTAATAAAGAGAAGAACCAGGTAGTGCTGGAGGTAGAAGATGGTTATCAGGATGAGGTTAGAAATAATGTGAATGACCTTAGAGCTATGATAAATTCAAATGAAATGAAGAGTAATAGTAGAGTGAAGACAAAAATATTAAAGAATTTTACGGGAACTATATTAAATCAGGAGCCTATATTTGATGAATTGAAAGATAATGGAAGCATTATTGAAATTAGTAAAGGGGCATTTATTTACAGCGGTATCTTTTTAAAAGTATTTAAATATTTCTGCAGAAAGATAGATGAATATGGAAAGAAAAATTTTAGAGATATGATGGAGTATGAAGTCCCTGTATTGTTTCCTACAGAAATTTATGAGAAAGGAAAATATTTTGAGAATTTTCCTCATCATATTATGTTTCAAACTACTTTAAGTAATGATTTGAAAGTGCTAGAAGAATTCTCTAAGAATGGAACGAAAGATGGAAAAATCTTTGAAAAAATGAAAGTTCCTGATCTCGTGCTCAGGCATGCTGCATGTGTGCCAATTTATCCGATTCTGGAAAATAAAAAGATTGAGGGGAATCAATTACCTTTAAAATATATGGTCTCTGGGAAATGCTTTCGTAATGAAGGCAATAATGTCTTTGAATTAGCACGATTAAATGAGTTCTATATGAAAGAATACGTGTTTGTAGGAACCCAGGAACAGGTTACGGAAAACTTGGGAAAAGGTCGTAAGCTTTGGAAATATTGGATAGACTTATTTGGTTGGAAGGGTACGATAGAGACAGCAAGTGATTCTTTTTTTGCAAGTAATTATACTAAGCTGAAGATCTTCCAGATGCTTGGGGATTCTAAGCAAGAGCTGCGGTTGGAGCTGCCTGCATCTGATATGGCATCTGCTGTGAGTTCAACTAATGTACATCGAACGCATTTTACTAAAGAACATAATATTCGTTATGGAGAGGCTTACTGCTTAAGTGGCTGTATTGCATTTGGTATTGACAGATTGACGTATGCACTGCTTTGCCAGAAAGGTCTCGATATCTCAAAATGGGATCAAGAATCCAGAGCAGAAATATTTGATAAATAAGCCTAAAAGAAACATGTAGAAAGGGTATTACATTGTAAACAAATGATAATGTGATAGATGGTGAAAACTATGAATTATATTGCAAAATTGGTTGGAGTAGGGCAGGCGCTTCCAGAAAGAGTTGTTACCAGTGAAGAAATGGAAGCAATGATGGGATTTGACCAGCTTGGTATTCGTAAAGGAATGGCCAAGATATTGAGTGGGGTCTCTGAAAGAAGATTTGCTTCGGATGAAATTAATTCTTCAGATTTAGCGGTGGAGGCAGCAAAAGAAGCGATGGAAATGGCAGGGAAAAAGGCAGAGGACATTGATCTGGTTATTTTTTCAGCATTAACACAAGATGTGGCAGAACCTGCGACAGCCAATATTATTATGGATAAACTGAACATCCGTAATGCCAAAAGTTTTGATATAAAAAATGCCTGCAATGCATTTGTATGTGCTATAGAAATAGCAAATATGTATATAAAGTGTAATGATGTAAAGAATGTTCTCATTGCTTCGGGAGAAGTGCTAAGCCGTTTTGTAAAAATGGATTTGTTAAAAGATCCTGCGAAACTGAAAGATGTAAATTCTACATTTTCAGTGGGAGATGGAGGCGGAGCTATTGTTTTGGAACGACAGGAATCAGAAGAAGACTTTGGAATTATTACGGCTTTCCGCACATTTCCTGACACTTGGAGTGATGGTGTACTTTGGGGAGGAGGGACAATATATCCTCATGATCCGGATAAATTCTATTTTCAGAATGAATCGGAAGAATTAATGAAAATTAATTTTAAAAGAGCAATGAAATTTTTTGAAGAGCAGATGGAAAAAATGAAAATCGTAAGAGAAGAGATTGATTTGTTTATACCTACTCAGATAACCAAATATATTATCATCAAGTCCAGTGAAGTACTCAAACTTCCAGATGACAGAGTAGTTTCACAGATTGGTACCCTTGGTAATATGAGCACGGCTTCGATACCGGTGGCATTAAGCAGGGCCGTAAACAGCGGACAGCTAAAAATTGGAACAGGACAGAAAGTTGTTTTGCTTGGCGTTGCAAATGGGTTTAATGTGGGATTAGTATACATGTCAATTTAGGGGGGATAGAAATGAGATTAGCATTGGCAGAGACGGTAGCAGAGAAAATCAAGGGAAAATTTAACATAGAAGAAAGAATTGATTTGCAAGAATCATTTGTTGAAAATGGAATGTTACAATCTCTCCAGATTATGGAGCTGCTGTTTGAACTGGAGGAAATTTATGGAGTTGAATTTGATTTTAATTCGATTGACTTAAGTGACATTGAAAGTCCAAGAAAAATTGTTTCATTTATTAATAACATGCTGGGTGCTGATAAAGTTACACTCAGAGATATGATAAAATGCATTTGTAAGGAACATTTGGATCAAATTGCCATTACGTTTGATGCAGAAAAAATTTCTTACCAAAAACTGCTGACGAATATTGAGAACATGGTTGTCAATCTTATGGAACACGGTGTGAAAAAAGGATCAAAGATTGCTATTATTCTTGATAATTGCATGGAATATATTTATTCCTATCTTTCTACATTCTATATTGGGGCATTGCCAGTTTCAATTAATATCCGCTGGAAAAAAGATGAATTGTTTAGGGTGTTTGATGATGCAGAAATTGATTTTATAATTTGCTCGCAACAGGCAGGTAACATTCTATTTGGGAAATATGTTGCAGAATACAGTGAAAGTCATGGAGATATAAAGAAAATATTTTATTTAAAAGAAAATCAGTTTGGGGACAGGGGTGAACTGTTTCAAAGTTTATTACAACCAAGGAATATAGAAGAGGTAACCTTGGAGGAAATATATCCAAATGATTTTGCTATGATATCTTATACATCCGGAACCACAGGCATGCCAAAAGGTGTGGTTTTGAAAAACAATGATATTTACAAAATCTCGAAATATTCTGCAGAATACTGGGCTAGGAATGATAGCCCTCTCTCGATAGCTCCCTTATACTCTGCCCAGGGATTCTTAAGTCTTTTAATTAATTTTGCAGCAGAAAATGAATTTAAAATGATATCTTCCTTTAACCCGAATGACATTTTAAAAGAGGTATCAAAATGTGAAAATACCATGATACATACACAGCCGACAATGTGGACCTTGCTCCTAAATTGCAGGATTATTGATTTTACCAAGTTTGATGGATTAAAAACCCTTGTAGTGTCAGGGTCATTATGTAGCTCGGAACTTGCAAAAAGAATTGAAGAAAAGCTGAACTGTAAACTGATGAATGCATATGGATTGATTGAAGCAACCAGTGTGGTAACAATGACAAGACTGGATGATTCAGAAGACATCAGGTTTAATACCGTTGGGAGAGCGATACCTGGTGTGGAGCTGAAAATTGTAGATGAAAATCACGAAGAACTTTCGAAAGGCAAAATAGGAGAACTTGCAGTTCGTGGATACAATATGGCCGGATACTATAATAATCAGGAAAAAACAAGACAGGTGATAGACGATGAAGGCTGGCTTTATACCGGTGATTTGGCAAAATTCTATGACGAAGAGAATATTAGTATTGTAGGAAGATGTAAAGATATGATTATCCGCGGTGGATTCAATGTATACCCAAGTGACATTGAGGACTATATTTTAAAAATGCCAAATATACAGACTGCTGCAGTCGTTGGCAGAAAGCATGAGGTGCTGGGGGAAGAAATCATTGCTTTTGTTGTAGTAAAGGCAGGAAAAGATTTAACAGAACGTGACGTATTAAAATATCTTTTTAACAAGATTTCCAATTACAAAATTCCAGATAAAGTGTATATGATATCGGAAATGCCAATTATACTGGCTGGTAAAATAGATAAAAAGGTACTTATGGAGTGGGCGGAGAATGGTATTCCTGCAGAAAAGCAGGTATTGTTTTCCGAGTAAATCAGAATAGAGATTCAAAGGAGACAAAGGATGAAAGTAGATTATAAAGAGTTTGCAGAGTTTGTATGCGGAAGATACGGGATTTCAATTGAAGAGGCAGAAAAAGCGGATACTTTTATGGAATTGGGTATGGATTCACTTTCTATCTATAGTGTGATTGGGGAGATAGAAGAGAGATATGAGGTAGTGGTAGACACAGATGATATTACGGATATAAATTCTTTAAATCGTTTATATCAATATATAAGAAATAAGGTGGGAAAATAGGATGATTTTGGAAAAGATACAAGCGGAAGAAAACTTTACAGAGGCCGATATTGAGCAGGCTTTAGAAAATATCACACTTATGGGAAGCTGCTGTACAAGAATTGGCGGGATAAAAATTTGTATCTATGATGATAAAACAGAAATTTTGGCATGGCAATGCAATATGGCTGATGTGCAGGATTTTGATGTTAAGCTTCCTACAATTATTTCTATTGAAATAAATAAAGACAATAAAATTGAAAAAATTAATTTGTATAAAAAATTTAAAGGAAGTCAGGGAATTGCCTGCACAGGGAAGTATCTGAATAGAAGAATGAGACAAATACTTCTTGGAGAAGTATTTACACCCAATAATCCTGTGATTAAGGATTCTCTTATTCTGTTTTGCAGACATATCTACGAGTTGGTTTATGGCTCTTGTACGTTTTTGGAATACTGTAAGAAGAAGGAAATGACAAAGGGGCTGGTACAGGAAATAACCCAGGCCTTTTCCACCGAAACGGGACTTGAGTGTGTGGATAGGATTATAGTAAATGGAAAAGAGAGTATAACTAAAATCGACATAAACAATTTGATAAGGAATGTGAAATACAATAAGCAGGGTAAAATCGTACACGCAGAGAATATTGAGATTATCGGTTATGAATGGATTTTGGATGGGCAATGGAAAGAGATTCGCTCATTACAAGTATTGGAGGCAAATTCTAATAGTGAGTATGTAATGAAATTGATGAAAATTATATCTGCTTATTGGATAAAAAGCGGTAAAAATATAGAGATAAAGGAGAAGTTCTATTTCTCTCAAATTTGGGGACCTACTTTTTATGGCATTCTGTCACAGGCAATTGGTCTTGTTATGTTTAACAAAAACTATGCCTATTTTCAGCACTGTATTTATGGTATTCAACATACAGATGATGGTAGACCATTATGTATCGGCGTAGTAGATAATATCAGCGAAGCAGAGAAATACTTTGAAGGTTTTACAGTAGATGATTTGTATTAAAATTAATTAAGGTTGATGTTATAACAGATTGGATATCAGGAGGACAGAAAATGAGCTTTGTAGAATTTCAAGGTGTAACTAAAATATATAAATCGGGAGATGCAACAATTAAAGCGTTGGATAATATCCACTTTTCTTTTGAAAAGGGGAGTTTTGCGGTGATTCTGGGGCCGAGCGGTTCGGGAAAATCAACTCTACTGAATCTGCTTGGTGGCATGGATTTTGCTAGTGAAGGCAGTATTTTGGTAAATGAGATAAATATTACAAAAATGGACAAAGGTCAGTTAACTTTATATAGAAGAAATGACATTGGTTTTGTATTCCAGTTTTATAATATTTTGCCGAACCTAACAGCATATGAAAATATTGATATGGCATATAGGCTAAGCAAAAGTTCAATCAGTTCAGAAGAGGCTATTGAAGCTGTTGGGTTAAAGCATCGTATGAACAATTTCCCTTCACAATTATCTGGAGGAGAACTTCAAAGAGTTTCAATTGCAAGGGCACTTTGCAAGAATCCCAATATTATGCTTTGTGATGAACCTACCGGTGCTTTAGATAGTGAAACCGGAAAGATGATCCTTAAAATCTTGCAGGAAATGTCTGCTAAATATAATACTACAGTTATAATTGTAACTCATAATGCAGTGATTGCAGATATTGCAGATACAGTATTGAGACTGAAAGACGGAAAAGTGGAGAGTGTTGTAAAAAGTGATAATCCTCTTAAGGTAGAGGAGGTAGAGTGGTAAATGAAGTACTTGAGAGTTAAATTGAAAAGAGATTTACTGCATATGTTTCCGCAGTTCTTTTCAGTGTTTGTTATGGCCTTGTTATCAGTTACAATTTATTCCGGTATGGAAAGTGTATGGACTGGGATGGAACATGTATCAAATCAATTTTATCACAAAACGAATTTATGCGATGCATGGGTGTATGGCAGTCAGTTAGACAATGATGAGGTAGAGAAAATCAAAGGTATTGGCAGTGTCACGAAGGTCACACATTCAATGTCACTTGTCATGGATGTGGATTTACATGATACCAATGTTGCTACTGACTTAGATGTCATCACGATTTCTGATGATAAAAACCAAAAGCCTCTTATTATGAGTGGAGAAAAGTTTGATTACGAAGCATCGGGAATATGGTTAGATCAATCTTATGCAAAAAGTCATAATATTCAGGAAGGAGATACAATTAACATTTCTTATGGTAATGCTTCTGCTTCCGTAAAAGTAAATGGGCTAGTCTTAAGTCCGGAATTCATTTACTACACAGGTTCTGCAACTGAGACTATGCCGAATGCAGCAGTTCATGGCTATGGATACTGTAGTGAATTCCAGATAAAGGATATTCTGGGAACGATATCTTATAATCAAATTCGAATATCTGTAGAAAATGACTATAATCCAGATGACCTCAAAGATGAGGTGACGAGGGTACTGGGAGATAAATTCTATTATATGCAAACAAGAGATGACTTTACTTCTACAGCACAGATGGCTGATGAAATATCACAAACGATGAAAATGGCCCTCTTATTTACTTTTGTATTTATTCTTTTAGCATTATTGACAATGTATACAACTATGAGCCGTTTGGTTAAAAATCAGATAACTCAGATAGGAACAATGAAAGCACTAGGTCTTAAGAATTCAGAAATTCGAAGACATTATTTAATGTACGGTTTTATTATTCCGCTGATTGGTGGAACATTAGGTGTGGGCTTGGGAAAAGTAACAGTTGCAAAGGCTGTTGCTTCCGTAAAAAAGACGACGTTGACATTACCTGAATGGAAATTGGAAAACTCTTACGGAACTTATTTTATTATTGCATTAATTATTTTGATTTGTACCTTTGCGACTCTGTGGGCTGCCAACAAATCTCTAAAAGCGATGCCAGCAGAAACAATGCGTGGCATTGGAGAAAAACAAAAGAAAAGAAAGGCACCTAAGAGGAACAAGTCAAATGAATTAGGATATGCATGGACTTGGGTTACTCGTGATACATTTCGAAATAAAGTAAGGTATCTTATTGGGGTCATTGGAGTGGCAGGAAGTATGATGCTGATGATTGCAGGGGTTGGAATGCATGATTCCATTGGATATTCCAACGACTATGTATTCGATACACAATATAATTATGCGTATAAGGGAAGTATCAGTTTATATAATCATGAACGCTATGATTTAATTAATGAGAAAGTAGGAGCGAATAATCTGCAATGGATGAAACAGAGTGCCGTAGATATCATGACAAAAGGAGGAAAAGTTACAAGTGTAGTAACTATAATGGAAAATGGAAACTACATTTACTTAGAAGATATTCACACAGGCACAGATATTAAGCTTACTGATAAAGGAATTGTAATTTCAAATAAATTGGCAAAACAGCTAAAAGTGGATACTGGAGATGAAATTACTTTTAATGTCAGCGGAATATCAAAATCCTTTACCGAGAAAATAGCAGCAATTACCATGGCATTGACTCCTCAAAGTATTTATATTTCTGATATTGGATGGAAGAATATGGGAGAGACGTTTGAACCTACAGCAGTATTAATGGATAAAGATACTTATGATTCTCTAAAAAATACGGATTATTTTAGGGAATTAACGTCAATTAATCGTCAGAAAGAAAATATTGATGAGTTATCGAATAGCTGTAATACAATTATTAAGTTACTTATTCTTGCATCCTTCTTACTAAGCGTTGTAATCCTTTACAATCTGGGAATGGTAAATTATGAAGAACGCTACAGAGAATATGCCACGATGAAAGTTATGGGATTTACTAGGAGAGAAATTAGAAATATTGTTCTGGTTGATTGTGCACTTACTACTATTCCAGGGTGGATAATTGGTATTCCAGCCGGATATGCATTTTTAAGATTGTTTATACAGGTGGTTTCATTTGATTCTTATGACTGGGTTATGACATTGTATAGTAGTCATTTGGCAATAATATCGATATTTGTGATTGCATGCTCGGTAATTGTAAACCTAGTTATTTCTCATAAAGTACAAAAGATTATTATGACTGAAGCATTAAAATCTGTTGATTGAAGATGCTGTTAAAAGGTCTTGAGAAGGAGCAAAAGAAAAAATGACAAAGGAAATTATTGAATTTATTTCAGATTATTATGGCTTAAATATAACGGACATTCATGCAGATTCGGAACTTGTTGCAGACTTAGGTTTACAATCCTATGATGTTGTGGAAATGTGCTGTCAACTGGAAGAAAACTATATGATTGAAATATCAGAAGAGGATATTGTGAATATTAGAACGGTGCAGGAACTTTCTGATTATGTTACTCAAAAACAAATTGAGTTACAAAATTAAATCTTAGGTAAAAGGTGATAAGTGCATGGAAAATGAAAATATAACATTACAGATAAAGTTTAAGCAGGCTGTAACAAAATACGGGAAGTCTGCCGCATTACATATGGATCAATATACGTTGACTTATGAAGAACTGGATTATTGCTCCGACGTGATATGCAATATGCTTCGTGAAATCCTGAAAGATCAAAAAGAAGCAACGATTGCCATTTTGGTTAGTAATAGTTTTATGAAGTTTATATATATGCTTGGAGTATTAAAGGCAGGTTATACGTATGCTCCATTGGATTATAAATCTGCATTTGAACGTAATTTGAAAATTCTAGCTGTCGCAAATGCAGATGCACTTCTTACAGAAGAAAGATTTACTGATGAAGCAGAGGAAGTAATTAAAAGAGGCCTTTTGATAAAAAATGAGGTATTAATAGAGAATGTTTCCGAATTATTGAAAAAAGAGCGGAGAGAGTTCTATTCGGAATCAACACAAGAGCGAATTGCTTATGTCATTTTTACTTCTGGGTCTTCTGGCATTCCAAAAGGAGTCGAGGTACAGGATAAAGCTATTCTCAATTTTTGCAGTTCGGTTATTCATAGAATAGGAATATCCGAGAAAGATAAAACAATTGCACTGTCAAACTTTGGATTTGATGCTTCTGTTTTTGATATGTATCCATTTTTACTTTCAGGAGCAGAAATTTATCTGATAAAGGAGGAAGATAGAAAAGATATCATATCTTTAAACCAGTATATGATAAAGTCGTGCATTACCATTCAATGTATGACTACTGCATTATATCATTTGTTTTTAAATGTAGAAAATCCGGTTTTGGAGAAGCTTTGTGTCATTGGAGAAAAGATGCTCTTTTATAGAAAGAAAAACTATCGGATTTTCAATATGTATGGTCCAACGGAAGCAACGGTTTTGGTTACATTAACGGAGATAAGGCAATCAAGTTCTGATATACCAGTAGGGTATCCAATTGACAATACAGATATTTATATTGTCGACAAAGAGGGTAATAAAAAGTCCCTCAGGGAAAAAGGGGAAATTTGTATTGAGGGTATCTGTCTGGCAAAGGGTTATAGAAACAATCAGGAGGAAAATGATAAGCATTTCCATGAAGATTTAATTACAGGAAAACGCCGTTATTATACTGGTGATATTGGTATGATGGAAGAGGATGGAAACCTTCATTGTTATGGAAGAATTGACAGTCAGATTAAGTATCGTGGCTATCGTATTGAATTAGATGAAATCCGAAAAAATATCTTGCAGTATGAAAGTATTGAGGATGCAGTCGTGCTTTTTCTAGAAGAAGAAGTGGGGAATTTTATTGTGACAGCTTATTGTCAGAAACAGCCGGTTGATATAAAACAGTTAAAAATATTCTTGGAAAAACAGTTACCGGAATATATGATTCCACAAAAATGGTTTCTTATGGATCAGTTTCCTTTAAATGAAAATAAAAAAATTAATACGCAAGAAATCCGAAAAAAATTTTATGAAAAATATAATATGGATTCTTTAGGTAAAAGTGAAGATAAGGATATAGAGGAACGGTTGAAAAGCATATGGAGTGAGGTTTTAGCCTTAGAGAAAGGAAAGGATTTTAGGGCGGATGAAGAATTTACTGTACTTGGTGGAGATTCACTTCAGTCTTTAACAATGCTTTTAAGAGTGAATAAGGAATTTAATACACAGGTATTATTTGAGGAATTTATCGAAAATCCAACGATAGAAAGATTGGTTGAGATTGTAAAGAGAAGGAAATAATAATATGAATGTTGTGGAGTTTTTTGGAACTTTTGTAAAACCCAGGATTACAAAAGGGAAAAAAATTGTAATGCCTCTGGAAACAGGAAAAATTAATAATGATATCTGGTGTATACGTGACAAGGATGTAAATATGTTTCTGCTTCGCTTGGATAAGGGATTTATTGCCATAGATACCGGATATAAAAATAGTAAATATATTCAGCCGGGATTAAATAGTCTGGGAATTAGAGGGGAAGAAATATCACATATTCTAATTACACATTTAGATTTGGATCATGCTGGCGGAATAGATAAACGTTGTGCAAATCCATTTCCTAAAGCAAAAGTCTATTTAGGCAAGGAAGAACAGAAATATTTATCTGGAAAATACAGCAGAATGAGAAAGTTTGGCTTGGAATTAAAAACGCCAATTAAAACAGATAGGACAGATTACTTGTTAGAGGATATGGAAACCATAAAAATTGGTGATTACGAGATACAGGCAATATTGACACCGGGGCATACTTTGGGGCATCTTTCCTTTTTAGTTGATAAGAAATATCTGTTTGTTGGTGATACTTTGATTATAAACCATACAGGTGGTTATTGCTTTTATGATATGTGGAATGTAGACAGCAATTTGAATAGAAAATCTCTGGTTACCCTTGACCGAATTGCAAAAGAAAATAATTGCAGTTTGATTATTACTTCCCATACAGGGTATACAGATAATATCAATATGGCCTTTGCGCATAAAGAGATTTATTTGAATTGGAAAGAGAAAGGATTTATCTTTAGAGCAGATGCACCGGATAATTTATATATATAGCAGTAGAAGCTTTAGAAGCTTTACGGATTGTAGTGAAAAAAGAAACTATATTAGGAGATGAAGGAATTGTTTGATGTTAAAAACTTGCGAAATAAAATTGATAATTTAAAGCAAAATCATGGAAGCTTCTATAGTAATTCAATACTTATGAATAACATAATTGAAAAAATGGCGGCAGATGAAAATACTACTCTTGATATTACAAAAGATGGAGCTTTTATATTACAAAAGGAAAAGGAGTTTTTTAGATTATATTATTATCTTACTGATTCAGATAATGCTCTTGAGGTAAAAAAATATTTGCTACAAAAAGGCATTACAAAGCCTGTTATTATTGATGTAACAGGAAGAATAAATTCCGTCCAAAGACATGTTGCTAAAATGAAGGAAGAAGACATTAAACTACATGCGAGATATAATCGGTGGCTGTTATATAAAAAAAATAATAGCGAAGAAACCCGATTTTCGAGTATTAGTAATATGAATGAAATCTCTTGTGGATTTGCGAAAATCAGAGAAGAAAAAGTGGTTTTGAATATTTTTCAGGAGGCTTTTGAACCATACATATCCCATGTGCCTACAAAGGCAACAATTAGGGCCCATATTGAGAAAAATGAGATATGTACTATTTATAAAAATAGTGTTCTAATGGGAGCGTTTTGCTTTGAAAGGTTAGATAGTTCCAATGTGCATTTAAATGTGATTGCAATATCAAAAGAATATAGCGGTCTGGGATTAGGATTGATTTTATATGAATATGTATTACAATTGTTTTCGGAAAATACAAAGTTTATATGTTGGATTGATGAAACGAACATGCCAAGTATACGTATGCATCAGGCACTCGGATTTTCTAAGGATGAAAAGATGATATTTGATATATTAATATATAGTCCGTGAAATAACAGCTTGTTTAAAATACGAAGAAAGAGGAGAGTGGTTTAATGAAGACCAAGAAAACTATTGAAACGCTTGCTGAATTACTTCATTTTTCTGTTGCAGCTTGTAGGAATGCACCTATAGCATATATTCGGAATGCTGATAGCTCGGAAGAGACTTCATATCAGCAGTTTGAAAATGACGTGAAGTCAGCAGCACACAGTTATTCAGGCTATAATTTGAACAGGCGCCATGTTGCTTTGTGGGGGCCTTTGAGCTATGAATGGATGGTCAGCTTTTTTGCAATTATTTTAAGTGGAGGAGTGGCAGTTCTTTTAGATGCAGGATTCACAGTAGAAACAATTGAAATGTTAGTTGAACAATCCGATACAGAAATAATTATTTTGGGGTATGACTACGGAAAAAAGTTGACTTCCTATGTTAATAGTTCAAAGGTCTTTTGCATTGAACTATGGGATAAGGAAAAAGGACAGAGTGGAATAAGCGCTGAGAAATTGAATTTTGAGTTTTCTGATGTTTTGCCGGAACAAAATGCAGTGTTAGTATTTACTTCGGGGACAACTGGAAATTATAAAATGGTGCCCTTAACCCATAAAAATTTATGTAGCAATATTATGAGCTGCTATTATTATTTTGGAAATAGTATAAAATCATATGAAATAGTTATGCCATTATTGCCACCGAATCATATGTTCGGTTTGACAGCAGGGCTTTTAGTTCCTATATATTATGGCGCTGCCATCGGTTTTGGGGGAAGCTTAAAATATGTATCGAAAAGCATCACTCTGTTTCAACCTCAATATCTGGTTGTGGTTCCTGCTATTTTAGATAATATTTTTCATAAAATCCAATTACAGCTTAAAAACTATGGTCAAAAAAAGCTATCGGATGGTGATTACATACAAAACATCCTAGGGAGAAATTTAAAAGCAATTATTAGCGGTGGTGCGTTTCTTCAGCCAGAAATTTGTCAGGTATTGCAAAGGTATAAGATTAATGTATGCAACGGATATGGAATGACAGAGTGTTCACCTATTATTTCCTGCAACCCTATAGGAAAAGGAAAAAGTGGTTCAGTTGGTAAGCTTATTAATCCAAGGTTTGCCAAAGTACGTATTCAAAATGGCGAGATTATTATTCGTGGTGATACCGTCATGAAGGGTTACTATAAAAATGAAGAGGAAAATTATAAGATATTTGAAAAAGGGTGGCTAAAGACTGGAGATTTAGGATATCTGGATGAAGATAATTACCTGTTTTTAACTGGAAGAAAGAAAAATTTGATTATTTTAGCAGATGGTAATAATGTTTCTCCGGAAGAGTTGGAAAATGAATTAGAAAATAATCAACTGGTTAAAACAGTCTATGTGTGTGAAGAAAAAGATAGAAAATATTTAGTTGCTAACATTTATCCAAATTTAGAGTATGCACAGAAAAATAAAGTCACTGATTTACAGGAGGCGCTTGAGAAATTGATATATAGTGTCAATTTAAAGTTCCCGCCTTATAAAAGAATTTTTAAGTTTTACATTCATAACAACGACTTTGATAAGACTGCATTGGGTAAAATTAGAAGAGTATAGCTTTTCATAAAATGACATTTGGAGCAGAGCAGAAGTTTATCCTTGCATATTATTGGGGGGACGAATTATTGCTGGAGATAGGATTCTTGTAAGATGACTCCTTCATCATACATACCAATGATTCTATGTCAGTACCAATATCATTTGCAATAACAGAACACTTTGTGATAAGTAAATAAAAAATTTTTTTATTCTTCTCTTCACTTAAGCTCTCATAATTCCCTTGCCCTTTAGCAATCACAATATCTGCTTCATCGTAGACCTTAATAAATTTATCGCTTGCTCTGCTAAGTACTGTTCCAAGTGAATTATCTCCATTGCTTATTATTTTGGCATATTGGTTAATACCAACTGAATACGCGTCCGCTTCTATGGAGTCATTAATAACAGGTTTGCCTCTTACTCCAAAGTAAATATTAATAGCAGGATTACTTTCTTTTATTTTTTTTAGGAGTAGTTTATCCAGACAAATTTCACCACAATTATCACCGAGATAGAGAAGAGATTTACTCAATCCAATTTCTTTTATCAGTTTATTTGAATGATTAATGGAAAAGTTCAGATTGTTGATATTGTCAAAATATTCCATAATATTTTCTGCTTTATTGTTGGAAATGGGATTAAAATCTATTATATTTGCTAATGCTGCATATTTAAGTGCACATTCCAAGGGATTAGAAGCTTGATTTATACGCTTTTCAAATGTACTTAGCATCGATTGAAACATTGTATTATAATAATTCCTTATTTCAAAATAGGGATCATCATTTTTAATATGCTTTTTTAACAAGTCAAAGGTGGAACCAATAATTTCAGGGTTAGTTTTGTTAAAGTCAATCTTACTTAGATATTCAAATATGTCATGAAATAGTTTCTCTTTATTTTCAACCTTAGTGATATCAGCTACTTTGACAATTTGACTGACTAAACAAGGAAGGCAGCTATAATTTATTTGCATAATTTTACTCCAAAACTTTTTTATTTATTTTAATATGTTTCAAAACTACTTCTTATGATTAATATAGAACATTAAAATTTATATGTAAAGGAAAATATACTTAATATGTGAATACTTGGAAAATAAATATTATGAATGTGTTGCTTTTATAGAGGTACCGTTTGACCAAAACAGAGGAAATGTTTTATCAAAAATATGAGAGGGTTAGTAAATAAATAATATTCAGAAATATAAAAAACAAACAGATAAAAGGAGATAATATGAAAAAAGAAATATTTATTCCAACAGAATTAATAAATAGTTTTACGAAGCAAGTAATTGATAAATTTCCACAGAAGGCATTTGGATATTTTATTTCTTCTATTGAAGGCGGAAATCCAGACGAGTTTATTATGTTTAGTAATGATCAAAGAAATGAGTGGAAAGATATGTTTGAAGAATATGGAAATTACTATGTAAGAAACAATGATGCCGGATTCTTGGCAAATGAAGAAGAAGTATATGAAATTAATAAACTGATTAAAAATAAAGGTAAACATATTGTTGGAGTTTTTCATAGCCATCAGAGGCATCCGGCTATCTTTTCCACAGTCGACATAGATTTGCATCCATCACCAAAATTGTGGCATCTAATCATTTCATTGAGAAACATCGAATCACCTCAAATCAAAGCGTTTGAAATACAAGAAAATGTTCCTAACGAATTAGAAATTGTGAGAGTTAATCAACAATACGTATAAGTATCGATAAAAGACTTTTATAGATAAGGGGATAAAAATGAAAAATAAAGAATTGAACTATGTTAAGAATGTTATCAAATTAAATAATACTAGTAGTATTTATAAGGATTTAAAAGAAGTATTTGAGTTTGATGAAAATGGAATTCCTAAATTTGTAAATGGCGAGGCTTTATATTTAGCATGGCAAGCTATTAAAAATATATCATCAGACATGGAACAGGAACTAATGGAGCAAAGATTTTATAGAAACAGTGAAGAACGTTATAGAGAATCAATTCAGCATCACATGAAAAGAATAGATGGGAATAAATTTATGATGGGATCTGACAAAAATGCAAAAATAAAATATTGCGGAGAAGAACCTAAACATGAAGTACAATTAAATTCTTTTTTAGTAAGTGACATAGCAGTTTCTTCTGAATTATATAAGCAGTACAATCCCAAAGCAGAGATTACGGAATGCGATAATATGCCGGCGGGCAATTTATCTTGGTACGATGCCGTTATGTTTAGTAAATGGGTTAACTGTCGTTTACTTACAGAAGCAGAATGGGAATATGCAAGCAGAGGAGATTCAAAGGGAGACTGGTGTTGCGAGAAGGAAGAAGATCTTTCGAAATATGCATGGTATAGCGAAAATTCTGATGGATATATCCATGAAATAGGACGATTAGAACCTAATACATATGGTTTGTTTGATATTCATGGGAATTTATGGGAATGGTGTGCGGATAGTTATGAAAAGGATTATTATGCCCGGTCACCAATGTATTCTCCTTTGAATAATAGTAATACTTTTAAAAAGGTTTGTAGAGGAGGCAGTATTCATGCCTTTTCTGAAATGTGTAGGTGTAATTTTCGAAATTATGAATCAATCGATTTTTATGCTGCCGATGTTGGTATGCGATTAGCCAAAAATGTAGAATAGAGTAATTATTAAAAGTCGAGTCGAAAAAGAATTGTTACTAAATAAAGAGTGAAAATATATTTTAGAGACATCAGTACTTTGAAGGTAGCTAACTAATTAACAATGTGGCAAAGAGGCTGTGATTAGAACATATCTGAAACTACCTGTGTGGCTGGAGAGAGAAATTAATCACAGCATCTTGACAGAATAGCTTATACCTGGAAAATGGTAAAAAGCTATGACTATATAATACAAGGAGAGAAAAGATTATGAATTTAAAAGTTGTTTTACCAAGTTATTTATGTGAAGATGCAAATGAAAATGAACTGAATGTGTGCTGTTCTAACTTGCAGGGGTTATACAGTGTCTTATTAAAGGAGTGTTCCGGAATAGTAAATAAAATTTTTGATGAAGATAAGATGTTAAAGAGAGGTGTAATATTAGCACTTGATGGAAAAATGATTAATAAAAGCAATTATGACCAGATAGAATTTGGTGAACACAGTGTCCTTGAGATATTATTACAACTTGCTGGGGGCTGAGAAATAAAAAGAGAGGAACAAAAACGATGCAGCAATTATCGGAAGAACAATTAAAAAGGTATAGAAGGCAACTGATACTGAAAGATATTGGAGAAGAAGGGCAAAAAAAGCTGTTGGAAACAAAAGTTTTAATTATTGGAACAGGAGGGTTAGGATCTCCAGTCTCCTTATATTTAGCCGCAGCAGGAATCGGAAAATTAGGATTGGTTGATTGTGATTGTGTGGATCTAAGCAATTTGCAAAGACAAATTATACATAACATAGATACGGTGGGAATACCTAAAGTTGATTCTGCGAAGACTGTTTTGTCTCGGCTAAATAAGGATGTATGTGTGGAAATTTATAACTGCCTAATAGATGAAGAAAATGCGGAAAGCATCATACGTCATTATGATATTATTGTTAATGCTGTGGATAATTCTTTAACGAGATATATTGTAAATAAAGTATGTTGCAAGTTAAAAAGACCTTTAGTAGAAGGAGCGATTTTTAATTTTGAGGGGTATGTAACAACAATCATACCGGGAGAAACTGCCTGCTATGAATGTATTTATGAATATGAAGAAAATGATGAAAAATTAGAAATAGGAGTTATTGGTGCCTTACCAGGTGTTATCGGTTCCTTGCAGGCAATGGAAGTAATTAAGTATAGTCTGAATATTGGTAAACTATTAAAAAATGAGTTGCTATACTATAATGCATTGAATGCTAGTTTTAAACGGGTAAAACTTGAAAGAAATGTGGAATGTAAGGTATGCGGGACTGTATCTTGCAAGAAAAATTAGGAGGTAATGGTATGTTAGTTAATATGAAAAATATGCTAGAAGATGCGGTAAAAGGCGGATATGCAATTGGTCACTTTAATATAAATAACCTTGAGTGGACAAAAGCAATATTGGTTGCTGCGACAGAATGCAATTCTCCTGTAATATTAGGGGTTTCGGAAGGTGCAGCTAAATATATGGGAAGTTATAATACGGTTGTCGGTATGGTAAATGGACTTATAAAAGATCTTAGGATTAAAGTACCGATAGCCCTGCATTTAGACCATGGAAGCTATAATGGAACAATTGCAGCAATAAAATCAGGATTTTCGTCTGTCATGTTCGATGGATCCGGGTATTCTATAGATGAAAATTTGGTTCGAACTATGGAACTGGTTGAATTAGCAAATAAAAATTGCATTACGTTAGAGGCGGAAGTGGGAGCTATAGGTGGAGAAGAAGATGGAATCATTGGAGAAGGAGAAATTGCTTCAGCAGATGAATGTAAGCAGATTGCAACTTTAGGCATTACAGCTTTGGCAGCCGGAATTGGTAATATACATGGAAAATATCCTGAAAATTGGAAAGGATTAAATTTTGACGCACTGGCAGATATAAAAAAAGAAATTAAGGATATGCCTTTGGTTTTGCACGGCGGAACAGGGATTTCAGATGAAATGATAAAAAAGGCCATACAACTGGGAGTTGCGAAAGTTAATGTAAATACAGAATGCCAGATAGCATTTGCGCAGGCAACAAGAAGCTATATAGAAAACGGAAGTGATTTAGTAGGAAAAGGGTTTGACCCCAGAAAATTATTATATCCCGGATATGAAGCAATCAAACAGCTAGTAACAGAAAAAATCATACTCTTCGGATCAGATAATAAGGCGTAGACAGTAAAGTTACAAGTTAGCAAGAAATATCCATATTTAAGTATAGGTATTGCAATTATTATGAAGGAGACCAACTATTATGTTTACTATCATATTGTATATAATAATTGCTTTGACATTGCTTGTTTCTTTTTTCAAAAGTAAAGAAAAAACATGCCAGGCATTAAAATATGCATTCACATCTTTGATCGAGTTACTGCCAAAGTTGATTGGATTATTTTTAATAATAACAATATTACTTTCTTATTTGAATACTGAGTTTGTTTCTAAAATATTGGGTGAAAACTCTGGCGTTTTGGGCGTTTTTATTGCGTGTTTACTTGGTTCCATCGTAATTATACCTACCATGATTGCCTATCCAATGGCGGCAGAACTTTTAAAGATGGGAGCAGGTTACGCTCAAGTAACCGTATTTATAACAACAATAACAATGGTTGGTCTGCTTACGCTGCCCATGGAAATAGAGTTCTTTAGGAAAAATATTGCAATAAAAAGGAATGTACTTGCTATATTTTTTGCTATATTATCTTCTGCAGTTGTAACAATTATCATGTGAAGGGGACAAGTAATGTATGAAGAAGATGGTATATATGATAAAAGAATATAGTATTATTCTTTTAGCCCTGATATTGTATCTAATCATTTACTTTTTGGATTATGATAAGTTTAAATTTATTATTTCACCTCATGATTCCAGTTTCCTGGAAATGTTTATAGTGCTTCCACCTATTATGATATTGATAGGACTTATAAATGTATGGGTAAGTAAGGATTTAATGATAAAGCTTATGGGTGAAAATTCTGGAATGAAGGGAAGCATAGTAGCATTTTTGCTTGGTACAGTAGGGGTTGGTCCGTTGTATATGGCATTCCCGGTAGCGATTATGTTTTTAGAGAAAGGGGCTACCTTTTTTAATATATTTATTTTTATGGGAGCATGGGCAAGTATAAAAGTAACCCAGCTACTTTTTGAAATGCAAAGCTTAGGGGTGAAGTACACGCTAATAAGGCTTCTGCTTAACTTTATAAACATAGTTTTAACCGCTGCTATAATAAATACTTCTGTTTCAGAAAACGAAAAAAGAAGTTTGTCAAAAACATAAAAAGAATAGTGTCTACAAGGAGAAAGCATAGATATGAAAAGTTTTTGTGATATGTTATTATCAGCAATGAAAGAATTTGGTGATAATAATATGCTTTATTATAAACGGGAAAATGGAAATGTTGAATTATTTACAGGAAATGAGTTTTGTAAAAGAATACAAAGGGCAGAAGAATTATTTGTAAAGCTTGGACTGAGTAAAGGAGATAGAATTCTTATTTCTTCCCCTACGTCTCCTTACTACTTATTTGCTTTTTTAGGGGCTGTTAAAGCTGGAATAGTACCAATGCTTATTGATTACTCAATTACGAAAGAAGAGTATTCGGCTTTATTGGAATTGGGAGAAGTAAAAACAATAGTAACTATAGGCTCTCAATTACCTAAAATTCCTCAAGAATATTATGAAATGGTTCCTATTATAGAAATAGTAGATGATGTTACCCTTTATGATAAATCGATAGAGCAAGTAAGCAGTAGTTTGCCTAAAACTACAGAAGTTCATGAGGAAGTGGCCTTTATCCTTTTTTCGTCTGGTACAACAAGTAAAATGAAAGGTGTAGAAATGACTTTTGTGTCACAAACATTAATGTTTGAACAATTATTTCCTAAAATAGGTGTTGTGGAAAGAAAAACTCATGTATTATTAGTGCTGCCATTATTCCATGTAGCGGGTTTGGCAGCAGCATTTGCTGCTATATATTCCAGAAGTAAATTATATATGGTAGAAAACGTCAATCCAATAAAGATTTCAAATGTGTTTATAGAATTTAACCCTACATTTGTAGTTTTGGTACCTAAAATTTATGAAGCTTTTATGAACAAGGTTGAACAAAAAATCGCTGAGAAACCAAAAATTGCTGGAATTATAAATAATAAACTAATTAATTTATCTTTGTTAGTAAGAAAAAAATATAATATTAATTTAGGAAAGTATGTATTTGCTTCAATTAGAAAACAAATGTTTGGGAAGAATATGATGAATCTCATGTCGGGAGGTACGGCTCTGAATCCCAAGGTACTGAATTATTTTAATGCTCTAGGTTATGATATAATTAACGTATACGCCACAACAGAAACAAATGTTGGAGTAATAAGTACGGAATTGGGCAAGTATGATTCGATTCCCACCGGAAAAGTAACAGGAGAAATTATAAACGTTAAACTAATTAATATAGATCCAGATGGAATTGGTGAACTTGTTGTGAAAAGTCCTTGCTTATTTCGAAGTTATTTTAAGGATCAGGAAGCAACAAATGAAGCTTTTACAGAAGATGGTTACTTTAAAACAGGTGATTTAGCGATATCTCTCGGTGAGGATAGATATAAAATCACTGGACGTAGAAAGGAAGCTATTTTACTGCAAAATGGAGAAAAAATATCCCCGGAAGCGATAGAAGAAGTATATACCAAATTAAAAGTATTGAAGAATTTAAATTTTGCAGTATGTGGAGTACAATATTCGAATGAAACGGAATATGACACGGTAGTAATGTTTATTGAAGGGGATATTCTTCCAAAAGAACAGGCAAAAATCAGGCAATATTTAATGTTTGAAAATGGGAGCATACCATCCAATTATAGAGTTTCAAAACTTCTTTTTATTGATAAATTACCAAAAACTAGTGTGGGAAAAGTTCGGCGGTTTGATCTTAAACAAATAGCAATAGATTCTGAAAAAGGAAAAAAAGAGATTGTATCAGCAGAAAAATGTGTAGATGATTTATCTGGAATGGAAGGAAAAGTAAAAAAAAGTATTAGGAAATGCTCTACCATTAATTTGGAATATTTGGATATATTACCGGAAATGAATTTGTATAATAATTTGGCATATGATTCCTTAAGTATGTTTCAATTATGTTTATCTTTAGAGGAGACATTTGGAAAGGATTATAGTGCCTTTTTCTCAGCAGATACAACGGTACAGGATGTATATAATATGATAGATGGAAAGGAAAGCACAAAGGTCGAATTAGAATACGATTATGATGCGCGGGAGTATCCAATATTAAAAAACAAATTTGATACTAATTTTTTGAAATTTATAGAGAAGATTTTTATTAAAACATATAAAATTAGTTATATTGGAAAAGAAAATATTCCATTAAATACACCAGTTATTTTTTGCCCCAACCATATATCAGAACTGGATCCAATTCTTGTATTATCTGCATTTAATGAAAAAGAGAAAGAAAAGATATATTGTTTTTGTTGGGATAAATTTACTGCTACTAAATTAAAACGTTATTTCTTGAGACTTGTTAATGGATTACCAATTGATAGAAGATCAATTGGTAACGCAACCAATACATTACGTTTTGGTACTGAATTTATACGACAAGGGAAGAGCCTGGTCATATTTCCTGAAGGCACAAGGACATATGATGGCAATTTGGCAAATTTTCAAAATGGGGCAGCTTTACTGGCAAAAAATAATGATATACCTATTGTTCCGGTTACTTTAATAGGAGTTTATGACGCTTATTCAAAAGCTAGAAAAGGTTTACACTTTAGAAAAAATGGGAAACGAATAAAAATAAAAGTAATATTTAGCAAACCAATATATGGGACTGACGAGAGTGCCTGTAGTGTGATAAATAGTGTTAAAGATACAATTAGTAAAAACTTATATATTCAAACAAATAAATAAATTCAATATAATTTATGGCGTTAGTTATTAGCATGTAATATGAAATATGTTTCTGGGGAGAGATAAAGATTAGGATAGTATTTATGTATTTCAATAACAAAAAGTTTTGATAGGCGGTATGGTCGCTAGAATTAATAGGTAACAAAAAATCGTTTCTGGTCGAAAAAATGAATTACATTTAGCCGGATTCACCGTAAAGTTTGTCGATTTGTCAATGGTTTTGTGACTACTTCTCGGTAAATGAGTTAACAAGTTATGGACAAAATTGTCCATTTATCCATTACATAAAAAGTAGATTATCTGAATAGAGTAGAAAATCTTGTCATCAAATAAACGTGAAGAGGGATAACCTACTCACATCATGTCTGTACAAAAATGGAAAGCTCTGTTCCATGGAAGCCAGAGGTATAGCAAATAGGTGGTGACAAAGCCAGGTCCGTTATCTTAAAAAGATAGAGCTCAAAAAAATATATTAACCAGGTGATAGCTTCTGATAAATGTATAAGCTTTTATAAATCATTTTAGTGGTAAATTTACGTTCTAAGTTTGAAGGCCTTTTGAAAGTCGTTAAAAACCAATACAGACAAAAGCTTTGCTTATGGATAGAACTGAGGAAACTCAAGGAGTTTACTCTTGTAAATATGTAAGTATTTGTGGTATCATATCATCTATATGAAGAAATAAGGAAACGGTAAAAACAGCATGGGACTTGGTGTTTATGCTGTTTTTACTGTTGCCCTTCGAAGAATTCTATACCGCATAGAAACAAAAAAATGAGAGGTAAAGCAATTATGATAAAGATTATAGCTGACAGTACCTGTGATCTATCAAAAGAGCTGCTTGAAAAGTACGATATAACGATAATGCCGTTATGCGTTATAATGGGAGACAATACATATCTGGATGGTGTCAGTATAAATAAGGATGATATTTTTACCTGGGCTGAAAAAGAAAACAGCTTGCCCAAAACGGCAGCGCCCACTCTGGAAAGCGCTGTAGAGGTATTAAAGCCATTTGTGAAGGAAAACAGTGATATCCTGTTTTTTGGTATATCAGAGGATATGTCTTCCTCCTGTAATGTTGTACGACTGGCAGGAGAATATCTGGAATACAAGAAAATACATATTATAAATTCAAAAAATCTGTCCACCGGAATTGGCTTACAGATAATAAAGGCAGCCACCATGGCACAGGAAGGTTTTTCGGCCGGCGAAATAGAAGATTATATCGTAAGCACTATGCGGGATAAGGTAAGGGCAAGCTTTGTGGTGGATACCCTTGCATACCTGCACATGGGAGGAAGATGTTCATCGGTAGCCGCATTACTGGGAAATGTGTTACAGTTAAAACCCATGATTGCTGTAAGAGATGGAAAGATGGGCGTTGATAAAAAATACAGAGGTACCAACCGCAAAGCGCTAACAAGCTATTACAGTGACCTGATACCGGAACTTAAAGATGCTGATACAGAAAGAGTATTTATAACCCATTCCGGGTGTGATGAAGAAACGGTTGAATTTCTTTATAAGGAAATTGAGCAGCTGGGAGTATTTGAAAATATTCATATTACCTATGCCGGAGCCGTTATTTCCAGTCACTGCGGGCCGAAAACACTTGGTATTCTATTTGTAGAAAGATAATTATAAAGGAGAGTAGTTTGAAAAATCAAGATTTTTCAAATGCAAATTTGTACCTGCGGCCCAAAGTTTGCAGGTACAGGAAAGGGCATGGGTATTTATATGATTATTATACCAAAGCCACAGCAGATAGCTGTATTTCATGAAAGGCATTATGCTGTAAAGTACGAGACGAAAATTCTGCTCCCCCAGAAAGCAACTAACAGGGAGTTAAATCACGCAAAGTTGTTAAAATCCAAAATCGAAGAAATACTGGGATTTTCTCTGCCGATATTAAAAGGCCCCCATACTAAGGAGGGTTCTATCCTTCTGGAGGTTGCCGATGGACTTAAGGAAGAGGAATATGTTCTGGAGATAAAGGAAGAAGGTATCCTCATAAAAGGCGGTTCTCACAAAGGGCTTCTTTATGGAGTGCAGACCTTAAGCCAGATACTATATTCAGAAGGTGCGGTTCTTACCTGTCTGACCATTAAGGATTATCCGGATATAAAGGCAAGGGGATATTATTTTGATGTTACAAGAGGAAGGATTCCGACACTTGCTTCTTTGAAAAAACTGGCCGATAAGATGAGTTATTATAAACTAAATCAGCTCCAGCTCTATGTCGAACACAGCTACTTATTTACGGGATTAAGTGAGGTATGGAGAGATGATACCCCCTTAACAGCGGAAGAAATTATGGAGTTTGATGAATACTGCAGCAATTTAAATATTGAGCTGATACCATCCCTTGCCAGCTTTGGGCATTTGCACAAGCTCTTATCCACTGCATCTTATCATGAGCTATGCGAACTTGAGGGTTCTTACGGTGCAAGATTTTCCTTGCAGGACAGAATGCAGCATCATACCCTGGATGCCACCAATGATAAGAGTATTGCTTTGATAAGGAGGCTGCTTGAAGAATTCATGGTGCTGTTCCGTACGGATAAGTTTAATATCTGTGCAGATGAAACCTTTGACTTGGGCAATGGAAAGAGCAGGGAAGCGGCCAAGGCTCTTGGAAAAGATAAGGTATATATCAATTTCTTAAATAAGCTGTGTGATATTATAATAGAACACGGAAGAGTCCCTATGTTTTGGGGAGATATTATTTTACAAAAGACAGAGAACGTAAAGGAACTTCCCAAGGAGGCTATCTGCCTTAACTGGGATTATAATACCAATGTCTGCGAGGAGAACATAAAGAAGCTTCAGGAATCGGGTGCCAGGCAGTATCTGTGTCCGGGAGTTCAAGGCTGGATGAGGTTTATCAATCGCTTAGACTGGGCTTATGAAAATATCAGTAAAATGTGCGAATATGTCCACAAATATCAGGCAGAAGGACTTCTGATAACGGACTGGGGTGATTATGGCCATATCAATCATCCGGAATTCTCGGTACCGGCTATGATATACGGAGCAGCCTTTTCCTGGAACCAGGCAATAGATGAATATGAGGAAATAAACAGACAGATATCTCTTCTGGAATTTGGTGATGCATCCGGTAATTTTGCAGAGATTACTGCTGAAATGGAGAAACAGGATATTTTTACCTGGGGATATGCTGTTGAGTGGAAAGAAAAAATGGAACGGGAAGGCAATGTGAAGGAAAAGTGCGAATGGATTTTTGAACTTCCGGCAGCAGATATTCCCAAAGCAAATGACCGACTTAAAGAGTTGGTTCAGGAAATGTACCTGACTGTAAAGAATCTGGATACTCCAAAGCGTAAGATAGCAAAAGCATATCTTGTTGCAGCAAAGGGAATCGGACTCTTTAATGAAATCTTCGCCGTGATTGCCAGAGATTATTATAAAAAAGATATGCCGGGGAAATCACAGCCATGGGAACTGGCAGAAAAGATAGAATGCTGGTTCTATGATTATAAGGAAATATGGCGCAGCTACGGCAAAGAAGCAGAACTATACCGCATATCCGAAGTGGTATTCTGGTACTGTGATTTTCTAAGAGCCCTGGCTAAGGCTTAATATACCAATCAATTTGTCCTGCCTCCAGAGCTTCTTTGACGGAAGAAGTTTTGGGGGCAGTTCCTCCGTAATTGGCATACCAGCTGGCGGGATAGAGGATGGAAGGATTCACGGCTGCCTTGTCTGCTGCAACGGCAGAGTTCTCTCCATCCCTGATTTTTCTGGCTACAATTACGGTTCTGTAATTATCTAATTCATAGGAGCAGGTGACAAGGGTAATAATCTGGTCCTTTTCATTCATATCCACGGGAATATTGTAGATGGAACGGATTCTAAGCTGGTATACATATTCCAGAAAATCCGTGTCACTTTCAAATCTGGTTCTGGTAAAATCAAAGAAATCGTCATTTATATTGGCATCGGCCTTGAAAATAGAGATTATTTTCCATTGCCCCTTGTGGTAAAGGGTGTCAAAGGTAATTACAGGATGTTTCCTGTAATACGCAAGGTCATTGTATTTAATCAGATAGTGGAACATATTATCGGTGGACTTCATGTTATGCCCATAGATAAGCATATTTTGTGTGTTTTCCTCTACAGAGGAATTTATATCCAAAAAAATACTGCCTGCTTTGTCTGTTTTACGGTCCAAGTTTTTGTGCAGATAATATTCCGGGTCATCTTTACCGGATTGAAGTACCGGATAGTCGATATTAGTGCCATCTATTGTTATCCAGCCCTTAACGTCTTCATTAACGGATAAAAGGCCGGAAAACTCCTTTAATCTGCCCATACTGTCATACAGGCTGTCCTCTGACATGTCTGCTTTTGATGTTTCCTGTAAGGTATCCTTTGGAGCCTCCGTACTTTCCGGCTCTTTCGTGGCGGCCACCTCTTCTTTTGAAGTATTATACAGATTTCTGGCCTCAGTTACAGCCTTTTGGGACAGGTAAGGGCGAAGTATCAGCTCATATCCTAAATAAATGGCACATACAAGAAACACGCCAAGAGAAATGAACTGAATAATTTTAATTAATTTATTCGAATTTATATTTTTCATAGAAATAATCATGCCCTTTCCAATGCGCCGCAAGATTGGCCGGGGATTTCGCAGGCACAATCTTGTGTGAAAATTGCTTTTAATTTTCACATTAACTTCCTTGTAAATATCAATTAATTGGTTAAGTTGTTTTCTATTATACTATAATTTTAAGCAGAAAGGAATAATAATCGCATTTCGGACCGGACATGAAAAATTTAGTAGTAATTTTAACTGATTAGTGGTATAATAATTCGAAGCAGTTTTTCTGCGATATATGCCAGAGATCGCATCCGAGACTTCTGAAAAGGGCACCGGTATTAATTGACTGCGGTGAGTTTTTCAGTAGTTTCGGCATCTTTGGCAAATTTATGAATAAAGGAGTAAAATTCATGTACAAAAGTTTTTCCATGGAGCTTGCCGGAAGAACTCTGACCGTTGATGTAGGCAGAGTGGCAGCTCAAGCAAATGGTGCAGCATTTATGCACTATGGAGATACTGTTGTTGTATCAACCGCAACAGCATCTGACAAGCCAAGAGAGGGAATAGATTTTTTCCCGTTAAGCGTAGAATATGAAGAGAAATTATATGCAGTAGGAAAGATTCCCGGTGGTTTTATCAAAAGGGAAGGAAAAGCTTCTGAAAATGCCATTCTAACCTCACGTGTCATTGACAGACCCATGAGACCTCTTTTTCCGAAGGATTACAGAAATGACGTAACCCTTAATAATCTTGTAATGTGTGTGGACCAGGACTGCAGCCCTGAGCTTACCGCTATGCTTGGTTCCGCTATCGCTACCGCAATATCTGATATTCCCTTTGACGGACCGACAGCTTCTACTATGGTTGGTATGGTGGACGGAGAACTGGTATTTAATCCTACCAGCGCGCAGAGAGAGAAATCCATATTAAGCTTAACCGTAGCCTCTACAAAAGAGAAGGTTATTATGATTGAAGCCGGTGCTTATGAATTGCCGGAAGATAAGATGATTGAGGCTATCTTTGCAGCTCATGAATTAAATCAGAAGGTTATCGCTTTTATTGAGACAATCGTAGCTGAATACGGAAAGCCAAAGCATGACTATATAAAATGCGATACCCCGGAAGAACTCTATGCAGATATGGTTGCTTTCATTACCCCCGAGGCAATGGAAGAGGCTGTATTTACTGATGTGAAGCAGGTAAGAGAAGAGAATATCCGTGTCATTACCGATAAGCTTAACGAGCGTTATAAGGAAACCCATCCCGAATGGATTCCTTTGCTTGGAGAAGCAATCTATAAATTCGAAAAGAAAACTGTCCGCAAGATGATTTTAAAAGACCACAAGCGTCCTGACGGCCGTGAGATTACACAGATAAGGCATCTTGCAGCAGAAGTCGATATCCTTCCCAGAACCCATGGTTCTGCTATGTTTACCAGAGGACAGACACAGGTTCTTACGGTAACTACGCTAGGTGCTCTTGCAGAAATCCAGAAATTAGACGGAATTGATGAAAATGAGAAGACAAAGCGTTATATGCACCACTATAATTTCCCTTCCTATTCTGTAGGTGAGACAAAGCCCTCCAGAGGACCGGGAAGAAGAGAGATTGGCCACGGCGCTTTAGCAGAGAAAGCCTTAGTGCCTGTACTTCCTCCGGAGGAAGAATTCCCGTATGCTATCCGTACCGTATCCGAAGTATTGGAATCCAACGGTTCCACTTCCCAGGGAAGTATCTGTGCATCCACACTTTCCCTGATGGCTGCCGGTGTGCCTATTAAGAGCATGGTTGCAGGTATTTCTGTTGGTCTGGTTACCGGCGAAACCGATGATGATTATATTATCCTTACGGATATTCAGGGACTTGAAGATTTCTTCGGCGATATGGACTTTAAGGTGGCAGGAACCCATAAGGGTATAACCGCTATTCAGATGGATATTAAGATTCATGGTCTTACCAGAGAGATTATTGAGAAAGCTATTTACCGTACGAAAGAAGCCAGAACCTATATCCTCAATGATATTATGGCTCCCTGCATCAGCAGTCCCCGTCCGGAGGTTGGACCTTATTCACCTAAGATTGTACAGATTAAGATTGATCCTACTAAGATTGGTGATGTGGTTGGACAAAGAGGAAAGACAATCAATGCCATTATCGAGCAGACAGGTGTGAAGATCGATATTACCGATGACGGTTCAGTATCTGTATGCGGTGTTGATTCTGACAGCATCCAGAAAGCAATTAAGCTGATACAGACAATTGTAGCGGATTTTGAGGAAGGACAGATTTTTGAAGGCAAGGTTATAAGCATCAAAGATTTCGGAGCTTTCTTAGAATTTGCACCCGGTAAGGAAGGCATGGTTCATATCTCTAAGATTTCCAAAGAGAGAGTAGAAAAAGTAGAGGATGTTCTTACTCTTGGAGATATGGTAAAGGTGGTATGCCTTGGCAAAGATAAGATGGGCAGAATCAGCTTTAGTATAAAAGATGTAAAATAATTATTAAGATACAGACCCCCTGTAATGTTGGTAAAATCAACTGTTACAGGGGGTTTTTTAGCAATATTTACCCCAAATCTGATAACACTTGCTTTGCAAAGGAATATATACTATAATAAGAACAAACGTTCGCAAAACGCATGGAGGAAGAATAGGTGAAAGAATATCATATAACCAGGAAACAGGCAAGAAGATTACTGTTAAAGAAACAGGGGCTGCTTGGAGAATACCGCTTTTTCGGAGAGGAAGGGGTAGTTTCTTATATCAAGCAGGCGGGCTGTATTCAGTTTGACCCGGTGGATGTATGCGGTAAGAACCCGGAATTGGTACTGCAATCAAGGATTAAGGGCTTTCGGAAAGAAATGCTGTATAAGCTTTTGTATGAAGACCGGGTGTTAATTGATTATTTTGATAAAAATCTTTCCATCTTTTTGATGGAAGATTTCCGCTATTTTGAAAGGACCAGAAAGCATATGAAGGAGGCTGTCTGGTTTCAGAAAGAGGTTGAAGAGTTGATTCCGGTAATCCATAAAAAGATGAAGGAGACAGGACCCATATGTTCGAAGGATTTAAAGACTGGGAATAGCGTTGACTGGTATTGGGGAATGAATACCAGCTTAACAAGAGTTGCCCTTGAGAATCTTTATTTTACAGGAGATCTTATTATACATCATAAAAAAGGTTCTATTAAGTACTATGCGCCTGCGAAGGAATACTTGGGTAAGGAATACCGAAGGAAGGACCCGTTAAAGGAAGACTACGAGCATCTGAAATGGAGGGTGTTAAGAAGGATTTCCGGAGTCGGGCTTCTTTGGAATAAACCTTCTGACGCCTGGCTTGGGGTAAGGGATTTAAAAGCAAGGGATAGAGAAAAGATTTTTGGCGAATTATTGGAAAAAGGGAAGATTGCTAAGCTTATAGTGGAGGATTTTGCCGAGCCTTTGTACTGCCTGAAAGAGGATGTAAAATATATTACGGAGAAGGAAGAAGGCAATTGCGAAAGGACAGAGCTTTTGGCACCTCTTGACAATATGCTGTGGGATAGAAAATTAATCAGCCAGCTTTTTGGTTTTGATTATAAATGGGAAATTTATACCCCGGAGGATAAACGTAAATACGGATATTATGTACTTCCAATCCTGTCAGGGGATGAAATAATTGGAAGGGGAGAATTCGTGTCAAACAGAAAGGACAAGGTTTTAGAAGTTAGAAGGCTCTGGCTTGAAAAAGGAAAGGATTGGGAAGATTTCTGTGAGCCGCTGAATGAGACAATTCTTAAGTTTGCAGATTTTAATGGGGCGAAGGAAGTTTGTTATTATAAGGATTTTGTACAAATTTGAGAAAGAATGGAGTAATAGGAAAAGCGAGGGAATTACAAAAAATGTAAATGAATTGATTCTATGGATTTTTCACTGTTGTATAATAACCGCAATGATGATACAATTAAATTTATTGATTATCAGAAAGGTTGAATTGAATGGTAAATACCAGGGAATTATCCAATGGAATAACGGTTGTATTGGAAAAAATGCCGTATTTTAGAAGTGCTGCTTTGGGAATATGGGTAAAAGTAGGCTCTTCCAATGAAAATGAGAAAAATAACGGAATTTCACATATAATTGAACATATGCTCTTTAAGGGAACCAAGACAAGAAATGCAAAGCAGATCGCAGATGAGATGGCAAGAATCGGCGGGGATATCAATGCTTATACCAGTAAGGAATGTACCTCTTTTTATGCCGTGACACTGGACGAGCATCTTTCGGTAGCAATTGATATATTGGGAGATATGTTTAACAACTCTTTATTTGAGGAAAAATCCTTTCAGAAGGAAAAAGGGGTTATCATAGAAGAAATTGATATGTATGATGATTCTCCGGAAGATTTAGTCCATGAAATGCTCCAGATGAAGGTTTGGGACAAGCATCCGTTAGGTTTTCAGATTTCAGGCTCCAAAGAGACAGTCCGAAATACTACCAGAGAAGAAGTCCTGGAATTTATGGCGAAATATTATGTGGGCGGGAATATGGTCATTTCAGCAGCCGGAAATTTCGAGGAAGAAGAAATTATGGAGCAGTTAGAGCGAAATTTTGGAATCATGCCAAAGGGTAACAGGGCAGAGGCAGCAAGTGCCCCCTCCTATGTTCCGACAGTTTACGTAAAAGAAAAGGATGTGGAGCAGCTTCATTTGAACATGGCTTATGAATCCATTAAATCCGATGGGGAAGAAAAATACATTCTTACTGTCTTGAACTCTGTGTTCGGAGGCAGTATTAATTCCAGGTTATTTCAGGAAATCCGTGAAAATCAGGGATTGGCCTATACTATTTATTCTTATGGAAGCGCTTATTCCAGGGCAGGTCTTTTTCATATATATGGTGCAATGAATCCTTCACAGTTAAGACCTGTTATTGATAATATCTTTCAAATTATTGAGGATATCAAAGAGAAGGGAATAACCGAGGAAGAGCTTTCCATGTGCAAGGAACAGATAAAAACAGAGCTTATACTGGGAGAAGAGACAGCTAAGAACCGTATGAACAGCAATGGCAAGGCCATGCTGTTTCGAGGATATATAATACCTCTTGAGGAAATCATAGAAAAGGTTAATGATGTAACAGGAGAAACGGTTAAGGAATTTGCTGTTAAATACTTAAATAAAGAAAATGTGAGCATCTCCTTAGTGGGCAATCTGGAGGGAATCAACAAAGAAGGTTTGCTGTTATAATCTGTATTGCGTAAAACTTAAGAGTGATTTTCACATTCTGTTTGAGCAGTATTGCAGGCTGGCTTGCGATATGCATAGGTGTTAATGTAAAATTTCTTATCTAAGCGAAAATTTAAGGAACCGGACGGGGAAATCATAATATAATAAAATAGAATTTAATTCAGAGCATACGGCTGTCTTAAATAGCCGTTATGCTCTTTGTTTCCGTAAAAGTCAAAGGGAGGATATACCGTGCAAATAGACATAAACAGCTTTCGCAGACCTTGTAATTGCGGCAGAACCCATGAAATATTTGTAAAGGATATACTGATCGAAGAAAATGCATTGAAGAGGCTTCCCGAAAAAGTCAGAAGTATTTTCGATGGACGAAACACTGAAATTGCAGTTATCTGTGATACCAATACATATCAGGCAGCAGGAAAGACAGTGGAGAAACTGCTGCCTGGCTGTGAATTAATCATACTTCCTGCAAATGATCTTAGAGCGGATAATTGCGGAATTACCCTGGCAAGAAAAGGTTTGCTCTCTTCCGGCAGAATAAAGCTCATTATTGCCGCAGGTGCCGGTACTATCCATGATATCAGCCGGTATTTGGCAATGGAGTTTAGGATACCCTTTGTATCCGTCCCTACTGCTGCCAGCACAGACAGTTATGCATCTGTCATTTCTATATTGACAATGAATGGCTCTAAGAAAAATATTCCGGGAGATTCACCTGTACTGATAATTGCAGATACCCTCATTCTTGCAAAAGCACCTTATAGGCTCACCGCTTCCGGTATAACGAAAATCCTAAGAAAGTACACGGCCCTTACGGACTGGGAGATTTCCCATATGGTAACGGGAGAATATATCTGCCAACGAATCTGTGAGATGGAGATGTCGGCATTAAAGGAAGTGTGTCTTTACAGCAATGATTTAAAGGGAAATACAAGGGATAAGAATACTTTAAGAGCTTATGAAAAGCTCATATATGCACTTTTATTATCCGGCATTGCCATGCAGATGGTTGGGAGTATAAGTTCTGCCTCCGGGGGAGATGATGCGGCACACCTGTGGGAAAAAGAAGCTGTTAATGAACTCTTTGAGACCTATCACGGAGAGAAGATTTCTATTGGGCTTATGGTAGCAGTACATACTTGTCACAAACTTAAAAATACCGTCAAAAATGGAATCAATAAGGTTATGCCAAATAGAGAGATAGAAAGCATGGGGAAGGGAAGGACTTATGAAGAGGTTGTAAAAGAGAATGCCCTGGACTCTCTTCCGGCTATTTCCGGTATTCTGGGTAAGCTGCCTACGGAATCGGATTTGCGGAAACTCTTAACGGCTGCCGGATACAAGAGGGAGATAAGAGATATAAAACTTGAGGAAAGGCTGGTTCCGCTTACAAAACGGTTGGATTTTGATACACGGAACCGCCTGATATTTTTAAAGTTTACTAAGTTTTTTAAATTAAAAAATGAAGCATAGGAAAAACGCTCCTCTAAGGATGTGCCAAGGCACATCCTTTATTTTATCTTCATCTCATGATATTTTATATGAGAATTGGGAATATTAAAAATTATCATCAGGACATCATTATGTCATATACAAAAAATAAATATACGTGGGAAAAAATACACCTGTATAAACAAATGAAATATGTTTACAAAAAACAGGCAGGAGATGAGGATTACAATAATGATAAATATAAGGAGATGCCATGGCTAAGAACGAGACAAAAATAGAAAAGCAAAAAGAAGAGAAAGAAAAGGAAGAATTAGATGACGGCAAAATAAAGGAATTCGGGCAAACAACGCTCATAAATGAGAAGAGAAAGTCTAAAATACATTTACTATCGATAATAGGAGAGATTGAAGGGCATGAATGTCTGCCCCAGCATAACAAAACGACAAAGTATGAACATGTCCTGCCGCAGCTTGCAGCCATTGAAGACAGCTCTGATATTGATGGCTTACTGATTTTGATCAATACGGTAGGAGGGGATGTAGAAGCAGGACTTGCCATTGCGGAAATGATAGCCTCTTTAAGCAAACCAACGGTTTCACTGGTACTGGGAGGAAGCCATTCCATCGGAGTGCCGCTGGCAGTTTCTGCAAAATACAGCTTCATAGTTCCTACCGCAACTATGATTATCCATCCTGTTCGGATGAACGGTACGGTGATAGGTGTTTCCCAGACCTATGATTATTTTGAAAAAATACAGGACAGGATACTAAATTTTGTATCCAGTCATTCCAAAATCGATAAGGAAAAATTAAGAGGTCTTATGCACAATACCGGCCAGCTTGCCAAGGATGTGGGATCGATACTGATAGGCTCTGAAACAGTGGATAACGGAATAGTTGATGAAGTAGGCGGAATCAGAGATGCATTAGGAAAATTATACCAAATGGCAGGAAGAGGTGATGACGAATGCTGTACACCGTAACTCCACTGGAGAGAATCTACACAGATAGAACAAAATCGAATATTCAATCGAAAGAGAAGGAAGAAAAGTCGACAGAAGTAGAAAGGTGTAGTTTTGACGTAGAAAGAGGAAAAATATATACAAGAAAAGAAGGAAAGGATTATATTATTGAGGGAATTCAGTCCACTGATATGGAGGATTATCTGAATCCACTGTACTCCCCCGGGAATAATTTTCCTTGCAACTAAGGTTGTTTAAGGGTATAATAATTTTATGGAAATTTCTGAAGAGCATTTAAAACCGGCTGTTGAAAATAAGCTGGCTTTAAATGTTTCTTTGGTATAAAAGTGTAGAATGGCTGTCAAAGGATCAGGAAGAGGCAGCAGCAGGTAGCTGCAGTTATTCCGGGTCTATTTTTGAGTTTAGGGAGGGTTTGTTTTGGCTGCCGAAAAAATGAAAAGTAAAACTTCTGCCAGAAAAAGAACCGGTAATACCGGTAAGAAAAGCAGTGGCAGAAAAAATGTACATAAAGGAAAAAGAAAAGATCCTGTAAAGGATATGTATAGGGATGAGATAGTATTAGTAGCAAGCCTTGTGATATCACTTCTATTGATACTTAGTAACTTTCATTTAAGCGGAAAAGCCGGAAACTGGATAAACAGCTTCACTTTTGGCATCTTTGGCTTTCTTGCTTATCTGCTGCCGTTTTTTTTGTTCTTCTCCGTAGCCTTTGGAGTTGCTAACAGGGGAAATAAGTCAGCTTATGTTAAGATAGTAACAGCAGTATTAATCAGTATTGTGCTTGCGGCGGTTATTCAACTGTTGACAACGGGATATCAGGATGGAATAAAACTTACGGATATTTACCGTGGTTCCTCTGCTGATAAGAATGGGGGAGGACTTATCGGAGGGCTGTTACTGGCGCTGTTCTACCCTTTGTTTGGAACCGCAGGAAGTTATGTAGTCCTCTTTGGCATTATGGCTGTCCTTGTAGTAATATTTACAGGGAAATCCCTTTTTAAACCACTTGGGCAAAAGAGCGAAGCGGCTCTTCTGCAGATGAGGGAGATGAAACGCTTAAGGCAGGAAGAGACAGAAGCTAAAGAGATAGAGGCTATGGAAGAAGGGACAGTGCTTCCAAAGAGAAAGGCAAGAATTATCTCCTTCCCGAAGAAAAGCGAAGAATTAGTGGGAGCAGAAACCATTTCGGAGGAAGTAAAACCGGAAGAGGTACCTTCCGCGAAAAAAGGAAAATCTGCAAGAAAGAAGAAAGAGGCAGATAATAAAGCGGCAGTGGAGATGCAGGAGATAACCCCTAAGCCTATGGATGAGCTTCCCATACAGCAGGCTGATATGGGCTTTGTGCTTCATGAAGAAGCAAGGGCTTTGGAACCTGATTTTACAGAGGAAGAGAATGTTCCTGCTGCATTTTATGGAGAGGATACCACGAAAGAGGATGTCGCAAAAGATGAATATACAGACAATTTTACAGAGATGGCAGAAGAAAAAACGGATGTTTTAAATGGACTTAATACAGAAGCGGCAGAGGCTTCTTTCGATAATTTATCCGATATTTCAGATGAAATGACCAGGAATCAGCAGGCAGCAGTGAAAGAATACGTATTCCCGCCTTTGGATTTACTGGCCAGACCTAAGGGAAATGTCAAGGGAGTATCTGAAAGAGATTTAAAGGAGACGGCTATAAAGCTTCAAAAGACTTTGGAAAGCTTTGGCGTTGGCGTTACGGTAACCAATGTCAGCTGCGGGCCTTCCGTAACCAGATATGAGCTGCTTCCCGAGCAGGGAGTTAAGGTCAGCCGGATCACAGGGCTTGCAGATGATATCAAGCTGAATCTGGCAGCTGCGGATATCCGTATTGAAGCTCCTATTCCTGGAAAGGCGGCCGTAGGAATTGAGGTACCTAATAAAGATAATTCTATGGTTTTATTCCGTGAATTAATTGACAGCAGAGAATTTAAAGGGCATCCTTCGGATATCGCTTTTGCCGTTGGAAAGGATATCGGCGGGCAGATTATTGTCACAGACATCGGAAAGATGCCTCACTTACTAATTGCAGGAGCTACAGGTTCCGGTAAGTCCGTATGTATAAATACCCTGATTATGAGTATTTTGTATAAAGCCAATCCTTCCGATGTGAAGATGATAATGGTGGATCCCAAGGTAGTGGAACTTAGTGTTTATAATGGAATACCGCACCTTTTGATACCGGTTGTTACCGATCCTAAGAAGGCATCGGCAGCTCTTAACTGGGCAGTTATGGAGATGACAGAAAGATATAAGAAGTTTGCCGATTTGGGTGTAAGGGATGTAAAAGGCTATAATGAAAAAGTTGCCACTGTAGCAGAATATCAGGATGAAAGATACCAAAAACTTCCACAGATTGTGATTATCGTAGACGAGCTTGCAGATCTTATGATGGTAGCACCGGGAGAGGTTGAGGATGCTATCTGCCGTCTGGCACAGATGGCGCGTGCGGCAGGACTCCACCTTATCATAGCTACCCAGAGGCCTTCCGTAAATGTTATAACCGGTCTGATAAAGGCCAATATTCCGTCAAGAATTGCCTTCTCCGTATCCTCTGCCATCGATTCCAGGACAATCATTGACGGATCAGGAGCAGAAAAGCTCTTGGGAAAAGGTGATATGCTGTTCTTTCCTTCCGGTTATCCAAAGCCTATCCGTGTGCAGGGAGCATTTATTTCCGATAAGGAAGTCAGTGGAGTAGTAAAATTCTTGGCAGAGACCAACAGCGGAGCGGAATACAGCGAGGAAGTGGAAGGTAAGATTGCAAATGCTCAAACATCGGAAAGTATGAGTGTTTCCGGCGGCAGTGAACGGGACGATTATTTTATAGAGGCCGGTAAATTCATCATTGAAAAGGATAAAGCATCCATCGGTATGCTGCAAAGAGTATATAAAATCGGCTTTAACAGGGCGGCAAGAATTATGGATCAGCTGGCGGAGGCCGGTGTGGTTGGACCGGAAGAAGGAACTAAGCCGAGAAAGATATTAATGTCTTTGGAGGAGTTTGAAGCGTATGTCGACGAATATATATAAAACACCGGTTAAGGGATATTTAGTTACCAACTCTTATCTTATAAATTCCAAATTCTCAATTATCCACCAGTGGTTTATGGAGAGTGCAAAAAAATACGCCATAGACCTTAAAGGATTTGGCAATTCCCAGTTGCCCATATACCTGCCTGGAGACAGAGAGGATAGCAGGGAGGGAAAGGGCCGGGAGGTTGATTTTGTCCTCTTTTGGGACAAGGATATCAGGCTTGCAAAATTTTTAGAGGATAGCGGGTATACTTTATACAACTCTTCCAGGGCAATTGCTTTAAGTGATGATAAGAGCCTTACCCATTTAGCTCTTTCAAAAGCAGGTATCCCAATGCCGAAAACCTATATTGCACCAATGACCTTTGATACCATCGGATATGCGAACCTGGATTTCCTTGAGGAGGTTGAAGCACTGATTGGTTATCCCTGTGTGGTAAAGGAATGCTTTGGCTCTTTTGGACAGCAGGTGTATCTGGCAAGGTCCCAGGCAGAACTTATGGCAATTACCTTAAAAATCGGCAGTAAACCCATGCTTTTTCAGGAATTTATCGAAAGCAGTATGGGACGGGATGTCAGGCTTCAGGTTGTGGGAGAGGAGGTTATCGCTTCCATGTACCGCTATTCCGATAATGGGGATTTTAGGGCGAATATTACGGCAGGGGGGAAGATGAAACCCTATGAGCCTACAAAGGAGCAGATTGACCTGGCACTCTTATGCTGTAAGACGCTGGGACTTGATTTTGCGGGAGTCGATATTTTATTTGGCCGTGATGGAGAACCCCTTGTCTGTGAAGTGAATTCCAATGCTCATTTTAAGAACATCTATGATTGTACGGGAGTAAATGCGGCAGATGTTATATTGGAGTATATCTTAGGGAAGGTAAAAGGAGCGAAATAATGACGGGCTGGTTAATCTATGGAGAAAAGGATGCCGTTAAAAACAAGGGCTATATTGAATTCTACGAAAAAGAAGGACAGGCTATGGGAATCTCTGTAGAGCTGATTCTTCGTGAATACCTTGAAATCGGTGTTAAAAATAACAGCTGGTTTATACGGTATAAGGGAGAGGAATGCCAAAAGCCTGATTTTGCAGTTGTGCGCACTATATACCCTCTTTTAAGCAAGCAGCTGGAATGCCTTTCCATCCCGGTATTTAATTCCACAGTAATTGCACGTATTTGTAATGATAAAGCCCTGACCTATCAGACAGTGGCAGCGTTGGGGATTCCAATCGTAGATACGACATTTGTAGAAAATGCGTTAGTGCTGCAAAGGTATCAAAGAATTACAGAGCCTACAGTGATTAAAACCGTTGAAGGCCATGGAGGAAGCCAGGTATTTTTGGCACTTCCCAAGGCATCTCCTGGCGAAAAGGACATATATCAGGATTTCAGAGAAGTTGAGACGAAAGAGGAGGAAATTCTGAAAGGGATTGCTTCTTCCGATTGTGTTATGCAGCCCCTGATAACCGGGAGGCATCAGGATTTACGTGTTTATGTAATTGGAAAGGATATTGTCACAGCCATTCTTCGCACTTCAAGGGAAGGCTTTCGTGCTAATTATTCCCTGGGAGGGGAGATTGGAGTCTATGAACTTTCCGGCAAGGAAAGAAGTGTGGCAGAAAAGATTATACGGCATTTTTCCTTTGGAATGGTCGGGATTGATTTTTTGATAGGAGAAGATGGGGAGCTTATTTTTAATGAAATTGAGGATGTTGTAGGTGCAAGAATGCTGTACCAATGTACGGACATCAATCTTGTAAGACGGTATCTTGAATTTATCTGCCAGAAATGCAAGTCAAAAACATCGTGAATTTCTAGAGATATCCTTTATATGTTTTCTGTGTAATATCTAATAGATTATTTAAGATATAGTGTGGAGTTTGAGATAAGTATAGTATTTCACCTAAACAAGCGTTGAAGCGGTAGATTTTAATTTTTTTTGTGATGCAATAGTAAAACATTATATACGCAAGTCAAGCAAAACAGGCTTGCGTAATGGTATTTATATTTTGTGCAGGAGGTAAATATGAAAAATTATACTCAGGTTTATGTGAAAAGTAGTTTTGAAGCGGCAGAAATGTATTGCAAAGCTTTTGGTGCAGAAATTACATTTGAAGTGAAAAATGATACCGAAACTGCTTATGTACACTGTGAATTATCCGTAAATGGTGAAGGTTTTTTAGCATTAAGCGAAGCAGCAAACCCTTGTGACATAAACATAGTTCACAAAATGAAATGGGAAACAATGACTTTTAATGTTTTTGAGATGGGAAGCGAAGAATCGGTTTATAATGCCTTTAATATTTTGAGTAATGGCGGTGTTATTATTAATCCCATTCATGAAGTTCCGTGGAGCAAATGTTGTGCCACTGTTATTGATAAATTTGGAGTGTGTTGGTGGATTTCAATTTAATAAACAAAATAAGCATTTTGTTATTAGTTATTAAAAATATCATACGGTTTTATTAAAAAGCCCTACAAGCTTACTAAAATGGCTCTAAGGACAAAACTCACACGAACTTGCAGATAACCGAAAACTGCCTAATGCCTTGTAAACCCTGTAATAGTAGCAATGGTGCAGAATAATTATACAAGAGTTGTCTTGTACAAAGCATAAAATAAAAAGCTGTTATCAAACATTTATTAATGTTGGTAGCAGCGAGCAAAGTACAAGAACAAAAGAATCAATATGAGGATGTTCGTCCAATTCCAAAGCTTAATATCGAAGAACTGACTGAACTTGATTGTGTCCGACCTATGAATGATTTTACTTCACTGTTGTTCCATTGTGAACCAGTCAAAAGATATAGTGGAGCTTGCTTAAAATGTGGTAAATCACATAATTATTACTCAAACGGAAAATCAGACCGTCTGGTGCATGATATAAGTATGGGATTGGTACACATAGATATAATTGTAAAGTCACCTCGATATGAATGCAATGAGTGTGGTGAAACATTCACTTATCCGTTTCAATCGCTTATACAAGGTAAGCAGTTTACAAAAAGACTTTATGAGCAAATATACAAATGTGAAAACCACCACACTAAATTTTAAATAATCATCTAATATCAGAGATTGACAAATAAAAACTTTCGTGATAGGATAATTGAAATTATTAATGAGTAAGAAATGAGGTTAAGTATGAATCTTTTTAAGCCTGCCTTTTTAAATAGGGATGATGATAGGCGGCGCTTATAGCTATGGAAGTACCATAGGTATAAGCGCTTATTTGGCTTGTACCTATGGAGGCAGGATTCTTACACGGATAGAAACAAAAGCCACCTGGGTATTTTTATAAAATATCCAGGTGCTTTTTTTGTTTAAGGGGGGATGGATTGAAAAACACACTGCATTTTTCAAATGTCTTATTTGGACAATATCGCAGGCTGATCTGCGATATGCGCGAAGGAAACATGCAGCATAGAGATTATGGCGGAAGAGATTTAAGAATAGGAAAAGCAGCATATTAATGAAAAACAGGAGGTCATTTATGAATAATATAATTGGTAAGACAACTGAAATCATAGAAGAAAAGGAATTAAGGGAAAGAATCGGAAAGTTGGCAGACATTACCGGCTCTGTTTATAAAATCAGAAAGATGAGCGGTTTTTCCTTTGTTATATTGCGTACGGCAAGAAATCTCATCCAATGCGTATTAGACACTGGTAATATAACCTGTGAAGAGCTTTGTGAAAATGCCAGTGTGAAAGTTAAGGGGATGGTAAGAAAGGAAGAAAGAGCCCATGCCGGATTTGAGATTGACATTTTAGAGATAGAGATTTTATCCCTTCCCGCCGCGGAAGTGCCGGTAGTTATTAATAACAGAGAGGTCAAGGCTTCTCTTGAGACAAAACTGGATTACCGAGTTATAACTCTTAGAAACCACAAAGAGAGGGCCGTATTTAAAATACAGGAGGGCATTTTAGCAGGAGCAAGAAAATTCCTCATGGAAAAAAAGTTCACGGAAATTCACAGTCCGAAGATTGTTTTCTCAGGTGTTGAAGGCGGAGCTAATATGTTTGGGTTGCAGTATTTCGGAAAAGAGGCATATCTTGCCCAAAGTCCCCAGGCATATAAGCAGATGATGGTGGCAGTTTTTGACAGGGTCTTTGAAATCGGGGCTGTTTACAGGGCGGAGAAGCATGATACGGCAAGACATCTGAATGAATATATAGGTCTTGACCTGGAGATGGGGTATATCAGCAGCTTTTACGAAATCATGGAAACCGAAACAGCAATGCTTCAGACAGTGATGGCATACCTTAAGGAAAATTGCAGGGAGGAGCTTGAGCTTTTAGAAGTCAATCTTCCTGCTATTGATAGCATCCCTTCCATATCTTTTAAGGAAGCCAAGGAATGGATACAAAAGGAATTTAACAGAAATACAGAGGATGACTATGACTTTGAACCGGAGGAAGAGAGGCTGTTATGCCAGCTGATAAAAGAAAAGACCGGCTGCGAATTTGTCTTTGTTACCCATTATCCTACAGCCAAGCGGCCCTTTTACGCCATGGAGGAGGATGGGGATAAAGAAGTGACCAAAAGCTTTGACTTGCTTTTTAGAGGGATTGAAGTAACGACGGGCGGGCAGCGTATCCATGATTACCATGCCCAGACAGAGAAGATGAAAGAGAGAGGAATGAATACAGAGGCCTTCGAAAGCTATTTGATGCTTCATAAATACGGCATAGCTCCTCATGGAGGCTTTGGAATGGGCGTGGAGCGCTTTACCATGAGCCTTTTAGGCAAAACGAATGTCAGGGAGGCGGCGCTCTTTCCCAGGGATATGAACCGGCTGGTACCGTAGGAAGTTTATAAAAAACCGACCTCCAAATGTTAGATTTTTGATATGTACCCCCTTTACTGGACACCAGTAAAGGGGGTTTTTACGTGAAATATGATTTTGTATTTAAATTAAATTGTGTCGAGCTATACAGAAATGGTCAATGGCCTGAAACACCAGCAGGAATTGGTCAAAAGAATTTTAGAAAACGAATTGTTACTTGGTCAAGAATTGCAGATATTTATGGAATTGATACTTTAAAGCATCCTTCAACATGTAAAGAACGTACAGCTGAAGGAAGGTATTCTCTTGTAGCTAGAGTTTTAGCTGGAGAATCACAAAAAAGTGTTGCAATAATTGCTGGAATTGATTCAG
>NZ_FRFD01000018.1 GCF_900143645.1 Anaerocolumna xylanovorans DSM 12503 | reverse complement strand
ATCTATTTATCTGATGCGAATGGAAATATTAGTGAATACAGCGTTCAAAAGGGAGCAGAATGTTTAAAAAATTCAACATCTAAAATAATTGTTACGCATTCAACAACTACAGATTTTACGGCACCTAAACTTAACAATATGACGATAGAAAACGCAGACAATATTGATTCTTCAACTGGATTAATTAACATAAACGTTGATACGATAGAGGATGGAAGTGGGATAAGTGATATTGCTCTAACATTTAGAAATGAAAATACTGCGCTTTTCTCTGTAAACTGGCAGGATTACAGCGTATACCCTGATGGAAATGAACTACATACTGGTAAGCATAATCTAATCGCTATGATTCAGGATCCTTTTGTAGTGGGTTCTTATACACTTGAAAAGGTCACTTTGTCTGATCATGGCGGCAATTATACAGAGTATACTCCGGACTCTCCTGAATGGAATAAGTTCACACAGAAAATTACTGTTACTAAATCAAAGTATGAAGAAAGTACATCACCTACTATTAAGTCGATTAATCTTGATAACATGGCAATAGTAACACCGGATTGTCTTGAGGTTCCTATAACTATAACTACGGGTAAATATGGTGTGAGTTGTGTATTTATTAGCTTAATTAATGAAGAAGGTGAAGATGTATTCCTATCATGGTACTCGGATAGTCCAATCATGAGCGGAACCTATAGATTGAAGTTTCCCATAGACCCATTTCAAGGAGATGGAAGCTATAAAATTGATTATATTCAAGTTTCTCCAGCTGTGGGAAGCGACGTAGGGTATGATAGAAAGGATTTAAAAAAGGTAAGCGGATTTATAGATCCGACGATAACAATTAACAGCGCTTTTAATATAACTTATTATGGAGCGACTGGAAATGTTGATGCGGCAGTAAATGCAATTAATTCTATGAATGAAGGGCAGACTGCAGTATTGGATTATCGTAATAACAATAAAGCAGATAAAAGACTTTTTCAAGCAATTGCCGGAAAAGATAAAACAGTTGTATTTGAGAATAATGATGTTCAATGGATATTTAACGGCAAGGACATTAATACAGATAATTGTAAGACTATCAATCTGAATGTAGATATCAGTAAGAAGAAGGGTTCGGATTATGGATTTGCAAATGACGATTATATCCTTCGTATGCAATATGCTGAGAATGGGGTTCTTCCTGGAAAAGTTCAGATGCGTATAAATAATGAATTTTTAAAGGAAAAATATAAGATCACATCGGATATGATATTATCTTATTATGATAAAGCTCCTGATGTGCTTGATACAGACGTTGAATGTGCTGGCGATGGCTATACGGAATATGAGATTAGTCATAATTCTACCTATATATTATCAGCAAATATGCCGGTGTTAAACTCTCCTCAATTAGTAAAAGCTAATTGCGTGAAATATTCTTACATTAAACTAAGTTGGAATAGGGTAGCTGGAGCAAATGGATATTATATTTATCGTTCTTCCAGCAGGACAGGTGGCTATAAGAAAGTTGGCACTGTTACAAATGTTAGTCAATTAACATGGTCAGATAAATCTATTTCAATCGGTAAAACATATTATTATAAGATTCAAGCACGAGGGTTTAAGAATAATATGAAAGCAAAATATAGTACTATAATATCTTGTACAAATGCTCCGTCTGTTACGAAAGGTCTGAAGTTGTCCAGTAAAAGTAAAACATCCCTGAAACTTACCTGGGAAAAGCAGGCTGGCGTTACTGGTTATAAAATTTACCAATATAAAAACTCAAAGTGGATTGAGATAAAAACAATAAAAAATTATGATACAACGTCAAGTACAATGAAAGGACTTGCGTCCGAAACAACATATAAATTTAAGATTAGAGCATATAAAACAAGTAATAAAAAGATTGCTTATGGTGCCTATAGTAAGGTAATTACTGTATCTACAAAGTAATCAAAATGGTAATTAAAAGTATATTGAAAGTCTAAGTTTTTCTACCTCCCCGAATGTAGATAAGGAAAGGGGATTTATGGAGAAAAGGAAGCTGCCACTTCACGATTGATTTATCAATCGTTAAAGCGACAGCTCCTTTTTTGCCCATATTGTTGAAAAAAGCACTCTTTAAAACGTATAGAATACATATCTAATACGCAAAGGAGAGAAATTACTATGTTAATTGCAATTGATCATGGAAACAAACAAATGAAAAGTATTCACAAAACCTTTACTTCCGGGCTTATAGAGAGCAAGGTCTATCCACTTCTTGGAGATGATATCCTAAAACGTGGAGGCTTTTATTATGCAATCTCTAATCAGCGCATCCCTTACATGAGGGATAAAACCTTGGATAACCGTTTTTTTACTCTTACCTTATTTGCTATTGCTCATGAAATCCTTGCAGCAGGGGCTTATTCAGCGAATAATATCATTGATGTCCAGCTTGCGGTGGGATTGCCTCCCGCCCACTACGGTGCGCAGTACGAACGCTTCGAGAAATACCTTATGGGCGGTAATGATATTATTGAGTTTGAATTTCGGAATAAGCCATATTCCATCTATATCAGCGAGGTTTTATCTTTCCCCCAAGCCTATGCCGCTGCCATGCCGATTTACAGCCGAATCCGGGATGTAGCGAAAGCTACCATTATTGACATCGGCGGGTTTACGGTAGATTATCTGCAGGTCAAAAAAGGCAAAGCAGATTTATCAGTATGCGATTCATTGGAAGATGGTGTTATTACCCTTTATAACAAGATAAAATCCAAGGTCAATGCTACCTATGACATATTGTTGGAGGAATCCGACATAGATGTAATCATAAGTGGTGAAACCACCACTTATGAGGATAAAATTCTGCATATGGTAGAGAACGAAATAAATTTTTTTACGATGGATCTTCTTAGCAGGCTGCGCGAACGTATGATTGACCTGAAAAATGGAATAGTCATCTTTGTGGGAGGTGGCTCGATTCTGCTTCGCAAATACCTCGAAGGCTCTGGTAAGGTAGGGCAAGGCATTTTTGTAGATGATATATCTGCCAACGTTCGAGGATATGAGCTTCTGTATCGGGCTCACAAGGCTGGAAGGTGATGTTTATGAAAGAGAAAAAAGAGGAATATCGTTTCACAATACAATTCAATCCTGCCGATCCATCGCATCAACAAGTAGCAGGAATTTTAAACCGCCAGGGACGTCGTAAAGCCCAATACCTTGTAAATGCCGTGTGTACCTATGAAAACGGAACGGGGCTGACTTTGGCAGAGTCGGCCCCGGTTAATTATCAGATGATTGAAAACATTGTAGATCAAATACTTACTAGTAAATCTTTACCGCAAAAGCAACCGGTGAGTCCAGCTGCAAAGGGCATTGAAATGGAAACATACCTATTAGAAAGGATTGACTTTGAAGAATCAATTTTGGATACGCCTGGGGAGAATAGTCTTTCTGCTATTACTGAGTCCATTGAAGCGTTTCGGAAAAAGAAATAGCTTCCTTCTATAACTATAACAAACTTTTAGTCTTATAGAGACGTAGTGCATTTATAAAAGAGCATTTAAAAGAGTTATAAATTATTGAGGGTTATGTACAAATATGCTATTCTTAACTAAAACATATAACTTTGCCTACAAACCTATCTATTGATAAGTAAAGAGGTTTATATCTGTTTCTTAAAAAAATTCTTAAAAATTTCAAATAATTGCAAAATATAGCCTCTGTTAATTGTATTATTAGTAAAGGAGGGAAATGCTGTGAATAAAAATGATATGGTTGAGCGTGCAGTCAAAGATTATACAAAGACAGTACTCTAGTGGCAAACGTGAATGGTTACCTGTTAACATCCGGTTCACTTTTGTATGAGTTTAATAATAATGGTAATCTTATTAAAATTTCTGATCTGAATGGTAACCAGGTTCAAATCAGTATAAATGAGAATGGATTCCCGATGCAAATTATAGACAGCGTTAATAGAACCTATACAATTGCTTATTCAGGAGATCACATTGCATCCATTACCGACCCGGCAGGAAGAGTCATTAGATACAACTACGAAGGGAACAAACTAACAGATGTTTATACAGCATCAGGTTCATTGGTAAACCAATATCGTTACGATAGCAACGGTTTGTTGCAGAACATAAAGGATAACTATGGAACTGATCTTTACACCATGCTATATGATTCAGACAATCGTTTGATTTCATTAAAGACAGAAGGCAGTGAAAGTTTATACAGTTACTCATTCGATTCCGCTGGAAATCAGGTAGTAGGCGATGGAACGGATAATGTTATTTATGATAACTATGGAAATATCATCGTGACTAGTGATGGAAGCCGGACTATATATGCAAATTTGTATAACGATGTAACCAGTGAAGTTACAGCAGATGGCAATTCAACAATAAACACCTATGATCAATACGGAAATATCATTACGGAAACCACTAAGGATAATTCTGGTCGTGTAATTCAAGCTATAACATATAATTATACTTATTTTACAGGCATAGTTAAGATAAAGATTTGTGTGGAAACAGATGTAACCACCAGTTATGATGAAAGTGGAACAGCAATTTCTGAAACGGCTATAACGACCACAACTTATGATATAAATGGTAATATACTGACAAAACAACAGGATAAGGATATAGATACAACAGTTGTATATACATATCTTTCAAATGGTCTTGTTAACACTTCAATCGACGAAGAAGGGATTGTGACGACCTATTTCTATGATGTGTACGGTTATCCGGAGCGTATTAAAGCAGAAAATCCGAACAAAGAAGTATCTATAATTGATTACAATTATAATCTGATTGGATTACTGCAGTCGCAAGATATCAGCGGAGGATTGAATTATAGTTATGTATATGATATCTTAGGTAATGTATTAAAACAGTCCATAAGTGATGGTAACTCTGAAGTAAGGATTTCAAGAATCGTCTATGATGAAAAGGGAAATGTAATTCAAAAGATTACTCCTTCGGAATACAACGCTTCTTTTGACAGTCTTACAGTAGATAGTAATGGTATCGCGTCAACAGATTCTTACATTGATACAGAAGCTGGAGTTAGATATTTCTATGATCCTAGCACGGGAAAATTGATAGAAACAAAAGTAAGCAACTATGACATAGCAATTAATTCCCAAGGAAATCTTGCAGGTGTCAAGGTTGCAGGAAATAAGCTTGCAACGTACCAGTATACCAGTAATGAAAAGGAACTATTAAGCGGTGTATCCTATGCAAATGGAGCTAACATTTCCTACAACTATGATTCCAATCAGAATAAGACAGATATGTCAGTGGATGGTGATACTAAGTATACCTATGCATATGATGAAAACGGAAAGCTGTTATCCAAACGTAATGTTGATAAAAATTACACTACTACCTATGTAACAAATGCAGATGGATCCACTACTGTAACTGTCAAAGATGATGAGACAAGCGTAATATCTGATAGTTACACCCTATCAGAGGATTCTGCAAGATTCGTAGACAACATAGGTTCCAGTTCCTACGGTCTGAACATAGACAGTATAGGAAACGTAGACAGTTTTATTTCAAATAGTTCGGAAATCTATAAAAAGTCATATGTTATTAATTCTGACAGTAAAGCAACAGAAGAAAAAATATCTAATTCTGCCGGAAACATACTTACAACCGGATATACCTATGGTAAAGACGGCAGCGTAACCAGTTTGATTAATACCAATGGGGCAGATGTGGATAAGACATCATACACTTATGACAGTTATGGTAAGATCGAGACAATCAGTATTAATGATGTGCAGAAGTACCACTACTATTATAATATCGCAGATGAGTTGGTTAGAGTGGATGATGCAGTACAAAACCAGACAATAACTTACAGCTATGATAAAAACGGTAATATCCTTGAAAAGAGTGTATACGACTACTCTACTGGTAGCCTTGTTGGAATTGCACCGACGGACACAGTCAGCTATGACTATGAAAATAGTGCCTTCCCGGATGAACTCGCATCTTATGATGGTCAGGAAATTAGTTATGATGCACTAGGCAATCCGTTATCTTATCTTGGCTACAATATGACATGGGAAGCTGGAAGAAGGCTTTCTGAGATGGAAAATGGAACCACTGACATTACCTTTGCCTACGATGATAACGGTATTAGGACATCAAAGACCGTTAATGGTGTAAAGACTACCTATACTAGTATTGAGGGAAGGATTACCAGCCAGAATGACGGAACCAATATGCTGTATTTCCATTATGACAAGAATAACAATCTAACAGGATTCAACCAGAATGGAACAGAATATATCTATGTTAAGAATGCACAGGGAGATATCACTGGGGTACTTGACGCAGATGGGAACAAGGTTGTATCTTATACCTATGATGCATGGGGCAAGATAGAAAGTATAAGTGGAAGCCTTGCAAATACCGTCGGACAGCTTAACCCAATGAGATACCGAGGATATTACGAGGATATGGAGACGGGATATTATTATCTGCAGAGCAGATATTACAATCCGGTGGTACAGAGGTTTTTGAATGCGGATGAACCGGGAATGTTGACATTAATAGGAACTAGTTCAATAAGCGCAAATTTATTTTCCTATTGTGGCAATAATCCAGTTGTAAACGTAGATCCTAATGGTTTTGTTGATACGGAATATCAAATGGCAGCTTCAATTGTTGCCTATTTGGTAGCAATACAAACAAGTATATATGCACTTTGTGATGAAATTGCAGCAACCCTGGCCACATCCTGGATACCAGGAGCCGTTGCTCTAGGATTGGTAGGGATAGCAGCTACGATAGCTACAACGGTTCTATTATTTAAAGCGATAGACAATGAAGTTGATTATTTTAAGGGAGTGGTAGAAAAGGCTATCACAAAGGGAGGTTTGAAAAAAAACAGTGGTAATACCGTATATGTTATTTATAGGAGATCTGATGAGGAAGTACGTTATGTTGGAATAACCAACGATTTTGCTAGAAGACAAAAAGAACACCAGGTATATCCACAAACAGGAAAAACAACGCCAAGATACCCAGAAAAAGATTTCAAGATGATACCAGTATACTCAGGCTTGAGTAAAACTAAAGCACATATATTTGAGGAAGCACTTATACTTGTTTATAGTAAAGATGCTCTTGATAATATGAGACATTCTATTGCAAAAGGGAAGATTAATAAATTTGAAGATGAGTATAACAGACTATTGACTCTGATGAAATGCGTTGTGGACTGAAAGGAGAAGAATCTATATGGGATTTTGGAGTACAAGTCTTTATGGCAATGATACAACCTGCGATGTACGGGATAGATATATAAAGTATCTTCAGGACGGCCTTGGGAATACAGAGGCATACGAAAGAATTATGAATGATTATAAAAAAATGATAGATGATGAGGAGGAAGCACTGTTCTGGTTTGCATTGGCTGAGACGCAATGGAAGACTGGCAGGCTCATGCCTGAAGTACGGGAAAAGGCGCTTTACTGGATTGAGAATGCTGGTGGACTGGAAGGTTGGGAAGAAAGCCCGAAAGGTGCACTAGGATGGACCAAGACACTTGAGAAGTTGAAAACAAAACTGCAGTCTCCAATGCCGAAAGAGAAAAAATTCAGAAAACCCGTACTGCCTGATAAGAATCCATGGGAGATGTATGATATGTATGTATTTCAAATGCATGGATGGCGTGATAGAGATCCGGAGTATAGCGGTAAGTACATTGTCCTACATAAAGTAGGGGAAATACGTGACACAACTAGCCTAACAGGAAAAACTATGGTATTGCAGATATATGATCGTATGTTTGATAGCATCCCATCAATAGAAGATTTAAAGCAATTACGAATATTGCCTTTGGATTTTCCACAGCGGCCTAGTATTGAAAAAACTGGAATAATTATGTGTGTTTCGTTATTACAGTATAATAATAAAGAGTATCCAAGTGAATATCTAACCTATCTTGGTAATGTCCCACATCCCAGTAACACTTGTAGAAGACTTACTGAATGGGGATGGTATACGTTTAATTGCACATGGGAATTTATGGACAGGTGGAAAGATATTGAGTATGATACGGTTTCTGAAGGAGTATATGAATATCATCCTTTAAAAGCAAAATAATTATATTACTAAGGAATATAATTTAAGAAGAAAAATGAGAGATTGCCACTTGTTTGTATACTTAGATAGAAGATAGAAGGTTATGGCTAATTGTCGTTTTGGCTCCGTTTATTATTTCGTGTAAACTCGTTTTACAGGATACTCCATTTTGAGCTTAATGATAACATATAAAATCCATGAAACGCTGTCAAGGGCTTCATGGATTTTATAAAATAATTAAGGCTTAAAAGTTCCAAAACACCGAATTTGAAACGGTCTCAATTTAATTTCCTTAATCCGAACAGTAAGTAGTGTAATTACTGCGGTTTCATCAAAACATCATACTATTATAAAAGTTTATCCTCGCTCGTAGTACATAACTAATTTTCATTGCCGAACTTTTCTTCTATTCCAAGTCCTTTTATGAATCCTAAATTTATCAATTATCATCGTTATAATTATAAGAAGAAATGTCAGCATAATCAAAAATACATATTTTTCTTTTTTATAAACTAGACATACGATAGATAATAAGAGGTCTACAACCAAAAATAATTTTAAACGTTTTTTAAAATATTGTATTTCTTTTATATCCAGCGCACGATTTATATTCTCTGCCGGATATAAAAGCCAGGTTGCTATTATAAGAAATACTAATACTGACACAGATAAATATATGGGTATTTTTATTAACCTGACAATTAATAATATTCCTAAATATGTTAGGCATGATAAAGTTAGGCAAGCTCTCTTTTGTTCTTGGATTTTTGAATAATTCATCCAATCAACCATCCTTTCTTCACCTCCGAATGACAGTATATCATTCATCGATGCTTTCGTAATAGTTGCTGGATTTTATTTGCCTAAATCTGCTGGTTATAGTTTACCACTTACAAAACTAAGCGGCAAATAAAAAGCGTCTTTTATAAAAGCCTGGACATGTTGGTATCATATCAAGGCTTAAACTTTGTGAGTTTGGAAAGTTGCGAAAGTCGCAGATTTTTGGACTTTAAAACTTGAACACTTGAACACGTATAACTGCCCTGGAAGCGGTTGATTTGCCGTTCAAATTGACGTACACTCGGCAAATTCCTTTAAATAAAAATTCCACTTCTTTTCATCCTCAGTGCGCATCAGTAGCCGATAATGAGACCAGTTTAATTAGTCACACAGTGGGTGACTAATTAGAAACGCCAAATAAAATTGACGCATATCCTTTAAATTTGTTTCTGCAAATTCGTGCATCAAGAGGTTTTATTGCATTCGCCGGAACAATCTAGCTTTTGCCGACAAGCTGTGCTCCGAGTATTCTGCCTTCCTTGCATAAAATCGCCACCCGCCGGGTTGAAATACCCCATGATATTCCATGCTTTCTATCACTCATTGTGATAGTATCGTGTTAGAAATGATAGAAGATGATAGAAGGAGTGGTACTATGAATCTGTATGAAAGTGAACCCGTTGAATTGAAGGGAATTTATACGCCAGATATAATTACCCGGAAGATGCTGTTCGTGAAGCATTATTAAATGCCATCGTCCACAGAGACTATTCCTTTAGTGGTAGTACAATTATTAACCTATATTCTGACCGTTTAGAGATCATCTCATTAGGTGGATTGGTTTCAGTATTGCTGGAAAAAGAGCTTATAAAAAAGTTGGTAATGGTAGGTTGACGAGGTATATGGTGAAATAGAATAATGAACGCCGGATATCGGGAATTTAATGAAATTCGTTTGCCAAGGCTGTTCAGTATGGGGACTCCAACCGATAATAGTGGGGACCCGGATAAGCAAATTGATAGCATGGACTTTTGCACAATGTTTAGTCATAATTTGCATTGAATATTGCTCATATTCCATGGTATAATATAGGCATGAAAGGAGTTGATTTTATGCCTACTATTCGTCCTATGGCGGACCTTAGAGATACCGGAAAAATTTCCGAACTGTGCTATCAAAAAAATGAACCAGTTTTTATTACTAAGAATGGAAGTGGTCATCTCGTCGTTATGAGCTTGGACACCTACGAAAAACAGTTTGGTCTTCTGGATGTTTATCGAAAACTGGGAGCTGCAGAAAAGCAATTAGAAGATGGTGTTCCGCTATTAACAGGCAGTGAAGTGTTTGACAAACTGAGGAAAAAACATGGAAAATGATTTTTTTCATATCCTTTATACACCGTTGGCCTATGAAGATCTGGATGAAATTGATACCTACATCAGCGAAATACTTGTAAATCCACAGGCAGCAGAAGATTTGATGAATGAGATGGAAAAATCCATCAGCCGTCTTGAGCAGTTTCCATATATCGGCTCCGAAGTAGCTGACCCATATTTGGCTTCTAAAGGCTACCGAAAGCTGGTCGTTCAAAACTATTTGGTATTCCATCTTATCAATCCGGAACAAAAACAGGTTGTTATTATGCGGGTTCTGTACGGAGCACGTGAATATCATAATCTGTTATAAGACAGTAGTATTATACAAAAAACGCAGCCGTAATTGGCTGCGTTTTTTCGATAACAGGAATCTGATCAGTGAAATAATACGTTCAGTACCCCTGTTTCAAACAGTAATATGTCCTGGTCTTCATCTGAGCAATTGTATCAAAAGTCATGAATATGCCAGTAGATAAGAAGATTCCAATAAGAAAACAGGACAATTAGTTACTTTAAATTAATAGGATTAAAAAAAAATACAGTTCACAGCGAACTGTATTTTTTTATTTGGAGGTGTAGTTAGCGTGAAAAAATTATGGGCAATATTTCTATGCCTGATTTTAATCTTTTCCATGGGCAGCCAAATAGCCTTTGCAGAGGGCGACGGCAATATGGATGCTGGAGGCGGGGGCATGGGCGAGGGTACTTCGGACAATTATTGGAATGGTGGTGAAGATGGTGTTCGCATTACTGTTATCCGTGTCAATAATAATTCGGCAGCCTCAGCATCGGTTGATTTTAGCAACAAATCATATACTGTTGCACATTTTGGAAAAGTAAGTAAGCTGGATTACCGTGATGGGAAGGAGCTGAAACCAAGTGGATCTCCTTATGTCAGTATCATTCCGCAGCAGCCAATGCCACGCATCGTAAGTGGCAATGGAGGAAGTTACATCGAAGCAATTAAAAAATATTTTTGTTCGGAATATGCTGCGAAAATGGTAGCGGATGCCACAGGCATCAGTTATCAAAACTTAATTAATGGAGAATATAAGTTGCTGATTGAGCCAATTGCCTATTTTACATTTAATGGAATTAAATATTGCATGACAGCAACGGAAGCTGGACTGTATGATCAAATTGTCAACGGCAGGCTACGGTCGAAGATGGTTAGTCTGACGCACAAAAATCTTCCTTTATCCCTCTTTTTAGAATATCCGGATTTGGGGTTTCCTGCCTGGGACGGACCAACGACATTAAAGGTTTCAAATGCAGAGATTATCAGCAGCCTTGGACTTGGAATTGTCAAGTACAAGGAAGAACCTGAAATCTCCGGTGATATTGATGCACCAGATGTGGAGTACCGTGTAGACACCGATGTCATTACCAATGTCACACTTCGTGCAACCGCAAATCTGACACCGGATAATCCAGCTTCGGTAACCTTCAATATCCAAGGTCACACGTACACGGTCACAAATGTTGTGATTCCTGCAGGAGACTCCCAGGTTGTCTGGGTTAAATGGCATACCCCTTCTACACCGGCCACCCTTACCATTAGTGTCTCGGTCAGCGGGGCTTATACCGCCAAGGATACTTTGAAGGCAAAAATTGTGGCTCTGAATGACAAAATTCCGCCAGATCCTCTGGCTACGGATACAAAACCAGGTTATGTGGTTCCATCACTTCCCTCTAATACCCAAAAGACAACGGCCAACTGGGGCGTATGGAACTGCTACTGGGTACCTGTATGGGTTTGGTGCTCTTTGGGAACCAACGAAGATGGAGAAGAAATTGGTTATTGGATGGATGAAGGCTACTGGGCTTTTCAATACACAGGCTATTCTGCCAGTCTTTCCGCAACCATGAGCCTTATGCCCGATGATATTGTGCCGACCGCCAACGGAAAAACGATGAAGAGCGGGTACGGAGTTAAGACGGTGGTATCAACGGTACTCTCTACTTCCGCTCCCAGCAGCCATTACACTTACACGCAGACAGCCTTTTCCACCTTTCCGGAATTTAATTATCAGACTTATCTCCGCCTCCTTGAGCGGACTACCGGAGGGTACAACGTAAAATTTCAGTTCCAGCCAAATAATTTTTCAACGTATAACCGTAACGTACACTTCGTACCGGTGTGGTTTCCGGACGGAACACGGTTTACAGTCTACACACAGGTCTGGGATACCTGGACGCCTGATGGGATGCTGTCGGTCAATCTAAGTGACTATGTATCGATTCAGGGCAGTCTGTTTGACGATTGGTACACCAGCCGTGAGTAGCCGGGGAATGTTTTATTACTCACTGCTCATCCTGTTTCTCACAACCTTTGCCGTATATGATGTGCAACATAAGCGGGTGCCTGATTTGGCACTCGTTTGTTTTTTGCCCTTTGTACTGCTGTCTCTATTCATAAATGATGGAGCGGACAGCGGATATCCGCTTTTCACCTGGATGTTACCAGCGTTAGGGGCGATCTTTGGCGGCGGAATACTGTTATCAGCGGCAATGATAACAAATGGGGGAATTGGGGGCGGTGATATCAAATTAGCTGCCATGCTGGGATTTGTGTACGGTCCTTATGGCATCCTCCTCGCATTGTTTTTTTCAGTTCCATTGGCTTTTCTGTTTGGTCTATATGAACGTAAGTATACAGGAAACCGCTTTTTTAGTCTGCCTTTTGTTCCATTTTTGGCAATTGGCTGTTATGCGGTTACCATTTTAAAACTATATCAATAGAAGGAGAAAACCAACATGAAGTTCAATAACCGATTCACATTCGGCGTTATCAGCCTTGTACTGGCGGGTACCATTGCATTTATTGCAATTCCGACCACTATTTCAAAAACCAACGGCAAAACAGAGATTGTCCGAATCACTCAATCGCTAATCAAAGAAGGAGATGTGCTTACGGACAAAGATGTAGAGGTGGTAGAGGTAGGCAGTTATAACCTGCCGGAAAATATTGCCCACACAAAAGATGATGTTGTCGGCAAATACACTACGGCCGATTTGGCAAAGGGAGATTATATTCTGACGTCCAAGGTTAGTGCCACCCCCCTTACCTCCGATGTCCAACTAAGCAATATACCGTCCGGGAAAATGGCTATTTCCCTTAGCATCAAGACACTTGCCAGCGGGCTCTCGGATAAGCTGCAGCCTAACGATATTATCCGCATCTATCATTTTCTGGATGAAGCGGAAGATGTTCCGGAACTGCAGTTTGTGAAAGTTCTTTCAGTTACCGATTCCAAAGGCGTCAACGTGGACAATACCCAGGAACCCACCAAAGATGAGGAAAAGCAGCAGTCAGCCACAATCACGGTACTGGCTAGTCCAGAACAGGCAAAGATTATTACCGGATTAGAAAATGACGGAACCTGCCACGTAGCACTTATTTCCAGAAACAACGATAAACTGGCCGAGGAACTGCTGGCAACGCAGGATAAGACATTAGCCGCATTATATCCACCGAACACTGTCGTAACACCTAAACCGGAGCAATTAAAATAAATTACTTCCAAATAATAGCAGTTATAAAGGGATATCAAATTAATTCCCAATATTATCATTTGTTTTTTATTAAAACCCAAGGAGGTATTAATCTTATGTCAAAAATCATCGCGGTATGGGGCAATTCTGGAAGTGGAAAATCAATTTTCTGCTGTATTCTTGCAAAAGCCCTTACCCGCTCCAAACAAAAAGCCATCATTATCAACGCAGATTCCGATTTACCCATGCTGCCGGTCTGGTTGCCCAGAGAGATTATTGAGACCAGAAGCTCTGTTGGACAGGTATTATCTTCTCTGGACATTGATACTGCCTTGGTGGCAAGCCATGTTTCTGTTCTGAAATCCTATCCCTTTATCGGGCTGATGGGCTACGCCACCGGTGAAAATCCTCTGAGCTACCCAGAACTGAAATTTGAAAAGATTAGAGAATTGATTTATGCTGCCGCGAAACTGGTAGATTACGTGATCCTGGACTGCTGCTCCAGTATGACCAATCTTTTTACTCCGGCATCAATTGAATCAGCAGACCAGATCATCCGTATCCTGACACCGGATCTTCGGGGAGTCCATTATATGAAAGCAAACCAGCCGCTGTTACAGGATGCAAGGTTCCGGCTTGGCAGCCATATGACCTTTGCAGGTATGGCCCGGCCATTCCATGCCATTGACGAAATGGACCACCTCATCGGTGGTTTTGCCGGACTGCTTCCATATGGCAAAGAAATTGACCGTTGCGCTACCAGCGGAGATTTATTTAAGGCTATCGACTACTGTAATCCAAGGTACATGGAATCGCTAGGGAAGATCATGGAGGTGGTGTGCGATGAACAAGCTGAGTGACATTTTCTTTACCGCCGCCAGCGAAGAAGGGCTTACATATGAACAGATTTTGGAGGATGTACAGCGTTACTGTACTGCGAATCATGCTTCAAAGCTGGCGGGAGATGAAAATTCCGGGCAGGCAGTTACTTTGCTGAAGGAATTCATTGAGCAGTACCTGATTAAACGGCAGTATGCCGTTGAGGGACTGACGACTACAGAGCTTTGTGACAAGCTGTTTGAGGACATGGCCGGCTATTCTTTTCTCAAAAAGTGGATTTATATGCCCGATGTGGAAGAGGTTAATGTCAATGCTTATAACGATATTGAAGTCATTTTCAGCGGTGACCGCAGTATGAAAATACCGGACAAATTCACTTCCCCCCAACAGGCCATTGATGTGACACGTAGAATGCTGAGTGCCTGCGGGATGGTAATTGACGATACCATGCCCTCCATCATCGGATTTCTTGACAAGAACATCCGTATTTCCGTGGATAAAACGCCCATTGTTGACCCGGAAGTAGGCATTAATGCTTCCATTCGTATTGTCAACCAGCAGACCGTGAGTCGTGAGAAGCTCCGGAATTCCGGCAGTGCTACTGATGAGATGCTGGACTTCCTCACTGCCTGTATCCGCTATGGGGTATCTGTGTGTATCGCGGGCTCCACTGGCTCCGGAAAAACTACCGTTATGGCATGGCTGCTTTCCAAGGTGCCTAATAACCGCAGGTTGATTACTGTTGAAGAGGGCAGCCGGGAATTCAATCTGGTCAAAAAGAATAAGGACGGCGAAATCATCAACAGTGTTGTCCATCTGCTGACCCGCCCTCATGAAAACCCCAGCATGGATATTGATCAGAGCTTTCTGCTGGAGCGTATCCTACGGAAGCATCCGGATGTCATCGGCGTGGGCGAAATGCGTTCTGCAAAAGAAGCACTGGCAGCTGCAGAAGCCAGCCGAACCGGACATACGGTAGTTACCACCATCCACAGCAACAGTGCCTTTGCCACCTACCGCCGTATGATGACCATGTGCAAGACCAGGCATGCCATTGAAGATGAAATACTCATGCAGATCATGGTCGAAGCCTATCCGATTGTAGTTTTTACAAAGCAGTTGGAGGACCGTAGCCGCAAGATCATGGAGATTATCGAGGGAGAAGATTTCACGGATGGAAAGCTCCGCTGCCGTTCTCTTTATAAATATGATGTGGTGGATAACCACACGGACGCAGACGGAACAGCTACGGTTATCGGACAGCACCGGAAAATTGGAAATATTTCTGATGTACTGAGAAAAAGGTTTCTGGATAACGGCATTTCCGCCAAGGAACTGTCCGCATTTATAACCCAAAGGGAGGACGGATGATATGCAATGGGTCTATCTGATTTGCTTTGTTTTGATTTCCGCAGGATTATTTGCACTGTTTGATATCCATCTAAAAGATATCCTTGCAGGATTATCCAAAAGAAAGCGTGTTACCTTGCGAGAGGAACTGGACGTGTTAACCGGTATCCCGGCAAAGGGATTTTTCAATAGAGAATCCTATGAGATTGAGCAGCTTTTAAAGGCGACAGACAGGGAGGATAAGTTTGAGCTCATCAAAAAGTCATCGGTGCTTCTGTTTATGGCAGGTGTCATATTGGCGCTTCTTGTTGATAATGTATATATGATTCCTGTCATGGGAATTGGGTTTGCACTGGTACCGGTCTGGTATATCCGTTCCACTGCAAATGTTTATAAGAAGCACCTCAATGAAGAATTGGAAACAGCTATTTCCATCATCACAACCTCTTACCTGAGGACAGATGACCTGATGCGTTCCGTTAAAGAAAATCTGCCGTTCATCAATCCACCGGTTAAGGCTGGATTTGAAAGCTTTGTGTACGAGGCGGAGATGATTAATGCAAATCTTATTTCTGCGATCAATACGCTGAAGATGAAAGTACCGAACCGGGTGTTCCATGAATGGTGCAATACGCTTATCCAATGCCAGTCTGACCGTACCATGAAAAATACGCTGCCTACAACCATTCAGAAATTTTCCGACATCCGTGTGGTGCAGTCGGAGCTGGATTCAATGATGGACGGCCCTCGTCGTGAAGCGATTACCATGATGTTTCTGGTGGTATCCAACATACCACTGCTTTATTTCTTAAATAAAGATTGGTTTCATGCGCTCATGTTTTCTACGCCAGGCAAGATTGCTCTGGCGCTTTGTGCCGGTATTATCTTGTTTGCTATCGCACGGATCATGAAGCTTTCAAAGCCAATCGAGTACAGGGGGTGACGGAAAAATGACCATGCTTGTTATTTTGGCCTGTACCTTTTTTGGTATGGCGGCTTATAACCTGAGCTGTGCCTTTGTGGATGTTCCCACAGGGAAGACTTCCAAGGCGATGCTTTTAACCCGGAAGCAGCGGGGACTGAGAAATGAAAAACTGCTGGAGGTCTATATTACTAAAATTTCCGGTTATTTTGAGCGATTTGTGAAACTGGATTCTTTAAAGAGAGCCAAGCTGCAGTCGGTCTTAACGATTGCCGGGGTGGCGTTGACACCGGAGGTATATGTCCTAAGGGCGTATGTAACTGCCGGGTTGACGGCATTATGTTCCATTCCCCTGTTTTTTATCCAGCCGCTGTTTGCCATTGTAGTGATTGGACTGGCGGTAACCTTGTGGTTCTCTACATATTATGCTGCATTTGATTTTGTGAAAAAGCGTAAGAAGATCCTGGAATTAGAGATTCCACGTTTGGCACTGACCATAGCGCAGAATCTGGAGAATGACCGCGACGTATTGAAAATCCTTACCTCTTACCGTCGTATCGCTGGCAAAGAACTGGGATATGAACTTGACCAGACTATCGCGGACATGAAAACCGGTAACTATGAAAATGCCCTGCTCCATTTGGAGGCACGGGTAGGGAGCACTCTGCTGTCTGATGTAATACGTGGACTGATTGGTACCCTTCGTGGCGACGATCAGCATATGTACTTCAAAATGGTTTGCTTTGACATGAGGCAAATCGAGCAAAACAACCTGAAAAAAGAAGCGGCTAAGCGTCCAAAACAGATCCAGAAATATTCCATGATGATGCTCTTTTGTATTATTATCATCTATGCCGTAGTTATGTGTACAGAGGTGATTGGCTCACTTGGCGCTTTCTTTGGATAATTCCATCTAACATTTTCAGATATCTTTTCAAAAAGGAGGATGAGTGCCTTGTACCAAGGTGGATTTACTTAGCGCAAATTATAAACTGCACAAAATAGCTCCTGCCGGCAGTATTGGTGGGGTTATTTATTTTGTCGGATAAGGAGGCTCTATGAAAAAACCGAAACACAGGCAGAAACTATTTAGATTTTATCTCGTTACCTTTCGGAATCATAATGTGCAGCAGTATAAACCAACTGCATATCCGGAAAAACCTTTAAGTAAAAAGAATAAGTTTCTGCGACCAATTAAGCGGGCATAACACAGCCTAAGAGAGCAACCTATGGTATGAAGTTTGATTTTATACCTTGAATATAAGAATAATAGAAAGGAATCCAAATGAAAATCAAGAAAAGTTATCGTTTATTGTCAATAGTATTGCTTTTCACATTAATAATCCAGCCTATGCAGATGATAAAAGCACAAGCCGCCAGCGGTGGCTCGGTAGTAACAGGGGCAAGTGGTATTCAATATACATTGGAGCATGAATATGTGAAACAGTTAAATATTAACACCGGCAGTATCACTATTACAGATTCTAATTACACCCAGACAAATGGATTAACTGAGAGTTGGGATGCGAATGAGGATGCATATGTAATCAAAGGGCAAGGAACCAGTACGAATTCTATAACAATTAATACAACAAACTATCCGGTTACCATCTATTTATTAGAGGCTCAATGGTTAGGTAACATAATTTTCGGTAGTAGCAGCAATACAGCTTCCGTAAAAATTGTTATCTTAGGTGATGTTTCCTGCGCCAGATTAATTAAGTCGAGTTATTCCACTACTACTAGTAAGCAAGTGATCGAAGTCCATGGATATAATGAGAACTCCAATCTAACTGCAACTTATCTTATGAGTTCTACCTCTGGTAAGAATGTAAGGATAGGTACTTTATTAATTGATGGGGTAAATGTAAGTTGCAATAAGATAACAGAAATTACTTCCTCCGGCACAAGTGGCAATATGAGTTACTGGGCTGTATTCCTAAATAATTTAACAATTAAAAATTCAAAAATAACTCAAAGTACTGCAACCACCGATGAAAATGGGAAATTTTATTTTACTTATGTAGCTACAGATAATGGCAGCATAAGCATAGAGAATAGCACCGTTAGTAGTAGTATTGCTTTCGATGAGGGGGCAACAAGTACCAGTGGTTTAAAGCCTATTATAATTAGCAATTCAAAAATTTCATCGGTTTCTTTTGCTAAAATATATGCCAGTACCTATATGAGTTATACAAATACATTTTCAGTCACAGCAGAAAACACAACTATTAATAATGCTGTTTTTGACTCAAACGTTGATACGGTATCATTAAAAAACTCCGTGTTAAAAGCAGCAGTAATAACTAAACAAAAGCTATATTTAGATGGCAGCACTGCTGCTAACTCTGGAACCACCTTATCCGTACCAGTATACTCATTTAATCATTCCAGCTTTAACTCCTATGGGACGAATTGGATTTTAAATCAAACCCCAACAGATTCTGATGGGAATGATTTATTTCTAAAGAAAGTGAGATTCAGAGATTATCCGAATACCTATATACTGACTACCTTTCAGGATGGTTCTACTTCCAAGCTGCTTACGGATGAGAATGGTTACCTGTATCCATATATACCAAGAAATAACACTACGTTACAATTTCAAATAACCAATGAAACAGGAAATGTAAATTATGGGAATTACGATTTGGATTTTGAGGCTATAACGGCCAACGATACTTCAGCCAGTGTGCCTGCTGTAACTGTTCAACCGACAACGGTCACATTTTCCCCTTATGCCAACACCAACATTGAATATTCTTTTGACCGAGTGAGCTGGATATCGACTATTACAGACGCAAATTGTAGCTTCAGTGTTGTTTTTCCTACGGGAGTCAGGAAAATTTATTTAAGATATAATGGTTCTCTTTATTCAATAGATACCGTTGAATCAGGCAATCCTTCTGATGCCATCCAGTTAAAGCCGAAAATTACATCCCAGTCTCCAGGCAATGTTTCTCTCCTCAAGGATAAGGAAGGAAGCATCTATGTAAATGCAAGTCCGGTAAATACAGGTGCTGCTCTGGACTACCAATGGTATAAGGATGGAAGCCTGTTAGAAGGTGAAACATCCAATGTTCTTGCTATAAAAAATCCGGATGAAATAGATGAAGGAATGTATACTTGCATTGTTACGGAAGACGGTATCGGAAGTACCACCTCTTCTCCAATAGCAATATCCATCACAAATGGGCTTCCAGAAGAAACGGTGTTTGGAATTGCAGCTCAGTCAGGTAATAAGACAGTTACGGAAGATTCAAAAGTTGAGTTTTATGTAATACCAAATACCATAGATGGCATTAGCTATCAATGGAAGAAAAATGGCACCGATATAGCAGAGGCAATCACAGCAACTTATGAAATTGAGTCTGTAAAACAGGTAGCTAAAGGCACTTATACCTGTGTACTTACAAGAGGCAGTGAAGAAATAACCTCTAATCCTATCGTCCTGACAGTAGAACCGAATCCGCTTTCCGGTGATATCAGTAATCTGCAGAATACAGTTAATGCATTAACTATACAGGTTAATACGTTACAAGGTCAGCTTGATACAGCAAATATTAATGTAACTTCCTTGCAAGATACAATTGATACTTTAACAGGTAAGATAACAGATTTGGATAATCAAATAGCAGATTTGCAGGAACAGATAAATAATTTGAGTGGAAATGTTGCTGATTTACAGAGTCAGATTACTGCCTTGCAAGTACAGAAATCCAATCTACAGACAGAACTGGATGTTGTTAATGCAGAAAAGGCTAGCCTCCAGGTGACAATCAATGAATTAACCATAGAGGTTAGCAATAAAGGTAATTTGATAATGAATCTTCAATCCCTATTGGATGCCAGTGAAAATGAGAATGACGAGCTTAAAAGTCAAATAGCTGTGTTGAATGAACAGATAATTAATATGACAACCCTGATTGAATCCTTGAATGTCCAGATAACTACATTGAATTCCGAACGTGATTCCCTGCAAAATCAACTGAATACTGCTAATGTCACAATCAGTAGCCAGCAGCAGCAAATACTTGATTTAACAAGCGAAAACGATGATTTGAAATCGCAGTTAGAATCTGCACTTAACCAGATTGTTAATTTACAGGGACAGGTGGCTTCTCTTTCCACACAAAATATATCTTTGGAGCGTCAGGTCGATGACTTGAAATCACAAATTGCAGAATTACAGAAACAATTAGGTGAGGGAGGAGAAGGCACCAGCGAATTACAGCAACAAATAAGTACCCTGACTACGCAGGCTAATAATCAAATTGCTGTAATTAACCAGAAGGAAGAACAGATTTCAGCTTTAAATGAGCAAATTGTCAATTTGAATGAAATCATAGTGAATCTACAGCTGGAAGTAAACCAGGCTATGGAAAGTTTATCTAGATATGAGGGGCTGGCTTTACAGGACAGGATTAATCAGGTTCTTACAGAAAATGCACAGTTAAAAGATAGCTTATCATCCTTGATACAGGAAAGAGAAGATTTATTATATCAGATTCCTGAATTAAACAGTTTAATCCAGGGACTGCAGGATGAGAATACCTCTCTATCCCAACAGCTGCAAGGAGCCGAGGAGCTTATTAACAACTTACAAAGCAGTTTGGCAACCGAAATATCGAAAAGTAATGATTTACAAGCACAGGTTAGTACATTAAATAACCAAATAAATGAATTACAACAACAGTTAGATCAGTCTGACAGTGATAAAGATACACTAAGCCAGAAGATAGCTAACCTACAGATTGATTTATCTAATTTATCCGACAAACTGCATGAAGCCGACAAAACAATTCAAGACCTTACCGGTCAAATAGCAGGTTTGAATATTACAATTATAAATCTGCAAACTCAGATTAACAACGCCTTATCAGAGTTGTCTGAGTATGAAGGTAATGATTTAGTAGAAAAAATTGAAAATATAAAAGCGAAGCAGTCAGATATAACAGCAGACTTAAATGAGGCAAGTGCTTTAAACACAAGTCTGAATTCACAGTTGGACACAGCAAATATACAGTTATCATCCTTGCAACAGCAAATTGATATTTTAACTGGCCAATTAAATGATAAAGATGCAAAGATTGCTGAGCTACTGGTATTAATTGCCGACATGGATAAGGAAATCAGTAGTAAGAATACAATAATTAATGATTTGCAAAATAAAATACAGACATTGCAAACTACGATTGACACATTATTCGGAGGTAATGATGAAATTAAAAAATTAACACAGCAAGTAAATGATTTGATGAGCCAGATAAATACGCTTAATGTGAGGATTTCAGAACTAACCGGAAATATTGCCGAGAAGGATACTCAAATTAATCAGCTTGATGCCCAGTTAGCTTCAAAAAATAATGAAATCGGTAATCTGAATCATCAAATTGCTGACTTAGATAGTACAGACGGCAGTCAAGCTGAAATTACTAAACTTACTGATCAACTAGATAAGGCGAAGAATGTCATTTGCAATCTTCAACAGCAGCTGGAAGATTTGAAACAAATCCCGGTAATTGTGGTCACTCCTGATGACAGTACCCCGGAAAATTCTGATGGAGCAGGTATAACAGAAAATAATCAAGAACCGGATAAATTAAATACCCCGGTGTTTACGATGTACAAAACAGTTTATTTTGGATATAGCTATCTTATACAAATTAACAATGCCGATGGGAAGGCGCTTTCTTTCAGTTCTTCCGATAATATGGTGGCAAAAGTGAGCAAGACAGGACTGATAACAACCATCAAAAATGGAAAAGCAATTATAACCTGTACTGCTGGTAACAATTATGTTTGTAAAATTGTTGTAACTGTTGCTGATGGAAAGGGGTTGGCAACGTTGAACTTGATTACACCAAAAATACAAACAATGGATGAAAACCCAGTGCTCCTTATGTATAAGCAGGTAAAGAAGGGCTCTAGTACGAAGCTAAGGATAAGCGGATTGGACAAAGGTGCTAAAGTAACTTATATAAATATGGATTCCAATGTGGCGATTATTTCGAAGGATGGCGTAATCTCTGGAGTAAATAAAGGAGATACAGATATATGGGTAATCGTTACACAGGGGAATCTACATTACATCTATTATGTTAAAATCAGGGTTGATGATGGTACGAGAGATTCTGATATGTGGGATTATCTTATAGCAGCCTGAAATTTTCTTAAATGATAAATTAGCAGATAAAACAAATATGAAATCTGAATGTGCATTATTATTTGCATCGGACAGATTTTGTAAAAAAATATCAATGAAAAATTAGGAGGACAAAAATATGAAACGTACTATTCAAAACAGTTACATCAAAGTGAAAATTGCACTTTGCAACCAACGTGGTGATTTTTATATCAGTGATGGTGTCAAGGTCATCATTGCAGTCGTTTTAGGCGCATTGCTTTTAGGTGCCATGACATTGATTTTCAACGATACGATTATCCCTCGTATCACACAGGAAATCAATAAGCTATTTGGTTAAGAATATTGTAGTCAAAGGGGCGGCTGATGTAGAAAATCGGTCGCCCCTTTTATTTTTTTAGAAATTCAAATGTAAGGTAATGAAGGTGAGATGAAATGATAAAACAAAATTCCTTGTACTTTTTTCTTCAAGCAGTAAAGGGCGATTGGAGAAATGCCATCTTTATCGAGTGTGGCACTTGTCCTTATGGATATTCATTGTGCGGTGGCTATCTGCTGGCGATGGACTCAGAGGGACGGCCACTATTGGTCTCTGCAGATGAATTCCGGAAGCAGACCAATGAGGATATACAAAAGGAAGAATGCCGGAGCATATGGAAGCGTTCCGATTTTGAAACTCTTTATTCTCTCTGGCTCATCTGGCAAACAGACTCTGTCAGGGAATGCTCTGTGCTTCAGCTCATTCAGAAACAGACATAGATGGAATCAAAACTTATCGGTGCAGTCTTGCTCAAGCAGCAACGCTGTCGGTTGTATCTGTAAAAATATAGTTAATGTGTACTGGAGGTGATTTTTTGAAACGAAAAGCAATCAAATGTCCGTATTGTGGAGCCCAGGCTTTCTTACGCCCGTCCTCTGCAGTCTATGGTATAAATGCTCGTCCCGGCGAGTCCTTATACGTGTGTTCCAGATATCCGGCCTGTGATTCCTATGTAGGAGCACACCGAAAAAGCCTGCTTCCTATGGGCTCCTTAGCAAATGGCGATTTACGCAACAAACGGATTCAGGCGCACAAAGCCTTTGACCGGCTCTGGCAGAACGGGATTATGGAGAAATGGCAGGCTTACCAGTGGATGCAGGCCAAATTCGGACTAAGCAGCGAACAGGCACACATCGCTAAATTTTCAGAGTATATGTGTGACCAGCTCATCCATGTATGTGACCAGGCTCTTGAAAATAACAGGCTGGCATCTTAATACCAGAGTGTAAGGGTAGTTTGACTATGGACAAAAGTAGGATACGGAAGCGAGGTGTGATTTATGAAAAAGACAGAAATACTCAGTGTAGAGCAGCGGAAACTGGTGGAAAAAAGCATAGGTGTCGTTCGTTGGACTATCTATAAGCATATTCAGGTCAATGAAACAGTATTTGGACTTTCTTATGATGATTTATTTCAGGAAGGCTGTATTTGTTTATGCAAGGCAGCTAAAACTTATGACGGCAAGACTGCTAAATTTGAAACCTATGCCAAGGTGGTCGTGAAAAACGGTCTGCTTAATTACTGCAGAACGATGTGTATGGGACACAAACGGCAGCTTCCCCTGCAGGAACTGGTGGATTCCGGCGAGAGTAGCAGCACTTTTCTGGACTTCCTTTCGGTTGGGGATTTTACGGATGCAGCACTTTCTGATTTAACGGCATTTGATCTGCTGGAATCGGTCAAAGAGGAGTACAGCGGAGTGGCACGTCTGGGGATTGAAGCATTGGAACTAAAAGTGAAAGGATTTTCCGGGAGCGAAATTGCCCGTCTCTACGGTGTTGCGCCAAACCATGTGGGAGCCTGGATTTCCCGGGCATCTGAAAAGCTTCGCAAGAATGACCGTTTTCTCATGACACTTCAACGAAGTCGTTGTTGAAAAATGCCTCCGGTAACCGTATAGAATAAGAAAGTGAATTTAGGAGGTAACGCAATGAATACTCTGTATACAGCCATAGGTAAATTTGTACGCCAGAATAATAACGGGCAGTATTGCCCTGTCATTCTGGTAAAGGATCAGGAGCATTTGGTAGATATTCAAGAAATGATTCTTTGGTCAGGCTTAAGCTGGCGTTTTTTAAGTATGCCGCAAATCAAGTCCGTATATGAGCAGAAATCACGGGAGATAAATTTGCCCACGAACAGAAGCTTTGAACAATGCCTAAATCGGATGCTTCAACGAGGACTGATTGCATCAGGAACCGGAGACGAAGGTGCGGATGCCCTGTATGATTTACTGAATGGGCTTTATCTTATCCCTGTCTGCAGCAGCTTTTTCATAAAAGTAGTATCCTTTTTGAAGTTGACCTTTTTTGATGGAATGCCCCTGCATGTCACAAGAAGAGTATTCCAGACAGAGCCGATGACGGCGGACGAACAAAGAGTAATCGGTCTGGCAAAACAGGCGCTCCTTTCAACCGCGGAAATCATTAAATGTGTGGATCAGAAGGCTTATGACCTGTCTACCAACCAAAAGGTACTGAATATATTGTACGATGATGAATACACCACCTGCGACAACATCGGAAGCCTGGCGAAATATTTTGAAAGCCGACAGCCGGTTATCTTAGCGGTGGCGAATCTGTATCTGCATAAGCAGATCATTCTTGAAAGGATTTGACATGGAAAAAAAGAATACATATAAAAATATTCCGGGGGTCCTGCTGCAAAAAGCACTGTTCACTGTTTTACTTGGACTGGGATTCCTGCTTGTGGGCGTGACGTATTATATTTATGCGAAAGACAGAATATTTTTTGTTTTGAGCGTCCTTATGTTTGTATTCAGCCTAATGCGAAGCGCAGGGCTTTATCGGACGGCAGCAGGAGAAAAATATGAGATCATTGAAGGCACCTGTATCAGTATATCGGTAAAACCTTTCCGAAAGCAAACCAGGGTACGGCTTCTGGATCAGAACGGTGTAGAAACAACCTTGTGCATCGGAAAACAGTCAAAAGTAAAAATTGGATTCCGATACCGTTTTTATTTTAAGCAGAATGGGCAATTAACTCTTGGCAGTGAGTATCTGGATACCGTCCTGTCCACAGATCATTTTCTTGGCTTTGAGGAGTTGAGAGAGTTTTCGGCACAGGATGGAGAGAACACCATCCCGGAACAATCTGTTAAGCAGTAAATTTATAACCAGTTTTGCAGAATTTGAGAAGTGTTCCGTATGTTTATAGAGTATAAAACAGAAGGAGGTATCTCTTATGTACAAACCACATACGATAGAGCAATATAAGGTTTGGCAATTTCTCAAGCAAAACTTTATTATGAATCAGTTCCTGTTATCTCCGGTTTCCCGTTCCGCCCTGATGGTGGAAGATAAAATGGGTGATCGGCTGGTTTTTGAATACCGTAATGGAGAAATCTTGGAGTGTCCGGAGCCAGCGCAAGCAAGTCCGGCAGTAGTAAAGCGTTTTGTGGAGGCCTTTCACAACGATCCTCATCATCCAATGCTTCATACGTTAGATGAAGTGACCCGCTGGTGGCTTACCCATGCAAACCCTTTGAGCCATCAACAGGCTGTGGGGCTTCCAGATGATCTGTACCGCCATTATCTCAGCCATAAGGTTTATGATACCGAAGATGTTTGCCGGATTGTGATTTGCGGCGTGGTAAGTGAGGAAGAATACCTTGGCATACGGCTTTGGTATCGAAACGGCAATACGGCGGATAACTGGCTGGGGCCTTTAGGGGTAGATGGTACTGGAAACCTGTACGGTGTAATCTTTCGATACAGCAAGCCCAACAAGAGGGAATACGTTTTTTATTTACAGGATGACTATTATCGTTACATGAATGGCAAGGGTATCAAAAAAGACCCATGCCGCCCTTGATTGAAATGCTATATATACTGTATATTGCACTTGACACATACAATATATAGTGGTATACTCTCCTTGTAATTGATTTTTGTGCGTAATCCTCCGGGATTTGCAAACCTTTTGGGTTTGTATGGCGAGTGAAGCTCGCATTGCACACGTTGTAAGGTTTGTATATAAGTGTCAGCAGTATAACCGCGTCCGTTTATGGATGGGTTGTTTGCTGGCATTTTTTTATATAGATATTTCAGCCAGCAGGCAGAAAGGAGTATCATGGCACAAGTATTCATTATTGGCCGAGTGACAGCCGACTTTGAACTGCAGATAAGTTCAAACAAAAACAGCTATGTCAGGTTTGGCCTTGCAGAAAACATCGGTTATGGAGAAGCGTCAAAAACGCAGTATTATCAGGTGTGGGCGTGGGAAACCGACGCAAAGCATCTGGTTAAACGTAAGGTAAAGCAAGGCAGCCTGATCTGGGTGTCCGGTTCAATTGAGCTGGAAGAGTATACTCGGCAGGATGGTGAAAGCAAAGACAAACGGCTTAAAGTGAAACTGGACAATTGGGATTACGTGGCCTCCGGTAAAGACAATACCGGAAAGGAAACGGAACCCAAAGAAGCCACCTCCCCGCCCACGGAACATATGCTTCCTGGTGGGGAAATCAACGGAGACAAAGAAAACATGCCGGACTGATGAACAATCCGGTGCAACAGAGGACCTGTTCAGCGTTCTATCAGAGATGAAGAATGCTGTTCAGGTCCTTTTTTTATTTCATTGAAGAGAGGATGGTAAACGAATGAAACACAAAAACACTTTTGGCACAGCCACTTCGTTCCTGCTTGTAGCAGTGCTGGCAATCATGGCCTTTGTCCGGGGCGCGCACCAGATATGGTTTCTGGCCGCAGCCTTTGCAGTTTGGAGTATATGGATGATTGTGGCGGCATTGCTTTCAAACAAGACCGCCATTCAGGCAAGAATCCGTGCATATCGGCAGAAAAAGCGTCGCATTGCAGAAAACAAAAGGACTGCCTTCATACAACCACAGAACCTACAGAATACAGAGAAACCGGATTCTGTAGGTCTGGTGCTGCTAAGGCATGTGAGCTACCGTATTTCTGCCTATCTGAAATCCGCTTATCCGGATGTTACCTGGGAGTGGCAGGAAAAGCATCCGGAAAAGATTATCACAAAAGGGGGCACAACCAGAATCCGTTTGTTCGGTGTTCCTGATTTTAATTTTGCGGAGGTTATGTTTGACCAACATGCGAATATCGACTGCGATATGCTGCGTATCGTACCTCTTGCCAAGCTAAATGTCTCAGAGAGTGAGAGCGAGCCAGCCAGGACACTGCCCCAGCAGCCGGTAGACCCGGCGGTCTGGTATGACCTTCAGGGCAGGCAGGTACTTGAGAATCTGGTTGCCGATTTGAATTCAAGAGGACACAGCAGCCTGGTTATACGTGAAAGCGGAGATATTTGCATCAGACAGGACGATACTGATGTGCAACAGGACAGGTTTAAGAACTTTCCTGCCAAGACTCACTGGTCCGGCATCGCCAAGGTTATGGAAAATGCGGGGCTTGCAGCATCGGTAGAGGAAAACGGCATTGCCGTATCCTGGTAGATGCCTGCGTGATTGAAAAGAAAGGAGTGCATCGAATGAAAGCTGGAATGACCATTGAAGAAATGGCGGCAGAGATCATGAGACAGAGCAAGGCGAAGGAAGATTATATTGTCAATACCTCAAACCTGGAGTTGGTCTCCTATGATTCGGGTGTGGTACTGCGGATGATTGGGGATGAAGGCGTCGATCTGGTGGAGCCTCTTGACATCAACAACATTGCCCACCGGCAAATCGGAGCCCATCTGAATATTCCGGCAAAGTATTATGATCGTATGAAAAGTGATTATCCGAATCTGCTGACTCACAATGTGAACGCATGGCTCCGCAGAGAACCTTCCCAGCGGATGGTGCGGACACTGGACGGCGTTGCCCGTGCTTTTTTAAGCAACCGGTACCGCCGTATTGACAATCTGCAAATTGCTGAGGCTGTCTTACCAATCATCGGAGAAATGCCGGATGCAAGGTTTGAAAGCTGCCAGATTACAGATAGCCGTATGTATCTGAAAGTGGTAAATCCACGGCTGGAAGCTGAGGTTGTTCCGGGCGATATCGTACAGGCTGGAATCGTAATCTCTAACAGTGAAACCGGGCAAGGAGCAGTGTGCATCCAGCCGCTTGTTCTCCGCCTCGTCTGCATGAACGGAATGGTTGTCAATGACGCCCAAACCCGTAGGAATCATGTGGGTCGGGTCAACGCTGCGGATGAAAATTTTCTGCTCTACAGCGATAAAACGCTGGCAGCCGATGACCGTGCTTTTATGCTTAAGATCCAGGACACGGTGCGGGCGGCAGTCGATGAAACAAAATTTCATCAGGTAGTTGGACTGATGCGGAATGCAAAAGGTGCCAGGATGGCAACGGAAGATATTCCCGGTGTTGTGAAGCTTGCCAGCAGCGCATTTGGGATTACTGAGAATGAAAGCGGTGGTGTACTGCAGAAGCTCATCGAATCCAATGATTTGACCCTCTACGGCCTTTCCAATGCGGTTACCAGACATAGTCAGGACATTGAAGATTATGACCGTGCTACCGACCTGGAAGCTATCGGCTATAATCTGCTGACCATAAACCGGCAGCAATGGAATCGTTTAAATCAGGTACAGACAGCAGCCTGATTGTATGGCAATAAACATTTAAAAAATAAGGAGGAATTTTATTATGAGTAGTAATGAAACTTTAATGGAAACCTGTAATTTCAACCTTCCTACGATGGTCGAAGGAGAAGCATTTACCGTTGACGAACTGGCCGATGATATGGATGGCCTGCACCTTAAATTTTTAAGGGTTAAAATCCCTGCAGGTGGTGCCCTTCAATTTGAGATACCTGGCGATGACCCTGAGAATCCGGATTATAAAAAATATCTGGAGGGTGTGATCCTGTTTAATCACGCCTCCTGTGCCTACTGGCTGGACGGGGAAATGGACGATAATACGGCTCCGCTGTGTTCTTCAGTCGATGGAAAAGTTGGCATCGGCGAGCCTGGTGGAACCTGTGCCGTTTGCGCACTGAACCGCTTTGGCAGCGGCGAAAATGGTAAAGGCAAAGCATGCAAGAATATGCGCATCCTTTATCTGCTGCGTGACGGCGAGTATATGCCTTTACAGATAACGCTCCCTCCCACCAGCATCAAACCGTTCAATGATTTTTACAGCGCAGTTTTTGCGGCCCGTCGTCGCGGCACTTGTGGAAGTATTGTACAGATAGGACTGAAGCGTGTTGAAAATGGAACCAATACCTACAGTGTTGCTACCTTCCGTAAGCTGTATGACTTTTCCGGCGAGGAGCTGGCTCAAGTCAAGGCTTATGCAGAGGTGTTTAAGGAGCAGATTAAGATTATGCTCCAGCAGCGGGCTGAGGATGCTGCAAACAGGCCTGACGATGTTTTTGAAGAATGCGAAGGGTATACGATGTCAGGGGATGACAGTTCTTTTGTCATATCCAGCCCTGGTGCAGAAATTGATGGCGACAGGGATGTCCTGCCCGCCTGATTATGAAACCATCACATAGAATAGGCTATGTGATCCACAATTCAAAGGGATACCATCCGGTACTTAGAGTACTGGGGGTATCCCTTTTTTTGGGAGGTAATTAAGAATGAATGGAATAGTTTTAACACCAGAACAGCAGGAATTTGCAGCAGAGTATCATAATCTGATTTATGCTTTTCTTAATAAAAAGAAGCTTCATGAAGATGACTATTATGACATTGTAGTATTTGGATTTTTACATGCAGTTAAGAGATATTTTGAAGAATCTGAACTTCGCAAGTATAGTTTTTCTACAATTGCTTGGCGTAGCATGGACAGTAGCTTGGCTAATTATTATAAGAATTTGAACCGCCAAAAACGGCATTGCTATATCCTTAGTTTGGATTCCATACTGAGCAATGGAGATTTTCTTCCGGTTGAAGAAACCGTAGCTGTTCCTGATTCACAGATGATGCAGCTCGAAACAGAATTGTTGCTCCATGAGCTGGCATCCAGAGTATCCAGAAGGCAGATGAATGTAATCCGTATGAAGGCAGATGGATATGGTGTGAAAGAAATTGCCAGAGAGCAGAAAACCTCTATCAGGGATGTCCGAGAGCTCTTGGAAAGCGTTTACGGAATAGTTCTTGAGGTTTGCTGCCGGTAAGCTAAAAGCAGAGTGCTTTGTTGGAAGAGATTTTGAATTACGGAAAGCGAGGGTAAAGAGCATGAATGAAAGCAAGAAATATGTATTTATTAGTGGAGAAGTAGCCCTTCCCCTAATTATTAACCAAAGCGCAATGATTTATCACAGAAACAGATGTACACGAACCTCTTCGGTTGTGTCAATAATGGAAGTAACTCGGAACCGGATTTTGTTTGAGACGCGGAATTCCATTTACTGCGTTGCACCGGTCCCCGCTTCCGAAATGGCAGTCCAGCCTTCCTATGCTGAGATGGCTTGCGCTTAGTACGCATAAACGGTTTATTCCAGCCACAGGTAATGATAACTACCTGTGGCCTTTTGAATGGAGGAAAACAAAATGAGTCATCAAATAGACATACGCTCCGTCAAACCCTCCGAGTGGCTTGGTTTTCAATGTACCTGCTGCGGGGATTGCTGTCGTCATGTGGAGAATGCCATTATGCTGGAAAGAAGTCAGGAGGGATCAGATGCATTGTAATATTTATCAGATTTATGAAGAACCCCTGGATTGTGAAGACTGGATGGATGCGGACTTTTTGTCAGACTCTCCTCTCTGGGGCACAGTTGCCAACCATATTGATGATGTGAGAGACCGGGGTGCTGTATTGCAAAGCTTTGAGAAGTGGCTGACAGAACATGGACTTGGAACTTTAGCAAATGAAGCCTTTGTACTTTGCGAACATGGCCGCAACGAATATTTTTCAAAGCGTTATCCGGCCTTTCAAAAGGCTGTCTCGGCGCTTTGTAATTTTACATTGCTCCAATTTACGGATGATTTCAACGAGCTCCATGACCGGATAGCTGATTTGGAAAAGACGGTTGCGGACAAGTACGACGCCTACATTTTATGGGGAATGACAGAACTCATGCCAATAGATGAATTCCTAAGAACCGCGAAGACGGATAATCCCTATTATATAGGCGGAATTTGCAGCTACCAATTTTAAAGGAGGGAAGAAGAATGAATTTTTATGAAACAAATGCCGGACACCGGTTTTTTGAGCATCAGTTGCCGTTGCTGATTACATCGCTACAGGATATTGCTAAAGCGCTGCAGAAAACTCCAATGGGGGTACAGCTTCCGGTAGAAGTGCCGCCAGATTTTCTTAAAGACTTGTATTATGGCAGATACGACCAGGAAGCAGAAAAAAATATGGGGAAAATCAAAGAACACACCCATGACATCATAGAATGCCAGAAGCGTCTGAAAGAACAGGTAACCCCGCAGCTCTGGGAGCAAATCGAAGAATATCGGCATGCGCTGGACAATTTATACTACTTAGATGCAGAAGAGAGCTTTGTGTCTGGATTCCAAACGGCTATGAAGATGGTAATCGCTGGACTATCAAGTTCGCTGCAAAGTGAATGATTGTTAAAGGAGGGATAAGAATATGATGAATTATGAAGAATTTAAAAAGGTAGTGGCAGAGAGAATATTGGACTATATATTAACAGAAGGTTGGAGTTATAAAGCGGAGATCAGACCGGTAACCAAGGTCAATTGCACCTTCGACGGATTAAATCTGGTACCACCAACCATGCTGCCACCGACTATCAGTATGGACGGTCTGTACGAATATTACAAAAAGTGCAATAGCCTGGAAGTGGTACTGAGAAAGGCAGCAGAGATTATAAAAAAAGGATATGAGCAGATGTCGGATATATCATTCTATCCGATTCTTGATCGGGTAAAGAATCATATCATAATGCAGCTAATAAACACAGAACAAAACAAAGAATTGTTGGAGCATCTTCCCCATCGAAAGATGAAGGATTTGTCTATTATCTACCGTTGGCTGGTGGATGTGGATCGAGAAGGTATTGCAAGTGCCATGATAAGTTACAATCTGCTTAAAAGACTTGATATGAGCGAGAAACAGCTATTTTCCTTGGCTAAGGTAAATACCTTGCGATTATTCCCACCAGTAATCCGTTCCATGCATGAGATTGTTGAGGATATGTTTTGGAACGATGAAGAAAAGGAGGAAATGATAGGCATGGTAACCACTGAAAGCAACCAGGATAAAGCCATGTATGTGATTACCAATCAAAGAGGGCTTCATGGTGCTATACTCATGGCGTATGATGAGGTATTGCAGCAGGTGGCTGAAAAGATGCACTCTGATTTTTATATTCTTCCGTCTTCGGTGCATGAGCTCATTGCAGTATCGGCTCATATGTGTGATCCAAATGAGTTAGCCCGTATGGTATACGAAGTTAATCAAAGCCAGGTGGCGCTTAATGAAAGGCTCTCCTACCAGGTTTATCATTATGATAAGGATTTAAGAAAGTTGAGCTTTGCTACAGATACCCCGTACACAAGATTGGATGGAACTACTGCATACAGATTCTTTTTGTAGTAAGTAAATACAGAAAGGAGGACAGGTATGCCAAGAAAGAATCCATTTAAACTTAACGTAGTTTCCATCCGGCTTGTAAAGGATGCCCCAATTTATTCAGAGCGCCCTATAAAAACTCCGTTGGATGCTGTGGATGTGATAGGCAGTCGGCTTTGTGAAATGGATCGGGAAGTATTGTGTGTTATTAATCTCAAAACAGATGGTACACCGATTAACTGCCATATTGTAAGCGTAGGGACATTAAACGAGACAATCGCATCGCCAAGAGAGATGTTTAAAACAAGCATTTTGTCGAATGCTGCCAATATCATACTTCTACATTGTCACCCTTCCGGTTCCTTAAAACCATCTTCAGAGGATTTTAAATTAACGGATAGAATGATTAAGCTCTGTGGTTTAATGGGAATTCCTTTGCTGGATCATATCATTGTGGGAGGAAGTAACAGCAGATATTTCAGTTTTAGGGATAACGAAATATTGTTTAACCCGAATTATGCAAGCAGCAATGATTACCAGACGCTGGATTTCGGAGCTACTATTGCAATATAAAAGGCTATGTTAAATTAACGTGAAGTGATACGGCTATAACCTGATAAGAGTAACAGAAGATTGGAAGGAACGTGAGCCGAGTGCTGCGTTCCTTCTCTTTTGTAATGCCGCAACTATAAAAAATATAGAATGTGAGGTATTTATTATGTATAGTGAAAATTGTGTTATAACTCAAACAAGCGATACGGTTGGAAGGGCTTATTTGGCCGTATTTGGTTTTCATGCAGAATACACTTCTTTTTTGGAGGGTAATCCGCTGTCTATTGCCAGTTTTATTGGCAGTCAAGAACTGTCTTCTATAGTGACGATTGAAAAAGACGATGAAGCTCCTTTTTTATATACGGTCGGCTACCGCGTAAAAAAATGCACGGATGACGCCCAATGCCCCAGGATTAAAAAGTATTTGAGATATATCCGGCGTGTTGTCAGGAAAAAAGGAGAGTCCTTGACCTATGAAGAAGCGGAGCAGATACTGAAAAAACGCTTCAAGGAATTAAGTCATTACCCCAGTCAAGCCAGTATATAGATTGGCGAAATAGGAAGGAAAGGTATTGTGAGAGGACAAAGCAGGATCAACAATATACATTGCTTTTACTTTGAAAGTATGTTATTATAAATGTATAATAATTAAGATTTTGTCATATAATAATTACAAAGGTGGTGAGAAAATGGAACAGGCAGGCTATGGACAATATATAGCGGATAATATCCGCAGCTTCCCTTTCGGCGTTCCGATCTATACAGACGAAATTGCCCGCGATGTGGCAGGACAATTCCGAATAGAGCTTGACCAGGCAAAAATACTTGTCAATGTGAATCTGAAACGTATTGCGGATAATAATGGCCTGGAACGTTATCAAAAAGGAATCTATTATAAAGCGCAGGAAACACCATTTGGGAAAACAAAATTGAATACCGCGCAGGTTATGAGGGATATGTATCTGGTCAGAGACGGACAGAGGATTGGATATGAAACGGGTCACTCTTTCTTTAATCGGATTGGACTTACCACGCAGCTGCCGAAGTACAAAACGTATGCCACCAATGCATTCAGGCAAAAGGGCAACCGTGTGGAGGAAAAGCTGGGAGTTATTCTGCGCAGGCCGCAGGCTGAGGTTACGAATGAAAACTATCACTATTTACAGTTCCTTGATGTGATTGAAAATAGGGAGAAGATAGCAGTGGATGCTCTGGAACCGGAGCAAACTCTTTTGGAGTATATACGGCAAAATGAGCTGGATTATTTCAGACTGGCAGGCTATGCCAGCCAATACTATCGGAAGGAGGTACTGTTGCGGCTCGGAGAGCTTGCTGCTGGGGCATTGATAGAAACTACATACAGACCTGAAGGCATTTGAAGCGCTGCCGCTGAATGTTGCGGAACGGACTGGAATCCGTGTAGTTGTATAGGGAAATGCCCTATAGCTAGCTTGTTTTTTTGAGTTATGTTGGGTATAATGTAAAAAATAGAATTGCCGGCAAATCTCATTGCTTCCACTGGGAACTCTGTGAAGATGGAGATGTGGGGAATGCGTGTATTATTATCTGTCGTATCGTGATGGAGGAAAGGGTTGTTGCTTAAAATATTGGTAAGGATGAGAGAAAGATAACCGGGAACTTACCATTGCCAATAGAATATTGGAGGAAAAAGATATGATTATCTACCATGGAAGTACTGTGGTCGTGGAAAAACCAAAGATTTTCCAAAGCGAACGTTTTTTAGATTTTGGGTCAGGCTTTTACACAACAACGAACGAAGAACAAGCAACCCGGTGGGCATTCAGAGTAGCAGCCCGCAGAAAGACTGAGACACAGTATATATCTGTTTATGAGTTTGACTATGAGTGTGCAAAAAAGGAACTGAAGATAATCCATTTCGACCAGCCGGATGAGGTATGGCTGAATTTCATTTGCGCCTGCCGTAGCGGAAAACCCACGGGAGAAGAATATGACCTTGTGTTTGGACCGGTTGCGGACGATAACGTTTATGCAACGGTGCAATTGTTTGAACTGGGGGTGCTGGATAAAGAGGAAACGGTAAAGCGGCTAAAAGTAGAGAAACTTTATAACCAGGTGTTGTTTCATACCGAAAAAGCGCTAAACCTGTGTACTTTTAAGAAATTCATTGTATTGGAGGGTGAGAAGGATGGATAAAGATAAATTTTCCGCTATTTTGCCTATGATAACAGCAGCTGTAACGGATAAGATTGCTGCGACATACCACTTGGATGAAGATGCAGCGATTGAGATGCTATACTCAACACAGCTGTATTCATTTCTTGAAGACGAGCATACAAAGGTATGGCAGTATAGTGCAGATAAAATATTTGATCTGTATCGAAAGGAAATAGAGACGGGAGAATTGGAACTACCCGACTATTGAGGTGAAGCGTATGAGCCAGACATTACAATTTAAAGTGTTCTGTATTGAGCAGTACAAAAATAAGCATAACATGACCGGAGCCGAAACAATGAAGCGATTCAAGGAATACGGCGTATTTAATTATTTGGGGTCATTCTTTGATGTACTGCACTCCACAGGAGCAAAGTACATCGTTGAAGATATTGATATGTTTATCGCCGCAAGGCAATAGATTTTATAAGTACTAAGAAACGGAAGCCTTGAAGCAGGGCTTCCGTTTCTTAGTTTTATTATTTAAGACAGGATTATTTTGATGTGGCAAAGCATCTGCATGATATATCTATTTTGCTGAAACACGCCAAAATTCAGACGATGTGTTCCAATCAGGAACGGCTGGAAAAAATGGTTGGCTACAAGCGGAAAGAGGAGCAAATCCGTATCGGTAGCGAGCTGGCCGAAAAGCCCCTCCGAGAATTTAGTTTCTTTGAGACAGGGCGACATAATGAATATCTGATAAAAGAGTTTTTCAAAATGCAGGATATTTATGTGTTTAATAAAGAGCATATTTTATCCGAAGAGGATTTAGCGCGGAGTATTGGTGAGCTTTCACAATATTTCCAGTAGCCTAACTTCTCGGTAAGTCTGCAGCAGAAGTCTTAGAATGAAATAAGCCAAGCCGTGCGATTCTTGCATGCGCTTGGCTTATTTCATTTAGAGTATAAAATACAAAAAATATGTATAGTGTGATGTGCTTTTTGATTTAAAAGAAGCGAGATGAAGGGGATAATGCCCATATAAAATGGTGAATAAATTATTATTTAAAAATATCTCCCTTCAGATTGACAAAACTTGATTTGATACATATAATGGTCATATAAAAAAAAATTGATGTGAGGTGAGGGACATAGAAACCGAGTACGAAAAAAACGCCAGGGTATTTAAGGCGTTTTGTGATGAAAAGCGTCTTGCAATCCTGGAACTTTTACGCAGTGGTGAAAAGTGTGCCTGCGTCTTGATCGATCAGATGGACATAGGCCAATCTTCCCTGTCCTATCACATGAAGATCTTATGCGAATCCGGTATTGTAGAAAGCCGACAGGAAGGCAAATGGACTCACTACCGTTTAAGCGAATCCGGCAGCAAATATGCAGGAGAGCTTTTGATGAAGATCACCACTCCTTATGCAGAACAGCAGCCTAACGAGTGTTGTAATTAAGAAGGCCATCTCAAGGATGGCTTTTCTTCGATACAACATATCAATTTTTTTTGATATGTTGTGTTAAGCAAATTACTTATTTTTAGGAGGCAATATAATGGAACAAAACGAAAGTCAAACAAACAATGAGTGCTCCTGTTCCTCCGGCTGCTGCGGCGAAACTCAGAGCCAACCCATTCCGAAAGCTCCCTACATAAAGGGGCTTAATGTAACAATGGCCGGGGTGGTGCCTCGTGTCGCCACAGAGCTTTCCGCAAGAGACATTTTGGGTGCCTGGAAGGTTCGCTGGGGAATCGGGCGTATGAATTATAAGGTATCTCCCGGTCTTTACAGTGTCGGAAAACCGGATGAGAACTCACCCGTGCTTGTTACCGCAAACTATAAACTGACCTTCGACAGCCTTCGGAAAGAGCTCACCGACCTAAATCTTTGGATTCTCGTTCTCGACACAAAGGGTGTTAATGTCTGGTGCGCGGCAGGTAAAGGTACTTTTGGTACGGATGAGCTTATACGGCGTGTTAGCGTGGTACGGCTTTCTGAGGTTGTAAGGCACAGAACGCTGATACTTCCCCAACTCGGAGCAACAGGCATTGCCGCGCACAAGGTTGCAAAAGGGAGCGGATTTCATGTTGTGTATGGTCCGGTGCAAGCCCAAGATATCAAAGAATTTCTCGATGCCGGTATGAAGGCAACACAGGAAATGCGAGAAGTCCAGTTCACATTTGCAGACAGGGTTGTCCTTACTCCCGTTGACTTTGTTCAATGGATGAAGCCATTACTGATCTTTTTCGGAGTACTCTTTATCCTGAATGCACTTGGACTAGGACGCTTTGGAGCGACAGCGCTTCTGGCTTTTCTCGGCTCAGTCGTTGTCGGGTGCGTTCTGACCCCCACCCTTCTTCCGTGGATACCGGGACGCGCCTTTGCTTTTAAGGGTGCTTTCGCCGGACTTTTGTGGGCTGCAGCCGTCATTCTTTTCGTAGGAAATGCTTCACTGACAGGAGTACTGGAATCTTTGTCTTATTTGCTTTTGCTTCCATCTATTTCGTCTTATACGGCCATGAATTTCACGGGCAGTTCCACCTATACCTCTCCTTCGGGAGTCAATAAAGAAATGCAAATAGCTATCCCCATCATGCTTCTTGCGACTGTTTGCGGCATGATATTTTTCGTAATAAGTAATGTTATAAAAACTATTCTGTGAGGTGGTGTATGATGAAACATAAGTACTTAAAAAATGTAGCGACACTGCAACTCAATAAAGAAAAGTGCGTCGGATGTGGTAGGTGCAAGGACGTTTGTCCACATGGCGTATTTGTACTGGATGGAGGAAAAACGCAAATTGTTGACCTGGACAGTTGCATGGAATGCGGAGCCTGCCTGAAAAATTGTGCATTTTCAGCAATAACTGTTTCACCCGGTGTCGGGTGCGCTTCAGCCATTATTAAAGGACTGCTTACCGGCTCCGAGCCATCCTGTGACTGTTCTGGCGGCGAATGCTGCTAAAATTGTTCAAATACAATCAATGCTGAAATACATGTAACCTGCCTACTAATAATATTAAATCTTGAAGGAGTTGTTTTATCATGAGTAAAATTGAAATTTTTGAACCTCCGATGTGCTGTTCCACAGGTGTTTGCGGTTCGTCTGCCGATCCTGAGCTTTTAAGAATTGCAGAGCTGTTGGAAAATCTAAAAAAAGAAGGAATTGAGGTTGCCCGGTACAATCTGTCCTCCGACCCCAAGGCATTCATGCAAAGCGAGGGAATCAGCAATGCCTTAAATCAACGTGGAGCGGATGTCTTACCGATAACCGTGGTTGACGGCAGGATTATTAAGTCGGAAGGCTATCCGACCAACGAAGAAGTTGTCCACCTGCTTGGTATATCCTCGGATGCAATTCAACCTGCTGTCAAAGTTCAGGTCAACAAATGCAGTTGCAGTTCAAAAGGCTGCTGTTAAAAAGGGGGATGAAACAATTGGAAAAAACAGGTGGAAAACTATCTTTTTTAGACCGTTTCCTAACGTTATGGATTTTTCTCGCTATGGCGGTCGGCGTTGTGGTCGGCAACTTTTTCCCGTCCGCCGCAAACACAATAAACAGTCTCAGCACGGGTACCATCTCATGGCCGATTGCGGTCGGATTGATTCTGATGATGTACCCACCGCTCATCAAGGTAAAATACGAGGAAATCGGCAAGGTGACTAATAATAAGCGGGTATTCAGTTTTTCACTCTTACAGAACTGGATTATCGGGCCGATTTTGATGTTTCTGCTTGCTATCATTTTTTTACCGGATAAGCCGGAATATGCCGCGGGCATTATCATCATCGGCCTTGCTCGGTGCATCGCTATGGTGATCATCTGGAACACTCTTGCCAAGGGGGACAATGAGTATTGTGCTGCATTGGTTGCACTCAATGCGTTCTTTCAGATTCTGTTTTACTCGGTTTACATCTGGCTGTTCCTCACGATAATCCCCAACACTTTGCACCTGTCCTGGGGTGGCGAAACGGTTCATGTTTCTATTTGGGAGGTAGCAGAAAGTGTACTGATCTATTTAGGTATTCCTTTTGTTGCCGGAATTGTCACACGCTTTTCCGTCATCCGTATCAAGGGCAGGGAATGGCTTAATAAATCATTTATTCCGAAAATCTCACCGCTTGCCCTGATCGCACTACTCTACACGATCATCATCATGTTTGTGATCAAAGGGCATCTGATTGTACAATTGCCACTGGATGTTGTACGGATTGCAATTCCGCTGCTGATTTACTTTGTGTTGATGTTTGCTATCAGCTTTTTTATTTCCTACAAGAGCGGATTTCATTATGAACAGACCACAACGCTATCCTTTACCGCAGCCAGTAACAACTTCGAGCTTGCTATCGCCGTGTCCGTAGCTGTATTTGGAATCAGTTCTGGTCAGGCGTTTGCCGCTGTCATTGGTCCCCTGATTGAGGTTCCGGTGATGATTCTGCTGGTTCGGCTGGCCTTGTATCTCAAAGGAAAGTATTTTGATACGCATGACGTACCAATAAATAAAAGGGGGTATCAAAATGAACATTAAGCCGAAGGTCGCGTTCATCTGCACCCATAATTCCTGCCGTTCACAAATGGCGGAAGCCATCAGCAAGGTTTTTGCTGTTGACGCTTTTGAGGCATTTTCCGCAGGAACAGAAATCAAAAAGATGATTAATCCGGATGCAATAGATGTGATTAAAAAGCTCTACGGTGTAGACATGGCCCAGAGCCAGCGTCCCAAGCTGCTGTCGGAAATACCACCTGTCGACATTGTGGTAACTATGGGGTGTGGTGTACAATGTCCGTATCTCCCCTGTAAACATCGGGAGGACTGGGGGCTTGAAGACCCGACAGATAAAGCCGAAGAGGATTTTATTCAAACAGCTAAGGTTATCGAGGGTAAAATTAAAGACTTGGAGCGCAGAATTCCAAACTTAAAATAACTGGAATAAAACGGTTGACACTTGGCATAAAGGTCAACCGTTTCTAATTATAAATTACTTGCATTATGCAACTGTTTCATGATACAATATTTGCAGGAGGCAGATACTATGATTGAAACATTTAGCCAAATACAACTACGTGAGTTAATCCGTCAGCTTGAACGAAAACTCGGTGTTCTGCAGGAAAGCCAGCAGTCATGCTGTGGCAAAATTTCAATGGCCCAATGTCATGCGCTTGTGGAGGTAGGGCGTGCCGAAAAAATATCCCTGAATGATCTGGCAGAAAAACTAAACCTTGATAGCAGTACGATGAGCCGAACGGTTAATAAACTGGTTGCGCAAAATCTCGTGAAAAGGGACATCGACCCATCTGACCGAAGGTATGTTACCATATCTCTTACAGATAGCGGCGAAGGACATTTTCATTCCATTGAATCAGACTGGAATACTTATTTTCTAAAAGTCCATGAAACTATTCCCGTGTCCAAGCAGGAACAGGTTCTTGAAAGTCTTCAGATACTAATTGATGCTTTAACAAAAAACCAAGAGTAACAGGAGAAAGCTATAATGGATATTTCAATACGTCCAATGAATGAACAGGATTGGCCGGATGTGATGGAAATTTATCGTCAAGGTATCGCTACCGGCAAAGCAACCTTTCAGTCAGAAATTCCTGAATGTAAGGATTGGGATGCGTCGCATCTTCCGATTTGCCGCTTTGTAGCTATTTCGGACGGAAAAGTTGTAGGCTGGACCGCATTATCCAGCGTAAGCAGCCGAGGCGTATATCGAGGCGTCGCGGAAGTAAGCGTGTACATAGCGCAGGACAATCAGAAAAATGGCATTGGTCAAAAGCTGCTCGACTATCTTATAAAGGAGTCCGAAAAAGCTGGAATCTGGATGCTCCAGTCAGGTATCATGGAGGATAATCTTGCGAGTATCCATCTTCATGAAAAATGCGGTTTCCGAAAAGTCGGCTACCGCGAAAGAATCGGCCGTGATGTCAGCGGGCATTGGCGAAACACAGTATTATTCGAAAGACGAAGCAGTACGGTAGGTATTAACTAAAAAGAAAGCGTGGTGTGAGAATGAACAAATCTGAAAAAGCGGTTGAGTGTTTTGGCAATGGCTGTAACTGCGCACAGGCGGTATTTACATCATTTTGCGAAGAACTGGGATTGGATAACAAGGTTGGTCTAAAAATAGCCTGTCCGTTCGGCGGCGGGATAAGTCATACGGGAGAAGTGTGCGGTGCTGTGACAGGAGCTATGCTTACCATCGGCCTGAAATTCGGGCCGGAAAGTCCCGAAAATGGAGATATTAAAGTCCAGAATTATAAAATCACGCAGGATTTTATTGCAAGATTCAAAGAACGTAATGGTTCAGTTAATTGTACAGAGCTTATCAATTATAATCTAAGCGATGAATTACAGCTTGATCTTGCAAGGCAGTCAGGCGTTTTCAAAACCAAGTGTCCGAAATATGTCAGTGATGCGGTTGAAATACTTGAACAGATGATATCAAAATAAGGCTATACTTACAAAACTACGCACTTGGAGCCCGCTTGATTGAAAGTATTCTTTCCGGCATTACACTTGCTATGGCGATGATTCCAGAAGAATTTACTGTTATCATGACCGTACTAAAGAGCATATTTTATCCGAAGAGGGTTTAGCGCGGAGTATTGGTGAGCTTTCACAATATTTCCAATAGCATAGTCGAAAAAATAAAAGAGTTATTTCAATAATCACTTGATTACTGAAATAACTCTTTCGTATTTTAGGATAGTTTCTTCCCCTCACTGTATATAAAAATTCTGATTTATCGTTATTCATCCATCACACATTGTCTCAAATATCTGACCATCTATGCTAATTATTTCATCAATGGGGATTATCGCGCCATCGGTCATAATGACAACACGTTCATATTCGTCTATCTTTTTGACCGTACTGATAGCAGTAACATAGGCGCCGCCATTCTTCTTCTCATCCGGCTCAAAATAAGTGATTGAAATTTCAGGATGTTCTTTCATCTGATCTGCTATGATTTGCAGCCTATCGTTCAAAACGTCCTTCATATATTCGTCCAATTTTACTCTTTCATCAGTCAGTCTTGCGGTTTCCTTGATGGCGGTATCATAACCGGTCAATGCGGCGAAAGGGGAAAACTGGGCTGCACGGTCAATCGCTGACATATGAGGACGTGTCGCAGAGACATGGTGCGGTAGATTGATAATGTCGTCATATGTCCACGTCATGCCTTGTGCCCTCCAATTTGTTTATTCCGGTCTAATGTGGTAGCTCCTTCTTCCAAATTCATACCCTTGAGAATGGCGTTCTTGCCATGTTTCTTTTTTATCTCCAGCATTGCCTGCTGCATCTTTTTTTCCCGCGCAAGTTCAAATTCTTCCTCCTCCTTTTTAGCCTGCAAAGCCTCATAATCCGTAAAGAGATCAAGCTGTTCAAAGCTATCAGTCTTTTGAACAGTTGTCTCGGAAACAACATGATTCGCCGTAATGTTGACTCTTCTGATTAAGAGACTTTTATCAACGATGCGCTCATACAATTCTGTAACGGCATCCATGATTAACTTTGTGGAGGAGGTCTGTCTGCCAAGATTTATGGAACCGTGCGCGGATTTTGGAACGGCACGTCCGTAGTGGTCGGTAGTGATTTCCCCATGGTATGATTTCTTTATATCCGGGTTTGTCAGATTTTCAATATCATAGCCGACTGCTAAAACAACCTGGTCGGTCACAAGCCCTTTATCCACCAAATCAAGTGCCAGCAAATCCGTCATTTCCCGCACAATCAACTTCGCTTTGTCAAACGTATAGGCACAATGCAGTACCTGCCCCGATCCAATACTGTTTGTGCTTGGCTTATATGATTTGATATCGGCAATCGTGCATGGCTCCCATCCCCACGCATGGTCAATCAGCAACTCGGCGTTTATGCCGAATAGCTTGTACAGGAAATCCTCGTTGTGGTAATCAGTAGGTTTACCAATAGAGCATCTTGCAATATCTCCCATCGTAAAAAGTCCATGTTCCTCCAGCTTCTTTGCATATCCTCTGCCAATTCGCCAAAAGTCTGTTAGTGGCTGATGTGACCACAGGGAGCGACGGTAGCTCATTTCGTCCAGCTCGGCGATCCGCATACCGTTATGATCAGCCGGTATGTGTTTTGCCATAATATCCATGGCAACCTTGCTAAGGTACAGGTTTGTACCTATTCCCGCCGTTGCTGTAATGCCGGTTGTTTTGAGCACATCGAGAATCATCTTTGTGGCAAGCTCACGGGCGGAAAACTTGTATGTGTTCAAATAATCGGTGGCATCAATGAAGACCTCGTCAATAGAGTAGACATGAATATCTTCGGGTGCGACATACTTTAGGTAAATATTATAAATCTGCGTGCTGTACTCTATATAATATGCCATCCTCGGTGGAGCTGCAATGTAGTCCAGCGAGAGACTTGGTGAGGATTTCAATTCCGTATCGTTATAGGAACTGCCGGAAAAGGATCTTCCTGGTGCTTTTTGCAGCCGGGCCGCATTTGCCTCCTTGACTTTTTGTACGACTTCAAACAGCCTCGCCCTACCGGGAATACCGTATGCTTTGAGTGAGGGAGAGACAGCGAGACAGATGGTTTTTTCGGTACGACTTGCATCCGCTACAACAAGGTTCGTAGTCAGCGGATCAAGTTTTCGTTCAATACACTCGACGGAAGCATAGAACGATTTGAGGTCGATTGAGAGATAGGTTCTGGTCTTCATTTTTATTCTCTGGTATCCTCCCTTCAAAAATTATCTGCTTGTCAATTTCTTATTCAAAATACCGAACATAGATTCGGATACTGTTATTATATTCAGTTAAGCAAATAATATCAAGGGGATAGTAACCCCTTCCAGTAAAACTATTTTTTGAAAGGTAAAATTCTAAAATATCAAAGGACACACATTTGATATTTTATCGCCATATAAAGTTATATATAACAATATACAGATAGTAATAAGTTGACAAATACAATATATAGTGCTATGCTTTTCCTGTAATTGATTTTTGTGCATAATCTTCGTGATTCGCAGACCGTAAGGTATGCATGCACACGCTGTTAAGTTTGTAGTGAAATGTCAGTAGGATAACCGCGCCCAGCCAGGCCGGTTCTTACTGGCATTTTTTTATTCATGACAATTGAATCAGTTTGCTGATTCAATTGTATTCAGGGAATTACCCTTATTTTTGCGAGAATGACCACGGTTCACATAGTTCTGTGAACAAAAACCGAGTATTCGGTCCGTGTGTTGTTCTCGCTTTTTTATTGCCTAAAAGCCATCAGGTTTTCAGGATAAATCAAATAGGAAGGCGGTATCAGAATGAAAAAACAGAGAATGTGGAAGCCGGGAGGCCGCTCACGCCAGAAGTCCAATACAAAAAATTGGATTTTAAAGCAAAGCAGAGGTATTGACATCAAAAGCGGAGAGGAACCTGAGATTCCTATTGTGATCCCCCGGCATCGAAGAAAGGAGGCGTAGCGTATGCCAGTGGCACGAAGTCCCTGCTCTCCGCTGGTAATAGCAGAAACTGCGGAACTGACACGGGAAGAATGGCTGAATTACCGCCGACAGGGAATCGGCGGCAGCGATGCGGCAGCGGTACTTGGGGTATCTCCATTTACCACGGCGCGAGATTTGTATTACGACAAGCGCGGCATTGTATCCGCTATTGAGGATGACAGCAACTGGGTTCAGCTTGAGGTCGGTCATCTTCTGGAGGATCTTGTCGCCCGTATTTTCGCAAAGAAAACAGGCTACCGGATATATCAGATCAAAAAGATGTTCCAGCATCCGGTTCACACCTTTATGCTGGCGGATCTCGATTATTTTGTGGAACTTCCGGATGGTACAACTGCCATCCTGGAAATAAAAACTACCAACTACAATGCCAGGGAAAAGTGGTGGGATGGAAAGGAGGAAATTGTCCCACTTAACTACGTTTTACAGGGGCGGCATTACATGTGCGTAATGGACATAGACCAGATATTTTACTGCTGTCTCTACGGAAACAACGAGGATGAGGTAATCATCCGCCACATGGAGCGCGATCTGGAATATGAATCCGAATTAATTGCCCTGGAAGAAGATTTCTGGGTAAATCATGTTTTGGCTGAAGTCCCTCCTCCCTATACCGAGGACGGAGAACTTATTGTCCGGAGTGTACGCAGACATTTTGGCTATGCTGACCGATCCGCTCCGGAGGTACATCTGGAAACCGGTTTTTCCGGAGCCATTGCCCGTTATCTGGAGCTGCAGGAAGAGAAAAGGGTACTTGACACACAAGCTACCCAGCTTAAAAACGAGATGGAACGGATTAAAGGCTTCATCATTGCAGAGATGGGTGCCAGCTGCACTGCAACCTGCTCCTTCGGCAAAGGTTCCTATTATGTAGCCTATAACCCTGTCTTAAAGCCAGGTATCAGCAAGAATAATCTGGCTCGGCTTCGGGCGCAGAACCCTGACATTTATAAAGAATACGTCACGGCCAATGAGAGCCGGAGGTTCAGCATAAGCCAGGTAAAAGAGGAAGCGGCCTAGAGGGCAGAACACCAGAAGATACCCTGCCCTGTCCGGGCAGGAAGTGTCAAAGGAGGATCAAATTAGAAATGAATTGTATAGCAACCTATGAAAAGGCAATTTTTAAGAGCACTGAAAACGGCTACTGTATCTTCCAGTTCAAGACTAAGGATGCAGATGTGCCGGTACAGGCCAGGCGGAACTATACCTTTAAAGACCGTCTGATCCGCTTCACTGCCACAGGCTACGGGCTTCCGCAGACGGATGCGATTGAATTTATCCTGACCGGTGAATGGTGCGAGGATAAAAAGCACGGCTGCCAGTTGGCGGTGCAGGAGTGGCAGGAGGTCATTCCAAAAACTACCGACGGTGTGAAAGCATATCTTTGTTGTGGCTTAATTAAAGGCATCGGAGAAAAGCTGGCGGAGGTAATCGTGGCGAGGTTCGGAGTAGGCGCGCTGGATATTCTGGAAAAAGAACCGGAGCGGCTGCTGGAAATCAAGGGCATTACGGAAGGACGCCTGGAAGATATCAAGGAGTCTTATGCGGAGAGCCGGGGGCTTCGGGATCTTATGACCTTTCTTGCACCATACGGAATCACACCCAGAACGGCACTCAAAATCCAGCAGGAGTTTGGCAGTGGTTGCCTGGAAATTATACGCAAACAGCCTTTTAAGCTATGCAGTATACCCGGTTTTGGTTTTAAACGGGTGGATGCAATTGCTTTGAAGACCGGATGCCAGCCCAATGATGCGCTTCGTATCCGGGGTGCGCTGTTCTATATTTTAGACGAAAACAGCGGACAAAACGGGCATCTGTATTTGGAAACGGATGACTTATGTAAGGAGGCACTAAGGCTCCTCAATGAAAAACTGCCTCTTCCCCACCTTCGTTTGCAGATGAGGGAGGTCAGTGATGAGCTTTACGAAACTGTTCTGCGTGGAGAGTTGGTGTCCAGCGATGGCGCTGTCTATCTGCCGTGGTATTTTGCAGCAGAGGATCTGGTTGCCCGCCGTGTGGCCGAAATTCTCACGGAACCGGCACCGCTCATAGATATATCCGTGGTGTTGGCGCAGGCCGTAGAAGAGCTTGGCGTAACCTTGTCTAAAAAACAGATGGATGCGGTAAAAATGGCATTTCGCTATAACCTTTCCATCATCACAGGTCCGCCGGGTACTGGTAAGACAACGGTATTAAAAACGATACTCAAAGTTTTTGGGAAGCTTGAAAAGGATGGGAAAATACTCCTTGCGGCTCCCACAGGAAGAGCAAGCCGACGGATGGCGGAAAGCACAGGATATCCTGACGCAAAAACACTGCACAGTGCGCTGGGCTTGATATCTGGTGATGAAATGGAATCCTTCAGGGAAAACCAAAAGCCGCTTGAGGCAGACCTGATTATTGCGGATGAGTTTACTATGGCTGATATGTGGCTGGCTTCCAAACTATTTTCACGAATGAAGCCAGGAACCAAAGTCATACTGGTGGGGGATGTGGATCAGCTTCCCAGTGTCGGTGCGGGGAATGTCTTCCGGGAGCTCATTTCCTGCGAGATGATACCGGTAACCGTGCTGGATGAGATTTTCCGCCAGTCGAAGGATAGTCTGATTGCATATAACGCTAAGTTTATCAATGAAAATAAGACCCAGCTTTACTATGGCGACGATTTCAGGCTGACTGATTGCCAGAACCAAAAAGAAGCCGCAGAGATCATTTTGCGAGCATATATGAATGAAGTGGCGCAAAGCGGTGCTGAGAATGTACAGATTCTGTCGCCATTCCGTTCTGAAGGAGATGCCTCTGCAGAAAAGCTGAATGAAGCCGTCCGGGAGCTGATCAATCCAACGGTACCGGGCGCGGCAGAGTTTACCGTAGGCGCACGTACCTTTCGTCTGGGAGACAGAGTTATGCAGAACAAAAACAACTATGACCTCATATGGACTGCGAAGGATGGCAGCAAGGGATGCGGCGCTTTTAACGGCGATATTGGCACTGTAGTGAAAATTGACACTTATGCGGAGGAAATGCTGGTGGATATGGACGGGCGTATGGTTGAGTACAGACCCATTACGGCGCTGGAATTGGAGCTTGCCTATGCAATGACAATTCACAAAGCGATGGGTTCCGAATTTGACACCGTGATTATTCCGGTGCTTTCCGCCCACACCATTCTGCTTCACCGCAACATATTGTATACCGCAGTTACTAGGGCGAAGCGGAGGGTACGTTTGGTAGGTCAGAAAAAATCGTTGTTTATTGCGATCCACACAAACAAGATTGCCAAACGCAACACCCTGCTGGGACAGCGGATTATTCAGTATTTTCAGCCGTCCGCAGCAAAACAGGAAACAAAAAACGCCATTGCCCTCCCGGAAAGGCTGAAAAGCACCGGTTGAGAGGAAAGGCACAATAATTTTGAAGATGTGGGAGCCTTGTGCGGAAAAGTGCCGAGGTATCCCATGTTTATTATGGAAAGGAGCAAATTCAAATGACGGTAAACACAAAAAACACTATTTATGAGGGCCTTCCTGCTGTGACGGCACTCAACAAAATCCAGGGCTTTGACCCAAAGAAATTTTTGCGCCGGGCAGTATCCGAACGAACCGGACAGGAAGTTCTTTATCTTGATTTAAAGTACAAAAAGCTCTGGTTCCGTCTGGCTTGCCCTAAGGGGCGGATCAAAATGACGGCGCTGAAAATCACGGAGCAGCTTGCCATCATTGAGGCGAAGATCTTCTTTGACAAAAATGACAAAGAGCCGGCGGCCAGCTTTATCGCTCAAAGAAACGCCAAGGACACTCCTGGCTCCCTGTATATCGAAGCCGCGCAGTATGCAGCGGTTGACCAGGCGCTGATTGATGCAGGTTTCGGATTACAATTCTGTGATGTAACCCTTGGTTCAGATGCCGAGCTGCTGGACGATGGCATCCCCCTTTCTGCTACATCAAAGGTTCCGGAAGTCACAGCGGCACAACTTCCGGTACAGGTAAATTCCATACAGGAAGATCCTTCTCCTGTAATTGTCCCGACAGAGCCTGTCAAGCCGGTAACACCAGCCGTGGTACAGGAGCCAGTGGTACAAATCCAAAAACAGCCTGCCGAATCAGCAATGGAGAGCACCACTGTACAGGAAGATAGTCCGGTAACGGAGCAGACAGAGATTTTACAGGAAGCAAGGGCAGCAGAAGCAACCATGCAGCCGACAACATTGGTTCAGTCAACAGCACCAGTCCAGCCAGAATCCATAGTGGAAACCGTGCAGATACATGCATCGGTGCCGGAGGATTCCGCTGTGGAGTCTACTGTGGAAAGCGGTCAGGATTTTCTGCCTTATACTTCTGACATGGCGGTAGAAGACATCTGCAGACTAATGACATTGAAAGAGGCCAGTGCGATCATTGTGGACGTTGGAACCTGCAATGGCTGGACGCTGGAGCAGGTTGCACAGCGGCGTGCGGCGAGCCTGAAATGGTATCTAAATGGTTATACGGGGGATAACAATATTCTGCGCGCCGGAGCCAGACTTCTGCTTGAGCGAGAACAGGCGAAACTGGCAAGCTGATTGTATTCTAAACTGTCCGTATGGAAAGGAAGGGGGTGCCGCTTATGATGGGAGGCTCGCAGGATTTCCCATTCGGGATCATGGACGTCGCATCCCTCCTGCGGCTGAATATCCGGCGTAGACAGCCGAACAGCGTCTATGCCGACTGCCCCTTTTGCGGGGATAAACGTGGGAAGATGAACCTCAATCATGTAAAAAATGTCTGGCGCTGTAATTACTGCGGAGAATCCGGCGGTATGGTCGCCCTCTATGCCAGGGTGTATGGCATCAGCAATTCAGATGCTTACCGGGAAATCTGCGACACATTGCAGACCGGAAACCGTACACCGGACTATGAGACGAAAACGTCTGCCGTAAAATCTGAGCAGGATGCTTTGCCGCAGTCAGAGCTTGCTGGAATCGATGAAATCCATCAAACTCTGTCCCTGCTGCTTGAAATGTTGACACTGTCAGCTGCCCATCGGGAAAAACTCCGGGAACGGGGTCTTACCGATGAGCAGATTGACAGCCTTAGCTATAAAAGCACCCCTCCCCCCTATCTTTGCCTTTCCTATACGGAACGGCTATTGAAACAGGGATGCACGGTACAGGGTGTACCAGGCTTTTATCTGAATGAAGACGGAAAATGGACAGTCAAGTTTCACAAGAGGACAGCAGGTATTTTGATACCGGTCAAAGGAATCGATGGGCTGATCCGCGGAGCACAAATTCGTTTGGATGTACCGATTAAAGACAAGGATGACGATCCGGAGAAAGAAGGAACGAAATACCTCTGGCTCTCTTCTTCCAACAAGAACATGGGGGTAACCTCTGGCAGCCCGGTTCATTTTATCGGCGATCCCCTTGCCAGTACCGTTTATATAACCGAAGGTTTTTTAAAGGCCGATGTTGCTCATTGCCTGATGAACCGTTCCTTTGCGGCCACAGCCGGAGCCAATAATACGGGCCAGCTTGATCCCTTGTTTGCATTACTGGCCCATAATGGCACACAGCTCATTGTAGAAGCGGAGGATATGGACAAATTCCGGAATGAGCATGTGGTTAAGGGCACATCAAAGATTTATCTGATGGCGCACAGGTACAAAATGGAATCGAAACGGCTGACCTGGAACCCCAATTATAAAGGGATAGATGATTGGCAGCTTGCACTCAAAAAGAAATCTGAACGAAAAAAGGAGGATAAAAGAATGAATTTCAAACAAAGTTTTCTTTCCGGAGAATGTGGAATCGAAGCCATTGATGACGATGTGAAAGCATGGCATACCACGCCGGAGGATGGGCATAGCCTGGTCGATTATTTAGGCCTGACGGAGCAGGAATACGAGGTTTATGTGCGTGAAAACGACACTGCACTGGAAAAACTGCTTCTGTCACAGAGAAAACAGCAGAAATTTCGTATTTACCAGTTGGAGTTTGGCAATGACATTCAGCCGAAGCCCTTTGCATTCGCAGGACTGGAAGCCCTGCATAAAGCGGGCTATGAACAGCCGCCGGCAGCGCAGTACCGGCTGGTGTATGACGGAACACTTTTCTGTGGCATAGAACGGAGTGATACGGATATACTGGAGCTCCTTTATTGCCGCTACAGTGAAGATGTTCCTGTTGATTATCACGGGCGTAGTGTATCCCCTTCCGATGTCATTGAGCTGTATGACGGACGGGGACGGCATTATTTTTATCGTGATTTAGCAGGATTTGCCGAAGTGAAATTTTCGCCGGTGCTGGCGCTGCCTATGAAAAGGCAGTAGGAATCGGGGAAATTGCAGAAACCGGAAGAATGGGTGTTTTACGGATGTTTAAAACGGCACCCTTGTTTACACAACAGAACATGTTTAGGAATGGCACGGTGCGTAAGTTTTCGCACCGTGCTTTTTGTGAAAGGAGAATAAAATAATGGGCGTATTTTCGGAAATTGCAATGGAAGAGGAAAACGAGCAGGAGGAAATTAACCCGTTTTCATTGGAACACATACCGGAGGAGGAAGCACAGGAGAAAGAAGCATTCGAGGATGAGGAGGAACAGCAGGCGGAGGCCGATGCCGCAGCCGAGGTTCTCGCTAACCTGGAAGAAAAAAGCGGGTCGTCCCTGTATCAAAAGAAAAAAGAGCATGAAGAGAAGGAAGCGCAGCGTAAAGCCGAATGGGAGGCAAAACGGCAGGCAAAGCTGGAAGCCGAACAGATTGCATGGGAAAACGCAGTTGCCATGAGTGATGATGAACTCTTGACGGCCTCCCTAAAACGAGTGGGTACCGACGTGGAACGTATCACGCGCCGAAATATGAAAATGTGCGTGACAGAATACATTCAGACAAGATGTCTGGAGGATGTGGATTTTGCAAGGCAGGTCATGCACCCGCGCAAAAATATGATCAACTGTTTCAAATACATCAACCGCCGTGCCTTTGAATTTGTGAAGCAGGAAATGGAGGATAACGAAGTCAAATCCTCTGCTGAGGGCTATGGAAGTGACATTCCCGATGATCTCTGCTATCAGTGGGCGGAAGAGTATTTTCTGGATATGGATGCGAAAGAGGATAAGGACAAGGAAGAGGATTTTGTTCCAAAGCCCTATTACGGCGGAGCTTCCTCTACGAAGTCCAGTAAAAACAAAAAGGCTCCGGAAAAAAAGCCTGTAAAAAAAGCAGAGCCACACAAGGAAGAAGACGTTGTAAGCGGACAGATGAGTTTTATTGAACAGCTTCCTATCATGGAGGTGCTGGCCGGATGAGTGTAAAGAAAAAAGAGTACCGGAAATATTCCAATCTTGGCCTGCGGATGAGTCCAAACAACGGATTGCTCCATGCAGAGCAGGTCAAATATATCATTCGGACAGCCGTAAAAAATATCGACGGACAGCGTATGCTGCTTCTATATGTTTATGCAAGGGAGCAGGCAGTGACAGGAAATTTCCTCCCGTGTTGGACGGTATTCCAGAGCCGGAAGGATTATATTACTCTTGCAAAACGAGGGGACGGTACGGTTAAATGGCAAACCTCTATGCTTGAAAATTTGGAACGAGATTATTATTTTGAAAAGAAATGTGCGTTTTATACACCAAAGGATGAGCAGCGGGTCACACTGTATTGTGACCCGGACGCATCCACCGGATTTCTGGCTCTGAACCATCTGCAGCAGCGGATCAAGGCACAGAAAGAGCTTGAACGCCGTCATCAAAAGCAGCGGAAAATCATCCGTCGGATGGCTGTTGTACCTGCTCTTCCAAGGGATCTGAAAGGCTGGGTTCACCGTGAGGTTTTACCTGCCTATCTCTTTTATAACTACCACAAAGGAAAAGGCCCTATGAAGGGCTATTGTACTTTTTGCAGGCATGAGGTTGAGGTTACCGGCGCAAAGCATAACCAGAAGGGAAGCTGCCCCAGATGTAAAAAAGAAGTCATGTTCAAATCCAGGGGACGCCGTGGTTATATTCACGACAAGGCGACCGCACAGATTCTGCAGCAGGTTGGGCCGGAAGAGATCCTGATACGTATTATAAAGATTTACTGCACCTACCACAAGCAGGATATTCCGGACACCAGAATTTACGAAAACATGCGAATCATTGTCAGCCGGGATGAACAGGGGAAATTTACTGCTGCTCCTTATCATTCTTCCTATGAACGTGGAGATATCACTCCGTGGAAAGAAGGTTATGTTCCGGTTATGTATCAGTACCAAGAGAACTTTAATGCTGAAACCTGCGGACATTTGTATCACAGAAATCTGGAGCAGGCACTTGCAGGTACTCCGTGGCAATACTGCCAGCTCAAAGAGTTTTATCTGTCTGACCGCAAGGAACTGGATACGGTGCCGTATCTGCGCACTTATCTGGAAGCACCCATGCTGGAATATCTGGTAAAGCTCCGGCTTTATTGGCTTGCAGCACACGCTGTCTACGGCAGTAGAAACTATTATGGGCATTCCGAAGTGCTTCATATGAAAGGAAACACACTCAAAGAGGTTCTTGGTGTTGAAAAAACAGACATTCCATTTTTGCAGCAGGTCAATGTAGGAATACGGGAATTACAACTTTTGCAGATTCTGCGGGCAGAGGGGTTACAGCCGGATACTGCATTTTTTATGTGGGTCAAAGAGCACAATATCCAAACCATGAATGATTTGGTCCTTCCTTTGCGGTACACAACGCCCCATAAACTGATCCGATATCTTGAGGAACGGTACGAGGCACTGAGGGACAGGAAGGGACGCTATGGCGGCTCGCGCTATCAAGGTATAGACAGCGTTTTAACAGAGTACAAGGATTACTTGAAGGCTTGCGAGAAGCTGGAGTATGACCTGAAAAACAGCTTTATTTCGTTTCCCATAAATTTACCTGAAGCCCATGACCAGGCCAGCAAACTGTTAGACCGGAAAAAGGTAGCACAGTATGACGAGCAGATTGCGGGTATTTACAAGCGGTTATCAAAACTGTATCAATTCAGGAAAGGCGGACTTGTGGTTCTTCCCCCGAAATCGGCACAGGAAATCGTTGTAGAGGGACAAACGCTCCACCACTGTGTAGGTGGCTATGTTACAGACGTGGTTGAAAACCGCTGTGCCATTCTTTTCATCCGCAAGGAAGGAGCCTTGAAAAAACCCTTCTTTACCGTGGAGGTACAGGGAGACAAAATCATTCAAGTACAGGGAAAAGGTCATATAGCTCCTACTCCGGAAGTAGAGGAATTTCTCGCACATTGGACAAAAAAGAAAGCACTGAATATGAAAACGGCGGCATAACCGCTGATGAAAACAGGCCGGGTACACTGTATGGGCGTATCCGGTTCCAAAGGAGGTTTAATATTTGAGTAAACAAATCCATGAGATGTCTTTCGAAGAAATTAGCAAATTGCAGACATTGGGACTTGACGATACCTTTCCTTTTACCTGCAAGGCTTGCGGCAAGTGCTGCAAAAACCGCAGGGATATCGTACTTACGCCCTTTGATGTCTTTCGGATTGCCGGTTATCTGGGTCGAACCCCGGAGGAAATTATAAGTCGCTATTGCAAAGTGTACGAAGGACAGGACTCTCATTTTCCGATTGTCTGGCTTGCCCCGGTACCTCCAGATAATGCCTGCCCTTTTCTAAGAAATAAACGGTGCTTCGTGCATAACGCTAAACCAGTGGTCTGCCGTGTATATCCATTGGCACGTATTTATCAAGTATCGGGCGAATCAAAATATTATCTCAACGGCTCCTCCTGCTCACACGAGCCAAAACCAGTCGCAGTGCGTGAGTGGATTGGCGATATTGCGACCGAGGAAAGTGAACAGGCAGGACGTGTGTGGACGGACGGGCTTATGTGTCTGCTACCAGCCATTCATCCTGATAAGTTGGGGCATAGAGAAGATCGGGAACAGATCCTTCGGGCGGTATTTGCCTATCTGTGGCTTCCGTATGATACCAAGGAAGCATATACACCTCAACTCAAAAGAAACCTGTGGCTCTTAAAAGAATATTTGCAGGAACACTTTGGTATAAAAGTTCCACAAACTGAAGAATTTTTGAGTTCATTGAAAGAAAGATATGAAAAATGATGCAATGGCGGGCAAATAAATACTGTCCGCTGTGATGTTAGTCAATGGGAGAGGGCACTGGCTCTCTCCCTCATTTAATAAGAGGAAAGGATGGAAGAATGATGGATACTTTGACACAGGCTTTTTATGATGTCATGTACAAGTATGAAAAAAACTTTTCAGAACAGGGCGTAAAAGCCAATCTGGATGCCTGGTGGGAGAACAAGAGAGGGTTGCTCGCATTGCTGCGGAACCACCCGAACTGGAATGAACAGGAGCTGGCAATTGTTTTTGATCTTTCCGAAGGAAGAGAGATAGACCATGATGTGGTCGACGAGAGCAAATTTTTCCTGAAGGAGCTGGTAAACGAAGTGGATATGACGCCGGAGCAGCGGAGTGCTTTTGAAGCTGCCCTGCAGGCAGCAACCGCCGAATACAGTAAATTTCCCTCTGAGGCATATATTCAAGTAATTCAGGAACAGGGCGGTATCAAGTGTGCAGTCGGGCAAAAGGCCAGCCGCATTATCAATAAGCTGTGCCAGCAATTTGGGGTTGAACGTCATCCACGGTACAATTCTGTTTTTGCCCGTCTTGCCGATTCCCTTAACCCGATTCAGATCCAAAAGACCGGAGTGCTGTCCATTCATCCCTGTGATTTTCTGGAGATGTCCAACCGGGATAACGACTGGACTTCCTGTCACTGCCTGGAAGCCGGCAGCTATCAGGCCGGATGCCTGTCCTATATGACGGACAGTACCAGTATGATTTTCATGGCGGTGGATGAAAATGTGCGGTCTGATTTCCATAAGGCTCCGCGGCTTGCCAGAGAGATTTTCTGCTATTCGGACAAGGTGCTGCTCCAGTCCCGTCTCTATCCGACTGACAATGACGAACAGCGGGAACTGTACCGGGGGCTTGTGCAGAAAGCAGTGGCTGATTGCCTGGGAGTGCCGAACCTTTGGAGCGTACAAAAGAACCAGGAACAGGTCAATGAATATTTGGAAACGGCGGCGGAAAGCAAGCAGTACCGGGATTATGAGTATGGATATGGAATATTATCCGTGCTGAAAGATGCAGAGGATACCGGAAAAATTGTCATTGGCAGCCCCGCCCTCTGCGTGTGCTGCGGTCAGTCACTCACAAGGAATGGAAGAATCAAGTGTGATTGTGTCAATCTGGTCGTCTGCCAGGATTGTGGAGAAACCGTTCCGGCGACTAACGCCAGATATCTGGCTGGCGCTTATCACTGCAGATCCTGCCTGCATATCTGTGCGGTCTGCGGTCAGATGATTCATGGCGAAATCTTTCCGGCATTTAACCGTCATGGTAATCCCGTTCAGATATGCCCGGTTTGCCATGAAGCACAGCTTGCCCCGTGCCAGGTATGCGGTGTACGCACCGTATGCTCGGTAATCAGTGGCGGCAGATACTGTCAAAGAACAACCATTGCAGCTTAATAGGAGGTAGAAGAATGAAGCATATTAAAAAACAAATACTGTCCAACGTGACAGAAAGACCGCTTGCAAACAATTTGGAACGTATCCTTAGGATGTCGCAGAAATCACTCAAACGGGAGCTTGCGGAAGAACTGAAAAGGCTTGGCTATCGGGATATCAAAGCGCCCAATGGTTTTGTATATGCCCAGGGAGAAGTACCGGTTCTGTTGGTGGCGCACCTGGATACGGTACATAAGAAATTTGTAAAAACCATTTGCTATTCCCGTGATGGAAATGTCATGATGTCGCCGGAAGGCATTGGCGGCGATGATCGGGCCGGAGTATACATGATCCTGCAGATTATTCAAAATCATTCCTGCCATGTCCTTTTCTGCGAAGATGAGGAAATCGGCGGCCACGGTGCCAGGGACTTTGCAAACAGCAAAATCCGGCCAAACGTGAACTATATTGTGGAAATGGATCGGCGTGGTTCCAATGACGCAGTATTTTATAACTGCGCCAACCCTGAGTTCGTGGATTTTGTCTGCAGCTTTGGCTTTGAGGAGGCCATAGGCTCCTTCAGCGATATCTCTGTGATTGCTCCCCGGCTGGGAATTGCGGCAGTCAATATCAGCGCCGGCTATTATAATGAACATCACAAACATGAATCCATTGACCTGGAAGCGGTGGAGCATAACATAGCCAGAATCAGTCAGATGGTGCAGACCCCCAGTGAAGCCTTCGAGTACATTGAACGGCAATTCTATGGACGGCTCTGGCAGAATTCCTTTGAGGATATGAGCCTCTGGGATTATATCGACCGAGAGCCGGAGAAGAAAGAAACAAAAAAGCTGATGCCCCTGCCGGATTTTGCCACGCTGCAGATCAATGGACAGCTGCTGGCGGAATGCAGTCGATACATGCTTGATGCACAAGGCAAGGTGTATAATTATATTCCGGAGCTGAATGCAGCTATTTTGTCCGAAAATACCACAGCTATTTCCGAAGCCGGACAATCTTTGAAATTCAAGATAGGAGAAGCACGGCTAACCAGCGTCATTCCATTGGAAACTGCCTTGGAACTGTTGCAGTAGATCGGAATAGTTCACAGCAATGAACCAGGTTGTACCGGATTGGGACAGTCAGAGTAAAGGCACGTAACAGAAAGCGGAAGTAATGCAGTCCAAAATGGACGGCTGCTTCCGCTTTTTGTATTGGGAAACTCATACATAAATAACCGTTTGGTTGAATTTTAGTAGGCGCATTTTCTGATATAATTTGACCATTTACTGATTGATTTGACAAAACAGGATATGCAATTCAGACGATATCTGAGCAAAGCATATCAAATGTTCTGGCAGAAAGTGTACTTCTTGCAATGGCGAGAAACATAAACAAACTACATAACAAGATTCAAAACGGAAAGACTGGAATGCATTTATTTCCAGTTAGAAGTGCATAGATTTTAATTTGTCTAAATAAATTTTTTGAGCCTGTTATTAGGTCTATTAAAGTACTTCAGCTTTAAGAAACTCAGATTGAAATAGTCTACATTCTATGGGCTTTATTATGCGTTTATGATGAAGCAACGCGATTAATTAAAGCAATATTAATGTGAAAACAATTATTGGATTAATAATCCTCTTTTTTAAAGTAGTTGTTTGTTTTATAATTGTAGGGACCATTCATTTCAAGAGTGTGAAATGTTTGTGTCTAAGAAAGTAAATTATAAACTTTATAGGAGAATTTTATGAGATCATATAGAATACTTAAAAAATCATTAGGAATGTTATTGATCGCAATACTTTTCATTGTACAAATTTTTAGCAGTTCTGTTATAGTACAGGCGGATACAGGATATGATAAAACAGCGCCAATTCTGAATGGATTAACAATCTCAAATGCAGATAATATTGACACGGAGAAAGGAATGAAAATCACTTTTGATTTGAAAGAGGACGGAGTAGGCGTAAACAATATAATTATCTTTTTTAAAGGGCAAGAAAGTGGAAAGATAAGGTCTTTACAGTATTTGGCATCACCAGATGAAGGAATAAATCCGTTATATTCAGGAAAGACAACGGTGACTTTATCATTTGATAGAGAATTCTTCTATGAGGAGATGTATTTTTTAGAAGATATCTATTTATCTGATGCGAATGGAAATATTAGTGAATACAGCGTTCAAAAGGGAGCAGAATGTTTAAAAAATTCAACATCTAA
>NZ_FRFD01000017.1 GCF_900143645.1 Anaerocolumna xylanovorans DSM 12503 | reverse complement strand
TGGGTTCAGAACGTCGTGAGACAGTTCGGTCCCTATCCGGCGCGGGCGTAGGATATTTGAGAGGAGCTGACCTTAGTACGAGAGGACCGGGTTGGACTGACCTCTGGTGTACCGGTTGCACTGCCAAGTGCATGGCCGGGTAGCCAAGTCGGGAAGGGATAAACGCTGAAGGCATCTAAGCGTGAAGCCCCCCTCAAGATGAGATATCCCATAGCATAAGCTAGTAAGACCCCTGAAAGACGATCAGGTGGATAGGTTAGAGGTGGAAGTGCAGCAATGCATGCAGCTGACTAATACTAATAGGTCGAGGGCTTGACCTTAAGTAAGTGGAATGTTATATTACACTTATGGTTATATAAATGTTCATATGCTTTTGTAAATTCCTTAATTATTGGATAAAATATTATCTGGTGTAGTTTATTCCTCGATAGCTCAATGGTAGAGCACACGGCTGTTAACCGTGGGGTTGTAGGTTCGAGTCCCACTCGGGGAGTTGTAGTTACAAAATAAACTGTTAACTACGAAAAAAGTAAAATAATTATTGACAAATGTTAAGAATTGTGTTATAATTAATGTTATGGCTCCATGGTCAAGCGGTTAAGACACCGCCCTTTCACGGCGGTAACAGGGGTTCAAATCCCCTTGGAGTCATTTTGTGTTGTCATGAACGTGGAAATGGTATTTGCCGACGTGGCTCAATTGGCAGAGCAGCTGACTTGTAATCAGCAGGTTATCGGTTCGAGTCCGATCGTCGGCTTTTTGGACCTTTAGCTCAGTTGGTTAGAGCAACCGGCTCATAACCGGTCGGTCCGGGGTTCAAGTCCCTGAAGGTCCATTACAATCTGTATATTTTTAATTTTGCAGATACATATAACTTATTATTATATGGCCTAGTGGCTCAGTTGGTTAGAGCGCCGCCCTGTCACGGCGGAGGTCGAGGGTTCGAGTCCCTTCTGGGTCGTTTCTTTAGAAATAAAGAACCAGATAAATAATTCACAGCACAAGTTTTGGGATCTTAGCTCAGCTGGGAGAGCATCTGCCTTACAAGCAGAGGGTCATAGGTTCGAGCCCTATAGGTCCCATAAATAATTGGTTCTTAGGAATCAATTATTGAATGCCGGCGTGGCGGAACTGGCAGACGCACAGGACTTAAAATCCTGCGGGCTTAATCGCCCGTACCGGTTCGATTCCGGTCGCCGGCATTTGGCAAATATATAGAATTTGTGCGTTTAGCTCAGCTGGATAGAGCGTCTGGCTACGGACCAGAAGGTCGGGGGTTCGAATCCTCTAACGCACGTATGGAGACTGTAATTTCCTATAAGGAAATTACAGTTTTTTTAATATAAAGTTAATCTAACTACTATTTACCCTGATGATTCTATATGCTAAAATTAGACTAACTTACACAAGTTTAGAAATATTGCAGATGGATAGCCTTTAAGTAGGATATAAGATGATCATTATTAGGAGGATACATGACGAAGAGTGAATTTATAGCAGAGCTTAGAATAGCTCTTGCAGGAGAATTACAGGAAAATGAGATAGAAAATAATATTTACTATTATGATAATTATATAAAAGAGCAAACATTAAATCAATCAGAAGAAAGCGTGTTGGAACAATTGGGAGATCCAAGGCTGATTGCGAAAACGATAATTGAGACATATCAATTATCACATGAATCTTTCTATAATACAAGGCGTCATGCGGATTATGACGAAGATTTTGACGGAAATCTGAACAGAGAGAAAGAAACGCAGGAAGCTTACAAAGAGGATGGAATGTATAATCAGGGAAATGGAAGCTTTCATGTTTATGGGGACTATCAGATCAAATGGTACCATAAACTGATATTGGCTGTTGTAGTGGTTTTAGTCCTTACAGTAGTTCTGTTTATAGGCGGTATCTTATTGAAACTGTTTTTTACCATTGGGATACCCTTGCTGGTCATATATTTAATCTATAGGCTGATAACAAACAACAGAAATTGATGGGGAAAGATACAGTGACTGAATCGAAATGTCCGAAGTAAGGTACAAATATAGAAATGAAACAACCGCCAAGGGGGAGCCAAGGCGGTTGTTTCGATGAGGGGAGTATAAATAATTAATAAGGGGTTATATAGTGCGTTAGAAAATCATTTGATATCTCTAACACACTTACATTATAATACATAAATATCATTTATGCAAGATGCTAGGAAGATAAATTGAAAAAAAATTCTTAAAAAATCTTAATAACTTTTATTCATTAAAACAATAGAAAATTATAGAAAGTATTTTTGAGAAAAATACTTTGAAGATGCATATTTCATTTTAAACAGGTCCATAATATTTGTGTAATCACAACAAATAAGATTTTTAGGAGGACTTTTAAAAATGACAAGCAATTATAACGATTACTCATCCAATTCTGAAAAGAATACTACCAACAAGAACACAACATCCAACACAACATCTAACACAACATCAAAGAATTCCAATTCTTCTAAGAACAATGCGAAGAACACAAGTACATCTAATTCTGCTCGCAACACAACAAAAGAATAATAAAAGAATGTACGGAAAAATAAGCCTGGTGAAGGCTTATTTTTTTGCCTATCTTCGCATTGCACAATTAAAATTACAGAGAATATTATAATATCAAAGCGCAGGTGATATTATGACTTTTGAGACCATACGTGCAAAGGATGTTATATTTTACATAAGAAGAGAGGATACTCAGATAATTGATATCCGTGAGCCGAGTGATTACAGGCAGGGACATATACCATCGGCTATCAATATACCTTATGATGATTTTGAGAATGGACAGAGAAATATAGCAAGGAATAAGCTTCTTATTTTATATTGTGAAAGAGGAAATCTAAGTCTTTTGCTCGCAAGGGATTTAAGTAATGAGGGGTATATGGTTAAGAATATTTACGGGGGACTTAATGCATACCGGGGACCTTTGGAGTATTAGTATTTATTGCATTGGTATCTCCCATATGTTATAATCAATGGGCAGTTTAATTTGCCGATAACGAAAGGATAAAAGAGTACAGTAAGATGAGTCAGTATGAATTTTTAGCACCATGCCACTTTGGGTTAGAGAGTGTCCTGAAGAAAGAAGTTATGGATTTAGGTTATGAGATTAAACAGGTGGAAGATGGGAGAGTCATCTTTTCAGGAGATGAGACTGCTTTTGCAAGAGCCAATATATTTCTTCGGACTACCGAACGTATACTCCTTAAAGTAGGCAAATTTAAAGCAGAGAGCTTTGATGAATTGTTCGAAAAGACAAAAGATCTTCCCTGGGAAAATTATATCCCAAAGGATGGTAAGTTTTGGGTGGCTAAGGCTACTTCTATAAAGAGTAAAGTATTCAGCCCTTCCGATATACAATCAATTATGAAAAAAGCTATCGTCGAAAGGCTTAAGCAGGTTTATAAGCTTGACTGGTTTCCGGAAGATGGAGAAGAGTATCCTATTCGTGTAACTTTCATGAAGGATGAAATAACAATAGGAATAGATACTTCCGGGGAATCTCTTCACAAGAGAGGATACCGTAAGCTGGCAAGTAAGGCGCCTATTACGGAGACACTGGCGGCAGCGCTTATTATGCTGACTCCATGGAGAGAAGACCGGATACTGTTAGATCCTTTTTGCGGCAGCGGTACGATTCCCATCGAAGCTGCCATGTTGGGAGCAAATATAGCACCGGGAATAAATCGTTCCTTTCTGGCGGAAAATTGGAGCCTGGCACCCAAAAAGGTATGGTATCAAGCCATTGAGGAAGCAAATGATGTAAGAAAAAAAGATGTCCAGATGACGATACAGGGATATGATCTTGATGGAGACATTATCAAGGCGGCAAGACAGAATGCTGCTTTAGCGGAGGTGGATGGCTATATTCATTTTCAGCAAAGGCCCCTTAGTGAATTAAGCCATAGTAAGAAATATGGTTTTATTATTACGAATCCTCCCTATGGTGAGAGGCTTGAAGAGAGAGAAGCTCTTCCGGCTCTTTATAAAGAAATAGGCAGGGTATATGCAAATCTGGATTCGTGGTCTATGTTCCTGATAACAAGCTATGAGGATGCGGTAAAATATATTGGAAGAAAAGAAGATAAAAACCGTAAAATCTATAATGGAATGATAAAGACTTATTTTTATCAGTTTATGGGACCACGCCCGCCTAAAAAGAATATAGTATTACCGGGTGAAGAATAGAAATATTTATAATAAGAAAAGCTGCTGCTGATGTTTTTGCGGCAGCTTTTTACGTTGCCGGCATGTAAAATTATTTTGTATATTGTAGAAAAATAGGATGCATAGTATAATCTTTCTAACAGGGAAAGTGTGAAAAATACAATGCACTTTTCACACCCCCTTATTTATGCAGTATCACAAGGGAGCTTGCGATATGCATGGGAGCCAAGTGTGAAAATTAAAAAGAAATTTTTCGACTGCGTATTCAGGAATATTAAATGAAAGATCTGATATTCACAAAGGGGGGGTATAATGGGAGAAAAAGCACTTAAGAATATAGCTGCATTTACATTTATTCTGATGCTGTCTGTAATGATACTTTCAATCTTTATTTCCGGAAGACAAAGAGTTTACAATCCCAATTCTGCCTTTGCCGAAATGAAAGCAACATTCTATGAACATAAGAATAAAAGCAAGGACTATCTATCCACTGCCGAAGAATTAAAAGGTGAGCTTGGGGAGAAATATATTATTATAAAGAATGCCGGAAATAATAGTACATATACCATAAATGAAAATTACATGAAGAAAGAAATAACCCTCACAATAAAAGGTTTGAATGAACAAAATCTGACGGAAGATGAGATTGTCAGGGTAAATCAGGGACAAACTTATAAAGGGGCTGTTTCGGGGGAGAATACAGAACAGGGAGGATACCTTGTACCAGAGGTTTTATCAGCAAGCGGTGAGACTTCTTATTATGGAAGGGTTCCAGAGGCTCTGAAAGCGGATCCTGTGAATGATTTTACTATTAGCTATGAAATGCTTAATGAGAAGGAGTATGAAGCAGAAATCCATTTTACGCTGGATCATGTTTATGCGCCTGTGTTGTTTGAGGAAGACGGACAGATATATGTGGCTTTGAAGGAACCATCCAAGGCCTATGATAATATTGTGGTGCTTGATGCCGGACATGGCGGAAAAGATCCTGGCGCAGAAGCCATAGACGGTTCCTGCTATGAGAAAAGCATTAACCTCAAAATTCTACTGGATTTAAAAGAAATACTTGACGGGGAAAATATCAAGGTATATTATACCAGAACAGGGGATGAAACAGTGTATTTAAATCCCAGAGTAAATCTGGCAAATGAAACGAAAGCAGATTTGTTTTTGAGCATCCACTGTAATTCCAGTGAATCCTCACAGCCCAGAGGAATTGAGGTCTTATATAAGAGTGATTGGAATCAGGGCTCTTTTACTTCGGAAAAACTTGCGAGTATTGCTTTAGACGAAATGAAGAATATATCAGGACATATTAACCGCGGGCTGGTTGCCGGTGATGAGATGTTAATAATTCATAAATCCCAGGTTCCTGTAGCATTAATTGAGGTGGGCTTTCTGTCAAATGAAGAGGAGCTGTCCTTCTTAAAGTCAAGAGATAGCGAAAAGGATATTGCACAGGCTATTTCAGTGGTTATTAAGAAAGCATTAGAGGAAAAAAAGAATGCCGGTGATTAAGTATAAAGCAGCATAAGAAAATACAGGAATGAGGGAAAGCATGCATAGAATTATATTTGCGACTGGAAATGAAGGCAAGATGAAAGAAATCCGTATGATTCTGAAAGATTTGGATTGCCAGGTCCTGTCGATGAAAGAAGCAGGGATAGAGGCAGATATTGTAGAAGATGGTACAACCTTTGAAGAAAATGCCATTATAAAAGCAAAAGCAATTATGGAGCTGTCAGGTAATATTGTTTTGGCAGATGATTCCGGGCTTGAGGTAGATGCCATGGATAAGGCACCGGGTGTATATTCTGCAAGATTTATGGGAGAGGATACTTCCTATGATATAAAAAATAATTATATCTTAGAGCAATTGAAGGGACTTCCAGAGGAAAAAAGAAGTGCAAGATTTGTGTCTGTAATAGCCTGTGCCTTTCCGGATGGAAGGATATTTACAACGAGAGGTGTTTTCGAAGGCTTTATCGGTGATAAAATTTCAGGAGAAAACGGCTTCGGGTATGACCCTATTTTTTGGGTGCCGGAATTTGGCTGTACTTCGGCAGAGCTGCCGCCGGAAGTTAAAAATGCAGTGAGCCACAGGGGCAAGGCACTTGGCAGCATGAAAGAGAAATTGAAGGAAATGCTATAAAAATAAGGCAGAAAGGCAATGTGACCGGGACATTTGAAAATTTATGAAAGTACTGATTGTAAGTGACTCTCATGGCAGAGTCGGAAACCTTGAAAAGGTAATTCAAAAAGTAGCCCCTCTTGATTTAATGCTTCACTTAGGGGATTTTGAGAGCGGAGAGGATTATATCGGCCTGCTGGCGGCCTGTCCGGTAGAATTTGTGGCTGGAAACAACGATTTTTTTGCAGATGCGCCAAAGGAAAAAACGCTTGTATTAGGAAAGCATACGATCTTAATGACACATGGGCACCGCTACGGTGTTAATTTTGGTACCGGAAGGATAAAAGAGACGGCACTTTTACATGGGGCAGATATAGTCTTATTTGGGCACACCCATAGGCCGGTAATCGATCTTAGCACCGATGTGTGGGCAGTAAATCCCGGCAGTATAAGCCAGCCAAGGCAGGAAAATGGCAGGCCTTCCTATATTATTATGGATATTGACCAGAAGGGGTTGGCTCATTTTACACTTAATTATTTGTAATATGGGATAGAATTCGAATGAACGAAAACAATATACAATAATGCCGAAAATCTGCCAAGACAAGACATTGTAGAAAAATTCGAAAAAGTTTAAAAAGTTGTTGACAATTGATAGGCTCTATTATATAATAATTCTTGCGTCACGAGAGCCGCATTAAAAAAGGCCGAAAACGGGGTGTGGCTCAGCTTGGCTAGAGTGCTTGATTTGGGATCAAGAGGTCGCAGGTTCAAATCCTGTCACCCCGACTTTTGTTAAGGTGACAAAAGACAAAACTTCATATGCGGGTGTAGTTCAATGGTAGAACACTAGCCTTCCAAGCTAGATACGTGGGTTCGATTCCCATCACCCGCTTGATGTATGTTAATATACATCTTATGTGTGCTAGTAGCTCAGTTGGATAGAGCAATGGCCTTCTAAGCCATGTGTCGGGGGTTCGAATCCCTTCTGGCACATTTTATCTTGTCTAGGCATATGCACAGCAACAGGGTAAGACAGCCATGTTGTGTTTACAATATGGACAAGATAAGGTGTTATTGTTTGTGGTGGGTATAGCGCAGTTGGTTAGCGCGCCAGATTGTGGCTCTGGAGGCCAAGGGTTCGAATCCCTTTATCCACCTTGGTAATAGTACCATTGGGCTGTCGCCAAGCGGTAAGGCACAGGACTTTGACTCCTGCAGTCGCTGGTTCAAATCCAGCCAGCCCAGTCAGCCGTTATAAGCTGAAATAAGGGCACTGCTGCAGGCAGTGTAAAATAATTGGGATATTAGCTCAGTTGGTAGAGCACTTGACTTTTAATCAAGGTGTCCCGGGTTCGAATCCCGGATGTCTCATTTCGTAACAACAATTAAGCGGATGTGGCGGAATTGGCAGACGCGCTAGACTTAGGATCTAGTGGGATACCGTGCAGGTTCAAGTCCTGTCATCCGCATAGGAAATTTAGAAGCCTTGATTTTCAAGGCTTTTTTTATTATGTTTTATCAGAAAGCGTAATTTTTTTGATATGAAGCAGTTAGAATTAAATTCAATAAATTGAACTGCCGGGCAGGATTTTAGCATTAATCCGCCCGGCAGTTTTGTATATCGGTATGGGAATACTGTCTTAAGCGTTAATTACCGGTAAAGTGGTATAGGTCTGTATCTGAAGAGATGGATTTTCCAGCTTTCGAAGCAGCATATTACCGGCCTGCATACCCATGTCGTATACATTGATATCAATTACTACGGGTTTGGGGTCCAGAATTTTCGTATAGGGGTATAAATCAAAAGTAAGAAATGCGACATCCTCCGGCACCTTAAGGTTTAATTTCTCTATAGCTTTCGCGACACCTAAAGCAATGGTGTTATTTTCGCAGAGGATAGCCTTGGGAGGCTTTGGGGACTGCAATAGACGAAGAGCTGCCTGGCAGCTTTCTTCGATTCCGGAATCCGTGTAGCAGATTTTATCCGCAGCAACCAGATATCCGTAATGATGCATGGTTCCAAGAAACCCCTTCAAGCGCTGGGTGGAAATATAATCGGTCTGTCTGCCGCCGATAAACGCAATGTCACCATATCCGCAGGAGATTAAATATTCTGCAGCAGTCTGTCCGGCCAGAGCATGGTTGGTATCAACCCAGCATAGCTGCGTGTCAAAACCGGGATGGCCGATTAAGATGTGGGGAAATTGCTGTCTGGTAATCATGTCCGCTATTTCTTTGTTAATAGCAGAACCGTGGATAATCATTCCGTCGGCACATTTTTTGGCCATAACCTTAGATACGGATTCTCCCTTATCCGTATCGGTAGAGGTATCCATAAGGGTAAGGGAATAGTTGTTTTCTGATAAAACCCTGTTAACGCCGCACATGATATCAAACATATGGGGATTATGGTAGGCTTCATCCTTGCTTAGAGAGGTTAGGTATACAATGTTTTGGGTAATCTGTCTGGCAAAGCTGACGGCTCTGGAATTGGGGGTGTAGTTTAGTCTGCGGATAACCTCCTGTACCCGTGCTGCAGTTGCCGGAGATATGGTTGTCCAGTTATTCAGTACCTTGGAAACCGTGGATGTTGAGACACCGGCTTCTCTGGCAACGTCACCAATGGTTATAGGCATGTTTTTCCTCCTTAAATACATACAGTTTTTTTATAATAGTATAGCGGTTTCCTTACAAAGTCAACTATTTTTAACAAAACATAATTGACTATGCCCTACTAATATGGTAAAAATAACAGAAACAAACATGAAATAGGATTGTTTTTAATAAGAGTTTAGGAAAATGATTTCCTAAATAACAAGGAGGATAATGGTATGAAACGATTGGTAACGATTATTCTGTGCGGCTTGCTTGCAGTAAGTCTGTTAGGCTGCGCGAAGAACAACACTGTAAGCTCTGTGAAGGAGCCGGATGCAACAGATATCACGAAAGAGGCGGATAAGAAAACGGATGGAAATGCAGAAAAAAAGCCGGTAGAGATAAAAATCTGGCATGACGGTGATGAGGCCATTATGGATAATATTCAGGCGAGCCTCAATGAAAGCTTAAAGGACAGTAAGATTACGGTTGCTTTTGAAAAAAAGACCAGCCTGACAGACCAGCTTAAGATGTATGGCAGTGATGCTGCTAATGGTCCGGATATGTATTTTTATGCCCATGACTCTGTGGGAATGTTTGCACAGATGGGAATACTGGCTCCTGTATCCGATCTTATTGAAGACAAAGACATGGCGGATTTACTGCCCATGACCGTACAGGCAGGCACTTTTAAGGAAAAGAAGTATCAGCTTCCGGTATATTTTGAAACCCTGTTATTCCTTTATAACAAGGATCTGTGGAAGGGAGAGGTTCCAAATACTACGGAAGAATTATACCAGTACATGAAAGAAAATACCAATACGGATGCAGGTACCTATGCACTTGTCAACCAGCATTCTACAGCCTATAATGTTTCTCCTTTTATTAATGGTTTTGGAGGTTATATCTTAAAACCGGACGGTACGCCGGGCTTAAATGATGCAGCTACCAAGGAAGCTATCGCTTATAATGAAAAGTTTGCAAAGCTTGAGGCAGATGGGGATTATAATACCGTAAACACTCTGTTTAATGAAGGAAAAGCAGCTGCCATAATAGGAGGGCCCTGGCTGATATCAGGAATTAAAGAAGCAGGAATTAATCTGGGTTATAAGTCTCTGGCAGACTTTACCCTGCCAAATGGCAGCAGCCTGGCACCTTATGCGGGAGTACAGGGAGTTTGTGTGCTGAAATACGCGGCTGAAAACAAAAAAGAAGCAATAAGTGAAGTGTTAAAGGTATTAGCCGGCAAGGAGGCAGGGACAGAGCTTGCAAAGAAATTTAGCTGTGCACCTGCCAATATAAAGGCATATGATGACACAGAGGTTGCCGGCAATGAAATGATTGCAGCCATGAAGGAAACTGCAAAAACTGCCCAGCCCATGCCAAATGTACCGGAGATGGCAGTTATGTGGGGACCTGCAGAAGCTCTTCTGGCAGCGGCGAATAAATCAGGAGAAGACCTTGATAAGGCCGCAGAAAAGTATCAGAAAGATGCGCTTACCGCAATTGCCGATATGCAGTAAGAAGCTTAAGAAATACAGGTTTACTGCTAAGGAAGGAAAGGAATGTTCGTAGAATGAAAGGAAAAAAGAAGTATCTGCCATGGCTGTATTCATCCCCGGCACTGGTTTTGATTGGGATTATTATTGTCTTTCCCATTTTTTATACCGGATTTATATCGTTGACAAATATGAATTTGTTTCATTGGATGGATTATAGGGTCATTGGTTTGGGGAATTTTAAGAGAGCATTGTTTAAAGTGGATTCGGGGTTTCTTAAAGCAATTCTGGTTACTCTTGTCTGGACAGCATTTAATATGGTATTGCAGATGGCAATGGCTTATTTTATTGCTTTAGGGCTTAATGCTCCGGGCTTAAAGGCCAGAAGGCTCTATAAAACGCTGCTGATGTTTCCCTGGGCTATGCCGGCCTATGTATCCATCTTGCTATGGCGGGTAGGTATGTATAATACGGAATTCGGCCTTATAAACAAATTTGGGAGTATGCTTGGATTGCCTAAGATGAATTTTCTCTCGGAAAACATTCCTGCCTTTCTTTCCTGCCTGGCTTTAAACCTGTGGATGGCTCTTCCCTTTATGATTATGATGTTTGACGGGGCTCTGCAAAGTATAGACAAATGCTATTATGAAAGTGCAAGGCTGGATGGTGCGGGGTTTTTACAGCAGAATATCAATATAACAATTCCGTTTATTAAACCGATTATGGCACCGGCTGTTATTATGACGACCTTTACAACCTTTAAGCAGTTTGATATCTTTTATCTTCTTACCATGCAAAAAGGTGCTTATTCCGGAGCAACACTTCAGACAATAATTACCTATGCACATCAAAATGCATTTGTTTCCAATAATTATGGTTTGTCTTCAGCGGTATCCATCATAATATTTGGTATCATCATAGTACTCTCCCTGTTCACCAACCGGGGAGTGAGGGAGGAGCAGGCGGCTGGCAGTGCCAAGCCAACAAGAGTAAAATACAGGCAGAAGAAATCTGCCGTGGATATAAGACGCAGGAGGAATGTGCGCGGGAATGAGGATAAACATGAAAAAATATAAATTAAAGAGAACAATGGGATATTCCCTGCTTAATATATTCTTTATCCTCCTGTGTTTTTTGGGGATGATACCAATCCTCTATGCACTTTCACTGTCCTTAAGCTCAGGCAGTGCGGTACTGTCCTCCGGCATTTCTATCCTGCCGGATAATCCAACCTTAAATAATTATAAAGCTATTATCATAGAAAAACCTTTTTTAGTCTGGCTTAAAAATTCTGTGGTGCTTAGCGCCGGTACCATGATAATAGCCATGGGGGTTTCGGTAGAAGCCGCTTATGCATTTTCCAGGTTTCGCTTCAAAGGAAGGGAGGGAGTATTAAAAGGATTATTACTCTTAAATGCCTTTCCGCAGATTTTGTCCATGTTTGCCATTTTCCGTCTGTTTAAACAGATGGATCTTCTAAACCGGCATCTGGGGTTAATAATGATTTATGCAGGATCCATGTGCATTTTTGGAATCTGGAATATGAAAGGCTATTTTGATACCATACCCATTGAGATAGAAGAAGCATCCAAAATTGACGGAGCCGGTAATTTTAAGCTGCTGACAGCAATAATACTGCCCTTGGCAAGGCCTGCTATTATTGTAACTTCCGTCATGATTCTTATTTTCGTGTGGAATGAGTATTTGTTTGCAACCACCTTTATGCTAAACGAAAACAGTTATTCTCTTGCGGGAGGGCTGTATCAGCTGCAAGCCGGAGATTACAGCAGAAGCTGGCCGTTATTCTCGGCAGCAGCCATCCTTGTATCGGTACCAATTCTTATCATATTCTTCTTCATCCAGAAGTATATGGTGTCCGGTCTGACCTCCGGCGGTGTAAAGGGTTAAACCCGTTGCTAAAATACCGGTCAGGTTGAAAGAAAATGAAACAGAGAAAGGAAGCCATATGACAATTCTTTCAATCCTTTATTATGGCAATATCCCAGGTATATACATAGGTACTGCCTGTGATAAATGGGTATCAACATGAATAAAAGTGCAATTTTACATATACCCCAGTCCCAGTATGCTTATCCAAACAGTGAAAACAGTATGACTATCCGCCTAAGGGCTGAGGCAGATAGTCTGACAGACTGTATCCTATATATTGGAGACAGGGCTTGTTCCCAAAGTCCGGTGCAGTTTTCCCCTTTGCCAATGAAGGTTGTGGCAAGGGATGAGCTCTTTGAATATTATGAGGCGGTCTTTGAGGTACCCTTTAACCGGATATGTTATTATTTCAGGCTGGAATCCGGTGAGGAATGGACATATTACTATGCTGACCGGTTCTTTAGAGAGCTGCCGGATATTATCCTGGAGGGCAGTTTGATTGAGGGCAGGAGTGAATATTATCAATATCCCTATATTCTAAGGAATGAAATACCGGATGTGCCGGAATGGTTTAAAAATACTATAGTTTATAATATATTTCCTGACAGCTTTGCTACGGGAAAGGAAGCACTTACAGTGCAGGAGAAGCAAATACCATTAGATAACGGTATTTGTTCCAGGGCTCTTCTTGGAGGAACAATACGGGGGATTACAGAAAATGTAGAATATGTAAAGGAATTGGGTTTTAACTGCATTTATTTAAATCCTATCTTTACGGCAGGAGAATACCATAAATACGACCTGCTGGATTATTATCATACCGACCCCTGCCTTGGCAGTGATGAGGATTTTAAAGAACTGGTAGAGACGGTTCACAAAAATGGCATGCATATTATCATAGATGGTGTATTTAATCATTGCAGCTGGTATTTCTTTGCCTTTGAGGATGTGGTCAGAAACGGAGAGAATTCCAAATATAAGGATTGGTTTTACAACCTTACCTATCCGGTTATAAGGCCGGAGGGCAACGAGGCACCGAATTATGCCTGCTTTGCCTATGAGAAAAAGATGCCGAAGCTTAATACCCTGAACAAAGAAGTGCAGGAATATTTTACGGAGGTTTGCAGATATTGGATCAGGGAATATAAGGTGGATGGCTGGCGGCTTGATGTGGCCAATGAAGTTTCAAGAGATTTCTGGAGAGCTTTTAGGAAGGCGGCAAAGGAAGAAAATCCCCAGGCGGTTTTAATCGGTGAGGTATGGGAGAATGCAGAAAGCTGGCTTAAGGGTGATGCCTTTGATTCTACCATGAATTATGATTTCAGAAAATATTGCAGAGAGTACTTTGCCTCCAGAAAAATGGATGCTTTCAGTTTTGCCGGAGCGGTTTCAACTATGATGCTTCGGTACCCCGCCAATATCTCTCTGGGTCAGCTTAATTTACTGGATAGCCATGATGTGCCAAGATTTTTATCCCTTTGCCGGGGCGATATGAGACGGTGGAAGCTGGCTTTTATTTTTTTGATGCTTTTTCCCGGTGTACCAAGCTTGTTTTATGGAGATGAGAAGAAGGTAGAGGGAATCACGGAGCGGGAATACAGAAGCGCCATGCCCTGGCAGAGCAGTGACGGGGAATTTGAAGGATTTGTAAAGAAAATTTTAAGTATCAGGAAGGAATATATCTGTGCTGCTTCCGGTTATGAGGTGTTGCAGGCTGATAAGGGGAGCGGACTGTATTCCTTTATTAGAACCGGAGATAAAGGAAGAATCCTGGTTTGCTTAAATGCCAAAGAAGGAGAAGAAAAGGCAAAAGTACCCGGAAGGAGAACAGCCTTATCAGAACAGGGTGTTATTGACAGGGAGGAATCCCATGTCAGGATATCAGCCTGCGGATTTGGTATATATGTGATAGATTAAAGCAGCAGAATTCATTGAGAACTTGAGGGTGTCCCCAAAGTCAGTTTAGCCAGTTATGGGAGACTTTTGAGACACCCTCGGATTTATAGGATAACTCTTTGGTCTTATTGCTCTAAAATTTTTCTGGATTTTTTATCTGCTTTCTTCTCCTTGGATTTTTTCACAGGCTTCTTATCCGCTTTCTTCTTCGGCAATTTATATTCAACAGGCTCCGGTTCGGAGGCTGGTTTTTTAGTGGATATTTTAGGGATTTTTTCTGTTGGGTGTACAGCATCCAGAGGTTTCTTACGTTTTCCGGTATCTCTGGCAACAGCAATATAAAACATCTGTATACGAAGCTTATTTTCATCGTATATATCCATACTTTTATATAAATCTTTGTAATAGTCAAAAAGAATACGTTTGGTTCGTATAGTCTGTCTTAGGTTGACCTGTGTGGCCACGAGGCTCCCCTTGGTCTTTACGTAGTAATAGATGGGCTTTTTTACAACATAAACGTCCTTCACATATTGGAGGTACTCCAGATTAAAGAGAAAATCTTCACACCAATTTAAATCTCTGGAGCATTTTAATTTATGGGATTTTACAATATCCGTCCGGAAGAATTTGTTCCACATAACTCCATAATAGAAGTTGGCGGGAGCTTTCATCATATATTCTGCAAATTCCCTGCGGCTTATGAGTCCTTCTTCCGGGATATGTCCCCGTATGTATATTTTATGGTTAACAACCCGGTGGTAGTCGGTTATAATCATGTCACAGTGGTTAGTTTCTGCTGCAGTAACAAAGGTTTCCGTGGCGTCCTTTACAAGCCAGTCATCACCGTCCACAAATTGCAGGTATTTGCCTCTGGCGTTCTTCATACCTAAGTTTCTGCTGTCGCTTACACCGGAATTCCCCTTGTTCAGTATGTGGAAACGCGGGTCGTTCTCCTTAAATTTTTTTAGGACTTTCATGCTGTGATCCTTGCTTCCGTCATTTACAATAAGTACTTCAATATTCTTGTAGCTTTGGTTTCGGATACTGGCTAAACAACGTTCAATTGTCTGCTCTCCATTATATAACGGCACAATAATACTGACCAGTGGTTCACTCATAATTATAAATCCTTTCTGCTGTCGGATAAGCATATGATACCCTGAATTACACTAATAGAATAATTATATCATTTATTACTATATATTTCTATTAATATTCAATAGGAAATCACGACAATCCATTATCCGTTTATTTAGAATAAAGGTAAATATTTTTAATCTGGCAGAGAAAATTCCTGCCTCATGGAAATATATGGTGTATGACCTTGAAAAAGAGCAGAAAGGAAAAAGTTTACAGTATAAATAAGCAGCAAATATGAGTTAAATAAAGCCTGCTTATAAGTAAGAAATAACAGCTGTAAATAGGATAAATATTTTGACGAAAACGGTGAAAGTGGCTTGTTTTCCATTGCATGCGCAAGAATTTTGTGATAGACTGACACAAATGATGTTGCAGAGGAGGCCTCTTCTTGAAACCTTATAAAGAGATGTCCAGGGAAGAATTACTGGAATTAAAAGACGAATTAAAAAAGCAGTATAAAATGATGAGAGGACTTAATTTAAGTCTTGATATGTCAAGGGGAAAGCCCTGTATAGAGCAATTGGATATTTCCATGGAAATGATGGATATTTTGAACAGTTCCTCCGACCTTACCTGCGAAGACGGAATGGATTGCCGTAATTACGGAGTACTTGACGGACTGCCGGAAGCAAAGAAGCTCATTGGAGATATGATAGAGGTTCCCGCTGAAAATTTGATTATATATGGTAACTCCAGTTTAAATATTATGTATGACGCAATTTCCAGATCCATGACCCATGGTGTTATGGGAAGTACCCCCTGGTGCTGTTTGGACAAGGTCAAGTTCCTATGTCCGGTACCCGGATATGACAGGCATTTTGCTATCACAGAATATTTCGGCATTGAGATGATCAATATACCTATGACAGATGAAGGTCCGGATATGGATCTGGTTGAGAAGTATGTATCAGAGGATGAAATGGTAAAAGGTATCTGGTGTGTTCCGAAGTATTCGAATCCTCAGGGAATTACCTATTCTGACAGAGTGGTAAAAAGGTTTGCAAGACTAAAGCCTGCGGCTAAGGATTTTCGTATATATTGGGATAATGCTTACAGTATGCATCATCTTTATGAAGACGAACAGGAAAATATTCTGGAGATTTTAGAGGAATCCAAAAAAGCCGGGAATCCTGATATTGTTTATAAGTTTTCATCTACGTCAAAGATAAGCTTTCCAGGTTCCGGTGTAGCTGCCATTGCAACTTCGCCGAACAATTTGGTAGATATAAAGAAGCAGCTGGCAATCCAGACCATCGGCCACGACAAAGTAAACCAGCTGCGCCATGTGAGATATTATAAGGATATTAACGGTATTATTGCACATATGAAAAAGCATGCGGATATATTAAGACCGAAGTTCGAGACAGTTCTTGAGGTTTTGGAAACAGAGCTTGGCGGACTTGAAATTGCCTCATGGCATAAGCCAAAGGGCGGTTATTTTATATCTTTTGATACTTTAAACGGCTGTGCGAAAGAAGTCGTAGAAAGGGCCCAAAAAGCAGGAGTTAAGTTGACCTCCGCAGGGGCAACCTATCCATACGGAAAGGATCCTAACGACAGCAATATACGTATTGCACCCTCTTTCCCGCCGGCTAAAGATTTAAAGACAGCTATGGAGCTTTTTACACTTTGTGTTAAGCTTGCAAGCATCGAAAGGTATTTAACGATGCTTGAAGAAAAAGCCTAGAATACTCCTTCAGGTAAATTTAAGTCTATTTATGCATAGGCCCAATGGAGGGAGTTGCGTGTATTTTTATACATACAACTCCTTTCTTTTATGAGATTTACAGATGTTGTTTTTACTATGATACATATGCTTTTGGCATTATGTTATAAATGTGTTCATAGGGTTACAATCTCCATGGACGCTACTAAATTTTACAGGAGGAAATTTTAATGAAGAAAGTGGTTACGTTAGTGCTTATTTTGGTAATGACAGTCGGAATGGTGACAGGATGCGGTAAGTCGGATACCAAAGATACTACAAAGGGTGATTCTTCCGATATCAAGGTTGGTATTATTTACATTGGAGATGAGAATGAAGGCTATACTGCCGCTCACATGGACGGCATCAAGGAAATGATGAATACCCTGGGCTTATCAAAGAATCAGGTAATTGAAAAGACCAATATAGCAGAAGATGAATCCTGTTATGATGCTATTGTTGACCTGGCAGACCAGGGCTGTAATATTATTTTTGCTAACAGCTTTGGCTATGAAACTTATATGATGCAGGCAGCAGGAGAATATCCTGACATCCAGTTCTGCCACGCTACCGGCTATCAGGCGAAGTCCTCCGGACTTGCCAACATGCATAACTACTTTACAGCGGTATATGAATCCCGCTATGTATCCGGTGTTGTAGCAGGACTTAAGCTGAATGACATGATTAAGAACGGAACAATTACGGCAGACCAGGCTAAGATGGGCTATGTAGGTGCTTATAACTATGCGGAAGTTGTATCCGGTTATACTTCATTTTATCTTGGCGCCAGAAGTGTATGCCCTTCTGTTACGATGGAAGTTCAGTATACCAACAGCTGGGGAGATATGGCGGCTGAAAATGAAGTTGCAAAACAGCTTATTGCTGATAAATGTGTATTAATCAGCCAGCATGCAGACACCACCGGCGCTCCTACTGCCTGTGAAGAAGCAAATATTCCCTGTGTAGGATATAACGTAGATATGACGTCTGTTGCTCCGGGCACAGCATTAACCTCTGCTACCATTAACTGGGGACCTTATTATATATATGCTGTGAAATCTATTATCGACAAAACAGCTATTGCCACTGACTGGTGCCAGGGATTTGCTGATGGTGCTGTTAGCATCTCTCCTTTAAATGACAAAGCAGTTGCTCCCGGAACAGCCGATGAGGTTGCCAAAGTGGAAGCAAGTTTAAAGGACGGTTCCCTTAAGGTATTTGATACCAGCAAGTTTACCGTTCAGGGCTCTAAAATCGAAGATTTAATCACGAAGGATGAAAAATTCTCCAAATATTCTGCCTATGTATCCGATGGATATTTCCACGAGTCAGAAGTCATCTCTGCTCCTGCCTTTGATTTAAGAATTGATGGAATTACTGAATTGACAAAATAATTAAAATTGTTGCTTAAAATGTATGAGGCTTGGTGTTTGGCCTTTTATGCGGGACTGCAAGTTTGCGGTTCCGCAAATTTATTGTGCAGGAGGTTTTTTTGTGGAACAGATAAACGCCATTGAATTAAAGAATGTTACCAAGCGTTTTGGCGAAGTAATAGCAAATGACAGTGTGAACTTTTCTGTCAGAAAGGGTGAAATTCTGTCTGTTTTAGGAGAGAACGGGAGCGGTAAGACCACCCTTATGAATATGCTCTCCGGCATCTATTTCCCGGATGAAGGCCAGATATTTATTAACGGAAATGAAGTAATGATACGTTCCCCAAAAGATTCCTTTGCATTGGGTATCGGTATGATCCATCAGCATTTTAAGCTGATTGATATATTAACTGCCGCAGAGAATATCATACTGGGTTTACAGGGCAGTAAAACATTAAAGATGAATCAGGTACACGAAGAGATAAATAAACTTACTGCCGAATATGGCTTTGATCTGAATCCGTCACAAAAGATATATAACATGTCTGTTTCCCAAAAGCAGACAGTAGAGATTGTAAAGGTACTCTACCGTGGTGCTGATATCCTGATATTAGATGAGCCTACGGCTGTTTTGACTCCCCAGGAAACGAAGAAGCTTTTTGATGTACTCCGCAATATGAAGAAGGCTGGAAAATCCATTATTATCATTACCCATAAGCTGAATGAGGTTTTGGAGCTTTCCGACCGTGTTACGGTGCTTCGAAAGGGAAAATATATCGGCACGGTAAATACCGCAGAGGCTACCGCGGATTCTCTTACCGAAATGATGGTAGGAGAAAAGGTGAAGTTAGATATTGACCGTACGGAGCCTTCTAACACAGAGAAACGGATTGAGATGAGAGGCATAACGTGCAGAAACAGGGAGGGGCTTAAGGTCTTAAAGGAAGCTTCCTTTCAGGCTTACAGCGGTGAAATATTAGGAATCGCAGGAATTGCAGGCAGCGGACAAAAAGAGCTTTTAGAAGCTATCGCAGGGCTTCAAACGATAGAAAGCGGTGAAATTCTTTATTATGCACCGGATGGCAGCACAAATAAGATATCGGACATGAAGGCAACAGATATCAGGGAGTTAAAGATTCATCTGTCCTTTGTTCCGGAGGACAGGCTTGGAATGGGACTTGTCGGTTCCATGGATTTAACGGATAATATGATGCTTAGAAGCTATAAGGAAGGAAAGCATTTCTTTGTTGACCGTAAGAAGCCAAAGAATCTGGCCAACAGTATTGTAGAAAAGCTGGACGTGATAACGCCCGGGGTGGACACGCCTGTAAGGCATCTTTCAGGCGGAAATGTACAGAAAGTGTTGGTTGGACGTGAGATTGCTTCCAACCCAACGGTTCTGATGGTGGCTTATCCGGTAAGAGGGCTTGATATCAATTCTTCCTATACTATATATAACCTGTTAAATGAGCAGAAGGAAAAAGGGGTTGCAGTTATCTGCGTTGGTGAAGATTTGGATGTATTACTGGATTTGTGTGACAGGATATTAGTGCTTAATAGCGGAAGAGTTGCCGGTGTCCTGGACGCGAGAAAGACGACCAAGGAAGAAATCGGACTTATGATGACGTCAGACAGAAAGGGGGCACATAAACATGAGCAAAGAAGCGGCAAATAAAGAAGTATTCTTACGTATGACGAAACGGGACAGTATTTCCAAAAGAAAAGCATGGGCTATCAGAGGAATTGCTGTTGTACTTTCACTGATTCTCTGTGCCCTTATTATTGTCGCACTTACAAATGATAATCCCTTTCAGGTATACCTTGGAATTATAGACGGAGCGGTAGGAAGAAAACGCCGCTTTTGGGTGACTGTCCGGGAAACCATGGTGCTTTTGATTATAGCGGTAGGACTTACCCCGGCCTTTAAGATGCGGTTCTGGAATATCGGGGCGGAAGGCCAGATATTAATGGGCGGTACTGCTACAGCAGCTATGATGATATACTTTGGAAATGCAATGCCTAACTGGCTTTTGCTTTTGGTTATTTTCATTGTGAGCAGCCTTGCCGGTATGCTGTGGGGACTTCTTCCCGCAGTATTTAAGGCTTATTACAATACCAATGAAACCTTATTTACCCTGATGCTTAATTATGTGGCAATGCAGATCGTAACCTTTTGTATTGTTTTCTGGGAAAATCCTGCCGGCTCCAATACGGTTGGAATCATTAACGGTGCAACCAGAAAGGGATGGTTTCGGAATATATTCGGACAACAGTATGTCTTAAACGTTATCATTGTTCTTATCATGACTTTAGCCGTATACCTTTATATGAAGCACAGCAAGCAGGGCTATGAAATTGCAGTTGTCGGAGAGAGCCAGAACACAGCAAAATATGCGGGAATTAACGTGAAAAAGGTTATCATCCGGACTATGATGATTTCCGGCGGAATCTGCGGTCTTGCGGGAAGTATTATTGTAAGCGGTGCCAGTCATACCATATCCACCAGTACTGCCGGAGGCAGGGGCTTTACGGCGATCATTGTTGCCTGGATGTCAAAGTTCAATCCGGTTGCCATGCTTTTAGTATCTGCTTTTCTGGTATTCATGCAGCAAGGTTCCATCCAGATTGCTTCGCAGTATGGACTAAATGAAAATGCTTCCGACATTATAACCGGTATCCTGTTATTTTTCCTGATAGGATGCGAGTTCTTTATTAACTATAAAGTGGAATTCCGTAAGAGCAAGAAGGAGGTGCAATAACATGTCATTGCTGTTAACATTTTTACAGAATGCAATCAGCCAGGGAGTCAGTATTTTGTTTGGTGCCTCCGGTGAGATTGTTACGGAGAAATCCGGTAACTTAAATCTTGGTATTCCGGGTATTATGTACATGGGCGGTATATCAGGCCTGATGGCAGCTTTTTTCTATGAAAAATCGACCGGCCATCCCAATGCCTTTATAGGGTTATTAATATCCTTGCTTGTGACGATGTTAGCGTCTGCCTTTGGCGGACTGATTTATAGTGTCTTAACCATAACCCTTCGTGCCAACCAGAATGTTGTCGGCCTTGCACTTACTACCTTTGGAGTGGGCTTTGGCAACTTCTTCGGCGGCTCTATTTCAAAGCTGGCAGGAGGTGTAGGGCAGATATCCGTTAAGACTACGGCATCTGCTTACCGGGCTAAGATACCGGGATTGTCCGGGATTCCCGTAATCGGCGACCTGCTGTTTTCCTATGGTTTCTTAACATACTTTTCCGTTATCCTTGCCGTCTTGCTTGCCTTCTTCTTAAAAAAGACCAGGAAGGGACTTAACCTTCGGGCTATCGGAGAAGACCCCGGTGCGGCGGATGCTGCCGGTATTAACGTGTCCAGATATAAATATACGGCAACCATTTCCGGTGCGGCTATTGCAGGACTTGGCGGATTGTACTTTGTAATGGAGTATCTTGGCGGGACCTGGAACAATAATGGCTTTGGTGACAGGGGGTGGCTTGCCATCGCTTTGGTTATCCTTGCCCTGTGGAAGCCTGTTAATGCTATCTGGGGTTCTTTCCTCTTTGGCGGACTCTATATTCTTTATATCTATCTGCCGGGATTAACAAGAGCGACACAGGAGCTTTGCAAGATGCTTCCTTATGTGGTAACCATTATTGTGTTAATCTTATCCAGTAAGAGAAACAAGCATGAAAACCAGCCGCCGGCCAGTCTTGGGGAGGCATATTTTAGAGAAGAAAGATAAAAATGCAGGATTCGAAACCATTAAGGGGATTCGGATCCTGTTTTCGTTTGGTTGACAAAAGATTATGGGGGTGATACGATGAAGGCATTATGAAAGAAGGTTAATACGGATATGTTTTATCAGGAGCTTAAGGAAAACAGCTATTATATATATTCGGATGAGATAGAGCTTATGCTGGCGGCTATTAATATTCTGGAGGGGGAAAAGGGGCATAACCTGTCTATGGAGGCATATGCCAGAAAGACACGGGAGGCTTTGAAGAACAAGTATGCCTTTCTTACGGAAGTTTTTAATGCAGCAGGGGGTTCCTATGGAATGTTAGAACCTTTGACGGATTATCCCATTAAGGATTTTAGTTTAGATACATACTGCGATTATCTCCTGCATATGGATACGGCAAGCTTTTTGTCCGGCTATTTTAATATTTTCAATGAGAAGCTTGTCAGAGAGGCCCTTGAAAATGAAGAGTGCTTTGAAAGGCTTTACAGGGAGTATTCAAGGCTTTTGGGAAGTTATCTGGGTTGTAAGATGCTTTTTAGAGAGAGCCGGAAGATAATCTGCGACTTTTTTTCTTTTGTAAAGGAACTGGACACCGATGGTTTTCGCAAAGAAAACGAGAAAGTAAAAGAAGTTCTTGAAAGGGAAGAGGCAAAGACCAAAGAGGAACTGGAGCATCTGGAACCATTAGAATACTCCCAGAAGATGATGGGAAAGGTTTTTCATAACAGAGGGCCTTATCAGGAATTTTATTTTTCCCCCAGCTTATTTCTGACACCCAGAATGATTCGTTTTTTCGGGAAAAATCAGGTGTTGTTTTATTCTATCAGGGAGCCGCAGCAAGATCAGGAAAAGATAGTAAAGCAGCTTAAGGCTGTGGGGGATGATACGAGATTTAAGATTATTGCCCTGCTAAATGAAAAGGAACCGTTAAGAGGGCTTGATATAGCGAAGGAGCTGTCTATGGCACCTTCCACCATATCCCATCATATGGAACAGCTAAAGAGCTGCGGTCTTCTAAATGAGGAGCAGGATAAGAGCTCCAAGTATTACAGTATCAATAGAAATAATGCAAAAGAACTGCTGGAAGCGATGAAAAAGCTTTTGGAAGGAAAAAATACTACTGTTTAAAAGCTAATCTTACGGTTCTAAGCGTGGTAAACTTTGCAGACATCTATCCAGCCTAAACTGTTTGAATATTCTTTAAGTTCTGCGGGTGTCAGTTCTATGGCACTGTTGGAACTGCCGCAGGCAGGAAATACCGCTTGAAAGCGCTGCAGGGATACGTCCAGATAAACCTCTGCTTTATCATTTACTGCAAAAGGGCAGACACCGCCTACGGCATGCCCTGTCAGCGGTTCTGCTTCCTCTGGGGCAAGCATTTTTGCTTTTGTTCCAAACTGGGCTTTGTATTTTGCATTATCGATCCGGGCGTCACCGGCAGTTACAATCAGAACAATTTTCTCACCGGCATGGAAGGATAATGTCTTTGCAATCCGGCATTCTTCACAGGCTAAAGCCCTGGCGGCAAGCTCCACCGTTGCACTGGAGACATCGAATTCCAAAATCCTGTTGTCAATCCCTAACTGTTTAAAATAGCGCTTAACTCTTTCTAGTGACATATTTACACTCATCCTTTCATATCGAAATTTTCTTTCTCTTTTCACCTATGTAATCCTGCTTTGTCATCAAAATTGAAAATTCTAATCTTTCCGTAGTTAAAAAAATCTCTCATAACATACTCAGTTATAGTTTATAAGATCTTACAAGTTTGTACCAAATTATAGCACATACGAAATAATATAACAAATTTAACGTTCGTTTAAAATACAGCCTCGTTAAAAACAATATATTCGTCATTGACTATTGACACATGATTCGATTATAATAATATTCGATATATATCGAATATTAAAGAAGGAGATTTCTATGGATTGTGTCATTGACGTTCAGGATTTGCATCGTGAATTTGTTACATCAAAGGGATGGGTTCACCGAAAGAAGGAAAGGGTCAAGGCGGTTGACGGGATTTCTTTTCAGGTAAAAAGGGGGGAAGTATTTGGGCTCTTGGGGCAAAACGGAGCCGGTAAGACAACCACCATTAAGATGCTGATTACACTGCTTGCACCAACGAAAGGAAAATGTGAGGTACTGGGTTTTGATACATTTTCCCAGGAGAAGAAAATAAGAAACCGAATTAATTTTATTTTTGGAGGGGAACTGGGGCTTTACAGGCGATTATCTGCAAGAGACAATCTGAAATATTTTGCCTGCCTGTATCATATAGGGCAAGAGGAAGCTGACAGCAGGACTGCCAGGATACTTGAACTGGTGGGACTAAGCGAAAAGGCTGATATTTTGGTTGAAACCTTTTCGAAAGGGATGATTCAGAGGCTGCAGATAGCAAGGGGACTCTTAAATGACCCGGAGATTCTCTTTATGGATGAGCCTACAGTAGGACTTGACCCGCTGGGGGCCAGAATGCTTCGGGATATCATAAGAACGTTAAAGGAGGAGGGAAAGACGATACTTTTGACGACCCACTATATGTATGAGGCAGATGAGCTTTGTGACCGGATAGCAATCTTAAACCACGGAAAGCTGGTAGCCATAGATACCCCTGCAAATTTAAAGAAGCTGGCAGAGGAAGAGGAAGTAATAGAAATCCGGTTGGAATATCCCATGGAAAATAAGGTAAAAGAGATAGAAATGATACAGGGAGTAAAACAAGCTGTTTTGCAGCAGGATGAAAAGGATTGTCTTCTTACGGTAAAGTACAGCGCCGGGGCAGAAATTATTGAAGCGGTTATGGAGATTTTAAAGGGGACAAAGGTGCATTCCTTTTCCAATAGGGAAATCACCCTGGAAGATGTTTATATAAAAATGCTGGAGGGGTTATCATGAAAGGATTGAAGGTAATTTATTATACGGCACTGCTGCAGATGAAATGTTCCTTTGCAAGGCCAATGTTCCGCTTCTGCCTGATAGCGAATCCTATCGTTAATACCGTACTTTTATACGAAATGTTTAAAAGCTCTGACAGAGGAGACTTTGTTTCCTACGTTGTACTTGGTGCGGGGCTTATGGCACTCTGGAGCTGCATCTGCTTTTCTTCCGCAGGTGATATTAACAGAGAGAGGTATAGCGGAACGCTTTCTCTTATCTATGTGGCTCCGGCAGGTTTTTCTGCCATTATAACGGGAAAAGTGATCGGGAATACAATACTAAGCATGGTTACTTTTATCTTGTCCTTTTTAACGGCGAAGATTTTGTTTCGGATAGATATAAAAGTAAGCCATCCCTATTGCCTGCTGTTAGCCATTTTTTGTGCGGTTGTCAGTTTTTCCATGATTTCAATCATTGTTGCTTATCTGCTTACACTGTCCAGGAAAACACAGTTATACATGAATTGTATTGAAATCCCTGTTATTCTCGTATGCGGTTTTGTATTTCCTGCAGAAATACTTCCTTTGTGGGTAAGGCCGATTAGTTATATCCTTTCTCCGACCTGGGCGGTGAAATTAATACGGCTTAGCGTATCGGAAGTCTGGAATATAAAAGAGTTTTATACGGTGTTATGTATTCTGATAGCTGTTACCGCTGTTTATCTTGTTATAGGGTACTTTCTTTTAAAATTAATCGAGAGCCAGGTAAGGGTACTGGCAACCTTGGAGGTGAGCTGATAAGGATGAAGCGGTTTTTTACATTATCATGGTTAAGCTTTAAGAGCCGGCAATCCATGTTTAAGATAGAAGAGTTTCTTTGCTATGAGACATTATATCCTCTTCTTACATTAATCTTTTACTGTGTTCTTGCAGGATACAGCTATCAAACATCTGATTTGACAAGATGGGTGGTGGGTAATTCCTTTTTACTGTGTATTAATACCTGCATCTTTACATTGGGAAGTACGTTTATGGCCGAGAGGGCCTACGGATGTGTCAGAAGCCTGATTGTGTCTCCCTCCCATAAGCTTGGGATTATACTGCATAAAGGCTTTTTTACCTGCATTGCTGCCATGGCTACGGTTATCATTGGCTTTTTTGCAGGAGGACTGATATTTTCTGTGGATTATTCAGGTATTAATTGGTTCTTATTTTTCACAGCTGTTGTAACAGCAATGTTTGCGGCAGCAGGTTTTGGGATGTTTATTGGCATTTTCGGATTGATTACGGACCAAATGCATTTTGTGCTGAATTTTATGTCATATGTGCTGATGATTTTCTGCGGTGCTAATTTCCCTATAGAACAGCTTCCGCCTGGTGCCAGATTAGTATCAGATTTCCTTCCGCTTACTCACAGTATTGAAGCAGTAAACATGCTGTTTGGTACCATAAACAGATATCAATTTATACGGCTTCTACTGCGAGAAGCAGGAATTGGGATTCTTTATTACTTACTGTCTTTTTTCTTAATAAGGCTGATTGAAAAAGTCTCAGTTAAGAAGGGAGCAATGGAGGTGTTTTAAAGGGCAAGCTTTGCAATGCTTTCACAAAGCTCTTCATAAGAGATGCCATCGGCCTTTGCCTCCTGGGGCAGCAGGCTTACCGGGGTCATGCCGGGGAGGGTATTGGCTTCCAGGCAAAAGAATTCTCCGTCTCCGCTTAGAATAAAGTCAACCCGGGAGTAGGTTCCAAGGTGCAGGGTTTTATGGACTGACAGGGCAAGGGATTGTGCTTTTTTCGTAAGTTCTTCTGATAAGACAGCAGGGCAGCATTCTGTGGTAAGTCCCTGCTGGTATTTATTCTTATAATCATAGAAGCCTTCCTTTGGTATGATTTCGATTACCGGGAGGGCTTTTTCCTCCAGGATGCCGACAGAAAATTCCCTTCCTTTAATCAGCTTTTCTACAAGCACCTTTTTGGAGCCGAAGGAGGAGAGCTTCTCCGTTGCAAGGGTTAGGGCAGAGGATAGTTCTTCTGCATTGCGGGCAAAGGATATACCGATACTGGAGCCATTGCTTATGGGCTTAACAACACAGGGAAAGCCTATGGCAGCTATTATTTTCTCTGGAGTAATATTTGCTGCATCGTCTGTAATCCAGGGGGCTGTAAGGATGCCTTCATGACATAAAAGTCTTTTAGTTATGTCTTTATCCATAGCAAGGAGGCATCCGGTGTAGCCGGTGCCGGTATAGGAGATGCCGTGGCAGTCAAGAACTGCCTGAAGCTGACCATTCTCACCCATAGAGCCGTGAAGTGCGATAAATACGACATCTGCAATCTTGCACAAGGAAAGGATATTGGCACCGATTAGCTCTTTTCTTCCGTTATTCTTACTAACAAGCGCTTCCAGATCCGGTACGGTATCCGGTATGAGGTACTCATACCGGTGGTTATCTTCCTTTGTCAGAAACAGGCCGGGAAGTTCTTCCGCCCCTGCCTTAATTCCTTCATATACATCTGCTAATGCTACAGCATGGCCGGAGACCATCAGGGCATTGGCAATTAAGCTGCCGGAGGATAAGGAGACATCTCTTTCCGGGCTAAGCCCGCCTGCTAAAACTAAAATTTTCATAATATAAAATCCTCTCTTTTTTACCAAACATTATATTCAGAAGAAATACAGAGTAATAGAAGTATAATGCTTTCTAGTTCTTAGATAGTGCTGTAAAGAAGTATTTTTCTTTGGCGGGACTTCTGCTATAATAAAGTACAGCAGATAATTGTATGATTAATAAGAGTCATGAAAGTTCTGACAGAAAGATAAATGGATAAATAAGCAAAAATATTATTTAAGAAAAGAGGTATTAATAGTATGGTATATTTATTTTTAGCAGACGGGTTTGAAGAAATTGAAGGGCTTACAGTAGTTGATCTGCTGCGCCGCGCAGAGATTAAGATTATGACAGTTTCTGTGACCGGCAGTTTAAAGATTGCAGGTGCCCATGGTATTAACGTAGAAGCAGACGATTTATTTGAAAATCTTGATTTTGAGGATGCCAGGATGTTAGTACTTCCCGGAGGAATGCCTGGAACAAAGAATCTGGCAGACCACGCAGGCCTTGTAGACCTTCTTAAAAAGTTCAGAGAGGAAGACAAGGCACTGGCAGCTATTTGTGCGGCTCCCAGCATTCTGGGAGAAAATGGACTGCTAAAGGGCAAGGAAGCAACCTGTTTTCCGGGCTATGAAGAGAAGCTTATCGGAGCAAAAGTAACGGGAGCAAGGGCAGTTACCGACGGTAATATTATTACCGGAAAGGGTATGGGTACCGCCATTGACTTTTCCCTGGAAATTATCCGTTTCCTGAAAGAAAATGAAACAGCGGACAGAATAGGAAGGACTATTCAGTATTTTTAATATCCTTTCGCAGTAACCAGAGAGTCAGCACATTTGGCAATATCATAAGAGCATTGATAAGATCTGATAATTCCCAGACAAACTCCAGAGAGAGAACAGCGCCGACAAATATCATAACGATATAGCACAATTTATAGGTACCGATTCCCTCTTTGCCAAAGAGGTATACAACAGCTCTTTCACCAAAATAAGACCAGCCGATTAGAGTTGCCATTGCAAAGGCAACAATGGAAAAGCCAAGAATGTATTCCCCATAGGGAAGCTGCATGAAGGCGGCAGTTGTTAAGTCTGAAGCAGGTATATCCTTTACGGAAGCCGGATCTTTAAGGATATTTGCAACGATTACGATACCTGTAATGCCGCACATTACTACCGTATCCCAAAAGGTCGCACTCATGGATACAAGAGCCTGGTTGTGTGGATTATCGGTTTTTGCGCTGGCAGCAGCTATGGCAGCGGTTCCGATACCCGCTTCATTCGTAAAGAGTCCTCTTGCTATGCCATATCTTGCGGCTGCTTTTATAGTGGCACCTACAAAGCCTCCTGCCATGGCACTTGGCAGAAAGGCAGAACGGCAAATCAGTGAAATGGCCGGAAGAATATAGCTGCGATTCATAAAAATTAAGATGAAGCAGGCTGCTATGTAAAAGACTCCCATGGCAGGAACCAGCTTTTTGCACAGATTTCCGATGGAGTCAATTCCTCCGAGAATGACAAGACCGGTAAGCACAGCGGCGGCAATCCCCACGCCATAAGGAGATAATCCCCAGAGGGACGAGGTAACATTGGTGATGGAATTAGACTGGGTGGAGCATCCTACACCATAGGAGGCGCATACGGTCAACAAGGCATAAAGTACAGCCATCGGTTTTGATTTAAGCCCGTGTTCCAGAACATACATGGGGCCGCCGGAATAAGTACCGTCCTTTGCAAGAGTCCGGTAGCGGATACTAAGATAACATTCCCCATAGGTTGTAGCCATACCAAGTATACCGGTAAGCCAAAGCCACAGGATAGCACCGGGGCCGCCCATGGCAACTGCCGTAGAGACACCGACAATGTTTCCGATGCCAAGAGTTGCGGCTAACGTAGTGGTAAGAGCTGCAAAGCTGCTGGTCTGTCCTTTATCATCCTCTGAAGTCTTTGTTGAAAGGCGGATACCCTTAAATATCTTTTTTTGAATAAATTTTAACCGGAAGGTCAAAAAAAGATGGGTTGCCAATAAGAGTATCAGCATAGGACCGTTCCACAGCAGGTGATTTAAAGCTTTAATAATTGACAATACGTTTTCCATAGAGACTACCGTTATATAAGGTTTTTATAGTATATGCTGTTTGCCGGACATTAAGTATGAGGAATAGGACGTTCTTTCAAAAAGAATCAAAAGAAAAAAAGATTCCACAACTTACCATAATAATTTTTCGAATTCTGACAACAATAATATTACGATAACTGATTCAAAAAGAGTCGGTTATCGGCAGCTACAGGAACAAGAGTTCCTGGAAACAAACAAATATTTTCGGAGGTGAAAATTATGGCAAGTAGCAACAGCGGATCAAACAGAACAGAAGTTCCTCAGGCTAGAGAAGCTCTTGACAGATTTAAAATGGAGGTTGCTTCTGAAATCGGAGTACCTTTAAAACAAGGTTACAATGGAGATTTAACCAGCGCTCAGAATGGTTCTGTAGGCGGAGAAATGGTTAGACGTATGATCAAGAGACAGGAAGAATCCATGTCCGGTCAGAGCTCATCCGGTTCTTATTAATTTCTGGGATAAAAGAAAGAAGATCTAACTGTCAGCTTAAACTATAAGACAGATGCCTTATAGCTGCAATAAGCCTGACCACTAAAACATCATCTAATATATATGACCAGGCATTTGCATAAAGCAGGCCAGTCATAAATATAAGATGATGTTTTTTATATACACGGAGACAAAAGAATTTACATATAATACTATGAGCAACTTTAATGGGTTGCACTCGGGGCAGGATTTATGTTACAATCGTTTCTGGACCGCATAAATTATGAGTTTACATCAGGCTGTATTAAAAAACAAGCTTGTATGGGAAAAATACATAGAAGTAATCATCAGAAAGAAAGGATAGCAGACGGCGGTATAAAGCCTGCTGCAAGGTATAATCATGGGTAAATATTTTGGTACGGACGGTTTCAGAGGAGAAGCCAATGTTGACTTGACTGTGGAGCATGCTTATAAGGTGGGAAGATTCCTGGGATATTATTTCGGAAAAGAGCACAGACCCAAAATAGTTATCGGAAAAGACACCAGACGTTCCAGCTATATGTTTGAATATTCCCTGGTAGCGGGTCTTACGGCCAGCGGCGCGGATGTATATCTGTTACATGTAACCAGTACGCCAAGTATATCTTACGTAGTGCGAAGCGAGGATTTTGACTGCGGTATTATGATTTCTGCCAGCCATAACCCTTACTATGACAATGGAATCAAGGTAATAAACGGATGCGGCTATAAATTAGAGAATGAAGTAGAAGAACTGATAGAAAACTACATAGACGGAACGGGAGAAGAAATACCCTATGCAACAAAAGAAAATATCGGACGGACTACGGACTATGTAATAGGAAGAAACCGTTATATCGGATATCTTATATCACTGGTAACACGTTCATTTAAGAATATGAAGGTAGGTCTTGACTGTGCCAATGGTTCTGCTTCCAGTCTGGCAAAGGTGGTCTTTGATGCACTGGGTGCCAAAACTTATGTAATTAATAATGAACCTAACGGAATAAACATTAATGAAAAGTGCGGCTCCACCCATATTGAAGGGCTTCAGAAATTTGTAGTGGAAAATCACCTGGATGTGGGCTTTGCATATGACGGGGATGCAGACAGATGTTTAGCCGTAGATGATAAGGGTAATATTATAGATGGCGACCTGATTCTTTATGTCTGCGCTGTATACATGAAGAAAAAGAATGAGCTGAATAATAATACTGTGGTAACGACGATTATGAGTAACCTGGGACTTTATAAGGCTTTTGAGGAAAAGGAAATTGCTTATGAAAAAACCGCGGTAGGAGATAAATATGTATATGAAAACATGATGGAGAATGGACATTCCATCGGCGGAGAGCAGTCAGGCCATATTATCTTCAGCAAGCATGCTACGACAGGGGACGGAATCCTGACCTCTTTAAAGCTTATGGAAGTTATATTGGAAACCAAAATGAAGCTTTCCGACCTTATCAAAGAGATACAGATATATCCTCAGGTTCTTAAAAATGTCCGCGTAAAGGATAAAAAGACGGCAAGGGAAGATGCGGTAATTGTAAATGCAATCGAAGAAGTAACCGGTATCCTTGGGAGCAACGGCCGTATTATTGTAAGAGAGAGCGGAACGGAACCTGTGCTTCGGGTAATGGTTGAAGCTTCCACTATAGAGGAATGTGAAAAATATGTAAACCTTGTGGTTGAAAAATTGAAAGCACAGGGGCACGTGGTTGCTTAGCGGAAAAAATAAAAGGTATTTTTCAAATTTTCTACATTAAGCAGTATTGTGTAGATTGCAGGCAATCTATTGGCGAGCTTGTAATACGCATAGGTATTAATATAAAAAAATATGGTATTTACAGAATGGCTATGATATAATATACTAATGTCAAAACGTCAAAATGGGAAGTTGTACTATTGCGTATAAATAAACGTATGGTAGTTTCACATATTTTAAGGAGGAAATTTTAAATGAGTTTACAGGTAGAGAAGTTAGAGAAAAACATGGTTAAGCTTACTGTAGAGACTGCAGCTGAAGAATTTGATGCAGCTATCGAGAAAGCTTATGCCAAGAATAAAGGAAAATTCAATATCCAGGGCTTCCGCAGGGGTAAGGCACCTCGTGCTTTTATAGAGAAGATGTATGGTCCGAGTATCTTCTATGAGGATGCAGCGAACCTTATTATTCCCGATGCTTATGAGAAGGCTGCCGAGGAATGCGGATTGACTTTGGTTTCAAGACCTGAAATCGAAGTTACACAGATTGAAAAGGGTATGCCCTTTATTTTTACTGCTGAAGTTGCTGTTAAGCCGGAGATTACTCTTGGTGAATACAAGGGAATAGCAGTAGAAATACCTTCTGCAGAAGTGACAGAGGAAGAGATTACCGCAGAGATTGATAAGGTAAGAGACCAGAATGCAAGAATCGTAACAGTAACAGACAGGCCTGTTCAGGATAAGGATACTTTAGTAATCGATTTTGAAGGTTTCGTAGATGGCATTCCTTTTGAAGGCGGAAAGGCAGAAGACCATTCCTTAACTATCGGTTCCCATTCCTTTATTGATACCTTTGAGGATCAGTTAATCGGAAAAAGCATCGGAGAAGAAGTAGAAGTAAATGTAACCTTCCCGGAAGAATACCATGCAAAAGAACTGGCAGGAAAGCCTGCTTTATTTAAGGTTGCCGTAAAGGAAATCAAGGCAAAGGAATTACCGGCAGCGGATGATGATTTTGCACAGGATGTATCTGAATTCGATACCCTGGCAGAATACAAGGCTGACGTTTTGGCAAAATTACAAGAAAAGAAAGAAAAAGATGCAAAGAGAGCAAAAGAGGATGCTGCCCTTGACAAAATTGTAGAGCTGGCCCAGATGGAAATTCCGGAGGCTATGATTGATACACAGGTAAGACAGATGGCAGATGATTTTGCCCAGAGAGTTCAGTCACAGGGACTTACCATTGAGCAGTACTTCCAGTTTACAGGCACTAATGGAGAGCAGCTCTTAGAGCAGATGCGTCCGCAGGCATTAAAGACCATCCAGGTAAGACTGGCATTAGAGGCTATTGTAAAGGCTGAAAACATCACAGTATCCGATGAAGAATATGAAACAGAAGTAGCTCAGATGGCAGAAAACTACAAGATGGAAGCAGATAAGTTAAAAGCCTTAGTCGGAGAGAAAGAAAAAGAACAAATCATTATGGATATGGCTGTTCAAAAAGCAGTTGATCTGATTGGAGAGACAGCCGTAGCAGCAGAATAAAGGAGGATAAGAGTGAAAGATAAACCTTCACTCCCCCTGATTTTATACGCGTGCTAAAGCACGCAGATGGGAGCCAACTATGAGTTTAGTACCTTATGTCATTGAACAGACAAGCCGCGGTGAAAGATCCTACGACATTTATTCCAGATTATTAAAGGAAAGAATCATCTTTTTGGGAGAGGAAGTAAGTGATGTATCTGCCAGTGTTATTGTGGCACAGTTACTTTTCCTTGAATCGGAAGACCCCGGAAAGGATATCAATTTATATATTAACAGCCCCGGTGGCTCTGTAACAGCAGGTATGGCAATCTATGATACCATGCAGTATATTAAGTGTGATGTTTCAACTATTTGTATCGGTATGGCAGCCAGTATGGGAGCCTTCCTGTTAGCAGGAGGAGCTAAGGGTAAGAGATTTGCCCTTCCCAATGCAGAGGTTATGATCCATCAGCCTTCCGGTGGTGCTAAGGGTCAGGCAACGGATATTAAGATTGTTGCTGAGAATATTTTAAAGACTAAAAAGAAATTGAATGAAATTCTGGCAGCGAATACAGGAAAACCTCTGGACGTTATCGAAATCGATACGGAAAGAGATTATTATATGACGGCTGAAGAAGCAAAGGCTTACGGTCTGATTGACAGTGTAATCGTAGGCAGATAAAAGTAAGGCAGGAAGGGAGTTGGTAAAAAGAGTGGCGAACAGAACCGATGAAAGAAAACAATTAAGGTGCTCCTTTTGCAATAAAACCCAGGACCAAGTGCGTAAGCTCATTGCAGGACCGGGGAATGTATATATATGTGACGAGTGCATCGAAATCTGTTCCGAGATTGTGGAAGAGGAATTTGATGACAAAGTGCACGATACAGAGATTAATTTATTAAAACCTACAGAGATTAAGAATTTTCTGGACCAATATGTAATTGGTCAGGAAGAAGCCAAAAAGGTCTTGGCAGTATCTGTATATAATCATTATAAGAGGGTGTTAGCAGGAAGAGACCTGGATGTTGAGCTGCAAAAGAGCAATATTCTTATGGTAGGACCTACCGGTTCCGGTAAAACCTTTCTTGCACAAACTCTGGCGAAACTTTTAAATGTACCTTTTGCAATAGCAGATGCGACTGCTTTGACAGAAGCAGGCTATGTAGGTGAAGATGTGGAAAATATTCTGCTAAAGCTGATTCAGGCGGCAGAATTTGATATTGAAAGAGCAGAGCATGGAATCATCTATATTGATGAAATTGATAAGATAACCAGAAAGTCAGAGAATACCTCCATTACCAGAGATGTATCCGGAGAAGGTGTTCAGCAGGCCTTACTTAAAATATTGGAAGGAACGACTGCCTCCGTTCCCCCCCAGGGTGGAAGAAAACATCCTCATCAGGAATTTATACAGATTGACACAACGAATATATTATTTATCTGCGGCGGTGCTTTTGATGGCCTTGAGAAAATCGTTGAAGCCAGAATCGGTCAGAAATCCATTGGCTTTAATGCTATGATTTCCGAAAAGATGAAGGAGAATGTAGGCGAATTATTCCGTCAGTCAATGCCCCAGGATTTTGTAAAATACGGATTGATTCCGGAATTTGTCGGACGTGTTCCGGTATGCGTGGCTCTGGATGCGCTGGATGAGGAAACGCTGGTAAAGATTCTGACAGAACCCAAGAATGCTATTGTGAAGCAGTATAAGAAGCTCTTTGAACTTGATGGCGTAGAGCTTGAGTTTGAAGAAGCGGCCATCCGTGTCATAGCTAAGCGTTCTCTGGAGAGAAAAACCGGTGCCAGGGGCTTACGCGCTATTATGGAATCTGTTATGATGGATTCTATGTATAGAGTCCCTACAGATACTCAGGTTTTAAAATGTATTATAACAAAAGATGCTGCAGAGGGTCAGAATCAGCCGAAGTTAATTAATACGGAGGATAATCAGCCCAGAAAAGCAATATCAAAACGAATATCCAAAAAGAACAGCAATGAGATTGCATAAATAAACATAGCAGAGCTGCTGAAAGAGGATTCGATTGTTATGGGACTGCCTTAAAAGCCTTATTCGAGGGTTTAAGGCAGTTTTTAGCTTATGATGAAGACAGGGAGGCAAGAATGAGTGAATACAGCAGAAAAGTGCCTATTGTAGCACTGCGTGGAATGGCTGTGCTGCCGGGAATGCAGATTCATTTTGACGTTAACCGCCAGATATCCATAGAGGCTATTGAGAATGCTATGGAAAATGACCAGCTGGTGCTTTTGCTGACGCAAAAAGATCCGGATACGGAAACACCGGGGCAGGAAGATTTGTTTTCTGTGGGTACCATAGCCTTGGTAAAGCAGATTATCAAGCTTCCGGGAAATGTCATCCGGGTATTGGTCACTGGTACGGACAGGGCAAAGCTTGACAGTATCGTTGAAGAAGAACCCTTCCTTATGGGCGAGGTTGCTATCATAGAGAAAAAAGAAGAGGATTTTACCGAATCTGAAAAGAAAGCAATGCTAAGGGGTCTTAAGGATATCTTAGAGGTATACTTTAATGAAAATCCCAAAATCGGGAAAGAGGTAATGAAGGTCCTAAGTAAGATTAAAGAGGTTGGTGAGCTGATTGACCAAATTGCGATCAACCTGCCCTTAAGTCTTGATGATAAACAAATGCTTCTGGAGGCGGAAGATACTTTTACCAGATATGAAAAAATCATGGTGGTTCTGACGGAGGAAATTGATATCATCCGTATCCGCAAAGATTTACAGCTTAAGGTAAAAGAGAAAGTTGATAAGAATCAAAAGGAATATATCTTAAGAGAGCAGCTAAAGCTTATCAGGGAAGAGCTGGGAGAAGGGGGAGGAGTTGCCGATGCCGACAATTATATGGCAGCGGCTGAAAGGCTAAAGGCCCCGCAGGAAGTAAAGGATAAGATAATAAAAGAAATTGAGCGCTTTAAGAGTGTTTCCGGCAATTCTTCCGAGGGTGCTGTTATCAGAGGATATATTGAGACATTGCTGGCACTGCCCTGGGATAAGGTGAGTGAGGATAAAAAAGACATCCTGCAGGCAGAAAATATTCTGGAGAAAGAGCATTACGGCCTTGAGAAGGTAAAAGAAAGAATTCTGGAATTTCTGGCGGTCAGAGTACTGACCAAAAAAGGAGAAAGCCCGATTCTTTGTCTCGTGGGCCCGCCGGGAACCGGTAAGACTTCCATTGCACATTCTGTTGCCAAGGCGTTAAATAAGGAATATGTCCGGATCAGTCTTGGAGGTGTAAGGGATGAAGCCGAAATCAGGGGACACAGAAGAACCTATGTAGGAGCTATGCCCGGAAGAATTATAACAGGACTTAAGAATGCAGGAGTAAAGAATCCTCTTATGCTTTTAGACGAGATTGATAAGGTCAGCAGTGATTATAAGGGGGATACTTCGGCAGCTCTTTTAGAGGTACTGGACTCTGAGCAGAATAAAAGATTTGTAGACCATTATGTGGAGATAGCGGTGGATTTATCAGAGGTATTATTTATTGCTACGGCAAATTCCCTGCAGGGTATACCAAAGCCTCTTCTTGACAGGATGGAAATTATCGAAGTCAGCAGCTATACGGAAAATGAAAAATTCCATATTGCCAAAAAACATCTCTTACCGAAGCAGATTGTACGTAACGGTCTGACCTCTAAGCAGCTTAGTGTATCGGACAAGGCTCTTGCTAAGATTATAAGCGGCTATACGAAGGAAGCCGGAGTCCGAAATCTGGAGCGTAGGCTGGGAGCTATCTGCAGAAAGGCTGCCAAAGAGATTGTAAGCAGTCAGGTACCTAAAGTAAGGGTCAATGAAAAGAATCTGGAAAAGTTCCTGGGTAAAGAAAGATACTCTTTCCAGCAGGCAAATGAAAAGGACGAAATAGGGATAGTAAGAGGACTTGCCTGGACCAGTGTAGGCGGAGATACTCTTCAGATAGAAGTCAATGTTATGCCCGGAAAGGGAAGCTTTGAACTTACAGGCCAGTTGGGGGATGTAATGAAAGAGTCTGCCAGGGCAGGGATTAGCTATATCCGTTCTGTCAGCGGCGACTATGGAATTGCTGCAGATTATTTTGAAAAAAACGATATTCATATTCACATACCGGAGGGGGCGGTACCCAAGGATGGCCCTTCTGCCGGAATAACCATGGCAACGGCGATGCTGTCAGCCATAACAAAAAAAGCCGTAAGAGCGGATACCGCCATGACGGGAGAAATAACCTTAAGGGGACGGGTCCTTCCTATAGGCGGCCTTAAAGAAAAGATACTGGCAGCGAAAGCTGCCCATATGAAGCAGGTTCTTGTACCGCTGCAGAATAAAAAAGACATTGAGGAAATTGCAGCGGAAATACTGGAGGGCATTGAGCTAAAATATGTGGATTCCATGGCCGAAGTGCTGAAATATGCTTTTGCTTAGGGAAAGCCACGGGAAAGGAGATGCTTTCATGCATGTAAAAAATGTAAACCTTGAAACAGTTTGCGGTATTACCAGCACGCTTCCTGAAAATGAGAAGCCGGAAATAGCATTTGTGGGAAAATCAAATGTGGGAAAGTCTTCACTGATAAACGGGCTGATGAACCGTAAAGCTTATGCCAGAATCAGTGCCCAACCCGGAAAGACGCAGACTATAAACTTTTATAATATCAATGAAGAACTTTATTTTGTGGATTTACCGGGGTATGGATATGCAAAGGTATCGGAGGAGATAAAAGCCAAATGGGGGAAAATGATTGAAAATTATTTGAAGACCTCAAAACAGCTTAAAATTGTATTCCTTCTGATAGACATCCGTCACGAGCCTTCTGCTAATGATAAACTGATGTATGACTGGATTGTCCATCAGGGCTATGAGCCGGTGATTATAGCCACAAAGCTGGATAAGATAAACCGGAGCCAGAAGGATAAGCAGATTAAAGTGCTAAGAACCGGACTGGGCGCAAAAAGCGATACCAAAATACTTCCCTTTTCCGCTCTTTCTAAGCAGGGCAGAGATGAAATATGGACTTGTATCGAAGAAGCGCTTGAAATTGAAACCGAATAGAATGAAAAAACTCCCTTGTATGAAAGAATAGAAGGGAGTTTCTTGTATTAACTTATTCTTTTAAAAGCTGATTAAGAACATAGGAATATATCTCCTGGCTCTGGCTGCGCCAATTGCTGCAGACCTTAGCCGCATCCTCCTCCGTAGGCACCGATATATGAATGTCGATAATCGGATTTTTCTTCTCCATAACCCTTAAGGAAACCATATACTCGTCCTTGTTTAATTTGTGATATTCGGATAAGGTGGAGGTTTCATCCCGCAGGCTGTATTTATTTTCTTTCAGGTAAGCAAGTATCTCTTCCTGGATAGCCTGAGGTATCATATTCTGAAAAAAGGAAAGGGTTTCTTCACCAGAGGGTGTTATTTGGTAGAGGGAAGTGTGACCGACAGTTTCTACCTTTATGAATTCTTCTTCCGTCAATTCGGATATGCATTGCTGCAGGCTGAAATAGTTGGTGTATTCCTTATCCAGAATAAAATTCGATATCTGTGCATTTGTCAGTGGAAAATCCACTTTATCTAATAGAAACAGTATAATCAGTTTATACAAAGTTAACGCATCTGACTGCATAAAAGCCTCCTCTCAAAAAACTACAACAATTTTCCCTGCCAGGAATCCCTGACTTTCATCTCCCTTCGGATAAAGTTCAAAACAAGTTTTTTATTGCTGCTCCATAAAGGTGCCAGTAAGAGCTTTTTAGGCCCGTCACCGGTAAGCCTGTGGATTACTATATTTTGCGGAAGCCTTTCAATACAGGCTATTAAAAGGTCCGTATATTCCTCTAAGGCAAGTGCCTCATAGGGCATTGCGGCAAGCTCTGTGTCTCTTAGTACATGCAGAAGCTGCAGCTTAATACCATGCACCGGCTGGCTGCCGAGATAATCCATGGAAGAGAGCATCATAGAAGGACTTTCACCGGGAAGGCCTAAAATCATGTGGACAATAACCTTAGCACCGATGTCATTTAAGTCTCTGACAGCCTTTTCAAAGACAGACAGAGAATAGCCTCTTCGAATAAGCCTTGCCGTATCCTCATGTATGGTCTGTAATCCTAATTCCACCCATAAAGGCTTGATTTTGGCACATTCAGACAGCAGGGCTAATACCTCTGCCCCCAGACAGTCGGGTCTTGTTGCGATGGATAAGAGGACAATATCCTCATTGGACAGAGCCTCATGAAATATTTTTCTTAAATAGGATATCTCCCCGTAGGTATTGGTATAAGCTTGAAAGTATGCAATAAATGAAGTCTGTCCTGCAGGAAGCTTCCCGGATACTCTGTTCTTTGCCTCCTCTATCTGGGATGTAATGGAAAGAGAGGGGGAGGAAGAGAAATCTCCGCTGCCGCCTTCGCTGCAAAAGATACAGCCATTCACTCCGAGAGTACCGTCTCTGTTGGGGCAGGTCAGTCCGGCATTTAATGAAATTTTATAAATTTTTCTGCCGAAGGTTTCTTTTAAATAATAATCCAGGGAATAATAGGGCTTATCACCCCACATTTTCTTCTCTGACAAGGTTTAACTCCCTTCCGGCTTATGTAGAAGCAAGATTGGCCTTTACAGCATTGCTGACTGCTTCACATACTCTTGAGTCAAAGGGCTGCGGCAGTATATTATCCTCATTCAGCTCTTCTTCGGAAACCAGTCCGGCAATTGCCTTTGCAGCAGCCAGCTTCATTTCCTCTGTTATCTGGCTTGCCCTGCTTTCCAGAGCTCCCTTAAAAATACCGGGGAAGGCAACAACATTGTTGACCTGATTGGGGAAATCAGATCTTCCGGTTCCGATAACTCTGGCTCCGGCTTCCTTTGCCAGATCCGGCATGATTTCCGGTACCGGATTTGCCATGGCAAACAGGATAGCATCCTTGTTCATAGAAGCTACCATCTCCTTGGTAACAATTCCGGGGGCTGATACACCGATAAAGATATCAGCGCCTTTTAGGGCATCAGCCAAAGAACCTTCTTTTCTTTCAAGATTGGTAACGGTCATAAGCTTTTGCTGCATCCAGTTCAGGCTGGGAGTATTTTCTGAAAGCATACCTGATTTATCACAAAGAATCAAATGCCTGAAACCGTAATTTAAAAGGAGCTTAGCAATAGCAATTCCGGCGGAGCCGGCTCCGTTAACCACAATCCGGGAGCTTTCTACTGTCTTGCCGGTCACCTTAAGTGCATTTATGATACCGGCTAATACAACAATAGCCGTACCATGCTGGTCGTCATGAAATACCGGAATCGAAAGGCGTTCCTTTAATCGCTCCTCAATTTCAAAACATCTTGGAGCGGATATATCCTCTAAGTTAATGCCGCCAAAGGCAGGGGCTATACGGATAACTGTCTCAATAATTTCTTCCGTATCCTGAGTATCCAGACAGATGGGAAAGGCATTGATGCCTCCGAATTCTTTAAAAAGTACTGCTTTTCCTTCCATAACAGGCATTGCGGCATAGGGTCCTATGTTTCCGAGCCCCAGAACGGCACTGCCGTCGGAGACTACTGCTACGGTATTGGCCTTTAGTGTATATTTATAAGCCGCATCCTTATCTTCTGCTATTACCTTACAAGGCTCTGCAACTCCGGGAGTGTAAGCAAGAGCAAGGTCTTCTCTGGTTTTTACCGAACATTTTGCGTCTGTTGAAATCTTTCCATGCCACTGCTCATGCAGAAGCAGTGCTTTTTCACTGTTTGTCATATAGTAACCTCTTTTCTGATGTCATGGTATACACTTTTACAAACTAATTAGATAAAAACATCATAACACTGTAAGAGGGGTAAATCAAGAGCATTGACAGGACCAATTAATTATAAAATCCTACTTTATTTTTTAGGCTCTATGCTGTATAATTAGAAATAGTAGTACATTTTTGATTTTATTCATATGAACTTCTAGATCAAATCGAAACCTTTCCCACTAAATTTATTAATTTTATACTTGTAAAGGAGCAAGAATTCATGGAAGTACAAATCAGTGAAATGTCCTTGGCTGAGCTAAGAACATTAGCGAAGAGCAGAGGTATAAAGAGCGTATCCACACTTCGTAAGCAGGAGCTTATTGATATATTAGGTGCGGGTACGGAATCAGCAAAAGATAATACGGATATTGCTGGAAAGGGTGAGACTGAACGAGAAGTTGAACTGAAAAAACCGGCAGAACAGGAAGAAAAAGATAGAAAAGTTACCAGTGAGAAGGTCCAGGAAGAGAAGGCAACCTCCACTCAGATAAGAAAGAACACAAGAACAGAGAAGGATGGGGAAACAAGAAGCCCATTAGGGCAGGAGAACGGCATAAAGAGGGCGACCCAGAACCAATCCGAGGAAAGTAAAAAGAATACCTACTGGCAGTTAAACGGCAGTCAGGAAGCCGACAAGAAAAATAATGTGCAGCAGGATGCGGAAGTCTTGGACAGCGGCGAAACCAAGGAAGGAATCTTGGAGGTTATGCCGGATGGCTATGGCTTTATACGCTGTGATAACTATTTGCCGGGAGAAAATGATGTTTATGTATCACCGGCACAAATAAGACGTTTTTCCTTAAAAACCGGAGACATTGTTGCAGGAAATACCAGAATTAAAAATCAGGGAGAGAAATTCAGCGCGTTATTATACGTTAAGGGTGTGAATGGTTTTCATCCTGCAGAAGCGCAGAAACGAAAGAAATTCGAAGACCTTACTCCTGTTTTTCCAAATGAGAGAATTCATCTTGAAACACCGGGAACCAATGTTTCCATGCGTATGGTAGACTTGATATCCCCTATTGGCAAGGGGCAAAGAGGTATGATTGTGTCCCAGCCAAAGACTGGTAAAACAACCTTGCTTAAGCAGATTGCCAAAGCAATTACAATAAATCACCCAAGCATCCATTTAATTATTTTACTGATAGATGAGCGTCCCGAGGAAGTTACCGACATTAAGGAATCCATTGAAGGAAAGAATGTAGAGGTTATTTATTCAACCTTTGATGAGCTGCCTGATAACCATAAGAGAGTATCTGAAATGGTAATTGAACGTGCCAAGAGGCTTGTGGAGCATAAGCAGGATGTTGTAATCTTGCTGGATAGCATTACAAGACTTGCCAGAGCATACAATCTAACCGTACAGGCAAGCGGAAGGACACTTTCCGGCGGTCTTGATCCGGCGGCCCTTCATATGCCTAAGAGGTTCTTTGGAGCAGCCAGAAATATGAGAGAAGGCGGCAGCCTTACCATCCTCGCGACAGCCTTAGTTGATACCGGAAGCCGTATGGATGATGTAGTGTTTGAAGAGTTTAAAGGAACCGGTAACATGGAACTTGTGTTAGACAGAAACCTTTCCGAGAAAAGAATCTTCCCTGCCATAGATTTACCGAAGTCCAGTACCAGAAGGGATGACTTGCTGTTAACGCAGCCGGAAATGGAAGCGACCTATCTGATGCGAAAGGCCTTTAACAGTATGAAATCCGATGATGCGGTAGAGAGAATCATTGATATGTTTATTAAGACGAAGACAAATGCAGAATTTATCGAAATAGTAAAAAAGACGAAATTAACGAATTAGGACTTGCAAACGTAAATAACCTATGTTATAATGAGAAAGCTGTTTTAATGATGATATTAGTTTGACATTTGTCAACTTTCAAAAAATTATATTTGTTTGTAAAGAGGTGAAAGCATGAAAGAGGGAATACATCCGAAGTACTATCAGGCAAAAGTAGTTTGCAACTGTGGCAATGAATTTGTTACAGGTTCAACAAAGAGTGATATTCACGTAGAAATCTGTTCTAAGTGCCATTCTTTCTATACCGGACAGCAGAAAGCTGCGGCAGCTCGCGGTGCTATTGATAAGTTCAACCGCAGATATGGTCTTAATCAGGAACAATAGAATGACAATACTACTATGTGTTAAAAACAGGTTGAGGTTTAATTATCTCAACCTATTTTTAAATTCGCAGTTTACAGGATAACCCTGTTATAAACATGGATTATCACAGAAAGGAAAAGTATATGAAACCATCAGGAATCGGGGGACAGGCAGTTATTGAGGGTGTAATGATGAAAAACAAAGATCATTATGCCATAGCGGTAAGAAAGCCAGATAACGAAATCGTTGTACAGAAGGATAGCTTTAACAGTATCTCGGAAAAGCATAAAATATGGAAGCTTCCCATTCTAAGAGGTATACTTGCTTTTGCGGAGTCCATGGGCATAGGGATAAAGACGCTGAATTTTTCGGCCAGCTTTTTTGAAGAGGAAGAGGCAAAAAAAGAGTCCAAGGTTGATAAGGCCTTTTCGAAGGTTTTTAAGGGCAAGACAGAAAGCATCTTAATGGCTGTTACTATGGTTATTGCCATTGTACTGGCTATGGGAATATTTGTAGTCCTGCCGGCTTTTGCAGCGGGTCTTTTAGGAAAATCCATTGCTTCTGACAGTCTGGTAGCCTTTATAGAAGGTATTATAAGAATTGCCCTTTTTGTACTGTATGTATTTGCCATATCCCAGCTTAAGGATATAAAGAGAGTATTTATGTATCACGGAGCAGAGCATAAGACCATCAATTGTATTGAAAATGGATATGACCTCACCGTAGAAAATGTAAGGGGACAGTCCAGACAGCATAAAAGATGCGGAACCAGCTTTTTGTTCCTTGTAATGTTTGTCAGTATTATTTTCTTTATGTTTATAAGGACAGATATCACCTGGCTTCGCTATGCCAGCAGAATCTTACTGATACCTGTAATTGCCGGTGTATCCTATGAATTTATCCGTTTTGCCGGAAGGAATGATACGGTTGCTGTAAGAGTCTTAAGTAAACCTGGCATGTGGCTTCAGGGTATGACTACCAGAGAACCTGACGATGACATGATTGAAGTTGCTATAAGGTCCGTAGAAGCAGTATTTGACTGGAGAGTTTTTTTAGGAAAAGAGGCAGAGGGTACCGGCATTACCATAGATGCTGATAACAACGGTAAGGCAGTTGCTGCAGAGAAGAAAGAAAACAGGCAAAATAGTAATAAGAAGAGTGCAGGGAATAATCAGAGCAGTAAAGCAAGAACTACTAAGGCGGGGAATTCACAGAGTAAAAATACAAAAAGTGAGAAAACTGCAAATAATTCTTCTTCAAAAGCAAGTAACAATAAAAATAGAAAACCGGCTGCAGGCAGCCAAAGCAATGCTTATAATAAGTCTGCAAGAGAGATGGCAGCAACCTCCGCAAGAAGAGAAACCTTAAAGACGATGAATCTTTTTGAGGAAGATGATGAGATATTAAAGGCCGTAGATGATTTTGTAGCAATTACAGATGAGGCTGCAGGCAAGGAATAAAGCAGGAGTATTATGATAACCTTACAGGATGCTTTAAAAAGCGGAAGAGAGATTCTTACTGAAAATAAGATTGATAATGGAGAGCATGATGCATGGCTTTTGCTGGCTTTTCAGTTTAAGATAAGCAGAGCGGTGTATTTGGCAGAGCCTCTAAAGGAAATTACCCAAAAAGACTACGAGACTTATCTTGATTTGATCAGAAAGAGAAGCCGGCACATACCCCTTCAATATATTACCGGAGAACAGGAATTTATGGGACTTGATTTCCTGGTCAGAGAAGGCGTGCTGATACCAAGACAGGACACAGAGATTCTTGTTATGGAAGCCTTAAAGGTGTGTAAGGATAAGGAAGTATTGGACATCTGTACCGGCTCCGGCTGTATTCTTCTCTCACTTTTAAAACTTGGCGGCGTAAAGCAGGGAACAGGAGTAGATATATCTGATGAAGCATTGGAAATAGCCTGTGAAAATGCAAAAAGGCTGAGGGTTACAGCTGAATTTAGGAAGAGTGATATCTATTCACAGGTAAATAAAAAATATGATATAATAATATCGAATCCACCCTATATACCTACCGGCGTTATTACTACTCTGATGGAAGAGGTAAAGGATAATGAACCTACCATCGCTTTGGACGGAAAAGAAGACGGGTTATATTTTTACCGTGAAATATGCAAGAGATTGAAGGATTACTTAAATCCAGGCGGATATGTCTTTTTTGAAATTGGGTATGACCAGGGAGAGGCAGTGAAGAAATTGTTAACAGAAGCAGGAATGGATGATATAAATATTATAAAGGATTTGGCAGGACTTAACAGAGTGGTTACAGGAAGATGGAATGAGAAAAAAGGTGAACCCTTTACTTAGCGTCTCAGATATGGAAAGAATAAAGGGATATAAGAAATGGAGGAACCGGAATGTTTGATAAATTAGAAGACTTACTTATCCGTTACCAGGAGTTGACGGACGAATTAAATGACCCCAATGTAGTAAATGACCAGACGCGTTTCAGGAAGCTTATGAAGGAGCAGAACGATCTTGCGCCTATTGTAGAAAAATACACAGAATATAAAGAAACCAAGGCACGCATTGAGGATAGCCTTACCATGCTTGACGAAGAAAGTGATGAAGAGCTTAGAGAGCTTGCCAAGGAAGAATTAAATGAATGTAAAGATAAACAGGAAGTTATTGAAAAGGAAATCAAGATACTTCTTCTTCCCCAAGACCCCAATGATGCGAAGAATGTAATCGTTGAAATCAGAGGTGGTGCAGGCGGAGATGAGGCAGCTTTATTTGCAGCGGAACTTTTCCGTATGTATTCCAAATATGCAGAAAGTCAGAACTGGAAGATAGATATGATGAATGTCAATGAAAACGGACTTGGCGGTTTTAAGGAAGTTGTTTTCATGATTAACGGGAAAGGCGTATATTCCAAAATGAAATATGAAAGTGGAGTGCACCGCGTACAGCGTATTCCGGTAACGGAATCCGGCGGACGTATTCATACTTCAACCTCTACGGTTGCAATCATGCCGGAAGCAGAGGAAGTGGATGTAGCCCTTGATTTAAATGACTGTAAATTCGATGTATTCCGCTCCTCAGGAAACGGCGGACAGTGCGTTAACACCACTGACTCAGCGGTACGGCTTACGCATATTCCTACCGGTATCGTAATCTCCTGCCAGGATGAAAAATCTCAGTTAAAGAACAGGGATAAGGCCTTAAAGGTACTGCGAAGCAAGCTTTATGAACTGGAACTTGAAAAAGCCCATAATGCGGAAGCAGAAGCCAGAAGAAGCCAGGTAGGTACCGGAGACCGTTCAGAAAAGATTCGTACCTATAACTTTCCCCAGGGCCGTGTTACCGACCACCGTATCAAATTGACTCTTCACCAGCTTGACAATATCATGGACGGAGACCTGGAAGAAGTAATCGACAGCCTCATTGCCGCTGATCAAAGTGCTAAGCTTGCAAGAATGAATGAACAATAAATGCCTGGTCGGCTGGACCAAGGCCATGCGCTTAACTTCGGTCTATCTGCTTGTCAGATAGACCGATTTCTAGTTGGAAGGGAACCACTTTATCATGTATCCCGTGGATGATTAAGGTAGGTACACGGATGGCTTTTAAATCAGTGAATAATACTTCTTTGATCCAGGTTTCTTCAATCATTTGTGTCACTGTCTCTCTATCCACGCCATATGGGAAATCAGGAAGTTTAATCAGACTGGGAGCAGGGGCAGCGAAAAGTGCCGAAATCATAACCGCAAAATGGTCTGTCCGATTTGCCAAAGCCTCTTACATCTATTCCAATACATCTATAACCCAGTTTGGGAATCTGGTTAAACTGGTATTCAAACAGATTATGGTCTCCAGGCCAGCCATGTATGAATAGAATAGTTTTTTTACATTCCGGATTAAGATCCTCCACATATATTTTTACATTATCTGCGGCAGTAACATAGTAACCCATACTTATGCTCCTGGTGGATATATTTTAGTCTATTATATTCGTTAGGAACTAACCTAATGATAAATATAGCTTTGCTCTTGATTATGGCAAAGTTGAAAAGAAAGGAGCGCATCAAGTAAAAATGAATTTATATATCCCTGAAAATATAAGAAAAATAATTGGCAGCAGGCCATATTCCCTTGACGCAATTGGAATGTCAGATTCACAGGTAATCTGCTTTGATGATATGGTACTGAAAATTGAAAAGCAAGGGGAAGAATCAGATAATGAACATAGGATCATGTTCTGGCTCGCAGATAAACTGTCTGTTCCCAAGATTCTATGCTCATACAAGGAAGATGGAATAAATTATCTGCTCATGAGCAGGATTATGGGCGAAATGTCATGTTCACCAAAATTACTTGAAAATCCCAAAGAATTAGTCAGACTGCTGGCTAAGGGGTTAAAAATGCTGTGGAGTGTGGATATATCAGATTGTCCGCATAGTAATTCCATAGAGAATAAATTAAAGCTTGCTGAATTCCGTGTTCAAAGCAATCTTTGCGGTATGGAAGATGCCGAACCTAAGACATATGGAAAAAAGGGGTTTGAAAGTCCTGCAAAGCTGCTTGAGTGGCTTAAAGAAAATAAGCCGGATGAGGAACTTGTTTTTTCCCATGGCGATTATTGCTTACCCAATATTTTTATTAAGGACAATAATGTGAATGGATTTATTGATCTGGGCCGAAGCGGGGTTGCTGATAAATACCAGGATATTGCCCTGTGTTATAGGAGTCTGCAGCATAATTATAACGGCAGCTATGGTGGAAAAATATATGAGGATTTTAACCCGGAGTTACTTTTTAACGAGTTGGGGATATTGCCGGATTGGGATAAAATTAAATATTATATTCTGATGGATGAGTTGTTTTAATTACTTTAATTTAAGATAATCAGATGTGATACCCTCATCCGAAAAATTCATCTGACCGTCAAAAGAAAAAAACACCCATTTACCTTCCTCATTTTTTTTATAAAGAGACTCCCTGTACCAGCCTTTTAATTTGCTGTCCGTACCTAAATATTCTTCTCTTATGGTTAAAATGATGTCGTTTAAAGTCTCATCTTCGTAATATTCATTTTTTACCTGGGCAGATACAATTTCTACGTCTTTATGATATATCGTCGGATAGAACATATCCTTATTCAAATGGAGCGTAGCGATATGTTCATCCTCAAATTCGTCATTATAGAAAAACATATAGTTCCATTGTATTTCTTTATACCCGTCGTATGCATCTTCCATATCGGTTAAAAATTGCTTAAACTCGTCTCTTGAAACAGTATCTTTAAGAGAGATATCTGCAATGATTTTTTCACCCTTTTCAACCATTTGTGCAGCTGTATTAATATCAAAATCAACAGTTTCAGTTCTTAATGGTTCTACTTTCTTACCGGTGTTTACGCAAGAACAAAGCATCAGTGTAAAGCAAATAATTGCAAAAACCAAAAAACTTCTTCTCAAAGTTACCCCTCCTCATACACATACCTTAATCCAAATAGATAATGGCGTTAATATTCTTTATTATAAAGCAAATAAGCAATAAACTCTACCATTATCTTACTGAAATTGAAATCTTATTTCAGAAAATAGAATAGTAACAGGAAGGTATAAAAGAGCTTGCAGCCCGGCAAAAGATACGTTAGAATAGGATAGATTGCTCGTGGTCTGCTGACAAGCCTGCGATATGCATGGAGGTATGAGATGGAAACAGATTATGAAGTCCTTTTAAGACAGAATGAATATGAGACAAATGAAAAAGTTTCCCGGGCTGCAAGAATAGTACTGTATTTTGAATTCCTGGTAGCAATTCTTTGCTGGCTGAAAATATTTGACCTCCAGACCAGTATTGTAAATGGGACCATAGCGGCAACAGTAATCCCTCTGTTGCTGCCAACCGTCATGATTGATATCTTACACATTGATGAAGCCTGGGTAAAGTACCTTTTAATAGGGTCTGTGACAGCAGTAACTGGGATTTATTATATTTTCCTGACCTTTCAGGTGCTGCTCCTATTTATATTACCAACAATAATAGCTGCCTTGTATTTAGAAAAAAAGATACTGTATTTTTGCTATGGATCCACAGTACTGACGATTCTGCTTTCTCATTTTGTCACAGGATTCTATCTTTTACAGCCATGGATAGAGCCATTTAAAGGAGTAAAGGTCATAATGCTTTACGGAGCTTTTCCAAGAGTGCTGGAATATCTTTGTATAGCGGTTATTATCAACATACTCGTCAGCCATTGCAGAAAATATATCAGCAGCTTTAGCAGCTTTCAGGAAGAGAAGAAAGAAAATACCATCCCGCAGCCTGCAGAGGATACCGGTATCCTGCATACCATGACAGAACGAGAGAGGGAGGTCTGCAGGCTGATATCCTATGGCTGTACAAATGCGCAAATTGCAAAGCAATTATATCTTTCCGTAGGAACTGTGAAAAATTATGTCAGTGTCATATATGAAAAGACCGGAATAAAGGACCGGACAGCTCTTGCCCTTAAACTTAACCGGTATTTTAATGAAAATGACCCCGGTCACATGTAAAAAATGACTCCGGTTACTTCTTATAAATTTCCTTTTCAGGTAAGGTTTATTTACCAAAAAGGAAAGGAAATACTATATAATGAATAAAAGAATTAAGAGCCAAAAAGAAAAGGGAAAAATATCCGTTATAGGAAAGGCTGCGATCTTTACGGGAGGGTTCTTCTTATTTGCCATAGTAATAATCACTCTTAACTTTATACCGGCAATGCGGTTAAAAGAACCTGGAATGAAATGCTTGAAGGGAACTTGTGTAAAGGTTTATTATGAAAAGGAAAAAGAAGCGGCAGAGGATGTTTTTCACCTTGCAGAAGAAAGAGCACCAAAGCTTATGGAAGCGCTGGGAATTAACACACAGCAGAAGATAAGCATTTATATCTATGACAGCCAGAAAACCATGCAGTGTAAGAAATACGGCTATCTGGCACTGTTTCTGCATTTGGACTGGTACATAGGAGATAATATCAAAACGAAAGTTATACTGACTTCACCTGCCAATCCCGGCAAGGTGCATCAATATAATGATATTCAACAAGCCGTTCTTCATGAAATGGTTCATGCCTGCATCAGTACGCTAAATCCCGGTATAAGGCTATGGCTTACGGAAGGTATGGCCCTGTACCTTGCCAATGGGGAACCTTTTTATAAGGAATATCTTAGTCAGATGCAGGTGCCTTCCTATAAGGATACAGGAACAAAAAATCCTGTTAAGTTCTCTGATATGGGCGGTTATACTTTTTCTACCACCTATATTGAATATCTGAAAGAAGAATATGGATGGGACAGTGTTATAAAGCTTATCAAAACAGAAGACTGGAAGACTTCTCTTGGAAAGTCCGAAAGAGAAATATATAACGAATGGATGGATTACCTTAAGCACTATTACCAGTAGAAGCAGCAAGCATAAGTCTGTGCTGCAGTGCCGGTTGGAAGGTGCAATTATAAGCGCAGAAACGGGGTAAATTATGATTAGCAGCACATCAAATCCGCAGATAAAGAATTTAATCCAACTGCAGGCCAGACATAAGGAACGTCAGGAACAGAATGCCTTTGTGGCGGAAGGAATCAAGATGTTTGAAGAAGCAAGGGACGGAGGACATCTTATAAAGGCTTATGTAACAGAAGAGCTCTATGAGGAAAAGACCAGAAATAATACGGATTATTTTAAGGGAATATCTTATGAGACAGTAACAGAGCAGGTGATGAAAGCCGCAAGTGATACATTAACTCCACAGGGAGTATTGGCGGTGGTAAGAAGAAAAGAATATGAGCTTGCAGAAATAGTAAACAAGACGGACGTAAACCTGCTGCTTTTAGAAGACCTTCGCGACCCCGGGAATCTGGGGACTATCATAAGAACAGCAGAAGGAGCAGGAATGACCGGCATTGTTCTAAGCCAGTCCTCTGTGGATATCTATAATCCTAAGGTAATCAGGGCTACTATGGGGGCCATTTTCAGAATGCCCTTTGTCTATGTAAAGGATTTCTATTTGGCTTTAAAGGAGATAAAGGCAGCAGGAATTGAAGTTTATGCAGCCCATTTAAAAGCCGCTGTGGAATATGACTCTTTTTCCTATCCTAAGAAGTCAGCCATCCTTATTGGAAATGAAGCAAAAGGCTTAAGTGAAGAAGCTGCGGCACTTTCTACCTGTAATGTCATTATACCAATGGAAGGAAAGGTAGAATCCCTAAATGCCGGAGTGGCGGCGGCTTTGCTGATGTACGAAATATACCGCCAGAAGAGGAATAGATTAGAGAAGGATTAAAAATCACTTAAAATCCTAAAATAAGTAAGGCGGATGTTGTTATTTTATAGATTATGAAGTAAAATGAATATATCAAAACTTACGGAAGGGGGAAATGTTCCGTGGATTCCATTTATTGGTTAGTTGCACTTATTATCTTATTACTTATCGAGATATTTACCCTGGGACTGGCATCCATATGGTTTGCCGGAGGAGCCGTGATATCCTTTATAATTTCTCTGTTTTCAGATAATATTATTCTGGAGATTTTGGCATTTATCGTGGTATCCTTTGTATTGCTTTACTTTACAAGGCCTATTGCGGTAAAATATTTTAATGGCAAGAGAGTAAAGACAAATTATGAAAGCTTGGAAGGAAGCACCGGAAAGGTTCTTGAAACCATTGATAATTTTAATGGAACCGGAGTTGTTCAGGTAAACGGTCTGGAATGGACAGCCAGAGCTTATGAGGATTCGGCTGTTATCAAAGAGGGAAAGAAAGTCCTCATTAAAAAAGTTTCTGGTGTAAAATTAATTGTAGAAGAAGAAAGTGAGGGAGTTTAAATGCCGGTTATTATTGGTTTATTAGTAGTTGTACTAATTATTGTAGCATCCTGTGTACGTATTGTTCCCCAGGCTCATTCCTATGTATTGGAGAGACTTGGAGGATATCAGGCAACCTGGACTGTAGGTATTCATTTTATGGTGCCCTTTATTGATAAGGTAGCAAGGAGAGTGCTCTTAAAAGAGCAGGTAGTAGACTTTGCTCCTCAGCCCGTTATTACAAAGGACAATGTTACCATGAAGATCGATACGGTTGTATTCTTTCAGATTACAGACCCCAAGCTTTTTGCATATGGTGTAGAACGTCCCATTCTTGCTATTGAGAACCTGACAGCTACTACTCTTCGTAATATTATCGGTGATTTAGAGTTAGACGAAACCTTAACCTCCAGAGAGATTATCAATACAAAGATGAGAGTATCCCTTGACGTTGCTACAGACCCTTGGGGAATCAAGGTAAACCGTGTAGAGTTAAAGAACATCATTCCTCCGGCAGCTATTCAGGATGCCATGGAGAAGCAGATGAAGGCAGAACGTGAACGAAGAGAAGCCATCCTTCGCGCAGAAGGTGAAAAGACCTCTCAAATTCTTGTGGCAGAAGGAAAGAAGCAGTCCGTAATTCTGGAAGCAGAGGCAGAGAAGGCATCAGCCATTCTCCATGCAGAAGCTGTAAAGGAAGCTACCATCAGAGAAGCAGAAGGTCAGGCAGAAGCTATTCTTACTGTCCAGAAAGCAAATGCAGACGGTATCCGTTTCTTAAATGAATCAAGCCCCAGCACAGCAGTACTTCAGATTAAGAGTCTGGAAGCTTTCCAGAAGGCAGCTGACGGAAAAGCTACCAAGATTATTATCCCTTCCGATATTCAGGGGATTGCAGGTCTTGCAAAGTCCATCACAGAAGTAATAAGCGACAAATAATAAAAAATTATCCTTATAACATTAATAATTAAAGTTTATACTATTTAAAGACTCCGAATTAATTCGGGGTCTTTTTAATCTCCAACTATTGTTTTTTGAACGTTTATAGTAAGGAGTTAAGTTTAAATCAGTTATATTTTTAATTCAAAAATTCCAAAGTTTTGAATAACAAAAGATTGACTGAAAAGAATTGATGGTGTATAATGAAATAAAAAAGGGAGTGTGAAGAAATGGATAGTGATAATAAAAGAAATAATTCACTAAGTCCGGAAGGATTCAAAGAACTTGTTGAGTATTTTAGCCATCAGAAATCTGGATATGCGGCAAAAGCATCAGAAATTCAAACGTATTTACAAGATACATATAAATTTACATCAGGAAAGGTGACAGGAATAATTAAGCGGGCCAATGAACGTAAAATTATCGTAAAAACTGGCAGGGGTGAATACAAGTTAAGCTTAAATGACGGAGAAATTGAATCAATGGTGGCAAACGACGTGATTAACAGAGTTTCCGATGAAATTAAGAATGCAATCAAAAAAATCGAGACTATTGTTGCACAGGAAATTAGAAGCATTGAACCCAATGATATTGTTAGGATTCAAAAGGTAATCAAATTACTGGACCAAATTAACGTATAAGCATTTCGAGTTCTGTGTAAATTCTAAGATGAATATAAAATATGCTGATAATTATTAAGGGCAGAGCCGGTTTCTTGCGGTTTCTGCCCTTGCTCGTATTGCAGAAGTTTGAATTATCTAAGAATACTTTGGGCTCTTGAAAATATAAAAAAAAATTATAAAACAGCAATTGACAACAGAGCTTAGGAATAGTAAGGTTAATTGTTGAAAGAACGGGATTGTATTTAAAAAAATACCTGCATATAAAAATGATTTTTTATAAAATGGAGGCATTTTGGAAATATTAATGCCAAGAGAAAGGAAATTTAAATATGAGTGAAAAAATACGTGTTACAATATGGAATGAATACCGTCATGAAAAGATGGGAGGAAAGGTAGGAGAAATCTACCCGGAGGGCATACATAAGGTCCTGGCAGAGTACTTTCAAGATGATGAGAATTATGAGGTGAGGACGGCTACATTGGATGAGCCGGAGCATGGCCTTACTGATGAGGTGCTTGAGAGCACTGATGTTTTGTTCTGGTGGGGACATATGGTACACCATGAAGTATCCGATGAAATTGTAGAGAAAGTTCAAAATAGAGTCTTAAATGGGATGGGACTTATCGTATTACATTCGGGACATCACTCCAAAATCTTTCGCAGGCTTATGGGAACTTCCTGCAATTTGAAATGGCGGGTGGCAGATGAAAAGGAACGTTTGTGGGTGGTTGAACCCGGTCACCCTATTACGGAAGGAATCGGAGAATACATTGAGCTGCCTATGGAAGAGATGTATGGCGAACAATTTGAAATACCAAACCCGGACGAGCTGGTTTTTATCAGCTGGTTTGAGGGAGGAGAAGTATGCAGGAGCGGATGTGTATTTTACAGAGGAAGAGGGAAAGTCTTCTATTTCAGACCGGGGCATGAGGAATATCCTACCTTTTACAGGGACGATATAAAGAAGGTGCTTATCAATGCAGCAAACTATGTAGCACCGATAAAACGAGGGGATTCGAGGCCGGAATATGCGGTTAACGTTTCAGAACCTTTAGAAAAAATAAAGGCGAAAGAGTAAAAATTTTGAAATCGTTAAGATAAACTTAAGAATTCCCTTCTTGATAAAAAATTGGCAATGAGATATTATAAATTAGAGTCAATATTCGTAAATAATTTGTAAGGTTGCTGTTAAGGAGAGGATGAAAGTGGAAAAAGTGAAGGAGATTATAAAGTCTCCCTATATGATTTTATTGTTTTTCGCAATAAAGCTGGTTGTATATTATAAGTTGATTGATGTAGATGTTTCTGACATTGTATTCGTTTTGGTCAGTGTCGCTGCATTGGGGCTTATATTCCTAAGCTTTATAAGGAGCAGGCTGAAAAGAAAAAATATTATATTCATAATTATTTACAGCCTCTTAAGCCTTCTTATGTTTGCGGATGCTATGTATTACAATTATTATAATCAGACAGTGTCCATAAAACAATTGTGGCAGGCGAAAAATGTTGCTGCGGTTCCGGATAGTTTTATTGCAACTCTGATACCTGCAAGCTTTTTGCTGTTTGCAGATATTCCTGTTATCTATTACTATTTTAAAAAGCTATTAAAGGATAACACTAAGAGGGCAGCCTGGAGCAGTAAAAGAGAGTTAAAATACATTGCCATAGGTTTTGTCAGTATATTTGTTCTGCTGGTCGTTAATCCTTTTGACAGCAAAACAATTGATAAAGTAAACAGTGTGGAGTTTTTCTCCAACCACGTAAATGATATTTATAATGCAATTGCTGAAAGTGTGATAACGGAAGAGGTACCGGAGCAGGAAGTTCTGGATACGGTTAAGGAAGTGACACCACAGGTCAGCGGTCCGAAATATAAGAATATCGGGGAAGGCAAGAACCTCATATTGATTCAGGTGGAAGCCCTGCAGAATTTTGTAATCAATGCAGAGTACAACGGGCAAGTCCTGACTCCTAACCTGAATGCTTTCTTAAAGCAGGACACTCTATATTTTGACCGTTATTATACCAATATCGGAAAAGGAAATACGGTTGATGCAGAGTTTTCTACTTTAAACAGTCTTTATCCTGTAATCGACAGGGAGTGCTATACCCTGTATCAGAACAATACCTTTGACGGGCTTCCATGGCTCTTAAGGGACAAGGGATATGATGCATTTGCTATCCACGGCTACAAGGGAGAATTCTGGAACCGTGAAGCGGCTTATCCCGGACAGGGCTTTCAAAATTTCTACAGCATGGAAGACCTGGACCAGAGTGATATCATCGGCCTTGGTATTTCCGATAAATCCATGTTCCATCAGGCGATAGGAGTCCTGCAAAAAGAAAAGCAGCCATTTTTCAGCTTTATCATTACTCTCACATCACATCATCCTTTCGTAATAGATGATAAAGATGTTACCTTAAAACTAAAGGAAGAGGACGTGGGTACCAAGTTCGGATCCTATTTAGAGACGGTTCGCTATTTTGATGAAGCATTTGGCCAGTTTATTCAGGAATTAAAGAGTGCGGGGCTGTATGACAATACAATCATCGCTCTTTATGGTGACCATCATGCACTAAACCTTAATATGGACAATAATAAGGAGATGATGGAGAAATATCTTGGAAGAACCTATGATTACGACGAGATGCTTCGTATACCTCTTATGATACACGTTCCCGGCAGCGGTGTAGAAGAAACCATACACACTACCGGAGGTCAGATAGATTTCCTTCCGACTATTGCAAACATTATGGGGCTTAAGTTTAACCAGCCCTATGTGCTTGGGCAGGATTTATGCAATGCAAAGGATGGATTTGTAGCCTTTACGGCATATTTATTCAGAGGTTCTTTTATCCATAATAATACAATGTTTGAAATCTCCAGGGAAGGTGTTTTTGACGGAAGCAGGGCATGGGATATCAAAACGGATACACCTTTAGATGCCTTCCAGTATGAAGAGGATTATAACCGGGCAATTACAATAAAGAAGACTTCCGAGGAAATACTGAATCAGGATTTAATAAAGAATTATGTACACAGAACCACAACGGAAAAGGAAGAAGAAAGTAAATAAATTAAACATCGCCACAAACATATAGAATAACCTCGTAAACCTATCTAATAATCGCAGAAAAGTGTGAAAAATACGATGTATTTTTGAAACTTCTTATTTGGGCAGTATAGCAGATTGCTTGCAATCTGCTGGTAAGCCTGTGATATGCATGGGAGCTAATGTAAAACATGGTAAAAGCGTTTGACTTTGACAAGGAATATGGAATTGTTCTCGAAGGCGGCGGAGCGAAAGGAGCCTACCAGATTGGTGTCTGGAAGGCTCTTTTAGAATGTAACGTTAAAATAAAAGGGGTATCGGGAGTATCCGTAGGAGCTTTAAACGGGGCTTTAATGTGTATGGGGAATTATGAAGCAGCGGAAGAGCTCTGGAAGAACATTACATACTCCGATATTATGAATGTCAATGATCAGCAGATGCAGTACCTTATAAAGAAGGATATCAAAAACCTGGATTTGAGATCCTTAACAAAGGATACCAACCGGGTCATCACAGAAAAAGGGATTGATATAACGCCTTTAAAAGAACTGCTGCAAGAGAAAATAGATGAGGAGAAGATTAAAAACTCTCCAATTGAATTTGTTTTCGGAACATTTCATGTGAACAAATTAAAAGAACTGGAAATAACCGCACAGGAACTTGGGGAGGACAGCTTAAAGGATTATCTTCTGGCCAGTGCCCTGCTGCCGGCTTTTAAAAATGAAAAGATGAATGGGCAAAGATACTTAGACGGCGGCATGTTTAATAATGTGCCCGTGGACATGCTGGTGAACAGAGGCTACAAGGATATTCTCGTTGTACGTATATTTGGAATAGGTTTGCAAAAGTATGTTAAGATCCCGGAAGATGTTCATATCACTCAGATATCACCCAGAATTCAATTGGGCGGAATATTGGAATTTAATACGGAAAAGAGTAAGAGAAATATTGACCTTGGGTATTTTGACGGTCTGCGTTGTCTAAAATCCTTAAACGGAAAAATCTATTATTTGGACATCCATCTTTTGGAAGAGGAATGTATAAAACGGTTTATACACTTAAACGAAGCGGTAAAGATGGCATTGTTAGAATATTACAGGCTGGATTACGGTAATCCGGAGGTTTATACAAGACGATTCCTGGAGGGAGTCTGTCAGAACCTGGCGGCAAGCTTAAAGCTTCCAAAGGACTGGACTTATGAAGAGCTATACATCAGTCTTTTAGAACTGGCGGCTAAAACTCTGCATGTATCAAAATTTGCTGTTTATACAGAAGAGGAGTTCATAAACCGCATACGGACGAATTATGAACGGAGTCAGAAAAAGAATTTTGAAATTCCTTTGTTTCAAACACTTATTATTAAGCTGGTTATCTTAAGTTGATTAAGATAACCAGCTTTTTGCTGTAATAACTACGGGAATTCTCCTTGACATATGAATAAAAATAAGATAATATGTATAAATAAACATAACCGTGTACCATAAAATAGCAAAAAAGAGACAAGAGTGAAAGAAAATTTAAAAATGAAAGGATGCCACGTTTAGATTCTTTCACTCATTTTTATTTGTGGCAGTATCGCAGGTATGCCTGCGATATTCAATGGGTATAAAGTATGAATTTAAAAGGACGCAGTTTTCTAACCTTAAAAGATTATACACCGGAAGAAATTGAATATCTGATTGACCTGGCAAAGGATTTAAAACAGAAAAAGAAGCAGGGAATTACCGGTAACAGCCTTAAAGGAAAAAATATCGCACTGATTTTTGAAAAGCCCTCTACCAGAACAAGGTGCGCCTTTACCGTGGGATGTAATGATGAAGGAGGATATCCGGAGTACCTGGGAAAGGATGATATCCAGTTGGGACACAAGGAAAGTGTTGAGGATACGGCCAGGGTATTAGGAAGAATGTTTGATGGGATTGAATTTCGCGGCTTTAAACAGGAAACCGTAGAAAAGCTTGCACAGTATAGTGGGGTTCCGGTATGGAACGGCTTAACGGACCTTGACCATCCTACACAAATTTTAGCTGATTTTCTTACTTTAAAGGAACAGTTTGGTACTTTAAAAGGGCTTCATCTGGTCTATGTTGGAGATGGCCGTAACAATATGGCAAACAGCCTTATGATAGGCAGTGCCAAGATGGGACTTCATTTTACCATATTATCTCCCAAAGTATTATGGGCGGATGAAAAGCTTGTTGCCGAGTGCCGGGAGTATAATAAGATCTCCGGAGGAACAGTTACCGTCACAGACTCCATAAAAGATGTTACGGGAGCAGACGCCGTGTATACGGATGTCTGGTGCTCCATGGGAGAAGAAGCATTAGCCGGTGAACGGATAGCGTTGTTAAAGCCCTATCAGGTAAATGCAGAGCTTATGAATAAGATAGGAAAAGAAAATACCATATTCCTTCATTGTCTGCCTGCAGTTAAAGGTTACGAAGTGACAGAAGATGTCTTTGAGGCCCATGCAGACGTGATATTTGATGAAGCGGAGAACAGGATGCATACCATAAAAGCAGTAATGGTAGCTACCCTGGGAAATATATAAAGTTACAACATAAACTTGCCTGCCAGCCGGCTATGATTCGGATGCTGGAATCTGTATAAAGATTCCGGAGTTCATAATAAGCCGCCGGCAGGTAATTTTTTTAGTACGATTATCGTTAATTTTAAAAAATATCTTTCCCACGTTGGCAGTGGATAAAAGAGGATACCTGCAATCTGTTTTGCTGCTGGAAGGTTAAATTGCTACTTGACGGGGGGACAGCCATTCTATATGATAAGAAAGGAAGGATTATCCTAAAACCGGATAGTCTATTATTTGGGCAGTATCGCAAGCGAGCTTGCGATATGCATGGGGATTAGTGTGAAATAAAAGACATTTCACACTTTTCATTTAAGCAGTGCCGCATCTGCAAGCAGATGTGGCATGCATGGGTGTTAGTGTGAAAAATAAATTTTCACACGCAAATTTATGCCTGCGGCCCAAAGTTTGCAGATACAGGAAAGGCATGGCTATTAATATGCAAAATTTGATTAGAATAATAAAGGAACAAAAGCTTATTCTGGACATTATAAATGTAGTAATCGGGATTCTCACGGTGATACTTGCGGTGATATATTTTCTGCATCCGAAGAATTATGGTATTCTGATAAGTGTATTACTGCTTGCCGGTACCGTTAATGTATTAAACGGAGTGAAAAGGGTAAAGGACCATAACAATAAGGCGAGCATTGGATTTTTTGTTGTAGGTGCATTTGTTTACTTGATGTCTGCCTTTCTCCTATTCCAGTTTTAGGAGGAAAGCTGCCGCAAATTTAAGAAAGATAGAGATGAAGTATGGGAATGGAAGAAGATAAGATAGATACAGCCTATCTGGAAGAAATGCTAAAAACCAAGAGCCTGGGAAGAAAGATACTCCTTTTTGAACAGCTTGATTCCACCAATACACAGGCAAAAAGACTGATAAAAGGGGAAACAGAGGAGAAAGCCAGGCATGGCCTGCTTATCCTCGCAGAGGAACAAACAAGCGGAAGAGGAAGACTGGGAAGGGACTGGAGCTCGCCTAAACGGGGCGGTATCTGGATGTCCTTTATTCTAAGGCCCAAACTGCCTGCAGAAAGCTGTCCCATGTTAACATTGGTAGCAGCGATAGCTGTTAATGACACCATACGCAGGGTGAGCGGCCTTGATTCCTTTATCAAATGGCCTAATGACATTGTGATAAGCGGGAAAAAGACATGTGGTATATTAACGGAGGCTACGGGACTTTTAAGCGAAGAACCAAATATAATCCTGGGTATTGGGATTAACGCCAACAGGAAGGATTTTCCCGAAGAGTTAAGCTCTAGTGCCACTTCCCTGTCCCTTGAAAAGGGAAAAGATATTAACCGCAGCCTGTTAATTGCAGAAATCTGCAATAGCCTGGAAAAGTATTATGAAGAATTTACAGAGCAGGGCGATTTGACACAATTGAAAGCGGAATATGAAAAGTATCTGATAAATAGAGGAAAGCAGGTACGTGTATTAGCAAAAGAAGGAGAGTACGCAGGTACAGCCCTTGGAATTAACGAGCAGGGAGCGCTTTTGGTGGAGACAAAAGAAAAGGAGATAACCACGGTTGTTTCCGGGGAAGTATCTGTCAGGGGTATCTTTGGATATGTATAAAGTATTATTCGGCTGGCACCAGCGCTGTTTTTGCGGCACAGGCATTTCAAAAACACTGATTTAGGAACAGAAATATTAGGGATATCAAAAGGAGCTTCCGGTTTTAGAGGGAAGTTTTTTTGATTCGAATTCTGCTGTGCATTACCAAAGACATCCTTCATGCATTTGTCCTGCCCTGTCATAAGTTTTTTCTTGAATTATTTTGAATTTTTATATATGATATAGGGAAGAACTCCCGGGCATTATTATATGGAAGTTCAGAAGGTAAAGGGGTTTTATATATGAAGAATACAACATCAAAATTTTTATGGGGAGTCTTTTTTCTTGGGTTTGGGCTTATGTGGATTGGTTCCAACCTGGGAATACTAAGAGAAGGTGCAGTTAAGGGACTTCTTATTTCGTTCATATTGATACTTTTCGGCGTTGTGATTATTTTAAAAGGCAGGCAGGAAGAGAAGGACCAGAATAACACCATTGAGGATAAGTCAGATGAAAGCCGTGCCGGAGAATATACTGCGAAAGAAGAGTTCTACAGAGAGAGCTATTCGGAGGAAGGCTTTACAGAAGATGTGCCTCCAAACAGCAACGCGGAGAATGTGGATATGAGATCAAGTAGGACAGGTTCCGGGAAGAAGAATTATACCAGTATTTTGTCTTCACATAATGTCCAATGTACGGAAGAATTCACTGGAGGGGAGATTACCGCCATTTTGGGAGGAATAGAGCTGGATTTACGGAATGCGGTAATCACCAGAGATATTGTGATTGACGTAATTTGTATTATGGGTTCCATTGATATCTTTCTGCCTTCCGGTGTGCAGGTATCCGTAAGCTGTGTTCCCATTATGGGAGGAGTAGAGAGCAGGATAAACGGTTCTGCTAACAGAAAAGAAAGCATATTTACGGTGTATATACGCGGAACATGTTTAATGGGTGGAATTGAAATCAGATAAGACAGGAAGGGACATGGCTATTTTTATGTATCAGGAGAATATTATTTTATGTGCAAGCAGTGCCTATGAACAAAAGTATTATTTAAGTGGGGATTTTGACAGTTTGCCGGAGAGTATTAAGGAAGAACTAAAGATTATGTGTGTTCTTTTTACAGAGGATGTGGGAGGAGTCCTGACTCTGGAATTTGATGAAGAAGGAACCCTTTTATTTAATGTAAGCAGCGATGAAGGAGATATTCTGTTTGATGAAATCGGAAGCGTTCTAAAGATAAAGGAACTGCAGAGAAGCAAAGAGGAATTGTTAGAATCTCTGGAACTATTTTATAAGGTGTTTTTTCTGGGAGAAGAAATATCCTATTAAATCAGAGAACAATTATAGATTGCATTAGCTGGCAGGAAAGGAGTTTGTATGTTATTAGTAATAGATGTAGGGAATACCAATATAACTTGTGGAGTATTTAGGGAAGAGGAATTGGCCGGGAGTTTTCGTATTACGACCAAGCTTCAAAGAACCTCGGATGAATATGGCCTTACCATATGTGAATTGTTAAATTATAGAGGGATTGCACCATCAGAGGTGGAGGCGGTTATTATAGCCAGTGTGGTACCTGGTATTATGCACTCCCTAAAAAACGGTATTGTGAAATATCTCAAAAGAAATCCCATGGAGGTTGGCATCGGTACCAAGACCGGCATTAAGATAAATGTTGCCAACCCCAAGGAAGTCGGTGCTGACCGTGTAGTAGATGCGGTGGCTGCTTATGATATTTACGGCGGTCCTTTAATTGTTATTGATTTTGGAACGGCAACTACCTATGACCTGATATCAGAAGATGGGACTTTTCTTGCCGGTATCACAAGCACAGGCATACGTATTTGTGCGGATGCACTTTGGAACGAAACGGCCAAACTGCCGAAAATCGAGATCAGAAAGCCGGAATCCATTCTGGCAACAGATACGATATCCAGTATGCAGGCAGGGTTGGTATACGGTTATATCGGTCAGACTGAATATATCATCCGCAAAATCATGGAGGAATCCAAGATACCGAATATCAAAGTAATTGCAACAGGAGGTTTGGGAAAGATAATCGCCGATTCCACAGAGGATATTCATGTTTACGACCCCCAGCTTACTTTAAAAGGACTTCGGATTATTTACAGTAAAAATAAAAGGTAAAGGGGTTACGATGGGTTTTAAAATAGGAAATGTTGAGATAGGGGGGAATCTGGTACTTGGGCCAATGGCCGGGGTAACGGATTTACCCTTTCGTCTGCTTTGCAAGGAACAGGGAGCCGATTTGATCTATACGGAAATGGTCAGTGCAAAGGGTATACAATATCATAATAAAAATACAGAGGAGCTTCTTCTTGTAAAGGAAGAGGAGCGACCGGTGGCTTTGCAGTTATTTGGGAGGGACCCGGCTATTTTAAGTGAGACTGCCAGGAAAATTGAGCACAGGAATTTTGATATATTGGATATCAATATGGGCTGTCCTGTCCCCAAGGTAGTAAATAACGGAGAAGGCTCTGCGCTTATGCGGGAACCTAAGTTGATTGGAGAGATTGTATACGCTGTGTCCAGGGCAATTAATAAGCCGGTTACTGTAAAAATCAGACGTGGGTTTAATGAAGCAGAAGTAAATGCCGCAGAGGTGGCAAAGATTGCAGAGGCAAACGGTGCCGCTGCCATAGCTGTTCATGGGAGAACCAGAGAGCAATATTACAGCGGTAAGGCTGACTGGGAAATTATCCGAAAGGTAAAAGAAGCCGTAGCTATACCGGTAATCGGAAATGGAGATGTATCTTCACCGGAGGATGCCATCCGGATACAAAAAGAAACTGGCTGCGATGCTGTCATGATAGCAAGAGGAGCCCAGGGAAACCCCTGGATATTTAAGCAAATTAAGGAATACATGAATAATAATACATTGTCTCCAAAACCTTCCTTAAAGGAAGCGGTAGATATGATGCTGTATCATGGAAAGCTGGCCGTACAATATAAGGGGGAATATATCGGTATCAGGGAGATGCGTAAACATGTTGCCTGGTATACCTACGGTTATCCTATGGCTGCCAGGTTCAGACAGAGCGTTAATAAGATAGAAACCTATGCCGGGCTCAAAGAGCAGCTGCTTTCCTATTATGAATCCATTGAAAACATGGGAAAATAAGTGCCAATGATAATCGTAAAAACAGAAAATTATTCAACAAATTTTACAATAAATGAATATTTAATAGAAAAAGGTTGATTTTTATAGATTGTAATAGTAATATATTCATTGGAGCGACAGATGTCCGTGATGCGCGAACACACACAATTACATTTGCCGCATAAATATGGAATAGGCAGAATAGGCTGTTCACACTTCTTATTTGGGCAGTATCGCAAGCAAGTTTGCGGTACGTGTGGGTCTTAGTACAGGGTGGATTGCCGGAAAGAGGTTTGTATGAGTAAGTTAAGAGTTGGTATTCTTGGCGGTACCGGTATGGTAGGCCAGCGTTTCGTATCCTTATTAGAAAATCATCCGTGGTTTGAAGTGGCTGTTATAGCTGCAAGTCCCAGAAGTGCCGGAAAGACCTATGAGGAGGCCGTTGGCGGCAGATGGAAGATGCCTACTCCAATGCCTGATGCTATTAAGAATATTATTGTAAAAAATGTCAACGATGTAGAAGAAGTCTGCAGTCAGGTTGATTTTGTGTTCAGCGCAGTAGATATGACCAAGGAAGAGATTAAGGCTATTGAGGAAGCATATGCCAAGAATGAAACACCGGTGGTATCCAATAACAGTGCCCACAGATGGACTCCTGATGTACCAATGGTAGTTCCGGAATTAAATCCCGAGCACCTGGAGCTGATTCCTTATCAGAGAGAACGTTTGGGAACGAAGAAGGGCTTTATCGTTGTTAAGCCAAACTGTTCCATCCAAAGCTATACACCTGCCCTTTATGCTTTAAGGGAATATGGTCCGAAGCTTGTGGTAGCCACTACCTATCAGGCAATATCGGGAGCAGGTAAAAACTTTGCTGAATGGCCGGAAATGCTGGATAATGTAATCCCTTATATCGGCGGGGAAGAAGAAAAGAGTGAACAGGAACCGTTAAAAATCTTTGGAAAAGTAGTAGACGGAAAGCTTGAAAAGGCTGTGAGTCCTGTTATTACAACTCAATGTATCAGAGTGCCGGTAACGGACGGACATACCGCTGCTATCTTTGTAGACTTTGAGAAGAAGCCTTCCAAGGAAGAAATCTTAAAAGCATGGAAGGAATTTAAAGGTCTTCCGCAGGAATTAAATCTTCCAATGGCACCCAAGCAGTTTATCCAGTATTTAGAGGAGGATAACCGTCCACAGACCAGAATTGACAGGGACTATGAAGGCGGAATGGGGATATCCATCGGACGATTAAGGGAAGATACCGTATTTGATTACAAGTTTGTCGGACTTTCACATAATACCTTAAGAGGGGCCGCAGGAGGAGCTGTATTAATTGCAGAGCTTCTGACAGCAAAGAACTATATCACAGCAAAAGAATAAGATACTTACAAAATGGGCTGCTGCCAAAATGCCAAACCGGCTTTTGGACATCAGCCCATTTATAATTCCTGTTATTTCGTATAGTCAAAAAGATATTTGATAAATGCCACTCCGTTATCCTGGTGCTTGGAGTTTACAAGGATTCCAAGTACAGGCCTGTCCGAAGCAATGGAAAGATCCTTAAACAATGCTGTGTTATCGAGATAAATGCCGTAAGCTCCGGATACGGCATTATTGTCTGTAGCAGAGTTAAAGATGGAATCTGAAAGAGTAGTTAACAGCTCTGTTGGAAGAACATCTGTCAGCTTGCTTAGGAAATCTGCCGTAGCATAGGTCTGAAAGACAGATTCCGGTGCAATAATAACGTCAATCTCTCCGGTGGACATAAAGGTCTGAAGCTTTTGCATGCTTCCGATTGTAAATTCAGAAGGATTACTTCCGTCCCCCAGATAAAAGGAGGCATCGACCATAATATTCTCTTTCTTTGGATCTTTCACCAGCAATTTATTCAAATCCTCGTGTACTTTATCTATTGCACCATCGGAAAAAGCATAATTAACAATAGCGGCATCCAGAAGGGTTTCGGGCTTTGGAGTTACGACGGTATATATGAAATAAGCAGCCAATCCAAGAGCGACTAATCCAATAAGTGTTTTTGTAAGATAATAGTCCTTTAGATAAGAAACTTTTTCTTTAAAGTTCATCTCCTTTAATTTCTGTTTTTCACTTTTTTCTTCCCTGGTGGCATAAATAGCGGCATTATCATCCAGGGTGGAATCCTTTAATTTATATTCATTCATCATGGCTAATCTCTCCATTCCGGATAATATAGGTTATCAGAAATTGCTTTTCGAATTTCTGATAAAAGGCGGTGCTTTTACCGCCGTTCATATATTTTATATATTTACTATGAGTAGTTTATCACAATATTATCAATAAAAAAAGGAATTAATTCTAAAATATTCATGAAAAATGAATAGGAGATATGAAAATTATAATATATAAACAGGAAGATTCATAAGAGAATACGAAAGTTTCGTAAAATACTTTGAGGCGATTTATGTTTGTACTTGGATGATTATTGCATCACAATGAGTTATAATGTATAATGGAGAATATAGAAGGTTACGGATTTTGTTACGAAAGTTTAGTGAAAATATGAATGTAAAGGAGAGCACAATATGCAATTCGGTTATTTTGATGATGCCAGGAAAGAGTATGTTATTACCACTCCTGCTACCCCTTATCCATGGATAAATTATCTAGGGTCTAAGGATTTCTTTTCTCTGATTTCCAATACAGGAGGCGGCTACAGCTTTTATAAAGATGCGAAACTAAGGAGAATCACACGCTTTCGCTATAACAATGTGCCTTTGGATTTAGGAGGAGGCCGCTATTATTATATTAATGACGGTAAGGAGGTATGGTCGCCCGGTTATGCACCTGTCAAGAAAGAGCTGGAGCGTTATGAATGCCGCCATGGAATGGGCTATACCAAAATAACCGGTGAGAAAAACCACATAGAGACGGAAATCACCTTCTTTGTACCTCTTGATTTCAATGGCGAAGTACATAAAGTAGTAATTAAGAATACAGGAAATTCCAATAAGAATATAACCCTGTTTTCTTTCATAGAATGGTGCCTGTGGAATGCCTTGGATGACCAGACGAATTTCCAGAGAAATCTTAATACCGGAGAGGTGGAAATAGAAGGTTCCGTTATCTACCATAAAACAGAATATAAAGAAAGGCGTGACCACTATGCTTTCTTTTCGGTAAATGCTCCTACTGCCGGTTTTGACTCTGACAGGGAGAGTTTCCTTGGTACCTATAATGGTTTCCAGAATCCTGACGCCGTATTGGAAGGCAAATCAAAAAATTCTGTGGCTGACGGCTGGTCCCCCATTGCTTCCCATAGTCTGGAATTAAGCCTGGATCCGGGTGAGACCAGAGAATATGTATTTATCTTAGGTTATGTGGAAAATGACCTTGAGGATAAGTGGAAATTAAAGAATGTAATTAATAAAACAAAAGCTTATCGGATGATGGAGGAATTTTCCACGGCAGAGAAGGCAGACGGGGCTCTTAAGAAACTGGCGGACTACTGGGAAGATTTACTCTCTGGATATACTCTTGTTTCAAGGGATGAGAAGTTAAACCGTATGGTGAATATCTGGAATCAGTATCAGTGCATGGTGACCTTTAATTTATCCCGAAGTGCTTCTTACTTTGAATCCGGTATCGGCAGAGGTATGGGCTTTCGGGATTCGAACCAGGATTTATTGGGTTTCTTGCATCAGGTACCGGACAGGGCGAGAGAACGTATTATAGATTTGGCTTCCACCCAGTTAGAAGACGGCGGGGCATACCACCAATACCAGCCTTTAACCAAGAGGGGAAATGATGAAGTCGGAGGAAATTTTAATGATGATCCGCTCTGGCTTATACTTGCTGTGGCTGCCTACGTTAAGGAAACCGGGGACTGCGGCATTCTTAACGTATCCACTCCCTATGATAATGATGAAAGCAAGGCAGCGCCACTGGCTGACCATTTAAAAAGAGCCTTTGATCATGTCATTCACAATCTGGGGCCCCACGGGCTGCCCCTTATCGGAAGGGCCGACTGGAATGACTGCCTGAACTTAAACTGCTTTTCCCTGGAACCGGGAGAATCTTTTCAGACAACTACCAGCAAGGATGGCAGAGTGGCAGAATCTGTTATGATAGCGGGAATGTTTGTTTACATCGGTAAGGAATATGCAGCTCTTATGAAGAAGACCGGAAATGAGACGGAAGGCTTAAGAGCAGAAAAAGAAGTCCATGAGATGGAAGAAATTATCATGAAGTATGGTTATGACGGGGAGTGGTTTTTAAGGGCTTACGATGATTTTGGAAGGAAGGTTGGCAGCAGGGAATGTAAGGAAGGCAGGATATTTATTGAGTCCCAGGGACTTTGTATTATGGGCGGTCTTGGGCTGTCGGACGGCAAGGCTGTTAATGCCCTTGATGCAGTGGAGGAAAGGCTTGGAACCAAGTATGGCCTTGTGCTAAATAACCCAGCCTTTACAAAATATTATGTAGAGTATGGTGAAATATCCACCTATCCTGAGGGCTACAAGGAAAATGCAGGTATTTTCTGCCATAACAATGCCTGGATCATGTGCGCGGAGGCGGTTGTTGGAAGAGGTGATAAAGCATTTGATTACTATACCAGAATTGCCCCGGCGTATACGGAAGAATACAGTGAGATACACCGCATGGAGCCCTATGTCTATTCCCAGATGATAGCAGGAAAGGACGCAAAGCGTTTTGGCGAAGCCAAGAATTCCTGGCTGACTGGTACTGCTTCCTGGAACTTCGTTGCCATAACACAATATATCCTTGGCATTAAGCCGGATTATGACGGAATACTTATAGACCCTGCTATTCCGAAAGAATGGGATACTTACCAGGTGACCAGAAAATTCAGAGGAGATATTTACAGGATTACTGTAAATAATCCCAACCATGTATCAAAGGGTATTGAAAGAATGTCCGTAGACGGTAAGGAAATAGTTTCTGCGGTGATACCCTTTGCAGGTGATGGAAGGGTACATGAGGTTATTGTTACAATGGGTTAGGATTTCTATATTTATAACATAAAAAGAGCCGATAAGGCTCTTTTTTTGAAGGGAGAATAATTCATAAATAATTTATTTGACAATTGCATAGACATTTGAGTAATATAGTATTTAAAAAATTCAGCAGCTATCAGGGTATTTGCAGATAGTAAGATTCTTAGAAGGATTCTAACCGTTAGTAAGGAGGTAGCAGGTATGGAAGTGTTTCAAGGGATAAAGGCAGATGAGTTGCTGCAATCAGAAGGATTTAAGCAGTCAGTAACCATACAGCAGGAGAGAATACAGGCTGCAGCCGGGAAAAGGCAGCCGGATACTATTTTTAAAGGCGCCGGAATTGTGAATGTATTTACAGGGGAATTGGAGTTTGGAGATGTAGCTGTTTATAAGGGAAAGATAGTTGGAGTCGGACGGTATGTGCAGCCGGAATCACTAATCAGACAGCAGGCAAAGATAATAGACTGCCGCAATAGATTCATAGCGCCGGGTTTTATTGACGGACATATCCACATAGAAAGCTCCATGCTATCCCCCGGGGCTTTTGCAAAAGCAGTGGTTCCCCACGGTACAACCGCCGTCATTACCGATCCCCATGAGATTGTAAATGTGGCCGGAAGAGCAGGACTCCGGTATATGCTAAAAGAATCGGAGGGGCTTTCGGTTAAAGTCTACGTGATGTTACCCTCCTGTGTGCCGGCTACCCCTTTAGAGGAATCCGGGGCAGTATTGCAGGCAGAAGAACTGCTGGAATTCATGGGAGAGAAAAAAGTTCTGGGACTTGCAGAGGTAATGAACTTTTTAGGAACCGTAAGCGGAGAAGAAGAGCTGATAAAAAAGCTGGAACTGGCAAAGTATTATGGAAAGATAGCAGATGGGCATGCACCGGGCTTAAGGGGGAAGGATATCAATGCTTACTGCATGGCTGGAATTGAATCGGACCATGAGTGCGGTGAAAAGTCCGAAGCTCTTGAAAAGCTTAGAAGAGGGCAGTGGATTATGATAAGAGAAGGGACAGCAGCCAGAAACATGGAGAGCTTAAAGGATCTTTTAAAGCCTCCTTATTCAAACCGCTGCATGCTGGTAACGGATGACAGACATCCGGGAGACTTACTTCATACCGGACATCTGGATTATTTGCTTTGTAAGGCAACTGAATATGGAGCCAATCCGATTACTGCCATTCAAATGGTAACCCTGCACCCTGCACAGTATTTCGGGCTAAAAGACATGGGAGCCATAGCACCGGGCTATTGTGCAGATATGGTAATCTTGAAGGACTTGGTTCATTTTACGGTTGATTCCGTATATAAGGACGGAAAGCTTGTAGCAAAGGACGGCGGAGCGGTACAGGATGGAAATCCTGTGGTCAAAAGAGATGCAGACTGCGCTTTTACAGAGGACAGGAAGAGAATCTTCAGGTCTTTTCATTGCAGCGAATTAAAGCCTTCGGATTTCTATTTTAAAAACCAGGGCAGCTTTAAACGGATTATGGAGCTTGTTCCCGGTGAGCTGATAACAAAGGAATTGATACTTCCCTGTGACGAGGAAGAAAATTACCGGTCGGGAATTAAGGTATCCGAAGATATCATTAAGCTTGCGGTAATAGAGAGGCACTTAAATACCGGTCATATCGGAATCGGGCTTATGAAAGGATATGGCCTGCAGGCGGGAGCAGTGGCTTCCAGCATTGCACATGATTCCCATAACATTATTGTAGCGGGAACCACGGAGGAGGATATGAGTCTTGCGGCCAACTGTGTCAGGGCTGGCAATGGAGGACTGGCAGTAGTTAGGGATGGAAAAGTACTTGGTGAATTACCTCTTCCTATCGGTGGATTAATGAGTGAGGAAGATGCCGGGATTGTGGATAAAATCCTTGAAAAATTAAAAGAAGAGACTTATAAGCTTGGCATCAAGGCGGGAATCGACCCTTTTATGACCCTGGCTTTCCTCTCGCTCTCTGTGATTCCAAAGATCAAGCTGACCACCAAGGGTCTTGCCGATGCAAAGACCCAGGAAATACTGCCGGTATATTTTTAAGATCAGTTTATTGTGCCGGCTATAGAGCGGTCAGAAGGCAGAACAGACAGGCAGGAGGCAATGAGTATGGAGTATATGGGAAACAAAGAATATTGGGATGAAAAATTTGCAAACAGAAGTGACAATCCATTAAGTCCGGAAGAGTCAGTGACTGAAAATATTGAATACTTTAAAACCGGCACGGTTCTTGATATAGCGTGCGGAGATGGCAGAAATACTTTATATCTGCTGGAAAGAGGATTTGGTGTTACCGGAGTGGATTTTAGCTGCAAAGCACTTGAGCGTTTGAATATGTTTGCAAAAAGAAAAGGGTATCCGGTAAATACAAGGCAGATTGATTTGAGTGTTAAAGACTCTTTAGCTGCTCTTGGGATATTTGATAATATTCTGATTAATCATTATAGACCGGATAAACAGCAGCTAAGGGAAGTCGAAAGCCATATTGCAGATTATGGCCTCCTGTTTATCAGCGGATTTGGACATAAACACAAAGCGGATTCCAAAATAAAAGAGGAAGATTTAATCCAACCGACTGATTTTAAAGATATGGAGAAATCCTTTGAGCTAATTAAATATACGGAAAATCAGGATGACAGGGGCTTTTTGTTACTTATATTTTCCGTAAAAGAAATTCATATTAATCCCCATGCATTTTGCAGGCTTGCCAGCAGATTGCCCGCAATCTGCGGTGCTGCCCAAATGGAACGTGAAAATTGCTTTTCAAATTTTCGCATTAGATTCCATATCCAGGCAGAATTTCCTGTTCCATTGTAAGCCTGATAGCATCCGATCCTTTTTCAAGATCTGCCAGATAGGTTATCATAAGCTGCTGTTCTGGAAAGACATAGCATTTTTGACCCCATTTACCGTTGATGCTGTATCCGTCTTTGTATTTCCAGAAATAATAACCGTATCCTCCTTCGCGGTTCATCTGCTGGATGGCGGTAGCCTCCTTAACCCAGCTTTCAGAGAGGATTTGTTTGTTATTGTACTGGCCGTTCTGCAGATATAGCTGTCCCAGTCTGCTCAATTCATTTACTGTCAGAGATATTCCGGAAGCTCCATAAAAATGTCCGGAGGGACAATTCATATATTCGGGATTTTCGATACCAAGCGGTTTGAATAATCTGGTATCCAGATACTTTATAAGATGTTCACCCACAGCCTTTTCCACAGCCGCTCCCGCCAGATATGCCGGGATATTGGAATAATCAAAGACAGGCGTATTGCTGTATTGGATAGGAAAAGTCAGAGAAAAGTCAAGCCAGTTATTACCCTCCGGGCGGAAGGGGTATCCTGGAACTGACATAGTGAGCAGCCTCTTAATGCTTATTTTTCGTAAGGTCTCTAATTGCTCATGGGTGACATCAGTTGGTATTTCCTCTTTTAAATAATCGTAAAGGGAAGCATCAATTGAAAATTTACCCTCTTCTGCAGCGATGCCTGCAGCAGTTGAAGTAAATACTTTCGTTGCCGAATAAATAGGATGCCGGTTCTCGGGAACAAAATCGTACTTATTAACAACCAGTCCCTGATAAAAGACTTCTATGCCGTAAACAGGCCAATTATTTTCTTTGACCTTTTGAATAAAATTTTCAAACATAATATCCCCCATTGATATTGGTTTGCTTTATTATACATTAACTTTTTTCAAAACACTACCGTGATTTATCCTGGCCGAAAATTTTTTCTTGCTATTTTTATTAATTAAAGCTAAAATAAAAGAACAAAAACATAAGGAGGAGTTGCTATGGCAAGAGGGGATACCCCTTTTTCCGGCTGTTCCATCCTGAAACCATTCACTGTACCTGGCATATGGGGCGGTAGAATAAGGGCAGGAAAGAAAAGCACTTCTGTTTATTGTTTTGGGAATCTTAACAGTCTTGACCGGGCGGTAAGAACGGCGGGAACTAAAGGAAAACGAGTAAGCGAATTTTTAGTTTCTGCTGTTGTGCTTTGGCATAAACAGCAAAGTTACATAGAAAAAGAACGCTGTTATGCCTTGAGGTTACCGGTAATCCGTGAGGCAGACAGCGTTTTTTGTTAAAAATTGATTTTTTGGCGGTAAGGCCATGAATATCAGGTTAAGATGGATAAAACAATAACAGCAGAACCGGAAACATATTTAAGTGAAAAACGAAGAATAATAAGAGAGAAGCAAGGAGGAATTCAAATGAAAACAAAAACCGGAGTAAATACACAAAAATTAACACAATTAGCATTACTGACTGCCATTATTATTCTGATGGCATTTACCCCTATTGGATATATTAAAACCTTTGGACTCGAGATTACGCTGATTGTTATACCTGTTACGGTAGGAGCTATTGTAGCCGGGCCCGCCGCCGGAGCTTTTTTAGGCGGAGTATTTGGTATCACAAGCTTTATCCAGTGCTTTGGCATGAGCCCCTTTGGTGCCGCACTTCTTGGCATTAATCCGGTAGCGACCTTTGTGGTTTGCCTGATACCGCGTATTCTGATGGGATGGCTTTCCGGCCTTATATTTATTGGGTTAAGAAAGAGCGGCCTGAAAGAAATTGCTTATCCTGCGGCAAGCCTTAGCGGAGCCTTACTTAATACCCTATTCTTTATGACAGCGCTGCTAGCATTTTTTTACCGCAGTGATTATATCCAGGGCATTTCAGAGAGCCTTGGAGGCGGAAATATCTTTCAGTTTGTAATTGCCTTTGTAGGAATTAATGGTCTGGTAGAGGCAGTTACCTGCTTTGTTATTGGAACAGCCATTGCACGGGCTCTGGATGCTTTTGTAAAGAGAAACGCCAGAGAGAGCAGGGCATAACTTAAAAAGCAATTATCCTTTTAGGAGAGCCTGGCTGCACAACCCTAGAAAGGCGGTTTCAAAATGAAGATCATCTTCTTTGGAACGCTTTTTGATGGTGCCGATGCGGCCTCCGGCTCTTCTTTGTTTTGCGGCAAGATGCCGTTCAAACATCATGAGGTCAATATTTTCTTCGGTATAATATTTGCCGTTTTGATTGATGGCGTAAGCCTTTTTTCCAAGGGCCATGGAGGCAACACCATAGTCCTGTGTTACTACGATATCTCCCTCTTTGGTGCGGTTGATAAGGGCGATATCCACGGCATCCGGCGCCTTGCTGACTTGTAGTATTTCACAATAATCTGATTCTAATATATGGCTGGTGTCGATCACCATAAGGACCTTTATATTAAGGCTTTTAGCCACATTTTCTATGATGCTCTTTACCGGGCAGGCATCCGCATCGACTAATATCTTCATTAACATCCCCCATTCTTTTTAAACTTCTTTTAGCCTATATTATTATACCGCTTGCACCGGAACAATATTACTGTAACTTTACCGCCGTTATTGTATGATGAATAAAGGGAAGGATTTTATCTGTTAAATCAGAAGTTTTAAGCTTAAGGCTGGATGTGTTAATACAGGGATGGCAGCCGAAGTATTCTTCTTTTAAGACGTCTTCATCAACCAACAGCTCCACCCGGTTATTCCTGTCATTCATCAGTCCCAGTACACTGACAGAGCCGGGCGTGATGTCAAGATGTTCTTCCATATATTCAGCCGGAGCAAAGGAAAGTCTTGGGCTGTTAATCTGGCGTCCCAACTCGGCGGTTTTGAACTTTTTATCACCTGGCATCAATAAGAGATAAAATTTTGTTTTTTGTGAGTTGCATAAGAATAGGTTCTTGCAAATATTAATAGCAAGAAGTTTATCAATGTCATGGCAGGCCTCAATGGTAGGCGTAACATCGTGGTCTAGCCGGATAAAGGGAATTTGCAGCTTTTCAAGCAGGTCATACACCCTTATCTCTTTTTGGAGACGTCCCTCCCCGGAAGGTCTTGTTGTATACATAACAGGATCAATATAAAAGTCACTCATGGCTGTCCTCCTTTGTTGTAGTTTAGCACGTTAAAGGTAAAGTGTAAATGAGTTGTGAAATAACGCTTGAAATCCTCTCTGAATTACTCCATAATAAATAGATGTGCGGAAGATAAGGGAGGTTTTTTGGATGAAAGAAGCGAATAAAATAGTAAAACATATAAAGAAATACTGGCTGTCCTATTCCTTGGGAGTGCTTACCCTGTTTATAGTGGATTTTGCAAGCCTTTACATACCCCAATTTACCGGGGATATTACTGACGGACTGGAAATGCAGACTATTGGAATGGACGGGCTTCTTAACGGTATTGTAAAGATACTTATTGTGGGAATTATTTTGGCTGTCGGAAGATTTGCCTGGCGTTATTTTATCTTTGGCTCTGCCAGAAATATAGAATGTGATTTACGGAATGATATGTTTGCCCACCTGGAGACTCTTTCCATGGGCTATTACAATAAGAATAAGACAGGGGACTTGATGGCCCACTTTACCAATGACTTAAATGCTATCCGTATGGCAGCGGGACCGGCAGTTATCTGCACCTTTGATGCGGTTATCATGACAGTTATGGTGCTGTGCAAAATGATACTCCATGTGAACCTAGGGCTGACACTTCTTGCTGCCATACCTTTGGTATTTATTGCGGTAGGAGGAGTATTTTACGGAAAATCCATTGAAAAAAGATTTGATGAGAAGCAAAAAGCCTTTTCCGACCTTTCTGACATGGCACAGGAGAGTATATCCGGTGTAAGGGTAATCAAGGCCTTTGTTCAGGAAAGAAAAGAAATTGCCGCCTTTGCCAGGGCAAATAAGGAGAATAAGGATAAGAACATGGGAGTTGTAAGAATTCAGGCAACGGTGATTCCTCTTTTGGATATCGTTATCGGAATTTCCAGCCTTATTACCCTGCTTTACGGCGGATATCTGGTAATTCAGGGAGAGATTACCCTGGGGCGTTTTATTGCCTTTAACCAGTATGTCGGTATGCTGGTATGGCCCATGCTGGCAGCAGGAGACAGCATTACCTTTATCTCCCAGGGAATTGCTTCTGCAAGGAGAATACAAAAGATCTTCGTAGAGAAACCGGAGATTTTTGATGGGGAGGATGTGCTGCCTGTTGAAAGCCTGGAAGGCGATATCAGCTTTTGCGGTCTTACTTTTGCTTTTACCGAGGTAACATCAGAAGTTCTGAAAGACATTACTCTTGATATTGAAAAAGGCACTACCTTAGCGGTGCTTGGAAGAACAGGAAGCGGTAAGTCCACCATTGCTAATCTTCTCCTTCGTTTATATAATACGGAGCCTGGAATGATTGCCATAGACGGGCATGATATCAACAGGATTCCCCTAAAGACCCTTAGGGAAAACATTGCCTATGTGCCCCAGGATAATTTCCTGTTCTCGGATACTATCCGCAATAACATTGCCTTTGGTACCACAGGAAACGAGATGATTAAGGTGCAGGAGGCAGCAAAAGCCGCCTGCATCCATGACAATATTATAGAATTTCCTCTCCAGTATGAAACTCTGGTAGGGGAGAGGGGGGTTACCATTTCAGGAGGGCAAAAGCAAAGAAGCTCCATTGCAAGAGCTTTGCTAAAGGATGCGCCGATACTTATCTTGGATGATGCTCTTTCTGCGGTGGATACCAATACAGAAGAAGAGATATTGTCAAACTTAAAGCGGGACCGTGCCGGTAAAACTACTATCATGATAGCACACCGAATATCTACCGTGCAGAATGCAGACCGGATCCTGATCCTTGATAACGGGGAAATGGCAGAGTACGGATCCCATGAAGAACTTTTAAAACAAGATGGTATCTATGCCAGAATGTATGAAAAACAGCAGTTGGAAAAGCAGCTGGAAGCCGTATGATTTTGGATTCATTATGGCGGGATTATTTTAATCATAGTAATATGCGCTTAGAACGGGGTAGAATATGGAAGAAACATTAGAATATGGCACCGGTAAGAAACGGAATGTGCTGAAAAGGCTGCTGGCATATGCAGGGCCCTATTGGCTCTGGGTAGCCTTTTCCTTAATATTGGTATTATGCATTACGGGGCTGGAACTGTACCGCCCGATTTTAGTAGGACAGGTAATTGATGAATTTATTACGAAGAAGAATTTTTCCGGAGTAAGGCATATAGCACTTATCTATCTTTTGGTGCTGCTGGCAAGTTTTGTCTGCAATTTCCTCCAGACCTGGATATTGTCCTTAACAGGGCAGAATATTATCTACAATATCCGTCAGGAGGTCTTTGAGCACATACAAAAATTATCCTTAAGGTTCTTTGATATTACGCCAGTGGGAAGGCTTGTAACCAGGGTAACCAATGATGTAGAGGCACTGAATGATATGTATGCCAATATCCTGGTTAAGATGATTAAAAATGTTGTTAAGATTATAGGCCTTGCTGTGGTGATGCTAAGCCTTAATGTCAGGCTTTCCTTTTATGCCTTTTTACTGATCCCTGTAATTATTGCCCTTACCTCCTTATTTACCCACATATCAAGAAAGACCTACAGGCAGGTAAGAACCAGACTTACTGCTATTAATACCTATCTTTCCGAACATTTATCAGGGATGAAGATAATACAGATATTTGTAAGGGAAAAGGAAAAGCAGAAGGAGTTCGAAGAGAAAAGCAAAGACTTATTGAGAGCAAACTTTCGGGAAATGATGGTATTTGCCATTTTCCGTCCCTCCATCTACATGCTTTCTGTTATTGCTATGGTAATTATTATTGGGGTAGGCGGAAGCGCTGTTATTAAGGGCGCGATTACAATTGGGACCCTTTATGTTTTTATCCAGTATATTGGTTCCTTTTTTGATCCGATTCAGGAATTATCCGAACAGATAGGAACTCTCCAGTCAGCCATGGCCAGTGCGGAGAAAATCTTTACCATTCTGGATGAAGAGCCGCTGGTGGTAAAAAAAGAAAGTCCCACAATGCTGTCTGCTATCAGGGGGAGGATAGAATTCGACCATGTCTGGTTTGCCTATGAGGAAGAGAACTGGATACTAAAGGATGTAAGCTTTGTGATAGAGCCTGGGCAGAGAGCTGCCTTTGTGGGAGCTACAGGTGCCGGCAAGTCCTCGATTTTGAACCTTATCGGCAGGTATTATGATATCCAGAAGGGCCGTATTACCATAGATGGCGTGGATATTAAGGATATGGATACGGACCAGCTAAGAGGAGCAATCGGACAGGTACAGCAGGAAGTGTTTCTCTTTACTGGTGATATCAAGAGTAATATCCGCCTTAGGAATGAAGAGATTGCGGAGGAAGAAATTAAAAGTGCTGCAAGATATGTCAATGCAGACCATTTTATTGAAGAGTTAAATAATACCTATGAAGAAACGGTAACGGAAAGGGGCAGTACCCTTTCTGCCGGACAAAGGCAGCTTTTGTCCTTTGCCAGAACCCTGGCTTTCGACCCGGCTATTCTGGTTATGGATGAGGCTACAGCGAATATTGATACTGAGACGGAACAGCTTATTCAGGAAGCGTTAGAAAAACTTATGACGGGAAGGACCACCATTATGGTAGCCCACAGGCTCTCTACCATACAGCATGCAGATATCATCATGGTAATGCATAAGGGCAGGTTGAGGGAGAGCGGAACCCATCAGGAATTACTAAACCAAAATGGAATCTATCGAAAGCTGTATGAATTGCAATTGCAATAAATATATAACGGGCTGTTTGTATTTTGATTAATCCGGTCAAAATGCAAGCAGCCCTTCTTTTACTCCAAAATGGAGCGGCGTTGATGGAGTGATGGTTTTTAATCCCTGGGAGTTTTGCTTTTTAACTTATTTACACGCAGCCCCCTGGCTGTAATTAGCATCTTTTCTTCGGCAGTTTTGCGCATCCTGGAGACGACACCCATGCATAGAGCTTCCAGAATAGCCTGCTCTGCAATGCGCCTTGCGATAATTTCTTTCCCGGCAGTAGTGTCGGTAGTAACATTGTAAAGCTTGATATCACTGTATTTTGTAAGCTCTGACTTTCCCATCTGGGTAATGCAGATGGTGGTTGCACCGAATTGTTTTGCAAGCTTAATGCCTTCCACCACATGTCTGCTGCTGCCGGTGTGGGATACGGCTATGGCAACATCGTTTTTAGACATATTGCATACATTGATAAGCTGCATATCCGGGTCACTGTCCACGTAAGAAGTCAGACCGATACGGCGAAAGCGCCTGTTTGCGAATTCACAGGGAAGAATGGCATCTCCCAAAGAAAGGAATACAATCCGCTTGGCCCGGATGATTGCGTCGCAGGCGGCTTCATAATCCTTAATAGCCACAATATCCAGGGTTCTTCTTAATGTCATGATATTAATTTCAAATATATTCTCTACAATTTCAGTCATGCCGATATCGGGTTTTATAGCTATGGGCTCTCTGGTGTCGGTATGCTCTGAAAGCTGGGCAGCCAGCAATTCTTTCATTTCAGAATAGCCGGAAACTCCGATGGTTCTGCAAAACCTCATAATAGTAGCTTGTCCGCAGCCGCATTTCTTGGAAAATTCCTGGAGGGACATTGCTGAAACCTCCTGGGGATTGGCCAGTACATAATCGGCGGCTTTTCGCTCTGCCGATGAGAAACTGGATAAAAGAAACTGGGTTGTGGCCAGAATGTTTCTTTTGTTTTCGATAGTACCCATATTAAAATTCCTCCCATACACATTAAAACCATTTATATAAATGAAAAATGAAGCTGTTCATCTGCTATCATTATACATTAATTTGGAAAAAATTCAATATACAAGAGAAAAATAAATATATAATAGTGCATAATGCACAATAATAAAGACGATAATTCGTATAATATGCGCATTGTTTATATTGAAAGATAAATATATACTTAAAGCGTAATCCAGAAATAAAAACGAAATGTGGAGTGAAAGAAAGTAATGCAATATGTGCATAATTGTAATATGCAAAAGGGTTAGTTTGAAAAAACAAAAGCTGTTTTTTCAACTACCAATAAACGAATATACAATTGATAATTGTATATTCAGAAAAGAGGTTAATATGAAAAGATCATTCAGAGCTGTTTTGCTTGAAGCACTTAATAGGAATGCAGAAAACTATCCTAATCTTGTGGTCTTAAACGCTGACTCGGCAAGAGCGTTAAGTCTGACGAAGTTTACTGCTACATATCCGGATAGAATGTACGGCATGGGAATCAGTGAAGCAGACATGCTCTCCACAGCAGCAGGTATGGCAGCAACAGGATTAATACCTGTAGTAGTAGGTTTTTCAATGTTTGTTTCAGAGAAACCCTTTGAACAGATACGGCAGTCAATAGCCTATCCTAATCTAAATGTTAAGATTATTGCTACACACAGCGGTCTATGTGTAGGACAGGACGGTGCTACTCACCAGGCATTAGAGGATATTGCCATAATGAGGATGCTGCCGAACTTTAAAGTATTTGTATCAGCAGATGTGACGGAAACCAAATCAATTGTTGATGCCATGATGAAGTATGACGGACCTGCTTATTTAAGACTGGGAAGAGATATGGCAGAAGATATCTATTTTGAGGATAAGGTTTCTATTCCGGGGGGAGCAGATGTTCTCTTGGACGGAAAGGATGTTACCATAGCTGCCTGCGGAATGATGGTTGAGCCGGCTCTAAAGGCTGCCAGGGCACTGGAGGAGGAGGGAATAAGTGCCGCAGTTCTAAACGTTTATTCCATTAAACCCATGAATGACAAACTGCTTCTTGAATATGCATCCAAAACAAGCGCCATAGTAACTGCAGAGGATCATATGAAAGCAGGAGGACTTGGCGGAGCGGTAGCTGAACTTATAGGGCAGGATCATCCGGTTCCTATCAGAAGAGTCGGCGTAAATGACCGTTTTGGAGAATCTGGTTCTCAGGAAGAGCTGTATTTAAAATACGGACTCACGGCTGAAAGGATTATGGAAGAAGCCAGAATCGCAATCAGTGCAAAAAGGCAAATAGTAAGTTGAAAAATAAATTTTTCAATTACGAATTAACGAATATCCAATTGCAGATTGGATATTCGGGAAAGAGGGTAAGATGACAAGGAATATTGTCGAATTGGAACAGAAAGCAAAGCAATTAAGAAGGGATGTTATTGAAATGGTATTCAGTGCCCAGTCAGGGCATATAGGCGGTTCTCTTTCCATGATGGACGTCCTGGTTGCATTATTCTACGGAGAGATGGATTATGATTCCCAAAATCCAAACAGAAGTGACAGGGACAGATTTGTACTTTCAAAGGGGCATACTTCACCGGGGTTGTATTCAGTACTTGCCGATGTAGGATATTTTCCGAGAGAAGAGCTGATGACCTCTTTTCGCTGCATTGGCGGAATGCTTCAGGGGCATCCGGCCATGAATAAAACTCCCGGAGTGGAAATGACCAGCGGGTCCTTAGGAATCGGGCTGTCTGCAGCAAACGGCATGGCCTTAGGGAACAGGCACCAGAATATTGGCAGCAGGATTTACTGTATGTTAGGAGACGGAGAAATTAACGAAGGCCAGATATGGGAAGCGGCAGCAACAGCCGCACAGTATAAGCTTGATACAGTAACTGCCTTCATTGACATGAACGGACTCCAAAACGATGCCTCCACCAAGCAGGTAAAGGATATGCTGGATGTTAGAGCGAAGTGGGAAGCCTTTGGCTGGAAGACCTTTGATATAAACGGACATGACTTTACAGAGATTTTTAAGGCAATTGATGAAGCAAAGCAGACAAAAGGACAGCCTTCTGCCATACTGTGCCGCACGGTAAAGGGCAAAGGAGTTTCCTTTATGGAAAATGTAGTGGAATTCCATGGAAAGACGCCCAGTAAGGAAGAGTACCTTCTGGCATTGGAGGAACTTTCGTGAAAGAGAAAATTTTTATCGGTTGTGATATCGGCACCTCCAGCACTAAAACAGTGGCAGTGGATATTAACGGTAAAGTACTTGCCCAGGCGGTAAAAAGCTACGGCATCATCCAAAAGCATCATAACTGGGCGGAACAGGATGCGGCAGTATGGTTTGAGGCAGCGGCAGAAACCATTCAGGCTGTTGTGAAAAAGATTGATGAAAAAGCCGTGGAAGCAATTTGCATCAGTGCCCTTTACGGAGGAACCGGGGTTATGTGTGATGCCTCTATGGAATCTATCAGGCCGTCTATTATCTGGATGGACAGAAGAGCAGAAGAGGAAAGCAGATGGATAAGAAAGAATGTCGGTGAAGACAGGATATTTGAAATCTCCGGAAATGGAATTGACTCTTACTTTGGGTTTACAAAGCTCCTGTGGGTTAAAAACCATGAACCGGAAAACTGGAAGAAGATACGCTTTATCCTTCCGGTGCACAGTTACATTTTATACAAGCTGACCGGTAAGGTAACCGTTGATTACTGCTCAGCCGGAAATGTAGGCGGAATTTTTGATTACCGCTTGCGGGAATGGTCGGAAGAAATGTGTACGGAGCTTGGAATCCCCTATGAAGCACTTCCCAAGGAATTTCATGCGCCCGGTGAAATCATAGGAACGCTGAATGCAGAATATCAGGAAAAGCTTGGTTTTAACCATGAAGTAAAGATATGTGCCGGTACGGTAGATTGTATTGCTTCTATGATAAGTGCAACCATCGTAAGAAATGGAGATAATGCCGCAGTGCTAGGCACGTCATTGAATTGGGGATTTCTTCATGACCGTTTGCCGGACAATCCGAGTCTGGTATCCATGCCTTATGGCTTTGACAGTAAGAAGCTAAGCTATACCTATGGCGGTGCTTCAACGGCTGGTGCCCTGCCCAGATGGTTTGTAAAGAGCTTTTTTGGAAATGAAGATGCATCTAACTATGAACTGCTGGAAAAGGAGATTGCAGAAAACCAGATAGGAGCAGGAAGCAATGGGATTATTGTTCTTCCATACTTTATGGGGGAGAGGACTCCAATTTGGGATGAGAATGCAACCGGACTGATATTCGGGCTTACCCTGTCCCACACAAGAGCGCATATATACAGGGCGGTCCTGGAATCGGTAGCATACTCACTGCTGCACATTATGGAAGCTATGACCGGAGACGAAGATGATGTAAGAAAAGACAAAATCAACAAGATAATCCTGGTAGGCGGCGGTTCCAAATCGGAATTATGGAAATCCATTTTTGCGGATGTTACGGGACTTCCGGTATACACACCGGTAAACCCCGTGGAAGCACCTTTAGGAGACGCCTTTATGGCAGCTATGGGTACGGAAAATATAAAGGAAACTTCGGTGATTGAGGAGTGGGTCAAAATGAATCCTCCCGTTAATCCTGTGATAGAAAATAATGTGGTTTACAAAAAATATTTTGAAATGTACAAGCAGTTATATATGGATTTAAAAGATACGATGGGCAGGCATTCCCGTTTCTGATTTAAGATGTTTACCTGGGAGATAAGGTAAATATAGATATTAATTTAAAGGAGGATTCGAAAAAATGAAGAAGGTATTAACAGGAATCTTATGTGTGGCAATGATAGTCCTTATGATGGGCGGCTGCAGCAATTCAAAAGAAAACAACAAGGGAACCGAGGGCAGTGGGGATACGGCTAAGGTTACGGAGGCAGCAGATGCAACAAAAGCACCTGAGGCCACAAAGGAAGCAACAGATGATAACCAGACGATTGATTTGACAAAAGTAGATTACAGCAGTTATACACCTGCAAAAACCAGTTATAATTTTGTATTTATTCCGAAACTTGTACATGAATGGTATGAGGACGTTAAGGTAGGTATTGACCAGGCGGTTGCAGAGCTTGCAGCAAAAGGAGTTACCGTTAAGTATACCTGGGATGCTCCCGCAGAAGCAATCGTAACAGACCAGATTGCTAAGATGGAATCAGCAGCAGCTTCACAGCCGGATGGTATATCCGTAGCTATTATTGATCCTTCTGCAACCACTTCTGTAATTAATGAGCTGGTAGGTTCGGGAATCAAGGTAAGCACCTTTGACTGTGATGCTCCCGATTCCAACAGGCTTTTCTACTGCGGACATTCCACTAACTATCAGGATGGCTATGATATTGCAAAGGTACTTGCAGATGCTATCGGCGGAAAAGGACAGGTGGCAGTACTTGCAGGAAGCTTAAGTGCTTCCAATCATCAGGACCGTGTAAAAGGCTTTAAAGATAGTATTGCAGAGAACTATCCGGACATAGAGATTGTTGATACTCAGGCGGACGATGATTCCGTAGAAAAGGCATTATCCATTACCGAGGGCTATCTGTCCGCATACCCTGATTTAAAAGGTATTTATGGCTGTAACGGTGCAGCACCCGATGGTGCAGCCAGAGCGGTAAAAGATGCCGGAAAGTCCGGAAAGGTACTGATTGTAGGAATGGCAGAGGATGAAGAAGCAATGGGTTATGTAAAGGATGGCACAATCCTTTGTACTTTAAAGCAGAGCGTTACGGCATATGGATATAACAGTGTTTACAATATGATGATGCTTGCCGACGGAAAAGAACCAATCGCATCAAATTTTGAATTACCTGCAAATTTCGTGACAAAGGATAATGTTGACCAATTTTTAACAAAATAGAAATGATAGAGTATCTTGGAAAGGCTGCGGCTTTTCCGGGATACTCGGATATCCCTGGAGGAGTACCGGATGGAAAAGTTATTGTTGGAAATGAGAGGAATCACGAAAGTATTTCCGGGTGTAAAAGCTTTAAAAGATGTAAACCTTGCTGTACCCCAAGGGGAGATACGCGGGTTAATTGGCGAAAACGGTGCAGGCAAAAGTACCTTAATGAATGTATTGATGGGGATTTATAAGGCCGAGCAGGGAGAATTGTTTTTGGACGGAGAAAAAATAGAAATAAGTTCCCCTGCAGAAGCTATAGCAAAGGGAATCGGAATGGTTCCCCAGGAATTGAATCTGAATCCATATGTCAGCGTTGCAGAAAATATATTTTTAGGAAATGAAATAAAGAACAAGTTCGGAATGATAAACTGGGAAAAAACCAAAAAAGAAGCAGTTAAGGTTATGAATATAATCGGATTAAATATTGATCCGTCTGATATAGTATACAGGTTAAGTACCGCACAACAGCAATTGATCCAACTCTCAAGAGTTCTGGCAACCGGTGCAAAGCTTTTGATATTTGATGAGCCTACGGCTTCTCTTACCACCCAGGAGACAGAGGTACTGCTTAAGCTGATGAAAAAACTGCAGGTCCAGGGTAAGACGATTGTCTTCATAACCCATCATTTGGAGGAACTCTTAGCGGTAACAGACCGTATTACCATTATGAGGGACGGGCAGGTGGTATATGAAGATGATACGGTGAATATGAATGAATCCCTCCTGATTGAGCATATGGCAGGAAAAAAGGTTGTGAAAACAGAGCGTGCCATACGGGAATTGAAGCCGGATATTCTGTTAAAGATAGAGAATTTCAGCAGGGAGAAGGAATTTTCCGAGGTATCCTTTGAAGTAAGAAAAGGAGAAATCTTTGGTATCGGAGGACTTGTCGGTTCCGGGCGTACGGAACTTATCAGTGCGATCTTTGGCATTACCAAAAAAAGTACGGGGCAGATATATATAGACGGCAAGGAAGTGGAGATAAAGAATCCCACACAGGCCATCAGCCTTGGAATGGGTTTTGTTCCGGAAGAAAGAAGAAACCACGGAATCTTTCCCATGCTGTCCGTGCGTGAAAATATGGTGATTTCTTCTTTGAATGAAATCTTTAACGGTCTTTTCTTAAAGAAAGAGAAAGCCAGAAGCGTTACTAACAGCTATATCGAAAAAATCAGGATAAAAACACCCTCTACCGAAACGCAGATAAAGAGCCTTAGCGGCGGAAACCAGCAGAAGGTAATTCTTGCAAGGTGGCTGGCAAGGGAGTCTAAGATTCTTTTTCTGGACGAACCCACCAGAGGAATTGATGTAAATGCAAAGAGTGAAATATACAGTCTGATTCATCAATTAACCAAAGAAGGCATGACAGTTATAATAGTTTCCTCCGAGCACGAAGAGCTTTTACTCCTGGCAGACAGAATCATGGTTATGCATGAAGGAAGAGTAAAAGGAATTGAAGATGCAGCAAAGATGAAGCAGCAGGATATCTTAGAGATAGCTTTAAAGTAGAGGAGGAAGTGAAAATGGAGAAAGTAAGGAAGAAATGGAGCCTCTTGGATATGCCTACGGAGGGCATGATTTTTATAGTCCTAATTGTAATGTGTGTGGTTTTGGCTCTTATAAAACCGGCATTTATCAGCCAATATAATCTGTCAACACTGATAAGAACCATATCGTGGACCACTATAGTAGCATTTGGGCAGACCTTGGTACTCTTAACCGGCGGAATTGATTTGTCCGTAGCCGGAGTAGCCGGAATGTCCGGTGTAATCAGTGCATATCTGATGGTTAATACGGGAATGAACCCATTTGTGGCAATCGTGCTGGTGTTAGTTCTGGCCCTTGGCTGCGGCTGCCTAAACGGCATCTTAATTACAAAGCTTAATATGGTACCCTTTATTGTAACACTGGCTACCGGGTCTGTTTTTACAGGTGTAATCTATGTTATAACAAAAGGCTCGCCCATACTTGGAATACCGCAATCGGCAGTAAAGTTAGGACAGGGAATGCTGTTTCATGTGATACCCTATCCTGCCCTGTTTATGATTTTAAGCTGTATTGTATTAGCCTACATAGCCGGCTATACACCCTTTGGACGTTACATCTATGCAGTAGGCGGCAATCCTAAGGCTGCCAGAATAGCAGGTATTAAGTCCGGAAAGGTGATAATCCTGACCTATGGAATATGCGCCTTTATGGCATCTATTGCAGGAATATTAATAACCTGCCGTCTTGGAACTGCACAGCCTTCAGTGGGTTCTGACTGGGTAATGCCCTCTGTTACGGCAGCCTGTATCGGCGGAACTTCCCTGGCGGGAGGAAAAGGTAAAATAATCGGAGCGCTGGTGGGTGGTATCTTCATGGGAGTCATCTCCAATGCCATTACCATTCTTGCCGTCTCCACTTACTGGGAAAAGGTTATTACCGGTATTGTTATTCTGGTAGCAATTGCAATCGACCGTTTTAAAGCACTAAGAAACAATGAAATATAATAAATAATATATCCGGCAATGAAAAATAACAGAAGGAATATCAAATCAGTGCCTGCGGCCCAAAGTTTGCAGGTACAGGAAAGGGCATGGTTATTAAGATGAAAATTGATTTTACTAAGGTCGTGGAATTAAGCCACGATATGATTCCGGGCGAGGAGCCCTTTACCCTAAGTGCAAGGATTTATGACGTAAATGAGCTGGGAGAAAGAGGAGAGCCTCACAGCCCCGGCACCTGGTATGTAGCCGGAGATGTAGCCTTCCAAACCCACTGCGGCACCCATGTGGAATTTCCACTCCATCATGTAGAAGGCGGAATGGATGCAGCGAGCTTTCCCTTAACCAGTCTCATCGGTGAAGCGGTAGTTTTGGATTTTACGGATAAAAAAGCCGGAGACTGTATGTCGCTGGAGGAATTTAAACAGTACGAGGATAGGATACAGGAAGGCGATATCGTATTTCTTCATACGGGACTTGATAAAAAATGGAGGACAGAAGAATGGGAACCCTACCCTTACGTTGCCTGTGATGCCATGGAATGGCTGGTAAAAGAGAAGAAGATTATTGCTATCGGAACCGATGCAACTTCTTTGGAGAACTTTCATGTACCCGATCAGCCTAACCACAACCTGGCTTTTCAGAACAACCTGGCAATAGTAGAATCTCTTACAAACCTTGATAAAATAAAGGATGAAAGAACACTGGTATTTATGCTGCCCTTAAAGATTCTGGGAATCGAAGCTTGCCCCTGCCGTATTATTGCAGTAAAAGAAGGCGGAGTACTGTAGTAATTAAGGCTCTAGTGTGAATTATTGAAAAGCATAATTCACACAAATGCCTGCGAAATCCTCGGCACAAACTTGAGGTGTACTGAGGAAGACATGGCGGTTAGTGTGAAAAATAGAATACATTTTTCACTTTTGATTTAGGCAGTTCCGCAAGTAAACATGCGGCATGCAGAAAGGAGGTTACTATGCGAATAGCAATTGGATGTGATGAAGCCGCATACAGGCTTAAAGTGGAAATATTGAATTACTTAAAGACGAAAGAAAATCTGGAACTCACTGACTTTGGGGCTGTGGAAGGGGATATCGTGCTTTATCCGGATGTTGCCTATACGGTTGCAGATGCGGTAGCCAGAGGAGAATATGACAGGGGTATCCTCTTTTGCGGTACGGGAATCGGAATGGCTATCTGTGCCAACAAGGTACCCGGCATAAGAGCAGCTGTCTGCCATGATCCCTTTTCTGCGGAGAGAGCCAGAAAAAGCAACAACGCACAGATTCTGTGCATGGGAGAAAGAGTCATTGGCGTAGAACTGGCAAAATACCTGGTGGACATATGGTTAAAATCTGACTTTACAGGAGGCAGCTCTGCTCCCAAAGTCGACAGGATAAACCAGCTGGAATTGGAACATATAACTAACATGCAAAACACAGAATGCTAAGAAAAGAAACTGCTGTAAAATAAATAAGAACCATGCATAGAAGAGAAATCAGACTCCTTTTATGCATGGTTTTTGTGTAAAGGGACAGACTTATCTGCATCATCTAGCCCAGAAAGATCTGCTCCCCGGAATCTGCTGTAAAACAGAAGCAATTATCAAAATAATATTCCATTGCCCCGATAAAACAGGCATCGTCTCCCAAAGCGGAATAAGATATCTGAACCTCTTCCACCATTTTTTGAAAGCCGTGGCTTTTAATGGTATGGGTCAGCTCCTCCAGAAACGGTGTGCCAAGACCTTTGCCGGAGCCGCCAAGGATAATCTTTTCCGGGCGGAAGAGGCTGATAAGGTTGCTTAAGCCTACAGCCAGATTCTCTGCGATATAGCGGATAACACGCTGGGCGGCAAAGTCTCCGCCAAGGGCAGCACTTCCGATGTCAAGATAGGACAGAGTTTTTTGCTCTTTTAAAGCTGTGCTGCCTCCGTATTCTCTGACAAGCCTGTCCAGGGCTCTCTCTCCAATTGTAACCTCCAGGCATCCTCTGTTCCCGCAGGAACAGGGCATCCCGTTTGCATCGACGGAATAATGCCCGAATTGTGTTTTGGTGCCGCTGGCACCGCCCAATATCTTTCCGTCAACAAAGAGGGCAGCGCCGATTCCCTGATCCAGGTTGACATAGGTAAAGGTATTCTCCTCCTGTTTTGTATGGGGTTTTTCTGCATAAGCCATGCAGGCAGTATCATTAAAGAAGGCAATGGGAAATCCTTCGAATTCCGTTCTTATATTCTCTATGACCGAAGTTTCGTTTTCTAAGGAAAGTATCGTGGAGAGAATCTTTTTGTTCTTTTTATCTATCATGGCAGGCAATATAATGCACAGGCCGATAATTTCACAGGAGCTATTCCTCTTTTCTAAAAGAGCCTCAAATAATTGGCGCAGACACTTATTGTATTGTGAAGTACCCCCTAATGCAAGAGTTTGCTTATTTAGTACCGCTCCGTCTAAACAGACAAGTGCGCCGGTCATTTCCTCGGATTCCCAGTATATGGCTGCCACACAATGTTTTTCTCCGGTCAGGCTTAAGTGGTTGGGTTTTCTTCCGACCATCGTGCTAAGAGCAGCTCCGTTATCTGCCACGAATCCCCTTTGTATCAGCTCGTCAATCAGAGAAGATACGGTGGTTTTGCTTAAACCGGTTTTCTTTGCAAGGTAGGCCCGTGAGGCAACCGTATTATCTTTAAGGAGCTGGTAGAGCTGTTTCATATTGGTATTTTTAATATACTGCTGGTTTATCTTCATGAGTATTCCCCATATCCATTGATACTTCCGCGTGGTGCAGAGCATGACCTTTGCCTTTAAAGGCCTAGGAACAATTAAGATAACTATAAAATTCTCTTAATCAAAAGTCAAGCCGTATGTATTGACAAAGCGTTCGATTTATGATAATTAATTAGTAAAGACACTGGACTAATTAATTAACAAGAAAGGTGGTGGAGAAGATGAGAGCAGGAGTTATCGGATGCGGCGGACTGTCTGACACAGGAGAAAGAGATAGCGGTGCTTCCTCTTTCCGAAGGAGTAGGTTCCGTAAGGCTTTGCTTAAAAGAACTTGAGATGGCACTTGGTAACAACTAAAAGTAACTGGAGAGAGGAAGGTATTTCTATGAGAATCGGGGTATTGGTGCATTTAAATGAATCTTTTCCTGAGCAAATGAAAGAATTAAAGTCAATGGGAATGGATAATTGTCAGCTGGTTTGCTGGAATCAGGGGATGATGACAGAGGATACGGCTAAGAGGATAAACACGGAAATCAAAGAGCTTGAGATTGATATTACTGCCTTCTGGTGCGGATGGCCGGGACCTATCACCTGGGATTTCTACGAGGGGCAGCTTAACCTGGGACTGGTTCCTGAAAAATACAGAAAAGAGCGTATAGAGGCGCTTATCAGAGGCTCCGAGTTTGCAGCAAAGCTTCCTGTCAGGGATTTTGTAACCCACGTGGGCTTTCTGCCAGAAAATCCATATGATGAAAATTACCGCCGGGTTGTAGAAGCAGTAAAACAGATTGCTTTGGTATGCCAAAAGAATAAGCAGAATTTTTTGTTTGAGACAGGGCAGGAGACCCCGGTTACCTTAAGGCGTGCCATTGAAGATACCGGGATGGACAATATCGGAATTAATTTTGATCCGGCCAACCTTCTAATGTATGGTAAGGCCAATCCTGTTGATGCCCTGGATATCTTGGGAAGATATGTTATGGGGGTTCATGGAAAGGACGGTCTTTATCCGGCGGACGGAGTTCATTTAGGAGAAGAGAGACCTCTTGGAGAAGGGCGCGTGAATTACCCGGCCTTTATCGGAAAACTTAAAGAAATTGGATATACCGGTGCTATCACTATTGAACGTGAAATCGAAGGAGAAGAGCAAAAACGTGATATTATAAAAGGAAAAGAATTTTTAGAACAACTGCTTTCAAGATAATTCTGTACTGGCTGCAAAAGATGGTGACAGAGCTGACAAAAACAACCGGAGACAGAAGACCAGATAAAAGAAAGGATAAGGAGGAATGGAATGATTTGTTGCAGAAGGGCAAATAAAGAGGAATATGAGGATATCATTGATTTTATAAATTATGTTTTCAGCCAGGATCAGTGTCCCCATGACTTTAAAAAACTTCTTCCAAAGCTGTACGCAGATGGTAAGAATTATGCCGATTATCATTATCTGATAATGGAAGAAGGAAAGATTAAGGCGTTGGTGTGTGCCATGCCCATATCTTACCGGATGGGTAAAAGCAGTCTAAAGGCCTGCTGTATCGGTGTGGTATCCGTTCACCCTTATGCCAGAAGCAAGGGCTATATGAAAGAGCTTATGGGCTATGTAATAGAAGAAATAAAGGATCAGGGGTATCAGTATATCTTCCTGGGAGGGCAAAGGCAGCGGTATGAATATTTTGGGTTTGAACCCTCCGGTATTCGAATAGAGTTTGAAGTTACGGATACAAATATACGCCATTGTTTGAAAGAGCTTGACACCTCACAGGTAAAGCTTGTGCCTTTGGAAGAAGACAGTCTTATTAAGAAGGCATATTCTCTTTATGAGAAACAGAAGAACCAAGCAATACGTGAAACAGAAGAGTTTTATGACATCCTTTGCTCCTGGCAGGGTAAGCCCTATGCCGTGCTTTTGGATTCGGAATTTATAGGATATTTAGCCCTGGGGCAGGATGGCCGTATTTCGGAGTTTTTACTCGAGGATGCAGACTATTACCCCTATGTATTAAAAGCACTGTTCTCCTTTGCAGGAAAAGGGAAGCATATTTTTGCGGCCTCTCCCCTTGAAAGGGATAAGATAAATGTACTGATTCAGATTGCGGAATCTTTTCGGGTAATTACCTGTGAAAGCTACCGGATACTGGACTGGGAAGCGGTTATACGGGCATTCCTGGAAGCAAAGGCAGCAGCGGAGCCCCTGGTAGAGGGGTCCATTACCCTGGCTGTTGATGAAACCATACTTGAGATTACCGTAAAAGAAAATGAGCCTTCTGTGCATAGCGAAGACAAAGAACCTGACCTTAATCTTACGGCCCTTGAAGCAACGGCACTGCTGTTTTCTGCTGCCGGTGAAATCAGATTGCCCCAGTATTGCAAAAGGCTGAATGCTGATAAAAGAAATTGCATAAAGAGCTGGTTTCCCCTGCCGTTAACGGCACAGGCAAATGACTGCTGTTAGAAGCTTTTATTTTCCTTCTATGGTATTTCCTTTCAAATTATGGTAATATATTAACTATTACAGATTTGTGGAGGTTGCAATGACAGAGTTTCTGGTAAAGAAATTTGTAAAAGATTATGAGAATACCAATAATTCCAAGGTGCGCAGTTCCTATGGCATGCTTTCGGGATTTATAGGGGTAATCTGCAATATTCTGCTGTTTGCCGTGAAGTTCATCGGCGGATTTCTAATAAACAGTATCTCTGTCACAGCGGATGCTTTTAACAATCTCTCTGATGCGGCCTCTTCTATCGTGACTTTAGTCGGCACGAAGATTTCCCAAAAGCCTGCGGATAAGGAGCACCCCTTCGGGCATGGAAGATCGGAATACATTGCCGCTTTTATTGTTGCCTTCCTGGTATTGCAGGTGGGTTTTACCTGCTTTAAGAATTCCTTTGGGAAGATATTAAAGCCGGAAGCTGTAGTATTTAACAGTGGAATATTAGTCCTTCTTATTCTCTCTGTGCTGGTGAAACTATGGCTGGCATTATTTAACAGAGGGCTTGGAAAAAAGATTAATTCCGGCGTATTAAAAGCTACCGGGACCGATGCCTTTGGAGATGTGTTAATTACCTCCGTTACGATTCTTTCTATTGTAATAGGGAAGGCGACGGGATTAAAAATTGACGGATGGATGGGAGCTTTGGTATCCGCGGTCGTTATTATTGCAGGCTTTAACATTGCAAAGGAGACCTTAGAGCCTCTTTTAGGCGAAGCAATCGATAAGGAAACTTATGAAAATATTACGAAAAGGGTTGAGGGTTATAAAGGAATCTTGGGATGCCATGACCTTATAGTCCATAATTACGGACCCTCCCATATTATGGCTACCATACACGTAGAGGTACAGGCAAAGGAAAACCTGGAGGGAGTCCATGAAATCATTGACAGGATTGAGCGGGATATTCTAAGAGAAATGGGTATCTTTCTCGTGATTCACGTGGACCCGGTGAATTTAGAGGATGAAGAGAGCCTGTCAAGAAAAAAAGAGATTATAGATATTATTAAGAAAATTGAACCGGAAGCATCCGTTCATGATTTTCGTATTATAGAAGAAGATGATAAAGTTAAATTAATATTTGATATGCTGATTCCCTATTCTTACGGTGAGAAGCAAAGGAAGCAATTACTTTCCGATATGGACAAGGAATTAAAGAAATTGAATGAAAGATATGAACCTGTTGTAACGTTGGATAACAGTTTTATCGGCGAATAAAGGGGAAGCCCCTAGAGACTTTGGTTAATAATGGCTTCCAGAATCTGTGTGTTGACCCTCCTATGTCATTATGTTAACCTGAATGAGCAACTTACTTGTGATGAACAATTAGGAGGGCAAAAATATATGAAAAGATTTTTCATATCTTCAATTCTTATAGCAACTCTGACAATTGCATCCGTCTTTATTCCGGATCTCGATATGAATAATGCTGCAAACGGTGTTACAGCATCTGTCACAACGGCTACTGCAAAAGCAGCGGCAGTAAATCCTTTGAAATCAGCAATTCCCAAAGTGAAAGCAACAGTAAGAACGGCCACAACGGTCACCTTAAAGGCCGGGAACGTGAGCAAGGCCGGCGGATATCAAATATACCGTGCGGCATCTTCTAACGGAAGTTACAAATATATCGGAAAGACTTCAAACAGCAGTTATGTAGATAAAGGGCTGTCTTCTGTAAAGAGTTATTATTACAAAGCAAAAGCTTATAAAACAGTAAGCGGTGTGAAGTATTACAGTAAGACTTCTGCGGCAGCAGGTGTAACCCCTACTCTTAAAAAAGCAGCATACATTGCAGCCCAGAGCAGCACATCCGGTACAGCTGCAGTAGCATGGTCAGCAGTAAGCGGTGCCGGCGGATATTATGTATACCGTGCATCAAGTGCAGACGGAACTTACAAGTATGTTGGAAGCTCAACCTGTACAAGCTATACGGATAAATCCGTATCCGGCGGAAAGACCTATTATTATAAAGTAAGAGCTGTAAAGAGTTCCAAGGGCGTAAAATATTATGGTGTGTATTCCGGGAAAGCTTCCGTTACTGTAAAATCTTCCGGAAGTACGATTACTCCGACGCCAACTCCCACAGCAACACCGACTCCTACTACAGGAGGTTCAAATAAAGATACAAACACCTATGACAGCAGCTATGCAAGCCAGGTTCTTAAAATAGTAAATAAAGAACGCGCCAAGGCAGGAGTATCAGCTTTAACCATGTCCCAGGAGCTGGTTGCACCGGCAAACAAACGTGCAAAGGAGATTAAGGAATCCTTCTCCCATACAAGACCGAATGGAACAGAATGGAGTACAGTTCTTTCGGAATACAATGTCAGTGTAGGTGCAGCGGGTGAAAATATTGCCTACGGTTTTAATACACCGGAAGAGGTTATGGATAAGTGGATGGGTTCTACCGGACACAGGGCAAATATTTTGAATGCAAGTTACCGTCACATTGGTATCGGTGTATATGAAGTAAATGGTACCGTATACTGTTCACAGTTATTTTCCGACTAAGCAGGTATGACTGTATTTAACTTAAACAAAGTAAGTTTGCGAAATAAATAAGAAAGAGGATATCCGCAAAATGACAGATTCATCATTTTGCGGATATCCTCTTTTTAATGGGCAGATTGTTAATTTATAAGTGTACCATCGGTGGAAATGGTGACTACCTGCCAGGGAATAATCTTTCCGCTTGCCAGCATGGCAGCTTTTACAGCGTTAACAATACCGCCGCAGCAGGGTACGATCATACGCACGACCGTAATGCTTTTAATATCATTCTGTAAGAATATCTGAGTAAGCTTTTCAGAATAGTCCACATCGTCTAACTTGGGACAGCCAATAACGGTAATCCGGTTCTTCATAAATTCCTCATGAAATCCCGCATAGGCATAAGCGGTGCAGTCTGCAGCTATCAAAAGATCGGCACCATTAAAGTAGGGAGCATTTACAGGCACCAGTTTAATCTGGACGGGCCATTGCATCAGCCTTGAGATACTTTCTGTGGCAGGAGCAGACTTTTGTTCTGTGGCAGGAGTTACAGCAGGGCGAAGGCTTTTGACCTGGGAACCCGGACAGCCGTGAAAGGGAACCTTCACTTGTTCTTTCTCTTTCGCTTCTTTTTGTTTTCTAAGAACTTCTTCCTCATTGTATTCCAGAGCTTCTCTTTCTTCAAAGGTAATGGCTCCTGTGGGGCATACGGGAAGGCAGTTACCCAGTCCGTCACAGTAATCATCCCGAAGAAGAACTGCTTTGTTATCAACTAAGCCGATAGCACCTTCGTGGCAGGCGTTTACACATAATCCGCAGCCGTTGCAGGCTTCTTTGTCTATTTTAATAATTTTTCTAAGCATATTTATACCCTCCATTTTACATCCATTAGTGGTTGAACTTTTGCTGATATAACCATTATACAGGATATCAGGGATAAATCTGTTGTTTTTACAACGTTTTCAAAAGTTTTTATGCTCTTTCCTGTTGCATCATTAAAAAGTTGGTGCTACACTACAGGAAAAAAGAAAAAAGGTTGAAAGGAGCATGGTAAGAAAAATGAAAAATGCAGTGTTTTTAAACTCCTCAAAGGTAGATTTTGACCAAAAGTTAAATCTGGATAACTTAAAAAAAGAAGTTAACATTACTCTCTATGAGAAAACCGACCCCAAGGATATGCTCTTAAGAGCAAAAGATCAGCAGATAGTAATTACCAAGGAAATTCCTATGGGAAGGGAGCTGATAGAGAAGCTTCCTTCCTGCGTAGAGTTAATATGCGAGGCAGGGACAGGCTATAATAATATCGATATAAGGGCAGCAAGGGAAAGGAATATAACCGTATGCAATATCCCCTCCTACAGTTCTGCGGCAGTTGCCCAACTGGCTTTTTCTTTCATTCTGTCTTTATGTTCTTCTCTTTCGGAACAGCAGATTATGATAAGAGGAGGGAAGTTTGATAATTTTACAAAGCATCTTCAGGTGAACCATTTTGAGGTAAGCGGTAAAACTTTAGGCGTAATCGGAGCAGGAAAGATTGCGGGAGATGTCATAAAAAAGGCAAGAGCCTTTGATATGAAGGTATTAGTGTACAGCAGAACCCGGAGAGATTTTATGGATGAGAATATCCGCTTTGTTACATTAGAAGAATTGCTAACGGACAGTGACTTTGTAACCGTTCACTGTCCGTTAACAGAAGAAACCAGGTATTTAATTGATAAAGAGAAGCTGTCTCTCATGAAGCCGGAAGCTTATCTGATTAACACTTCAAGAGGGGCGATTATCAAGGAAGAGGACCTTGTGGAGGCTCTTCGGAATAAGAAGATAGCAGGGGCTGCCCTGGATGTACTGGAAAAGGAACCGGCATCTTTGGACAACCCTTTGTTTTCTCTTGATAACTGCATCCTGACACCACATATCGGCTGGCAGTGCCTCGAAACGAGACAGCGGCTCATTGATATGCTGGCAGATAATATCCATGCTTATCTTCTTGGCAAGCCCATCAATCAGGTGAATTAAATTTTATACAAAAGTGAAAATTGTTTCTTGATTTTTATATCAGAGCTTAAAGGACTTGACGATTTCATCAAGCTCTGTGGCATTTTGCCTGTTACTTTCCACCATCTTTCGGGTATCGGAGGTAAGGGTGACGATATCGGTATCTCTTGCAGCGACATCTCCGACACCGGCAGAGGAATCCTCAACCATGTTATTGATTTCGACAATGGAGGTACTGATGTTTTTTAATTCACCTTTTAGCAAATCAATGCCGCCGTGTATTGCCTCCAGGGACTGGTTGATTTCCGTTGCATTTTCGCCGTACTCGCTGCTGGTTTCAAGAAAAGCGCTATAGTCTGTCAGGATATCCTTTTCCCAGAAGGTAAGAGAGCGGCTGAGGCTTTCTGTTAATGCCTTTACTGCTGTATTCACTTCGGCGGTAATGGCATTAATATTTTTAACAGTGCCTGCGGACTGGTCTGCCAGTGAGCCGATTTCGTTGGCTACTACGGAAAATCCTCTGCCGGCTTCTCCTGCCCTGGCGGCTTCTATGGAAGCATTCAGGGCTAACAGAGTGGTCTGGTCTGCGATTTCCTTGATGACATTGGTTAAGGTATTAATCTTATTTACTGCCTCGGCCTGGCTGATTGCTAAGGAGGTATCAGATTTAAACTGTTCGTAGATTTCTTTTATTCTGATAACGGCACTCTCCGTGGTTTCTTTCAGCCGGCTTGCGCGGTCCTTTAGATGGCCGGATTTATTGATTCCTTCCGTAGCCTTTGTATAGATGGACGCAGAGTGGTTTTCAATATTTGCAATGTTATTGCAGATAAGGGTTGTGGTGGCGGCGGTTTCTTCCATGCTGGCAGAAAGCTCTTCGGCAGTTGCACTGTTATCGGAAGCGTAATCGTTTACGGATTTTGTAATACCATTCAGGCTGTCAGCGGTCTGAAGCATGTTGTCAGAGGCCTGTCCGATTTTTTGGATCATGTTCTTTAGGTTTTCACGCATGGTTTCAATTGCTCTGCCCATTTCACCGGTTTCATCCTTGTTCTTAAGCAGTGACCGGAAGGAGGAATCCTCCGTAAAATCCAATCCTGCGGTCTTATTAATATAGCCTGTAAGCCTCCTGATCGGCTTGGTAATGCTGCTTGCAAACAGATACGCCAGCAGACTTAAAAGGACAGTAAGAATAAGTGTGATGACCAGGGAATTGAAGGTGGCCTTTTCAAGGGGAGCCATTATTTCTTGCTTTTCTGCCGCAAGGACCAGAATCCAGTTGTTGCTTTTTAGAAGGCTGTAAGAAGCAAAGAGTGTCTTACCGTCATAGCTGTAAGTTAATGTAGTGTTCTTTGATGTTTCGCCTGTTTTTATTCCTTTTACCAGATTATCAATAGAATCAATATCTAAACTGGAGCCGATAACCTCGGACTTCGGATAATAGATAGCATTTCCGCTGGTATCCAATAGATAGGCATAGGCACTATCCATGCTGGATAAAGAAATATCGGATAAAAGGCTGCTGAATTCAGAGACCTTGACGGTAACGGTGATTACACCGAGAATTTCCGCATCGGATCGATTGGCATCCGGAGTGGCTGCCGAATCTTCCGATGAAGCAGCTGCCGTGTTGTTTGCAGTTCCGGAAGCTTGCATGGTATCGGTATTATCCTGTATGGGGGCCATACCCTGTCCCATTTCAATGTCTCGGAAAGGGATTGAGAAGGTGATAGAGGGAGTATTGCTGGTATCGGAAACAAATACGTCACTCTGGGCACTTGTACCATTTTTCAGAGTATTTGTAAAATAATCTTTGTCGGATATATCCTTGCCCTTTAAAGAATCATTAGAGCTATAGAGTATAATACCATCTGTATTTACAAGGCTTACATCCTCCCTGTTTTCGTCCATGGTAAGAAACATGGAGATGTAGCCGTCTATACTGCCGGTATCTGCCTCTTTCGATGCATCACCGGATTGCATCAGCGCCTTTATTTCCTGTGACTGCATTAAAAACTGCGCTGAATTGCTGATGTTGGAAACTGCTTCATTCACATTTTTACTATAAGAATCTGCCAGGTTTTTCATAGTCGTTTGTGTATTGCTTGTGATAGTATCTTTGGATACTCTGTTTATAACAGTAAAGTTTACCACAGATGCAATAATAATGAATGCGGCGCACAACAGGGAAATTTTGATTTTGATTGATAGTGAATGATGTCTTTTTTTCATTTGTCCACTCTTTGTTCCTTTCCATAAATGTATTCTTTATGAAAAGAATACCAGTAGAATTTGTATCAAATATGTTTAAGCTGTTAAAATTGAGTGAAATGTCCTAGATGATTATGAAGTGATTTATGAAATTAATTACGAAGTAATTTATGAAATTAATTACGAAGTAATTTATTTCTACGCAGGGACTGCTGAATACTCCGTTTTCTTACAGCAGTCCCCATGTATTCAGGCAGAGAAAAAGTCCAGCAGCGGGACAGGGCCTTCAAGAGGTGTTCTTTCAACATAAAGTGTACGGTCCGGTCTTGTTGTAACCGACCATTTAACCAGAGTAATCATTTCGTTCTCGATTTCAATAGAGGTAATGCATCTTGGGTGAACACAGCTTCCATCATTAAAATACAGGGGTTCACCCAGAGCAGGAAAGGCGGGTCTGTGGGTGTGTCCGGCAATCAGCATCTGCTGGTTCTTTTTTGCCCATTCCATCATATATTTTTCTATTTTTTCCTTTTTATTATAGTTTTTAGAAGCACTGGTAGGGTCTTTTACACCGATAAGCTCAAAAGGCCGCCACAAATACCTCACAAGAAATCTGGCAAGACGCCACAGGGTGTTATTAAAGAAGTCGGCCTGATGACCATGCACCAATAGGATTTTATGGTCAGAGTTCTTAATACGAAGCACCAAAGCTTCCCTTATACGGATATCAGGAAGCAGAGGGATGGTCTTTTTGTAGCTTTCGTTAAAGTAGGATGTAAAATGATCTTTTGCAAAAGCAGGATTACGCTTTACGATATCATGGTTGCCATAGAGCATATAAAAACGTTTGCTTTCATAGAACCTTGACATCATCCAGAAGGCATAGCTGTGGGTAGCTATAATATCTTCTTCTGAACGGTTCTCCCATAATTCATCTCCGTCGCCTAATTCGATATAAATGTAATTATTTTCGTAATAATAATTAAGGGCAGCAAAATAAAGGTTCTGGTTATTAAATAAGTTGTCACCCCAGTTGCCTATTCCCCTGTGGCAGTCGCTGATAAGGACGATTTTGGTATCTTTATTTATAGGAATTTCCTCTGCATTTACATAGGCTTTATTGAGCCTTTTCTCTGCATACATAAAACGCCTCCTTTGCTACTTTTGTTCTTTTATACCCATAGCTGCTGCCTTACTCTCCAGGTTGTATTTGTTGAGCAGTTCAAAATCCTTAAATATATTCTGGGATTGACGTATATTAAGCATTTTGTTGTACATTTTTGGAGCTTCGTTTTTAACAAAGACAAACTTATCCAGCGGATCCCCGATTAATTTCGTTGCTTCATTATATGCGAAACAATTCCGTTTATTATTGGTTTGCATCATAAATTCCAGAATCGGAGTGCGGGTAAAGGGCTGCTTTGATTTTGGTTTATCATAAACAAATCCCACGGTAGTTTCTCTGTAGGCAATTTCATTTTTTTTATAACCGGCCCGCATAAGACCTCCAATAAAAGCATCTCTCATTTCATTGTCTTTTAAGGTAATCTGTGCATGCATCGTCAATTCCTCGGGCTCGGAGAATTCCCCCAGTCTAAAGCCTGTAAGCCACCAGTGGAGCTCACTGCGGTAGAAAAGAATCTTGTCTTTTTTGATAAGGGTAAAGGCCATGGGCATTCTGTCTTCGTCGGGGACAGCTTCATAAAAGGTACCATGGAAGATGTTGGGTATATCGATATACGGAATCGTAGTATTGTATACACCAATTTCACAGCCTGTTGTCATTCCATATTGGCCCTTCCAGAATTCAATCATCCATTTTTTACCCGCATAATCAAAGTAAATGGGTTCACAGTCTATAATCATACTAAAGGCAGCGCAGCCTTCATCATAAAGTCTGCAATAACCAAATTCGCGCTGCCAGCAGTACATGAGGGAATAGAACATGTTCTGGGGGCGGTAGTAGGCAAATCCAAAGGGTTTTATATCCTTGTTGATGTCAACAAATTGTGTGGATTGTGCATCTGCAATTGGAAGCATCAGTGTTTCCTCTTCTTCAAAACTGGTTGCTTTTACCAGTGGAAGATACAGGCTTGCATCTTCGGATATCAGTAAAGATTTCTTTCTGGCGTTCTTTACAGCAATTTTTTGTTTTAATAACCGGTTGATTTTTATCATAAAAAGAGACTCCCTTCGTTTTAATTAAAAAAAGGATGCATAAAATAAAGAATGTGCCATATTATCATATTCTTAAGGGAGGCCATTTGTTAAAAATTTTATAATAGTAATAATAACTAGTTGCAAATTTAACAATCTTGGATTAAAATGTCTCTAAAGAAATATACAAATTTTGATAGGAGGAAGGCATATGAGTAAAATAATAGTAGTAGGAGCGAACCATGCCGGAACGGCTGCGCTGAATACAATATTAGATAATTATAAAGAAAATGAGGTTGTTGCATTTGATTCTAATTCCAATATCAGCTTCTTGGGATGTGGAATGGCATTATGGATAGGAAAGCAGATAAGCGGACCGGAGGGTCTGTTCTATTCCAATAAGGAAAAGTTAGAGGGCAAGGGTGCCAGAATATACATGGAGACACCGGTGGAAGCAATTGATTATGATAAAAGAATAGTCCATGCGAAAGGAAAAGACGGCACAGAATACCATGAAAGCTATGATAAGCTTATCCTTGCTACCGGCTCCGTTCCCATTGTACCTAAAATAGAAGGAATAGGCTTAAAGAATGTGCAGCTTGTGAAGCTGTATCAGAATGCAGAAGAAGTAATTGAGAAACTAAAGGACGAAGCCATAAAAGATGTAGTAGTGGTAGGAGCAGGTTATATTGGTGTGGAGCTGGCAGAAGCCTTTGTACGCTGCGGCAAGGAAGTTACATTAGTTGACTGTGTGGAGACATGCCTTTCCGGTTACTATGACAAAGATTTCACAGACATTATGAGGGATAACCTGAAAGACCATGGTGTGAAGCTGGCATTTGGAGAAACAGTGCAAAAAATAGAAGGTACCGACAAGGTCGAAAGAGTAGTAACAGATAAAGGCGGGTACAAGGCAGATATGGTTATTATGGCGATTGGTTTTAAGCCAAACACGGCCCTTGGCGGAGGACATTTGGAGTTGTTCCGAAATGGGGCATTCCTGGTAGATAAGCATCAGGAAACCAGTGCAGAGGGAGTATATGCCATTGGCGACTGTGCTACCGTATACGATAACTCCATACAGGAAGTCAACTATATTGCCCTGGCCTCCAATGCAGTAAGATCCGGTATTGTAGCTGCCCATAACAGCTGCAAAAAAGAAGTGGAATCCTTAGGTGTCCAGGGTTCAAACGGTATCAGTATTTGGGGAGTTCATATGCTTTCAACAGGACTTACCCTTACCAAGGCCCTAAAGCTGGGGATGCCTGCGGCGGCAGTGGATTATGAAGACCTACAAAAACCTGCCTTCATAGAGAAAAATAACCAAAAGGTAAAAATAAGAATCGTTTATGATAAGGAATCCAGAGTGGTATTAGGAGCACAGATGACTTCTGAATATGATATATCCATGGGACTTCATATGTTCTCACTGGCAATTCAGGAGAAAGTAACCATTGATAAATTAAAGCTTGTGGACCTTTTCTTCCTGCCGCATTTTAACCAGCCTTATAGCTATATTGCATTGGCAGCACAGAAAGCAGAATAGAATAAAAATAGAAGCCAAAAAGAAACTCCATGTCTTTCGCCGGAATACCGGCTGAAAGACATGGAGTTTTTGCTGAAATACATTTCTTATTTATTCGGTCTTTTTTTGACGTTTGTTCTCAATGAATGTTGTTATCTTTTTCTCCGCCCACTGGAATAACATTACGAGCAATGTAATGATTATGATAACACAGAAAATACTAAGCATACCCTTCCACATAATATCAAGTGAAGTTAAAAATCTCTCTTCCATATAGAACTCCTTTCGTTTAAGCTAAACAGCTCCTGTCAGGCAGCCGGTTTATTTTAAAATGGTAGTTAGCAGGTTCAATATAATACCTCCGGCTAATACGGAAGCAATCTGACCGGATACATTTGCACCGATTGCATGCATTAACAAGTGGTTGGTGGGGTCTTCCTTAATGGCAAGCTTTTGAACAACACGGGCTGACATAGGAAAAGCAGATATTCCGGCTGCGCCTATCATAGGATTAATTTTATTTTTACGGAACAGATTGATAAATTTAGCAAACATAACACCGCCGACGGTATCGAACACAAAGGCAACCAAACCGAGAAGCAGGATTAAAAGAGTATGCCAGGTTACGAAGGCTTCTGCTCTCATACTAAAGGAAATGGTGATACCTAATAAAAGAGTAACCAGGTTAGCCAGAATATTCTGCGCTGCATCGGAAAGAGTAGCTAAGACACCGCATTCTCTTAAGAGATTACCAAACATTAAGAAGCCGACCAGTGAAACTGACTGGGGAGCTACAAAACCTGCAATAATTGTTACGGCAATGGGGAATATTATCTTTAATCTCTTGGATACGGATACCGGGTTATAAGGCATTCTGATAAGGCGTTCTTTTTTTGTAGTGACCGCTTTGATGGCAATAGGCTGTACCAATGGAACGAGTGCCATATACGAATAGGCCGCCACAGCAATGGGACCGATATAATTGGATTTTAGTATTTGGGACACCAGAATTGAAGTGGGACCGTCAGCGGCACCGATAATACCTACGGATGCAGCATCCGGAAGTGAGAATCCCATCAGAACGGCAGCCGAAATCGTAAAGAAGATACCAAACTGGGCAGCAGCGCCAAATAATAGCATAATAGGATTTGATAAAAGAGGCCCAAAGTCAATCATGGCACCAATACCTATAAATAACAGCAAAGGAAGAGCTTCAGAAGCTTCAATACCTGATTCAAAGAGCCATTGGATGATACCGTGTGTATTTCCAATACCGGGAAGCACCTGGTCAATAACACCGGATAAAGGAAGGTTAACTAAGATTGCACCAAAGCCCATTGGAAGGAGCAAGGAAGGCTCATATCCTTTGGCGATAGCAAGATAAATTAATAGGATACCTACGCAATACATGAGTAATTGCGGGATGGTAACAGAGGTAATGCCCGATAGTAAAAAGTCCATTGTAAATCTCCCTTCGTACTTGTACAACTTTTGATTAATAGGATTTTGCCACTTGTATCAAACAACAGCCTTTCACTCATAGTCCCTATGCATAAAAAAAGCCCGTACCCTATACGGGACACAGGTCTTGTCGATTCAAATTTAAACCAGAGCGTCTATGTCCAAGCTGATAATTTAACTGCATATCCATTAAATACAGCCTGATTTATCTGGATACGCTGACTACTCCCCCAACATCTAATTACCTTTAACAGTAGCATAAAAGCGGAGGGAAGTCAATAAAAAACCACATTTTTCAACACCGTAAAACCCATGAATTGGACTGTAAAATCACTTTTAATACACGCTATTGCCTTAAATACAGAGGATTTTACGGATTAGGCTGACATTTATATTGTTTCCTGCTATAATAAAAGAAACAGAGGTTGAGGAGAATTTATGATACGTGATACGTTTGATAAAATTAAGGCACAGGAAAATATCAGGGAAAATTTGATACTATTAAAAACAGAAGTTAAGGAAGCTTCCGGAAAGACTGCCCTTTTGTATTATATGGGAAATGACTATACGGTGTTGCTTGAATTGCTTTCCCATGAAGAGGCTAAGGTCAGAAAAAATGCTGCTTTAATAATAGGAGAACTGGGAATAGAAGAAACTCTTTCAAGCCTTTATGATGCCTACGAAAAAGAAGAGCAGATGTTTGTCAGAAGCGCTTATTTATCGGCCATGAAGAATTTTGATTATACCTGTTATTTAGATAAGTTTGAAGAAAGGGTGGAAGAGCTTGGAGCTACCACATTAAGCAGTGATAATAAAAAACATGTAGAAGAAGAGATGAGGATTCTATCGCAACTCATTCGAAAGTTAAAGGGTGTAAAAAAACATACTTTTAGTGGATATCAGGTACCTTCACAGGTAGTTCTGCTGACAAACAGGAATCATACTGAGGCTACCCTTAGACAATTAGATGGCGTAAAAGCAAAGGAATTCAATGCGGGTATTATAGCAGAATGCAAGGATTTGAATAAAATTCTGCCTGTGCGTACTTACTCCGAATTGTTATTTATGTTAGAGGATATAAGAAATATTGAATTTGATGCCGTTTTGGGAGCAAAGGCTCTCGCAGAGAGCAGTCTTCTTGCATTTTTAGAGCAAAGACATGAGGGGTTACCTCCTTTTTATTTTCGTATAGAGCTTAAAGCAAAGGTGGATTTAAGTAAGAGAAGCACTTTTACCAAAAAACTTTCAGCTGAATTAGAGAGGCTTACCGGCAGGCGGATGATCAACAGTACCTCCGATTACGAATGGGAGCTTAGGTTGATTGAGAACAGAGAAGGCAGACTGAATGTACTTGTTAAGTTATATACATTGACAGATGAAAGGTTCCGTTACAGAAAGAATGTGATCGCAGCCAGCATACAACCCTCCGTAGCAGCTCTTGTTGCAGTTCTTGCAAAGGATTACTTAAAAGAAGGAGCACAGGTGCTGGATCCTTTTTGTGGTGTGGGAACCATGCTGATTGAAAGGAATAGCGCAGTAAAGGCTGGTACTATGTACGGGCTTGATGTTTTTGGTGAAGCAATTGAAAGAGCAAAGGAAAATACAGCTGCCAACGGTGATAAAATATACTATATTAACCGTAATTTTTTTGATTTTAAGCATGAGTATCCCTTTGATGAAATAATTACAAACATGCCAAGAGCTGTTGGGCAAAGGGAAGAAGATGAGGTTTATGAACTTTATAAGCGCTTTTTCATAAAAACAAGTGAGCATCTAAATAAGGGAGGAATCATAATTCTGTATTCCCATAACCGTGATTATGTCCATAAGTCATATAACCATAGTAAATACAGGATATTGGAGGAATTTGAGATATCAAAGAAAGAGGGAGCCTATGTATTCGTGCTGAAGGTTATTGGATAAGAAGCTATCAGGATGAAAAAATAAAGTTAAATTTGTGGTAAAAGGTTGACATTTGGCATTAAGGATGGTATCCTATGAACCTGCGCTGTTAAAATAAAGGCAAATAATCAGATAATGATTTAAAAAATAGGGTATTGACACACAATAATGAATGTGGTAATATAACCAAGCGCCTATAAAACAGGGCAGTGAAACAGGAACTACAATGGTTACAGAAAAGATATGATTTATGCCAGATGAGAAAATTGAATATCAGATTTATATATTATCTAATAATTTACAGTAAATAATATAAAATGTCTGATAAAAAAACTTAAAAATAAGTGTTGACAAACAATTGACTCCATGGTATAGTAATAAAGCACTGACGAGCTGGTAGAAAAAATCAAAGAAAAACAGCTTGAAAGTCCACAAGAACCTTGATAACTGAACAGTGAAACAACCCTGAAATTTTCTTTAAAATTTCATTCAAAATAGAAAGCTTCGGCTTTGGATTTTGAAAAAGAACAGTATCAGAAATGATACGACCTAAAAAAACAGTAAAGTAGTGTGTGATTTGCATCACAGACTAACGGAAATTAACGATTGTTTAAAGTTTGGTTTATGTTATAAACCAAAGCTTCTAAATAGCCAATGTTAATTCTGAAATGATTAAACTTTAATTTGAGAGTTTGATCCTGGCTCAGGATGAACGCTGGCGGCGTG
>NZ_FRFD01000011.1 GCF_900143645.1 Anaerocolumna xylanovorans DSM 12503 | reverse complement strand
ACTGCCGCTTGCAATAGCTCCTGTGTTATATTTATAGAACCAGAACATGAGATGTATTGAAATGCCAGGTACCTGGCCAGATAGAGTTTAACTACGAATAGAACCAGAACATGAGATGTATTGAAATTGCGCTTTGTAAATGCCGCAAACAAGGCAATAACCATAGAACCAGAACATGAGATGTATTGAAATAAGACAAGAGTAGCTTATGGAGAGCACAGCAACGGATAGAACCAGAACATGAGATGTATTGAAATTCCAAGATATTAATTGTTCTTGATATGCTATCTCGATAGAACCAGAACATGAGATGTATTGAAATCGGCGAAGATAGTAATATCCCAATTTTCGGCATCAATAGAACCAGAACATGAGATGTATTGAAATTTTTAGTAAAGAAAAAGCTGTGAAGGCTGTGCTCTATCTGGATGCACAAGTATTAAACTCCGACAGGTTAAGCATGCTGATAAACGAGGAGCTGGCAAAGCACTCTTTTATTACGGGGGTTTACTGTATAAATGAGGTAGACAAGACTCTGAAAGGGATGGAATGCATGGTTACTGCAGATTGTGCTATTTTGGAACAGATATAATAAGTTATTTTAACTTAAATAGTTATTTACTAAGAGACAATATTCCTGATTTATGGCTGATGATTTTCTTAGCGGAGGTTTTAGAAAATGGATCAGGAGACTGGAGCCATTTGAAAAAAGAAATTCATGGGAGAATTTATTCTTATTAATAACCAGCAATTCGCTAAATTCCACTGCTATGTATCCGTTATGCAATGCTAAAGAACTTATGGAATGGCTTAAGCAGCATACATTTTAATAAAAAGGGTCATCTCATTTTCTTAGTTCGATAAAAAGGAGTGGTCTGTTTTCTCTTCGCACACTGACTTCAAGACACATTGTCAGGTTTGTATGTGTTAAACGTATATAGGATGTTCACTTTACACATACATACCTGACAACATAATCTGTCCTCCTTTTTACTAAAAGAGGAGGGCCTCTGGAGTATAAATTATTTTCTTCAATATAAGTGAAAAACTCTGCTAATTCTGACTGTTTAAGGAATCAATTATATTCTGTATATCCTTCGAGGTAAATTCGCCGCCAAAGGAGATGATGGAATGCAAGGGAGTGCCTGCCATCATCTGGCGCATCATCTCTGCAGTTCCTTCACCCAGACTGCCATCATCATCGGCAGGAAGAGAAGGAGTAAGTTCACCGCCGTATTTTTGCATTAATTCCTGAGCATTTTTAACATATTTCATAATATCGCCTACGGTGGTGGTGCAGTCTGCTACGAAAGGAATCGTCTTTGTTCCTGTAACAGAAATATCCCTTGTGAGTACAATGTCACGGGATGACTTTCCGATCATTACGGTAAAATCACCGGTTTCCACATACCAGTCGCCTAACTCCTTGCTGTAATAAGCAAAAGAACGGCTGTCAAGTGTAAAGGATACTTCCTTTTCTTCACCGGGAGCAAGCTCTGCTTTTGCAAAACCCTTTAACTCTTTTTCCGGACGCTGTACAGAAGCTTCTTTGTCATGGATATATAACTGTACCGTTTCCTTACCGGTTACTTTACCGGTATTCTTCACTTTCAGCGTTACGGTAATAGTATCCGTGTCTTTTAAATTGCTGTCCGGAGTTACCTTAAGGTCACTGTATTCGAAGTCGGTGTAGCTTAATCCATAGCCGAAAGGATAGAGAACCTCTAAATCCCTGGCATCATAATAGCGGTAGCCTATGAAAACACCTTCGCTGTATACAACTTCCTTTTCGGTGCCGGGGAAGTTTAAGTAGGAAGGGTTATGTTTTAGGGAAAGAGGGTAGGTTTCAGCAAGTTTACCGCTGGGGTTGACCCTGCCATAAAGCAAATCAACACAAGCACCGCCTACCGCCTGGCCTCCCAGATAAACTGTAAGAAGTCCTTTTATATCATTAAGCCAGGGCATTCTTACCGGTGAACCGTTATGAAGAATAACAACAATGTTTTTCTGAACTTTTGCAATCTCTTTAATGAGATGGTTCTGGCATTCGGGCAGTTCCATATGGGTTCTGTCATAACCTTCGCTTTCAAAAGCATCGGGAAGACCGGCGAAAATAACGGCTACCTCTGCTTGCGCAGCAGCCTTTATGGCCTCTTTTAACATCGCTTCGTCTACTTTATCTTCCTTCGTATCATAGCCCTGTGCATAGGTTACTTCTGTGATGTCCTTAACAGCGTCTAAAGCACTTGTTATCTTAAAGCTGTTAATATGGCTGGAACCGCCGCCCTGATAACGGGGAACCTTGGCAAATTTTCCGATAAAAGCAACTTTTGCCTTAGGCTCTAAGGGCAGGATGGAGTCATTCTTTAACAGTACCGCACTTTCTGCAGCAGCCCTTCTTGCCAGTGCATGATGGGCCTCTTTATCGTATACGGCATTTTCTTTTCTATTATCATAGTAGTGTTTTACAAGATTAAGTACGCGTCTGGCGGCAGTATTAAGTACTTCTTCTGACAGTTCGCCGCTTTGGACAGCTTCCACGATTTCTTTGTCACGGATTCCTCTACAGCCTGGCATTTCAAGGTCAAGGCCTGCTTTTAGTGCCGCTACTCTGTCATTCATGGCACCCCAGTCAGTCATAACCAGGCCTTCAAACCCCCATTCATCGCGAAGGACTTTGTTAAGCAGCCAGTCATTTTCACAGGAATAGACACCGTTGATACGGTTATAGGAACACATAAGAGTAGTAGGATTCGCTTCTTTTACGATTGTTTCAAAGGCAGCAAGATAAATCTCTCTTAAAGTTCTCTCATCTGCCACAGCACTGATACTCATTCTGCGGTATTCCTGGTTATTAACGGCAAAGTGTTTTACACTGGTACCGATACCCTTACTTTGTATACCTTTTACCAGAGAAGCTGCCAGCTTACCGGCAAGATAGGGATCTTCGGAATAATATTCAAAATTACGTCCGCAAAGAGGGGAACGTTTCATGTTAACCCCAGGCCCCAATAAGGTGGATACGGACTCTGCCTGGCACTCATCTCCCAGGGCTTCTCCGATGGTATTTATAAGATTTGTATCAAAGGAGCAGGCCAGAGCAGAAGCTGCGGGAAAGCAGACTGCTTTCACGCTTTCTGACAGGCCAAGGTGGTCGGTTTCATCGGCTTGCTTTCTAAGTCCATGAGGACCATCCGATACCATTACATTTGGTATGTCAAGCCTCTCAATGCTCTTTGTGTGCCAGAAGTCAGCTCCTGAACACAAAGATGCTTTTTCCTCCAATGACATTTCAGATAATAGTTTTTCAACATCCATAAGTATTCTCCTTTACTTAATGATAGTTAACGGAACTATGCGCGGGACACGTGTCCTGCTGTAATTTGAATATATCATTTTGCCGGAAAGAAGTCAAGGAGATGTCATCTCTAATGGATAAAAGTTTCATAATCCTTTAGGTTGGCCGTCAAAAGGGAGGGGGTATCCAATCCGTAAGGACAGTGGTTTTTACAGTGATTGCAGTTAATACATTCTTTGATTCTAGCCATCTTATCCTGATGCTCGGAATTCAGATAGACGGATAAGGGAGCTCTTCTGATTAGCAGGGACATTCTGGCGCAGGTGGGAATATCAATTGACTTGGGACATGGCAGACAATAGCCGCAGCCCCGGCAGAAATCACCGCCAAGCTCTTTACGGTCATTATCAATGATAGCCATCAGTTCTTTGTCAAGTGACGGCGGAGCATCAATATAGGACAGGAATTCGTCCAGTTCCTCCTCCTTTTGAACACCCCAGATGGGAAGTACATTATCAAATTGTGCCAGATAAGCGTACGCGGCGGCGGATTTTGTAATCAGTCCCCCGGACAGGGCTTTCATTGCAATAAAGCCCATATCATGTTCCTTACATAGCTTAACAAGCTCCAGCTCTTTTTCTGTGGAAAGATAGCTGAAAGGAAACTGTAAGGTCTCATAAAGACCGGACTCGATGGCTTCCCTTGCAACAGCTATTCTATGATTGGTGATACCGATGTGGCGTATAAGTCCCATTTCCCTGGCTTCTAGCATTGCTTCATACAGTCCTGTTCCGTCACCTGGTTTGGGACAAAAGGAAGGATTGTGGAATTGGTATAAATCCAGATAATCCGTCTGCAATTCCTTTAAGCTTGTATGTAACTGATTCCAGAACTCCTCTGCTTTTGTAGTCATTGTCTTAGAGGCGATATAAATATTTTCTCTTACATCCTTTAAGGCATAACCGATTTTTTCTTCACTGTCTGTATAAAAGCGGGCGGTATCAAAAAAACGTATGCCTTTGTCATAGGATTTTCTTAGCAGGCGGGCAGCCTCTTCCTTTGTGATTCTTTGGATAGGCAGCGCACCAAAGCCGTTTTTATTAACGGTAATTCCTGTTTTTCCTAATGTTACGAAGTCCATAATATTGTCCTTTCTGGTGGAATTTTGCTTAAGTGCGGAAACGATTATGGGAATAATCTAATAGTATTATATCACAAATACATAAAATACAAATATTATTCCAGCGGACAGGCATTGCGGGGAAATACTCGCGGAAAACGTATGAAGGATGTATTGATAAAATGACGATGATTTGGACTTACATTTATTCATTTTCTCGTTCAACGTTCCAAATTCCACTAAAACGCCAGCAACTGTTCCCTAACATGCAAATTTATACCAAACTCGCTGAAAGTTACTAATAGGCAGCGCTGTGAGCTCAAACAATGGTATAATTTTACCAGGTCACAGTTTCTGCCATTTAAGTGTCATTAGAAACATTTCAATAGAAAATTCCTAAATATAAGTCCAAATCATCTGGTTATTTGCAATAAGTTCCTTCATGCGTTTTCCGGGGCTGTTTTTAACGGGTTGACAAATGAATATGGCACCTCCTATAATGAAGAAAATAATTCAAGGATGTGCAGGGATAAGTACATGGGACGGAGAGAGAATAATGCCAAAGGTATTAGATGAGATGGATAAGAAGATATTGGAGGTATCCAGAGAGCTTTTTTTAACAAAGGGAATACGTGAGACGGAGATGAAGGATATTGCTAAAAAGACAGGGATAGGAAGAAGCACCCTGTACCGGCATTTTACGGGCAAGGAGCTGATTGCCTTTTATATTGCAAAGGATATTCTTAGCAGCTTAAAAGATTCGATAGAAGGAACTCTTATAGAGCAGAAAGACCTTCAAAACGGCTTCCAAAAGCTTGAGAAAGGAATGGATTTGTTTGCGGAAAAGCTGATAAGCAGCAGAGAAGAGATTCGTTTTCTGGATGAATTTGACCAGTACTTTACCGACAGCTACCCGGAGTCAGAGGAAGCCAGTGAATATATACAGTTTAATAAGAATAAGGATATGGGAATATACCGGATGTTTTTGGAGGGGATGAAGGACGGCAGTATAAAAAAGGTGGAAAATCCGGAATTTGCGGCGGATGTGCTGGTCAATGCAGCTTTTGGTATTGCACAGAGAGTAATTCCCAGAAGGGAGCATTATATAGAGGAACACGGATATTGTGAAGAGATGCTGAAAGAAACGGTAAAGTTAATGCTCCAGGGGATTAAGAGCTAATTTGAAAGATGCATAATTATTCGCGTTTATAAGCACAGCTTATTTACAATAGGGTGAAATATCGCTTTTAATAATAGATTTGCTGTGATATAATACTGCTAAAAGGCCAATGGAGGTAAAAAGATGTATTCTTTTGATGAAGTTGTGGGATTTGACACAGAACTTGCCGAGGCTATCCAGAAGGAAATCGGCAGGCAGGAAGATCATATTGAGCTGATTGCTTCCGAGAATTTTGTCAGCAAGGCAGTAATGGCTGCTATGGGAAGCCCTCTTACGAATAAATATGCAGAAGGATATCCGGGCAAGAGGTATTATGGCGGCTGCGAATTCGTTGATATCGCAGAAAATCTGGCTATCCAGCGTGCAAAGGAGCTGTTTGGCTGTACTTATGCCAATGTTCAGTCTCATTCCGGTGCACAGGCAAATATGGCAGTATTTTTCGCATTGATTAAACCCGGTGATACAGTTATGGGGATGAATCTTGCCCATGGCGGACACTTAACACACGGCAGTCCGGTTAATATGTCCGGAAGCTATTTTAACATTGTGCCCTACGGAGTAAATGATGAAGGCTTTATTGACTATGAGGAGCTTGAGAAAATTGCTCTTAGTGTGAAACCGAAATTAATCGTGGCAGGTGCCAGTGCTTATGCCAGAAAGATAGATTTTAAACGTTTCAGGGAAATTGCAGATGCAGCAGGTGCTTACCTTATGGTGGACATGGCCCATATTGCAGGACTGGTAGCAGCAGGCTATCATGAAAGCCCTATTCCCTATGCTCATGTAACTACTACCACCACGCATAAGACCTTAAGAGGACCAAGAGGCGGTATGATTTTATCCAGCGCGGAATTCGCAGAAGAGCATAAGCTTAATAAGGCGGTATTCCCGGGAATTCAGGGAGGCCCCCTGATGCATGTAATAGCAGCAAAAGCGGTATGTTTTAAAGAAGCTCTTGATCCCTCTTTTAAGGTATATGCAGGAAATATTATCGAAAATGCACAGGCTCTTTCCAAGGGGCTTACCGAAAGGGGCTTTCAGATTGTTTCAGGAGGAACGGACAACCACTTAATGTTAGTTGACCTTCAGAATAAAGGTGTTACCGGTAAGGAAGCTGAAAAGCTGTTGGATGCAGCAAATATAACCTGTAACAAGAATACCATTCCAAATGATCCCGCATCACCTTTTGTTACCAGCGGTATCCGCCTTGGAACGCCTGCGGTTACAACAAGAGGTATGAAGGCCCCGGATATGGATGTTATTGCAGAAGCTATCAGTCTGTTAATTGCAGATGTGGACAAGAACAAGGCAGAGGCTATGGAGCTTGTAAGGTCTTTAACTGAAAAATACCCGCTTTATAAATAAGAAATAATAGAATAGAAAATGCCTTGCTTTCTCACCAGATGTTGGTTACAAGAAAGCAAGGCATTTTTCAAATTTTATTGGAGCAGTATCGTGCAGATTGCAAACAATCTACCGGCGAGCCTGGGATATTGCATGGAAGCTAGGTTGAAGAAATCCGAAAGGATTACCTATCAAACTTTCTTACAAAACAGACACCTACAGCACCGGGACCGGTATTCGTACCGATGGTTACACCTATCTGAAATACCGGGTATGTAATGGGTCTTCCGATAAGGCTCTCAAGCTGTGCCTGAACAGCCCTTGTATCATCAAGGGTAGTGGCATTTGCCAGGCAGAAATCATAATCTTCGTAACGCTCGTTATTGTCTGTAAAGTATTCTTCTGTCATGGAAAGGATCTTATCCAGGGATTTTTTGCGTCCCCTGATATTGGAGTAGGGGATAAGCTCGGCATCCTTTAATTGAATCATAGGTCTTATGTTAAGCATAGTACCAGCCAGGGAAGCTACTTTTCCGATTCGCCCGCCCTTTGCAAGGTATTCCAGGGTATCTACCGTAAACATGATTCGTGTTGTTTTTTTGATTTTTTCCAGACGGTCTACGCTTTCTTCCAGCGAATAGCCGGCTTCTTTTAAGTATGCTGCCTGCATCAGCAGGATTCCCTGGCCTGCAGTAGCCTGTATGGAATCTACAATATGTATCTTGCTGTCAGGATATTTTTCTATCAGGAGTTCTCTGGCGTTTACGGCTGCCTGATAAGAGCCGCTGAATTTTTGGGTAAGGCACAGGCAGAGAATGTTTTTTCCTTTCACAATTTCCTTTTCGAAGGCATGGAAATAATCCATGATGGAGGGAAGTGAAGTCTTGGGAAATACCTTTTCTTTCGTTAGCCTTAGATAGAATTCTTCGTTGCTTATTTCTTCATTTTCTTTATAATAGTGTTCTAAATCAAACGTAATATAAAAAGGTACCAGAGTTATATGGTGTAAGTCCAGCAGTTCTTTTGGTGTGTCACAGGAAGAATCACTGAATATCTGATATTCGTCCATAAATTTCTCCTTCATTGTGTTAATAGGAATATTATATCGAATATAGGGTTAAAAGTATAGTGGTAAAATTATCGAGGAGAAAACATACTTTAAACAATTTTGGAGAATATTAATACTGGGTATCAGAAAATGGGTATAAGCTTTTAACAGGAGCTTGTAATGAAAAAAATATCAAACGTTATAATAATCTTATTATGCTTTACTGTTTTCATTCATAATCTTTTTTATGCAATACCGCTTATAGGAAATAACATTTATGAAGTAAGAGCCGTTTATGCAAAGGCAGATGATAACCTGCCGTTGATTTCTGACGGCGGTTCTGTGGATTATATGTCCTATATTCCTGCTATGAAATGCAGCGAAGAGGTAAAGGAAGCACTTTCTGTAAGCAATCCGGAAATTTCGGTTGATGCCAAGGCAGCCGTTTTAGTGGATGCAGAAGACGGAAAAGTTCTGTATCATAAGAATGCTCTTGAACCGATATTTCCAGCCAGTACGGCAAAGCTTTTAACGGCACTGGTCGTACTTGACTGGTGTAAGACCAGTGAGATGGTGAAAGTAGGGAAGGAAGTCAGCATGATACCTTACGATTCTTCCAGAGCCGGTTTAAGAGCCGGGGACAAACTTAAGGTCTACAATCTTATGGAGGCAATGCTGTTACCCTCCGGTAACGATGCAGCTTATGCTTTGGCAGTCTATACGGGAAGAAAGTCCCTTAAGGATAACAAGGCCGATGAAATGGCGGCCATCAGGGAATTTACCCGCCTTATGAATGATAAGGCAAGAAGATTAGGGGCTGAAAATTCCTGCTTTATATCTCCTGACGGCTATGATGCGATCGGGCAGTATTCCACTGCCTACGACATGGCAAAAATCGGCCTGAAAGCCATTAAAAGTGAAACAATAACCAAGATTGCCAAGGAAAGGACAGCTACCATAAAGATGGTTAACGGCAGGGCGTTACCCTTATGGAATACCAATGCCCTTATTAATAAGGACAGTATGTGGTATGATTCCCATGTTATCGGTCTAAAGACCGGTACAACAGGACTTGCCGGAAGATGCCTGATATCTGCCGCCCGGACAGATTCAGGGCTTGTGCTGTCAGTAATCATGAATTCCACCAGTGAAGGACGCTGGAGGGATTCCCTTAAACTCATCAAATACGGAAGAAAAGTTATGAGTGCAAACAAATAAAAAATCTTGGCGGCATCCTGGTGCTGCCAAGATTTTTTATCTTATAGGAAGTTACGTCCTATAAGATAAAAAGCCCTACGGGCGGGATGCACATGATGCACCAAAGAAGTTGTCACTGCGTGACAGCGCATCAGCGCTAGAGTCTGGCAGGCCAGACTCTTTCTTATCTTATAGGAAATTACGCCCTATAAGATAAAAAGCCCCACGGGCGGGATGCACATGATGCGCCAGGGAAGTTGTCACTGCGTGACGGCGCATCAGCGCCAGAGTCTGGCAGGCCAGACTCTTTCTTATTCTAGCTCCTATGGCCGGAAGTACGTCTTTTCATCGGGGCAAAAATATGCTATGATAAAGAAATGAATTTTATTTGATACCGGTAGAAAGTTGGATTATGCATGTCTAAGAATTTATATATATCAGAAAAACCCAGTGTGGCGCAGGAATTTGCCAAAGCCTTAAAAGAAGACTTCAAAAAAAGAGACGGCTACATGGAATCCGATGCCTCCCTGGTTACCTGGTGCGTCGGACACCTGGTAACCATGAGCTATCCGGAAACCTATGATGCCGCTCTAAAGCGCTGGAATCTGGAGCCACTTCCATTTATGCCAAAAGAGTACCGTTATGAGGTGATTCCCTCTGTCAGTAAGCAGTTTTCTGTGGTAAAGGGCCTGCTGAACAGAGAAGATGTCAGCTGTATCTATGTCTGTACCGACTCCGGTAGAGAAGGAGAATACATATACCGCCTTGTGGACCAGATGGCAAAGGTGCCGGGAAATAAAGAAAAGAAAAGGGTTTGGATCGATTCCCAGACAGAGGAGGAGATTCTTCGTGGCATCAGAGAAGCGAAGCCTTTAACTGCCTATGACAATCTGGCCTCTGCCGCTTATTTAAGAGCAAAAGAGGATTACCTGATGGGAATTAATTTTTCCAGGGTTCTCACTTTAAAGTATGGGCAGAATATCACGAATTACCTTCAGGAAAAGAAATGGTCTGCCATATCCGTGGGCAGGGTTATGACCTGCGTCCTTGGAATGGTAGTAAGAAGAGAAAGAGAAATCAGGGATTTTGTAAAGACTCCCTTTTACCGGGTTTTGAATACCCTGGAGGCTTCCGGCAGGACCCTTGATGGAGAATTCAGAGCCGTGGAGGGTTCTAAATATTATAATTCTCCCTTATTATATAAAGAGAATGGCTTTCGGGAAAAGGGAAGTGCCGAAAAATTAATAGAAGAACTGATTGGCAGGGAGCCGGTTTTCACAGAAAAGCAGGAAAACGGGAAAAATACCTACACCGATACTATGACAGAAGATGATAAGCTTCTGGCAGAAATCACAGCCATTGAAAAAAAGAAGGAGAATAAGAATCCTCCCCTGTTATTTAATCTCGCCGAACTTCAGAATGATTGCTCCAGACTTTTTAAAATCAGCCCGGATGAAACTCTTAAGATTACCCAGGAGCTTTATGAAAAGAAGCTGGTTACCTATCCCAGAACCGATGCCAGGGTCTTATCAACGGCAGTTGCCAAGGAGATCTATAAAAATATCGGCGGATTAAGGAATTTTGCGGTAGTAAGGGACTATGCGGCAGAGGTAATGGAGAAAAAAAGTTATCAGAATATCGCAAGAACCAGATATGTAAATGACAAGCAGATAACGGACCATTATGCCATTATTCCTACCGGACAAGGCTTTCAGGCATTAAATTCCCTTTCTCCTACTGCCGTTAAGGTATATGAAATAATTGCCAGAAGGTTCCTAAGCATCTTCTATCCTCCGGCAGTCTACCAGAAAATCAGCCTGACTACAGAGCAAAGAAAAGAGAAATTCTTTTTCTCCTTCCGTATTCTCTTAGAAGAAGGGTATCTTAAGGTGATTACCAATTCCTTTGATAAGAGAAAGGAAGCGGTCACAGAGGGAAATACCAGGAATAAGGATGAAAAGGAAGAAGCCGAAGAGGAAAGCTTTGATGCAGGCTTTCTGGAGGTGGTAAAGAATCTAAAGAAAGGGATGCTTCTTCCTGTCAAAGCAATGTCGATCAAGGAAGGAGAAACCGCTCCGCCTAAGAGATACAATTCCGGTTCTATGATCCTTGCAATGGAAAATGCAGGGCAGCTTATTGAAGACGAAGAGTTAAGGGCCCAGATTAAGGGCAGCGGAATCGGAACCAGTGCCACCAGGGCAGAAATCCTGAATAAACTCGTAAAGATCGATTATCTGGCACTTAATAAGAAAACGCAGATTATAACACCAAGCCTGCTTGGGGAAATGATATACGATGTGGTAAATTCCTCGATTAAATCCCTGCTAAATGCAGAGCTTACTGCAAGCTGGGAAAAGGGGCTTACCATGGTTGCCCAGGGAGAGATTACGGAAGAAGAATATATGGGCAAGCTGGAGGGATTTGTGGCCCGGATGACAAACGGTGTAAAGGGACTAAATAACCAGTATGGTTTAAAACAGTATTTTGATAATAGCTCCGCCTTTTATAAGAAAAGATAACGATTAGGAAACATTTCACACGCAAATTTGTGCCTGAGGCCCAAAGTTTGCAGGTACAGGAAAGGTATGGATATTAATATGTACGAAGAACTCAAAATAAAAAATAATTATGACTTAAGCCAGACAATTGCTGCGGAGCTTTTTGAAGAGGCAGAATATCCGTGGGAAGTATTATCCGGTATCGGGGAGTTTATCCGTAAATTGGGAGAAAGGCTTAATACAGAAGAATATGAAAAAAGAGGGGAAGATATATGGGTTGCCAAATCTGCTAAAATAGCACCCACTGCTTTTATCGGAGGTCCTGCCATTATTGGGAAAGAGGCAGAGATAAGGCACTGTGCCTTTATCCGGGGAAGTGCCATCGTTGGAGAGGGAGCCGTTGTAGGAAATTCCACAGAGCTTAAGAATGTAATTCTCTTTAATAAGGTACAGGTCCCCCACTACAATTATGTGGGAGATTCCGTCCTTGGTTTTAAAGCACATATGGGAGCCGGTTCCATTACCTCTAACGTAAAATCTGATAAGACGCTTGTGACCATAAACTGTCAGGGGGAAAAGCTTGCAACAGGGCTTAAGAAAATGGGAGCTATGTTAGGAGATAACGTGGAGGTAGGCTGTAACAGCGTACTCAATCCCGGTACGGTTATCGGAAAAGGTGCCCATGTATATCCCCTATCCATGGTAAGAGGCTTTGTTCCGGCTGATTCCATCTACAAAAACCAGGGAGAAGTAGTCAAAATACATTAAGAGAAAGACCAGTCAAGGAGTTCCTCTAAGATTGTGACAAATTCCATAAGCCCTTCCTTATCATTTAAGTCGAAGCGGCAGGTTAAAGGGCTGTCAATATCCAGTACACCGGTAATTGTACCATTGTAATGAATCGGGATTACAATTTCGGAACGGGAGGCGCTGTCACAGGCAATATGCCCCGGAAATTCGTGGACGTCAGTGACCAGTTGGACTTCATCTTTTAGTACGGCACTGCCGCAGACACCTCTGCCAACAGCAATATGTACGCATGCAGTTTTGCCTTGAAAGGGTCCAAGAAGCAGCTCGCCTCTTTTCATCAGATAAAACCCTGACCAGTTAATATCTTTTAAGGCACCCATCAGTAAAGCAGAGGCATTTGAGAGTCCCGCTATTACATCGGGTTCGTTATCAAGAAGCGCCTTTAATTGGGAATTTAAAAGTGCATATAATTCTTTTTTATCATTAGGATATAAATTGGATACTTCTACCATGTTGACTCCTTTCGTGAATCTGTTATAAACATGTATATTTATATACATAGGTGCCTATATACAGCAAATTGGGATATCCTATAAAAGTATATCCCAATTTAAGAAGAGTTTCAACTGATAGGAGTACCTTAACGAAAACTATTTTCTTCTGCCAGATTGGATACATACTGCTTCATTTCCGATTTGGAGCTGACACTGTGGGTTCCGTTAATAACCTGCTGTTTGCCGCTATCATCAAGGGAAGCAAAATAATTCATGGCATTTAGATTCTGCGCCAGGGCCATTCCAAGACCCAAAGGAATTTCAGGACCGTCGGTATAATTTTTTTCCATTTTTGATTTGACCTCTTTTCTGGATGGTACATAGACTTTGCAAGCTACAGCATTAGTATTCCCGGAGGATATCTATTTTTATGCGATATCTTCTATTGTGCTGTTTTTATTTTTTTTTAACCGGTATACCCCGTAAATCAAAAGAGCCATGGAAGCTGCAAGAGATAATATAGTGTGAAGGTATGGCGGAAGAATGTTAAATATCAGAGGATAAGAAAAAATCATTTCCAGAGAGGTATGGACTAATACAGCCCCGCAAAAATAAAGTATTATGATATAACGCTTCAACAAACTCATAAAATAGCGGCAGCTGATTAAAAGAATGGGCAGACTAAGAAGCAGGCCAAGAGATATAATCCTGATATCCCCATCGGCAGCACCTGCGATAGCCAGTATGTTATCAAAGCTTAAGGAGAGACTTATAAAGGTAAGTTTTATAATGGCTCTTGAAAGTTTCATATCATAGTTTACTTTATATTCCCCATCCTTTTGGCCGGATTTTGCAGAACTGGCCTTTAGCATATCATAGGTGATTTTGATTAGCAGGAAACCTCCCAGAGGCTGGATGGGAAGCCACTTGATTTCCATAAGGACACTGATAATGGAAGTAAACAGGATAGAGAATACAAGGGATAGGGTAAAGCCCGACAAATAGGCTTTTTTTCTGTTGTACTCGTTCAGATTTCCTGCGACGAATGCAATTACGCTAATATTATCAAAACTTAATATGATATTCAGCACTGCAATATGCAGAATTTTTAACAGGGAGACAAATAACATGGACATTTTGTAAACCTTCCTTCAGATAAAATAATCGGGTCTTTTTATACTATTCATAAGAGGGCTAAGGGGTACCGATAATAAAAATATAAAATAGGATAATGTGAATTATTGAAAAACAAAAAACTGTTTTTTCAACTGCTTATTCAGGAATATCAAATCAAAGATTTGATATTCGCGAAAGGAATTAATATGAATGAGAATGTGGACCAAAGACTTATAGACGGCAGCGGGATACTGGCAAGGCTTAGGAATGTATCCTTTGACTATGGCGGCAAACCGGTAATAAAGAATGTAAACCTTGAATTAAAAAAAGGTTCCTCCTACAGTCTTATCGGCCAGTCAGGAACGGGTAAAAGTACATTGCTGAATTTGGCAGCCGGTTTCTTAAGGCCGAAAGAAGGAAGCATTGAGATCCTTTCGAAACCTTTAAAAGGTACAAGAAAAGAAACGGCAATTATGTTTCAGGAGCTGGCACTTTTTCCCTGGCAGACAGTATACCAGGCGGCTTTAATGCCGTTAAAAATGTCCAATGGGAAAGATAAGAATGGGATGGAAGAGCGGGTAATAAAGCTTCTAGAAGAACTTGGACTAACAGAACTTAAAGATAAGTACCCTCATCAGCTAAGCGGAGGAGAACGGCAAAGGACTGCCCTTGCCAGAGGGTTGATCGGTGAACCGGATTTATTACTGATGGACGAGCCCACCTCTTCTTTGGACACTGTTACGAAGGAGAGCATCCAGGAGCTTATCAGAAAGCAGCAGCAAAAGCTTCAGGCAACACTGCTTTTTGTCACCCATGATATAGAAGAAGCGCTGCTTTTAGGAGAAAAGATTCTTTTGCTGAATGGGGAGGGTTCTGTACTTACCATTGATAATCCCTGTTATTTAAGAAAGCAGCAGAGAAAGGATCTCGCATTTTATGAGCAGTGCATTTATTTAAAAGAACTCTTAATGTGAAAATTAAAAATCAATTTTCATTTTCTACTTAGGCAGTATCGTGTAGAGTGCAAGCAATCTACTGGCAGGCTTGCGTTATGCATGGCTGTTAATGTAAAAAGGGGATAGAAGCGAAAGAAGAAAGCAGCAGGAGGGATGGATTCATGACAGAGAAAATAAAGAGGCATTATAGAGGGCGGAGAAAGAATAAGGCAGGTGAACTTCTTTGGGGGCTGCTTAGCTTTTTACTGTTGTGGGAGATTTTGTACCTCACAGTTAAGAACCATACGATTCCTTCCCCTTATCTGACCTTCTTATACTTCCCGAATGTAGGAAACAGGCTTATCTGGCATCTTTTGGCGAGCCTTGCCAGGGTAGGAACGGCAGTGGGAGTGTCTTTGCTGATCGGAGTTCCTGCAGGTATTGCTTTAAGTGCCTCCAAAGGCTTAAGAAAGCTCTTCTCACCCTTTGTATATTTTATTTATCCGATACCAAAGGTGGCCTTTTTGCCTGTATTTATGCTGCTTTTCGGCCTGGGTAACCTCTCAAAGATATTGCTTGTTATCTGGATCATTGTATTTCAGATTATTCTTGCCATAAGGGACGGAGCGGATCAGATACCAAAGATTTTCTATAAAGTAATGGCAGGCTATCAGGCGACTCCTTTGAAGAATCTGCGTTATCTGATAATACCTGCCATTTTGCCTTATATTTTTTCAAGCCTTCGCATCAGTCTTGGCATCTCCCTGGCTTCATTATTCTTTGCGGAAAATTATGCCACGAAGTATGGAATTGGTTACTTTATACTAAGTGCCTGGACAAAGATGAATTACAGGGAGATGTTTTGCGGAATACTGGCTCTGGGGCTTCTTGGAATCTTCTTATTTGTCCTCTTGGATATTATGGAGGAGGTTCTGGTGCCCTGGTCTAAGGAAGAAACTCATTGAGGAAGGAAAGAAAAGTCAGTTAACTCCTCATAAGTATAATCCTTTGTTATCTGCCCCTTTTCCTTTGTCCACTTGATTATATCCTCAAACTGGGATTTATCGATAGTTCCGGCAGGCTCATAGGCTTTTTTCAGATTGCTAAGATAGGTGCCGATTGCTTCCGGGAACTGGTAGTCCGTCAGTATGGATACAAACTCCGAAACCTTGGTGGTATTCATATATTCGACCGCTTTATTGTAAGCTTTGTAGAAGGCTTTCACGCTGTCGGGCTTTTCTGTTAAAGCAGTCTCGGTAAAGAGCAGTGCACCGCCCTTAATGCCTGCATCTCTGGAGCTTCCAAGAAGATGGGCACCCTGGGCTGCCAGCATACCGGCCTGGGGCTCTGTAAATACTACGCCATCAACCTGATTGGACAAAAGAGCTTCTGAACGGCCGGAAAAGGAAGGGATTTCTACTATTTCATAAGTAAAGCCGTTTTCCTCGGCGAATTTGTCCATAATATACTCCAGAATAAAATTAGGAACCAGGCTGACCTTCTTGCCGTCAAGCCCCTTCATATCCGTGATTCCGGAATCCGGAGAAGAGAGGATCTTAAAGTCTTCGTTGATATCAGAAGTAATCTTAAGCTTTAATCCATTTTCGTAAAAGGCTGCCTCGGTCATAACGTCTCCGATTACTCCGTCCAATTCCTTGGCCTGTACCGCTACATTGCGGTCATTTGGAGAAGAAAAGGATTTAATCGTCACGTTGAGACCTTCGTCTTCAAAAAATCCCTTTTCTTTTGCCAGAATAATAGGAATAGCAGATTCTGCCGGCAATATACCAAAGGTAAGCTCTTTTTCGGGCTGCTTTTTGGTACTCTGGCAGGCGGTCAGAAGAAGAGCTGACAGTAAAAGTACTGTAAATATTTTTTTCATAATAATCCTCCAAGGGTCTTAAAAGTGTCTATATCTGCAGAATATGGAATTACATTTCTCTTTAAAAGCAGAGGATTCGTATCCTTTTCGTTACTTCCATTAATACAGGTAAAAGCCAGTTTAAAGTGTTCCCTGTTAAGAAGCTTTACATTCCTCTCTTCCAATAAACCAAAAGGATAGGCAAATGTATCTTTTGCAGAAATAAGGGGATACCGGTTGCAGGCGGCAAGATCGGCGGCAAAGGCTTCATCTGTTTCTGTCATAATACGGCCTGTCTGAATACTGCTTCTGGTATGAAAGTGGTGGGTATGGTTGGCATATTCGAATACATCCGCCATAGGGGTCAAGTCTTCCTCTGTCAGGCAGACGGACCTTTCAGGAGTAAAGTCTGCAGGATTAGTATTTAACCACCCTGTAACCGTAAACACAACCGCATGAAATCCGTATTCCTTAAGGATTGGATAGGCATAGCGCTTTAATGCCTGGTAGCAGTCATCAAAAGTAATAAGAATACTTTTATCCGGCAGGCTTTTGTCCTGATAATAAAAATCCCGTACTTCGTCTAAGGTTAAGGTATGGGCTCCCTGTTTTTTCAGATAGTTCATCTGTTCTTTGAAATTTTCCAGAGTAACAAATAAAAGGGAGGGAAGAGCATCCGTATAGTCCTGCTTCACCTCAATGGGAGAGGGATGGGAGGGATCAAAAACCGCCGCCTCTCTGATTTCGTGGTATAAAATTGTATGAAATGACATGGTGTAAACTCCTTTTAAAGGTTTGTGCGCATCTTACTATTATAAGCTTGTCGAAATTTTCTGTCAATTAAAAGGAGTTTAACCTTATTCAATGAATTTTATCAATTCCATGGACTTGTTCTTTCCGTTTCTCCCACATTGCCCATAGGGTGCCTGCCACACAGATAGAGGAATAACATCCGGTAACTATACCAAAAAACATAGGAAGCGAGAATTCCGTAATAGAATCAATATGGAATATGAGTGAAGCAATTAAAATAATGAGCACACAAATTCCGGTGGTGGAAGAGGTGTTGATGGAACGGCCAAGAGTTTGTGTGGTGCTTTCATTTACGAGGTCTACTACGGGCAGTTTGCCTGCTTTTTTTCGGTTCTCACGGATTCTGTCATAGATTACGATGGTATCGTTCATGGAGTATCCGATAATCGTAAGAATAACCGCTACAAAGGCATCATTTAATGGAATGCCGAAAAGTACAAAGGCAAAGAATACCACCAGGGCATCATGCATCAGCGCGACCAGGGATGTTATTCCGGCCGGAAGGCCTGATAATGCCGAAAACCTTATCCATACGTATACTAAAATAAAAGCCGAAGACAGTATAATGGCAAGACCGGCATTCCTAAGCGCTTTCGCACCGATATAAGGTTCTACCACAAAGGTCTGCGCCAGCTTTGCATCAATCTTGTCCGAGGTGCTGTTTATAGCGTTTGTGAGTGCTTTCTGGTCGCCAGGTGACATTCCTGCATTTCCGGCAAGAGTAACGGAAAGCCTCTTAATGCCGGTCACATTATCTTCTTTAATCTGTACTGTAACAGGTCTGCTGGTCTGTTTTTGGATAGCGTCCTGAATTTTACCGGTATCAGCACCTTCCGATACCGTATAGCTTAATACTGCACCTCCGGTGAACTGTGTATCCAGCCTAACACCCTTTATAAAGCAGCCTGCAATACCGGCCAGGATAATAGTGCCGGAAATGATGGCAAATATATATTTCTTTTGGTAAAAAGGTATTGTCTTTTTGGTTTTTCTTATACGGAACCACTTCTCATTATACCAACGGTTATATTCAATGACCGATAAAAGGAGTTGTTTGGAAACGGTTACTCCGACCAGAATATTTACGATCATACCGATTAAGAGTGTGTAACCAAAGCTTAGCATGGAACCGGAGCCGAATATCATCAGAATTACAGCCACAATCGCTGTCGTTACATTTCCGTCCAATACCGATGTAAATGCGTGCTTATATCCGTATATAATGGCTCCCTTGATTTGCATTCCTTTCTTAAGTTCATCGGAGATACGTTCCGAAATAATGATATTAGCATCCACAGCCATACCAAGAGTGAGGATGATACCGGCAATTCCCGGCAGTGTCAGCGTGAACTGCGGAATGGAAATGGCCAGCATCTGCAATATGACCTGCAGTATCAGAGTAATGCAGGCAACAACACCGGGTAATTTATACATCGTAATCATAAAAATGCATATTACGATAAAGGCAGTGATTCCGGCAGCCACCATAATAGTTAAAGCATTGCCGCCAAGGGTGGGACTGATAGTGGAAAAGTTGGTTGTTTCCAGCGAAAACGGCAGGGCACCGGCGTTGATTTTAGCTGCAAGCACCTTTGCCTCATTATAACTTCCAAGGTTTGTGATAACAGCGTTCCCCCCGGAAATCTGTGTCTCTACCTTGGGACTGGAGATAAGGGTTTTATCCATGTAAATACTCATTCTCTGGCCAACAAGCTTTCCGGTAGCTTTCTCAAATTCCCTGGCTCCTTTGGCATTGAATTTAAGCGCTACCAGGTATCCCCTTGTGACTCCTGAGGTATCCGCTTCCGGAGTTGCGCTGATAACATTCTTACCTTCGACCAGTACATTTCCCTTTTCGTCCTGGAAGGTAAGCTCTGCCATTTCTCCCAATTCCTTAATGGCATCTTCCGGATTGAAATTCGTCTCACTGGATTTCCAGGGAAACTGTACAATAATGTAACCTGCATTTTTGTCCACTGTCACTTCACGGTCGGAAATATTCTGGTTATCCAGCCTGGTCTCAATGACCTCTCTGGCTGACTCAAGCTCCTGGCTTGCAGGCTTACGGTTCAGCCCCTGAGGTTCAAAAACAGCTTCCACACCTCCGCGGATGTCAATACCATAACGCATGTCAAATACACCTTTGACAGCACTTCCGATTCCAAAAACTGCAATATAAATAAAAACTGCTAATGTTATAAAAATAGCAGCAAGCATTTTCTTTCCTGGCTTCATAGGTTATCCCCTTTTCTTATTCAATTTTAATATGCCATTAAATGCTTGCTGCTTTTCCTTTCTCGCCGTCCGAATTATGGATAAATAGAATCAGATACATTCTGCTGATATATCCGCCCTTTAACAGAACAGTCAATGCTGTCCACAGGATGAGCGGTATATATAAAAGAATTGTCTTCAGATAGATATATTTTAGAGATAAAACCTTAAGAGACAATGTATTTGCTGTAAGGGATGAAATATCAGCAGAAGCTTCAACGCCGACGTTTTCCGATACCTCGGCCATAACATCTGCTTTTTTGTTGTGTGGGGATGTTTCAGATAATACATCTGCAGATATATTATCTGCAGAGACAGAAGAAGGGAGGGCAGAATCCGAGTACATACCGGGAATAGACAGTTCTGCCAAAAATAAAACCATACAGAATATAAATGCCAGTATACCGTAAACAGATCTATTTTTCTTTGACCAGCACATGGATGGGGCCCCTCCTCACAGTGAGTTTTAAACTTTGTTTCACAATTACCCTATTCTTTACTACTCCTCTGGGTCCTTAGAAGGCGTATGTTTCATACATTCCGGACAGATTCCGTATACCTCCAGGTTGTGTCCGGTGATGGTATAGCCGGTCTTTTTCGCCAGATTTTCTTCGATAGGCTCAAGGGGGCAGACATCAATATTTACCTTCTTATTGCACATGGAACAGATAAGGGAATGCCTGTGCTTATGGTTATTGATTTCGAAATAAGTCTTTCCGTCCTGATATAAAGTCTTAATCACAATATTTTTATCAGTCAGGGCATTTAGAGCGCGGTATATCGTTGACAAATTCATTTTCATATCCTTTGAGGCCAGCTCGGCAATCTCCTCCACCGTAAGGGCAGTGGGTGCGGCTTCCAGCACAGCAAGAATCTGATTACGTTTTTTGGTTTGTTTTAAATCGGCAGATTTAAGTATATTGTTATTCACAATGCACCTCTCCCTTTTATTTATACAAGGTATTTCGAATTTCTAAATAAAATCATAGTTTACCTGCCATGAAATGTCAAGCATAATAAAAGGTATTAATTCGTTGACATGGCAATAGAATAGTTGTATATTAAAGGCAAATGTGTTGCATTTGCGAATTTAAAAAAATGACCGTAAGGAGTTTCCATGGCAGTAAAGATAGATATATTTTCAGGTTTTTTAGGAGCCGGCAAGACGACACTTATGAAGAAGTTGTTAGAGGAGGCCTTCATAGGGGAAAAAGTGGCATTAATTGAGAATGAGTTTGGCACGGTAGGTATTGATGGAAAGCTTATGAAGAACTATGACTTGCAGATTACAGAGTTGAATGCGGGCTGTATCTGCTGCAGCATAGCGGGAGACTTTACGCAGGGATTAAGAGAAGTATTAAAGCTTTACAATCCTGACAGAATACTGATAGAACCCTCAGGAGTAAGTAAGCTTTCCGATGTCATAAAGGGATGCACTTCTTTTCTCCGGGAAGGTCTGGTGTATTTAGAGCTGTGTATTACAGTGGTGGATGCCACAAAATATAAGATGTATCTGAAAAATTTCTCGGAATTTTACAAGGACCAGCTGAAAAATGCCAAAACGATTATGCTAAGCCGTACAGCAGGGGCAGACAGGGGAAAGCTAGATTCCATAGTAGAAGATATCAGGCAGTATAATGGTCAGGCGGCTATTATTACTACAGATTGGGACAGTCTTGACGGCAAAGCCATTCTGCATATTGCGAAAGAAGAGAGCAGAGGCAGTATGGAGGAGTCATTACAAAAGGGAAGACATATTTCTGTGTTAAGAACACAAAAGGTAACAGGTATCCGTATAGAAAAGGAAGTACATAGTGCGGAAGAGGTATTTTCGGTATGGGGAATAGAGACTGCCAAGATATTTAGCAGCGAGAAGCTAAAGGACATACTTCACAGGCTGGATAGCCTGGATATGCAGATACTTCGGGGAAAGGGAATTCTGGAGGGAGAGAACCATGAATGGCTGCAATTTGACTATGTTCCGGGTGAAGTTACTATAAATAAGTGGACACCGGATTATACCGGGAGAATCTGTATTATTGGCAGCTTTATTGATAAGGACAAATTAAAACGGCTGTTTGAAGTCTGAAAGCAGGAGTGTTTATGGCAGTTGATATTGATGTTGTTACCGGCTTTTTAGAAAGCGGAAAAACAACTTTTATAAAGCAAATGATAGCAAGCGGGATAACAGCGGAATATGAAGGAAGTGCTCTTCTTCTTTGTGAAGAAGGAGAAGAGGAATATGAGGAGGATTTTTTAAAGCGGCATAATATCACTCTTATCCCGGTAGAGGAACCGGATTCCATTACCGGAGATTATCTTAAAAGGCTTACTGAAAGCGGCGGAATAGACTATATAATGATAGAATATAACGGTACGTGGGATATGCAGAGTTTCTTAAACAGGAAGCTTGTGGGAGAATGCCGTATAAGAAATATTGTTTTTGTCAGTGAAGCGGCAGCCTTTAACAGTTATTACAGCAATATGGCAGGGTTATTAAGGCCTCATATGGGAAACAGTGACTATGTAGTTGTAAACCGCTATCAGGATATGGGAAAGGCCGAAAAGACAGAATTGAGGAATAAGGTAAAGAGGGTAAACCCTGTAACGAAAACGGTATTTTTAAATGACCCGGCAGAGGATAAGAGATTTCTTCGCATTTTTACGCCCTTTGAAGACTTGAAGAAAACCGTTACACCCGGTATGATTTTACTGATGTCGGTGCTGCTGGTGCTGTGCTTTTTGCCGACGGCTTACCTTTCTGTTCTTTATGATTATACGAGGAAGATTTCCGTGTCGTTTTTAAGTATTCTGATTCAGGCAGTACCCTTTATTTTATTAGGGGCATTTCTTTCTTCTATATTGCAGCTGATCATACCTGTAAGCTTCATCACCAGGCAGTTGTCGGGAAACAGCTGGAAGTCTTTTTTGGCGGCAGGGCTGGCAGGCTTTTTCTTTCCGGTGTGTGACTGCGGACTGGCACCTCTTATTTCCGGATTGTTAAAGAAAAATCTGCCCCTGCCCCAGATAATTACCTTCTGGCTGGCATCCGCGGCAGTAAATCCGGTAGTAATCCTGTCCGTATATTATGCCTTTCCCGATAATAGGAAGGTGATTCTTGCAAGGATTCTTTCCGGTATCGTAATCGCTGTTCTGGTCGGATGCATTTTGATGCTGTTAAAGGTCCGTACAAAGGAAGTTATCAGGCAGGATGCAGGTCTGACCTTTATGAGTGTCGACATGGTGTATGGAGACAGCAGGACAAGAAAAGCAGCAGCGGTTATCAAAGGAGCACAGCTGGAATTCTTCCGGGTATTCAAATATGTAATTATCGGAGCCTTTGTATCTTCGCTGTGCCTGACTTTTTTGCCTCAGACAATTAAATTGTTTATCAGTACGAATACTTTGCTGCAGTTTTTTATAATGCTTGCAGCGGCGGTCTTTATGTCTACCTGCTCCACTTCCAATGCCTTTATCGGCAGAAGCTTTTACGGACAGTTTACACTGCCTGCCGTGTTATCTTTTATGGTGCTGGGGCCTATGCTGGATTTTAAAAATATTATTATTTTATCCGAGGTCCTGACTAAAAAATTTATTATACAGCTGTGCCTGTTAACGTCAGTGGCAGGCTTTTTAACTTATACTGTTGTTATGTTTATTTTATAGCAGCAGGAATACCAAATCGAAGGTTTGATATTCACAAAAGGGAGTTAGTTTGAAAAATCAAGATTTTTCAAACGCAAATTTGTGCCTGCGGCCCAAAGTTTGCAGGTACAGGAAAGGCATGGCTATTAATATGCGAGGAAATAAGAATCTGGAAATATATATGAAGCTTTTTACCGTTATTGCTCTTGCGCTGTTTTTAGTATACGAGCTGCTTTCCGGCAAGGTATATTATTATGTACATCCAAGGTATAAGTATGGAATCTGGTTTGCCGCAATAGCTCTTTTTGTATTTGCTTTTAGCATGATAGGGGAATTGAAAAAAGGGAGGCATAACTCCGGTTTAAAGCGTTATCTTATCTATCTGCTCCCCATTTTGCTGGCCTTTTTATTCCCTGATATAGAGGGGGGCAATGGAAATGTTGCGATTGCACAAAGCAGCAGGGGAGGGAACAGTCTGTACGAAAATACCGTAGACAAGACAGACAATGATCCGGGAGCCGTTTCGGACAGCACGCAGGATTCGGGGAGTATAACCGGTGACAGCACACAGGATTCAGAGAATATAACCAGTGACGGCACAGATGATACAGGCGGTGCGGTAATAGAGAAGGACAGATCCCTGAAATATAAAAACAAGACCAGCGACGGTGCTATTTTAATCACTGATGATGAGTTTAGCTGCTGGTATTTTGAACTTTTTGATTATCTGAAGGATTTTAAAGGGAAACGCTACCAGTTTACTGCCCAGGTATTTACCTCGGATGAGCTGAAAGCCGATCAGTTTCTTGCAGGAAGATATATTATGACCTGCTGTGCTGTGGATTTAATGGGATACGGGATAATTACGGACAGTACTTTAAGCAGTAAACTAAAGGAAAACGAATGGATTACCGTTACCGGGACTATAGGGGAATACAACTATAAAGGTACCAAGGTTCCTTTGCTTAAGGACGCTGTCATAAGCAAAACCAAGGCACCTAAGGAAGAATATGTTTACTACTATTATTATTGATAAAGTATCTCACCTTTGAATGATATGCTGATGGATTCCTTTGTATCTGCCTTTTACAGATGGCAAATCTTCTGATAAGGCAGATATTTTTATGCAAAGGTGTATTGACAAATGAAAAAAATATGATATGATAAATTCAGTAAATGCAAATGCAAATAATTTGCTTTTAGAAAGGGAATAGATATGAGAGTAAAAATTGTACTGGAATGCACGGAGTGCCATGAGCGTAATTATGTAACTACAAAGAATAAGCAGAAACATCCGGAGAGGATGGAGGCTATGAAATACTGCCCCCGTCTGAAAAAGTATACTCTTCACAGAGAAACAAAATAATACCGGTAGGAAAGGGATTAGTGTGAAAAATAGAAAACATTTTTCACTTTCTATTTAGGCAGTTTCGCAAGTAAACTTGCGAAATGCATAGGTGTTAGTGTGAAAAATAGAAAGCATTTCACACGCGAATTTGTGCCTGCGGCCCAAAGATTGCAGGTACAGGAAAGGTATGGCTATTTATATGAAAAAATTTGTCAGCTTGCTTGCAGCTGTAATGCTGGTAACTGTATTTGTGGCAGGATGCAGCAATAAGAATACAAATACCAATGGAGCTTTGGAATCCCCTGCAGAAAAAGGGAAGCTAAAGGTCGCTGCCAGCTTCTATGCCATGTATGACTTTGCAGAGAAGATTGGCGGAGATAAGGTAAGTGTAACAGATATGGTTCCGGCAGGAATTGAACCCCATGACTGGGAACCGGCAGCCTCCGATATTGTTAATCTGGAGGAAGCAAATGTATTTATCTATAATGGAGCCGGCATGGAACACTGGGTGGATACGGTGTTAGACAGCTTAAGCAATAAAGAGCTTGTAAAAGTAGAAGCGTCCTCCGGTATTACCTTACAGGAAGGACATAGCGAGGAAGAAGAACATAGTGAAGAGGAAAGCGCATATGACCCGCATGTATGGCTAAATCCCGAGTATGCCAAAATCGAGATGAAGAATATCAAGGATGCCTTTGTAAAGGCTGATCCGGACAATGAAGCTTATTATAATCAGAATTATGAGACCTACGCCGCCAAATTAGATGAGCTGGACAAAAAATACAAGGAAACCTTGACAGGCCTGAAAAATAAGGATATTATAGTAGCACATGAGGCTTTTGGCTATCTTTGCAGTGCTTATGGACTGAATCAGGTCGGAATTGAAGGACTCTCACCGGATTCTGAGCCGGACCCCGCAAAGATGGAGGAAATTATCAAATTCGCAAAGGATAATGAGGTTAAGGTTATTTTCTTTGAAGAATTGGTAAGCCCTAAGGTAGCCCAGACTATTGCAGATGAAGTGGGCGTTAAGACGGAAGTATTAAATCCTCTGGAGGGATTATCCGATGATGAAATAAAGGCCGGCGGAGATTATTTTTCCGTAATGGAAACGAATTTAGCCAGTCTGGTGGAAGCATTAAAATAAAGCCGCAGGAAGGGGTTGTTGCAGAAACGAGTTGATTCGTTTAAGTTGCAGCAGCACCTTCTTTTTGAGGATTTGCGATGTTTTGGTATTTTGTTTTGTATAATTGTTGAACATTATAAGTTACACTTGAAATTAGATTCAGGAATATCAGTCAGGAAAACGATATTCACGAAAGAGGTTAGAATGCAGGCAATAGAGATACAGAATGTAGACTTTGCATATGGAAAAGAACTTATCTTAAAAGAAGCTTCTGCTGGTATCGATGAAGGTGATTTTGTTGCCCTGACCGGTGAAAACGGTACGGGAAAGAGCACTCTTTTAAGGCTGCTTTTGGCAGAATTAAAGCCACTTCGCGGTAGAATCAGACTGTTAGGAGAGGATAATGATAGGATTATTCGAAGCGGAAAAGTGGGCTATGTAGCCCAGAATGGTACTTATGCCAATCAGAATTTCCCTGCTACGGTAGAGGAAATTGTGACGGCTAATCTCTATAAACAAATCGGTCTGTTTCGTTTTCCCTCTAAAAGCCACAAACATCAGGTTTATGAAGCCCTCGAAAAGCTTAAGATGTCGGAATTTGCAAAGACCATGATAGGTGAACTCTCAGGAGGCCAGCAGCAGCGCATTATGCTAGCAAGAGCACTGGTAATTAAGCCGGAGCTCCTGATATTGGATGAACCCACAACAGGTATAGATATGAAGTCTGTAAGACAGCTCTATGAGATATTGGGAGAATTGCATGAAAGCGAAAAACTTACCATACTCATGGTTACCCATGGCCATCTGGAAGAATGTGCGGGAATTAACAGAATCTTGCATTTGGAAGACGGAAAGATTGAAGAAGTTATTGGAAATGGGGGGGAGTTATGAGTATCTTACAGTATCCTTTTATGCAAAGGGCATTTCTTGTGGGAATATTCTTAGCAGTTATAGCCCCCTGTATCGGTATGACCATTGTATTACAGAGAAAATCCATGATAGGTGATGCCCTTTCCCATACCTCCCTTGCAGGAGTTGCAATCGGTATTCTGCTTGGAATCAACCCGATCTTAGGGGCAACCGCTACCTGTATTGCTGCCGCCCTAAGTATAGAATTCATTCAAAGGAAGATACCAAGATATTCAGAAATGGCTATTGCCATTATCATGTCAACTGGAATCGGCCTGGCCGGTGTACTCTCCGGCTTTACCAAAAGCAGCGGGAATTTCAACAGTTTTTTATTCGGAAGTATAGTTGCCATAAGCAATATGGAGCTTCGAATGGTAGTAATCATAAGCGTATGTGTCCTGACAGCTTTTCTTCTGCTGTATAAGGAGCTTTTCTACATCGGATTTGATGAAAGGGCAGCCAGGATTGCCGGTGTGCCGGTAAGACTGGTGAACTTTATCTTTACCATGTTAACGGCGCTAACCATATCCATTGCATCCAGAACCGTAGGAGCTTTAGTAGTATCTTCCTTGCTGGTAATACCGGTGGCCTGCGGTATGCAGATAGGAAGAAGTTATAAGATGACTCTTGTCTGCTCTGTTATATTTGCCGTATTCTTTACAGTTGCCGGACTGACTCTCTCCTATTATTGGAAACTAAAACCCGGCGGTACAATTGTTCTGACCGGAGTGGTATGTTTCCTGATAATTATTATTCTGAAAGCTCTCATAAAATCTCTTCGCCGCGCCGGTTGAAAGAAAGAGCCTTAATTCAATATAATAATATAATAAACTTCATTACTTTTCTTAAAATACCTGACTTAGAACTTCTTTGGTTGAGCCGGTAGAGAGGAAAAGGCATGAAGTTTTTTTGATTTTAAAACACGCCAAGTATGTACAAAAAATCACAAGAATATACTATTTACAAATTATGTAAAAACGGTGAAAGTGTAGTTGTAGGGGTTGTCCTTTGTAGGAATTATACAAAAGAAGGGGAGAGGAGGAGTGTAAAAGAATAAATTTTAACAAAGACTAAAAAACAGTACAGTAAATGTTGCTAGAAGTAAAATAATTAACAAGGAGGGATAGTTATGAGAAGGAAATTACTAAAATGCAGTATGGTTTTACTATTGATACTGTCAATGCTTCTTCCTGCTAAAGTCTTAGCTGCGGACTACACACAGGGAGTAAGTGCTTCAGGAAATAATGCCATCATATGGTTTAAGTCCACCGTAAGTACTACCTGGGTGGATGTCCATTACAAGGTCAATTCCGGTGCACGGCAAAATCTAAGGATGACCTACAATTCGGCAACTGCAAGATACGAACAGTCAGTTGATTCCGCAGCAAATGCCGTAATTGAATATTTCTTTACCTATAACAATGGTACCCCGGCCTATGACACTTCTACTTTTACATACACAGGACAGGCGAGCGGGATAAACAGCGGAAGCGTTTATAAAATTACCAGTAAGGTAAGTGGAAAGGTGTTGGACGTTACCGATAAATCTACTGCAGCCGGTGCCAAATTAGAGCAGTGGACGAATTATGATACAACCAATCAACAGTTTAAGGTAGAAAAGCAATCGGATGGCTACTATAAGATAACAGCCATGCATAGTGGTCTGGTGCTGGATGTGCCTAATAGTTCTTTAAGTAACAGCGTTCAATTACAACAGTGGACGGATAATGGGACCAGTGCACAGAGATGGAGTATCGTGGATGTTGGAGGGGGCTATTACAAAGTAATCTCCAAGGTCAGCGGACTGGCAATGGATGTCCGCAGCTCTCAGACTACCGACGGCGCTGTGGTACAGCAGTATACAGATAATGGAACCGATGCGCAGAAGTGGTCTTTTACCCTTGCATCCACCTCCGGCGGGACTAATCAAGGCTCTATTTATTCCATAGCAGCTTCGTCCATTCCTACTCCGTCAAATGGCGGTGTCAGTGTTAAGGTTATGAACGGAACCAATGGCGCTTATGCAGACAGTAATATTTACTGGGGAGTTATTGGAATTAATCCGGCTACCGGAGCGTGGAGTTATCTGGACCTGTCCGGTAATCTAGTACCTATTTCATTAAGTCTTAATGATGCGACTGGACACCTGACTAAAAACGGTATTAATTATGCCAATATCTATCATAAGGTAAGTGAAACTTCCTGGGTGAATTTACCGAAGATAACTTCAGGAAGAATGTTTTTAAGTGTGGGTTCACCCTGCTATATCAAGACTTATAATGATGGCTTCGCAGGTCCGGACATTAACAATCCGACAGACCCTAACAGAGATATATATTTTGACTTTATTGAATTCACGGTAGATGCTGCCGGATACCATGGGAATACCACCAGGGTAGATCAGTTTGGCTTCCCCGTTCAACACAGACTGGTAAATATTGCTGGGAATTATGACAGAACAGTGGGTGAACTGGAATCCGAAACCCGGGCAGGGTTATTCACCAAGTTCCAGAGCGAAGTTCCCACAGAGTTTAAGTCACTGGCAACGCTTCAGGCACCCTACCGTATTGTTTGCCCTATCAGCGGACCTTTTAATACCGGTGGAACTTATGCTAACTACTTCTCCAGCTATTCCGGTATATCTACTAGAGATATTTTACTGGGTATCGGAGGAGCCAGTGATGCGTCTGTTTGCGCTGCACTGAACAGGCATGTGTATGGAAATACTGCCGATTGGAATAATGTAAGCAAGTATTATCAGGCAGCTCCTGCCAACTACTATGCAAAATTCTGGCATGACCACAGCATAGACCGTTTAGCTTACGGCTTCTGCTATGATGATGTGAACGGACAGGCCGCGTACCTGGAGGTGGGAAATCCCAAAGGACTTATTATAAGAGTGGGCTGGTAATTCATCAAATGAAACAAAAGAACAGAAACATACCACATTGGAGCATTTTATAAAATTTGGAAAAGATTATAATATGCTTAAAGCCGGAAAGTAAAGGAGCAGCCTGCCAGGCTGCTCCTTTCTTTATAAATACTATATATTGGAGGTTGGGGTAATGGTAAAAAACAGTTTTAAGAGTAAGGCGCTGTCTTTTGTGGTAGCAGTTTCACTGTTCTTAGGAATACTTACGCCGGTAGGAGCGGCATTGGCAAAGACTGCCGGGCATACGTCTCATAGTGTTCCCGCAGCGCAATCAAAGGATGGGAATCCTCTTAAGGGCTTGTTTCCTTTTGAGGATGGAACCGATACTTCCTTTCCGCACAGCATGGAATGGTTCTACATTTCGGTAAAAGAAGTACAAACGGGTATGAAAACCTTTGATTGGACTGCTCTGGAAAAACATCTGGATGCTATTTCTGGCCGCGGCCATCAGGCGGCCTTCAGATTTTATTATGACTATCCGGGATTAGACACCGGTGTGCCGCAATTTTTAATTGACGGCGGCTTGAAGATGAATCAATATGATGAGCCCGATAACCTGGGAGGCTCAGGATACAGTCCCGATTACGAAGACCAGAATTTTAGGCTTTCGATGCAAAACTTCATAAAAGCCTTTGGTGAAAAATATGATGGTGATCCGAGAATCGGTTTTCTTACCATTGGTTTACTGGGTTTTTGGGGAGAGTGGCATACATGGCCTTATGACGGCTGGAATCCGCCGAAAGAAAACTGGTCCCCTTCCACAGCTGTTTACACGGAGGTATTAACAGCCTTTGACAAAGCATTTAATAAAACTCTTTTATGTATGAGGGAACCCAAGGATGGTGTTCCGAATTCGACAGCAGATGTGGGTTATCATGATGATTCCTTTTGCAGAGAAACCCTGACGGTGGATGCAGGAGGGCAGAGCTGGAGCTTTATGGAGAAGCTAACAAATGCCAAGGAGCAGAATAAGTGGATGACAAATCCTGTTGGAGGTGAAATTTATCCGGCAGATCAGACGACGATTTTCTCCGGCGATCCCTGGAGGGGAGGAGAAGGACAAACCTGGAGTGCATGCATTGCACAGGCACATCCTTCCTGGCTCATGTGCCATAAAATCCTGGAATATAGCGGAGATACCCTAAAAAATGCCCTGAAAGCATCCAAGCAGTTAGGCTATGATTTCCGGGTTTCAAAGGCTTATTTTGATACTATCTCTACAGCTGATCCCCTCTATCTGGGTATAGACATTAAAAATATCGGTATTGCGCCATTTTATTATGATCATACTATGTGGCCGGTACAGGTAGGGGTGAAAAAGTCCGGAAAGCTGGTGAAGAGCTGGACTACAAAATGGGATCTGAATACCATTGCAGCTGATGGAAAAGCAAAGACATTCGAGTATTCGGTTTCTGACCCCGGTTTGGCGGCAGGTACCTATACGATATGTATCAAAGTTAAAAATCCTTTGAAGAACGGTAATATCCTGGGCTTTGCAAATAAGGGACAGAATGCGGATGGCTGGTTGGATTTAGGTACTTTTAAGGCGGTAAAAGCAACTGCAAAAATTAAATAGGAGGCAAAGGTATGAGTGTGAAAAAGGTAATAGCCTTTACGTTGACGGTTTCTCTGATAATAGGAATTTGCTTCATAAATTATTCTTCTAATGTCGTTTCAGCCAGCACAGCAGGACATACCGCACATACCATCAGTACAGGTACCTCTTTTGATACCAATCCGCTGAGGGGGTTCCTTCCTTTTGATTATAGTACAACCACATTCCCCCATAGCCTGGAGTGGTTTTATATTCCGGTGAGAGATGTCCAGACCGGTATAAACACCTTTGACTGGACCGTTCTGGAAAGCAGGCTTAATGCCATTGCGGGTCGAGGCCATCAGGCTGTATTTCGATTCTATTACGACTATCCGGGATTATCCACCGGTGTACCTCAATTTCTGATTGACGGCGGGCTTATCATGCGCTACTATAATGAGCCTTCTAATCTGGGCGGTGCAGGTTATTGTCCTGACTATGAAAATCAGACCTTTAGAACCTCGATGCAAAACTTTATCAAAGCCTTCGGCACCAAATATGACGGGGATTCGCGCATCGGCTATATTACACTGGGACTTTTAGGTTTCTGGGGGGAATGGCATAACTGGCCTTATGACGAGGACACCTCCGACGGTAAAGCCAACTGGAACATTTCCACCACCGTATATACCGAGGTTCTTACAACCTTTGATACCTATTTTAACAAAACACAGCTTTGTGTGAGAGAGCCAAAGCCGGGAGTACCGAATGCCAGCGCGAACATTGGATATCATGACGATTCCTTTGGAAATGCAACTTTATCTGCTGCAAGCGGAGGGCAGACCTGGAGTTTCGTTCAAAAGTTAATCAACTTGAATCAGCAGAACAAATGGATGACAAACTGTGTAGGCGGTGAAATATATCCTTCGGACCAAGGGACTATCTTTTCCGGTACAACCTGGCAAGGTTCCACAAATCAAAGCTGGTCGGCATGCCTTAGTGAAGCACATCCGACCTGGATGATATGCGACCAGATAAAAAGCTATACCGGAAATACCTTAGCAAATGCAAAAGCAGCCGCAAAACAGATGGGATATGATTTGCAGGTTGCCACGGCATATTATGATAATTTATCAACCTCCGATCCGCTTTATCTAGGAATTAATATGAAAAATATCGGGATTGCGCCATTTTATTATGATCATACCATGTGGCCGGTACAGGTCGGTGTAAAACAAAACGGAACTCTGGTAAAAAGCTGGACGACAACTTGGGATCTGAATACAATACCGGCAGACGGCTCTGTAAAAACCTTTGAATACACGGTGTCTTCCCCGGGATTAGCAGCCGGTACTTATAATATGTGTATCAAAGTTTTAAATCCTCTGGCAAATGGAAATAAGCTTGGATTTGCCAATGCAGGGCAAAATACAGACGGATGGCTGGATCTGGGAAGTTTTACGGTAGGAGGAACAGTGACACCGACACCGACGCCGGGAAGTATAACAATAGATGGAAATTCATCTGACTGGAGTAATATTCCAGGCATTGCAACTGCTTCGGGACAATCAGCCACCAGCCTTAAGGCGACCAATGATTCGAATTATATTTATATTTGCGTGCAGGGAAGCAATCTTGGAACGAATAGTCAGATATATATTAACAGTGACAATAATTCTTCCACCGGCTATTTGGAAGGGACATGGAGCAATTCCGGCTGTGACTGCCTTATTGAATTGGGCAAGTTATACAGCTGCCCCGATAATAGCAATACTTGGAGCTGGACTGATCTTGGCACTTCAAATGTAATGGTTTCTGCTAATTCTTCTGTTTATGAAGCCAGGATTGCAAGGTCTGCCATCAGCAATCTAAGCAATACCTTTTGTATCGGTTTTAAGGATGTAAACAGCAGCTGGAGTACAGTAAGCAGACTTCCGGTTTCCGGATCACTTGCAAGCTACACCTTAAAATAACGGGAAAGACCCCAAAGTCAGTATCCAGATGACTTTGGGGTCTTTTATCAAGCATTTTTACTTCTGTATTTTGAAGGTGAAATTCCGATTGTGTTTTTGAAAGCCTTCTGAAAGACTACCGGATCATTATAGCCTGACATAACGGCAATTTCTGAAATAGAAAAGGACTCGTCTTTTAGCAGGGTACATGCTTTATTTATCTTGAATTGAGTTAAATAGGTCTGGGGAGGGATATTTAAGCACTCCTTAAAAATAGTAGTGAAATAACTACGGTCTAAACCTACATAATTAGCAAGGTCAGTTACTGTTATATGGTCCATATAATTAGTCTGAATATAGTCAATTGCTTTTCTGATATATTGATTTTTGGTAGTATGCAGGCTTACAGGAGTATTCTGCAGTGAGTTCTCCACCAATTCCGCAAATAGTGAATAGAGTAAAGATTGAATGCGCAGATTGGTGCTGTGAGTGTATTCATTATTTACCTTAACCATTTCCAGCAAGCAGTTCTTAAGCTGATCACCTCTGGTGAATTGGAACGTTGGCTTATCAGAGGATAACTCTGCCAGCTGCAGGTAATTATAAGCATTCAATCCATGAAAGCCGACCCAAACATATTCCCAGGGATTGTCATGACTTGCCGAATAGGTGGATATATCGTTGGGGCTTAATAAAAAGCCTTCATTTTCTTTCAAAGTATATGTCTTGTCTCTCATTTTCAAGGTGCCTTCACCGGATAAAATATAGTGTATAACGAAATGCTCCCGTATGGCAGGCCCCCAGGTATGGCCGGGTGCACAGGAAGAGATACCGCAATAATACACATAGAGTTCAGGTGAATTGGTATTGTCATAAAAATGATATTCTTTCATGGTGTCATCCGTGTATACTGCTTTTAAATAGGAATCATATTGACTAATTATTTTGCCGTCATCAGATAACAGCTTACAATGTTTGACTTTCATAGACAAGACCTTTCTTTGTTAGTATCTGCGTATGCAGTATTCTTATATTATAGCATGGACGACTGGAACATTACAATTGAATACACACAAAATGACAAGAAAAAGTATCAAAACGGGTATTAACGGTCTAAGTGGCAGATGATATGATAATAGTTGTATATCTAAATCACTAAAGGATGTGAAAGAATGAAAGAAAAGCAATATAAGTATGCTGAATGCATGTACTATTGCGGTTTTCATAACTTACCGGATGGAATAGAGCATTATTTCGATTTATATGACGATACGCAAAAGAAAGAAATTATTGAAAGAAGCTTTCTGATGGAAGTCTTAAAGGAATTCGAGGTGCCGGCTGCTAAAACAGAGCAGATGGAAAATGCTTTGGACGAAGTCGAAAGTGATAATATCTTATGCTATTTTACGAAATTTTTAATCTGGGATATGTGTCAAGCTAAAAAACGTTATGAAGATAATTTTTATAACAGCCTGGTACCGACGTGCATGAAGAGTTATCAGGAATACTATCCTTTCCTGGTATTATTGGCGTGTATAAAGCCTTCCATGCAGATGCTTGAACAAAGAGGAATCCCTTTGAAATACTATGAAGATATACCATATGCACCACTGAGAAGGCAGCTGGAGAAGTGGATTTTAACTGATGATATTACTGTCAGTGACTTTCAATGGGATATTAATTTTTATACTTGCTCTATTTTTTTGCTGGATAGATTCTACTTCATACCATGTAAATTGGAGGATGAAATATGCGCATACCGGAACCGTCATAACGGCAGTGTAGTGGCACTACAGAGGGGAAGTATTGAATTCAGACGCGATGGCCAGGTAAACGGTACGAATGAAATATACGATGAAGAAGGTAAAACTCGCTCAAAGTGGGTAGAAGATAGTTTCATGGTACAGGCTAACCGGGTAAATCCAATGGGCTTCTTGGAGAAAAACACTGTAACACTCCCAAAAGCTGATTGGGAGCTGGCTTTAAGAAAAGGTGATATTTTGCTGGCATTTCATATTCCGGAAGGGGAGGGGTATACCCCGCAACGAGTAAGGAATTCTATGAAGCTGGCACTGGAATTCTATTCCTCCTATTTTAGTGAAATCCCTGTAAAGGGCTTTTGGAGTGAGAGCTGGCTTTATGATTCCAGACTTTCTCTGATTATGGACTACGAGAAAAGCAATATAGTAAAAGTGCAAAGGCAATTTTATTTATACCCGACAAAGAATAATGATGATATGCTGCTTGACAGAGTATTTGGTGATGGAAAGATTGATTTGTCCTATGTAAACTATACGAGTTCCTTGCAAAAGGCAGTCATAAATTATATGAAAACAGGTGCCCGCTTTAACTCATTAAGCATGTTTGTGCTAAAAGAGGATGTTGATAAAATCGGAGAATGTCCTTATATCTCGGAAAATGACATCGAAACATTTAAGGCAGTGATGGCATCTTATGTGAAGAAGAAATAACGCTGCTTCCGGTGGGAGCTAAGATGATGACCCTGGAGTGCGGAATCCGCTTTCTGACAGATTATTTACAGGGAAATAAGTACTTTAGGCATCATTGATGAGAAGCACAGTGTAGAAAATATGTTAGGATGTGGTTTGGAATAGTCTATTTGTTGTGTTGGGATAAAACCTCAATAAAATGATGTTGTATTGACTGTGATTAAAATGTACATATTTGTAATCTATATTAAAAGATATACTGTGAAATAATACAACAAATCATCTTATTTGCCTAACAATAATTCGTATAAATGATGATTTTACTGTGCTATTATTATCAAGTAAACAGTTAATATGTTGTGTGAGGAAATGGAAATAAAACAGACGGGAAATTCTGAATATGGAATTTTAGTTGAATTTATAGTAGTAAAATCAGAAAGGAGCATGGTTATAAAAATGAAATTAGCAGTAATTGGTGCAGGACAACGAGGAATGATTTATGCAAAGATTGCAAGTACATATCCGGATGTGGAGATTACAGCTGTAGCTGAACCTTCGGAAGAAAGAAGGAATTTTGCGGCAGAATCATTGGATTTATCAAAGGATATGCTGTTTGATAACACAGATGCCTTTTTTCATCAGGGAAGATTAGCGGATGCAGTAATCATTGCAACAATGGATCAGGATCATTACAAGCAGACTATGAAGGCATTAGAATGCGGATATCATATCCTGCTTGAAAAGCCTATATCCCCTAATCCGGCAGAATGTCTGGAAATTATGGAAGCAGCCAATGCAAAGAACCTCAATGTGATTGTTTGCCATGTTTTAAGATATACTAATTTTTTTATGACTATGAAAGCAATTCTTGACAGCAATGAATTGGGTAAAGTGGTAACCATTGAACATAGTGAAAATATCGGGAATTTTCATATGGCCCATTCCTTTGTTCGAGGTAACTGGAGAAGAAAAGATTTATCAAGTCCTTTGATTATGCAAAAGTCCTGCCATGATATGGACATTTTAACCTGGCTTGTCGGAAGTGAAGCGGGTAGAATCTCCTCCTTCGGTAATCTGACTTATTTCAAAGAGGATAATGCTCCTGCAAACAGTGGAAAGAGATGTCTGGATTGCCAAGCAGCCGCTAAATGCCGGTTCGATGCAAGAAAAGTATATCTTCCCATTGCAGGTGAATGGCCGGCCACAGCAGTTTCAACTGTCCAAACAAAAGAAGGCCTTATGGAGGCATTCAGGAAAGGACCCTATGGCCGGTGCGTTTATCGCTGTGACAATGATGTCTGTGATAATCAGGTAACCATAATCGAATTTGAGAATGGTGTAACTGCAAGTTTTCACCTCAGCGGATTCACAAACCGTATCAGCAGAACCATCAAGGTCATGTGTGAGCATGGCGAGATTAAAGGAGATGATGGACTTAACACGATAGAAGTTACCCGCTTTGCATCCAATGCAAATGAAGCCTATGAGAAACGTGTTATTTATCCGGGAGTTGTTAACAGCGGACATGGCGGCGGGGATTCCGGGTTAATGGATGATTTTATCAGCTTAATGAAAATGGACAGCGATATAAGTAAATCCTCCATTAATAAATCGGTGGAAAGCCATGTTATGGCATATGCAGCAGAACAATCCAGAATCAGCGGACAGGTAATAGATATCTGCAATCTGAAGAAGGAAATAAAAGAAGAGTGGTGATGATAATGCGAGCAAAAGACGGCAGAATAAAAAAGAAAAACGGATTGTTAAAGGAAATAAATGATAACAAGATTTTATATTTAATGTGCTTGCCTGCGTTAGTGGTCTTGCTGCTCTTTTGTTATATTCCATTTACCGGAATCTGGATGGCTTTTACAGATTATAACGTTGTTGATGGAATTTTCGGAAGTAAGTTTGTAGGGCTTGATAATTTCAGATATTTCTTTATTGGAAACAGTATGGCAAGGAGAGTTACTTATAACACATTAATTATTAATATTTTCTGTATTATATTTGGCCTGATTATACCGATTAGCATAGCAATATTTTTTAATGAAGTGAAGGGTAAACTCTTTAAGAAAGTCACACAAAGCGCAATGTTTTTCCCTTACTTTCTTTCATGGGTTGTTGTAGGCGCAATTGTATACGGTTTTTTTTCAACGGATGTCGGAATGGTAAACAAAGTGCGTGAGACGTTGGGGCTGGATACAATAAGCTGGTATGCCACTCCGAAATATTGGAAGCCGATTATCATCTTTGCAAGCGTATGGAAATGGAGCGGATATAATTCTATTATTTATATGGCGGCTATGGCGGGCTTTGATGCTTCTCTTTTTGAAGCGGCAGAAATTGATGGTGCCAATAAGTTTCAAAGGATTCTATATCTTACATTACCTATGTTAAAGCCAACGGCTGTTGTTTTGGTATTACTTAGCGTCGGACGTATCTTTTACGGTGACTTTGGTATGATCTACGGTATTGTAGGCAATAACGCCAGTCTTGCAGATGCGGTCACAGTTATTGATACTTATGTATATTCGTCCATGAAAACCTTAGGTTTCTCCTATTCCACAGCGATTGGTCTGTATCAGTCCATCATGGGATTAATACTTGTTACCATATCGAATAAATTTGCGAAAAAAATAAATGATGGAGAGGGGTTGTTCTGACATGAAGATACAAAAATCATTTAGCGACAGATTATTAACAACTATAGCGTATCTTTTCATGGGTCTGTTCGCTGTAATTTGCCTTTATCCATTAATTCTTACCCTAAGTGTTTCCTTATCTTCTGAAAAGAATGTAGCAATACATGGATATTCCATATTACCCCAGGGATTTAGCTTAAATACCTATATTTATATTTTTGCCCATAGCGGTAAAAAAATCCTTAGATCCTATGGAATTACAATTTTTGTAACGGCTGTCGGAACGCTGGGAGCATTGCTGATTACCACTATGATTTCATTTGCAATCTCCGTAAAGACATTAAAATATAGAAATGTGATAGCATTCCTTTGTAATTTTACAATCATTTTTTCTGCCGGCTTAATACCCTGGTACATTGTATGCATTAATTACTATCACTTAAGGAATAGTATTCTGGCATTAATTCTGCCATCGATTTTCAGCGTATGGAATATGTTTTTGCTGCGTACTTATTTTTCCTATATTCCGCCATCCTTATATGAGGCGGCTAAAATAGACGGAGCCAATTATTTCAAGATTTACTATAAAATCGCTTTGCCATTATGCAAAACCGGAATTTTAACGGTTGGATTAATGTACGCTCTGCAATATTGGAACGATTGGTGGAATTCATTGATGTTTATCAATGATAAAAAGTTATTTCCGTTGCAGTATTATTTATACAATATTTTATCAAATGTAAATGCAATTAGTTCAGGATTAGTTCCTTCCGGAGCAGCAGCCAACATAGCCTTACCGGCGGAAACTGTAAAAATGGCGGTTACTATTATTACGATTGGTCCAATCATATTCCTGTATCCATTTGTTCAAAAATTCTTTATTAACGGTATTATGACCGGAGCGGTGAAAGAATAAGGATAGTTTAAAGTTAGATGGGAAGCAAATTCGCTTAACATAAAAATTAATTTAAGGAGGATTTTATGAGGAAACAAAAATTATTAGCTATTGTTTTAATGCTCACCATGAGTATGGGGTTATTGGGAGCATGCAGTAAAAATAATAATAGCGGCCAGACAAGCAATGAAACAAAAACGGAAGCAAATGCTGATAAAGGAACAAAAGACACTTCATCTGAAAAGCCAAGCACTTTAACGATTCTATACCCGGGGGATGAGTCAGACCGTATGACCGATTTTCTGGAAAATGAATTTGCTGAAAAAATGGCAACTGACCTTAATATGAAGGTTAAGATGATTTATGTTCCCTGGGATTCCTACTGGGATCAAAAGGATATCATGCTGGCAGCCAATGAGCCTATCGACTTATACTGGGATGGACTTCCCAATCTTTCACAGATAGTGAATGAAAAGCAGGCGATGCCTCTTGACGATTTGATTAGTAAGTATGGTCAGGATATTAATAAGGTAATACCCGAAACTCATATTGAAGGCGCAAAAGTTAATGGCCAGATATATGGTATCCCCTCTTCTTATGCATCATCCTCCGGTATGTATCAATTTGTAACTGTACGCCAGGATTTGATGGATGAAGTTGGAATGACAGATTTGAATACTCCCGACGATTTAAAGGAATATGCAACCAAAGTGAAAGAGAAGCATCCTGAATTAAAAGGACCCGGAGATATAATCTTTAAGCCTCTTACGAGATTTTATCAGCCCGAGCAGTACACCTTTGTAGCGAAAGAAGAGACTGCCGTATATGGTGAGGATACCGGTAAAGTTTATAGCTACTATGAAACAGATGCTTTTAAGGATGTAGCGAAATTTAATAGAGACATGTATACTTCAGAGCTATACAAAGACGAATTATCTACCAACTACAATGAAAGAACCAACCGTATGCAGACAGGCTTATATATATGGACCGAAGGTTCTTTTGGAAAAGATACGGAAATCTCCAGTGGTGTAAAAGCAAATGCACCTGATGCAAAATTAAAGAATTATCTATTAGCAGATGATAAGCCCCGTTACATCACAGCTACTGGCGGAGAAGCTCTTTGTATTCCAAACACGGCTCCTAATCCAGAAGGCGCTATGAAATTTATTAACTGGATTTATTCTTCTCAGGCAAACTATTTATTTGCTCTTTACGGTGTAGAAGGAAAAGATTATGAGATGGCAGACGGAAGAATCAATAGATTAGTAACCAATGATTTCTTCTATGAATGGATGTTCCGTAATAAGAATTACACTGTTTTCACACCGGATGTTGATCAGGCGTATATTGACGACTACCAGCATTGGGACGATGATGCTAAATTATCCAATGCCATCGGCTTTGTATTTAATAATGAAAACGTTAAAGAGATTGAAACAGCCGTATATGAAGTGTGTCAGAAGGATCTTGCTCCTATTAGAAATGGATTTGTAGATTTTGATTCAAACTATGATGCTGCTATTAAGAAATTAAAAGACGCAGGAATTGATAAATACATTGCAGAAGTGCAAAAACAATTTGACGAATTTACAGCTAATAAGAACAAATAACATATCTGGCATTATCTAAAGGATATAGGATGAGTAAGTAATAATTGATATATGTTTATAACTTGACCACCTAAATGTAAAACAAAAACAGATATACTGTTTTATATTAGGTGGTCTTCTTATAGCATGGTTTATTTATTGATACGGTAATTAGCGATAGGGTAGGATAAAGAGCCGGGCAAATGATATATAAATAGCTTTGCAAAGGAGTACTATATGTTGATTGGTAAACTGGCTAAAGATTTTAAATTTAAAAAGGGAAGCACACAACAGATACAAAGCAAGATAAAGCGTAAGGAAAAGAATGCAGCAGGGGGTATCTTTAATAAAATCCGCTATAAACTAATCGTATCATTTATGCTCCCAATTGCGTTTATCATAATACTGGGAGTGGTTTCGTATAAAGTTGCATCGAATAACATAATCAGTAATTATAAAACAAATGTCAGCCAGATGTTAGGAATGACAAGTGATTACATCAATTTTGGCTTACAATCCTCAAGAGACCTGTCGGTCCAGTATTTGTCCGACAATGAACTGGCGAAGTATTTAAGAGGCAGGTACAGCAAGAATTCCCCGGATTATTTAGAGGTATATAAGAATTTTAAAACAGAATTGTTATCGAAAAGGATGGCAGACAGTTTTATTGAAAATATCCATTTGTTAACGCCCAATGCAGAAATAATAAGCACCACTGAAAAAGCTAGTCAAACGGATCAGGGTGATTTATATGAGAAGTTAATGGATACAAAGGAAGGCTCGCTTATAAAAGATAACCCCAAAGCAGAATTGTGGTTAAGCAGCCTCAAAGAATTGGATGATTCCTTTAGACTAAAAACTTCAGAGTATTCCCTGCGGTACATGAGAGCTTTTGTGGATTTTGATGGATTAATTATTGTTGATATAAGCTCAAGTGCAATTCAGGATACCTTGGGTAAACTGAAATTTGGTAAGAACAGCTATTATAATTTCGTAACAGAAGATGGGAAAAACCTGATCTATCCTGCCTCGGACAACAATGCAATCAGTGATTTCGTGGAAAAAGAAGTGGCAAAAAATTATGAAGGCTGTTATTTTACGGTTTTAAAAGGAAAAGAATATTTATTTTGCAGATCAGAGATTGGAACCACAGGAGCGGTGGTGACTGCTTTAATACCAAAAAGTCAAATATTAAAGCAAGTTATGAGGATTAGGATTATTACATTTATCGTCGTATTGATTGCATCTGTTATTGCGCTGATTGTTACCATTATTATATCCGGGGGGATTGGCGGTACCATTTCCTCTATCATTGATAAGTTGGGTAAAGTGGCGGAAGGTGATTTGACCGTAGCGATTAAGACAAACAGGCGTGATGAGTTTCATGATTTGGTGCATAGTATGATGGACATGATAGGAAATAATAGAAAGTTAATTGAGAACATAAGAAATATCAGCAGAAAAGTAGAGAAAACTTCAAATAAAGTCGAAGATACCACCATGTATTTTATAAATGAAACCAGCAATATATCCAAATCAATTTCGGAGATTGAACAGGCTATGCAGCAGCAGGCAGGAGATTCATCGGAATGCTTGAAGCAAATGGATGACCTGTCGGAAGAGATTGGGCAAATATATGCTATTACAAAAGAAGTGAACCAGCTGATAATTGATATAAACAATAATATAGACCATAACATTATTATGTTTGCTGACTTAAAGGAAAAAGCAAAAGATACGAATCAAATTACAATTAAGGTTATTGATGAGGTCCAGGAGCTTAACAAGACATCAATGGCAATAAGAAAAGTGCTTGAAGTCTTAAATTACATTGCAGAACAGACTAATCTCCTCTCTCTCAATGCGTCTATCGAAGCAGCAAGAGTAGGGGCAGCGGGCAGAGGTTTTACGGTAGTTGCAGATGAAATACGTAACCTTTCAAATCAATCAATGGAGGCTTCTAAGGAGATTGAAAAGCTGATTGGTGATGTGCAAAACCATATTAATAAGGTTGTAAATAGTTCTTTTACAGCAAAAGAAATAGTCGAGCATCAGGAACTTGCCGTAAACAATGTATTAGATTGCTTTCAGCTGATGAACAAAGATTTATATGAGTTTATCAATAAAGTAAACATTATTCAAAATAAGATTGGTGTGGTTGAATCAAGCAAGCAGATAGTGTTAAGCGCCCTTGAGAGCATGTCTGCCATCATGCAGGAAACTGTCGCATCATCTGAAGAAGTAAACAGGGTAACGGAAAAACAGTTAAGCTATGCTGATAATCTGCATTTGGCATTTGATGAGCTATGCAGCCATGCATTGGACTTAAATGTATCGATAGAAGTATTTGAAATATAAAACAGACCCAATATTAGTAAACATAATAGCATTGGTACTTACTTATGCTAAGGAGGAATATATGAAAGAAAGAATTTTAGAGAATGAATACTGGTATGGAACATGTGTAAAATATGGCTTAAAAATGCCATTAGATGCTGAAAGTGAATGTGAATTGGATTTCAGAAGCAATGAAACCCCTAATCAGGCCATGCCCTTTCTGGTATCCAGTAAAGGACGGTTCCTTTGGAGAAAATCCGGCTTTCAGATTACTTTTCACAACGGTGAAATGGAATTTCCGGATGATACCATTCTGAAATCAGGATTTGGCAACCTGAAGACCGCATACCTTTCCGCCATGAAGGAGTATTTTCCATTTCATCAGATAGCGCCGTCAAAAGCTCTTTTTAACAAGGTTATCTATAATACCTGGATAGAGTTTACTTTTTATCAGAATCAAAAAGATATTCTGGAATATGCCAAGAGTATATTGAATTCAGGCATGCCAGCCGGTGTGTTAATGATTGATGACGGCTGGGCAGAGTATTACGGAGACTGGAAATTTCATAACGGTAAATTTCCCGATGTTAAGAAGATGATAGATAGTCTGCATAAAATGGGATTTGAGGTCATGGTTTGGATGTGCCCTTATGTTACACCGGATACGGTTGCATACCGCGATGCAGTGAAGAAAGATATTCTGCTGAAGGAAAAAGATGGGGAGTCATACATAACAAAATGGTGGAACGGTTATTCGGCTGTTCTGGATATGTCAAATCCGAAAGCACAGGAATGGCTAAGTGAGCAATTAAGGGAATTACAGGCAATTGGGGTGAATGGTTTCAAATTTGACGGAGGGGACAGCCTCTATTATAGAGAAGATAATGTGGCTTTTCAGAATTTGACTCCCGATGAACATTCTAATTTGTGGGCAAAATTTGGTGAGCAGTTTGAATTCAACGAATACCGCGTTGCTTTTGGAGCAGGCGGCTATGGACTTTTGCAGAGATTATGCGATAAAGATCACTCATGGGGAGATAATGGGATAGCTTCGCTAATTCCAGATATTCTATTGCAGGGTCTTACAGGACATCCTTTTGGCTGTCCGGACATGATTGGCGGAGGGGAATATGTTAATTTTCAGGAAGCAGCAGAAAACAACCTGGATCAGGAACTTTTCGTAAGACATTGTGAAATAGCTTGTCTGATGCCGGCCATTCAGTTTTCAGCAGCACCTTTTAGAGTTCTAAGTGAAGAGAATTTTAAGCTTATCTTAAAGAGTCTGGAATTTAGAAAGCAGTACCTTGATATTATCTGTCACTTCGTTGAATTGGCAGCGGTGACGGGCGAACCTGTAATAAGATATATGAGTTATGAATACCCGGAGGAACCGGTAGAAAAGATGATAGATCAGTTTATGATAGGAGACAGACTTTTGGCAGCTCCGGGTTATCAAAAAAACTGCACTGGAAGAGAAGTTTACATACCAAGAGGTAATTGGAAGAGAGAAAATGAAACGATAATAAGCAAGGGTGAAAAATTATATTTCGAATCCGTACCCGGCTGCCCGTTGGTATTTGAGAAAATATAAATGAAAGTTATTAAAAGAAGGTTATTAATAGAAAATCAGAAAAATGGATCAATTGTATTTAAGTTTCTGAAAAAGGAGCAGTTTGGTTTTCCAGACTGCTCCTTCGTATGTTGGATATGTGGAATGTAAGGCTTACATAATCAAAAACAAATATAAATATTCTTGCTATTCTTAGAGTAAGGATATTCTGCTATAATTATAAAAGATATGACCAATTAAAGGGAGAAAGAATCCATATGACAGAAGCAGATTTTTTAAGAATAAAGGATATGACTACAGGATTTTCATACAATTCTTTGGAACATACGGATTATGAAGATATTGCCGGGTATGAAATCAAGAAAAAAACTGGCAGTATCATACTAATAAGTGGCTTTCACAGGGAAGCAGATTGTATGCATTACCATTGGGGAGCCAATGAAGCAAAGCAGGTATTGGATGCTTTGGGTAAGGATAGCAGGGGCATGATTGAATTCATACCAGGAGAATGGGTGAAGGATTTCGAGAATGAGGGCTTTGTAATCAGAGATGTCTGGAAGGATTATTTTATGGATTCCATTACAGATATCCCAACGATAAAGGCAAGTGAGCTGGAAGAAGAATTCTTAAAGGAATATGAAAGCAAAGGAGCTTCGGATGCGACCATTGCCTGTAAGGGACAAAGCCGTGGATTTACCGGGCAGACGGAGGAATGGATTAAGGAATGGTTAGACAATTCCGCAGAAGAAGATGTGGTAAATAAGGTGGCTCTGGTAGAGCGGAATGAAGCTAAGGAGATTATTGGCCTTGTGTTTACCGGTATCTACGGACTTGAGAGTATGAAAGGCCCAATTGCCTGGATTAGAGAAGTATCGGTTATTCCGGAATATCAGAACAGGGGAATTGCAAGAAGTCTTATCAGAAAAGCATTGGGGTATTGTAAATCCAATGGTGCCACAAGAGCTTTCCTTACAGCAGATGAGTGCAATATCTATGCTATCCATTTATATGAAAGTATCGGATTTCGTCCCGGGCCGGACAAAGGACAGATTGACATGGTTAGAGAATAGGAGTTACAATAGGGGTATCATAGATTGATAAGGAGGAATGGACATGAAAATAACGATGTATGGAACAGAAATCTGCAGCGATTGTGTACAGGCAAAGAAAGACCTGGCTGATTGTAAAGATATTGAACTGATATATAAGAACATTACCGGAGATACAGCTACCTTAAAAGAATTTCTCGCTTTTCGTGATAAGGAAGAAATGTTCTCCTCGGTAAAGGAAAGAGGCGGAATCGGAATTCCTTTCTTTGTATTAGAGAATGGCGAAAAGACCTTTGATATCAGCGACTTTGCAGAAGTACCACAGAAAAAAGGTGACTTCGTACATGCAGCCAGCTATTGTTCCATAGACAATCCCGGCCAGTGCTGATGTGAATTATAGAAAAGCATAATTCTTATATGTTTAGAAACGAGGTAAAGATGTTAAACTATTTGTTATTGATTAAAAAATCCAATCAATCACCCAAAAAGCTCTATGCAGCGCAGGACATGTAGACTGGCGATTCCTTGCATAGAGCGATAATTGAATCGCTGTAAATATGAAATGTGCTGCACTCTGATGGAATTTATCAGAAGGAGTGAGAGGCATGTCATATGTAAATGGGAAAGAGATATTACCGGATAATATCTTAGAAGAGATACAAAAATATTTTGGAGGAGGATTAATCTATATCCCCCTGCCAAAGGATAAACGCTGTAAGTGGGGCAGCAGAACTGCCGTGAAAGAGGAATTACAGCTAAGAAATGAAAAAATCAGACAGAGAAAAAGAGAAGGGTGCAGTATAAAAGAGCTTATGGAAGAGTTCCACCTTTCTTATGATAGTATCAAAAGGATTATATATCAAAAAAACTAACAGGAGGCTGCCAGATTATTTTGGCAGCCTTTTTGTGTAAAACATTTTTTGAAAAATTTATAGCAAAGGCAGCAACAGCCAGGTGTGATATACTCGAAAGAGAGGTGGGGCTGTAACGGCATTTAAGATTCCATACAGTTTAGCCGCACCATAGGAGATTATATACCGCAGTATATGGCCGCAAGGGCAGTGAAGGAGTAAGCTATGGATTTTACAAAGAGTAATAAAGAAGCTTGGGAAGAAGCTTTTTGCAACCGTTCAAAAGATTGGAGCGGAGAGGATATAAAGGGAAAGCTTAAAGATGAAAAATTCTCTTTTCTTGAGAAAGTTCTGACAGAGGAATTAGCAAAGTACGACTATCAAAACAAAAAGATAGCACAGTTTTGCTGTAACAATGGCAGAGAGTTATTTTCCTTTATGAGGCTTGGGGCATTAGAAGGAACCGGTTTTGATATTGCAGAGAATATGGTTGATTTTGCAAACACTACAGCAAAAGATATGGGAGTTAATTGCCGGTTTATTGCCACAGATATTCTAAAGATCCAGGAAGAGTATTTTAACAGTTTTGACTATATTCTTATTACCATTGGAGCTTTAACCTGGTTTCGGGATTTAACCCCGCTTTTTCAAAAGGTATCCCAGTGTTTGAAAAAGGATGGTGTATTCTTCATTCATGAGACACATCCTGTTATTAACATGCTGGCTGCTCCAGGAGAAGATAATTATGATGAGGGAGTTCCGGAGAAAAATGTGAATTCTTATTTTCGGAAAGAGCCCTGGGTTGAAAATAATGGAATGGGCTATATGAGCAAAAAGGAATATGAATCCAAGGACTTTTATAGTTTTTCACACACATTTTCTCACATCATCAATGCTATTGATAATAATTGCATGTATGTTAAGAAATTAGAAGAATATGATTATGATATTTCAGATGCTTTTTATCATCTGAATGGCAGCGGAATTCCGTTGTCCTGCCTTATGGTAATTAAAAAACATGAGTAAATAGTATTATATTGTAAAATCAGGAAAAATGCTCCTTTGACGGCTATAGATTAATTGTTTTATAATATCTATAAAGCAGTCAGGGAGTATTTTGATTGATAGAAAGTTGATAAAAGTATAAAATAGAATCAATTAATCATAATAGTGATAATTATTTCTGTTTAGGTTGAAAAGTGGTAAGTCGTATTGTATTATACTTATGAGTTTTACTATTCTATTGATAATCGGGAGATGACGGTATGCCTTATGACGGTACAAAGGAAAAAACAGATTTAAGTGATGAGCAGTACATTGCTTTGGCGGGTGAGTTTGCAGCTTTATTTCATCAGGCTCTATTTATTCAAAACAGTGTGGTAATAACAGACAAGGAAAAGTTCACCCACTATTCTATGGGAATAGATGATAAGGTAACAGGCTTGGTAGGAAGGCCATATCCAACGAACGGAAATATTCCTGCAGTACTAAGAACAGGGCAGCAGAGTATCGGAAAAATCCCCAAGGAGGTATATGGAGCTGAGTTCAAATCTTCTACGGTGGCTATTAAAAATGCATCAGGAGATAATATCGGAACCTTAACCATAGCTTTGAGCCTTGATTCACAAAATTCTTTGAAAGATGTCATTGAAGGGCTTTCTTCCTCCACGGAGGAATTGTCGGCTACCACAGAGGAGATTGCTTCATCATCCGGTATCTTATCGGAAAATATCTCCGATATCGTAGATCAGACTGCGGATATTACACAGCTAATTGAGCAAACGAATGCAATTCTTGGTTTTATCAGTCAGACAGCCAGCACTTCCAGAATTTTAGGACTGAATGCTTCCATTGAAGCAGCAAGGGCCGGAGAGCATGGCAAAGGGTTTTCTGTAGTAGCCAATGAAATAAGAAAAATGGCGGAAAACAGTGCCAAGGCGGTTGTAGATACAAAGGTCATTCTGTCATCTATCCAGGAAAAAATTGATTTGCTGCTAAAGAAGACACAGGATATTTCAGACATATCGTTATCACAGGCATCTGCCACCCAGGAAATCTCCGCAACGGTTCAGTCACTTGCCGGGGACACGGATATCATAAAAAAGATTGCTGATATTATTTAATAGAGCAGTTACATAAATATAAGGGAAGCTTCCTATCTTTTTGTAGCGCACAAACTTTTTATTCAGGTGTGCCGGAAAGATACGGAGCTTCTTTTTTCATTTGTCAGCCTCCGTATCGCAAGAATTTGTTTATTAAAACGTTATTTATTGTAAGGAAAAAGAAATTGAAGGTACATATTAAATGGTATATAATGGAATTTAAAATTATTATTCAAAAGAATGGAGAAAAATATGAAAAAAAATATCTATCATGTACTATCAATCTTTATGCTATGTGCTGTTTTAGTGGGGTTCTTACCCGGTGATGTTGTGTTTGCAAAGGAAGCAGCCTACAATCCGAAGCACATAGTTGCTGAAATAAAAAAGGAAGATGTCCATCTTTACTATGATAAGAAAGCTGATGGTATGCTGCAAGGCTTTTACTTGAAATCAGGCAATAAAACAAAATATTTTGATTGGAGCAGTATAGACCAAAAAGCTTTTTATCCGGAAATTAAAATACTGGATAGTAAATATATTGCAGTTATTTGCACTACAGGAAAAGGTACCGGAGTAAACGAGGAAAAATTACATATTATAAATAGAAGTAATTTAAAGACGGTTGCCTTTGATAACCCGGTAGATGTCGTAAAGTCCAAGGTTAAGTTTGATATAAAGGCGCCGAAGGTATCTGTAAAAATTGACAATAAAACCTGGAATGGTTCCTTTGACGATATTGATATCAGTCATTTTAATAAAACAGTCGGTTATGAAAGTATCATCATATATGATGTAGAAAACGATGGTTTTACTGTAAGATTATCAGCGCAGATAACTCCCGCCGCCTTTATTGGAGATATCGAGATTCAGTATTATCTAAATGAGAAAAAAACTGCGTTTGTTCCAAAATATATAAATTTTAATTTTTACAAAACAGAAATCAAGTGATGTAATGAGCCGATTGAATACAATACCCAATAGATTAGCAAAAGAAGAGAATAAGCCTATTTTCCTATCTATTGGGTATAGCTAACTTTTGTTCAATTTTCGCACATGCCGCTGGTGGTAATCAAGTTATTGCACCCAATGAAAACTAATGATTTTACTTGGTTTTCGGTACATATTTCAATAAATATGCAAGAGCTATTGTATTTTAATAAAATTATTTTATAATAGTTACAGCAGAGTATCTACTTAATCATACAGTAGGACGATTATCGGGTTTTAAATGCTTAATTTATCAATTTTATGCAGTTTCTGTATTCAACTGCAATTTATGTGCATATGAGGTGAAATAATGTTACTTGACAGGATAAATGATTTTATGATACTTGGCAAAAAAGAGATTTCTTCACTTTTCGCTCAGTTTGACAGTAAACTAATTATACTGGATTTTTCGCTTATAAAAGATAGTATGAGCAACAGCGGTTATGTAGTTACAACAGATTCAGGGCAATATCTTTTAAAGCTTTATTCAAATACGACCGACAAGATTGAAACCGCCTCATACATATACCTGCATGATAAAATAAACGTTCCGGAACTGTACTATTATGACGGCAGTAAACAGAGTTTTCCGTTCGCTTATACTATAACGGAGTTTCTTAAAGGTGTGACCTTCATAAAATATGTTCGTAACGGTTTGAATTATCCTCCGGAATTTGCATATGAAATCGGCAGAATGTGTGCTACGATACATAAACGAAAATACGTTCATGATGCATTGCTGGATGATAATTTGAATATATCAAAAGAGCTTCCACGCACACGAGAAAAAATATTGAACTTAATTAACGATAAACCAAAGGAATATCTTAAAGCCGAAACGATTGAAAAGTTGCGCAATTTTATAAAAGAAAACCCGGATTTGTTTGACCGAATTGAATCCGAAAATGTCTTATGCCACGGCGATTTGGGATATAGTAACATTATGATATCTGAAAGAAAGGTTTATTTCATAGATTTTGAGTTTGCTTATTCCGGCAGTATTTACCACGATATAGGACATTTTTTTAGAAAAAAAGGAGACGACGTTCAGTCTCTTATTAATGAGCAAATTTATGATGCCTTTGCGCAGGGATATAATTCGGTTTCTTCGAATCAATTACCAGCCGACTGGCTAACGCTTGCGCATTTGTGCGATATAAACGCCATGCTCTGCTTGCTGACATACGATAACGTTCCGCTGGATTGGATTTCAGATATCGAACACGATATTCTGTTTGCAATTAATGAGAATATCAAAATGTAATAGAACATACAAAATAAGCATAACACCGTAAAGTCAACACTTAATCATACCCTATACCTAATAAATTTACCATACATAATTACAGCCCGGTCACACCATAAATGTGACTGGGCTGTAATTATTCTTCGAGATTTGTAAACATAACATCGGATTGTGCTTTGGCATACTCACCTGTGTAATATGTGCCGCCATTTGGCTTGTTGAGATATGTCAAACTGTATCCTTTGTTACTTAATTGGGTATAATAATCCAATCTTAAACATAGAAAGGAGTTGATGCCCATGCAAACTACAACAGATAGAGTACCTAATCGCTTGATAAATGAGAAAAGTCCGTATCTCTTGCAACACGCCTATAATCCCGTGGATTGGTTCCCTTGGTGTGACGAAGCTTTTGAAAAAGCTAAGAAAGAAGACAAACCAATCTTCCTGTCGATTGGGTACTCTTGACGTGGGTACAGTTATCTACATGCCACTGGTGCCACGTTATGGCGCATGAATCCTTTGAAGACAGAGAAATAGCAGAATATTTGAATACCAATTTTATTTCCATAAAGGTGGACAGAGAAGAGCGTCCGGATGTTGACAGCGTATATATGTCCGTGTGTATGAGCCTGACAGGGGATGGCGGATGGCCCCTTAGTATTTTTATGTCACCGGACCAGAAGCCTTTTTATGCCGGAACCTATTTCCCAAAATATTCTCTTTACCAGAGGCCAGGCTTTCTGGATTTATTAAGAGCTGTAAAAAACGCATGGAAAAATTCCAGAGATGAGCTGATAAAATCTGGGGAAGATATCACGAAGGCATTAAAGGAGCAGGAAAGTAAGAAGGGAACAGCCAATGTGCAGGAGCTTATCCAAAATGGAGAAAATTATTTAAGAAGATATTTTGACAAGGAGAATGCCGGTTTTGGTCGGGCACCAAAATTCCCGACGCCTCACAATCTGATATTTTTACTTAAATATGCCTATTATTATAAAGATAATAATGCCCTTGAAATGGCCGAGAAGACTCTTATCTCCCTGTACAGGGGCGGGATATTTGACCATATCGGCTATGGCTTTTCCAGGTATTCCACAGATTCTGTCTATCTGGTTCCACATTTTGAAAAGATGCTCTATGATAATGCTCTCTTAACCATTGCCTATCTGGAGTGCTATCAATGTACGAAAGTCACGCATTACAGGGAAATTGCCGAAAAGATTATGGAGTACGTAAAGAAGGAGCTTACCGAAGCGTCAGGAGGCTTTTATTGCGCCCAGGATGCCGACAGTGAGGGAAAAGAGGGAAAGTATTACGTGTTTTTTCCGGAAGAAGCAATCAAAATCCTGGGAGAAGAAGACGGAAGATATTTTAATGAATACTTTGATATTACAAAAGAAGGCAATTTTGAAGGAGCCAATATTCCAAACCGTATAAAGGCAGTGAAACAAAGCGGCCTGCAAAGTATCAAAAATGACAGGATTGACGGGCTGTGCAGGAAAATGTATGACTACCGTCTGACAAGGATGAAGCTTCATAAGGATGATAAAATACTTACTTCCTGGAGCAGCCTTATGATTGCAGCCTATGCCCATGCTTACCGTATCCTTGGGGAAGAAAAATACCTTGAGGAAGCCGTAAGAGGAGTACAGTTTATTAAGAAGCATCTGACAGAGGGCGAAAGGTTAAAGGTACTTTACAGGGACGGCGTAAGTAAAGGAGAAGGGCATCTGGAGGATTATGCCTTCTACTGCCTGGCATTACTATATCTGTACGAAGGAAGCTTTGAAGCAGAATTTCTGAAAGAAGCTCTGTATTATGCCAAGATAATGTTGGAATTGTTCTTTGACACAGAGGAAGGAGGATTTTATCTCTATGCAAAGGATGCGGAGAGCTTACTCTTTCGCCCCAAGACGGCAGAGGATAATGCCATGCCCTCCGGTAATTCCGCGGCAGCACTGGTACTGCAAAGACTGGCGCTTCTTACTGGGGATGCATCCATGGAGAAAGCCTGCAATTTGCAGTTAAACTACCTTTCAGAAGTGATTGATTATCCGGTATCACATTGCTTTACCCTTTCTGTGATGCTGTCCGAAATCAATCCTTCCAGGGAGCTTGTATGTGTAAGTGTAAGTAAGGATATTAAGGAATTGCAAAAGATTCTTAGAGAGCATTATCTTCCCGATATGACAGTCATAGTTAAGAACGGGGAAAATGAAAAACTTTTGGGTGAGCTGATACCTTTTACAAGGGAGTATCCGGTGGAGGAGAAAGACGCATATTATCTGTGTGAAGATAAGAAGTGCCAAAAGCCTGTTTATAATATAGAAGAATTAAAGTCGCTTCTTCGGATACCGGTAATAATATAAGGGATTTCGGTTATATTAAGGTTAGCTGCGGTTCCATAAGTTATTTCTTCACCCTAATTGTTGTGAAGAAAGCTTATGGAGGTGCAGCTTATTATGTTAGTTCATTCGACAAAGCCAGACCAGGCCTTTAGCCGACAGGATTGAAAATCATCGGAAAATCCTTTATACTTAAGTACGGCAAGTAAACTTGCGAAATGCATGGGAGCTAGTGTGAAAAATAAATTTTCACACGCAAATTTGTGCCTGCGGCCCAAAGTTTGCAGGTACAGGAAAGGCATGGCTATTAATATGAAATTACCAAGAGAATTTTACCGGCAGGATGGAGTAGCCCTGGCAAAGGCGCTTCTTGGAAAAGTGCTGGTACATAATACAGAGCAAGGCATTGTAAAAGGAATTATCGTGGAGACGGAAAGCTATATGGGGGTTATTGATGCAGCGGCCCATTCTTATAAGGGAAAGAAGGACGGCAGGTGCAATATTCAATACAATGAGGGAGGCTATGCTTATATCTATATGATTTATGGGATGTATTACTGTATGAATATTGTGGCCAATGCGGAAGGTGTACCAGAGGTAGTGCTTCTTAGGGCTCTTGAGCCGGCAGAGGGAATTCCTCTAATGGAAAAGCGAAGAAGCAATGCCAAAAGAAAAGCACTTCTTAGCGGTCCTGGCAAGCTCTGTCAGGCTATGGGAATCGGAAAAGAGAATTACGGCATAGACCTTTGCGGAGATCAGCTCTATGTAGAAGAACCGGAAGAAAAAGCTGATTTTGAGATTGAAGCTTCCAGGCGGATTAACATTGACTATGCCGGAGAGGCTAAGGACTATCTCTGGCGGTTTACTATAAAGGATAGCCCCTATGTATCCGTAAAGGTCAAGAAGCCTTGTTAATAATTTTTTATCAAAAACTATGGACTAATTTGACTTTTTATGAGAAAATAAGTGCGGTGTTAAAATAATAACGATTTATACTGCAATTATTGATGTACATTGAAAGGAGTCTTGACATGATTTATTCACATGAAGTAGAAATGATGTGTCCGGTTGCGCAAGGCGTTAACCACGGGGCAGCACCTATCCCGGAAGAAGCAAAATGGGTACAGGCTAAGGAAGTGAAGGATATCTCCGGTTTAACACATGGTGTTGGCTGGTGTGCACCTCAGCAGGGAGCCTGTAAGTTAACCTTAAACGTAAAGGACGGTATTATCCAGGAGGCGTTAATTGAGACTATCGGATGTTCCGGTATGACCCATTCCGCAGCTATGGCAGCAGAAATTCTTCCCGGAAGAACTGTTTTGGAAGCACTGAACACAGACCTTGTATGTGATGCTATCAATACTGCTATGAGAGAGCTTTTCTTACAGATTGCTTACGGTAGAACCCAAAGTGCTTTCTCTGAAGACGGACTTCCTATCGGAGCAGGTCTTGAAGATTTAGGTAAAGGCTTAAGAAGCCAGGTTGGTACGATGTACGGAACCTTAAAGAAAGGTCCCCGTTACCTTGAAATGGCAGAAGGCTATGTTACCGGAATTGCTCTTGACGAAGAAGACCAGATTATCGGTTATCAGTTCGTAAACCTGGGCAAAATGACTGACTTCATTAAGAAGGGTGATGACCCTACTACCGCTTATGAGAAGTCCAAAGGACAGTATGGACGTGTTGCGGATGCAGTGAAGATTATAGACCCCAGAAAAGAATAATAACCGAAGGAGGATACATAAAATGGCTTTATTTGAATCATATGAAAGAAGAATAGACAAAATCAATGCTGTATTAAACAGCTATGGAATAGCTTCTATCGAAGAAGCAGAAGAGATTACAAAAGCAGCCGGTCTTGATGTATACAACCAGGTAAAGGCTATTCAGCCTATCTGTTTTGAGAATGCCTGTTGGGCATACCTTATTGGTGCTGCTATCGCTATCAAGAAAGACTGCAGAAGAGCAGCAGATGCAGCAGCAGCTATTGGTGAAGGACTTCAGGCTTTTTGTATCCCCGGTTCCGTTGCTGACCAGAGAAAGGTTGGTTTAGGACACGGTAATTTAGGAAAGATGTTGTTAGAAGAAGAGACAAAGTGCTTTGCTTTCCTTGCGGGACATGAATCCTTTGCAGCAGCAGAAGGTGCCATCGGTATTGCTCTTTCTGCCAACAAGGTAAGAAAAGAGCCATTAAGAGTAATCTTAAACGGTCTTGGAAAAGATGCCGCTCAGGTTATCTCCAGAATTAATGGCTTTACATTCGTAGAAACACAGATGGACTATTACACCGGTGAAGTAAAAGAAGTGTTCAGAAAATCTTACTCCACAGGAGACAGAGCTAAGGTTAACTGCTATGGTGCCAACGATGTAACAGAAGGTGTTGCTATCATGCACAAGGAAGGTGTAGATGTTTCCATTACCGGTAACTCCACCAATCCTACCAGATTCCAGCATCCCGTTGCAGGTACCTACAAGAAGGAATGTGTTGAACAGGGTAAGAAATATTTCTCCGTAGCTTCCGGCGGCGGAACAGGAAGAACTCTTCATCCTGATAACATGGCAGCAGGTCCTGCTTCCTACGGTATGACGGATACAATGGGAAGAATGCACTCTGACGCTCAGTTTGCAGGTTCTTCATCCGTTCCCGCTCACGTTGAGATGATGGGCTTAATCGGCATGGGAAATAATCCTATGGTTGGAGCCACCGTTGCTGTAGCAGTTGCGATCCAGCAGAGTGCTGACGCAGGCAAGTTCTAATTATTCTGTAAAGTTTAAGTCTGGTTAGACGAAGTATTTGATTAAAAGCATGAAGAGAACCCCTGTGTTTTGTCCCCGGGTTCCTTCATGCTTTTTATTCATGAAACAGTGTAACCTGAAAATACCAGTAAAAAAATGATGGTAGAATTTGAGCATTATAACAGTTTTATCGTAAAAACATGCTGTATATTAGTGAAAGATTTTGAAGTTAAAAAGCATATTATGTCATAGATAAATAAGTAATCATAAAAATTGTATTTTTCTACATATAAAATGCTGAAAAATAAGTAAAATACAATATGTAAAGTGTATAAATATAGATGAATACAATGTTTGTAAAGATTCGTTGACAATCAAGTAATTGTATTATATAATACAACTTGTGATGGCGGCTTAAAGTCGTAAAGATATAGTCCGATAAAATTTGTTTGCAATGGTGCTTTTCTGAATCATTCAGAGAGAATGAGGAAAGGCTTTTTTTGTATAATGTTTTAATAAGTTAATTCTTTAATTTACTAAAATAATTACATACATATTTTCAGTTGCAAAGCAAATATTATAGGGTAGTATCAAAAATATTTTAAGGAGGAAATTTTATGCAAAAAAGAGTGTTAGCATTATTGCTGACCGTAGTCATGGTATTTTCCCTTGCAGGCTGCAAAGGAAAGAATGACACGGGAATATCAACAGAGCCTACTACTGCTCCTGTTGACACCACAGATGAACCTACTGAGGCTCCTACTCAGGCGCCCGCTGAACCCAGCGGACAGATTATAATAGGTAGTACAACAGATCTAAGCGGTGAGTTTATACCTTATTTCCAAAATGGCGCTGCTGATAATGATATTTTTTACATGACAAACGGATATCCTACCACAGATATTACGGATGCCGGTGAATTTGTTGTAGATAAAACAGTAGTTAAGGATTATAAGGTTACCAGTAACGAGGACGGTTCAAAGACTTATACATGGACCATTAACAACAACCTTGTATGGAATGATGGAACACCTATTACAGCCAAAGACTATGTTGCCAATCTGCTTTTATGGTCATCAAAGCAAATCGCCGATATGGGTGCCAATAATACTATTGTTGGTATGTATTTCAAAGGATTTACAGATTTCTCAAGCGGCAAGACAAAAGAATTTTCCGGCGTTAATTTAATCAGTGATGATACATTCGCCGTTACAATTGATGCATCTAATCTTCCTTATTTCTTTGAGTTAGGTTTAGTGCAGGTACAGCCTACAAAGCTTTCTTTCTGGACAGATGATAAGGTTACAATTTCAGATGACGGAAAAGGTGCTTATTTCTCTGATAACTTTACAGTAGAAAATTATAAGGATAAGATTAATGCTGCCAGAACAAAGGTTCCTGCCATTACTTGCGGAGCTTATAATGCTGTTAGCTTTAATGGATCCGCCAAAGAGGCTGTTATCGAAGTTAACCCTAAGTATTTAGGAAACCGCGACGGACAGAAACCCAGCATAAAGACAATTATCTATAAAAAAGTTACAACTGAAACAGCTCTTGATGAATTATCAACCGGATCTGTTGATTTATTAAATGGTATGTCAAGCGGTGATGAAATCAATGCCGGACTTGATTTAGTTGATAAGGGTGGTTTTGCTTATTCATCCTATGATCGTAATGGTTATGGTAAACTGCAGTTTGCCTGTGATTTTGGACCCACACAGTTTGTTGAAGTTCGTCAGGCTATTGCACATCTGTTAGATCGTAATGATTTTGCCAAGGCCTTTACAGGCGGTTTCGGTTCTGTTGTTAACGGACCTTATGGACCTGCAATGTGGATGTATCAGGATACCAAGGATACCTTGGATGAAAAACTGGATTCTTATCCTTACAGCCTTGATGATGCTGTTAAATTACTGGAAGACGGCGGCTGGGTATATGGCAAAGACGGTAAGGACTATACCTCTGGCGTACGTTACAAGAAGTTAGATGACGGAACCTTAATGCCTCTTGTTATTGAATGGGCATCCTCCGAACAAAATCCTGTATCTGAACTTTTGGTAGTTAAGTTACAGAATAATCCTGATGTTGCTGCTGCTGGTATCAAGATTAACCAGACAGTTATGACATTTACAGAATTATTAAGCTACCTGTACAGAGATGGCTCTAATGACAAGAAATATGAAGTTCCCACTTATAATATGTTTAACCTTGCAACCGGATTTACACCTATATATGATATGGTTCAGCAATATACTATTAAGGGCGGGGATAATACCAACTTTATAAAGGACGAGGAACTCGATAAGCTTACAAAGGATATGGTTCTGGTTGATCCTGCAGATAAAACCACCTTTGAATCTAAATTTGTTTCCTTTATTGAAAAATGGAATTATTTATTACCCGATATTCCTTTATACTCCAATCTCTATCATGACTTCTATAATGCAAAATTAAAGAATTATAATCCTAATGGTATTTGGGATATGAAGTATGCTCTTATGTACGCTTCTGTAGAAGAACAGAAATAATTTAATTGCATTTTATATTAATCAAGAAATAGGGTATGATAAATACCCTATTTCTTATGAATAAAAGAATATGTATTTTAAAAGTTATCAAGAAAGTGTCTATGCTTAAGAATAGGATTCTTCACTGTGCTTAGAAGCTGACATTATTTCTAAGCATAATGAAGAAGCCTATTTATTTATGATAGAAGAAAATCTGTTAAAGTTTTGCATGATTCGTTACAATTGTAGGAGGAATAAGAATGTTAAAGTATATTGGGAAGAGAGTGCTTTACATGATTTTTGTATTTTTTATCATGTCTCTCGTTATGTTCTTTTTGTATAATCTAATACCCGGAGATCCGGCAAGAGCAGAATTGGAGCCTCTTAAAAAAACCATGAGACCTGAAGCATATCAAATGAGATATGAACAGTTAAGAAAGCAGATGGGACTTGATGATCCTATTATCGTTAAATACGGTAAATGGATCGGCGGAGTATTACAGGGGGATTTTGGTATGTCAACAAGGCATAAAAAGCCGGTTGTCGACTTGATTAAAGCGCCTATGGGGAATACCATTTTTATTAATATATTTGCAACCATTTTAGCACTTGGCATATCGATTCCACTCGGAATTAAATGTGCGGTAAAACGTAATTCTGTGATGGATAATGTGGTACAGGTTTTAACCATTGTAGGTTACAGTTTGCCAATATTTATTATAACGCTTGTCAGTATTTTCTTATTTGCAGTTACCCTGCGGTGGTTTCCCGTCAGCGGTATGAATACGCCGAACTTTCATGGAACTGGTATAGTATTTTTCCTTGACAGAATGCATTATCTGGCACTGCCTTTGATTGTTATGACAATTGGTTCCTTAGGCGGTATGACAAGATATGTCCGTGCTGCTATGATAGAAGCCCTTCGTATGGACTATATCAGGACAGCCAGAGCAAAAGGTTTAAAGGAAAAGGTCGTTATCTATTCCCACGCCTGGAGAAACGCACTTCTTCCGGTAATTACATTAATTATCGGCTGGTTTATCAGTATTTTTTCCGGCTCTCTCGTTATTGAACAGATGTTTAACCTTAACGGTATGGGTAAATTTTATATGGATGCCCTTATGAATCAGGATTACAATGTTGCGCTTGCGGTACAGATGTTTTATATGGTTGTCGCATTAATCGGTAACTTAATTATAGATTTAAGCTATGGTTTTGTTGATCCCCGTGTCAGGGTAAATCATTAGGAGGAGGCTAAGTATGGACAACAAGAATACGCCCAAAAAGAAAAAAAGTTTTTTACAGCTTCTTTTTATTAAGGCCTTTGGTACTGGGAAGAAAAAATTATCCATTTTAGAAGAAGAACAGATGCAAGGACCTGTAAGAACAATTATCAAAAATTTTACCAGCAACAGGCTGTCTATGACCGGCCTAATTGTGTTTTTACTGATATTTGCTGTCGTTATTATCGGACCTTTCTTTGTGAAGCTGGATTTATCTTATACAGAAACCAGCCAGCAGAATGTGAATCCGGGCTTGGATTTGATGAAGGTGCCTTCCTCCTTAGAGGGAAAGGTGGCGGAAATCTCCGTAGGACCTACATATACAATTGCTGTTTCAGACAGTGGCCAGTTATATATGTGGGGTAAGACAAAGATTACAAGTACTCTGAACTTAAAATACGTTCCCTCTAATATGGGAAAGATTAAGCGTATATCTGCCGGCTTTGACCATATACTTGCTTTAAATGAAGAGGGCAAGGTCTTTGCATGGGGCAATGACAGGCAGAAGCAGTGTGCTGTTCCGGATAAAGTAAAGGAACTTACCAATATTGTAGATGTTATTGCAGGTTATCAATGTTCTGTTATCTTAACAGCTGACGGACATACCTATTTCTTTGGTAATGAAGCAAACAATGATTATAAAAATACACATAATTATCAAGGCCAGATTGTTAAGGTGGTTACAACAGCAGATGCTGTTTTAGGACTTACCAAGGATGGCCAGGCTGTATACCTTGGAAAGCAGAGCAACGGATATACCAAGATGCCTGAGAACATGGGAACGGTTGTCGATGTTGCTGCAACTGCTTCCACTATGGCAGCAGTAAACAGTGATGGTAAGGTATTTGTATGGGGTAATCTCTCCGAAAGAGGAGAAGGAAAAGTACCCGAAATTACCAGTAAGATAGTAGCTTTGGAAGCCGGAAGATATCATTATACCGGAATTACAGAAGATGGTAAAGCGATAGCCTGGGGCTTTGATAATTATAACCAGGCATCAGTACCTGCTTCGGTGAAGAACAGCAAGGTTGTAAAACTATTTACCGGTGCCTATCAGAATTATGCTGTCACAGACAGCGGAAAGATTCTGACATGGGGATTAAAAGGATATCTTTTAGGCTCAGATGATTTAGGAAGAGATATTTTAAATCGGTTGATTAATGGCGGAAGAATGTCTATGACCATTGGTGCGATCGCAGTTATTATATCAACGATTATTGGTGTAATTATCGGCGGTGTTTCTGGCTTCTTTGGCGGTAAGGTAGATATTATATTACAGCGTATCGTAGAGATTGTATCAGGACTTCCTTTCCTTCCTTTTGCTATGATCCTTTCAGCACTTTTAGGCAATGCCCTATCTTCCAACCAGCGTATTTACCTGATGATGATTATTCTGGGTCTGTTGCAGTGGCCAAGCCTTTCACGTCTTGTGCGTGCCCAGGTGTTTTCAGAACGTGAAAAGGAATTTGTAACAGCTGCAAAGGCAGTTGGTGTAAAGCAGATGTCTATTGTATTTAAGCATATACTGCCAAACGTTATTTCGGTAATTATTGTTACTGCAACCCTTGATTTTGCAACCTGTATGCTGACAGAAGCAACTCTTTCCTACTTAGGATTTGGTGTTCCCGCACCTCAGCCTACATGGGGAAATATGCTCTATGGCTGCAACAACAGTATCGTAATACAGAACTATTGGTGGAGATGGGTATTTACCTCCATTGTTCTTGGTATCTGCGTAATTTGCATAAATCTGACCGGTGATGGACTGCGTGATGCAATCGATCCGAAATCACAGGAACGTTAGGAGGGAATACAATGGCATTACTGGAATTAAGAGACCTACACACATTCTTTACGACGAAAAAGGGAATAATAAAGGCAGTTAACGGCGTTTCTTACGAGGTTGAAGCAGGTAAGACTCTTGGCGTTGTTGGAGAAAGCGGAAGCGGCAAGAGCGTATCTGCTATGAGTATTATAAAGCTGTTAGACGGCAATGGTTATATTAACAGCGGTGAAGTTATATTTGACGGAAAAGATCTTGCAGATGTTTCTATAAAGGATATGACTAAGATAAGAGGAAATGATATATCCGTTATCTTTCAGGAACCTATGACCTCCCTGAATCCGGTATTTACCGTAGAAAGACAGGTTTCCGAGCCCTTTATCATCCACCAGAGGATGAGCAAGAAGGCAGCGGCTAAAAAAGTAGTGGAAATGTTAAGACAGGTTAATATACCGAATCCGGAAGCTGTTGCAAAGCAGTATCCCCACCAGTTATCCGGTGGTATGAGACAGCGTGTTATGATTGCTATGGCACTTGCCTGCAAACCTAAGCTTTTGATTGCTGACGAGCCTACAACAGCACTTGATGTTACGATTCAGGCTCAGATATTAAAGCTTATGAATGCTTTAAAGAAAGAAAACGGAACCTCCATCCTGTTCATCACCCATGACCTTGGAGTTATCAATGAAATGGCAGATGATGTAGCCGTTATGTATTGCGGGCAGGTAGTGGAAATGGCTCCTTCCAGGGTTATATTCGGAAAGGAAAATAATTACTCTCATCCATATACCGAGGGACTTATGTATTCTATTCCAAGGCTTGATACACCTACCGGTGTCCGCTTAGAGGCTATTCCGGGAGCTGTACCCCATCCTTTGGATCTTCCAAAGGGATGTAAATTTGCCCCCAGGTGTAAGTATGCAACGGATAAGTGCCGCAATGAGGAGCCTGCTTTAGTAGAAGTGGAAAAAGGCCATCCTATTCGTTGTTTTTATCCGGAGAAAGGAGTGAGGGCAAATGGCAAATAAGGATAGAAAAGTATTAATAAAGGTTCAGAATTTAAAACAATATTTTCCTATAAAGAAAAACTTTATTCAAAAAGAAAAGCTCTTTGTAAGGGCTAATGATGATATAACCCTTGATATCTACGAGGGAGAAACTCTCGGACTGGTTGGAGAAAGCGGCTGCGGAAAGTCTACTCTTGGGCGTACACTATTACAGTTATATGCGCAGACAGACGGAAGAACTATGTATTATGGCAGAGATGTGGATGAAATTGCACCTGCTTATGTATTAGATATTCTTAACCATCTGGTAGACAGAAAGAAAGAGTACTTTACTTTAAAAGAAAAAGTTGAAAATATCAAAAAGCAATATGATGCTTTGCCGGACGGCGATGAGAAATATGCACTTAGAGCTCATCTTTTGGAGGCAGAAAAACATTCCAGAGACAGCTTTTTAGACATTGTACAGCTCATTGGCGGATTCTTTGTAGCAGACAATCTGGCTCCTGTTTCTGATATTCTGGTAAAGGAATATAAGGCGGGAGTTGAGTACCGTAAGCTGAAAGAAAAGCAAAATGAAGCCCGTGTTGCTTATGAGGGACAGCGTTCTTCTTTAAAAGAAAAAGGAAAGACAGCCGTGCAGATTGATGCTGCAACTAAGGGTACCCTCTCACAGATTGAAAAGCAGGATGAATTCATCAAGATAAAAGAAAAAGAACTGGAAGAAATCCGGGCAGAGATTTACAAGCTCATGAAGAAGTATGATGGTAATCCTGATTTTGCAAAATATGAAGTATACAGGGATAAAGGTATCAACCTGGCAAGACTGGACGAAGAGGAGAGCCGTAAGCTCCGTAAAGACTTACAATTAATCTTTCAGGATCCTTATTCATCCTTAAATCCCAGAATGACAGTAGGGCAGATTATTTCAGAAGGTCTTCTGGCACATAAATATTTTGATAAAAATGATGAAAAGCTTCAGAATTATGTTATGGAGGTCATGGAGAAATGCGGACTTGCTCCCTACTTCATCCACCGATATCCGCACCAGTTTTCCGGCGGTCAGCGTCAGCGTATCGGAATTGCCCGTGCTCTGGCATTAAAGCCGAAATTCGTTGTTTGCGATGAGGCTGTATCTGCTCTTGATGTATCCATTCAGTCACAGATTATCAATCTTTTGCTGGATTTAAAGGAACAGGAGAACTTAACTTACCTTTTCATCTCTCATGACTTAAGTGTTATTAAGTATATCAGTGACCGCGTAGGTGTTATGTACCTTGGAAACATTGTAGAGCTTGCGGCAACGGAAGAGCTTTTTGCCCATCCGACACATCCGTATACGGAAGCGCTGTTATCTGCAATTCCTACAACAGACGTAGACAATAAGAAAGAAGCCATTATCCTGGAAGGAGATATACCAAGCCCCATAAAGCCTCCTTCGGGCTGCAAATTCCATACACGCTGCCGTTATGCAACGGACATCTGTAAGAAAGTGATTCCTGATTTTGAAGAAGTAAGACCGGATCATTTTGTGGCATGCCACCATAAGATCAATCTATAAAAAGGAGGTGAAATGGTGTTTTTTCAAAAGAAAAATGACAGAGCAATGAACTGGCTGAAAGAGCAGAATGACAAAGAACTGGAGAAGCCAGATGATGCAGCACCATATTCACCGGATGAGTTCAGTGAAGACCAAAAAGCAGAAAATACTGCAGATGAGGATACTATAAAAGAAAAGCATAAGTCTCATAAGAACAATAAGAAGGGAATGGAGATAGAAAAGCATGATATGTCGGCATTAACATTGGCAGCTTTTCTGGTATTTATGCCCATCGCTATTCTTATTCTTGGATTATTTGCCTTGATATCCTGGCTTTTCTTTTAGGCAGCTCCTGGTTTTTCTGGCTTTGTAACAGTAATTTAGTGACAAAAGAAGCCCTGTAATTTTCGTATGAAGGAAAATTACAGGGCTTCTTTTGGCAGGATTAATTTATTCATCAGCAATTTTTATAATAAAAAATAGCAATTTGTGTACGGTCCCTTAGGGAAAGTTTCTCAAGAATCAGACTGATATAGTTTCTTACGGTACCTTCACTTAAAAATAACAATTCTGAAATCTCTTTGTTTGAAAGACCATCTGCTATTTTACATATAATTTCATATTCCTTATCCGTTATTCCGTAGCTTTCGTAATTCACCCTGCTGTTTGACTGTTGTAACAATACGGGCAGCTTCGTTATAATCTCATTTCCATAAACATTCTGTCCTTGATAAACTGCATGGAGGGCAGAGAGGATACTTTCGAAATCCTGTTTTAGCATATAGCCCTTTGCTCCGATATTCAAAGCTTTTATGATGTAATCATCATCCAGAAATGTAGTAAGATAAAGGATTTTTGCATCAGGATGAAGATGAAGTATTTTTTCTCCGGCAGCAAGGCCTGACATGGGCTCCATGCGTATATCCATCAGAAGAATATCCGGGTTGGTTTCTTCATAGAGGTTTATGGCGTCTTCTCCGCTGTTGCCGCTTCCGCATACAGTAACCTCCTTATCAGAAGAAAGAATAATTTTTAAGGAAGAGCATACAAGTTTGTCGTCATCGATAATAAGAACTTTCATATAGATCTCCATTTCTGCAGCTTTATTTGGTCTATTTTGGTATGCTGATAAAGATTTTGAAGCCATTATCAGCTGATATATTCATAATTCCCTGAAATCCCTTTACCCGGTCCATCATATTCTGCAATCCCATTCCATCAAAATAATTCTGGCTTTTATCCAGGGCTTTCAGCTTGATACGCTTTTCTTCGCTTATATGTCCATTGTCGGAAATAATCAACTGATACATGGCGGGATGCTCTCTTAGGCTTACTTGAATCTTTGTAGCATCGGAGTGCTTTACGGCATTGGAAAGCGCTTCCTTTGTAATAGCAATAAGCGCATACTTTAGCTTTATGTCGGGAGTATTACGGATGTCATAATCAAAGATTACAGGACAGAAGGTAAAATCTTTTGTCAGAGCTTCTATGGAGGTGTACAAATCAATGGATTCGTCGTACATATTGTGGATACTCGTTCGGATGCTGTCCATTCCCTGGGAAAGGGAAACTTTCAGGTCAGTTAATCCTTCTTTTTCTGTTTCATCCTTGGTTATCATAAGCAGGGCACCAATCTGTAACAGGGCACGGGAGAGGATATGGCCGACATTATCATGGATTTCCTTGGAAATACGGTTCCTTTCATTTAAAGTGGCTACATTGATTTCATAGTCCTGATTTTCAAGAAGGCTTTGGTTTCGTTCCTCCTGGAGGAGAGAGAGCTCTTTTGAGGTATCACGCTGTTCGTTGTATTCCAGCTTCATGGATTCATACAGATAGGATTTATGCTTCATGAAGGTGGAGAGTATGAATAGCAGGAAAAGGGAAGCTATAGCCTTAATATTATATTCTGTAAAGTTCATAAATAAAGGAATTAGAAGCAGAAAAACAAAATTTCCATACACTTCATATACAATGTCATAGTATATCAATGGCATTAGAAGAAGGCAGGGAGGCCAGAACTGGCAAAACCCCAATGCCAATAAAAATAAGGCCAGTTTGATACGCGGGTTTTCAATATAAGTACAGAGACAGGCCAATATGACAAACAGCAGTATTTGCACGGGTGAATAGTCAGAAGGATAGGAAAAAAGATATAAAAGCAGGCAGCCTGTCCCAAGAATCATCTTATCAGTAATAAATTGCAAAGTAATTTCCTCCTTCCATTAACAGCAAATATTTTTCCTATATCATAACAAAAGCGGTAATAAAAAGCAATTCATATTGCGAAGGAAGGCTACTTTAAGTATAATGGAAAAAAGACTTTTCGGGCAGGGTGTTCTCATGGTGATAGAAGTTAAAAATCTGGTAAAGAGATATGACAGAATAATTGCATTGGATTACTTTAATTTGATGGTAAAAGAAGGGCAGATCCACGGCATCTTAGGGCCGGCCGGCTCCGGCAAAACCACCTTATTAGACTGTATTCTTGGCCTTAAGAAATACGATAAGGGCTCCATCCTTTTATGGGGAAAGAAGATGGACAGGGATTCTTATGAATTAAAAAAAGATATTGGTGTGGTTTTAGAAGAGGAAGCTGTTTTTGAAGAGCTGACTTTGTACGAGAATATATCTTATTTTTGCAGTCTTTACGTGGGCGATAAGCAAAAGGTAAAGGAATTTACGAAAGAAACGATAGAGTTTCTGGGTTTAGAGGACTTTATTAAGCTTTATCCTAAAAAATTAAGTCCCGGACTTTTAAGAAGACTTAGCTTTGCCTGCGGAATTGTCCATAAACCAAAGCTTCTGATATTGGATGAACCAATAGAGGGGGCAGATCCCCACAGCAGAAAGAAGATAATGGATTCTATCCAGGAATTAAAAAATCGAGGAACTACTATTTTATATATATCCCAGAATATGGATGAGATAGAGCAGCTTTCGACAGAAATTACAATGCTGGACAGAGGAAGAGCTATTGCCCAGGGAACAAAGGAAGAATTAAAGAATATGATTTCCCTGGGGGAGAAGATATCCGTAGAAGTATATTCCCTGTCAGAGGAGCAGATGAAAGAGATATCACAGCTTCCCAATGTCTCGGGAACAGAGTATGATAACCGGACATTAATTATGAAAGCCAAAAAGGGGAGAAATAATCTGATGACATTATTAGATTATCTGCAGGAGCGAAAGATCCCATTTGGCAGAATTATTACAGAGATGCCTACCCTTGATGATGTTTACCTGGAGATAACCGGTAAGGAGTTAGGTTGAAAAATAAATTTTTTCACTACGTAATCACGAGAGAGGTTAAAAGACTAAATCATGAATAAAGTGAATTACTGGGAGCTTTTTTTAGATAGAATAAAACTTTTGTGCAGAAGAAAGAAAATCCTTTTTTTCTCGTTAATACTGCCCCTACTGATAATGGGAATAATTAATTTTATGATGACTGCCCTGCTTTCGGCAAGGGAAGAAGGAAACATAGAGCTCGGTATTGTAAGGGATGAGAAAGAAATGGCGGCATATTCCTTTCTCAACAAGGGAGAGTTTCATATAGTCTATGGTGACAAAGAAAAGATGCAGACCCTTCTGCTGGAAAAGAAAATAGATGCTTATCTGGTTTATAGCCAGGTTCCCGAACTTCACATGAGTGATATGGGGCGCAAGCAGGCAATCATCAAAGGGTATATTGACAGTGAAATACAAAGAATGGACAGCCAAAACAGCAACAGTAAACTGATAGTCAATATGACAGAACCTATTGCTTTACCGGATAAAAAGTGTTTGGCCTTTTTATATATAACCTCCCTGCTGTGTATTCTTGGGGCAAGATGGGGCTTTGAGGAAATGAAGGAATTGATCCCGAATCAGTCAGCGGTTAGTAAAAGGCTTCTCTTAAGTCCTGTTCCTAAGGAGAAGCTTCTCCTTTTCCATTTGGCTTGTGTATATATTTTACAGACCGGATGTATTCTGATCTTTTCTTTCATTATGTTAAAAACCATAGGGAAGCACCTTCAGTTAAGAGAGGAACTATATCTTGCAACTGTTGCGGCTGGCTCTCTTGGCAGCATATTGGCAGGAGCATTTTTTGGTACTTTAAAGAGGATAAACCAGAAGGTTAAAGATGTATTGTTGAATGGTGTGTTGATTGTAATGCTTTTAACAGCTTTTTTCACTCCGGCTGCTTCACGCTATTTCATATCCGATAAGCTTCCATACCTGACCTTTTTAAATCCGCCTGCCCTTATTACAGAAATGCTTTATTGCATTGCCTTGCAAAATGGCCTGTTTGTATTCCTAAAAGATAGTTTATTGCTGTTTGTATATACTCTTGCAGCCGGTATCTGTTTATATCTGCGGTACAAATGGCGGAAAGAGTAAAACTCGTGGGAATTAATGTGCACGGGAGGATTTACGGAAAGGAAAGAAGACCTTGACGAACGTATATAGAAAGCTTTTAAGAAATTCCATCATAATACCGGTTCTCTTACTGGTTTTGTTTATCATATCGATAAAGTATTCTTTGTACAAAGAGTCGGATGGCAGTACTTTGTCCGGGATAAAGGCAGAAGTACTGGTAATTAACAGAGACATGGGCAGTGAGCTTACTGGCAGTCTTGTGAGGTACTTAAGCAAATACTGCGAACTTGTAATATCAGACTCTCCTGATGCATATTTTGATTATTTATCCAGTGTCCAATATGATTATATTTTGGAAATCCCCCAATTTTATCAGAAGGATTTTATGAATGGAAGTGTGGACAGCGAAACATTGCCGCATCAGCCGGCTGTCAGTCTGGATGATACAGGGAGACGTGAAAGTTTACCTTTAAAATTTATGGTTGATGGGTATCTTAAGACGGCACAGACCTATCTTAATGAAAATAAGAACATAACAGCAGGAGAGCTTGTAAAAAAGCTGGATAAGGATATGCAGGGCGAGATAGGTGTATATCTGGAACAAAAAGATAGGGAATATCAGAATAATGCGTATACCCAGAGCTATCTGATGAAAGCATCTTATATACTGGTGTTTTTATGCTTTTTTGCCATAGGGAGGATTCGCAGCTGTTTTGGTGAGAGCGGGATTCGTAAAAGGCATGAAATCGCGCCTATATCAGCAGCTAAAAATGACTTCCGTCTGCTTTTATCAAATTTTGTGTTCGTTCTGTTCTGCGATGGTCTACTGTTGGTTCTTATGTTTTTATTGAATCCGGAAATAGGATTAACGTGGAATATTTTCATATATTTTATAAACTTTTTTGTATATTCCCTTTGTATTTTAGGTCTGTGCTATATGGTATCGGCTCTGGCTTTGAAGCATGGAATAAATAGTATTCTGATAATATTTTTTACAGTTGTCATGGGATTTCTTAATGGGGACATACTTGGGACAGAGAAGGAAAGTTTGATTAGCTTTGCAGAGTTTACGCCAGTTTATTGGCTTAAAAATATTAATACTGAGGTTGGAATGTTGAATAGCTTTACATGGACAGAGATTTATAAAATACTGTATATGCTGGGTGTAAATGTATTAATTGCAGGTGCATATTTCAGTATATCCCTGGTAATTAATAAGAGTAGGATGGAAAGAAAATAAAAAATGAACATTTGTTCGAAAAAATCTTGAAAATCTACTAACGCTATGCTATACTAATACAAACAAATGTTTGCGGGAGGATGGCATGAGTATTGTTATTCAGGAAAATATGACGGTACAGAAAAAGCTGGAGGTACTTTCAGATGCTGCAAAATATGATGTAGCCTGTACCTCCAGCGGTGTGGACAGAACGAATAGCGGCACTGGTAACTCCGGGATTGGAAACTCTCTGGCTTGCGGCATATGCCATACCTTTTCGGCGGATGGAAGGTGTATCTCCCTTCTTAAGATACTGCTGACTAACGAATGTATATTTGATTGTAAATACTGTATGAACAGAGCTTCTAACGATGTACTTAGAGCTACCTTTACACCGGAAGAAATCTGCGGCTTAACGATAGAATTTTACCGGAGAAACTACATTGAAGGGCTATTTTTAAGTTCAGGTGTACTTAAAAGCCCTGATTTTACCATGGAATTGATGCTTAGGACCTTAAGGATGCTTCGGGAGGAGTATCAATTTAACGGATATATTCATTGTAAGGCTGTTCCCGGAGCTGACCCTGTTCTTGTAGAGATGGCAGGCTGGTATGCAGACCGAATGAGCGTGAATTTAGAGCTGCCTACGGCAGACAGCCTGCGACAGCTTGCACCCAATAAGACCCGTAAGAATATTCTGCGGCCCATGAAGCAAATTCAGATTGGAAGAATGGAAAATAGAGGGAAACCTGCTTTTAACCGGATTCCGCTTATGGAAGAGGATGGGTATAGAGAACAGGGATTTACTAAGCTTGAACAGGAAGCTTCCGGTGACAGAGGGAATACCGGCAGCTTGATATTACCCCATGAGACAGCACGGAATGTAAGAATAGGGCAAGGAACGGCAAATACTCTGATAGCAGAGGATTTGCAGGAGATAGCGGAAGCAAGCAGCAGGAAGACTTCCTTTGGAATGATCAAAGCTCCGAGTATCAATAGAGGGTTTGTACCTGCCGGGCAGAGTACACAGATGATTATCGGTGCAACACCGGAGAGCGACTACCAGATTATATCGGTAGCGGAAGCGCTGTACCAGAAGTTTGACTTAAAGAGAGTATTTTACTCGGCTTATATCAGTATTAATGAAGACAGCTCACTTCCTGCACTGAACCAGGGACCGCCTCTTCTTAGAGAACATCGTTTGTATCAGGCAGACTGGCTTCTTAGGTTTTATGGCTTTAGGGCCACGGAATTATTATCAGAGAACAGACCGAATTTTAACATATTGATGGACCCTAAATGCAATTGGGCCATCGGACATTTGGAACAATTCCCTATAGAAGTTAATAAGGCAGATTATTATACCTTACTCCGGGTTCCGGGAATCGGAGTTAAATCAGCACAACGAATTGTAAAAGCCAGAAAAACAGCAATTCTATCCTTTGAAGACTTGAAGAAAATGGGAATTGTTTTAAAACGTGCCATTTACTTTATTACCTGCAACGGCAGAATGATGTACCCGGTCAAAATAGAAGAAAATTATATCACGAGTATGCTTTTAAGAGTGAAGGAAAAGCTGCCTTTTGATATGGAAGCTGCATCGGCCTATAAGCAGTTATCATTATTCGACGATGTAAAATTTGCATCAGCCAATGCACAGATAGGAAGTTTCATATGACAATGAAAAAGGTTTATTTTTGTGAAAATAGCCTGGAAGGCATATTCAGTGCGATTTATGATGCCTGGAGTGACAGGAATGGACATGCTAATAATGAAATTCGTCTCCTTGCCGGTGAGGACCAGGGGAATATGGAATTATTCACAGAATATATCTATGTCAAAAATTCAGAAGAGAAAATTTCGAAGGTGGCAAGGTCTGTTTACGAAAAGATATCAAATGAAGCATACGAGCTTATCTGTGGTGCATCCTGTTCCTGTGAAGCTTCCAGGGGAGATGATATTTATCGTTTTCTGATTGTCGGATTTTCTATGGGAAAGGGTGTAATCGATTGTCTCCATAATAAATATGTTATGAAGATTTTTGAACTGAACCGGAATGTATCCAATGAAGCCCATCATCTCAAAGGTTTTTTGCGTTTTCAGGAGATGGAGGAGGGAATTCTAATCAGTAAAATAGCTCCCAAGAATGATATCATAAGACTACTGGCACCTCATTTTAGTGACAGATTGAGTCAGGAAAACTTTGTGATTTATGATGAGAACAGAGATACAGCAATTATTCATCAAAAGGCAAAGCAGTGGTTTTATACAGGCGGTGAATTCTTAGATACGGATAAAATTAAAAAAATAACAGAAAAAGAAGAAAGCATTGGCAGTATGTGGAAGGCTTTTTTCTCTTCTATATCTATCAAAGAACGGGAAAATAAAGAGCTTCAAAGAAATAACCTTCCGCTTCGTTTCCGCAGTAATATGCCAGAGTTTAAGTCATCCGGTCAGGAATAATATCTGGGCAATGAGTTATACTAAACAGGTAAAATTAAATCATTTATAGGAGGACTATTATGAAAAAAAGTTTATGCCTGTTATGTTCAATATGCTGTCTCACATTATTAACATTTACCGGATGTGCTACGACAAATGATAAGAACAATTCAGCTACAACAGACGATAAGAACAAAATCGGTACAGATTATAATGATACCGGAACAAACAACACGGATACTAATTATGACAATGGTGTGACAAATGGTACAACAAACGGAACCACAAACGGTACGACTAATGGAAAGATAAATGGAACCACCAATGGTACAACTAACGGAACCACTAATGGTACCACAGGTACTACCAAAGGTACGAATAACACCATAGGAAATGATGTTAAGAACGGTGTTAATAATGCAGTTGATGATGTGGAAAATGCTTTAGACAACAACAAGAACAATACCAATACTAATACCAACACCAACGGTACTAGGAAATAACAGCAAGAGCAAGGTATAATGGCGATTTAATTTTCGGGTAAACGGGCTGTCAGGTGGCAGCCCATTTACTTTCATAAAAATGAATGATTATATTTCTGATACATATCCCCATCACGGGTGATATTCTTTTCATATAAAAACCCGGCCTTTTTTATTGCTTCTATGGATGATATATTTTGGGGAGAAATAAGGGCTGTTATCTTACCGATATCCAGACAGTTAAGGGAATAATTAAGGACGGCTTCAATTGCTTCTTTACCATAGCCCAGGTCCTGATATTTGCTGTCAATCAGATATCCGATTTCAATGGAATCCTCTCCATCAATATGAGCAGGTTCGATGCCGCATTGTCCGATAAGTCTGCCGGTCTTTAAATATACCCCCCAAAGTCCAAATTCATAAAAATGATACATATTTTTTATATAAGCCTTGTGTTTATCAATAGCTGTATCCAGGGAGTCCAGAGAAGCTTTATAAATCTGCGGAAGAAAGGAATTTACGGCAGGGTTCTTATAAATATTCATCAGAGCAGGGATATCATCCACAGACATTTCCCTTATAACAAGCCTTTTGGTTTCAGCTATGACCACAGGAAAATTATGATATCTGTTATAGGCTTTTTCCAAAAAGGCAGCGTCTATTTCGTCAAAACCTTCAATTAGGATGGCAGCCTGGCTTAAATCCTGATTGCCGGAATTGGGATTTAAGTATCCGATAACAGGAATAGCTGCTGCACAGGCGGCCTTTACCCCATTGCAGGAATCTTCTATGATAATACATTCCTCTGCCTTTAAATTCAGCTCTGACACTGCTTTTATAAAAACATCCGGAGCAGGCTTTGGGTGTAAGACAGTAGCTCCGCTTACCAGCTTAGAAAAACAGGAGGATATCTGTAAAGCCTGTGTTACTGCGGTAATCTCCTCAGGCGTAGAGGAAGAAGCGATAGCAAGAGCATATCCTTTCTGGTGTAGATGCTTAATAAGTGTAATGACATGAGGAATAGGAATGTAACCTTCCTCTTTGATAAGCTTTGCCAGTGCTTTTTTATAGAGTTCATGAAGAGAGTCAATGGTAATGGAAAGATTAAAATCCTGTATCATAGTTTTTAACATATATTCTGTTGTAGAACCGATAAAACGGTAGGGATAATCAAGAGTTAAGGATACTCCAAGTGTTTCCAGTGTATTTACGGCGGCTTTCGCATGGGTGGGTTCGCTGTCAATGATAACACCATCCATATCGAAGATAATGCCCTTTAGCATGTCTGACAACCTCTTTCTATACTTTATTTTTATATAAATCCAATCTATTATAGCAGATATCGCCTCTTCCTAACAATGATAAAATAACATGAATCAGCCGCAGCGGAAAGTATTCGCTTCGTTGACTTTCCGCATCACTATGATATAATTGGTGATAAAAGCAAAAGACAGGAGAAATACATGGAAAAAGCAATTGTAACATTAAAAAAAGGAGAAGGCAGAACCTTAAAGGCCGGCGGCATGTGGGTTTATGATAATGAGGTAGCTGGCATTACCGGGCAGTTCGAAGATGGTGATTTGATATATGTGCATGACTTTGACGGATATTATATGGGCTGTGGATTTATAAATACAAAATCAAAGATAACTGTCAGGATGCTTTCAAGGGTAAAGGGTGAAGAGATAAGCAGGAGCTTTATCAGAATGCGCGTACAGGCAGCCTGGGATTACCGTAAGAAAGTTGTAGATACCGAAAGCTGCCGCATCATATTCGGAGAAGCGGACTTTTTGCCCGGTCTTGTGGTAGATAAGTTTGCAGATGTATTGGTGGTACAGTCTCTGGCATTGGGAATAGACAAACTAAAAAAGGTTATTTTGGACGAACTTGTTGATATCCTTAAACAGGATGGTATCCTAATCCGCGGGATTTATGAACGCAGTGATGCCAAGGTCAGGGAAAATGAAGGAATGGAAAGAAGTAAAGGCTTCATAGGTGATCCCTTTGATACCAAGGTAGAAATTCTTGAAAATGGCGTTAAGTATATGGTGGATATAGCAGAAGGGCAAAAAACCGGCTTTTTTTTGGACCAGAAATACAATAGAGAAGCTATTAAAAAGCTTTGTAATGGTGCCAGAGTACTTGACTGCTTTACCCATACCGGTTCCTTTGCACTAAATGCAGGACTTGCAGGGGCTAAAGAGGTAACAGGTGTGGATGCTTCATCACTTGGCGTAAGTCAGGCAGAAGAAAATGCCCGTTTAAACGGTTTAGAGGACAGGGTGCATTTTGCCTGTGAGGATGTATTTGAGCTGCTACCAAGACTTGAAAAGGAAGGAGAGCTTTATGATGTAATTATCTTAGACCCTCCTGCTTTTACAAAGTCCAGAAATTCTCTAAAGAATGCTGTAAAGGGATACAGAGAGATTAATTTAAGAGCTCTTAAACTGATAAAGGACGGAGGATTTCTGGCGACTTGTTCCTGTTCTCATTTTATGACCCCGGAGCTTTTTGCGGAGACCATAGGGCAGGCAGCAAAAAGTGCGAAAAAAAGCCTGCGTCAGGTGGAATATCGGACCCAGGCTCCGGATCATCCGATACTTTGGGCAGCTGACGAATCCTATTATCTTAAATTCTATATATTCCAAGTCTGTGAAGAAAAATAGCGAAAGATAAAGTTTCACTCGGCAAGTTTATGTCTGCGCTGCAACCACAAACTAAAGACGCGCAAAAAGCAGTGCAGAAAAGGGGGTAGAATGGAATATTCAAAAGCCATAAGCTTTTTAGAAGAGGTGAAAAAGACAGGCAGTAAACCTGGGCTTACCGCCATCTCACAGCTGCTTAAGGAACTTGATTCACCGCAGGAAAAAGTGGCATTTGTACACGTGGCAGGGACTAATGCAAAGGGTTCTGTCAGCGCTTATATTGCCTCCATATTGGCATGTGCCGGATATGTGACCGGACGGTTTTCCTCTCCCGCTGTTTTTCAGTATGAAGAAATGATACAGATAATTTCAAAACAGCCGGCAGGTAAAAGGAATGAAGATACAGTGAGTAAAACCGATGCTTCTGCTGAAATAGACATTACTTCCATTGAAAGGGAGGAGTTTGCTTCCTGCATTGAAGTAATCAAGGGCGCTTGCGAAAGAATGACAGCTAAGGGAAAGGATTGTCCTACAATCTTTGAAGTGGAGACAGCCATGGCATTCCTGTACTTTTACCGGAAAAAATGCGATATAGCAGTTATTGAGGTGGGCATGGGAGGAAGACTGGATGCCACGAATATCATAGATTCTCCTAAATGTGCCGTACTTACTGCTATCAGTATGGACCATACCGAGTATCTTGGACATACCTTAAAAGAAATAGCCTGGCATAAGGCTGGTATAATCAAAAAGGGAATACCGGTGGTGTCCTATAAGCAGGAAGAAGAAGCAGAAAAAGTTATTGAAGAGACAGCAAAAGAAATGGAAGCTTCCCTCATAACAGCGGATTTTTCAAAGGTTACTATTAAAAACATGGACATGGGAGAAACCCTGTTTGATTATGGTGACTGGAAGAACTTAAAAATTAAGCTTCTGGGTAAAAACCAGATCTACAATGCAGTTACTGCAATTCATGCCGCAGGAGCGTTAAATAAGAATGGAATTTCCTTAAAAACAGAAGATATTTATGAAGGACTTAAAAATGCAGTATGGGAAGGAAGATTCCAGTGCATTTGCAAGAGCCCGCTTATCATGATAGACGGAGCCCATAACGAAGGAGCTGCAAGAGCTTTAGCAGATAATATCAGGCTCTATCTTAAGGATAAAACGCTGTACTATATTATGGGAATTTTTAAGGATAAGGATTATGAAGCTGTCTTACGGCTTACGGCCGGGTACGCATCTGAAATATACTGTATTACACCTCCAAACATAAGGGCACTGCCTTCAAAAGAACTGGCAGATGCAGCAGCAAAGCAGGGGAAGAAAGCAGTGGATGCAATAACTGTAAGGAATGCGCTTTCAATGATAAAGGAGAAAACAAAAGAGGATAAGAATTATGCTGTCCTGGCTTTTGGATCACTTTCTATTCTAAAAGAGGTAAAAGAAGAAGTATACCGCTTATATCTGCAGCCACAAACGTAAAATGCGTAAATAAAAGCATAAAGCAATATCTTAGGCAGGTCTGTGATATGTGTAAAAGACAGATTTGATATTCACGAAAGGAGTTAGATTAGTATGATAGATTTGCAGAATAGCAGAGATGAAATTGACAAAGTCGATAAAGAAATCGTCCGCCTTTTTGAATACCGTATGAAGCTGACAAAGGATGTAGCAGAATATAAGATACAGACAGGAAAAAAGGTTTACGATAGAGAAAGGGAGCAGGCAAAGCTTACCGCCTTAAAAGAATTGGCAGGGAATGACTTTAACCGTCATGGAGTAGAAGAATTATTCACACAGATTATGTCCATGAGCCGTAAGATGCAATATAGCCTGGTTAGCGGAGACAATACCGATATTCCTTTTGAAGAAAGGGATGCCCTTTCCGTAGATTCCTCTACAAAGGTAGTGTGGTTTGGGGCAAAAGGATCTTATACGGAACAGGCCTTTAAAGAGTATTTTGGTGAAGATGTCAGTGCTTTCAATGTTTCAACCTTCCGGGAAGTAATGGAGAAGGTAAAGAATGGGAGTGCAGACTATGGAGTACTTCCTATAGAAAATACCTCCACAGGCGGAATTACAGATATTTATGATCTTTTAGTTGAGTATGATAATTCTATCGTAGGCGAACATATACTTAAAGTAGATCATGTGCTCTTAGGCCTTCCCCAGGCAGAATTAAAAGACATAACCAGAGTGTACTCACACACACAGGGAATCTTGCAATGTCAGAAATTTTTAGATACAAATCCACAGATAAAACCGGTGGAATGTAAAAGTACCTCGGATGGAGCAAGGAAGGTATACACAGATGGTGATATTACCCAGGCGGCCATAGCCGGCAAGCAGTCGGCAGAAATCTACGGTTTAAAAATTTTAAAAGAAAATGTGAATCATGAGTGCAATAATTCTACTCGTTTTATTATTATAGGCAAGGAAAAGAAATATAGGAAAGATGCTAAGAAGATAAGCATCTGCTTCGAACTGCCCCATGAAAGCGGAAGCCTTTATAATATGCTGTCACATTTTATCTATAATAACCTGAACATGACAAAAATCGAATCAAGACCCTTGGAGGGAAGAACTTTTGAATATCGCTTTTTTGTGGACTTTGAAGGAAATTTAAAGGACGCAGGGGTAAGGAATGCCCTTTTTGGAATTAAAGAAGAGGCAATCACGTTAAAGATTTTGGGAAATTACTAACGATTCTTCATATTTTTTTCAATTTCTCTACACAAAGAAGACATAATTTGATGTTAAACTTTAGTCATAAATAAAAAAGAAACAAATGAGATAGATAGCTAAAGTTGAAAGGAGAAATTAATATGAGTGAATATAATGATTTTAATCATGAAGATACCGGGAAGATTATTGAAGGACAGGGAATTTTTACCGAAGACATCCCCGGGGAAGAAAAGAAAAGAAGAAGCAGGGGAAAGGGAAGAGGTAAAAACTTTGCTAAACTGGTAGCTTCGGCCTTAGTATTCGGTCTGGTAGCAGGCGCCGCTTTCCAGGGCTATTATGCAATAACAAATGGAAGCATAGCAACTGAAAAGGTAGGCAGCGCATCAACAGACTCTAAGACAGATAATGGGGTAACCGCAGTTGAGACAAGTACTTCACAAAATAAAGATTCCAGTGACGTATCCACGGTGGTATCCAATGTAATGCCCTCCATAGTTGCAATCAATTCAACAATCAATCAGAACACTACAGATTTCTTTGGAAGACAGTATAACCAGCAGGAAGAAGGCAGCGGTTCCGGTATTATAATCGGACAGAACAGCAATGAAATATTAATAGCAACCAATAACCATGTGGTTGAAAATGCAAGCTCTGTTCAGATTGTATTTGATGATAATACGAAAGCGGAGGCAACCATCAAAGGAACAGCCCCTAATTCAGACCTTGCAGTAGTTGCTGTTAAAACAAGCGGGTTATCAGAAAAAACGCTCAGTAACATTAAGATAGCAACCTTAGGAGATTCCAGTTCCTTAAAGCTTGGTGAGATGGCTATTGCTATCGGTAATGCTTTAGGATATGGACAATCCGTAACCGTAGGTTATATCAGCGCATTGAACAGAGAAGTAACTGTAAATAATGTCACACTTAAACTTATCCAGACAGATGCAGCAATTAACCCCGGTAACAGCGGTGGTGCATTATTGAATTCCAAAGGTGAAGTTATTGGTATTAATTCTGTTAAATATGTTGATGACAGTGTTGAAAGTATCGGTTATGCTATTCCTATATCCGATGCAATTCCGGTTATCAACGAATTGATGAACAGCAGCTCTACTGATAAAACAGAATCCGCTTACCTTGGTATCCAGGGTAAAGATGTAACCTCTGACTATGCAGCAAGCTTTAATATGCCGGTAGGTGTTTACGTAGGTAAGGTATCTAAAGATTCCGCAGCAGAAAAGGCAGGCGTACAGGTCGGCGATATTATTACGGGTATTAATAATGTCACAGTACAGTCTATGGCCGATTTACAGCAGGGATTAAGCTACACCAAAGCTGGTTCTGCCGGTACCCTCAAGGTAGAGACTCTGGAGAACGGAAAGTACGTAGAAAAGACATTAAACATTACTTTTGATGCTAAACCCATCAAGTAAGAAGAAAATTAGGTGCTTCAAATTATAGCCTATAAATCAACAGAAACCGTACAGGGAAGAAAAGTTTCCCTGCACGGTTTTTTATTTCACACTAACCATCCTTAACTCTGTTATAGGGGTTATTAACACTTCCTGCTTTTTATCGCTATTAAACTGAAAACCTGCTTTTTCATAAAATTCGATAGCCTTTTGATTGGTGTTTAATACCCATAAACAATATTTGTCATAATTGCTTAATTTATTTATGCATGCCTCCAAAAGTGCTTTACCGATACCCTGTTTCTGGTATTTTTTTAATACATACAAAGCTATAATCTCTCCATAATCGTCCATACCTTCATCCTTGCATTGCCCATAGCAGGCAAAGCCAACAATCATATTATTGATAATTGCAACTAAATTATTTTCGGGATATTTTCGAGCTATATTGATACAATTTTCAGCCTTCATATTTTTCATATAAGCATCATTCATCAAACCGGTATATGTTTCTTGCCAGGTTTGATAATGTACAAATCCTTTTTCTTCGGCATCATTGATAGTTGCGTCCCTAATGATTGGCATTTCTTTTATCTCACTCCTTAAATTTTATTTTATGATATTACCATAATCGTACTCTATTATCAATGAATTACAATAGTAATACCCATGCATTTCGCAAGTTTACTTGCGAAACTGCCTAAATAGAAAGTGAAAAATGCTTTCTGTTTTTCACGCTAACACCCATGCATTTCGCAAGTTTACTTGCGAAACTGCCTAAATAGAAAGTGAATTATAATTTTCAATAATTCACACTATAATCATTTCAAAGTGTCAATCCGGCCAAAAATGTTCAAAAAAGTAGTCCCTTAATTCCTTGACAAATGGAAGTACACGCGGGTATGATGTAGTTTATAGATTAACGAAAAGAGAGGTCATATCTGTGATGGAAGTAACGGATATTAAAATAGATGTCATTATTCCGGTATATAAGCCGGATATAAAATTTAAGCATCTGATAGAGAGGCTGAAAAAACAAAAGGATAAGCCTGACAGAATTATCCTTCTTCAAACGATAGAGGAAGAAAAGCAGGGAGAGCGGAATAAGAACCTGATAGGAGAAGAATTTATCGCCTATGCCATGGAGCTTGAAGAAAGCGACTTTCGCATTGAATGTATCGAAATAAATAAAAAAGACTTTGACCATGGCGGGACAAGGGCCTATGGGGCATCCCTTTCAACGGCAGATCTTTTGATGTTTATGACCCAGGATGCAGTTCCTGCTGATACCTTGCTTTTAACAAAGCTAAAGGAAGCTTTTGCTGACGAAAGTATTGGAGCTGCTTATGCAAGGCAGCTGCCAAGAGAGGAAGCAGGGGTTATTGAAAGCTATACAAGAAAGTTTAATTATCCTGAAGAAGATGCGGTTAAAACACTGGCTGATCTTGAGAGGCTTGGAATCAAGACCTATTTTTGTTCCAATGTGTGTGCGGTATACAAAAGAAGTGTTTATGAGGAGTTGGGTGGTTTTGTCTCAAAGACAATCTTTAATGAGGACATGATCATGGCAGCGGCTATTATAAAAGCCGGTTATTCCATAGCCTATGCTTCCGGGGCAAAGGTTTACCATTCCCATAGCTATACCAGCAAAGAGCAGTTTAAGAGGAACTTTGATCTGGCTGTTTCCCAGGCAGAGTATCCGTCGGTTTTTTCCGGGCTTAAATCAGAAAATGAAGGAAAGAAGCTGGTCCTTCAAACAGCCTCCTACCTGTTGAAAAAAGGAAGGATATATCTGATACCGGAACTTGTAATAGAGAGTGGATTTAAGTACCTGGGGTATCTGGCAGGTAAAAACTATAAAAAACTGCCCCTTTCCCTTATCAAGAAGTGGAGTATGAATCCGGGATATTTTAAAGATGGAAAGTCAATTGTGAATTAACGAATATCCAACCAAAGATTGAATGTTCAGAAAAGAAGATAGTTGAAAAATGCGGTACATTTTTTAATTTCTATTTGGGCAGCATTGCAGACTGGTCTGCAGACAAGCCTGGGATATGCATGGAGGATGAAATGGGCAAAGTTCATATAATTATGGCGGCTTATAACGGAGCAGCTTATCTAACGGAGCAGATTATGTCCATAAGGCAGAGTACCTTTACAGAATGGGAACTTTGGATTTTTGATGATGGTTCGCTTGATGAAACAGAGGATATCATTAGCAGGCAGGAAGCAGAAGCGAATGGCAGAATTCATTATATTAAAAATGTAAAAAATAAAGGCGTAACCCTTAATTTCTTAGAGGGTGTGAAAACTGTTTCCTCACAAACGGTAAATAACAGCCCTGAAAATGAATCAGATAATTACTATATGTTTTGCGACCAGGATGATGTCTGGATGCCTGATAAAATCGAGAAAACCCTAAAGGCTATGAAACGGTATGAGAAAAAGTATTCCCAAAAACTTCCGCTGGTGATATTTACGGATGCTATGATAACAGATGAAAAATTAAATGTTATTAATCCGTCTTTTCATAAGAGTAACCACCTGAATACAGGAAAATTAGACCTTCCCCATATCATGATGGAGAATAAATTAATAGGATGTACAGTCATGTTTAATGCAGCACTGGAGAAGAAACTGACGGTGCTACCGAAGCAAGTCCGATACCATGACTGGTGGATAGGCTTACTGGGAGCAGCTTTCGGACACATGGTATATCTGCCCTTTCCCACCCTTTATTATAGGCAGCATGGCGGCAATGTTGTTGGAAATCAGGATTTTTACGCCTATGTAAGGAAAAGGATAGCTGCCTTAAAGGAACAAAAAAAGGTACTCTACGCTAATGCAAGTCAGGCAAAAGAGTTTTATGAAATCTATAGGGATTCTCTTTCGGAAGATAAAAAAATGCAAGTTTATGCAATGTCGAATCTCATGGAGAAAAATTGGTTTTGTAAAAGATACCAGTGTCTCCGCTTTGGATTCTTAAAATCCGGGCTGGTAAGAAACATTGCATTGTTGTTGATATTATAGAAAAATCAAGGACTTTTATGCAAAAGCTTTCTTTGACTTTTTGACGGTAAAGCGTTGAAAAGTTAAAATTTCCGGTTTTCTTTATTGACATTTTATATTCATATTGTTACAATGTAAACAATTTATATACAGGAAGTGAAGGTATTACAATCTGCTAGAAGAGTCAGGTTGAATAAACAAAAAGGCTGTTTTTTCAACTACCAATTATCGAATATTCAATCAGAGACTGAATATTCAGAAAAGAGGTCAATATGAAGAAAATGGTTTTATCAATACTTGTGGATAATACCGCCGGAGTATTAAGCCGAGTTTCCGGATTATTCAGCAGAAGAGGTTATAACATAGACAGCCTCACTGTTGGTGTTACCCAGGATTCTTTGTATTCCAGAATGACAGTTGTAGTAAACGGAGATGACCAGATACTGGAACAAATCAGGAAGCAGCTTTTAAAGCTTGAAGATGTCAGAGAAGTAAGAGAGCTATTACCGGAAGAGTCTGTCTGCAGGGAATTGATTTTAGTCAAGGTACTTGCTACTGTAGAAGAAAGACAGGCCGTTATAGCAGTTGCGGATATTTTCCGTGCCAAGATAGTGGATGTGGCAATGGAGTCATTAATGATAGAACTTACCGGAAACCAGGCCAAGATAGATGCTTTCATTAAACTTTTGGAGGGATTTACCATAAAGGAAATGGTTCGAACCGGTATAACAGGACTTGCAAGAGGTTCGGGAGACATTGCGGATTATTTGGACGACTAAGATTATTCCTAAGTGTAACCACACTATTGTGTAGCCACACTTTTTCAATAATAATTTTAATTTTTATTAGGAGGATAAAAGATATGGCAAAGATTTTTTACCAGGAAGACTGCAACTTATCATTACTGGAAGGCAAAACCGTAGCAGTTATCGGTTATGGCAGCCAGGGACATGCTCATGCATTAAATGCAAAGGAATCCGGTGTCCATGTCATAATCGGACTCTATGAGGGCAGCAAATCCTGGAAGAAGGCAGAAGCAGCAGGCTTTGAAGTGTATACGGCGGCAGAAGCTGCAAAGAAAGCTGACATCATTATGATTCTTATTAATGACGAGAAGCAGGCAAAGCTTTATAAGGAATCTATCGAACCGAACCTTGAGGCAGGTAATGTACTTATGTTTGCTCATGGTTTTTCCATACACTTCGGACAGATTGTACCTCCTTCTGATGTAGATGTTATTATGATTGCTCCTAAAGGACCCGGACATACCGTTAGAAGCCAGTACCAGGAAGGACAGGGTGTTCCTTGCCTTATAGCTGTTGCACAGGATGCGACCGGTAAAGCACATGATATCGGACTTGCTTATGCCCTTGCTATCGGCGGAGCAAGAGCCGGTGTTCTTCAGACCACCTTCAGAGAGGAGACAGAGACAGACCTTTTTGGTGAGCAGGCTGTTCTTTGCGGCGGTGTTACACAGCTTATGAAGACAGGCTTTGAAGTACTGGTAGAAGCTGGCTATGAACCGGAAAGCGCATATTTTGAATGTATCCATGAGATGAAGCTGATTGTTGACTTAATCAATGAAAGCGGTTTTGCAGGCATGAGATACTCCATCTCCAATACAGCAGAGTATGGTGATTACATTACCGGACCCAAGATTATTACAGAAGATACCAAGAATGCCATGAGAAAGGTATTAAAGGATATTCAGGAGGGTGTATTTGCACGTAATTGGCTCCTTGAGAACCAGATTGGATGTACAAACTTCCTTGCCATGAGAAGAAGAGAATCAGAGCATCAGCTTGAGAAGGTCGGCGAAGATCTTCGTAAGATGATGAGCTGGACCAAAAAGAATAAATTAATCAATAACTAATAATGGATTTTGCAGACAGGCTGTAATAAAAGGCAGCAGAAAACGTGCCGGAACTTAAGGGTTCCGGTACGTTTTTTCACGAATAAAACAATATTTGAAAGGTTATCGATGATGAAGTACGATTATTCCCCAACAATAGAATTTTTACTGGACTGGTATGGGCAGAATGCCAGAATACTCCCCTGGCGTGAAAATCCAAAACCCTATTATGTCTGGATATCGGAAATTATGCTCCAGCAGACAAGAGTAGAGGCAGTAAAAGCTTACTTTGAACGTTTTATCAATGCCCTTCCTGACATCAGCTCCCTGGCAGACGTAGAAGAAGAAAAGCTTTTAAAGCTGTGGGAAGGATTGGGATATTATAACAGGGTCAGGAATCTGCAAAAGACAGCCAGGATACTTGTCAGTGAGTACGATGGGAAACTTCCCAAAGATTACACGAAACTGCTTACTCTTCCCGGTATTGGCAGCTATACGGCGGGGGCAATAGCATCCATAGCCTTTCATATTGCGGAGCCGGCAGTTGATGGAAATGTATTAAGGGTAATGATGAGGGTGTCAGGAAGCTTTGATGATATAACAGAGGCAAAAGTTAAGAAAAGCCTGGAAGAGGATTTAAGAGCTGTAATGCCAAAGGACAGGCCGGGGGATTTTAACCAGGCGGTTATGGAATTGGGAGCAACAGTGTGTATTCCGGTAGGAAGGCCTTTGTGCAACAAATGCCCCCTTATGCATTTATGCCAGGCATTTAAAAACCGGACTGAGGATAAAATTCCGGTTAAGAAAGAAAAAAAGCCGAGAAAGATTCAGGAGAGGACGGTCTTTTTGCTTGAAAGCGGAGGAAGATATGTTCTAAACAAGAGAGAAAAGAAGGGACTTCTTGCCGGGATGATGGAGTTTCCGGGGGTGGATGAAAAGCTCTCGCCACTTATGGCAGAAGAGTATCTTACAGGCTTAGGGTATGCAATAGAAGGGTTTATACCCTTAGGAGAAGCAAAGCATATATTCTCACATGTGGAATGGCACATGACAGGGTATCTTGTTCATGTAAGGGAAATTGTGGCAGAGGACAGCAGAAGCTATAGGAAGGACAAGGAGGAGAGTAAGACTGTCCCTGTCTGGGCACTAAAAAGAGAAATAGAGGAGATATATTCCCTGCCCTCTGCATTTGATTATTACAGAAAGTTCATTGTCTGACAGCTCGCCTTAAGAAGCAGCCGTTGGTTACATCTGCTCACACAGGACAATAATCCGGTAAGGTGTTGTGATTGCAGGAATACTTCTTGTGGTTGGGCCGTAAAGAACAATAAGGGTATGATTCGCGGGGTTTTGGTAGAAAGCTTGACCGTTTTGCAAAACAAGGGCGGTGGTAGGAGCAATGTTTAGTCTTAGCATTCCATCAGTACTTATAAGATTCCGGTTGAAATAATCTACTTTAACATTGACATCACCCATATTCACGGCCATAATCAAGGCACGAAAGCGGGGGGGATATATTAAGGGAACCGGTGCATTGGCATCATAGAAACCGGTTATATAATCACCCTCGTTTGCTGTGGTATCGTCAATAAAATAAGTGGAAGGGGTTACAAGGAAGGTAATGATATTGTTGTCATTGTCTTCTATGGTAAACAGCTTATTACAGCCCAAGGTATCTCTTGAGTCCAGCAGAACATCCTCTATGGTTAGGATCATTCCGGAGTAGAAATTATATTGCGTCATAGGGGACTCTTTTCGTTGTTTTATTTTAAGTATATGCATCTAGCTTGAGCAGCGTTCCTTGTAAAAGCTGATAAAATGCTTTAAAGATTGGGGAAGAAAGGCTTCCTTACTGTAGGCAAAGCCTACGGCTCTCTTTTTTAAGGGAGGGTTTAAAGAAAGTTCTATAAGCTCCTTGCTCTTTAATTCCTCCTGGACAAATTCTTTAATAACACAGGAAATGCCAAGGCCGATTTTGGCAAATTCGATCAGCAAATCCATACTGCTGACTTCCAGCAGCTGGTTTGTCTTAATATTATTTCTGGTAAAGTAGTCCTCCACATATAATCTTGTAATATTCTTTTCATCTAAAAGCATTACATTTGAATTTCTTAGAATTTCCGTGGCGCTCTTTGTATCAAAGGAAGCCTTATTATTAGTATTCTTTGATAATTGAAGGCTTAGATTATTAAGATAGGTCTCTGTGCTGACAAAGATATCTTCAATCTGCTGCACCTCATAAAAATCCATACCTTTTAGATTATCAGGCTTACCGATTAAACCAATGTCGATTTTATTCTGACTTAGAAGCTCTAAGGTTTTGTAGGTGGACTGGCATTCAATGGTGATTTTGATATGGGGATAGCATTTTACAAAATCTTTTAAGTAAGGCAGCAGGATGTATTTGCAAAGAGTAGTGCTGACACCTATGCGCAGGTGTCCTATACCAAGCTCCTGCATCTGAAAGAGGGTCAGCTCACCCTGTTTTAGTGTGTCAAAAGCTGATTTCGTATATTCATACAAAAGAGCGCCTTCTTCTGTCAGGCGTACACCTCTGGAGGAGCGGATGAATAAGGTCATATGAAGATTTTCCTCAAGGGTCTGAATTGCCTTACTTACTGCCGGCTGGCTGATAAAAAGCTCTTTGGAGGAGCGGGATATATTTCCTGTTCCTGCTACGGAATTAAAGATGCGGTATAGGGTCAGGTTGCTTTCCAGAAAAATCACCTCCTTTTATCATAACTTTAAGTTATAATAAATATTCTTATTATGTATTTCAATTATACCAAAATATATGCTAGAATACCAGTAAAAGAAAGAAAGGCAGGGAAGCGGCGATGGAATACAGCATTGCGGTTATTCCGGGAGATGGGATCGGACCGGAAATTATCAGGGAAGCAAAGAAGGTACTGGACAAGGTTGGAAAGGTTTGCGGACACAGCTTTCGCTACACGGAGCTTTTAATGGGAGGGGCCTCCATAGATGTTCACGGCGTCCCCCTTACGGAAGAGACTCTTGCTGCAGCAAAGAAATGTGATGCGGTGCTGCTGGGAGCTGTAGGAGGAAATGTCGGAGTGTCGAATTGGTACAGTCTGCCGCCGGAGCTAAGACCGGAAGCGGGACTGCTAAAGATACGCAAAGGACTTGAACTTTTCGCCAATCTTAGGCCTGCGCTTCTCTTTGATGATTTACGGAAAGCCTGCCCTTTAAAGGAAGAAATAATCGGGGAAGGTTTTGACCTGATGGTAGTAAGGGAATTGACAGGAGGACTTTACTTTGGAGAACGCAAAACCGTTATAGAAAACGGACTTAGAAAGGCCTATGATATGCTGACCTATGATGAGGAAGAAATCAGGAGAATTACGCAGGTGGGCTTTGAAACTGCCAGAAAGAGAAGAAAGAAACTGTGCAGTGTTGACAAGGCAAATGTTATTGATTCCTCCAGACTGTGGAGGCAGGTAGTAAAGGAAGTTGCAAAGGATTATCCGGATGTGGAATTAAGTGATATGTTGGTTGATAACTGCGCCATGCAGCTGGTAAAGGACCCCGGACAGTTTGATGTAATCCTTACTGAGAATATGTTTGGTGATATCTTATCCGATGAAGCGAGCATGATAACCGGTTCCATCGGTATGCTGCCTTCGGCAAGTCTTGGAAAGACAAAGCTTGGACTTTATGAGCCAAGTCATGGATCGGCACCGGATATTGCAGGACAGAATAAAGCAAATCCCATGGCAACCATCCTATCTGCGGCCATGATGCTGCGGTATTCCTTTGACCTGGAAGCAGAGGCTCTTAAGGTGGAAGATGCAGTAAGAAGTGTGTTGAGTAAAGGTTACCGTACGGTTGATATTACGTCGCCGGGCAGCACTTTGGTTGGAACGGATGAAATGGGTGACCTGATAGCAGAGGAAATCAGGTAATATGGAGATAATAAATTCAGGAATATTCAATCAAAGTTTGATATTCACGAAAGGAGTTCATTATGGGAATGACAATGACGCAAAAGATTCTGGCTGCTCATGCAGGGCTTAAGGAAGTAGAAGCCGGACAGTTAATAGAAGCTGATTTGGATATGGTTTTAGGAAATGACATAACCGCACCTGTTGCTATACAGGAGATGGAAAAGATAGAGAAGAAACAGGTATTTCACAAGGACAAGATTGCTCTGGTGCCGGATCATTTTACCCCTAATAAGGATATTAAGTCGGCCCAGAACTGCAAATGCTTAAGGGAATTTGCAAAGGAATATGATATTACCAATTATTTTGAAATCGGTGAGATGGGTATCGAACACGCACTGTTACCGGAGAAAGGGCTGGTAGTTGCCGGAGAAGCAGTAATCGGTGCAGATTCCCACACCTGTACTTACGGAGCATTAGGCGCCTTTTCAACGGGAGTTGGAAGCACCGACATGGCAGCCGGAATGGTAACCGGAAAAGCCTGGTTTAAGATACCGGCAGCCCTTAAATTTGAATTAACCGGATGTCCTGCCAAATGGGTCAGCGGCAAGGATATTATCCTTCATATTATCGGCTTAATCGGAGTGGACGGAGCATTGTATAAATCCATGGAGTTTGTGGGAGACGGAATTAGGAATCTTTCTATGGATGACCGTTTTACCATGGCAAATATGGCAATTGAAGCCGGTGCCAAGAATGGAATATTTCCTGTGGATGAGAAGACGATTGCTTATATAGAGGAACATTCGAAAAAGGAATATAAGGTTTATGAGGCGGATGCCGATGCTGAATATGACAAGACCTATATCATCGATTTATCAAAGATACGTCCTACGGTGGCTTTCCCGCACCTTCCGGAGAATACGAGAACTATTGATGAGATAGGAGATATTGAAATCCAGCAGGTAATAATCGGCTCCTGTACCAACGGAAGAATTGAAGATCTAAGAGCAGCAGCCAGAGTACTGGAGGGCAGAAAGGTTAAGAAGGGCATGAGGGTTATTATCTTCCCTGCAACCCAGGATATTTACCTTCAGGCGATAGAGGAAGGACTTCTTTCTATCTTCATAAAGGCCGGTGCTGCCGTAAGTACTCCGACCTGCGGACCCTGCCTTGGCGGGCACATGGGTATCTTAGCCCAGGGTGAGCGTGCCGTTGCTACTACTAACCGGAACTTTGTAGGAAGAATGGGACATGTAGAATCAGAAATTTATCTGGCCAGCCCTGCGGTGGCTGCTGCCAGTGCCGTAACCGGAAAGATATCCGGTCCGGAAGAATTAGGACTGTAATATAAGCTCTTTCTCACAAATATGAAAAAGCAGTAGAATATAATAGATAGTTAAAAGGGTGAAGACAAAGGACCTTAAGAATACCACCCGGAAAAGGAGTCGAACATGAAAGCGCAGGGAATAGTGCATAAATACGGTGACAATGTTGATACGGACGTTATTATACCCGCCAGATACTTAAATTCCACCAGTCCTTTAGAACTGGCAGGGAAATGTATGGAGGATATTGACCCGGATTTTGTAAAGAGGGTAAAAAAGGGAGATATCATTGTTGCCAATAAGAATTTTGGCTGCGGTTCCTCCAGAGAGCATGCGCCGATTGCCATTAAGGCATCCGGTATCAGCTGCGTAATTGCTGAAAGCTTTGCCAGAATATTTTACCGTAATTCCATTAATATAGGACTTCCTATTATTGAATGTAAGGAAGCGGCAGATGAAATCGAAGCAGGGGATGAAGTAGAGATTGACTTTGACAGCGGTATGATTTACGACCTTACTAAAAAGACAGAATACAAAGGCCAGCCTTTCCCGGAATTCATGCAAAAGATTATTAAGGCAGAGGGCCTTATCAACTATATCAACAGTTAATGCATAGCCATATAAAACCACCGGAAACAATAATTATTGTTTCCGGTGGTTTTATATTTGGGTTTACAGGGGAATAGAGTTATCTTGTATTGATATCCAAAAAGTGTTAAAATGATACTGTAATATTTGAATATTTTATACAGGCTGGAAGAAAATAGAGAGAGAAAGGATGCCAAAAATATTCTTACAGCACCAGTTTTGGCAGTATCAATGCAATACTTGGATACTTGGTATTGTGAATGAGGGACTATGTTATCGTAACGGATGGGACAGCGGACTTAACACAAGAGATGATAGAGGAGTTGGGGATCATATCCATACCAATGAATTTTGAGGTTGAGGGAAAGGCTTATGTTCATTATCCGGACGCAAGGGAATTGTCAGCCCACGAGTTTTATGAAAAACTAAGGCAGGGAGGTAAATCGGTAACTTCACTGATTAATACAGATACTTTCCTAAAAGTATTTGAGCCGCTTATAAAAGAAGGAAAAGATATTTTATACATTTCATTTTCCTCTGCCCTTAGCGGAACGTATAATTCTTCCTTAATTGCAAAGGAGGAACTTGAAGAAAAGTATCAGGGAACGAAAATCCTGTGCTTTGATTCCAGGTGTGCCTCTGTCGGTGAAGGGCTTTGTGTATATACGGCAGCAGAGCTTAAAAGGGAAGGCTATACTATAGAGGAGCTTTTTAACTGGCTTGAAGAGAATGTGTTACATCTATGCCATTGGTTTACGGTGGATGATTTATTCCATCTGAAAAGAGGCGGAAGGGTCAGTGCTTTAAGTGCAGGAATCGGTACGGCACTAAACATTAAGCCGGTTCTTCATGTAGATGATGAAGGACGTCTTATTCCAATGGAAAAGGTAAGAGGAAGAAAGAAGTCCATTCAGGCGCTTTTTGAGCATATGGAAGCTACTGTTACAAATCCAAAGGATCAAGTAATTTTTATAGGACACGGAGATGCAAAAGAGGATGCAGAATATCTTGCGGGACTGGTTAAGGAAAGATTTCCGGTAAAAGATGTTATTATTAATTACATTGGCCCCGTTGTCGGTACCCATTCAGGGCCCGGCACCATTGCATTATTCTTTTTTGGAACGGGAAGATAAAAGTTTCATTCATTTATCCTGTCATGTATGAAGTACCCTGTATAGGGAATGATAGAGAACAGGAGGTTATTTATGAAATTAACATTTATCGGAGCTGCCCATGAGGTGACTGGCAGCTGCTATTTATTAGAGGCCTGCGGTAAAAATATCCTCATTGACTGCGGGCTGGAACAGGGCCGCGATGTATTTGTCAATAAGCCTATTCCCATATCGGACAGGGAAATAGACGCCGTTTTGCTGACACATGCCCATATGGATCATGCAGGAAGGCTTCCTTTGTTATATAAGGAGGGTTTTCAGGGAAATATACATTCCACGGAAGCGACAAAGGAATTGTGTGGAATCATGCTTTTAGACAGTGCTCACATTCAGATGTTTGAAGCTGAGTGGAAGAACCGTAAGGGTATCAGAAAAGGAGAAGCACCTGTTGAACCCCTATATACCGCGGAGGATGTCAGAGGAACCCTAAAAACCTTTGTGTCTCACGGTTATGGAGAAAAGATAAGTCTTTTCCCCGAAGTTGAATTCCAGTTTACAGACAGCGGCCATTTACTGGGCTCTGCCAGCATAGAAATCTGGGTTACGGAGGAAGGTGTAACAAAGAAGCTGGTATTTTCCGGTGATATCGGAAATATCAATCAGCCTTTGATTAATGATCCCCAATATATAAAGGATGCGGATTATGTAGTAATGGAATCCACCTACGGAACCAGAGATCATGGTGCGGCACCGGATTATGTAAAGGAACTGACAGAAATCCTGCAGGCCACCTTTGACAGAGGGGGAAATGTAGTAATTCCTGCCTTTGCTGTGGGCAGAACGCAGGTGCTGCTATATTTTATCCGCCAGATAAAGGCAGAAAACCGTATCAAAGGACATAAAGACTTTAAGGTTTATGTGGACAGTCCTCTGGCTAATGAAGCGACAGAAATCTTTAAAGAAAATGTACATGGATATTATGATGCCCAGGCAATGGAATTGGTGGAGAAAGGTATAAATCCCATACAGTTTCCGGGACTTGTTACAGCAGTTTCCGCAGAGGAGTCCAAGGCCATCAATTTTGATAATGATGTAAAGGTTATCATATCTGCCAGCGGTATGTGCGATGCGGGCAGAATCAGGCATCATTTAAAGCATAATCTCTGGCGAAGCGAATGCACGGTTCTTTTTGTAGGTTACCAGTCGGAAGGAACTCTGGGAAAGATTCTTATAAACGGAGTAGACCACGTTAAGCTCTTTGGCGAAACCATTCAGGTAAGTGCGGAAATAAAAAGGCTTAACGGTTCCAGCGGTCATGCGGATAAGACAGGACTTTTGAAATGGATTAATTCTTATGAAAAGAAGCCGGATACGGTGTTTGTAACTCATGGAGAAACGGAAAGCTGTGAATCCTTTGCCGCGGCGTTAAAGGAAGAATACGGATTTAACAGTTTTGCTCCCTTCAGCGGTGACTGCTATGATTTAAAAGAAGGTATCTGGCTAGAGCAGAATCAAGGTATCAGAGTGAAACGAGGGGAAGAGAGAGAAGAAAAGAAAGCTGCTTCTCCTGTATACGGCCGTTTATTGGATACGGCTAACAGACTTATGACCATTATCCGTCAAAGTGATAAGAGATCCGCGAAGGATTTGGCTAAGTTAAATGATATGCTGAATTCCCTGATTGATAAGTGGAGATAGAGATATAAAGAGACGCTTTATGACTTCCAGATACAAAGCTACAGGAAAGTCATGGAGCGTCTTATTATTATGTATTATCACAAGAAAATAAAGATAAGAGAATTGGAGTTTAATAAGGAGGTTTATATGGTAATAAAGATAGTCTACACACTTTTGGTGGGGGCATATAGTATTTTATTGTTACTGTCAGCTATAAAGGAATTGAGGGAAAAGAACACGGATTCCGGAAATAAATTGATTTTCATCGGAAGCATACTGCTATTCTTTAGCATACTGCCTGTTTGGGTGGTTGATTTTGGCGCATATTTCTTTGTACTTTTGGCAGGATTAGTTATCATACATACAGGAGCGCTGATGAATGGTTATAAGTTATATGGAAGACCCCACTTTCAGCATCATATAGTCAGGTTAGTGTTCACGGTTGTTATATTGGCAGGTTTTTATAGCATTGCAGGGGTGTAGCATATGAGGTATTTTACAAGAGAATATATTAAAAATTCCCAAAACATAATACAGGATGGAATATTTACAATTGATAACAGGACCGGGGTAAAGGATTAACACTTAAATATATGGGAGAAAAATAATTGGACATAGATAAGATTAAAAGTCACGAGCAAAAAATTCTGGAGGAAGGAATGAAACTAAATAATGGGGATATCCAGATAATTGAGAAGTTTGCACAGAATAGAAATTTTCCAGTACAAGACTAATGAATAAACCAATCCTCTTCTGTTATAATATTGCCAGAATATTATTAGGGTATCCAGAAGGTTTCTCCGGTACCCGGTGGGAGAGAGAATGAAAAAAAGTATACAGGTCTATATTCTGGTGTTTGTAAGTATGTTCCTTTTAGCATTAATCGTTAAACCGGTACATATAAAAGCAGCCGTGTCAAAGGACGGGAACTGGGAATATTGGCAGGATGACGGAAGGACCTACATAAGCCCCAAGAGTGACAAGGTTAAAAAAGGGGCAGTAACCATACCGTCAAAGGTAGACGGACATACTATCACAGCAATTGGAGGCTATGCTTTCTGGGACTGTACGGAGCTGACAGGAATAACCATGCCTGATACGGTGACAATGATTGACAGCCAGGCCTTTCGAAACTGTGAAAACCTGAAAAGTATTTCCCTGTCAAAAAATCTTCAACTTATCGCTGATCATGCCTTTCATGCATGTACAAGCCTGACACATATTGAACTTCCCGATTCATTGACCTGCATAAGCACGGGAGCTTTTGACTATTGTGAAAACCTGGAAGAAGTGAAAATCCCGGGCAAGATAAAAATTCTCTATGACGGCATTTTTGGTTCCTGTTATTCACTTAAGAAAGTAATAATACCAAATTCCGTCACGGTTATTGAGGAGAATGTATTTTTCGAGTGCAAGGCCCTTGAAAGTATCAGCCTGCCCTCTTCGTTAAAAAGCATAGGGGAAGGAGCTTTTTCGAGATGTGAGGCACTAAAGACCATTAAGCTGCCGGAGTCTGTGACCTCTATTGGAGAAGATGTCTTTTCGCAATGCAGCTCCTTAAAGAGCATTACAATTCCTTCTAAGATTAAGACTATCAGCGATTCTCTCTTTTACGATTGCAGCAGCCTGACTGATGTTAAACTGCCGGAAAAGCTTAAAGGGATTGAAAAGGGTGCTTTTTCCCAATGTACCGGCCTGACCCATATTGATTTACCGGAGTCCCTTGGATACATTATGAATTATGCTTTTCTGGGGTGTACAGCGCTAAAGAGCATTGAGCTGCCAAAGAATCTCCATGCGGTTTACGGTTCGGCCTTTTGCGGCTGTATAAGCCTGGAGTCTGTAAAGGCACCTGGAATAACCGCTGTTATGAAAAATACTTTCTATAATTGCAAGTCCCTGACTTCCATAACTCTGCCGGATAATCTTAAGTATATAGAAGAGGATGCGTTTTGGGGATGCGATAGGCTGACGGTGGTTTTCTGCGGAAAGAAAAATAAGCTGGTGAGGCGTTATGAGTTCCGAAACGATCAGATAAGCTTTATTGACCCGGCAGAAGATTTGGATAGGGATGCGGTAAAGAAGCTTTTTTTAGATAATAGTAAAATACCGGATAACATGAAGGCAAGTAATTCAGGATATGACAGTATAAAGCTGTCGTGGGAATTTGTAGGAGATGCTTCCGGATATCAGATATACCGCGCGGCCTCTCTTGGCGGGAAGTATAATTGCATAAAAAACACGGCATCAACAGAGTACGTCAATACCGGTCTGCTTTCAGGAAATACGTATTATTATAAGGTAAGAGCCTTTAAATACATGGGTTCCATCAAGGTGCTGGGAAACTTTACGGAACCTGTAAGTGCGGTTCCCGTATTGGCAGCACCGGCAAATCTTAAAACCGCCGCCTATGGTGGTAACGGAGTGAAAATTTCCTGGAATAAGACAGGGGGTGCCTCCGGTTATCAGATATATGCGGCAGCCTCACAAAACGGACCGTATAAATGGCTGAAGACCACACCAAATTCATACTATGTATATTCCGGTAAGAAAAAGGGAAGCACCCTGTATTTTCAGGTGCGGGGCATCCGCTATGCCGGTGAAAAGAAGCTCTACAGCCGGTTTTCCGTTACGGCTGGCTAAGCTCCTTCATCATTTCTGCATAGATGTCCAAGGTGGCACTATCGGGAATGGAGGTATCCAGGAATATTTCAGCAGCCTGCTTTGCCTGGGCTATGAGCATTTCAAGACCATTTATGGCAGGAAGGCCAAGGCTTTCTGCCTGTAATAAAAGCTTTGTTTTCAAAGGGTTGTAGATAATGTCTACAACTCCTTTCAAATTGGTATAGGGTGCAAGGTCCATGGGGGAGGCTTCTGTGTTTGGATACATGCCTACGGGACTTGTATTTATAATATAGGAAACATCCCGGTGGCTTTTCAGAGCTTCCTCATAGGTGATGCAGTCTGTATCTTCTCTGTACTTAACAATTATAATTTCAGAGGCGCCCAGATAGGAAAGTACGGCAAGTACAGCTTTGGCAGCACCGCCGTTGCCAAGAACAAAGACCTTCTTACCTTTTACCTCCATATGATGATGTTTAAGAGTATATAAAAATCCATAAAAATCGGTGTTATAGCCATGTAACTGTCCGCTGCGGTTCACAATGGTATTGACGGCACCGATTTTTTTGGCATGTTCATCTATTTCCGACAGATAAGGAATCACATCACTTTTATAGGGAATTGTAACGTTGATAGCCTTAAAATCCTTCTTTTCCATAAAATCTGCAAATTCACCTCTTGAAACAGGTCTTATTTCATAGCTGTAATTTTTGATCTCATGATAGCGAACCAGTTTTTCGTGAATGGGCTTTGAGAAGCTGTGCCCTAATTTTTCTCCGATTAATCCGTATTCCATAGCAGCCTCCTTATATTATCCATTAGGATAATATATAAAATTCTATTTTGCAAGTTAAAATATAAGGTCATAAATTTAAGAGGGGGACATATATTGTTTTAAAGGAGGAGGACGAGTACCGAATGACTGGTAGGAGAGCTATCAGGATATTCTGTTTCGGGAAAGATGAGCAATGAATAAAAAAGAAGAACTTCTAAAGATCTTTTCCATAAAGCTTAGGAACATACTGGCGAAGGCAGAATTGGATTATGGACTTTTGCAGGAAATCAGGCTTAGAGTGGATGCTCCTTTGCTTATTGTTTATGACAATAAGGAATATTTTCTAACAGAACAGTCAGAGCTGTCAGTAAACGGTAAGAACAGCTACCTGTTAACCAAAAACGAATTAAAGGAGACAATGGAATATATCAGTAACTATTCGTTGTATGCCTTTGAAGAAGAACTAAAGCAGGGGTTTATTACTATAACAGGCGGACACAGGGTAGGGATTGCCGGAAAAGCAGTATTGGAAGAAAACAGGGTAAAGAGCATTAAGCATATATCCTTTATCAACATACGTCTGTCCCATCAGATTAAAGGATGTGCGTCGAAGGTAATTCCCCTCATTATGGAGAAGGGAAGCTGCCTTCATACTCTTATTATTTCTCCGCCCTGCTGCGGTAAAACCACTCTCCTAAGGGATATTATAAGGCTGATATCAGATGGCGGAGAGGGAAGGCCCGGCCTTACCGTAGGAGTTGTGGATGAAAGGTCTGAAATCGGAGCCTGTTATATGGGGGTACCGCAGAATGATCTTGGTATCCGTACGGATGTACTTGACTGCTGCCCTAAGGCAAAGGGAATGCTAATGTTAATCCGTGCCATGTCTCCCAGAGTAATTGCAGTGGACGAGGTTGGTTCTAAGGAAGACATTGAAGCCATAGAATATGTCATAAACTGCGGATGTAAGCTTATCGCAACCGTACATGGCAACTCCCTTTTGGATGTCAAGGGAAAACCGCTGCTAAGGAAATTAATTGAAGATAAGCTCTTTGAGCGGTATATCCTGTTAAGTAATAAAGGAAGTGTGGGACACCTGGAAGAGATTTACGACAAAGACGGTAATAGGATTTATAACATAACGTAAGAAGAAAGGAGGCTTTTTATGATTATAACCTTTATCAAAATGTTGGGCTGTGTGCTGATACTTATCTCCTCGGCAGGAATGGGAATGTATTTTAGCGGTGAATTAAAGGGCAGGATTCGGGATTTGAAGGAGCTAAGAAGAATAGTAACCCTTTTGCGCGGGGATATCCGTTATGCCAATTCACCGCTGCCAGAAGCAGTACAAGCCCTTTCGGTAAGGCATGACGGCAAGTATAAAAAATTCCTGCAGTCCGCTGCAGAGAGGTTGAATGAGTTTGGAGGTGTTTCCTTTTGTGATATCTGGAAAGAGGCAGTACACAAAGGGCTTGGGGATACCTCTCTTAGCAAGAAGGACATTGTAAACCTGTCACAGTTTGGTGAGAATATGGGGTATCTGGACAAGGAAATGCAATTAAATACCATTGATTTATACCTATCGCAGATAGAAGAGGAGATAAAGGAGCTTTCAAAGAGTGTCAAGGAAAAGACCTATATGTATAACACCCTTGGTATTCTTGGAGGAATCTTTTTAACAATTATAATGCTTTAAGTTTTACAAGGAGGATAACATGGACATCAACCTGATATTTAAAATTGCTGCGGTAGGAATCCTGGTCTCTGTATTAAATCAGATACTAAAGCAATCAGGAAGGGATGAGCAGGCTTTTTTAACTACCCTGGCGGGGCTCATCCTTGTTCTGTTCTGGATCGTACCTTATATCTCGGACTTATTTAAGACCATACAAAATTTGTTTACATTATAAGAAAGGGAGAACGGGATGTTACAAATTGCCATAGTTGGAATCAGTGTGGTACTGCTCGCAATTATATTTAAAAATTACAAATCCGAATATTCAGTGTACATCAGCCTTGCGGGCTGTATTCTGATTTTTTACTTAGGATTCAGCAAGTTAGAGCTTATCATCAGCACCATAAAAAAAATTCAGGCATACATAAACCTAAACGAATCCTACTTAGGCATTTTGATAAAGATTATTGGCATAACTTATATTGCGGAATTCTCTGCAGACCTCTGCAAAGATTTTGGACATACTGCCGTGGCAAATCAAATTGAACTCGTAGGAAAGCTGACCATATTAGCTACAGGGATGCCTATTTTACTAGCCCTCTTAGATACCATCAATAAATTCCTCACCGCTTAAGTAAAAAGTTACCGTAAGGAAGGAGGCACTATGAAAAAAACATTCCTATGTATGATATTCGTATTGCTGTTATTGGCAGTGCCTAAGGTAAGAGCCCTGGCAGCATCTGATAACCAGCTGCAGGGGGGAGAGGATATTGATTTCAGTCAGATTCAGTCGGCAATAGATGAAGCTTTGTCAGCAGACAATGATTTTGATTTTATGGACTATGTGAACGATTTGGTATCAGGCAAAAGAACTTTTTCCATAACCGGAATTCTGGATGATCTAAAGCTGGCGGTAACAAATGAGGTAAAGAATAATATAAATACTTTCACAGGGCTTATATCTATTGCAGTTATAGCAGCGATTTTTACGAATTTTTCCTATGCCTTTCAGAATATGCAGGTGGCGGACACCGGATTTTATGTTGCTTATCTTCTATTGTTTTCTATTTTGACCGGTTCTTTTATTACCGCCTCTTCTATGGCGGCTGATGCACTTTCTTCACTGCTTGAATTAATGAAAGCGCTGGTTCCCTCTTATTTCATGGCAGTGGCCTTTTGCAGCGGGGCAGGAACCTCTATGGTGTACTATCAGATAACCTTGTTTTTAATAACCTTTGTGGATGTATTGCTGATTAAAATAATTATTCCTATGATTAATATCTATCTGGTAATTTCCATGGCAAATAATCTTTCAAAAGAGGACGTTCTTTCAAAGCTGACAGAATTAATGGAAACCTTAATGAGCTGGGGACTGAAAACACTGGTAGGTGTTGTAGTGGGCTTTAATGCTGTACAGGGACTTATAACACCGGTATCGGACAAGATGAAAAAATCTTTGGTATTTAAGGCGGCGGAAGCAATTCCCGGAGTAGGCGATATATTTGGCGGCGTGGCAGAAAGTGTTCTGGGAGCCGGAGTGCTGTTAAAAAATGCAATTGGTGTTGCTGGGATTGTAGTTATTGTTATTCTGTGTGCAGTGCCGATTATCAAACTGGCTGTTTTGACATTAATATATAAGGTCAGCAGTGCAGCGGTCCAGCCGATTTCGGACAAGCGTATGTTAAAGTGTATTTCTGCTTCTGCCGATGCCTGCATGTTTCTTTTGCAGACTGTTATCGTAGGAGCTGTTCTCTTTATTATTACCATAGCCATAGTTGCGGCCACTACTACATAGAAAGGAAGAGTATGCATTATATTTATTCCTGGGTAAAGGATATTATTATTTTTATGGTGCTCATCAGTGTAATGACAAATCTGATGGGAAAGAGTTCCTATAAGAAATATATCAATCTCATATCAGGTATCATTTTGGTTATCCTTGTGATATCTCCGTTTCTTAAGGTATTTCAGCTTAATAATACACTGGATTATTACTTTACTACTAATTCACTGGTAGCGGAAGCGGGAGATGCTCTTGATATGGAAGAAAAATTCAGTGACACACAAGCAAAGCAGAGGGAAACTATATTTGCACAGGTGAAAGAGAAAATAAAAACCAAGGTAAAGGAACTCTTAGAGGGAGAAGATATTGAGGTTAAAAGTATAAAAATTACGTTAGAAGAGGATGAGTCAAGCAGCAGCTATGGTGATCTGAAAGAGCTTGATATAACGGGAGTATACGGCAAAAAGGAAAAAGAAAAGGAGGACAAGGAGAAGGTTAAGATTGACCAGGTAGTAATTGACAGTATCAGCATTGAAAAAGAAAAGGAGGACAAGGAGGTTAGCAGAAATTTCTTGTCCCCGGTTGAAATCAAAGCAAAAAAAGTTTTGTCGGACTTCTATAATTTAAAGGCTGATAATATAAATATTAGTATACAGGAGTAATACCTCCCTATACTAAGAATGTTTCAGAAGGTACCAGTTAATAAGCACCCGGACGGGGGCTGCCTCATAAATGCAAAATTGCCGGCTTGTTTGCAATATGCATGGAAGACAGAATATGGAAAAAGAAAAGAAGAAAATTACATTAAAGGAAATTGGACCTGCAAGGCTTGTAATGCTGCTAATGGCAGGAATATTCCTAGTGTTATTGTCAATTCCCAATCTACCATCATCTGATAAAAAATCCAAAGAACCTTCCACTAACAGTAATAAAACTGTGAATCAGGCATCTGCCACAACGAATGATGAAACAAAGCTTTATGTTACAGACCTTGAGAGCCGCTTAAAATCCGTATTGATGAAAGTAGACGGTATCGGAGCAGTGGAGGTTATGATAACCCTAAGAGACGCTAGGGAGACTGTAGTATTAAAGGATAGGCCATATACCAAGGAAAGCGTGAATGAAGTTGACGGGGAGGGCGGAAGCAGGAACAGTAATAAAACAGAACAAAGTGATACCACCATTCTGGTAGAGGGAAGTGACGGAGTTAAAAAGCCCTATGTCCTAAAGGAGATTGAACCTGAGGTGGAAGGTATCCTTGTGATAGCTCAGGGCGGCGGCCAGGCTGTCATCCAAAGTGAAATAATAGAAGCTGTACAGGTATTATTTGGCGTTCCGCCACATAAAGTTAAAGTAATGAAAATGAATTCATAAAGATTCTTCAAGGAGGTTAGCATGAAAAACTTATTCAGGAAAAATAATATCATTATTGCAGCATTGGCAATCATGATAATAATTGCCGGGTATCTGAACTTTAGCAGCAAAAATGACCCTATAAAAACCGGCGATACAAATGACTATGATACTATGGAATCTACAATGGGAGACGATATATCGGACAGTGATATTTTATCCTTGGATGACCAGGGAAATGTATTGCCGGAATCTGCACTGGATTTATCAAGCACCGGTGATGCCACAAAAGATCAGACGGCAGACAGTTCAAAAGACAGTGCCACATCAAAGGATACGGCGTCCACAGACAGCACAAAGGATACCGCTGACAATAAAGATGCAGCTAACACTGTAGCAAGTGATGACAAGAATACAGCGGACACTGGTAAGGACACTACGCAAAAGGCAGATTCCAAAGATGATAAAGAAACCAGCACGCCAGGAGAAGCTGTTTTGGTAAGTACAACAACGACTGCTGATTATTTTGCCTCTTCCAGACTAAAAAGAGAGCAATGGAGATCAAAATATGAACAGAACTATAATGATATCATTATTAATGAAAGCGTGAGCGAAGAAACGAAGCAGATCGCCCTTAATGCACTTTTGAAATTAAACAAGGTTAAAGAAGCAGAAAATGCGTCAGAGACATTACTGGAAGCGAAAGGTTTTAGCGATGCACTGGTATTTATGCAGGATAAGAGAGTGGATGTGGTTATAAATGCCGAAAAGGTAACAGAGCAGGATCTTGCACAGATTATGGATATCGTAAAAGCCGAAACCGGTATGAAAGCAACCCAGATCCATGTTAATCCAACAATAGCAAATGAATAATATTGTTATTTTTGTAAGTTACATAAAAAGAGCAAAAAGCAGCCGGGATGTTTGCGGCTGCTTTTTGCTCTTTTTCATAAGGGTGTTTGCTGACAGATAATCTAAGACAAAGGCATGAAATCAAAATACTTGTTAATAATAGAAAAAAGCAGATTTAAAGGGCATCACAAGCCCTGGAAGAAAAGATGTATAAAATCCTTTGCAAATAGGTATATTTTTGGTATAATACCTGATATAGGGATTGTTTGTATGTGAAGGCATTTGCCATAGACTTAGGAGGTAATAGAGTTGGTCAAAGAAGAAAATAGAAACACTTATCAGATACATGCGGACAGTAATGTCGGAGAAGTTCAGATAGCAGATGAAGTAGTTGCCACCATAGCAGCCCTGGCTGCAACAGAGGTAGAGGGAGTGGCAGCCATGAGCGGGAATGCAACAAGGGAATTGATAAGCAAGCTTGGTATGAAGGGCTATTCCAAAGGCGTTAAGATAGAGGTCAATACAGACTCTGTAGCTGTGGATTTATCCCTTACCTTAAGTTATGGTTACAGTATTCCGGAGACTTCCAGACAGGTTCAGGAAAAAGTAAAAACAGCCATTGAAAACATGACCGGATTATCCGTATCGGAAGTAAACGTAAGGATTTCCGATGTGAATATCGATAAGAATAAATAAGTAAAACGAATAGTGTTAATCCTATGCAGCCCTTAGATATATCCTATTTAAGGGTTGTTTATGCGTTAATGCTTAAGTACTGAGAAAGGTTGGTTAGGGATGAATAGAAGAGAAATAAGGGAGCATTTGTTCCGTATGTTGTTTAGAAAAGACTTTCATGAAGAAGGCGAAATGACGGAGCAGATGAATTTATATCTGGAATCCCTGGAGGAGCCAAAGGAAGAGGACATGGGGTATTTAAGGAATCGTTTTTCACAAATGCTTTCTAAGATTCCTGAGATTGATGCCATATTAAGTGAAATCTCCAGTGGCTGGAAATTAAACCGTATGGGCAAGGTGGATCTTACCATATTAAGACTTGCCGTATATGAAATCAAATTTGATGAGGAAGTACCAACCAAAGTTGCAATCAATGAAGCAGTAGAAATTGCAAAGCTCTTTGGAGGAGATTCTTCGGGAGCCTTTGTAAACGGTGTTCTTGCGAAACTGGCAAGAGAAGAATAGAAGCTAGGCAGTACCGCAAGCGAGCTTGCGATATGCACGGGAGTCAGCATGAGTAATGTTTATACGGTAACACAGGTTAATACCTATATAAAAAACCTCTTTGTACGGGATTATAATCTTGGGAACATCTATGTGAAAGGGGAAGTATCCAACTGCAAATACCATACCTCAGGACACATTTATTTTACCTTAAAAGACGTGACCGGACAGATAGCCTGCGTTATGTTTGCAGGACAGCGAGGCGGGCTTAAATTCACTCTAAAGGAAGGTCAGAGTGTAATTGCCCTGGGAGCGGTTAATGTGTATGAGAGGGATGGTAAATACCAGCTCTATGCCAAGGAAATCATTGAAGAAGGCTTAGGGCTCCTTTATCAGAAATACGAGCAGTTAAAAGAGTCTCTGGAAAAGGAAGGCTTATTCCTTAGCGAGCACAAGAAAAAAATACCGGCTTATCCGGTATCCGTAGGAATTGTTACTGCCAAAACAGGTGCAGCAATTCAGGATATTATCAATATCGCAAAAAGGCGTAATCCCTACATTCAATTATACTTATATCCTGCCCTTGTTCAGGGGGAAGGCGCTGCAGAGACAGTTGTGGCAGGTATCAAGGCATTCGAAAAACAAAAGGTTGATACCATAATAGTTGGACGTGGCGGAGGTTCTATTGAGGATCTTTGGGCCTTTAATGAAGAAATCGTGGCCAGGGCAATATACCAGTGCAGTATACCGATCATATCTGCCGTGGGGCATGAAACGGATGTCACCATAGCGGATTTTGCAGCGGATCTAAGAGCTCCGACCCCTTCTGCGGCAGCAGAACTGGCAGTCCCTGATATCCGGGCAATTCTTTATGAACTGGACAAAGCAAAAATCACGCTGAACCGGAATATGGAAGTCAGGGTGTCTCTTTGCCGTAAGGAAATAGAAAGCATTACCTTACGGTTGGAGCATTTAAGTCCTATATACCAGATAAGGCAGAAACGCCAGCTTTTAATGGATACGGAACAGTCACTAAACCAATTGCTTCATAATAAGATAATAAAAAAGCGGCATATGCTGGAGCTTTACATAGAAAAGCTGGAAGGGCTTTCTCCGGTCAAAAAGTTAAATAAAGGCTATGCCCTGGTAGTAAATGAGCAGGAAAAAATCGTGAACAGTATCGAAAAAACAACCCCGGGGGAACAGCTTAGAATCAGTGTAACCGATGGGGATATCTTAGCAGAAGTTACAAAATTAACTAAGGTTGCAAGAACCTGATTTTTGATAGAAAGAGGCAGGTATGAAGGAAAAAGAAAACAATCTGGAACAATCCTTTCTTGAATTAAATGAAATCATAAAAAAACTGGAATCAGAGGATATTTCCCTGGAAGATTCCTTTTCTTTGTATCAGGAAGGTATAAAGCTGTTAAAAAGCTGTAATGACTCTATTGACAAAGTGGAAAAGCAGCTCATAATCCTGGGAGAAACCAGTGAGGCTTAAAGCCAATATAATTTGAACCAGTACGGCTTACTTTAAGAGTATACGAGAGATTGCCGGGGAGGAAGAAAGGATCAATGGAAACAGAAGTATTTAACGGATTACGCCAGGAAAAAAAAGAATATATTGATAGTGTTATCAAAGGATTTCTGCCAATGGGAGAAGAGCCCCAGAGTAAAATATACGAAGCCATGAATTACAGCATACTGGCAGGCGGAAAACGTTTAAGACCTATGTTCATGCTTGCTGCCTTCGAGATGTTTGGCGGCAGTGAGAAAGAGATAATAGAGCCTTTTTTGGCAGCCATTGAGATGATACACACCTATTCCCTGGTACATGATGACCTGCCTGCTATGGATAATGACGAATACAGAAGGGGAAGAAAGACTACCCATGCTGTATTTGGGGAAGCTCTTGGCATCCTGGCTGGAGATGCCTTGTTAAATTACGCCTTTGAAACAGCCTGTCTTGCCTTTGGGAAGAACAGGCATATAGAAAGGATTGCATCAAGCATGGCAGTATTGGCGAAAAAATCCGGCATTTATGGCATGCTTGGAGGTCAGGTGGTTGACATGGAAGGCTTTTTAAAGGAAGCCAGAAAAGAGCAGCTTGATTATATGTACCGGTTAAAAACAGGAGCCTTATTGGAAGCCTCTCTTATGATTGGCACCATTTTAGCGGGCGGTACGTTAGAAGAAGTGAAGAAAATGGAGCAGCTTGCAGATAATATAGGGCTTGCTTTTCAGATACAGGATGATATTCTGGATGTGACCTCAACGGTAGAGATTTTAGGAAAACCTATTTTAAGTGATGAAAAAAACAATAAGATTACCTATGTGAATCTATTGGGATTAGAAGAAAGCCGCAGGGAAACCGAAAAGCTTACCAGGGAAGGTCTAAGTGTATTAAAAGATCTTGGCAGAGATTCAGAATTTCTGGAAGCTCTTTTAATCAGCTTAATTGACCGTAAGAGTTAAGACGGATGCCTCTAGAAAGCCAGAAGCAGATAATAAATGAAACGAAGGTGAATCAGTGTCAGGAATACTTGACCTCATTAATGAGGCAAATGATATAAAAAAGGTAAAGCCATCGGATTATAACAGGTTGGCAGGTGAAATCAGGGAGTTTATAATTGAAAATATCAGTAAGACCGGAGGGCATCTTGCATCAAATCTGGGAACGGTGGAGCTTACCATGGCCTTACACCTGTATCTGGATTTTCCGGAGGATAAGCTGGTGTGGGATGTCGGGCATCAGGCCTATACCCATAAATTGCTCACAGGAAGAAAGAAGGATTTTGCCAGCCTCCGTACTTTTGAAGGCTTAAGCGGTTTTCCCAAGAGAAAAGAAAGCAATTGCGACTGCTTTGATACAGGACACAGTTCTACCTCCCTTTCAGCGGCCATGGGGCTTGTGAGAGCAAGGGATTTAAAGGGTACTGATGAAAAAGTTGTAGCGGTAATAGGAGACGGGGCACTTTCCGGCGGAATGGCTTTTGAGGCTTTAAACAATGCTGCTGAACTAAAATCCAATCTGATTATCATATTAAACGATAATAAAATGTCCATTTCTGAAAATGTTGGAGGAATGGCAAATTATCTCGGTAAGCTTCGAACCGGGGATAAGTATATTAATTTAAAACAGATCATTGAGAAGGCGCTTAATAATGTGCCGGGTATCGGGCATATTATCGCCGATAAAGTCAGAAAATCAAAGGACTCTATCAAGCGTTTGGTAATACCGGGGATGCTCTTTGAAGATATGGGATTAACTTATATCGGGCCTATTGACGGACATAACCTGAATGAGCTTCAGATGGCGTTAGCCAGTGCTTCCAAGGCAAAGAAAGCGGTTATTATCCATGCTATTACCAAAAAAGGCAGAGGATATAAGCCTGCGGAAAAGAATCCCAGCTATTTTCATGGTGTGGATGCCTTTGATGTAAAGACGGGAAAAAACAGTAAGGTGAAGAAAGGTATCACATATACTGAGATTTTTTCTGATACCATGCTGGAATTAGGGGAGATGCACAAGGACCTTGTTGCAATCACAGCAGCTATGCCAAGCGGTACGGGTTTAAATAAATTCAAGCAGAAATATCCTGAGCGTTTCTTTGATGTAGGAATAGCAGAAGAGCATGCAGTAACTTTTGCGGCAGGTTTGGCATTAGGCGGCATGAAGCCCGTTGTGGCAGTGTATTCCACCTTTTTGCAAAGGGCGTATGACCAGATAGTCCATGATGTATGTCTTAGTTCCCTGCCGGTGATATTTGCTATAGACAGGGCCGGAATTGTTGGAAATGACGGAGAGACCCATCAGGGAATCTTTGATGTGTCCTTCTTATCCCATATTCCATCCCTTACCCTAATGGCTCCGAAAAATGCCGTGGAGCTTATAGAGATGCTCCATTTTGCTTATGCTTACAACGGGCCTGTTGCTGTCCGTTATCCTAGAGGAAGGGCATACGAGGGACTGTCAGAGTTTCAGGCACCTATCGTATATGGCAAGAGTGAAGTTATCTATCAGAGCAACACAGCAGGGAAGAAGAAAAATACCCAGAAAAACAGAATCCTTTTGCTTGCAGCAGGCAGCATGGTCGAAGCAGGGGCGCAGATACATGATATACTGGTAAGTGAAGGAAGAGAAGTGACCCTTGTAAATATCCGTTTTATAAAGCCGATGGATACTGCGTTGTTAAAAGAAATGGCAGCCGGTCACGGCATATGGGTGACGCTGGAGGAAAATGTCCAAAGAGGCAGTTACGGAGAAGGCGTTGCCTCCTACCTGTTTGAGCAAAACTTAAGAGATATCAGGTTATTAAATATTACGCTGCCGAATCAGTTCATAGAGCAGGGAGATGTAAGTGTTTTAAAAGAAAAGCTTGGCTTTGACACGGCTTCTTTGACAAAGCGCATAAAGGATTTCATCTCTCATTCATAAAACAGCAGGCAGGAGGAAAAATTGGTGAAAGAACGTTTGGATATTTTATTAGTCAAGAGAAATCTGGCAGAATCCAGAGAGAAAGCCAAGGCAATCATTATGTCCGGCAATGTGTTTGTAGACGGAAGCAGAGAAGATAAGGCAGGTGCATCTTTTCCGGAAACCGTAAATATAGAAGTAAAAGGGCAGAACCTTAAATATGTCAGCAGGGGCGGCTTAAAGTTAGAAAAAGCCATAGCAAGCTACAAATTGGAGCTTACAGGGAAACTGTGCATGGATGTCGGTTCCTCTACGGGAGGTTTTACAGACTGCATGCTTCAAAACGGAGCCCTAAAGGTATATGCTGTGGATGTCGGTACCAATCAGCTTGCCTGGAAATTAAGGCAGGATGAGCGGGTAGTAACCATGGAAAAGACAAACATCCGGTATGTAACAAAAGAGGACATTGGGGAAGAGATGGACTTTATTTCCATTGATGTTGCCTTCATATCACTGACCTTAGTACTGGAACCGGTAAAAAACCTTCTAAAAGAGGGAGGCGAAATAGTATGTCTTGTAAAACCCCAGTTTGAGGCTGGCAGGGAGAAGGTAGGGAAAAAAGGAGTAGTGAGGGAAAAAAGTGTTCATAAGGAAGTAATCATAAAAGTGATAGATTATGCAAAATCCATCGGATTTACTATCTTGAATCTGGACTATTCCCCCATTAAAGGACCGGAAGGCAATATCGAGTACCTGCTGCACCTTAAAAAGCCGTTGGAATCCGGTCCTTTAGAGGATTCGACCGGTGAGGACTTAATTGATGAAATAGTTGAAAAATCACATAATACTTTAAACTTGTAAATGATGGGGCTTTATGTTACAATGAATATATCATTGTATAAATAACCATAACAATGTAAATACAGGAGTAGTGTGAAAAATAAAAAACATTTTTCACTTTCTATTTAAGCAGTATCGCAGGCGGCCTGCGAAATGCATAGGAGTTTTCATGAACAAATTTTGTCTGATAACCAATCGTAATAAGGATGCGGATTTAGAGCTGACCAACGAGATAATAAAATATATGACACTGCATCAGAAGGATTGTGTGTGCATTGACAGAGAAGAAAACTATGAGAAAAACGGCAGCTCTGCCATAAAGGATAAGATAGGAAAAGACACAGACTGTATCCTCGTATTAGGAGGTGACGGAACAATTATTCAGGCAGCTGACATTGTCTGCAGTTTAGAAGTACCCATCCTTGGAATCAACCTCGGAACCTTGGGCTTTCTTGCAGACATTGAGAGAAACCAAGTATGGACGGCTCTTGACAGCCTGTTTGCAGATAATTATTCTATTGAAGAAAGAATTATGCTTCGCGGAGTTTTGATAAATAACCAGGAACAAGAAGATCTTGGCGTTGCACTGAACGATATCGTGATATCCAGAAGTAATTTTTCTAAGATTATCAATATCAGTATTTACATCAATGATGAGCTTGCAGACAGTTACCGCGGTGATGGAGTTATTGTATCTACGCCGACCGGCTCTACCGGCTATAGTCTCTCTTCGGGAGGTCCTGTTGTAAAACCGGATGCAGACATACTGGTGTTAAGCCCTATTTGTCCGCATACCCTTGGAGCAAGAAGCATTGTAATATCACCGAATGATTCTGTTAGAATACAGATAAATGAAAATAAAGTTTCAAACCAGGAAGGCGCTGTTGCTGTATTGGACGGTAAGTTAGTAAAGGAATTGACCGCCGGGGACAGCATTCGTATAGCAAAGGCATCAGAAAAAACCAGGATGGTTAAGGTTAATCATGTGGAATTTTTTGAGGTCTTAAGAAAAAAAATCGGACAAGGCGGAGAAAAGAGATGAAAGTTGGCAGGCAAAGTAAGATAATAGAGCTCATTAATAAATATGATATCGAAACACAGGAAGATCTTGCGGACCTTTTAACCCAGGCAGGTTATAATGTTACCCAGGCAACCATTTCCAGGGATATCAGAGAGTTAAAGCTTACGAAAGTAGCCATAGATGATGGCAGGCAGAAATACATTGTGTTAAACAATACAGAAACAGGCATGAGCGATAAATTTGTAAGGGTGCTAAGAGAAGGCTTTGTTTCAATGGATATGGCGCAGAATATTATTGTGGTTAAAACCGTATCCGGCATGGCAATGGCTGTAGCAGCTGCTTTGGATGCGCTTCATATCCCTGGAATTATGGGCTGCATAGCGGGCGATGATACCCTGATGTGTGTCATAAAGACTACAGAGGAAACTATCTTAGTAATGGAGAAGTTAAATAAACTTATTAATTCCAAAACCTTGTAAAGAGAAGCTAACCATGGTAAAATAAATCAAAAAGAAGAAAAAAAGCATCAGTCTGTAAAAAGGAGCCGTTTTTTGCGGCCTTTTTTGGGTCTGGAAACAGGTAAAAGGAGATGTATTATGTCAGGACATTCTAAATTTGCGAATATAAAGCATAAAAAAGAGAAAAATGATTCTACAAAAGGTAAGATATTTACAAAACTGGGCAGGGAAATTGCAGTTGCCGTAAAAGAAGGCGGTTCGGATCCCAATGCCAACAGCCGCTTAAAGGATATTATAGCCAAAGCAAAGGCTAACAATATGCCCAATGATACAATAGACAGAAGTATTAAGAAGGCAGCAGGAGATGCTAACTCTGTAAATTACGAGTTTGTAGCTTATGAAGGTTATGGTCCTAACGGTACTGCTATTATCGTTGAAGCTTTAACAGATAATAAAAACCGTACAGCCTCTAATGTAAGAAATGCATTTACCAAAGGGAACGGCAATGTAGGAACGCCTGGCTGTGTATCCTTTATGTTTGATAAAAGAGGACAGATTATTATCGACAAAGAAGAGTATGATAAAGATGCAGATGAGTTAATGATGCTTGCCTTAGATGCCGGAGCATCGGATTTTAACGAAGAAGAGGACAGCTTTGAGATACTTACGGAAGAAGACAACTTCAGTGCTGTAAGAGAAACTCTTGAAAATGCCGGAATTCCCATGGCACAAGCTGAAGTCACCATGATTCCTCAGACCTGGGTAGAGCTTACTGATGAACAGGATATCAAGATGATGAACCGCACCCTTGATTTACTCGATGAAGATGATGATGTACAGGAAGTATATCATAACTGGGATGAGTAAGATGTTATTTCAGTAAAATCAGTGTTTACAGCGTTTTATAACAGAGTTTTTGGCGGTGTTTTAACAGATTTTCTTAACCAGTTAAGATATACTGTCACTTTTCCATAATTCAAAAGGGCATACATCTTTCACTCCTGTATATCGTAACAGATAGAGGAGTGATTTTTTTATGTTTAATAATGAGATATTACAAGAATTTATATTTGATTGCAGAATGAGAAAGCTGTCAGAAAAAACTGTAAAAGGTTATAACAATAATAATCTGGCTCTATTCCGTTTTATCTCGAATGAATACGGCATTGAGGAACTTGAGGAGACGAACCATATAACAATAAGAGGTTACATCGAGTTTCTGACGAATAAAGGACTTTCAGAGACATATATAAATAGTCAGATAAAGTGTTTTAAGGCTTATTTCAGTTACTGTATACAAGAAAGATACATTAACAGAAACCCTATAGATAAGGTAAAGAAACAGAAAGAAGCTATTCCTCTGATAATCACTTTCAATGATGATGAAGTGAAAAGGATGATAAAGTTTTATACTGACTCTTCTAATGTTCATTGTTTCCAGATTGTTGGGACACTCAAAAAATGACGTTACAAAGAGATACCTACAATCAATGGAGAGAGACACTGCTTCTAGGGGCAAAGAATAGTCCATTAACTAACGTATAGACATGAGAAAGCTTCCAGTGTTCTCAATAGCTCTACTCAAAAGTATCTTAGCTTTTATAAACGAAAGTTTACAGAAATGACAGTAGTTCCTTGTAATGGTATCATTCATATAATATACCAATTAATACCTAAATAGTGTCTAGAATACTAACTTTACCAGAACCCACCAACGGTGGGAAGCCCTCTCCAGAAAGCACCCGTCTTGCGTGTTAAACATATACACAATGGATTTTAGCTTTCGGGGGTAATTATCTTCTAATTGAAAACATCTGGAACTTATTGTATAATGAGGTAAATGTTATTTTGCTGTAGTTTACATTTATAAATTAAGATTGTGTATGTGTAATGGCAATAAATCAGAATTTGTCGAACTGCTTTTGAACTGCGGATTATATATATTAGGAGTTGATTAAAATGGATTTACGTTTTACATTTAATGAAGATGTATTAAATTATGATAGAATGCGCCCAACCTATGTTAAAGAATTATATGAAGATATTATACAATTTTCGAACTTGGATAGTAAAAAAAATGCTCTTGAAATAGGTATCGGAACAGGGCAGGCTACACTGCCTTTTTTAAGCACGGGGTGTAAACTTACAGCAGTTGAGCTCGGCGAAGATATGGCTGAGTTTACAAAAGAAAAATTCGCCAAATTCCACAATTTTGATGTCATACATAGCGATTTTGAAAATGTTAATCTTAAGAACGATAATTATGATTTAATTTACTCTGCGACAGCTTTCCATTGGATCCCTCAAGAAGTCGGTTATAGTAAAGTCCTTAACTTTTTGAAAAGCGGTGGCGTTATGGCCTTGTTTTGGAATCACCCCTCACGAACCGAAAATGAACTTGATTTTGCAATGCAAGAAGTCTACAATAAATACAGGTCAATCTATAATTCTACAGTTCACAAATTCAGCGAAGAAAAATGCTTGGAAATCGCAGAAACAATAAGGAAATACGGGTTTGTTGATGTTGAGTATAAATTATATCACCAAACAAGATTCTTTGACGCTCCTCAATATATGTCACTTCTTAATACCTACTCTGACCACAGAGCAAGGCAAGAGGAGACTCGCATTTTAATTGAAAGTGAATTGTCAAATGCAATAAATAATTTCGGCGGTAAAATTGATATAAAAGATACGATAGATTTATATTTAGCAAGGAAACCATAACACCCACTAATAAGAATACTCCACAGCATGACAAATTTCAATTTGTAGAGTTGGGTTGTATCACAATCTTCATTATCACTTTTATCCCTTTACCGTAGACCATGGAAGTTATCCGTAAACCTTGTGTAACATTCTTCATATCTATCCCTTTAGTATATCATAACTGACAGATATGCTGGAGGGATATTTTTATGCTCTTTTGTTACTTAAATTGAGAGTAGCCAGGTCCAATTTTATAGAAGTGCATTTTAAACCATAATCAGTTTAATTCCTAATTTATTAATATAGTCAATCCATCCATCAGACAAGGCTGAATCAGTGACAATCATCTGAAAGTCGGACAAATCTGCAAAAAAGGAAGATTTGACAACACCGAATTTGGAAGAGTCGGCAAGAAGTATTTTTTCCACGGCGGACTGCATAATTGCACTTTTGGTGGGGACTTCATAATTTGCGGCACATGTGATGCCAAGTTTTTCATGAATACCGGCGGCAGAGACAAAAACTTTGGTGGCGCGGATAGATTTAATGAGTAATATTCCTTCTCTGGATTCAAACATCTGGGTATTGTGGTGAAAATATCCGCCAGGTACGATGATTTTAATGTTTTCTTTGTCAACCAGGCTGTTTAAAATGTTAATATTAAAACATAATATGGTTGCATGCAATGAATCATTAATGTTCATTGCCAACTTTTCTGTTGTAGAACCAGTATCAATAATAACTACATCCTCTTCATTAATTAACGAGGCGGCAAAATTACCGATACGAGATTTTTCTGAATCTTTTGTGATTTTAGCATTGGAGAGAGAGTATGGGTTCTCTATAACTTCCGTATCGCTGGATGGATTATAGATAGCGGCACCATATACGTTATTAATAATATGTCTGGATTCTAAGATGGACAGATCTCGACGAATGGTCATCTCGGACACTCTAAATTGAGCGGCTAATTCTTTTACGGTTGCACCGTTCTTTTCTCTTACAATTGTGGCTATTTGATTTAGTCGGTCAAGTTTCTTACTCATATGCTCTCCTTGCTTATATACTAACAAAATAGTGATGAATAATGAAGTATAACATACTTACTAAAGTATAGCATTTTGTCTTGAATAATTAAAGGGATTTAAGAATAAAAATACAAGTTAACTCTACAATTTTTTTCAGGGATTTTGCCTGTCAATTGGAAGTTTACATAAGTTCTTTCATGATTTGTTATGTATCCGGTAGTCCATTTATGACTTATTTCAAAGAGTTGGAGGTCATGCTTATGGATTATAAGGAATAGTTGTAAATTGTTGGCGTTTTTTAGATAAAAAAATGTAATAAAATAACATATTGAAATGTTCGTACTATAACATTTTGAAATTGAATTGTATTTTTATTCTAAAATGATAAAAGAAACAATATAACTATTGTGCAATATATCTATACAGCATACCACAAAATGGTATAATTTAAACAAATGTTAAAGAAAGAACAAAAATATCGTTGATTCTATTGTGCAATTGTGATACAATAATAACAAATAAAAGTTACGGTGAAGATATATTTTAATTTACATTACATAGACGAAAGGTACTTTATTTGTAACCATTCCGTCACTCTATATAATGAAGAGCGTTTTTTAATAAAATTTTGCAATCTCCTTACAGTCTGAAAAGAATTCTTTAAGAAAAATCAGGTAGTATTTAACAGTTATGAATTTTCCCTTGTTTTTGAGTGAAATTGTATAAGTGCCCAATATGGTTTTACCGCAAGCAGAGAGAAAATTTATATAAATGTAGTAAGCAACCCATTAAAATCAATGGGTTCAGGCATTTGGCAAATGCTTGGAATATAATAAGGAGGAGAAATTATGAAAAGAAATGCAAAACGGTATTTGGCAGTGCTGTTAAGTATCATAATGGTATTTTCAGTAAGCCCTGTCAAGAGTTATGCATATGAGACTGCTGGCACTTATGTGAAAATAAATAGTGCAGCGGAACTAACTTCAGGTAAGTATGTAATGATAGTAGATAGCGGTTACGCAATGGGTACCCTTGATGTGGCGACATCATGGGTTCTTCCAACGGCACTTACTGCAACAGATGACAAAGTAATAAATCCAGACAATAGTTTGATCTGGAATCTTGATGTTTCAGGGGATCAAGTGAATTTGACGGATTCAAACGGAAAATCAATTAAACCAAAGGCTGCTGCTACAAATGGAATACTTGAAGGAAGCTATACATGGACATTTGTAGAGAGCGGTGAAAGCTTTATGGTTAAATCAACAGAGGCAGATGCTGTAGTTTTAGCAAGTAATAAAACCGTAGGCAATGGCGATAATAAATTTAGGGCATATAAGACTTCTACAGCAAGTGGTACGAGTTACGCAACTGCTTTTAGCTTGTACAAATTAGACAGTAGTATTCCATCAGGCCCCGTAAAAGCAGCAAAGCCACAGGCAAGTGCTGCATCTGGTGCGGTTGTTTCAGGAACAGCAATTACACTTACCAGTGCGGTATCAGGGGGAGCAATTCAGTATTCAACTGATTCTTCGTCCGGCCCTTGGGCGGATTATACACAGTCAATCGTAATTACTGCAGATACTACGATTTATGCAAAAGTATTGGCAGATGTTTTAGGCACCTATACAGAGAGTGATGTTGCGGTGTATAATTACGTAATTGCAAAGGAGCCGGAAGTAGATCCGACGTTAAAGGATCCAATTACTGCAATTCCGGATGGCGCAAAGGACATAAAGCAGGTTCTCCAGGAAACAACTGCTAAGACTACTGAGACGGCACAGGATTTTACTACAGTGGGGCAGATTGTTTATCAATACGGCAGCAAGGGTACTTTAAATTCTACAATTTTAGAGGACGTTGTTGACGGGCAAATTTATGCCTTGCAGGTATTTAATACAAGTAGTTTTAGCGGCAATAAAGTTGGTGACATTGTAAAAGTAAGCGGTAAAGTTTACGAACGTTATGGTGTTAAACAGATGATGAGTCCGGTGGTGACCAAGATTACGGATGCCGCCGATGCAACGGCGGTAATAGGACCGCAGGTATTTAACACTCTTGCGGAAATAAAGGCAATGAAAGCTTCGTTGATATCGGAATATGTATACATTAAGAATATAAAACTTGGTACTTACGCTGCAGACTATACTAAAGTAACGGATAGTATAGGGGTGCAAATGGATATATATCAGGGAGCACCTTATCCAGTTGGTGTAGCGGCGGGAGAAACAGTTGACCTGTATGCAGTTGTATCTACATATAATACGAGCGAACAGCTTTGTAATGGTACTTCCGCAGATTATGTGATAACCAATGATACAAAAGCACCTGCGATTACATTTCCTACATTTGACAATGCAGAATTAGGAAAAGATTATGCGGTATCTGTAACAATTACCGATAATGTAGCAGTATCCGAAGCTACATTAACCTATACCGTAAATACTGTGCCTAAGGAATTAACTTTAGTACAGAATACCTCTGATAAAACAAAATGGGAAGCAACGATTCCTGGAAGCACCTTTACTTCAAGTGTTTCAAGCTTCACGGTTAGTGTGACTGCCAAAGATAATGCAGGTAATGTTGCAACCAGTGATGTAAAAGAAATTTTGGTTAAAGATGAGCCTCAGGTTACGAAAGTTACACCTGACCGCAATGGAAAAACGGGAGATGAGAAGAAACCGCTTATTAGTGTAACTGCGACTAATATTGGATCAGCTCCAACCGCAAAGCTTACATTAAAGACAGGAGAGACCGTTAAATTAAATGCTGTTCCTATGAGCTATTCTAACGGAACCTTTTCCTATACGCCATCTGATAATCTGGCAGATGCACGTTATACAGCATCCGTAGTGATTACCCGTGCAGATGGTAAAGCCATAACCTATGAGTGGCCGTTTACAGTAGGTACACCAAAATATAGTTTATACTTTGGACAATTACATAGTCATACAACTTATTCGGATGGTTCTGGTTCTTTAGATGATGCACTTGCTTATATTAATAAGATCAGCAAGAGTGATAATATCGATTTTGCCGCATTTACGGATCATTCCAACTATTTTGATACAAAGGATGCAGCTAACCCGGAAGCTTCTCTTTATGACAAGAACTTAATGACAGCAGGAAGCCAGACGTTATGGAACGAATATAAGAGTAAGATTGATGCTTTTAATGCTTCTTCCACAAACAGGGGAGTAATTGCCCTGGGTGGTTTTGAAATGACATGGTCCGGCGGACCGGGACATATAAACACCTGGAACACAGAAGGTATTGTCAGCCGTAATAACACAACTTTGAACAGCAAAACAAGTGATGCCGGGATGAAAGCTTATTATTCTTTATTAAGCCAATCAGAAGGTGCTGACACTGTCAGCCAGTTTAATCATCCAGGTACAACCTTTGGTACTTTTAGTGATTTTGCTTATTGGGATCCTATCATTGATTCCCGTATTACTTTAGTGGAAGTTGGTAATGGAGAAGGTGCAATTGGCAGCGGCGGATATTTCCCATCCTATAATTATTACACCATGGCACTGGATAAAGGATGGCATGTAGCTCCGACAAATAATCAGGATAACCATAAGGGTAAATGGGGAAATGCAAACGATGCCCGTGATGTTATCATTACCGATAACTTTACAGAACAGGGTATTTATGATGCATTAAAGGATCATAAAGTATATGCAACCGAAGATAAGAATTTGGAGATTACCTATACTGTAAATGATGAATTAATGGGAAATATCATAAATGAAGTACCTGAAAGTCTTAATTTAAATGTAACATTGAATGATGCAGATGATGCAATTCAAAAAGCAGAAGTAATTGCAAACAGCGGACGTGTCGTTTATACTTGGGATGTAAATGCTCAGAGTAAGGAACTTAGCACAACACTGAAACCGGACTATAGTTACTATTATATCAGAGTAACAGAAAAAGACGGAGATCTCGCAGTAACAGCACCGGTATGGGTTGGTAAGACAAAAGTGTTTGGAATTTCCAACGTGGAAAGCAGCACAAGTACACCGGTTACCGGAGAAAAATTGACTGTTAAGACAACCTTGTTTAACAGTGAATCTACTGATTTAACCGTTAAATCTCTGACCTATAAGTTAGATGGAACTGTTATTGATACAAAAACAAATGCAGGTACCGTTGCAAAAGGAACGAATGCTGTAATTAATTATGACTTCACACCAACAAAAGCAAAAGTACAAACAATGACGGTTGAGGCTGTTTTCACAATAGACGGTCTGGACTACAACTTTACAAAGGATCTTAGCTTAGATGTGAGAGATGCGAATAAACTGGTATACGTAGGAATCGACGGAAGCCATTATAATGAATATGTGGCCGGAAATTACAAAGATTCCATGGGTAACTTCAGTTTGCTTGCAGCACAAAGCAATGTAAGATGCGTTGTTCTGAATACCAGTGAGGAATTATTAGCGGCAGCTAAAAATACAAACGGTAAGTTTAAGATGCTCGTATTGACGGCACCAAGCCGCCGTGGCAGTAGTGGGTTAAGAGAACCCTATGCTACATATTCAGATGAAGAAATTGCAGCCATTAAAGGTTTCTCAGAAGCAGGCGGAAGCTTAGTACTCTGCGGATGGTCAGATTTATATGAAAATTACAAAGTTTTCCCGGCAGAAGACCATATGGCAGCACAGCAGAATAAGATACTGAAAGCAGTTGGAGCATCTTTGCGTATCAGTGATGATGGTGCTTATGATGATGTGTTGAATGCAGGCGGAAGTGAAGCAAATAAAGCAAGATTATACTTAACTACTTATAATTGGGGTAATTCATTAACCAACGGTATTGTATACGATGCGGAGCATCCTAATGATAACATATACACACAACGCTTCAGTCAGTATGGCGGTGGTACTATTTATGCGGTAGATAAGGATGGAAAGCCCATTTCTACATTACCGTCCAGTGTATCACCAATTGTATACGGACATAGTTCTACCTATTCCAAAGATTGTGATAATGACGGTCTTGGCGGAAGCAGCATACCCAAATATGAATATGCAGCAGGTGATAATCGTTTGATGGTGCTTGCAAGCGAGACTGTCACACATGCAAATGGAACTCAGTCACTGGTAATTGCAGACGGTGCAGCGTTTATGAGTAACTTTGAAATTCAAGCTACAATTGCGGACACCAATGCAGAGTTAAATTACTCGAACTATACAATTTTACAGAACCTAATCCAGTATGTAAATCCGACACAGATCGATAAGATTGCGGATGTACAAAAAGAAGCAGAAGAAGGTGTTAAATTTACGGTAGAAGGTATTGTAACCTCCAATGCTTCCGGATATGATAAGACTACAGCATTCTTTGACTGTATTTATCTGCAGGATGGAACAGCCGGTATCAATGCATTCCCAGTGGCCGGAGACTTTAAAGTTGGTCAGAAGGTTCGTATTACAGGAACAACTTCTTCTTATCAGGGTGAAAGGCAGTTAAATGTTAGCAGTGTATCCCTGGTAGATAGTAAAATTACACAAGTAGAACCAAAAGAAGTAACCGCAAAGCAGATTAATGACAGAACATACCTTGGAAGCCTTGTAAAGATTTCCGGAACAGTAACGAAGGTTGAGCTTGCAAACGGAGCTGTTCAGACGATTCTTGTTCAGGATAATGCAGGAAACACTGCCCGAATCTTTATTGATGGTTATATTACAACCGACAAGGAGATCAAGAATTTAGCAGTTGGAAATTTAATAACTGCAGTTGGCTTGTCCTCTTATGATAATACCTTTGATGGTCTTGCAGCGCGTATCCGTGTCAGAGACCGTGCGGATATCGTATGTACCAGCAATGGTTCCTCATCTGGCCCGGGGACTGCACCAACATCAACACCTACGCCTACACCTATACCTACGCCGACACCTGCACCGGGGGGTAAAACTGTAGTAACGGTTGATAAACCAATAAGTACGGTTGTAAATGGAAAAGCAAATGTAAAGGTTGAAATCAGTGAAAAAGCACTGATGGATACCGTAAAAGCTGGTAATACTAATATTACGGTTTCATTAGGTGAAGATGCATTAAAGGATGTTTTGACGGATAGCCAGGTTAAGAAGGGTGTAGTAATCGAATTATCGATTCCTGCCGTTAAAGATGCAGCTGTGAATAATATTGTATTAAGTAAAGATGCATTGTTATTAGCAAAGAAATCCGGACAGAATCTTACTATCAATGTAGAAAATGGAAATGCAAAGGGTTACACAGTTAGCATTCCTGCTTCCGAATTAAAGAAAGTTACAACTGGTTCAAAAGATCTGAATGTAGCGGTTGCTTTGGAAAAAGATACGAAAGCAGCAGCAAAAGCAGCAGGAGTTCTTTCCGTAGGAACAGAAGGTAAATTAACAGCAGGTATGGTGGTTACGGTGCCTGTAGAAGGCACGCTTTCCGTATCAGCAGGCAATAAGGTATATGTTTACCATAAGAATGCTAAGACGGGTGCATTAGAAGAAGTACCAAACAATCTGCAAACCGTAGCACAGAATGGTACTTTAAAGCTTTCGACCCTAAGTGGAGGAGATTTTGTTATTTGTACAGCGAAGGCAAAGGATGCAGTTAAATTAGTAGATAAGGCGACAGTATCTGTTAATGCTTCCGTTGCAAAGGGCAAAAAGCTCAATGTAAAAGTAAGTCTTCCACAGGAATTAGCACGGGTTACTGCATTTACAAAAGGTGATCCGGTTGGACAGGAAGAAGCAAAGGTAACATATAAGGTAAATGATAAGGCTATTGCAACTGTATCCAGCAATGGAACTGTTACTGCAAAGAAGAAAGGAACCGTTAAGTTAACAGTTGTAGTTACCTTAGAGAACGGACAAAAGAAGAGCTTTAGTAAATCCATCAAAGTAAAATAGTAGATTGCAAATATGTATAAAGCTTAATTTAGGAAGGGCTGCCACACTAATTTAGTGTGGCATTCCTTTGTCAGGTAATTGCTTTAGTAATCAGAGAGGAATACTGTATGAAAAAGAACCTTAAGGTGAGAATTTTAACTGCAGTGCTGATGCTGTTAATATTTATAGGAGCAGCTGTAATTTTAAATCGTCCGAGTCCGGATGAAGTATTATCATCAGCTCAAAAACGAATGTTTGCGGTTGCAAAGGTTACAGAGGTATTAAGCGATAATGCAGCACCAGATACTTGGACAGAAGGAAGACGTATTGGTGCACAGGAATTGGAAGTAAGAATTCTTACAGGTAAACATAAGGGAGCTGTGCTGGAAACGGTAAACTATGTAAATGCATATTATAATGTGGATGCAAAAATTGGAACCCGGGTTATTGTTCGACTGGATTATGACGATGCAGGAGATCTTTATGTAGTTTCTATTACTAATTATGATCGAAGCAGTGTCTTAATTATGGCGTTGATTGTTTTTGCTGTTTTCATGATGTTAGCAGGCGGAAAGCAGGGAGTAAGAGCATTGTTTGGATTGCTGTTTACTTTGCTTAATCTTTGGTTTATTTTAATTCCTCTGGTTCTAAAAGGTGTTTCTCCGGTTATAGCTACTATTTTGATTTCTGCATTTACCAGTGCTGGTGCTTTGCTGATGTTGACCGGATATACAAAAAAGACACTATGTGCATTCTTAGGATGCGTTGGCGGAGTTATAGCAGCTGGATTTTTTGCATGGGTTATTACGATTCTGACACCAATTAGCGGATTTAATATGTCAGAGGCAGAAGAATTGGTAGTACGGGCTTCGGACTTGCCATTGAAAATCAGCGGTTTGCTGATTAGTGGTATTCTTCTTTCAGCACTTGGAGCATTGATGGATACGTCCATGTCTATTGTATCTGCACTGCATGAGGTTTATGAGCAAAATCCTTCAATATCCAGAAAGCAGATATTCCGTTCTGGAATGAATATCGGACGGGATACCATGGGAACGATGGCAAATACATTGATACTTGCATTTGTTGGATCGGCGTTTAACCTGTTAATTTTATTCCAGGTGTATAAGTACCCAATGATTCAAATATTAAACAGTGATATGATAGTAATTGAAATATTGCAGGGAGTTGCCGGTTCAATAGGTATTATTGCAACCACGCCGTTGGTTGCAGCCCTAAGTGCTGTCATATTTCAATTTAAGAAAAAAAAGAAATAGACCTAAAGTGCTATAAGTCGAAAGATGCACAGGAAATATATCATAGCTGGGATGAGTAGGCCCATGCAGTAGAAATTCAGTAAAATCGAACATACATCTATTCCCCTTGTATATCATAACTCACGGATATGCTGGGGGATGTTTTTATGTATTTAGAAGAAGTTAGAAGAGACTATGAGGGTTCATAATTATACTCATTCATACTTAAATAACGATAACAACATTGAATGGTTTGACAATATACTTAGATTGAGTTTTAATAAAGACGAATACGGTGAATATATAGAAAAATTTCGCTTGCATAATTTGGATATTAAATTGAGAAAACACTAACGAACCCTTAAAAGTTTTGCAGTTAGTACTATCTGCATATCTATAAGTTCATTTATAACAAGCAAACAGACAAAATATAACATTATAACCGGAGAAATTTATATGGAGGAGCTGCTTTCGGCAATTCCCATAAAAAAGTTGCTTATAAGTAACTTTTTTGAATATTAACTGCTTGAACGCTGTTGAGACTGGGGAGAATTAAAGGTATCTTAGATTTGACGGGCAGGAGGTATTTAATGAGTGATATTTCTAAGGTAGTAGGTGATAGGATCAGAATAGTCAGGAATGATAAAGGTTTAAGTATAGAGGAATTGGCAGAAAGAGCGGATGTAAATACAACTCATTTAGGACGTATTGAAAGAGGGGAAACGGTTCCTAAACTGGACAGTATAGAAAAGATAGTAAATGCTCTGGGGATAACATTCGAGGAACTTTTCAGACATATACAACCAGCTGCGGAAATCAGCGGAGAAAATGACACAGCATTAGCTTTCCTGATTAACAGATTGAACACCTTAAAGCCGGCAGAACAGAAAGAGGTCCTAAGTCTCTTTGAAATCCTGTTTAGGCTGATTAATAAGTAAGGAATCAAAAGAATAGGAGTTTACAGCGGTTAACTGTAGACTTTTTTTATTTGTAAACTCAAAACGCTTTACAAGCGATTAAAATAAAAAAATATCGCTCAAATGCGATGAAAAAATATTGAATAATATGTAAAAATATGTTATTATAATGTACATGAGGTTACATAACTTTCCAAATCAACTATTTCCCTCATTTAATATCCAAGTATTAGATAGGAAGGTTATTTAACCCCACCATTATCCCCATTACAATCCAAAATGAGCGTGAATGTAAGATGTAGTTAGAATCGAGACTGTCAGTAGGAGCAGTCTCTTTTCTTTTTCGGCAGTATATTAAGGAACTTCTTAAAAAGTAGACTTAAAATGTGCATATGATAAAATCCTCTGTATATCGTAAGTGAATTACAATGTACGGAGGATTTTTGCTTGCCTTTATGACAAAGATATTTCTTGTAATTTCAAATCTTCTGGGAACAAACGGGTATAAAAGAATTAGCAGTAGATAGAGCAGCGAATAGATAGTATAATGACCATATGTAGAAAAATGTTGATTTTTGTTAGGAGATAACTAGTGGAATTAATAAAAAGAAGAATTACAGTTCATGGGGGGAAGGAAGTATATGTTCTAACTCCGGGTAATGTTAGCAAAAGTATAACAGCCGGGCATGATAACAAAGGTTTTGTGTTAACATGGGGCAATGGCAGCGGATATCAATTTCTGGCAGAGTGTTTTTCAGCAGCGGCAGATTTACAGAAAAACGAGATTCTATATCTGCCTGTCAGATATCAGGCAAGTGAGGAATTTATAGAATCATTTGGTGGATGTGAATACAACTATAATATTGTATGTACAAACTATTGTGAGACACGGATTTCTCCGAAAGACATAGAAGAAATTCTCAAAATAAAAATATGGACCGAAGAACTTATCATCCGCAGATCGGATATTCATACAGAATATATCGATAGGTGGAAAACGAACAAGCGTCTTACAGTCAAAATCCATAAAAAAAATATGTATATTTCAACAAACAGAGATGGTTTTCACTCACTATCATGCGGGGCATGTAACCTGACTGAATATGGAGATGAATATATTGAAGATTATTTACCCCATATGCACTATGATTGGAATGAGAATACGTCTGTCAGCGTTGGGGTAACACTTTATTACTGGCATGATAGGTAGAAAAGGAGCAGATCAGCTGTGAATACAGTTTACATCCACCAGGTATTGGCTATTTTGGTATGGGAACTACGAGTTTTATGAAAAAAGCTGTCATGATAATTTATGAAAAGTCCCTGCAAAACATCCGGTCGTTATCATCAATAAACACAGCTTTTGAACTTCTAAAAGTATATCTTTGCAGCAATAATTGTGATTTATGATATAGAATCTCAAAGCTAAATTTACCAATGATTTTATTATGTTTTAAATGATAACCTGTAAATTGTTTATGGCTTTTATATCCGTCATCAAAGATTAATTCAGTCTGTTTTTTATTTATTAGAAAAGCAGATGAGCCGTCTATATCAATGTCAAAAATCTGGTCATTGTGAAAGTCCGTTTTAATTAAATTAAAATCAGTGTAATAATAAAACCAAAGATTATTAGATTCGTCGATATTTAGTGCATAACAATCACAGATATCATACTTTGTATTTTCCCATATCTTCCCGCCGGATTCATTCCAGACTACAAGTCCGCTTTGTCCTAAGGGGGTATCCCAGCCATAGTTACCAAATATACCCTCGTCAAAATAGCTGGTAATAATCCTTTTGTCTGAAGTAACGATACAGTCTTCAATACCGTCACCAAGGCAGAATTTTTTGATTATATTTCCGTATTTATCAACTATAATAGCATTCTTATCGGTTCTGCCATCTCTGTAATGGTAAGCTCTTGCTCCAAGAAGGAGAATTTCATTACCTATAGGTTGAATGAAATGTATGTTAGTTTCCTGAACTCCCAGATTATACAATTCGGAGCCTAATAATTCATTGTTCTCCCAGTCCGCTGCCACAATAATACATTTATAATCAGTATTACTTTTAGTTGGCACGAACATACCACTAATTCTTTCAGGAATATTTCCAGCCAATAACAGATAGATAACATCATCATATCCAACAGATAAATTGGCAAGCTCATAATCTCTGATATTATACTGTTCTTTTAGTTTACCATAGTCAATAAAATTCGTGAATTCACATAATCTTTTCATTTTTGCTCCCATTGCGTACCACAAATAAAGGTTGTTTGCTGTTAGGATATTATAGCATATAAATCCCCATGCTTGTATGAAAATAATTACAAACGTATCCGCAGGTAAATTGAAAATTACGGATACAATACTATAATAAGTCTGTCTTAATATTTGATAAATAACATTTTTAGGAAAGGATTATGGACATGTTCAAAAAAGTAAAATATTATATTATTGTAGCTGATAATGGTTTTGTTATAAAAAATGAGATTAACCAATCTGAAAATATAATTGAATTTCCGGCATATATACCGAATGTACCATTTTATCTGCATTTATTTGACGAAAATAATAATGAAATCAAGAATATAACTAACCATATCAAAAACCTGAAAATGAAAAATGTATCAGTGATAATGCCTGATGATACATTAGATATCTATGTCGATAAGAAAATTTTTCTGGATTATTTTTATACATTTGGAGCAAAGAAAGTAGAAGTGAATTATCAATGTTTACTTTTAACACAGTATGGCAATCACTACATTTCTTTTTCAAAGACGGCAAGAAATATGGCGATACAATATATCAAAGGAGGTAAAAGCTTAGCTCAAAAATATTATGACAAAGACTTTAAAGACATTGAGCAAATCAGAAAAGACATGCAAAGACTGCACATAGATTGTGAGTATGGTAATCAAACAGTATATATTAATAATGTAAATAATAACATGGACTTATTTGAAAATATTGGGAATCTGGTTACAAGGTCTGATATTTTTAATAATGCCATGAATAATCTGCCGGAACTGTAGTATTTGTGTCTTATTACTGGGTATATGACACATAAGTGACAAAACATGGCATTAAATTTAAGTCAGAAAAATATAAGAAAAATCATATATTATGACGATATATGTATAAGGACAAGAAGCAGGACATAAGAGAGACAGGGAGGTCAGAATGAAAAAAATATTTACAAAACGATGGATGGCAGTAGTCTGCTGTCTGGTAATGGTGGTTACATCTGTTTTTCAGCCGCTTGGCATTGAGAAAGCAGAAGCGGCGAGCCCGTATCATTTCGTGGTTGCAGGTGCCGTGAAAGAATCAGGAAGTGAAGTGACAATAAAATCCCTAACTACCGATATCAATTTAAGCAGTGATACCGGAATAGTTAAAAATATTGTATCCCAGCAATGGTTTGTTAATAATGTTGAGGTTAAAGCCGGAATGGATGAAAGCCAGCTGGGAGTTGTGTCAATTGATCCTACCAGTATTGTCAACGCTAACGGCTTATCTGCTAAATTAATGACCAAAGGGCCGGGTTACGCACGTGTCAGACTCCATTATGAAGACAGCAATAACATGATATGGGATTACTATCTGAACGTAAAAGTTGACTTTGCCGTAGATAAGAGCAATAAGACGGATTTTCCCGACGTATTGGTTTCAGGCAGCAGTTATGACATGAACGTAATGCTGTTTAAGAATATTAATGAAAGCAAATACCTTAGGCTTAAATATGCGGACATTAATCCTGATACTATCAGCCTAGCAGGCAGTTCTGTGTCAATTGAAAGTTCAAATACAGATGTTGTTACTGTTAATCCCACAACTGGCGAGGTAGTATCAAGGGGAGCCGGTGTCGCGCAGATTACGGTAAAGACAAATAATGCCCCGGGTGATAATATATCCAGTAACCTGACATCAACCTTTAAGGTAGTGGTAACGCCTAAGGTTTCGGCGACGCTTTCCTCCAACCCTACAGATTATAGTTACACAATTGATAAATCTACAACGGGAAGTATAACTTTTTATACCAATGCGGCGCAAGCCTCCAAACTGATCTGGAAGTTCTATTATAAAACGGATTCCGGGCCACAGCTTATCCCGAATCCGGCAGGAATAATATCTTATACTGCCAGTGAAGTAGACGGTTCCATCACGATTAATAATACAACTAAGGCAGCCGATTATATTATCATGGGTTTTGCTGATTCAATGTACATACCGGACCATTTGGAGAACCCTCCGGACCAGGTTAAAGTACCTTATATAAAAATTAATCTGAAAGTAGTACCTGCTATACCTGCTTATCTGGTCATGAATGTGAATGATACTTATAATATCGGTAATTTGCTGAATTCTGCAATTGATACCTATACATATGTTTCCAGTGACAGTTCCATTGCAAGCATTAGCAACGGAATCCTGACAGCGAAAAAGAGCGGTGACGCCGTTATAACGATATCAAAGGCTGACGGAACCAAGTACACCATGAATCTTACAGTAGTAGATGGTATTTCACTGAATCTTACAGAGGCAAATATTTATGTTTCCGGGACCTTGCAGCTTACGCCAAAAACCACCAGTGATAATACTGAGGTGAAGTGGTATAGCGTGAAAACTCCAACCGCTGACTATGATGAAAGTACCAATAATGGAAGCGGCATTGCATCCGTAAAAAAGGATGGTACAGTTACGGGTGTAAGCGAAGGAACGGCATATATTGTAGCTTCCATCACAACCGCCACAGGTGTGGTAAAGAAAGCAATATGTAAAATAACAGTCGGCAAAACGATTACTTCCATAAAGGTAGAACCCGCAGAGCTGCCATTAAATATCGCAGAAAGCTATACCTTAAAGGCCACTTTTGATCCGGCCATATCACGAACCGTACCTGTAAAATGGATAAGTACGGATGAAAAAATCGTTAAAATAAACAGCAGTAACTCGGAACTTGTAAATATCAGTGCCATGGATATACCGGGAACGGCACTTGTAATGGCAATCAATACGGAAAATTATATTATCGGATATTCCAAGGTTACTGTTAAACAAAAGGTAAGCAGTCTTACTCTGTCGGCGACGAATCTTAGCCTGATGAAATCAGCCGGAACCTATCAGTTAAGAGCAACTGTTTTACCTGCTAGTGCAACCAATCAGAAAGTTATCTGGATGTCTACCAATCCTGCGGTGGCAACTGTAAGTGATACCGGACTTGTCACATTGCTTACTTCCGGCTCCACTTCAATTATTGCAACTTCGCAAGATAATCCTGATGCAACGGCCGTTTGTAATGTAACAGTAGGTGTTTCTTCAACGGCAATAAAGCTGGATGATTCCAAGAAAGTTATGTATACGGGTGATACCACAAAGCTTTCTTATACCATAACACCTACTAATGCTACCAATACGGATGTTGTCTGGAGCACTTCGGATTCCAGTATTGTCAGTGTGGATGCAAAAGGAAATGTTAAGGCCGTGGCGGCTGGTACGGCAGTTATTATTTTAAAAACTGCAGATGGGCTCTATATGTCCACTTGTACAATAACAGTAAAGGAAAAAGCGACAGGTCTGGCCTTTGATGTCACAAGCTTAGAGCTTTATATCGGAAAGACCTATACCATAAAAGTAACACCTATACCTGCAACTGCAACAGACTATACCCTAACCTGGAGTTCGCTGGATGCAACCATTGCCTCTGTGGACAATAATGGTACTATAACAGCAAAAGCAGCCGGAAAAACTATAATAACCGCAACCACCTCAACAGGCAGTATTTTGTACTGTACGGTAACGGTCAAAGCAGAGGCAACAGGAGTAATACTTAATTATACAGAGAAAACATTGGTAATCGGCGATTATTTTGATTTAAAGGCATCTGTTAAGCCAAGTGCTGCAGCCGATGAAGTGAGCATTGTTTGGGTCAGCTCAAAGACCAGTGTTGCCACAGTATCCACCAGCGGAAGAGTAAAGGGAATAAAAGGCGGTACGGCAGTTATAACCTGTAAAACTTCGGACGGCAAATTCACTTCCTTTTGTACGGTAACTGTAATAGAGAGAGTTACGAGCGTTACCTTGAATAAAACCAGCCTTAAGCTTGGACTTGGAAAAAACTATACTCTGGTGGCAAAGGTAAAAACAAATGCAGCCAGCAATCCAAAGATAAAATGGACTACCAGCAATTCCAAAATTGTAACGGTAGACCAAAAAGGTAATATAGCAGGCAAGGCTTTAGGAACAGTAAATGTTACGGCAGCAGCAACCGATGGAAGCGGTGAAAAGGCGATAGTACAGATTAGAGTAGTAAGGAATGCATCTTCTATTACTTTAAACAGAACTGCGGTAACAACGATAGTTGGCAAAAACTTTACCCTGAAAGCTACGGTAAAACCGACAAATGCAACTTATAAGACCGTTTTTTGGAAGTCCAGCGATGAATCTATTGCCATTGTAGATTCTTCCGGTAAGGTCACAGCCTTAAAAGCGGGAAATGCAACGATTAAGGCATCTGCCAAGGATAACAGCGGAAGATACTCCATCTGTTATGTCATTGTTCAGCCTCGTGTTCCGGCGAACAGTGTCACAGTATTGAATCAGAATCTGACTATGGTGGTAGGAGAAACTTCAGTATTGCAAAAGGCAATGAATCCTTCTACTTCAACAGATTCAGCCAGCTGGGCAAGTGATAACAGAACAGTTGCTACGGTAACAACTTCCGGCAAGCTTACGGCCAGAAAACCGGGAATTGCCAATGTTACAGTAATGACAGAATCCGGAAAGACAGCAACCACAAAGGTAACGGTTGTCGGATTAAATTCTACGAATCTTGTATTGGAGCAATACTCAAACTACACATTAATGGTACTGGGAATATCAAGCGGTGTAACCTGGGATGTTACAGATTCGGAAGTTGCTATTGTCAATAATGGCGTGGTAAGCACAAGAAGGATAGGGACAACAACAGTAATAGCGACTGTAAATGGCAGACGTTTAACCTGTAAAGTAACGGTAAAGAAAATAAAGTAGAAATACCATAATAAGGCCTTACGGCCATTAGCCCCATAAACTGCAGTCTTTGATATACTACCCCCTTGCACCAAAAGGTTTCGTGTATCTTGCTACGGTAAAAGCAGAATAAAGCATATCAAGCCTCTTAAAGGATACGAAAGCCTTTAAGAGGCTTTTTCTTATAGAAAAATAATAAATATCTGGAAATAAAATTGAAATGTTGACATATATATTAATATATCGTAATATATAAATATTATGATTTATATTTGACAATCTTGTACTAAAATTGTAAAAGGAGTAGCAATGGATAATAACATTAATCGTTATACGGAAGCGGCAGAAATACTTAAAGTACTTGCGCATCCGGTGCGCCTTTGTATCGTCAGCGGACTGTTGGAGAAAGGAGAATGTAATGTGAATTATATGCATTCCTGCTTAAAAGCACCCCAATCTACCGTATCCCAGCATTTGCAGAAGTTAAAGGCAGCGGGCATAATAGAAGGCCGAAGGGAAGGACTTGAGATTTACTACAGAGTCAGTGATGAAAGGGTTGCTGATTTAATCAGAATATTAACCAAAGAAGTTGATTAATGGTCAAATTGTTAATAAAAAAAGCAGCATTAAAGACTACGACTAAAGTGGCAAAGGGCAGAAGAAAATGAAAAAAGAAAGGATGCCATAAAGATTCTTTTGCTTCAATATAATATGGCGGCATTTAAGGAAGTTCTTAGGTGCGGAAAAAGCAATGGCTAAGAAAGTATTGATAGTTGGAGGCGTTGCAGGAGGGGCATCTGCTGCTGCACGTCTTAGAAGACTGGACGAAAATATTGAAATTATTATGTTTGAGAGAGATAACTATATCTCTTATGCTAACTGCGGTCTTCCTTACTATATCGGAGGCACCATAGAAGAAAGGGAAAAACTGTTGGTACAGACGCCCCAGGCGATGAAGGACAGATTCCGTATTGATGTCAGGATAAACAGCGAGGTTATAGCAGTAGATACTGCAAAAAGTTGTGTTACCATTAAGAGTAAGGACAGAGGAGTGTATGAGGAGAATTTCGATAACCTTATTTTGTCACCGGGAGCTAAGGCACTAAGACCGAATATTTCCGGCATAGAGAACAACCGTATTTATACTTTAAGAAACGTTCCGGATACGGATAAAATCAAAGCCTTTGTAGAAGAAAAGAAACCGTCCGGTGCTGTTGTAATCGGGGGAGGTTTTGTCGGTGTAGAAATGGCCGAGAATTTAAAAGAAAAAGGAATTAAGACCTGCCTTGTAGAAGCTGCACCCCATATTTTAGCTCCTTTTGATGAGGATATGGTTATTTCGGCAGAACGGGAGATGGCACAAAACGGTGTTAACCTTTATTTAAACGATGGAATCGCCGGATTCACTGATACAGACTGCGGTGTAAAAGTGCATTTACGAAGCGGCAAAGTACTGGAAGCAGAAATGGTTATCCTTGCGATGGGTGTCAGACCGGATACAGAATTCTTGCGTGCAAGCGGAATCGAATTAGGGGAAAGAGGTCACATCAAGGTTAATGAGAGGCTTCAAACCAATATAGAAGGTATTTATGCAGTAGGGGATGCTATAGAAGGAGTTGACTTTGTAACCGGAGGAAAAACAGCAGTTGCCTTAGCAGGTCCTGCGAATAAACAGGGACGGATTGCAGCAGATAATATTGCCGGAATCCCGTCAACTTTTGAGGGTTTTTTAGGAACCTCCATTATCAAGGTATTTGACTTAACGGCAGCAAGAACCGGTGCAAATGAAAGAACATTAAAGGCAGCAGGAATTGATTATAAGACAGTGCACCTGTATCCCATGTCCCATGCTTCCTATTATCCGGGGGCTTTCAACATTTCATTAAAGCTTTTATTTGATATGGAAGGCAAAATCCTTGGAGCGCAGGCTGCAGGGTATGAAGGTGTTGATAAACGCATTGATGTAATCTCTACGGTGATGAGCCTTAAGGGAACTACGGCGGATCTGACAAAGCTTGATTTATCCTATGCTCCACCTTTTTCTTCTGCAAAGGACCCGGTAAATATGGCGGGATACGCAGCAGAAAACATAAGAAAGGGATTCAGCCATATTACCACCTGGGATGAGGTATTTGAAAGTGAAGAGGACTTTGTACTTCTGGATGTAAGAAATACGGAGGAATATGAGCTGGGCCATATGGAAGGGGCCGTGAGCCTTCCGCTTAATGAACTAAGAAACCGCATGGAGGAGCTTGATAAGAGCCAAAAAGTCGTGGTGTATTGCCAGGTAGGCATAAGGGGATATATCGCAGACCGGATTCTTACACAAAACGGGTATCAGGTCCAGAATATTACCGGCGGTTATTTAAGTGCTAAGGATTATTTGTATCAGACAGAAAGAGAGCAGGATATTCTATCAGGAGAAGTAAGGGCGGCCGGTATCTTAGAAGCGCAACCGGTAACACCGGAAGTAAGCACAACAGAAGGGGATAAGGAAAAGATGGAGATAGCGATTGATAAAAAACTGGATTGCACTGGAATCTGCTGCCCCGGTCCTCTGCTTCGCGTAAAAGAAGTGGCAGATCAGTTAAAAGACGGAGAAATACTGGAAATCCATGCCTCTGACCCCGGATTTTATGAAGATGTGAATGCCTGGTGTAAAAATACAGGGAATCAGCTGCTGTCACGTCAGAGAGAAAAGGGCGGCATTACTGCTGTCATAAAAAAGGGAGCGGCAGATAATGCAGTAAAGGCAGAAGCTCATACAGTGACAGAGAAGAATAATAAGACAATGGTAGTATTCAGCGGTGATCTGGATAAGGCGATAGCCTCCTTTATCATAGCAAACGGTGCTGCTTCCATGGGAAGAAAAGTAACCATGTTCTTCACCTTCTGGGGCCTTAATATCTTAAGAAAGCCTGAAAAAGTAAAATTGCAAAAGGGCTTTATGGATGCAATGTTTGGAAAGATGATGCCAAGAGGCAGTAAGAAGCTTAAGCTCTCCAATATGAACATGATGGGAATGGGAGCTAGGATGATCCGCAAGGTCATGAATGATAAAAATGTGGACTCCTTAGAAAGTCTCATCAGGACTGCTGTCGGAAATGGTGTGGAAATTGTAGCCTGCCAGATGTCAATGGATGTCATGGGTCTAAGAAAAGAAGAGCTCATAGACGGCGTAAAAGTCGGCGGTGTTGGTTACTATCTGGGTGAGGCAGAGGAATCCAATGTAAATCTGTTCATCTAATTAATAAATAGGAGACATTATTTTTGAAGGTGGATTTATAAGCCTAAAGCAGGAAAGAAAACACAATATAAAATATAGAATGAAAAGGTATGGTTGTAAAATAGCCTAAGCGGAAAGTGAAAAGCCGGCTGTTTTATGACAATACCCTTTTTCATGCAGGAGCCTTTTCGGGGATTTGCCGCGAGTCTTATGTTTTGCAATTGTATTTGTTTCTTGAATAAGGTAAAATAAGCTGTAAACCAGATAGAAAAGAAGCGTAAAAGAATGGATAGAAAGCAAATAAGGGAAGATGAATATTATAGAGATTGTACTCTATGTCCGAGGAACTGCCATATAAGCCGTTTGGACGGAAAGGTCGGCTATTGCAGGGCCGGGGCAGAGATAACAGCCGCAAGGGCAGCGCTTCATCATTGGGAAGAACCCTGTATATCCGGCAGGAAAGGCTCCGGGACGGTATTCTTTTCCGGCTGTTCCTTGGGATGTGTATATTGCCAGAACTATGATATCTCCAGGAACCTGGCTGGAAAGATAATAACAACAGACCGGCTGGCAGAAATCTTTCTGGAGCTTCAGGAGCAAAAAGCCCATAATATTAACTTGGTAACTCCCGGCCATTATGTACCCTCCATTATAAAAGCCATTGGACGGGCCAAGGAAGGAGGGCTTCATATACCGGTAGTTTATAACAGCAGCGGGTATGAAAGTGTGGAAACTGTTAAAATGCTGGAAGGAGTTGTGGATATATACCTGCCGGATTTCAAATATTATGGACAAGAAATGGCATACCGTTATTCAGGGTGCAGGGATTATTTTGAAGCAGCCTCCCAGGCATTAGAAGAAATGGTTCGTCAGACAGGAGAAGCGGTATTTGAAGAAGAAATCATGAGAAAAGGTGTAATCGTAAGGCATTTACTGTTACCGGGTGGACTGGCGGATTCCAAGAAAATCATAAAATACTTGTATGAAACCTATAAAGATACCATTTACATCAGCATAATGAACCAGTACACACCGCTTGAACAGGTAAAAGAATATCCGGAGATTAACCGTAAGGTAACAGAAAAGGAATATGAGGCCTTAGTGGACTATGCATTAGAGTTGGGGGTTGAAAATGGCTTTATCCAGGAGGGTGAAACAGCATCGGAAAGCTTTATTCCTGCTTTTGATTACCGAGGGATATAGGATTTATGACATTCATGCAAGGAGTTAGTTTGAAATTTTTTTCAACTGCCAATTAACAAATCTCCAATCAAAGATTGGAGATTAAGGAAAGAGGTTAAAATACATGGTACGAAAAAATGAAAATAAAGAAATAAATAAGATAAAAGATAAGGTAAAGAGTGCAGGGAGCTATAAAGAAAAAGCTATAGGAGACAAGAAAGAAAACAGTACGGGAAATAAGGCAAAGCATAACATAGAGCATAAAACCGGGAAAATCAATATTGCAGGAAACAATATAAGGCCAAATACAGGAAAAGATACAGGCAAAAGCAGAGATAAAAGCAATAAGGGAAGGAACCAGCCAGAAGGAGCCTGTCCTTACAGAAGAGACTGCGGCAGCTGTCGGATTTATGAAAAGAGCTATAAAGAGCATTTAGCAGAAAAGCAAAAGCTGGTAAAGGATTTGTTAGCCCAGTATTGTCCGGTAGAGCCTATTGTTGGAATGGAAGACCCGACCCACTACCGCAACAAAGTGCATGTGGTATTTGACCGGGACCGCAGAGGAAATGCCATATCCGGTGTATATGAAGAAGGCACCCACAGGGTGGTGCCGATTGATAGTTGTATGATTCATAATTCGAAAGCAGACGAGATTATAGTCTCCATACGCGGACTGTTAAAGTCCTTTAAAATCAAGACTTATGATGAGGATACTGGTTATGGATTGCTGCGCCATGTCCTGATTCGAACGGGATATCACAGCAAGGAAATCATGGTAGTATTAGTAATTGGTTCTCCCATCTTTCCTTCAAAAAATAACTTTGTTAAAGCAATCAGGCAGCTGCACCCGGAAATATCGACAATTGTGGTAAATGTTAATAATAAGAATACCAGTATGATTCTAGGAGATAAGGAGCAGGTAATCTATGGGAGAGGATTTATTGAAGATACTTTATGTGAGAAGGTATTCCGTATATCTCCCAAATCCTTTTACCAGGTAAACCCTACCCAGACAGAAAAACTTTACCGCCTTGCAATTGATATGGCAAAGCTGACAGGAAAGGAAACGGTACTGGATGCTTATTGCGGCATCGGAACCATAGGTCTGATAGCTTCCGATAAAGCCGCCAAAGTAATTGGTGTGGAGCTAAACAAAGATGCCGTAGCAGATGCAAAGGTAAATGCAAAGCGGAATGAAACCTCCAATATTCAATTCTATCTGAAAGATGCAGGTGAATTCATGGCACAGCTGGCACAGCAAAAAGAAACCGTGGATATTGTATTTATGGACCCGCCAAGAGCCGGAAGCGATGAAAAATTCCTGGACTCACTGGCTATTCTAAAGCCTAAGAAGGTGGTTTATATTTCATGTAACCCTGTGACCTTGCAAAGAGATGTAGAATATCTGACTAAGAAAGGATATAAGGCAGAAAAAGCAGTACCGGTGGACATGTTCCCTTGGACGGGACACGTGGAGACAGTGGTATTGATGTCAAGGATGCAGAAATAGATAGGGCTAAAAAGGCTTAAAATAAAGGGATTCCAAGCATTGGGATTTTCACAGTAGTATGAGAGCGGAGGTTCCTGTGCCGGGAAACCCTTATTTTTATTGTTTGGGAGAACATATCCACCTCATAAAAATGGATAGAGTTGAGGAGACAGGTTAGATGTCAATATGATGGAAGCAATTTGGAAATAATACATTTGACTTAAAAATAATTATATGGTATAAATATTATATAATTATTAAAGCGAGGGAATGCCATGTCAATAAAAAAGAATATAATTTTTATCCATTTTTATGGCTAGAAGTATATCCTTTTATAGATGTGGCTGATTCTTTTCATTGATCTTACTGCCATAGTATATATAAGTATATACTATGGCTTTTTGCTTGAATGTCTCATAAGTTAGGGACAATCTAATACCTTCAGTGCGGAGGATTTTGATTAAATATCTGCAATATTAGCAGTATTTTAAAAATTATTAATTAGCAAAGATCAATGAGAAGGAGCATATATGTGTGATTTAAAATTAAAATTGGAAACAGAACGTTTACTATTGATTTGTGAAACTTACGAAGCCATGTGCCTGTCTGCCGAAAATGGTGATGAGCTGGCTAAAGACTTTTGTGGTGCATATCGTTATCACAACGCACTTGCCGATGAGGGCAAATTTAAAAAAGAGGACTTAATCTGGTACAGGACTTGGACTTATTATGACAAGTCAGATAACAGAGTTATAGGCGGCGGCCTATTTAAAGGTACACCTAATGATCTCGGTTATGTGGAGATAGGTTATGGCATATGTGATAATATGCAAAGTTGCGGATATGCAACTGAGGGAAGTGGACGTCTTATCATTTGGGCACTCAATGAAATGGGGGTTGCAGGTGTCATCGCAGAAACAGAAAAAGATAATATTGCATCTATATGTGTACTCGAGAAGCTTGGTTTTGAAAAGACACATGAAACGGATGAATTTTATTACTGGCTCAAATGCAAACTATAATAATAAAATAAAAGCTATTTTATACTACGATTGAAAGGAAGCGGTATATCTTAAAAAATCTAGATAATCAGATTTTGAGATATGCCGTTTTCTATAAGAATCATTAATTAGTTTATAAATAAACAATGGATTTAAAAATCAATCAATATGTTTCCACCGACTGAGGGTTCTAATGACATCAATACTGTCCTCTCAAGCCATGTGGAGACGGTAATAATGATGACGAAATGTGGTTCAGAGGGCAAAAAGTAGACTTTGACCACAATATGCAGTGGTTTGTAAGCCGAAAATGAGCAAAAATCGGGGCAAAAAAGTGCAAATTAGAAGATAGATGATATTGTAGAGACAGGATTGATGAGCAGATGTTGTTGAAATACTGTTAATGTAGTGTAATATTATTTTAGGGATTAATAAACTGATATTTATAGAATATCTTACCCAAGGGCTATTTGGGATGTATTACCAATAACTGAAAAAAGGAGGCTGATTATGTCAGAATACATTCCAAAACCTACTGGGGAATATCAGGTGGGTATTTATAAAATGGATATAGTTGACAATAACAGAAAAAATACCTACGATATACCTTCTGAAAACAGAAAACTTGCCATGTGGTTTTTCTATCCGGCTGTTGATGAACCTGGTGAGAAGATGCACTATGGTATAAAAGAAGATCTAAAGAAATTAAATATACCATGGTCGAACAATTTCATAGAATGTTATGAAAACATAGCACCAGCCAGGGGCAGCTTTCCAGCTATTATTTACAGTCATGGATATGGTAGTAATTTATATATAAATACTGCATTTTGTGCTGACATGGCATCTCATGGCTTTATTGTTGTCTCTATAAGTCATCCATACGAAGCGGATACGGTTTATTATCAGGATGGAAGCGTAATTAATTTTCACAAACCCTTTGCAAAAATTGTAGACAATCTGGGCATAGTTGAAAGTATAAGGTATATAGGCTTGTTTTTAGACTTTATCTCATCGTATAAAGTCTTAGCAATGCGGCAGCAGCGTATTTTCAAGAATCATATAAGGGAAGCAAGAGACCACATCGCAACATGGACACAGGATAATAGTTTTGTTTTGGATAAACTAATAGAGTTAAACCAAGAAAGTGATTTCTTCTTAAATAAACGGTTTGACTTTACTAAAGGAGTTGGTTTAGCAGGGCATTCTTTTGGTGGATGTGCTGCGGTGGACAGTTGTTATAACGATAAGAGATTTTGTTGTGTATTGAATTTTGATGGACAGGTTTTTGGTGCATGCAGTTTGCAGGATATAGAGCGGCCATATATGAGAATAGGACAAGCTTTATCAAAATATACGGCATTAACTCCAATTGCTTACAGTACAGCGCCTGTTTATGATATAACCTTAAAGAAGGTGACTCATATGGGTTACACCGATTGGATGTATCTGCCTCGTGATAATAAAGGGATGGTCGGCAAATTACCGAATGATATTCTATTTGAAATAACCACACAGTTTTCGCAATTTTTCTTCAATAAACACTTGTGCGGAAAAGAGAATGCTGTTTTCCCTGAAATCAGCAGAAAATATGGTAATGTTGAAGTGTTGAATTGCTATAAATAATGGATAATTGATATAGGTTAAAGTGCATTCATTTGTTAATGGGTGTATTTATGCTTGGCGGAAGAGTGATGCCTATAGTACTATTTAATAAAAACTATAACAATTAATATACCTAGAATTACTTAACATGCCCTGCCGCCAAGGCCCCACCAGGCTCAAGCGGCATCTTTTTTGACCGTTCAAGGCACGTTAGCGATTGCTAAAATTGATGAGAAAACGATTTGATTAATGATATACTAAATAAATTTAATCAATTCATGGGAGATGTGTAAAATATTTAACAGATTACTTCTCTTATCTATGATAAAATCAATAGATAATGCTTTTGGATTGGGCTATTAAGAAAATATAATAATGAGAGGCTTTAAGGGTTAAAGTAAATGGAAAAACGAAGATATTTATGCCTGATGGATATCCCTATCTTTTCTGGAATGGATAAGATTACCTTTTCTGCTATTTGTCGTAATACAAAAAAACAACAGGTGAAGAAAGGAGAATTTTTATTCAGGCAGGGTGACCCCGAGAATGTAATATACTATATAAAAATGGGCAGCTTTAAGCTGGTCAGGATTACCGAAGATGGTGAAGAAGTTATTATTCAGATAGTTGGAGCTGGTGAAACTATTGGTGAAACAGCCTTATTCAGAGAAGATACGTTTTCACCTATATCGGCTATAGCCATTGAAGATGCGATAGTTTGCAGCATTACCCGTAAATCAATTGAAAAGCTTATTATGGAAAAACATGAAATAGCGTTGCAGATAATTAGAAACCTCTCTAATTGCCTGTATGATACATGGGAACGAATTACTGTAATGAATACACAGACGATTCAAGAAAAAGTTACAGGTCTTTTTATTGAATTAGCACAGGAATATGGCGAACCTTGTCCAGATGGGACAATAATCAAGCTTCATTTGACTCAGCAGGAAATTGCTTCTATTGTAGGAGCGTCCAGAGTGATGGTTTCTCATGCTTTACAGAAGCTTATTAAAAACGATACTATTTACAGAAAGCAAAAATATTATGTATTGAGAAGTAAATGTATTTATTAAAATGTAAAATTTTTAACAGAAAAGCACTCCTTTAAGTGTTAGAGTTATAAAAAACTAAAGGGAGTGTTTTAATATGAATGAAACATTGAAGGTAATCAGCAGAAGAAGGAGTATAAGGTCATATCAAACAGAACAGATAAAGGATGAGGAATTGCATGAGGTTTTGGAAGCAGCATTACTGGCTCCTAGTGCAGCCAATGTGCAGAAATGGCACTTTGCAGTTATACAGGAAAAAGACCTGCTTGACAGGATGGTAATAGATATCATCGAAGCAGTAAGGAATTCAGGCAATAAATTCTTGACTGACGTTGTAAGCAGACCAGATCATCATACATTTTATCATGCACCTACTGTAGTTATCATTTCAGGTGATAAGAGTTCCCCATATTCTCAGAATGATTGTTCCGCAGCAGCAGAAAACATTTTAATAGCGGCAGAATCGTTGAATATCGGTTCATGCTGGATTGGAACCTTTCTCCCGCTCTTTGCATCGGAAAAAGGTGAGGAATATAAAAAGAAATTAGTTATACCGGAAGACTATTATCCTGTCTGCGCAGTTGCACTTGGATACAAGGCTATTGACAACGTTCCTACTCCACCCAGAAAAAAAGATGTTATTAGCTTTGTAAAGAAGGGATGATTGCATGAAACTATCGGGTAAAACATGCTTAATTACCGGTGCAAATTCAGGATTGGGCTTTGCCACTGCGAAACAGTTCGCAGAATTGGGGGCGAATGTTGTTTTGGTGTGCCGGGATTTTCAAAAAGGCAAAAATGCAATGAAAGAAATTAAAAAAGAGGTACCTGGTGCCAACCTTGAGCTAATGATTTGTGATTTGGCTTCTATAAAGTCGATTCTGGATTTTACTAAAAAGTTCAAAGAAACACATTCAGAGCTTAATGTGTTGTTTAACAATGCAGCAGTTTTGACACAGAACAGGACTGTTACAGAAGATGGCTATGAAATGATGTTCCAGATTAACTATTTAGCTCCGGTATTACTGACCACATCCTTGCTGGATATGCTAAAGGGCAGTACGGAGGCACGAATTATAAATATTGCGGTACCACCGGAAAAACTTTGGGTTAATTTTGATGACTTGCAGTTTTTAACACATTATAAACCTTTTGATGAGTTTATGAGAACAAAGCTCTATCTTTTGCTATATAGTATTGAGCTTTCCAAAAGACTAGCCGGTACCGGAGGAATAATAGTAAACTCCATAGACCCGGGATTATTCAAATCGGGACTACGCAGAGAAAGCCCGTGGCTTCTTGGCAAGATAACGGATTTATTTGCTGTCACTGCTGACAAAGCTGCGGAAAGCATTGTTTTCCATACATTATCGAATGAAGCTGCAGAAAATTCCGGAAAGGTTTTTGTTAGGAGACAAGAGAAAATGCTTATACCATATTGGAATGATTCTCAAGTAAGAAAACGCCTTTGGTCAGTTACAGAATCGCTAATTGATAAGCATAGTACAGTTTGAAATATTGTACCGTACCTCTTTATTAGCGGTGTTTTCATTTATATAACTGCATTAATGGCGTTTATTTCAACCGTATATAGGATTTACATTTGTATGGATGCAGTAGGACGAAATAAAAAGCAAATGCAAGAATATATGCCATAGGTGAAATAACTGAAGCGGCTTTCATGTAATGTCATCTAAAGATAGATTGCTAAACTTAATCGCTTTGACAATTGCTTGTGTACTGGTCATGGCATTATACTTTTTAAATATATTGTGTTTATGGTATTTGACAGAACTTACGCTTAATTTCATTTCCTTTGAAATGGCGTAATCTGTGAGGCCTTTAGCCATATGTTTTAAAATCTCTATCTGTCTATCATTTAATCTTTCAGGTGTATTTTTATCAAGAATACTTTGCTTTTCGAACTTGAGATATTCGTTGCATATTTTATAATTGATAAGATTGGTAATAGCAATCAATTCTGGCTTTATCGGTTGATTTGTTGTGATTACGGCAATATAACCTATTATTTCGCTATTATAGTCTAAAGGGATGCAATATTCATAACATTCCGATAAAAGGTCGCAATAATGATGCTGGGGCAGAATATTAACTGGTCTATTCAATGTCATGCATAAAGAAACCGAGTTTGTGCCAATACTCTCTTCTAAAAGGGAGGCTCCGGGAGTTACGCTTGATTTGAATGGAGTATCGCTGGCTGCTATATTGTTTTCAGCCAGTATGATTCCGTCACTGTCACATAAAAAATATAAACATTGTACTGAAATATAACTACTTACTTCATTTATGGAATCATTGTACAGCAATAATAGTTTTTTTTTGAAGAGTAACCTTTGCTGGAGGGCAGTTCTTTCAATATGTACCATTGGGGCACCAATAGATGTAAGCAAACCTCTTTTTATGCACCTTCTCCATGACAACAAAATTTCTTCAAGTATTAAAGAATCATTTTTCATATAAATAGCCCCCATCTCAATATTTGAAACCACGATAATCAATGAACCTTGCCCACTGTGTTTCTGTTTCTTTTGCTATATCTATTTCAACGATCAGTGTATTTGGTTTTATTGCTTCAGTTTTTGTACATTGCGGTTCTTCATTTGCGGATTACCTCCTGGATTTTATGATTTTTGTGCGTTTGCAAGGCACACATTAATCATAACAGGAGGTTTTTTAATTCTCAAAATCCATTTCATTCCTTACAGGAATGCTTGTAAAATATAAAATATTCTCATGCATGGCACAAAAACGGTAGTGCTTATTGTTAATTCAAAATAAGAATAGTGATTCTTTATATCGAATTTAATGTAATGAACTTCATGGTAAGTGATATTAAAAGCTAACTTGCAACAGGATTAATTATATAATAGTACTAAAATAGTAAAATACTTAAAAAGATTGCTATAATTTGTAGAAAATTAGAATTTACGATTTATGGATAACAAATTTGTACTTTTGACTATAAATATGTCGATTTTTTACTTGTGGTTAGGACTTTGCATGTCTAGGTGGATAGTTGTGTTTAAAATGAAAGCCTAGTATACTTTGCTTAATTCAGATATTAACGCGATTGTTTTGCCTGCTTTTTGATGGCGAAAAAGAGAAAGGAGTCTAACTATGTCAGAAATATTTTTCATTAATTCCAGTACAATTATCCATGCTGATAAAAACATGACTGAGCCGGGACATGGCCTGCCGCAAGGCAGCTTCAGTGAATCTCGTCAGGTAAGTGGGTGCAGCTTATGACTCGCAGAGTGTGCCTGGCACTTCCCACTAATCGGGAGTGCGCTGCTGCTATCTCCTTGCTGGCGGAGGAAGCGGATTACGCGGTTCGTCACTTCGGAGTCGAAGTATGTCTCTTGATTTTGGACACATGTGATGGCGAGGCATTTTCCAGGAACTTCCGGGCCGCCCGGGACCTTCCTCCATATAAGAACGTCATCCCCGTGCATCTCGGCTTGGCAGCGCAGAAACACCATCTCCGAAAGATCATAGACCGCGCAGGCATCAACGACCCGGATTGGATACTGGACCTTATGCTGCCTGATGGAGTCTCTTATGGTGCCTGCACCAATCGCGCATTCCTAATCAGCAGAAGCCTGGGGTGTGATTCGATTCATCGCAGAGACTCAGACAGCCGCTATCAAGTTGTCAACGGGACAACCGTGTTCCCGATTCATCAAGAACTCCTTTCACTTGGCAAAAAGGCCGGCGATGCGAAAGCTGTGGTCTCTGAAGTGGTGCTTGACCCCATACACGAGAGTAAGCCCGTTTCCATGGTCGGAGGCTCTTTCGTTGGTGAAATGTCGGTGGATATTGGGGAGATTTATGCGCTCGACAGGGAGATCTATTACGACATTGTCAGCCTCTGGGCAGATAATCATTCCTCACCAGAGGGGAGACGCAAACTCGTTGATGTTTCCTTCAAGGGTGCCGGTACCGGCAAATTTACTCACGACCGGTCAACCCTTTCCATCGTTGATCCAATGAATATAGATATGTGCAACATCAGCTTTTATCAGGTGCATGAAGATGTTCCGCTGCCGCCCGCTACCGATACAATTGGCAGCGACTACTTCTTGATGCATGCCGTGGAATGCGCCCGTCTGCCAGGCGTACACCACAACAGACATATAGAGAATTTCTATACCCGGGGGAGAAAGACCGACACCGGTTTTATGGCTTATCATATGAGACTGACGAAGTTCTTTCTCTCAATGCTCTACTTCCATGATATTTATAAAAACATGGCAAGAGCAGGTGAATCTCTGCTTGGTCCAGGACATCGCATATCGATTTCTCCAATCATCGAGATGGCCCGGCAGAGTTTGCAACTTGATAAAAGAGAAAATGAACATAAGCTAAATGTGCTCACGGATGCCTATACCAGGCTGGGTGGACGATATGCTTCATTTGCCGAACTGATAGCAGGACAACGGCATCAGCTGCTCCTGAAGGCGGAGCAGGATATAAACGACTTTATCGTGCTCATGGAGGCATGGGCCTCACTTATGAATGCGAGCAAGATCACCTGTCTGTCGGAAGCCGGACTGTGTAGCAGCCGCGTCGGTATAGAACCTTCGCGTCTTGAACTGGGGGGGGACCTGAAATATGATAGAGAGTAGAAGAATGCGGGCTGCATTGGCTGCGGCAGCAACGAACTGTGTCATCTTCGACCTGGAAGGCATCCATATGCAGTATGACTCACTGCTGCGTGAGCTGCCTGGAGTTGAGATTCGGTTTGCTTTAAAGTCCTGCCCGGTCGACGAAGTTCTTGCTGCTCTCGCAGGGAAGGGCGCCGGCTTCGATGCCGCCAGTCTCAACGAGATTCAACAGGCGCTTCGGACGGGTGTGCCCGTCGAGAGGGTGCACTTTGGAAACACAATCAAGTCGGATCAGCAGATTGCTGCGGCCTTCCGCCTCGGCATACAAGACTTTGCCACCGACAGTCTTGAAGACGTGGAAGCAATAGCCGAATATGCTGCCGGGGCCAGCGTCTTCTGCCGCCTCTCCACCGATGGGGACGGCGCTTTGTGGGGATTGAGCCGGAAGTTCGGATGTTCAGGAACCGACGCTCTGGCGATTCTGCAAAGAGCTGAGTCCAGGGGGCTGAATGCCGCCGGAATCTCGGTACATGTTGGATCACAGCAAATGAAGGCAAAAGGCTGGCAAAGGGCCCTCAGTGGCATGGCTGAAACAGTGCGAAGCCTGCGTGCAAAAGGTATTATACTGGACTACATAAACCTCGGCGGCGGCCTGCCGGCATTGGGCTATACCGACCGGAGCGGAAGATCCCTTGTGCCACCGCTGAATGACATCTTCGCCGCCATTCGCGCCGGTATGCAGGAAATCAAGCGAGCTTCTGGAAAAGATCTGCACTTTATTATCGAGCCGGGCCGCTATCTTGTTGCTGACCAGGGTGCCATCAAGGCGCAAGTAATCCGTATGACAACCAGGCAGCTGCCGAATGGTGAGCGCCAATATTGGCTGTACATAAGCTGCGGTAAATTTAGCGGCCTCTATGAGACCGACGCGCTGCAATTTAGGCTGGTTTTTCCCTCTCATGCCGCCGCCACCGAATATGTGCCGGCCATGATCGCAGGTCCGACGTGTGATAGCGATGACGTGTTCCCGCATGACAACGGCCTTATTTACGTTCCTCGGGATCTCGCGTCTGGTGACCCTGTATGGATACTCTCGTGCGGAGCATACTCGATAAGCTACATGACGAAAGGATTCAACGGTTTCGAGCCGCTGTTAATCACTACGGTGCATTATCAGGAAAGCAGTTGGCGTGCCAGTATGCGTTACCCTATGCGGCAGCTCTTACCAGAATCTGAAACACGATGCTTAAATGGAGGTTTAGAGAGATGAAGGTAAGGTACATAAAGAATCGTGATTGGGATGAGATTGTGGCACTTGAGCGTCAAACATACTTGAGCGTGTTGTCGGAAAACCGGACTGCATTGACGTCCAAAAATAGCGCTTCTCCCTCCACTTGCTTCGTCCTTGAAGCGGAGGGGCGGGTCGCGGGTTACCTGCTCTCCTTACCATATCCCAGATTTGAGTATCCACACCTGGCTCAGGCCGAATCCATGGTCTATCGTTCGCAGAATCTTCATCTACACGACTTGGTGATTGCTAAGCGATACCGTGGACAGGGCTTAGCAAGACGACTCTTGAATCAGCTAATGCTGGCGGCCGAAAGGGAGGGCTATCAATGGCTGTCATTGGTGGCGGTTTCGGAAGCCCGCTTCTTTTGGAAAGTCCAAGGGTACGACTTCTGCCCGGAAATTGTACTTCCAAAAAGCTATGGAGAGGGGGCTGTCTATATGTCAAGAGCGATGCCGGTAAAGACAAGCTCAGTTCAAACATCAATCTCGGCTCCGTAAGTTCGAAGAACCATGACTCAACACCAAGCTAACAAGGAGGGGTAATATGTTCGGATTTCACAGTCAATGGTTTAAGTCTAAGGTCTCTATTGGTGCGCTATTTTTCTTCCTGGGTTTCCAATATGCCACATGGGGGGCGCGTCTTCCGGCAATCAAGGAACATCTGGGCCTAGATGCGGCGCAAGTTGGCATGCTCCTTCTCGCCTGCGGTTTAGGTGCGGCGCTGTCCTTCCCTCTTGTCGCAATGATGATGAATAGACTGGGCTCTTGCCGGGTTATTTATTTGTCAGTTATCGTGCTCGGTGTGTTTCTGCCCATGCTGGCTTGGGTACCAAACTATCCCATAGCGATTTTCGCTATGTTCTGTGACGGCGTCGCATGTGCATTGTTGAACGCGGCGATGAATGCTCAGGGGGCCGCGCTTGAAGTGAAGTCCCAGCAGAACACGATGTCGAAGCTGCATGCAACCTTCAGCTTCGGGGCCTTGTTCGCGGCCATGTTTTCGTCAGGCGTCATGTACTTCACAGCGAACCTTTCGGCTCATTTCATCGGAGCGCTCGTCGTTTTGCTTTTACTCATGTTCTTTACGCGAGGGGGGCTGCTAGGCGAAGACATGAAGGCTTCCAAGGGAGAAAGCACGCGGTTTAGGCTGCCATCCCGGTTTACGTTGTGTATCGGCTTCGCTTTGTTCTTCGGCACGATTACAGAAGGCTCCATGAATGACTGGTCGGCCCTGTACTTGGTGGAAAATGCCGGGGCGTCGGCCAAAATAGCTCCTATGGGCATAGCAGTCGTGTCAATTATGATGGTACTGGCTCGCCTGTTCGCAGATGGTTGGCGCATACGCTGGGGCGATGGGCGTGTCGTTATGTGGGGCGGTGTGCTGGCCAGTTTTGGACTGGCTTTCGCCCTGTTGCTGGGAGGAGTAGTCCCTGCCTTGACTGGGTTTGCGTGTGTTGGATTGGGTATGGCGGCGGTGACTCCCTGCATCTATGTCGCAGCCGCAAAAAAAGGTCCGGACACATTGACATTGGTTGCATCAATGGGAGAGACAGGTCTCCTGGCAGGCCCGCCGGTGATTGGGTTAATTTCAAATGCCAGCAGCCTGGTTTGGGGAATGGGCTTCGTCGCCTTGTCGGCCGGTCTTGTCTCTCTTTTTGCGACCCGAATCCGCTGGTCGAGCAGCAAGGACTCTGAACCCAAGATATAACTGCTAGCTGCTTCTGTAGAAACAATATGTATGGAGGTAGGTTGAAAAAACAAAAAGACTGTTTTTAAACTACGTATTAAGAAAAGAGGTTAAAATGAAAATGACCCGAATTGAACATCCCAGCGTAAGTTTCGAAGTAACCGCGCACTGTAACTTGAAGTGCGCACATTGTGATCACGCATCCCCCTGGATGCAAAAGAAGTTTCTGTCCGTACCCCAGTTTAAAAGGGACGTCGAGCGCTTGGCGTCGGTCTTCCATGCTGATGAAATCCGGTTTGCCGGCGGCGAGCCACTACAGCACCCGGATCTGGCTCAGATTCTTCAGATCGCGCGCAGAAGCGATGTGGCAGCCGGTATCGTGATCCTTACAAACGGTCTCCTCCTCAACAAGATTCCAGATGAGATACTCGATCTTACGGACTGTCTGATGGTGAGTCTCTATCCGGGTGTCCGGTTGCCGTTCGACCTCGCTAAGATGGAAGCCCGGGCCCGGAACCATGGGACGAAAATCATCTACGATCGCGTTACAGGGTTTCGGCAGATGCTGGTCAACAACCGGATTGAAAACGACCAGGCCGTGGATGCGGTTTTTCGCTCCTGCTTCTCTGCCGTAAACTGCCACACGGTTTATGAGGGAAAGTATTTCCGTTGCTCCCGGAGTAATTCTCTCTCGAAGAGGATGAGTCTCGCCGGGCGAAGAGTGAATGAGCCGAGGGAGTATGTGGATCTCTTTGAAAGCCGGGACCTCGCGGCGGATCTGAAGCGCTACATCGGTGAATCCACGCCTCTCGAGGCATGCCGGTATTGTCTGGGCAACATCGGTCAGCGGGTACCTGCGAAGCAGCTCACTAAAGCTGAAATCCAGCAGGAGATGGCAGCACACCATGAGAACCCGGAGAATCTGCTGGACCAGGACATCGATTTCGCATCAGTGGAAACACCTCCTCCGTTGGCGGCGGGCTGGTGGCGTCTCGACTACGACATCAAACAGCAGGAACATGCGAAGCAAAACAAAGACGCATTCTTTATAACGTCGGAGCAGTTCGTTAAAGAGAGTCTTTAGAATTTGGCCCTTTAGATTCAGATGAAGAATACCACAGGTCTTGCGTCGTATAAATTCCTGTCGGTAAAATATCACGTTCACTTATGCCATTTTCAGAATCGTACCTTATGGCTACGGCCTTTTGATCTATTGCTGCATCAAAAACGTGACCAAGGCATGGTGCAGGCAACGGTATTTGAGGAATCCAAAATAAAATTCGATCTGCATTTTGTCAATGCGTGCTTTTATATTATCCGGGCTGCTGTAATAAAACTTTTTTAATGCCAAAGCATGTTCGGCTTTAAAAAGCAATGACTTATACCTCCGTGAGGCTCAACCTCCCAATACAGAGGAACTCCAATTATGGTTTATAAATTCTTTTTTACATATCGTTAATATATTTCGTGTATTAAATGGAAAATCTCATTTTTTTGCAAAAAATGCCAAAAAAAAACTTGCAAATATTTCTATAATGTCATATTCTGCATATAGAATAGTTTTGGAGGATAAAGGAAGAATATGTGGTTTCATGTAAAAATGAAATTCAGATAAGCCGACAGCACCATCAAGGAGTACGGTTCACACGAGGAACTGGTCAACCGGTCGGACGGGCTCTATGCCAAGATGTTTGTAGCACAGGCGCGGTATTATACATAAAGTGTTTAGAAATAATCAGATTAATAATAAAAGTGAGTATCTGCGGGGAGACAAAAAGTGAAAGCAGGTAATATTCTTTATTTAAGTCTTAAATTGACTAATAGATGTAATCTGAAATGTGCTATGTGTGGGCAGATCTTTTCCCCGGAACGGAGTTCAAAGGAAGAATTGGAATTGGCGGCTATCAATAAAATTTTAGATGAAGCGTCATTTGTCAAACAGGTCTATTTGTTTGGTGGAGAGACTCTTCTCTATAGCAGATTACTTGAATGTTGGAGTTGCTACAGAACAGAAATGTAATGTTTAATTTAGAACTGTAAAAACATTCGGTTATACTGACTTAAGTCAATGCTGGCAGTATGTGTGTGTCAAGGTACATTTATTTGGATACGTAATTTGTACCTCTCCCAATTACGCGAAATTATTATTTTGCGTAATTGGGAGGACAGAAGATTGAAGTTTGTATCCAAATAAAAAAGTTATAGAACAATACCATTAACCTGCAGAATAAGTATAACTTACTTTCTATAATTTTCTTTACAATCAATATCACCCTGGTTGGTCTAAACATTTGGGGCTTTAATTTAAGCAGTTGGCTATCTCACAACGTACCTGGTGCCCCGTAACAGAATTTATCCTTACCATGTATTCCCATGATACAAGCATCTCTTCTCGATAAATAACCTTTATTAGCTAAAACAGAATAAATTCGTCTTTGATTTCTATTCTTATTTTGCATAAATTGCTACAAGCATGAATTATTGTAAGCTTGATATATTTACTATATATCAACTTGTCCGCAGCACTGTCCGCAGCTTTGTTTCCAGCATTGTTCGCTTCTTGTTCAGCTATTTAATTTCAACCTTTAAAACTACAGGCGTATTCGACTTGACAATTTAGCATTATAAATGGTCTGGTTGTTATATGCATTTTTAAGAGTATACGTCCGAATTGATTTGATGCAATTCAGGGCTTATATATATCTACGCTTTTTTGATGAAAACAGCCATTTCCAGGGAATTGTTAATATTTTTATAGGAGGTGTTAAAAGTCGAACTTGCTTGCCGGCAATTCCATGTAGAATGCTTTTCATGTGTTTTTGTGAGCGTTGATCAGAAAACTTAATTAGTGAAAGGGGTTTTGAATTTATGAAAGTAAGAAAGAGTTTATCCCAAATGTTGGTAGTACTTGTTTTAATTGCAATGGCAGCGGGCGTATTACCACTGACAACAGCTGCTGCAACAGCGCCTCAAACTGCAGCAGCGGCAACATCTGCATATAATGTAACTGCTTATCTTTGTGATTGGGTACCATGGACAGCAAGCGATATTGATGCAGCAAAGCTTACACATATTAACTTCGCCTTTGCAAATGTTTCAAGAAGTGGGCAGGTTATTATTGGCGACGCCGGTGTTGATCCTACATATTTCAATGAATTAAAGAAATTGAAAAACGTAAATCCTAGCCTAAAAACTCTGATTTCAGTTGGCGGATGGACATGGTCCACAAATTTCCATGCAGCCGCCTTAACGGATGCTTCCCGTACAACCTTTGCGGACAGTGCTGTAGCATTCATGAAGAACTACGGCTTTGATGGTGTGGATATTGACTGGGAATACCCAAACCAGCCTGGAAACGGCAACCCATACGGTCCTGAAGACAAACACAACTTTACTTTGATGCTTCAGAAGCTTCGCGAAAAGCTTGATGCTCAAGGTACCGCCGACGGTGGCAAGCATTACTTGCTGACCATAGCCTCCGGAGCAAGCCAAACATATGCTCAAAATGTTGAACTTAGTCAGCTTCAGCAATACATTGACTTTGTTAATATTATGACTTATGACTTTTATGGCAGCTGGGAGGGAACGACAGGACATGCTTCAGCCCTTATGGACCCAAGTGGCCAGAACCAGTTCAGTGTAGACTCTGCTGTTAAAATACATATGAACAATGGAGTTCCTGCAAACAAAATTGTTGTTGGCTGTGCTTTTTATGGCCACAGTTGGTCCGGTGTAACCAACTCCAATAATGGACTTTACCAGTCTTTTTCAGGTTCCGCCAATGATGAAATCACATACACACAGCTGGCTTCAAGCTATATAAACAAGAATGGTTATACCCGCTATTGGGACAGCCAGGCAAAAGCACCTTACCTTTGGAACGGAAATACCTTTGTTTCATATGATGATGAGCAGTCATTGCAGGAAAAGGCTGCATACGTTAAGTCAAAAGGTCTTGGCGGTGCAATGTTCTGGGAATACACCCAGGATTTCAGTGGGACACTCTTGACTGCCCTTTGGAACAATTTAAACAGTGGTGCAGAAACAGTAGCTGCACCTACTTTCAGCCCTGCTGCCGGAACATATAACTCACCCCAGTCTGTTGCCATCTCATGTGCTACAGCTGGCACAACCATCAGGTATACTACTGACGGGTCAACTCCAACTGCCGCTTCAACTGTTTACTCAGCTCCAATAAGCATAACAAGCGGCGTTGTAACTGTTAAGGCTGTTGCATCCAAATCCGGAATGACGGACTCAGCTGTTGCAAGTGCCACATATACTATTACTCCGGTAAATCAGGTTGCTGCACCAACCTTCAACCCCGCAGCCGGAACTTATACCACCGCGCAGTCAGTAACTATTGCATGCGCTACTCCTGATGCTGTCATCAGATATACCACGGATGGTTCCACTCCTACATCAGCATCATCTGTTTATACAGGTGCTATATCCGTAGCAAAAACTACAACGATTAAAGCTATTGCAACCAAGACAGGCATGGCGGATTCAACTGTTATAACCAGCGCTTACACGATCAATGATGGAACAATCTCTCCATGGGCCCCAAATACGGCCTATAAAGTAGGAGACAAGGTTTCCTACGGAGGTAAGAACTACACGTGCAGACAGTCCCATACTTCCCTTCCAGGGTGGGAACCCAGCAATGTTCCTGCTCTGTGGCAGCAGCTGTAATAAAAAACACTCCGGAGAAACCTGTTTCAGGTTTCTCCGGGTAATCCATCAAAATTAATTAAAGAGGTGTTTTTATATGAGAAAGAATAGAATTTTTAGAAAAATAATCCCATTGCTTTTGTGTCTGGTAATGCTGAACTGTATCTATGTATTTGCAAGTGCTTCGGCATCAGGCGCACCGGGAGCAGCAAACATAAGTCACGACAATTGGGATGGGGACGGAAACTATACCATAACTATGAATATGTGGTGGGGCAATAACGGTACTTCCTGGACCCTTTATGAAAACAATACCGCGATTCTCACCGAAGCTTTGACGGACAATTCTCCAAATGCCCAGACCGTGTCAAAAGCATTTACGAATAAGCCAAGAGGTACCTATACCTACAAATGTGATTTGAAAAATTCCTACGGTACATCGACCAGTTCAACAATAACTGTTACTGTTAATTCTGCTCCTCCTGCATCTGATCCGGGAGTTGGCGGAACCTGGGGCAGCAGAGTATTTGCACCTTATGTTGATGTTATGCTTTGGCCTCAATTCAGTTTAAACGATTGTTACGCCAAGACAGCCCAGAAATACTACACCCTTGCCTTCATTACTGCCGATACAAACGGTAATCCTGCCTGGGGCGGCGTTACACCCATGAGTGATAACTATTATTTCAGTGAAATTAAAGACATCCGCAGTAAAGGCGGCGATGTCATCATATCATTTGGGGGTGCCAATGGTACTGAATTGGCTTCTGCCAGTGCGAATACAGATGTAAACACGTTACAATCAAAATATCAGGCGGTTATTGATAAATACAAAGTAACATGGATTGACTTTGATATTGAAGGGGCTTTGGTTGCCGACAAGACTTCAACTGATAGAAGAAATAAGGCCATCAAGGGGCTGCAAGCCGATAATCCGAATCTAAAAATCGCTTTTTGCCTGCCTGTCCTTCCTTCTGGCTTAACGGCGGATGGATTGTATGTACTTGAAAACGCAAAGACCAACGGTGTAAGGGTGGATGTAGTTAATGTCATGGCTATGGATTATGGTGACGGGCAGGCACCAAATCCCGATGGTAAGATGGGTGATTATGCCATACAGGCTGCAACAAGCACCATAACTCAATGCACTAAAATAGGTTTAAGCCCAAAGATCGGTGTAACTCCAATGATCGGTCAGAATGATGTCGGGTCTGAAGTTTTTTATCTTACTGATGCACAGAAATTATTGAAATGGGCTGATGGAAACAGTTCGATAAGCTTGATTGCAATGTGGTCAAGTACCAGGGATAACGGAACCGGGGGCGTAAACAGACAGGCATCTCCAAAATACAGTGGCATTGCGCAGTCGGAATTTGATTTCACAAATATATTTAAGGCTTTTAAATAATCGAGAGGTGATTAACAATGAAGGTAAATAATAAAAACTCGGCAAGAAAGCTTTTATCTTTATTCTTAGGGCTAGTATTAATTTTTTCAACCTTAAGTTTCTCAAATCAGGCAGCCGCAGCAGATAAAGGCACATGGGCTCCAAACACAACATATGCCGCAGGTGATGTGGTTACCTATAACGGTAGTACATTCACATGTGTTCAAGGACATACTTCGCTTCCGGGTTGGGAGCCCTCCAATGCCCCCGCTCTCTGGAAAGCAGGCGGCACTTCTGCTGTAGCAACACCTACTTTTGACCCGGCACCAGGCACATATTCAACACCGACTACGACTGTAAGTATATCCTGCTCTACTACAGGAGCAACCATAAGGTATACTACTGACGGAACAACTCCAACTTCATCATCCACAGCCTACACAGGCCCTATTAGCATATCAACGGATACTTCAATAAAGGCTTATGCAAGCAAGCCGGGTATGAATGATTCATCAGTTGCCAGTGCTGCCTACATAATCACCTACAATCCGTTACAAGTTTCAACACCCAACTTCCAACCGGCTGGAGGAACCTACAGCTCACCTCTGACAGTCAACCTCTCATGTTCAACAAGCGGTGCGACCATCAGGTACACTACGGACGGGACAACACCTACCGATACATCACCGGTCTACAGTGTTCCTATACCTGTGGACAGCGGAACTAAAACCATAAAGGCCATAGGTACAAAATCAGGCATGGTCAATTCAGCAGTTGTAACATCCACTTATACCATTTCTCCGATCCCTCCCCTTGGCGGTAAGTTGTTGGTCGGATACTGGCATAATTTTGATAATAACCTGACTCCTGTTATTCAATTGAAGAATGTCTCAACTAAGTGGGATGTCATAAATGTAGCTTTTGCAGATATAGCCTATGATGGAACAGTTTCTTTTACACCATACAACGTAACCGATGCATCCTTCATATCCGATGTTTCATACTTAAAAGGCCTGGGGAAGAAGGTAGTTCTGTCTTTGGGCGGACAGAACGGTGCTTTAAGCTTACCCGATAGTGCCTCCAAAACAAGATTTACCAACTCATTGATCGCTGCCATAGACAAATATGGTTTTGATGGTGTAGATATTGATATTGAAACCGGGATAGCCCTAACTGGCGGTGATTCAGACTTTAAGAATCCTGCAACACCCACAATCGTTAATCTGATATCTGCATTAAAGACAGTCTGTGCCAAATACGGGTCAGGCTTCACATTAAGTATGGCTCCTGAAATCGCCTATGTTCAAGGCGGCATCACTGCATATGGAGGTCCTTGGGGCGCATACCTTCCAATTATATACGGTCTTAGGAACGAATTAACGTATATACATGTACAGCATTACAATTGCGGTGGAAACACAGCACTTGATGGAAAGTCCTATAATCAGGGTACTGCAGATTTTGAAGTGGCAATGGCTGAAATGCTGTTGAAAGGCTTTCCCGTAGCAGGTAATTCAAACAATATGTTTCCCGCTTTAAATCAAAATCAGGTAATGATCGGCATTCCTGCCGCTTCAGGTGCAGCTCCAAGCGGTGGATATATACGCCCTTCTGAAATGAAAAAGGCTCTGGATTATTTAATGAAAGGCATTTCCTACGGTGGAACTTACAAACTCCAGAATACTTCAGGCTATTCCGGTTTCAGAGGTCTTATGACCTGGTCGGTAAACTGGGACGCTCAAAACAGTTATGAGTTCACAAACAATTACCGCCCATATTTTGACGAGCTAAAGTAATAGCATGAATTCAAGAAGCTTTCTTATAGGAAGGCTCAAAATGGTACCTACTCATAGGAGGTTATAATATGTGTATTAAAAGAGTATCTTCAAAATTCATCACGCTTTTAGTTGTATTAGCAATGCTGATTTCTACCTTCTGTTTTACTTTCCCCGTGTCTGCTGCGGATAGAGGTGAATGGGCTCCGTACACTACATATGCTGCAGATGATATTGCTACCTATAACGGAAATGCATATACATGCTTACAGAGTCACACGTCCCTTCCCGGCTGGGAGCCAACCAATGTACCTGCTCTCTGGAAAGCCGGCGGCACTGCGGCTGTGGCAACACCTGCCTTCAATCCGGCACCAGGTACATATAATTCAACTCAGACTGTAGCTATATCCTGTGCTACAACTGGAGCAACCATAAGATATACAACCGATAGCAGCGAACCAACTGCGTCCTCTACAGCTTATGCAAGTCCGCTCACAATCTCTGCAACAACTTCCATAAAGGCAAAAGCCTTTAAATCTGGCATGGCGGATTCAGCAACTGCAAGTGGCACCTACACCATTAATACAAATGTTGTAGCTACACCAACCTTTAGCCCAGCCGGTGGATACTATGCTAATACGCAGTCTGTAACCATCTCTTGTTCAACAAGCGGTGCAACCATCAGGTATACTACCGATAATTCCACGCCCACATCTGCATCACCAGTCTATTCAGGTGCCATATCTGTCACGAAATCCACCACTATTAAGGCTATAGCACAAAAAGCTGGAATGACTGACTCAAATGTGGCAAATGAATCATATACGATTGGCGGTTCATTACAAAAGAGGGTATTAATCGGTTACTGGCATACCTGGGGTGGCGATGCAAGCGGAGGAGTGCCTTTCGTCAAGCTTAGAGATGTTGATCCAAACTGGGATGTGATCAATATAGCTTTTGCCGAACCGGTTACTCCTGGAAGTACAACCGGTCAAATGAAATTTGCAGTTACAGGTTTAACCTCAAGTTATACCATTAATGACTTCAAAGCTGATATAAAAACACTACAAAGCAAAGGGAAAAAAGTGGTTCTTTCCATTGGCGGCTATGCTGGATATTTCTCCCTTACCACAGCTTCTGCAGCAACTACCTTTGCAAATGACATAAAAGGATTTATAAATGAATATGGTTTTGATGGTATTGACATTGATCTGGAACAGACCTCGGTTGAGTTTATTAACGGTTCAGACCCTGATTTTAAAAACCCGGTGTCTCCAAAGATTGTCAATATGATATCAGGGATCAGACAAATCTGTGATTCCTATGGATCAAACTTTATCCTCTCATGGGCACCGGAAACCTTCTACCTGCAATTGGGATACCAGTACTATGGAGGGCTCAATTCCGGATGTGACAGAAGAGCCGGTGTTTACATACCAATGATCTATGCTCTTCGTGATAAAACCACCTATGTACACGCGCAGCTCTATAACTCTATCCAGGTTATGGGCCTTGATGGAAAGTACTACAGCATGGGAAATTCTGAAGCTGTAGTTGCAATGTGCGAAATGATGCTCAAGGGCTTTCATTGTGGAGGAAATTCCAATTATTTCTTCCCTGGGTTGAGGGCCGATCAGATAGCAATTGGCGTCCCCTCATCTCAAGGCTCGGCTGGGAGCGGGCAGATATCCAATGCTCAGTTACAGCAGGCCTTTAGCACTTTGAACGCTGCTTATCCGACACTAAGAGGTATTATGACCTGGTCTATAAACTGGGATGCGTTCCAGAACAGCAATTCCTTTGCAAAGAGTAATGGTGCATATCTGGACTCTTTGCAGTAGTAGACTTTAAATTAATAAAATAAATGAAAGGAGTTCTGAATATGAAAAATCTGTTTATGAAGTTCTTGACCGTTTTTCTGAGTTTGGCATTGCTTTTAACCTTTCTGCCGGTATCGGTAGAAAAAGCATCTGCAGCGCTGACCTCAAAGCGTTTGATTGTATACTTCCCCGACTGGGCTATATACAATGCGGCTCACAAGTCCATGACTGTAAGCATGATTCCCTGGACAAAAGTAACCTGTGTAAATCACGCCTTCTTTGAAGTAGATAGCAGCAACAAGCTGGCAACCATTGACCCTGATGCAGATTTTACCCGTCAATTCCAACATTCAACAGCTGACTTGGCAGGTCATTTCGGAGAATATAAGTATTATAAAACACAGTATCCTAATGTAAAAATAATGGTGTCCGTAGGTGGCTGGACCAGAGGACAGAACTTCCATAAGATGGCCCTTACCCCTGCAACCAGAGCGGTCTTTATTCAGAGTGTTGTTGATTTCCTCAAACAATATCCGTTTATTGACGGTATCGATATTGACTGGGAGTATCCGGGAGTCGACAGGGCTGCAGACCCCAATGACCAGTATGATAAAGGCTGCCCGGGCGGCCCCGAGGATAAGCAAAACTTCACCTCATTATTCAGAGAACTGCGCCAGGCATATAACAATAACGGTTTATCTGGCAAGTTACTGACAACAGCAATTGCTGCAGGCTATGACAAGCTTGAGCTGCAGGAACCAAATATCTATGCCCAGTATCTCGATTGGCTCAATGTTATGACCTTTGACTTCCATGGAGCATGGGAGCAAACTACAAACAATGCAACTCCAATGTATGCAAATCCCGCAGATCCATCAGGTACTTCACCTATAGACATAAAGAATAAGTATAATGTGGATTATGCAATGAAGAACCTTAGGGACAATTACGGTATTCCGGCAAGCAAGCTGAATGCTGCAACTCCGTACTATTCCAGAGGCTGGGTAGGTGTTTCCGGCGGAACCAACGGATTGTTTGCCAATGCCACAGGTCCTGCCACAGGTCCTTGGGATAACCCTAGTTCACCAGGCGGACAATATCCTTATTTCCAGCTGAAAACCATGGAAAACTCAGGCGGGTATGTAAAGTATAGGGATCCGGTATCCAATACTCCTTACCTTTACAACGCATCCCAAGGTATTATGCTTACCTACGAGGATGATATATCCCTTGCACAAAAATTAGATTACATCAACTCAAACGGTTTTGGAGGGATAATGGTTTGGGATATATCCGGTGATGACAACAATTTTACCATGACCAATCTTATTTACAGCAAAATAATTAATAACAATCTGGAAACTGTAGCAACGCCGACTTTTAGTCCACCAGGCGGAACTTACGTTACATCACAGTCAGTAGCCATATCCTGTGCTACTCCAGGTGCTACTATCCGGTATACCACAAATGGAACGGATCCTACTCCAAATTCTCCTGTTTATACCGCTCCAATCAATTTGCCCGGCAGTAATGTGACAACAACCACTACTATACGGGCAATCGCGTTCAAGTCGGGTATGAATGATTCTTTTGCTGCCAGCAGCACCTATACTATTTTGGATAATACCACTGTGGCTCCGCCAACCTTCAGTCCTGACGGAGGTACATTTGACTCGGCACAAAATGTATCCATTTCTACTCTGACAAACGGCGCAGCCATCAGGTATACAACGGACGGCTCTGCACCAACTTCAGCATCAACATTATACACCGGGCCGATTAATGTACCTACTAATACCACAATGACAATAAAGGCAAAAGCCTTTAAATCCGGGTTGAATGATTCTATTGAAAAAAGTGCATCCTTCATCGTTCACAATTCAATAAGTTATCTTCCATGGGCTCCAGGCACCGTTTACAAAATAGGAGATATCGCGTCCTATAACGGTATTGTCTATAAATGCACCTTCCAGCACACTTCAATGACCACCTGGGAGCCACCTAATGCGCAGGCTCTTTGGTCTGTATACAATGGAGGAGCTACAGGAGAAACGGTAGCTACGCCCACTTTCAGCCCTGACAGTGGAAATTATACAGGTACACAAAATGTAATCATTTCCTGTGCAACAAGCAATGCCGTTATCAAGTATACTACTAACGGCTCCACACCAACAGTAAATTCCGCTACCTATACAGCTCCAATTGCTGCCTCGAGTACTGCAACCATAAAAGCTGTTGCCTTTAAATCAGGCGCATATGATTCAAATGTTGCCAGTGCCACATATAATATAGGCACCATGCAAACGGTAGCGACACCTGTTATTAGCCCTCCAGGCGGCACTTATGTATCATCCCAGTCTCTGACTGTCACCTGCAGTACGCCCGGAGCCACCGTAAGATACACACTTGATGGAAGTGAACCTACTGAGAATTCTCCCATTATTGGCGGGTCTATATCAATTTCAAAAACTACAACCGTTAAAGTGAAAGGCTTCCTTACCGGAATGCTGTCTTCTGCAACAGCAACTGCAATATACGCTATTGTTCCACCTACTGTGGCTACCCCGGTTATGACTCCTGGAAGCGGAAACTATACCTCTTCACAGACTGTTTCTATAACTTGTGCCACCAGTGGAGCTGTTATCAGGTATACTACGGATGGTTCAACACCTTCAGCGTCTTCCACTATATATTCAAACCCTATAGTTGTGTCCCAGAATACAACGATAAAAGCATACGCAACGGCAAATGGAATGACTGATTCAGCAGTGGCTGCTGAAACTTATAACTTTGGCACACCTGTAAAACTGATGCTTACTATCAGTCCTGCCTCAGGAACTTACACGGGTCCTGTGTCTGTAGCTATCACATGCAATTACGCCAGTGCTACCATAAGGTATACAGTTGACGGTTCAACTCCAAATCCTTCCTCTACGGTTTGGACTGCTCCCGTTACTGTGTCAAGCTCTGCTGCCGTAAAGGCCTATGCTTCGGCACCCGGCTATTTGGATTCTGATATAGCAAGCGCCCAGTATACGATAACTCCGGCAAAAGTTGCCACACCAACCTTCAGTCCTGCAGCAGGTTCGTACCAGGCAGCCCAGACAGTAACTATATCCTGTGCTACAAGTGGAGCAACCATAAGATATACCACTGACGGCACCACGCCAACATCAACTTCAAATATATACAGCACTCCAATTGACGTGACAGCTACCACTACAATCAAGGCTATTGCAATCTATACCGGCATGACAAATTCCGATGTAAGCAGCAGCACTTACACTATCACACCTGTTATACCTGCTTGGGGACCGAATATTTCATATAAGACAGGCGATCTCGTAAGCTACAGCGGAAAGACTTATAAATGCGTACAGGGCCACACTTCACTGCCCGGTTGGGAACCATCCAACGTTCCGGCCCTCTGGCAGGCACAATAGGAACAGCGTTGATAGTTGCATAAGAACTTTCTTCCTCTCATCTATGCAGTTTATGTATTTCAATTCTAATGCAATAAACAAACTATAAAATATGGGGGCCATCGCAGTAGAAGTCAGTGCGATGGCCCCTTTTTACATAAATAGATATATTCTGAAATATTCATGGTTCTTCCTTTAGCTAATTTTTTTATATTAATATAATTTTCCTAACATATTTGAAATACTATAATACGATTATCCTATAAAATAACTATATTATATTTTACATGATTCTAAATTTATTGTATTTGCCGGTTAATGTCGGTTTAACTCACCCCCCACGGCCGTCCTCTCCTTATGAAGAGACTTACTATAGTGGCAAATTCAAGAATGATGAAGAAACACGTCTAAAATATACTCTTTATATTATAAAGAAAAAATAAAGGGAGGTTAACAGTAGCATGAAAGTATTTATGATAGGCGGGACAGGTTTACTTGGCTTAGAAGGGGCAAAAGAATTGATTCGTAGGGGGCATGAGGTATCTTCAATAGCATTGCCTCCAATTCCGGAGGGTGTAAGTTTGCCACCGGGAATGAAGTTATTTTTTGGCAACTATATGGAATTAACCGATGAAGAAATTAGAAACTTCATGAAGGGCTGTGAAGGTTTTGTCTTTGCGGCTGGAGTAGATGAAAGGGTAGAAGGGCCGGCACCAATTTATGATACGTTTTATAGGTACAATATAAAGCCGTTGGAGAGGTTGCTAAGAATTGCTAAGGAGGTCGGAGTAAAGCATGCTGTTGTGCTGGGGTCATTCTTTGCTTATTTTAACAGGATATGGAAAGGTCAAAAGCTATATGATACCCATCCCTACATAAGAAGCCGTGTAGATCAAGCCAATATGGCATTATCCTTTGCAGATGAAAATATGGATGTATCTGTTTTGGAATTACCATACATATTCGGTACTCAGCCAGGACGTAAGCCGGTATGGGTTTTTTTAATTGAACAGATAAGTAAAATGAAAGGTTCCACTTTCTATCCTAAGGGGGGAACAGCCATGGTTACAGTCAGACAAGTCGGCCAGTGCATTGCAGGAGCCCTTGAACGCGGCAAAGGTGGGAAAAATTATCCTGTAGGCTACTTTAATCTCACATGGAAGGAAATGCTTACAATCATGCACAAACACATGGGTACTCCGGATAAGAGAATCATAACGATACCAAAATTTTTATACAGGCTTGGGATGAGATCTATCATAAATGAATATAAGGAAAAGGGCATAGAGCCAGGGCTTGATCCCATTGGATTGGTTGAAATAATGACCAACCGGGCGTTTATTGATAAAAAAATAATTGTAGAAGAGATGGGTGTAAAAGGAGATGATATTGATAAGGCTATCGGTGAATCAGTTAGACTTTGCATGGAAGTTTTGGATGGAAAACAGAAGACGATCAGCATGAAAGGTGAGTGAAGATATTATGTCAAAAAAGAAAACAGTTTTTCTTACTGGAGCAACAGGCAATATGGGTTCTTGCGGTTTAAAAGAGCTGCTAAAAGAACCATCAAAATATAACATTGTTATATTAGCGAGAACATCAGTAAAGGATAAGGAAATGCTTAAGCAATATGAAGGTCTCGATAATCTGAAAATAGTCTGGGGCGATTTGATTAATTATAATGATGTTAAAACATGTGTTAATGGAGCGGACATTATACTGCATGTAGCTGCCTTTGTATCCCCGGAGGCTGATTATCACCCGGAGCAAGCTATGAGAATTAACTATGGATCAACCGTGAATATCATCAACGCTATAAAAGAAAGTCCGAATCGTGACAGTATTAAACTTGTTTATATAGGAACGGTTGCACAGACTGGAGATAGGATGCCTCCGATCCATTGGGGCAGAGTGGGAGATCCTATCAAGCCAAGCGTTCATGATTATTATGCAGTATCGAAAATTGCAGCCGAAAGAGCTGTCATTGAATCTGGATTGCGGTATTGGGTTTCTCTAAGACAGACCGGTATATTCTCTCAACATATGGTAGAAATAAATGATGGTATCACGTTTCACAATTGCCTGGACAATGTGCTTGAATATGTGAGTGATCATGACTCGGGTGTTCTTCTGAAAAATATCTGTGATGATCTGCCGGAAGACTTCTGGGGGCATATATACAACATTGGTGGAGGTAAAAAGGCAAGATTAAATACGTATCAAATGTTTAAAGACATGTTTGAAGTGATGGGACTTACTAAATTGGAGTATGCCCTTGACGCAAACTGGTTTGCTACAAGAAATTTCCATGGTCAATACTATTTGGATTCGGATAAACTGGAGAACTATTTACACTTCAGAAGCCACGGTACAGAATATTTTACTGATCTTTACAAGAAAAACAATCCAAGTGCTATTAGGGCGGCTAAAATAATTACAAGGTTCCCAGGTGGGCAAAAGCTTATTGGCAGTACTGTAAGAAAGCAATTTGAGAAAACGGCAAGAACAGAACATGGTCCGCTTTTCTGGGTAGAAAACAACAAGCTTGATTACATTGAACCCTTCTTTATCTCCAAGGAGGCAAGAGATGCTATTTCACCAAGTATAAAGGATTTTAAGCCATATTCAGATTATGACAGGGTAGTACATATAGATCACGGTTATGATGAAACAAAGCCGGAGAGTATGCTTGATATTGAAGATTTAAAAAAAGCAGCTGCGTTCCGTGGAGGAAAATGCATGTCTGACAATATGACCATGGGTGATATGAGGACAGGGCTTAGTTTCAAGTGTGCTTTCGGACATTCCTTTGAGGCAAGCCCAAGGCTTATATTGGAAGGGGGACATTGGTGTCCACAGTGTGAACGAGAAAGCTGGAATTACCATGAAATTGCAAAAAGAAGTGAGTTTTTTGCTCAAGTATGGTATCCGCTTCATAGTCAAAATGAACCAAGTAAGGTTTACCCCAAGAAGGTTAATGAACTTGAGTATACCTAAATAGAGAGTGTGAAAGTTTATAAATAACAAATCCTAAGCAATTATAAATCTGATTTAGCATCTCGAAATCTGTTTGGGGTTATATCGGTATATTTTTTAAACACTGTTTGAAAATGGCTCTGCGAGGAAAAAGCCAGATGTAATGCAATTTCAGAAATACTTTTGTTAGTAAACTGCAATAAACGCTGAGATTCCAAAATTTTTTGCTGCAAAATATATTGTGTTAAGGTAACACCGGTTCGCTCATGAAACTGATTACACAAACGGGAACGGGACATGCCGAATTCGGCAGCCATTTCTTCCACTTTGATATTGCTAAATAAATTTTCGGAAACATAATTTGCACATCTTATAAATAATTTAGAGGAGTTATTGCAATTATATTTTGCCTGGTTTGTACGTTCGGTAAAATCTAATAACATTTGCCTGATTAATTGGTATATGAGTGCGGAGTCACGAAGCATTTCAAACTTTTGAATATACAAATCCGATAAATGAAGTGCAGTCTGGACATTTAATCCCCCTTCAATTGAGGCACGGGAAGCCCCGGTAGTACAGCAAATTCCCATGTTCTTAAGTTGGCGCAAGGTATCATTGGCCATTGTTCCGGCCTTTATTTTTGGATAGGCACTTAATAATTCTTTTAAGGTTTCATACTGGCCATTTTTTACATAGAACAATAGCATTTTTTCATTTTGATAGTTATCTACAACAAGGGCACTGGATTCTTTTTCATCAGAGAAAGTCAGTGTATTCTGTACACTGCTATTCATGAACTCATGTTGATGATTCTCTGAATTGGTTTGTACAAATACGTCTTCTACAAAAAGAGGATCTTTATTGAGCGTGGAAGCAATAAAGGAAAGGAGCCATCCTATCCGTTCGGCAGAAATAGAGGGAGCGCACTCTAGTTTACCAATATATTCTTCCTGATATTTTTCTTTTACATCTAATAAAAATAAAAGGTTATCCAATTTATTTTTATCTTTCACTAAAATGGAAGAAGGCCCTATCACAAGCCGATAATCACCATCCAAAGAAACATAACCATAGAATTGAAATAAGTCAGTAGTAATGATACCGGCAGTTTGCTCAGACTGTAGCATATCTTTCTCATAAAGCAGAAAAGGATCCGGGTTCATGGGATATACCGAATAGTAGTAGACTTGATTTTCTTTTTGGTAAAGTCGGACAGAAGCACTTGTGGATTTGGCAAGTGCTTTACTTAAATATTCTAATTTATTCAAATTCATGTATATTCCCCCGCTTTCTCAGATTTGGACTTTTTATATAATTTGTAGAACAATTTTGAAATACAAGAATTATTTTAACATATAAAATATGATTAAGTAAATATATCGCTGTAATAATATTTAACCCAAAATGGATAGCAGAGCAGAAAAGGAGGAACAGACTATATGAAAAGAAAATATCATGAGAAACTTTTAGAAGCACTAAAACAAAATGAAAAAGAGGAAGTAGTAAATGGTATTAAAGTATTGGTCAAGCCCATTCCAGAAGGCGGAGAACCGGGAGATATGGATCCACGGCTTTATAAATCCATGAAGAACGTTGCCATGCTGGTAAAGTTTATGCCAAAGCCAAAAAAGAATCAAAGTATTTTGGAAAGAATAAGGCCTATGCGAAAGATGTTTAATGAGTATAAGGGAATCCAGCTGGTTGAAGAGGGGGTTACCACACAATATTTTAATGTAAACAGCGCAGATGGTTATCAAGTACCGGTTCGAGTGTATAAAAGAACAAACGCCGGCACAAATTTACCAATGTTTGCTTACTATCACGGTGGTGGATTTTTCGGTGGTTCTGCCGATGTTGTAGAACAGATGTGCAAAGTTCTGGTACAGAATATTGATTGTGCAGCCTTTAATGTTGATTATCGTCTATGTCCGGAAAATCACTATCCACAGCCTTTTGATGATTGTTTCTTTGCGACAAAGTGGGCATATGACAACGCGGAAAAATTTGGTGCTGATAAAAATAAAATGGCAGTATCCGGAGACAGTGCCGGTGGGAATTTGGCAGCAGCAGTTACCTTGCGCGACAGGGAAGAAAAAACCGGAATGGTAAAACTTCAGGTACTAATCTATCCTGCAGTCAACATTTCGGGAAAGAAAACGGAATTTTATCAAGGTGTGGATTTAAGTAAATATCAGCGCAGTAAAAAGCATGGGAAAGTTTTAGATGCTACGTTGTCTATGATGAACAGTCTGTTGGATGGCGGTGGTGACATCAATATGCTGGAGCAGGTCTATTTGCAAGGGAACTTAAATTCAGACCATATCTATGCATCTCCATTATTGGATGATATGCATGATTTACCTCCTGTTTTATTGATTTTTGGAGAACATGATTTCTTAGTATTTGAGGATTTTGCTTATGCCAGGACATTTGCAAAAGCCGGAAGAAAAATAAAGACAATAATATATCGCGGAATAGGGCATGGGTTTGCAGATCAAATCGGAGTAATACCACAGGCTGAAGACTGCATGAAAGAAATTGCTTCTTATATGAAAGAAATTTTATAGTTTGAAAATCAGAAGGCAATCGGAAGTTAGTAATTGCGCAAAGGAGCGCAGATAGGAGTTTGCATGGAAAAAGGCAATCATACGTTAAAAAGTGTTTTACCTAAAGCAAAGGAACTTGTAGAGCAGATGTCTCTCGAAGAAAAAGCCAGTCTTTGTTCGGGAAAGGATTTCTGGCATACAAAAGGAATAGAACGACTTGGAATAAAATCAATGATGGTAACGGATGGCCCCCACGGTTTACGCAAACAAGCAGGAGATTCTGATCACCTGGGTATAAATAATTCGGTATTAGCGACCTGTTTCCCGACGGCTGTAGCAACAGCCTGCAGCTTTGACCGTGATCTATTATACGAAATGGGTATGGCACTTGGAGAGGAATGTGTACAAGAGGAGGTTGCTGTAATTCTGGGGCCGGGAGCCAATATAAAGCGAAGTCCGCTTTGCGGCCGTAACTTTGAATACTTTTCAGAAGATCCGCTTCTGACGGGAGAAATGGCTGCGGCGCTCATTAGTGGAATACAGAGTAATAACATAGGTGCCAGCCTGAAGCATTATCTTGCAAACAATCAGGAAAAAGCGCGTCTTGTCTCAAATTCGGTAATTGATGAGCGGGCACTCCGGGAAATATATCTTACCGGATTTGAAATAGCGATAAAGAAAGCACAACCTTGGACATTGATGTGTTCGTATAATAAGATTAACGATATTTATGCTTCAGGACACAAGCGTCTTATGACAGACATTCCCCGCGGTGAATGGGGGTTTGGCGGAGCCATTATGACTGACTGGGGAGCGATGAATGACAGGGCGGAAGGTATCTTGGCAGGACTGGATTTGGAGATGCCGGCTTTTGATGGAGCTTCGGACCAATTGATTGTTGATATGGTTCGAGCAGGGAAATTGGAGGAAAAGCTGGTTGATCTTTGTGCAGTTCGTATGACGGCTATCGCACTACAGGCAGAGAAAACACAAACAACACCTTATGATGCCGAAGTACATAATGAATTGGCAAGGCGCATTGCACGTGAAAGTGCAGCGCTGCTGAAGTTAGGAAATGCCCTGCCGGCAGACAAGCATAAAAAGATTGCTTTAATTGGTGAATTTGCCAAAGTTCCTCGTTATCAAGGGGCAGGAAGTTCAAGGATTTCTCCAATCCGGATTACTTCTGTAACCGATGCCTTTGATGCGGAAAATATAAGCTATTCTTTTGCACCAGGTTATTCGTCCGCGAGTGATGAACCGAATGAAGCGTTGATTACCGAAGCAATCGGAGTAGCAAAAGAAGCAGATGTGATATTTGCTTTTGTCGGTTTACCGGATAGCTATGAAAGTGAGGGATTTGACCGCACTCATTTAAATATGCCAAAGGCACATACTGGATTGATAGAAGAACTCATTGCTACAGGGAAAAAGATAGTAGCTGTCATAAGTGCAGGGGGAGTTGTAAATATTCCGTGGCGTGACAAAGTGGATTCCATACTTTTGATGAATCTTTCCGGACAAAACAGTGGTTACGCCGCATATGATCTGCTTTTTGGGGATTATTGTCCCTGCGGCAAACTGGCAGAAACCTATCCGTTATCACTTACTGATACCCCTAGTATCACTCATTTTGGTACAGGAGGTAATATTGAATACCGGGAAAGTATCTATGTAGGATATCGATACTATGATAAAGCGCAAAAACAAGTGATGTATCCGTTTGGACATGGACTTTCCTATACAGCATTTACCTATTCGGGATTAAAGCTTAGTGCAAAGAAGATGGGAGACAGAGATACACTTCAAGTAGAGCTGGTAGTTACCAATACCGGAAAGTGGGCGGGAAAGGAAATCGTTCAGCTGTATATTTCAGCACCGGAAAGTACTGTTTTTAAGCCTGTTCGTGAACTTAGAGATTTTGCAAAAGTGGAATTGCAGATAGATGAAAGTAAAACCGTTACGTTTACATTGGAAAGGCGTGCATTTGCTTACTATAACGTTAATGTGAAAGACTGGTTTGTGGAAAGTGGTGATTACAGGATTGAAATTGGTGCATCATCAAGAGATATACGATTGCATGATACGGTTACCATTGAAAGCAGACAAGAGGGAGCAATACCTGATTATCGTGCAGCAGCACCGGGCTATTACAGTCTTTTACAACCAGGAACTTATGATATTCCAAAAGAACAATTTGAGGCAGTTTTAGGAAGAAAAGTACCACAAGAGCGCAGCCCAAGACCCTTTACGCTCAATTCTACGCTGGGAGAAATAAGGGTTCATTGGATTGGACGTATGATGAATAAGCAAATAGAAAAGTCGACAATGCAAATGTTCGAAGGGGGCGAAGGTAATTCAAGTGACATTGTAAAGATGATACAGGAAATGGCAGTAGATATGCCCCTGCGTCAGCTGGGTATGCTGTCACAAGGTAAGTTATCAGTTAGAATGGTTAAGGGACTCATAGATATAATGAATGGGCATATCCTAAAGGGAATCCGTGGGTTGATGAAAAAATAAAACACAGTACCAGCCTTTACCGGAAGCCAAGTAAGGTTTATCCCAAGAAGGTTAATGACTCAATATAGTTAAATAGAGAACGGGACTTATTAACTAGATGAATTTGACATAATACTCTAATCGAAAGGATGGTGAGATAAATATGGATATGGTCTATTTTGATGATGCTTAACCAGCTTAGGACATATAGCAAAGAAAACCATAACTTGACCGTATGAAAAAAATAGAGTGGAGGATTGAGATTATGTATAAAAAGAAATCGATATTATGTAAAATTACTTCTATTGTTATACTTATACTATTCGTCTTTTCATTTTTGGATTTGAATGCCGTTGCATCTGCTGAAGACACAGGTGATTCTAAACTAATCAGACAAACAACTGCCGGAACTATTGAAGGTACAACAGATTCTAACAATACACTTGTGTGGAGAGGTATCCCTTATGCAACCCCTCCTGCGGGTGATCTTCGCTGGAAAGCGCCGCAAGAACCGACACCTTGGACAGGCATAAAAAACACCACTTCATTTGGCAACTCATCAGTGCAATGTGGTACGGGAAATCAAATAGCTGGATCCGAGGACTGCCTCTACTTAAATGTTTGGCGCCCAGATACAACAGAAACAAATTTACCTGTAGTTGTTGAAATATATGGAGGGGCTAATACTTACGGTTCAAGCAGTAATCCAATATACTGGGGAGATAATCTTGCGCATAAAGCGAATGCTATAGTCGTAACAATAAATTACAGGTTGGGTATACTGGGATGGTTTGCCAATGACGCTCTGAAAACTGGTGATCCACTAACCGATTCAGGTAACTTTGGTTTGCTTGACATTATTAAGGCTTTGAAATGGGTTAATAAAAACATTAGCAATTTTGGAGGAGACCCTGGTAACGTAACTGTATCCGGAGAGTCCGCTGGTGGTTTTAATACACTTGCATTGTTACTTTCTCCAGAGGCAAAAGGTCTTTTCCATAAAGCAGCAGTACGCAGTGCTATTCCACAGGGAATACCCATGGATCTTGCAAAGGTTGCTTCGAATAATTTTATAGCTTCACTTTTGGTTCAAGATGGTCTTGCTGCAGATACAACCAGCGCACAATTAAAAATGTTAGGTATGAGCAAACAACAAATATCTGCATACTTAATGTCTAAAACTCCGGAAGAGCTGATGAAACAATATACAAGCTCTCCAATGATGGGTATGTATATATGGCCTACAAACTATTCGGATGGTACGGTAATAGTTCCTGAAGGTCACCTTGCTTTTGCATTAGGCACTTACCCGAATAAAGTCCCTCTAATGATAGGCAGCACCAAGGATGAAGTCAAGCTTTTCCTATCTATGTTGGGCGGTCTTGACAAAGATCCTACAGTTTATGGTCCTGTTACAAAACATGTCAACCTATTGTGGAAAGCCATGGGAGTTGACGATATTGCCAATAATATAGCTTCAAAATGGTTTTATCCGCCAGTATATGCATATGAATTCAATTGGGGCACAATCGAGGCTGATGGCTCCAGTGTACTTCCAGGAGATAAAGGATATAAATATGGAGCCATGCATGGATTGGATATATTTTTCTATATGGGTAATATAGATCTTATAGCGAATGCTCCGGTTGAGGATGCTAATCCATATAGTGGCTTATTTACCACAGAAAACTTGCCTGGGGCTCAAGCACTTTCTAATACTATAATCGATTATTTTGCTAAGTTTATCCGTACTGGAGATCCTGGAAAAGGCTTGAGTAATACCGCCGTTGAATGGAAGAGATGGTGCAGTTTCAATGGCTGGGATAAAGCAATTATCCAGGATGCTACTTTAACAAATACCAATATTAAGATGGTAAACACAGAACTTAAGATATCGGATGTAGTTGGAAATATATTATCTCAGCCTCAAAAAGTAATAGACATAGTAAAACGTCTTATTGATTCACTTGGAGGCGGTTTGGGCGGTTTGTTACAACAATAATAAAGATATCTTTATCTATAGTTAACTCAACAAAGGAGAAAAACTTTATGGAAACAATTAAAACACCTTTTCCGCGATTGGTCGCGGGTATCTTTATTGGTTATGGGCTGATGCTCATGGGGTTCATGACCACCGCCGCACTATTGGTGCCACTTAGGGTTATGGCTATAGACCCTAAGAGTTATGCCACATCCTATGGTCTGGTGGCAGGCGTAAGTGCATTTTTTGCTTTAATCGGCAACCCGATTGGCGGTGCCATCAGCGATCGAAGCAATGTGGCTTTCGGAAGGCGCCGTCTCTGGATTTTAGTGGGTTCTCTGATTGGCTCATTCTGTATCATGTGTGTTTTATTCTCGAAAACCGTTTTAGGCGTAGTGATAGCATGGTCAGCATCACAGTTTTTCTTTAATTTCAGCTGGGCGGCTTATACGGCTTTGATTCCCGATCAGGTTGAGGAATCCAAACGCGGTACTATGTCAGGTATATTTGGTGTTATCGTACCAGTTTTTATGACTGCAGGAATGATATTGATTAATGTCATCGTCAATGCCACCGATGCAGTTAAGTTCACCACGTTCGCATGTATTGGCGTTATCGGGCCAATTATCAGTTTATTTATTATAAAAGAAGGCAAGATGGAATTCGTGAAAAAGAGTGATAAAATCTCCGTTGGTGAAAGACTCAGCAGGGTTTTCCCAAATCCCAAAAAATATCCTGAGTTTACATGGGCTTTATTCTCGAAGTTCCTGCTGATGATGGGCTATGCCAGTTCGCTGTATCTGACCGTTATGCTGGGTGACCGCATGCATATGAATCAGGTACAGATCACAGCCACTTATTCTACAATAATGATTATCGGCTTTATTTTCACCGCTATTGCCAGCCTTGCGGGTGGTTTTTTATCAGACAAAATCAGAAAGCAAAAAGTCTTCCTTTATGTTTCCAGCGTTATTATCACAATCGGTATTGTGATGTACGTTATACCAAACATTACGGGCTTCTTTGCAGCAGCAGTGATGATTAGTATAGGCGGTGGCTGCTTTATGGCGGTGGATACGGCTATGGTTACCCGCGTTCTTCCCAATAAAAAGGATACTGCAAAGGACTTTGGAATCATGAATGTCGCCAATTGCTTACCGCAATCGCTGGTGCCTGCAATAGCACCGCTGCTTCTTTCGGTTGGGGGGTGGAACTTCTTTTACATATTCCTTGCGCTCATGCCGATTATAGGAATCTTTACCATTCGGCCTATACCTGAAGTGGGTCATAAGCTGAAGTCAGAAAGAGAAGTGGAAACAAATATTCATGCTAAAACGATAGTGTAAACAGAATAAAGAGGTAAGATATATGGTTCATTCAGAAGTATAAACTGCTGCTGAACTGAACGTTAGCCCGGACACCAAAAAGGGGGGATGCAATCTCTTTCAGATTCACCCCCTTTGTCTGTTTTTATATTTAAAATAAAAATGTCGCGTTATCATAACATGATTGAATTAACTTGCAAAACCATTTTTTACTTTGTACGCCAATGCTGAAATCGTTTGAGATTCTATTTCTGCGAACTCATATTGCTCTAATAAACTAATTAAGCCACTGATAATAAAAGAAACCGTTAATCGATGAGTCATATTTTCTCGATTCATACAAGTGGCCTTATCCAATACTTTTTCGATCATGAGTTGTTTCATTTTACAAGAGCTTGATGCAAGACTTGGCGATTTAAGAAATGGCATATAAAGTGCTCGGTTTTTTTCAAACATATTTATCAAACTCACTAAGAAAATATCGAATTTATCAATAATATCTTCAAACTCAAATTGATCTATAACAACACAAAACTCATCTATAATAGTATCTCTTAAGCAGTCTGCACAGTCATAAATGTCTGTGTAGTGCAAGTAAAAGGTACTTTTATTTATGTTTGCAGTTTCGCATAAGTTTTTAACTGTTATATCTTTCATGCTCTTTTCTGTCAAGAGTTTTGCAAAAGCTAACTGTATCGAATCTCTTGTTTTTTTTATACGTCTGTCTCCCATTTTTGTACTCCTTAATAGACAAATTGAAGAGTTAAGTTGTTTTATAGACGAAAGGCTAAATGTTGGTGGTTGATGAATAATAGCCGTATCAATATAATAGACTCAAGTCTATAATCAGATATTAGTTTATTATCTGATAATTGTCAAGCATGGTCATTTTTAACAAGAATAAGAAGGAGTTATCAAAAATATTATGGAAGGTGAGACGATGACAAAGAGCACTATATTTGAACCATTTGAACTGGATGGAATTACTTTTAAAAATCGAATACTAAGATCTGCAACACTCGAGGGATTAAGCGATGAGCAAGGCAAACCGGCAGAACAATTAATCAGAAAACATATCGCTTTAGCAAAAGGAGGTGTGGGTGGTATCATTACAGGCTTTATAGGCGTTAATCAACAAGGAAAATCAACGGATTTTATGGCTATGATTAACAATCAAGAGAGCCTGGATCGTTTTAAAGATTTAACAAGCAGAGTACACGAATTTGGTACGCCTATTATAGCGCAGTTGAACCATTGCGGGGGGCAGGCAAAGCGAGAAAGTTCACACATGCCGGTTGTTGCCCCATCAAAAATAAGTGATTACAAAGCAAAGGAGATGTCAGAGCTTGAAATAAATGAAGTCATTGAAGCTTTTGCAGGAGGCATAAGAAATGCAAAGGAAGCAGGCTTTGATGGTGTTCAACTTCATATAGCACATGGGTATTTACTCTCAGAGTTTGTTTCACCAAGAATGAATAAAAGAAGAGATAAATGGGGTGGTAATACAGAAAATAGATTCAGAATCATTAAAGAAATATTTGAAAAAGCCAAAAAAGAGGTGGGTGATTATCCCATAATTGTGAAGCTTAACGGGTTTGAAACACTTAAAAATGGAATGACTATAGAAGAGTCCATAAAAATTGCGAAGTTACTTGAACAGGTAGGTTGCAAGGGAATAGAGGTATCCAACGGAACATTAAAGGCTGGAATGTCTACAATGCGTGGTCAAGTTCCATGGCAAATGGTTATTGCACAAGATAAAAGACTTAGAAGACTTCCAGGCTTCATGAAGTCCGTTGTTGGATTTGCTGCAAAGAAAGCCGTACCACAACCGCAACCACATAAACTTTATAATTTAGACGCAGCTGCTGCCATTAAAAAAGCAGTTAAAATTCCTGTTATTGTAGTAGGTGGGATAACAACGCTGAATGAAATTGAAGCAATTATTAGCGAAGATAAGAGTGATTTAGTCTCAATGTCTCGCGCATTTATAATAGAACCAGATTTAGTTAATAAATTCAAAGAAGGCAAACAAACGCAGTCAAAATGCATACATTGTAACTATTGCATACTAAGTCCTGAAAAGGGACCCTTGAAATGCTATTACGGAACAGTGCCACAACAACCCCAATGAAAAGTGCTCTGTTAGAGCAAGTATACATGACGCACTATCCGTACCGCTTATGGAAGCGCAAACGAACATGGAAAATACGCTCGGCACATACATTTTTATATCATTTGTTGTAACCAAAATGGTTTCATCAATATTGGAGGCTTATGAAATGGAAAGAAATATTATCTTTGTTTTTTCAGGTACAGGCAACAGCTTATGGGTGGCGAAAGAAATCGCAAAAGAGCTGCAAAATTGTGAAATTGTGTCTATGGGCTGTAACAGCGAATATCTTTTATCAGGTGAATATTGCAGGGTGGGGTTTGTATACCCGGTTTATGGTGGGGGATTGCCTTTAAAAGTGCGGGAATTTGTTTCGCGGCTTGATTTTTCAAAGAGTAAAAATTTATATACTTTTGCGGTTTCAACTTGTGGCAAGCTCTCCCGCGGCGGCAATTCAACCAGGCATCTAAGTAGGATACTGAAAACCAAGGGTACCGCTCTTAATTATGGTGCAAAGCTTGATGTGTTTGCAAATTATGTCGTTTTATATGAAATGGAATCTGCCGCTAAAGAAATAGTCTATCAATCGGCAAAGAATTTGCAACCAATTATCAAAATGATTAAAGATAAGATTGACAAAAAAGCTAATATTGCAATTAATCCTGTCCAGCACTTATCTAATATAGCCCTTAGTCATTTTTTACCCGACTTTTTACCAAATATGGATAAAAAGTTTAATGTATCAGATGATTGTGTGAAATGCGGTATTTGCATGAAGGTCTGTCCGGTAAACAACATTGATTTTGAAGAAGGCGGAAAACCTCTGTTTCGGCACCATTGTGAACAATGCGTTGCATGTATTCAAAACTGCCCCACAAAGGCAATCAATTATAAGAACAAAACGCAAAAAAGAAGACGCTATGTCCATCCTGATATCTCATGGAAAGATTTGGCGGCACTAAATGGTTATACTGAATAGAAATAAATGTTGATTATGCTTCATGCCGATAAGGGCGGTGTATTTAAGGGGAAGGCAAACAAGGCAGTCAAAATGCATACATTGTAACTATTGTATACTAAGTCCTGAAAAGAGACCCTTGAAATGCTATTACGGAACAGTACCACGAAAATGAAATTTTGATAAAGCGAAATGGAGGATTAATATGAAAGTATTTAGTGAAATCAAATTGGAAAATATGACCATTAAAAATAGAATTGTGCGATCGGCAACACACAGTATGTTAGGAAATTTGGATGGTACAATTAGTGAAGCAGAACTGGAGATGTTCGAAGAACTTGCAGCAAATGAAGTGGGCATGATTATTGCTGGTCAATTTTTCGTATCTAAAAGGGGTATTGCTGCACCTGGTTCAAATGAATTATCAGAAGATTTCCATATAGATGGTGTCAACAGGATTTTGCCTGGAATCAGACCCTATGGAACAAAAGTGATTGCACAAATCAATCATGCGGGAGCAAAATCGTACTCAGAAGATAAAATAAGTGCATCTGCAATTGAGTTTGAACCTGGAAAGAAAGCTAGAGAAATGACTATAGCAGAAATAGAATCTTTAAAAAATGATTTTATAAGTGCCGCTTTCCGTGCTAAACAAGCGGGGCTAGACGGTGTACAAATACACTGTGCTCATGATTATTTATTATGCCAATTTTTAACGCCCTCTTTTAATAAGCGAACTGACAAATATGGTGGAAGCTCAGAAGGACGATTTTTAATTGTTGAAGAAATCATATGTGGCATTAAAAATAAATGCGGTACAGGCTTCCCTGTTTTTGTGAAAATAAATACAAGTGCAGCCGAAGAAAATGAGCTTTATGTAAATGATTTAAAGAAAATGATGCCTAAGTTTAAGCTATTAGGTGTTGAAGCGGTTGAATTTAGTGGCTCTAATTATAAGTATATGAAGTATTCGGATCACAATTACTTTGTTGAAGCGGCTATGGAAATAAAAGGAGAGACAGATATTCCAGTTATAGTTGTTGGAGGTATACGCGGTTTTAATGATATGGAAGCTGCCCTGGATGCAGGAGTAGATATGGTATCGATGTGCAGACCTCTTATTAGTGAACCAGATCTAATTACAAAGCTTAATAGTGGCCAGCTAAAATCACGTTGCACAAGCTGCAATAAATGCTTCATAGCAGGCAAAAAAAGATGTATTCTTAATTAGCTCATCAGTCTATACTCTCAAATCACAGCATAGCTATTCTAAGTGGCATTTACAGCCTCGGATATGTTATATTGAACGGTAAATAGTAGAGCTTTTGATAAGACAGGTAAAGATAATGAAATTTGCAGGGTATATATTATTGTCTTTTGCAGCCCAAGGACTATAGAAAGTTAATAGATTGTAGTAGTTATCCCGGAGGGATGTTACATTAAAGCGTCAGTAAAGATTAAGGGGTATTTGCCCTTGACAAAATAAGTATTAGGGTATAATATTATTATCGATTTGAGCATGTTCAAACAAACACTCAGGGGTGAAAATTTGGAAGAAGTAAAGAGTAAGATATTACTGGCGGCAAAAGAATTATTTGCCAGGCAGGGATACAAAAAAACAACTATCAGGCAAATTGTGGAAGAAACGGGGGTGTTAACTGGAAGTATCTATCACTTTTTTAAAAATAAAGAAGATATCTTTCAAGCACTAGTTCTGGAATTGTTTAACCGGTGTGAAAAACTGGTGAACGAACGTTTTGATGAAAAAGAAAGTCCTGCTTTACGGTATGCTGTTATGTGTGCAATAGAATTAAGAGCAGTTAGAATGAACAAATTAGTGTGTGAATCTTATTATGAAGCCTATAGCTCCAATGCTATACTAGAGCAATTGACCATGTGTGCCTCACAAAGATCTTATGAATTATTTCGGAAATATAATCCTAATTTCACCATGGAAGATTATTATATCCGTACTTTAATGATAAAGGGTGCAATGCGCAGTTGTATTGTAAGCTGCTGTCTGGAAAGGGATATTACATATGAACAGATGCTGAACACTTTTCTGGAAATTAGCTTAAGCACATTTAATGTTAATCAGATCGAAATAGAACAGGTTACTGGACGAATTCATGAAATGTATGAAGATATTATTGATATGGCCTTTATGGTAGGAGAAGAAGGTTTTACTGATTAAAGAGAATATCCACTTTGCTTAAAGTGGATATTCTTTTACGCATATTTGAACATGTTCAAATATGCGGCGTTTCAATATTAAATATATATCAAAGGAAGGAATGTAAAATAGTATGAGATTAAAAAAAATCAGGATGAAACAGAGTGAAAAGAACTCTCTCTGTGTGTGGAAAGATAATGCATGGATTACCTTTCGTGCAGTATTGGACGCAGTACCAGATAATGGAACAGAGGAGCGGAATATGCTGGAACGAGTCTCCGATGATCTCATTGGGTTTTTAAAAAACATAGATACTCTTCAGCCAGAGCTGGAAAAATTAATTCGACTTGCCAAAGAAAATGATGCAGAGATTACTTTGGAAGGTGAAGAGATAATACCATTCCAACCATTGTTTTATAGGGATTTCATGCTTTGCGAAAGGCATTTAATTAACAGTTCCCGTGAATTTACGAAACGCTGGATGCCACAGGTGATGCCTTTTGTAAAAATTTATGAAGCTTTCATACGAAAACCATTTCCCACTTTTCATCCTCAAAAACCATGGTATGACAATCCGGTATATTACAAAGGAAATATCCTCTCTTTTGTAGGTGATAGTGAATCTATAACATTTCCTCAATATGCTACTGTAAAGGACTATGAACTGGAACTAGGGATAATTATCAGCAAGGATATATTGAATGCTACTGAGCAGGAAGGCTATGAGGCAATCGGTGCATTTTGTGTATTTAATGACTTTAGTGTGCGTAATGTACAATTAGATGAAATGAAGAAAACTGGATTTGGACCATGCAAAGCCAAAGATTTTGCAAGTTCAATTTCATCTGTGGTCGTTACCGCAGATCAAGTACTCCCGGTTCTGGATACATTAAAGACTAGAGTGTATATAAATGACAGGAAAATCGCAGAAGGACAGCTGAATGAATTTTATCATTCAGTTGGAAAAGCAATTGCCTATGCTTCTAAAGGAGAAAAAGTGTATGCCGGAGAATTTATGGCAACTGGAACGATACCGAACTGTTGTGGAATGGAGAATGGTGTTTTTTTGGAAGATGGAGATGTAATTCGGCTAGAAATTGACCGAGTAGGCAGCCTGACAAATTTCATTAGCAGAAAGCTGCTGTAAATACCAAGTGTTTCAGAATTTAGATGTTTTACAGAAGACGAGAAATAATAATTTCAAACATTATAATAATTATTTGCGCACCCGCTATTACCATGGCGGAATTTTTTATCGTAAGGAAAAACGCTTATATCAGGATTTTCCGATAGTTTTCTTGGCATGTCCAAAAATTGTTTTATAATACAAACAAGGGCAGAAACCAAAAGAAACTGGTTCTGCCCTTAATAACTATCAACATATTTTACATTAGTTTTTAGAGTTTACACGGAACTTGAAACTCTCTCCGTTTAACTTTTATCTTACATTGCTTTGCATTCTACGGCACATTTTTTGCATTCATCAGCACATTGCTGGCAGTGTTCATCTTTGAATTGTGTACATCCTGTAGCACATTCTTCACAGATGGTAGCACATATCTTACAGAATTCCCTGGCGTGCTTTGCATTCATTGTCATCAGGCAAGCTGCTTCCTTGCAGACACTCGCACACTCCATCATCATAGCAATATGGGTGGTTCTCTGAGCAACATCTGGCTCCTGCAAGCATAATACAGCGCACTCGTGACATGCCTGAAAACAACGCAGGCACACATCAATACACTGCTGATAATTGTTTAATGGTTTTCCTACAATACTCATTTATCAATAACTCCTTTGCACTATTTTTTAGTATTGTTTGTGTAATTGGCAAAAGTATTCATTTTTTATTCGATATGAGAAAGGAATGCATATGGGGTGTAAGGGAGTAGCAGATAAAATATTTTGAGCTGTAATTCAATTTGACAGTTCAATTTCCGGCAACTATAATAAAAGAAAATTGTAATGAACAAAGCCTTTAAATGCAAAGGCACTTGAGGGTTTTATTGTTTACAATTTTTGATTAAAAGATCAGGAGGGTTAACAATGTAATTTCATTTGACGCTGCCTGATGTTCAATTTCAAAAAACAGAGTTCTCTTGGCCTGAAAATTACGAAGAGATTTGTAATAAAATTAGTGATATGATTTCAACTGCTCGAAAAGGTGCAATCCAGGCAGTTAATAGCGCACACGTTATGCTGAACTGGAACATTGGAAAATTTTATAAAAAGTCAAGATGACAAAAAAGATGCAATTTGGTACGATTTTACCAAAGAAAATATTGACAGCCAACTTTCTGCAAACTGATAATTGATTTAGAACACACAAAATAAGCATTATGCAAAGTGGACATAGCTCTCAATTTTGTAAAAGAGAATTAAGACATTTCTATAATTTCAAATTTAAAGGAGAAATACGTGGAAAATTATTCACAAAAAGAATTAGATGCTGCGTTACAGCTCATATCCTCTACCATCGACAAGTGTGAAAAGATGCAATTAAAATTTGGAGAAGGTACATCACAGTATTCTCTCTTAAAGAATAGAATTAAAGCTTTGTATATTTCAAAGGATTTGATAGAAAATGATAGTAATATTGGGATGTATACTCAACCAGATTTAGAAAAAGCATTAGCACCTGTGCTTTCAATCATAAACAAAACCGAGAAAGCTCAAATCAAGTATGGTGAGGGAACTGTTCAATACAGGCGGTTCGACCCTATCATAAGTGCAATGTATATTTCCAAAGTCTTTATAGAGAACGAAATATCGAAACGAACGCAGTAAATTCAAATTTATATAATGAGAAATGGAGGCTATAGGCTTTGAAAGTCAGTATGTATATTAGTGGCGCTGTTCGCCAATTCAGTTATTGGTTTGCGCATGGAACATTGGGCTACCCTATTTTAGAGGGAATTGATTATACTGATTCCACAATGAAAGAGGAAAGCAGTTTTGTGGAGCAGGCTTTTGCAATATTTATGAATAATTTGGAGCTGGACAAAGATGGAAGTGTTATAAATTACAAATATTGTGAGCAACGGGCAGCACAGTATATTAGAAGCTACTTTGAAGTTAGTTATACTGTTCAGCCACCATTGGAAAGCTGGGAAACAGAGCTTTATCCTGTAAGTAAGGAAAGTTACGCAAAATAATATAAATAATGAACATAATAGGAACACATTAGCCCACAATCTCTCAAAACAGAGACTTATTGAACAGAAATAACAATTAACAAGAATTTTGACGAGCAGATAATTCTTGAAGGAGGAGACCGGAGAATAAACATGAAGAACAGAACCTACATCTCAATCGACCTAAAATCTTTCTACGCTTCGGTCGAGTGTATTGAACGAAGGCTTGATCCGCTGACTACTAACCTTGTTGTCGCTGACGTAAGCCGCACCGAAAAAACCATCTGTCTCGCCGTTTCTCCCTCCCTCAAAGCATACGGTATTTCCGGTAGGGCGAGGCTGTTTGAGGTCGTACAGAAGGTCAAGGAAGCAAATGCGGCACGGCTGCGCAAAGCACCGGGGCGAGTTTTTTCCGGCATTTCCTGCAACGATACTGAATTGAAATCTTCACCGGGTCTTAAGTTGAACTACATTGCTGCTCCACCGAGGATGGCGTATTATATAGAGTACAGCACACAGATTTATAATATCTATTTGAAGTACATCGCGCCCGAAGATATTCATGTCTACTCCATCGACGAGGTATTCCTTGACGCCACCGATTATCTGAACACCTACAATCTTTCAGCCCGTGAGCTTGCCAGGAAAATTATCATGGATGTACTTAAAACAACCGGCATTACAGCAACGGCAGGAATTGGCACAAACCTGTACCTTAGTAAGATTGCTATGGATATTCAGGCAAAGCACATACCGGCTGATAATAACGGTATGCGTATTGCCGAGCTGGACGAAATGAGCTACCGTCGCTCCCTGTGGTCACATCGGCCTCTAACAGACTTTTGGCGCATTGGAAAGGGATATGCCAAGAAACTGGAGGAGCATGGCCTCCTTACGATGGGAGATATTGCAAGCTGCTCTCTCGGTAAACCTGCCGATTACTACAACGAGGATTTACTGTACAAGCTGTTTGGCATCAACGCTGAATTGCTGATCGACCATGCGTGGGGATGGGAGCCATGCACAATTGCCGATATTAAAGCGTATAAACCAAGCACAAACAGTATTGGGTCAGGGCAGGTGCTGCACTGTGCTTATGCTTTTGACAAAGCGAAGCTGATCGTGCGGGAAATGACTGATCTGCTGGTACTTGATCTGGTGGATAAAAGGCTTGTGACCGACCAGCTTGTTTTGACGGTCGGGTATGATATCGATAATCTAACAAACCCGGAGAGAAAGAAATCATATCACGGGGAAATCACTACTGACCGCTACGGACGCAACCTTCCGAAAGCCGCACATGGTTCAATAAATCTTGGCAGGCAGACCTCCTCTACAAAGCTAATACTGGATGCCGTTACAGAGCTGTTTGAACGCATCGTTGATAAAAATCTCCTGATTAGAAGAGTCAACATCACAGCAAATCATGTTGTTGATGAGGCAGCTATTCAAAAGACGGACAACTTTGAACAGCTTGATCTTTTTACGGATTACGCGGCTGTACAGGCGAAAAAAGAGGAGGAAGAAGCCGAGCTTGCACGAGAAAAAAAGATGCAGCAAGCGATGCTGGAGATAAAAAAGAAGCACGGCAAGAACGCCATTCTAAAGGGAATGAATCTGGAGGAAGGCGCTACCACAGTAGACCGGAACAGGCAGATTGGAGGGCACAAAGCATGACGAAGACATATGAAGATATTATTAATCTACCACACCATGTCTCTGCGACACGTCCTCATATGACAGCTATTGACCGAGCAGCTCAGTTTTCCCCCTTCGCCGCACTGACCGGCTATGATGCCGCCATCAAAGAAACCGCAAGACTGACTGACGAGAGAGTAAAATTGGACGAATATATGAAGGACGTTTTGAGCGAAAGGCTGCAAATCATAGCAGATCGGATCAAAGAGCATCCTGAAATCGTAATTACCTACTTTCAGCCGGATGCGAAGAAGAATGGCGGTGCCTATGTTACTGCTGCCGGTACGGCTAAAAAGATAGATTTATATGAACGGGTGGTTGTTATGACTGACGGTACAGCGATCCTCATTGATGAAATAATTAGCATAGATGGGCAGATATTCGAAACTATGTGTGATGGATGAATAACGATAAATAAGAATTTATGGAGGAATCTTATAGTAAAAGTTAGAGTTATCGTCTTTGATTTATTTGAGACATTGCTTCCTGATATTAAATTTGATTTTTGACTCGGGTTTATCTTATAAATTATATTGAAGAAAATATGTGTAATGATATTAAGTATGATGAAGCAGCAAAAATGCTGGGAGTATCCGTATTTCACTTTCAGCGTTTACTCTCTTTTCTGACAGGAACACCAATTGCAGAATATATCAGGTGTAGAAGGATGACTTTGGCGTGTTTTCGATTGGATATTGCTATGCAGGATTGGGCATAAAATGAATAGCAGTATGAAATATGGGAAGGTTGCCGCATTGGTGGTTTTGATGAGGAAAGCGTTTTCTGGAAAAAATATGAAACGTAAAGAGAGTATGTTCCAAGTTTTCTATATTTTCATAATTAGGTCTTGAATTCCATAGCAAAAAGCTATACTATTATTCTTGGATTGAAAACTTAAACAGGGGAGCTCATAGTAATGGGCTGAGAGGAAGCTGGTCTGCTTCGACCCATAACCTGATTTGGATAATGCCAACGTAGGGATCATAAAGCAGAGTATAAGCTGTATATCACTATATTGGTGATATGCAGTTTTTTTATGCAACCGGAATAATCCTGTTGCGAAAAAAATCCTGCCGGGCGGAAGGACATGGGAAAAATACAGGGAATAGTTTCCAGTCAAACAAAAGAAGGGAAGGAAAACATAAAATGAAGAACTGTTTGGAAAATGTAAGAAACACAATGCCGCTGGTTCATAACATTACCAATTATGTCACTGTAAATGATGTAGCAAATGTACTGCTGGCATGTGGCGGAAGTCCGATTATGTCAGATGAACCAAAGGATGTAGAGGAGATTACAAGCATCTGCGGAGGGTTGAATATTAATATTGGAACCTTGAATCAGAGGTCAATTGAAGCAATGTTTCTTGCAGGCAGAAAGGCAAATGTATTGCATCACCAGGTGCTCCTTGACCCTGTCGGAGCGGGAGCAAGCACCTTGCGGACAAATACTTCACTTGAATTAATAAAGCAGATTAAATTTACTGCCATCCGAGGCAATATATCCGAGGTCAAGACACTTGCTTTAGGCAGTGGCAGCACCAAGGGTGTTGATGCCGATATAGCAGATAAAGTAACAGAGGATAATCTAGCAAATGCTGTTGCATTTGTAAAAGGATTTTCTTTGAAAATCGGAAGTGTGATTGCTGTTACAGGAGCAATTGATCTGGTATCTGATGGGCATTATTGTTATGTTATTCGTAATGGCAGACCTGAAATGGGACGTATTACCGGAACCGGATGCCAGCTTTCCGGACTGATGACTGCATTTCTTACAGCAAATCCGGATGAACCGCTAAAGGCAGCAGCTGCTGCTGTATGTGCCATGGGGCTTGCAGGTGAAATTGCCTGGAGCTATATGAAACCGGAGGATGGCAATTCAACTTATCGTAATCGTATTATTGATGCGATTTATCATATGGATGGCGAAACCTTGGAAAAGGGTGCAAAGTACGAAGTTTTGCAAAAGGAGATATAGAAAAATGCAGATAAAAAGAGAAGAGCTTCTTCTATACGCAGTAACTGACCGTACATGGCTTGGCAATGAGACCCTGTACAGTCAGGTTGAGAAGGCAATAAAGGGCGGGGTAACATTTGTCCAATTGCGAGAAAAGCATTTGGACAAAGGACATTTTCTGCAGGAAGCTATCGAAGTACAGGAGCTTTGTAAAGAATACAGCGTTCCCTTTGTCATTAATGACAATGTGGAGATAGCATTAGAAATGAAGGCAGATGGTGTACATGTAGGCCAAAGTGATATGGAGGCAGGAGCGGTACGGGAAAAGATTGGGCCGGATAAAATCCTTGGGGTATCAGCGGAAACGGTAGAACAGGCTATTCTGGCAGAAAAAAATGGCGCTGATTATCTTGGAGTCGGGGCGGTTTTTCCTACAGGCTCTAAGGACGATGCAGAAAACGTCAACCATGAAACCTTAAAAGCTATTTGTACAGCGGTAAAAATACCGGTTATTGCAATCGGTGGAATTTCAAGAGAGAATGTACAGGAACTGAAAGGGTCAGGTATTGTAGGCATTGCTGTTATCAGCGCAATCTTTGCAAAGCCGGATATCGAAGAAGCTGCACGTGAATTAAAAGAAAAAACAAAGGAAGTCATTCATGATTAGAGGCGTGATATTTGATGTGGACGGGGTATTGTTAGATTCTATGCCTATGTGGAGTCATATTTCGGAATGGTACCTGGAAAGCCTTGGACTTGTACCGGAGAAAAATTTAAGCCAGAGGATATTTGCCATGAGCATGGCGGAAGGGGCGAGGTACCTGAAACAACAGTATGCACCTATGCCAGGGGAAGAGGAGATACTCGATGGAATCAGTAAGCTGCTTGAAACTTTTTACAGAGACAAACTGGAACCAAAACCCGGAGTGAAGGAAACCTTGCAATGGATTTCACAGAGGAAGGTACCAATGATTATCGCCACATCCTCGGATAGTAAGGCAGTGGAGGCTGCACTGGAAAGACTGGATATTAAAAAATATTTTTTGGATATTCTGACCTGTACACAAATCGGAGCAGGAAAAGACCGGCCGGATATCTATATCGCAGCGCAAAAAAAGATGAATTCACCTACAAAAGAGACAATTGTTGTGGAAGATGCGCTGCATGCATTGCGAACGGCTTCTGCCTATGGTTATCCCACGGCCGGAGTCTATGATGAGGCCAGCGGCAAAGACCAGACAGAGATTATGTCAATTGCTGACTTTTATACCAGGCAGCTTAGCGCTGAATTTATGGAGGATATTTTTCGGATATTATAGTAACAAAGCGGAAAATCGGGGGCACCACTTCTTTCCGCTATAGAAAATTAATGCAGAAAGAAAAGAGGAAAATGAAATGAGAACAGCATTAACAATCGCAGGAAGTGATTCCTGCGGAGGCGCCGGAATTCAGGCAGACATTAAGACAATGACTGCAAATGGAGTATATGCCATGAGCGCAATTACGGCATTGACGGCACAGAATACAACCGGTGTGACAGGAATTATGGAAGTAACACCGGAGTTTTTAAAGGAACAGCTGGAGGATGTCATTACGGATATTCGTCCGGATGCCATCAAGATTGGAATGGTCTCTTCGGGGAAGCTGATTTCAGTAATCGCAGAGACCATTACCAGATTTGAATTGGTTAACATTGTAGTGGACCCTGTTATGATTGCCACAAGCGGGGCAAGATTAATCTCTAAGGAAGCAATTGAGGTACTAAAGGAACAACTATTACCGAAAGCAAATATCATTACACCCAATATACCGGAGGCAGAGGTCCTTGCAGGGTTCCCGATTAATTCAGGGGAGGATATGGAAAAGGCAGCAGAATTGATTTATCAGAACTTTCACTGCAATGTGCTTTTAAAGGGCGGACACCAGTTGAATGATGCAAACGATCTGTTGTTTACCGGTGAGGGTAAGCAGTGGTTTAAGGGAAAGCGTATCCATAATCCGAATACACATGGGACAGGCTGTACGTTATCAAGTGCGATAGCATCCAATCTGGCAAAGGGCTATACAATGACAGAAGCAGTTGAATATGCCAAAAATTATATCTCCGGTGCACTGGCGGCCATGCTGGATTTGGGAAAAGGCAGCGGTCCTATGAATCATGCATTTGCGATTAGCGGCGAGTACAAGGAGATAAAGTAAATGGAAAAACGTACCTCGGTTTTAAATAATGGTTTGATTTGGGCTGGAGCAGCTATTTCATTGGCTGAGATTCTAACAGGAACCTGTTTTGCTCCCCTTGGAATGGTAAAAGGTATTATTGCAATTCTGATTGGCCATGTGATAGGATGTACCATGTTCTTCTTGGCCGGAATTATTGGCGGTAAGACCAGATTGTCTGCAATGGAAACTACAAAAAGAAGTTTTGGAGTATGGGGCAGCAAATTCTTTGCATTTTTAAATGTACTTCAGCTGGTTGGCTGGACAGGTATTATGATTTATGACGGTGCTGTTTCGATTAATGGAATTATGGAAACAGGAAAATGGATCTGGTGTCTGGTTATTGGAGGACTGATTATTGTATGGATTCTGGTGGGGATCACAAATCTTGGAAAAATAAATGTCGTTGCCATGACACTGCTTTTTCTGCTGACATTGCTTTTATGCAGGCTGATTTTCTTTACAGGTGCTGCACCAATTTTTGAGATGGAAGGTAACATAGGCTTTGGCGCGGCAGTAGAACTTGCAGTGGCGATGCCATTGTCCTGGCTGCCATTAATCAGCGATTATACGAGGATTGCAGAAAAACCTGTTGCAGCAACATTGACCAGTGCAGCTGTTTATGGAGTTGTAAGTAGTTTTATGTATACCATCGGAATGGGAGCAGCAATTTACACAGGAGAATATGATATTGCTGCGATCATGGTAAAAGCCGGACTGGGTATTGCAGGGCTTCTCATCGTTGTGTTTTCAACTGTTACCACAACGTTTTTGGATGCCTATTCTGCCGGAATATCTTCAGAGACTATATGGAGTAAAATTAACGGAAAAAAAGCTGCTATTCTTGTAACAGTACTTGGTATGGCCGGTGCAGTATTTTATCCGATGGATGATATTACAGGATTCCTGTATTTGATTGGTTCCGTGTTTGCACCGATGATTGCTATTCAGATTGCAGACTACTTTATCTTAAAAAATGACAGCAGCAATGGAAAGTTTGATTTAGGCAGATGTATCATCTGGCTGATGGGTTTTGTCTTATACCGCTACTTTATGCAGCTGGATTTTGTCGTGGGAAGTACATTTCCTGATATGATCATTACTGTGCTGCTTACAGTAAGCTATGGATATATCAGAAGAAAGAGGAGTATATAGCTGTAAAAAGAAATGAAAATATACTAGTAGATACAAATGACTACATATTGATTAAAATATTGAAATTAAGGTTGATATATAAAAGAATAAGGCAGAAAGATTAATACTTTTAAATTTTGATTTCCTCCTTTGCTATTTTGGTATGGTTGGCGAACCTACACTTATTATAGCATTGGAGGTTTTTTCTTGAAGCTAGAGCTATGGGGGTCACACCTGCATAGCAGATATCCGCCTACATGTTATGGAGATGAAAGCGAGTTCAATTGATTACAATTTTTCAAAAACTAGTGTAGCTTGAATTCTGTCTCCGCCAAGCAGGCCTTTGCTGGCTGCTGAAGAAGTAGTTATAGTATGTAATCTATACCCTTTACCAGCTTGTTCATTTATAACTTTTTCTAATTCAGTTAAGTTGCCTGAACCTGTGCCAATAAACTTTTCTTTTAAAGTAACTTGCAAAACTACATATTCCATAATAGTTTCATCCTTTCCTTAGTTCATATATTTGTATGCTTATTTTTGTACATAGGGTATTACAGTTCCTCCCTACTTTTGCTTACTTTTCCATACATACTTTACAACAATTGTTTGCAATATGCAATATTTTTTTACAATATTCATAGTCCTCTATCATCATTAAATGGTATTGACAACAAAGTAGTCACAGTGTATAGTGTGTATGTGAAAGCATCACACTAAGGAGGGACGATATGAAAATATTAATTTCAAATACTTCTGAAAGTCCTCTTTACCAACAAATTAAAGACCAAATTATAGACGCTATCTTAAAAGGCGAATTAGCAGAAGGTGATACTTTACCATCTATTCGGGCGTTTGCAAATGATTTGAAGGTGAGTGTTTTAACTATTCGACGGGTCTATGATGATTTGGAAAAAGAAGGATTTGTTAATAGTCAAATAGGTATTGGGACATTTGTTTCTACAAGTAATATTGAGCTACTACGAGATTCAAAACGCCGTCTTGTAGAACAAAAAATGCAGGATATGATACAAATGGCAAAATCACTCGGAATTAGCAGACAGGAATTAAATGAAATGATGAATATTCTATTTGAGGAGGAATAAGAATGGAAAACATTTTAGAAATTAGTGGCTTGAATAAATCTTACGGGAACTTCTCTTTGCAAGATATTTCATTTTCGTTACCAGAGGGTTGTATTACTGGCTTCATTGGTATAAATGGAGCAGGTAAAACCACCACCCTAAGGACAATTTTAGGTTTGACCTCAAAATCATCTGGCAATGTCCGATTGTTCGGAATGGATATGAAAACAAACGAAAAACAGATAAAAGAGCGAATTGGGATTGTTCTTGACGGCGGAGGATTTTATGATGAATTGAGCCTGTCAGAAATGAAAAGCATTGTGGCTTCGGCTTATAAATCATGGGATGAAACAAAGTACAGAATATATCTTGATAGATTTTCTCTAGGCCCAAAACAGAAAATCAATACGCTTTCAAAGGGTATGCGTATGAAATACGCTTTAGCCCTTGCTCTATCCCACAAAGCGGAACTGTTGATTATGGACGAACCGACAAGCGGGCTTGATCCTCTTATTAGAAGTCAACTTCTCGATATACTAAAGGAATTTATGAATAATGGTGGAAGAGGTGTTTTCTTTTCAACACATATAACATCTGATTTGGATAAAATCGCTGATATGTTGATAATGATTGACAACGGAAAAATCATATTTCAAGAGGAAAAGGATATTCTGCTTGACAGTTATAGAATAGTCAAAAGTGATTTGAAAGACCTCACGAAGGATACGGAAAAATTATTTGTGAATATCAGTAAAACTGCTTTCGGATTCACAGGTATTACTAACCAGCTTGAAGATATCAAAAAAGCTATGCCGGACGCTATTACAGAACGTACAACAATAGAAGATGTTATGCTGTGCAATATCAAAGGAGGTAAAAAATAATGTTATTTCAATTGGTAAGAAAAGACTTTCTGCTTGTTAAAAAATATGTGCTGATTATGATAACTATATATATTATCTTTCCTTTGTTTTTGGTTTGGAGACTTCCGGAATATGCAGGAATATTGGGCTTCGTTCTAATAACGATTTACTCAGTATTTATGCTTTTACAATATGTATCCTTGAAAGAAACTCAATATCCTAAAGCGTCGGCTTTGCTATGTGCTTTGCCGTATCCTCGTAAAGACGTTGTATTATCAAGATATATTTTCTGCCTGATTATTTACTTGGTGTGTTGCTTGGTCTTTGGAATTGAAACACTTATGTTTCCACGATTAGGTACTTTTGGATTTACAATGCCTGTTATGTTATTTCTGGTAATTTCTTTAATCCTTAGTATTTATTTGCCTGTGCATTATAAATTAGGATTTGAAAAAACAAAAATCTTTTTTATAATTATTATAATGGCATCTTCTTTTGCATTTCCACAATTTATAGAAATTAAAAGCGGTATATATTTAAGTTTTCTTGACATGCTTAGTCCTACAATATTATTAGGTGGTGTCATTTTATTTAGTATTATTATTTTGGCGGTATCTGCAACTATATCTATGCAGATTTATAAAAAAGCAGATTTATGATAATTCAAAAAGGGGGATTGTTTCGCATTCTGTTGACGAAAAAATCCATACTTCCAGAAATAGAAGGTAAATTTCACGATTTAAGTTTTGAATGCTAAGGCCCCACTAGGCTTAAAGGGCATCTTTTTATATCATTTAGTGACAATTTGTAGTAAAATATGAAAAAACTATAAGGCATTAGGGATGTTGCTATTATTCATTTGTCCAATTTTTATTTTGTTTACAGTAGTAAACGCGGCTTATTTACTAAAGGATTGCAGCAGAAATTTGGTCATAATACAATGTTGATTTTTCAGGATGTTGTGCGCAGAGACATCTGGAAGATTGAAGGCAAGCTGTTTATGCAGTCCATAGCACTGCAGCTGCTATCATACATCAGGAAGCAGATGGATAAGAACAATCTGTTCAAAAGATATACCATGCAGTTTTGTACCTTAAGAAAAGGGAAGGGAAAGGACATAAAAATGAAGAAAATTGGTACTATTTTTACGATTATAGGAACAATATTAATGCTGTTTATTGTATTTGCTACCATTATGGTTTACCAGACTTATGCGGATGCTTCTCTAAGTACGCTTTCAAATGGTTATTATAGTCTCATTATAATTAATTTATTGTGTTTTGCTGTTGGTGGCTTCTGTCTGGCTTATAAGCGGTTAAAAAAATGGAGTGGGCAGATAAAGCTAACGCTGGAGACAAGAAAGGCAAAGAGAAGACCGGCAAAAAAATCAATATCCCAGCAGAAGGCTCCGATTCCGGCCGCAATCCGGTTTCAAAAACCGAGTGTGCCTGATAATGTGTCACAACCACAGTGGATTCAGTCATTATACCTTTGTGAGAACATTCATCCGCTGGTTATGATAAGGTATATTGTGGGAATTATAATGATGGTAGGAACATTATTATCAATACCGGCTTTGGCGGATATGCTGCCGCCAGATTACGAATTGGCCTACATAACAGTTGCGACTGTATTATTTTGGAGCGGAGTTCTGATCTGGAGAGCAGCCAGGAGTAATATAAAGCTGCAAAAGACAACGGGTTTTGTAATAACAATGGATGGTTTTCTCTATTATCTTAGTATAGACCGGAGGATATATCAGAATAACAGGATGCCGTTCACAAAGCTCGGAAGAATTATATATAATAGCAAGAAAATTCAACAAATAAGTGAAGCCGAGAGAACACAGGAAGCATTTTTAAATAGTAAAGAGGCAAAAGAGGAAATTGAAGAATGCCTGAATGGAAATCAGGTCCGGGATCTACTTTGTATAACCCGTATGGATGCACCGCATATATTGCGAAGAAATACAAGTAATATTCAAATAAAGTTTTGGAATGAAAATCCGAATCGTATCGAAAGGATAACTTTATTCAAGAATAACAAAGGATTTGAGCAGATTTTAAGTGCCATAAATAAACTGGACCAGAAAATTGACTACAGAGAATTTCAAAAGGTTCTGCGCAGTAAGTGATTACGGCAGCAAGGAAAATTGCCATGACAAAGGGTGAAGTGAGGCTGAAAATGAAAATCTGGACTTAATAAGATTGGACAAGAAATTTGAGATTACATCGAGAAGTTAAAGGTAGAACACACAGGCAAATAGAATTTGTCGAGTAGTTTTGAACTATCAAGATTTGTGGGCTGTTTTTCTATATTTAAGCAGAAGAAAAAAGTTCGTCTCGTCTTGCTTTCTCAATGTTGTATTTATTCTTTTTCAGGGGTATTATGAATATATTAGTTTATTGGTGCGAACCAAAGAACAGACAAGGTGAGGTGCTGTTTATGGATAAAAAAGAACAAATTCAGATGATACAAGAAGATTTTAAGAATGCACAATCGGTTTTGACAGCAATTGGAGATGAAACACGCCAGATAATACTTCTGGTTTTAATGGAATCCGATTGCAAAAGCGGAATGCGTGTTGGCGAAATTACGGCAAAAACACACCTCTCGCGCCCTGCCGTATCACATCAATTGAAAATATTGAAGGATACAGGGATTGTAAGAATGAGAGAAGAAGGGGCTAAAAACTACTATTATATCAATGTTTCTGCGAAATTAAATTTATTAAAAAAATTGGTTTTGGATATTGAACATTTGATTTTGAGTTAAAAGACGGCGGCCTTAAGATGGTACTCAAATATGATATGCCGTTGGTTATATCAAAGAGCTTAGCGAGTTTCCATATCCTTCTTTGGAAGGGGAAAGAAGCAATTTTCATATAGTGACGAAATCGACTGTGTGAATGAGAATATTGAGGTGTGAATAATGAATAGGAATAGTACCGTAAAAATTGATATAGAAAAATGTATTGGCTGTGGGCTATGTTGTAAAGACTGTCCTCACCACGTGCTTGTGCTGCAAAACGGGAAAGCCGTAATGCTGGCTGAAAAATGCCTTGAATGCGGCCATTGCGTTGCTATATGTCCAAAAGACGCTTTTACTATGAGCGGATATGATATGAATGAAGTCAAAACATATGATAAAAACATCTTCGGTATTGATGAAGATATTCTGCTCAACACAATACAGTTCAGACGGTCGGTAAGGCACTATAAGGATGAGCAGGTCGAAAAGGAGATAATTAAGAAAATTGTAGAAGCAGGACGATTTACTCCTACCGGCAGCAATAAGCAAAGGATAAGATACATCGTTGCACAAAAAAGCATTCCTATGTTTGAAAATAACGCACTGAAAACATTCCGGAAGCGAAAACGTCTGGCGGAAGTCGTGAGCAAATTTGTCAAGCTGCCTTATGATCTAAGCGGATACAAATTAGAACCGGGCTTCTTTTTCCATGGAGCGCCAACAGTCATTTTTATTATTTCGGATGATGATGTGGATGCCTCACTTGCATCGATGAGTATGGAATTGATGGCCGAGGCTATGGGGCTTGGCACATTGTATGTCGGCTTTTTCACTGTAGCGGCAAAACGAAACAAGAGGATTAGAAAAGAGCTTGGTCTTACCAAACAAGAAAATGTAGTGACTTGTCTTGCAATCGGATATCCCGATGTTAAATATATGCGGACAGTTCCTAGGAAAAAGGCTGATATTGAATGGCGATAGAAGCAAATATATAAGAATAATTGGAGGTGATTTTATGCGCAGTGCGATAGAAAATAGAGTTTCACGGAGAAAGTTTGAAAAGGAGCCGATTACAGATCAGGAAAAGGAAAAAATCATTTTTCTGACTAACCAATTAAATGAAGCATCCGGTTTAACAATGGCATTCATGGAGGATGGAAGCGGTGCTTTTCAGAAGTTAAGAAAAAGTTATGGACTATTTACCAATGTGCGTTCTCTTATATTGATGAAAGGCAAGAAAGAGGAGAAAGATTTAAAGGAAAAGGTTGGATATTACGGAGAAGATTTAGTTCTTGCTATAACTGATTTAGGTTTGGGAACATGTTGGGTTGGAGGCACCTTTGATAAGGATGAATTAACTATTGATAGTGGCGAGGAATTGGCTTGTGTTGTCGTAGTAGGTAAAGTGGCAGTTCCCTCACTAACAGAAAAAATGGTGCGGTCAGCTACACATAGAAAAGTAAAGAGCATAGCAGAGAGAATCATAAGCGATCAACCTTTGCCTCAATGGGTACAAAACGGAATGAAAGCTGTATTACTCGCCCCAAGTGCCAAAAACACACAAAAAGCAATATTTAAGTATGAGAACAACATCTTAAGTGCTCAAATTGCGGATGATTATTCAATGGATTTGATTGATTTAGGTATTGCAAAGAAACATTTCGAAATAGGGGCAGGAGGAAAATTTGAATTTGGAAATGGCAGGATTTTCCATTTGAGCTAGTATTATATGTTATCGGGGTTAAGGTTTATAGAGCGAATAGTAAAAACGAATCAACAGCAGATCATTTCATGCCCTTTTTAATAGCATTGCTTTTCATCTTAGGAGAGTTAATTATATATTTGTGATTTATTGCCCTTGACAGCCGGAGGGAAAAATTGTATTATAAAACAAACAGTCAGTCTGTTTGTTTTATGGAGGAGAAGATGAAAAGAGAAGAAAAAACAAAAAGTGCGAAAGAGAAAATAATCAAAGGGGCATTTTCCTTGTTTGCAACAAAAGGTTATGAAGCGACTACAACTCAAGACATTATAGATATTACGCGATTATCAAGAGGTGCAATGTATCACCATTTTAAAAGTAAACAAGAAATATTGGAATCGGTCACAAAAGAAGCTCAACTTCAGGTAAATGTTTTTTTCGAAGGGTTAGTTGCAGATGATTCATTAACAGCTAAAGAAAAAATCTCCAAAATAATTACATACACTGCCAATAATGATGTTCAGAAACAATTGATACATTATAGTTGGATAGAAAAGATTCCTTTCGCATTGCTGGACGAAATACGCAACCTGAATAATATTATTGCTCCTTTTGTATCACAAATAATAAAGCAAGGTGTGGACATGGGAGAATTCCAATGCTCCTATCCCAAAGAATTAGCGGAAATTCTCGCATTATGTATAGATGTTTGGCTTGACCCTGTACTATTTAAAAGAAGTTTTGCTGAGGTATCCAGCAGATTAGACTTTCTATTGTTCATGTTGGAGAAGATTGGGACGCCAATTATTGAGGAAGAAGATATGAAACGCATCAAGGATTTATATAAACCTTTTCTGGATGAGGGTATACATTATGGAAATTAAAGAACAAAAGCTTAAAATATTGATGATAAACTTACCTTTTTCCGGACATACAAATCCTACGCTGGGTTTGGCTAAAGAATTAGTTAATCAGGGCTGTCAAGTCACCTATATTCAAGCTCCTGAGTGGAGAGAAAGGGTAATTCTTACAGGGGCCGGGTTTGTTGCATATGATGATTACCCTGACACACTAAGTCCAACTCAAAAAGAAATAAAAAGTTGGCGGGCGGCTTATAATACTGCGCTGCGCATAGGTTCGGACTATGACTGTATTATTTATGAAATTTTATTTTTTGTCGGAAAAAGTCTTGCGGACAAATTGCAAAAACCATCTGTTCGTCTTTTCTCCACATTTGCATTAAACCAGAATATACTTAATATGTTTGCAAAGACGGGTGGCCTTTACATGACCAGTATTTTCAGATTCAGGCTGTTGTATCGACTGCTGTCACAGGTTATATGCAAAAAGTTTGATTTGAGAACAAATGATATTATAGATGAAATCGTTTCTAACTTACCAGAGCTGAACTATGTTTATACAGTTAAGGAATTTCAAATACTCAATAAGGAATTCCCTGATACGAATTATAAGTTTATAGGCCCCTCCATTTCACATAGGAACAGTAATGTACATATAGCTTTTGATGAAATAAGAAACCCGCTTATCTACATATCACTTGGCACATTGCTCAACGATTCTATATCCTTTTATAAAAAATGCTTTGAAGCATTTGCCTGTGAGAATGTCACAGTCATTCTATCTGTCGGGCAAAACATTCCGCTAAAAAAACTTGGGCAAATACCCGAAAATTTTAGGGTCTACTCCTTTGTTCCGCAATTGGAGGTTTTGCAGCATACTTCTCTGTTTATTACCCACGGGGGAATGAATAGCGTAAACGAAGCTATATATTATGGAGTGCCCATGCTGGTTGTACCAGTGGGTAATGACCAGCCAACTGTTGCAAATAGAGTCAATGAACTTGGATTGGGAAAAAGGCTGAATAGAAAGAAGCTATCCTCCGAGAACTTAAGATGTACCGCCTTTGATGTGATGAATGATGTTAAAGTCAAAAAGACCGTACAAATATTTCAACAAGCAATGAGTGAAGCCGGCGGCAATAGCTTCGCCGCTCACGAAATAATTGACTACGTCCGTAACCAAAATTTCTAATGTGCATAAAGATTATTCATAGAACATAGATAGTCAGCCGACTTTAAAATATTATCAGACAATAAAATATGAGAAGTCGCTTGACAAGAGCCGTAAATAAATATAATAAAGGCATTTAAGAACACGATTGCCGGACTGCTTAAATTTGAGTAGAGGCCAACGTTTCCTTCAGACGGTTGATGAACTGAAAACCCTGATTGGGCAATCAGAATTAAAACACGCTTCGGTTACAAACATCATCTCGATTTACAAAATGGCATTTTGTGTTGTTATTAAATTACTTCATGGTAATATATACCTAATTATACCATTTCGTGTTGCAATATGTAAATAAATGGTATACAATGATTGTGTTGAGAGTATCATATCTATTAGCTAATAGGAAGTTATATATGCTAAAAATTAAAAAGACTTTTAACTTTATTAACAGTATTTGTACTGATGGTTTCCAGTAATAATCTAAATATTATTAGGGCAAATAGTGAAAATGATGATATATCCAAAATGGACATCTACGGTTAAGAAATATACCTCTACATGGGAGCGAAATACAGTATCAAGGAAATAATGATGAACTTGTTGAATTGACTTACCGTGCTTACTTTGATGCATTGAAATAGTACAGTTAAGCCTGTGGTTCACCTCATGAGTGAGCTGCAGAAATAAAATACAAGGAGGTCTGAAAATGGTTAGTAAAAAGTTTTCTTTTAAAGCTCTTATGGTAGTTTTAGCAGTATTCGTATCTACATTTTACCTGGTCTTACCGGTGAGCGCAGCCGCTAGAGGAGCATGGGCTCCAAATACTGCATATGCAGTAAGTGATACAGTAACCTATGATGGAAGCACTTATACCTGTCGTCAGGCACATACTTCCCTCGTAGGTTGGGAACCATCCAATGTTCCCGCTTTATGGGAGAAAGGCGGCAGCGGAACTACACCACCACCAACACCAACAAATGAAGTGACATTTTATGCGGATATAAACTATGGTGGAGCAGCAAAAACACTTGGAGCAGGCAATTATACACTGTCACAGTTGAATGCAAAAGGAATCCCAAATGACTGGATGTCTTCTCTCAAGGTTCCTGGCGGCTGGACGGTTGAAGTATATGAGCATGATAATTTTGGAGGAACAAAATGGACCTATACTTCAAGTTCTTCCTGGGTTGGCGATACTGTCAATGACAAAATGTCATCGGTTAAGATTTATATTGGTTCAACGGCTCCTTCAGTAACAAAGCCCTCCGAAGTTCCAAGCAACATATGGACATATACAATGAATGTGGACAATAAGTTTGGTAAGGGCGGAGATTTTGCTTTATTGCTGTGTGCTGTTATCAAAAAGGAAAGCAGCTTTGGAGCGGGCTTACCAGGCAGTCCATCAGCCGGCGACGGATTGATGCAGGTAGAACCAAACACACGTAATGCTTATTTATCCCAATTCAGCTCAACATTTGGCCGTGCTTATAATCACAGCAGTGAACAAGATCAGGTATGTTTGGGCGCACTGATTTTAAATGAAAAGATTGCTAAATTCGGCAACATATATAACGGTTTATTGCACTATAATGGAGGAGACTACTGGTATCCGGGAGCTACGGATTCTTATGGCCGTCCTATTCTGGCAAATCAATATGCAGATATAGTTTACGCTACATATAAGGGTTATGGGGGTAAGAACTAAGATGTTATTTATCCATTAGATGTAAAATTAAAAATTGTTTGCATATAAAGAAAAGTCAATTTACTGCATTGTTATATCAATATCAAATAGTTTCGTTCCGGCTTGTTCTGTATTTCTTCAATAATGTCAGCGGAATACAGAACAAGTTCAGGAATATATGAAAGTGTGCACTCATTTTAATTGAATGAGTGCATTTTTGCTATAGAAATATGGGGGAATACTTTGTGATTTGAATATTTATGTTATATAATGGAAATTAATAAGATATAATTAATAAAATAAATGAAGCTATTGGAGTGATTCCAGGACACTGTTTTTTAGAATGATCTGCACATAAATTGGATAATTCCTAAGCGTTAGTATATTTTTGGGTTAAATTCACGAGAGTATGAGTACAATACATTTATTCAAAGGAGGTTATATATGAGCAACATTAATGGCAATGTAAGGGAGTTGTCACCCGGACAACGTGAAGAACTATTAAGAGTTTTAAAGGCACGTTTTGAGAAAAACATGGATCGTCATAAAGATATTAAATGGGCCAAAGTGCAAGCAAAGTTAGAAGCTAATATTGAAAAATCGTGGTCCCTCAATGAAATGGAAAGAACGGGGGGCGAGCCAGATGTTGTTGGGTATGATGAAAAGACGGATGAATACATTTTTTATGATTGTTCAGCGGAAAGTCCCAAAGGCCGAAGAAGTATTTGTTACGACCGTGAAGCTCTGGAGTCAAGGAAGGAAAATAGACCAGAAAGTAACGTAATTGATATGGCTGTTACAATGGGCATTGAGCTTTTGACAGAAGAACAATACCGGGAATTGCAGAAACTTGGAAGTTTCGATATGAAAACATCTAGCTGGGTAAAAACACCCGTTAATATTAGAAAACTCGGCGGGGCTATTTTTGGTGATCGTCGCTACGACACTGTCTTTGTGTACCACAATGGGGCAGAATCTTACTATGCCGCCAGGGGCTTTCGTGGTTCCTTAAGGGTATAATTTATCACAAAGATATTTCTCCGTTAAGACCCTGCCAGATGGCGTCAGGCATCATTTTTATATCCTCAAAGCATACAGAATCAGTTCGCATGCTGAAATAAGCGAAAATCTTGATAAATAAGGGGTTCTGATGAATCTTAGAGTTCCGCTGATTAGCGATGGGCTTGTTTTAGAAATGAATCGCAGGATTTTAAATGAACCAATTGATTTTATGGGGATAATTGGTCATGTTCCTATTGCGGGGCAGTTACCCGTTGGAGAATCGACCGGTGTCGATGTGCCCGGCGAAATATGGAGGCGTTTCCACAAGGAGAAAGATCGGATTGCCCGCATACCGAATGGGCGGGAGGTGGGTGTTGCTTATATGGGTGATGCGCCGGAAGGATATTTTACTTACTTTGCAGGAGCAGAGGTTGAATCTGGGATGACAGATGAGAATTTTCAAATATGGCAGCTTCCTGCTCGGGAATATATCATCTGTGGATTTGAGGCAAATGATTTTTCTGAAGATGGGTGAGTACAATCCCAAGATAAAAGAGTTTATTTACTACTCATTCGATAAGTATGCCAGCATTGAAGAAGATGGTAAAAATACCTTTACTTTTGGATATTATTTACCATGCAAAAAAATCATCTGATTGATAGATACATAGATTAACGAGAATTCTGCCGCCAAAGTGATATCAGCTTTGTGCGGCATTTTCTGTCCCCATGCTGACTATCGCCCATCCTCAAGAACCAGTTCTGCCATCTTCTTTATTATATTTGTAACAGAGAGAGGCTGTACATCCAAAGCCCGTGCTAAACGCCTGCTCCGGTATATCCGCTGTCCTTGGCCAGACGGTATATCATTTCAGGATAATCTTTAACAGAAGGGGGGGAAGAAGTGCGTTCAATGGAATAAGAAAATTCAGTGAATTTCAGATTGTATTAAGTAAAAAAAGAAGAAATATCAGTAAAAATATGACATTGAGACTGCCATTGTGCGGGGATATAATTAAATTCATGGAACATATTAAAATAATAATTTATTATTGGTGGCATGAAAATATAGGAGAAACAGGGTTATGAAAAATTTGAAAATTGCAGTTATTGGAGCCGGCAGTACATATACGCCAGAGCTTATGAATGGGTTTATAACAAGGAATAAACAATTAAAGGTTGACAGTTTTTATATGATGGATATTGATAAAGAGAAAACAGAGATTGTAACAGGGCTTGGTAAAAGAATGCTTGAGGCGAATGGAATGAATTCAAGGGTTATAATTACCGACAATGTTGAAGAGGCAGTTGAAGGCGCTGATTACATACTGGGACAGATCAGAGTTGGAAAGCTGGATGCCAGAATAAGGGATGAAAAGATTCCTTTGAAATATGACCTGCTTGGACAGGAGACAACCGGTGCAGGCGGATTTATGAAAGCTCTGCGGACAATACCTGTCATGATGGACATTGCAAAGAAGATAGAAAGGCTTTCGCCGAATGCGTGGTTTATAAACTTTTCAAATCCTTCCGGTATTATAGCTGAGGCCTTGCTGAATAATACAAATGTAAAAATGCTGGGACTTTGTAATGCTCCTATCAATATGATTAAACGTGCGAAGGAAATGCTTCCTGAAAACGTGGCGAAATTTGATTACGATTTTGTAGGCTTAAATCACCTGTTTTGGCTGACAGCATTATATGCTGACGATAAGGAAATTCTGCAGAACTTATTTTTGGGAGGTTATAAGAATAACAGTTTAAAGAATATACCCGAAGTTGTTTACGATGAAGAATTACTAAAAGCAATAAAAGGCCTTCCGGTATCCTATCTAAATTACTATTATTTCAAAGATAAAATGATAAAAAAATGCAAGGATGCCGATATGACCAGGGGTGAGGAATGCAAGGTGATAGAAGCTGAACTCCTTGAATTGTACAAGGATACCAACTTGAAGGAGAAGCCCGGAGTATTGGATAAAAGAGGAGGAGCTCTATACTCGGAGGCTGCGGTTTCAGTTGTAGATGCGATAGAAAATGACAGGAATGAGGTACATGTGGTTGATGTTAAAAACAACGGTGCTTTGAGTTTTATGGATAAGGATGATGTAATTGAAGCCAAATGCGTGATAAATAAAAACGGCGCAACCCCTCTAAAGCTGAATGATTTTAACAATGACCATATTATCGGTTTAATGCAGGGGGTCAAAGCATTTGAAAAATTAACTGTTAAAGCGGGAATTGAGGGAGATTATACGGCAGCATTGGGAGCTTTACTGACACATCCTCTTATTGGGGATTACTCCAAAGCAAAAGATGTACTTGATGAGATGCTGGAAGCCAATAAAGAATTTTTACCTCAGTTTTTCGGAAGGAAATAAAATTATGAAAAAATATGTGCTTGGAATGGATGGAGGAGGAACGAAGACCCATTGTTCGATTTTTGATTTGGATGGAAACATGGTTGACCTGGTAAGCTGGGGAAAAACAAACCATGAGTGCTTAAGCGGCGGCTATGACGAGCTTAAGATTGAGTTGGGCAGACTTTTTACATATATTCTTAATAAAAACGGCATAGGCACAGAGAAATTGGGAAAATGTGTGTTTGGATTGGCCGGAGTGGATACGAAAAGACAGCATGAATTTATTTCTAATATGATCAGGGACTTAGGGATCAGAGACTTTATTCTTTGCAATGATTCTTACCTGGGAATAAAGGCAGGCTGTGAGAATGGTTTTGGAATCTGTGCAATAAATGGGACAGCTTTTTCCATAGGCGGGATTGATTCCAAGGGCAACATGCTGCAGATTGGCGGATTAGGGGAAATCAGCGGAGGAGACTTTGGAGGAGGAGAATATCTGGCAGGTAAGGCTATAGCAGCAACCTATAACTCTATATTTAAAAGAGACCCGGAAACGCTGATAACTGAATTGTTTTTTAATATTTTAGATATAAAATCAAAGTTCGATTTTGTTGAAGCGCTAAAAGGCAAGATTGATGACGGCACCTATAAATATGACGATTTTAATAAATTGGTATTCGAAGCTGCTAATAAAAATGATGCAGTGGCACAGGATTTGCTGGACGATATGGGCAGAGAATATGCAAGGTGCATCAATGCAGTCATAGCCAATCTGGATTTTTGTAAGCAAGAGCCTGTTGAGGTCATATTGGCCGGTTCAATATTTGTCAAAGGTGAAAATCCAAGGGCAATAGAAAAAATCAAGCAGGATGTTTCTTTGAAAAATGAAGACAGAAAAATTTCTTTTAAGGTTTTAAATTCACCGCCTGTGGCAGGAGCTATTTTATGGGCACTGGAGCAAAATGGATGTAAAAAGCATGATAGGGAAAAAGTCTTAAGAGCTTTTGAACAATAGAATTATCACGTTCTAAACACATTTGAGAACTGACAGAATGATTTGGAAAGTCATAATCGAGTATATTAAAGTTTAGGGGAGGGTACAAAATGAAAAGACAAAGCAGGATTATTTCATTTCTGGTCGCGGTTATCATGATTGCAACAGTAATTATGCCGGCAACTGTTGTCCAGGCAAATGCAAGTGGAGTTTTTATCAGAGTAAACCAGGTGGGATACAAACCTTCGGCAAATAAAGTGGCCATGGTTTTATCCAGTACCAATTTAAGCGGAGTAAGATATGATGTTTTTAATTCCAGTAATACATCAGTTCTAAATGGAACTATTTCATCAGCCAATAAAGGAAGCTGGGGCGATGCCGGCGGTGCAAATTGTGCCTACACCTATGCTCTTGATTTCAGTGCTTTAAGTACAATAGGCAGCGGATATTATATAAAAATCAACACATACACTTCACCGGCGTTTTCTGTCAGCGATTCCGTTTACAGCAGTTTAGCCGATCTATCAATGCAGTTCTTCAAGGTACAACGCTGCGGAAATACAAATCCAAAGGATCATGGAGTCTGCCATATATCAGGAACAGGTTCATCGGTGGATGGAAAACCTGATGGAGCTTCCAGTACAATTGACGTAACAGGCGGCTGGCATGATGCCTCGGATTACATCAAATTCATGAGTACGATCGGACATGTCACAGATGTAATGCTTACAACCTATATTCATCATCCGGAAGTTTTTCCTTCACCCGGAAGCACAAGCGGCGTATTGACCGAAGCCAAGGTTGGGCTGGATTTTATACGAAAGATGTGGGATAACACAAACCAGATATTGTATATGGAAGTTGCTGATGGTCTTGATCACGATGTTGAGAATGATGATCTTGATTCCCGCAGTAAATGCTGGCCGGAAAATGACAACACCATATATGGTGCATCCAGGCCCGTCCATCCATGCCCGGCGGGAAAAGGTGCAAATCTGGCGGGTAAAGCAGCAGCTGCCTTGGCACTTGGAGCTAAAATTTGGGGAGACCAAAGCGGACCCAGCTACAATGCCACATTAGCCGGCAGTTACCTTACGGCAGCACAGCAGATATATACCTGGGGCAAGACCAGAACAGGTATTGCAGGAGATGCAGATGAGTTCTACGTGGATACCGATTATAAAGATGATATGGCCTGGGCAGCAGCTGAACTCTACCGTGCTACAGGAACAGCTTCTTATCTGGCAGATGCAAAGTCTTATTGTGACAGTGCCGGAGAATGGTATAACAAATCTGATACCAGCCTCAACTGGTCAAGGGCTTACGCCTGGGCAAACTATGAAGTTGCTTCACTTGATCCGGCCTATAAAAGTACAGTTATAAGCCGCATGAATAATCATCTCAATGTAAAGAAAACCTATGCAGATGCACAGTTCTGGAATAACAGCAGCCAGCCAAAATGGGGCAGTTATGAAGCAATGAGCAATAATGCAATTGAGGCTTTGATGTATCAGGAACTTTCAGGTAATTCTACTTATTCAAATCTGGCGGGACAGCAGCTGGACTTTATGTTGGGTAAAAATCCATGGGGTGTCAGCATGTTAAATGGTGCGGGTACCACCTGGTTTCAAAATCCCCGTCATCGTGTGACAACACTGAATCGTGCAAGCAATCCCGGATATCAGCTGCTTGGAGCCTGGAGCGAGGGATTTGAGACAAGCGCCCAATATGCAGTAGATCAATTGGATCCATTGCTTTCGGGACAAGAAAACCCGAATATAGTGCAATTCAATGATAGTCGTATGGTTTGGCACGACAACAGAAGAGATTATGCAACAAATGAAGTTACTATTTCCGGAAATGCGGCAGGTATGGCAATGGTAGCTTTTATGGGGGGAAGTTATACACAGAGCATACCGTCGGTACCAACCGGGTTGGCGGCTGCTGCAGGGCCGTCTCAAATAAATGTGACCTGGAGTGCAGCAGCAGGCGCAACCAGTTATGACCTTGAAGTAGATGGAACAACAATAAGCAATGCAACCTCTCCTTATGCGCATACAGGTTTGACGCTGGGTTCAACCCACAGCTATAAAGTAAGAGCCGGTAACAGCGCTGGTACAAGTGCATGGAGTACAGCCGTAATTGCAACGACATCTGCCGCTGCTGTTGATTATCCGGCCAATGCCGATGCCTATGTAAGGGACGGAACTTATGCCACAACGAATTATGGCACGGCAACAACAATCGATATCAAAGGCGATCCGGATGCCGGATATAACCGGAAGGGCTTTTTGAAGTTTGACCTTACCGGTCGTTCAGGAACATCAGTTGCATCAGCAACTTTGAAGGTGTACTGTAATGCGGCATCTGCAAAAACACCGTTAGTGATATACGGTCTTTCCGGCACTGATACCTGGGTGGAATCGGGGAGCGGAAGTATAACCTGGAATAATCAGCCCAGCAGTACAGGTGCAGTAACAATAGGAACTTTGAATGTTACAGCTGCCGGTTGGTATACCATAGATGTTACAAGCTATGTGAACAGTCAGATGAGCGGGGATAAGAAGGTGACCTTCAAGCTGCAGGTTGAGAACAATAATGGAGCGACTTTAAGCTTTAACAGCAAGGAGAATGCATCAAATAAACCTGCTTTAACAGTTAATTAGCTTCCAGTATATGATTTGCAAAAGGTCAGTTTTTCACAATGGGACAGCAGGCGCATTCATTCTTTCTATTTTGTGCAAACTGCCTGTAGGCATATTGAAACAGGGCATTTGCCGGGCGAATCATTATATATTTATTAAAGTAAATTAAATATCAGAGATTATAAAAAGGCGGCTGAGAATATTTCAGCTCGCCTTTTTTGCGCCAAACGGAAAGCTGTCTATAAATGAAATTATGGAAGTGACTCCACCCTTGCAATTAAGAGAGATCCTGACCTGGGTAAATCACCCTGTGCTTATTGTAAAATAATCTGCCAAAGCCAAAAGGTAAAAATATAAATATTATACGTAAAAATATAAGATTGAGGCAGTGCAGCCCTGAGTATATAATAAATTTAAGGATTTGGATCAGCATAGTTAAACAAATAATTAAGGAGTCGAAAATAATGGAGTTAACTACTAGAAAGACAAAATCTCTGCGTAAAAATGAAATTTTTGCTGGGTATATGTTTATTTTACCATGCTTGTTTTTTCTGCTGTTTATGGCGATTTTACCAGTTTTCCTAACTGTTTTTATCAGTCTTACCAATTGGGGTTCCGTTGCTACCGATCTTTCGAAGATATCATTTGTCGGATTCGAAAATTACAAGGATTTATTCAAGGATGCTACTTTTTATACAGCTCTAAAAAATAATATTTTGCTGCTTTTTTATACAATACCTATCCAGTTAATATTAAGTTTTATATTAGCCGTATTGATAAACAAGTATTGCTATTTTAAAAACTTTTTTAAGTCCATTTATTTTTTGCCGTATATTTCAAGCACAGTAGCTGTTGCAACTATATGGATGGTTGTTTTGCAGCCATCCTATGGCCCGGTTACAGAAATGCTGAAAGCGATAGGAATTGAAAATACGCCGAAATGGCTTTCTGACTTGCATTGGGCGCTTCCAAGCTTATCAGGAATGGTTGTATGGCAGAACCTGGGGTATGATATTATAATTATTTTAGCAGCACTGCAGACTGTTCCGCTTGAACTTTATGAGTCAGCTGAGATGGATGGGGCAAATTGGTTTGTAAAGATCAGAAAGATTACGCTTCCTATGATAACTCCTACGATATTTTTCCTTATAATCTATGAAACGATGGAAACTTTCAGGATATTTGACCAGATCAGTGTTTTGACGGATGGCGGTCCCGGTGACGCAACACAAGTCCTCGTTTACTATCTATACAAACAAGCATTTAGAAATAGCCATATAAACTATGGAGCAGCGATTACGGTCGTACTTTTTATTATAGTTTTTGTAATTACGCTGGTTCAATGGATAGGCAGAAAGAAATGGGTACATGAATAGAAAAGGGGATTCTTATGAATGATATTGCAGTTAATAACAAAGTTAAGGGTTTGCGCTTAAATAATAAAATTAAAGTAGGAAAGATAGCGGTTACAATCGGTTTATTGACTTTTGGCTTAGTAATGATTCTGCCGTTTATTTGGATGATATCTACATCTATGAAATATGAAGTCGATGTTTTTACTTTTCCAATCCAATGGATCCCTACGAAGTTCAGAATTATCGAAAATTATAAAGAAGTTTGGTTTGGAGACGCTCCATTTGCTCTGTATTATTTTAATTCCATTAAAGTTACAGTAATAACAACCTTCTTTTCTTTATTAATTTCGAGTATGGCAGCATTTGCTTTCTCAAAGCTTAATTTTCCGGGCAGAGATAAAATATTCGTTTTAATAATAGCGACAATGATAATTCCTGATCAGGTTACGCTTATTCCAAGGTTTTTATACTTCAAATGGCTTCATCTGTTTGATACGCATCTCTGTCTGATAATTAGTATGCTGTTCAGCCAGTCAAGTATATTTTTTATTACACAGTTTATGAAGTCATTACCGGCAGAACTTAGTGATTCGGCTAAAGTCGATGGAGCCGGAACGTTAAGGACATTCTTAAATATAATGCTGCCTCTGTCTAAACCGGCTATAGCAACAATGGCAATTGTTAAGTTTATTTGGTCATGGAATGATTATCAGAACGTTCTGATTTTTATAACAAATGCAAAGCTGTTTACTATTCAAATCGGAGTACGAATGTTTACTGACAGATACGGATCATTTTATTCATTAATTATGGCTGCCTCGGTATCGGCAATTATTCCGCTATTCATCGTGTTTGCAATTGGACAAAAATATATAATTGAGGGTCTGACTGCCGGAAGTGTTAAAGGTTAAAAATCTATATTCAAGGTAATTAGGCGTTATAATATAAGGAACGCCGTTATTATAAATACAAAAAAGGAGAGATTTTATGAAAAGATTTGCGAGACTTTTATCAACGGCTTTAACTGCAATATTTTTAATGTCAGCAGCACTTTCCGGCTGTAGTGCTAAAACTGGTGATACACCGGCAGCGCCATCTACCGGAACGCCGGCTAAAACAGTTACCCTTAAGTTCTATACTCCTACAGATGAGGTTACAAACAAGCAGCTTAAATGGCCTGAATTTATTGATGAGTTTGAGAAGAAAAATCCCGGTATTAAGGTTGAAATGGCTCCTTTGGTTGCAAATGTAAATAATGATGAGTATAAGAAAAAAGTAGACCTTATGATTGCGGCAGGTGAACAGATTGATTTGGTGAAATCTTCTGCTTTATATGAATTAACAGAGTGGATTGATAACGGCGTAATCGAACCTCTTGATGACTATGCCAAGAATGCCGGCATTAACTTGTCAGATGAATATAAAGGTGTTACACCTTACAACGGCAAAATTTATGCAATACCTGAGGAAATAACACCATGGTTGGTATTTATTAATAAAGATATGCTTGATGCAGCAGGACTTCCTATTCCTTCAAGAGACTGGACCTGGGATGATTACAGGGAATATGCCAAAAAGCTTACGAAAGGTGAAGGCGCAAATAAGGTATATGGTTCCTTTATGAATGATTGGTCAAATTTCTTCGCTGTTGGAACACAGAGCGAAATAATGGATGATCCTTTTTTTACAGAGGATAATAAACTGAATTTTGAACACCCTGCGTTCAGAGATGGATTACAGTTTAGATATGATATGGAAAATGTGGATAAGAGCCAGGTTCCATATGTAGATATGTCATCACAGAAACTTTTATACAGGAATCAATTCTTTAGTGGGAAAGTAGCTATGGTGTGTATGGGAGCTTGGATGGTTTCTGATATTCAGCTCATTGATAAATATCCGCATACGTTTAAAACAACTTTTGCTACATACCCAAGATGGAGTAATGACAGTAAACCCAATACATCTCAGCTTGATGGGGCTGGATTTGGCTGGTCAATTAATGCAAAGTCTGCAAATAAGGAAGCTGCATACAAATTCTTAACAGCATTAACATCTGAAGGTTTGGAAATGGGACATAAAAAGTGGACACCATGGAAAAAAGCTAATTCTGATGAAGTAATAAAAGGTATTATTGGTCCTGATGAAAGTTTATATGATTTGGAGGCACTTAAAAATGTTATATTTGATCCGCAAAGGGTTGATAACGTTGTGACAAGATCTGGCCCTGGAGAAAGTGAAATCATTGACGCATTTACATCGGAAGCCGAAAAATACTTTGTAGGCGGACAGTCTTTGGATAGTACTATGAAAAACACAATTGATAAGGCAAATGCTATTGTCGAAAAAGCAAAGAAATAGAAAGAGTTCAGGCTTTAGCAGGTGAGATTGGGTAAATGAAGATTAGTTCTATCATTTACCCAGTCTTGTATAGTTTTAGAATTCAATGTTTTAATTATAGGCATAGTTTGAAAAATGCGATGCATTTTTCAAATTTCTATTTGGGCAGTATCGCAAGCGTGCTTGCAATATGCATGGGACATAGTTTGCAGTCTTTGGGAAAGGCATGGCAATTAGTGGGGAGATATGGATATTTGAATTGTGGAATGATATAATGTGAATAGGTGATTTTATGAGAACTATTATCGGGAAATTCCGAAATTTAAGTATAAGAAGAAAGTTAATAATGTCCTTCTCTGTTATTGTGGTGTTTCCATTAATAATTTCTTTATTATTGTCCAATAATATTGTAACAAATTTTATGCTGGACGAAATAGCCAGTTTAAACGAAAATTCAATAAATGATTCTTCAAAAGTATTAAACAGAACACTTGATGATATTGCTTTTACATTATTAAACATATCCAATAATAGTAATGTAAGAGAAATACTTAGTGATGACAATACTAATTATAAAATCCAGTCTGGTAAAATCCAAAGATATGAAAAACAAAAGAAATTTGATAACATATTTGAGAACATTCCAATTTCATTAATGACCTATAACACAAGCATAACCATATTAGGAGAAAAGAATTTTGATTATGGGAACTGGGGAGAGTATTCAAGATATACAAAAGAAATGAAGCAAAATAACTGGTATAAAGAAATAATTAAATCAAAAGATATGAGGATTCGCTGGATAGGAGTCATGCCTGGTGTTGAAAATAATGGTGATTATTTTTTGGAAGCAGCTATGCCTATAAAGATAAGCAGCAGCAGTTTGACCAGAATAGGTGTGGTACATATATGTATAAATGAGAATAATATTTATAAGGCACTAAACTCAAATAACGAAACAAATGAAATTTATCTTTTACAAAATAATGGCAAAATTCTATCATGTAAAAATAAAACAGAAATTTCTAAAAACATAAATAGCAGGCTTAATGTCTCAAAAATAAACGAAAACCTGGGGAAATCGTATATTGATGTAGATAAAAACGGAAAAAAAATAGTTGTTAATAGTGTATCTATTGATAAGGGTAACTGGATACTGGTATCAATGATATCCTACGAGAAGTTGGTAGCACCTTTGACCAATATTAGAAATATTCTTTTATTTATCAATTTGATCTTTATGATTTCTTTTTTAATTGTAGCATTATTTATTTCAAATATAATAAGTAAGCCAATCATTAAATTACGAATGAGTATGCTGAAAGTAGAAAACGGAGATTTTAATGGAAAGGTAGAGGTTGAAAGTGAAGATGAGATTGGAAAACTGAGTCAAAACTTTAATAATATGCTGGATAAGGTCAGTGAACTTCTAGTGCTTACAAAAGAGCAGGAAAGATTAAAAAGAGATGCTGAATTTGAAGCACTGCAAGCCCAAATTAATCCACACTTTCTTTTTAATACCTTAAGCTCTATAAGGTGGGCAGCGGCAGCTTATGGAGATAAAAAGGTTGAAGATATGGTACATGCCTTATCAATATTACTCAGAGCCAGTATTACAAACGGACAGGAGATGGTTTCTCTTGAAAGTGAGATTAATATACTAAAGAATTATCTTGATTTGGTTCAGATGAAGCAGGGTACTGTCATTATTTTTGAATGCAATATAGATGAAATTATTATGAAATACAGGATACCCCACCTTCTACTGCAACCCATTGTGGAAAATTCAATCCTGCATGGGTTTGGGGATTTAAATGAGCCAGGTGTTATCAGTATGACTGCAATAGTAGCAGAAGATTTGTTAAAGATAGAGCTGATAGATAATGGTAAAGGATTACAAGGTAATACTTTAGACAGCATTTTAAATAGAGAGTCCGAGGCACTGGATGATAAAAAGTATTATAAAAGTGTTGGTTTAAAAAACATACATGACAGGATTAAGCTTATTTATGGACAAAACTACGGAATAAATATTTGCGACGGAGAAAAAAACGGGACAAAAGTAACCTTATATCTGCCATTCCAGAAAGAGGGTGTACATATTGCTGACAGTAATGTTAGTAGATGACGAAATTAATGTTATAGAGGGTCTGAAGGTTTCGCTGGATTGGGAAAAACATGGATTTGGGATTATCTGTACAGCGGGTAGTGGGGAAGAGGGATACATAAAGGCTATAGAACATAAACCTGACTTGATAATTACAGATATTTCAATGCATAAAATGGATGGGATTGAAATGGCTGAGAAAATAAGGGAAAAGCAGCCGGAACTAAGCATAATATTTCTGACATGTCATAAGGATTTTGATTTTGCGAGGAAAGCCGTCAACTTAAGTATTGATGAATACCTTATAAAAGATACTATGACAAGAGAGGAAATCTATTTGGCATTGGCTAAAGTCAAAACTGGCATTGAAGAAAGATGGCTAAAAAAGAAAAAGACCAGGGAGCTTTCAATAGAACTAAATCGCAATCGCTGTCAACTTAGTGAAAAACTTATTAATGAATTACTTAAAAAAGAGTTGGCAGACATTAATAGTTTTGAAAGACGTTTAAACATTTACAATTATAATTTATCGAAACAAAAGTATATATTATCATTACTTACGATAGACCGATATATTAATTTGCTAAACAGTAATATGTTTAACAAAGATGCAGAATTAATACAATTTACAGTTTTAAATGTTGTTGAGGAGATTCTTAAAAAAAATGATATCGGGGAAGTATTTCCTAAGAGTGAAAATAATTATGTGATCATTTTTAATTACAACCCTAACCTCAAATATAGTATGTACGAGAAAATAGCTGCTGTTTCAAAAGAAATCCAGAGTTGTATCAAGGAAATCTTAAAAACAACCTGCACAATTTATATCGGAATTCAGGTGGGTTCAATGCAGGAAATTAAGGGTGCATATGAAGATATTTTAACATTAAAAAATAATAGATTTTATATGCAGGATGGCTTCCTTTTGTCTTATTCAAAAAGAGAATCCAAGTTTTCAAATATTGATTTTCATTATGTAAATGATCTGATGAAAGAATTTGATCATCATTTGGAAAATCGGGATATCGAACTGCTCACACATTTGGAATATGTTTTTTTTGATAAAGTTAAGAAGGAAAATATATTTGCTGTAGATGTAAAAATGGTTGTTGAAAGATTGGTTAATAGTTTGAATAAGTATATCGAAAAGAATGTTTTCATGTACCAGCATGTCATTCCGGATTCTTATTTGAAACAACTTTGTATCATTGATAATGTTTATGAATTAAATGAAACATTTCACAGCTTCTTGAAAAATGCCGTAGATGTTTTAAATAAGAACGCTGCATATACTTGTACGCCCGAGATGAAAAAGATTTTAAATTATATTACGGAAAATTTACAGGAGGAAATTAGCCTTGACACCATAGCTGCATTTGTAAATATGAACAGCAGCTATTTCAGCAGATATTTTAAGAGTAAAACAGGAGGCAATTTTATTGACTTTCTAACCAGTATGAGGGTAGAAAAGGCAAAAGAACTTTTAGCGGAGACTGATTTATCAATAGAAGAGATTTCAATAAAGGTTGGACATGTAAATAAAGCTTACTTTACAAAAGTTTTTAAAAAGGTAACAGGCTTTAATCCCGGCGAATTCAGGAAGAGAAGATATTCATAGTTTATAGAAAATTTGGAGGCAGTAAATAGATGTCAAAGGATAAATTGAAGCTTAATGTTTACATAAATAGATCAGAAATGGGTAAGGCAGCCGCGGGAGCAGTTGCTGAAAGAATAATCAGCCTTTTGGAGGTTAAGAGTGAAGTTAATATGGTGTTTGCAGCGGCTCCATCCCAGAACGAGTTCCTTGATACTTTAGTCAGTAATAGGGAAATCAAGTGGGAAAAGATAAATGCCTTTCATTTGGATGAATATATCGGGTTGAGCAGTGAGGCGTCACAAGGCTTTGGGATTTTTTTAAGAAGAAAACTGTTTGGCAAGGTGGGTTTTAAGTCTGTGAATTATTTAAATGGAAGTGATAACGGTGAGTCCGTTGAATGTGACAGATACTCTAACCTTTTAGTGCAATTTCCCCTGGATATAGCGTGTATCGGCATTGGGGAGAACGGGCATCTTGCCTTTAACGACCCGCCGGTAGCAGATTTTAATGATAAATCCTTGGTCAAGGTGGTTGAATTGGATGAGGTTTGCAGGAAGCAGCAGGTAAACGACGGATGCTTTGAGGCCCTTGATATGGTGCCTGCCCGTGCACTTACTCTTACTATTCCTGCAATTATGTCAGCTAAATATATTTACTGTATGGTACCTGGAAAATCCAAAGCGGCGGCTGTTGAGAAAACGATAAATGGTGAAATTTCAGAGGCCTGCCCTGCCTCCATACTCAGAAAACATGAAGCTGCAGAGCTATTTCTGGATGCAGACAGCGCTGCAGGAATAATGTGAGGGAGGACTATGGATAGAATAAAAATTACCAATGGTAAAATCATAACCCCGTACAGGTTGCTTGAGAAAGGAACAATCATCATTGAAGACGGAATCATTTCATGCGTTACAAAGGAAGATGTGCCTGTACAGGATGCGGTTGTAATAGATGCAGAGGGGCATTATGTAGCTCCCGGATTTATTGATATTCATACACATGGGGGCGGTGGCTCTGACTTCATGGATGCAACTGTGGAAGCATACCTTAAAGCGGCAGAAACACATGCCAGGTATGGAACAACCTCTATTGTACCGACTACCCTGACCAGTACAAATGAAGGTCTTAAGCAATCCTTTGAAGCTTTCAGAAAATCAAAGTCCTTAAATAAACTAGGTGCAGAGCTGATAGGAATACATCTGGAAGGACCGTATTTTTCGCAGGAACAAAAAGGTGCACAGGATCCCAGATATATCAGGGTACCATTAAGAGAAGAATATGAAAAAATTTTTGAATGGAGCGACGATATTATAAGGTGGAGTGCAGCTCCCGAAATTGAAGGGGTACTGGATTTTTGCAGATATGCCCGAAAAAAAGGAGTTTTAATGTCCATAGGGCATTCCGATGCAATAGGGGAAAAGGTGGCAGAGGCTTTTGAAAATGGCTTTTCACATATAACTCATTTGTATTCAGCTATGTCGGGTGTAAAAAGAATGAATGCATTACGGGTTTCAGGAGTAATCGAAAGTGCTTTTCTAATAGATGAAATGACGGTTGAGATAATTGCAGACGGAATTCATATTCCGGCTGACCTGCTAAATCTGGTTTATAAAATAAAAGGACCCTCCCGGACAGTACTTGTTACTGATTCCATGCGTGCGGCAGGTATGGGTGAGGGCCCGAGCATACTGGGGAGCTTGAAAGATGGCATGGAAGTCTTTGTAGAGGATGGAGTTGCCAAGCTGCCCGACCGGAAAGCTTTTGCAGGCAGTGTCGCCACGGCAGACAGGCTTGTCAGGACGATGGCAGGGCCCGCGGGAGTGCCGTTGGTTGATGCCGTAAGAATGATTTCCATCACACCGGCCAAGGTTATAGGGATCGATGATAGAAAGGGAAGTCTGGCACCGGGGAAGGATGCCGATATCGTTATATTTGATTCGGATATCGACATCAAGACAACAATCATAAAGGGAAAAACAGTTTATAAAAAGAAATAAAGGAACATTAAAATATAGGGGGTGGACTCATGAATATAATACCAAAGCCCAAAAATATAACAGAAGGCCGGCCTTTGCAGAAGGGTATCTCTTTTGAAAAGAAAATATATACCAATGTAAACGGATTTATGCTGGAATATGCAGCAGTTCTATTCAACCAGGATGTTTTGCCGAAGGAGACAGTCCCATTCTCTTTTTTACAGATTTCGGATGAATTTGGCTTGGAAATGAAGCATTTGCCTGAAGTATTACAGGATAAAGAGGAGGGATATCTATTAAAGGTTGATGCGAAGGGAGTTGTTATTGCAGCTGGGAGCAGCAAAGGTTTATTTTACGGAATACAAACCTGTTTACAGCTAAAAGAGCAGGGCTGTGAAAGGGAACTTGAAATAATCGATTGGCCAGATAATGATATCAGAGGATACCATTTTGAATCAAGATTTGGTATTCCTAAATTTGAAAGAATGATAGAAATAATAGATGAACTGTGCAAATATAAGTTCAACACCATTTTGATGGAATTGGAAGACAAATTCCCCTATGAAGAGGCCAAGGGAATAACTTCGGTGAATGCCCTGGACAAAGATCAATTAAAAGAAATAATCAGGTATGCAAACGACAGATACATTGATATAATACCGCTGCAGCAGACCTTGGGACATGTTGAATACATACTTAAAAATGATGACTATTATCCTATGAGGGAAGTGAGAAGTGGCGCGGTTAACAGCGAACTTCCCTTTTCCTTCAATCCCATTGGCAATCTTTCCTTCAACGATATAGACGAGTTTTGTCCTTCAAATGGAGAAGTCTATGGGCTGATAGAAAAAATGTGCAGGGAGATGGCAGAAAAATATCCTAAAAGCAAGTATATGCATATCGGCTGTGACGAGGCATGGAATTTGATCAATTGTGAATTGTGCAAAGCAAAATATGGAGAAAAGGGCTTTCATAAGGTTTTTCTGGAACACACAAACCGTGTGGCCGGGGTTATTACATCTTTAAATAAAATACCTGTTATCTGGGATGATATGCTAAGGGGCTTTTCAGAAGAAGAATTTGAGCTTCTGGATAAGAACATAGTAATAATGTGCTGGCTTTATTATAATGGTGATTTAGAAAAAGGTATATCACTGATTAAAAAATATAGGGAAGCCGGCTTTCATGTGATAGGGGCCTCCTCGGCGAAATGCTGTGAAGGAATGAGTTCTGATTACCTTGATATGCCCAATATGAAAGACCGCTTGATAAACATAGATGACTGGAGCAAATTATCAACAGAATTTGATTTAATGGGAGTAATAACTACAGTCTGGTCAAATTACACCGGTACAATAGCTCCTCCACATCCATTTTTTGATACCATGTGGTATCCGCTTATTTTTTCGGCAGATAAATATTGGAATACAGCTTCCGACAGTAAGGAATTTGAGGAGAGATTTCTGGAGAATTTCTTTGGGGTGGAGGGGATAGAAAATTGCTTCGGAAATGAAAACGAGTTAGTATATGAAAAAACTTCCTTCATTGCCCGGAACTGCAAAAGAAATAAGTATATTGCAGAGGTGTATAAATTCGCTTCCTTGCTTTCCATCTACAGGCAAAAAAGTATGGCAACCTACAGGGAAATGTACAAATTGTACGACGGATCATCAAAAAGAGAAAAAGCTATTGTGGTCAGGAAGGTCAAAGAGCTGGAGACCATGAGGGAATATCTTAAGCCTGAAATTTCAAGACTGATAAGTATAAACTTTAATAAAACCGACGCAAAAGAATTTGTAAATTCCAGATTTCTAATGGATGAAATGGTTAATCAAAGATAGGAAGCAAATAAAGTTTGAGTAAAGGGGCTGTCGCAAAATACGAAATATATATCATTTTGCGACAGCCCCTTTGTACCAATATAATATCTTATATTGAAATTTAAAGTAACTTAATCAGCTCTTCTAATTCTTCGGATAAAACTTTTGCAAGAGCAAAATCAGTATCTTTTAAAGCTAATTCTATTTTCGTTTCCACTGCTTTTTTCTTTTGTTCAGTTTCTAAATAGTCTCTATCGAAATGACCGGCATAAATCATCTTTCTGAATTTTCGCATACTCATTTTCCGAATTGTCTTATCTTCAATGATTAAAACATAATCCATACAGTTTACGATAGAATAGAAATCATGAGAAATCATTAGAATCGCACCATTATAGTTTTCGATAGCTTTTTCCAGTGCTATTTGTGAATAGGTGTCCAGATGGCTTGTCGGTTCATCAAGAAGTAACAGGTCTGCTTTACCGGCAGAAATTTTGGCTAATTGAAGTATATTTTTTTCTCCGCCGGACAGAGAGCCTATCTTTTGATGAATGATTTCTTCGTCAAAACCATAGTTTAAAAGATAGGATCCAATCTCATCATAAGTTTTGAAACCCACATTAAAAAACTCTTCCATTACGGTATCAGACTCATTTAGCATTTCACCTTGAAGCTGAGATAAAAAAGCCATTTTAACGCATTCATTTATCTCAATAGAATCATGATTATTTTTAAAGATTTCTCGGAGTAAAGTCGTTTTCCCGGTACCATTTGAACCGATCAGGGCCACTTTATCGGTAGACTTGAGCTCAAAGTTAACATTTTCTAAAAGAATATCATCAAAGGCAACATTGTAATCTTTGACTTTCAAAGCAATCGTTTCTCCGAGTACATTATTTGTAATAAAATTGATTTCCGGCTGCTTAATATCTACAAATGGTGCTTTAATTCTGCGAGCTTCTAGTCGCTCCTGGATTTTAATTCTGGCGTTTAGTGATTTCCCTCTGGAAGCTTCGGTATGGATGGTTGAGATGAATCTTAGATTATCAATTAAGATTTCATTTCTCTCGATTTCTTCCGTATCAGCAATTGCCAGTTCCTGTAACTCAATTTTACTTTGAAGTAAGGAGAAATTATAATCAATATATCGTCCATCAAATTCTTGGAGCAACCTGTTTTCAAGGTGTATGATTTTATTAAAACAATGATTCAATAGATATCTGTTGTGTGTAATAACCAGCATGCTTCCCTTGTGCGAATTAATTAGGTTTTTAAGAGAATCAAGGTTTTCGAAGTCTAAAAATACATCGGGTTCGTCCATAATCATTAAATCCGGACCGGTCAGCATTTCCTTAATCACCTGAATCAGTTTGAATTCCCCGCCACTAAGTTTAGATACCGGCAGATCTTCATGCTTGCTTAGGTTTGCCAGAGTTAGCTGCTTATTCATATTGCTTTCGAAATCCTCTCCGCCAATTGCATGAAATGCGTCCAAAGCTTGTTGGTATTTTTCCAGTAGAGAATCAATATCCGAAGATGTTTCCATTTCGGTACAAATAGATGTTATCTCATTTTGCAGCTTAATAAATTCTTCCCCTATATATTCGAAAACGGTTATTTCTTTTGTTTTGTCCAGCTGTGAGAACTGGCTTACATACCCAATCCTGCAATTGGAGGATATCTCCAACTTTCCCTCGAACATATATCTTTCCGGATCCATAAGGATATTGAGCAGTGTACTTTTTCCACTGCCGCTTGTTCCTATAAAGGCACAATGTTGACCGTCTTCTAATGTGAATGAAATTTTATTATATAGATCCTTTTGTGGAAATGAGTAGGATAAGTTATCAACTTTTATCATATTAATCCTCCTTTATCAGTAAAAAAGAGCCTATCAAAATAAGCTCTTCAACTATGGTAGCATAACACTTTTTACGGATGATTTCAATCATTTTATATGAAAACTGTTTGTGCCGTTGGAAGATTTGATACCATTCTTTCCTGGCTATATTTAAAAAAGAAAACAAGACGGATACAAGGTAATCTTTTATCCATTGCTAATATTCAATCTTTCAAGTAAAATTAAGAAGAGAGATGGTTAATCAATGGAGGTTTCAATATGGACAACAGAAGTTTTCACGATTTTTCTGTAAGCGAAGAGATAAGAAAGGCATTAAAGGGTTTAGAGTATGATATACCCACCGAAGTTCAGGAGCGTGTCATTCCCTTCGCATTAGAAAAAAACGATCTTTTCGTAAAAGCACAGACCGGCAGCGGTAAGACTGCCGCATATGCAATACCAATCTGTGAATTAATTGAATGGCTGGAAAATAAACCGCAAGCGCTTATTTTGACTCCAACAAGAGAACTCGCTGTTCAAGTGAAAGAGGATTTTACTAATATCGGCAGATTTAAAAGGGTAAAAGCGGCGGCAATCTATGGAAGACACCCATTTTCTATGGAGAAGACGGAACTAAAGCAAAAGACGCATATAGTTGTCGGCACGCCGGGACGTGTCATGGATCATATTAAGAGAGGGACATTAATCCTTGACAGGATTAAGTTTTTGGTAATTGATGAGGCGGACCGGATGCTGGATATGGGATTTGCTGAACAGGTTGAATTCATTCTAAGGGAGCTTCCTGGGGACCGGGTTACAATGATGTTTTCAGCTACCATGCCAGAAGAAATTAAAAGAATCTCATCAAGTTACATGAAAGATACGATGTATATCGATGTCAGTGAGGCCGGTATTACAACAGATGATATCAAGCATTCCCTTTATTTCGCCAGGGATGAAGAAAAGTTGGCACTGCTTACGGATGTTACTGTTATTGAAAAACCGGATAGCTGTATTATTTTCTGCAGAACCAAGGAACGGGTGGACAGGGTATGCAATCAGCTGGTGGATAGGGGTTATCGCTGCAATAAAATCCACGGCGGTATGGAACAGGATGACCGGCTAATTGCCATGAAGCGCTTTAAAAGGGGAGAGTTTACTTATATGGTTGCTACTGATGTAGCAGCAAGAGGAATTGATATTGAGAATATTTCTTTGGTTATTAATTATGACATTCCTTTTGACAGGGAAGTATATGTACATCGTACAGGAAGAACCGGGCGTGCAGGTCAAAGCGGGAAAGCGATTACCTTTGTGACACCCACGGAGCTTCGGTATTTAAATGATATTGAGAAATATATTGGGTTTGAAATTGACAAAATGACAAAACCGTCGAAAGAGGAAGTCTCTCTTCAGAAGTCTGCTTTTGATGAAAAAGGAAATGCAGCGCCTGTCATCAGACAAATGAAAAGCGATCAATTACATAAGGAAATTATGAAGCTGCGATTTAACGGGGGGAAGAAAAAGAAGCTTAGAGCAGCCAATTTCGTCGGAGTGATATCGAATATCGAAGGTGTCACGGCAGAGGACATCGGAATTATCACCATCCAAGATACCCTTACTTATGTGGAAATACTGAACGGCAAGGGGTCCCTGGTATTGGAGACAATGAAAAATACAATGATCGGCGGTAAGCAGTTGAAGGTATCCAAGGCAGCAGAGAAAGAGAGCAAATAAACAGCGGAATGAAAGGAAAGCAGGCAATGCGCCTGCCTTCTGCGAGGACAGAAGGAAGGATAAATAATTGAAAAGTTTTCCAACTATCACAATTATATATAAGAGCCCTTTCTTTACTATTCACATTTGCTATTGTTTTATCATTATCTTCCGGAATATTTATTCATTGGAAGTCAGTTTATGAATTATCTGCTGATGATTAGGATATTTTTCTAGCAAATCATTTTTTTTAAATAACTCAAAGTCTCTAAATTCAAATCCTGGCGATACCATGCAGCCAACTAATGCATACCCTTTATTATTCATAGCGGAACCAAATATATAATCTTTTGGCACCAATACTTGAGGTTTTTCACCATTTTCAATATTAAGTCCAAGCTGTTCGGTAAAAAGCTCTCCTTTTGGGCTGATCATATAAATAGTTAGAGGAGAACCTGAATGATAGTACCACATTTCATCAGATTTTAGTCTGTGAAAATGAGATACTTCTCCGTCCCTAAGTAAAAAGTAGATACTTGTCCAAAGTATTCGTGAACCTTCAAAGTCAACTTTTAATTCTTTTGATGTTATATTTTCTTCCGACGCATAAATTTCTTTATAAAACCCACCTTCCGGATGCGATATCATGTTTAAATTTTTAATAAAATAATCTGCTGTATACATATTGATACTCCTTTCAATTTTTCCTTATTATATTATATCGGATTATATCGATATGTAAATTTAATTCCATAAATTTTATATAGTTAATAGCATTTTCTTAATTTGTCCCGCAACGGAAATATTAAATAAAAGTTATGACATATACTTTTTCTGAAAAAACATGGCATAATCGATAAGAATAAATTCCTTATAATTAGGAGGGTTTCTTATGTTAAATGATATTCACGCTCATGCGGCAGGCGATTACAAAATTAATATTAGACTTGGGTAAGGCATATATTGTATATAACTGCATTTGTTTTCTGAAATTTTGATGAAGTATATTGGTACATATCATAAGGGAGGAGGATTAACATGCTGGTATTAAAATCAATATTTGCCCCGTTTGCCTCAAAATATCTGCAAGAAAGAAAAAACGCCCAGTGGCGAAAAATGAATCGGCATAATCTTACTACAATAAGTTATAATAGTCCCATGAATATTATCCGGGTAGGAAAGGGTACCTATGGGCACATTAATGCTCATTGGTATGGTTCGAATGAGGAGCAGCTCAATATTGGAAATTTCTGTTCCATTGCCAGTAATGTAAATTTTGTTCTCGGCGGTGAACATAATTACAAACGAGCAACAAATTATCCATTTCCTGAACTTAAATATCATACACAATATGATGGAGTTTGTAAGGGGCCAATCAACATTGAAGATGATGTATGGATTGGTTATGGAGCAACCATACTTTCCGGTGTTACATTAGGAAGAGGATGTATTGTCGGAGCGGGGAGTGTAGTTGCAAAAAATATACCTTCCTACGCCATATATGCGGGAAATCGCATTCTAAAATATCGTTTTAGTGATGAAATCATCGATAAGTTAAAAAAGATAGATTTTAATAATATCAATGTAAAGAATTATGAAAAATATTCACAATATGAAATTACAATAGAGAATGTTGATGCAGTTGTTGAGTCGATGACGTTGAATAATAGAGGTAATTAGTATTTCTGTTATCTGGTTATTATAATAACAGGCATTAATGTGTTAAGTCCATTTATCCAATGAAATATTTATTCCATAGGCTGTAAGGGTTATCTGCCATTATTAAATCAATCAAAGAAAGAAGTGTGTTACGTATGAATAGTAACAAATATTCGAAGAAGTTAAAAGAAGAATTAGAAACAACTTTAACAAGAATCCAGTATGAAGTAACTCAGAACAATGCCACAGAGCCACCTTTTAAAAATGAATACTTTAATGAATTCAGAAAAGGGATATATGTAGATATCACTACTGGGGAACCGCTTTTTATATCCAGTAATAAATTTGAATCTGGCTGCGGATGGCCTAGTTTTGCTAAGCCGATTGATGAAAACACTATTATGGAAATTACTGACTATAGTCATGGCATGAAACGTACGGAAGTGAGAAGCAAAGTAGGAGATGCACATCTGGGACATGTATTTGAGGATGGACCGGCTGAAATGGGTGGCTTGAGGTACTGCATCAATAGTGCATCACTGAGATTCATACCGAAAGAAGAAATGGAGAAGGAAGGATATCGGGATTTTCTCAATGCTATTTAAAATATCTTCATGCTATAGATTATGTTAAAGGTATCATTTTGTATCCTCAAGGCATGTTGAAAGGATAGTTTTGATGACGTCTTGTGGTCAGAAGGGGAAAAGGGCGTTTTTATAGATGACCACAAAAATACGGATCTGAAAAAGATGATGTGCACAACATCATTGCCAGGAAATTCGTAAGGGATCTCTGTCTACCAGCCGTTTAAAAGAATAAACCGGGTATCCCACAATGATTGCACCGGTAACGCTTCTGTTTTCGGGGAGATTTAGAAGCCGAAGCAGAGGCTCGTGCTCAACCGCCGCACAATACTCAAGCAATCCGGACCAGCAGGTACCCAATCCGAGAACGGGCGCATAAAGCTGGGCATATGTGAGTGCAAAATGGGTATTGTCCCGGCCGAGTGCGAAACGATCTTTATCCGCCGTGGCGATGATCAGGCAGGGGGCATCCCTTAGAATAGTATCCTCGCCATTTTCGTGGTAACATCGGATCGTATTGGAGGTGTTTTTCGACCATGGGGATTTCCCCAAAGCTCCATGGTTTAAATCTTCCTCTGCCCAATCCGCAATCATAGCCGCGATTTCTTTTAAAGTAACCGAATCATCTACAACATGGTAAGATACTCCCTGTGAATTGCAGGCCGTTGGTGCGAAATGAGCAATATCAAGAAGCTCTCTGATTGTCTCGCGCGGTACACGTTTCTTTTGGAATGAACGAACAGACCGCCGCGAGCGGAGAAAACGAGCCGCCGTATTGGCGTCCGGCATTGGCGTATTTTCGAGCAAGGCCTGCTTTTCAAGCGGAGCCAGTTTGTGATCTAATGCACCGTTTGGACAAACGGCTACACAATGCCCGCAGGCAATGCAGAAATTATCAACAACCTCCGGACCATGTTCTCCCATACCAAGGGTACCTCGGCAGACCTTCACGCAAAGACCGCACTTTATGCATTGCTCCTGATTTATCTGAATCAAGTTATCTGCTGTCATATTCATTCACCCGCCAATACAGCATCTATTACGATAGCATCCTGGGTAAGGCGCGTTACTATTGCTTCACCCATTCCTCTCTTGGTACCGCCGGTAACAAGAACACGTTTACCGTCCCGTTCCTTGGGATCAATAATTATATGGCTGGAATTCTCCATTAATGGAACCTCCTTTTTTCACCGGATGAACTAAAATAATTAAATTCAATGATTCGATGGCTTAAGATAGCGTCTTTTATAATGGTAAATTGGTATGTCCTGTTTTCGTCACTGCCCCAGGGACTAAAATCTATCTCAATCCAACTGGTTTTGCTTTTGTTGAATAGACTGCTTAGTTTGGCAAGTACTTTATCTGTCTCTGGAGCCTGCGTTATTGACAGGCTTTGCAATGCATACAATATCTCGTTTTGTTCCCTTTCTGAAAGAACGGATTTATCGAGCACATAATCGTCAAGCAAAGAGATACCGCCGCCCTTTCCCTGGCTTGCATAAATAGGTATCCCTGCTGAAGACAGTGTGTCAATATCCCGGTAGATTGTTCTTACTGATACCTCAAATCGTTCTGCCAATTCTTTTGCGGTTATGGATTTTTTACTAAGTAAAATATATATAATTTCAAACAGTCTGTTTACCTGCATATTAATCCCCATGCATATCGCAAGTTTACTTGCGATACTGCTCAAATAGAAATTTGAAAAATGCAATGCATTTTTCAATCTATCACCTTGATTACATTATAAAATAAATAACCTGACAATAGTATGTCAGGTTATTCGTTAACTAGTATACCATATTCAGCCAAGGCTCGCAGGAGCATTAAGTTTGTATAAATTTTATAAATCTGACAGAAAATATAAAAATGCCATAATAAAATATTGTGCTATTTTTTATGGAAAAACAGACAAACTATCTAGGAGTAGATGCCATCTTGTCTGAAAGGCATTTTATTAATAAGGAGGAGATTCAATTGCTGATCTCGTTGGATGGAATTAATTTTTATATAAATTCACCGTTTCTGCGGGTTGTTTTATTGATACTGATTGCATTAATCGGTTTTGTTCTATTAATGCTATATAACCGGTTTAGCCATTTTGGAAAGAAAGTGCATTTCCCGAGCTATTCCCTGGGAGAAGGAGATAAACCGGGACCGAGCGAATGGGAGAAGCAGATGCTTAATCTGGCAGAAAGCCACAGTCAGGTCAAACTAACCGGATATAGCTTTGTTCTTAATGATTATAATCAGGTCGCGTATAAAAAACTGAATAAAATCAGAGATAGAATCTCTGTCTTGTCCACTGATATCATTTCCCTGATTCCGGCAGCACGCTGGCTTTTTGACAATTTCCAGATGATGTACCGGGAAATTAAAAAAGTGCGCACCTCAGGAACGAGCTATGCCGTATTGCCGGTCCTAAAGGGAAAGGAATACCGTAACTTTCCCCGTATTTATGTTGTGGCTAAAAGAATCGTGGCTCTTTCCGGCGGACACTTAAGTGAAGAAAATATTTCCGTGATGTTAACGGCTTATCAGCAGAAGATACCGCTCACGGATAAGGAAATCTGGGTTTTGCCGGAAGTGCTGGGCTTTTGTCTTCTTGAAGAAATCATTGTAATTGCAGATGAAATTCTTTCTGTGATTGATGTGAAGTCAAAGGCAGAAAAGTTCTTACGGGAAAAGCTGGAAGGCAAGCAGAGTACAGCCGATATATCGGTACTGTTTTGCGAGATAGAAGATAACTTAAGGCTGAACTATTCGTTCCACGCCCATGTAATATACCTGCTGAAAAATATGTCCTTTGATGAGGCTTCCATTCAAAGATATCTGGAATATCATTTTGCTTCTTTGGGAAGACAGGTGAGAACCTCCGAAATATTTCTGGAGGAAGGAAAGATGGAAGCATTTCTTGAGGCAAATATACGGACTTTAATTGTCAGCCTTAGGGATATCAATGAAGTGGACGAGGAAAAATTCTTTGAGGAATATTCCTGTCTGGAGCAGATTTTGTCACAGGACCCGGATGGTGTCTATTCAAAGATGGATTTAGAGGCCAGGGGAATGTATCGGGGAGTTATTGTTAAATTATCGCTCCGTTATCGGCTGATGGAAGAAAAAATAGCGAAGGACTGCCTGGAACTGGCGATTCAGGGAAGGGAGGATCTGCACTGTTCTCATCATGTGGGAGCCTATCTTTTGGGTAAGGGCTATCCGATTCTGAAAGCAAAGACATTAGGGAAACCGATTCCCCAAAGCATTAAGAAAAAGAGGAATGTAAAGGGCTTCTTCTATTTCCTTTCTCTGTTCCTTATCATTCTGGGACTGAGTGCCTGCCTGCTCTATGCATTTTGGGCACTTGGCGGCCTTACAGCTGCCAATAGGCATGTAATTACCCTTCTGGTGGTCATGCCGCTGCTTATCGGTATTTCCATAGAGATTACAAATTATATATTTACCAGAAGAATCAGAGTTAAGAAGATCCCTTCCCTGGATTATCAAAAGGAAATACCGGAGGAAGCAAGAACCTTTGTTGTCATGCCGGTCATCGTCTCCTCGAAGGAACAGGGTCTGCAGTATATGGAACGTCTTCAAAAGCATTATTTGGCAAATAGGCAGCCGAATCTTTACTTTGCATTGCTGCTTGATTTTGAGGATTCCCCGAGTCAGTCCATGCCAAAAGATGAGGTGATCCAGAGTGCCCTTGCTGCACGTATGAAGGAATTGAATGAGCTTTACCCGTCGGAACACCAGCGCTTTTCCCTGTTCTTCCGCTGCCGCAAATGGAATGAAGCGGAGAACTGTTATATGGGATGGGAGCGCAAGAGAGGAAAACTGGAGGAATTTAACAGCCTTTTAAATGGGGCGGGAAAGGAGAGCACCACCTTTTCGTCCATTTATTGTGACGAAGAGCTTTTTACCACCTTCCAGTATGTGATTACGTTGGATGCGGATACGAATCTGCTTCGTGACAATGCCGCGAAACTGGTTGGACTGATTGATCATCCTTTAAATAAACCGATTCTGGATTCCACAGGCGGGAAGGTAAAGGAGGGCTATGTCATCATTCAGCCCTCGGTAAGAAATCATATCGTAGATAAGCATGGCAGCAGGTTTACGAAAATCTTTGGAGGAGAATCGGGCCTTGACCATTACGGAACCGTAATATCAGATATCTACCAGGATATCTTTGGCGAAGGTATCTATACAGGGAAGGGCATCTATGACAGGAAAGCCTTCCATAAGCTGCTTCATAATAAGGTACCGGAAAACCGGATTTTAAGCCATGACCTTTTTGAGAGCTGCTATGCACGAACGGCTTTTTCCAGCGCAGCCAAGATTATGGACAGTTTTCCGAACAGCGTTTTATCCTTTACCAAAAGGGAACACCGATGGCTGCGCGGAGACTGGCAGCTCCTGCCCTGGCTGTTTATGAAAAAGACCCCGGACGGGGGAAGCCTAAGCCCATTGTCAAAATGGAAAATCTTTGACAACTTAAGACGAAGTCTGGTTCCGCTAAGTAAGACTCTGTTTATTTTGCTGAATCTGGCATGGATGCCGGGAGCATATTATCTTTGGATACCCTTCGTTTTCTTTAGTGATATATTTAACCTGATTATTTTATTAATTGCAGTGATTACCCAGAAGCTGATCCGGCCAAATCTTGCTCTTATTTATAAAGGTTTCCTTAAGGAGCTTGCTGCGATGGTGGAAAGAACATTCCTGGAATTTACAATCACTCCCTACCGGGCTTATGTTGCATCGGATGCAATTGCAAGGACCCTGTATCGGATCTTTATCAGCAAAAGAAATCTGCTTCGCTGGAACACGGCAGAAGCAGTGGATGCCTCCATCATCAATACCAGAAAAGGATATTTTCTTACTATGTGGAGCAATTTTCTTCCGGCGTTCGTGCTTTTGGTAATTATATTTATGGGACATTTGAACCCGGCAGGAATTATTTTGGCAGCAATCATAATTGCTGACTGGAGTATTGCCTTTGAAATCGCATACCGGATCAGTCAGCCGGAAAAGAAGTATCTGATGGATAAAGCACAGGATAGTGAGATGCTTATTTGTACTGCACGCAGAACCTGGCTGTTTTTTAAGGAACTTTCCACGAAGGAAAATAACTGGCTCTGCCCGGATAATTACCAGATTGGGGCAGTCACAAAAGTCAGCGACAAAACATCACCGACCAATATCGGCCTTCAGTTTCTGGCAATTCTGTCAGCCAGGGATTTTGGATTTGAAACTCTAAGCTCTACGGTTGAAGCCGTGGAGAATCTGCTGGAAACGGTTCATAAAATGCAGAAATGGAAGGGACATCTCTATAATTGGTATCATATTGAAACCTTGGAGGTGTTAGACCCTGCCTATATATCAACCGTAGACAGCGGTAATTTCTTTGGACACCTGGTAGCCTTGAAAAACGGCCTTTTAGAGCAGGTAGACAAGCCGCTTTATCCGGACAATATACTATCTGAACTTGAAGCCTTGGTAAAGGACAGCAATGAGGAAATTCAGCAAAGAACGGGCAATTCTGCCGGAAATGAGCTTAGACTTAAGTATACAAGGATAGGTGAACTGATAGAAGATATTGCGGATATCTGGGAAAACTTAAACGAGAGGGAGCTTAGTCCGCCTGCAGATTATCGCTATACCAGGCAGTTGATGAGTACTATTGACAGTATTGTAAATGAGACCTCTGCTTTAAAGCTGAAGGAAGAGAGCTTTTCTTCTTATCCTACGCTTCGCTGCATTGCAGCAGAGGACAATAAATTTGCGAATAACATGATTAACCGGATCAGAGCACTCAGTAATAAGATAGACTGCCTTTTGACAAATGTTGATTTCCGCTTTTTATTCAATGATAAGAGAATGCTGTTCCATATCGGATATCATGTATCCTCGCACATGCTGGATGACGGCTGTTATGACTTGATGGCGTCGGAATCGGCACTTACAAGCCTTCTTGCGATAGCGAAGGGGGAAGTACCGTTAAAGCATTGGTATAAACTGGGGAGGCCGCTGACCATTGTAGGAGGTGTTCCGTGCTTCGTATCCTGGAGCGGCACGATGTTTGAATATCTGATGCCGAATCTGGTATTCAAAGAATATGAAGGCTCCGTTTATGCACAGACCTCCAGGGCAGCGGTACTCCAGCACATGAAATATGCAAAGGAGGCGGAGATACCCTGGGGAATATCAGAATCCCAATATTATCGTTTTGACTTAAACTCAAATTACCAGTATAAAGCCTTTGGTGTTCCGAAGATAAGACTTCAGCCGGTCCATAGGAATTCCCTGGTGGTTGCTCCTTATGCAACGATGCTGGCACTGGATATCGCAGAAGAGGAATGCGTAGAGAATCTGAAGCGGATGAAGGAATTAGGAGCCTTCGGCGATTATGGTTTCTATGAGGCAATTGATTTTAACGTACCGAATTCTGTGGAACTGACACCTTATTGTATTGTGAAATCCTATATGGCACATCATCAGGGGATGAATCTGGCTGCGATTAATAATTATCTGAATGAGGGTATCCTTCGGGAGAGATTTCATGCAGAGATGATGATAAAGGCAACAGAAGTCTTGCTGGAGGAAAAACGCCGGTCTCATTTGATTTCCATTGCCAAGCAGGGATATACAATAAAAATCGGTAAGCCCCTCTTTAAAGAAGTTATTTACAGTAACCGGTATGTGGGCAGTGTGGCTGTGAATCCAACCGTTGCAAATTACCTGTCAAACGGTAAGTATTCACTGATGATAACAACCGATGGGGACGGCTTTAGTAAATATGAGGATAGGATGCTTTACCGCTGGCGATCGGATATTTACGCAAATACAGGTAATTATATCTATGTCAAGGATATGAAGCAGGGTAAGGTTTGGAGTACCACATATCATCCTACAAGAACAGAGCCGGAGGATTACCAGGTGGTATTCTGGCCGCACAAGGCGGAATTTAAACGCAGGGACGGGGATATCTCAACGCACATGATTGTCAGCCTGGATGCGGACCATAATTTTGAGATACGCAAGGTTACATTTACCAATCATGGGAATGAGGAAAAGCAGTTGGAAGTGACCAGTTATCTGGAGGTGGTGGATGATACCCATCCGGCAGAGTTAAGCCATCCTGCGTTTAATAAGCTCTTTCTGGAAAGTGAGTATCTGGAAGAGGATGAAATCTTTCTTGCAAAAAGACGGCGTAAGAAGGAGGAGGATAATCCTTATCTTATCCACATGGTAAGAACAGGAGCAAAGCTTTGCAAAAAAGTAGAATACGAAAATGACAAAAAACGCTTTATCGGAAGAAACAATACCCTGGAGAATCCGGATTCGGTAGTTAACAGTATTACCTTTTTCAATAATTCGGGCTTTTGCAATGATCCGATTATGAGCTTGCGGGTACGGTGCTGCATAGAGCCGGGTGAAACAGCCTGCATATCTTTCATTACCGGAGTATGCGGCAGTAAGGAGGAAGCAATAAAAATTGCAGGGGAATTTAATGTAAGTTACCGGATTGATGATATCCTGGAGAAATTCCGGCTTCAAAAGAATCTGGAGTTGAAGTATCTGGAAATTACTAAACTTCAGCTGAACGCATTTCAGGACCTGATCAGCCCGATTTTCTATTCTGCGGGTATTTACCGCGGCCCTGTTGAAAATATTAGACGGAACTTTAAGAATCAGAGCTTTTTATGGAAGTTCGGCATATCCGGCGATAATCCCATTTTGCTTTTGAAGGTTGCCTCCATGGAAGACGGAAGACTTGTGAAGGATGTATTGAAGGCTTACGAATATTTAAGAATCAACCGTGTTATGGTTGATCTGGTTATCCTGATTGATTCCAAACATGGTTATTTTCAGGAGGTAGATATGTTAATAAGCGATATGACAAGCTCTCTTCGGATTTATGATTCCGGAAGCGAGAAGCCAAGCTTTTTTACGCTGCATACCTATGAGATGATACCGGCGGAGATTGATTTGTTGTATACGGTAGCGAGAGTCGTATTTTCGGAGAAGACGGGTATTTATTTTAATCATGTAAAAGAAAATATGTATGAGTTACTTGAAGATTAGTGTGAAAAATAAAAGACATTTTTCACTTTCTATTTAAGCAGTTTTGCAAGTAAACTTGCGATATGCAATGGGAGCTAGTGTGAAATAAAGGACATTTCACACCCCTTATTTAAGCAGTATCGCAGACAAGTCTGCGATATGCAATGGGAGCTATTAGGTTTTAAGGAGGAAGAGGCTTTGGACACAGCAGATGCACCAACGACACAGGAGAAAGAAACAGAAAATTATGAATTTTTTAATGGCTTCGGGGCATTTGCCTGTGAGGGCAGGGAGTATGAAATTCTGTTGGAGGGCAATAACAGACCGCCGGCACCCTGGATTAATGTTGTCTCAAATAAGAGCTTTGGATTCCAGATATCGGAGTCGGGTGCAGGCTTTACCTGGAGTATCAACAGCAGGGAGAATAAGCTCACACCCTGGTCCAACGACCCCGTAAGTGACAGAGCCTCTGAGGCAGTCTATATTCTGGATGAAATAACCGGTGAAGTAATGACACCGATGTCCCTGGGAAGATCTGACAGGGGCATTTACCGGGTAAGGCATGGTTTTGGATACAGCAGATTCCTTCATGAAGAAGCGCTCGTAGACCAGGAGCTAACGGTTTTTACACCCTTGGATGAATCATTGAAGTTATGGAATCTTAATCTGACAAACCATTCGGATAAAGTAAAATATTTGAGCCTGACCTATTATGTGGAATGGGTTTTGGGCACGCAGGGGGAGCATACCAATCCCTATATCCTGACCTCCTACGACAATGAGCATGAGTATTTATCTGCAAAGAACATCTATACCCTGAATTTTGGGAACAGCTATTCCTACCTGTTTTCCAGTGAGATGATAGTCGGTTATACCGGCGACAGGCAGGAGTTTCTGGGGCAGAAGGGCAGCATCCGGGAACCGCGGGGAGCGGAAGTTAAACTATCCTGTAGTACGGGTGTGTGCTATGATCCCTGCGGAGCAATTCAGGTATCTGTGAGGATACAGCCGCAGGAAAGCAAGACTGTATTGTTTGGGCTCGGGCAGAGCAGTGACCTTAACGAGATATATAAGCTTAGAGATAAGTACAGGGATGTTGCTGCTGCCAAAGTGGAGCTTGACAGGGTGAAAACTTACTGGGACAGGTTATTAGGGACAGTTCAGGTGAAGACGAAGGACAGGGCGATGGATATCCTGGTTAACGGATGGCTGCTCTATCAGACGGTATCCTGCCGTATTAATGCAAGGGCTGGCTTTTATCAGTGCGGAGGGGCTTATGGATATCGGGATCAGCTTCAGGATACCCTTTCACTTCTCTTTACAGATTCAAGTATTCTGCGCAATCAAATTTTAATTGCCTGCAGCAGGCAGTTTGAGGAAGGTGATGTCCAGCATTGGTGGCATCCTCCCATGGGTATTGGTGTAAGAACGAGAATAACCGACGATTTACTGTGGCTGCCTTATTGCACCGCCGCTTATATTCGAAGCAGCGGGGATGCTACGATTTTAAAGGAAGAGGTGCCTTATATTAAAGGTCCGGTGTTAAAGGAGGATCAGCATGATGTAATGTTTACCCCGGAAATATCCGAGTGTTCCGAAAGTGTTTATGAGCATTGCAAAAAAACCATAGACCGGACCTGTTTCGGAGAACATGGACTTCCTCTCATGGGGGGAGGCGACTGGAATGACGGTATGAATGAGGTGGGAATGCTGGGGAAGGGAGAGAGTGTTTGGCTGGCCTGGTTCTTATATACCGTATTGGGTGACTTCATTCCTTTATGCTATCAGGAAGGTGATGCAGATTACGGCCGGGAACTGGAGCAGAAACGGGAAGCTCTGCTTCAAAGCATTGAAGAACATGCCTGGGATGGGGAGTGGTACCTTCGGGCCTTTTATGATGACGGCTCGAAACTTGGTTCAAAGGAAAACGATGAGTGCAGAATAGATTCCATCAGCCAGTCCTGGAGTGTGATATCAAAGGGGGCGAAAACGGAACGGGCAAAAATGGCAATGCAGTCGGCATGGCGTTATTTAGTAATGGAGGAGGAAGCCCTTTCCTTACTTTTGGCACCGCCCTTTAATAAGACAACCAAAAACCCTGGTTATATCAAAAATTATATCCCCGGTATCCGGGAAAACGGAGGCCAGTATACCCATGCGGCAGTTTGGCTGGCGATCGCCACATCAATGCTTGGTGACTGTAACATGGCAGGGACCCTGTTCACCATACTTAATCCGATTAACATTACGAGGAACAGGAAGGATGCGTTAAGGTACGAGAAGGAACCTTATGTAATGACAGCGGATATATCCCTTAGCCAGCCCTACACCGGAAGAGGCGGTTGGAGCTGGTATACCGGTTCCGCAGGCTGGATGTATCAGGGGCTGTTAAGCTGGTTTTTGGGCATTCGGAAAGAGGGGAATGAGCTGGTCATTGATCCGGCTACACCGGCAAGTTTCGGCGATTTTTCCATTGAATATAAGTACGGAGGGTCCCTCTATGAAATCAGGGTTGAGAGCAGAAGCAAGGGAGTGCTGACAACGGAAACAATCACTGTGGATGACAGGTTAATTCAGGGGAACAGAGCTTTGTTAGTGGATGATGGAGAAAAGCATCGGATTATAGTATAGCTCTCTGTTTTTGGGATTTATTCACGGACAGTAAACTTGTTAACCCGCCAAAGCTTTCGGGAAATATCTATATCCAAAATAAAAACGGGGCTTTTGCCTTATGGAAGTTTAAGTTCCTTGAAGTAATGCGGCATACTTAATACTTCGAGAGAAATGATTTGTTATTATGAGAAGAAAGGGCAAAGAGATACTGCAGTGAGGCCCATGAGCATAATAAATAACATTGTCCTGCATATAAAAATGGTGTATAGTGTATTTTACACAAGGTTACAGCGGCATATTTTATATGAGAGAAGGTGCAATCTATAATATATTTAAGCAGCTTTTTATTGTCAGGTGAGACAGTGGGTAATCCGAATATTTATCCATATAATGTATTTGCAGATAAAGAAGAAAGATTATTAATCTTTGGACCAATTACGATTTTATACGGCAATAATGCCTCCGGAAAATCTACCCTGCTGAATATTATAGCAAATAAACTGCAAATTGAAGGAAAAGAGTACGCCACCAGCAACAAATATGGAATTACGCCTTATTTCACAAAGTTCGCAAGTGAATGTGGCTATACTTTAGGTGAAGATGAAGACGGCAGGCAGATTGGCAGGCTTCCCGGGAGAAGCAGGTATATTAAAAGCGAAGATATTTTATATGAAATAAAGAAAATTCAGCAGGAACAAATTTTGAATGATGGATATGTATATGAACATATCAGGAGAGGAATGCATAAGGAACAAACAGAGCAATTAAAAAACTCCGATAGGATGAAACAACAAATGGAATATTTAAAATTTGCGCAGGAAAAGTATTCGAATGGAGAAACTACTTTGCAGCTGTTGGATGATTATGTTGAATCGGATGCACTTTATTTGTTGGATGAGCCGGAGGTATCCTTGTCGCCGTCAAACCAGACATTGTTAGCAGAGAAGATAAATAAAATGTCAAGGTTTATGGGATGCCAGTTTATTATTTCCACACATTCACCATTTATGATGGGGACATTAAATGCAAAAATCTATAATCTTGATTCAAAGGAATTAAAAGAAACGAAATGGACAGAACTTGAGAATGTAAGGTATTTCTATGACTTTTTTGAAAGGCATAAGAAAGAATTTGAATAATAAGGGGTTGCTATCTGATACATCATTTAATTTATAACAGTAACAATAATGATGAAACCATTCATTAAGACGGTTGAAATAGTTTAAAGAATATAGTTATAAATAAAAAGCTTCTTCGGCATTTGAAGAAGCTTTTTTAAGCATAGAACATTATACATCATACCATAAGTTGGAATTAAAGTCTAGTAATTTTTTTGATACGCAGTACAATGAAATTACCGGTTAAAAAGGATCCTAACTCAAGGAGGTTATAAATGAATTCAAATGTATCAGCATGGTATGAAAAAAGAGAACATAATATAGGCAGTGGTATGGGCAGGGAAGGTTTGCTCTTTATCATCAGGAATTTGAAGTGGCAGGACTGGACAAATTCCTAGAATTGCATGGCTTTGTAAAATTCCGATGTATTTGTTTATGGAACTTAAAAAGAAAGAATGGGAGAGAAAAATATTATGATAACTTTAAGCAAAATTACATTGGATAATCGGAGGGAATTGTTCCGACTGGAGGTAACAAAGGAACAACAACGTTATGTGGCATCCAATTTATCAAGTGTAGCATCTTGTTATGTTTTGGCAACCAATGGAGGCTGTCCGATGCCTTTTGCTATTTATGCTGACGGACAGATGGTAGGTTTTGTTATGATTGTTTTTGGAAATACCGGATATGATCAGCCTGATATGGCGAAGGATAATTACTGTATATTACGGCTGATGATAGGAGAACAATATCAGAATCGTGGGTATGGACGTGAAGCAATGGTAAAAATCCTGGAGTACATACGTACATTTCCGGCAGGAACAGCAAAGTATTGCTGGATACCATATGAGTCAGATAATGTAGTGGCTAAAAAATTATATGAAAGCTTTGGTTTTTGCGATAACGGTGAAGTTTATAATAATGAGCCAATAACAGTTTTAGAATTGTAAGTAGTACTGTTTTTAATATAGTAAATTTTTGAGAGTAACAGACTGCACGTTGAGACGGTAGTTCTGAATTGATAATAAAGTAATAAGTTTAAAATCAGGAAGCTAAGTTTTTAAGTTGACTAAACGACCTATAGACTTGGCTTCTTTCTTGTACCCCAAAGAGAGGGAAGGGCATTCCTTATGCAGACAATAATATATACAGATATTGGATATTTTTGTTGAAATTGATATTTACATATGATAATATGTTCATATGTATAGGAGGTAATCGAATAGTATGAATAAAAAGAAATTATTCATTTTTCCACATGCCATTGGTGGGGCGTCAAGTTATATTAACCTGGAAAAACAATTGAATCATTTAATTAAAGTCAAGCGCATGGAATATCCTGGACATGGGTCGAGATTTAAAGAGAAGTTGATGTGTTCTATTAAGGATATGGCAGACGATGCTTATGTACAGATTAAGGATAGTTTGGAATCAGGATACTGCCTTTTAGGGTATAGTATGGGAGGACTTGTATGCTACGAATTATATCATAGAATCAAAAAAGACAAGAAAAGGCTTCCGGATGTTATATTCCTGATGGGAGTGGAGGCACCATGCTCGGTTAATCGGATATTCGATTGTGATAATATGAAGATGGAGCAGGCAATTAAAATTTTAAAAGATATGAATGCTACTCCCAATGCCATTCTGGATAATAAAGATATGATGCTTCTTCTATTTGACTTAGTGAAGAATGATTATAAGGCCATAGAATATTATGAACCTACCGACTGTGATATTGGAAAAATCGAAAGTAAGGTGTTATTGATTCATGGAAGCAAGGAGGAAAATCTTGAAAAGAGTCAAATGGAATGGAGCAGGTACACATCTACGGAATGTAACCGGTATATTTTTAATGGGGATCATTTTTTTCTGTTTGGACAGGAAAATAGTATTGCGAAGTTGATTAGTGATGAAATTCTTAATTACGGTAAGGTCTGCGAAGCATTATAATATATTTTTAAAACCAATAAATGAATATATGTACATATATTCATTTATAAAATGATAATAAACGGACCGGAAAATAATGTGTTATGTAAAAATGAACAGACAAAGCAGGGAGGATGGAAAAATGTTTATTAAAGTAAAGAATCTTAAAAAAAGTTATGGTGAAAAAGAGAATCGAATGGTAATTATAAACGATATTAATTTGAATGTCGAAAAGGGACGGATATGTACTATATTGGGACCGTCAGGCTCTGGAAAATCTACTCTTTTAAATCTGATTGGAGGGTTGGAGGAGCCGGATTCAGGGAGTATCGAAATCGACGGAATCGATATTACAGAATTAAACAGTAAGAAGCTTGCGTTATTTCGCCGTAACAAACTTGGGTTTGTGTTTCAGTTTTACAACTTGATTCCTAATCTGACTGTAAGGGAGAATATTGAAGTCTGTGAGTATTTATCTAAGGACTCGCTAAAGGTTGATGAATTAATTGGAACTCTTGGGCTTGAGGATCATCAAAAAAAGTTTCCAAGACAGATTTCAGGTGGGCAGCAGCAGAGAACAGCATTAGCAAGAGCATTATCAAAAAATCCGGCATTGCTATTATGTGACGAACCCACAGGTGCTCTTGATTACAAATCATCAAAGGAACTTCTGGCTCTTTTGGAACAAATTAATAAGAAATATAATACGACAATTCTAATAGTTACACATAACAATGCCATAGCCAATATGTCACATCAGGTTATCAATCTTCGGGATGGGTTGGTATCAGAGAATTATGTCAATGAGAAGCCGGTTCAGGCTGCCGATTTAACCTGGTAGAAAATATCACAGGACAATATTGAAAGGGGTAACGTGTATATGAAATTAAATAGAAGGATATTGCGTGAGATTAGAGACAACTGGACGAAATATACAGGTCTTATGCTGCTGAATATTATCAGTGTTATGGTAATCGTAGGCTATAGCAGTTTTGCGGAAAATGCAATAGGTGCGGTGGATAGTTTTCAGGAGAAAAATAACCTTGAAGACGGAAATATGGTTGTCAATAAAGAAATGGATGAAGTGCTTATCAATAACATAAAGAATCTGGGATTCGATATTGATGCGACTTTTTATATTGATGCGAAAATATCAGAGGGAAAAACCTTAAGGATATTTCAAAATCGGGAAAAGATGGACCTTATAGAAGTAGTTAAGGGAGAAGGGTTTCATCAGGATGATGATATTCTCATTGATGAAAACTTTGCTAAAAGTAATGCCTATGAAATAGGAGATACTCTTGTAATTGATAATAGAAATATGAGTATTGCCGGCTATGGCAGCAGTCCTGATTACATAATGATAGTTAAAAATATTACAGATATCGTTCCTAATCATGAAGCATTTGGAATTGCTTTTGTTTCGGAGGAAGGCTTTAGCAAATTTGCTCCAGATAGAGTTGTTTACAGCTATGCATACAATTTTAGGGATAATTCGTTGTCAGAGGAACAGCAAAAGGTATTGCTTGATAAGATGAAGGAACTTGTTTCTAAAGACAACTATGTAGTTGATTCCTATAAAACAGAAAATAACCCCAGAATTAATTATTGTAAAGAAAAGCTGACAATGAACAATAATATAGTTTTCCTCCTGTGCAGTATATTGATAGTGATTTTGTCATATGTAATTGCAATAAGTGTCATAAGTATTATCAATGAAGACAGTGCCAATATCGGAACGCTGTATGCTATGGGATATTTAAAAAAGGAAATTGTGAGGCATTATATGTATCTGCCATTGGTAATTATGTCTGTTTCCTCAATAATCGGTTGTGCCATAGGAATGTCATTTATTAGGAAAATTGTATCCCGAACACCTATGTCATTTTTTAATTTTCCAATAGTAAAGTCATCCATCTCTGCCAGATTAATAGTGATAGGGATTGCACTTCCGGTAATAATTGTTGTCATTGTAGATGAAATATTGCTTAATAAGAGACTTTCAAGCCCTGTTCTTAGATTGCTTAGAAAAGAAGAAAAAATGATAGGCAGCAACAATATAGACTTAAAGCATTTTAAATTTATGACAAAATTCAAAATCAGGAATGTAATGAGCGGTATGAAAAATTATATTACTTTGTTTATTGCCATATTGTTTGTAGTCATTCTTCTTTTATTTGGTTTAGGAATAAAATATTCTTTGGAGAAATATCCGGCAGATGTGGAAAAATCAATTCCGTATGAATATTCCTATTATCTGAAGGCGCCCTACGAGCTTAAGAATAATGGTGTCGAAAAGGTTGTGGATGTGAACTGCATGTATAACGATGATTATACCATTACGCTTAGGGGAATCGGTAATGATAACCAGTTTTATCCCCTTGAAACTTCTGACGGTAATAAAGATGTGTATATTTCCAGTGCAGTAGCAGAAAAATTCGGCTTGGAAGAGGGAACGGAGATAGAACTGAAAAATAAGAGCAACTATGATGTATATCATCTGAAAATTGCGGGTATTTATGACTATGCCAATGGACTCTATATTTTTATCAATGATAAAGCATTAAACGGGATGCTGGGTAATAATCCGGAGTTTTTCAATGTGCTGCTTTCTGATAAGGAGGTAAACATTCCGAATACGTATTTATATGCTTCTGTCAGCAAGGAAGATGAAGTTGATGCGTCAAGGACGATAGTATCTATGATGAAGTCCATGATCGTCATGCTCATTGGGGCAGCGGTGATAATCAGTATCGTTACCATTTATCTTCTGGTAAAAATCCTGGTGGATAAGGATAAAAATTATATATCACTTGCAAAGGTGTTTGGGTATAACAACAGGGAAATCAGAAAAGCATATCTTAACAGCTCATTCCTTGTTGTAGTGTTAAGTGTTTTCATCTCGATACCTGTCAGTAAGCTGATGATGAATGTGCTCTGGCTTAGAATGACTTCAAGCATACAGGGGTACATCGGATTTTTTATGAAAGACATATCTTATTTGATTATTATTTTGATTATTTTAGCAACGTATTTATTCAGTCATGCGTTGTTAAACATCCATACAAATAAAATTCCAATGAATGAAGTATTAAAACAAAGAGATTAAGGGAGAGGGGTTATAGATGAACAATATCGATAAAATGTACTATCTTACGCCAATGCAGGAAGGAATGCTGTTTCATGTTTTAAAAGGAACATATTGTAATGCGTATTTTGGGCAGGGCATATTTAAGCTTAACGGAACGATAGAGGCGGAAGCTTTCAGAGAAGCACTTAATCTGACTTCCAAAGAGTGCGATGCATTTAGGACTAAAATTGTTTATAAAAAAATGAAAAAAGCAGTTCAGCTGGTCGTAAAGGAAAATACACTGGATTTTGTATTTGCTGATCTTACAAATGAGGAGAATGCAACAGATAGCTTGAAGGAATATATCTTAAGAGACAGGGAAAGGGGAATGGTACTGGAGAAAGATAATCTGGTACGTTTCCAGCTTTTCAAAACAGCAGAGGATACATATGAATTCATTTTCAGCTTTCATCATATCATTATGGATGGCTGGTGTGTGGGGATTTTGGCTGAAGATATTTTCAGAACTTACAATTCATTAATAAGTAAGCAAGCTGTTGAACTAAAGCATAACGCATATTATATGAATTATGTAAAGTGGCTTGAAAATCAGGATAAGATGAAAAGTGACCGATATTGGGAAAAGTATCTGGATGGAATTGAAAATGTTACGGATATCCCGCCTGATTTAGATATTGATAACCAGCAGTATAGCAGAAAAGAATACAGATTTTCTTTGGATAGTGAAATATATCAGGGAATTTTGAAAACGGCCCAAAAGATAGGTATTACAACCAATATTATTGTAAGCACAGTATGGGGGATTTTATTACAAAAATATAACTATACGGATGATGTCGTATTTGGAACCGTTGTATCGGGAAGAAATGCAAAGGTAAAAGACATAGACAAAATGATAGGCTTGTTTATCAATACACTGCCTTTTCGGGTACAGACGAAAGCCGAAGAAAAGTTTTCGGATTTATTAAAGAGGCTGCAGCAAAATTATTTACATTCGAGTGAATTTGAATATGCTTCGTTGAACCGTATCCAGAAAGTTTGCCAGTTGGGAGATAAAACTATTTCCCATTTAATTGCATTTCAAAATTTCCCATTAGGGAATATGCAGAGTATTGAAAGTAAGAATTCAATATCAATTACAGATTGGGAGGTCTACCAACAGACAAATTATGATTTTTGCATGGAAATTATGCAGAAAGAAACTTTGGAATACTACATTGTATATAATGGAAATAAATATAGTGAACATTTTATAAAAAAAATAGAAAAGCAGCTGACCTATCTGTTTCAACAGGTTATCGGCAGGGAAGATATCAGGATAAAAGATATACAAATAACGGATAAAAAGATTACGGATAAAATACTTACTGTCTTTAATGAAGAATTGGACAGCTCGTGCCTGGTAAAATCAATTCCTGATATTTTCAAGGAGCAGGTTTCCTTGTATCCGAATAAAAAAATAGTGTTTCAAAAAACAAAAGCCCTTTCTTATCAGGAGCTTGATGAAAAATCAGAGCGGCTAATGAAAGTGCTGTTATGCAAGGCGGTTAAAAAGGGTGAATTAGTAGGTGTTTTTGCAAATGATTCGATTGAAATGGTTATAGGAATGCTGGGGATATTAAAGGCCGGCGGGGCATATTTGCCCATTGAACCATCTTACCCCACGGGCAGAATCCATGATATGCTGGAAGAAGCAGAAACAAGAATCGTATTAATGACTTCAGATATGCCAAATGTTTTTGAAAGTGGCCTGGAGATTGTATATTTGGATAAGGAAGACAGATGGAAGGCAGAAGAAACTGTATTACAACCCGAGATATGCGGCGATGACCTGGCATATGTCATGTTCACCTCCGGAACTACGAATAAACCGAAAGGAGTAATGATTAAACAGAAAAGTATCATCCGTCTTGTAAAGAATACTAATTATATCCAAATAAATGAAAAAGATAAAATACTAAAAACAGGCTCGATTGTCTTTGATGCGTCTACCTTTGAAATATGGGGAGCACTTTTATGCGGGGCGGAATTATATTTTGTTCCGAAGGAAACTGTTTTGAATCCCAGGGAGCTGAAACATGAATTAGTAGATAAAAAGATAACTATTTTGTGGCTGACGACAGCTTTATTTAATCAATTTGTGGAAAATGATATTACTATGTTTTCCAACTTAAAAAAGCTTCTTACAGGTGGGGATATTGCTTCAGCCACTCATTTCAATAAGGTAAAGGAATGCTATCCGAAGCTGGATTTGATCAATGGCTATGGGCCTACGGAGAATACCACATTTACAGCCTGCTATTCGGCCGGTGAGGCCAAGAAGGGCAATGTTTCAATTGGAAAGCCGGTTACGAATTCAACTGTTTATATTTTGGATGTCTACGGAAACCTTTTGGATTCAGGTATGTTGGGTGAAATATATACGGGAGGGTATGGTGTAGCAGCCGGTTATTTCAAGGATAAAGAACTTACAAAGCAGAAATTTCAGCCTGATCCGTTTATAAAAAACGGTATTATGTATCGGACCGGTGATTTGGCGTACTGGGAGGAAAATGGGAATATCGGTTTTATGGGGCGCCTTGACAAGCAGATAAAAATACGGGGGTTCAGAGTCAGCCTGAGTGAAATCGAGGACTGCATTCTAAATATGAATAAAGAAATAGAAACTGCTGCTGTTGTGGTCCATGATTATGAGAATGGTAATAAAAAGTTGTTTGCATTTATTGTTTCCCGGCAGACGATTGATGTGGAGAAGATGAAGGAAGCAATGTCCGAAATACTTCCCCATTATATGGTTCCATCTTGTATTATACAAATTGAACGTATTCCTGTTACTTTGAATGGAAAAGCGGACAGAAAGAAGCTCATGAGTTATATTCCGGAAGTAACAGCCGGCAATTATGAAAAGCCGCAAAGCAATATGGAGGTTGTGCTGACAGATGTATGGCAGGAAGCACTCACAATCAGAGAAATAGGAATTAACGATAATTTCTTTGATATAGGCGGAGACTCTATAATTGCTATGACATTGACGTCCTATGCTAATAAGAAAAATATCGCAATATCAGTTTCGGATTTATATGCATATCCCACGATAAAAAAGTTAGCTGCATATGTAGAGAATATGGATGCTAATCAAGACAATAAGATAATGGAAATGGACAGAATAAATACCTATGAACCTGATCTTGAAAACCGGTATAAAGAGTTTCCGTTAAATGATATTCAAATGGCGTATCTGATCGGAAGAAATAAGCAATTTGAGCTGGGCGGGTTTTCAACACATTTCTATGCCGAATTTGAAACGGGTATGGATATGAGCAAGTTGAACAAAAGCTTAAATTGTGTCATAAAGCGTCATCCCATGATGAGGGCAATCGTGATGGAATCCGGAAATCAACGGATATTAGAAGACGTACCGGAATATAAAATGGTTATTGAGGATATGACAACTGTCTCGGAGGATTTCAAAAACCGCAGATTAATGTCAGAGCGCAGCAGAATGGAGAAATATGTTTTTCCGTTAGAGCAATGGCCTTTATTTGAGTTGAAAGCATTTAAGCTCGGTGATAATAAATATCAGCTAAGCTTTGGCATTGATATATTAATCATTGACGGAGCCAGCCTGTTTATTCTCATGAAAGAATTGATGAAATATTATAATTCGTCAGAACAGCAGGACGAGGAAATTGAATTTACTTTTCGGGATTATACGTTAGCCCTAAAGGATTTCAAAACAAAAGAAGTATATCAAAAGCATAAAGATTACTGGATGAATAAATTGGAGGATTTCCCCTTTCCACCGGCTCTTAATCTAAAAATTGATACGAATACCCTTGATACAGTAGAGTTTCAGAGAAAGCAGTTTGTTTTGCAGAAACGAAGATGGAATATGGTGAAAGAAGCTGCTAAGAAGCATAACGTTACGGTAGCAGGCTTATTATGTACAATTTATTCAAAAATATTAAGCTTTTGGAGCGGTAACAGCAGACTTGCTATTAATACAACGGTATTTAGCAGATATCCTTTTCATGAAGAGGTCAAAAAGTTAGTGGGTGATTTTACCTGCATTCTGCTGCTGGATATTGACTTAAGCAATAGCAAGGATTTTTGGGATCAGGTAGAAAATGTCCAGAAGGTATTAGCAGAGGCCTTAGAGCACAGACACTATAGCGGGGTTGAATTTACACGTGAGATTGCAAAGTACCGCAATCAGGTATCACAGGCGGTAATGCCTTATGTGTTCACCTGTGCCTTGTATGAGGATGCGGCATCTTTATATAAGGATATGGTTCAGGTGAAATATGCAAGAAGCCAGACGCCGCAGGTATATCTGGACAATCAGATTATTGAAACGGATGGTGAACTGCAGGTTGTATGGGATTATCCGGCTGGAATTTTTGACCAGGATATGATTGATGAGATGTTCCGTGAATATGTTGATATAATTGATAGTATTGCTGATGATACGGTCAGAGAAATCACATTAAGCCAAAAAAATCTGGAGCTGTTAGCCAGATATAACGACACCTATGAAAAGATAGAACCGGCTACCTTGCAGGGTATGTTTAAAAGCAGTGCTGATGAATATCCGGACTTCCCGGCAGTAAGCTGCGGTGATAAGGAATATACCTATAAAGAATTAGAGGAACGCTCCAATAAGATGGCAAATTGTCTAAGCAAAAAAAATGTGGCTGCAGGCGATCATGTCAGCATCATTGTGGAACGCTGTATTGAAACTATTGTAAACCTTCTTGCGGTTCTAAAAATCGGAGCGGCATATGTTCCTATTAACCCCGAGTATCCTGCGGAACGTCAGAAATATATATCAGATGACAGTAATAGTGTACTTTGCCTAAAGAAGGAAAGCTATCAGGAATATGGGGCAGATATGTGTGAAGCTTCATTTACCCATGATACGGATGTCAACAGAGTGGCCTATATAATATATACATCGGGCAGTACAGGAAAGCCGAAAGGAGTTGTAATAGAACATAAGGCGGTTTCAAATACAATCTTTGACATTAACAATAAATTTCAGGTAACAAGTACAGATAAAATAATCGGTCTTTCCTCCATGTGTTTTGACCTTTCTGTGTATGACATTTTTGGAGCATTTAGTACAGGAGCAGAATTAGTTATGGTTAAGGATCAGAGGAATGTGAAAGAAATCTTAAATGTTATGAAAAGCAAGAAAATCACATTCTGGAATTCTGTCCCTTCTATTATGGAAATGTTGCTTAATCATCTGGAGGATGATTTTAAGGATACAAATTTAAAAAATATATTGATGAGTGGAGATTGGATTCCATTAAATATAATAGATAAAATCAGAAAATATTTTATACAAGCTGATATTTGCAGCCTTGGAGGCGCAACGGAAGCATCCATATGGTCCATCTATTATCCCATTCATGAGGTACAGGCTTCGTGGTCAAGTATACCGTATGGGAAACCTCTTGCAAACCAGAAAATTTATGTGCTGAATGATGAGGGGAATGCTTGCCAGATCGGTGTTATAGGAGAAATATATATTGGAGGAACAGGAGTTGCGAAAGAGTATGCCAACGACAAATTAAAGACAGATATGACTTTTATTTGGCACCAGGAATACGGAAGAATCTATAAAACCGGAGATTATGGGCGAATGTGCCCGGAGGGCTGCGTAGAATTTATGGGGCGCAGGGATTCCCAGGTTAAAATCAGAGGTTACAGGGTGGAGTATGGAGAAATTGAGTCTGCATTAAATGAATGTGAAGGGGTTTCTAATTCTATTGCTGATCTGTATCAGGCAGAGAATGGAGGAAAGCAGTTAATTGGTTATGTGGTGTTAGATACAGGGATTGACAAAGCTTACATACCAGATGAAAATGACAGGTTCATTTATGATAATACCCAAAATGCTTCTGAGAAATATCAGGGAGAGGTATCTCTTGGTTCTTTAAAAAAGCTGAATGCTGTCATAGAGCAGATTAGTACGGCTTATATTTTGAATGCACTTATTGAACTAAAGATAAATGAGCTTACTAAAGAGAACCTTTCATTCGAAGAAATTGACGAGAAAGTGCAGATTTTACCTGAATATTATAAATTGTTCCATAGCTGGCTGGACATTGCGGCAGAAGATGCTTATTTAAAATATGAAAATGGCGGGATTCGATTACTTAAAGAAATTACACCATATGATATTAAAAAATTATGGGATGATTTATATGAAATGGAGCCGTCGGAGGATTTGCAGACACCATTGGAGTATTTGAAATTAAGCGGAATGAACCACGTTAATATGATGAGGGGAAAGGTAAATCCACTTACGCTGTTTTTCCCCAAGGGATCATTTAATACAGCTGAAAGTTTGTACAAATTTAGCCCGATTGCAAAATATATGAATTCCATTGTGGTGGAAACGGTAAAGAGCATTGTTACATCGCATAAGGGTGAGAAGAAACTAAGAGTATTGGAAGTCGGTGCGGGAACAGGAGGAACTACAGATGAGATACTCCCTGTTTTTCGACCGGAATGTACAGAATATACTTTTACGGATTTGTCGGACTTTTTCCTGGAGCAGGCTGAAAAGCGTTATGAAAACTATCCTTTTATAAAATATGGCCTGCTTGATATTAATGTGGATGCGCAGATACAGGGTTATGATTTTGCTGCTTATGATTTAATTATTTGCGCCAATGTTATACACGATGCGGAAAATATACAGGATGCTTTGGAAAGGTTAAAAATCTTGCTGGCAGATGACGGAAGGCTGTTAATAGTAGAAGGGACAAGGAATTCAAGGCAGCAGCTGGCAAGTGTAAGATTCATTGAAGGCTTGAGTCAGTTTCAGGATGAACGTATCGAGAATAATCAACCCTTACTAAGTGTGGAAAAGTGGAGAAATCAATTTAATAAAGCTGGTTTTGTCAATTTTGATGCTTTTCCTAAGAAAGAGGAACTGTCCGGGGTTTTCGGGAATCATGTGATGATTGGTAAAAAGCATGTAGAGGGTCCTTCTGTTACAACGGACAAATTGAAAAAATACCTCTGTCAGAGAATACCGGATTACATGGTGCCTGCAAAGTTTATTCAGATAAAGGAAATACCCCTGTCCGGAAATGGTAAGGTCAATAAAAAGAAGCTGATAAAGCCTGTTACGGTAAAAAATAAGAGCAGTGCTTATATAAGGCCAACGACAGACAATCAGGAAAAGCTTGTAAAGGTATGGCAGGAAGTTCTTGGCATGGAGCAGATCGGGATTAAGGATGATTTTTTTGACTTGGGAGGAGATTCCTTAAAGGCAGTTGAAATTGTATCGAAGGCGGAAAATGAAGGAATATCAATATCATTAACGGAGATGTACTCAAATCCCACAATTGAAGAATTGACCAAGAGAATATCAGAAAAAGGTACTTCAAAAAATACAGATAATATCGGAAATATGATGCTGATAAAAGAAGGTACGGATCAGGAGAAAGATATATTCTTCGTACATGCGGGAAGCGGTGAAGTAGGGGTTTATGTAGAATTGTGTAAATACATTGACAGCAGCTACTATTGTTGGGCATTTAATGCTATTAAGTCAGAGAGTATAGCACCGCAAAATGTAACGGTGGAAGAACTTGCGGAAAAATATATTGAAAAGATGCTCAAGGTCAGACCACATGGTCCATACGAAATCGGCGGGTGGTGTGTAGGCGGCACAATAGCATTTGAGATTGCCAGGCAGTTGGAGGCAAGAGGCGAAAAGGTCAGTCATCTCATATTGATTAATTCAAATGCGCCAAGCAGGATACGCAAAGAAAAAGTCATGGCATTTGAGACAGGCAGTGAAATCAGGCTGCTTAAGCAGATGATTTCTTTGCCGGTGAAGCAGCTGTCGGAAATTAGCTCATTGGACGATATTTGGAGCGTAATTACCGAATATGCGAAGAAAGGCAATATGGATATTAATCTTATGAAACAGATGGTGCCTTCCACTATCTTAAGAGTCATTCCGGAGAAGAACTCAGAGGATGCAAGAAGCTTTGTTATGTATCTGAACCGAATCAGAAGCTTTGTAAATGCGAGGGATAGCTTCATTCCGGAAACATCTGTTAAGGCAAGGGGATTATTTATCGGTGCAGAGCAGGAAATGATTGAGGACAGGCTGGAATGGAGCAAATACATAGAGGAAAAAATCCAGTATGAAGAAGTACCCGGAGATCATGTTTCTATTTTTGAGAGTAAAAATGTTGTAGGCTTAGCGGAAAAAATTAATGAGTTCCTAAATTAAGAAAGGACAAAAGATAAGTTTATGAAGAAACTACCTTTATCAAATATTCAAAGAGCATATTTTATGGGAAGAGATGACTTACTGGAACTGAATGGGGTATCAACCCATATATATTATGAATGTAAAACCAAGCTCGATTCTAAGAAATTTGAAACAGCCTTTAATAAAGTGATAAAAAGCCAGCCAATGTTAAGGGCTGTATTTGATAATAAAGGCTATCAGATTATTCTTGATGAGGTACCGGAATATCATATAGAAGTGGAGGATCTGAGGAAAAACAGTATAAAAGAAATTGATGGTTTGATGAAAATGCACCGTGAGCAGATGTCGCATAAAGTATTTGATGCTGCAAAATGGCCGCTTTTCCAGATAACCTTTAAAAGAGTAACGGATGAAGAAAGCATAATGACAGTAGGCTTTGATTTGCTGATTGCAGATGGGAAGAGCCTGGTGGATATGTTCGGAATGGTAATGGATCAATATGATAAGGAAACGGTTATATTGCCGCAAATGGAAAAGGATTTTGAAGACTATATTATTTTAAAGGAAGAAGAGAAAAAATCGGCAAGATATAGAAACAGCCGCGAATATTGGTTATCTCGAATAGAGGATATAGCAGATGCACCACATGTTATAGAAGGAAATAATTTGAATGTAAAAAATGTCCGCTTTGAACGCTTTGAACACTTTATTGATGCCGATAACTGGAACAGAATAAAAAGTAAATTAAATCAACAAAAAATAACGCCAACAATTGGCACCTTGTCTGCCTATTGCGCAGTAATGGGATACTGGTCGAATCAGAAAAAGTTTACAATTAATACACCGGTATCAAGTATGTTCAGACGTAAGAAAGAAGCCAGTTTGATTATAGGCGACTTTACAGAAGCAATGCTTATCCAGGCAGAGAAGTATGAGCTTAATAAGAATTTTTCGGATTATATGAAAGAGGTGGAACATTCTTTTCGTGCATCCTACAAACATAATACATTTGATGGGATAGAGGTCATGAATGCCATTAGGAACCGAAAGGCAGAAAAAGTTATTATGCCCGTGGTTTTCACCAGTATGCTTTTTAAGGAAGACAGTTTTTCTAATATGGAGAGGGTTGGAGATATTACCTATGGTATCAGCCAGACCCCACAGGTCTATTTGGACTGCCAGCTCATGGAAAGAAGAGGCAGTTTAAGCATAACATGGGATTATGTTGAGGCGTTGTTTGATAAAGAAAAATTGAATTATATGTTTAAGCAGTTTGTTGACATAATTTTAAAGCTGCAAGAGGATGAAATAGATTTAGAAGATATTTTAACGATTCCTAAGAAGCAGAAGATAGAGCTCGAAAAGTACAATAGTACGGAAGTAGAAAGACCGGCAATGAATCTTGGCTGTTTATTTGAAAGAAGTTTCCATAAATATAGTAATCTTATGGCTGTCAAGGATGATGAAAAAGAGCTTACCTATGCTCAATTGGATCAGTGGTCCGGTGCAATAGCTGCATTTCTTAATGAAAAAGGTATTCATACCAACGACAGGGTCGGTATCCTATGCCATAGATGCGTTGAAACAGTTGTGAATATGCTGGGAGTTATGAAAAGCGGTGCGGCATATGTTCCCATTGATCCTAATTATCCGGAAGATAGGAGGAACTTTATTTATAGTAACAGTTCGTGTATTTTATTATTGGATAGGGAGATGGCCATATCATGTAAAAATGGTAGAACTGCAAAAGCCAGTTTTGCAGCGCCGGAAGATGTTGCTTATGTGATATATACATCAGGAAGTACCGGAACACCGAAAGGAGTTATCATTTCCAATGATGCAGTATGCAATACGGTATTAAATATTAATTCACGTTTTTCGATAGACAGTGAGGATAGATTGCTTGGTTTGGCATCTTTTGGATTTGATTTATCAGTTTATGATGTTTTGGGAGCGTTGTCCTCCGGAGCTAAGCTGATAATCTCGGAAAATCCCCAAAATATCAAAGTAATAAGGCGTAATCTGGCAGAAAATAATATTACATTTTGGAATTCAGTACCTGCAATCATGGAATTATTTGTTGATTCCGTTGAGGAAGATTATGTTAACAGGAACTTGAGATTGGCTCTCTTAAGCGGAGATTGGATTCCAATAAACCTGATTGATAAAGTACGAAAGCATTTTCCGTCTGCGAGAATAGTCAGCCTTGGTGGTGCTACGGAAGGATCTATCTGGTCCATCTATTATGACATTGATTGCTGTGTTGACGGGATGAGAAGCATACCTTATGGTTACCCGATGGAAAATCAGAAGATGTATATCTTAGATGAAGCTATGAAACAATTACCATATGAAGTTGAAGGTGAAATATACATTGGAGGACGTGGTGTTGCGTGTGGGTATGAAAATGATAAGGAAAGAACAGACGATACCTTTATCAAACATCCTGAATTTGGCTGCTTGTATAAAACCGGGGATTATGGCAGGATGATTTCGAAGGGGTATATGGAATTTTGCGGACGAAAGGATAATCAGGTAAAGATCAGGGGATACCGGATTGAACTGGCGGAAATAGATAAGGCTATATCAGATATTGACGGAATAAAATGTGCGGTAACAGATGTCTATAATAATGGAACAGGCGGGAAGTCGTTGGTTACTTATCTGGTTACAGAGGATGAGCGGGAAGGTGGCAGCCGGATAACCGGAGAAATAGATAGGATTGCCAGGGAGGAATGCAGCCGCCTGGATTCAGTCTATGATTTTAGATACATTGAAGAAATAAATGCCAGCCTTGAAGAAGCCTGTACGGCCAGCATGATAAAAACATTATCAGACTTACATGCGTGGGATGATGTGAGCGGCAGCACGAATGTCAGGAAAATCATGAAAGATAATAATATCCCGGAAAAGTTTGAAAAGCTTTTAACAGAGTGGATGAATGAGTTGACAGAGGATGGTTATTTCGAAAAAGCGGCAGACCAATACCAGTTGATAAAGGAAATAGCAGATAATGCGGAACAGCTGTGGAATGCAGAGGTTTTCCAAGGGGCGGCCGGTGCGGTGGATATTTTAAATAAGTTCATAAAGGAAAGCTGTGACAATCATTTGAAACTGCTGTCAGGAGAGGTTAATGCATTATCCCTGTTTTTCCCAAAAGGAGAAACCTACATTGCTGAAAGCATGTACCAGAACAATCCTGTATCGAAGTATATCAACACGGTTACCCAGAGGACTTTACTTCATTATGTCAGCGGATTTGACCAGAAAAGGAAAATAAAAATACTTGAGATAGGAGCAGGAATAGGAGGAACAACCGCGGAGATATTCGAAGAACTAGGAAACTATAACGTTGAATATACGTTTACGGACGTTACAGATTTGTTTCTTACAAATGCACGGAAATTATATGGCGGATTTGACTATATAAAGTATTCCATGCTTGATATTAATTCAGATTTTCAAATCCAGGGTTATGAATACGGATATTACGATATTGTCATAGCTGCAAATGTGTTACATGATGCGGTGAATCTGGATAAGACCATTGGTTACATCAGTAATATTCTGGATAAAGAGGGACTTTTATTTTTGGTTGAAGCAACCAGGAATTTAAGATCACAAATGTCCAGTGTCGGATTTATTGAAGGATTTTCAAGCTATGAAGATGAAAGGAAGAAAACGAACAAGCCTTTGCTGGATAAAGAGGGCTGGAATAGAGTTTTAAGTGCGAATGGCATGAAAAATGTGAGGGCCTATCCTGTATCCGAAAAAATAGAGGATTCCATATGGCAGAGCCTGATTATTTCACAGAATGGATATGGCAGGATCAATGTAAGACCGGACTTCATCCGGAATACAATTGCCGGAAAACTGCCCGAGCATATGATTCCTGTAAGATATTTAAGAATTAATGAGATTCCGCTTTCCAACAATGGTAAAGTTAACAAAAAGCTGTTGTTAAAAATAGATGACAACAAGATTTATCATATTCATGAACAGCCTAAAAATGATATGGAAAAGATGCTGGTGGAAATATGGAGAGAGGTTCTTAATAAAAATGAAATAGGCGTTAAGGATGATTTCTTTGAATTGGGGGGAGATTCATTAAAAGCGATTAGTATTATAGCAAAAACAGAAAACCAGGGATATGAGTTGAAAATAGCAGATTTGTATAATAACAGGACTATTGAAAAAATAGAAAATGTTATAATAAAAGTAAGTAACAGTGACAGATATGAGACAGAAGATTTCGAAAATGAGATTTTGTTGGAATCTGATGAAATGGAAATGATCTTGCAGGCCCAAAACAAATAATGAAATAGTGAAGCTTATTCTGTAATTTGACATAAAAAATTAAAGTGTTATAATAAACTGATAATCAGTGAAGAGAGGATGGGAATAGATGGACAGGCATTTATATGCTGATTGCTGCGATGAAACACTTGTGCATGAAGGGGTTATTGAAGAGGTAAAAAGTAAATATCCCAACGAAGAAAAATTATACGATTTAGCTGAATTATTTAAAGCATTTGGGGACACAACAAGAATAAGGATTCTATATGCTCTTTTTGAAGCTAATATGTGCGTATGCGATATTTCCGAAGTGCTGGATATGAAACAGTCCGCTATATCACATCAACTGCGTGTTTTAAAACAAGCCAATTTGGTAAAAAGCCAAAGGGATGGAAAAAGTATTATATATTCACTAGCGGATGAACATGTAAAAACTATGGTGGAACAGGGTATGTCACATATATCAGAAGGAAAATATATATAATAATTGGTGAAGCATGACATCGGTGGATGCAAACTTGCTTTGAAAGATATGCATGATAAAATCAATGAAGAGGTGTGTTATACTAATAGATATTCTACACTACAATTAATAAAAAATAGTATTTAATTAAGAAACGGTATATCCTGAAAGTTTGAATAATCAGACTTTAGGATATGCCGTTTTTTAGAAGGATAAAGTGATTACATGAGATGATTTGTAAAGGGGACATGTGCTATTTCAATTGTAATCAGGTCAAACAAGACCATAACAGAATCTTTGTTTTCGAATAATGGCGAATAATTCAGGCTTATAACGAAAATAATACAATTAAAACATCAAAAGGCAGAAATAAATTGAAAAATTAACAATCAAATTTGTAAATATGCAGATATATAATACAGATATTGAAATATAAGCTAGTTTAATAATTATTATGCAGGAGCAATATAAGCCAAATGAAACTAAAAGACATATATAAGAGAATAAAAGTAACGATATTGAATTCTTATTATTCATATTATTATTATAATATAGAATTAAATAAGAAATTAATATTAGTGGAGTCTAAAAGTGGCGGCGATCTGGCAGGAAATATGTTCCATATATTATTGGAATTATCAAAACCGGAATACGAAGATTATAATGTGTATCTATCTGTATTAGAAAGCAAATTTGTATCAATACAAAATCAATTAGATAAATATAGTATTAAGAATGTAAAAATGATTCGTACCAATTCATATAATTATTATAAGTATTTAGCAATGGCTAAATACTTATTTACTGATACTGCTTTTAACAGATCTTATGTGAAAAAAGAAGGACAAATTATTACCAATACATGGCATGGAACACCTCTTAAGAAAATGGGACGTGATGTTGATGATAGAGCCTATGCAATAGGTAACGTTCAAAGAAATCTTTTATTTGCAGATTATTTGATCTATCCAAACGACTATATGAAAGAAAAGATGATAGATGCGTACATGCTAAAAAATCTATATGATGGCACTATCTTAAATGAGGGCTATCCTAGGAATTCAGTATTTTTTCATAAAGAAATCGGAGAAGACATTAAGAGAGAACTTGGGTTAGAAGATAAACAAGTGTTCATCTATATGCCAACATGGCGTGGAACGCTGGTAAAAAAGAATACAGAACATTTATTAGCAGTAACTGAATATCAGTTAAGGCCACTTGATAAGGAATTAAAGGACAATCAGGTATTGTATGTGAAATTACATCCATTTGTAAGTAAAGATGTAGATTATTCAAAATATGAACATATTAAACCTTATCCGGACCAATATGATACCTATGAATTTATGAATATGTGTGATTGTTTAATTACGGATTATTCAAGTGTATTTTATGATTTTGCTAACACCAGGAAAAAAATCATATTGTTTGCTTATGATGAAACAGAGTATCTTAGGGAACGCGGGCTTTATGTTCCTCTAAATAGTCTGCCATTTCCTGTGGTTAAATCTGTGAAAGATTTAGTATATGAATTAAATTCACCAAAGAACTACGATGACACACAATTCTTAAATGAATGTTGTACCTATGATAGTCCGGGAGCTGCAGGGCGAATTTGTAAACATGTAATCAAAGGAGAAAAAGAATGCAGGGAAGAGAAGCTTCCTAAGAATGGCAAAGATATTGTTATTATCTTTGATTCCGCATTAGCAAAGAATGGCTTAACAACTTCCCTTTTAAATCTTTTTAATAATATTGATTTAAAGAAAAGAAATTACATTGTTACCTTTAATGAACAGGCACTTAGAAAAGCACCATTACGAGTTGCACAGATTCCGGAAGAAGTTGATATCTATCCAATGAGTAGTGGTGAAAGCTTTACGTTATTAGAAGCAATAGCATATATTCTTTATTTTAAACTGAATAAAGAAAATGGATTTACAGAGAAATATTTAGAGCGGCTTTATAAAAGAGAATGGAAGAAACAGTTTGGAGTTGTACATTTTGATTATGCGATACAGTTTGCAGGATATGAGAAGAAGGTAATCAATTTATTCCAGAGATTTGAGGGACACAAATCTATCTATGTTCATAGTGATATGGTTGCTGAGATGAAAACAAGAGACAACCAGCATTATTTGACCTTAAAAAATGCGTACCAAAAATATGATAAAGTAGCAGTTATTACAAGGGATATTGTACCTCCAACCTTAGAAATAAGCGGGAGAGAAGATAATATTGTAGTAGTAAGCAACTGTCATGCACATAAGGAAGTTATCTGTAAGTCAAAGGAACCATTAGCTTTTGATGCTGATACTAAATGTAATATCACAGAACAGGAATTGAAAGAAATATTAGCAACTGATAAAAAGAAATTCATTACCATTGGACGATTCTCTCCGGAAAAAGGCCATATGATGCTTATGAAAGCTTTTGAAAAATTTAGTGCAAAATACAGGGATGTATATTTGATCATTATTGGCGGCCATGGTGTTCTTTACAACCAGACTTTGGAATATGCGAATAATTCAGAAGAAAATATTATAATAATTAAATCTATAAAGAATCCAATGCCAGTTTTAAAGCAATGTAATTTTTTTATCCTATCTTCTTATTATGAAGGCTTAGGATTGACTTTATTAGAAGCAGACGCACTTGGTATTCCAACGATGTCAACCGATATTCCGGGACCACAAGGTTTTGTGAGGGATCATGGCGGATATCTGGTAGAAGCCAGTGAAGATGGTTTGGAGAAAGGGATGATTGCTTTCATGAAGGGTGTAGTGAAGGCAATGAATGTGGATTATGATAAGTATAATAGAAAAGCAGTTGAACAATTTGACTCACTATTCAAATAGATTGAAAAGCATAATTCACACGTCATATCGGCAGAATGGAGTTTACTATGAAAATTGGAATTATTACGTTTAACAGTGCTCATAATTATGGTGCTGTTTTACAAGCATGGGCTCTTCAGGAATATTTAAAAAGTGAAGGTCATCAAGTAAAAATAATTAATTATAGATTGCCGGCAACAGATAATTTGTACAAATTATACCAGCCAAGAAACCCATTTAAACATGAAAAATTAAACGAAGCAGTTCATGCCTTACAATATTTAAAGAAGATGAAGACAGAACCCAATAGGACCAGAAAATACCGTGAATTTGAGAGATTTATTAATCGTACTTTAAATACAACGAAACCTATTTCTAAATTAGCTGAATTAAAAAAAATCAATTTTGACTACGATATTATGATTGCCGGAAGTGACCAGATTTGGAATGGAGGGTTAACGAGAGGGATTAATCCTGCATATTTATTAGCATTTGGTAAAGATGAAACAAAACGCATTTCCTATGCTGCAAGTATAGGCAGAGACGAAATACCAGAAGTAGAGCATACTTTATTCGCAAGATATTTACGTGATTTTGATTATATCTCTGTGAGAGAAGAAAAGGCTAAAGAAGCAATATCGAAATTAACGGATAAGGAAGTTACTGTAGTACTGGATCCTACCTTACTTTTAGAGAGGGAAATGTACGATAAATTAAAGAAAGACCCGAAAGTAAAGCAGGATTATATCTATGTTCATAATGTACACATTAAGAAAGTAGACAAAAGATTGAATGCAATGGCGGAAGAAATGTCTAAAAGAACGGGACTTCCTATCGTGCATAATCGTGAAGACTATGACTTTACCAATGAATTGAAGAAATTTACAAATGGCAGCCCGGAAGAGTTCGTTGGATATATCGCTAATGCAAAATATGTTATTGCCAATTCATTCCATGGAACAGTATTTTCAATTATTTATCAAAGAGATTTTATTACCGTACCTCATTTCCAGAATCCCGAGAGGATGAGACATCTTCTTGGTTCTCTGGGTATAGTAAATCATATGATTGCAACCCCGGATGAATTACCGGAAGATTTGGCTGAATTAAATATTGATTATGATGCAGTGGAAAAAGCAAGACTTACACTTAGAGGAGAGTCGGTTGGTTTCCTTAAAAACGCAATTGAAGGGCCAAAAACATCGAATAGGCCAATAACTGAGAATGATAAATATTTTGATACAAAGGATATATATTCCTGCTTTGGTTGTAATACATGCAGGGATATCTGTCCTACTTCTGCCATAACTATGATAGAAGATAAAGAAGGTTTCAAATATCCGGTCATAGATGAAGAGAAGTGTATTCATTGTAACATGTGCAGAAAAGTATGTCCTTATGGTAAATACAAGCATAAAGAAGAAACAGTTAATATATTCCCTAAAGTGTATGCAGCAATGCATAAAAGTGATGAGGTACTTGAGCAAAGTGCCAGTGGCGGCATGTTCACAGCAATGTATAAAAATATTATTGCTCGTGGCGGTAAAGCAGTTGGTGTGAAATATACGGATAACATGGAAGTCATTTATGATATCGCTGAAACTGAGGAAGAATGTCAAGCATTTCGTGGTTCTAAATATGTTTTTGCGGATAGCAGTGAGGTAAAACCACGGGTAAAAGAATTACTCAGAGAGGGAGTCCCTGTTTTATACTCCGGGAATCCCTGTCAGATAGCAGGGCTTAAAAACTATCTTCGTAAAGATTATGACAATTTATATACTGTTGAAATTATATGCCATGCAGCTGCATCTCCTAAAGTTTTTCGATTGTATAATGAATATTTGGAAAATCTATATCATTCAAAAATTATCGATTTTGAATTTAGGAATAAAATTCGCGGATGGAGTAAACCGTATCTATGTGTAAAATTTGAATCTGGAGAAGTGCTTTTAGAACAATCTTCAAGAAATAATTTCAGAAGAGCATTTTCTGATGATAATATCCAAAGACCTTGCTGTTATACTTGCGAATTTGCCAGTCCAAAGTTGGGAGTGGGAGATATCACCATAGGAGATTACTGGGGGATTGCGAAACAACATCCGGAGATGGCTGATGAGAAAGGTGTTTCAATCATTAAAATTAATAATGAACACGGATTAATGTTCTTTGAAGAGTTCAGGGATCAGTTTAATCTCACCGAATCAACTTATGAGAAAGCATATGCAGCTAATCATAATAAGCCTATCCCTTTAACTATAAAACGTAACCAATTAATGTCGCAGATAGATGATGTTGAAATTAATAAATTATTACAAAATTTCAATCGTCTAAAGAAAAACCTAAAATAATTTATAGAGTTAAGATATGGAAAAAGCGGCCTGACCAGGGCCGCTTTTTCTGAAAATCCATAAAACCCCTGTAATATGTTGGCAGTATATAATCTGTTGTGTTATAATATAGCAAATCCTACGGAAAAACTGACGATTCCTGGAAAGCTGTAGTTTAACTGCTTTAGGAGGAGTGAGTCAGCGGATGGAACAACCATAGAGGTATTCAAGGCTATAGAGGTAATGATGGAGAAGCAGGTTGGTATGCTAAAGGAAAATACAGTTTAAGGGAGAGATAATATGGATGTAAGAAATCTTAACTTAGTTAATAGAGATACGAGAGTAATTCCTAATTATAGTGTAAGCAAAAAAGAGGCTTCGATACGTCTTTATTTTAACAGAGAAGGTAAGGTACTTATTATCGGGCGGATAGATAATAACTATATCCATTGGGCCTCCTTTACCAATACGGATGACAAGGAGCTAAATGCAGCAATTTTTAAATATATTGCAGACGAATCCATTGGATTTGAGATGGTGTCCAGTGAAAGAGCAATTCTGGAGTTTATTAAGGTTCCTTATGATGCATTGGATATCTGGTACCGGACAGAGCTTTATCGGAAGCGAGAGGAGGGTGCGGGGTGGGAGACACCTTTCGGCCATAATTACGGAAAGAACGCGATTGAGCTTACCGCCAGTTCTTTTGCCTATGATGTCTCCAAACATTTAGATGTTTTGCTTAGGAGATGCCGCTTCAGAGAAGCTAACGGGTTATATGAATCAGTTTTAGATTACTGTTTGTGCGAATTGTCAAAGGATGGAGGGAATGTCTTCTACTATGAATGCGTTGTGGATTTAATTTCGATGCTGCAGCAGGAGCAGTATCTTATTTTGTCTGATCAGGAACAGATTAGAGAAAAATATTTTCGCTTCCGTAAAGAGGTGAGCAGATTGTATAATCAATGCCAGGCTGCAAGCCGCTAGTAAATTTTCAAAAAGGAGGAGATAAACTATGTTAACAAACCGAGACAGGATACTGGGCGGCCTATGGGGATTATTGATTGGTGATGCTTTAGGGGTTCCATATGAATTCAATGGACCGGAAAACTTGCCGGGCTTAGAACAGATAGAATATCAACCACCTATTAGCTTTGTGAGATCACATTCTGGCGTATTGCCGGGTACATGGTCAGACGATGGAGCACAAGCACTATGCCTTCTGGACTCCTTACTTTCATGTGGAAAAATGGACATAAATGATTTTGCATCAAGACTTCTGCAATGGTATAATTGCGGATTATGGGCCGTAGATAACAAAGTTTTTGATGTAGGGAATCAAACAGCCAGAGCGTTAATTGCATACAGTAATGGGAAACCGCCATATGAATCCGGCAATATAATTCCTGACGGCAAAGGAAATGGTTCTCTCATGAGAGTTCTACCCCTCGCCCTATGGCATAAAGGTACAGATGAAGAGCTTGTTAATGATGCGCATTTGCAATCACTTGTTACTCATGGACATATTTGCAATCAGGTTTGTTGTGCCCTATATTGTCTATGGGCTAGAAGGCTTCTGGAAGGGCATTCCATAAGTGAGGCCTATAGTTCGGCAGTTTTAGGACTAAGGAAAATTTATAGCGAGGATTCAAAATTTTACTATGAACTTGAATGGAGTATTCGTCCTGATGAAGCACCCATAGGAAAAGGCGGAGGCTTTGTAGTAGATAGCTTGAGAAGCGCGAGAATGGTTTTGGCATCGGATAATTATGAACAAGCTGTAAAATCAGCCATAGCTTTGGGTGACGATACAGATACAACAGCTGCCATTGCTGGTGGACTGGCAGGTATATACTTTGGGTTTGATAACATTCCAAATAGATGGTATTCGGAGCTTCGGGGTAAGGAAATGGTGTATACGTTAATTGATAAGCTCTTCTAAATTAGCGTATGAGGAGGTAGTAGTCAGAGCTTTGACAGGGTACCCAACAAAACATATACTTTGGGAGGTCTGGATGGATATACGGGTTCTAAGATATTTTTTAGCAGTTGCCAAAGAAGGGAATATAACAAAAGCCGCTGAAAATTTGCATATTACACAACCAACACTTAGCAGGCAGATGATAGAACTTGAGGAAGAAATGGGTACAAGTCTTTTTATTCGGGGGAAGAGACAGATCACATTAACAAATAATGGAATCCTGTTTCAGCAGCGTGCAAAAGAGATTGTATCATTGATTGATAAAACAGAACGTGATATGTCAGAACAAAATGATTTAGTAGGGGGTGTCATTTCTATCGGGTGTGTAGAATCAATAGCTTCCCAGGCCCTTCCAAAAGTATTGGCAGAGTTTGTCAAGGTACATCCAATGGTTAAATATGAATTATACAGTGCAGATGGTGACGATATCCGTGAGAAAATAGACCGTGATGATATTGACATGGGCATTTTATTAGAACCAATTGAAGCGGCAAAGTATGATTATATTAGACTCCCTTTTTATGAACAATGGGGAATAGTGATGAAGAAGAGTGATCCATTGGCAAAGAAAAAAGCAATCAGTGTTGAGAATATTTTAGAAGTACCTCTAATAGTTCCAAGGAGAACGATTGTGCAAGATGAAATTGCAAAATGGCTTGGGGTAACAAATGATAAACTTAACATCGTTGCGTCTCATAACTTACTCACAAATGCATTACTGTTAGTTCAAAATGATATGGGATATGCTATTTGCGTAAGGGGTGCTTACTCAATTCGCGAAACGGATAATATATGTTTTGTTCCTTTTGAACCGGGAAAAACAACAGGACATGTTTTAGCATGGAAGAAGAATCAAATTTTCAATTCAGCCACATCATTGTTCATTCAGTTTCTTAAAGACATATATTAGGTACCAACTTGATAAACTGCTCTTTTAACTTAAAAAAATAATCTTATTATAGAGTCTCGTACATTAGGAAAATAGAAATATTTTTAATGTACGAGTTTTTTTGTTTGATTAACAATACATAATAGGCATGGTAAATAATTTAAAATAGGTATTAGACATTTTAAAAGGATGAATTTAATATAAAGATAGATGATAAAGGAAGTGAACAAATAAAAGAAAGATTTCCAGATGGATATAAATTGGTTGTGTAAAATGTTTCAGATTAAAAAAATAAATCCCAATATCAGGGGAGGGGTAGATATGATAAGTCCAAAAGAGAAACCACTATTTAGTAATAAAGAATTATGGAATTTAATGATACCGCTTGTAATAGAAATGGCATTGACACTGCTAGTGGGTATGATGGATTCCATTATGGTATCAAGTGCAGGGGAAGCGGCTGTATCGGGGGTATCCCTGGTGGATACGCTAATGCAGCTTCTAATATATGTATTTGCGGCGCTGGCAACCGGAGGAGCAGTAGTAGCTGGACAATATCTTGGAAATCAAAAAGTTGACAGGGCTCGGGATGCCGCAGGACAACTGATTTGGTTCAGCGGTCTGCTGTCTGTCCTTATTGCAGCGGCAGTATTAATAAGCAAAGATATGCTGTTACAAGTCCTATTTGGGAAGATATCAATAGAGGTGCATGATAATGCAGATACCTATTTGATGATTGTTGCGTGTTCCATTCCTGCAATTGCCATATATGAAGCAGGCGCAGCAATTTTTCGTACCATGGGCAATTCAGGAATTACGATGAGAATTTCTCTAATCATGAATGTGCTGCATACAATTGGTAATGCTACTCTTATTTATGGGTTTTCTATGGGTACGAAAGGTGCGGCAATCTCAACACTGATTTCCAGAACGTTTGCAGCGGTAATGATAACCCTATTACTTTTAAATAAGAATCAGCAGCTGCATATAGAGAAAACATTCAGATACCGGTTTGACAGAGGGCTAGTCAAAAAAATTTTAGGTATAGGTGTACCAAATGGAATTGAAAACGGAATGTTTCAATTGGGAAAGATAATGCTGTTAAGTCTTGTGGCTGCTTTTGGAACAACCGCAATAACAGCAAATGCGGTTGCACAAACGATAGCCTCTATTCAGGTGATACCGGGTTCTGCTATTCAACTTGGCATTGTAACGGTAATATCAAGATGTGTTGGCGCAAAGAATTATAAGCAGGCGAAGTACTATAATCGAAAGCTCTTAATATCCACTTATGTAGCACTTGTGGTATTTGATACTCTTATTTTGGGGGCAATTTCTCCTATATTATCCCTTTATCATTTATCAGCAGATACTGTGAAGCTGACTAAGCAGTTAGTGCTTTGCCATACGATAGGGGCAATCGTTATTTGGCCGCTTACCTTTGATTTGCCATCATCGATGCGTGCAGCAGGAGATGTTAAATTCGCGATGATAATATCGGTTATTTCCATGTGGGTTTTTCGGATAGGCAGCGGATATTTATTTGCAAAATTCTTAAGCATGGGAGTTTTGGGGATATGGATCGCAATGACGGTAGACTGGGCATTTCGTGCAGTAGTGTTTTCCATACGCTGGCTGAGTGGAAAGTGGAAAGATAAGAGTATTATCTAAATCATTAATGGATTATTAATGAAGTTATGTAAAATTGAAACAGATGGTTATAATAGTGATACCATATGAAGCACTGGAGCAATAAAGATTAGGGCATTTATAAAATAACTTTGCGTATGGAAAAAGAACATATGTTGACATTATAAATCGTAAATGTAATAATGTATTATTATGTTTTGGAGGGTATTACTAATCAATGTAAATAGAGATAATCTATTTGGAGTGCCATTGTATGCAATCATGGTTCTTGAAAATGGAATGGGTATAGATTGACAGATAAAATTTAATCTGTAAAGGAGATGAAACAGTATGAACCCAATAATCGAAGTTAAAGATTTTACGAAAAGATACGGCGATTTCACTGCTGTAAATAATATATCTTTTAGCGTGGAGGAAGGGACCATTTTTGCCTTTCTGGGACCGAATGGAGCGGGAAAGAGTACAACGATAAATACATTATGTACGATTTTTGAAAAGACATCAGGGACACTTTTCATCGATGGAAAAGATGTTACGGATCAAAAAAGTGAAGTTAGGTCGGCAATAGGGGTTGTATTTCAGGATTCAACACTGGATGCAAAAATGACCATCGAAGAAAATCTAAAGATGCATTGCGTTTTTTATAACATACCTAAAAAAGAAGTAGAAGAACGGATACAGTTTGTTTTGAAATTAGTAGATTTGTTAGGAGAAAGAAAGAAACTGGTCGGTGCTTTATCCGGAGGAATGAAAAGGCGTGTAGAAATCGCCCGCGGGTTAATTCACTATCCCAAAGTGTTATTTCTTGATGAACCCACAACCGGACTTGATCCCCAAACAAGGGCCCATATATGGGAGTATATCATAAAGCTTCAGAAAGAGAGAAATATTACAATCTTTCTTACGACACATTATATGGAAGAAGCAGAAATATGCAATAAAATAGCAATTATCGATGGTGGCATTATCGTGGCTCATGATACGCCCTATGCTTTGAAAAAAATGTACACAAAGGATAAAGCATATATCACTACAAAAAATGAAACAGAGCTTGAACAACTGTTGGTACAATATGACCTTGAGTATGTAAAAAAGGATGGCTATTATAAGGTGGAAGCTGAAAATCTGGATCATCTGTTACAGGTTCTTAGTATTCATAAAGAAGATATTACAAATATTGAGATTAAAAAAGGTACATTTAATGATGTCTTTTTGGAGATAACAGGCAGAAAGATCAGGGAGGAGGATTAATATGAATACGGTAGCTGCATTGTGGAAAAGAGGACTAAAAGCTTTTATCAGAAATAAAACAGGATTAATTTTTTCTTTAATATTTCCATTTTTCTTTGTTTATGTGTTTGGCGCTATTTTTAAAAATGACTTTATTGAAAATCCGATTGCGTATATGCTGTCCGGTGTCATTATAACTACGGTGTTTGAAAGCTCGCTTAATTTAGCTTCTTCAACTGTTGACGATATGGTAAGCGGATTTATGAAAGAGGTTTTGGTTTCTCCGGCGAAAAGGATTGCAGTTGCAATGGGGCAGATATTATCGGCGGCTACTGTTTCTACCTTACAGGGAATCTTAATTTTAGTGATAGGATTATTTATTGGTATTAAGTTTACTCATTGGACCACACCGTTATATATCCTGATATCAATGCTTAGCATTGGGATTGTTTTTTCAGGTGTTGGGTTATTTATGGCAACAAAGGTTCGCAACGGGCAAACATTTCAGATAGTTAAGACGGCAGTAACCATGCCCCTGACTTTCCTTTCCGGTGCCTACATTCCCTTATCAATGCTGCCTGGTACCCTTAGATATGTTGCATATATTAATCCAATGACTTATGCTACCGCATTTTTTCGTATGATTGTTTTAGAAAAAACAAATTTATCAACGGCTGAACTTGTGAAGGAGGGAGTAGCAATTGATATTAATGGATTTATAGTCACTCCGGTTATGTCTTTTGCTATTATTTTAATCATTGGTCTGGTGTTTTTATTGTTATCAACGAGTTCATTCGTAAAAACAGATTTTTCCCGTTTGAACAGAAGTGCGACAGATGGCAATGCTTTGTGGGGGTAATTATTAAAAAGTAAATAATAAAGTTTCTAGGGGGGCAGCTGTGAACACAATTATATTCAGGTGATGTTACTTTGATTTTATTTATTTGGCGCAATACCTTTAATCAGCAATTCTGTCCAATGGGCTGTATAAGGGAGAATCTTCTGGTAGATGTGCGGGCTGGAGATACCTTCAACAAGGGCTTGAAAATAAATCAAAAGAAATTCATCTGAATATTTTAAATCAACCTTGCCTTCTTTACGCCCACGATGGAATAAATCCAGCATGATGCTATAGCTTTCTTGGGTGTATTGCTGCATCATCAAAGATAAGCCGTCATCTCCCTTTTTGGTATAAAAGTCCATCAAATCTAAATAAAACCGTTTGTTGACTTTGTCCAGATAATGGATTTTATTCTGACTTATGGCAATGAGGGTTTCTTCGAAAGGGATGTTTTCAGCCATAATTTCTCGGGCTGTTTCTCCTATTTTATCTAAAAAATATTTAAAAACCTCATAGATAAGATTTTCTTTACTTCCAAAATACTTAAAAATCGACGTTTTACCAACATTGGCATTTTTAGCAATCTCATCCATTGTTAAATTTTCTATACCGGCATCTGTATTCATCAAATTAAAAGTTGCCTTTAAAACTTGATCTTTCTTCTCCTGTGTCCGCTTTTCATAACCATTCATTCATAATTCCCGCTTTCTATCTATCATGACTAAAAAATATTTACAGGAAGATTTAGTTCATATCTTTCTTTTCTATATTATATAATAATAGTTCTGAATTATCAAATGAATAATAGTTTTAAATGTTGTTTTTTTAATTGACTAGACTGATGAAAAGTTATATAATCGAACCTGTAAATGAACTTTGGTTTAAAACAAAGTAAAAAAAGCAATGATATGAACTTTATATTCATTTATAGTTCAAATTTATTGCTCGGAAATTTTAAACTTTGCCTTAAACTGGAAAGCACATTATAAAACTATTTTAAAATATTTTTTTGAAGGAGTTTCAGTGTTATGGCAGAAATTGTTAAAGTACAAGGATTGCAAAAGAAATTCGGTAAATTTAAAGCATTGCATGACGTGACATTCACGGTAAATGCAGGGGAAGTTGTCGGTTTTATTGGACCAAATGGTGCGGGTAAGTCAACAACGATTCGTACTTTGTTGGGGATTATCAATCGCGATGCCGGGGATGTGAAAATTTTCGGCAAGGATGTTTGGAAGGATAGCCTTGAGATTCATAAGCGAATTTCTTATGTTCCGGGGGATGTGTCTCTTTGGGGCAGCTTAACAGGCGGCGAAATTATTGATTTATTTATTAAACTGCATGGTGGCGGAGATAAGGAAAAACGTGACTATTTGATTAAACGTTTTGAGTTGGATCCCAAGAAGAAGTCAAAAGGCTATTCCAAAGGAAACCGTCAAAAAGTTGGCTTGATTGCGGCGTTGTCAGTTGACTCCGATCTGTATATTTTTGATGAGCCGACTTCTGGTCTTGACCCTTTGATGGAAGCCGTCTTCCAGGATGAAGTTGAAAAAATTAAACATGCAGGGAAAGCAATCTTGCTATCTTCCCATATTTTGAGTGAAGTCGAACGTTTGGCAGATAAAGTGGCTATTATTCGTCAGGGAAAAGTAGTTGAGACTGGAACATTGGATGAATTGCGTCACTTAACGCGTTCTACAGTTACGTTGGTAACAGAAGGTGATGTGGCTAAGATGGCATCTGTTAACGGTGTTCATGATTTCAAGCAAACAGGCAATCAAGCTACATTCTCTGCGGATAATGAATATATCAATGATATTTTGTCCGAAGCGGCAAAATTGAGTGTTAAGAAGTTTGAGTCTGTGCCGCCAACCCTTGAAGACTTGTTCATGCGTCATTATGAAGTCTAAGAGTTGGAAAGGAGAGTAGGAAAAGGGATGCATTTTTCCTACATAAATATGTGCTGACGCCCATATTTGCGGCGCGTTGGCAGCATGGAGGTTAGTATGAAAGAAAAATTTGCACGTTGGGATGCACTATTTGTGCAGTATATGAAACGTGATTGGAAAAAAATTATCATTTGGGTTCTAGGTCTGGGCTTGTTTTCAGGTGCTTATGTCCCGGCTTTTGAAGAAATTGCCAAGGGGAAAGGTTTGCTGGGGATGTATGAAACCATGCAAAATCCTGCCATGATTTCAATGGTTGGTCCAACACCGGTCAACACCGCAGCTGACTATACTTTGGGTGCAATGTACGCCAATGAAATGTTGTTGTTCTGTGGCTTGTTTGCCATGATTATGGCTGCTTTGCATGTTGTGAGCCATACTCGTAAGGAAGAAGACCATGGTCTTACGGAATTGGTACGCTCCTTTCAGGTAGGGCGTCAGGCCAATTCTCTTGCTGTGGTTACCGAAACAATTCTCATCAATATTTTATTGGCGGTTTTTACTGGCGGGGTTATGGCTAGCTTCGGTGCAGATACGATTTCTGCCGGGGGATCATTCTTATTTGGTGCATCAATCGGGATGGCGGGTATCCTGGGAGCTGTGATTGCATTAGTTATGGCGCAGATTATGCCAACTTCATCCGGTGCCACTGGTTCATCTCTTGGAATTATAGGTTTACTCTATATTGTTCGTGCTGGTACAGATGTGTCAAATGTTGATTTATCAATGATCAATCCTATGGGTTGGACTTATCTGACTTATCCATTTACTGAAAATAATTGGGTACCCCTGATTTGGGCTACAGCCTTTTGTATCATTGCAGTGATTGTTGCTTTTGCCCTTGAGGGCGGTCGTGATATGGGAGCCGGTTATTTACCTGAAAGAGAAGGGCGGGAGGCAGCGAAAAAATCATTGCTGTCTGTACCCGGTTTGTTTATCAAGCTTAACAAAGGCGTAATGATCAGCTGGTTGATTGCTTTTGTAATCATGGGAGCCGCTTATGGTTCGATTTATGGAGATATGCAGACCTTCATTGGAAGCAATGAAATGATGAGTCAGATGTTTACGCTGGCAGGTGTTTCAATTGAAGAATCATTTACCGGAACCATTATGATGGTAATGATTGGATTGGTTTCTATTTTACCAATTGCTATCGTTAATAAACTTTTCTCGGAAGAAGTGCGGCTGCATTTGAGCCAGCTTTATTCTACAAAAGTGACTCGGGCCAAACTCTATTGGACCAGTGTCATTTTGGCAATCGTTGCTGGCGTAATAGGAATTTTGCTGGCTTCATGCGGACTTGGCGGTACAGCAATTTCTGCAATGGGTGACAGCTCATCTATGGATATAGGAGATTTTGTAGCCGCGGGCTATAACTTCCTGCCTTCTGTGCTGTTCTTTACCGGACTTGCAGCTTTGGCTTTAGGCTGGGCACCAAAACTAGGTAAAGTTATTTATGCATATCTTGGCTATTCTTTTGCTTTAAACTACTTTGGCGGAATCTTAGATTTGCCGGAATGGTTTTCTAAAACAGCCGTTCAAAGCTGGGTTCCACGGATGCCGGTAGATGAATTTGATGAAGCAGTCTTTAGTGCTATGACAGTGATTAGTATTGCTTTGATGGTATTTGGCTATTTTGGATATCGCAAACGGGATATGGTTGAAGGAGCATAATTGAGTAATAAGGCGTGAGGACGATGGTTCTCACGTCTTTTTTAATTCAATAGTAATAAAGAGATTGACAAGATATATGAATTCGCATATAATTGAACATGTTCAGTAATTGTTCAATTTTCACTTCCTATTTGGGTGGTTTCGCAGGTAAACTTGCGAAATGCATGGGAGCTAGTGTGAAATAAAAAGCATTTCACACCCTGATTTGAGGCAGTAAATCATCTGCAAGCAGACGATTTATGCCATGGGAGCTAGTGTGAAATAAAAAGCATTTCACATCCTGATTGGTGGCAGTGCCACATCTGCAAGAAGATGCGGCATGCCATGGGAGCTAGTGTGAATTATTGAAAAGCATAATTCACACACAAATTTGTGTCTGCGACCCAAAGTTTGCAGGTACAGGAAAGACATGGCTATTATAATGGGAACTAAGAAAGATGAAACAAAGAAAAAAATAATGGAAGTGACGATTAATTTACTTGACACGGTTGAAAATCCAAACGATATTACCGTTCGGAAGATAGCGGAAGCTGCCGGAATAGGAGTCGGACTAATCAACTACCATTATGAGTCAAGAGATAATCTGATCAAAGAAGCTGTATCCATGAAGATGGAATCTTTGGCAGAAATAATGGAAAAACTGGATGGAGATTTGAGTAATCCAATAAAATATCTTAAAGAAATGCTTGTGATGATGTCTGACACTGCCGTGAAAAATCCCAGACTTAATAAATTTTCAGTGGAGTATGATTTATTAAAAGGCGATTTCAGAATTTGTCTTTATTTACTTCCGATTTTGCGGAAAATATATAATGATAGCAAATCAGAAACGGATTTAAGACTGATTGCATTTCAAATAATAGTAGCGATGCAAAGCGTATATTTAAGGCAGGAAGTGTTTCATATGTTGACCGGCATCGATATTGGAATAAAAAAAGAGAGGGATAATCTGATAAATTCAATTGTGGATAACCTGATAAGCTAAATGGGAGGTGTGAAGGTTGAAAATACTTGCAATAATCGGTAGTCCAAGAACAAATGGAAATACATATAGGGCTGTAAATCAAATCGAAAGAGAATTGAATAAAAAAAATGAAGAAATTGAATTTGAGTATGTCCAATTGAACAGGATCAGTCTTGAGCTTTGTAAGGGCTGTTATGTATGCATTGCAAAAGGGGAAGACAAGTGTCCGTTAAAGGACGACAGAGAAAGCCTGGAAATTAAAATGAAGCAGGCTGATGCAGTTATATTTGCATCGCCGGTATATACATACAATGTATCATGGATAATGAAGAACTTTCTGGACCGCTTTGCTTACCGCTGCCATCGACCGGAATTTCATGGGAAGAAAGCAATGGTGGTAGTAACAACAGGAGCGGTAGGCATCCGTTTTGTTACCTTGATTTTGTCTTTTATGCTTGGCGCAATGGGATTTATAACTTGTGCAAAAGCAGGAATAACCTTTGCTCCGCCTCATGAAACAGACGAGAAGAAATCGAAAAAGGAAACGAATAAATTAATAAGGCAGACTGAGGTGTTCTATAAAAATTTAATTGATGCAAAGCCTGTAAAACCATCCTTTGTAAAGCTTTTAACATTTAAAATGCAGCAAAAAGCATTTTCGAAAGCACCTCAAAACTTAGCTGATTTTAAATACTGGAGGGACAAAGGCTGGCTGGAGAAAACAGAAGATTATTACTATAAAGTACCTGTAAGAAAAGTTAATAAAATAATTGTATCTCTTATTTCTAAATTAAAAGTTTAAGAAGTTTGATTTCAGAAAATTAAATATCTGCAAAGCAGTTGTATAGGGATAATTGAATATGTTAAGCGCAGATGAGGTGCGAAAGTAATTTTATGTACTAATTTAATAGGAATAAATCGGAGGGATAAAGAAAGGATGAATCATTCAAACTTATATCAGAAAATCTATGAGATTGTAGCAGATATCCCAGAGGGACGGGTTGCTACTTACGGGCAGATTGCCTGGATGGCTGGGAGACCCAATGCACCCCGTGTGGTTGGTTATGCAATGAGCAGAGTTCCTGCCGGACTAAACCTCCCCTGCCATCGGGTAGTTAACAAATCAGGGAAACTGGCGCCTTATCAAGTCTTCGGAGGAGAGCAGTTTCAGCGCGCCCTGCTTGAGAAGGAGGGAGTCACCTTTCTGGAAAACGGCTGCATTGATTTAAAAAAATGCCAATGGAGTATTTATGTACCGGAAGAGGATATGGAGTAAACCTATGAAGCAACTTTAAGTACGGGAGAATGAGACTATTGGAATAGAGGTATCTTTCCCATCAAAACCTTCGGCTTAGGATGCAGATTGTGCATCACTTAGAGTTATTTCGATTCGAAACATGTTTGCGTCATATGTAATATCAAGATCACCACCATATGAAGCAATAATATCCTTAACATTGGATAGTCCGATTCCCATGTGTGACTCTTTTGTGGATAAAAAGTTATTATCTGACTTGTTTATGATGTAATTATGGGTGTTTTCGATGCTGATAAGGATATAATTTTCCTTCGTCCTGGTTTTTAGCTTAATATAATTGTTGTCAACAGAAAAACAAGCCTCTATGGCATTGTCAATAATATTAGAAAATAGGATAGTTATATCTAAATTATCCATAAAGTCTAAATTGATATCTTCCATATCCAGATCAAAGCTAATTTTTTGGGCTTCAGCAATGGCAAGCCGGTCAGATATAATGATATTTAAAATTTGATTGCTGCACCAAAATTTTTGCTTGAGCATTTCTATCTGATTATACAAACTGTCAATATAGTTAGTGCTGATCTCTGCATTTTGTTTTAGCAATTCTTCAACGACGGACAGGTGTCTTCTAATGTCATGATAAATTCTCCGTGATGTGAGATATTTTTCTTCTATCGTGTTAAAAGATTTTATCGTTGTATCTATCTGATGCTTTGCCAGCTGCAGATTTATTTCTAAGGCAGCCTGTTTAGATACCAATTGATACAAGTATAATATACTATAGTCCAAAATGGAAAAGCCAATTATGATTATAAAGAAAACCACCCCTGATTTTTCAGATTGGATAAGTTTTAATATATAGGCGACTACAAAAATTTCAAAAAAAGCTGCGAAAACAAAGATAAGGAATTGCTTCGTTTTTATACTATTCAGAGTATATTTCTTTATACATGATATTATATATTTATGTGATACAATTGCCAGCAAACTGTAAATGATACTTGTGATAAAGTATTCATAAGACGCATGAAGTGTCTGACCGACATTGATAAATGTTATTGCAGAATAAATTGTTATAACAAATATATCTAAAAAAATTAAGTATAATAAGATGAGACAATTATTGAGAATATACTGTTTGGGCTTGTAATCGTAAAACAAGATGGATAGAAGGAATAATTCTGCTAATGTGAGTATAAAATTTGCAAAAGGTATAGTATCAAAAATATTTACTAAGATACTCAGTACGGCACAAGTTAATATGACTATTTTAACAACCGATAAATGGAATGTTTTTTTAACAATATATAAGGAATTCAGATATTTATAAAATATATAAGCTGTAGTGAGTGAGGATATGACTATTCCCAGGATATGTATAACAAATTCCATATTTTCACCATTATTCCTTCTAATCTTCTTGATGTAAGAATTTAAAGTAATCTCTTTTGAATTGGGCAGCTTTCTTCTGTGCAAGCGGGATATGTCCGCTATTCTTTAGTTCAATTTCAAATCCCTTGATAAACCTGATCTGATTTAGATTGATAAGAAAAGATTTATGGCAATATGCAAAATCATACATCTTTAATTTGTAATAGAGTTGTCTTAAGCAGAGAGTGGATGTATATATTTCAGAAGAGGTATGAATTTGTGTTTTGCGCTCTATATATTCTATATAGAGTATATTGTCCGGATCTATATTAAGAAGGCCGCTGGATAGCTTAATGGAAATTTCATTTCTATTATTATACACTATTACAGCATCATGAAGTAGTTTGTTAAACTTTTCTTTATCAATTGGTTTGGTTATATATCCAAATGCATGAACCTCGAATGCGTGGTTATGATAATCATCAAAATTTGTTACAAATACGATTTTGCAATCCTTATTATGTTTTCTTATTTCTTTCGCTAAATTCACGCCATTTATGGGGACCATATGAATATCTATAAAGGCTATATCAAAATCGAGCCTGTTTTTTAAAAGGACATAACCGTTATTATAGGTTTCAATATTATATTCTATATAATGATTCTCGCAAAAATCAGCAATCAATCTTTTAATTTGCTCTGTAAATTCTTCCTCATCATCACAAGAAATAAATTTCATCATTTGGCTACCCCATAAATTCTTTAGTATATATATCCAAATTCTACCTTCTATTTTAATATAAATATTTACTAAAATAAATGTTTATTTTCCTAATTGAAAAATAAAGTCCCATAACAGAGAGAAAAGTCGTTTATAACTATCTGGTTACCGGTAAACAAAAATTGGCAAATAGTACATCTTATTTGGTGTTTAGTCATTAACTATTGATTTACATTGGGCAATCGCCTAAAATATGGGGGAAAAATTGAAAGCGAATATCAAAATCAAAAAGAGAAAGGAAATAAAAACAATGAATCAGAAAAAGGTAAGTAATATAATGAAAAAATTATTTATTAAGGCAGCATACAAAGAAGCAGAGAAAAACGTAAACTCTGCATGCGTTTTTGTTCATTATCAGCCGGAAATGCCAGAGTCAGCAAAAAAACTTTTAAAAAAATAAAAGGTAGTTAAATTATGTTCCGGAAATGGCTTAATGATTTCAATGAAATAGAAGAAGACAGGGAAATTTATGAGTATGGTTTTCATTTATTAAAAATAAAATTTTTACATATATTCGTGTTTAGTATAGTGGCTCTGTTTATCGGTAATATAGTTCCAACGCTTATGTTTATTACTGTCTATTCCATGTTAAGGAAATATGCGGGGGGATATCATGCAAAGAGCTCAAAAATGTGTCTGCTAATAACGGTTATTATAACTTTACTGCTGGGAATATGGATTAAGTGCAGTGTGTATATAGGTACTTACGGGTTTCGACACTATATATTATTGTCTATGATATCACTTGCTGTATGTTTGGCAGGTCCCCAGCAGTGTCCAAGCAAGGCCTTAACGGCTAAGCAGATTGCCAGGTTTCGGTATAAATTAGTGCTGCTGTGCACGGCCATAAATGTGTCTGTAATAATTTCCGGAGAGTATTTTAACGGCGCATTTAATTATGTACAAACAATTGAGTTTGCATATTTAATGTTATTAATAATGCAAGTATACCAGAAACATGATAACCGGCTGGCTTCTATTAATAAAATACGTTATTAGGATACTGAAATAGAGAGTTATAAAATGAAAACCTATGAAAACGAGAGAAATAGAGTGCTTCATAAGATTATGTGAGGAGAAAAAATATGTTTTTAACAATAAAGAATGTAAGCAAGAGCTATGGCAAAGATGCCAGTTATACAAAAGTATTGGACGGAGTTGATATTTCTATTGCCAGTGGTGAAAGGTGCATTATTCTTGGACCGTCCGGATCCGGGAAGTCTACGTTATTGAACGTCATTGGTGGCTTGGATGAAGTGGAAAGCGGAGAAATCATCATTGATGATGTTGATATAACTAAGCTCAATGACAAAAAGCTCGTTGAGTATAGACGCGAGTATCTTGGTTTTATATTTCAGTTTTATAATTTAGTACCAAACCTCACTGTCAGGGAAAATATAATGGTTTGTGAAAACCTTGCAAAAAAACCTCTTGATATACGGGAACTGATAAAAATTCTTGGCTTAGAAGAACATCAATATAAATTTCCCAGTCAGCTATCCGGCGGACAGCAGCAAAGATGTGCAATTGCCCGTGCAATAATTAAGAATCCTAAGATTTTGTTATGTGATGAGCCAACGGGTGCATTGGATTCAAAAACAGCAAAAGATATACTGATCCTGCTGGAAAACATAAATAAAAATTACGGAACGACAATAATAATGGTAACCCACAATACACCAATAAAAGATATGATGGACCGGGTCATTCATATCAAAAACGGGAAAATAAGTAATGAATATGTTAATAAAGCTGTTCTACCGGCTGTCGAAATAGACCTATAGGAGGAATGGAATGATTATTAATAAACGAATCAAAAGAGATTTACGAAATAATATTTTTCGCTATTTGTCAATCTTCATTCTCATTTTTTTAGGTCTGTTCATTGTTATTAACATTGCATCTTCTTCAGAAACCGTAATCGTGAGAGTGAATGAATATGGATTAGATAATAAGGTTGAAGATGGTCAATTCATTTTAAGGTATCCTCTCGATGAAAAAAATTTAGAGACAATACGGGCTTTAGGGGTTTCAATTGAAGAGCAGTTTTATATGGATTTTACGGATACGGATGAGAGAACAGTCAGAGTATATAAAGCAAGGAAAGAAATTAATCAGGAACAAGCTGATATAGGGAGTCCGGCAGCCAATCAAAACGATGTGATGTTAGAAAAGCTTTTTGCTAAGAATCACGATTATGAATTGGGAAAAACGATTACTATAAACGGAATTGACTTGAATATCAGCGGTATTGGTACTTCGCCGGATTATGATGATCCACTGCAGGAACTTAGCGATATAGGCTCCAATACTTCAAAGTTTGGAACGGCTTTTGTCACAGAGCATATGTATAAAATATTGGCGGAAAGAAGAAAAGAATCATCTCCGCCGGAGGTTTATCAGTATAGTTTTCGGCTTAATGAGAAGATGAGTTTTAACGATTTTCGTGAGTATGTGAAAAATCTGAAAGTTATCAACAATTATGGAGAGTTTTCTGCTAATGATATTATGCTGATCTTTTTGAGTTCTGATAACAATCCGAGAATTGCGGCATCGGCAATAGACTGTGAGACTTCCAGTACAACTTGTATGGTTATAGCAATCCTGGTAGTACTGATATGCAATTATATGATATCGGTATTCATTATAAATAATATAGAGGCTGAAATGCCAATGATAGGTACCCTTTATGCATTGGGTATTAAAAAAGGTGAATTGTTAAGGCATTATTTGTGCTTGCCTCTGGCTATTACATTCATAGGATGTGTAATGGGAACTGCCATGGGGATTTTCTCAATGGGGTTAGGGATTCAGCCGGTAGATGTAGCTTCAAGGTATTCGATTCCCGATATGAAGAATTATTATCCTTTAAAATTTATAGTATTTGGAATACTTGTACCTCCAATAATAGCTTTCCTGACCAATATATTTGCAATAAATAAGAAATTGAAGAGAAAGCCATTACAACTGATGCGCCGCGAGCAAAAGGAAATGAAAACCAGCAGACTAAAGCTGAAAAAATTTAGTTTTATTAATGGCTTTCGCATAAGGCAGTTTATCAAGGAATTGAGGGTAAGCGGTGCCGTGTTTGTTGGAATCTTTCTTACCATATTCCTGCTTATGATGGGAATAGATACTTATGTAATGCTGAACAATCTTATATCCCAAAATGAAGAGGATATTCGATTTAATTACATGTATAGTATCCGTGAACCGCTAAAAGAGGAAATTCCTTCTGCAGATATTGGATATATGAAGACTTTTCAGAAAGAATTTGATGGGTATACGTTCAATATTACGATGCTGGGTATTTCAGAGGATAATAAATATTTTGATATGGAAGTGCCAAAAGAAGAAAACTCGATAATAATGAGTTCCTCCGCAGCGCTTAAATTTGGTATAAAAGAAGGCGATAAATTTATAATTTATGATGAGAATGCAGAAAAAGAATACGAATTTACAGTATCCGAGATCGTGCAATATTCTGCCGGGTTATATCTATTTGCTGACATTGATTTAATGCGAAAAATGTATGAAAAAGAAGATGGTTATTACAATACTATATTTTCAGCGGATGAACTGGATATTGCTACAGATAATATAGCAGCTACAACGACAAAAGAATCTATGGTTAATGTTTCGAAAGATTTTATGAATCAGTTTATGGGAATGATTGTTATGATTGCTGTGTTGTGTATTGTCTTTTTTGTAGTAGTGATGTATTTGATGGTTAAAGTGATGATTGATAGAAGTGGATTTGGTATTTCATTAATGAAAGTATTTGGCTATCGGAATGGGGAAATTAAGAAGCTGTATTTAGACGGAAACTTCTTTACCGTGCTGGTATCGACAATACTGTCAGTACCTATTTGTAAATATTTAATGGATATGATTATGCCATCGTTTGTTAAGAATGTTGCAACAGGTTTTGATTTGAGTTTTTCTATTTTACACTATGCAATAATCTTTCTCTTTGTTTTTGCTGTATACTTTGGCGTTAATACAGTGATACTCCGACGCTTAGGTAAGATTTCACCTGCGGAAGTACTAAAAAATAGAGAGTAACTATTTGCGAAACATAAGAAAAGGATGTGTACGAATGAAGGGGAACTGGGACAAAGAAAAAATTGAAAAATTAATAATGAGGTTTTTACCAAACATAGAAAACATACCGGAGGATAAGAACCTAATAGAATTAGGCCTCAATTCTTTGCAAATAATGCGAATCATTAATCAAATCAGAAAAAGTGGTGCATCCGTTAACTTTCCACAGTTAATAAATGCGCCTACTATTCAAGGCTGGAATGACATTTTGGAAAAAGCATCACGAACGGTATCGAAAAATACAGCTGTCAGAGAAAATCATATGAAAGCAGAGAAGCCTAAGGCTCCATTGACGGATGTACAATATTCGTATTGGATTGGACGTGATGATAATCAACCTATGGGTGGTGTGGGATGCCATGCATACATAGAAATAGACGGAAGAAATGTAGACGTTGAACAATTACAGAAGGCTTGGAAACATTTATTTACGATTCATCCTATGCTAAGGGCAAGATTCACCGATGACGGCAGGCAGGAAATAATGGAACTGCCATATGATGATCAGCTGGCGGTATATGATTTGAGGGAGAAAAGTGATACATGCAAAGAGGAAGAGCTGCTCAAGATAAGAGGGGAATTATCCCATCGAAAGATGAAGACGGAGTTAGGACAGGTAGCCGGTTTGGCAATTGCCTTACTATCCGGTGAAAATAGTAAAATATATTTTGATATTGATTTACTTATTTGTGATGTCCAAAGCTTTCAAATTATTTTGAGGGATCTTTCAACCGTATATGTTAATAAGGAAAAGCCGCCGGTTAATCCTTTATGGCTGTTTACAAAATATATAAATACACTTGATACCAAAGATTCAATTGAGTGGATGAGAGCAAAGAAATATTGGCAGAACCGATTGGATACCTTACCTCTAAGACCGGAGCTGCCGTTGTTAAAATATCCGGAAGATATAAGATACCCTAAATATATAAGGCGCAGCAAATTCTGTGAAGCAGAAATATGGAAAAGAATAAAAGAAATAGCAGCTGAATTAGCAGTGACACCTGCTATGATTCTACTCACGGTGTATGCGGAAGTGCTTGACTATTGGAGCAGTAATTCGGAGTTTTTGATAAATATCCCGCTGTTTGACAGAAATACTCAGATTGACGGGATTGAAGACGTTGTTGCGGACTTTACGAATTTATTGCTATTAGCGGTAAATTGCAAAGAAAAACATACCTTTATAGATTTGCTGAAATCCATAAAGAATCAGTTTTATGAAGATATGGAATATACAGCATACAGCGGAGTCCAAGTACAGCGTGACTTAGCGTCATTATACGCAGGAGAAAGAGATTTTGCACCGATAGTTTTTGCCTGCAACTTAGGAACAGAGCTGTTGAGTGAAGAGTTTAGAGAGAACCTCGGTGATTTTTCATTTATGATATCTCAAACTCCGCAGGTGTGGATAGATTTCCAAATATTCGAAATAGACGGCCAATTGATGCTGGCATGGGATTCTGTTGATGAAATGTTTCCTGATGGCCTGGTAGAATCAATGTTTACAATATATTGTCAAAGACTGGTAGATTTAGCAAAAGATGCAAATACACGGAATACTCAATTTGATTTATTACCCCAGGGGCAGCAGGAAAAAAGATCATTAGATAAATTGGTTGCTTCCAGCGACAATGTATATATGCTTTATCAAGGATTTTTAGAGTCATGCGAAAGGGATGGAGATAAAGTCGCTTTAAGTGAAGCTGATACAGGAAAAAAACTTACCTACCGGCAATTATATGATAGAAGCATGAAGGTTGCTGCTTTATTGCTGGAAAAAGGAGTAAAAAGGGAAGAGCTCGTTTGTGTAATGCTTCCAAGGGGAGCAGACCAGATTTCTGCGATTTATGGAATATTGTTTGCCGGAGCAGCTTATGTGCCGATAAGCGTTGAGCAGCCGGAGGAAAGAATTAAAAAAATAATTAATAAAGTAAATGCAAAGTTTATGATTTCCAATCATGATATAGAATCAACCATTGAGTTTTGGGATGTGGATTTCTTGGATATTGCGGAAATTGATACGAGAAATCCCCTGGCAACAGTTATTGAAGTGAATACAGAGAGTACAGCTTATGTCATTATGACATCGGGTTCCACGGGAGAGCCCAAAGGTGTCGAAGTGAGCCATGCCAGTGCATGGAATACGATTAGGGATGTTAATGCAAGGTACCGGATAGATGCTTCGGCCAGTTTGCTGGGAATATCAGGAGTCGATTTTGATTTGTCAGTGTATGATAATTTCGGAATACTGGGAGCTGGAGGCACTTTGCATTTATTATCCGAGAATACCAGTAAGGATGCGAATTTCTGGTTAAAAACTATTCTTGAAAATAATATAACGGTGTGGAATAGTGTACCGATTTTATTAAAAATGCTGCTTATTGAAATGGATACCGCACAATCCATAGATGTACCGTTGCAAATTATTATGTTATCAGGGGATTGGATAGAAAGAGAACTTCCGATAATGCTAAACAATAAAATTCCCAACTGTGAATTATATGCAATGGGCGGTGCAACAGAAGGTGCTATCTGGTCAAATTATTATAAAGTAGATTTTCCGATTCCAAAGGAATGGAAGAATATACCCTATGGACGGCCGCTATCCCATCAAACTTACAGGGTGGTAGACAGTAAAGGCAGAGATTGCCCTGATTGGGTAATGGGTGAATTGTGGATTGGAGGAGAAGGTGTAGCGAAGGGATATCGTGGAGACATAGAATTAACTGCTCAAAAATTTTTATATGAATATGGACAAAAGTGGTATAAGACCGGAGACTTAGGAAGGTTTTGGCCTGACCGGACCATTGAAATAATGGGAAGAAAAGATTTTCAGGTAAAAATCAAAGGTCATAGAATTGAGCTGGGTGAGATTGAGAGCGTACTGAAGGAGCATCCTGAAATTAAAGATGCGCTTGCTGTTGCAAAAACATATGAAAATGGCGAGAAGTATCTTGCGGCATATTTTGTTTTACACAATCCGGATAAATCCTGGCAGGAGGAAGAGATTAGAAACTTCTTAAGAGGAAAATTAGCTTCTTATATGGTGCCAGGCTCTTTCGTACCGATGGTTAAAATACCATTAACTAAAAATGGAAAAGTAGATCGCAAGTCATTACCGGACCCGGTTATTGCTAAAAAGGAGAATCAATTAGCTGCTTATGAGGGAGAGGTCGAAGAAAAATTAGCAAATATATGGAAACAAATATTAGCTGTTGACTTTGTAGAAAGAGAAGCAGATTATTTTGAGCTTGGCGGTAATTCATTAGTTGCAACAGAAATGATTAAGTTGATCAAGGAAACCTTTGCGGTTCGGGTACCCATAAGGGACATATTCGACTATCCTGCATTGAGTGAGTTAGCCGGACGGATTGAGGAGTTACAATAATGAAGGAGGGTGGGATGGTGGAAGCAGGAACGATTATCTTTTGGTCCTATAGCGTGCAATGGAAGTACGATAAAAAAAACTTGATTATTTCTGGTTTAAATTATGATTTGTATTTAAGCTTGTTTCCTGGATTTTATATTTATACAGTTGATGGGATTAGATACGACCAGCTTCTAAGAAGTTTTGAAGAAGACGAAAGGGACCTGGCTGAAGAACTAATCAAAAAGTTAATGGAAAAGAATGTTTTGGTTACGAATGTTATGGGTATTCATGAACTTTTTGATCCGCAGCAAAAATATTTTATGCCACATAATAACTACGATGAAGAAATGATGTTTGATGCCTCAAAAGTAGAAGATTTTAAGAGACAAGCCCAACAGAGAAATGATAAGCGGGAGGAGAATGAGATTGCGCTGCCTGCATATGATTGGGATGCTGAAAAGAGCAGGAGAGAATCAATAAGGTCATTTTCAAACAATTGTATCAGCAGTAAGGATTTTGCATATGTTTTGAACGGTTTAAGGCAAAAGAAAATACCTGATAACAAAAGGAGATATTGCTATCCAAGTGCCGGCGGATTATATCCGATCGATTGCTATTTGTATGTGAAGGAAAATATAGTGGAGGGAATCGGTGGCGGTTTATATTTTTACTCACCGGCCAATCATAGCTTAAGGCTGCTCGATAAAATTCTTATACCCAAAACAATTCATTATTTGAATAACAGGGAAATATATAGTTCTTCTGCCTTTTCAATTTATTTTGTATACAATCCCTGCTTTTCAATGCCTAAGTATGGCGGCATGGGTTATTACTATGCGATTTTAGATACCGGTATTATGATGCAGCTTTTAACGATGCAGGCATTGGAAAGAAATATTGGAAGCTGCATTATTGGAGATCTTAATAGCAAGAAACTAAAGGAATATATGAAATTGGCCAGCGGTCAAATATACCTTGGCTGTATGGAAATGGGATACTATGAATCAAAGTAATTATCTTTACTAAGGAGAATGAGTTTTGAGTGAATTAGATTACGTAGATAAATTATTTGAAGTTGGCGAATTGCCGCCTTTAAGTGTAGTACCTAAAAAAATGCATGCTTGGACTTTAAGGAGTAATAGGTTAGGGGAACCGTTAGAGGCATTTCGTGAGGAAATTGTTCCGGTGCCTGAACTTAGAAAAGGGGAGCTGCTAATTGCCAATATATGTGCCGGCATAAATTATAACGGTGTATGGGCTGCAAAGGGTCAACCCAAAAATGTAGTTGATTCAAATGGGGATTATGGTGATGAAAAAGAGGAATTCCATATTTGTGGATCAGAGGTTAGCGGAATAGTTTATGCAGTGGGAGAAGGAGTATCCGAGTTTAAGGTAGGGGACTCCATTTGCGCTGGCGGTCCTCAGTATGATAGGGACTGCCCACTGATAAGAGAAGGGATTGACCCGTGCTTTAGCCCTTCCTACCGTATCTGGGGTTATGAAGGAAATTGGGGGGCATTTGCACAATTTAGCAGAGTACAGGAGAATCAGTGTGTTGCTAAGCCAAAGTTTATGAGTTGGGCAGAGGCTGCTACGAGTACCGCGACAGGAGTTACAGTTTATCGAATGCTTCATAGATGGAAAGAAAATGAAGTGAAAAAAGGAGATGTTGTACTTATATGGGGAGGTTACGGCGGAATTGGTACAGCAGCTATTCCTTTAGTAAAAGCAGCAGGTGCTATTCCAATAGCGGTTGTTTCGGATGATGAAAAAGGCAAAAAGTGTATGGAGCTGGGGGCGAAAGGTTATATTAACAGGAAAAAATATTCCCATTGGGGAAGCATTAATGGCCTGACCAGTAAAGAATATAGAAGATGGATTATACAAGCGAATAAGTTTAAAAAAGAACTATGGAGTATTGTCGGGGAGAATAAGTCTCCGGCTATAGTAATAGAACACCCTGGTGCAGATACGCTGCCCACATCAATATTTGTTTGTGAGACCGGCGGGATGGTTGTTATTTGTGGAGCAACATCATCATACATAGGAAGCCTGGATTTGAGATTTTTGTGGCTTAACCAAAAGCGTTTGCAGGGATGCCATGCAGGAACCAAAGAGGATTATCAGGGATATATACGGACATTAACCCAAGAAGGAATTAAGCCTGTGGTGAGTAAAGTTTTTGAATGGAAGGAACTGCCGGAAGCGCATCAATACCTACTGGAGCAGAAGAATTTTGGCGGGAAATTTGCTGTTCAGATAGGGAGGATATAAAGTATGACAGAAGAAAATTTATATCAAGATACAGATATTGCAGTCATAGGTTATTCCTGCCGTTTTCCAAAAGCGAATACGGCAGATGAATTTTGGGAAAATCTTAAAAATGGCCGGGATTGTATTACCAGAAGCAGTGATAAAACAGATAAGAAGGAAATTATCAATGCGTTTGGCAAGTTAGATAATATTTATGATTTTGACGCAAACTTTTTCGGAATATCTGAAAACACCGCAGCAATGATGGATCCGCAGCAAAGAATGTTATTAACAATTTGCTATGAAGCGCTTGAAAATAGTGGACATAGAATTGATGAAAACAAGAGAATAGGGCTATTGGCTGGAGCATCGGACTTCTTCTATGTGTGGAAAAGTATATTCGCAAGTGATAACCCGGAAGAAGAAAAATTTTTGAGGTTTCCATTTCTTGATGGAACGTTAACCTCTAAAATCTCGTATTATCTAAACCTGACTGGTCCGAGCATCCCTATAAAAGCTGCATGCTCCACGGGGCTAACAGCAATACACATGGCTGTTCAAAGCTTATTAAGCTATGAATGTGATATAGCGATTGCCGGAGGAGTAAGTATTAATGAAAAGCAGGATTCCTATCAGAGAGCGGAAGGCACCTTATCAGCATCGGGAAAAACTTCTCCTTTTGATCAATCAGCAGATGGATTCGTGCCAGCCAATGGTGCTGGAGTTGTTGTATTGCGGCGCTTGGAAGACAGCATAGAAGAAAGAGATTCCATAAAGGCTGTCATAAAAGGGTCTGCCATAAATAATGATGGGAAAGAAAAGGCAGGTTATACAGCACCTAGCGTAGAGGGGGAAAGGAGAGCGTTAGAAGAGGCACTTGCAGTAGCCGGTGTTAATCCGGAAGAAGTAGATTATATTGAGACCCATGGAACAGCAACATCAATGGGAGATATGATTGAAATAGAAGCTATAAGAAGCGTCTATGGAAATAGAAAAAAACAAAATATATGTAAGCTGGGAGCTGTCAAAGCGAATATAGGGCATACAAATTATGCAGCAGGTATGGCAGGCTTTTTGAAAACGGTATTAATGCTTGAGCATAAAAAACTTGTGCCAACCATAAACCATGTTGTTCCTAATTCGGAGTTGAATTTTAACAATGAGTTTATAGTAAATACAGAGTACCGGGACTGGAAGGGTGACAGATTGACTGCGGGGGTGAGCTCCTTTGGGATAGGCGGTGCTAATTGCCATGTCATTGTTCAAGAATATACCGGCCATAGTAATGTGCAGGATGTTGATGGTGACAGTATTGCAGTTATTCCGATATCCGCAAGATCAACGAAAGAAATTAATAAAAAGAAAGCGCAGCTTCTTGCATATTGTGAAAAAAAAGATTGTCTTAGCTTACAGGATATAGCTTATACTCTGCAAACCGGGAGAGAACCCTTTGAGTGCAGAACTGCTATTGTTTGCAGCTCTTTTGAGGAATTTACGAGCAAATTATTAAAGAATTCGCCAATAGATGAAATCAGAATGGATTCAAAGAGAAAGCCTATGTTTATGTTTGGCGGAAATAATAAATATAGTTGGAAGCAAGTAAAGTGTTTGTCTAAGCTGCATCCTGTAATAGAGAAGGGGTTATATGAGTGCTTTGCGCTTTTATCAGAGATAACAGAAGTTGACTATGAAAAATCTTTTGAACAAGGAAATGAAACAGAATTAATGTCTACGGTATTAGTTTTCTGCGTTCAATATGCTTTGGGTAATTTTTTAAAGCAGCTTGGTGTAATGCCGGAATACGTGTTCGGCTATAGCTCAGGTGAATTCTTAGCAGCATATTTTGCTGGTATTTTCTCACTATCCGATGCATTGAGAGTTTATATTGCCCGTAATAGGCTTTTTGAGTCTCTTGAACCGGGATTAATGATTAGTGTAATGGCAGATGAGAAAGAGATAGCGGGATATTTAAGAAATTCCTGTGAGATTTCTGCATTTAATGCGCCGAATAGAATTATGGTGTCAGGTATAAAAAGTGATATAGATGTGCTGAAAAAAGAGTTAGCTGAAAAAAATATTTATTATACGGATTTATCGGTTGAGAGAGCCGGTCATTGTGCCCTGGTAAAGCCAATCTTAGGCGAGCTTAAAAAAGTGTTAGAACGTATTGACTTTCATAAACCGAAGATAAGATTTCTTTCTTCTGCAAAAGGAAGGTTGGTTGAGGAAAAGGAAATATGTACAATTGATTACTGGATTGAACAAACCTGTTTGCCTGTGAGTTTTCGTCAAGCTGTAAAATCCCTTGGTAATTCCCCTGATTTATTCGCTGTTGAGATTAGCATAGGGCAGCAATTAAGCAATTTTTTTAATAAGTCCTATGGAGAATCCCAAAAGCAAAGGGCAATAAATTTAGTATCAGAAGAAAGGGAGAGTCTTGAAAAATCTCTCTATATTGGTTTAGGGAACATATGGAGCCGTGGATGTGATATTAACTGGCAGGCACTGTATAAAACCACACCGGGGCGGGTTGCTTTACCAAGTTATCCATTTGAGTATAAAAAATACCAATTATTATCAAGCAGTGTAAACAGCCCAAAGCAATTAAAGCCTGCTGTTAAGGAAATAGCCTTGTTGGATGGGCTGTCTCTGGGAATGAAGGAACTAAGAAAGTATTTGGAAGGCCAATATGATATGGTTTATTTGGTTCAGCAAAGGAGGCCTTTGAACCTGGATATTGACCTCGCAAGTCTGGTGCCGGGATTTAAAGAAATAGAAAAAGAAATTCTATCAATAACAGACCCATCTCTGTTTTGGGAGCAAAATGAATTAGAGAGTGTTTATGATCAATTATGCGTATGTTTGGCAGCTGATTATTTTAAGGAATATGAAATTTTCCTGAAAGAAGGCGAACGTATTAGCTATGACCAGATAATAAGCATTATAAGGCCGGTAGACACTTATAAAAATCTTTTGGATTTGTTATTGGGTTTTTTATGTAAGGCCCAATACATTAACATGGCTGATACCGGGGATAAAATTATTCATGTTGAAAAATCCATAAATGGCATCTGTAACTTGAAAGAGGAAGTAAAAAGTAAAATAGATAGTTATCCTGCTTTCACGAAACATATGAATTTACTAAAACACTGCGGCGAGCACTACAAAAAGGTCATTAATGGCGAGATAACAGGAAAAGAAGTTCTTTACCCGGAAGGTTCCTTTACAATGATAAGAGAAGTGTACGATGAAACACCGACATATCAGGCGGCGGGAGTATATGCTAATATACTGGCTGGTGCAATCAACAGTATTGCTGAAGCTTCGGCTAAAAAGCTGCGGATACTGGAGGTTGGAGCCGGTACAGGGACGATTACCTGGCCGATCCTGCAGAAGTTGGAAGGATTCGATGTTGAATATTGGTTCACAGACATTGGTCTGCCATTTATATTAGAAGCCGGGAAGATATCCGAAAAATCAGGTTATAAGAATGTAAAATTCAAAAAGCTGGATATATCGCTAGATTTAAAAAGCCAGGAAATACCTGTTCATTATTTTGACTTGGTAGTATCCTGTGCTGTCATTCAATCTACAACAGATATGGAAGCAGCATTTGGGAATTTGTCAGAAGCTTTGGTGAATGGAGGAATTCAATGCCTTCTTCAGCCGGTGAGGACACATCCGGTACGTGAAGCCATTGGAGGATTAACACCTGATTGGTGGAATTATAAACAAGACAAGCTTAGAGCCGGAAGTGTTGTAAACATTTCTATCAGTGAATGGGAGACTCTGTTTAGAAGGAATGGTTACACCAATTTATGTATTCTGGAGGGTACAGATAGCATGGTACCAAGTGGTGCCGTATTTATGGGACAACTTTATGGTAATGCGGATTGTTATGATACAAATGACCAGTCCCATGATGAAAATGAAAGGATTGTATATGTAAAGGATTATTCGAAGGAATGCCTGGATCCTTTGATGGAAGAATACAGGGAAAAAGGAATTGAAACCGTACTGCCCAGTGATATGACATTAGAAGCTAATTCGGAGGGAGCGAAAGAGAAGCTTTTAGTTTTTAGAAATTCAACGGATAAAAAATTGGCGAATCTTATCTATGAAATTCTGGGGATAAATGTTAGGGATATGACGCAATCAATTTATGAATTTGATATCGATTCATTGGCATTATTAATGCTCTGCTCAAAAATCAAGGCAGAATTCTCAATAGAATTTAATCCAAGAGATATGTTTGAATGCAGTTGTTTAGAAGAGGTTGCAGATGTAATTGACAGAAAAAGCAAGGAGTCTATGAGGTGAGTATATGATACATAAAATAGAAGCTTTTCTGCATATAAGTTTAAAAGCAATAAAGGAAACAGCGCGTTTTATCACGGGGAGTTCTAAACCCAGAGATAAATACGAAATGGAAATGTTAATAATTGCACATGCTTTGGAAAAAGGCATGGTTAATAAGGATCCAAGGCTGGGATATGGTGTTGAAAAAGCCATCCGGTTAATCGAACTGATGGGACAATATTTAAACCGCTATGGAAGAAGAAAGTATGCAATTGAAGAAAGTATTGCTGTATTGGATGCTTATATTGAATTTTCAAATGCAAAAAAGGTCAATATAGAAAAAGTAGTCTCCGGCAGGAGGAAGCTATATCAAAAATATAAGATTATTCCGAATACATCGGAGTATAAGGGGGGAGCAAAGACTTACACCAGGCAGGAGCTTTTAGACACAGGGGTCATTGAGCCGGAAAAATTCTTCGAACGCAGACGAAGTGTGAGAAACTTTTCAGGAGAAAAGGTTTCCGATAAGATAATCCAAAGAGCTGCAGAACTTGCCGCGAATGCTCCCTCTGCTTGTAACAGGCAGCCTTCCAAAATACGATATTCAGAAACAAGAATAGTAAACGACGAAATCGGCAGTTATATTGCTGGAAATGCGGGCTTTAAAGAAAATATCTCCACTTATTTAGTTGTTTCGGCGAAAGTGAGCGGCTATCAGAATAATGAGATGTTTGCCTGGTATATTGATGGGGGGATTTTTACAGCCTATGTTATGCAGGCATTTTTCTCCTTAGGTATCGGAAGCTGTATCTTCCAGTGGGAACAATTTTGTAAAAACGAAAATAAAATCAAGAGATTATTAGATATTCAATCAGATGAATGCATCATTGCTATTATTGCAATAGGGCAATATGAAGAAACCGTCAAATGTGTGTGTGCGCAAAGAAAAAGTATAAGAGAAATTCTTATAAAAATAAACAATAAAGGAGAATGAATATGTTAGACAGATTAATTGAATTATTAAAATCGGAAATACAGGTAAGAGATGTGGAAATTAATGAAGGTACTTCTTTAAAAGATGATTTGGGGTTGGATTCATTAGATATGATGAGCCTGGTAGCTGAAGTAGAAGATGATTTTAAGGTCGAAATAGACGAGACAGAATTACCGGGAATACATACGGTTGGAGATATCATTTCTAAGCTTGAGGAGAAACTTAATCCGGCAGGACTTTAAAAGTGAAGTATAACGATTACATTTTAGAATACGATGACGGGACCCAGGGATATAAGATTGTAAGTTACTGTGGAAAAGAAGAATTCCTGGATCTGGAAGAGGTTTTCTCTGATATAAATGTCACAGTAGTTGGGGAATATGCGTTTTCATCCGTAAAAGAAAAAGAGGTTCATAAGGAAAAGATTATGGTGGCGGATAATGAGAATTTATCTTGTATAAGAAAAGTCATTTTTCCGCCGACCATAAAGATTATCCGTTTCTGTGCATTTTACGAGTGCAGGTATTTGAAAGAAATTGTTCTAAATGAAAAGATATGCGAGATACAGCCAAGTGCATTTTCAGGCTGCATCTCATTAAAAAAGGTTGACTTGCCGGAGGGATTAAGAGTGATACACCGGGGCGTATTTCGCAATTGTACAAGCTTGAACGGGATTAGGCTGCCCGATGGCATTGAGCTGATAGATTTTTCTGCTTTTGAGATGTGTACTGGGATAGAGAAAATAATATTTCCCAATAAGTTAAGAAAAATCGCGATACGTGCATTCTGGGGATGTGCTAATTTGAGGAAAGCGGAGCTGAATATGTCAGTGGAGCAAATAGGAAATGGGGCGTTTGCCCATTCCGGAATTGAAAGCATAAGACTGCCATCTGCAATAGAAAATGTCCCGGCTTCCTGTTTTATGAATTGCCAATCATTGACCGAGGTGATTTTTAATGACAATTTAATATCTATTGGGCAATCAGCATTTGAGAATTGTATTTCTATGGAAGAAGTCGCTTTGCCGGCATATTTAAAGTCTATATCTAATTATGCGTTTAGGAATTGCATCAGCCTAAGAACGGTAAGATTCGGAAAGTGCATGCCTGTAATCGGGAAGGATGTATGGATAAATACAAGTTATAAACAAGTTTAAAGTAAGGGGGATGTGAAGATGCATAATAAATGGATTGCACACTCCAGAGTTGAGGACAGTTCCGTAATCCGATTGTTTTGTTTTCATTATGCAGGCGGGAGTGCTGTATATTTTAGCAAATGGAAGGAATATCTAAATCCAACAATAGATGTATGTGCAGTTCAGCTCCCTATGAGAGAACATAGGATAAACGAGTCAATGCCTGGCAGTATACAAGAAATTGCACATCTATTTGTGAGGGATACCACTGAATTATTCGATAAGCCATTTATCCTGTTCGGCCATAGTATGGGAGCTATTATCGCTTATGAAGTGGCAAGGAAGTTAGAAAAGCTCTATGGCAAAAAAGCACAGAAGTTAATCGTATCCGGATGTGCGGCACCAAGCTGTCCAGACCATATCAGCAGCAAAAAGGATGTTATGAAAATGTCTGTGGAGGAGTTATGTCTGCTGTTAAGGGATTATGGGCAGATAAGTGCCCAGCTGATGGAGAATCAAGATTTTCTTGATTATTATATTCCAATAATCCGAAACGATTTTCACCTTTGCCAGCAATATAGTTTGGGGGAAGTTCATAGTGTAGATTCGCCGATAATTGCGTTAACGGGCGATAATGATCCGTTTATAAAAGAAAAAGAAGATATCAATGAATGGATGAACTTCACAAACAAAGGATTTGAATCTTTAAGTTTTCCTGGTCAGCATTTTTTCATTGACGATAATGCTGAGAAGATTTTGAAAATTATTAGTAGTGAAACGATTAAAGAGCACAGGAAGAAGGGATTGGATGAACTCATTCACAAAAGAGAAATCATTTCCGTTGACTGATTTGCAGTCATCATACTTTATCGGAAGACAGCAGGAAGTCGAGCTTGGAGGAAATCCAACGCACGCTTATTCAGAATTGATGTGTGTAAATTATAATCATGAAAGATTTGAAAGAGCGGTAGAAAAGCTTATATTGAGTCATGAAATGTTGAGATGCAGGTTTGCAGACGGCATGCAGCAAATTATGGATGATTGTAAAATAACAGTTCCCTATAATGATATATCTAACATGGGGGAAGATGAAAAAGCATATTATCTTGAAGCAAAAAGAAATGAAATTTTTCGTAAAGAGTATGATTTAGTCCATCCTCCGCTGGTTTATTTTGAAACGACAAGAATCAGTCAAAAGGAAGCAATAATCCATTTTTCACATGACGGTATCATTGTCGACGGGTGGAGTCATGAAATAATAATTAAAGATTTAGATTTCTTTTATTGTGAGGAAAATGCGCATCCGTATCAATTCCAATATCAGTTTGAAAATTATTGCCAGTATTTAAGCAGTTTAAAAGGAAGTGAAGATTATGAAAGAGATAAGGCTTATTGGAGGGAAAAGATAAAAGACATGCCGGGGCCGCCTGAAATACCACAGAAAAAGAATGCAGGCAAAGAAAAGGCGGTAGAGACGGAACAGATTGTAAGAGTCTTTTCCAAGGATAAATATCATAAGATATGCAGCCAATCGGTGAAGATGAGAATTTCAACTTTTGCCGTAATGATTACTGCATATGCAAAAGCAATTTCACGGTATAGTAACAGGCAGGAGTTTATTTTGAATGTCCCAGTATCGAATAGGCCGCCGCTGCATGCAGACATTAAGAAGTTAGTTGGAGAATTTTCGGATTTTATATTATTCCACTATACGGATAAAGAAAATGAAACCTTTCTTGAAACAGCGAAAAGAGTGCAGTACCAGTTGTTTGAAGCAATCGAACACGGGAGCATTTCCGGAGTTGAGGTTACAGGGGAGTATAGAAAGGTACATGGGGGAAGTTTAGTGGCCCCGGTTGTATTCACAAGTACCTTGGATATACCCTTTGAAAGAGAAAAAGAACTTGTTAAGAGATATTCCAAAACACATACCAGTCAGGTCTGGATTGATACGATAATCATGCATTGCCAGGACAATATCTTGTATACAATGGATTGCGTTGAGGGTATGTTTGATGAAATAATTTTGCAGAGTATAGCGGATTGTTTTATAAGTACCCTTGAGATGTTAGCAGAATATGGTCTTGATACAGAAAACTCCACCCCGCTTTCTCCAAAAGAAAGTAATCTAATAAACAGTATAAATGATACACAGAAGGATGAATTACTCGCTGATTCGTATCGAGGGATCAATTATTACCTGCTAAACTCCATAGAAAAGAACTTGAATGAGACAGCTGTTGAATATTGCTGCGGTACGTTAACCTATGGAGAACTGAAAGGTTTGTCACAAGCCGTACTATGCCATTTGAATAGCAGAAAAAATATTTCAGGAAACCGAAGGATTGGCCTGATGCTCACAAAAAGCTATTGGCAAGTGGTATGTGAATTAGCCTGCGTACTTGGCAGTTATGTGTTTATGCCAATTGAGACAGACATGCCGGTTGAAAGCATAAAATATTGTTTGGAAAATGCCGGTATTTCTCTTCTGGTTACAGACATGTATAAGCCTGAACGATATGAAGGACTGGAGGAAATTGTAGACTGGGTTAGAATTGATCAAATTGATTTATCAGATCAAAAGGCTGGAAATATGGCGCTAAAGTTAAGTGCTGATGAAGAATTTTGTATTATTAATACTTCTGGCACTACCGGCTATCCTAAAAGCGTAGTGCTTAAAGAGGCGGGACTGTTAAATTGTTTAATACACACTATTAATCAATATAGCGTAGATAGCAGGGATAAAACACTTGCAATTACCAATTACTGTCACGATATGTCCTTGTTTGATATATTTGGGATGCTGATATCCGGCGGAACGATTGTAATACCGGATGATAAAAAGGTGAGAGAGCCTGAACATTGGCTCGAACTGATGAAGAAATATCATGTTACCATTTGGAATTCAGTTCCTGCTTTTATAGAAATGCTTCTTGAAGATAAGAAAATTATGAAAGATGCAGCGAACAGTGCATTGCGTCTTATATTCCTTGGCGGTGATTGGGTTCGTGCTAAGACAATTAAAGAGTTGAACGCAATATTTGCAAGTGCCCGGAAAATAAGTGTTGGGGGGCCGTCTGAAACGACTTTATGGAACATTTCACATGAAGTGACGGAGGAAGATATTGAGGAAAAAATCATTCCATATGGTAAGCCGTTTCCGAATACACGGTACTATATATTGAATGCGTGTATGGAGATTTGTCCTCCTGGTATCGAAGGAGAAATGTTTATTGAGGGGATTGGTGTTGCCAAGGAGTATGCCGGATTGCCGGAAGAAACCAATAAAAGCTTTGTCACCATGAATGGAAGGCGATTATATAAGTCTGGTGACCGTGGGTATTATTCAGACAGGGGGATAATTTTTACAGGCCGTGCAGACTACCAATGTAAGGTAAATGGCAAGAGGATTGAGCTGATGGGGATTGAGCATATTTTAAATGCCTATGATGCCGTGAATACGTGTGTTGCAGTATTAAACAAATCAAAACGTATTATTGCCTATTATACAAGTAATAGAGAAATCTCCAGACAAGAGTTTATGGAATATCTTGAGAAATATATACCTTACTACATGTATCCATCCGGTTTTATTCGTTTGGACGAGCTTCCGATAACAGGAAATGGAAAAATCGATCGTAGTGAGTTAGGAAAGAAAGAGTTACCAGAGGATAATAAACAAAACACAGGAACAGAAAATTCTATTGTGAATGAGCTTACAAATATTTGTACACAAATTTTAGGTACATCCGTTACTCTGACAGAAAGCTTTTTTGCTTTGGGTGGAAATTCAATTTCTGCAATTCGGCTGATTAGCAGAATAAGAAACACCTTTGGAGTGTCTTTAAAAGTCTTTGAAATATTGAATAATCCCTTTATAAAGGACTGGGCTGACATTATTGCTGAAAGGCTGCCGCAGGAAAAGCCGGACATAGATGTGCAGGATTTATACAGATATAAAACAGAGGGTTACAGATTGACTCTCACCCAGCAAGAAATATGGACTTATGAAATGATGCATCATGATTCCAGATATACTCTTTCTGCTTACATGGATTTTGATTATATCCTCGATCATAGAGCCTTGGAGCATGCGCTGCAGAAAGTGGTTTCAGAAGAAGAAGTCATGGGCTTGCAATTCTACCAGGGCGAAGATGGCTTGCCATATCAGAAAGTAAACAAAGATAGTGCACAGGCAATTCTTCAGATTTTGCGGGTGTCAGGCCACGATAAAGCGGTTGAGTATAGAAAGATGTTTACGGATGACTATTTCGATATTAGTGGAGAACAGCTCTTTAGAGTTTGTTTAATTGAAATCGGAAAAAACCACTGCTCTCTTGTTCTTACCATGCATCACATCATAGCAGATGAGCAAGCTTTTCTTATTCTGTTTAACAGAATATTAGAGGCCTATAATGGCGGAGATGATGTTGCTAAAAGTACTTCTTATTTTTTATATATTAAGAAAAAATTTGAGCAGAAAAAAGAGCAATGCATAGTAGCGGCAGAGGATATAAGAAGGTATAAAGAGTTAAGTCTGCCTGGCCCTAAAAGCAAGGAAAAGTTCGCTGCGGCAGAATTTCGATTTGACCAGAGTGATATTGACCGCATGATGAAGGTATGCAATAACTGTGAAACCTCTTTGTTTAATGGTATGCTTACAGCTTTTATACTTACACTTTACATGCTCACGGACGAAAGGAATATATATGTTTCTGTTCCTGCTTCCGATAGATCGCTGGGAGATTACGAGAATACCGTTGGATTATTTATTAGTAAGATATTTATAAAAAACAGTATAAACAGGGACTTTTCATTCAGGGAGATGCTTGGAGAAGTTAAAGAGAGTGTATTGAATGCCTTTGATCAAATTTCTGAGGCATATATCGAAAATGTGCGTAAGGAAAAGTTACATGTACTGTTAGATCAAATACATAAGGGAATTACATTTAATATGATAGATTCACAGAATCAGACACCATACGGAAGTTTAAGATATGTGACAGAAAAACAGGCGGTAAATGCTAACAATCTTCATGTTTTCATTAACAAAGTAGATCAGGAATACATCTGTAATATGTATTCTGGCAATTATTATGCATCCACAGAATCGTTAAACAGATTAAGAGATGCCTATATTGCATCAATAAAGTGTTTTATAAACGAAGGAAATAAAAAAATCACTCAATTGATGAATCAACAGCCTCAATTTCCGGACATTTCAGTAGAAATGGAAAGATGGCAGGGAGAGATAGCGGATATTAGAGAAGAAAATATTGCACAGCAATTTATAGAAAGTGTGAACGCTTATCCGGATGCTATTGCAGTAACCGGTAGATTCGGCACTTTAAGTTACAAAGAATTGCATGAGCAAGTTCTCTTTTTTGCTGAATTTCTAAAGGATAAGGATGTGCAGCCAGGGCAAAGGGTTGCTTTATTTTGCCAGCATACGCCTATTACATTTGCAGCTATATACGGGATCTTATATATAGGAGCAACGTATGTACCGGTAGACTGCAATTGTCCGGTGCAGAGAGCGGAATATATATTAAGCGACAGCGAGGCTGAATTTCTATTGACAACAGTGCCGCTCTCATACAAAGTAAGTATTCCTGTGTATACGGTTACAAAGGAAGAGATGTGCCTTGTCAAAAAAATACCGCCTTTATACGAAAAAGCGGATCAGCTGGCATATATTATCTATACTTCCGGGACAACGGGAAGACCGAAGGGAGTGCCAATCCATCAAAAGCATCTTTCAAATGTATGCAAATGGTATGGGGATACCTTTAAAATAGACTATGGATCCAGGAAAATTTTATTGAGTAACTTTGGGTTTGACGGGTCAATTAAGACGATTTTTACGCCGATTCTTAGAGGCGGAACGGTCATTACAGCTGTAGATAACCTATACGAAGTCGATACGATTGTAGGGATTATCAGAGATTTTAAGGTCACTCATTTAGCGTGCGTTCCAAGCATGTTAACAGAAATATTAAAAGAGTCAAAAAAGAATGGGTATGAGGAATTAGAATCTGTAAGGTATATGCTTAGCGGAGGGGAAAAGTTCCAGACCAAAGAGATCCTTGCATGGAGGGAGAATCCCGATTTCCACTGTGAGATTGTCAACATGTATGGCCCAGCTGAGTGCAGTGCTATATCTACTTGGCATATTGTATCCCGGGATGAGTTGGTAAGCGGTGAAATTCCAATAGGTAAACCGGTATATAACAGGAGAATTTACATTCTCAATGAGAAAAATGAATTGTGTAAGCCAATGGAAAATGGTCATATATGGTTATCGGGATATGGTATATTTTCTGGTTATACAAAGTGTTCCAAGGAGGAATCTGGTTTGCTTGAGGATCCATTTTGCCCGGGGTGCTATATGTACGACAGCGGTGATATAGGACGGTGGTCAGAGAATGGTGATTTAATATTTGTTGGAAGAGCTGATAATCAGATTAAAATCAGTGGGCAGCGTATTGAAATGGAGGAAGTGGAACAAGTTTTATTGTCAGATACCAGAATTAGAAATTGTGCTATGAAGATACAAAAAGCGGAGGATAAGCTTCGAACAGCCATTTTTTACACTACCTATACCGAAAGTCCAATACCTGCTGATGAACTGAAAGATCATATGAAGAACTATTTAGTTGAAGGGGTTATTCCGCAGCAGTTTATTCAAGTAAAAGAGTTACCTTTGAACAGCAGCGGAAAAGTTGATAGAAAACAGCTTGTCATACCAGAAAACTTAGGAAATGAAGAGGTCTCCATTCAAGATGTTTCAGAGCTGCAGGAAAAAATAATTTCTGCTTGGAAAGAAACTCTGCAGGTGGATTATGTGCCCATTGATGTCGGGTTCTTTGAACTGGGGGGATATTCCTTGTTGTTTTACCGCCTGCAAAGGGAACTAAAAAACAAGTTAGGCATTGCTATTACAATACCGGATATACTGGCTCATCCAACCGTTAAATCGTTAGAGGATTATTTAATCCAGAAATATGCAGGTGAAAATAAATTAGAAAAAACAGAGTTCATTAATGAAAGGGAAAGACAAAAACGCTTACAAAGAAAAGTAAGAAATGATAAAAGGCAAAGGAGATAAAAATGTATCAGGAATACAAAGAAGGAACATATGTCATTGAACATGAGGATGCCGATATTTGGGTTGCAAAAAATCTGAAACAGGATCAAGTTAATTATTATTATGGCGGCACCAGAACAGTCCCCCATAATTATAGTAAGGATCAAGCGTACGAAGTGATATCGTATTTAAGAAATTATGAAAGCGGTTTGAAAAATCTGCTTATTAATGAAGCCATTCAAAATGGTGTTTTTGAAAAGGACAAGGAGCGTCTGCCGATTGGTTTTTCAAATAGTATAGTAGGCGGAGGCCGCTGTATTATACAGCCTAAAACAAAAGAAATAGAATCAATCATATTGGATACTATGCATCCACGGCATAAAGAGGTCATTGACTCTTTGTTTAAAACGCTAGGCGATTTTCTCGAAAATCAGGATGGGGTAATTAAGCTCACCCCTGATTTTGGGAAATTTGCCGGATTGGCCGACATGTTATACCAATATACCGATAATGTGTTAGGAATAAGGTGTGAAGACGGTGGGTGCGGCGGAAAGGCATCGTATACCTCTACAGGTATAATAGCGGCTATTGAAGCAATGGGATATGGTAAAGATTATGCAGGGCCGGTTACTTTAATTGGTTCCAACGGCGCATGCGGAATCGGGGTGCTTGCTTACCTGATGGAAAAAGGTTACAAAGATATCGCAGTAGCCGACCTGTTTTATGATGATAACCCTGAATTGACCAAAGAGCTTGGGGGAAAAGGTGTGAAAATATTACCTGGTATAAAAGGAAAATTTACGGATGAGTGTTTATGCAGAGGTGGTTTGATAGTTGCTACAACAACCGGTGGGGAGCTGTTGAATTCAAATCTAAGCGTAATAAAAGATGGAACAGTTCTGCTTTTGGCCCATAACGAAGCCATTCCCGTGACACAGGAAGCTTTAGACACAGTAGAAGAAATTTTAAATAAGAAAAATATATGTATCATACCTGGACAACTTTTAACCTTTGGTGGCGCTTTAACATCTCGCCTGGAATGGTTTTTTAGGGCCAATCGTAAGGAAAAAGAACTATTTAATAAAGAACAGGCTCATGATAGTGTACGAAAAGTCACTAATTTTTGTTTTAAGGTTCATGTTGAGGGAAAAGAAAGAACCAATCTATTTAGAAGGCTATTTAGTATGGTCGACTGATAATCTGGGATATCAGGCAAGATTTCACGTAATGTTTGAGAGGAGAGAAGGATGGCCGGCAAAGTGTATGGTATAGACTATAATTTAATTATGGATTGGCAGTTTAAGACATATGGGGACAAGCTTAGGGAGTGGAGTGAACTTTATCCCAAGAAAGTGGCTATAATTGATGAGAATGAAGAGCTAACCTACTATCAGCTGAAGGAAAGAGTGTTTTCGACTGCAATCCACTTGCTGAAATTAGGAATTTGTAAGGGGGATAGAATCATCTTGCAGCTGCCAAATTGCAATGAATTTGTGGTGGCCGCCTTTGCGCTGTTTGAGATTGGTGCGATACCGATAATGTTACTGCCTGCTCACAGAGAGCATGAAATAGGCAAGATTATTGAATTGGCGCAGCCTGTCGCATATATTACATACAATAACTTTTTGAGCTTCAATTATGGTGATATGGCGAGAAAGCTGCAGCAAGGCACGGAGATTAAGTTCATTATTGATAATATTGATTCTGTGAGTAAGAGGTATTCTCATGAAGAGCTAAGTAAATTTCTATATGAAAAACCGGTTTTTTCGGACACCGCAATGCTGCTCCTGTCAGGAGGAACTACAGGGATACCTAAATTAATTCCGCGGACACATGGAGACTATATATATACAAATTATAAGCTTGCAAAGAGGTGCCAGTTAAGCGAAGACAGCGTGTATTTAGCTGTTTTACCGGCACCGCATAATTTTCCATGGGGCAACCCGGGAATACTTGGAACATTAAGTGTTGGCGGAACGGTTATTATGTCACAGTATGCAAGTCCGGATATAGCCTTTCTGTTAATTGAAAAATATTCGGTTACATTTACTTCTTTAGTTCCGGCTTTATTGAGCATGTACTTAGAAGTAATTGAATGGGATGATACTTATGATATATCGTCATTGCAGTTTGTTATGGTTGGCGGTTCTTTTCTTGAAAAAGGAATCGCAGGCAAGGTTTACTCACTTCTGGGATGCAAACTTGTAAATATATATGGGCTTGCAGAAGGACTCAATACTTGTACTTCATTAACAGATACAAAAGAAGTTGTCATCTCCACACAGGGAAAACCTATTTCAGAGTTTGATGAAATAAGGATTATTGATGAAGAGGGGAATGAAGTACCAAATGGTGAATATGGCGAACTGATTACACGGGGTCCTTACACTTTGCAGGGCTACTATAAATTACCGGAAATCAATAAGGAACGTTTTACCGAAGAGGGATTTTTTTGTACGGGAGATAAGGCAAGGATAAGTAAAGACGGAAATATTCAGGTAATTGGCAGGGTCAGAGAGCAGATTAACAGGGCCGGAGAGAAAATAATACCATCTGAAATTGAGGAATATATCTGTGAGCATCAGGATATTAGAGAATGCGTAGTTGTAGGGCTGCCGGATAATATTTTGGGGACCAGGACCTGCGCATGTGTAATAACAGATAATAATGATCTCACCCATGATGAAATCAGGGGATTTCTGGAGAGTAAAGGCGTAACTAAATATAAGATTCCGGATCAATTGGAAATAATGGATTTTTGGCCGCTTACAGCTGTCAATAAAATTGATAAGGATCAAATTGTTAAAGATTTGATGAAAAGGGTATAGCGATTCTTTATGGCACCATGCAAATAGAAACAGGCGAAGGAGAGAGAATGAAAAAAGTAGTAGTAGTGACAGGAGCGCTTGGGGGAATTGGGAAAGCTACTGTTAAGGTCTTTTTGGAAGCGGGATATCATGTTGTTGCATTAGATAAGAAAGAACCGGAGCCTGAAAGAGAGGATAAAGGGGTGTCTTACTTGCAGCTGGACATAACCAATCGTAAAAAGGTCGAGAAAACAATTGAATACATTGAAGAAAAGATAGGTGAGATTTATAAACTGATTCATGTATCCGGTATATTTTTGAGCAAAGCAATAACGCATCTGAAACCGGATGAATGGATGAGTATATTTGATGTGAATTGTAATGGTACCTTTTATATTACTCAGTCTGTTTCAAAGAAAATGATTGAAAGAAGAGAGGGTACTATAGTAATTGTAAGTTCAAATGCTTCAAAGTTTCCGAGAAAAAACATGGCTGCTTATGCTGCTTCAAAAGCGGCAACATCAATGTATGCTAAGTGCCTGGCACTGGAACTTTCTGAATTTGATATTCGGTGTAATATCATTTCTCCAGGCTCTACGGAAACGGATATGCAAAAACAACTATGGGGTGGAAGTGATACGGTTCCCGAAAGCATCATTATGGGCGATCTTGAAGCCTATCGGCTGGGAATTCCCTTAAAGAAGATAGCACAGCCGGCAGATATAGCGGAGGTTATTTACTTTATTGCATCGGAAAAAGCCAATCATATAACGATGGAAGAAATTACTGTTGATGGTGGAGCAACCATGGGAGTGTAATTATGATTAAATACAAGACATTTATCGAAGATCTTAATTGTGAGAAACCGTATTTTTATTTCTCAACTCCACAGTATGAGTTACTGGCGGACGGCTTAATGTATGAAATGAATTTCAGCGACTTTACGGCTCTTAGAAAAAAAGTCAATCATTATCTGCATAGTGACGGGCTGAGAGGAAAAGTGCTGGTAGGAGCAATACCCTTTGACTCAAATTTACCGGGAAGCGTTTTTTTAACATCAAATTGGAAAATAGACTGCTTAGGCTATAATAACCGGAAAATTGATGAGTGGCAGCAAAATATAATTCAACCCATACAGCTAAGAGAAGTGCCTGAATGCGAAGAGTATACGGAAGCTGTCCGTATGGCAGTTAAGGATATTAATGAGAAAGTATACAAAAAAATAGTACTGGCTCGTGGTTTGGAAATTATTTATCAAGAAGATATAGAGGTTTCTCATATTTTAAAAAGAATATATTCCTCTAACCAATCCGGATATACATACGCTACAAACATATATGGAGATTATACATTAGCTGGAGCAAGCCCTGAGATGCTTATATCAAAAAGAGACAGGTATATTTCTTCTAATCCATTGGCCGGTTCAAGGCCAAGAGGGAAGAACTGCGAAGAAGATGAGCGTTATGCAGAGGAGCTGTGTAAATCAGAGAAAGATTTATGTGAGCATTCGATAGTCGTTGAATATATATCCAGCAAGTTTAAAGAAATATGTAAAGAGTTACACTTTTCGCAAAAGCCTTCGTTACTTAAAACCAAGCAAATGTGGCATTTATCAACAATAATATCGGGGACATTGCTTGCAGACACAAATGTGATTGACTTAGCAACTTTAATTCATCCTACGCCAGCTATTTGCGGAGTTCCCGTCGATAAGACGCGAAATAGGATTAAAGAACTGGAAGGCTTTAACCGTAACCTATATACAGGAATAATTGGTTGGTGTGATGAAAATGGAGATGGTGATTGGGCTATAATTTTGCGTGGTTCGGAAATTTACAGAAATAGAGTGAACATATTTGCAGGAGCAGGAATCGTAAAAGATTCAAATCCAGCAGAAGAGCTGGCGGAGACGAATGCTAAATTATCGACCATGTTGTTCAACTTGGGAATAATAAAAAAATAATGGAGTTTATAATGGGAATCGGAAATATTAAAGACTATAATATGCCAATTTTAGATAATGATATGGTTAATAAGGCAAACTGGGCTATTGAGCCGCAGAATGCAATCTTATTGATTCATGACATGCAGCAATATTTTATTGAACCTTATGGGAGGGAAAGCCTGGTAATAAATACTATCATTGCAAATATTAAGAAGATTAAATTATGGTGTAAAAAATGTGGAATACCGGTAGTATACTCAGCGCAGCCGGCAGGGCAGACGGCCGAACAAAGAGGGCTTTTGCTGGAAAGGTGGGGAATGGGTATTCCTGCTAATATGGGCAAAGAAAACATTGTTCCCGAACTCTCTCCTCAAAAAGAGGATATAGTGATTCAAAAGCGGAGATATAATGCATTTGAAAAAACGAACCTGGAAACCTTAATTCGGGAAAACGAAAAGAATCAATTAATTATATGTGGTGTATATGGGCATATTGGGTGCTTGGCAACTGCCTTATGTGCATACACAAAAGACATAAAGCCCATTGTAGTTTCTGATGGTGTTGCCGATTTTTCATATGAAAAACATGTAGCTGCCCTGCAGCATATAGGTGATGTGTGCGGCCTTGTTGTAGATACCAATAGGTTAATAGGGGTGATGGATGGAGGAGATGTGGATGAAACTTAGTATTAATGAAATTAAAAAAATTCTCCCTCATCGTCACCCGTTTTTGCTTATTGATACCATCGAAGAATTAGAGGAAGGGAAAACTGCGATAGGAAAGAAGTGTGTTTCATATAATGAACCGTTTTTTGCAGGTCATTACCCAGATGAGCCGGTAATGCCAGGCGTATTAATCATAGAAGCTATGGCACAGGTGGGAGCAGTTGTTTTGCTAAGCAGCGATAAATATAAAGGGAAACAAATATATTTTGGAAGTATTGATAAGGCAAGATTTAGGAAGAAAGTTATTCCTGGGGATGTTCTCTATCTGGAAGTGGAAATTATTAAAGATAAGGGGAAATTCTGTATTGGAAAAGGGACGGCGTTGGTTGACCAAGAAATAGTGGCATCTGCAGAAATAATGGTAGTGCTGGGTACTTAATAGAAAATGCGAAAGCTTGGGATGATGGACATAATCAAGAAATTATCATGATTTTCCGATAGTTTCTTGACATGTCCAAAAAGTGTTTTATAATACAAACAAGGGTCTATTTTCCTTAGAATTTATTGAAATGGAGCTTTTGATATAGCAGCGTATCTTCTTCATAAGGCGTTTTTTCCTCTGCAGGATAGCCAATAGCAATCATACATTCAACACTGTATTGCACAGGTATTTCCAGCACTTTTCTAATATAGTCCTCTGCTTTCTCTTGCTCCGTATGGAATCTTTCTCTAACTTGAATCCAACATGAACCCAGGCCTAAATCCTGTGCAGTCAATTGAATAATAGTTGATGATATGGAAGCGTCCTCAATCCATACGTCACTTGCTTCCTTATCAGCTATTACTACAATTGCTAAAGGAGCATCGGCTAAAAACTTTGGGCCAGGTTCTCTGCACAGCGAGAGTTGCTGAAGCAGTTCTGTATCTGTGACAGCAATAAACTGCCAAGGTCTTATTGACCGTGATGATGGGGATAATAGAGCACTTTTAAGAATTACATCTATTTTCTCCTTTTCTACTTCCTTATTTTGAAACTTTCTAATACTTCTTCTGGATTTTAAAATGTCAAACAACATGAATTATTCCTCCCTAGATTTCATAAGTTTATTGTTCTTTACTTTCGCCAGACCGTCCGGAACCAGGGGAATCACGAGATTACATCACTACGCCTCTAAAATTTTAAAACATTCTATCTTTCGAACATCATATTGTATTATTTGAGCAGTGTCAACATTTTTTATGTGTGTTTTGAGAAGCAAATGATTTTTGCATTGTTTTAATAACTATTTATAAGGATTCTTTATAAATTGCCAGGACATCCTTGCTTGTCAGGGGATAGAAAGCATTTTCGAGTCCAACGGCTGCCTTTTCAGCCATCACATCCAGATATTTATCAGTTACTCCGACCTCTCTCAAAGTGGCGGGAAGGTCAAGAGATGCAAAGAATTCTTTTGATTTTTCAATGGCTTTGCTTGCAATTTCAAAAGAATCAAGGCTCGGATCAATATCCCAAACATTCACACCGAAATCGACGAATTTTCCTACAGTCTTATCGTTAAGGATGTGCTTCATCCAATGGGGAATGATAATCGCCAGACCGACGCCATGGGTGATATCGTGGTATGCGCTTAGTTGGTGCTCCATCGGATGAGCGGAACTTGCTACACTGTTTCCTCTCCAGGTGATGCCGTCAATGGCAAGGCTTGATGCCCACATAAGGTTTGCACGGGCTTCATAATTTTCTGGCTCATTATATGCGATAGGACCATAATGGATACAGGTTTTCAGAAGGCTCTCAGAGAGGCGGTCCTGAATATAAGTGCCTTTTGCATTGTGAAAATAACGTTCCATGATGTGGGACATAATGTCGGCGGTCCCGGAAGACGTTTGATTTTTCGGTACGGTGAAAGTATATTCGGGGTCCAGGATGGAAACTTTAGGGTAGAATAGGGGGCTGAAGGTGCCCATCTTGTCGTTTGTGCTCATGTCGGAAATGACTGCATAGCGATTCATTTCAGAACCGGTCGCTGCAATTGTTAGAATAACGATCATGGGAAGCGTGTCTTTGATCAGACTGCCGTCTTTGACCAGGTCCCAGGCGTCGCCGTTGTATTTTACACCGGCCGATACCACCTTGGAGCAGTCAATAGTGCTCCCGCCGCCCACAGCCAGGACAACATCCACATCATTCTGCCGGCACAGCTGTATACCTTTGCGCACGGTATCGATTCTCGGATTGGGCTCCACGCCGGCAAGTTCAAAGCTCTCGATGCCGTTCTGCTCAAATATAGTCCGGATGGTTTGATAAAGCCCTGTGCGCTTAATACTCTCTCCGCCGTAAACCAGCAGTACCTTCCGGCCAAATTTCAGGATTGACTCGGCCAAATGCCCGATCTGCCCTTTGCCGAAATAAACTTCGGTTGGAATTTGATAAGTAAAGTTGTTCATTTTGATACCTCCATCGTTTTTAGGCATTTTGCATTATGATAATAGCATATCAGTACGAAACATGTTTTTCTATTTAGGCCAAATGTACTTGACAATTCGGCTCAAATGCTTCCCTTCTCTCTTTTATTGTGATATATATTATAAATAAGCGATATCTCTAAAGGGAGGAAAAGGAATGGGTGAAAGAATTCTAAGAGTTCCCCAGGGGCTGGCGTCACCGGCAAATGATCAGCGTATTCTGAATTTGAATGGATTTTCAGTTATAAAATCTTATACATTCACGCAGGAGCGAAAAGGTACCTTATTCTTGGAAGACCACCTCCTGCTGTTTGTACAGCATGGAATTTATTCCGTCAGCTATGGCGGTGAAATTTATACGGTTCATAAAAATGAGATGGTATTGCTGAAAAAAGCCATTTCCATTCAATATCAAAAAACGGAAGATCCAAATGATCCATGCTTGTTGGAATACAAAATGTTCTTTTTGAAAGATGATCTTCTAAGGGAGTTTTTCAAAATGGCAAATATAAAGCCTAAGGGGCCGGAAGCACCCGTTCCGATTTCGGTGAAGCCGGTAAACGAGCTTCTTGCAAAATATGTGGAATCCGTGGAGCCCTATTTCAAAAAGCCGGAAGAAGTTGATGGAAACCTGATTAAAATCAAACTGCTGGAGCTTTTATATGACCTTGCCGCCACAGATGAAAATCTGATGCAGCAATTGATGCAGCTTAAGCAGCAGGCGCGCTCGGATATTCCCAAAATAGTTGAAGAAAATATTCTGAATCCGGTTTCCCTGAATGACTTGGCCTATTTGTCCGGCAGAAGCCTCTCAAGCTTTAAAAGAGATTTTCAAGCCATATACAACATGTCTCCCTATCATTGGCTCCGGGAGAGAAGGCTGGAACGGGCAAAGGAACTCCTGATGAATACTTCCATATCGGTTACGGACATCTGTTTTATGACAGGGTTTGAAAACACTGCGCATTTTTCGAGAGCCTTTAAAGAGCGCTATGGAAGTTCCCCGGTTTCATACAAGCAATAGTATAGTTTGCATTTTATAGATGGCACAGAGTACATTTGAAATCATAGAAAATAAATAGAGAAATAAGACGTCCGTCATAAGTCCATGAGAAAGAAGGTGATTAGCAAAGTGACAGAGGTAAAAGAGACAATCTATATTGCAGATGATGATGCGAACATTCGGGAAGGTATCAAGATTTTTCTCGAAAGCGAGGGGTATCGGGTCACCGTATTTAAAAATGGTGATTTGCTTTTTGAGCAGTTTAAAAGTGCCCCTTGCGATTTAGTCATATTAGATGTTATGATGCCAGGCTCTGATGGCTTTTTGATTTGTGCGGAATTAAGAAAAATAAGCACTGTTCCCATTATCATGCTGACAGCACGGGATACTGAGCTGGATTATGCGACAGGAATAAACCTTGGCAGTGACGATTATTTTACCAAGCCTTTTTCTACAATGTCCCTCGTAATGAGAGTAAAGGCTATATTCCGGCGAATCCAATACGAACGGAATAGCGTTTTATCTCAAAGCAACTTTGTAAAGCTATCGTTTGGAAATATTACAATCGATGAAAAACAAAAACTGCCTCGATAGATAGCGAGGAAATTTCATTGACCCCAAACGAATATAATCTTCTCGCCTATTTAATCCAGAACCAGGACAGGGCTGTTTCCCGCGACGAGCTTTTAGACCATGTATGGGGCTTCCATACTGAAATCCAAACGCGCGCTGCAGATGATACGGTGCTCCGGCTTAGAAAAAAGATATCCCTCGGCGACGTTGTGATTGATTCGGTATGGGGATTCGGCTTTCGGTTAAGGATGCGTGATGAGAATGAATAAAAACGTAAGTAAAAACAGAAGTTTCAGAGGAAGAATTTTTTGCATGATACTTTGTTACCTGATATGTCCAAGCAGCCTAAAAATAGGACGGGAACAAAAGCAGAAGTCTTTACGATAAACGAGCAATATGAGCTTCTGAATTTTCATGAGAATGAAGATGGCAGCAATACGCAAAAGGCGGCTCAAATCACGGCCTACTTAAAAGAAAATCAAATGGATTTAGAGAATATTACAAATTCCCGTTAAATGAAAAAGTAAATTCATGATTCACGCAATCCGGGGGTGCGGACGTTTTCTTGGACTTAACTTGCCAGTCCCAGACTACGTCTGTACCCCCTTTAGTCCTGCAAAGTAGAATTTACTTTAACATTTAACAATTACCTTTTCATTTTACGGAATATTTTTAAATGGTTGAGTGAAAAGGTAACTTCATGATTTCCTGCACACTTTGATTTTGCAGGACTAAAATCACGTTTCACCAGTTTACGAGTTGCTAAAATTGGACTATAATGCATATATAGATGTGGGTTTCCATAAGTGTAAGCATGGCAAACAGGCATCTGAAAATAAGTGCAGAACTAAGTTCCACATGCCAAAAAGTGCAGAGGTAAATTCTTGTCATGGATTCCATGGTAAAATTACAGCTTTATTTTTTAAGCAACGTGGGTCTCAAACAAACCTCGTCGGGAGGTATTTCTTTTAGACCAAGTAGTTTGTGCAGTTTATTATTGAGAAGCATAAGAGACAGCTTAAATGGATT
>NZ_FRFD01000019.1 GCF_900143645.1 Anaerocolumna xylanovorans DSM 12503 | reverse complement strand
TAACTGAATACGTGATCGAACAACACCCCTATAATAATTGCGCTGGTGATGTGACATGGGCTGACTGCTCGCTAAGAAAATATCTTAACAGTGAGTTTTATAACAAATTCACCGCGGCCGAACAGTCAAGAATCATTCCGGCATTGAACAAAAACCACGACAATCAGTGGTACGGTTCAAGAGGCGGAGAAGATACTTGGGATTACATATTTCTTCTAAGCATTGAAGAAGTAGTGTGTAAATATTTCGGTGACAGCAGTAAAAACCTTGAAAACCGCAGCGCCAAACAACGATACTGGTTTCAAAGGAAAGACCAAAACAACAACAAGCGAAGATCGACATTCGATGGGTATGTATGGTGGTGGTGGCTTCGGTCGTCCGGGCGTGACAATAGAAGAGCCGTATATATCCACGGCGACGGCAATGTAGGCATTCAGGGAAACGGCACCTTCCGCTACAGCAGCAACACGATTCATCCTTCAACAGGCGATAACAGCGGCGGAGTTCGTCCTGCTCTGTGGCTGAGCTTGGAATTATAAACTTGGGGCACTTTTCAAGTGGTTCGATTATCATTACAACATAAATGACATCAATGCAAAGGAGAAAATTAAAATGAGCAAGTACGAAAACGCAATGAAACTGATGGAGGAGCGGTGCGGAAATCCCCGCCCCGCTGTCCGTATGGTCTGCGCCTATTATGAAGGCGGCGTATTTTATGTTTCTACGGATGCAAAGAAAAATAAAATGCTGCAAATTGAGAAGAATACAGAGGTTTCCGTCGGTGGGTTAGGCTGGTATACGTTCCAGGGCACGGCCGGAAATCTCGGTTGGGTCAAAGACGAGAAGAATGCGGAAATTAGAGCGAAGTTCAAAAGCATCTTCGATTGGTTCGATGAAGTTGGCGACGAAAACAATCCGACCTCAATCGTTCTGCGTATCACCCTTACAGAGGGTACTATTACTGACAATGAAAGAAAATACGGTGAGCAGCAGTATGAAGTTGATTTTATCAATCGTACGGCAAAATAAATAAATCCTTATAGTATTAGTGTTCGCTCCTGTAGTCGAAGTAAAACAAAGCTACAGGAGATTCATTTAGCAAACCGGCAAACTTCAATTTAGTGACGTAGATTTACTAAAGGCACGGAAATTCCCGTGCCTTTAGTCTGTATAAATATTCTGTTTATAATGCAAACCACTCTCTTCATTTTTAAACTGAGCAGGATATAAAATTATCTGCTGACAAAGTGTAGGTCTGGATTGTCTTAGATAACAGTAAGGCCCAAAAAATTAAAAATGCGTTCCGAAATCCAAGCTCAATAATGCCTTTAAATATGCCACTAACCAGAAGGATGGCAACTGTTTCATCTGCAACAACTTAGCAGAAAACAGTATACGTCCATTCACAGTAGGTCGAGGAAATTGGTTACTTTGTATAAGTATAAAAATTCGTAGCACATTCTGCATCAAAGTTAACGGCCATTATATACATGGTAGAAGAGCTCTTTACTTCAAAATCCAGAAATCTCATATCTTGTATGCCAAAGGGGGTATAGCTGTTATCCATGATTTTTCTGAATTTTCCATTGTTTATATCAATTCTGTAAATTCCCGATTTTTTAAGCAGGTATAGATATTTTCCTGAGATTGAATAGTCATAGTCGTACTGAGAACCCAATTCTTTTGAATAATCATAGGGACTGACAAGATAGTCATAATCCGCCAGAGATATTATTTTTATTGCTTTACCGGATTTGGAATCAATTACAATGATTTTTTCCTTCGACCTATCCCGCATATAAATAAAATTGCCATTAATTTTTACATATCCGTAAGGATAATAACCGACATCATATTCTTTTGTAATCCTGCCTGCATTCAGATCAAGGAGCTGTAAATTATGATAAAGCCTTAAGCTGTCATTGTACATCGTTTCATAAGGATAATTAGCAGCAGATTCATAGGTTTCCAGAAGAACTTTCCCGTTTGATAACAGGTGGAAATCAGAATACTGGCTGTCAGTAAGGGCAGAGACTTTAACCTGATATTTTACTTTGAGGGTTTTATCCAACTGGGCGATGAAATATTTGTCGTTTGATTTATAGGACATGTACCAATTGCCGGTGCTATCCCTTTTAATATTCAGGGCTTCAGAGGTTTTTAAGGGATTGGCTTTTCCTGAATGGTTAGTGAAGCGGTAAATCTTTTCATGCCATTTTCCGGCTGACCAGGTCAGCACCCTTAAGGCATATTCCTCCCGAAGACCGGATTTGGACTTGGTCCACTTGCTGCCGTTCCATGAGTATACTTGTTTATTGCTAAAGACATCAGCATCAAGATATAAGGCCTTGTAGCAGATTGGCGTATTCTCTGGCGTCTGTTCCATGGAAAAGATACCGGCACTGACGTTAGAATTATATAATTGATCAAAAACATCATAAGACTTTTGGGTATACTGATTCAAAAGCTCAGGCTTATTGATTTCCTTTAACCTCAAGACGGGGATATTTTCAATTGCCGGATAGGAAGTCCTTTCCGGTACAAACTTTCTGATAGTATTGTATAGCTGTTCATCAATTCCTTTTTGGTTCTTTAAATCCATTTTGCTATCTAGCGCAGCATAGGAAGTATCGGCACATGTGTTATTGCTAATCTGGTATTGCAGATAAACAGCCAGAGCTAACCCGGCAGCAGGGGTAGGCTTGGAATCCGGTTTATGAAAGTTCAGCTGTTTTAAATCAGCAATTTTGGCATAGTACATGTCAATCCATAACTGATGTGCCGATAATACATTAATTTTCGTAGTATCTAACTGGTTACTATAGAAATTATGAGTACCGGTAAAATAAAGTTTGGAATCTGCCCTCATATCTGCTTTTATGTCGTCTACTTCTGTCTTTGATGGCAGAAGTCCGATAATAATGACATTATCCGCCGATGCTAGTTTACCGGAACAGCTTTTATCAGTCAATGCACTGTTTATACTGTCTGCGTAAATATAATCTACAGATAAGTGCTCATTAGGAGAGTTCAAATCCTGATAAAAAGCGGCCACTTCCGTGTTAGACAGGTCGTTGCTTAGTATAAAAAATGTATTGGTTATTTTGTCAGCAAACTCATTGGAGTTTGAAGCAGAAAGAGCTGAAGCAGTTATTGTTCCAAGTCCGGTAAATATACCGGGAATGATAAAAACCAGCATTAAGGCAGCCAGCAAAAAAGCTTTGATTTTGCGGTGTTTTTTCATTAAATACCTCCTTTAGGTTGGTATGTATTCCGTTTGTTCTCTATGTAACATAATGATTTTTCTGAATTGCGCTGCTTAGCGTGTACGAATATTCGGTCTTTACTCATTATATAGCAAAAGATGAATTATGTAAAAGAGTAATTGGGTATAGTAACTTTATGTATTTTAATATAAAATTATCCGTAAGGAAATCGCTTATATAATACCTCTTATCGATGTTTGCTCTATTTCTGATAACCAGGAAGAAAGCGGACAAGAAGCATTAATTAAAACTTTGATACACTTCCCATCAGTCCTATGCTTTCGGCAAAGAAATGTTTTCTGAAATTATAGAAAGTGGTATATTAAACCCAAGAGATAGAGGTTTTTTAACTATTATATTTTCATAAAAGAAAAAGTTGATTCAAAATCATTTACTCTTGCGGATGATTAAAGTAAAATAACGATAAACAGGAATTTGGAGGATAAATAGTATGTTAGAATTTAAGTATGATACACAGCTTCTTATTGAAGGAAAGAATTTGGATGAAGATGCTATAAATGATTATTTTACTAGTAACTTAAAAGGAGATTGCTTATTAGCTGTCGGAGACGAAGAACTTATTAAGATTCATTTCCATACTAATGAACCGTGGCAAGTATTGGAGTATTGCTCTTCTTTAGGGGAAATTTATGATATTGTGGTAGAAGATATGGAGAGACAATCCAGAGGATTACAGGGGTAATTAATTTTATGCGGGAAGATAGCTTATAAAGCAAATAGGACGGCTTCTTTTAATAGTATTTGCCGTATTTTTAGGAGGAATATCAGGATATAAGTTATTGCCTGGATTTGAGCTGGAGCACATATCTTGTATGTGGGACTTTTTTGGTATTAAAATAATGATTATAGCATCAAAAGTTCTGTTTCAATATGTATGTATATTGAGGATAAAATAGAAAGAACGAATCCGCTTATGGAAATGCATAAAACTTTTTAACTGCAAAATATGATGGATTCCTTTGAAAAATTAATTTATCAGATGACTGTTTCAAGGCAAACGAGGGCATTCCGAAACCGGAAGGAAAAAAATTACTTCTCTACAGATATAGTCCGGCCTACACGAAAGTAATGGAAGCCGTCTTTTCCGAAACAAGCGGTAGTATATCAATCTATGTAAGAGATATCATCTATTTTCTTGTAGATCTTCCCTCCGTCATTTGTTCCATAGATATCAACTATTTCACGTCATTTGCTGAAATACCCAAATACGATTAAGGTATCATTCACATAGGAAATAGATGGTCTGGATGCATCCTTATCAAAGGATGAAAATTATGTTTTTGGAGTCGAGAACGCTTTTAATGGTGTAGCTTCGGGTGGCTTTGACAGTACTGCCACTGATTCTTTTAATTCTGCATTGTCTGTGTTACCAGGTATGGTAATTTTCTTACCGCAGCTTATTGCAATCATGCTGCATGCCCCAATCATAAAAAGACAAATAATTTTCAGAAGATTTTTTTTACATAATTGATAAAGCGGACCATGTCATTAAACATATAATTGTTTTTCTTCCAAACCAGGCTGATTTGAACATGAATGGGATTGGACAATGGAATACCTGCCACACCGGAAACTAACTGTACAATGTCTTTAAATAAAAATCCACAAGCAATACCGCCCGCAATAAACTCTTTCATTGTATACAACTGGCTGGAATAATGTATGACATTAGGCACAGCTCCGTATTTGGAAAATAACTGTGTAATAACATCATTCTGAAAAAATCCGTTGTGAAATAAAATAAGCGGTTCATTTTGGATCATCGGAATCGTAACCATTTGTTCTCCGGCAAGTTTATGATTCGGGGCAGTGCAAAAAACGGTTTCTGTCTGAGTGAGATTAAGTATATGAAACATATTGCCGGAAAGGTTATTGCTTGGAACAATGGCCATATCCAAAGTTTCATCTTCAATTGCTTCGATAAGGGATTGGGTGCCCTGCTCCTGGGTAACAATGTTTACGCTGGGGTATTTTTCTTTGAATCCCCGGTATATTTTTGGGAAAAGAAAAGTGCCTATCATAGGCGGAATTCCAATACGAAGCATGTTTCTTTTATGTCCCATGTCCTCCATGATATGAGATATATTATCTGCATGTGTTAACAGGCTTTCGGCATGCTCCATGAATATTTTTCCCTCCTTTGTCAGGGAAAACCCTTTGTTCAAACGATGGAATAAGGTGATGCCGAATTCGGTTTCCAGTTCCTTAATGGCATTGGAAATGGAAGGCTGGGAAACATGCAGCTCTTCAGCCGCCCTGGTAATGTTGTTGTGTCTGCATGCCTCATAAAAATACCTCAATTGTAACAATTTCAATGTAATACCTCCTTTATTGACAAATTATAGCATATTGGTAATAATGCCTATAGTTATAGGAAAAACTTATTGATTTATAAAATAATGATAATTTACAAATTGAATTTCGTCAAGTATAATGAAAATACATATTAAATATATGCAAAAACTGCACAAAAACAGTGGCATATTTGAACAATATACACAAGAAAGGAGACATGCGTTTTAGCAATGGTATCAGCATGGCAATCGGTAAGCGGGAAAATGCGGACAATGGTACTGTCTGATTATGTCGGAAATCCGCAAAAGAAGGCATGCTGTAATCGAAACTGTTGTTTGACAGTCAGACAGCATCAAATAACGAACCAAAAGGAGTGGTATTTTTCATGGGAAAGCGGCTAATTAATAAAAGGGATGTGACAAAACAGCATTTCTGGAACAATGTGAAAGTTGTTCCCTATCTTTACATTTTGCCTAATATGATATTGTTTCTGACATTTATGATAATTCCTCTGTTTATGTCTGCATATTACAGCTTAACAAAATGGGGAGGTATGGGTAAACCAAAATTCATCGGTTTGGAGAATTATGTTAAATTATTCAAAAACGATGTCTTTCTGATTTCTCTTTTGAACACGCTGAAGCTGACCGTGGCTACGGTACCAATGTTAATGGCTTTAGCACTTTTTTTTGCAATTTTTTTGAATCAAAAGCTTAAATTCCGTGGGTTTTTCAGAAGTGCGATTTATATGCCGGCAGTTGTATCCATGGTTTCTGCCGGAATGGTGTTTGTCTGGATGTTTAATTCGCAAATCGGACTGATCAATTTTCTGCTAAAAAGTGTTGGACTGCCGGTTATTGATTGGCTAAACGATCCTAAATATGCAATGATCATGATTATCGTGGGCACATTGTGGATAAGAACCGGGTATAACATGGTAATTTATATTGCAGGATTACAGGGGATTTCACCGGAATATTATGAAGCCGCTACTGTAGACGGCGCTGGCAAATGGCAGCAATTCCGGTATATCACAATGCCTTTACTTACCTCTTCCCACCTGTTTATTTTCATTACCTGTGTTATTTATTCCTTCCGTTCCTTTGATCTTATCTATGTTATGACCAAGGGAGGCCCCCTGAATTCCACCAAAACACTCGTGGTATATATATACGACGCCGCCTTTCAAAAAAATCAGTATGGGTCTGCCTCAGCAGCCGGTATTGTACTGTTTTTTATCCTGCTGATTTTTACAATAATTCGATTCAAGATGCAAAAGGAGAGGTAGATAATGAAAGATTCAGCTGTTTTACAGGAGTATGTTAAAAAAAAGCATCCGGTGGTTATGGCTGCCCAGTATTTATTTATTGGCATAGTAACGCTTTTAGTCCTTTTTCCTTTTTACTGGATGTTTGTAACCGCTGTAAAGCCGGTAAGTGAAATATTTACCTATCCGCCGACTCTATGGCCGAGTGAATTCCACTTTAATAATTTTATAGCAGCTATAAAGGAGACAAATTTTTTAATCCTTTTTAAGAACAGTTTTATAGTAACCTTTAGCGCAACAGTCATTACAGTGTTCATCAACCTTCTGGCGGGATACGCTTTCGCAAAGTTTCAATTTAAAGGAAAAGAGGTCTGTTTCTTCATTGTATTAAGTACCCTGATGATACCGATTCAGGTCACAATGATACCGAACTATATGATCATATCCAGGCTGCATCTGCTAAACAATTATTGGGGACTTATTCTTCCTCCCTGTGCCGAAGCCTTTGGCCTGTTTTTATCCCGTCAGTTTATGTCGGAATTGCCTAATGAGCTGATTGAATCGGCAAGGATTGACGGTACTACAGAGTTTGGAATTTTCAGACATATCATCTTACCCAATTCCAAATCTTTATTAAGTGTTCTGATTATTTTTACGGTAATGTGGCGTTGGAATGATTTTCAGTGGCCCCTCATTGTTTTATCAGATAGTAAAATGTATACCGTTCAAATTGGGTTAGCTATGCTTAACGGTTCACAGTATATTAATTGGAATATGCTGATGGGTGCCTCATTGATAGCGATTTTGCCGGTGCTTATTGTGTTTTTCATATTCCAAAAGCAATTTGTGCAAGGAATTGCATCCACAGGAATCAAGGGTTAATCCCCATAATTCTTTTATAAATACCATAAAACTATATATGTAGGAGGAAACTATATGAAAAAACGTATTATCAAACAAATGGCTGGGTTTACAATTATTCTTTTTTGCGCACTGTTATCTGCTTGTGCCTCGGGTAAAACAGGATCCCAGACGGATTCTGAAAAAAACACTGGTACCTCGCAGGTTACAGGTACGGCGGAAAGCGGAAAACTGACAGCGGAAGAAGGGGCTGTTGTTAAATTCTTATATTGGGAGGGGTCTCCGTCGGACGCCGCAGCATGGGAACTGATATTTGACAAATTTAAGAAAGACCATCCGGAAATCACCCTGCAGGCAGAGGCGTATCCTTCCAATACCTATGTCAGCCAGTTAGATACCATGATAGCCGGTGACAACTGGCCGGACGTTATGCGTTATACATACCAGCGTTTAGGAAAATTCAAAGAAGCCGATGTCATGCTTGATTTGACAGATATGATTAACACAGAATCAACAGATGATCTGCTGCCGGCTTATAAACAAGCCGTTACAAGCAATGGACGCCTGGTGGGAATGCCCCATCATACGGACACTATTGGCCTATTCTACAATAAAGAGATGTTCAAAAAATCCAATATCCGGATTCCCCAAAATGCTGCCGATGGATGGACCTGGGATGAATTGAAGGAATATGCGAAAAAGTTAAAGGAAGATAATAATCTTGAATATGCATTTGGCGGAATATGGGAAAAGAATAGCGGCTATCGTTACTTACCCTTTGTTTATATGAACGGCGGTGCTGTTTTAAGCGATGACGGCACTCAAATTACCATTGATTCACCCAAAGCAAGTGAAGCTTTCAAATTATATGAAGACCTGCGCAAAGATGATTTGATTATTAATACCGGATTTACCCAGGATGCTCAGAATAACATGATGTTTGTTGCAAAAAAACTTGCCTTTGTATTTGCAGGCAGCTGGCATCTTTCCTATATGCAGGAGAACATGCCGGATAACTGGGGGGTAACCTATATGCCTCAGGTTGGCGGTAAGACAACCTCCGATATGGGCGGAAACGGCCTGTTTGCTTACAAAGGAACAAAATACCCCAAAGCATCTGCAATTTTCATTGACTATATCACAAATAAGGAGAATATGAAGGCTTTTTGTGAAGAAGGTAACTTCCTCCCTGTTCGAAAGAGTCTTATCTCGGAAGGGCTTAATTATAAGTCTTTTACCGATGAAATGAAGACCTTTACCAGTATCGTTGCAACGGTAGATGAGAAAATGGCAGCAGATGAAACCTCTACCCGTTTCCAGCAGTTGAATGCCATACTGAATGAACAGATGGATTATCTGGCAATTGATAAATCTGCTACAGCAGAGAAGGCAGTTAAAGCCATGAAAGAAGAAATGCAAGCAGCTATTGATGAGTAAATAGGAAGTAGTAAAGGAAGTTACACGTGCTAAAGCACGCAGAAGGGAGCCAAATATGAAAATTACATTTTTAGGAGCAGGCAGTTCTGTTTTCGTACGTAATGTTATCGGGGACTGCATGCTGACAGAAGGTTTACATGACGGATGCTATTCCCTCTATGATATTGATGCCCAAAGGTTAAATGACAGTTACAATATGCTGGTTAATATCAACGCCAATTCCAATAATAACCGTGCCGTTTTTGAAAGGTATGTGGGTGTGGAAAATCTGGAAGCAGCCTTAAGAAATTCGGATTTTGTTATTAATGCCATTCAGGTGGGGGGCTATGAGCCGTGTACGGTGACAGACTTTGAGGTACCTAAGAAGTATGGTCTTCGCCAGACCATTGCCGATACCTTGGGGGTTGGAGGAGTGTTCCGGGCCTTGCGTACAATTCCTGTTATGGAAATGTTTGCAGAAAAGATGGAAAAAGTGTGCCCTAATGCACTCTTTCTAAACTATTCCAATCCAATGGGTATTCTGACTGGCTATATGCTTCGTCATACCAATGTGAAAACGGTCGGACTTTGCCACAGCGTGCAAAAATGTGTGAGAGAATTGTTTGAAGGCATTGGGATGACTGAAACGGAAAATATTCAGTGGAAAATTGCAGGAATTAACCATATGGCATGGTTGTTAGAAATTATGGAAGACGGAAAAGATCTTTATCCGGAGATTAAACAGCGCTCCTTACAGGGATATCCTAAGGGCGATAAAGTACGCCACGAGATTATGCAGCGGTTTGGTTATTATGTGACGGAATCCAGTGAGCATAATGCAGAATATATGCCCTATTTCATTAAAAGAAACGCGCCTGAGCTGATTGAAAAGCTGGATATACCATTAGATGAATACCCAAGACGCTGTATCAGGCATATTAATGAATGGACCACTATGAGAAAAGAATTAACGGAAAATCCCACCCTTACCCATAAAAAATCGGTGGAATATGCAGCCAATATCATCGGAGCCCATGTAACAAACATGCCCTTTAAGTTCGGCGGCAATGTTATAAATAATGGCTTGATCTCTAATCTGCCGCCGGAAGCATGTGTGGAAGTAGCCTGTATAGCTGACAGAAGCGGAATTACACCTACTTATGTCGGAGCGCTGCCGGAGCAATGCGCTGCATTAAACCGTACAAACATCAATGTCCAGCTGCTGGCAATTCAGGCTGCAAAGACAAGGAGAAAAGAAGATGTTTATCATGCTGTAATGTTAGACCCTCATACAGCTGGTGAGCTGACCCTGGAAGAAATCACAAACATGTGCGATGAGCTCTTTGAAAAGCACAAAGATTGGATGCCTGAATATAAATAAGAAATGAGGTTTAATGTGAAAAGACATAAAATAGCCGTAATACCGGGTGACGGAATTGGGCCGGAAGTAATCTCGGAAGGAATCAATATATTGGATCGCGTAGCGGAATTGGATAAAACAATTCAATTTAACTATCAAAATTTTCCCTGGGGATGCGAATATTACCTCAAGCATAACAGGATGATGGAGAAAGACGGTATCAATCAATTAATGGCGTTTGATGCTATTTTTCTGGGGGCTGTGGGATATCCGGGAGTTCCGGATCATATCTCTCTTTGGGATCTGCTGCTGAACATTCGGAAAAGTTTTGACCAATATGTCAATCTGCGTCCGGTAGTTCTGCTAAAGGGTGCTCCCTGCCCCTTAAAAGACATCAGCAGGGAAAGTATTAATATGACCTTCATTCGGGAAAACAGTGAAGGAGAATATGCAGGAAGCGGCAGCTGGCTTTTTAAAGATACCCCTCGTGAAGTGGTACTGCAAAACGGTGTTTTCTCAAGGCATGGCTGCGAACGTATCATTCGGTATGCCTATGAATATGCACGTAAAGAAGGTAAAACCCTTACAAGTATAAGCAAAGGTAATGCACTAAATTATTCTATGGTTTTTTGGGATCAGATTTTTGAAGAAATCGGACAGGAATACCCTGATGTTAAAACTTTCAGCTATTTGGTGGATGCTGCCAGTATGTATATGATTAAAAATCCTGAACGTTTTCAGGTAGTTGTCACTTCGAATCTGTTCGGTGATATATTAACGGATCTGGGGGCTGCACTGGCCGGAGGACTTGGATTGGCAGCCGGTGCAAATCTTAATCCTGAACGCAGGTACCCATCGATGTTTGAGCCTATTCACGGTTCAGCTCCGGACATTGCAGGCCGTGGCATTGCGAATCCATTGGCAGCAATATGGGCGGTTAGTCAAATGCTTGATTTCCTGGAATATCCCCAGTGGGGACAAAAAGTACTGCGGGCAATAGAAGATTTACTGTTAGATGGTACAGTACTGACACCGGATATGGGAGGAACTGCAACGACTCACCAGGTTGGGCAGGCAATCCTTAACCGTTTAAATTAATATTTCACTGTCACGAAGTTCCCTCCCCCCTCCCTTCTGTAAAAATACCGTTAATTAGTACAATGATTTTAATAAAGGTTTGACAATAGTAAATAGGCTGGGCTGTGTGCCCAGCCTTAATTTTTAAACTTTCGTATCTATATAAACATTGTAATTGATAATTGAAAAATAACCAAACAATGACTGAAAGAATAAATGAAAAGGAGATATGTAAATAAATTGGAAAACAATAAAGATAGAATAGCTGGATGGCAAGTCAGGCGGTGCTCCCAGCCCAAGCGCACCTCATGTGCATGGATATGGCGGGGCAGATAAAAAGTATCAATAGGTTTGTCGGCACCCCACTGCTGGGGGAAGAGCAAGTTTGCTAAAGAAATTATTGACCTTGGGATTTTTGATGCAGGTTAAGACTATTATAGTATTTCTACCGGGAATTTGCATAGAGCCATGAAATCCTTTGCACTATTTGACAGGAATTTATTGCAGTGGTAAATAACGTAAAAGGGCCTTACAAGGTCGGCATCATTTATTTTAATTTCTTTCACACGTCCGGTATCGAGATAGGGTTTTACCATAATGTGAGGTAAGACAGATAGGCCTAATCCGCAGCTGACAGCATTTAAAATGGCATGGGTGCTGACACTTTCCCAGATGGGTTTAATCGTCAGGTTATGGACCATAAGTGTGCTGTCAAAGAATTCCCTGGTTCCGCTTCCCTTTTCACGGAGTATAAAATCATAGCTTGCAAGCTGGCGGATATCAGTAGAGTCGATACCGGCCATGGGATGGTTAGCTCCGCATATGAGAGTTAGCTTGTCCTCCATAATCTTTTCACTTCTAATCTGACTATTGTGGATTTCACCTTCAATAAGTGCAAAATCCAAATCATTTAGCATAATCAGCTTTTCTAATTCTTCAGAATTCTTTATTGCAGCCTGTACCTTTATCTGAGGGTGACTCTTATGGAATTCGGATACGAGTCCCGGCAGAAGATATGTCCCGGTTGTGATGCTTGCACCGATACGAAGAGTGCCAAGAGTATCCCAGTTCTTAATTTTAGCATCCAATTCATCAAAAAGTTCAATAATATGAGTAGCATAACTTAGAAAAAGCCTGCCTGTTTCAGACAGGTACAGCTTGTGTGAAATCCGGTTGAACAGGCTGACACCATAATATTCTTCCATTTCCTTAATTGCCAGGCTGACAGTTGGCTGGGCAAGAAATAGGGCATCGGCCGCCTTGGTGATACTGTTATGAGTACAGACGGCCACAAAGATCCTCATATGTCGCAATGTCATTTTATCAACTCCTTTATAATGAAAATACAATGAACTCTATTATATTATACTATTTTACTAATGTTTCAACAAGATATAAACTAATAATGACGATATTGAATATAACAGGGTATTACCGGAACATTCTAATGGAAGAATAATTTGTAATGTAAGGAAAAAAGCCAAGTAATTAGCTTGAAAAATGCGGTACCGCAAGCCTGCCTGCGGTATGCATGGGATATAAAATGAACGATACGTAATAAGAATAATAGAAAGAGAGTGTGTGTAATGACGATATTTTTATTTGTGCTCCTTGGAATTGCAGTAGGAGGGTTTGGTACATTGATAGGAGCCGGAGGAGGATTTTTGCTGACGCCGATTCTTCTTATATGTTTTCCGTCCATGACAGCGGAAACTGTTACTGCAATCTCCATGATTACTGTTTTTTTTAATTCTGCTTCCGGGTCTTCTGCCTATGCTTTTATGAAACGTATTGATTATAAAACAGGTATTATTTTCGCTATTGCAACAATTCCGGGAGCAGTTATTGGGACTATATTAACGGGATATGTCAGTCGTCAGATGTTTAACTGTATTTTTGGGGCCTTTATGGTTGTTTTTGCGGTTGTGATTATCCTTAAGAGCCGTATGGGGAACAGCAGTGCTCCAATCGACCGGGAGGGGCGTTTTCGGGTAAAAAGGAATCTGACCGACCGTGAAGGGCATGAAATATCATTTTCCTTTAATATGGTCTCCGGTATTCTCATTAGTATATTTGTGGGCCTTGTATCAGGCTTTTTAGGAATTGGCGGCGGAATCGTACATGTACCGGCATTGGTGCTTTTAGGCTTTCCGGCCCACTTTGCTACAGCTACCTCCCATTTTGCCCTGGTCTTTTCTTCTGCTGTCAGCATTTTGGTGCATTTAGGAGATGGTTCATTAACTCAAAATGCGGCTATGTCCCTTAGCATTGCCTGCGGTGCGGCAGCAGGTGCACAAATAGGAGCCCGCATATCCAAGCACATAAAGGGCTCGGTTATAATGCTTTGTCTGGCGATTGCGTTGATTTTTGCAGGTGTGCGCATTTTGTATATGGGACTTGTCTAGTTGCACACAAAATTTCTTTGAATTTACATTTTTACAAATTTTCTGATATTATAAAAGCTGTCTTTTTTGGAATGATAATAAACAAAAGCGATTATCATTTTGAGTATAAAAGACATTGTATTCACAAATAGTATGATAGCGAGTTTTATTATAAATACTTTTGCCATACAGCATGAGTCTTTAAAATAATGAGTGGCATAATGAAAGAAGAGGTATTTATGCAAAAAGAATGTATTGCCATGCTTTTAGCAGGAGGCGAGGGCAGCAGGCTGGGAGTTCTGACAAAGAACAGGGCAAAGCCGGCTGTTTATTTTGGCGGTAAATACAGGATTATTGATTTTACCTTATCCAACTGCGTCAATTCAAGAATAGATACGGTTGGTGTATTGACCCAGTATCAGCCTCATGAGTTAAATGATTATATCGGCAATGGACAGTCCTGGGACTTAGACAGGGCAAATGGGGGAATTCATATACTGCCGCCTTACCAAAGAAGAGAAGCTTCTGACTGGTATACGGGTACTGCCAATGCTATAGCACAAAATATCCCCTTTATTGACAGGTATAAGGCGGAATATGTCCTCATTCTGTCAGGGGATCATATTTATAAAATGAATTACTACCGCATGCTGGAATATCACAAAGAAAAAGGAGCGGATTGCACCATTGCGGTAATTGAGGTGGATATCAAGGAGGCTTCCCGTTTTGGAATTATGAATACAAAAGAAGACAATCAGATTTATGAATTTGAGGAGAAGCCCAAGGAGCCTAAGAGTAATAAAGCATCTATGGGAATTTATATTTTCTGTTGGGATAAATTAAAGCATTATCTTGAATTGGATGAGAAGTGTGACAATTCCGCCAATGATTTTGGGAAGAATATTATTCCTGCCATGCTTGCAGCCGGTGAAAAGATGTATGCCTACCCTTTTTATGGATATTGGAAGGATGTTGGGACGGTGGAGAGCCTTTGGGAGGCACAGATGGACTTGTTAAACCAAAAGGAAAATATACTGACAAGTGATATGCATTGGACTATTTATGCCAACAGCCCTGTACGTTTGCCCCATTATATCAGCAGCAAAGCAAAGGTAGATAACTGCATTATTACGGAAGGGTGCAGTATTTCCGGGAATATTTCTTCTTCTGTAATCTTTCAGGGAGTTACTGTGGAAGAAGGTGCATCTGTCAGTAATTCTATCATTTTACCGGGGGCCTATATTAAGAAGCAGGCTAAAATCCAAAATGCTATTGTTGATGAAAATACAGTTATCGGTGAGATGTCCTGTATCGGAGAAGCTGCTCCTGAAAATACTGAAAAATCTATCCCGTTAACGGTTATCGGCAGAAACGTTCACATACAGGATTCTGAAGCAGTGGAAGGAAACATGATGGTTGACGTTGACCACCGGGAGGTAATAAGTTGAAAAATGCGATGCATTTTTCAACTACGTATTCAGGAATATCAAATCAAAGATTTGATGTTCACGAAAGGAGTTAAAATGAACCTGAATGCAATCGGGATCATATTTTCCAATATGCATGATGAAGAGATGCATGAAATAACAGGCAGCAGAACCATGGGGGCACTTCCCTTTGGCGGCAAATATCGTTTAGTGGATTTTGCTTTATCCAACATGCGAAATTCTTCCGTTGCAAGTGTAGGAATTGTAGCCAAGAGCAATTACCAGTCTTTGCTTGAACATTTAGGTTCCGGCAAGGAATGGGATTTGGCAAGAAAAAGGGAAGGGTTATTCCTGTTTCCGCCCTATGGACGCTCATCAGCGGGGATTTACAAGAATAAAATCGAAGCCTTAAATGGCATCATGACATATATTGACAGATCCAGATATGATTATGTTATTATCACGGATTGCGATACCATTTGCAATATGGATTGGGAGGAGCCGCTATCCTTTCATATTACCCAGGGAGCTGATATCACGGTGATTTCCTATAAATTGAAAGCGGAAGAGGAGAGAAAGAAAGAAACCGTTTACAGCTTATCCCCAGAAGGACTGGTAACCGATATGAAAATATCTCAAACAGCAAAGGAATCGGATATCATCGGGACAAACATGTGGATTACCGGTAAACAGTTTCTGGTCAGTATGATTCAGGAGGCTATGGCCTACAGCCTGACAGATATTGAAAAAGATATTTTTCAGAAAAATCTATGCCGGTACAAAATTGCGGCATGGGAATATAATGGATTCCTTCGAAAAATTAACTCGTTAAATGATTATTTCAAGGCAAATATGGATATTCTGGAGCCGGAGGCAAGGAAAGTACTTTTCTACAACCATGGTCCGGTCTACACAAAAGTAATGGATGAAATCCCGGTCCGGTACGGACATAAAGCAAAAGTATCTCATAGCCTGATAGCAGACGGCTGTCTCATAGAAGGTCAGGTGGAAAACAGTATATTATTTTCTGCAGTCACGGTCGAAAAGGGAGCAGTAGTAAAGGATTCCATTCTGATGAAAGGAACATATGTAGGGGAAAATGCAATTCTTCAGTATGTACTATCGGATAAAGCTGTTACTTTTAGCAATGGAAGAATGTTAGTTGGCTGTGAACAGCAGCCTATTTATGTGAATAAAGGAAGCAAGCTGTAAGAAAGCTATCTGCAAGAAAGCCAGGGCATCAAAAATTCGAGGGAATTTTTGATGCCCTGGCTTATTAAAAGCGGCTGGAAATGTGCCATTATCCATAAGGTGTGGACAATTCAGGAAGACAAGGATTTTTTGATTTTTGAAGTGGAAAAGGATAGGGCAATATTAGTTAAAGCTTTTACTAAAAAGAGGATTTAAACACCTTAAATGCCGGCAGACAAAAAGAGGTATTGAACATAATAGACAGCCTGTTCAAATCACAACTTTTCTAATTTCATATTGAGAGTTAATAATTAGCCATAATTGAGGGTTGAAAACGGTTATGTTCCATATACTTATCCCTCTCAAATTATATTTTGATACCAAATCTAATGTGGCATTAATCGTTCGGGAATTAATAAACCAAACAATATGATTCACAAGATTATTCGTAGTATAAGTAAAATAAGGTGTTTGAGAGACATCATCAAAGTGGATAATGGCTCCATTCTCATTTGCCAGGTTATTAACATTATCAAATGAGATAAGATTTACATTAGAAAGACCGGCTACATAAGGCAACTCCCAGTCATAACCTAAAGTTGCTATGCCGATAATTATTTTGTCAGGCGGAATAAAATTCAGAACGTAATTCAAAAATACTTCAGTTCGGGAAACAGAGGTGATTGGTGAGGGGGGATTAATATTAAATGCCCATTCATAACTCGTGAATATTACATTTTGTGCTAAACGGTTTATTAGGGAGTAATCTATTTTTTGAAAGTCTACCTCGTTATTTATTTCATTTATATTGGGGTTAATAGTAACAAATACTTGATATCCCTCTTCGTTCAAACGGCTTGTTACGTTTACAAGATAACTTTCATACAGCTGGATATTAGATAAACTTATATATTGTAAGGAAAGATTTAAACCCAAATAACCTTTTGATTTTAAGATAGTTAGTATATTTTCTATTTGTCTATTTTGGAACTCTTCGTTTAAAAGTATATCAAAGTCCGCTTTTACGTTTGCTTCTCCTTGAATGGTTAGTGTGGTTAACAACATTAGAGGAGCAACACCATAAGCCTTTGATATCTGTATTATCTCCGTATCATCATAATACGATATTATATCTCCGTCATTGGTGGCAGTATAGTTTAATATCGAAATGTATGTTAAATACGGCAAGGTCCTTCTTAGAGTAGTTTTATCGATATTAGGGACAGTATTACCATGCGTTGTTATTACCCCTTTTTTAGTATAACTGATAATAATAGTATCACCCGGATATAGATATTCTCTATCTGCCAGGTAAGGGTTGTTGGCTAATAATTGAATGATAGATACATTATAATAATCAGCTATATTTGCTAGTGTGTCTCCCTCTTTAACTGTGTATATTGTTTCTGGTTTTACAATAACGATTGATCGACCAATTGTCAAATTATCAGGGGTATTAAGGTTGTTGTCTTGAATAAGCTTATCTGCAGGTACTCCATAATATTCTGCTATTGATTGGATGGTTTCACCAGGTTTGACAATGTGTATTATCATAACAATCCTCCATGCATATCACAGGTTTGCCTGCGATACTGCTTAAATAGAAAGTGAAAATTGTTTTTTAATTTTCACATTATACCTCATAGATATAGTTATAATAATATATGGGAATAAGCAATAATAGTTTAATAAAACAGTGATAAAATTAAATCCTTTGAGTTTTTATGGCGCATTTTATTGTGAATTTTTAATGGTATTAAATTAATGGTAAACATTACAGAATTTAATTCCATTTATCATTGCTTCGTACTATTTTAATCATGATACCTGTGTCATCAATGACATAAACAGTACTTTTATCACTAAAGCAATAGCTGGAAATCGCTGATTGCAAAGGGATACACCCTTTAGAGGCCCAGGCTTTTCCTTCGTCTGAAGAACAAAACATAATATAGTTAGGAAGAGCATCTCCATTAATCACATATTTTAAAATCATAAAGCTGTCTTTTCCGATAAAGCAGGGAGGAAATCCATCAATATATGCATAGTCTAAATCTTTGGGTGGTTGTACAGTTGAAGTATTCCATGTCTTTCCTTTATCGGTTGAAATATATAGATAAGCATTATCATTTCCGTGATAAATACTTGCTATATATCCATTACCATCTTTATTAAAAGCGATTCCGGTAGGATAGCCGTCGATGTATGATATATCGGCTGTTTTTTTATAGGTCTTTCCTCCGTCATTTGTTTGGAAGAGGAGTTTAGGCATTAATCCGCAGGCTGGACTACCGCAGCATAACAAATATCCGTTTTTCTTATCTATAAAGCTGCTGAATATATCGCCGCCTCCTGAAAGCTTTAGCGCAGAATCCTTTATATGACTTGTGTACCAGGTATCTCCATTATCTTTTGTCCTGTAAATATCAACGGTTTCACGCTCTTTGTTAAAATAGCCAATTACGATTAAGGTACCATTCACACAGGAAATGGATGGCCTGGATGCATCCTTATTGAAGGATAAAAATTTATGTATCTCTTTATGGGTAATCCAGGCATCGCTTGTTGTTATTAAACTGCCGTCAAATAATAATGCCCACCCCCTGTTGCTGTCCTTCATATATATGGTACATACGTTCTTTAAGATAGCTGGCTGTTGTACGGCTTTTGCAGGTGAAGTTACTTTTAATGGTGTTATTGCAGACGGCTCTGGGTTTGTTATCGTTGATTCTTTAGCTTCTGTATTATCTGGTTTATCAGGCGTTGAAATCTGCTTACTGCAGCTTATTGTAATGATGCAATAAGTCAAAAAGGTACATAGGACAAATAATTTTTTCTTCATAGTTTTTACCTGCAATAAATAATTTATTTAAGAATTCATTTACAGTGTAGTACAAATGATATTGTCCTTCAATAGATAACTCTTTTACATAATTAATAAATTAAAGATTACAGCAAGAATGGTTGTGAAAAGTGGAATAAATAAAAGAGCAATTATACCGGCCAGCTTTTGCTTTATATCTTTTTCATCCTTAATTGCATTCATTACCAATAAAAACTCTTTCTTATTAAAAATAATTTCATAGGATATTTCAAATATAGATGAAAAAATAAATATCCCCAGTATTCGAAAAAGAATGTTGTCAATAAGTCCTGCTATTGCTATTAATAAAAAGAAAGAGATTAAATTTGCAGTCTTACTGTAATTGTTGTTCATACGGGGTCGCTTTATAGCCATGTTATACCTCTTCTTTTGAGTTGCATTCTTCCATATTTATTATTGACTCTTCATAAAGTTCTTTTGCCGCTGATTTATAATGCTTTAACTCATAAAAATACCATACCCAGTTTAACGTAAACAAGGGCAGACAAATCCCGGTCAGTATGGTTGCAGTCAACAGCCGCTCATATGATTTTTCAATATGAATTAAATAAAGATGAAGATAGGGGCCTATATAAATAAGTCCATAGCAAATATGGGCTATTAATTTTGGTTTCAAAAGCTTTTCAAGATCTTTTAACGAAGTTTCTTTCGTTTTATTCTTTCTCATTTAGATCCTCCATGCATATCGCAAGTTTACTTGCGATACTGCCGAAATAGAAAGTTGAAAAATGTAATGCATTTTTCAATCTAACCCCTAATCATTGATAAAACATAATTTTTCAATAGAATTATATCAAAAGTTACTGGGAGTTTATAGATGAAGTATATGGAAGGAAATATAAATAACAATTAAATATCCCTGTCATTCCTTGCATTTGCCATATACACAACAAAACTAAATTTAAGTTGTATTTTATTACAATGAATAGTAATGTTTAAAATATAGTATTTTTATACAGAGGGGATTTTGAGATGATGAAAAAGGATAAGTTGTTAATAAGCATATTTGTAATTTGTCTAATTATGACTGGGTGTGGGACTAAAGATATAACATCAGCGGGAAAAACCGGCAATAATAATATAGCAGGAAACATGAATGCCCAGGCTCCGGGAGAAACTGATACTGATATAAAGTCAAACGATGATGGAAAACTCAAATTATCGCATAATGAAATGTTAGCTTATAATGGTTACATGGATTCTGTCGAAAGTTGGTTTGGAACCAAATATGAATTAAGTGATTACGATAATGATGGATTAACGGATAGGGTATACAGAGAGGCATCTTATACAGAGCCAAGCAAAAAATCACAGGGCTTAGTGCCTGATAAGGTGAGTTTTCGTATAGATTTTGGTAATGGTGATAGTTTGGAGCTTGGAATGTTTGATGACGCATTTCTTGGTATAAAAATAATAGGAGCCGACTTAACAGGCGATGGTAACAATGAAATTATTTTTTTAGGACATCATGATGCGATGACAGAACCGGAATCTTATAGTGAAACAGCAGTCTTTCGTAAAACCGGGGCGGAGTATGAAAGGATATCTTTACCGGCTCCTGTCGACGACACTACAAGTGATAAATATCTTGCTGGTTATCCGGTATATGCAAAAAATGATACTGACAGTGAAATAACTTTATTTGCTGATTATGTAAATTATGAGGAAGTAATTCAGATTGAAAGAAACGACAACAATCGGGATGTAAGATATCGTGATAACGATTTGATCAGCAGCTACGCCTGGGGTATTGGAACAGAAAAATATGAGGATAAAACAGCTTTCGTATTATATCAAAAAATTGGTGGCAGAAACTATTATAAAAACAATTTAAAGATACTTTTATTATGGCAGGACGATGAATTTAAGCCGGTGAAAATGGAAACGGTTGATCAACATTATGAATGGTAAAAATAAATAAAGGGGCTTTTGCCCCATAGACTATTCGTCTATTTTACAAAAGCCCCTTAATCAATAAGGTATATAATTATGCTGTTAAGAAAATAAATCTTCCTAAGGCTCATTGTAAAGACATATTTCATCGGGTTACAATGCATATACGGAATGGGATTCTCCCCCGCTCTTAGAGTTTACCGTAATACCGGTGTATTGCTTGGGCCGTATATTCGGCACATCCTTTTCCAAACTGATTATCCGTTGCCTCTGCTAATTTTTCATATTCCTTATATTCTTTTGCCAAATCCAGTAGTATAGCTCTTGCATTATCCAAATTAAACATATTCTTGTAAAGCTCTGCCAGCCTTGCAATGGCGTCTTTCTCCAAATCGGTATTTCCCGATTCTTTTGCCTGCATAAGCTGTTTGTAGATTTCCACATTTTTTGCCTGCTGTTGTGTTTGTTCTTCTTTATTTGGTACTGATTGAAGGGCAGCTTCCACAGCTTTTTCTTTACTGCCATACCATTTCAGTATATCTGCTACTGCCTGTTCATTTTGAAAACCGGCAGTCAGATATTCCCGGTACTTTTCTATGCTGCCATATTTTTTTACTTGTTCGGCAAGGGTTTCTTTTGACATATTTTCCAGTGTATGGTCTAACATTTTCTGTACATCGTCATCACTAAATGCTTCAAAACTCATTGTATTAACTCCTTTCATCACGTCCGTTAACAACTCGATAATTCCATTTAAGCGATTTCGTTTGCTTTCCAGCAGAGACTTTTGCGCTAATAAGGCTTGCTCTTTATCATAATCAGGATCATCCATAATTTTCTTAATATCTGTCAATGGTATCGCTAATTCTCTAAAGAACATGATTTGCTGTAGTTTTTCTAATGACTTGTTATCATAGAGTCGATAACCAGCTTCTGTTAATTGCGTTGGCTTTAATAATCCGATTTCGTCATAATACCGAAGTGTTCTTATACTTACTCCGGTAATTTCAGAAACATCTTTTACTGTTTTCATTTTTACCTCCTTTCAGTTCAAGCCTAAACCATTACGCCACGAGAGAGTCAATACTTAAGATTCATTTTACTATTGCAAATACTGCAGAACAATAATAATATTGAGAAAATTGAGTGTATAAACGCAAAATTCTTTCAGGAGCAAAACAAATTATGATTTATCAGTAATGCAGTCGAGGGGACCTGAACCCTATACTGATGCTGGAAGCTCCTGTTTCTGGAATGGTATTGAAGTTCTCATTTTACAAATGGCTCCACAGGTGTATATAATGGATGAAGCATGCAGATTGGCAAGAATTCAGTTGTAATATGGTTAAGTATGGGATAGCATTGTGATATAATAAATAGAGGAAAAATTTATACCCTGGTGTTACAATTTTGCCTGGCCAGGTCAGGAGGAGCTGCTATGAGACTGTTATTAATTGAAGATGATAAGGAATTATGTGACGCAATTGCTGTCTATGTGAAAAAGGAAGGGTATGAACTTGATATCTGCCATAATGGAAATGACGCCTTGTATTATATCGCAGACCATAACCATGATGTAATCATCCTGGACCGGATGCTGCCAGGGATAGACGGGCTTACTCTTTTGGAAAAGACACGCAGGAAAGGCGTAACAGCACCGGTAATTATCATTACCGCCATGAATGGAATAAACGACAGGATAGACGGGCTTGATACCGGAGCCGATGATTATCTGGTAAAGCCTTTTGCGGTGGAAGAGCTGCTTGCAAGAATCAGGGCACTTCTTCGAAGACCGAGAACAATAGAAAATTCTAAGGTGCTGCAGTACGGGGATATTTTTTTTGATACCAGTGCCGGCATCATGACAAGGGAGGATAAAAGCATCTCTTTATCAAAAAAGGAAGGGAACCTGTTGGAATTTTTTCTTTTAAACAAAGAACAGATACTGGCCAGAGAGCAGATTCTTGACAGAGTATGGGGAAAAGACAGCTTTGTGGAGGATGGAAATATTGATAATTACATATTTTTGCTGCGCCGGAGACTGAAAGCAGCAGGCACAAGTGTTGCCATTAAGACGGTCCATGGGATTGGGTACCAGTTGGAGTATAAGAAGAATGATTGATAAATTACGGAAAAAGCTGATTTTATTGTATACCTTGACTACCGGAATTATATTAACTGTTGTACTGATACTGGTACTAATTGTTATCAGCCAGCAGACGGTCAGGAATAAAAAGGATACTTTTCAAAATGAATTTATGATTGTTACACAGAACTTTTCTATCAGCAACGAGGTCAGTAACCTGTGGCTGGCCGAAATGGAAACCAAGAATCACCTGATTATCCACATCGAAGACGGAGGGCAGCCTTTATGGTATAAAGGGGCCTGGAAGCCGGTAACGGACAGGGAGATATTAATCAGCCGTTTAAAGGAAGCCGCCCGTCTTGATGATATCAATATGGATATCCGGCCTGTTTCCGTAAAGGAGGTTCGCAGCCGGATATATGAATTAAAGGGAAATGGGAAGGATAAGTATTTTGGCCAGGTCTATGTCGCTGCAGTACAGGAGGGGTACAGAAGCGTTGCAGTCCTCCAGTATATTGCCGGTAACCGGTCCGAAACGGTGAGACAGGGTATCCTGATTGTACTGCTGTATTTGTCAGGAATGACCGGCTTGTATCTGGTGAGCAGATGGGTAGTGGGGAAGTCCGTAAAACCGGTGGAAGAAAGCAGAAGGCGCCAGACAGAATTTATTGCTGCCGCCTCCCATGAGCTGAAATCCCCTCTGGCCGTGATACGTGCCAATATCTCTGCTATCATGATTGAACCGGAGAGAGCAGATGATTTTACCAAAGGAATTGATAAGGAATGCATGCGGCTCTCCGCACTGATTGAAGACCTTCTTTTGCTGGCCTCGGCGGATGCGAAGAACTGGAAGGTGAAAAAGGAATTAATCGATATGGATGTTTTGTTAATCGAGACCTATGACTCCTTTCAGCCTTTCTGCCGGGAAAAGAATAAAAGGCTTAAACTTGAACTGCCGGAGGATATGCTCCCTAAAATATGGGGAGATCTGCTTCGGATGAAGCAGATACTGGCTGTATTGCTGGACAATGCCGTGTCCTATACAAAAGATAACGATACCATCGTCCTGCGCTCTTACAGAAAGAAAAACCAGCTGTGTATTGAGGTGGAGGATCACGGTCCGGGAATAGAGGCAGCGAAGAAAAAGGATATTTTTGAAAGGTTCTATAAAGGAGATAAATCCAGAGGGGATAAGAGCCATTTTGGATTAGGGTTAAGTATTGCCAGGGAATTGGTACAGCTTCACGAAGGACGGATCAGTGTAAAGGATACGGAGGGCGGAGGTGTTACTTTTAGTGTATATCTTCCGGTCTGTCAGGATTGATTGCAGCAGCATAAGAGTATCCTTAAGAAAGGGAGCCGCGAAAGCGGCTCCCTTTCTTAGAGAAATTTTAGAGATTTGCCTGATATTATATACCCATTAACAAAGAAAAGAATAAAAGGGAGGATATAAGGTTATGGGAAGAAAAATAACCGCCCTGGCGCTGCTTTTTGTCTTAGTAATCACAAGCTTATCAGGATGCAGCAATAAGAACGGGCAGATAAACAAAGAGAAAAATGGAAAACAGGAAAATAATAAACAGGAAGAACAATTGGATTACAAAAGCAAGTCACCTGAAATGGGAAGATTTATGGAAAGTAAAATCAGTTTTCCGGATTTAAAGGAGGGTGAAAGGGTAGTTAAAATTATCAGGAATCAGGAGAATCAGATTGAAGTATATACATATTTAAAGAAGCAGTACCTGATGTACCAACTAAAGGAGGATAAAACCTGGGAAAACGGTGAAGCCGCCTGGTTAAATGACGGTAGACTAAGCGGAAGCAATGTAGAATTCAGTGACCTGTGTTTGGGGGAAGACGGCAATTATTATGCAGTGTATATAAAGTATAGTGATAAAGGCTACGGTTCCCACATCATTAAATCAAAGGACAAAAAGGCAGCAGAAGAAATAAAATTTCCTTATTTGAAGGAAGGGCAGACATACAAGGACTATACAATATATCCCAGGGTCCAGAAAATAGCTGTAACGAAAAATGGGGATTTGGTATTTGGTGATGACAAGGATTCGCTACTGATATTTTCAAAAGAGGGAGAAAAACTGGCTAAGATACCGGCAGCATATTCGGAGGATACCGGTATGGCTTCCTTTGCTGCCTCCGAAAATGATGTCATAACGGTTACACAGGACAAGAAGAATATTATATTTTATAATACCGGGACAAAGGAGACAGAAAAAACCGTACCTTATGATGCCAGCCGGGATGCAAAAGCCTTTGCGGTAAAAAAAGACGGCACGGTTTTTGTGGGGGACCGGAAGGGAATTCACCGTCTGGCGAAAGATGGAAGCCTGTGGGAGACAACGGTGGACGGCGTCTTAAATTCCATGAGCATGCCATCACTCTACTTTGATGAATTGTTTGTTTCGGACGGGGACGAGGAGCAGTATTACGCTTCTTATGCAGATAATGACGGAGGATACCGGTTACTGCAGTATGTTTTTGATAAGAATGTATCAGCCGTACCGGCACAGGAAATCACGGTATATTCCCTTAAGGAAAGTAACACCATAAGGCAGGCTGCTTCACTCTTTCAGGCAGAAAATGCGGACATCAGGGTTAATTATGTGGTAGCTATGGGAGAAGAGGGGGGAACGGTGTCTGACTATATCCGTGCCCTGAACACCGAGCTCCTTGCAGGAAACGGTGCGGATGTACTGGTACTGGATGGATTGCCGGTGGACTCCTATGTGGAAAAAGGGGTACTTGCCGATATCACAGATATTATAAAGCCCCTGGAAGAATCAGGGGAGCTGTTAACGAATATATCCTCTTGCTATCAGCAGTCAGGGAAGATATACCAGATGCCCACTCACATAAATGTTCCCATTGTAGTTGGCAGGGAGGATGGAATTTTGTCTATGAAGGATATGGACAGTATCCTAAGCTATATGGAGAAGGAAAAGAAAGTACCCTATGGCGGCCCTACGACCTATAAGGCACTTCTGCAGGATTATCTGGCCTTATATGCAAAGGATTTGTATGTGGATGGAAAACCGGATAAAGAAAGGATTACGGCATTTTTGGAGAAGTTAAAGAAAATCGCCGATAACCGCAAGGCCGTGGAATATCTGGAAGACGGCAGGAGCGAGGCTGCGGATACGGGGGATAATTTCATAGACAGCGGGCTGCTGCTTCAGGACAGAGCTTTTCTGGGTCTTATAAAAAACAAATACAGTATAGGAGTAACACAGATTGGAGGCATATTCCAATTATCGGTTCCCTGTGCAATTTCGGAACAGACCGGCTTACATATTGCCTCCATTAATCAGCACTTTATTCCCGAGGGGCTTGTAGGGCTGAATAACTCCGGGGCGAATAAGGAAATTGCAAAAGAGTTTATCGGCTTCTTATTTACAAAGGGGGTCCAGGATACGAAAGTATTAGAAGGTTTCCCGGTGAACAGCGGCTCTCTGGACAAGTGGATGGCAGAGGAGAGCAGCGACACATTTGCCATGTCTGACGGAGACGGGAATTACGTGGATGGAGACTTGCCAGACAAGGAAGAACGGGAGTATTTCAAATCAATGATAAAGGAATTGAATTCACCTATTGAGATAAATCGGAATGTTTATGGGATTATCATTCAGGAAGCGCTGCCTTACTTTACCGGGAAAATTGATGCACAACAGGCCGCAGCAGCAGTTTATTCCAAACTGTCTACCTATCTGGCTGAATAAAGCGGGAACTGCATCAGAAACGGAAGGATTATGGCAAATAAAGAATCAAAATATAAAGCATCAAAGTATAAAGAGCCAGAATCATCATTTGTGCGCCAGAATAAGAAACTTACCAAATCGGAGAAGAGGGAAGAAAGAAAGGCCTGGCTCTTCCTCCTTCCCAGCCTTGCCGGCATCCTGGTGTTTGTGCTGATACCCTTTGCAGATGTGATCAGACGGTCCTTCTGTGAGGCCATGAGCAACAAATTTGTCGGTATCTCAAATTATAAGATGGTACTTACCAACGAGGCCTTTGGGCTTGCGGTGAAGAATACGGTTAAATTTATAGGAATCTGTATACCGTTATTATTAATTCTTTCCTTGATTCTGGCACTGCTGTTATACCGGCAGAAAAGGCTGGAAGGATTTTTAAAGACCTCCTTCCTCCTTCCCATGGCGGTTCCCGTAGCCTCTATTGTAATTCTGTGGAAGCTCATCTTCCATGAGAAGGGACTTCTTAATGTATTGCTTTCCCACTTGGGAATAGGAACAATTGATTTTATGAATTCGGATAAAGCATTTTTGGTTCTGGTATTTACTTACCTTTGGAAGAATGTAGGCTATGATATGATTCTATGGCTGACGGGATTAAATGATATTTCTGTTTCCCTGTATGAAGCCGCCAGTGTTGACGGGGCAGGGGCCTTTGCAAAATTCCGCTATATTACACTGCCAAAGCTGGTACCTACAATGTTCATGATTGGAGCTTTATCCTTTATTAATTCCTTTAAGGTCTTCCGTGAGGCCTATTTAATTGCGGGGGATTATCCGGATAACAGCATCTACATGCTGCAGCATATATTCAGCAACTGGTTTGTATCTCTGGATATACAGAAAATGAGTGCGGCTGCGGTGCTGTTGATATTGGTATTTTTAAGTCTGATTCTGTCATTTATCCGCTTTGACAGGGAGGAGGAGTAGATGAAGAGAAAAAACGGATGTTTTCTTGGCTTCCTGTTGCTGTTAACCCTTTTTGTCTGGATTCCGGTATGGGTATTATGCAGCGGTTCCTTCATGGGAAAGGATGAAATCCTGAAAAATGTGGGGCCGGTACTGGGGCAGGCTAAGGGCAGGGCTTCCTGGTCCCTTCTGCCGGTGTATCCCACCTTGCGTGCCTATGTGGAACTGCTCCTGGATTCCCCGAACTTTTTTACAATGTTCTGGAATTCCTGCATTCAGGTAATACCGGTCATGGCAGGGCAGCTCCTTGTTTCAGTACCGGCGGCATGGGCATTTGCTGCCTATAAATTCCGGGGGAAGAAGGCACTGTTTGTTCTGTATATTATTCTGATGGTACTGCCCTTTCAGATTACCATGGTGTCCAGCTATCTGGTATTGTTCCGGATGAAGCTTGCGGGAACCCATCTGGCAGTGATTCTGCCGAATATATTTTCAACCTTTCCCGTATTTATTATGACAAAATTCTTTCAGGCTGTTCCGGGGTCCCTCCTTGAGGCGGCCCGGTTGGATGGAGCCAGTGAAAGGTACCTTTTCTTTCGCATTGGGATTCCTATGGAGAAGTCCGGTATTTTCTCCATTCTCATATTGGGTTTTTTGGAATATTGGAATGCCATAGAGCAGCCCCTTACTTTTCTGGCAAATAATAAAAAGCTCTGGCCGTTGACACTGTACCTGCCGAATATTACAACGGATAACCTCGGAGTTGCCTTTAGTGCTTCCGTATTTGTTATGTTTCCGGCATTGCTTCTGTTTTTATATGGTCAGAAATATCTGGAACAGGGCATTACAGCTTCAGGACTGAAGGAATAAACACGAAAGGGAGCTAACATGGAAAATAAAATAAAAAGGTTATTGATTGGATTCTTTGCACTTATGCTGGTATGTACTTTTTTGTCCAGAGCAGCTGCGGCGGCAGTAGTGGCAAAGGTCCGGGTGGCTTCCGTAAAAAGCGGAAACCTTACTTATGAGATAGCAGGTACCGGTATTGTGAAGGCTGATGCAGCAAAGTACATGGAACTGGCAGCCGGGTATAAAATCGGAACCGTTTCTGTCAGGGAGGGGCAGGAGGTAAAAAGGGGAGATCTATTGTTTGCCTATGATGTGAAACAGTTAAAAGAAATAGAAAAAGAAAAAGAGAATGCGCTGAAAAAGCTTAGGCTGCAGTACCAAGCGATTGGAGTGACAGATGTTAGTACAGATAATTCTTCCGAGAAAGACGCCGCTTTGCTGGCAGTAGAAAATGCAAAAGAAGATATAGATGCAGCAAAGAGAGCGCTTAGTGATGTAAAAAAGACAGTGAAGGAAAATAAGGAGAAAGCTTATAAGGAGGCAGCCGATGCCCTGGAAGAGACGAAGGCCTCCGGGAAAACTGCTGTGAAAATGTCAAAAAGGGCAGTCCAGGACCTTGAAGAAGAGCTGTCTAAAATGCTTTTGCCGGAAGAAGAGGCCGGGGATGTTATAAATGTCTATAAGAAAGCGGCAGCAGAAGGTATTGATTCCAGTATCTCAAGTGCTCTTCAGGTGGTTTTTCAGTATTATTACGGCGAGGGATATGCGGAACACTGCCAAAAGGCGGAGCAGGCGAAAAAGGATCTCCAAAGAGCCAGAGAGGATCTGGCAGGTATCGAACAGAAATGGCAGAACGTTAATCTGGAGGATTACCGCATGTATGACCCGGACACCTCCGTTAGAAATGCTTATTATGAGCAGACGGCAGCAAAGAAGGCAGAATTAAAGGGGGCAAACCGTGCCGTAGAGGATGCCAAAGAAGCTTACGAAAAACTGACCGGGAAGGATGAGAAGCTCACGGAAGCCTTGAATAATCTCCGTACGGCACTGATCAACAAAACAGCGGACGCGGATGTATTGGAAGCCGCCGTATACCGAATGTTAACGGAGGATAAAAAAGCGGATGCCTCTGTGCTTGAGGCTGTCAGAACAAAGATTTCCAGAGCAGAAGAAGATGAAAAAGCGGTGGAAGAAGAATGGGAGAAGAAGCAAAAGACAGCCCGGGAAAAGGCGGAGGTGATTTTAAAGGATCTGGAGGCCATAAAAGCAGGAAGCTACGATTACAGCAAGGAGGAGCAGGCTTTCAAAAAGAACCTGCAGGAAGCTGAAAGGACTCTTAAGGCAGCAGAGCTTCAACAAAACAGCACAGAGGAAAAAGGCCGGGAGGCAAGGGAAGGAGAGGAAAAGAAGGAGGCGTCGGAGAATATTGACCGGAGTGTTCTTATGATTGACATCGATAAAGCCGCACAGGAACTAAAGCAGCTGCAGAATATCATCAACGGAAAGGGAAAAATTCATGCCCCTGCAGATGGAGCAGTAACGACAAATAACCTGGAGCCTGGCTTACTCTTAACAGGACAGGAAAAGCTTGTTATCACAACGGGCGGATATGGGCTTACCATGTCGGCTGATGCGGAGGATATGAAGCATTTTGCCGCTGGAGATACGGTTACCGTTAAAACGGGAGATGGGGAAAATACCGTTACGTCTCAGATTGAAAATATAGAGCTTACCGGACAGGACAATAAGGTCAATTTTACAGCCATCTTACCGGAAGGAAATTATCAGGCCGGAGAAAGTCTGGCATTCACGCTAAGCAAGGACTCCTCCGATTATAGAAATTGTATTCCCATTCAGGCTCTAAGACAGGATTCCCAAGGTACCTATATCCTGCTGGTAAAGGAAAAGGAAAGTGTTCTGGGAACCATACAGGAAGCCTTCCGGATGAATGTAACAGTGCTATCCATGGATTTTAAAATGGCTGCCGTAGAGGCGTCTCTGACGGAAAAGGATCAGATAATTACCACGGGGAATCGCAGTTTCAAAGAAGGAGACAGGGTGAGGGTCTATGAAGTGGAATAAGAGGATTTTACTGGCTGCCGTATTTTTCATAGCTGCCGCCGTTTACTCTGTTATACAGCTTATAGGAGCTGATGTTATAAAGCAGCAGTATACTTGCGTAAGCGTCCGTTTTCAAAAAGACGGTGTAACGGAAGAGATGGTCAAAACAGCCTTGGATAAGGAAAAGGAAAGAGGGACTTTAGGGATACCGGAGGTTACTGCATGGTCAAAGCCTTATGAGACAAGAGTAAAAAATAACAGTTTAAACAGGTCGGCGGTGGTTAGGGTTCAGATTGTCTCCGGTGAGATGTCCTTAACGGCACCCATGACGCTTTTATATGGCAATTATGCTTACAGGGAGGATAAAAAAGGATGTGTAATTGATTCCAGGTCGGCCTTTTTATTATATGGTACGGAGAATGCGGTTGGAAACAACCTATCCTGGGATGGGAAAGAGTATTGCATAAGAGGAGTGGTAAGGACAACGGATGCCTTGCTGCTGGTTCAGGGAAAGGAACTTCTGGAGGAGTACTCTAATTTAGAGGTGGTATATCAGAACAGGGAGCAGGGAGAGGAGCTTACAAATGCTTTCCTCCTGAATAATAATTTCCCGCCGGATTATGTGGTATACGACGGGTGGTTCTATGGCGGGATGATAAAATCAGCTCTGGCGTTACCGGTATGGCTGCTTCTGGCGGCAATCAGCCTATGGATTATAAAAACTTTGCGGAAGAAGAAATCTAATCTTACACAGAAGGCCTTCCTGTTATATGCCGCAGCCAGTGCAATCACCATAATTTTGTATGGGAGCATCCTTTATCAGTTTACGGGGGCTCCGTTTTTTATAACGGATAAGCTGCTTCCCACCAGGTTTTCGGATTTTGGTTATTGGGGAGAGCAGTACCGGCTGATGAGAGAACAGTGGAGACAGGTGCAGTTTGCGGGGCCAAACGGGAAGGATATCTTATTAGAGAAGGAGCTGATAGAAACGCCCCTTACTGTTACTGTGATGTGCCTGTTCTATCTGGTCTTTTGTCTTCAGGTAAAGCTGGCAATAAGAAGTTATTTCTTCTTTTCTGCAAAAAATACTCGTTAGATTACTATAATTTCTCATAGAAATCTAACGAGTATTTTAAGAAGTCCGTTCGCTTTGAAATACCAACAAATACTGGTAAGTAGTGCAGTTGAGGGGACTTGAACCCCTACCCGGAAACCCGGACTAGAACCTGAATTCTGTGATTGCCTTCCTGTAACTATAATTCATCAGTATCTATAGACAGTGCTCTTATCATTAATTCTTCCATCAATGTGTAATCTAACATAAATGATTGGGCACTTGCCTTTAACATTTCAGAACTGGTTATTTTCATAAAATCCAACCGGTAGCTTAAAGAAGCTGCCAGATGTTCAATAAACATTCTTTGGGTCCTGCCGTTGCCTTCCCGAAAGGGATGAATCGAATTAATTTCGCCAAGATAATAGGCAAGTCTCTTTGCAACCCCGTTCTTATCTTTACAATCTTTTAAACAATTCTCATTCTTCAATTTCTGAAATATTTCATCCATCTGGCTCTGAATAAATTGGCATAAACAGAATTGATTACCTTTTGAAATATTAACAGTTCTTATATTACCTGCCCATTCATAAATATCTCCGAATAGAAAGTTGTGTATTTTAGCTAAATGTTTGAAATCAAAGTTACCTTCTATTCTGCTAGTCAATGCTTGAGCGGTGCGTAAGGATGTAATTTCGCGTTCGGCAGTCTTTAACTCATTCTCATCTAAAATGTTTAATTTGTTTTTTAATACATAAGTGCCGGGATAGCAATAGAAGCTATCTTGTTCATATTCATAGTAATATTCATCCTTCATAATTATACAGCCTGTTTATGCGTGTGCTTTTGAATTAGTAGGGTAACAGCCTCTTGAAAACTCACTTTTCCGTCAATACATTCTTGAATTCGCTGTTTGTCAGACTGTGAAAGGGGCATATCTTCCATGCTCATGGTTGCATTTACATTTTCTATGATAATATCTGAACGATTCATTCATGCACCTACTTTCTTGTGAATGTTTTTGGATATAAGTTTATTATAACATTTTATGTGAATTTTATAAAGGGTAAGATATCGATAAGAGTTCTACTTTATTGTCGGTTTTTTAAAGGATTCTAATACAAAGGAATATGCTTATAATATTCCCGACAACATAAATGGGAGGTAATTATAAATGAATGACTTAACGTCGGTGACAAAACAATATCTTTATTATTGCCAGTATCAAAAGAAGCTGAATGTAAGTTTGTATTCGGCTCCTTTTCTATTGAACGAAGGATAACAGCTAATTGTCTCTTCTCTCGCATTGCATTCCAAACACAAAAAAACAAGAGTTCCAGACTATATCAAAAACTCCGAAACCCTTGTTTTATAAGTAGTGCAGTTGAGGGGACTTGAACCCCTACCCGGAAACCCGGACTAGAACCTGAATCTAGCGCGTATGCCAATTCCGCCACAACTGCGAAACACTAACGTATATATTCTACTATATTTTGTCCAAAAGTCAAGCAAAAGTTTTAATTTTTTATCGGTAGAATAATATCCTTAAATCTTCCAATTCTACTATTGACAAAACAGCTGTATGAAGATATTATGATATCATATTGATATCATAATAATATAGATTTGAATATCAATATAAACATAAATACAAAGAAATTGAATCAGAAAATCATTTGCAATCTGATAGGTGGCTGCTAAAAAGACAGATACGCCTATGTTTTAGAAATACCAAATCAAAGATTTGATATTCAAGAAAGGAGTTATTATGGAAAATGAAAATGGACAGAGGCAAAATAATGTGGAAGAAAAGGAGATCAGGCCGTTTAGCGGAGGGATAATGCTTTTGCTGATACTCCTTTGGTATGGGATATCGATCTGGGGAATTATTGGCGGCTCGATTTACTTAAGCCAGGCAAAATATGGGCTTGGAGCATTTTTCCTGATTGCAAGTATTGTTCTTTTTATCGTGCTGTGTGTATTGCTGAATGGCTTCCACATTCTAAATCCCAATGAAGCGCTGGTAATGACTTTATTCGGAAAATATTACGGGACGATTAAGAAGGAAGGCTTTTATTATACCAATCCGTTTGCAGGAGCAATTCATCCTGCAAGAACAGTACACGTAAATGCGGGCATAAATGTGGGGACTTATGGCACAACCACAGCTGCAACAGCGCCGGCAAACCCTGTCAGCAAAAAAATCTCAACGAAGACACTTACATTTAGCAATGAAAAGCAAAAGGTAAATGATGTATTAGGTAATCCGATCATTATTGGTGCGGTAGTTATCTGGAGAGTGGCAGATCCTACAAAAGCTGTCTTTAATGTAGATAATTATAAGACTTATCTGGCGATACAATGTGATTCCACTATAAGAAATGTTGCAAGACTTTATCCCTATGATACAATGGAAAATGATGCGGATGAGAAGACACTAAGAGGAAGCAGCCAAGAGATTGCTGAAAGCATGAGAGTGGAATTGCAGCAAAGAGTCAGTGAAGCAGGTCTTGAAATAAAGGAAGTCCGAATTACGCATCTGTCCTATGCAGAGGAGATTGCAGCAGCGATGCTTCAGAGGCAGCAGGCTGTGGCGGTTATTGCAGCCAGACAAAAGATCGTAGAAGGTGCTGTAAGTATGGTTAAGATGGCGATAGACCAGTTGGGACAGGAAGAGATTGTTGTGCTTGATGACGAGAGAAAGGCAGCAATGGTCAGCAATCTTCTTGTAGTACTGTGCGGAAATAAGGATGCCCAGCCTATTGTAAACAGCGGTTCTATTTATTAAGATTAATGGAAAGGCAGTAAGATGGCAGTAAATAATGAAGGAAATGTGGAGAAGAGAGAAGAAGAATTAAAAAAGCGCCTTGAAAAAGTCAGGGAAATGGAGCAGGAGCTTTTACAAAAGGAAAAAAAACTCAAAGAAAAAGAAAAGTCGAAAAAACAGATTCTCTTAAGATTATCGCCTGTCTTGTGGAATGAGCTTGCCGCTTGGGCAGAGGATGATTATAGGTCCATAAATGGGCAGATTGAATTTTTACTGTCAGAGTGCGTGAAAAAGAGAAAGGGAACATAATATACCGGAAGAAACCTCCTATCTTTCCTGTGAGGCACTGGATGAAGGGCAATGACATGTCTTTTAACCAATGTATAAAGGAAAGGTATGAGGTATTTTTTTGCGGGAAAACTTATGTGTAAGATAGAAAAATGTAAAACGATTTTAAAAAAAATACTGGTATTCATTGTTAGAAAGTCATGAAAGATTGAGAATTCTATGTTGTAAATAAGTGCAATATGTGGTATTATATATAAAAACGTTTTTATTGCTTTGCAACAGGGTTACAAGCAGAAAGGAGTATTATGCAGGAGAATGTAGTAAAGGGATTTTTGGATGTAGACGGTACAAGGGTTGTAAACGAAGATGGCAGGACAGTCCTGCTAAAGGGATGGGGACTTGGAAACTGGCTGCTTTGCGAGGGATACATGTGGAAATCCATGGGCAGTGAGCGGTTTGACAGGCCAAGACGAATTGAGGCTGTAGTGGAAGAGCTTGCCGGAAGGGAATATGCAGAGAGCTTCTGGAAAAGATTTCGTGATAACTATATTGCCGAAGAAGATATCAGACGCATGAAAGAACTGGGATATAATTCTGTCCGCATTCCGATTAATTCCAGACTTTTCTTAGAGGAAGAGCCGGGGCTTAACTGGGTGGAAGAAGGATTTTTGCTGCTTGACAGAGTGATTGACTGGTGTGAGAAATACGGGCTTTATGCCTTTATAGACCTTCATGGGGCACCGGGAGGCCAGACCGGAGCGAACATAGATGACAGCATAGATGACGTACCCAGGCTTTTTGTGGATGAGGACTGCTTCCAGAAGGGAATACAGCTCTGGAGACGTCTGGCAGAGCGTTATGCAGACCGTTACATTGTAGGCGGGTATGATTTGTTAAATGAGCCAATCAGACCCAAGAGGCATGAAAAAGACAGTGATTTAGAGTATCTGGTACCACGCTTATGTGAATTCTATGAAAAAGCCACAGAAGAGATCAGGAAGGTGGACAAAAAGCATCTTATCAGTATCGAAGGGCACCATTGGGCTACTGCAACAGAGGTGTTTTATAAAAAATATGACTCCAGGATGATTATTCATTTCCACAGATATGCCTGCATACCTGATATAGTTAGCTTTAGGGAATACCTTGAATTGTCAAAGAGATGGAATGTTCCCCTTTGGCTTGGAGAGAGCGGAGAGAATACAATAGAATGGTTTACTGCCATGTATCCTTTGGCAGAAGCACTTGGAATTGGGTATAATATCTGGCCCTGGAAGAAGATGGAGTGTTCTAACTCTCCCTGCTCTGTATCTATACCAAAGGATTGGGAGATGATAATAGGCTATACCACCGGTGGAAAGCATCCGGGCTATGAAAAGGCAAGAGAAATATTAGAAGAATATCTAAATAATATGCTGCTTCATAACTGTGACTTTAAGGAAGAAGTATCGGCCGCTGTTCTTAGAGAACCGGGCAGTATTATCAGAGGAACAGATTTTGATGAACTTCCCGGTAAGGGTGTATCTTTCTCCGGTTTACGAAAGGAAGATAATATATACCATTACCGTCTTGGCACTGGCATGATGATAAAAGAAAAATATAAGGATTACAAGAAGAAATTCGGCTTTGACTGCGGGTTTATGAGGTTTGTCCTGGAACTTACAGCAGGGGAATATGCATGTTACAGCCTGAATAACGCAGGGGAAAAGGATGGTGTTACCTTAAGTTATTATTGCAGTGAGCCTGCTGTTTTTGAAGTACTGCAGGATGGGGAAAGTATTGCGGTAGTAGACGGTGAACCGGGAAATGAACAAAAAGTCACCGGGCAGCTGGCGTTAAAACAGGGAGAGCATACGGTGCTCACTGTCAGAGTAATAAAAGGAGCCATAGAGCTAGAAGCGGTTAATACGTATAGGGGAGAGACACGGTAATATGGTGCGGGATAAGCCTGACTTATCAGTTAACAGCAACAAAGATGCAATAAAAAGAGCAGTCCTGAAATGCATATTGGGATTGGGAATAGTATTGATGTTTGGAGGTCTTGCGGCCTGCCAGAAGAAGGATGCATCTGCACCGGCACCTTCGCCTGCCGTACAGGCGCAGGAGGATGAGGATACCACGGATAAGAATGACACCTTTTTGGTACCGGAATATTGTGGATGAGAAGGGTGATTTTTATACGGAATGGTATAAGACTTTTGACTGGTTCATAAAAGAAGCCGGCGAAAGAGGAATGTATGTGATTCTGGATTTCCATGGAGCCCCCGGTTCCCAAAGCGGCAGCGACCACTCAGGCGTTGACGGCGGGGATGATAAGATGGGAGCCTCTGTATTCTTCTTTGGAGATGAAAAGGAAGTAAAAGAGAATCAGGAGCTATATTATAAGATATGGGAAGAAATCGTAAAACGCTATGAAGGCAATCCTGTAGTCGCCGGATATGACCTGTTAAATGAGCCATACTGCACCTACCGTTACAATTCCGGCAGGAGCGATGAAGAGCTTCATAAAATTCTGTGGGAAGTATATGACAGGCATACGGCCGCATCTGTGCTCTTGATAAAGACCATGTCATTGTGATGGAGGCAACCTGGGACCCTGTTGACCTTCCAAACCCGGCGGATTATAAATGGGAAAATGTAATGTATGAGTATCATAATTACCTGTATGATGATTATGATAATGCACAGGGAAAACAGATAGCCAACATGGAGACCAAGGTAAATGCCATAGCGGCAGCGGACTATAACGTTCTAGGCTATATGGGGGAATTTAATTATTTTAATAATATGGATGCCTGGGGTAAAGCGGGTGATTCAGCAGAAAATAGGCCGCTTACCCATGTAGTAACAAAATACGCTGTAATGCCGGCTAGAGGAAATTCCTTGGGACTTAAGACTGTGGATTTTTCAGAAGGAGACTACAGCTTAAAGGGACTTCACACCAATCTTTTTGTTTCCGTTCAGGAAGATGGCAGCCTTTTGGCGAAGGATGCCGCCGCGAAGAATTATTTTCATATCATTAAGGGGAAGAATGGAACAATTTTGTTACGGGCAGAGGATAAAACCTATGTAACGGTGGATAAAACTACGAAAAAACTAAAAACCGGTGGAAAAACAGAAAAGGATGCTGATAAATTCACAGTAACAGAGATGTCAGATTCCCTATATGCCATAAGGTCGTCCGTTACGGGAAAATTCGTCTGTGCGGATGAAAATCTCGCAGGAGTTCCTTTAATAGCAGACAGAGACAGTCCAAGCAGCTGGGAGAGCTTTTATATTACAGCAAAATAATATGTTGATTTTTTTGTTTGGGGGATTTAATGTATGTGTTATAGTAATTACCAAAGGAATATTTAATATAGGTTAAATATTCAGGAAAGAGGTTAACATGATAAATCCCGTTAAAATGATGAAGTTAAAAAAAGCCTGGGAGACTTTCACGGGGAATCATCCCAAGTTCCCTAAATTTATCGAGGCAGTAAAGAGTAAAGGTTTGCAGGAGGGATCGGTTATTGAGATTACGGTTACAACAGCATCCGGTGAAACCCTAAGCTCGAATTTGAAGGTCACTATGTCTGATGTGGAACTGATATCCGACTTAAAAGATATTGCAATGTAAAATTAGATTTTGATAAATATGCTGCCATTTGATAGCCTTTCTTTTACGGGGCTGCCGGATGGCAGCATTATTATTTGGTTTATTCTTTGGGCTAACCGTGTATTTCTGATGATTATAAGCATATAATTACTAAAAACAGGGCAGTTATGGTTGGTTATGAAAAGAAAAAGCGTGAAGGAAATCATTCTGGGATTTGGAATCAAAAAGGCGCTGCATTATCTTGATTCTGATCCTGAAAAAAACATACCCAGAATATTAAATTGGCTGATAAGGATTGACAAAGAGGGAAAATACGTAGGAAAGCAGGCAAAGCTTATTCTGTCCTACATGGACAGTAAGTACAACAACTGGTACCGCCTTGTAAAAAGCCTATATACGGATATTGATGATGAGGTCAGAAAAAAGCTTTTTGAGAATTTTATTGTTAATGGGGTATTTTTAGGAGGAAAAAGACAGAATAAAGCCAGAAAGAAGTATCAGTGCAATGTGCCCTGGGCAATTCTTCTGGATCCGACTTCGGGCTGCAATCTCCACTGTATCGGCTGCTGGTCGGCGGAGTACGGAAATAAATTAAATATGAGTTTTGATACGTTGGATAATATTATCACACAGGGAAAAGACCTGGGAGTATATTTTTATATTTATTCCGGAGGAGAGCCTCTGGTAAGAAAAAAAGACATCATCAGGCTGTGTGAGAAGCACCGGGATTGTGCGTTTCTTGCCTTTACCAACGGAACCCTGATCAACGAGGAATTTGCAGCGGAAATGCTCCGGGTGAAGAATTTTGTTCCGGCGATTAGTGTGGAGGGATTTGAGGAAGAAACGGATTACAGAAGAGGAGAGGGAACCTATAAAGCGGTGGAGAAGGCAATGGAGCTGTTAAAGAGAAAAAGACTTCCCTTTGGTATATCCTGCTGTTATACCAGCAAAAATACAGAGATTATCGGAAGTGCAGAATATTTTGATTACATGATCGAAAATGGAGCCAAGTTTGCATGGTTCTTTACTTATATGCCGATAGGTGCAGATGCTGTACCGGAGCTTTTAGTAACAGCGGAGCAGAGGGAATTCATGTACTACCAGATAAGGAGCTTTCGTGGAAGCAAGCCTATCTTTACAATGGATTTTTGGAATGACGGGGAATACGTAAAGGGCTGTATTGCAGGAGGCAGAAGGTATCTTCATATCAATGCCAACGGAGATATAGAACCCTGTGCCTTTATTCATTATTCGGACAGCAATATTTATGAGAAGAGTATTTTGGAAGCGTTAAAATCGCCCTTATTCATGGAGTACCATAAGAACCAGCCTTTTAATTCCAATCTGCTAAGGCCATGTCCTCTTCTTGACAATCAGGGCAGGCTTGCAGCTATGGTGGAAAGGTCGGGAGCAAAATCCACGGATCTTAAGAATCCGGAAGATGTGAGAAGTCTTACGGAAAAATGTATTCCGGCTGCAGACAGGTGGGAACCGGTAGCTGACAGGTTATGGGAGGAAAGCCATGAAGAAATAAGCTGGGATGGATGTAATGGATGCAACAGATGCAGCGGATGTAACGGCTGTATGATGGATGAGATCATTATACGTAAAAATGAACAATAAGAAATCGTGTGAAATAAAACATGTATAAAAGCTTTATTTATAAATTTTATCATATTACACATTGCAGAATACAGATATTTTATTTAAGATATAATAAGGTTGGATATATTTTAGAAAAAACGGAGGATTAAAATATGAAATTTAATGATATACCATATGAGCGCGTGGATATGGAGGAGGTAAGAAAGTCCTTTAATGAATTGATAAAAGAGCAGTCGGCAGCTAAAAGCGGCGAGGAGCAATTTGAGATTCATAAAAAAGCCTATCGTTTAATCGATAAGGTACTTACACAGATGGTTCTTTGTGAAATCAGGCATTCCGGAAATACTACGGATGAATTCTATGAAAAAGAAAATGATTATTATGACGAAAAGAAACCGGAATATGAAGAACTTAGACTTAAGTATTACAAAGTGCTGTTAGAATCACCCTACAGGTCCTTTATGGAAGAAAAGATTGGAAAAGTTGCCTTTAAGAATATCGAATTAAAGCTAAGGTCATTGGATGAGAAGCTGATTCCTCTTATGCAGGAGGAAAATAATCTGATATCCACCTACCATAAACTGATTGCAGGGGCAAAGATTAATTTTAACGGAGAAGAGCTTAATATTTCCTTACTTAGAAAATATCTGACGGATTCCGATAGAAATGTCAGGAAGGAAGCCTGGAGTAAACTTTCCGCTTTCTTTACAGAGAGCAGCAGGGAACTGGATGATATTTACGATAAGATGGTAAAGAACCGCACAGCACAGGCGAAGCTGATGGGTTATGAGAATTATGTGGAACTTGGCTATTGCCGCATGAACCGCAACAGCTATGACAAAGATATGGTAAAGAATTTCAGGGATCAGGTAAAGAAGGTGCTCGTTCCTCTTGCCACCAAAGTTCACGAGTTAAGAAGAGAGGCATTGGGACTTGATTCTCTCAAATTCTATGATAATGAGATGTACTTTAATAACGGTAATCCTGCGCCCATTGGTACACCGGAGGAAATTCTTATGTGGGGCAAGGAGATGTACAGTGATTTATCTCCCGAAACCAAGGAATTCTTTGAATTTATGTATGAAAATGAGCTGTTCGATGTTATGGGCAGAAAGAATAAGCAGGCCGGTGGTTATATGACCTTTCTCCCGGACTACAAAGCACCCTTTATCTTTGCTAACTTTAACGGAACCAGCTCCGATGTGGATGTTATAACACATGAATGCGGTCATGCTTTCCAGGGATATGTTGCAAGAAATTATGAGATTGAGGAACATATGGACATTACCATGGAAACAGCAGAGATTCATTCTATGTCCATGGAGTTCTTTACTGACAGGTATATGGAGAAGTTCTTCGGAGACAGGGCAGAGGATTACAGAAAGATGCATCTTAATGATTCCATTGTCTTCATACCTTATGGCTGTATGGTGGATGAATTCCAGCATATCGTTTATGAGAATCCTGATATGACTCCGGATGAGAGAAAGGATGCATGGATGAAGCTTGAGAGCGAATACAGGCCTCATATGGACTACGCGGATGATTCTTTCTTCTCAAAGGGCGGCTTCTGGCAGAGGCAGCTGCATATCTACGCCGCACCCTTTTATTATATTGATTACTGTCTTGCGCAGACCTGTGCCCTTCAATACCGTATTAAGATGGATAAGGATTATAAAAAGGCATGGGAGAGCTATCTTGAACTTTGCAAGCTTTCTGCAAAGGAATTCTATGAGCCTATGCTAAATAAAGTCGGCCTGGATTCTCCTTTTCAGGATGGCTGCATGAAGAATATTGTAGAAGAGCTTACAAAGACTTATTTTAATAAATAAAGACAGAGAAAACGAAAAAACGAAATAAAGTCAAAAAACAGTTCCAGCCCTTTTCTGCAAATCAGAGAAAAGGGCTGGTTTTTTAAGAAAAGTCTTCTACCATACGGTATCCAACTCCGATTTCGGTTAATATATATTCCGGTTCCACGGGATTTTTTTCTAATTTTCTTCGGATATTTGCCATATTAACTCTTAGAATCTGGTTATCTTTTTCTGCATAAGGTCCCCATATTTTTGTAATGATGGAATCGTAGGTCAGTACTTTTCCGGGGTTTTGTGCTAAAAGGGACACTAACTTGTACTCTATCTGGGTTAGATGGACTTCTTCTCCCCTTACTGTCACCAGATGCTTGTCAAAATCGATAAGAAAATCCTTTGCCTTATAGCAGTTCTTTGCCTGGCCGTTTTTGCTGTCCGCCTTGGCATAATGCCTTAGGGCTGCCCGGATACGCGCAAGCAGTTCGCTGGTTCCAAAGGGTTTTGTAATATAATCGTCTCCGCCGGCATCCAGAGCCTGGACCTTGGAAGTTTCATCGTCTCTTGCGGACACCACAAGAATGGGAAGAGAGGACCATTCCTTCACTTCCTTTATGACCTGTAATCCATCCATGTCAGGAAGACCAAGGTCTAATAAGACTAAATCAGGGCAATGGGAAGAGATGAGTTCAATGCCTTCTTTGCCCGTTCTGCATAGAATCACTTTATAATGATTAGCTGATAAGGCTGCATCGATAAATTTGCTGATAGGTGGTTCATCTTCTATTACCAGAATCTTAATTTTCTTGCTCAAGTGTGTTGCCTCCTTCAAGGGGAAGTGTAAAGGTAAACAGTGCTCCGCCGTCCGGCTGGTTCTGGGCACTGATGGTTCCGCCATGTGCCATGATAATAGTCTTACAGATGGAAAGTCCAATGCCGATTCCTTTTACCGAATCGGAGGTTTGGGCGGCTGTGGGAGAAATGCCTTCAAAGATAGTCTCCGCGTCCGTAAAAGTAAGACCTTTCCCGTCATCTGCCACCTGAAACAGCACCTCATCACCTGTTTTTGTTACGTGAAGGGATATCAATGCACTTTTTCCGGCGTATTTGACCCCATTTTCCAAAAGGTTAATTAATACCTGCATAATCAAGGTGGCATCCATGGGCACCATCAGAAAATCTTCCGGTATTTTAACCTGTACATTAGCCTTGGGATAACGCTTTTTTAATCGGTCTACGGAAGCGGTTATCACTTCCTCAAGGGGCTCTAAAGTTTTATTAACGGAGGAAGCACCTTCTTTTATACGGGTAACTGACAGTAGGTTCTCAACCATGTGTAAGAGCCAGTTGGAATCTTCATAGATATATTTTATGAGCTTATCCTGTTCCTTCTGGCTTAGCTGTTCTTTATTGTTCATAATCGTTTCACTGGCACCTATCATACCCGTAAGCGGTGTACGTAAGTCGTGGGAAATGGCACGCAGCAGATTAGCACGCATTTTTTCCTTTTCTGTTTCAAGCAGGATATTCCGGCTTGAATCTGCCAGGTATTGCCGTTCCAATGTAATAGCTGCCTGCGAAATAATAAGCTTTAAGTAATCCAGAGCACTTTTATCCAGTGGGCTTTGGCCCAGCTGGAAGATTCCGATTACTCCGAAGATTTTGTCGTGGGATATCAGAGGAAGATAAGTGCAGCTTGACTCATTGCCAAAATCCGTCTGAAATCCTGCGGTCTTCTTATTTTCAAAAACCCAATGGGCAACAAAGCGTTCGTGACTTGAATTCATAATAGCAATATGCTTGGGATTATGGCTGTGAATCATACCCTGTTCTCCTGACTGGGGTGATTTGGAATAAAATACACAGGAGCAGCCTGTCAGGGAAGATACATATTCCAGAGCAAGATTTCCGATATCCTCTATGCTGTTTAAGGACAGCAGATTCCGGCTGATTTCGTTTAACTTCATGGTTTTTTCTTCCCGGTTTTCAGCTTTCCTTACATGTTTTTTTAAACTGGCGGTGGTAGTGCTTATGATAACGGATATGATAAACATAGCCCCCAAAGTCAGAGGATAACCATTGTGAAAAAGCAGAAGATGGATGTCTGAAAAGAATAAGCAGTAATAGGAGATTATAATCCCCAAAAAGGAGGCTATAAAACTGCAAAGATAACCTTCCGTAACTTTTGAAATAATAATAACGGAAAGAATATAAAAAATATAGGCATTACTGTCCTCTCCTGTCCTTTGAATAATAAGAAAGGAAAGGACAGCAGAGGCTGATAGTATAAGAGCCGTTTTTAAAATATCGGAAATAATGATAGGGGTATTCATTTTTTTCATATTGATTCTCCGAAATACAGAAAGATTTTAATTATTAGCATTTTCATTATAATATATTTTTTTATGTTGTACCATAGAAAATTATAGCGGATAGGAGGATATGATGTTGCATTACAAAATTCGAATCCGCTTATCATGCATAAAAGCAAGCGAATTATAGTATTCTTATAGGCTTATGAGGAGTTAAGAAAACGTTAAGAAAATGTAAAGTTATTAACAACAGATTGATGTTTTGTAAAGTTTATGTTAAGATTTCTAAGGTTTTATAAGACAAGCATCACCATAAAAATAAGCGAATTTTCGCAGATGGGAGAGCATTATGACGATTTTATTTGGTGATTTTATCCACCAGATTATTAATAACCCGGCTTTGCTTATTACGGTTATTCTGACCCTGGGAGTTATCATGGTAAACGGCTGGACGGACGCACCCAACGCTATAGCGACCTGTGTATCAACCCGTTCTATGGATCCGAAGAAGGCCATTATTATGGCTGCCATATTTAACTTTCTTGGCGTATTTGTAATGACCGCAGTGAATGCAACGGTAGCCCAGACCATTTATAATATGGTTGATTTCAGAGGTGATTCCCATAATTCCCTGATTGCATTATGTGCGGCTCTAGTTGCTATTGTAGCATGGGCAACGGGAGCATGGGCTTTTGGTATACCCACCAGTGAAAGCCATGCATTAATAGCTGGTCTGTCCGGTGCAGCAATTGCTCTGCAGCACGGTATTTCCGGTATTAATGGGAATCAGTGGATTAAAGTAATCTATGGTCTGGTAATATCAACGGTTTTAGGTTTTGTTCTGGGATTTATAGTAGTAAGGATAATTGAAGCTACCTGCAGCAAAATGGACAGACGGAAATCAAAGTCGGTTTTTCAGAAGGCACAGATATTCGGCGGTGCAGCTATGGCATTTATGCATGGCGCGCAGGACGGGCAAAAGTTCATGGGCGTCTTTATGTTAGGAATGTTTTTGGCTAACGGCCAAAGTGACGTAACGAATTTTACAATTCCCGTATGGCTGATGATACTCTGTTCTTTGGTTATGGCTCTGGGAACTTCCATCGGCGGATACCGTATAATAAAAACAGTTGGTATGGGAATGGTTAAACTGGATACCTATCAGGGATTTGCAGCCGATACGGCAGCGGCAATAAGCCTGCTGATTTCCTCCCTTACCAGTCTTCCGGTAAGTACAACCCATACAAAGACAACAGCAATTATGGGTGTTGGAGCATCCAAGAGAATTTCTTCCGTAAACTGGAGCGTTGTAAAAGAAATGGTTTTGGCATGGGTTTTAACTTTCCCAGGCTGCGGTGTAGTTGGTTACCTGATGGCGTATATCTTTATGAGAATCTTTTAAGAGAAAGGGAATAATATGGCTGGTAAAAAAACATACGATTATTTTGAAGCACTTCTTGGCTTATCCAAGTTTTCCTTGCAGGCGGCAGAGCTTTTAAAGAAAACAATTTCTGATTTCCAGGTATCTACTCTGGAGGAAAAGATCAGAGAAATGCATAATATTGAGCATTCCGCGGATATCGCAAAACATGATATGATTGAACATCTTGTGAAGGAATTCCTTCCTCCTATTGAAAGAGAAGATATTATCAGTGTTGCACAGCAGATTGATGATGTTACGGATGCGGTGGAAGATGTACTTATGTGTATTGGTATGTTTAATGTGAAGAAAATCCGTCCCGAGATACTGAAGTTTACAGAGACCATTGAAGCTTGCTGCAAATCCATGTATGTGGGAGTGGAAGAACTGCGTTACTTTAGAAGATCCAAGAAGCTTCATGCGGAAGTAGTCGAGGTAAACCGTCTGGAGGAAGAAGGAGATGCTTTATATATTAACGGTGTAAAGGATCTGTACAAGAATCCCACAGACGCTGTTGACTTAATGGTGTGGACAGAAGTTTACCGTAAGCTTGAAAAATGCTGTGATGCCTGCGAAGATGTGGCTAATGAAATAGAGAGTATTGTTATGAAAAATTCCTAATATTGGAATAAAGCCATAAGGTAATAGCAATAATTAAAAAGACAAGAAATGATACAAAATATACAAAAAAGAGAAGCTTGAAGGAATACAAGTATTTGTTATTGGCAAATATTTGTATTCTTTTTTATTAAGTTCGCAAATTTTTATATAATTTGCCAAACAAGCAATAATAAAGCGTATTGCAAATAAATGGCGATTAGGTTATAGTAAGGGAGAAGTTTAATATAAAGGGGCAAATTATGCAGGATTTTGAAATTACACAAAATATTATGCAGGAAGTAAATAAAACTGTAATTGGCAAAGAGCATATTGTAAGGAAAGTGCTTACTGCCATAATAGCCAAAGGACATATCTTAATAGAAGATATTCCGGGAGTTGGAAAGACAACCCTGGCCTTAGCTTTTTCAAAAGTAATGAATCTGGAATACAACCGTATGCAGTTTACCCCGGATGTTCTTTCTACTGACGTCATAGGGTATCATATTATTACAAGAGATGGAGAATTAGGAGATTATAAAGCGGGACCTGTTGTCTGTAATTTGTTCCTGGCTGATGAAATTAACAGAACCTCATCTAAAACACAATCCGCTCTTCTGGAAGTAATGGAGGAGGGCAGTGTGACCGTTGACGGTATCACTATGCAGGTGCCCAAGCCTTTTACTGTAATAGCAACACAAAATCCGGTAGGGTCTATTGGTACTCATATGCTGCCGGAGTCCCAGTTGGACCGTTTTATGATAAAACTGTCTATGGGGTACCCGGATGTTGCTGGGGAAATCAAAATGTTAAAGGACAGGAACGGGGAAAATCCTCTGTCCAAAATGAAGACCGTGGTTGGCAGAGAAGATATTCTGTCCATGCAGCAGCAGGCGGAGAAGGTTTATGTAAATGAAAGTATTTATGAATATCTTGTAAAGCTTGTACTGATGACAAGAAGAGATCCTTATGTAGAGCTTGGTGTAAGTCCAAGAGGAAGCATTGCACTGCTTAATATGGCAAAGGCAAATGCATATATAAGCGGCAGGGATTATCTGGTGCCGGATGATGTAAGAACAATATTCTATGATACTATTTCACACCGTATCATATTAAAACCGGAAGCAAGGGTTAATAATGTAAGTATAGAACAGGTCAGCCAGGGGATTTTAAAACAGGTACAAGCTCCAAAGCTTGGATAGTAGTAAGGGATTCTGGTGAAATAAAAGGAAACCTGGGAGTAAAATGCGGTCTGGAAGAAAAATAAAGAGAGAAAGGATGCCACTGGTGTTTCTTCCAACCATGAAAGCTGTGGCAGCCGCTAAGCTGCGGTACCCATATAGAAGATGACTGGAAAAAGAATAGCATATCTTATTTTAATTTTATTGGCAGGGCTCTTTTCTATATTTTATAATGTTTATTTTACGATGAATTTTTTCTTTGCAGTTCTTTTGTTGCCTTTTTTACTCCTTTTAGTATCATGGATATCTTTAAGAAAAGTGGAGATTCGTATTACAGCCATGCCTGTCATAACGAAAAAGGGGAGTGATTTTGAAGTGAAATTTGAAGCTTACAATCATTCCCCGATACCTATTACACACCTTGAAATATGCTTTACTTACTGTAATGAGATATCAAACAGAAAAAAGAAGGAAAAGGCTGTATTAGGAGTGGATAAGGACAGCTCGGCCTATACGGTTTTGAGTCTTAAATCAGAGCACTGCGGTAACATAAAAATTACAGCTTACAGTATCAGATGCTATGACATTCTATCTGTTGGTTATGTTTCAAAAAAATGCAATGAATGGGCAACCGTATCTGTTGCACCCACTCCTCATCCGATGGCAGGGGATATAATCCGCAAAACTGCCGATATGGAAATGGAGGACGAAAGCATTCATTATCAGGAATATAAACCAGGAAGCGACTCATCGGAGATTTTCGGTGTACGGGATTACAAAGAAGGAGACAGGCCTAACCAGATACATTGGAAGTTAAGCAGAAAGAATCAGAGGCTGATTATGAAGGATTATAGTCAGCCTTTAAGAGATAGATCCCTTTTATTTATTGATGTTGGAGGAAATGAAGAAGGGGAGAAGAAATTATTACAGACGGATAGCTGTATAGAAGCCGTTTTGTCAGTTTCTGACGGAATACTGAAAAAAGGGCACCAGCATATGCTTGTATGGTATGACTGGGTGGAAAAGCTCTATGCCGAGAAGGATATCACAGGCAATGACAGCAGCAAAGAGGCGCTGACTGCCTTTTTAAGTGCTGCCTTTTATGGGAGTGACGGCAAGGAAAAGGAAGACTATAAGCTGGAGGACGAATTAGGCAGAAACGTTATTCTTATAACCAATGAGGTTTCAGAGGATAAGGTTGTAAAATGGCAAAAGTCAGGTGCACGCAGTCTCTACATTGTCTATATAAATGATCTTCAGAAGGTACCGCTCAAGGCAAGAACAATGGAGTTTCTTACGAGGTCCATGGTGTCATGCTATTGCGTCGATACAAAAAATATCAAAGAAACGATTTTTAAGTTGGGGATAGTGTGAAATGAAAAACATTTCACACCCTGGTTTGAGGCAGTAAATCATCTGCAAACAGATGATTTATGCCATGGGAGCTAGTGTGAAAAATCAAGATTTTTCAAACGCAAGTTTGTGCCTGCGAAATTCTCGGCACAAACTTGAGGTGTAATGAGGAAGGCATGGCAGATAGTGTCTGATGTGATTTAAAAGGAAAGAGGTTTTCATGAGAACTAAAAAAGAAAGGTCATTTGACGGAATATCTATCAGAGGAAAAGAAACCGTAATGGCGGAGGCATATTCCGAGCATCCCTTCAGCTATTACCTGATTCAGATAATACTGGTAGTAGCCTTGGTTTATAGTGTCATATTTGGTTTTACGACAGGTTTAAACCTGCCGGTAAAACCGGAGATACTCTTTGGGGCAATTCTTCTCATAGGGATAATATGCTGGGGAATTATAACATTTCCGGTAGTTGGTTTGGCTGTGTCCTTACCTATATTATTGACCTACCTATATGCAGGATACAGACTGCGGAAAGAACTGCTGAACGGCTTCTGGCAGGTAGAGAATTTCTTTATATTTCATATGAACAAGTATTATGATACAAATTCACCGGGCTTTATGGTAGACAGGTATGAACCGGCGAATGTAATTACTCTCTTACTTGTCTTTCTGGTATTGCCCATTGCATTTATCCTTTGCCTGATTATCCTGAATAAAGTGTCGCATCTGTTGTATTATCCACTGACACTTCCCTTTATAGTCCTTCCCTTTGTAGTTGGACAGATTCCTTCTAGCCGCTCTTTTGCTATTTACATAGCTACTACTTTTGGCGTATTTGTACTTGGAAACCGTTTGAAAACAACAGGCGCCAGAACAAAAGAAGAACGGGCTGTATTAAAAGCACAGAAAAAACAGATGGATACCAGTCATTACAAAATAAACATAAAGGGCAGTTTCTTGATGTTTTGCGGAATCCTGTTAATGTTTCTGGTTATTTCTGCTCTCTTTACAAAATCGGTCTATGAAAAAAAGATGAATATTCCGGAAGTAAAAAAGGACCTTCGCGTGAAAATAGAAAAGATTGATGTAAATGACATTGCAAGCCGTTTTAATTTCCTGAACAATGGCAAAATAGTAATCTTTCGATATTACACTGCCTCCGGCGGTTTGAACGAAGGGGAACTTGGCAGCGTAGGAAAAATCGCCTATGATAATAAGACGGATATTGTCATAGATGCTCTTGAAAACAGTCCGGCTATTTATCTGAAAGGCTTTGCAGGAAGTACCTATACCGGTAATGCATGGAATGGGCTAAGCAATGAAGCCATAGAGGAATATGCAAAATACAGGGAATTATGGGAAAGCATCAATTTGGAAGCAGGAGACCAGACGGGAGGAATTTTACGCTTTTTAGGTGAAGTAATGAAGCTTGATGGGATTGGATTTCATCAGGATAACATGAAGATTCAGAATGTAGGCGCAAACAGTAAATATATGTATACGCCATATTATCCCTCTCTGCTTGAACATGTGAATCTTGATATAGCGAATCCTGAGTATGTTAAGAGCAGTATCGCGCGTAAAAATTATACATTCAGCTACTTTTCCTATGTAGATGATGCAAATATATTAAACCGCGACTTTGATGCGGAATTTGCCGGGTACCAGCAGGATTTAGACGGTGTGGCAGGCAGCAGTATTGACAGAAGGCTAAGTGAAAGACTTAAAGAGTATATAGAGACGGAAAAGCAATACCGTACCTTTATACAGGAATATTATACACAGGTACCTGATATGGGACTTGAACAGCTTAAGGCAGACATGAGCGGCAAATATGCGGAAATGAAAGAGAAATATGGAGAAGAAAAAGCCCTGGGTGCCCTTACAGCTTATATCCGCTCTTATATTCAGAGAGGTACGGCTTATACCTTGACACCCGGGACTCTGCCAAGAGGAAAGGATTTTGTGGAATACTTCCTGTATGAGAAAAAACAGGGCTTTTGTACGCATTATGCCAGTGCAGCAGCTATGGCATACCGCTTTGCCGGAGTGCCGGCCAGGTATGTAGAAGGTTATATAGCAAAATCCAGCAACATTAAGAATGGAAAACTCATAGGGACAGAACATGTCATGGTTTCAGACGGAAACGGCGGAAGCAAAGAACAGGCTATTGCTGTGAGAGAAGTAAGGATCAGTGATTCCGGTGCCCATGCGTGGGTAGAAGTCTACAAGGATGGCTGGGGATGGATTCCTGTTGAAATGACACCCGGCTATGTGACAGAAGAGGAGGACACTCTTACAGGGCTCGATGGAATGGTGCCTTCTGCAACACCAACACCAGGTATATCAGGAGTACCCAGTATAACGCCAAAAAACGATGGGAATAATGGGAAAGATGATACGGATGCAGGAAAAACAGCAGATGAGAGGCAGATTAGCTTTAAAGAAATTGTAGAATTCTTAAAAATAGCTGTATTTTTTACCCTTATTTCTTTTATAGCAGCAGGTATTCTGATAAAGACGGGGCGTTTGGTTATCTTTATAAAAGCCGAACCCAAGAGAAAAGCAATTATTCTTTACCGGAAAGTCAAATACCTTTTAAAAGCAGCAGGCATATCTTTAAAGGAAGAAGATTATAAGGGGACAGCTATGGTGTTAGAGGATACCCTGTACCAAATGAAAGCAGAGGAATTCTTAAGGTTTATTGATGCTGTTTTAAAAGCAAAGTTTGGATATGCACCTATGACAAAAGAAGAGTTAGAATGGGTTAAACACTACTACCGTTTCGCAAAGAAAGAAGTGTACAGGAATATTCCAATAGGAAAGAGAATATTTTATGGATTGTATTTCCTGTAGCATATACAGCGGCAAAGAAAAAAATCCCTCTGTTAGTGTTAAATGGTATACAGGGTGTGGCTGCTGTGATATAATTAATGAAGTTATACGCTTATTTAACGGACAGAAAGGTATGGGTATCCAATGAAAATCAGTAACAAAATGAATAAACGCTACACATTAATATCCATTTATGTTATTATAACTTGCATCATTATATATATACTTAGCCTCATAGCTAAAAATGCAGCGGGGATTTTATCACAGCTGCTCCATATGTTAAATTGGGTTATGAGAGTTGCCAAGCCGATTGCTATTGCGTTTGTATTGGCTTATCTCCTGGACCCTGTTGTGAACTTTTTTGAGAACCTGTATGGAAAGGTTAAAATCAAGAAGTGGAAATTAAAATCCTGCAGAACCTGGGCGGTATTAACTACAGTACTTTTATTTCTTGCCATCATAGTACTTGCCATTTCACTTCTTGTTTATAATGTCACGAACCAGTTAAGGTTAGCTAAGGTGGACGATATTGTTATATTGGCAAAGAATTACATGAACAATATCAATGACTTTTATGCTTCCATTTTGGAACGGCTGGAAAAGGTCAATATACATTCAGAGCAGATTAATGAATACGTAAAGGAAAATGCAACAAAGGTTGTAGAGGCACTAAAGAACGGCGGAACTTCATTCATTACTTCTCTTGCCAATATTTCTTCCTATATAACAACCTTGCTTTTTGCCATGATTATCTCAATTTACTTTATGATTGACGGCAAGATGATAAAGGATTATATCAGGAAAGTGGGAAGAGCGTTTTTAAATAATAATTGGAATGCACGAATCAGCATATTCTTAAAGGATGCAGATTACGTGTTCTCAGGGTACATCAGGGGCCAGCTCTTAGATGTCTTAGTAATGATGTGCGCTCTTACGGTTGTCTTATCAGTAATCGGAGTAAAATATTCCGTGCTTATTGGAATATTTTCAGGTCTTGGGAACCTGATTCCCTATCTGGGACCCTTTATAGCTTATATTACAACAGCCATAAGCTGCCTTGTCTACGGCGAGTATGAGAAACTGGTGATTTCTATTATAGCATTGGTAATTGTGCAGGCCCTGGATGCCAACATAATAGCTCCGAAGCTCTTAAGCCAGAGCATCAAAATACATCCGGTGCTGGTAATCATCTCGTTGATATTTGGTAGTGCCATCGGAGGACTGTTCGGTATGCTGTTTGCCGTACCGGTTGGTGCCTTAATTAAGCTTTTGTTCTCCAGGTATGTTGATACAAGATTAAAAGAAAAGCAGGAAGTGTTGAATCTGGCTAATCAAAGGGAACAGGAAAAAGAGAGCAAAAAGCAGCCGAAGGAAGAAATTGGCATAAAATAAGACATCAGGTTGTATGAGCCTCTTGCAAAGCGGCTTTATGCAGCCTGTTTTTTATCTTATAGGAAATTGCCAGACTCTTTCTTGTTCCAAAATATCCGGATATTTGAAAGAATGAAAGCTGCTTTCAGGAAAAACATGGAAATAAAACGTAAGAAAAATGTAAGAAATCAACTAGAATTTATTTAAGATATGTACGGTAAGATGATAGAGAGACAGGCGATGGCAAGGAGGAGATCATTCGAGGTGGCAAACCAGGCTGAAAAAATAATAGAGGTTAAAAATGTAAAGAAGATCTATCGCATGGGCCAGGAGAAAATATATGCGGTTGATGATGTAAGCTTTGATATCTATAAAGGTGAATTCTGCTGCCTGTTAGGTACCTCCGGCTCTGGTAAATCAACACTTTTAAATCTCATGGCAGGGATAGAGAAAATATCGGGCGGACAAATAATCATTAAAGGCAAGAAGATACATAAAATGAGTGAAAATAACCTGGCAAAATTCAGGCAGCGCTATTTAGGTTTTGTGTTTCAATCCTACAATCTTATAGGTTCAATGACGGCATTGGAAAACGTTGAGTTTCCATTGATATTTAAAAGAGTGAAGACAAAGCAGCGGAAAAAAATGGCCAGAGACATGCTAAAGCAAGTGGGATTGGAATCCAGACTGAATCATAAACCCAAAGAAATGAGCGGCGGACAGCAGCAGAGAGTTGGCATAGCAAGAGCTTTTGTGGCAAGTCCGGAGATTGTATTTGCCGACGAACCAACAGGAAACCTGGACACAAAGACAACAATGGATGTTATGAAGCTAATTAGGATGATAGCAAAGCAACACAACCAAACCATAGTAATGGTAACCCATGACAGGCGTTTGGCAGATTTTGCGGACCGCATCATACATATATTGGACGGTAAAATTCAAGAAATTGAAGTGAAAGAGGCAATTCCCCTGGATATAGCAGTAACCAATGAGCAGGAAACCGGTACAGAAAAGCAGGAGATACCAGTACCGGATAGTGCAGCTGAAGTTGTCCCGCAGGCAGGCGGAAGCATTGAAACAATCAGTGAAATATCATAATAATAGAGAAGAGAGGGTTAAAGGATGAAAAAGGTTAAAAAGATTTACACTGCCATACTAATTATGACGATGATTGTGGCAAATTTAGCCGGAGGGAATGTTGCAGGGGCCACCACGGATAATGGAAGTGGAATCAGTATCGTGTATGCGGAGGCAGCAGATGATGTGTATGGAGTTCCGGGGGAGACAGTTCATGTGAAGCTGCCCATAAAGGCAGCCGGCGGATATTTACTGCAGCCAAGGATCACTGTTGTGACAGAAGAAAAACCCTACAAGGTTCAGAATATAGCGTTAACCGGTGACGGATTTACGGCAGCGAATCCGCCTATCACTATCGGTACTTCAAAACTTTATATTGAATTTGATTTGACAGTGAAAGAAACTGCCAAAATTGGAACAACAAAGCTGGAAATTAAGGTTGATGCATCTTATGACAATGGTTCAGGTTATACAAGCGGAACCTTTACCGTTCCCAGCGTTAATTTCATAATTAACAATGAAATCGAACCGGCCCAGCTGACAATCGATAATGCTAATTATGGGGATGCCACTATCGGAAAGAAGATTGACCTTACCTTTACTATCCGGAATGAAGGAAAAATAGCAGCGAGAAATGCTTATTTCAGTATTGACGATACGAGCTTCAGCGATGCCAAGATTGCTCCTAATTATTCTAAGCTTGAGCAAAAAATTGGTGATTCCGGAGTTTTAAAGGGCGGAGACAGCTATAATGTAAAATTGCCCCTTAAGATCCAGAATGATGCAACAGCGGGACCTAAGAAGCTGAAAGTTAATATGAATTATAAAGATGAAGATGGTAAGTCCTTTACTAACAGCAGTCAGATATACATCACAGTAAATGCTAATGCAGAGGCTCCTGTTATTGAGGTTGTAAGCACCAAATACGCCAGTGAACTGGTGGCAGGTGATAAGTTCAATATGGTCGTAACTGTCCGCAATACCGGAAAAAGCCCTGCACGTAATGTTCAGGTGACGGTTGACGGGCTAAGTTCAGACGGCTTTCTGCCGGGATATACAGGGAAGACACTTACAGTTGATAATGTAGCGGCCAATGGTAAGGCGGATGTAAAAATCCCTCTTATCGTATCAGAGATGGCAAAGGTCGGACTAAAAGAAATTCCGGTTACCATTTCCTACACAGATGAAACCAAGACACCCTTTAGCACAAAGACCTCTGTATATTTGGCGGTTGAAGCAACAGAAGGTGTGGATGAAAACGGCAAACCTAATATAGTAATTACCAATGTGACCCAGAGCCCGGACGCGCCTAATGCAGGTGCCAGAGTGGATGTATCTTTTGATATCGAAAATAAAAGTAAAGTCGATATCAGTGATGTGAAGATAGCGTTAGCCAGTGCAGCAGGGGATGTATTCACTCCTTTGAGTGCTGAGCCTTATTATTACATAGACAGTATAAAGGGCGGGAAAAAGGTAAGAGTCAATATGTCCCTTAAGGCGGCAGATACTATTTCGGAGGGTACGAACAGTCTGACATTAAAATATTCTTATGTAGCAAACGGAAAGACCAACGCAGATGAGACAGTTCCCATATATATTTTAAATGTACAAAACAGCGGCGCAGGTTCCAGTAAACCTAAGCTGATTATAAGCAATTTTTCAACCGGTGAAGAAAAATTAGTTGCAGGAAGTGCCTTTGATTTTACCTTTGAAATTAAGAATACCCATTCAAGTATTAGTGCAAGGAACATTAAGGTGACAGTTAATCAGACAGATAATATCTTCATGGTAGACAATGGAAGCAATACCTTTTATATCAGCAAGATTTCAGCAGGGGAAAGTATCAAGAAAACTCTGAAACTAAGGGTGAAATCAGACGCAGTAACGAAAGCATATCCTCTTGATATTACCATGGATTATGATTATGAGGGCGCGAAAGCGAATCCTACCACCGGACAAATCGGAGAGACTGCAAAGGAGACAATAAACTTACAGGCAGCAGAGAACGCAAGGCCGGTAATCGATAATATCGTTGTAGGTTCCTGGGATGCACCTATAGTAAATCAGCCCTGTACAATGACCTTTGCGTTTTACAACATGGGAAAATCCACTTTGAATAATGTGAAAGCGACTGTATCAGGTGATTATACGCTAAGTTCAGGAGACATGTTATTTATCGGAAACGTAGAGGCCGGCAGTCAGGAACCCGCAGAGCTTGAAGTAATTCCTTCTGTTGAAGGCCTGGCAAAAGGCGTACTGACAGTGACCTTTGAAGATAGCACAGGTCAGGAGGTTACCATCACAAAGGACTTTGAGGGCACGATACAAGGTGCCTATATACCGGATCCCGGATCAACAGGCATGCCTGATGGCGGCGTGGTGGCAACAGCGAAAAAAGCTATTCTTCCCGTATGGCTCTTCATAATAGTACAAGTGGTTGTTCTGGGTGCAGGAATAGTAGCAACAAGAAAAATCAAGGTTAATTTATACAAGAAGAAATTAAGAAAAATGGAAGAAACAGAATAAGAAAGAAGGGAGATAAGCCATGACGATAGAAATGAATCAGGATTTAGGTGTACAGGTGTATCTTCATGAAGGAAATACTTTCATGTCATCAGAAAGCGTTGCAATTAATTCAACCGGGAGTACAGGCGAGTTTACTGGAGATGCATCTGCTGGGATGCCCACAGATATGGGTGGTACAGTGAAAGACCCATTGCTTTCAAGCTGGCCTTTTGTTATCGGTATTTCCTTTCTTACATTAGCAGTTAGTGTAGCAGTTGGTATCCTGTTGGCAAAGCGCAAAATAAAAAAAGGGATAGAGCTTTATGAAGATTAGTGATTTAATCAAAATAGGTCTCCGGAATTTAAAACGCAGAAAAGCTAGAACGACATTGACAGTTATGGGTGTAGTCATAGGAACAATATCCATAGTAGTTATGATATCTATAGGTATTGGTATGAAAAAAAGCTATACCCAACAGGTCATGGAACTGGGAAGCCTTACAGAGATTAATGTCAGCAGTACCGGAGGATATGTTGATGATAAGGGTAATTATATCTCAATCAAGGCAGATCCCATGGATGATGAATTGGTAACAAAAATAAGAGACATACCTCATGTTAAAACTGCAGTTCCCATGATATTGACCAATATATTCCTGTATAGCGGTCATTACCAGAATAATATCCAGTTGTATGTTTTAGACAGTAATTACATATCAGGCATGGACTTTCCGGCCCTTACTGCAGGAAACCTGCCCTCGCCAAAGGATACAAGGGTAATTGTATTCGGCAGTGATTCGCTCAACAATTTCTACAACCCCTATTCGATGTTCGGTTCTTCCAAGCAAATAGATATAACAAGAGATAAACTGACCTTTGGTTTCAATCCGTATCAATATCAAATGGACGAAAAGAAAAAACCTCTGACAGTTAAGGTAGAACAGTATGGGGTGCTTACAAAATCGAATAACTATCAATTTGATTATAACGGCTATATGGATATTAATTATTTTAAATATCTGTATGCGAAATATGTGAATACCTTAAAAACAACAGAACGTAAGAAAGCAATGACTGCCGTAGCAAATTACACCAATTTAAAAGTAACGGTAGATAACTTTAAGAATGTAGAAGATGTGCAAGCGGAAATTGATGCTTTAGGTTATCAGACAGACAGCCTTGCAAAGCTTATGGCACCTATGCTAAGCACAGCAAATATGCTGCAGATGGTGCTTGGAGCAATTGGCGCTGTATCCATGCTGGTATCCGCGATTAACATTGCTAATACCATGATAATGTCCATCTATGAAAGAACGAAAGAAATAGGTATCATGAAGGTGTTAGGATGCCTGGTAAGAGATGTTAAGAAGCTGTTTCTATTTGAAGCAGGTATGATAGGTTTGATTGGAGGCATAATTGGAATTGCCTCAAGCTACGCAGCCTCCTGGGCGATTAATAAATTCGGAGGGCCGCTGTTTCAGGCGTTGATGTCTACAAACTATATGTATAACCCTGAAAACAGTAAATTTTCTATTATTCCCTTATGGCTTCCGTTAGTCGCAGCAGGACTTGCAATTATGGTCGGTATTATCTCGGGTTATTATCCTGCCAGCAGGGCAACTAAGATTAGTGCGATAGAGGCTATGAAAACAGAAGGCTGATGACAGTGAAAGATTGGAATAGTGATATGACTTAACCGTTGATTGTGTATAGAAGTGATAACTATACACAATCAACGGTTTTCGTATTTTTATCTTTTGTTTGCAGCAAAGGATAGCAGCAAAGGAAATATGAAAGGAGTAGTAACAGTCAGGGCGGATAAAAGTTAGATGATATAAAGAAGTTTATCTGAAATTTGCTTGACAGAAGAGTAAATAAGTGATATTATTTAATTCGCTGTTTCTGAAACAGTAATGTTTGTTAAAATATTTATATGAAAAATCAGGTTTTAATGACTATTGCATTAAAAATGCAAACAATATATTATTTATAGTAAATTGTAAAAAAATATAAAGTGGTCTGATAAAAAAACTTGAAAATAAATGTTGACAAACAATTGACTCCATGGTATAGTAATAAAGCACTGACGAGCTGGCAGAAAGAATCAAAGAAAAACAGCTTGAAAGTCCACATGAACCTTGATAACTGAACAGTGAAACAACCCTGAAATTTTCTTTAAAATTTCATTCAAAATAGAAAGCCTCGGCTTTGGATTTTGAAAAAGAACAGTATCAGAAATGATACGACCTAAAAAAACAGTAAAGTAGTGTGTGATTTGCATCACAGACTAACGGAAATTAACGATTGTTTAAAGTTTGGTTTATGCTATAAACCAAAGCTTCTAAATAGCCAATGTTAATTCTGAAATGATTAAACTTTAATTTGAGAGTTTGATCCTGGCTCAGGATGAACGCTGGCGGCGTGCTTAACACATGCAAGTCGAACGGAGTTAAGAGTGGAAGTTTTCGGATGGAA
>NZ_FRFD01000001.1 GCF_900143645.1 Anaerocolumna xylanovorans DSM 12503 | reverse complement strand
GCTATGGGATATCTCATCTTGAGGGGGGCTTCACGCTTAGATGCCTTCAGCGTTTATCCCTTCCCGACTTGGCTACCCGGCCATGCACTTGGCAGTGCAACCGGTACACCAGAGGTCAGTCCAACCCGGTCCTCTCGTACTAAGGTCAGCTCCTCTCAAATATCCTACGCCCGCGCCGGATAGGGACCGAACTGTCTCACGACGTTCTGAACCCAGCTCGCGTACCGCTTTAATGGGCGAACAGCCCAACCCTTGGGACCTAA
>NZ_FRFD01000003.1 GCF_900143645.1 Anaerocolumna xylanovorans DSM 12503 | reverse complement strand
CGATCAAGGTTGGCAGTACCAACATGCGTACTATCGTAATGAATTAAAGAAATATGGAATAATTCAATCTATGTCTCGTAAAGGAAACTGTTACGATAATTGCATTATGGAGACTTTTTTCGGAAGACTAAAGACCGAAATGTTTTATGGTCATGAAAAGGATTTTGGATCCTTCGATGAATTTAAGAAAGCAATAGATGAATATATAGATTATTATAATAACAGGAGAATTCAATCAAAAACAAAATGGATGCCTCCTGTAATATACAGGAAGACATCCATCAAGAGTGCCTAATCATCCAGTTGAATAATGATGTGTCCAGAAAACTGGGTACATATCATTTAAGTCTAACATTTGGGGGTCGGTTCAATAGCCGTTTGGAGTTTCTTATCAATGAAAGTTATTTGGAATTTATCCCTGATTCTAAGAGGGTAAGCAGTTCACCGGGGCTGTCAATTACGATATCAGCACCTGCCTTTTCCAAAAAGGCTCTGCCTCGAAAGCCCCAGGAAACACCAATACAGGTTAGACCTGCATTATGGGCAGTACGTACATCCACATCGGAATCTCCCACAAATACAGTTGCCTCCGGTGAAGAACCCAATTCTTCCATAGCAGAATATACACAATCAGGAGCCGGTTTGGTGGGAACGCCTGTCCGGTTGCCGACTGCAATCCCTATATAATCCGAAAAATAAAGGCGGCTTAAATCCTTTACGGCACTATCGTACTTATTAGAAACAACGCCTACTTTATACCCTTTTTCTTTCAGTTCTTTCAGTAATGGCATAATGCCTTCATAGGGGCGGGTCTTTGCATTTACATGGGTGGAATAATATTCCTTGTTGTATGTTAAGCAGGTATTGGTAAGCTCTTCGCTGGTTCCGTCAGGAACGGCACGTTTTATCAGCATAACAACTCCATTTCCCACAAACTGCCTGACTTCTTCTAAGGTTCTTTCCGGGAAGTTCATTTTTCTTAAGGCATGGTTAACGCCGTCCGCAATATCCTCCAAGGTATTTAACAGAGTACCGTCTAAGTCGAATAAAATTGTGTCAGTCATTTGTATTCCTCCTTGGCTAAATATTATACCCCTTATTATGTTAATGGTCAAAACAAAATTATTAATAAAAGGCAATCGTAATTATAATGAATTAGCCTCTTTCATTCCAAGGGGAAATTGGTATATAATAGATGCAAAAGCTAACAGGAGGCTGTAAAAGAATGTTAACAGATATAGAAATTGCACAAAAAGCAACTCTTAAACATATCAGAGAAGTTGCTGAAAAACTTGACATAGTAGAAGATGAGCTGGATTATTACGGAAAATATAAAGCAAAACTGTCGGATGAATTATGGGATAGGGTTAAGGATAACAAGGATGGAAAGCTGGTATTAGTCACAGCAATTAATCCGACTCCGGCAGGGGAAGGAAAGACTACTACAACGGTCGGTCTTGGACAGGCCCTGGCTCTGCGGGATAAGAAAGCAGTTATTGCATTAAGAGAGCCTTCCCTTGGACCCTGCTTTGGCCTAAAGGGCGGAGCTTCCGGCGGCGGTTACGCCCAGGTAGTACCCATGGAGGATTTAAACCTTCATTTTACCGGAGATTTTCACGCTATTACTTCGGCCAATAATTTACTGGCAGCTATGTTAGACAACCATATCCACCAGGGAAACCGGTTAAATATTGACCCGAACCAGATAGTATGGAAGAGATGTCTTGATATGAATGACCGTGTACTGCGTAATATCGTGGTAGGGCTTGGCAGAAAGGCAGACGGAGTGGTAAGAGAGGACCACTTTATCATAACAGTGGCTTCGGAAATCATGGCAATTCTTTGCCTGGCAGATGATATGGAAGACTTGAAAAGAAGACTTTCCAGAATTATTGTTGCCTATACCTATGACGGTAAGCCGGTTACGGCAAATGAAATAAACGCAGTAGGTTCCATGGCGGCGCTTTTAAAGGATGCCATTAAGCCGAATATTATCCAGACCCTTGAAAATACTCCTGCTATTGTGCATGGCGGACCCTTTGCCAATATCGCCCATGGCTGCAACAGTGTAAGGGCAACCAAAACGGCTCTTAAATTAGCAGATATTGTAGTAACAGAGGCTGGTTTTGGTGCTGATCTGGGAGCTGAAAAGTTCTTTGATATCAAGTGCGTAAGTGCAGGACTTAAGCCTGACGGTGTTGTGTTAGTGGCAACAATACGTGCATTGAAATACAACGGTGGCGCCACAAAGAAAAACCTTGGACAGCCTGACCTTGAAGCTCTGAAAAAAGGTATCGTAAATCTTGAAAAGCATATAGAAAATCTTAAGAACTATAACGTTCCTGTTGTAGTGACCTTAAACCGCTTCTCAACGGATACAGAGGAAGAGCTGGCATTCGTTAAGGAATTCTGCGAGGAGAGAGAATGTGACTTTGCAATTTCCGAGGTTTGGGAAAAGGGCGGCGAAGGCGGACTTGCCCTGGCGGATAAGGTAATAGAGATGTTGGATACAAAAAAGAGCAGCTTTGCGCCCCTTTATCCTCTTTCACTTTCCTTAAAAGGAAAAATCGAAACAGTTGCAAAGAGAATCTACGGAGCAGATTCTGTTACCTATGATTCCCAGGCAGAAAAGATGCTTCAGAAAATCGAGGAGATGGGATATGGTGAGGTTCCTGTCTGCATGGCAAAGAACCAGTATTCCCTATCCGATGATCCGACAAAGCTTGGAAGGCCGGAGGGCTTTTCCATTCATATCAGAGAGGTTTATATATCAGCGGGTGCAGGATTTGTGGTGGCTATTACCGGTACGGTCGTAACAATGCCGGGACTTCCACTTGTACCTGCGGCAGAAAAGATTGATGTTGATAAGGACGGTTTTATTACCGGATTATTCTAGAATGTAAATATTTTCGCGATAAAAAATACTATGGGAAGGTAAAATTCCCATAGTATTTTTAGTTAAGAGTACTTTTTGGCAATAAGATAAGTATACCTGTTCGTTGTTATTATTTTTTCCTGTTTCCTTCCTGCTTGCCTGCTTTCCCAAAACGAGAAGAAAATAGCCAAAGGGAATGGTAAAGGGCCCCGAGCTATAAATTTAAAGAATAAAATAGAAAATATGATATTAATTGGAATTATCCAGCGTATATTTAACTATTGGTATAATTATTGGGGAAAGAAATAAGAGGAAGGATGGTGCAGAATAAATGCAATTTGTAAAATTAAACTTTGAATATTCCGATGATGTTACCGTAATAAACAGAGAACAATTCGATGTACATATGAGACTATATGAAGGTTACATTAATAAGATGAATGAGATTGATGCACTTTTAAAGGATAATACCGGTGTAAAGGATGCCAATGCTACCTACAGTGTATTCAGAGGCATTAAACGGGGCGAAACCTATGCTTTAAACGGAGTGATTCTCCATGAACTTTATTTTGAAAATATAGGTTCTGTCAATAATACGCCCGGTGAACGGATCAGGCAGATATTATCGAGGGATTATGGAAGCTTTGATAACTGGAAAGATCATTTTGTTGCTACCGCCAAAGCCAGCAGGGGCTGGGCAATACTGTGCTATGATCCAAGGTCTGATTCTTTCCGCAATGACAGTCTGGACAGCCATGATGAAGGATACATGGCAATGTCTATTCCTCTATTAGTTCTGGATGTATATGAACACGCATATTTTCTGCAATATGCAGATAATAAGGTAGAGTATATTAACCGCTTTATGGATAACATTGACTGGCAGGTTGTGGGTGAGAGAATGTCAATGCTGCAGTAATATTTTTATAGAAAGCAAAGTGATGGTTCTCCGGAAGGAGTATGCCATCACTTTTTATGTCGGATAGGAGGACAGGCAAGTTAATAGTTGACAAAGAGAATTATTTGTACAATAATCATATTATCAATGAGATAATATCAAGACAATGTAAGACATTAATCAGAAATTATTACAGATACATGCAGGCAATGGTAGAAAGGTACAGGAATATCAAATTCAAGATTTGATATTCACGAAAGGGGACAGGATGAAAAAACAGGAATCGGCAAGTGATGGAATAAGAAACAAAAAGGGGCTTACGGAGGCAGAATTTCTTGTGGATTATAATCCGGCCAGATATGAACGGCCTTCGGTAACAGTGGATATGCTGATATTTACCGTAAAGAAGAGGAAGGAGAAGAACTACAGGAAGCTTCCCGAAAATATGTTAAATATCCTCCTGATAAAGAGAGGAGAACACCCCTTTCTTGGAAAATGGGCTCTTCCGGGCGGCTTTGTTAATATGGATGAAAGCCTTGAAGAAGCAGCTTACCGGGAATTAGAAGAAGAAACCGGACTTCGGGATGTTTATCTAGAGCAGTTGTATACCTGGGGAGATGTGAAAAGGGACCCAAGAACCAGAGTGATAAGTACGTCCTACATGGCCCTGGCAGACAGCCGGGTGCTGTCCCCAAAAGCAGCCGATGATGCTGCAGAGGCTGCCTGGTTTAGCGTTGGGTATAATCTGCTTAAGGAAAGCAGAGAAGATACCAAAGACGGATATATCTTAAGGCAAACCTACCAGTTGATACTTACAGGGGATGAAGAGAAGCTTACGGCTGTTTTAGAGGTTACTAAAACGGTAAATAAAGGCACGGTCCTTATTGATAGAAAGCTGAAAGAATCAGAGGGTATCGCCTTTGACCATGGCAGAATAATTGCCTATGCCATGGAAAGGCTTCGCAGCAAGATCATGTATACGGATATCGCCTTTCACCTGATGCCGGAGTTATTTACACTGACAGAGCTCCAGCAGGTGTATGAGGTGATACTTGGTAAAGAGCTTTTAAAAGCCAATTTCCGCAGAAAAGTTGCCCGTATGGTAGCAGAAACCAAAGAATACCGGACAGATGCAGGGCACAGACCGTCGAAGCTCTACCGGTTTAATATTGAAATTTAGCATGGGGAGGAAGGAATGTATGGAGAACAAAAGAAGAAATTTATATTCGATTACCTGTATAGAGCGTCTTAGAAAGGGAGATAAGCAGGTATTAAAAGAAGCAAGATGGCTTATGTATCTGGCGGTAACCTCACAGGAAAATATTAATTTGGAGAGGCTGCATTCCATGGAAGAGAAAAGAAGCAGTTATCTTCTGGAGTATGTGGAACGTACCCTTCGCATCCTGGAATGCCTGGAAATAACGGAAGAAGCCTCCTCCTTGGTGGAGGAAACCCTTATATGGTCGGAGGTGGCAAAAGGCGGAACGGATTATTTCAGAAAGCGCTGGCTGCGGGATGGAATCAATTTGTTTGTCCATAACAGGGGTTCTGCCGAAATCTACTTAAGAGAAGCTTCTAAAGAGGCGGAGAGAAGGAAGCATATTATCCATACGCTTATTAGCACTCATGGATTAATTGGACAGTACTTAAGAGGAGAGGTGTCGGTCAGAGAAAACCTGCCCCTTATAAAGCTGGTAAGTGAAGGCTTCCTTACAAAAGAAAGATTGACCGAGGTTCTTAAGGCCCTTAACAGCTGTATCATTTCAGGGGTCGATACCAGACTATGGGAAAGGGTCCGGTGTGAAGCAGAAGGGGTAATTGAAAGTATCGTTAATGAAGACCTCCTGGCTGATTATGATTTAAAAGAGAGGTTAAGACGCCTTAGAAAGGTTTCCATAGAAAATGGCGAGGACTTTGATACCGGCTATGACCTGGTTGTAAACAATAATGAAATAACAGACAGGCTCACTGCCCTTTTACGGGGAAGAGATTTGTGGTTCGTGGAAAGTGCCCTGTATGATTTCACTCTGGAGGAATTTGTAAAGATATTGCTTCTTATTGGAAACCAGGCAAAAGAGGATGTAAAGCATATCAGTTTTGAGCAGCTTATGAAGGATATTTATTACCAGCATGAGGGACAAAAGCGAATTAATATCTATAAAAAGCGTATTATAGAGAATTACCTTTCTGCCATGCCCATGAAAGAGATACTGTCAGGCAATTACAGAAACAGTCTTCATGTGTCGCACAGTATCAGCATTTACAAGGAGCTTGACGGGACGCTTTTCTTTAACTTTGAGTATTCACCGGCCGGTGAAAAACTCATAGAATTCTGTGTAGAAGCGGAAAAGGCAGATGTATTATATGAAAGTGCCGTTGTTCTTCTCTTTGACCTGTTCGGATTAAGAAAGGATAAGTATGACAGATTCTATGAGGAGGAGACCTATTTAAAGACCATGAACCAGAGTATTGATTATAAGAAGATTATTCTGGATTACATAAAGGGGGAAAAGGTTATTGATATCGGTCCCGGAGGCGGTGCTTTGATGGACCTGATTGAGGAAAATGCCCCAGGGAAGCTGGTTACAGGTATTGATATTGCCCAGAATGTACTGGACAGCTTAAAGCGCAAAAAGCAAGTCGAAGATAAGAAATGGGAGGTTATGTACGGAGATGCTTTAAACTTAAGCTCCTATTTGCCAAAGGATAGTATAGATACCATCATATTCTGCTCCATCCTTCATGAACTCTTCTCCTATATTGAATACGAGGGAAGGAAATTCAACTATGACACCTTGGCAGCAGCCTTTGTCAGTGCTTTTGAGGTACTAAAGCCAGGAGGGAGAATTATTATCCGGGATGGAATTATGACAGAAGAAAAGGAAGAAAAACGTATTATCAGGTTTCTGTCCCACGATGGAATGGAATTTTTAAAACGGTATACAGCAGATTTTAAAGGCAGGGAGATTGGGTACGAAGTTATCGGACAGAATGAAGTAAAGCTTCCTGTCAATGATGCCATGGAATTTCTATATACCTATACCTGGGGCGAGAAGTCCTATGTACATGAGGTAAATGAACAGTTTGGGTATTTTACGCCCGGGGAATACCTCGATTTTATAAAAAAGGTTCTGGGAGAACGTGCAAAGATTATTACCATAAAACATTTTCTTCAAGAGGGATATACAGTTGCCCTGTCGCAGAAAATAGAGCTTTTTGATGAAGAGAGAAAGCCTGCAAGGCTTCCGGACAGTACCTGCCTGGTGGTTGTTGAGAAGGTACGGTAGTGTGAATTATTGAAAAGCATAATTCACACCCTGATTGGTGGCAGTGCCGCATCTGCAAGCAGATGCGGCATGCAATGGGAGTTAGTATGAAAATTACAGGAGGAGAAATGATTCAGAACATTAACAAGAGAGAACAGGCTGTAGGCGTCTTAAAGAAGTATTTTGGCTATGAAAGCTTCCGTAATGGGCAGGACAAACTGGTATACAGCATATTGCAGGGAAGGGATGCACTTGGAATTATGCCCACAGGAGCCGGAAAATCCATATGTTATCAGATCCCCGGGATTATAATGGAGGGCATTACTATTGTTATTTCACCGCTTATATCCCTTATGAAGGATCAGGTGGCGGCACTCAATGAAGCGGGTATCCATGCAGCCTTTATAAACAGTTCTCTGTCAGCCAGGCAGGTCAGCCTTGCTTTAGAGTATGCCAGAGAAGGAAAGTACCAACTGATTTATGTGGCGCCGGAACGGCTGGAAACAGAGGAATTCCTGCACTTTGCATTAAATACGCCTATTGCAATGGTAGCAGTGGACGAGGCCCATTGTATCTCCCAGTGGGGACAGGATTTCAGACCGAGCTATCGAAAGATTGTAAGATTTATTGAAGGGCTTCCGGCGCGTCCGGTTATCAGTGCTTTTACTGCCACTGCTACAAAGGAGGTTATGGAAGATATCGGCTGTATCCTAAAGCTTCGGTCGCCTGAAGTGGTGGTAACAGGCTTTGACAGGGAGAATCTTTATTTTGAAGTACGAACACCAAAGAAGAAAGAGGAAGAGGTTCTGGCCTATGTGAAAGAACACCTGGATAAATGCGGGATTATTTATTGCAATACAAGAAATAATGTAGAGGAACTGTGGGAGCTTATTAATAAGCAGGGGACCTCGGCAGCGAAATACCATGCAGGAATGCCGGATGCGGATAGAAATCAGAACCAGGAAGATTTTATCTATGACAGAAAGCCTGTAATGGTAGCAACCAATGCCTTTGGTATGGGAATTGACAAATCCAATGTACGTTACGTCATTCACTACAATATGCCAAAGAATATGGAGAGTTATTATCAGGAGGCAGGAAGAGCCGGACGTGACGGGGAGGCTTCGGAATGTATTCTAATGTACAGCGGTAAGGATGTGGAAATAAATAAGTTTCTGATAGAGAAAGGAAATATCAATGAGGAACTAAGCGCAGCAGACAGGGAACTGATTCAGGAACGGGATATGGAACGTCTTAAAAAGATGACCTATTACTGCTTCACCAGAGACTGCTTAAGAGAATATGTCCTGAATTATTTTGGGCAATATGGGGAAGGTACCTGCGGGAATTGCTCTAACTGCCTGACAGAATTTGAGGAAACGGATGTTACGGAGGACAGCAGGGATATCCTTAACTGCATAAGAGAAAGCGGGCAGCGGTACGGCGTGAATGTAATCATAGCAACTTTACTCGGAAGGCGGACAGCTAAGCTTACTGCCAATAATATGGTGAACTCAAGCCTTTACGGAAAATATTCTTCTGCCAATGAAAGTTTTCTAAAACAGATTATGAATAAGCTAATACTTGAGGAATACCTCTATGTTACCAATGATAAATATGCCGTGGTGAAGTTAAACCGTTCTTCCCTTGAGATTTCAGAGGGACAGGCTCTTGTCATAATAAAAGCCTCCAGGGTAAACAACAGCGAAAAGGGAGAAGGTAATCTGTCCGGTAAACAGAAAGGCTTAAGAAGATCCGAGATATTAACTTCAAAAGGCTTAGATCTTTTCGAACTGCTGCGGCAGCTTCGGACAGACATTGCAAAAGAAGAAGGGGTACCGCCTTATATCATCTTTTCAGATAAGACCCTTACGGATATGTGCGTAAAGCTTCCGCTAAACCAGAATGAGATGCTTACGGTAACCGGAGTGGGAGAGAATAAATTCAAAAAATACGGAAATGAATTTCTTGAGGCTATTCTTAAATTTACCGGTGGCAGTAAGGAATCTCTCTCCTATGAACAGGCAGCGGACCAGCAAAAAGCAGAGAAGACCCTTAGGACTAGAAAGACCAAAGAAGAATTCCGGCTCACAGAAGAAATGCGGACTGGTTTTAAGCCGGAAGATAAGGTGACAGTCAGCCAGTTTGTGGATAAGCTTAATGATGTGAGGGATGAAGCGGTTATGAAGAGGCTGGCCTCTGTTCACATTACATCGGTCTTAAAGGAGGAGGGTTATCTCATTGATCGGTATAATCCCTTATTGGGAAGAAATGAAACCTATCCAACAGAAAAGGGACAGTCTGCGGGCATTACAACAGACAGCCGCATCAGCGGGAAAGGGAATGAATACGCGGTGATAATGTATGATGAGAAGGCACAGGTGCTGCTGCTTGATGTGATAGGAAGAATCAGACAGTAACAGGCAGGATGGGGTAAAACCGCAGCAGTATAATAAAAGGAAAAGCATAGGGTCCTACGCTTTTCCTATATATACGCCCAGTATGGGCGTAGTCTAATTCCTTTTAAAGGCCTGCTCACAATATACACAGCGGTATACACCGTTTGGCTTGTCGGTAAGCCGGAACATATGGGGAAGTTCCTGTTCGATGGAGGTAATGCATCTGGGATTCTTGCATTTGATAATATTGGTAACCTTTTCAGGCAGGTTTAAATTCCGTTTTAATTTGATTTTACCGTTTTCTATAATGTTGATGGTAATGTTTCTGTCAAGAACCCCCAGGATATCTAAATCCATATCCAGTGTCCCATCGATTTTAATAATGTCCTTTTTACCCATCTTATTGCTTTTGGCGTTTTTAATGATAGCAACGCTGCAATCCAGCTTTTCCAGATTTAAGTAAGAATAAATCTTCATAGCCCCGCCGGCTTCTATGTGGTCAATAACGATTCCCTGATTTAATCCGCCGATATTTAACATTAAGCCACCTCCAATAATTTCATAATCAAAGCCATTCGTACATAGACACCAAATTCTGCCTGCTTAAAGTAAACGGCACGTTTGTCATTATCTACTTCGGTTGAAATCTCATTTACTCTGGGCAGGGGGTGAAGTACCAGCATGTCTTCTTTGGCAAGAGACATTTTCTTTGCATCCAGAATAAAAGAATCTTTCAGGCGGATATAATCCTCTTCATTAAAAAAGCGTTCCTTCTGGACCCTTGTCATATACAACAAATCAAGGTCAGGAAGAACAGCTTCCAGGTTCTTAACTTCTTCGTAGGAAATATGATTGGCATCCAATACTTCTTCACGAAGATAAGCAGGTATCTTAAGTTCATCGGGAGAAACTAAAACAAAATGGACATTTTTATAACGTACAAGAGCATTGATTAAAGAGTGGACGGTTCTTCCGAACTTTAAATCACCACAAAAGCCAACAGTCAGGTTATCTAATCTGCCCTTTAATTTTGAAATTGTAAATAAGTCTGTTAAGGTTTGAGTGGGATGGTTATGGCCGCCGTCACCGGCATTGATTACAGGAATAGAAGAATAAATAGAAGCAACTAGGGGAGCACCCTCTTTGGGATGACGCATGGCACAGATATCAGCGTAACTGGAGATAACACGTATGGTGTCGGCAACACTTTCACCTTTGGCGGCAGATGAAGAATCTGCAGATGAAAAACCTAAAACACTGCCACCGAGATTTAACATAGCGGCTTCAAAACTAAGTCTTGTTCTGGTACTTGGTTCATAGAACAGGGTTGCCAGCTTTTTTCCATGACAGATATCTGAATATTTCTTTTTGTCATTGAATATTTCGCTTGCAAGATTCAGGATATCCTCCAATTCTGAAACAGATAAGTCTAGGGGACTAATAAGATGTTTCATGACTACCTCCATATACTGTTGTTTTTTCAACTGATTATTATACTATAAAGCCTCCTGTAATACAATATAAAATTTCGTAAAACGAAAGAACCATTTGCCCGGCTTTCCATAGAATAAATATTATGAGAGATGACTGGAAAGCCTTATTATGTATTATTATAAAGCAGAAAATATTTATAAATTGCGAAATTGGTATGAGAGAGACCGTCAGCCGGTAATTTTAGAGGAAATAAGAGCAAGCATTCAGGAAGAACCCCAGGGAAATCCGGACGGAATGGAAGAAAAAGCAGAATTTCCATACAACATTGAGATTGTAGCGGAGGAGCTTTTTGTTCCATGGGCGCTGGATATTACAAAGGATGGGAGAATTTTCTTTACAGAACGAAGCGGGAATATACGACTGATTGAAAATGGCGTTTTACAGACGAGTCCCCTATTCACCTTTATCCCGCCCTTTGAAGCCCAGGGAGAAGGGGGATTGATGGGATTGGTATTGGATCCGGATTTTGAGGAGAATGGATATTTTTATGTTATGTATACTTATGTGGAAGAGGGAGAATTCTTTAACAAAGTGGTACGGATGCACTATGAGAGAGAGAATACCATGGAAGATAGAGTACTCTTGGAGAGGATTCCCGGAGACAGGGTTCATAATGGAGGCAGACTTAAGATAGGACCGGACGGCAAGCTCTATGCTACGACAGGGGATGCCGGACAGGGAGAGCTTTCCCAGGATATTAACAGTCTGGCAGGAAAGATTTTAAGAATGGAATTAGACGGCAGGGTACCTTCGGATAATCCTTTTGGGGACTCCTATGTTTATGCTTTGGGACTCCGCAATCCCCAGGGACTTGACTGGAATGAAGATGGGATATTGTATGCTTCAGAGCATGGAAATGTGGCACATGATAAAATCAATCTTATAGTACCGGGAGGAAATTATGGGTGGCCGTTGTCAGAAGGAGATTTTATTATACCTGTTTTTGACAGCGGAGATGACACATATGCGCCTTCCGGCATTGCCTTTGTAAAGGAAGGGCCTTTTAATGGAAAATTGTTTGTGGCAGCTCTTAAGGCGCAGCAGTTGTTATTAATGACCTTAAATGATGCCGGCAGACAGGCAGTAGAAGTTGAAAGCTATTTAAAAGATGAATTCGGAAGATTAAGAGAAAGTTACAGGGATGTCGACGGTTCAATCTATCTTACGACCAGTAATCTGGATGGCAGAGGGCTTCCGAATGAAGGAGATGATAAGATCATACGGCTTGTGCCCCGTTAAAATATTTTGATGAATATACTTTTTACATTTGCATAAACTAAAGACGTACTGTCACAGGAAAGAATGGGAGGTTTATGCATGGAAAATATAAATACAAATCAGGCAAACATTTCATCGGTATTACCGATGATGGCGTTATCGGATATTCCTGAAAGCAAGCCGGATGCGAAGGAAATTGTAGCACTTGTAAAGGAAAGCGGAAAGGTTACCGGCTATAAGCTTTCCGACGGACATATTTTAAATAAGGAAGAGGGCGTTGAGGCCGCAAAACAGGGTGATATCAAAGGAGTTGGCGTAGCCACGAGAAATGGAAGTGAATATCTGAAATCCTTACCCGATGGCAGAGAGGATAATAATCTGTCAAGTCTGCCGTCAGTTACCGGATTGCATGAAAGCTAATAAATACAAATATGTATAAAATTTCTTTTTTTAACGATAATATCCATGTACAGAATTGAATCTGTAAGGGAGCAAGAGTAAAATTTAATTACTATATAAAGAAAGGAACCATTGAAAAGAATGGTGAATGGTAAACAATATGAAAGCAAGTGTCAGCCCGGATCTTTGTATTAGCTGTGAATTATGTACAAATCTATGTCCGGAAGTTTACAGTATGGGAGAGGATGGTTTTGCCCATGGAATTGATGGGGATATTCCTTCCGATAAGGTTTCAGATGCTGAAAATGCCAGAGACAGCTGTCCGACCAGTGCAATTGATATTGACTAGTAATTAATTTGGATTTGCCTTAAACTCCATGCCTTTCTTCTTACATCGTTTCTATATCAGAAAGCCGGTTAAAGAAGAAAAGCATGGAGATTCTCTTATGTTAAGGTATTCTTTTTGCCGGTTAAGAGAAGACTGCAGGTGAAGGCAATAAAGGGAGCAACTAACACCAGGCCGATGCTTCCGATAAAGGTATCCAGAATCTCTGCAGATACATATTTGTAATTCAGAATATTAAACACCGGTGTACCCTGTGCCATAAATACCATAAGAAGGGCAATATATCCGCCGGAATATGCTAACAGGAGGGTGGTAGTCATGGTGCCCATGGCAGCCTTTCCCACATTCATACCTGACAGAAAAGCCTCTTTCCATTTCATTTCAGGCTTTTTTGAGATGACTTCGTTGATGGCAGAGGTGATATCAACGGCAAGATCCATTACAGCGCCGGAAGAACCGATAAAAATACTTGCCATAAAGATTTTGGTCAGATTCAGATTGGCATAGCCGCTGTAAAGAAGGCTTTCGGAATTGGGCATAATAGCTCCATGTATCTTATAGCTGGTTGTAAAAACCATACCAAGAAGACAGGTGACAAGGATACCAAGGGATGCCCCCGATATGGCAGCCAGAGCCTTTTTGTTAAAACCAAATACCAGTGAAAGAATCAGTATTATAAGAGAAACGTTGATAAGAAGTCCAAAGTATATGGGATTATAGCCGTTTAAATAAGCAGGGACTAAGACCTTCCATATCATCAATATGCTGGTTACAAAGGAAATAAGTGAACGAAAGCCTGTTTCTCCGGCTACTATGATAAGCAGCAGGGCAAAGGCTGCGGCAAGAATGGCTTCCTTTTTAATACGGTAATGGTCAATAAGGTTGACGGATAAGATTTTGGAATCCTGATAACTGATAACTACTAAAACTTTATCACCCTCATGGAATATTTTGTCATTTTCCAGGGAACCGTTCAGCAGATTAAACCCTTCTGTCTCTTGTCCCTTAAATTTACCTCCAAGCAGCTTTACTATGCAGGTTTGCTCACCGGAACGGATAAGACCGGTGTCAATAATGTTCTTGTTATCCACTGAAATTACTCTGGCGGCGGTGCGGTCAGTTCCCTTGTAAATAACCGCATCCTCATATCCGGTGGGAATCAGCAAAAGAAGCAGTAATACAGCCAAAGAAACCAGTACGGGAAGATGATAGGAAAGGTTGAATTTTCGTCTATTATGAAAAAGGTTCATGTAAGTTCCTTCTTTCTTTCTGTTTCATATGGAAAGAAGGATTGCCTGTTGCCTTTTAAGCAATCCTTCTTTTAAAGTTGCCGTGGGACTTTATTTTACCTTTAAAAGGCTGGCAAGATTGAAATATATCTGGGTGTTGTCATAATATCCTCCGAAAAGATCGGCGCCCTGTCCCTGGGCAAAAACACCTACCGGAAGTCCGGTATGGGAATAGGAAGTAAATGCTATACCGGATTTGTTATTCAGAATATGAGTGATTGTTACGGTCAAGGGTTCGTAGCTGCCATAGAGGAGATATTCTTCCTGACTCTTGGCGGCTTTTCCGGTTATGGTCATATCGTAAGCTGCTTTTAGCTTATTGTATTCATAAGGTGTCAGAACCAGGTTGGGATATGCAGCTGAACTGGGATCGGTATCTGTTATCAAACCGAAATTCTTCTTGATATCGGTAAGAACGTCAGTAAAAGAAGTTTTATTTTCCTTGTATTTCTTTACATAAGCCGAATCGAATTTAGCATAGGAAAGCTTCTGGTTGGAAAGATTGTCAAGGAAAGTAGAGTATTCCGTACCGGCATAACCAATGGTTAACCCTCCGGTTTCATGATCTCCGGTTACAATAATAAGGGTTTCAGAAGGATACTTCTTATAGAAGTTTATTGCTTCTTTGACAGCATCATCTAAGGCAAGAGTATCGGATATTGTGGAGCCTGCATCATTTGCATGGCATGCCCAGTCGATTTTTCCGCCTTCTACCATCATAAAGAAGCCTTTTTTGTTATAAAGAACATCAATACCCTTCTTTACATAATCCTTTAATGCCCATTCACCGGTTTTGGTATCATTGGAATAAGAAAGGGAATTACTGTCAGCTAAAGTTTCACCGATTACAATTGATTTTCCGTCAGCAGCAGTGAGTGCTTCTGCGTCTTTTTGTGCAGTAAGAACCTTATACCCGCTGTCTTTTGCAAGTTTATAAAGGTTTGTCTGGGGGGTGTCCTTCTTATCTCCATCGGGATTTATCAGTGCACCGCCTGCAAAATAGTCAAAGCCGCTGTGAATCATCTCAAGTCCGATAGCATAGTAATTGTTTCTGGAGGCCTGATGAGCATAGTAAGCAGCAGGAGTTGCATGGTTTAAGTTAACTGTTGAGATAATTCCTATTTTATAACCAAGCTGCTTCTTTAATTTTTCGGAAATTGTTTCATAAGAGATGGTCATGGTTTCATCCATGTTAATCGTTCCGCTGTAGGTTTTGTGTCCTGTAGAAAGGGAAGTTGCCGTAGAAGCGGAATCAGGACAAAAAGAAGTGGAGTCATATGTAACAGCAGAGCCTGCTACGGGGAACTTTGTAAAGTCTAAGTATTTATTACCGGTAAGGACTTTGGAAGATTTATCCTGGGAGATAGCACCAAGGTAATCGCTGGCTGCCTGAATCTGCGGAAAGCTCATGCCGTCGCCAATAAACATAAAGACATATTTGGGAGCTTTTAGGGAAACCGCCTGGGTTTCCTTTTGGCTTCCGGAAGCATTGCTCTTTACGCTGGTAAAATCATTGGTGAACATAAAGGTTAAGAGGAATATACCTGCTATTATACAGGCAATTGCCCTCTTAAAGGTTTTATTTATCATACTTTCATACTCCTTCTATTATTTGGGTTTTAAGTAACCAAGCAAATCCTGTCCTAATATCGGCCTGCATGCATATCCGGATGCCAACATAAGAAGAATTGTTATTTTATAAATAGCATAAGGAGTAAAAAGAAGCAATATGAAATGGGAACATTTAACATAAGGTTTACGAGGTATTAAAATATTTACAAATACAGGCAGGCTAAAATCCAAAATAATTTTTGGTATTGTAGTAGGAAATATCCTGGATCATCTCTCCAAGAAGAGGTAAGTCAAAAGGATATTCTCCCTTTTCAACCCATTGTCCGAATAAATCACAGAGAATCCTTCTGAAATACTCATGCCTTGGATAGGAAAGAAAGCTTCTGGAATCGGTTAACATACCAATAAAATTAGCCAATAGGCCTGTATTGGCAAGGGAAGTCATTTGCTCGGTAATGCCCTGCTTATGGTCATTAAGCCACCAGGCACTGCCATGCTGGAGCTTACCCTTTACACTGCCTTCCTGAAAGCAGCCGATAACGGAATCAATAGCAGCATTATCAACGGGATTTAAGGAATATATAACTGTCTTTGGCAGACTGTCAGTTTCATTTAAAGCATTCAGGTAATCTGCCAGCTGGGAGGAGAAACTTAAGTTATTTATACAATCAAAGCCGGTATCGGGACCAAGGAGTTTATATAGTTTCTGGTTGTTATCTCTTTTAGGTCCGTAATGCAATTGCATTACCCAGCCGGCTTCACTGTAGCATTTGCCTGCAAACAGCATAAAGGCAGTCTTGTATTTCAGGATTTCCTGTTCGGTCAGTATTTCTCCTCTTAGCTTCCGGCAGAAGATTTCCTCAATTTCCTTTTCATCTGCCGGATAATACATAACGTAGGAGAGAGAATGATCGGAGATACGGCAGCCTTTTGAGGAAAAGTAAGCTATGCGTTTTTTTAGTGCCCTGCAAAGAGAGTCAAAGCTTGTGATAAGAACACCGCTGACTTCGGAAAGAGTCTTCAGATAACCGGAGAAATCGGGCTTTTCAATGTTTAATGCCTTATCCGGACGAAAGGCAGGATAAACCTTTACGGAGAAGCCGGAATCTTTTTGTATCTGCTCATGCCAGCAAAGAGAATCCACCGGGTCATCTGTAGTACAGATAGTTTCCACATGGGAAAGCTTCATGATATTTTTGGCACTGAATTCATTGGAAGAGAGCTTCTTATTGCATAATTTCCATACTTCATCCACTGTGGATTCCTTTAACACACCGTAATAGCCAAAGTACCTTTGCAGCTCCAGATGGCTGAAGTGGTAAACGGGATTTCCGATAGCCTTTTGAAGGGTCCTGGCCCAATGGAGGAATTTATCATAATCAGAAGCATCTCCGGTTATGTATTTTTCATCTATTCCGTTGGCACGCATCAGCCTCCATTTATAATGGTCACCGCCAAGCCACACCTGTGTAATGTTGTCAAAAAGCTTGTCTTCTGCGATTTCTCTGGGGTTTATATGGCAATGGTAATCAATAATGGGAAGTCCCTTTGCGTAATCGTGGTAGAGTGTTCTTGCAGTATCTGTTGTTAAAAGAAAATCCTGATCCATAAAATTTTTCATTGTTTACCTCCTGTATTGTTTTCGTGTATTACTGATTCTGTCATTGTTGTTTTCCGGTGGATGATTTCACAGGAAAGCAGGGTGGTTGCGGGGACTCTTTCTTTTTTCAGAATTCTCATAAGATTTGTTACGGCTGTAAGACATAGGGATTCCACATGGTTATCAATGGAGGTTAACTCCGGGTCACAGCTCTCTGTCAGAAGAGAATTGTTGTAACCTATCACGGATAAATCATCGGGTACCAAAAGTCCGGCTGCTCTGGCATATTTAAGGGCTCCGACGGCTAATATATCCTCTGCAGCCATGACGGCCTGAAAGCCTGCTCCATCCCTTTTAAGAGAGAGCAGAAAATCTCTGGCAGCAGATATGGTCAAGGGACATTGATTAATCAGTTCTTCTTTAAATGGAAGTCCAAAGGTCCTATATGCTTCCTCATAGCCCTGAATCTTATTTAAGCTGCTTAAAGTTTTGTTAGAATAAAGAAAGAGAATGTCCTTTTTCCCCTGTTCCAATAACAGGGTGGCTGCCTGACAGACAGCCTGTTTCTCATCACATAATATCCCATAGATATTTGGAGCGTTAATATAACCGTTGATAATGATTAGCGGCAGTTGTCTGGCGGCTGTTTTAAGATAAGCATTATACTTGCTGTCGCATTCCAGAAAATTGGAACCAATTACAATAATGGAATCCACTCTTTTTGACAGCAGGAGTTTTAAATAATTCTTTTTATTCGCAGATTCATGACCGGTACAGCAAAGAAGCGAATCATATCCGTTTTTCCGAAGTTCTCTTTCCAGATAATTGATAGCGTTGGCATGAAAAAGGTCAGAAGAGTCAGTGCACATGATTCCGATAGTCTTCATGGTATCAAGTCCAAGACCTCTGGCAAAGGCATTGGGGATATAATCAGATTCTTCCATCACCTTTAAGACTTTTTCTCTGGTCGTTTCACTTACGAAAGAGTTTCCGTTAAGAACCCTTGAAACGGTAGCAATAGAAACACCTGCCCTTTTGGAAATATCATATATATTCATAAATCCCCTTTCTATGTAAGCGCTTACATTGTAAATCTGAATCTAAGCTTAATTATACTATTGCATCAGAAACAGTACAAGTATAATCTTTCGTAAGAATAAGTTATATTGCTCTATTTCCAACTAAGCTTTTAGGAACTCTCCCATGGGAGATTCAAGTAATATAAAGCTGCATAGATGTAAGCACTTACAAGAAAGGTTTAATTACAGGAGGATGCGGCGGGAGATTTTAAAATAAGCGGTTGGTCAGAAAGCAGTAGGGGTTATCAAAAGAAAAAAGACAATATATTCTAGAAATAATTCAGTATTCTCCTTGCTTTGTATGCAAAAAAAAGGTAAAATCAGAGTTTGAGAGATAGAAAACAACCGGATATTTACGAAAGGAAAGAGGTTAGAATGGCAAAAATAGTTACAATGGGTGAGATTATGCTTCGCTTATCCCCACCCGGCTATCAGAAATTTATCCAGGCAGATAATTTTGATGTGAATTATGGAGGCGGTGAAGCGAATGTAGCAGTATCCCTTGCCAACTTTGGACATAAAACTCATTTTGTTTCCAAGGTTCCTGATAATCCAATCGGAGACTGTGCGGTAGCTGCTTTAAGAAAATATAATGTAAATTGCGATTTTATTGCCAGAGGAGGAGAAAGACTGGGAATTTACTATCTGGAAACCGGTGCTTCCATGCGTGCCTCCAATGTTGTATATGACAGAGCCCATTCCTCTATGGCAGAAGCCGCAGCAGAGGATTTTGATTTTGATGCCATTTTCGAAGGAGCAGACTGGTTTCATGTCAGCGGAATTACTCCGGCCATTAGTGACGGAGCTGCTGCTGTAACAGAGCTTGCCCTAAAGGCTGCCAGGGCAAAGGGAATTACCGTATCCCTGGACTTTAATTACCGCAAAAAACTCTGGTCCTATGAAAAGGCAGGGAAGGTTATGACAAACCTTTTGCAGTATGTGGATGTATGCATTGGCAGCAAGGAGGATGCAAAGTATATTCTGGGGATGAATCTAAGTGATACGGACAAGACAGGTATTGAAGCAGAAAATTATATAAATAAGGACATCTTTCAGCGAATGATGGATAGATTTGGCTTTCAATGTATTGCAAGCTCTTTGAGGGAAAGCTATTCTGCTTCTGATAATGGCTGGTCCGCCTGCATTTATGACGGAAAGGAATTTTACCGTTCCAGGAAATATGAATTGCGCATTGTAGACCGTGTAGGCGGAGGGGACTCTTTTGCCGCAGGCCTTATCTGCGGACTGATAGAAGAAAGAGGTATAAAGGAAGCATTGGAATTTGCAGTAGCGGCCTCTGCCCTAAAGCATACGATTCCCGGAGATGTAAATCTGGCATCCCGCAGTGAAGTCGAAGGATTGATGGGAGGAGATGCTTCCGGAAGGGTGCAGAGGTAATGATTTACAAAAACAGTATTGTATATATATACATTTATTGAATAAAGTAATACAAAACTTTAAAATTAATCTTGATTATTCTCGCTATAACTATTATGATAATGAGGTACTTATTTTTGTACCTCATTTTTTTATAGAAAAAGATAGAATTAATTATAGATAAAAATGTATAAATTCAACATCAAAAGTACTGTACAGTAAGAATGTACGGTTAGACAAAAGTACTGCCATATAAAGGAGACGATACTATGATTAAGCTTTATGAAAAGGGTGCCTATGTGTTAAACGGCACAGAGGTAATCGATGAAAGAGAAGCAACAGCAGAAGTGCTTCAAAGCAAAACGAAGGGAGCCTGTTCAAAGGAAGAGGCCGCTAAGAATACACTGGCATACGGTATTCTCAAGGCTCATAATACCTCCGGGAATATGGAAAAGCTAAAGATTAAGTTCGATAAGCTGGCTTCCCATGATATTACCTTTGTAGGAATCATCCAGACTGCCAGGGCCAGCGGCCTTGAAAAGTTCCCCGTACCCTATGTCTTAACGAACTGCCATAACAGTCTTTGTGCAGTCGGAGGTACTATAAATGAAGATGATCATATGTTCGGACTATCCTGTGCCAAAAAGTACGGCGGTGTTTATGTACCGCCTCACCAGGCAGTAATCCATCAATTTGCAAGAGAAATGTTAGCCGGAGGCGGCAAGATGATTTTAGGTTCTGACAGCCACACCCGTTATGGTGCCCTTGGTACCATGGCAATGGGGGAAGGCGGACCGGAACTTGTTAAGCAGCTTCTTAACAAGACCTATGATGTCAATATGCCGGGGGTAATCGGTGTTTACTTAACCGGAGAACCAAGAAAAGGCGTGGGGCCTCAGGACATTGCCTTAGCCATTATCGGTGCTGTATTTGAAAAGGGCTATGTAAATAATAAAGTAATGGAGTTCTTTGGAGATGGTGTCGGTAAGTTATCAGTTGACTACCGTATCGGTATTGACGTTATGACCACAGAAACCACCTGTTTATCCTCCATCTGGATTACAGATTCCAAAGTAAAGGAATTCTATGAAATACATAACAGGGCAGAAGATTATAAAGAACTTACATTAGAAAGTGTTGTATATTATGACGGGCTGATTCATGTGGATTTATCAGAAATTAAGCCAATGATTGCCATGCCTTTTCATCCAAGCAATGTCTATACCATTGATGAACTGAATAAGAATTTGTATGACATTCTTTCAGAAGTGGAAAAGAAGGCTGCCATCAGCCTTGACAATAATAAGATAAGGTACAGTTTACAGGATAAAGTTAAGAATAACAGGCTTTATGTAGACCAGGGCGTTATTGCAGGCTGCGCCGGAGGCGGTTTTGAGAATATCTGTGATGCTGCGGATATTTTAAAGGGCAAGTATATCGGAGCAGACGACTTTTCTTTAAGCGTATATCCGGCAAGCCAGCCCATATTTATGGAGCTTGTAAAGAACGGTTCTGTAGCAAGCCTAATGGAAACCGGTGCTACCATAAGAACAGCCTTCTGCGGTCCTTGCTTTGGAGCGGGAGATGTTCCTTCTAATAATAGCTTCAGCATAAGGCATACCACCAGAAACTTCCCCAACAGAGAAGGTTCCAAGATTACAAGCGGACAGGTTGCTTCCGTTGCATTAATGGATGCCAGATCCATTGCGGCTACAGCGGCTAACAAGGGTTACTTAACTTCGGCCGAAAATATTGATACGGACTTCTTAAAGCCGAAATATTTCTTTGACAGTAAGATTTATGACAACCGCGTTTATAATGGCACCTCGAATCCGCTTCCTGAAACGGAAATCAAATTCGGACCGGGAATTGTGGATTGGCCTGCTATGCCAGGTCTTACAGACCATATGGTATTAAAGGTGGTATCAGTAATCAAAGATCCGGTTACCACAACAGATGAACTTATTCCTTCCGGTGAAACTTCTTCTTACCGTTCCAATCCCTTAGGGCTTGCGGAATTTACACTTTCGAGAAAAGACCCGGCTTATGTAGGACGTGCCAAAGAGGTGCATAAGGCAGAAAAAGCGCGTATTAGCGGAGAGGATATTTTAGCCGCTAACCAAGAGCTGAAAGAGGTTTATGAAGAAATACAAAAGGTATTTACAATAGATCCTAAAAATATGGAAATCGGAAGTGTAATCTATGCCGTAAAACCAGGTGACGGTTCGGCGAGGGAACAGGCTGCCAGCTGCCAGAAAGTGCTTGGTGGTCTTGCCAATATTGCAAAAGAATATGCCACCAAGAGATACCGCTCCAATTTAATTAACTGGGGTATGCTTCCCTTTATATTAAGCGAAGAGATTCCTTTTGAAAAGGGAGATTATCTTTTTATTAAGGATGTAAAAAGAGCCGTAGCAGAAAAGAGTAATGAAATAAAAGCCTATGTAGTTGGAAAAGCTATGAAGGAATTCACCTTAAGGCTTGGAGAATTAACAGAGGACGAAAGAGATATTATAGACAAAGGCTGTCTGATCAATTATTATCGTGAAGAAAATTAAGCAGACTTGCGATATGCATGGGTGTATGGTAAAATATTTCCTGGACGAAAGGAAGGGTTCTTATGGACAAGATAATTGACGGAAAGAAAATATCCTCTGATATTAAAGAGGAATTAAAAGAGGAAGTAAGGCAGTTAACGGAAAAAGGAATTTCTGTTACTTTAGCAGTGGTACAGGTAGGAAACGATTCTGCTTCCACCGTATATGTCGGGAATAAAAAGAAGGCCTGTGAATATATCGGTATTGGCTCCCTGTCCTATGAGTTAAAAGAGGAGACAACGCAGGAAGAGCTGCTTTCTCTTATTAAGGAACTCAATGAAAGAAAAGATGTAAACGGTATTTTGGTTCAGCTTCCTTTGCCAAAGCATATTAAGGAAGATGTTATTATAAAAGCAATTTCACCGGAGAAAGATGTGGACGGCTTCCATCCTGAAAATGTAGGACTTTTAAGCACCGGACAAAAAGGTTTTGTATCCTGTACTCCGGCAGGCGTAATTGAGCTTTTGAAACGTTCGGGCATCACCATCAGCGGTAAGGAATGTGTTGTTATCGGAAGAAGTAATATCGTTGGAAAACCCATGGCGGCACTTTTAATAAGGGAGGACGCAACGGTAACAATTTGCCATTCCAAGACAGTGGATTTAAAAAAGGTCGCAAAAAGGGCAGATATTCTGGTAGCTGCGATTGGAAAGCCTAAGTTTATTAACAGTGAATTTATCAAAGAAGGAGCTGTTGTAATAGATGTCGGCATCCACCGTCTGGAGGGAAAGAAGCTTTGCGGCGATGTGGATTATGATGATGTCTTTGATTTGGTTAGTGCAATCACTCCGGTTCCCGGAGGTGTTGGCCCTATGACCATCGCCATGTTAATGAAAAACTGCGTGGAAAGTGCTAAGTTGAAAAACGAATGAAAAGAAAGGTAAGAGTGATAATGGCTGGCAGCAATCATATTATTAAAGATGGAATCAGCTATGTGGTTTTAAAATGTGAGGACAGTCCATATTTACCTGCCGATTTAAACATTAATCCCACATGGGAAAAAGATAAGCAGTTCCAATATAACGGAAATATGGAAATAGAGGACTATAAGCTTTATCTGAAAGATTTGTCTGTCTTTTCTGACCGCGGTTTTCCGGAGATTGGGAATGTGGAGCCTAAGATTTCTGAAATCAGTTATGGTATAACGAATGCCTGTTATGAGGACATTCATTTATCCTTAATTTATACAGGCGGTATGATTGTTGGGAAGGGATATCTGAAAGAGTATGATAAAGGCATGATTTGCTCCGGACGTTATTATGAGCCGGTGTATTGCTATGAAACCCTTTTGGAACTGATTTTTCAGGATGGCCGCCTGGTTACGGAGATAGACCACAGTAAGGCCATGCGGAGAATACGAAAGAATCTGGATTTGGAACTTCGTTCCCTGGAAAAGGAAAGAGATGCAAAATGTATCCGCCATTTTGTCATGACCTCCTTTATCGGAGATTATGAGCATCCGGGAAAGAACAAGAAAAAGAAGCTCTTTCGCATTAACAGTTATATCAAAAAGCTGCGCAATTCAAAAAAAGAAATTTCAGAAACTACAGAATAGAATTTTAAAACGGGCTGCTGCCGGGGGAAGATCTTCCGGCAGCAGCCCGTTTGCTCCATATGGTGTAAACCAGTTGCAGTTTGATTGACAAGCCAAAGGATCAGAGGTATAATTGTTAATGCAAATGATTTGCATTAACAAGCAACTGCTTTAGGAAGGACTATCAGCATGGATATAAAGACAGAGAAAAACGTTATATTAATAACAGGGTATCTGGGATCGGGTAAAACAACATTGATGAACGGGCTGCTTAAGGATGCATCAGGGAGAAAAGTGGCTCTTGTTGTTAATGATATGGGAGCTGTGAATATAGATGCCTCTTTGATAAGGCTTGAAAATAAGAATACTGTTTTGGATTACAGTGTGGTCGAGTTGAAGAATGGCTGCATCTGCTGCACCTTGCGTGATGAATTTATGGCACAGATTGAAAGAATAGCGGACATGGAGGAGATTGATACCATACTGGTAGAAGCTTCCGGTATCAGTAATCCGGCTTCTATTGCAGAAGTTTTTTTATTATATGAGGAGGAGAACCGGGAATTAAAGGCGCATCTAAGTACCATTGTCACTGTGGTTGATGCAGATAGAATCTATGCGGAATTTTTAGAGGAGCTTGAAGATATCACAGAAGAGAAGACAGAGGAGGATCCCGATATTATTAATCTGATAATAGAGCAAGTGGAATTCTGTAATATAATTCTGTTAAATAAATGTGACCTGTTAAGCAGAAAACAGCTTGAGGAAGTTAAGGCTGTTATAAGAAAATTCCAGCCCTTTGCTGAAATTATTGAAACAGAATATGGCAGAATAGATTCAGAATATATTTTCAGAGAAAGGGAATTTGACTATAAAGCAGTGGAAAGGTCCTCTCCTTTGGGGCATACCTTGTCGGTACTGCATCAGGATGGAGCAGAAAAAAGAGGGGTACATGAGGAGTTTGGTATCTCCTCCTTTGTATTTGAGGACAGGCATCCCTTTGATTATGACAGGTTTATTGCTTTTCTGGAAAAGGATTATCCGGAAGAAATCATAAGAGCAAAGGGCTATATCTGGTTTTCGGAGGATGATATGCATGTTCAGTTATTTGAGCAGGCAGGAAGAAATTCTTCCCTTTCAGAGGTCTCTAACTGGACGGCTGCCTTGCCAAAAGAAGAACAGGAAATTATTTTTAAGCAATATCCCGAAGTGCTTTTGGATTGGGACATGGTGTATGGGGACAGAATGAATCAACTGGTATTTATCGGAAAAGATTATAACAGAGAAATATTTATTCAAAGGCTATCGGATTGTCTGGAGAAAGGCGGTGAAAGTACGGCAAATGGAAGAAATTGAGAAGCAATATCATTACCTGTATGAGAACCTGGAGAAGATAACGATTAAGGAATTGAAAGATTTCCTGAACCTGTGGGAGAAGGAGGAACAGAGGGATAAGGCAGTATTTTTCTGCCCCAACCATTTCTTTGAGATTTATCTGTATGAATATGATTTTAAAGGAAGGGAATATGATATCCTGGACTGGAAGCTTCACCTTTTATACAGGGAGCTGGCAGAAAGATATAGAAAAAAAGATGACGGGGAAAGAGCACTTTCTTTTTATGAGAAGGCCCTTGTCTGCAATCCTTTGGATGTAGAGATACTGTATGGGCTGGCTCGCTTATACCGGGACACCGGCAACTGGGATATGCTTTATAAAACAGCAGAAAGGATGTATCCGTATTGTTATACAAGGAGTGATATGAGTAAATATTACCGGCTGCTTGGCCTGTATTATCTGGAAACTTATCAGCCGGATATCTCGGAGGCGGTTTATGAGTACAGTAATTATTATTATCCGAATGAAGCTGCATCAAAAGAGATGGAATTTTTTGAGAAGGCATTAAAGAGAAAAAGGCAGGTCAGGGAATTCTCCAAGTTACAGGAAATACTAGAGGAGAAGGGGATTCCATCCGTTCCCAGACAGGAGACCTTAGGGCTTTTATATAAGGCCGCTAAAATGGAGCTTGACAGAAACAACCTTGATTACGCCAGGTATCTCTTCTTATTTTTATATCAGTTAACAGGAGATGAAGAAACAGAACGGATACTCAACAATCTGTGATTTTTCACAAACACTGCAGCTGCAAACATTGCGCAGAAATGAGGTAATATATGGATAAAAGAATACCAATTACATTGATAACGGGCTATTTGGGCTCTGGTAAAACCACGCTGCTAAACCATGTGCTTGAAAATCAGGAAGGATATAAGGTAGCGGTTATCGTAAATGACATCGGTGAAGTCAATATCGATGCAGAACTTATTGAAAGAGGCGGAGAAGTAACCCTGGCAGATGATAACCTTGTGGCTTTATCAAACGGATGTATCTGCTGTAGTCTGAAAACGGATCTGATGAAGCAGATTGTGCACCTGGTTAAGCAGGGACGTTTTGATTATATACTGATTGAAGCCAGCGGAATCTGCGAACCCTTGCCAATTGTTCAGACAATTGCCATGCTGGATGGAACAGTAGAGGATGACCGCCTTCCCAATATATGCAGGTTGGATAATGTAGTTACGGTAGTGGATGCCAGACGTCTGGTGGATGAATTCATTAGCGGAAAAAGTCTTGTAAAGGAAGACATTGAGGAAGATGATATCGAGAGTCTTATCATCCAGCAGATAGAGTTCTGCAATACTATTATTTTAAATAAGATATCAGATATAAAAGAGAGTGAGAAGGCAGAGATTCTTTCGGTGATCCGGCAACTTCAGCCGGAGGCTGATATAATTGAAACAGATTATGCAAAAGTGGCGGTATCTGATGTACTGGATACGGGGAATTTTGATTTGAATGAAGTTGAGAATTCCTCCGGTTGGAAAAAGGTGTTCTTGAAAGAAGAAGATGACAAGGAATATGAGCACTCCCATGAACACCGGCACCATCATCACCATCATGACGGTGAAACAGACGAATACGGTATAGGTACTTTCCTTTACTATACAAGAAGGCCCTTCCACTACGAGAAATTTGAGGACTGGCTGAATAGCAGATGGCCTTCAAACATTATACGAAGTAAAGGTATGGCGTGGTTTTCTGACGAAAGAGATACAGCCCATATATTTGAACAGGCAGGAAAACAGATGAGTCTTACGCCGGCAGGGCTTTGGGCAGCAGCTGCTTCAAAGGAACAGCTTGAGGAGGCAATGAGGAAATATCCTCCCATAAAGGAAAATTGGGATAAAAAGTATGGTGATAGAATGACAAAGCTTGTTTTTATAGGAAAAAACATAGATAAGGAGAAAATTCGCAAAGAATTGGATGCATGCCTTGATAACTGATTTTGAATAAAAAAGAAAGCGGTCTAAGACATTGGTACAGGTCAAAAACCGCTTTCTTTTTTGCTGTGATTTATTTTTGGATTTCTTCTACTGTGTTGTAGGAAGTACCGGGGGTATAGGTGATTTTAATAAAATCACCGACATTATACCGGATGATTTCGGGGAATTTTGAAACATTGATATCAAAGATTCCGTCATTTCCCTGAAGCAGTATATAATAGTGGGAGTTACCGTCAATAACCACATCTGCCAGCTTGGCAATACTGCCGGATGCTGATTGAAGGGTATCCGTATCTTGCTGTATGATATTATCATCCTGAAGTTTTTGCAAATACTGTCTTTCGCACTCCTTGATGGTTTCTGCAGTTGCCACAATCTGATATCTTGAGATATTTACCATAGCATAGCTTTTTACAAGCCCGGCGGCATCCTTAAGGGCTATAAAATAAGTGGGTTCTCCTCCGATATTAAGGAGCAGCGGGAAAGTTGCCGTATATCCTAAATGCTGTACCTGTCCTTCGGCAGAGGCCATAGCAGAGTATTCTTCGGCTCCTGAAATCGGATAATATCTTGTTTCGGCTGTTCTCTGATTCATAAGAACAAAGCCTACATTGGATTCGTCCTGACCGACGGAAGTAATGCCTGTATATACCCACACATCATCCTCCAGGGCGATATAATTGTATCCTTTTGTAGTCTGCAGGGAGTCTTTCTGGCTGAAGATGGAATTTAAATACCCGTGTTTTAAGGTGCCATAATAATTAAATTGCTGTACCAATAAATCGGCTGAATAAACACGGTCCACCCATTCGGGAACCTCGGATACCTTGTAATTGCTAAGATCTCCTGTTATAGCATTTACAAGAACAACCCTTCCGACGGTCTCACCGCCGAACAGCCCTATGGTATAGCTCTTAACAGGGCATATCCAGTAAGGCACACCGGCTTCATCAATTTCAAAGTTATAAGAAGAGAAAACATAAGTCGGATAGTGAAAGCGCAGGTAACGGTTTAAGTATCTGCCAAAATGGTCGGACTGGGAATACTTTATGCCTTTTGATAATTTCACCAGTTCAACATTTTCTGTTGTCATATCAATTCGGATATAGGCCGGAATACCCTTACTGTTATTGGTAAGCCACTTGATAGCATTGCCGTATTCAAGAGGAGTGACTCTGGTAGGAACGCTCTTGTAGTTTATCTGGGTATAGTTGTCCGACACCTCAAACTGTGATACATATTCGGTGATGCTTCCCATTTTTCTGGAACCCAGTAAAGTAGCAGAATCTTTATCGAGAACCGGAATCTCGGAATAGGAGATTTCCTGAATGTCTGTTTTAAAATCACCTTCTTTTACAGGCAGCATCTTTTGATATTTACCGGAATTGATAATTGGGGAAGATAAAAGGGAACCGCCAATGTAAAACAGGATAACAGCAACGGTTACTATAACGGAGGCCTTCATAAGCGGGCCGTTTATGAAATCTTTGGGACTGGTTATGATTTTTCCGTTTCTGTTAAAAGCAAAGCCTATAATAAGGGTAAGTACAATCAGGGCTGTAATAATAAACAGCCAGAAGCCGTGGGAATGGATATTGATAGCCGGCAGAGTGATATAGTAATAAATAAATATAATCGTGAAGAAAACTAATAAGCTGATAATAATATTTCTGGTTTTTTTCATCGTATCCGTAACCTTTCATTTGATTTCTTTTATCTTAACAAATAAAGGATAAAAGTCAATTAAATTTGCATTAGAATTTCCAAAAGATTAAATAAAAAATAAACAGTTTCTTTTTTAGAAGAAAACTGTTAAAATGTCAAGGGTAACAGTTTAGTGTGAATTATTGAAAAGCATAATTCGCATCCTGATTGGTGGCAGTGCCACATCTGCAAGCAAATGCGGCATGCAATGGGAGCTAGTGTAGGAATAGTTGGAGGTTTGGATGAATATATTTTTTGTTTCGCTGGGTTGTGATAAAAACCTGGTGGACAGTGAGATAATGCTTGGTATCATAAAAGAATACGGTTTTACTATAACAGATGACGAAAGGCAGGCGGATATTATTATCGTTAATACCTGCTGCTTTATTAATGATGCCAAGGAAGAAAGCATTAATACCATTTTAGAAATGGGGCAATATAAGAAAGACGGCAGATTGAAAGGATTAATTGTAACCGGATGTCTTGCTCAGCGTTACAGGGAGGACATTTTAAAGGAAATCCCGGAAGTGGACGCTGTTGTCGGTACAAAAAGGTATGAAGAGATCGCTTCCGTCATCGATGAGGTATTAAAGGGAAGCAAACCCGTTAAGATAGAGGAGTTTGAAAGCCGTCCTCATACGGATAAGCATAAGAGGATTAATACCACAGGAGGTTATTTTTCCTATCTAAAGATTGCAGAAGGCTGCGACAAGCACTGCACCTATTGTATTATTCCCAAGATAAGAGGGAATTATCAGAGCAGACCCATGGAAGAACTTTTGGAGGAAGCAAAAGAGTTAGCGGATAACGGGGTAAAGGAATTAATTCTGGTTGCCCAGGAGACTACTCTTTACGGAAAAGATATCTATGGGGAGAAATCTCTGCATAAGCTTTTAAGAGAACTTTGTAAAATAGAAGGAATAGAATGGATTCGGATTCTTTACTGTTACCCGGAAGAAATCACGGATGATTTAATTAAGGTAATGAAGTCAGAAAAGAAGATATGCCATTATCTGGACATTCCCATCCAACATGCCAGTGATGAGATTCTAAAGAGGATGGGAAGAAGAACAACAAAAGCCGAGCTGATAGAAATGGTTAATAAGCTTAGAAGGGAGATACCGGATATTGCGCTCCGTACCACCCTGATTACGGGATTCCCTGGTGAAACAGAGGAAAACCACGAAGAATTAACGGAATTTGTAAAAGAGATGGGCTTTGAACGATTAGGTGTATTTACCTATTCCAAGGAGGAAGATACCCCGGCAGCTAAGATGCCTTCCCAGATAAGAAAACCGGTTAAAGTAAAACGTCAAAAGGAAATCATGGAATTACAGCAAAAGGTTGCTTTTGAAAAATCAGAAGAAAAAATCGGTGAAAGGCTGAAGGTTTTAATAGAAGGAAAACTTCCGGAAGAATCCCTGGATGAATACGGCTTAGAAAGCGGAAATATCTATATCGGAAGGACTTATATGGATGCTCCCAATGTGGACGGCTATATATTTATTCCCACCAGAGCCATGCTAATGTCCGGCGAGTTTGCAGATGTTGTTGTTACAGAAGCAAGGGGATATGATCTGGTTGCTGAACTTATAAATTAGAAAGAAAAGTTCCCTTAAGGGGAGAAAGGACGGATACAATGAATCTTCCTAACAAAATAACCATAGCAAGAGCCTGTATGATACCGGTATTTCTGGTATTCTTTCTGGTGCCTGGGATAGCAGGAGGCAAATACATTGCCGGCATTATCTTTATCGTTGCTTCCCTTTCCGACGCACTGGATGGATATCTGGCCAGAAAAAATAATCTGGTTACGAACTTTGGCAAGTTTGCTGATCCTCTTGCTGACAAGCTTTTGGTTTCTGCAGCACTTATCTGTTTTGTGGAATTGGGACTGGTACCGGCCTGGATTATCATTGTCATAATTTCCAGGGAATTTATCATAAGCGGCTTCCGTTTGGTAGCATCGGATAATGGAGTGGTGATTGCAGCAAGTTATCTGGCAAAGTTTAAAACCACCGCACAGATGGTAATGGCAATACTGCTGATTTTTCATGTAGACAATACAGCATACCATGTCCTGGAACAGGTATTTATCTACCTGTCACTGGTATTAACTGTGGTATCTCTTATTGACTATATGTATAAAAACAGGAAGGTATTATCTGATAAAAAGGCTTAAGCCTTACCAAGGAAGGTATGGCAGTTAATGTGAATTGTTGAAAAGCATAATTCACACTTTGATTTATGCATGGAGGATTAGTATGACAGTTGAATTAATCAGCGTAGGGACAGAGATTCTGCTTGGAAACATCGTAAATACCAATGCGAGTTTTTTGGCGGAAAAATGTGCGGCCCTTGGGATGTCGAATTATTACCAGGTTTCAGTGGGGGATAATGAAGAAAGGCTTTCAGAGGTCTTAAAAACGGCTCTTTCACGCAGTGAGGTTGTGATCTTAACGGGCGGACTGGGTCCTACAGAGGATGACCTGACAAAAGAAGTTACAGCGAAAGTATTAAACCGCCGGCTGGTGGAAGATGAAAAGACAAAAAGCCGGCTTAATGAGTATTTTAAAGGCAGAGATAAAAAAGATATTACTGAAAACAACTGGAAACAGACACTTGTCATAGAGGATTGCCTTGTAGTAGATAATAACAATGGAACAGCCCCGGGACTGATTGCTAAAACAGAGGATGGGAAATCTGTTATCTTGTTACCGGGCCCTCCGGGAGAGATGGTTCCTATGTTTGAAGAATCCATTGTGCCATATCTGAAAGGCTTATCAGGGAATGTCTTATATTCCGAGATGGTTAAGATATGCGGTATCGGAGAAAGTAAAGTGGAAACTATGATAAAAGATATGATAGATTCCCAGACAAATCCTACGATTGCACCTTATGCAAAAAACGGTGAGGTTCATCTTCGGGTGACGGCTCTTGCCGCTACGGAAGAAGAAGGAAAATGTATTACTGCTCCTGTTGTTACGGAATTAAAAAAACGCTTTGGCGTTCATATCTACACCACCGAAGAAAAGGTAACGATCGAAGAAGCTGTAGTAAAGCTGTTGGCAGAATACGGGCTGACCCTTTCAACTGCGGAATCCTGTTCGGGAGGACTATTGTCGGGAAGGCTTGTGAATGTCTCCGGTGCTTCGGCGGTATTTGAAGAAGGCTTTATTACCTATTCCAATACTGCCAAGATGAAATATCTGAATGTATCGGAGGATACTCTAAAGGAGTTTGGAGCTGTCAGTAAGGAAACAGCAGAAGAGATGGCAAGAGGAGCAGCAAAAGCCTCTCAAAGTTTGGCCGCTCTTTCTGTAACAGGGATTGCAGGGCCGGAAGGCGGTACGGATAAGAAGCCGGTAGGGCTTGTATATATCGGATGCTTTTTAGACGGCAAGACGGAGACAAGAGAATATCATTTTAAGGGAAACAGGCAAAAAGTCAGGGAGTATACCGTAATCAGTGCTCTTGATTTTCTGCGTACAACAATATTAAGTACTTTTGAAAAAGAAGCATAAGATATATCGCATATTCTGTAAGATATTACCATGATGGAAATTGCTTTCCTAACGGGTTTTGCTGGATAAAAGACAAGGTTTTAACATAAAAATGACATACTTGCCACCTATTATAATAAGTGGAGTGAGTATAAATGTAATGCCTATGTTTGGTAAATCAGTAGGAGTGATTAGGATGAAAAATACAACAAGGAAACTTAGTATAATCCTGGTTTTATTTTTGATTGTATTTGTATCGGCATGTACAAAAAAGGATGAGACAAAGAAGGATTCCTCTGTTACTATAGTAACGCCTTCTGTGGTACAAGACAAAGAAGCTGTGAAAGCCACAGTAACACCTGCTGCCACGAAAGAAATCTCCATTTATACCATGAACGAGAATACCCAGGATGTGGAAGCTGTATCAGCAGTAGTGAACGAAGATACCAAGATAACACCGGAACTTATCGTTGATAAGGTAACAGATTCTTTGGGAGAGCGTCTGATTGATGTTGGAATTGACAGTGTGACAACAGAAGAGGATGAGGTTATCGTGAGTTTTAAATCCGACACCCCGCCTGTTGTTCAAGTGGACCTGTCTGTTGAGACAACTATTTTGGATGCAATTGCACAGAGCCTGGTAGATAACCTTCCGGAATACCCGAAAGTCATCTTCCGTGTAGAAGGCAAAGCATATAAATCAGCCAACCTTTCCTTTGGTCTGAATGATATTTATCTGGATGGTAATAAGTCGAAATAAGAAAACTATTTTAGATGACAGAAGAAGCCCCATAGTGTTCCTTCACACACCGGACCTGGGATATACTACTGGTTTTGTATGCGGTAATCATGCAAATGTGTTTGTATAATACACACAAAACCGGCAATGTGCCTTTCGGACAGTGTTGCAGGAAACTTTGGGGTTCTTCTATTTGGGCATGAAAGGGATTACAATGAATAAGGATAGAAAAAGGGTAATTATAGTGGGAGCCGGAGCAGCAGGGATGATGGCGGCTATTTATGCAGCCAGAAACTCACATGAGGTTCTGCTTTTAGAGAAAAATGATAAAGTCGGAAAAAAGTTATTTATTACGGGAAAAGGGCGCTGCAACATTACCAATGCCTGTGACATGGAAGACTTATTTAAAAATGTAATGAGTAATCCGAAATTCCTGTATGGTGCTTTTTATGGATACAATAATTATGATGTGATTGACTTCTTTGAGCAGTTGGGATTAAAGACCAAAATCGAAAGAGGAGGAAGAGTTTTTCCGGAATCGGATAAATCCTCCGATGTAATTGGAGTCTTACTGAAAGAATTAAAGAGGCTGCAGGTAGATATCAGGTACCAATGTGAAGTTGCGGAAATCCTGACAGAAGGAGTTGCGGTGAAAGGGGTTTTGATTAAGAAAACCGGAGAGAAGATTGCAGCCGATAAGGTGATAGTTGCAACAGGCGGGTTATCTTATCCCTCTACCGGTTCAACCGGTGACGGATACCGTTTTGCCAAAGCTATGGGGCATTCCGTTACGAAGCTTAGTCCATCCCTGGTACCAATAAACATTAAGGAAATCGAGTTTGTAAAGGAACTGCAGGGCCTGTCACTTAAGAATATTGAGATTACCGTAACAAGCCAGAATAAGGTTCTTTACTCTGATTTTGGAGAATTGCTTTTTACGCATTTTGGGGTAAGCGGGCCTGTTATCCTAAGCGCCAGCAGCTATTTAGTGCCGCATATGGGACAAAAAGACCTCACCCTTACCATAGATTTGAAGCCTGCCCTTACAAAAGAGCAGCTGGATGCAAGAATATTAAGGGATTTTGATGAATTTAAAAATAAACAATATAAGAATGCTCTTGATCGGCTCTTGCCACGAAAGATGATTCAAGTTATAATAGCATTAAGCAAAATTGACCCTGAAAAAAAAGTTAATCTGATTACAAAAGAAGAGAGAATGCAGTTAGTTAATGTGCTAAAGGCTATGACATTTCATATAGACAGACTAAGAGACTATAATGAAGCAGTAATAACCAAGGGTGGAATTGCAGTTAAGGAAATCAATCCTTCCACCATGGAATCAAAGCTTGTATCCGGGGTATACTATATCGGGGAAGTGGTGGATCTGGATGCTTTAACAGGCGGCTTCAATCTGCAGATAGCCTGGTCAACGGCTTATCTTGCCGGGAATTCTGTCTGAAAGCAAGTTTAGTATGCATGGGCATTAGCAGGAAGTTTTAAGATAAAATAAAAACAGGAAGTATTAAAAAACATGATGAAAGAACAAAAGCATTACAGCATAGCAATAGATGGTCCGGCTGGAGCCGGAAAGAGTACCATTGCAAAGCTTGTGGCAAAGGAATTGCAATTTATTTATGTCGATACCGGAGCCATGTACCGGGCGATAGGCCTGTTAGCTGTAAAAGAAGGTATTGACAGTAACGAGGAAGAACTTCTTGGCGCTGCCGTAAAAAAAGCAGATATCAGCTTAAAATATGAGGACAGCAGGCAGCAGATTTATCTAAACGGAGAAAATGTCACAGACGATATCCGTACAGAGGAAGCCGGAAAGATGGCTTCAGCTGTTGCAAAAGCAAAGGCGGTCCGTGAAAAAATGGTTGACATTCAAAAGGGAATTGCAGAATCCTCCGATGTCATTATGGATGGCAGAGATATCGGAACAGTAGTACTTCCCTTTGCTGACTTAAAAGTCTATCTGACCGCTGATGCAAAAGTGAGAGCAGAAAGACGATTTAAGGAATTGACGGAGAAGGGAATATCCTGTAATATAGAAGAAATTGAAAAAGATATTATAGCAAGGGATTATCAGGATATGAACAGAGCAGTTTCTCCTCTGAAAAAGGCGGAGGATGCTGTTGCCCTGGACTGTTCGTCTATGACGATAGAGGAAGTGGCTGCATCCATTATCCAGCTGTTTCAGAAAGCCGTTTCCTAAGAAGTATCCCTTGACAGAAAGAGGTTTCCTTTGAGAAAAGTAGTTTTAGCTAAGAGCGCCGGATTTTGCTTTGGGGTAAAACGTGCGGTGGATGCCGTTTATGATGAAATAAAGAAGGGTGATGAGGTTTATACCTATGGACCTATCATACATAATGAAGAAGTGATAAAGGACCTTAAGGAAAAGGGAGTCCGCCTGATTGAGTCGGAAGAGGAATTAAAAGCTCTAAGGGAGGGTACAATAATTATACGATCCCATGGCGTTTCCGAGAGGATTTACGATATTATAAAAAATAATAATCTGCATCTTGTTGATGCTACTTGTCCCTTTGTCCTGAAAATTCATAAAACGGTAAAAGAACAGACAGAAAATGGAAGGCATATTATTATTGTAGGAAGTAAAAAACATCCTGAAGTGCAGGGCATAACCGGCTGGTGTGTGAATAATTATACAGTCCTTGAAACAAAGGAAGAGGCCAAAAACTTTGACCTGCCTCTTGAAACTCACATATGTATAGTGGCACAGACGACAATTAACTACAATAATTTTCAAGATATAGTTGAAATTATATCTAAAAAGGGTTATGATATAATTGTTATAAATACAATTTGCAATGCTACAAAAGAGCGCCAAACCGAGGCAAGAGAGCTTGCTAAGGCTTCTGACGCTATGATTGTGATTGGAGATATGCACAGTTCCAATACCCAAAAACTGTACGATATATCAAAAGCTGAATGTGAAAATACTTACTATATACAGACACTGAAAGACCTGGATTTGGACAGACTCAAATCTTTTCGTAGCGTAGGTATTACAGCAGGGGCTTCAACCCCAAACAATATTATCAAGGAGGTTCATACTGCATGTCAGAAATGAGTTTTGAGCAATTATTGGAGGAATCATTAAAAACAATACAAAACGGAGAGGTTGTAGAGGGCACTGTAATACGTGTAAAAGAAGACGAAATCGTCTTGAATATAGGTTACAAAGCTGACGGAATCATAACCAGAAGTGAATTCACCAACACACCTGGTGTTGACCTGACAACCATTGTAAAGGAAGGCGATCCTTTACAGGCTAAAGTATTAAAGGTAAATGACGGTGAAGGACAAGTTCTTTTGACCTATAAGAGATTGGCAGCCGAAAAGGGAAGCAAAAAGTTAGAAGAGGCCTTTAATAACAAAGAGGTTTTAACAGCAAAAGTTACTACCGTTTTAGAAGGCGGACTTAGCGTAATCGTTGATGAAACGAGAATCTTTATTCCTGCAAGCCTTGTATCCGACGGATATGAGAAAAATCTTGAGAAATACGCAGGTCAGGAAATCGAATTTGTTATTTCTGAATTCAATCCCAAGAAGAGAAGAATTATCGGTGACCGTAAGCAGCTTATTGTTGCTAAGAAGCGTTCTTTACAGAAAGAGCTGTTTGAAAGAATCAAACCTGGAATGACAGTAGAAGGTGTAATCAAGAATGTTACAGACTTTGGTGCATTCATTGATTTAGGCGGTGCAGACGGACTTCTTCACATTTCTGAAATGTCATGGGGAAGAGTTGAGAATCCTAAGAAGGTATTCAAGGTTGGAGACAGCATCAAGGTTCTCATCAAGGATATTGCGGGAGAGAAGATTGCCCTTAGCCTGAAGTTTGAAGATGAAAATCCCTGGATTAAAGCTCCTGAAAAATATGCTGTTGGTAATGTAGTTCTTGGCAAGGTAGCAAGGATGACAGATTTCGGTGCTTTTGTTGAGCTGGAACCTGGTGTTGATGCACTTCTTCATGTATCCCAGATTTCCAAAGAACATGTTGAGAAACCTTCCGATGTTTTAAAAATCGGTGAAGAAATTACTGCAAGAGTAGTTGATTTTAACAGTGACGAGAAAAAAATCAGCTTAAGCATCAAAGCATTGGATAACGTTGTAGAGGAATCAGAAGAAGAACAGCCCCAGAAATAATGAAAGTGGATCAATACAAAAGATAGGAGTGTATCTGTTTGACGGATAACTATGAATCCTTTAAGGCACAGATTTATCAGCTGACAAAGATAGACCTGAATTTATACAAAGAGCGTCAGATGAAACGAAGAATTGATGCTCTGATTGCAAAGCATAAGGTTGATTCCTATGATTCTTATGTGGGTTTTATCAAGAAAAATCCGGTGATGTTCGAAGAGTTTGTAAATTATCTTACGATTAATGTATCGGAATTTTACCGTAATCCGGAACAGTGGGCACTGTTAGAAAAGGAAGTTCTGCCGTATCTTTTCAGCAAGTTCGGAAATTCCTTAAAAATATGGAGTGCGGCATGTTCGACTGGAGATGAACCCTATTCTCTGGTAATGCTTTTATCGAAATTCATACCTTTATCCCGAATCAAAATTCTGGCTACAGATATTGACAGACAGATACTGGAGAAGGCGAGAGTAGGATTATATAATATTAAGAGTCTGAAAGGACTGCCGGAAGAATTTCAAAAGAAGTATTTTACGGAGATTAACAGTACTACGTATCAGATAGCAGACAGCATAAAGGCGTGTGTGGAATTTAAACAGCACAATCTGTTAAAAGATGAATATCCTTCTAACTGCGATTTAATTGTTTGCCGCAATGTACTTATATACTTTACAGAAGAGGCAAAGGATACAATCTATAAAGGTTTTAATAAAGCCTTAAAAAAAGAAGCTATCTTATTTGTAGGCAGTACAGAACAGATTATACAGCCTCAAAATTTACAGTTTGCCACTTATAAATCATTTTTCTATAAAAAGATATAGTACTTATCACATATGTGATATTTCAAGTTGTGTCAACGGTTTATGGCAGTATGCATGCTGATGATTTCAGTGCTTCTGTTAGAACCTTTGACTGACTTAGGAATATCACTTTTTTTTCATATTTTATAGTTGATTTTTAGAATGATATCTAGTATATTGTGTATAGATACCGGCTGGGTAAGTTTTTACGTTCTATTTAAGAAGTATCGTGTAGATTGCAAGCAGTCTACTGGTCAGCCTGCGGTATGTATGAGGGTTAAGTTGAAAAAATTTTTTTCAACTAAGAATTAAGGAATATCCGATCAAAGACTGGATATCCGCGAAAGAGGTATATATGGATAAGGTTGTGAAAGTTGCAGTCGATGCAATGGGTGGTGATTATGCTCCGGCTCAGACTGTTAAGGGCGCCTTAGAAGCCTTGGAAGAAAGAAAGGATATTAAGATTATCCTGGTAGGTCAGGAAAAGGCTATTAATGCGGAACTAAACGGTATCGGCTATGATAAGGACCGGTTAGCAATTGTCCATGCAGAAGATGTGATAACCAACGATGAAGCACCTGTGATGGCTATACGAAGAAAAAAGAATTCTTCTATTGTTGTTGCGATGAATCTTGTGAAGAGTGGTGAAGCAGATGCTTTTGTCTCTGCTGGCAGTACAGGTGCGGTTTTGGTTGGCGGACAACTTATTGTGGGAAGAATCAAGGGCATTGACCGGCCGCCATTAGCCCCATTAATTCCAACAGGAAACGGCGTATCACTGCTAATTGACTGTGGAGCCAATGTAGACGCGAGACCTTCACATTTGGTGCAATTCGCCAAAATGGGTTCTGTATACATGGAGAATGTGTTAGGAATTAAGAATCCCAGGGTTGCCATTGTTAACATAGGTGCTGAAGAAGAAAAAGGTAATATGCTGGTAAAGGAAACATTTCCTTTGCTTAAGAATTGTAATGACATAAATTTTATCGGCAGTATCGAAGCTAGAGAAATACCGGGAGGCGGAGCAGATGTTATCGTATGTGAAGCATTTGTAGGTAATGTTATCCTGAAATTATACGAAGGGCTTGGAAGTACTTTAATCGGTAAGATAAAGGCAGGTTTAATGAGCACAACAAAGAGCAAAATAGGTGCCCTGTTATGTAAGCCGGCTTTAAAGGAAACATTAAAGTCATTTGATGCATCCAGATATGGCGGTGCACCCATGCTTGGTTTGAATGGACTGGTGGTGAAATCCCACGGGAATTCCAGCAGTAATGAAATCAAGAATTCAATTATTCAGTGTATTACTTTTACAGAGCAGAATATTAATGATAAGATAAGAATGCATCTGGAAGAAGAATAGAAAAGAAAGGTGAGTATTATGGAATTTGAAAAATTACAAAAAATTATCAGTGAAGTTTTAAACGTGGATGAGGATGAAATTACAATGGAAACTACTTTCGTAGATGATTTAGGTGCCGATTCCCTTGATATCTTCCAAATTATTATGGGAATTGAAGAAGAATTTGACATTGAGATTGCCAATGAAGAGGCAGAGAATATTGTAACCGTAAGTGATGCGGTAGAGCAAATTAAAAACGCACTGAATCAATAGAAAGTTTAATATTTGCAATGATATTAAGCCCTTCTAAAAGGGCTTTGCCCTTCTTGAAGGGCTTTGCCTTTTTAAAGGGTGTTTTTTATGAAGAACTATAAAAACAGCGTATAAATATTGATAGAAACGGAGGAAGAAATGAATCGATCGGAAGAATTAATTTTAGAGAAACTGCGAAAGTTTGAAGAGGCAATCGAATACCGCTTTCGAGACCGAATGATATTAAAACGGGCATTGACGCACAGTTCCTATGCGAACGAGAAAAGACTTAGTAAACTTGAGAATAACGAACGGCTGGAGTTCTTGGGAGATGCGGTTTTAGAACTTATTACAAGTGAGTTTCTCTATGGAAACAATCCCAAAATGCCGGAAGGCGAGCTTACGAAATTAAGGGCAAGATTGGTGTGTGAACAGACACTTGCAAATTGTGCAATTGATATGAATGTGGGTAATTACCTGCTTCTTGGCAAAGGGGAGGCTGCAACAGGAGGAAGAGAGAGATTTTCAATACTTTCTGATACCGTAGAGGCTATAATAGGGGGGATTTATATAGATGGTGGTTTTACTAATGCAAAAGAGTTTATTAACCGTTTTATCTTATCGGACATGGAAAATAAAAAGCTCTTTTTCGATAGCAAGACTATCTTACAGGAAATTGTTCAAAGCGAATATAAAGAACAGCTATCATATGAATTAATCAAAGAAGAAGGCCCTGATCATAATAAGCAGTTTACCGTTGTTGCCATGGTGAAGGATATCGAACTGGGAACAGGGGTTGGAAAAACGAAAAAAGCTGCGGAGCAGGAGGCTGCCTATTCTTCTATCTTAAAGATAAACCGTAAAAAAAATCTCATTCCCCAACCAAAATAAAAATCAACGGGAGTAACTATGTATTTAAAAAGTATTGAAGTATATGGGTTTAAATCCTTTGCCAATAAAATTATCTTTGAGTTTCATGACGGCATTACCGGAATCGTAGGTCCGAACGGAAGTGGTAAGAGCAATGTAGCAGATGCGGTGCGCTGGGTATTAGGAGAGCAAAGTGCAAAGCAGCTGCGTGGAGCTAAAATGGAGGATGTTATTTTCTCAGGGACGGAAACAAGAAAACCTTTAGGCTTTGCCTATGTTTCCCTCACTATTAATAATGAAGACCATAAGCTTCCTATTGAGTATGACGAGGTAACAGTTGCACGAAGAGTTTACCGTTCGGGGGAAAGTGAATACCTTTTAAATGGGAGCGGCTGCAGATTAAAAGATGTGCAGGAATTGTTCCTGGATACGGGTATTGGTAAAGAAGGCTATTCCATTATCGGGCAGGGTCAGATTGAAAAGATATTAAGCGGAAAACCAGAGGACCGCAGAGAGTTATTTGATGAGGCGGCAGGGATTGTAAAATTTAAGAAGAGAAAAGCGGCAGCGCAGCATAACCTGGAAGAAGAGCGCCTGAATTTAAGCAGAATTCAGGATATCCTATCTGAAATTGAGAAGCAGACAGGTCCGTTAGAAAAGCAGTCTGCAGTAGCCAAGGAATATCTGAAATTAAGGGATGAGTTAAAAGGACTTGACATACAGCTGTTTTTATCAGAAAATGAAAAAATTAAAGAGTTAAAAGACCAGACGGATCAAAAACTTGCCATTGCAACGGGCGCCTTTCAGACTGCCAATGAAAAATCAGAGCATATGAAAGAAGAGTTCGAGCTTCTGGAAAATGAAATAGAAGGCTATAACCATTCCCTGGAGGAATTAAAAGCTGAACAGAGTAATAACCGGTTAGGACAGGAAAAGACGGAAGGTGAAATAAAGGTTCTAAAAGAACAGCTTATTTCTATTAAGCAAAATGATACCCATTATGAAACCAGGCTGCAGACGATTGCAGAGGAGATTAAGGCAAAATCCCTGGAGCAGGAAGGTTATGTCAGGGAAAAGAATGAGCTGGATAAAAGGATGGATGAGCTGGATGAAAAGCAGGCAAAAGACATTCTGCTTTTAGAGGAAATCCGGAGTAAGATAAAGGATGATACCAAACAGACAGAAAGTCTGCATGGAGAAATTTTCGATTTCTTAAGTGAGAATTCCGGTATCAAAACCAATCTGGAACGTTATGAGACCATCTTAGAGCAAAATAATATTAAGAAAACAGAGCTGACCCAGAAACTTCTTCGGAATAAAAGTGAAGAAGCCGTAATAGATTTGGATATCCAAAGTGCCAGAGAAGGATTAAATAACCTTTGTGCACAAATAGAGGAAAATCTTAGTGAAACAAAATTATCCCAGGAAAAGGTCTTAGGATTCCGGGAAAAATTAAAGGGCATAGAGGAAGAGATTCAGAAAAAGCAGCAGGCTTACCACACCAGCAATTCACAGCTTGAGGCACTTAAGAATCTGACAGAGCGTTATGAGGGCTATGGCAACAGTATCCGGAAAATCATGGAGAAGAAGGATACGCCGGGAATTATCGGTGTAGTAGCGGATATCATAAAGACAGAGCCTAAGTATGAAACGGCCGTGGAAATTGCACTGGGCGGAAGTATTCAAAACATTGTAACCGATACGGAAGCAACTGCAAAGGAACTGATTGAGTATCTAAAGAAAAATAAATTCGGAAGGGCAACCTTTCTTCCTCTGACAAGTATTTCGGCCAAGGAAAGCTATGGCCAGCAAAAATACTTAGAGGAGAAGGGGGTAATAGGCTTGGCTCATACACTGGTAAAAGCAGAGGAGCGCTTTAAAGGCCTGATGCAGTTCCTTCTTGGTAAAAGCCTGGTGGTTGACCATATTGATAACGCATTGGCTATTGCGAAAAAATATAACCATACCCTTCGTATTATTACACTGGACGGGGAATTATTAAGCCCCGGCGGTTCCCTTTCCGGAGGAGCCTATAAGAATTCCAGCAATCTGCTAAGCAGAAGGCGTGAGATAGAAGACCTGGAGGAAAGGATAGTCCGGTTAAAGAAGGAAGGGATGGAGCTGACCAAAGAACGGGAGGCACTAAACCAGGAAGTCCAGGTAATCCTAAAGGAGCTGGAAGAGAAAAAGCAGGCACTGCAGGGAATTTATCTGGAGGAAAATACATCAAAGCTTCATTTATCACAGAATGAAAAGAAGAAGCAGGAATTAGGCCAGCTTTACGAAGAAATTACAAATGAGATAAATCAAATTGAAAGTCAAAGTATAGAATTAAATAAGAATATAAAGACCTTAAAGGGAAGCCTTGTTCTAAATGAAAACAGGAGCAGGGAGAATGAACAGAAAATCGATGAGATGGGCAGGAAGCTGGAAGAAATAAAAGCTGCCGAGCAAGAGGTAAGTGAGAGGGTTTCCTCGTTAAAGGCGGAAATGTCCGCTTTTGAACAGAACAACCAGCATCTCCTTGAGAATATCAAAAGGGTAAAACGTGACCTTGAAAAGCTCTACGAAGAAGAAAGTACCATAAGAAAAGGCAGGGAAGAATCTCTGACGGTATGCAAAGAAAAACAGGATGCAATTCTTTCGGATGAAGAAAAGTGCAGGAGTTTCATCTCTGAAATACAAAGTCTAGAAGAACAGATAAAGGAATTGCAAAAGAAAAAAGAAGAAGTATCCATAACCCACAAATCCTTTTTTGAACGCAGGGAAGAACTTTCAAAGGAAATTATTAATCTGGATAAAGAAATTTACCGTTTAAATGGCCAGCTTGAGAGGCTGGAAGAACAGTTAAATGAGAAGAAGGATTATATGTGGGAGGAATACGAGCTCACCTTACATACCGCTATAGAGACTGTGGATGCACAAATATTAAAAGAGGTTGATTCTTCCCGCCTGAAAAAGCGAATCGGTGAAGTCAAGGCTGGTATGAAGGGCCTTGGAGATGTAAATATCAATGCAATTGAGGATTACAAGAACCTTTCGGAACGTTTTCTTTTCTTAAAGGGACAAAAAGAGGACATTGAAAAAGCAGAAGGGACACTGGTTCATATCATACAGGAGCTGGATGAGGAAATGCGGAACCAGTTCAATGAAAAATTTGCACAGATTAAGGTGCAGTTTGACCTGGTATTTAAAGAATTATTCGGCGGAGGACGGGCAACACTGGAATTAACAGAGGGAGAGGATATCCTGGAAGCAGGCATTATCATTACCTCCCAGCCGCCGGGAAAGAAGCTCCAGAATATGATGCAGCTCTCCGGCGGTGAAAAGGCACTGACTGCGATATCCCTGCTCTTTGCCATACAGAACTTAAAGCCCTCGCCATTTTGTCTTCTGGATGAAATAGAAGCGGCTCTGGATGATGCAAATGTGAAGCGTTTTGCAAAATACCTTCATAAGCTCACAAAGGATACACAGTTTATTATAATAACCCATAGAAGAGGAACGATGAATGCCGCTGATGTTTTATATGGCATCACCATGCAGGAAAAGGGTGTGTCAACCCTTGTATCTGTAAACCTCATAGAAAATGATTTGGAAAAATAAGCTAGTTAAGAAAAGAGGTAAGGATGGGAGAAAATAAAAAAGGCTTTTTTGGCAGACTGGTAGAAGGACTCTCAAAAACGAGAAATAATATTGTATCTGGTATTGAATCCATTTTCAGCGGATTTTCAAGCATTGATGATGAATTTTATGAAGAGTTGGAAGAAATCCTTATTATGGCAGATATCGGCATTAATACTACAGGTTCCATTATATCTGATTTAAAACAGAAGGTAAAAGAAGCAAAGATAAAGGAACCCAAGGAATGCAAAGAACTGTTAATGCAGAGTATTATGGACCAGATGAAAGTCACGGAAACCGCTTATGAATTTGAAAGTCAAAAGTCCATTGTACTTTTAATTGGTGTAAATGGAGTGGGAAAGACCACTTCCGTAGGAAAGCTTGCAGGCCAGTTAAAGGATACGGGCAAAAAGGTTATGGTAGCAGCAGCAGATACTTTCCGTGCAGCGGCCATTGAGCAGCTTACCGAATGGGCAAACCGTGCGGGAGTTGAGATAATTGCACAAAAGGAAGGTTCTGACCCGGCAGCAGTAATATATGATGCGGTAACCTCTGCAAAAGCCAGAGGGACCGATGTATTAATCTGTGACACAGCAGGAAGGCTTCATAACAAAAAAAATCTAATGGAAGAGTTAAAAAAGATTGACAGGGTAATCACAAGAGAATACCAGGAAGCTTTTAGGGAGACGCTGCTTGTCCTTGACGGAACTACCGGGCAGAATGCTCTGGCCCAGGCAAAGCAGTTTAAAGAAATAGCAGACATTACAGGCATTATTTTAACGAAGTTAGACGGAACAGCCAAGGGCGGTATCGCAATTGCCATTCAGGCAGAACTTGGCATACCGGTAAAATATATCGGTATCGGAGAACATATTGACGATTTACAGAAATTCAACGCAAGTGATTTTGTAAACGCGCTGTTTAACTAAAAGGAGAATTCAAAATGATGACATTGGATAAATTTGAGGAAGCTGCGGAAGTCGTGAAAAGGGTTACTTTAAGAACAAAGTTAATCTATAGCGATTATTTTTCTGACACTACAGGAAATAAGGTGTTTTTAAAGCCTGAAAATATGCAGTTTACCGGTGCTTATAAGGTAAGGGGTGCCTATTATAAAATCAGTACTTTAAGCAAGGAGGAGAGGGAAAAGGGACTCATTACTGCCTCCGCAGGAAACCATGCCCAAGGTGTTGCCTATGCATCCAGAATATATGGAGCAAAGGCTATCATCGTAATGCCTACCACCACCCCTCTGATTAAGGTAAACCGCACCAAGAGCTATGGCGCTGAAGTGATTCTATATGGAAACGTATATGATGATGCCTGTCAGCATGCCTTAAAGCTGGCGGAAGAGAAGGGCTATACCTTTATCCATCCTTTCGATGACGAAGTAGTCGCAACCGGTCAGGGTACCATAGCCATGGAAATTTTTCAAGAGATTCCTACCGTTGACATCATTTTAGTTCCTATTGGAGGAGGCGGCCTTGCGGCAGGAGTATCGACCCTGGCAAAGCTGTTAAATCCGAATATCAAAGTTATTGGAGTAGAGCCTTTAGGGGCAAACTGCATGGAGGAGTCTTTAAAGGCAGGCCATGTCGTAACCTTACCCCAGGTAGAGACCATTGCAGACGGAACAGCAGTAAAGACCCCGGGAAGCAGTATATTCCCTTATATCCAGAAGAATATTGATGAAATTATAACCATAGATGACAGGGAATTAATCGTAAGCTTTCTGGATATGATAGAAAACCATAAGATGGTGGTGGAAAATTCAGGACTCTTGACCATTGCAGCTTTAAAGCATTTAAACTGTGCCGGCAAAAAGGTAGTTTCTATCCTAAGCGGAGGCAATATGGATGTTATTACGGTATCCTCTGTCGTACAGCACGGACTTATCCAGAGAGGACGTATATTTACCGTATCGGTACTATTACCGGACCGCCCCGGTGAGCTTGTAAATGTAGCCAATGTCATCGCAGAAAAACAGGGAAATATTATCCGCCTGGACCATAATCAGTTTGTTTCCATTAACAGAAACAGTGCCGTGGAACTTACCATAACCATGGAAACCTTCGGGCACGAGCATAAGGACAGTATCGTGAAGGCATTGCAGGACAGGGGGTATAATCCGCAGATTGTGCCGCCTAAAAATACATACAATTAATAACTAATCAAATAATGTGTTATTTAAGGGCTTCCCGTAAGAGTGTTATCTTAGGGAAGCCTCTTTTGCTTATAAAAGAATTATTGTGAAAGAATCAGAATATAAATATATGGTGGCAAGTTGCTTTCCTGCCCGCTGTAAAATTACAATTATCATACTATTTGATATGAAGATTCTAGCCAAAAGACAGGTGGATATTTAGTGATAAGACATATAACATGCTGGACTCTATGGAATTAAAAGGAATATGAGTTGTAATATATGCCGAATAAATATTAAATTTACAAGAATTTTAGTAGCATTTTCATAATGAAAGGTATATAATTGTGTGAGGTTATAAATAATACTTAAAATATCGGACAGGAGGAGTTATTACATGTTAAATCTTGCAAATGCGACTACCTTTGAAATAGTCGCAATCTGGTGCGTACTTCTCATTGCTTTTCTTGGTTTAGGGTATGCCCTTTTACTTAGAAGACAGATCATGAAGTATGACAAAGGCACTGAAAAGATGCAGGAAGTATGGGGCGCCATCAAAGTTGGGGCAGATACTTACCTGAAGAGGCAATTAAAAACGATTGTACCGCTTATCGTTGTTCTCACCTTCGTACTGTTTTTATCTGTTTATGTTGTTCCGCCTTCGGATGAGGCAATGAGTCGTTTTGCAGGTAAATCCGAAGATACGGTAAAAATCATTATTGGTATCGGACGGGCTATTGCCTTCGTTATGGGAGCCTGTTTCTCTTTAATGGTTGGCCAGTTTGGTATGAGAATGGCTGTTGAGGGTAATGTCCGTGTTGCTTCCGCATCAAGGAGAAGCTTTGGCGAAGCCCTTAAGATTGCATATAGAACCGGTACAATCACAGGTATGCTGACAGATGGACTGGGACTTCTTGGCGGTACCCTGATATTTATGATATTTGGTATTGCTGCACCTGATGCGCTCTTAGGCTTTGGCTTTGGCGGTACCCTGTTAGCCCTTTTCATGAGAGTGGGCGGCGGTATTTATACAAAGGCAGCGGATGTTGGTGCAGACCTTGTCGGTAAAGTAGAAGCCGGTCTTCCGGAGGATGATGAAAGAAATGCTGCCGTTATTGCAGACCTCGTTGGTGACAATGTTGGTGACTGTGCAGGTATGGCAGCTGATATATTCGAATCCTATGAAGTTACTATTGTTTCCGGGCTTATTCTTGGTTTGGCATTAATGAATCTTAATAATGGCGATTTGAAGTGGATTGTATTCCCTCTGCTCGTAAGAGGTATCGGTGTACTTTCATCCATGATCGGTACATATCTGGTAAAGGGTTCGAAGGAACTAAAAGGTAATAATGCAATGTCCTCCATTAACAAAGGCTTTTATATATCTGCGGCAATAAGCCTTGTTTCCTTTGCTTTTCTGGCTCATTTCTATATGAATGAGTGGAGAGCTTTCTTTTCAGTAGGCGTTGGTATTGTTCTTGCCATTGTACTTGACGAAATAACGAAATATTTTACGGATACTCATTACAGGCCGGTTAAGGATATTGCCGCCGCATCAAAGACAGGCTCCGCAACGCTTCTGCTTCGAGGTATCGCAGAAGGCTATGAAAGTGCAGTATGGCAGACAATCGTTATTGCTGTTACCATACTGACCTCTACCCTGATCTATCATGGTATGGGAATAACATATATATTATACGGTGTGGCTATGACAGGTATCGGTATGCTTACCCTTACCGGAAATAATGTAGCAATGGATTCCTTTGGACCAATTTCTGACAATGCCAATGGTATAGGAGAGCTTTCCGGCCTTGATAAAGAGGCAAGGAAGGTTATGGACCATCTGGATGCAACCGGTAATACAACAAAAGCAATTACCAAGGGCGTAGCAATCGGATCAGCAGTTATTGCTGCGGTTTCCCTCTTTGGCTCTTTCTTAACAGATGTCTCAAAGATACAGGAACAGATGAATATCGGCGAATCCTTAAGAATTGCTGTTACGGGTATCCGTGTTTCCGAACCCAAGGTATTCGCTGGAGTTTTAATAGGAGCCTGCATTCCCTGGCTTTTCTCCTCCCTTGTTATCAATGCGGTTACCAGAGCTGCGGCAAAGATTGTTGAGGAAGTAAGAAGACAGTTTAAGATACCCGGACTTCTGGAAAGAAAGGTAAAGCCTGATTATCAGAAGGCAGTTGATATCTGTACCGTTTCAGCTCAAAAAGAACTTTTAGGGCTTGCTTTGATTGGAATCCTTAGTCCTTTGGTGGTAGGTATTCTGCTTGGAGTAGAGTCCCTTGGAGGTTTCCTGGCAGGTGTAATTGTTTCCGGTCAGCTCCTTGCCGTATTTATGTCCAATGCCGGCGGAGCCTGGGATAATGCAAAGAAGACCATTGAAGACGGACTTTATGGCGGCAAGGGTTCCGAAGCCCATAAAGCAGCCGTTGTCGGTGATACCGTCGGTGATCCTCTTAAGGATACTGCCGGTCCCGCATTGAACCCCATGATTAAGGTTATAAATATGGTATCCCTGCTTGCAGCACCTGTACTGGTTCAGTATAACGCTACACATTGGGGAATGATTACAACCCTTATCGTATGCTTTGTTGTAATCGTTTTTGCAATACTGTATTCTAAGAATGGCGGATTCTCCTTCTTAAAAGGAAAGTCTGCTAAATAAAAAGTAAATGAATTGGCTTAGGACAGCTGCAAGTATTTTTTTGCAGCTGTCTTTTTTTCAATCCTATTGAGGGGTTCCTTGCGGAAAAATTTTACTTAAGGCTTTACAAAATTTTACCTTTCTGTTATTATACTGTTATAGTTCTATTCTGGTATGTTTCTTTTTACGGTATCTCACCGGATTTTCCACAGAATACTTAATTGTTGGTTAATTACTGCCTTTGCGGTAAAAGCATAACGTGAAAACTAAAAAGCAATTTTCACACGGCAAATCTGTGCTGATATCCAAATTCACAGCGCTTTGGCAGAATGGAAATTTATATAAAAAAGGAGGGGATAAGCAGTTACTCTACTGCGTTCGGGAGTGGGTATATTTTGGCGCGGATTATTAATTTTCGATTGACAAACAGGAAAAGATACGTTATCATTAAAACAAGAACATAAGTTCGCATAAAGGAGAGGAAAAGATGTCAAAGGAAGATAAAAGCAGAGCATTAGAAACAGCTCTGGCACAGATTGAGAAGCAGTATGGAAAAGGCTCTGTTATGAAACTTGGAGATACAGCAGCTCATATGAATATAGAAACTATTCCTACAGGCTCCATCAGTCTGGATATAGCCCTGGGTCTTGGAGGAATTCCCAAAGGAAGAGTTGTAGAGATATATGGACCGGAATCCAGCGGTAAGACAACAGTGGCCCTTCATATGGTAGCGGAAGTTCAGAAAGCAGATGGAATTGCAGGCTTTATTGATGCGGAGCATGCTTTGGATCCTGTATATGCCAAGAAAATTGGGGTTGATATTGATAACCTTTACATATCACAGCCGGATAACGGCGAACAGGCTTTGGAAATTACCGAAACGATGGTTCGTTCCGGTGCTGTGGATATCATAATTGTGGACTCTGTTGCAGCGTTAGTTCCAAAAGCGGAAATCGACGGAGATATGGGTGATTCCCATGTAGGATTACAGGCAAGATTGATGTCACAGGCCCTTCGTAAGCTGACAGCTGCTATCAGCAAGTCCAATTGTATTGTAATATTTATTAACCAGCTTCGTGAAAAAGTTGGAGTTATGTTTGGTAACCCGGAAACTACTACAGGCGGACGGGCACTTAAGTTCTATTCCTCCATCCGTATGGATGTGCGCAAGATTGAATCTCTAAAGCAGGGCGGAGAGATTGTAGGAAACAGAACACGTATCAAGGTAGTAAAGAATAAGATAGCGCCTCCTTTTAAGGAAGCAGAATTTGATATTATGTTCGGACAAGGTATTTCAAGAGAAGGGGATGTACTGGATCTGGCTTCTAATGAAAATATAGTAATAAAAAGCGGTGCATGGTATGCTTACAATGATGCTAAGATTGGACAGGGAAGAGAAAATGCAAAGCAGTTTTTAAAAGATAATCCTGAAATCTTTGCAGAGATTGAAAAAAAGGTCAGAGATAAATACAATATAATTAGCAAAGTGCCGGCACCTGAAAAGGAAGCTGATGAGAAATAATGATAATAACTGATTTAGAAGAATGTAATAAGAACAAGGTAAAGGTATATATTGATGAAAGATATTGCTTTATACTTTATGACAGGGAAATCCGTAAATACGGATTGGAAAAAGAGAAAGAAATCCCGGATGCCCTCGTAGATGAGCTTACTAATTCTTTTGTTAAAAAGGCAAAAAAGAAAGCAATGGATTTGCTTAAGAATATGGATCGTACGGAAACGGAGATTAAGCGTAAGCTTGAGTATTCCGGCTATACGGAGGAGATAATAGAAGAGGCCATAGAGTATGTAAAGAGTTATCATTACATTGATGATTTACGTTATGCCTGTAATTATATACACCTTAAAAAGCAGATTAAAAGCAGAAGACAGATTTTGGGAGAGCTTAAGCAAAAAGGAATATCTGATACGGATATAGAAGAAGCTCTTTTCGCTGAATATGATAATGAAGAAGAAGCAATACAAAGAGAAATATCAAAAAAAGTAAGAGACGTGGAAGATTTAAGCAGAGATGAAAAGCAGAAGCTGGCTGCAAAGCTTTACCGGAAAGGATACGGGATGGATTTAATCAGACGGTATATGAAGCTTGATTCTTAAGACTATCTTAAATAAAAACATAATAGGATTAAACGTATGGAACCTCCTATCAATGTGTGTTGGACAACGGCACTTTGAGGGAGGTTTCTTTTGTTTTATAGTATAGAAGAATGTTGAAAAGAAAGGCTTGTAAAATATACAATTTATGCTACTATTATGGTAGAATCAACATAATATACAGCTGCACCGGAACCTATGGAAGGAGTTTGTACATGAAGAAATGCTTGCAGCATTTTACTGCAGCAGCTTTTAAAAGAAGAGTTGCTTCCTTCTTTCTTATAGAAAATAATGCACTGCTTATGTTTACGATAGAAGGAATATTATTTGCAATTGCAACAAATATCATAAATAATAACAATAATTTGTTCGCTCTTCGTTTGGGAGCAACGGATGCACAGGTGAGCCTGGTTTCCTCTATTCCCCAATTTGTGGGCCTGCTCGTATTGCTTCCTCTTGGTATTCTTACAGACCGGATGCGAAATAAACGCCTCATGGTCAATCTTTCATTGCTTGCAATGGCTATTTTCTATCTGCTTATTGGATTTGTGCCTTATCTTAACGGTTACCGGTTTACAGCATTTTTACTGCTGCTAAGCATTTCCATGGGTCCGATGACAGGATATAATGCTTCATGGCAGGCATATTTTTCTGATGTGGTACCCTTTGAAAAAAGAAACCGTGTTCTTACGGCAAGAACCGGCAGCATGTTTTTTGTCAATGTTGCCTTGCCCCTTGCAACCGGAGCTTTGCTTGCTTATTCGACCGATGTTGGCTATAAGATAAAAATACACCAAATTTTTAACTGGTTTATATTTCTGGTATTTTTTATGCAGATTGCAGCAGTAATGAGGATTAAGGGAGGATACTCTGAAAATATAAAATCTGTCAGAGTATCGGATTTTAAAATTGCTTTAAAGGAACTGGTTCATCATAAACCTTTCATGAAATTTCTTGGAGGAGCACTTTTCTTTTATATATTTTGGCAGGCTGATTGGACTCTTTATTTCTTAGGCCAGGTAAATTATCTTAAAATGAATGAAGCCTGGTTGAGTTATGCGTCCATTGGAGCAGCTCTTGCACAGTTCCTGACAATCGGATTCTGGAGCAGGATAAATGAGAGGCTGGGGCCAAGATTCGGAGTTATATTTGGTAATTTGGGACTTGCTTTATGTCCTATTTGTATGATTATATCAACCAGCCTTCCGCCTGATTTGGGGCCTGTGGTATTCCTGATATTAAATACCCTGGCTAATTTGGCTTTTGCTACCATACCTTTAAATATCCCACAGTATCTTCTTTCTGTGATACCGGAGGAAAATAAGACTCTAAGCATTTCCATTTATACTATTTTTATTACCCTTAGCAATGCGATTATGCCTATGGCAGGAGTGAAGGCCTATCAGCTGCTCGGCAATAACCTTAATGCATTCCGGGGAGTGTTTGCGGTATTGTTTCTTCTAAGGGTTCTATCCTCCTTCCAGTGGTATTTAAGTTACCGCAGCCATAAGAAGGAGCTTTATGCAGCAAGATAATAAGAAAGGAGAAGGAGTAAAATCCTATAAAACAATGGACAGTATAACAAAAAGCAGCATCACCGATGATACCATAAGAAAAATAGCTGAAAATGCATTTCCATCTGATAAAGTGAAGGAAGTGAGGGAGCTGACAGGGGGATATTTTAATGCCGCTTATTTGGTGGCTTTCGATAAAAAGGAAGTGATTTTAAAGATTGCACCTCCAAAAAAAGTCCCTGTTATGAGCTATGAAAAAGATATTATGCGCGCTGAAACAGACTGTATGGAGCTTGTAAAAGACAGGACTGATATTCCTGTTCCGGATATCCTTTTCTGTGACTATTCACACACAGTATGTCCCAGTGATTATTTCTTCATGTCAAAGCTTGAAGGTATGAGCTTTAGCAGCATAAAAGAGACATTCACAGAGGAAGAGAAGAATTTAATAGAATTTCATACGGGAGAATATAATTCCCGTATAAATTCCATTACAGGAGAGGGATTTGGGTATTATAACAGGGTCCAAAAGGGTATTGCCTGGTTCGAGGTTTTCCTAAGCTTTTTTGCTGATATATTTAAAGATGCCGGGGCAATTGGTCTGGATACCGGTATGGATTATGCCAGCATAGAAGAATTGCTTACAAGGCATAAAAGCTATTTTGCGGAAGTGACTACTCCCAGGCTGCTGCATTGGGATCTTTGGGAAGGCAATGTTTTTGTAATGGACAAAAGGATAACCGGATTTATTGATTTTGAACGCTGTATGTGGGCAGATGTACTGTTGGAGGTGGGTTTTCGTTCACATTACCAGAAGCCGCATTTCTTGGCAGGATACGGTAAAAAAGAATTCACAGAGGCAGAAAAGGTAAGGATTCTTTGGTATGATCTATATCTGTTTTTTCTGGCTCTCATGGAAAGCGATTATAGAAAATATCCTGACCGGGGTATGTACTTTTGGGCAAAGGAACAGATAGAGAAAACATTGCCGCAGCTAAAGGAAATTAGGCCTTAGCGGAATAAGACAGGACAATCTTTTACGCGTTTGCTGTAGGAATAAGGAAAAATAAGTTGTTTCTGGAAATATTTAATGGTATAATGCTATAAACAAAAACGAGCATTTTGATTGATTATAGACGGTATGGGGTGATTACTGTTATGTCAAAGCATATTAGAAATACTTCCTCTTTCCTCTCGGCATTTTTATCCGACCGGTTATATTTTCGCAAGGGAATAAGCAAATCCAGAAGAAACGTCGAGCGGCTGAATACGATTTTATCCTCTATCAGAGATGGAATTATAATAACGGATGCAAAGGGAAATATTGAATTTATTAATGAAAAAGCCAGGGAAATCTGCGGCTTGATCAATAAAGAAATTGCTAAGAAGCCTTTAGCAGAAATTTTAACAATATATTCAGCAGATGGAAATGTCTATCCGTTAACGGGAGAATGCGTTTCCCATGTTGATAATGCATATCTTATACTGGAGGATCATAGCCGCAGATATGTAGAGATGTACATAACTCCCATAGTGGTGGGGGAGGGGATATGGGAAGGCAATTCTATTACCGTTTCTGATATTACGGAAAAGAAAAGGACGGAAGAAGAGCTGCAGCTCTTAACTTACCACGATAAGCTTACCGCAATCTATAATAGAAGATTTGCCGAAGAACAGCTTATAAAATTGGACGCGCCCCAATATTATCCCTTTTCCGTTATAATGGCTGATGTCAATGGTCTGAAAATGACAAATGATGCTTTTGGGCATAACGCCGGTGACAGGCTTTTGATTGCGACAGCCAGTTCTCTCCAAAGCGCATGCAGACAAAAGGACATTCTGGCCAGGTGGGGCGGAGATGAATATATCCTGCTGCTCCCTAATACGGATGAAGCAGAGGCGGCAGAAATCATAGAAAAGATAAGCCGGTCGAATAAAAAGGAATTCATAGAAAATATTAATCTGTCAATATCCATGGGTTATGCTACAAAGCACAGGAAGGAAGAAGACATGGATGAGGTCATTAAGCAGGCAGATGATATGATGTATAAGGAAAAGCTGGCTGTCAGCAGAAGTGTTAAGAACAGGACAGTTAACATTATCCTGCAGACACTTTATGTAAAAAACGAGTCCGAAAGAGAGCATTCAATGGGTATAGCACAGCTTGTCAATCAGCTGGAAGGCAGACTTAATCTTACTAAAAACCAGATTACCGATTTGCGGGTCCTGGGTCAGATTCATGATATAGGAAAAATCTCCATTGATGACACGATTTTAAATAAAAGCAGTCAGCTCTCAGAGCAGGAATATGAGATAGTGAAACGCCATTCAGAAAGAGGGTATCAGATTATTAAAGCATCTCCGGAGCTTATGTATCTGGCAGATGAAGTGCTGTGTCATCATGAAAGGTATGATGGACGCGGTTATCCGAGAGGTTTAAAGAGCAGTGAAATACCGAAACTTTCCAGAATATTGGCAGTGGCTGATGCAATTGAGGCTATGCTTTCTGACAGACCGTACCGGAAGGCACTTTCGATGGAAGCGACCATCAAAGAATTAAGAAGCAATTCGGGCACCCAGTTTGATCCCGAGGTTGTCGATGCATTTTTAAAAGTATTATCGTTATCTTAATATAGAAAATGAAAGAAAAGTTTCCTGAATGTTTTGAAAGGAAACTTTTCTTCATTCATCCTTGAAATTACCATTAAGTTATCCTATAATATAATAGGCAGAAATTTTGTATTTATGTTTTAATATAGAAATAAATGGAGGGCAGAAGATGAATACGGCTAAACAATTGTCAGCAAGGGAACGAATTAACGCTCTTCTTGACGATAACAGTTTTGTAGAAATTGGTGCTTTGGTCACCAAAAGAAATACGGATTTTAATCTATGTCAGCAGGAAATCCCTTCCGACGGGGTTATAACCGGATATGGAATCATTGATGGAAACCCTGTATATGTATATAGCCAGGATAGTTCAGCCGGCAACGGGACAATAGGCGAGATGCATGCAAAAAAAATAGTTGCACTTTATGATTTAGCACTTAAGGTGGGGGCACCGGTTATCGGATTGATTGACAGTGCCGGCTTAAGATTACAGGAAGCCACCGATGCATTAAGCGGCTTGGGAGAGATTTATCAAAAGCAGGCAATGGCATCCGGTGTGATACCTCAGATTACCGCAGTATTGGGTCCATGCGGAGGAGGCCTTGCTGTACTTAGCGCCTTAAGTGATTTTTCTTTTATGACGGAAGAAAACGGCAGGCTTTTTATAAATTCTCCCAATGCTCTGAAAAAGAATTTTACTGCAAAGTGTGATACAACATCAGCAAGGTTTCAGGAGGAAGCAGGTAATATCGATTTTGTTCTGGAAGATGAAGCGGCAGTGTTAGAGGCTGTCAGAAACCTGATAATGTTACTTCCCGCCAGCTTTGAAGATGATGCTTCCTATGAGGAATGTTATGATGATTTGAACCGTCTGATACCGGAAGATGTCTTTTTGGAGAAAGATACTTCTCATATATTAAAAGAAATATCCGACGATAAATATTTTCTTGAAGTTAAAGCAGGGCATGCCAGAGAAATGGTTACAGGCTTTCTTCGTTTAAATGGAATGACGGTGGGAGCTGTTGCCAACCGAAGAGCTGTTTATGGGGAAGAAGGAGAGCTGCTTTTTGAACATGACGGAACACTTACAGCGAACGGGTGTTTAAAGGCTGAAAAACTGATACGGTTTTGTGATGCTTTCCATATACCGGTATTATCCATAACAGATGCAAAAGGATTTAAAACAGAGATTTCAGAAGAAGCTTCCATTGCAAGAGCCACAGCAAAGCTTACCTATGCATTTTCCTCTGCTGCTGTTCCGAAGGTAAACCTGATTGTCGGAGAAGCTTATGGAAGTGCTTATTTAGCTATGAATTCCAAACATATCGGAGCAGATATGGTATTTGCTCTTAATAAAGCTTCTATCGGAATGATGGAGGAAAATGAAGCGGTCAGCATTATCTATGACAAAGAAGCGGTTGATTTAAAGGAAAAGGCAAAGGAATACAAGGAGCTTCAAGCCAGTGCCCTGTCCGCGGCAAGACGCGGATATGTGGATGCTGTTATCGAAGGAACCTCCGCACGAAAGCATTTGATATATGCCTTTGAAATGCTTTTTACAAAGAGTGTGCCTGCAGGAAATGGAAAGCATGGTACGATTTAAAGGAATACGGACAGTACTTTAGGAAATTAAATTCGTACGGATGTTAAGCTTACCGTGCAGATTGGAGCAGATATGAGTTTATTAGGATTCAATGGGAATACGGGCTTTCTTTTGAAAGTGAGTGCTTCAGGGATTTCCGATAAGATTCCCGATGAATATTTGGATATAATAGTAATTCTTGGATTAGTCCTTGTCGGTTTGATTGCGGTAATGGGTGTTCTAAGTATCATAAAGTTGTTTATATTACTGACAAAAGGCATGTATAAAAAAGATGATGTCAGCCGGGAAGCTGTTCCTATGCCTTTGGCAGAATATGCAGGACAAAGGAAGGCATACAATACAGTAAATGATCCGCAGTTGGTGGCTGTCATAACGGCAGCATTAATGGCATCCATGGAAGAGGTTCCAGCGGATGGATTAGTAATCCGTTCTATCAGAAAAAAATAATATTTCACATTGATACTTGAAGGAGGAAATAAAGATATGAAGACTTATACAGTCACAGTAAATGGTATTGCATATGATGTAACAGTAGAAGAAACCACAGGACGTCCTGTCAGAGAGTACAGGGAAGCAGCACCTGTCTATGCAGCGCCGCAGCCAGTTGCTCCAACTGCTGCGCCCGTACCGGCTCCTGTTGCCGCTGCAGCACCCGTAGAAGCGCCTGCACAAACTGCAGCACCAGCCGCAGGGGGCACAGCAGGAAAAGTATCTGTTGATTCCCCTATGCCAGGGAAAATTTTATCCGTAAAAGCATCTGTCGGACAGGCTGTTAAGAGAGGCGAAGTTATATTGATTCTCGAAGCTATGAAGATGGAGAATGAAATAGTAGCGCCGGAGGATGGTGTTGTAGCAAGTATTAATGTTTCTTCCGGAGAAAGTGTGGAATCGGGAACAGTGCTCGCAACCTTAAACTAATGAAAGACATAAAAAGGAGGCATAACGATGAACGAATTGTATAACAATTCGGAACAGAAAAAAAGGCCGGTTAAGATAACCGAAACCATATTGCGTGACGCCCATCAGTCACTTATAGCGACTAGAATGACCACCGACCAGATGCTGCCCATAATCGAAAAAATGGACAAGGTTGGATACCATGCGGTAGAATGCTGGGGAGGTGCAACCTTTGATGCATCTTTAAGATTCTTAAAGGAAGACCCCTGGGTCAGACTGCGCAGGCTAAAGGATGGTTTTAAGAATACAAAGCTTCAGATGCTGCTGCGCGGACAGAATCTGTTAGGTTACCGCCATTATGCCGATGATGTAGTGGAATATTTTATACAAAAATCCGTTGCTAACGGTATTGACAATATTCGAATATTTGACGCGTTTAACGATACCAGAAATCTGGAGACAGCAGTTAAGGCAGTAAAGAAAGAAAAAGGGCATGCTCAGATTGCCATAGCTTACACTTTGGGAGAAGCTTATACCACGGAGTATTTTACGAAGCTTGCTAAGAAAATAGAGGAAATGGGGGCTGACTCCTTATGTATAAAGGATATGGCAGGTCTTTTAGTTCCCTATGAGGCTGTTACCCTTGTGAAAGCTTTGAAGGAAACAGTCCGCATTCCCATTGATGTTCATACTCATTACACCAGTGGCGTAGCTTCCATGACCTATATGAAGGCAGTGGAAGCAGGCGCGGACATTATTGATACCGCCATGTCTCCTTTTGCCATGGGTACCAGCCAGCCGGCTACGGAAGTAATGGTGGAAACTTTTAAAAATACGCCCTATGATACCGGACTTGACCAGAAGCTTCTGGCTGAAATAGCGGACTATTTCCGTCCTATCAGAGACCGTGCCATGGAAGAGGGGATCTTAAATCCCAAGGTAATGGGTGTTGAAATCAAAACCCTTCTTTACCAGGTACCGGGCGGAATGTTATCCAATCTTATGTCCCAGTTAAAGGAACAAAAGGCAGAAGATAAATATTATGAGGTTTTAGAGGAAATACCAAGGGTCCGTAAGGATCTTGGAGAGCCGCCGTTAGTTACGCCTTCCAGCCAGATTGTAGGGACACAGGCTGTACTAAATGTAATTGCCGGTGAACGTTACAAGATGGTAACCAAAGAAACAAAGGCAATCCTATCCGGTGAGTATGGCAAGACGGTAAGACCCTTTGATGAGGAAGTAAGGAAAAAGGTTATCGGAGATACCAAACCCATTGAATGCAGGCCTGCTGATTTGCTGAAACCGGAGCTCCCGGCAATGGAGGAAGCGGTAAAGGATTGGAAAGAGCAGGAGGAGGACGTTTTATCCTATGCATTATTCCCTCAGGTTGCTATGGAATATTTCAAATACCGCTGCGCACAAAAAACAGGTGTGGATCCGTTGTTTGCAGATTATGAGAATAAGGCATATCCCGTATAAGTTATGCCTGTAATGATATAGCTGTATATAGTAATAAGCAGAGAGGCTTAAGTAAAACCGGAGGTGGTTTTCTTAAGCCTTTTTGCATTATCATTTCAGAAAAGGTGTTGACGTTTTGTATGGCAGGTTATAATATGGTGAAGGAGATTTTAATTCTAAAAGCTTGCATATGGCAGAAGCCGGTACAAGCATAGATATGAAAAACGAAGAAACGGAGCGGAATATGGAAGCCATTAAACCATACAAAAAAGGAGCGGAGTACTCCTATACCCTTGGAGCATTTCCGACCTATGAATTAATAACAGGAAAAAAGAAAGCGGTACGGAGTGTTTATGTGCATTCACAGTATACAGATAAAGAGAGCATTATAAATACCTGTAAAGCCCATAACATACCGGTTCTTACCGATGACAAGCTATTTACAAGAATCAGTGATAAGGAAAACTGCTATGTTATCGGAGTATTTGATAAATACGAGGATATTTTAGAGGAAGATACCTCCCATATTGTTCTTGTGAATCCAAGCAATATGGGGAATTTGGGGACAATTCTTCGTACCTCCCTGGGGGTTGGGATAAAGGATATAGCCCTGATAACACCTTGTGCGGATCTTTTTAATCCCAAGGTAATCAGAGCGTCTATGGGGGCTTTGTTCCGGTTAAGAGTTCAAATGTTTGACTCTTTTGAGGAATACAGAAGCAAGTATAAAAAGCAGGAGGTATTTACCTTTATGCTAAACGGGGAAAAGACTCTGGAGATACAAAACTGCCCCAGGACAGACCTTTTTTCACTGGTATTTGGAAATGAGGCTACAGGACTTGATGATTCTTATCTCTTAGCAGGAACCAGTGTATGTATCCCCCAGTCGCCGGAGGTGGATTCTTTGAATATAACTATTGCAGTAGGAATAGGAGCGTTCTTATTTACTCATAACGGAAGATGAAAATACAGTGGATTTTGAAAGGAGCATGGTTATATGAGTGAAAGAAAATTTAAAAATGTAAGGATGCCACGTATAGATTCTTTTACTCATTTTTATTTGTGGCAATATTGCAGGCAAGCCTGCGATATGCAATGGGTGTAAATATGAAAAAGACGGAAATCAGGATGGCTGTCTTAGAGGATGCGAAAGAAATCTATGCAATCTATGAGCCATATATTTTAAATACGGTGGTTTCCTTTGAATATGACAAGGTTCCCCTTGAAATATTTGAAGAAAGAATTCGAAAAGTAAAGAGCGGTTATCCATGGCTTGTGTATACGGTGGATGGTGAAATTGCCGGCTATGCCTATTGTTCCCTGCATAGGGAAAGAGCAGCGTATGCCTGGGACTGCGAATGCTCGGTATATATAAAAGACACTTATCACAAGCAGGGAATCGGTACAGTACTTTACAATGCCCTTTTTGAACTGGCAGAGGCTCAAGGGGTCTATAACATATATTCCCTTATCTGTGTTCCCAATGAAGGCAGTGTAGCCTTACATAAAAAGTTCGGTTTTACCGAAGTGGGTACCTATTATAAAACAGCATATAAATTTGGGGAATGGCGTGATTTACTGGTAATGGAAAAACGGCTAAGAACTCCCCAGGGAGCGCCGGACAGACTGATACCGGTATCAGAGCTTGATAACAGGCTGGTAGAGGAAATATTAAAGAAATATATAAAGCATGAACAGTGAAACGTTGCTGCAAGATATCATAAAGCCCTGTGTAAAGGCAGAGGGACTGTGATACTTGCGGCAACTTTTTTATAAGCCATATATAGTTTCGTACAGCCGGCATAGATTTCACTTAATTCAGCATACGAAAATTATGCAAAGCTGTACGAAGAAAAAAATCAGGATTTGAGGACCATAAGTGCCGGGTCCAGCCGTCCTATGTGGGTTTCGAGGGTTATCTGATCAACAAGTGCCTGGCTCACTCCTAATCGTGAAACGCAAAAGCCTGCCGCATAGTTAGCAATTTGAACTGACTTTTCCAGTGAAAAGCCTTTGGCCATGTAAGAGGCAAGGGCAGCGATAAAGGCATCTGCTCCTCCGGTGCTGTCAATAGAAGTAAATGCAGAAGCCGGATAATAGCTGGTTTTGTCAGGAGTTCTTAGATAGCAGCCTTTATGTCCAAGGGTTATGATAACGACAGGTATGCCTTTCTTGCCAAAATAGTCGGCCTGATCCTCAATGGTATTATAGTGCGGACACAGAGTTGCTGCTTCCTTGCGGTTAGGAATGAAAATATCAATATTTTCTATAAGTTCTTCCGGCAGATTTTTAAGGGTTGCGGGTTTTAAGATATTCTGCGCTCCGTACTTTCTGCCTGTTCTGGCAGCCTCTATGATAACAGGAAGCGGCAGTTCGGCTGACAACAGGCAATATCCGGCATTTCTGTATAAGTGCTGCTGTTTTATGATATCATCGGGAGTCAAATTGCCATTTGCACCGGATAACACAGTGATGGAGCTTTCGCCATGATTTTCAATGTAAATATAAGCACGGCCGGTTGGAGTATTGGAATCACGGTGAATACCCTGTGTAGAAACACGCTGTTCTTCTAAAACATTAAAAATAAAGTCAGAATCAGGGTCATTGCCTATTCTTCCAATCAGAGAAACTTCTCTGCCTAATTTTGATACTCCTATTGCCTGATTGGCTCCCTTGCCTCCTAAGGTTACAGCAGAATTTAATATTTTAGTAGTCTTGCCGGCCTGGGGAAGGAAATCCACGTTAAAGGTACAGTCAATGTTGATACTGCCGACAACCACGATTTTTTTTGTACGGTAGTAGTAAGGGGAGGATAAGCTATCCTCATTATCAAAAACATAGTCCGGAGAAAAGGGCGGCATATGCATGCTGCTCTTTTCGCATTCTGCAATTAAGCATTGGCACACATGGCTGCCAAAGGATTTGTAAGGAATCGAGACCGTGGAAATTTTGGGGTAGGGAAGAGGGTCTCTTGCATCATCCTTCAGGCTGACTAAAGATAAATCGGATGGAATGTAGTGCCGAAGTTTCGTCATATTACCATAAAGCACCAGTGCTGATGCGAAATGCGAGCATATAATACCGGAAATCTCATGGGTAATAATCTTTTGGATATAGTCTTCATCCTCCACTGAAAATACCATTTTATCGTTATAAGCAATCTGGTTATCATACAGACATTTTTTAAAACCTTCTAAAACAAGCTGGGAGCGTCGGCTGCTTTTCTTTATAATACAAGCAATTTTGGAATGTTTGTATTCAATTAATTTTTGAGCCATAAAATAACCCATTTGGGCAAAGTCAATGTAATATTCATCGGTACTTATTTTATTGTTGATATAACAGACGGGTATGTTCAGGTCATTAAGGTAATGCTCGTGTAGCACACTGTCCTCCTGCACTGGCTCCCAGATAACTCCATCTACGTTGTTTTTGCATAAAACGGATATGTTTTTCAATTCTGTATTGACAGAATTCTGACTGTCTAAAACCATTACGCTGTAGCCGTTTTCCTGTGCAGCCGCCAAAATACCATTCAGCATAAGGGGGGATTCTCCTGAGTTACATAGAAGTACACCCAGTACAAAGTTTTTCGAAGAAGATGTATTTTTGATCATACCATAAGGGGTATAGTTATATTCTTTTACTATTTTTAAAACCCGGTTGCGTGTTTCGGGATTAATATTCAGATCTTTATTATTAATAATTTTAGATACCGTAGATATCGATACACCTGCAAGAGCAGCTATCTCTTTGATTGTCATAACAACCTCAGCCTTTTTTATTTTATTATGGATAATAAAAGGCTTATTGTCAATAAAATTCAAATTATAGGTAAACATATGTACCAGAGCGAATTGTACCATAATTGTACCATGCTTTGAATGTGTACAATATGCATAATTATATGCCTTAAAAATATAAAAAATGACAATATTATAAAATGGTATTGACTTAGTTTGAAAATAATATTATTATAAATGCATAGGAAAAGAGTTTAGGAAAACATTTTCATGAATGAAAACATCGAATTGGAGGTGGTGTTTTGAAAAAGCGGATTCTGATTATCGGAAGTTTAAATATGGATATGATAATTGAGATGAAGCGCATGCCGGCAATAGGAGAAACGGTACTGGGAGACAATCTTTCTTACATTCCGGGAGGCAAAGGAGCAAATCAAGCCTATGCAGCCGGAAGGCTGGGTGGGGATGTTGCAATGCTTGGCTGCGTAGGTGATGACAACATGGGTGAAAAGCTTGTGTGTAATATAGCAGGAAGCGGTGCGGATGCTTCTTTCATCATGAAAACGGAGAATATACCTACCGGGACTGCAGTGATATATGTAAATGAGAAGGGAGATAACAGTATTGTGGTTATTTCCGGTGCCAATAATGCGTGTAATGTTGAATATCTGAAGCAGAACGATAACCTTATTCAGGAAAGCGACTATGTCATGGTTCAGATGGAAATACCCCTTGAAACCATTATGTATGGAATAAGACGGGCAAAAGAATTGAATAAAACAGTTATTTTAAATCCTGCTCCGGCACCGAATCCTAAGACGCTGCCCGAGGATATTTTTGAAAATATTGATTACATAACACCAAATGAGACAGAGTTAATTATGTTAAGCGGACAGACAAAAATATCACCAGAAAACATCAGGGAAGGAGCCCGCATTCTTTTAGAAAAGGGAGTTCCTAATGTGTTGGTCACATTGGGAGAAAAGGGAACACTGTATATCAGCAGGCAAATGGAAGCACTTTATCCTGCCAGAAAAGTGGAGGCCGTTGATACCACGGCTGCCGGAGACTGCTTTAACGGAGCATTCGTTACAGCTCTTTCGGAAGGCAAGAGTGTTAAAGAGGCAGTTATATTTGCTAACTGTGCTTCTTCCATTGCAGTTACAAGGAAGGGGGCACAAAGTTCCATCCCGGATAGAAAAGAGGTGGAAGACATACTTAAGCACTGGCAGCAATAATTTTCCTTTATTGGTACTGAAGGCTTTCTATGAGGCCTTGAGATTCAAAGAATCTAATATATTAAGGAGGAATATGATGAAAAGTTTAAAAAAGATCTTGTCAATGTGTTTGGTAACAGCAATGATGTGTACAATGGCTGCATGTAGTTCTGGTGGAAATGGAAATCAGTCAGGAGGTGGGAGCGGTACAGCAGATACCGGAAAAAGTAGTAAAGACAAAGAAAAAATAGTTATATCATGCTATCTGGCAGATGATAGTCAGGTGGCTGTAAGGGAAAAGTACATAGACGAACCGCTGAAGAAAGCGTTTCCGGATGTTAATATTGAGATAAAAATGTATAATGACAGGCAGAGCCTTCAGGTAGAGGTTGCAGGCGGAGGAGGGCCGGATATAATGGATTTGGACGGGCCTACGGATGTGGCAGAGTTTGCAAAAGGAAGCAGGGTATTAGAGCTTGGAGATTATGCCGAGAAGTATGGGTGGGCCAATCTGTTCTATGATTGGGCATATAAAAGCTGCTTCTATAATGATAAGCTGTATTCTCTTCCGACATCCTTTGAAGGAATGGTAATGTACTATAATATGGATGTAATGGAGAAAAATGGATGGGAAGTACCTCAAACTGAGGATGAACTGGTGGAATTAATGAAGAAGGTGAAAGAAAAAGATATTATTCCGATAGCTTTCGGTAATTCTAATTATCAGGGCGCTGTAGACTGGCTTTATTCTACTTTTTCAAGCTGTTATGCAGGACCTAAGGCCGTAAAGGCAGCAATGGAAGGAAATGGGAAGTATACGGATGCGGCAATAAAGGATGCATTTCAAACCATGGTAGACTGGTGGAAGAATGGCTGGATTGGAGATAAAGCATCCCAGTCCGTTACAAACGAAGATATGCTTGCCTTTTTTGCAGAAGGAAAGGCTGCTATGATGATTGACGGAACATGGGCTTCCAATCAGCTGTTAGCAACATACCCTGACTGTAACTGGGATTCTGAAATGATGCCTGCAAAAGAAGGAATAGGACCTATTCTGCCATTTGCAACAGGCGGCGGCTATGCAATAAATGCGAATTCAGATAATCCGGACCTGGCAGCTGAAGTTCTAAATTATCTGTTTACTTCTCTTGACAGGCATTACCAGTCCATCAGGGAAGCAGGATATCAGCCGTATCCCTTAAAGGAGTTTGATATCAGCAAACTGGAAGGAATCGATGAGAAGCTTAATAACCAGTACAAACTTTTGATGGATGCACAAACAAATAATCAGATTGGTTATTGCTCCTGGACCTTTTATCCCTCTGATATGAGAGTGTACATGAATGAAAACACAGATGCTTTATTCCTTGAATTATTATCGGTGGACGATTATCTTGCCAAAGCGCAGACTTATATTGATAAAGCCATAACAGATAAGACAATCCCTGTTCTTCCGTAATATGCAGGACTAATTATTCGGGCTGCCGCACAATTAAATAGCTGTATGGATATAATTGTGCGGTGCCTTTATTTGAACAAAGTAGAATCATAACAGGTGGTGACGAAATGAGTTCAGTTAAAAAAAGGCATGTAGTACCATATCTATTTATTATCCCTGCATTTATAATCCACGTATCCATCGTTACGGCGCCGGCATTCAGTACGCTGGTGATGTCTTTATTTGACTGGAACGGAATGGGGAATGCGAAATTTATCGGGATAAAGAACTTTAAAGAGATATTCCAGGATTCTATTGTAAAATTATCTATAATGCATAACATCCAGTGGCTTCTTATATTCATTACAGTTCCTTTGATTCTGGGATTTACTGTAGCAATTATTGTAAGCCAGCTGGGGCGGACCCAGATGTTCTTTCGGACGGTGTATTTTATACCATATATCATATCGGCAGCGGTAGCAGGAAAAATATGGACGGCCTATATGAATCCATATTACGGTTTAAATCAGGTTTTTGACAAATTAGGCTGGGAGGGCCTGGCAAAGGTTTTATGGCTGGGAAATCCCAAAATAGCACTTTACTCAGTTGCCTTTGTGGATAACTGGCATTGGTGGGGATTTATACTGGTGCTCTTTTTGGGGGCGTTGCAGCAGGTGGATTCCACATTATATGAAGCTGCCCGAGTTGATGGAGCCAGCCGTTTTCAGGAACTGCTCCATGTATCGATTCCAGGAATAAAACAAACTATTGCTTTTGTATTAATCATGACTATTATGTGGTCGTTTCTAACCTTTGATTATGTATATATAATGACAAATGGCGGTCCGGCTAATTCTACAGAAATTATGTCTACTTATATTTATAAAAATGCATTTGTGAAATACAGGGCAGGTTATGCAAATGCTCTATGCGTAATTCAAAGCGGTGTTTGTGTGCTTTTATATTTTCTTCAGAAGTATATCAGCAAAAAAGGAGGAATGGAAGATGAGTAATGGAATCAGAAAACGCAAGGGATATCAGATTTCATTTATCATTAAAAGAATATTTTTGCTGCTCATGGCAATATTTGCAGCCGTTCCTCTGATACAGGTATTTTTGAATTCTTTCAGAACGGATAGGGAATGTAAAATCATGCCTCTTGGATTACCGCAAAAATGGGTATTTAATAATTATAAGGATACCTGGCTGATCGGCGGTTATGGGCAAGCTTACTTTAACAGCTTTTTAACGGCATTTATAGTCATTATTGCTGTTCTTGTGGTGGTGGGGTTAGGCGCATATGCAATCAGTAAGCTGAATTTTCGATTGAAGGGCTTTTTTACAGCTTATTTCTTTGTAGCGATTTCATTGCCTGGATTCCTCTATATAGTACCGGATTATTTTGTCATGAATAAAATGGGGCTGGTAGACACAAGATGGAGCCTTATTATTGTCTATACGGCCATGCAGATACCATTTAACATGCTTTTGCTTCGGACCTTTCTGGCAGGAATTCCAAGGGAGCTGGAGGAAGCCGCTAAGATAGACGGATGCAGCGAGCTGGACAGTTTACTGAAAATAACGCTGCCAATTGCAAGGTCCATGTTTCTTACAATAGCAATTCTGGTATTTGTCAGTGTATGGAATGAATTTCTCTGGTCTAATACCTTTATAACAACAGAAAGTCTTAAACTGGTTGCAACGCGTTTTGTAAAATTCACAGGGGAATATGGATCAAATATGGCAAGAATTTATACGGCCAGTGTAATTACAATTGCTCCGGTTATTGCATTATATTTATTTTTAAGCAGAAAATTTATCGAAGGTATGACCAGCGGAAGTGTAAAAGGTTAACTAGGCAGAAAGAAAGGAGTGAAAAATATATGAAAACAGAATATATCGAGGGGATATACGCCGGCTGGCTGGCAAAAATAATCGGGATTCGTCTTGGAGCGCCCATTGAAGGATGGACTTATGATAAAATAAAGAATATATATGGCGAAATGGAGGGTTATCCGGTAGATTACCGGGACTTTGCAGCAGACGACGACAGCAATGTGCCCCTTTTCTTTTTAAGAGCTTTAGAAGACGGACGGAATGGATTTGACTTAAAGGCCCAGGATGTAGCAGATGCACTGCTAAACTATGCTCCTTTTGAACATGGATTTTTCTGGTGGGGCGGTTATGGCACTTCTACAGAACATACGGCGTACTTAAACATCAGAAATGGAATACCGGCTCCAAGAAGCGGCAGTATTGAGCAAAATGGAAGTGCCGTTGCAGAACAAATCGGCGGACAGATATTCATTGATACATGGGGACTGGTAGCTCCCGGAAATACCGACCTGGCAGCAAAATATGCCAGAGAGGCAGCAAGTGTAACACATGGCGGCAATGGCATATACGGCGGCATTTTTGTAGCTGTTTGTATCAGTGCTGCTTTTGAAGAAAAAGATATTAAAAAAATTATTCAAAAAGGACTTTCTTATATTCCGGAGGATTGTGAATATGCAAGAGTTGTACAGGCGGTTATGGAATACTATGAGAACCATCCTGCTGATTGGAGAGAGTGCTTCAGGTACATTTATGAAAACTTCGGATATGACAGATATCCGGGAAACTGCCACATTATTCCTAATATAGCAGTGATGATTCTGGCACTTTTATATGGTGAAGGTGATTTTTCGAAAACCTTGACTATTTGTAATATGTGTGGGTGGGATACTGACTGTAATGTTGGAAATGTGGCTACTATTATGGGCGTAAGAAATGGTTTGAATGGGATTCCGTATGAAAAGTGGAGGAAGCCTGTTCATGATTTCCTGGTATGCTCCAGTGTCATTGGTTCGTTGAATATTATGGATATTCCTTTTGGAGCATCCTATATTGCGAAACTGGCATATGCTATAGCCGGGGAAGAAATACCGGAACCATGGAACACGATTATAATGAAAAAGATAGACAGCTGCCATTTTGAATATCCTGGTTCTACCCATTCTATCCGTGTACGCACAGACGGATTAGATGTAAGAGCGCGCAGGGAAAGGGAATGGGAAGTAACAAATACGGAAGAAACAGCGTATACAGGCTTAAGAGCTTTAAAATTTACAGTTAAGCCGATGGAACCTGGAGAAAATATATATGTATATAAAAAGACATATTATGAACCGGCTGATTTTCATGACAGCAGGTATGACCCCTGCTTTTCGCCGGTAATATATCCGGGACAGGTACTCCATGGAAGTGCATACCTGCCGGAATACAGCTGTGAAGCAGCTGTGAGCCTTTATGTGCTGGAGGCTCATTCCGGTACTATATACGAAGGGGAGAAAATTGAACTGGTGAAAGGACAATGGAAAGAGCTTTCTTTTCAAATCCCCTGTCTGGAAGGCGGACTAATAAAGGAAGCAGGGCTATGCTTTCATGTACACGGTACCCATACCCAGGTATTTGATTTTACAGGAATCATTGATGATTTATATGCGGATGGCAAGCCGGCATATTCTATTGAGTTCACGAAGGAAAAAGAAGAATTCTGGACAGGACTGCATAGAGAAATCAGCCAGTTTACAAGACTAAAAGGTCTTATGTATCTTAAACAGGGACAATTGCACATCTCCTGTGCCGACTTTGGAGAAGCTTATACAGGAAAATATGACTGGGACAATTATAGCGCAGGCTTTTTCTTAACACCCCTTACCGGACAGCACCACATGGTAAATGTAAGAGTTCAGGGGGCCATACGTTCCTATGCAGTGGGCCTTCTTCCGGAAGGCAAGGCAGCCATTCTTAAAAATGAAAATGGATACCGTATTCTTACGGAAACTGAATTTGAATGGAAGCAGCAGGAGGAATATAAGATACAGGTAGTGGTTTTGGGGAACCGGATTGAAGCCAGAATAAACGACAAATGCATATTAGTGGCTGAAGATGAAGATGCTCCATACTTAAAGGGAGGCATTGGGGTTTCCGTACAAAACGGAAGCCATACCCGGTATAGAAGAATAACAATAGCAGAAAAATAGGTCAATTTACTGGCGGGCAGGGTAGGAATATTCTGTCCGCTTTTTGAAAACAAAAAAGAAAGGAAGAATATCCTATGGAAAAAATAATAGATGTATGCGGATTGGGAACGCTGGCAATGGATGTTTTAATGAAAGTGGATATGCTGCCAAAAGAAGATGGCTTTTGTCTGGTGAGAAGCAATAGTAAGCAGCCGGGAGGAAGCGGGACAAATGTTATTGTCCAGCTGTCACGCCTTACGGCAAAATGCGGTTACATTGGTGCTGTGGGGGATGATGACCTTGGAAAAGAGGTTCTAAAAAGTCTGGAAGCGGAAAAAGTAAGCACAGCGGATATGATTATAAAGGAAGGAAAAACAACCCTTCATACGGAAATAGTAATAGACGATGCAGGACGAAAATTTATAATGCTTAATATGGGAGACGCATTTTTAGAACTTTCGGCGGAAGAGATTAATATCCAGTCCATTAAGAGAGCAAGAGTATTTTACACGGATTTTCTTCCGAAAGAAGCGGCCCTTATGGCATTGAAGGCTGCGAAAGAGGCTGATGCAAAAACAGTATTCAATATGCAGGCAGGTCTTGAAACCATGGAAGGATTAAAGGTTACCAAAAATGAGATATTAGATGCCTTGCAATATGTGGATGTTTTTGCGCCCTGCAGAGAAGGGCTGTACGGGCTTACCGGAACAACGAACCTGGAAGAATGTGCCGGATTCCTAAGGCATTATTGCAAAGGAATTCTTTTGTTTACTCTTGGTAAAGAAGGTTCGGTTGCATATGATGAACAGGGAAAAGCATACTATGCTTCCATCTATCCGGTTGATGCCATTGATACGACCGGAGCAGGTGATTCTTACATAGGAGCCTTCCTATATCAATATTGCCTGAAAAATGAGACAATACAAGAGTCAATGGAATTTGCTGCGCTATGTGCCGGATATACCTGTACCGGAATCGGAGCAAGACACACACCAACACTTGAAGAGGCTATAAATATGAAAGCAAATATCCGCTAAGAAGTTTTGATATTCACGAAAGGAGCTTGTTATTATGGAAGGGGGACCAGAAATGATAAAGAGAGTTAAGGGAGCATTGATAGGAGTGGCCTATGGAGATGCTTTTGGAATGCCTGCTGAAATGTGGCCGCCGGAAAAAATCAGAGAAAAGTTCGGAAAGATCGAAAAGTTTCTTCCCGGACATCCGGAAAATTCTATTTCAGCCGGGTTAAAAAGGGGAGAAGTAACCGATGACACGATAAATACTATTCTTGTAATTGAAATGCTGGCAGAAAACCAGGGGAGAGTAGATGCGAAACTGTTTATTCAAAAGCTTAAAAAATGGATAAAAGAATCGTCCAAAAGCCAGGCAGTAGTTGGGCCAAGTACTGCCAAGGCTATAGAGCTTCTGGAAAAGGGAGTGCCAATGGAGGAAACCGGAAAAATGGGAGTAACAAACGGGGCTGCAATGAAAATACTTCCGATCGGTCTTAAGGCAGGGATTACGGACGGTGGCATAGAGGAAGAAAGATTAATAAAAGAGGTTGTAAAGCTTTGCATGCCAACACATTATACCTCTCCTGCCATAAGTGCGGCAGTTGCTATTGCCGCCGGAGGTGCCATTGCAGTTCATGGAGAACGTAATATCGGCAATATATATGAGTATATGAAAAAAATGGCCGAAAAAGGAAGGCATTATGGGAATTCAACGGGAGAGCCTTCCATAACAGCCAGAATGGAGATGGGAAAATATTTTGCAGATAATTTTTCTGTTGCGGAAGCATTAAAAAACATATATAACTATATTGGGACGGGGATATCGTCAACAGAAAGTATTCCCGCGGCGGCAGCACTGTTCTATCTGGCAAAGGGAAATCCGCTGCTGTGTGCTGAATATGCTGCGAACATAGGAGGAGATACAGACACGATAGGAGCGATGGCCTGCGGAATCAGCGGGGCTTATTCCAGTGATGGAAGTTTTGGACAGGATATCATAAGTATGCTTGAAAGTGTAAATGAAATATCCTTCGATGCCTTGACTGATTTGCTGATGCAGTAATTTTGTATGCCTTAAGTACTTACCGGAAGGGATTTTAATAAAAAATTCTTGACAAACATATCATAATCAGATATACTACCACCTGTAAAGAAAAAAACTTTACAGGTGGTGTTAATGTGAAAAATAAAAAGCATTTTTCACTTTCTATCTGGGCAGTTTCGCAAGTAAACTTGCGAAATGCATGGGTGTTAATGTGAAAAATAGAAAGCAATTTTCACTTCTTATTTATGGCAGTAAAACATCTGCCAGCAGATGTTTTATGCATGGGTGTTTTTATGGATAATACAGATATCAGCCAGAAGCTGCAGGAAAAAGTATATTTATCACTTCTCTATGATTTTTACGGAGAGCTGTTAAAAAACCATAATAAACAGATATTTGAGGATTATATCTTAAATGATCTTTCCCTGGGAGAGATTGCACAGGAGCAGGGAATCAGCAGGCAAGGGGTATATGACATTGTTAAGAGATGTTCGAAGCACCTTACGGATTATGAAGAAAAGCTTGGACTGATTCATAAATTTGAGACTACCAGGCAGATGGCAGAAGAGATACACAGTCTGGCTGCAGAGTTAAAAACGGAATACAGGGAAGATACCCTTGAAAAGGTTCTTGCCCTTTCAAGAAATATGATAGAAGTGCTATAGTAAACAATCTGATTTTGGACTATGAAAATCTGGAGATGAATGTAAGCAGGAGGTTCCCGGATGGCATTTGACAGCCTTTCTGAAAAATTACAAAACGTATTTAAGAACCTTAGAGGCAAGGGACGCTTAAGCGAAGCGGATGTTGCCACCGCGTTAAAGGAAGTTAAGATGGCTTTGTTAGAAGCTGATGTTAACTTTAAGGTGGTTAAGAACTTTATCAAGACCGTTCAGGAGCGTGCCGTAGGGCAGGATGTTATGTCAAGCCTTACTCCCGGACAGATGGTTATTAAGATAGTAAACGAAGAGATGGTAAATCTCATGGGCTCCGAGACTACGGAAATTTCTTTTAAGCCCGGTAATGAAATTACGGTTATTATGATGTGCGGTTTACAAGGTGCCGGTAAAACGACTACCACGGCAAAGCTCGCCGGAAAGTTTAAGGCAAAGGGCAAGAGACCTCTTTTAGCTGCCTGTGATATCTACCGTCCGGCTGCTATCGAGCAGTTAAGGATAAACGGCGATAAGCAGGGAGTACCTGTTTTCTCCATGGGAGATAAACATAAGCCCGTTAATATTGCAAAGGCTGCCTTAGAGCATGCCAGGAGCAATAATATGAATGTGGTAATCCTGGATACCGCAGGACGTCTTCATATTGATGAAGACATGATGAATGAGCTCATTGAGATCAAAGAGAATATACAGGTTCACCAGACCATTCTGGTAGTCGATTCCATGACTGGTCAGGATGCTGTCAATGTAGCAGAGCATTTCCAGAATAAAATTGGTATTGACGGTGTTATTCTTACCAAGCTTGACGGTGATACCAGAGGCGGTGCAGCACTTTCTATCAGGGCAGTAACAGGGCGCCCCATTCTCTATGCAGGTATGGGAGAGAAACTATCAGATTTAGAGCAGTTTTACCCTGACCGTATGGCTTCCAGAATCCTTGGCATGGGAGATATCCTGACACTGATAGATAAAGCCCAGGCAGATTTTGATGAGGAAAAAGCCAAACAGCTGGAAAAGAAGTTAAAAAAAGCGGAATTTGACTTTAATGACTATCTGGATCAGTTACAGCAGATTAAAAAAATGGGCGGTATCAATGATATCCTTAAGATGATGCCCGGTATGGGAAGCCAGTTAAAAGACGTTGAAGTTGATGATGATGCATTCGGCGGAGTGGAGGCCATTATTTATTCCATGACAAAGGCGGAAAGAGCGAATCCCGATATTTTAAATCCTTCCAGAAAAAAGAGGATTGCCCTGGGAGCAGGCGTTGACATCAGCGAAGTAAACAAGGTAGTAAAGCAATTTGACCAGATGAAAAAGATGATGAAGCAGATGTCCGGTATGATGGGCTCTAAGGGTATGAAAAAAGGCAAATTTAAGATGCCCTTTGGATTTTAGGTTGTCAGGTTATAAATACATTATAACTTTTCAATAAATAGATATTTATTTGAGATTTTAAGGAGGTGAAATCATGGCAGTTAAGATCAGATTAAGAAGAATGGGTCAAAAAAAGGCTCCTTTCTATAGAATCGTTGTTTCAGATTCCAGATCCCCGAGAGATGGAAGATTTATCGAAGAACTCGGTACTTATGATCCTACGAAAGAACCCAATGCTTTTAAGATTAACGAGGAAGCAGCGAAGAAGTGGTTACAAAACGGTGCCCAGCCTACTGATACAGTTGGCAATTTATTTAAAAAAGCAGGAATTACAAAATAATTTTCTGTTTGACATTTTTAAGGAATGATGGCGTATTGCCGTAAATTCCGATTTATGGTAAAGTAAGTCATATTCCATTGGAGGTGTAGGGTAATGAAAGAATTAGTAAAAGTAATTGCTACATCACTCGTTGATCACCCTGAAGAAGTTGTTGTAACAGAAAAGGAAACCGACCAGTCCATTATTGTGGAGTTAAAGGTTGCACCTGAGGACATGGGGAAGGTCATCGGCAAACAAGGCCGAATTGCAAAATCCATTCGTACCGTTGTAAAAGCAGCAGCTGCTAAGGATGACAAAAAGGTAGTTGTTGAAATACTTCAATAATGATCATAAACCTTTAAAGGACCCTGTCTGGAATAGGTGAATAGAAAGAACCTTCCGGAAAACAGTTATTTTCCGGAGAATTCTTTCCGTATCCTAACTGTCATGGGTTCTTATTTTTGATGTCAGATACAAAAGGAGTTTTGATGGAAAACTATTTAAGAGTTGGAATAATAACAGCTACCCATGGGATAAAAGGGGAAGTAAAAGTATACCCCACAACAGACGATGTGGGGCGTTTTAAGCAGTTAAAACAGGTGTTTTTAAGCATGGGTAAAGAATATATGGAACTTGAAATAGAAGGGGTAAAATTCTTTAAGCAATGGGCTATCCTGAAGTTCAAGGGAATTGATAATATAAATGATATTGAGAAATATAAAGGGCATGATCTCTGGGTTTCAAGAGAAAATGCAGTGGAGCTTGCAGAGGATGAATATTTTATCTGCGACATTATAGGCTCCCTGGTGGTTACGGAAGAAGGAGAGGAGCTTGGCACCTTGACGGACGTAATGGCAACCGGTGCTAATGATGTCTATGTGGTAACCAGAAAGGACGGAGGTGAAATCCTCCTGCCTTCCATTAAGGAGTGCATCAAAGAAGTGGATGCAGAAAATAAGCGGATACTGGTACATCTGATGCCGGGTCTGCTATAGATTAGGACTGGAATCAACATAAAAACTTAAAATGCAGAATATACCGAAAGGCCGTAACAAATGAATTTTCACGTACTGACTTTATTTCCTGAAATGATAAGACAGGGTTTGTCTGCCAGTATCACCGGAAGGGCACTGGAAAAAGGAATCCTGCAATTAAATACAGTGGATATCAGAGATTTTTCGGAAAACAAACATAACCGGGTGGATGATTACCCTTATGGCGGAGGAGCCGGCATGGTTATGGCTCCCGGGCCTGTAGTGAGGGCATACCGTTCTGTGAAAGAGCGGATAGAAGCAGAAGATAAGAAGACTACAAGAGTCATCTATCTCACTCCTCAGGGAAAGGTGTTTGATCAGTCTATGGCAGAGGAATTATCCAAGGAAGAGAATCTCATTTTTCTGTGCGGTCATTATGAGGGAATTGATGAGCGGGCCTTGGAAATGATTGTGACAGACAATATTTCTATTGGGGATTATGTATTAACCGGCGGGGAAATTCCTGCTATGGTTATGATAGACGCTATCAGCAGACTGGTGCCTGGGGTGCTGAATAACGAAACCTCGGCAGAGTTTGAGACCTTTCAGGATAACCTGTTAGAATATCCCCAGTATACCAGACCGGAAGAATTTGAAGGGAAAAAGGTACCGGAGGTTCTTTTATCCGGCCATCATGCCAAAATTGAAGAATGGCGAAGGGAGCAGTCCCTCCTAAGAACCTTAAAAAACCGGCCGGATATGCTTAAAAAGGCAGTGCTGACAGAAAAGGAAAAGCGTTTCCTTCATACACTGGAGCAGAAAACGGACAGATTGGACGAGGCATAGACACAAATGTCTATTGACTATTATGGTAGTCGAGGATATACTTATAAATGGGTGCACGGGTACGAGGGGGGTATAATCTTATAGAGGTTGTATTACATCTGTGCACCTTTTTAAATTAAACGAAAGTTATCTTATGAAATTACTTGCATTTTTTATATTGGCATGTTATAGTAAGATGTTGTGAGATGGGATGGTCCTCTGATACAACGCCCTTTGACGGATTTGTACAAGCAGATTTCTGTGAGGCAAGGTATTAAGAACATCGAATTTAAAGGAGGTCACAAAAATGAATAATATTATTAAAGAAATCGAAGCTGCACAGCTTAAGAGTGAAATCACAGATTTCAACGTAGGCGATACTGTAAAAGTATACGCAAAAGTAAAAGAAGGTAACCGCGAAAGAACACAGGTTTTTGAGGGTACTGTTTTAAAGAGACAGAACGGCGGTGCAAGAGAAACATTTACCGTAAGAAAGTCTTCTAATGGTATTGGCGTTGAAAAGACTTGGCCCCTGCATTCCCCCAGTGTTGAAAAGATCGAAGTTATCAGACATGGTAAGGTTAGAAGAGCTAAGTTGAATTATTTACGTGGTAGAGTAGGTAAGAAAGCTAAAGTTAAAGAAATCGTAAAATAATAGCACGTGACCAAAAACGGGAAGGGACAACTACTTATGGTATTGTCCCTTTTATTATCCGTGTATGCGGTAAAACACGTTTTATTTGAGCAGTATCGCAGATTGCGGGCAATCTGCTGTCAAGCCTGCGATATGCATGGGAGTAGTTGAAAAATGAGATATGATTTTGAAAAAGAGGATAAGGGTCCTGTTGTAAAAAAGGTAATTCTATCTTTGATCATATGGTTTGCAGAGATTGCTGCCGTGGTTGGTCTGGCCTATTTTATAGCCAACTATGCGCTGGAAAAGACGGTCATGCCGGGAGATTCCATGGAAAAGACGCTGATGGACCAGGATAAGATAATAATTAATAAATTTTCCTATGTCTTTCATCAGCCCAGGCGTTTTGACGTTATCGTGTTTAAGCAATCCGATAAAGAGCACAGTTATTTGAATGTTAAAAGGATCATTGGACTGCCTGGTGAAACAGTACAGATAAAGGAAGGCAAGATCTACATTAACGGTGAACCGTTAACGGAGAAGATTGTAAACGATCCGATTGAAAACCCCGGCTTGGCAGAAGAGGAAATCAAGCTGGATGAGAATGAATTTTTTGTTTTAGGAGATAACCGAAACAACAGCGAAGACAGCCGTTTTGCGAATGTCGGAAACATCGTTTCGGGAGATATACTGGGCAAAGCCTGGATCAGACAGAATGGTTTTGCTTTTATTAATAAATTAAACATTGCAAAGGAGGAGGAGTAATGCATTTTCAATGGTATCCCGGTCATATGTCCAAAGCAAAACGTATGATGCAGGAAGATATGAAGTTAATCGATGTAGTCATCGAATTAGTGGATGCACGTATTCCACTTAGCAGCAGGAATCCGGATATTAATCAGATGGCAGGGAGTAAATCCAGGGTCATTCTGTTGAATAAATCTGATCTGGCAGATGACAGCCAGAACCTGAAATGGAAGGAATACTTTGAAAACCAGGGATATATTGCGGTTTTGGTAAATTCAAAGAAGGGGGATGGAATCCGCAGAGTAAATGATGCGGTAATAGAGGCCTGTAAAGCAAAGATAGAAAGAGACAGAAAGAGGGGAATCCTGAACAGACCCCTGCGTGCAATGGTAGTTGGTATACCCAATGTTGGTAAATCTACCTTTATTAACAGTATTTCCGGTAAGGCTGCGGCCAAAACCGGCAACAAGCCAGGTGTAACAAAAGGAAAGCAATGGATTAAGTTAAATAAATCCATTGAACTTCTTGATACCCCCGGTATTCTCTGGCCGAAGTTTGAGGATCAGAAGGTAGGCCTTCATCTGGCACTTATTGGTTCTATTAGGGAAGAAATCTTAAACAGTTATGATTTAAGCATTTCATTGATTAAATTTCTTATACAGAATTATAAAGGAGCGCTTACAGAGCGCTACGGAATTACAGAAAGTGATACACCGGAAGAAAACCTGACTGAGATAGCAAAGAAGAGGGCCTGCCTGTTAAAGGGCGGGGAATTGGACCTTGAAAGGGCCTCAAGTTTTATTATAGATGATTTCCGAAATGCCAAGCTTGGCAAGGTGACTTTGGAATTTCCTGCAGAGCAGGTAAGGGAAGAGGATGCCTTAAATATACCAACAGATAACTAAAGTTTATAGCAAGATAAAAATAGCGGAGAAACTACATGGAGAAGAGCATACAGGCAATAAAAGAAGAATTTCTGCTGGCGAAGGAAGAGGAAATAGCCGATATTATTATAAAGTATCAGGAAGATACCAGAACAGGCGTAAAAAGCCTGATTGACAGATATCAGAAGAAACAAAAGGCAATAGAGGCGGAAAAGATACGAATATACGAGATGACTTCTTTTGAAAGAAAGTATGGGGAATATTCTTATATCTGTGGCATTGACGAGGTTGGCAGAGGTCCCTTAGCCGGTCCGGTTATGGCGGCTGCCGTTATCCTGCCAAAGAATTGTGATATCCTATACATTAACGATTCCAAACAGTTATCGGAAAAGATGAGAGAAAAACTTTACGATGAGATTATGGAGAAGGCTCTTTATGTAGGTGTCGGTTCCGTACCTCCGGGGAAAATTGATGAAATTAATATTCTTCAGGCAACCTATGAAGCCATGCGTCAGGCGATAGGTAATCTAGGTATGACCCCCGATATATTGCTTAATGATGCCGTAACCATACCGAAAGTTGCCATTAAGCAGGTACCGATTATCAAAGGGGATGCCAAGAGTGTTTCCATAGCCGCTGCAAGTATCGTTGCAAAGGTTACCAGAGACCGCATTATGACAGCCTATGACAAGCTTTTTCCTGCTTATGGCTTTGCTTCCAATAAAGGCTATGGTTCAGCAGAACACATAGAAACCTTGAAAAAATACGGGCCGACTTTGCTTCACAGAAGAAGCTTCATAAAGAACTTTTTATAAATTGGTGTTAGTCAGGAGGGAAAAGTTCTATGGAAAAAAAAGAATTTTCTGAAAAAAAACCTTCGGATAGTGAAAAATTTAAAAATAAGACAGCAGTTGCCCTTGGATACAATCCAGAGGATGAAGCACCAAGAATTATTGCCACTGGGAAGGGATATCTGGCTGATAAGATATTAAAGGGAGCCAGGGAAAACCAAATACCAGTCCATGAAGACAGCAGACTGGCGAACAGCCTTTCAAAGCTTGATCTGGGAGATTATATACCGCCGGAACTTTACCAGATCGTTTCTGAAATTATGATATTCGTAGATGATATGGACCGTCTGAAAGCCAAATTCGAGAAGTAAGGACAGCTGTTGCCTTTATCGGTCAGGTCAATGATGGGATAAAAATACCGGAAAAGAAAGGATATGATATCAGTGGATATCGTTATAAGGCAAGAACAAAAGGAAGACTGGTATGAAACAGAGTGCATGACGAAGAGAGCTTTTTGGAACCTGCATGTACCGGGATGTGATGAACATTATCTGGTGCACCTGCTTCGCCTCTCAAAGGATTATATTCCGGAAATAAGCAGAGTTGCAGTAATAGACGGTAAAATTGCAGGTACTGTCATGTATTCAAAGGCATATGTTGATAATGGAGAGCAAAAGACAGAGGTCTTAACTTTCGGGCCTTTGTGTGTCGATAAAGAACTTCAGAATAAGGGAATCGGAAAGCTGCTCCTAGAGACAACCTTTGAGCTGGCAAGGGAACAGGGACATAAAGCGATTATCATATTTGGCGAACCGGGATACTATCCCAGGCATGGCTTCCTGACCTGTGATAATTTTCATATTACCACCAGGGAAGGAAAGAATTTTGATGCCTTCATGGGCCTGGAATTGGTACCGGATGGATTAAAGGATGTAAGCGGGAAATTCTATGAATCGGAAGTCTTTGAGAATCTGAATGTTTCGGAAGTGGAAGAATATGATAAGCAGTTTCCTTATATGGAAAAGTTAAAACTCCCAGGCCAGTGGAATTTCTGATGTTATTAGTTTGGAATTTTAAGAACAAAAAGCAGTAATAAGACAGGGAAGGGTTATGTACAATAAAAGAGCCGTAGGAAGTGAAAAGGAACAAATGGCAGCAGCTTACCTTACAGCGGCAGGCTACCGGATTCTTGCCGCCAATTTCTTTACCCGGTCCGGGGAAGTAGACCTGATAGCGAGGGAAGAAGAGGCTCTTGTATTTATTGAGGTAAAATACCGTAAGGATTTGCAAAGCGGTTCCCCTCTGGAAGCCATTGATTCAAAAAAGATAAGAAATATCTGCAAGGCAGCCAGATATTATATGTACATAAACCATATACCAGAGGACACTCCCTGTCGGTTTGATGTGATTGGAATTGTGGGAGAAGAAGTGACCTTAATACGGAATGCATTTGATGCACAATACTAAATAGCTGGAAATGAGGCATGGGAATTGTTTGAAAATAATGAAAATGTAACGCTGCATACAGAAAAAGAAACGCCTTTTTTGACCTTTGCTCATTTGTCGGATATTCCTTTTATCAAGCATGGCTTTACCACAAGGCTTGGAGGGGTGAGCGAGGGTTATTTTGAATCTTTAAATCTTTCCTATTCCGTAGGGGATGAGAAGGAAAATGTAGATGAAAATTATAAAAGAATCTGCAGAAGCTTAGAGGTCCCTTATAAGGATGTGGTAGCAACCCATCAGGTTCACAAAACAAATGTTCGTCTGGTCGAGAACAGTGATAAGGGCAAGGGATTATATCTGCCAAGAGATTACGAAGATGTTGACGGACTTATTACGAAAGAGAGGGGAATACCTCTTGCGACCTTTTATGCAGACTGTGTACCTCTTTATTTTGTGGATACGAAGCAGCCTGCCATAGGGCTTAGCCATTCCGGCTGGAGAGGAACAGTGGGGAGAATGGGATTAAAGACTGTAACTGCCATGCAGGAGGCATTTGGTTCCGAACCCGAGCACATAAGAGCATTGATCGGACCTTCTATTTGTAAGGACTGCTATGAAGTGAGCAGGGAAGTGGCAGAGGAATTCAGAAAAGAATTTAGTGAGGAACTTCATGGTGAGTATAGCAGAATTTTTACAAAAAATCCAGCTGGCGGATACCAACTGGATTTATGGGAAGTAAACCGTATCATTTTAAAAGCCGCAGGCTTAAAAGAAGAAAATATCCATATCAGCGGTTTATGTACCTGCTGTCATTCTGACCTTTTATTTTCACACCGGGCATCAAAAGGAAAGAGGGGAACCTTAGCGGCATTTTTGATGTTAACAGAGTAGGGGAAACTTTAGAGAGTACCTTTACACTTTTCCCTGTATTCTGCCAGATGCTTTCTTATTAGTCCGCCGGAATTCATAATGCCATCCACAGAGCTGTCATGGTTGATGGTATCAATTATAAGGGAGAGGTATTTGCTGACATCTACATTCGTATAGTAAGTCCTCTCTATCAGCTCCTTTGGAGTATATATAAGGTTGGTTGTGTATACCCTGTCAATGATACCTTCTTTAAAGGCCTCATCAAACCGGTCAAAGCCGGTGGTAAAAAGCCCGAAAGTTGCTGAGATATAGATTTTTTCGGCTTTCTTTGCCTTTAATTCAGCGGCGACCTCTAAGACACTTTCACCGGAAGCAATCATATCATCTACGATAAAAACAGATTTTCCGGCTACATCTCCTCCCAGGAATTCATGGGCGATAATGGGATTCTTACCGTCGTTAACAACAGAATAATCACGTCTTTTATAAAACATTCCCATATCTACACCTAAAATATTTGAATAGAATACGGCTCTTGACATACCGCCCACATCAGGGCTTATTACCATGAAGTCTTCCTTTTCAATGGATATACCATCCTCTGTATGTAATAATGCCTGCAAAAATTGATAGGAGGTATAAAAGTTATCAAAGCCTTCCAGAGGGACGGCGTTTTGTATTCTTCCGTCATGGGCATCAAAGGTTATGACATTCTTAACGCCCATCTGTACTAATTCCTGCAAAGCAGTGGCGCAGTCCAGTGACTCTAAAGCATTTCGCTTATCCTGACGGCCTTCGTAGAGTAAAGGAAGTATAACATTGATTCTTCTGGCTTTTCCGTTGCAGGCATCAATAAGACGCTTTAAATCCTGAAAATGGTCATCCGGTGACATACCGTTTTCCGTGCCATGCAGATTATAGGTCAGATAGTGGTTACTGATATCCGCAAGGATAAAAAGATCGGTGCCGTGAATGGTTTCATTGATTATACCCTTGGCTTCTCCTGAACTGAAACGGGGTACGCTTGCATCAACAAGGTAACTTTCTTTATAATACCCTGTAAATGAGAAATTATCGGGAGAGGCTTCTTCTTTTGCCTTTCTGGAAGCGGAAATATGTTTGTCCACCTTTTCTGCCATAGAGCGAAAGCCATCTAGAGATAATATTCTCAAAGGTGCTACAGGGGTTTTTACTGAATTATCAGACATTGCTTGTCCTCCTAACTGTCACGATAACAGAATTTCCTCATTTTACACATATCTAGTTATAGCATGGGAGAAATGGTAAGTCAACCTTATAAGGAATTTTTCCTATAACAAGAGGGTCATGCCGGCTCCGTACTCTTCATTGGGTCTTTTGATAAAGCCAAACTTTTCATAGAATTCTTCTTTTCCCTTTGCGGCAACCAAAATAACCATAACCTGTTCTCCTTGTGACAGGGTATTCTTTATATAATCCATTATATCATTCAAAATCATCCTGCCGATACCCTGGCCCTGATATTCCGGGTTTACGATCACATCCGCAATATAAGCCACATATCCTCCGTCACTGATTAAGCGTGCCATACCGGCGGTTTGTCCGTCTATGACGGCAGCAGTAAGATAATAAGTATTGGAAAGACCTCTTTTAGCCTGTTTGGAAGGTATTTCCTTCCAACCCACACTTTTTCTTACGGCATTGTAGTCCTCAACGGTAAGGCTGTGCTTTAATTCAATCTTCATATTAATAGCCATGCCTTTCTCTTTTGTATCAATATCCTTGTAAAATATCCAGAAATATTATGCGCTTTTAGTGGCTGTAATGTCAATATACGGTGGCTTTTTGACAAAATATATTTGATAATTATTCCTATAGCTGATATACTATCTAAGTAATAGAGAAAAGGCTTTACAAATAAAGTTTGTATTGTAAAATCAGACGGAAAATCCTTAGTGGATGCAGTCATACATTAACATGCAAATAAAAGAGAGGAATTTTTATAAAATGAGTAAACCGATTGTTGCAATTGTCGGAAGGCCTAATGTAGGCAAATCAACGTTGTTTAATGCCCTGGCAGGCGAGAGGATAGCCATTGTCCAGGATTTCCCGGGTGTCACCAGGGATAGAATTTATGCCGATGTTACGTGGCTTGATAAGCAGTTCACCATGATTGATACGGGAGGAATTGAGCCGGAGAGCAATGATGTGCTTCTTTCCTATATGAGGCAGCAGGCTGAAGTTGCCATACAGACAGCGGATGTTATCTTATTTCTTGTAGATGTAAGGCAGGGGCTTGTAGATAATGACTTTAAGGTAGCGGATATGTTAAGACGCTCAACAAAACCAATTGTTCTTGTGGTAAACAAGGTAGATAATTTCGATAAATTAATGCCGGATGTCTATGAATTCTATAACCTGGGAATTGGAGACCCTCATCCGGTATCCTCCTCCTCCAAGTTAGGACTTGGAGATATGTTAGATGAGGTTATCAGCCATTTTAACCCTGCTGATTTAAAGGAAGAGGAGGATGACCGCCCCCGTATTGCGATTGTAGGAAAGCCTAATGTCGGGAAATCCTCTATCATCAATAAGCTTATTGGTGAAGAAAGGGTAATTGTATCTGAAATTGCCGGTACCACGAGAGATGCCATTGATACCCCGGTTAAATACCATGGCAAGGAATTCATCTTTATTGATACCGCAGGACTTCGGAGAAAAAGTAAAATTAAAGAAGAGCTGGAGCGCTTTAGTATCGTAAGAACCGTATCAGCTGTTGAGCGTGCGGATATTGTAGTTCTGGTAATTGATGCCAAGGAAGGTGTAACTGAGCAGGACGCCAAGATTGCAGGAATCGCTCATGAACGCGGTAAGGGCATTATAATAGCGGTAAATAAGTGGGATGCCGTTGAAAAAGATGATAAAACGATCTATAAACACACCAATGAAATAAAAGACGTCCTTTCCTTTATGTCCTATGCAGAAATGATATTTATATCAGCGCTAACGGGGCAGAGGCTTAATAAGCTGTTTGATTTGATTGAAAAGGTTATCCAGAACCAGAATTTAAGAGTTGCTACCGGAGTATTGAATGAGATTATGGCGGAAGCCGTAGCTCTTCAGCAGCCGCCTTCCGACAAGGGAAGACGACTGAAATTATACTATATCACCCAGGTTTCCATCAAACCGCCGACCTTTGTTATCTTTGTAAATGACAAAGAACTGATGCATTTTTCCTACACCAGATATATTGAAAATAAAATAAGGGAAGCCTTCGGATTTTCAGGAACATCACTTAAATTTTTCATCAGGGAGCGAAAGGAAAAAGAATAAGATGCTGCAAAACATAATAATATGCTTAATTTTAGGATATTTGTGCGGCTGTTTGTCGACTGCTTACTTTATTGGAAAAGCAAATAATATTGATATCAGAAAATACGGAAGCGGAAATGCAGGCACTACCAATGCCATGCGTCTGTTAGGGATAAAGGCAGGAATTCTTACCTTTTTAGGGGATGCTCTAAAGGCATTTATTCCAATTCTAATAATTACGTTTGTTATTTTTAAGAATGAACCATATGTTCATTTACTGGCACTTTACACCGGCCTTGGGGTTGTGATAGGCCACAACTTCCCTTTCTGGCTGAATTTTAAGGGAGGAAAGGGAATTGCGGCTACAGGAGGTGCTATTCTGGCCTTTGACTGGAGAATTGGATTGGCGGCTTTCGTCGTATTTCTTCTCTCTGTTGCCATAACCAGATATGTTTCAGTAGGTTCTTTGTTAATCTCACTCCTGTTTCCCATTGGAGTGCTGGTTTTTTATCCGGGAGATCTACATATGCTTCTGATAAGTATTATCTTTACGGTATTGGCCTTTATCAGACATAGGGCGAATATCAAGAGGCTTATGAATGGAACTGAGAATAAAATTGGACAAAAGGTAAAAATAGAACAAAAGTAAGGGAGAAGTGTTCATGTCGAAGATAAGCATATTGGGTGCAGGCGCGTGGGGAACGGCCATCGCTATTTTACTTGGAAATAACGGTCATGAAGTTGTACTTTGGTCGGCTTTAAAGAGTGAAGTAGAACAATTAACTGCAGACAGGGAATTAAAGGATAAGCTGCCAGGAATCAAGCTTCCGGACAGTGTAAGTATTAGCGGGGATTTGAAGTCTTCCTGTGAAAACAAGGATTTAATCGTGTTTGCCGTAGCTTCCCCCTATGTACGTGCAACTGCCAAAAACGCAAGCAGCTTTATTGCAAAGGATCAGATAATTGTCAATGTCGGTAAGGGTATTGAAGAGAATACCCTTGAGACCTTAACGGATATCTTAAAGGATGAGATTCCCCAGGCCGATGTGGCGGTTCTTTCAGGACCAAGCCATGCAGAGGAAGTAAGCAGGGGAATTCCCACGACCTGTGTTGTGGGAGCGGATTCAAAGGATACGGCACATTTTATTCAGGATGTATTTATGACTGAACGTTTCCGCGTATATACAAGTCCTGATGTAATCGGTATAGAGCTTGGAGGTTCCATAAAGAATGTCATAGCATTGGCAGCAGGTATGGCTGACGGCCTGGGCTTTGGCGATAATACAAAGGCAGCACTTATGACAAGGGGAATCGCAGAAATCAGCCGTTTAGGCATTGCCATGGGCGGCAAAATGGAGACTTTCGCCGGGCTTTCCGGTGTTGGAGATTTAATTGTGACCTGCACCAGTAAACACAGCCGAAACCGTAATGCAGGTTATCTTATCGGACAAGGTTATACCATGGAAGAAGCCATGAAGGAAGTAAAGCAGGTGGTAGAAGGAGTTTACTCTGCCAAAGCCGCTCTTGCACTGGCAAAGAAATATGAGGTAGAGATGCCTATCGTAGAACAGGTAAATCAGATATTATTTGAGGATAAACCGGCTCTTGAGGCGGTATCGGACTTACTCTTAAGAGATAAGAGAAGAGAGTATTCAGAGCTTCAGTGGAAGAAATAATATAATAGGGTAAACAAGGCTTTGTAATGGATGTGTAATCATCTGTTCAAAGCCTTTTTTATAGCTGAAATAATTCTAAAATGTAAAAATTAAACATTGAATTCATTATTTGATATCCTCTTGCATATTCTTAAGTATAACCGAAAGGAGGATGTGTATGTTGGACCAATATTCGTCACTGGATACGTCAGGCCAGATATATGATGTTTATAATGATATTAAGGCTAGGACAGGCGGTGACATATACATAGGTGTGGTGGGGCCGGTAAGAACGGGGAAATCAACTTTTATAAAGAGGTTTATGGATCTGCTGGTAATTCCTAATATTGCCGATGTCAACAATAAGGAAAGGGCAATTGATGAATTGCCGCAAAGTGCTGCCGGTAAGACCATAATGACCACGGAGCCTAAATTTATTCCCAAGGAAGCAGCCCAGATTCAACTGGGAGATGATACAAAAGTAAATATACGTTTGATTGACTGTGTAGGTTTTATGGTGGAAGGTGCTGCCGGACATATTGAAAATGAGCAGGAGCGTCTGGTAAAGACACCCTGGTATGACTATGAAATTCCATTTACCCAGGCAGCAGAAATCGGTACCCAGAAGGTAATTAACGATCATTCTACGATAGGGATTGTAGTCACTACCGACGGAAGCTTCGGAGAGCTTCCAAGGGAGAATTATGTTACAGCGGAAGAAAAAACAATCGGAGAACTTAAAAAATTAAAAAAACCTTTTATTGTGCTTCTCAATACCAACAGGCCCTATTCCGAAAGCAGTCAGAATCTTGCCAATGACATCACCCAAAAATACAATGTAAACTGTATACCTGTAAACTGTGAGCAGTTAAGAAAAGAAGATATCAACCATGTTATGACCAATATCCTTTCGGTATTTCCGGTATCAGAAATTAATTTCTATACTCCGAAATGGGCGGAAATACTTCCTGATGATCATTGGCTTAAGGCTGACTTGATTGATTCTGTAAAGCAATTGTTAAAGGGTATTACTTTAATCAATGATGTGAAAAATGACAATATGATTACGGACAGTAAGTATGTCAACCGTTTTAAAATTGATAAGATTGAGATGGAAAACGGTTCGGTTAAAGTTGATGTCGAGTTTGATGATTCCTACTATTATAATATTTTAAGTGACCTTATCGGAGTGACCATAGCAGATGATTACCAGCTCATCAATACGATCAGGGAATTAGCAGAGGTTAAGAAGGAATATGGTAAGGTTGCCGGAGCTTGTGAAGAAGTTCGCCAGAAAGGATACGGCGTAGTAAATCCTGGGAGGGAAGAAATTCTTATCGAAGAGCCTGAAATCATGAGACATGGGAATAAATACGGTGTTAAGATCCGCGCGACGGCTCCATCGGTGCATATGATAAAGGCAATGATAGAGACTGAGATAGCCCCTATTGTAGGAAGCGAAGAGCAAGCCAATGACCTGATTAACTATATTCGAAAGAATGCTTCCGAGAATCCGGAAGGAATCTGGGAAACCAATATTTATGGAAAGTCTATTCAACAGCTTGTAGAGGATGGAATTAATACCAAAATCAGCAAGATGACGGATGAAAGCCAGATAAAGCTTCAGGAAACCATGCAAAAGATTATTAATGAAAGCAATGGAGGAATTATCTGTATTATCATATAAGAGGAAATAGAAAAAGCGTCATGAATTTCATGGCGCTTTTTCTGTTTTTTCGATATTATTCTACAAATTAAGAATAGACAATCCGTTCCCGGCCTTCTATTTGGGTATAAAAATCCCCTTTACTGGAAATACTTACAATAAATTAAAGAGAATTTATCAAAATTAAGGCAAAGTGTTGACAAAACTATGAACCATTGATATAATAACTTAGAAATAAATTTAACATATTTGTAACAACTATGGAGATACTAATACATAATTAATGATGAGGGATAACTAGCAGGAGGAACCCAATGAACCATAGCACTACCAGATTTTTAAAGATTTCATGCCTTTGTGTAACCGGTGCGTTATTATTTGCCTTAAATACCAAGTACACAAGCGCTGAGGCCATCTATGGGGAACAGCCTTTAGCAGGTATATCCGTGACTTTGGATAAATATTATGATTCAGCCAATACGGCTGCTTCCTCGGAGATTACCATTGCCACGCTGGAGTCCAGTGTTGCCGCTTATGACTATAATAACCTTGGTATAGCGAATGTGGATAATCATCTTAATATCCGCAAGGCTCCCGGTGAGGACCAAAAGATTATCGGTAAATTACCAAAGAACGCAGGATGTACAATAATAGACGAAGATAAAGACGGATGGGTTAAAATCAAATCCGGCAAAGTTACAGGTTATGTGAAGAAAGAATTCCTTATTACTGGAGACAAAGCAGTATCCCTTGCCAAGAAGGTAGGAAGTCTGGTTGCAACAGTAAATACAGAAACTCTCAATGTCAGAGTAGAGCCAAGTCTTTTAGGCAGTGTAGTTACCAGTGTGCCGAATAATGAAGATTTAGAGGTTACTTCGGTATCTACGGACTGGCTTAAGGTTAAGATTGATGATGATGAAGGATATGTTGCAAGACAGTATATTGCTTTATCCTATCAGTTGGAAAAGGCCGTAACAATTGATGAACTTACGTCAGGAACCTCCGGTATCAGAGCACAGATGATTGCCTATGCAAAGCAGTTTCTTGGTAATCCTTATGTATGGGGAGGTACGAGTCTTACAAGCGGAACAGATTGTTCAGGTTTTACTTTAGGCATTTATTCGAAGTTCGGTTATTCCTTACCCAGAGTTTCCAGAAGTCAGGCATATTCAGGAACAAGCATTAATTCCGGCGATATCAGGCCAGGAGATTTGGTGTTCTACGGAAGCGGAAGTTATATCAGTCATGTTGCTATGTATATCGGTAACGGACAGGTTATTCATGCAAGTAATCCCAGAACCGGCATAAAAATTTCTAACATGTATTACCGTTCACCAATAAAAATTGTAAGAGTAATCAATGATTAATAAGTTTGAGTTGAAGGGCTGCAATACGCAGCCCTTTTTGATCTTATAGGAAATTGCGTCCTATAAGATCAAAAGCCCTACGGGCGGGATGCACATGATGCGCCAGAGAAGTTGTCACTGCGTGACAGCGCATCAGCGCCAGAGTCTGGTAAGCCAGACTCTTTCTTGAATTAATACCGATGGTATAAATCATTTGTATGAAGATGATTTACTGCCTCAAATAACAGGAGGATGAAACAGATGGAAATTGCATTAGGTATTCTTGCAATAGTTGCAGTTTTTGTAGTTAAAGGAGTCTATGATAAAAGGGTATGGTACAGGAACTTAAAGCAAAAGCTTCTTAACGACTGGGGAAAAGTACCGGAGGAGGAATATACTACCGAGAAATTTCAATCCTTATCTGCCTATTACCGTTCACAGGCCGATAAAACGAATGATGTGGATAATATTACCTGGAATGATATCAGTATGGAAGAGATTTTTATGCTGATTAATAATACAGGCAGTGCCATTGGAGAAGAATATCTGTATGCACTGCTTCATAAGCTGGAATTCAGTGAGGAGAAGCTAAAGGAAAGAGAGCGGCTTATGAATTTCTTTTCAGATAATGAAGAGAAAAGGCTGTCCCTGCAGCTGGCACTGTACAAGATGGGTAAAATCAGAAATGTTTCCGTACATGAATACATTAACCGTTTGGAGGGGCTTGAAACCAAAAGTACCTGGCCCCATATTCTTATGGGGATTGGTTTGGTAGCATCATTAGCGCTGATAGCGGTTAGCCCGGCTGTCGGAGGAGTATTGACCGTATTAATGCTTGGCAATAATACTTACCAGTATTACAGGGAAAAAGCAAAGATTGAGCTATATTTTACCGTATGTGCTTATATTGTACGGTTACTGGACGGTGTTAACACTATAATAAAGCTTAATATTCCTGAAATCAGTGAATATACCGCTACACTAAAAAAAACCAAGGAAGTTTTTCTTAAATTCACAAAGAGGTCTTTTCTGGTAACAACAAAAAGTGCCGGCGGTGATCTTTCGGAGATATTTTTGGATTATATCAAGATTCTTTTTCATATTGATTTAATAAAATTTTATTCCATGCTGGACTGCTTTAAAGCAAACCGTAAAGATTTAAATACAATATATGAAACCATAGGGCTGATGGAAAGCTGCATTGCGGCAGCCTCTTTTCGAAAGATGATGCCGTTTTATACCATCCCTGATCTTACCGGTGAAGGAGGGCCTTTTTTGGAGGTGGAAGACATCTATCATCCTATGATAGAGGAGCCTGTACTAAATTCCATCCATACAAATGATTCTGTCTTAATAACCGGCTCCAATGCTTCCGGTAAATCAACCTTTATAAAGACCTTAGCTGTCAATGCTATTTTGTCCCAGACGATTTGCACTTCTTTAAGCAGCAGCTACAAAGCCAGTTATTTTAAGGTGCTTTCTTCTATGGCGTTAAAGGATAACCTTTTGGGAAAGGAAAGCTATTATATTGTTGAGATAAAATCGCTAAAGAGAATCATAGACCAGATAGATGAGAAAATACCCACACTATGTTTTGTAGATGAGGTGCTTAGAGGAACGAATACCCTGGAACGGATCGCTGCATCCACCCAGATTCTCTATTACTTAAGCCGCACAAATACGGTTTGCTTTGCGGCTACCCACGATATAGAACTCACACATATCCTGGAGAACTATTATACGAATTATCATTTTAAGGAGCAGATTGCAGACAATAATGTTTTGTTTGACTATAAGCTGATGAAGGGAAGGGCAGTATCAAAAAATGCTATAAAGCTGCTTGAAGTTATGGGATACCCGGATCAGGTAACAATAATGGCTTCGGATAATGCAGAATATTTTTTAAAAGAAGGTAAATGGAAGGTGCTCTAGTAAGCACCTTTTCACCGCAATAAGAGGCGCTGCAGGAAGACTAATATTTTTAGTCTTTCTGCAGCGTTTTTTAGTGCGAAAACAATGATAAGCAACAAAAAATAACAAAAATCGAATCAAAAAGTAATTGCAGTTAATAAAAGGTTTTTATATGATTTTAGGAGAAGCTGGGAAAAAATACATAATTATGAGAGGCGGATATCCGGAGGATGCCCTCTAAATTTACCGTATGAGGTGGAAAATGGAGTATAACGTACAATATCAGCACGATAAGAAAAAGTATCATGCAATAGAGCGGATATCATTATTACTGGATAAAGATTCATTCCGCGAAATTGGAAGCAGGATTCATGGGGAGAACAATATTGCATATGATGCAGTTATAACAGGACATGGAAAAATCAATGGAAAAGAGGTTTTTGTCTTTTCACAGGATTTTTCTTTAAGCGGAGGAACCATAGGCTTATACCATGGCAGAAAGATTGCTCATTTGATAGAAATGGCTATTTCCTGTAAATGTCCGGTGGTCGGAATCTATGATTCGGGGGGAGCCAGAATAAATGAGGGAATTAATTCCCTGGCCGGATGCGGGGAAATAATGAAGTACAATACCTGGGCCTCCGGTTATATTCCGCAGATTGCCGTTGTGTTAGGACCCTGTGCAGGGGCGGCGGCATATTCACCGGCAATCAATGATTTTGTATTCTGCGTCAATTCAATCAGCAATATGTACATAACAGGCCCGTCGGTTGTCGAGAGCGTCACAGGAGAAAAATGTACGGCTGAAGAACTGGGCGGGGCAAAAGTACATGCCGGTATATCCGGAGTGGCCCACGTTATCTGCAACAGCGAAAAGGAATGCTTTAAAAAAGTCCGGAGGTTAGTTGATTACCTGCCTGCCTGCTGTACCGGCGAAAGTCCGAAAACCTTTGATAAGAATGCAGGCAATACAGTAGGAAGGGATGAAATTAGCGGCATTATCCCGTCTAACGAGAAGCAATCCTATGATGTGAAGAAAATCATAGGCTGCTGCGCTGATGCGGATAGCTTTTTTGAAATCCATGAGAATTTTGCCACTTCCCTGGTCGTTGGATTTGCAAAGCTTTCCGGGGAATTAGTCGGAATTATTGCAAACCAGCCACAGAACAACGGAGGAGCGCTGGATTGCGATTCAAGCGATAAGGGAGCAAGATTTGTAAGGTTCTGTGATGCATTTAATATTCCGTTGATTACTTTTGTAGATACACCGGGTTATTTGCCGGGGATTGAGCAGGAGCATAACGGAATCATAAGGCATGGGGCCAAGCTGCTGTTCGCTTATGCGGAAGCAGTCACTGCAAAAGTAACGGTCATTTTACGAAAGGCCCATGGGGGAGCTTATATTGCAATGGGAAGCAAGCATCTTAGCTCTGATTTTGTATTTGCCTTGCCAAATGCCGAGATTGCCGTTATGGGAGCAGAGGGTGCCGTGAGCATCATAAACAGGCGCGAGCTTCAAAGTGCCGCCACAGAGGAATACGATAGTTTGTTCCGGGCAAAGGTGGCTGAGTATAAAGAAAATTATTTGAATGCAAAAACAGCCGCAGAGCAGGGCTATATAGATGAAATAATAGAGATTGGCGAGATGCGTGACCGGATTGGATTAAGCCTGCAGATGTTAAAAGGAAAAGCAGCGCCGGTCACTATCGGGAAAAGACACGGCAATATACCTTTATGATGATGGAGGGAGTATGAAGCTAAATATAACGGAGACCGTATTGCGGGATGCAAATCAATCACTGATAGCAACAAGGCTTCCAAGGGAAAACTTTGAAAGTATCCTGGATATTATGGGGGAAGCGGGATATTATTCCGTTGAATGCTGGGGCGGGGCTATTTTTGATTCCTGTATCCGGTACCTGGAGGAAGATCCCTGGGAAAGACTGAAGATAATGAGAAAGGCCATGCCGGATACAAAGCTGCAAATGCTTTTAAGAGGGCAGAGCCTGCTCGGATATAAGCATTATTCCGATGATGTTGTAAGAAAGTTCGTCTATAATTCCGTTGAAAAAGGAATTGATATTATCCGGATTTTTGATGCCCTTAATGACATTGAAAACATAATAGTGGCAGTCGATGAGACGAACCGGTGCGGCGCACACCCTTCCTGTGCAATATCCTATACCGTCAGTCCTGTTCATACGATTGATTCTTATATCAGCCTGGCGAAGCAGATGGAGGAAATCGGTGCGAAGTCAATCTGTATTAAAGATATGTCAGGCATATTGGCTCCAAATGCGGCCTATGAACTTATCAGCAAGTTAAAGAGGGCCACAAGCCTGCCAATTATACTGCATTCCCATTGCAGTACGGGATATGCCTATATGACATATTTAAAAGCAATAGAAGCGGGAGTGGATATCATTGATACTGCAATATCAAGCTTTTCCGGAGGGACTTCTCAGCCGGCTACTGAAATAATGGTACGGGTGGCGGAAGATATGGGCAGGGAAGTTTCCCTGGACAGAAGGAAGCTGGAGAGGATTAACGACCATTTTGCAGGTATTATGGAGAAAGGCATCAAAAGCGGCCTGCTGGAAACAAAAGTCCTTCTGACAAGGCCTAAAACCATAGACAATCAGATACCCGGCGGTATGTATTCCAATCTGCTGTCCCAGTTAAAGCAGCAGAACCTTGAAAACAAAATGGATGATGTACTAAACGAAGTTGTCAATGTAAGAAAGGATATGGGATATCCTCCCTTAGTGACGCCTATCAGTCAGATGGTCGGTACACAGGCGACTGTAAATGTGATGCTGGGGGAACGTTATAAGCAGGTAATTGAAGAAGTAAAGGCTTACTTTGAGGGGGAATATGGTACGCCGCCCGGAGAAGTGGATAAAAAGCTGATGAAAAGACTCGTTGGAAAAGAGGATTTCCCCAGGACAAGATTGTCCAAGAAACTGCCCCGCCAATATGAAATACAGAAACTGAAATTGCTGGATAAAAACTATGGCAGGAGCGATATACTGACTACCATTCTATTCCCCGGAATGGGAGACAGCTTCCTAGCCGGCAGAGATACGGAAAAAGGGGAACGGTATGGATTCTTAGAGTCCGCGGCAGGTAAGATAAATAGCGATTGGATAAAAGTTACGGAAGAATTACCAAAGCTTACGAAAGAAAAATTAAGGGCCATTATTGCATACCGGACCGGGAAAAGTGCGGAAAACATAAAGATAAGGAATGTATATGAAATAGGGGGATGAAAATGGTTTATGAAGTAATATTGGGGAAGACACGTTACGGCATTGAAGTCGATGACAACATGGTATGCATTGTGGATGAAAGGGAAGCTATCGTGCCGGATTCTGCAGAGGATAAGGATGGGATAGGAGACGGGCTTCCGGATTTCGTATTTGATGACAGCAGCAATAAGGAACAGATAATAAGCCCGATGCAGGGAAGGATTATAGCCGTTCATGTGGCGGAAGGCCAAAGGGTAGAAAAGAATGACATAGTGGCAACCCTGGAATCCATGAAGATGGAAATCAATGTGTTTGCCCACAGGAATGGTGTAGTTGGAAAAATACTGGTTAAGGAAGGATGTACCGTGAAGAATCAGGAAACCTTAATGAGTATTGAATATGACCAATAAAGATTTATAGAGCCAATATTATATGGGAGGAAGGTAAAAGGTATGTCAACAATTGTTTTTCCGGGACAGGGTGATCAGGCTAAAGGAATGGGCGGTACATTATTTGATGATTTCATGCATGTCCGGTGGACGCAAGCTGTCTTTTGAAGATAATTACTTCTGGGAGGTAGTAAGGAAACCGGTTAATTTCGCAGACGCCATTAAAGAAGTTGAAAAACCGGATAAGTTTGTTTATATTGATTTAGGTCCGTCAGGAACACTTGCAAATTTCACGAAATACTGCCTGGGTAATGAAAGTATCCAGAATATTTATCCAATTATTACTCCGTATAATAACTTGAAGAACTTCAACAGGGTACTGGGATTAGCAACTGCATAAATGCGGATAGGGTTTATGCAGTTGACTTTCCGGTGTGAGCTTACAGAAAGTTCCAGAACGTTTTTATCTGTTTTTTTCACCTATAAGCCACATTTTGGCATCCTCCGGATCACGGAAGTACCTTGCTTTGTCTGCCAGATCACAGTTTCTGCTTTTCATTAAGCTGGAGATTCTTCTTTTATCTTTAACTGAACAGCCAACTAAACTCAATTTTAGTATTTTATGTCTTATTGCCTGAAGATGAGTGACGAGGCAGTCAATAACTTCATCATCAAGATTCGTCTCGTACAAGTCTATCCAAATCCGCCTATTGTTTGTTCCAGGTGAACTTAGGATAAAATCTTCTTCTGCCTTTATTATTGCAAATAACTCTTTTTTATTTGTAAAGTAGCTTCCGTATTTGAGAGGATGCAACTCGCCTCCCATATAATAATATGGACATAAACTTCCGCTTGGAGATTTTTTTAGCATACATTCACTTCCTTAAAGTAATTATTTTAACAAATATTAAATCCATATTTTGTAATTATAACATAGCATACTCCTAAGTGCAAGGTAGCTTTTTGTATGCAATTGAATTGTTTTTCCGACAGTAAGGCAGATTTAGGACTAAGTGGTTATCAGGTACAGAAACTAAGGCCTCAAAGTAATGCAATAAGGTTAATTTAAACCAGTATGATGTCCCCACGCAGCGAGAGCAATTCCATTTCTTTTGTATATCTGGGCTTAATGCGGTATTGTTCCAATTTATCAAAGCAAAAAGAGACTTTTTTGGTAAAGAGGCTTTTCTCATTAAAGCATTCGATCACAAAACTGGCTTTGTATTTTCTGGAAATTTCAAAGGCAGTCATTAAGCCGATACCGCTGCCGCCTTCATGGACATGAGTGGTAGTTCTCTTTAATCCGAGATTTAAAAGAGTCTCCGGCATGAACGGTTCGCCGCTGTCAAAAATATCAATAGAATAGCAGCCATCTAAAATGCCTATGCTGACGATGATATTCTTTTTTGAACTTTTCCTGGTGGCTATGATTGCATTGTCGATTAAGTCGGCAAGCAATGTGTTCATATCTGATTCTTTGATTAGATTTTGAACCAGGTAATTGACACTTCCGGATATGGATAAATTAAATTCAATCTGACATAAGCTTGCCTTGTGCAGCATATAGGAAAGCAACGTGTCAATGGAGGTAACACTGGTGGAAGGAAGCTTCTTGCAGGTGGTCTCATAATTCTTTATAATTCCGGCACGTTCACCGGAGATACTCTTTAACTGTTCTATCAGTTCGCTGGCTTTGGCTGACCGTACTTCCGTAATCCTTTCATCTCCGGCGGATAATAAATACTCACTGACGGCTAATTCCATTGCGGGAATTAGCTTGTTATCTTTGTGTATGATTTTTGACAATTCTTCATTGTGATACTTAAGCTGTTCGATTTCTTCGTTCTTCTCCTGTATGATTCGCTGCAGGGTTTCCATTTCCTTGCTTTTAACCTTCTCGATGTAATTATGGGTAATACGGTTTCTCCACCAGAAGAAAAGGGCAAGAGCACAGATCAGGGAGAAAAAGACAGGGATAATATATATTAAGTCTGCTTTCTTGCTCATGCCAAAAAAGGAGGAGGCCAGTAATAGCAGAAGGCTGATATAGACACCTATGTCATTGGAGTCATGTCCCATCAAAAAGGGCATGCCCTTTTGTAAGCGTTTGAGCCGGAACGGCATAGCTGCTAACAAAAATTGAAGAATGCCGATACAGATAATGGCAGACAGATTGGACGGATACTGCTTCGTGATACGGGAAATAAGGTATCCGGCAGGGTACGTTACAGCGGCAGCTATTAAAAAGGTGGAGAAAGCAATTCCGAAGGAGATCACAGAGGTAATGAAAGATAAGTCCAGAGGTGTCTTAAAGACCTCTTTGACAAAAAGTGTGAATAGAGTGACCATAATGAAAATACTTAAAGGTGCTGCATATAACCTTAAGAAATAAATCTCAGGCACAAAAAATAAAAGAAACAGTACACACGGAAGACAGATACAACGTTCCGTTTTTATGTGGAGCAGTTTGACATAAACGTAGAAGCTACAGATAATCATGGCACAGTATTTAAAGACCGTTACTAACATTATTTTCCCCCTCAAACTCTAAAAACAACTATATGTAACGAAAAACCCCTGACAGTAACAAACATAATTATCGGCCCGTTTCTTATATAATAAAGCTATGATAAATTCTGAAAAGAAACGGGGTGATGTTAAATGATGAAATTTTGGGAAAAGCTTTGGGAATGGCTTTCTATATAAAGTGAACAGGCTGTACGTAGGTGCGGCTTATTTTTAATATTCATTTTTTATTTTGTTAGCGTAATAATAAACGAATTCTGTTATTGTGGGAACGCCCTTTTCTGAACTGATTCTGGCAGTATAGTATTTTAGCAGGTTATCAATATCAGAGGTATGCCAGGCTCTGTTGATTGCATTTTGCATTGCGCGTTCTACACTGGATTCCGTCTTGCCGTATTTTTTTCCAATGGCATTACATAGGTTCTGCATTGGCTGATTTATTACCAGAAGTATGGCATCAATCAGATACTGATAGCCGACAGCTTTGGGACTGATACCCACATAATTCAGTTCACTGCTGATTCGGCTTATTATTCGTTTATTCTTAACCTCTGTGGGCTCGGTAGTAGAATGTGCGGCACAAAAGGTTTCCTTACGGCTATGTATGCCAGTTTTCATTATCCTTAAAAATTCTATTACGTTTTTGACGGAATAATCTGCCTGGTGCTTTGACATAATGAAATCAGCACCCAGCTGACGTGCAGATTCGTAAGTAATAGGGCTTGAATTATTTGTGGTTATCAAAATATATGGATATTTGCTTATGACGGATTGCTTTAGTCCCTGCAATACCATTAAGCCGTTTCCACTTCCATTGTGAAGCTCCAAGTCTAAAATAACCACATCCGGCAGAAGGTCTTTTATATATTCAATTGCCTTTGCCGAATCGTTGGTAACGCCAATCAAGGCTGCATCATTGGATTTTTCAATATATTCAATAAATTCTTCGCAAACTGTCCGGTCGTCTTCAACAAGCAAAATTGATAGCTTTCTATCCATAAAACCTCCTTAACAATATTTTTTTACATTTGGTAGTATATTACAAATGGCAACAAAAAGCAATAAGTTTGAACAAGCTTAACATTCTTAAGACAGACCCCAAAATAGAATATTGCAGGAAACACTTTGGCTGGAAGATTTCTAGATTTACGGTATTTATTTCATAAACCCTTTTGAAACGGTTGAAATGGCGGCTTTGGAATGTTACCATACAGAAGAAAATAATACTATGAGGTTGTAAGTTAAAACGAAAGGGGAGTATGGAATGAGTACACAAACCAGCCCGCACACAATACCCTGGGAAGAAAAACCAGCCGGGTCAGAAGATGTAATCTGGAGATATTCACAAAATCCTATTATAAAGAGAGATGCCATAAAGAACAGCAACAGTATTTTTAACAGTGCGGTGGTGCCTTTTAAAGACGGCTACGCAGGAGTCTTCCGCTGTGATGACAAACGCCGTGAAATGGGGCTTCATGCAGGTTTCAGTAAGGATGGGGTGGATTGGAAGATTGATGAGGAACCCATACGATTTCAGTGCAGTGAAGAGGAAATCGCAGATTTTGAATATGGCTATGACCCAAGGGTATGCTTTATTGAGGACCGCTATTATGTCACCTGGTGCAATGGATACCATGGACCTACCATCGGAATAGCTTATACCTTTGATTTTAAAAACTTTATTCAGGTAGAAAATGCTTTCTTACCTTATAACCGGAACGGAGTTCTATTCCCAAGGAAAATAAACGGCAACTTTGCCATGTTAAGCAGACCCAGTGATACCGGACATACCGCCTTTGGAGATATCTTCTACAGTGATTCACCGGATTTGACCTATTGGGGAAAACACCGCTTTGTCATGGGACCCAGAGGCTGGTGGCAATCAACAAAAATCGGTGCGGGTCCGGTTCCTATTGAGACAGAAGAGGGCTGGCTGTTATTTTACCACGGAGTCCTTACTTCCTGCAACGGATATGTTTACAGCTTTGGAGCAGCTATCTTAGACCTTGAAAAGCCCTGGATCGTAAAATACAGGACAGAACCGTATCTGCTCTCTCCCCAGAAAGACTACGAATGCATGGGGGATGTTCCCAATGTGGTCTTTCCCTGCGCGGCCCTTCATGAGAAGGAAAGCGGAAGAATAGCAATTTACTACGGCTGTGCGGATACCGTAACCGGCATGTGCTTTGCCCAGGAGAAACCGCTTATAGAGTTCATTAAAAATAATTCCAAATTGAAATGATTTTATGCAAAAAGCAACAGGGACCATAGCTGTCCTTGTTGCTTTTTTCTATATTCCTGTATTACTGCAGATAAAATATATGCAATATGTACAGTGAATCTATAAATTTTCAACTATAAACCCCACCGGATATTATCTATAATAAACTTGTCGCTAGAGTTTATCAGCAGATTCAAAAAGAAAGAGGTGTTTTCTCTGGAAAACAAGAAAAAAAAGAAAAAGATGTCATGGAAGAAACGGGATTTAGAGTTGACCATCATGGCGGTTCCCACAACAATATGGTATTTGTGTTTTTGCTATATGCCTATGTTTGGTGTCCTGATGGCATTTAAGAATTTCCGTATCATTGATGCGGATAGAAGCTTTTTTTACAACCTTTTAGCCAGTAAGACCACAGGGCTTGCGAATTTTAAATTTTTATTCAGCAGCGGGTACGGCGGAGACGTAATCAAGCTTACTTTGTTTTATAATGTAATCTTTATCATACTTGGTATAGTGGTTCCTGTCACTTTAGCCATTATGATGAGCAATCTATACAGCAGCCGTTATGCGAAGTTCTGTCAGACACTCATGTTTTTGCCTTTCTTTATGTCCTGGGTAGTTGTGACCTATTTCGTATTTGCTTTCTTAAGTCCTGATAAAGGTCTTTTGAATCATTTATTACCGACCATGGGCATGGAGACGAATGATTGGTACAGAAAGCCGGGATTTTGGCCGCCGTTCCTGATTTTCTTAAATACCTGGAAGGGTATGGGGTACGGCATGGTTGTTTATCTGGCGACTATCACAGGAATTGACAGCTCTTTGTATGAGGCGGCCATGATGGACGGGGCAAGCAAGTGGCAACAGGCAAAGAAAATAACCCTTCCGTTAATGAAGACCATAATCATTATGATGTTTATCTTAAGTGTCGGCGGGCTGGTACGTTCTGACTTTGGTCTGTTCTATCAGGTTCCTAAGGCTTCCAATTCTCTTTACGCGGTTACGGAAACCATTGACGTATTTATTTACAAGATGATAAAGGAACAGCCCAATCCTAATATGGGTGCGGCAGCAGCCTTCTTACAGTCGGCAGTTGGCTGTGCATTGATCCTTTTATCCAACAAGATTGTAAAAATAGTTGATAAGGAAAATGCCATTATATAAAAGAGAAAGAGGTTATGTTGAAATGAAAAATATAAATGACAGTAAGACTTATGAAGACAGCCTTCCCAAATATAACCGGATAAAGCCTCTTACGAATTCCCTGTTTTCGGCGGTTTTCCTTCTGCTTGCAGCCTGCTGTGTAATACCGGTTATCTTTATAACGATTATATCCTTTTCCAGTGTTAAAAGTATTAATTCCATTGGTTATTCTTTTATTCCAAAGGCCTGGTCACTGGATGCTTATATCTATCTCTGGAACAATATCGAAATGATAGGAAGGGCAATGGGAATCTCTGTCTTCGTTACAATTACCGGAACCCTGCTTGGACTGCTCCTTACAACTACCATGGGATATGTGCTTTCAAAAAGCGAATATAAGTTAAAGAAATTTCTGACCTGGGTAGTATTTATTCCGATGGTATTCGGCGGAGGACTTGTATCTACTTACAATGTTTACACTACAGTACTTCACTTAGGTGATTCTGTATGGGTGCTGATACTTCCGATGGCAGTATCCTCCTTTCAGGTAATCATATGCAAGACCTTCTTTAAGACGACTATTCCACAGTCTATTATAGAGTCCGCGGAAATGGACGGAGCTTCCCAGTTTTTAATTTACAGCCGCATTGTACTGCCGGTATCAAAGCCTTTGCTTGCTACCATAGGGTTGCTTTTAAGTTTTGCCTACTGGAATGACTGGTGGTTGTCCTTAATGTACATAAGCAACCGAAACCTGTACTCTTTGCAGGCAGTACTGATGAGCGTTGAGAGAAATATTGAATACCTTTCACAAAATGCCAATACACTGGGTGCCTCGGCAGCGGAATATGCTTCCAAAATGCCAAAGGAATCCATGAGAATGGCCATGGCAGTAATTATAGTATTGCCCATTGCCTGTGCCTATCCGTTCTTTCAGCAGTATTTCGTATCCGGCCTTACAATCGGTTCGGTAAAAGAGTAGTTGGTATTACCGGCGAAAGCCGTAATATAAATCAATTTTTGATATTTGAAAGGAGAAGCTATATGAAAAAGTTTTCAAAGGTTATGGCGTTATTTCTGATTTTTACTTTGTGCATTACCTCTCTGGCAGCTTGCGGCAAAGGAAAGAACACTAATAACCAGAATGCCGGTAAGGTATCGGGGGGAGATACAGCAGGCACAAAAGACACTTCTAAGGATGACAAAACGAAGGATCCGGTAATATTAAAGTGGATTCAAATCGGAGGCCAGCCTAATAACATGGATGCAGCAGTGAAGAATATGAACGAATACTCCATCGGCAAGATCGGAGTGGGAGTTGAATTTACGTACCTTGACTGGGGTATTTGGGGAGATAAGGTTACAGCAATGATTAACTCCGGTGAGAAATTTGATATCATGTTTACAAACGGAGATAAATATTCTTCAGCAGTATCTCTTGGTGCTTTTGCAGATATCACAGATATGTTAAAGGATACACCTGACCTGCAGAAGTTCGTACCGGAAACATTATGGAGCGGTGCTAAGATTAACAGCAAGATTTATGGCGTTCCTACCTACAAGGATTCCTCCCAGACACAGTACTGGGTATGGGATAAGGAACTTGTAGATAAATACAAGATTGACTATGAACATATTGAAACAGTTGACCAGCTTGATCCCGTTCTTTATAAACTGCAGGATGAAATCAAAGCCGGCAATATCACAGGTACCGATTACGCTTTAACCACTGCAAAAGATGGTATCAATGGTTTCCTTATGAACTATGAAGGACCTTCCGCAGCTCTTGGTGTTCGTTTTGATGATAAGAACGCTCAGGTTGTAAATGTATTTGAGCAGCAGGATATCATGGATATCTTAACACATATGCACAAGTGGTATAAAGATGGTATTGTTAATCCTGATGCTGCTACATTAGACCAGGGTCCTGCTTGGGTTATCGTAAGTTCAGGACAGGGCTTCCCGGGTTCTGACGTAGATTGGGGCAAAGGCCGCGGAAAAGATACAGTTAGTCATCCTTTTGCCGGTCCTCTTTACTCCACCGGAACAATTTTAGGCTCTGTTAATGCCATATCTTCCAACTCCGACCACAAAGCAGAAGCTTTAAAGTACCTGGAATTATGCAACACCGATCCTAAGATGAGAAATATGTTAGCTTATGGTATTGAGGGTGTTGACTGGACAGACAACGGAGACGGTACCGTTACACGTACTCCAGACTGCTATAGCCCTGCTGCTTATTCCCAGGCTTCCTTCTTTACTATGTCACCGGTTGCTCCCAACAGTGCTGACCAGTGGACGAAAGTACAGGAATGGAATGAAAAGGCAACAAGTTCTGTACTCTTAGGATTCTCCTTTGACAGAACCAATGTTGAAAATGAACTTGCTGCCTGCGACTTGATACTGTCCCGTTACAAACAGGAACTTTATACCGGAACAAGTGATCCGGAAGAAGTAGTACCTAAGCTTTATAGTGAGCTTACCAAAAACGGAGGTCTTGAAAAGATCAGAACAGAATATCAGAACCAGATTAATGAATGGCTGAAAACAAAATAAATAGAACTTTAATTTAGAAAGGCAGGGGGAGTGCAAACACAGCACTTCTCCCGCCTTATGCCTATTTTATTTCACAGGATGAAAGGAGTCACCATGTTTTTACAAGACAGAAAACTTGAGGCAAGAGTAAATGAACTAAAGGAGTACCGTTACAGGGACATTATCCCACTGGAGTATTTTACGGCAAAAGAGGATTTACAGGGAGTTGTAAACCCGGAGCTTCCCACAGAATTTGAGAATTGGGATATCTTAAAAACAGGGGATACCTGGAAGGGCAGAGATAAATACCTTTGGCTTCATAAGGTAATCGAGACACCGGAGAGTCTTCAGGGAAAGAAGGTTCTTGGAATTTTTGATTACGGCAACACAGGCGGCGGCAACAATTCCGGCTTTGAATCCCTGTTATATGTAGACGGCAAGCCTTACCAGGGAGTTGACTCCAACCATAAGGAAGTCTTCTTTACAGAGGATATGGTTGGAAGAAAGATCGATTTAACTTTCAGGCTCTGGTCAGGGCTTGAAGGAGGCGGCAGACCCGTACCTCAGGAACATGCAATAAAAAGAATGGATATAGCCTGGCTGGATGAAAAGGTCGATGACCTTTACTACCTGTCTGCCATGGTGATGGATACGATTAATATTTTAGAAGATAAAGATACGGAGCGCCACGAACTAAGAGAGGCCCTGGAAAAAGCAATGAGGCTTATTGACTGGTCCTATCCCGGAAGCACAGACTTTTATGAAAGCCTTCACCAGGCGGATGAATACCTTAACAGCAGAATAGACAGCATGGACAAAAACAGCAAGATAGCTGTGAAATGCATAGGACATACCCATATTGATGTGGCCTGGCTCTGGCAGCTTAAGCATACAAGGGAGAAGGCTTCCCGTTCCTTCTCAACGGTGCTGCGCCTGATGGAGCAGTATCCGGAATACGTCTTTTTACAGACCCAGCCGCAGTTATATGAGTACATCAAGAAGGATTTCCCGGAAATCTTTGAAAAGATAAAGGAAAAGGTAGCTGCCGGAAAGTGGGAAACCGACGGAGCCATGTGGGTAGAGGCAGATTGTAACTTAACCAGCGGAGAATCCCTTACAAGGCAGATTCTTATCGGAAGTAAGCTCTTCCGTGAGGAATTCGGAAAAGAGGTAGAATACTTATGGCTGCCGGATGTTTTCGGCTACTCCTGGTCCCTGCCTCAGATATTAAAAAAATCCGGTATCAATATGTTTATGACTACAAAAATCAGCTGGAACCAGTACAACCGTATGCCCCATGATACCTTTTACTGGGTGGGAATGGACGGAAGCAAAGTCTTAACACACTTTATTACCACCCCGGAGCCTTGGAATGAGCCGGGATCCTGGTTTTATACTTATAACGGGCAATTGACGCCAAAGACCGTAAAGGGTGCCTGGGAGGCCTACCGTGATAAGGATATCAACAAGGAACTCTTAATCTCCTATGGATACGGTGACGGAGGCGGCGGTGTTAACAGGGATACCTTAGAGCAAAGAAGAAGAATTGATAAGATACCGGGGCTTCCAAGCCTTAAAACCTCCACAGCAGGAGAATTCTTCAGAGACTTGAAGGAAACGGTAAAAAATACAGATAATTATGTCCATACATGGGACGGTGAATTATATTTAGAGTATCACAGGGGTACTTATACCAGCCATGCCCATAATAAGAGGATGAACCGTAAGATGGAATTACTCTATAGGGAAGCAGAATGGCTTACTGTAATGGCAGGTATCCTTAAGGGAAGTATCAGCGATGCAAAACAGGAGGATTTGACGAAAGGGTGGAAGATGATACTTACCAATCAGTTCCATGATATTATTCCCGGTTCCTCTATCCATGAAGTGTATGAGCAGTCGGCTAAAGATTATGAGACCATTAAGGAGATTGCCCTTAAGGTAGAAGAGGATGCCTTTACCGACCTGTTAAAGCAGGAAGACGGAGCTGTTACAATTCTCAATAATTCTAATTGGGACCGTGATGAAATAGTAGAAGTGAAGGAAATGCCAGGTATCCTTACCGATGCAGACGGTAATCCTTATCCTGTACAAAAAGACAGAGATACCTTAAAGGTTCTGGTAAAAGAAATACCTGCCATGGGCTTTAAGACGCTGTATTGGAGAGAGGGTACTCCTTTTAAGAGGCAGGAAAACAAGGTATTTGCAATTAGCAAAGAAGTGATAGAGACACCTTTTTATACGCTGCATTTAAATGCCAGCGGACAGATAACAGGTATTTACGACAAGGAATATAACAGAGAGGTCATGAGACCGGGAGACAGAGGAAATGTACTTCAGATATTTGAAGATAAACCTTTAAACTTTGATGCATGGGATATTGATATCTTCTATCAGGAAAAGATGAAAGAAGTTACGGAGTTAACCTCTTTTGAAATTGTGGAAGAAGGGCCTTTAAGAGCGGTAATCCGCTTAAGTTACCACTTCCAAAGTTCTGTTATTGATCAGGAGATTATCCTTTATGCTGACAACAGAAGAATTGACTTTAAAACAAAGGTAGATTATCATGAGAGAAGACAGCTGTTAAAGGTAGCTTTCCCCGTAGATATCCGTTCTACCTATGCTACCTATGACATCCAGTACGGCAATGTAAGAAGAGCAAATAACTGGAATACCTCCTGGGAACAGGCAAAATTTGAAACGGTAGCCCACAGATGGGTGGATTTATCCGAAAGAGGCTATGGCGTCAGTCTGTTAAATGACTGCAAGTATGGTCATGATATTAAGGAAAATGTTATCCGTCTTACTCTTATAAAGGCGGCTATACATCCCGATTATGAACAGGACCAGGGACTTCATGAATTTACCTATTCCCTGTATCCTCATGGAGGCGATTTTGCAGAAGGCGGTACGGTAAAGGAAGCTTATGCTCTAAACCAGCCTCTTACACTGCTTGAAGGCAGAGATTCCAAAGAGGGAAGCCTTATAACAATAGACAATGAATGGGTGGAAGTAGACGCCCTTAAACGCTCCGAAGATGGGAAGAGCCTTGTTATCCGTTTCCACGAATACACCGGTTCCAGGCAGAATGTAAATGTAAGATTCTCTTTCCCTGTCAAGGGCTACAGAGAATGTGACCTGATGGAAAGGCCGATAGAGGAAAGACAGGAACTTTCCGAGATAACAACCGCCGTAAAACCTTATGAGATTAAGACATATCTGGTTGAAATCGGATAATTTACGATACTAAGAAGGGAAAGGTTACAGCATTATGGGTATAAGAATAAGAGAAGCAAAAAACAGGATAAAATCTCATCAGCTGTATCGTAAGCTTTTTATGACTTATACCCTAATAATGACTGTGATTGTTATTTCTCTTATTCTTTTTTTCATTAACAGTATCAGGGATCAGACCAAGGAAAATAATCTTCGCTACAGTCAGCTGCTGTTAGAGGATGCTTCCGGTTATATCAAAGATATGGAGGAAACCTCCAACCTGATACAGTATAACCTCTACAAATCAGAGGATGAATTGACGGATGTGACCAATTACCTGGAATATGATATGGAAACATATCTTGAAAAGAAACTGGATGCTTTTTATAACTCCAGGCAGGGAAGCTACAATGGGATAGAGGACTTTGCAGGAAGTGCCTTGGAATTGTCTGATTATATTACCGAAATAGCCTTTGTCAGCTACTCCAACAAAGAGGTTACTACCTTCTACAAAAGCAATGATATCCGGACAAAAAAGCTGGATAATAACATTGATACTTTGATTAAAGACCGAATCCAGACAGAGGATGGGACGATTACCTTCATCAAGGAGATACACAATACTGATAATCTGGAAAATGTGGGCTTTATGAAGATTACTTTCAGCTCAAAAGGCTTTGAGAAGGAATATCAGTATTATAAAAAATCCCAGCTGGCAGTATTTACGGATGACGGACGAATTATCTACCAGTCGGATCCAGGGCTTAACATGGTTCTTCTCTATGACAGAAAGGGAAGCCTTGTCAGTCAGAAGCAGATGGAGAGCAAATTAAAGGCACATGTCTCCTACAGTAAGATGGATGAGATGAATATCCTTTGCTATATGAAGACAAGTCAGGCAGAAAAGATTCCTCTCATACAGTGGTTATCCCTGCTGCTTCTTGGGTTTACATTATTTTTACTGGGAGAGATTATTATCCATGTAAGACTGGATTACTTTACGAAAAGATTGGAGGAACTGCTGTCCACCATGGAGCAGGTGAAAAGCGGTAATCTTAATGTCTCCTTTGATTCCATAAAGGATAAGAAAAAGGATGAGATTGATATTATTGGGGAGCATTTCAACCGTATGTGCAAGGATTTGGACAGCCACATCAAGAAAAGGTATTTAGCGGAAATCGAACAGAAGAATGCAGAAATGAATGCCCTGCAAAGCCAGATTAATCCGCACTTTCTTTATAATACCTTAGAATCCATCCGAATGAAGGCCATTTTAAATGATGATAAGGAAGTAGGAAAGATGCTTTATAATCTGGCGGTAATCTTCCGCAGCCAGGTAAAGGAAAGCAATATTATTACCATAGCCAAGGAACTGTATTACTGTAAGAAATACCTGGAGGTATTTGAATTCCGCTTTGCAGATAAATTCCGCTTTGATATCGACTGCCGGGAGGAATATATGGAAAGGCCGGTAATGAAGTTTATTGTCCAGCCCCTTGTTGAGAATTACTTCGTTCATGGAATCCGTTTAAAGGAGGAAGATAATTACCTTCTTATCAGGGTTTGGGAAGAAGAGGAAGCCATGGCAGTATCCGTAGAGGATAATGGCAAGGGAATGACAGGGGAGGAAATCAGGGAAAAGAACTTAGAACTTAATGAAGATGACAACGGAACAGGTTCTATCGGGCTCTTAAACGTACACAGACGGCTAAAAAGAGCTTATGGGGATAAGTATGGGGTTCATATAGAGGAAAATCGGGACAGAGGATTGAAGGTCATAATAAGATTTCCAAAGGAGGTTGACCATGTACAAGGTGTCTCTGGTTGAAGATGAAGAGCTTATCTTGCAGGGTATCGACAGGATAATTGACTGGGAAGGGCTTGGACTGACTGTTGTGCATAAGGCCCATGACGGTGTGGAGGCATTAAAGCTTTGGGAGAAGGAGCCTGCCGATATTGTCATAACAGATATTAATATGCCGGAGATGGACGGACTGCGGCTGATAGAAGAACTACAGAAGAAAAGTAAGAATCTCCGCTTTATTATTTTAAGCGGTTATGATGAATTCGAATATGCAAGAAGGGCGATCGGCATGAAGGTAGAGGAGTATATCCTAAAGCCGATTGATGAGGAGAAGTTAGAGGAGGCTTTAAAAAAAGCAATAAACAGCCTGGAACAGTATGGCAGGCAAAAGAGAGAGACAATAGACTTCCGGACGAAGTTAGAAGGCTTTATGAATGGGGATATGGAGGCAGAAGAGTATAAGAACTTTTTTGAATCCATCGGAATTGAAACAGAGAATTCCGGTATCAGCCTTGCCAGAATGAAGCTGCAGGCAAATGAGAAGACTGTCAATATGCAGGAAAAGCTAATGGCAGCTCTTGCTGCATATGAGAAAGACAATCTTTATGCATTTTATTTAAGAATGGACGAAATATTGCTGTTACGTCCCATTGATTACGGCAGTATTACAGGAATAAATGATTATTACAGAAAGCTTCAGAACAAATTGGAGGCGAATCTTAAGATATCCTCCTTTATGACCGTTGCCCCTTTATCGAAAACTTTAGAGGAACTGCCCTTTGCTCTGGATACCATGAAAAGTCTGCAGAAATATTTCATGATCGAAGGCTATGGAAGCTGCATTGACTTAAATCATATTGTTGACAGAAAGACAAAGGATATCCTGGTAGATGAAGGCAGGCTTCATAAATTACTTTTAGGCGGGGATAAGAAAGCCGCTGTTGACTATATTGAAGATTTATTCATTAATAATGCAGGAGAAGAAAGAATATCCGCAGACGCTCTGTTTCAGATGATTTTTAAGCTGTCCATGATATTGCAGGAGATTATGGAAGAGTTTGATCTGGTAAAGATCAAGAAAAGAAACACCATCCTAAAGTTGGTGGATAAGCTTAATCAGGCAGAGCATATCAGTACCATCAAGAGTTTATTTACAACAGAAATCATTGACATCATGGACGAACTTCACAAGGAAAATTCAAAACTTACTCCTGTTATAAAACAACTGTTAAAGGAAATACAGGAAAACTATAAGGGAGATTTTAATTTAAAAACCCTGGCTCATAAATACCATATGAATACGTCCTATTTGGGACAATTGTTCCAAAAGGAAATGGGGTGTTCTTTTTCCCAGTATGTGACAAACTATAAGAACAGCATTGCGAGGGAATTGATATTAAATACCAACATGCGCATAAATGACATTGCAAAAGAGGTGGGGTTTACAGACACCAGCTATTTTTACCGGAAATTTAAGCAGTGCTATGGAATATCTCCTGCCTCATTAAGGGAGATGAAGGAGTATAACAGCGCTGAAAAGTGATAATAGATTTTATGCTGCCTTTTAGACAGCGGAGTGGAGCGGGATATGAAGAAAAGAAAAACGCTGATTCTGGTATTATCTGCAGTTATAATTTTATTTGCCATATGGGGAGTTGTTAAGTTTATTGAGGTGTCACGGGATAACAGAGAGGCAAAAACACGAAATGGTCAGGTGAATTCCTCCGACAGCGTTCAGCTGCTCTGGTATCAGATTGGAGACCCGCAGGCAGATATGGATAAGGTATTGGAAAAGGTAAATGAATACACAAGTGCCAAAATCGGCGTTTCTCTTCGGGTTATCCAAATTGGCTGGGGGGATTACAACCGTAAGATGCAGCTGATAATCAATACCGGAGATGAATACGATATGGCATTTACCAGCTCCTGGGCCAATAATTACCTTCTTAATGCACAAAAAGGGGTATTTCTGGCATTAAATGATTATCTGCCAAAGTGCGGAAAAGAGATGTATGAAAAGATAGATTCAAAATTCTGGGAAGCAGCCAAGGTCGGAGGAATTATCTATGGGGTTCCTAACGAAAAGGAAATCGGCAATATGCCCATGTGGGTATTTACGAAAAAGTACGTGGATAAATATAATATTCCTTATAAGGAAATACACAGCCTGGAGGATTTGGAACCCTGGCTTGAACTTATCAAGGAAAAGGAACCGGGCATTGTTCCGCTGTATTTAACCAGTGATTATTCTGCGCCTATTTATATGGATTTAATTCAGGAACCGGTAGGCATAGAATATGGAGATACTTCTCTGACAGTAAAAAGTGTTTTTGAAACCGCTAAGATGAGGGAAACCTTAAAGGTGATGAGAAAGTATTACCAAAAGGGCTATATTAACCAGAATGCAGCCGTTGAAACCGATGACAAAAGTGTGGAGCGTTTTGTAACAAAGGGAGACGGACAGCCCTATGCGGAGCTGATATGGACAAAAGATCTGGGCTATGATGTAGTAGCCTCCACTATTATGGATGTTCAGATTACCAATGCTTCTGCCAGAGGTGCCCTCACAGCCATATCGGAAAACTCAAAGCATCCCAAAGAAGCAGTGGAATTTTTAAACCTTGTGAATACCGATGAATATCTTAGGAATCTTCTTAATTATGGGTTAGAGGGTGTTCATTATACAAAGGTTCCCTTAAGTGAAGAAGACAAAGAAAAAGCCAAGGGAAAGCCCTATGTTTATGATACCAAAATACGCCTGATACCGGAAAACCAGAAGAAATATTCAGTACCTTACTGGGTTCAGGGAGGGCTTTTTAATACCTATGTAACCGAATCCGAGCCAATTGACAAATGGAGTGAGTTTAAGAGCTTTAATGACAGCTTAGAGACAGCCCCAAGCTTTGGCTTTGATTTCTATGCAGAACCTGTACTTACACAGATATCAGGCTTTCGGAGTATTTTAGACGAATTTGGGCCGGCACTTTATACGGGAAGTGTGGATACGGATGAGTATCTTAATAAGCTTAATGTCAAATTAAAGGCCGCCGGAATTCAGGCTGTTATTAATGAAATGCAGTCCCAGGTAAATCTATGGCGTCATAACAAGTAAAGTTTGTAAAAAAAAGTATTGACAAAGTGAAAAAGAAAAGTTATACTATCAAAAACAAAACATATAATTCATATATGATAAGTATGAATATGCAATCCAAGGGGTGAAAGAGTGGGAAGTGATGAAAGGCAGCCTGTGAGGAAAAGTGCTGTAAATGAGAGGGATATACATAGGATTGTGGAGTTTATTGAATCCATTCAATATGGGTCTGTTGTGGTAGTTATTCAGGACGGAAGGATTGTACAAATCGAGAAGAATGAAAAGGTGAGAATGAAATAACTATGAGTTGAAAGGAGGATACTGTTCATCAATATAGATTACCGTAATATTCGAAAGGAGAGAAGGATGTCTGCATCAGAAGAAAAAATTAAAGATTATCTGAAATCAAACCAGAGGATTATACTGGCAACCACGGACCAGGAAGGAAGCCCGGACGTCCGGATATTGGGAGGTTATGGTCTGGAAGGATATACTGTCTATTTTTCAACATCAAAAACCAGCAATAAAAATACGCAGTTAAGCGAGAACAAAAATACTGCGGTTTTATTTCAGCATGAAAACCAGTTTATATCCAGGTATTTTAACGTGATCCTTTATGGGGAAGCAGCTTTAGTAGAAAACAGTTCGGAATTTGAAAAAGGAAAAGGTATCATACAGAATAAAAATCCCAATGTCAAAATTACAAAAGAAACCCATAACATCTATAAAATAGTTCCAAAGAAACTAAAAGTTCTTGATTTTGGAGAAGCAACCACAGAAGAAAGAGTAACAGTTTTTCAGCTTTAATTTACTGATATTGAGGGGTTGACCGGTAAACCGGAGGCCATGTGACAATATATAAATGTCCATGTGCCTCTTTTTTTTGCAGAAATAAGAAAGGGAGGATTTGATTTGGCAGAATTTATTGAACGCGCAAAATTCACGTGTGCTTTGGGAGGGGCACTTACTACCATTGCAGGAATTAACCGGGCGGTTCCCATCGTTCATGCGGCAGGCGGGTGTGCAGCGGCATTGTCCGGCACTTACAATCTGGCTGCAGGCTATAGGGGAACCGGCTACTGCGGCGGGACTATGATTCCTACTACGAATATTTCAGAGAATAATATCGTATTTGGCGGAGAAGAACGTCTGGAAGAACAGATAGAGAATTCCCTTGAGATTCTGGATGCGGATCTCTACATTGTGATAACAGGATGCCAGGTAGAAATCATCGGGGATGATGCCGTAGGTGTGGCAAGACGGTTTAAGGACCGGAATGTTATCGGAGCCAGTACACCGGGGTTCCTGGGAAATACCTTTAAAGGCTATGATGCCATACTTAAGGCACTGGTTAAGGATGTTATAACACCGTCTAAAGTAAAGGATGCAAGGACAGTGAATATTCTTGGAACCGTTCCGGGGCATGATGTATTCTACCGGGGAAACTTAGATGAAATCAAACGGCTTTTGGGAACATTTGGAGTCAAAGTCAATACCTTTTTTGGAACGGGAGAATCGGTTGCTGATATCAGAGGATATGGGGAGGCTGGCCTTACCATATTACTTTCTGACCAGGCAGGAGCAGAGACAGCAAAGCTTCTTACAGAGTTTCATGATATCCCGTCTATAAAAGCCGACCTTCCCATAGGTCCTTCTGGAACCAAAGCTTTTCTTTTTCAGGTTGGAGAGGCATTAGGAATTGATAAGGAGTACATTGAAGCCATAATAGAAAAAGAAGAGAGGCATTATTATTCGTATCTGGAGAGGATAATTGACATTTATTCGGATATTGATTTCCAAAGATATGCGGTGGTGGCAGCAGACAGCTATTATGCTTATTCTCTGACGAGATTTCTGGCGGATGATTTGGGGTGGATACCTTTTATCACCTCAATTAATGATATCACAGAGGAGGAAGAACAAGAAAATTACAGGAGAAAATTTGACAGTATCACTTCTGAAACAAGGCCGAAGGTTCTATTTAAAGAGAATGCAGGAGAGCTTTTAAAGGAAGTCAGAAACAGCTGGCCGTATAACCACAACCAAAAATATTATGATGCCTTTGGGCCGGCTTTTGTGGTAGGAAGCAGCATAGAGAGAGGTCTTGCAGAAAAGCTGGGTGCAAACTTTTTATCCGTGGCTTTTCCGGTAAGTAACAGAGTGGTATTAAATAAAAGCTATGCAGGTTTTCGAGGAGCATTGACGTTAGTGGAGGATTTAATCAGTGAGCTGGTATCTGCCAGATAGGAAGAAGGAATAGAAATAGATAGAAGAAAGGAAGGAATTCTATGGGAAGTTATGCGGATAGTTTAACCTATCATTATCTGGGAGCTGATGCTCCGCCCACCAGAGAAGAACGAATCGGTGCCTGTCATGCCTTTTGCGGCTCCTGCGGCGAACTGGCAGGGGGAATAAAATCCGGCTGTGCACAGCTGCAGAACAGAAAGTTTGCCCAGAGCGGAGGATGTCAATTGACGCTGGCAGTCGGTATTGTCAGCAGCTTTACCAATGTTGTTATGATAATCCATTCCCCTTTAGGGTGCTGTTCTAATTTTGTAGGAACCGGCGGGCTTAGAAAGACCATGAGGGCTTCAAAGGGGAAGCCCAATGAGGAATTTGTATGGCTGCATACCAATCTGGATGAACTGGATGTAGTACAGGGCGGAATCGATAAGCTTCGAAAGGCAATACTCTATGCCGAAAAGGAATATCATCCCGAAGCCATTGTAATTGCCAATGGATGTGTTCCGGGCATCATAGGAGATGATGTTGATTCCCTGGCAGGGGAATTAAAGGATCAAATTACTGCTAAGATTGTTCCGGTGCATTGTGAAGGCTTTAAGAGCAAATATGTAGCATCCGGCTATGATTCTGCTTACCACGGAGTACTAAGATACCTGATAGAGCCGCCACAGAAAGAATGGAGTACGGTTCCCGGAGGCAATGAGGAAAAGGAGGCTAAGGATAAATACCGTATCAGCCGTACGGTAAATATCTTTAATGTCGGGTCTAATTCCAATGGAGATGAGATTGAATTATCCAGACTGCTTTCAGCTATCGGCCTGATTCCAAAGGTTCTGCCCCTTCACGCATCCTTAGATGACCTGGCACATATTGGGGAAGCTGCCTTAAATGTGAGTATCTGTGCAACTCATGATGATTATCTTTTGGGGCATTTAAAGGAAAGATTCGGGACAGATTATCTCATTGATACCCTGCCCATCGGTATCCGAAATACCAATCAGTGGCTTAGAAAAATCGCGGCCTATTTTCACCTGGAAGAAGAGACAGAAAAGCTCATAGCCTTTGAGGTTTCAGAGCTTAATAAGGCATTGGAGCCTTTTAAACAAGTACTTGCCGGAAAGAAGGTATTTGTTGGCGGAGGAGAGACCAGAATCCTTACAACAGCAGAATTTTTCTATTCCCTTGGAATGGAACTTACAGGTGTAAAGGCCCATAATGTGGACCGGTTTGTTGAGGACATTTTAGAAGACATGAATGCACCGAAGCTTTTAATTGAGGTTGGAGCAGGTCAGCCGGCAGAGGAATTAAATCTTTTAAAGAAATTAAAACCTGACTTATATATCGGGCACATGAATGCCAATGGATGGGTCAGTAAGCTTGGTATTCCAAATTTCCCGCTTTTTGGGCAGAGCTTAAACTATATGGGATATTCCGGTGCTTTCGAATTGGCCAGAAAGGCTGTGAAGATATTAAAAAACACTAACTTTGTAAAGAATGTCTCCGCTAATACTTCCCTGCCTCTTAAGGAGGATTGGTATGACAGGGACCCAAAAGAAAATATAAAGGAAGCTGTCAATTATTAATAAGCGGTGCAAACAAAAAGAAATGAGGTTAACATGGGAAGGATAGTAGAAAATTTAACAGACTTAATTGGAGACACACCAATTCTTAAACCTCTGGCATTTTCAAGATTAGCCAAAATAGAAAACGCAGAACTGCTGTTTAAGCTGGAATACTTTAATCCCCTGGGCAGTGTGAAGGATAGGATTGCTTATTCCATGATAACAGATGCAGAGGAAAAGGGGCTGCTTAACAAGGATTCTGTTCTGATAGAACCTTCCAGCGGAAATACCGGCGTAGGCCTTGCATTTGTAGCAGCGGCTAAGGGATATAAGCTGATTATAACGATGCCGGATTCCATGAGTATTGAACGGAGAGCCCTTTTGACAGCCCTGGGAGCTGATCTGGTACTGACACCCGGGAGCCAGGGAATGAAAGGAGCTATCAGAAAGGCAGAAGAACTTCATATACAGACGCCAAACAGCATTATCTTGCAGCAATTTGATAATCCGGCCAATCCAAGGATACATAGGACTGCAACAGGACCGGAAATCTGGGAAGCAACAGGCGGCAGGATAGATGTTTTAGTAGCGGGTGTGGGAACAGGGGGAACCATAACCGGAACGGGGGCTTATCTAAAGGAAAAGAAGCCTGCTATTAAGGTCATTGCAGTGGAACCGGATGCTTCTCCGGTTCTGTCGGGAGGCAATCCTTCACCGCACAAAATCCAGGGGATTGGAGCAGGATTTGTTCCTGCGGTACTTGATACCGGGCTTATTGATGAAATCTACAGAGTCCGTAATGAAGAGGACATTGATACTGCAAGGGTGCTGGCAAGAGAAGAAGGACTGCTGGTAGGAATCTCCTCGGGAGCGGCAGCCTATGCAGCGGCATTGATAGCAAAAAGACCCGAAAACCAAGAAAAAACAGTGCTTGCTATTTTACCGGATACGGGAGAACGCTATCTTTCTACGGAATTATTCAATTCCATTCCGGAAGAGAAAAGCCGCATATGGTATTAGCCTATGACCTACCGTATTGCAATAGGCACCAATGACGGAATCAATATAACGGAACACTTTGGCCAGTGCAGCCGCTTTCAGATCCTTGCCATCAGCCAGGAAGATGACAGCGTAACCTTTATGGAAGACCGTATCACCATTCATCAGGATTCCTGCAAAAATCATCAGGAAGAAGTGATCAGGGAGAAAATAAATGCCCTAAGGGATTGCCAGATAGTTCTTGTCAGGCAGGTTGGGACACGGTCTGAAAAGCTGCTAATCCATAGCGGAATTGTTCCCTTACAGTATCAGGGCAGCATAAATCAGGCGCTCATAAAGATTAAAGCATTTTATAAAAAGCATCAGTTTCTATAGATGTTAAAACAGACAATGAATTTGCGCAGAAACGGAGGGATTTAAGCGAATGTCAGAGGAGTTTCAGGGAAAAAAGAAGAGTAAGATTGCATTCAACTACCGCACGCTAATACCAAGTGCCGGACTGTTGATTGCACTGCTTACCGAAGTATTGATTCCAAATCACAAAGATACAAAATACAGCGACCTGACAAACCTAAGAACCGTGCTTATTACAGCTCTAAGCATATCCGTGCTTTTATGCCTGTTATCTATATTTATTAAAAGGCTAAGGAAGCGGTATTCCTATCAGGGGTGGTTTATTGGAGGCAGCGGAATATTTATTGCAGTTATCAATATTGTCACAGCAAAGACCCATATGCTGCCTCAATTGTATTTTCCAAGTCTAAGCAGAGTATTTAATGTATACATCGAAGACAGGAGCTTTTTACTGACCTGTGTCATAAGTTCCTTTACCCTTTTGATAGAAGGGCTCATAATCGGGACCATAATCGGGGTAATAACAGGAATAGTGGTTGGCTGGAGCAAGGGTTGGAGCTATTGGATTTATCCCATTATCCGGATTTTAGGACCGATACCTTCTTCCACCTGGATACCCCTTGCCCTTATTATATTCTCGGCACCAAAGGGAGCGGCAATATTCCTGATAGCTTTTGGAGTATGGTTTCAGATAACCATACTGACCAGTTCTGGAATACAGGCAACAAAAAAATCCTATTTTGAAGTTTCCTCGACCTTGGGTGCAAGCAGTCTTCAAAATCTCTTTTACATAGCAATCCCCGATGCACTGCCATCTATCTTTCTGGGGTTTTTTAATGCGACCTGCAGTTCCTTTGTGGCATTGATGGCAGCGGAAATGATGGGAGTAAAGTCAGGGCTTGGATGGTATATCAACTGGCAGAAGGAAATGATAGCGTATCCCAATGTTTATGCAGGGCTAATTATCATTGCAGGTTTTTGTTATCTTTTTATTACTCTTCAATTTAAGGTGAGGGATAAACTTTTAAAGTGGCAGAAGGGAGTAATTAAATGGTAACGGAACCGCAGGTTGGGAATAAGACCGGAAATATCAGAGCAGTTAATGTATCAAAGGAGTTTGCAAATTCCGACGGAGGGAAAACCCTTGCATTAAAAGAGCTTAATACAGAAATTAAACCAGGGGAATTCGTCTGCCTTATCGGACCGTCCGGCTGTGGAAAATCCACCTTTTTAAGATTGGTAGCAGGACTTTCTGCTCCTACAGAGGGGGAACTTTTGCTGGATGATAAGCCGGTTAATGGTCCCGGATATGAGAGAGGGCTTGTATTCCAGGACCCGACACTTTTTCCCTGGCTGACTATCTATGATAATGTGGCATATGGTCTTAAAATCAGGCATATTTACAAGGAACACAGGGAGGAAGTAGAGGAGTTTATCCGCCTTGTGGGGTTGGAGGGATTTGAAAAGTCCTACCCGCATCAGTTGTCCGGTGGTATGGCACAGCGTGCAAGCCTTGCCAGAGCGCTGGTAAATCATCCGAAGGTATTGCTGCTGGATGAACCCTTAGGGGCTCTTGATGCATTTACCAGAATGAATATGCAGGATGAGATACTTAGGATTTGGAAGGAGCGGGGAACCACTATGATAATGGTAACCCATGATGTGGATGAGGCAATATACTTAAGTGACCGTGTGTTCATTATGACGCCGAGACCTGCAAAAGTGGAGAAAATCATAAAAGTGGATATCGGCAGGAATGAAACCTATGGAAGACAGAGAAACAGCGTAGATTTTTTAAACTACCGTTCCATGATACTGCAGATTCTGGACTTTACCGGTAAGGTACAGACGCCGGAATTCTACCTGTAGTAAGGCGGGGTATTATTGGAAGAAAATATCTATAAAGCGGAGGGAAAATGATGAAAAAAAGTAAAAAATCAAGATCGTTTTTAAGCCTGGTTCTGGTGTTGATATTATTACTTACAGGCTGTTCTGGTGCAAAAAAAGATAAAGAAACGGGTTCTGATACAGAAGCTGTAACTACCGATAGTGCTAAGAAATCGGAGGATGGCATTATAAAGGTCCTCTACGGGCCCGGATTATGCGGTATTCCTCTTCATATTGCAAAGCAGTTACAGTTCTATGAAGCGGAAGGCTTAAAGGAAGGCGTTGATTATAGTTATGTCACGAGCAGTACGACCGGAGTGGAGATGCTTTCCACCAAGCAGGCAGATGTTAGTTTTGGCCTGGTGGCTGCCATGTTAGCACCTCTTGATAACGGCTTGGAGGCTAAAACAGTGCTTGGTGTCCATACCGGCTGTATTCAGATACTGGCAGGAAAGGATTCCGGTATCACAAGTGTGGAAGGCTTAAAGGGTAAGAAAATCGGAATTGAGAATCTGGCTTCTTCGCCCCATATTATTGCACAGCGTGCGCTGGCCAGTGTAGGGATCGGTTCAACCGGAGATAACATGCAGGTGGAGTTTGTGGTATTTCCGAAGGCTGATCTGCCGGTGGCATTAAAAGAAGAAAAGGTTGATGCCATTGCTATCGGAGATCCTCAGGCTTCTATCCTGGCAAAAGACGGTGATGGAATTTCACTCTTTAATTCTGCGACTTCGGACTTGTTAAAGGATGAATATTGCTGTGCACTATGGGCAAGAAATGAAACCATAGAAAATCAGCCGGAAAAGCTTGCTAAAATTGTAACGGCAATTCAGAAGGCATCTGCATGGATTGACCAGAATAAAGATCTTGCCGCCGAAATACAGCTGGATAATGAATGGGTTGTGGGGGAATTGGAGGTGGATCAGCATACGCTTAAGGACTATAAATATCTGCCTTCTGTCAGCGGCGTAGAGACAGCACTGACAAGAAATATCAAAGATATGAAAGAACTTGGTTTAATCCGCAAGGATACGGATGGAGAGGCCCTGGCAAAAAGCAGCTTTATAAGGCTTCATGGCGTAGCAGATGAAATTACAGGAACCATTACCCCGCCGGTGGACCCTGCTTCCCAGCTAAAGTAACCGGAAGGAGAAAAAGATTGCATGAAAAACCGGATTATAACATTTCTTATCTATATACTTTCAGGAGTATTGTATCTTATCGGACCCCATACTATTTTTAAAGTATGCTCTGCAAAGGAGATGGTTATGACCTGCCACTGGTCCGTACAGGCAGAAACAGGTCTTGGTATTCTCCTGTTATTAACTGGTGTTTTTTATTTGTTTGCAAAAGGAAAGGAAGCAAAAATATTCTTAAGCCTTCAGACGATAGGAAGTTACGTTGTCGGTATCCTGATACCTGCCTTTCTCATTGGCGGATGCAAGAGTAAGGATATGGCCTGCCAGAGCCTCACCTATCCCTCCTTGTATTTAATATCAATACTTGGAATCCTGTATTCGATAGGAAATCTTGTTTTCTTCCATTTAGCAAAGAAAGCAGAATCCTTACAAGAAACATCATGAAGTTTGAAAATAACCGGAAAAGCAGTAAAAGAAGAAAGGCATGAAACCTATGGGCAGAAAGAAGAAAGGCAATATCCATTACGGACATATTATTTACCGGAATTTGAAACGAAGAATAAGCAGAACCTTCTTATTGTCCGCATTCCTGTTTTTCATGGTATTTATGATATTCAGCTTTACAAGTATTCTTAACAGTATGAGGGAAGGACTTGACAGTACGGTGAAAAGAACAGGAGCAGATATCCTGTTAGTACCAAAGGATTATTTTAGTTCTGTAAAGGATGCTCTTTTTTTAGGAATACCAAGTACCGTATACTTTGACAGCTCATTGGAAGAGAAGGTTGCAAAGGAAGAGGGAGTAGAAAAGGTCAGTTCCCAGATGTTTTTAGCAACAATTTATAACAGCCCCTGCTGTGATGAAGCGGTTCAGATAATTGCCTATCATCCGGAGAGTGATTTTTTAATTCAGCCTTGGATCGAGAAACAATTAAAAAGAGAGATTCCAGACGGTGAAATTGTGGCAGGAAGCAAATTATCATATAAAAAAGGCGATACAGCCATGTTCTTTGGAAAGAAGTTTCCCGTGGCAGGAAAATTGAAGGAAACCGGGATGGGGTATGACAATACGGTATTTTTAAATTTTAATACGGCAGAAGAGCTTTTAAAAGAGCCGGTGGTGAAGAATTACCTTGCGATTGGAAATAAAAAAGAAGTGGTTTCCTTAATAACAGTTAAGGTGGATAAGAAAGCAGATATCCAAAAAGTAGTGAGGGCTTTGCAGGATAAATATGAAAAGGATAATGTCAGTATTGAAACTTCCGGAAAGCTTATGGAAGATACCCGCCATGCATTAAAGCAATATACCACTTATTTTACATTTGTTGAAATAATATTAGTTGCCTTTACCTTTGAATCCCTTTTAAGCTTCTTTATTATCACCATGAGTGAGAGAAAAAAGGAATATGGTATTATAAAAAGCCTGGGAGGAAGTACGTTTAAGATTCTTTCTATTACAATTGGAGAGGCGGCAGCAATAGGTATCATAGGAAGCCTGGCGGGAAGCTTTTTGTCCATTCTGATACTTACACTGTTTCGGAACTTTATTCTCCTGCACCTTAAGCTTCCCTACTTAAGGCAGAGTTTTTCCGATTTGATGCTTCTTACGGTATTTTGCACGGGACTGTCTGTTCTTACCGGTGTATTTGCTGCTATATTAAGTTCCGCAGCAATCCAAAGAAAAGAAACCTACACGCTTATAAGGGAGAATGAATAATGTTAGAGCTTAAAGACATTACAAAATATTATAAACATTCCGTCAATACCTTCCCTGCGGTAGACCATGCAAATCTTCTGGTAAAGAAACAGGATTTTATAGCAGTAACAGGTCCTTCAGGAAGCGGTAAAAGTACACTCTTTCATATTATGACAGGGCTTTTAAGGCCGTCGGAAGGAAGCATATTTCTTGATGGGACTCCCTCTTTTTTAACACGGCAGATAAGCTTTATTATGCAGGGACAAAATCTGCTGACAAACTTTACAATAGAGGATAATCTGTACTTTCCGCTCTATCTTGCAGGGATAAAAGGGAATTATCGTCTGCGTGCCAAAGAAGTACTGGAATTGGTGGGGCTTACCAACACAATCGCTTCCTATCCCGACAGGCTCTCCGGCGGTGAGTTAAGGAGGATATCCATTGCAAGAGCTCTGATGAATAACCCCGGAATAATAATTGCGGATGAGCCTACAAGTAACCTTGATACAGACAATGCCATCAAAGTTATGGAATTGTTTAAGACAATCAACGAAGAAGGAACGGCTATAGTAATAAGTACCCATGATGAAAGGTTTCTGCCCTATAGTAAAAGTATTTACCGGATGGATAGGGGGAAACTTTCATTGTTATAAATTCACAGTGAGTAAGGGGGCTATTGCAAGATCAGCAATCGGCCCCCTTGTTCGTCAATTTATGTTGAAAATAATAAAATAATTTACAAATTAGTCCAAATATGTTATTATTTTACTTGTATATAAATGTAAAATGTAAAAATGGAGAAGAAACATTATTTTGGTTTCAACGGCTCAAAATATAAAGGCTAACATACACAAAATGGGACATGTAAAATCAATGACTGCAGACAATGGAACGAATACCCATGGTTTACAAATTTTATGCATATTTGAATGGAAATGTATAAAGTTTGTCAGGACAAGCACCAGGATATTGTTACTGGAGAACTAAAACAGAATGTGTAAATTCAGCAGGGAAGGAGGAAAGATAGTAAGCCGGCACAATCTGTTTTAAATAAGAAATAAGAAAGAAGGATGCAGTTGAAAAGGCGAATTTTTACCACATTTATGGTGCTGGTACTAGTGTTAGTAACTAGCTTATCAGGAAGTACCAAGCCAGTAAGCGCAACATCATTTCAGACGGTCGGCTCTCAATATGAGACGGTACCTGGAGAATTAATCGTATGTGTAGAAAAAGCAGATACGATGCAGTTACAGACTGCGGAAAAGACTTCAAGCTCGCTAGTTGATTTACTTACCTCTGATGTGTTTACAGTGAAAGATGATTTATTTGAATCCACCGGAATTAATCAGCAGTATTATACGGCAGAAGAGAAAAACTTAAAAAATGAAGCCGTAGAGAATATGGGATATACATACCTGGTGGAATATCCGGAAGAAAAGTTAAGTTTTCAGGCTGCCAGTGAAAAAGTAAGTGCTGCTTTGAAGGAAGCAGGCTATCAGGCAAAATCCATTGAGCCAAACTATATTTTAGAGGCGATAGGCCTTAGTGATACTTCTGAATATAGTTTGGAAAATGTACAGGCACAGGCAGTAAACCCGAGTCAGCAGTGGCAGTATGACATGATTAAGGCAACCAGTGCCTGGAATATTACAACCGGCAGCAGCAATGTACGAATGGCAGTATTAGATACTGGTATTGATAATACACACCCCAGCCTGGCTAATTTTGTTAACACTGGCCTTGGCAAGAATTATGCCGGTGGTGCAGATACTATGGACCGCCAGGGACATGGTACCCATGTTGCAGGAACCATTGCAAGTTATGGCAGTGTTTCAGGTGTTATGCAGAACGCCACACTAATTCCGGTTAAGGTATTGGGTGATGACGGCAAGGGGACAATGTATGGGATCGAGCAGGGTATTCTATATGCTGCAAGCATCAGCGCGGATGTTATCAATATGTCTTTAGGCGGCGGTGGATACTCCGATAGTTTTGCCGCAGCATGCAATACGGCTACATCCGGCGGAGTTATTATTGTGGCTGCCACAGGGAATGACAGTACCCCTTATATTTCTTATCCTGCGCGTTATGATAACGTGATAGCGGTTGGTGCCGTAGATTCCGGCAGACGCCGTGCCAGCTTCTCCAATTATGGTCCGGGACTTGATGTAATGGCACCCGGAGTCTCCGTATACAGTACTTCTCCTGGCGGACGTTATGTGACCATGTCCGGTACTTCCATGGCTTGTCCTCATGTAGCCGGCGTAGTTGGACTATTGCGTTCTTATGACAAGTCTTTAACCTATGCACAGGTGGACAGCCTGCTTAAGAGTACCGCTCAGCCGGCAGGAAGTACAACAGAGTATGGTGCAGGTATTGTAGACGTATATGCAGCCCTGCAGCAATTATCAGGGACCTCTCCCATAACCCAGGTGACTGCACCGGTATTTTCTTTACCGGCAGGTACTTATAAAGGTGAGCAAAAAGTTAGTATCAGCTGCACCACGGCTGGAGCAACCATCCGTTATACCATCAACGGACAGGAGCCTACAGAGACTTCTCCGGTATATACGGAAGCTTTGACAATCAGTGCAACAACGACGGTGAAAGCAAAAGCTTTTAAGACCGGGATGACCGCTTCACAAACCGTAACCGCAGTCTATACCATTGAAAGCACTAATCCGGATAATCCCTCCGCCACTCCATGGCAGGCAGGGAAAGCTTACCGGATAGGAGATGTTGTATCCTATAACGGAAAAACCTATGTATGCCGACAATCACATACTTCACTGGTGGGTTGGGAGCCTTCAAATGTGCCGGCACTTTGGCTGTTAAAGGAAAATTTCACTGCCGTTAGTCAAGTAGTGATAAAATAAGAATTAAAAGGGGCGCTGCAAAATAGATGTGAATAGTCATCTATGGAGCAGCGCTCCGTTTTTACCGGTTGAAAATAAAGTTTTGAAAGAAGACGTTTGCCAGGTGCTTAAATTGTATCCTCGTGAATATTCAAGAAATATTAAGATGAAATTCCGGTCAAAAAATGTTATAATAATTTTTATCGGACAAGGGGAGGTACCTATGCAAATCAGAAATGCCAATCTAAAAGATGCCGATAACTTTATTGACCTGCAGCTTCGGCTGGACCGGGAAACTGAATTTATGATGTACGAACCGGGGGAGAGGAATCCTGACAGGGACAGAACAGAGAATCTTTTAAAGAGTGCCGCAGAAGGTGAAAATCTTTTACTGGTAGTGGAAGATAAGGAAAAACTATGGGGCTATCTTTGGGCCGAACGGGGAAGCCTTAACAGAATACGCCACAGCGCTTATATTGTAACCGGTATCTGTAAGGATTACAGAGGACTTGGTATCGGAACTGCTTTTTTTCGTGAACTTGATAAGTGGGCTGTATCAAACCAAATCAAAAGACTGGAGCTTACTGTAATGTGCACGAATGAAGCGGCCATGCGCCTTTACGAAAAGAGCGGCTTTGTCAAAGAAGGCATTAAGAAGAACTCCATGCTGGTAAATGGGCAATTGACAGATGAATATTATATGGCAAAATTATATTAATACTATAAAGGAGTTACTATGTTAAAAGTTGAACGCATCAGTGTTATGAATCTTGACAATGCTATAAGGGGTGCCAGAAATCCCATGAACAGCTGGGAAAAGGGCGACAGCTGTTATAATGAAAAGGGCGAATACATATTAGGTGAAAATGACCTTGGTCTGGCAGTCAGACTGTGCAGATCCGGTACGGACCACAGAAAGTTCATGCGCCAGATATTTGTATCTATGGATATCACAGCGCCTATTTACTGGTGGAAGGAATTTGATACTTATAAGATTGGGACAACCGCTAATTCTACCAGCACCATGCACAAGATACACAGCAAGAGCTTTGAGGCAGAGGATTTCAGCACAGACCAGTTAACGGAAGAAACAAAGCTGTTCTTTCAGGATGTAATCAGCCAGTTAGAAAAGCTTAGGCTCTCATTTTTGGAAACAGGGGATAAGTCTTATTGGTACAGTATCATACAATTGCTTCCTTCAAGCTATAACCAGATGAGGACCTGCACCTTAAATTATGAAAATCTGATTAATATCTACAATGCCAGGAAGAACCATAAGCTAAAGGAATGGCACGATTTCTGTGATTATATGAAAGAACTTCCTTACAGCGGGGAACTTCTCACCTGGGAAAAGAGGTCCCAATGAAAGTAACCATATATACAGACGGGGCTGCCAGGGGAAATCCCGATGGACCGGGAGGGTATGGAACCATAATTAGCTATGTTGATTCTTCCGGGACGGAACACATCCGTGAATATTCAAAAGGTTATAAAAAGACTACCAATAACCGTATGGAATTAATGGCAGCGATTGCCGGACTGGAAGCCTTGAACCGCCCCTGTGAGGTAACCCTGTATTCCGATTCCCAGTATCTTGTGAAGGCTTTTAATGAACACTGGCTGGAAGGCTGGATAAAGAAAGGCTGGAAAAGGGGAAAGAACGAGCCGGTTAAAAATGTAGACCTTTGGGAAAGGATTTTAAAAGCCATGGAGCCCCATAAGGTGACCTTTATCTGGGTCAAGGGACATGCAGGACATCCGCAGAATGAAAGATGTGATATACTTGCAACAAGTGCGGCAGACGGAAACAATTTGGAGGAAGATGTTTTTTAAGAGCATCTAAAACACCAGGATGAACTGAAGCATTAAGAACAGATACTTATGTATTAACAGGAAGGAACAAAGGATATGGCTGAATTAACACCCTTGATGCAGCAATATGTTGAAATAAAGGAACAATACAAGGATTGCATCCTTTTTTACCGCTTAGGCGATTTTTACGAGATGTTTTTTGAAGATGCAGTCACCTGTGCCAGGGAACTGGAAATAACCCTGACAGGAAAGAATGTGGGGCAGGAAGAACGTGCTCCCATGTGCGGAATACCCTATCATGCGGTTGAAAATTACCTGGGCCGTTTAATTGCAAAGGGCTACAGGGTGGCAATCTGTGAACAGGTGGAAGACCCCAAGGCTGCCAAAGGTATTGTAAAAAGAGAAGTAATCAGGATTGTTACACCCGGCACGAACTTAAATGCCCAGGCATTGGAGGAAGGGAAAAACAACTTCCTGATGGGCATTGTACATACAATAAATGCATATGGAATCGCTACGGTAGATATCACTACCGGTGATTTTTTTGTAACGGAAGTAGATACGGAAAGAAAATTAATTGATGAAATCAATAAATATACCCCTTCGGAGATTATCTGCAACAGTACCTTTATGGTAAGCGGTGTGGATATCTCCGATTTACGGAACCGCTTAAATATTTCCCTGTCAGATTTAGAGCCCTGGTATTTTGAAGAAGAGGATTGCAGTAAAGCCCTTATGGAGCATTTTCAGGTTGCCTCTTTAAGCGGACTTGGTCTTAAGGATTATTCCATTGGTGTAGTAGCTGCCGGTGCGGTAATGCTTTATTTATATGAAACCCAGAAGAATTCCCTTTCCCATTTGACAAAGATAATTCCCTATTCTACCAGCAGGTATATGGTTCTTGACAGCTCCACCAGAAGAAATTTGGAGCTTGTGGAAACCTTAAGGGAGAAGCAAAAGAGAGGGTCCCTTCTCTGGGTACTGGATAAGACAAAGACAGCCATGGGTGCAAGACTTTTAAGAAGCTATATTGAGCAGCCCCTTATCGAGAAGCAGGATATTACGGACAGGTTGGATTCCGTGGAGGAATTAAACAGTTCTGCCATTACCAGAGAAGAAATCAGGGAATACTTAAACGCTGTGTATGACTTGGAAAGGCTTATCAGCCGTATCAGCTATAAAAGCGCCGGCCCCAGGGATTTAATTGCCTTTAAGAATTCCCTTGCCATGGTTCCCTCCATTAAGCTGCTCCTTGAGAATTCTTCCTGCAGCCTTTTAAGGGAAATCGAAGAAGAGCTTGATCCCTTAAGAGATCTTTATAGTCTCATTGAAGAAGGAGTCGAAGAAGAGCCTCCCATAACGGTAAGGGAAGGCGGCATCATAAAGGATGGCTATCATGCCGAGGTAGACAGGCTCCGCAAAGCGAAAACAGAAGGAAAGAACTGGCTGGCGGACTTAGAAACCAAGGAGAGGGACAAGACCGGTATCAAGAATTTAAAGATTAAGTTTAACCGTGTTTTTGGGTATTACCTTGAGGTAACCAATTCCTATCAGAATCTGGTTCCGGATAACTGGATCAGAAAGCAGACGCTTGCCAATGCAGAACGTTATACAACTCCCGAGCTAAAGGAATTGGAGGATGTTATTCTAGGAGCCGAGGACAAGCTCTTTTCACTGGAATATGAGCTTTTCTGCGATATCAGGGATAGCATTGCAAAGGAAGTACAGCGCATACAGCGTACAGCCAAGGCAATTGCCAAAATTGATGTATTTACCTCTCTGGCCTATGTTTCGGAAAAGAACCGCTTTATAAGGCCGGTTATCAATGAAGAAGGAATTATTGATATCAAGGACGGCAGACATCCGGTAGTGGAGCAGATGATTACCGGAGATATGTTTGTTGCCAATGATACGTATTTAAATAGTAAAGAAAAGCGTATCTCAATCATCACAGGTCCCAATATGGCAGGTAAATCCACCTATATGAGACAGACGGCCTTAATTGTTCTTATGGCACAGATAGGCTGCTATATACCGGCAGCTTCCGGCAACATCGGAATTGTAGACAGGATTTTTACCAGAGTCGGGGCTTCCGACGATTTGGCTTCCGGGCAGAGTACCTTTATGGTGGAAATGACAGAGGTAGCCAATATTCTCCGCAATGCTACAAAGAACAGCCTTCTGATTTTAGATGAAATCGGAAGAGGAACCAGCACCTTTGACGGACTGGGCATTGCCTGGGCGGTGGTAGAGCATATTGCCAATCCAAAGCTGTTAGGGGCAAAGACCTTATTTGCCACCCATTATCATGAACTGACAGAGCTGGAGGGAAAAATAGACAGTGTCAATAACTACTGCATTGCTGTCAAGGAACAAGGCGAAGATATTATATTCTTACGTAAGATAATTTCCGGCGGAGCTGATAAGAGCTATGGAATACAGGTGGCTAAATTGGCAGGGGTTCCGGACAGTGTGCTTAAGCGTGCAAGGGATATCGTAGAGGAATTAAGCCTCAATGACATTGCAGACAAGGCAAAATCCATGAAAGCTGTTACTGCCCAAGAAGAGACAGCAGAGGAGTCCTATGCTGCAGAGGTTGCGGCGGCGAAAGAAAAGAGTGCAAGAAAGAGTAAGGATATAGAGAATCAGCTTTCCCTTTTTGACTATCAGTTTGCTGTGCCCCCTTACATAGAAGAAATTAAAGAGCTTAACTTAAATGCCATGACGCCTATGGATGCCATGAATTACTTGTACCAGTTGCAGCAAAAGGTAAAGAATTAAAATAACTTCTTAGCCAGAAAGGATGGTGAATATAAAGTGCCAAATATAACTGTATTGGACGACGCTACCATAAACCAGATAGCAGCAGGAGAAGTTATTGAACGGCCTTCTGCGGTTGTAAAGGAATTGGTTGAGAATTCCATTGATGCCGGAGCAACGGTTATTACAGTGGAAATAAAAGAGGGCGGAATAAGCTTTATCCGCATTACCGATAACGGTTCGGGAATAGAAGAAAGTGATATGCCTTATGTATTTCTGCGCCATTCCACCAGTAAGATAAGAACTGCAGATGACCTGCTTCGCATAAAAAGCCTTGGCTTTCGCGGCGAGGCTCTCTCCAGTATTGCGGCAGTTTCCCAGATTGAGCTTGTAACCAAGACAGCGGAGAGCTTTACGGGAATCCGTTACTTAATTGACGGCGGGGTAGAAAAGGGGATGGAACACATAGGCTGTCCTTCCGGCACCACCTTTATTATAAAGAATCTTTTTTTTAACACACCGGCCAGAAGAAAGTTCTTAAAATCCGCTCAGACAGAAGCGGGTTATATCCAGGATTTTATGGAACGGATTGCAATATCCCATTCCGAAATCTCGTTTAAATTTATTATGAACGGTCAGAATAAGCTCCATACATCAGGAAATAATAACCAGAAAGATGTTATTTACCATATATACGGCAGAGATATTACCTCCCATCTGGTTTCGGTAAAGGCAGAGGGGGATAGCTTTTCCCTGTCCGGTTTCATTGCAAAGCCTGCCATATCCAGAGGCAACAGAAACTATGAAAATTATTTTATAAACGGACGTTTTGTAAGAAATCCTATTATTTATAAGGCCATAGAGGAAGCTTTTAAGCCCTATATTATGCTTCACCGCTACCCCTTCACTGCCCTGATGCTAACCATTGATTCCGAGCTTATTGACGTAAATGTACATCCTGCCAAGCTTGAGGTACGTTTTAAGAATGGAGAGGAGCTTTATAGCTTTCTTTATAAAAGTTTAAAGAATACCCTGGAAGGCAGGGATTTAATAACAGAGATATATCTGACAAAAGAAGAGGAGAAGCAGAAGATAAGCCAGAAGCTTCCCGAACCCTTTGAGACTAAGAGAAGGCAGGAAGAAGGGTTTGGCTTGATAAAGGAAGCTATTAAGGAAACGGAAATAGGGCGTCTTAAATCCTATGTGGATTCCGCTCCTTCTTTTGTAAAGGAAAATATGGATAGGGACCATACTCTTTTAGAGGAATCGACCTACCGGAAGGATGTTTATGAAGCTGCAAGAAATGTACTGGACAGAAGAAGTGCAGAGGAACAGGTCCAGGCAGAGCTGCCGGATACAGTCGGGCAGCCGGTGCAGAACGTAGTACCGGAAGCCGGTAATGTATCGGCCGGTGAAACAGATTCTGTGTACGAGCAGATGGCCTTCCTTTCAAGAGAAGCAGTAACCGAACATAAAATTATAGGGCAGTTATTTAATACCTATTGGATTATAGAATATGGCGACAAGATGTTTCTAATTGACCAGCATGCTGCCCACGAAAAGGTGCTTTACGAGCGTATCGTAAAGAAACTAAGGGAAAAGGAACATTTCTCCCAGCAGCTTATGCCGCCTATTATTCTTTCGTTAAATCTTAGGGAAAAGGAAGCATTGATAAAGAATCTTGACTTTCTAACCCAGGCTGGTTTTGAATTTGAAGAGTTCGGCGGAAAAGAATATGCCGTTCGTGCCGTTCCAGGAGATTTGTATAATCTGGTCCAGTATGATGTTTTAATAGAAATCATTGACGGGCTTACAGAGGAAGGCTATAATAACACACCCGAAATTATTCTGGACAAAATAGCTTCCATGTCCTGTAAAGCCGCTGTAAAAGGCAGCCACAAGCTGTCCGTAGAGGAAGCCCGTGCATTAATTGAGCAGTTATTGTCCCTTGAGAATCCCTATAACTGTCCTCATGGAAGACCGGTCATCATCTCTATGAGTAAATATGAGGTGGAGAGAAAATTTAAGCGTATTGTCTGATGTGAAAATTAAAAAGCAACTTTCACATTTATGCAAGTTTATAAAAGAGAATGGAATGATGCGGACATGAAAAAACCTTTAATAATACTGACCGGCCCTACTGCCGTGGGAAAAACTGCCCTTTCCGTAGGACTTGCCAAAAGAATCGGCGGAGAAATCATCAGTGCCGATTCCATGCAGGTGTACCGGCATATGGATATCGGAACCGCCAAAATTAAACCGGAAGAGATGCAGGGAGTAAAGCATTATCTCATAGACGAACTGGAACCGGAAGAAGATTTTAACGTAGTAAGGTTCCAGGAATATACCCATAAATACATGGAAGAGATCTATGCAAAAGGCAAGATTCCCATTCTGGTAGGCGGAACCGGTTTCTATATACAGGCTGTGCTTTATGGGATTGATTTTAAGGAAGCAGAAGATAATAATGCCTTTCGAGACAGCTTGCTTGCTCTTGCAAAGGAAAAGGGAGCAGAATATCTTCATGACAGATTAAGAAAAGTAGATCCAGTGGCGGCAGAATCCATTCATCCAAACAATGTCAAGCGGGTAATCAGGGCCTTGGAGTACCATACCCAGACAGGAGAACAGATATCTGCCCATAACGAAGAGCAGAGGCAGAAGGAGTCTCCCTATAACTTCTGCTACTTTGTACTGAATTCAGACAGAAAACTCCTTTATGACCGGATTGACCAAAGGGTGGATGTCATGATGGCGGAAGGGCTTACAGAAGAGGTAAAGGGGCTGTTAGAGAGAGGCTTAACTGCTAATATGGTGTCCATGCAGGGGTTAGGATATAAAGAAATTATAGGATATCTTAATGGAGAATATCCCTTAGAGCAAGCTGTTTATGATATCAAGAAGGAAACCAGACACTTTGCCAAACGGCAGATAACCTGGTTTAAAAGAGAAAAAGAAGTAATATGGATTTCAAAAGATGATTATAAAAAAGAAGAGGATATCCTTGATGCCCTTCTTATTCCCATGAAAGAAAAGGGCATAGTGTGAAAATTAAAAATAATTTTCACACAAGTTTGTACCTGCGAAATCCTCGGTACAAACTTGAGGTGTACTGAAAAAGGCGTGGCAGTTAGTTTGAAAAATGCATTGCATTTTTCAAATTTCTATTTGAGCAGTATCGCAGGCGGGCCTGCGATATGCATGGGTTATTAGTATCTGAAAGGTAAAGGGCAAAGCCGTGAAACAGCAATTAGAACAAATATATAAAGATCTTTCCATCAATACAGAAATACTGGAACTTGGAAGAAAGATTGAGAGTGAATTAAAAAAACGATTCGAAGAAATCGATAAAATCGCAGAATATAACCAGCTTAAGGTCATAAAAGCATTTCAGGATAACCGTGTCAGCGATATTCATTTTGCAGCTACCACGGGCTATGGCTACAACGACCTTGGCAGGGATACGATAGAACAGGTTTATGCATCGGTATTTCACACGGAAGCTGCCCTGGTAAGGCCGCAGCTTATCAGCGGGACCCATGCGCTAAGTACGGCACTGTCCGGCAATTTAAGACCTGGGGATGAGATACTTTCCCCTGTAGGAAAACCCTATGATACTTTAGAAGGTGTAATCGGAATCGGAGAAACGGCAGGGAAGAAGAATAAGCTAACCGGTTCCTTACGGGAATATGGGATCACATATTCCCAGGTAGATTTACTGGATGACGGAGAGTTTGACTATGAAGGTATAAGAAATGCCATCAATGAGAGAACCAGGTTAGTTACAATCCAGCGCTCCAAAGGCTATGCCACAAGACCTACCCTGTCGGTAGGACGAATCGGTGAACTGATAGCCTTCGTGAAAGCCATCAAGCCGGAAGTTATTTGCATGGTAGATAACTGTTATGGTGAATTTGTAGAAACAGTCGAGCCTACCGATGTAGGAGCTGATTTGGCAGTAGGCTCTCTTATAAAAAATCCTGGGGGCGGTCTTGCTCCTATCGGAGGCTATATAGCCGGTAAGGCGGAGTACGTTGACAATGCGGCTTTCAGGCTTACTGCTCCCGGACTTGGCAAAGAAGTAGGTGCTACGCTGGGAGTAAACAGCCAGCTATTTCAGGGATTGTTCCTGGCACCCCAGGTAGTATCAGGAGCATTAAAGGGAGCAATCTTTGCTGCCAACGTTTATGAAAGGCTTGGCTTTACTGTAGTTCCAAACGGAACCGAATCAAGGCATGATATCATTCAGGCAGTAACCCTTGGCACAAAAGAAGGTGTCATCGCATTCTGCCGCGGTATTCAAGCAGCCGCACCGGTAGACAGCTATGTCATTCCGGAACCCTGGGCAATGCCAGGTTACACCTGCGATGTTATCATGGCAGCGGGAGCTTTCATCCAGGGAGCAAGTATTGAACTTAGCGCTGATGCTCCCATAAAACCTCCTTATAATGTATACTTTCAAGGCGGCTTAACCTGGTATCATGCAAAATTTGGCATCCTGATGTCTGTACAGAAGATGTACGAAGAAGGACTTATATCTTTGTAAAATGTCATACACTTCCATACCCCCCTGTGCCCTGCCTTTATGTCCTATTTTATTCTATTGCTGTATACAAAACCAGGAATATATGTTAGAATATAGGGGAAATTTTTATAGTGGGGGGTACAAATCCAATGTCCAGAATGAATGCGAAGAATACAGGTGTCCTATTAGTTGTACTGTTAGCAGGGGTAGTCCTGGGAGGCTTTCTTGGGTATCTGGCGAAAGATGTTCCTTATCTGACCTGGCTTAATTACGGGCAGCAATTCGGGATTGGCAGTACTGGACAGGATGGAGTTGTAAAACTGAATTTGGGTGTTATGGTAATAAGCTTTGGCTTATCCATTAAAATAACCATTGGCGGTATTATTGGAATTATTTTGGCAATACTAATATACCGAAAGCTTTAATATCCTGCTTTTTCCCGGAGAGAGAAGGTAGGAGGACAAATGAATGAAAAGTATTACACCTTAAAGGAAATGCCTTTATCAGAAAGGCCTTATGAAAAATGCGAAAAATCAGGCCCGGGGGTACTCTCTGATGCCGAACTTCTTGCTGTAATTATGCGAACCGGTACGGCAGGAGAACGGGCGGTAGATGTGGCAGCCCGGGTGCTTTCCTTTTCTAAGGCTTATCCGGGACTTATCGGATTAAACCACATGAACTTAAAAGACTTTCAGTCTATTAAGGGAATCGGCAGAGTAAAGGCAATACAGCTTTTGTGTGTGACAGAACTGACAAAACGAATGGCGAAAGCCACTAACAGCGGGAAACGGCCGCTCGCTACTCCTGAAGCAGTTGCAGAGAACTATATGCAGGAAATGAGACATCTTCAAAGGGAAATGGTCTATCTGGTCATGATGGATGCCAAGAGCAGAATACTAAAAGATATGATTATTTCAACCGGTACGGTAAGCAGTTCCCTGCTTTCACCCCGGGAAATTTTTTTAAATGCTCTCAAATATGAAGCTGTTAATATCATACTGCTTCATAATCATCCCAGCGGAGATCCGACCCCCAGCAGAGAAGATATCAAGACCACTCAAAGAATGAAAGAAGCTGGAAATTTAGTAGGGATCCGGCTTATGGATCATATTATTATTGGTGATAATAAGTATATAAGCCTTGCAGAGCAGGGATATATTTAGAAAGGAAAACATTGCAGCGGCAAAAAAAAGATAGGACAGAACCTCTATTTTAAACGTTAAGATGAGGAGATGCAATGAGATAAAAAAATGGCAGGAAAGACTTACGGAATAGATTTGGGAACCAGTACCATTAAAATATACCATAAGAATGAAGGCGTTGTGGTAGATGAAAAGAATATTATTGCGGTAGAAGGTAAGAAAAAGGTGATAGCCGCCGGTAATGAGGCATTTGAAATGCATGGGAAAGCACCGGCCAGTATTACTGTCAGCTACCCGGTAAAAAATGGTGTTATTGCAGATATTAACAATATGCTGGAATTAATAAACTATATGTTTAACAGATTATATAAAAGGGGAAGCTTAAAAGCTTCCGCTATAATAATAGCCACCCCAACCGATATTACAGAAGTAGAAAGGAGAGCTTTTTATGACCTGATAGCCAGCTCACGCGCCAAGGCCAAATCTATTAAGATTGTGGAAAAACCTATTGCGGATGCAGTTGGTATTGGTCTTGATGTGAATAATGCAAAGGGTGTTATGGTAGTTGATATCGGTGCCGATACAACGGAAGTCTCTATCATGTCCTTAGGCGGTATTGTTATCAGTAAGCTTATTCCAATCGGAGGAAACCGTCTGGATGAATCCATTAAATCCACTGTGAAGAAAAGCTACAATCTGGTAATCGGAGATAAGACAGCGGAAAATATCAAAAAAGAACTGGCAACAGTTTCTCCTTCTGAAGAAAAAAGCATGAAGGCATATGGAAGAAATGTAGTAACAGGACTTCCTACCGAAGTAGATATCAACTCTTCCTTTGTATATGACTCAATAATAGAATATATCTATGCTATTATAGACGCCATCCGGATTATTCTTGAGAGAACTCCGCCTGAAATTTCTTCCGATATTATAGACTCCGGTATCTATGTCACAGGAGGTTCATCTGCTATAAAAGGACTGGATACCCTTTTTGGGAAAGAAACCGGTCTTAAAATAAATATCTGCAACGATCCTGCCAATACCGTAGTAAACGGAATCGGAAGGATTATAGAGGACCATCATTTAAAAGACCTGGCAAGCCCATTAAAAGAGACAGCAATAAAGGTTTGAAAATTGCCTTCAGAAAATAAATGAAAAGGAAGGAGGCCTATATGAGAAGGAGAACCGGTTTTTCGATTAACCCCAAGCATCTGTTTATCGGGGGAATCGTTGTATGTCTTATACTGATGTTTATATCCTTTCGTTACAGTGGGGTCTTGTCACCTGTAAAGGGAGCGGTGGGAGACGTTATAATGCCCATGCAGAAGGGAATTAACACAGTGGGTAAAACAATAGCTGCCCAGGGAGACAAATTTGTTAAACTTAATGTACTTTTAAAGGAAAATGAAAAGTTAAAGAAACAACTATCGGAAGTTTCCTATGAGAATAAGATACTGCTTCAGGATAAATATGAATTGGACCGTTTCCGCGACCTCTACGAGTTGGATCAGAAATATGCGGATTATCCCAAGGTAGGTGCAAGAGTAATCAGCATAGATCCCAATAACTGGTATAATACCTTTACCATTGACAAGGGATCGGAGGATGGAATTGCCGTTGATATGAATGTGATTGCCGGAAATGGCCTTGTGGGAATTGTGGCGGAGGTGCATAAGAATTATTCGAAGGTGCGTTCCATCATTGATGATTCCAGCAATGTCAGCGGAATGTTCATCAAGACCTCAGACACCTGTGTTGTTAACGGCAGTATGGAAGCCTACAGCAAAGGAGTTTTAGACGTTTCCCTGATTGCAAAGGATGCTAAAATATCCGATGGATACGAGGTTGTTACCTCCTCTATCAGTACTAAATATCTGCAGGGAATATTAATTGGTTATGTCACAGATATTACTGTAGAGCCCAATAACTTAACTAAAACAGCTCATCTGATACCTTCAGTTGATTTTAGCAGGCTGGATGAGGTACTTATTATAACTGAATTGAAAGAACAATTAAAAAAGTAATTTTCAGGAAAGGTAAGGTGAACCAGAATTTAAGTGAAAAGAATTATTATTGTAATTGTAGAAATATTCTTATGCTTTTTATTGCAAACTACCATATTCCAATGGTTTTCCTTAGCCAGAGTTGTTCCGAATCTTCTTTTAATCTTAACTGCTGCGGCCGGATTTACAAAGGGAAGAAAAGAAGGCTTGCTGACCGGTTTTTTGTGCGGGCTGCTGATAGATTTATGTTACGGGTATACGGTAGGACTTTACGCCTTTGTTTATATGACTATTGGATATTTAAACGGTTTTTGCCACAGGATTTTTGTAAAGGAAAACATGACGATTCCGTTAATACTTGTTGGAATTAGTGATTTGGTTTACTTTTTTCTCTATTATGTATTCGAGTACTTATTGCGCGGCAAATTGAACATAGGATTTTATTTTGTCCATAAGGGGCTGCCGGAACTGATTTATACAGTTATTGTATCCGTATTCCTGTATAAGCTGTTAAACATAATTAACGAAAAGACAGAGAAAAAAGAAGAAGAGGAGGTATTCTAATTGCTGGATATTATTTTAGAAAAGCTAAAGCAGGTATTTACCTCCAGATTATTTCCGGTTACTCTGATATTTATATCGTTGATTGCAATACTGATCGGCCGTATATATACTCTGCAGATTATTCAGGGAGCGAATTTTGAGAAAAATTTGCAGGTCAGAGAAACAAGGGAAAGAGAGATAAAGAGCACCAGAGGAAATATTTACGACAGAAACGGCAAGCTTCTTGCATACAATGAAATCAGCTATTCTGTAGTGCTGGAAAATATCTCAAAGATAGCTTCCAATGATGAGTTGAACAAGATGCTTTTTAATCTGATAACGATTCTTGAGAAATATGGAAATACCATTGAAAACCAATTTGGTATTACTTTAGATAAAAAAGGCGTACCGCAATTTACCATAAGTGATAAGGCTGAATTGCGCTTTAAAATGAATGCCTACGGGAAATCTTCTATTGATAAGCTGACAGAAGAACAAAAAAATGCTACTGCCCAGGAAGTGTTTGATTTCTTAAGGCACGGTGATAAGAGCGTTGCCATGTTTAATATATCAGACATCTACTCCATGGAAGAATCACTTAAAATCATGTCCCTGCGTTATGCCATCTTTAGCAATTATCCCCCTTATAACCAGATTATCATCTCTTCGAAGGTGAGTCCTGAGACAGTTGCGGCTATTTATGAAAACAGCGACATTCTTCCGGGGGTTGAGATTAAGCAGCAATCCTACAGGGTATATAATGACAGTATTTATAATGCACATATTATCGGCTATACAGGGCTTGTCAGCGATGCAGAACTTCAGAACATGGGATCAGACACAAGTTATAACACTTCTGATATGCTTGGAAAGCTGGGAGTGGAAAAGGTATTTGAATCTTATCTGGCGGGAAAAAAGGGCATAGAAACCGTATCTGTCAATGCAGTCGGTAAATATATGTCGACAATAAGCAGGACGGAGCCTGTAGCGGGTGAAGATGTCTATTTAACCATAGACAGCGACCTTCAAAAGGCCTATTATAAGATTGTGGAGCGTGCTCTTGCCGGAGTACTGTTATCTAAAATTAATAACAGTGCGGATGCCGGGACGAGGGGAGAATCAGCAAAAGACATTAAGATTCCAATTTACGATGTTTACTATGCCTTGATTAATAATAGTGTAATTGATGTAACTACCTTTAAGGCAGACGATGCTACCAATCTTGAAAAAGCAGTATACGGGAAATACACCAATAAAAGGGATGCAGTTTTAAGCGAATTAAAAAACATGCTTTCAATTGACTCTAATACCCTCCGTTCCACTGTCTCTGATTCAACGGCAGATTATCTTAACTATATAGAAAGCAAGTTAAGAAGTGAAGGAATTCTTTTGTCAAAACAGTCAGACATCACCGATTCCGTTTCTCTTTTGGAGCCCATTGACAGTACGGATGAGATGTATATAAAATACACAGAGGATAAGATAAGCCTAAGCAAGTTCCTCCAATATGCAATTTCTAAGAACTGGATAAACGTCGATAAATTTCTTGATAACAAGAAGACTGGTGAAAATACCTATTACAGCACGGATGAGCTGTATACTAAACTGCTGAAATACATGATGGATTCGCTGATGGATGATGCTTCTTTTCAAAAGATGGTATATAAAGAGCTGGTTTATTCTTACCAATTGTCGGGAAAAGAAATTTGTCTTTTATTATTTGACCAAGGTGTGATAAAATACGATAAGGAAGATATTACTAAATTAGAAAGCGGTGCCTTATCACCCTATACGTTTATTACCGATAAGATTCGTAATATTGAGATAACGCCGGCCCAGCTTGCCCTGGACCCTTGCAGTGCTTCCGTTGTTGTGACAGATGTAAAAACGGGTGAGGTTAAAGCTATGGTGTCTTATCCCAGCTATGATAACAATTACTTTGCTAATAAAATTGATTACAATTATTATACAAAGGTGAATTCAGATCTTTCACAGCCGACGATTTCCAGACCAACCAAGCAAAGGACTGCTCCCGGTTCAACCTTTAAAATGGTTACATCCATAGCTGCCCTTGGAGAGGGAGTACTCTCTCCCGGTGAAACAGTCTATGATAAAACCGTATTTAACAAAGTAACCGATCATCCGCCAAAGGACTGGTCCTCATCGAGTCATGGAAATGTGGATATCACGACAGCACTTGAGGTTTCCTGTAACTATTTCTTTTATGAAATGGGCTGGCGTCTAAGCAATAATGGAAATGACTCCGCTAAAGCAGCATTAGGTCTGGAAAGACTTAGCAAATATGCGAAGTTATTAGGATTAAATGAGAAATCTGGCATTGAGTTAGAAGAAGCAGATCCTAAAAGCTCTGATATGGATGCGGTACGTTCTGCCATTGGTCAGGGTACCAACAACTATACTCCGATCCAGTTGTCCAGATATCTTACAACGGTAGCTACCGGAGGCACTTCTTATAACCTGACCTTATTGGATAAAGTAGTGGACAAGGATGGAAAGGTTGTAGTAAGCAATAAGGCAAAGAGTAAAAAGATAGATTCCATAAGCAATACTTACTGGGATTTGGTACATCAGGGAATGTATGAGGTGGGAAACGGAAGCAGAAGTTCTGTATCCTATATCTTCAAGGATTTCCCTGTAACAGTTGCTGGAAAGACCGGTACAGCCCAGGAAAGCCGTTTACGGGGTAACCACGCTTTATTTGTATCCTATGCTCCTTATGAAAAACCGGAAATATCTATGGTGGTTGTTATTCCCAATGGCTATGCATCCAGCAATGCGGTAGAGCTTAGCAAAAACCTGTATGGTTATTATTTCAAAGAGGACGGATACAAGAAACCCGAAGGCAAAGCTATTATGCCGGAATCACAAACGGTATCCTTCACGGACTAACCATTATAGTATATAGAGTAATCAGGAGGTGTTTATGAACAATCCGGTCATTATAAAAGGTAATAAATACGGTATTGTTGTCGTTCTGGACAATGAGATGGAATATGAAAGCCTAAGAGAAAAAATTGCTGAAAAGTTTCGTGAATCCGCAAAATTCTTTGATAAGGCTCAGATGGCCTTAAGCTTTGAAGGAAGGAAGTTAACGACAGAACAGCAGAGGGATATTTTGAACATTATTGCAGAAGAAACGAAGCTGCATGTGGTGTGTGTCATAGAAGATGACCCGAAGATGGAAGAAAAGTTCAAGAAATCTCTGGATGAAAAACTGATGGAGTTATCCAATACTACCGGACAATTCTACAAAGGCAATCTAAGATCAGGTCAGGTACTGGAATCAGAAACCAGTATTATCGTCATAGGAGACATTAATCCGGGGGCACGTATCGTATCAAAGGGCAATATCATTGTGCTTGGTGCCCTAAAGGGAAGCGTATTTGCCGGGGCCTCCGGCAATACAAATTCTTTTGTAGTAGCCCTTGATATGAATCCTGTTCAGATACGGATTGCCGATACCATAGCCAGATCACCGGACAAGCCTGATAAAAGCACAGGCAGGGAAACAAAGATTGCTTTCTTGGAAGATGGAAATATCTATATAGAACCTTTGAGTAAAGAGGTTATAAATGATATAAACTTATAATAAGTTTTTGGAGGATAACATAATGGGCGAAGTAATCGTAGTAACATCCGGTAAGGGTGGAGTAGGAAAGACAACAACAACAGCAAATGTCGGAACAGGTCTTGCAAAGCTGGATAAGAAAGTTATTTTAATTGATACCGATATAGGCCTTCGGAATCTGGATGTGGTAATGGGACTGGAGAATAGAATCGTTTACAATCTGGTAGATGTTATTGAAGGAAACTGCAGGGTAAAGCAAGCGCTTATCAAGGATAAGAGATATCCTAACCTTTATCTTTTACCTTCTGCCCAGACAAGGGATAAGACAGCAGTATCACCGGAACAGATGAGAAAGCTTGCCGATGAATTAAGGGAAGAATATGATTACATATTAATGGACTGTCCTGCCGGTATTGAGCAGGGCTTTAAGAATGCCATTGCAGGTGCAGACAGAGCATTAGTAGTTACTACCCCTGAGGTTTCAGCCGTAAGAGATGCCGATAGAATTATTGGTTTATTGGAATCCAATGAGATGAAACAGACACATCTGATTGTAAACCGCTTAAGACCTGATATGGTAAAAAGAGGGGATATGATGTCCAGTGATGATGTTGTTGAAATACTCGCCATAGGGTTAATCGGTGTTGTTCCTGATGATGAAAATATTGTCATTTCCACAAATCAGGGCGAGCCGTTAGTTGGAACAAATACCTTAGCAGGGCAGGCATATATGAACATCTGCCGCAGAATACTGGGGGAGGAAGTACCATTCCTCGAATTAAATGGAAAGCAGGGACTATTTAACAGACTGGCAAGTTTACTAAAGAAAAATTAGGGAGAGGAGTATTGATATGGGATTGGCAGATTTTTTTAAGAAAAAAACTTCGAGTGGTGTTGCAAAAGACCGCTTGAAGCTGGTGCTTGTCTCAGACAGAGCAGGGTGTTCGCCAGAATTAATGGAACAGATAAAGAATGACATTATTGCTGTTATTTCCCGGTATGTAGAGATTGATTTGGAGGGACTTGATATCAAAATTACACAGACGGAATCAGAGGGTAATAATGGTACGGTTCCCGCATTGTTCGCAAATATTCCAATTAAGGATATGAAGTCTAATAAATAAAGAAAAAGTTAGGATAAGAGTATGTTTCCGTTTAAAAAGTACAGTATAAAAAATTATGATTTCAGCTTATTAACCTTGGTATTTGCCCTGTGTATATTAGGGGTATATCTGGTAAGAATAGCCCAACCGGGCTTATTTCTTAAGCAGATAATGGGATTGGGGTTAGGATTATTTATAGTAGCGGTGGTTTCTATTATAGACTACCACTTCATCAGCCAATTTTATATTGTACTATACTTTATAAACCTGGTACTTCTGGTTGCGGTAAAGCTTTTTGGTGTGGAGCATCACAATTCAAGAAGGTGGCTGAATCTGATAGTGTTTGAATTTCAGCCGTCAGAGCTTACAAAGATTATACTTATCATTTTTATGGCAAAACTATTAGTGATATTCAAAGAGCGGATGGGAAAATTCTATGTATTAATCCTTCTTGGAGTATTAATAGGAATACCTACATTTCTTATTTTAACCCAAACAAATTTATCAACGAGCCTTGTTATTCTGTTTATTTTTGCTATAATGGTATTTGCAGGAGGGTTAAGCTTAAAGATAATTCTGCCAATTGTATTGACTGTAATCCCGATTGTAATTGGCACCTTATGGGGAATACAGAATAATTATGATATCTTTTTTCTGACAAATTATCAGCAGAGCAGAATTGTAGCTTTTATGAATCCGGAATCCGAGCAATCCTCTGATACTCTTTATCAGCAACAGAATTCTGTTGAAGTGATTGGGTCGGGTAAGCTTACCGGAAAGCTTTTTACGGAAGGCAAGGATGCCATACAAAGTGATACGTATGTTCCTATATCAGAGAGTGATTTTATCTTTTCTGTAGCAGGTGAAAGTCTTGGATTTATTGGCGGATGTGTTATAATAGTATTGTTATCAATAATTATTTTTAAGTGCTTGATAATAGCAAGCCATGCTCCTGACAGATTGGGACGGTTGATTGCTGTTGGTATTTCAGCTATGTTTGTGTTTCAGATGTTTGTCAATATTGGTGTGGCGACTAAAATATTACCGAATACCGGTATTCCGCTGCCCTTTGTCAGTTATGGACTTAGTTCGATGATGAGCAGCATGATAGCCATCGGAATCATAATCAATATAAATCTACAGAAAAAATTTAGAAGGGGGTAATACCATATGAATATCGGGATGATAGCACATGATGCAAAAAAGAAATTAATGCAGAATTTTTGTATAGCATATCGGGGCATTTTAAATAAACATGAACTATATGCAACGGGAACAACCGGGAGGTTAATCGAAGAGGTAACGAATCTGAATATTCATAAATATCTGGCAGGACATCTTGGGGGAGAGCAGCAGATGGGAGCTCAGATTGAGCATAATCAAATGGATCTTGTCATCTTCTTAAGAGATCCTCTTTGTCCGAAAAGCCATGAACCAGATGTGGATAAAGTAGTACGTTTGTGTGATACTCATAATATTCCACTGGCAACTAATTTAGCATCTGCAGAACTTATGATAAAAGCGCTGGATCGCGGTGACCTTGATTGGCGCGAAATATTAAGATCCTGATATGAAAGCTGATAGAGCTATGAAGAGAAAGCTGTTTTGCCTATTGTTATCTGTTTTACTTCTGACTGGCTGCAGAAATCAGGACAAACTGGCATTGCCCTATACAAATACGGACGGGTTGAACCTGTCGGCAGATACCAGTGAAAATGCACCTGATTTTTTTGCATCTGACCTTGCGGTTATTCCGGATGAATTAAATCACATGTCTGATCCGGAAATAACGGCAGAGTCCTCTTTAATTGTAAATGATACGGATAATAAGGTCATTTATGCCAATAATGTATATGAAAGGCTGTATCCGGCAAGTCTGACAAAATTGATAACTACTTTGGTGGTTTTTGAAAAGGCGGACTTAAGTGATATGGTTACAATCAGCTATAATGCTTCGCATATAACAGAAAGCGGTGCTAAGCTGTGTGGTTTCAAAGAAGGAGATTCCATAAAGTTAGAGGATCTTCTTTCTGCCTTTCTAATCTATTCAGGAAATGATGCCGGTGTTGCTATTGCAGAGCATATAGGAGGAACGATCGGTGGTTTTGCTAAAATGATGAATCAGGCGGCAAAAGATGCAGGGGCAGTACATTCCAATTTTGTAAACCCCCATGGACTGCATGATGATAATCATTATACCACTGCCTATGATTTATATCTGATATTTCATCAATTAGTTCAATATGATAAATTTCTTTCTATTATTAATAATTCAGAATATACTGTAACATATAAGGATGCTGCTGGTGATCCGGTAACGAAGAATTTTCTGACGACGAACCGTTATTTAAAAGGAGAAGAAAAGGCTCCGGAGGGTATTACCGTACTTGGCGGAAAAACAGGAACCACGAACAAAGCAGGAAACTGCCTTATTTTATACAGTAAGGACAAGAATAACAAAGACTATATCTCCCTAGTATTAAAAGCCAACAATAGTGATAGTCTTTTTTCACAAATGACGGATTTATTGAAGATGATAAAGTAACCAGTTTACTATATTATGGTTGTGCTTTAGGTGAAATTGTACTATAATGAGATTGTATTTAGAAACTATTCATATAATTTCACCTAAATTTAATACACATCTTAAGGAGGAGATTACAATGATACAGATAATTGCAGGCGAAAAAGGTAAAGGTAAGACAAAAGTACTCATTGAAAAAGCCAACCAAGCAGCAAGAGAGGTAAAAGGCAATATAATCTATCTGGATAAAAACAATAAGCATATGTATGAGCTTAGCAACCGAATCCGGCTTATTAATGTGAAAGATTACTGTATTGAGAATTCCAGTGAGTTTATTGGTTTTATATGTGGTCTGGTATCACAGGATCACGATCTGGAAGCTGTTTTTTTAGACAGTTTTCTAACTATCGCCTTCATCGAAGGTGATCTCTTAACTCCCACCTTAATTAAATTAGAGAAGATATCGAAAGAATATAATGTTGATTTTATAATTAGCATCTCTTTGGCAGAGCATGCTTTTCCTGAAATAATTCGCGAAAATATAGCAGTTGCTTTATAGATAAAATAAGAGGCAGGTGATTAATTTACCTGCCTCTTATTTTATTTGCTGACTTCTGATCCTATGGTATACCATAGCTGGGTTATTTTACAGTGATAAAAGCGGATTCACCATTATTCACTGCGAAGTCTTCCAAAATAACTCAGGGCATATAAGCCTGCAATACCTACCAGAGCATAAATGATTCTGGACATTAATGTCATATCACCAAATATGACTCTTACAAGGTCAAATCCCAAGAAGCCGATGAGACCCCAATTGATGGCGCCGATGATGACAAGTGTCAATGCGATATAATCTAATGTTTTCACTTGATTACCTCCTTCTTGCATTTTTTATTGTTGCCATTTTTGTACATATTATTCCTGTTTTGTCAGGAAGCTAAAAGAGTAATGCAATGATACCATATACTTTTATTAAATTAAGAATTAAAATAAGAGGCAAAATTATTAATTTAGGGCTTTTATTCTTCGTGTGTAGTAAGTATAATAGATAGAAGGAAATACAGAGGGGGTTAAGATTTGAGTTCCGGAGGTAAGGTAAAAAAATTCAGAAAAGCCAGAAGCATCAATATAGGAGCAATTACATTTTTTATTGTTTTTATTTATGTGCTGATTAATATATACTTATATTTTACAAAAGACCATCTTACTATTTATGAGGTGAAAGAGGGAACTACAGCGGATGACTTCGTATTGGACGGGCTGATATTCAGGGATGAGAAGATTGTCACTACCGATACGGCCGGGTATATCAATTATTACCACAGAGAAGGTGAACGCGTTTCAAAGAATTCTGTAGTATATTCCGTAAACGCAGGAGATGATGAATCAGAAAGTCTGGCAGAGGATGACGGCAATTATAACATATCATCCGATGATGCCGACACCATCAAGAGTAATATAACAGATTTTCAAACGGATTATGATAATGGAAATTTTTCATATGTATACCAGCTAAAAGAAGAGCTTTCTAATTCTTCTATGCAGCTTTACAATGACAGCATGCTTACGAATTTAAAAACTCTTTTGAGAGATAAGACCTCATCCTTAAAGATAGCAAAAACTGATACCAGCGGCGTGATTGTATATTATACAGACGGCTATGAGGATATGACGGCAGATGCTGCTACTGCAAAGGCATTTGATAAGACTGTTTATCAGAAAACACAGCTGCGTACCAAAAAACTTCAGAAGAGAGGAAGTACCGCGTATAAGATAGTAACAGATGATGACTGGAATATCTTATATCTGCTGAATGAAGACCAGTATGAAAAGATAAAGGATAATGAAAAGATAACTATTATTTTTACCACAGATGGATTAGAACAGACAGTACCGGTCAAAGTATTCCAGAAAGGAACGGATTATTTTGCCAAGGTAACTCTTAGTAAGTATATGCCCCGGTACATTAATCAAAGGTTTATTTCCACGGAGATAGTTATTAATTCAGCCGAAGGGATAAAAATACCGATGAGTGCTATTACAGAGAAGAAGTTCTATAAAGTACCCATATCCTATTTTACAAAAGGCGGTGATTCCGGTAAAGATGGACTTATAAGGATAGTGACATCATCCGGAGACAGCGGGGACAAAGTTACATACGAATTTGTACCAACGGATATCTATTACCAGGATGAAAATTATGCTTATGTTGATACAAAGTTATTTAACAGCAGGGATATAATAAAAGGGAATAATGACAGCGATACTTTTATGCTTGAGAAAACAAAGACCTTCAAGGGTGTTTATAACGTCAACAAAGGGTATGCGGTATTTAGGCGTATTGAAATTCTTTATGAAAATGAAGAATACTGTATTGTAAAAAAGAATACTCCAAATGGTCTTTCCATATATGACCATATTGCATTAGACAGCAGTACCGCTACTGAACAGTCCATTATATATTAAATTTTTCAACTACGTATTCAGGAATATCAAATCTTTGATTTAATATTCACGAAAGGAGTTATTGTGAGTGCTGAGACAATAAAGTCAAATCTAAAAGAAGTGGAACTAAGGATAAATGCAGCATGTACCCGTGCAGGAAGAAAAAGAGAAGAAGTAACTCTGATAGCCGTAAGCAAGACCAAACCTGTTTCTGATATAGAGGTTGCAATCGGAGAGGGAATTAAGGTATTTGGTGAAAACAAGGTACAGGAATTGACCGAAAAATATGAGCAATTACCGGAGGATATTCAGTGGCATTTAATAGGCCATTTGCAGACGAATAAGATTAAATATATCATTGATAAAGCGGCACTTATTCATTCTGTTGATTCCTTTAAGCTGGCTTCACAGATACAAAAGGAAGCAGAAAAGAAAAATATTATCTGCAATATCTTAATTGAAGTAAATATGGCCAAAGAAGAAAGCAAATTCGGCGTTTATGAGGACGATGTGGTTCCTCTTATACAGGAAATATCAAAGCTTTCCAATGTGCATATTTGCGGATTGATGACCATTGCTCCTAATGTGGACGAGGCTGAAAAAAATAGAAAGTATTTTAGAAAATTGCGACAATTAAATGTTGACATAAAAATGAAAAACATTGATAATGTTACTATGGATGTGCTATCAATGGGAATGACAGGAGATTATGAGGTAGCCATTGAAGAAGGAGCTACAATGGTTCGGGTTGGAACCGGAATTTTTGGGGAACGTAATTATAGTACAGTTTAAAACTATAATTGCAGATAGGAGACATGGAGTATGGAAAATATTTTTAAAAGTATTTTAGATTCGCTGAAATTAACAGAAGATGATGATTACGATGATTATGAAGATGAGAAAGAATATACACGTGCCGAGAAAGTCGAGAAGAAAACCGTAAGACCTGCGTACCAGCCTGCTTATGAGACAGAGATGCCTTCACAGACGATTAATAATGCCATAAACGAAGCCAGAAGAGAAAAACCTGGTAAGACAGACCGGGAAAAGACTTCCCAAAGCAAAGTGGTTCCCATTCGGACAAGCCCTAAGGGTTTTGAAGTATGCATTATGAAGCCTTCAACTTTTGAGGATTCACAGGAAATCTGCGATATGCTGTTATCCGGACGGGCTGCCGTTATTAATCTGGAAGGCCTGGATGTGGATTTGGCACAGCGCATAATGGATTTTATATCCGGCTCTGTATATTCCATGAACGGAAGACTGCATCAGATATCCAGTTTTATCTTTATAATATCACCTGAGTCGGTAGATATTTCAGGAGATTATTCTGATATTTTGCAAAGCAACGGATTTGAAGTACCTACACTAAATAAGGATTTCTAACAAAGATGATTCATACGATATATACAACCTTTTATACATTTTTTATTATATTGCAGATGGCATTGCTGTTATATATGCTTCTTTCCTGGTTCAGCGGCGGAGACAAGCTTAAAAGCCTATTGTCCTTATTGATAGAGCCTGTTCTGACACCGGTAAGGTTTATGCTGAAATACTCAATATTCAATAATCCGGCTGCAGATTTGTCACCGTTAATTGGCTTTGTCATAATTTTATTTCTGCAGGATTTCTTTGGAAGATTATTATAACAGGAGTATTTATGGACACAGAGAAAGAGGAACAGCTTTTTAAAAAAAGGCTTCTTGACTTGGCACGTACTGCCTGCAACAAGAACCTGAATACATATACTGATTTTTTGACCCTAAATGAAATCAGTATTTTTCATAGCATGAAGTCAGAATTGCCTGATGTAGATTGTGAACTTTTCGGTGGCTTTGATTCTGCTGAAAGGAAAATCCTGTGCTTTTGCGGAGATTCCTCCGTAAAGGCTTTTTCCGGTTATATTGCCTGTCTTAAGATAACCCCTCTTAATAAAAAGTACAGCGATGATTTTAACCATAGAGATTTTTTGGGTTCTATTATGAATCTCGGGATTGAAAGGGGAAAGATTGGCGATATCCTGGTAAAAGAAAAAGAGGGCTATGTTTACTGTGAAGCCAAATTAAGTGTCTTTCTGGCGGAAAATCTTCAGAAGATAAAACACACCAATGTGCGTTGTGAGATTTTAGAGGATGAGGCTCCTGCAATCACGGTTGATTTTAAAGAGATAAAGGGAAGTGTGGCGTCACCAAGATTGGATGCTGTTATTGCATTGGCCTTCCAATCTTCCAGAAGCAGCATTTTGTCCCTGATTTCGGGAGGAAAGGTATTTGTAGATGGAAAGCTGGTGGAAAGCAACAGTTACCAGCTAAAAGAGAATGAAACGGTTTCCGTAAGAGGTTATGGCAAATTCATATATAAAGGACTTGAAAACCAAACGAAAAAAGGACGGTATTATGTATCGTTGTTAAAATACATCTAGGAGGAGAGTGTGGATTATTGAAAAGCATAATTCACACGCAAATTTATGCCTGCGGCCCAAAGCTTGCAGGTATAGGAAAGGTATGGATATTAATATGATTACACCGATTGAATTACAGAGTAAGAATTTTAAATCAGGTATCGGATATGATAAGAGGGATGTAGATAATTATCTTTTGGAACTTCAAAAAAATTACGAAACCATGTATAAAGAAAACATGGAATTAAATGATAAGATAAATACGTTAAACGAGGGTATTAATTATTATAAATCCATCGAGAAAACACTTCAAAGAGCACTTTTGCTGGCAGAGCAGGCTGCCGAGGATACGAAGGAGGCTGCCAGAAAACAGGCCAAAGCCATTGAAGATGAGGCAAATGGAAAGGCTTCATTGATTATTTCGGAAAGCTACAAGGAAGTTGTCCTTTTAAAACAGCAGACCTTAAAACTGGCCCAGCAGTATGAGGCCTATAGGGCGCAGTTTAAGCACCTTGCTGCAGCACAGGCAGAAATGCTAGAAAGTGAAGCATTTTCTTTACATATAGAGGATATAGATTCTTTAAAGGATAATCCCAATATAGAATTCCAATACAATGTGGCTGCAGGAAAGACCGAAGAGAAAGCAGCGGCAAAAGATGTGCCAGATGAGGATACGGCTTTTGAATTCTATCATTTGACAGAGGAATAGAAAGGAACTTTTATGAGTAATTCCAATCGAATCACTATAAAAAAGGATAATGAGCCCATATATGATATTGTTATAGCAAAGGATTACAGCTTATTGCACGAAGAACTAAAGGCTTTAAACCTTACGGGCAGGAAGGTTTGTATTGTTACGGATTCCACGGTGAGCGGACTTCATTTAAGCAGCTTATTGGAAATTCTTAAGGATTACGCTAAAGTGGTAGAGACATTTACATTTGCTGCCGGCGAAAAGAGCAAGACACTTTCCACCGTAGAGAAGCTGTATGAAAAATTAATCCTTTCCAAGTTTGACCGGAATGATATGTTATTTGCATTAGGCGGAGGCGTAGTGGGAGATCTTACAGGCTATGCGGCTGCAACTTATCTTAGAGGCATCTCCTTCGTGCAAATTCCGACAACTTTACTGGCCTGTGTTGACAGCAGTATTGGCGGGAAGACAGGTGTTGATTTTAATGCTTATAAGAATATGGTAGGGGCTTTTCATCAGCCTAAATTGGTATATATTAACCTGGCTCATTTATATACATTAGATGACAGACAGTTTGTAAATGGCATGGGCGAGGTAATAAAGCATGGATTAATTAAGGATGTGGAATATTACAGAGAACTAAAGGATAACAGAAGCCTTATTCTTAAGAGGGAACCGGAAGCTTTAAGAAAAATGGTGTTTCGTTCCTGTGAAATCAAGCAGGAGGTAGTAGAGGTTGACCCCACGGAAAAGGGAGTAAGGGCTCTTTTAAATTTTGGACATACTATTGGGCACTCCGTTGAGCGCTGCATGGATTTTAAGCTTCTTCATGGGGAGTGCGTTTCAATCGGTATGGCTGGGTCAGCGTATCTGTCTTATCAGCGCGGTAGCCTTACTATGGAAGAGTTTAAAGAAATAGAAGAAGTAATATCTTCTTACCAGCTGCCGGTTGCCTTACCGGAGAACTGCTTATCAGCGGAAGGGATATTGGAAGCAGTCTTTCACGATAAGAAGGTTGACGGTGACAAGATAAAATTCATTCTCCTGAAGGAAGTGGGAGAGGCTGTGATGGATTCAACGGTTACCGGTGAGGAAATACGAAAAGCAATTGACTATATTATGAAATCAAAAAATAAATAGGATACATTCGGAGGCATTATGCGCAAATTCAGACATTTTATATATTTTATTCTATTAGTTATATTGGACCAATTTACAAAGCATCTGGCGGCTTCAGATTTAAAGGAGAATCCGTTTATTGTCATTCCTAAAGTTTTTCAGTTTACCTATCACGAAAACAACGGAGCAGTATGGGGAATTTTAAGCGGGCAAATCGTATTTCTGATAATATTAACCTTTTTATTGCTGTCTCTAATGGTGTTTCTCTATTTAAAGGTACCAACGGATAAACGATATAATGCAATACGGATTATACTGGTCTTTATTTGTGCCGGTGCGGTAGGCAATCTTATTGATAGAATATTTAACCGATATGTAGTTGATTTCATATATTTTGAATTGATTGATTTCCCGGTATTTAATTTAGCAGACTGCTATGTCACCCTATCCTCCATCCTATTGATTTTATTGGGATTGTTCTATTATAAGGATGAGGACTTTGAATTTTTATCTTTAAAATCTGCCAAAACTGTTACAACAGTAACAAATGATGAGACAGAGGAGAAGGAAGACAAAGAAAAGTGAAGAGTATGAAGGATGAAATACTAGATTTCTTCGTGGAACAGGAAGAGGGCGGTATACGAATTGACCGCTACTTAGCTGAAAACCAAGAGGATTTGACACGTTCCTATATACAAAAGCTTATTGCAGATGGGCGGATATTGGTAAACGAAAAACCGGTTAAGGCAAACTACAAAGTGAATACAGGTGATGCCATTAAGCTCATCCTTCCTCCGCCTATTGACCTGGAATTAAAGCCGGAAGACATACCTCTTGATATTATCTATGAAGATAAAGATGTGATAGTAGTAAATAAGGGGAAGGGGATGGTAGTGCACCCTGCGGCAGGCCATTATACCAATACCCTGGTAAATGCCCTGCTATACCATTGCAAAGAGGAGCTTTCAGGAATTAATGGGGTGATGAGGCCTGGCATTGTACACCGGATTGATATGAATACAACAGGGGTATTAGTGGTATGCAAAAATGATAAAGCTCATCAGGCTATTGCCGATCAGCTGAAAGTTCATTCTATTACACGCAAATATAATGCTTTGGTATACCATTCCTTTAAAGAAAGCCAGGGGGTTGTGGATGCTCCCATTGGAAGGCATCCGGTGGACCGTAAGAAGATGGCAATTAATCATAAAAACGGCAAGCATGCAGTTACCCATTATCAGGTTCTTGAGAATCTGGGGAACCGTTACGCACATATTGAATGCACATTGGAAACCGGAAGAACACACCAGATAAGGGTTCATATGGCCAGTATCGGACATCCGTTATTAGGCGATGAACTTTATAGCAATCAAAAGAGTAATTTCAGCCTGGAGGGTCAGGCGCTTCATGCAAGGGTTTTGGGCTTTGTTCATCCGTCCACGGGAGAATACATGGAATTTGAAGCACCGCTTCCTGCTTATTATGAAGAACTTCTGATGAAATTAAGAAGACAACAGTGATAAGGAGTAAGCTTTGAAACGAAAATTAATTGCGCAACTGGAAAACTGGAAAGATTCCTCACATAAGAGAACATTAATTTTAAGCGGCGCAAAGGGAACGGGTAAGACATACCTTGCTCTTGCCTTTGCAAATACATATTATGATTCCTATACTTATTTGAACTTGGAAAATAATCCTGTAAATTTAGAAAGTATATTACAGGCAGGCAAAGATGATTTGGCTGCCTTTTTTACGTGCATTTTAACGAAAAATAGAAAAGAGCTGCCTTTATGTGAGGCTGAATTATCAGAAAGTCATCTTTTTCTGCTGGACGAAATAACATACCCTGGCAACTTTGAAATCTTCATTGAATATTTAAAAAAGCAATTCCCTGCTGCAGATATCCTGGCTATCTCAAGCACCGAACGGGATGTTCTTAAAAAAGCTTTTATTCAATGGGATTATCAATATCTGACGCTTCGTCCTCTTGACTTTGAAGAATTCCTGATGGCAACAGGAAATGAGTGGTATATCGAGGTAATAAAAGAGCAATATAGAAATGGTATTATAATCCCTGATATAGTGCATAAGGAGCTGTTAGAGCTCTTGGAGGACTATCTGTATGTGGGAGGGCTGCCTATAGCCGTAAACGAATATGTTACAACAGGAGGGAAAGAGAATATTACGGAAATTCATAGAAATATTCTCTCTTCTTATCTTTTCGAAGCAGGCATTCAAAAAGGTGACGGCTGTGGTTTGAAAGTGAAGCAGATACTTTATTCATTACCGAAACAGCTTTCAAAGCGCAATAAGAAGTTCCAATATGCATTAATACGTAAAGGAGCAACCGAAACCCTTTATATGGAAGGCCATTCTCACCTGAAAAATACCTGTTTCGGAATTTATAATACTAAAATTACTGAGGAAGAATTAGAAAATTTCATGGAAGGACCCGGTACTCTTTCTAAAAATGCCGGTATGAAGATGTATCTTTTCGATATAGGCCTGTATCATTCCCTAAGCAGGATTGCCGGTACAGATAAAGGAGAAGAGTTCCGCAGCGGTCTGCTGGAGTCTTATACGGCACAGGCACTCTATGCTGCAGGGATTGATTTTGGATACTGGGAATCCAGTTCTATGCTGCATTCTTTGTTCCTGCTAAAAGACAGAGAGATTTCCCGGGCACATGTGATAAGTTCAGCTTCTACAGGAAAAGTTCTTCCCCTGGAAGTAAAAGAGGCAGGTGCAAACCGTTCCAAGAGCCTTTCTTCTTTCCATGAAAAGCACCCAGCTATTTCCCATGCAATAAAAGTTTCCTCCGATAATAAAGCGGTTAATGGATTAGATAATAGAAAAATCAACTTTCCTTTATATTGTATATTCTGTTTTGGCTTGTAAAACAGAGAGTTGGAATGTTTTTTTATTGACAAGTGAATTCTATTTAGGTAGAATATAGATATGGTAAAAACTACTAATGTAGAGTATTGCGCAATGAGATCGAGTATACAATGCGACAAAAGTAGACTAATTTGGAAAACACAAAATGACTTAATTCTACGAATGTAGACTTAAATAATTATCCTTTTTTAATCCTTATCAGGGTTTTATATAAATCGCTAAATATACTTAAGTGCATATTTTATGTGCGCGGATTGGAGCAGGAATGAACGAAATACGTCTACATGAAGGAGAATTAAATATTATGGAATTACTATGGTCCAATAAGGTGCTTGCGGCCAAAGATATTTCCAAAATAATTAAAGAATACATAGGCTGGGAAAAGAACACAACATATACCGTTATAAAGCGCCTGATTGATAAGGGAGCAATCAAAAGAGAAGACCCCGGATTTTTATGTAAGGCTACTATATCAAAAAGAACAGTACAGAACACAGAAACAGTGTCACTGCTTAATAAATTCTATAATGGCTCATTAACCACCTTTTTTACGGAATTCTTAAAAAACCAGAAACTAACTCCGGGTGAATTGCTGGAATTAGAAAGAATTGTTAGCGAGCAAAAGCTTTAGTTGGTAACCTGGTTACATACAATATTTCTTTTCTGCACTATAATTCCTTTATAATTTGCACAGAACAAAAGGATAATAAACAATATAATTGTGTTTATTAGAAAGGAGTAATAAGTGAGTATTCATAACGAAAATAATTATAACGAAAATATGATAAAAATTGTTTCGCCGCTTGACGGCAGTTTGCTTGGTGCTGTCAAAGCTATGTCACAGTCAGAAGTTGATACCAATATAGAAAAAGCAAAGAAGGCCTTCTATGAATGGAGGGAATACCCTTTAAGCAAAAGAGCTGACATCATGTACAAAGCGGCGGATCTTTTACTTGCCAATACCAAAAGAGTGGCCGAACTTCTTCTTATGGAGATTGGAAAGGATCAAAAGAGCGCGGAATCAGAGATTACAAGAACTGCCGATTTTATCCGGTTTACGGCTGATACGGCAAAAAGCATTCATGGAGAGAGCATACAGGGCGATAATTTTTCCGGTTTTAGCAAAGAAAAATTTGCAATGGTTACAAGGGAGCCTGTTGGAGTGGTGTTGGCAATTTCACCTTTTAACTATCCTATAAACCTTGCGGCTTCCAAGATTGCACCGGCTTTGGTCTCGGGAAACACAGTGGTTTTTAAACCGGCAACTACCGGCAGCCTTTGCGGTATTGAGCTGGCTAAGATATTTTTAGAGGCAGGACTGCCGGAGGGTGCGTTAACAGTAATAACCGGAAAAGGCAGTGAGATAGGAGATTATATCGTAACTCATCCGGATATCAGCTTTATTAATTTTACCGGTAGCACAGAGGTAGGCCTTGATATATCCAAAAAGGTGCATATGGTGCCTCTTCTTATGGAGCTGGGGGGAAAAGATGCCGCTATTGTTTTAAAAGATGCCGATTTGCCTTTTGCTGCTAAGAATATTGCAGCGGGAGCCTTTTCCTATTCCGGGCAGCGCTGTACGGCAGTAAAGAGAATCATTGTAATAAACGAAGTGGCAGATAAGCTGATCGGATATCTGAAGGATGAAATCGGAAAGCTTAGAGTGGGAAATCCTCTGACGGTGCAGGCTGAGGTTGTTCCTTTAATCAGTGAAAAAGCCGCTGATTTTGTATGGGGGCTTATAGAAGACGCCAAGGAAAAAGGCGCCAGGATGGTGATGGGAGGGAAAAGAGAGGGAACTCTCATTTATCCTACCTTATTTGATGAAGTAACGGAAGATATGAGAATAGCCTGGGAAGAACCCTTCGGGCCGGTTCTGCCAATCCTTCGGGTGAATACGGTGGAAGAGGCAGTAGCACTTGCCAATAAATCCGAATATGGCCTGCAGGCTTCCGTATTTACGGAAAATATTACGGACGCTTTCCACGTAGCTGGCAAACTAGAAGTCGGAACAGTCCATATTAATAATAAGACAGAGCGTGGACCTGACCATTTTCCGTTCTTAGGAGTGAAAAAGTCCGGTATTGGCACACAGGGAATACGTTATTCAATAGAAGCCATGACAAGGGTAAAAGCAACTGTTATTAATTTGAACAGATAATGAAGGGATGGCTTATAATAAGCCAATCTGCATAAGAGAAGCCCCATAGTTTCTGGCAGTATATTGCAGAAACTATGGGGCTTTAAGCGGAGTTATCAAACTTGTTTTATGAACTCCTATACAGCGAGGTCATTCACTTCGATGTATTTCTTATTGTCCGTATATAATTCTTTCGTATAAGGATTCCTTCCTGTTTTAAGAGCTGTCATAATCATATAAACTAAAACAGCAATATTGACAAGAAGAGAAATTAAACCGAAGAAGAACATTATGTTCTTGTTATAAGTTGAGGCAACTGCGAAAGTACCCTTATCAATAAAGGCGGGAATTGTCTGGGCAAACATACACCACAAAGCCAGTGTGTGGGCACGGTGCTGTAACCAGGCACCTTTTCCGAGAGTAAAGGCACAAATAGTAGGTGCCAGCAATAAAGCAAAACCGCAATACCAGGCATGACCGGGAAGGCAATTATAGGTATATGTAAAGTTCCAAAGATCATAAGCTATAATCCAGAACCAGAGCATATCCGGCCAAAGCATATCCTGACTCTTATCCTTTGCTGTCTTTTTACGGATTTTGATGCCAAACCAGCCGGTAATAGTTATAATATTTAAGATACCGGCAGCTGCATTCATATAATTCCAGGAGCCGCCAAGAACAAACATAGAACCATCAGTAAGGTTGCCGCCGCCGTTATACTGTAATCCAACCTGGATATCGCGGCTTACCGCTTCCATAATGTTGATGGCAAGTATTAAGGGAGGGAAGCATAAGGCCCAGTTTTTATCAGCCAGTCTCCATTCCTTACCGGTCTTTTTGTTCTTTCCTTTTAAGTGGCGGATAAGCCAGAAGCCGAGGCATCCTGCGGTAGCAGAATATACTTTTGCAAGATGGAACCAATCGGTATAAGTGGTATCCTTTAATACGGTAAACCATAGTACTGATAAGACAAGAGGAAGTACCGTAAATGCAAATAAACCTACATACTTAAATCTTCTTGTCACCTCATTCAAAAGGAAGAGGATGGCAAATACGAGTAGCCACATACCCCATGTGCCTAAGAAGGTGGCCCCGCTTCCATAATTAAATTCAAACATAATTCAACCTCCAAATATTTAATTATTTAATAAGTAAATTATACATAAAAACCAATGGGAAAAGCAATAGACAAATAAGTAGTTTTGTACGAATTATGCGGTTAGTTTCCGTGGTGTCAGGGCAGTATAAATAGAAAAATAGAGAAAGGAAAAGAATTAAAATGCATCATTCTGTTTTAAATTGCAGGTTATTTGCTGATATTCCGGAAGAAGAGATAGACAGTCTCTTATTATGCTGTAAAGCAAGTGAGAGAAGTTATCAGAAAAATGATTTCATATTCTATCAGAAGGACAAGCCTGAATACCTTCATCTGTTATTGGAAGGTGAAGTAGCGGTGTGCAGGGACTCCCCTTCGGGAAGAAGAAGTCTTGTGGCTTCTTTTAACCGCGGAGGCGATTTATTTGGTGAGGTCTATGCCTTTTTAGACCGGCAGGAATATGATTATTACGCTGTGGCGGTAACCGCAGCAAAGGTTCTCTGGATTCCAAGAACTTTTCTTTACAGAAATTGTAATAATCAATGCAGCTTCCATACGAATTTAACACTTAACATGCTTAATATATTGGCAGGGAAGGCATATTTTCTGAATCAGAAGCTTCAATACCTTTCAGGAGAGACCATAAGACATAAGATAGCAGCATTCTTACTAAAACATAATAAGGGAGATAATAAAGTGGTACTGCCTATGAACAGAGAAGAAATGGCTGACTTTCTTGGCGTAACCAGGCCTTCCTTATCCAGAGAGTTTATGAAAATGAAGCAGGAGGGCATTATCGATATCAAAGGAAATTGCGTTACCATAATCAGGGAAGAAGAGCTGGAGGACCTCTTTGGTTAAGAGAAACTTCAAAATTCTAAAAAAAATATTAAATTAATCTAAAAACTTTGCATTTTACAGCTAGCAAAATCCTGCATTTGTGTTATACTAATAAGCATTTGAAACTTACATAAAGGATGAATAGACAAATGCAGCTTACATTTCTGACAGAATTAAAAAATGAATTCCAAAGTTATAACCTGACAAAATTCAGCAAAGACTTAATGGCAGGTCTTACAGTTACTGCCGTGGCTTTGCCTCTTGCACTTGCTTTTGGTGTTTCCAGCGGTGCCGATGCAGCTTCCGGGCTAATTACTGCGATAATAGCAGGTCTGATAGTCAGCTTTTTTTCAGGAGCCTTTTATCAGATATCAGGGCCAACAGGAGCAATGGCAGCAATTTTAATGTCGATTATAGCAAAATATCATATGCAGGGAGTATTTATAGCCACCTTAATAGCCGGAATACTGCTGGTAATAGCCGGTATATTGCATTTAGGCAAGGTTACTTCCTTTATACCGTCACCTGTTATTACCGGATTTACCTCCGGGATAGCTATTATTATCGTTTTAGGCCAGATAGATAATTTCTTTGGCGTACACTCAAAAGGAGCAACTGCTTTAAGTAAGCTTTTTAGTTATACAAAGCTTGGCTTTGTGCCGGATATACCGACCCTTTGTGTTGGATTATTTGTGGTATTGTTAATGATGTTTTTCCCAAAGAAATGGAATAATATAATACCGGCCTCCTTGCTTGGCATCATCCTTGCTACGGCAGCAAGTATATTGTTTCACCTTGATGTAAAAACAGTAGGAGAAATACCCCAAACACTCTTTCCGGCAGAAAGGCTCCGTCTTTCAGGTATCACATGGGAACATATTGAGGGATTATTTTCACCCGCTGTAAGCATTGCAATGCTATGTATGATTGAAAGTCTTCTGTGCGGAGCTTCTGCCGGCAGAATGGCAGATAAGGCCATGAACAGTGACCAGGAGCTTATTGCACAGGGAATCGGAAATATGCTGATACCCTTTTTCGGAGGGATTCCGGCAACAGCAGCTATCGCCAGGACCAGTGTTGCCATCAAATCAGGCGCCAGGACCAGACTGACCGGTATCATTCATGGAATTGGACTTTTAATTGCTATGTTTTTACTAAGTCCCGTAATGTCAAAAATCCCTTTGACTGCTCTGGCAGGCGTCCTGATAGTTACAGCATGGAGAATGAACGAATGGCCTGCTATCCGTTATATGTTCTCCCGTAAATTCAATGGTCCGGTTATAAAATATGCTATTACAATGGTTGCTACAGTTGCCTTGGATTTAACAACAGCGATTCTTATCGGTGTATTGCTGGGGCTGTTTATGTTTGTTATAAAAAGCGCTGATATCCAGATAAGCATTGAAGAAGTAGACCCCATACGTATTGGAAAAGATGATAATACGAATGTAGATAACTGGTGCGTGGTATATATCGCAGGTCCCATGTTTTTTATGACTGCGGATACTGTTAAGAAGAAATTGAGTACTTTACATGACCGTGATGTCGTAATCCTGTCTTTAAGAGGAGTATCCATGGCGGATATTACTTCCGTCGGGGTAATAATGGATTATTACAAGCAGGCCAAAGAGAGTAAGACCACCGTTCTTTTTTCTTCCATACAGCCTTCTGTTATGAAGGTTTTCAGGCAGGCGGGACTTGTAGAAGCAACAGGAGAGGAAGCCTTTTTTTACAGCGTGGATAAGGTATTGCTGGAGCTTTTGTAATATAATTTTTAGGCTTATCCTTTACAAATGAGGTTTAGTATGTTACAATAACTTGCGTACGTTTAAAACCGGTGCCAGGATTTGGGACACTCCGACCTAATTCTTAGTACCAGGCGTTAACGATTAAAGGAGGAATTATCATGATTAGCAAAGAAAAGAAACAGGGAATTATTGCAGCATACGGAAGAACACCAGAAGATACCGGTTCACCGGAAGTTCAGATTGCTCTTTTATCTGCAAGAATCAACGAGTTAACAGAACATTTAAAGAGCAACCAGAAAGATCATCATTCAAGAAGAGGTCTTTTAAAGATGGTTGGTCAAAGAAGAGGTCTTCTGGAATACTTAAAGAAGACTGATATCGAAGGATATCGTAAATTAATTGAGCGTTTAGGCTTAAGAAAATAATAAAAAGAGCGGCTAAGCCGCTCTTTTTATTTATCCGAAAAATGAATTTATTTGGATAATTTCTTTAATATGCTTCTCGCCACACTGATACCGTTTGCAGAAGCCTGCTGAAGACCTCTGGTTACAGAAGCGCCGTCGCCAATAGCGCGAAGTCCTGAAACACTGGTTTCGAAATCTTCATTTACTACGACCTTATTGGAATAGAATTTAACCTCCACACCATAAAGAAGGGTTTCGTCACTTGCGATACCGGGAGTTACCTTATCAAGGGCAAGTAACATTTCTTTTATATCAACCATAATACGGTGAGGGAAGACTAAGGACAAATCTCCGGGAACGGCATCTTTCAAAGTAGGTATCAGATTGTTTCTGCAAAGTCTTTCTTCTGTTGTTCTTCTTCCTCTCTGGAAGTCACCAAAGGTCTGAACTAAAATCTTACCGTCACAGAGCATATTGCTTAACTGAGCAATATATTTACCGTATTCAATAGGGGTTTTAAAAGGTTTGGTAAAGTTTTTGGATACCAGAATCGCAAAGTTCGTATTGTTTGTTTTAAATTCCTTAGATTTATATGCGTGTCCATTTACAACAGCAAGCCCGTTCTCATAGTATTCTGTTGCAACCTCACCGGAAGGATTGGAGCAAAAGGTTCTTACCTTATCATCAAAGGTAGGAGTGTAGTAAACAAGCTTTGCCTCATAAAGGTTTTTATTCAGGAAATCCATAACTTCATCCCTGACTTCTACGCGGACACCGATATCGACTGTACCGACTTTTGTTTCAATGCCATGTGCCTGGCAGATATGGCTGAACCAATCAGAGCCTTCTCTTCCGATTGCGGACACGATCTCATCGGCATAGAGAGTCTCATCTGCACAGATAATACCTTTCACTTTTTTATCTTCTATGATAATATCCTGTACCATGGTATTAAACTTCATTTCCACACCTAAGGAGAGCAGATGCTCCTGCAGTCTGGTATATATTTTATATCCTTCTTCTGTTCCTAAGTGACGGATGGGACATTCAATCAATTTAAGATTTGCATTAATTGCCCTTCTTCGTATTTCTCTGATTTCTTCATCCTTATCCACACCATATACATTGGTATCTGCACCGAATTTCAGGTAGATATCATCAGATTCTTTTAGCAGTTCGACGGTTTTTTCATAGCCTAATATTTCAGGAAGATTTCCGCCTACGTCAGGAGAAAGGGAGAGCTTACCGTCGGAAAAGGCACCGGCGCCGGCAAAGCCTGTGGTAATAGAGCAGGGTTTACAGCCAACACATTGTTTGGTAGTCCTCTTGGGACACATTCTTTTCTCAATCGGGCGGCCTTTTTCAACCATAAGGACTTTTAGGTCTTTATTCTTATCTTTGAGCTCGTAGGCACAAAAAATACCGGAAGGACCGGCACCAATAATAATTACATCATATTTCTGCATTAAAACACTCCTTTGTAAGGTATAAGTTTCAAATTGCCAGAGCAATTCTATCACATAAGCGAAAAGAGTGCAAGTAAATAATTATGAATTTTAAAGAGCCTTTCCATTTGGATATACCTGTTATTTGGTTTCATGGGTGCGCCCTGGTATTTCCATACCAGCATATTGATAAATTTAGAAATTTGCGGTAGAATTAACAAAACGGTACAATAAAGGGGAAGCTTATGAAAAAATTAATATTGGTTACATCACCGCCAGCCTGTGGTAAGACTTTTGTGTCAAAGGAACTTAGCAAGGCATTAAGCCATGTGGTTTATCTGGATAAGGATACCCTGATATGCCTTTCCAAACAGATCTTTAAGGTGGCGGGAGAAGAATACAACCGAAGCTCTGATTTTTTTGAGGAAAATATCAGAGATTATGAATATGAGGCAATTGTTGCATTGGCACTGGAGGCTTTGGATTATGATGATATTACTCTGATCAATGCACCTTTTACCAGGGAAGTAAGGGATAAGGTCTATATAGATAGCTTAAAAGAAAAGCTAAAAGAAAAAGATGCCAAGCTCGTTGTAATTTGGGTAGAAACCTCTATTGAAGTATGCAGGCAGCGTATGATCGAACGAAATTCAGACAGAGATACCTGGAAGCTTACGCATTGGGAAGAGTATATAGCAAGCTGTAATTTTAATATACCTACGGAATTAGATGACCCGGAAGTACTGGATGACCTATTAATATTCCATAATTCCTCCAAAGAGGAGTTTGACCAATCCTTAAAGAATTGTGTGAGAATTCTGGAAGAAAAATAATAAAAAGAGTTGTTGTATAGCTAACTGTTACCGTTAGAATACAGCAGCTCTTTTTGATTTTTGTACTAAATTTTGGTTAATTTAGAAAAAGTATATATTATGATAATGAGTAAATGTAAAATGAGTGTTAAGGAATTGAAATAAACACGAAAAATGTAATAATATAAAATATTATGTGACAAAATGTTAAAAAAGTAGTATAATTCATACAAACTACCAAACAAGGAGGCATGCTTATGGGTTTTAAAAAAATCACATCTCAGCTTTTAACGGTTTTATTAACGGTAATTCTGGCATCTATGCTTTCACTGTCCTTTATCAGTTATTCCCAAAGCGAGAATATCATAAAGGGGCAGATTCAGACTATGATGAATTCCGAATTGGACAAGCAAAGGAATCTGATAGAAACAAAACTTCTTAGAATCTCCTCTATGGCAGTTGATTTAGGCAGCAGTGTGGAAGCAACTTATGCCAGTACGGCACTTAACCAATATGAAGAATTGCTTTCTGCTATGGTAAAAGAAGATAGTCTGATATTGGGCAGCGGAATATGGTTTGAGCCCTATGTCTATGACAAAAACGAAAAGTACATGGGTCCTTATGTGTACAAGGATGGAGACAAAACAGCCGTTACCTATGAATATAGCAATGCGGAATATGACTACTTTTCCTATGACTGGTACAAAAATGCCAAAAACGGAACCGACCCGGTCTTTTCAGAGCTTTATTATGATGATACTCTAAAGCTTACTATGATGTCCTGTACGGCACCAATGTACACTTTGGATAAAAAGTTTACCGGAGTTGTTACCGTAGACATGCAAGTCAGTGATATTCAGGATTTGACGAATAAAATTAAACTTGGTGATACGGGTTCTGTTTTTCTGTTAAATAAGGATGGCTTATTTATAACAGGTACCGATGCGGATGGCATATTAAAAGAAAACATAGTGGATTCCAAGAATTCCTCCCTCAAGAAGCTTGGAACGGAAATCATAAAGAATGAACAGGGTGAAGGCAGTTATACGGAAAGCGGTAAGAAATACCTTACTTATTACAGAACGATTCCTGGTGTCGGCTGGCATATTGTTGCCAAGGTGCCGGAGGCTGAAACGAAAATGCCCTTAAAGGACCTTAGCCAAAAACTTATTATAAGTCTTTTGGTATCAGTCATAATTACCGGGCTGCTTATTATTCTTCAGGTCAATGCAATTACAAGGAAAATCAAGAAAGCTAATAATTTTACCATGAGTCTTGCAAAGGGTGATTTTACCCTGGAACCGATTCCGATAAAAGGAAGAAATGAATTAAGCCAGTTGGAAGTATCTTTGAATAAGATGCTTACAGATAATAAGGCGGTTATTCAGTCTATTGCAGGCGGTGCAAGCGGAATATCTAACGCAGGAGAGAGCCTGGAAGTGGTTGTACATAAACTGACAGAGCAATTCCAGAGTATAAATACATCTATCAGAGATATCAATGAGGTAATGATGAGCTCCAGTGCTTCTACGGAAGAAGTCAATGCATCGGTAGAAGAGGTACATTCCTCTATTGACGTACTTACTCAGGAAACAGAGACCGGAAAAGACCTGGCGGAAAACATTCATAGAAAAGCACAGGAAGCGGAAAGAAAAAGTGAAATATCCTATGAGAAGGCCCAGGAATTGATTCAGGCAAATGAGAAAAAATTGCTTATCAGCCTGGAAAATGCTAAAATCGTGGAATCAATTGGTACTATGGCGGGACAGATTGCAGAAATTGCAGAACAGGTTAATCTGCTTTCCTTAAATGCTTCCATTGAAGCCGCCAGAGCCGGCGAACATGGAAAAGGCTTTGCTGTTGTTGCAAAGGAAATTGGTACTCTTGCATCGATGACCACTCATACTGTTGAAGATATTAAGAATACCATTGATAGAGTAACGGGTGCCTATAAGAACCTTATGGACAATTCTTCGGAAATGCTGGAATTTATGAAAGTAAATGTTGCCGGTGATTACCGTGAATTTGTTGACACAGCAAAAGAGTATGATCTGGAAGCAAGTGCCATCAGTAAGAATATTGAAACCATATCACGAATGACAGAGGGAATTGACAGAATAAGCTCGGAGGTAACAAAGGCTATTTCTGAAATCGCCCAGGGGGCGCAGATAACAGCTGAGAGCAGCAGTGCCATTCTTGGCAATATTGACGGTCTGTCGGAAGTGGTGAAAGAAGTAGCATCACTAATTGAGAAGGAAAATGAAATATCTGGTAACCTAAACCACATGGTTGCAAACTTTAAAATAAATGGTTAAAATGAAAGGGCAACATGTTTAGAGGCAAATAGAATCAGATATGAGGTCATTGTATTGATTATAGAAAACAGTAATTTTATTTTGGAGCATATTGCCTCCTCAGGACAATGCTTCCGAATGAACAAAATAAAGGAGGCAGAATTTTCTGTCATTGCAGGAGGAAAAGTTCTGTTGCTGAAGCAGCTGGAAGAACAAAAGGTTCTCCTATCCTGTTCTGAAAAGGATTTTAAGGAATTCTGGAAGGATTACTTTGATTTGGATTATGACTATGAGGGTATTGTAGGCGGCCTGGTTACCGGTGAGGACGAATTCTTAAAGAAAGCTGCGGCCTACGGCTACGGTTTAAGAATTCTTAAGCAGGAGCTCTTTGAGACACTGATAACCTTTATCATCTCCCAAAGAAAAAGTATTCCGGCCATAAAGCGCTGTGTAGAGGAACTTTGTCAAAGATTTGGTGAAAGAAAGACAGATACCGCTGCTAATATGGTATACTATACCTTTCCTTCACCCGAAAGCTTGGGAAAGGCTGGAAAAGAAGCTTTAAGGGAGGCAGGACTTGGCTACCGGGATGAATATGTAAGGCAGACAGCACTGGCAGTTGCAAAGGGAGATATTGATTTAGACTGCCTTAAGACCTTAAGCTATGAGGAAGCGCTAAAGGAGCTTATGAAGCTGCCGGGTGTCGGGATTAAAGTAGCAAATTGTGTGGCGTTGTATGGCCTTCACCAGATTGATGCCTTTCCCGTTGATGTGTGGATTGACAGAATATTAAAAGACATTTACAGCAATAAGTTTGATGTTACAATTTATAACGGCTATGCCGGCATTGTCCAGCAATATATGTTTTATTACATAAGGTCCTTATAAGAATATACAAAAATTGAATGACTCCTGTCTTTCCTGTCCATAATTAGGAAAGACAGGAGGTTTTTTTGTGGAGAATAATTCAAAAATATATAAAATAGGCTTGGACATCGGTTCTACTACCATTAAAATAGCTGTTTTAGACAGTAAGAACCGGGTCCTTTATAAAGAATACAAAAGACATCTTTCGGATTTAAAGAATACGGTCCTATCCGTTGTTTCATTATGCAAGAACTGCATGGGTGATATATCCTGCAAGATAATCATAACAGGTTCGGGTGGATTATCCATGGCAAAATGGCTTTTACTTCCCTTTGAACAGGAGGTAATAGCCTGTACCAGGGCAGTGGAGACTAATCTTCCCCTGGCTGACGCCGTGATTGAGCTTGGTGGTGAAGATGCAAAGGTTACGTATTTAAGACCTGTGACAGAACAGCGCATGAATAACAGCTGTGCAGGAGGAACAGGCGCTTTTATCGACCAAATGGCAGCCCTGTTTCACACGGATGCTGCCGGTCTTAATGAATACGCGAAAACGGCAAAAACAATCTATCCCATAGCTTCAAGATGCGGGGTATTTGCCAAGACAGATATACAGCCGCTTTTAAATGATGGTGCCAGAAAAGAGGATATAGCGGCATCTATATTTCAGGCGGTAGTTAATCAAACGGTAGAGGGCTTGTCCTGGGGTAAGCCCATCAGGGGAAGGGTTGCTTTCCTTGGAGGGCCTCTTTATTTCCTGACAGAGCTTAGGAAGCGTTTTATAGAAACACTGAATACAGAGGAGGTTTTACTGCCTGCTGACGGATTATTCTTTCCTGCTATCGGAAGCGCACTCTTAACACGGGAGAAAAAGTACGAAGCAGAGAAAGTGATAACCTTACAGGAATTGGAGGAAAGAATAAAAAAATTAAAGGCGGTAAAGGAAACAAAAACACTTCCTCCTTTATTCACCTCTCTGGAGGATTACAAGAACTTTAAAAGACGGCATGAAAAATGCGACTGCAAACGTATGCCCCTTGCAGAATATACGGGAGAGGTATTTTTGGGAGTCGATGCAGGCTCTACCACTTTAAAGGCAGTTCTGATAGGAACGAAGGGAGAGTTACTATACGAGCATTATGAAAAATCTGCCGGTGATCCGGCAGGAAAGACTTTAAAGGTACTGGAAGATATCTATGAACAGCTTCCGGCGGATGTAAGAATTGCAAGGAGCTGTGTAACAGGCTATGGTGAAGAATTAATCAAAAGAGCTTTTCATATGGATTTAAGTGAGATAGAAACCATTGCCCATCTAAGAGGAGCAAGATTCTTCGAGCCCAAGGTGAATTTTCTTCTAGATATCGGCGGACAGGATATGAAGTGCCTAAGGCTAAAGGATGGAAGTATTGATAATATACTTCTAAATGAAGCCTGCTCCTCCGGCTGCGGCTCCTTTTTAGAAAGCTTTGCCGAGTCCCTGCAGCTTACAGCAGAAGAATTCGCAAACCTTGGGCTGTTTTCCCTGGCTCCTGTTGACCTTGGAACAAAATGCACGGTATTTATGAATTCCAAAGTAAAGCAGGCACAAAAGGAAGGCGCCGAAGTTTCCGACCTTTCAGCGGGGCTTTCTTATTCTGTCATAAAAAATGCGCTGTATAAAGTTATCAAGGTACGGGATGAGAAAGAATTAGGAGATTATATTGTAGTACAGGGTGGAACCTTTTTGAATGATTCGGTGCTTCGCTGCTTTGAACTCATCACAGGAAAGCAAGTCTTAAGGCCAAAAATTGCAGGTCTTATGGGAGCTTTCGGAGCAGCTCTTTTAGCAAAGGACAGTTATGAGGAGGGGAACCGCACTACACTAAAGGATAAGGAAATATTAAGGGGCTTTCATATCGAAGTAGAGAGCAAACACTGCGAGAGCTGTACAAATCACTGCTTATTAACTATTAACCACCTAAGCGAGAAGGAATTTTTTATTACCGGCAACCGGTGTGAACGGGGACTAAAAGGGGAAGGAAGGAATACCCTCCCCCTCCCTAATCTATATGCCTATAAATACAAAAGGATTTTTTCCTATAAACCGCTTTCGAAAGAAGCGGCAGCCAGGGGAGTAATCGGTATTCCAAGAGCTCTTTCCATGTATGAAAGTTATCCCTTCTGGTTTACCCTTCTTAAATATCTTGGCTTTCGGGTCATTTTATCTTCCCCTTCTTCCAAGGAGATTTATCAAAAGGGGATGGACAGTATTCCGGCTGATTCGGTATGCTATCCGGCAAAGCTTAGCCACGGGCATGTGGTAGACCTTATTGAAAAAGGTATTAAAACTATCTTTTTTCCATCTGTTGTGTATGAAAAGAAGGAATATGAAGAAGCAGACAACTGTTTTAACTGTCCTATCGTAATTTCCTACGGAGAGGTGTTAAGAAACAATATTGAAGCAGTAAAGGGAATTACTTTTATTTCTCCCTTTTTTAACATGAATGATGACAGCTTGCTTGCCGGGAATGTTGTAAAAGCTTTTGAAAACTTTCAGATAACGTTAAAAGAGGCAAGGGAAGCGGTAAAAGAAGCCAGAAAAGAGTTTGAGGCCTTCAAAGAGGATATCCGAAAAAAGGGAGAAGAAGCAATCACTTTTCTGAAAGAATCGGGTAAACAAGGCATTGTCCTTTGCGGTAAGCCATACCATATTGACACAGAAATTAATCATGGAATTCCTGAGATGATTGAAAGCTATGGAATGGCTGTACTGACAGAGGACAGCATTTCCCATCTTGTTCCCTTAAGGTCAAAGCTTCGTGTGGTGGACCAATGGGCTTATAATTCCAGACTGTACCGTGCGGCGGAAGCCGCAGGGAGGGAGGAATGCCTGGAATTCGTCCAGCTGAATTCCTTTGGCTGCGGATTGGATTCCGTTACCTCTGACCAGTTAATTGAAATCCTCCGTTCCCATAATAAGCAATATACCTTAATCAAGATTGATGAGGGAATGAATCTGGGGGCAGCAAGAATCAGGATACGCTCTCTTATGGCTGTATCCGAAGAACAAAGAAAAAGGATACCAAAAACAGAACACTTCGTGGACTATGGCTACCAATATAAGCCGTTTACCAAAGAAAACAAAAAAAAGCATACCATACTGGCACCGCAGATGGCCCCCATGCATTTTGAGCTTGTAAAGGAAGCCGCCCATGCAAGCGGATATTTTTTGGAAATACTGCCGGAAAAGGATGACGGTGCAATTGAGGAAGGCTTAAAGTATGTAAACAATGACGCCTGTTATCCAGCCATCCTTCTTGTCGGACAGATCGTTCATGCTTTGAAGTCAGGTAAGTATGATGTCAATAGTACCTCTGTCATCTTAAGCCAGACCGGAGGCGGATGCAGGGCAACGAATTATATGTCATTTTTAAAGCTTGGTCTAAAGCAGGCCGGTTTTGGGGATGTACCGATTATTTCCCTAAATGTAGCAGGACTGGGAGAACAACCGGGCTTTAAACTGTCCCCGGTGTTTGTCCAGAGGTTGATGATGGCGATAATCTACGGAGATTTATTCATGCGCCTCTTATACGGAACCAGACCCTATGAATTGAAAAAAGGAACCTCTGTAATTCTTTATAACAAGTGGAGAGAAATTGCAAAGGAAAATATACAGAATGTACGCAAAAGGCAATTTGATAAGAATGTCATAGAAATCATCAGGGAATTTGATGAAATGGAAGTGGAAGCGGCAAGAAAGCCAAAGGTTGCTATTGTGGGAGAGATTCTTGCCAAATACCATCCGATGGCAAATGAAGATATTATAAAGACCCTGGAAGAGGGAGGGGCAGAGGTGGTGCTGCCGGATTTTTTGGATTTCTTCTTTTATTCCCTTTATAATTCAAAGTTCAAATACCAGTACCTGGGCGGCAAGAAGTCCACAATGGATGCCTGCACACTGGGAATTCATTATCTTTCCTACTACCGGAAAGCCATTGTCAGAGAGCTAAATAAAAGCAAGCACTTCCAGTCACCTTCCTCCATAGATGAGCTGGCAGGAAAGGCAAAGGAAGTGCTGTCATTGGGAAATCAGACAGGAGAGGGATGGCTGATAACAGCAGAGATGATACACAACTTAGAAAACGGTATTCCAAATATTCTCTGCGTACAGCCTCTTGCCTGCCTGCCCAACCATATAACCGGCAGGGGAATGTTTAAGGCTATCAAAGAAAGATATCCGAAAGCCAATATTATGCCCATTGACTATGATCCGGGGATTTCACAGGTCAATCAGATAAACCGTGTCAAGTTAATGCTCTCTGTTGCTTTAAAGACAGAGTCATAACAAATCCGTCAATATTGTTTCCGCTGACAGTAAAGGGGATATTATCTGCTATCTCTACAGTTGTAGAAACATTTTCATCAGCCTTTACGGAGAAAATTTCATAGAGATTTTCCTTGTCGCGGTAGCAAAAAGCCTTTTGTCTTGCAGAATATTCCTCAATGGTTTTTAAATATTCCTCCATGGTAATATCCAGCTCCTCCATGATAACAGAATGGGGGTAGCCTACATAGCGAAAGTGGCCCGGTTGGTATTCTACACCTGTAATATTCTCTTTTGTTTTGGGATATCTTTCGATGAACCCATATTTTGAGGCTAACTTTCGAAATTCCTGACAGATTCCCTTTTTCGGAAAACCCCGTGACATAAAGACTTTGCTTATGACGTTGGCGGAAAGATCCACCGCAAGTCCGGTTGAATGTTCTTCATCCTTTGACAAGTCGGCGTAAGCGGAGGATTTCTGGTAACCTTTAACCGGGACAATGTCATTTCCGCATTCCAGTTCATTCATTAAATGGGACAATTCCTTTGCTGCCAGATAATCTAACAGTATATTGTGGTTCCAAAAATCAATATTTACCAAAGCGGTATCATTAGCCGCATATTTTTCTTCGATGGGATGCTCCTCATTGACAAGGATTAAATTCCCTTTATGTATATTGCTGTTCTCCAGTGTAATTTGCTTCATAAACTTACCTCATTTCTATTCCATAAGAATAGTTCTTTCATAACCATATTATAGCAGACAGAAGCTTTCTTGTGTTTTAAGGTGCTCTTATGAAACCTTAAGATAATCTTATGAAAAGAAGCTAGGGGATTAAGAACCTTAAGAATTTCTTTAAATGCCTCCTAAGATTCGTTCAGAAACCAATTGCAAATCCAATATTCTTGGCATATAATACACCTTGAATAAACGCAGAATGCATTACAGAATAAACAGAAGCGGGGGAAAGACCTTGAAAAGGGTACTTGTATTAACAACAGGCGGAACGATATTAAGTTTTAGGACAGCAGAAGGGCTAAAACCTGTAAAAGAGGATGTAACGGAGCTTTTGAATGAAAAGCTCTTAAAGCTTTCAGGTGAATATGAGATTGATGTGGAGACGGTGTTTAATAAAGACAGCAGCAATATTGTTCCGGAAGACTGGTATATTGTAAAGGACTCCATACAACGGAGCATTGATAAATATGATGGAATCGTAATCCTGCATGGTACGGATACCATGTCCTACAGTGCTGCAATGCTTTCCTTTTTATTTGCGGAAGTGAATAAGGCCATTATTCTTACAGGGTCACAGATACCCCTGTCCTACAAGGACAGTGATGGAGGTAAGAATTTAAGGGATGCTGTAATAGCTGCCGGAGATTCCAGGTTAAAGGGAGTGTTTGTTGTATTCCATGATAAGGTGATCAATGGTACCAGGGCTTATAAACGAAGCTCTATTAATAAAGATGCTTATATCAGCTGCAATTACCCTTATGTAGGAGTTATAAAGGACAATAAGCTTTTTATTACCCAGGAATACAGGGATATGAAGGATAAGGAACATGATGCAGGGTTAAAGATACTGGAATTAAAGGATAAGAAGATACCAAAGATATTTGTTTTAAAAATGATACCGGGGATTGAGGCCTCCCTCATTGACTATATATTAAAGGAAGGCTACCAGGGAGTTATTATTGAAGGCTATGGCCTTGGAGGTATGCCGGTAGACAATAAGGAACTTATGGCTAAGATAGACCTTCTTGCCAGTAAGAGGATACCGGTTATCATGGCAACTCAGTGTGTTTATGACGGGGTAAACTTAGATACCTATGAAGTGGGAATGACTGCAAAGAAAAACGGGATTCTTTCTGCCTATGACATGACTACGGAGGCAGTGTATACCAAGCTTATGTGGGGGCTTAGCTGTACGGATTCCTATGAAGATTTGGTGAAATTATTGCAGACAAACCTGTGCGGGGAGCTGGCAGTGAGGTATTAGATTGAAAAATGCAGTGTATTTTTCAATTTCTATTTGGACAGTAGCGTGTAGATTGCAAGCAATCTACTGGCACCTGCGATATGCACGGGAATTAACATCAGTTTCTTTCAAAATATGGGATATCCGAAAGGGGCATGCAATAGAATATTGATAAGGATATTTTAGGATGCCGCTGATATGAAAAATCGGATAATATCAATAATTCTTATCATTATTGTGCTGGCAGTGTTTTCCACAGTTCAGTATAATGCTGTATTAAAACAGCTTACATATGACAGACTGGTAACCAAGGAGTTATTAAAAGAAAAAAACCCCGACATAAAGAAAAGAAATGTAAAAGAGGAGAAGCAAGAGAAAGAACCGTCAGGAAATGTTGAAACGAAGGAAACGAAAACAAAGTCAGATACGGATGCCGAGGATGGTATAAAGAAGAGTAGTTTAACTGCCAAAGCCGCTGCCTTAGTAGATGCCAGTAACGGAAGGGTACTTTATGAGAAAAATGGCTACGAAGAGCTTCCCATGGCAAGCACAACCAAGATTATGACCTGTATTGTTGCCCTGGAAAATGCCAACTTAGATGATGTGGTGACTGTCTCAAAATACGCTTCCAGTATGCCGGATGTCCAGTTAAACATGATAGCCGGTGAAAAATTTTATCTTAGAGACTTATTGTACTCCCTGATGCTAGAATCCCATAATGATACGGCAGTAGCTATAGCAGAGCATGTAGGAGGCTCTGTCACCTGTTTTGCCATGATGATGAATGCAAAGGCAAAGGAATTAGGCTGCGAACATACGAGTTTTGTAACACCTAACGGTCTGGATGCTGACGGGCATTACACCACAGCAGTAGAATTGTCCCGGATTGCAAGCTATGCCATAAAAAATAAGGAATTCTTAAACATAATCAATACACCTTCCTGGCAGTTTACTGATATTACCAAAGGAAGGACCTTCGCGGTAAATAACAAGGACAGATTTCTGTCCATTTATGATGGGGCTATCGGTATCAAAACAGGCTTTACCGGAAAAGCCGGTTATTGTTTCGTAGGAGCTGTTCAAAAGGACGGTAAGACCTTTATATCCACGGTACTTGGCTCCGGCTGGCCGCCTCATAAGAACTATAAATGGGCAGATACCAAATCCCTGATGGATTACGGTATGAAGAACTATGAGATGAAGCAGGTGTTTTATACCGACAAGAAATTCGACCCGGTTGCTGTAGTGAAAGGGAAAGAGAATTATGCCTATCTTTATTATGAAGGAGATATTTCGCTTTTAATAAGAAAAGGAGAAGAGGTCCGCGTTGATTATAGCCTTCCATCAATATTAAAGGCTCCGGTTGTGTCTGATACACAAGTGGGAACTGCAAAATATTATATCGGAGATGCTATTATAGGTGTGGTTCCAATTCTTACGAAGAATTCGGTTGAAAAGATAGATTTTACCTATTGCTTTCAAAAACTTTACAGGATATGGCGTCATATGAAGTGATATAAGGTATCAATTAGTACTGCTATTATAATTCTGACAAATTTATTTCATATTTCTGACGATTTTCTGAAACTTTTCCTCCTTTTGCGTCGTCTAATTATTAAAGCGCAGAACGGTCAAAAGGGGGATTAGTATGAAAAAGCAGAGCATCTGTAAAAATAAATGTAAATACCACATGATTAAAATAGGTTTTCTTTATGCGGCATTGTCCCTGCTTTTTTTCTTTTGGGAGACCTATTACATCATAGATGGCGGTGAAGAGTTAAGCAGGATGCTTATCCCTTTTATCGGATTAATTCTTTGTCTTGTATCAGGAATTATCTTTATGATAAAAGACAGATCAAAATATTCCAAAAGAAATACCAAATCTTATGAGAAAGAAGGGCAGAGGGTATCTGCCAAGGAGTATTGCCTATAATATACATATCTCTTTTTTCTTTATTTTCTTTGCATTTCATACGGATTTTGCTTAACAAAGTATTTTAGTATATGCTATAATATAATGATGCAAAGTATGGACAGGAAAAAGGAGACTGAAATGATACGGTTATCCAGAATGGGAATTAGAAATTTGGCAGCCAGCGAAACCGCCTATGCAAGAGGCTTGCAGAATTATAAGCAGAATTGTATCGTAAATGCAACCTGGTCAGGTCATAAGAATCAATATCGTATTACAGTAAAGGATACCTTTGAATACCAGGTGATTGTTCAGGTTTTCGAAGATGGATCCTTTGATTATAAATGCAATTGCCCGGAACACATAAAGGATAACGGAGCCTGCCGCCATGTAGTTGCAGCTCTTTTCTTCGTGTTGAATTATGTAGAGCGTTCCATGATGGAGGAGCCCGAAAATCCGGAAGAAAAATTAGTCTATCAGATTCTTGGATATTTTAACAATCAGGAAGATGCCATAACAAAGGGTGAGACCTTCCATATTAAGCCTGCGTTGTCTATTCCAAGTATTATCAGGGGAGATATGGGAGCGGCCCTGTTATCCTTAAGGGTGGGAAATCACCATTATTATAAGGTGCAGACGGTAAAGAAGTTTCTTTCGGATATGTACAATAAAGAGACAATCATTATCGGAAAGGAATTCAAATTCATTCCCGGAGAGAGTAAATTTGATAAGCATTCGCAGAAGATATTGGATTATATACTGGAAATCTATGAAATTCAGGAAGGTATTGATAAGCTGTTTTATTCCAGGCTATTTTCAAAGACCAATGTAATCCTTACGAAAAATATGCTGCTTCGTTTGCTTACGCTTTTAGAGGGTATGGATTTTGCCTTAGAGCTTTATGGCAAGACCTATGAAGAAGTTGTTTTTAGGCAGGACAATCCAGTGTTAAACTATGATTTATCCTTGGAGGAAGACGGGATTATCATGGATTATGCTGAAAACAACGGAGTAATTCCAATTATGCAGTCGGGAGAGCTTTTATTCTTTAAAGATTGTATCTATAAGCCTACCAAGCGCTTTTTAAACAATTATCTGCCCTTTTATAACAACTTAGGTGTCAACAAAGAAGCATTGGTATTCAGAGGACAGAATAAAAATAAGTTTCTGGAAACCGTATTGCCGCGAATTACAGAAACACTAAAGTTAAACGTTCCGAAGGAAATAAAGGACCGTTTTATTGTTGCGGACCTGGAACCTATCGTATATCTGGACAGAAGCAAGAATAATATCCATGCAGAGCTAAAATTCCGCTATGGCACCTATGAATTCAATGCCTTTGATAATGCCCCCATTGACAATTTTATTATTGTCAGACAGCCGGAAAAGGAAGAGCATTGCATTGAATTTTTGGATAAACTCGGATTTCAGCCAAAGCAGCATGGCTTTTTTATGCGCAATGACGATGAAATCTACCAGTTCCTGACCGGTTCCATCCATGAGCTGGCAGAATTTTGTGAGCTTTATTATTCAGAAGGCTTTAAGAAAATAAATATCAAAGCTCCCGGTAATGTAAGGGCTGGCCTTCGGGTCAGCAATGGACTGAATCTATTGGAAATGGATTTGAATTATGAAGGAATCCCGGGAGAAGAATTAAAGGAAATGTTCCGTTCCTTCCGCTTGAAAAAGAAGTATTACCGGTTAAAGGACGGAAGCTTTATTAATCTGGAGGATGACAACATTTCCGGTGTATGGGATGTTCTAAACAATCTGGGTGTGGCAGGAGATATGAACGGAGAGACTGTGGGTGTTCCCAAAAGTGCGGCAGTCTATCTGAATAATGTACTGGATACAAGCAAATATCAGGTGGTTAAGGAAGAAAGCTTTAACCGTCTGGTAGAGGCAATTATCAATCCCAGCAGTATTGAATATGAGATTCCAAAAGGAATCCAGGCAGAATTAAGAGGATATCAGGTAATTGGCTTTAAGTGGCTTATGACATTGTCTGCAAATCAATTGGGAGGGATACTGGCCGATGACATGGGACTTGGTAAAACTCTTCAGACAATTGTCTATATCGCAGCCGTTAAGGAAACATATCCGGACAAGAAGTTTCTGATAGTATGCCCTTCCTCCCTAACCTACAATTGGCAGGATGAGATAGAGAATTTTGCTCCGATGCTTCGTACGGCAGTAGTTACGGGGACTCCTAAAGAAAGGCAGGAACTGATAGAAAATACGGAGGAAACGGATGTACTGATTACTTCTTATCCCTTAATCAGAAGAGATATCAGCTTTTATCAGCAGCATTGCTTCCATACGGTATTTATTGATGAAGCGCAATATATCAAGAATGCAGATTCTCTTAACGCCAAATCGGTAAAGTTACTGGAAGCGGAACATCGTTTTGCCCTAACAGGTACTCCCATTGAGAATTCCCTGTCGGAGCTTTGGTCCATCTTTGACTTTATTATGCCGGATTATCTTTTTAACCACGCAAGGTTTGTCAATCAGTATGAGAAGCCTATTATGCGGGAAGAACAAGGGGTCCTGGAAGATTTGAATAAGCGGATTCTTCCCTTTATCCTTCGAAGGATGAAGAAAGATGTACTATTGGAGCTTCCGGATAAAGTAGAAACAAAGATGTTAACGGATATGCTGGAAGAACAGCGTAAGATTTACATGGCTTACGTTGAAAATGCTAAGAATGAAATAAATATTGAGATTCAGGAAAAGGGGTTACAGAAAAGCAAGCTGAAAATTCTGGCGGCATTAACAAGATTGCGTCAGATTTGCTGTCATCCCGGAACCTTTCTTGAAAACTATAGCGGCGGCAGTGGTAAACTTGAGCTGCTGATGGAAATTATTACGGATTGTCTGGCGAACGGACATCGAATACTTGTATTTTCCCAGTTTACCTCCATGCTTTCTTTGATTGAAAAGGAATTGGAGCAAAGTAATATCAAAAGCTTTTATCTGGAGGGTTCTACAAAGGTAAAGGATCGCAATGAATACGTAAAACGCTTTAACCAGGGAGAAGGAGAGGTGTTTTTGATCTCCTTAAAGGCCGGAGGAACAGGACTTAATCTCACCGGAGCAGATACCGTTATCCATTATGATCCATGGTGGAATCCTGCAGTAGAAGACCAGGCAACTGACAGGGCATACCGTATTGGGCAAAAGAATTCCGTTCATGTCATTAAGCTTATAACCAAGGGAACTATAGAAGAGAAGATATACAAATTGCAGCTTAAGAAAAAGAACTTGTCTGACTCGGTCATACAGTCACAGGAGGTATTTATCAATTCCCTTACAAAAGAGGAGCTTGAGGATATCTTTAGTTAATTTCATAAAAAGAAGGATTAGAAGAAGGGCTGTTGCATTTTAAATTACTTTGCAATAGCCCTTCTATTAAGAATATTATATGTTATTAATTTTCGTCTGAATCCTCTTCAAAATGTTCGTCGTAGTATTCTTCCATAAGGCGGTCAAGGAATTTATCATCCATTTCACCGAATTTTGCAACTACCATGGCTTTCATTTTTTCTAACTTTTGCAGGAACTGGACTTCTTCAGAGGCGGATGCATTAGAAAAACCATCTACCTGTTCTTTTGTGAGGTTGGCCTCCAGCCATTCCTGGATGGTATCGGTAACGGAATTCTCTTCGCTGATTTCTTTCTCTACCTGCTTGCTTTTCTTATAGGTGACAATTCCAATTATAAGAAAGGCTATCAGGACAGCACCCATAACAATATAGGAAAGTGCTCCGGAAAAAATAGAAATTACACCTACGGCATTAAGTACCAGTAACACCAGACCTGCAATGGAAACAATGATAAAAGAAGAAGCAGAAGAGCTTAAATCCTTATATTGTTCTTCCTTTTTTACATAGGTTGCAGATTCTACTACGGGAGGTCTGGCACTTTCAAAGATTCCCTGAATCTCTTCCTGTTCAAAGAGTTCTTCCGGAATTTCATCTTCCAGATCCTCCTCTGGCGTCACAGAGTCATCCGTTGTTTCAGCGGAGGGTTCCTCTTCCTCATAGGCAGCATCCTCATAGGCTGATTCTGCATAAGCCTGTTCGGCAGCTTCATCATCTTCAGATAAATCTTTCTTAAAATCAGCTGAATCGGAGGTCAAGCTGCCTTTTGCAGCGGCTGCCTTTAAGGTTTTTTCCGATTCCACCGAATAAAAAGCATCATAGAGCTTCTTTACCTGCTTCTGATCCTTTTTATCAATAAGCACCACGTAGGATTCCTCTTCCTCCTTGTAAGAATAGGAAGCATTTTTGACATTGGAATACTCAAGGAATTCAATGAATCTTTTTGCAAAGACTTCCTTTTTCGTATTTAGAAATTCTACTTGTTTTTCCGTCTCTTCCAGGCTGTCAACTAAGGGAACACCACAAGTTGTACAGGTGGTGATTCCATCTACATATTCTGCTTTACATTCAGGACACCAGGGCATAGACATTACCTCCTAAAGTTTTTTATATTATTTAGAATACATTATGCCTCAATTTTATAAGCATGGTATGCTTTTTTACCTTTTCGGATAAGAAGCATGCCTTCGGAATCCATATCAGCAGTGGTAAATACCTTGTCAAATTCCGTAATCTTAACATCATTAACGGTTACACCGCCCTGCTGGATGTTTCTTCTGGCATCGGATCTGGAAGCAGCAAGACCGCCGTCCGCCATAAGGGTAATCAAATCAATACCCTGGGCAAACTGTTCTTCTTTGTAAAAGGTTGTAGGAATATCTTCGGATTTCATACCGCCGCCAAATAATGCTTTGGATGCTTCTCTGGCTTTTATGGCTTCCTCTTCTCCGTGAACAATCTTAGTAATCTCAAAGGCTAATACATCCTTTGCATGGTTGATTTCTGCATCTTTAAGAGCACCGAGACGTCTGACTTCATCCATAGGAAGGAAGGTAAGAAGTGCTAAGCATTCTTCCACCTTAACGTCCTCGATGTTTCTCCAGTACTGGTAGAACTCATAAGGTGAGGTCTTATTGGGGTCCAGCCATACAGCACCTTTCATGGTCTTACCCATCTTAATGCCTTCGCTGGTGGTTAAGAGTTTAAAGGTAAGTCCGTAAGCGGGCTTTTGTTCTTTTCTGCGGATTAAGTCTACGCCGCCAAGGATATTCGACCACTGGTCATTGCCGCCAAGCTCTAAGGTACAGCCATACATCTGATTGAGTTTTAGGAAGTCATAGGACTGCATAATCATATAGTTGAATTCGAAGAAAGTAAGACCCTTTTCCATTCTCTGCTTATAGCATTCTGCCGTAAGCATCTTATTTACGGAAAAATGAACGCCTACTTCCCTCAAGAAATCCACATAGTTCAGATTCAACAACCAGTCTGCATTATTTGCAATGATAGCCTTATCATTGTCAAAGTCAATAAAGCGGGAGAGCTGGTTATAGAAACAGTCCGCATTGTGCTGGATGGTTTCCCTGGTCATAATAGTTCTCATATCGGATTTTCCGGAAGGGTCACCAATCATGGTAGTACCGCCGCCAAGCAGAGCAATAGGCCTGTGACCGGCTTGCTGCATATGCATCATAGCCATAACCGTTAAAAAGTGTCCTGCTGTCAAACTGTCTGCCGTAGCATCAAAGCCTATATAAAAGGTTACTTTTTCCTTCCCCAGTAATTCTCTGATTTCCTGTTCGTGGGTTGTCTGTTCAATAAACCCGCGCTCCAATAAAATATCATAAACATTCTCTGACATTTTATATTTCCTCCTTTAAGTAGTTAGAAACATTATATATGAAAAAAAAAAGTTTTTCAATTGTTTCACAGATAGTAATCAGTATTTTTGGTGCTGTTTAAAAAAGCTCCATGCCTTTCCCTAAGCAATTCATTTGGGAAGACATGGAGCTTTTCACAGATACTGAAATAATGCCAAACACATAATTGGTTTACATAATATAATTATGTAAATTTAACTGCGTGCTTTTTTATTACTTGTAATCAAAACCGGCAGTTTTGTAAGTACAAAGTAAAGCATTGTAACATCTATGGGGAGCATAATGATGTTTTTCAGCACTCTGGCCGGCAGAAGAATTATAAAAGCCTGGCCGTAGAGCATAGAAAGCCAGAGGGTAGTTAGCAGCATATCAACGATAACTACCAATATAAACTTTGTGATAACAATCCTCTTTACGGTAATCTTTTTCTTGTAAAAGGCGAAACCGTAAACCATTCCGGATATAATGGCATTAAGAGTAAAGCCGGGAAAGAAGTCGCCTTTTGGTGCGAGGATATAATTTAGAATATCACTTAAGGCTCCCATAATACCGCCTGCTACAGGTCCAAAGAGCATGCTGCCAAGGGCGTAAGGAAGATAGGAAAAGCTGATACGGATAAACGGTCCCAGCATTACTGTTCCAAACAGACCAAAGACAACGCACAGAGCCAAGAGCATGGCGCAGATAAGCAGATTGTTAAGCTTCTTTAATTCCTGTGAAGATTCCTTTAATAACTTAAAATAATGCATAGTGCTACCTCCTTTTCTTAATTGTTGCAAAAACAAGTGCTACAATGAGAAGGTATGCCCTGTCATGTAGCAGCGGGATGCGAAAATCGTACCGCAAGTTTTACCTTTTCGTTCACCGGACAACTCCCCGTTCCGGTGACACTTAACGCACGAAATCCTACTCTGCTATATTCGTTTTTGACTAAGGTTACTATAGCAGAAATCATAATAGCTGGCAATAGTAAAATTACAAGAATTTTAGGCATAACCAGGCCATGATGGGGAATATAATATGCTAGAATTATGCTATTTGAGTCGTATATTCATAAAGATGGACATGGGCATTCCAATAAAGAGAAGTGCAGAAAGGATGAGGTTATGGATAAGCAGGAAGAATTTATGGTACCTAACAGAGCAGAATACATAAGGCTTGCCAGAGAAAGCTGTAACAGAAACCAGTCAGCAAACATAAATGGCAAAGCGAAAATTGCATACCGGAATAAAGAGATGCTTATGGCAGGAGATGGAAGCCTGTATGGGGAAGAAGACATAGGAACGGGACAGAAAACCGGAATGAAGATTTTCTTGATCCGTTTAATATGTGCGAGTCTTTTATTTCTTACTGTACTTTTAATGGATCAATTTAATTTTCACATAAAACAGGTAAATGTAAGCATGATTGAGGACCAGATATCAGATAGTATAGGGGTAAAAGAGGCACAGGATTTTTTTGTGTCAGTTTTGGATAAGTTTAAGTGACTTCCCCTGTACAAATAGATTGTTTTTTTACTTTCATTAGGCTATAATAAAATTTAAGTTTTTAGGAATGGCACATTGATTCACATAATTATATTATGTAAACCAATGTGTTTTTCTAAGACCCGGTTAGTACTGCAGGCCTTAGAAAAACAACAAAAGAAATGGAGAATTAAAATGAATAAGCTGGTCTTATCCGATGAGATATTAATGACCGTAGACAAGCCTGCCAGGTATATCGGCAATGAGACAAATATGGTTGTAAAAGATACAAAAGCTGTTGATATCAGATTCTGTATGTGCTTTCCCGATGTTTATGAGATTGGCATGTCCCACCTTGGTATACAGATTCTTTATGATATGTTTAACCGCCGTGAGGATACCTACTGTGAGAGAGTATACTCCCCCTGGCCTGATTTGGACAAGATTATGAGGGAGAAGAATATTCCGCTCTTTGCCCTGGAATCCCAGGCTCCTATTAAAGATTTTGATTTTCTTGGAATCACTCTCCAATATGAGATGTGCTACACCAATGTACTGCAAGTCCTTGATTTATCAGGCATTCCTTTGCTGGCAAAAGACAGGACAGAGGAGGACCCTTTTGTGCTGGGAGGAGGGCCTTGTGCCTATAATCCGGAACCACTTGCTGATTTCTTTGATTTCTTCTATATCGGAGAGGGAGAGACGGTTTACAATCAGTTGTTAGATATTTATAAGGAGCACAAAAGACAAGGAGGCAGCAGAAAGGAATATTTAGAGCAAATAGCTGAAATAGAAGGCATCTATGTGCCATCCTTTTATGATGTTACCTATAAGGAAGACGGTACCATAAAAAGCTTTACGAAAAATAATTCCCATGCTAAGGATAAGATAAAGAAACAAGTTGAAATGAAGCTTGAAAATACCTACTATCCTAAGAAGCCTCTGGTTCCCTATATCAAGGCGACCCAGGACCGGGTAGTGCTTGAGATTCAAAGAGGCTGTATCAGAGGGTGCCGCTTCTGCCAGGCAGGCATGGTATACCGCCCTGTCAGAGAGCGGAGCATGGACTTTTTAAAGGAATATGCAATCGAAATGCTTCGTGCTACCGGACATGAGGAGATTTCTTTAAGCTCTTTAAGCTCCAGCGATTTTTCCGGCTTACAGGAGTTAGTGTATTTTCTGATTGAAGAATGTAACAGGCAGAAGGTTAATATTTCCCTTCCGTCCCTGCGTATAGATGCCTTTGCACTTGATGTTATGAACAAGGTGCAGGACGTAAGAAAGAGCTCCTTAACCTTTGCCCCGGAAGCGGGAACCCAAAGGCTTCGTGATGTTATCAATAAAGGGCTCACAGAAGAGAACATTCTTTCCGGTGCCATGGAAGCTTTTAACGGCGGCTGGAATAGGGTGAAGCTGTACTTTATGTTAGGACTTCCAACGGAAACAGAAGAGGATATTGAAGGGATTGCCGTATTATCGGACAAGATTGCAAGAGAATACTATACTATCCCTAAGGATCAGAGAAACGGCAAGGTAGGCATTACTGCAAGTACCTCCTTCTTCGTTCCAAAGCCCTTTACACCCTTTCAGTGGTCAAGAATGGATACCACAGAGGAATACCTGAATAAACAGCATTTCCTTAGAGCAAAATTTAATGAACAGTTAAATAAGAAGAGTATTAAGTACAACTGGCATGAAGCAGAACTAAGTGTACTGGAAGGTGTTTTTGCCAGAGGTGACAGAAGAACAGCTAAGGCTCTCCTGGCAGCTTATAAGGAAGGATGCCTTTTTGATTCCTGGACGGAGTTCTTTGTTAATGAAAAATGGGTTAAGGCTTTTGCCGATACCGCTATTGATATTAACTTCTATACCAGCAGAGATAGGGAAGAGGATGAGATCCTTCCATGGGATTTTATTGATGCAGGTATTTCCAAAGCCTTTTTACTGCGGGAATACAAAAATGCCAGGGAAGAAAAGGTCACTCCAAATTGTAAGATGGCCTGTTCCCATTGCGGAGCCATGGAATTTGGCGGCGGTATCTGCTATCTTCCAAGAAACGAGGAGGTAAGTGCTCTATGATGGTACGAATGAAATTTATAAAAACAGGACCTGTGAAATTCATCGGACATCTGGATATTATGCGCTTTTTCCAGAAGGCAGTAAGAAGAGCTGGTCTTGACGTAGAATATTCCCAGGGCTTTAACCCTCACCAGGTTATGTCCTTTGCTTCGCCTCTTGGAGTGGGGCTTACCAGTGAAGGAGAATATCTGGATGTTTCTTTTAACAGCCTTCCGGACAAGCAGGTTTTGTTACAGAAGCTAAATGATGCCATGAATGAATTTATCCAGGTGACGGACATGGTGGTACTAAACGAGGGCGCGAAAAATGCAATGGCAAGTGTTGCTGCCGCGGATTATCTGGTGTCTGTAAAGGATGGCTATGAATTTTTTGGAATAGAAGAATTCCAGAAGAAATTCACTGCTTTTATGGCACAGGAGAACATTACTATTTTAAAAAAATCGAAAAAAAGTGAGAAAGAAACAGATATCAGGCCCTTTATTTATTTCTTTGCTTTTACAGATATAGAATTTTTGGGTGAGGATTCCGCTAAAAAAAGTCTTGCAGAAAGTTACGATAACGGTGTTAAGGTTTACTTAAAGCTTTCCTCCGGCAGTGTAGATAATCTAAAGCCCGAACTTGTGATGGAGGCTTTCTGTGAATATGCAGGGATACCCTATAACGAATTTGCTTTCCAGATGCACCGCTTTGAGCTTTACGGGGAAGCAAAGGATAGAAACTATATCCCTTTGTCCGAGGTGGGATATGAAGCATAAACTTATTATTACAAAAGAAGAGGACAGGATTATATCCTCTTTATTTGAAGAAAGTGAAATGCTCCAGGTCAATGTGTTTAGACCGCAGGAGGAAAATTCCCTTGGGAATATCTATGTGGGTAAGGTGAAAAATATCGTTGCCAATATTGCTGCTGCCTTTATAGAGTATGAAAAAGGGAAAATGTGTTACCTTTCTTTGGAGGAAGTAAGAAGTCCCATATTCCTAAACTCCAAAAAGAATGAAAAGCTGGTAGTTGGTGATGAAATACTGGTTCAGATTGCAAAGGCTGATGTAAAGACCAAGGCGCCGGTTGCTGCGACAGGACTTAATTTTACCGGAAAATATCTGGTTCTTACTCATGGGAACAACATGATTGGCATATCCGGGAAGATTGTGAATGAAGAGGAAAGAAGACGGCTTAAAAATCTTATGGAGGCCTATAAGAATGCTGATTATGGGTTTATTGTACGAACCAATGCCGCTAACGCGGAAGATTCCGTACTAAAAGAAGAAGCGGAAGCACTTGTTTCTGTTTATTCTGAAACCTTAAACCATGCAAGGCATAAAACTCCTTTTTCTATGGTCTACCGAACCTTACCCGGTTATCTGTGTGATATCAGGGATGGGCTTTCGGAAGCCATAGCAGAAATAATAACCGATGACAGAGCGCTGTATGAGGAGATTGCTGCTTATCTTGGCAGATATCAGAAAGAAGATATGGATAAGCTTAAATTCTATGAAGATAACCTCCTTTCTTTAAGTAAGCTTTATGGAATTAATCTAAAGCTGGAAAATGCCCTTAAGAAAAAAGTGTGGTTAAAATCCGGCGGAACCATAATTATTGAGCCGACAGAAGCCCTTACAGTCATTGATGTGAATACCGGTAAGGCTATTTACGGAAAGAGAAAGGTGCAGGAGACCTTTTTTAAGATTAATCTGGAAGCGGCAGAAGAAATCGCAATGCAGATCAGACTAAGAAACCTTTCAGGAATTATTATCATAGACTTTATTGATATGGAAGATAGAGGAGCCAGAGAAGAGCTTATGCGGTTTTTCGAAGAACGGCTAAGAAAAGACCCAATAAAAACTGTATTAGTGGATATGACAGCACTGAATCTGGTGGAAGTAACAAGAAAGAAGGTGCGAAAACCTCTCTATGAACAAATTCATGAAGAATAAAACCAATGCAGGGAGACTATTAGAACAGGCGGGTATTTCCTATGGAACCTATGAATATGAACCGGATGAGAAAAATTTATCCGGTGAGCATGTGGCGGCTCAGATAGGAGTACCCAAAGAGCAGGTATTTAAAACTCTGGTTGCATGTGGAAAAGAAGGAATCTATGTCTTTTGCATTCCCGTTATGGAAGAGCTTAGTCTAAAAAAAGCGGCCCTTGTTACCAGGGAGAAAAAGATTGAAATGGTTCATCAAAAGGATTTATTAGGCCTTACCGGCTACATCAGAGGCGGCTGTTCACCTGTAGGAATGAAGAAAAAATATCCTACCTTTATGGACGAAACAGCCCAGCTTTTTGAGACAGTGACAGTCAGTGCCGGTGTCAGAGGCTTACAGATGGAGGTAGAGCCGACAGCTCTTATGAAGTTTGTACAAGGAACTTTTGCAGACTTAACTGAATGAGGAACAGTAAAAGGAGCAGGCCAAGATGCGGTTATCTGTATAAGGGCTTGCTCCTTTGGTTTTAGGTATGGTTTTAGAGTTAGAAATATGTTTAATCCTTGTAATTGTTTATAAATGACTCAATTTCGTCTTTGTTTCCGGTAACGCTTCCCTGAACCATTTCTTTGCTGCCGCCGCCTCTGCCGTTAAAGGTTTTGTTCAGCTCTGAACCAAGAGGTCTTATATCGGTATTTTTAGAACAGAGGATATAGCGGTATTCCTGCTGGTTAAGGGAATTCTTTGCGGGATCTGTGCCTTTTATAGTTGGGATAAAGATTCCGATAATGCCTTCCCTGCGTTCCTTTAACAGATTGGCATAATTTCTTAGCTGATTGTCTTCAATTTCACTGTCAAAGACAGCATAGGGTTCGGCTCCAAAGGGAACGGATTCTGCTTTGCAGGACAAAAGTTTCAGAGAAAGAGAGGAGAGCTTTCCCTCCAGGGCTGACTTTTCCTCTTTTAAACGCTTTACGGCTTCAGAGGTATCGTATATCTTAGCAGACAGAAGGACAGAAATATTTTGGATGTTCTTTTCCTTTCGGTTATAATCCCTTAAAGCTCTGCCTCCGCATAGGATTTCCAGACGGGTGCCGCCCTTATAACTTTGGAAGGATACGATTTTAATCAGGCCAACCTCTCCTGTAAATTTAACATGAGGAGCACAGCAGGCACAGGTATCGATTCCCTCGATTGTAACAATACGTACGGCACCGGATAATTCCTTTTTGCTGCGGTAATTCATGGCTTTTAACACATCATCGGAGGGGTAACAGGCAGTTACCGGTATATTCTGAAACACCGCCTCATTTGCCTTTTCCTCCATTGTTCTTAAATCCTCTTCTTTTAGCACACCGCTAAAATCAATGGTGACAATATCTGTTCCCAGATGAAAACCAACATTATCATAGCCGAAATGTTTATGAACCAGACCCGAGAGGATATGCTCACCGGTATGCTGCTGCATAAAGTCAAACCGGCGGGTATGGTTGATTTCACCCTTTACCGTTAGACCTTCCGTAACCGGAGCAGTCAGCGTGTGGTATATTATTTCTTCTTTTTCCTGTACATCCGTGACTTCTATTTCATTAAGGTAACCGGCATCGCAGGCTTGTCCGCCGCCTTCCGGGAAAAAGGCTGTAGCATCCAATATTACTTCGTATACTTTATTGCCTTTGGAAGATGTTATTTCCCTGCAGGAGAGAACTTTTGCGCTAAATTCTGATAAATAGCTGTTTTCATCATATAGTTTTATGGTTTTTTCTATCATGGTAATTCCTTTCTGGGCTGGTCTTTCTTGTAATCTTGTCATGACTACCATTTTAGCAGTTTCTTTACCGGATTTCCATTCTTTTGTCTAAAGCTTATTTCTTAGTGCCATAAGGATTTCGTCACACCAGGAAATTACGGCCTCTGTGCTTAGAATACCATAACGCAGCGGAGCGTAAAGAAATAGTTCCCTGTGCGGTGTAATTTCAGTTATCCCTTTTTTCAAATCGTCCTGAATTTTTTTATATCCTGTAAGCCGTTCATGATGCATCTGCTGGTAGTCTGTAAGCATGCTAATGATGTTATCTTTCGGGAGATTGCTGGAAAAGGTAAGCTTAAGAAGGAATTCCGATCTTACCGGCTGATATTCTGCCGGTTCTATAAGCCAGTTTAAGAATTCTGTTCTTCCCTGTTCCGTAATGGCATAGATTTTTTTCCTGGGAGAGGGGCTGTTTTCTGTTTTAATTAGGCCCTCATTTAACAACTGACTAAGTACAGGATATATATGCCCGAAGTTCTCATTCCAGAAATTTACTATTACCGTATCGCAGTATTTTTTTATGTCATATCCGGTTCCTGAATGGATACTAAGTATTCCAAGAATTGCGTAGCGGGTTTTATTTTTTATTGCCATGATATGTTCCTCCTGTTTGTTGAATTACATCCGCTGCTTTAGAATAACCTCCGGCATTTTGAAAAACATCTCTTAATTTTTGAATGTTTTCCTGATAGGAGGAAGTGCTGATTATCTCATCAGTTGTACTTTTAAGAGTTGCCGCGGAAACCTCTTGAAAGGCAAGAGGAATTCCAATTTTCATTTTTGCAACCTGCGCTGCTGTGATGTACTGGTCATTTGCAAGAGGCAGAACGATGCAGGGAACACCATAGTAAATTGCTTCATTAATACTGTTTAGGCCTCCGTGGCTGATAAAAAGAGCAGTACGTTTAAGTATTTCCAATTGAGGAACCTGCCGGGATAAAATAAAGTTGTCAGGAATTGTCCCAAGAGATGAAATTTCCGTTTTATTTCCTATGGACATCACAATCTGATACCCGGATTCCCGAAAGGCCTCTATACACATCTTATAAAAGTCCGCAAGAGCCGTATTAATTGTTCCCATGGATATAAAAATCAGCTTATCTCCGCCAAGTTTGTGCCAGGGAAATTCATTAGCAAATACTCTATTCGATATGGAGGGTCCTACAAAAGCATAGGTATTGTCAAAGGAAGCTCCGCCGGGATTAAATTCTCTGGCCGTATAAACAAGGGTAACATCTCCTTTCACTAAGAAATATTGTGCAGCATCCGGTACAGGAACTTTCCAATAAGAGCATTGCTCCTCAAGAACGCGGTAGAATTCATCCAGCTGTGGGTGGCAGCCTCTTAATAACTGGTCATCTGTAAGCGGCAGCTTAGGTATTGCAAAGGTTGTTGTAGAACAGACAGAAGTAAGTTTAAGAATCCCGGGCAGAAAACTGCCTGCACCAAAATAGGAATCAAATACCAGAATATCAAATACCAGCCCTTTTATTTGTTCTAATAGGACAGGTATCATTGCCTTGTCATATTTTACTTTATATTCCAAAAGAGTATAGAATGGATGATTTCCGCTTGGAGCAAAGCCTTGGTTAAATTTATCTATTTCAGCACCCGTACTGATAAAATGTGCACCGACAGTCTCAAGTTCTTCTTTAAATTTATCGGAAGCAAAATACCAGACTTCTTCGCCGCGGGATATTAATTCCCGTACAACCGGGAGTGTGGGGTTAAAGTGTCCGTGCAGATTTCCATTAACAAATAAAATTTTACTCATTGTGAGCCCTCCTATAACTTAATCTGTTATCAGGTAAATTATCTTATTCTAAGATAGCAATATATCAGAGTGATATATTTTCATAAAAAAGAATATATCACTCTGATATACTTTGTCAAGAGAATGTATTCATATTTTGAATAAAGCTTACCTGAAACTTATTATATTTACCTGTTGACAATTAATGGCTGATATGCTAAACTATCTTAGTGTGCCGCACAGCGAGGTTTTGAAATTCATTTCAATTTTATGGATACCATAGCTGGCGAGTAATGATAATAGGAGGTGTGCCATATGTACGCAATTATTGCAACAGGTGGTAAACAGTACAAAGTAGCCGAAGGCGATATCATTAAAGTAGAGAAGCTTGGTTTAGAAGCTGGAACAACTTATACCTTTGACCAGGTACTTGCTGTAAACAATGGTTCTTTCGTAGCAGGAAACCCTACGGTAGCCGGAGCAACAGTTACTGCATCAGTAGTAGAAGAAGGCAAGAACAAGAAAGTTATTGTTTACCGTTATAAGAGAAAGACCGGATACCACAAGAAGAACGGTCACAGGCAGCCATATACCAAGGTTAAGATTGAAAAAATCAACGCATAACCATAGGGTTAAGTTATGATAACAATATCCGTATATAAAGATGCAGACGGAAAAATGGTGGGTTTTCACAGTATGGGACATGCAGGCTTTGCAGAAAGCGGACATGATATAGTATGTGCAGCCGTTTCAGCCCTTATCATTAATACCGTTAATTCTATTGAGACCTTTACTTCCGATACTTTTGAGTTAAAAGAAGATGAAGGTATGATAGATTTTAGGATTATTTCAAAACCTGGTAATGATTCAACTTTGTTATTAAATTCCCTTTTTCTCGGGCTTAATGGGATCAGGGAAGATTACGGAAAGCAGTACATTAAATTTGTTTAGCGGGTTTTCCTGCGGCATTTATTCAAGGAGGTGTAGGTTATGTTAAAGATGAACCTTCAGTTGTTCGCTCATAAAAAGGGTGTTGGTTCTACCAAGAACGGCAGAGATTCCGAGTCCAAGAGATTAGGAGCTAAAAGAGCCGACGGACAGTTTGTTTTGGCTGGTAACATCCTTTACAGACAGCGCGGTACCAAAATTCATCCCGGCGTTAACGTAGGCCGTGGCGGAGATGATACCTTATTTGCATTAGTTGATGGTGTTGTTCGTTTCGAAAGAAAAGGCAGAGACAAGAAACAGGCTTCTGTTTATCCGGTAGAATCCAAATAAGATGAAACTTTAGGACCCCAGATTCTTGATTTATTCATGAATGTGGGGTTTGTTCATGATAAAGGAGTATTTGAACATAGTATTTGTAATGAAGGAAAGAGGTGATACAATGTTTGCAGACAGTGCAAAGATATATATACGTTCCGGTAAAGGTGGAGACGGTCATGTAAGCTTTCGGAGAGAAATTTTTGTTCCGGCAGGAGGTCCTGACGGAGGAGATGGCGGCAAGGGCGGTGACGTTATATTTGAGGTGGATGAGAATCTGAATACCTTAACGGATTACCGTTTTGTAAAAAAATACATGGCTGAGGACGGAGATACCGGCGGCAAGAAAAACTGCCATGGAAAAAACGGAGAGGATCTAATCCTAAAGGTACCGGAAGGTACCGTTATCAAAGAGACGGAATCCGGCAAGGTAATAGCGGATATGTCCCATGGAAACCGCAAAGAGGTTATCCTAAAGGGTGGCAGAGGAGGCAAGGGTAACCAGCATTATGCAACGGCTACCATGCAGGTTCCAAAGTATGCCCAGCCGGGGCAAAAGGCCAAGGAACTTAATGTTACCCTGGAGCTTAAGGTAATTGCCGATGTTGGCCTGGTAGGATTTCCGAATGTAGGAAAGTCCACATTTCTCTCCCGTGTAACCAATGCCAAGCCTAAGATTGCCAATTATCATTTCACAACTCTGAATCCCAATCTTGGAGTAGTGGATTTGGAAAATGGTGATGGCTTTGTAATAGCAGATATACCGGGATTAATTGAAGGAGCTTCACAGGGAATCGGACTGGGGCATGAATTTCTAAAGCATATTGAACGCACTAAGGTCATCATTCATATGGTAGATGCTGCCGGTGTGGAGGGAAGAGACCCAATATCCGATATAGAGACTATAAACAATGAGCTTAGAGCATATAACGAGGAACTTGCAAGTAAGCCTCAGGTAATAGCAGCCAACAAGCTTGACATTCTGTACGGGGAAGAAGAGGAACAGGCTGTTAAGACCTTAAAGGATGCTTTTGAGCCTTCAGGAATCAAAGTATTTCCCATATCAGCTGTAAGCGGTAAAGGTGTAAGGGAGCTGCTTTTTTATCTAAAGGAATTACTGGACAGTCTGCCTTCGGAGCCGGTTGTATTTGAGAGAGAATTTGATCCTTCTGCCATTGATTTTGGCAACGAACCTTATACTGTCGTGAAGGAAGAAGAGCATCTCTTTGTAGTAGAAGGTCCCAGAATTGAGCGAATGTTAGGCTACACCAATCTGGATTCCGAAAAAGGCTTTGAATTCTTCCAGCACTTCTTAAAGGATAGCGGTATTCTTGATGAGCTGGAGACTTTGGGTATTGAAGAAGGCGATACTGTTAAAATGTATGGCCTGCATTTTGATTACTACAAGTAGAAAGGGAAACAAATGACGAGCAAACAAAGAGCGTATTTAAAAGGACTTGCAATGAATATAGAGCCTATCTATCAGGTTGGAAAAGCAAGTCTTACGCCTGAACTGACACAGGGACTTGATGAAGCTCTTGAATCCAGAGAGCTTATTAAAGTAACAGTTCTTAAGAATTGTCTGGATGATCCTAATGAGATTGCCAGAACAGTCGCAGAGCGTACCCGTTCTGAGGTAATTCAGGTTATTGGAAAAAAATTTGTTTTATACAGAGAGTCAAAAACCAAGAAAAAGATAGAGTTACCGAAATAATACGAATGAAGGTATGCAATGGGTGGAAGGTTGAAAGAATTATATTCTTTCAACCAGAGATTTGTGCTACGCACAAAGTCTCCAGACTTTGGAAGGAGCATGGTTATAAATATGATGAAAATAGGAATTATGGGTGGAACCTTTAATCCGATTCATATGGCGCATCTCATTCTGGCACAAAGCTCATTGGAACAGCTTGCGCTTGATAAGGTACTTTTTATGCCTTCTAAAAAGCCTCCCCATAAGAGAAATGAAATAATAACGGAAGATTGGCACAGAGAAGAGATGGTTAAGTTAGCCATTCAGGACAACCCTTCCTTTGAGCTTTCCCGTATAGAACTTGAGCGGGAAGGTACGACTTATACGGCAGATACTTTACAGGAGCTTAAAAGTAAGAACCCGGATGTGACCTATTATTTTATTATGGGAGCTGATTCCCTGTTTCAGATGGGATCCTGGTGGGAGCCTGCCGTAATATTTAGACTGGCTCATATCGTGGCTGCTGTCAGAGGGAATGAGACCAGACAGGAATTAAAAGACCAGGCAGAATACTTAAAGTCGAAGTATGGTGCCATTATTCACATCCTCAATACCCCTTATTTGGAGATAGCTTCCCACGATTTAAGGAATATGGCAGGTGCGGGAAAATCAATCAGGTATTATGTTCCGGATGCCGTGTGTGATTATATCAGGGAGCATCAATTATTTTCAGGAAGAGAGTAGTGTGAAAAATCAAGATTTTTCAAACGCAGATTTGTGCCTGCGGCCCAAAGTTTGCAGTCTTTGGGAAAGGCATGGGGGATAAAATGATGAAAGAAGATTTATATCAACTTGAAAAAAGCTTAGAAGATATTCTGCCAAAGAAAAGGTATTTGCATTCTCTTGGTGTGATGACAACAGCATTTTCCATGGCGCTGGCTTTTGGTGCCGATTATAAAAAGGCAGTATTAGCAGGACTTCTGCATGATTGTGCAAAATACATGACAGGAGAGGAAATGCTAAAGGAGTGCATAGACAAAGGAGTGCCGGTAAAACAGGTCGAGATGCTAAAACCTGACCTTCTTCATGCAAAGCTTGGAGCATTTTATGCAAAAACTGTATATAATATAGAAGATGAGGAAATCCTTTCTGCTATCACCTGGCATACAACAGGTAAGCCGGATATGACGACTCTTGAAAAAATCATATTTGTGGCAGATTATATTGAACCCAATCGAACCCTGTCCGATATCTTTAATTTGGATGATATAAGAAAACTATCCTTTGAAAATCTGGATGAAGCTGTATATCGTATATTAGGGGATACCATAGCTTACCTGATGGAATCAGGTAAACTGATAGATGAAACCACAGCCGACACCTATAATTTTTATAAAAGGAAATTGTGTAAAGAGTAAAGGAGTATCAATGAATATAGCAAAGGAAATTGCAAAGCTGGCCTATGAAGCTTTGGATGATAAAAAAGCAGAAGATATTAAGGTAATCGAAATCGGAAAAATCACAGTAATAGCCGACTATTTTATTATTGCCAACGGAACTAATTCTTCACAGGTTCAGGCATTGGTAGATAATGTAACGGGGGAGCTGTCGAAACATGGATATGAACCCAAAAGAATAGAAGGGATACGTTCTGCAAGCTGGATATTAATGGATTACGGCGATGTAGTTGTCCATATCTTTTCTAAGGAAGACCGCTTATTCTACGATTTGGAACGTATCTGGAGAGACGGTAAAACTATTTCAAAAGAGCAACTTGAAGTTTAAGATTGGCCATAACCGGTGCTGCATGTATTGCAGCACTTTTTTTTACCTTTTTCTTCATAAATGTACCGAAAATCCTTTTCACCTCATAGAATAAAACAAAATCTATCCGGAAAGGAACGGTTCAGAATGGAATTTACAGTGAGAGATATCCTCTACCTTATAAAAAAGAGGTTTATTTTGATAGCAGCATGTACCTTTGCAGGACTTTTATTGAGCTTTCTATATACCAGGTATTTTGTTGATAAGACATATACAGCTTCCTCACAGTTCTATGTAAGTACGATAGAGAGTACCTCTGCCAACTTGTCAGAATTAGATTATGCGCAAAAAATAGCAGAAACTTATATAAATTTTCTAAATACAAGACAGTTCTACTCACAGGTTTTGGAATTAAGCGGACTTCCTTACAGTGTAACTGATTTAAGAAATATGACGGAAATAAAGGCAATTCAAAATACAGAAATATTTTCCATAACCTTGACCAGTAATAATCCTAACGATTCATACCGCTTAGTTAAGAGTATGGAGATGATTGTTCCTAAACTGATTGAGAAAATTAAAACAAATTCCATGATATACGTAGTAGATCCCGTGGTTTGTCCCACCTCACCTTCCGGTCCCAATATTTTACTAAACACATTGCTTGGCGGTATAGTTTGCGGTTTTCTGGCTTTTTTCCTGTTTGTGTTAAAGGAAATTCTCAATCTGAAGGTGATAAATCAGGAGGATTTATTAAAGCATTATGATACTCCTTTGCTTGGATGCATACCAGATTTTTCTCCGGTAAATAGCAGCAGAAAAAATAAAATACTTCTGGAATTAAAAGGGATTCTAATAAAAGGCGAAAATTTCATGAAACCAGAGAAAATACAAAACCGTCAAAACTCCTTTTTGGTTGCGGAAAGCTATAAGACCCTCCGTACAAACCTAAGATTTTCTATCCGAAAAGAGGGGTGTAAGAAAATATTAATTACCAGTCCCTCCCCGGAGGACGGTAAGAGCACAATAAGTATAAATCTTTCAATTGCCATAGCACACGCAGGATATAAGGTGCTTTTGATTGACTGTGATTTAAGAAAAGGAAGGATTCATCATCATTTTAAAGGTAAGAGCCAACCAGGTCTTAGTGATTTCTTGTCTAATATTAATTCTTTAAAAGAATGTCTTTACATTACACCTTACGATAATCTTCACATCATGCCTATGGGATCAATACCTCCTAACCCATCCGAGCTTTTAGGAAGCAGACAGATGGAATTATTAATAAAAGAGCTGGAAGCGGAATATGATTATATTATATTAGACACACCGCCAATTAATATCGTAGCGGATTCCTTAAGCTTTATTAAGAGTACCGATGGTGCCATATTGGTAGTCAGGGAAAATAAAACAACTTATACGGATATAGATAATGCACTCATGAAATACCGTTATGCAAGAGCAAATATTCTTGGAGTTGTTTTAAATGGAATCTCTGAAAGGGATTTAGGAGGGTATAAGTCAAAATATTATTATTATAACCCGGATAACAAATAAAAAGGTAAATACAAATTGCAAATGCGCAAAGGCGTGGGTATACGCAAAGAACTGCGCAGGATTGGAGATAAGTATGGTTGATATGCACACTCATATATTACCTGGCATTGATGACGGAGCTTCATCAAGTGAGGAAGCAATTATGATGACAGAATACCTGTACTACCAAAAGGTAACTGCAGCTGTATGCACACCTCATTTTTATCCCATGGAAATGACATTGGAGGAATTCGTTAAGAAAAGAGCCAATGCCATGGAAGCCGTGTCCCACAGTAAAATAGAGCTGATCGCTGCCAGTGAAACCCATCTCCACCGTTACCTTTACAACAATAATGATTTAAAACCACTTTGCATTGAGAATACCAGTTATCTGCTCATAGAATTGCCTGCCATGAAATCCTGGACAGGTGAATATATGGAGGATATTGATAAACTAATAGGGTATTATAATGTTAATCCAATCATTGCGCATATAGACCGCTATAAACCGCTTATGAGAAACAAAAAGCTTTTAAAGAAATTAAAAAACATGGGATGTCTTCTGCAAATGAATACCTCTGCAGTTATTAAACCGGATACAAAAAGAAGGGCTTTAAGCCTGATAGAAAATGGATATGTAGATTTACTGGGCAGCGATTGCCATAATATATCTTTCCGGCCTCCTGTTATAGGGGAGGCCAGAAGAATTATTGTTCACAAACTGGGTGAAAAAACCTGGGATAAATTAATGAATAATGCTTACATGATTATAAATTCTGCCTTAAACAGCGGCCGTTCAGAACATACGGAATAGTCCGATAACCTTTCCGAGGATTTCAAGTTCTTTTACGATTATTGGCTTCATAGTATCGTTTTCAGGCTGTAAACGGTAATAACCGTCTTCTTTATAAAAGGTTTTTACTGTCACAGAGTCTTCTATGAGAGCTACAACAAAATCACCGTTTGAAGCATGGGGCTGTTTCTGGACAAGTATCTGATCCCCATCCATAATACCGGCATTAATCATGCTTTCACCCTTTACCTTTAACATAAAGGTCTCTTCATTGGGCATATACTCTGAGGGAATAGGAAAATAACCTTCAATATTTTCAACTGCAAGTATAGGCAGACCGGCTGTAATAGTTCCGACAATTGGAACATTGACCATCTCCCTTTTGGATAAATTGAAAGTATCATCTGTAATTTCAATTGCTCTTGGCTTTGATGGGTCACGCCTTATGTATCCGTTTTTTTCCAGAGTTTCTAAATGTGAATGTACGGAAGAGGTAGATTTTAACTTCACTGCTTCACAAATTTCTCTGACAGCAGGCGGATAACCTCTTGATAATGTCTGCTGTTTTAAATATTCAAGAATTTCCCTTTGTTTGGGGCTTATTTTGCCATAACTCATTCATATATCCTCCATTTAATTGAAACTTATCATATTAATATATTAAAAGTCATATTTATGCTTTCATTGCAAACATTATAACATGGTTTCCCACGGAATGCAAAACTTATGTTCGCTTTTTGAGTTTTTTTTTCCGGGGAAATATAAAAATTGTTATTGACAAACGTTTGTTTGGGTATTATAATCAAAACATAAACAAACGTTCGCAACATGTGTTCGCAACATACGTTCGTATAACATTATTTTATACTGTAAAATTCATATAGTATGCCATTTACGGAAGATAAGATTATAGGAGGAATTATTATGAATCAATCAACATTTGCTTTCATTACAAGACAGTTACCGGCAGATATCAGACGCTTCCTGCATAAGAAGCAATTTGTTGCAATGCTTGGGATTCTGATTGCAATAACATTGATGATATCCTTTCTTTTAAAACCAACGGACGTAACGGCACAAAGACTTCATGATTCCAAGAAACAGGTTGTAAGCATACAGATTAATAAAGGAGATACTCTATGGAGTATTGCCGGCAGATACATAACAGATGACTATAAGGATATGAATTCTTATATCAGGGAGATTAAAGAAACAAATCGCCTTTATTCCGACACTATCCACGAAGGCGGCTATATTGTTGTACCATACTATGCGCAAGGGGAATAGGCTGTATCAGCTTATAAACCGTCTGATTCCTTCTGAATACACCACTTTGAAAAATAGACTGTCAGGTTACTGGCAGTCTATTTTTTGTGGCAAAAAGCAAGGGATATCATAATATGGAAGAGGGGGGAGTATAAAAAATTTATATTTTGAGTGCTGCAATAAGAGTGAGGTAGTTTTTATGAGTTTGGCAATGGATTTATTAAATAAAAAAGAAAGTCTTTCTGTTGTAGGGCTTGGCTATGTAGGCATGCCCCTGGCCTTGGCTTTCTCCAAAGTATACGATGTTATCGGTTATGATATCAGCATAGAAGTCATAAAGAAATATCAGATGGGAATTGACCCTACCAGAGAAGTTGGAGATGAAGCCATAAAAGAGGCAGCAATTGAATTCACAAATGATGAAGAAAAGCTTCGTATGGCAAAGTTTCACATTATCGCTGTTCCCACACCCGTTACTTCTTACAAAATGCCAGATCTTAATCCGGTGGAAACGGCAAGCAAGATTGTTGGGAGAAATCTCTTAAAGGGTTCTGTTGTTGTTTATGAATCTACGGTATATCCTGGCGTTACGGAAGAAATCTGCATCCCTATTCTGGAGAAAGCCTCCGGATTAACCTGTGGAAAAGACTTTAAGGTAGGTTATTCACCGGAAAGAATTAATCCGGGAGATAAGGTTCACAGGCTTGAGAGTATAAGAAAAATTGTATCGGGAATGGATGAAGAAAGTCTTAAGGAAATAGCAGAGGTCTACAGTCAGATTATTACTGCCGGGGTGTATCCGGTAAGCAGCATTAAGGTGGCAGAAGCAGCAAAGGTCGTTGAAAACAGCCAGCGGGATATCAATATTGCTTTTATGAATGAACTTGCTATGGTATTTGACCGTATGCAGATAGATACAAAAGAGGTTATTGAAGCAATGAGTTCGAAATGGAATTCTCTGAATTTCTATCCCGGTCTTGTGGGCGGACATTGTATTGGAGTGGATCCATATTATTTCATATTTGAGGCAGAACGGCTTGGATACCATTCCCAGATTATACTTTCCGGCCGAAAAATTAATGATGCAATGGGAGAATACATCGCGGATATTATTCTAAAAAAACTGATACTTACTAACAGGCCGGTGAAAGACAGTAAGGTAGTTATCCTTGGGATTACCTTTAAAGAAAACTGTCCGGATATCAGAAATACAAAGATCGTGGACATTTGTGAAAAGCTTAAGGAGTACGGTATTAAGCCTGTTGTATCCGATCCGTTGGCAGATAGAGCGGAAACGAAAAAGCATTACGGAATAGAGCTCGTTTCCAGGGAAGATATCAAGGAGGCAGACTGTATTGTATTTGCCGTTGCCCATGATGAATATAAGGCTTTAACGGAAGAAGAAATTCTTAAGATGTTCCGTACAGGTAAGGCAGAAGAGAGAGTCTTAATAGATATAAAAGGGATCCTTGATAAAAAAGGATGGCAGGAAAAAGGGTATCAATTCTGGAGGCTCTAAATCATGAAGAACTTTTATAATATAAGCAAAAAAATAGGCCCTTACGGACCTATTTTTTCTTAGGTATCTCTGCGAAGCCTGCATAAAATCCAGCCGAAGAGACCTGAAATTCCTCCTATTACCGCGCCGATCAAAAGACTTAGAATAATAAATCTTCTCGTAAACTGCAGACAATCGAAGGAGTCAACCAGCATTGGAAAATGGGTTATATCCTTAAAAATAAACAATCCCCAGATATCAATAAGAAATATAAATAAACTAAATATCAGGGCAGTAAAGATGCTGCTGGTTTTGCGGCAAAAAGCAACAAGTCGGAAAATTCTATCCGCAAAAATGCCGGAAATAAAGAGTATCAGTAGCATTATTATAAATTGCATTACAGTATAAACCATTAAATTTTCCTGCTCCTTTCGAAACTATAAATTAATTGTATGAAAACTTTCATACAATATAGTTCTTTTATATTTTATGATATATATGATTTATTGTTACATAATGCGACCTGTCTTAGGGGATTTACGGATGCAAATGTCACATTATCGAAAATAAAAGAATATATTAATATAGTTTTGAGAGAAAATCTGACCGGGAAGGGGCAGTTAAGTTGAGCAGTAAAGATATCATTCATTGCAAAAGAGGAAAACTGAATCTAATACCGGATGAGCTACTGGGAAGAAAGCCTGTCAGCCTTATGAAGGAGGATGTACAGAGTTTTTTAACGGATAAAGTTATTCTTGTGACAGGAGGAGGAGGCACCATTGGCTCTGAAATATGCAGGCAGGCTATAAGTGCAGGACAGCTTATTATTCTTGATAATTATGAAAATAATGCCTATGAGCTGCAGCAGGAACTAAGCCGTGCTCACAAAAACCTGAACCTAAAGGTAGAGATTGCATCTATTCAGGACCGTTTTGCTGTAGATAGTATTTTTAAAAAATATCATCCGCAGCTGGTATTCCATGCAGCTGCCCATAAACATGTGCCGCTTATGGAAGATTGCCCAGCAGAAGCTGTTAAAAATAACATTTTTGGCACCTATAATGTCATAACTGCTGCCAAAGAGTATAAAGCAGAAAAGTTTGTTCTGATATCTACTGATAAGGCTGTAAACCCTACGAATGTCATGGGTGCCAGTAAGCGCTTTTGTGAAATGCTTCTTCAAAGTATGAAGAATTGTGAAAGTACCAGGTTTGCAGCAGTACGTTTTGGTAATGTGTTAGGCTCCAATGGTTCTGTTATTCCCCTTTTTCAATCCCAGATAGATAAGGGAGGCCCGATTACTCTGACAGATAAAAATATTGTACGGTATTTTATGACGGTAACAGAGGCAGCCTGCCTGGTATTAAAGGCGGGAGAAATGGCTTCAAGTGCGGAAATATATGTCCTTGACATGGGAAAGCCGGTTCGGATATTAAAGCTTGCAGAAAGGCTCATAAAACTTAATGGATATATTCCATATAAGGATATTGACATCATTGAAACAGGTTTAAGACCGGGAGAAAAATTATATGAAGAACTTATAGCGGATAAAAACGAACTAACTGCAACGGTAAATCATAAGATATTTATTGAAAAGCAGGAAGAATTTGAGTTGTCTTTGATAACCCATTCCCTTGAACAGTTAAAGGAAGCCGTAAGAACCGGATCTTCCGAAAAAATCCGGATGGCCTTAAAGGAGGCAGTCCCTACCTATAAGGAACCATCTGAGGTCAATAAACGGTTAAGGGATTTTCTGAAATGAGGAAAGGTTGAAAGAATTATATTCTTTCAACCGGAGATTTGTGCTGCGCACAAAGTCTCCAGACTTTGGAAGGAGCATGGTTATAAAAATGAATTATTTATTTGTTGTAGCACATCCCGATGACGAAGTATTAGGAGCAGGCGGTACGATTGGAAAATTAGCCGAAGAAGGAAATAAAGTAGAGGTGTGTATTCTTTGCGGTGAAGCAAAAGCCAGAAAAAACAGGCCAAAAATAAATAAACTTAGGCAGGACCTTATAAACTGCTGCAAAATACTGGGGGTAAGAAAAGTTTATCTGGGAAACTTCCCGAATATTGAGTTTAATACTGTTCCGCATATCAGGCTGGTGCAATTTATAGAAGAAATCCTAATAGCCTCTGCGGCAGATGTTGTATTTACCCATCATCCGGCAGACGTAAACAATGACCATCACCAGACTTCTCTGGCATGTCAGGCAGCCATACGGCTCTTTCAAAGGAATACAGACAGGAAGCCGGTTAAGGAGCTGTTCTTTATGGAAATTCCTTCTTCAACGGAATGGTCTCTCAATTCTTCCCTGCATCCCTTTATACCCAATGTATTTATAGAAATCAAAGAAAGCGGGCTTTTAAAAAAGCTGGATGCCCTATCCCAGTATGAAGGAGTTATGAGAGAGTACCCCCACCCCAGAAGTGAAGAAGCAATAAAAGGCCTTGCCAGCTTTAGAGGATGCCAGGCAGGACTTTTATATGCGGAAGGATTTGAGCTTGTATTCAAAAGAGAGGTATAGAAGGAAGAAACGTAAGTATTCATCCGGAGGTAATGCAGGCATGAGTAAGCTATATGAAAGAAAAGGAAAGAGGATGTTTGACTTTGTAATTAGCCTTGCGGCCGTATTACTTTTGTTTCCGCTGCTGCTTATTATAGGCATAATCATTAAGCTTGAGGACGGCGGCGGAATTTTGTTTACTCAATACAGGCTGGGAAAGAACCGCGTACCTTTTAAAATATATAAATTCAGAACGATGAAGGAGAATCACGAAGATCCTGATATACGGGCCTTTAAGGGAGATAAAAGAATAACCGGAACGGGTGCATTTCTTAGAAGAACCAGCCTGGATGAATTGCCGCAATTTATTAATATCTTAAAAGGAGATATGGCAATTGTAGGACCAAGACCCATTTTACCGGAGGAAGGTACGACTTCAGAAGAAGATTTTCCATATGAAAAGAGATTTTCCTGCCTTCCGGGATTATTCTGTACGGTAGATATGAAATACCGTGCAGCAGCAGACAGAGAACTGCAATTTACGATGGATGTTTCCTATGCTGAAAATATAAGCTTTAGGAAAGATATTGCAATTACCTTTTCCACAGCAGTTACCGTACTTCTTGGAAGGAATGTCTACAGTCAAAAGCTTGAGAAAGAGAGAGGGAAGAAGCTATGAGAGTTGCTATCCATCAGCCGGACTATATTCCGTATTTGGGGTATTTTTATAAGATATCCAAGGCTGATTTGTTTGTTTACCTGGATGAGGCCCAATTTTCCAATGATAACATGCACCATAGGAATGTAATTAAAACTCCCCAGGGAAGAAAAAGACTGACCATACCTCTGGATTATCATTTTAAGGATGCCATTAATGAGGTACGAACCAAGGATGAGCTTGGCTGGAAGGAAGAGCATCTGACACTCTTAGCTGCTAATTACAGCAAGACTAAGTATTACAAGGAGATATATCCGTTAATAAGAGAGCTTCTTCTTACAAAATATGAAAATCTGGCAGATATGAATATGACGATCAATCATTTTATCCTTTCAGGCTTTGGACTTCGTACTGCCATTGTAAAGGCTTCGGAGTTGAAGGTGGACTCCAAAAAAGAAAAGAGAATCTTAGATATTTGCACACTGCTTAAAGCAAATGAGTATTATTCGGGTCTGGGAGCAAAAAGTTATCAAAGTGAAGAGGATTTTGCAAACAGAGGAATCATGCTTACTTATACGGATTACAAAGTTTTTGATTACCCGCAGCAATGGGGTGGTTTCGAGGAGAATATGTCAATCCTTGATTTTTTATTTAACTGCGGTTTTGACTGGAACAGAGTACTTGAGGGTGTCAGGAAGGATGAACAGCTATGAAGGTATTAATAGGGGCAAGCTACGGACCCGCTCTGCTTAATTTCAGGAAAGATTTTATTCAGGAAACAGTAAAAAGAGGACATCAGGTAATATGTGTATCCGCAGAATCCGGAGAACTAATGGAGGCAGATATCAGGATTCTTGGAGCTTCCTATGAGTCCGTGGGAGGCAGCAGAACCGGAATGAATCTTATGGAGAATCTGGCCGTATTTTTTCGTTATATCCATGTGATTCGAAAAGTGAAACCGGATATCTGCTTTTTCTTTATGGCAAAACCAATTGTGTTTGGCGGGAGTGCTGCTATTCTTTGCAGAGTAAAGCATATCTACTCCTTTGTTACCGGATTGGAAACTGTATTCTACACGAAGGGAATAAAGGATTTTATGATAAGGAATATGCTCTGCCTGTTTTATACCTTTATTTTCCATCATAACGAAAAGTGCTTCTTTATGAATCAGGATGACTTTAAAAGTATGAGGAAGAGACATCTCATAAAGAAAGGGAAAGAAGTGATTGTGAACGGTTCCGGAGTAAATATGGAGCATTTTGAAAGAATTCCGATTCCTGATTCTCCTTGTGTCTGTATGACTGCAAGGCTGGTACAAGGAAAGGGTGTAAAGGAGTATTGCAGTGCAGCTTCCAGCCTTAAGAAAAAGCATCCACAAGCAGATTTCCTATTGGTAGGCGGACTTGATGAGCATAAGGACGCTATTTTAGAAGAAGAACTTATTTCCTATCTGGAGGACGGAGCAGTTACCTACTGCGGATATGCCGATGATGTAAGGCCATATCTGAAAAAATGTTCCGTTTTTGTGCTGCCTTCCTATCATGAAGGGAACGGACGAAGTATTGTAGAGGCAATGGCAGCAGGAAGGGCAATTGTAACCACCAATGCACCCGGCTGTAAAGAGACCGTTATCGAAGGATACAACGGATTTTTAGTACCGGTAGGCGACAGTCCCTCCCTGGCAGAAAAAATTGACCTGTTGCTGCAAAAGAAAGAGCTTCGTGAAAGTATGGGAGAGAACTCTTATCTCTTATGCAGGGAGAAGTTTGAGGTAAGACAGATAAATACCATCCTGTTAAATACTATGGGACTGTAAAAGGGGTGTGTTAATGAAAGAATATATGCTTTTGATGTATTACCGGCTGCCGGTTCCGCTTCAAAATCTAGCTGTAAGCCTCTATGGTTTGCTTTTGTATCAGCAGCGCTATAGGGGAGTTTATAAGAAGTACTTAAAACTTTACTCGAAAGCTACCCACAGGGATGCAAAAAAAGAACAGAAAATCCAGGACAAAAAATTCATCCGTCTGCTGCATTATGCTGTTAAAAACAGCCCTTTCTACCGTGAATTCTATAAAAACATACCATGGGAGGAAATAACATCCGCTGCTGACATTGTAAAGCTTCCTGTCCTTTCAAAAGATACTCTAAGAGATAACATTAAAAATGTTTATACGATTCCAAAGAGGAGAAGTATTACCTTTTATACCGGAGGAACAACAGGTATTCCTTTGGGGGTAAGGAAACGAAAGATTGATGTCAGAAAGCGAATGGCCTATCTGGACGCCTATAAGCTTACCTTTGGGGTTCGTAATAATAAAATGAGGTCTGCCAGGTTCTTCGGAAAGAAAATCCTAGAAGATAATCCGAAAAAGCCAATCTTCTGGAGGAATAATTACATTGGGAGACAGAGGTTTTATTCTACCTACCATCTTACAGAGAAAAACCTGCCATACTATGTGGCAGATCTAAACCGTTATAAACCGGCGGCCATTGACGGGTTTGTCTCTGCCATTTATACCGTTGCCAAATATATGGAGGATAATGGTATAAAGCCGTCCTTTAAGCCAAAGGCAGTATTTACGACCTCAGAGACGGTACTGCCTTTTTACCGTGAAACCATTGAAAAAGTTTTTGGCTGTCCCCTCACAGACCAATATGCTTCCAATGAGGGGGCTCCATTTATCATCCAGTGCAGATGCGGCTCTTACCATGAGGCTATTGATACCGGAATTTTTGAGCATCTTCCGGCAGAAGGAGGTATGAAGCTTTTAGTTACCGGCTTTGATACCTTTGGTACGCCCCTTATCCGTTATGATATAGGAGATAGGATAATTCCTGCTGATAAGGATACTGTCTGCCCCTGTCACAGTTCCCACCCTGTAATAGAGGGTATTTCCGGCAGGGAAGCTGCATTTTTAGTAACTGCGGAGGGAAGAGTCAGTGAGGTCCAATTATCCGTATTTGTAAGCAGCCTCTTAAAGACAGTAAACCAGATGCAGTTTATACAAAAGAAAGATGGTGGGGTACATGTGCTTTGTATTCCGGTAGGAAAGGATACGGTATGGGAACGGGAAAGAATTCTTGCAGCTTTAAGGCAGTTTTTTGGCCCGGGAACAAAGATCACCTTAGAGGTTACCGACTCTCTCTGCCGGCAAAAAAGCGGGAAGTTCCAACTCATACGAAAAGAAGAATGACTGGAATATGATTTATGTAATGGAGGTAAGGTTGAAAGGAGCATGGTTATAGCAATGAAGGAAAATATTCTTGTAAGTGTAATTATACCTGTCTATCAAACAGAAAAATACTTATGGCGTTGTGTAGAAAGTGTCAGAAAGCAGTCCTATAAAAATCTTGAAATACTCTTAATTGATGACGGCTCAACAGACAAAAGTCCTGCCATCTGTGACAATCTTTCTTTGCTGGATGAGAGAATCAAGGTAGTGCATCAGGCAAACGGCGGAATATCAAGTGCCAGAAATACGGGGTTGAAAAATGCAAAAGGGAAATATATTACTTTTTTAGACAGTGACGATTTCCTCCATGAGCATTTCATAAAATATCTGCTTTCCCTCTGTATACGGCATAAAGCACAGATGGCAGCCTGTAAGCTCTATACCGGAAGCGGTTCTGATTTTAAAGGGGTATCCATGAAAGGAAAAGTACTGGTGTTTGATAAAAAGGAGGCAATCCTAAGCAGGAAGATGAAGTCAGGTGTAGTAGGTAAGCTCTATAAAAGAAAGCTGTTGAAAGACTTATATTTTCCCGTAAGTGATCATTTCAATTACGAGGATGAAGCTTTAAGCTATAAGTTCTTATACCGCTCTGACAAGATAGCGCTGTCTGCCAGGCCATTATATTACTATTACAAAAATACGGAAAGTACGACCAGAAAGGAAAACCATTATAAGCCCACGGACTTTTATGAAGTCTTAAGGGAAAGAATACGTTTCTTTGCAGATAAGGATAAGGAGCTCTTAGAGTATTCCTGGGAATATCTTTGCTTAAATCTGATGCTTTTTTATATTAGCTGCAAGAAGGATAAAAAGAATACCAATGACACCGGAAAGCTTCTTAAACTTTATGAGGAGGCTTATTTTAAGATGTTATACAGTAAAGTTACTCCTCTGCGGTATAAGTTTATGTTCACCTGCTTTTATCTGGCACCGGAGCTGTGTGCTGCTTTTGCCAATAAGGTAAGAGACTGATTTTAAGGAAAGAAGGGGTATGTGATATGAGGGTTTTAGTTCTGACAGAAGAAATCTGGAATGATGGAATTTATCCTGGTAACGTAATGACAAACTGGTTCATGGACTTTCCTGGCACCTTGGCAAATCTATATTTGGCTTCCGGAGAACCGAATAATCCCTGCTGCAGCAGATATTACCAGATAACCGATAAAATGGCTGCTCGAAGCCTTATAACGAAGAAAGGAACCGGCAAATGGTTTTTCACCAGAAGCTACAGGGAAACAGAGAGTTCCGCGAAGATGCGTGATGTAAACAGGATTTCTAATAGGGTAATAAAAAATACATTTGGAGGAACAGCCAGGCTGTGCAGGGATTTTGTATGGTTAAGAAGTGACTTTAAGGACAGCCTGTTAATGGATTTTCTGGAGGATTTCAGGCCGGAGGTAATATTTAGCCTGCGTTTTTACTCCAGAAGAATGTTATATATGGAACGGCTTTTACATTCTGTCACCGGTGCCCCGGTTATTACCTTTACCGGTGATGATGAATATTCCCTGCGCCAGTTAAACTTTTCCCCCTTTTACTGGACCAGAAAGCTGCTTTTTCGGAGGGATTTAAGAAGAACAGCATCTATTTATACGAAATATTTAACTTTATCGGAGAGACAGGCAAAAGAGATGGAAGAGGATTTAGGAGTACCTGCCGGGATTCTTCGAAAAGGCGGGCAATTTACGGAGTACAGCAAAAAAGAAGTAACCGGCCCCATTCGTATAATCTATGCCGGGAGACTTTACTGTAACAGAAATAAGACGCTTGCAGCCATTGCGGAGGCTCTTGCTGCTATTAACGAGAAAGAGGTACTTATAACCCTGGAAATTTATACAAGGGACAAAGTAAATAAAAAAGAGCAAAGGCTGCTCTGTGATGACAGGTCAGTCTTTCTTAGAGACTTTGTTTCACAGGATGAATTAAAAAAGATATATAAAGAATCAGATATTGCACTTCTTACGGAAAGCTTTGACTTAAAAAACAGACTTCTGACCAAGTACTCTTTTTCTACAAAAGTAGTTGACTGTCTGGCTTCTTCCTGTGCGGTTCTTGCCATAGGACCATATGAAAATGAGGGTATCCGATATTTAAAGAAGAATAAAGCGGCAATTTGTATCGGAAAGCAAGAAAATATTTTGCCTGTATTATCACATTTTGTAAAGCACCCGGATAAGATAGAAGTATACCAAAGAAGGGCCTGGGAACTTGGTCAGAGAGAACACCAAAAAGAGAAAATAAAAGATGAGATAAAAGAATTATTTGATATGGCTGTAAATGATAATAAAAACCGGTAACGGGTTGATGTTTTTGATGTTTGTTAGGGGGAAAGGTATGAAGATACTGGTAACCGGGTCAGGCGGTTTTTTAGGAAAGAACCTGATTGCGAATATAGCCGCCCAGAGTGCGGAGCATGTGATTTATACCTATGACAAATCAAATGATTTAGAGGATTTGAAAGCATATACAAAGGAATGTGATTTCGTCTACCATTTTGCAGCAGTACACAGACCGACAAGAGAAGAAGAATTTCTAAAGGTCAATTACGAATTCTTTCATACGCTGCTTGCTCTTTTAAGAGAAAACGGCAATAAATGTCCGGTCTTATATACCTCCTCCATACAGGCAGTACAAAACACTGAGTATGCCAAAAGCAAGCGTATGGCAGAAGAGGCGTTAAGGGAACATGAAAGATTGAATGACAGCAAGGTTTTCATTTACCGGCTTACCAATACTTTTGGCAAATGGGCAAAGCCATGTGCCTATTCTGTTGTAGCGACTTTTTGCTATAACATTGCAAGAGAAAGAGACATTGAGCTTCATAACCCGGACACCTTTATGCGGTTTTATTATGTGGACGATGTAACAGACTCCTTTTTAAGGCATTTAGAGGAGGAAATCCTCCCTGATGCAGACGGTTATTACAGGCTTACGGACGAATATTGTTACACTGTTACATTGAAAGAACTGGCAGATACGATAAGGAATTTTAAGAAGGCCAGAGAGAATAATTATATCCCTGATATGAAAACCCCCTTTACCAAGAAGCTTTACAGTACCTATTTAAGTTATCTTCCCTTAGAGGAGCTTAGAATACCTCTGCTAAGCCACAGGGATGACAGAGGGAGCTTTACAGAAATTTTAAAAACCGAGGACAGGGGACAGATTTCCTTAAATATCACAAAGCCCGGCATCAAAAAGGGAGAGCATTACCATAACACTAAATGTGAAAAATTCCTTGTAATCTCGGGGACGGCACTCCTGCAGCTAAGGCGGGTTGGCTCTAAGGAAATTACAGAATACTTTCTTTCAGGTGATGAACTTTGTATCCTGGAAGTTCCGCCCGGCTTCACTCACAACCTGATTAATATGGGAGAGTCAGACCTTTACACTCTGATATGGGCAAATGAAGTTTTTGATCCGGCCCATCCGGATACTTATCACTGTCCTGTGTCCCTATAAAAAGAAAAAGGCAGAAGGAGGGAGTTCATGTTTAAAAATAAAGTGCTTCTTATAACTGGTGGTACCGGTTCCTTTGGCAATGCGGTGCTTAACCGGTTTTTGGAAAGCAATATCGGTGAGATACGGATTTTTTCAAGAGATGAAAAAAAGCAGGATGATATGAGGCATTTCTATCATTCCAATAAAATAAAGTATTACATTGGGGATGTAAGAAACATAGAAAGCTTAAAGGAAGCCTTTTGCGGTGTAGACTACATTTTCCACAGTGCAGCCCTAAAGCAGGTTCCTTCCTGTGAATTCTTTCCTATGGAGGCGGTTAAGACCAATATCATTGGGACGGATAACGTCCTTACGGCAGCCATAGAAGCCGGAGTTAAGAAGGTTATCTGCCTTTCTACGGATAAGGCAGCCTACCCCATTAATGCTATGGGTACTTCAAAGGCTATGATGGAAAAGGTTATGGCAGCAAAGGCCAGAATGGTATCTGAGGACAAAATCCAGATATGCGGAACCCGCTACGGAAATGTAGCCTGTTCCAGAGGATCGGTAATTCCTTTGTTTGTAGAGCAGATGAAGGCCGGTGAGCCTCTTACGGTAACAAAGCCGGAAATGACACGGTTTATCATGACCTTGGAAGAGGCCGTTGAACTGGTAATCTTTGCTTTTTTGGAAGGAAAAAGCGGAGACATTCTGGTCCAAAAGGCTCCGGCATGTACAATTAAGACTCTTGCACTTGCACTTTGCGAGCTGTTTTCCTATAAAGAGGGAATTAAAATTATCGGGATGCGCCATGGGGAGAAAATGTACGAAACCCTGCTTACAAGAGAAGAGAGCCTCCTTTCCGTAGATATGGGGAACTACTACCGTATACTGCCGGATAACAGGGATCTAAACTATGATATCTATTTTACAAAAGGGGATAAAAGAAAAGGCAGGGCAAGGGAGTACAATTCCAAGAATGCGGCACAGCTTGGCGTAGAAGAGATGAAAGAAAAACTTCTAAACATTCCCTATATCATGAAGGAGTTAGAGCACTTTAAGAACCCGTAAAGCATGGATATTTATTCTGCCTGTAGAATAGAATGTTTCAAAGTGGTGGAAAGAAAAGAGCAATATCTATATGAATATTCTTGTTACCGGAGCGGGCGGTTTCCTTGGCAGGCATATGACGGCTGCCCTAAAGGACATGGAAGGGATAACCGTTTATGAAAGCTTTCATCAGACGAAGAAGGAAGAGGTTGATTCCTATCTTGCAAGCTGTGACTTCATCTATCACCTGGCGGGGGTCAACCGTTCGGATAATATCACGGACTTTACGGAGGGAAATGTCAGACTGACAGAGGAGATTAGGAATGGGCTTGTGAGATTTCATAATCCATGTCCTATTCTATATGCTTCCTCTATTCATGCTATAGTGCCATCTCCCTACGGAAAGAGTAAAAAGGCAGCAGAGGAAGTACTAAGAGCCTATGAGAGAAACTTAAAAAGCAAAGTTTATATTTACCGGCTGACGAATCTCTTTGGAAGCGGTGCCAAACCAAATTATAATTCCGTCGTTGCAACATTTTGCTATAACATTGTAAGAGGACTTCCCATAGTAATTCATGACAGAAATACAATCTTAAACTTATGCTGCATTGAGGATGTTATAAAAGAATTTTGCAGGATTCTAAAGGAAGAGGGATTTAAAGGAGAGGATGGGTATTACGGCATACCGAAGGTATATCAGGCCTCACTGGGAATGATAGCAGATACCCTTTATGCCTTTCATAAAAATGAGGGAAGGTTTGAAGAACTGCCGGAATTTGAAAGGGCTTTGTATCGTACTTTTCTAAGCTATAAAGAAGAATGGGTAAAAGAACGGAGGATTTATGAAGATTCTGCAAATCAATGAAGTATACAAAGTTCTTAGTACGGGTAGAACCACCATGGAATTAGAGGAGTTTCTAAGAGGGAATGGGCATGTAAGCCTTGTCGCTTATGCTTACAGGGAAAGGCCATTGAAGAAAAAAGAAAAGAAGGCAGAGAAGGATAAGGGGCATTATGTAATTGGGACGGCAACAGACAGAAAGGTGCATGCCCTGTGTTCCAGAATAAGCGGCTTGCAAGGGTATTATTCCTATTTGGCAACCTGGCGGCTTACACAGTATATCAAGGAACAAAAGCCGGATATCGTACATCTTCGTAATGTTCACGGTAATTTTTTGAACCTGAACAGGCTGCTTGACTTTCTGGCTAAAAATGATATTCCTTTGGTGATTACACTGCATGACTGTTGGTTTTATACCGGACGCTGCACCCACTATACGGTAAACGGGTGCTACCAGTGGAGAGAAGGGTGCGGGAAGTGTCCGAATAACAGAAATACGCCTCCTTCCTGGTTCTTTGACCGCTGCAGCAAGATGTGGGAGGATAAAAGGAAATATTTCACCGGGATCCATAAGCTTGCAGTAATAGGGGTTTCAGACTGGATAACCAATCAGGCAAAATACTCCTTTTTAAAAGAAGCTTATCTGATAAAAAGAATTTATAACTGGATAGACTTTGATATTTTTAAACCCACTGATGCGGAAGACATCAAAAATACCTTGAATCTAAAGGATAAGTTTGTGATTCTGTCAGTGGCAGCTATTTGGTGTAATGCCAAGGGACTTTCGGGGTTTTTAAAGCTTGCCGGTAAGCTTTCTGACTGTACTATCATACTGGTGGGAAAGATAAACGACACGCTCATCCTTCCGCCCAATATCATAGCAGTTCCTCCAACGAATAACCCCTATAGTCTGGTCAGATTGTATAATTCAGCAGATGTTTATGTATCCCTCTCAAGGGAGGAATCCTTTGGGAAGACCGTTGCAGAGGCTTTAGCCTGCGGGACACCTGTCGTTGCCTGTTCCAGCACAGCCTTAACGGAGCTTGTGGGAAATCATTGCGGTTATACGGTTTTCGGCAGCAGCCTGAAAGGATTCTGCCAAAGTATCTTAAGGATTAGAAAGAATGGAAAGAAGTTTTATTCCGAACATTGCATCCGGTATGCCAATAAGCATTTCTCCAAGGAAGCCTGTGAAAGGGAGTACATAGAAGTTTTTGAAAAGCTCCTGGACGGAAAGAATCAGACAGACACCAAATAAATTCTTCATACATATTCTGACTAAAGGAAGATGAAAGGGAGGAAGGAAAATGCTGCCATATATATCTGTGCTTGTTATACTTGGTGTTTTGGCACTCTTAACAATAAGCGAGACAAAATATTCCGAGGATGGTATTCTTATGGGAAAAAAATCTCCGGTTCTTCTTATTTCCTGCCTCCTTATTTATCTGCTGATGATACTGAAATCTCCGGTTACCGGTGATTATAGCAGGTATGCGGATAATTTTTTTAACTCTACCAAATATAGCTTCCGTTTTTATCTGGAAAGGAAAAAAGAAGCAGGTTTTTATATGTTTACAAAGCTTCTAAGTGAGATAAATCTTAGTACCTTTTTCTACTTTCTGGTTACTTCTTCTATTATATGCATATGTCTGTTTTTCTTTTTAAAACGTTATGCCTATAATAAAAAATATGCCATTTATTTTTACTATACCATAGGGCTTTTTGCCTTTTCCTTAGCAGGATTAAGGCAGACGCTTGCCATGTCCCTGTGCCTTTTGGCTTATGAACCCATAAGAAAGAGAAAACCCCTGCAATTCCTCTTGATAGTAGGAGCAGCTTTCCTTTTTCATAAATCCGCCGTTTTTTTCCTGCCGGCCTATTTCTTAGGACGTATTCCCTGGAAAGCAAAGTACCACATCCCTATCCTTTTAGGCTATGGCTTAACAGGAATTCTTTTTGACAGACTCTATTCCATGGTGGCTGCCTGGATGGATTATGATTACGGTATCGAAAGTACAGGAAACGGAAGTATCTTTCTTATCATCCTGCTAATCATAGGTTTTCTTGGGGTCATTTACCGAAAAGAACTGACGGAACTGGATAAGGACAGTCTGTTGTTTTTAAATATGCATTTTGCTGCAATACTCCTCTGGCTGTTCCGTTTGTTTACCAGAACGGCAGAAAGACCGGCCTTTTACTATCTTTACGCCAGTATTATCCTGCTTGACAGGATACTGTCCTTAAAGGCTAAGGATAATGACAAGGAGATAACGAGAAAGTGTATCCTTCTTTTTTCGCTGGCATTGTTTGGAGTATTTTTTATATACCGTATGCTAAGAGATAATAATCTTATTCCTTATGTTTCGGTATTTCATTAGTTTGCGCTGTAGAATGCGCAGAAAGGAAACTGTATGAAAGAGGCGAATATAGATATTGCCGTGCTTTTGATATTCTTTGCCAGGCCAAAACAGTTTGAGAAGGTCTTTGAAGTTGTAAAACAAGCAAAGCCCTCCAGACTTTATCTGTATCAGGACGGACCCAGAAAGGGAAAGTCAGAGGATATGGCAGGAATTATTAAGTGCAGAGCTATTGCATTCGATATTGACTGGAATTGTGAGATACATACCTATTTTCAAAGTGAGAATGTTGGTTGTGATCCTTCGGAATACATTGCACAAAAATGGATGTTCCAGACAGAGAAAGAAGGAATCGTGTTAGAGGATGATGATGTTCCCTCCCTTAGTTTCTTTCCTTTTTGCAAAGAGCTTTTGGAACGGTATAGGGAGGATGAGAGGATAAATATGATATGCGGCATGAACAATGCAGAAGTTTGTGAATATACTCCTTATGACTATCTCTTTACGACCTCCGGCTCCATCTGCGGATGGGCATCCTGGAAACGGGTGATAGATACCTGGGATGAAGGATACAGTATCTTAAAGGATTCCTTTAACCTGATGCAGCTTAAGAGCTATTTGGATTCTTTTTCGGAGGGAGGAGCGTATATTAATACGGTCAAAAGACATCAACGCTCAGGGAAAGCCCACTACGAATCTATTTTAGGCGCCAGCATGCATTTAAACCACAGGTTGAATATTGTGCCCGCCAAAAATATGATTACTAACATTGGGGTCACAGCAAATGCTTCCCATTCGGTTTCGGATATCAGGATGTTGCCAAGGGGAATTCAGAAGATTTTTAATATGCCGGCTTTTGAGATAGAGTTTCCGATAAAACATCCTCCCTATGTCATAGAAGATATGGAGTTTAAGAACCGGATTAACCGAATTATGGGAAAGAGGCATCCCCTTGTCAGGTATTACAGAAAAGCGGCAAGTATTCTTCTTCGCATAAAATATAAGGATTATAAGGGGCTTAAGAACAGTTTATTGCGCCTGTTAAAAATAACTTAACCATATCAGAAAGAAAGCAGTGTTGTATATGAGTGAGATAAATGAAGAGGAAAGCTCAAGGCAGATAAAAGCAGGAGCAGTATTAGGATATATCACCATTGGGATTAACCTGTTGGCAGGATTAATCTACACGCCCTGGATGATACGAAGTCTTGGACAGGGCAATTATGGACTTTATACCCTTTCGGTGTCCTTAATTGGAATACTTGTTATGGATTTTGGTCTGGGCGCTGCCGTAACCCGTTTTCTTTCCCTATATAACTCGAAGAACGACAGAGAAGCAGCTAACAATCTCCTTGGAATTATATATAAGTTCTTTTTTTTATTGGATATTATAATTGCGGTAGTCCTTCTTGCAGTTTACTTTTGTGTGGGAAGTATTTACAAGGAACTTTCTCCCGCAGAAATTCATAAGCTGAAGGTAATTTTTCTGATAGCCTCCTCCTATAGTGTTCTTGCCTTTCCTTTCGGCACCTTAAACGGTATTCTTACCTCCTACGAGAAATTCGTGCAGCTTAAGGCTTGTGAGCTTTTTTACAAACTCCTTAATATGGCTCTTATCATTGCAGCACTGAAAATGGGATATGGGCTTTATACCATGGTAATGGTAAATGCAGTAACAGGAATTATTAATATCCTAATAAAGCTTTTCTTTGTAAAAAGAACGACCCCTGTCAAAATAAACTATCATTATAAAGAAAAGAAGACCACAAAAGAGATATTTACATTCTCCATGTGGTCCACTGTGGTCAATATTGCCCAGCGCTTCATCTATAATATCATACCCAGCATCCTTGGAATCTATTGCGGTGCTATAAGCATTTCTGTCTTTGGAGCCTCTGCCACGGTGGAAGGTATTGTATTTACTTTTGCTTTGGCCATAAACGGGTTGTTTCTGCCCAAGGTATCACGAATCATTACACAGGAAAATAGCGAAGAAAGACTGTTAGAGCTGATGATAAAGGTAGGGAGGATTCAGCTCTTTCTTATTGGACTGATTTTTACCGGTTTTTTGGCTGTTGGGAGAGATTTTATCAGTATCTGGCTTGGAAACGGCTTTCAGAATGCCTATATCTGCATTCTCCTTTTGATATTCCCGAGTGTTTTTGAACTTACCCAGCACATAGCCGGGCTGACTGTTACAGCCACCGGAATGGTCAAATTACAATCCTTTGTCTATGCCGCCATGGCAGTTATCAATGTGGCTCTGTCCATACTGCTCACAAGAGAATATAAAGAGATTGGGGCTTCAATATCTGTCTGCACAGCCTATCTTTTCCGTACGGCAGCAATGAATTTCATCTATCACCGCAAGCTTAAAATCAATGTATTTATTTTCTTTAAAGAGTGTTTCTTTAAGATGGGGGTACCTCTTGCGGTATCTCTTGCAGCAGCAGTTTTTCTTTCTTTCATGCCTTATAAAGGGATTGCTTATTTTTTTATAAAAGGAGGGGGCTTTGCAGGGATCTATCTGCTTATGATGTGGAAATCCGGGCTAAATGCATTTGAAAAGGAGCTGTTTTTATCCCTGTTTCGTAAAAGTACAAATTTCCTAAGAAGAAACTAAAAAAAACCTTAAGCTTTAAATAAAACGAAAATTTATGGAGGGTCTATGCATACCAGGTTAGCGATCATTATATTACATTATAAGAACTATCAGGAAACCATAGCATGTGTCAACAGTGCTTTAAAGCAGAAGGGAGGGAGCTATGAAATCGTAGTAGTAGACAACGGTTCCGGTGACGGCTCCTATGAGATTCTAACGGAGCATTTTAAGAAGGTTCCCCATGTAACGATTAAAAGACTAAAGAAGAATCTTGGCTTTGCCCGCGGAAACAATGCAGGAATCCGGTATGCAAGAGCGCAGTTTTCTGCCAAGAATTGCTTTATCTGTAACAGCGACGTTGTATTTGAAGACACTCTGTTTGAAGAGTTGTTAGCAGCTTGTAAAAAGGGAGTCGGCGTGATATCACCTGCTGTATATGATGCAGATAAGAAGCCCCAGCCGTTTTCAGTGAATATTAAGAGTCCCTATAAGACGATTCTGTTTACCTTGCTTTATATCCTGTATAAGAGCCTGCCGGAAGAAATGAGAAAAAAATTATTCCTGCAGTTCATAAAGCTTTTGTATCTTGTCCTTAAGAAAGGAATAAAAGGAATCTATCGTCTGCGCACTTACTTAAAGAAACATAACTTTAAGGTTACTCACGGAAGAGAAAAAGGGGAAGCAGAGAAGCCTTATTGCATGCAGGGTTGTGCCTTTCTGCTGACAGAAGAATACTTCAACTATTACCGCGGGTTGTATCCAAAGACCTTTTTATATGGTGAAGAATTGAATATAACCCTATATCTAAAGAAAGCAGGTCTTTTGGCAGTAGCAGTTCCTACTTCCCCGGTAATTCACAAGGGAAGGCAATCCTCTGTAATGCTTACAGAAAAAGAAGGGGAGAGAAGAAGGCTGATTCTTTCCAGACAGAGCCTTTTTAACTCTCTCCCCCTATTATTCTTAAGTTCAAAGAAAATAAGCAGGTTCTATTAAGAAAGGGCAGGGTTTTATGGGAAAATTAAAGCTGATGACAATACTTGGCACCAGACCGGAAATCATACGTCTATCACAGATAATCAAGAAATGTGACAGCTATTTTGATCATATCCTGGTTCATACAGGACAGAATTGGGATTATGCATTAAATCAGATTTTCTTCGAAGACCTGGAATTAAGGGCACCGGATGTCTATCTGGATGCAGCAGGTGATAATCCGGGAGAAACTATAGGAGCTATCATCTCAAAAAGCTATGCATTAATGCTTACAGAAAAGCCCGGGGCCTTATTGATATTAGGAGATACCAATTCCGCCCTGGCAGCCCTATCCGCTAAAAGACTTAAGATACCGGTATTTCATATGGAAGCCGGAAACCGCTGCTTTGATGAGAATTTACCGGAGGAAATCAACAGGCGTATCGTAGACCATATTTCTGACGTAAACCTTTGCTACAGCGAACAGGCCAGAAGATATCTTTATGCAGAAGGTATCCATAAGGACAGATGCTTTGTAACTGGCTCTCCCATGGCAGAGGTTCTTACTGTAAACAAGGCAAAAATAGAAAAGTCCCAGATATTAAAAAAGCTGGGACTTTCAGAGGAACAATATATTGTACTTTCTGCCCACCGGGAAGAAAATATAGACAATGAAAAGAATTTCTTTCAGCTTATGGAAGCCGTTAATGCCCTGGCAGAAACCTATAATCTTCCGGTAATTTACTCAACCCATCCACGTTCGGCAGGCTTTATTGAAAAACGGCAGTTTCATTTTCATCCCAAGGTTCGGACTTTAAAGCCTTTTTCCTTTTCTGATTATAACCATCTCCAGTACCATTCTTTTTGTACCATATCTGACAGCGGAACCCTTCCCGAAGAAGCAGCATATTTTAGACATTATCCTGCAGTTTGTATCAGAACCTCTACCGAAAGGCCGGAAGCCCTTGAAAAAGGTGCCTTTATCCTTGGTTCCATATCCGCAGAAGAGGTCCTTCAAGCGGTGGAACTGGCTGTGTCCATGGCAGACAGGAAAGAAAAGATAAGCGAGGTACCTGACTACAGGGAGGAAAATACAAGCAGTAAGGTTATCCGTATCATACAGAGTTATACCGGCATTATAAACCGCATGGTATGGAGAAAAGAGCTGTAGAATTGTATTGTGATAATGTACCTTGTAATTTAGGTACATTATTTTTATGCAGCCGCTTGCAGCAGGAAATCATAAAGTTGCAAATATGCATTGATTTATGTGGGAAAGAATAGTAATATTATTAGATAAATAATGTAAAAAAGGTAATGCTTATAAATAATAAGAGAGGTTACATAGAATGACAGGCAATAGCACTTATTTGAAAGTAAAAGGCGGTAAGGCATTACGTGGAGAAGTTAATGTAAACGGTTCCAAAAATTCCATTTTAGCTTTAATTCCGGCAATGTGCCTGGGAGAAGGCGAAGGCGTATTAACACATGTAACAGATATATCCGATGTTGAAGCGATGCAGGGAATCTTAGATGAAATCGGGATTCAGATGGCCTGTGAGAACAGCATCGTAAAAATTACAGGAAACTTGGTTAATTCTGAATTAAGTAAGCAATATGTTTCCAAAATCAGAGCTTCTAATTTATTTTTGGGTGTTTTGCTGGCTAAATTCGGAAAAGCAGTGGTACCGGTATCCGGCGGAGATAAGATAGGAAACAGACCAATTGATATTCATTTATATGTATTCAATAAATTCGGGATACGCACAGAGACAATTGACGGATATGTAAAATGTGAGGCAACACAGTTCCCTTACAAGGGTCAAAAGATATTCCTGCGGTTTCCAAGTGTAGGTGCAACAGAAAATGCCATGTTAGTTGCCAGTGCGGCTGATAGTGAGACGGTAATCTACAATGCTGCCATGGAACCGGAAATTGTTGATATGGCAGTCTTATTGAATTCCATGGGAGTTAAAATAACAGGTGCAGGTACCCCTGTCATTCATATAAAGCCGTCTGCGGCAAAATTAACCCGGACAGTTCATGAAGTCATACCTGACCGGCTGGAGGTCGGTACCTTTCTATTTATGATTGCAGCAACAAAAGGCTCCGGAATAATACGAAATGTGATTCCGGAGCATGTTATGTCGGTTATTACTATTTTGGGAGATTCCGGTGCAAATATAAGAGCAGAGGATAGCAATATCATTATTGATGCATCCAATTGCGAACTGAAACCTGTTAATGTAGAAGCATTGCCGTATCCTGGTTTTCCCACCGACCTGCAGCCTTTTGCTTCCGTTTATGCCCTGAAATGTAATGGCAAATCCTCTATCAGAGATATGATTTTCCCGGTTCGGTTCAACCACTTATTTGAAATCGGCAGAATGGGGATGGCATATGAAAGCGTGCATTCCCAAGTCACAATCAGTGGCACACAAAAGCTAACCGGGACGGCGATGACCGGAACGGATATCAGAATGTGTGCGTCATTGGTAATGGCGGCATTGATTGCAGAGGGCGAATCAAAGATCTATGGATTGGAGCATATATTAAGAGGTTATGATAACTTCTTTCAGAAACTGCTTAATTTAGGGGCTGATATTGCTGTCATAGAGGATGAGGCTGAGGGAATTACCATAAAATCAAAATGTATTTAATCCACAAAGGATGATGTAAATGTTCAGAATAGGTGAATTCTCCAAATTAACACAAGTATCAATCCGAATGTTAAGGTATTACGATGAAACAGGATTATTAAGCCCCGCAGTAATTGATGAATGTACGAATTACAGGCTATATTCTGCGGAACAAATCCTTGCTTTGAATAAAATTATATTTTTGAGGGATTTAGGTTTCAATGTTTCTGAAATTGCGGTTATCCTTAATCAGTGGAACAATGAATTTATTATAAATCAGCTTGAAAATAAACGTTTGGAAATTGAGAACACAATCAAAACCGAACAGGACAAATTATCAAAAATTGAATTAGCTAAAAGAGATATTTATCAGGAAAAGATAGCAATACACTGCAATGTTTCAATCAAATCAATACCAAGTTATCAAGTGCTTTCTTTGAGGCGGATTGTTCCGGATTATTACTCCGAGGGTAAACTATGGAGAGAAATGCTGGTTTTTGCAAATAAAGGTGGTATATCTATATCAAACGATACTTTTACTGTATATTATGATACAGATTATAGAGAAAAAGATGTTGATATCGAAATATGTGCCCCTGTGGCAGGAATGGGAAAAGATAAGGATGGATTTGTATATCGTAATACGGAACCTGTACCGGTAATGGCCAGCACAATGGTATATGGGAAATTCGAAAACATTGCAGGTGCATATCTTGCTTTTGCAAATTGGCTCCAGGAACATAATCAGTACAGAATGGAAGGCCAAAGCAGGCAGATTGTTCACAGAGGGCCATGGAATGAAAAAATTCCCGATAATTACTTAACTGAAATACAGATTCCGATGAAAGAAATCTAAGAATTAATTTTGGGGATTGACTCTCACATGATGTCAGGGTCTACACTGGATTTACAAATAAGAAATCATATGGAGGAATCACTATGAATAATTTAAAAGTAAATCCTGTTGGTAGAATCTGCTTTAATGAGCGAGGGACATTTATCGAACTTGAACCGGAGTATGTTCCGGCTTTACAGGCATTGGACGGATTTAGTCATATTAATGTTATCTGGATGTTCAGCGATTTTGACAATGAAGAAGCACGTGGTACCCTTACAATGTCACGTCCATACAAAACTGCTCCGGCTGTAATGGGTACATTTGCCACAAGGTCGCCTTTCCGTCCTAATCCAATTGCGTTAACTGCAGTACAGGTTATCCATATTGATTATGAAAAGGGAATTATCCAAATTGCCTATATTGACGCAAATAACGATACGCCGGTACTTGATATAAAGCCTTACACACCAAGCCTTGACAGAGTAGAAAAGCCTTGCGTTCCGGAATGGTGCAGCCATTGGCCAAAAAGCTTAGAGGAATCAGGAAGCTTTAACTGGGAAAATGAATTTATTTATTAATGGAGGAAAAGCCCTGCAATCGAAAGACTGTTATATAAATTTCAATAATCGGAGGTCTTGAGATGAATAAATTGATAGAGGAAGCTGTTAAATTACTAAAAGGTCAAAACTTTGAATTTGCAATCTGCGGAGGATTTGCTATTGATTTATTTCTTGGATATGAATCACGAAAACACGGTGATATCGATATTCTGGCATATTGGAATGACCGCAATTCAATAATTTTACATATGCAATCAAAAGGTTATTGTGTTTATGAAATGTTAGGCGGAGGAATGGCTCATCATATTACAGACGTAAATAATCAACAATATGAGAAACGCAATATCTTTTGTTCAACGAATGATTGCGAACTCGTTCATCTAGCTCCAACAGATAAAAAGGATATATATATCATTGACTTTTACCATATTGGTCAAACTAAAATGAATTTTATTGAATTTCTTTTTAACGATAAGGATGAGAAAAATTTTCTGTATGCCCGCAATAAAAATATTAAACGGGAACTAAGTAAAGCAATTTTACATAGTGGTGATATATCTTATTTAGCCCCTGAATTATTACTGCTTTACAAATCGACAGATATAGAACGTGAAGGATACCAAGAAGATTTTGAATTTGCTTTTTCAAAAATGAGCAATGAGCAAAAAGTATGGTTAAATAATTCATTAAAGATTATGTATCCGGACGGACATAAGTGGATGATGGAATCGTAAAACGCACCTGAAAATAACTTTGGAGGTATAATATGAGACTTGAAAAAGCCACACCGGAATCACAGGGAATCCCTTCCTCCGCAATTCTGGATTTTTTAAACAAAGTAAACGAGCAGGGATTTGAGGTTCATTCGTTTATGCTGCTCAAGAACGGTAAAAATATCGCTGATTGTTGGTGGAAGCCATATGCAGCTCAGTACAGACATCAATTGTTTTCCCTAAGCAAAAGCTTTACTTCAATCGCAATTGGTTTGGCTATCGAGGAAGGTTTGCTAACCACAAGTACGCTGATTGCCGACATCTTCGCAGATGAAATGAATGAACTGGGTGAAAAGGTTGACGAAAAAATCAAGAAAATGACCGTAAAAAACCTCCTCACAATGGGAACAGGAATGACCTATGAAAACTGGGTATGGAATGATGAAAATTCTAATAACATTCTCGGATTTTTAAGCTCGCATGTCAAAAATGAGCCGGGGAGCGCTTTTTTTTACAATACACTCGCCACATATATGTGTTCTGCAATAATTACTAGATTGACAGGGGAAAAGCTTGTGGATTACCTCATGCCGAGATTATTTGAACCGCTGGGAATCGACCCCGTCTGGGAAGAAGACAAATTAGGAATCAGCTTTGGTGGCTTTGGACTAAATATTAAAACAGAGGATATCGCCGTTTTTGGGCAAATGCTCCTTCAAAAAGGGAAATTCAATGGCCGGCAGCTCGTACCTGAAGCATGGGTGGAAGAAGCAACCTCCAAGCAAATTAATAACGGAGACGAAGCCGATAACGATTGGGCTCAGGGTTACGGCTACCAGTTCTGGAGATGTGTCCCCGAAGGAGTGTACCGTGGGGACGGCATGTACGGACAATACTGTATTGTCATGCCTGATCAGAACTGTGTCATTGCTGTAACCAGCAACCTTGACATGGGCAAATTTATGAAGCTTATTTGGAGTGACCTCCTTCCATGGCTTGACGGAGGAGCTGCTATGCCTCAAAGCGTTGATTACAACAAATTGGTTGAGTTTGGGACAAGGCAGACACACCTGCAGGTGAACGAAAATGTCGAACCCTATCCGGCCTTTCGGGCGGCTTACAGGCTTTCTTCAGACACTAAGGCAACGGATGATTTTAAAATAAATAAAATTAATTTTGATTTTGAAAAAGGAGAGTGCCTTCTTGCACTTTATAACGATGAAAAGCATCAGCCCTTATATGTGATTAGTTTTATACAGAAACAGTGGGTAGAAACCGCAAAGCCATTTTGGACTTCCGACTCCTTTTACAGGGCTGTCTGCTATGGTGAGTGGAACCATGAAGAATTTGTAGCCAGCATTTGGCACTATGAGACTCCTGTCAATACAAAGGTCAGGTTTACGTTCAGCGAGGAGAGAAAAAGCTTGACTTTGCATCTTGAAGCACAGAATGAACTGTCACTTAAGTTTGTTAAAATATGACGGTTAAATATACAGGAGGTGGATATTTTGAATGATTGCAGAGAGTATGGAAGTTTACCGTTTCGTGCTATAATTGTTCACGGAGGACCCGGGGCGCCGGGTTGTTGTGCGGGCATATGCCGAGGGTTAGCCGATGACTTTGGAGTTTTAGAGCATTTACAAACCAGGAATTCAACTGATGAGCTTTTAGAAGAACTGCGTGGGATTATTCTGCGTTATCAACTTGATAAAGTAATTCTGATAGGTCATTCCTGGGGCGCATGGTTATCTTTCATTTTTGCCGCAAAGTATCCTCAATATGTCAGTAAATTGATTCTGGTAGGATGTGGCCCCTTTGAATTAAGTTATTATCCTCAACTCGTTGAAGCGAGAAGTGTGAAAATTATGCCAAAAGAACAAAAAGAAGATATGAGAGCGGCAAATTTATACACACAGGATAAGGAATATGATCCTGACCATTATTGCCTGTTACCAAACATAAAAGGAGACATGATTGCCTTTAATGAAGGGCAATTTAAGTCATTAATGGATGAAGCTCTCTCAATGCGCGCAAGTGGAGAACTGTTAGATTTCTCCAAAGACATTAAATGCCCTGTTGCCGCGATTCATGGTAAAAACGACCCTCATCCATGGAATGGGGTGAAGGCGCCTTTAGAAAATCGATTGAACGAATTTAAGATGTTCGTAATTGATAAATGTGGACATGACCCATGGAAAGAATACTATGCTAAAGACGAGTTCTTTACTATTCTAAAAAGTGAGATAAGACTATAAAGCTATAATAGTGGAAAGACGGTATAACCTGTAATCATGCATGGGCGATTGTAAAGCAGGGGTCATATTAGCTATCTGCTTTTTCCCTTAACTTTACTTTTCCGGCAGCGCTTCTTCGCCTGGAATCTTCAATAGCAGCATAGTGCTTTTTCGTGGTATTTACATCCTTATGCCCAAGTACATCGGCTACCAGATAGATATCTCCGGTCTCTCTGTAAAGGCTTGTGCCATAGGTACTTCGAAGTTTATGAGGGGTAATCCGCTTTAAGCTTGTAACCATGGAAGAGTATTTCTTCACAAGATTCTCAACGGACTTTACGCTGATTCTCTTTCGTTGCATAGAAAGAAAGAGGGCTTCTTCACTTCCCGCTTCGGGAAGGACGGTTTCTCTTTCCACAAGATAGCTTTCAAGGGCTTCCCTGACTTCATCTCCAAAATAAATAATGGATTCATATCCGCCTTTTCTCCTGATTTTAATACCGTCGTTATGAAAGTCCACATCATCTAAATCAAGGCCGACACATTCCGATACACGTATTCCGGTACCTAAAAGCAATGTTATAAGTGCCAGGTCCCTTTTCTTTGTCTTCTCATGATATTTTAACTGCTGCTTTGTCATCTTTTCGCCGGACTCCACCTGGTCCAAAAGACGGGCAACTTCATCTACATCGAGGCGTACGATTTCCTTGCTGTGAAGTTTGGGAATATTAACCAAAGCAGCAGGGTTTGTTTGTATCATTTCCTTTTTGAAATAGTAATTATAAAAACTCCTTAAGGAGATAAGCTTTCTCTTTTTTCCGTTTTCCTGATTGATATATTCCAAATCACCCTTTTTATAATAGGAGAGGTAGTCAAGATATTCTTCAATATCAATTGCTTTGATCTGATCCAGAATATCAACTTTAATATCTCGTGATTCCTTGTTTTTAAAAGCAGGATTTGCAGCCGCTAAGAATTCAAAAAACACTCTTAAATCATAGGCATAGGCAATGCGGGTCAGGGACGAAGTAGTAGGTTCAATGCCTCTGAAAAAATCCCTGCAAAAAGGGGGGAGTTCCTCTAAAACTTTTCTCAAACGCAGTGTATTGTAGATATTCATGCTATCATGATAATTATGTTCTGACATAAGACACCTCCAATGGCTACAGTATACCATGATTTATGCAAATTGACCATAAAATTCATGATTAACAAAAAAATGACATATTTTTAACACGTTTACACTTTAAGGTATAGGAGAATGGGAATGGGAGTATATAACAATGTAACTAAGTCAACACGCTTGTTAAATAAAAGGAGGTTGATAGCAAAACGAAAGAAAGTAACCTGACAACAAATGTTGGTAATACAGGTATTTTTTACCGGCAGCCTACTGTTCCAAATAATTTTTTTGTGTTTTTGCAAAAAAGCAGATGTTTTGACAGGAAGGAATTTTAAGCTGTCAAAACCATTGTCAATATACAGAAAGAAAGATAAGTTGAAAAATTTTCAACTGTGTATTCAAGAGTGTCAAAGCAAAAATTTGATATTCGCGAAAGAGGTTATGTTGAAAAAACAAAAAAGCAGTTTTTCAACTACGTATTCAGGAATATCAAATCAAGAATTTGATATTCACGAAAGAGGTTAATATGAATAATTTAAAAAACAACTGGAAGCTATTGGGTATTCTGGCTTTTGTTTTATTATGCCTTCCCTTTACGGAGGTATCAGCGGCAACAAACTTAAATCTGTATCTGTATAGTACGAAATCAAATCTGGTTTATACAGGAAATCAGGCTAAGTATTATCTCGGAAGCCAGGCCATTGATATGAAAAGTACCCCTGGGGTCGTCATTGGCGGAACTTCCTTGGCCTCCTTTCTGGATGTTTTTGTGAATTCAGGAATAGGAATGAATTATTCCTATGATAAATCGAAGGGTGTTCTTACTCTTTCACAAAACGGTAAAAAACTGGTATTGACGGAAGGCAGTAAAACGGCAGTACTTAACGGAAAAAAAGTAACTATGTCTTTGGCTCCTACCAAAATTAAATTTAAAAATGTTAATAAAACCAAATTTATGGTTCCTGTGAGATTTGTTGCAGAAAGCTTTGGGTATGTGTATACCTGGAACAGCAGCACTTTAACAGGGGTTCTTACAAGCCCTTTGCATCTTTCTTATAGTGGAAAATCAGTAAATTATACCGGTACAAGAGGTTCCGTTACAATTGATAAGAAGAAAGTTGATGTCAGCGATTTACCGAGTATCATTATGAATGATACAGCAATGGTTCAGGCATATAAGGTATTTGCGGCTTCCTCTGTTTCAGCTGATTATAGCTATGATAAAGCCAAAAAGGTGCTTACTCTTAAAAAGAATACAAATACAATCGAACTTACGATGGGAAGTAAAACAGCCAAAGTCAACGGAAGAGCATATTTTATGGATACTGCTCCTCTGGTCATTACAAATCTGGATAACAACATAGCTTACGTTATGGTACCGGGAAGTTTTGTGGCTTCTTATTTGGGTTACGATTATAAGTGGGATTCCGCTACTAAGACTTCCATTCTGACAAAGAGTAAGATTATAACGATTCCGGATCAGAATAATAATGGAGGACCGGAACTTGGCGGTGATCCTGTACCTGATACAACTTCCTTTAGCTGGGGATTATCAGCTGGAAATTTAAGTGAATACACGAATTTAAGCAGCATAACCAATACGGCAGAGGTTTCACAGGATACGGCTGTAAGCTCTAATATTAATTCCATAAGTCTGGATGCAATAACACCAAACAGCGAAACTTATGCTATTCATGGCAGTCTTCCTTTTAGTAAGTCTATTCTTACGAAACAGGATAGTGTACTTAACCTGCATATTAATAATACAACTTCCTATATCCAGACATATACTCTCGGAGGTTCTTTATCAGGAAATATCACGTTAAGTCCGGATACTGCAGCACCTGCAGGTGCAAATGCTGCATTCAGTCTCACAGACCCTGACTTAAACTATGAATTATCTCTTTCCTCCGACAGCTGTACTTTGTATGTTAAGATATACCGTAATTTTATTAACACAGTGACAGCAGGTGTATCTTCCGGGAACGAATATCTTCAGATTACCGGTATGAAGGATTTAAAGGTTAATTTATCGGAAGCCGGAAATATTGTAACCTTACAATTTCCTGCTACTGTAAATGGTATAGGTGATAGCAGCATACAGACAACACTTTCCTCTATCAAGACTGTAACATCTTCCTCTATTGGAAATATTGCAGTCATAACCTTTGAAAAGAATGGTTCAGCTTCTTATGACGTAGAACAAAACGGCAGTACCTACAGAATAGTTTTTAATACCCAAAAGACCGGATATTCTGTTGAATTCCGCATTCCGGACGGGTTATCCTATCAGGATATTACCACCGAAGATCAATATTACAAGAACCGCATATTAATTAAACTTCCTGGTGACTGGACTTCCTTCTATACACAGAATCCGGTTCAGTGGTCAAATAGTATGATTAATACAGTAGGCCTGTTAGCAGAAAACGGGGAAACAAAAATTATTATTGACACCGCCGTTCTTCAAGGCTTTAAGCTTACTGACCTTGGAAATGCAAAGGTTGGCATAACCATTGGTAATCCGAGAGATATTTACAAAAATATCGTTGTTTTGGATGCCGGACATGGTGGAACAGATCCCGGTGCGGTACGTTCCCTGAATGGAAAGACTATCTACGAAAAGGATCTTAATTATAAGATCATGTATGAGCTTACCAGAAAATATTTTGACAATCCTGATTCTGAAGTAAAAGCTTATTATTCCAGATATGATGATACGTTGGTAAATCTATATAAAAGAGCAGAAATTTCTGACCTTGTAAGTGCTGATATGTTTGTGAGTCTTCATATGAATGCCAATACCAAGACGGATCCTTATGGTACGGAAATCTACTATTATGCACCCAATACTTCAGTGAATTCTGCAGGGTTAAACAGCAAAACATTGGCTACTTTTGTTCTGAATTCCCTGACAGATAAGATTGGCACAAAGAAGCGTTATATCTCAAGCCAGAATCTGGTAGTAACAAGAGAAAATCATGTTCCTGCAATTTTAATAGAGCTTGGCTTTATGTCTAATAAGAGTGATTTAACTCTGTTAACAAATGCAAGTTTTCAGGAAAAAGCTGCAAAGGCCATTTATGATACCATATGTGAGACGTTTGATTCCTATCCAACCGGCAGATAATTGAGTTTATCACAAGTCATAAAGCAGAAAATGAGCAGTATAATAACTATGAGGGATAATGAGCTGTAATGAGGTGAAATATGTTACACAAGATAAAAAGAAATTATGTATGGCTTTTATTAATACTGTTATTGGCAGGCAGTGTTCTATTAGAAAAGCCGGAAACTGTTTTTGCTGCCAAGGACACAGCTGCTCCGAAGATATCTGTTTCGGCGAATACAACCGCACCTACAAACACTAATGTAAAGGTTACGGTTAAAGCTACGGATGCTTCCGGTATTAAAACAGTAAAGTGGGCCTATGATAAAAAGGCTGCATCCTATTTCAAATCGGCAGGAAAGGCATTAAAAATTGATTCAAAAGGCTCCGCATCTGTGTCATTTTCCGCCAATAGGACCTATACTTTTTATGCCCTTGATAAGGCAGGAAACGCTGCTGTTAAAACCATAACAATATCAAATATTGATAAAAAGGCTCCTTCCTTTACTGTAAGTACAAGTACACAAAGTGTAACGAATCAGAATGTGGTATTGACCTTTTCTATCAAGGAAACCGGATTTGGTATTGATAGCCTTACCTATCTTACGGGCAGTAAGAAGATAGCAGATTTTTCAGAAAAGGCAAAATCCATCCCCTTAAAAGCGGTATCAGCAGATAAGAAGAAGGGAATCTATACCTATACAGCAAAAAAAACGATAACAGCCAACAATACCTTTACTTTTTTGTTAAAGGATAAAGCCGGAAATACTGTACTTAAGACGGTTGCCATAAAAAACATTGATAAGACTGCACCGGTATTTTCCTATACGCTAAGCACCGCCGACCCGACGAATAAAGGTGTTACGGTGCAGGTAAAGGGGGAAGACCTGGAATCTGGCCTTGCATCTGCTTTCTATATGTCCGGTGTACATACAGCCAATGACTTTACGGAAGGGGCAAGGACAGAAATCAGCCTTAGTACTGACGGAACAGGGAACTTTCCTGTTACTGCCAATGGAAGCCAGACAGTAATGCTTTTGGATAAGGCAGGAAACAGCACTATCGGAATTGTAACAGTATCCAATATTGATGTTAAAAATCCAACCTTATCATTGGCTTATTCTGTTATGAATCAAAAAGCCACTATAACCTTCACGGCTAAGGATGCATCCAATATGGGCAAGGTAAAATATCTAAAAGGAAGCAATACTTCCATAACATCCGATAAATGGGACAGTGCAAAGGAAGTAACCACATTGCCCTCCTTTACTGTAACGGATAATGGGACTTATAGTGTAATGGCAGAAGATAAAGCCGGAAACCGCATTATAAAGACCATTGATGTTACGCTGGAATTAAAGGCTGTGTGGATATCTTATCTGGAATTTGCCAGTTACGGAAAGAATGGTTTTACCGAAGATTCTTTTGAAAAGACCGTTAATACAATGTTTGACAATATCGTAAAATTGAAAATGAATGCTGTTGTAGTTCAAGTAAGGCCTTTTGGAGATGCTATGTATCCTTCTGCTTACTTTCCCTGGTCTAAATACATATCGGGAACTCAGGGAGTTAACCCGGGATTCGATCCTTTGGCCTATATGGTAAAGGCAGCTCATGAGAGAGGCTTGGCTTTTCATGCATGGCTGAATCCTTACAGGGTTACAACCGCCAGCACGGATTATTCAAAGCTTTCAAAGGATAATCCCGCCAGAGTGTGGAAGGAGGATAAGGATCCTTCCAATGACAGAAATGTCTTATCCTTTGATGGAAGTCTTTATTATAACCCTGCTGTGAAGGGAGTACAGGAACTCATCTTAAATGGCATTAAGGAAATAGTGACAAATTATGATGTAGACGGAATCCATTTTGATGATTATTTCTATCCGGCTTTGGGCAGTTCATACAAGACAAACTTTGATGCACAGGAATATCAGGCTTATGCAGAGGTTTGCAAGAAGAACAATGTTACACCTATGACCATTGCCAACTGGAGAAGATATAATGTCAATACACTTGTCAGAAATGCTTACAGTACGGTAAAGAAAATAAAATCTAAGGCAGAGTTTGGTATCAGTCCCGGCGGATATATTGACTCGCTGGCAAGTGACCAGGCCTATTATGTAGATGTAAAGACCTGGTTATCCTCCGACGGCTATGTAGACTATATCTGCCCTCAGCTTTACTGGACATTTTCAAACAGTACTTATCCTTATGACAAAATATTAAAGAAATGGCTTTCTTACCGTACCAGTTCCACAGTAAAGGTATATGTAGGGCTTGCAACCTACAGAGCCGGTTCCAATCTGGAAAGTGACTGGAAAAATGACCCTGATGTACTAAGAAATCAGCTGGAATACGGAAGAAATACCGGTCTTGTGGACGGATTCGTATTTTTCCGATATGAATTTTTCTATAATAAAACTACCAAACCAGGGGTAGACAGACTCCTTGAAATTCTTTAGAAGTACAAACTAAAAAAGGTACCGCAGAATCAGAAATGATTAGGCGGTACCTTTATCTTTGCTTATTTTTATATAAATATAGATAATTGGTAAAAAATATACTATAATATACAGGTACAAAAATTGGACAGGAGGCGTTTATGGACTATCAGGAGAGAAGTATTCAAGCTAAAGTAAGGCTTACAGAAGAAGAGTATAGAGAAATCAGCATGATTTATCCGAAGTTCATTAGAAAAACCAGAAAAAAGAAATTCATAGTGTATGTAGCTATAGCTGTAATAGTGTTTCTTATCATAGGGGCAGTTACTCAATACCTGTCTGCTCCTGTCTCAACGACAGAGCCGGTAATGCCAACGGAGAATTCTTTGAATGAGAGGATATTCAGTCTTTTGCTGCCGACAAGTTTTATCATTTTATATGTTGTTTTAAAAATATTAAAGCCTGTTCTGATTAAAAAGTCTGTGAGGAAAGAATTCAGCAGTAATAAATTAGTGCAAAGGGAAGTCGGTTATAATCTTACACTGGATTCCGTGGAAATTACATCCACCGATTTTTATTTGAAGCTCCGATATGAAGATATTTATCAGGCGTTGGTCACGAATAAATATATTGTATTATTTGAATCGGAGAGAATTATCCGTATAATTCCCAAACGAAGTTTTGAAAATGAAGAGACTGTAACAGCAGCTCTTAGGCTATTAGAAGAAAACCTCCCTAAAGGAAAATATGTTATTTATTAAAACATAAATTTAGTAAGCAGAATGGAATAAAATATAGGAGATACAGCAAAAGATGAAAATACTATACGGCACCGGAAATCAAGGAAAGCTGGAAGCTATGAGGAGAGCATTAAAAGGTCTGGACCTTGAGATTTCCGGTCTTAAAGAATATAGCGGTGCAATACCGAAGGTTGCAGAAGATGGTTTGACTCCTCTTGATAATGCGAGATTAAAAGCCATCGCCTATTATAAAGCCTTTCATGTTCCGGTTTTCTCCTGTGATTCCGGTTTGTATTTTGAGGGATTGCCGGAGGACTGCCAGCCAGGTGTACATGTCAGAAGAATAAATGGTAAAGAATTAAATGATGCGGAAATGATAGAATATTACAGCAGTCTTGCCAAATGCTTTGGTAAATTAAAAGCAAGGTATAAAAATGCGGTATGTTTTGTTCTGGATGAAGAGCATATATACGAGAGTATGGCAGATAATTTGTCTGGAGAATCCTTTTATCTGGTAGATACGCCGCATAGCAGAAGAGCAGAGGGCTTTCCTTTAGACAGCCTATCGGTACATATTGAGTCAGGATTATATTATTACGACCGAAAAGAAACCAATCCCGATGAATTAGCAATGGATACCGGTTTTTATGAATTCTTTCAGAAAATTGAATTGTAATGCATCTGTAATAGCGTAACAAAATTTTAAAAAAATCATATAATATTGTATCTTAACATCCTTTTCCGATATTTTATTTGGGCAGTACCGCAATGCGGTATGTATGAACAGACAGTGTATCTGGTATACATGTGGTCGGGTCTCTTAAAGGGACAATGGAGATACAATCCATGGGACAATTATATAATTGTCCCTTTTTTTGCAGTAAAATCGGGTTTCTCCGGATTTAACTACTATACATAACATATTATCAGAGAGGTCATTTTCATGGTGAAAGACAATTATAAAAGAGTGCAGGGAATACTGGTTATCATACTTCTGATGAACTGGCTGGTGGCAATCCTTAAAATTGTAATTGGTACTTGTATCAAAAGTACCAGTATGACTGCTGATGGTCTGCATTCCTTAACAGACGGAATTTCCAATATCGTTGGATTGATTGGCATCGGTCTGGCTTCCAAGCCGGAGGATAAAGAGCATCCTTATGGCCACAATAAATATGAGACTCTTTGCGGAGTATTTATTGCGGTGCTGCTTTTCTTTGTCGGCAGTAAGATCATTATAAATGCTATCCATCTCCTGCAAAATCCGGTAAAACCGGAAATTACGGTACAAAGCCTTCTGGTGTTGATTATTACACTTATGATTAATATTGCAGTATCAACAGCGGAATACCGAAAAGGAAAAGAGTTGTCAAGCCTTATTCTGGTATCGGATTCTATGCATACCAGAAGTGATATCTTTGTATCCATAGGAGTTCTCATAACAGTGACCGGCATCAAGTTAGGTCTTCCGCCTGTGATGGATGCAGCCGTATCTCTTGTGGTGGCGGTCTTTATATTCCATGGTGCTTATGAAGTCGGAAAAACAAACTGTAATATACTTCTGGACAGAGTAGTGGTGGATACTGAGGAAATCAAGAAGATTGTGATGAGCTTTGATATGGTAAAGGATACCCATAAAATCAGAAGCAGAGGAACTTTACAAAACCTGTATATTGATATGCATGTCATGGTAGAGCCTTATCTTAACATATCCGAAACACACACACTGGTTCATGAAATCGAGAATGCCATTCGAAGTAAAATGAATGAAAATGCCCAGGTAATCGTACATCTGGAACCTTATACAAAGGAAAGAATATCTCCCAATTAGTCTTGTAATCTTTATAAAATACTGCTATGATTAAGGGAAATACCATTTAATGGATGATGAAAATATAGTATAGGAGAACTGCAAATGGAGAACTTTACATTTCCAACACTTAAATACCAAAGACCGGATTTTGTTAAGTATGAAGAAGAACTAAAGAGAATGACAGAAACAGTTAAAAAAGCCGGCGATTATCAGACAATTCAGGCTGTTTTGCACGATATGGATGAACTTGATAAACCGGTTTCATCCATGCGTACAATAGCTATGATACGCAATACCCTTGATACAACAGATGAATTCTATGAAAAAGAATATGAATATGTTATGAACAAATCGGTTGAAGTGGAAACTCATAAAACAGCACTTTTAAAAGAACTGCTTGCAAGCAGGTTTGCAGGTGACATAGAAAACGAATACGGCAGCGAATTGCTTGTTTCCATGCAAAGAAATGTGGACCAGTTTAAAGAAGAAATCATACCTCATTTACAGCAGGAATTAGCGCTGAAACAGCAATACCAAAAGCTGATGGCAACGGCAGAGATATCCTTTAACGGCGAAGTGCTGAATCTGTACGGGATACAAAAGTATTTTGAGGATCCGGACAGAAATACCAGAAAAGCTGCTTTTAAAGCCTATTCTGACTTTTATCATAAGAATGAAGAAGAAATGGAGAATATCTTCAGTGAATTGATAGAGGTTCGGAATGAAATGGGCCGTGCCCTTGGTTATGAGAATTTCATACCCTTAGCCTATATTCAGCAGGAGAGAAGTGACTACGGAGTAAAAGAAGTGGCCTCTTTCAGAGAGCAGGTAAAAAGAGAGATTGTACCTTTATGTGAGAAGCTCTATGAAGCCCAAAGAAAACGTATCGGTGTGGATGAGCTGATGGTCTATGATGAAGAGTATAAGTTCACTGACGGCAATGCAGAACCGGTCGGTGATGATGATTATCTTGTGAAGCAGGCACAGATTATGTATCATGAAATGAATCCGGAAACCAGTGAATTCATAGACTTTATGATAGAGCATGAATTGATGGATTTAAAAAATAAGCCTCACAAAGCCTCTACCGGATATATGACCATTTTACCGTCTTATAAAGCCCCATTTGTTTTCTCATGCTTTAACCATACCATTGGGGATATTCAGGTACTAACCCACGAACTTGGTCATGCCTTTGCAGGTTATGAAGCAATGAGGGAACAAAAAACATCCCTTTTTTACATGGGCGGTACGGATATAGCAGAAATCCATTCTATGACCATGGAGCAATTTTCATATCCTTATGCAGAGAATTTCTTTGGAGATGCGGCAGATAAATTCCGTTTTATGCATTTACAGGATGCCATAACCTTTGTTCCATTTGGTGTGGCAGTGGATGAATTCCAGCATATCGTATATGCCAATCCGGATTTGACTCCTAAAGAACGTACCCTGGAATGGCATAAACTAGAGGAAAAGTACATGCCCTGGCGTAAATACGATAACGATGAATTTATGGAAAGAGGCGGATACTGGTATCATAAGCTTCATATTTTCCTGTATCCTTTTTATTATATTAACTATACCCTTACTACAATGGGAGCCATGGAATTTAAGAAACGCTATCTGGAAAATAAGGATGAGGCATGGAAAGATTACTTGAATTTATGCAAAGCCGGTTCAAGCAGAAGCTATTTAGAACTTCTTAAGGTGGCTAATCTATCCGTACCTTTTGAAGAGGGCAGCGTGGCAAAAGCGATATCCTGTGCCAGGGAAATCTTATTAAAAAGCATTGAAGAAATGGAATCGTAATGGATTATTTACGTATAGAAACTTTGTATTTGGAAGTAACACATGCCTGTAACCAAAGGTGCAGGCATTGTTACCTTGACGGCGGAATGCATCATAGCAGATAAAGCATATTATTAAGGAATTTTATGAGCAGGGCGGAAAATATATCATAATAACAGGCGGTGAGCCTATTGTAAGGCAGGATATATTTGAAATACTTGATTATATTGAAACTCTGCATATACCATTTAATTTTGCATCAAACAGCCTTGCCATGACACAGTCAAGGCTTGAACGGCTGGCAGGTTATGAATGCCTTGATATGTATTTTACAAGCATATTGGGTGCAAATGCCAGAAAACATAAGGAAGTTGCCCAAAGAGACAGTTATGACCGGGTAATGGAAGCTATTCGCTTCTTTGATGGCAGGGGGATACCTGTTTATGTCCAGGTTACCCTTGCCAAAGATTATATTGATGAGATAGAAGATATCGGCGAAAAGCTCCTTTGCTTTGACAATTGTACTGTTAAATTCACTCCAATTGCTACTCTGGGAACCAAACCGGACGAAGAAATGGAAAGAAATAAGGAGCTCTTGGTCACAAAAGAATGTTTTCCGGACTTTCTTAAACGTGTGGAAGCATTAAAGCAAAAATACCCTGACCGTGTTGATGGCTGTAATATACAAAACTATGACCAGATAAAGAATGCGATATCCGATTATCAGGACGAGCCTCTTTATTCCTTGTCGTATGGCTTTCTGGCAGTACGTCCTGATGGAGATATGAGCTTTTCCTGCAATATGGGAAACCCATATACTTTTGGAAAAGCCTATGAAAGCATCAGGATACCTCTTGATGAAAAGCTCTTTCATTATATAGAGATATTAAAGGCGGCAGAACAGCAGGTCTTAAGGGATTCCAGGGAGCAAATTGTGGAAATGGATGTATTAGTTGATTACTATATCAAAAAGCAGCAGAAATAAAACAGCGGAGGAGTATATTTTGAATAGTAAGGCAAAAGCTGTAATCAATAATCTGTTATTTATCATGAAATACATAGCCAAATGGAAGAAGTCCATATTTTTTGATATTGGCCTTTATTCGGTTTTTCTTGGCTTGTCTCCATTTATATGGATTTATGTTCCGAAGCTTCTGATAGATGAATTAACCGGCCAGAAAAGCACCAAAAGAATTACCATTATACTGGCATCGGCATTCCTTATAGCCGGAATAATCGGATATTCCAAGGAATTTTTACAGGGAAGATTCCGCATGAAGATGAATACAGTCAGATATGGATTTATCCGTATGCTGGCTGAAAAAACAATGAAAATGGACTATGCCTATACCGAAGATCCTGACATTTTAAAGGAAGTCAGGATTGCAATGAAAACAGTTAATAACACGGCCGAGGGAATCGGCCTTGTTATTATAAAACTATTTTCTATACCTGGTAATATCATAGGCTTTCTGATATTCTCAATTATTATAATACAGCTTAACCCCTTTATATGGGGATTGTTGTTGATTTCTTTGCTTTTATCCTATCTGTTTATCGACAAAGCAAACCGTTATCAAAGAAGCTGCAAGGATGATCTCTCCCATGAGGAGAGAAAGTCTTACTATGCTTCCATCAAATTGAATGATTTTCAATATGGCAAGGATATAAGAATGTATGGCCTGAAAAGAATCCTGCTGCAAAAGAAGAGTGAAGCAGATGAGAAGGTCGTTCAAATAACCGATGCCGTTAAAAGCAGATATCTTCATGCCGGTATAAAAGAAGGCGTTCTTATGGCGCTGCGGGAAGGAATCGTCTATGCCTATCTGATTATAAGCGTTCTTAACAAAAATATTTCCATCAGTAATTTTGTGCTCTATACCTTCGCTTTAAATGGATTTGTCACCTGGATGCAGACGACTATAAAGGATTTTTCTGATATATGGGTAAATTCCCTTTATGTAAGTGACTTCCGTGAATTCTTAAAGAAAGACGAAGAAAGCAGCAGTACGGACAGTTTAAATCCCAAGGCTTTGCAATATGATATTGTCTTTGACAAAGTAAGCTTCCGGTATCCGAATAGTGAAAGGGATATCCTTAAAAACTTTTCCATCCATATCAGCCCGGGAGAACGGCTGGCACTGGTTGGTATCAATGGTGCCGGAAAAACTACCCTGGTAAAGCTTCTGACCAGATTATACGAACCGACCGGCGGAAGGATTCTGATAAATGGAATTGATATAAAAGAGTATGACTTGACACAGTACCGCAAGCTGTTTTCCGTGGTATTCCAGGATACAAAGCTATTTGCTTTCACTATACGGGAGAATATCACCATGGAATATGAAACGGCAAATACGGAGAAATACCAGGAATCCTTAAGGCAGTCCGGTATTTATGAAAAAACCGGCAAGCTGGAGAAAAAAGAAGAAACCAATTTATTTAAAATCTTAGATGAAGAGGGTGTTGAGTTTTCCGGCGGTGAGATTCAGAAGCTGTCGATGGCAAGAGCTCTTTATAAGGACGGGGATATAATTATTATGGATGAACCCACTGCCGCCTTAGATGCCCTGGCTGAATCCAGGATATATACGGAATTCGACAATTTGATAAAAAACAAAACGGCAGTTTATATTTCCCACAGATTATCCAGTACCCGGTTTTGTGACAATATTGCCTTCCTTGAAAATGGAGAATTAAAAGAGTACGGAACACATGAACAATTGATGCAGCTTGGAGGCGCTTATGCCGGGATGTTCCAGATTCAGGCGGAATATTATAGGGAGGAAGGACATGAAGAATAGTAAGCTGTTATTATATTTTTACCGGATGGTCTTTTCCATATCGCCTGCCTATGTTTTCACAATATTACTATCAACAGCTTTCCAGGCTGCTGCTCCCTTTATCAATATTATTGTACCAAAGTTAATTATTGATGAATTAATGGGTGGGCAGGACCGAGGAAAATTACTCCTTTATGCTTCTATACTGATACTTGGTAATTTGTTCTTTAAGCTCCTAAACAGCTACTTTTTAAAGAAAGTAGAAGTGGGAGAAAGAAAGTTCGGTTTTCAACTAGATTCCTATTTAGGAAACAAATGTGTTGACATGGATTTTGAAAATGTTGAAAAATCGGAAATCCTGGATTTAAAGGAAAAAGCCTTTTTTGCAATATATAATCTAAGTGCTGTAAGGAGGACCATTGAGAACGGAGCCGCTATTATCAATCAGATAATAACACTGGTGGGCCTGGGATATATCTTAAGCATATTAAATCCATTGATTATTCTTGTACTTCTGCTTATCGTCTGCATGAATGCACTGCTATTTAAGAAAATGGAGAGAATCCAATATGAAGATAATCAAAAAGCAGTCTATGACAACAGGGCATTTGGCTATTACATTAATCTTACATCCGATTTCTCCATGGGAAAAGATGTAAGGCTATATAACGGCGCACCTTTGTTAATACAGAAAATGAAATACTTTATGGACAATCTCCTGGTGATATATTCCAGACTATTTACAGAGACAGGTAAATGCACGGGGCTATCCAATATAAATGTCCAGCTTCAAATAGTTATTGTATATGCTTACCTGGCCGTAAAAGTAATTGCTGAAAAAATCACAATAGGAAGCTTTACCATGTACGCAGGCGCAGCAAAAAGTTTCAGTGATTCCTTATTAAGCTTTATCAATGCCTTCATTGACATCAATCAATTATGTATGTACTTAGAAATGTTCATGAAGTTTGACCAGCTCGAATCAAAAGCAATGGAAGGAATATACACGAAAGAAGATATTAAGGATTATACTATTGAATTTCGTAATGTTTCCTTTGCTTATCCCGGTAAGAAAGAATATACCTTAAAAGATATATCCATCACAATTAAACCCGGTGAAAGGCTTTCCATTGTAGGATTAAATGGTGCCGGTAAGACAACCTTCATTAAATTATTAACACGCCTGTATGAACCCACTTCGGGGGATATCTATTTAGGCCAAACCAATATCAGAGAGATCAAGTATGAAGAATATGTAAAGCTCCTGGCAGTTGTATTCCAGGATTTCAAATTATTGTCCTATACGATAAGAGACAATCTGAATGTGAGGGATGGGATAGAAGAGCAGGTCATGTTAGAGGAGCTTGAAAAAGCAGGCTTTGCAAAAGACTTAGAAAAGTTGGAGAAGGGCATAGATACCAGCATCTATAAGGATTTGGATAAAAGCGGGGTGGAATTTTCCGGAGGGCAAAGTCAAAAATTAGCCATAGCCAGAGCACTGTGCAAGGATTCGCCCATTGTAATATTAGATGAACCCACCTCTGCCCTAGATCCCATATCAGAATATGAAGTATACAAAAGTTTTGATAAACTGATGGAGGGGAAAACTGCAATTTACATCTCACACAGGCTCTCCAGTACAAGATTCTCCGATAAGATTGCTGTATTTAACAATGGCATGATCGTGGAATACGGTCCCCACAGTGAATTAATCAAACAGAACGAATCACTGTATGCAACAATGTTTAAGACGCAGGCAAAGTATTATCTTGAAGCGTAGATTCGGTACCAGAACAATTCAAAATGACAGAAAAAGCATCAAAGTAAATTGGTTGGTGCGTTGATTTAATTCTTATAAATAATAAAATGGGAGAGGAGAGTTATGGATATAGCTGTCTTATCTGATATTCATGGCAATTATGTTGCACTGAAACAGTGTCTTGAATATGCAGTTTCGCATAATATTAATACATTTTTCTTTTTGGGCGATTATGCTGGCGAATTAGCATACCCTGAAAGAACAATGCAGTTATTATATGATTTGAGCAAAGAGCATCAATGTTATTTTATCAAAGGCAATAAAGAAGAATATTGGCTAAAATACCGTGCTGATGGAGAAAGAGGCTGGAAAGATAAAAATTCCGCCAGCGGAGCGTTGTTATATACATATAATTCGCTTACTGACAGAGATTTGGAGTTTTTCGAACAGTTGCAGCCGGTGCAGGAGATAGTCATAGATAAGATGCCGGCAATCATTATTTGTCATGGTTCACCTAATAATGTAAGTGAAAAATTATTGCCAAATGATATGAGAACTATCGATATCATGAACAGTGTAAATGCATCAATCATATTGTGTGGTCATACCCATATACAGCAAAAGATTGCTCATAAAGAAAGATGTATTTTAAATCCCGGATCTGTTGGTATACCGTTTTTTAGTGAAGGAAAGACACAGTTCTTAATATTACATGGAAAAGATGGCATTTGGTCTGAAGAATTTATCAGTTTGAGATACGATGTTGATAGAGTTATCAATGATATGCATGAAGTAAAACTCTATGAACATGCGCCTTATTGGAGTCTTATTACAGAGTATATTCTGCAAAAAGGCCATATTTCTCATGGTAAGATTCTGTCAAGAGTCATGGAGTTATGCAAAGAGGAAACGGGTGATTGTGTTTGGCCGGATATTCCTGAAAAGTATTGGGCACAGGCTGTAGAGGAAAATTATATTGATAAGCAAATAAAATTATTTTAGAAATATATGTGTAGCATTTAGACTGGTTTATTTGGGGGTGTGTATGCCTGGTGGTATGAAAAAACTATTTATAACTATTTACTTTGCTGTATTGTTAACTATAGTGACAGGATGTAGATCGATTGATAATAATTTAGATCAAATAAAAATCAATTCGGGGGAAGATATTAATATATTTGTCGCTACTGATATTCATTATTTAGCTAAAAGCATTAATGATAAAGGAAAGGCTTTTGAGAACTTTTTTAGTTCTGGCGATGGAAAGCAGCTTAATTATGTTAATGAGATTGTTGATGCATTCATATATGATATTCAAGATAAGAAACCAGATGTACTAATTATTAGTGGTGATTTAACGTGTAATGGGGAAAAAGAAAGTCATCTTGAATTAGCAGAGAAGTTGAGGGAAATCGAAAAAACAACGGAGACAAGTGTTTTTGTAATCCCGGGTAATCACGATATACAAAACCCATGGGCAAGAGGCTTTCAAGGTGATGAGCAATATGTAACTGATAGTATAAACAGTTCACAATTCAAGAAAATTTACAAGGATTTTGGATATCAGGAGGCATTATCTAAAGATACAGCTACTTTGAGTTACATGGTTGCACCATCAAAAGATTTATGGCTATTAATGCTTGATACGAATGTATATGAAAATAACTATAGCTATGGTTCTCCGGTCACATATGGGGAAATAAAGCAAGAAACATATAAATGGATTAAAGAATGTAGTAGATTGGCTAAAAAAAATGGTGCAAGGCTTATAGCCATCATGCATCATAATCTTCTGGATCACAATATGGTCCTAAATTATGGATTTACTATTGATAAGAGCGAAGAAGTTATAAAAAAATTAAGTGAATGCGATATTAGTCTGACTTTAAGCGGACATGTTCATATGCAAGATATAAAATACAGTAAGTATAACAATAATACCATTTACGATATTGTAACTAGTGCTCTTAGTGTCTACCCGGTGCAATATGGTATTCTTGAATACACTTCTAAAAAAGGATTTTATTATGACACAGCCCGAGTTAATGTCGAGGGATGGGCTAGAAAATCTGATATACGGGATAGAAATTTATTGAACTTTAAAAAATATAACTATAATTTCTTTTTTGATATTTCATATAAAAAAACGTACGATAGCTTGACGGAGACAGGTATTTATTCTGAAGAAGATAAAAAGTTGATGGCTGAAACAATGAGTATTCTAAATGCTAATTATTTTGCAGGTACTGTAAGCGTTATCAAGGACGAAGTAATGGACAATAAAGGATATAAACTCTGGGAATCTGCGGACGAACCAGAATTCCTTACCAGATATGTACGAAGTATGCTCTATGATTATGGAATTAATAATAACAAACTGTATATTCCGGATAAGGGGATAGAGTAGCATGAAAATAGAGGTGAAGGCTCTATGCCAGATTTAGCTATCAGGATAAATAGAAACAATGAACTTCTGGTTAATATTGTATTATGGTATAAGAATTAACTCTATATCCTTTATAAAATTTGTAAATAAACTCTGACTAAAAGAGCAAATTACCCAAATCAGACTACACATAACTATTCGCAAAACGCAAGTTTAACGAATAGTTGTCAAAGAATTATCCCTATTCCTGCAGCTATAACCCCACATACTACTGAAAATATATAATACAGCATAAACTTCTTTTTTTTGCCTGTTTTTAATAAAGACACGGATTCATAATGGTATGTTGAAAATGTTGTATATCCTCCCAATATACCGGTACCTAAAAACAGTCTCCATATATCATTTGCATGATAATGAATGACTACACCAAGTAAAAAGGAACCTGTCACATTAATTATAAATGTTGATATAACAGAGCTGTTTTTCCATATCTTTTTAATCGTATCAGATAAAATTGCTCTTAAAAAGGTACCAATACCTCCGCCAATACCGACCAGTATTATGTTTAACAGCATATTTTATCCCTTCCTTTTTAAATATTTATCCACGGCATAATTACATATGCTTAGGCTGACGGACGTTGCAATAAGGCCTCCTGCAAGGCTTACAAACAGGTATATGATTGCCATTGATTTCTTACCATTATTGCTAAGTGTTATAATATCCGCTATAAAACTGGAAAATGTAGTAAATGCACCTATAAAACCAGTTCCAATGATTGTTATATATTCCTTTGATATGATTTTAGTTTCCCGCATGAAAACAAGGACAATTGGCAGTAAAATACATCCGATTATATTTACACTAAAAGTTCCCCAGGGAAATGTCTCATGGAAAAGTAATCCTATTCCGTACCTGCATATAGCACCTCCCATTCCAAATAGAAATAATAATAAATATTTTTTCATTTGCACTAATCTTCTTTCTTCATTACACATTAAATTTAATGTGAAGATTTATAAGCATTCAAAAGAACACTCTTGATTGTACCAAAAATCTTCTGAATTTAAAAGATATATTTATCCCCGAAATAACACTAAACTAAAATGCTTTAGTTACGATAATGGAGCGGGATTCAAAAAATCCCGCTCCAGCTATTAATACAGGGTCTATTAACTACTACTTTCTCTGCCTCATCATTTATGTATTGCTTATATCGGACTATTAGTAATCTTCTATTTATGGTTATCTTTTGAATTTTTATTAACCAATTTTTGTCCAGGAAGAATCTGACTCTGGTACTGAAGTCGTCCACCAGTTCGCCTTATATTTTATGCCATTATATAATACAATATCACCGCTGACATAAGCTTTTCCTGCGGTGTAGTTAACAGAACCATCAGGATTTCCTGTTACTTTCTCTTCCCAAGGTCCGTTTACAGCACCCGGAGCAGCACCCTGTGTCCACCATTTACATACATAAGTTACACCTTTATATACTACCGTGTCTCCAGCGTTATAAACCTTTGTTGCATCATAAGTATCGCCAGGAGTAGGAGTTATGGTAGGAGTCACTGTAGGAGTTACAGTAGGAGTCACGGTAGGTGTTACAGTAGGTGTCACGGTAGGCGTTACTGTAGGAGTTACAGTGGGCGTTACGGTAGGAGTTACAGTGGGCGTTACGGTAGGTGTTACAGTAGGTGTTATAGTAGGAATAGCTGTGCCGGTTAAACGCGCTAATCTAGCTTTTTCTGCCTCAACTTCTGACTTCATAGCTTTGCCATTTAACTTGAAGTTTTTAGCACCAGAGAAATTTAACTTGATTGAGCCCTGCAAAGCGACCGTGGAACCGTTATTAAAGGCCTGCCAGGAAGGACCGTTAATCGTAACCGTGTTAAAGTCTTTATTGGTACTTTGGGCAACTGTATAGGTTCCTGTCCAGCTTCCGCTAAATATACAGGATTTTGGAAGATCAAAGGAGAATGTCCAGCCTGTTAAGTTCTGGCCTGTATTATTCGTGATGTTAATAGCATAAGTGTAATTGGGATGGGCATAAGTTCCTCCGAAATCAACACTAAAATCAGATGTCTCTGCATTGATATCAATGTCAGATGTAACTTGTGACGGTCCCATTGCTGCGAACTGGTCATACAGCATAGAGGTAAGGGTATCTCCTACTACGTATTTTCCAGAGGCAGCATCATAATCATAGTCTCCATGCATTACCCAGATAAGAACACCGCCTAAATTATTGGCTTTTACAAAATTGATTCTTTCCTGGATTGATTGTTCATCTTCAAAGGTAAGGAAAGTTTTTGTTGCGGCGTTCCATATATGGGGTACACCTCCTATCGGATCCCAATATTTTTTATAATTGGAATCTGTCTTCATTAAATTTAGTATATGCCATAAAGGATTGGCTCCGGCGGCTACTTCGTTGCCATTTTTATCGTTATCGTGCCAGATATTATCATTGCCTGTGGCTGGTGTGCTGGAACTGCCATGTAAACCGTTTGTGCCGCCCGAAACATTGGTCCATCCTCTGGTATAATACGGAACACCCATTAGAATCTTTTCAGACTGAACTTTTCCCCTGTAATATTTCATCGACCAATCAAAATTCAGGGTCGGCAGAGCCATACTTGCAGTTTCGGTATCTGCCGGATCCGGATATATGTTGGCCTGGTTTTCAACATATTTATTCCATCCTCCATGATAATCATAGGACATGACCGATACGAAGTCCAAATAGTTCAGGAAGTTACTGCTGGTCTGTCCTCCAAGTACCCAGGAGGAAGCACTGACAGCGGAAGTTAACCAGTAATAGGTATTATCTTCTAGTGCTGCCTGATCTAATTTCTGTCTAAGAATCTTTAGGAAGATTGTATATCTGCCTGAAATACCATTTCTTCTGGTTTCTGACAGATCGAAATCATCGGGATTACCCGATTGACTCGTTTCGGAAGGGTATTCAAAGTCAATGTCTATACCGTCAAAATCATATTTTCTGATAAAGGCAACTGCTGAATCAGCAAATTTATTCATATTTGCTTCATTGTCCATTACCAGCCAGAGGGACCTGGAGGCTGCCCAGCCGCCTGTTGAAATTAGAACGGTAACATCCGGATACATTTTTTTCATTGTATGCATGATGTTAAATTGTCCGTAATACCCCAAGCTGTCATCCATCTTAATTTCAGTACCGTTATGTGTGAAGGTTCTTCCAGGGAATTTACTTTCTACATCATTAACCGGATCGCTTGGCTTTAATTCAAAGGTTGTTGCATCTGCAACTGCAAATGCATATTGTACATGAGTAAGCTTATCCCATTGCAAATCCGCAATATCAAAATATGCATGTGCTTCTAGGTTTATGGCGTAGTTAGGAAAATAGCCTACTACCTTTTTGTTATTATAGCTATCTGGTAATACCACACCACCTTCATTGGTGGGTTTTTGAACAGACGTGCCTTCTGCAAAAGAGTTTGTTGTTACGCAGAAGATACCGATGGCAGCTATGATTACTATAGTTACCACGAGTGAAATTTTCTTTTTAATGATACTTTTCATACATCCTCCTGAATACAAAATTGTTTTTCTACATCCTTTTCTGATTGAATAAACTTACCTTCTTCATTACGCGAAATACAATGGAGTTAATTAATCTTATGTATTAAGATACATATACTTATCTCCTCCCCTCTGTTATTTCTATATTAAAATACCAATAAAGTGCCTGTTTTTTGCTGTTTCGCTGGATTAAACTATATAACAGGTTTTATTAGGTGATTTTATTTCCTGTGCAAATATTACTGTTGGAAGATTAGTCAGATTAGACCTTGGGCGTACACAAAAGATGTCGTTTTATATTTAGAGCCAAAAAGCGCTATATTTCTTCAAATAACACCTATATTTTACATAGTACTGCCAAATATTACAATAAAATTCATAAATACCACAATATAATTATAAATATCACAATAGAATTATAATTATTCCAATAAAATTATAATTTTGCAACTAAAAAGCAGCACTATGAGAATTTTTCATACTCATAGTGCTGCTTTTTAGTTCATTTTACTGCGTATTTTTCACATTCAGTGCTCTGAAAGAATTGATGATAGCTATGATTGTTACGCCAACATCTGCGAATACCGCTGCCCACATAGTAGCAATTCCAATTGCACTCAATAGTAAAACTAATATTTTAACACCGATAGCAAATACCATATTTTCCTGTGCTATACGAAGCGTTTTCTTCGATATTTTAATAGCCGTTACAATCTTTGATGGTTCATCGGTCATGATAACTATATCTGCGGCTTCAATGGCGGCATCAGAACCTAAGCCTCCCATTGCGATTCCGATATCTGCCCTGGCTAATACAGGAGCATCATTCATGCCGTCTCCTACAAAGACAAGCTTGCCATTCTCTGTTTTTTCCTGAAAGAGTTCTTCTAATTTATCAACCTTATCCCCCGGTAATAGTTCAGAATACACTTTATCAATTCCTAAAATATTTGCTGTTTTCTCTGCAACTGCCCTGTTGTCTCCTGTTAACATAACAGTCTTTTTGATATGGCTTCTTTTAAGTGTCTTAATAGCCTGTAAGGAATCCGGTTTAACCTCATCGGATATGAGAATATATCCTGCATATTTTCCGTCAACAGCAACATGTACTGCCGTCCCGATAAGTTCGCCTTCATAATAAGGGATGCCTAACTTCTTCATCAGTTTGGCATTGCCTGCGGCGGCCTTTTTCCCGTCAATTGCTGCAACCACACCATGACCGGATATCTCTTCTACTTCTGTTATTCTTGTATTATCTATCTCTTTTCCATAAGCTTGCTGCAGGGATATAGATATGGGGTGATTGGAATAGCTTTCGGTATAGGCGGCTATTTCTAACAATTCCTCCCCTGTCAGTTCAATAGGATGAATCTCCTGAACATTAAAAACTCCCTTTGTTAAAGTGCCCGTTTTGTCAAATACGATTATTTCAGCTTTCGCCAGGGCTTCCAGATAATTGCTTCCCTTTACCAATATTCCCTTCCTGGATGCGCCTCCGATACCTCCAAAGAAACTTAAAGGAATGGATATTACCAATGCACAGGGACAGGATACAACCAAGAATGATAAAGCTCTGTAAATCCAGTCACTAAAGCTGGCATCTTTTATAAAAAGAGGAGGAATAATTGCCAACAGCACAGCAACAATAACTACAATCGGCGTATAATACCTGGCAAACTTTGTGATGAACTGTTCAGAATTGGATTTCTTATTGCTTGCATTTTCCACCAGATCAAGAATCTTACTTACGGTGGATTCTCCATATTCTTTTGTAACCTCCACTGTCAGAAGGCCATTTATATTAATGCATCCACTAAGGATTTCATCTCCTGTTTCTGCGCCGCGGGGAACGGATTCACCGGTCAGTGCAGAAGTATCAAGCATGGAAGATCCTTCTATTACTTTACCGTCTAATGGTACTTTTTCACCTGCTTTTATAACAATAATGTCTCCGATTTGTACTTCATCAGGGTCCATCCGTACGAGTTCATCAGCTTTTTTTACATTTGCATAGTCGGGGCGAATGTCCATAAGGCTTGCAATTGATTTTCTGGACTTGTTAACAGCATAACTCTGAAAAAGTTCACCAATCTGGTAAAAGAGCATTACTGCAACACCTTCCGGATAATCCCCTACGAAAAAAGCACCTATGGTAGCAATACTCATCAGAAAGTTTTCATCAAATACTTTACCTTTGAAGATGTTCTTTATCGCATTTAGTATAACATCACCGCCGACAGTAAGCAGGGCGATAAGATAAAGAAGAAAATGCAGCCATTCAATATCTGTTTTTATCAGAATTGCAATGATATAAACAATGGCACCGGTAGTTATCCGGTAAATTTTCCTTTTCATAGTGTCCTCTTTTCTATGCTTTTTTCATAACTGTGTCAGGTTCGATCTTTTTAACAATCTTTTCTGCTTCGGCTATGATCTCCGGCATTTTCTCATCCTCTGCTTCAATAATCATCTTGGTGGTCATAAAGTTAACCGTAGCTTCCTTAACACCTTCTATTTTACCTACTGCTGCCTCTATTTTTGCAGCACAATTAGCGCAATCTAATCCTTCGAGTCTGAATGTCTTTTTCATATATTTGCTCCTTCCATGAATATCAATATTTTTTGTGATTATTTTTCTCTTATATGTTCTAAGCCCTTTTCTAAGATTTCTTTCACATGATCATCCTGCAGGGAATAGAACACGACTTTTCCTTCTTTCCGGTATTTTACCAGATTAGCTGCCCTTAAGGATTTTAACTGATGGGATATGGCAGATTTGGTCATATTAAGAAGAACTGCCAGATCACATACACACATCTCACTTTCATCCAGTGCCCACATAATTTTTATCCTTGTGCTGTCACCAAATACCTTAAAGAAGTCAGACAAATCATACAGTTCATCCTCTTGAGGCATTATCTTGCTTACTGCTTCAACAACTTCTTTGTGGATTACTTCACAATCACAATCTGTCTCCTTCATACCTTTACACCTTCTTTCAATTAGTTAGTTGAACAACTGTTCAACTGTTAATCATATTATAGTTGAACACATGGTCAACTGTCAAGACATAAATGGAATATTTTCTAATTTTTTATAAGGACAAAAAGTATAGTTCTATGAATTATGAAATCCCTGAATATAAACACAGATGGGTGTGTTTATATTCAGGGATTTTCATTTATACCATATTAATTTATATGTAAGCTGTTGTTGGTGGTATCATTACTTGGAATCATGCTAAGAAAATAGGATCTTAAATGTTCCAGGTCTTCTGTTTCACCGGCTTTTATCCATAGCTTATACCCTTTTGAGCATACAATAGCGTCCTTAATACTGCCAGTCGTTCCCTTAAGATAATTCACATTTAGAAGACTCATAGTTTCTGCCATTGCTTCCTTTTCATCTTCTGTATACAACCCTGTTTTGGTCAAGGCCGTATACACTTTTCTGTAGGTATTGTCAGCCAGGAAAAGTTTTGAGTAAGACATAAAATCCATAAGGGTATTATCTTCTATTCCTTTTTCCCTTGCCCAGGTATCAACATCCACCTGGGAGGTGCTGTAATCAAAACCCGTAACGGGATTATACTTTAACACGCCATATTGAATAGGATACATAATAAGAGAGGCTGTTGTAATCTCATAAATACGTTTACCGCTTTCTTCTTTCGATTTAATATCCTGTATATGAACGTGGCCGCTTAGCACCAAATCAAGATTGTTTTCTCTGAATACTTTTTCCACCTCTTCGCTGTTATCCAAGGTAAATCCGTAATGTATTCTGGGGCTGTGATCATAAAGATTATGGTGCATTACCGTAACGATTCTGATATTTTTCTCTTGAGCTTCCTTACAGCATTTTCTGATCCATTCCAATGTACTTTCTCTTATTTCGCCATTAGTAACAGGAGTACCGGTTTTGGGGTTAAGCTGGTATTCACATGTATCCAGCATCAGAAGCCGCACATCCTTAGAAGGAGCGGCCAGATAGCTTAAAGAATCTTTATCCTTTGAGATGGCTTCATCATATCCAAAATCTTTATAAATTTTTTCAAACTCTGAGGCATTAACTGACGGTGTTTTGTAACGTTCCGTCCCCTGAAAGCCCCTTGCCCATGGATTATCAATATCATGGTTTCCGGGTATGACATAAATCCTTGTGCCGGTAGATTTTTCTATCTCCTCTAATTTTTCTGCCAGTTTAAGATGGCTTGCCTTTTCTCCATTGGTTGTCAAATCACCGCTTAGTATAAGAATATCAGGCTTATTTATTTTTATATCATATCCAAAAGCATTTACAATATCATCAACATATTGTACCATTCTTCCATCTCCCAAGAGAGAAAAATTTTGATATGCTTTACCATTATCATGAATGCTGTCTGCCAGATAATGTATGTCAGTTGCTATATACATGGAAAGGGTTTTTCCTGATTCAATTACTTTGCTTTTTCCTATACTGCATCCGGTAACCAGAATGGACATAATGAAAAATAAGAAGATTAGTTTCTTTTGATACCTGATGGTCATTAACCTGCTCCTTGCATTTTACCCGATTCGGTTTCGGTAGTACTTATGGTAAATTATGCATTGCAAAAGGAAATTATAACACCATATTTACAGCATATCAGGAAACCTGTACGCCTATATATGCCATATAATTTTTATTCAATAATTCCTTCGCACTAATTGCCGGAACAGGCTTACTAATTAAGAAGCCCTGTATATTATCACAGTTACACTGCATTAAATATGCTAATTGTTTGCCGTTCTCAACACCTTCCGCAATAACTTCAATGTTCAGCTTATGTACCAAAGCTACGATAGATTCCGTTATTTCCTTTTCAATACACTCTTTATCCAAATCCTTTATAAAGCTTTTATCAATCTTTAAAGTATCAATAGGAAGTTTTTTCAGATAGCTAAGGGAAGAATAGCCGGTGCCAAAGTCATCCAGGGATATTTTAACACCAATTTTCCGTAATTCTTCAAACATGCTGATAGTTGTTTCAAAGGAGCTGATTAAGGTTGTTTCCGTCACTTCCAGTTCAAGCAGTTCCGGTTTCAGTCCCGTTTCTTTTAATGTATTTTTTACCAGATCAACAAAATCAAGCTGCTTTAACTGAACGGCGGAGATATTAACAGACATTAGTATCTTATTCTGACCGCTGTTTAGCCTTTTGGCTTCTTTACAGGCTTCTTTCAGAATCCATTCACCCAGTGGAACAATGAGTCCTGCGCTCTCAGCTACCGGAATAAATTCAGAGGGTGAAATCATGCCAAGTTCTTCGTCTGTCCAACGGATCAAAGCTTCAAAAGCTCTTATAGTGCCAGTCTTTAAGCATATCTGGGGTTGATAATGAAGAGTAAATATATTCTTTTTTAACGCATTTCTTAAATGACTCTCAATAGAAAGCCTTCTAAGCATATCTTTTCTCATAAAATCCTGGTAGAACTGAATCGTATTTTTACCAATGCTTTTTGAACGATACATGGCGGTATCTGCATTCTTTAGAAGTTCTTCTCCGTTGGCAGCATTATTGGGATACATGGAAATCCCCATACTCGGGCTGATATTAAAACGGTAACCATTGAATTCAAAGGGTTCCAGAACTTTCTCCTTAATCCGCAGACAGAACTCATAAACTTCTTCTTCAGAGTCAATATCCCGAATCATGACTGCAAATTCATCACCGCCAAGTCTTGTCAGCATATCCTGCTTCCTGATGTGTTCTTTTAAACGGGAAGCCATGGACTTAAGAAGCAAGTCACCTGTACTGTGACCAAGTGTATCATTGACATCCTTAAAGTTATCCAAGTCAATAAATATTACAGCCAGCTTTTTACACATCCAGGCTGTTTCTTTTAATGCTTTATCCAACTCAAAAAGGAACAGGCTTCTATTCGGGAGATCTGTCAGCATATCATGATAAGCCATATGCTCTAATTTCAGCTGCTGTTCTTTTAATTTGGTTATATCAAGAAAAGAGCCTGCCATAACATATGGTCTGCCATCAAGATGTTTTAATACTTTGCCTGCTGACCTGACCCATAGGCAGGAACCATCCTTGCACATAAGGCGGTATTCACAGTCGAATTTATCTGTTTTTCCCTGAAAATGTTCATTAAAATTGAAAGCTGCCAGTTCTCTGTCATCAGGATGGGTTATATCAATAATATCAGTAAGGGATTTTATATCCTCGAATTGATATCCAAGTGCTTTTACAAACCGCGGAGAAATTGTATAAGTGTCCGTGGATATATCATACTGCCAGACACCTTCTGCCGCAGTCTCCAGAATGAGGCTGTTAATTGCCTCACTTTTCTTGAGTTTGTCCATATTTTCATTGAGCTGTTCGTAATTAGCCTTTAATTCTTCTTCCTGGGCCGTTAATTCTTCGTATAGGCCAGTAATTTCTTCATTTTTCTGAAATAAGACTTCATTTTGCTGTCTTAATTCTTCTTCGGAAGCCAGAATCTCTTCGTAAAGGGAGGATAATTCTTCGTTCTTTTTTGCCAATTCCCTCTCATGTAAAATATCTTCTGTTATATCCTGTATAATACCTATAAGCTTTACCGGATTACCGTTCTTACCTCTTTCTAAGGCGGCCATGGAACGGATATATTTATTGAAACCATCTTCCGAAACCATTTCATAGCGGACATCGTAAGGGACATTTTCTTTCAACAGCTTATCGAATGCTTGCTCGGAAATATTTTTATAATCACCAAGGGGAAGTTCTTTAACTCTTGCCAGCGGAACTACAGGGGTTGTTCTTTCAATTTCATAAATATGAAATGCCTCTTCGGATCCCCATAACATATTCGTCTTTAAATCTAATTCCCAGTTGCCTACTTTTGCTATCCTTTGGGCGTTATTAAGTCGTTCTTCGTTTTTTCTAAGTTCTTTACTAAGTTTCTCTAATGTTTCATTCTTCATTCGAAGTGCAGCTTGGGATTTCTCAAGATCACTTAACAGCATAGTTTGCTCTTCCAGCAGAAGGCTAAGATCGTTGTTTTTTACATTCAAATCTTCCGTTTTTTCTCTTAATTCAGTAATATCCATGAAAATAACCGCAAAATAACCTATCTTGGGACAATAAGAATTCACCCTGTACCAACGTTTAAATACCTTGGAGTATTGTTCCGTGCTGTTTGCAATTCCAGTCAGGGCAACCTGGCCGAAAAATTGAATCCAGCTTATTGTATCCTCATCAATTTCGGGGACTATCTCAAGAATTGTTCTGCCAATAATTTCTTCTCTCTTAAGCCCGGTGTATTTCTCAAAAGATTTATTGGCTTCCATATACCGATAATCAATGGGCCTGCCATTTTCATCCGTTATAATGCTATGCAGGGCAAAGCCGCCAATCATATTTTCAATTATTGTCCGATTGAAGTTATCTGGTATTTCCATAGATGTTTCCTCCTGTTATCCTGATGTCGGCCTTATAATAATCCAGACGTTATAGCTGCTTTGTCTGTATTGCCTGAAGGCAGAATGAAACTTAGAATATGCTATTTATTGCCTATATAATACCATATATCGACATGATAGTAAATATGCCTTTCTAAAAAATGTCAGTTTTAGGAGTATCATGCAGTATTTGCTCACATCTCTATATTCCTGATAATTTCTTCCCTTCTTTCATCAAAAAGAAGATTTTTATTGTATTCATAATATTTTTTACAGCCGTGCTCCGCTATGAATCTGGCACTGTAATAGTTTATGGATAATTCAGTTACGAAAATTACCATCTCCTGTCCTTCGCCAAAAGACTTTTCCATAAAAAGAAAAGCATTGTCCAGTTCCCCGGATGTTTTTTCAATTCCTTTTTTACGGGCTTCTTTCTCTTCCCCAAAAAGCCTCTTAACGGTGTCATAAGCCATAGAAGTGTTTCCTGATTCCGTTCTTAGTACCTCCTGGTATTTTTTCAAAGTGGCAAGGCTTTTTCGTTTAGAACTTTCTTCTTTCCGGTTTATAAGTCCTTCCTGCTTTTTGTGGGTTAATTCAGCTTCTTCGTTTTCTATTATTTCCTTTAACAATAAATCTGGTCTTGTCTCGCTTGATGGCAGCTGCTCCAAATACACTTTTAAAGATTCATAAAGTTGTTCCGTATATTTTTCGGTATTTTGAACTTCCACAAAAGAACGTCCCAGCCTTCCTAAAAGGAGCCCTGCTAAATTGAGTCTTTCATCAAAAGGAGCAGTCTTTAAGGAGGCAATCAAACTCTCTGAATAGTTTCCAAGGACAATTTCTTCGATTCTATAATCTTTTTTATACTTATTATACAATTCATAGTAGTTCGCAAAATCCTTTGCAATCCTGTCATGCTGAATATATTCGTAAATAAACTCAGCATCCACCGGTATATGAAGTTCCTCGCAAACTGCTAACATTTCGGATAAATCTTCCCAGCCTCTTGCCGTTGCGAAAAATATTCCGTCAGGAGTTGTCTCAAACCGGTAGAAATTCTCTCTGCGGATATCCAGATACTGAAGAATGGAAGGATGTATCACCTGCTTATAGGCATATTCCTTAAAGACCTCAAAATCAGGCTCTATCTCTACTTTACGAACCCTGTCCAGCGTTACGGCATCAAATTCCCTGACCGATTTATTGTATTCCGGAGGATTTCCGGCAGCAATTATTATCCAGCCATCCGGTACCTTCTGATTGCCAAAAGTTTTATACTGCAAAAATTGAAGCATGGTAGGTGCCAGTGTTTCGGAGACACAATTGATTTCATCAATAAACAGGATTCCGCTGGTAAGTCTTGTCCTTTCCTGCTTCTCATATACGGAAGCGATTATTTCACTCATGGAATAGTCTGTTACAGAATAGTTTTTATCTCCATATTTTTTCTTTTCAATAAAAGGAAGGCCTACGGCACTCTGTCTGGTGTGGTGGGTTATGGTATAAGCCACCAGAGCAACATTGCATTCTTCTGCTACCTGTTCCATTATCTGGGTCTTACCGATTCCCGGAGGTCCCATTAAAAGTATGGGGCGCTGCCTTATGGGGGCTATTTTATAATTACCGTTTTCGTCACAGCTTAGATATGCTTTAACAGTATTGATGATTTCTTCCTTTGCACGCTTGATATTCATAGTTGTCTCCTTTATGATTCCTTTAAGTCTTCCGGTTCCAATATTAATTTCATAGCCCATGGCGGTACATCTGCATCCGTATAATCCTCCTTCAGAAAAACAAATGCCGTATCGTAAGGCGGTCTTTTTCTTGGATAAATACCTTTTCCATCTGTGAAATATAATAAACCTTTCAGATGATGAAAAGCCTTCTCTTCTATCAGTTTTTCCACATAGGCAAATACAGGGCGAAAGTCCGTCCCTCCGCCTCCTTTTAACATAAGCTGTTTCATATATTCCTCGAGCTGTTCCTCGTTTCTGATAACTTCATCGGATCTTATTTCTTCATCACATTGCAGAATATGTATATTCGCCTTTTGAAAAAAGCTCTCAGATTCCTTGAGCACTTTATAGGTCTGCATTAAGAATTCCTGAACCAGTTCACCGGAGCAGGACATAGAGGTATCCACGGCTATTACAAAATCTTCAATACGCTTGCTTTCTCTGGTTTCCTGATATTCAATCAGGGGCATATTCCCGTATAAGGATAAACCATAAGTATAAAAACTTAAGTCATAGGAGTCCATATCAAGAACAGCCTCTTCTTTTATGACGGAGAATTTACGCAGAAAGCTGCGGTAATCATATTTTTTACGGTTCTCAACCGCCAGCTGTTCCATAAAACCTTCGGCATCCTCTGCCATATCCTGCGCTTGAGTTTCCATATTGGTCATAAGTTTCTCGCTGATATCCTGCCATTTTTGTTCCGGCGAGTTCGGTAAGGGCATATCCTTTTTTTCCTGTTCTGACCAAAAGGAGTGGTCATCCCTGCGGAACTCAAATTCTAACTGTTCATATTCCCTGTCCGTCATATCAAGGCCTTCTAACAAACAGTATATGGCCTGTGCTGTAGGGATTTTCATCTTTCCCTTAAGATTCTCATAAAATATTCTGCGGTATCTGGTACCGGACATCCGAACGCAGTGGTACCGAAAGGAATCTATCATATATTCCATTGCTATGTCACAGGAGATATCCCAAAGCCGTTTATTATTTCCGTAGGGCCGAAAGGGATGTCTGTAAATACAATGAAGTATCTGGTGCAGATAGGCTCTGTTAACCCATATTCTCCCACTTTTATACTCTTCATACAACAAAGGAGGATTATAATAAAGGATGTTCCCATCCGTACCCATTAACCGTACCCCTTCTCTGGCTTCAAATTTAAGAGCGCTAAGAGCAAGGTTCAAATAACGCATATAGACACTTAATTCTGTCCTTGCAGACAGTAAAATTTCATGAAAATCGGAGGCCTCATCCTTCTTATTCCCATCCATTAGCAGGCTCCTTTCTATAATTCGAACTTGTTATCATCTTTTTCTGTTTTTTCTCCTTGCATGCTCATTAGTACTCCAATGCATTCCGGCTGCTTTCTTAGGATAGATTCCTTTAATGCATAATCCATCAGGGCTGGGGTTAGAATATCTTCCTGCCTTAAGGTAAGAAGTCCCTTTGCATCATTCTTAAGGATGTATAATTTAACCGTTTCTTCTTTGTGAAGCTTTAAGTAATGAATATATTGCATTTTATGGACTTCTGACAGCATATAGGGATGTCTTAGCCTGGATAATGCTATTCTTAAGGCAGTATCTTCTTCAGTCTGGATCTCCGGTGTTAAGAACAGGGCATCATACATGGGGATTTCCAGGATTCCTTTCTTAAGGCACTGTCTGTAACGGTAACCGGCTCCATGGATAAGATAGTGGAATAGTCTGGCCGGGGTGTTTTCAATGGATTCCTCGTAGTATTCCGGAAAGATAAATTCCGCTCTTGTACCATCTTTTTCAAAAATTACGGTCAGTTCCCCCTGAATCTCTCTTAAGAAACCGGCTAATCCCGTAAAAGACGTTGCATCTGTACGAAACCGAAGTCTTCTTAAGCTGTCACAATTCATAAAAGCACCATTTCCAAACTCTATGGTACCTTCTCCAAGACCTATACTTTCTAATTCTGTACAATTATAGAATGCATATTCGCCGATTCGGGTAATGCCCTCCGGTAAAAAAACATCCTTTAATTTCTTCCCGGATATCAGCTCCATGGAACTAAACGGAGTGTCTATTCCCTTAAAAAAGTATTCTCTGATTTCTGTTAAATCTTTAAGCGGGCTTATACCTTCCTCTGGTGAAGAAAAGCTGTAAGCTCCGATTTCTTTTACCGGAATTCCTTCTATTTTCTCAGGTATTTTAATATATCCGCTTGTTCCGCTGCAGGAGAGAATCACTGCATATTCGTCTTTTATCATATATTTTATAGCAAGGGAGCCTAGGATTTCTTCCTTCATCGGCAGGTACCCTCCTTTGTGTTATCCGTATTCAAATGCTTATTATACTCCAAAAATAAGCATCTGGAAACCGTCAATTCAACGAAACCCAGAAAAAAGGCATGCAAAGTGTTTTGCATGCCAGAAATTAAATATACTGATTTTACAAGATATCTCCGCCGTGGAAATAACATTCATACACCTTTATTTCCATATAGAATATTTCTTCCATTCCCTGAAACCAATCCATTCCTCCCTGTACCCTGCAATGATAGGTATAATCCCCGTCCTTATACAAAAGAGGACCGCGGTAAGGTAATTCTTTTGTTGCCTCGGATAAGCATTTTCGTAAGAAATCTCCGGAGAAGTTTTCGTGAAGGACTCTCCCTGCATAGTTCATTACCCACACCGGTTTATCCTCAATCCATACTCCTTCTTCTCCTGCAAATTTCTCACCGCCTAAGTAGGTGTCCAGATAGAGATATTTTCCATCCTGGAGAGTAAGGTCATGGGAAGAGGGTCTGCTGGGAGTTCCTTCTTCCCCATATCCGGCATAAGTAGACTTTTTTGCTTTTAAAAGAAACGCAAGAAAATCTTCTTTCTTCTTTCCTTCCTCTGTCAGAAATTCCATGGAGCAGCCACCCTTTTCTTCTTTTACTAAGCGGTCAATGCTTATTCTGAATATATTACTTAACTGTATTAGATTGTTGATATCAGGCAGCGTCCTTCCTGATTCCCATTTTGCGACGGCCTGCCTGGAAATGCCTATCTGTTCTGCCAGTTCTTCCTGTGACAGTCTAAGCTGATTCCTTAAAAAGATTAATTTTTCCTGAAAGTTCATGGTAACCTCTTTTCCGGATAAGGAATTCATCCTGCTCCAATTATTTAAAATAAGAATACCATAATACAATATAAATGACCATTCACTTTAGCTTGCAGATTTGTAAACCACAGGTTGCAGTTATTCCATTTAGATATTTATATTTACCAGGCCGCTTTTTTTCTTAAAATAGAAGTAATATATCACAAACAATACAGAAGTTACGCTCCAAGCCAGGGGATAAGAAAAAATAACGGTCTTTACCTCATGCCATACAGGTACCGCTGATAATATCCAGATGATTCTTACGCCTACTCCCAAAAAGGTCAGTATAAAAGGCACTACGGCCTGTCCCATACCTCTTAAAGAACCGGAGAGAATCTCAACCAATACATAGGTACAGTAGGTAGGTACAAGGAAATGAAGAATCTTCAGGCCTTCCTGGATTACCGCAGGATCTTTGTTAAAGAATGTCATAATACCTTCTGCAAAAATACTTAGAATAATACTTAAAAGCAATGCGGAAGCCATAGCAAAGACCAGACAGATACGGATTCCTTTCTGAACCCTTTGTTTTTCTCCTGCTCCGAAGTTTTGTCCGACAAAGGTAGTTACGGCGACACCAAAAGAATTCATGATCATCCAGAAGATACCGTCAATCTTTCCATAGACTGTCCAGGCCGCTAAAACATTGATGCTAAAGCTGTTCATGCTGGACTGTATCAATATGTTCGAAGTCGTATACATCAGAGATTGTGCTCCGGCCGGAAGGCCGATATTTATGATTTTCTTTAATATTTCTTTATGAAATCGGATTTTTGATAAGGAAAGCTTATAACATTCGTCTGTCTTTATTAAGATCATGCATACAAGGCAGGCACTTAATAGCTGGGAAAGAACAGTAGCAGCCGCTGTTCCCCCTACTCCCCAGTGGAAGCCAACAACAAAGAGAATATCTAAAAGGATATTTACTCCGCAGCTTATCATCAGGAAATACAAAGGTCTTTTAGAATCTCCGATTGCCCTAAGTATTCCAGCGCCCATATTGTATACGAGATTAAATACCGTACCTAAAAAATAAATGCGGATAAAAGTCAGAGCATCCTTGTAGATTTCATCCGGAGTACCCATAAGTTTAAGTGCATAGGAAGAACCAAAGAAACCGATCAACATTATCAGAAAGCCTCCGGTTACTGCAAGAGCCATGGCAGTATGCACAGAGTCATTCACTTCTTTTTCTTTTTTTCCCCCAAAGTATTGGGATATTATAACGGTAGCACCTGAGGAGATGCCAACAAAGAAGCCGATAAAGACATTAATTAAAGTGCCTGTAGTACCGCCTACAGCAGACAAAGCTTCTTTTCCCACATATCTTCCGACCACAACTGCATCTATTGTATTATATAATTGCTGAAAAAATGTTCCAAATAACAAAGGGAAGAAATACAGTAAAATTTGCTTCCATATTACTCCCTCTGTGATACTCACCCTTGAGCCGTTTTTCATTTTCATTTATGTATCCTCGATTATTTTCCCCGGTGTTCTGTTTAAGTGCCAATAGATAAGATTCTAACACCGAGGCAAGAGAAAATCAAATATAAAAAGCAAAAAAATGTGCATCCTCTGAATAAATCAACTGCAATCAGAGGATGCACATTTTTTTGCTTACTTTATTAGGTATTATTCTGAAATCTTCATTGTCTTAATCAGATAATCAGCAATTTTATTTACATCAGGAGAAAGTTTGTCACCGATATCTGTTATGGTAACTTTAAATTCATGTTTATCTGTATAGATATCATAAATGGTCTGTTTCATAGATACTCCGCCATAACTTATATCATATTTTATAGCATAACCTAACCCAAAACTATTCTTATAAGGGTTTATAGCAAGATTATCAATTGTAACTTCCATGCCTAACTGTGCAAATTGGGATACCAGGAGATCAGCAGTTACTTGCTGGTAAGCCATTTTTAATGTTTCTGCATCGATTGGACTGTCCAAATTCCCCAGAGCAAGTACCAGATTGGATGAATTTCCAGTTTCTATTGCAGAAGTCGGAGCCATATATACCTGTTGGTATGCGCCTGCATCTGTTACGATTGTACTCCAGCTGCCCGGGAATATGTAGGTGAAATCCGCTGTGGTTGCTGCCTGTGCCTTAAAGGGTGCTGCATCCACTAAAGGATTCGTTTTCTTTGCTTCCTTTACTGTAACGGCGCAAGTGTATTTTTTCTTGTTTATTGTTGCTGTAATTTTTGCTTTCCCGGCCTTTTTAGCTACTACCTTGCCGGTATTGCTGACAGCTGCAATTTTTGTATTACTGGATGACCATACTGCTTTTGTTTTGGTTCCAGTTATCTTTAATGTCTTTGATTTACCTACTTCCAGTGTTACCTTCTGGGGGTTGATTGCTATTGTCGCTGCATTTGCTACAGCGGTGAAGTAATTGGGGATGGCTAATTGTATTACCATGGAAAGAACTAATACAATAGCAAGCATTTTTCCTACTCTTTTAATCTGGTTCATATGTCTTGTCCTCCTCTTTTATTATGCTAGCCTTTTTATTATACACTTTCCTTATAATTATTTCCATATAAATGTGGTAAATATTTTCTGATATGGTATAATAATTTTGTTTAAAGTCGCAAAGAAACAAAATAAAAATCTGAAAACAGGAGTAATGAAACCACATGAGTAAAAGAATATTGAAAAGATATTTTTCAGTCGTACTATTATTTGTATTGACATTTACCGTATTCCCGCTCCACTCACCCTTTGTCTATGCCGCCGAAACACCAGCCGCTGCGTCTGCTTCCGACATTTTGGCAAACAACCAGACAAGTCAGGATGCTTTACAGGCAAATGCCGAAAAAAATGCACGTACTCTTACCTCGCTATATGGCGTTGACAGTGTATCTTATGCATTAATTGACAACGGAAATATAGTTCTTTCCAATAAGTATACAAAAAGCAGCCATAAAACCGAAGTTCCTTCTGCTGATATATATGGCATCGGCTCTATCAGCAAGATGTTCACTACAACGGCTGTATTGCAGCTGGCAGAGCAGGGGAAAATCACCCTGGACACTCCCGTTGTTACATATCTTCCGGAATTTACTATGGCGGATGAACGTTACAAAAATATTACCGTAAGGATGCTCTTAAATCATTCCTCGGGACTTATGGGCAGTTCATTAGGAAATTCATTACTGCTCCAGGACACAGATACCATCTCACATGACAGCTTCCTTAATCAGCTTAAAAGCCAGCGTTTAAAAGCTGATCCCGGTGCATTTTCCGTATACTGCAATGACGGCTTTACTCTGGCAGAAATTCTGATTGAAAAAGTCACCGGTATTTCCTTTTCAGAGTATGTACGTAAGAATATAAGCACTCCGCTTAATCTTACTAAAACAGCCACTCCCGCAGATGATATATCAGCCAGCCTTTTGGCAGGTACCTATGCCAAGCTTTTATCATCACCGCTTCCGAAAGAAAGCTTTCAGGTAATAGGAGCAGGCGGAATGTACTCCTCTGCTAAGGATTTATGCAGCTTTGCCCAGATTTTTATGTCTTCCGGTTCCAATCCATCCGTATTGTCTTCTTCTAATGCGGCAGTGACTAAATATCCCGAATACAGCAGAGGACTTTGGCCTGTCAATGGAAGCGCCCTTTCTTATGGCCTTGGCTGGGACACAGTAAATACTTCTACTTTTGATGAATATGGAATTAAAGCGCTTACAAAAGGCGGAGATACACTTCTTTACCATGGCAGCCTTATTGTTTTACCGGAGGAAAATATGGCGGTAGCGGTCTTATCATCCGGCGGTACCAGTTCCTATGATGAGGTTATGGGAGAAAACATCCTGTTAGATGCTTTAAAAGCCAAAGGACGTATTGATACCATAAAGCCCTCTGTGACTTTTAAAGTTCCCAAGAAAACAGCTCTTCCAAATGAGTTAAAGCAGTATGAAGGTTATTATGGCAATGTCGGCAATACGATGCAAATTACCATGAAAGAAGACGGTCTGCTCACAATAAAAAGCTTGTTGGCTCCATCCTCTCCCGCACAGATATTCTATTACACAGGAGACGGTAAATTCTATTATACGGATGGCAGCTATTATATCACCTTTGAAAAAACAGCCAATGGAAATACCTATATTTATCATTCCGGCTATGTAAATCTGCCGGGTATTGGCCAAATGAAAACTTCCGGTTACTTAGGCGAAAAGCTTAATGACAACCCGATTTCCACAGAGCTTGAAAAAATCTGGCAGAAAAGATCCGGTAAGACCTACTTTATGGTATCTGAAAAGTACAGCTCTGAAAATTACCTTATGTCAGGACCTTTTGCAAAGCTTCTGATGCCGGAAGGCATTAAGGGTTATTGGATGAATACTGCTATTGCGGATGAAAATACAGCCAAGACTACATTAACAATACCGGATAATTATGGAAGGGATTTGTCTGATTATACATTCTATAAAGAAGGAAACATAGAATATGTAAAAATGAATTCAGGGGTATTCGTATCCTCCGATTCCGTTAAACCACTCTCTGCAGCAAACAAGAAATATACGGTAGGTGGTAAGGGTTACGCAGTCTGGTATTCCATTAATCAGAAAAATGTCTCCGGAAAAGTATCAATTACAGTGCCCAAGAATGCTGCTTATGCACTCTATGACGATAACAATACCTGCCTGGCATATTCTTATGTGAAGAATAACAAGACTGTAACTCTTCCTAAAAAGGGTTATATCGTATTTGTTGGAGACGCCGGTTCTACCTTTCAAGTTAAATTTGTAAAATAATAAAAAGCCCTGTCATTTATGAGCGTTATCATCTCATAAACGACGGGGCTTTTTTAATACCATCTTGCAAACAACATCTGCGGTGAAGTATCTGTTGCTACTGCTGTGCTCACAATAGGAGAGGCTTCTGAATCCGTGTAATCCTTCCAGGTAAACCATCCCTGAAAGGTATACCCTTTCTTTTGAGGTTTTGGCAAAGTACCATAGGCAGCACCACAGGTAACCTCTTTTTCATAGGTTTCTCCGTTAAATGCGATAAACTTAACTGTCAGAACCCTCTTTGTCCATCTTGCATAGAGCTTTGCAAGGGGCTTATCATTGTATAACTCGTATACGGAACTGGCTGTAATCTCATCACCATCTTTTTTTTGTGTATACCATCCGTTAAATTCATAATTGGTTTTCACAGGTGTAGGAAGCTGCTGTAAGTACTTTGTTCCATAGCGGACAGTAACCTTCGTGGAGTCTAAGGTTCCGCCGCCGGCATCCAATGTAATTGTGAAATCCTGTCCGCTCCACTGCGCATAAAGCGTTTGGTCTTTTGCAATAGTAACCTTATTTTCGGCATTTATCATTGTTCCGCCTGAAGGGAAAATATACCAGCCCCGAAAGGTGTAGTTTTTTTTGACAGGAACCGGCAGTTTGCCATAGGTACTTCCGATTGTAACAGTCTTTGTTGTACTGCTGAGCGTACCTCCCCCCGGATCAAAAGTAACAGTAATTTTTTTCTTTTCAGAACTGGCTGATACAGCAGATACTTCTAATACAGGACAGATCCTTTCTGCCATAAGTGCCAGAGTAAGGCATAAAAGCAGTATTATTTTTAATGTTTTATTATTTTTTCTCATTTGTATGTTATCTCCGTAGTTTATGCAGCTTGCTATACTGCCAGTTTAAGTTACAGGCAGATCAGTACAGAGCTCTAACACTCTTTTATAGAGCGGGTCAAATTCACAGCCGCAGCTACCGCACTCTCTGTCAGCCTGGCTGATAGCAGTGACAAGGTCTTCCTTACTGCCTCTTCCTTCCAGCCATGCTTTAGAAGGTTCGTCAATAACCTCCCATCCTGATTCGGCAAATTTATTTAATATCTGCGTTAATTCTTCCATTTTCTCTTTCTCCATACTTTGCCTCCATTCTTTTTCACTAATTATAACCCTCTTTCCATTTTAAGTCAATTAAAGGAAGATGTCATGCTTGGATTTATCGTTTTACAATAAATTTATATTGAAAAACGTATAACTTTGCAATATAATAGTTATAAATATTCCCATAGTCAATACGCTGGAAGAAGGAAAATAATGGATAAGATAAAGGTTTTATATAAAAAGGCCCCCTTTTTGCTAATCTTAACTTTAGGATTTATAATGGTTCTTCTTATTTTTTTCATATCTGTTCTTTCAGTCCCCTCTGATACAGATGATTACAAGGAGTATAAAAGAATCCTTAAAACTACCGGATATACTGATAATCCCTTACTTGCCAATTTCCCGGTATCCATTCCTGACAATGCAAGGGATACAGCATTCTATTATACTCCACGCTTTCTGCAAGGCGGGGAGGTGTGGAGCCTTAGCTATAAGACTGATATTGCAGAAGTTATAAGCAGAGAGGAAGCTTTCCGGGCAAAAGCTGTCTGGATAGGAGCAACTTCTGACTATGAGGCTGCGGAATATGGGGTTACGGACAGTGACTTTTCCTATGCCGGATATGATGTGCTGCCTGAAGATTTTACTGTTTACCTGTTCTACAGCAAGCCCTATAAGGAAAACAATTGGAATCATGGCAGTATCAGTATGGCGGCTGTTAGTATTGAAAAAAGGCAGCTTATCTTTTATGCGGAGGATTGGTGACATAATTGAAACTATAAATTAACCTTGGCTGGTCAGAGTGTCAAACATTCCTGCACAGGCTTTTGTATCTGCCAGAGGAATAAGAGGACTTTCTGACTTCTTTTCCCTGAACAATTCACAAATGTGCATGATTTCATAAATAAAGCCGTCTTCAAAATCCACTTCAAAGCGTTCAGTTAGCTGGTTGTTTCCATCATATCTTTCGCACTTATGAGATCCCAGAAAATCGTATACGATAATATGGCCTTCTGTTCCGTAAACGTATGCATCCTGTGACACTCTTGCATTTAAGCCGCAGGATAAGGAAGCCAAGGCTCCGCTTTGAAAACCTAGATTCATAACCACAAAATCATCCACCCCAGTGGCACACTTATGAGCAATTCCATTAACAGTTACAGGATTTTCTCCCAGGATACCGGTAGCAAATTCCAACGGATACACGCCGGCATCATATAAGCTGCCTCCTGCCAAGTCGGGATTAAATAAACGGTGATCCTTATCAAAGGGAAAATGAAAACAAAAAGCAGCCTGAATCAGCTGTGGCTTTCCAATAAGCCCACTCGCAATCCATTCTTTTGCCTTCTGAAAGGTCGGAATACATCTTGTCCACATTGCTTCCATAAGAAGCACCTGTTTTTCTCTGGCAAGTTCTATCAGCTCATCAGCATCCTTTTCATTGGTAACAAAAGGCTTTTCACATAGTACGGCTTTGCCGTTTTGGATACATTTCTTTACAACTTCGTAATGAAAATTATGGGTCAATGCCACATAAATAATATCTATTTCTTCATCCTGAATCAAATCCATATAGTTATCATAAGCTTTAGCAGCTCCATACTCTGCTGCAAATTTTTCAGATCTTTCCATTTCTCTGGATGCTACCGCAGTTAAGGCAGTTCCCTCCGCGTTCTTTAAAACATTTGCAAATCTTCCTGCAATAACACCTAATCCAATAATACCAAAATGTACTTTCATTCTCAAACTAACCTCTTTTCCTGTTTTGTATTCTTTTAGTTAATACTTATAATATTCATTTTAACAAAATACTATCAAAAAGTCGAATAGAAACTGCTATAATAGTTCATCCGGTTGACAAAAGGAAGCTTTTCTATTAAAGTGGTATATAAAATTAGCAGGAGGTATTTCATTATGGAAGAAATCATTCACCACATCAGTAAATGGAGGTATGAAATATTGCTCTTTGACCTGGATGATACCCTTTTGGATTTTGAGGTAAATGAAAAAGCTTCTTTGACGAAGCTTTTTTCTGATAACGGTATTTCCTTTACAAAGGAGGTATATGATATTTACAATGCTGTAAATAAGGAGCTTTGGGACGGATACGAAAGAGGAACAATTGATCTTGAAGAGGTATTAAATACCCGCTTTTCAAAAGCCTTGCTTAAGCTTGGCATGACTGTTGACGGCGTTTTATGGGAAAAGCAGTACCGTGTGTTATTAGGAAACGGGTACCAACTGATTGATGGAGCATTTGATCTGTGCAAACAGCTGTCAGAGACCCACAGGCTTTTTATCATAACCAATGGTGTAACAGAAACCCAGCTCAACCGCTTAAAGCTCTCTAATCTTTTTCCCTTCTTTGAGGATATCTTTACTTCACAGGAAATTGGATACCAGAAGCCAGCCAGAGAATTCTTTGATTATGTAAAAGAACATATTAAGAACTTCAGGAAAGAGAATGCTTTAGTAATCGGCGATTCCTTAAATAGTGATATCAAAGGCGGCTGCCTTGCAGGAATTGACACCTGCTGGATTAACCAAAAGAACATTACGGCTGCATCAGAAGCTCCAAGTACTTATACTTTAAACAGGCTTACAGATTTAAATAAAATCCTTAAGGTTACTGTTATGTAGACATAGCCTTAAGGATTTTTCCCATGGTGTTTTTATTGCGTGAAGTCAGGCAGCTCTTATACTGCTTCTTTCCAAGAATCTTGGAACCGAATTCCGAACTTAAAGTGGAACCTTTTGGCACTATCCAAAAGGCATTTGAAGCTTTCACCACGAATTGTTCCATCGGTTCATGGTGGATGGACTCAAAGAGCTTCTTTAATTCCTCAAATACCGTTTTATCATCACATACCAGCGTATAATGATGGCAGCCTTCGGGAGCAGGAAAAGAAGCACTGTCTGTTAACAGCGCCTGTATCTCCTTTGCATCACGCAAAAAAACATAAGCTTCATAGCTAAAATAGCTGCTAAGTTCTTCTTCTATAAAGTTCTTTAATTCTTCTTTGCTTAATGTTTTGTCCGTATCAAATATAACGTTTCCCGAGGCCAGTATTGTTTTAATATTTGTAAATCCCATCTTTATAAAAGCTGCTTTCAGGTTGTCCATTTTCATTGCAGTGCCTTTTACATTTACTCCCCGAAGCAGGGCGCAATATCTGTTCTCCATATGATTTATCATCCTTTGAAGTATAAAGTGATTTCCAGCCAGACTGTTACATTTTACTAAGGAAGCAATATTCATCCTGAAAATCCACCTGTGCCAGGTCTTTAACTTTACAGATGCAAAAATCCTTATCAATAAGCTTAATAACCAAACTGTTATCCCCCTTCATGTCTTTTGTTGTATTTTACCACATACAATGACAGAAGAAAACTAAGAATGTATTTTTCTCTGCTGCGGGTATGCTGCATACCATTTGCTGCCATAAAGATAAAAGAAATGCAGCAATACGCCCCAGCATATGAAACCATACGGTGATCTTACAAAATCGTGAGTTAGGAGCTAAAATACTTTTCTGCTATTTTTTCGGCAGTCCTTGTTGCTAATGCCTGATTAGTAAGTGTTGGATTGGGCCCTCCAATTCCATTAAAAATAACGCTGTTATCCGCTATGTATAACCTCTTCACCTGATTAGCTTCACAATTCGTATCTGTTACATATCCCATGCGCATAGTACACATAATATGCAAAAAGCTGGCAGGCGGCCAATTGGCGCGGACGATAGTCTTTGCACCCGCCTTCCTTAAAATATCCGCAGCAATAGTAGCCAGTACATCTCGCTTTCTGCTGTCACTTTGACTTGGCTGATATTTCACAACCGGCAGGAAGCCGTTTTCATCGCGCATATATGGGTCAAGGGTTACACTGTTGTTTTGATTTACCTCATCATCCGTTAATATCAGGCAGCTTAAACTCCTCTTATAATCCCTCATGAATTCCTTAAGCTGCTCTCCCACGATCATGCCTTCATAATCCCATGGTAAACCGTCTTCTATTTTTCTGAAAGAGCTGTAGCCTTTATAACTGGTTCCGTATGCCAGCGCTGAAAAAAGACCCGGGCTAAGTCCGTACATCAAAAAAGCTCCATAGCCTGGATAATCAAATCGTGCAGCAGAATTCTGCCCCACAAAGGGCTTTGCATCGGATACCCCCAGTACGTCCATGACGGCAGCTTCATCAAAAATACCCGTTACATTGTCAAACCAATGATTAATAAGTCCTCTGCCGACCCAGGGATCATCCGGAAGTCCGGAGTTGAGCCATAAGCGAGGAGACTCTATTCCGCCTGCCGCAAGAACAATTACTTTTGCTGTCAATTCCCCCGTTTCACCGGTCCAGGTGTTTCGAAAAGTTACTCCCATTGCCTGTAATTGATTATCCGCTCCGGTTTCTGTCATAATCTTTGTGACAAAGGTATTGGGTCTTATTTCAACCATATTTGTACTAAGAGCCCTTGGTATGTAACTGACTAAGGTAGAACGTTTTGCTATGCTATCAACCGTGGGTCCCGTATGACAGCCGTTTACACAATGTCCCCTAAGAGTACAGCCTATGGTGTTATTCGTTTCAAAATTAAAGTCAGGGTCATTAATCAAAGGATTGGGAGGCAGTATAGCATTAGGATCCATCCGGTATCCGGGACTTCTGACATCCGGTGATTCCAGCAGGCTCCAGCCTGCCCTTTTGCAGCCATAAAGAAAGAGATCTTCTTTTGCCGTAGCAGGTGCCGGCCTGACAGGAAGAGTTTCTTCAACCTTTTCATAATAAGGGATCATCTCGTTATAAGAAATAGGCCATATATTTTCTACTGCCTGCGGATAAGCACGGGGAGAATTACCATAATAATGAAGAGTACTGCCGCCAACACCGGAATTTTGCCATACAAAACCTCCGGGAAGAATCTTTCGAAGCCAGGGCGGCTTTTCTCTGTCGGCAGGGCCCCAGCGGAATTTGCCGGTTACAAAATCATTCATGTCATTTTCCAAATCAGTAAAGTCCTTTTTTAACAGTTCTATGCTCAAATCATTATAATTTGAGCTTGCCATTGCACCTGGTTCTGCGTTAGGAAGCGGCCAGTTCTTATTGCCATACCAAGGCCCCGCTTCCAAAACCACAACCCTGATTCCCTTTTCTCCCAGTTCCTTAGCTGCTACTGCACCTCCGCCGCCGGCTCCTATCACAATAACATCGGTATCCATTTATATCATCTCCTTTTAAGTAGTATTCCTAAGTGCGTGATATCCAAGGGATGGGCCAGGGTAGTCAATCTGTTCCCAGCTGAATGGATAGAATTCAAGCAATCTTTGCTCCGGCGGCAATAGCCTTGTATTTCCATAGCCGAACCATTCCGAATAATAGCCGAACATGGTAGATCTATTTAAATAGCCATAGATGTATAAAACCAAGTCAGAGTAATCCATGAAAATTCCGGGATAACTGGCAGGGAAGGTGGATGCCATCAGCAAGAATTCTAAAGCTTGAAGCCTTTTTTCCGGAGGAATATTAGAAAAGCTGATTTCATCTGTCTGTGGATTATTCTCATACCCTTCCGTATAAACAAGCCTTGCTGCTGTATCCAGAATCTCAACAGCATAACCGGCTGAAGGAACGAATAGATTTTGTAAAGAGATTATCATATATTGATCGATATCGGCATCCAAGGCTCCATAATACTGGATTAACCCATATTCCTGTGCCAAGAGCGGAGTTCTTGGGATTATGGTATCAACCAGCGCTTGAAAGGTATTTATGATATAGAGCATGTTGGTGTTTTCAATATTTGAATTCTGCGGAAAGAATGTCCAATACAATTTTAAGTTAACTCCTCTGGCAAAGCATTTTTATAATTATATTTTACCGATAGAAGTTTTATTACAATAATGAAAGAGCGGACAGACTTTTATTCAATTCCGTTCATTTTATTTACAACAGGACTAATCTTCTATAAGAATGTATCCATTATATGTAACAAGCAATGCCTGATTATCCCTTAAGCGTATATGAGGGAGAGGCAATTCCCTTTCCACTGTTTCTTCCGTGCAATGTACGGAAAGGTAGGCATTAAGTAAGCATAATCCTCTTGTAGCTTCTGTAAATGGATCTCCTATATTGGGGGCAGCAATCAAGCTTCCGGCACTGACACCAACATAAACCTTATTGTGGTGTACCATTTTCTTTACAGTACTATCAAAACCTGTCTCCCTAAGCCGATTTAATAAATATCCGGTATCTCCGCCGGTAAAATAAACCACGTCATAGTCAAGTAGCTCCTCTTCCCCAAGTTCATCGCCAATATTGTATAACCGGATATTCTCTGCTGATATCCCGGTATGAACAAGCTCAAGGTAACAATACTCTGCCATTTTCTTAGCTTCTTTATTAATTGCCGCAGTAGGAACAAATAATACCTTTGTGTGAGCTGCCGGTTTATCAAGCAATTCCAAAAAGCAGCCGGTAATATTTTCTTTTGAATTCCCATCCATATCTTCAAAGCCTGCGGAAGTAAGAAGTACTTTGCTCCAGTTCATTTTTCCGGATTCGCCTGCCCACTTGCGGCAGACTGTAACCCTCTCGCCCTGCGGCTTATCTCCATGTTCCTTATCCAAATAGGAATACTGATAAAGTTTGCTGCAGGGGATATTACTGCATTCTCCGCAATGCATAAGACCTTTATTCTGACAGCATACCGCGATAGAACATTCTCCATGAAACGGATTTCCCATAGATTCAATACATCCCATACATCCGTGGGTTTCCTTCCAGCTGCAATTTGTACAATGCAGACCGCATCTTGAATCAATCATAATAATGACCTCCTTTTGTAAGTTAAAATAAAGATTAGCTTTAAGAGCCATCCTGTATTCTTATCTTATCAAAAAGAACAGGACAACGGTATGTCCTGTTCAGGGGTAAATTTTCAAGATATTTACGGCAGTCTGTTTAACTTCCTCTGCTAAATCTTCTGGTTCCAGTACTTTTACCTTATTTCCGAAACCAAGCAGCCAGCTTATCATATGCTCTCTTTTGGTATATCCTATTTCCGCCAGCAGTTTTCCGTCCTCTCTTTCAGAATAACAATCAGGTCCGTATTCCTCTATAAGCTGATATCTGACTGATGGCTCAAATACCGCAAGCATATGTTTATCATCCGGTAAATAAGCATTAAAATCTTTTCTTTCTTCCGGAACTTTTTTGGGGATATAGCTTTCATCACAGGTTTTTAGCTCCCATAATCTTGCCAGCTTAAATAAACGCCAATCCTGCTTCTCCATACAGAAGCCAAATACATACCAGGCAGACCACTGGAATATTACAAAATAAGGTTCAATCTTACGGTGAGTAATCCCTTTATCATAATAATAGTCAAATTCTATTATCCTTTGCTTAAGAACAGCCTGCTTTATCTGGCTTATTTTAGGTGTCAGGTTGCCTTTGTAATGGGAGGCAAGATCAATTACGATTGGTTCTTGCAGGGAAATCACAGCATCCTTGCAGCCGGAAAGCTTATCAAGTGTTCTTTCTATCTGTGAAGAATCCGATACACTTCCGATACCTTTTAGGGCAGCAATTATTCCGGTAAGCTCCTCTGCCGTGAGAATGCTCTTATCCAGCTTGTAACCCTCCAGAATGGATATTCCTCCGCCTCCTCCCTGATGGGTTACAATTGGTATCCCAGCCATACAAAGTGCATCTATATCTCTTCCTATGGTACGGCGTGATACTTCAAATCTGTCTGCCAGCCAGGGGGCTGTGACCTGATCATTTTGCAGAAGTATTGTAAGAATTCCAAGCAGGCGGTCTATTTTCATGTGATATCCCCCTATACTTAAAAATTAACCAGCCAAGCAAAAAGGATGACCTGCCGGATCAAGCATTACTACCCACTGATCGGAATATTGATTTGGTGCTTTCCTGGCACCACAGGCAAGAGCATGTTGTACGGCCACCTCCAGATTATCCTTGCTTCCCACTTCAAAATCCAGATGCATCATCTGCTGTTGCTTATCCTTTTCTTCCGGCCATACGGGAGGCACATAGTCTTCATTGCTTTGAAATCCCAGTTTGGTACCCTTTAATGGTGAAACAATGCTAATCCATACGCCCTCTTCTTCATGTTCCTTTTCCCATCCAAGCAAACGGATGTAAAAGTCAGCAAGTGCCTTAATGTCATTACTGTCTAGCACCACCATTGACAGATTAATTTGTGGAAGATTCTCCTTCTTGTTACTCTCCATAATAACTCCTTTCATGAATATCAAGTCTTTGAGTTGATATTTTAAACAGGTAATTTGTAAATGTGTAGAAGCTTCAATCCTTACTACAGCACTGATTATAGCAGGATAAACCTGACATCATACTGTCATATTCTGTTTTGTTGTCTTCATTTATTATATCGGCTATAATAGTTTAATACTAAATTTTTATCTGCTTTGGTATTCACGAAAATGAGATTGTAACAAAGGCCTCTCCTGGAAAGGCAGTATTACTGGGCAGCAAGAAGTCTTAAAATTCCTATATGTACTTCTTTCCTACGCTAAAGCCACGTCCCCTTACTTCACTGACACGGCTTATAATGACAAAGGCTTCCTCATCGATATCATGCACCAGCTTTTCAACCTTGGCTAATTCTCTGCCTGAAATTACACTAAGAAGAATGTCTGTTTCTTCTTCCAGGTATCCGGTTTGGCCATGCAGGAGCGTCACACCTCTGTCTACCTCTGAAATAATAGCTGCTTTTATCTTGTCAGCTTTACTGCTTACCACTTTAAGCTGTATCCTGCTCGTTCCAAGCATAAGCAGTTTATCAATGATAATTGTATAAGTAAGAACCAATAGGATACCATACAGTACCTTTTCACCACTTTGCAGGATTCCTTTTAAGAAAATTACCTGCATAGCCAGTATTACACAATCTGCAATGTACAGACTGACTGATACGGGTATGCGAAAGAACTTATACAATATTAAAGGTGGTATATCCATACCGCCGGTACTTGCACCAACTCTGATAATAAGTGCAATGGAGGTACCGATGCAAATGCCGCCAAAAACCGTACATAATAAAATATCATCTGTAAGGATACGGGCTCCCCAGGAATTTTGAAGTATCGCCAGTGCAACCGGATAAGTGAAGGTACTTATCAGGGTTGTAAAAGCAAATTTTTTTCCTAAAATAAATAATCCCAGGAAAAACATAAGGACATTAAAGCCAAATACAAAGTATGATACCGGAAGACCGGTAATGTGGTAAATGCACAGTGCTATACCTGTAGTTCCTCCGGTAATTAGTCCCGAAGGCATAATAAACAGCACCACACCTGCGGCATAGAGGAAATTTCCAAATAATACAGTCAGTATTTCTAAAGCAAATCGTCCTTTTCTCATACACTCTCCCATAAAAAACACGTCTGTTAAGGTTTTCCCTAACAGACGTGGATCGAGGCTTTCGCCTAATACTTTTATACATATTTTATTTATAAATATTTATATCATACTTTTCTTACAATTTCAATCCCCTGTATTCTTGTATACTATATTTTTTGTATATCTAATCACTAACGATTTCACCATGAATACAAACCCGTCCGCCATCCGGGCATTTGGCATCAAAACATCTGGATTTGCTATTTCCATAATCTAAAACCCCGCCATTTAAAATTGTATAGACAGAAGGATAGATACAATTCCATAATTCATGGCACAAAGGCGGGCAGATATCTTCCACAAGAAATTCTTCTCCCTTCCTGTGATAACCGCCCCTGCAAGTGGAAGCTGTAATTGTAAGCTTAACCTTTTCCATTTTAATTATCTCCTTTTACAAGTATCCAATCACAGAGTTTATGATACTCCGGAGGTATATATTTTTACAAAAAATTCTTTTTAAAGATGTATTCATTCTATTCCCCCTCATAATAATCAATCTGATTGTCTACTCTATAGATCTGATTCATATTTTTACATGTACAATTCCACTCATCATTCTGCTCCTTCTTTTATTAATCTAAAAATAAAGAGAATATTCTCCTTCCGGAAATTCCGATTGCAGCCCCATGATTCTTGGCCATAAGTCTTCTCCGGCAATTACATATCCCATTAACATACCGATATGCATATCCAGATGCCTGTGCTGTGCCAGAATAAGATGAAATCTTGTATAAGGACATTTATCAGGCGTTTCTAAAAGCTTTCTATCATCCAGTCCATCCAGATAGGTAAGAATTTTATCCTTTATATCCTGATAATATTCTTTTAACAGCTCTCTTGACAGGTAACCTTCCACTGCTGCATCAAGGTCGTTAAGTCCTTCTTTATGGAAAGGCGGTTCTTCATATACCAGGGGGTTAATATACCACATATCAAGAGAATGAAGTGTATGATAAACATGCTTCCATAATGGCATGTCACAGTAAATCTTTTCCCAATAAGAATCCGGGATGGCATCAATTACATTATTCAGGCTCCAGAGTGTTCTGCTGGTCTGATCTTTTATAATATCAATATAATTCGAAGGAATAATCATTTTTACACCTATTGCATCCTTTCTTAAAATTTTCTCTCCCTTTTGTCTACCGATTACCTTGCGTAAACCTCGTCTATTCGATTGTTCATAATTAGCGCCCTTTCTATGTGGAAAACGGGAGCTAACCTACAAGTATATTATACCATCTCCGGCCTCCCGTAACAAGGATGTCATGGGCGCATGCTTATTTTTATCCCATTTTCGAACAAGCACTCGGTAAAAATTTCGCTTGTAAATTGACTGCTTTGCTCAGTGTTAAATATCTCTGGTTTGCCAACCATTGATATTTACATGGGTACTCTTATACAAAACTGGTATTGCCGCTGCTATAAGGATCATACCCATAAAAGCGGGTGCGGCAGACCCGAGTGACACATAGATTTGACCTCCGATGATAGGCCCAATCATTCTTGCTAAAGCCTGGATAGATTGGCTGCCTCCTTGAATCCTTCCTTGTTCACTGGAATCGACAGACTTGGAGAGCATCCCATTGAACGAAGGCCCAAAGATAGAATCACCAAAACCAAATATAAACATCCCAGCGATAAGAAAAGGATAAAATGAGAACAAAGCCGATGCTGCAATAAGACTGTAGCCTATAATCTCCGAAACCATTCCAAGAATTGCTATCTGTTTATCACTAAGTTTTATCAAAAGCTTTGGCATTATGAAACCTTGTGAAATGATGTCCTGGAATCCCATAATTGAAAACATAAGTCCGATTAGTGCAGGCTTCCAACTGAAAGTATCTATTGTAAATTGTGAAAAAACTGCCTGTAAAGATCCATTGGGTATCCAAAGTAAGAATGCTGAGACAAGCAGCCTTTTTAAGTTTTTCATGGAAAGTACGTTTGCAAGCTGTATAAATGGATTCAGCCTTACAAAGGTAATCTCTTTCAGTCTATTATTCTTGTCAAGGCTCTCAGGCATGAAAAAGTATCCATAAATAACATTCAATAAAGTTATTATTGCTCCAAAATACATGGGTACAGAATAACCGAACTTGGCAAGTAATCCGCCTAGAGTTGGGCCAATGACGGTGCCGACACCTACAACCGCACTCACCCATCCAAAGTATTTGGTTCGCTGTTCTCTGGGAGTGATGTCTGCAAAATATGCGAAGATAGTACTTATGCTGCCGCCTGTTATACCTTCTATTATGCGCCCGGTAAATAGTACCCATAGCGCTCCTCCTATGCCAAAAATGAAGTACCCGATTGCGGAACCCAAAAGACATACTAAAAGCAATGGACGACGGCCATATTTGTCGCTCAAAGCTCCAAGTGCAGGGGCCGCAAAAAATACGCAGACTGCATAAACAGAGGTCAGCAGCGTAACAACTGTAGCTTGTTCTCCCGGATTGCTTGTATAAGGCTGCACTAAGAATGGTACGACAGGTGTTATGATACTGAAGCCTATTCCGCAAAGAAACACAGAGATAAGACCGAATATTAAAGCGTGTTTATCTACGGTTTGTTCTGTGCTCTGTTCATTGTATGATCTAAATTTAAACACTTGAGTTCTCCTCTCAAAAATTGTATTTTTGCTTCCTTGGAAGCAAAAACATCATATCATTATTTTGTTTCCTTGTCAACAAAATAATAGCAATAAAAATGCAGCCTGTTCTCAATAGAGTCAGGCTGCCTGTGGTTTCAGTTTCATTATTCAAATTTATTCCGATTTAATATCGGTATCCAATTTCTTTATTTCTGCATCCAAATGCCCGCTATACTTTTCTATGAAGCTAAGCATACTGTCAAATTGTTCCTCAGTTACCTGATCAAATACGGCTTTATCCCGCTCACGAAACTCTTTGTGCAGTTCCTCATGAATGTTATAAATTACTTCCCCTTGTTCCGTAAGCCTAAAATAGATTTCTTTTTTGTTATCCGGCCTCTGATAGCTTTCGATAATGCCTTTTTTTATAAGCTTTTTAGTCATTTTACTTATGGCACCGCTAGTCATATAAAAGGACTCCGCAAGTTTTGTCACGTTGGGATCTAAATTTTTTCCAATGTATTCGATACAGTGTACTTCAGAAGACTTATACCCCTTAAAACTGTCTTTCATCTTAAAATTATTAAGCCAAGCCATCTTGTTATATAAATCCCTGAAACCCATTATGACCTGTTCTTCTTTGTTCATGGCCTGTCCTCCCACCCGTTGGTACATTAACAACATTATATTAAATTTTTGTTTCTATTTCAACAATATTAAAATAATTATTAAACATCTCCTTATATAGTATCCTTTAAATTTCTTAAAAGCTTCCAAACATTGCAGCCCAGATTACTCACCAGGGTGATGTTTTTATTCTCAGCCGGATGATACCAGGTTATAAAGCTTCCACCAGGATCACAGCCCTGAAAATAGGGTGAGTAGGTATCATCCTTTTCCTTTCTTAGCCAGATGCCATAGCCATAATAGCCTTCTTCCTCATTCCCGCTATGTACCTTTAACATTTCACCTGTCATCTTAGCTGACAGCAGCTTATAAGAGAATAAGGCATCCCAAAACTTTTCGATATCAATAACAGTGGTAAACGCTCCGGCGGATGCTGTCGCAAATCTGGTGGTCAATTGATTTGGTATCTTATTGGCCAGGTCCGCATATCCAAAAGCTTTATTCAAAATATGCCTGCCATTCTTTCTTACAGATACACAGCCATTAAAATCGGCATCAATTAATTCTTCCTTCATAATTCACCTCATTCCGCCGCTCACAGCGGCATAAAATCTGATAAAAGTGTTTCTTCATTCTTTGCCTGACTTCCTAAGAATAGATTTCACATCATGGTTAAGTTTCCTGGCTGTCAGGTTAATTATGAATTCTTCACCTGCGGCAATGGTTGCCGTACCAAGCAGCATAAAAGCGGTTGGAACTATTCCTAATGCAACATAAAATAAGGGAAAGCAAAACAATAGCGCTCCTGTTATTTTATTCATATATGTATGCAAAAAGGCAAAAGAATGATATTTCTTAAAACCAATTAAAAGGGTGGTTATCTTGATTATTACAATAAGCGTCAGCCAGATTAGCATCCAAAATGCCAGCTTTATAATCATTATCAATTTAAATAAGATTACAGCTGTAAACAGAAAGTCAGCTATACTGTCAAGAACTGCCCCAAAGGTACTGGCAGAATTCATTTTTCTGGCAATGTATCCATCCAGAATATCACTGGCTCCGCATATGATATAGAGAAGGAAAAACAAACCTGACATGGGCACAGTAAACAGTAATATAGCAGAAAACAAGATCCTTATTGAAGTAATAATGTTTGGTATATTTTTTATAGTTATTTCCTCCTGTATATCCTATATCATTAATATTCTGACTGCAATTTATTCACTATATTTTACCATAAAAAAAGAAGGAAGTCTAATCGTCGATATTTGTCAAATTTTGAAACTATACGGCATATTATATAATGTAATAATAAGGGAAGGAGTAAAAATATAATGTGTGAAGAGAATAGGCCCAGTGAAATCAACAATAATACAGAAGAATGCCCGGATAACGGAATTGTTTTCAAGCATGATAAAGATGGATTATCCATCTATATCACCATTTATAACACTAATAACAATGCAAACGAAGGCAGTGAAGCCGGTCTGAAACAAAGGGCTAGTGAAGGCGGGCAGATTTCCGGCAAAGCTGGACAGAACGCCAATCAAGGCGGACAGATTGCGGGAAAATGCGGACAGAATGCAAATCAGGACGGAGAAGTCAGTTCAGAAAATTGCGGCAGCTGCTTAGATACAGATTCTGAAATTATAGACCCACCACTATATTAAGCTGCCAAGAGATTGAGATACTTTAAGAGGAAGGTGTAATGCGGGCTGACTTTATATTAGTTAGAATACATTACACTCCTCTTGGAAATAATTTATCCGCGTTTCATCTCTTTTATTTTATATGGCTTTGTAAATATTACCATTTCTTTCTAATATTCCTTCCGAAATCATATCTCTTCGTATGGTACAAAAGTCATCATGGAAGTCAGCAATGATTATGTTTATGTCCTTTTCCGAATACTCTTTTCCTTTTTCAAAAGACTTTGCGATTTCTTCTAAGATGATTCGTTCTTTTTTCCGCTGTGCGGGTATTGACTTTAATTTACCATATTCAAAGAATGAATCAATTACTCTCTTCCTATAGTTCCTATCGCGTTCTTCCTGCTCCTCTGCATTGTCAGCTTCTTCTTTTATAATTTCCAAAATGTTTGTCATAAAGATATCTTTGCATAGGGAGTACATCATATAATACTGATCCTTATAGGAAGTAACAGCACCTGCATCCTCTAATTTTTTTAAATGAAAGGAAATAGTTGCGGGAGTGAGAGCTAGTCTTTCAGCCAGCCTTTCCACATACATATCTTCTATTATCAGGGATTTTAAAATCCTCATTCTTGACTTATCGGCCAGGACTTTAAATAGTTTTAATGCATCTGCTTCTGTCATTTTAACTCCTTTCGTGAATATCAAATCTTTGATTTGATATTCCTGAATACATAGTTGAAACTTTATTTTTCAACCTAACTCCTTTCCCAAATCCTTAAAAATGTACTCTGTATTTCTTCTAAGGTTTGCAGCTTTATTTCCTCAATCGTAATTTTTTCTATATCGTTAAATTTTCTGGCATTTTCATAGGATTTCTTCCAGTTAGCAGGAATAGTTTCCATCTTGGATACGAATAACTCTTTAACCGCCTCTTTATCAAGAGCTTTTTGATTAGCCACTCCCAGAAACACTGTCTTAAAAATTTGATAAATATTACCCTTTACCTTTATAAAATTGGCATCATCATTCCTATATTCCTGCATTAATTTCATACTTTCATCCTGTGTGCTTTTAAAGGATAAGTCCAGATACTCTAAAAATTCTATTTTCCCATTCTCATGCATATAATCTTCTCCTATTTTACCATTTCTACTTTCCCGGCGCCAACAAGATCCATATGAAAATCAGCTTTATTTTTTCCGCCAAACATCCGGTTATCACCGATTGCAATGTGGAAGGTATCATGCATTTTTTCATCCAATACTGTGTAGCCGCACATACTTGTGATATTTTCATTACAGCCAAATCCAAGCTCACAAACAGTCAGGTTTTCTTTGAGGAGGCTTTCTAGGAAGTGATTCACCTGCTCATGATTGCTGTTTGTTATTATACCGGCTTCAACCGTTAATATAACATTTTCAAATACACCAGTATCTTCTATAAACAATTTATTATAAAATATAGTACCGTTTGTTTCTTCTTCAATGGGAGCGATATATACTTCACCGCATGGCCAGTCCCCGTCCCCGCAGTCAGCAATCCAGGTTCTGCCCTCTGTCACCAGTTTTAAACTGCAATTATTACCTGTATGTAAAATAATTTCCTTCGCAGCCTCTAATTCATTTATTTTCTCCTCACATATTTCTTTTAATTTTAAGTAGTCGATATCATATGCTTTTGTCATCCGATCTATATATTCCTCTGCACTCAAATTTGATTCCAGTGCATTTTCTATGGATGGAATACGGATTTGAGTAAATCTTTTCTTCTTCATTAAAGACTCAAATAACTTTTTCATATAATTTTTGTAGCAATCCATTTGTTCTGCTGTAATTTCATGCTTTAATACCACAGGCTGATAGATAAATACATCTATGACAGCATCAACATTTTCAAAGATAGAATAATATTTGTCATCAAAACTTGTTCTTTTCGCATTTGTAAAAACATTTCTGTTATGAGTTCTTGACTGCTGTAATTCAAAGGGTGAAGCTCCAAGTTCTGCCACAGCAACCGCAAAATTATGCATAATATCAATATCAGAGTCTTCTCCCCAGAACTGAACCAATATCAACTCTCCTGCTGTTACACCGCTTACTTTCACGATTTTTCTTATTAATTCAGTATTCATATACCTCTCCTTTTGATTAGACAATTATCAAATTGTATTTTTATTATAATATACATATAACTATAATGTCAATTATAATTTTATAATTATCTAATCAAATTTAGCGATGTTCTGAAAATATACACCTACAGTTCATAATTTCATATTAATTCCTTTCAGGAATATCAAATCAAAGATTTGATATTAGAAATACAGGAAAAAATATTTCCCCGGTAATTTGTTGTAAAATATTTCATATATGGTAAAATGAATGTGATAAACAGAAGTTGAAAGATTGGTTAACAGTTAATAAATAACAAATAACTATTTTCCATTTTGAAAAGAGGATAATATGTTTAAGAAAATGAACATAGTGGACAAGGAATTCCTAATTCTAAAATTATTAATTTCTTTATTGATATTTATTACTATTACACTGTTCTTCAGTCCCATTAGGGTAACGCATGATTCTTTGAATCAACGCTTTTCCAATATCATATTTCAGAATTTTGAAAATATGGGAGGTAATGCTGGAAACCCTATAAAATCAATATCGGCAAATAATCTGACATTAAATATTTATAATATTGTTTTTGAAAACCAGGAAATACTATTAAAATACGATCTAAGGAAAGATGATAATACCTCAATCCCCGGTCAGGCTATATCTTATGCTATGGTTTTCGACCAAAATCAACATTACAAGTATAAGTCCGAATATAATGTGAAAGCTTTGAGCAATGATCTATCTTCCACGACGTTAGCTGTTTTAACAAAGGAAAATGCAGATACCGTTTCAAATTATCTTAATAAAACGGTAAAAATTTCTATAAATATTATTTATAAATCAAATGATGATAATCAGGGGCTTACACAAGACTTTGAATTTGAATATACGCCAACCCAAATATATAATGAAACAATTATTCAAGTAAACCGTGAATTCTCCTATTTGGATAAGTCAATTAAAGTAAAGCAAATTATACTGAATGGATTGTATATGCGCATTGAATGTGATTATGAACGCGAGAGGTCCTCTGATATGTGGTGTTTCTTCAAGGCATATGATGAATCCGGAGAGGAAGCAGCATTTTACGGTGCATCTGCCAGTGAAAATACTTCTGAATATTTTTATAATAATGTAAGCGAAAAAGCCACCAAATTATATCTCTATCCAAGAATATATCAATACGATGCCACTAGTAAAGAAAAAATAATTCCTCTTGACGAAAAAATAGAAATTATACTACCGAAATAATTTTGATACTTTTCTTCAAAAGTCCCTTCCTCTACAGTATTCCTGCCAGCTTTTTGAGATTCATATATGCAAAAATAAGCCCCACCTTCATTTCCATCCGGGCTTTTCCTATCATTTGCATATATTAGAATTCATGTTTTTTGCTGTGCCAAAATTCTTTCTATGGTTTCCTTCCGCAAGCCTTTTCTGCATTTTTTACTATTCATACAAGTTTTTAAATGTGTTGTATCCGCAAAACTTGGGGGTTTGTCAGTTTAAATTTATAGCATCCCGCATGTGGTTTTTCACAAAAATTGAAAAATGGTATCTTGAGCATCTGTGTCAACCATGCATACTTCTATTCCAATAGTGTATTGGGTGAATGTTTATAAAAATCCAGAGCCCCCTTTGCCATACACAATGTCACAAGGTTCGTATACTGCGCAACATATGAAAGTGCTTTTGGATCGCCGTCACCAATATTTCCCAATGTTTTCAGCGCAATATCTGTTGCCCCTAACTCTTTATTTCCTATTACAGATGTCGCAGTCTCACTGAATTGCTCCACCATATAAGTTATTAGTCCGCACAGTGTTTTAAATGTGGATTCTAACCCTCTTTCAGCGATCATTGGTTTTAAGAGATCGTCAAAAAGGACTTTTATTTTGCTTAATGGCAATATTGGCTTGAACATGTCTATTAAAATATAGTAAAGAATCTGTTCTTTTGTGTAATAGGAGTATCTGGAGTTTTTTACTTCCTGCTCCGCGGGGATGAGATTCTCCGCGAGATATGTAAAAAACATTTTTCGAGTGATTTCAACACCTATAGAACGAAGATATTTTTCAACCTTAGAATAGCTTACATGATCGGGAATCTTTTGGAGATTAATTGTATTATATTTATTTTGAACATTTTTAGAAATACCAGTAACGACTTCCTTTATGATTAGTTCATAATTATCTTTTTCAATATTCCTTAATTCTGCTGCCCGTTCTTTGCTCATTTCCACAACCCTTTCTCTATTTTTGAATATTATTATTCGCAAGTCCAACCATTATTATAACAGCTTTGTGGCTTGTATTGATGTACTGATACTGATATCCGGTCCCGCATTTTTATGTTCTAAAACGGTGCGTACCGGTAACAATGCTTTAGCAGTGAGGTGCTTATCAAATACCCTTTTCACTGCTGTTCTGCAAGGCATGTTGCTCGATTATGTTCCGCTGCTGCTCATTTTCCTTTATTAATTGCTCTATTTCTCTTTTTGACTGATCGGATGCCTCTTTTCTTAGCTGCACATTTTCTTCTTTCTGTTGGGAGTGTTCTCTTTTCTGATGTGCGGTTTCTCCGCCCCGTCCAGCATATATCAAGATCAGTAGACCCAATATACCCAGGATAATTGCCCCGATATTGGCTAAAACGGGATAAGTTGTAAATACCGGCAACAGATTTGTCAAGCCCAGAAAGCCTGTTGCCAGGAAAGCCAGGCTAAGAATAAAACCCATCATTTTTACCATATGAAGCACCTCCAATACTTTTAACAAATTTTCTAATTGTAAATGTTGTTTCTAATCCGCAACAGGTAACCAATCGGGTAAACACATAAAAGGAATATACTTATTTTTATGGTTTGGAATTGTTCAACCATTCAAGTTCCGGTTGCTATTTGCTTCTTAGCCGGTCGCGAATGAAAAACAAAACTTAGACAGTAAATTTATTTCCCTTTAATTATTCTTACCAAAACCATGATAATTGCTATTGCCAGAAGAATATGTATAAATCCGCCCAGTGTATACGAAGTGACTAAGCCCAGAATCCATAAAACAATGAGAATAATTGATATTAACCATAACATTTTGTGTGTCCTCTCTTCCTTAGTGCTAACCCTAGCACCCTTTGCTTTTAATATTTTTTTAGTTCTTTTGAAATGTCTTGAGCAGTTCTTTGAATATCCTTCTTAATTTCTTGATATCCTTCTTTTATTCCTTTTCCAATATTATCCTTTCGTTCATCCGCTTTAGCAACTTTTGCCGCCGCACGGCTTGCTGCGTCGCTGACTTTCTCTGTCGCATGGTCCGCTGCATTGCTGACGGTTTTTGCCGCAGTTTGAATAGAGTCCTTCATATTTTCCACAGTGTTTACAGCTTTGTTGTTTTTCATATGAATCACGATTTCCCTTCTTGTTTTGAAACGGTAAAGTCCCAACTTCTTGATAGTGCAGTTTTTTGATATATCTGGTTCATATATGTGTTACCTAATGGATATACTATTATGTTATACCTTATTGAGATAAATGTCAATGACTTTATAAAATTAGAGCTCTTTTTCATAACCGTAGCGAGATTATGTCTATGCAGACGAGTTTTTCGTTCTGATATAAGCAAGTGCATTCACCAGTTACACGGTGGATGCTGACGTGATGCTCGACGAACTTATAATACGTTCATTTTATTTTCCTCCTTGCATTATCTGGCATACATGATATGCCTTATGAAACTCTACGATATTATTGCAATGAAGGCTTAGTACCCAATGTAAAAAGGGACCAAAACAACTGCCGTATTTTTGATGATAGGGATTTGAATTGGCTGCGCAGCTTACAATGTTTGAGAAAATGTGGCCTGAGTATCAAAGAAATAAAAGAATATTTAAATTTATGTTTAGAAGGACCTTCTTTATTAAGATAAGGAAAACGATTCTAGCAGTAAAAAAAGAGCCTTTTAAAAGAAATTAAAAGTATTGAAGAAAGTATTGCTTTTATTAATCGCAAACAAGAATTCTATGATGGTGTTTTGACGGGAAAAATTAATCTCTGATAAATATCACCAGGAGCAGGCTCTTAGATTATTTTCTCCTATTATGCATCATATTTTAAGTTGAGTTTTACTCTCCGGCTTACTATTTCCGGAATTTCTGAAATTATATCATTCTTTTATAATTCTATATACCAAAGAGAGCCTCCACAAAGTCAACTGAAGTCTGGCTGAAAAAGGAGATTGCTTCTCCTTTGCATAATAAATTATATTTTTTATTGATGGAGCAATAAAACAAAATCCGAACCTCATAAATCAAAGGTTCGGACTTACAGCTACTTGACGGAGACGGTGGGATTCGAACCCACGTGCCCTTGCGGACAACTTGATTTCGAGTGTTACGTGCTTCATGCACTTTCGTGGAATATTGAGTATTATGATACCCTCTCATGGACTTTAAAAAACCTTTGAAATCCGGGTATTTTAGCGAATAGATTTAAAAAATGCCCTAAAATTCGAACCCACCGGGCATTAGCAAAAAATCATACAAAAATGACTCTTTTTTTCCCATAGGAAAGAAAGAGGAAAGAAAATTCTATCAAGTTCCACCACCTACCATTGACAAAAATTCGGAGGTGACTTGATATGAACAATGAACATTCTTATCTTCAGGATCAGTATACTGATATAATTACTTTAGATCAGTTCTATCGGATTTGCCATATTTCTAAACGCAAAGCAAAGTGGCTGCTGGAGAACAAAATTGTCCCTTGTAAGGACTCAGGGAAAAAGACACGTCGCTTTAAAATAAAGCTGACAGATGTGATTGAGTACCTAAAACGGCTTGATGCCGGAGAAATAGATGCTATACTGCCAGTCGGTATTTTCTCTTCAAAGTGTAAAACCCCACGCCAGCGAAAGAAAATATATGTCGATTGGCTTTGCGAATATATACACGCCAATGGTACAGAGCAGTTACGGCAATTTTATGAAAAAAAGCATAAGAAATATCCTGATTTACTTACTTCAAAAATAATCTCGCAAATGACCGGGTTCTCCACATCCGCAGTCGGTAACTGGATTAAAGGCGGTCATTTAAAGGCATTTACCGGAAGCGTTAACCGTATTCCCAAAATTTATTTAATTGATTTTCTATGCTCATATTATTATATTAGAATTCAGAATCAAACAAACATACAAAAAGCCGATGCACTAAACTTTCTGGACACAGTCAAAACAAATAAAAACTAATTAAAGGAGGCTTTTTGTATGCCAGAATATCAACTTGAAATCAAGCAAATTGTGGACTATCCACGGTGCCGGATTTATCGGCAGTTTATACAAACTCTGATTGAAGACCGGAGCATTCGCATAAATGGATGCTCCGGTCTTTTTTATTTTGTGGTCCTTTGCTCTTATGCAAACTTCCGCACCTCATACCGAAGGATAGATGGAATCAGCTATACGGTCTACCCTGGTGAATGGGTCTGCCGTTTGTCCGAACTGGCAGGCTGGTTCCGAACACGCTACAATTACCAAACGATCAAGATTCTGGATCTTTTACAGGAACATCATCACATTACCTATTCCCGGATCGGGCGTGGTAATGTGATAAAATTCCGTATACAAGACTGGAAAAAGCACAATACGGTCCTCGATTACAATGCCCCATGCCAAAAGGATGCGGGCTTTTTCTTTTTCCCAATTTCTAAGGTAGCGGAGCTGATTAGTATCGGAAAATGCTCCGAGATGGACATGTTGCTGGATATGTGGATGCACACCATCTATAACGACGAGCAAGTACATGGGTCTGACATCGGACCGGTCGTTTATATGCGAAATGGTACTGGTTCCCCGTTGATCGGCTATTTTGAACTCGCGCGCCGCTGGGGGCTGTCAAAAGCTACCGTTGGCCGAATCCTAAAAAAACTTTCAAATCAGAATTATCTTTCCGTGCTGTCCTTTCCTGGCCGACATGGAAGTGTCATCTACTTAAATAATTATCTCTCCACTATGTTCCAAATCTCAGACATTATGATTGATAAGGATGAGGTTGCTATGTCACTCAACATAAAGATTTCTGTTCCGTATGGTGCTGAAACAGAATCGGAGGCCGCTATTACGGAGGAACAGATATATGTTTCAGAAAAAGATATTAGCGTATCAAAAACGCGCTTCTGCAGAATCATCGGAAAAGTGGTGCAAATCCTTTCCGCAGGCGGACTTGCTTGCTGTGACTGCTCCAATTCCATATATAAGTTATCTCCCTTATCTCACGACTGCAAGGAAGCTTTTAGGGAGTACCGTTTGACTATTGTTTGTGGGGAAATCGAGCTGTATCATTTCGAGCTCCGGCTTTGCCCCATTTCAAAAATATGACGATGAGGAGGATTTTGCCATGAAGGATAATGATAAAATAAAGCTGCAGAATGTAGACCAGGAAATAGTCGAAGATCCGTTGTTTCATGACACCTGGAAATTGCTAAAAAAATACAGGGATGTGGTATGGAGCCTGGAACTTTCTGTACAACAGGTACGGAATAGCTTTCAGATTGAATTTGGTTCCAGCATTGAGGATTTTCTGGACTCTATCTATCTTGCCGGTGCTGATTTGTCGGGCAGCAGCCTGGAGCATCATGCAAAGTGCATTGAACGCAGCCACCGGATGCTGAAATTGATGGAAACGGCAATTGATCTTTTACGCAGCAAGCACAAATATGGGGAAAGCTATTATTGGGTTCTCTATTATACCTTTTTATCCCCACAGCAACTACGTAATGTAGAAGAAATCATTGAGAAACTGCAACCGCACATTCGTAATATCTCATTCCGTACATATTACCGCAAACGTCAGGAAGCGATTGAGGCTTTAAGCTCTGTGCTTTGGGGCTATACCTCTAAAGATTGTATGGATGTTTTGGAGAAGTTTTTTCCTGATTCCCTTGATAGCAGTAAGTGACATTAAAAATGAAATAGACAGCACTTAGTAGAAATTTGCCGGATGCAGCCTTTGTAGATAAGGCACCTAACAAGCCCAGCCCTATAACTACTTGAAAACAAAAGATATAAATGCTGAAGATACAATGAAATACTGTAAAAATCGCCAAGGTACAGAAAGTTCAGGCGTAAGAGTCAGCTTGTCCACTTCTCTCTTACGCCTGATAGGCACAGAACTATTGTTGCTGTTTTCGTAGAAACAAGTAAAAAATTTATACTTTTATTTTTTGGACACAGCGCAACAGTGTCAATTGAAGCTCCTGATAAAGATCCTCGTCAAAAACCCCATCTATAATAGATTCTCTTATCAGCAATGGTTTATACATCTCTACCAATTGCTTGACAGCCAAAGCTTCATTACTTTTTGCTAAAAGCAGTAATTCCTTGAAATTCATTGTTCCTCACCTCCCAACTCCTTGCGAAGCTTTTGAAGCAACCTGTAGTAGATGGAAGTAACCGTCTTATAACCAACACCAGTCTCATTTGCAATCTCTTGAAAAGACCGTTCATCAAGTACCTTTCTGGTCAATATCAGAAGATCCTGGTCTTTAAGCTGTACAAGCGCCCGTCTGAGGTCATTGTTTTCCAATTGTTCCAAAAGCGGCAAATGAGGTGTCAAATCCTGCTCAAACTGCAGTTCCTTTCTTTCCTCTTGCATATCCAGTGGAATTTCCCATTTCATACTTCTGGATTTGGTCTGTAAAAACTGTATCTTTTGCCGCCTTACTGCTGTCACAAGATAAGCCGTAAACTGGTTTTGCAAAACATTGGACTCTCCAATGCCGTCATTATGTATTTTCATGTCCTTTCCTCCGATTTCTGAATTTTTTTAAGAAATTCAGAATCGAAAGGAGGGGAACGGCAACGTGGGCTCATAGCATGCTTCTGGAATGTATTTATATGTTGTCGCTGCAAATTGGAAAATAATGGTCGAGAATGATAAAAAAATGTCGAAAAGAAAAAGCCAGCATTTTGCCTATAGCAAAATACTGGCTTAAATAGATATCCTATTGGTAAGATGGCGTATGAACGAAAAGTGCCGTCTTTATTTCGACCTTCAAAAGGGTCAAAAGGGCTTGTTGCAGGGAATTAACATAGTAGTCCCCCCTTCGTCAAAAGCATGACAAAAGCCCTTCTCCTGATACCCAAAAATCATTCGTCAAAAGTCAGAAAAACACAAAAGCCCACCCTTATTAATAAAGGGCAGGCTTTTTTGCATGACTCTCGGCAACCAGGCTATCATAACGTATCATACGTCTTAGATCCTACGGCTTTGCGTCCCCACCTTTCGATGGGTTTGCCCTTGATTTATTCTGTTGGTTGATATGTGTCACATTCTCTGTTAATGTTTCTTTACTGCTACCTGTATGTTCCATACAGGTAGCAGCTTCTTCATAGTGTCAAATTACACACTGAACGTAAGTGAACCGTTGGAGTAGAGGCAATACCATTTACCGGGCACCATAATATCATGTGAATAGGGAATTGATGGGAACGTCCTTATGACTAACAGTACCATTACATTTAGATACAGTTCTTCATAACTCTGTGCCTCCCTTAGTTTCGTGTCTGGTATTTCAAAACATCAAGTATTCCTTTATTTACAACATTCAAACTTGCCAATTATATTGTATCAACATTATTGGTAAAATTTGTATTGCAACCTCTTGAAAAATATGCCACTATGATTCTCTTAGTAAAGGAAGATGAGGTTTGAATATTATTCAAGAAGATATTCCTTTATTTTATCCTCCGCAGAAGTAGGTTCCTGTGCATTAATCGCGATTCCATCATCCACCTTTGCTCCCTTGGCATGTTCTCGAATCAGACTAACTGTATCTCCTGCACCATAACCTCCATTGACATTAATTGGATATATATCTTTTCCAGTCAGATCATAATTATCTAAAAAAGAGGCTACAGCCTGTGGAAGAGACATCGCCCATGTAGGATAAATCAGTATGATGCGGTCATAATGCTTCATATTCTTCACTTTCCCGGCAATCTCAGGCAAATATCCTTTCTCCTGTTCCTCCACATTCTGCTTTACCGTTTTCTTGTAATCTGCCGGATACTTATCGGCAGTCTGTATCAGAAAAACATCTCCACCTATCACCTTTTGAACATCATTCGCAATCACTTCACAATTTCCAAGGATTTCATCTCCATCCAATTGGATGCTGGCAGATGATTCTGCATCGACATTATCAGGGAAATCCGTATTGCCAACACGGGAAAAATAAGCGATCAGAATATTGCCGTCTGCAGATGTCGGTACTTGTTCCGATGCTCCAACTGCAGTTGGGTTGTTTTTCGCTGAATCAGTGGTACCCAATGTATCGGTTCTACCGCATCCTTCCAAAAGTACAATACTCATGAATATGGCTATAAATGATAATTTTCTCATGTGGTTTCTCCTTTATTCTTCAATGATTTCGCCGGATATTCTACTTTTGAAATAACCAGCCCATGATATCGGAATCTTTACAAAACAAAGCCGCACCGCCACCATGTTGATTCCTAATTCCACCTGCATTGAAATATCCGGCATCCTTTATATTGAGTACCAGTAGTTGGTCAATTTTCTGTTCGGTAAGTCCCTGCTCCTGATACATTTTGTAAATTTCCTGATAAGTTTCTTGAAAGGGTTTGGAACCATAATATTCGTCACTTTCTCCAATAACAAAATACACAGGGGTTCTTGCCTTTACCAGGGCATCATATCCTCCGTCCCACTGGGAGCTGCACATTAAAGCCGCAGTATAAAGTTCCGGACGCTTATCTAATACAAGGGACAAGGTTTCACCTCCGCCGGAATAACCATTGATATACACCTTATCCGGATCAATATTGTAATGATTCAGGAAATAATCTGTTAGTATAATTGTCTGATTCGCAGATGTTGCACCCCAGTCATCTAACTGCGGAGCAACGATAATCATTTGTTCATTATAGTTCTGTGCCTCAAAAGCAAATTCTTCTGCTTTGATATTTACAGCCACACCCTGAAAATAAAGGCCTTCGTAGCCGGGTAATGTAACAAACAATGCATATGGCTTGCTTTTGTCGTAGCTTTCTGGAATGTAGACACAGTAATGGATTTCGCCCTCTGATTCAGAGTAAAGCACACTATCAACAACAAAATCCCGGTAAACCTTAGAGCCATCCACTACATAATCCTTTGTATCCATCTCACCTGTATCCTCGCCGGTTACAACTTCTTCCGTATTCTGTGGCTTAACTGCATTGTCGGATATCTCAGAAGATCTCTCTGAACTGGCAGTACTGCAGCCTGTACAGGCGAGTACCAATAATATGACCATTGCAATTCTTTTATGTTTTTTCATAATCACCTATTTTGACTGTTTACTTCCCTTCCGTGTAATCTGGTAATCTGTTATCACATCCATATCAAGTTCATTAACAAAAAGTCCATCATGAATTATGGCTCCATCCTTATTATTCTCTTCTAATAATTTTTTGTTGGATGTATGACTCTGTTTCAATAGCTTTAACTTAATCAGAAAATGTGAGAACTTTGTGAGAAAAAAAGTATATTTTTATGAAAGGTATTCCCCAATTTATTAATTCAGCTCTTTTTTTTAGCTGCGCAAAAGTAATCAAGAGCCGGAAGCTTAAAACCGCCCCCAGCTCTTAAATACGTTTTAGATCAAGTCTGATAATTTTTCTACTGCCTTTTGCACCATTTCCGGTCGAAATCCCATAAAAGTCATAAACTGTAAGTCATTCATGCTCATACTAAGATTTTCCGGATTTTTACTTTGAATCAAGCCATAAGCAATGGGCAGTTCTTTTTTAATGATTTCCATGGCTCTCTCATCATTCTCCAGTTCTTCCAGACGAGTATCCATATTGTATAATTTCCTGTAATCACATTCAGGACGATAGGTTTTTTCATAAGTTCCTGCTTCTAATTTAACTTGTTCCCCTCTGGTTCCGGGAAGTATTGCTACCGCTGTACAATCAAAAGGAACTTCGAAGTAAAGGGTCACTGTTCCGTCTTTATTTAGCTTCCAGTTTGATACATATTTCCCGCTTATAGAATCGTACGTGAAATTTACATACTGCAGCTTTGCATTCAACTGAGGTGCAAAACGTACAGCCTTAAAACCTGGTTCCATCTCCTGGATTCCTGCAATATTTCGATAAACATATTCCATTACGGAACCATAAGAATAATGATTCAACGAATTCATTTCTGTTCCGCTGATGGTTCCGTCATCCAGAATAGAATTCCACCGCTCCCAAATGGTAGTTGCGCCAAGGTTTACGCAATACATCCAGCCGGGAAATCCCTCCTGGAACAGTATATGGTAAGCCATATCTTCCATATCATTTTCCGCCAATATCCGGCACATCATAGTAGCACCGACAAAACCACCTTTTATCTTATAACAGTCCTTTTTCAGACGTACTTTTAACCCTGTAATAATACGGTCTTTGCTGGTATAGATATCGAACTTCAGGCAAAGAAAATATGCTGTCTGGGTATCAATCGTAAGTCTTCCGTTCAGTGAGAAATATTCTTCCAGGATGGCCTGGTATATTTTCTCTGCTTTATTGCGGTAATGGTTCATATCCGTTTCTTTTCCAAGAATACCTGCTGCTTTTGCGGTTTTTAGAACAGATGCATAGTAATAAACAGACGCAATAAAATAATCGTCTGTGCCGCCTTTCATGCTCTGGGTTGTTACTCCGTCCTGCGCCAGCCAATCACCAAAATGAAATCCAAAATTCCAAAGATGTTCTTCTCCGTTCTCTTTATCCTGATGAATAATATAATCCACCCAATCCTTCATCATTGGATAATAGCCTTCCAAATCATCTCTATCTCCATAATACTCATATAGAGTCATAGGAATAAAGGTTGCTGCGTCACCCCATACACTACTGCCTCCGGGTATTCTGCTGTTATTGGGTATATAATTGGCTATTGCGCCATCATGTTGCAGCTGATCAATATGCAGGTCATGAAGATACTTCCGGTAAAATGCTCTCGTATCCATGTTAAAGCATGCAGTAGGAGCAAATACCTGTGCATCGCCGGTCCAGCCAAGACGTTCATCCCTCTGCGGGCAGTCCGTAGGCATGTCTAAGAAATTCGACTTCTGTCCCCAGAGACAGTTACTTGCAAGTTGATTTAGCTTTGCACTGGAAGTCTCTATTGTTACAGCGATATCTAGATCTGAATACACAACTTTTCCGGTAAAATTTTCTTTTTTAATTTCTACAGGCCAGCCTGTTACTCTAACATAACGGAATCCATAATAAGTAAAGTGTGGCCGGACCACTTCCTTCCTGCCATCAGACACATAGATAAACCTTGATTTTGCTGTACGGTAATTCGCATTGTAAAAGTTCCCCTGCTGCAATACCTCTCCGAAATCCAATGTAATTGTTGTTCCTTTTGAGAATTCCTGAAGGAACTCCATATAACCGGTAAAATTCTGTCCCATATCCAGTACGGTCTCTCCCGCCGGTGTATGTAGGATTTCCTTCACCGCCAGTGTTTCTTTAACTTTCACCGGGAGACTGTAACGCTCTACCAGCATTGCCTTTAATTCATTGCTTTCTTTCAGCACCTCCACCGGCTTTGCATTATTTTCTTTATTCCCCCAGAGAAGATGATTAAAAGTTTCTCCATCATAGATATCGCTCATTTCTATGTCACTGCCACGGTATTCCCATGTTTCATCGGTAAGAATTGTTTCCTTGGAACCGTTCTCATAAGAAATGTGAATTTCCGCAATGGCCAAAAAGCGATTTCCATAATACTCTACATCTCCGTCATACCCGAGCCGCCCCTTATACCAGCCATTCCCTGTCATGATTTCTATTTGATTTTCACTTTTTAAGATTTCTGTAATATCATAAGTCTGGTACTGGATGCTGCTGTTATAATCATTACAAAACGGAGCTAGATAATCTTCTCCGATTTTATATCCGTTTAGAGAGGCTTCATATAACCCTAACCCTGTAACGTAGATTCTGGCAGACTTTACCTTCTTTTGAGTTGGAAATTTATGAAAGAAAATGGGATGAAAATGGTCTTCTTCTTTCATACCAATAAAGGCAGCACTCCAAGAATCTGCCATTTTTCCTGTCTCAAAGTACGCTGTTTCACTTCTGACTACTTCTTCATTCTCGCCTGTCACTTCTATATAATAATAGTACCGTGTTTGTGGCTTTAGAGAAATTTCCAGACGTTCTCCAATGCAATTTAGATCACGGCCTTCTTTTTTGTACAGAATTTTATCAAACACTGAAGTCTCACTGACTACGATTTTTGCATTAATCTGATACCTGCTTTTTGCCTCTACAACTTTCCATGAACATTTAATAATTGGATAGGAAAACCCCATTGGGTCTTTTATTCCATTTATTTTTGTATCAACCACTCTCATAATATTCCCTCTCAGCACTTATTCAAATAGAAATTTTGCCAGCTTTTCCATATCTTCCGGTTCGTGTGCGACAACTTCCAGATTTGGAATCTCTGCCATTACCGGGAATAAAGTAGCTAATGAAATAATCTGGCACAGCTTTGACCTTAGATTTAATCTATCACCCTCGCCTGTTATTAATTCTACCTCTCCTTTACAGGAGTCTACTACTTTAAAAAATGCCTCTACATCGGTCACCTTATCAATCTTCATAGTCTTATTCCTCCCGGTCAAATTCAAATTCCAGAAAATCTATTGCGGCTGTTCCCTTATAAGTAAAATACAGTGCCTTTTTCCCATCCTGTACCTGCAATTGGCCTTTATATCTGTACCATTCATCAGAGGGCATAATCTCTATCGCTGCGACATCTTTATCGCCTGCCTTGGTGCCTATCCACATAACACCCTTTCCTTTGCCACGAACCGTAATAGTAATGACTGCTGTCTTTTCAAAAGAAAAATACTTAAATCCAGCAACAGAACCTTCAGTCATGTTTGCAATATACTGTTCCGGTTTATCTTCACGGTCTTCACCGCTCTGGGTAAAATATGGATGAAAATCCGGAACTTTTTCGCCAAATTCATATCTCATAGCGCCTTTTCTGCTCCAAAGATTGCAGGCAATTCCTGCATTGTATTTCCCTTTTCCCCATAAGGGACCACCATTTAAGCCACAACTTGTCATTTCAACCTGGCAAATCGTCCCATCTGTTTCTATCTTGATTTCCTCTGCACAGCCCTGCCTGGAAAACTGGTGTCTGTTAGTCTGCCTGTGATAAAATACGTACCATTTCCCACTGATTTCTATCATGCTTCCATGATTATTTCCGGTATAATTAACTGCTTCCTGCTCATTCCTGCCATCCAGATAAATGTCTCCATTGGAAATAATAGTTCCTCCATATGTAAATTCTTTATCTGGATAATTACTTGTAGCATAACATAATTCATGACCATTGATTGACGAATAGATAAAGTAATATTTATCACCGGCTTTCCGAATGGAGGATGCTTCAAAAAATTCGTGTCCTTCAAAACCAGTTCCTTTTCCATTTGCTTTCCATGGGAAAATATAATCCGGCTCCTTTTTAACCGTGAGCATATCCGACTCTAATTCTATGACCATCCCGCCTCTTACTATCGGTGCAGGCATGCCAAAGTATTCCCATGGTCCATGTTCCGGACAGAACCCAGAATACAGATAAACTTTTCCGTCTGAATCCACAAGTACTCCCGGATCAAACTGAAAAGCATCTCCTTCCCGGCTGCCAAGCAAGGTTCCATCCGCATAATGGACATGCCCATAAAATTCATAGGTTCCGGCCGGAGAATCACTAACTGCTACTGACATGACTCCAAGAAAATCAAATGCATAATACAGATAATATCTTCCGTCTGCGCCCAGTGCTACATCCGGAGCAAAGAGATTTCTATCTCCATTGGGGCATAATGGATCTTTTCTCTTGTCGAAAATTCCCCCTTCAAACTTCCAGTTTCCCAGGTCATCAACCGGCGCTGACCAGCAGACATAATTTAGCTCGCAATAATTGCCTCCGTTAAATTTATCATGGCTTCCGTAAATATAGAGATGGTCTCCGAATACATAAGGTTCTCCATCCGGAATATATTCATAGGATGGTAAATATGGATTATATGCTTGTTGTTGCATCATTGTTTTCTCCCTGCTTGTTTGCGGTAATTTAAATTAGTATCTAATTATTTTAATATGTAAGATACTCTTTTCCACAGAATGGATCTATCGGGCTTTTTCCTACAAACGGGCTCTTTCCTATTATCTTCTCCACAACGGTATCAATCATCATGTCATGGTTGGAATAAGCATTGATATATGTCTTTATCATAGGCACATCTAACAGGTGATAGGGATTTTGAAGAGATATAAACATTGTCGGTACTATTTCTACAAACCATGGGATATTATTGCCTGCTCCGTAAGGTGCATGCCAATTTAAACGGTTTGTGGTTTTATTGGATGCATTTTCTACATTGCCGATAAATATGACCAAGTCATATTTATTACGAAACTCAGTCACTGTTTCAAAGTGCATCGGTTTGGAGAAATCAAAGACCTCTTTTTGATACGGAATCATCTCAAAGCCTTCCTGTTCCATGCGCTCTATAAAGCGTTTTGCTACTCTCTCTTCTGACGGACAACTTCCCATAATTTCAAATAATACACGTTTCTGCTTTTCCGGTGATATGGGAAGTAATTTCTGGGTATCTTTTACCAGTGTCACAGATTTCTCTGCACATTCCTTTGCCCATTTTTTATGTTCTTCACATCCGATAAGGGATAAATTTTCCTTCTTTGGTATCAAGGTTCCTTCTTTTCTCTTAATATGCAGTTTTAATGCTGCCTTGGCAGCAAGAATTCTTGTCACTGCATCCTCTAAGCGTTTTTCAGAAAGGATTCCTGTTTCATATCCTTTTTTCATAAAGCCTAAATCTTCTTCATAATCTTTGTTAAAAAGAATCATATCACAGCCGGCTTCTATACAATATGGAACAGACTTTTCACGGTCCATTGCACATAAAAATCCTGCCATTGGTGTCGCATCTGTAATGATCATCCCATTAAATCCCATTTTTTCTCTTAAAAGATTCTGAAGTAATTCAGGAGACAAGCTCGCCGGTATCAGTTTATCAGGAGAAGCAGGATTAAATTTCTTCTGATATGCAGGCAGGGCGATATGACCTGCCATAACTGTTAATGCCTCTGCATCAATTAAAGTCTGATAAATATCTCCAAAAGTACGATCCCATTCTTCACAGGATAAAGAATTTACACTTGTTAATATATGCTGATCTACTTCATCCACTCCATCGCCCGGGAAATGCTTGATTGAAACTGCTGATCCACACTCTTTTGCTCCCCGCATATAAGCAAGGCCGCACTGCTTTACCATTTCCGGATTGGCACCGTAAGTTCGAACATTTGTGATGGGATTATGATAATTCATATCAATATCTACCACCGGTGCAAATGCATAATTGCATCCGACCGCCTGTGCCTCACTACAGCTAATCTTTCCCAGACGGTATGCCTGCTCTGGATCACTTGTTGCAGCAGCCTGCATCTGTTTTCCAAAAGCGGTGCCCTCTTCCACAATTCCATCACCACCGGCTTCTAAATTTGCTGACAAAAGCATTGGTATCTTTGCATGCTCCTGTAAGTAACTATATGCGAAAAACAATTCCTCTGATTTTCCCGTGCGGAACATTAGTCCACCAGGATTGCGGTTTAAGATTTCGTACTGCAAATACTGCTCATTTGGTGAATAACCAATGGGGAAAAATAACTGTCCTATTTTTTCATCCAGAGATAAAGACGCTTTTGCCTCTTCTACCCACTTGATATCTTCGTCTGATAAATAAAATGGTTTTGCTTTTAAATCAATCATAAGTTACCTCTGCTATTTGCGCATCACTTTCTATCTTTTTGCTTGGAATCTTGCCAGAAAAATTTCTATTTTATCTGTCTGTGCTGAGAATGCATAGAAAGCTAATACAAATATTCCCATAATAATCTGCTGCCAGCCGCCGGCTCCCAGGTTTAGACAGTTTAATCCGTAATTCATAATTTCCATTCCTATAGCTGCAATTATTATTCCAACTACATCAAGGCTTGCAAGTCCGATAAACGTTCCCATAAATACCGGAACGATGTAAGAGAATAAAATTCCAGATGTTGCAAGTCCGGATTGTGGTTTTACTTCATTCTGTGAAACATATACAATTGCTGCTAATCCAATAATAATTCCTGTAAAAATATAAGAAATAAAAACATTCTTCTTTTCATTAATGCCGATATTTACACCTGCACGCTGATTATTTGAAAGTATCTTCCCCTTACGGCCGGCGGAAGTAAAATAGCTATATATTACAAATGCTGCTACTGCAAGTGCTGTTGGGAATAAAACCCCCGGCATTCTTCCAAATATGGAAGTAGTCGCCTGGGAATAAAAAATTCTGATACCCTGACCACCAAAAACAAGATAGGTAAGAGATTCATATAATAAGGTCATACCAATGGTACAAATGATAATCGGTAATTTCCCTACAATATAAATAAAACCTGTAAAGCAATTGAGGATAACGCCCAATACAACTGCTATGATCAATGCAACCCATGGACTTTGTGTTTGGATTCCTATGTTTCCTGCCACAATTGCTGTTAAAATCATTGAAGCCCCACCAGAAAAATCAAACCTTCCGTTTTTAAGCTGCAACCAGATTGCCATTGCCACACAAACGGTCATACAGGAATTAATAAACACCTGTTTTATCAAGTCTGTGGTTAAAAATATCAACTTTCCATTCACATAGGACTTATCATTGCTTGCTGTAATGATGAGCATCACCGTAAACATTAATAATGGAAAAATAACTGATAAAATTATTTTTTTCAAAATAGTTCGTCCATTGCTTGAATTCTTCATACCGTTTCCTCATTATCCGGATGATGTCAGGGGGACTAATCCCCCTTCATCACTGCCGTTTCTTATATTTGCTTATTTAATATCATCAATTGTGAGAGCAGCAAGCATATCCCTTAAGTTTGCATAAGTAGCAGATGGATTTGCATAAGCTGTCATATTAAGTACATCTTCCGGAGAATAGATAGCGTCTGTAGCAGCTTTTGTATAATAAACACTTTTCTGGAATTTTGCTAAATCTTCGTCACTGTTGATAACAATCTGAGAAGAACTGATACGTTCAGCCACTTCCGGCTGGTCAGAAAACGTTACACCATTAATTTTGTTTAACAGTAATACGAGGGGATAATTAATGGATTCTACAGCTGTTACCATGTTCTGCTGATAGGTTCCGGTTCCGGCTGTTCCAAAGTTCGCTTCTTCACCACCGTCAAAACCGGTTGTAAATAATTTAATGTCTTTATCTACGCCTGCCTGAACCATGGTCGGATATACAAAAGCACTGCCTGCCGCAAAACTAATAATTGCCTGAGTATCTGCATGTTTTGAGAAATACGTAGTATTCATAGGAGAGAATGCTAATACATCGGTCTCTTCATCCAATGGATCTACGGTAATCGGGGTCTCTGCTGTTTTGTTGTATTCCTCCACTGCTGCTACAAACTGGTCGGCACCTGCCTGCTGTGATGGGAATGCCCATACCGGAAAAACAGCCATAGATACATGTGTTATCGGTGCTTCTGTATTTCTTTTATTATACTCAACCAAACTGTTAAACATAGTGGTTCCAATTGTCACATCATCCGGATTCTGTCCATCCGATGCTGTACCAACGAAATATTTACTTTTAAATACCTGATCAAATGCTGAAGTATAGGAGGTATTATAATCGCAAAGATATCCTCCGATATATACGTTTGCGGCTTCACATTCCTGAATAATAGAAGTCATTCCCAAATCCATGGTACAAATGATTCCATCTACACCGGAAGAAATCAATTCTTGAATTTTTGTCAGGTTAGCTGCCTCATCAGTCTGTGTTAAAACGGTATACTTAAATGTAACCTTTAACGTATCTGACATAGATTCCAGATATGCTTTTGTTGCATCCACTGCAAGACCGGTATCCTGATAAAAGGCAACACCGATGGTACAGTCTTTTCCTTCCACACTTTTTGTATTCTCTGCCGCATCGGAAGTTCCTGTTCCCGTCGTATTCTCTGTCTGTGTTCCAGTACCTCCAGTACCTTTATTACTTTCACTACTTCCACAAGCTGCCATGGAAACGGTCATAACCCCTGCAAGCAAGATTGCTGCAAATTTTTTTATAACCTTTTTCATTTTCTTACCTCCTATTTTCTAAAAATGTATATGTTCTTCTGCCTATGCAGTAAAAACCTTATCTTGGTAAAACGTTATCTTTTTTTCGACAGGTAACAAATATGATTCCGATAAAAATAACTGCTTTTACAAAATTAATCATATTTAAACTAACGCCCATAGTTGCTAAGTCATTTGACAAAAGCACATAGGTAAATGTACCAATTAATGCACTGCTTACTTTTGATTTCATGCCACCTGATAACGGCATTCCGCCCAATATCAGGCAAATCATGATATCCATAGCGTAGCCGCTTCCTGTTCCTTTTCCAGCACTGCCAGTGCGCATCAGCATAATAAAAGTACCGATTGCAACACATATTCCAAACGCCATATAAGCAACTACCTTCCATTTCAATGTATTGATACCGCTTTGAGCAGTTGCTATTTCATTTGCTCCTATTCCCTTTGTGTATTTTCCTAATTTTGAGAATCTAAAAAAATAGGTTACTGCCAATGTTACAATTACGATTGCTGCAACCAGAACCAGATTATAAGTATTTCTGTCTGCAGGTTTAATAGTTGCCTGAATAGAGATGGAGTTGGTACCCGTACTTTCCATTAGAAGCAACTGTGCTCCTGTAAAGAAAAACATTAAGAAAAGAGAGGTTACAATAGAGGGTAATTTCAGCCATACCGCAACAGCACCATTAAATGCACCGCACACCATAGCAATTGCCAGGATAACCAGAAAGCTTATTATTACTCCCGCTAAGGTGCCGCCCATTCGATTTGTAATCAAAATAATTAAAATTGCGTATACACCTACCTGCTGTCCTACACTAACGTCCATATAACCCATGGAATATACAAATACTGCTCCCAGCGCAATGACAGCATATACTGCTCCGGCCTGTATTACCGTTGTCATGTTGTATGTAAGCTTATCCCCGCTAAAAACCAGAAAAAGGATAAAGGTGGCTATCAGCCCCGCATATGCAGCCAAATCATAGACATGTTTTTTCAAGAATCCTGTTGAAAACATTTTATTTCCTCCTGGTATGCACTCATCAAATCATGTATTCAATCATATCTGTTTCTGATAAATCTTTGTTTCGCATGAATTCCTTTGTAATCAGGAAATCTTTCATAACTATAATTTTATCTGCCATACCAATCAGTTCTGACATTTCTTCACTAATTAAGATAATTGCTTTTCCCTGCTTTTTCATTTCATTAATTAACTCATACATGAACTGTTTTACACCAATATCCACGCCTCGTGTCGGGCAATCCATAATGATAACATCGGAACCTTTTGCCGTCCATTTTGCGAATGATACCTTTTGTTTGTTACCGCCACTTAAGGTATTGACCCATTGCTTTCCGTCACCGCATTTGATGCGGAATGCTTCAATTTCTTTATCTGCCATCTTCTTCTCTTTTAATGGACTAATAAAAGTAGCTTTCGATAATTCCGTCTTTGAAGGGAGAGTAATGTTATCTTGAATGGAACCCTCCAAAATCAAGGCTTCCATATCTCTGTTTTTTGAGATGTATCCTATACCGGAGCGGATTGCTTCATGGCATCCTGTAATTTTTTGTCCATTACGTTCTACTGTCCCCTGCTCCGGTTTTTCAAGCCCAAATGCAATTCTGCCGATTTCGTGCATTCCACATCCGCTTAAGCCGCCAAATCCAATAATTTCACCTTCATGAAGAGTAAGTGAAAAATCTTTGATAGCCCCAAGGCTAACGTTCTTTAACTCCAGAGCTACTTTTTCACTATGGGAGGAATCGTAATCCTCTCTATAATAGGAATCTCCAATTTCCCTTCCTACCATCATATATCTTATTACTTGCTCCGCATTTGGCATGTCCATTTCATTACGATCAAGGTGTCCTATTATTTCTCCATCCCTAAGTACGGTTAAATGTGTACACTGCTCTAATATTTCATCCATGTCATGAGATATAAAAATTACTGATTTCCCCTGATCCTTCAATCTATGTATCAGTTTATAGAGTAATTGACGACCCTCCAAGGATAATGCTGTTGTTGTTTCATCCACAACGAAAACATCTGTATCTTCAGACACGCAGCGTACAATTTCTACTAACTTTCGTTCTTCAAATCCGTACTGATTGATATTATCCAATGCTTTGATATGAGAAATATTGAAAGAATCCAGAATTCTCTGTGCTTCTTCATTTACCTTTTTCATATTTACAAAACCGAATTTTGAAAATTCATCAAATCTTCCAGCAAATATATTTTCTGCAATGGTACAGTTTGAAATTGTATTTGCTTCCTGCAATACCATACTGATTCCGGCTTTTTGCGCCTCTACCATGCTTCCTGGATTCCAGGGTTCTCCTTTATAAAAGATTTCTCCACTGGTTGCTTTCTGCATTCCGGCTATAATTGATGTAATCGTGGATTTTCCGCTTCCGTTTTCACCGACCAGTCCTCGAATCTGTCCTCTATAAAATTTGACATCCACATTATGCAGTGCTTTTGTCGGGCCGAAATTTTTACACATATTCTTTACTTCTATCATTAATTGTTCCATAATTGCCTCCATGTCATGGAAATCATTTCTGATGTTCTGATACTGTGATAATTATAGCATCCTAAGCGTTCTCCTCCCAGTTCATCACTTTTTCTTTTTAGGTACATTTTTTAAGAAAATATAAGAAAAATTGTTTGGGGTAGTTATTTGGTATAAAAGCATATTAATTTTTATACATTTTAGGTCTTTACATAGTGATTAAAGCTGTTATACTAAAAGCAAAACGAAAATAATGTACATTTTTTAATCAGAAGGGAACTACGATGTTAGAAGAACGACATGAGATTATTGAATTTTCTCCCAATATTCCTTTGAAGATATTTATGCATAAGCTGGGGTTCGTAGCAAGACATTGGCATAAAAGCTTAGAACTTCTCATGGTTTTAGAAGGGACCATTGAGATTACATTAGACGGTACGACATATATGCTTAATGGTGAAGATATTATTCTGATCAATTCCAACAGCATTCATGAGATTCATTCTGAAAGTGCAGTTATGATTGCTCTTCAGATTGATTTGGCCCGAATGAATCAGTTTGATAATTCGTTAGAAAATCTATCCTTTGACTGTAACAGCAGTACTTCTTCAGACTCCGGAAAATTTAACGGCATTCGTTTTACTATTGCCACTATGATCCGGGAGAACGCCCATAATGCAAAGGGTGCTGAATACAAAAATTATGCTCTGTGTTATTATCTTGTTTCAGAACTTTTGTCTAACTTTCAGGTTCCCACTACAGAAGCCATGAAAACCCAGCAAAAATATATGGTGCGCCTTACCCGCATTATTAACTATATACAAGAACACTACGCAGAGAATTTCAGTTTAAGTGACCTGGCAGAAAGTGAACAGCTCTCTGTCCCATACCTTTCTAATTTTTTTGATAAACATATGGGAATCAAGTTTTCACAATATTATACCAATGTGAAGCTTTCTCATGCTGTCAATGACCTGCTTTCTTCGGATGACTCAATTGAAGCTATTGCTATTAAAAATGGGTTTACAGAATCCCATTCCTTTGTTCGTTGTTTTAAGAAACGTTATGAAATGCTGCCAAGCACTTACCGTAAGGATAAAAAAATGCAGGGATTAAATGCCCCTACGCCGGAGAATCTGAATTACCTGCTTATTGAGCCAAGCAGTTATCTTCATAAATTAACCAAATATTTAGGAAACATAGATGAATCTTTTTACAATACTTCCCGTGAATACACTGATGAAATTAACAGAAGCAGTATTTCTGTTGCTTCCCCTATGAAGGAACTAAAACATACCTTTAAAAAATTCACTACAGTAGGACGTGCCAAGGAGCTTCTTAATTCCAACATTCAGAGTATGCTGAGAGATCTACAAGAACATATTGGATATGAATATATAAAATTTCATGGTATTCTGTCTGATGACATGATGGTGGTCAGCCGTACCGGAGGGAAGCTGCAATTTCACTACGTCCTTGTAGATATGGCACTTGACTTTCTGATGTCCATCCATTTAAAACCTTTAATTCAACTTTCCTTCATGCCAAAAGAGCTTGCCAGTGACCTTAATAAAACTACCTTTTATTCCGCATTTAACACCAGCCCACCAAAAGAATTTTCTGAATGGGAACTGTTAATTGAAGATTTTACGAAGCATCTAATCGAACGTTATGGAATCAAGGAAGTTCTTACCTGGCCATTTTGTGTATGGAACGAACCGGTAACGCCAAAGTCCATGTTTGGTTTTGGTAATGACAACCTTTTCTTCCGTTTTTATGAAATAACCTATCGGACAGTAAAAAAAGTTTGCCCTGAAATTATTTTTGGCTCTCCATCCATTCTCTATATGGAAAATCTGGGCAGCGATATATGGATACGAAATTTTGTGGCTTATACCAAAAAACATAATTGTATTCCGGAGTTTATGAATATGCACTATTATTCTGATATCATTCCTTCTGTGAATAATCAGAACTTCTACATTGCCCATGCTGCCTCTTCGTCATTCCCAAAGAGGACCGACGATTTTTCTCTTTGGATTGGCAGTATCCGAAAAATTATTTCTTCACTGAATCTGCCCGATATTCCTATTTATCTGACAGAATGGAACTTTACATTGTCCCATCGCAATTTGATTAATGACACCTGCTTTAAATCCTGCTATATCATGAAAAATCTACTTAAAAATTATGACAGGCTAGACAGCTTTGGCTACTGGAGCCTTACCGATTTGTTAGAAGAGAATGCCTTGCCAGATACCTTATTCCATGGAGGACTTGGAATTTATACCATGAATGGGCTGCGCAAAAATGTATTCTATGCGTTCTATTTTGCTAATATGCTGGGGAATGAATTGATTATGGCAGAGGACGGCTATTTTATTACCAGAAAGGAAGACTGCTATCAGATTATCACCTATAATTATATCCATTATGGTAATCTGTTTGCTTCCGGTGAATTATTTGACATCACGGAGACCAGCCGTTATTCTGCCTTCGATATATCCAGACGACTACAGGTGAATCTGGGCTTAGAGCAGCTTGAAAACGGACGTTACGAAATCATTGAATACTTCGTAAACCGGGAACATGGCAGTTGTTATGACTTGTGGATTAGTATGGGTGGTGTTCCGTTGAACCCACAGGATACTAATTTATTGCGGGGACTTTGTGTACCCGGTTATCACAAAGAATACCGATTAGTAGAAAAGAATACACTTTCCTACACTGCACTATTGGAACCATTAGAAATTCGGTTTGCAGAAATCAAACCGGTATAATAAATAATTAAAAAAGAGGCTGTCGCAAAATGAATTTTTGTATTTTGCGACAGCCCCTCTCTTCTCTATATTAATATTTTTAACAAGTCTGCAAATGTGGTAAGTGTATAATCTGCTTTCTGACATTTTACGGCATCGCCCATAGCGGCGGTCTTCATTCCACCTGATATTCCTGCTTCAATCCCTGCCTCTGCATCCTCGACTACAAGACAATTTTCCGGTTTCTCTCCAAGGAATTCCGCTCCTTTTAAAAACACCTCAGGCTCTGGTTTTGACTTAGTGATGTTCGTTCCATCCGAAATTGCATCAAAAGCGCTTAAGAGATTTACACGTTCTAAAATGAATTTTGCATTTTTACTGGAAGAACCTAATGAAATTTTATATCCTCTGCCACGAATCTCTCTCAAGGTATCTCTCACTTCTTTTGATACATCTGCCGGTGTCATGGTTTTAAGAAGCTCTCTATAGGTCTCATTCTTCCTATCTGCTAATTGTTGTTTTTTCTCCTGTGATAAAGGTTCCCCTTCGTATTGCTCTAAAACAATCTCCAAACTATCCATTCGGCTGACACCACGCAAACGGTTATTTATCACTTCATCAAAGTAAATTCCCATTTCATCCGCCATCTTCTTCCATGCCTGATAATGAAATTTATCTGTGAAAACAATAACTCCATCCAAATCAAATATAACAGCTTTTAAATTCACAATTTATCCTCCGTAATTTTCATAAAACCAAATTATTGTACCTTTTAAGTATATCATCAATAATCTTTATAAAAAATATCATTCATTACGAATTTATCTTTTATTTTTTATGATTTCAATAGTAAATCGCGAACGAGGATGTACATTTTTTAATCTCCTGCAAAATAGATTGAGCTAATATACTTTCCGGCAAGAGGGCTATTCGGTTTTAATGTTCCACTCCGGCGTCCCGCTTTTTCACTTCTTTATTTTTACTAATCAGCCATCTTTGTAAGTAATATGCAATAAATACCATAGTTCCCATAATTGCAAAATAATCAAGAACAAAGAAAATCACCGGTTCTTCATAATCAAAAAATGCGAATTGTATCTGCATAGTAATGTAATTAATAAAATCTCTTTTAATTAATGCATAAATACCGTATACGGCAATTCCTGCCGCAACACTCCTTAAACAAATTATTCTGTATTTGTTCTCAGTCTGAAACCTAAGCATCTTCTTAAACATAGTCATAATCATTCCATAATGAAGACCGATATGAAAGCTCATAAACAGAAAACCTGCATAGGCACATAACATATGGATTGTTCTTGCAGTCGATGCTCTTAATCCAAAGGGTATAAAAGTAAATACATATCCGGACATGGATATTCCGCTGATCATCTGCAATAGCATCACAATCAGCATTGAAATATCAACAATTGTCTGAAGCATTCTGGGGGCTGTATATTTTCCTCTGAACAGATTCTTATACCAGTTCCTGTTTAGAATATTATGAACGAGGAAAAGAATCAACATTGCTGCTCCTGCTACTTCATGATTATTGTTGCCGGTATATTGGAAACACATAAGGACAAATAGCGTAATAGTCATTAATATATCCACTGATATTTTTATTTTCACTTTTGTGTTCAAAGCATTCCTCCTTCTGTCTCATCGTAAATACCATTTTCAAATAAAAATCGTTCATTTTGACCTCTTTTCTGCCGCACCAATTAATTGGAAATCTCATTAAGTTTGTCTATATAAAACAAATGGTATAAAGAAGTTGTAAAAAAGACTTATGGATTACCATAAGTCTTTCCATTTCATAGTAGAATATTACTGCCATTTAATAATTACGCTTTCTTCTTTTATAGCAAATTTATTAAAATATGCGTTTTCTTTTGGAATCCATTCGCTTATAAAGCGTTTTAATTTTTCTTCTCCATTACGCTTTCTGATATTATCTATTTGTGAATTATCATCAATATCCATAAATATCTTCAAATCATATATGTTTCCAAAATACGGATGCTGGCTATAGGAACCCTCTATAATATTAAGATGCTTATGTTTCATTATTGCTACTGATTTTTCTATGGATTTGTTATCACAGCTATATTTCGTATATTCAACATCCTGTTTCTTTAAGAGCTTATTAATTACTTCTGTTTTGAATCTTTCGTAGTCAACGTTGCCACCAATCTCATTGATACGACTCTCCGTTTTTTGTTCTTCTCTTAAGAAAAAGTCATCCATATGAAAGAGATTGCAGTCGTATACACTTTGTAAATAGTATGCCAATGTTGTCTTTCCGCTTGCGCATTTTCCATCGATTGCTATCATGAGATTATCCTTGTTTGATTTCAACAAATTATTTACTTCCGTCAGAACAGGTTCAAAACGATTGGCACACGCTGCTTTCATGTCCAATTTCTCATTTTTTGATAGATGGCGTATTACTCCTGCATGCTTTAGTGAGGAAACCAATAAAGGAATTAAAACCAATTGTATTATGATACCTGGAATTGCATTGATAACAGCTTGCATAGCAAATATCTTCCATGTAAATATATTGCCAAGTAAGGTATATAACCCAAAAGATACAGCTCCCCAAACAATCCTTCCTGCAATCATTGCACCAATCAGGGAAATATAGGCGGCAAACCTCTTACCTGCTATTCTTTGATATATAATACCAGAGATAAGTCCATAGGTAGCAAGTTCAAATGACATAGAGACTGCTGTAGGCATCAGTGGCGGCATACCAAATAAAATACTACGTAATAACGGTAGTATGAATCCTACTATAAGCCCATATGGCCCACCGCAGATAAACCCACATAAGATAACAGGTATATGCATTGGCAACAACATATTACCAATTGATGGAATCTGCAGTGTCACAAATGGTAATATGATTCCAATTGCTATAAATAGTGCTGATAATACTAACTTATTTGTCCTGTTTGTTCTCATTTTTATTCTCCATGATAAATAATCCGACATCTTGTTATCATAAGGTATAGTACTCAAATATTTATAATTAGGCCAATTAAAAATGAAAATAGTATCACATATAATAAATACATTATAAACCGGCGGGTACCTAACACAATTTTAACAGCTCCTAAATTGGTAATTTTAGTAGCCGGTCCGGTAATCATAAAAGCAGCAGCTGATCCCAGGCTCATACCGTCATAAAGCCACTGTTGTAAAATAGGTATCGTTCCGCCACCGCACATGTAAAGCGGAACACCAATGGTAGCTGCCATAAGTACACCGAATCCCTCATTTTTTCCAAATAAATTAACAAACGCATCTGTCGGTACATATCTCTGAAACATTGCTGATAATGCTATGCCTATAAGAAAGTACAAACCAGTTGCTTTTACATTGCGGCCAAAATTTCTAATTAGACGTAACAGAATATTTGGGTCGGTATCTCGGCTTTTCGTTTCTGAAAAGGAAGAGAAGTTAAAAAATGATTTCTCCTTGTAGAATACATGTACAAGCAATCCCGCCATTATACCACATAGGAGGCAGGCTGAAATCCGAACTATCAATACCTTAGTTCCTAATGCTACACTGTAAATAATCAGCTGGGGATTGAGCAAGATAGAAGACATCATAAATGCTGCCAGCCAGTCGTCTCTCATACCTTTCTCAGAAAAAGTAGCGGCTATCGGAATCGTTCCATACATGCAAAGTGGTGAAGCTATGCCCAATAAACAGGCTGGTACAATGCCAAATACCCCCCACTTCTTATCCTTCAAGTTACTAAAAAGCCGATGAATTCGTTCTTTAGCGAACACGGACACAACCGATCCGATAACCATACCAAGCAACCAGTATGGAAAAATCTGATGTAGTTGAATACTAAAATAATACCAAAGATATACGTATTCTCTATGTAATATGTCAATCATCTATATTCACCAGTTCATACTTACGGCTGCCAAGTCCGATTTTTTCCGCACTTTCCAATGTGTGAAGTCCATTCATTTGTTCTATTCTGTTTACGAGAGATTTACTGCCTTCCGCAGCATATACAAGATCAATACATGCCTGATCCAGTGCTACGGGGTCGGTTGAAGCAAGAATTCCGATATCGTGAATATCCGGTTTAGCCGGATTCCCATTGCAATCGCAATCTATACTAATGTTGTTCATAACATTGACATAAACAATATTTTTCCCATTTCCCAGACTGTCAGAAACAGCCTTACCTGCGTCAGCCATTGATTCCAGGAAGTCATCCTGATCTCCTCCCCACGGGCTTGTATGACTCTTTCCTGCAGTATGAATCAGACATTTTCCCTCTTTCGAGCCAATTCCTATAGAAATATTTTTAATAGCTCCTCCAAAGCCTGCCATCTGATGACCTTTAAAATGGGAAAGTACAATAAAAGAATCATAATTTGCAAAGTGTGATCCGACAAGATCCTCTTTCAGATGAGTTCCTCCGTCTACCGGAAGACTTATTGACCCATCAGCATCCATAATATCCACTGTTGCAATATCCGTAAAGCCGTGATCCTTTGCTACCTGCATATGCATCGCTGTCTCACCGCGAGAACCGCCATACGCCGTGTTACATTCTACAATCGTACCATTTACGGACTGAACCAGGTCTTTAATCAATTCCGGTTTCAGATAATTGCTGGCCGGAGGCTCTCCCGTACTAAGCTTCACAGCAACCTTTCCTTCTGGCGTCCAGTTCAAGGCCTTATAAACCGCCATTAATCCTTCCGGACTGATATCCGTTGTCATATAAACTTTTGATGTTTCCTTGGGTGATTGGGATACCTCTTCCGTACCAGAAGCATCTGTCTGCACTGTGTTACTATCTTCAGAATTTTGTACTTCCGAACTTTCTGTTTCTGAACCTTCTGTTTCTGAACTTTTCATTTCTGTATCGGCTTTCTTATTGCTAGTCTGAGAATTTCCACATGCTACGAGTGAAAATATCATCATAAGACTTAAAACTAAACCAATAACCCTATTCAACTTCATATCACACTCTCCATTCTTATTATTCTGTTTTAATAATTTTTTGCTGGATGCATAATCCTAATTCATTAACTTTAAATTAATGGGAAAATGTGAGAATTCTGTGAAGAAAAAGGTAGATTTCTATGAAAGATATTTATTGATTTGGGTCTTCTTAAGTTCAGTCAAACATAAATCTTTGTTTCCTTTGCAGATGCCTCAAAGATCTTAGTTGTTATGCAGAATAATTAAAAGCTGGAAGCCTAAAACCAACCCCCAGCTCTTGAAGTACAATTGGAAAATTAAATTCAGAGTATTCTTTCTGCATTCAATATACTAATAAACAATTTTTGTATATGACAATGAAGCTAATTTAAGGTCTTCACCATTTTTTGTATATACTTCCGTTACTACAAAAGGGTTAATAACTTCATTTCCGCCAACAATAGCAGTAAGTTTAAGTTTATTTAAGAGTATCACAATTGAATCCAATTCTTTCACTGTTTTTTCTTGAAATTCAATTTCTTTATAAATAATTTTTCCTTCTTTGATAACATTAATTTCATCATCACGGGATAAGGTAACCCCCATATGAACAAACATTGCTTCTTTATGCACCAGGTCAACTAATACATCAACATCAACCTTATTAAAAGCATCCCATATTTTATTCGATACTTCTACAACCTTATTCATTATTGCCTTCTCCAATCTGCAAATTATAATTTTTAAGCATTACTTCTACATAGCAAGCATATTTAATTGTGAACTTTTGCGCTGTGCAGGTATTTCACAAATTCAGGACTGCTATGGTCTACAATTTCACTATGTCCCAAATCCATCCTGGAAATCTTGTCCATATCTTCCTTTGATAATTCAAAATCCCAGATGTCAAGATTTTCTACAATACGATTCTGATGTATCGACTTAGGAATAATCACTACCCCTCTCTGTGTATTCCAACGCAGAACTACCTGCGCAACTGATTTTCCATATTTCCCGGCAATTTCCGTAAGCATAGGATCTGTGAAAATACCGTGCTTTCCTTCTGCGAGGGGTCCCCAGGCTTCAGGCTGGACACCAAACTCTTTCATAGTTGCCAGGGCATTCTCCTGCTGGAAAAATGGATGAAGTTCTACCTGATTGACTGCCGGTGTTACCTTTGCAGTTAAACATAAATCTGTTAAACGCTCCGGATAGAAATTACATACACCAATAGCCTTTACTTTTCCTTCTTTATACAGTTCTTCCATTGCACGCCATGCACCATAGTAATCACCTAACGGCTGATGAATCAGATATAAATCAAGATAATCAAGCCCAAGCTTATCAAGAGAAGTCTGAAATGCTTTTTTTGCTTCTTCGTATCCGGCATCCTGCACCCATAACTTTGTTGTAATGAAAAGTTCTTCTCTTGGAACGCCGCATTTTTTAATCGCTGCCCCTACTGATTCTTCATTAAAATAGGCAGCTGCCGTATCTATCAGTCTATAGCCTGCCTGAATTGCATTAACAACTGATTGCTCGCATTGTGCCGGATCTGGTACCTGGAATACTCCAAATCCTTCCATTGGCATTTTAATACCATTGTTAAGTGTAGTAAATTCCATTGCTTTACCTCCAAATTGTATTTTAAGTGACGAAATGTTTCTTATACTTTATATTATAAGTGACGTTTCGTTTCTTGTCAAGCGAGTTTTTTTATGATATACTAAAAACATCGCAAAACCGGAGGAAAAAGATATGACCGAATTTATCAGAGCCCGCAGCATCGAGCAAAAAAGGCGACGCATGAATGAAATCATGAAAACAACAGACTACCTTTTTCATGACCGTACTTATCAAGAAATTACATTAACCACAATAGCAGAAGCATTAGGTTGGTCCCGTGGTAACTTATATAAATATGTGACAACAAAGGAAGAAATATTCTTAGAATTGTATTTGGAAAAGCAGAATAACTATTTTTTTGATATTGAATCAACTTTTATAGATAAAGATGGTTTAACGGACGAAGAATTTACAGATTTATGGACAAGCATTCTGGATAAAAATCATGATTACTTACGATATTATTCGATTCTTGCCACCATTATTGAAACCAATGTTACAGTAGAACGATTAGCTGAATTTAAAAAAATTGTTCTCTCTGGCTTTGATTCAATCATACAAATTTTATCTAAGCATTGTCATAGTGTATCAAACGATGATGTCATTTCTCTTTATTGGACACTACTTTTCCACGCCTGTGGATTAAATAACAGTTGTCATGTCAGCCCGCTTGTTAGAAAAGCGATGGAGCTTGCCGGTTTGCCGGAGTTTCAAATCAATTTTGTACAAAATTTTCGCAAATTTATGCTTATGTGTCTGAGTCATTACAGACAAATTCCATAATTTTTAAAGAGACAGTAAGAATTTTCAACGCTTCACTCCATGATGTCATCTAATAAAGTTAGTAAACACAGAGGCTCTCTTTCCGGCAGTTCCAGATTATCCTGGAGTCCTGCCTGTTTGCATCTTAAGAAAAATGCCATGTTTTTAACAAGTAAATGCATATTAAATAAGCCTTCTTTATACTCATATATCCCCTGGCATTGTACCATGTTCCAGTATCTGGCTGATACAATTATAATTTTTTGTAAACTGAACCATTTGTTCATTTGATCATAAGTAGCTGTTGTTCCGGCTTTTTTGCTTAGGTTACAGCAGGTTTTAAGAAAACATAATATACAAGATTTACTCCGGTTTTTTCTAAATACAGACGCCGGTAAATATGGAATTAGATAGTAACTCAAAAAAAGGCAGACACTTTTTAATTTAGTTTCTGCCTTTTCATGAACTATAAACAGAACCCTTAAGGTCCTTTATTATTCGTGAACTTATGTATTGTGCAGGTATTTCACAATTTTCAATCTTTTTAAAATTTTTCATAATAGAAAATTGTTTTCAAGTCCTTGTGAACTATGATTGGAATTAAAAACCAGTATGCTTGTGCATATTCTTTAGGAATATGAATATACCCCTTCACTATAAATAATATCACAAAATTACTCTGATGCAATCTATGCATTTAATGTTACAATTATCTGATTCAATGACTCATGCGTTATTTTGTCAGTGTTGCCTTCCTTACCCTTTTACTGCTCCTAACGTAACACCTTCTGTAAAATATTTCTGCAAAAATGGATATAACACAAGAATAGGGAACAATGCGACAAAGGCAATTGCCATACGCACACTGACTGTTGGAATTTGCATTGCTGCACTACTGCTAGCAGTAGAAGCATTGGTCTGTAAAGCTTGTAAATCTTGAATCATCTTATTCAATAATATCTGAACCGTATATAATTTTGATTCATTTACATAGTATAAACCATTTGTCCAATCATTCCAATAGGTCAAGCCAGTAAATAGTCCAACTGTTACAAGAATTGGTTTACCCATAGGCAATACCATGCTGGTAAATAGTTTATAGTAGGATGCACCATCTATCTTGGCTGACTCATAAATTTCTTCCGGTATACTGGTCGAATAATAGGTTCGAATCAGGATAACGTTCATTGCACTTAATAGAAAGTTAGGAACTATTAATGCCAGAATCGTGTTTTTAATATGAAAAATTGTTGTCCACATTAAATAGGTTGGAACTAAACCGCCACTAAATATCATGGTAAAAAACACATAAAAACTTATGACATTTCTAAATGGAAGTTTTTTAACCGATAACACATATCCTGTTGAGGCAGAAAGAAACATATTAATACCTGTACCGATCACTGTCACAAGAATAGTCATTCCATATGCCCTGAAAATTGTTTCTTTATTTGACAGAATATAGCGATATGCATCTAAACTAAATTCTTTTGGTATAAACGAATATCCATTCAGCAGTAATGTTCTCTCAGAGGAGATAGATGACATAAACAACATTACCAAAGGTAGTACCATAATCAGTGTTACTACAAATAAAACGGTATTTGATAAAATTTGATGCCGAATATATGATTTTGATTTTATCATAATATTATCTACTCCTTCTAAAAAATTGCATTTTCTTTATTGAATTTTCTTACTAGTCCGTTAACTACCATAACCAATGAAAATCCTACTACAGACTGGAAAAATCCTGCTGCTGCAGAACGACCTAGTCCACTAGTAGACATCAAAGCACGGTATACATAAGTATCAATTGTGTTGGTTACACTGTATAATGCACCTGAATTTTGCGGTACCTGATAAAACAGTCCAAAATCAGAGTTAAAGATACGTCCTACGCTCATGACGGTCAAAGTAATAATAGATGGGACTAAACAAGGTAATGTGATTTTTTTTATCTGTTGCCATCTACTTGCTCCATCCAACCTTGCTGCTTCAAAAAAGCTTGAATCAATACCTGCAATCCCCGCAATATATATCAGTGTTCCATATCCACACCCTTTCCACAAATTAACAAACGTCAAAATAAATGGCCAGTATTTTGGTGTAGAATACCACTTGATTGGATTCTTTCCTAGTGGAGCCAAAATCATATTGTTTATCAATCCGTTTTCTGCACTCAAGAAACCGAACACAATATAGCTTACAATGACAATCGAAATCAAAAAAGGCAACATAATCGCACTTTGATATATCTTTCTTGCCTTTTTAGACGCCACATTAGTAATTAATATGGCTAAAGTCACACCGACAATAGTTCCCAAAATTATAAATATAACATTATATAGGAAAGTATTTCTTATTATGATTGCCGCATCATTCTGAAATAAATAATTAAAATTATCCAACCCACACCAATCGCTAAAATAGATTCCTTTTTGTTTGTTATATTTTTTAAATGCAATAATGATGCCTGTCATTGGGATATAATTATTAATAAACATGTAAACAATACTTGGCAGAATCATAATATACAGCGGCAGAAACTTTTTAATCTGTTTTAGGCTGACTTTCCCTTTCTGCTTTCTCATGTCATATTCTCCTTTATTTTTTTGCAAGCCATGCATCAAGTTGTGATTGTTTCTCATCCATAACCTTCTGGAGCCCTGCTGCATATAGAGCACTATTCAACTCTTTTAAACCTGTTTTGGAGTCTACATCGCCTGCCGCAATTGTTGATAAATACTCATCTGTAACTGCAGTCAATGCAGCTAGTTCATTTAGAACTGGCTCTGTATTAAATGTAAATCCATATGCTTTTGATACAATTGCTTTGTCTCTTACTTCCTTATATTTATCCCATATATCTACATCGTTGCCTTCCCATACATAACTATTATACTGATTAAACATTGCCCACCCATAGTCCTGATGATATTCTACGTTTTCTGTTGATACACCTTCTGGGAATCCAATTGTTCCATCGCCTTTGACTTCGTAATCAACTCCCTTTACACCCCAATTCAGTAAATCATTTGCTTCTTTGGTTTTATAAAGCCAGTTCAAAAGCTTTACCGCTTTTTCAGGATCTTTGGCATTTGCAGGAATACCATAAGCACCTGCATTTGTTGTTGCAGTATAGCAAGCCGGTTCTGTCACCTGTAAAATAGTAGTATCATATCCAGTTGCTGCATCTTTTTCCTGCTTTGAATTGGGCTTAACATAACTGGTGAAAGAAAAAAGATTTCCAGCTTTTATCAGTGATTCACCTGAATCGGCACTTACTGCAAGATCTTTAGAAACATATCCACGCTGATTCCAATCATACATTAATTGCACCCATGATACAAATTCATCAGACTCATACCAGTTCGAAACAGTAGTATTCTGACCATAATTTAGCAATACCCCAAAGTTTCCACCACCTAACGGGTCAAATGTACTCTGTAATAATGGTTGTGTCAAATTGTTGATTCCACTGTAAAGAATCATATCAGGATGTAGTTCTTTCACTTTTGCATATACTTTAGTCATATCCGCCATAGTTTTAACATCATCTGCCGTAAATCCTGCTTCCTTCAATAAATCAGTTCTAACAACATAACCGATTGGATTACTTCTTTCATGCATGGTTGGAACACCCCACAAAAAATCTCCAATACTACAGCATTTTATATCTTCTTTACCAATAATATCCGTTAAATCACTTCCAGCACTATCAAGAAATGGGGCTATATTTACCACATATCCTGCGTCAATATAAGAACCCGCATTTGATCCAAATATAGGGAAAATATCCAATGCATCGTCTGATGATAAAACCATCTGAATTTGCTGCATATATGTGCCAAGTGTAACTGGCTGCAAATGAATTTTTACATTGATATCGGGTATAGATAATTCGTTAAGTGAATCCTCAACATGCTGTACATCTCTTGGATCATTAGAAGCCCAATACATAACTGTTGCTTCATATGGTTTTTCTTCAGTACCTGTCGCCTTTGCAGCATTACTTGGTGAAGAGTTGCTAGTATCATTACTGTTTCCGCAACCAGTAAAACAGAAAACTAACATTCCCAATACTAACAATAAAGCCATTTTTCTTTTCATAAATTCTTCCTCCACTTTTAGATTTTGTTTTCGTTATATGAGTATATAAACTAAAAATCCTTACACTTATAAGTATAAGGATTTCTGTATTTGTTTCTTTCACTTTTTTGTATTTTCATTTGTACTATTTTGCACTTTTCATCATTTTCCTATATTCTCTTGGTGTATAACCTGTCTTTTTTTTAAAAAGACGTGAAAAGTATGCAAAATTGTCGTAGCCTACTTCCATTGCAATCTCTGTAACGCTTAATCTGTTCATGAATAACATCTTCTTTGCCATTTCTATTCTGTATTCCAAAATATAATTTCCTATTGGCATTCCTAACCTACGTTTAAATAGCTTTGATATATATGCAAGATTATAATATATTTCTCTTGCTATCTGCTCCTGACTTATTTTTTCATTATAATGTGCTTCTAGATAACTTTTTAAATCATCAAGTGCTTTCTCACTAGCTTCACTGGTTCCAAGAGCCTCCTGTATCTCATATCCCGTGCATAATGGGATTTTTTTGTTTTTTTGTTGATACACTTTAACAGCCTGCTCTAAATCAAGGTAAGCGTCCCTACAATCTTTAAGCAGGATATCTCTACTATATATAAATCCCATTTTACATTTAAAACTACTTTGAATTTCCTCCATAATTTGATTCATTATGCCTTGAATCACTTCATTATCTTTTTCAAGTTGTTCGGATACCACAATTAGCCAGGTATTGTTATTCTCACCGACGAATGCTTCTAACTGCAGATAATTCCTTGATAACTGTTCTCTTAATATATTATCCGTTATAAATTGTTTATTGCTATAGCGCATCTCATCTTTTTCTATATATAACAATAAAATACCAATCATATAAGAATTATCATTGTGATATTCTAAATGTCTGGTTGACGCAAGTTCTTCCCATTCATCCTCTGCGTACCCATAATTTCGTACCAATACTTCTAACCAAAAGTAGTTTTTGTTCTCAGCTTGATTATCAAGCCAATAATTTCCCATTTTTTTTTGATTATTCTCTTTTTCTCTATGATGAACTTCTTCAACTACCCTTTTTAGTATTTTATATAAATCATCAAATTTAATTGGTTTTAAATAATAGTCAAAGCTATGCAACTCTAAAGCTTTTTTTGCATAGCTAAAGTCTGCATAGCTGGTACAAAAAACAGTAACAATACTCGGCTTATTTGCATTTATCCATTCAAGTAACTCCAACCCCGTTCCATTGGGCATTTCAATATCCGTAACAACAGCTTGAATCTCATTTTTTTCTAAGATTTCAATTGCTCTCTCTAAACTTCTTGCCACTAATACCTCCAAAAACCCTAAGCTGTTGTAATCAATCCCATTCTGTAAACTATTCAGAATATATATATTATCATCAACCAGTAATATTTTCATTATAGTTCATCCTCCCCACCATATTCTATTTCATTGTAAGGAAGTCGAATAACCGTCTTACTTCCTCCTTGAGACAAGATGTCAAAAAATATACTTGCTTTTGCTCCATACAACATTTGCATTCTTTTTGCAGCATTACGAATTCCTACATGATAACATTTATCTCCATTCTCATAGATTCCCTTATTCCACAATTCTCTGATCTCTGAGTCAATTCCTTTGCCAGAATCAGTAATTGTAATTTCAACATATGCCTCCTGCTTTTTTACCACAATAGAAACAGAGAATACCTCCTCTATATTCATCCCATGCTTTACAGAATTTTCAACAAAAGTCTGTATAATCAATGGTGGCACTGGAAATTGTTCCAATCCATCTTCTAAATCAATATTTAATTGACACTCCACACCATTAACACTATCTATTACATTTAGATAATTCTTTACAAAATACAGTTCCTCTGCTATAGGCAGCAGTTCCATGCTCTTATTAAAAATAAACCGCAAATACTTGGATACATGCAAGGAAATTTTTTGTATCTGCTCGTTTTCTCCCATCTGAGCAAGGCTATTAATTACATTTAGACAATTTATATAAAAATGTGGACGAACTTGTAATTGAGCATAATCCAATTCGACTTTTTTCTTTTCCAATTGTTCCTCGTATACGTTAATTTTCAATTTATTGATTTCATCTGCTAATTTATTCAATACTTTTCCTGCCTCTGAAAACTCCACAATACCATTTTCTTCCTGAAATTTAACTTTATCAGAAAACATCATCAAATTATTATAAAAATATTTTGCCTGCCCTAAAATATTTTTGCGAGTATATTGAATTACAAACACAACACTAATCAAATATATAACAAAAACAATTGTAAAAACAAATTGTAACCATAAAGGACTTGCAAGACTGAACATTGGTATTTGCACTGCTATTTTAAAATCCGCATAAGTCATACTGTGCCATTTAGTATTTTCCAAATCAATGGTGTCAATGGCTATCCCTTTCATTTCCCCTTTTGATGTTCTTTCCTGAGCATATACAATTTGCTCCTCAAAATCATAAAGTGTAACCGTTACACCAGTTTTAGAAAAAATCTGCATAATTTCATTTATAAAATCATCATTCTTCATAAAACAACCAATATATCCTTTTTTACCTCTGGTAATCATACATAAATATTTTTTATCATAAAGATACCATTTACCGCCACGAGAAAATCTTATTTTTCCTTCTTTCATATCATTTTGTATGCAGCTAATAAAATGTGTTCTGTCTCCTATTTTCATTCTACCGTATTCCACGATTTTATTATAACTAGGGTCATAATAAAAAAAGTTCATGGAATCTCCGTATAAAGTAACCATTTGTTGAAATAGCTCCTTTGTGGCAATAACAGAATTGTTGCGTGAGAACACTGTGCTTTGTGCATCATCTGGTAAATTATTAGCTTGCTTTACACGATCAAGAATATCACTACCATAAACTAATTGCTGCATTTCTTGATATAAGTATGAAAATGATATATCCTTATTGGCTAAAAAGGTTGAAGTAATATCATTCTCTATTTTTTTATTTTGCTTATTGTAGAATTTAATAATATAGCTTCCCCATAAAGCTTGCAGAATACCAGCAATCACCAATACAACAACTACGACAATGATACTTTTACTTAATTTTATTTGTGTATGTTTTTTCATTCCTACCCCAACTCACTTTAATATACTTATTGATACCAAAAGTTACGGCGCCAATCATTAGTCATTCATATCCGTCTCGTTATTTTATTATAACAATATGATACATAATTTTGTATTAAATGTCCAAATATTTATTGAATTTTTAAGTTTATGTTGTTAAGTATAATGAATATTTTTTTGATTTCAGACGTTTTTTATGCATACTCAACCAAAGTAAAGTCCATAATCAAAATAGAGCATAGCTTAATTCATCTATGCCTCATTTTGTTCTATATTCATTTTATACAGCATCATTAGTATTAACCTTTTACAGTAAAATAACTTAATCCACAAATCCTTCTTTCATTTGAATAAATGTATATAGTACTATTACAACTCTTTTTTCAGACATCTCAAGCTATTATAAGTACCAGATTGATATGCATACTATTTCTAGCACTACTGCCACATTTTCATCCATTTATCTCCAAACAAGAACTCCATACTATTTTGCAATTCACGTCCGTATACCGGTCCAAAATATTTTTTCAATAGCTGTAACAATTTTTTATCATTGTTGCAGATCAATCTCGTATTTGCATCAAATATCATAGTTTTCTCTTCTTCTGAAGTACTTGCCGGCCATTCCGGGATACTCACGTTCGAAGGAGTACCAGTTTTTGCAAATGCAATAAGACTTTCAACCATTTGTGTCTCCAATTTTTGTGTTACTTCCGGTATTTGTGTAACTGGAACCAACTCTGTATTATGAAACATAAAAGGTATTTCAGCACAATGCCATGGTGCAGTGTTCCCATTCAATGGCAAATCCTGATTGAACATATACGAATATGTACAGCTATTTAATACACTCCGCATATCAATATATTTTTTAGTAGGTAAACGGAATACCATGTCAATGAAATGTATATCTGCAATTGGCCGCTCAGGATAAGCCTTTTCAAACTCATCAAACATCTCATTGATTCCCTTTTCACCTATAAGTTTTTCTATGCATTCTATCTGCTGTTCTTTGGAAAGCATGCGTTCCTGTCTATATCTTTGAGAAGCTTCAGGATCAATTACAGTAACCATTTCACCAAATACTGTCCCTATCATCATTGGAACATCAGCTGTTTCTTTTCTAAAGCCATGTTCAATTGGCATACCTACATAAAATTCATTGGGATTAGGAACCAGACCAATATATTTTCCCTCTTTTTTCAATCTTGGACTTACTTTATTATATACTTCGATTAATTCCTGATAAGTAATCTTTTCCAATACCTTTATATCATCAGTTTTCAATTCATTTAACATAGCTTCAACAAGTTCTTTTCCACTACCTTTTGTATCCTCAAGATTAGGATCTAGCACGCCACTCATGATAACACATTTCTGATACAGTCCATCTGCAGCCGGCGTCTGCAAGAGAACAGAAACTTTTTCTCCACCACCTGACTGTCCAAAAATAGTGACATTCTGAGGATCTCCTCCAAAATTTTCAATATTCTCATGAATCCAATGCAGTGCAGCTATTGTGTCAGCAGTCCCTGCATTTGCTGAATTCTTATATTCATCACCAAAGTCAGACAAATCGCAATAACCCAAAAGATTTACGCGATGATTTATGGACACCACTACAACTTCTCCGTATCTACTTAGATTCTCTCCTTCAAATGCCAACTGCTCAACGGAAGATCCTTCCGTAAATCCTCCACCATGAAGCCACATAAATACCGGACGTTTTTGAGAGTCACATGACGGAGTCCACAAATTCAAATTTTGGCAGTTCTCATTTTGAACCCAGTATCTGTGTGGGTTTTGTAGCTCCCCAAAAATCATAGGCGTGCTCATAAGAGGGCAGACATAACCATAATTTGTAGCATCATACACTCCTTCCCATGTGTCAGTGGGCTCCGGTGCATGAAACCGTTTTGCATTGGCATATGGAATTCCTTTAAAAATAGAAACGCCATCATACTCATACCCTCTTACTCTTCCTTTTGCAGTTACTACAACTGCAGTGTCATTTCCGTGTCTAAATAAATGCTGTGACATATTTTACTCTCTTTCTGCCATAATGGCCCATTATTTTCTACTTAATTTATATATTAAACAATTCAATCCTATACATTATTCAAATTGGAAATCACCTGACTTAATTCCTGATTAGTCAATCGTTTATCCCCTATCATCATTGAATCATCTTCGATTGCATGATATATTGGCACAGCGTAAGCAAATGGACTTGCTAAAATTAAATCTTTATTTTTATCTGGTATAAAAAATCTCTGTTTATCTTCTGGAAGGAATGAACAAGCTTCTTTTATCCTTTCCTCTTTAAACAGTCGTTCACAAGCTGAATTAAAGTGGAACAAATGACTTTTATCCTTAGACTTTATTTCAATCTGCATCGAAGAAATTATCTCTTCACTATTAATTGCTATAAGTATGTGATATGATCCACTTTCTACAATCCATCTGTTCTGTTCCTCACTAAAGTACTCAAATGCTTTCCGGTCTAAAGTCAAAGACACTTCCTGTTCTTCACCTGGATTCAAGAACACCTTCTCAAATCCCTTTAGTTCTTTAATCGGGCGCAAGACTTTCGGCTTCTCCTGTGCCACATACACCTGTATAACCTGCGAAGCAGAGCGGGTTCCTATATTTTTTACAAATAAGCTCAACGTCACTGTGCTATCTGGTGTCAACTCGCTCCTGTTTATACTTGCATTACTATATTCAAATTCAGAATAACTTAAACCATAACCAAATGGAAATATCGGCTTAATGTCACGCATTTCATACCAACGATATCCAACAAATATATCTTCTCCATATAATACATTTTCTCTGACCTGTGGATATGACACATAATTAAGAAATGCCGGTGTATCTTGAATTCTCACTGGGAAAGTCTCCGAAAGACGTCCTCCAGGCTCAGCTATGCCAAACAGAACATCTGCTATTGCTCCTCCCATACTCTCTCCAGCTGGATAGCTATGCAAAATTGCTGATGCTTCAATGCATCCTGTCATCTCTACGGAGGCTCCGCTAACATTAACCACAATAACTGAAACTGATGCATCTATGACTGCGTTCATTGCTTCTATCTGGTTAGAGGGAAGCGAGAAGCCCTTTCTGTCCATACCTTCCACCTCGTATCCATAAGGTATTCCTGTAAAGAAAATAACCTTATCTGCCAATTTTGCTTTTTCAACTGCCTCACTAATTAAATGCATGTCTGAAGACATTTCTTCATCCGGATTTTCAGCTAAATCATATGCGGCAGCATATTCCGGCTGATATCCCAAGATGTTTGCAATTTCATCATACGTGTTATCAAGCTTATATGCATTAGAAAACCCGGAACCTCCGCCCATAAAATTAGGGGTTTTCGCCAATTTTCCAATGACGGCAATTTTTTCCTGTCTCAGCAACGGAAGTATTCCATTATTTTTTAATAATACTGCACAATCTGCAGCAATTTTTCTAGCAAGGACATGTTCATCCGCCTGATTTTCAATCCCTGTTGCTTCCATAGAGTGTATCTTTTCAAATGTTTTTATAATATGACGAATATTCTCATTAATTGCATTCTGCGATAACTCGCCTGAATCAAGAGCATTCTGCACTTCTGTTGGATGGTAATACCCCATCTCCATGTCCATACCATTACGATGAGATGCTACCGCTGTACCTGACTGTACTGCACCACCATCAGATAACACATAGCCATCAAACTTTAAATCATGTCTTAAAATATTCATCAAATGCTTATTAACCGTGACATATTCTCCATTCACTTTATTATAAGAGGTCATAATGCTCCATGGATTTCCCTTTTCTATTGCTATCTGAAAACCTCTTATGTATATTTCTCTCAAAGCTCGTTCGCTTACAACTGCATTGGTAGTCATTCTCTCAAATTCCTGATTATTGCACAAAAAATGCTTTGGGCAAGCCCCTGTTCCTTGACTTTGGACACCACGAATAAAACTTTCAGCTAGTTCACCTGTCACAACTGGATCTTCGGAATAATATTCAAAATTACGTCCACATAAGGGAGATCGTTTAATATTCATACCTGGGCGGCATACGATGTCTACTCCATGTAACTTGCTTGAGCGTCCAATATTCTGCCCTACTTTATAGCAATTATCTTTATTCCATCCTGCACCTAACGCTGCCGATGATGGATAAGTAATACAGTAATAATCTTCTGGATTTCTATACTCTTCCTGTTTCAACCAAAAGTCAACAGGTTTCGCACTATCACCACATTTAATCTTGGTAATACCGTATGGTTCTAATGGATTGCTTATATTCCCCCATAATTCACAAGTAATTATCGACTTTTCCCTGTTGGACAAATCACCCAAAATGTTATTCATTTTTTTCTCTTCCATTTTTAATACTCCTATCTACTACAATATATTTATGGTTAAGTTATACTGCAACCGACTGTGTCCATATCCATCTTGGTACTTAAAAAGAATATCATTTTCAGCTCTATAAGCATGGTAAAATTACTGCAGCTTTAAAATTTGATATCTGTTCTCCCAAAAGGCAATATAGAAAACTGCTTATATAACAAGACAAGTCGTATTCATATATAATTGCTGACTTCAATAATTTTTCGCATCTACTACGAAAGAATAAAAGTATACCTAACATTGCTTCCATAATCAGAGTAATTTAATCTCTATTTATCGGTGATCTGTACTCTGTGGTAGTCTTATTTTGATGTACTATCCACTTACTAGTATAAGGATTTTTTAATATGTTTCTTTCACTTTTTTATACTTTCTTTTGTACTATTTTACACTTTTCACTATTTTGATTGGATTACATTTTCACATAATGCTTGTCATTTGGGAGAGGCATCCCTTCTTCTCTTAGATATATATTAAAGCCATCAAACTGAGTAATTTTATTTTACATCAAAATGTGTGTACTGCCGGTGCCATTGTATACCACCATATTGGAGTCCCTATTATAACAGTCTCGTAGTTAGCCAAATCAATTGACAATGGCTTGATTTCAGGCTGTAATTTCTATTTACTTCTTCCTGTTCCTGATTCACAATCTTATCATAGGAACTTTATATGGTATTACCGTATCAATACGTGCAATATCGGCTCCTATTTCCTTTTGAATTTTCTCTGCTATTCTTTTCGTATTGTTACCTACAGAATAATATATTACTACTATCTTTGTGCGCATTTGTTCTTTATCATTGTCAAGATTCATAAATGACCTATTTCAATATATTCACAGGCAATTTGCACAAAACAGAAAGAACTCATGCGCCTTTGAACCAGCGCATGAGTTCTTTCTGTTTTGTGCAAATTGCCGTCTTATTGTTAAAGACAGATCTTTTAACGCGGGATTATATTATTAATGATCTGAGCTATATATAAAATTTAATTATTTCAGGGTCTCAATCCACTTACTCAGTTCCTTTTCTGATGTCTCCATTAAGCCAAATTGCTGCGGACTGAATTTTATCGTTTTCTCATTCATTACTGACGCATCTTTACATGCATCTTTTATATCTTTCATTCCATGTCCCGGCCATCCGGCATGTGTCTGGAACGGAATCACTGTTTTTCCTGCAAAATCATTGGACGTAATAAAGGTAAGTATTGCCGGAGACATCGTATACCACCAGGTAGGTGTTCCGATTATGATGGTATCATAATCCCCCAAATTTACCTGCAAAGGCTTTATTTGCGGCATATATTTTCTTTTTACCTCGTCCTCTCCCTGCTTTACAATCTCTTCATCTGTACCGGTATAAGGAATTACCGTATCGATTTCTACGATATCAGCTCCGGTTGCTTTATGAATTTTTTCTGCAACCTGTTTTGTATTTCCATCCATTGAATAATAAACAACCAATTTTTTTGAATTCATAATAAGCTCCTTTTCTTCCCAATGCTTCACTCCTGTTCCTGCTGAAACTATGGAATCCTTACTTAAGCCGGGAAATCCGTTGTAATACTCTCATTTTTCCAAGCTTCCACTTGGGCACGATCCGCATCAAGCGCTCCGCTGACCACCTGGACGGCGTCGCTTCCCAATAACAGCAAAGAAGGCGGAGCAGAAGCTTCGACAGCTTTGATGATGAGCTGTGCCCCCTTTGCCGGATCACCAATCTGATTACCGTGGGTATGGTCATTTTCTTTTCGACGCTGTCCAGCGGTCTCGGCATAATCCGTCAAAGCAGTCCGGGATTGCAGCAAGGACCGACCCGCGAAATCAGTCCGGAATGCACCAGGTTCAACTATGATAACTCTAATTCCATGAGGGCTGACTTCTTTCTGAAGACCTCTTGAGAGCCCTTCAAGGGCACATTTTGTTGCCGAGTAGTAGCCGGAACCCGGTGCAGTAGTGCGGGCGGCAATGGAAGAAATGTTCACGATAACACCATCGTGTCTCGCTCTCATGCCTGGCAGCACCGCTTTTATCAATGCGATAGGGCCGAAAAAATTGGTAGCGAAAAGCTCATCCACCTCGGCTTCATCCGCTTCTTCCACAGCGGCACGATACCCATGTCCCGCATTATTGATGAGAACATCTATCCTGCCGAATCGATTCTCCGCCTGCTGTACCACCTGCGCAACCTGCATGTGGTCAGTCACATCCAGTTGGAGAGCAATTGCTGTATCGGGATAGGAAGCCACAATTTCCTGGACAGTGGAAAGGTCTCTGGCAGTAACGACTGCATTATCCCCATTTTTCAACACAGCCTGAGCAAGATTGCGACCGAGGCCGCTTGAACAACCAGTAATTAACCATGTAGACATATTATTACCTCTCTTTCTTTGTTATTATTGTGTATTGTTGATTAATATTTACAACGTTTTTTCCTTTACGACATTTTTTCTGTATAAATCAGCTTGCTTATTGCCGGAAGATTTAAGCTGGGGATACAGAAGAATGATATAAAATATTATTGAAATGACTATAAAAATGGATAACCCGGCAAACGCTGTGGCATATCCCAGATACTTGATTCCAAAACCGATGATTACGGCTCCCAGTCCATATGCTAAGTCTGTAGTCGTAAACAGTGTTGCACTGGCAACACCGCGGCGATTTTCAGGACAGAACATATAGGCTATCGCCTGCAAAAGAGGGAAAACTACACCAAATCCCAAACCGAACAGAATTGCCGAAATTAGAAAGACCGCCAGGCTATTTGCCTGGTGCAGTACAACCAGCCCCCCAAACATCAGTGCACTACCTGGTATGATAACCATTGTTATGCCATGGCGGTCTGATAACCGGCCGATTACTAACCGCACTAAAAAAAGCGATAAAGCATATACTGAGAAATACAAGCCGATATTTCCCACGCCCCGATCAATACCGTAGCTGGCGATATAGGCCATGATCGCACCATAGGGCATAACTGCGAAAAAGGCTACCAGACTGGTGGTTAAAACACTCTTTTCAATCAGCTTACCGTGTTTAGAGGATAACTTTACCGATTCAGTAGATTCGGCTTCTGGCATAGCATTTCTTACGTAACCTGGCTCTGACTGGATTGCACCTCGTTTTTTCTCATAATTCAATAACATTCCAAGCCCTAAACTCACTACTCCTGACACTATACTTGCACCAAACAGCCACCTTGCGCCGTACTGCCGCAGTATATTCAGTCCCAGGTCCGGCCCCAGAGCCATTCCTATGGTATTGGCCAGTGTATATAATCCGATGCCTTCTGTCATCCGTGAAGCCGGTACCAGATCTGCTGCCATAGTGCTTCCCGAGGTGGAGGAGGCGCTGAACCCAATACCCTGAATCAGACGTATGATCAATATTCCGGACAATGACACAAACAGTCCCAAAAAGGGTGCTGCCGCAGCCATAATAATCACACCGATGAGAAAGACCGGTTTACGTCCGCGCCTGTCGGCCATATTTCCCCAGATTACCCTCGGAACGAAAGAACCCACGGTATAAACCAAGATGACAAAGCCACCTACCGAAGGATCAACAGCCCCAATACTCCGTGCAAATAATGGCAAAGTAGGTGTAAACATGAATGTTGCTATGTACATAAAAACGGCACTGGCTAGAAGTAAAATAAAGTTTTTTGTCCATAGCGGTTCTGATTTAGATTGCTGTTTCATAAATTATGTCTCCTAACATATCCGAAAGGTGTCCATATGTTTTGCCATATTCTTTTCCTTTTTGTATTATTTTAATTGATTATATTCTTTCGTCCGTGCCGGCTCCATCCACTCGTCCTCCCTTTTTGGGCTATTTATACGACTTCTGATAAATCGCAATCACATCATCTTTCGTGAGAGACACCCGGTCACAAGCAAATAGTCCGCCCATCGGCCCCATCGCGTTATCTGCCATTTTAGAGAATTCATCCGGAGTGATGCCATAGTCGGACATTTTCAAGTCCGCTACTCCACAATCCTCCAGCAGCTTCTGCAACACGGTCAGGAAGTCTTCCGGCCTTGTAGCATCCTCCATCCCCATTGCCCTTGCCATGCGAACAAAACGGTCGTCACAGGCATGATGTTCGATAATATTGCCAAAGTAGGAACGGGACAACATGATAAGGCCTGCACCGTGGGGCAGATTTTCGTGATAGGCAGATAAAGCATGTTCCAGAGAATGCTGGCTGGAGGTGGTGCCGACGCACATTACCGTACCCGACAGGATATTTCCGAATGCAATATGTTCCCTGGCTTCCATGTCATTCCCATTCTTAACAGCTCTGGCAAGATGACGACCTACATTTTCAATCGCGGTAAGGGCGTACATATCGCTCATTAAATTTGCATATTTTGACACATAACCTTCCAGACTATGGGACAGTGCATCAAAGCCCTGGTATGCTGTAAAACCGGCAGGGACACTTGTCATTAATTCGGGATCTTCAATACAAAGTACCGGAAAGATCAGCGGTGTTTTCAATCCTACCTTTTCATTTGTTTCAGGGTTTGTTACCACGCACCCGGCATCTGCTTCCGAGCCGGTTCCCGCTGTTGTGCTGATTGCTATAATGGGAAGCGGCCTGTTCTGAATCGGCTGTCCTTTTCCGGTGCCGCTGCCGATATAATCCCAAAGGTCCCCTGTATTTGCTGCCATAACTGCTATGGCCTTGGCAGAATCAATTACGCTGCCACCTCCTAGGGCGACAATAAAATCACACCCGTTTTCCTTAGCAAAACCTGCACCGTCCATAACAGTGACTTTCAAAGGATTGGGCTGAACCTTGTCGAACACAACGCATTCCACGCCGGCAGACTTCAGCTGTTCTTCCGTACGGCTTAGGTAGCCATTGACTCTGGTAGACTTACCGTTTGAAATCACGATCATTGCCTTTTTTCCGGGCATTTCCTGTAAATGCAAAGTATTTAACTGTCCGGCTCCAAATAAAATTTTTGTTGGCACATACATATTGAAACTCATAAAATTCATCCTTTCATTGACATTACTTTTGAACTATTGTATAGTATTTCTACAAGTTTAATTAGATTATACAAGTTAAAGTTAACTTTAAGTCAATATGTTTTTTAAACCTTTTAAAAATATTTATTAGTGAGGAGCTCTCATGCTATATACCGTTGGTGAAATGGCAAAGAAATTGAATATAGCACCTTCTACTCTCCGCTACTATGATAAGGAAGGACTGCTTCCTTTTGTAGAACGTTCGGATGGAGGTATGCGGATGTTCAAGGATGATGATCTTGAATTGTTGCTCATCATTGATTGTTTGAAGAAGACCGGCATGTCAATTAAAGAAATTAAGACTTTTATGGACTTAGTACAGCAGGGAGATGATTCCATTAATCAGCGGCTGGAAATGTTTCAAAAGCAATGCAAAGCAGTAGAATTGCAGCTTGCCCAGCTTCAGGATACCCTTGATATACTAAAATATAAACGTTGGTATTACGAGACTGCCAAAGCCATGGGGGCCACTGCTGTTCCCAGGGCAATGAAGACGGAAGATGTACCAGAAGACATTCGACCTTATAAAGAAAAATATGAAAAGAGGCGAAACCCATCAAAATAAGAAAAAATGGATTTTTTCTTATTTTGATGGATTGTCATATTAATGTTATATACTGTACCATCCATGTATTATCAATATCCAAGACCTTTCAGCCAATCTTCTATATCAGGTGCTGCATCTGATACATCACGTTCATTTACCGTAAATCCATCTGTAATAACAGTTGCATTAGGCTCCAGCTCCTGTATGGTTTCAATCGTGCCTGAGAAACGACTTCCATTATGTGAATTAAAGGGTATAATAGTTTTTCCTGAAAAATCATTTTCCTCAAAGAAACTATACATAACCATTGGCATGTCATACCACCAGGTCGGATATCCAATGAAAATCACATCATAATCATCCAGATTCTCAATATGGGAAGTTAATTCCGGTCGAGCCTTGTCTTCCTTTTCTTTATTGGCATATTCTATTAAATCACCTACATTTCCCGGATACTTTACCGAAGTCTGAATAGAGAACAAATCTCCGCCTGTCACATTCTGAACATCATCTGCAAGAATACGAACACGGCCTTTTGCTTCTCCGTTATCTGTTACTACGCTGGCAGATGAAACAGCATCCACATCGCTGTTTTCTGCAACCGCAAAATATGCAATTAATATGTTTTTACCAGCTTCCTTGTTAGAATCTCCTGAATTCTCCTCGCTCTTCTCCTGAGTATTTATCTTTGCTTGATTGCCTGCTTTCGCTGTATTATTCGAATTTGTTGTGTTACTTTCGCTTCCTATATTTGTTCTTTGATTTCCACATGCTGTCATTACAAGTGAAAGTCCCATTACAACGCACAACAATATTTTCCTCATAAATAGTCTCCTGTCTGCCTCTCATTTTTTGCTAACAATTTAACAGTTTTTGAATTATTAAGCAGCTAAATTATCACCCATTATATTACTGCTAAAAACAGCATCATATTCCATATCTGTTTCGGTACAGTCAGGAAGATTCACTGACAGCCCTGTTCTTTTGTGCTCGATATTAAATTCAGAATCGGGCATATTATAATATAAATAACATTCTGTACCATATCTTTCTTCAACTGAATCATCCCAGAGCGTATCAACATTATAAAAATTGTTACCTAATTTTATGATATTCCAGGCGTGTGTACCGCCGTCAGCTACACCCGTGCAATAATAAACCGGGATTCCCATCTGCATCAGTATATGCTGAAAAGCTCTTGAGTAACCTGCACATACACTTCTCCCATTCACTAACGCACTGTATGCACTCTGATGCATGGGAGCATTTTCATCATAAGTAGTTGTATTAATAAGGTAATCATGTACAAATCGTTCTTTCTCCACATCTGTCTTGTAATCCTTGGCCAAATTGATGATTTCATTTACTTTTTCATTAAAAACAGCAACATTTTTATCAATATCCTCAATTGTCTCATTAAAATTCAATCTGATACTATAAACTATCCCATTACTTCCATACTGGTAATCATACTGCGTTTCCAGCCAAAATAATTCAGGATGGTCATTATATACGGACTGCATAATATCATCTATTTGAGTTGCATTAACAGAAGCTTGGATTGCAAAATGTTCACTGTTGTAGCTTAAGGCATTGGCATATATTTGGTCATATGCTTTTTGCTCTTCACTATCCAGCATAGCTCTGTATGGATACAGAAGTTCTGAAAAAGTATAGTCCCCTCCCAGCGCTCCTTCATCAATAGCAGAATTGGCAGCATCAACTTCTTTACCGGTTCCTTCTAAAGGTACCATATCTGCTTTTTGTACGGCTTGTAATTCTTTTTTCGGAATATTTCCTCTGGCTTTTTCCGTTATGGGTCTGTTGGTATCAGAAGTTAATTTATTTGGCTCTGCCTTTTTATTAGAAGCATCCTTCCCAGCCGCTTTATTAGTTGCCTTTTTGGCCTTTTTACCGTTATTCTCTGTTGCTTTTTTCTCTTTTTCTGTCTTTGTTCCCGAATCACTTGGGGTTTTCTGTATTTCCATGCCGCCAGCATTATCTGAATAAGCACTGTTGACAATTTCCAGACCATTATCCTTTGTCTGCGTACTTCCATCCGGAATCCCCATGATTCTGCTGTATGTATCCGGTTCTTGCTCTTTTAAATATAACAGTCCCGAGAATATACCCAGTACAAAAAAGGATATAAATAAAAGTCCAAGCAGTTTCTTCATACTTAACTCCAATCTTATGTATAGTTCGCATTTTCTTCCAAAGTATAAACTAATTCAAATTCAATAACTAACATTAAAGTGAAAATGTGAGAAATTTGTGAGAAAAGAAGTAGATTTATATGAATACTAACACTTATGTTGTTGTACTTACCGGTATTTTACGAAATGGTAAGCAAGGAACCCTGTAGCCATTTATAGGGGTTACAGGGTTCTCTAATTTTCACCTGACTTTTAAACTGTCAAAAGGATCAAGGTATCTACATTTTCTGCTCCGGATGCATCCTCATTAGTTCCAAAACCACATGAGGCCATTATAGGTGTATTCCATCGCTGCCCGACCATCGTGGGAATATCCGTCCTTAATACGAAATGCAATATTTCCGGATTCTTCACTATCGGCTGATATGAAATTCCCACTGGGCATACCAAGCATTCCCTCAATCTGGCTTGTGAAATGTCCGCCTTCAAAGTCATTTGTTCCGGTAATCGCATAGATGAAGAAATCGTCCGGGCTGTAACCGGAGGCAGTGACTGCCGCATCTACATCATCCCCCTCATAGTCCATCGCACCGCTCATCGGCAGGAAATACCGGAATTCATCCAGACAATTCACAAAGGTATACCATGTGGTAACAGAGCCCATCGAAAAGCCACCAAATGCACGGTGGTCTCTGGAATTCTTAATATCCTCCGGCGATGTGCTTTTCGCATATGTCGAGTAGGTTCCTTCCACAGCAGGAATCAGATCATTTACCAGTTCATTGTGATAATTGACGGTTAGAGTATAAAACGCCAGCGTATAGTCCGCACTGTCCTCCGGACTTTCATTATTGTAGGTAGGACACACAATGATAAGCGGCTCTACCTCTCCGTTCTCTATGGCATGATCAATTACATTCTTAAAGGAATTCGGTTGATTCGGAGTGCCAAGGGTCGTTGTTTCATTACTCCAGCCTCCATGCATCAGATAAAAAACATTATACTTTTTTTCTTTTGAGTACCCATATGGCAGATATACGATTGCCCGTTTTGTTAGTTCTTTACTTTTCTGTTCATATGTTTTTGACTCATAGGTATTGTAGGTAATCTCCGCCAAGGTTCCCGGATGATCTGCCGCTTGGTAATACTCCCTTGGAATAGTCTTAAGTTCCTGCGGAACAGAATGCTCAGTACCGTTTCCCGTGTTCATGCCAGCTTCTGCCTCCTCTCCTGTTACCTCCTCTATTGCTTCACTGACTGCATTATCCTGCTTGTCAGTGACAGAAGTAGCATCTGATGCATTTCGACTGTTACATGCCCCAAGTAAAATGATAAGAAACAGCAACACTGCCAAACTTGCAAATCTTTTTACTCTCATTCTCCATACCTCCTTCTCATCCCATCTGATTTTCCCAGAATCTGACCGCATGATCTATCCATCCTTCTGCAATGGTCCCTTCGCCAAGTCCGAATCCATGGGGCAGACCATCAAAAATCTCAATCTCTGCGTTTGTTCCATTTGCCTTGATTTGATTAATACGGTTCTTCATTGTACGATAGCTTGCAATGCCGTCTCTGGTACCCACACATGCATATGTCGGCGGCTCATTCCTGAACACTTCAGAAAGTCCCGTATACTGCATGATGACCGCTCCGGGCCTCGGATACTTCGCTTCTCCAAAGGCTGCTGTTCCGTATGATCCAAGCCAGGCCGCCATACGCGCACCTGCAGAGCCTCCCCACAGGGAATAATCCACCGTGTCGACCTCAAGTTCGTCCGCATGTTCATGGATAAAAGCAATCGCTCGAGCAAGATCTTCACAGGCTGTCTCGGCTCCCGGTCGGTAAATCAGTGCGAATGCATTATACCCCTTTTTCGATAATTCCAATGCATGGGGAAAACTGTCATGCATGGCTCCCACATATGAAAAGCCGCCACCGGCATTCACAATGGCAAATTTCTCACCTGTATTTCCCCTGAAAAAGAAAAGTCCGGTATTTTCCTTGGCGGGGTCAGCAGCTTTTTCTTCATCCGTGTAGATGTCATAAAAAATCTGTTTTCCCGCCTCTGCTTCGGTTCTCATATAATTTACGATTTCGACTGTCCGATTCGGATTCACATAATTGTACCATGTCAGGATGCTGCCAACCGCCCTCAGAGTCATACTCTTGTCAATCGTCTTATCGGCAGGGAAAATCAACCTCCCGTATCCTTTAAAGGCAGGATCATCAATGACATCCCATACTTTTGTGTCTGCTGTGTAGTTTCTCTCTATCTTGTCCACTGCTGTATCTGTGGATATCTTGGTAATTTCTATTGCTTCTGTACCAGTTTCTTTCATTGTATCCTGCCCTTCTTCGACAGTCTCATTTAAAGTTGCGGTTGTCTTATTTAGCCTTTCCTTAGGAGCAGACTGAATATCCGTAACTCAAAGTATTACAATTAATATACAAATGACTACACATAAACTTTTTGAAAAATTACGTTTTTTCATTATTATAAATCCGCCTTTCCGCGAAAGGTATTGATGTGGTCACGAAGCCCAATTATGTCTTTCACTTTCTATATTTATAATCTTTTGTGAAAACTGCATTGTATATAATCCGAAGCCACTATCCATGACTCCGGATTATATTATTTTCAAAATTTATTCAACATTCTTCTTAATCCAATTTTCAATATGATTAGCAATCACACCATTATTTAGATCCTGGAACATAAAGTGATCATTTCCTGTAATACCTTCCTTAGGAAGATCTACTACCGTACAGTTTCCACCCTGAGCGGTATAAGCTTTCGCAAAATCATAGCAACTCTGACGCATCGCCTGCCACATCCCTGTTGCCTGAATGGTTGGATCCCCATTATCGATATAATCACCAAAATAAAAGGTCACTGGTATCTTCTTCTCTGTAACTGCCTTATAATCATCTGAGTCGGCAGCAGGTGCTCCACCTGGCTCGATTGCGATGATTGCTGCAATATGATCTGTGTATCCGGCTGCTGTCCATCCTGGACCACCGCCTTGAGAATGTGTTACAAGAATAGAATTTTTCCCTGTTCTTTTATATACCTCATCAATTGTTGCCGCTACTGCCTTTGCCACTGTCACATTATCGAAATCTCCACCCATATCTGACTTCATACCCGTATCCGGTGTCATTTGTCGAAAGAACTGATCTATGGATGCTTCACTATTTGGGAACTGTGATCCTTTATTGACAACGGATTTTCCATTCTCCCAGCGTCCGATTCTAAACTGGGTATACCAACGCTGATCCAATGTCTTTGTACTGATATCACCACTTACAGAAGTCATGCCGGCCTCACCACGTCTCGGTTCGTCAATCAGAAATACGCTGTGCCCTTTTCTCAAAAACATTTCAGACCAGCCTTCCCTTCCATCCGGTGTAGTCATCCAACCCATACGAGACTGTCCGTAACCATGCAGAAACACCATCGGAAGTTCTGTATCATTTACCGGAATCTGGTAGAACACATTCGCATGATCTACATGGGAAGTCTGTCCGGCTCCACTGTCCTCCCACTGATTCTCTGGATTAAATGTACCATCAGAAGTCACTGTGATTCCTCCTGCCGAAAAAATTCCCTGCTCCGAAATAGACAAAACGGTTGAATCAGTCTTCACTGTAATTTTACAGGATAAGGTTTCCTTACCGAATTTGGCTGATACTGTAGTTGTTCCTGCTTTTATCCCTTTTACCGTACCCTTGCCGGATACTGTTGCAATTTTTACATTTTTACTGGACCAGCTTATACTTTTTTTAGTATTTAAAACCTTAAGTGTAACAGTTTTACCTACTTCTAAAGTTGCGGTTGTCTTATTTAGCCTTTCCTTAGGAGCAGCCTGAATATCCGTAACTTGAAGTAATGCAATTAAGATACAAATGACTACACATAAACTTTTTGAAAAATTAACTTTTTTCACTATCAATACCTCCTGCTTAATCTTCTAAAAATGATAATCTAATTATGTAAGAATAATACTACAGCATATTCATTAATAAGCCAGCTTCAACGCTGCCAATCCAATTCCCTTTTTCTATTTTATATCTTACATCTATCCTCTCTTTCTTATTCTTTTCTCCTGCTGTTTTCAGCAGGATGTTACTAGCAATTTTGGATTTTGCCGTAATCCAATATCACTCCTATTGGATAATTTAACCTTAATGTGAAAATGTGTGAAATTTGTGAGAAAAGAAGTAGATTTATATGAAAGTTATTCTGCTATAAGGTATTTGGGGACAACAAATATCTGCCTATAAATGATAAGGTCAGTTTTTACAATGGGACGGCAATTTGCACAAAAAAGAAAGACTCATGCGCTGGTTCCAAGGTGCATGAGTCTTCCTTTTTTGTGCAGCTTGCGCTGTACGAACCTCTTTTACTGCTTTATCGTACAAGATTTGTAATTGCTCAACCGCAGTTGCTGTTGCATTTACAAATCGCTTAATTTCTTCATTAACATCATCTATAGTTGTCACTAATCACAATCAATAATGTTCTTCTTCACCGGAAGCAAAAAAGCATGAGATACGGACAACTCGTCAATCCCCATTCGGACAAAGGCAGCTGTCAGTTCAGTATCCGCACCAAGCTCCCCGCAGATCCCGACCCATATACCTGCTTTGTGTGCATTTGTAACTGTCATTTCAATCATGCGTAATATCGCCGGATGATGCGGGTCAAAGAATGTATCCAGCCTTTCGTTCTGTCTGTCGATTGCCAGTGTATACTGTGTCAGATCATTGGTTCCAATACTGAAAAAATCCACCTCCTGCGCCAGCTCTTCGGATATCATAACTGCTGCCGGCGTTTCAATCATCACGCCAAGTTCTACCTTCCCAAAGCTTATCCCCTGTTGTTCCAGTTCCTGCTTCACATTCGAAATAATTTCCTTTACCCTGCGAATCTCCCAAAGCGAAATAATCATTGGAATCATGATTGAAATATTTCCGAAGGCACTGGCGCGATACAGGGCACGCAGCTGCGTATGGAAAATATCTTCTCTGGTCAGACAAATTCGGACTGCGCGATATCCCATCGCGGGATTATCTTCCTTACCCAGGTTAAAATAGCCAATCTGCTTATCCGCTCCAATATCCAGTGTCCGGATAATAACCTTCTTCCCTGCCATCATCTCTGCCACCTGCTGATACGCTTTCAGCTGTTCTTCTTCCGTCGGGTAAGTATCCGATTGCAGATACAGAAATTCACTGCGGAATAATCCAATCCCCTCCGCATCATTCTGCAGTGCGGCACCGACATCTCCTACCCCTCCAATATTCGCGTACAACTTAATTTCTCTTCCGCTTTTTGTGACGGCGGGTCTGCCTTTCAGTTCTGCCAGAAGCCTGCGTTTTTCCAGTTCGCATTGCTGTTGCTGCCGATAGATGTTTAGCGTCTCTTCATCCGGCTCCACAATCAGCTTGCCCAGAAAGCCATCCACAATTGCCATTTTCCCGGCAAATTGCTGCGGAACAGGTGTGGTAACAATGGCGGGGATATTCATAGTTCTTGCCAGAATTGCAGTATGGGAATTGGTGGAGCCTTGTCTGGTGACAAAGGCAAGTACCTTCTCCTTGTCCAACTGTACCGTCTCACTCGGTGCCAGATCATCTGCCACAAGAATTCCGGCGTCCGACAATGCCTGTGTTTCATTCGTTCCGTTCAGCACACGCACAACACGTGCGGAAATATCTTTTACATCTGCAGCTCTTCCCTGCATATATGCATCATCCATTGCAGCAAACATCCCTGCAAAATTATCCCCTGTCATTGCTACGGCATATTCCGCATTCACTTCCTGCGTTTGTATCATGTTGATAATGGAATCGATATAATCCTCATCCTCCAGCATCATCTGATGCACTTCGAAGATAGCAGCATTTGTCGCCCCAACTTCCTTCTCTGCTTTCTGGTACAGGATCTGCAGCTGCTCCGATGCAAGGTCTCTGGCCTTGCGGAAGCGGTTTAGTTCCTGCTGGACATCCATAATATGCTTACGCCTTACTGTGTCCTCCTGAGTAGCCATCTCAATGATTCTGCCAATTGCGATTCCGCTAAATGCAGCTTTTCCTTGATAATCTTTCATATAGCCTCCTGTCTGAACGATTATAGATTTTCTTCAAAAAAAAGCCTCATTGCTGCAAGAGATTTTTCCTCGTCACCACCCTCTGCAATGACTGTGACTTCCTCTCCACATTTGATTCCCATACCCATAAGTGCCATGAGCCTTGTGCCCTCTGTCGCTTCCTCTCCTTTTTGAATTGTCACCTTGCTGTCCAATTCCTTTACGCTCTTGACTAAAAGTCCGGCCGGTCTTGCATGGACTCCCTGCTTATCTTTAATCGTATAAACAAATGATAACATAATAATCCTCCCTGATAATAAAAGTGGTCTGTCATTGCTGAGATACTGTCATTAGTACATCGCCGATTTGTGCGTCACCCAGTTTCAGATTTTGGGGATTGCCTGTATCATCGGCATTGCAGAGAATAACGGCGGTGATTGCAGGATGTCCGGCTGCCTTGATATCAGCAAGGCTGAACTTCATCAGCTTTTGTCCACGCTCAACGACGTCGTTCATTTTCACATAAGTGATGAAACCATTTCCGTTCATGTCCACAGTATCCATACCAACATGAATCAGCAGTTCCATGCCGTTCTTGCTGCATATACCAATGGCATGCCTGGTCTCTGCAACTTGTGTGATAGTTCCGGCAAATGGTGCACAGACCAACTCCTCAGCAGGCTCAATACCGCAGCCGGGACCTAGAATGCCCTCACTAAACACGCCGTCACCAATTTCTTCCATCGAAATTACCTTTCCGGTAATCGGCATATAGACTGTTCCCGGCTCACTTGGCAAAGCCTCAGCTGATTCCTTCTTGAATAATTTATTCAATAAAATACCCATAAATATTTATTTCCTTTCTGCAAATGTAACCTTTTTCAGGCATCCGTTGTGGAAGTCAGACTTTTTCCGTTTGTTTGAATGACATCCCGATACCATCCGAAAGACTTCTTGTTATAGCGGTTCAAAGTTCCGGAACCATCGTCTTTTCGATCCACATAGATAAATCCGTACCGTTTTTTGAGTTCCGCCGAGGAGGCACTGACTAGATCTATGCAGCCCCAAGCTGTATAGCCCATGACCGGAATGCCATCTTCAATAGCTTCTCGAACCTGAATCAGATGATCCCGCAGGTATTGAATACGATAATCATCCCATACAGTGAACGAGCCATTCCCATCATCAACAAGTTCATCTACAGCTCCCAATCCATTCTCAACAATGAACAGCGGCTTCTGATAGCGGTCATAAAAGCGGTTAAGCACGTAGCGCAACCCTTTTGGATCAATCTGCCATCCCCACTCTGAAGCATGCAAATAGGGATTAGGTACACCGCCAATAATGTTACCAAGTCCTGCCTTTTGGTTGGGATCTGCGCTGCCACAGACGCTCATATAATAACTGAAGGAGATGAAGTCTACTGTATTTTGCAGAATTTCCTCGTCCTCTGGTTTCATTTGGATTGTGATACCCTTTTCTTTGAAATAGCGAAGCATATAGCCGGGGTATCTTCCCCGAACATGGACATCTCCAAAGAAGTCGTTCTGATGCTCGATTTTTAAGGTGGCAATCACATCATCCGGTGCCGGTGTTAAGGGATAGACTGGCATACTGAGAATCATGCACCCCACCTTAGCTTGAGGCATCATCTCGTGAGCAAGTTTGGCAGCCAATGCACTGGCTACCAATTCGTGGTGCACAGCCTGATACAGTTCCTGTTCGCTCAATTCATCTTTGGGGATGCAAATGCCGCCGCTCATAAAAGGGGAATGGAGTACGGAGTTAATCTCGTTAAAGGTCAGCCAGTACTTTACCTTTCCACCATAGCGGGAAAATAGCGTTCTGACATACTTTTCATAAAACCCAATCATACTTCGGTCTGCCCAGCCGTTATAGTTTCTGGCCAGTTGCAGAGGCGTTTCATAGTGTGATATAGTTATCAAAGGTTCCATGCCATACTTAAGGCACTCGTCAAAAAGGTCATCATAAAATTGCAGCCCTTTTTCATTGGGAATCTCTTCATCACCGTTGGGGAAGATACGGCTCCATGCGATGGAAGTACGAAATACTTTGAACCCCATCTGGGAAAACAGCTTTATATCCTCTTTATAGCGATGATAGAAGTCAATTCCAACCAATTTCATATTATCAGGGGTTGGAGCATCCGTTACAGGTCCTTTCAGTCCATGCGGCAGTACATCTTGAATGCTCAGTCCCTTACCGTCCTCGTCGTAGGCACCCTCACATTGGTTTGCCGCTACTGCTCCGCCCCAGAGAAAACCTTCTGGAAATCGCATATCCATATTTTATTGCTCCTTTCGACTTTATAATAGAAAACCCTTGTCACTAAAACGTGACTTGGATTTATCTGCATTACCGGCCAGAAATGGCCGGTAATGCAGATAGTTCATTTAGTTATTGAAGTATTTTCTGGAGTGCGTCGTCGTAGGTGCTATCTTTGCAGACACTTTTGTCATCGAACACCATGGTGCGTGGAGCATCCGTAGTATAAGGCTTCCAGGTCAGTTTAGGAGTGGACGGATTCCCTGTAGCGCAAAATGCTGCCAGAGCAGAAGCCATGGTATCGGCCAACTTATGGGCGTTCACTTCATCTCCTTCAATCTGGTAAGCTACCGAATCGATAGAATGGAACCAGAATCCCAGATCGCCGGTGTGAGTCATCGTCATACCGCCAAAATAAGGCATCTCGTAGGCAACAAGATATTCATACACTGCAGGAGCGGATTTAGCAGCACTAGCCGTCATATTCATGCCGGCAAAGGATACAAGCGAACGCAAATCATAAATGTCATGACCTGGATAGGCTTTTTTAAAGAGTTTCGATGCCTTATCGTAGTTGTCACCCAACTGAGTTTTCATAATTTTTTCACGTTGTTCCATGGAGATGTTACCTTTGGCATCATTTGGCTTGGCGCCACCCTGACCCCAGTCGCCCAGCACCGCATCAGCAGAATTATGACCACCCATTTCTGCCCATACAGAACCAATCATATAGGTGTATTGGGAAGCAATATCGTTAAGGCTTCCATCTTCGTCATAGAAATTCGACTGGAAATATGGAGATCCTGTAGTCAAACCATAGCTTACTTTGGCAACTGTGCAAATATCAACAAGTTCATCATAGTCGGCATTCTGCAGATACTGAAATACCTGCTTGTCGGTAGCATTTTTCATATCCTTTATATTACTTCTGACATAGTCAGCTAAGGTGTTGGCAGTTTTAGCCGCAGTTTCAGGTGTTACACCACTGGCGCTGCCACCGCTGGCGTTAACAACCTTGCTGAACAATCCCTGCGCAGCGGGAGCAGAGGCCAGAGCACTTACCTTTGTTCCACCACCGGACTGACCCATAATAGTAACGTTGCTAGGGTCACCGCCAAATTTTGAAATATTATCTTTAACCCATTTCAAAGACAGGGTCATATCAGCAACACCAAGGTTGGCGTCACCACCGATAGCAGTAAGATCTAAATAGCCTACATAATTCAGGCGGGCATTCACGGATACGAATACGCAATTAGTGTAATCAGCAAAGTACTTACCATCATAAGTCTTTAATTCCAAAGCTCCGCCGTTCTGCAAGCCGCCACCGTGCATAAATACCAGAACCGGTTTTTTGGCTTTCTTGTTCAGAGAGCTGGTCCATACATTCAAGTTGAGGCACTCACTCTCGGTACTGAACATATCAGATTCAGAAGGTGTCATGAAAGCTGCCGCTGCTGCCCAGTTAGAATATTTGGTCTGGGTATTGCTCTGAGGTGAAACCGAACCATTCGTCAGTGCGAAACTAGGCCGCTCAGCAGTACCATAAGCTTTCGTAGCAGTGGCATACTTGAAACGGTCATAAGTACCATAAGAGACACCCTTAAAGGCATAGATACCGTTGTCATTGTAGCCCATAATGGAACCACGGTCCAATGTAACGACAGCAGGCATCACGGCTTGCTTTTCATTAGAAACCTTTGTTCCTTTTGGGGAATTCTTCAATGTCACTTCCTTAGTTTCTCCAACTTTCACTGTAACTTTTGATGAACTTAATTCCATCTTTGCTGCTGCACTTGCATTTTTGGATATGGTTCCCATAGAAATAATCATTGAAAATACAAGTACCACAGCCATGAGTTGCTTTAACAATTTTTTCATACTATGCATCCTTTCATATAGCATTTCATTTATACTGTTCATCTGATAAAATTTATTTCTCAGTAGAGGTTGTATCCTTAAAGCCCATTATCCAGGTCATGACAAAGGTCAGCACAATTGCAATCACAGCCGTAACAATTGTCATAATGAAGTTGTTAGCCTTCTGAGTGCTGACAAAGATAGGCAGGGAGAGTAAAGAAGGAGAGGCGAAGGAACTTGCGGATACCTTCATAATTCCTGCGAAAAGGCCTGTGATACCGCTAGAGATGCATAGTGCTATCAAGGGTTTTTTCAGGGGCATAGTCACACCATAAAGGCCGGGTTCAGTGACACCGGCAAACAAAGCGGATACACTGGAGGAAGCTGCAAGCTGCTTTAAATTACCGTTCTTGGACTTGATTGCAACAGCAAGACATGCAGCACCCTGTGCCAGGTTGCTGATGAGCATAGCCGGGAGCATCAAGGTTTCACCAGCAGGGGTTCCCAGTGCGGCTATTACCAAAGGAACGAAAGCCCAGTGCATACCTGTCATGACAATGAACGGCATAGCCGCTGCCATAATAACGTAGGCTGCAATACTGGCATGGGACTGAATTGCTACCAGAACTGCTGCAAGACCATTGCCGATGATTGTTCCCAACGGTCCCAAGAGGAGGAACGCAACAGGAGCTGAAATAATTATAATCAGCATAGGCTTGAGGAAGTTCTTTGTGAAAGCAGGAGTAATCTTTTCCACTCCCCGTTCAATGTAAGACATCACCCACGCCGTCAAAATAGCTGGAATAACGGTTGATGAGTAGCTCGCCACAGTGACGGGAATTCCCAGAAAGTGAACGGTAGGCAATCCACTTGCCACGAGGGCTGTAAAATTAGGGTGAATTAACACGGCTATAACAGTAGCGACCAGAACAGGATTTGCACCAAACTTCCTTCCCGCAGAATAGCCAACCAGGATCGGCAGGAAATAAAAGGCGCTGTCACCAATTACATTAAGAAGCTGCATAGTCTGGTTATCGGAATTGATGAACCATCCGAGAATAATAATCAGAACCTTAATCATACCGGCGCCGATAATAGCAGGAATAACCGGGGACATGGAGCCGGAAATAGCATCCAGTACAACAGAAACAGGGTTTCCGCCTTTCTTAGGAGCAGGTGCACTACCGGGCTGATTATCAAAGTTTCCCAACTTAATAAACACCTTAAAACAATTTGCCACATCATTACCGATGACGATCTGGTACTGTCCAGCTTTCTTCATCACACCGGCAACCCCCTTAATAGCCTTAACCTCTTCGTCGTGGACAATACTCTCATCCTTCAGAATCAGACGCAAGCGGGTCATACAATGGCTGGCACTGACAATGTTTGTTTCGCCGCCAACTTTTTCTAAAATTTCTTTAGCGGTTATTGAATAATCCATAAAAATCCTCCTCTAGTAATTACCTTGTATTTTTATTTATTCCAAAGAGCAGCATCCTTCAAACGCCGCGGACATTTGAGCGACCGTCCTCCATGAACACAAAAAAAGACCTTTCATGGATACAGTAATAGCACTGCACACACTGAAAGGTCATGCCCCCTAACGTTACGGGGTTACAATCCGGTTATATTTTTCTTATTGAACGTTTTTGCTGCACACACGATTGATGTGTATAATCAAATAAAGTTTTTCTTCATCGGGTACCTTTAACGACCAGGTGTTTTTATAATAATCGCAAATTTTATCTACGCAGTCCGATATCTCCTGAAACTCAAATTGAAGGGTCTTATACATTTGCAAATTATTGCTGTCAATATACTTCTGTTCGTAAATACGTTTTAAAAGATATTGGATATGAGTAGCAAAACGAATATAATTAAACGTATCCTGCCGTACTTGAATGCCCATTTCCTGTTCGATAATGCATACGGTCTGCTGCAGTATTTCTTCGTAATGCTGCTCGAGCTGCTTGACATAGGCGGGTTCTTCTCTCAGCGAGTAATTCTGGGCATTGATGAAATGCATGGCAATACCCTGGGCTTCACTTTTTGGAAGTTTAATCTTGAATTCCTGTAAGATTTCAGATATAAATTTTCTTCCAATGTTCACTTCTATGGGATAATTCATTTCCAGCTCATAAATCGATGGCATTCTTATATATATCCCTTTTTTGACTCTCTCAATTGCGAAAGCGATATGGTCTGACAGAGTCAACATTAGATTAGAATTTGTATCATAGGGCAATTCATCTTGAATTTCTAGTATCTGACGTGCAGTAAACTGAATAATCTCATAAGGAATATCATTCAAAAGAGATATGTACTGGTTGCTGACATCATAAAAGGTTCGATCAATTTTGCTTAAATCCGTCAACTCGTAGGGCGTTGGTGGAAATCCAATCCCTTTACCAAAGGCAATCAGCTCTTTATGATTGCTATCTTCGCAAATGGCAACATTGTTATTGATTTTCTTCAAGACAATCATTTCTAAGATTTCCCCCCATCCAACAAAAAAAATCCCAAGATACGCACAACCTCAGCCATAACAACTGTAGCGGTAATGCCTCTTGAGAGTAACAATCCTTGTTTAATATCATACAAAATGATTGCTTTATCGTCAAGAGACATTTTAGCCAAATTTTATTCGTAAAAAACAGCATAATATACAATGCAGTACCCTGATTTCCTTTTCCAATTATACATATTTTACGCTTGCAGTTTTTTTGATTTCCCACTTTAAGAAAATTTTTATTAAATGTACTAATAGATTATAATCTATATAACGACTTTTCGATTCTGAAAAAGGGAAAGTTGAAAATGTGAGAAAATAAAAAAGCAGGCGTTCAATCTGCCTGCTTTAAAGTTTTCCTTCAGTCTGTCCGTACCAAGTTTCTTGGAGGACAGATTTTTTTTAGCACTAATATATATAATCAGGTTCTAAAAGGTGCATCAGCTCTGCATCATGGTTATATACCAGTTCGGATTGGGTATCCAGCAGCATAGTTGCTCCTTGTTCCCTTGTATACGGCTTCCAATCAGGAAGTCCATCCGCTCCCGGAATGCCATTTCGTGCAAAATTAATCCATGCCTGACTGACTGTTTTAGCCAGTTTCAGTGTATCGGCATCACCACTTACATTATCAAACACAAATGGAATTTCTGCACCATGAGAAGAGCCTCCCATAGCACCTTGCCACGTAAATACATAGGCATAAACAGGTGCTCCGCCTTGATCTGTCTTATGTGACATAATCTTTAGCATCGGCAAGCGGATAAAGGTATCTACATTTTCTGCTCCGGATGCATCCTCATTAGGATAAGCCTGTGCAAATGCGTTTCTTTCTTCCTCTGTCATATTCGTGTGAGCTGAGGTTGGAACAAAAGTTGTCCACTCATTCAAATTGCTTCCTATAAGAAGAGGGATATCCTTTCCGGCATCGGCAAAGCCGTCTTTTGTTACCGGATTGGTAGGCATATAATCTCCATCAATAACCGGTCCCCATTCCATGGCATAATCATCGGTAAAAGCTGCAGGAATTTTATAGGTATTGGCAGTATCCTGCAATGCTTTGGTAGAAGCTGCCTGCAGATCACTGGTAGAAACCTTTTGGAGTTTTTCAATGTTATCAGCTGTAATACCAAGATTCTCCAATATATGTCCTGTTAATGTTTTGCTTTCTTCCTTTGTGGAGAACGTAACACCCATGGTTTCTGTTGCTCCGCTTTCTACGATTCCTTTTTGGAAAAGTCCCTTTGCATATGGGCTGGTCATCAGGGAAAGCACTTTCGCACCACCACCGGACTGCCCGAAGACAGTAACATTACCCGGATCACCACCAAACGCTTCAATATTATCCTGAATCCATTTTAATGCCGCAACAATGTCGGTAAGTCCAACGTTTCCGGAATATTTATATTTCTCACCATAAGCAGACAGATCCAGATGCCCAAATACATTCAAACGATGATTCACAGATACCACCACAACATCACCGCTTTGGCTTAGATTCTTTCCATCATTCATAGTATTATTGGCTGTTCCTGTAGAGAATCCACCGCCATGCAGCCATACCATAACCGGGCGTTTCTGTCCATCGCCTGTTCCGGGAGTCCAAATATTAAGATTTTGACAATTATTATCTGTTCCGGTCTCATCATTATTTACCGGCATTCCGAGAATGGCACCCTGCGGTGACATTGGGCCATAAGTGTTTGCCATACGAATTCCATTCCAAGGTTTAACTTTACCTGCAGGGACAAATCGCTCTGTTGCTTCTGCATAAGGAACCCCGAGATATGTATAAATACCATCATTATCTGTTCCCTGTACAAGACCTGCTGTTGTTTTTACAACTCCTTCTGTCTGTTCAGAATTACTACTTGTGTTATTTGAACTTTGTTCGTTTGATTTCTTTACTGTAATTTTACAGGATAAGGTTTTCTTACCGAATTTGGCTGATACTGTAGTTGTTCCTGCCTTTATCCCTTTTACCTTACCTTTACCGGATACCGTTGCGATTTTTTCATTTTTACTGGACCAGCTAATACTTTTTTTAGTATTTAAAACCTTAAGTGTAACGGTTTTACCTACTTCTAAAGTTGCGGTTGTCTTATTTAGCTTTTCCTTAGGAGCAGCCTGAATATCTGTAACCTGAAGTAATGCAATTAAGATACATATGACTACACACAAAGTTTTTGAAAAATTACTTTTTTTCACTATTAATACCTCCTGCTTAATTTTTTATAAATGCTAATCTAATAGAATTTGGATTATTTAACCATAATGTGAAAATGTGTGAAATTTGTGAGAAAAGAAGTAGATTTATATGAAAATTAAAAACCGCATCTTACAAAAACTATATGTTTACAGGCAATTTACACAAAGCAGAAAGAACGAATGCGCCTTGGAACCAGTGCATGAGTCTTTATGCTTTGTGTAAATTGCCGTCCCAGTGTGAAAGTCTGACCTTTTGAGGCGGAGATCATAATATATTTATAAGCTTCTGATTTTTTCCCTTAACGGGAATACCATAGATGGTGATACAGAAATTTCATCAATTCCCATTTTAATAAGCTGCTCGGTTACCTCAACGTCTGCACCAAGTTCACCACAGATACCAACCCATGCACCACCTTTATGCCCATTCTCAATTGTCATTTGCAGCATTCTTAAAATTGCAGGATGATGTGAATCATAGAATCTATCTAAGGAAGGATTCTGTCTGTCGATGGCTAGTGTATACTGTGTGAGATCATTTGTTCCAATACTAAAAAAATCAACCTGTTCTGCTAATACCTCTGAAATCATAACAGCAGCGGGAGTTTCAATCATAATTCCAAATTCAACGATTCCAAATGGTATACCATCTGAACTTAATTCATTTTTTACCCCACAAATGATCTCCTTAACTTTATCTACTTCCCATTTTGAGGTTATCATAGGAATCATAATTGAAATATTACCAAATGCACTGGCTCTATAAATTGCTCGAAGCTGTGTCTTAAAAATATCTTCTCTTGTCAGGCAAATACGGATTGCGCGGAAACCCAGCGCCGGATTTTCCTCTTTTTTTAAATTAAAATAATCTATTTGCTTATCAGCACCTATATCTAATGTTCGAATAATAACTTTTTTTCTTCCCATCATTTCTGCTACAGTTCGGTATGAATTAAATTGTTCTTCTTCCGTTGGATAATGATTTTCCTGGAGATATAAGAATTCACTGCGAAAAAGGCCCACGCCTTCTGCATCATTTTGAAGAACACTTCCAACATCTTCAACGCTTCCGATATTTGCATACAGCTTAATTTTTTTCCCCGATGTGGTTACGGTTTCTTTTCCCTTCAATTCCTGCAATAACTTTTTATGTCTTTCTAGTTTAATCTTCTCTTCTTGATATTGATATAATATTTCTTTCTCAGGTGAAACAAATATAGCTCCAATTTTTCCATCAACAATTCCTGTTTCTCCATCTACATTTTGTGGAATGCACACATTTACAACGGCAGGAATATTCATAGTACGAGCCAATATAGCTGTATGAGAATTGACACTACCTTCTCTTGTAACAAAAGCGATTACCTTTTCTTTATCCAGTTGTATTGTTTCACTTGGGGCTAAATCATCCGCTACCAGAATGCACGACTCATCAAATCCATCCTGCTCTATTTCTGCCTGTGATAATATATTTATAAGTCTTTTGGAAATATCCTTTATATCCGCTGCACGCTCCTGCATATATTCATCATCCATGGATGAAAGTATTTGCGTGAAATGATCTTCTGTCGCTGCAACTGCGTACTCTGCATTTACCATCTGTTTTGTAATAATATTAAAGATAGAGTCCAGATAATCTTCATCCTCTAACATCATTTGATGAATTTCAAAAATTGCAGCCTGCGCTGTACCAACCTCTTTCACTGCTTTATCATACAAGATTTGTAATTGCTCAACCGCAGTTGCTTTTGCATTTACAAATCGCTCAATTTCTTCATTAACATCATCTATATGTGTTCTTCGAACTACTGCTTCTCTCTTGTTCAGTTCCCTTATCTTACCGATTGCAATTCCTTGAAAAGCAGATTTTCCAGTATATTTCTTCATAAACATCCCCTTTTCTGCGCTACTTTTGTGCACCTTATCTCCATGATGCCGCTTTGGCGGCATCTCAAATAATGGAGGAAGAAGGCTAGAATGAGCACCCTCTGTGCACATTTAAAGATTACTTTCAAAGAATCTTAACATATCCACATATGTCTTTTCTTCATCTTCTCCAGAAATTTCTATTTTTACTTTTTCTCCGCATTTAACCCCCATCCCCATAACCGTTAATAATTTTGTTGCATCAGCCTCTTGACCGTCTTTATGCAAAATAATTTTGCTTGCATACTTTCTTGCTTCTTTCACAAGCAAACCTGCTGGTCTCGCATGTATTCCAACTTCTTCTTTTATTACATATTCAAAACTTTTCATCCGTATCTGCTACTCCTTTCGTATTTTTATAAAAACCCAATCTATAATTTTAGTCTTGTTTAATTTTAATATGGTAAATATCGTTTACTGCCATTTCAACATTGCAGGTTAATTTACCGTCTTCATACTTATAATCCAAATCTTCTTCTATGAGACAACTAAGTTTCTTTATTTCTTCTACTTCTTTTGCTGTAAGATCAGGCTTTGAACCGTTGCTTTCCCATATCTTCAGTGGATTGCAATGATCTTCATCAATCCGTTGAAGCTTCACACAACTGGGTATACTCTGCAGCTCAAGTACTAAATTTACCGGTTCTTTCGGTAAATCTATTTGTTTCATATTTTGTCTGAACAATAGAATATCCACTTCTCTTTCTGTCTTAAAAGCTGCAACACCAATCTCCTGGTCTGTTATATCCGTTTCTAATATATATCTTTCGTTACCTACTTCTGAAAGTAGTTTAAAGGCATAATAAGTTGGTTTTGGAATACCATGAATGGTCTGTAAACCAAATCCACCGTGAAATTCCTCTTTGAACTGATGCATTTCTTCAAAAATATCACTGAAACACCAGACACTTGTACCAGTTACATAATCTTCTACATCCAATGCCGCCTTCATGTCATAGGCTGCCGCTTTTCTTGTGTCATTCGAATACGCAGAAAATGTTGCCAGCATATTCCACTCCGTGTAAAAAATCGGATACTCAGATGCCTGTAGTTTCACAGTCTGTGCATTTCTCTTAAATCTATCTGATGTAAGATCCTTCGTTTCAGAAGGGTCACCAAACATTATTTTCAGTACTTCAAGACAAGTTACATTTTCCGGTAATGCAGAATTCAATTGTTCCATCTGCTTTACCAGTTTTTCTGCTTTATCAACTTTTTCTTCTTTATTTATATTTTTCACTATATTCGAATTTTCTGAATCTTCAACCCCTGTCAGCGGATCTCCCGCATATTGGTGCGTTGATACAAAATCTAAAGGTAGTTTACTGTTATTGCAAAATGCAATAAAGTCATTTACCCATCTGCTTCCACTGGTTGCCGGCCCGCCAACTTTTAACATCGGATTTATCTCCTTTATTGCAGTTGCGGTTACTTCATATAGCTCGAAATACTCTTCCTTACTGCCTAAGTAAAAGGCACCTTCTAAATCCGGTTCATTCCATACTTCAAAATACCAGGATTCTGCTTCTTCATTTCCATATCTATGGATTAAATATTTTACAAAATCTTTTATATAATCCGCCCATTCCTGCAGATTTCGGGGATTATTAAAATTACTTCCATAAAAGCCTTTATTTTCCGTACGATTCTTTGCTAAAGATTGCGGCATAAAACTTAATTCAACAAAGGGTTTCATGCCGATTGATAATATATTGTCATACGCTACACCGCAAAGATAAAAATTCCGTTCGACAATTTTTTCTCCCTTTGGCAGCCCCGCCAATATTAAATTGAAGTTATCTAAAGTATGCATATCATCATTGAGAATTCCATGAAAACGTACATATTGTATTCCCAGTTCATCATGTATAAATTTCAGTTGCTTTAAATAATCTGCTCTTAAGGCTTGTGCTGCATGATCACTTCCGATACAAAACTGCCAGTGTTTGTGAAATGGTTTAACCGGATCATTTATGTTAAATTTAAAATCCATACTATTCCTCCCTGTCTATAACTCTTTACCATTGCTTTCTATTACTTTTTTATACCAGTAAAATGATTTTTTCCTGTATCTGTTGAAGGTACCTTGGCCGACATCATCCAGATCAACATAGATAAATCCGTACCTTTTTTTCATTTCGCCGGTACTGGCGCTAACAAGATCAATACATCCCCAAGGCGTATAGGCAAGTAACTCAACTCCATCAACTGATACCGCCATTTCCATTTCCTTTATATGTTCCCGTAGATAATGAATTCGATAGTCATCTTGTATGGTTCCATCCTTTTCAATAGTATCTTCCGCACCAAGTCCATTTTCAACTATCATAAGCGGAATTTGATAACGATTGTATAACTGATTTAATGTATATCTCAGCCCTGTCGGATCAATCTGCCATTCCCATTCACTTACCTGTAGATATGGATTCTTCTGTCCCTTCATAAAGTTCCCCGAAACTTCTATTTTTTCATCTTCTGAAACCGCAACACTAGTTGAATAGTAGGAAAATCCTATAAAATCAACGGTACCTTCCTTCAGTATCTTTTCATCATCCTTATGGATATCAATTTTTACCTGATAAGATTCCATCTTTTTCAATGCTCCGGATGAATAATAACCTCTTACTTGAACATCACTGAAAAAAAAGGTTTCCTCTTCTCTCTCCATACTCTTCATAACATCGTTTGGATTACAGCTATACGGATAAATTGTTGTAGATGCAAGCATCATACCAACTTTCAATTCCGGATAATGTTCATGAGCATACTTTACTGTCATAGCACTTGCGAGAAATTTATTATGTGCCATTTGATACACTATCTGCATGGAATCATGATTTTTTTCCATTCCATGGAACAACGGATAATACATCAAAGTATTAATTTCATTAAATGTCATCCAGTACTTTACTTTGTCATGATATCTATCCAGAATAGTCGTGGCGTATTTATAGTACATATTTATCCATTCCCGATGATTCCAATCTCCATATTTTTTTTCTGCCTCATAAGGATCATCAAAATGCGAAATCGTTACAATAGGTTCAATCTTATACTTTGCTAACTCATCGAAGATTTTATCGTAAAATTCCAACCCTGCTTCATTCGGAATTTCATTATCTCCGGTTTGGAAAATGCGGGGCCATGAAATCGACATTCTATAACATTGAAATCCCATCTCAGCAAATAATTTGATATCCTCTTTAAAATAATGATAAAAATCAATAGCCTGGTGACTTGGATAAAAAGAATCCTCCAAAATTTCCGAAGTTGGTGTTCTTAACTGTCCTTTATTACAAAGGGGTAACATATCAATAGCACTCAACCCTTTTCCGTCAATATTATACGCCCCTTCACACTGACATGCAGAAGTTGCTCCGCCCCACATGAAAAATTCATTAAAAGCCATATAAGTCTTATCTCCAATCTTTTTATTAACATATTCTAACAATTTTAACAATATCGGTGGTATTATATAAAACTATACCACCGATACACTATTGGTTCTGTATTGTTATGCGTTTGTTTCTACTGATTTTTCTCTTTCCAGTTCCTGTATTTTTAACTGTTTATCATAAGCCTTTACAAAAGGCAGCCAAATTAAAAATTGTACAAAATACATTATAAAAGCAAAAATCAAGTTCCGTACATTCATTGAAGCAAGGAATGCATTTAAGCCAATTGGCAGCTGTGCAAAGATAATATTATAACCTCCTGTAAGCCATCCCGCAGACCCCAGTATCCAGGATAATCCCATTGTTACCACCGGAATTACTAATACAGGAATTACCATAAACGGATTAAACATAATTGGAATTCCGAAAATAACAGGCTCATTTATTAGAAATACACCTGGTACAATACTAGCTTTTCCAATTGCCTTCAACTGTTTGGAAGCGACACAGAATAATAGTACTAAATTCAGTCCAAAATAAGGATTAGAAAATTGTGTCATGTCAATAGCCTGGAATGCAACTGCATGACCAGCTTCTGCAATTCCAAGGTTCTGACTATAAACCTGGAACATGATAGGAATATATAACATACTAAATAGCGCAGGTCCGTGAACACCAAATAACCACATTAAGTTCCCAAGAGTAATAATTAATAAAATTCCACCTGGCGTGTTAACATTTCCAATTGCCGGAACTATAAGTTTATTGATTGCTGCCGGTATTGAAAGACCAGCAGTTTGCTGTATTATCAAAGAAGCTCCATAGAATATTAAACAGTTAATTAACAGTGGAATCACTGATGAAAATGATTCTGCAACTCCTGCCGGTACGGCATCCGGCATTTTGATTGTAATTTTCTTTTGAATACACAATCTTGTTATCTCTGTTGAAATCAAGCTGACAATAATTGCGACAAATAATCCTACCGAGCCCAAATATGTTGTATCTAAAACAGTTGTTGTTGATAGTGTAGACATATCCACTCCCTTGTTTACTTGCGATGCAAGATATGCAGGGATTCCCGGTGATGCAACTAATAAAAACATAATGAATGAAATCAATGATGCTGAAAAAGCTTTTATTTTATATGATTCCGCTAACTTATACGAAATTGCAAATACAGCAATGATACTCATCATTCCCATTGTCATATTCGAAGGTACCGATAATATATCATTATATTTATGTGCAAAATTGTACCATCCGCCAAATATGTGAGCCCAAAACCCTCCATTTGCAATCATCGAATCTGTTACCGGCGGTGTTTTGATAATATTAAAGATTGCCGCCAGCAGTGTAAATGGAACGATTGCCATTAATCCCCCTGATATAGCCTGAATATGCCTTTCTCTTGCAATCTTACCAAAAACAGGTGTTACTTTATCATTGATGCGGCGCATAACGGATACATTGTTTTCTTTTGCCATTTTTCTACCCTCTCCAATACTTTAAATTCTTACACCAGCATCGCCAGTGCAGTATCCAATACTTTTTTTCCATCCATCATCCCATAGGATAATGGGTCAATCAGCCCGACCTTAATGCCTTTTGGCTCATTCTCAGATTTCATCTTATCAAACAGATAACTAACCTGCGGTCCTAATAGCAGTACATCTGTTGGTTCAGAATATGATCCGAATGATGATTCAGACATTGCTACAATCGTTACATTTTTTCCTTCTTTTTCTGCAACTGTTTTCATTTTGCTTACTAATAAGCTGGTTGACATACCTGCTGCACAGACAAGAGTAATATACTTCATATTTTTTTCTCCTTTCATTCATCATTACTTATTTATCATCATGATTTTGTACATTTCAATCATATGAATCGCCAGATCACGAACTGTTATTGCATTCATCAGATGATCTTGTCCATGTACCAAAATCAGACTTAACGTTGTTGGTTCTCCATTCAGTTCTTTCTGAATCAATTCAGTTTGAAAAATATGGGCTTTATTTAGGGATTCATTACACTCTTTCATTTTTTCCTCAGCCAAATCAAAATTTTGTTTACTCGCTGCGGCAATTGCTTCCAACGCTTTACTCCTAGCATCACCTCCATTTACAACCAGCTCCATTACAATATCTTCTACATCCATAACATCCTCCAATTCTAAATCGCAATGGCAATTTATTGCTTCTAATGACATTCTAGCAAGCTTATTACAATATCTCAAACGCATAAAATGCTACATTCAATCTGGTAAACTCTGAATGCAGCATTATAGTACTAAACACTTTGTTCTTGAAACAAGGACATTAATGTCTCAAAATTACGACTTTCAATCAATGTCTGTATTGCTTCTTTATTTTGTATTAATTCTATGGTAAATTCATAAAACTTCGGTAGATTTAAATCCGGCTGATTACCTATAACTGTCATAAATACAACCTGCACATCAGATTTACCCCATGGAATTGGCTGATTTAATATTGCCACATACACATATGATTCATTTGTCACAGTTTTTAGCGGATGCGGCATTGCTATTCGATTTCCAAAGTCAGTGGTTCCCAGTTCTTCCCGAGCTGCTACCAATTGATAAAAATCCATTGGAACATTTTTATCTTTTATAATTTTATTGCAAATATTCATAAGCACTTCCTCTTTTGTAGTACCTTCAAGTCTTTCAAAAAATGCATTTTCAGAATAATACTGCTCCAAAAAATCTGTTTTCTTTCTTCCCAAAACTTTCTTTACATTAAGCATATCTTTTTCTGTCAGAAACAATCCAACCTCTATAATTGGTACTGGAATATGATGCATGATTGCTATGGTTGTGAATACATAATTAACTTTCGAAAAATCAAAGGTTTCAACTTCACGCAAATCACATACATAGATCTGATCTAAATAATCTTGAAATTCCTGCCTGTATTTATATTTTAGCAATCTGGAACTTCCTTTTCCTGAACTGCAAACAATTAATATATTGTACTTATCAATTGCTGCATTATGTTTCTCCAGAGCAAGAGCAAACAATAATGCTATAAAACCTATCTCATCCTCTGATAATTTCTTCTTGTAATAATCTTCAAGTACTGTTGATGCTATCTCCGCAACCAAATATGCAAATTTATAATTGTCTTTTATTTCTATTAATAGTGTGTTTTCAATAGGAAGCTCATATCGTAAGCGAATATCAAGTGGCACTATATGCTGATTTAAACTCATTCTTAAATCAAAGCTGTTACGAAAATCCAATCCAAAGTCCAAGAAAACCTTATCTAGCATTTTTATAACCAATTGATCAATTTCACTACGGATAACAAAATTCACTTCATCATGCTCGCCACTTCCAACCATTCTTCTTCCAGCCAGATGCAATGCTATATACGCTTCCTCAGAATCGCGGTACTTTATATCATATTCTCGCTCAAGTCTCTCTGCAAGCTTTATCACAAATGCCCATTCGTTTTCATTTAAATTATGAATATCACTTTTTTCTAAGTTAACATTTTTTTTATGGGCGATCCTTCCTCGCGCAATATAAACATTTGTAATAAAATTTTCAAATGCTGTCTCAACAAAATTAACATTGAACTCCTTTACATATTGAGATATAATATCAGCAAGTTTCTTTAATTCTTTTTCTTTATATTCTTCATTTAGTCCAACTAATAAATTCCTTTTTATAAAAAGTTCGCCAAGACAACGTCTGATATCCATTTCATTTCCAATAATACGAATCCCATAATTGGGACGTCTCTCAACATGGATTCTATATTGCTCTAAAACTAACTCTACCTGCTTTAGTACAGCTGTTATTGTGCTCTTGGAAACATACAAAAAATCGCATAATTCTTCAAGCCTTATAAAGCCATTATGATTTAGTAAGTATGCAAGTAAATAATTTTTTCGTTCTTCAGCAGTATTGGGAATCTTAGTTTTTTCATTAAATTCACTTTCCATTCTTTCCAATTCATTATACTTTTCTATATCTGTAATAATTAACTTAAATCCAAATCTTGGTTTAGATTCAATAACCGTTCCATATTTTTGTAAGATAAACTGCAATTCTTTAAGCCGGGTACGCACAGTTTTTTCACTTATTTTTAAGCGTTCTGCCAGCTCTTTTGCTGTCTTATATTTACCGTCTTCCAGACACATTAATAAATCCTTCAAATATGATGCAAGCATAATAAACCTCCCTTTCATCGAAATATTTGTGGTGAATCCTACCCTGAAATGCCTTATTTATAACGGATGCAGAATGCTTTTTAATATTTTAACATAAATCATTGCTAATCGTTAAATGTCTTTTTCCAGATTGAATGTGGTAATTACTATTTATGAGCACTTGACCATTATGCTATTTTCTTCTTTTATTTTATTCCAAATAATTATATACGCAAAAATCCTTAAACCATAGTTTCTGGTTTAAGGATTACAAGCTATGAATATAATTATTCTCAATTATCATTATGCCGTTTGGAATATTAAGCTTATTATTTAAAATCATTGAGAGCATCGCTCATTATTAAAAAGGTTTCTTCCATAGTAGTTGATAACTCATTTAAATAATCTGAAATATTAAAAAATTATTGTATATATTTTTAAAAGAATTTCCTGCCTCTCCGATTACCGTTTCTCCAATTTGTAAACTTGTGTTTACCTCTTGCATAAAATTCATTGAATCATCAACATCATTTTGAATTTTAAATATTAACCCCTCAATTTCCTGTGCTGCCACAGAGGATTGAGCTGCTAATTTTTTAACTTCTATGGCTACCACACTAAATCCTTTTCCATGTTCCCCTGCTCTCGCAGCTTCAATCGATGCATTTAAAGCCAATAAATTCGTTCTTTTTGCTAGTTCTCCAATTAGCGTTATACTTTTCTTTATTTCTTCGGATTTTAATTTAAGAGAATCCAACGCCGATGTGACTTCAGTAAAATTTTTACGAATAATTGACATTTGATTAATTCCATTATTTATGACCGAAATTCCTTGATTAGCATCACTTGTTGCATTTGTAGAAACTTCTACTACATCTTGAAGATGTTTATCAATTCGACCCATTCCTGTCATTATATCCTCTGAAAGCTTAATCTTTTTATAATCTGCTGCTTTTTGTTCCCTCATCAACACATCACCCCATTTAATTCTTTCAATCTTCTTAAAGATTTATCTTTTTTTATATGCTCTTAAATGTAATTTTTGTTTGTGTAATTATTAGGGTTTCGGACTCTCCTCATATTTAAACCAGTCAAAATAAGCTGTCCCCCTATTTTCAATGAACATTCCTCCAAAAACTCCTGTAAAGGGTGAGTCAGACATCTCAACAGACATATGCTTGACCATTGCCTCATTGATTATTATTTTCTCATTCTTTTCACTGATATAGTAGAATTTATAATGAAGTTCATCTGCTTCAATACCGATAATTATTTTTTCTTCCAGATAGTCGAATGCCTTAGTTATAATTACAATATCATCAACCGTTCTCTTTGTATATAATTCGAGAATGCCCTGGCTATTTCTTAATCCAATTTCCATATGGTGATGATTATCAATTAATACTGCTAATCCAGCTGTTCCACCCTCCTCCAATTCCGTTAACAGTTTAACTTCGAACCGACAAATATATTCTTTTTGTCTGACTCCAAGAAATACAGGCGACGATAATGTATTAAGATCTTCACCATTACCTCGTAATGTCAGATAACCGGCTTTATCTTTTAAGGAATATTGATTTATTATGAAATCTCTGATGGTATTGTAATCAGCTCTCATTCCGTTCTGATCAAAGTCATCAAAAAAAGATTCCTCTTTTTGTTTTGTTATCCCAATTCCTTCACATGTTATTTCAGAAGGCACATAACTATTTTCAACCATAGGCCATCCATCCTTTGTCCAGATAACGGGTACTAGTATTGTCTCTCTCCCTAAATGGTGCCTATGTTTATATGGTCTTGTTGCTAATGCTACAATCCACCAGTTACCTGAATTGTCCTGAATAAGGTCCGCATGACCAACTGCCTGCAGTTTTTCTTTACTTTTATCTTTATTTGATACCATAGGTGTATTCGGCGATTTTTCATAGGGGCCATATAAAAAACGACTTCTCTGCACGGTTACCATATGTCCATCGCGAGTCCCGCCCTCCGCACACATTAAATAATACCAGCCATTTATTTTATAAATGTGAGGTGCTTCAACATCACGGTGCCCACAACCTTCACTAATGATTTTAGGCTCTGATAACAGTGCACCGGTTTTTATATCTATTTCAGCTTGATGTATAAACGTCATACAGGAAGCCTGAATATAGTATTTTCCATCCTCAAAATAAAGAGATGGGTCAATACCTTTAATATCAATCCAAATCGGATTGCTAAATCCCTTCTTTAAATCATTTGTATATACAATAAAATTCCCTTTAGATATATTAGTTGTTATCATATAGAACATTCCATCGTAATAACGAATGGTCGGAGCATAGATTCCTCCGCTGCAGAATGTACCATGTAAATCAATCTGACTATCTCTGGTTAAGCAGTACCCCATTTGTTCCCAATCCACCAGGTTCTTACTGGTGAATAAAGGAACTCCTGGTAAATATTCAAACGAACTAGTCACTAAATAATAATCATCACATACCTTACAGATGCTCGGATCCGGATAAAACCCTCTAATTACAGGATTATTATAATTCATTAATTGCTTCCTCTTTTTCTTATGTCTTCTATATGCTTCTCTTTAAATAAATCCCATGTTAATATAAAATCTAATGACAGATTGTTTTACCAAATGACATAAATAGTTATATTCACTACTGTCACCGGCAATTGCCCCACCTGCTTAGAACCAATAATTACGATATGAGCGTTAAAAAGCCCCGTCCCATTGTGAAAGACTGACCTTTTAACGCTCAAACCATAGTTATATATTAACTCAAGAACCATATAAATTCAAACGCGGAATTTACCAGATTTAATCTGGTAAATTTTATGTGTTCAGAACCTTTGTCTTTTTTATCACCTGCTGTGTGGTAACACATATTCCCTTCAACCGAGAGGGCGTGTTGCAAAACTATTTTCAAATAGTCTTGCAACACGCCCTTACTAACAATAATCCAATTTGCATTTATTCATTCAATCTGTAAATCAAGAGGTTGTGGAATGAAAGATTAGTGTCTTACCCTGGGAAGACCACCCACATATCATATGATCTGGTCGAAAAAGGTTTGGGGAGGGAGTCAGATAAGTCATAGTGTGCGACTTGAAGTCGTGGTTGAATTGTACATAAGTACTATCCATCCATCTCGTGATATTCCTACCGATAAGCGCTTAGTAAGAAATGAAAGGTGCAGAGTAATCGGAACAACGTGAAAAGTATGGTAACCACAACCGTATCATTGCAAGGAAAGGTATGTATGATTAATAAATCTGAAACTTATCCGAGAAGATTTATCATTTATTATAATAAATCCATGATTTCTAGCGGATTCCTTAGATAATAATACTACTCGGATAATTCAGATTCCACCCCACGATAGACACCCTTGCTGTTCAGCTATACACTTCCCACTACCTGAGCATGTTCGGGATTCACACCTGTTAGAGCGCACCCATGGCGCACAAACTAAAAAAGAGACCTCTTTCTCAAATAGTTTATTGTTATTATCTTTTAGTTATAGCTGATTTTATGATTCAGGTGTTGCAAGCCGATTATCATATTAAGATGAATATGTATCTTACATATTCATCCATTCGGTACAACAATGACTTATGACACACTTGAATCATTCTTATGATGGTACTTACTTTTCTATTATAATCTGACCCCTTGTAACATTTCCAAAAGCAATAAAAGGTATTCTGGCACCTTCCGTTACCGGTTCTGTTACAATCAGCATAGTGACACACTCATATCCAGCCTTCTTCACTGCATCTATGTCTACCTTTACAATAGGCTGACCGGCTTTTACCAGCTCCCCCTGTTTAGCCAGAGTCTTAAATCCAGCACCATTCAGATGAACTGTGTCAATACCGATGTGTACCAATAAGCCTGTTCCATCTACCATACGAACGGCGAATGCATGTCCTGTAGCGAACAATACTTCCAACTCTCCATTAACAGGAGAAACAACTGTGCCATCTTTCAAATCAAATCCTATTGTCTGCCCCATCAATTCTTCCCGAAATGTAGCATCACTGATACCAGAAGCTGGAACCATAACAGCATTCGCTACTGCTAAAATATCCTCATCTGAAAATACAGAAATTTGCGTTTTTTTCTGAAAAATGTTGTCTAATAATCCCATGTTATTTTGCCTTTCTGAAATTTTATGTCAAAACATACAAACTCACTAATCGAGTTCTGTTCCATTAGATTTAATAACTTTTTTATACCAATAGAAGCTGTCCTTTCTAATTCTCGCCAAGGTACCATTTCCTTCATTATCACGATCAACATAAATAAAACCGTATCTCTTTTTCATTTCTCCTGTGGATGCTGAAATCTCATCAATACAGCCCCATGTCGTATATCCAAATAGATCTACACCATCATTGACTGCCTGATACATTGCTTTTATATGACTACGAATGTATTCTATACGATAATCATCATGAATACTGCCGTCTTCTTCTACCTTATCAACTGCTCCCAGTCCATTTTCCACTACAATTACCGGAATCTGATATCGATCATATATTTCATTCAAAGCAAGACGTAATCCATCCGGATCCATTGCCCATCCCCATTCGCTATATATTAAATAAGGATTTTTCTCGCCTATTGTAAAATTACCCTTAGCTTTCTCTCCTATCTCGTTTGCAGATACACAGGCACTGGAATAGTATGAGAAACTGTAAAAATCTACATTCCCCGCTCTCAGATCTGCAATATCCTGTTCAGTAATATTTAACACAACTTTTGCCTCTTGTAATATTCTCTGAGCATAGCCCGGATAATATCCTCTTACCTGAACATCTCCACAATAGTGTGTAATTTTCTGGTCTTTCTCCAGCTTAGCTATCACATCCGCTGGTGAACATGTACTTGGATAATTCACTGCATATGCTATCATACAGCCGACCTGGTACTCCGGATCAATTTCATGAGCTGCTTTGACCGTATGTGCACTTGCAACAAATTTGTGATGTATCTGCTGATATGTGCTCTGCACTTCCTTTTGCGCAAGTTCTTTTTCCATAAGGTCAAGAAACATTATTGTATTATTAAGCTCATTAAAAGTCAGCCAATATTTAACAAGTCCTTTGTATTCGGTTAATACAGTCAGTGCATATTTATCAAAATACTCAATCATCTGGCGGTTGTCCCATCCACCCAATTCATTTTCCAGATAAAGCGGATTCTCGCCATGCCAAATTGTGACTAATGGTTCAATATTATATTTTTTTAATTCCATAAAAATACTTCTATAGAATTCCAGTCCTTCCCTGTTTGGTTTTTCCTCTATTCCTTTAGGGTAAATTCTGGACCAGCAGATAGACATACGGAATACTTTGAATCCCATTTCCGCAAACATTTTTATATCTTTTTTGTAGTATCTATAAAAATCAATTGCCCTATGGTTTGGATAATATTCATTATCAAAAACTGCGTACTTTGCTCCCGCCGGAAGCGTGCCTCCAAACTGCGGATACTTTCCTTGCTTACCATCTTTGTCAACATAGGTAAAGCATCGGGCCTGGTTATTAGTTCCGGCGGTAACGACATCTTGAATTGTCAGTCCTCTCCCGCCTTCATAACATCCGCCTTCAATTTGAGATGAGGAGGTTGCTCCACCCCACAAAAAGCTGTCAGAAAATCTTTTCATACACAACTAATCTCCTTTACTTTCTCTTTTAATAACAGAACTGCAGAGTTTTGCCTCTGCAGTTCTTCTTTTTGACTAGTCTTCTTTTCCTTTATAGAAAATAAGTGTTCCAACAAAACCAAGAATAAATGCAGCTACCACACCAATACAACCGTTAACCATATTTGATGTGGTTGAACCGGAGAACATTAAGAACGGTCCTATCACAGGAATAGAAACTGTTAAGTTAACCATAGCTATATGTGTCAATCCAATATAAAATCCACCTATTGCACTTGAAACAACTGTAACAGCAAGGCAAACTTTATTTTTAAATAAAATACCATAAATAGTTGGTTCGGATACAGCGCCTAAAGCCTGGCTTGTTAATGCTACAATACCAACCTGCTTAGCATTCGCAGACTTGGACTTAATTATATAAGCAATTGCAACTCCTTCGATGCACATACCATAAACAGCCATGAATGGGAAATATAAATAATCCAGTCCAGTCTGAGTATAAACGGTAAATGTCGCCAGGAATATTGGACCACCCATACCGAAAGCAACCAAAAATGGATACAGACCTGCAACCAAAGCACCCTCAAGAAAACCTGCATGTTCGCTTAATGCCATAAGTACAGATGCCAGCCCTGTACCCAGCCAATTACCAATCGGACCAAGTGCACATAATCCTATTGGTGCCATAATGAGTACTGTTAATGTTGGAACCAGCATTGCTTTTAACACATTTGGTATAATCTTATTCAAAAACTTTTCTATATAAACCTGTACCGCTACGATTAGTATGATCGGCAGGAAAGTTGTTGAATAATTAATCAGCATCATTGGTATGCCAAATACAGTAAAGGATTTACCGGCAGTAACTGCGCCTGTAATAACCGGAGACATCAATAGTGCTGCCATTACAAGTGAAACAATGGTATTTGCACCAAGTTTTCTTGACGCAGAATATGCAAGTAAAAAGGGCAGGAAATATGTAACTGCACTTGCCATGCCAGTTAAGAGAATATATACATTCGATTGTGCTGACAGAACATTTAAAACACTAGGTCCAAGTAATGCAGCTATCGTATTTAACATACCCATAATAACAAATGCAGGGATGACTGGTGTGATACATCCTGAAATTAATTCGAACAGCTTACTTCCTATCTTCTTGAATGACACTCTTTCCTTCACCGCTGGGGTATCTAGATTTTCCTGAATTGCTCTCTTTTCTAAGAATTCTCCAATTCTGACCACCTCCTGATACACATCATCGACCTTTGCCCCAATAATAATCTGATATTCACCAACATTTTTCTGGAAACCTAAAACACCTTCTACCTTTTTGATTTCCTCTGCATTTAATAATTTTTCATCTTTTAATCTAAAACGTAGCCTAGTCATACAATGCAGTACTTCTGTTACATTGTCCTTACCGCCAACAAGATCAATTAACCTGGTAGCCATTTCAGTATATTGCGACATTGTTATTCTCTCCTTAATATCAGTTATTAGTTTTATTTCTATGCGGATTCTGCTACGTCTCATAAATACATCGGCAACTCCCATTACCTCGCGAATTTCTTCAATCTTAACCAGACTGCAATCCTTCACAAATAGTTCTAGTACCCCAGAGGCATAATTACTTCTGCTTATATTTGCTTTGCCTCCTGCCAGATGTATTATCTGCTGCAATAACTGCTCTTCTTTCATAGCACAGCCTCCTTTTATCTGCAATAGTAAACGCGCGCCATTTACTAATAACATTCTGGAAATGTAGAGTCTTGATTTTCATAGCATATTTCTTTTACTTATTTTACTCATATTATAATTCCATAATTCTCTTTCGAACTTTTAAAATCATTCCAGGGGAAACGGACAATTCATCAATTCCCATATCAAGAAACGTTTTCGTTAGTTCCAAATCTGAGCCCAGTTCTCCACAAATACCTATCCATTTTCCATTAGCATGCGCATTATCTGCCGCCATCTTAATTAAACTTAAAATCGCTCGGTGATGCTTATCATAAAGGCTATCCAATTTCCCATTCTGGCGATCAATTGCAAGAGTGTATTGGGTAAGATCATTTGTACCAACGCTAAAAAAATCTACCTCCCTGGCTAATTCGTCCGATATCAGCGCTGCGGCTGGAGTCTCAATCATAATCCCCTGCTCAACATGTTTTGCATATGGGATACCGCTTGTTTCCAGTTCAGTTTGTACCTCTGAAACAATTTCTTTAATGCGCTTTACTTCATCAAGAGAAATAATCATCGGATACATAATCGAAAGACTCCCAAATACCGCTGCGCGAAAAAGTGCCCGAAGCTGTGTCTTAAAAAAATCTACTCTGTCAAGGCAAATTCGGATTGCCCGGTATCCAAGTGCAGGATTTTCCTCCTTATCCATACAGAAATAATCCACTTGCTTGTCTGCACCAATATCACAAGTACGAATAATCACTTTCTTTTTTTCCATTAACTGAAGTGCCTGCTTATACATTTGAAATTGCTCTTCTTCCGTTGGATAATCCTTTGATCCCAAATAGATAAATTCACTGCGAAAAAGGCCAATTCCATCCGCATCATTACTCTGTGCAAATGCAATATCTCCAATATTCCCCACATTGGCACAAAGATGAATCTCTTTTCCATCTGATGTTACTGTCGGCTTTCCTCTTAATTCCAAAAGGAGTTTTTTTTGTACTTCTTCTTCCAACACTGCTTTTTCGTAAAATTCAATGGTATTGTCATCCGGCTCTATATAAAGAACGGCTTCTTTTCCATCTATAATTCCAATTTTTCCATCCAGTTCGTTAATATTCTCTATGGGAACACTGATAAGCGCCGGAATATTCATAGTTCGAGCAAGAATGGCTGTATGTGATGTCAAAGATCCATGAACAGTAACAAATGCCAGTATCATTGACTTCTCCAGCTGAACAGTTTCGCTTGGTGTTAAATCGTCTGCAATAAGAATTACCTTTTCTTTTAAATCCGATAATATATTTTCTTCCTCTCCGGTTAAAATATGAATCAGACGATTGCTAATGTCCTTAATATCTATTGCCCTAGCTTTCATATACTCATCTTCCATAGAAGCAAATATATCCGAAAAGATTTCGTTGGTTCTCGCCACAGCAAATTCTGCATTTACATTTTCATGCTCGATTATATTGCGAATGCTATCATTATAATCCTCATCTTCTAACATCATCTGATGCACTTCAAATATTGCAGCACTATCCTCACCTGCTCCATTTACTGCAATTTTATATAAATTTTGAAGGTCCATTATTGCTTGATTGACTGCCTTTTCCACTCTTAGAATTTCTGCTACTGCATTATTAACATGTATCCGTTTTACAGGTGTCCCTATTTTTGTATAAACTTTGATTTTTCCTATTGCTGTACCATTTTGTACCGATTTTCCCGATATTTTCTGCATACTTAAAAATTCTCCTCAAAAAATTTCTGAATTTCCAGATAAGCTCTATCCTCATCAACACCATCTATTTCTATAGTAATCTCATCATTTTGTTTCACACATAACCCCATAACCGTCATCAGTTTCTGAGCTTCTGCTGCTTTTTCGCCCTTTTTGATTATGACTTTACTTTCATATTCCTTTACTTTTTTTGCCAGATTACCTGCTGGCCTTGCATGTAACCCGACCGGATCTTTAATTATATATTTAAAATTTTTCATGTCACAAGCCTCCTTCGTTCATCAATTTTTTTTCATACAAATGACTATTCATTTTTTTCTTTTAATCTATTAATGTGTAGCATCAGATAAAGGATTTCTTCCTTCTCACAGTTCCAGTTCCAAGTCTCACTGAAATAGTCAACTATCCTTTGAGCACAGAGATAAATATCCGGATATTCTCTTGCCATCGTACGTAACATGCTGCAATCTCTATTATTAATCTGTCTATCTGTAGCCAATCGTTGAATTAAATATCGTAAATGCATTGCAAATCGTGAGTACTGATAACTTTTCTCTTCCATTTTAATTTGAAGTTCCTGCTCTACAATAGATTCAACATCGGATAAAATTTTTAATGTCAACATTACCGAATGTATATCACCAGCTTCAGTTTCACCTGTGATTAAATGCAATGCAACACTGACCGCTTCACTATCAGGTAATCGAATTTTTAGATAGTTTTCAATAATATTTAATGCGGCTAGACCCACCTCATATTCCTTTGGATAGAGAAGCTGAACATCATAGGCCAATGGAAAGGTAATATTGATTCCTTTATCCATACGTTCAATTGCAAAATTCAAGTGATCTGCTAATGTAAACGGAAGATTTGGATTCAACTCACAATTCAAATTCATTTCAGCCTGTTCAACAATATCTGCACTGGCAAGTATTACTGCCCGTGGCAGGCTTGTAATCATGTCTACATAGCGGATATCCACATCATAAAATGAACGTTCGATTTTAGAAAGATCCGTTAGTTCATAGGGCATTTTAGGAAATCCAACGCCCTTACCCAGAACAATAATCTCATTACCACAACCATCCCGCGCAAGGGCTGCATTATTATTTATTTGCTTAATAATCTGCACACTTACTGCCCCCTTCCAAAAATAAAATAAAAAAATCCTCAAAAAAAACTACATACAACAAACTTCCAAACGGAAGAGATATGCAAGTAGCGCCTCTGAGGAGTAACACCTTATATTAATCTATCAGAATCATAACATAAATGCTTCATTTCTGTCTATTTACATTTTGCACAAAAATCATTTCTAGTTTCAGTCACTTTGTCTAATCTACCATGTCTAATTTTTATATAGATAATTGCATTTTACCTTTTTATTCTTTGTACTCTTCTGTTTTGTTTCTAAAAACAAAGAAACAGGCTATGCAATATTGCCTGCTTCTTTAACATCAATAATTGGTAGTTAATCATCTATTTTCGCTCACATTATTTGAATTTGAATACTCGAACCAAAAGGTGGTTAGACCTTCTTTACAATCCACTCCATAAGGCATACCGTGAGCCTTTAAATATGTGCTTACGATGGAAAGACCAATGCCAGTTCCTTTTTTCCGTCCGCCATGATGCTGACTACGCTGGTACCTCTCCCAGATGATGGCACGGTCTTCCTCCGGGATAGGTTCACCCGGATTGATAACAGACACCCGTATCTCGTTGTTCATTTTTTCAATCACAACTGATATTATTCCTCTATCTACAGTGTGATTAACAGCATTATTCAATAGATTTCGCATAACCTGACAAATTTTCATCGCATCTACATTTACGGGGATGTCATCCTGAGTGCTCGTCAAGCGAATCGTAATTCCATATTCAGCAGCGTTTTGTTCGCAATGAGCTACCTCTGACTCAATCATTTCATATAAATTGTACCAATCCTTTTTTAGTTGGATATACCCCGCCTGTAGCTGTGAATAATCCATAATATCGCTGACCATCTCACTCATTCGACCGGCTTCCTGTATAATAAGATTAAGATCCTCATTACGTTTTTTGGCATTTTTCCAGTTGATGTCCCTCACCATTTCAGCATATCCCCTAATAAGAGCCAGAGGTGATCGCAGCTCATGGGATACGTTGGCTATGACCTCTTTACGAAGAACATCCACTCGTTGGAGCGCCTTACTAAGCTCATCTACCGAATCGGATAATTGTCCGAGCTCATCATTCAGTGAAAGCCCGGGGGTTGCAGTCAACTCGCCCTTTGCAAGTCTGTCTACCGTGCTCTTTATTACACGGATTGGCTTCACAAAATGACGGGATAATAATGCCGCCAGTATGGCAGCCACCAGTGTCAGTGTTATGCTTAGTGTCACAAGCTGTTTCCGGTTAATACGCAGGACCGTTTGTAGTTGATCCAGAGAATGATAAAGAATAATCACAGCTTGTCGATTTTCATATATTATCGGAATTCCGATTTCAAGGTCTAACGGTTCAGAGCTATATCGTATAATTTTATTGTATGATTTTCCCTGCAGAACCTGCTGATATTCTTTACTCTGCTCTAAATAATTTAGAAATACCGACATGGATTCCAAAGAGTTTTCATCTGATAATCTATGTCCTAAACTGTAAAGTGCAATCAGCTTTCCATCACCGTCAATTAGCATCATCTTCCCGTTAGTTGACTTGCTTAGAGAGGAAACCAGTTGATCATTATGGGCAAGATCTTTCGTTTTCACTTCTTCTATTAAAGGCTGTAAACGACTTTGTACTTCAGCAACGGTAGAATCCACGTAGTTCTGCTCAAATAGAAAGATCTGTACAACCCACATAAATGCTATACTCAGTGTCACCAAAAGCATCATAATCAACCACAAGCGAACTACAATCTTGGAGTGGAAGGGAGACCTCTTACAAATCTTATTCATATTCAAATTTATACCCAACCCCCCATGCAGTTTGAATTACTTTCCTATAGTCGCCCAGATGTTCCCGAAGTGATTTGATATGGGTATCTACCGTACGTGCATCACCATAATACTCATATCCCCAGACCTTATTTAACAACTGTTCCCGGCTGAGGACAAGTCTTTCATTCTGTGCAAGATACAATAAAAGATCAAATTCTTTTGGTGGTAGATTAAGTGCTTTTCCACCTACGGTTACTGCTCTTGAACCAGGTGAGATACAAAATTCTCCAAAGATAAGCTTATCGCATGTTTTTTTTCCGCTGCGCTTAAGTACAGCACCGATACGGGCCATCAGCTCCTTTGGGCTAAACGGCTTTGGTACATAATCGTCTGTCCCAAGGTTAAAGCCCAGCAATTTATCATATTCCTCGCTGCGGGAGGTCAGCATAATAACCGGTACCTGACTTTCCTTGCGTATTTCCCCGAGAGTTTCAAAGCCATCGAGTTCTGGCATCATGACATCCAGCACAACGATATCAAACTGTATGCTATTTATTTTCTCAATCGCCTTCAGACCGTTTTCTGCCTCTTCACACTGATATCCATTCAATTCAGCATAAGTCAGCACTAGCTTCCGAAGATGTATATCATCATCAACAATTAGTAATTTGGGCATTGTGATCCCTTCTTTCTTTGATGTCTATGCCATGGACGTGACTTTTCGCCTCGAAAATCAGGTGCAATACAGCAATAGTGTTTTTTATTATATTACGTGGAAGAGGCAGTGAAGTCAAGAGCGTTTCAATTTTCACCGGATTACCTGATTCCTGTGCAACTAATAATAATGTGTTATATTTAACCATAGCGCGAAATTGTGAGAAATTTGTGAGAAATCCATGAGAAAAATATAAGTTTTAGGATATTAAGACACATGTTACAGAGAAATTTATTATACCTTTTATAGCAGAGTTATTACCTCAACATATCCTGAACGGTCAAAAAAAGATTCTTTTTGGACCTAGTAACCTCTTAGCGACAAATTATATTTCAGAAACTATCGCATAAAAAGCCACATTTTGGGTGTTCAGCGCCTGTTCTTACTTTGCAATTATATAAAATAAAGGCTTTCTAAATCATTAACTGACTTTGAAAAGCCTATATTTTATACTTTATTCTCTTTACTCCCGAATGAAATTCGTAAAGGTTACAGGTTCCTGTCCCGGTTGCGTTACGCTAAGTTTATTTCCTGCTTCCATACATTTCAAAAAGTATGCCATGTTGCGGGCAAGAAAACGCATAGTCTGCATGCCCTCCAAATCCTGTCTAACTTCTTCCGGCTTTGCACCATGAACGATATTCCAATAGCGGGAAGAAACAATCGGCATTTGCATTAACGCAAAATATTTATTGATCTGATCCCATGTGGCAGTTGTTCCAGCACGGCGAGCAGATACCACAGCCGCTGCAGGTTTTAAAGTGAATCGGTTTCCGCGGCCAAGAAGATCCGTGTAAAAAACTCTGTCCATAAAAGAAGTGATGCTGCCAGTAGCGGCACCCCAATGGACGGGGGTTCCGAAAATATATCCGTCATAATCTCCGGCAACTTCAAGAAACTCATTGACTTTGTCGTCAAATACGCAGAGACCCTTTTGTGCACAGGTCTTGCAGGCAATGCAGCCAGACAGCGGCTTATTACCAATCCAAAACAGATCGGTATCTATTTTTTCAGCGTTTAACGTATTGGACACTTCGCATAGTGCTGTGTAAGTGCAACCTTCCTTATGGGGACTTCCATTTACTAATAATACTTTCATCATATACCTCCTCATTATTTTTAAATTCAGGCATATTCCCCGACTTCAAAATTACGCGAATTGTTAGCGCAATGTCGGTTTCGGTACACAAAATTTAACAACTAAAGTTTTTCTGATAAAACTTTGGCTTCGCTTCTGTTCTTTGCCATTCCCATATATGTCATACCGTAAAGTGATGCAAAACGGTTCATGGTGTATTCACCTGCTTCCAGCATCCACTTCTCCGGTGCCGCACCTTGGAATAGGAAGAACAGCTTCCTCCCACTAAGTTCTCCCTGACTCACCGGGCCGTAGAATCGATCCAGCAATGTACGAACCGCACCGCTTATATTGTGCCAGTAAACTGGCGAACCGATCACGATCGTCTCAGCTTCTTTTATCTTTGTCAACACTTCGCCGAACTGATCTCCTGGCAGCTCCTGTCCATAGGTATTGATTCTGTAATCAGTGAGGTTCAATGTCTCATATTCTTTGCCCTTCAGAAGCTCTTTAGCCAGTGCCGCCGTATTGCCGTTCTGCTCCGGACTTCCATTGATAAATAAAATTTTCATGTTCTTTCCCTCCTACACGCATTCCTTTAATATATCAAAGATTTCAATCCACTCCAGCTTCCTTGCGCATCCCGCTGTCAGATTGCATCCTTATATCATATCCGATAATCAAAGTTTCTTACAGAAAAACTCCACCAGCTTGCCGACTGCCTGCTCCATATATTCTGTCTTCCAGTAAGTTTCAATGTGAGTTGCACCGGGAATCAGGAACAGCTCCTTGTCATTCGTTCCGGTCGCTGCCGCAAATACCTTCTCTGTCATATAGAATGTATCTGCGGCGGTTCCAGCCATCATTAGCAACGGCTGATTGATCAAATCCGCATTGTCCGAAGCATCGAAGTTCATCAGATCAAGAAAGCTGCTTACCGTGTAACGGAAGGTAGACTGCGGGTGGCGGTGGGTTTTTGCATAGTAATAGTAGCCGTCACGATAGAGACCGGCTGGCAGTGTCTTTGCCTGCTCTTCCGGCATATCACACATATCAGGTGTATAGAGCACCTCGCCTCCATCGGCTTCCTGCTGACGCGCTTTGGAAGCATTCCGTAGTCTCTCCTGAATGGTAGCCGTTTGACTATCGAGAAATCCATTTCTTCTGACCAAGCCAGAGTTGAACATGGATAGGGTCGCAACAGCTTTAAATCTCTTGTCCGTCTGTACCGCCTTGATCGTATAGCCGCCTCCGCCGCAGATGCCGAGGATGCCAATCTTTTCACGGTCAACGCCAGGATACTGTGCAATGATGTCAGCCACACGATGAATATCCTCTATACGATTGGCAGGTTTATCCGTATTGCGCGGCATTCCCTCGCTGCCACCCTGATAGGCCGCATCCATTGCCACGGTAATATAGCCATGCTCCGCCAAATGCTGTGCATAGTTTCCTGCGACCTGTTCCTTCACACCGCCATTTGGATGTGCGACCACAATGGCTGGATACGCCTTGCTGTCATTTTCCTGATAGCCTGCCGGAGTGTAGACATTGGCTGCAATTCTTAGTCCGTTAAGGTCATAGGCGATGGGGTGTATATTTACCTCACCTTCTTTATTTTTTGTGATTGCTCCCTGATAAACCAGTCCAAACAGGTTGTCATTATGGGTATTCTCAGCTTTGATTTCCTCTATCGTCTTCGTTGTAAATGCTCTGCTCATTGGAATAACCTCCATTTTTAATTAATTTTGCTGTAATCTTCATCTGTGACGGGCTCCAGCCATTCAACTGACGCTCCTTCTGCGGGTACGGAAAGTGCAACATGAACAAATCGGCTGTCCTTTGCCGCTCCGTGCCAGTGCTTTACCCCAGCAGGGATATTAACGACATCACCCGGTGTAAGCTTCTGCGGTGCTTCTCCCTCTGCCTGATACCAGCCGTTTCCTTCCGTGCAGAGAAGAATCTGTCCACCCTTATGATGGATATGCCAGTTATTTCGGCATCCTGGTTCAAAGGTGATATTGGTCACTCGCATCGGGTCGGTAACCAATGCGTTTACGAAACTCTGACCGCTGAAATATGCTGCATTTTCTGTATTCTCCAAGCCAAGACCGAAGAGCGGTCTTCTTAGCACCTTCTCATCGATCAGCGTTTTCCAGACGATCGTTTCTTCCACGGTAAAACCCTGCGACTGGCAGATACCGGTATGTGTTCGCAGCTGAGCCTCCGCTCCAGGAAGCGTTGCAATTACGCTGATTGTCACAAGCTCTCTTTCTTCCCTTGTCAGAATTCCTCTGGAAAAGAGATCACAAAAGAGATGCTCTTTCAGTAAATCATCGATCCCTGGTGCAAAGAGTGCATAGGCAGCTGTCGGACGAACCCCTGTCAATTCTTCCCTGATCTGTTTCCCGTATAAATTCTTATCCGTTCCTTCTGGCAAAGTCTCCGCCGCAGCGCCCTCGGTATCTTTGAGACCATTTTCCTCACGTTCTTTTAAGACTGACATCAGTGCTCCGATGCCATTCAGTGCCCTTGGAAATCCGCAGTAGGCATAGCAGTGCATCAGAATCTCACGAAGTTCACTGATCGTGAATCCATCCTCCAATGCGTCAGTCAGTTCCTTTTTTAATGAACTCATATCACCAACCGCCGCATAGGCAGCGCTTAGAGCGATGTGTGTTTTTCTTATCGATAAAATTTGCTCCATTTTCATCCCTAATCCTTTCGCCAAGACAATCACACCAGCTGATTCTCTCGAATCCAATGATTCATCAGCTCTGCGATTTCGACATTATTCTTTTCCAAAAACGGAAAATGTGAGTTTCCTGTAATTCCGATATCAGGGAGCGAAACGACCTTCGCATTCCCGCCATGACGATTAATGCATTCTGTAAAGAGTTCCGCCATCTCCTTTCGAGCTCTCCAATGATCCTGTGGCCAGTCCGTTGACGTTTTTCTCGGAATAAAATCACCATAGTAGATGCAGATAGGCATCTTTGTCAGACGCTTAAATTCTTCCATTGGAATGCCTGCAGCAGAAAGGGGACCAAAAGGACTTAAGGAGGTAATCGGGTCCGGTACCTCGCCCTCCGGGAATACAAAACCGCTTCCCGGCTCAAATGCAATCACGCCCTGCACCTTGTTGCTTAAGATGGCAGTTCTCCAGCCGGGGCCACAACCCTGTGAATGCGTTATAAGAATGCCTTTTTGCAGTTTCTCAAATAATGCTGCAATCGCATCTGCAATCACCTTCTCGTCGTAATTTCCGGTATTTGGCGTCATCCAGCGGAGGAACTGATCCATTGCCTCTGCTCCTTCCGGGAACTGCGTTCCCTCTCTGAGATTCGGCCATGTTCCCAGCCTCCAGGTATGATACCAGAGCTGGTCATCTGTTTTCCCTGAAACACTGCCATCCAAAGTGCTTCTGCCTGCTTTACCACGTCTCGGCTGGTCGACCAGATACACGCCATAGCCCTTTCTTAAAAAGAGGGTGTCAAAGCCTTCTCTACCGTCCGGTGTCATTCCCCAAGCAATTCCGGAGGACAAAGCTCCGTGGAGGAATACCAGAGGGTTTTGATTTTCCTTCGCCGGGAGCTGATACGATACATAAGCATGATCTCCGTGGAGTGTCTGTCCCGACAGATCTGCCGGATTCTCGTAATTTATCTTGCCCAATGTAGTTTTTATCACTCCTCCGGTCATAAAACTGCCCTGTTCTCTAATAATCAGGGGATTTTTTTCTGCCATACCATAACCTCCTTGTATACCGGACTTTTCAATAACAATCCACCTCTTTCCCGCTTATTTTGCAATCTCCGAGCCACCGAATACCTCCGACATCGGGATGACATTCAGTTTGGCCTCAATACTGCTGACCTCTTCCGCAGTCAGCTTCACATCTGCTGCACCACCGTTTTCCCGAATTCTTTCAACCTGTCTGCTTCCGGGGATTGGTACGATATATGACTTCTTGCAAAGCATCCATGCCAGAGAAATCTGTCCCATTGTCGCCTGCTTTTCTTCTGCCATCCCTTTGATCAAATCGAAAAGCTCTTTGTTCTGATCCATGGCCTCCACTTTAAATTGCGGCATTGCGCTACGATAGTCTAGCTTAGAATCAAACTTCGCATCCTTGCCATACGCACCAGTGAGAAGTCCATTTGCCATCGGTGAGAAAGCTACCAGTCCGATGTCCAGTTCTTCCAGCAGCGGGAAGAGTGCTTCATACCGTCGTGCCATCATGGAATATCGGTTCTCCACCGCTGTTACAGGGCAAACCGCATTGGCACGGCGCAGATAATCTTCATTCGCTTCAGAAATTCCCCAATGAAGGATTTTCCCTTCCCGCATCAGTTCTGACATTACACCGGCAACCTCTTCCGGAGCAATATCCGGATCGATACGATGCTGAAAGTACAAATCAATCCTGTCGGTCTGCAGGCGCTGCAGTGATCCTTCCACAGACCACCGGATCATATCGGGGCGAGCATCCGGGATAAGCCCATGATTTACCTTTCCATCATCCAGATCAAAATGGATACCGAACTTGCTGATGATCTGCACTTGTTCTCTGTATGGTTTCAGTGCTTCTCCCACCAGCCGTTCATTATCGTGCGGATCATCCTGTGTACCGTATACCTCCGCTGTGTCAAATAGCGTATATCCCATTTCATAAGCAGCCTGTATCGAGCGGATCGCTTCGTCTTTTTTTGACGGTACACCGTATGCATGGCTGAATCCCATACAGCCAAGTCCAACCGCTGAAACTTTGAATTCATTTCCAAGTGTTCTTATTTCCATCTCTGTTCTCCTCTCTGTTTTATTCCTGCCTGTCAAAGTCCGGTAAGAATTTGAGATATCCTTCCAGTGCTTCCTTTGTAGCCGTATAATATCTCATGTTCTTGTCTAAAGCAGCGATTTTCTGCATATCTTCATCCGTCAGAATGAAATCGAAGATATTTAAATTGTCTCTAATGTGTGCATCATTCTTCGAGCCGGGAATGACGACATTGCCAGCCTGAGTATGCCAGTGAAGGACGATCTGCACATTGCTTTTCCCATACTTTGCTGCAAGCTCTGTGAACACTGGCTCTTTTATCAGATTCCTGTCACCATGTCCCAGTGGATACCATGCCATGACGACAGTTCCCATATCTTTTAGAAACGCTTTGAGACCTGTCTGAGGATAGTAAGGATGCGCTTCCACCTGAACAACTGCGGGCTTGATTTCCGTGGCATCAACTACTTCCTGAATCTGTTCGATTGTAAAATTGGAGAGCCCAAGGCTCTTAACTTTCCCCGTCTTAACTGCACGTTCCATTGCCTTATAAGCACCGATATAATCACCGACCGGCTGATGCAGAAAAAGGAGATCGATATAGTCCGTATCTAGTCTTTTTAAGGTATCTTCGATTGCCTGGTCTGCTGTTGCATAGGCACTCGGCCACAGTTTCGTGGACAAATAGATATTTTCTCTCTTCAAACCGGAAGCCTTCATCCCTCGTGCCACAGCTTTCTCATTCATGTATGCATTTGCCGTGTCTATTAGGACATATCCATTATTCAATGCAGAAATCACAGCTGCCTCTGCATCCTTTGGTTCCATCAAAAAAGTTCCGATTCCGGCTAAAGGCATCTCTGTTCCATTATTTAGTTTTAAATATTCCATATTTAATCTCCTCATTCTCATGTCTAGTATACAATCTCTGTTTGTACAATGAAATTTTATCGTATTTTTTTAAAAGAGTACAATATTTCTTACGCATTGTGCTATACTTGAGACGTATACTAAAAAAGGAGTGATCTGATCATATGATTGAAATCTATTTACTGGAACACCTAAGAGCGTTTTATGAATGTGGTACTTTATCAGCAGCTGCGGAACAACTCCATATCGCGCAACCATCTGTGTCCCGCTCCATGCAAAAGCTGGAGGACATATTGGAAGTTACACTGTTTGAACGCCAGAAAAACCGAATTATACTGAATGAGACCGGAAAACTTGCTGCCGAATATGCCAAACGGATTCTCGAAGATGAGGAAGAAATGAAAGCTCATATTAAGGCTTATGACAGGAGCCTTAATACCTTAACCATTGGAAGCAGTGCCCCTGGTCCACTCATGGAACTCCTGCCCACTGCCACAGCAAATCTATCGGGCATGACATTATCCTCTGCTGTCGATACGGAAGAAAATCTGCTTAAAGGACTTTGGAATTTAGACTATGGCATGATTATATTGACGAAACCACTACCTGATGAGGATTTCATATGTAAAGAGTACCGGAGTGAGCAGTTGATGTTGTCAGTGCCACCTTTTCATCCTGCTGCATCTTATAAAAAAATTACTTTTGCAGACATGGATGGACAAAATTTCATCATGTATGCGCATGTTGGTTTCTGGGAAGATGTCGTTCGGGAAAAGATACCTCATGGCAAATTTTTTAAACAAGAAGATATGGACGCAGTTGGTGAGCTTGCAAATTCTTCAGATCTTCCTTCTTTTTCAAGTGATATAACGCTCCGAATGATACCTTCCCGGCGTAACAACAGGATTAATATACCCTTTTCCGATCCTGAAAGTCGAGTAACTTATTACTTAATCGCACTTACAAAGACAGAGAAGTTGCTTCAACCTTTACTGAAAGATCTATAAATTACTTACACCCTGCATTTAATTATACTTCATGTCAAAGACAGAATTGGTTGAAAATCCGGTTAAGCTAATTTTCCAAAATATGCAACAGTATATGATTTGTTGCTAAAATCAACAGATGCTGAGGCTGTCGAATTATTACTGACACGTATAACAGTAATGCGCACACCATCTTCACCACCATTCCAATAATTGTCCCGGTTTCTTATCGGAATCTTCTTTATCTACTGGCACATTCATGACTTTTGATACAATTACTCAGATGAAGACCAGAACATATTACTGTTTGAAACAGGAGTACTGAACGTATTATTTCACTGATCAGATTCCTGTTATCGAAAAAACGCAGCCAATTACGGCTGCGTTTTTTGTATAATACTACTGTCTTATAACAGATTATGATATTCACGTGCTCCGTACAGAACCCGCATAATAACAACCTGTTTTTGTTCCGGATTGATAAGATGGAATACCAAATAGTTTTGAACGACCAGCTTTCGGTAGCCTTTAGAAGCCAAATATGGGTCAGCTACTTCGGAGCCGATATATGGAAACTGCTCAAGACGGCTGATGGATTTTTCCATCTCATTCATCAAATCTTCTGCTGCCTGTGGATTTACAAGTATTTCGCTGATGTAGGTATCAATTTCATCCAGATCTTCATAGGCCAACGGTGTATAAAGGATATGAAAAAAATCATTTTCCATGTTTTTTCCTCAGTTTGTCAAACACTTCACTGCCTGTTAATAGCGGAACACCATCTTCTAATTGCTTTTCTGCAGCTCCCAGTTTTCGATAAACATCCAGAAGACCAAACTGTTTTTCGTAGGTGTCCAAGCTCATAACGACGAGATGACCACTTCCATTCTTAGTAATAAAAACTGGTTCATTTTTTTGATAGCACAGTTCGGAAATTTTTCCGGTATCTCTAAGGTCCGCCATAGGACGAATAGTAGGCATAAAATCAACTCCTTTCATGCCTATATTATACCATGGAATATGAGCAATATTCAATGCAAATTATGACTAAATATTGTACATTAGTCCATACTACCAATTTGTTTATCCGGGTCTCCATCATTATCGGTTGGAATCCCCACACCTTCTTCTATGGTTATCCAACCAAAGGCGGCATCATATACCTGTCCTTTTTCATTTTTACTGCCAGGCACAGGAGTATCCGACTGTGAAGCCTTCTGTTTGGATGGTGTTACGGTAGGATCTTTGTGAGCCGTATCGGAAGAACTTGCTTTCACCTTGGTTTTTCCCTCCGGTACAGCCGGTTCTTCCGGCTGTACCGGAGAAGGATCGGTAAATTCTACGACAGTCTGGTTTTCGTCACTTTCCACTGTCTTCGGGTAATCTGCTTTTGTATCAGATTTTTCAACAGCTTTTGAAGTGGGGACCGGGCTTACCGTTACGGTAGGTTCCTGTGCTTCCTTGGCTGCGGTATCCTCATTCCAGCTTTCCGCCTGGGTTATAGTCGGTGTCGGTTCCGGTACAAATTCCGTTTTTTCGGTTCCCCGTGGAATCAGGCAGACCGCAAGGATACCCACACACAAAACCGCAAGGGTACCGGCGATAAATGGTTTCGATGTTACTGTTTTTTTCAGTTTTATGATGTTCATCTCCTTTTATACTCTATACAAATTTCGGATACTTTTTTCAACACCCGTCAAAATTTTGTATTGTGGTGACCGGTCAGACGGATCTCCCTGGTAATTACAGGGTACCTGTTACCAAACATTGTAACATAAAATTCGGCATTACAGGAAAAAATATACTCAATTCCGTCACCATCCTGTACAAATTCCAGTCTGATATTTTTGATGCGGTAATCCTCTGTTTCCAGTGGAATGTTTTCTGCGATGTCATCCTCGGCCATCTCCTCTAGCCGCTGTATGTAAGTACTGCTGGAATAAAGGGTATGGATGTATTCAGCCATGTTGGTTTCCCGTTGCGAACGGTAGGTATCTGCATAGATACTGGCGCTCAGATTGTTGAGTTCCATCTTAACACTGTTTCGGATGTTGATGCTGTTAATCTTTACGGTGGAAAATAAGAGTAAAAAGGAAACCAGCATAACCAGTGCGAGCATGATGAAACAGGTAGTAAAGGTCATATCGCCCCGGTCATTTCGCAAATGCTTTTTCATATACCTCCTCATTTCCAGTACCTCTCACTCACACCGGCTCCTTTGGCAACGACCGTGATCTTTACCAGATTGAGATTCCAGAATCCACCGAGGCTGGCTCTTCCTGTGACGGTAAGGTAAAACGGAGTGCCTAATTGGATGGCTTTCTCCATACCGGATGGCCGCGGGGAATAGTAGTCGGCATTGATACTGTAGGTAATATTGGTGGCTCCCTTTATTTCTCCACAAAGATATTGAAATAAATCTTCGGTATCCGAATTAATACCTCCGGCGAGCTGGATTTGTTTGACCATCTGATCCGCACAGTGGTCAAGCTGCTGCTTGGTGGAAATAATGCTGAACAGGTTAAGGATGAAAGCCAGAACAATGACCGCAATGAAAATGTAAACCACGGTGCTGATGTAATTGGCTTCGCCCCTGTCCGATTTCAAAATCCGTTTGATATGGCACAAAAGATAACACCTGCCTTTCCGGGAACGCAAAAGCCGCCGACCAGAAATGATCAGCGACTTTTGTTTTGCGTTCCATATTTTTAACTGTACTTAGTATAGCAGATTATGATTTGCATGAAAATCGCAAAACTCTGCCGTTTTCATTTCTTTTCATGCCAATGCTGTGCCAATTACAGATTCTGCTTAATAATCCTCGTAATGATGCCCACAGCTACTCCACGTTCCTCATCAATGTGGGTAACTGCAAAGCTGACATCATCCTTTTTACCGGGCATCCGGTTGTCGTAGCAGGAGTGAGCAATAGCATTGACACCAATGGACAGACGGATAAAAACGACACCCTTGTGGATGTCGGTAACCTTGCCCGCATACTTACCCTGCACCCTGCACTTACTAAGATTTTCCCGGCCAGTATTGCTGGTAACGCTTTTTACATCTGCTTTCACAACAATATCCTCTACCAAGTCCCTTTTTACACTCAGTATGCGAACCAGGATTTCATCGCCTACGCTGAAACGCTCATGGGCATCACCAAGCCAATCCCAGGAAAGATCACGTGCCAGAATGGAACACTCCACGCCGAAGATTTCCACCCGGAGCACTTTGTCGGCCACTGCTATAACACGAGCTTGGACAATTCTGTTTTCATAAATACGGTACATACCGGAAGCATCTGTCTCCATATAAAACAGCTGGCGTTTTTTTAGCATAGCGTCTCTGCGGCTAGCAACTACACTGCGGGTTTTGGAGTCAATGCCTTTTACCACAAAATCAATTTCTGCGCCAAGCATGGTACCTAAAATCTTACTCTGGCGGAGCATCATTTCTCCGTAATCCGCTGCATTTTCCTGTGACAGCTTGATCATCATCTCTTTCATCGGGATGACAATCCGCATCTCCTTATAATAGACAATAGCAATCGTTTTGCCGTTTTCTGTCTGTTCAATACCTCCCAGTGTACCAGTAAGGATTTTTCGGGTGCGGTAAGCATTGTGAATTTCATGCCAGACCATTTCCTCCCGGTCATCCGGTGTCTCCACTTCTGCACGGGATTCAATGGTAAGTACAGAAGGGGTGGCTGCACGTTTTCTGGCGGTTCGCTTTCCTGTTTTTTCGGCAGATGTAACGGCGTCTTTCCCTTCGATAGCTTCCTCAAGGTTTTCACCATTTGAAGCAGTTTCTGCTCTTTTTTGACGAACTGTCCTCTTCACTTTCTCCGGCTCAGATTCTGAATGACCGGTAGTGGCTTCCTTTTCTTCCATGGATGCTTCCGGTATTGGAGCAGGTTCTTCCTGAAGCGGTTCTATGCCGTCAGGGGACTGCTCAAAATCAGCCGGTAATTCGCTGGACAAATCCATTTCCGGCAACGCCGCTTCTTCCGCCAGCTGAAAATCCTCTTCCGCATCCGCCAGAAGTTCTTCGGATACTGCATCCTCCAGAAGCACCGGAGCTTCGTTTTCTGAAACCGTCACGTTCGTTTCTTCAACTGCAGTAAGGTTTTGTTCCATTTCTTCGTTCTTCTTTGTTCTTGCCATAATGTTTTTCCTCCTAATTTTTATTTACGACATGATAGAATCCTTGTCGGTCTGAATAATTGCCGGCTTTTTACCGGCTTCCTGGGATGGTTGCTTTGCCTTATCCTTGGTTTCTGCTTCCGGAACCGGAGGTACTTTGGTCTTCTTTTGCGCCGGTCTCTTAGCCGCTCCCTTTGGTGCGTTGAATTCCGGTTCATCTGCCTTGGTAAGCCAATCCGGAATATGACTGGATGCCTTGCTTGGAGAGAGCTTTTTTGCTTCCGGGTGGAGGGAGTAATCGTATTTGTCCACTTTTAAAACCTTCTGTCCGCGGAGAATGACCAGTGCTTTATCTACCGGCAAACGAAGAACCTCATCCATTGTCAGCAGCTTACGCTTGCCAACGGAACTGGTTTCCCGGTATTCCGGCGTATAATCAGAGATACGCCAGGTACCCAGCTGCTTGGCTTTGCTGGCGACCCCAATCGTAACTTCGCCCGTGCGGTCACTGATAAATTTAGCCGTAAGCTCATCAGTACACCCAAGAAAGAGCTGAACATCACAGTTCCCGATGATTTCCTGCCACTGGTTGTCTGGATACCGATTCTGCATTTGAGCCAGGTTTTGGAAAATGACGCTCAAACTTATTCCCCTACTTCGTATGGTGCTGCTTTTTTTTGTCAGGTCCCAAATTGTTCCAATGTTTGCAAGCTCATCAGCCAGGATATGAACATCTACTGGAAGGCGGCCGCCTTTGCCGTGGATGTCAGCATAGCGCACCAACTTGATGAACAGAAAGGACAGAAACAGTGAAGAAAGAAAATCAAAGGTACTGTCCTGATCGCTGGTAATACAAAAGTAGGCGCATTTTTCCTGCCCCGGCAGCGTCAGGTCAATTTCATCAAAGCTGGTAATCCTACGGATCAGCTTGTTTTGAAACACTTGAAGTCTTGTACCAAGTCCGATGATGATGCCGCTCCGGACCGTATCTCCTGCCTGTTTAAAAATGTTGAAGGGTGCTTTTGCGGGGTGTCCCACAGGCAGAACCTCGAAGAGGCTGTTCAATTCCTTTTCGGAATTAAGTGTAAGTAGTTGGTATACTTGGCCGATATTTTTGCCCTCTGGCGGATATCCCTGTTCCACATAGAGTACCAAAGCCTTTAGCAAGTTAAGCTCGCTGTTGTCCCAGAAATGATCACCCTTTTCTGAACCGGTATTTTTTATAACTACATCCGAAAAAAGTTGTGCCATGAGTTCCTGACCCTCAATTTCCGCAAGACAGTTCCAGGAATCGGAGTTCTGCGGATTTACCAAATTGAAGACTTTTACGGTATATCCGTTTTGACGCAGATACTCACTCATATCTTCGTAAAGTTCGGATTTTGGATCTGTAATAATCAGGGATTCCCCACGGGCAACGCACTGAAATATCATGTTTCTGGCATATGCACGAGATTTCATAGAACCTGGTGCGCCGTATACCGCAATATTTTTGTTCATCCGGGTCTTTTCCGGCACGCATACGATTTTTCCATCTAATTTGCCCAGAATAGTACCCCTGGATTTACGGATGTCAGTAACAAGCTCCAGCACTTCATCCCGCTCATCCTCTGTCATAAAGCCGGCGGTTCCATAGGTGCCCTTTCGGGAATAGGTCAGGTTGCGTTCCCTGTCATACTCGCCCTTGTCGCCAAAACCCAGTTTCATTACCAGTGCAAAGAGTAAAATAAGAAGCACCGCACAAAGAAAAATCCCATACAATCCGTATGGGAAATCAAAAACTGCCTTTAGGCATTCTATTGGGGAGACAGAAGGTACAAGAGGCGCCGTACCATCACCGGGGTAACCTCCGTTCCGTTGCCACCGGTTGTAATTTCCGATGAGCTGGGATAGATACCCTCCGGCGTAGAGCATCGCAAGTAAAATAGGAATTAGAAATAGCAGCTTCCACAGCTTCTTTGTTTTCAGGGGAAAAACCTCCTCTCGAATTTATTCAGGTCAATGGTCTGGATTTGAATCTGGGTTCCGCAGAATCGCTGCAGGACTTCTTTTTGAAAATCGAAACAGATCAGCGTTCCTGTCTTTCCCTGCAGGTTCAATGCCGCAGAGAAGCGGGTAATGCGCGGCATATCGCAAAAGTAGGCAAACAGTACCGGATTTCCTTGTTCATCCACGGCATCATTTTCAATCAGCATAGCCGTATGGGGTGGATACAGCCCACCCATGAGCATCTGATGTAGCTCATCGTGTTTTTCAGAATCACAAAGCAATCGAAGCAATACTTCTCCGGCATGGTCATTGGTCAGGAACAGAAAGCTGTCATAATTCCCGTCCAGAACGAAATAGCTGCGCCTTGTGCCACCCGTACTGGTCAGTAGTTGATAGGCCATTTCCATACTCTCTCCCAACACCAATCCCTTCACATTTTCAGCGTGGTATTGATTGGGAAGCCGTTGGTAGCAAAGTACCTGCTTTACCAACGCTTTGGTGCGCATTTCTGATTTATACTCCCACTTCATTAAGGCGTCGGCGGTATTATAAGTTACATACAAATCCCTTGCCGTCAGCAGGATACCCACTGTACGGGCTCCCCGGACTTTCACAACCTCATCTCCCAATTCCTTGATTTCACGGGAGTTGTAAAAGGCTGCTTTTTCAATTGTGAGCGGTTCCGAAAGAATGGTACCCTCCGGATAAAAAACATCCGGCTTTTCATCCCGAAAGATAGAAACGCCGGCATTCCTCATTGTGACAGTGGCCTCGGCAACCCGATGCAGCCGGAGCCTTCGGGGTACCTCACTCCTGACAATGTTTGTATCCGTGTTACCGGTAAGAAAAAATGCAAATCGCTCCTTCTCCTCTGCAAGCAGCAATTCTTTTGCTTTGGCGGTTAGCCTGTGCCCACGGAGCTTATCCTTATAGAAAGTACGAATCAGCTTTTTGTCCCGTAAGGATGTAAAAAGCTTTTCCCCATAACTTACACTTCCAACGAGCCTGGGAATCTGACTGGCAGGCAGCTCACCTGATACTGCAATGAGGCTGAGGAGCAGGTATGCCTGCGTATCCTTTTCTATTGCGTCAATGACTGTCACCTCCTCAAAAAACTACCGTACTGGCTGAAGACTCCGGTAAAAAAACATCGGTAAATAACGTGCAAAAGCCCAGGTTTTATAATGAGTTCCGGCGGCTCTTCATGTGTCGGGAAATTTTCCTTTAAAAACCGGAAAAATCCGATATGCCTTCCGCCCTGTTTAAACGGGCAATCAGCCACTTTGGAAAACGGCCTTTTTCCATAATGAGAATACGGGTACAGTCGGTTTCTCCAAGTTCTGTTGTGTTGTAAGCATCACAGTATCTTCCACCGTCATCCGTCATAAAAAAAGTAGCGACCATATCCAATGCCTGTTTCAACTCCATATTGTCATAATCCCGGATGCGGCGGGAAGGGAGCTCGCGGTTGTAAATGCTGACAAAACAGATCACACAGTCCTTAAATTTATGTACCCGGTGCCTGTCTGTATAGTCACTTAGTGCAAAGTACAAGGAATCCATTAAAAATTCAGAGCTTTGCCATTGTTTGCGACCAGGCAGCAGGCTGGGAAACGTAACTTCCAGGATACCATCGTTCTCCTCTATGTTAATCCCCTGTATCTGCGCAGCGGACTTCATATATTCCGTCTTTTTGATACAGGTGGTCATATAAATAACATGACGCAGGCGGCAGGCAATTTGCTCCCCACGCAGGGCAGCATCTGTAGCGAGCGTTTCGTAATTTTCCATATACCGCTGAATATCTGTCATGCTCATACCATACAAGGTATTTTGCAGGCGGGATAATTCATCTAATATTACATTAATTCGTTTATAAATGATTTGTCTTTCCATAACATCCTCGCTTCTATTCAAGTTTGTAATAACAGGTAGAGCCGTCCGAACCGACGGTACAGAAACCGGAGACACCCGGAATATGCAAGGTTTCAATCTGTTCCGGACTCTCTACCAGAATAATCCGGCGTGCTTCCTCTTTACAGGAAACGGCATGCCCTATCAAAATCTCCTGTCCATAAGGAACATGAATGATTTCATACATTTCCCCGTCACAGAAAAAGCTTATTTTGACCGGAAAATCACTGGCCGTATGGTACTCCACTCGTGCTATAAAGTCCAACAGGACCCAAAAAGCAGCAATCATACCCATATCAGGATTTGATTCACATTCCTGATTGGCCGAAAGCCGCCCGGTTGTGGGATTATAAAAAAACCGCCCCTGCCGGATTAGCACGGACAGCAGATTTTTAATACTGCTTTCCTTTCCCGGAAAGAGACGGTAGACCTGTTCGCTTGTCAGGGTCTTGTAGAGTGTAATCACACGAACAATCTCCTTTGCCTCATTTGAATACATGTCTTCACGGGTTTTCACAATGGTGTTGCCTCCTTTCCTAATGCGTATTCATTCCGCATAAAGAACGTAATCCGTTCGGTTGTACGTATTAAATGCGTGTTATATGCGCATTATCCCACCTGCTGTTTTTTCTGGCGTGCAATTAGTTCCTGCAGTTCCCGGCGGTCAGTAGTAATCAATTCCTTTTCGAGTTCGCTGGCTTTAAACTCCACTGTGATATTATTGTTGTTGGTGGAAATCAATCCATTGCCGCGCTCAAAATGAGTAATCTCCATAACCTCTGCCTCTGACAGATGCAGAATTTCCTGAACACGCTGTGCCTCTTCATCTTCCAGGTTGAGAATAATTTTAGTCTTGGCATTGTTGATAATACCTTTTCCATACTTGCCTTCTTCCAGAGCAAAGAAGTCATTCAGATCCTGTGTGGCGCAAATCGCACTGCCACCGTAGCCTCTGATAATTTTGAAGATTTCCAGCACAAATTCCGCTGCAAGCCGGTTTGATGCTGCTCCGATCAGCTGCCATAATTCATCAAGGAAAATGGCTTTTTCTACGGTGCGGTCTTCCTTCGCTTTGTCCCAAACATAATCCAGGGCAACAAACATACCGACAGTCAGAAGATCGCCGGTAAGTTCAGAAATATCCAGTACCGTGTACTTGTTGTCAAGATTAACGTTGGTCTGCTGGTTAAAGGTACTGGCAGAACCATTGACCAAACGGTTCAGGATATTGGCAAGACGTTTGGTTTCCGGATTTTTCTTCAGGATTTCATACAGGTCGCCAAGCACCGGCATCTCACGATAGTGACCCGGTCTTTCCGGATCTTCTAAGCTGTCATTGTTATGGGTAATTCCCTTGACCATGTAGGTTTTTATCAGTGCATCATCCAGAAGCTGCTTTTCTTCATGGTTCATGTCCGGAATCAGCAGACTGAAAAAAATGTGCAATCGCTGGATTTTAGCAGCCAGCTCCGATTTATCCAGAATTGGGCCGTCCAACAATTCGCTTGTGCTTCGGTCAACCCGGCGAATCTCCATCACATTGATACAGTTATGGGACGCAGGCGAAATCTGTATGAATTCACCGCCGATATTAACACAAGCCCGATAAAACTCATGACCTTTCAGCGGCGCAATAATGAATGTCTGTATATTTTTTCGCCGCATCCGTAACGCCATAAGCTGCAGTGTAAAGGTTTTACCCGCACCGCTTGTGCCAAGGATAGCCATGTTTGCATTTTTGTAGATGCGGCTGTTGAAGATGTCTACGATGATGAGGGAATTATTGTGTTTGTTTACTCCCAGCAGAATACCGTTGTCATCGCACATTTCAAAACTCGTAAACGGATAGCAGCTTGCAGCTCCCAGAGTCAGTACATTACGTTTCCCTCTCTCATAAAGCTTTTTCTCCAGTGAAACAATGGGCAGTGCCGATAAAAAAGCCTGCTCCTCACGAAAAGAGCAGGTACAAACGTCCATATCCTGTGAAATTAAAAGCTTTTTCATTTCCGCTTCCCGCCATTCCAGTTCCTGCAAAGTATCGGCGGTAATGGTTATGAGAATGTTCATGTAATAGAAATCCTCGTTGTTGGAAACACCTTCTTTCAGAAAGTAGCCGCTACGTATGGCACCATCCAAATCATCAAAATCTGAATTTGTATCGGAAGTTTCCTTAATCTTGGAACGGTTAATACGAAGCTGTTGACCGAGCTTTTGCATAATCCGCTCCTTTGGCTGTCGCTGCAAGTATAAGTCCAGATCAATGCCTTCTCCGGCATTAACCAGAAGCGACAGCCATCCAGCGCATACCTGGGACTTGTATCCCGACGAAGGCACCAGCAGATAGGCATGATATACGCCATCCATCTGAATGTAATGTCCATGTTCAAAGTTGATGCTCTCCGGAGCTAAAAACTCCGTGACCGGAATATCGTCAATGGCTTCCGCTGCCACATATCTCCCAATAACCTCCCGGATATGCTCCTGCAAAGGCTTGTCTGCACTGCTGTGACGGTTCAAAAGGTTATACAGCACATCGGTAGAGGCTTCATTTTCATCCTCCCAGACCAACACCTCATTGCCGCACTGGCGAAGATAATTCGTTGCTGTCCTTGCCGCTGTCTGGAGAAAAGCTGTCGCTTCGTTTTCATCCTCGCTTCGTCTGCCATTCCACGGCTCATATTCAAAAATGATAAAGAAGCGACGGGTAATGGCCTCTCTGGAACCGATTTTGCGGATCAACTGCGTGTAATCCTGCTGCAGCAATCTGCATCTTTCATCTGTTTCATTTTCCATCTCACATTCAACAGTCTGCAGATGCCTGTTTATATCAGCTCGTTTGGTAAGCACTTTAAACTGCATTTTAACAGGGCTTATTTTAAGGTAAGAAATAAAGGAATAAATGATGTTCCTCTGTTCTCTGGCACTACGAAGCAGGAAATTGACCGGCACGACTTCCACAATTTTCACATACCGATGGTCTTTGGTGTAAATGACCCCATTTTCAATTTTTTTGATGGGAAGATATTCTGCCACCGGATTTAGATAACGGCTGGGAGCTTCCTGCTTGCGTGACCTGCGCTCTTTTTTCGGCTTTTCCCCGGACTTGTTCAAATCCGGTGTCTTTTGTTTGACTTTATCAAACCGTGCTTCCTGGATCTCGTCATATTCAGCAGGAAAGTCCTCTTTCTTCGCCTTTTTTTCTTTCGCCGGCTTCTGTCCCTTATTCCTCACAGGCCGTTTCTCTGGTACCGTCTCTTCCGCAATTCCCACCACACGTCGGTTTTTCAGGTACTTCAAAAAGATAAAGCCAAAGGAAGAGAGGCTTTCGCCTGCTACGCCAATTAAAGCCAGCAGGGCAAGGGGCAGGGAAGTAAGGCACAGAAGGATAATCCGGGTTGTCAAAGAGAATCCAAGATTAAAAACCGGAATTCCCACAGCCAATGCAAGTATGCCTGCTTCGATAGCATTGCGCACCTTAAACATCCCACCAAAAAAGGTTCCGCTTTCAATAAAGTTTGGCGGAATATAGTAAATATCACGTTCTTCTTGCTTATTGCTCAAGTTATTCGACCTCATTTCTGCTGCGGATTAGCCGATGATCCAGAACGGACCACCGGCCGCCGCTCGTTTGCTTGCTTCCTTGAGGATAATGGATAAATCCCATTTCTTCTGACTGCGCGTATAGCTGGCTGGGTCAGCCACCAAAATCTCGCCTTCCGAAGTCACGCCACGCAGAACAATGAAATGCCCCGAACTGGTAAAATGGCCTTTTGACATAATTGCTACTACCAGCTTACCGGAAGTAAGCGCATCCACAATCCTTTGCGGCTCCGAAGCGCTGCAGCCCTCCACCGGAAGATTCCACGCTTTCGCAGCTCCTGGAATCAGTGCGTGATAAGAACCACTTTTACTGCACCAATAACCATTTTTGTATGACCATTCTGCCATTTGAATGGGATCAACCGTTTCACCGGAAAGGGAAGAAACCACGATAGACATCGAGGTTGGCCCACAGCCATAGCCTCCGATATTGTCCTTACCATAGGGCTGATTTGCAAACCGTTCATCAAGCTGGTTGAAATAGACAACCGGCGTGGAACCATCAGAAAAAGTTACACCCTCATAGGATGGGCCAAGGATAAACTCATCATCTACCAGACCCTGGAATAGCCCGTCGCCCAGATATACACTCAAGTTGTAAGCATAATCATTAGCCAACGTCTTTTGTTCCTCTGATAGCTGAAAGATGTGATCGGCAAAGTAATCCTCTCCGTTATAAACAACCGTGTAAATCATCCACTCCTCTGTGGTAGTGGTTTCTTCTCCGGTATCAGGATCAACTGATGTGGATTCCCGGGTTTCCTCTGTCCGGGTAAAACTGTACAAATGCTTTTTAGCTCCTCGCAAAATCTGTTCCATATCGGATACGGTAATACTCTGGTAATCCTTTTCTTTTGCGGCACAGTATTGGCAGATAATGAGGTTTGTGCTATAGACCAGATTTCCGGCATACGGGTTAATGACTTCCTTCTCATCGCCTCCGGATGCCGAAAAGTCATCGTCGATACGTGCCAGTACATCCTCCAGTCCTTCACCCAGAATACTGCTGATGCTAAAAGAGATGTTATTGACATTCTCTACCACGGCAGCATCATTATTGAGAATAGGCGTCTGGCTGGAATTCGCAGCATTTCCGGAACCAAATCCTCCGAAAATCAATCCGGGAAGCATTAAAATAAAAAGTACCGGCAATAGCAAAAGGAATGCTGCAGCCAGTACAATTTTTAGTACGGTTTTTCTATTTGACCACAGTGCCCCTGCAACCGCTCCATATGGCCCGCCGGCTGCCGCTCCTTTGGTAATGCCTGCGATTGCCTTTCCTGTCTTAACGGCTCCCCTGATAGCCTGGGCTGTGTTTGCACCCTTTTCCAGAGCTTCGGACGCACTGTTTCTGTTTTCTTCTGCCATTAGCTCTTATCCTTTCTGTGGGGCATTCGTGGAAGCTTTTGCACAATACTTTCATTGTAGGCAATCTTTCCGTCTGCCTCCATATAAGGCTTCCTTTCCACAGTGTCAGCCGCATACTGCTTATACCACTCAGAACCATCGGCGGCGGTTACTGTGCTATAATCGCTTTCCGGAGCCATATACTGATCTGCACTGTACATTCCAAACTCAATTCCATTGGGATGCTCTACTGTGGATTCAGTTCCGGTAATGCACCCACCACCGATCTCTACCTTTGAAAATGCTGGGGCATCTGACTGCCCGGTATATCCCATGAAGGAATGCATCGCCTTAACGGCGGTCTCTCCGGTCATAGTGCCTGTAGATGAAACGCTGCCTCTGGCTACCGACCCGATGACATTGTTCGCAAAGGAGCCACCCTTTTCCATAGACGAAGAGAACATTCTTCCGCCCATTCCACCACTGCTCTGGCCTGTAGCGTGCCTAACGGCTCCACTTCCAAACTGTCTGCCGACGACTCCGGCAAGCCCTCCGCTCATAGCACCCATCACACCGGCAGCACCTGCCGCCCCAGCTGCTCCGGCTGCACCGGCCGCTCCACGGGCTCCTTTCCCAACAAAAGAACCTCCAAAGTTCTTTGCAGTTGTAAGGCCTCTGGCAGCAATTACTGCCTCTGCCATCATAGACCCTCCGGTATGCCCCACGTTAATTCCAAGGCTTGACATAAAACTGTCTATCTTCTGACTGACTTTTAAGAACGCTACTGCGCATAAAAACCAGATAAACACATTGCCTGCAACAGCTTCCTTACCGGCGCTGTCCACCGCCGCCTGTGCGTCACTTTCAGAAAACGCAAGGGCTGTCGTGGAAAAACAGCTAAATAAAGCTGCCATGACAATCAATACTGCTATTATCTTCTTATATTTTTTCATAATCGTGCCCTCCTATAGCGATAACGGATTGGCAATAAAACTGCCAACCATGCTGGTAAACAGGCGCAGACACCATGCATTCATAATAAGCAGAAATACCTGCCCACCGAACATCCGGCACCAGCTTTTGAAAATATTACTTGTCGTCTGTGATGCCCCCATAGCAAAAGCAACTGGAGCGGTATAAACCAAGACACCCAGCAGGACGTAACGTTCAGCCGCCTCAAATAGAAGTTTTACATAATTCCATGCGAGAATCAGAACCAGTATCAAAGCAATCAGTGCCACGGCACCATTTGCACATACTCCCACAATCACAAGTACAACAGAGTTAAAATCCGAAAAGCTCAGTGGCGGTAAGTCCGCATCCAGAACCCATTGATAGGGCGTTCCTCCAATATCCAGCACGATGTTTACAATTTGATCGGAAAAATACGCCAGCAGAATAAACAAAACAGACCGAAAACTAAGCTTTACCGGATCTTCTGCTTCGATTCCAATACCTAATCCGAAATTCTTAAAAAGCTGCCAAATCCAATTGAGAAGAATCAAACCGATTGCCAGTGCCACAAAGACCTTATACATCGTCTCGGCTGCTGGGAAATAGCTCAGGAATGTATCCATATTGCAGCCCAAAGCTCCCAAAACCGAGGTTGTAATCAAGTCAAGTCCATACATTACCTGTTCGGCAATCCAGGATACAATTCCGTCTAAAATGCCCATTCAATCACTCCTTTCGCCGACGGCAACTTGATAGTCATAAGACTGCCAAGCCTGCTATTGTGATTAACCATTCCACTTACCGTCTGAGAAGAACGGGGTAATATAAGCCATGATAAAGCCCAACCCGTTCAAAATAACCCATGTAATACAAATTCGCTTGAGCCATGCCCGGCTTTCATCCACCGTTTTCCCACTCTTTGAGAAATTCATTAATAGCAACGCTACAGAAGCGGTAACAATTGCCGCAACAGTGGAAATGAGAACAATCTGGCCGTACACATCCTTCATGATCTCTTTGGCTTTTGACCATACGTCTGTCGCAGCAAAAGCCGGTTGACAGAACATAGCGGATATACTCAGCGTCAGAAAGACCGTATAAAGGATTCTGCCATAGTTTATAGTCCGTTTTGGCGCAGACTGTGGGGAATAAATCGTTTTTTTCAAGATTTCATACCTCCTGTGATTTTTCATGATTTTGGTCCGAAAATACAAAAGCAGCACCTGCAAAATTTCTGCCAAGTGCTGCTTTCATAGCGGTAAAGATACCGCTGGGCAATAAAAAAACACCTCAATCAAAAGGTGCTGGTTTATTCCCATATTCAGTTTTGGGTGAATCTTTGAGCATGTTCAGTATAGCATATGGGAATTTGCGTGTAAATCGCAAAGCTCTGCCACTTTCATTTCTTTTCACGCCATTTTACTGCCATTAAGATTATCCAGAAAAATTTGTACCAAGAGTTTCAAATGATATTTTTGAATGGCACAGAAAAAATAAAAATAATTTTTCTCTTTTGCAGAAATTGCATACATAACGCTATGTTTATCAGGTGTAAGGACAAGCCCCAAGCTGACCTTACACCTGTTTTTGTACCTTGACAATTTCATAGCACCCCATCGGAAGTTATACAGGTTTTGCGGACAGTGTGCCAGGATGCTAAATCGGCAGAGCACGCCCACGGATGAAACAGCGCATAGCGCATCCTGAAAAGACGCGGTCAAAATGAGCGCAGGAAATGGACCGATGTGGGTGTATGTCCAGAAAGCTTAGTATATCGGCTTTTTGAAAATGTAGAATGGAGGAGAAAATGAAAAGACAATCCTTATATAGTAAGCAATCCTTAAAGAGGCTCAGTGAATATCCTGATGTTCTGACCGTGGAAGAAGCAAGTGAAATTCTGGGTGTATGTACCAAAACAGTTTATAAGATGATTAAAAAAGGCGACCTGAAAAAGCAAAACGTCGGGCGCCTTTTTCGTATCCCTAAAAGTTACATTGTTGCCTACCTTGGCATTGAAAACAAAAAATAGCAACGCCCATCTCATGGCACGAATCTGGCACGAATCTGGCATGAGTTGTTGTAGTTTGCTATCGAAAAGTAGTATAATATAATATGTCAATGGTAGGTGGAATAACCGCTGAAAGGAGTAATGATTGATTATGTTAGCGGGACATCTACAAGAAAAAGGCGGAAAATATTATGCCGTTTTGAATTGCAAACACCATGACGGTAAACGCTTTCCAAAATGGGTTCCAACCGATTTACCAGTAAAGAAAGGAAACAAACGACCAGCCGAGAAAAAACTAGATGAATTTCGAGTCCTTTACAATGAATATGGAGAACTGATTTCAGAGATTGAGGAAATAGTCTCTCCGTCGATTCTGGAGCAAAGCTGTACTGTTGTATCTCACACCGGTGATATGCTGTTTGCGGATTATATGCTGTACTGGCTCTCCTACAAGGAAACAGAGGTTGATCCGGTAACCTTTGCGGGATATTGTGAGTCGGTTGAAAATCATATCTACCCGTATTTTAAAGAACTCGGCCTGACATTGTCACAGTTAGAGCCCAAACATCTCCGTGAATACTATAGGTTTGAACGTATCGGAGACCCTGAACATGGGAAAGGCAGTAAAAAAGGAACTACTGTCGTACACTACCATAGCAATATTCATAATGCACTGGAAGTGGCTATGGGAGACGGATTAGTAGGAAAGAACGCCGCCCACAAGCAGCGCCCCAAGACGGATAAATTCGTTGGCAGCTTTTATCTTCCAGAAGAGGCAATGGAGTGTATACGACTGGCAGGAGGTACCTGGCTGGAACTCGCGGTTCTGTTCGGTCTGTTCTATGGGCTTCGCAGAAGTGAAATCGTTGGACTGAAGTGGCAGAACTTTGACTTTGACCGAAACCTGTTTACGATTGCCCACACCGTCACGACATTCCAGCGCAAAGGTCAAAAAAGAGTATGCTATGCAAAAGACAAGGCAAAAAATAAATCCAGCATGAGAACGCTTCCGCTTATCCCCTTATTCCGCGATAAGCTATTGGCCATGAAGGAACAGCAAAAAGAACACCGCCGGCTGTTTGGCAATTCCTACAACCGTAAATATCTAGGGTATATTTATGTCAATGAAATCGGAGAACTCATCAAGCCGGACTATATCTCATCAACCTTCAAAAAGTTCCTGGAAAAGAACGGTTTACGGCATATCCGGTTCCATGATACCCGGCACAGTTGTGCGAGCCTGTTACTGCGAAACGGAGTCTCTATGAAGGAAATCCAAGCCTGGTTGGGACATAGCGACTATGGAACCACTGCGAACCTTTATGCACATCTGGATATGGAGGAATCTATGCTGGTATCCGCAGAGCGATTGAGCACCGGTCTGTTCGGGGCATTACCCGGACCGACACCCGATCCAGGTAAGCCTAATCAAAGTGCTGGGAAAAAGGATGAAGATACGAAAGAGATAGTAACCCCGTTGCGCTTAGTCGCAATATAGTTAAGTAGAATGGAGGGATTTGTAATCGCTTCCCAGAAGGAATATGATACCCGGAGGGTCAACAATGGTAAAATTTAAAAAGGAGTTATCAGTGTTAACTGACAACTCCCTCCGTAACAATGGGCTACCTCTCAAAGCACACCCATTGGGATGTTTGGCGGAGAGTTAGGGGTTCGAACCCTAGGTACCACTGGTACACTGGTTTTCGAGACCAGCTCCTTCGACCACTCGGACAACTCTCCATTTTAATTTTTTAATCCGGACTCATTTAGACGATGGTACCACATTCCATCTAAGTCCAAGAAGTAGGAAAGAAAACTGGAAAGAAACACGAAAGAAAATGTTTCAGTCAAAATCCAAAAATCCAGTATTCATGCGGTGTTGGAGTTACCAAAGTTCCACGAAAACTATTAGCTTTCGAGTCAAGCTCGTTACGGCCTCTTCGATACATCTCCAAATATATAAATCATTCTTCACCGATACGATGTATTAGTTAAAGAAGAATTGATCTCTCAAAATAAATTAAAAATTTCTCTGCTAAGCAGCGCTAAACTTGACAATTATTAATTCTACTGCGATGCTATCCTGCATTTTTCCTGTTTTTACCTGTTCTTCCAGATCGATACAGCAGGTAAGTGCTTCTTTCAGGGTCTTTTCTGTAAAGTTCTTGCATTGGGTTACATACTTTCCGATAGTAAATGGCATTAAACCCGTCTTCTCGCTGATAGAATTGTTATGAAAGCCTAATGAAAGCAAATTCTTTACCTGAAGAAGTATATTAAACTGTCTGGATACCAGAAACATGATAGACATTGGTTTTTCTTTCAATGCCAACAAATCATAATACAAATCCAAAGCCTGCTTCTGTCTCCTGTTTCCGATCGCTTCTACCATAAGAAATATCTTACCGGATATCTGTGAGGTACATACCTCCTCAATATCCTGGCTGGTTACAATGTCTCTGTCACCGGTGTAACATATCAGCTTCTCCACCTCATTGCTGATATTATCCATATCTGTTCCGGTCTTGCCAAGAAGATAGAGAATGCTTTCTTCCGTAATCTTCTTTTGTTCCTGCTTTAAAAGAGTGGCAATCCAAAGCTTGAGATTAGCCTCATCCATGCTGCTCATTTCCGATATGGTGCCGCAATCCTTTACTGCCTTGTAAAGACGGTTCCTTTTATCTACTTCTGCTTCCACAAAAATAATATGGGTAGTCTCCGGTATTTCTTTGATATAATCCGCTAAGTCACTTTGGCTCTTAAACAATCCGCTGTTTTCTATTACAATAAGACGCCTGTCACTGAAAAAGGGAAGGGTTTCTGCTGCCGCTCTCACCTTTAAGGTGTCTATTCCTTTTCCTTCAAAGTAGGAATAGTTCATCTCATTGCTATCTGCAAGAATAGCAGTTCTTAATTTGTCCTTATACAGCCTTTTCAAATAGCCCTCTGTACCGTATAAGAGATATACCGGTTTAAATTGTCCAAGCCTGATATGTTCTTTGATATTTTTCATATTAATCCCTATGCATATCGCAGGCTTGCCTGCGATACTGCCCAAATAGAAATTGAAAAATGCACCGCATTTTTCAAATCAGACCTCACAGCTCTGTGCTTTTACACATTTTCCATCCGTTTAATTTGTGGCAACCTAATATATTTTACTAAGAAATACCGTTATTGGCAAGTCCTAATTTTAATATAATTGGATATGGTCCTTTCTTTTCTATACAAATTGTGAAGAATACATCTGATAATAGAATCCCTTCTTATCCATAAGCTCTGCATGCCTTCCCTGTTCCACTACATTTCCGTCGTTCACCACCAGAATAAGATCTGCATTTCTAATGGTTGACAGCCTGTGGGCGATGACAAAACAGGTCTTATCCTCCATAAGTTTGCGCATGGCAGCCTGTATCTGGATCTCTGTCCGGGTATCTACATTTGAAGTGGCTTCATCCAGTATCAGAATCTTTGAATCCATTAGCATTGCCCTTGCTATGGTTAAGAGCTGCTTTTGCCCCTTTGACATATTGATACCGTCTTCATCCAGGATTGTGTTATAACCATTGGGCAGTTTTTTAATGTAGGAATGGATTTTGGCAGCCTTGGCAGCTTCCACAACCTCCTCCATGGTAGCATTTTCTTTTCCATAGGCAATATTTTCAAAAATTGTTCCATGGAATACCCATGTATCCTGTAATACCATCGAATAAGCTCTTCTTAGGCTTTTTCTTGTGACTTCTCCTATGTTTTGACCGTCTATGGTGATATTGCCGCTGTTAATATCGTAAAAACGCATCAAGAGATTGATTATCGTTGTTTTTCCCGCTCCTGTGGGACCAACGATTGCAATCAGATTTCCCTCCTTTGCCTCCATATTAAAATTCTTTACTATGGTTTTGTCTTTTAAGTAACCAAAGGTTACGTCCTTAAGAATTACCTTCCCCTTTTCTACCTCTAAGTCTTTTGCCTCCGCTGCATCTGTTTTCTCAGGTTCTTCATCCAGTATCTTAAATACCCGCTCTGCAGCCGCCGCAGCCGACTGAAGCTCACTGACAATATTTGCTGCTTCATTTATAGGCCCGGAGAACTTTCTGGAATAAAGAATAAAGGAAGAAATACTTCCCAGACTTAGGTCTCCTAACAAGAACAGTACAGCTCCAAATACTGTTACTAAAGATAAAGAAAGGTTATTAATAAAATTAACAGTCGGACCCACAATACTACTATAGTAGTCCGCGTTATAATATGCCTCAATAGCTTCATTATTAATCGTATCAAATTTATCCTGAATTACTTCTTCTCTTGCATATGCTCTGATAGTCTTTTGACCTGATACCATCTCTTCTACAAAGCCGTTTAGATTTCCGAGTTTCTCAGACCTAATCGAAAACAGGGGTCTTACCCTTCCCGACATATAACGGGTATAAAGAATAGAGAGCGGAATAGTTACAAGCATTACAAAAACCATAACTGGCGATATCATTATCATCATTATAAGAGAACCGATAACGGTTATGACGCTGGCCATTATCTGAACTACATCTGTAGACAGCGAGGTGCTGATAACATCAATGTCATAGGATATACGGCTTATAATATCTCCTGCCTGCCTTGTATCATAGAAGTTAACCGGCAGTTCTGTAAGCCTTGTAAATACATCGTCCCTCATCCTTCTTGTAACCTTCTGGCTGATATGCAGCATCACAATACTTAGCAGATAGGAAAAGAGAGCAGAAAAAACGTATAGTATTATCATAAGACTACCATAGTAGAAAACCTTTTCAAAGATTACTTTTCCTTTGCCGGGCTCAATTGCATCAATGGCATACCCTGAAAGCATGGGGCCAATGAGCGCAAGTATATTCCCTATAACCGTAAGCAGTATCGCAAGTATTATCTTCCACTTTTCCTCCATAAGATACCGGCTAAGCCGTTTTATCACAGCCTTTGCATCTTTCGGTTTTTCTTTTTGCACCTTTTCCTGTTTATTCAGCTTTGGTTTTTTTATAAAAGAATTACTCAATTTATTATTCACCGCCTCTTCTATCCTTTTATTGGGCTATTCTCCCATTTGTGACTGGTATATCTCACTGTAAACAGGACAGCCGTTTAATAATTCTTCATGCTTTCCATACCCAATCATTTTTCCGTCTTCCATAACCAGAATATGATCCATACTCATTATTGAACTTATCCTTTGTGCTATCATAATGGTAGTCGTATTCTGATAATGTTTTCGCAGTGCTATACGTAAGTTAGCATCCGTCTTATAATCTAAGGCACTGGAGGAGTCATCCAGTACCAGTATTTCAGGTTTTGCAGCCAGGGCTCTGGCAATTAACAGCCGTTGCTTTTGCCCGCCGCTTAAATTAGCTCCCTTAATGGCAACAGCATATTCATAACCGTCTTTTTCTTTTGTTTTCAGTTGATCAATGAAGTCTGCCGCTTGCGCATCTTTGGCCGCTTCTACTATTCTATCCCTTGTAATATTACGGTTAAAATCAATATTACCGGCTATGGTATCGGCAAATATCACATCATTCTGGAACACTATACCGAACTTTTTCCTTAAGTTCTTAAGGGAAAAGCTCTTAACATTTTTTCCGTTTATATAGATGGCACCCTTCTCTATGTCATAAAACCGCAAAAGAAGGTTTAATAAAGTGGTCTTCCCGGAACCCGTGGCTCCTATAATACCTAAAGATTCTCCTTTTTTTATCTGAAAACTTATACTTTCTACATTTGTAGACTCATCTTTTTCGTCCTTTTCTTCCTGCTCCTGCGGATAGGAAAAGGTAACATCATGAAAAGAGATATGGGAATCCGATTCCTTTTCTTCTTCCAGCTCTTCACACACCTTTAAATCCTCTTCCATATTCAAGACAGCAAATATTCGGTTTGCAGAAGCATTTGCTTTTGATATGGACACAAAGATTCTGGTTATCATAAGCATCGCATTCAGAATCATTGTAAAGTAGGAAAGAAACGCAACAATTTTACCGACTTCGGAAGCACCGCTGTTAACACGGTATGCACCTATTATAACTACCAGCGTAAGTCCTCCATTAAGCAAGAGATTCATAACCGGATTGATTGCAGCCATGGTTGCCCCGGCTTTTAATTCATTGCCTGCCACTTCTTCATTTGAACTTTTAAAACGCTGCTTTTCATGCTCTGATTTGGATAATGCTTTGATAACCCGTATGCCATTTACATTTTCCCTTACAATACGAATCATTTTATCAGCAGATGCCTGACTCTTGGAATACAAAGGAATACCTTTTTTGGAAACTATGTACACAGTTATACCAAGCAGAGGAAGAATCCCTACCAATACCAGAGTAAGCACTGGCTCTAAGGTAAAGGTTAGTATTGTACCGCCAACCAGGATTATCGGTGCCCTCACGCCAAGTCTCTGCATCATACTGACCATTTGATGGATATTGTAGGTATCGGAAGTCATTCGGGAAATTAAAGAAGGGATGGAGAAGTAATCTACCTGTGCGCCTGAAAGCTGCTCTATCTTCTGAAACAAGTCATGGCGGAGCCTTTTTACGGTATCTCCTGCTACTCTGGAAGCCATCCGGTTGGCAGTAATATTAAATTCTCTGGCTCCTATCGACAGGAAAAGCATTAATACTCCCCATAAAAGAATGTATTTGATTTCCTTTAAGGGTATTACCTCATCGATAATATATGCCAGTACCCATGGAAGCCCCAAGTCCATAAAAGTTCCCATAACTTTTATCAAAAAGCCCAACAGCATACGAAGTCCATATGGTTTTATGTAGGTAAATATATGTTTCATAGTGCCCTCTTTTCCCAGGGTGTCTTAAAAGTCAGCTTAGCCAGTCATGAGATTGGAAGACTTTTGAGACACCCACATTGATTCAATCTACGGTTTGTTTTACAGCAGCAAAAAAGCAAGCATAAAAAATCCGCTCTTTTTATCGAAGCGGATTTTCTTGTCTCCTAACAACTCTATTCACGAAATTCAATGGTACCGTTTTCAGCGTTCATGCTTTCGACAATAGCCAGGGATTCAAGCCTGACTCCCATATTGCGAATTAATTCTCCACCGCTTTGGAATCCTTTTTCAATTACAATGCCGATGCCTTCAACAGCTGCACCGGCACTGCGCACGATATCGATTAATCCGGCCAGGGCACAGCCATTTGCTAGAAAATCATCAATTATAAGGATTCTGTCTTCAGGGCTTATAAATTTTTTGGAAACAATGACATCATAAGTTTTTTTATGGGTAAAGGATTCGATTTTAGCAGAATATACGGCGCCGTCGATATTGATACTCTGCGCCTTTTTTGCGAATACAACAGGAACTTTGAAATATTGAGCTGTAATACAGGCAATACCGATACCGGAAGCCTCAATGGTAAGTATTTTATTGATGGGATATCCTTCAAAAATCCTTTTGAATTCTTTTCCGACTTCGTTTAACAGTTCTATATCCATCTGGTGGTTTAGAAAGCTATCCACTTTTAGCACATTCCCACTTTTTATAACACCGTCTCTTCTAATTCTGTCCTGTAGCAGTTTCATCTTATTGCAGCCTTTCTTTATGTATAATTATTTCGAAACGTTTACATTGATTATACAATAGAAAGTTTGTGATTACAATTCCTTTTCAAAAATTTAAAATGCCTTTTTATTTTCCAATACTGAGCTTAACCAGGCCACAATGGGTACCGTAAGAATGATTCCGATGCTGCCGGCTATTCCTCTTATAATTTCTATTGCAATAATATCTGTATTGATAAGCTGCGAATAGGGAATCCCATAGGAATACATCATCAATAGCAGATTGAGGGAAGAACCGGTAAAAGCAAGGATCAGCGTATTGGTCATGGTTCCCATGGCATCTTTTCCGATATTCATACCGGAACGGAATAATTCTTTGGTAGACTGCCTGGGATTGGCCTCCTTCAATTCATGAATAGAGGAAGCAATACTCATGGCAATATCCATTACTGCTCCAAGTGAAGCGATTAATATGCCGCAGATTAAAAGGTTTTTTACCTTTAATCCCTCCTGGGAAGCAATCAGAACCAGGTTTTCTGCTTCTTCCATCTGAAAACCGGTTATATGACCGACTATCCCTGCAAAAAGTGTCAATAAGCCAGCAAGACCGACTCCCGTAATTGTCCCGATAGTAGCCGATATTGTTTTTACATTAACTCCGTCCAGCAATATAAAGCCTATGATTGTTGCAAATATAATCAGTCCTATGGTTACTGTCACAGCCGGATATCCTAACAGCAACAATGGCAGGAGTATCTTTATAACCATAATCAGGGTAAGCCCCAGGCTTATAAAAGACATCAATCCCTTTCTTCCTCCTATCAGGCACAGGGACAGGGCAAAAAGTCCTACAAATCCGTAAATGAAATAGCTTCTATCATAATTGTACACCGAGAAATTAGTTCCGTCTTCATACACAGTTGCCCTTACAATGATTTTACTGCCTTCTTTTACATAAACATTAAAAAGTGTACTTAAATAATTTTCTATTGTCTGGGTCTGATCCTTGTAAGGCCCTTTTGTTATTTCAATTGTTATAACCTGGCTTCCCCTTCTAACGCCTTCTGTTGTAGTATCCTTTTGTGTATTATCCTGTAATACTTCTACAACTTTTGCAGGATAGTATTTTATATTCTGCTCTCCGTTTTGAAGTTTTTTGGAGGGTATCAGAAAAGAGGCTGCTAATAAAATGCCTGCTGCAACCACTAATGCAATAACTCTGCTTAACTTTATAAAATTATTGTGATTCTCTCTTTTTGTTTTATCTGCTTGGTTTGTTTTTTTTACTTTTTCCATTCTGTTATTATTATTGTTCCTTTCCCTATGCAGGCAAACATTTGACAGACCGGAAAGAAGCAAGAAAAATGTTTCTTTCCGGTCTGTATAAATTTAGTGCATCAATGATAGCATATCAGGATTACTTCACAATCTTTACCTTAATCTTGTTTGTAATGTCCTTGATTTTTGCGGTTATGGTAACTGTTCCCGCTTTCTTAGCTTTGATTATACCATCTTTTGTAATCTCTGCAACATCCTTTTTATTGCTGGACCAGGTTATCTTTCCCTTTATTCCGTAAGTCTTTGCCTTAAAAGTAAAGCTTTCACCAACAAGAAGTTCATCCTTTTTAGCCGTAAGCTGGATGTAAGGTTTTTTGACTGTTACCTTTGTTGTAAAGGTCTTTGTCTTTCCGCCTATTGTTACAGAGGTGGTTATTACAGCTGTTCCGGCTTTTTTAGGGGTCAGCTTGCCCTTTGCTGAAACAGTAGCGATGTTTTTGTTCTTAGAAGTATATTTGTATACTGCCTTTGCACCTGTGGATACTTTAGGTGATATATACGCAGTATTGCCAAGGTATAATACTTTTGTTTTTGCTACGGTAATCTGCCCTGTGGCATCAGCATTGGTCATATTCGGCTTTTGTGTTAATACCAAATAACTTGAGCAATGACTAATAGGCATCTTGAGGTAACCATTTTCATCTACTTTCGTTTGAACAAGAGATTCCAAGCTTATTTTGCTTCCTGCCTGGGTGTTTTCTTTCATGTAATAAATATAAACTGTTTTGTTAGGTTTAAGGCCTTCCACATCCCCTACATAAGCTGTTACCTGTGCTGTACTCGGTAAAATTCCGCTATGATGGAATTCAAAGACTGCACCTTCATTGTTACTTCCATTTACGTAAGGTGCAAGATTAGTCATCAATTCTTTGTCTTCTTTAATCTTCTTTACCTGTAGGCTTAAGTTAACATCGGTTGATTTTTCCTTAGAGGAGGAAAGGTCACTTCCTGCAAATTCCCAGCTGTAGCCGTTCTTGCCTGAACCGATTTCAAAGGAAACCGATTTTCCTGCTTTTCTTGCTGCCTCAAAGATATCAGCAGATACGCCTATCTTATCCAGTTGAACCGGCTGTGCGGTAAGTACATTTTCAGGAATATCAAGCTGTAATTTAACTTCTTTTACGGAAGCATCATTTACCTGCTTTAATATAGTGTCGGAAAATGTATTAACAGTAAGTAACATACTATTTCCGCCAGAAGTAGCTTCTGTAACAACTGCGGATAAAGCATCCCAGGAAATGCTGCCTTTAACGGTAGCTGTACCTGAAGTATTGCTTACCTTATAATTTGATATCTCTACAACTGTATTTGCCTGGCTTAACTTACCGTTCTTATCATAAGTTAATTTAGCCGTTACTTTATTACCTGTAGCGCTGTCACCTGTTACGATTTCTTTTTCTGAACCCATAACTTCGCCGGTGGTCAGGCTGTAGCTGGTCTTTACTGTGCTTGTTACGGTGTTTCCGTTGCTGTCTGTTGTTTTAGTAACATTCGTTACAACTTTGGCATTTTTATCTTTATCGATTTCTGTATTGTTGTTAGAATTCTGTCCGGTGCCGGTATTTGTGCCTCCAGTTGTCTGATCTTTTACAGACTGGATTTCCGAGCGGTCTCTTACTCTTAAACGCTCTCCCTCTGTATCATAAGAAACAAGTCCGACGGCACTGATTTTATTACCGACAACAGCAAGCTTTTCAAGAGATTCTGATGAGGTGTTGGAATAAGTAATATAACCGTCCACAAATATTCGGGCTTCTTTTTCGCTGCTATCCTTTACCTTAATGGTTTCAACAACACCATTCTTTAAGGTGACATCCGTTATCGTTCCGGTTACTTTTACAAGCTTTCCGCCGTTTGTTTCATAATCCATGGCGTCTTTTGCTGTCATAACGGTTGGTTCTAAGGGTTTCTTTGCAGTGTCTGTAACACTTGCAGCAATAACTCTTAATTCCTTATCGCCCAGGTACTGGTCCAGATATCCGGTTACCTTAACCTTCTGCCCTACTTCGATTAATCCTTCATTAATAGGGAAGATGTTAATACCACCGGTAGCATCCTGAATGTAAATAGTATCAAAGAATGCGTTTCCAGTTACCGTACCAGCAGTTACAATACCCTCTGCTGTATAGATATCTCCCATTTTCCCTTTTCTGATATCTGATACAGTAGAAACCGGGAGCTGCTTCTTTACAGAATCCATGATATTAGTAATAATATTTTTGTTGGCATAGGGTAAATCCCAGTTGTTGTCAACAACTGCTTTTACTTCAAAATCAGACATAAAGACAGTGCTTGATACATAAACCTTACTTCCGCTGTCAAGAGTCTCTTTGGCCAAAATAATAGCATTTCCTTTTTCAATTGGCGTATATTCACTGTCAAATTTTTTACTATCAGTAGAATAGGTTGTCGGATGTCCCTTTACCAGGTAATCTGCCTTGCCTGCCTTAACAGAATCCGCATTTAAAAGTACAGTGCATCCGCTGTAGGCACTGTATTTCTGCCCTTCTACTATACCATTATTTTCAGGTGCGCTACTGTTAAAATCACTTAGATATAAACGGTAATTTTGTCCGCCATTATCATTGTCATCCATAGCTTCATCACTGTTTATTTTGGTTGTTGCGCCGATTGCTGCCAGCAGCTTGTTTATTTCTGTTGAACTTTGTCCGTCTGCTGTATCCTGATAGTCAGCTATACCGCATAGGATAAGTGGTTTGCCTTGTTGGGTATAGCTCTTTACCAGGTTAATGAACTCATCCTCAAAATGTGATACCTTATAATTTTTATCGGCCTTTTTGGCTGGTGCTGAAATAATCAGCAAATTGCAATTCTCCAGTATTTCAGCAGTCATCTTGTCTTTTACCACAGTTACCTTGACATTATCATCTGCAGCTATTTTAGAAAAGTTGCCCATATTGTCAGCGTAATACCCTGTAACATAATCGTTGGAATGGGTACCATCAATAACAACATTGGTTATCATGGATTTATCCACATACTTAAGACTAAGTACATTTTGGTAAATTTTTTCTACTCCGTCTAGTTTTGCTTTTACTGTGACACGAATGTTAACAGTTCCTGCTGTCGGATTCGTGTAACTAAACTGATAGGCGGCTTTGGTATAAGGGCTTACCTTACTTATACCCGCGGTCTTTAAATCAACGGTATGGATTACATTATTGTCAATGGAGTACTCCATTGACTCAATTTCTAAGTCCTTACTCTCATTATTATAAAGTTCCGTACTAATATCCAGAGCTTCATCCTTGGTAGGAAGTGTTGCTGTAGTAGAGATATTTGAAATACCTGCTGCCTCTACCTTTCCTACCCAGACCGGTGCAGTAACAGCAATATTCTTATCCGGTTCTGTTACACGGATATAGTAATAGGAATAATCTGCCGGCAAGGAGAATTTCACGGTTGCTTCATTAGTAGTTACATTCTGCTGTGCAACACTCAATCCGCCGTTTACAATAACTTCTACCTTTCCGATAGCAGCATCTGTAGGATCCTTTAATTTAACGCTGATGTTTGCTTCTTTCGGTTTTTCATCCAGTATGGTACCCATGACTTCGTCATTTAAGGTATACTGAATCGAAAGATCATTGTCCTCTGTTGCGTAAATTCTTAGATTTCTAAGTGCATCATAGATGTTATCTCTGGTCAGGCTGTCTGCTAATATACAGGTTCTCGCCGTATTGGCATCTCCCCAGTAGCCTTTATGGTTATCCTGATTATTTGTAGGTGCAACATGCCAGCCTTTATCCAGGGCTCTGGTATAATACTCATAGGATGGAAAATATCCGGCACTTCCTATGGCGCCCTCTCCGTTTCCAACTTCAACCATGTTAATCAGATTATCTGTCTCCACGTCATAGTGGTCAAAATCACTGAAATCACCAAAAGTTGTACCAGGGTGATTGAACTGGCTGATGGACTGCGGTTGTGTCTTTAAGGTTGTATAGTAATTGCTTAAAGCAGTAGAATAGGTGGTGTAAGCAGTCTGTGTACGGCTTTGGAAGCCATTCGTATCAAAGGTATTAATATGTCCAAGGCCATTTGACCAGGTCATTTCAAAACCATAGATACCAACAAAGGTACTGTCAGTATATTTGTCGGCTAATGTGTGCCCTTCAACCCATTCACTGCTTACGCTGCCGTCCGCGATACTTGCTTTATCAGCATTGTCAAAGGAATTGGAGTGGTCGGTAACAGCTAAAAAGTCAATCTGCTTGGCTGTGTTTTTAGCATAGTCAAAAGCCTGGTCACAGCTGCCTGCTCCGTCGGAGTAATCGGTATGGGAATGAAGCTGTCCAAAATATACATTATATTCTTCGTTTAACCTCTGTGTATATTTGAATTCACTGGTTTCACTGTCTAAACAACCATTCTTTTGTGCTTTAGCGTAAATGCTAACCGGGAAACTTGTAAGAGTAATATTGTCTGTATCATTATAGACTTTCCAGTTGGTTCCGTCGGTGGAATAAAGAATTTTTGCACCATCGGTATCACATTTTAAGCTTACCTTTGTCCCGATAGCCTTTGCACCGCCATTGGGACTTGCTGTAACAGTAGCCACCTGAAGCTGGCTGTAATTCTTACTGATAACAAGACTGTCCGTTAGTCCGGCTTTTGCTGCATAAGCAGTAACCTTTACCGGAAACTTTGTAAATACAGGCTTGTTGCTGCTGTCATAAAGGTTAACGCTGCCGTCATCAAAGGAATAATAAATCTGTGCTCCTGCTGTTTTTGAAGTTATCGTTATCTCCTGTCCCAAGGAACCCTTTTCTTCTGCCGGCAGAATTGTAGGACAAGCGGCAATGGTACTGGAAATCACAGGACTGCCGGTAATTTTAATATCACTTAAGTAATTGGTTCCGCTGCCTCCGATAGTACCGCCATTGGCAGAAGTGGTATCAGCCACCTGTAATCTTATGTATAAATTATCTGCATTATTGGCATCTGCCGGAAGAGTTAATGAAAAGCCTTGTACAGTTCCATCTTTTGTTATGGAAAATAAGGAAGAAGAGCCTTCCTTATAAGCAGAACCGTCCGTACTGTAATATACTTTAAAATTCTTTGGCCCGGTGCCGGAACTCCTTAAATTACAGTTAAACTGAATATTACCATACAGTTTAGAACTTAATTGAATCTGATAATAGTCTCCTGCCACAGCGCCTGTCTTACCAAGCTTTGTGTTAGCAGCAGATAGTTGTGGTATTTTACCGTCTTTATAAGTTAAGACTGCATTTGTATTCAACTGGTCGTTTGCAGCAGCTTTATCTGCATAGACAGTCGCTGTTGTTATCGGACCACTGCCGGACCACGAAGCCATGGGCAGTACAACAGATGTATCTACTCCTGAATCAGTGGAGGCTATAACATAATCCGAAGAGGTTGCATTGCGTAATTGATAGGTAGTATTAAATTTTGACCATACAACATAAAGGTCAACGGTACTTCCTTTCTGAATGCCAGCCGGGTAGGGAGCAGCGTTATACAATACGGTGGTCCCGGTAGCATCTGAAATGGCAGTATTAGTATTTCCGCTAGTGGTTGTTACATCCCCGAGTGTTACATTCTTAATCAGTACATATTCTGACAGATAGTTGTCACCGCCTGCTTTTAACTGGCTTATTGTAAGCTCCTGCGGCGCTAAAGGTGTGCTAGTTGAAAGAACGTTAGAAGCAGTTATATCCTGTAATTGACGAACACCGGAATAATCTTTCAAAGTACCTGTTACTGAAATAATATCTCCCGGGTTATAGGAAATGGCACTGTTTTTATCAAATACCTGAAGGCCTACAATTTCCCCATTAATAACATCCTGAATTATTAAATTATTCAGTGCAGAGCCTTTATTGCCATAACAGGCAGTAACTTGCCCTGTTACGGTAATGCTGCTTCCCGTAACCGTATAGGCATCTCCTACTGATATGGCTCCGCCAGTAATAGCTTCCGGCGGAATAGGGTCCTGAACTCCTGCCAGTGTCTGGATGCTTGTTTGTTCTTCTGCTTTTGTATACATCGGCTGAAGCGGTGTAAAAATCGTGACAAATAAAAGAACAAATACTGTGAATAGTGACACTTTCTTTTTTAGCATAAAATCCTCCTTAAAAAAATTATATAATAAATATTGGTAAATGAATTTCTCATCTATCACCTTTATTATCCCATCTCACTATAAATTCGAAAAATATCATATTTGTATAGTATGTACAATAAAATTACCACATAATGGATTCATTGTAACAAATCTACGATACATCGAAAAGGACATTTGTCGCTTTTGTTATATTTCTTTTCTTTTTATAAATATTTTTGTGCGATTATTCAACTAATGCATTAAATCCATTGCGTATCAAAATAACAATATATACTTAGTTGTTTTACTAAGCATGATACTTTCGCAAATTTTATGTAAATTTTACCAATGAATAATATAAGACACCCTAATGAACAAAAGGAAATAGGGATTAGGCAGAGTATATTAAGAATATTTTCTATTATTTTTTAATACATTACAGTAAGAAAAAAAACGGGTTTCACTCTATGGCAAATACGCAGACAGGTCCTGTCATAAATCCGACAGATACCCAAAGATATCAGATGTTAGCAACTGCTTTAAGCAATGCAGGCAGGTCAGAGGATCTTGAAAATATTATAGAATTGCTGAATCCGCCGCCGGATGTAACTTCCTATGTTTCTCCCGGCGATTTTAAAGATTTAAAAATAGGTATTATTGGTGCCGGTCTTGCCGGTATGGCAGCGGCCTTTGAGCTGCGTAAAACAGGGGCTGACATTACAATCCTTGAGGCAAATGAGCACCGCATCGGAGGAAGGGTTTATACTCATTATTTTGACAAGTCCAGAAAATATTATGGAGAATTTGGTCCTATGAGAATACCGGTGTCACATGGAACTACCTGGCACTATATCAATCTGTTTCATTTGATAACCATGCCTTCTTCTGTGCGCAATCCCAATAATTTTATCTATTCCCACAGCACCAGAATACGAAAAGATGCCGACGGAGCAAATATAAAGGAATATCTTTATCCTCTGTATAATCTGACGGAGGCCGAAAGAAACACTCCCTGGAATGATCTGAATGACTATGCCTTCTCCTATATATTAAAAGAACTTTCGCCTGATGTCCGAAGAGAGCTTCTTCAAATATTACCGGACTATTCGCCACAGCTTCATCCCTATATTAACCGCAGTATACGTCAGATATTGGAGGGGCTTGGACTAAGCCAGGCAGCTATTACTCTCCTTGCCAGCGTCGATTCCCTGACAGGGGACTCTCTGGCAAGCCACTATTTTGAAAATTTGAATGAAGAATATTCCCTGGATTACATGAATATCTACCGGATTTCCGGAGGGATGGAATACCTCCCCTATGCATTTTATGATTCTCTTACAAATCCCCTTCCGAAAGAATACAGCCAAAGTCCTGATACTCTTGGAAGCTGCAAGATAAAATTCGGGCATTATGTAACGGGTATTTATCAAAAAGACAGTAACTCCATTGTACTTCGTTATGATACTAAAGCATCAAAGGAGGAAACGGAGGAATTCGATTATGTTGTATGTTCCATTCCTTTTTCCATGTTGCGTACTGTAGATATCAGACCTTTCTTTTGCAATCAGAAAATGCAGGCAATCAGAGAATTGAATTACTACAATGCCGTAAAATCAGCATTCCTATGCAAGCAAAGATTTTGGGAGGAGAATGCCGATTATGGCAGGATTAACGGGGGATTTTCAACCACTGACCTGCCTATACGTTCTATTTTCTATCCGACAGACCATCTGTACTGTACAGATGAAATAGACTGTTCTCCGAATGAGCCGGGAGTACTTACAGCTGCCTACAATATTGGTCTGGATGCAGTAAGAGTTGGTGCATTTAATGATAAACAGCGATTTGCGTATATTAAAAGAAATGTGGAAGAAGTTCATGGACTTCCCGAAGGATACCTGAATAAATTAATTTCAGAACATAAAACGATAAACTGGAACGAAGAACCCTATGCAAAAGGAGCTTTTACCTCAGATCTCCCAGGGCAGCTTCTTAATTTCGGATATGAAATTCTTCTGCCGGAATACAATGACCATATATTTTTTGCAGGTGAACATACTTCTCCAAAGCATGGATGGATGCAGGGAGCATTATACAGCGGCATGCTTGCGGCAAATTTTCTTGCCTTTAACAAAAACAATCCGGTTTATCTGGATCCTGACCATGAAAGGGGCTGATTTAAGCCCCTTTCATACTTATCTTCTCTTTGTGCCTGCATAGGAACACACGCCTCCTGCCACATTAACAACCTGTATCCAGCTATGGTCTTTGCGGCCATCCTATAGTATAATGTTCTATGCAGAGATAAAAACACAGTCCCGGTCGGTAGTCCGGGCGCAGCGCAAGCTGTCAGTAACCTGCCTCCTTGGTTGTCCGTTCTTTGCGAGACAGACAAAAGGAGGAATTTATTATGGATACGGTCGTATCAAAGCTCACTGTCCTTTTTGAGGACCCTTTCTGGCTTGGTATTTATGAGCGGGAAGCCTGCGGTAAATATGAGGTCAGCCGGATTATCTTTGGCGCGGAGCCAAAGGATTACGAGGTATATGCCTTTCTTCTTAAAAATCACAGCGGGTTTCGGTTTAGCCCTTCCATGGAAGCAGAAAAGCCGGCAGCAAAACCTGTGAATCCCAAACGCCTGAAGCGGATTATTAACAAGCAGCTTAACGAGTGCGGATTTTCATCAAAAGCAAAGCAGGCTTTAAAACTTCAGCAAGAAGAAAACAAAACTGTACGGAAAAGCCATTCCAAAATGCAAAAGGAAGAGGAAGAAAACCGTCAGTTCCTGTTGCATCAACAAAAAAGAAAGAACAAGCACAGAGGGCATTAAGCCCTCTTCTGCTTGTTCTCTGTTAGTATATATTTTATATGTCAGATTCTTGTTATTCCGTTATCCTATGTTATGCTTCTCCCACGGCAGTCTTCATTTCTTTTACATATGCTTTCACCGGTTTAATGCTTTCTTTTCCATATTGTGTGACTATCTTTACAATAGCGCTGCCAACAATTGCCCCGTCAGCCAGTGCGGCAAAATCCTTTGCCTGTTCCGGTGTTGAGATACCAAATCCTACTGCGCAGGGTGTGTCAGTGACTTCACGTACCATGGATATCATAGAGGAAATGTCTGTCTTAATCTCTGTCCGTACTCCTGTTACCCCGAGGGAAGAAACGCAGTAGATAAACCCTTCTGCCTGGCTGGCAATCGTACGTATTCTTTCTTTTGAGGTCGGAGCTATTAAGGATATCGACTCCACCTGATACTGTTTACACTCTTCTTTCAGTTCATCCCTCTCTTCAAAAGGCAGATCCGGTACAATAATGCCATCAATACCGCATTCTACACATCTTTTAAAAAACCTCTCTTTTCCGTACGTATAGATTGGGTTAATATAAGTAAGAAATACCAAAGGAACGGTTACCTTTTCTCTCACTTCTTTTATGGCATCAAATAATTTATCGGTGGTGCAGCCGGAAGATAAAGCCCTTTCATTTGCTTCCTGAATTACGGCTCCTTCTGCAATCGGGTCAGAAAAGGGGATGCCAATTTCAATCAAATCAGCCCCGGCTTCCTCCATTGCCACAATAAGCTCCTTCGTAGTCTCCAAATCCGGATACCCCCCGGTTACAAAGCTTATAAAAGCTTTCCCGTTTAAAAATGCGTTCTTTATTCTACTCATAAATTTTAATCCCCCTATATCTTGCAATTGCAGCTACATCTTTGTCGCCACGGCCGGATACGTTAATTACGATAATCTTATCCCTATCCATTTCCGGAGCCAGCTTTCTTGCATAAGCTACCGCATGGGCACTTTCAATGGCAGGAATAATGCCCTCTGTTCTGGAAAGGTATTCAAAAGCCCTGACAGCTTCTTCATCTGTAACCGGAACATAGGAAGCTCTTCCTGTCTTATAAAGCATAGCATGCTCAGGCCCGATTCCCGGATAATCAAGTCCTGCGGATATGGAATAAACCGGTGCAATCTGACCGTATTCATCCTGGCAGAACAAAGACTTCATGCCGTGAAAGATTCCTTCCGTACCATTTGCTATGGTAGCTGCATTTTTCGGGTTATCTACTCCAAGCCCGGCTGCCTCACAGCCGATAAGCTGTACCGTCCGGTCCTCTATAAACTCATAAAAGGCTCCCATGGCATTGCTGCCGCCGCCTACACAGGCTATTACTGCGTCAGGAAGCCTTCCTTCCTTTTCATTTAACTGGTCTTTTATCTCTTTTCCGATAATCTTCTGAAAATCCCTTACAATGGTAGGAAAGGGATGGGGTCCCATAACGGAGCCAAGAACATAGTGGGTATCCTCCACTCTCTTCGTCCACTCTCTCATGGTCTCATTTACAGCATCCTTTAAGGTCTGGGTACCGCTTGTTACCGGATGGACCTTGGCCCCTAAGAGTTCCATCCGGTATACATTTAATACCTGTCTGTCGGTATCTTCCTTTCCCATAAAGATTTCACATTCCAGCCCCATAAGTGCGGCTGCTGTTGCAGTAGCTACTCCATGCTGTCCGGCTCCGGTTTCTGCAATTACCCTTTTCTTTCCCATCTTCTTTGCTAAAAGCACCTGGCCTAAAACATTGTTAATCTTATGGGAACCGGTATGGTTTAGATCTTCTCTTTTTAAGTAAATCTTGGCTCCGCCCAAATCCTTTGTCATTTTCTCTGCATAATATAAAAGCGAAGGTCTTCCCGCATAATTCTTATACAAATCATCAAGCTCTGCTACAAATTCAGGATTATTTTTATAGTGGTCATAAGCCTCTTCCAATTCATTTACCGCATTCATCAGGGTTTCCGGCACATATTGGCCCCCATAATCTAAAAATCTGCCTTTTTTCATAATTAAAACCATCTTGTACCGCAGCTTTTGCGGTACTGCCCATTAGGCATCCTTTCTTTTTATTTCATATAGACTTAATCCTTACACCGGCTCCCATGCATATTGCAAGTATGGGAAGTTAATATTTTGCTTTTACTGCTTCAAGAAATGCCTTCACCTTGGCTTCGTCCTTAAAACCATCTGTTTCAACGCCGCTGCTTACATCCACACAAAAGGGATGACAGGTTAGAATGGCTTTCCCTACATTATCAGCACTTAATCCTCCTGCCAGAAATATTCTTTCTGCCTCTTTCGGTACGATGCTCCAGTCAAAAGGCTTTCCGGTACCTCCATATTGTCCGCTGGAATAAGTATCAAGAAGCAGGTAATCAGAGGGTAAGGCAAGCCCCTTTTTTATATCTTCCTCTGTCCTTGGCCTGATAGCCTTTATAATTGGATTGGAAAGCCTTTTCTTTAACTTCCTGATATAATCCTCATCCTCTTCACCATGAAGCTGTATTATGTCGATAATATTTTCCCTGCATAATTCCAAAATATCCTCTGACGATGCATTGACAAATACCCCGGCAACTTTGATATTTTTGTCCAGCATCTTTTTAAGCCTGCCAGCCTCTTCTTTTGTTATCTTTCTTTTGCTTTTTGCAAATACAAATCCGATATAATCCGTATGGTAACGGTTTACCATTAAGATATCTTCTTCTCTTCTAAGACCGCAGATTTTAACCTTTGTCACCTATGCCATCACCCCTTAACTCTGCAAGCATTTTTTTCTTATCCGGGCTCTTCATTAAAGTTTCACCGATTAGCACGCCGTTTACCTTATCATCTCTTAATATACGGATATCCTCCGCTGTTTTTACGCCGCTTTCTGCAACGAAAAGGATATTTTCCGGAACCAGCTTTCTCAAACGTCCGCTTGTTCTGATATCTACTTCAAAAGTTTTTAAATTCCGGTTATTCACTCCGATGATACTTGCCCCTGCCTTTACAGCCCGTTCCACCTCAATTTCATCATGAGCTTCCACCAAAACGGATAATCCCAGTTCTCTGCTAAGTTCAAGATATTCTTTCAGCTCCTTATCTTCCAGAATAGAACAGATTAGCAGGATAGCATCTGCCCCTAAAATCCTGGCCTGATATATCTGATAGGGCTCTATGATAAAATCCTTACGAAGAATAGGGATAGAAACCTCCCTTTTGATTTCAGACAGATAAGAATTCCTTCCTAAAAAGAATTCCGGCTCTGTCAATACTGAGATACAGCTTGCTCCGGCTTCTTCGTATTCCTTCGCAATAGCTACATAAGGGAAATCCTCTGCAATAATTCCCTTAGAAGGGGAAGCCTTCTTAACTTCACAGATAAAATGGATTCCCTCTTTCCTTAATGCTTCTTCAAAGAACAGGCTCTCTGTTACCGGCATCTGAAGTGCTATTTCTTTCATGCGTTGTGCACTGATATCCTGTTTATTATTTTCAATCCGCTCTCTTGTGGCTTCTACTATGAGATCAAGAATCATGGTTATTCCCTTTCTGCTTTTATTCATTGGAAAGCTTTACGAAAGCTTCCAGCTGTTTTAAGGCCTTCCCGCTGTCGATGGTCTCTTCTGCCATCTTAACAGCTTCTTTAAACGTTACATTATCCTTTACGAGGTAAATGCAGGCTGCAGCATTGAGTAAAACCGCATCCCTTTTGGGTCCTTTGTCTCCTCTTAGGATTGCCTTAGTGATTTCAGCATTTTCAGCAGGGCCCCCGCCTACCAGGTCTTCTTTTTTACATTTTATAAGTCCGAACTGCTCCGGTTCAATTACATAAGTGTTCAGTTCTCCATCCCTTATCTCACAGCAATAGGTATCTGCACTTAGAGAAATCTCATCGATTCCATCCCTTCCATGTACCACCATTGCCCGCTTTACGCCAAGCTTATTAAGTACCTGTGCAAGAGGCTCTACAAGGCTTTCATCAAATACTCCTAAAAGCTGCATGTTTGCACCGGCTGGATTGGAAAGAGGTCCAAGAATGTTAAAGATAGTACGGATTCCAAGCTCTCTTCTAACCGGTGCGACATATTTCATAGCCGTATGGTAGGTCTGGGCAAACATAAAGCAGATGCCTATTTCAGAAAGAATTTCTGCACTCTTGGCAGGACTTATCATAATATTTACGCCCAGGGCTTCCAGCACATCGGCTGCACCGCATTTGCTGGAAACACTGCGGTTACCGTGCTTTGCCACGGGAATACCGGCAGCGGACACTACAAGGGCGGAAGTAGTTGATATATTGAAGGTATAGGCTTCATCCCCTCCTGTACCTACTATCTCCAGCACATCCATGTTGTGAAGGAGCCTGACACAATGCTTTCTCATACCTGCTGCACTGGCGGTAATCTCCTCAATAGTTTCTCCCTTCATACGCAATGCGGTAAGATATGCACCTATATGAATATCAGAGGCTTCACCGCTCATAATTTCATCCATAACACTTTCTGCCATTTCATAAGACAGATTTTCCTTATTCGTTAGCTTGTAGATAGCTTCCTTTATCATCCTTATCCTCCTTTTATAATTCTTAATAAAATATAAGCATGTTCATTTATTCCTTAGATATCTAAAAAATTCTCCATCATAATCCTTCCCTTTGGTGTAAGCACCGATTCCGGATGAAACTGCACACCATATATTTCATAATCCTTATGCTTTACGGCCATAATATCACCATCCGATGCCTTGGCAATAATGGTAAGTTCTGATGGAAGAGAATTCTGTTCTGCTGCCAGAGAATGATATCTTCCCACCAGTACCTCTGCCTCCAGACCTTTAAAAAGAGGACTTGAGGTGTCAACCCTAACAAGACTTTGCTTCCCATGCATTAAATTATTTGCATAGGTAATTACCCCGCCAAAAGCTTCACAAATACCCTGATGTCCTAAACATACCCCAAGAATAGGGAACCTTCCCTTTAATTCCTTTACCGTTTCTTCACAGATTCCTGCATCTATCGGCCTTCCAGGTCCGGGAGAAAGAATAATATGGGAGGGATTAAGCTTTTTTATATCCTCTACCGTCATCTCATCATTGCGGATAACCTTAATTTCTTCTTTATCCTTTAAGATACTTCCGATTAACTGCACCAGATTATAGGAAAAGCTGTCATAATTATCAATGAGTAATATCATAGGTCTTTTACCTCCCCGGCTCTTTTTATGGCTTCGATGACAGCACCGGCTTTGTTGGCACATTCTTCATATTCCGCTTGTGGTACGCTGTCTGCTACAATCCCCGCACCGGCCTGTACATATACGGTATCAGCCCTTTTCACTGCTGTCCGGATGGCAATGCAGACATCCAGATTACCGGAGAAATCAAGGTAGCCGATGGCTCCGCCGTAGACACCTCTTGCTTCACTCTCTAATTCATCTATTATCTCACAGGCTCTGAATTTCGGTGCTCCTGATAGGGTACCGGCAGGAAGCAGGGCACTGACGGTATCGCAGCTATCCTTATCTTTTCTTAAGGTTCCCGTTACCACGGAAGCAATATGCATTACCTTGGAAAAACGGTGTATCTTCATATATTCTTCCACTGCCACACTGCCATATTCAGCTATTCGTCCCACGTCATTTCTGGCAAGATCCACGAGCATATTGTGCTCGGATAATTCCTTCTCATCCTTTAAAAGCTCTTCTTCCAGCCTTATGTCCTCTTCCTTTGTCTTTCCTCTCGGTCTGGTACCGGCAACCGGGAAGGTAGTAAGCTTCTTATTTTCCAGCTTAATCATAGTCTCCGGTGATACTCCGGCAATCTGTAAATCCTCACACTGGATAAAATACATATAGGGAGAAGGATTTGTAGTACGAAGAATACGGTAGGCATTTAAGAGGTTTCCTCTGTATTCCGCTTCAAATCTTCTGGAAATAACTCCTTGAAAAATATCTCCTTCCCGGATATATCTTCTGGTCCTTTCCACCATCTCGCAGTACTCATCCTTTGAGGTATTGCAGGTGAATTCACCAATTTTTTCCGGTGTCAAATCCGGCAGCAGTGAGTTATCAAATATCAGGGCAGTCATATCCTCAATGTCTTTTAATGCCTTTTCATAACCTCTTTTCTTTTCTGTTGCCTTATAACCGGCTATGACCAGTAGTTTTTGCTTTAAGTGGTCAAATACAATAAGCTTATCAAAAAGAGAAAGGTCATAATCATGAAATTGACTTTCTTTCAGCCTTAGCTTTGGCTCTGCATAGCCAATCATCTCGTAGGAGAAATACCCTACAAGCCCTCCGGTAAAGACAGGCATTCCCGGTATTTTCGGAGCTTTGTAGTCCTTTAACAGATCTCTTAAGGCTTCCATTGGCGTACACTCAAGTTCTTCCTCTCCTGCCGCTGTTTTTCTTACGGCTTTATTTTTCTTACAGTACAGACGCAAGGAAGGATTCAGTCCTAAAAAGGAGTATCTGCCAAAGTGTTCTCCCCCTTCCACGCTTTCCAGAAGAAAATAGTTGTTCCCTGCATTTGCAAATCTTCTTAAAAGAAGAATGGGGGTCAACATATCCGACGGGATTTCCCTGCATACGGGAATAAAACTGCAATCCGCTTCGTATTTTGAAACGTCTTCATAATTTGTAACCATAAGTTCCTCCCTTTCATAAGCCTAATGATAATCTGGGTCTGGATGAGGGGTTTTAACCAAGCGCGGCTGGTTTTTGCTAAAAATAAGCAATAAAAAAAGCCTCTATCCCTAAATTCTTAAGGGACAAAGACTACTCTCTGCGGTACCACCCATATTGATGCTATTGCATCCGCTCTGTTTGTATACTATCATATACACCTCGTTGATAACGGTTGAGGTTCCCGTTGACGTCTACTTGCAATATTTACTGCTTTCGAGCCACCCTCACAAGTCCATTCAGTAATCGTAGCACTGCCGCTCTTCCACCAGTAAGCGGCTCTCTGTAAGGCATTTCATTACTTACTTCTCTTGTTCATCGGTTTATTCGTTTAATTTTCTTAAGTATATGCAATCTGTATTTAATTGTCAAGTAAAATTTTAAGACTTTTTCTTTCGTTTATTTTGGGGCTTTACCAGATCATAGCTTTCTGCAATCATTCTCTTAATATCCTCTTCTGGTATGTCACCATTTAAAATAAGGGAATTCCAATGATTCTTATTCATATGGTAAGCCGGAATGACAGAGGGCCATGCACTTCTCCAAAAATCAATCCATTCTGCAGGGCTCTTAACGTTTACCCAGATATTCTCTTCACGCTTATAGATACAGGCAAAAATTTTCTTATTTTCCTTACAGCGCATAATAGTCCAGTTATCATCATGAAAAGGATAATCTTCATATACATCTTCAAAGGTCATACAGTAGTTAATTACTTCTTCTCTGCTTCTCATGGGTTTCTCCTGTTTTTTTGATATATTTTTCTGCTATTACTGCTTCATATATTATCATCATAAATATAGCCCCGAAGAAAAAGGGAAACACCAGGAGATTTCCTGCTTTTTTGTCACTTACTTGAAAAATCAGCAGTAACACACCTGCAGCAGCCTGTAATAATCCATATCCCGTCAACAACCATCCCACTGCTTTATTATAAGCCCGTATATCCGTAATCTTGTCCTTATTTGGTGCTTTGATATTGGAATAGATACCAGCCGGTTTCTTGCTGCGGGAAGCCAAAAATCCCATTATAATAAATAATATTGCTGCTAACCAGCAAACGATTGCTATCAGCATAGATACCCCTTCCTTTTATTAAAAAAATATCTGCATTTATTATACCATATTTTAGAAGAAATTAAATAGATAACAAAATTAAAAAGATGGCTGCAAGATTGGTAAATTACTACCTTACAGACATCTTTTATTTCATACAACTATTTTCATATCAATTTCTAATTATTTTCTTCCGCCTCTTGTTCTTACGTCAAAGGCAACAGCTAAAATGAAGATAGCACCCTTTACAATGTACTGGAAGGAAATATCAACGCCCATCAGGTTCATACCATTGGTAAGTGACATAATTACCAGAGCACCGATGATTGTATTGGTAACTTTACCGATACCGCCGTTAACGGATACACCGCCGATGTAGGAGGAAGCGATAGCATCCAGCTCGAAGCCAAGTCCAGCCTGAGGAGTTGCGGAGGAAAGTCTGGAAGTATACAAAATACCTGCCAAAGCTGCTAACATACTCATAGAAGCAAATGCGAAGAAGGTTATTTTTCTTACATTAACACCGGACAGCTCTGCAGCTTCTGCATTTCCGCCGATACCGTAAATATATCTGCCAAGCTTTGTTTTATTCAGCATGAAATTATAGATAAATAATACGGTTCCTACAACAATAGCTGTCCAGGGAATACCCTTATAGTTTGCCAGCATGGAAAAGATAGCAATAATAATTATGGTGATAAATGCAATCTTAGAGACGAAAATCGGTGCTGAGCTAACCTGGAAGTTATATTTTTGCATATTCTTTCTGGACTTTATCTGGCTGTAAGTCATAAGAATAACTGCAACAACTCCGATAATAATGGTTAATATATGGATACTTCCGCCAGAGGAGATATCCGGGATAAAGCCGTTGGAAAGGGCTTTAAAGGTAGGGTCAGACACAATAATGGTTCCTGTTCCCTGTGTTACTAAAGAAAGAAGTCCTCGAAAGATAAACATACCGGCCAGCGTGGTTACAAAGGCAGGAACTCCTACTTTTGCTACCAAAAATCCCTGATAGATACCAACTGCAATACCAAGACAGAGTATAATAGGAATTACCACCCATACATTCAATCCGGCTTTTAAAAGAATGGCTGAAACAGCACCCAGGAAACCTGCTACATATCCAACGGATAAGTCGATGTGCTTGATTATAAGTATTATGGTCATACCGATGGCAAGCACCGCTACATAACCTGTCTGATTAATTAAGTCGGATAAATTTCTGGATGATAAGAATAATCCGCCTGTTCTGATTCCAAAGAAAATAAAGATTACTACCAAAGCAATGTACATGGCATAGTCCCTGACATTGCTTTTTAGCATAGTTGCAATTTCTGTGCCAATGGACATCTTAGCCTTGCTGTTTTCGTTCATACAAATCCTCCTTTAAACCCGTGCATATCGCAAGCAGAGCTTGCGGTTACTGCCTAAATAGAAAGTGAAAATTGCTTTTTAATTTTCACTATACCCCCGCTATACTCTTGTGGCCATTGCCATGATCTTTTGTTCCGTTGCTTCCTCTGCCAATACCTCACCGGTTATGGTGCCTGCTGACATAACATAGATTCTGTCGCTCATACCAAGTACCTCAAGAAGCTCGGAGGAAATCATAATAATACTCATGCCTTCTTCTACTAAACGGTTCATCAATGAGTAGATTTCAAATTTAGCTCCGACATCAATACCTCTGGTCGGTTCGTCAAGGATTAATACCTTGGGACCTACAAAAAGCCATTTTGCAAGAGATACCTTCTGTTGGTTACCCCCGCTTAAGTTTCCAACAAACTGTTTGATAGAAGGTGCTTTGATACCAATAGACTTCTTTAAATCATTTGCCACATTGATTTCTTCATTTTCATTAATAACAATACCCTCTGTCAGCTTATCAAGGTTTGCAATGGTGGTATTATATTTGATGTCCTGGATAAGGACAAGGCCGTTTCCTTTTCTGTCCTCCGTTACATAGGCAATACCTGCATCCATAGCTGCTCTGGGGTGCTTTAGCTGCTTTTCTTTTCCTTCTACAAATATCTGACCGCTTGTTATCTTGTAGCCGGGGGTATTTCCAAATATACTTAAGGCGAATTCTGTTCTTCCTGCCCCCATAAGACCTGCTATTCCTACAATTTCACCTTTACGGACCTTTATATTAACATCATGGAGAATTTCCCTGCCTGCTTCCTGGTCAAATACGTTCCAGTTCTTAACATCCAGGCAGACATCTCCGTCGTGGTGCTTCTCTCTTTTCGGATAAATATTTTCAATTTCTCTTCCTACCATGTATTTGATAATATCCTGTTCCGTAATCTTTTGCTCTGCGGCATCCATGGAGCAAATCGTGGAACCATCCCTTAAAACTGTAACGGTATCCGCTATGGAAACAATTTCTTTTAACTTATGGGATATCATAATACTGGTAACACCCTGTTCCTTTAACTCTCTTAACAGGTCAAGAAGATTTTCACTGTCATCCTCATTTAATGCAGCCGTCGGTTCGTCCAGAATTAATAGCTTTACATTTTTGCTTAAAGCCTTTGCAATTTCTACAAGCTGCCTGTTTCCAACACCTAAATCCTTTATTTTAGTAGAAGGATTAATATTTAACCTTACCTTTTTCAGCACCTTACTTGCTTCTACAATCGTTTGGTTCCAGTTAATTACTTTCCCTTCCATGATTTCATGTCCAAAGTAAATATTTTCATACACACTAAGTTCAGGAATCAACGCAAGTTCCTGATAGATAATAGCAATTCCAGCATTTTCACTGTCTGATATGGATTTAAACTGTACAACATTTCCGTTATAAACGATATCACCGCCATAGGTGCCGTAAGGGTATACCCCTGATAATACCTTCATGAGGGTGGACTTGCCGGCTCCGTTTTCCCCGACAAGGCAATGAATCTCTCCGCGTTTTACTTTGAAATTAACATTGCTCAAAGCCTTCACACCGGGAAACTCTTTGACAATATTCCGCATTTCTAAAATATAGTCACTCATTATTTCACCCATCTTTCTTCTCTATTTTCAATTATTTCACCTTATGTTCCATTTTCATGAAATGAACCGGTAAAAGGGCAAGTCACTCATTCAGTCATTCCCTCTAAGCAGTGCCCTTTTAGCCGGTCTTATAATATAATAATTAGTTTAATCCAGTGAAATCAGATGCTTTGTAGTATCCGGAATCGATTAATGCCTGTTTTACATTATCCTTTGTTACAACAACGATAGGTGTCTGTTTAGCAGCAACCTCTTTTTTACCATTGTCATAGGTTGTGTCAGTACCAGCCTCTTTTCCGTCAATTACGGAAATGGCCATATTCATAGCATCTGTTGCAAGTGTACGTGTATCCTTAAATACTGTCATAGACTGTTTTCCGTCGATTACGTACTGAACGGAAGCTTTTTCACAATCCTGACCGGTAATGAAGTACTCTGTAACGTCTGCATCTGATGCAAATACATCAGCGATAGAACGAGATGTACCATCATTGGGAGCTAAAACATAGCATTTACCCTTATCTGCAGCACCTACTGCTGTTAAGTGAGCTTCTGCTTTGGATTTAGCTTCATTGAAATCCCAGTTGGTAGTTATCTGTCCAATAATGGATGCCAGCTGTTCATGTGTCAATTCTTTTGATGCCTGTAAACCAGCAGCTTCAGAAGAGTTCTTGATTACAAAAGTTCCGTCTTCAATCTTAGGCTGTAAAATATTCCATGCGCCCTGGAAGAAAAGGAAAGCATTGTTATCTGTTGCAGCTCCTGCATACAGATACAGAGGATTTCCCTGACCGGATGCATTGTCAGCAAGGTATTGTCCCATTGCTTCACCAACAGCTACGCTGTCGAAGGTTACATAATAATCAACTGCATCAGTTCCGGTAATTAATCTGTCATAAGCGATAACCTTAACGCCGGCTGCTTTTGCTTCTTCAACACTGGCTGCAGCAGCTGAGGCATCCTGAGCACAGATGATTAATACTTTGATTCCTTTATTGATTAAGGTTTCAACGTTTGTCTTTTCATTGGCTGAAGAACCCTGGCTGAATAAAACTTCTACGGAATACTTGGAATCTTTAATAACGGACTCGAATTTTGCCTTGTCCTGTAGCCATCTTGGTTCATCTTTTGTAGGAAGTACGATACCTACATCAACCTTTCCTTTTTTGCTGCCACTTGAGCTTCCCCCGTTGCTGCACCCTGCCAGTGATACTACCATCATGAGGCACAAAAGCACTGCTAACATTTTTTTCATAAATACATTCCGCCCTTCTTTTTTTAATAGTTTTTGCATATGCTATACCGTCATACCTTCATATTAGCGGTAAGCCTGCTGTATTGGTTACACCTATATGTTACAATATACAAAATAAATAGACAATGAACTGGATTGTTGTGTAATATTACTTTATTGCGCTATTTTTTAGCCACATTTTGTAAAAGGTAAAATATTGCGCTCAAAAATCGACACCGCAATATAGTATAGCTATTTGCCATACATGGCACACCAAAAAGAAAAAAGGCTGTGTATTCAGCCTTTTCTTTTATAAACACTATTCTGTCTGGTATACATCCTCATAAAGATGAAAACCATCCTTTATGACTGTATCATTAATATTATCCTTTGTTACTGCCTGTACTCCAATAAAAATATAAGGTACTTCATAAGTTCCGTCATCAATTACCTTATCTGTCTTGATTTTTTCTCCCTTATGCAACTGCATGCATACTTCTACTGTTTTTTTCACCAGATCCTTGATAGGCTTATATACCGTCAGAGCTTGTTTTCCCGTTACAATTCTCTGGCAGGCTACAAGGTCTGCATCCTGTCCTGTCACCTGTACTTTCTCTGCTATCTGCGCTTCCGAAAGTGCATCAATGGCACCCCAGGCAAGGGAATCATTGCCGCAGATAACCGCTTTTACATCATTCTTATGGCTTTTTAGCTCTTCCCGCATAAAATCATAGGCACTCTCCCTGATCCATCCGTCAATCCAGGTCTTTGCCAGAATCTTGATATCTCCTTTTTCAATAAAGGGTTCCAACACCTTCATTGCCCCATCATAGAGCATCTTACTGTTACTGTCATTTTCCGAGCCGCCTATTATAATATATCCTCCCTTTGGTACATTCTCTGTCAGGTATTCTGCCATAATCTTTCCCACCTGGTAATTATCAAAGGAGATATACACATCTACATTGGCGTTGGATACCAGTCTGTCATAAGATATAACCGGAATCTTTTTGTCCTTAGCCGCCTTAACGCATCTGGCCTCCGTATTGCTGTCATTGGGCGCAATAACGAGAACATCAATTCCCTGGTTTAGCATGGTTTTTACCTGCTTGTACTGAAGGTCGGAATCCTTATTGGCATTATTTACAATTACTTCAATGTTCTCCTCTTCTGCCTTAGATATAAAGATATCCCTGTCCCTTATCCAGCGGTCTTCCATCAAGGTACCAAGGGAAAACCCAACCACCATTTTATCGTCTTCCTTTGGCTTTTCCTGTCTCTCTACTCTTTTTTCGCACCCCACTGCAAAAATAAGCAGAAGTACTGTTAGTCCCAATGCTACAGTCCTTCTAAGTAAGCTCCTTCGCATACTTTTACCTCCTCCTTAACTGCCAAACATCCTTTTATACTCTGTTGGAGTAACTCCGGTAACCTTCTTAAATATCTTGGAAAAGTAATTCGGTTCCATATACCCCGTCATATAACAAACGTCTTTTATTGTATATTCGTCTTTCTTTAAAAGCTCCTTTGCTTTTTCCATACGGATTTCCGTCAAGCGGTCGCTAAAGTTAACACCGGTTTCCTCTTTGTAGAAACGGCTGAAATAATAGGGGCTTAAGTTGACCTCCTTTGCCACCTCCTCCAGGGAAATTTCTCTGGAATAATATTGCTCCATATATTTATTGGCTTTTTCGATAATGGTATTTACCTTTATCTTTCTGCCCTCCTGGATTCTTCCTACCGTCCTTTCAAGGAAATTCTTAACAACAGAATACAGCCCGTCCTTCTCTTCGGTCCCAATGATTTCTTTCAGTACATCATAATAATTTCCCGCAGCGCTTTTCCATCTTGCGGAAAAGCCGGTTACCAGTCCTATCATACTATTCTTAATTTCTTCAAAGGACAAAGTGTTATCTCTTGTCATGCGGCCAAAGACATCATGAAATACAGAAGCCACCTCATTTTCTCCCTGTTCAGCAGCATGCAGGTAGATTTCCTCTAATTGCTCTTCATAATTACTCTGAGGATATTCAATTCTTTCTAATATATCATCCACATGCAATATCTGTGATTCTTCACTTTCTTTATCACCGGTCAGGACACCCAGGGCAAACAGAGCTTCCTGATAGGATTTCTTGGCTTCTTCGACGCTGTCGTAATACCTGCCGATACCAATAAAAATATCCGGATATATCCTTACGGCTCTGTCCAAAATTCTCCCGGTTTCTTCCACTGAATGACTTTTTTGTTCGTAATCCTGCTCCCTGTTTTCTTCAAAGACATATACAATAATGCGGTTAAGCATAATGGGCCCTACGATAGCCTTTAACCGGGATTGTATAATCTTCTTATACTCACCATACATCTTCTCTCCATAGACACCGGCACCTATTTTATTCTCTATCTTATGGCTTTTTTTCTGCCCGAATTCCAGCGCCATAACATAACCGCCGCCTTCTTTATATCCAAATAGCTGACAATAGTCTTTAAGCTCCTTCGTGCTTCCGCTATAAAGACAGAGGGAATTCATAAAACCGGTTTCGAGTACCGGTATTATCATTTCCATGCGTTCCTGCTGCTCTAAATTTTTCTGTATATTGGCTTCCCGTATTCTTATCTTCTCCAAAGCCTTAACCATGGTCTCATTTAAGGTTAATTCCTTTACCGGCTTTAGAAGGTATTCCACAACCCCCAGATTTAATGCCTCCACTGCATAATCAAAATAATCAAATGCAGATAAGATAATAAAAACTATATTCGGATTTACCGTTTTAATTTGTTTCATAGCCTCCAGACCATTGATTCCCGGCATATTAATATCCATAATAATGATATCCGGATGCAGATTATATGCCTTTTCAATAGCATCTTTCCCGGAACGGGCACTGCCGCAAATTTCTATTTCTTCAAAATTCTTTGTCAGCATATATATGATGGATTCAACAGCAATGGGCTCATCATCTACTACCAGTACTTTATACTTCATTCTCATATTCTTTAATTTCCATTTCCCTCTTATTGTGAAGCGGCAGTAACAGGATGACCTTAGTTATTCCATCCTTACTGACGATGTTCATAACATCTTTTTCATCATAAAACAAGCGCAGCCGCTTTAATACATTGTCCATTCCAATTCCCGTAGTATGGCCTTTCTGGGCCTGATTCTTTACCGTCTTTGATTTCTTGTTAAGAATCCTGTCGATTGCTTCCTGCGGAAAATGGTCTCCCGTATTGGATATTATAATTTTAATTCTGTCTTCTTCTTTTGTAGCCTTGAGTTCAATGGCACCGCCTTCTTCTAACTTGCTGATACCATGGATGTAAGCGTTTTCCGTGAGAGGCTGCAGAGTCATTCTGGGCATTTTAAATTCCAAGATTTCCGGGTCCTCCGGTATATCCATATGAAAGGTTACAAAATCGCCAAATCTGGTTGTCAAAAGGCTCATATAAGAAGAAACATTGTTTACTTCCTCTGAAAGACTTGCATTGTAATCAAGACCCTTTAAATTATACCGGAAGATGTCCGCAAAGTTCTCCAAATATTCGCAGGTTACACTGTCTCCCTGGAGCATGGCAACCTTGGCACCGATATTGATGGAATTAAAGATAAAATGCGGATTTACCTGGGATTGCAGGGCAAGAAGTTCTGCTTCATGCAGAGCATTTTTCATCTTCAGATTATCGTATTTCTCCTGAATCAGGACACGCTCCAGTCTTTCCTTTTCCTTTAACTCATCAATATACTCTCTGATGCTTTTGGTCATCTTGCTAAAAGCCCGGTAGAGAACTCTGATTTCACTGCTGGTACCTTCTTCTGCAATATCTACCTCAAAATTACCTTCGGATACTTCCTTTGCATAGGAGGACAGCTTTGTAATCGGTCTTGTAATCTGATAACTAAAAAGCACAATAATGACAAGTATCAAGGCAAAGCTTATTCCAAACATAGTATAGCTTAGTACAGTACTGTTATATGCTTTCTTTTGGATTTCCAGATACCGCTGGGCACTGTCGCTTAAATCCGTACTCATAATTTCCTTGATGTAGCTTCCGATATAATTATACTCTTTTACGGATTGCTGGTATCCCTTGGAGTAATCACTGATTTTTCGGTTTCTTTTATCCACGATGGTTTCATCCAGAATCTTAAGATAATGATCTATCATCCCGGTCAGATTTTTAATCCGAACTCCTCTGTCCGTATATTCTGCATCCTGTTTTAAGATATTATTATCGGAGCTGATGGAATTGCTGTGGTTATAAAAGGATTGGAGGCTGTCTGAGCTTCTGGTGGATAAGTATACCTCCAGATCGTTTTGAATTTCATCCACCTCTTTATACAAGGAAGTTAATTCCTGGCTTTTATTTAGCAGATCCGTCATATCCTCCATTAACATCCGGGAGGATATATAGTTATAGAAACCAACCAGTATGGTAATTGCCGTAGCAAGAAGAAAGAAGCTTGTAAGCTTTGTGCGGTAGGATAGATCCCGTCTTTTTTTCTTCTTCATTCTCCACCTTCCTTTTTCGGCATTCTGTCATCGTATTCTGCCACATTGGATGCGTCAATGGTATATAACTGGGTGCTCTTATAATCACTTATCTGGACACCATTAAGTGCCTGGGCTAATTGCTTGACGGTATAATAGCCTATTTCATAAGCATTTGGACATACTGTTCCGTATATTACCCCACGTTCCACATAATCGAGGGTCAAAGGCATACTGCCATAGCCTACCAGCTTAATATCCCCTACCAGGTTATTATCAACCAGCACCTGTGCAACACCCGGTGTACTCTTTTCATCAAGGCAAATAATCAAATTTATATCTTTATGCTGGGCAATAATAGAATAAGTGACCTTTTCTGCCTCAAACATATTCTGTTTTAAGGTATACACCTCTTCTATTTCTATGTTTCCCTTTGAGGAAAAGGCTTCCGCAATACCCTGCATGCTAAGATTACGGTAAGAAATATCTCCTTCTTCTCCCGCTTCGTTCATGATGATTACTGCCTTTTTGCCGCTCCCAATAGCATCCGCTCCCATCTTTCCGGCCATGCTGCCAATGGTATAGCTGTTGGAGCCGACGCTTGGTACATCTGCAATATTAAAGCTGTCATTTTCATATGTTAAAAGGGGTATCTTTTTGGCTTTGGCTTCTTTGGCAATCTCCTTGGTTCCGAGAGCATCCGCCGGTTTTAAGGCAATACCGTCCACTCCGCTATAGATGCCTTTTTCCACAGCATCCTTTATTGCTTCCCCACTCTTTTGGGCAATTGGAACAAATTCTGCATACGCGTTCATTTCCACGGCAGCATCCCTTGCACCATCCTTAAAATACGTCCAGAAATATTCATCAGTATTCTGAACCAGTATCTGCAAATGGTATTTTGCTTCCTGCACCTTGCTTATTGTTTCTGTTTTTCTGTTCTCCTGCAAAAACAGATTTCCAAACATTACTGCCAGAATCAAAAGCATTCCAAGCAACATTCCGAATATTCCACGCAACATCTTCACTTATAATACCGCCTTTACTTTTTGCTTATAAGGTTTGGCTTAAAATCTTCTGTGTCTGCAAAAAAACCTCCCGGAAAATGTTCCAGTATTTTTTCAAATACTGCTTTTGCACTGTCATTGTAGCAGCTTAAAGACACAAAGAATACAGTCTTATATCCGTTTTCTATCATAAACTGCCTGTCCTTCCCATCAGAAAAGCCTTCCTTTAGTCCTTCCATATCAATGCATGTCCTATCCGGCATCTCGAGGGAAAGGATGTTCATCTCCTCCCAAAAATCAAGCTCTCCAAGCTTTAAGGGTTTAAGAAAGATATATAAATCACTTGTTGTAATTTCATCAATAGACATAAAAATCCAATCGGAAACAGCCGGTTTTATATTCTTCTCCGGATCCTTTTTGCTGCTCAACTTCTTTTTTTGCATATTATCATTTTTCATATTAACCTAATATCCATGCCTTTCCTGTCCCTGCAAACTTTGGGCCGCAGGCACAAAGTAACGTGTAAAGTAAAACGTTCAAAATTTGTACTTATGGCTCATTATACTACTTTTATTTCAAAAGGAAAAGTCCCAGACTATTGTCAAAACGTCAAGCATAAAATATCAGTTGAGTTATCAAGTACCTCTATGCTATACTAAACAAGACAGGTCAAACCAGGCCAAAATTATCTAACGGACATTTCCTGCAAGTTTTTTCTGTCTGTTAGAATTCGTAAACGGAGGTAAAACAATGTATTATAAACAGTATGGTAATACTGACATGAAAGTGTCCGCCATCGGTATGGGATGTATGCGTTACGATGACGAAGATGTAAAAGCAGAAAGATTCGAAGAATGTTCAGAGATTGTGCTATACGCTCATGAAAAGGGAATCAACTATTTTGATACCGCTCCTTTTTATTGTAATGATAAGAGCGAGATTATAACAGGTATGGCGCTTTCCCAATTGCCAAGGGACAGTTACTACATATCTTCAAAGACAAATCTTGGCACTATTGGCGGGAAAAGCACAAGAGATGCCTTCCGCAGCAGGCTGGAAACAACTTTAAGCAGACTGAAAGTGGATTATCTGGATTTTTACCATTTATGGTGCGTATTAAATCTGGATTCTTTTGAAAGCCAGTGTGAATCTCTTTATGGTTTCTTCGAGGAAGCAAAAAGCGAAGGTCTGATAAGAAATATCGTATTTTCCTCTCATATGCAGGGAAATGAATTAGAAGATGCCGTTGCTGCCGACCGTTTTAAAGGTATGCTTATCGGCTATAATGCCTTAAATTACCGTTTCCGCCAGACCGGTATAACCGCAGCTTATGAAAAAGGCATGGGTGTTGTAGTTATGAACCCCTTAGGCGGCGGACTGATACCGAATAATCCTAAGACCTTTGAGTACCTGGCAGAAGGAACTGACCTTACGGTTGCCCAGGCGGCTCTTAACTTCGTGGCCTCCCACAAGGAAATTACCATAACCTTAGCCGGATGTACAACAAAGGAACATGTGGACGATGCCTGTAAGGCAGTAGAACATCTGAAGGAAAGACCTGCAAGGGAAATATTTGAAGAATACGAAAATAAGGGTGTTGCTTTAAATAACCTGTGCACAGGCTGCGCTTACTGTAAGCACTGTCCAAAAAATATCGATATCCCGAAATACATGGATGCTTATAATGAAAAGCTTCTTGGCAATAACATGTTTGACAGGCTGAAATACCATTGGGGAATCCCTTCTGAAATGGCGGCTGAATGTATTAAGTGCGGAAAATGTGAAAAGCTTTGTACACAGCATCTTCCTATTATCGACAGACTGGGAGAGATTTCAAAGGGAGCATAATCGTTTAGTTAACCTTTATATGAATTATTTAAAAGGGTATGTCGGAAGACTCTTTCCTAGAAAGTCTTTTGACATACCCTATGTATTTGTAGAATGTCCGCAAAGATAAATCTCTGCATTACCGGCATTATTCCAGGTGTGCCAGGATTTTAAACAAGGAGTTTCTTAATCTCATCTATGTGATTCATAGCCATATCATAGCCATGTTTATAATTTCTTTCAAGAGCCGCCAAATCTTTCTCCATACTTTCAACCGTATATTCCGGCCTTAGGATTACTGCCTTTCCTTCTCTTTCAAGTTCCTCGCAAAATGCTACGGTTTCATTATACATATCAGGTCTGTTCCTTATTACTTCAACCATCGCAGGATACTTATTGCGAAGCAAACGCATGGCTAACTTACTGTCTCTTCCAAGGGTTCTACGGTATCCCTTCGGACGGGTCAGTACAATCAGATTCTTTTCATTGCCATCTTCTATGGCTTTCCGTATAGGAATGGAATCTGCCAGTCCTCCGTCATAGTACATACCGCCTTTCCAATTAATTGCAGGAAAAAATAACGGCATGGCACAGGTTGCCTGAAGTATCGTACATCTTTTGTCGGTATCCATAGCATTAAGATATTCTGCTTTACCGGTTTCTGCATTAGTTACACCTACTAATGCCTTGCCCTCATATTTAAAAAACGTATCCCAATCAAAGGGGAAAAGTTTATTGGGCACTTCATCATATACAAAATCCAGTCCAAAAAGGCTTCGGCATTTTATTAAATTCCTGGTGCTGATATAACGCTTGTCTTTTCTGCAATTTAAAAGCACCTCAAGATTTCTTCCTTTTTGCTTTGATATGTAAGAAACCCCAAAACTAATACCGGCAGACACACCAATGCAATAGGGAAACATAATTTCTTTTTCCAACAGTGCATCCATAACACCCGCACTGAAAATCGGACGGAAGGTTCCGCCTTCGAATATGATTCCAGCCATAATAGTCACTCCTTTACTACAAGCATAGAAAATATTATAGCAGATACCAAAGGAATTGGCAACGTACGGATTGTTTACCCTCGACTATTTCTTATGCTTTTATATAATCCAGCTGTAAAAGTTTTTTACAATCTGGCAGTTCTCTTTCATCTGCAATGTTTAATTCATAGTGAATCTGAAACATAGCTTTTGTTAATTCGTAAAGAGTAATGGGATGAGATACATCCTCTGACCCGTCAAATACAAAGCTTTCATCCGTATTAATTTGCAGGATACAGGATATATATTCCGGCTTGACCTGCTCCACTACTTTCAAAAAACAATTAAGCCCGATGTATTCTAAAAGCAAATCAGCTACCAGCAAGCGGGCCTCTGGCAGTTCACTTACATTTTGAGTAAGATCAATATGAAGGGGTTCAAAAATTCCGGATAGATTCTTATATCTTTCCAGGCATAAGGCAAGATAATTGCTGTTGATATCCACCCCATAGACTTTTTCAAACTTGTCGGGGTTAATGTGATTTAAACCATTTACTTCGGCAATTCCCAAAATCATTGCCGTTTTCACATCATATTTATTAATCTGGCTGTCCATCATCTCATTTAATGCCTGTAACCCGCAGACGGATGCATGACACATATGATTTTCATAATCCGGTAAGTCAATAGTAAGCCATGGGTTCATCGTTCTCTCTCCTTTTTAATCTGAAATACAATAAAACACTTCATTTTATGAGTGTAATAAATCTTAATATTATATTCATGTACCCGGAATATTATTCCAATTATTCTTATAAAAAGATACTCTGTATTTCTATTTGCCTTCTTATTTATTGCGCTTATAAGTTGACTTGTATTCTTTAAGATGATAATATATATTGGTAACTTTCAGAAAACCTGACTATAGTGCTTTGTGCACAGAAGGGAGCAAAGAGCATATATTAAACTATACCGTAACCATAGACCGGACCGGCCCAGGGTCCGCCCAACAGAAATGTTTAAATTAGCGCCATGTACCTCTTTGGGCAATATATAGAGGTTAACGAGGTAGGGAGTCAGCGAAATATTCGGCGGATGCTCTCTCATAGGCTTGGATGTGTGAATTGCTGAAAAACCTCCGGGTAACCGGAACACAACAGCGGCAATACCAAGATAATTGAATTAAGAGACCTGCAAACTGTTCTAACCATCAGGCTATATTTATGCCCGTTTGTTTCAGTTTAGTTTCTGTGTTTCTGCGAATTCATAATTAGAACATTGAAAACAGAATAAAGGAGAATTATTATGTGTGGAATTATTGGCTTTACAGGTTACACGGAGGCAAAAAAGGTTCTGATTGACGGTCTTACCGCCCTGGAATACAGAGGCTATGACAGCGCAGGTATTGCATTTTATGAAGGTGGAAGCATCAATACCATTAAGACCACCGGAAAGGTAGCTGCTCTCACTGATAAGATAGCTGCTCTAAACACATCTGCAGAGGATACTGGGAGTACTTGCGGTATCGGGCATACCCGATGGGCAACCCACGGAGGCGTTACAGATACCAATGCCCATCCTCATACTGCCGGAAAAGTTACTCTAATCCATAATGGGATTATTGAAAATTATAGAGAATTGGAAATCCGTCTGAAAGAAGAAGGAAGGATTCCCATCTCTCAGACAGATACTGAAATTGCTGCGCTTCTGCTTGACAGCCTCTATGAAGGCGATGCTTTAAAAGCCATCAAACAGGCCGTTGAATTGATAGAAGGTGCATACGCTTTTTGTATACTTTTTGCCGATCAGCCGGAAGTAATCTACAGCCTTAGAAACAGCAGTCCTCTCGTTGCCTGCCATGCAAAAGAAGGTTCCATCATTGCATCCGATATGGTTGCTCTGATCGATTATTCCAAGGATTATTTTGTTGTACCAGAGATGCATGTAGTAATCTTAAAAAAGGATAAGATTATTCTTACAGACCTTGACGGTAATCTTGTCTGCCCGAGGATACTTCATGTTAATTGGGATATGACGGCTGCCAAGAAGGGCGGATATCCTCACTTTATGTTAAAGGAAATCCATGAACAGCCTGATTCTCTGCGCAATACTATCCTGCCAAGAATTCAGAATAAGCTTCCGGATTTTACGGCGGATGCTATTCCCGATTCTCTTTTTGACGGTATTACAAGAATTGTTATTACCGCCTGCGGAACAGCCATGCATGCCGGCCTTATCGGAAGGGTTATGCTAGAGAAGCTTCTTCGTCTGCCTGTTACTGTTGAGGTTGCTTCTGAATTCCGTTACCAGGACCCTATTATAGATAAAAATACTCTCGTTATTACCATATCACAATCCGGTGAAACGGCAGATACTCTGGCTGCTCTTAAGCTTTCCAGGGAACGGGGGGCTTCCACTCTTTCTATCGTCAATGTAAAAGGCTCTTCCATTGCCAGAGAAAGTGATTATGTGCTCTATACCCATGCTGGCCCGGAAATTGCCGTTGCCAGCACAAAAGCATATACGGCACAATTAGCCTGCCTGTATCTTCTTGCCTTCCGGTTTGCCTATGCTACAGGCAAGTTGGAAAAAGAAGCCTGCATGGAAGAAATGCAGCAGCTTTTAAATGTTATCCCAGCCTTGGAAGAAACTCTCTCACAGGATAAGATAATAGAAGAAATCAGCAGACAGCTGAAAGAAAAAGAGGACCTCTTCTTTATCGGCAGAGGTCTTGACTATGCCCTCTCCTGCGAAGGATCTATTAAATTAAAGGAAATCAGCTACATTCATTCGGAGGCCTATGCTGCCGGTGAATTAAAACACGGTACCCTCTCCCTTGTAACAGAAGGTGTCCCTGTGGTAGCACTGGCTACCCAGCAAAAGGTATATGCCAAGATGATTTCCAATATCCGCGAAGTCAAAGCAAGAGATGCTTTCGTGATACTAATTACTATAAGCGGTCAAAAAGCAGAACCTTCCATTTATGATTATCATATTGTTCTGCCGGAAATTAAGGATGAGTATGCGCCTTTCCTGGCTGCTGTCATATTACAGCTTTTGGCCTATTACACCTCCCTTCACAGGGGGCTTAATGTAGACCAGCCAAGAAATCTTGCTAAATCTGTTACCGTAGAATAATTCATAAGGTATAAAAAATATTAAATTAAGGGGCAGAGCCTGTTTTTATGGCTTCTGCCCCTGTCTGTATTATCTTCATTCACTATCTATGACCAAAATGGAAATCATTCATACTTCACATCCATCAGAAAAAGTCCTTTTGCCTCTGCCGTTTCCCCTGCCTTACTTCTGTCACCGCTTGCCAGTATCTCTTCCATATATTCAGGTGCCATGTTTCCTTCGCCTATTTCTATCAGGGTGCCTGCGATAATCCTCACCATATTTGGCCAGAAATCATCTGCTTCCAATATAATATCAATTGAATTAATCCCTGTCTTGATTTCAATATTTTTCATTCTCCGAACAGTCGATTTTTTCATTCTTTTATTATCAGAAAATGCTTTGAAATCATGCTCGCCAATTAGACTTTGTGCTGCTTTTTTCATAAGAGATACATCCAGCTTATGGAAGCAATAGTAATTATATTTTCTCTCAAAAACCGAAGGTACTTCTCCTGTGGTTATCTTATAGACATATTGAAAACCCTTTGCATTAAAACTGCTGTGAAAGCGCTCCGGTACCTCAAGAGCTTCCATCACTGCAATATCTCTGGGAAGATAACGGTTAAGATAATGTTTAATTTCATAAGTCTTCAAATCGGTATTTGTTTTAAAATTGGCAATTTGTCCATATGCATGAACGCCTGCTTCTGTTCTGGCAGCACCAGTAAGCTCAACCACTTCCTCTTCCATCTTATTTAAGACAGCTTCTACTTTATCCTGAATAGTGATACTCTTATTACTTCCTGGCTGCTTTTGCCATCCGTCGTACCGGGAACCATCATATTCCAGTACCAGTTTAATGTTTCTCATCTATTGTACAATCCCTTTCTTAACTTTCTTTTGCGATATATGGGAAGTATACTTAAGCATTAAACGCCCCATTCGCTATTCCATTATTATATAATAAAATAGAAATGTAAATAGCAAAATTAATATATTCAAAAAAGACTGCCAATCTATGCAGATACAGCAGTCTTTCTTTTATATCGGAATTACTCCATTAACTCATCTTATGTTCTGAAATAAGCTTAAAATTATACCTCAAATAATAAATCTCCATAAGTAGGTACCGGCCAAATTTCCTTGTCTACAATTAATTCCAGCGCATCAATGGGCTTTCTCAATTCGTCCATTATCGGGAATACAGACTTTTTAAAGAATACAGCCTGTTCCTGACCTTCTTTTTCAGCTGCTTCTGCAACAGCTGCCTGAAGCTTATCAAGGGATGCTTTTGCTGTTGCAAGTAAAGAGGAAGTTTCTTTTAACAGGCCTTCCTGTACAGAAACGTCTACACTGGGAACAGCGGCTTTAATGGTATTGATAGAGCCGGCAAGACCTGAAGCATACTTAATAGCCGCAGGAATGAAGAGCTTGTTTGCCATCTCAATCATTGTCTTAGCTTCAATGTTTATGGTCTTTGAATAAGCTTCAAATTCAATTTCTGCACGGGAATGAAGTTCCACTTCTGACAGAACATTGAATTTGCTGAATATCTTGATCGCTCTTTCAGAGGTCATAGCAGGAATAGCTTCTACAAGAGATCTTAAATTCGGCAGTCCTCTTCTTTCTGCTTCCTCAACCCATTCATCTGAATATCCGTTTCCATTGAAAATAATTCTCTGATGTTCAGTTAAAGTCTTCTTGATTAAATCATGTACAGCTATATCAAAATCTTCTGCACCTTCCAATTCATCTGCAAATTCGCATAATGCATCAGCAACGATTGTATTTAAGGTAGTGTTAGGACCTGCAATAGACATAGAAGATCCAACCATTCTGAATTCGAATTTGTTTCCTGTAAAAGCAAAGGGTGATGTACGGTTTCTATCTGTTGCATCCTTCTTTAATTCGGGAAGTGTGTGAACACCGATATTTAACTTACCGCCCTGCTTGCTGCTCTTAGCATCGCCTGTTTCAACAAGCTGCTTCACAACATCCTCTAACTGCTCTCCAAGGAAGATAGAGATAATGGCCGGGGGAGCTTCGTTTGCACCTAATCTGTGATCATTTCCTGCATTGGAAGCGGAAAGACGAAGAAGATCAGCATTCTCATCCACAGCCTTAATAACAGCAGTAAGGACTAAAAGGAACTGAATGTTCTCATGAGGTGTTTTACCGGGGTCTAACAGGTTCTTTCCGGTATCTGTTACGATAGACCAGTTGTCATGCTTACCGGAACCGTTAACGCCTGCGAAAGGCTTCTCATGAAGCAGGCAAACAAGACCATGACGGTTAGCAACCTTCTTCATGATTTCCATTACTAACTGATTGTGGTCAGTTGCAATATTTGCCGTAGAATAAATAGGAGCTAATTCATGCTGTGCAGGAGCAACTTCATTGTGCTGTGTCTTAGCTAAGATACCAAGCTTCCAGCACTCTTCATTTACTTCCTTCATGAAAGATGCAATTCTTTCCTTTAAGCTTCCGAAATAGTGATCTTCCATTTCCTGACCCTTAGGAGGCTGCGCACCAAATAAGGTACGTCCGGTAAAGATCAAGTCTTCTCTCTTTAAGTACTTTGCTTTGTCTATAATGAAATATTCCTGTTCCGGACCAACAGAACAGGATACAGATTTTACTTCATCATGTCCGAATAATTTAAGAATACGAACAGCCTGGTCACTGATTGCTTCCATAGAACGAAGAAGAGGTGTTTTCTTATCAAGAGCTTCTCCTGTGTAGGAACAAAAAGCAGTAGGGATGCAAAGGGTAACACCGGCGGCATCTTCTCTTAAAAATGCAGGTGAAGTACAATCCCATGCTGTATAGCCTCTTGCTTCAAAAGTTGCTCTTAAACCGCCGGAAGGAAATGAAGAAGCATCCGGTTCACCTTTTATTAATTCTTTGCCGGAAAATTCAAGGATTATTTTACCGTCGGAGGTAGGATTGATAAAGGAATCATGTTTTTCAGCAGTAATACCTGTCATCGGTTGAAACCAATGGGTATAGTGAGTTGCTCCTCTTTCGATTGCCCAGTCCTTCATAGCATTTGCAACTATATCAGCTATCTCAGGATCTAATTCTTCTCCGTTTTTAATTGTCTTCTTTAAAGCGGCAAAAACTTTTTTGGGTAAACGTTCTGTCATAGTGGCTTCGTTAAAAACATCAGCGCCAAAGATTTCAGTCAATTTCTCTGCCATAAAAAAACTCCTTCCACACATTTATATTTTATTTTGATGAATTTATTTCGGATACAAGTAAATAGATTTCATACCTGTATAAAAAAAGCGTCCCCAAAAAAAACATGGGAACGTCTTTGCTCCGGCTTAAATTTTGCCTACAGATAAAATACCACTTTTTTATAAAAAAGAAAAGCATTTTTTAAAAATCTTTTTCATACCTTATTTTATTAATCAAATGGCTTATTTTACTTTACTTTATTAACTTTCCCTCTAAAATGCCTACATTTTAATCTGATTTTCTTCAAATTCTTTTTTTACGCTTTCCAGCAGCTTGGATTTTGCTGCCGTATAATCTTCTGTTTTGACCCATACCCTCACACTTAAGCTGACAGTTCCTGCATCGAAACTGCTTACAAAGATAGAATTTGCTGTCTCTTTTATTATATTATCATTTTGCTTAATAATTCCATCTAAAATATTTTTTACCCTGTCAATATTTTCAGAAGAAGAAACCGCTATGGTAATATCAAGTCTTCTTTCTTTTTCATTGGATATATTTATAATACTGGAATTTGATAACGCTCCATTTGGCATAACGACCAAACGGTTATCTGCTGTAAGCATCTTCGTGTAAAAAATATCAATGGAAATTACCGTTCCCTCGTTAGTGGTGTAGATAATGCAGTCTCCCACCTTAAAAGGGCGCAGCAAAAGGATAATTATTCCGCCGGCCAAGTTAGAGAGTCCTCCCTGCAATGCCAAACCGATACTTAAGCCGGCTGATCCCAATACTGCAACAAGGCTTGCATCTTTTACACTGAATATTTGAACCAATATAATCCAGATAAGTATTATATAAAAGATTGCACGCATGAAAGCCAGCAGAAAACCTTTCGCGCCGGCTTCCATCTTTCCTCTGTTAAAGGCACGCTCAACCATATCAAGAAGCATCTTTATAACCTTTTTCCCGATAAAGTAAACAAGAAGAGTTATCAGGATTTTAATAATCAGTGTAAAGCCATTGTCAATAACACTCTTTCCTATATCACTTAAAGAGTGCAGGATAATCTCTTTTGCTGATTCAAGGATATGCTCCATTAGTTATGTTTCCTCCCTTTTCCCCTTGGTGCTTCTTTCGAAGCTCCTTTTGGAGTTTCTTTTGTTGTGATTTCTTTCACAGTTTCCTTTTTAGTTTCATTGGTAACTTCTTTTGCGGCTTTCTTAGCAGTTTTCTTTTCTGTTACCGTATTGACCGGTGTACAGGAAAAGATAGTGATTCCTAAAGGCGGTACGGTAATTGCCAGGGAATCTTCTCTGCCGTCTGCGCCTGTCTGCTTGGAAGTCTTTATCCTTTTATTGCAGTATCCTTTTCCGCCAAAGCGTTCATAATCACTGTTAAATATTTCTTTATATTTTCCGGGAAAAGGTACTCCTATCAAAAAGTTCTCATAAACAACCGGTGTAAAGTTACATACAACGAGAAGTGTGTCCCTTACATTTTCCGTTTTTCTTATAAATACCACAATACTATGGTCGGCATCCAGACAGCTTATCCATTCGAAGCCTTTTTCTTCAAAATCCAAAGTATAAAGGGCAGGATTTTTTTGATAGAAATTATTAAGCTCTTTTACATATAAATTCAGGGAAGCATTCCGCTCCTCCTTTAACAGATTCCAGTCAATTTCCTTCTTTTCATCCCATTCACTGTACTGTGCAAAATCCTGTCCCATAAATAACAGCTTTTTACCGGGGTGGCACATCATAAAACCATAGGCGATTCTTAGATTTGAAAATTTATCCTCCAGATTTCCCGGCATCTTTTGTATCATGGAACCCTTCCCATGCACTACTTCATCATGGGAAAGTACAAGAATGAATTTCTCGCTGTAGGCATATACCATGCTAAAGGTCAATTCCCCGTGGCGTCCCTTTCGAAAGAGCGGATCAACCTTCATGTAATTAGTAAAATCATTCATCCAGCCCATATTCCATTTAAGGTCAAATCCCATGCCTCCCTCTTCCAGGGAACCGGTAACTTTCGGCCAGGACGTTGATTCTTCGGCAATCAGCATGACTCCGTCTTTTCGCTTCTTTGCAATGGAGTTCAAATGCTTTAACATGTCCATTGCTTCCAAATTCTCTCTTCCGCCATACTTATTGGCAACCCATTCACCGGCGTTTTTGCCGTAATCCAGGTAAAGCATAGAAGCAACCGCATCCATACGCATTCCGTCAATATGATATTTATCTATCCAAAACAGTGCATTAGCAATCAGAAATAATGAAACCTGGGGTCTGCCATAATTATATATTAATGTCCCCCAGTGAGGATGGGAACCCTGCCTTGGGTCCAAATGCTCATACAGACAGGTGCCATCAAAAGAAGCAAGTCCAAAACTATCTTTAGGAAAATGGGCAGGCACCCAGTCTAAAATAACTCCAATACCCTTCTGATGCAGAAAATCCACAAAATACATAAAATCTTCCGGTGCTCCATACCTGGCAGTCGGCGAATAATATCCCGTCACCTGATACCCCCATGAGCCGTCATAGGGATGCTCCATAACCGGCATCAGCTCTACATGGGTATAACCCATTTCCATTACATAATCACTGATCATGGGAGCAAGCTCCCTGTAATTATAGAATTCTCTTTCTTCTGTGCCAGGCTTTTTAAAGGAGCCAAGGTGCAGTTCATAGATATTTACAGGTTCTTTTTTATAGTCCTTTGACTTTCTGGTATTCAGCCAGTCGTTATCTTCCCATTGATAGTGGCTTAAGTCACAGACAACAGAAGCATTATTGGGGCGCAGTTCAGAACGGTTTGCATAAGGATCTGCCTTTAATACAACCATCCCGCCCTTTACCTTTATTTCATATTTATAAATATCACCTTCCGTAAGCTCCGGAATAAATAGTTCAAAAACACCGGAGTCTTTCAGCCTGTTCATAGGATGTCTTCTGCCATCCCAGAGATTGAAATCTCCGACTACGCTTACTCTTACGGCATTAGGAGCCCATACGGCAAAATGTACGCCCTTTACTCCGTTTATTTCCATAGGATGGGCACCAAGTTTATCATATATGTTATAATGTATACCATCTGAGAATTTACTTAAATCCTTATCAGTCAATATCTGATTATAGGAGTATGGATCCTTTATTTCCCGGGTTATTCCATTATCATAGGTAACAACCAATGTGTAGTCCGATATCCGTTTAAGCTTCGGTATCAGCACAGCGAAGAAATCTTCCTCTTCCTTCGTCATGAAATACTCTTTCTCTTGTTTGTATAATTTGACCTTTATTTCTCTTGCAGTAGGTATATAGGTTTGTATCAGCAGTCCTTCCTCTACCAGATGAGGTCCCAAAATATTATGTGGATGGTCCTCTTCCGAGTAAACGATAGCCTCAATTCCTGCCCAGTCCATTAATCCATATAGAATATCTTCCATATTGCCTCCTCCGCTCCCAATTATATTCTTATTCTAAATACCACTCATCAACGCCGCCTTTTTCTTCTTCGTCAGCCTTTGGCGGCATGTATTTCTTCAATATGCGTTCCATAAGAAAAGATATCAGCAAGGCACAAAGTGCCGGTGTAAACAATATGGGAATCCAGATCAGATAAACAAGCAAAGCAAAAAAAGCAATGATAATAACCATTAATATGGTACTTGGCAGATGCCTTATAGACATAAAGAACGCTGTCTTGAATAATTGCCCAAGTTTTGTTTTAAATCTTGATAAAATAGGAAAGATATAGATACTTACAAACAGCAATAATACCATTAAGGCTGTAAATATCGTAAACAATACTACGCCCAGGTTGCCATGAAGCCTTTTTGCATAATTCCAGTCCACAATAAGAATGACTGTCATCAGCATAACAATAAGACCGGTTACAAGTCCTTGTTTGAAATTCATTTTAAATGCCTTGAAATATTCTTTGGAAACATATCCGCGGTCCCTGCGCAGGGACTTGGCTGTTGCATAATACAAGGCTGTTAATGCGGGCCCTATGGTAACGATAGGGATACAGGTTATGAGAAATATAATACTTAAAAAGAAGGCATCTACAATCTTATTCAATCCGGTAAAAAACGGATTATCCAGGTTAAAAATACTACTCATTAGTTCTCTCCTTACATGTAAAAAATATAATAATCATTATATATGGGATGAAATACATTCAATATTTCCCTCTAAAATATAGCTGCCAAAACCGGAAGGAACGATCAGGTGATCGCCTTTTTTTATTTTCACCCCATCCAGACAGCCTTCTCCTGCTATTACACTTAGAATAGTAAACGGTTCCGTCTGTTCCAGCTCCGTACTGCCATTTACCTTTATCTTTTCTACTGTATAGAATTCACAGCTTACCAGTGTCTCTATCTCTCCTGCCTTAATGTCCCTTTTTTTTCTTAAGGGTTCTGCAAGTTTCTGCGGGCAGGTGATTACATCAATACTCTTATCAATGTGAAGTTCTCTGGGTTTACCGTTTTGCAGTCTTCCATAATCATAAAGCCTGTAAGTGATGTCACTGTTTTGCTGGGTTTCCAATATTACAGTTCCCGCCTTAATGGCATGGACTGTTCCCGGTACGATCTGAAAAAAATCACCTTTTTTTATAGGAAGTACGCGGATCAAGTCGTCCCACTTATTGTTATGGATCATAGAAGCTAACTCTTCCTTGCTGTTTGCATTATGCCCAATAACGATTTTTCCATCCTCTTCGCAGTTAAGGATATACCAACATTCGGTCTTTCCCAGGGAACCGTTTTCGTGTTCTCTTGCATAAACATCGTCCGGATGAACCTGTATGCTCAAATCCTGCTTGGCATCTATAATCTTTATTAAAAGCGGAAATACTTCGCCCTCCACGTTACCGAAAAGCTCTCTGTGATTGGCCCACAGGCTGCTTAATGTCTCTCCCTGGTATTCCCCTGATTTTATCCTGCAATCTCCATTTGTATGGGCACTGACAGCCCAGCATTCTCCCGTACTGTCACTGGGAATCTCATAACCGAAGTCTGTCCTTAGCCGGTCGCCTCCCCATATCATCTCTTTAAAAACAGGTTCTAAAAATAATATATCTTGCATAGCTGCCTCCTAATTAAATGTATAAGCCTATATTTATATTACCACAAATAGCCTGCTTAAAAAAGTGAAAATTATCTAAAGTAACATAAAAGAGCCTTAAGAGAAAAAATCCTCCTAAGGCTCTGCTGATAAAGACTGGTTTTGTCTTATTCCTGTGTGTTTAACATCGCAGCAATCAAATCTGCCGTATCCTGGCGGGTAAGATTGTCTCCCGAATGTAACTGGCTGTTGTTATTAGGCAATAACAGCTTCAGTCCATAAGCAATTGCGGCATATCCTAAATCAGACTGGCTGATAGAAGACTGGTCAGTAACGTTCATAGAATAAATGCCGGTTATTTTAGCTGCTTTTTCAAGCCCTAATACCTGAATAGCATATTTTGCAGCGTCTATACGGCTAACAGTATTGCCAGTTAATTTGTATTTGGAAGAATCAGCATAAAATCCTGCTTTTTGGATAAAGTCTTTCAGTTCATCTGACGTAACTGCCTGTGCAGGCTTAAAAAGTCCTCCTTCAAAGCCAATACCCATATTGGCAAGAAGCTTTATATTTCTGGCAGAAGAATTGCCTTCAATATCCGTATAACTGTAAAGAGTTGTTTGTTTTACATATTCTTTGCCATCATAATCAAGCTGTTTTCCGGTAAATGGAGAAATAAAATCCGGTGAAATATCGGTACGGTATACAAGGCGTACCAAAGGAGTCTGTGTATAGGAAGCGTCTGTCTTTGTATCAGAAACGCTGTTCTTATAATAAATTTCATATACCAAACGGTAACCTTCGTTTGCTATATAATATCCAAAGGCCTTATCTGCTGAAATAACATTGGTAGGAGCCTCAAAAGTCACCTTTGAATCCCAGCTGTAACCAAAGGAATAAATCTTACCGGTTACACCGTCTACAGCACCGCTGATATTATTTGCAGCATAAGAAATACCTTCGTTAACTCTTTGATAATTATAAGAATAACCGCCGTATACCGGCTTGCTGTCTTTGTATGCGATAACATAATCATCGGAAGTACCGGTATAGGTTGAACTCTTAAAATATTCCGGTATCTGCTCTTTTAAGAAGCTTTCCAGAATACCCTTTCCCTGCTTGGAGGTATATTTAACCTTAGGGGTTTCCCAATTTCCTGTTTTGGAGTTATAGTAGTTGTTTGTAGAGGAGTAATAGCCAATAATTTTACCGGTTTTAGCATCAACTGTCGCACTGGCATAGGCACGGTAACTATCCTTTGTGCTATCCTTTATTTCTCTGGGGTCTGAAAAATTAATATTCCATATATAACCGGAATTGCCGTCTGCATAGTTGTTCTTATAAAGATTGGCGGAGACAGAGGTCATATTCTTATCAAAGAGCAGTTTGGTATTGCTTTTAACTGCCTGGATGGCATCATTCTTTGTAATAAGGCCCTTTATATTATCAACTTCTGCGGACTCCTGGGGAGTAAGCCCGCTGGCTTTAAGCGCCATGCTCTTGGCCCCGGAATCCTTGGCAGTTTCTGCGGCTCCATTTAAATTATACCAAATACTTTGGGTGTCATACAGCTTACCTGTTATGGCATCAACAGCCAGATAAGATTTGTCAGGGCTGTATACAAGAAATGCTTTGGTATTATTTTTATTGCCGTTATCGCTGTTATAAATAGCATAAGCGCTTTGATAAGAAAGGGTCATCTTAATATTCTTTCCAATCGTGGCAGCCGCATCTTCCTTGGATATTTTAACTGTGGAAGAAGGGATTGTAACATCATAAAGCCAGTTGGCATTATACGAGGTCACATCGCCGGTTTGATAATTTACGCTGACGCTGACAGAATTATCAGGCATAGGAATCCCGTTTTCAACTCTCTGGTATTGGTACGTATAAGTACCGCTATAAGGAGAGGCGGAAGAGGTTTCAAGATATTGAAGCTTACCGGAAATATCCGGTGCAATACCCTTAATAAAAGCATCTGCCTTATCTTTTAATTCTCCCTGAAGGTATACAGGCTTATAATTTTGGTTCGTATAATAATTATAACTGGATATATGCCCCTTGGAATCAGAGTTAACATAGATATTCTTGCTTCCGTCTTTACTGGACCATGTAAAGTTCCAGGTATTATCCGAATACGGGTTGCCAGAGTAATAATTATAAGAAAATTCGGACAACTCTGAAGGGATGGTTATTTTACCTTTCACAGTATTAATCATATTTTCCAGATCTTCGGACGATGCAGAAGAACTTGCCTGCTCCTTTGCTGCTATTGTCTGAACTGAATTTTTTGCCAAATAAGAATCTGCATCTGCCTTTAGTAAAAAGGGTGAGGGCAAAGCACTAACTACAAGGGCACCGCTTAAGACTACGGCCCCGATTTTCTTTGTTATCATAAAATTCCTCCTTTACTGTATTTTTAAACTATTTCCTTATTCAACCATTAGACGATGCAAATTATGGAATGGTTCCATGATTTTTAAACTTTTTTTATATGCGGTGAATAAACAGCCCGCTCCTTAACTTTGGCTCAAACCAGGTGGATTTCGGCGGCATTAATTTTCCCTGGTCCGATACGGCCATCAGCTCATTGATACTGGTAGGATACATGGAAAAAGCAACTGCCATATCCTCCTTCACCCTGCGTTCCAGTTCACCAAGTCCTCTGATACCTCCCACGAAATCAATTTTTTTATCGCTTCTAGGGTCTTTGATTCCAAGCACCGGCTCCAGAAGATTGTCCTGCAGCAAGGATACATCAAGACCTGCTACCGGATCTTCTTTTTTATACTCTTCCTTTATTATAAGCTTATACCATCCTGTTTGCAGATACATTCCATATGCACCTTTTTTCTCCGGCTGATAAGCACTCTCTCCAAGGAAGGTAACATCAAAGCACTCTTTGACCTTTTCTAAAAATTCTTCCTGTGTATATCCTTTTAAATCTTCCACAACCCGGTTGTAAGGCAGAATCAAAAGTTCTTCACAAGGAAAAAATACGGACAGAAAGAAGTTGAATTCTTCCCTGCCGGTATAATCAGGATGCTCCTCTCTGCGCTTTAACCCCACCTTTACAGCCGAAGCTGCCCTGTGATGTCCGTCAGCTATATATATGGAAGGAACCTTTTCAAATTCTTCCTTTATTTTTGTGATTGTTTCTTCCTCCGCTATCTTCCAGACATTATGGACAATGCCATCCGGTGATGTGAAACCATAAAGCTTCCTTGTTTCTTTATAGCTTTTTATAATATCCGTTATGTTCACAGAATCACGGTAGGTAAGAAATATTGGTCCTGTCTGGGCATTGCAGATATCAATGTGGTTGATTCTGTCCAGTTCTTTATCCGTTCTGGTATTTTCATGGCGTTTAATGATACCGTTGTTATAGTCGTCAAGAGAGGCACAGGCCACAAGCCCGGTCTGGCTTCTCCCCTCCATAATTAATTCATAAATATAGAAGCACTCCTTTTCTTCTTTCATAAACTGCCCTTTTGATATCATATCCTCCAGCAATTCTTTTGCTTTTTCATATACTGCACTATCATAGGCAGATATATTATCTGAAAGCTTTGTTTCTGCTCTGTCAATCTGCAAAAAAGACAAAGGTTCCCTCCTAACCTCCTCTTTTGCTTCTTCTCTATTGTAAACATCATAAGGCAGTGCTGCAATTCTTTCTGCCAATTCTGCAGCCGGTCTTACTGCACAAAAGGGCTTAATCTTTGCCATATTTTCTTCTCCTTTCGCCTAGAGCGCATAAGTCTGATGAAAAAGGGGCTGTTGCACTTAGAATGAACTTTGTCCTCCGTTCACTATAATTATGCAACAGTCCCGTCTTTTATAAATTGATATTTATATTAAGATAAGGTTCTAACTTTTAATACGCCGTTTATTGCTTTTAATTTATCCGCAATACCGTTACTAACACCGCCTTCTATATCAATAACGGTATAAGCATAATCTCCTTTACTCTTATTGAGAAGGTTTGCGATGTTGATATTTTCTGCGGAGAATACTCCGGTAAACTGTGTCAGCATATTGGGGATATTCTTATGATTAATTGTTACTCTGGTTCCCCCTGTAAAAGTACCGGCATCACAGTCAGGATAATTTACGGAATTTTTAATAATTCCGTGCTCTATATAATCTTTTATCTGCTTTACTGCCATCACTGCACAGTTATCTTCGGATTCTTCCGTAGAAGCACCAAGATGGGGAATTGCAATAACACCTTTCATACCTGCGGTTTTCTCATTGGGGAAATCCGTCACATAAGCTGCAACCTTTCCGGACTTTAAGGCTTCTTCCATATCCTCATCATTTACCAGAAGGTCTCTTGCAAAATTAAGGATTACCACGCCGTCCTTACATTTTGAAAGAGTTTCTTTATTGATCATCTTCTTGGTATCCTCCAGCAAAGGCACATGAAGACTGATATAATCGCATTCTTTGTAGATATCTTCTTTGGATTTTACCGATATAATATCACGGGATAAATTCCAGGCATGTTCAACAGAAATGTAAGGGTCACAGCCGTATACTTCCATACCCAGACGGTTTGCTGCATTGGCTGCCAATACACCAATAGCTCCGAGACCGATTACGCCAAGTTTCTTTCCCTGTATTTCTTTGCCGGCGAATTTAGATTTCCCTTTCTCCACCAGCTTTGCTACGTCTTTCTCTTCTTTTATAGTTTGCACCCAATTAATGCCGCCTACGATATTTCTGGAAGCAAGCATTAATCCAGCTATAACAAGCTCCTTTACACCGTTGGCATTGGCTCCGGGGGTATTAAATACTACGATTCCGTCAGAAGCACACTTATCCAGGGGAATATTATTGACACCGGCTCCAGCTCTTGCAATAGCGCTGATGTTTTCAGGCAATTCCATTTCCAGCATAGAAGCACTTCTTACCAATACCGCATCTGCTTCTTTTATATCATCTGTTTTTGTATATTCTTCAGAAAAAAGGCCAAGCCCCACCTGGGCAATCGGATTCAGACAACTATATTTATACTTTGACATAAGCGCTCCTTTATAACTATTTTAAATTTTTAGCTTCAAATTCCTTCATAAATTCAACCAGCTTCTCAACACCTGCAATGGGCATTGCGTTGTAAATGCTTGCGCGCATACCGCCCACGGTTCTGTGGCCTTTTAGGTTCTCAAAGCCTGCTGCTTTCGCTTCTTTTACGAATTTGGCATCCAGTTCTTCATCTCCCGTAACAAAAGGAACATTCATAAGAGAACGGTCTTCTTTCACAACAGTGCCCTTAAACAGCTTGCTTTCATCCAAATAATTATAAAGTACAGCTGCCTTCTTCTCATTGATTTCTTTCATAGCTTCCAGTCCGCCAAGCTTCTTCAGCCACTTAAATACCTTTCCGCAGATATAAATACCATAAGCAGGAGGTGTGTTGTAAAGAGAACCGTTGTCAGCATGAATCTTATATTTGAACATGGTAGGAGTTCCCGGTAAGGTATCCTCTGTAATCAGGTCTTCTCTGATAATAACAATTGCAACACCGGCAGGTCCCACATTCTTTTGTACTCCACCGTATAATAATCCATATTTCGTCACATCCACCGGCTCTGACAGAAAACAGGAGGATATGTCAGCTACCAAAGTTTTTCCCTTGGTATTGGGAAGTGTTTTGAATTTTGTTCCATATATAGTATTATTTTCACAAATGTAAACATAGTCGGCATTTTCACTGATAGGAAGGTCGGAGCAATCAGGTATGTAAGAGAAGGTTTTATCTTCGGAAGACGCTATCTTATTAGCAGTTCCATATATTTTTGCTTCCTGATATGCTTTTTTTGCCCACTGTCCTGTAACAATAAAATCTGCCACCCTGTTTTTCATCAGGTTCATTGGAATCATCGCAAACTGTGAGGATGCACCACCCTGTAAAAAGAGTACCTTATAGTTATCCGGAATGTTCATCAACTCTCTTAAATCAGCTTCAGCTTCATTTAAGATGTTTTCATAAACCTTGGATCTATGACTCATCTCCATTACAGACATTCCGCTGCCTTTGTAATCCAACATCTCCTCTGCTGCTTCTTTTAGTACTTCCTCCGGCAATACGGCCGGGCCTGCTGAAAAGTTATAAATTCTTGCCACTTATATATCCTCCTTATATTTTCAGTCAGAGCACAGAAGTCCAGGCTCCGTTGCCCTGCTGTTTTTTACGCTTGACCACTTTAATCCATTACATTATAAAACTTAGTTAAAATTTAGTCAATATTTTTATTTTGCTTTAAAGTCTTCTTCCGTAAATACCTCTTCAATCGCTGCTCCCGGAGCCACCATAGGCCATACTTTATCATCACTTTCCAGAATGCAGTCGATTACAACGGGTATATTGATACGGAGGGCTTCTTTTAATACTTCTTCTGCTTCTTCCACTTTCGTAATCCGGTATGCCTTTGCTCCCATAGCCTCAGCTACCTTTACAAAATCCACGCAGTCATTTAAGGTTGTATAGGAATATCGTTCCCCGTAGAATAATGACTGCCACTGCCTTACCATTCCAAGAACATGATTATTAAAGATAATCTGTATAATTGGTATGTTATATCTGGTGGCGGTTGCAATTTCGTTCATATTCATACGAAAGCACCCGTCCCCTGCAATATTTATAACTGTTTTGTCGGGGTTTGCTACCTTCGCACCGATACAGGCACCAAGACCGTAGCCCATTGTGCCAAGTCCTCCGGAAGTGATAAAGGTTCTTGGTTTTTTATAATTAAAATACTGGGCTGACCACATCTGATGCTGGCCAACCTCCGTTGTTATAATTGCATCTCCGCCTGTAAGCTCATAAAGCTTTCTTAAGATAAAAGGCCCCGTAAGTCCTCTTTCATGATATTTTAACGGATATTTTTCCTTCATATCCATCACATGGGCAATCCAATCTCCATGCTTTTGTTCTTCCAGTTTATCATTAAAAGCCTTAAGGACTTCTTTGATATCTCCGATAACGGCATGATTGACCAGAATATTTTTGTTGATTTCCGCCGCATCAATATCAATCTGAAGTATCCTGGCATTTTTAGCAAAGCGTGCCGTGTTCCCGGTTACCCTGTCGCTGAACCGTGAGCCAACCGTTATTAAGAGATCACATTCTGTAACGCTGAAATTTGCCGTCTTCGTGCCATGCATCCCAAGCATACCGGTATAATATGGATCATCCCCGCTGAATGCTCCCTTTCCCATCAGGGTATCCGTTACCGGAGCATCTACTCTTTTTACAAACTCCCGTACCTCTTCCCAGGCGTCGGATATAACTGCTCCGCCTCCGATAAAGATAACCGGTTTTTTGGCTTCTTCTATCATCTGGATCCCGGTTGCAAGATCCTCGCTGCTAAAGGTATCCTTAACACGCTCAATCATCGGAGGGATTACCTTTGTATATTCCGTTTTATTGCCAGTAACATCCTTTGCAATATCTACAAGAACCGGTCCCGGTCTTCCGGTTTGTGCAATGAGAAAAGCCCTTCTTATGGTATCTGCCAATTGGGCTACGTCTTTTACAATGAAATTATGTTTGGTAACGGGCATTGTAATACCTGCTATATCAACCTCCTGAAAGCTGTCCTTTCCTAAGAGGTTAACAGCCACATTCCCTGTGATTGCTACCATTGGTACGGAATCCATATAAGCTGTTGCAATACCTGTTACAAGATTTGTAGCACCTGGTCCGCTGGTTGCCAAGCATACGCCTACTTTTCCGGTGGATCTGGCATAGCCGTCCGCTGCATGGGAGGCTCCCTGTTCATGGGAGGTTAATATATGCCGTATCTCATCCTGATGTCTGTATAATTCATCGTAGATGTTTAGAACAGCACCGCCCGGATATCCGAAAATAGTATCCACTCCCTGCTCCTTTAAACATTCTACTAAAATCTGTGATCCTGTTAACTGCATCTTTGCACCTCTCTTTAAGCTTTTTGTATAATTTTAGAATTTATCCGGCACCTCCAATATGGCACCCTTACTGGCTGATGTTACTAAAGCAGAATACCTTGCCAGATATCCTGTTGTGATTTTAGGCTGTTTGGGCTGCCATTTCTCCCTGCGCTCATTAAGCTCTTCTTCTGAAAGGGCAACATTTAACAAATTCTTTGTAATATCAATCTGTATGATATCTCCCTCTTCTAATAGGGCAATATTTCCTCCTACAGCAGCTTCCGGGCAGACATGCCCAATACAGGCTCCTCTGGAAGCTCCCGAAAATCTTCCGTCTGTTATCAATGCTACGCTGGAACCAAGTCCCATTCCCATAATAGCTGAGGTTGGATTGAGCATCTCTCTCATACCCGGTCCGCCCTTCGGTCCTTCATAACGGATAACCACTACATCTCCGGGATTGATTTTTCCTCTCTTTATGGCATCTATCGCATCATCCTCACAGTCAAATACTCTTGCCGGTCCTTCATGCTTTAACATCTCTGGCGCCACCGCAGACCTTTTTACCACTGCGGAATCCGTAGCAAGATTTCCCTTTAAGATTGCAATTCCGCCTGTTTGACTATATGGATCCTCTATGCTTCTTATGATATTGGTGTCCAAATTTTTGCAGCCTTCTATGTTTTCACCGACTGTCTTGCCGGTAACTGTAATCAATTCGGTATGGATAAGTCCTTTTTTATTCAGTTCATTCATTACTGCATATACACCGCCGGCTTCATTCAAATCTTCCATATATGCATGCCCTGCCGGTGCCAGATGACATAGGTTCGGAGTCCTTGCACTGATTTTATTGGCAATTTCAAGATTTAAATCCACTCCGGCCTCGTGGGCAATCGCAGGCAGGTGGAGCATACTGTTAGTGGAACAGCCAAGAGCCATATCCACTGTCAGAGCGTTCATAAAAGCTTCTTTTACCATGATATCTCTGGGCCTTATATTTCTTTCCAGAAGTTCCATGATTTTCATGCCGGCATGCTTTGCCAGACGTATTCTCTCTGAATAAACAGCAGGGATAGTTCCGTTCCCTTTTAACCCCATTCCAAGTACTTCTGTAAGACAATTCATACTGTTTGCCGTATACATACCGGAGCAGGAGCCTGCCGTAGGACATACCTTACAGGCATATTCTTCCACTTCATCTTCCGTCATATTTCCGGCAGTATAAGCACCTACTGCCTCAAACATACTGGAAAGGCTTGTTTTCTCACCTTTCACTCTTCCGGCAAGCATAGGTCCTCCGCTTACAAAAATGGCAGGCACATTCACTCTTGCTGCCGCCATCAAAAGACCCGGAACATTTTTATCACAATTCGGCACCATTACCAGTGCATCAAAGGCATGTGCCATTGCCATAGCTTCCGTGGAATCTGCGATCAAATCTCTGGTAACAAGTGAGTATTTCATCCCTGTATGTCCCATAGAAATTCCGTCACATACAGCAATAGCAGGAAATACAATCGGTGTACCGCCTGCCATGGCAACTCCCATCTTTACGGCATCCACAATCTTGTCAAGGTTCATATGTCCTGGTACAATCTCATTATAGGAACTGACAATTCCAATAATCGGCCTGTCCAGTTCCTCCCTGGTAATGCCAAGGGCATTAAAGAGGGATCTATGGGGAGCTTGTTGAATTCCTGTTTTCACTGAATCACTTTTCATAGCAATACCACCTTTACCTTTATTTTGACTTATTAACGCTGGAATGTATAAAATTACGATGTTTCCGTATATAATAACTTAATTTATATAAAAAATCAATATTAAATTCTTTGTTATCAAAACTTTTCCCATACTAAAAGTTAACTTTATAATTATACCCTTCCTTTCCTATCTCTTTCAGAACATTAAAAAAAAAGAAGTATTCGCCAAAAATTACTCTGTTCATCTTTGGAAAATACTTCTTATTTCGTTTGTTAATTGAATTTATTTAGAATTGTCTCCTTCTGCATATATTTCCACAATTTTTAATAATATCTCAACAATTTTCTCCATGGACTGTATCGGCACATACTCATACCTTCCATGAAAATTATTGCCGCCTGCGCAAAGATTTGGGCAGGGAAGACCCATATAGGAAAGTCTCGCTCCGTCCGTACCTCCGCGGATGGGAACAACAACCGGCGTTACACCTACCTGCTCCATAGCACGCTTTGCATTATCGATCAAGTGCATGTGAGGCTCGACTTTTTCTTTCATATTATAATAAGAGTCTTTTACTTCAACCTTAAAGGTCCCTGCTCCGTATTTTTCGTTTAAGTAATCTCCTATTTTTAAGAATCTTACTTTCTTTGCTTCAAACTGTGCCTTATCATGGTCACGGATAATATAGACTGCCCTGGCGGAATCCACAGTTCCTTCCAGTGCATTTAACATATAAAAGCCCTCATAATTCTCCGTATACATAGGATTTTCATTGACCGGAAGCATACTTTGAAATTCCATGGCAAGAAGAAGCGCGTTTACCATCTTATTCTTAGCACTTCCCGGATGGATACTAACTCCCTGTATCTGAACCTTTCCCGCTGCTGCGTTAAAGTTCTCATATTCAATCTCTCCCAATTCTCCGCCGTCAATGGTATAGGCAAAATCAGCACCAAAGCCTTCCACATCAAAGAAATCAACACCTCTTCCGACTTCTTCATCCGGTGTAAAGCCAATCTGGATAGTACCATGCTCTATTTCGGGATGTGTAAGCAATGTTTCCGCCATCGTCATGATTTCGGCAACACCTGCTTTGTCATCTGCTCCAAGAAGGGTTGTACCGTCTGTAACAATTAAATCCTTGCCTTTGGAAAGACTAAGAATCGGATAGGCATTAGCATCCATGCGGATGTTTTGCTCTTTATTTAATACAATTTCACCGCCATCATAATTCTTTATAATCCTTGGCTTAACATCCTTGCCACTTAAGGCATTTGAAGTATCCATATGAGCTACAAAGCCAACGGAGGGCAATTTTTTCTTTGAATTTGAAGGGATGGTAGCATATACATAGCAATGGTCAGAAAACCTTACATTTTCAGCTCCCATTTCCGTTAATTCCTTTACAAGTATTTCTGCCAGGTTTCTTTGCTTTTCTGTACTTGGTACATTTTCCATATCATCCTGGGATTGGGTGTCTACTTTCGCATATTCCAAAAATCTGTCTGTAACGTTTTTCATGCTTGGCTCCTATCTGCGTGCTCATTAGCACCCTTCAGGTGTGCTAATTCACGCGTACAAAATCGGTGTGAGTGAAAGTTTATCTTTCAACCGCATTGTTATTATTTCATTTATTTCGTTTTATATAACCCGAATGGACAGAAGAGCTCACTTATAATACCAGCACCAGCATACCGATTGTTATAAGTACACCGCCTGCAATTGTTTTCATATTTAATGGTTCTCCAAGGAATAGAAATGCCAGTACCATAGTAATTACTACACTGAATTTATCCACCGGCACTACCTTTGAAGCTTCTCCTATTTGAAGTGCCTTAAAATAGCATAACCAGGACAGCCCGGTTGCTATTCCCGATAAAATAAGAAATACCCAGCTTCTTTGTGTAATATCCGGGAGTTCCTTGTACTTTCCTGTTAAAAACACAATAAGCCATGCCATAATTAGGACTACAACGGTTCTTACAGCCGTGCCGACATTGGAATTCACATTCTTCATGCCGGTTTTAGCCAATATTGATGTCAGCGCAGCAAAAAAGGCTGATAAAAGTGCATATAATACCCACATTTTATTCTCTCCCTTCTTAGCATCTATTGTATACAATCGCACATAATTTCACAAGTACTTTTTACCAGATATGTAAATCCTTCTATGTTTTACAAAGAGCAGCTGGACTTTACCGGACAACAATAAATGGTACCAGCATTTCTTCCTTTGTATGAGTCTTCCTGTGGCAATATCATCAAAACTACTCCTTCACTCATTGTCAAAAATAATTATAATGCCATTTCAAATTCCAATTCATGAAGAATGGGAATTCCGTCAAAGCCGGTTAACGGTATCTGAGGTTTTATTCTTCTGGATTCATTGACTGCATTTCTATAAACGGCTGCCAGATCAAATCCTCTCTTTTGATAGAACCGCACCGCCTTTGTATTGTCATTGGTTGTAATAAGAAACAATCTATTGCAGCCCTTCTCTTTTGCGATATTTTTCACAGTTTCTATTAAAGCGGTTCCTACCCCTTTATTTTCGGTAAAACTATCAAGGGATACTATTTCACATTCTCTTCCGGATATGTGATAAGTAATCATTCCAATAATATTACCATTGTTTATAGCCAAAAATCCCGGAAGCTCTTCTGCTTTGTGTATGTTTCCTTTTGTAACAATAATATTGCTGCCCCAATTTTCACTTATGGCGTTCACAACAGTTTCTCTGGAATTCCCACAGATATCAATGATTTCACAGAAGTTTTTTTCGTATCTGCTTTTTTCAAGTTTATAGTAGGCCAGTACTTCGTCGTCATATGTGTGTTCAAATCCTATTTTCTCCAGCACATGCCTGCTTCTTACATTCCGGTGGACGGCATCTGCATAAATAGTTTCCAGTCCCAACTGATTAAAAGCATATTCTATTAAAAGTCTTTCAGCTTCTGTGCCAAATCCTCTGTTTTTTACGCTGTCACTGGTCAATATGATACTTAAAGTCCCGCATTTATTAATTTTATCAATACGCTTTAATTGTATCTCTCCAATAATATTGCCTTCATAGGATATTGCAAAAAATATTCTGGTGCTATCCATTGCTTTATTCTGGTAATATAAATCGACTATATTTTTAGAGTAAACGTAAGGCTGCTCTGTCATCATTGGATCCGAAACATATTGTTTATAAATTTCATGGCACTTTTCCAAGGTATAGGGAACCAGTGAAATATGCTCTCCCTGCAATATCATAATGTATTCTCCTTCATTCTAAAAGCAATCCCAATATTTAGGCTCTCCTGCCGATAACTCCAACATGGGGAGGAAACGGCTTCACCATGTTGGATAGCAATATAAAAATCCGGTTAAAAATCACTTACTTGTGCTTGTATAATCTACATTTCCCGTTTTACCATCTACTATAAATTCATAAGTATCCGTATCATTCAATTTGATATGCCCTGACCAGGTTCCGGCTTTCTTTACTATTCCATCCAGAAAGACCATCTCAATCTTACACTCTTTGGCATCAAGATGATGCGTCTTCTCATATTCTTTTAATCCTATTTCAACTGCATTTTCCACAGCAATCTCGTCCTTCTCCGGTCTGGCACTGCCTTTTAGCAGGATAGTATAGCCAGCCTTTTGAATGGTTTCTATTCCGCCTGCCACCTGTGAATCCTGTTCTTTCTCTCTGGTCACCTTCCCCTTGTCTGTGAAACTGCTATTATAAACACTGAATGTTATCAGCAAGAAAGAAGCCATAATCATCCCTATAGATAAAACAATCTTTGGTTTTTTCACATTTATCTCCTTTCAAGTGGTAAAAATAGTAATAATATTTTCCTTTATTTTACCATTCATCATATTGTTTTACAAGTTAAACAGATAATATCCATTTTAGCATTTGATATATAAAACAGATTGAGAACTGCTATAAAAAATCGGATTGTTTGTTAGTATTATACTATAATAAGCAGTATACAAATATTGCAATTTTTCTTTTCACTTCTATGGCAATAAATTGATATTGGGTATATAATTAAACTGTTATATATATTGTGTTGTCAAAGGAGGCCACTTAAGTTGGACAATATTATTATAAACGTTTGGCTGTTTATTTTCATACCAATTTTTATAGGTGTTGTTTGCATTTCCTTAGTTAATCCAAAAGGCGATAACCGTAACAGCGGAGCAGGTTACCGGACAAAGCGTTCCATGCAGTCCCCGGAAAATTGGAATATTGCTCACAAAACATTCGGCTGCTACTCTCTTGTAATATTGGTTCTGGAAATAGCGGCCCTCCTAATTGAACGCAAATTCCTGATTCCCCAAAAAATCATACAATCTGAACAGGCTTTCTATATAAATATTGCTTTGCTGTTTGTCAGTACCTCTATTGGTATAATTATTACGGAGTTCCGTCTTAGAAAAAAGTAACAGCGTAATGCCTCTTAAAGCCCTTATTTTCCTGACTGGCTTAACAGTCGATTGACCTTTTCAGGGTAATGGGTTATCTTAATGCTAACAAAAACTTGGAGGTTGGTTATGGAAAACAAAAAAACATTTGGAGAATATGTCTCTAAAAGAAGAAAAGAAATGGGCCTGACTCAAAAGGAATTTGCAGAGAAATTATATGTGACGGAGTCTGCTATATCAAAATGGGAAAGGGGAATCTCTTATCCGGATATCACATTAATTCATGATATCTGCGAGGCCCTCGGTATTAGTGAGCATGAATTACTGACTGCCAGTGATGATACCCAGAGCAGAAATTCTGAAAAACTGGCTAAAAAATATATAAGGCTGGTTAATACCTATAGAAATGTTCTGATCTTCCTTTACGGCATATCCCTTTTAACATGTTTTATCTGCAATATAGCAGTTCAGCACAAACTGTCCTGGTTCTTTATTGTTTTGGCATCAGAGCTGATTGCCGTCTCCCTGACGTTAGTTCCTTTAATCGTTCCTGACAAAAAAGCTTTGATAACATTAGGTTCCTTTACTCTGTCCCTTAGCCTGCTGTTGCTTATTTGTAATCTCTATACCGGTGGTGACTGGTTTATAATAGCCTTTGTTTCTTTTATCTTTGGAATGTCACTTGTATTTTTGCCGTTTGTTTTATATATGGTGTATCTTCCTTCTATACTCCTAGATAAGAAGGCCCTGCTATATTTTTCCGCTGAGTCTTTATTACTTATTCTTCTGCTTTTTTTGTGTAATCTCTACACAAATGGCAGTTGGTTTGTTAACATAGCTTTGCCAGTAGCCGGGGTTTCTTTGCTATTGCCATGGGGCTTTATGTTAATAATCCGCTACACCCATATAAATGCATTCTTTAAATGTGCAGGCTGTTTTGCACTTACAGCTGCTTTTCATTATACCATCCAAAATTTCCTGCATTTTATTTTAAAGGATGGTAACAGCACATCTGTATTTCAATTTGATTTTAGTACATGGAATGATATTACAATTAATGGTAATATCAATATGATAGTCTTTTTTGTATTACTCTTAGTTGCTGTCACTTTCTTTATTGCAGGTATCGTTAACTATATCAACATGTCTCGTCCGAATAGAGCAAATCAAGGATAATTAGTAATCAAAGGTATCTATATCATAATAATCCGTAAGATTTTCTTTTCACAGTAAAGACCGGTGTCTTAATATCAAGATACCGGTCTTTTTATTAATTGAATGTTAACTGTTCTTTTTCAAAACCAGTTCTGTATTGTATGTATAAATAAAGGATAAAAAACACACAAACAATTGCAAAGTAAAAATAACAAGCCTTTCAGAGAGTCCAAGAATGTTAAGTTTCATGGCCATCCCAATGGGGTTTGTAGCTCCAAAAACCATTATTAATACAGCTATCACAAGGCATATTCTTCCCAAGGTCTTAAGTTTCTCCTGATGCAGATAGCCGATTGCTATAAGGAAGAAAGAGAGAATCGTTGTAAAAACCACGATAACAGTTACCACAATATGCATCATGTTCTGAAAATTCATCACTGTCTTATCCCCGGTCAAAGGAAAAAGGCTATATCCTATAACGCTTGTCAATGCCATAATAAAGAACATGGAATATCCAATTCTGGTAACTCCATGATATTCTGCAAAAGCTTTGACAACCATACCCAAAGCAAATAGAAGAAAGCAAATTCCGTAAATTGCAGTAAATATCCTAAGTAGTCCGGCATTTGGAGCACCATCTGCTGTCAATGAGCTGATATCTGTGGTAATCGGATTATACTCCTTCCAAAGTACTTGCCCCAAAAATACATGGATAAAATAGAAAACAGCACTTGCCATTCCCAGAGGCATAAACCATCTTATGCATTTCATAAAACACCTCCATCATAATAACTACCAAATAATTCCTATATTTCCACGCTCTCCTGCTGTTGCTTTTCCATCCACATATCATACAGAACACAGATATCTTCTGCAAACTCTCTATCTGTCTGTGTTTCTCCTTTTTTAATTTCCTCCAGAATAGTAAAGGAAAAAGAATTTGCTCCATACTGATTCCATTCTGAATACATACCTGGTTCCGGGCAAGAATTTGTCGAGACAAAAAAATTCAATTTATTTATTTGCCCTGTTATATCTTTTGTTGATTTGATCCATGTACGACCGTTGCCATTACATTTAATACAATAAACTCCACCTATTACTATCCGGTTTTTATATTGTTCTTTTATCTCTTTTTTTGAAAAGTTCTCCATAAAATTTCTCCTTTATATTAATGAGAGCTAATTTCTACCTATATACCCATAGTCCATGCCTGTTGCAATAATAATACAGAATTGAACTGTGTTTTTGTTGAAGGCTGGCTCCGCTTATTTTTGGCAACCGTACCGATGCAGTTTGCTCAGGATAGAGCTTTACGAGCAAAATTCTGTCACTTGTGACGTATGCCACAAAAGAAATATAGTGTGTTTTGCTCATTTCATGATTAAACGTGATATAATACTCACCTTCTGTATCTTCTACTGCCACAGTATGCATCTCGTCGGCCGGTTTAGCAGCGAGGGGCGACAACTTGCGTCCACAACAGGAAACCTCTGCATCCCCTGTATTATTGATTACATTTCCGCAGTTTGGGCAAACATAGAATTTTATTCGCTTTAAGTTCCCCATCTGGACATTATTAGGTTTCAAATCACCAGCCAAAATTTTTTCGATATTTACTTCAAATATATTAGAAAGTCCGCCAAGTAAAGAAACATCAGGGCAGCCTAGTCCGCGTTCCCATTTTGAAATTGCTTTGTCGCTGATGTTCAGCTTATCAGCAATCTGTTTTTGAGTCATTCCTTTTTCTTTTCTCAGACGGCATAGTAGTGTTCCAACTTTGTTATAATCCAACTTTCTTTCCTCCATATTCCTATTAAATAATAACTTATAACATAAAAATTTGCAATAAACGCTCCGTAGAGTTCATTAGCTTAAATTATTCCCGCAGAACCCAAAAAATAGCGCAACTCATAGAAAAACTTAATTTTCATGCATTGCGCTCATTTTATATTCACAGTTATAAAAAGTTATGAATTAACAATTATTTTTAATACAGACAAGAGTATGTTCCTGCATTCTTCCTGTGAATGCAAATCTGATGCTGTCATATAGGCCTTTTGCCCTTCCATTACAGTATAATTTGATTTATATTGAATGATATACTCCAATTCGCCTTTTTTTAAATAAGTATAATATATAATTTGTTCCTCTGTGGTACTGTCTGTATCTTTTCGAAATATTCTTTGCTGATAATGATAAACATTAGCCATGTTGATACCACCCATTACAGACGCATTTTCTGAATTTAATAAGTCGACCAGTTCCTGATAAGTATTATTTTCATATACTGATTGAATCCCAGAAAAATCCCTTGATAGGAGTACATTTACTTCAACATTACTGTACAAAGTTACGGATAATAACGCCAACTCAACATCAGAATCCTTTTGAAAAGTAGTACATCCTAAGGAAGTATACCTATTTTCTGGCATATTATTTAAATTTAAGGGTAAATCAATCCCATTATTTCCGATGTAATTCAGATATAGCTGGTACCTCTCATAATCATCTTCAGCTACCCTTGAAAAACTTACTTTATCCTTGTCAAATTCAGGGTAGCAATCTTTAATTCCCAAAGATAAATCAGATGAATATTCCTGATATAAATTGTCTACTATTTTATCTGTGTCTGCATCTACATTACATATCTGTTCAAAAATAACCGTATCATCCTGCGTTATAATCCTGGGTATCTGCATCGGGATATATTCTGTGACATATTCGTATGGATTGCAATTGTTTTTACCTGTTTCTTCTTCTGATTGAATGTGTCCTGTTACTTCATAAGTAGCACCGTCACCTTTTGATAACGGGTTTTCTTTTGAGTTACAGCCAATTGATAAATTCGCAATCAGGAGAATAAAAAAAGTTAAGAATAATTTTTTCATAATTTATTTACCCCCAAATATGCATTTATATATTAGACGATGAGCATCCTGTATTAGTTCAATACTGCCGGCAAATGTAATTAATGCAGCTAACAATTACATATTAATTGTTTGTTTCAGGTAAAGGTTTAATTATATCTTTTTGTAACCATAATGGTAGAATAATGATGACGTGAAAACAAAAACTTTATACCATTCAAAGGTCTATTAGCCTTTTTAATTTCTTTATCCCAACATTATGAGATACCACATTTTTCTTTCCATTTATATCAATAGTAGTAATTATTTGTTTGCCAGTTAAACAATTTGTATCAATCGTTTCTGATTCACCCGTATTAATATTATATGTTTCATCCGTTTCACCTATTAAATACCATCCCTTATTCTGAAATCTAAATCTATGCGTATACCCCCATCTCCATGAACTTCCCCCGTATAAAGATACAACAATGGAACCTCTACTATACTCCATTCCAGCAAAAGGATCTCCGAAAACCCCTCCCTCTCCGGCTCTCATGATTAGCGATGCTGACTGAACTGATAATTTATATGTACCATCTTTTTTCTTAAAAACAATAAAAAGTATTCTTGGTGGACCTGACATCTCTTCTTCATCACTAGCATTGTACTCGCCTGTATATTCTATTACAGCTGCAATATCTTTTAATTTATCTTTATTTAAATCCCTTTGTACTTTGCTTATTAATTTCCAATCTTTTGGAATGAAATCACTTAAACTTTTTCCAGAAGATTTTATTAAAGTATCTTCTGGTTTGTTTGTATTATTTGCAGCTAATACATCATTACTATTAAAGCAAAAGACAAGCAATATCAAAAACATTATTTTTATAAACCTTTTATTATGCATATCAGCCTCTCCTAAAAATAGCTCTCTTGACTTTCTCACCAATATTTTCTTACTTACAGACCGCTGCGTGTTAGCTTTGGGTTCGCTGCCTGTCTGCTACTTTCGTTACTCTATATTATCTTTTATTGTTTACAGTTGAAAAAGACAGCAATATTTATGTTACTCTCTTGATTTCATCATCAGACATTCCGTTATATCCTTTCTATATAAATCAGGTATATCACCTATCACAGAATATCCTATTCTTTCATACAATCTTTTAGCATCAGGATTAAAATCAGCTACTACTAAAAATAGTTTCGAATAATTTTCAAAATAAACATCCTCAATAAACTTTAATAGTATTTTTCCTATTCCCTGACCACGATCTTCGCTTTTCACGGCAATAATATGTATATAAGGAAATGCATGAAAAATCCCATTTAATATAACCCACACAAATCCCTTACAGTTGTTATCTTTGTCTATTGCAATATATATTTCTCCTTTACCAAATCCTTCTTCTAATGATTTTCGAACACTTCCCTTTTCTGAAAAATATCTTTTTCCCAGCTCTGAATTTACTAATGCAACCTCACATTCATTTATATAACTTATACTCCCCTTTACAACTGTTATATCCATAATACAACATCCCCTAATCTTAAGTTTAATTTTATTATACAATTTCTTGCTATTTAATGCTATCTCTAATTATTTATAACGCAATATAAAAATAGCGTAATCCATCAAAAACCCTAGTTTTTAATGGATTACGCTATTCTATGTCTTGATACTCGATTATACTCTCTTTAAATATTCTCCGGTTCTTGTATCAATACTTATCTTGTCACCCTGCTCAACAAATAAGGGAACATAAACAGTTGCACCGGTTTCAACTACAGCAGGCTTAGTAGCACCCTGTGCAGTGTCACCCTTAAAGCCGGGTTCTGTACTTGTAATGACAAGTTCAACAAATAACGCGGGTTCAATAGCAAATACCTGTCCATTATGGGAAAGCATTTTAACCATATCGTTTTCTTTCACGAACTTTAAGGAATCGCCTACTGCATCTTCGTTCAATGCGAACTGATCGTATGTGTTGACATCCATGAAGTTAAAAAGATCGCCGTCTTTATATAAGTACTGCATGTCTGCACGTTCGATGTGAGCCTGTGGACACTTTTCAGTAGGTCTGAAAGTTCTTTCTACTACACCACCGTTCTTAATATTTCTAAGCTTTGTACGAACAAAAGCTGCACCTTTTCCGGGCTTTACATGCTGAAATTCAATTACCTGGTAAACATTATTATCTAATTCAATTGTTAAGCCATTTCTAAAATCGCCTGCTGATACCATAAATAATATTTTCCTCCTTAAATTAACTACACTATAGTTTATCTTATCTGATAGATTTTTTCAACTATTTTTTGTGAAAGCGTAAAAAAACATACAATTAGAACGATTCTCCTAAGTCTATTGTACCATGGATAATAAAGCATCCATAGCAAGCAGATAGCCCTTTAGGCCAAGCCCCACAATCTGCCCGGTACATACTGGCGCGGTTACCGAGGTGTGCCTGAATTCTTCCCGCTTATGTACATTGGATATATGTACCTCAATAACAGGTATGGTCAATGAAGCCAGCGCATCCCGGATAGCATAGCTGTAGTGCGTAAAGGCTCCAGGATTAATTATAATCCCCTGAGTCCCGTCAAAATATGCTTCCTGAATGCGGTCTATGATATTTCCCTCGGAATTACTCTGGAATATATCAACGGTTATATCTTCTTTCATTGCTTTTTCCTGAATAAGGGATTTTAAGTATCCGTAATCTTCTGCTCCGTATACGGATTTTTCACGGATGCCCAAAAAGTTTAGATTAGGTCCGTTAATAACCAACAGTTTCATAATAATCTGTTCCTCCACCTGAATTCTAACTTTACTGACTTATTTTCTCCAGAATATTGTTTACGACATCCTGCGGATGTTTACTTCCCGTTACAATCTTAATATCGGCAGCCGCTTCATAAAAAGGAAGCCTTTTGTCATAAAGAAGTTCCATCTTTAAAGAGCCATCTTTTCCGGAAAGCAAAGGCCTTGTGGTATCATTTTTAAGCCTTGCTGCCAAAACTTCCCTGGACACTTCCAGATAAATAACTGTTCCCAGCTTCTTTAAAGCTTCCGCATTACCAGGCCTTACAGGAAGTCCCCCTCCTACGGATATGACTGTATGATTAAGCTTTCCTGTAAGTTCCTTTATCGTTTCTGTTTCCAGTCTTCTGAAAAACTCTTCACCTTCTTCTTCGAATATCCTGCCCACCGTTTGTCCAAGTTTCTGCTCAATATACTTGTCCGTGTCCAAAAAACTATAACTCAACCTCTTTGCAAGCTGCTGTCCTACCGTTGTCTTTCCGCAGCCCATGAATCCAATTAAAATCAAATTGTCCATACCAATCCCCATACCTACCGCAAACCTGCCAGCAGATTGCAAGCAATCTGCAATACTGCTCACATAGAAATTAAAAAGTGCATCGCATTTTTTAACCGGCTCATTTCCGGATTTTCCCCTTTGTATTAAAATGCGTATAGAAAAACAATACAATCTTCTCGAGATAACGTTTTAAGATTATTTGGATTTCCGTATCCTTTCCTATGGGTTTTACAAAGATACTCTTAAGCCCCGCCCTTCTTGCACCGTAAATATCGGTAAACAGCTGATCACCAATAAAGACAGTCGTTGGGGGAGTAGTCCCGAGCGTCTTCATACCCTTTATATAACCGGCTTTTGAGGGCTTCCCTGCTTTATATACATAGCTTTGATGCAGGTCTTTATTAAACCTTTTTACCCGTTCTTCGCTGTTGTTGGATATAAAACAGATTTTAAAGCCTAATTCATTCAAGTTCCTGATTAGCTTCTTTGCTCTCTCATCGGCATCCTTCCCATGTTCAACAAGGGTATTATCAATATCAAAAAGAATTCCTCTGTAACCTCTATTATAAAGAGCCTTATAATTAACCGAGTATGCAGAATCTGCTGATTCATCCGGATAAAAAATATGAATCATGTTGTCCTCTCTTTCCGATAAAGCATCCAGATATTACCTGCGTGCTTTTCTCCTTATTATATCAGATTGGAATAGTAATTGGCAAGCGTGGCTTTGCCGTAATGTCTACCATACAAAGTATGGTAATTATAAGATTTCCGTGATAAAATGTAAAAATACCAGTACATACTATAATATTAACAGGAGGTCTATATGTCATCCCATATTTTAAAAAATGAAGAATTAACCCTTAGCTTCTCCGATGCCGGTGCTGAGCTAAGAGCCATAACTGATACGAAATCTGGAAAAGATTATCTTTGGAGCGGAGATCCTGCCTATTGGAACCGTACCTCTCCTATTCTTTTTCCCATTGTAGGGAGCCTTAAGAATAAATCTTATACCTATAATAATAAGACCTATTCCCTTTCCCAGCATGGTTTTGCCAGAGATATGGAATTTAAAGTAACCGAAAAAAAGGAAGACTCCATAACTTTCCTGCTGGAAGCTACCGAAGAGACTTTGAAAGTTTATCCCTTTTTCTTTCAGTTACTTATACACTATACATTAAATGCAAGAACTATAACCGTGGCCTGGGAAGTTAAAAACACAGGAAAAGATACCATGTATTTTTCTATCGGTGCTCACCCGGCCTTTTTATGCCCGTTATCAAAAGAAGACAAACAAAGCGATTATTATTTTGCCTTTGATTCCAAAGCTCCTATTACTCTCACCAAAATCAGTGAAAATGGCTTGGCACTAAAGAATGCACCTGTAATACTGCCTACCGATGACGGCTTGCTTCCTATTACCCCTCATCTCTTTGATGAGGATGCACTTGTAATTGAAAACAATCAATACCATGCAGTTTCTTTTCTGACACCTGATAAAAAGCCATATGTAACAGTAGCCTTTGACGCTCCTTTATTTGGCCTTTGGTCTCCTGCTAAAAAGAATGCCCCCTTTATCTGTGTAGAACCCTGGTACGGAAGATGCGACAGCGAGGATTTTACAGGTACTCTTGAGAACAGAGAATGGGGTAATACACTGGAGGCTGGCAAAATCTTTCAGACGTCATATACTATAACGATTGGATAATTTATTCCCAACCCAGAAAAGAGGTCTTTCGATTGCTATGAAAATACCTGTAATCGGTGTAACTCCACATTTTGAAACAGACAATAATAAAATATGCATTGCCTCCATGTACATGGAAGCAATTCTTGATGCAGGCGGTGTTCCCCTCTTACTCCCCTTAAAAGCCGGAAAGGAAGCTCTTGCCGCGGCAGCTAAGGTTTGTGATGGTTTTCTTTTTACAGGCGGTCCTGATATTGATCCCTTCCGTTTTGGTGAAGAAACAATACCCGAGTGTGAGGTCGTCAATCCCGAACGGGATGAGATGGAGGAAATCCTGTTTGAACTGGCTCTTTCAGAGAAAAAACCGGTTCTTGGCATTTGCAGAGGCATTCAGGTATTAAATGTGTTTCTTGGCGGAACTTTGTATCAGGATATTCCTGCCCAGTTTCATGGCAGTCTAAGCCTTTGCCATTCCCAAAAATCCGGCCGCACTGTCCTATCCCACAGTGTGGAGGTTGATAAGGATAGTCTTCTCTATGAAATACTTAAAAAGGATACCCTGATGGTTAACAGCTTCCATCACCAGGGAATTAAGGATCTTGCCCCATTGCTGAAAACAGCAGCAACGTCAAAAGATGGATTAATTGAAGCGGTCTATTTAAAAGAGCATCCTTTTTTTCTTGCAGTCCAATGGCACCCGGAGCATCTTTTCCGTGTAAATGAAGGAGCAAAAAAACTATTTGACGCTTTTATAAAAGCATGCTGATATCCAAATAAAAACATGATACAATCCGATAGCTAAAGGGTGTCCCGGTCATAATATACTTTCCGGGACACCCTTTATTTTTATAATATCAGAGATGGCACTTCTTATCTCTTTATTCCTTTCTTACTCTTATCCTTTGATGCCTGTTTTGTATTGCTGCTTCTTACTGCAGAGCTTGTGTATTGGGATTTACCCTTATCGAAGGATTGGCTTGTTTTATGGTCTTTGCTGCCAGAAACAGCCCTTTTTTTGTCCGTATATTCTTTTTTTGAAGTTACGGCCCGTCTGTCTGTCTTTTTACCTCCCGCCTGTCCATTAGAGCCCTTATGGTCAGACCTTGAGAAAGTCTTGGCTGTCTCTTTCTCACCGGACGCCTGGTTTCTGCCCCGCGGCCTTATCAGGCATTTCTTATCGAATCCGATTAAGTCCCTTCGTCCTGCCTGTGTAAGAGCCTCCACTACCAAATCGTAATTCTTGGGATTCCGGTATTGAATCAGTGCCCTCTGCATTGCCTTTTCATGGGGAGTTTTGGGAACATAGACCGGCTTTAGGGTTCTTGGATCCAGCCCTGTATAATACATACAGGTGGATATGGTGGAAGGAGTAGGATAGAAATCCTGCACCTGCTCCGGCATGTAACCCAGGTCCCTTAAGTATTCCGCTAATGCAATAGCCTCCTTTAAAGTAGAGCCTGGATGGGAGGACATTAGATATGGCACTACGAACTGCTTCTTCCCCAATTCCTCATTGGTCTTTTTATATTTTCGAATAAAATCTTCATAAACAGCATTCTTAGGCTTACCCATTAATTCCAATACACTGTCACTGATATGTTCCGGAGCCACCTTTAACTGTCCGCTGACATGATGTTCACAAAGCTCCTGCATAAAGTCAGAATCCTTATCCTGCACCAGATAATCAAAGCGGATACCCGAACGAACGAATACCTTTTTCACTCCAGGAAGACTTCTAAGCTTACGAAGAAGATTTAGATAATCCTTGTGATCTACCTTTAAATTCTTGCAGGGAGTCGGAAAGAGGCACTGTTTATTGACACAGGCTCCCTTTGTCTTTTGCTTCTCGCAGGCCATATGCCTAAAGTTCGCTGTAGGCCCTCCCACATCATTAATATATCCTTTAAAATCCTTGTCCCATATCAGATGATTTGCTTCAGCCAGAATAGATTCATGGCTTCTGGTCTGCACAATTCTCCCCTGATGGAAGGTTAAGGCGCAGAAGCTGCAGCCTCCAAAACATCCTCTGTTACTGACGAGGCTGAATTTTAGCTCTTCGATAGCCGGTATTCCGCCCAAAGGAATATAGGAAGGATGATACTCTCTCATATAGGGCAGAGAATATATCCTGTCCATTTCTGCCTGTGTGAGAGGCTTTGCCGGCGGGTTCTGGACAACATACTCGTTCTCCTTGTACTTTTCCACCAGCCTTTTTCCGGAATAAGGGTCTGTGTTGTTATATTGGATATTAAAGCTTTTTGCAAATTCTACTTTACTTTTTACAATTTCCTCAAATGAAGGCAGCGTAACCGCATCATAAACAGATTCCAGGCTTTTGGTCTTATAGGCGGTTCCATCAATAAAGGTGATATCGGAAATATGAATGCCGCTGTCCAGGGCATCTGCTATTTCAACAATGGAGTGTTCCCCCATTCCGTAAGACAGAATATCTGCCTGGGAGTCAAGGAGTATGGAACGCTTAACAGTATCATTCCAATAATCGTAATGAGCCAGTCTTCTAAGGCTGGCTTCAATCCCGCCGATTATAACAGGCGCATGCTTATAGGCTTTACGTATCAGGTTGCAATAACAAATGGTTGCCCTGTCCGGCCGCTTGCCCATGACCCCGCCGGGGGAATAATAATCCATACTTCTTCTCTTCTTGGCAACGGTATAGTGGTTTACCATTGTATCCATATTGCCGCCGTTGACTAAAAAGCCAAGCCTTGGCGTTCCAAGAATCTGTATGCTGTTTACATCCTTCCAGTCAGGCTGGGATATAATTCCCACCTTATATCCGTGACTTTCCAGTACTCTGCTGATAATTGCCGGACCAAAAGAATGGTGATCTACATAGGCATCTCCTATGACGAATACGAAATCACACTGCTCCCAGCCTCTTTTATCCATATCTTCTTTGCTAATCGGTAAAAAATCTTTTATCATCTATTCCTCGCTTATTTCGGGTTAATCAATTTATCATTTAATGACATTTATATGATGCTTACTAAGTATACCCTACTTTGAAGCGTTCGTCGACACTTTTTCAGAAGTTACCCGCAAAATCCTGAAATGTCAGCACCAATTCCAACTGTTTCATCAATAGAAGAAAGAGCCTGTTTACGATTAATGCACGCAGACAGGCTCCTGACAAGTATATACATCATATTTGAAATCACGTTTTCAAATCAGTTCCTTACAAAATCCACCCAATTTGCTTACACGTCATTTTTATTCGCCAAACTCATTGGTTCCGGCTCTTATCCCAATAATATCATTTATCGGCATAAGAAAACAGATTCCATGCAACGGGGACTTCCAGCCTGCATTTTCCTTGATTGCCATCATAATTCGCTTTGCAGTGGCTTCGTCAACAATTGTCAGAATGATTTCCTTTTCATAATCAACGGTTATTCCCATGAACATTTCATGATGAGAACCCTCACCTCGTGCATTTATGACTGTAGCGCCACCTGCCCCTTCCGCCCGAATGATATCCATGATTGTATCTGTATATCCGGCATTCACTACAATAAAAAGGGCTTTGATTTTATCGGAACTTTCCATTTGAATTGCTTCCTCCTAGTAAATGTTAAAACGCCATACCCAATATGGGCAATGTAAAGGCTATCCCTGTATTAGGACGGCCAAAATCAAATTCATTCAATAATATCTTAAATATAGCATCCGTTTTATCTTTTGGCAAGATGCAAGTAATAATTACCTTGTTTTCTTCAGGAACAAACCCCAGCATATCCATCAAATAGCTGCACTTAACAGTTCCCTTTCCATATATGGTGTTGACAATCCGGCAATCGATGTCACATATTTTGCTCAATAGTGCATCTTTTTGTTTTCTGCCGGCGATTAAAATTAAATATTCAACATTATCAATTAAGTGATTATTCATACTTGACCTCCTTTAAGTCGGAGTTTTGTTCTAAGTCACATCCTTCGGCACTAAACGCGTCTCCCACATAATCGGTTTCATTTTCCATATCATTTTGAGTTTTCATATCGGCTTCTTCTTCCATATCCATTTGTGCCGCATAAGAAAATAATTCTTCATACTCCGCATTTTCATATTCTGCATTAATCTTCAGTGCCTGTTTAACTTTTCTATCGTATATAATTCCCAATGCCTGCACTGCAATCAAGGGCGTTACTGATATAAAAGCAATGATTCCAAATCCGTTTGTCAGCACAGACTGTGCTTTGGCACCTGCTGTCGATGCAACAGCCTGGGCGGTCCCCAAGGTAAGGGGGGTCAAAAATGCCGATGTTAACGCTCCTCCTGTCACTCCGCCTGAATCAAAGGCAAGCCCTACGAATAAAGAAGAAGTAAACAGCATCATAATCAGAGCCAAGGCATAAAGAGGAATCAGGAACCAAAGAATATTGACCTGAGTCAGGATTTTAGCCATGGAAAGCAATGAGGCAAATCCAATTCCAATGGCAAGGGTAATCCGGATCGTCAGCTTTTTAATATGACCATTGGTAATTTCCTCGAGTTGTTCTCCCAAGACCGTAACAGCGGGTTCCGACAAGGTTATAGCAACTCCCAAAACAAATCCAAGAGGCAGGAGAAGCCATTTAAACCATTCCGGGCGAGCTCCATTCAAGAATATTTCTCCTATATACTTGGCTGCAAACGCAAACCCATAATCAATTCCTGATAAGAAAATGAGCAAGCCTATGTATACCGGGGCAATACCAAGAAGTATTCTTTTAAATTGCTTTTTAGGCAGCTTAATGACAAAAAGCTGAAAAGGCAGAAAAACAGCTACAATAGGTATTAAAGCAAGAGCCACACCGGAAATATTAGAAAGAATTATCGATACAAAACTTTCTGAGGCACCAGGATCATATACTCCCGCTGCCGGAATCTCCCCGCCATACATAATTTTCATTACTATTCCGTAAATAAACACTGCCAGTATAGGACCTACCGAAGCAATTCCGATGATTCCAAATATATCGTCATTGGTTTTGCGTTTTGACATTGTTGCCGAAATTCCCATACCCAGTGCGAGAATAAACGGGACGGAAATATCACCGGTCGTAGCTCCACTGCCATCAAAAGCCAGCGCCACAAATTCCTCAGGAACAAAAATTACCGTTAAAAATATCAGGATATATAGTATCACAAAAACAACCTTGATATTCATATCCTTGACAACACGGTACAAAGCGAGTCCGACGAATATGCCAACTCCCGTACTTAAAATCCATACAAAAACAGTTTCATTCACCCCGTTCATAATCATGTGGGTCTGCCGTGCAAGTACTACTAATGCAGGCTCTGCGACCGTTGCAAGAATTCCGAACAAGACACCAAACAGTATGACGAATATGCCCTTATTAAATTTTGCTAATGAACTTCCCACAAGTTTCCCGACCGGCAGGATGCTTGAATCCAATCCAATCAGAAAAAAGGCTTGCCCAAATACAACACTCGCATAACCCACAGTTAATTTAATATAGTCATGCGGGTTCTCTAACGGCGCCACAAATACGCAGATAACTATTATTATAATTGCCAAGGGAAGTGATGATAAAAAGACCTCTTTTAATGTTCGTAATGTTTTCATATTTCCATTATACAGGAAAATGCAAAAAACACAACCCTAAATATGAAAGTTAATAGTTAATTTATATAATTTATTCAATTATACGAGCTGTACGATAAATAATCTATATTGTATGTAAAATGAAAAGCTCCATAGCAGAGATGCCATAGAGCTTTTCCCGTAGTTGTTATTTTATTCCAGCCTCTGATAATTGACGTTACTCTCCGGCTGCCATCAGTTCTTTCTCATTCTCATCGATAACTTTTTGCTGAACATCTCCCGGTGCCTGCTCATAACGGTTAAATTCATAGGAGAAATCTCCCGCTCCGCCTGTCATGGAACGAAGATCCGTCGAATAACCATAAAGCTCTGATACAGGGATATCTGCTATGATTTCCTGCTTTCCTCCCGTTACCGGATTCATACCAAGAACTCTGCCTCTTCTCTTATTCAGATCCCCCATAATATCGCCGGTATATCTATCCGGTACTAATACTTTAAGGGTTGCAATCGGCTCTAATAATATCGGAGAAGCAGCTATAAAGCCCTGCTTAAATGCCTGAATGGTTGCCATCTTAAATGCCATTTCAGAGGAATCCACCGGATGGTAGGACCCATCTACCAAAGTCGCCTTTAAGCCAACAACAGGATAGCCTGCCAAAGGTCCTTTTAGGACACATTCCGCAATTCCTTTTTCCACTGCCGGGAAATAGTTTCTAGGAACTGCACCGCCAAATACTTTTTCCTCAAATACATAAGCTTCTTCCATATTGCCGGAGGGTTCGAATTCAATATGAACATCCCCGTATTGACCATGTCCTCCTGACTGTTTCTTATACTTGCCCTGTATTCTTATCTTCTTCCTTAAGGTTTCCCTGTAAGGAACCCTGGGTTTCATCATTTCTATTTCAACCTTATATTTATTGAATAATTTTGTTACAACGATTTCAAGCTGCTGGTCTCCGATTCCATAAAGAAGCGTCTGTCTATTCTCTTTATCATTTACCACCTTTAAGGTAAGATCTTCATCCATTAATTTAGCCAAGGCCTGGGATACCTTATCGTCATCTCCTTTATTTTTTGTCTTAAATCTCTGGTAGGTGTAAGGTACCGGCATAACGGGCCTGTCATAGACTACAGGAAATGCTTTTGTAGAAAGCGTATCACCGGTAAGGGTATTACTTAGCTTACCGATAGCACCAACGTCTCCGGCATGAAGCTCATTTACTTCAATCTGCTCTTTCCCTCTTAAGACATAAAGGCGGGATATTTTTTCTTCCGTATCCCTTTCAGCATTATAAATAGTCGAATCGGACTTTAATATACCAGAGCATACTTTAACCAATGAGAATTTTCCAATGAAAGGATCGGCGATGGTCTTGAAGACCTTTGCTGACATGGGCAGCTCTTCTTTGTAATCTGCCTGAAAGATTTCTCCGCTTTTGAGAGCTTTTCCTTTGCACTCACGCTTTGCCGGTGCAGGAAAATACTTCTCGATTGCCTGCAGCAACATAGCAGGACCTTGTGCATATAATCCTGAACCCATTAAGACAGGAACAACATTTCCGCCGATTACATTTTCCCTTAATGCAATTGATATCTCATCCTGGGTAAATTCTTCCCCGGCAAAGTACTTTTCCATTAATTCTTCACTGGTCTCTGCAACGGAATCAAGCAACGTCTCTCTGAATTTATTTAAATTCTCCATAGAATAATCGGGTATCTCACATTCCTCATATTTACCCATGGAGGTGAATCTTCTTCCTGCCATCTTAACAACATTTACAAAACCTACGAATTTCTCATTCTCTCTGATTGGAATATGAAAAGGTGCTATTTTTTTTCCATAATGTCCCGTTAAATCTTCTACTACCTGCCTGTAACTGGCATTGTCATCGTCCATATCTGTTACAAAAAACATTCTCGGAAGGTTATATTTCTCGCAATAATCCCAGGCTTTCATGGTTCCTACTTCAATACCGGACTTTGCAGCAATTACAATTACTGCTGCATCTGCAGCCGCAAGTCCTTCCTCAACTTCTCCCATAAAATCAAAATATCCTGGGGTATCAAGAATATTAATCTTGGTATCCTCATAGACAATGGGGATAAGAGAAGTGTTAATAGAGAAAAGCCTTTTTGCTTCTTCCTTATCATAGTCACTAATGGTATTACCTTCTTCTACTTTTCCCTGACGCTTTGTAATTCCTGCCGAAAATGCCATAGCTTCTGCAAGAGTAGTTTTCCCGCAGCCACCATGGCCTAACAAAACAACGTTACGAATTTTTTCCGAAGTGTAAACATTCATCCTTTTTTCCTCCATTGCTATATTTTTTGTAACTGTAATTATAGCTATATTTTACTAAAACTAGTCTGAATTTACAACTACTTTATGTGTATTTGACACATTAATTTGTCCATTATATTTTTTTATCAGCACTTTATACATGGAATCTTGCTTTTACTGCTATTTTCTCAATGGTTCTACAAATAGTTCGAAATTATTTCTGTCTGTCTTTAAAGCGTTGCGCTTTAAAGTGTTACACTTTAATGTTTTGCAGTATTGACATGAGGTAAAAGGAGGAGTACAATGTATGAAGTCAATGAAATCAAAGTTTGCTATACAGAAAAACAGGAAAGGCATGGATATTAGTATGATTATCGTAATGAAACCAAATGCAAAAAAAGAGTCCATCGACAAGATTATCCGGATTATTGAGGAAAAAGGACTTACACCCCACCTGTCAGCTGGCAAAGAAGTCACAATTATAGGTGTAGTAGGTGATAAAACAAAGCTCCAGGACCAGAACTTAGAAATCGCAGAAGATGTAGATAAAATTGTTGCGGTAACAGAGAGCTATAAGCTTGCCAACAAAAAGTTCCACCCTGAACCTACAATTGTAAAGGTAGGCAACGCTCTCATCGGAGGAAAGGACTTGGTGATAATGTCCGGTCCCTGTGCGGTAGAAAGCAGGGAACAGCTTTTTGAGACTGCTCATGCCATAAAAAAAGCAGGAGCACAGATTCTTCGCGGAGGTGCTTATAAACCCCGTACTTCTCCCTATGCTTTCCAGGGATTGGAGGAGGAAGGACTTAAATTCATGAAGGAAGCCAGAGAAGAAACCGGCCTGGCTGTCGTATGTGAAGTAACCAGTCTGGCTGCAATTGAGGCCGCTGTAAAGTACGTGGATATGCTTCAAATAGGTGCAAGAAATATGCAAAACTTCTACCTTCTTAAGGAAGCAGGAAAGACAGGCCTTCCCGTTCTTTTAAAGCGAGGCCTGTCCGCCACCATAGACGAATGGCTCAATGCGGCAGAATATATCATTGCAGAAGGAAATCCCAATGTGGTATTATGTGAAAGAGGTATCAGAACCTTTGAAACAGCCACACGCAATACGCTTGATATCAGTGCTGTACCTGTAATCAAGTCAAAGAGCCATCTTCCTATTATTGTAGACCCCAGCCATGCCAGCGGTGTCAGAGGCTATGTAAAACCCCTTTCCAGGAGTGCTATTGCTGTCGGTGCTGATGGCCTTATGATAGAAACACATCCAAACCCCGCTATTGCCTTATCAGATGGTCCCCAATCCCTTACATTCCCACAGTTCGAGGAGCTTTGTGACGAACTGCGTCCTCTGGCAGCTTTAATGGGTAAAAAATTCTAAATACGGAGATGCCTATGAACGACTTGGTTGTTGGCTTTATCGGCTTTGGATTAATAGGCGGTTCTCTCGCGCATGCCTTGCGGGAGCAGAATCCAAAGCATAGATTAATCGCCTATTACTATAATAAGAATAAGGTGAATTCAGGATTAACAAAGGCCGTACAGGATGGTGTTTTAGACGATATTGTTTTTGATCTGGAATGCCTTCGGGAATGTGACTTATTGTTTCTTTGTGCGCCTGTCCTGTCCAATATATCGTATCTTTCCAAACTAAAGAATATCGTAAAAACAACCTGTATTATAACAGATGTCGGAAGTGTAAAAGGGAATATTTGCAAAGAAGCTGTAGCACTTGGTCTGGGCAGCCAGTTCGTGGGGGGACACCCTATGGCAGGCTCTGAAAAAACCGGTTATACCAACTCAAGCAGCAGGCTTTTAGAGAATGCTTATTACATACTTACTCCGACAAAAGAGACAAAGGAAGGTATAACAGAGATTCTCTACTCTCTGATTAAAAGCCTTGGTTCTATCCCGGTCATTTTAAGTCCTTCCGAACATGATGATATAACGGCAGCTATCAGCCATGTCCCTCACATTATTGCGGCATGCCTTGTCAATATGGTAAAAAAAGCTGATAATGAGGATAAGATGAAAACACTGGCGGCAGGGGGTTTTAAGGATATCACAAGAATTGCCTCCTCTTCTCCCGTTATGTGGCAGAATATCTGTTTAACCAATACAGACAGTATCCTGCATTTTCTGGACAATTATATTGATTCCCTTAATGAGGTGAAGGATTCCCTGTCGGCAAATAAAGAAGAGGCCATCTTTGATTTCTTTCAAAGTGCAGGTGAATACAGGGACTCCATCCCAAATACTTCGACAGGCCTGCTAAATAAAGTATATGAGCTGTATTTGGATATTAATGACGAGACCGGTGCCATTGCTACTGTTGCCACTTTACTTGCCACCAATCTAATCAGTATTAAAAATATAGGCATTATTCATAACAGAGAATTCGAAGAAGGGGTACTGCGCATAGAATTTTATAATCAGAATTCCTGTGAGGCGGCAGCGTTACTGCTAAGAAAACATAATTACACAGTATATGAAAGATGAGTTCAAACGCTTGAGAAGAAAAGCATGAAGATAAGCCACCGAAACCATTGTTTTAGTATAGTTTCGGTGGCTTATTATTTTTTGGGAAATAAATCCGTGTCAAACTATAAACATGGCATCTCCAAAGCTAAAGAAGCGGTAACGCTCCTTCACAGCTTCTTCATAGGCTGCCATGATATTGTCCCTTCCTGCCAAAGCAGAAACCAGCATCATAAGGGTGGATTCCGGCAGATGGAAGTTGGTTATAAGGGCATCCAGTACCTTAAACCGATAACCGGGATAGATAAAGATGGAAGTGTCACCGCTTCCCGGATGTACCACCCCATTCTCATCCGCAGCGGATTCTACTGTTCTGCAGCTTGTAGTTCCGACACAGACAACTCTTCCGCCCTTTTTCCTGGTATCATTAATAACAGCCGCTGCTTCGGCGGAAACCTGATAGAATTCCGTATGCATATGATGCTCCAGTACATTCTCCACCTTTACCGGACGGAAGGTACCAAGTCCCACATGCAGGGTTACATTCACAATAGGAACTCCCATTGCTTCTATCTGCGCTAACAGCTCCTTTGTAAAGTGAAGCCCTGCTGTCGGTGCTGCCGCAGAGCCTTCTTCCTTGGCATATACGGTCTGATACCTGTTCTTATCAGCAAGCTCATGGGTAATATAAGGAGGCAGCGGCATTTCACCAAGCTGGTCCAATATTTCTTCAAATATCCCTTTGTAAGAAAACTGCACCAGACGGTTGCCATCCTCTAACTGGTCTATAATTTCGCCAGTCAGTAATCCGTTCCCAAAGCTTATCTTTGTTCCGGTTCTTGCCTTTTTTCCCGGCTTTACAAGGGTCTCCCAAATATCATTTTCTCTGCGTTTTAATAAGAGAAGCTCTATCCTGGCTCCATGGACTTCTCTTTCTCCTGCCTGGGGCTCCTTTTCATGGATTTTCTCACCAAGAAGCCTTGCCGGTATCACCTTTGTATTATTAATAACCAGGCAGTCTCCCGGTCTTAAGTACTCGGTTATCTGTTTAAATACTTTATGTGAAACGGCACCGGTTTTCTTATCAAGTACCATCAGCCTGGAGCTGGAGCGGTCTTCTAAGGGGTCCTGCGCAATTAATTCTTCCGGTAAATCATAGTTAAAATCCTGTGTTTTCAATTGTTTCCTCCAATCACTTATTCCTCTTGCGTCATGTTCTCTGCTGTAAGTTTGCTGTCATACTCATCCAAAAAGCTATGAGAAACCTGATGTTTCTGGTATCCGATCATTGTGTCAAGATTCACATTATGAATACTTCGAAAGATATTCATATCAATTACACTGCTTGTCTGCCTAAACTTCTTAACCAGCTCCTTCATCTCCTGACGCTTGGAACCTATGCCGTTATCTCCTAACATACAGTTTTCTGTCAGCCTGCAGGCACACTGGATAAAGGTCAGGTTATTGTATTTCTTCCATGCCAGGATATCGGCTTCTTTTACCATGTACAGAGGACGTATAAGCTCCATCCCTTCATAATTGGTACTATGAAGCTTAGGCATCATTCCCTTCATCTGCCCGCTGTAGAGCATACTCATAAGCACTGTTTCAATAACATCATCAAAATGATGTCCAAGAGCTATTTTATTGCAGCCCAATTCCTGGGCATGTTTATACAGATAACCTCTTCTCATCTTGGCACACAGATAGCAGGGTGAATCCGGCACAGAAGCCACTACCTCAAATATGTTGCTGTTAAATACCTCAATGGGTATATTAAGATACTCTGCATTATCTAATATAATCTGCTTGTTGTAGGGATTATAACCCGGGTCCATCACCATAAATACCAGATCGAAATGGAACTTTCCGTGCTTTTTCAGCTCCTGCATACATTTTGCCAGCAACATGGAGTCCTTGCCGCCGGAAATACATACGGCAATTTTATCCCCCTCTTTAATAAGCTGATAGTCATTGACCGCAGTAATGAATTTGCGCCATATTTCCTTGCGGAATCTCTTTATTATACTTCTTTCAACCTCTGTATACTTTTCCATGAATACCTCTTCCTATCCCTTTATAGCTTCCAGAAAAACATCCAGAAAGCGTTCTATTTCTTCTGCTGTTGTCATGTGGCTTAAGCTGATACGTAAAGTAGCCAGTGATAGCTTTTTATCCTTTGTCATGGCATAAACCGGTTTTGAGACTGTATTTACCGCACAGCAGGCGGACTTTGTTGCAACACAGATACCTTTTTCATCAAGAGCTGCCTGCAAAGCATTGGTGTTGACACCCTTTAGGCTTAGATTAAGAATGAAGGGTGAACCATCCTCGGGTGTATTGATAACTATATTTTTATTCTTTTCCAATGCTCTTCGAAGCAGCAGGTTCTTTTCTCTCACCTTATCATAGAATTCTTCCAAATGCCCTGTCGTATATGCCAAGGCACTTTCCAAGGAAACACAAAGAGCAAGGGCTGGGGTACCGCTTCGAAAGCTGGTGGTGCTCAAGCCTCCATGTATCAGTGGCTCTAACATAATCTGTTCTTTTTTTAACAGTACACCGATTCCGGTTATTCCGTATATTTTATGTCCGGATAAGGTCATCAGATCCATATTCTGAAAGGAAACAGGTATCTTGCCTACTGCCTGAGTTGCATCCACATGAAAAAAGCAATGAGGCTTTGTCTTTACCAGTTCATATATCTTATCAATTGGCTGTATTGCTCCGATTTCACTGTCTACACAGGCAATTGATACCAGTATAGTATCATCTCTTAACAGCTCCTTTAAATGCTCCAGATCGACGCTTCCGTCCTTGTTGATATTTACAAAATCCACCTCATAGCCTTCATTCTTAAGTGCAGCCACCGGTCCTGTGACGGAGGCATGCTCCAAAAATGAAGTAATTATATGCTTTCCATACCTTTGATAGCTTTTCGCTATGCCCTTTATCGCTAAATTATTGGATTCACTGGCACCGGAAGTATATATAATTTCCTCTTTTTTAGCAGAAAGTATTTTCGCAATGTTCTCCGTTGCCTCCTCCAGCCTTTTCTTTGCCATAACACCGGGTGTATGGGGCGAATTCGGATTGCCGGTAAAATCTCTGGCTGCTTCTTCAAATGACTTTAAAACCTCATCACATACCGGTGTATGTGCTGCATAATCTAAATATATCATAATAAATATGCCTCTTTCTCTATTTGCTTCTGTATCATCAGCCATTAGGCCTCGTATGTCTTTTTATACAACGTCCGAAATTTATCATACTGATACCGGCCGCTTTTGTCAATCCCATTGCCCGGAAATTACATGGTAAACCTGTGAAGATTATTTTTGAAAAGGAAGAGAGTTTTCTCGACTTTGCATGACATAATCATCAATTGATACTTAAAATACTCCCTAAAGTCATCAAAATTTACAGAAAATTCATTAACCTATTGCATTATCTTCAAAAGCATAGTATATTATGAAGAAAAAAGGAGAAAGGGTGATTTATATGAATTTCACAAATAATCATGGCGAATCCGATAGTTTTAAGGATGAGGTTGATCTGATTAAAGAGGTCATCTTTCAATTATGCATCGGCGAGATTCCCTTCACTTCCAGCACAAAACCAATAACCTTAGACTATCAAAACAGAGAAGTTATTCTTCTATCAAAAGGTGAAACAGTTGGCAGTATTCCATTTGAGATTATATACTTTGACATAAAGAGAAAACAATTGGAAGTAAAGGATTATGCAGAAGCAATATTAAAGATTATTGAAGAAGAAATTGGCAAGCTGGCTTTTGGAGATGTAGTTATTTTATAGCATAAAAAAATTCCCCGTACAGGGAATTTTTTTTTATACTTTTTATACACTAACTTTTTTGTCTAACATCCATGCCGTAGCAAGATAAGTGATAGCAGTCAATACCGTATACAGTACAATACTTATTATTATGGTAAAATCCGGGCCCTGGGGTATAGCTGGCATACTGGTTACTATGTCTGATATTTTACTGAATATATACTCTAGTATTAAAAAGATTATAAAGCTTATCAATGCTTTTCCCCTCTTATTTGCCAGAAATGTTGTACTAAGGGTAATGGAAAGATAGGCAAGTGTAATTGTACTAATCCAGGAAATTAACAGAGCCAGAACAGCCAGAACCAATAATTTGCCATCAACATCAATATGAAATTGTACACTTAAAAGTTCATGTAAAAAATCCTTTATTTCGTTAATAGAAGAATATTTTGCCAGCAAAGCTGCTCCGTCAACCGCAAAGATTAAGCCAAATACCAGACCTGATAAGATTATCTGGATACCGGAGCTTAATACCTTTGCTCCTACAATGGTATAGGGTGTATGGGGAGTCAGAAAAAGCATATAACTTTGCTTTTGCTTCAAATCATTATAATAGGTGATGATGGATTCAAAAGCAATAAAAAACATTGCTCCCATCGTAAATATTGTCAGCAGCCCAATTGCAAGGCCCATGGTATCATGCTTATCAAGTAACAGCCCGGAGAAAAATACCGCTTCACCAAGAGCTGCAATAATAATTATAATCAATTTCGAAAAAGCCTGTTTCCTTAATTCATACTTCATTAATTTCAACATATACTACCCTCCCTATGCATATATCTCTTTATATAATTCAACTAAAGACTTCTTATGGGTTGCCCTTAACTCTTCCGCCCCGCCTGCTAAATAAACGCCTCCATTTTTAATGAATATCGCGTTATCTACTACTTTTTCAAGTTCATCAACCAGATGGCTGGAGATAATAATGCTATTTTCATTTCCGATTGTCTCCAGTATTGCTGTCATTACTCTGTCCCTTGCGATAATATCTATTCCGTTTAAGGGTTCATCTAACATATAAAGCTCTGATTTACGTGCCAGTGTGGCAGCTAATTTTAACTTTGCGGCAAGACCGGAGGATAAAGTTTTCACATGATCTTTTTTACTCAATTCCATCTTCTCAAGGAGATCATCATACCTTTTCATGTCAAAATCTTCAAAGAAATCCTGATAATATTTACCTACATCTTCAACGGTCATATAATTGTAGAAAAAGGGTTCCGTTGACATATAGGCAACCTTTTTCTTAGACTCTACTCCTATGTTATTTCCGCAAAAAGCTATGCTTCCGCTGGTTGGCTTTACCAGCCCCGCTGCTATTTTCATAAAAGTTGTTTTACCGCTTCCATTTGGTCCTAAGAGAGCATATATTCTCCCTCTTTCGATATTCAAAGACAGATTATCAACTGCTCTCTTTGACATATACGTTTTTACAAGTCCGTTACATTCCAATAACATATTTGTCCCTCCTATTATTGTGCAATATCTGTTCCATCATATTTTTCAAACTTCTCTTCAAGAAGCAAAAATATTTCGTTCTTTGGCAACCCTAACTTTGACATTCCTGAAATAAACTGTTCTAACAGCTCATTTGCCATATCTTTTCTTATCTGACTCACCCTTTCCCCATCTTCAGTAACAAAGGTTCCAAGCCCTCTTTTCGTGTAACATATCTCCTGTGCTTCCAGCTCACGGTATATACGGTTGGCTGTATTGGGATTAATTTTATATTTTAATGCTAAATCCCTGCCAGAGGACATCTTATCTCCCAAACCTAGTACCCCTGTTACAATATCCTGTTTAATATCGTGGATAACCTGTATATAGATTGGGATATTATTATCAAATTCCATATACACCTCACTTTTCTATTCACCATGCTTTATACATTAATCTGTGCTCACAAAGAATAGCGAATTAATAAACCAATTTCTCATGTCACTAGTGAACTATATACATAGTACACTAGATTTATAGATATGTCAATAATAAATTTAAAAAAACAAAGAATCCCACTTGGGGGATTCTCCGCCTAAGGCGTGTTGCGCAGCAACAAATTTCCATACCGCCACAGTGAACTCTTGAGTGCACTCCTGCCTGGAAGGCTTTTTATGCAATGGGACGCAATTTCCTATTGCATAAAAAAGCTGTTGAAAACAGCTTTTGCATAATGTTTTATTATGCTTAATAAAGCTCTTTCAACAGCAATTATTACAAATCAGGCTAATTTGTCGCGTTTTTTACAATGATACTTGCAGGCTGTATTCTGACAGCCGCAGGCATTATACAAGTCTTCCTCACAACAATCGTCGTCATTTCTCTGGTTCTTGATTAATACAGTGATATTTTGGATATCCTCAATCCCCTGTTCTGCCAAAGTTTTCTGTAACTCCGTAAACCACAAGCCTTTTTTTATTCTGACAGTTTTGTCTGTCTCCCCATCGACGAAAAGTACTTGCTCTTCTTTCAGGTTTAGATTTTTATAATCTATCTGATAAAGATTCTTTCTATTAATAACTCCCAAATCTTCCAAGGTCTTAACCATTCGGTAAACTGTAGCAATTCCCACGGTAGAATCCTTTTTTACTGCTTTATAATATATTTCTTTGCAGCTGGAACACTCATCTTCCAGAATAACATCAATTAATAAACGCCTTTGCTCAGTAATACGGAACTTTTTCTTTCTAAGCTGGTTTATAATGAGTTCTCTTTTATGAAATTTAGCTAAGATTGTATCTTTCTCAGTTATCACATTCATAATTGCTCCTCCATTCCTGCGCATACCCTTGCTGCATCTACCATTTATTTTTTGCAGGAATCAGCTGATTTGCCGCAGCCGGAACAGCCGCATCCGCAGCTGGCTCCGTCTTTCTTAGCCTTAAAAGTTTTATAAGCAGCAAAAATGATACCGCCGAATACAATGGCTCCAACTATTATATTTGCTAACATATTAACTCCTTTCGTGAATATCAAATTAAAGATTTGATATTCCAAAACAACAATGAGTTACATAACTATATACAGTCCTCTCTGTATTTACACTGCTGCCTTTGCCTTTTTCTCTTTTACTTCACTTGGTTTACGTACCAGGAGATAAACCAGTAATATAATCAAAAGTAAGCCAACTGCTGTTCCGACATGAAAACCGTTGCCGGAAATAAAACTTCCCATCTGGAATACAATTGTTGCAACAATATAGGCAAATACCGTCTGATAACCGATGGAGAAAGCCGTCCATTTTCCGGATGACATTTCACTGCGTACAGCACCCATAGCAGCAAAGCAGGGAGCACAAAGGAGATTAAAAATCAGGAAGCTGTAAGCAGAAAGCTGCGTAAATTCACCCTGAAGGTTCTTCCAGAACTCGCCGCCATCTTCTGCAACATCTGCAAAGCCATAGAGAATACCAAAGGTTCCTACTACATTTTCCTTTGCAATTAATCCTGTTACCGTTGCAACGGCAGCTTTCCAGTTGCCCCAGCCCAACGGAATGAAGATAGGTGCTATCACCTTTCCAATTGCTGCAAGAATGGAATACTCTGTATCTACCATCTGTAATTTCCAGTTAAAGGAACTTAAAAACCATACCAGTACTGTTGCAAGAAGGATAATCGTGGAAGCCTTTTTGATAAAAGCCTTGGAACGGTCCCATACATGTATTAATATACTCTTGATGCCCGGAAGATGATAGGAAGGCAGCTCCATAATAAAAGGTGAAGGATCGCCTGAAAACATCTTCGTTTTCTTCAATAAAATACCGGATACAATGATTGCCGCCATACCCACAAAGTAAGCGGAAGGAGCAACAAGGGAAGATCCCGGGAACAAGGCTCCTGCTATAAGTGCAATAATAGGAAGTTTTGCACTGCAGGGAATAAAGGTGGTCGTAATAATTGTCATCCTGCGGTCGTGCTCATTCTCAATAGTACGGGTTGCCATGATTCCGGGAACACCGCATCCTGTTCCAATAAGGATGGGAATGAAGGATTTGCCGGATAAACCGAACTTACGGAAGATACGGTCCATAATAAAAGCAATACGTGCCATATAACCGCAGTCTTCCAGAAATGCCAGACAGAGGAAAAGTACCATCATCTGCGGCAGGAAGCCAAGAACAGCACCAACACCGGCAATAATACCGTCTAAAATAAGAGAATTAAGCCAGGCGGCAGTTCCAATATAGTCAAGGAAATTACCTACAGCCGGAGGTATAATATCTCCAAATAATACGTCATTGACCCAGTCGGTTGCCATACTTCCGACAGTAGAGATAGATATATAATAAACAAGGAACATAACAACAGCAAAAATCGGAAGCGCAAGCCATCTGTTAGTAACAATGGCATCAATTTTATCCGTTGCACTTCTTTTCGTTCCACTCTTTTTATGCACTGCTTGCTTCATTACCTTGCTTATGTAGCTGTAACGCTCATTGGTTATGATACTTTCTCCGTCATCCTTTAACTTGCTTTCACATTCCTGAACAATGTCTTTTACTGCCTTTAGCGTTTCGCCATCCAACGGAAGGCCTTCCATAACCTTTTCATCCTGTTCCAAAAGCTTTATAGCAAGCCAGCGTTCATTGATGCTGTCAGTCTTACCTTTCACCAAACCTTCTATCTTCGCCAAAGCATCTTCTACTTCCGTAGAAAAAGTATGTTTTGGAACAGCCGACACTTTTGACTTTGCCAGTTCAACAGCTTTTTGTGCCACTTCCTTTGTACCGATTCCTTTTAAAGCGGAAGCCTCAACAATTTCACATCCTAACTGCTCTTTTAGCTTTGGAATATCTATGGTATCACCGTTCTTACGAACAACATCAATCATATTAAGTGCCATTATTACAGGAATTCCAAGTTCCATAAGCTGCGTGCTTAGATATAGATTTCTTTCAATATTGGACGCATCTACAATATTAATAATGGCATCCGGCTTTTCAGTTATCAAATAGTTTCTGGCAACCACTTCTTCCAGTGTATAAGGTGAGAGCGAATAGATACCAGGTAAATCCTGAATAATAACGTCCTTTTGTCCCCTAAGGGCACCTTCCTTCTTCTCTACCGTAACACCCGGCCAGTTACCAACATACTGCGAGCTGCCAGTCAAGTCATTGAACATAGTGGTTTTGCCGCTGTTCGGATTGCCCGCTAGTGCGATTTTAACTTTCATTCTCAATATCCTCCCGTTATAAAGCATTTAGCCGACACTGATTTCTATTTGTGCCGCCTCGTCTTTTCTAATGCTTAATTCATATCCTCTTATGTTAACTTCTATCGGATCCCCCAAAGGTGCAACTTTTACCACCTTAACATCAATACCGCGCGTTATACCCATATCCATAATTCTGCGCTTTAAAGGCCCTTTCTCTCCAATACTGATTACCGTACCGGCCTGGCCTGGCTTTAAATCTCTCAAAGTCATTCTATATTCCTCCTAAGCTACCATAATTTTAGTCGCCAGGTTCCTATTTATAGCGACTCTGACACCTTTAGCCATAATAATAAAACCGCTGTCATTCTCTGATATTAATTTGACGCTTTCGCCTTTTACAAAACCTAAATCCTGTAAATGACGCTTCACATCATCCTTGCCTACAAAATCTATTATTACTCTTGTTTCACCAATTCCGGCAAATGCTAGTGACATATTCAACACTCCTTTTTTATTATGGGAACCATTATCATTTGTATATTATTATATGCTCCTTGCATTTGCTTGTCAATCATTTATTGGACTTAATTGAAAATAAATATCATTCTAAAGATATATGGATACTTACTCCTTTATTCCAAGCAGATAATTAATAAATTGCTGGGCAGTTCTTCCAGATCGGCCTCCATGGCTCATTTCCCATATATTTGCCTTCTTTAAGAGCTCCTCTTCTGTCAAATCAATCCCCTTTTGCTTGTAAGCAAGGCCTTTTACAATCTCAAAAAATTCCTTTTGGGCAGGTGCAGAGTAATTAATGGTGATGCCAAAGCGTGCAACCAAAGACAATTTCTCCTGCATCGTATCACTTCTATGAAGTTCATCCTTGGACATATCGGAGCGGTCACTCCAGGTTTCCCTGATAAGATGCCTTCTGTTAGAGGTAGCATAAATAAGCACATTATCAGGTCTTGTTTCCAATCCCCCCTCAATAACGGCTTTCAGATACTTGTATTCAATCTCAAACTCTTCAAAGGACAAATCATCCATGTATATAATAAACTTATAATTTCTGTTTTTGACTTCTGCAATGATTCCTGATAAATATTGAAACTGATGCTTATAAATCTCAATAATGCGAAGACCTGACTGGTAATATTCGTTGAGTATTGCCTTAACGCTGGAGGACTTTCCGGTTCCGCTGTCACCGTAGAGGAGACAGTTGTTCGCCTTTTTACCCTTTACAAAAGCCTCGGTATTTTCAATCAGTTTTTTCTTTTGCAGCTCATATCCGATCAAATCGGAAAGCAGAATTTCTTCGGTATTTAGAATCGGCACGATTTCTATTCTTCCATTCTCTTCCTGCAAGCGAAAGGCTTTATTTAATCCAAATTTACCTACACCATAATCACGGTAAAAGTCTGTTACCACTAAAAGCAGTTCCTCTTCTGTTAAAGCGAAAGAAAGCTGCTCTGATAAAAGCCTTATCTTGTCACTTACGCTCTTATTATAGCGTTTCTCGCTCTTCTCAACAGCATTGTAGTTAGTTATTGTTGAAAAACACTCAATTCCTAATCTTTCTTCTATCTTACCAAAATCATAATCAAATAATTCCTTAAATAATTTCAGGTCAGATTTTGCAAAGGTATTTACGCTTCCGTTTAACATGCCTTTTTTCTCACAGCTTATGCTAAAGGGATTCTCACTTGCCGCAAGAAGGAAAGCCAGATAATTCTGCCAAAGATTCTTATCAAAACCATATTCTGTTGCCAGTACCAGAAGCTTATTTATCTGCTCATAGATTTTCGTAATGTATTTATCCCTTAATTCCTCTTTCAGTACTCCTGCAGGTTCTTCCTCCAGCTCTTTTATAATAGCAGACAAGGCATGCAGGATGCCGCTTTCCTTTGCATTTCGGTAAATAACAAGCTTTGATACATATTGATACATTCTCTTTTCCTCCTTGTGGTACGAATCTCTGATAATAATTGTCAAATTGGGGCTGCTGCAATTACCATGCAACAACCCCATCCGCTATTTTATTCATAGTCTTAGCACAGACTGCTTCTGATACCATTGGTTTGCTTACATTCTCTCCGGTGCTTCAAATCCAAGCAGGGATATTCCGGTTTCAAGAATCCCTTTCACTAATGTAATCAATGCCATCCAAGACTTTTGTTTTTCTTTATTTTCTTCAGCCAATATTTTATTTTCATGGTAAAAGCTGTTAAATGCATTTGCTAAACCATAAAGATACTGGCAAATCTTATGAGGAGCATATTCATTTCCTGCCGCCTCTACTACTTCGTTAAATTTCGCCGCCTCTAACATCAAATCTATCTCTGACTGTGTATTTCCGGGCAGCAGAGCCTCTAAGGCTGCGATTTCCTTACCGTACTTTTGTATAATGGATTTGATTCGTACTATGGTATAAAGCAGATAAGGACCGGTATTTCCCTCAAAGGAGATAAAGCGTTCCAAATCAAAGATATAATCCTTGGAAGCCTGGTTTGATAAATCTCCGTATTTTAATGCGGCAAGTCCTACCTTCTTAGATATTTCCTCTGCTTCTTTCCTGTCCATTTCACGGTTCTCAAGCATTTTATCCAGAACTGCACTGCTGATATTCTCAATGAGATTTTCAAGGCGCATTACTCCGCCATCCCTCGTCTTAAAGGGCTTGCCGTCTTTTCCGTTCATGGTACCAAAACCAAGGAAGGTAAGTTTCGTCTCTTCCGGAACTAACAGGGTCTTCTTGGCACAACGGAATACTGTCTCAAAATAAAGTTCCTGCCTCTTATCTACTACGTACAGAATCTCATCAGGGTTAAACAATTCCATTCTTTCTACCATTGTAGCAAGGTCTGTCGTATTGTAAAGAGTGCCGCCGTCAGATTTTAGAATCATACAGGGGGGCATTTCTTTTGTATCGGTCTCTTCCTTTACATCCACAACGAGAGCACCTTCACTGATTCTTGCAAAGTTATGTTCCTTTAAGTAGTCCACCATTCCGGGTATATACCCCTGTGCATCACTTTCCTTTTTCCAAAGGTCAAAATCCACTAACAGGTTATCATAGTTCTTTTTTAAGTCTTCGATGGAAACATTCAATATATGCTGCCATAAAGCCCGGTATCCTGGATTTCCGTTCTGAAGCTCCACGGTCGCTGCTTTTGCTGCTTCCCTGAATTCTTCATTTTCCTTGGAATAAGCACTGGCAGCCGGATATATCTGCTCTAACTCACTTATTGTAAAAGGAGCTTCTGACGGATATTCCCCTTCATAATCCGCTTTAAAGTATACAAGGTCAGGCTGATCCATCTTAATTTTCATCATAATCAAGCCAATCTGCAATCCCCAGTCGCCAAGATGGACATCACCGATAACATTATGCCCAAGGAAACGGTCAATCCTTTTAATACTCTCGCCGATAATAGCGGGTCTTAAGTGTCCTACATGAAGAGGCTTTGCCACATTGGCTCCGCCGTAATCTATTACAATTGTTTTCGGTGCTTTCGTTTTTTCACAGCCAAATTGATTGTCTGCAGAAAGTTGTTTTACATAGTCCGTTATAAATTCACTCTTTAATGTGATATTAATAAATCCCGGGGCAACTGCCTCAATCTTCTCAAAGCTTTTACTGTTATTTAATATTGCAACAACTTCTCCTGCAATAGCAAGGGGAGCTTTTTTATAAGCCTTCGCAGCCGCCAGGGCACCATTACATTGATATTGACATAAATCAGGCCGGTTGGAAAGCGTGACAAAGCCATATTTCTCCTCATAGCCACTTGCCGTAAAAGCCTCCCTTACTTCCGTCCCAAGGATATCAATTATTTTTTGCATTTTTTGTCCTCCGTTAAAGCATTCCATATATTCGGTTTTTAAAATACTTTAACATAATTAACCCCTTCTGTAAACAGCAAAAGTAAAATGATTATTCGTGAATACGCTTATTCACAGTCCTCGTTGGGTACAACGATTGCTGCAATCAGATATATCCAGATTCCTGCTGTTGCACCTAAGAAAGCCAAAAGTACCATGATAAGTCTTACAAGAGTAGGATCAACATTTAGATATTCTCCCAGTCCTCCGCAAACACCTGCTATCATTCTGTTTCTTTTTGAACGGTATAATTTTTTATTTTCCATATTCCACACCTTTCCTGCTGCCTGCATGTTCTGTCAGTTCCGGCAGCAACTCTTTATTTTTTATTTTTATTTTAAAAGCTTTTTCCTTTAATAAGGTTATCTTGCCTTAACCTTTCAATCAATATTCACTGATATTGTACCGACATCACAACTTAGAGTCATATTATTTTTGGCAGAATTTTTCTGCGTAATATGCTTATTAATACCGTTATACTTTGTACCATTAAGTGTCAGAGCGCCGAGATTACAATCAATGGTATAATTATAGTCTTCCTCTTTTCCTTTAAGGTCTAAATTAATAGTTCCGACAGAGGTGCTTATGCTGCTGTCCCCTGTAATGCTGCCGCCTATAGTAATCGTACCTGCCATGCAGCTGATTGTACTGTTATGAATTGTTCCATCTTCTACTCCGATTTTTCCGGCATTACAGGTAAGTGTTCCTTCGTTAATAATACCTTTTTCAATTTCTAACATCCCGGCATCTACCTGATAAGTGGAGCTGTCTTTGACAGTAAGATTATCAATACTGCAGGTTCCGGCTCCTACTTTAATACTGCCGGTATCAGCAGATAAGCTGTCCGCGGTAATTGTTCCGGCTCCTACAGACAATGATATCTTATCCGCAGTAAAACCTTTTGGAAGGGTTACATACACTTCCGTTAAATCCTTTCTACTTACTGTATTATCAAGGTCGATATCTATTCCAAATACAGATATCTTGTTTTCTTTGCCGGAAGCTTTCTGCTTTGTGTTTATTTCTTCCAATGTCCATATTCCGTTCTTAACTTCACTGCTTATTCTATTCTTTCCTTCATTCCTGACCTCAAGAGTGAACTTATCTCCCTCTTTTATATAAAGCTTTCCGGCAAATATGTGAAAATCCAGACTCTTAACTTTCTGATAGGTCACCGGATAAGTATTGTCGGTGCCCGTATCCTTTACCTCCGTATCCTCTGCCGAAACTTCTTCTCCGTAATTGCTGCCTCCATTCCATATGCCCCAGCCATCTCCGTAACTTATGTCTACGTTCTGCCATTTTGTATACACTCTGTTATCCATGCCCAGTGCGACGATAACTAATACAATTCCGACTGCAATAGTACCGCCCGCTATACGGAACAGATTTTTTAAAAACACCCTCATGCGTACGCCCTCCTTCTTCGAAAAATTCTTCCAAAGATTTGCTTTACCCAGCCAATAACTGCCGGCAAAGCTTTACCTGCTATCCAAACAGTAGCAATTGTAAAGAGAATACCAACTCCAAGAACAATCAACCCACCGCCTGCAAGACTTAGACCAACGGCAGGTGTCACTGAAAGATTTAATACTCCTACAATTGCGATCACAACACCTACAATCAGCAGCGAAACCGATACTGCCACAAAAGCAATCCAAATAGCTGCCACGGTAACAACGGCAGCAGCAAGCAGGCTGACTAGCGTAATTACTATGGGAAGTCCTACAGGAAGGGCAAATAAAACCAGGATGATTACAAGCAGTATATTAGCAGGACCTTTCTTTTGCTTTTTTTCCTCTTTTGGAAACCTGTTTTCTCTAAATGTTTCGTTGCTGCTATTTTCCCTGTTCCTGTCTTCTGTAAAACGTCTTTCAAAGGAGGGGAGGTTTGCCTTTTCTTTATAGCCTTCGTGATATCCATCCTCTGCAAAATATCCGGTATCCTTGCTGCCGTATTCCAGGGATTTCTTAATGCTTTCGGCAATTTCTGCCGGTGAGCCTAATTCTTTGATGACATTTTCTTCTTCGTCTTTTCCTGCTTCTTCAAAATAATTGTCATAGAATTCAATTGCTTCTCTTTTCTCTTCTTCCGGTATGTCGGACAGCAGCCGCTTTAGCTCCTGCATAAATTCCGTTCTAGTCATAAGAATTCCACCCCCACAAAAATGTTGTTGATTTTTTCCGAATAATTCTTCCACTCTTTTATATAAAGCCTTAGCTGTGCTTTTCCTTTATCCGTAATCTTATAATATCTTCTGTTCCTGCCGTCAAAGGCGAGATCATAGACTTCCAGGCAATCCTCCTTCTGGAGACGCCTTAACACCGGATACAGGGTCGATTCCGATATATCAATAACCTGGCGGATATCCTGGGTTATCTTGTAACCATAAGTACCTTCCCTATCCTTGGATACAATACCAAGCACAATTGCATCTAACAGTGCAGCTCCTGTATTAAATACCATGATAACTTCTCCCTTTCTGCTTTCTTCATTTTACAACTGATGATTACCCCTTCTTTGCTATATTTTAATGTATTATTTATATTCTTACCTCCAAAACTTCCTGGACAGTTAATAGCATAAAACGAACTGTTTTTTTATTTTACAATATTATATGACGTATAATATTATTTGATAAATAAAATATAATCATTTTCTATTTAGATGTCAAGATATATTTGTAATCTTAATCTCATTTTAATCCATTTCTTATTATTCAGAATAATATCATCCGGATACAAAAAGACGAAAAAATATAAGAAAGCCTTCTGGCAGAATTGCTTTTCTGCCAGAAGGCTTTCTTATATTCCTGTAGCTATTGCTCGATATTTTTTAATTGCACAAGCCGCATAATGCACAGGCGCTGGGGGCGGCAGCCATTCCGCCGAGAGCGGTTTCCCTAAGCTCTCCCGGCAGCCCTTTGCCGACACGGTACATGACATCAACTGCTTCATCAAAGGGTACGAGATTCCTTATGCCACTTAGGGCTATCTCTGCACAAATCATTGCATTGGATACTCCAATGGCATTCCGCTGCTGGCAGGGTGCTTCCACCAGCCCTCCTATCGGGTCACACACCAGCCCCAAGAGATTGGAAATGGCACTGGTTGCTGCATGAAAGCAGGCTTCTGCGCTTCCTCCCAACAGCTCGGTTACCGCCGCTGCTGCCATAGCGGAGGCGCTCCCTACCTCTGCCTGACAGCCCCCTTCTGCCCCTGCTATCGTGGCATTGTATGTTATCAGGTAACCAATTGCTCCTGCCGTAAATAATGCCATTACCATCTGTTTATCTGTAAATCCATATTCCTCCTGAATAGCCAAAAAGGTGCCGGGGATCACTCCCGAGGAACCTGCTGTCGGAGCTGCCACAATTAATCCCATGGAGCTGTTAACTTCGAGAACTCCCATGGCATAGGAAACTGCCTTTGATACTAATTGCCCGCAGGCAGTAGGTTCTCCTGATACCCGCCTGCTAGTCAGCTTTAAGGACTCCCCGCCAATTAAACCACCCATGGATTTTAAGTCTCCCTTTAAAGCACCTTTTGCAGCATCCTTCATAATATCCCAGGAATGGCTCATCCTATGATATATTTCTTCACGGCCCATCTGGCTTATCTCTGTTTCCCGAAGCAGCATGATTTCTGATATGGGAAGATTCTTTTCTCTGCATAATTGAAGCAGTGTTTTGCCTGTTTTAAATTCCATCTTTTAAACTCCTGTATTATGTTTGTCCTTCCCTTTTATTTACAGCTTCTCGATCAGAAAAGCCTGGTACACACTGGGAAGCTCTTCTATTTTCTCAACCACCGAGCTTTCTATGGCATCATCTGCTTCAATGATGGAATAGGCAACGGCTCCTTTATTTTCACGGTACAGCTTCATAAAAGCGATATTGATAGAAAATTCGCTTAATATATGGGTGATAGAAGCTACCACACCGGTTAAATCCCTGTGTTTTATTACGACGGTATGGTAATCTCCCGATAAATCTATCTCCACACCATCAATTTTCTTAATTTCCGCTCTTCCGCCGCCTACCGATATCCCGGTGACTGCTGTTTCTTCGTTCGCCTCATCCGTAATAAATATGTCTACGGTATTAGGATGGACATCTTTTTTCTCTCTGTCAGTCTGAAACTCGTAAGAAAGACCTGCTTCTTTTGCATAGCGGAAAGATTCCTTGATTCTCTTATCCTCTGTATCATATCCTAAGATTCCCGCAACCAATGCCCTGTCCGTACCATGCCCTTTGTAAGTCATGGCAAATGACCCGTACAGAATAAAAGTCACATGCTTTATCGGCTTCTTTACCATATTGGCAGCCAGCCTTGCAATACGCAGAGCTCCTGCCGTATGGGAACTGGATGGCCCTATCATATTAGGCCCTATAATATCAAAAACACTAATTTCCTTTGATGAGTACACAATAACCTCTTTCCTTAACCCAATTTTCCTTTTTCGTAATCGTTGTGTAATAATATATATTACAGCATAGATTATAACACAAAATACCAAAAAATAATACACGCATGGAAACAAGCCCTGAATTCTTATGATTTTAAGTATTCAGGGCCCGATTTATTTTATTACATAATTTGCTTTATTATAGGAATATATCTGTCAAAATTTTATGATTTTATAATATACTTTTGCAGTAAGCTTATAGACAATGACATAGATAAGAGTAAATACTATGCTGCAAATTATAATGCACCAGGTTGTAAGTGTGACATTGGTTAAAGAAAATGCCTCTAACATCTTTATTATCATATGCCTTGCTGCAGCTACGTGGAACATTGCCGCTAAAAGAGGAAGGAAAAATACCATCAAAATCTGCCTGTTAATCGTCCTCTTCACTTCAATATCATCCATTCCGACTTTTTGAAGTATTACATACCTGTCTCTGTCATCGTAGCCCTCCGATACCTGTTTGAAATAGATAATAAGTACCGTGGCGGACAGGAACATGACAGTAAAAAATATGCCTAAAAACAGCAATCCGCCATATACGCTGTATCCCTCCACACGTTGTGAATAGATAGCCTCCACTCTGGTTGTACCTGCTTCTCCCTGTGCATTTTCTGCTGCAATGAGGGTCACCGGACTTTCTATATTTCTGGAGAAATCTAAAAGTTTAGCTTCATCTCCTTTTAGATTAATGATAAACTTGTTTGTAAAAGCATTTTCCGTGGATTCTGCAAGCCATTGGCGGATAAGTGCCTCTCCGCTCTTTTCGTCTGCCGTTACTATGAATATATCACCAACTTTTCCGTTCTTTCCCTCCAGGAATTTTGAACTTGTTATAGTATCTTTGATAGTGAAACTGTCGGCAAGCTTATCAACGTTTATCTTTTCAGCCGTCTTCTCATCTGTCAAAAAAAGAACTTCTTTTTCTGACAAGGACTTCTTATCACCGGTAACGGACAGATAATCGGATAAGGGAATAATCTGAATGTCTTTTGCATAGCCGAATAAATCCATATTAGACATACCATTGCCATTACCTATTTCCTTGCTTCCATAGGGATATAACTTTCCGTCTATTAAAAATAACATGGAAGAATAGGAACGGTACCTGTACATATCTTCAACTGTTACAGAATTCTTATCGGCTTCCTTCTTTATTGTCTCGGTAATCCTTTCAATCTGACCGTCATCTACCGGCCTCCATACCGTAATAGTAATATCATTTGGATTTATCTCATGAAGGATATCCTCCTGGCCAATATAAAGCGCGCCGCAGGTGGATATTGTAACCAGCACCATGGTAGAAAGGATGCAGATAGTTGCTAATCCTGCCGCATTTTGTTTCATACGCTGGAACATGCCGGAGACTGCTATAAAGTTCTTTGCCTTGTAATAAAAATTCTTTCTCCCTTTCAGGATTTTTAAAACAAACTGGCTTCCAGCCTGAAACAGCAAATAAGTACCTGCTATTACCAGCAGTACTGCCAGAAAGAATTTGGAAATTGCCGCAACCCCGCTTGTTACGGTATTAGCCATATAATAAGCAATCACAAGCATTACGAAACCCGCAATTGACTTTAGAAAGATAAAACGCACTTTCTTCTCCCCGATATTCCCGCCCTTAAGAAGGTCTATGGGATTGGCAAGCCTTACCTGAATAAAATTAAAGGCGGTATTGATAACAAATACAACTAAGAAAAGCACAGCGGTATAGGCAAATGCCTGCCAAGGCAGGGAAAAGCGGCTGTCCGGTGATACCCTTAGGGTATGAAGCAATAAAAGAAATATCAGATTGCCAAACACACAGCCCGATACAATGCCAAGGATGAGAGACAGAGTACTTAAGATAAGGTTTTCCTCAAAGATTATCCTGCCCACGTGGCGTTTTTCCAACCCTAGAATTCCATAAAGTCCGAATTCCTTTTTTCTTCTTTTTATCAGGAAGCTGTTGATATACACCAAAAAAATGACTGCCATAAGGCTCATAATAACCATACCAAAAGCAAACAATGACTGAAGGCTTTCTCCGGCCGGAACATTTTTTAACCCGTCCGTGGTCATCAGGGTTATTACCATAAAATAAATAGCCGCAAAGATGATATAAGAAATGGCAAACGGCACATACATCCGTTTATCCCTTTTTAAATTGTTTGCTGCCATCCGCAAGTAAAAGCTCTTAGCCAATGTCAGCACCTCCCTCGGATAATACGGAAAGTGTGGAAACTATCTTATCAAAAAATTCCTTCTTGGAATCCTCTCCCTTATATACCTGGCTGAACAAATCCCCATCCTTTATAAAAAGCACTCTCTTTGCATAACTGGCAGCCATAGCACTATGGGTTACCATAAGAATGGTCTGCCCATTTTTATTCAATTCTTCAAACAGGGAAAGCACCAGAGAAGAAGATTTGGAATCCAGCGCGCCGGTAGGCTCATCCGCCAATATCAGCTTCGGTCCCGTAATAAACGCTCTTGCCATAGCAGTTCTTTGCTTTTCCCCGCCGGATATCTCGTAAGGATACTTCTCTAACAGCTTTTCAATTCCAAGGCGTTTGACAAGGGGCATAAGCTTTTCTTCCATGACCTTTATAGCTTCTCCTGAGAGTACCAGCGGAAGAAGGATATTATCCTTTACCGAGAAATTGTCAAGAAGATTAAAATCCTGGAATACGAAGCCTAAATTCGTTCTTCGAAATGCGGACAGCTCTCTGTCCTTTATTACAGAAAGCCCCTTTCCCTCAAGGAATATTTCTCCTGAGGTTGCTTTATCCAAAGAAGCAATGATGTTTAAAAGTGTGGTCTTTCCGGAACCGGAAGCCCCCATGATTGCAACGAATTCTCCCTTTCCTATGTCAAAAGAAACATTGTGAAGGGCCTGTACCTGCTGTCCGCCCAGTCTGGTGTTATATACCTTTTTTAAATTCTGTACCTGTAGTAATTCCATGTTATCCCCTTTCATGAATATCAAACTTCCATTTAATATTTTTATAATTTCTGTATTTGCTTATCTTGAGCCTGTAGAAATTATAAATCAGGGAAACTATCCATGCCATTGATTTACATTACAAATGGGACCTCTTTTCTTACAATTCTGTCACATTAGGAAATTCATTCAAAATCAAGCTTCTCACTGTCCGGAAAACTTAAGATAACCTTTGTGCCTTTCCCCAGCTTTGACTCTATACGTATTTTAATTGCAAGGCTTTCCGAGACCTTTTTAACAAGGTAAAGGCCGATTCCGCTTGCCTTCTTGTCAATTCTTCCATTATAGCCCGTATATCCTTTTTCAAATATCCTCTCTTTATCCTCTTCGCGGATGCCGATTCCCGTGTCCTCGATAATAAGTGTATTTTTCGCAAAACGAACGTAAATTCCGCCTTCATTTGTGTACTTTATGGCATTGGATAAGAGCTGTTCAATCAAGAAGGAAAGCCACTTGCTGTCCGTTCTGACATACATCGTTACAGGGTCAATGGAAACTGAGAGCTTCTTATTGATAAACAAAGAGGCATACTTTTTCACGCTTGCCTTTACAATACCGGATACCTCATATTCTCTGATTACAAGATCCGAAGAAAGGTTTTTCATCTTCACATAATGAAGAGCCATTTCCACATACTGCTCTATCTTAAACAGTTCTCCTTCAATTACGCGGCTTTCTGGTGTTTTTATATTCTTAAGGGAAAGTTCCATGGCGGATATGGGTGTCTTAATCTGATGCACCCACATAGTATAATACTCCATCTGCTCCTGGTGCTCCGTCTCCATAACAGCAAGATTCTTCTTCATCTCCCGGTAAAGGCTCAAAATCATTTCCTGATAATCCCTTTCCAGTGAATTGTCCGCAAGAGGAAGTTCCCTGGGCTCGATGGAGAGCTCCGTAAGTATGAATTCCATCTTTTTTTTCTTTCTCGAAAATGCCATATAATCAAATGCAAAATAGATTATACACAAAAAGGTCAGTATCATGCAGGAATAAAAAATGGAGGCCATTGGCTGTCCATACAGGTAATGTGTTAATGGAAAAAAGGCCCATACCATCAGCAGTACAAAAATTGCCAATCGCCGGTAGCCAATGTATTCTTTAATCATGAATCAGGTACCCCATGCCTTTCTTCGTCTGAATGAACTCCTTTAATCCCATATCCTCTAACTTCTTGCGAAGACGGTTGACATTTACCGTTAAGGTATTATCGTCCACAAAATATTCACTGTCCCATAAAGCTTCCATGATCTCTTCCCTTAATACAACCCTGTTTTTATTTTCCATTAAAATCTTCATTATTTTAAATTCATTTTTTGTAAGCTCGGCTTCTTTTCCCTCTGACTTAAGATTGGTATCCGAAAGGTCCAAAGATACTCCTCTCACCTCAAGAGTCTTGCTCTCTACATAATAATCATAAGTTCTTCTTAAAAGTGCCTGTATCTTAACAATCAGTACATCCATGGAAAAAGGCTTGGTAATATAATCATCTCCGCCCATATTCATAGCCATGACCAAATCCAGATTTTCCGTATGGGAAGTTAAAAAGATAATTGGTACTTTTGATTTCTTTCGAATCTCACTGCACCAGTAAAAACCATTGTAATAGGGCAGGGAAATATCCAAAAGCACCAGATGGGGCTTTATTTCAGTAACCTCCTCTGCCACCCTGTTAAAATCCTTCACGCCCTCTGCCCCAAATCCCCATTTCATAAGATTTTCCCTTAAGAGGGAGGCTATGGTAATATCGTCCTCTACAATCAGAATATTATACATATGCTTATCCTTTATTTTCCTTATGCTTGTCATAGTCTCTATCTGCTGTCACAAATGTGCCCTATGCTTTATTATGGCTAATTATACCATAGAAATTCTTATCTTAAAATACAGAAGATATGACAATTGAATCAGCCGGAAATATAATTCCAGCCTTTTTTCTGGCGATAGCCTGTATTTCGCATACTGTGAGGCTGTGTTCAAGCAATTGGAAACATTTCTTAAAATCCTTTTTGGTTATCATAGCTTCAAATTCAATAAATTCATTTACCATGCGGTGCGGATAGCAATTTTCATTCACAGCCTGAACTTCTCCGTTATTTAAGATAACCTCAAAGCCCTCACAGACATTAGCCGGGGTATTCTGACAGATGCAGCCTTTGTCCCCCTGAATATTATTGGCAATAGGAGCCTTGCAGTCTTTTGCACCAATGCAGGTACATTGAAAGGTATCATACTCCAATATTAAAATGCCGGAAGTGTCTATCCCTTTTTCTATATTGGGGTAATATTCGACGTTCTTTGGCCTGCCGAAAAGTCCTGTAATATAATGGATGTTATAAATATTTAAGTCCATCAACGCACCGCCTGAAAGCTCTGCATCAAAAGCCGGAAGGATGACTCCCTCTTTAAAGCTGTCATACCTTTTGGAATATTGGGAATAGTTGCACTGTATAATTTTAATGTTTCCAAGTACCGGTATCAGCTCACGGATTTTTTGATAATTGGGTAAATAAAGTGTTGTGATTGCCTCAAAGAGAAAAAGCTGCTTTTCTTTTGCCTGCCTGCACAATTCCAGTGCTTCCGTATAGGTAGAGGTAAAAGGCTTTTCCAGAATAACATTCTTGCTTGCCTCAAGTGCTCTTTTTGCGTACTCAAAGTGCAGGCTATTGGGCACCGCAACATATACCGTATCAATAGAACTGCTTAAAAATTCATCATAGTCGGTGAATACATCTTTAATGCTATAATTCTCCGACAGTTCCTGCAATTTTGTTTCACTTGACTTCCTGCCGCAGATAGCAGCGACTTCAATATTTTTTAATAATGGTATTATCGTAAGGAATTCCTTAACAATCATACCGGTGCCTGCAATCCCTAATCTCATGTTAACCTCTTTCCTGAATGTAATGTGCGTTTATGGTACCATTTTAACATAGAATAAACTGTTTTGGAGGTAAACTCTTTTTACTCTCTGACTTTACTATTCAAAAGTTCCTCCACCAGCTCTCTTTTCTCAAAAAGAACGCAGCCGCCTGCATGCTCTTCCATAAGAACATTCCCCTCCCTAAGCCTTACGAACAGCTTCGATTGCAGGGCTTTTTTTAATGAGGAATCCCGTACATTGATATCGGAATAAGGAGAAAAGGGACAGGGTTCCGCACCTCCCTGGGAATTGATATGAAAGAATCCTCGTCCTGCCGCAAGACAGCCTCCGGAAGTTTTTTCATCTCCCGGAAATGATATACATACCATATCCTCATAGTGTTCTCTGATATCCGTTAATGCTGTGTTTAAGTATTCCCTCTCATATTCTCCCGGCGCAAGTTCCTGCGCTTCTTCACTCACCGGTACGAATTCAACATATATAACCACCTTACAGCCTTTTTGATAAAGTTGGTTTAAAAATTCCGGGGAAGTAACTTCTTTTATATTCTCTGTTGTAACCGTTACTGAGGCACCAAATAAAATCCCTTCCTGGTGCAATAATTTCATAGATTGGAAGAGTTTCTTATATACCCCTGTTCCGCGCCTTGTATCCGTCACTTCTTCCCTGCCTTCAATGCTTAATATGGGGACCAGGTTTCTATGTTTATCAAAAAGTTTTATGTATTGTTCTCCAATGAGAGTTCCATTTGTAAAAACCGGAAATAAGATATCAGGGATATTTGCGGCGGCTTCTATAACATCTTTTCTGATTAAGGGTTCTCCTCCGGCAAGTAAAATAAAACCAACGCCGATTTCCTTTGCCTCTTCAAAAACAGCTATCCATTCCTTGTCCGTCAATTGCTTCTTTTCTTCCTCATCATGACATGCATGGTTGGCTCTTGCATAGCAGCCTGCACAGTGCAAATTGCATTTGCTTGTAATACTGGCAATTAAGAATGCCGGGATGTGCTCTCCTGCCTCTTCTGCCCTTCTTCTTATAGCAGCAGATTTCTTGCTGGAGAGTGCATACTTCGCCATGAAGATGCTCTCTTTTGGATTAAAAAGGGAAGCCTTTAATGCCCCTTTTACGATATTCTCCACCCCATTTGTCATGTATCTTTCTAAGTCAAATTCTTGTTTCATTCTACTGATTTCCTGCCTTTTAAGATTCTTTTAACCTTTTGATTGATTATAAGATCATAATACAATATTATGGACTGTATATGACCAAAACGAAACCTTTCAAGAATTTAATTCTATTATTTATCTACGGAATGTACACATTCCAACTTTAACATTAATTCCGTGCTAAAATCAATAATGTAACATATTCATTTCTATTATTTTTCGTAATAAAAATAACCCTCCTATGTTTGTATGCTATCATAGAAGGGCGATTCATTAATCCATATTTTATCTATTGTTTAATTGTGCTATAAATCTTTCAAAGCCTTTTTGTCCGGCTGCATCTCTCTTATAGACACCGGCATGCTCCAGCACCTTTAAAAATACCAGTCCTATCTCTTCCTGCAGGATATCATTAATATTTTCTGCATTGATTTCCTGATACTTAGGTAAGAAGTCTTCCATCCATTCCTTATGCTTATAGATTTCCTCTTCTTTTCCTATCTCTCTTCCCGAAAGAATGGCACCTTGAAGCTCTTCCATCTCTTCCTTTAAGCGGGCAGGCAGTACTGCAAGCCCCATTACCTCGATAAGCCCGATATTTTCCTTCTTAATATGGTGAAGCTCACTATGAGGATGGTAAACGCCAAGGGGATGCTCTTTTGTTGTTACATTATTTCGAAGTACAAGATCGAATTCATATATCCCGTCTTTTCTTCTGGCAATAGGGGTTATGGTATTATGAGGTTCTAAGTCTCCCTTCCCTGACTGCATTCTTTCTTTCACTTCCCGGTTGCTAAGAATCTTACCAGGAGAATCGGAATAGGCATAGATAAAGGCCTCTTCATCGGTATAATTCCGCCAGGACTTTAAGATATAATCCCCCAGTTCAATCAGTTCCTCTGCTTCTCTGCTTTTAAGACGAATTACAGACATTGGCCATTTTACAATACCTGCCTGTACTTTCTCATAGCCTTTTATCTTAAATTCTTTTTCAACCGGTGCCTTTGCCATGGCAAAGGCATAATTTCCTCCCTGAAAATGGTCATGGGTCAGGATGGAACCGCCTACAATCGGAAGGTCTGCATTGGAACCGACAAAATAATGGGGAAAGAGCTTTACAAAGTCAAAGAGCTTACGAAAGGCCTCTTTGTCCACTTTCATCGGTGTATGTTCCCTGTTTAGTACAATACAATGTTCATTGTAATAAACATAGGGGGAATACTGAAACCCAAATTCCTGATTATTTATTATAACAGGTATAATTCTATGGTTTTGTCTGGCAGGATGGTCCACTCTGCCGGCATAGCCCTCATTTTCCACACATAAAAGACATTTGGGATAGCCGCTTTGCTTTTTTAATTTGGCTTCTGCAATGGCTTTGGGGTCCTTTTCCGGTTTCGAAAGGTTTATGGTGATATCAATATTGCCATATTCCGTCTTTGTAACCCATTTTCTATCCTTCACAATACGGTACCTGCGGATGTAGTCAGAATCCTGGCTTAATTTATAATAATAATCCGTTGCCTTCCTGGGGCTCTCTTCATACAGCGCATAAAACTTATGTATTACTTCGGAAGGAGTGGGAAGCAAAAGTCCCATAAGCTTCGTGTCAAATAAATCTCTGTAAACAATACTGTTACTTTTAAGAATGCCTTTGTCCGCTGCATAGTCCAGTAGTCCCCTTAGTATGTCTTCCAGGTTTCCTGGTACAGCAGGCGCTTCTGCCGCACCCTGGGGTTCTTCATACTCCTCTAAGTTAAGTGCTTCCAAAAGCCTGTTAATAGTATAACATCTGTCTTCTTTTTGTATTAGCCCGGCATTTAGCGCATATTCCGCCAATGCCCTGATGTATGAATAAATCATGATAATCCTCCGTGCATATCGCAGTCTGGCCAGACTGCTTAAATAGGATATGAAAATTCTCTTTTAATTTTCACTTCTTATTTGGTTTTATAGCCGTCCGGATGTGTCTGGTGCCATTTCCAGGCCGTTGCTATAATTTCTTTTACATCTACAAATTCCGGCTTCCAGCCAAGAATTCTTTTAGCCTTCTCACTGGAGGCAATCAGCTTCGCAGGATCTCCGGCTCTTCTTGGTGAAATAACAGCAGGGATATCCATACCGGTAACTTCTTTGGATGCTTCGATTATTTCCTTTACTGTAAATCCTACCCCGTTACCCAGATTGAAGATATCACTTTCGTTACCCTTCATCAGGTATTCTACGGCAAGAATGTGTGCCTGTGCCAGATCTGTGACATGGATATAATCTCTTACACAGGTACCGTCCTTGGTATCATAATCATCTCCATAAATATTGATGGCTTCCCTTTTCTTATTAGGAACCTGAAGCACTAAGGGTATCAGATGGGTTTCAGGGTTGTGTGCCTCTCCGATCTGTCCGCTCTTATGAGCTCCGCAGGCGTTAAAATAACGCAGGGAAACATATTTAAGGCCGTGGGCTCTGTCCGTCCACTTAAACATCTTCTCCATAGAAAGCTTGGTTTCACCGTAGCAATTGGTAGGTTCCGTCTTATCGGTCTCTATGATGGGTACCTTTTCCGGCTCGCCATAGGTAGCTGCCGTAGAAGAGAAGACAATCTTCTTCACATCATGGGCAATCATGGATTCTAAGAGGACCTTTGTTCCGCAAAGGTTGTTATCATAATATTTTAAAGGGTTAGTCATACTTTCCCCAACCAGTGAGTTGGCAGCAAAGTGAATTACCGCATCGATTTTCTCCTTGTCAAATACACTGTCAACAAATTCCCTGTTACGGATATCTCCCTGATAAAATCTGGCCCTGGGATGAACGGCTTCCCTATATCCGGTTTCCAGATTATCTGCAATGACCACATCCTCGCCTTTATCAATCAATTCATAAACGGTATGGGAACCGATATATCCTGCTCCGCCTAATACTAATATTGCCATACTTTTTTCCTTCCTTTCTTTTTGCTTATTCAATCCTCATAAGGTTTCAAAGACTATAATCTTACAGGGCCGCCGCCAACCTCTACTACATAAAAATCAGCCTTATACCCTATTTTATCTTCATAAATTTTTCCAACCTCCCGGATAAAGGAATCCACACAGTCATCCCTTACAATACTTACCGTACAGCCTCCAAAGCCTGCTCCTGTCATACGGGAACCAATAACACCTTCCTGTTTCCAGGCAGCTTCTACCAGAGTATCAAGTTCAATTCCTGTAACCTCATAATCATCCCGGAGGGATACATGGGATGCATTCATCAATTCTCCAAACAAAGCAATATTTCCTGCTTTCAGAGCTTCCACCGCCTTTATGGTTCTTTGGTTTTCATATACCGCATGCCTTGCACGTTTCGTACGGATGGGGTCTCCAATGGCATCCTTGAACTTTTCAAACTCATCTTCCTTTAGTTCTCCAAGAGCCTTAATATTTACCTGTTTTTGCAGAGCTGCAAGGGCATCCTCACATTCCTGCCTTCTTTCATTATATTTTGAATCTCCAAGACCTCTCTTTTTGTTGCTGCAAGCAATAACAATCTTAGAATCTTTCAGCTTAATAGGCGCATATTCATAGGATAAATCACTGGTATCCAGGAATATGGCATGGTCTTTTTTACCCATAGCAATGGAGAACTGATCCATAATGCCGCAATTCACCCCAATAAAATGATTCTCTGCGTACTGGCTTATCAGTGCAATATCAATAAGGCTGATATCAAAGTCAAATAACTCCTTTAGGATAAAGCCTGTCAGCACTTCCACGGATGCGGAGGAGGATAAGCCGGAAGCATTGGGAATATTACCATAATATAACATATCCAAGCCTTCTTCAATAGCATATCCTTTCTCTTTTATTGTTTTTATAACACCTTTTGGATAATTTGCCCAGTCATCCTTACTGTCATATATGAGATTTTCCAGAGCTACCTCAATCACTCCCAGTTCTTTAAAGTTAAGGGAATAAAAACGTAATACCTTCTCTCCGTTTTTTCTTGCAGCACCATAGGTACCGATAGTCAGAGCACAGGGAAATACATGTCCTCCGTTATAATCCGTATGCTCACCAATCAGATTTACTCTTCCCGGCGCAAAGAAAAGTTCCGGTTCTCTCTCACCAAATATCTCCTTGAAACTTTTCAATAATTCCTGTCTCATAGCCTTCCTCCTTATTTCTTCTATTCACTGTATTCTTGATTGCCTTTTGTCCTTCCGTTAAAACACGAACTTCATTCGGATATCCTGCTGGTAATCACCAAAGCCGCTCCCAAACAGGTTGACTCCTCCCGCATGCTTTGCATCCTCTTTTATTCCAAGCTTAACTGATATAAATGCATTGGCCTCCAGGTGGTATGCCTCAAGGGTAAGAGGACTTACGGGCAGTTCGTCAATAAAGGTTTCTTCCCTTGTGAGCTTCCAGGTCTTTAGGATACCATATTGTGTATTCTTATCCGGCCACCAGGAAGGATTTAGCTTCCCTCTTCTTCCCCCAAAGTCGCCGGGGCAGGTCCAGGTCCCTGCTTCTATGCCATTAATCCACAGAGTAATATCCGACGGATAATCCATGTTATATTCATGATCCTCTGAACAAAGCTCCATGGATATTTCCATGCTCTTTAACTGCCTGTTTGTCAGCAAATGATTAGAAAAACGGTACTCCACATAGCCTTTGCCAAACCATAACAGTTTCGCTTGTGTACGGGCAGGATTGTAGAAGCAGCGCGGCTCATCTTCTTCATCAATGTACCCTCTTTCGCTTACAATTCCACAGGTGGGTTCTACATAGTAATCCACGAAATTTCCGATGGGCATATGGATGAATTTTGCATCTTCTTCCAAATCCGTCTTTACCAGAAACTCAACAGAGGTAATTGCCCTTTTGCATATTTTCATAGAGCCTCTGATGGCAGGCATAAGCTCTGTTTCTATTAATCCCGCTTCTTCCAGAAGCTTAACATGAGTTGCGGCAGAGGACTGGGGCAGCTTTAATTGCTCTGCAATCTCATTAATGTTATAGCTATTCCCACACAAAAGCCTTAATATTTCAATCCGTATCTCGGCTGACAAGGCTTTTGCTACCTGAGCCATTCTTTTTTTATCATCCAAATCCAGACTGATGGATTTATCCAAAGTTTCTCTCCTTTTATATCAGATTTTCTGATATATTCTTTCTTTTCTGTTATATACATCATACCATATATCCGGGTAAAAGAAAAGGACTTTTACTTACCATTCAACATTTCGACAAATTATTTTCTATACCGCCGATAAAACCTGATAATCCATAAACCCAATAAAAGATAGGGCAGTAACAAAATAACAGATAAAATAAAACCGGCTTTATTGTTTTTAATAAAACATTTAGCTCACAATTTTCTTTATAAGATATTTTGCTCCTGCCCCTATGGGGTTATAAATATTAAGTAAATTTTCTTGCTTACTCCCTGCCTTTACTTCTTAGGCATCAAATGTATCGCTCCGGTAAGTATATCTGCCAAAGCCTCCGTAATTCCCTCTTCATAGGTTGGATGGGGCCTTACAGCACAGTGCATCTCTTCTACCGTGAGACCGTTTGCTATAGCCAGAGAAAATTCCCCAATCATATCAGTTGCTCTGGCACAAATCATCTGGGCGCCAAGCAGCTTGCCGGTTTCTTTCTCTGCTACAACCTTTATATAGCTTCTTTCATCCATGGAAAGAACGGTCTTGCAGTTACCGGCCATTGGATATTTACCGGCAACCACTTCATAGCCCTTTTCCCTGGCTTCCTCTTCGGACAGTCCTACAGAAGCTATCTCCGGATTCATATAAACACAGGAAGGTATGGTATCTAAGTTCACCACACTCCTTCCCTGCCCAATATACTCTGCTGCGGCAATTCCCTGCGCAGATGCATTGTGAGCCAGTAAAATACCTCCCGTCACATCTCCGATAGCATAAATGCCGGGGACTTCCGTCATAAACCTCTCATTGGTTTTTATCCTTCCTCTGTCCAGTTCAAGCCGTACACCTTCTGCAAATAAATGGTCTGTATTTGACTTCCTTCCAATACATACAAGGACTGCCTCTGCCATAAGTTCCTTTATGTCTCCGCCGGCAGAAGCACTTATCTTTAATTCTCTCTTACCGTCACTGACACTTTCTTCAATCTTTTCAAGCCTTGTCTTTGTATGGATGATAACTCCTTTTTTCTTAAGGTTCATGGAAGCACTCCTGGAAAGTTCCTTCTCAAGGGAGGGTAGTATTCTATCCGCTGCTTCCACAATTTCCACGCTGGTTCCGAACTGGCCAAAGATTGTGGCAAACTCACAGCCAATAACACCTCCGCCTACAATCACAAGCTTATTAAATTCACATTTTCCTTCCAGGATTTCATCACTTGTCATAACCCCGGGCAGTTCTATTCCTTGCACCTGCGGCAGGAAAGGCTTTGAGCCTGTGGCAAGGAGCAGGTTTTCCCCTCCCAGATATCTTTCTTCGCCGTTTTCTTTAAAATAGAGCTTTACCTGTCCTGCGCCTTCCACAACAGCTCTGGCATGAAAAACATCAATTTTATTTGCCTCTAAGAGACTGCCGATTCCACTGCGTATTTTTTCTACTATCCGGTCTTTTCTCTCATAGATTTTACCAAGGTCATAGGATACTTCGGGTATTGTCAGCCCTAATTCTTCAAAATTCTTCGTTTCATAGTACAGATTGGAGCTGTGAAGCAGCGTCTTTGTTGGAATACAGCCTTTGTTTAAGCAGGTTCCGCCAAGCTCCCCCTCTTCTACTATGGCAGTTTTAAGCCCTAGCTGTGCTGCCCGTATTGCAGCCTCATAGCCTCCCGGTCCGGCACCTATTACAATGAGCTGGTATTTTACATCCATCGGTTTCTCCTTTTTAACCCTATATTTTTTCATCTGCTATCATAGCTGTCATGTCACAAAGGATATACGCCATATCCGGTTCCTTCTGCTTTAATCCAAACAACTGCTCTGTCATGGCTTTACTGCTAAAGCGGCAGCCCATCAAAGCGTCCCTTATCTGATTAAAAACAACAACTTCCATGGCATCGGAATAAACCCTCAAATCAGATATTGTTCCTTTTTCAACTTGTAACTCCAATTCTGCACTGCCCCATTCAAAGCGCCTTTCCATCCGGTAATCAAAGGAAAGCTTTCCTCCCAGATTCCATTCCCAGGAGGAGAATTTCGCTGTAAGTTCTTCCAGTACTTCTTCTTCCAAATTACCCATGTCAAAGCTCTCACAGGACAGTCCATAAATCTTGGAAAAGGCTTTTACCAGCTCTTCCCTTACCATGGAAACAGTAAGGTCCTCTCTGAATTCCTTAAGGTTTACCACTCTTGCTTTTACAGAGTCCACGCCTTTTGAAACAAGCTTCTCCCTGGATACGTTCAGATACCTGGAAAGCTTTTCCTTATCTACATTTATCAAAATGGTTCCGTGATGATAAGAATGGATTCCATCCGTGTAATAGGCGTTGCCGGAGAATTTCTTCCCATCTGCTGTTATGTCATTTCTCCCGTTTATCTCTGCCGGTATCCCCAGTGCCTGAACTGCTTCTACAATTACCGTCATCTGCTTCTTAACATCATAATCCTCTTTGCGTATAAGAAAGGTAAAGTTAAGATTGCCAAGATCATGAAAAACCGCACCGCCGCCGGAAAGCCTCCTTACCAATCTTCCGCCGTCAGCATGTAATTCTTCATTGCGGCATTCCTTCCAGGGGTTCTGATTCTTGCCGATAACGACCGTTTTTTCATTCTGCCAGAGATACAAAAGACATTCTCCCGGATTTACATGCTCTAAAAGATATTCCTCCAATGCCAGATTTTCATAAGCGTTCGTACCTTTTGCGATACAGTAGCTAAGTTTTCTTATCACTTGACTTCCTCCTGCCTGATATCCTAATACCGGACGAGGTGTCCGGCAAACACATGTACCAATTACTTCTATGCCATTAGACAGGAAATTCATAGCGGATAACGGGATTTCTTGCCGCCATTACTTCATCCGGGCGTCCGATTACAGTTTTTTTCGGACTATTCTTAACCTCTTCGGGATTATTTTTTGCCGCTTCATAAAGTTCTTTATAAATAGCAATTACCCTGTCAAGATTTTCTCTGCTTTCTGTTTCCGTAGGTTCCAGCATAAATGCCTCATGTACAATCAACGGGAAATACATGGTAGGTGGATGTACACCGTAATCTAAAAGAGCCTTTGCCATATCCAGAGCAGATACTCCCGTTTCTTTCTTTAGTTCCTCCAGACTGATTACAAATTCATGCATACAGTGTCCGGCAAAGGGGACCGTATAGGTATCTTTTAACCCCTCCATCAGATAATTTGCATTTAGTACTGCATTTTCGGATGTACTCTTTAGCCCGTCACCGCCCAGTGTCAGAATATAGGTTAAGGCTCTGACAATCACAAGGAAGTTACCGTAAAAGCCCCTTACCCTTCCTATGGAATCTGCCCCTTCTTCCAAAAGGGCGTAGCAATTTCCTTCCTTTACCACTCTTGGAATCGGAAGAAAAGGCGCCAGGACTTCCTTGCAGCCTACAGGTCCGCTTCCGGGACCGCCTCCCCCGTGAGGAGTTGAGAAGGTCTTATGAAGGTTAAGATGCATCACATCAAACCCCATATCTCCGGGTCTTGCTATTCCCATAATGGCATTCAGGTTGGCTCCGTCATAATAGTTTAAGCCGCCCGCTTCATGTACGATTTTTGTAATCGCTAAAATATTCTCATCAAACAACCCCAGTGTATTGGGATTTGTCAGCATAAAGCCTGCCGTATCTTCTCCCACGGCACCTTTAAGAGCTTCGATATCCACCAGGCCTTTTTCAGCAGAAGGTATATTAATAACCTCAAAGCCTGCCATAGCTGCACTGGCTGGATTGGTTCCATGAGCGGAATCCGGCACAATAATCTTATTTCTTTTACTGTCCCCCCTTTTTTCATGGTACGCTTTTATCAGCTTAAGCCCGGTAAACTCGCCATGGGCACCTGCCGCCGGCTGAAAGGTAAAATGGTCCATACCGGTGATTTCATCAAGATATTCCTCTGCCTTATATAAACCTTCCAAAGCTCCCTGGACGGTTTGATCCGGCTGAAGGGGATGGATATCCGCAAATCCCGGAAGTCCCGCTATCTCATCATTTATTTTGGGGTTGTATTTCATAGTACAGGAACCCAGAGGATAAAAGCCATTGTTAACTCCGTAGACCCGGTCTGCAAGCTCTGTATAATGCCTGCTGATATCCGTTTCCGGCAAGGCTTCAAGGCGAAGTTCTTTTTCTCTTTTATAGCAGGATTTCAGCTCTGTCTCCGGTACATCACAAGGCGGCAGAAGAACACTTCCTCTTCCGTCCTTACTCTTTTCAAATATCAACTTCACGGCTTAACACCTCCTTAATCCTGTCAATCAGTTCATCTATCTCTTCCCTGGAATTCATTTCGGTAGCACACCATATAATCTTACCGTAATCTTTCCCTTTAAGAGGAAGACCTCCCAGTATGCCATAGCTTTCCAGTCCCTGCATCAGTTTTCCTGAATTTCCGTTATAAACAACTGTAAATTCGTTGACATAATCCCCCTCATAGGCCATAGAAAAGCCTTCTATGCCGCAAAGCCTTTCCGCCAGATAATGAGCCTTTGACATACTAAGGGTGGCTGCCTGCCTAAGTCCTTCTTTTCCCATGGCACTTAAATATACGCTGGCTGTCAATGCACAGAGTGCCTCGTTGGAGCAAATACTGCTGGAAGCCTTTTCTCTTCTGATATGCTGCTCCCTTGCCTGAAGAGTTAAGACATAAGCTTTCTCACCTCTCCCGTCAAGAGTCTCTCCTACGATCCTTCCCGGCAGTTTTCTCATTAACGAAGCATCCGCTGTCATAAAGCCAAGATACGGTCCGCCGTAAGCTAAGGGTAAACCTAACGGCTGTCCTTCTCCTACTGCAATATCCGCTCCATACTCACCGGGCGTTTTTAAGATACCCAGAAGTACAGGGTTACAGCTCATAACATACTTAGCCCCTGCTTCCTTCGTAAGTTTGCCAAGGTCTTCATAATCCTCCAGCAGGCCATAGTAATTCGGCTGCTGTACCAGAAAGCAGGCTGTTTTTTCATCTAGGAGCCGCTTAAGCTCTGTCTTATCTGTAACACCATCCGCAACGGGCACTACCCTAATTTCCGTTCCGGTGCCTGCCATATAGGTTTTCACAGTTTCGATTATCTGCGGATTCATGGCTCCGCTTAGAAGCATCTTATTCCTTTTCTTCTCACGGCACATGATCACTGCTTCCGCAGCAGCAGTACATCCATCGTAAACAGAAGCATTTGCTGCACGTAAGCCTGTAAGCTCACTAATCATTGTCTGGAATTCGAAGATAGCTTGCAGAGTACCCTGGCTGATTTCAGCCTGATAAGGCGTATAAGCAGTCATAAATTCTTCCTTCGCAGTTACCTGCTTTACAATGGCCGGGATATAATGCCTGTATGCCCCGCATCCTCTGAACAGGGAGGAAAACACCTTATTCTTCCCTGCCATCCCTGCCATCATATTCTTAACCTGCATTTCACTGATGCCGTCCTTAAGCTTTAAGGGTCTGTCTAGCAGCACCTCCCCGGGTATTGCCCCAAAGAGCTCTTCCATACCGGTAACCCCTAAAAGTTCGAGCATCTCCTTTTGCTCTTTTTCTGTATTAGGCACATAGGTTCCCATATTAGTTCCTTATTCCTCCCCTTTTAGAAAGCGTTCATACTCCGCTTTTTCTAACAGTTCCTCTTTGTCCGTAATATCCTCAAAGATTACAAACCATGATTCGTAAGGTTCGGAATTAATCAGATCCGGGTGATCAAGAAGTTCTTCATTTACTTTGCTTACCGTTCCTGTTACCGGACTGTAAACCTCGGAGACTGCTTTTACAGATTCCACATCACCAATGCTCTCCCCTGCACCAATCTCATCCCCTGCTTCGGGAAGATTAACAAATACCAGATCTCCCAGTTCCTTCTGTGCATAATCGGTAAGACCTATCTTTGCAGTTGTTTCGTCTAAAAATTCCACCCATTCATGTGTCTTCGTAAATAATAAATTGCTCATAAGCTTCCTCCGTTTTGTTATAATTTTATTATAATATATTACTTTCCCGTATTCTTATAAAAAGGCAGCCCTGTCTCTTCTGCCTCCACCTTTTTCCCGCGGATTTCTACCGAAAGCCTGTTTTTCGTATCATAATCCTTAGTTACAACAGCCATAGCCCCCGGAAATCCAAGATAGGGAAGATGCGTGCCGGAGGTAGTATATCCAATCAGGGTATCTCCTGCATAAACAGGACAGTTCTCTCTTGCAATTCCTCTTCCTGTGATACGAAGCCCAATGCGCTTTCTCTTAGGCTCTCCTCTGCTAAGCAGTCCATCCTTACCGATAAAATCCTCCTTATGGAACTTTACTGCAAAGGTTAAGCCGGTTTCAAGGGGTGTTATGGTTTCATCCATTTCGTGACCATACAGCGGCATGGCTGCTTCCAGCCTTAAAGTGTCCCTTGCCCCAAGACCGCAGGGTATCAGCCCTTCTGCTTTTCCCTTTTCCAATAACAGCTCCCACAGCTTTTCTCCGTCTTCATTCTTTACATACAACTCATATCCCATCTCACCGGTATACCCTGTCCTTGAAATGATAGCATTCATATCTCCTACCTTGACATTTTCCTTAAAGGTATAGTATTTTACGGGGATATCTGCTATATTACACAGCTTTGGGAGTATCTTTTCTGCTGCCGGACCCTGCAGGGCAATCTGTGCAATAGAATCGGACACATCCTCCATCGTTACCTCCCCGAAGAGATGCTCCTTTATGAACCTTGCATCCTTTTCCCGGTTAGAGGCATTTACAACAAGAAGATAGGATTCCTCTTCTCTTTTGTAAACAAGAAGATCATCTACCACTCCGCCGTCTTCATAACACATGGGGCTGTACTTCACCTGACCTATGTACATATTGGCACAGTCATTGGTAACAAGCTTTTGGATATTTAAAAGGGTATCCTTACCCTTTAGAAGAATTTCTCCCATATGGGAAACATCAAAAAGACCGGCCGCATTTCTTACTGCCATATGTTCTGTAATAACACCGGTTTCATATTGCACCGGTAACAGATACCCTGCAAAGGGTACCATTTTACCGCCAAGCCTTAAGTGGCTTTCATAAAGAGGGGTTTTCTTATCCATCTTTTAACTCCTTTCGTGAATATCAAACTTTGATTTCATTTTTCAACCTGCTATTCTCTTTTGAGTGTTTTACACACGAAAAAAAGGCGTACCAAATAAACTTAGCACGCCTCTGTTTTTTTACCTGAAAGATTCCCCTTAAAATGATAAGGGTTGCTTCGTCGGTGCTTACGCTCTCCAGAGTATCGTCCGGAATTGGTCCTTTTGCCTGAGAGTTATTGCGAATCCCCTTCGGCGCCGTATACCACATACAGTCTCTCCCAATTCTATCAACCGATTTATTTACTTAAAACTAATCATATAGTAATATTCTCCGGGCCATTAGTCAAGAAAAATATCCAAAAAAATTTGTAATTTATTCTATGTTTTATTGAATATAACCATAACCCCAGTCAGGATTTGGGTATATAGCATTTTTCCGTCTTACAGCCTTAAGCATCAGCATATTTTTAACAAACGCCGTATTAAGATTATTTTTCTCCTCTTTTTGAATACTATCTGACAAGAATCCTGCACAGATACCGGCCGCATAGGCTGTTGACAGACTGCTTCCCGATATCGGTATAAGAGCCCCAAAAAGCGTAGGGGCAATAAGATTAACACCAGGAGCCGTTACCGTAGGTTTTGGAAAATTGACAGAAGTAAAGCCCCTGCCGGTAAAAGGAGCCAAAGTTATACTAACGGGTTCATAGGTATTAATTGTTATGACAAAGTCTGCGTTCCCAGGTGATGATATCGTCGTGAAAGGAGTGGCATTAAATAAATAGGTATCTTCCGAAATAAAGTTTCGGATAGGCAGCCAAATATGAAATTCTGATTCCAGGCTTTCAGTGCCGGATACAACCAGCCGCCATATTCCTTCAGTCATATTCCGAAAGCGGAACATAATAAGCTGCTGTTCCGAATATGCTTCACTATTATAACTATCTATAAATATAACCGTTTCCTGGTAAGATACATGTACATTACGCTGGGAAGAAAAATCCGCCTGCACTCTATAGACCTTTTCCCCATCCGGAGAAATGATTAAGACCTCCAATAAGCTCGGAAGAGATCCCCACACCTCAGCCGTAAAATTCTTATCCGTCTTTCCCACATTAAGAAATACCGTATCCGTCGTATTAGGAGGCGTCAGCTTATTATAATAATGATGATTCTGGTCTCCTTCATTTCCTGAACCTATAACCATACATATTCCAGGCTGGTTCGCATTCTCATTCAGATAATTACTCATGATATCCTCTCCCTTATGGGAGCCTTGAGAAGAGCTTAGTCCCAAACAAATCGCAATAGGCTTGCCCAGCCTTTTAGCACTTCTCATCAGGTACTCAATTCCCATCATAATATCATTTTGCTGATAACACACGGCGGTCTCTGGTATCCCATAGAATTCCATAAGATACTTTTTGGCCGTTTTTAATTTTACCACCGCAAGACTGGCCCCGGGAACCAAACCAATCTCTTCTAATGTATCACTGGACATCCCTACTGCAACGCCTGCCATGGCAGTTCCCTCACCAATTATATCCATAGAAGGTACAACCTCCATAGGGTTATCTGTACTCAAGGCTCTGTTGATGTCACTCGCCGTGTATTCTGTTCCATAATAAAAACCATCGGGATATTTATTGCTGTCTATTGACTGGTCCCACAACAATTCTATCTTAGTTGTATTGTCTTCCTTTATAAAATAAGTACTTCTGTAATCAATACCGGAATCAATTATTCCGATAAGAATTCCCATCCCGGTGTTTTCACCGGCATGAACACTGCGAGCCTTAATTCCTTCCATATCATTGGTTACAAAAGCCGTCAGACCAAAGCATTTTGGCAGTATAAAGTATCCGAATTCCTGAATTGCATTATCACCAAAGTATTGAACTGGTACGTGAAGTACTGCATACTTCTCATTGATTAAGTTATACGTACTATTCGGATACCGCTCAAAAAAGTTTAGATTATTATTGTATTCAACCACAAAATCTGCATATTCCTCATTTATTATTGTATGCCTCTCCCTATCATCCATAATCTATCGGCTCCCTTAGCACACTAACCCCATGCGTATCGTAAGTTTACTTGCGATACTGCCTAAATAAGAACTTTGAAAAATGCAATGCATTTTTCAAGCTATCTCCCCGATGTTTTGATATGCCCTGCTCTATTCTTTTATTAGTCTATGAAAAAAGTTATTGATATGTTCCCCTGATTCTTATATTTCCTGTTAATATTTGCAACACCAAAAAGGACTGATGCAGCGCTGTATAAAAGACTTGCATCAATCCTCATTTCCTTCTTATCTGTTTCCACTTCTTATGATAAGCGTACTATAGCCTTGCTGCCTTAGCATATTTTCTGCTTCCGTAGCCTCATCCAGACTGTAAAAGTCACCGGTAATAACAGCATACAGATCACCCTGGCGCATGACATCAACATTATAGCCTGCCTGATTTAGATTATTCATTAAACTCATGGCATTGTTCCTGTCTCTGAACAATCCCAACTGTATATGATAAACCGGCTGTTCACTGTTATTTTCATTTTCCTGATATTCTGTATCAATTTCCGAGCTTTCATGTGTATAGGTACCGGTATTGGTCTCCTCTCCATCGTTTGTCTCCGGAGCTCCAAGAGTATCCATTATTGCTGTGGCTATTGCATAAGCAACATCATCAAACCTTTCATCAAACAGAGTATTGTCCCCCTCCGTATTGATAAATCCCACCTCTGCCAGTACCGCAGGCATATCGGTTCTTCGAAGAATTGCCAAATCCGTCCGCACTTCTGTTCCTAAATTTGTAAATCCCACTTCTGCCAGTTCTCTGTCAATGTTTTCTGCCAGTACAGCGGAAGGGTCATCCATACTATAAACTAAGGTCTGAACTCCACTATAGGTATTGGGTGTAGGACTTGAATTTCTATGCAGTGATACAAGATAATCTGCCGGCACTGTGTTTGCCATATATGCTCTTTCCAAAGGAGATACATAGATATCCTCTGTCCTCGTAAATAACACCTTGATCCCGTTACTGTCCAAAATTTCGCCTACAGCAAGAGCAAGGTCAAGGTTATCGTACTTTTCCATTCTTCCGAAATATACCGCACCGTTGTCATAACCTCCATGTCCGGGATCCAGAATGATTGTATAAGCCATATAAGCCTCGTTTATTCTTTTAAACTATCATATGCCAAAATCCCGCGCTTGTTACCAACCGCATCTTTATATATTTTTACAATAATAATCGTATTCCTCCAGAATGTCAAAGCCAGCCTTTTTATATAATTCAAAAGCTTCTCTGCTTTCACTCTCCACCTGCAGGAGAACCTTTGTTATACCTTTCTCCTTCAGTGCCGCCAGAACAAAGGAAAGAAAATACTTCCCATATCCTTTTCCTCTATATTTCTTAAGGATGCCGAACCCAAAGATGGATGCCGTGTTATTATCATATTGAACACTTAAGGTTCCGGCAATTTTACCCTTTATATAGCCCAGATATGTCCGGCAGCAGGAAGAATCTAAGGTTTCTATCATCAATTCTTCTATCTGTTCTTCTTCCCAGCCAAATACTTTTTGGAAAACATATATCCCATCTTTTAGTTTCTCATTCGTTAAATCTGTAACAAGAAATCCATCCGGTGCTTTAAATTCCGTCCCCTTCTCCTGCCCATAATGATAGGCCATAAGATAGTCCGACCTTTCCAATTCAGCCCCAAGGCTTAAGGCCGCGTATCTGCCATCAGTACTTTGATATTCCGCTACAAATGCCGCATGATAAATACCGAACTTTTTAAGCTCCTTTTTAGCTTTCGAAAAAAGAGCCTTAAAATAACCCTGTCTTCGATAAGAAGGCAGGGTATAAGCTGTAATCTGGGCTTCCCCGGGAAAAGGCTGATAGATAATCAGAGTACTTAACAAGCTGTTATCTTCATAATAGCAAAAATAGCTCTTAAGCTCTTTTTCACAATTATCTTCTTCCGATAGACCGGGTTGCCGTTTTAGTCCGTCATATTCATTGCAGGCAGCTATCAGTTTAAGGATATCTTCTTTTTGCTTTTCATTTAAAGTATGAAAAATGAGAACTCCCATAAACTCCCCGCTTTTCTTAATATTAATATTGACTTCCTGCAATATGAACCTTCAGCATATTGGTAGTTCCTGATGTTCTAAGAGGTACTCCTGCTGTGATAACCGTAAGCTCTCCATCATGCAGATATCCTTGTTTCTCAACCACTTCAATAGCATGGTCAAATAATACAAAGGTGTCCTGTTCTTCTCTGATCAAAATAGGCTTAACACCCCAGGATAAGTTAAGCTGTCTGCATACATGCTTCTCTGTTGTGCATCCGATAATCGGGCAGGACGGGCGGTATTTGGATATCATTCTTGCTGTCTGTCCGGATTTGGTTACCGTAATGATAACAGCTGCATTCAAATCATGTGCTGTAGTACAGGTTGCATGGGAGATAGCGTCGGTTATGCTGGGATTCTTTTCTGTCTCCAATAATTTAAAGCGTTTCTTGTAATCAATATCCTGTTCTGTACGGATAGCGATACGAACCATTGTCTTTAAGGAATCTACCGGATAAAGGCCTGCAGCCGTTTCCCCTGATAACATAATGGCACTGGTTCCGTCATAAATAGCATTGGCAACGTCTGTTGCTTCCGCTCTTGTAGGTCTTGGGTTTTTCATCATGGAATCCAGCATCTGCGTAGCCGTAATAACCTGTTTTCCGGCATTGTATACCTTTTTGATAATCATTTTCTGAATAACCGGTACATCTTCTAAAGGTATCTCAACACCCATATCACCTCTGGCAATCATAATACCGTCGGCAGCCTCAATTATCTCGTCGATATTCTCAACGCCTTCCATATTCTCAATCTTGGCAATGATATTGGTGGTTGTACAGTTATAATCCTGCATAATCTTACGGATTTCCATAATATCTGCTGCATTTCTTGTAAAGGAAGCCGCAATAAAATCATAACCGTTTTCTATAGCAAAGATAATATCGTCTCTGTCTTTCGGACTGATAAAGGGCATAGTAAGCTTCGTTCCCGGAACATTTACTCCCTTGTTATCGGATATATCTCCGTCGTTTTTTACTGTACAGATAATATCCGTATCCGTAAGCTTATCAACGGTAAGCTCAACTAAGCCGTCATCTATCAGTATGGTAGAACCAACACTTACATCCTTTACCAGATGCTCATAATTTATATATACACACTCCTGTGTTCCTTCAATATGTCTGGTGGTCAGGGTAAATGTCTGTCCCTTGACCAATTCAACCTTTTTATCTGCGAATTTCCCAATACGAATCTCTGGTCCCTTCGTATCCAGCAGGGCTGCTATAGGGATATCAAGTTCCTCCCTGATTTGTCTTAAACGAACTAAACGGCCGTAATGTTCCTCATGGTCCGCATGGGAAAAATTGAACCTTGCACAGTCCATTCCTGCCAAAGCCAATTGTTTCATTACATCATCCTTGTCCGTTGACGGACCCAATGTACAGATTATTTTGGTCTTTCTCATGTGCTAATCCTCCTTGTGAAATTTTTGATTATTTCAAATCACCTTGGATACAGATTTCTATTTCCGCAAAATCATTTAAATTTGCCTTCCGAAAATACTCTAATCCTAAACCTAATCACCCTAAACTTAGCCGGAAAATTCATACTTAATATGATCACTCCGGTTTAAAACCACGGGATTAATCATACACCATTTTCGACAATAAATCTACAGCAAATTTTTATATTGCTTTAATTTATAGGGTACTTTACATATTTACCTTTGTCCATACAAGAACTTTACAAAGAATTAGCTTAATTTTTACCTTTTTGTGGCATCTTATACAGATTTTTATACCTGTTTTGCAAAGCAGATTGTTAATATTTTAACCATTTCTTGATATATTACTAAAAATCTCTTGTAAAGATATCGCTGTGTTCCAAAAGGCTTTCAACCGTATCAAATCCTAACCGGTGAAGAAGCTCAATCACATAAGGATTATCAATAGGCGTGGGATAAGCAGCTTTTTCACCGTAATCATTTACATGTCTTTTCCCTTCTTCTTTATCAATCATTACCTTAGGGCCGCCGACACAGCCTCCAACACAGCCCATACCTTCAAAGAAGTTGGCATCTGTTTTTCCGTCAATTAATTCATTTATCATCTGCTTACAGGCAGGAACTCCGTCCGCCTGCCTTGTCCGGACATGAATCCTTCTGTCAGGGTTTAGCCTCTCCACCGTATCTTTAACTGCTTCGCTTACTCCGCCTGTTCTGGCATAGATACGGCCGGCTCTGGAGGAGTGATCTTTTTCGCTTTCTTCCATTTTGGCCGGGTCTATTCCGGCAAATTCAAAAATATCCTGCACTTCTTGAAAGGTAAGCACATAATCAACGGCATCCTTAATATCTGCCTCTCTTGCTTCGGCTTTTTTAGCCACGCAGGGACCGATAAAAACGGTAACAGCATTGGGATGAAGCACTTTTATAGTACGTCCGCAGGCAACCATTGGGGATACCGCTCCCGGCACATGGGGCATCAAATCACGGTATACCCTGCGAATCATACCAATCCACATAGGACAGCAGCAGCTTGTAAGCTGATAATCCCTTTCTGTTACAATATTCCTGTCGAATTCCAAAGCTTCTTTTAAGGTCAGGATATCCGCAAACAGTGCAACTTCTATCATCCCCTCAAATCCCAGGTACTTGAAGGCATTCCGAAGCTTTCCCGGTGTTACGTCTTCATTAAACTGCCCCAAAAAGGCCGGTGCAATCAGTGCATATACAGGACCTTTTGCCTGATGCAGGGCAGACAGTGCCGGCAGTACGTCCTTGCTTGCCGTAAGTTTGTCCGCCTTACAGGCATCCACACAGGCACAGCATCCCGCACATAATTCCTTATCTATGATCAGCTTTCCATTTTCATCCTTTTTGATTGCTTCAAAAATACAGCTGTCTATACAGGCCGCCGGCCCATCAGGAGGACATTGACATTCTCCTATTTGGAGGATCGGAGGATATTTTTCCGGGTTCAGCAGACAGTCAAGATGATGTGGATCATATCCATTGTAATCGTTTTCTCCTTCTTTGTTTTCCACATAGTCCTTTGTCAGTCTACGGTAAAGTTCATCAAATCTTGTCATAGGCACCTCTCTTTTCTTTCCTATTATTTTATCCAAGCTACTGCAAATAAGTCAAAATGCCATAAAAAAGCTGCTGTATGCACTTTTATATGGCATTTATTATAACCCATTATTCCTGATTTTCTTTTATGCTTTCTTCTAACGTATGCCAGCCAAGCACTGCACATTTCACTCTGGCAGGCATGTGGGAGATGTCCTTTAAGGCTATGGCATCTTCCAGAACTTCAAGGTCCTCTTCTTTCATTTCATTCTTAATCATACCGGTAAAGGTTTTTGCCAGCTCTTTTGCCTCTTCTATGCTTTTTCCTTTGATTAAGTCGACCATAATCGAAGCAGAAGCCTGGGATATGGCGCATCCGCTGCCAACAAAGGAAGCATCTTTGATAATTCCGTCCTCTAACTCTAATTCCAATTCGATTTCATCACCGCAGCTGGGATTGATTCCCCTCTGGGTCTGTGTAGGATGCCCAAGATGATGCTTATTATGGTTGGAATTTGCATGTTCCCTTAAAATGTCCGAATAAATATTTTCAATTCCCAATTCCCAGCCATCTCCTTACCTTTTTAAGACTTTCTATAAAACTGTCGATATCCTCCTTTGTATTGTAAAAATAGAAGGAAGCACGGCATGTCGCAGCCACACCCATATAGTGCATAAGCGGCTGTGCACAGTGATGTCCGGCACGGATACAGACGCCGTCTGCATCTAAGAGCGAAGACACATCATGGGGATGTACCCCTTCCACATTAAAGGATATTACGCCGCTTCTGTTTTCTTTCAAATATTTTTCCCCATATATAGTAACATAGGATAATTCTCTCAATCTGTCAAGTGCATAAGCGGTAAGTTCTTCCTCTGCTGCCTTTATTTTATCATATCCTGTATCCTTTATATAGGCGATTGCCTCCATAAGTCCGATGGCTCCTCCCACATTAGGAGTACCTGCTTCAAATTTCTGGGGAAGGGGAGCAAAGGTAGCTTCCTGTTCGGAAACAAAATCAATCATCTCTCCGCCGGTTAAGAAAGGCGGCATACTCTCCAGTAAAGCCTTTTTGCCGTACAGCACTCCAATTCCCATGGGACCTAGCATTTTATGCCCTGAAAAGACTGCAAAATCCACTCCCAACGCTTCTACATCAAGAGGATAATGAGGAATACTCTGGGCACAGTCCACCACAGTAACGGCCCCCACACTATGTGCTTTTTCTACGATTTCCTTTACCGGATAGATGGTACCCAGAACATTGGATACATAGGCAAAAGCTACTATACGGGTTTTCTCTGTTATCTTGGCTTCAAGCTCCTCTTCGCTTAAATTGCCGCTTTCATCAAGGTAGAGATAGTTAAGTACTGCCTTTTTCTCTCTTGCAAGCTGCTGCCAGGGAAGGAGATTGCTGTGATGCTCCGATATGGGAATCAGTATCTCTTCCCCTTCCTTTAAAAAGCTCCTGCCGAAACTATAGGCAATCAGATTCAGGCTTTCCGTAGCATTTCTGGTAAAAATAATTTCAGCAGAGTCTTTGGCATGAATAAATTCAGCTGTAATCCTTCTTGCCTCTTCATATTTTTCTGTAGCCTTTTCACTGATATCATAAAGCCCTCTATAGGGATTGGCGTTATATTCTTTGTAATATTCCTCCATAGCATTTAAAACCGCATCCGGCTTCTGGGTAGTGGCCGCATTATCAAGATAGATAAGGGGCTTGCTCCTCTCCTTCTGATTTAGCAGGGGGAAATCTTTTCTATAAGGATTTGACATGGCTTAACCTCCTATTCACGTATTCCGATACTTTTTCTCTTATTTCTTCAGAAGGTATGTTTTGTACGGCAGGATGAAACCATGCTTCCAACATCATTTTCTTTGCTTCTTCTTCACTAAGCCCCCTGGACATCATGTAAAAGAGTTTCTCCTCTTCCAGCCTTCCGCTGTTTGCGGCATGCTTTCCGGATACGTTCTCTTCCCCGCAAAGGATAAGCGGTACGGATACATTCTTGATGTTTTTATCAAAGAGCAGTGTATACTCCCCTTCTGCACCTTCTGAACCGGAGGCGCCCCTTTTAAAATCAATGGTTCCTCTGAATATCTTCTTACTGGTGCCGGAAAGGGCTCCGTTTACCCTCATATCGCTTTTGGAATTCTTGCCATAGTGGTTAGCCACATAATTAAAATCAAGGATTCTTTCCCTGTCACCAAAATAAATGGTGTCTACATTAAGCTCACTGCCATCACCCTTTAATTCTCCGCAGATTCCGCTTATCGCATAACCGCCTCCCAATTCACACTGGGTAATCCGAATACATCCATTTTCCTCTGCCTCTGCTCCGATATTTCCAAAATGAAAGCCGGTGTCAGGAAGAAGCTGTACCTGAACCAGATTTATCACAGAAGCCTTTGCAGCTTTCAAATAAAACAATCCTCCGTGGAAAGCGTTTGCCTCTTCTTCTCCTTCATAGATAACCACCAGGGTTATTTCACTGTCCTCTTCTGCAAAAATACAGACTTCTTCTGCAAGGGCAGGGTTTTCTTTTGTCAGGCTGTACCGGATAAACACCGGTTCCTTTACCTTCCTGCCCTTTGGAACTGTAATCGTCATTTCCTGATTCTTATTTTGGTGTATGAATTCTGCTGCTTCCTCTCCCATTCCGGTAAGAGGCATTTTTTCATAAGGGAAGGTATTGTTTCTGGTTACAACTAATTCTTTTACTCCTATTCCTTCTGCTTCTATTTTTTCAAAGGGTTTGATATCCGGTATCTCCCTTAAGACCTTTAATTCGTTTACGCCCAGCCAACGGAAAGTTTTCATGGGCAGTTTGTTTGCTTCTTTCAATTCAAGTATCATATTCACCTCTTATTCCGCCGCCTATGGCGGCATTCTAGCCTATGCTGCCTTCCATCTCAAGACGTATTAACTGGTTCATCTCAAGGGCATATTCCAACGGCAGCTCCTTTGCAATAGGTTCTGCAAAGCCGCTTACTATCATCGCTCTTGCATCTGCCTCGCTTAATCCCCTGCTCATCAGGTAGAATATCGTATCGTCACTGATCCGCCCGATTTTTGCCTCATGACCGATATCTACATTATCATTGCGGATATCCATAACCGGAATAGTATCGGAACGGGACTCGGAATCTAACATCAGGGATTCACAGGATACCGCACATTTGGCACCATCTGCTTCCGTTCCCATGACTACGGCACTTCGAAAGGTTGAACATCCGCCGTCCTTGGAGATGGATTTGGAACTCATATGGGAAGAAGTATTCTTAGCAGCGTGAACAACTTTTACTCCGGTATCCAGGGTTTGCCCGTTACCGGCAAAGGTAATTCCCGTATATTCCATTTTAGCATTTTCTCCCTTTAAGATACTCATCGGATACAGGTAAGATACTCTGGAACCAAAAGAGCCGGACACCCATTCCATTGTCCCATTCTTCTCAACTGAAGCGCGCTTGGTATTCAGATTGAACATATTCTTTGACCAGTTTTCTATGGTGGAATAACGAAGTCTTGCTCCTTCCCGTACAAATAACTCTACACAGCCGGCATGAAGATTGGCTACATTGTACTTTGGTGCAGAACATCCCTCTATGAAATGAAGACTTGCTCCCTTATCTACAATTATCAGGGTATGCTCAAATTGCCCTGCTCCCGGTGCATTTAAACGGAAATAGGATTGCAGCGGAATCTCCACCGAAACACCCGGGGGAACGTATACAAAGGAGCCTCCGCTCCAAACAGCACCATGCAATGCAGCGAACTTATGGTCTCTGGGTGTTACCAGCTTCATAAAATGTTCCTTTACCATGTCCTCGTATTCCCTTACCGCACTTTCCATGTCCGTATAGATTACACCCAGACTTTTTACTTCTTCTCTTACATTGTGGTACACAACTTCTGAATCATACTGGGCTCCCACTCCTGCCAGAGAAGTTCTTTCTGCCTGCGGGATTCCAAGCCGTTCAAAGGTATTCTTGATATCTTCCGGTACTTCCTCCCATTTCAGCTGCATTTTTGTATTAGGTCTTACATAGGTAACAATATCCTCCATGTTAAGTCCTTCAAGACTTGGTCCCCATACAGGAACTTCAAGCTCCTTATATATTTTTAAAGATTGCTGCCTAAATTCACGCATCCAGGCCGGATCATTCTTTTCTAAGGATATGGAATTCACAATCCCTGAAGTCAATCCTCTGGAAGCCTTATAAGAGGCATTTACCTTATCCTTAATATCATAGATGCTACGGTTGACATCCTCTACATAGGTCTTATTCTTTACTGCTTCCATGATGTCCTCCTTTCTTTAGCTTAGAGCTAATTCCTTAAAACCGTTTTTATTCACCTCATCAACAAGGGAGGCATTACCTGTCTTAACCAGCTTTCCCTCTACGAGAATGTGGACGTAATCAACCTCCAGATATTCCAGTATTTTAGTATTGTGGGTGATAATTAACAGTGAATTATTTTTATTTTTAAATGCTTTTACTCCTTGGGATACTATTTTAACGGCATCTACATCAAGTCCTGAATCCGTTTCGTCTAATATAGCAAGCTTGGGATTTAACATAAGCATCTGAAGAATTTCTGATTTTTTCTTTTCTCCTCCTGAAAAACCTACATTCAGATATCTGTCCGCATATTCTCTGTCCATACCCAGGTTTTCCATAGTCTTGCCCAATTCCTTTCTATAAGCAAGTATCCTTAAGGGCTTTCCCTCAATTGCTGCTTTTGAGGTTCTGATAAAGCTTTCCAGATTTACTCCTGCTAACTCTTCCGGATTCTGGAAAGACAGGAAAATACCCTTTTTAGCTCTCACATCCGGCTTTTCGTATGTAATATCCTCACCTTCAAAGCTGATGCTTCCTTCCTCAATCACATATTTTGGATGCCCCATAATAGAATATCCCAGAGTTGATTTACCTGCTCCGTTGGGCCCCATAATCACATGAACTTCACCGTTATTTATATTCAAATCCAGTCCATTCAAAATATTCTTTCCGTCGGCACTAACCTTAAGTCCCTTAATTTTAAGTAATTGTTCTGACATATTATTCACCTTTGCCTTTCTTCTATTAATTCCCACTGTTTTAATACCTACTAATTTAATCCCTATTATAATACTCGGGATTAACCATTGCAAGCCCTAAAATACTTCTATTACCAATTTCAGTATATATTCCTATTATAGAAAGAAAATTGTCTCAAAACTATACCAAATGTCAGAAGAAGCCCCATGACTTTCCTGATTGTACTATCTGAAAGTCATAGGGCTTCTTTTTACCATTTACCGTCATATTTAATTGGATTTGCTTTTTCGTGCCCGCTTTTTGCCTTCCCCTGAATCTCCGGAACCGGTTTTTCTTCGTTCTTTTTCCGCTGGATTCCTATATGCTCCATCGTTCCGTGGGGTTCATCCTCATCCGGGCGCCTCATTCCTGCTTTTGCCATAGTTACCTCATTCCTGTCATTAAACATCATTGTGTTTTGCTGATTGCTTCTTTGCGTTTCTTGTCTGGTTCTGATTTTCTCTGGTTATTGGCGTTTGATTATTTGCCTTTTCCATTCGGGCTTTTTTATTATCCGGCTGACTGTCTTTTGGCATAATTTCCTCCTTCTCTATTGGTTCTGCAAGATAAGTATGCTTCCCCGAGGTTAAGGTTATTCAATCTTTCATTTATCTTATTTTTTAATTATCTTTGCGGTTTAAGGGATTTCTTCTTTTTCAAACTTATTCAAATGGGAATTTATATTGTACCAGCCCAAGTTCATCACGTATTTTAATTATTTCCCGCTGTACCGCTTCATTAATCGGAACACCGCTCTCCTTACGTTCCTGCCATATAAGATACTCTTTTTCGCCTGCCGTATAAATACGTTCGCATCCCGGCGCTTTGGCAGAACCTCGGAGTTCACGCAGAATATCCCCGCAAGTCTTTTTAAATGCTTCCAATCCTGAAAATGCTTCCGTATCTATTGCAATAAAGAAATGTCCCAGATGATAAGGTCCTTTTTTACCATTTTCATCGATACCTGTTAACCCCAGAAGAAAATTGCCCTGCTGCAAAGCTGCCGAAAGAATCTCCACCACCGTAGCATACCCATAGCCCTTATAACCGGCAAGCTCCTCTCCTATGCCTCCCAATGGAGCAAGTGCCGCATGTCCGGTATTTAAATCAGATAGTATCTGATCCGAATCGGTTTTTGGTTTACCATCCCGCCCAATTACCATGCCGGCAGGTGTCGGCTTACCAATGCGTGAATAATATTCAATACGCCCCCGCTGAGTTATTGAAGTTGCACAATCAAGCACAAAGGGAAATTCTTCATCAGTCGGCATACCGAAAGTAAGAGGGTTGGTGCCAAGCATATTCTCCACTCCAAAGGTCGGTGCAATGGAAGGTCTTGCGTTTGTCCCGGTAATTCCAAGGCATCCGGCTTTGGTTGCCATGGTTGCATAATAGCCTGCAATGCCATAATGCGTCGAATTACGTACGGTAACCATACCCATTCCATATTTTTTTGCTTTTTCAATTGCCATATTCATAGATTTTACACCGATAACCTGCCCCATACCGTCATGCCCATCTACAACCGCTGTTGTCGGCGTTTCCTTTATGACCTCAAAGTTTGTAACCGGGTTTTGAATGCCTGCTTTGATACGATCCAGATAGATTGGTTTAAAGCGGTTTACACCATGTGATTCTATTCCCCGTTTATCTGATTCCAGCAATACATCAGCGCAGATCTTTGCATCCTCTTCCGGGACACCATACCCCATGAATGCCTCTGTTACAAAGCTTGTGATTGTTTTCCAGTCAACTACATTAGATTTTACTGACATAATTCTTCCTCCTTTTTATGATACTTTCATGGATACCCTTTAACTCATTAATAAATTTAATCCAATTTATTATTGTGTAAATACTCCCCATGCATATCGCAAGCAGGCTTGCGATAATGCTCAAATAGAAAGTTTGAAAAATGGTATTGAACTATATCTATACATTTGTTGAAGTTCAGTCCGTAATTTGCCTGTTCATAAAACATGATTCAGGTAAACTGCTGTGATAACTTTATACCTGCCTTCATTAACATATCTTAAAGCAATACATAATGTCAATACACTTCTTAAAAAATTCCAGACTTTAGAATTTTTCTATAAGAAAGAGTCTGGCTTGCCAGATTCTGGCGCTGATGCGCCGTCACACAGTGACAACTTCCTTGGCGCATCATGTGCATCCTGCCCGTAGGGCTTTTTATCTTATAGGGCGTAATTTCCTATAAGATAAAATAAGGTCCCTGATATCAGGGACCTTTCATTTTCTCTATTAATATCTCATAGGAAGAATATCGCAGTAATCATCCAGAGAACCATTGTTATAGAAGCACTCAATAATCTTCTTTCCTAACGGATCAAGCTCCGGCGTATTGAATTTTTCGAGCTCAGCTTTGAAGAAATCAATCAACATCCCTGCCCCCTTATCATATCCTTCAATACCAACCTCTGCCTGAAGTTCAGGGCGAAGAAAATCTTTTCTGATATAGCGTCCGTCAATACGGATGGATTCCTGGCAATATCCAAGAATATTGCAGCGGGCTTCTGATAAATGCTCCGGTTTAAATTTCGCACCGCCGCGCCTTGCAATATATTCTCTTGCAACCCATTGAGGCATAAAGCCTACCTCATAGACACCGATATGCTGATTTGGTATCAGTACATATCTGGTATGGGGCGAATTCTTTATCTGATTTAAAAGGAGGTTAGCCTGTGTTACCATCTTGCCGGTTGCAAAGGGCCAATAAGAACCTACTCCTTCGCTTGTCATCTTATTAGTAGAATTAATGCTTGGATTATTATAGCCTCTGGGTGCTACAAGCCTCCAAAGCCATGCAAGAGCCGGAGGAAGTATATGGAACAGACCAATAACTCCATAGCTTGGCTTTTCCTTGGTACAAGGCGGTGTTCTTACGCCAAAGCTTCGGATATCCACCTCTACAAGGTCACTCACCACATTTTGTACAAATTCCCTCGGAAGAATTACTCTTGGATTCGGGCAAGGTTTACCGTCGGAATCAATGATATGCTCCCAGGGAAGGCAGGTTGCGCCTTCAATAGCCTGCATGTTGATATATACTAAAGGTCTCGGCGGCTGAATCAAAGTACTTTCCAGCTGAGGAGAATCCCCATATTTCTTTATATTATCCAGACGTAAAAACCAGCCGTCTTCTGCATCCTTTACAACTAACTTATGGCTTTCATTCTGCATGTCGGTATGGCACAATGCCATATCATCGGTAACCGGACGAAGCTCACAGGCATCGACCAATTCAATATATGTCTTTTCATTGGTAATCGTGTTCACACCAAGAACAACCTTACCATCTAATTCCCTGTGAATATTTTCAGTCATTTCACTCTTACCGCCCCCGGAAGCACCTTCGTGCATTATGACTATTTCGTTGTCATAAGGAGTGATTACCTTTACTGTGGAAGCATGGCATGTTGTCCATCCTTCATTTTCACCTATATTTAACAATACTCCATAGATACCCTTTTTTGCACTGGGACCCGGATAGAGATTATAGGAAAATACCTCGTGGACATCATCAAGCCTGTTGTGAACAACTACCTGTTTGCCGTCAAAATATGTGTGACGGAAAGGGGGTGCCAGATAAACGACAGCTCTGGGAGTGAAACCGTCTTCCATATCATTTACGCTCACAAACTCCTGCAAATCTGCCATAGCTGCGCCGAAAAACGCCGCATTAACAGGTGCAAGTAAAATAGAAGGATAACCATATTCCTTACCGCCTGACATAAAAGGAACAATAAGTAACTCCTGGTCTTTAAGCCAATTCAGGGTTGCATCTCTTAATTCCTTGAAGTCTCTGTGGTAAAGCTCCTGGTACCTTGGCTTATCCGTCCCTTTGTCATCCGATACGATAAGGCAGTCAGGATCTCTTCTTCTCATATAATCCTCTGGGTAGTTAGCAATTACACCGTTACGGCATCTTGTTACAGTAGCCTCCAAAACGGGACCTTTGCCTTCTACATCATATCTGACTTCATATTCATTTACTCCTTCGGGGCCAAAGGAAAGCGCCAGCAATTCCTCTTTTGTGGCAGGAACTATTACGCTCTTGCAACTATTTAGGATTGCTTTTACATCGTCTGAAAAATTAAATTTTTGTAACAATTCGTTCACCTAATCATCCTTTCTAACTATGTGCCATGCCTGACTATGTGTTGTGACTAATACTGACAAAAACCGATACCCTTCATTCGTTAAGGACATCGGTTCACCAACAACCTTTCTTCATTAAAAGCTGCCCTTTGCTGTCTGCTCTGCCTGCCGTCATTTTCACCAGTTTTCATTCCATAAAAGTATGCATTTTACAAACAAAATCCATATTCCCAAAAATGCCTACTTTCTTGGTGATTATACCCCATTTTTCCTTTACTGTCAACCTGACTTTTTCGGACAAAAAGCAGTGCCAATCGCATAAAAAGCCGGAAAACCCAGGCATTTCAGCGCTTGGCACAATTGTATACAATAAAACAATTTTAATTTATTAGAGTATTTATCAAGAAATCAGAAACGCTAAAATGGATTCATTTTCTATTTTTATCTATTATAAATACATGTATTTTTATAATATATATTGCATATTAATACTCATGCATAATACTTTGCCTGAGCTTTCCAAAGATTTGTATAGATTCCATCCTGCTTAAGAAGCTTATCGTGACTTCCTCTTTCTGCTATTTCCCCTTTTCTTAAAACCATGATATCATCACAGAAACGGCAGCTGCTCATACGGTGTGATATATAGATACTTGTCTTATCCTGTACAAGTTCGTCAAACCGGGTATAGATTTCATACTCACTTAACGGATCCAGGGCCGCCGTCGGTTCATCCAGTATAACAAAGGGTGCATCCTTATAAAGCGCTCTGGCCAGAGCAAGCTTCTGTGCCTCTCCTCCGCTTATATCTTCACCCCCGTTTTGAATCGTATAAAGGTTTGTATTTAATCCTGCCTTTTTCTTTTGTACCCACTCCTTCATTCCCGCCTGTTTAAGGCACTTAAAAAGCTTCTCCTCGTCCCATTCCTTACTTGCTGCTATATTATCCCCTATAGGAAATGCAAAGAGCTTAAAGTCCTGAAAAACAATACCAAAAAGGCTTAAATATTCCCGGTAGTCATATTTTCTGATATCCACGCCATTTAACGTAATATAACCTTCCGTAGGATCATAAAGGCGGCATAAAAGCTTAATAAAGGTGCTTTTTCCTGCTCCGTTTTCCCCTACCAGAGCCATTTTATCTTTCAGGCGGATTTTACAGGAGATATTATTCAGAATCTTCTCCCGGCTGCCCGGATAGGCAAAGCTCACCCCTCGAAATTCAATTTCATATACATTGTCCAGGCGCTTTTCAATGGGTATGCTGCCGGTTTCCCTTTTATTCTCAAGCTCTAAAAATTCAAGAAAGCTGGACATGTAACCGCATATCTCTTCAATATCTTGATTGTTTCCTGCAATATCTGATAAAGCCGTATTAAATTGTGTCATTGCCCCCACATATTTAGCAAAGGAACCGATGCTTACTGCTCCTGTCAGAACCTTAAGGAACACTAAAAGGTAAGAAAATGCCGTAAAGATGCCGCTGGCGCAATTACTTAAGGTATCGGATTTTTTGTACATAGTAACCATTTCTTCATAGACCTTACGGGTAATCTTTCGCCAGACACCGTATCTTTTCATAATCATTCCCTTCATGTCAGAGATACGGATAACCTTGCCCTTGGTATAATCCATAAACACCTGGCTTAGCATATAGCCAAGCTGGTGTTCGGCTTTTACATGGCTGTTTCTGTTAGCCTCCTGTTTTTTTGCAAGCCCCTTACTTATCCCTCTTTGCCATAGAATAACCACACCAAGCGCACCGGCAAAGAAAAGTACGGACATACCGGGTGATACGGCCGCTCCCAGTAATCCTCTGCTTTCAGGCTTTCGGAAACAAAGGATAAATATCATAGCAATGGATAATATTACCGATAGCAGGGCTGTAAAAATATTCTGGTAGCATTTCATGACTTGCTCAATCCCGCCATAAAGCTTCATGGCAAATTCTGTAGTATTAATTTTTTCCTGCACACCTGCATTTTCCATGGTTTCAAGATCAAGTGCCAAAGCCTTTTCTCTTATCAGGTATCTTATGCTAACGGCAGAGGCCTTTCCCTTATAGTCAAGTGTCTGACTCAATAAATCCGCTAACAGTCCAAGTAAAAGATTTATTCCTATCAAAAGAATGGCAGTATGCAGAGCTTCTTTGTATTTACTCTGTGTAAGGCAGTCTATTATCCATGCAAAAAGAAAAAATCCAGAATAAGGGATAGCAGTCTGTAGAAGGGAAAGCAGCATGGAAAGAGGTATAATATCAGGATCTGTTTGATGTAAAAGCTTCATGAGCCGAAAACCCGTTTTGTGATGGCTGTGTTTATTCTTTACTCCACTGCCCATATCTTCTCCTCCTTTCTGTCTTCCTGATCCATGTAATAGTGGGCCTGCACCTTAAACATCGTGCAATATTCACCCTGTTTCCCCATTAATTCTTCATGGCTTCCTTCTTCTATAATTTCACCGTCTTTTATAAGGAGGATCCGGTCACAGAATCTGGTCGAGCTTAACCGGTGGGATATGAATACACTGGTCTTTCCCTCTACAAAGCTATTGTATTTTTCATACATACTGCTTTCTGCAAGAGGATCAAGAGCTGCTGTCGGCTCATCCAGGATAACTACCGGTGCATCCTTATATAATGCCCTGGCTAACATCAGTTTTTGCATTTCTCCGCCGGAGAATAAGATGCCTTCCGTATCCAGCTCTTTTCCCATAGAGGTTTCAAACTTCCCGGGCAGACGCTCTATCCGTTGTAAAAGGTCCGCCCCCTTAAGACTGTCGATAAACCGTTCTTCATTGACTTCCTCCTCCGTCTGGCAGGTTACATTATCCTGTATGGAGAAGGCAAAACTGAAAACCTCCTGGAATATAACTGCAAATTCTTTGAAATAAACCTTCTTCGGTATAGTACTTATGTCCACACCATCCATGTAAATTACTCCTTTTGTGGGAGCGTAAAGTCCGCAAAGAAGCTTGACCAGTGTGGATTTGCCTGCTCCGTTCATTCCAACTAAAGCAGTCTTCTCACCGGGTTTTAATACCAGGCTTATGTCCTTAAGGGCGGGTTTATCACTCTCCGGATAATAAAAGCTTACATCCTTAAGTTCAATGGTATGCTTCTTTAAAAGAGGCATATGAACACTGCTTTCATCTCCCTTAACACCTTCATGAAAAGCACGATAATCATTCACTATGTCACTGTTAATCCCGAGTTCATGTATACTGCTAAATATCTCCCTTATCCAGGTGCTGAAACCCGCTGCGACTCCCAGATATAAAAGAAACGCATCCAGAGGCATTCCCTTTGTCATCCGGTAAATCAAATACAGATATAAAGCACCTTCTCTGATAAAATAAGTCAGCCGCTCCAGTACGTTCTGCATATAATATCTAATGTACTCCTTCTTAAACCATCCAAGCCGTTCTGCCTTTAATTCACCGTAAGCTTTCCTAAACCACTCCCCCATGCCATAAATCCGTATGTCCTTGCTGTTTCCGATATCAATAATCTGTTCGTTCATATATCGGATTTTCTTATCCACAGGCGTCCAGTCATCCTTATGGTTGTCCAGCCATTTACGGTTACGCTGGTTCATGATTCCGTTTAGAACTGCCATTATAATAAGCAGTGCCAGAATCCAAGGGTTTAAACTGGCAGATATAACAGAATACACCGTAAACCCCAATAGATTGGTAAGAAGAATCATATTTTGGTTTAGTACTGCTTCTGCTCCGACGTTATTCCCCTCATAAAAGGCTCTTTCTGCTTTCTGCAGCCTGTCCCTTCTTTTAGGATTTTCAAAATCGGCATACTCCATTTCCAGAATATCTTCCAACAGCTCATCACCCATATCAATACGAAATAGAAAAGTAATCCCATATATCTTTGCATTTAGAAAGGCCAGCAGGGTCTTAAGCAGAAACACCGCAAGAGTAAAACCTGCCATAAGGAATACCGACTGCCTGATATCTCTGTCAGATAGATACAGCCTGACCGCAAGCCCCGGAAGAGCAACCGTTAGCAATGGCAGAAAGACTGATACCGCAATACGCAATAATGCCAGTGGTAAATAGCGTTTCCCTTCATAAAATATTAATTTTCGCAGCAGATACAAGATATTTTGTAAGATAGTATACTTTTTATTCATATGTAGTCCTGGCAGTCCTTTCCCTTGTGGTTTCATAACCGGTTGTTTAAGACAACTATAGCATAATTCATGTGACCGGCATGTCCATCTGCACGAAATGCTTCTATACTGCACGAAATGCAAATTAAAAGTCTGCCTCTCCCTGATTTACCAAGTCCTTTATGGGAAGCGTAACCTCTGCCGCAAAAATTCCCGGCTCATTCTGAAGGTTTAAAAAACCCTCGTATTTATCTGTTAGTGCTTTCACCCTCTTAATGCCAAATCCATGGTTACCCCTTTTATTTGATATATAATTTCTTTCATTAAAATCCGGTTCTTCTTTTGCCGAATTCTGGACGGATATATAAAACTGCTTCTTTATAACCGAAATATAAACCCTTACAAAACGTTCATTTTGCTGTATCTGCCCGCAGGCTTCCATAGCATTGTCCAACAGGTTGCCAAGGATTACACATAAATCCACCTCCTGCAAAGGAATGTCACCGGTCAGCTCTGTCTTACAGGTAATAGAGATTCCGCTTTTCTCCATCAGGGACAGCTTACTGTTTAAAATGGCATCTAACATCAGGTTTCCTGATTTTACATAGGCATCCACTCTGTTAAGTTCCTGCTCCAATTCACTCAGGTATTGCTCTAACTCTTTTTTCTGATCAAATGTAAGGTAGGCCTTCATTACCTGCAAGTGATTATGGTAATCATGGCGCCACCCTCTCATATTCAGATAAATATTCTTAATTTCTTCATATTGATGCTTTAACACTTCTTCTCTGAACTTTTTACTGTCTTTTTCAAAGCCTTTCTGAAATCCGGTAAAGGAATTCTCAAGCAATATAAAAATCAGAACAGCAAGAACTGTCACTGCCTCATACAAAAAAGACAGGCTGCCAGCTCTTATTCCCTCTGTGGATTCCCTTCCGGTAATAACTCCCATATTTCCAAGCACAGCCGCTATTCCGCCAAATACAAGGGCCGTTATGATAAGGTATCCCTTTGCCTTGTTACTTCGTTTAACCGTCAAAAGGAAAAGGCAGAGCCACAGAAGAATAATTGTCATTACCTCCTCTGTAAAGAATTCTGCTTTGCCTGCAAAAAAACATCCTGCTGTCATAAAAGCACCGGGGGCTATAAGGTAATGCCAATTAAGAGAGAAAGGCTCTTCATCATAGCAATAATCATATATTATCAAAACCAGCGTTATGACAGCCCACACACCTTTAAGACTGGTCAGAGAAAAAAGCATTAAGAAAGAAGTGCAGGTAAGAAATAATACCACTGCCCTTGCTCTGCCCTTTTTAACATTCCCGCTCTGATAGAGATAATAGATGTAAAGAAGCAGCCAGATAATTTCAAGTAATACGCTCATAGGTAATCCCTTTCCAGGCATCTGCTTCTGTGGTAGGCTAAATAAGCTCTGTTTAAGCTTTCCCACTGTCCCCTGGCAATGGGTATCTGTATGCCCTCTACTGTAACCTCTTTCTTCGTGATACACTCTACCTTTGCAAGATTTATGATATAAGACCTGTGAAGCCTGAAAAAACCAACCTCTTTTAACTCTTCCTCATAAATGCTTATTCCCTTATTGCTCCGGTATTCCCGTTTGTCTCCATAAAAGTAAGTATAATGTCCTGCACTTTCTATGTAGGATATATCATATAGTGAAACTTTTTGAAGGGTATTTCCATCCTCCAGAATAATGCAATGATTTTTACGAAGTCTTTCAAGAGCAAGAGTAAGGCATCGAAAGAGTTCCTCCTCTTTTACCGGTTTTAGCAGGTAGGACACCGCTTCTACCGAATATCCTTCAAATACATACTGTTTCATTCCGGTTACAAAGATATACTGTATCTTACTGCCTTCCCTGTATAGCTTTTTCGCCAGCTCCATTCCATTCATTTCTTTCATCTGTATATCCAGAATCAGAATATCTGTCTTCTGGTCCGCTTCATAATCAAATAAAAAAGCTTCCGCACTGTTATATTTTTTAAGAATGCAGGTTGTCCCCGTATCTTTACTCCAACTGGTTATGTACTCTGAAAGCAGTTCTAATTCTGCCTTAACATCATCACAAACCGCAATATACATAAAAGTATCCATTTACGATATCCCCGCTTTCGTACTTTTGGATATATTGTAATACGAAAACAATAATGGTACAACTGGCTATTTACCTTTTCCTGTTTTTGTGCTATAATGGGTACAAAATTTTTTTAGGAGGAATAGTTATAATGGATCCTGACCCTGACGGGGATAGTATCTTAATTCAGATACTAATACTAATTATTATTACAATTATCAATGCATTTTTTTCCTGTGCCGAAATGGCTATGGTATCATCAAACAAAAACAAAATTAAGCGGCTGGCTGATAATGGCAACAAAAGAGCTGGTCTGGTTCAGAAAATCATGGAGGAGCCCACCAAGTTCCTCTCAACCATACAGATTGCAATTACCTTAGCAGGTTTCTTCTCCAGTGCATCTGCAGCTACCGGTTTATCCGGACCTCTGGGACAATGGTTTTTAAAGCTTCATATCCCCCACGGTGATGAATTATCATTTTTTGCAGTAACACTGATTCTTTCTTATTTTAACCTGGTATTTGGTGAATTGGTACCAAAAAGGATTGCACTTACAAAAACGGAAGAAATCAGCATGTTCGTCGTAAAACCTGTTAACACGATGTCTAAGATAACCTCTCCATTCATCCGTTTTCTTACATTTTCAACCAATCTTGTTATGAGAGTATTCGGATCAAAGGATGTTATTCAGGAAGATGTTTTATCCAGGGAAGAAATCAAATCAATGATTGATGAAGGACAGGTACACGGTGTTCTGAATGAAAATGAAAGGGAAATGATTAATTCTATTATCGAATTCGATGATAAGCTGGCGAAGGAAATTATGACTCCAAAGGTTAATATCTTTGCCATTAATATTCTGGATCCTGCCGAAAATTATCTCGACAAGCTGCTCGATACCAAATACTCCCGTATTCCGGTATATGAGGACGATATAGACAATGTAATCGGTATTTTATATTTTAAGGATTATATGAAGGAAGCTATTAAGGTAGGTTGTGACAAAGTGGATATCCGTTCTATTTTGACAAAACCTTATCTGGTTCCTGACAGCAAGAATATATATGAGCTATTTAAAGAGCTTCAGGTCTCCAAAAACCATATCGCTGTTCTAATTGATGAGTATGGCGGCTTCTCAGGTATCGTCACCATGGAGGATTTGGTTGAGGAGGTTATGGGTGATATCGAAGACGAATACGACACCTACATTCCAAAGATTAAAAAGCTGGACAACTCCACCTATCTGCTGGACGGACTTCTTACTATAGACGAGCTTAACGAAGAACTGGATTTAGACATATCTTCGGATAATTACGAAACCATTTCCGGTTTTCTTATTGATACCATGGGGGCAATTCCCAGTGATGACGAAGACCGTACCATAGAGATTGACAATCTGGTGTTTAAGATACTCTCTGTAAAACAAAAAAGAATTGATAAGATTAAACTATATATTAGTACTTCTGCCTGATAACGGCAGAAAAATCAAAAAAGAAGTCCTCTGGTTTTTATTACAGCCAGAGGGCTTCTTCCGTTATTTAAATTACTTTGCAGCAGTTTTTTGCTGACCAGAATTTTATCTACAGCAGCTTGGTGGCTATCGCTTCTGTCGTCCTTGCTTTATTCTCCACGCATTGGTTAAAATGCTTTATAAAATACTGCAGGTACAAAACCTCCAGAATATATAACTGAACGACCGAAGTGGTGGAAGCTCCTCCATCCAAAGGTCCTTCATTGGAACCGCACAAAAGGACTGCATCCGCTCCCGCCGTGAGGGCCGTTTTGGCAAAATGGGTTATAATAACGGAAGGGCATCTGTTCTGCTTTACCAGCTTGTGAATCTCTATCATATCCTTTGTAGAACCCGAATAGGAAAAAATGACGGCTAAATCCCTGGAATCCATGAGAGAAGCAGCCATATGCTGCATATGGGTATCTCCCACAAATTCTACATTCGGAATAATTCTCATGAATTTCTGTTTTGCTTCCAGAGCGATAGCACCGGAAGAACCCACACCAAAAAAATAAATCCTCCTGGCAGCAGACATTAAATCGACTGTCCTTCCTACATGATTAAAATCCAGCATCTGAAAGGTTTCTTTCAGCCCTTCTATATGGGCGGACAGTGTTTTTTCACAGATTGTCCTTGTGTCATCACCGCCTTCAATAATTCCTGCTATGCTTTCCTTTTCACCCTCATTTTTTGTGATATCCTGCGCAAGAAGCATTTTAAATTCCTGATATCCATTAAGCTTTAATTCTTTACAGAAGCGAAAAACTGTAGTATCTCCGACGTTGCAGTTTACCGCTAAATCCGTTATAGAAGTATACAGTACCTTCCTGGGGTTTGCAAAAATATAATCTGCTACCTTTTTTTCTGATTTTGTAAATTTCGAATAATTCTTTTCAATTCTATCGAGTATCCCACTCATTTCAACTCATTCCTCCCTGAAGCAGTCAGCCTCTCTCAACAACTGCTGATGATTTCCGTAAGTTTCTTTGTGATTTCCTGTGGCCTTGTTATCGCAGCGACAATGACTCAGGAAGCTTAATACAAGCTGCAAAGCTGATTATATGTTCTAATTCAGATAATAAACTATATTAATTTTATCTTTCCCTTTCCTCCATGTCAATAAGGAGCTGTATCCGAACTAAATGAATGGCATAAAATTTATGAAAATTATTTCTATAAATTTTTGAAAATTATTTTTATTTGCCTTGATTTTTTCCATTACTTAAGCTACTATTATATCAGAAATACAACTTATAACTTTTATTTACTCTAATTTTACTATGTGAGGTACACGATAATGAACTTGATAAAAGCCAACGGCTATAAGGATTTAAGCAGAAAAGCAGCAAATGTAATTTCTGCACAGGTTATCATAAAACCTACCAGTATTCTTGGTCTTGCGACAGGCTCCACTCCGGTAGGAACTTATGAGCAACTTATTGAATGGTATCAAAAAGGCGATATTGATTTTTCCAAAGTGACATCTGTCAATTTAGATGAATACTGCGGTATTTCCCCTGATAATCCGCAGAGCTACCGTTATTTTATGAACCAGCATTTCTTTAACCATGTCAATATCAAATATGAAAATACCAATGTTCCCAACGGACTGGCTGATGACATGGAAGCAGAATGTGTCAGATACGAACAGCTGATTGCCGATCTTGGCGGTATAGACCTGCAATTATTAGGAATCGGTCACAACGGACATATCGGTTTTAACGAACCGGACAGTTCTTTTGAGAAAACTACCCATGTAGTTGAATTAAATGAAACGACCAGAAAAGCAAATGCCCGCTTCTTTGAAACCCTTGATGAAGTGCCTAAAAGGGCTGTAACTATGGGTATCAAGTCCATTATGCAATCCAAAAAGATTCTTTTAATTGCCAACGGCCCTGATAAACAGGATATCATACAAAAAGCACTCTTTGGTCCGGTAACTCCGGAAATCCCTGCTTCTATTTTGCAGTTCCATCCTGATTTAACAGTGGTCTATTCATTTGAATAGGAGGTTCCATATGATATTAAGAAATGCATCCGTATTCGTTGACGGAAAATTCATTCCTTCTGATGTCACAGTTTCCGATGGTGTTTTTCAAAACATCCAAACAAAAGAAGAAGGAACTACAGGCTTAGAGAAACAAGAAGAAGCAGATTCCTATGATTTAAGTGATAAGATTATTATTCCGGGTTTTATTGAGCTTCACTCCCACGGCTGCGTTGGTTATGACTTCACTACTTCTGCTCCCGACGAGATTGAAAAGATGTGCGAATTCTACAGTGAAAACGGAATCACCTCGATTCTTGCTACCACTATGACCATCGGATATGATACATATAAGAAGGCCATGCAAAACATCAAAGAGGCTTGTGAGAACCATACAAAGGGCAGCAGAATTATCGGTATTAATATGGAAGGTCCTTTCCTTGGTGCCTCTAAAAAAGGTGCTCATGATACCAGATATCTCCTTTCCATAAATGAGCAGAAATATGAAGAGCTGAACGAGTTATCCGGAGACAGAGTACGTATTATCGACCTTGATCCCGATTTGCCCGGTGCTATTCCATTTATAGAAAAGTACAGCAAAAAGAAAGTGATTTCACTGGCTCATACCTCCTGTACTTACGAAACTGCCGTTACAGCCATTGAGGCAGGTGCTACCCATGTTACCCACCTGTTTAATGCCATGAACGGACTTCATCACAGAGCTCCCGGAATTGTTGGTGCCGTATCGGATTACCCTGTAAATGCAGAAATCATCTGTGACGGTATCCATATCCATCCTTCCGTAATGCGCCTGGTATTTAAAGCTTTCCCTGAAAAATTGCTTCTCATCTCCGATTCTATGAGTGCTGCCGGATTAGCCGACGGACCTTACGAACTGGGCGGTCAGAAAGTAACGGTAAAAGACGGAAAAGCGACTTTGGATGACGGTACTATAGCAGGCTCCACTACAACCATATATAAAGCTTTCAAAAAATGTATTGAGATTGGTATTCCGGTTGAAGATGTTGTTCTTAGTGCTACCCTCTATCCTGCAAGAGCAATTCATGCAGAGAACGAAATTGGCTCCATTGCTGTAGGAAAACGTGCTGATTTTATCATTATGGATAAAAATTACAATATCGAAAAAGTATATTCCGGCGGAAAATTACTTGTATCTCATTAACAATATATAACTGAATAAAAAAAGGTAAAAAGTACATTCTAACTACTGCAAAGAATTTTTAAAATCTTTCGCCAAAAATCATTGTGCCCATTTGAAAGGAGATTTAAAGATGGATGTTAATTCAAGCATCGGTTGCAGTGTAACAGAATGTCAATATCATGCCGGCAAGTCACAGCATTGTACACTGGATAAGATTATGGTCGGTAAAAATGAGTCCTACACTTCCCAATCTGAAGATACGGATTGTGAATCCTTTAAAGTAAAAGAAAACAAAACTTACTAAAATAAAAACAGGAATGGATACAACTCCATTCCTGTTTTTATTTATTAGTTTTTATTGCTGTCTTTTTCTTTTTTCTTCTTTTTATAAAACCAGAATACAAATGCAACAAACAACACTCCAAGTACTATAATTGTGATATGAGTAAAGGTATCCGTCTTTTCAACTATCTTCTCCCATGAATCGCTTGCTGCCTTTCCTAACAATACCAAAACCGTATTCCAAACCAATGAACCTATAATTGTAAACAAAAAGAATATTCCAAAATTCATGCCCGACATACCTGCCGGTATGGATATAAGGCTGCGGACAATGGGGATACAGCGGCATATTAACACTGTTACCTTTCCTTTGGTATTAAACCAATCGTATGCCTTACCGATATCCTCTTTCTTAAGGTGCAGTACCTTTCCTATCTTGCCGTCCAGAATCTTTTCCATTCTTTCCATAGATAAGATATTTCCGGCACCATATAGAATGGCGGCTCCCAGTAATGACCCAATAGTGGCAAAGAATACAACTCCCGGCACTGTCAAAGTGGTACGAGTAGTCATAAAGCCTCCAAAGGTCAATATGACTTCAGAAGGTATTGGCGGAAAGACATTTTCAAGAGCAATTAAAAATGTAATTCCCAGATATCCGAATTGATCCATAAAGTTAATAATCCAATTTGTCATATAACGTATCTCCAATTTCCAATCTATTCAAGTTGTACATTAATTTATTATATTGTATTGCCTCTTAGATTACAACCTTCATTTACAATGTTCAAAAAAATTAAGTTTTAAGTATATAATCTTTTAAATAATACATAATAGAGAGTGGATAGCAAATCAAATACCTTCCTTTTAAGAACATGAACCTGATGCAAGTATATTTTGTTAACGAGTAATGTCTTGAAGGGAACCAAAAGGCATTTGTGCAGTTGTCCTTCAATATAAAATTGAAAATACAGTTTCATCCCTTTCTGTATACAAACTAAAAATGGGATACTAACAGAAGGGCCTTCTAACGAAATCTCGTTACGGAAGGCTCCTTTTGTATTCTTATCCCGTTTCCCATTATTTTCATTGAATTCATTGAATAAGAAAATCCATCCGGTACATAATAAGGGATGGATACAAAAGCAAATGAGAAATAAAGCAAATTGCTTTTTCTATCAGATGCCGCCTGTATTCCATTGACGAAGAGATAAAACCTGCAGTATGTCTCGGACTGCAGTGTAACCCCATAACAGCAAATTCAGGAGATGGTTAAGTTGGACTGGCTAATGTCATGAAAATGAATACTGTTCGATTAAATTCGCTTTAAAAGGGTATTTTTCAATTACAACTGAATATTGGAAAGAGACAACGTGATACGAGGCAGGAAATCATATTTCCTGCCTCGTATTTTGTCATACTGTTTATTATTCTTTAGATAGGTCTAATAAACCATTTCCCTGACTCTTCTTATCAAATCCCAAATTTACTGTTTTCTTTATAAGCTGGGCATATAGCTCTGCTTCGGTAAGTGTCCTTTGGAAATTGCTTTCACTTGCATTAATAATAAGTGCGGCTGCTCCTGAAACATGAGGAGTTGCCATGGAGGTACCACTTAAAGTAGCGTATTTTCCTCCGATATAAGTGGACAGTATTCCGACACCGGGAGCTACCAGATCCACATTGTCATTGCTGTTACTAAAACTTGCCATCTTTTTATTAAAGTCTACCGCTCCAACAGCAATTGCTTCATTATAAGCAGCCGGATAGCTGTATTCATTGGTCCTGCTGTTATTATCTCCTTCATTTCCGGCAGCGCAGACAACCATAATATTATTAGCAACTGCATTTTTTACTGCGTCATGAAGCTTTGCTACATCACTTGGCCCGCCAAGGGACATGGATATTACTCTTACCTTCTCGCCCTTGCTTCCTCTCCAGGCTGTGGCATAATTGATACCGTCAATAATATTCTGATAGCTGCCGCTTCCGTTCTTATCCAGTACCTTAACAATCAAAAGTTTAACAAGGGGAGCTGCCCCTACTACACCGGCATTATTTTCAATTGCAGCGATGGTTCCGGCTACGTGGGTTCCATGCCCGTTGTTATCTTCATATTTATTGGGATCCTTGCTGTAATCGCTGGTAAAGTTCCTTCCGCCGACAATTCTTCCGGCAAGGTCAGGGTGGCCAGTCTGGCAGCCCGTATCAATAATAGCAACTACCACACCCTCTCCTTTCTTTGCTTCTTCCCAAAGATACGGTGCATTAATCATCTGTATTCCCTGGGGTATTTCGCTGGCACTCTCATGAACCTTCTGTACTTCAAATGGTATTAATCCGACCCTTTTTTTCTTCCAATCCGTATGAAATTTACTGATAAATTTCAAAACGCATTTTCCTTTCTATTTTTGCTCTTCCCGGTTTTCGCGCACAAGAAGGCCCGGTGACAGAAAATGTAAGGGTTTTATCCGCACAACCTCACTAATTTTCTATCACCTATATTAGTATATTAATTTTGTCGAATTTTGTACCATCCGGGCGAATCAGAATGCCCCATCCTCTCTCTTTTATTTACTCTCCTGCCCTTTTTGTTCAACATACAGGGTACCGCTTAAGATTAGTATAATTGTAATAACCGATAGAATCACAACAGGGGAGCGCCCTGCCTCGGTATTAATATCTTCATTTGCAGGCATGACAGATTCTGTCTTCCTATCCATTGCCGAATATGCAGACTGTTTTCCCGAAAAAGAGTTGGCTGTAGTATTGTAAGAAATAATCATGGCGGCAGCAGTTAATAACAGTGCCAGGCTTATGCCAATCATAACAAGTAACATTGGATTATATTTTCTCATATAGATACTTACCGGACCTTTCTTTTTTATTTTCTATAAAGTTTTCTTTGTAACCATTAGACGAGAATCTATTCTCTTTTGTTCCGTTTGTAATCAGGTAATTATTGTTATATTGGCACAGGTCCATTTGCCTCTGCTTACAAGGGTGATACCTCACAAAAAAATAAGCCTGTCAGATTCCTACCTGACAGACTCACATATTTTTACCACTATGCTATTCTAAAATAATAATCTTCCCACCTGATAGACTACCATGGCACACCCCCATGCCACAATCGTCTGGTAAGCAGCTACGCTAAGAGCTGTACGGGTATTTAACTCTCTCTTGACAACACTGATTGCCGCTACACAGGGAGAATATATCAAAGTAAAGATTAAGAAGGAATAAGCAGCCATTGGCGTCATTATCTGCCCTAAGGCCAGGGGAAGCTTTGCCGAACCTGCGCCAGTCAGCACACCAAAGGTACTGACTACCGCTTCCTTTGCTATAAATCCTGTTATTAAAGCGGTGGAGACTCTCCAGTCATCAAAACCAAGAGGAGTAAATACAGGAGCAATTACATGTCCTATGCCGGCAAGGATGCTGGCTGAACTATCCTCTACCGGTTTTAACTGCCAGTTAAATTTCTGCAGGAACCATATTACGATGGTAGCCAAAAAGATAACTGTAAAAGCGCGTGTTAAGAAATCCTTGGTCTTATCCCACAATAGCAGCAATACGCTTTTGGTCCCCGGCAGGCGGTAATTAGGCAATTCCATAACGAACCTGTCCGGCTCGCCTTTATAAACATACTTTTTTAAGAATAAGGTGCTGATAATTCCCATAACCATTCCGAATATGTACAGAGAAATCATAACAACCGCACGGTATCTTGGAAAAAATGCCATTGTGAACATTCCATATATGGGAAGCTTGGCACTGCAGCTCATGAAGGGAATAAAGAAAATCGTCATCTTCCTGTCCCTTTCACTGGGAAGTGTCCTTGTTGCCATAACAGCCGGAACACTGCAGCCAAAACCGATAATCATAGGTACAAAACTGCGGCCGGAAAGTCCGATCTTTCGAAGCAGCTTATCCATGATAAAGGCAACCCTTGCCATGTAGCCGCTGTCTTCTAATAAGGCTAGAAATAAAAACAATACTACAATAGTAGGTACAAAGGATAACACACTGCCGACACCGGCAAGTACACCGTCTGACACCAGGGAAACCATAACAGAGCTTGCTCCTGCTCCAATTAACACATTTCTCATATAATCGGAAAATGCCTGGATTGCATTTCCAAGTAAGTCGCTTAAGAAACTCCCGATTACACCAAAGGTCAGCCAGAAAATAACAAACATAATACCAAGAAAAATAGGAATTGCAAAATACCTGTTGGCAAGAACATTATCAACGCGGATACTTCTTAAATGCTGCTTGCTTTCTTTGGGCTTTATTACCGTTTTTGCGCACAAATCATCAATAAAGCGGTACCGCATATCTGCAACGGCTGCTTTTCTGTCCGTAAGCAGCTCATTTTCCATCTTGCGTATTCTTCTTTCAATTGTTTTCTCTTCCGCTTCTGATAATTGCAAGTCTTCTTCAATCTTACTGTCATTCTCCAGCAGCTTTGTTGCGGCAAAAACCGCAGGGATATGGTGTTTACCTGCAGACTTCATAAGCAGGTTTGTAATATCTGTCAAAGCCCCTGCACATAACCCGCTATAGAAATCCTGTTTCTTTGGTATACGGTTTTTGGTTGCGGTATCAACGGCTGTTTTTATCAGCTTCTCAACCCCAATATTTTTAACCGCAGAGATAAAAACCACAGGAACCCCCAGTCTTTCCTGCAGTTCCTTTATCTGAATAACTCCGCCGTTTGCCTCTATCTCATCCATCATATTAAGCGCAATCACCATGGGTATACCGAATTGAATTAATTGCAGGCTTAAGTATAAATTTCTCTCAATATTGGTAGCATCAACTATATTTATAATGCCATTGGGATGTCCCTTGGCAATAAAATCCCTTGTAACTATCTCTTCTTTTGTATAAGGTGATAAGGAGTAGATACCTGGCAGGTCAACTACTGTAACGTCCTTCTGTTTGCGTACAATCCCTTCTTTTCTCTCAACTGTCACTCCGGGGAAATTTCCCACATGCTGGTTAGAGCCCGTCAATTGGTTAAAAAGAGTGGTCTTACCGCAATTTTGATTACCGACCAATGCAAATGTAATCATAATTTCGCCCTTTCTACCTCGATACTTTTTGCATCCTCCAAGCGCAGTGTCAATTCGTATCCCCGCAGCAGGATTTCTATAGGGTCACCAAAGGGTGCCGTTCTTCTTACCATAACTTCCGTTCCCGGTGTCAATCCCATATCCAGCAAGCGGTCTCTTAAGGCTCCTTTTCCGTTTACTGAAACAATATGGGCTTTTTTGCCAATCCTTAACTGATCCAAAGTCATATTCCAAGTGCCCTCTTTCTTTTCCCTTATCTCCCGTGCACGGACTTTATTTTTCAGTAAATTCCCGCCCAAATAAAACCCGACTGAACTATTATAATAGGGTTAGTCTAAGAATACAATCCTTAGATTATATGAATTATGCTTTTCATTCTATGATTTATCTGTCCATTTCTTTTAGAATCATACTCCTGTACTGCATGGGAGTAACTCCTTCCTCTTTCTTGAAATTCCTGGAAAAAGAAGAAAGGTCATAAAAACCGCATGATAAAGCTACCTCCGTCATGTTATAGGAGGTACGCTGCAGCATATATTTTGCAGTCAGAAGTCGGTATTCCGTCAGATATTCCTTCACGGACTTACCAAGGAAATGCTTAAATATCTTAAAAAGATAGGTTCTGTCTATTCCAACGTATCTTGCAATATCCGATACCTTGATGTCATAGCCGTAATTATGCCTGATAAATGTAAGAGCCTTCACATAATATCCCTGCTCCGCTGCCTCTTCTTCCTTTTGATATACTCTTTCGGCAGTAGAAAAAATCAGATAAAACAGTCCTGTTAATTCATACTCATTGCTGTCTGCCTTATCAAATATGGATATAAGCTGTTGAAGATATTTCTTGCAGTCCTCTAATTTAAGGATATTACATATGGGATTATCGATAACAAATCCCGCCTTTTTAAGCATTTCTTCAGTCTTTTCACCGTCAAAGGCAACCCAGGAATATTCCCAGGGTTCCTCCTTATCCGCCTCATAATATGTAATCTCCTGAGGCCGTATAAGAAAAGCTTCTCCTTTCTTTACCTCATATCTTTTTCCTCCGGTCTCATAATAGCCTTTCCCATTCAGGATAAAATGCATCAGATAATGAGGACGTATGGCCGGACCGAAAAAATGCCCCGGATCGCAGGCTTCTTCACCGCAATAATAAATATTGATATCAGACTTACTGTTCATATATCTTTCACCTTCCTCCTCATTTTATCATTATTCGTTTCTCCGTTCTTTCATATCATCTTTTAGACTAGCACTAAAATTAATATAATGCAACATAATGACAAACTATTAGAAACAAAAGCAAAAGACAACTTTGCCTTTGGGCCATAGAATATACTTATAATCATCACTTAGTCAGGAGGAAAGAAAAAATGATTAAAATTGCTTTTTTAGGAGCCGGAAGTACTGTATTTGTGAGAAATGTCATTGGGGACTGCATGTGTACCCCCGTGCTTTGCGAAAGTGAGATTGCGCTCTATGATATCGATCCCACAAGACTTAAGGAATCACAGATAATCTTGGAGGCTATCAACAAAAATGTAAATAAAGGGCGTGCCACCGTCAAAACATATCTTGGTGTAGATAACCGGAAGGAAGCTCTAAGAAACGCTGATTTCGTGGTCAATGCCATCCAGGTCGGCGGCTATGACCCTTGTACCATAACAGACTTTGAAATCCCGAAAAAATATGGCTTGAGGCAGACCATTGCAGATACCATGGGCATCGGAGGCATCATGAGAGCCTTAAGAACAATCCCCGTTATGGCTGATTTTGCAAGAGATATGGAAGAAGTATGCCCGGATACCCTCTTTCTAAATTACACCAATCCCATGGCAATGCTTACAGGCTATATGCAGCGCTATAGCAAGATTCAGACCGTTGGTCTATGCCACAGTGTCCAGGTATGCTCCGAGGGACTTCTTAAAAAGCTTGGCATGGAGGATAAGCTTGAGGGAAGAAAGGAATTAATAGCGGGCATCAATCATATGGGATGGCTTTTGGAGTTAAGGGATAAAAACGGCAATGACCTGTATCCTGAAATCCGAAAGAGAGCTGCCGAGAAAAATGCAAATGAAAAACATGATGACATGGTACGTTTTGAATACATAAGAAACTTCGGATATTATTGCACCGAATCCAGCGAGCACAATGCAGAATATAATCCTCTCTTTATCAAAGCCCGCTATCCCGAAATGATAGAGAAATACAATATCCCTCTGGACGAGTATCCCAGAAGATGCATAAACCAGATTGCCAACTGGGAAAGTGAGAAATCAAGGATATTGGATAACGGTAATATTACCCATGAACGTTCTCACGAATACGCCTCCTATATCATGGAAGCGGTAGTTACGGGTAATCCTTATAAAATCGGAGGCAATGTATTAAATACAGGCCTCATAGATAATCTTCCCAGGGAAGCCTGCGTGGAAGTTCCCTGTCTTATTGACAACCGGGGAATTAATCCCTGCCATGTGGGACAGCTTCCCATTCAGTGCGCTGCCATGAATATGACGAACATAAACACACAGCTCTTAACCATTGAAGCTGCTGTTACCAGGGACCGCAGCTACATTTACCAGGCTGCCATGTTAGATCCCCATACCGCCGCTGAACTGAATATGGAAGATATCCGGAATATGTGCGATGAGTTAATCACAGCACACGGCGATTATATGAAAGACTTCCAGTAAATACAAATTTCGGTTGGACAGTTTCATGTTTACGAGTTTTAGGGCAGAGAGCTTTTATCAGCTTCTCTGCCCTCTTTATTTATATAGGAAATTAAGTTTCAGGTACTGGCAGCACATAATCAGATTAATTCACGTATTTTATCTTCTGCCACACCCAGATCATCGGTAGGCTCAAACCTGGCTGCTACCTTTCCTTCCCTGTCTATTAAAAATTTCGTGAAGTTCCACTTAATACTGGGCTTTTTATCAAAGTCAGGATCTGCTTTACTTAACATCTGGTTTAGAATCGGAGTTAATTCATGTGCTTCGTCAAAGCCCTGAAAGCCTTTCTGGCTGACAAGAAACTTAAACAAAGGATGCGCATTCTCTCCGTTTACTTCTATTTTGGAGAACATGGGAAAGGTGATTCCGAATTTAGCATCACAGAAGCTGTGGATTTCTTCATTGCTTCCCGGTGCCTGGGCCCCGAACTGATTGCAGGGAAAATCAAGAATCACAAAACCTTCCTCTCTATATTTCTCATATAGATCCTGTAACTCATCATACTGGGGTGTAAAACCGCATTTAGTAGCTGTGTTAATGATTAAAAGCACCTTTCCACGATAATTCTCCAATGATATTTCTTCTTCTTTTATATTGTTTACTGTAAAATCATATACTGTCATGGCAATCCTCCTATGCAAAATTAACTATTTTAATATTTTATTTTCCTTAATTAGATTGTACAAAATATTATTTATTTTGTCAATACTTACTATTGACATTTTACCTGTTTTTTATTACCATTAAATTGCATAAAATTAATTTGAAAATTTACTTTTGCCGCCATAGGCGGCGGAATGAGAGGTAACCATGAAAAATAAAATAAATGAAACCATATCCGGTGACGAAATCCTGAAACTTGATAATCAGCTTTGCTTTGCGCTATATGTCTGTTCAAAGGAAATAATAAAAAAATACAAGCCGATTCTGGAGCCGCTTGGTCTTACTTATACCGGCTATATCACTATGCTTGCCCTATGGGAAGAAGATAACCTTACCGTAAAGGATCTGGGTAATAAGCTTTATCTGGATTCCGGAACTCTGACGCCCCTTTTAAAAAAACTTGAATCCCAGAACTTTATTAACAGGGTCAGAAGCTCCAACGATGAGCGTAATGTCGTTATAACCTTAACGGAAAAAGGCCGTGAATTAAAATCACAGGCAATCAATGTTCCAAAGGACCTGGTATGCTCTGTCCGTTTTGATAAGGAAACTATTGCCGGGACCATTGGAAACCTTCATTCTATTATGGAGCTTCTTACAAAAGAAGAATAGCCGAAAGTTATCACACCCCGGCTGTCTTTGCATACACTGATTATAAAGTCCGATACCAGGAGCTCCCGATATTTATGACCATATATGTTGTCCAACCGGGTGATACCATTACTTCTATTGCAAATCAATATGGTATTACTACCAACCGAATCATTGTAGACAATGAATTAACAAATGCCAATAACCTTTTGGTAGGCCAAAGTCTTGTAATACAATTTCCTGAAATATCTCATACTGTAGTGGAGGGTGACACCTTATATGGTATTGCACAAACATATGACACCACCCCTACAAGACTTCTTCAAAATAATCCCTGGATAGCAGATACGGAATCTCTGATTCCCGGAACTATAGTTATCATAAGCTTCCGCCGTGATGAAAACTTTGGTAACATTGTTATAAATGCCTATGCTTATCCTTACATCGACCGGACTGTCTTAAGGAAAACTCTTCCGTTTCTAACCTATCTCTCCTTATTTACCTATGGCTTTACCCCACAGGGTGACCTAATTCCAATTGATGATACGGAATTGATCCAGTTAGCCAGAGATTATAATGTTGCTCCGCTCATGGTTCTTGCTCCAATGGATGACAACGGGGCTTTCAGCAATGAAATTGCCCATCAGATGTTTACAAATCCTGAAGGGCAAAGCCGTCTTATAGATAATATTCTTTCTAATGTCCAGAATAAAAATTACAGCGGTGTTGATATTGATTTTGAATTTGTTCTTCCCGAAGACAAGGAAGGATTTATTAGCTTTATTACCGCACTGAAAAACAGACTTGAACCCTTTGGGTATATCATAACTGTTGCTTTGGCACCCAAAACCTCCGGTGACCAGCCCGGCCTTCTCTATCAAGCCCATGACTACCCGCGCATCGGGGCTATAGCAGATAAGGTTCTTTTAATGACGTACGAATGGGGTTACACCTTCAGCTCCCCGATGGCCACCGCCCCCTTAAACAGCGTAAGGAGGGTTCTTGCCTATGGCTCCTCTGTTATTGACCCCGATAAGATCCTTATGGGCATGCCAAACTACGCTTATGACTGGCCTCTCCCCTATGTCAGAGGAGAAACCAGGGCTGAGACTATCAGTAATGTGGAAGCCATTAACAGAGGGGTACAGTATGGTGTTACCATTCAGTTTGATGAAGCATCCCAGGCACCTTTCTATTATTATACAAATTCGGACGGTGTTGAGCACGTCGTATGGTTTGACGATGCCAGAAGCATGAATGCAAAATACAGGCTGATACCGGAGTTTAATTTAAGCGGTGCCGGTATATGGCAGATTATGAATTACTTCCCGGGAATGTGGCTTGTAGTAAACAGCCTGTTTGATGTTTCTAAAGTTCTTTAGTCCTTTTACAGCAAACAGCCCGGGCAAGCGGCTTAAATGCAATAGCAGCGCCTTCCCGGGCAAATAATAATATTCTATTATTCTTCTAAAACCCTGCTTAAGAATTCTCTGGTTCTCTCCTGGGCCGGATTATTAAAGATATCTTCCGGCTTTCCTTCCTCTGCAATGACTCCCTGATCCATAAACACAACTCTGTCAGCTACATCTTTTGCAAACCCCATCTCATGGGTTACGATTAACATGGTAAGCCCCATACCTGCAAGATCTTTCATAACCTTTAATACTTCTCCTACCATCTCCGGATCAAGGGCAGAAGTAGGTTCGTCAAAGAGCATAACATCCGGCTCCATGGACAAGGCTCTGGCAATAGCCACTCTTTGCTTCTGTCCGCCGGAAAGCTGTCTGGGTTTGGCATTGATATACTGATCCATTCCTACGGTCTTTAAGTATTTCAGGGCAACTTCCTTTGCTTCTTCCTTCGTTCTTTTTAACACTTTTAGCTGTCCTATCACACAGTTATCCAAAACATTATAATTATTAAAAAGATTGAACTGCTGAAAAACCATGCCTAACTTTGTGCGGTATTTATAGATATCATGCCTGTCATCCAGAATATTCTCTCCATTATAAAATATCTCTCCGCCGGAAGGCTTCTCTAACAGATTGACGCAACGAAGAAGCGTTGATTTACCGGAGCCGGAGGACCCTATGATGCAGATTACTTCACCTTTATTCACACTAAAATCGATATCTTTTAATACGGTGTGCTCACCAAAGGACTTGCTTAGGTGCTTAACCTCAATTAAACTATCCATGATTATTTTACTTTCCTTTCTATGCTTATCTCGCTGCTTTTGCCTTTTTCACATGATCTTCCGGCTTCTCAACCTGCATCTGGTTGCCAAGCAGTATATAATTATCCGGTCCGTCCAGCTTCTTCTCGGCATATCTTAGAACCTTGGTAACAGTGAAGGTCATAATAAAGTAAATAATACAGGTAATAAAGAAGGTATCATAATAATGGTAAGTGTTTCCTACTATTGATTTTGACTGGTAGAACAGCTCCGATACGGATATTACACTTAATACAGAGGTATCCTTGATATTAATAACAAACTCATTGCCTGTGGCTGGTAAGATATTCCGGATTACCTGCGGCATAACGATGTACCTCATAGTCTTAATGTGGTTCATACCAATTGCCTGTGCTGCTTCAAACTGCCCCTTATCAACGGATATAATACCACCTCTTACAATTTCAGACATGTAGGCGCCGGTATTAATTGATACAATAAAGACAGCTGCAAAGGTTCTGTTCATATCTATGTGCAGGGCCTCGGCAGAGCCATAGAATATAATCATAGCCTGTACGATCATAGGCGTACCGCGAAATAATGCAATATAGGCGGAAAGAATTGCATTTACAATTATTACTATTATCTTTTTTATCCCTCTTTCCGGTACCGGAATAGTACGGATAACTCCAATTAAAAGGCCTATGATCGAGCCCATAATTGTACCGATTATTGATATATATAGTGTTGACCAGGAACCCCTTAAGAACATGGGCCAGTAGTCAGCAAATGTTTGCGCTATTCGTGTAAAACTCATCTTTTTCCTCCGACTCTTAAGAAAAACCGGCTGCAGACATCACACCCGGTTTTTCCTCTGATAAATATACTCTCCGGCAAAAATTATTTTGCTGCCGGCTGATCCTTTATAGCGGTATCCATAATGTTAGTACGTTCTTCTTCCGAAATTCCCGCAAGAATTTCATTTATTTTAGCGGTGAAATCACTGCCCTTTTTCAGGCCGACTGCAATTGCGGTATCATCATCCGATGTCTTAAAACCATCTTTAAACTCCACCATTGCAAATTTATCATTGGCAGCAGAAGCACTTACTCCTTCCGGACGTTCGGATACATATCCGTCAATAATACCGGACTCTAAAGCAACCCGCATAGAGGGGAAGTTGTCCATAGCCGCTTCCTTTTTAACACCCTCAATCTGTTCAATTACTGAGTAATGGAATGTATTTAACTGGGCGGTTATCTTTGCTCCTTTGAAATCCTGAATGGAAGCAGCGTTCTCATAAGGTCCGCCTTTCTTAACCACCATAACCAAGTCGGATCTATAATAATTGTCTGTAAAATCTATTGTCTCTTTTCTTTTTTCTGTAGGTGACATACCGGCAATGACAGCATCAATCTTTCCGGAGGTCAAAGCAGGTAAAAGCCCGTCCCATTCTGTTTTAACTACTACTAACTTCTTTCCAAGACCGTCCGCAATCTTTTTTGCTATCTCAACATCATAGCCTCCTGCATATTCGGAAGCTCCATCAATAGCCACTGCTCCGTTGGAATCACCTAACTGTGTCCAGTTAAAAGGTGCATACCCACATTCCATCCCTACGCGGAATTCACCGCTGCCATCGGCTGTGCTCTGGTTTCCCGCATCGCCGGTACTTTCCGTATTCTTAGTGCCGCATGCCGTAAGCAGCGTGGCAACGGATAAGGTCATAGCAAGTATAGCAATCCATTTCTTTTTCATATTTTCCTCTCCTTTAATTCGTCCCTTAAAAAGGGTAATGTACAATAAAAAAAAGACCTTCTAATTAACTAAAAGGACTTTCCAAAGATAAGCCCTCACAATCCCGAATGAGATAGCGCAACTTACCAGACTGGGTGGTCTGATAAGACAGTCCTGCAGCTGTTAACTACAGACCCAGCAGTATGTATTGAGGATACATAACCACTTCGGCGATATTTCCTTCTCCTAATCCTCATAGCTCCTCTGCTCGGATTAAGACTGTTAAATACCGCTCCTCTACCTCACTGCCATAGTGAGGTTATATTCAAATTATGTTCTTAATCTTACATCACAAGTCTTAGCTTGTCAATCCTACAAAGTCGTTTTCCCAAGAAAAACACATAAAATATCCCTTACCAGAGCAAACTTTCCCATACTCTGGAAAAAGAGGTTTTGTTATCGTATGTTGACCGATTCCTAAGCATATATTAGTTTATATACAAACAGAAGGCCCTGATTTAATGAAACCTATAAAGAAAATATTGCGTGGTCTTATCTTAATTACAGCTACTCTCCTCTTTCTTATACTATATGAGAATTTTTCTCATGATAAACAGATTACCTCTCCCACGGCTGGCAGAAATCTAAACGAATCACCTTATACGATCGGCTGGTCTGTATATAACAGTGATTTTGAATTTTTCTACGCCATGCAAGAGGGCGTACTTGACAGGGCGAATGAGCTTGGGATGAGGGTCATTACACACAATCAGAAAAGCAGTACCCCCGAAATAATCGCCGGTGTATCGGATCTGATTGCTCAAGGCATCGATGCCCTTGTCATATCACCCTTTAATCCTGAAGTTATGCCCATTGTATCCTCCATGACCCAGAACGCCGGTATTCCTCTTGTAATCGTTGATGTCGGAACAGGTGATTCCTTATATGATGCCTTTATTATCTCTGATAACTTCGGAGGCGGTGTTCTTGCTGCGGAATATGCTTTGAAATTACTGGAGGACAACAATATAACCAGCAAAAATGCCGCTATTATTAAAGTGGAAGAAACCTCCGTTTATGCCCGCAGACGGGGTGATGCATTTAAAAGAGTTATGAATGACAGGGGTTATAATATAGTTTCTGAAATAACCGCTGATTCCAGAGAAGATTTGGGATATCAGGCAATGAAGGATATTCTCTCATCCTATGGGGACGATTTGGCTGTGGTCTTTTCCGAAAATGACCGTATGGCATTGGGCGCAGCAAAAGCTTTAAATGAAGCTGACAAAACCGGAAAAATTATGCTTATTGGCTTTGACGGTGATCCTGCTGCAATAGATGCTATAAAAAGCGGCCTTATGCAAGGCACTATTGCCCAACATCCTCATGAAATGGGGGCATTAGGAGCTGAAACCGCATACAATCTTCTGACCGGACAGCATATAAGATTTGATGACTGGGTCAATAAAATGATGCTTGTTGAAGTAAACCTGATAGATTCAAACGGCAACCCTACTCCCCTTGTTCCTTAGAATATACATAAACAAATTATTCTTCCAGTTATACTGCCATAATCGCTCATAATTTCCAGTAATATTTTGTAGATTTATGGTATATATCGCTATATAATAGTCCTATTGGATTATGTAAACCACATTTATGACCGGGAGGATATTTCATGAAGAAAATATATTGGCTCATCCTTGGTGCACTTATCATATTTTGTCTGGGTGCTCTGGGAGTTGAAAATTTAAGCTACCGCAGTACGGACATGACCTACCCCTCCTTCCTTCAGGCAGCAGAAAAGGGTCAGGTAAATTCTGTAACAATTACTCCGAATGGTTCAACCTTTCATGCTTTAATTAAGGAAGACGGAGTAAAGAAATATATTGTGCCTAACCCCAAAACAGAAGACTTTACGGAATATCTTCTGCTCCATAACATAAAAATCAATTATACTGAAAACAGCATTTTTATTAGAATACTCCAGATTCTCTTCCTTGTAGCAGCAGGAAGTGCTATTTTCTTCTTTATCAGAAAAAACGGCAATGACAATAAGCCGCTTATATCGGACGCCTCAAAGAAAACACCTTCCGCGCCCCAAGTGACCTTTAGCCAAATAGCGGGTAATACAGAAGCAAAGCTGATGGTGGAGGATATCATTTCTTTTATCAAAGACCCTGAAAAATATATCAGTGTCGGTGCAAGGATGCCTAAGGGTGTTTTGTTGTACGGGCCTCCCGGAACCGGAAAAACTTTGATGGCAAAGGCCATCGCAGGAGAAGCCGGAGTACCTTTCTATGCCATGAGCGGCTCTGATTTCGTACAGATGTATGTAGGTGTAGGTGCGAGCCGCGTCCGTTCCCTTTTTAATAAAGCAAAGAAAAGTGAGCGTGCAGTCATCTTTATTGATGAAATTGATGCTATCGGCAAGAAACGTGCCAGAAGTGCCAATGCCAGCAATGATGAACGCGATCAGACCCTTAATGCGCTGCTTACGGAAATGTCGGGCTTTAATGATAATAATGGTATTATAGTAATCGGAGCAACCAACCGGTTAGATACCCTGGACGATGCCCTCTTAAGACCGGGACGTTTTGACAGACAGATTGAAATCGGTCTTCCTGATGTAAATGCCAGAAAAAAGATTCTGGGCCTGTATGCAAAAAAGAAACCTCTTTCTGATGATGTGGACCTGGATAACCTGGCAAAATCTACGGTTTATTTCAGTGGTGCCATGCTTGAAAACCTCCTGAATGAAGCTGCTATTAATGCAGCCAACGAAAAGAAATCCGTTATCGACATGGAACACGTGGATAAGGCATTTTACACTGTAATTGCGGGTGCTCCTGTAATGGACCGCAGCTATATTTCCGAAAGGGATAAAAAGATAACTGCCTACCACGAAGCCGGACATGCCCTGGTCACCAAACTTTTGACACCTGACCAGTATATTTCGAAAGTAACTATCATTCCAAGCGTAAGAGGAGCCGGGGGCTTTAATCTCTCCATTCCAAAGGATACCATGTTTAAGACAAAACAGGGAATTCTCTCTGAAATCATGGTATTACTGGGAGGAAGAGCTTCCGAAGAACTGATATTCGGGAAAGATGATATCACTACCGGAGCAAGCAACGACATTGAGAAAGCTTCCACTCTTCTTTATAATTATATGAACCGGTACGGTATGGATGAGGACATGGGTATGTTCAGCCAGGCGGCACTGGAAGATACAACGGACAAGGAACTTCTTATAAAATGCCGTCAGCAGATGAAACAGCTCTATGAAGAAACCAAAATACTGCTAAGGAATAATCTTAGCCTTCTTGAAAGAATAACGAAAGAACTTCTCGAGAAAGAGTCTTTAAACGGCGATGATATAGACAGAATCTGTGCGTAAATCCACTTAAATACCAAAGATTGCCGCGCTCTTACAGCCAAAGCGGTTGGATGCTAAAAAAATACCATAAACCTTTGAAATAGTTTCACAGGTTTATGGTACTTTTTTATTTCTGCCTCTTTTTCTATCACTTTCTGCCAAGAAGCTCTTTAATTTTTTCTTCCATCTTAGCAGGATTTACAGTAGGCGCATACCTTTCTGCCACATTTCCTTCCCTGTCGATCAAAAATTTCGTAAAGTTCCACTTTATATTACTTCCAAGGGTACCCTTTGCTTCGTTTTTCAGATATTTATACAGCGGATGAGTGTTGCTTCCGTTAACATCTATCTTTCCATACATATCAAAAGTAACACCGTAATTTAACTGGCAGAAGGAATGAATCTCATCGTTGCTTCCAGGATCCTGTGAGGCAAACTGGTTACAGGGAAATCCTACTATCTCTAACCCTTCTTCCTTATACGTTTCATATAACTCTTCCAAATCCTTAAACTGCGGTGTAAAACCGCACTTACTGGCAGTATTCACAACGATTACTACCTTTCCTTTGTATTCTTCCATAGAATGTTCCTTGCCATCCATTTTGACTGCTGAATAATTATAAAATCCCATAATAACTCTCCTTATCCTTTTCTTGTTTTTATTTTATATAATTAAATTGTATTCAATATATTATATACGCTTTTTCCATCTATTTGTCAACAGTTTTACAAAATAAAAAGACTCTTATTCACTTATGTAAAAGTGCAAAGAGTCTTTTATAACTTTCCTCATATTTATAACCATGCTTCTTTCAAAGTCTGGAGACTTTGTGTACAGCATAAATCTCCGATTGAAAGAATATAATTCTTTCAATCTCTTCACACTTAGCTGTAATAAATCAGCCCTCCGTGCTTCCTTGTTGTAAGAAACCAAAGTCCCAAATCAAATTCTATCTTCTTCCCCTCATCGGAGGCTACAGCCTTTACCCTATCATCTGTTATTTCGGCTTCTGTGATGGTTATCCAATGCCAGCCCTGGATTCTCTTTTCTTCTCCCTTAGAAAGATTTAAAAAAGCAAGAGGACAATCCGATAAAAGTCCTTCTCTTACAAAGTCCATAAGCTCTGATAACTTTCTTTCCGGTTTTGGTACCTTATCTGTTACTAAAACCTTAGCCGTTAATGAAGCATTCCGTTCCTTTAAAAACCTGTCAAATCCGTCTGTAAACTTTTTTACATGGTTCACTCCCATAGCCCCCGGTGTAACATACAATATCATATCTTCCATTTGCTTTGTAAAATCTGCTTTTTCCATGGCGGCATAGGGATACAGATTCTTTAAATCTTTGCCTGAGGCAGCCAGATAAGCGGATATATTCGAAGCACAGGTGGCTCCGCAGCCGGCTTGCTTATTCCAGTTCTTTTCATACCATTCCTGGTTCCCGCCAAAATAGGCGGTATTCTCAATCTTGCTTGTAATAGTAAGCAATTCCGGATTTTTTACCGAAACAAACATAAGCATTCCTCCTTTGCAAGTGTCAACGGCTTATCCCGTCATAAGTTAAGATAGTGCCGTACAGGTCAGGTCTTCTGTCCCTGAATATCCCCCATTCAATACGCGCTCTTTCCAACTCTTCTAAATCAAATTCCGCTGTCAGAATCCCTTCACTCTTTCTGTCAGCCTCTGCAACGACCTCTCCGGTACCGTTGGTGATAAAAGAAGAGCCATAGAAAGTAATTTCTGAATCGCTGTCTTTTTCTGTTCCAATACGGTTGGAAGCAACTACCGGAACCAGGTTGCAGGCAGAATGTCCAATCATGCATCTCTGCCAGTGGCCTTTTGAATCAACGTCCCCACTCTCCGGCTCTGAACCGATGGCAGTGGGATAAAATAAAATTTCTGCTCCTTTTAATACCATACATCTGGCAGCTTCCGGAAACCATTGATCCCAGCAGATTCCGGCTCCAATCTTACCGAACTTTGTTTTGAATACCTGAAAACCTGTATCTCCGGGATTAAAGTAATACTTTTCCTCATATCCTGGTCCGTCCGGTATATGGCTCTTTCGGTACACTCCCAGAACCTTTCCGTCCGCATCTATCATGGCCAGCGAATTGTATCTGGCATAATTGCATTTTTCATAAAAGCTTATTGGGAGTACTACGTTTAATTCTGCCGCCAGTTTGCTAAAATGTGCAACTGCCTTATTATCGGCAATCTCTGCGGCATATTCATAGTATTCCGGTTTTTCCTTCTGACAAAAGTAAGGTGTTTCAAAAAGCTCCTGAAGCAATATGATATCAGCACCCTTTGCTGCCGCTTCCCGTACCAGCTTGTCAGCCTTTTCTATGTTCTTTTCTATGTTGTCAAAACAGCTCATCTGAGTAGCTGCAACCGTAACTTTCCTCATGGCAACCTCGTTTCTGCATAAATCATTCCTGTATGCAATATTCTTCCTAGCATTTTATAGATAACTTCCCATCGGATGGTCTACTTTAAGGGCATCTGCTGTGTAATACAATGTACATTTCCGCCTTCTTTTATTAAAGGCATCCCGTCAACCGTCCGTATCCTCCTGTCCGGAAAGGTTTCCTTTAGAATTCTTTCTGCCTCTTTGTCGGTGTCAGCAGCATCTTCTCCAAATACCGGCAGGATGATCCCGCCGTTTACAAAATAGAAATTAATATAGCTTAAAGTTAAACGCTCTCCCTTATAATACCTCACCTGCGGCTGAGGCAGCTTAACAATGGCAGGACTTCTTCCCAATGCGTCCGTTTCTTCTTTCAGTATCTTAAGATTTTCGCGGTTTATAAGATAGTTTGGGTCTTCTCTGTCTTCGCAAACCTGAATAATAACCTTTCCTGGAATGGCAAAGCAAGCGGCATTGTCCACATGCCCGTCTGTTTCATCACCAAACAACCCTTTTTTCAGCCAGATGATTTTCTTAACCCCAAGTCTGGGTTTAATGATCTCTTCAATTTCTTCCCTGGTAAGGTGCGGATTCCTGTTCTTATTCAAGAGACATTCTTCCGTGGTAAGAAGTGTTCCCTCACCGTCAGAATGAATGGAACCGCCTTCTAATACCAGTTCCACATCCTCAACCGGTACTTTGTAATGTTCTGCAATTCTTGCGGCCACCTTATCATCCAGGTCATAGGGCTTATACTTTTCTCCCCAGGCATTGAACTTCCAGTTCAGCGCAGTAAGCGTTCCTTCCCCGGAATAGACAAAGGTTGGACCGTTGTCCCTGCACCAGGCATCATTATGCGGAATTTCGAGAAGATTCGCATACTCTTTCATCTCTGTAAGGTAAGGATGCTCCTCTCCTTCATTTATTATAACCGTAACCGGTTCAAACTCACTGATTGCCTTTATTACCTCTTTATACCCATAAAGTACTTCTTCGTAATTCTCCTGGTGTACAAGGGAAGCCTTAACCGGCCATTCTATGAAAGTCCGTTCATGTTTTTTCCATTCTCCGGGCATTAAAAAACTCATGTTATTCATTCCTTTTCGTTATTATTTCATTATTATATCTATTTCCTTTCTATCTATCAATATTTTTTCGATAAATTATAACGAATAGATTGACATGTACAAGAAAGTTACACATAATTAAAGATAAGTTTTTTTGGAAGGAGCAGGCTGTTTACTTTTTGCCTTTACGCTTATGTTAATTATTGCTGCCGCACTTTATAGTGAAGCAAAGCCCTTTATTGAATTTTTTAATCTAAAAAAAGACTTATACTTTTCTTCTTTTCAGGTTTTTCGAAATGAAGATACCGTTTTATATATAACAGGTACCGGTCCTATGGAGGCGGCTATTGTCACCTCTTCCTTTTTGACCCGGGAATCCCTCTCTGGCAGCGACTTACTTTTAAATGTGGGAATCTGCGGAAGCAGGCGAAAGGACCTCCCTATGGGAACCCCTATCCTGTGCAATAAGCTTATTGAACAGGAAACCGGGCATACTTACTTTCCCGATGTTCTCTATACCCATCCCTTTATAGAAGGCAGCATTATAACTTCTTTTTGCAGTGCAGAAAATTCTCTTTTTGAAGAAGCGTCTCTTTCCTTTGCAGATATGGAAGCTGCGGCTATTTATCAGGCTGGTTCTTACTTTTTCCAGCCCCATCAGATGCTGTTCATAAAGATAATATCCGATTACCTTATGCCAGCTACCGAAACTGGTGATAAAGCTATTGATGTCTCTGGGCTGGTTAGCAGTAATGTCAGAATAATTGCCGGATGGATAACCGAACTCATGAATAAAATTCCACATAAAACCAATGATTTTACTAGGGAAGAAGCCGAATACATCGAAGAGTTGTCCAGGAATTTAAAATTATCGGTAACCATGGAACATGAGCTAAGACAGTACCTGCGCTATTACAAGCTGGTAAACGGAGATTTTTTTCCCTTTGCCATGCACCTGGCAGAAGAATTGCCCCTGCCGGTCAAGAGTAAAACGGAAGGAAAGAAATACCTTGACTACTTTAAGAAAAACCTTTTATAATTCGTTTTTTTCTCACATATATATAGAAAAGGAAGCTTACAGTTATCCGGTCACACAGCAGATTATAAAGCATTATCCCAAGGCTGAACTTATTCCCATCGGTCACTATAAGGATGTCTTCAACCGAAGCGGACAGAATTACACAGAGCAGAAAAAGAGCCCTTCTTTAATCCTTGCAAAAAGCCATTCCTCCTTAATCTATGAAGGTGCACCCACCTGCCAGAATTTTGGAAACAACCGCTTTTACTATACCTCCTGTGTAATGAACTGTATCTATGACTGCGAATACTGCTACCTGCAAGGAATGTTTCCAAGCGCAAACCTCGTTGTATTTGTAAACCTTGAGGATACCTTTCATGAGCTTGAACGGCTGCTGGCACAAGGAGATATTTACCTTTGCATCTCTTATGATACGGATTTGCTGGCCATAGAACCCCTGTTAGGATATGTAAAAGCCTTTCATGCTTTTGCTGCCTCCCATAAGGGACTTACCATTGAATGCCGCACAAAAAGTGCTGCTGCCGCTTCCCTGAAAGAGCTTGCTCCGTTAAAGAATTTTATTTTTGCCTGGACCTTATCCCCTCCTTCCTTGCAGGAAACCTTAGAGCACCACACGCCTTCCCTTTCCCAAAGACTTAATGCAATCGATAATGCTCTTTCCCTTGGCTTTCCGGTTCGTCTGTGCTTTGACCCGCTTCTGGCTGTTAAGGACTGGAAGGAGAAATACAGTGCTCTCTTTTGCGAGGTATTTAAAAGAATTCCTCCTGATAAGATACAGGATGCCAGCCTTGGCTGCTTTCGCATCCCAAAGGACTTCATGAAAATCATGAGAAAGCAGCGAAAGGATTCTTATATACTGCAATATCCCTACTCCTCTTCCTTAGGTGTCCTAAGTTATGAGAAGGCATTGGCAGAAGAAATACTTGATTTTTGTACTTTAGAGTTGACGAAATGGATAAAGGGGGATAATATTTATCTCTGGAAGGAATGAGGTTAACATGAAAACTGCAATTGTAACCGGTGCCTCTTCTGGTATCGGTTTGGAAGTTACCAAAATGCTGCTTGGACTTAACTACTGTGTTTATGGCTTTGGCAGAAATTTTTTACCGGATGTTATAGACGGCAGTAATTTTCACCCTATTACCTGTGATATCACCAATACCGCCCAATTAACAAATCATATAAAGGAGATACAAAAGAAAGAAGAAATACATCTTCTGGTAAACAATGCAGGTGTTGGGTATTTTGGTCCCCATGAAGAATTGAATCAGGCAAAAATACATGAAATGGTCTCTGTAAATGTAGAAGTGCCCTTATTGCTAAGCCAGCTTCTGCTTAGGGACTTAAAAAAACATAAAGGCATTATTATTAACATATCCTCAGTTACTGCGTTAAAGAGCAATACCCATGGCTGTGCCTACGGTGCTACAAAGGCTGCTTTATCAAGCTTTTCTGCCAGCCTGTTTGATGAAGTAAGAAAGTGCGGCGTTAAGGTATGCACCATACATCCGGACATGACAAGAAGCAGCTTTTACCGGAATGCAGACTTTAGGGAAGGCGAAACATCTGACACTTATCTGCTGCCGGAAGAGGTAGCAAAGGCTGTCCAAATGATGATAACAAGCAGGGAAGGACTGGTAGTTTCGGAAATCACTTTAAAGCCTCAGCTCCACCGCCTGCAAAAAATAAATGATAGGAGAAAATCATGATAACTCTGTTAAATACACACTTAGATTATAGAACAACCGCATTAATCGGCATTCTGTTTACCTATGCCGTCACCTTTTTGCTGTTAAAATTCGGTACAGGTATACTGCCAAGAGACGGCGGACGCGCATTTGCCCATGACGGCAAGCTCTCACAGGGAAAGCCAAGAGGTGCAGGCTTCTTATTTATACTTACCTTTTCTATTTCCACCCTGCTGTTCCTTCCGATTACTACAGAGGAACTGATCTATATTATTATGCTCTTAGCTGCCATGCTGACAGGATTTTTGGACGACTGCTCTAAAAATCCCTGGGGAGAATTAAAGAAAGGGCTTCTGGACTTTGCCATTGCCCTTATGACTGCCATTACCTATGTAAATTTTAATTCTTCTACCTTTGAGGTGCCCTTTATCAGCAACCCTGTTACCCTTCCTCCTGTCTTGTTTGTCATCCTGGCTACGGTATTAATCTGGGTATCTATCAATGTAACCAACTGCTCGGACGGTGTTGACGGCCTTTCCGGTACTCTTTCCGTGATTACGTTGTTAACCGTCTTTGGAATAGGAAAAATTAAAGGAATGGACCCCAATGATACCTATATGCTCCTAATTATGGTTTCCTGTATTATGAGCTATCTGTGGTTTAATGCTACTCCAAGCCTTATGATGATGGGTGATGCCGGTTCCAGGGCTTTGGGCTTCTTTATTGCAATAGCCATATTAAAGACGGGCAGCCCTTTGCTTTATATCCCCGCAGCCTTTATGCTTATCTTAGACGGCGGTCTTGGGCTTATAAAGTTATCCTTAATCCGTTTTTTAAAGCTCCATATCTTAAAAAATACCATTACTCCCATCCATGACCACGTGAGAAAGAGGCTTGGCTGGTCCAACACCCAGGTGGTGTTTAAATTTGCCATTGTCCAGGTATTGATTTCCTTTACATTGATTTGGCTTTTGTTATAAATTATTTACCTTCCTTTTTTCCTTCTTCCTCTCCTTTTGTCAGCTACTGACGGGACGCCAGTCAGGCTTACTATCAGTCCCAGCACAGCGCTGTAGCCTAAAAGTACTGTTCTGATATAGGGTATCAGCATTTCCTTATCCGGCAGAGGAAGAAAGGGGATATCCAGATTCATGCTGGCATATATTGAGCTTATAACCTCTTTTAGAACCAGGGAAGCAAGTATTCCTCCTGCCAGATTAAACAGCACGCCATAAAGCACATACGGGATGCCGATAAAGACCTCTGATGCTCCTAAAAGTCTTAATGTCTTAATCTGCTCCCTGTTTTTATAGATACCCTGCCTTATCATATGGGACAGGATAATAAAGGTTGTAATACTGACAGCCATCAGAACAAAAAGGCTGATTTTTCCGGTAAAATCCGATATTCCTTTTATACGCATTAATATTTCTTCGTTATCCCTTACATAGTCCACGCCCGGAATTGCTTTTATATGTTCCACTACACCCTTAGAATCCTTTAAAGAAACGTTTACTTCAATAAATGGTTCCAGAGGATTTTTTTCGAATACATCCAGTATGGCAGCATCCTCCTTTAACAGGGCTCCCATTCTCTTATAAGCTTCTTCCTTATCAATTAATGTTGCTTTTCTGACACCTTGCGTATGCTGTATGCTCTTTAATATAAAATCCATATCCTTAAAAGCCCCATCAGAAGGATAAACATTAATTTCTGCCTCTTCTTTCAGCCCCTCCGTTAATTCTTTTGCCGCACCGGAGCCAGTCAGCATAAGGCCAAGGAGCATCAATAAGAGCGCTGTTCCGATTAAGGATACCAGATTCCCTGCCAGCTGTCCTTTAAACAGCAAAAGAGTTTCCTTAAGGAAATATCCTGTGTTTTTGAGATACTTTTTCATAGTAGCTTCTCTCCTGAATCTCCACTTCTTTCTGCACTCATTTTTCCGCTTTCCATCCTAAGATGTACAAATTCCCTGTCCTCCGGAAGCAAATGGGCAGCATGGGTTGTAATAATGACCGTAGTATTCTCTTTTTGAAAGGAAGCGAGCAGGGTTAAAATCTTCACGGCATTTTCCTGGTCCAGGTTTCCCGTAGGCTCATCTGCTAATATTAAATCAGGCTTTCTCACCACAGCCCTTGCAATAGCAACCCTTTGTGCCTCTCCAAAGGAAAGCTGCTCCACACAGCCATATGCCTTATGTAAAAGCCCGACCTTATTAAGGGCCTCCAGTGCCATATCCTTTATTCTACCCTCGTAGTCTTCTAAAAATCTTAATCCCAGCATGACATTTTCAAGGGCTGTCCTCTTCTCAATCAGCCTGAACTCCTGAAATACAGGTCCGATTGACTGTCTGTACCTTCTTAGTTCTTTTCTTCCCATATCTGTTATAGCCGATTCGCCTATCGTAAGATTTCCTGCCGTAGGAAGCTCCATTCCCATCAGAAGTTTTAAGAAGCTGGTCTTTCCCGAACCGCTGGGTCCGGTAAGAAATACAAGCTCCCCCTCCTTTAAGGTTACACTTACCTTATCAAGGGCAAGTGTTCCATCCTGATAGACAAGTGAAACATCTTTTGCTGATATCATGGTATGTCCTTTCTTCTATACTGCCTTTTAAAAAACCGGCTTTAAGGTAAATTCCAATACTCCTTTTTTCAGCTTAACCTGATTAAGCTTTATATTAAACTGCATATTTTGCATAAGTGCTGCAAGGTCAATTACCGGAAATCCTTCCGGGAATAATTCTGATATAGAGTTTTCCTCAAGCGGCAGGCCATAAAAAGTCCCTTCCGTAACCTGAAAAATCAGGGAGGCAGAATCCTTTATCTCAAAGGTTCCCGTTAGTGTCAAGGCCCTATCTGGTACTACCAGCTGTGCCTTGCCTTCTTCAAAGTGAAAAGCAATCGGTAAGAGAGCTTCATTTAGCTTCTCCTCCTTTAGTTCTCCGCTTATCTTTAGAAAATCAATATGTAACTTCAAATCCTCTGTGGTAATGGCTCCACTCTGAATTTTCTCTTCAAATTCCTTTGCAAAGTCTCCTTTAAAATATTCCTTTGCTCCCTCCCAGGTCGCTTTTAAGAGCTCCAGCTGATCTTCATAATGGCCTTTTTCTTCTTTAAGGGACCAAAGGAATGCCTCCTGCTCTGCTTTTAATTTCGCCTGCTGTTCTATCTGAAGAGTAAGTTCTTTCTCTTCCTCCTTTAGTTCTGTTATTTTATCGGACAATTTCTTTTTGTCCTCTGAAAGTTTCTCTTCATTTTCCTTTAAATCCATAAGCAGCTTATTAACACCGCCTGTTAAATCCCTTAATATGTTCACAGACCGGATAAAGGTTTTTAAATCTCCTGCACTAAGCAGTGCATCCAGATAGGAGGCTGTACCTTTTCTTTCATACGCCACCAGTATTTTCCCCAGTGTATCCCTCTGTTTATTGTAGGAATTATTTATGCTATCGATCTCACTTTCCAATTTCTCTTTCTCTATAGTAAGCTGTTTTATTTTTTCGGTAGTTCCGTCCGCCTGTTTTTGTAATTCTTCCCACTTCTGATTTATGGTAAATAGGATTTCAAGGTTCTCCTTTTCCTCCTCGCTTATCTTTAATACTTTATCCTCTGTTTCCTTCACTTTTGAGTTCTCACCAAAGGTCTGTATCTTAAACAGCATTAAAAGGATTAAAACCCCCGCCATCAAACCTGCCGTAATACGGATTCTTTTTCTCATAAGCTCCTGCCTTCTATAGCCGCATAACATAAAAAATTCCCTTAATTGGGAATTTTTTATGTCTGCTTTCTATTTCTTTATTTTGCCTTTTTGGATGCAGATGCTGATGAAGAAGCCTGAGGAGCTGACTTCTCTGAGCCCTGTTTTTTCTTAGGCGCTTTTTTTGGATTTTTATCTCCCATCTGTCTCACCTCCCAACTACATATCTTAGCAGCTTTCAATGATGTCTTTAAAAGATAGTCTGTTCTCATTGTATTTCATTTTACAGTTATTGTCAATTATTTCCTCTGTCCTGTTATTTTCTATAATTATATCTCAAACTATCCATTTCGTCAAAATATTTATCTTTCGATACACATTTTTTAATTTTATTCCTATATTAAACGGATTTTTCTGTCATTAGGGCTTTTCTTTCTCAATTACCTGTTTATCAAAGAAGCTCCATAGCTATCCTGTAATACACTGTCCGAATTGGTAATGTGTCCCTGGTCCGGTGTGTGAAGGAAAACTATGGAGCTTTATATTATTATAGTAATTTTTTCAGATATTCAATGCTTCTTCCGACATCACTGATTCCATCCGGAACCGGATGATCATTTTCAACAATTATTTGCTTTAAGCCGATATTTCCCGCCATCGCAACAATTCCTTTTACATTGTTGAAGCCTTCTCCCACAGCAAGAGGATGTCCTTCAAAATCTCCGTCCTTTAAATGAAGAAGGGCAATATCCTTCTGATGCTCTTTTATATAAGCACAAGGCTCTACTCCTGCATGAAACACCCAGAAGGTATCCAGCTCAAGTCTAACTGTTTCCCTGATAAGCTCTATAGGAAGTCTTCCGTCCGGCAGTTTTACAAATTCATTGGAATGGTTATGGTATAATAATTCCATTCCGTTTTCTTTTATAGCCTCTCTTGCCTTTGTAAGGATACTTAAGAGATTTTCTACTTCCTCTGCCGTAGAGGTAGGTGCATAAGCGCAGGCGATATAGGGTACTCCAAGAGTCTTATGATAACTTATGGTCTCCTCCAGATGCGATTTCAGATTCTCAAGACTTTGGTGGCTGGAAATAGGCGTCAACCCCAATTCTTCCAGATAATCTCTTAATTCCTCCGCTTTCAGGTCAGAAAAACCTGCAAATTCTACTTCCTCGTATCCCAGTTCTTTTACCTTCTTAATAACCTGTTTAAATTCCTCACCATTTTTATAGGTATCACGTATGGTGTATAGCTGCAACCCTTTTTTCATTCAATACTTCCTCCTTTATTTTTGTATGGATTACTTAACAGTTTAAATATGTCAGTTATTGCTGTGTATTTCTATCTGCATTTTGCTATTTGTATTTTGTTTACTTTTACAGTATAATAGCATATAGAGAAATTGTCATGTCACATGATGGTATCCTTATGACAAAAAATGCTGCAAAGGAGTGTTTCTATGGGTACAAAACATAAGAATGAAACCAACCGTTACCGCGGTGATACCTCCTACGAATATATGCGTGACAGCCGGCAGACTTTTAATTGCTGGGAAGTGGTTAATAACAAATTCTGGCCCCATTTCCACAGCAGCATCGAACTGATATATGTTACGGAGGGGGAGCTAAAGGTTACCTTAAACAGTCAGCTGTACTATCTTAATAAGGACCAGATTTTTATAATGCCAAGCTATGATATCCACAGCTATGATACCGAGGATTATTCAAAGGCTTACATTGCAATAATCCCCTTAGACTCCATTCCTACCTACAAAACACTTCTTTCAAGAAAGACTTTTGTAAAGCCTTTGATAGAGAATTCTCCCAATGCCGAAGAGCTTCTCCATCTGTTTAAAAAATTATGCTCTTACAATTCGGATAACAAGGAACCGGTATTTTCCGGTATCCGAAAAGGCTATTCCTATGCTCTTTTGGGTCTTTTGATCAAAGAGAGCGGACTTATTGAAACAGAAAATAATAAAACGATTTCCCTTGCACAGGAAATACTTCTTTTCTTACAGGATAATTATCTTAAACCCATTAACCTGGAGGAAATTGCAGCACATTTCGGATACAGCAAGAGCAGATTTTCACATATTTTTAACGGCTATTTTGACTGCTCTCTCATCGATTATATTAACGGTCTAAGAAGCAGGCACGCTTTAAAATTATTACAGGAAACCGATAATACGGTTACCGATATTGCCCTTTCCTGCGGCTTTGACAGTACCAGGACCTTTTACAGGGCTTTTTACAGGGCTTTTGGCTGTACCCCTGGAGAATTCCGTGAAGTTTGAATGCGCTGAAACTCTGTAATGGTTTTGTCACACAAACTTAATTTGAAACTTACCCGCATCATTGGTATAATGTATATAAACTATATGTTATAGTACCTTATTTTGAAGCATTTCTTCCAAAGATCATGTTTCTGGAAGGAATTTGGCAAAAATTTATCTGAAAATATATAAAATTATCCAATATGAAAAAGACTACAAGGAGAAGCTGTATGAAAAAATTAAAACTCTTAATACTGCTGCTTACTGTTCTGGCGGCAAGCGGCTGCAGCAGACAGAATAAAAATGAACAGGTGATAAAAAATGTTGATAATACAGCAAGTCGGACCGATGTTATAACTGCAGATACACAAGATGATAAATCAGAAAGTACAAAGGCTAAAGACAGCTCCCGCCTGCTTTTAGCCTATATCAATGACCAGGATGAAAAAAAATACGGATTTATAGATCAAACCGGCGCTTTTGTAATCAGTCCCATTTACGATCAGGCATCTGATTTCAGCGAGGGTTATGCTGTTGTTTACAGTTCGGAAGATAACGAATACAATGTCATTGATGAGACCGGCAAAAGCATCTATAAAAGCTCTTACAGTATAGGAGACTTTCATGAAGGCATGGCTGTTTTTGATGATTACAAGGATGGTAAGACCATAGAAGGATATATTGACACGACCGGTAGTGTTGTTTTGCCTGCTATTTATGATAAAGCATCTGTTTTTGAGGGAGGGAATGCATATGTATATGCAGACAACCAGATTCAGCAGATAGATAAGACCGGCAAGATACTTAGCAGCCATGACATCAACGTAAATGATATCTATATAACCGATTTTTATGATGGTTACATTGTTTACAACAGTGTGGGAAACAGTGTTATGGAAGCGATGGATTACAAGGGTAAGAAGCTTCCTCTTCCCAATAATGTATCCTCTGACTATACCGGATATGGTAATCTGATGTATTTAGGCAATGATATATTTGCAGTAATGCAAAAAAGTGAAACCGAGGACTATTCCTCTACCTTTACTACTCCCTATGCTCTTTTTAAGGCAGACGGTACACAGCTTACGGATTATATTTTCTACGATTTAAGTAAATTCAGTGATGGTTTTGCTTCAGCAACAGATGATACTACTACTTTCTTTATCAATACATTAGGCAAGGTTTCCGATACACTTCCCAAATTCGACGGAAGAGGAACTCTCACCCTTACAGGTGATATCATCAAGGCAGAAATCGATGGAATCCTCACCTATGAAACAACTGATGGCAAGGTTATCTATCAAACTACCAATGATGTGAAGTTAACTGATTCCCTTACTTTAAAAGCAGAAAAATTCAAACCGAATAAATATGCAGTCATTTATTATCCTGTACTTTCAGGTCTTTCTGACAGCAGTACGGCAAAAGCGATTAATGAAAATCTGTACAAAATCTTTATAGACAAACGTAAGGATTTAAAAAAGGAGGATAATCTGTCTGTAGAGGACTCCTTTGACGGGAAGGTAATAAATAACATTCTGTTGGTAAACAGGCTGGGTTATGATTATTCCTTTGGGGCAGCCCATGGAATGCCAATTGATGATTACTATCCTATTGACCTTAAAACCGGGGAGACTTACAAGCTCCAGGATTTATTCCTTGAAAACAGCAACTATGTCGAAATACTAAGTAAAATAATTGCTGCTAAAATCAAAGAGGAATCCAAAAAAGGGCAGTCCATTTATTTTCAGGATGCCTTCACCTCCATCCAACCGGACCAGTATTTTCATTTAGATGCCGATAACCTATATATTTATTTCTCACCCTATGATATTGCTCCTTATGCTGCCGGATTCCCGGAATTTAAGATTTCATTTAACAGCATAAGTAACATCATCAACAAAGAGGGCGATTTCTGGAAATCCCTTCATGGTACTAAATAAGAAATTGCAACTTATAAAACAGCGAGTTGCAGCACAATAATCATCTGAAACACATACTATATATCAAAATAATCTAGAAGTATTGCAAGGAGATAACTTGGAATTTCAAGACAGTAAAACTTATCTTAACCTGCAAACTGCATTAGAAAATGAATTAAGAACTAATGCATTATATGGTCTCTTTAAGAAACGGTCAGATCAAGAGATCCTTTTGGAAATCAGCGGTGTTTTTGAAACAATCTCCAGAAATGCTCAGTTTATAGGTGAAAGACTACGCCGGATACTTAACGATGGAGATACAAGTACCTTTCAAAATTTAGTAGATGCAGCTAATCAGGAAGCCTTTGTCGCAAACGATATATATAATGAATTTTCCCGTGTCGCAACAGAAGAAGGTTATAATGACTTAGCCTCTTTATTTAATGGTATTGCAAATATTAAGCTGAATCATTACAGTACTTTACAAACCTTTGCAGACGATATGGAAAGCAATCAGCTATTCTGCAAACCCAGGGAAAACTTATGGATCTGTTTGGGATGCGGTAATATATTAAGTGGAATATGTGCTCCCGCAATATGCCCGATTTGCGGATATCCGCAAGGTTACTATCAGGTTTACGGCTGCTATTAATGTGGTACTGCTAATGTGCAGATGATTTTCTTAAAAAATCTGCCGTACTTGTTTCTCCGTTCTTTAACATTTCAAGTGGCGTTCCTGCGAATACTATCTTACCGCCATTTACGCCTCCAGGCAGAAGTAAAATCTTTTCAAAATCCATTTTAATAAAAAAAGGCTATTGCTTTTCGTTTTCAGAAAAACATAGCCTTTATTTTTTACTTAAGTTGTCGGGAATGAAAAAGTACATTGACCCCTAAAACACCTGTTCCGGATACGAAAAGTACTAACAGAATCAAAAGACCTGGAATCAGCCCTTTGTTATCCTTTGTAAATCCTACGGAAAGTGCTTGTAAAAAACTATCTGCCGCTTTGGGTCCAACCTCAATCTGCTGGCGTGTAATCTCTTTTCCCTGATAGAGAACAACAATATGGTGTATCCCTGCTTTCAGATCCTCCGGGATATTGAGCTTTGCCTCAAATGACCCATTCTTAGAAGACTCAACAATTCCTAATTGTCTGGGTTCCGATTGAATTTCAATTTCCAGATTATCGATATCTCCGGCAAATCCGGAACCTAAAACTATTACCGAACTTCCTGCATGTATAATACTACCCGCTGCTTCTGTAATTTCCAGCGAACCTTTCGCATTTATGACTGTTTCAATCTCATCTGCCGGTGTGTCGGTATTCACTGTGTCATCATTATCTGAATTCACCTCAGCCTGTTTATTTTCGCTTTGAGAGGCCCCATCCTGATTGCTTCCTTCACCGGATACTGTGCTTCCCGTATTGTCCGTTTCGATTGATGTCGTGCTTGTTTGTCTGTCCTCCGCTTTTTCCGTGTTCTCTTGCGCCGTACTATTCGTCTTTACAGAATCTGCATCGCTCGTTTTATCGGATTCTACTTTGCCCGTGTTGTCTGCCGCTGTACTGTTCGTCTTGCCGGATGTCGTGCTGCCTGTTTTGCCGGATTCCGCTTTACCTGTTTTATCTTGCACCGTACTGTTCGCTTTTTCAGAATCTGCCTTGTTCGCTTTGCCGGAATTTTCTTTGTTTGTTTTTGCTGACTTTGTGCTATCTGTTTTTCCGGAATTTGCATCGTTTGTGTTTCGTGATTTCCCGCTATCCGCTTTATCAGTATCTTCACTGCTTGCTTTGCCAGGTGTCTCACTGCTAGAGTTACCGGCTGCCGTACTGTCCGTACTGCCTGGTGCTGTGGCAGGCGTTTTACTTCCGCCGGGCCCATCCGGTGTATCTCCCTTTGTTTCATCATAACCAGGCCATGGAACGGGCACTCCGGTTGCATCATCATATCCATCCAAATCACAGTCTTCCAGCGGAGCTGCGTAAACATTGTGATATCTGCCAGGTACTGTGAGTACCAATACAAAAATCAACACAAATGAAAAAATCATTTTAGTTTTCATATGATCTCATTCTCCTTTCATGGTTCCGGGAATCATAACCGGCATCCTGCTCCGACCGGTACGCTATTATCAGGTTCTGTATCATTCATCTCCCCGCTTTGTCCGTTACCCTCGTCAATCTCTGCTTCATAGGCCTCAATATCATTGAATATGTTGTCATTAAGGCTGCCTTCCTGGCGTCCCACAATCGCAGAGGCCACTAATGCACCGGTGATATTCGTCGCGGTCCGGCCCGTATCAGCAATTGCAGAAATAGGGATACTAAGAACAATGAGCTCTAAAGGCAGCCCCATAGCAGTCAGAACACTTGCTGTGGTAATCGTTGCTGTTCCAGGTACCCCCGCTGTTCCAAGTGAAACAAATAAGCTGATCACTGCTAATAAAATATAGTCCCTTATCCCATAATTAATCCCCAGTCCGTTAATACCATAAATGGCGATTAGAACAGGCCATATCCCGGCGCATCCCGGCATCCCTATTGTGGTTCCCAGCGGGGCCGTAAAATTTGCAACCTTAGGGTCCACTCCGATTTTACCCAAAAGTATTCCGGTTGAAATGGGTAATGTTCCTGCACTGGATTGTGTCGAAAACCCAACCACCTGAGCCGGTAAAATCTTGCGGAAAAACTTTACAGGACTAAGCTTTGCAAATGACTTTATCAATACGGCGTTAATAACCCAGGTGTCTAAAGCAAAGGCTATGAATGAGACAATGAGCAGAGCCAATAATGACCATATAATGCCTGAGCGGCTGATGCCATTTCCGGTTGCCGTTGCAATCAGCGCCAATACTGCATATGGCGTAAGGCTGATGATAAAATCTACGGCTTTGAAAATAATCTCTTTTACTGCCTCGATAAATTTCTTAAATATTATTACTTTTTCACGATTTTCATTTGCAACTAATACATAGGAAACTGCAATCAGAACAGCAAATAGAATCATTGGAATAGTATTTTCTTCGGCTATATCGCTGATAACATTACGCGGGAAAAATCCAACGAGTACTTGTGTAAACGGAACCACCTTACTTTTAAAAGTCTGTGCATCAATTCCATCCAGGGAAAGGTAAGAATTCCTTCCAATGCCAAAGGTCAATCCCAGTCCAAGTGCCAGAAGTATGGCAAGTAAAGTGGTCATTAGCAGCCAGAAAATCGAGCGTACCCCTATGCCTTTTAACTGTGCTGTAGAACCCAAAGATGTTATACTGCTAAGGATTGATACAACAATCAGCGGGCTGACAATAGCATTAAGCGTACTGACATAGATTTTGCCGATAGGCATAACCCAGGATGTGTGTCCCGAAAAGATAATTCCAACTATTACACCAACTACTAAAGAACCTAAAATAATTGCAGTAAAATTCACTTTCTTCTTTTGTAAAATAAAAATAATAATAAAAAATACAAGTACAACCGCTAACGCTGCTGCCGATAACCAGTCTATATTCATTATTCTGTATTCCTTTCCCTGTCTGCGCCAAAAATTCTAATTACATGTTTAATATCAAGGAAATATCAGGATATGCTAGGATGCATTTCCTGATATTTCTTGTTAATCCTCATGTTTTTTCGACCGGTTTTGCCTCTTTTGTTACTTCTTTACAGTAAAGTTCACAGTAAAAGATGCCTTAATTTTATTGTTGCCGGTGACAGTAACAATAGCCTTATAAGTTCCTGCCTTAAGTCCTGCTTTAGGCTTAACGGTAAAAGAATCACTGCCATTTAGAGTCAAACTGCCAATTGATGTTTTTGAAAGCTTGAAATATTTACTTCCGGATCCGGACAATGCTATAGTAAGTTTTCCTGTAGGTCCGCCTATGTTTTTTACTTTTACGCTATAAGCCTTTTGATCCGGGTAGTGGGCAGCCGCAGCCGGAAAAGTGTATTTACCGGTTTTGGATAGTGATATTTCATATTTATCAGGTTTCAATACATTATCAAGAGATGCCACTGCTTCGCTGGCAAAGTCAATCTTACTAAGGCCATCAACACTGCCTTCTGCCACCACTGCATTAGGCGTTTTTAAAACCCATGCAAGCTCAAGCATATACTCCGTATATGTTCCATCGTTAGCTGCATTTTTATGGAGCCATTGCTTTGTTACAGGTTCTGCTTTATCCTTGTTATAGCTGATTAAGAAAGGCAGCTGCAGACGAATTGCATTTACACCTTCTCCGGACAACCAGGGAGCTGTTGATGTAGCTGTACCAGTCAGGTTTCCATTTGGATAATAAGATATGCTGTTGTTCTGCTTAGAGTTATTTTCCGTGATAAAGTTTCCTAAATATTTCGCAAGTTCTCCATAAAGATAACTTATATTTCCATTTCCGTTGCTGGTATCAACATTGTTTCGGGAATTGAAAGCACTTGATGATGCTGTTACTTTATTTATATCAGCACCGGTGCCAAAGGTTAACTGATTACCCAGGGTCGTATCATATACGTAAATTTTCTGATAACCGTATTGCTTTGCTTTTTTGGCAACACTTCCGATAATTGCCTGTGTATTATGGCACCAGGACGCACCAAAGAATATGATGTGATCGCCCGGTGAATTTAACAGGTTAATCAGTTCAGTAAAATTCACTTGATGTAAGGCAAATCCATCTTTGTCGGCATCAGTAAATATTTCTGTGGTTTCAGCACCTGTTCTGTTTCCCAGAGGATCCGGAACGCCCTTATTGTAATTAAAATAGGTTGCAGAAGCATTATATACCCTTTTAAAGAATTCAAAGTCTGTCCTTATGGTGGAAGGCACCACAGAACCTGTACTTTCGCCTCCTCTAAAAACCTTGGCTATATCGGCAGCAGCTGATTCCGCCTTAAATCCTTCTATATTCTTAAGACTGTAATATGCTTTTATTTTGGGAGTGCTCTCGCTATTATAGGAAAACAGCAATGTGTCGCTTGAAGTATAACCGGTTATCGGTTCGTCTAATGGCAGCAAATCAGTTATTCTGGTCCACAACTCATTTACCGAGGTTCCATTAGCCGTTTTAAAAACAGTATCACTCTTGGTAATATCAATCTGATAACCGTCGATAAAAGGATTGAAATGATAGATTTTAGTTATTCCGTCTTTTTTCGCCTGTGCATTAATCGCAGCTAATACCGTTTGGCTGGTAGCAAGTTTAGGACTGCCAAAAACAATATAATAATTTCCTTTGCTGCTTAAGATATCAAGCAAACGTTCTTGTGTTACTGACTCAAAAACATGGCCTGAAGGTATGCCATCATATGAGTCGGCAATATAGTCTCCCGTTGTTCCTCCTGTAACCACACTCCACGGATATTGCTGCGGAGTCGATGATTTTGCAGCCGCCGCCGTATTAAACAGCAGAGTAAAAGCACAAGCTAATGCAATTATACCGGCAGTAGCTTTTTTCATTATTGATTTCATAATTTTCCTCCCTTTTTACTAATGTCCTCGAATTTTGTAGCGAAGCCGACTAAATATATTTAATTTATTCGACAGAAGATGATAATTGAAGTATTTAAGGACATTTCATACTATTTATATATGTATTATATGATTTATAGGTATCCTAGCACAGCCATATAAAAAAGTCAACTACTAAATTAAAAATATTGGCAGATTTATTAACATCTGGAAAACTGTTGGCAGCCATAAATGGATGAAAACAAATTCTACAACCTATATAGGAAAAGGAACCGGCATCACTGTCGGTTCCTTTTTTAAGGATTATTTATAGGTTTAGCAAAGTGTGTTTGTTAACATAAAGAATAATTACTGAACTTCCTGTACACCGGATACGGAGCTTGTCTCATCCATAGTAAAACTATCCTTTACTTCCTGGCTGGTAAAGTAAATATTACCTTCAACTGCATTGTCTACAAGCTGGAAATTAGGTGCATCTACTATTACATCACCGACAAATTTCCCGTGCTGCAGACTTGCATTAGGACTCTTAATTGTAAGTTTAGGTACAGTCAGGGTATATCTGGCGGTAATATTTCTTTGTTCATCCTGTGCATATAAGGCTATTTTACGCTGTACAATATCTTTACCGCTGCTTTCATCTTTCTTACCGTTGGTAAACTCACCGTCAACAACAAGGTCCTTATCAGCCTTAAGATCTTTTGTCAGGCATATAATCCAGTTACCATCTGCACCAATAGACTTTTCAAATGCACTTGCGCTATCAACAATTGATGCGGAAGATGTAGCATCAGGGTCATCATTCTTTGATGAATTGTCTGTTGAATCGGATTTCTTGCATCCGGCTAATAAAAATACCATCATGGTACCCATCAATACATAAATAGCAGAACGTCTGAAGAAACCTTTCTTTTTTGTTTGACCAATTTTTAACATATTCTCTTTTTCCTCTCATATTAAAATAAACTGACCGATTTGTTTTATGCTGCCATTCTTTATAGTATCTATCAAATAAAAGATTTTAAACATAGCTTCAAAATTTTTTATTCTTATTGCTTATTTTTAAGGCAAGGCAACTAAGGATTTTTACAGCCTGGTGCATTTATCTCTGAAACGCCGGATTCTTTCGTTTTGTATAATAATCGGTGACTGCAAGGGCCAATCTTTTTAATGAAAAAATGGCCCTTTGATAGAAGTGCCGGATTTTCTGTACCTTCTAATATTATTTAACAGAAACAATACAATATAAGCAGCACAATACCACGGCAAAACATTTCCGATATAGGGGTATATTGTAAACCTTCCCTTAGTTGGAATTTCAGAAACCATAGTTTTTCTTTCCGAAGTATGCCCCATATTGGCCTGACGGACTACAGAACATCCATTTTCAACTCCTTGGACAATGGCTGTTTTAATAGCAATTGAATTCCTCTCTAGAATTATTCGTAAATCCATAGCAGAAAACTTCATGCCATAAAAATATAAAGTATTTATTAAAACTATTTAACAACAATTAGTCCATTTGAACAACAACTTTTTGGTAAAAATTTCCAGTCACGCTTTGCCTGTTTGCAATAGTGCCCCAAAGCAGCCATTCAATGCAAAAAGGGCACCATAGGCATAGAGCGCTGCCACCATCCTGAAATAAGAGCAAATGAGCTATTTTATAATAAATAAGAGATGGCTAAGCTTCAGGCAGGATTTTATTTATATCATATTGTGAATTTATTACCAGCCACATTTGGGCAAAGTAATTCATAATATTCCATATTCCTACACCCTGAATTCTAAGTTCCGGTACAAACCTTACCAAGGCATCAATACTTCTTGCATCAGTGAACCAAACAACATGCCTGACTTGTATCCCTGCAATTAGTACAAAATACTCAAAATAGGGAGCCTGGGAATTTTCTTCAAACATTATCGTTGATCCTGTTTGCAGGGCCAATTCAATCGCAGCATCCGTCGTTAAGGAATTAGCCCTGGAAATTCCTATTATGTAGGGACTTTGCCAGTCATATCCGATAACAGAGATTCCTGTATATATTTTTTCAGAAGGTATCATAGTAATGGCATTTTGAAGCACCAGCCTTGTTAAAAAGGCAGGTGATGTTGCAGAAGGAGGGCCTGCAAAAGAACCCCATCCGTAGGTTAAAATTTGTATGTAATCTGCCACCCTTCCAAAAGTCGTATAATCTACTTGTTCAAAAGATATTTCGCTTGAGCTTACAATGATTCTTGGTATAATGGTAATGAATAACACGTATCCTTCTGCTCTTAAACGCGAGGATAGCCTGGTCATGAAATTTTCATAGGCCGGAGTGTTCTGCTGATTTAAATTTGCTAATGATATATTTAATCCATAATAACCTCTTTCCCTTAAGATACTTAAAATAGCATCAATATGCCGCTCTAAATTTTCTTCATTATACAGAACACTATAGGCAGCTTCAATATTGCTTGTTCCCTGATATGTTAATGTAGATAAAGACATAAGGGGAGCGACACCATATTCTTTTGCAATCATGATAATCTCTGTTTCATCACTTCCTACAATTTCACCATTCTCAATTGTCTGGTAATTAAATATCGTTAAATAGGTTAAAAAAGGCAATGTTTTTCTAAGTATATCTTTATCTATGAATGGATAAGCATACGCATTTATGGAGACGCTGCCCTGCGTTTCGTAACGAATGATAATTGTTTCTCCCTGATAGATAACTTCTCTGTTTGAAAGGAACGTATTATTCCTAAGTAACTGCATTCTTGTAACCCCAAATTCCCCGGCTATGCTATCCAAAGTATCTCCTTCCTGTGTTATATAAACCTGCGCAGGATATGCGATTACAATGGTCTGCCCAACAACCAGTTGTTCGGGATTTATCAACCCATTTTCCTCTACTAATCTCGTTACCTCTACATTGTAATCTGCTGCTATCGTATAAATCGTTTCACCAGGCTGCACAACATGTATAATCATAATTTCCTCAATTTATTGCTTTATTAAAATATATGATTCATTTCTATAAATATAATTACGAACCTTTGAAAATGCAACTGTTCATTTCGCATATAAATTACACTGTTTAATAAGCTCCTCTTGATTAACTCTATAATTGTTCTTCAAGATTTGATAAAAATTCATCCAATGATTTATTGATATCAATATTCATACGCTCCGCCAAAACAATCAGCCACCATATGCACTCGCCAAGCTTATGCTCCAATTCCAATACTGTATTACCGCCTTTAGGCCAACGCTCTTGCTGGGACATCGTCAAACGGCCCACCAAACCGGCATCAGTTAAGAAAGCCAGCGCATCCTCTTCTACTGTCCATTCTGTTCCATGATTTTGTCTTTCGAGCTGATGATAAAGTTTTCTGATTTGAACAGAACGTTCAACTACCTCACTAAAGTTCATATCTTCCTCTCCTTTTCCTGATATTCCTGTTTATCGGTTTTTGGAATCATACTTTGTTATTATACCAAGCCAAACTGTAAGGCATTCTGTCATATTTAACTATAAAAATTATTCTTCTGCCGCAAAACATTTCAAACTATATCCAAGAGACATGTTTCTTAAGTTTTATATTTAACTTGACATAATGTCGTCAGGTTATGCCTGTTATAATTAAAATGTAAAAATCACTATAACACACAAAACAGGAGAATAAATATATGAAAAAGACAAATAAGAATTACCAGTTACCGGAAGCCGTAGAGACACATTTTCGCGCAGCAAATACAGGTGATCCTATTGCGTTTCTTTCAGCATTTCATGAGGATGCCGTTGTAATCGATGCCGGAAAAGAGTATCGCGGAAAAACTGCAATAAAAATATGGAGTGAGAAGACCTATTTCGGAGATCATCTGCAGCTGGAGATCACAAATGTCATACAGGACGCTGTGGAATTTGTCATTACGGCCATTGCAGATGGAGATTATGATAAAACCGGTGTGCCGGACCCGCTCTATCTTGACTTTCACTTTGTCGTGGAAAATGATAAAGTGAAACTCCTAAGAATTGTTCTTTCTTCCAACAGCAGAGCTGTGCCATTGCCCTCATCCGTTGCTGCTTTTTACCATGCTTCCGATGTTTACGATGGTACACTGCTCGCAGGCTGCTTTTCAGAAGACGCTGTCCTGCAAGACGAAGGAATGGAATTTCGCGAACCTGAGGTGATAAGCGAGCATATTTTGAAGGCGAACAGAGATGCAAAGGTGACTATGGATATTACAAACTGTTCGGAGAGAGACAACGAAGCCATTGTCACCGCAACACTGACTGGTGAGTTCGAGGGAAGTCCGCTTCCTCTGGATTTCCACTTTACCCTTGACAACGAGAAGATTAAAGTGTTGAATATCACGCTCACAGGGGAATAAACATAACTAAAAAAGGCACCTGTTTTAGTTTCTTTTCTCAGCGTGCCTTTTCAAGGTCTGCTATATTTACTGAAGGGATTCTATATTCAGCTGGTATGTATCAGGATAATTCAAAACCAGAATGTGATTGCTGATGGGTTCTTTAATCCATCCCATCTTTGGTTTGATATTCTCTCTTAAAACTTTGTTTTTCTTTATACATCTGTTTATCTGCTTTTTCAATCATCTGCTCTAAATCTATATCCATGCCGGTACAATAGTAAAATAACCCATGGCTTGCCGTAATGTTATAGGGAAACTCTCCCTGTACATTTCTTTCATCAAACTGTTTCACAAACTCGTCCCAGATGTTTTCTGCCTGTGATTTGTTCTTATTCCTGAATACAATTATAAATTCATCGCCGCCCATGCGGAAAAATATATCTTCCTCGTTCAGTTTATTTTTGATCATATTACAGAAGGTTAGAATATAACGGTCTCCTTCGCCGTGACCATAAGTATCATTTACATCCTTTAAATTATTAATATCCAGAAAGCAAAGCACAAATTCCATAAAATCTTCTTGGGCTTCTTCTAACAACTCTTCCATTTTTTTTAATCCCATTCTTCTGTTCAAAATTCCGGTCAAGGAATCGAAAGAAGCATAATGGGACAGTTCTTCCTCTGCTCTTCTAATTTCCGTTATATCCATAATGCCTGTTAAAATACATTTCTCGCCGTGATAATCAATTAACTCATAGTTTGCCGTAACCCACATCTGCTTGCCTTTAAACTCATACTCTACAATCCGGTCGAAGGTACTGTTATGTTCCTTTAATTCTTCCTGCAGGGCCAGCCTGCTGTCATTCTTGATATAACAGTCAATTCCATCCAAACTATCCAATACCTCTGCATTGATCTCTAACAAACTGCATGCCCTTCTATTTGCTTCGATAATCTTTCCATCGTCCAATCTTGTAATAAATACAGGATAAGGATTTACATAAAAAAGCTTTTTAAAATTCTCTTCGTTTTCCACTAATTTCTTTCGATAAAAAAACTCCTTCATCCTTTGGCGGTAAAAAATAAATCCGAGTAAAAAAGCGGCACCTGCAAGGACTGTGGCATTTATCATTTTTGCGAGAAATAAATCCGCCTCCCTACAAAGAATACCGATACCCGTAAGGAAAATCATATGATTTACTCCGAATGCAAAAAGCATATAAGACGGTTTTAGGGTAAAGGCAATCGCCGCAATCAGTGATAGTATAATATAGGAATAAATATTACCGGTATATCTTTGACTGTTAATAGAAGAAATTGCTCCAAAAAGAATATACAAAAACACATATATCTTTAAAGTATTATATATGATGCGGTAATTCTTATTCTTTCTCTTGCCGGTTATCCGCCTGTAGAAAATCAAGAATGCAGCCGAAGCGGCTACACTTATTATGTGCATTACGACAAGAGTCACACTATAAATCCCATCGGCACCATTTTTGATAATTGTCCAATCCATATAGGCCCAAAAAATTGACAGAAAAATAGCAGCCAGGGAAATAAGCCGAATTCTGCTTAAAACGAGCAAACTGTTATACTTCTCAAATTCTTTTTGTTCTTTGTCGGAGCGGCTTATTAAAAGCTTTAATCCTTCTTTCATCCATTCCATGGGGTTGTTCCTTTTATTGTTAACAATAATTTCCTTTGCAAAATATAAGAAAAGCATTCCCGACTTCCAGGAATGCTGTTAAAACACTATTATATTATAACAAATTATAGGTTGGGAAGCAAGATTATTTTGCTTATTAATGCGTTAATGCCTTGCACCAGGAAGATTATCGCCAATCTTTTATTTAACGGATAAAATTTGTAGCTTTTCTTTCTTCTTTTTCCGGCAAACCAAATTTTTCTTTTCCCAATTGGATACTTTTAATAAGAAAAGCCATATTTCTGCCCAGTGTACGCATTGTTTGACATCCTTCTTCATCAGCATATACATCTTCCGGTGTATAACCATGAACACTATTCCAATATTGACTGGATGCTACTGGCATACTTGATATCGTAAAATATTTATTGATTTCATCAAATGTCGCGGAACCTCCTCCTCTTCTTGCTGAAACAACCGCTGCACCAACCTTCATTGTTTTATCGCATGGAACGCTATAAAATAGCCGGTCAATAAATGACACAAGGGTTCCATTCGCGGAAGCAAAATATACTGGTGTCCCAATAACAATGCCCTCACAGGCTTCAAATTTTGGAGCGACTTCATTTACCATATCATTGAATACACATTTACCATTCTTTTTACATTGACGGCATCCAATACACCCACGAAGATCTTTATTTCCAACATGAATGATTTCTGTATCAACGCCTGCTTCATTTAAAGTCTTTTCTACTTCTGTTAATGCCGTATAGGTGCATCCTTTCGCATTTGGACTGCCATTAATTAATAATACTTTCATTCTATTTTCCTCCTTGTATTATCCGGTATACGTGATTACAATTGTATTGTAACACCCTGTAGTGGCTACAGGTCAATATCATTTATGAAAATGGAGAAGAATTTATGTATACAATGAAAAACGTCTGTGATAAGCTTCATATTCCTTATGAAACTCTACGGTACTATTGCAATGAAGGCTTAGTACCAAATGTAAAAAGAGACCATAATAACTACCGCATCTTTGATGATAGGGATCTAAATTGGCTGGGCAGCTTACAATGTTTGAGAAAATGCGGTCTAAGTATCAAAGAAATAAAGGAATATTTAAATTTATGTCTAGAAGGACCTTCGTCTATTAAAATAAGAAAAACGATTCTGGCAGTAAAAAAAGAGAACCTTTTAAAGGAAATTGAAAGTATTGAAGAAAGTATTGTTTTTATCGATTACAAACAAGACTTCTATGATGATGTTTTAGCCGGAAAGATAAAATACACCAGTAATCTGATCTCTATAGAGTAATATCTTTGAGCGGGCAAACTAAGAGAACCGCAGGGAGAATGCCTCTCTCTGCGGTCTGCTTTGACAATATCTATATTGTCTGCCATCTCAATTTCCTATTTTATCTCGCCCGGACTATTATCATCCAAACACCTATCCTCTGACCTGTGAGAAGCATTTTTAGGCCTTGCCATATACAAAATATGCACGGTTACAGCTATCCCGATTACCGGCAGACAGATGCTGGCCCAAAGGGTCTTCATACATATTACCGAGATACCCATCATTGTCCAGAGAAACACCAGACTTTTGATTACCGTACTTTTTTGTAAACCCTTATGCTTCTTATAGCTAGTTATATAATCACTGAAAAACCTGCTTTTATGCAGCCATGCTGACATCCTTTTGTTTCCCGAAAAGCAGCCGGCTGCCGCCAGAACAAAAGGTGTCGTAGGCAGAATCGGCAGAAATATGCCGATTGTACCCAAACCCAGCAGAATAAACCCTAATACAAGAAGCAACCGGCTTTTAGTTATCATGGATTTCTCGTCGCCTCAATGAGACCGGCATTGTTAAGCGTTGCCAGTTCTTTGACTTTTTCCAAATCCAACCCTATTGCCTGCGTCATACGCTCTCCATATTCTATATCCGCCAGGAAACAATGAACCGCATGGCGGTACTTTATATTATCGGTCACCGGAGCAATATTACGTGCGGTATTTTCAATAAGCAGCCTGCGTTTATCTTCTGTCATCAAGCGGTACAGCTCACCGCCTGCCCGGAAATTATCATCGGTAGGATCATCTTTGGGATCAAAACGATACATTGCACCTTCAAGGTCAAGAGGCGGTTCTGCCACGTCAGGCTGCGGTGACCAGACATCTGCGCTATTTGGTGTATATGCCGGCGTTGCACCATAATTCCCGTCAACACGCATAGCACCGTCACGGTGGTAATCGTTCACTTCACACTTGGCACTGTTAACCGGTATTTGATTATAGTTAACGCCCAGTCTGTACCTTTGTGCATCACCATAAGCAAACAGTCTTCCCTGTAAAAATTTATCGGGTGAAAAACCGATTCCCGGAACAACATGGGCCGGTGTAAAAGCGGACTGTTCAACCTCTGCAAAATAGTTTTCAGGATTACGGTTCAGTTCAAGAACCCCAACCTCAATCAGCGGAAATTCCTTGTGCCGCCAGATCTTCGTAATGTCAAATGGGTTCTCATAGTGATTTTTTGCCTGTTCTTCCGTCATTATTTGAACATACATTGTCCATTTGGGATAATCACCGCGCTCAATCGATTCAAATAAATCCCTGCCATGGCTTTCACGGTCTTGCCCACACAGGATTTCTGCTTCTTCATCCGTCAGATTTTTGATACCCTGCTGGGTATGGAAATGAAATTTACACCATACACGCTCATTTTTCTCATTATAAAACGAGAAGGTATGCTCCCCGAAAAAGTGCATATGGCGGAAGGACGCAGGTATGCCTCTGTCTGACATGACAATGGTGGTCTGATGAAAGGTTTCCGGAAGCATCGTCCAAAAATCCCAGTTGTTCTGGGCTGAACGCATACCTGTCCTCGGATCACGTTTTACCGCACGGTTCAGGTCTGAAAAATTATGTACATCCCGGATAAAGAACGTTGGCGTATTGTTGCCGACAAGATCCCAATTTCCTTCCTCCGTGTAGAACTTACAGGCCACTCCTCGAATATCGCGTTCGGCATCCGCTGCTCCGCGCTCTCCCGCTACGGTGGAAAAACGGACAAACAAATCAGTCTTTTTCCCCGGTTGAAGAACCTTCGCTTTTGTGTACCTGGAAATATCTCCGGTAACCGTAAAGTTGCCATAAGCGCCCCAGCCTTTGGCATGCATACGCCGTTCAGGAATAACCTCACGGTTAAAATGCGCCATTTTTTCCTGCAGCCATACATCCTGCATCACAACCGGACCTCTGGGACCTGCCGTGATTGAATTTTCGTTGTCTGGAATGGGAGCTCCAACTTCATTTGTTAGTTTCCTCTTTTCATCCATGCTAAAACCTCCTTCTAATAATCTTTCTTATACAGGTGCCATCTTTGAAACTGAAAGCTAATATAAAAATAAAACCCGCGCCTATAAAAGCGGGAGTAAAACCCGTTTATTTACAGTCCTCCAAGAGTAAAGCCCATCAGTACAATTGCCGCATAGGCACAGCTTTTTGGAAGCATGAGCATACCTACCTTACGGCTCCGCCCGGAAAACAACACTACCGGAAGATAGCAGACAAAGCTTACGAAAACAGCAACCCAAAGATAAGAGAGCCCGCTGTCAAATGCAAACGAACCTTTTGCAAAAAATACCATAACGAACATTCCCATCGCAAGGAAAGGAATATTACGCCAAATCGACCATTTTAACGGAGGGTTCGCAGATGTCCAATGATTCTGTGGAAATACGCATAATACAATACGCAGCACAGCAAGTGCATAGATAATGCCCGTCATATGGCTGCTGAAAATTTCCGGATAATGAATCAGCCCAATATGCCATAGGATAACATAAAATATTGTCATTGTTATGGACGCAATGAGCTTCCCAATACCCAGAATTGGTATATGCTTCTCTGTTCCACCGCCCCACAATGCATAAATTCTTGGAATAAGGTGAAAGGAATCGCCGGCACCTAAAATTAATGCCATAATTCCAAACAGCCACTGCTCATGTCCTGCCTCTGCTCTTATACAAAGCAGCATACCAGATAGTAACACCGTTACCAGATAAACAATATCAAACATTGTTTCAACCAATACCATTGGTTTTCGCCTTATATTTGCATCTATCATATTCCCTCCTCTTCTGTATTTATTCTTTGCTTTTCTCTGCGCACTGAGGGCAGATATAGTTAAGGGTCAGATTAACGGAAATAATTTGACCCTTAATTTGCTCCTTTAGAAATCCCCTTAACCCAGGGATTACAATATCTGTCATTTGCCCACAGTGAATACAAACGGCATGGTCATGGGGTGATGTATTTCCTTCAAAGAAATCCGCTGCATCTGCACGCCCTACTCGCCGTATCTGTCCGGAGTCCGCAAACTGGTTTAAATTTCGGTACACAGTGCCAAGAGCAACTGTTGGTACCTGCTGTTTTACTCTCCAATAAACCTCACTGGCAGAAAGATGTTGCCGGGAATTTCTCAAAATATCAAGTATTGCTTTTTGTACTTTCGTCATATACAAAACTCCAATGCATCAAAATTTTTAAGTTTCCTCTTCCTTTACCGTATTTTGCCCGCGAACAGTACGTTTGGGATTTTGGGGGAACCATCCCTTTTTTACCCGCCTTGTTTGTTCCTTTAGTTCAAGAATAGACCAAAAACAGGTACATCCCAAAATCGCAAGCACTGCCGAAACAATGACAGGCTGAATAATACAGGACAATGCCACCGTTATAATTCCGGCAATTAAAAATACCGGCCAAATCCTGTCTGTAAAGTAATATTGGCATTTTATGACTATGGGATGAAACATTCCAATAATTATAAAAGCTGCAATCCCAATTACCAATCCTTCGAATCCCATAGTAATACCTCCTCAACAACCGTTAAATCCGTTGCTTTCCCTTTTCGTGCAATAAATAAAGTTTTTCAAATTAATAACAAGAACTATTCTTAGTATAAAGGATGCTTTTCCCCGTGTCAAGTAGTTTAAATACATAATTTTAACAACTTGGCCAATTTAGTCCGTTTATGGCTTTACCATTGCAAGGAGGGAAGCTTCGCTTATTGTTGATTTTTCAAGCTTGCTTCCCTCCAATTAACTCTGCCTAAAGATTAGTCTCTTGTGCAATAGAAATTTTTTATTGTAAATTAAAATTCATCCAGTTCAAATTAAACTTGCCGCCGCTGATATTCAATCTTATCGTATAGGTGCCTGCTGTTAGATGAAAGGGTTCGGAAGTTACGGTTGCCCAAACATTTCCCGTATTGGTACCGGTAGCCGCCAGAATATTACCATCCTTCATTAACTGAATCTGCGCTCCCGCATCCCATCCGTTCACTCTGTAATCTACTGTGTAGGTCCCTGCCGTGGCAACCGTGATGGTATAATCCATCCAATCATCTGTATCGATGTATCCTACATTTTCTCCGCCGCTGGTATCACTGCAGGGTTCTGTTGCCACACCGCTCATACTGATATAGTTTTCTGCTTCGATTTTAAGTGACTTGGGCTCAGTCTGTGTCAACGGTTTGAATTCCATCCAGTTGAGATTAAACCCTCCGCCGCCTGCATACACCCTCACTACCTGTGGTCCTGCTGACAGCGTAAAGGAAGCCGAAGTTATTGTATTCCATACATTGTCCGTATTTACTCCGGTAGCAGTCAAAATAGTATCGCCTTGTTTTAACTGTATCTGTGCTCCGGTATCCCAGCCCTTCACCCTATAGTCAACCGTATAGGTACCTGCACTTGGTATATTGACAATGTAATCCATCCAATCGCCTGTGTCTATATATCCTACATTTTCTCCGCCGCCGGCATCACCGCAGGGTTCCGTTGCTACACCACTCATACCGGTATAGTTTTCTGCTTCAATTTTAAGTGACTGCGGTACTGATGATATGGTGATTACAGATGTTGCCGTATCGGATTCCACCATTCCCGGCTTGTAGGCAATTGCCTTTACTGTTGTGGTAGCAGATACTGTAAAAGTCTCTGTATATATTGTCCCGTTTGTCTCCGACGGAGCTGTTCCATCCGTTGTATACCGTATGCTTGCTCCACCCGTTGCATCTGTAATTGTTACATTTTGTGCTGCCGCATAGATTCCTGTCTTTGGTGTAATTTCAGGAGTTTGGACCTTTTCCCCATTCACTGTATTAATAGAAAACCAGTTAAAATTAAAACCGCCTGCACTAAAATAGACCTTTAGTCTTTGGATGCCGGCTTTCAAATGAACTGTCCCGGTAATTGTCGACCAATTACCCGTAACAGGAATATTTACAGCGGAAAGGACCTTACTCCCGGTAAGACTGGATTTTAATTGTATTTGCCCTGGCGCACTGCCAATATTATTGACTCTGAAGGAAACGGTATAATCACCTTCTGCCTGCACATTTACATCATAAAGTGCTGAATCTCCCGAATCAATATAGGCAAGGCTCATTCCTCCTTCGGAGCAGCTTTCTGTCATACAGCTAAAGTTTGTGAAATAATCTTCGGCCTCTATCAATCCCGGAACAACCAATGGTGCCGGATCAGGTGCCGCTTCCGGTACCGTTACTGCCGGTACTCCATTATTTATGAAAGGATTTACCGTCAGCGTAGCTTTGGCAGGTACGTACGCTGATCCTATATTGCCATTGCTATTACAGAACTGCACAAATTTGGTAGAATCTGTAGGATTCCAGATAACCGCACTGTACCCTGTCCCTTTCTTAAATACCTGATAGCTGGTCCAGTTGCTTGACCAGACATCGGTTGTACGGTTTCCCTTTGCAGCCATATTCTGAACAAACCAGTAGGAATTAAATCTTTCATCGTCCGGCAGCTTGCTGTCATTCCATTTATTGATAACTGCCTGTGGATCGGACAGTGCTTCAAAAGGCCATATAATATGGAACCACCCTTCCGGATCAGCATCCGGCGTTCCCTGTGCGGCAAGTTTTGCCTGATAGGAATCTTCATCTCTCCTATAGTCACTGTAAATCCTGGAAGCGACCACAGGATCATATCCTAAATAAGTTAACACCGGAGAAACCGGCAGCCAGTGGATTCCATAAATACAGCTTGGATTCCCCGAGAAATATGTTCCGTATGTATATGCATTTCCCCATACCATTCCTGTAACGCCCGGATCATAGTCACTGGCCCAATTATCCTGGTCATAATCAAACCAATATTGTTCTATCGCATTCACTTCTAATGTGAAACCCCAGATTCCCGCATCCCTGTAAGTATTATTTCCGGTAGCCAGCCCCCATAAATATTCCCCTGCCCAGGCAAAGGTTGCTTCTGAGGAGGATTCCTGGTTGTTGCTGCTTTGGTTATCTCCATATCCGCCTGCCCAGGAATGTCCTTCATAGGGGTCAAAGTTTCTCATCCAGGGATACATCGGGTCATTTCTATACGGGTTTTGCGCATCCCTTAGCAGCTGTTCTACCATGCCCCCATAATTCCTGACAAAGTCTTTATCATAAGAAGCAACCACGCCTGCTGCAAAAGTAAAATATCCCCACAGAAAATGATGGTCGGAAAGATTGATGCCCATTCCGTGATCTCCGCCCTGTCCTATCAAGGTTCCCCAATCGGACGAATAGTACATATAGTAAGGATAATCATCGGATCCGTCATAGGTTAGCCAGTTTACCAAAATTTTTCTTAAGATACTGATAAACTCATCCCTCATTTCGTATTCACCAAGCTGTTGGGAAATAAGGATAGCCATTGACAGCGGATGCATTTTTTTACCTTCCCAGTAAGGGTCTGCTACCCAGTAATCCTTGGTAACACTTGCTTTGAAGGTGTTCAGGTAATTCATCATCTGCTCACGGCTGTAGGAACCCGATTCCGTAGGTTCACCAAAGGACGGTGTAATACCATAGAATTTATTTGTTGCAGTAAATGAATTTCCCTCAAGAACTTTCATAGTACCCCGTGCCGATGTATAGCTTTTGTTTGTCAGTCCTGCATTGGTGTATTTCCATTGGGTAGGAAAAAGCGCCATCAATGAGCTTGATGAAAAGCCCGCACGTTTTAAATCCACTGTATTTGTATAGGTTGTAATAACATTTGCCGAGGTTTCGTCATAACGGTAGGAAACCGACGTATTTGTAACAACGGCATAGGCATGCTGATAAACATAATTCAAATCTGCTCTTTCCGGAAGAACTCCGACAACCATATAGTTCCCGCCGCTTCCAAGACTTATCTTTATCTTGCTTCCTACCCTTGTAAATACGGTGCCTTCCGGTGCAAAAATACCATAATCATGCGTTAATACATCCGTTACAGGCGCTGTATCGGTATTGGTTACTTCAATACCGATATGGTCCCCTGTTATAGAGTCACCGTCTTTTGTAAGAACAGGCTTATTATTATCATCAAATAAGCCTACTATTGCAGTACCTGATACTTCTACCGAACCAGGCTCCGTGAAAGTATTGTATATATAGGGTGATCCTTTGATTAAAGTTGTCTTCATCTTCGGTGTATCATTATCACTAAATACAATAGTCGCAGAGTAATCTCCATAGCCGTCAAGCTTTGCTGCAGGCGCATTTACAATACTGCTTGTACCAATATACAAATCCATATTATTACATTTTGTATCCATTCCTCCGTCATTGGGAGCTGTAAAGAGCTTACTTGCATAATAGAACCCAAGACCTGTATCATAATACTGATACATTAAAGGCAAGGCTGCCATTCCATCGCTAAGACGTTTATAGATAACGGAGGTCCACCAGTCATTGGATGGAATGGGACCATTAATATTACTTGTAACATATTTGGGGTCCCTTGGTTGTGCCAAAGTGGTATCATCCGTTAAATAGCTGCCCTGTCCATCGGCTACTGTCTGCGGGGCAGGTAATGGTTCAATTGTATAGGCAGGTTTGGGATCTCCGGATACATACTGCAAAACCTTAAATTCATGGATAGAGTAGCCCGAACCTCTCCCCATTGCAATTCCCTGCATTTTCACATACCGTGCCGTGGCATAGAGCGGAATATATTCCGGTTCACCGGTTCCATGCATTTGCCGGTAAATGGTGGTCCAGTTTTGTGCGTCATTTGATACCTGTATATCATAAACTCTTCCAAACTCGGCATCCCAGGTAATATCCGCTTCCCCAATTGTACAGGTCTGCCCAAGGTCCACATACATCCACTGGGTATTGGGATCTCCCGTTGTATCCGACAGCCAATACGTCGACTGTTTTCCATCAACTGCCTGTGCACCTGTTAACGGAACCGTAACATTGCCATTGGCATCCTTTGACCACCAGGGCTGCAGGAATGAGGAAACCGTTACCGTCCGGTTCAGTGCAAGATTGACAGTATCCTTTGGAGGAAGAGCAATGCCTCCTGTACCGTAAATCTTGAAATCGCGAAGGGCAACGCCGTACCCGGTAACACATTTTGGCGCATACATACGCACATAGCGTCCGGTACCGCTGACAGTCAAATCCTCTACACAATAATCATTTCCATTCACATCCGGCACTCTGACACCCCCGGTGCCATTATCCTGTGTATGTATTGTCTGCCAATTCACTTCATCATTTGATACCTGTATTTTATACCGGGTTGCATAGGTATTAGGGCTTTGCCATGATAATACCACACGGTCAATATTTGCCGCTGCACCCAAATCTACATCAATCCATTGATTGTCTATATTCCATGCTGCCCCCCATGCTGTATTGATATCTTCATCCGTTGCTCTTGTGGCCACATCTCCGCCATTTGCGGTTGAAGCATATGCCGGCCTGTCCAATGATAAAAGATAAGACCCTGAATCCGCTTTGGCTTCCTGTATCCAGGCCATTTCAAAAATCATACTGAATGTTATGAAAAAAGCTATATACCTGTTCAATCTTTTCTTTAAAATACGAACCATTTTATTCATACCTTTAACCTCCTCATCCTATAAGCTTAACTTCATTCGAAAAGGAGTGAGTCCTTTTCCCACTCCTTTTTGTCCGGTATTTTAAGCCTCTTTATTGTAAGTTAAAATTCATCCAGTTCAAATTAAACTTTCCGCCACTGATATTCAGTCTTATCGTATAAGTGCCCGCTGTTAAATGAAAGGTCCCGGAGGTCACGGTTGCCCATATGTTTCCTGTATTGGTACCGGTAGCTGCCAGAACATTACCGTCCTTCATTAACTGAATCTGGGCTCCTGCATCCCATCCGTTCACTCGGTAATCTACAGTGTAGGTTCCTGTGGTGGCAACCGTGACAGTATAGTCCATCCAATCACCGGTGTCGATGTATCCTACATTCTCTCCTCCGCTGGTATCATTGCAGGGTTCCGCTGCCACACCGCTCATATTAGTATAGTTTTCTGCTTCGATTTTAAGTGACACAGGCACTGACGATATGGTAATTACAGAAGCTGCTGTATCAGAAACTGTCATACCTGACTTATACGCTACCGCTTTTACTGTTGTCGTAGCTGATACTGTGAAGGTTCCCGTATATACGGTTCCGTTTGTCTCTGACGGTGCTGTTCCATCCGTTGTATACCGTATTGCTGTTCCTTCTGTTGCATCTGTGATTGTTATCTCCTGTGCCGTCCCATAGGTTCCCGATGCGGGGGTAATTACCGGAGTGGCTGCTTTTCCAGCCTGTGCCAACGGTTTGAATTCCATCCAGTTGAGATTGAAGCCGCCGCCGCTGATATTAACTCTGACCGTATAGGTTCCTGCCGTTAAAGGAAAGGGTTCAGAAGTTACGGTTGCCCATGCATTACCGGTATTGGTACCGGTAGTTGCCAGAACATTACTGTCTTTCATTAATTGAATCTGTGCTCCTGCATTCCATCCGTTCACTCTGTAATCTACTGTGTAGGTTCCTGTCGTGGCAACTGTGACAGTATAATCCATCCAATCACCCGTATCAATGTACCCTACGTTCTGACCGCCGCCAATATCATTGCAGGGTTCCGCTGCCACACCACTCATATTAATATAGTTTTCTGCTTCGATTTTAAGTGACACAGGCACTGACGATATGGTAATTACAGAAGCTGCTATATCAGAAACTGTCATACCTGACTTATAAGCTACCGCTTTTACTGTTGTCGTAGCTGATACTGTGAAGGTTCCCGTATATACGGTTCCGTTTGTCTCTGACGGTGTTGTTCCATCCGTTGTATACCGTATTGCCGCTCCGCCCGTTGCATCTGTGATTGTTACCTCCTGTGCCGTCCCATAGGTTCCCGATGCGGGGGTAATTACCGGAGTGGCTGCTTTTTCAGCCTGTGCCAACGGTTTGAATTCCATCCAGTTGAGATTGAAGCCGCCGCCGCTGATATTAACTCTGACCGTATAGGTTCCTGCCGTTAAAGGAAAGGGTTCAGAAGTTACGGTTGCCCATGCATTACCGGTATTGGTACCGGTAGTTGCCAGAACATTACTGTCCTTCATTAATTGAATCTGTGCTCCTGCATCCCATCCGTTTACTCTGTAATCTACTGTGTAGGTTCCTGCCGTGGCAACCGTGACAGTATAATCCATCCAATCACCCATATCAATGTATCCTACATTCTGACCGCCGCCAATATCATTGCAGGGTTCCGCTGCCACACCGCTCATATTAATATAGTTTTCCGCTTCGATTTTAAGTGACACTGGTACTGCTGATATGGTGATTACAGATGTTGCTGTATCGGAAACTGCCATTCCCGACTTGTAAGCTGCCGCTTTTACTGTTGTCGTAGCTGACACCGTAAAGGGTTCCGTATACACTGTCCCGTTTTTCTCTGACGGAGCTGTTCCGTCCATTGTATACCGTATGGCTGCTCCTTCTGTTGCATCTGTGATTGTTACGGTCTGGGCTGTCCCATAGGTTCCTGTTGCCGACGTAATTACCGGGCTTGCTACCTTTTCAACCGGTGTACCGTTTACCTCAAATTCCCACAACGAATAACCAAAGCCTGTTGCCCTGGCAGTTCCTAACATTCGTACATATTGTCCCATTACAGGCTGTTCAAAGATGATACTCTCTGTTCCGCCGGTTCCTCCGGTTTTTTTATAAGCATCCGTCCAATGCACATTATCTCCCGATACCTGGATTTTGTAATCTTTTCCCGCTGCTGTCTCCCAGGAAAGCTTCACTCCTGTGACACTGTAGCTTGAACCCAGGTCAACGGTTATCCATTGCGGATCTGTCCAATCCGATGCCCATCGTGTATCCATATAGCCGTCAAATGCAAGGCATCCTGATCCGGTAGAAGCTATTCCCGACTTATTTAATGCGATATTATTCTCCAGAGAAGTGTCAATTTTGATTGTTGACGCTGCCACATAAGAATCCTTCATACCTGCTTTATATGCGATTGCTTTTACTGTTGTATCAGCTGATACCTCGAATGGTTCCGTATAGATTGTTCCTGCCGATGCTGTTGGATTCGACCCATCCACCGTATACCTGATTGCAGTTCCCGGGGTTACATCCGATATGGTTACCGTTTGAGCAGAAGCATACATGCCTGTTATCGGTGTTATATCCGGTTGCTCTACGTTGTCTGAGTAGTCCGTAATGAGTGTCCTCATATTACCGGCTTTCGCAGTATCGCCTGTATTGTTGACAATGTGCGTTATCTCTCCATTCCCATTGAGAAAAACGCTTGTTGCATTATGAATTTTTATACCCGCATTATCCGGGCATTTGATTGCACTGTTAAGCTTTATAACTGCATCTTTGAAATAAGAATATACTCCCATACCCCACGCTTCATGAGAGGTTACCGTATCAGCAACCTTATAGGATGCATATCCGTTATCCGTTCCATCCATAAAACTTGCCTGATCAGGAACATCGTATGCAATTTCGCTCTGATAAAAATATACACGCCCTCCATTGCCGTTCCATATTGTGCAGTGCTGATTAAAATGTTCACAGAACAGGCCATATATGGTTACATTATCACCATTTACGATAAGGCCGTTCTTTGCAGCATTCTCTGTCCAGCCTACTCCTGCTCCGTGGTCTGCGCGCCATACCCAGAAATGATCCCCTATTACGTTACTGCTGTTTATTGCAACGCAAAGATCTGTCTTTCCTGCATCGGTCCCTCCAACTCGAAAGAACAAGTCGCTAAGTACCGAAGGATTTGCTGAATGGTTTGCTGTGCTTGCGGCAGGGCCCACCTGAAGTAGTACCTTCGAATTATTTAAACCGGCTTCGAATAAGATACCGGCTATTTTTACCCCATCAACATCCGCTACTGTCATAGCAGCAGTTCCATTATCCGGAGTCAGCGTTGCCAGTCCAAGACCAAGTAAAACAGTACCAGCCTGCGTCACTCTAAGCGGTTCACTAAGATGATAGATACCCGGTGTAAAGAGAATATTCTTTCCGTTTTTCAATGCCTGATTTAAGCTTGCTGCTGTTGATGTGTCAGGATGTGCCACTACAAACCGGTCAAGGGATAGAGACGTTCCCGGTCCCATATCATTTTGCCAGGTAACTCCCTGTACATTATTTCTTAAACCAGGAACAAATACACGATAGTTATTGCCGTCAAAGTAAAGAAAAGGCTTCTCACTGATTACAGGTGTCTGATTGATTACTGTAAATCCTTTTGTTTCATAGTTTTCAGCCGGCGTACCGGTATCCCCTACAAACATCATGTTCCAGTTGGAATCGTTCCAGGATTTCATCTGACTGTTTCTCGTAAAAAATTGCTGCTGTGATCCGGAATAAATCGTACCATCTACGATAGAATCAGCTATGTAGCCTCCGCTGGACCAACTGCCGTCATAGTTGTTAGGATTTGGATCCCATAGCATCAAATCACCCTTTACATGAACCCTTCTCATAGGCGCCGCTTGTGATACAGCCCATGTTTCAGTCCCTGCGGGGGCTAACGGATTTGCGGAATAGGTTGGAATATCGGCAAAATTTTCAACCGTTCTCCAAAAGTTCATGGTCGCATTTCCTCCATTCCAGTCCGCTTCACTGCGTACCGATCCCGTTATGGTCACATCATCCGGTCTTTGTCCCAAGCCGGCTACCTGCGTATAAAAACCTACATTGATGTTTGCATTGTATGAACCGGGCTTGAACAAAAGTGCATACCGTTCATAGCCAAATTCATTGTATTGCATTTGATTAAATATAGTATCACATATTGTTTGAATGGCTGAGCTCGACATTGACGGATCAAATATCTTGACATTGTCTCCGAAGTCCAGTGTTGTTACTGCGGATACTGCCGCAGATAATAACGATTCTCCGCTTTCCTTCACTGAAGCTGTCTTATAGTAATAGGCGGCACTGTCCAAACCGGTATCTGTATAACCGGTTGAGGTTATCAGCGAATCGTTAACCTTTGTATATATTCCCGTTTCGGTAAAGGATCTATATAAATTATAGCCTGCTGCACCGGATACCGATGCCCATTTCAGGCTGACGGAAGTTGCAGCCGCGGAATTTACACTAAGACCGGAAGGCGGATTTATACTTACAGGCTGAATGGTAATGACTGAGGTTGCTACGTCAGAATCCGTCAATCCTGTTCTTATAGCCATCGCTTTCACAGTGGCGGTAGAAGACACTGTAAATATGCCGTCATACATTATCCCATGTGCTGCTGTGGGCGTAGAGCCGTCTATTGTATACATTATCGTATCACATGGAGTATCAACCTTGATACTTACCGTCTGAACATCAGCGTGAACGCCTGGGGGAGGACTTATCACAGGTGTTGAAACTTTTGTAGGAATTGCAATGGTTATTTCAGAGGTTGCAGTATCGGATATTATCATTCCGGCTTTATAAGCAATTGCCTTTACCGTAGTTGTATCCGATACTGTAAAAGCTCCCGTGTATATATTTCCGGCTGTAGCAGTTGGTGCAGAACCATCCAGGGTGTAGCGGATTGTTGCATTAGGAGTCTCACTAGTTATTCTTACTGTCTGTTTCGTGGCATAAGTCCCTGATACCGGCGTGATAACCGGTGTTTTGGCTTTTTGCGTTGCTCCTACCGCCAAACCGTAAACCTCAAATTCCCGCAGCGAATAGCCGGCGGCCGAAGTTCTTGCAGTTCCCTGCATCCTCACATATTGTCCTGTTACGGGCGTATTAAAGGTGATGTTTTCAATACCTCCTGTACCCCCTGTTTTTGTATAGGCATCCGTCCAGTTCACATTATCAGCAGATACTTGGATTTTGTAGTCCTTTGCACTTCCTAAGGCCCAATTTAGTTGAACACCTTTTACTTTATAGACGGAAGATAAATCTACCGTTATCCACTGTGGATCACTGGCCGCGGATTCCCAGCGTGTAGTACTGTTGCCGTCAAATGCATAAGCTTCTGAATTTCCTGTTGTGCCAGAAGATGCTGATGCGCTCTTATTTAATGCTATGTTCTGGCTATATACATTGAATTCTCCGATTCTCCACCACTTTTCTGTGCTGGATCCGGTTTGCAGAATTTTAATATAGCGGGCGGACTGCTGCGGAAACTGAAGTACCATTTTGTTTCCAAATCCTGTACCGCTTTTTAATGTTGCCCAGCTGTTTCCGTCGCCTGATACCTGAAGCACATAACTTATAGGATAGTCGCCGGAATAAGCAGAGGTGGTTTCAAAGGAAATCTGGTCAAAGGTTTTGCTCTCACCCATATCTACCTGGAACCATTGTCCATTAGCTTGACTTACACCCGTACTCCACCATGTACTATTGTTATTGTCCAAAGCATTGCCCGGTACCTGACCTGCTTCTGTTACCGATGCAGAAGCCGTCCAGCCGGTTTTATCATACATGCCTCTGGCTGGGGCAATACTGCCGCCCGTATATTTACTTACTACATTTATAAAGTCCGTATTCGGCGCGAAATAATCTGTGCTGAATTTACTCCATTTAGCTGCAATGGTATTGGCATCATCCCGGTTGACGTCCGGAACCGGATTCAAATCTGTGTTATAAAAGCCAAAATTACCGCCGCCGCTTTCATTCATTCCTCCTCTTACCTTATAGGTCCAGTTAGCCCAGGAAATGTGATTTTCGTTCATTTTAGACATCCACTTTTCCCAAAGGTCATGAAAGAAGTAAAAATTGTATTCTCCGAAATTTACAGGAACATTCCAACTGTTTTGGATTTGGACTGCTTCATCAATCTTTGTATCAATCAGATCATTCTGGACATCCCAGTTTGTGGGCTGCTCCATGGCATAAGGATGTGCCGTATATGCAACATTGGTCCATCCATAGGTAGATGGCGGAGTTATTGCATCAAAACTGCCAAGTGCTCCGAAAAATATGATATGATCAGGGTCTATCGCCCGAACAGCCGTATAAAGCCTGTTTAAAAATGCATTTTTTTGATCCTGCTGATCCTCTGTCTCCGGGAATCCTAATACCGGCTCATTCACAAGCTCATAACCCGCTATTGTTGCATTGCCTTTATAATGCTCTGCAATGCCCTGCCATATTGCAACGGTAGTGTCCTGATTCCACGGATTGGTCCATAACCGGTTGGGATTCGGCCCGGCTTGTCCGCTGCTTGCCCAGGGACTGGCACCGCCGGGAGAAGCATGGAGGTCTAACACCACATAAATGCCTCTTTGTTTACAATTATTCACCAACCAATCCAACTGAGTCCATGCAGATGTTTTCCAATTGCCGTTCATATCCATCAGTTCAAGCCAGCTAATGGGGACCCGCACATAGTTCATTCCCATATCCTTGATATTATCAAGGTCACTTACCTTAAGCCAGGCATTCTGATATCCAAGAATCAATTCATCTCCCTGTGCCTGTCCGAAACGGTCATATAATGCTTTGCGCATATTGTAGTCATCGCCCATATATATGTTGAGTTCAGCGATAGACCATGGATTGCTTTTGCTTCCGCTTTGGAAAATAAGGATGTAGCGTGCTGCCTGTGCACCACAGATTACTGTAACGCGCTGATCTTCTAAGGTTCCGGCCGGCATATTGGACCAGCTGATTCCATCGGAAGATATCTGAACCAGACTTCCGGCCGGATAATTCCCCATATTTGAACCTGCATCAAAGGTAATCCTGTCAAAGTATTGCACGGAACCCATATCCACCTTAAACCACTGCCCATCTTCCTGGGGCACACCAGTCGTCCATGATGTACCTGGATTGCCATCGATGGCATTTCCCGGAGAACCACCAACCGATGCTGTCGCAGTCCATCCGCTTTGGCTTAAGACACCTCCTCCCAAGGGGGAAAGCCAATCTTCCTGCATTAACCATCCTCCAAGGTTTGTCCCATGAAGATCAACTATCTCTCCTGTTCCATTGTTATTTTTTATTACTGTTCCGCTCGTTTTCAGGAAATCAGTTGATACAAAATCAGCTGCATGGGATGTCACCGGTACTGAAAAGATAGTGCTGAATAGCATAGTAAAGACCAGTGCAATTGATAACCCCTTATTTCCTCTTGAAATAACCTTATGTAACATAATTCACCCTCCTTCATTATATAGTTTGCTAAAAAACTTGCATTTACATTACCCCAATAAGCATCCCTCCTTTAAATTTTAGGTTCAATCAATTCAAGCTAATAAACCGGGTGTTCATCATAAGTCTATCCAATGCACTTAATATTGCAGTGCAATCATTGGCATACCATCAAACATATTCCATATAATTCCACTTTAAAGGAAAATAGGATGTTTTACATTTGATATATTTAAGACGTTTTATTGTAAAACTTTAACTTAACAAAGGACATGAAAGTTTTCACTCTCATGTCCTCAATTTTACCGTATTTCTATTGTTTTTTTCTTCCAGGATTTTGACACTTTTATTTCTTTTCTTCTGTCTTCGGTTTAGCAAATAATACTCTGCCCAAAAGGCCAAGTCCGCCAAATATACTAACGAGATAAAGAATCCACTCATATAACGAAATAGTTTCAAGGCGCATATGAACAGACATTATAATGGATACCAGTATGATTAATACACCAAGCCCGGCAACTAACTTAGAAACAAATGATTCCGGTTTGGCAAAAACCATGATAATGCCAACGATGAACGGAATAAAAACAGCACCTGTAGGAATGCTGACGCTTCCATAATAGACCCCACTGCTGAAAAAGTTACTGGAAACACTAACACGCTGTGTAAACAGGTACAATCCTACTACTAACATAGCAAGCCCGACTATAAATTCGACCAACTCATTTCTTGGTTTCATACACCCTCCTCCTTTTATCCGCGTGGTTAAAATCAGCTAAGTTTTAATCCTCGCTATTTCCCAGAATTTTCTTTATATTATATCATTTTTATTCGGGCTTTACTATCCATCATGATATTTTTTATAAAAATTATGCCAATGATTATTATAATTCCTTTGCCAATTCTGCTATTCGCTTTTTTACATCATCCTTATAGGTACCTGATCAGCCTAATTGTTTTATTCACACGTTTGAGCTGAGCCTCGCTTAATTCGTTGGTCCTGCTTTTAATCACATCAATTATTTCTTCCGAGTTATGAGCATTCAAACAAATTGAGATCCTTTCAAAATGCTGCGGTACCTCTTTTACCCGGCATTTCTGAAAGTGTGTAATCAAAATCGGAAAAATCTTCGTTTGATTCCTATAATCAGCAAGGCATAATTTTGCGAACACTGTCATGCTGTTATCTATTGTAATAACACTGCCAACAGAATAAGCCTGATATACAGTCTCAATCCGTTTCATAATATCATCGGCACAAATGTCAGCAATCTCCGCAAGCGCCGTCATACTTCCCCATACCATACGATTATTTTTGCTCAGCAACATGTCAACGAAATTCAAAGCATAACCGGCAATCAGTTCAGGTTTTCTGGCGCCAATCTCATATAGAACTTTTATACAATCATTAGAAATGGCCTGTTCTTTACTTCTTATACCTTCAGCGATCTCGGAAATACCAAAAGTATCATTGTTCTCACAGAGCAATTCTGCTAATTCTATATTAGGGATTTCATCGTTCCTTTCAAGCTTGCAAGCTAATTTTTCTATCATTCTTTCCCTCCTTTTACGAACAAAATAAGTTTGTATGATTATACTCCATAAGCATTTTATTTACAAGCAAGCAATATTCGGAAAATGTTCTGGTAATTAACTCTGTATACAGGCAAACAAAAAGAGCAGTCGAAACTGCTCCCTTTGTCAAGATTTTCCCAAGTTCTGGTTTATATTATTTATTTTCTTTGATTACCAGCTGATAAGCATTTGTATCTACATAAATCTCATCTTTTAGCACATTCAGTTTCTTTCTTCTTACAATACTAAACTGATAAATTACTGCAATCAAATTAACCAACAGTGACAATAAACTTACTATAAAAAATGCAGTTTTGTTGTGTGTAGTCGGTACTGGCGCAAGTCTATCTGCAAATGACGGAACTGTCATAACAAACATAATCCACAATGCCAGTGTTTGTGCTCTGTGCTGTAACCATGCCCCTTTCTTAATAAAGAAGGTCGGGATTGTGCAGGACAGTAATAACAGCATACCACAATAGACGGAATGATCAGAAATACAGTTATATGTATAAGCAAAATTCCACAAATCATAGGCCAGTACATAAATCCAGATCATATCCGGCCAGATCATATCTTTTGTCTTGTCTTTCGAAACAAAAATTCCCGTCCATCCGCAAATCAGAATAATATTTAGAATACCTGCAATTCCATTCATGATATTCCATGGTCCTGACATTACCCATAGATTATCAATATATGCACCTTCTGTGGCTCCATAAGAAAAGCACTGGAAATCACGAATTGCAGCTTCCAAAATATTTAGTGCCAGAATAAACGCCGGGAAACATAACACCCATTTTTTCTTTGCCAATGCCGGAATATAGCGGATTGCCATAAATCCTACACATCCTGCTAATGCTGAGTAGGTTTTTACCCAGTTAAACCATGTACCTGTTCCATACTCATTTCCCGGAGCAGCCGTTGTTGGCCATACACCGATTGTTAATGCAATTGGAACCACTATAAATAAAATGATTCCTCCCCATTTGGTTGCTCTTCCCAATTCATTAAATGCCATAAGTGCCAATAGCACAAACCCCATAATTGCCCATGTTTTTAAATCCGGTACATTATACAAAATGCCCATATTATCCTCCATTCTAGCTGCCTTAAACAGTTCTTTTATTTTTATTCATTCCATTTCTTTACTTCATCACGAAGCCAATCATACCATTCATTCATCCCCTCTCCTGTCCTGGCGGTTATTGGAATAATCTTTATATCAGGGTTCAATTTTTTCACATACTCTTTACATGCATTAATGTCAAAATCAAAATATGGTAATACATCCATTTTGTTAATCAGCAGTACATCACATATAGTAAACATTAATGGATATTTAAGCGGTTTATCATGTCCCTCCGGCACACTTAAAATCATAGCATTTTTCACGGAGCCTGTGTCAAATTCAGCCGGGCAGACCAGATTCCCAACATTTTCAAGAATTGCCAGCTCTACATCCTCTATACCTAATGCCTGTATGCCCTGACGGGTCATATCTGCATCCAGATGGCACATTCCGCCCGTATGGATCTGTATTACCTTTGCGCTGGTTTTAGCAATCGTATCTGCATCCACGGCAGAGTCAATATCCGCTTCCATAACGCCTATTTTCATCTCCTGTAATGCTGCAATTGTTCTCATTAACGTTGTTGTCTTTCCTGATCCCGGGGAAGACATTAAATTCAGCAGGAACGTTTTTGACACTCTTAATTCTTCCCGTAATAAATCCGCTTCTTTATTGTTATTATCAAAAATATTTTTTTTAATTTCTATGATTTTAAATTCACTCATACATGTCTCCAATCTTACAGTTTGAAAAATGTCATTTACCTTTCACACTACTGCCTCCCGTACCCGAATTTCTTTTAATATAAATTCCTGTCCACTAAGCATTTCCCAATCATCCGCTCCACAAATCGGGCATTTTCCTTTGTGTTCAACAATACGCAATACCTTGTTGCAGTGATGGCATAATCCGTTACCTGGTATCCTCTCTATCTCCAGTTTACTGCCGCTTAGCTTTGTACCTTCCGTTACATTGGGATAGTATTCTGTCAGATACTTCGGAACAATAGATGTCAGCTGTCCCAGCTGCACCACAATAGTATCAATCTTTTCTGCGATATGATTGGCTTTGGCTTCTTTTTCTACCATATTTACTAATTGCACTAAAATCGTTATTTCATGCATTTTAACTCCTTTTGTGAATATCCTTAATCCGCCTTCTATCGTTCTTTGCTGTCCCGATTAGGATTCATGGCAATCTTAATTTTGCGTTTAATTACGACTTTTATTGCATTCTTCTTGATATTTTCATATCCGAAACTATACGCATCATATTCCCTTTTCAATGTAATTGCATCAAACTTACAGCGAACCGTACATTCACCACAGCCAAGGCACTGATTTATATCTACATGAGCAATACCACATTCCAGGCAACGTCCTGTTTCTGTTTTTATCTGTTCTTCTGTTAATGTGATTCTTGGATCTGAAAATGTATTTTTTTTCTTACTGTCTTTTGAAAAAGAAGCTCTCTTGGCCTTATCATAACCACTAAATTCAACATTATATTTATCCAACACATCAAAAATTCTACGGTTACGGCCAAGGTGTAATGTCTGCCCTTCCTGTACTCCTCTATGAAGAGAATCTGCTCCTTCTTTTCCAGCTGCAATTGCATCAATTGCAAATTTAGGACCTGTAAATACATCTCCGCCGGCAAAAATATCTTCTTCACCGGTCTGATAGGTAAAGGAATCTGCAACTACGGTTCCATTAAGATTCACTTCTACTTTACTGCCCTTTAGCAAATCTCCCCATTCAATTGACTGGCCGATAGATAACAGTACCTTATCTGCCGGAACAATTTTAGTGTCCTTCTCATCAAACAAAGGTGCAAATCTTTTTTCTTCATTAAATACGCTTAAGCAACGTTTGAATTCAACACCTGTCACTTTACCATTTTCAATGATGATACGTTTTGGTCCCCAGCCATTATTGACAGCTACTTTTTCTTCTTTTGCTTCTGCAACTTCTTCAGCCTGTGCAGGCATTTCCTTTTCACCTTCCAGACAGAACATGCTAACAGAGGATGCACCTGTTCTTACAGCAGTTCTTGCGACATCGACTGCAACATTACCGCCACCGATAACCACTACATTTCCTTCCGTCTTAACTGCTTTTCCAAGATTTACATCACGCAGGAAATCTACACCGGCTATAACATTTTCATTATCGTCACCTTCGATGTTTAATTTTCTTCCGCCCTGTGCTCCGATTGCAAGATAAAATCCATGATAGCCTTCTTTTCGTAATTCATCGATTGTGATATCTTTTCCGACTTCAACACCGGTTTTAAATGTAACTCCTAATTTTCTTAATACCTCAATTTCAGCTTCCAAAACATCTTTTTCCAGACGATAAGAGGGAATACCCAATGTTAACATGCCACCCAGTTTTTCCTGTTTTTCGAAAACAGTTATCGTATATCCCTTCTGTGCAAGGTAAAATGCGCATGAAAGACCTGCAGGGCCTGCTCCGATGACGGCTATTTTCTTATCACTGTAATCAAATAGCTTTTCAGGTACAAAACGTGTTTCTTCTTTTAGTTCCTGCTCTGCAATAAATTTTTTAATTTCATCAATTGCAACAGGTTCATCTAAGCTGCCGCGCGTACATTCATTCTCACAATTATGAGGGCAGATGCGGCCGCATACAGCCGGAAACGGATTTTCTTTTTTAATTAGTTCCAATGCATCCAGGTACTTTCCCTGTGAAGCAAGTTTGATATATCCCTGTACGGAGACATGTGCCGGACAGGCTGATTTACAAGGTGCTGAACCTGATGCATATGTATTTTCATAGTTTGTTCTAAAATCCGGATTATAGCGGTCAGGTCCCCAATTATGATCATCCGGCAATACCTTTGGCAAATATGTTACAGCTTCTTTGGTGCAAAGATTCTGACCTAATTTTACTGCATTCGCCGGACAAGTTTCAACACACTGTCCACAGGCAGCACATTTTTTAGGATCGACTTCTGCTATATAATTAGAACGTGACATATTTGGTGTTCCAAAATACTGTGAAGTACGAAGCGCAAAGCATATATTCCTTTCACAGTTACACAATGCCCAGATTTTATCTGTTCCGTCCATATTGGTTACCTGATGCATGTAACCCCGCCTTTCAGCTTTCTTAACAACTTCTTCGGCCTCTTCTTTTGTAATCCTTCTTGCTTTGCCGGTGCGGATGCAGGATTCAGCAGTTGCTCCTAATATGATACACAATTCCTCCGGCATATTTCCTGTACCTTCGCCCATCTGCTGACGGACCAGTCTGCACTGACATGGTGCAAGTGCGATATGGTTCTGGTATTTTGTCAACCAATGGGAAATTTCTTCATAGGATGCCTTACGTGTTTCAGATTTAATTGCCGATTCTACCGGAATAACACGTAATGCACCGTTTCCCATAGGCATCAGCTGTGTAACAGGTTCTACCGATACTCTGGAGTATTCTTCAAATGCGCGTGCAATTTCAGGATGTGCTTTTGCCTGTTCTCTGTTCAGCATCATTAATTCAAAAATACCCGGCAGATAAATCAGTAATTCAAAACGATCTGTACCATCACCCTGCGGTTTCAGTTCGATAACACCGATATCTGTTAGCTGCATTAACATTTCAAACGTTTCTGCATAGCTTTTTCCTATACGGGATGCGATATCCTCTACTTTTTCTTCCCTGCGCCGCTCCATCACAAGCAATACATCCGCCTGATCATCCGTCAAAATATCCGCAAATACATAATATTCCGGATCTTTTTCTGTGTACACCTTGTTATTTTTCATAAGGTGTTGTGCTAACCTGGTGATCTTTTCCCTCATGATTTCCTCCTGTCTTTATATGGTTTTATAATTACCCCGGCAGTATCTTAGCCAAGTTTTAACCCATCGCATTTTCTGCTGTTTGGCAGCAATAGAAATTCAAATACTCTCCCGTCATCTTAAGCACCGTCGCATCTGTTTCAATAACAGCCAGATCATTTTTATTGATTTCTGCTAAATTTTCTATATTGTGGGGACTTGTCGCCAAGTTATATGCCCCTGTCATAATTACATGTCTTGCCATGTATAAATTATATATTTCTTCTTCTTTTAAAAAATCTATTTTTTGTTCTGTGATTAACGATAATTGGTGAATTGTTTTATCCAGTCCCTCAATTTGTTCTGCCAAAACCTCCGGCGCAATATTTTTATTAATAATGGCACGTTTCATAGAAGCCAACCGAATCAGTCTCTTTTGATACTTCAAAAGATATTTTGTCTGATCCAGGACAAATTCCTTATAATTTTCTTTTGTAAATGAATCATGCTTTTCAATCTCTTCCAATTCACGAATTCTCCACTCCGAATATTCCTTATATAAAATGATTGCAAATAGTGTTTCTTTCGTTGGAAAATAATTAAACAGTGTTCCTTTTGCCATATTGCATCTCTTTGCTAACGCATTCATTGTTATCGTAGAAAAATCGGATGTATCAAACATTTCCTTTGCATTTTCAAGAATTATCTGTTCTTTTTTTTGCTTTTCTTCTTCGCTCAATACTGTTGGCATGATTTTCCTTTTTCTCCTTTTTTTCGACCTAAAGGTCATATAAAAATTATAGGTGACCGCCGGTCATTTGTCAATTGTTTAGTTAATTTTTTAACAATTATTTTTGTATTTTAATATTTTTAATTGGCATTTACATTGGTTATTTCCATTTCTGCAAACACAAAAAGACCGCTCATTTTCATAATAGCAATGCTTCGGGAACATTAGAAAATAAGCAGTCTTATTAGCGAACACCCTTCGTTGCGTGACTCTGTTCGCTTTTGACTTATCAATTATTAAATTGAATGATGAAGATTTTCGGTTCAAATATCTTCATAACATTGAACCTCACTTAAGATATCCTCTCTAAACGACAATCAAATGGGTTTTACCGTCATCTAATAGTTTTATCCTATTGCCTTCCATCTTTTCTCCGTCAAGTATTAATTCCTCTGCAGTTAAAATTCCTCTGCTTCTGCCCTCTACTTCTATTTCATAAATAGCAGTCCCGTGCTTATACTGAACAGAAAAATTACCAAAGCTGGCTGGTGTTGCAGGATCAATGATCAGATAATCCCCTTCTTTCCTTATACCCAAAAACCAGTTTACCAACCCTTGATACATCCACCCAGCTGAGCCTGTATACCAGCTCCACCCGCCCCTGCCTGTATATGGGGCACTCAGTGATATGTCTGCTATCATAACATAAGGTTCTTTTTCATACTTAAGGGCATCTTTCCTATGTGAAGTGATGTGAATCGGATTTAGCATGGTAAAAAGAGTATGAGCCATACTACAATCCCCAATCATTGCATTGGCTATAGCGAGCCATACTGCTGCATGAGTATATTGACCACCATTTTCCCTGATGCCTGGATAATAATTTTTAATATAACCTGGATTTTTGTTCGTCTTATCAAAGGGAGGAGCAAGGAGTAATGAAATTCCTTCCTCTTCTTTGACCAAATAGCGCTTAGCAGAGTGCATAGCTGCTAAGGCTCTATCCTTTCTGGCACCTTTCGATATTACACTCCAAGACTGACTGATTGAATCAATTCTGCACTCATCGTTTTCTTTTGAACCCAATTTCGTCGAATCGTCATAAAAAGCTCTCAAATACCATTCACCATCCCAGGTATTTTCCTCAATATTGCTTCTAAGGGTTTCTTTTCTTTGTTCTAATTCTTTTGCGAATTCCAAGTCGTCTTCCTGATAGCAAAGTGGTATAAAGTCTCCCAGTAAAGCATAAAGAAACCACCCTAACCATACACTCTCTCCTGTTCCTTTTATTCCCACTTCATTCATGCCATCATTCCAATCACCGCCTCCCATGAGAGGAAGTCCATGTTCCCCGGTCCGTGTATAAAGAATTGTTTTCTTGCAATGCTCATATACACTCTCCACCATATCAGACTGTTCAGGAGTAAACATTGCATCCTGTTGATTTTCTTCAAGCAAAGGACCTTTGAGGTAAGCAACTTTCTCTTTTAATATAGAATAGTCTCCAGTACCGCGGGCATAGGCAGCCGTGGCATATGGCAGCCATAGCAGATCGTCTGATATTCTCGTGCGAACTCCTATTCCCATAGGAGGATGCCACCAGTGTTGCACGTCGCCCTCCTCAAATTGCCTGCCGGAAGCGATGAGAATTTGTTTTTTTAAAGCACCTGGATCTGCATATAGAAGTGAAAGTGCATCTTGAAGCTGATCTCTGAATCCATAGGCTCCGCCGCATTGATAAAAGGCAGCTCTCGCATTGATCCTGCAAGATATTGTCTGGTACAAAAGCCAGCCATTTACCATAATGTCTATCGCTCTGTCGCTCGTCTTGACTTTGATCGTTCCCAATGTCTTGGCCCAATAATTCTTTACTCTTTCCAACTCTGCCCTAACCTTTGAAATCTGATTATACTTATGGCGAAGTATGCTTATCTCTTCAAGATCGACACTCTGCCCCAGCCCAAATATTACTGTTTTGCATTCATTCGGCTTAATTGCTACCGATACCTGTATGGTGCCGCATGCATCGTAACACACTCCCGTATTATTCGATAATTTGATATCCAGGCCTTCTGGATTTAAAATCCCGCCCTTTAACCCAAAGAATTCTTGTCTGTCACCTGTATATCCGGTTATCATCTCACTGGAGAATATAAAAGCACTGTGTTTGTGAAAATTATAGTTATAGATGCTTTTTGCACTTAAGTATTCGTGTTCATTGTTATAATCAGATAAGATATAAGGATTCGTCTGATCCCTTTCTGTACCAAGAACCCACTCCACATAATAGGTAAGGCTCAAATACTTTTCTCTGTCAGAAGTGTTCGTTAGTTTAAGCTCCCAAAGCTTTACCGGCTCATCTAATGGCGTGAATACAGTAAGTTCTTGTGTAATATTTTCCTCTTCATGGTGAAATACCGAGTACCCGAAGCCATGTTTTACCCGGTAATTTCCCCTGTCCGATCTTCCAAGAGATACGGGTGTCATTACCTTCCCCGTCATTTCATCTTTAATGTATATTGCCTCTGAAGCTCTATCACTAACAGGATCATTTGACCATGGAGTTATCTTATTTTCCCTGCTATTACCTGCCCATGTAAACCCGGCTCCTGACTCAGATACGAAGAATCCGAATTTCTCATTCGCTATTACATTAATCCAAGGCGCCGGTGGCTTATTGTTTCCCTCAAGAAAGATTTCATATTCTCTTCCCTCTTCTACAAAACCGCCAAAGCCATTGAAAAATTCATAATTTGCCTCCGGGTTCTGAGAATGAGTGCTTGCAGCTTTGTTATCCATTTTGGGTATATTTACAGAATTCAAATGATTCCCCTCCTTTACTAATAACTTTCAGCTTTTATTTCTTTCAAATTTTCTTTGATATTTCCAAAAAATACACCCGTCTTTTCAGAGAAAACTACCCTTGCAACTGTAAAAAGCAAATCCAGTTCTGCAGGTATCATCTGATAAGAGTGAAGTATGAAAAGACTTGGTCTCTCTCTACTGGCATCGTATATCCTAAGGGAACTTGTCATATCATCCAGCAAATCGGTAAGTTCTTGCAAATAACCCTGCTTTGCCTCACTTAATATAATGAGATCAACCTTGACGCGGTTAATTCTAAGATATTCATATGCCTTTAGCACATTCTTTATAATTCCTGCATCTTCTATCGATTTTACCCTTAGAAGCATGACAGGATTATCTCCTGATACACCAAACTTCCATAAGAAACTTTGGTTCTTCCAGTTCCTCCTTATATTCTCGGCAGGACCTCTGTAATAACTTGATGGATAAAATATGGGACTGATTAAGTCCTGGAACGCATTTAGCAAAGGTCTGGAAATATCAAGGTATTTGAGCTCAATTTCGCTTTGCAGTCTAAACTTTTCAAATATATCATCAATTCGGTAAGCAACGCTTAGCTCTTCACTTATTTTCACCGCTTCCTCTTTGCTATTGCACACACCGGTTATAAAGGATATAGAAGCAGTTTCGTTTATTCCCAAGGAAATATTAACTCTCAGGCTCATAATCGGATCATTGCAAAATCCTGTGTTATTGGAAAGTGATATACTGTTTACTACTGCATTCGGATTTTGAAGCGTGTTGTTCCTGCCTATGAATTTAAGCCTGTCATTCCCATACTCCACGCTCTTTGTCAGCTTTACTCCAGGTTTAACCATATGCATAATATAAGGGTTTCCACCGTCTTTGTTACCCCGCCTCTTAGATAAGAATACGGATTGTTCTTCTAAGAACTCACTTTCAATGAAAAGCTTATTAAATGCAGGATGGCTTAATTCAGCGCGATAGCTGTCCCCCACCACCTCCATATAACTGGTAATTTCAATTTGTTTTACTGCATTTCCGTTATTTGTAAGTGTTAATTTACGAATCTCTATGTTGTGATTTGGAGAAAGGCTGACCACTGTATGAGAAGATATATCACCATCTGTTCTCCTAAACTCAGCCTGATGGGGAAAAAATACGGCTTGATACTCTTCCGGTTCTGTTTTTGTAGGATTATAGGTTGCACTCCAAAACTTACCCTCATTGATGTCCTTAATATAAATATAATTGCCAGTGTTGGCATAGAGGTCCGCTCTCCACCGATAAAGCATCATGTCATTGTAATTGCTAAATCCGTCTCCATCTGAAGTGATCATAAGGGCATATTTATTGTTGGATAAATAGCCTGCCACCGGTATTACAGGGGCTACACTGTTAACATATCTGTTGCTTAATACCTCTTCCTTGAAGTGTATATTTCCCATCTTAATGGTATATCCTTTTCTGGCAATGGATATGAAATGGGATTCGCGTTTCTCCTCAAGCAATACCTCTGTAGCCTTTATAATTGCCTCTGCATGGAACCTTCTTCTCATGATACCATCGTTTAGAAAATTATTAATAGCTACAAGATTCATACCCTGATGATGTGCCATATAGGACTTTACAATGCAGTAGGGCTCCATAGTCAATGAATCGGGACCATTAAAATCAATAGCTTCATAATATCCATAATTACCAAATGCACCTTGTAAAGTCATCTTTTTAAGATTTGAGAAGCAGTCCTTCGCAGCATATTCCAGGGCCAGAATGGTGGCATATGGAGCCACCACTAAGGAATTTTTACGTGCCGGCTGTAATCGAAGTTTTGGAACACCAAAAGCTCTGTACTGGTAATTCGAATCCAGATCAAAACGATAATACTGGGACTCCGAGATTCCCCAGGGTATTCCCATATGCTTCGCATACTTTATCTGCTGTAACACAGCCGCCTTGGAGGTCTCAGCAAATGCCGATCCTTCATACTCTTTCATAACCAGATTTGGCATGAGATATTCAAACATTGTCCCGCTCCAGGAAACAAAGCATGGTATTCCCTTTACCATGGTAAGAGGTCTTCCCAGCTTGTACCAATGTTTCAAGGGAACGTCACCTCTGGCTATCGCCACAAAACTTGTAAGTGATGATTCTGATGCCATTAAATCATAACACCCCTTATCTATCGTCCCAGTCGACACATGATAACCAATGTGGAAAAGCATCCTTTTTTCATTATATAAAAATCTGAAATCTACATTTTCAAGAATATTATTTGCTGTACTGCTAATCCTTTCTATTCTCTCTATCATAGCCTTGGCACCATTATTACCGTTTAACGCCAGCAGCTTTAAAGAGGGGTTGGCGGAAAAACGAATTTCTTTCAACTCTAAACTCTCTGCCTCGTTTATCATTAATTCCATATTCCTTAACAGCTCCCTGACCCCGGCTGAATTTTCACTTGGCAGAAGTTCTCTGTTAATTAAGTGCTCTCTTATATTCGCAAGATCCTCTGCAAATTCTCCTATGGTTGTATAGTCATCCTTTAAAGCCATACCACTGTCACAAAGTTTTATGGAATACCTTATCTCAGCAATTAGACTCTCCGGGAATATAGGCGTTTCGATTTGTTCTAAAAGCCCGTTTTTAAAAACTATCAGGTGTCCCAGGAAGTTTCCGCTGTCTACGGTTGAAATATATTCAGGATTTAGCACTGTAAGAGTGTTGATATTATACCAATTGTAAAGATGTCCTTTCCATTTAGGAAGTTCAACCACGGTGCCCAATAAGTTTTCTGCCAGCCCAATCGTTGCACCTAAGGTCTCATACCCAAAATCCCTTGCTGAAAGGATTGCCAGCAGCTGAAGCCCAATATTCGTAGGCGATGTCTTATCGCTGATTTTTTCAATATAAGCTATCTGGTAATTATCCGGACATAACCAGTTGTTTTCCTTCGTTGAGTGATCCTTAAAAAAGCGCCAGGTCCTGCGCGCTGTCTCTAAAAGCAATTCTTTATCCTCTGTCTGCGTCCTTTGGAGCTTTTGTATCCTTGGCTGGCTTATGTAATAAGCTATGAAACAGGATATACTCCATATAAACATTACAGCTCCATATAGAACGATTCCCAGCAGGGGAATCTCCTTGCCAATCAGTAATGCTAAAATAGCAGCAGCCGGAATAAGGGAGCTCCACATATTAAGGAAGTAACCTTTTTTAGAGTTTATAATAGAGGCATCCACTGTTTCTGAAGCATTCCACCTTAGCAGTTTTTTTTCACTTACGAGTACTCGAAAAAGTGTTCTGATAATTGCATCGATTGCAGTATATGCCCTATAAGGAGTAAGAACAAGTTCCATAAAAGCTCTTTCAACCATTACTCCGCTCTCTCTAAATAACCCCTTATATACAATGGTAAGCATTGGTCTTTTTATCTTCTGCGTAAATGTTCCGATTAATAAAATGACCAAATTCAGTATGTCAGAGAAAAATACCAGAGGCAGCCATAGATAATAAATATTTGGCATAATTGCTAAGTTTAAAACAATTAAGAGTGTCTTACTTATGGGTACAAGGCTGCGTCTTAAATTATCAAATATCTTCCATTTAGATATTGCATTTAAGGCTTTTTTCTTAAACAGCCATGGTAACAGCTGCCAATCTCCTCTTATCCATCTATGTTCTCTATTCACAAAAGAAAGAACGCTGCTGGGAAAGGTATCCATTATTTTTACAGAACTCGAAAAAGCAGTTCTGACATAGCAGCTCTCCAAAAGGTCATGACTTAATACGCTATTCTCATGTATTGTATTATTCAGGATAAGATAGAAGGCTTCGATGTGGTATATTCCTTTACCGGTATATACCCCCTCTTTAAATATATCTTGATAGATATCGGATATCACTGCCGAGTAATGGGTTAATCCTGATTCTCCTCCAAAAATTCCAGGGAATCGACTGCTTTTCTTATCAACAATATGGTTTCTGATCGTAGGTTGAATGATACCATAACCTTCCACTACCTTTTTACTTACAGGATCAATCACCGGCTGGTTAAGCGGATGATCGATTAGTCCTACAAATTTAGCCGCATTGTCACGAATGAGATTTGAATCAGCGTCCAAGGTAATGACGTATTTAAAAGAACCCAGTAATTGTTCATCGTATAATAGTGTAGAAAAACCCGTATCTTCTTTCCTGGTTCCATGGAGCAAATTGTTAAACTCCTCCAGTTTCCCTCTTTTTCGTTCCCAGCCCATATAGCACTCTTCCGACTCATTCCACTTACGGCTCCTGATAAACAGAGAAAACCTTTGATGGCTGAATGGATAAAGTTTATTAAGTTCATGAATACGATTAATAAGAACATTCTTTAGAACTTCGTCCTTTGGCATGCATAAATCGGTCGAATCCTCAAAATCCGCCAGAATGGCAAAGTAAAGATTGGATTGTCTGTTGGCTAAATAATGCTTTTCTAATCTGGCAAGATATTGGATGCATTGCTCCTCTGAATTAACAAGTACAGGCATTACCACAAATGTTCTTGCACAATCGGGAATCTCCTTTAAATAATCTAAAGAAGGAATCTTTTTAACAGGTAATCGTCTTGTGAATATATGATTGGTTATCTCCAAGGCAATGGCAAACAATAGAGGAAGCGCAACCATCAATATAATTATATATGTAAAAAGATTATCAATTCCCCCCGCACCTCTCATCATATGGATTACAAAAAAACAAATGCTAAAAAGCATTAAAAATATACACAGGAAATATAATAATCCTCTAATATTCTGCTTTTTCCCCACTTTTTTAGATATCGGTTTATTTAATATTTTTGCTTTCAGTCTATTGTGTCCCTTTTCTAAAAGGTAGGCTCCCACATGATGGGAACAATTGAAATCCTCTCTTCCCTCCATAGCAAGTTCCAGGCAGTCCTCTGCTATCTTACTTTCATTAATTTTATATTTAAGTGAAAGTTTTACTATTTCTCCTCTATATATTCCTCTACTCTCGGAATCCATTTTCGTATAAACTCCATCCGGATCTTTTGACAAGATACGTTCAATGGCAGAAAATTCCTCAAAAGACTTTTCTTCATCTGCTTCATTAATTTCTCTTAGGCTGACAATAAGGGCATGAATGTTTGACTCAAGATATGACTCAAGCTTTCCTTCCTCTAAAAACACCTTTGATGGAATTATGTGCTTACCTTTTAATTTATAATGATATGTTAGATATCTTTGTATGGATTCATCCTCAAAAGACATGCTTTTCAAAAGGTATATGACATGGGCATGGAAAGAGTAATTATATTTACATTCTGAATCTATTTCGCTAAGCAGCGCTGTAATATCCAGTATACCCTGTTGTGCTGCCAGCTTTTCCTTTACAAACTTATCCGCCTTAGATTTAATCTTTATAATACGGACGATATCTTCTGCTACTTCAATAATACTCTCTAACAGACAAAAACCTATCATTTCAGGAAGAACCCACAGTTCTTTGTCTGTTAATGGAATCTCCTTTTGATAGGCATTAATCATGATGGAAATATTCTTCTCGTCCAAATGTCCTCCGGAAAGAGCTACCATCTTCTTTGTGACCATATAAATCCTGGGATATCCTCGATACTCTTTTTTCCGGAGTATTGGCAGCATCTCATAACTGGTTCCCGAAATCTTAACTTTCTTAATCTCCCGATACATCATTTGGAAGTTGTCAAACAACCAACGTGCAGCAGGTATCAAAGTTATAATATCTGCCGGTATTTCAGATACACTGTTTCGAATTCGGTTTAGTTTTTTGTAAGCAATTTTATTGTAATCGCCTAAGACAAAATTATATCTCATTAACTTGATCTGCTTATGATTTTTAGCCATGTCAACCATCTGCTGTTCTTGCTCTTTCTGTCCAAGAATATCGTTGATGCTTATGAGATTAACCGGTAAATTTACTCTCTTCCTAAAATGAATAAATCGATAATAAATAAACGCAAGCATACAACTCAATGCGGCTATTATCAGTGAGACTCTAAATCCCACCGACATATTTGTCAGATAATTTATAAATATGTCTTGTATGTCCAATAACATTTTACCACTTCCTTCTTTTTTGTGATACAAAACCATGCATTTTCAAATTATACCATACTTTTCAACATTTTGCCAGACATTTATTTTTTATATAGTAAATCTATTATACAATAACATTATTAGTATACATGAATTCAACAATATAATCAGTCGTTTCCCCATCGGCTCCCCATATTATATTCTGCTTACAATCTGTTATTATACTGGAATCAGAATAGCTGAATGAACCGGAATCACATGGAACAGGATCTCAATAAGGGCACTATAAACATTAACAGGAGGTTAGTAAAACATCAGGATAAGAAGTGGTATTTAAGCGGTCCTAAGACCGCAGCATGCCAATAGAGACACATTAGAATACTAAGAGAATACCATAAATGGCAGTTAGAGAATCGCATGAAATACAGTTGTTGTCAGTTCTTTGGAATGGTGGCTTACAAACTCTGTTCCTTATCCGGCATTTGTTATGACAGAACAAATGCCGGATGTTATTGACGCAGTTTGGGATAACCTGACCGTTTCCGCTTATGGTATGAAATTTATCCATTTGTTCTCTTTTAGCTGTGGATTTGACACGAACAAAAACAAATCGTGATTTTCTTCAAACTGTGAATAAATGGGCTTATTTTTATTTAATCCCAGGTAGGAATAATCACTGGGTGCTTTTTCAATCAAATCACAACCGTGATAATTTTGATTCTTCTGCCACTGTATTTTCATGTTTTCATCATAAACCGGAAAGAAAGCCAGTCCTCCATGAGCTCTCACATCATCATATTCAAAACCGTAATCCCGGTCGCACCATGCACCAAAGGTTAATGGCTCTTTTATGCTGGCGCTGATGGTGGAATGTGCCCAATACGGCGGTACAATTACAACATCTCCTGCTTTGGCTTTGACTGCATAACATCTTCCCGGATTATCCCGTGCAGTTTCCTGCATATAGATTATGGCTTCTCCTCTCCATATTTCATAGACCTCAGGCGTTGACCATCCACAGTGAGCCGACACCTTGTGAATATGCCCCTGACTTCTTATAGGTTCATCACCCAGTTTTCCATCTGCATAAGTAACAATCCCAAATAACAGCATTCTGTCTTTTAATAACTCTTTGTGTTCCTCTTTTCCAACATCCATTGCTATGGCATAAACCTCCCGGGGTCCTTCACAATCAGGGTCACGCAGACTTTTACGTATACTGTCAAGGGTCCTGATCTCTACTTCAGGTCCAAAGCAGCCACCACCATATACAAATCCTAAATGATTTACTGTCGGTGTGATTTCAATCCCTGGATTAAACATACTTTTACCTCCTTGTACCATTATAAATTTAAACAAATACAAATTTTCAAGTTCGAACATATGCCTTAATGGTTGCTATTTTTTTGCCTTCGCTCCTGCCATGGGGTCTTATCGTGTATTCCCCCACATTGGCAGGGATAATAAAAGTTTCGGCATAATGAATTTCAAAAGGCTCAAATCTACCCTTAGGACTCTCTACCAGAGCTTCTTCACCTTCTATCAAATTCAATACATTAACACCGCCATGGGTATTATGATATACCTTTTTGGTAAACCAATGCCTTCTTGTCTCAATGAATTCCCGCTGGTGTAAGCCGGTACGTTCTTCCGTAAAACCGTCACCGCTTTCAATCAGTTCAATATGGTTCACACAATTTTTATATATCCAGGAAGTATCCCTGTCAAACTGTATGTTCTTCTTACCGTGACTGACATGTACGGGCCGGGGTTTTCCGTCAAGGCCCAGGCGGTCCCAGTCCCAAAGCTTGAAAGTAAATATGAATGGCGTGGCACTGATCTCAAGCACCATGGTATTAGCTCCCGAACAGTGTATGGTTCCCGCCGGAACCAAAAAGTGATCATGCTTCTTTGCAGGTATCTCATTGACATATTTAAGAGCATCAAAAACACCTGTAGTCTGCGCTTTTTCCAAGTCATTTATCATCTCTTCCGGATTGACATTTTCTTTCACTCCAAGATAGACAACGGGATTTTTTTCATCTATTGCATCAAGTATATAATAACTTTCATCCTGAGTATAATGCATCCCAAAGTTCTCCTGAATATACTCGGTTAACGGGTGGACCTGCAAGCTCAAATTCTGTCCTTCCATGGTATCCAGAAAATCAAAACGGATGGGAAACTCTGTTCCAAACCTAGCATGAACCTTATCACCCAATAATTCTTTCGGTTTATAAAAAACTAAATTAATAGAAGGAATCTCGATAATAATATCATTTGCCTTAAGTAAAAGACTGTTTTCTTCGGGCACACAGTCAAAACACCATGCAAAATTCTTGACTTCCCGGTCAAGTCCGCATACATCCTTCATCCATTGACCGCCCCAAACACCCGGATCAAAAAAAGGTACTACTCTAAAAGGCTGCTCTACCGCTGTTTGAAGACCGGTAAGCATGGCTTTGCCTGTTACCATTTTAGGATTTTCCTTCTTATTGGTATCCAGAACGTAATCCATCCTGTCAAACAGGTCCTTTTTATGCCTGTCGTTTACGCGCCAGTCTACAAAAAAACCACGTTTGTATTTTTTTAAAATATCTTCGTCATAATTATCACTGCACCAATTTGCTATTTTGTTATTTCTGTAGCGCTGCTGAATTTCCCAGCGCGCAAGATCTGCATATACCAATATGTCAGGTTCTCCAATAAGGCATGCTCCGGTTCCATAAATAAGGATGGGGCCCTCAGATATGGTATCAATTTTTTCTTTTAATGCAATTATTTTACTATCATCAAAAAATTCCTGAATTTTATGACAGGATAGAACTCCAAATACCCTATCATCCGTGATATTTCTCTCCAGCATTTTATCAATATGATTTTGGGATAATAAGGCTTCCTTTGCTTCAATTATCAGAACAGGCATTAACCCCTTCACAAAAACAGGCAGAATTTCATCATCATATACACCCGGATAACAGTCCACCACAATGATCGTTTTTCTTAGTGCTTTTTTTATCATATTGTCTTTAACTTCGCTGATAATATCATCATACCCTTGCCACGCACAGCAGCCGGTGTCCTTGATTTCAATAAACGGATACTTATTGTAATTACATATATCCCTATACTTCATTATAATCTTTCCTTTCCGCTGTAATTAAATGGTGCAGTCCCAATGAAACAGAATGTTCCGGATTTTTTGCAGCCTTAATTGTTACTTCACCCCAGGGTGTCCATGCATTTTTACTGACTTTTTCGGTCAGAGGCTTCAAGATAATATCCCCGCATTTTATTACACCGCCGCTTAAAATAACCACTTCCGGATCATAAGCATGAATAAGATTCTTAATCCCTAAGCTCCAGTAATGATTGAATTGGGCAAGCAAACGTATGGCTGTCTCATCACCACGTAAAACCCATTTTTTCAATGCAACAAAATCAATTTTTTCTTCCGTAGAAAGTCCGCTTTGATCAAAATCCGGCTGTTCCTGTGCAATAAGAGGCAGTGCCCATGTGCTGGCATTTGCTTCAAGGCAGCCTTTTCCTCCGCAGGAACATGGTCTGTCACTTAAGGAAACCGCAAAATGTCCGCCAAGACAACCTGCCTGAAAATGCTTTCCATGCAGTACCTTACCTTCCATCATCGCGGCAGTTCCTACCCCTGTTCCAAGGATCATGATAACCGCGTCTTTATAGCCCTTCGCACAGCCATAATAAACTTCGCCTAAAAGAGCCGCATTGGCATCATTTTCAAGCACCAGGGGAAGGTTAAAATTTTTATTGCACCAATTAGTAAAATCGAAATCAACCGCGTCATAATATTTTCCGCTGATTGAAATAACACGTTTTTCAATAGGATTAACAATACCCGGAAATGCAATACCGATACCTTCAACAATTTCACTTGATGAGCGCAGCCACCGCCTAATAATTTTTTCAATATCCTGTATCCGATTTTGTATACCTACCTCCGCTTGCGCAGGCAGTATATGGCTTTCTAAGATTTCTCCATTATTTATTAATGCAAGTTTTATCCGCGTTCCCCCAAGATCCACTGTTATGGAAGTCATTGCATATCCTCCCTCTTAATCCGAATGGTATAAAGAAACTTGTCGGATCTGTAATAAGCATAACATAATTCCAGTATCTTATCGGCTGCATTCAATACTTTACGCTTTCTGAAAAGAACAGGAATATCAGCGGAAATATTCAGCTTTTTACTGAAATAGCCGCTGCAGGGAAGTGCTCCTATTTCTTCATCTGATATCTCCGGAATACAGTAATATTTATCCTGTAATATCTCATACAGTCTTCCATCAAACTTCTCGTCGCTCTTAACTCCAACTCTTGGATGAAAATAGCTTATAAAAATAACGACCGGGTCTTCATCCACACCTCTTATCCTCTCAAGCCTGCATATGGCGGTCCCAGGTTTAACATCCAAAGCGGCAGCAATCTCTTCGTCAGCTTCCACCCATTGTACTTCCTTTGAGATGGTTTTTAACAGCTTACCTTTTGTGGTCATTTCTCTTGAAAAGCTATCCCACTCCGTTAAAGTTGTTTTAATTTTTGTTTTATTTACTTTGGAACCAACACCTTTTTTTCTGATTATCAAACCCTCAAGTACGAGTCTGTCCATTGCTGCCCGGAAAGTATTACGGCTAATACCCATTTTTTTTGATAATTCCACCTCATTTGGCAAGAATTTACCTTCCTGGTATTCGTCTTGTTCAATGAGCTCCCTCAAATAGCTTTCCACCTGAATATGAATAGGGATTGGAGAATTATGATCTATTTTGTTCTTCATTTTCTTTCTTTCCTTCCTGCGATTCTTCTTTCATTAGTGCCGGTTCCCCATTGATACAAACCAACCTTACTGGAAACCCGTCTTTTTCAATAGAATTATAATCATGGCCCGCATCGGATGGCCAGCAAGCCCCGACAGCCAGAACCTTATTTCCGGTATTTACTATGCGGTGCGCAATTCTGCCCTTAATATAGTGAAGGCTTCCAGGACTCATTTTCTCTACATAGCATTCTCTTTCTTCATTCATAAGCAGTAATACCCCTTCTCCTTCAATACACCAGTAATACTCTGCCGTATCAATTTTTGAATGGAAATGCCCTCTGGTCATAAAGTACTCATTTCCAACAAGTCCGGGATATACAAAACTGGTACCGAAAAATAAGCCTCCTTCTTTCCCTTCTTTTTCGGCCTTGTGCATTTGAACTCTATAAACCAGAGTATCCTGAATCATCTGCGATCTTGCTGTTTCATCCTTAAAAACATTCTTAAGTCCGCTTATATGCTTTTCACTTTCAATAATATTTCCTGATAATTTTCCTGTCTGAATATCAATATTGGTATCTATATTATGAAACATAAAGATTTTTCCTCCTTAAGTTAAATTTATAAGCATTTGCGTAATTAGCTGCAACAAATATCATTCTTTGGCAATACTATCTGCTAGAAAAATCACTTGACTTTTCATAGTTTGTCCAGTAGTATGTTAATATGTTTGAACATATTGTAGCACATGCTTATTTTATAAGCAATATCTTTTTATAATTTGTAATTGGGGGTATGGTTATTATGATGAGAACAAGATATGATTTGGACGGTTTATGGGAATATGAACCATTGGAATGGATTATGCTGCAAAGTGATGGTTCGGAAAAAATAGTAGATAAAGCAATTCCCGCTAAAGGAAAGATGCAGATACCGGCAAACTGGCATTATTCAGGATTACCTGACTTTTTTGGCAAGGTTCGTTTTACACGTCAATTCAATATGGTTCCGGATAGCCAGAAATCTGCTTATCTATGTTTTACAGGTGTAGATTACGCTTGTGAAATTTGGCTTAACGGGCGCTATGTAGGCAGGCATGAAGGATGCTTTCAAGCCTTTGAATTCGAAGTGACTCCATACCTTAAGGATTCATCCTCCCATGTGCTTGAGGTAACCGTAGAGTCTCCCAATGAAGAGCCTGTAAGCGTATGGCCCCACAAGAAAAGATTGATTAAGGGTATATTAAGCCATTGGGATGCCAAGCAGGGAAGCTGGGATAATGAAACCGGTCAGGATGGCAATACGGGAGGCATATGGGGTAATGTATACTTGGAATATAGAAATCCGGTTCATATTGACTGCGTGTCTCTTCATACACAGCTGCTTCCTAAAACAAGTAAAGACAACGTCAGCTTAAGTTCCTGGGAAAAACGCGAAGATATAGATGATTCGCTAAAAGCTTACATCTGGATTAATGTTAAAACCAATGGGCCGTTTCCTACTGGAAAAAGGGCGGAAATTAGAATTACTCTGACCGACGAAGAAGGACAGGTATTTCAAAAAGATGTTCCGATACACTCATCACAAACAGATATCCTTTTTGTGCTTCCCGAACCAAAATTATGGTGGACATGGGATTTAGGTGAACAGCATATGTATTTGGTTTGTACCGAATTATTACTGGAAGATGAAATAACGGACCGCCATCAATATTATACCGGGCTGCGTGAAATAGAGGTCGACCCTTTAACAGGCACTTGGAAAGTTAACGGTAAAAGGCTTTTTATCCGAGGTACAAATGTTATTCCTTCCCTTTGGCTGGCCCATTATACCGATGATATGCTGGAAAAAGATATTGATTTACTAAAGGGCGCTTATATTAATGCCGTACGTGTTTGTGTGCATGTCACAAAGCCTGAATTTTATGCGGCTTGTGATAAGGCAGGGATTTTAATATGGCAGGATTTTCTGCTTCAGTGGGGATACACTAATGAAAACAGCATTGTGGAATCAGCCTGCCGACAGATTAAAGATATGGTCCGCCAGTTGAAGAAATATACTTCCATCAGTGTATGGTGCTGTCAGAATGAATCTCTTTTCTTTAATAACGAAGTGGTTGGTCCCCAGCTGGTTCGCGCTGTAAAAGAGGAAGATAACAGCCGGTATGTCCATCCGGTCAGTCATTTCAATGAACACCCTTACCCCGGCTGGTATGGCGGTCACATGGAGGCATTCAGATCATTTCAAGGCAGCAAAATGATAACCGAATTCGGAGCGCAGGCGCTTCCGTCGGTGGAGGAAACCATTGAAATGAACGACGGCTCAAAGTGGCCGCCGGATTGGGATAAACTTGGTTATCACGATTTTCAATATGACCAGACTTTTTATTCAGCTAAAATTGATGCAGGAGATAATTGGAATACCTTTGTAAATAATTCTCAGCATTATCAGGCTAAGCTGCTAAAATTAGCGATTGAATCCTTCCGCCATTCACGCTTTGAAAAGCTCGGAGCTTATTTTCAGTTCATGTTTATGGACTGTTGGCCTGCCATAACATGGTCTGTTGTAAGTTATAAACGTATTCCAAAAAAGGGGTACTATACTTTGCAGCAGGTAAATCAACCCGTTCTGGTCGGAACTGACCTTGGCAGAGATTGCTGGTTTTACAAGCTCCAGAAAGGCGGAGGCGATCCGGAGATTACAATATCACCCTGGGTTATTAACGATCTCCATAAAGAAATAAATGACTGTGAATTCGCAGCATCACTAGAAGCTGAAAACGGCAGCATGAAAGCTTTCTTAAACAAACAGCATTTTAGCATTGGACCCGATATGCTATATAATCTTCAACCATTTAACTTCAAACATGTAAATGTATATAAACCAGGAGCTTACCGTCTGGTATTCCAGGTAACTCAAAAAGATCAGGTTATAAGCGCCAACAGCTACGATATCACAATTGGAAAATAATCAAGAACGCTTGAACTGCTCTCTGTCAGATAGACAGGGAGCAGTTCAGCTTTGTGGTTTACGAAGGCCCGAACTTCTTACGGTAACCGCATTTTCTGCACAGTTCTTCCACAGCCCTTCTATTTGAAAAGCCCTCATAGATTGCTTCGGCACGGGGGCTGTTTATGATATCCCCAAAACTGCCTTCCTTTATATTACCAAGACTAATCACTCCCTCCCCGTCAAGGCAGCAGGGAATTACCGTCCCGTCTGATAATATTCCGGCATGGGTTCTTAAGCCATAGCAGAATCCATCTCCCTCATCCTCCTCTTCCGCCAGCGATGGCCAGGTGAATTCGTAGTCTCTGCTGATATATACCCTTTCTGCCAGCTTAATTCCTCTGCCGGCAGGCACCATATCTTTCAGGGAACCTTCTACCCCATATTCCCTTTCCAGGATTCGCAGATACTTTTCCGTATCGTTTATAACATCCGGATTTATCTCTCTTCTTTCCGTCATGGTTCCCTGCTCATCCTCCGGCTGCATATTCCAGAACCGGTATGATATATTGGCCGCCGTTGTCATCCGAAGCTTTTTAGAAGCCATGAGAATGTCTTTTAGATATTTAATCTTATCCTCTTTTTCCCCTCCGAAGCTGTGAAGTGAAAAGTTAACCTGCCGCAAGGCTTCTTTTCCCTCAAGTTCTTTTAAGGCCCTGGAAATTAAAGTACCATTGGTAGTGATATTAACTTTCATACCGTAACTGTGGCAGATATCAAGAAAAACCCCAAGCTTTGGATGCAATAACGGTTCTCCTTTCACATGAAAGTATACATAATCGGTAAATGGCTTAATCTCTCTTATAATATCAGTAAAATCCTCTTCTGACATATAGGCTTTTTCCCTTGTAGCGGACGGACAAAAAGCACAGGCCAGATTGCAGATGTTTGTTATTTCTATATATATTTTCTTGAACTTTTTCATGGATAAATGAAATGGTATCCTTTCTTTTTAACTTTCATGCCAGCTTCCAGAATAAACCCTATAAGATTGCACAGAATTAAGAGTATCAGATTCCCTTAGATTTTACAATTAATTTCGATAAATTGCCTTATCCTTAACACCATATTATTTCCAGGAGGCTATATATGTTTACACAACAACGCCTTACACAGGTTTATAAAGCAGCAAAAAGAGAATATTTTGATAAGAACTCCAAATATATATTTTTTAGTGACTGCCACAGAGGGGATGACAGCGCCTCTGACGAATTTGCCAAGAACCAACATGTCTTTCTTCATGCCCTCGATCACTATTACAGCAACGGATACACCTATATAGAAGTAGGGGATGGAGATGAGTTATGGGAATATACCGACTTTAACCATATCCGCTTAGCCCATAGTGATGTATTCCTGGGTATGAAAAAATTCGCAAATGAGAACAGGCTTATCTTCCTCTTCGGTAACCATAATATATATCTGAAAAGGAGCAGATACGTAAGGAAAAATTATTACAGCTTTTATGATGAATATAATCAAAAAAGAAAGAGGTTATTTACCAATATTACTCCTTATGAAGGAATTGTCCTAAAGCATAGGGAAACCGGCCAGGAAATCCTTGTTGTCCATGGTCACCAGGGAGACTTGATGAATGACCAGCTTTGGTTTATTTCAATGGTTATGCTGCGCTATATCTGGCGTTTTCTGCATGTTGTGGGACTTCACAATCCCGCCAGCCCCGCCAAGAATCTTTATAAGCGTCATAAAATTGAGAAAAATTATAAAGTATGGATAAAGGAAAATAAACGGATGCTAATCTGCGGCCATACCCACAGACCGCATTTTCCAAAGGCAAAAGAGCTTCCCTATTATAATACCGGCTGTTGTATCCATTCCAAAGGGCTTACCGGCATAGAGATTATTGACGATACCATCAGCATGGTTGAATGGAGGATAAAAGCCGATGAAGCCGGGGCTCTTAATATTGTAAGGACAATTGTAAGAGGTCCTGAAAAAATATGCAAATACCAGCAGGATAATTTTCCGATAAAATAATCTTCATGTCATATCCTGTACTCTTTTTTCTCTGTGTTGACAAGTTCCCCTTTGGTGATATACTATTAGTTTACTGACAATTCATAGATGAATAGTTATGTTTATGCACGAAAGGAGATTATATGGATTTACATGAAAAGTTTGAATTATTAAAGAAGAATCTTTCTGCTCTTGACAGCCTGTGTATTGCTTTTTCCGGTGGTGTTGATTCTACTTTTTTATTAAAAGCAGCTCACGATGTATTAGGAGATAAAGTGCTTGCTGTGACTGCCCGTTCTTTCTCCTACCCGGAGAGAGAATTTAAGGAGGCGGTAGAATTCACAAAAAAACATGGGATTTTACATGAAGTTATTCTATCCGAAGAGCTTGATGTTGAAGGCTTTTCCGATAACCCGGCCAACCGCTGCTATCTGTGTAAAAATGAATTATTTGAAAAGATAGATAAAATTGCAAAAGAAAAAGGTATCGCCTATATTGCAGAAGGTTCTAACATAGACGACTTAGGTGATTACCGCCCCGGTCTGACGGCAGTATCTGAACATAAGGTCTTAAGTCCTCTAAGAGAAGCCCAGCTGACAAAAGAAGAGATTCGTTCATTGTCAAAGGAATTAGACCTTCCTACCTGGAATAAACCTGCCTTTGCCTGTCTCTCTTCAAGATTTCCTTATGGTCAGAAGATAACCAAAGAAAAGCTGGAGATGGTTGATAAGGCAGAACAGTTCTTATTAGATCATGGCTTTCGCCAGGTCCGTGTAAGACATCATGGAGATATTGCACGAATTGAAATCAGCCAGGCAGAAATGGAGAAGTTTTTAAATCTTGAACTTATGAAAGAGGTTGGCGGATACTTTAAAACTTTGGGATTTCCCTATACCGCCTTGGATTTAAAGGGTTACCGGACCGGCAGCATGAACGAAACATTATAAGCTTAATACAGACAGATAAGAATCCCTATGGCTTTCCTGCAATGTATACTTTTGCAAAGGAAAGCCATAGGGCTTCTTTTCTGTTCTTCTTTGAGTTCATAGAATTTACATATATTTTACACAGACGAAACAAATATTTAACTTATCCTATTCTTAAGGAAGGAGCAATGCTTATGAACGAAATAAAATCCAACAATACCTTTGAACGTATAGAAAAGAAATACCTGCTTTCCAGTAAAGATTATGATTTACTAAAGAACAGGCTTCTGCCTTATATGAAAATGGATCAATACGGTCTCCATACTATCTGCAATATTTATTTTGATACGGAAAATTATGAACTGGTACGCAATTCCATTGAAAAACCGGTTTACAAAGAGAAGCTTCGCCTTCGAAGCTATGGAGTACCCACAGGCAATTCCAAAGTCTTTTTAGAAATCAAAAAAAAATATAAAGGAATCGTATACAAAAGAAGAGTTTCTATTACTTTAGAGGAAGCCGTCAGATATCTTGGACATGGAATCAAACCAGCCATAGACAATCAAATTTTAAGAGAAATTGATTATTTTATTCATTTTTATAAGCCTATCCCAAAAGTTTACCTGGCATATGACCGGATTGCACTTTATGGCATTACAGATCCTGATATCCGGATTACCTTCGATCAGAACATTAGAAGCCGTTTAACAGACCTTGACCTTTCTAAAGGAGATTATGGAAAATACCTTCTTGACCAGAGCAATGTATTAATGGAAATAAAGGTCCCTGCGGCTTATCCTTTATGGCTTGCAAACATTTTATCAGATTTAAGGATTTATCCCGCATCTTTTTCCAAGTACGGAAATGTCTACAAAGAGAACTTATTAGAAGAAAGGAATGAAAGCTTATGTTTACAAGCATTATAGATTCCGTAACCGGAAGCCTCACAATAGAGTCAGCATTAATATGTACCGTCGCATCACTGGTGTTAGGAGGTATTATCGCACTGATCTATATGGTCCAGGGTTCCTATACCAAGAGCTTTATTATTACTCTTATTCTTCTGCCTGCTTTGGTACAGGCTGTGATTATGGTAGTAAACGGTAACCTGGGTGCCGGCGTTGCGGTCATGGGTGCTTTCAGCCTTGTACGTTTTCGTTCCATTCCCGGAAGCTCAAAGGAAATAAGCAGTATCTTCTTTGCTATGGTAGTCGGGCTTGCTGCCGGTATGGGATATGTGACCTATGCTGCTCTCATAACGGTAGTGATTGGTCTCGTACTCTTCCTTTTATCCCGCTTTAGTTTCGGCGAAAAGAAAGGTAACATAAAAGAACTCCGTGTTACAATACCGGAGAACCTGGATTATACAGACATATTTGATGATATTTTTAAGAAATATACCAAATCTTCCACTCTTACAAGGGTAAAAACAACAAACCTTGGAAGTATGTATGACTTATTCTATGAAATCGAACTGCAGGAAAATGCAAAAGAAAAAGAAATGATTGATGATATCCGCTGCAGAAACGGCAATCTTACGATTGTTTGCGGCAGAATACAGCAGCCTGTCAACATGGAATTATAACCCCTACGGAAAGGAAAGGTAAAACACATGGGAATACGCCCCAAACTAAAAAAAGGCTTATGCCTCTTCTTAATACTAAGCTTGTTTTTATTTACCGGCTGTACCGACAAGAAAGACAATTCTTCAAGTGAAAGTGCTGCCGGTACACAGGATAAAACCACCGCAGACACAAGCACAAATACAAAAACAGCAACGGTAAGCACTGTTAAACAAACCACCGGTGAATACAGTGACAACGATTTGGATGCTTCCTGGGATGAAGCTTCTGCAATAAAAATGACCTTTGATAAACAAAACATAACCAGCAGTGATGGCAGCGTTACAATTAAGGATAATACTGCTGCTATCAAAAAAGCAGGCACTTATGTATTAAGCGGAACTTTAACAGACGGCAGCGTTATAGTTGATGCCGGTGATGATGACAATGTTAAACTTGTGCTGAACAATACAGATATGACAAGCAGTACTACCGCTCCCCTCTACATCAAAAATGCCAAAAATGTTTACCTGACCTTGGCAGAATCCAGTGTAAATACCATTACGGATGCTTCAAAATATGTGTATGCCGATGATACAACGGATGAACCCAGTGCTGCCATTTTCTCAAAAACTGATCTTACTATTAACGGAAGCGGCGCCTTAAATGTAAATGGAAACTACAACAATGCCATTCAGAGTAAGGATGACTTAAAAATTATAAACGGAACTCTTACTGTAACCTCTGTTGATGACGGTATCATCGGAAAGGATTCCATCTCCATAAAAGGCGGTACTATCACGGTAAATTCTACCGGTGATGCTATCAAATCCACAAATACTGAGGATACTTCCAAAGGTTTTATTATCATTGACGGCGGTACCTATAATATTACCAGCGGTACTGACGGTTTTCAGGCAGAAACGAGCCTTATTGTAAATGACGGCAGTTTTAATGTCACTACCAACGGCGGCAGTGCAAATGCTGCACCCAAGGCCCAGGATGATTTTGGAGACGGTTTCGGCAAAAAACCAGATCAAAACTCCTCTGACTCTGCTGCTACTGACTCTTCCGCTACCTCCACAGAGGAAGAAAGCTCCAGCGCTAAGGCCTTTAAATCAGCTTCTGTTTTAACCATTAACGGCGGCACCTTTACTGTTGACAGCTCCGATGACAGCTTCCACAGTAACGGAACCCTTACCGTTACAGACGGTACCTTTACCATTTCCTCCGGTGATGATGCGATGCATGCAGACTCTGAACTTACTCTTTCCGTCGATAAATTAGATATCAAAAAAAGCTATGAGGGTATTGAAAGTGCAAACATAACCATAAACTCCGGTGATATTACCCTAACATCCAGTGATGACGGCATCAATGCATCAGGCGGCAGCGAAAGCTCTTCTGCAGCCAGTAATGACAGGGGCGGTTTTGAATCAAACGGAAATGCAGTACTTACCATTAATGGCGGTACTATTACAATGAATGCGGATGGAGATGGCTTAGATGCCAACGGTTCCATAACAATGAATGACGGAACCATCTACCTGTCCGGTCCCACCAATAATGGAAACGGCCCTTTGGATTATGACACTGCCTTTACAATGAATGGAGGAACTCTGATAGCAGCCGGAAGCTCCGGTATGGCACAGGCTCCTTCAGATGGTTCCAAACAGCCTTCTGTGGCTTATGTCTTTGACAGTGCACAAACAGGAGGTACCAAGATAAGCTTAGCGGATACAGACGGAAAGGAAATGATATCTTATACCCCTGAAAAGAATTATCAATATGTCCTTATATCCTCTCCTCTTTTAGAGAAGAACAAGAAATACACTCTATCCTCCAATGGCAGCTTAGTATACACCTTCACTATTTCTGATACCGTGAATGCCAACACAACCCTTCAGACTACCGGTGGTCCCGGCGGCTTTGGAGGCGGCAATGGCGGCGGACGCGGTCAGGGCAGCAACGGCAGTCCAAATGGAAAGTTTGGAGGAAATACTCCTCCTGATATGCCAAACGGCAGCGATTCCGGTACGGATGGAGGCACTTCAAATAATACGGACAGCGGTTCCGGCACCTGATAGAAAATAATAACTTTAAAAACAAAAAGTACTATATCTTTTAAGCTGCTGTGCAAAAAAGATATGGTACTTTTGGCTATTACTTCTGTTTGTTATAGGCTCCTCCCCATTCTTCTTCCTTAAAGCCTACAAGTATCTTATCATCATCAACAATCAAAGGCCGCTTTACGAGCATTCCATCGGTCCCAAGAATGTTATACTGTTCCTCTTCTGTCATCTCCGGCAGCCTGTCTTTTAGTCCCAACTCCTTGTATACCAGGCCGCTGGTATTAAAGAAGCGTTTCAAAGGCAGTCCGCTTTTTTTATGCCACTCCCTGATTTCCTCATGGGTTGGATTATCGGTCTTAATATCTCTTAATTCATACTTAACATGATTATCATCCAGCCATTTTTTAGCCCTTTGGCACGTTGTACATTTGGGATACCATAATAATACCATAAACATTCCTCTCTTTACTTATATTTTTATCAGATGCTAATAGAAAGAAAAATACCCTCCGTTTTTCTTAAGCCAGCTTCTTCTTTCCTTATAATCCGGCAGAACTTTCTCTACCTCCTTCCAAAAGGAAGGTGAATGATTCATATACTTTCTATGTGCCAGCTCATGGACCACTACATAATCAATTACCATTTCCGGCATCATAATAAGCTTCCAGTTAAAATTCAGATTTCCTTTGCTGCTGCAGCTGCCCCATCTTGTTCTTTGTTCTCTTACCGTGATCCTTTTATAATCCGTCTGCATCTTAACGCTATAATAAGATGCCTTTCTTTGTAAGGTTTCCTTCGCATATTTGCGGTACCAGCCGGTAATACATTCTCTTAAAAACTCTGTGTCTTCCGACATAGTTTCTATGGTAAGGGTACGGCTTCCATCCGGGCTTTTTCTATAGTAAACCCCTGCCGTTTCTCTGCTTCCCTGCTTCTTTATAACCAGCTTTATATCCCCTAATACAAAGGGAAGAACTGCGCCGTTATAGTAACTTTCCGGTCTTTTCTCCACCGGGCAAAATTCTTTGTATTTTTTATATAATTTGAATTTATTATCTTCAATAAGTCTTCTTACTTCTAAATCCGGTAAAAAAGACGGTACACGGGCTATTATTTTTCCCTCTGCTTTTAACTCAAGGACTGCGCTTTTTCGCTTGGAATAGATAACCTGAACCGTAAATTCTTCTTTTTCAATAGTAAACATTACCTCTTTTAGCAGTATTTTCCGCCTCCTTTCTATCCTGAACTGCTTTATTCATTTTCTATAGGTGCAATTATAGCATAACTTAGCTTCATTATCCAATAATAAAACAGCCTTTGCATGGGTATTCTAAGAATGTAAGTAATAAAGTCAAAAGAGAATTTAGCGATAGAAAGGATGTAAGGTTGAAAGAAAATATAAATTACAGAAAGGATGCCGCAATACGATTCTTTCAACCTTCTTATTTGCGGCAGTACCGCAGGCATGCCTGTGGTATGCAATGGGTGTAAAAATGAAAGTAAAAGATATTATGTCAACCGATATAGCAAGTGTTTGCTGTGAAGATAGTGTAGAAAAATGTGCCCAGCTGATGAAACAGCATGATGTTGGTTCCATTCCTGTGTGTGATAACGATAAGGTTGTCGGAATCGTTACTGACCGTGATTTAACTTTACGCAGCATTGCAGAAGGGCAGAATTGGAAAGACCAAAAAGTATCAGATGTCATGACAAAGAATCCTTCTTTCGGAAGCCCTGATATGAATGTAAAAGATGCTGCTGAAATTATGAGCAGAGAGCAAATCAGAAGGCTTCCCATTGTAGAGAACAATTCTCTTGTAGGTATTGTAGCTTTAAGTGATATCTCCCTGGAACCTTCTCTTTCTGACAGAGCCGAGGATACCCTTAGAGATATCTCAAAGCCGAATCATTTCCACTAAAATGTTGTGAATGACAGAAGAAGCCCTATGGTAATATGTTCCCCTTCCGGTGCGCAGCAGAAAACTATGGGCTTCTTTTGTCAGGATTAATTTTACTCTCTCTATTCCAGTTTAAGGAAAATATTAGAAATAACTAATGTTTTTTTAATCTTTTTATGCTATAATGGATACATGTTTTGAACATTATGTAAACATATAAAAATTACATTATGGCAGAAAGGAACTTATTAAATGTTTGAAGAACTAAATAAAAAGCTGGAAGAAAACCGCCTTGGAATAGGCAAATATCAACGGCTTGGCAATAAGCTTAACGATTACCGCAAGCAGCTGGACGGTTTAGAAACTAAAAGGACCGAATTAAAGCAGCAGTTTGAAAAAGAGGAAAATGACTATAACAACTTGTCTAAAAAAAGTTTAAATAATCTGCTTCTGGAGCTGCTAAATAAGAAAGAAAAAAAGGAAGCAAAAGAATATCAGGAGGCCGTAGCCGTTAAGCTGAAACTTGAAGAGGCTGAAAAACAGATTGCAAATATCCTTCTTGCCATACGCAATCTGGAGGAAGAGCGGGTATCCTTTGCAGGCTGCGAAAATACATATAGAAAGCTTTATGAACAGAAATACAAGCTTATGGCAGAAAATGTCCCCATAAACTCTGAAAAGATAAAAACTGCTGAAGAACAGATTCATTCTCTTTCGCAAAACCTTACTGAAATTGATGAGGCTGTAAAAGCCGGTAATTTAGTCCTTAACAAAATAAAGGATACGGAAGAAAGCCTTGATGATGCTCACGGCTGGGGAACCTTTGATTTGCTGGGCGGGGGGCTCATAAGTGATATGATGAAATATTCCCATTTGGATGATGCAGGGTGTTACATAAGTGAAGTCCAATCTCTTTTACATCAATTTCATTCCGAACTTTCGGACATAAAAATGGATGAGAATATCAATATCCAGATTGACGGCTTTACAAAGTTTGCAGATTATTTCTTTGACGGATTACTGGCCGATTGGATGGTGCAGTCAAAAATCAATTCATCCATCTCTTCTGTCGCAGAGCTTCATTCCAAAGTTGACAGCGTATTATCTAAACTAAAGCAACTAAAGAGTGTCACAGAAACCTCTCTGCAGCAGGCAAAGCTGGAATTAGAGAATTTCGTTCAAAACAACGCATAAGAAAGTGTAAACTTTTCTATTTACAAGCATTAAACCAGCCTATCCCCAACAGAGCTTTAGGCTGGTTTAAATTTTAGATTTCTAATCATTTTATATACTTTTTATATACTACTGTCCATGAAGGAGAATAATCTGCATATTTTTCTTTCATATCCTTAAATTTCGTTAAGTAGACTCTGCCGGAACCATCCAGATTACATCTCCCTATACGCTCACCACTGAATTCACCTTCACCCGCATATTGCCGGTTTAAGTAATAAATATGCTTCCCTTTCAGCATAACTTTGTAAGCTTCTCCGACAGACACTTTTTTACTTCCGTCTAAGTTAAACATATATATACTGGAATCCATTAAAGAACTCAAATATTCTTTAATGAAAACTTTGTTAGAATCAATTATAACCTCATCAAGACTGCTTTCTCCCGACATCATATACTTTCCCGTTTTTGCTTTTAAATTGTACGAATAAAAATCACTTCTAGCGCCTCCGTCAGGAGAACAGTAATAAATATACTCATTTTTCAATCCTTTCAGGCTTCCAAACGCAGGTAAAGTTAATTTCTCTGTCGTATTATTTGATAATTTTATCAAATACAAATCATAACTGCTTTTATTGCCAATATACTTGTCATAGGCAATATAATCAGCCGTCATATATACCCTATCAACATCCTCTGCTATATTCTTGGTTTTTTTAGTCGTTATATCATAATAGCATAAGTTCTTACTATCATTATAATACCTTGAAAAATAAAGTTTTTTACTGCTTTCTCCATAAAATCCGCAAAAGTCATTGCTCATTTTAACACTTTTGCATGTTTGTGAATCTAATAAATAGGCCGCATAATTGTCTTTTGCATATATTATATATTTTCCATTTATTGATATATAGATCACTTTTTCATCAATTACTGATTTTTTGAGGCTGTTATAAATTGTGTATTGGGAATCATTATATTTTATTTGAATACTATTTATTTTCTTGGAAGAGACCACATTACTATACTCTTCGGCTTTTGCCAATACAAAGCTTTTATTTGCCAGAGACAAAAGCATAATAATAACCAGAAGTCTTATTCCATATGTATTTTTTCTAATATTGTTTCTTTCCATAATTACCTCCCGAGTGAAAATTCAGCTCTCATATTTTACCATAGCTTTCATCTTTTACAAATTACTAACGAATAAAAGTAACCGAAAAGCAAAGTTTATGTTTCCGGTTACTTTTTATAAATATCATTCTTTTTAATGATACTATCCTATACGCAGCTTACAGGAATCTCTGATTACCAAAGCAGGTGACAGCCTGAATACTCCGCCCTGAACGCTCTCTTCACTTTGTATTAACCTTATTATTTCTGTTGTTGCGTAAGATCCCAGTTCTGCAACCGGACTGTGTACGGTAGTGATGGCGGGGGTATTATATTTGGCAACCGTACTATCATCAAAACCAACGATACTGATATCATCCGGTACTTTGATGCCTGCTTCCGCAAGAGCTCTGACGCATCCCCATGCCATTTCATCATTACTGCAAAAGAATGCCTCCGGAAGCTTGATCCCTTTTAACAAGAACACTCTCATCTCACTATAAGCCAGTGCTTCTTCAAAATAGCCTCTTAGGATAATTGACTCTTCAATAGGAAGATTATATTTTTTTAACACATTTTCATAAGCTTTATAGCGGCTTTCATCATCAAAGTTAGAGACACCATGAAAATATCCGATTCTTCTATGTCCCTGCTTTATCAAGTATTCCATGGCACAGGTTGCACCTTCCATACTGTCTATGATAACACTGGACATCTGCTCCGTACAGTATTCTCTGTCAAGAAATACAATGGGCACATGTGCCATGGCAAGTCTGTTAATATACTCCTGGGATAAATGTTCGTTAAATACAATTACTCCCTCTACACCTGAAGAAATTATCATACTATAGATTTCTTCGCTGGTATTTTCATTGCTGATGTAAATATTCAGCTGATATCCTTTTAACTTACACTGCAAATGTACAGCCTGTATCAGGTCTTTATAAAAATCACCCTGGATACTGGTTAAAAACAAACCTATTGTATTCTTTTTATTGGATTTTAAAAACTTTGCATTCATATTCGGAACATAATGAAGCTTTTCAGCCGCATCCAATACCCTTTGGCGGGTTTCTTCGCTTACCACATCCACATTGTTGAGTACATTGGAAACGGTAGATATTGCTACTCCTGCTTCCTTGGCCACATCCTTTATTGTTACCATTATGGTTTCTCCATTCACCTTTCCATTTTTATTCTCTGCAATGTTCCTTCTTCTAATTTACTTGATAATAAAGTTATTAATTTCATCACTTTAATAAACTCTTACATAGTCTACTTCCATCCTCTGCAGGAAAACGGAAGGGTCAGCACCCTTCACTCCGCCCCAATTGCCACCTGCCTCTATATTTAAGAGCAGATGCATTTTCCTATCAAATGGCCATTCTTTATAAGAAGGATTTTGTTTATAATCAGTGGGTTTGAAAGTGAAATAAGCTTCACCATCCATAAGAATCTCTATCTTATCCGGAAGCCATATAAGGGAATAAGAGTGAAAAATAAACTTCCACTCCCCCTGATTTTGTATGCGTGCTATAGCACGCAGATGGGAGCCAAATATGAAAGCCCTCACTGACACCTTTTAACTGCTTCGCAGCTGTCTTTTGTGTATCCGCAACATGATTATAAGACTGTGTATGTATAGATGCGTAAATTGTATCCTGATTATACCCTACATGCTCCATAATGTCAATTTCTCCTGTGCCCTTCGGAAGTTTGCGCAAACATCAATTTTACCATACAGCATGGCTCCCTTATTCTTTGCTATAAGCCTGGCTGTGGTATAATCCAATCCTTCTTTTAATTCAGAAAAATCGTCTTACCTTTCAATCTGTTTCAGAAAATGAAAACGCAAAAATAAAGCCTCCGGAACCTTTCATTTCAGATGAACTTCCGGAGACTTTCCTATTTTGCTGTTATTCAATTTTATGCCATGACCTGATTGACCCATCTATAAAAGACTCCTGGCCATTTATGCAACTTTTAAGTAATCGGCATATTTTCCCGCCAGTCTTCGATAGGCATTACTGTTTGCTATTTCATACAAAGAACATACCTTATCAACCAGACACACTATAATACTCTCCCTATAAATGGGCGGACAGGGTGTCAGCGGAAACATATGCTTTCGTATTATATCATCCTCTACCTTGTCAAGATTTTTAATCTTTAACGCATTATGCCATGCGGCTTTTGGATGCTTTAACCCATGCAGTCTGTGACTCTTATCCTTTACATGCCAATCATAAAATACATAATCATGAAGCAATGCACCAACTGCCAGGCATTCATAATCACATTTAAGCCGCAGCAACCTGGCTATCCGCATACTATAATAGGCAACTGCTATGCTGTGCCAGAAACAGCTGGTTTTATTATGCTGAATGTAATCATCTAATTTTTTATAATCTCCTATACGTATAAGCCACAAGATTTTATGGAGGAGCAAATCCTCTATATCCCAAGTCCATTCTTCCATAGCAACCTCTTTATTACCCTCTTTCCTGAATACATCCTTTAATTTATTTTTCAAACTAAACCCTTATGCATATCGCAGGCTTGCCAGTAGATTGCTTGCAATCTACACGATACTGCCTGAATAAAAATTGAAAAATGCATTGCATTTTTCAAACTAAACCCTCATGCATATCGCAGGATTACCTGCGATACTGCCTGAATAAAAATTGAAAAATGCATTGCATTTTTCAAACTATCTCCTACGGTTAAAAATGCTCTCATTTGGATATCATTTTTATAAAATACTACAAAAACCAATATACAAATGCACCGATTTGTGGTATTTTATAATAGTGGCGTCTTGTGGCAAACAAGGCGTTAAATTCTGGTAAAGGAGATAGCTGTCTGTGAAAAGTAAAAAGAAAAGCTTTCGTCAAGCTGTACTAATTATTATTCTCATAATAACCTATTCTTCCTTTTCCGATTGTTTTTATACCGGTACTTCTTCCTCTCACCACGATGACATGCTTATTAATACGCAAGGGTTACCAAGCAACAGCCCTTATGTTTTTTATTATCATCTTCCCTCAATGCCTTTAGAAGAAACCTATGCAAGTTTGCTGCTAAAGGTTCCCTACCGCCTCATTACATACCGTCCGGGTACCACAACCGGTATGCTTCATGTACTTTTGTCCAATAACTTTTCCATATTGGTTATTATGGCCGTACTCTTTTTGAAGCATTCTGCAGGGGACAAGCCCAGACTGTATTCTCTCTTACCCCTTAGGGGGCACGGGCCACCTAAAGAAAGACTTATATTCAGTCTATCATAAAAATGTGAATAAAGAATGAAGATTCTGCAAATCTTCCATTCTACTGTCTGGAGCCGGGAACCTTCAGGCCATTCACTCTGTGCAAAATGCTCAGTAATAATGAAAAATATGCAGAAAGAAAGGATTCAGAAATGAAAAACAAGAAACCCGTATTTTTTATTGTTTTATTAGTAGCCTTAATTATGACTTACACTGCAATCTTTGGTGTACAGATAGGCTCTTTTAAAATTAAAGGCGCTCCCGATATCCGTTTCGGTATTGATATCCGCGGCGGTGTGGAAGCAGCTTTCCAGGCGGCTAATCTGGACCGTAAACCTACAGGAAAAGAATTAGAGGCTGCCCGTTCTGTTATCGAAACAAGACTTGATAACAAGAACATTCTCGACCGTGATGTAACAATTGACAAGGATAACGGATACATTATCGTACGTTTTCCCTGGAAATCCGATGAAAAGAACTTCGATCCCGACAATGCAATTGCTGAATTAGGAGAAACCGCTCTTTTGACCTTCCGTGATGATGACGGCAACGTATTAGTGGAAGGCTCCCATGTCAGCAACAGCTCTCCCGAACTGAACAAACAGACGAATAAGTATGTAGTAAGTCTTTCTTTCGATGAAAAGGGTACACAGCTGTTTGCAAATGCCACCCAGAAGCTTGTCGGTAAAAACATAAGTATTTATATGGATAAAACCCTCATTCAGACAGCAGTTGTCAATGAAGCGATTCCAAGCGGTAAAGCAGAAATTTCCGGTAATTTTACGTATGATTCCGCAAAAGCACTTTCCGATAAGATCAATTCCGGTGCTCTGCCTTTCTCCTTGATTACCAAGAACCATAATACCATAAGCCCTACTCTTGGTTCCGGTTCCCTGAATGTCATGCTTGATGCAGGTATTATTGCCTTTGCCATTATCTGCGCACTCCTTATGATATATTACAGAGTACCCGGATGTGTGGCATGTATTTCCCTGTTAATCCAGACCTCAGGCCAGATACTTGCTCTTTCCATTCCGCAGATGACACTCACACTTCCCGGTATCGCCGGTGTTATCCTTTCCATTGGTATGGGTGTAGATGCAAACGTTATTGTATCTGAACGTATCAACGAAGAAATTCGATCCGGTAAAACGGTTCGCTCAGCTATCGCTTCCGGTTTTAAAGGTGCCTTCTCTTCTGTTTTTGATGGTAACATAACCGTGCTGATAGTTGGTATAATCCTTCTGAAATTTGGCTCCGGTGCATTACTTTCCTTTGCTTATACCCTGCTTACCGGTATCTTCTTTAACTTCGTAGCAGGTGTTACTGCATCAAGGCTAATGATACGCTCCTTAAGTGAATACAATGCATTGCGCAAGCCTTCCCTTTATACTTGCTTTTCAAGGAGGAGAACACTATGATTAACGAAAATAATATGAACACCACCTTATCCGTTACTCCCACCAGCAGTAAAAGTATGCACTTTTTTAATAAGCGCTATATCTTTTTTGCAATTTCACTGACAATTATGCTGGTTGGCCTCATTAACCTGAAGTTATTTGGCGTACAGCTGGATATCCAGTTCAAGGGCGGGGCTATGCTGAAATATTCATTTACCGGTGATGTAAATGCGGAGAATGCAGCTGATATTGCTTCAGATTTGCTTGGACGGCCGGTAACCACACAGATTACCAAGGATATGAAAACAGGTGAACAACGACTGGTTCTTAATATTGCCGGTAATTACGGCGTAGATGCAAAAGAACAGGTAAAGTTCGATGACTCATTAAAAGCAAAATTTACGGACAACAATTTAACCCTGGCTGAATCCTCCATGGTTGAACCCTTTTTCGGTCATAAATTCCTGACCAACGGTATTATTGCTATTGTACTTTCTTTCGTCCTGGTAATGGCTTATGTATGGTTCCGTTTTAAGAAAATTGGTGGCCTTTCAGCCGGAGTTATGGCCATCGTAGCCTTGATTCACGATGTTTTGGTGGTATTCTTTACCTGCGTTGTATTCAGAATACCCATTGGAGACTCCTTTGTAGCTGTTGCACTAAGTATCATCGGTTATTCCGTAAACGATACCATCGTTATTTATGACCGTATACGTGAGAACCACGACCTTCATCCTAAGTTAGATTATGAGACCCTTACTGATTTGTCCATCTCACAATCAATTACAAGATCTTTAAATACCAATTTTGCCGTATTTTTAAGCGTAAGCCTTGTATACATCATGGCAACATTAAACAGTCTTGATTCTATTCAAAGCTTTGCACTTCCTATGGCAATCGGTTCAATAAGCGGATGCTATTCAACCATCTGTATTGCAGGTCCTCTTTGGGTTATGTGGCAGAATCGTAAATTAAAAAAGGCCGGAAGCAGATAATAAAATTAAAATTCTATTTTTTATAAGTTCCCGATAACAGAAAGCAGTAATAGTACTTTTGTACTATTACTGCTTTCTTATTTGTTAAAAAGATTACATTTTCTTTAAATTTCACTGCGTATTGTTTACAATACATATATAATAGGATACACTTATAGAATATCTGGTATACAAAGTAAAAGTGGCTGTTACGGCAGACAAGAGACACTAAAATGAACAGTCATAATGAAAGGGTTTTGCGATATGAAAAAGAAAATGATTTTAGGTTTATCCTCTATTGCACTATTAACATTTGTTCCATCCTCTGTACTCCATGGCGTGGCATATACAAATGCTGCCGAGTATAGTTCTACTTTAGGTGATACTTCTGACACACTTGAAACCAAAGAGGTTACTGCCAGTCCCGGTTCTACCTCAACGGAGCTTCAAAGTCTTCTGGATTACAACAAAGACGGAAAATACAAGCTTACCGTACATATTCCCGCCGGCAGCTATACCCTTATTAAGGAATTAAGGATATACAGCAATACAACCATATCAGCCGATACGGATGCAAAATTATATAAAACTCATCAAAAAGGCCCAATTCTTTCCAACGATATGAGCCAGGATCGGGGCGGCTATACCACATCAGAGAATATAACTATCATTGGCGGTGTCTGGGATTCCTCTCCTATTGCAGACAAAAATAAAGGTACAGAAAGTTTTCGCTTCATTCATGCTACAAATATTACCGTTAAAGATGCTGAAATATCCAATGTGCCGGTAAACAGCCATTTGATTACCTTTGCAGGTATTAAAAACGGATTAATTGAAAACTGCAAGCTCCATGGTTATGATGGTGAAAGCCCAAAGGAAGCCATTCAGTTGGACATTGTCCACGACAATGTTGTTGTGCCTTCCAACCAATCAAAGGATATTAAATACGATGACCTTCCCTGCGACGGGATTCTGATACGCGGGAATGAAATTTATGACTATCCCAGGGCAATGGGTTCCCATACCTCTATAAAAGGAGTCTTCCACAAGAATATAACCATCACCAAGAATACTCTCCATGACTTAACGGAAGCCGGTATTAAGGCATATAATTATGAGAACCTGGAAATCAGCTCTAATTATATATACAATGTAGGTGTCGGCATCCTGGCTTACACTTATATCAGCAATGAATCAAATCATTATCTGAATGCTTTAAGTACCACGGTACCCGAACCTCTGCCGGATGATTATAACATCAAAATAACAAATAACACCATCCGGGATATCAATAAATCAACATCCTCTGCTATTACCAGCTGGGGAGACGGAATTAGAACCATAGGTACCTATACCCGTCCGCTCAATGGCGTTACTATAGCAAATAATACAATTGAAGCCACCAAACGTTATGGGATATTCTTGGAGAAAACCCCAGGCAGTATCATATCGGATAATACAATTTCCAATACAGCTGACAGTGGAATTTATCTGTTTAGAGAATGTGATAATTCAACAATTAAGAATAATACCCTTGAGAAACTGGGGAACACCGGCGGAAATGCCGGCGGGATTGGATTGTACAGTACAAGTAACTCCCTGATAACGGACAATACGATAACTTCCCCGGCAAAGAATGGTATATACCTTTCCAAACAAAGTAATACCTGTAATATTACAGGCAATATGATTTACTCCAGTGGTGGGAATGCCATTGCCACCTACGATAAGAGTGACAATACCACTATTTACAGTAATTTCATCTCTGGCTATTCCGTGAACGGTATTTATGCATACGATACCAATTCTGCCGATATCAGTCAGAATAAAATTTACGGCAATACCGGCAGTAATGTCAAGGATGGTATTCATATACAGGGTGTAACAGACCTCGACAATGCTTTCTCTCTTAAGGATAATTACATTAGCTCAACCCGCCGCTATGGAATCTATATAGATGCAAACAACAGCCTCTTAGAGACCAATACCATCACAAATGCTATGAAGTATTCTATCTATCTGGATAGCAATAGCAGCGGAAGTAAACTCTTTGACAATAAGATTGATAACAGCATCTGGCAGAATTAATAATATAGGGGGTTTTATTCCGCTCTAAGTGCTTCTATTGCATTCTTTCTGGAAGCCATTTTAGCCGGAATATGACCTCCTAACACTGTTAACAGTGTGCTGATAACCACCAAAAACACCGCATGTTCAATTTGAAGATGTGCCACACCCGTAAGCTCCGTCATTTTATAGAGTATGGAATTAACGGGGAAAGTAAGCAGCCATGCCAGAACAACACCAAGTATTCCTGAAAACACACCAAGTATGGTGGTTTCTGCGTCAAATACACGGGTAATATCCTTCTTTCTGGCGCCTAATGCCTTTAAAATACCGATTTCCTTTGTTCTCTCCAAAACAGAAGTATAAGTTATAATAGAAATCATAATAAGGCTTACTACCAGAGAAATACCGGCAAAAGCAATTAAAACAATGGTAATGCCGTCCATAATACCACTGGTCAGGCTTGACATAGTGGCGGCAAGATCTGTATACACCACCTGGTCTTTCGAATCTTTTCCTGCATTATACTGATCCAGATAGTCTGTCACTGCATCCTTATCATCAAAATTGTACGGATAAACCATGATAACATATGGAGTTGCATTTCCGCCGAGGTAAGCCAGGAAAGTATCCTTTGCATCCTCTGTTAATTCTTCATTGGTAATAATATTCTTATCACTTTTTTCCTGTGCCTTTACAATAGCAGAGTCCTTGGCATTATCAATTACCATTTCTGACAATTCGTCACTGTAGGCAATACCGGGAAGAAGGAGTGCCATTGCTACATCTTCTTTCTGACGTACAACTCCTGTAATCTTTATCGTAATGGCCTCCTTTGAATCATACATTGCCAGGTAATCATTGCCGGGCAGATATGTTCCTGCCTGAGTGGGCATATAGTAAACATCATTGGGTATTATTTTAAATTCCGTACCGATAATATCTTTAAAATCGAGGCTTTCTTTCCCTTTTGTATCAAATCCCAAATTATTAAGAATATTATAATCCAGCCTGTTTCTGGCATCGATAACAAGTACCAGATCAGTTGCCTTAGCAGGATATTCTCCAGCCATGATGTCATAATTCTTTGTCAGGTAGGACTCTTCCTCTGTTTTTAGCTGTTTGGGATAAGAGGATAAGCCCATAGAGCCTGACAGACCGGTGCTTTGCGTCTGGCTGCCTCCTGAAGAGCTGTTCTGACTGCTTAGGCTCACAGGAATTACCTTATCTTCTACTTTACGTACCATATTCATGGATACCAGTCTGGTGTATCCGATACTGCTGCAGATTTCAGGGTCTATCTTATTCAGGTAATCAAGATAATCTTTGGTAAAAATATTCTTATGGGTTATCTGCGTATCAGAGGGATCATACAGCGTTACTGTATCCGCAGGTATATAGGCTTTGTCATTCTGGTTCTTCATTTCCTTTCTCATTTGCTCCATGCTTTCGGCATCTACGCTTGTAGCGGACTGGGAAATAATAATTGGAAATTCTGCCATGGCATCCTTTTGAAAATTATCAATCTGTGTCTGGAATCCGGATGATAAGCTTAAAATTACTGCAATTCCGATGATTCCAATACTGGAAGCAAAGGCTGTTAGAATAGTTCTTCCCTTCTTGGTGCGTATGTTGTTAAAGGAAAGACGAAGAGCTGTCAAAAAGCTCATACTTGTCTTCTTAAGCTTGAATTCATCCCCCTTGGGCCTTTCCACATGAGGATGACTGTCAGATATAATTTTACCGTCCTGGAAACGGATAATCCTGTCTGCATAATTTTCGGCAATCTCTGGATTATGAGTTACCATAATAACCAGACGTTCTTTGGCAACCACTTTAATCAGTTCCATAATCTGAATACTGGTATTGCTGTCCAGGGCTCCTGTCGGCTCATCGCACAAAAGAATCTCCGGGTCATTTGCCAGGGCTCTGGCTATGGCAACCCGCTGCATCTGTCCGCCGGATAATTGATTTGGTTTCTTGTGAAGATGTTCCTTAAGTCCCACCTTTTCTAATACTTCCAGTGCCTTTTTATGCTTTTCTTCTGCGGATACACCGCTTAAGGTCATACCAAGCTCCACATTTGCAACAATACTAAGATGCATGATCAGGTTATAGCTCTGAAATACAAATCCAATTGAATTATTCCTATAGGCATCCCAGTCCCTGTCCGTAAAATCCGCAGTCTTTTTCCCCTTAATGACCAGCTCTCCTGAATCATAACGGTCAAGGCCTCCTACAATATTAAGGCAAGTGGTCTTTCCCGAACCGCTGGAGCCAAGGATTGCTACAAATTCCTTCTGCCTGAAGGCAACACTTATTCCGTCAAGGGCTTTTGTTTCAATCCCTCCGACATTATAACTTCTCTTTATATCTATTAATTCCAGCAAATTTTTCTCCTCCTTATGTATAAAGTATCCTGCTGTATTCATGTCATTATACATAAGGGGTTCTCTTAAGTCAAAAAAATTACTCTAAATAAATATTAAAGTTTTATGATTAAATATTAATAAAATAGTTGACATTTCCTTTGTCATCATATATCTTTTAGATATAACTAATAAATATGAGGTGAAAAATGCCAATCAAAAAAAATAAAACCAGGTATGTTATACTTGGGCTTTTAAATGAGGAACATCTGTCGGGTTATGAGATAAAGCGAATCATAGATACCAGATTATCTTTCTTTTGGAGTGAAAGCTTCGGTCAAATCTACCCCCAATTAAAAGAATTGGAAACCGAAGGACTTATTGCGGCTTTCCATCAGCCAGACAGTAATAGTAAAGCAAGTAAAAAATATACGATTACTGATCAGGGCAAAGAAGAGTTGCAGCAATGGCTTATGATCCCGGTGGAAAAAGAAATCATACGGTATGAGGTTTTATTAAAACTCTATTTTTCCAATGCAGCTTCATCAGACATCATGCTGGAGCATATTAAAGAATTTGAGCTGAATCACAATAAACAGAGAAAATTATTTGAAAAGTTTGAAGAACAGCTCAAACAGGACATTGATGTACACGGCAATCACAGACAAGTGTTAATGGTTTTGGCCTTTGGACAAAAGGTATGGGAGTCTTATGCAAGTTGGTGCAAAGAAACTATAAAATCTCTTGAAGATATTTCGGCAAATCCAGAGAATTCTGACAAGGGGGCTGATTAAGTATGGGAATACACTTTAAAGGCATATTAGTAGTTTTATCATTCTTACTGCCGAATATATTCTTTTATTTTTTTCCTCCGCAAAATATTCCCAAAAACTTAAGTTCCGTGCCTGTTGTTTTTACAATAATGGAACAGGCAGGGCGAATTCTTTGCCTGGTTGTGCCAGTTGTATTCGGAAAGAAAATTGCAGAACAAAAAGGCTCGTACCTGGTCATACTGATGGCTCTCTGTTTATTGGTCTATTATACCTGCTGGATTTTGTATTTTACCAGTGGAAGGGAATATTTCGATTTATTTAAGCCTATGGGCTTTATACCAATTCCTATGGCTATATTCCCGTTAATGTACCTCATATTGCTTGGCATATGGGTTAGATCTCCTCTTTTTATAGCACCTGCGATACTTTTTTCCATCGGACACCTTGCAATAAGCTGGAATACGTACATACAGCTGCTTAAAATAAGATGAGCGCCAGTCCCATCCGGCTGAATGGCCTGATGCCGCAAAAGAAAAAGAGTTTGGCTTAAATCTATGATTTAAACCAAGCTCTTTAAACTTCTATATTTAAAGTTCATGTTCCTTATAAAAATTGAATTTCCCCTGACTGTCCGTAGATATAGAATCCGTCACAGCCCTGTTCCTGTAATTTATCAATAAACTTACCGGTCTTTTTCGGCTTCACATACATGGCAACATTATGATTCTCACGAAGTCCTCTTGCATATTCCATGGCAGGAATAAAATCCTTTTCCTCATAAAGCACTGCAATCTGCTTCTTTCTGTCCGGTATCTGAAAGCCCACATCGGTAAGAATGCCGAAAATCCGCTCAAAACCAATGGAAAAGCCCACTGCCGGAACAGTTTCATTTAAGAATTTGCCAATCAGGTTATCATATCTTCCGCCTCCGGCAATAGCTCCCCTGAACTTTGTGCTCTCAACCTCAAATACCGTACCGGTGTAGTAACCCTGTCCTCTGATAAGGGTAATATCATACACTACATCAAACTCGCCATTGAAAGCCTTTACAGAATCCAGGATAAAGCGTATCTCTTTTACACTCTCTTCCTCCGGGCAAAGCCTTTCTGCTTCCTCTAACGTAAAAGGCTTTGTTGATAACACTTCTGACAGCTTATTGATACTTTCTGCTTCAAATCCCTTGGCGTTTAGTTCTTCCTTCACACCATCCAGGCCGACCTTGTCTAATTTGTCAATGGATATGCAGACACTGTCCAGCTCTTCCGCCTGAAAGCCAGCCTTTAAAAGAATAGCCTTTAAGAGCTTTCTGTTATTTATCTTAACCCTGAAATCACCGATACCGATATTCTTAAGAGCCTGTGCTGTGGTTGCTATCAGTTCCACTTCCGCTGTCAGGGAGTAGGTTCCGATAATATCAATATCACACTGGTAGAATTCCCTTAAACGCCCCTTCTGCGGACGCTCTGCTCGGTAAACCCTGTCAATCTGTATGCACTTAAAGGGCGATAACAGCTTGTCCCTGTTATTAGCATAATATCTGCTAAGGGGAAGTGTTAAGTCATAGCGAAGTCCCATATCGCAAAGCTCTTTCTCATTCTTTGCTTCCAGGGCCTTTTCCAACTTATCTCCCCTTTTTAATACTTTAAATATCAGGTTTAAATTCTCTCCGCCCTCACTTTTATCCAGATTCTCAATATCTTCGATAACCGGAGTCATAATTCTTTGAAATCCGCAGGATTGGTAAGTCTTAAGTATTTCATCCATCAGATAATCTCTTAAGGCTGCTTCCTTCGGTAAATAATCATTGGTCCCTTTCACAGTAGAAATCTTCATTTTCAGTAAATCCTCTCTTCCAAGTTTTTATAATCAAAGTGTCCTCTGTACAGTTAAAAAACTTCTCGATAAAAATTTCGATGTATCCTCTGCCTCTTGGCATATTACCGCCAGACTGCATTCTATACACCGAAAGATAAAATTCTGTATTTGCATTTTCATAAGGAATACTTTAATGGAATTGAATGGATTTGTCAAGCAGATAGTAATCCTTTTCATGGCATCCCATAAAAACCTGAAAGCCTCCATACCTCACAACCTGCTCAACGGCACAAAAGGAATTTAAGGTCTCACCGGAAGAATTACCGGTATCAGGCGGATATTTTCCAAAGTTATCTCTGCTGTTATAGATACAGATTTCCCTTCCCACCGCCTTATATGGCTTTAGTTTCAGGCATTCTGCAAATAATTCCTGTATTGGACCCAAACGCTTTAATAGCTTTGTTTCCTGCAAAGTAAAGGGCAGGTGGCACACGATATCTAAAAAAGCTTCATAACGGAAATAATTAAGACTGCCGTATTTATCTGCAAATAACTCATCTCCTGTTCTGGGTGCCCCAAAGGTATAAACTGCAATCTTATCCCTATATTTCCCGTTATGGATTTCCGATAATATGGCTGCCATTATATTGGCAACTGCTCCGCCTTTGCTGTGCCCTGTAACTATAATCTCTGCCGTTTCATATTTGCCTGCTAATTTGCCGTATAGCTCTTCTGTCTTTCTTAGCATATCTTCCTTAAGACTGTCTGCCGCACTTAAAAATCCCTCATGTACATTTCCCGGTCCATAAGGAAAAGGAACCTGTATGGCAAGGAAATTATTTATCCAGTCCAGGATACTTCCTTCCAGGGTGTCATCGCCATCTGTTCCCCGAAAAGCAATAATAAGTTTATCCTCTGAAATCCCTATTAAGCCTGCATGTATGTTATCAATACCGGCAGTAAAGGTATAGACTTCTTCCGTAAAGCCTGCTGTATGATACCAGTTGTACGGTACTCCTCCTATCCACTCATCAATTCGAAAGCGGCAGCTGATTGGAAGTTTCCCATCCTTAATGCGGTATGCCAGCATGGAGGCGGCCAACATAGCCATTGCTTTCCTGCTCTCCTGCATAATGACCCCTTCCTACCCTTTTGCCTGGTCGTCTTCTTTGCATATTCCCGTCAGTGTAATATCTAACTTAGCTTCCATTCCTTTTAAATTTGCTGCTGTTCCTGCCAGAACCAAGGTTGTCTGCTGTCCTATATGTACTGTTATCTGCTTCTCTTCTGCTTCATTTAGGTAAATATCTTTTATAAAGCTTTCTTCTGTCAGTTCTCCTCCAATAATCAGAGTAAGGGTACACTTGATAAATTCTCCGGGATATCCTTTCAGGGTTATCTCACAATCCTCCCAATAACAGTCATTTGTAAGATACAGGTTATCAATACTTTCGGTTCCCGCAATGGTTCCAAACCAGGACACAGAGTTTCTTTTGATATTTTCAGAGCCTTCCTTCTTAGCTGCACTACTTACATTTCCCAAATAGTCCGGATATATTTCCAGCCTGTGCAGCTCCCCTTCTTCCGGTCTGGAAAGAATAAGCCGGAGTGTCCCTCCGTTCATCCATCCAAGGGAAGCGGCCTCTTTATCCTTTAATCCCCTTGCAGACATATTTTCAAAATAGACCCTTAAATCCTTCTTATCACCTTCCTCATACGCCAGAAGCATAAAGGAACTCTCTGTCCCTGACAGCTCGTAACAAATGGCTGCCGCAAGACCTTCTTTACAGGAATCCCCCGTATCCTCCCATTCCATATAAGCAACAGCTTCGGACTGCGTCCTTATGCATTCCGGGAAACAGAACTGTTTCATCCGAAGTCTGCAACTATTGGCCATTATCCAGTCGTAATCTGTTTCATTAATAAGAATAATATATCCTTCCTGCTTCATACACGCCTATTACCTATGTTCTATCTCTATAATTTATGTACGGAAGCAGTCATCCATACGTATTTTCAGGAATTCTTATGAATGGAACCAAGTTGTGCAAGTTCAATAAGTCCCTGTTCAAAGTTTACACCGTATCTGTTATCTGTTTTGTCATTATAAGTTCTTCTAATGGCTTCTGTGGTAAAATCGGCAGCCAGCTTTAGGGCTTCCTCCATGGATTGGTCATTTAGCAGCCCTGAAAGCAGCACACTGGAAAATACATCGCCGGTACCATGATACATTCCCGGAATCTTCTCAGTAAAGTAATAGTTTACTTCTTTCCTGCCACAGTCATATGCCGCTGCCCCCATCTGCCCTTCCTGCAAATACACTCCGGTAAGAACTATCTTTTTAGCACCGCAGCCGGACAGCCTGCCAAAAAGCCCTTCAATATATTCTGTTGTATAAGGTCCTTCCTTATAATCTTCTCCCAGCAAGAGAGTTGCTTCCGTAATATTAGGCACAATAACATCTGCTTTTTCACAAAGCTTAATCATACCTTTGGGAAAATTCTCATCAAAAGCTGAATAAAGCCTTCCATTGTCCCCCATCACCGGATCGACCAGAATAATAGTGTCCTTTTCTTTAAACATATCAAATATCTGTGAAACCATGTCAAGCTGGGAATAGGACCCCAGATATCCGGTATAAAGTGCTTCAAATGTTAACCCAAGGGAATTCCAATGCTTCGCAATCGGCAGAATATCTTCTGTTAAATCCCTGAAGGTATACCCTGTAAATCCACCGGTATGAGTGGATAACACAGCTGTCGGAATAATGCTGGTTTCAATTCCTGCCGCTGAAAGAATTGGAAGTGCAACGGTAAGGGAACACCTTCCGAAACAGGATATATCATGTATTGCTGCAACTCTTTTCTGCATTCTTATTTGCCTCCGTCATATTAATTTTTATTATGATTATCTTAAATCATATCTGGCATGCAATCAACCTCCAGTTTTCATTTTTTTAACAGGTCCAGACCAAACATCCATTTGTCATATTTTTTACTATATTGTAATATTATGAAAAATAATGTAGAATATCTTTATAGGATTTTCTATAATTTACTAATTGGGAGGGTTATATATGAAGTTCAAAAATCTAAAGGTACGTACACAAATCACTTTATTTTCTGCTATTTTGGTTGCAGCCATAATTTTATTAGGGGTTATATCACTTAATAACCAGTACTCCATTCTAAATACTAACCTTAAAGCTCTGGAGACCAGTATCCGTTCTGATTATGATACTAATATAAAAGAGCAGGTACAGACCGCAATTTCCATGTTAAATGGAGTATATGCCAAATACCAGAGCGGTGATTATACCTTGGATGAAGCTAAAAAAATAGGTGCTGATACATTAAGGAGTATGTCCTATGGGGATAACGGTTATTTCTGGGCTGATACCTATGACGGCACTAATATTGTTCTCCTTGGAAATGAAACAGAAGGAACCAACCGTATTGATAAGGTGGATGTAAACGGCTTCGCATATATGAAAGCGATTATTGAAGCCGGCAAAAAAGGCGGAGGATATGCCGACTATTGGTTCCCTAAGGCCGGTGAGACCGAGGCAAAACCAAAACGCAGCTACAGTCAGGCCTTCGAACCCTTTTCCTGGGTAATCGGAAGTGGTAATTACACCGATTATATCGATGAAATAATTAAGACCACTTCCACAGAACAGGAAAAAAAGGTAATTTCAACAATGTTCCATGATGGCATCATTATTATTATAACAGTTCTTTTCTCTGTTCTTTGTTGTATATACATTATCGAACGAATTAACCGAAGCTTTAAATCCGTCAGCAATTACCTGGGGCAGCTTTCCAAAGGTGATTTTAGCATTTCTCTGCCTGAAAGGTTACGTGACAGCAAAGATGACTTCGGACTACTGGCAGCAGATATGGAATTTATGAAAAATTCTGTAGGAGCTCTTATAGGTAATACAAAAGCAGAAGCTGACTCCATAATTTCTGCCGTAGCGGTAGCCAATGAGAATATGAAGGCATTAAACAATAACTTACTTGAGGTTTCTGCCACAACAGAGGAATTAGCAGCAGGTATGGAAGAAACTGCCGCATCTTCCGAAGAGCTTAATTCAACTGCTCTGGAAATCGAAACTGCTGTCAGAAGTATCGCAGAAAAATCACAGGACGGCAGTCTGAAAGTAATTGAAATCAGCAAACGGGCCGCCGGAACAAAAGAAACTGCCCAGTCCTCTCAGTTAAGGATCCAGCAGATTTCAAATGAAATCAGCACACATTTAAAAACTGCTGTTGAACAGGCCAAAATCGTGGAGCAGATTGATGTATTATCTCATTCCATAATGAACATAACCTCCCAGACCAATCTGCTGGCATTAAATGCTGCCATAGAAGCCGCAAGAGCAGGTGAAGCCGGAAAAGGCTTTTCCGTTGTAGCCGATGAAATCAGAAATCTGGCAGAGCAGTCCAAATCAATGGTTGAGCAAATACAGGGTGTGACTTCTAAAGTAACCGAAGCTGTTAATGATCTGGCTTCCAGTGCAAACAATCTCTTAGATTTCGTAACCAATGACATAAACGGCAGTATGGACAGCTTTTTATTGATTGCCCAGGATTATAATCAGGATTCCGTTTATGTAGACAACCTGATAACTGATTTCAGCGCTACCTCCGAAGAACTTTTAGCTTCTATCCAGAGTGTATTATTAGCTGTAAACCAGGTCTCTTTAGCTGCCTCCGAAGGTGCTTCCGGAACCAGCGATATTGCCGTAAAAGTAAGCGATGTAAATGTGAAATCAAATGATGTTGTGAATCTGATATCTACCGCAGATACAAGCTGTTTATCTCTTAAGGAAGAAATCAGCCACTTTATAGTTTAACCTCCCAAGGAAGACTTCCCCCCCGTCTTTAAGCGAAGCGGGGGAAGTCTTCCTTATTTCAGCGGGAGTTTTTTTCCACTGAAATAGCAGCGAAGCGGATTGCGAGTATCCTTTTTCATATGCACACTGCTATATTTACCACTCCAGCTTAATCGAACAACACAAAAAGAGCCGATTAACCCTAAACACATAGGTTTAAGAATCGGCTCTGGGGATGATTAATTTACTAACGTAATAGTAACATACATTTTTGTAAATATCAAGTGTTTTTTAAGTTAGCAGAAAGATTCTAATAAGTTAATCCATAGCCTAAAGGATAAAGATAATCAGCCTTCTTAGTTTTAATGCCTTTTGTGCTCTTATAATAAGGCATCGGCAGCTTTCCGGTAAAGGGTGTTTCCCCTGTTAAAACGGAAGCTATTCCATCTCCTTCTGTTCCCGGAAGATAACACATAACAATACTGTCCCAGTCTTTCATATAGTCAGATATCAGTACATTCCTTCCGGCAACAACAAGTGCTACCGTAGGCTTTTGAAGGCTCTTAGCAAATTCTATCGCTTCTTTGTTTTCTGCCAGTCCCTTTTCTCCGGTAATGGATAAATCCCTTGTATCTCCTTCATATTCTGCATAGGGCATCTCTCCAACTGCAAGAATTACAGCATCTGCTTCGCTTGCCTTATTCTTATCCGTAATAATATTTAGACCATATTGTCCGGCATATTCTTCTAATCCCTCTAATATTGTGGTTCCTTCTGCTGCCCGTTTTCCGTCTTTATCAGAAAAGCCCTGCCAGGTGGTCATCCAGCCGCCGCACTGTACTCCCATATCATCTGCTGCCGGGCCTGTAACGAGAATTGTAGAGCCCTTTTTCAGAGGAAGTGTATTATTATCATTCTTTAAAAGGACAAGGGATTTCTCGACCAATTGCTTTGCCAGGCCTCTGTATTCATCGCTTCCAAGATCTGTTACTTCATGATTCAGCTTTTCCATATAAGGGTCTTCAAACAATCCCATTTCCATCTTGACCTCTAATATTCTTTTAACCGCATCATCAATTCTTGCTATTGATATAGTTCCCTTATTCACATTCGCTATAATGTCATCAACAGCTTTTTCATAATTAAAAGGCTCCATGAGCATATCCACTCCTGCATTGATTGCAAAAGCTACATTTGCCTCAAAGGAATCCCCCTCTAAATCCTTTACTGCTTCCCAGTCGGATACAACAAAGCCTTTAAAGCCCAGTTCCCCCTTTAAAACATCCGTAAGCAGATATTTATTTTCATGCATTCTTGTTCCCTTATAGGAGCTAAAGGAAGCCATAACAACTTTTACTCCGCTTTTAACTAATTCCTTATAGGGAGCCAGATGCGTCTTCCGAAGTGCTTTTTCTGAAATATCCGTATCGCCCCGGTCTAAGATGCCGCCTATAATTCCGCTTCCATAGGCGGTACCTCCATCAGCTACATAATGCTTTGCTGTTCCGACCACACCATGCTCCTGTAAGCCTCTAAGATAAGCAGAGGACAGAGTTGATACAAGCTTTGGATCAGAAGAAAAGCTTTCATAGGTTCTTCCCCATCTTGGATCCTGGCTGACAGCCACACAGGGTGCAAAATTCCAGAGAGTCCCTGTAAGCTTCATTTCTTCTGCAACAGCGGCTCCCATCTTATACATCAGCTCTTTATCATTCGCAGCACCCAGCCCGATATTATGAGGATACACTACCGCACCCTTTAAGAGGTTTTGCCCGTGTACTGCATCTATGCCGTATAAAAGCGGTATTTCAAGTCTTGTCTTCATGGCTGCTTCCTGTAGATTATGTATCATGCTGTTCCAGTCAGACAGTGTATTTTTCCCGGGATAGGACCCTCCGCCGCTAAGAACCGAACCAAGGGCAAGCCTGGTTACTTCACTTTCCTTTACGGTGTTTCTTTCGGCCTGAAGCATCTGGCCTGCCTTTTCCTCCAATGTCATCTGGTTCAGTAATATTTCGGCTCTCTCTTCTACGGATTTCGCAGTGTCTAAATAACCCTTATCAATAGAATTCACCGCTGTTGGTTCTGCTGTTGAACTTGTTGCCGGAGGCCCTATTTCCGTAATAGAATTTGCTTCCGGTTTTTTCGTTTCCTTATACTGCCCGCTGTCACAGCCTGCCAACAGGCAAATAAAAACCAAACACAAGAAGGCTGCCAAACTTATCTTTATCTTCCCCATATTCTTCTCCTAGCTCCCATGGCATAAATCATCTGCCCGCAGATGATTTACTGCCTCAAATCAGGGTGTGAATTATGTCTTCCAATAATTCACACTATAGTCTTAGTCTACAACTATTATAGTAAATAGAGTCTGTATTTTCAAGTAGGCAGAATTTGCTTATTATACTTAAATTTATATGAAGTATTCGATTGATTTCTCCGGTGTCATTCTGGATTTGCTGTTAAATAACAGCATTGCTTCCCTGTTTTTTACACTGCCAAAGGCATAGGTCCTTGTACTCTTCTCATTAAAAATATCTTTCTTAACCTTACGGTTCATCTTCTTCGGCTGATTATCAATCTTTATGATATTTACGCCATCCACCGTTTTCTCGTAATCATAAGGATCAAAAAGGCAGACATATTCTTCTTCTATGCCGGTTAACAGGACATAATGCTGGTAACCTTCCAGCCAGCATCTTACAATTACGGCTCCTTCCTGCTGAAGGCAGCCTATAATCCTGCTGTTTTGCTTTATCCATACCTGTTCATCCAAAAGCATTTCCGTATAGAGGGGAAAATGCTTCGTTTCACCAAATTGATTAAACCACTTGGACAGATACATCATTGCCATTCGGGAGGTACCGCTCTTTCCGGATTCCCCTTCGCTGTTGTATTCATCCAGAGTGTATAAGGAGACTGCTTTTAAGATGTCAGGCACAATCTCTTCCCTTTCAAAAAGATACCTCATGGCATTTAAAAGGGTAGTCGGCCCGCAGTCATACTCCGATGTCTGATAACTCAATATATTTTTCATGTTATCTCCTTTCCTGCATACCGTTATTTACCGGACGGGTCAAATGCATCTCTTAGCGCATCTCCCACAAAGTTAATGCTGATAACCAAAAGTATTATTACAATACCCGGGGGCAGCCACAGCCATGGTTTGGATGTCAGAATTGACAGGGACTGGGCACCGTTTAGCATATTGCCAAGACTTGCCCTCGGCGGCTGGATACCCATTCCTAAAAAGCTTAGGGCAGCCTCATCCAACATGGAGATAGCTATTACAGAAGTTGCATACACCAATATAGGTGCTATGGTGTTGGGAAGTATTTCTGAAAACAGTATATACCTTTTTGGCATTCCTGCTACTATATCTGCCTGGATATAGGGTTTTTCCCGGATGGAGAGAACATTTCCCCGTACTAGCCTTGCTACTCCCGGCCAGTCTACAAAGCCAAGGATCAATATAATCGTATTAAGGCCCGGTTTAAAAATGGCAGCCGCCACAAGCACCAGCAATATGTAGGGAAAGGACATTACCATATCGGTAAAGCGCATAATAATCATATCCAGAAATCCGCCAAAATATCCGGATAAAAGTCCAAGTATTACTCCTATTACCGTTGATACAGCCGTTGCCGCCACTCCCACAAAGAGTGATATCCGCATACCGTATAACAGCCTGCTAAGGACATCTCTCCCCACCTGGTCCGTTCCAAGAAGAAAAGACTTTGTCGGGGGCGCACCGAAATCTCCCACGACCTTATTCGGATCAAAAGGGGCAAAAAGCGGTGCAAAGACAGCACAAAAGACAGCGATTGTAATAAATACCAATCCCACTGCCGCAAGTCTGTGCCTGAAAAACCGTTTTAGAACTCTTCCGCGAACCGCCTTTTTGCCACTGATTTCTGTCTTTTTATTCTTCATCCTGTTCCTCTTTCATACAGAGTTTATTTTCTAACACCCATGCATTTTGCAAGTTTACCAGTAGATTGCTTGCAATCTACACGGAACTGCTTATATAGAAAGTGAAAAATGCTTTTTATTTTTCACACTACTTATACTGGATTGTCGGATCTGCAACCGCATAGAGAATATCCGTAAGGAGATTAGCTGCCAGAACCACAAGGGCCGATATAAGGCACACTCCCATTATAACCGGGTAATCCCTGTTTATAATTGCACTCATGGTCATAAGCCCAAGCCCAGGCCAGCTAAAAACCTGTTCAATAATAATCGCTCCTCCAAAAAGCATAGGAATTTCCATGCCAAAGACGGTGATCACCGGCAGCAATGCATTGCGCAGCCCATGCTTATTAATTACTTTAAAGCTTCCGATTCCCTTAGCCTTTGCTGTCCTTAGATATTCTTTATCCAGAATCTCGAGCATGGAACTTCGGATATAACGGATATTATTCCCCGCCATAGAAGACGCCAGAACAATAACCGGCATAATCATATGCTTTATCACATCCCATACACCGCTTTTGCTTCCCAGAGTGGTCATACCGCTGGAAGGCAGTATTCCAAGCTTAATGGTAAAGAGATAAATCAGTATCAGTGCCAGAAAGAAGCCCGGTACACTGGTACCCAAAAAGGAAAGGGTCACTACCGTATAGTCTCCCGGGGAATACTGCTTCACCGCACTATAAATGCCGGCAGGTATGGCAATAATCATGCTTACAATCAAAGAGGTTCCCATCAATAAAAGAGTGGGGCCGATATAAGTCTTTATCATAGCCGCCACCGGCTGATAGTTCTTCATGGAAACTCCCAGATTTCCATGGATCAATTGCTTTAACCACATAAAATATTGGATATAGACTGGTTGGTCAAGCCCTAGGGCAATCCGCTTAACTTCCACCGCTTCCTGTGATATTCTGGCTCCCTGAAGCATCTGCAGGGGATTTCCCGCAAGGCTCATTAAGAAAAAATCAATTACAGTAATCCCAAGTAACACGGGGATTGCAATAAGAATCCGCTTTATAATATACTTAAACATCCTTGGCCTCCTCTCCTTTCGCACTCTCCATTAAAACAGGACAGGCTGCAAGGTGGCTGCTATTCCCATTCAGGGCAAGAAGTTTTGGCTCTATATTACTGCACTCCTCTTTGGCAAAAGGGCACCTTGGATGGAAGCGGCAGCCGGAAGGAATATTGTTTAAGGATGGGATTTCACCTTTTAATACAAGCCTTTCCCTGTTCCTTGCTTCCGGGTCCGGTACCGGTGCTGCGCTTACTAACGCCTTCGTATAAGGGTGCACAGGATTATGAAAAAGCTCCTTTGCCTCCGCTATCTCCACAATCTTTCCAAGATACATGACGGCAATACGGTTGCTTACATACTTTACCGCATCCAGACCGTGACCGATAAAAAGATAGGTAAGCTTAAGCTCCTGCTGCAGCTCTTTTAACAGGTTTAATACCTGTGCCTGTATGGATACATCCAGGGCACTCACCGGTTCATCGCATAGAATAAGACTTGGATTAAGGGACAACGCTCTTGCAATTCCAATCCTCTGCCTTTGTCCCCCCGAAAATTCCAAAGGATATTTATACAGGGCATTAGCTGACAGCCCAACCATGTCTAAAAGCTTATGCAATTTACCGTCCAGCTCTGCTTTCGATATCAGCCCATGATACAGCATGGGGGCCGCGAGGATATCTCTTACGCTTTTTCTCGGATTTAATGAAGAATAGGGGTCCTGAAAGACCATTTGAATTTCTCTGCGAAGATTCCCGGTCAAGGCAGATCTTTTCTGACTGATATTTATTTCTTTATAGTAGATTTCACCTTCCGTGGGTTTCTCCAGCGCAGCCAGCTGCTTTCCTACCGTGGATTTTCCGCAGCCGGATTCTCCCACCAATCCGAGAGTCTCACCCTCATATATTGAAAAGTCAACCCCATCCACAGCTTTCACTACCCCTATTGTATGCGGAATGATTCCTCCTCTGACAGGGTAGTGTTTCTTTAAGCCAGTAACCTTTATGAGGGGTTGTTCCTGTGATCCCATTCGTATGTTCCTCCTGTCTGCCTGACAAACCAAATAAACCTTATTATAAACTTACGTTTAATAATAAGATAATCCATGTTTTTCAAAAAATCCAGTTAAAAATTATAATTTATCATATTTCCAGCACCGGATGAACTGCTCTTCCTCCCCGTTCTGCCTGAAATCCTGAAAAAGAGCACAATCTTTTTCCGCAAACGTACAACGGTTTAAAAAGCGACAGCCCTCAATACGGTCATAATCCTCCGGAACTGTTCCCTCAATGGGAACCAGCTTTATCTCTTCCTCTTTTCCGGCACCCGGAATGGAGCGAAGCAGTGCCTTGGTATAGGGATGACCGGGACTGTGAAACAGCACATTAACAGGTGCTTCCTCCACCACTTCACCGGCATACATTACAAGGACCCTGTCTGCCATTTCCGCAACCACTCCCATATCATGGGTTATCAGAATCACAGACATGTCAAGCTCCTTATTCAGATCCTTTAGCAATTCCATTATCTGTGCCTGTATGGTTACATCCAGAGCAGTGGTTGGTTCATCCGCTATCAAAAGCTTTGGTTCACCGGCAAGGGCCATAGCTATCATGACCCTTTGCCTCATTCCGCCTGATAAGGTGTGGGGATACTTTTTAAGCAGTGCCTCTGTATCCGATAACCCAACCTTCCCAAGGAGATATTTCGCTTTTTCCTCCGCTTCTTTTTTAGACAGCTTTGAATGGCTAAGTATTGCTTCTAACATCTGGTTTCCTATCGTAAAGACCGGATTCAGACTGGTAAGGGCATCCTGAAATATCATGGCAATTTTGCTGCCCCTGATATTATCGAGCTCTTTCTCTGACTTACCGAAGAGCTCCACCCCATCAAACAGGATACTTCCGTTTTCAACGGCTCCGTTTTTGCCGAGCAGTCCCATAACGGAAAGAGTTGTTATGCTCTTACCGGAGCCGGATTCACCAACGATACAAAGAATTTCTCCTTTATTTACATGAAAGGTAACATCCGAAACACCAGTAAAAACGTCCTTTCCATTCCGAAAGCTTACCTCCAGATTTTTTACCTCCAATAAAGATGTCATTCTGTCACATCCCATTCATTAACATTAATAAAGGAGCCGTATACATCGGGCGTTGCATTTGCCAATCTCTTATTTACAGCACCCATGGCACTGATTACATAGGCTGAAATCATTGGGACATCCTGCTGCATGGTACTGTCTATGGTCAGATACTGCTTTTTAATCTCATTCACATCACTGGTCTTTTGGGTAGCTGCCAAAGCATCCGTTATCGTATTGTTAGCATAGCCGGTCCAGCCGTCTGCTGAAAGCAGCCAGTTAACATCGGGATAAGGGTCCACCGGCGCATAGGTATACTGCACTGCCATAAGGTCAAAATCCTTGCTTCCCGCCTTTGACATCAATGTTGCCAAATCCACCGTATTTACCTGAAGCTTAATACCAAGATCTGCAAGGCTTGCTGTAATATAATCCGCTGCCTGGGTAAAGGTAGTATCGCCGCTGTTTACATAGAACTGCAATACCTTAGAGGAATCCCAGCCATCAGCTGCCGCTTCTTTTACAAGTTCCTTTGCTTTATCCGGATCATAGGCGGTTGGCACCAGAGAGGAATCGTAAAAAGGACTGGCGCTGGAAAGGAAGCCATCAACCACTTCACCTTTATCGTTCATAAAACCGCTTACGAGTTTCTTGCGTTCAATTCCGTACAGGATAGCCTGACGGATACGTACATCTGTTACAGAAGTTGTATTAAAGAAAATCGACTGGTTTGTTACCGGGGCACCGTAATTTACTGTTACATTGGATAGACCTTCTACACTCTTATAATCCTCCTGCAGAATTCCTCCTGTTGTCTGCTGTACAAAATCAATCTCTCCGGACTGAAGTCCTGTTAAAAGCTGTGCTGCAGTTACTATTTTAATATTCAGCTTATTAATCTTAGGAGCTCCTTTAAAATATTTGTCATTTGCTTCATAGGATACATAATGCTGTAAATCTACGCTTGTGATTTTATAAGGACCGCTTACAACCGTAGGTGCATTAAACCAGCTGTAGGAAGCCAGCTGATCTTCCGGTACATCCTTTAAAATATGCTTCGGAATGGTAAGAATATATCTTCCATAGGTATTTTCAAAGGTTGTAAGTGCCATGTCATACTTGGTGGTAAACTGAACCGTTTTATTATCAACTGCTTTTACGCCTTTGATTTCAGTTGCGCCTTCTTCTACAAAACCATCATCCCCTACACCTTCAAAAGCATAGAGAGCCATGCTGGCATTGGCAAGCTTGGGACTTGCAAGCCTTAATACCGTAAACACCACATCTTCGGCTGTAACCGGGGTTCCATCGGACCATACCGCATCCTTATCAATATTTACAATGAAATTTCTGTTATCCTTCGTCGTGATAGAAGATGCTAACATGCTCTGAAATTCAAGCTTACTGTTAAGTTCCACCAGTGGCAGGAATTCAAAGGCCAGAGAATATTTCAGGATTTCCGTGGCATCCATAAGAAGAGGATTTACACTGGTTAAAGTATCTGTCATACCGATATTTACAATCTTTTCTTTTCCCGCCGATTGCTTATTCCCATCTGCTTCTTCACTTTTACTGCTATTCCCGTTACTGCCGCAGGCAGTCAGCGTAATCAAAAGTACAAAACCTAATAATAATGCCGTTGCTCTTTGGATCAATCTTCTTTTCATAAGTTATCCTCCTGAATAGTATAGATTATTGTATTCGCTAATTCCTATATGTTTACTATAAATTAAACTGTACTTGATTTTACTACCATAAAAAGGTTTTGTCAATGTAAATAGTAAAACGGCACAGCATTCTTTTCAGCTACTGTGCCGTTTCAATGTTAAAAATTAATCAAATATTTCATTTAGAATTTTACGGCTGGTTTCATCCGTCAAAAAGAGTATCTCATCCTCTGCCTGGATTACCGTATCACCTTTTGGTATAATGGTCTTTTCTTCCCTGTTAACAGCAATCAGAACCGCCTTCTTTGGAATCGGTAAATCTTTTATCAGCTTATTCACCGCTTTTGCGTTACTGGAAACCTTTATCTGAACAATGGAATAATCGCCCCTATTTAATTTAAAGAGGGTAAACATGCTTTTTAAGTCCATTTCTTCTACTACAAAGTGTCCCATCAGGTCTGCCTGGTTCACCCCTACATCCACACCCATACTGCCGTTAAAGAGCCATGCATTCTTAGGATTATTAACACGGGCTACTACGCGGGCTACTCCAAATTCCATCTTTGCAAGAGTAGAAACCACCAGGTTAACCTCATCAGCTCCTGTGACTGCTGCTACAACCTGTGCATCTTCTATTCCGGCCTTTTCTAAAACCACAGGATCCGAACCGTTTCCAAATACCAATACCTCACTTGGAAGTTCTCTTTCCAGCTTTGCAAATACACGTTCTCTATGCTCTATTATCTTTACCTCATGACCATTGGATATTAATAGATTGGCAAGATAAGAACCTACCTGCCCTCCGCCTATCACTACAATTTTCATACTAACCTCTTTCCTGAGTATCCACTCTTTGATTGGATATTCGTTAATTGGTAGTTGAAAAATTTATTTTTCAACCTAACCTCCATGCATATCGCAAGTTTGCCGGTAGATTGCTTGCAATCTACACGATACTGCCCAAATAAGAATTTTAAAAAATGCAATGCATTTTTCAATCTAACTCCCATCAGCCCAGACCGAGCATTGATTTGAGTTTACCAGTTGCATTACCCATCACTGAAAGATAAAGAACATCCTCCGCTTCCAGTACGGTTCCAAGAGTTGGCATAAAGGTCTTACTGCCGCGGCTTATGGAAACTACCTGAATCTCACCGATTGCACTTATTTCCTTCACCTGATGCCCAACTAAAAGGGTAGGTACTTCAATACGGACCATATTTACACTGCCGTTTCCCATCTCATACACACTGTCCAGATGATTATGGACAATAAACTCCGTAGCCCGTTCAATTCCCCAGGTAGTGGTAGATATGGTCTGTATTCCGATTCTGTGATAAATTTCCGCTTTTCTTGCATCATAAAGTCTTGCTACAACTCTGGGAACATGATAAATGTTCCTGGCTATCCTGGCTATTACCGCATTGGCTTCATCACTGGCAGTACAGGACACCACGGCATCTACCTTGTCGATTTTGGCTTTGCTTAGAACATCCTTATCAAACCCAATACCCACAACCTTCGTTCCATTAAAATTCTTTCCCAAGCCTTCAAAAGCTTCCGGATTCGAATCAATCACGGTAACTGTATGGCCTTTCTTCACCAGGTTCAAGGTCAGTCCCGTACCCATTCGTCCAAGTCCCACTACAATAACTTTCATGTCCTTCACCTCTCAATTTATAATTATCAGGCGTTTGCTAAACGCCCCAAACCTTGCCTCTATTATGACTTTTTACGAAGAAAAGATTTCCTTATCTCCTCTATCAGCAGAATAACCGGCGGCCATATACACAAAAACAGCCAATCAGAAATATTTAACGCAGCCGTATGGAATACCTTTTGTAAAGGAGGCATGTATACCAGTAAAGCAATTAAAATAACTTCTACTACAATACCCAGGTTAACACGTTTATTGGAAAAAAGACCTCTTTTAAGCACTGATTGTTTTTCTGTCCTGCAGTTAAATACGGCACCTATCTGGCAGAATACGATTGCTGCAAGGGTCATAGTTGTTGCTTTGATATAGATAGGATCATTTCCTCCCGCCAAGGGAACATTAGGCCACCCATTCTGAATATTTACAAACAGATAGGATATTATAGAAGCAAGAGATCCTAATAAACCATACCAGAGAAAAGCTTTTGTTATAAGCTTTCTGTTTAATAAGGGTTCTTTTAAATTCCTTGGTGGTTTATCCATAATTCCTGGTTCCGGTTCTTCTGTTCCAAGTCCCAGAGCGGGAAGCATATCTGTTCCAAGGTCAATGGTAAGTATCTGCATTACCGTTAAAGGAAGCGGTATAGCACCTCTGGAGAATAAAAACAGTGCTGACGGTACTGCCTCAGGCATATTGGAGTTTAAGATGTATAAAAGGAATTTTCTGATATTACTGTATACTGCCCTTCCTTCTTCGATTGCATGAACTATGGAAGCGAAATTATCATCGGTTAATATCATATCCGCTGCTTCTTTTGCTACATCCGTTCCTGCAATACCCATGGCTACACCGATATCTGCTTTCTTAAGAGCAGGCGAGTCGTTCACACCATCTCCGGTTACTGCTACTATTTCACCCATTTCCTGAAGATTGGTTACTACTCTTAACTTCTGTTCCGGCGCAACTCTTGCAAAGATTATTTCTTCCTTTAAGTATTCCTTTAAGGTCTCATCCGAAAGCTGTTCCAATTCAAGGCCCGATATTACTTTGGGGTTGGGTCCATTTACAATGCCAATACGTTTTGCAATACTTTCGGCCGTTAATCCATAGTCTCCTGTTATCATAATAATACGGATTCCGGCTCTTCTGCATTCTTCCACTGCAGCGGCAACTTCCGGTCTTGGGGGATCTGCCATAACAATAAGCCCGATAAATACCAAATTCTGCTCAATAATATCCGGTGTATAGGCACTCATAGCCTTGGGCAGGTTGTCTTCCTTACGAAGAAGCCTGTAAGCAACTGCAAGAACTCTTAATCCTTCTCTTGCATATCTGTCATTTGCCTCCATAATACGGCTGCGCATTTCTTCGGTCATGGGTTTTGCTTCTCCGTTTATGCGTATCCACTGGCTTAATTTCATAACTTCTTTTGGCGCACCCTTGGTATAGGCAATTCGTGCAGTTCCCTCCAGAGGTTTTTCCAACTGATGAATGGTGGTCATTCTCTTACGTCTGGATTCAAATGGAAGCTCTCTTAGTCTTGGCATCTGTGTGCTTAACTTTGCAGCATCAAGACCGGCTTTTTTGGCAACCACTCCAAGGCAGGCCTCTGTGGGGTCTCCAAGTACTGTATAACGGGGATTTTCTTCGCCCGGAGGAAGCAGTCTTGCATTACTGCAAAGAGCCGCTGCTGAAAGGAGAAGCTTAATATCCTCATTCTTATCTGCTGTTATCTTCTTTTTATCTTCCAGTACCTCACCCTTAGGTTCATATCCTACTCCTGTAACCTGGTATTCTTTCTCTGCCAGCCATAAATGGCTCACCGTCATCTCATTCTGTGTCAGTGTACCGGTTTTATCCGTACATATTACAGAAGTACTTCCTAAGGTTTCAACAGAAGAAAGCTTCTTAACCAGGGCATTTCGTTTCGACATGCGCTGTACTGCCATGGCAAGAGCAAGTGTTACCGTAGGAAGAAGTCCCTCCGGAATAAATGCTACAATCATACCAAGTGCAAAAATAAAGGATGCGGCAACTTTTTCCTTTACAAAAAATATTGCGGCAACAAAGAAAAATATACCAAAGCTGATAGCAATAACCGATATTTGCTTTGTCAGCCTGTCAAGTTCTTTCTGGAGAGGACTCTCGTCTGCTTCCATACTCTGTGTCAGGTTGGCTATCTTACCAAATTCTGTCTTCATTCCAATCTCTGTAACGATTGCCTTACCGTTTCCTTCTGATACGTTTGTTCCTGCAAAGATCAGGTTTGGCGTTTCTGCTTTTGTCAGATCGTCACGAAAGATGGCTTCATTTACTTTTCTAACGGGATTTGATTCTCCTGTTAAGGTAGACTGGTTAACCTGCAAATCACTGCATACGAGAAGCCTTGCATCCGCGGATATTTTATCTCCTTCTTCCAAAAGGATGATATCTCCGATAACCAGATCCTCTGCAAAAATCTTCTGCTCTTCGCCATTTCTTATTACTCTGGCATAAGAAGGCAGCATATTCTTTAGGGCTTCTGTTGCCTTTCCCGCACGATGTTCCTGCATAAAACTGAAAACACCATTAATAACATTAACAAGCCAGATTGCTATTGCTAACTGGGGCATGCCTGCAAAAAAAGCTACAGCACCGCCTATCCACAACAATATGGCCATCAAATGGGTAAAGTTACCAAGAAATATCAGAATAACGGATTTCTTCCGCTTTTCTTCAATTAAATTCTTGCCTTGCTTTTTCTGATACTCTACCGCCTGTTCACTTGTAAGTCCGGATGCTGATGAGCCAAGACGCTTATATACTTCTTCTGCCTGCAGCTTTGATATGTCCGGCTTACTTTCCTGTGAGTTTACTGTTTCACTCAATGTAAAAATACCTCTTTTCACTAATAGTTACATTTTGACAGTCCTTTGGTACTGACAGCTACATTATATGTCTTCTTTTTTAAAAACACAATCACAACCTTGCATAAGGTTTATCTCTTTTTTTCACTTTTTTCTGACTGCCATTTCAAATATTTCTACCTTTAATATTTTCCATTTTGGCATACATTAAACCGCTGTCTATTATAGTTCTTGTATTTAAAATTGAAAAGGAATATAATTGCCTCAAAACTCAAAAAAGGATTGAAAATTTATGACTGTTCATACACAAAAGAAACAGGCATTGCTGCCTGTTGTTGTAATCTTATTCTGGTTTGCCCAATATGTCTATATTCCCTATCAAACACCCTATCTGTTGTCGTTACAGGTTTCAGAAACTTTTATTGGAAGTATCCTTGGAGCCTATGGCATCACACAGCTGCTGCTGCGCCTTCCCATAGGTGTAATGGCAGATTCTGTCGGCAGGCATAAAGGCTTTATCCTGTACGGCACCTTGGCTGCCGGTATAGCTTCCCTTATCCGCCTCCTGTTTCCAAACGGATATGAGTTCCTTATAGCTAACCTTTTATCCGGGATGGCTTCTTCTATGTGGATATCCTTTATGGTTATGTATACCGGTTTTTTCCCCGAAGAAGAACAGCAGAAAGCAACCGGCAGAATCATATTAAGCTGCAATCTTGGTATCTTATTGGGATTTCTGTTCAGTTCTCTTCTCTATAAATATTTTGGAATGGACCTGTTATGCATATTAAGTATGATGGCAGGGGCCCTGGGTACTCTTCTGGCCTTTTTTCTTAAGGAAGAGAAAGGAAAAGGTACATTTTCCTACGCTTCTCTTCGTTCCTTAAAAGTCTGCTTAAATAAAAAGCTTATCCTGTTTAGCCTTCTTGCACTAATCCAGCAGGGTGTACAGATGTCAACTGCCATGTCTTTTACCACGCAGATCCTAAAGGAAAGAGGAGCTTCCGCATTCATAATAGGCCTTTCCTCTATCATCTATATGGCCTCTGCCGTACTGACCTCCGGTTTTTCCTCCTCTCAAAGGGCCGTTAAGACCGGTCCGAAGGTTTTAATACCATTTGTATTTCTTACACTTGGAATATACTGTATCCTGGTACCCCTCACTCCTTTTATCCCTGTCCTCCTTGCCCTGCAGTTTCTTCCCGGCATGGCAACGGGTATATTATTTTCAAATCTGACTTCAGAGGCTATGAAAGGGATACCGGCAAAGATGAAATCCACCGCCATGGGGTTTTATCAGGCCGTGTATGCTCTTGGAATTACCCTGTTTCCTATGTTTACCGGAAATCTGATAGCAGGATATTCCCATCTTACCGCCTATACCATATTGGCTTTAACATCCCTTATAGGTGCAGCGGTATCCTTTGGCTATTACTGCTTTCAGAAAAATACATCAAAGTCTTTTTTCTCATAATTCTTAATGACACGGCCGTCTTCCATCAGCATCATCCTGTCGGCGATGGATAAGCTGTCTGCAACGTTCAAAGACAAAATAATAATAGTGATACCCTTTTCCTTTAATTGATAAAGCAGTTCTACGATATGCCGTCTTAGATACATGTCTGCATCTGCAAAGGGACGAATGCATATCAACAGGTCCGGGTTGTATAAGTGCACTCTGTAATATATCAGATTATAAAGGGACGCCGGTTCCAGCTCCTTTAAATTTCCTGTATAGATATCCTTTCCGACATAGCTTTGGTACTCCTCTATGATACTCTCCAGTATTCTGGTTTTCATAACAGAGCACCCGAGCTTCCTGTCGGAAAGAAAGATTAGATTTTCCATGTAATTCATATCCCAAAACAGCATTGACTTAATGGGATTTTTATTAATAGTCAGGATTCCCTGCAATATAGCTTTCCTGGCTTCCTTTCTTGTATATGGTTTTCCTTTATAGATAATGCTTCCGCTTAATACCTTACTCCTTCCATATATCAAGTCCAGAAAATCCTCATGTATATCACTGCTTTTATCCAATAGAACCACACACTCCCCTTTTTGTACGGAAAAGGACACCCCTTTCATGTTCTTAGAATACACCTGCTTAAAGGTCAGCATTCCGGCTGTTTCACCCGGTATCGGTTCTCCGACCTCAAAGGAAATCGTATAAGGTGTAATGTGTTCATCCGTCATCTCTTCTTTCGATAAAACCTTGATAATTCTTGCTTCCTTCATTAAGGCAACTCTGTCGCTGATTAAGAATACCTCTTCATGATGATTTCCGATATACAAAAAAGCAACTCCAAGTCTGCTGTATTCGCGAATATATTCATAATATTTTGTAAGCTCTACCCGGCTTAAAAAACTGGCTAAGTCTCTCAAAACAATGAGTTTGCAGTCGGCAACTACCGCACGGTATAATTCTACCAGACATCTTTCGTAATGGGTCAGCTCATAGGCGGGCTTTTCCGGGCTTATACCTGAGAGCCCCTCCGGAAACAAACGGTGGAACTGTTTATTGAGCTTACTTTGATTTATAAGATGCTTTTTTAACCCCTTACGCATTACAAAGATATTCTCTGCAACGGACAGATTTCCAATCAACCCATCATTATGGCTTATGACATATATCTGATTCATGGACATGCTGCTGTATTCATAATAATTAACCAGTTCCTCTTTGTAATAAATCCTGCCGTATTCAATGGGAAGATTCTTGCATAAAAGCTCGATCAGCTCGTCCTTTCCATGGGAAGTCAAAAAAATCATGCCCATAATCTCACCTTTAAATATGTGAAGGTTGATATTATCAAGGCAAACCACGCCATCTTTTTTCCGGGTCACATTTTCGATTCTAAGTATCTCTTCTCTCATTGCTTTCCTGCTCCTGGCTGCTATTCCTTATGAAAGGGTATCGTAATCTCCACGTCAGTTCCTTCGTTCTGCGTGCTGTATATGTATAGTCCATATTCATCCCCAAACAAGAGCTTAATTCTGCTGTTGACATTCATAAGTGCTATACCGCTCTTTGTGGTGTCCTCCTGCTTCATCCCGTCAAGGGATATTGCACGAAATTTCTTATTAAGTGCAATCACCTTTTCCTCGGTCATGCCAAGACCGTTATCCGATATCGTTATAATCAACCGTTTTCCTGTACTTTCTATTTTGATACGCACGATTCCTTTTCCTATCTTTTCTTCAAGACCGTGGTAAATCGCATTCTCCACCACCGGCTGAAGAGTCAGCTTTGGAATCTTGGCGGATAAAAGTTCTTCTTTTTCGATGCCGGTATCAATGGATATGCTCAATCTGTCTTCAAAGCGGAACTGCTGTATAATAAAATAATTCTTTACGTTATTTAACTCCTCTTCAAGAGTAACCATATGCTCCACATTTGATATGGTATAGCGGAAAAAGGAAGAAAGCGCCTCTGTCATAAGTGCTACCTCAGTTATCCCTGCGTACAGTGCTTCGCTCCGTATTCCTTCCAGTGTATTGTATAAAAAGTGCGGGTTTATCTGATTCTGCAAAGCCAGGTATTCTGCCTGCTTTTTTGATGCACTGATAAGCTCCTTTGTATTTAACATTTCTTTAAATTTACTGTTCATTCTTTCTGTTGCAGGGCACAGGGGATAGCGTAGCTCAAATATCCCCTGCAAAATATAACCCTTTGAAAATAAATCCATCATCTTCTTCGTTTCCCGGTAAGGCCTTAACACCAGCCGGTAATATCCGTACAAAATCATGAAATAGACTATAAACAGAAACAGAAGTATTGTAGGGAACATAGTAAGCTTTGAGGCTGCCGGCAGACCTATTAACAGGCCTAAAGCAAAGACTGCTAATATTACAGATAAAGTGGCCTGACGGTATATAAGATATTTTCTGTCTTCCCTTTTCATGATAACCTCTTTCTTAAATATTCAATCTTTGATTGGATATTCGTTAATTGGTAGTTGAAAAATTTATTTTCCAACCTAATCTCCATGGCTCCCAATGTTAGTAATCATATTTTTGGCAGGCACAATATTCAGCCTGTGGTTTAAATGCATGCTGGTGCCTAAAATAGCTTCGTTAGGAATATAGCTTCCGGAATTCATTAGGCTTTAGCCCTGTATATTTTTTAAAGCATTTGGTAAAGTGTTTCATGTCACTGTAGCCGACTTCTTCACAAATAACCCCGATCGTTTTATCAGTCTCTCTTAATAACCGCTTGCCTTCATTCATCCGCAGCATTGTCACATATTCTAAAAAAGTAAATCCCGTTTCTTTTTTAAAGATGGTACTGAAATAACTGATGTTAAATCCTGCCCGGGAACTGACCTCTTCTAATGTGACCGAGCTTTTGAAATTTGTTTCAATATACTGTTTTGCAATACGGATGGGCCGGATACTGGCTTGTTTCTTATCCTCTAACACCTGTTTCATTGAGATCTCCAGGGTATTCTTAAGAAGCCCGAACAACTCCTGTATACGACAGCAGTCGTCTGCATTTTCATTGAATTCCGGCAGTAATTTTTCTCCTCCGGAAATTTGAATGTTATTTTCTTTTAGTGTAAGCAGATAGACATTCAGTACCTCCTTTGTCATCTGCAGGATTTCATGTCCTGTAATTCCCGGGTATTCAAGAAGTATTCTTCTTAATCCGTCTATTTCCTTTAGCGTCTGATCTAAGTCAAACTTCTCCATACAGCTTGCTATTCTTTTATTGAACTCACCAAACTCTTTGGATTCCGTAAAAGGCGTTCCTTCTTTTTGCTCATATTCTATTACCTTCAGGCTTCCGGGGACAATCCTTTGCTGGATGGCATAACTGGCTTTTTTATACGATTCCTCTATCTGTTCCATATTGTCCACACCATGGCCTAACCCTACGGTAATTTCAACCAGATTTAAAATCACATCCTGCAAGATCACATCATTTACAAAGGCTTTGATATTTCTTTTTACCGTCAGCCGGCTTTCTTTTGCGTAGTTTATAAGGCAATACAGGATATTATTCTGAAAACAGCAGGCATAATCATATGTAAACTCATGAAAGAGGCGGTAAAACCATTCCCTTCCCTTTTCTTCCAAGGCTGTATAGACTGCTCCTTCCGCAGACTTTACATGGTCAAATTTTAAGCATATAACCTGAAAGATGCCTTCCTTAAAGTTGTAATTAAACTCTGCATTCACAAGTTCTATCCGCAGCTTTTGCCTGTCGATAAGATTCATAAAAAGCATACTGGAAAAACTGTTCCGAAGCCTTCCTTTATTAACTGCAAGATCTGTTGCAATCTGCCTGTTACTAATCTGTGCTTCTTCCCGCGTCTTTAGTTTATCCCTCATTCGAAGCAGGGTTACCTGCAGTTCTTCTTTATTAACAGGTTTTAAAATATAATCATTCACCCCAAATTTAATTGCCGTCTGTGCATAGTCGAAGTTCTTATGCCCGCTGATTATGATAAATTCCAGTTCTTTATCCAGTTCTCTGGCTTTTTCTATCATTTCAAGTCCATTAAGCCCCGGCATGCGGATATCTGATATAATTAAATGAGGCTTATACTCCTTTACCTTTTCAAGGACCTCCATCCCATCTCCTGCTGTAGCAACTACTTCCATGCCGAATTTATCCCAATCAACTAACATACGAATTAATTGACATACTTTTTTCTCATCGTCTGCTATGATTACCCGAAACATTCCTATACCTCTCCAGCTACTTAATTTTTATATTCCTTTACAGACATAAAATTTATGTTATTTTGTATAATATTTATAAGGTTTTCTGTGTATATTTTATAAATATTTTACAGTAATCATACTATATTTTTACATCAAAGGCAAGTATTCACCCTGTTGATACAGTCTCCTGTTAATTCAGTCTTTCGAAAGAAAAGAGTTAGCGTATCATAATACGCCCGTTTTAAAAGGTATTATAATACGCTATCTCTGTATTTTAACATTATTTTACGATGCTGCCTATTTTTTAAAGTCAGCTACATTATCTTTTGTTACAGCCGTAACACCGGTATCCAGATTTTCACCTGCCTCTTCACCTTTGATTGCCTTTACAGCTGTTTTGATGCCCTCATATCCCATTGTAGAAGGATTCTGCGCCATAGCTCCTAAGAGATATCCCTGTTCAATTAATTCCAGAATAGCATCGGAGGTGTCAAATCCTATACCTACCACACTTCCTCCGGCTTCCTTAATTGCATTTCCAACGCCAACGGTTGAGCCTTCATTACAGCCATATAATCCTACACAACCCTGTGCTAAGAAATTGGATGCGGCATTCTGGGACTGGGCAGCTTCGCCTTCACAATACTGTGTTTCGAGAATCTTAAACTGTGTACCCTCAAAAGCACTGCGGAAACCGTTTTCTCTCTTCATAGTAGAATCTGTTGATGTATTTACACTGATAATTCCGATATCCCCGGAGGTAATATTTTTTGCTTTTAATGCTTCTATAAGCTTTTCTCCGGCTGTTTTTCCTGCTGCTTCGTTATCTGTGGTTAAGGTTCTGACTGCGGGGTAATCTGCCGGTGAGTCAACGTATACAATCTTTACACCAGCGGCCTCTGCTTCTTTTAAGGATGCATTTACGGCAGTAGGACCATTGGCTGCCAAAAGAATTGCCTTTGCTCCGTCTGCTACCGCATTGTTGATCTTCTCAATCTGCTGGGCATCATCCTTCTTATCCGGTGCGGACCATTTATAATCTACCGTTATTCCACTCTCTTTCAGTTCATCTACGGCTTTCTTACAGCCCTTATCAATGTTAGCCCAGTACTGGTCCATCTGATCCATTGTTATCAGATATACCTTATAACTTTCTCCCTTGGAACCGCTGTCCGTTGTGACAGATCCCTTATCCTTGGAACTGCACCCCGTAAACATTGCCACAACCAATGCTGTACATAATAAAATACTTAATACCTTCCTTTTCATAGTAAACCTCCCGTTTTTTTATAATATAAGCAGGAAAAACCACTGCCTTATACCTTAATTGCTTTATTATGGAACTTTCCGCTTCTGACGATTACATCCAAAAGAACGGAAACAATTACAATAATACCAATTACGATATTTCTGATTGCTACCGGAGCCCCGACAAATTGCAGACCATTCTGCAGCACTCCCCAAATGGCCGCTCCGATAATGGTGCCCAAGATATTTCCCTGTCCTCCCAAGGTGGATACCCCGCCGATTACGGACGCTGCTACCGCATAAAGCTCATAACCGTTTCCGGCATCCATTGTACCCATTCCGCTGGTGGCACAGATAATTAATCCCACCGTACAGGCACAGATGCTGCTGACAAGAAAGGCTTTAACTGTTGTTCCTACAATATCCACGCCTGACAGCTTTGCCGCCTCCAGATTGCTGCCTATGGCGTATATATGCCTTCCGGTCCGGGTCTTGCTTAGGATGAAGTTAAATATTACCCATAGAACAAGTGCAATCCATATGGTGTTGTAAAGCCCAAAGGACTTCCCATAGTAAAAGAAATTCCGGAAACCTTCCGCTTTCTCACCAATAGAATCCGTATTGTAATTATTATTTACTATCTGTGCGATACCTCTGGCAATAGTCATGGTACCAAGGGTTGCAATAAAGGGTGGAAGTTTTAACTTGGCTACTAAAAGGCCATTCGCAAGACCGACCAATAAGCAGGAGAAAAGGGTTAACAGCACCGCCATCCATGGATTCATTCCCTTTGTCATAAGGGTTGCCGATACCATACAGCTCATGCCCACGAGAGAGCCTATGGACAAGTCAATGTTTCCGGTTATCAGTACGTAGGACTGACCTACTCCGATTAACAGTATGGGAGCTATCTGCCGGAACAGATTTCCGGCATTTCTCCCTGAAAAGAAGTTTGGATTTAATATGCCGAATACAATACAAAGTATGATAAGACCTATTGTTACCGTTATTACCTGCCCCATGCCGCGGGATGCTTTCATTTTTTTTGCTAAGTTCATACCTGCCTCCATTCCTGACTCTCTCTATTACCGTCCTCCAGTTTTTTATCAAACTTCGTCGCATAGGAGAGGATGATATCGCCAGTTGCATCCTTTGTATCAAGCTCTCCGGTAATCCTGCCGTCACACATTACCAGTATCCGGTCACTGATCCCCATAACTTCCGGCATTTCAGACGATATGAATAAAACACCAACCCCCTGCTGCTTTAACTCATTCATGATATTATATATCTCAACCTTGGCAGCTACGTCAATTCCCCTGGTAGGCTCATCAAAGATGACTACCCTTGAATTTCTGGCAAGCCACTTACCTACTACGACCTTTTGCTGGTTGCCTCCTGAAAGGCTTTCTGCCTTTACCGTATCCTCAGGAAGCTTTATCTTCAAGCTCTTAATTGTTTTGCTTACCATTCCATTCTCTCTTGACCTGCTGACTACTCCAAGCAAGTTACAGAGTAAGTCCAGATTCGGTAAGGAGATATTCTCTTTGACACTTAGTTTGGTGCACAACCCATCCCTTTTTCTGTCTTCCGGTGCCAGAACGATTCCTGCCTTTATAGCATCTTTTGGCTTATGTATTAAGACCTGCTCTCCGTCCAGTATAATCTCTCCGGAGTCTTTTGAATCAACTCCGAAAACAGCTCTTGTCATTTCTGTTCTTCCGGCTCCCATAAGACCGGCAACACCGACAATTTCACCTTCCCGCAGCTGAAAGCTTACATCCTTCACCATCTTCCCTGCATTCAGATGATTCACCTCAAGAATGGTTTTACCCCGTTTACTTTCAACTCTCGGAAACTTTTCCTTTAGCTCTCTTCCCACCATGTAAGTGATAATCTCCGGCAGTGTGGTACTTGCAAAGTCCATACTTTTGATATACTGACCATCGCGCAATATAGTTACTCTGTCAACGATATGGCTAAGCTCCTCCAGACGGTGGGATATATAAACAATTCCGCATCCCTCCGCTTTAAGCTGCTTTATGACACTAAATAATTCATTGATTTCCTTGGAGGTAAGTGCCGAAGTCGGCTCATCCATAATCAGAATCTTTGCCTGGGTTGAAAGAGCTTTTGCGATTTCTACCATCTGCTGTTTGGAAACAGACAAATCTCCCACAATGGTATCCGGGTCGATATCCATTTGAAACCGCTTTAATATCTTTTCCGTTTCCCTCTTCATTTCGTTATCGGAAAGGAGTCCTGATTTTAGCTTTTCTCTCCCAAGGAATATATTCTCTGCCACCGAAAGATGGCTGCACATATTTAATTCCTGATGAATAATGGCTATTCCAAGCTCTCTGGCCCGTTTGGCTGTCATCTCTTCTACTTCTTTGCCATAGACCTTTATACTTCCGCTATCTTTTTGATATACACCGCTTAGTATTTTCATCAGAGTAGACTTACCGGCTCCGTTTTCACCAAGCAACGCCAGTACTTCACCCTTGTACAGATCCAGTGATACATCAACAAGAGCCTTAACTCCTGGAAAACTTTTATTTATATTTCGTATTTCCACCAGTTTTTCCTGCATTTTAACCCCTTTCGTGAATATCAAATCTTTGTTCACTTTTCACCCTAACCTCCATGCATATCGCAGGTCCTCCTGCGATACTGCTTAAATAGAAATTGAAAAATGCATCGCATTTTTCAAACTAACCTGACCCCTGTCTTTCCTGCAAACTTTTCTTTCTTGTTACTAAGGAGAGTATATCATTTCCACATATCCAAAAACAGGGGTATCCCTTTGGATTTTAAGGGGCATTTTTTGGATGCAATTTCCTATTGCATAAAAAAAAGAGGCTGCCGGAATATTCTCACAACATCTCTTTTTATATATCAATATGAAAATCGCACCAAAATACCACACCTTCTTCTACGTTATAGGCACCATAGGAGAATCCCTGGGCTTCCTGTATAGCCCGGATGATGGATAATCCAAGCCCAGTGCCTGTGGCTTCTCTTGTCCTGGCCTGGTTCAGCTTGTAAAAGCTCTGCCATAGCTTTGGAAATTCCTCCTCCGCTATAGGAGAACTGCTGTTATAGACAGAAAACACTGCCTTGTCCCTGGCAGCATTTATTTTCAGTGATACCTTAATCCGCTTCTTCTCATCGGTATAATTAATTGCATTCATGATAAAATTAGTCAATACCTGCCCGCTTCTTTGCCTGTCGGCATAGACAACTGCATTATCTTCAATATCAGTCTCCAGACAAAGACACTTTTCATCCAATATCTTTTTGTATTTGTCAAGCTGTTCTTTTAGCTCCCTGGCTAAATCAAACTGCTCTTTTTCTATGGTAAAGCTTCCCTGTTCCAACCTTGACAGATCCAGGAGTTCCTTTATCAAAGCATCCATTTTCTCTGTTTCATCCATAATTACATCACAGTAAAAGTCTCTGCGTTCTGCGCTGTCTGCAATATTGGCTTTAAGCCCTTCTGCATAACCCTGAATCAAAAACACCGGCGTCTTTAGTTCATGGGAGACATTTGCAACGAACTCCCTTCGAAGCCTTTCCATATCCCTTTCCCTGTCAATATCCTGGCTAAGCTTTCCAATAGCTTCTCCTAAAGCAGAAGACAGCTCATTGATGCTTTGTGAAAGTTCTCCCAGTTCATCCTTCCTATGAATCTGCAAAGTCTTTGAAAAATCAAGCTTTGACATTCTTCCTGTAATATCATTCATTTCTTTTATGGGCTTTGTGAATTTACCTGAAATGAGAAGAGTAAGCAAAGCGGTAAGAAGTACTGTGAATAAGCCGATAAGAAAGGTAAAGCGGTTCGACAGGGAGGCATTTTCCGATATCTCTGCCATAGGAACCCAAATCAGTAATATCAGCCCTCCCTCCCTTTGAATCTGGTAGCGAAGGGTATTGATATCATACCCCGGGTCCTTTGTTATCATAAAGAAGGAATCTTTATCCTGCCGCTTCCATTCTTCAAACTTTCCAGTGGGTGGAATTCTCATGTCATAATGGACTGGACCAGAGGTCATGCCGCCATGGATATTCTCTGCCGGATAGTACACCTCTCCTTTATCATTGCCGATCACTATGGTTCCTCCCAGTTTCTTTTCCAGGGAATTTATTTTATTGACCAGTGTATCCTCTTTAAAGAATTCTTTATCTGCTTCTTTTCCGGATTTCTGCCGATATTCTTCTATGTAAGCCTCCAGCTCTTTACTGATTGCAATTAAAGTGTTTTTCTTATGATGGATATAATACTTTTCTGCAAAAAAGGTGTTGAATACAAATAAAAGAGCTGCAAAAATAAGAATGGTAGAAAGCATATAAGTAAACAGCTTAAAACGTATTGATCTTCGCATATTAATCCCCGCTTGCTTGCGATACTGTTTTTAATTTTACTCATCCTTCGAATTTATAGCCAAAGCCACGAATGGTTGCTATGGCATCTCCCCTGGATTTTAGCTTTATCCGCAGTCTGTTAATATGGGTATCCACCGTTCTTAAACCTCCATAATAATCATAGCCCCATACCTGTCTAATCAGCTGTTCTCTGGATACGATCTGCCTGCTGTTTTGCACCAATGTTATTAAAATACTGTATTCTGTAGGACTTAGGCTTACCTCTTCTTTTCCTACCTTTACCTGATGGCAGCCTGTATCAATTACTAATTCTCCGAATTCCAAAGGCTTCTCTTTTAAACTTCCATTATCCTGTCTGCGGAAAAAGGCTTTCAGCCTTGCAACCAATACCGTGGGCTTTACAGGCTTTTTGATATAATCATCCGCTCCGATTTCGAAACCGTGCACCTCATCAAAGTCTTCTGCCCTTGCGGTAAGCATTATAACCGGCACCTGGGATATTTTACGAATTTCACGGCAGACTGTCCAGCCGTCGTATTCCGGTATCATTACATCTAATAGAAGCAAATCAATCTCTTTCATTCTACTGTGAAAGAGTTCAAGGGCCTGCCTGCCGTCACTTGCTTCCATAATCTGAAAACCTTCTTTCTCAAGGAAATCCCGAAGAAGAATTCTGATTTTAGGCTCATCATCCACAAGCAATATGGTTTTATCCTGTAGCATACCTGTACCGCCTTTTCCATTTGTCTGTAACCTGTTCTTATATTTTCAATTGCAGTATAACAGGAATGTGTGGATAAATTATGAAAAGGATGCTGTACTTTTATCCCTTTTGCCAGTACAGCATCCCTTTTTATTTTCACACTAGCTCCCATGCATAAATCGTCTGCTTGCAGATGATTTACTGCCTCAGATCAGGGTTTGAAAAATGCAATGCATTTTTCAAACTATGCTACTCCATTCACTGCTGTCTTCATCTTCCAGATAGCGGTAATTGCTTTCATAAGCATTCACTGCCTGAAATCTTGCACCCGCTGCTTCTGACAGCACTGCATTTGCCTCGTCCGCACTGATTTCTCCGTCACCATTGGTATCATACTTGGAAAAGAATTCGTCTGTATCCGGTGCATCTGTAAGTCCGAGACTTGATACAAGGTTTTCATATTCATCCTTTGAAAGGCTGCCGTCTCCATCGATATCAATACCGGAAGGAAGTCCTTCTTCCTTCGGCGGTGCTGCTTTCGGTTTATCCTCTATCCCGGCATTGGCTGCCCCTTGCTTTACTTCGTCCGTACTGATTTTTCCGTCCTTATCGGCATCATAAAGGTTAAAGAAATCATCAGCGCTCAAAGCATCTGTAATATTGTTGTTTGTAACAAATGCCTCATACTCCTCTGCAGAGATTACTCCATCACCATCCGTATCGGTGGCAGAGGAAAAGCTTTCTTCTGAATCTTCCGTAATCTCCTCTTGTTTGGCAGCCTTGCTGTTCTGCATTAAGCCCATGATATCCATAAGGGAAAGATTTTTGTTTCTTGCAGCCTTCTCTTCTCCTGTAATAAGGGTATCAGCAGTTATTGTACTCTCACTGCTCTTTTGTAATTTTGCAAGGTTCTCTGTTTTCTGGTACCAATAGTTTGAATTGGAACTGATTGACCCAATCATAGCTTTGCTCCTTTCAGTAATGTTTATTACACCCTATTAATCGGAGCCTATTGTTACAGTTGTGTCACAGGTATATACCAATTTCTTTACACTTAGAAATTTATTTTGAAATATCCAACTGGATGGCACCAACATAGTCCTTACCGGAGGGAAAATTACATTGGTGGTAAAACTCTTTCTCCTTGCCAAAGCTGTATATGCTTCTTTTTACATAATCCCCGGTTTTATTATTGTGCAGCGTCTCCTCTACTATTACGTAATCCGTTGCAGGGGTTACCTTATAGTCAATCTTACTGCTGCCGTCATTTTTGATATCGGCAGTCGTAATGACTTCATCCCTGCTGTTCATTTCCTTTAGAACAATTTTTTTTACCGGATCGACTGTTTTCACTGTAATCTCAATGGAATTCTTTGTACTTTTTGTTATATTTCCATTCAGGCTGTCTTTTACAGAATCTTCTATTTTGCTGCTGTAGGAAGAATTCACTATATCCCCAGTGAAAGACACTCCCTGTACTTTCTCTAAAACAGTATAAAAGGTTTCATCCTGCTTTTTATAAACAGGATATATATAAAAGCAATTCAGGCTGTCGGTCGGGACAAGGAAGGTCGCTTTTGAAACCATCTCTTCATTATAATCATTTACATTGATATTCTGACTTAAATCAATAAAACCGTTATCTGCCATTGTTACAATATTACTGGCATTTCCTTTCACTTCCGGTACAAAGCCTATAAAGTAACCATTGATATCCTCGAATTTAACGGTATTTTCTTTTCGCACGCCTTTTACTATACTTCTCCCCTCAAATAAATCTTTACTTCTTAGCATAACACCACCTCCAAAGCCAGGAGAATCCGTGTCCGTTATGGCGTTTTTTCTCATGTCCTCTCCTCTTTCAAAAGTCAGAAACGCTCCGCAAAGTACATCACCTGCATTTACTTTTTTGTTATCCCTGTCTATGGCAAGCCGGCAGCCGGCCAGCCCTGACAATAGTACTAAAATCATGATACAAATTATATAACGGTAAAATTTATATCTCCTCTTCATTATCTTCCTCCTCAAGCTCTCCGTCACAATCCAGAATATCACCAACATTGCACTGTAGATAATGGCATATTTTATTTAAGGTCTCAAACCGGACACCCTTGGCTTTTCCGCTTCGTAGTACAGATAGATTGGCTTCTGTTATCCCTATATGACCGGATAATTCTTTGGATGTCATACGGCGCTCTCTTAATATTTCTTCTAAATGGACTTTTATAGCCATACTATTCTTTTCCTGCTTCCTGATCTTTATATAAATAATTCATCATTTTCCTTTAATTCCCACGCTTCTTTAAAATAAGCAGCTAAAATCATAGAAAGAAGCGCTGTGACCAATGGAAAGAACGAAATATTGGCAGAGAAATTAATATTGTTCAGCTGCTTTGCCAAAAGAAGCTGTATGACATTGGAGAGGATATTGCAGCTAACCGTGGCATAGATACATCTTTTGCCTGCTTCACCCAGGTTAATGGCAGCTTTGTTCTCTTCTTCCTGTAAGTGCTCCTTCTTCATGGCATCCAAGAGGTTTGCTCCCTCTAGAAAAATCAGCACTGTAAACACCACCGGGATACCGGCTAATATATAGTCTAAAATGGGATAAATCCGGGCAGTTTCGGAAAACTTCTCTATTGCTGCCTTATCAATTGCTATGAACATTTCTATGGTATAATAATAAAAAAACAGCACTGTATAAAATACGGCTCCAGCCAGTAAGAAGGCTTTCAGCAGTTTATTCATATATAGACTACTGTGGTAGGAGGAGGGTGACATTATCCTCTCTGTGATGCAGATAAAGAGATAACCAAGCCATAGGCTGATATAGAATACGACAAGTATTGCTTTCAGTGTGGGAATCATCTCTAAGCCTGCCTGATACGAAAAAAACTTATCCGTCATTGTTACAGGATTAATAAAAAAGTAAAACAAAAAGAAATTATAGGCTGTTATCAAAAATAATATGATATCTGCCTTATTTTTCTTTCCCTTCCTTCTTCTAACGATAAGGAAAACCATCGGGATCAGCGATATGCCAAAATACAGGATAAAAGCAACCACATTTCCTAAGGCCGAATGCAAGGACAAAAGAATAAGCCCCTTTCCAGTTAAGTCAAAAGGAAGAGCCAGCAGATACGCTCCATTTTCAACAGAAAATCCATAATGCATCACACATGCCAGTACAAAAGAGAGAATAGCTGCCAAAACCAAACCTTTACGAATAGAATTCATTATTGCCCCCTTATTCTTCCATAATTATTGTTTTACAGTAATTATATACCTAAAAATTATCGTTTGTCAATAATTTTTATTTTCTATGGTACTTTTTGATAAGATGCTTTATAATTAGAAAGAAGTAATTATTGGAAAGGATTTATCATATGTCACATAATTTTAAGATAAAGTCTGTTATAAAGTTTATAAATCAAACTGTTAAGAATTCATTCTTAAAAATCATAGAGAAAATAAAAGTCTGGGGAAACCGAAATTATAAAGGAACCGGAAAACCGCTTGCCCTTTTTACCGATATCATTACAGGTATACTTTTAGCACTTATGCTGCTGAATTCCGGTCTGCCAAAGCTTCTTGGCTTTTTACTTGCCTTTGGGATCCTGTTCCTCTTACTGAACCTTCTGCGGATTATTTTGCTGCCGATAGCCAAGCTTGCATGGAAACTTTCTCCGAGAAGCATCTATCTTACCGTAGAACTTTTTTGGGTGCTTACCTACCTATGGGAGATTTCCTTAAGCAGCGGCGGCAATTCCACCTACACGCCTTCACAGCTTTTAGCGATTATCCTTGTATTAGCCCTTCTCCTTTTTATACGAAGCTTTTATGCCATATTCCGTTTACATAGAAAAACTCCCTCCCTCCTGATCCTGCTTATCCTTTCTCTTTTTATTACCGGAGCAGGAACCTTATTTTTAGTAGGTGACGGATTCTCCTATCCTTATGTAAAGGCATATCTTTCAATACAAAAAGAAAGGCAGGCATCAGTAATTAATACGGACCTTGCTTTTGGTCCGCTAAAAACAACCTCTATCGAATATGGTACGAAAGAGGAGGCATTGACCTCCAGAACCGCCAATCTTTCCAGCTATGTTACTTATGAAGGACTTACCAAGAAACTAAGAGATTTCTACTGGGGGCACAGTATTGATAAAGTCCCCATAAAGGGAAAGGTATGGTACCCCGCAAAAGGAAAGAACTATCCGGTTATGTTTATCGTCCATGGAAACCATTCTATGACTACCGACTCTTACCTGGGTTACTCTTATCTCGGCGAATATCTTGCAAGTTTTGGTTATATCGTAGTATCCGTAGATGAAAGCTTCCTTAACGGCTACATTAATAACGGACTTTCCGGTGAAAATGACGCAAGAGCAATTCTTCTTCTGGAAAATATGCGGGAGATGGAAAAAGACAATATGCTAAAGGGAAATCCTCTATATGAAAAGATGGACTTTAATAATCTGACCCTGGCAGGTCATTCCAGAGGCGGGGAGGCTATTGCCATTGCTGCACTTTATAATACCTTAAGCGTTCTCCCGGAAAACGGTAATATTCACCTTAATTATAAATTCAATATCAAATCTTTAGTAGCGATTGCACCATGTGCTGACCAATACCGTCCCTCTGGCAGGGATGTAGAACTAAAGGACATTAACTATCTGCTGGTTCATGGCTCCAATGACCAGGATGTTTCCTATATGATGGGGGAAAAACAGTATCACAACATTACCTTTACCGGGAAGGACGATAACTTTGAGGCTTTCCTTTACATTGCAGATGCCAACCACGGCCAATTTAACTCTAAGTGGGGAAGATTTGACCTTAGTACTCCTTATAACCTGATGCTTAATACCAAAAATCTCATCCCGGAAAAAGTACAGCAGAACACCTTAAAAATAACGCTGAAAAATTTTCTGGATGCCACTGTTAAGAAAGACAGTGAGGCAAGAAAATTCTTCACTGATTATAATGCAATGCGCCGGGAACTGCCGGAAAACCTCTATCTTAATGGCTATGAAGACAGCAGCATACAAAATATCTGCACCTATGAAGAGGATACGGACCTTACAACCGCCACCATGGATAAGATCAAACTCTATTCCCTTGGAGCTTCTTACTGGTATGAGACCAAGCTCTTTTACGAATTAAACGGTCCGGACAGGGATGACTATGCTCTTTCCTATGCCTGGAAGGACTCCCTAAACTCTTATTATGAAATGCAGTTTTCCGAGCCTTACCAAAATGTAAGGGATTTCTTTCAGTTTGATATCATGGATGACAGGGAATATCCCAAAGGAGAAAAGGAAATATCCCCTCTTGATTTAACCGTAAAGATAATGGACACCAAAGGAGAAAAAGCATATGCTCTGCTATCAGATTATGCCAAGGTCTATCCTTCCCTTCCGGTAATGACTACCAAGCTTCAGTTTTTAACAGATACCCCAATTTATAAGCATTATTTCCAGACTGTCCGTATTCCGGTAGAAGCTTTTCTAGCGAATAATAAAAAGCTTGACACTTCTTCTATAAAGGAAATCAGCTTTTATTTCGACAAACTGGATACCGGAAATATTAAGCTGGACAATATCGGTTTTTCGAACTAAAATTGTTTTTCAAAGCCGTATCCGTTCTGCTCTGATAATTGAAAGAATTTCAATTTATCATCTAAATTGTCAGAGGTTATCGTCAGATTTGATGCATCTGCTTTCATTAATTCACTGATCCTCGTTACTTCATTGGCTGCTGACAGCAATTCGGCAGATGTAGCGAGGATCTGCTCGGTTCCTGCAGACTGTTCCTCGGTAATAGCAGCAACCGATACGGCTACCTGATCCACTTCCCTTACTCTGTCACTTAAGGCGTTTACAAGAACATCCGCTTCATTTACTGCATTATAAATATCTTCAAATGCAACGCTGGTCTCCTGTATAAGTGCTGAACTAAGTTCAATACTTTCCACGCTTGCCCTTGTTTTAACAGCAGTATTCTCTGCCAATATATTGATTTGCTTTATATTTTCCGCTATTTTACCGACGGCTCCCGAACTTGTTTCCGCCAATTTCCTTATTTCTTCTGCTACGACTGCAAATCCTTTTCCCGCATCTCCGGCACGTGAGGCCTCTATTGCAGCATTTAAGGAAAGTAGATTTGTCTGATCCGCTATTTCACCAATCAGTGAAACAATTTTATTTATCTCTCTGCTGGAATTTCCTACATTTTCTACCGCTTCTTCCAAGCCATAAATATCTTTTTCCACATCTTTTATAACGAGATTGACTTTATCTATTCTTTGCCTTCCTTCTTCTGAAAGTGTAACTGTCCTCTTCATTTTAGCACCTGTCTCCCTGCTGATGGAATCTGCTGACGACACTACCTGTGCAAGAGAAGAAGCACTTTCTGCCACTTCACTTATTGTTTTAGACAATTCATCTACCGTAATATTCAATTCTTGCATGGAAGAAGCCTGTAACTTTGCCGAATCCATCAAAGTTCCCGCTGCTTTATCACTGCTTCCTGCCTGCAGAGTAAGGTTATGTGTAAGTTTATGGAATTCCTGAATAATTCCCCTCATAATATTAATGTATTTCTGAAGACTTTCCGCCATAACGGTCACTTCGCTGGTTCCCTTAACTTCAACCTCTATATTAAAATTTCCCTGTGTAATCTCTTCGATGCTGCCTGTTACTCTTTTTATAGGGATAACTGCAAAGTGAAGTACTCTTTCAATAATAATTCCAAGCAATACAATGGCAGCAAGGCTTCCAAAAATAACCATTACAATCAAACTGTTTATGGAGGAGAGCACTTCTCTTTCAGAAACATAAGACGCCAGTACCCATTCAGTACCTTCTATGCTCTGTAAATATCCAAGATAGGAAACGCCTTTATCCTTTAAAGTGAATACTTTTCCGTTTCCTTTCTTTACCTCTCTGGCTATAGCTGCAATCAAGCCATTGTCCGATTTCTCATCCAATTGCTTGGATATGAGGTTCTTATCCTTATATCCCATTATTACTCCATCCGTCTTATCTATCAGCATAGAAGCTCCTGTTTTAAGAACTTGCATCTCTGCCACTTTCCGGGTTACTTCACTTAAATAAACATCCGCAGCTGCTATTCTGGTTGCCCCACCTGCTATATGAAGCCTGGCGGAAGCAGTTATGCAGTATTCACCAGTGTCGGCATCTGCGTAAGGAACTCCGAAAGCAAAATTGTCTTTTTGCAGCCCCTCCTTGTACCAGTCTCTTTCTGTCACAACATAATCCGATCCGGGAACAAATCCTGATGGATCCAGCAATTGTCCACTGTCTGTTCCTATGTATACCCCTAAAGGCAAGCTGGGATTCCTGTCCATTGTAGTTGCCAAATAATGAATAGTTTCCGCATCATCCAAATTCATGAACTCCAATGTATTTTTAATTTCTGCCAGACTGCTTATAATACTACTTGACCAGATTTCCACCTCTCTTCCATTGGCCTCTGCCTGATACCGTACTATATTGCTCCCGTAATTGAGAATAATATTTCTGGCTGTCATAAAAGTAATAGTCAAAAGGCCTGTAATTGACAGGGCAACCACCGGAATAAGGATCGTTATCAGTTTCCCTTTTATTCCCATTTTTCTTTTGGATATCTTTGTCTTCCTCATAATAACTCCTTTCACCCTTTTTTATTTTATCTCATTTTAACTATCGCTTTTTTATTTGTCAACACAATTTCATGTAAATTCTGATATCATTCGCTATATGCTTTAATTATTTACTATTTTTTCTTTAAATGACTATTTTGATAGAATATTTATTGTTGAATGGGTAAAAAATGTGCCTTAAAAGCTTAAAAAGCCTTTAAGGCACATATAAAATCAAATTAATTGAAACCTGCCGCTCTTAGAGTATCTTAAATCCAACTACTACCTTGAATAAGTCCCCATCCGTTATTACCTGAAATGTTCCTCCCTGAAGTTCTGTAAAGCTCTTGGCAATGGCAAGGCCGAGGCCGGATCCTTCCGAGTTTCTCGCCTTATCTCCTCTTACAAAACGCTCCACAATTTCCTCTCCTGAGAAATCCAGTTCTGCCTGGGATATATTACGTACAGTGACAAACACCTCTTTTTCCTTTAGCTCCATATCCAGATAAGCTCTGGAATTTGGAAGTGTATATTTACACATATTTATAAGGAGATTTTCAAATATCCGGTAAGTCTTATCGCTGTCAAGCCATGCAACGACCTTCTCTTCCGGAATTCGGGCCCTAAAGTCAATATCCGCCTTTTCTATCCTGTCACTTAACTCAAAATGGAGCTGTTTTATCAATGCCGTCAGATCCACCTCTACCGGGTTCATGGCAATGGTATTACTGGCAGCCTTACTCATTTCAAACAGATCCTCAATAAGGATTTTAAGCCGGAGAGCCTTTCTGTCTAAAGTCTCAATATAGGAATCAATCTGCTCCTCGGTCAGATTCTTATCCTTTAACAAATCCACGTAGGTTATAATGGCCGTCAGAGGAGTCTTTAAATCATGGGATACATTGGTAATCAGCTCTGTTTTCATCTTCTGGCTCTTGGTCTCCTCTAACACTGCCTTACGAAATCCCTGCTGTACTTTCATGAGCTGTTCTTTTAAAGGATTAAATATCCCTAAATCCTCATCTATTGTCCCCTCTAAGTTACCCTCGGATATCCTGACTGCTGCCTCCGTTATGGCTTTATAATCAGCGGTTACCTTCTTCTTGTACTTGTTAATAAAATAGAAAAGTACTCCCGTATAGATAATCGCCCCGAATATACCCACTCCCCACATGGAGCAAAACAGTATCATGAGAAAGAGATTGCCGCCAAGGAGAAGAATAAGCTTTTTGTTATCCTTCTTACTCATATCAAAGGAGGTCACATAATGGTATCCCCTTTTAGTCACTCTTCCAACCCAACCTAAGAAACGAAAGGTCAGCGTATTTTCCTTTAAGTATCTTACCGGCTTTTTAATAAATAGTTCCCGGATAGAAAGAGCTGCCGCAAACCAGACAAAGAATATAAACAGCCAAACCAGGATATTAAAGACATTCACTACCGCGCTTGCAATTCCTTCGTTAAAAATATGGTTTCCACTCAATAAAAATACATCACCTGTTACGGTTTCCTTTATAAGAGTCAGAATTCCTTCTTCATATATTGCAAAGGTAAACGCCATTCCAAGACCCCATATTTCTACCGGAACCTTAGCCTCTATTCCCTTTCCAATTCCTAAGGGTTTAATGGCAGGAAGAAGAAATCCAAGTAACATAACCAATAGGAAACTGCCTGCATAGAGGTAAACAGCGCCCCCCCTATTGTAAGCTTCATTTATTACCCAGTAGCTCATATAGTCTTCCTGGCTTAAATAATCACTTTGAAGAAGGGATGCCGATTTAACACCATACACAACTGTCATACCTGCCAGTCTCTTTACTCTGCTGGCATACCAGGCTGCATTATTCCAGTTCCTGTCGACCATTTGCTGTGTCAGGTTAAAGCTTAGGTAGGCATTCTTCTTTTCATTTGATAATCCTTGAAAATAAGGTATACTAAGATTCCCATCCTTATCAAACTGCATCATAGTACAAAAATAATATCCGTCTTTTATATTTTTGGCGTCCTCTTTATCATTAAGCAAGGCTGAAAACTTCGCTCCGGTATTAGTCAGATAATTTCCAGTTTTATTGTCCACTACATAATATTCAAGCTGGTAACTAGGCAGCGTAGTGTAAAAAAACTCATAATTCCAGCTGTCCATCATCTCATTAAAATCATCTTTAAATGCTTCGTAGCTGTCATTTGGATCGGCATTTTCCGTATTTTCAGTAATATCAAAAACTCCGGTATTATTTGAAAAAATATCACTTGCACTATACTTTTTATTATCTATCTGACGTTCCAGTTCCCATTTTAATACGTAATTGCTTTTAAATAAGTTCTCCAGAAAAGTATCCTCTTCGGATTCCTTTAAGTTTTCCAAATCCTTTTCCCTGGTCGATTTTGAAGTCTCAATAAATCCTTTTGCATTCTCAACAATCGGTTTATAAAATAATAGGACTGCTGATGCAAGAAGAGAGAGAATCACTATACTTATAAATAGTCCGGCTCCTCTTCTACCGCTGTTGTTTTTCAATTTTGTATCCAACACCCCACACCACCTTTAAATATTTTGGGTCCTTCGGGTTATATTCGATTTTCTCCCGAAGATTACGGATATGTACCATAATGGTATCCGTATTTATCGCACGCTCATTCCAGACCTTTTCATAAATCTCCTCAGCTGAGAATACTCTTCCAGGATTCTTCATCAAAAGGGCAAGTATCTTAAATTCCAGAGGTGTAACCTTTACCAGGTTGCCGTCCACACTTAACGTAACGGTATTCTCATTCAGCTCCAGCCCTCCCACCATATATACATTCTCCTCTGTCTTCTCTTTATCACTTAAGACATCCAGATACTTTCTATATCTGCGCAGATGGGAATTCACCCTGGCCAAAAGCTCCAGGGGAGCAAAAGGTTTTGTTACATAGTCATCTGCACCGCATTGAAAGCCAGTCAGTTTATCAATCTCTTCGGATTTGGCTGTCAGCATGATAATAGGAAAGTCATACTTTTCCCTGATTTTCATGGTCATGGTAATGCCATCCATTCCCGGCATCATAATATCTACAATGGCAAGATGGATAGTCTCCTTTTCCACTATGGAAAGCCCTTCTCTTCCGTTTTCCGCTTTAAAGACCACATACCCAAGATTCTTAAGGTATATCCCTATTCCCTCCAAGATTTCTCTGTCATCTTCCACCACTAATATACGATAAGCCTCCATAGTTCCTCCCAGACATTTTCTTTTTCTTAATCAGGCTTATTATACAACATTTTAAGAAAGAAGGGAAAGCCTTTAAGGCAAGATTACCGGTAGATGAATTTCTTTTTAAAATCGACTTTTTATAGCATCTTACATGTACATTGATATGTTCCATTTTAACCCCTTTCGTAAATACGTAGTTAAAAAACATCTTTTTTGTTTTTTATAATTGTAACGGATAAAAATAAAAGACAGCATCATATAAAATGAAAGAATTTCTAAAGATTGCGTTTAAAAATAAGAAAGAGAAACCAAATTGTTTTTCTTCTTTCAGATTGACAAAATTTGATTTGACACATATAATGTTCATATCAAAAATATTTGATGTGAGGTGAAAGAAATAGAAAACGAATACGAAAAAAACGCCAGGGTATTTAAAGCGTTTTGTGATGAAAAGCGCCTTGCAATCCTGGAGCTTTTGCGCAGCGGCGAAAAGTGTGCCTGTATCTTAATAGATGAGATGGATATAGGCCAATCTTCTTTGTCTTATCATATGAGAATTTTATGCGAATCCGGTATTGTAGAAAGCAGGCAGGAAGGTAAATGGACGCATTACCGTTTAAGCGAATCCGGAAGTAACTACACAAAAGAACTTTTAGTGAAAATTACCACGCCTTATGCAGAGCAACAGCCTGACCAATGCTGTAATTAAGAAAGTCATCCCTACGATGGCTTTTCTTTGGCACAACATATCAACTTTTTTCGATATGAGAAATTATTTGGTAAAGTCCAAGTCAACAATTGCAATTCCAGTTCAAAAGATTGATTTTAATAAAAGGAGGGCAAACAATTGGAAAAAGCAGATGGCAAACTATCTTTTTTAGACCGTTTTCTTACGTTATGGATTTTTCTTGCTATGGCGGTCGGCATTGCAGCGGGCAACTTTTTTCCATCGGCAGCGAACACAATAAATAGTCTTAGTACAGGTACCATCTCATGGCCCATTGCGGTAGGATTAATTCTGATGATGTACCCGCCGCTCATCAAAGTAAAATATGAGGAAATTGGCAAGGTGACCAACAATAAACGGGTTTTTAGTTTTTCACTCTTGCAGAACTGGATTATTGGACCGGTCTTGATGTTTTTGCTTGCTGTCATTTTTTTACCGGACAAACCGGAATATGCCGCCGGCATTATCGTCATCGGACTTGCCCGTTGTATAGCTATGGTGATTATCTGGAACACGCTTGCCAAGGGAGACAATGAGTATTGTGCTGCATTGGTCGCACTGAATGCATTCTTTCAGATTTTACTTTACTCGATTTACATCTGGTTGTTCCTTACGATAATCCCCAACACTTTGCACCTGTCCTGGGGCGGAAAATCAGTCCATGTCTCTATTTGGGAGGTAGCGAAAAGTGTTCTGACCTATTTAGGAATTCCTTTTGCTGCCGGAATCGTCACACGCTTTTCTATCATCCGCATCAAAGGCAAGGAATGGCTTAACCAATCCTTTCTTCCGAAAATCTCGCCCCTTGCACTGATTGCACTACTCTACACGATTATCATCATGTTCATACTCAAAGGACATCTTATTGTGCAATTGCCATTGGATGTTATACGGATTGCGGTTCCTCTGCTGATTTACTTTGTATTGATGTTTACGATCAGCTTTTTTATTTCCTATAAAAGTGGATTCCACTATGATCAGGCCGCAACATTATCCTTTACCGCAGCCAGTAACAATTTCGAGCTTGCCATCGCAGTATCCGTCGCTGTTTTTGGAATTGGCTCCGGTCAGGCGTTTGCTGCTGTCATTGGGCCTCTTATTGAGGTACCGGTAATGATCCTGCTGGTCCGCCTGTCTCTGTATCTCAAAGGAAAGTACTTCGACGAATACGGCGTACCACGAAAGAAAGGGGTACAAAATGAACGCTAAACCGAAAACCGCATTTATCTGCGTCCACAATTCCTGCCGCAGTCAAATTGCCGAGGCATTGGGCAAACACTTCGCGGCAGATGTTTTTGAAAGTTACTCTGCCGGAACGGAAACCAAACCTCAAATAAATCAAGATGCCGTGCGCATTATGAAGCAGCTCTATGGCATTGATATGGAGCAGACGCAATACTCTAAATTGTTGGATGATATACCGCCTGTGGATATCGTAATAACAATGGGCTGCAATGTGCAATGCCCATTTCTGCCATGTAAGCATCGTGAAGACTGGGGGCTGGATGATCCGACAGGAAAACCCGATGATGAATTCTTAAAAGTAATTGAGGCAATTCGTATCAACATACAAACTCTGAGCAGCAAAATTGTAAATGGAGAGCTGTAAAAGAGGAAAATCCTTTCGAAACTCTTAACTCCCCTGACCCCTCATGAATGAGGGATCAGGGGAGTTAAACTTAGTAAAAATTTATGGATTATAAATCCCATAAAGATAGCTGCTTATTCTCTTCCTCTCCTTCCAAAAGATTGGATGTATATATTCCAATCAGCCGTATGTCTTTTTCTAATTTACATTTTTTCAGCAATATATCGATGCAATACATAATCTCATTTTTGCTTTGTATATAATTATCACAGGTATATCTTTTGGTAATGATTGAAAAATCGAAATACTTTATTTTTATGATTACGGTCTTTATTTTAATCTTTCTATTGATTAATTCTTTTTCCAAACGTACTGCCACTTCTTCAAAGTGACTGCGTATATCAGCTCCTGTAGTAATATCCATTGCAAAGGTTATTTCTTTCCCAAGAGTCTTCCTCTGCCTGTCCGGATCAACTTCCCGGTCATCAATTCCTCTTATATTTTGATATATGATTGACCCTCTTTTATGCATGATCTCAACTAAATTTGCTTCGGATAGTTCCCGTAAATCCTTCCCGGTAAATATTCCCCGTTGATGAAATTGGTTTAGCGAAACCTTACCGATGCCAAAGAATTTTTCGATTGGTAATACGTCAATCATCTGTTGGTAGTTCTCTGTTGTAATTTCTGTAAGTCCATCGGGCTTTCTATAATCAGAGGCTATCTTCGCAAGACATTTATTGAAAGAAACACCGGCAGATGCTGTTAGATTCGTCTTCTCTCTAATTTTCCTTTTGATTTCTTTGGCAATCTCCACTGCTGATTTGATATCGTATTTATTATAAGTAACATCAATAAATGCCTCATCTAAGGATAAAGGTTCCACTAACTCTGTATATTCTTTATAGATATCGAATATGGTATTAGATATCGTTTTATAAAAATCAATTCTCGGTTTAATAAAGGTTGCATTCGGACATAGGACATGTGCCGTTTTAGAAGGCATGGAGGAATAAATTCCATATGTTCTTGCTTCATAGGAGCAGGTAGATACCACTCCCCTTTTATTGGGATCCCCGGCTATGATAACCGGAGTTCCCACTAGTTCCGGTCTTTCCCGTTGTTCAATAGAAGCGAAAAAAGCATCCATATCAATATGCAGTATTTTTCTATTTGTCATAGTAAATTAATTCTCACTCCTTATTTCACGTTAGTTTATTTGATTACAGCATCTTTATTTAAACCGGATCTGTGTTTGATTTTTACGCATCCTAAATTCTACAAACCGTTCTTTATCATTTAATTGCAGATAGATGTTATTTTCTAACACCTTATCATACTTTTGACCAACCGGTAAGAGAAAGCAGTGCCCCGGATAAACTAAGGTATTGCTGTCTACATATCTCTTGATTTTTTGGATGCTGGCATACATATCCGCAGCGTTACCGCCCTTCATATCACATACACCGCAGCCCTCCATAAATAATGTATCTCCCGTAAATAATTTATTATTTATCAGAAAACACATACTGCCTCTTGAATGTCCTGGTGTTTCTATACTTATGATATTATCATTTCCCAAGGGTATTGATCCACCGTCAAAAAGCGGTTGTAGATTTCTACATTTAAAATTATAATAATTAATTTCATCCAGGCCAATATATACCTCGCAATTGTATAAATCAAGCAGATCTTCCACAAGATTTGTATGATCGTAATGATAATGCGTCAGCAAAATGGAAGATACCCTTACACCATAGGTGGAAACCGTATTTATGATTTTATCCATTTCCCATGCAGGATCAATGATAATCGCTTCTCTTTGATAGGAATCCATCAAAATGTAAGTATAGTTTATCATTTCTCTTCTTTGCATCCGCAATACAACAACTTCAATATCCTGGTTTTTTTCCATGTGACACCTTTCCTGGAATTTTAATGGATCTTTCCATGTATTAAGTTGAATCAATTTATCTTTACGTAAGATGCCTGCATTTTTGGGCAAGGCAATGGTACAAATACAATCACCATACCTTCTTGCAATGAATTCATATTGATAAAAGTTCTTAAAGGTACCCCGAAAGATTTTACCTTCTTTTTGTATTTCATTAATTTCATATAGATTTAGTTCTGAGGTAAGACCTGTTTTCAGTATTTTGGAGATTGCTTCCTTCGCCGTCCACAATACAGTGTACATCATGGCTTTCTCATTTTCAAACTTCACTAAAAAATTCTTTTCATCCTCAGTTAACTGGCTATGAATGATTTCTCCATTCTTAGGCACGACCGCTTCTATATCAATTGCACATGGGAAACTTTCATTGAATGCGATTGCAACAATATATTTATTACAATGTGATAGGCTGATCTGAATATTTTCATTGGTACCTAACTTTACAATCGGCTGATGAAAAATTCCATGTTCAATTGATATATCCGCAAATTCATTCTGAACGGACAGCATAGATATTGCTTTTTTGCTTACCTGTTTACCTAATACAAACTCTTTTCTTCGTTTTTCAAAGGCAATGCTTTCTAATTCTGCCTTTTCCTTATTGCTTAAATAATAATTGAGAGAATGGTCTTGAATGATTGAGCTCATCCTTTCAATGCAGACAGAAAATGTTTTCTTATATTCACTGCTTTCAAAAACCGCAACCTTCATCTAATTTCTCCATAATCCTATCCGTATTATTTTTAAGTCTCTTCCCTTGTGTGCATAGTAAGGAACTCCTGCATAATCTCATTGAACTCCTCTTGGTGTGTTAAGTAAGGATAATGACCTGCTCCTTCAATTTCCTGATAGCTTCCGTTTACCACACTCTGACTTATGTATTTGGAATCATTGATATCAACTATGGTATCTTCCGAGCCTGCCACACACAAAGTAGGGGCCTTGATACTGATTAACAGTTTATTTGTATTAACGGTCAATATTTGTCCGATATATCTCATAACAACCAAAGCATTGACGCACTGGCTGTTCAGGAGCAGTTCCCTTGCCTCGTTAAATACTTGTTCCATCGCAGGATTCTTGCTGATAATCTTATCAAAATCATTCACTATACCTCCGGCAACCATCTGAGTAGCTTCACTCATTTTATCAATCGGGATATCCTCAATTGAAATATTCGGCAATCCAAAGTTTTTATAGAATGCACCGCACAAAATAACAGAAGCTGTTCTTTCCGGGTATCGGAATGCAAATTGCTGCCCGGCAATCCCGCCAAAGCAGGATGCAACCAAATGGACTTTATTAATTCCTAACTGATCAAGAACATCCGCAAATGCTAAGACCACAGTTTCTCCGCCAATATCATCCTGAATACCGCTTAACCCGTATCCCGGATGATGAATAATAATTAATTGATATTTGTCCTTGAACTTTTCTATCTGATTAATCCAAGTCGGGGCGGTCAGACCAATGGCTGGAATGAACAGTAAGGGAATCCCTCTCCCGATTATAAACACCTCAAGTTCCGCGTGATATTTTGTCATGACAAGCATATGCACCATTTTGTCAGACTCTGTATTGACCGCAGCTTGCGCCTCCCTTTGCTTAGCCATGGTGCGAAGTTCCCCGCTGCGATACAAATTACCATAGTTCTTAAGATACTCAGGGATATCGCTTTCTTCCAGCGAATTAATAATTTTGAATGCGGGTATCTCTATTTCAGATATATCCTTCTCCTCAATCTTATGCATACCCGGATTAAGCGTTTCCTTTATTGTGGCAAAGGAATTCTTCATAAAATAGTTTGCTAATTTTTCAATGGTATTGTTCTCGGCAAGTAATGTTACCACCAGTTTACCTAAGTCCTTTTCGAATTCTTTATGAATATCTGTTATAATTAATGAATCCACACCGAACTCAGTAAAATCCGTATGATCATCAAATCTATCCTCATCCAGTTTTAATATTCTGGAAAAAACTTGCTTGATATACGTCTTGATACTATCCATAGTTACCTCAGTTATGACATCCTGTGGTACTTTTTCCCTTTCCTCTGATCTCTTGCCTGGTAAGTCATTCCCCTTCTCCGCTTTTGGTTTCTTATCATTGACTGCCTTTCCGTCACTGATTATGATTCCGTATTTTTGCCTGTCACTATGACATATCACCGGACCAAATCCATTGACCCTTAGGTATTTTAAGCAAATTTCTGTCTTGTTATAGTCTGCAGTGCTTCCAATCAATAATATACCATTTTGCTTCAAATGCATTTTTATAAGATTGATATCGCTGAAATCTATTGTAATGTTATCCAAATCAGCAAGTATCATATCATAATATTGCTCCTCAATCCTATTAAGTTCATCTTCTTTGATTACATCAACGGCACTATCCTCAAGATAAGGGGAATTTTGCTTCCTATCGCTAAGAAATGCAATTTTGCAATGCAATTGGCCGGCAAGCTGTCCCGCATGGCCCAATAGTTCTTCCCAGCTGTTGGCTTCATTCATCAATTTTAACATTACCTGCTCCAATTTTGATCTATGAGCAGAAAGTTTTGTATAAATCTCAACCTTTTTACTCTCATCCACACCCATCAAACTGCGAATCTTTGGTTCTACATCCAAAGCCATAACCTGAGCGATATCGCAAGATAACACCTGTTCCAATAAGTTCATCCCGATTTCTTTCGTTAATGGCCGAATGCCTCTATCCTTATACTTTTCAATGTACGGGTCACCTTCCTTGTCCCAAAATCCCCAGTTAATAACTATTGCAGGAATATCCTTGATATCTCTAAGATATCTTGCGTATAAGTCTTCAAAACAGCATCCCTGCGCATAGGTACTCCACCCCGGATTTCCGGTAAAGGCTTCCCCGGAGGAGAAGAATGTAACAAAATCAATGCAATACTTACAGTATTCTTCGATTACTTTCCCCAGAACAACGCTTCCTTTCACCTTTGTTGAAAGTTCGCTTAACAGATTTTCTTCCGTAAGGGTATTAATTGGACTGTAATTAAGAAGCATCGCCAGGTCAAAAACCCCATTAATCGTACCGAACCGCTCCATAACCGCTGCAAATACTTCCTTCATGTCCTCATACTTAGCAATATCTCCCTTAAGGTATACGAATTCGCCTCCACCGGTATGAACCGCCTCTTCAATCCGTTTGATCTTTTCACTGTATTCGCTGCGCCCTACAACTACAATGTTTGCTTTTACTTCTTCGCTTAAATAGCTGCAAAGCTTTTCACCGACATTTCCGCTTCCGCCGAGGACAACATATACCCCATGTTCCACCAGTCTGCTCCTGGTAATATTGGGCATTTCAACTTCTTCCAGCACGAATTGATATACCTCATTCATTCTAAGAGCATAACTTTGCAGACTTCCTCTGGTACCGCTTAATGAGAAGAACAAATCCCTTGTTGCCTTATCCGAAACCTCTTCCTGTTCCAAATCAATAAATAGCGTACGTACTTTATTATATTCTTTTGCAAATACTTTCATAAAACCAAGTAAAGCCGCACCAAACGCATTATAGGAGCTCTCATAGCCTACCATGCAGGAATTATTAGTAATTAATATAAATTCAAGTTCTTTTGTCAGCAGGTCTCTTTCTTCTAACATTTTTACTAATCTATGCAGTGCTACTATCGTTACTGATTCAAATTCATGAAAGCTTTGATATAGGTCAATCGAGTCAAAATCAAATTTATGCAGGGCAAGAAAATAAATCTCATCTATCTGTGTCAGATGATCGGCTGCCAATGAAAAGCCATTCCTATCATTGACATCTATGCTCCATTGATTATCCTGTCGAACCTGATTTGATTTACCAAGTTCAATTGACCAAACACAGGAATCATTCACCCGGTGTCTAAGTTCTCTTACCATCGTTCTTGACAAATCACTATCTTCGTATACCACCAGTATATTTTTATCCTCTGTCTTAACCTCAACCGGCTTGGTATCTGCTTTTTTATAACGAGGGCGATAAATCATACCTGACGTATCCGGATAGCTTCGTTTTGCTTCTGCTGTTTCCATTGCAATCCCTGCGTTACCGGATGCAATCACTCTTGGTTCCAATAACTCTTCGGGCAGCCAGCATACATCTTTTCTAAACGCATATCCCGGCAGCGATACCTTCTTGCACTTCCTGCTCCGGTATAATTCCTCCCATTCAATATCAACTCCGGAAGTCCATAATACAGCTAATTTACCAAATCTTCGATTTCTCATAATGTTTCTAAGAAACGCCTGTCCTTCTTCATCAGAAATCATCTCATCCACCAAATGATTGGTATCTTTTGTGTTTCCTGCATAGATACCTTCAGAAATAGTATTCCCCGCGGCATATTCCTGCAATTTCATTCTTAATTCGGATATGGAACCGGCTAATACGGCGAGTCTTTCATTCATCGCTTCTCTTCCGATTTGAAGAGTGTAGGCCACATCTTTCATAGAAACTTCTGCTCTGACAGGCATTACTTTATTAGTGCTTCCAATATCTCCGGAGGATGTATTCCATCCTACTTTACCTTCCCTTGTCAATCTCTGTTCAATTTCTAAAGCCACTTCCGTAATCGAAGGATGGTCAATAAGTGTGTTAATATCAAAGGCACTCATCTGAGAAAATTCGGTGTTGACTGAGTCAATCATTTTCATGAGCTCGTTCGGTGTTATCAAATATTCACTGATTAATGCATTTTTATCGATGCTTTCCATGTCAATATCAATCTGCTTCGAAAGTATCTCAAGCACTTTATGAAGTATCAATGTTTGCCTGTTGCCGTCATCCGGATTATCTAAAAATGCAAGCATTACCTTTACATTTTCTAATAGTCTGTTTTTATCCTTAGCAGAAAAAACAAATAAATTTTCTTCCTCTGTTGAGGGAACCTCGTTTTTCGTATACTCTTCTAATAAGATATGAGAATTTGCTCCGCCGGCACCAAAGGAGTTAATGGCAGCTCTTCTCGGATATTGTTTCATTTCACCGTTTTCATTAAGAACAACTTGCTTCCAATCCTCTACTATTTGCTGGACATGGAACGGAGTCTCATCAAAATTTGTATTCTTATTCAATTTTTTTGAATGAATCGACGGTACCAGCTTCTTATATTTCATCTGTAGTAAGATTTTAATTATACCAACGATTCCTGCAGCCGATTCACAATGACCTATATTGGATTTCACTGAACCAATGGAGCAAAAGTGCCGGTCTTTTGTATATTGGCGAAATGCATTCGTCATACTTGATAGTTCAATGGGATCACCAAGTGCAGTACCGGTTCCGTGTGCTTCTATATAATTGACCGTTCTGGGATTGATATTATATTTCTCATAAACTTCCTTTATCACACTTGCCTGTTGTTTTACATTAGGCACAGTATATCCATTCGACCGTCCGCCATGATTGATGCTTGTCCCCTTGATTACTCCATAAATGTTATCCCCATCTTTGATTGCCTTACCAAGTGGTTTAAGGATAATTGCTCCTATCGCTTCCCCGGGGACATAGCCATCCCCGCCTTCTCCAAAGCTACGGCACCTGCCGTCGGAGGAAGCAAACTTCGTCTGGCTTAGGAATACATGTTTGTTGGGGTGTACAGTTAAATTCACACCGCCCGCAACCGCCAAATCCAGCTCTCCGCTTATAATACTGTTACAGGCAAGATGAATCGCAGTAAGCGAGGAGGAACACATGGTATCAAGAGCGATACTCGGTCCTCTGAAATTAAAGAAATATGAGATTCGGTTTGCAATAGAAGCATAGGAAGAAGCCGGAACAATAACTGTCCCGTCACTGAGCGGATTTGCTCCGTAAAGCTGATACTGCCCCCACATAACACCTACATACACACCTACATTGCTGTCTTTTAGACTATCTTTCGTATAACCCGAATCCTCCATAGCATGATATACTGTCTCCATAAAAAGTCTTTCCTGGGGATCAAGCATTTCTGCTTCCATCGGAGATATCCCGAAAAATAACGGGTCAAATTTATCAATATCATCCAAAAAGCTTCCCCATTTGGTATAGGATTTTCCCCGAACACCTTTTTCCTTATCATAATACTTTTTATAGTCCCAACGTTCTTTCGGAACCTCCGTAATGCAATCCCTGCCTTCCATAAGATTGTTCCAAAAATCATCCATATTATCTGCCATCGGAAATATACCGCTAAGTCCAATTACAGCAATATCCGTCTGTAACCTATTCTCGTTTTCGGTCACTTTCCAATCATCAGTTTGTTTCTCGGTATCGGAGTTTTCTTCTCTGCCTGTAACCGAAAAGTCATATTCATCCGAACTTTCTATCATTTCTATTTCACTGTCTGATTCTTTTTTACCAAATTGCTTTATTACTGTTTCTTCATTACTTTTCATTAAGTACTCGGCCAAATCCTCAATGTTGTTATATTCAAAAAACAATGTCTTAGGAAGTTCCCCGAATATTTGACTTAGCTCCTTATTCAAATCCATAATGATTACCGAATCAATTCCATACTCATCAAACGCTCCCTGACTCGATAATTTATTAAGAGAGAGCTTCGTCGCACCTGCAATGATATGTTTTAGATAATCTTCCAGAGAATACTTAAGATTTTCATTCTTTACCACTTTTCGCCCTCCTTTTCTGCTTCGTATTTTAGGACTCTTCTTCTCCAGGAAGACATGATTAATCTTATCACTATCTCCCAACAAAGGTAAAACTTGAGTCTCACCTGATGCTATTATCTTATGGAACATTTCCAATCCGTTTTCATTATCCAGTTCATGAATACCCCATTGGTTAAATATCGAATCCTTTACAAAAGATACAACCTGCATGCCACCGTTTTTCCATAATGTCCAGTTGATTGTACTGGACTTACCACACCGCTTATCCTGGGATACTAATTCATTTCTATGCTTGATAAAGTGATCCAAAAAACAATTGCCCATTGCATAGTCACTTTGCCCGGCATTACCGGCCAATGCAGACACGGAAGAGAACATAATAAAATATTTCAAAGACTCATCTTTACTGGCCAGATCAAGGTTGACCACTCCCAATATTTTCGGTGATAACACATGAAAGAAGTCTTCTTCCCCTTTTTTCATCAGATAGGAATCCCTGATTAAACCTGCCGCGTGAATGATACCGGTAATCTTACCATATCTTTCCTTTACGCATGTAACTAAATTCTCTGCTTCCTCATACTTTGTGACATCCGCGGAAATATATGTAACCTTACTTTGCATACGGTTCAAACAATCTTGTTCTTCCCTGGAAAGTTCTTCTTCTTTTCTTCTGCCGCAAAGAATCACTTTTGCATCCCATGTATTTGTCAGGTAGCTGCCAAAGAGTAAACCAAGTTTCCCCGCTCCACCGGTAATGATAACTATGTCATCCTTTCCGATATTGATTGTTTGATCCTCTTTTTGTATCATTCCTATTTGCTCAAATACCTTATGGCTTCTGACTTCATTCCGATAAATCACATCCTGATGCGGGATACCATAGGAAGCCTCTGTCATGGCAATTTTTAATAATTCTTTTGTTGGTTGCTTAATTCCTACATACTTAATGAGCGCTGTCTTTACCAGGGGATTTTCCAAGCTGACTGATTTTAACATTCCGCCAATTGCATCACTAAATGCTGTGACTGCCCTATTATCCTCAGCCTGGTGGATTACTATAAAATTAATTGGACGTATCAGCTTATTTCTTAACAATGCCCGTAACACCCGAAGGATCGGCCGATACAAATTTTGTAACCATGCCTCATCCATCCTCCTTCGTTCTATGTTCCCGTCATCGCTCCAAATAGGATTATTCTGTATTACTACAATATTTTGAATGAAACTATTTTCAGTCAATACTTCTTTGAATATTAATGCAAAGTCTTCCTCCCCCACAGAATGCATCGGAAATACACTTTTCAGATTTTGATCTTTTACCGCTTTTTCATGAAAATCGACATCATTATGAATAATCACTGTATTTGATACTTCGATATCATGATTAAAGATAACATCATCCTCCCTTTCTGCTTCTTTGAGATATACTTTCTGATGAACTTCGGGGACATTCTTCGGTTTGAAAGCTACCTTCTTAATCAAGTAATTTTTAATCGCAACCAATACTTCCCCATCAGAATTCATGATATAAAGGTCAAATTTTCTTATATTTTTATTATTCTGCAATATTTCTCTTGCATATACCAGGCATTCTTTCATTGGTTTCGATAAAATGTCTATTCGCTCTATTGAGAACGGGAAATATATCTCCTTCTCTGTCCCATTTGATTTGTCAGCGCCTAAGAGTACCAATACTGTTTGCAAAGCTCCATCCATAATAGAAGGATGAAGGGTAAACCCGTCAAGATCATTCCTCCCCTGCATCGGGATTGATAACTTAGACAATGCACTATTCTCATTATAGGAAATCGTTTCAATTACCTGGTAAACAGGGCCATAATGAAATTGATAGCTGTCAAATAGCAAATAGCACTCGTCTTTTGCTTTTTGCACATCCAAATCATTCATAATATCGTTTATATTGAATATTTTCGCCTCATTACTCTTTTCGTCAAATAAGTACCTGCCCTGGGAATAGATTTCCCCGCTTTCTTTATCCTGAATGGAATATGTCGCTTTATCCTGCTCACTAACAATATCAATTTTAATTTCTTTTCTTTCCAAAATAGGAAGCCGTTGATAAAACATTATCTCTGTAATAGCACTGACTTTCCTTTTACCTGATAGTGCACCATACTTCCTTGCCGTTTCTATTTGAAACGCACCAGGAACGATAATTTCTTCTCCTACCCTATGATGACTTAGATAACTATAACCCGGATCTAGACTTTCCGTATATGTTGCATTCCCAGGCATATACGGTTTAATTGGCTCCTCATTTAATCCTTCCGTACTTTGCTGCTGATTCACATCCTCAAACCAAAATCTTTCTTTGCAAAAGGAATATGCCGGCAGCGAAATTCTCCAGGGCGGATTTTGTTCCATATCATAATATTGATTCCAAGGAATAGTTTCTCCGCTTAACCATTTCTTGGCGGTCCTTAATTTTTCTTCCAGATTTTCTTCTAATGGCAGGCCTTGAAGCCGATGCTCTATTTCATTCTCCGCATAATTTTCATTTTGTATATACGCCTTTAGCCCGTCCATTAATTCTCCGGTTGTATGAACTACAAAAACAGCTCTATACTTCATCTCTTCCCGGCCATCCTGTAATGTAAACGCTATGTCTTTCAGACTGCCATGGTTGTCATTTCTTAAAAATTCAAGAAGCTTTTCTGCCGTCTCCAATAAACTATTCTTATTCTTTGCAGACAGTGGAATAATATAGCTTTCCTGTTCCTCTCCTCTGCTGCTTCTTTGACCTGCATATTCCTCCAAGATAACATGTGCATTGACTCCGCCAAACCCAAATGAACTGATACCCGCAAGTCTGGGAAGTGCTTTCCCATCGATAATGACCGGCTCCCACTCTTTCCCTTCCCTAATTAGATAAAATGGGCTGTCTGCCAGATTAATATATGGATTTTGTTCTTTCAGATGGATATTTGAAGGAATATATTTATATTTTAGTGACAACAAAACCTTAATTAATGATGCAATTCCCGCTGCTGCTTCAAGATGTCCGATATTCACTTTCACGGAACCCAGTCCACAGGTAAAATCTTTCGAAACAACAAGTCCATTCTTTTCATACAAGGTCTGAAATCCACTCTTTAATCCATTGACTTCAATGGGATCTCCAAGTGACGTCCCCGTCCCATGAGTTTCAATATAACTTACCAGTCTTGGATCCACATGCGCTTTTTTATAAGCTGCTGCCAACAAACCGGCTTGCGCATTGGGATTCGGTGCCGTCAGCGAATTTGCCTTTCCACCATGATTTTCTACAGTAGCCTTTACCACTGCATAGATTTGATCATGATCTTCTATGGCTTTATCCAGGCGTTTTAGATAAATAGTCCCGACTCCCTCTCCCCTGACATAACCGTCAGCGTCTTTATCAAAGGTTTTACACGCACCAGTTTCACTCAACATCCCCACTTTACTGGAAGCAATATAGGCAAATGGGTTGAGCATAATGTTCACTCCACCGGCAATCGCCTGTGTACATTCCCCATTTGAGATTGCCATGACAGCTCTATGAACTGCTACTAAGGAACTTGAACATGCGGTATCCACAGGTTCACTTGGTCCATGCCAATCATAGAGGTAGGATACACGGTTTGCTATTACACTTTTTGCTACTCCTGTTAATGTATAACCGTCAATTTTATTCATCATACCCATATAATCAGAACCGGTACTTCCAATGAATACGCCCATATCACAACCGCGTAAATCGTTTGCTTTATGTCCTGCATCTTCAAGAGTTTTCCAGACACATTCGAGAATGATTCTTTGCTGAGGGTCCATTAATTCTGCTTCTCTTGGTGATATTCCGAAGAATGTATTGTCAAACTTATCTACATCATGAATAAATCCCCCCCATTTTGAGTTGGTTTTATTCTCTTCAGTAGAGGAATCACCATAGCATTCTCTCCAATCCCAGCGTTCGAGTGGTACTTCCTGTACCATATTTCTATTGTTAATCAGATTATCCCAAAATTCATCCAGATTATCAGAATCCGGGAAACGGCCTGACATACCGACAATCGCAATCTCTGCTTTTTCCTCCCCCCCTGAAACTTTATTAACCTTATCCCCTTTCGGCAACTGATCTTTTATACTCCTTACAGTATCATTACTATGGTAATGCCTCATCATCTCTTCCCTATATTCGTTATGCAAGTATTGTGCAATCTCCTCAATCGAACCATAGGAATAAAAAATCGTAGGATTTATATCCGTACCAAATTTCCCATTCATTCTTTTACTCAATTCATGAAAGGTAATCGAATCAAAGCCATACTCACCGACGTTAGCCTTTTCATTAAGTTCAAGCACAGTATCACTCATATCCTGCATACAAGCTGCTATTTCTTCCTTTAGCTTATCTATGATTTCTTCTTCCTTTGAATAATTTACCGTTTTCTCGGCTATCTTAGCACTTCCATATAGCTTAAGTAACTCCTGTATGTTTCTTTCCGACAGGCTCTTACGATCAATCTTAGCATTTAATGTAGTCGGATAATGATTTAGGGCAATGTACTTAACTGGAATCATATATCTTGGGAGCCATTTTAAGAGCTCATTACTTAATACCGGCTCTTTTATCTTAGCAGCATGATAAATCATAAATGCTACTATCATCTTCTTTCCCGGTATATCCTCCCGTACCACCGCAACTGCATCATTAACCCCTTTAATTTCTTTTAAACGGAATTCAATTTCCTGCAGCTCAATGCGATATCCCCGTATTTTTACCTGGGCATCCATTCTGCCACAGTATTTGATTTCCCCATTATCAAGATATTTTGCTAAGTCACCTGTCCGATACATTTTATTACCGTAATGATGAAATGGATTTTCTACAAACCGCTCATTGGTCAGTTCTTCTTTTCCAAGATATCCTTTGGCCACACTACTGCCGGATATATAGAGTTCTCCTTCCTCTCCTATCGGAAGCATATTCTTATTTTCATCCAGAATATAAATCTGAGTATTATCAATCGGTCTTCCTATGGTGATATTGTCTGCGTCTTCTACTTTTGATATGGTTGACCAGATTGTGGTTTCTGTCGGCCCGTACATATTCCAAAGCTCTACTTTGTTCAAAAGCAGTTCTCTGGCCAGGGTTCTGCTAAGTTCTTCCCCGCCGCACAGTACTTTAAGCTTTTTCTCGTTTCGCCATCCGTTAGAAAGAAGTGCTTTTAAGGTAGCCGGGGTAGATTGAAATACATTGGTATCGGAATTCTGAAGCTTATCCATCAGCTGTTCCATATCATCCAGGACATGCTGTTCTGTAAATTCCAGTCTTCCGCCCATAATTAAAGGCAAGAATATCTCAAGCTGTGCAATATCAAAACATACCGTTGTAATTGCCAATAGAGAATCATCCTTTGTAAATCCGGGTTTCTTTGCAAAAGATACCAATGAATTATAAAGTCCCTGGTGTAAGACCTGCACTCCCTTAGGTTTTCCCGTCGATCCTGAGGTATAAAGGACATATACCACATCATTTACTCTGGGTATCATTTGTTGTACCGGGTCTAAAGCAGCCTTGTCGGCCTGCCCCAGGTCAATAATCCTGTCTTCCGGCAAAAGTTTGCCAATCTGTTCTTGTGTACTGCAATCCGTTATCACAAATTTTGCTTGTGAATCCGTAAGCATATACCTAATCCGTTCTTCCGGATACAGCATATCAACGGGCAAATAGATTGCGTCCGCTTTCATAATACCAAGCATAGCAATTATGATATTAATGGAACGGGACATACAAATTCCAATCACATCCTTCGAATTGACCTTACATCCTTTCAGATATGCGCAAAACCTGTCACTTCTTTGCATCAATTCCTGATAACTTATCTTGTCCTGCCCGCAGGTTATTGCAATATCATTCGGATACTTCAAAGAATTTGCATCAATTAAGTCGTAAATTCTGCTGTTTTTATCAAATGGAACAAATGTGTCATTCCATTTATCGATGAGTGAGTTCTTACCAAAATCATCTGTGTTTTTAATATTTTCATAAGTAATTTTAGGATTTTGCGTTACCTGCTCCATGATATAGGTAAATTGGTTACATAATTCATTCATCGTTTCCTGTGTATATGCATTTTGATCATATCTACAATTAATGATAAATCGATCCGATAATTCCAATATTTCAAAAACCGCCTCGAACTCTCCCTCCTGATAAATCGTTGGGATATGGATTAGTTTTATCAGTTCCCCTTCCTCATTCTCTGTGGAAAGTTGATCTACCCAATTTTGATAATACAAAACAGCATTCCCGATCTTGTCTGCACCGGTCTTTTTCCTGACGCTTTGAAGCGGGTAATAACCATATTGCAGGCACTCAAAAATCTTATCCTGATATGCGGATGCAATAGAGGCAAATGTATCTTTTGGCATAACTTCTTTCGTAATCATGATCATATTAACAAAGAAACCAATATCATTTTCATATTCTTTATGAAGACGATTTACAAACGGCGAAAGGATTGCCGCTTCAAACTCTTCTTTATATTTCTTTAACGCAATGTGATAGATACTTAAGATAAATGCATAGGAGCTGATTCCTAACTCTTTGCATAATACCTCCGCCTTTTCCTTTATACCTATATTTATTTCTTTACGAACCAATCCGCCTTGATATAATTTCGTACCAGCTTTCTTCTTTCTGGGTAAAGGAAGACTGGGTATATCATGTTTCAATTCCCCCGCCCAATACTCATATCCTTTTATATCATTTTTTATCATTTCTTCCTGCCATTGAACAAAAAACGGATAGTGATCGGAGGATACATTATTTCTTTTTTCGTTCCCGTTATAAAGGTTGGTATACGTGTCTTTGATGTCTTTTAACAGGATATTAATCGACAAACCGTCAAAAATGATATGATGGATGTTAATCATTAATATGAGCGTATTGTCTTTTGCCCGATAAAGTTTAAATCTCGCCAGATTTCCCTCTTCTAAAATGAATTTTATTTTTGCTTCTTTTTTAATTTCATTTTCGATAATCTGTTCTTTATTCAACTCACGTTCTAAGAGCTCAACTTCTATCACAGAATCATTATGATATTCCTGCATAGCATGTCCATTCTCATCTTCAATAAATCTGGTAGTAAAAACAGCATGCCGTGAAACTACTTCTTCAATGGCTTCTTTTAATAATAGCGGCTCTATGTTACCTTGTACATAATAAGACATAGGAACGTTATAGGCGGTACTGTCTGCATTTAATTTAGAATAATTCCATAAGTCTTTCTGCCCCTGCGAAAGCTCAAATCTCTTTCCTATTTCCGATGCATTATAATTCAATAATATCAACACCTTCCTCTTCTACTGTTCTTCCTCCAAATGCATTATGCTGCTCTGCCTTACCATCCCATTCCTTTTATTGAAGCATCATGCATTTTTCAATTTCACTCTCCAGTTCTTCTATCGTACGGCAGCTCATTACCTGTCTTATTGATATCTCTGACTTATATTTATCCTTAATGGAATTAATCAGTCGTATCGCATACAATGAATTAAATCCAATATCTCTGACAGATTGCCCCGGACTAAGCTCATTTTTCTGTATCTTCATAATTTCACATAGTAAGTCGGTTATTATATGCTCTTTCGATTCTGTTTCTTCTATCATGCCCGTTTCTGTTGTTGAGGCGCTCTCCGGAACCGCCAAATTGCTGGTCTGCGCTTTTTTCAAAACTTCTCCATTTGAAGATGATTTGGTTATCCAGAGTGTTTCTCTATGGAAAGTATAGACCGGCAGCATTATTTTCCTGCCTTTTTGAAGCATTGTCACCTTCTTCCACTCTACAGGAATATCGTTTACCCAAATCTCTGCCAACTCATTGAAACAATTTTCCTTCGTCCATTGTTGAATTAATGCTTTTAGCTCCCTGTTCTCTCTAAAAATTCGATAAAGACCGCTTCCGTTACTTTCACTGTTCCTATATACGCCCGGTATATTCCCGGTCTTTTCGATTACTTGATTCAATTTCGTTATGAGCTCCTCTCTATATTTCGCCAGAATAACCAGTTTATTTTTTAGAAAGACTTTATTTGCAAGGCTGAAAGATAAATCTTGCATGGTTATATCCTGTTGATGTATAAGAAATTCTTTCATCGAATCAAGGTATATAAATAAGCTGTCCTTATTGTCCGCTGAAAATAAGAATACAAAATCCTGCTGATTCTTATCCTCTGCTTCCTCTTGATAATTACCGATATATTCCTCTATGATGGTACATGCATTGGTGCCTCCGGCAGCAAAGGAATTAATGAGTGCTATCCGCGGAAGTTCCTGTTCGGTATTATCTCTCCAGGCCTTTATCCGATTCCATTGCTCCAGTGTCTTTTGAATCACCAGATTACTTCTTTTGATATCAATCAACGGGTTTATCTCATCAACATTTATGGTCGGAACCAGCTGATTAAATTGAAACTGCAATAGCACCTTGGCAATCTGCACCATTCCGGATGCGGCTTCCAAATGACCGACATTTGATTTTACACTGCCGATTGGGATGGATTTTGTATCTCTAAACACCTTATTCAGCGCACTGAATTCTGTAGCATCACCAAGTGTAGTCCCATTTGCCGCACTTTCTATATAGCTGATATCGCCGATTTGAATTCCCGCCCGGCGAATGGTTTTACGGATCAAATCTTCTTCCATCGCTGCACTAGGCATGGAATATGCATTGGTCCGGCCGGTATGATTAATACCAATTGCCTTAATAATTCCGTAGATATGATTTTTGTCTTTCTTCGCCTGACTTAACTTCTTTATGACAAATGCCCCAATTCCTTCTCCCGGAATGAATCCGTCACCGTTGCCAAAGCAGCTTGTCCTGTCTTGGCTGCTGACTAATCCCATCTTCTTAAGTGCGCTGTATTTACTGTCATGCAGTGATAAGTTCACCCCTCCGACAATTGCAGAACTGCATTCATCCTTTCTTAAGCTGTCCACTGCCATCTGCAATGCAACGATTGATGAAGAACAGGCAGTATCGACTGCAACACTGGGTCCGGTAAAATTAAAGCAATAAGAGACCCTGTTGGCTATGGAAGAATAGGATTGAATTGCCATAAGATCAGCATCTTCGCTATCAGGATTAAGCAGATGATAGTGTTGGTACATGGAGCCGACAAATACTCCCACATCTTGTCTTTCCCCTATCTGATAGCCGGCATCATCCATGGACTGGTAAGCAGCTTCCAAAAACAATCTTACCTGAGGGTCCAGAAGTTCTGCTTCTCCTCTTGATAAGCGGAAGAATGATGCGTCGAACTTCTCAATGTCATCGATAAATCCACCATAGCAATTTTCATCCCGGATTAAACGATATGTATTATCTTCAATATTGCTGATACAGTTTCTTGCATTTTTAATATTCTCCCAAAACTCCATTATTGAATTTGCTTTCGGATATCTGCCGCTCATGCCGACAATGGCAATGGCGTCTTCTGTTGGTTTATCTTCCTTTTTATCATCATTTTTTGCATTGTTAATTTTGGAATAATCATACTTTCCACCCATAAAGCTATGAAGCAGCATACATTCATTACCCAATCTAAATTCCTGACGAACCCGTTCAAAATTCATCCCACCGATTGGAACAAGTCCGATTTCACATGCTGCCTGGCAATCCATAAGAAGCTGTCCCATAAATCCGGCCTCTGTCATAACGTATTTTAAATACCCTTCCCCATAAATCTTTTTCGCTTCCTGCAAATTTGCTACCAGGTATATACTAAATCCGGATGCTTTATAATGCGGGCGGTTAAAAGGTGTATGACAGTATTCTATTTCCGATTTTTTATATGGATTAATCAGATTTAGCTTATGTGTTCTTTGATGATATTCATATATACCTTCCTCCAGGTTTTCAATCGCATTATCCTTGACATAGAGAAATACACTGACAAGATGTGCATTACATACGGATGGATATAAATATTGCGTTTCCTGATGTAATTGAACACCACGGAGTACGGATAAGAACTCACTCAATTGCTGCAGGGAGACCTTCTCTTGCTTATATTCTCTTTTCGAAGTCCGCTTTAAATATCTGACAGGATCGTAATTTACCTGTGATAATGCAATCCCTGAATTGTTATTTTCAAATGTTCTAAGATGTAATTTTTTCTTTGCCAATTCCAGTACTTCTCTTTTGGACAATTGGTTATATTTCATATTTTTGAATTTTTCTTCTTGTTCTTCCTTCGTAATGTACGTTGGCTTTGTCTTAAAATGCTTAATCAGCTCATTACCACCGGATAACTTTGGCTGATATGATTCATCATCCTGGCATAAGGAACACCCCAACATGCCATTAATGAATATATGCCCTTCATCCAAATGAAAGTCTTCCTTTACACGGTCAAAATCAATTCCTTCCACATAGCATAGCCCAATATTACATGCTTCCTGATTATTTAAAAGCAGCTCCTGCATATAACCTGTATCTATGGTTACCAGACCTGTGCTAAAATCAAGATAAACCGGCTCGATTGCTTTTAACTGTGCGATAAAGAAAATAACAAATCCGGCCTGCTCATATTCCTTTTGATAATGCTCCGGGAAAATCTCACTTACTACTTTATTTCCCTGGCTAATGTAATACAGTTGATGTTCCTCCGGATGATAATAATAGATGCCTTCCGCTATATGCTCGACTGCATTTTTCTTCAGATAAACATAGGTCTGTACCGAATTCTTTCCACCGGCTGATGCATATAAGTAGTGGCTTTTCAAACCAATCGTTTCTTTCTTTAACAGACCAAGCAGTCTTGAAATCTCCGTCTTTGTGATTGGTCTGTTATGTGACATACATCTTTCCTTATATCTTTTGTAAACAGAATTATTAAATCCGGTATCGTACAATTGCAAACTATTAAGATTATTTATTTGCGCCTTCTCTTCCGGCTCTGTACTTACTGCATTGGTTTTGATGTATTTGATAATATCCCTAACCGTCGGATGCTCCAGGAATACATCCATTTCTACCTCTATTCCTTTTTTCTCCCTGATCTGTTTTACAACATTGACAATGGTTAATGAGGTGGCCCCCAAATTAAAAATATCTTCCTCGACATCAATGTCATCTTCTTCTAATTCGGATGCGAAGATTTCCCTCAATTCATCCTCTGTGAGGCCAGCATCCAATTGTTTATCCTGATTTGCTGTTTGCTTAACGCTTTCAGCCTTTTGCTCCTTCTCATCGGATACTTCCGTTAACGATACATAATGATCGATGACATAATTACCGATTTCTCCAATTCGTGGAGTATCTAAGAATATATCAATCGGAATATCCACATCCATTTCTTCCTGGATGCGTTTTGCGATATTTACTATGGTTAGTGAGGTGGCTCCCAAATTAAAGATGTCTTCTGTATCCTCGACATGATCTTCTTCCAGTTCTTCCTTGAAAATGTCATGAAGTCTGCTTAGAATGAAATCTTTATTTCTTCTATTCTCTGACCCATCTACATTGGGTTCTTCTACCGTTTGATTTTTCATAAGTTGTCTGTAATCCAACTTTCCGTTAATCGTCATAGGAATACTCTCAATCTGTTTAATAATATTCGGAACCATATAATCCGGCAGTTTGCTTCTTACATATTTTCTGATCTGTGTTGTATCAAGAGCTGCTCCGCTTCCGACAACGAAGGCCAGAATTTTACTCTCCTGCCCGCCTTCTTCAACCGTTACAGCAGCTTCCTTAATGTTTGGATGACTCGTTAATACTGTTTCTATCTCTCCAAGCTCGATCCGAAATCCTCTTATTTTTACTTGACTGTCCTTTCTTCCCATATATTCGATGTCTGCAAAATTTTTAGTATATCTTCCAAGATCACCGCTTAAGTACAGTCTTTCTCCCGGCTTATAAGGATGCTCAATAAATTTTTCCTTTGTAATCTCAGGACGGTTTAAGTATCCCTTTGCCAATCCAGGACCTCCCACACATATTTCACCAATCTCGCCAATCTTAACTTCCCTTAAATCCTCATCTAAAATATAGAAATTGAGGTCAGGGATAGCTTCTCCGATTAAACTTGCGTCTGCTTCTACATCCGCACTTTGCAACGGCCGATAGGTAACATGAACTGTGGTCTCAGTAATTCCATACATATTCACTAATTGTGGCTTTCTATCTCCGTGACGGTCAAACCATCCTTTTAAGCTTTTTAGATTTAATGCTTCTCCTCCGAATATGATATATCGCAGACTGAGATTTCTTTGCCCTTCTTCCTCTTCCACTTTCATTAATTGTTTAAAGGCAGTAGGTGTCTGATTTAGTACCGTAACTTTCTCCTTTTCCAACAGCTCATACATTTTGGCAAATGAACGGCTTAATTCATAAGGTACCACAATCAATGTTCCGCCATAGATTAAAGCTCCCCATATTTCCCATACAGAGAAGTCAAATGCATAGGAATGGTACATTGTCCAGATGTCTCTTTCATTAAATCCATACCATTCTTTTGTTTGCTCAAAGAGTCTTACCACATTATGATGTGTGATTAATACTCCTTTCGGCTTTCCTGTAGAACCGGAGGTATAAATAACATAAGCCAACTGAGCACTGCTTCCCTTTTCCCCAACATTTTCCGGACTTTCTTTCTCAATATCACTCTCCAATCTATCAATACAGATTCTATTTATATTTTCATTTATTATTTTCTCCCTGGCATTTTCTTTGGTTATTACAATATCCGTCTTGCAATCCTCCAGGATAAATGCAATACGATCCAAAGGATAATTAGGGTCAATCGGTACATAAGCTCCGCCGGCCTTTAAAATTGCCAGTATTGCAATTATCATTTCATTTGATTTTTCCAAACAAAGACCGACTAACACATCCCTAGCTACCCCCGCTTTTCTTAAGTAATGTGCCAATTGATTGGCTCTCCTGTTAAGTTCTTCATAGGTGACAGAATCTTCTTTGCATTTTAATGCTATGTTCTTTGGATATCTCCCCGCCTGCAATTCTACAAATTCATGGATACACCGGCATTTACCTTGCAAACTCACATCATCCTCACCGCTGATTCGTTCAGAGAATCCGTTAACACATAATTGTTCTATCTGATCAACATAATCCTTGAACATTTTCTCCACCATTTCTTTAGGGAATATGTCTTTATAATCCCAGTTTACTAAAAGTCTGCCTTTATGAATAAAGCTCACATTATCTAAATACACCTGCGGTGTCTTGGAAAGTCCGGCTCCGAACTCTATATTATCCGGGAGTTCTAACATCTCATCTTTTACAAGACTAGTGAATACCACCGGAAACATAAGAGCTTCTTTTGCCTTTCTAAGACTAGTGATTCCACTAACTAACTGATGGGCGATATCCATTTTCCTTAATCGATCATTTTCAATTACCCGTTCCGCAAAAGGCCGTTCACTGTCTAAGTTCTCCAGCCAGCTTAAACCGGACAATTCTCCGACTGTATTGGCAATAGATGGCTTCGTATCAGGTCTGTCCCAATTAACGCACACAACTGTGAAATTTTCCCGGTTACTATACTTTCTCAACACATCCATATATACAGTAATCAGAATACTTTCTATTTCAACTCCGCGCTGCAAAGTCAAATCCTTAAGCTTCTTATACTGCTTAACAACCGCACTAATTCGCAACGTTTCAGCGTCTGATTTATCGGATTTCCTATATTCGATCAACGGTCCGCCAGACAACTCATCAAACCTTTTCTCCCAATACCGATAATTATTTTCTGCATCAGAACTTTTTTGATACTCTGCTTTCGCGTTCATATATGCTCTGAAGGATACCTTCTCCAAAAGACTATCTTCCTTCTTCTCAAACAATTTCTGATACAATATTGCAAGACTTCTTCCATCCACTATGGAAGAATCAAACGACATATTTAATCGAAAACAGTCTTCTCCCAGTTTGATTATCCTAAGATCATAGCGAGGCAGCTGATAGAGAGAGAAGACCTTTTGTGTCATTTCCGTTCTAATCTGCTCAATCGTCCTCTCTTTTCGCTCCTCAATTTCCAAACTCAGATCAACCACCGGAATGATTTCATGTTCTGCCTGCCAGATTATTTTTTGCTTCCCCTGCTTTGTAAAAACAGTGTTAAACGCATCCATTTCATTCACTAATTGATTCCATCGTTTCTGAATACGTTCAATGGAATCTCCCGTAACGATAAATTCCTGATACAGCATTCTATCAAAATCTGAATTTGAATCCATTAATTGATTATAAACATGAGAACGCTGTAAATCCGTCAAATCACAAGACAATGACTCTCTCTCATCTGTTTCCTGATTGATGTACAGAGCAATGGAATCCTTACCGAGTTCCTCCAGCTTTGTGCAATATTGCTCAAACATCCTATCTATTATTGTGTCTTTAAAATAATCCGGTTGCACATCCCAATGAAACCTTAGTTCCCCATTTATCTCCATAATCTGATGATCTAAAAATACTTGCGGAGTTTGCGTTATACTATAAGTTACCTGATTAAACCAAGTTTCTGATTTCTCACCTTCACTACTTTGGATGCTATTGATCATGCTGGTAAAGACAATCGGAATAGTGTAATTTGCATCGATTCGCTTGTCCTTTTTTAATTCCCGAAGTATTCGAACACCACTAACACTGTTATGATCATTGTCCTCCCAAAGCTGTCGCTGCACACCTTGAAGACTCTCTTCAAAACCAGTAGTTTCCGTCTTCTCCAGATTGTTATAAATCATCGTCGTAACGAAAGGTCCGACAACTTTATCAATATCCTTATGAAATGGCAGCCGGTTAAAATAGGTAAGAATAACAGGCAAATCCTTATTCTCATTAAATTCCTTAATTACTGCTGAAAATAAATGTAATAATACTGCTGTTGGTGAAACCTCTGCCTGTAGAGCCATTTGCTTTAATTTTGACCATTTTTGTTTGTTAAGAATATATTCATGACGTTTTCTTTCCTGTGTTAACCCGGTTCCTGAATCCGTCACATTCTCTCTGTCAGTTTTCTTTGCAAAACTGATTTCATAATTTTGCAAATGAAACAACTTATTCTTCCAATACTCTAAATCCTCCTTGAATTTCGTACTATACTCAAACTTCTTTTGAGCCATGACAAAGTCACGAAATGTCAAAGTCAACGGACATAATTCATAATCCTTGTTATGATACAACTGATACCACTGTTCAAACAGTATGGATACACTGGTCGCATCTACAATCCATTCATCAATACTAAAATGAATGATTGCCCTGTCCTCTTTCATTAAGGTTACACATATTTCATATAACGGATAATCCGCAGTGCCATATACCTTATGTGACATCCTGTTACGAAGTGTTTCGATGTGTTCCTTCATCGTCGCTTCATTACCGTCTTCCAGATTATATCTTTTTATCTGATACTTATTAACATGTTCCAGTATTCTTTGCTTTCCTTTTTCCATCATCTGATCCCTAAGCATCTCATGATGGTGTATTAATAGATTCCAAGCATCTTCTAATCGATCTGTGTCAAGATACTTTTCTTCTATCTCAAAATAGATATGGCATCCAACTTTGTTATCACCTTTTCCTATCATTTTCCCAACAAAAAATGATTCCTGCGTCTCTGTTAGGGGAAAGAGCGAAAAACGGTCTTTCCCCTCCTCTGAAATTTCAGGGTACTTATGTTTATGAACGAATTGCTGATATGTATCATTTTCTTTATTTTTTACTAATTCAGACAAATACCTTCTTTTTTCACTGTCTGACAACTTTAGAAAATCTGCTTTATTCATAACGAATCCTCCAGATAAGGCAATTAACAATGGTATGCTGCTTCTGACTAACTTGTTAATTTTTCAAAGAGATCATTTAAGTCATCTCCATGAATATGTTCGAGTTTTGTTGTATCCTCGATTACTCCAGCCATCTTTTTTCTAATCATGGCGGCAATCTTTCCTACCGTATCCCGATAATATATTTCATTACTGCCTGCATTAATCATAAACTGTGTTTCGATATAATATTTTAGTTTCGTAAACATGATAGAATCAAAACCATATTGGATGAGTGGCACATCCTCCGCAATTTTAAGAGAATCAGCTCCTGAAATTTCTGCAATTTTCTTTACCAGTATATCAATGATCTGATCCTTTTCTTCCGCTGTCTCCACATCCATATTCTTCTTAACAGATAAATCACTGATCCAGAAACTTTCTTTTTCAAAGGGATATTCCGGTGTATCTGTTATCTGCAGTTTTTTCCCTTCATAGAGTAACTGCCAGTTGATTTCTACCCCGCTGCTCCACATGAGACCTATTTTCCATAGTTTTTTTACCTTTATTGATTCTTTTACTATCATATCGATACCTGACTGTTCCAGAACCTGTTCCAATATGCTATGTGTAATATCCATACTACAATTATGAATATCCTTATCCTCTTCTAAGGCATGATTACATTTTTGTACAACAGTTTCCCAGTTACCGGCAACAAATGCAGTACGGTATGGCATTTCTTCCCTTCCAATCTGTAAGGTGTAAGCAAAGCTCATTAAATTTGTATCCTTTTGCTGACACGCAAATTCCTTTACTCTTTTTATATATTCTTTTAATGCTTCCTTGCTATTGGCAGATAATGCAAATAACGATTCTTCTTTCTCACCGGACATCTCTGTATCTTCATTAACATATTCTTCTACAATAAAATGTGCATTCACGCCTCCGATTCCATAAGCATTAATTCCAGCTCTCCTTGGCAGCAAATTGCCATCCATATCCATCAGCGCATCCCATTCCATATTTTTTCTCACCAAAGTATTGTGATTGCAATGAATATCATCACTGATCTGGTCACAGTGAATCATGGCAGGAATTATCTTATGTTTCATTGCAAAGATGATTTTAATCAATGCAAAGATTCCGGAAGCTGATTCAAGATGTCCGATATTGGCCTTTATTGTACCAACACCGCGTTTCCGGCCGTCCAAAGTCTCTCCGTATGCTTCTTCTAAGGCCTGCCATTCAATCGTATCTCCGATTTTATTGCCCGAACCTTGCGCTTCAATATAGGTAATGGTTTTCTCCGAGACATTACTGTCTCTGCATGCCTCTTTCACAACCGCCATCTGAGCCTCATAATTTGGTGTCGTAATGCTCATTGCTTTTCCGCCGTGATTAACCGCACTTCCTAATAGAACGGCATGTATCCGGTCATTATCTTTAACTGCTTTACTTAGCGGCTTTAGAATAACACACCCCACACCTTCCCCACGAAGATAGCCATCGGAAGAATTAGAAAAAACACTTACTTTTCTATTCTTCGCAAGCATGCCTGCATTATCATAGCTGATAAACTGCTCCGGTGTAAGAATCAGGTTCACACCACCTACAATTGACATATCACATTCCTTATAGCGAAGGGCTTTTATTGCTCTATTGATTGCAACCCCCGAACTTGAACATGCGGTATCAATTACTTCACTCGGCCCATTTATGTTAAAATAATAAGATACTCTGTTCGCAATTAACGAACGGGCTGTTCCAATCGCAGAGTGAGCGTCCATGACACTGTGACCGGCTGCTATTTTAGAATAATCATCATTACTCGAACCAACAAAAACGCCTGTCTTCGTACCAGAGATCCGCTTCTTGGGATATCCTGCATCCTCAAGTGCCCTTTGGGATACTTCCAAAAACAGTCTTTGCTGCGGATCCATTCGTTTTGCTTCATTAGGAGAAATCCCGAAAAACAGGGGTTCCCATTTATCAATATCATTGAGGTAACCACCGTGCATGATATCTTCATGGTCACTATTCATCCGCAAGTATTCGCGAAGTTCTCTTCTATCTTCTTTACATGCTGTAATAGAGCATTGATTAGCAAGCAGTTTTTCCCAATAATGAATTACATTTTCTGCCCCCGGTGCCATTCCTGCTATGCCGATCACTGCAATCAGTTCCGCAGTTCTTTCTGTAATTTCTTTTTCTTTTATTACTTGATTTGCTGTTTCCTTTACTGTTTCATTTACTTCTTCCCCAATGATATCTGTTGTTTTCCTGCTTTTCATTTCATAGAGTGTTATTTCCGGGCTATATTTCTTCTGTAATCCCTTTACCAAATCTTTAATTGTATGAAAGCTAAGCAGCATAGCGGCTGTAGTGTGAATATCATACGCTTTGTTGATGTGTTCCGCCAGGTCAGAAAGCATAATAGAATCCACTCCATATTTTTGCAGTTCATAATTAAGATTGATATCCTGTTCTTCCAGTCTTAAAATTTGTCCTAAAATCTTTTTAATCATTGCAGATATAGATTTTTCAAGTGCTCCATCGTTTATCGCGATTTTTGTTTGCACATACTCCTTATCCGCCTGTAATCCTTCTTTTTCGGCAGCCGATTCCGCCAATGTTTTCTTATCTACTGATCCTGTAGCTTTCGGGTCTGTATTCATAGCACTTTCCGAATATTCAATTTTAACAGGCACCCAGTATTTTTTCTTTGCAAAGGGATATGCCGGTAATGATACCTTATATGCACCATTGTCATCTGTTACACTTTCCCAATCAATCTTAGCTCCATTGACATAAAACCTTGCATACTCTTTAATCGTATCCTCTGTTATTTTTTGATTTGCTTCCTGTCCAAAGAAAGCCTCATACTCTTCACTCACATTACATTCATTTTCCGTATTGCCTGTCAGAACTTTATTTGTTGCAGGATTTGCCGAATAATCTTTAAGAATTTCCACCAGCTCTTCCAGTGTTGCAGCGATAACTGCGATTCTCTCCTCCATATGCTCACGTCCATGCAACAGTGTATGTGCAATGTTTCGTAAGGTATATTCACCGTATTCATTCATCGATGCCGTATGCAAAGATTTTGTCTTTACTTTGATATTTTCAATCAATGTTTCAATTGTCTCATTTTGCACAATGATTTCATTTTCCATTTTTATCTGATAAGTACTTTCAATCTGTGCAATAATTAAGTCTAATTGATCCTTACTTAAACCTAAATCCATTAATTTTTCTGTAATATCAATGCTACAGCTATCAATATGAAGTACCTCTGATATGATTTTTTTAACTGCTGTCATATCCGTGTTTTTATTTTTATAAATCTGTGTAAGGTAATAAAGCGTTCTATCAACATATTCTTTTAATTCATTTGCATTATGGGCCGACATTACCAATAACTTTTTGCTATTGTCATCTAAAGAAGACTGAGCACAGCTCCTATATTCTTCTAATATCAGGTATCCGTTTACACCCCCTGCACCAAAAGAACTAACCGATGCTCTTCTTAGTGATTGGTCCTGACTCACTTTCCATGGGGCTAATTTCTTTTGAACATAAAAGGGTGAATTATCAAAATCAATATTTGGATTTAGCTCATCACAATGGATGGTTGGAACTAACATTTTATGTTTCATCTGTAAAAGCACTTTCGTAATGGATGCAATTCCGGCAGCCGACTCACAATGACCGATATTAGACTTAATTGATCCGATGGAACAAAAATTCTTTTTATCCGTCATATCTTTATATGCATATGATAATCCGGCAATTTCAATTGGATCACCTAGTTTTGTTCCGGTCCCGTGTGCCTCCGCATAGGTAATTGTCTCCGGCGGAATGTGGTTTTCCTCTAAAACCGACTTAATTAAATTTCCTTGTTGTACCGGACTGGGAACCATATATCCATTCTTCTTGCCATCATGATTGATCTTGATTCCCTTAATGGTCCCATAAATATGATCTTTGTCATTGATTGCTTCCGATAGCGGCTTAATTAAGATTGCACCTACCCCTTCTGAAGGTACAAAACCGTCACCGTCTTTCCCAAATGCCCTGCATTTTCCATCCGTAGACAGCATCCTGTTTTGGCAATGCAGCACATATTTATTGGGATGTACGATTAAATTAACACCGCCAACGATTGCCGCTCTGCATTCACCGCTATGAATGCTTTGTACCGCCAAGTTCAGGCAGGTAAGTACAGAAGAGCACATCGTATTCACAGTCATGCTGGGACCATGCAGATCAAGAATATAGGATATGCGGTTACTGATAGATGCCCCAACCGCTCCTGTGGCAATATAGCTTTCTTCTTCTGCTGATTTTCCGCTAAGCATCTGATAATCCTGAAACATTGCTCCGACATATACTCCAACATTGCCCTGATATTTCTCATGAATGGATTTTTTCGTATATCCTGCATCTTCCAATGTATGATATACCACCTCTAAAAATTTTCTTTCCTGCGGGTCCATAAGCATTGCTTCCTTAGGTGATATCTGAAAGAATAGCGGGTCAAATCCTTCCATATTATGAAGAAATCCTCCCCAATTCGCATATACATTTCCCTTATGGTCATTCTCAAAGTATGCTTTATGATCCCATCGCTCCAGTGGGATTTCAATAATGGAATCCCTGCCTTCTTCCAGGTTGCTCCATAATTCCTCCAAGTTATCAGCATCCGGATAAATTCCGCCTAGTCCTATGATAGCGATGTCCTCACGGAAATATCCTTCTTCTGTTTTTTGTTCTTCTGCCCTTTGCTCTTCAGTTGCAGATTTTGTTCCGGTAATATTCTCTGTCATGGGTGCCTTAACAGAATCTTTCTTTACAAGTTCACTCATTTTTGAATTCATAATATTCCCGCGATAATCCGCAAGAAGCAGTTCTGATAATTCCAGGAGTGTCTGCACTTCAAAAAGCAGCGTACTTGATTTGATTGACAACTCCTGCTCCAGGACCTTATTGAATCTGCTTATGATAATGGAGGAAAGTCCATAGTTCTCCAAAGGCATTCTGCAGTCAATTTTACTTACGGGAATTTCTGATATCATTGCATAAACATTAACCAGATATTCCACCAATTCATCCGCTTCACTCTCAGCCTTATCGGTAACTCCTACCGGTTCACTGCTGCTTGAATCATCTGCCTTCTCATTAGTAAATTCCGCAATTTTTGAGTTCCAGCAAACCATTTTGTTAAATGGCCGCACCGGTAAGTATATTTTGTTTGCTTTTATTACCGATACAAAAATTCCCGCTTCTTCTGACTGATTTGTCCAGTGGAAAGCATCTTTTTGCAGATTAGTTAAATCTCTTTCCTCCGCCCGTGAAATCCATGTATCCTTTCGTATCATTCTGCGGTCAGAAGTTTCTCCCTGTAAGTAGTTCGCAGCTAATTGAGTCAAATCCTTAGTATCACGACATAAAAATACTACTCTGACTAAGTCAGCATGAGTTCGTTGACTCAAGGTATAGGCAACATCTCTAATGTCAAGGTGCGGATATTTTTTAATATAATTGGCTATTCTTTTGATATATTCATTTAGTTGCTCTTCACAAGCAGCTGAAAGCAGTATTGCTGTCTCACTTTTATTCTCTGCCCGTTCACATTCAACAGGTTTAAATTGTTCCACGATTGCACTGCCGATCGATCCGGATGCTCCAAAGGAATTAATTAAAGCTCTGTACAAACTTGCGCTATCTTTCTGTATCACAGGCCATTTTTGCAGTTGACCGGCAAATTGAAACGGTATTTTATCTAAATGTATCAGCGGATTGACGGCGGTATCCAAAATCGTAGGTACAATTTCCTCCTGCTGCATTTGCAGAATCACTTTACATAACTGTGACAGGAAAGAAGCCGATTCAAGATGTCCGATATTAGCTTTTACCGATCCTATCAAACAGTTCTTCCCGGAAAGTCCATTTTCTGCAAATAGTTCAGATAATGCCTGTACTTCTGTCACATCAGCGATGGCTAACCCGGCTGCGGAAGCCTCGACATATTGAATTGAGTCCGGGTTAATATCTGCCCTTTTCAACAATTCAGCAATCAGTTCTTTCTGCTTGGCTAAGCTTACCATTCCATACCTTGTTGTCTTTCCATAGTTGGCAATTGCGGTATTTTTGATCGTTGCCCAAATCAGATCTTCTTCTTCAATCGCCTTTGTCAGCCTCGTTAGTAATACGGCACCTGCACCTTCCCCACACACCAAACCGGTAGAATAATCACTGAATAGTTTCACTTCTCCGTTCATAGCAATGATATTTTGCGACTTTAATGCTTCCAAATGGTATGGATGGCTTATCAAATTAATTCCGCCCACCACTGCCATATCACATTCCCCGCTTTTGATACTTTCACACGCAATATGAAGTGCTGTCATCGATGAGGAGCAGGCTGTTTGGATTGCCAGACTTGGTCCGCAAAAATTAAAGTAATATGAGATACGATTGGCTATGGAAGAATGCAGGGAAGCAATGTCCGCCACCTTCGTATTCCTGTATTTCTCCACACCATAGTGCTCATAATCATTCCACATACTTCCGATAAATACGCCTACTTTGTTCGCCTTTTTGTGTAATGCTTCTATCGTATATCCGGCACCTTCGATGCATTCATATACCATTTGGAGCATAATTCTTTCCTGTGGGTCCAAATTCTTCGCTTCTAACAAAGACATATGAAATAATTCGTAATCAAATAATTCAATATCTTCGATATAGCCGCCATAGTATTCCTCTTCCCGCAAGTCGGCTCCATTCCAAAGTTCTTTTCTTCTTAACGGTAGTTTGGTGATGCTTCTTTTTTGATTTTTTAAGTTATCCCAGTACTCCGATAAATCAGCCGCATCCGGAAATCTTCCGCTTAATCCTATAATCGCAATATCATTCTTTGCTGCTTTTAGCATTTGGGGTGCTGCTGCCTCCTGCACTTTCATTGCGCTATAGTCATATAAGCCTCCCATAAAACTATGTATAAGCATATCTTTGTTTTCTAAATGAAAGCTTTCCCTGATCTTATCAAAGTTCATTCCACCGATCGGAACGATACCGATATTATTCTTGGCCTGATGCTCCATTAGGAGCTGTCCCATATATCCTGATTCCGTCATGATATACTTAAGAGCCCCATCTCCATATATCCTTCTTGCTTCAACAATATCCGCAAGCAGAAATATACTAAAACCAGAGGCTTTATAATGAGGCCGGTTAAATGGTGTATGGCAATGCCCAATTATAGTCTCTAACCCTTTATTGATAAGTAACAATCTATGTGTTAAGGGATCGTATCGATAAAGCCCTTCGTCTAATTGTTCCACTGCATTCTCTTTGACATATACATAAACCTTGAGCAGATACGCATCTAGCAGGGACGGATACAAATATTTCACTGTACCCATGATTTCCTTACCTCGCAGCACCGATAAGAACGTGCTGAATTTCGTAAGTGCAATCTCCTCTTTCTTATATTCTCTTTTAGAGGATCTCATCAGATACCTGTTCTTATCAAAGCTGACTTCCATAAGTGCGATTCTAATGTTTTCATCATCAAATTTTCTTAAATGTAATTTTTGCTTTGCCAGATCTAAAACTTCTCTTTTGGATAACTGATTATATTTCATCTGGCGGTTAATCTGCCTCATACTGCTTTCATCAATAATGTGTTCAACGGATTTGCAATGACTTGTCAGACTCTCATTACGTTCACTAAGATATTTTTGCAAGCTCACTTTGTCTTCACTGCTATCTGTCCGATATCCGCATAACATACCATTAACAAAAATATGGCCTTCTTCTAATAAAAAGTCATCTCTGATCTGTGAAAAATCAATCTCTTCAACACTGCATAAACCTACCCGGTAAGTCTCTTGATTGCTTAACAGTAATTCCTGCATATATCCTGTGTCAATCGTAACCAGACCTTTACTAAAATCCAGATATACAGGTTCGATGGCTTTTAATTGCGCGATAAAGAAAATAGCAAATGCTGACTGGTCAAATGCCTCTCTATAGTAGGAGGAATAGACATCCCTGATAATCCTGTTTCCATGTGTCAGGAAATAAAGCTGATGTTCCTCGGGATGATAATAATAAATCCCTGCCGGTATACCCTCAACTGCCTTGTCCTTAATATAAAGATAGGTTTGTACTGCATTTTTTCCGCCCGCGCTCGCATATAAATAGCGATTCTTAATTCCTACCATTTCGTTTTTTAGCAAGCTTAACAGACCCGAAAAATCCTTGACGGCAATTTCTTTGCTTTCAAAGTGATACTTTTCTTCCTGCTTTTTGTAATCCTCTTTTTTTAAATATACATCCGACAACTCAATACCTGCCGCCATATCATCCGTATGCTTTTCTTCCATTTCCTCCGGCGGTATCTCATTTGTAATACAAGAAACGATTTCATTAATCGTAGGATGGTCAAGGAATATATCAATAGAAACCTCTATTCCCTTTTTTTCTTTGATTTTCTTTACTACATTAACAATGGTTAATGAAGTCGCCCCAAGATCAAATATATCTTCTTCCGGTGTTATCTGCTGCTCCCCAAGTTCCTCCTTAAAGATAGCAATCAGTTCCTCTCCCGTAATTAATACTTTGCTCACAGGCATTGCTGCTGCAATATTTTCATACTCCTTCTCTTCCAATAACCCAATCACAAAGTCACCGATTTCACTAATTGCAGGTTTATCCAAAAACACATCAATGGGAATCTGAATATCACATTCTTCCTGAACACGTTTTGCAATGTTTACAATCGTTAATGAGGTTGCTCCGAGATCAAAAATATCATCTGTTTCATTTAATATGGTTTCTTTCAGCTCATCCTGTAAAATACGGTATAGACTACTTAGCCGTTCTTCCCTTGTGAATTCTTTATTAGCCGGGTGGCTTTCTATAACTAATTCCCTATCGTTATTCATGAGTTTTTGATAATCCAACTTACCATTGATGGTTATGGGAATATGATCAATCCGGTCGATGATATTTGGCACCATATAATCCGGAAGCTTGCTCCTCACATAATGTCTGATATCCTTTCCTGATAATTCCTGCCCCTCTATAACTAAAAAAGCGCGAATTTTATTGTCCTCTTCTCCTTTTTCTATAACAACTGCTGCTTCCTTAATCTGAGGGTGGCTTAATAGTACATTTTCAATCTCCCCGAGCTCAATGCGAAAACCTCTTACTTTGACTTGATTGTCTTTTCTTCCCATATACTCAATGTCATAATCCGATTGATATCTTCCCAAATCTCCGCTTAGATACAGTCTTTCCCCCGGATAAAACGGATTGTCGATAAACTTTTCTTTCGTGATATCCGGTCGGTTTAAATCCCCTTTTGCTACCCCCGGCCCCCCGACGCAGATTTCTCCTGTTTCTCCCGCCGCAACCTTATTCAGATTTTCGTCCAGAATATATAAACTTAGGTCAGGAATTGGTATGCCAATCAGACTGGCACTACTATGAATGTCAGTTTCTTTAATCGGACGATAAGTGACATGCACCGTGGTTTCAGTAATCCCATACATATTAATCAGCTGTGGTTTACTATCACCATGTCGCTGAAACCATCCACTCAAGCTCTGTAAATTCAAAGCTTCTCCACCGAATATAATGTATCTAAGACTGAGGTTTCTTACCCCTTCTTCCTCTTCAACCTTCATTAATTGCTTGAAAGCAGTGGGTGTCTGGCTAAAAACCGTAACTTTTTCTTTCTCTAACAGTTCATATACTTTAGAAAACGACCTGCTGACCTCATAGGGAACAACCACCAATGTCCCGCCATATAATAAGGCCCCCCAGATTTCCCATACCGAAAAGTCAAATGCATAGGAGTGATACATGGTAAATACATCGTTTTTATGAAATCCAAACCAATGCTGCGTCTGCTCAAACAAACGAACAACATTATGATGCGTAATCAATACCCCTTTCGGTTTTCCTGTGGAACCGGAGGTATAAATAATATAAGCAAGGGAATCTTTGGTCGCCTCTTCTGATGGTTTGGCTGTACTGCAGGATTCTAACATAGGATGTAATGTATCCAAATATAGCTTGTTTAGAGCCGTTGACTCTATCTTATGGGCTGACTCTTCTTTTGTTATCACGATTCTCGTTTGCGAATCTTTCAGGATATAATTTATTCGGTCTCCCGGGTAACTTGGATCAATTGGCACATAGGCTCCGCCTGCCTTTAATATTGCCAGAATTGCCACTATCATATCAATTGACTTCTCTAAACAAATCGCAACGAGCTCATCCCTTCCGACTCCCTGCTTTCTTAAGTAATTTGCCAGTTGATTTGCTTTTCTGTCCAGTTCTTCATAAGTAAGACTCTCATCCATGTATCTTAATGCTATATTTTTAGGATATTCTTTTGCTTGCTCCTCTACAAATTCATGGATGCAATTTCTACTTACTTTCCTTTGTTCCAATTCTTTATTATCCCGGCATAATGAATTGAGTTCTTTTACATACTCTTCAAACATTTCATTAATCAATTCCGTCGGAAAAATGTCTTTCAAATAATCCCAATTTACCAATAAATGATTCTTCTCAACAAAACTGATATTATCCAGATACACTTGCGGTGTCTTCGATAATCCATTACTCCGTGTTACGTTCTCCGGCAGTATGAAACTCTCTCCCGCTGCCAAGCCGGTAAATACTACAGGAAAACTCTTTGAATATTTTGCTTTTCTTAACCCTGACAGCCCGCTGACTTCCTTATTTGCCAAATCTTTTTTGATCTGCTTTTCAATATCAAGTACCCTTTCCCAAAATGTTTTCTGCTCATTTCTTCTTGTTACCCATCCTAATGCAGTGAATTCACCTATCGTATTTTGAATGGATGGCTGCGTCAGTATCCTCTCCCAGCCCACACGAACTACACTAAATTCTTTCTCTTTACATTTTGTTGCGATTACTTCCAGATATACTGTCATCAAGATACTTTCTACGCAGACATGATGCTCTTTAGCCAGGTCAGAAAGCTTGTGATAATCTGCTATCTTACCGCTGATCCGTCTGGTATTGCTCCCGTGACCGGTTTCATGAAAATATTCTGCAAAAGGAGCATTCAGGTTCTGTCTGAACTTAGTATCCCAATAAATACGCTTCTCTTCACATTCCTGGCTTACTTCATAACTTTTCTTTGCCTTGATGTACTCATGAAAGGTAACCTGCTCTTTCAAGCCCTTATCCTCTTTATCAAACAATCTTTTATATAGGATTTCCAAGCTTTGTCCATCCATGATTGCCGTATCAAATGCTATATTTACCCTAAGCTTTCTTTCTCCCAGCCTGATAATTCTTACATCGAACATAGGCCATTGATACATAGAAAACCCCTGGTTGATGATTTTCTCTCTAATCCTGTCTAACTTCGCCTCTTGAAGACTTTCCTCCTCACCGCTTAAGTCAATCACCGGTATTTCTTTTACGGGAACATCTTCCAGTACCTTTTGCTTTCCATCTTTTGTAAACACCACCCGTAGCATGTCAATTTCATCAACAAGCTGCTGCCACTTCTCTTTTATTCTCTCAATACTGTCTTCTTCCACCAAAAACTCCTGATAAAGAAGTCTTTCTTTATCCGAGGCTTCATTCACCATATGACTATACAAGTAGGAGGCTTGTAAATCAGTTAAATCAAATTCCTGTTTTCTTTCTTCCTCGGTGTTCTTCTCAATTTGAACCAAAGCAACTGCTCCGTCGCAGTTACTTTCAAGCAGATCACAATATCTCGAAAACATTTTTTCAATGACACCATCTTTAAAATATCCCGAAAGGACATCCCAATTAAAAATAAGAGTACCGTCTGCTTCCATTATCTGATGATCCAAATATACCTGCGGTGTTTGTGTGATATTGTAGGTAATCTGATCAAACCATGTTCCGATATTCTCATCATGACTTTTTCGCACGTTGTTGATCATACTGGTAAATACGATAGGAATTACATAGCCCTTAACAACCCTTTTTTCCTTCTTAAGCTCTCTTAGGATACGGATTCCACTGATACTATTATGGTCATTATCATCCCACAATTGTTTTTGTACCTGCCTTGCTTTTCGTACAAATTCCTCCGATTGATTCTCTCTATCAAATCCATATTTCTCTGCTTGGGCATCCTCCTGATATATCATGGTTGTTATAAACGGGCCAACCGCCTTATCAATATCTTTTGCAATCGGAAGCCGGTTAAAGTGAGTCAATACCAAAGGATAACTTTTTCCCGCATTATACTCACTGCAAACCTTCAAAAAGAGTGTAAGCAGTATCGCCGTAGGTGAAATGTTAAACTGCTCGGCATATTTTTTTAGTCCGCTCCATCTCCTGTGATTTAACACGTACTCATAACGCTTTCTTATCTTCCCTGTATCGGATTTGACTGGTTTTACAATGTCCATTTCTTCTCCATTGATATTGGACAACTTATTCTTCCAGTATTTCAAATCCTCCTGATATTTTTTACTCTCTTCAAACTTCTTTTGCGCCAATACAAAATCCCGGAAGGTAAAAGATAATGGTTCCAGCTTATACTCTTTACTATGATACAATCCATACCATTGTTCCAATAATATAGCCACACTGGATGCATCCACAATCCATTCATCAATACTAAAATGAATAATGAATACCTCCTCTTTTTTTCTCGTGACACAAATTTCATAAAGAGGATAATCCATCGCCCGATACACTTTATGGGATAGTCTTCCCCGAAGCATTTCTATATGCTCTGCCAGTTTCTCTTCTGCCGCCTCACTCTTGTCATAAACTTCAAACTTATAATCGATACCTCCCTGCTCAATTCTTTGCAGCCCTTTCTCCGTAATTCTGTCTCGGAGCATATCGTGATGTAACACCAGCTTATTCCAGGCCATATTCAATCTATCCACATCGAGATTTCTTTCTTCTATTTCACAATAAATATGACAACCGACTTTCTTCTCCTCACTTTCCATCAATTTACCGACGAAAAATGATTCCTGCGTCTCTGATAGTGGAAAATAGGAATAACGCTCTTTTTTATTATATGTTATTTGCGGATACATACTTTCACTTTCAGATTTACGTTCCTCTAATAGATTTTGAAGATATGCAATTTTTTCATTTCGACTCAAAGCCGAAAAATCTTTTTTCCTCATCGTTATCATCCTTTCATAGAATCAAATAACATATCCAATTCTTCCTCTGACATTTCCTTAAGATCATCCGGTTTATCCATCCTGCTTTTTACATATTCTTTTAATTGCAGAAAGCTGTTTTTATCTGCCAATTCATGCGAAATCATCTTAATCTGATATTTCTTTTCCATTTCAAACTTGATTTTCGCAAGCATAATAGAGTTCAAGCCGATTGTGTTTAAGTTTTTGCACTGTCGTATTACATCATTACTAAGACCTAAGCAATCTCCAATCAATTGAGACAATGATTCATCCAAGGTATCCATTCGTTCCCTTTGTACTATCGTTGTTTCTTCTTCCTGCAGTTTCTCAAAAGCTATCGGATAATCTTTATTTCTAAGGTTTACAAAGTGATGAATCTTTTCAAACCGATAGGTTGGTAATTCGATTTGTTTCCTTTCTCCATTAGGATATAGCTGCTTCCAGTCAACTTTAATCTGATGAACATACAGATTGGCAATTGCTCTTAAGTTATCACTTCTGATTAAGAGCATAAGTATCTCTTCTGATTCTCTTCCTGCAAATAGACTTTGAAGCCCCGCTGCATCCTCATCAGTTCCCTGGGTTATGACATTCTCTGCTTCTATCCCCTCTAAATAATTATTGATCAGCATCGTTAAGGATGACTTGTCCCTGGCAATAAACGAGATACGCTCTTTCAGTTCATTTCTTCCCATCATAAGCGTATAAGCCACATTTCCTAATTGTTCTTCCTCAACATTTTCTAAAAATCCGACAAAACAAATTAAATATTCATCCAATGATTGTTTGGTATTTGCAGAGAAGATAAATAACAGCTCCCGATAAGGCATGATGGGAGTGTTAGCCTCCTCTTCGTATTCCTCCAGGATAAGATGGGCGTTCGTTCCGCCATACCCGTACGCATGGACTTCTCCCCTTCTTTTCATAAGTCTTCCGTCTTGATCAACCAACTGATTCCAGGAAGTGAGCTGATCATTCATATAGAAGAAGCTATGCTCAAGCTCATATGCCTTATCCTCAGTTTGATAATGTAATGACGCCGGTATCTGTTTCTTCTTAAGAGCAAGAATCAGCTTAATCACGGATGCCATTCCAGATGCCGCCTCCAGATGTCCGATATTGGGCTTAACAGTCCCGATTCCGCAAAACTTCTCTGAAAGCTGATGAGTGCATTGACTGCTCATTTCACGAAATGCTTTCTGAAAGGCATAGATTTCGTTCATATCTCCTACTTTAGTTCCGGTTCCATGTGCTTCTATGTAATTAACCGTACCAAACTCTATCTTAGCATTCGCATATGCTTCTTTTATAACCTGTGCTTCTGCTAAAGCATTCGGTTCCATGATATAATGCCCTCTTCCTCCATGGTTTATTGCACCGCCTTTTATTACAGCATGAATCCGATCACCATGTTCCACTGCATGAGGCAAGGATTTCAGGAATAGAACACCAACGCCTTCCCCTCTCACGTAACCATCCGCATTTTCATCAAATGATTTGATGATACCGCTACTATTTAAAAAACCAAGCTTACCTAACTTAATCGTTCCGGCAGGATTTAAGACGATATTGACTCCACCGACAATTGCAGCTTCTATCTCGCCGCTTTTGATTGCATTCATTGCACGATAAACGGCAACCAATGAGCTTGAACAAGCCGTATCAATTACTTCGCTTGCTCCATGCAGATTGAAATGGTATGAAATCCGATTCGCAAGCATTGCATGATCATTTCCTGCAATCACATTCACGTCCTGCGCATACTCTGTTTCGCTTAGTAATTGTTGATAATCATTAGAAAATGCTCCAATAAACACACCAATCTTTCTGCCATCCAAATCTGTTGTTCTGATCCCTGCATTTTCAATACATCGATAGGTTTCCTCCATCAAAATTCTTTGCTGAGGATCCATAAGTTTCGCTTCTTCCGGTGATATATGAAAGAATAAGGAATCAAAGGTATCTATATCTTCAAGATATCCTCCAAACCGCAGGTAATCCTTCAGTTTATCATCATAGGCTTCATAATCCCAACGATTCTTCGGAGTTTCACTGATGCATTCTTTGCCGCCTGCAATGTTATCCCAAAATTCATTTATGTCATTTGCCTTCGGCATACGAAGGCTCATTCCGATGATGGCAATATCGGAGGATACACAAGGCGTACTCCTTTCTTTTCCTCTTTCTGCCCTGATATGCTCTGTTTCTTGCGTAAATTCTTGCTCTATTTTTTGTATGGATTCTTCCATTTGTTCCTTCATATCCTCTATGTGCTGTTCTTCCTCTTTTCCAACAGAGAATAATATTCTAAGCTCCTCTTCATATTTTTGAATTAGATTATCAGCGAGCAAATGGATGGTATTATATTCAAATAAAGCTGCCGGTGATATCTTAATACCCAGCTTCTTATAAATTAATTTTGCAAACTCCATCAAACTGACAGAATCTATTTTCTGGTCATCAAAGGAAGCATCGCAATCAAGCTTGTCCACAGAAAATACTTTCTTTGACAATTCAAGTAATTCCGATACTATAATTTCTTTTAACAATTCATACGATTGATCTGCCTTGTTATGTTCTTCCTTCCTTCCCGCAATACTTTTCCTGTCCCGGTCCTTATTCGCTGCCTTTTCCCTTGCAGTAGTTCCCTTTTGCATCACATTACGTATTTTATCCCTGTCCCCTTTTACGACAACAAGATTGGGAATCCTTTCTTCCATGGCATTCGCCAATGCCTGAATTCCCTCTTCCTCTGAAAACAGAACAATACCAAAGTTTTCTTCGATTGACTCCCTTACATCAGGATTACTACCCATACCGCCATCCATCCATAGGGACCAGTCAATCGAAATAATCCTGCCGTTACCATTACGAAACGCATAAGAATCCATAAATGCATTGGCATAAGCATAATCACTTTGCCCTTGATTACCGGTGACTGCCGCAATAGAAGAAAAGCATACCAAAAACTCTAAATTATCACTTCTTGTTAATTCCCCTAAGTAATAAAGGCCCTGCACTTTTGGTGCAAATACCTGTGACATTGCCTCCTTGGTCTTATTCACCAGGAAGGAATCTCCGGTCCTTCCTGCACAATGGAATATTCCCTGTAAATTCCCGTACTGACTGCGAACCAGTTCCAGTATTCTGCCAAGTTCATATCGGTCAGCCAAATCAACACTATAATACTTAAGATTCTTTGTATCCTGAAATATTTGAATCAACTGCTCCTTCGTGATCTCTCTTTTACCAAGTAAAATAAGCTTTATGTCATATCTATCCGCCAAATATTTCGTAAGTTTCCGGCCGATTCCCCCCAAAGCTCCGGTGATTAAGTATACTCCGCCTGTTTTCAACATAGGTATGCCTTTTGCAGGTTGTATCATCATTTGCTGATATTGTGCTGCATACCGTATTCTTTTCTTATAACAAATATCCGTGTCATCATTTTGCAATAGCAATTCCTTCTCAATACAGGAATAAAAATCAGCACTGCCTTTTATACATTCCGGTAAATCAACATTTTTCATTATTAAGGCATACTGTTCCAATGGTAAGCATTTTGCAAACCCATTGAGTGCACGGTAAAAATCACCGTTGCTTTTCAGACTGTCATAAAAGGCATATAAGACAGCGCTTCCCTCCGGTTTAGCATGAAGGTAGCCTTGTACCAGGTAAGTAACGGAATATATGCTTTTTTCCAATTCAGACTCGATATCGACGGACCATTCACTGCCGGGATAATAAGCGGCAAAATAGAGTATCCTGTCAATTATTATATTCTTCTCCTTAAGTCTTAGAAATAAAGTTTTGTAGTCATTGGCATCCATCTGATTTATCGTATATTGATTGCCCCCGATTTGCTCTAAAAAGCTCCGTCCATGAGATACATAGAGTACTCTATTATCATACATTCTTCGGATGAATGCCTGATTTGATAAGTCATTATCCGTATCAAATACAAGAAGATAGGTATCCTTTGGCAATACCTCGCATCTCTCCTCCTGTTCACTGCGGACCATAACCGGCTGATAGTAGTGCATCTCATTTTCCTGGGTATGAATACGCTTTCTTGTAAATTCTTTAATCGAGGCAAGTACATTGCCTTCCTTATCAAGAATTTCAATATGATACTTTTGCAAGTCATAATTTTCCTGCCGGTCTGCTACAAATGCATAGATATATTCCGCATTATCAAGATTACCTGATAATTCCATTTCTTTGATGGAAAATGGTATATATGTATTCTTTGTCTCCTCCTCCATATGAAGTAAAGGCATCACTGTTTGGAATGCGGCATCCAGGATGTGGGGATTTATCGCATACTCTTTCCTGCACTTACTTGGAATAAGCAATTTTGATATTGCTTCCGACTGATTAAAATAAATTTCCTCAATCAGGTGATAGGTTTCTTTATATTCCAATCCCATTCTCAAAAATGTCTCATAGCACTTACTGCCTGACATGTAATTCCCCAATTTATTCTTTAGGTCTGGGATAGAAAACCGGGAATGTCCTGTTGCTTTCTCTTCGCTTAATTCACCCATAGCGTGAATCGTTTTTTCCCCATTCGTTAACGTTACTACCTGCACTGTGGTATAGTTATCTTCCTCTTTGAATACCAAATCCAAATAACCATCCTGCTGTGTACTGTTAATGGACTTTAAAAAGCAGAGATTTTTGATACATTTGCCGTTTCTTTTATATTTCTCTCTATAGCTTTGATATAGAAAATCAATGTATGCCGCACCCGGAAATATCCTCGTTCCATTTAAGATATGATCTTCATAGTAATACTCCCTGCAAATTTGTTTTACACTTATCCTATTATGTACGCAATCAAGTTCTTTTGAAGTACTTAATATTGTATCTGCCTGCCTTACTGCATTTGACTTTCCGGCATTCCCTCCCTGAAGATATAATTTTCTTTTTTGATATGGATAAGCAGGCAGTGATATAATCCCATATCCGTTATATTGATAATACTTGCTCAAATCCAGCTCTAAGCCATAAATATACTTTGTCCTGATTTCAACAAGCATCTCCTTATATTCTTCCGACGATAACCTTCCCCCATGTACTAATTGCCCGAAACAATCATATGGCACTTTGTAGTCCAGCTGCACATATCTGCCTCTGTGTCCCTGTTTTATATAATGACTTAATTGTCTTAGTAAATCTTCTTTGTCAGAAACAATAAAAGCTTCCCGGTACTCATACTCCTCCCTTGCGCAAAGAGAACGAGCCAAATCTCCAATCTGAACAGAGGATTGTTCCAAAAAGTGAACTAAATCATTGCATTTACCTACAAATGCATTCTCTGTTTTCGCTGAAACCGGTATGAAAACGTAAGGTAACTGCTTCTTTAACATGGGCTCTGCACTATACTCCCCTATGACCATATGACAATTGCTTCCTCCAAAACCATAAGAACTTAAAGCAGCTCTTCTCACTTCATTTTGAGGTTCCCACTTAATCAGTGATTGATTCACATAAAACGGACTATCTTCAAAATTAATGAATGAATTGCATTCCCTATAGTTTAATGATGCAGGCAGCTCCTTTTTCTGAATACATAATAAAATCTTTATAAGTCCTGCGACTCCTGCTGTAGCAACCGTATGTCCGATATTCGTTTTTATGGAGCCGATTGCACAGTAATTCTTTCTTTGTGTCCACTTTCTGAATGCATCCGTTAATGCCTTTATTTCAATGGGATCACCGAGTTTTGTTCCGGTTCCGTGTGCTTCTACATAGGAAATCGTACTCGGATCAATTTTTCCCTTTTTGTATACTTCTTCTTCTAATTGACGTTGTGCATCTGCGCTGGGGGCTGTAATCCCATTGGTTTTACCATCCTGATTGATCAAAGAACCCTCAATCACACCATAGATGCGGTCATTATCTTCCACTGCTTTCTTAAGGCTTTTTAATATAACAATTCCTGCTCCTTCTCCGGGAACAAAACCATTAGCCTCATTATCAAAGGTTTTGCATCTGCCGTCCCTGGACAGCATCCCCATCTGTGCAGAATTAATATAGAGATATGGCGTATTCATAACAAAAACTCCGCCGGCAATTGCCATATCACACTCCTCTAACTTAATACTGTTGGATGCCTCATGAATTGCTGTTAATGAGGAGGAACAAGCCGTATCAATCGTAAGGCATGGACCTTTTAAATCCAATAAATAGGATATTCTCGCAGAGATAATTGCTGAATCTGCTCCCATAAAGGAGTATCCGCTTGCCTCTATTCCCTGTTCTCTGATAATGTCCTTATAATCCCCCTGCCTTGCTCCAATAAATACACCGATTCTCTTACCATTTACATTTTTTAGGGAATATCCCGAATCCTCTAACGCCTTACAAGTTTCCTCAAGACAAACTTTTTGCTGTGGATCCATTAATGTAGCTTCATATTCTGAGATACCAAAATAACCGGCATCAAACAGGTCAATTTCTTTGATAAATCCTCCCCATTTGGAATTGGTAGTATTCTCATTTCCATTCTCGCTGTAATATCCGGTAACATCAAATCGTTCCTTAGGTATTTCAGTTATTGAGCTAATTCCGGCAGCCAGATTTTCCCACAAGGTCTCTTTATCCGGGGCACCTGGAAGAACGCATGACATACCAATAACTGCAATTTTATTCTCAAATTCTTTATGAGACCCATTTTCTTTTTCCTGTGAACCCATGGAAGTCCCACTTTGATCTTCAAAACAAACCTCATTTTTTCTTTCTTCTGACTCTCCTCTTTCTATTGGCTCTTCTTTCTCTATTGGCTTTTCTTTCTCCTGATACTCTGCTTCTCTCTTGGCAGCGAAAAAATCTTTGTGATAACCGGGATGATTTTGTATCATTTTCGCTAATGCTTCTATATTGTCTGCGAGGTTGATTTCCAGCAATGAAAGTTCCAGTCCGAAGAAATCCTTTAATTTATCAAGTAATTTATTTCGCTCCTGCGTTTTTAACCCCATCTCCTGAAAATTACACTGCCTGTCAATATACTGCCTGTCAATATCTATAATATCACTGATAAATGTTATTATTTGTTCCGAAACATTTGACAGTGAATCATCCTCAGTCCCATAATCAGGATTTAATTCCGTAACACCTTCCAAATGCTTTGCTAAGCTACTGATGGTAGAATTGTCATACATATCTGAGATTGTAATCTTCTTATTAAATTTTTCATTGACTTTAGCCAGTAAACTTACGATACTCACTGAATCAAATCCGACTTCATAGAATTTCTTTGCAGAATTAATGCTCTTTTCACTAATTCCCAATATTTCAGCGGAATCCTTCATTAAGACTGTCTCAATTTGTTGGGCTGTTAATTGATTTAATTCCCCCATCTTTAATACTCCCTTTCTATCCACCTTTCCGTTTGGCAATAACGGTAAACGGTTGACAAAACAAAATCTCGCAGGAATCATATATGCCGGAATGTTTTCCTCCAGATACTTCCTGATCAGCTCTTCCGTGACATTCTCTCTATTACATACGATATAGGCCTCCAAATATTTATTACCGCTTTTTTGCTCTTTTACTGCTATTACGGCATTGGATATCATATCGCTTTGTTGCAGGATATGTTCTATTCCTTCAATATCCACTCTTATTCCCCGCACTTTGACCTGATTATCATTTCTTCCCAAAGCTTCAACACTGCCGTCTTTATGGAATAATGCCCTATCCCCCAGTTTAAAAAGAATACGATCTTCCGTACATTTTAGCGGGTTATCAATAAATTTCTCGTTATTTAATTCTTCGTTATTCACATACCCTGTTGATACTACGGGACCTCCGATATAGATACACCCCGGTATACCAATCGGTGTCGGTCTTAATGCTTCATCTAATATATAAAAATTCACATTCGATACCGGCCGAAAACGAGGCAGCATATTCTCTCCTACTCTATCACTTTCAGAGTCAAAGTAGAGAAACCCATTCACCTCAGTTGCTCCATAGTCATTAATAAGAACAGAATTTGGCAGTACCTGTTGGAATGTATTAAATATTTCAATGGTTAACGGTTCCCCGCAGCATATCCAAACACGGACATTTTTTGCAAATTCTTCGAATACTTCTTTTGAACTGCTCATCATTCGAAATAGCGAAGGCACGATTGTCAGATAAGTAATATGATAATCCTGTAATATCCTTAAAAATATATTAGGGTCTTTTGTTAAGATATCCGATATAATTACAGTTGTAATTCCTTTCAAAAGACCACCAAACAATTCCCACATCGATGGCATGTAATTTATCGTGGTGCGCTGTGCAATTACATCCTCTTCCTGAAACGGATAATTACTCCACAAGAAGTTGATCCGGTTAATCACCTGTAACTGCTTATGCTTAACTCCCTTTGGCCGTCCGGTTGACCCGGATGTATACATAATAATTGCCGTACTATTCAGTGTATTCTCCCGATGAAACTCCGTGATTACCTCATCTGATATGACGCTAAGACAATCAATATCAAATATCGTAATATCCGTCTCAAAGTTTTTCGCTAATTCATGATTAGCAATAATAACTTTGGGATTTATCTCGTCGAGAATATTATTAATATAATTATTGGGATAACTTAGATCCAAAGGAAGATAGATTCCTCCGGCTTTTAGAATTCCTAAGATTGATATAAAAGTTTGAATAGAACGTTTTGTATAGACACCGACTGCTACTTCCTTCTTTACACCCAATTCCTGAAGTTTATTTGCTAAATAACTTGATTTAGCATCCAATTGTTGATAGGTTATTCTCTGTTCCTTCCTATCTTCATCCAGATAGATGCAGGCAATCTTCTCTGGCGTTTGCTTTACTTGTTGTTCAAACATTTCATATAAAGATTTTGTAAAGTCAAACGCTTCTTTTCTATTCACTTTGGAATATAAATCACTTACTGATTCCTTCGTCATTAATGCCGTGTCCAATATCCTCTTTTGCATATCCTCACAGCAATCGGATATCATATGAAGCATACCTTCCTTGATTGCATTAATATAATCCACGTCAATTATTTGCTCATGAAAACAGAACCTCAATCTATTAACTGAATCCCTTATCATTAATAAATCAAAGCCGCTATTCTCCTGTAAATTTATTTTCCGACTGGTAAAACCGATTTTCAGCGCCTTAGAATTTCCCGGCTGCTTTCCTGCTTCTTCTTTCTGCGGCTTCTCCATCTCACTTTGGACAAATTCAAGAAACCCTTGATATGTTATGTTCTCCAATTGATCAAAAGTAAGATCAAACAATTGTCTCTGAATGGCCTCCCCATTCATTTGTTCAGAACGAGCTACTTGTAAATAGCTGTTTTTATTAAATCTCGTTAGCATTACAAGGAATAAATTGAAAAACATTTCATCTGAAGAACAATGACTTCTATCCATAAACTCATTTATCTTCGTAAGGAGTGCATCCTCCAAAATAAAGTCCAAATCGGCATTCGTATAGGTCCTTTGGCCTTTTTTATCTCCCTCAATAAAAAAATTTACCCCATTTACCCGATACATGGTATTCTCGACATTCATTTTTATAACCATGCTCCTTTCAAAGTCTGGAGACTTTGTGCGTAGCACAAATCTCCGGTTGAAAGAATATATTTCTTTCAACCTTCTCCCTTACTAATCATATATTAGTAAATTACGAAACCTGATAAAATTGTATCCGTTGTGCGGAATTAGATTATTTACCCTCCTTGTTAAGACGGATTGCAATATAATATCCGCTTCCGTTAATCACATTTGTTGAATGCAAAGCATTGGAAGGTATAAAGATAGAAGAATTCGCTGATACAATGAACGTTTCATCTTCAATACGGACTTCATACTGAAAATCCTTATCCTCACTAATAAGGATATTAATCTCCTCCTCTTCATGGGAATGCATCTGCGTATAGGTCTCTGGATGATCTGCTTTACTCACTTTGTGAATAGCTGTATATACAGGAAAACTAGCTTCAAAATATCTTGTAATACATGGGATATCATTATGTAAAAGAACACCCGACAACGGTGCTTCCTCATTGGTATAAATATAATCATTAATCTTCATATTAACCCCTTTTCTTTTGATTATTATTTGTTTCTATATGCTAATGTCAATCCATCCCCAATAGGAACCATACTAATGGAATAACGCTGGTCCCGGTAAATCATTTCATTCACTTCCCTAATAGCTTCCACATCCGACCCATGATTTAATTCATTAATTACACTGCCATTCCAAAACACGTTATCAACTGCGATAATCCCGCCAATGCGAATTAATTTCGTCGCCAATTCATAATATTTCACATAGCTTTCTTTATCCGCATCAATAAAAATAAAGTCAAACATATTATTGTGCCCTGTTTGAATAAGTTCTCGCAGTGTCTCCTCTGCAGGCGCAATCCGTAAATCAATTCGATCTTCTACCTCTGCTCTCTTCCAATACTTTCTCCCCAAATTTGTCCACTTATCATCTACATCACAAGCGATGATCTTACCGTCCGAGGGCATGTTCATAGCCATCAGCAGTGTGGTATACCCTGTAAAGGTACCAATCTCAATAATTCTTTTGGCATTCATTAATTTTAGTATCAAGACAATGAATTGGCTTTCCTCCGGAGGGCTTTGTAACGCTGCTGCCAGCATTTTAGCCGTTTCCGTTCTTAATTCCAGTGCTAATTCAGGCTCTCTCACCGAAACATCCAGCATATACTGGTAAAGCTCATCCGTTAAATTCAAAGATCTTTTCTTCACTATGTACCCCTTCTTTGCTTCTATGGTTTCATTATTACATTAACTTGTTCTAAATTGTTATGCCTCAAATTTATATTTTTTACAGATAGTGCTTAAATGCTGCTCACCCTCCGTCATAATCCTCTTCGCTATGACATCAACATACCGCCTCTTCCAATCACTTAGTTCTGTATCTTTTACCCAATGATTGAACTGTACGATGGCATTGCTTGATATGATCTGATAATTGATCTTACCTTCCATTCTTCCATCCAATGCATCTTGGAAACATTTATCAAGAAAACATCGAATGATCAATGCCATTTTATACTTAGGCTGCTCTTTTGACAGTTTCTTATTATCCTTTGTCAGATTTTCATAGATATCAGAGTAGATTGTCTCAAAGCTTTTTTGAAAATACTTTTCCTCAATTAGATTCTTTATATCCGCCGGTATTTCCTCAACGCTGTTATATCTGTTATAAACTTCATATAGCCTGTTCGCCCGTATGTGATACAAACTACCTTTTTTTACGATACTTTTCTTTTCCCCAAACTCAAATAAGTCACTGACTGCAGCATAGGTAAAATCCGTCTCATCCAAACTCTGTAAGTTATCCTTTACAATGTTACTGGTAGCCGCCTCAACACTGCATTGATTAATTGATCCGGTAACAACAAAGTCGGCACCCATTAAGAAAGAAACAGCTATCATCTGAGGATTACCAATGCCGCCGGCAAATCCAACACGCGGACACTGATACAAATCATATTTTTCATAGAGCAATCGGCTCATTTCTTTTATTGTTTGTATATAACCAAGCGCAGATTGCCCCTGCATATGATATTCGATGCAAAGGTCATCACACATTGGTATATATTTTGCATACTTGGCTTCGAATTCTGTGATTTCATTATTTTGATATAGAATTTGAACCATTTCTTCCGGTGCAGGAGAACAAAACTTCTCTGCCATTTCTCTACTTGATACCTTGGCTAGGATTTTATGCGGAATCACCAACGTCGAATCCTTGTCTGTATAGATAGCCTTTAATCTATACTTCACAATTGATAAGTCAATCATCCTATAGTCAGACACCTCAATATTTCTGATATCCCTCTTGATGATATACTCCATAATCCCAATGTGATCTTTTGAATTTAGTGCATCATAAGTTACATTCACTCCTACGCGATGATGCTCCATAGAAGCCAATGCTTGATCGATCAGTTCTTCTGCTTCATGCAGTTGTAATTTATAGGTTCCCAAAAAGCCAAGAATTCTCGAATCTGCCAGTTTCTTTATCATAGCTGCTGATGAAATTCCTTTACACATTCCACCTACAGCATATGCAAAATCCACATCATAATCTTTCTTGAATTCTTCGCTTCCCAAACAATTAACTATTTTCTCGGGCCTTGCTTTAATACTTTCATACTCTTTCTTAATCTCTGTTGCCATCCTAGTCATGGTCTTTCCGGGACCAATTTCAACAAACTCATTGCTCCCCTGACCAAGGACATACATAATCGAGTCATAAAGACGAACCGGATGATAAATTTGCTCTACTAACAATTGCTTTATATTATTGAAATCATAGGGCCTGGCATAACGATTTGAAATTACCGTTAGTTGAGGGGTATGAAATTCGAACTCATTTAAGTATTGTTCAAACTCTAAAGCAGCTTCTTTCATATATCCGGAATGAAATGCGCCGCTGACATCCAATATTACAACTTTTCTCGCTCCGGCTTCTTCCAGTCTTGGCTTAATTGTTGCAATTGCAGCCGAATCTCCCGATATTACCACCTGTAATGAGGTGTTATAATTGGAAATTTCAACCAAATCATTCAATTGTTCCTGTTCAATGACGGTAACTATTTCTTTCTCATTCAGTCCAATTACAGCAGCCATCCCTCCGCCGTTCGCCCTACTCATGAGTTCGCTTCTTTTTTTGACCAATAGGAGACCATCTTCTAAAGAAAATACCCCTGCCGCCAATAATGCATTATATTCACCAATACTATTTCCGATAAGAAAATCCGGAATCTGTTGCCCCTTACTCATTTCCTTCTGATAGGATAACGCATTTACCATATATAACGCCGGTTGTGTATACTTTGTATTGCTAAGGATACTATTATTATCATTTAAACATAAATCTTTTAACGAATATCCTAAAATCTTATCTGCCTCTTTGACAAATGCGGCATACTCCTCAAATAGGTCTACTCCCATACCCGCAAATTGAGCGCCTTGCCCGGGAAATAGAAATGTTCTCATATATTTTCCCCCCATTGTATCTTCCTACTGATTGTTATCTCCCCTAATTATTGATTGCATCTAAATCTGATCTTTCATATCTGTTATGCCCTGGTATATTCCTCTTATATTGCCAGCAGGCAATTGCATGTCTTAATGATTTTCCCGGATTATCATCAAAAAAATCCCTGATATAAGTGTTATATTCGAATTGCTTACTAATCTCAGTCCGGTTATACTTTTTATCTTCCTGAATCCGATGATAAGCGGCTACTGCCTCTCGATACGTCTTCCCGGAATTTTCTTTTAACCAATTCTGGAAAAGTACATTAAATGAAAATTTGTTTCCTATCACACACTTAAAGAACTCTCTGTGTGTTTGCGTACATACAAAGTTCGGTTCAATATAAGTATCCAGCGTTAAAAACCCCACATCATAGCTTCTTGTGGATTCTTTTTTTACATAAAGTCTTTCTCCGGTATCCAGATAATGTGCTATCCGATCTGTAAGTTCAATCTTTCCGCCTGTTGTCTGTAAATACTCCTGGCGGCAAAACTCAATTAGTTCTTCTTTCAGATAATAGTACTCACGAAATGTCTTTGCGTTTAACTCCTTGGTTAATAATGGTCTTTCAGTCATAATTTCTTATTTTCAGCAATTGTCTTTTCTCAAGATAATTGTCTTTTTCCTTTCTAAATATTAACAGTATTATAGTAATCTATCTTAACTTATCCTTTCCAACGAGCCTATCAGCCATACATACTTTTCAGCCAAATCTCTTCCATATTCTTCTGTGCTTCAGCTCAATCAAAGTATACTTCGTATTTTACCGGTTTTATCAACTATTCTTTCTAATTCGTCAATATCGATTGTTTGTCTTGCATCAGAAATAGCCTTTTCGGGATTAATTTGTACTTCTATCATAAGACCATCTGCACCTACTGCAACCGCTGCCAAGGACAAAGGCAATACATACTCCCGAATCCCACATGCATGGCTTGGGTCTACAATAATCGGTAATGAGCTTATTTTCTTTATAACAGGAATAGCACTAATATCCATTGTATTTCTCGTTTCTTCAGAAATAGTACGTATTCCCCTTTCACATAAAATCAAGTTCTGATTTCCTTCTGATAAAATATACTCTGCTGCATTAAGCCACTCATTAATTGTACAATAAAAACCCCGTTTTAATACAACAGGTATTTTTAATTTTCCTACTTTCTTCAGCAAACTAAAATTTTGCATATTTCTGGCACCTATCTGTACCGCATCCACATAATCCAATGCACAATTGAGTGAATATTCATCCACGACTTCAGTAATTACAGGTATACCAGCCTTTTTCCCCGCATCATGCAAATATTTCATTCCGTCTACTTCCAATCCCTGAAAGGAATAGGGACTTGTTCTTGGCTTAAAAGTTCCGCCTCTTAAAACGTCCACTCCACACTCTTTTAATCGAAGTGCTATCTCTTCAACCTGATCTTTGCTTTCTACAGCACACGGACCAGCAAATAAGACAAAATTCCCATTTTTTACTTTAACATTTTGAATTAGAACTTCTCGTTTTTCTTCTTTCTCTTTTACTAACAGTAATTCGCTCAAAGACTCACCCCCGTAAAAAAACATACATTCTTCAGCATTCATAACTTATATATCTATTCTTTTTCCTATTTTCTTCCTTATATTCACGACACATGCAATGTTCCTCTTGCTTATCAGCATATGTCTTAAACCAAATTCTTCCTGCAATAATCAAACAGCCTATTGAAACCATGTACCCTCAAACTTCTCCAAACGAAGTTGTACAGGATATAGACTGTTATAATTCTACAAGATTTTCTCATATTAATATATTGCTTTTTATCAGAAAAATTAATTGCTTTTACTTGTCTTTTGTATTTATTTGTAATATTGTTCTAGCATAAACTCCCTGCTTAGCCGAAAGCAGACCTTCATTTCATCTCTTATTATACACTATTTCTTACATTTAAGGAATTTACTGTAAATTTTTTTCTTATAGGACATAAGTTCCTATAAGATAAAAAACCGCCGCAGATAGCTTTGAAGTGAACCCCTTTCGTTAGATTTTGTCTAACAAAAGGGGTTCACTTCAAAGCTATCTGCGGCAGTTATATTTACATTTAATTCAATAACATTATCCTGCTATTTTGACTGATTCTCTGACCGTTAGCACCTTATCAATTTTAACCTTTAATTCTTCTGAAATTTCTGTTAAGGGAAGCCTAAGCTCCGGTGAGTCAACAAGTCCCAGGCTGTTTAAACAGTATTTTATCGGTGCCGGATTCGGTTCTTCGAATAAAAGCGGTATCAAAGGATATAGCTCCTTCCAGGTTGCAAGGGCTTCTTCTGCATTGTTCTCCTTAATATCCTTATATATCTTAACAAACTTCTCTGTATTAATATGAGCCGAAGCCATAATTCCGCCTGATCCTCCAAGGGTAAGGGTAAGGTAGAATAACAGGTCTTCTCCAGTAAGAACGGAAAAGTTCTCCGGAGTATTAAGAAGCAGGTTCATGGTCTGCTTAATATCTCCGCAGGAATCCTTAAGCCCCACAATGTTTTTAAATTCTGCCAGCTTGTGTATAGTGTCATTGGTGACATTTACACCGGTACGGTAGGGAATATTATAAATAATAATATTAAGGGACGTTTCCTCTGCCAGATTCTTAAAATGGCTGTAAATACCGTTCTGATTCGGCTTATTATAATAAGGACAGACTGAAAGAATACCTTCAATCTTATATTTTTCAGCCATTTTTGCCCTCTTAACTACATTTGCTGTACAGTTTCCACCTACTCCTGCGTAAATCGGCAGACGGCCCTTATTATATTCTATGGTCTTATCCATCATCTCCTCAAACTCGTATTCGCTTAAGGTCGGAATCTCTCCGGTTGTTCCAAAGGGGATAAGTCCTGATATTCCCGTCCCTGTATAATGATTTATCAGCTTTTCATAGGATTTATAATCAATCTTCCCTTCTTTAAAGGGCGTAATGATAGGCAGCCATACACCGTTAAGTGACATAATATTACCTCCTGAATTCGAATTTCTTGTCATTATTATTCTATCGCAAATGAAAGGATATGTTCCTTTCATCTTCACCTTTTTCTCTATTATACAAAACATTATTTCGCAAAAATATTACTATAATGCTTCCAATATTGCATATAGTGCTGTATACTACTATTATGTTATGAAATAAAAGGAGATAAAGGATGGGGAACTTTGAAAAGCTTGGCTACTTAAACGATGACTTTCGGATATTTCACCTTGTCGATAATGAAAAAAAAGAATTTAATTTCCACTATCACGATTTTAATAAGATTATGATATTCTTATCCGGAAACTTAAACTATTCCGTTGAAGGCAGAAATTACCGGCTAAAGCCTTACGATATCCTCTTAGTTAACGCAGGAGAAGTTCACCGCCCCGTATGCCTTGATAATTCTGCCTATGAGAGAATTATCGTATATGTGTCTACGGATTTCTTAGCCTCCTACAAAGGTGAAGATTATGACCTTAACTACTGTTTTGAAAAGGTGGGAGAAGAGCACTCCAACGTTCTTCGCATCCCTTCCTTGGACAAATCCAAGCTCTATCATGTGTGCCGTGAGCTGGAGCTTTCCTTTAAAGACAATGATTTTGCCAGGGAACTGTACCAGAAGATATTATTCCTAGAATTTATGATTCAATTAAACCGCACGGTTATCGCAAACCATATCAATTACTTAAACAGCGACATGGCAAATGACAAGCTTCTTGCTATCATAGATTATATCAATGCCCACCTGACAGAGGATATTACCATTGATACTCTGGCAAATACTTTCTACTTAAACCGTTATTATCTTATGCACTTTTTCAAAGAGCACACCGGGTATACCGTGGGAAATTATATCACGGATAAAAGACTTCTCTTAGCAAGGCATTATGTACAGGCAGGCTATACCTCCACACAGGCCTGCTACCAGAGCGGCTTTAAGAATTATTCTACTTTTTCCAGAGCCTTTAAAAAAGCTTTTAAAACTATGCCTAAAAATGCCCCCTTTATTGATTAATTCCTTCATGGTAAAATGATTACAATTATATTTCCCTATAAATTCTCCGGAGGTGTCCTATGAAATACGACTGCCTTATAGTTGACGATGAAATCCCCTTATCCCAAAGCACCTGTGAGTACTTTAATATGTTTGATGTGAAAACCACCTGGGCTGCAGATGCTGCCTCCTGCCTGGATTTTTTTACAGATAATCAAACGGACTTAGTTCTGCTTGATATCAATCTTGGCAATGATTCCGGCTTTGCCTTATGTAAGAAGCTTCGCCAGATTACAAGCGTCCCCATCCTCTTTATCAGTGCAAGGACCAGCGATGATGATGTCCTTCTTGCTCTTGGCATCGGCGGTGACGATTATATCAGTAAGCCTTATTCTTTGAATATTCTGCTGGCAAAGGTAAAGGCCATTTTAAAACGCTATCAAAATAAAACCGGCCATGAGCTGACCTTCGGAAATTTTACCGTCAACCTTCATCTGGAACGTGTATTTTGTGACGGCAGGGATTTGGGATTAAAGACAATGGAATATAAGCTTCTCTCCTATCTGGTAAAAAACAAGGGAAGAATCATTTCAAAGGAAGAATTGTTTGACAAGGTATGGGGTGATTCCATCACGGGAGACGGCACATTAAATGTACATATACGGCGGATCCGTGAAAAGATTGAGGATGACCCCAACAACCCGCGCTATATACGTACAATCTGGGGAACCGGATATGTATTTGAAGATTAACAGATGAGGAGTTTCCTATGAAGCTTAAAGCATATATTATAACTCTGCTGCTGATATTCCTCTTTGGAATTATCAGTACCTTTTACATATCGTCCATCCCTGTGGACAATGAACTTGATACCGTAACTGTAAATGATATCGTTTCGGATATCAAGTCTGACTGGAAGTTAATAGGAAACTCCGACTATCCTCTGCCGGGTCTGACCTATGGAATCGATTACGCCGTTCTTGACCGGAAAGGTACCCTTCTTGCTGCCACCAAACGGGGTCTGTCCGAAGATGAAAATTCTGCCATAAGGCACCGGGATACCATAATAACCCTCATGGATACAGACGGGACTATCCTTGGTAAAGTCCTCTTTTACAACAATAGTAATAAGCATTGGGAAAAGTTCAGATGCAGTCTTTTAACTACTTTCCTGCTTATGAGTATGCTGGTAATCATCACCTCATCTATTATGCTCTTTTTACTGCATAGAAAGATTTTAAAGCCCTTTCAGACTCTTAAGAATTTTGCCCGGGATGTTGCCGGCGGCAAATTGGACATTCCCCTCCCTATGGATAAGGATAATGTCTTCGGAGCCTTTTCTGAAAGCTTTGATTTAATGAGAACCCAGCTTGCCACGGCACAGGAAAATGAAAGAAAGGCAAATATCAGTAAGAAGGAACTGGTTGCTTCCCTAAGCCATGATATTAAGACTCCCGTGGCCTCCATTAAAGCAATTTCTGAACTGATGTATCTGAATGCTTCTGACAGTAAGGCCAAAATACAGTTGGATACGATTAATGCCAAAGCCGATCAGATTAACCTGCTGATTACCAATATGTTTCATGCCACTTTGGAGGAGCTTAAGGAATTAAAGGTAACTCCCGCAGAGCTTTTTAGCCATGCAATTATTGAGATGATACAAAGCGCCGATTACCGGCACCTGACAGAAACCGGTACAATACCTGATTGCCTCATTATCGCAGATTCTCTGCGCCTGGCACAGGTATTTGACAATCTGATCAGCAATTCCTATAAATATGCCGATACCAGAATACATATCAGCTTTTCTCTTACAGACTGCTTTATCATTCGCATAGCCGACTACGGACCGGGCGTTCTCCCAGAGGAACTGCCCCTGCTTAAGCAGAAATATTACCGCGGAAAGAATGCCGTAAACCAGCAAGGCTCCGGTATTGGGCTTTATATCTCACAGTATTTTATGGAAAAGATGCAAGGCTCCTTACAGTGCCAGAATACGGACAGCGGCTTTATGGTACAGCTTACATTGCCTCTTGCCTGATATTTAAGGATTGGTTAAGAATCGGATAAAGACTGGTTAAAAATACATGTGCTATCATAAGACTGTAACCTGATACACCGTTCAAATCAAAGATTTGATGTACAGAAAAGAGGATGTTATGCAAAAAGCCGTCTTAACAACCAGTAAGCTAAGTAAAACCTTTTCCAACGGAGGCCTGCAGCAGCATGTGTTAAAGAACCTGGATTTACAGATATACGAAGGGGACTTTACCGTAATTATGGGTTCTTCCGGTGCCGGTAAATCCACCCTTCTTTATGCACTATCCGGTATGGATAAGCCGACCCTTGGGGAAATTCATTTTGAAGCACAGGAAATCTCTAAATTAAGCAATGATAAGCTTGCCGTTTTCCGCCGTAAAAACTGCGGTTTTGTCTTCCAGCAGATTTACCTGTTGGATACTATGAGCCTTTTAGACAATGTAATTGCCAGCGGGCTTTTAATCTCTAAAAGCAAAAAAGAAATAGCTGCAAGGGCAAAAGAACTGTTTACAGCAGTCGGCCTGACAGAAACCATATGGCGCAAATTTCCTTCCCAGCTATCCGGCGGAGAGGCCCAACGTGCAGGAATTGTCAGGGCTCTTATCAACAACCCGCGGATTCTTTTTGCCGATGAACCTACCGGGGCACTAAACTCTGCTTCCGGGGCAGCTGTCCTTAATGTAATGACGGAAGTAAATAAAAATGGGCAAAGTATCATTATGGTTACCCATGATATCAAATCTGCCCTTAGAGGCAACCGTATTATATATTTAAAGGACGGAACCGTCTGCGGTGAGTGTAACCTTGGCAGCTATAAAGAAGAGGATGTAAAAAGAAATGAAGTCCTCCACTCCTTCTTAAGTGAAATGGGGTGGTAAACATGAAGAAAATTCTTCTCCTCTCCTTTTCTAATATAAGAAAGAATAAGGGCCAGATGGTCAATCTTCTTTTAGTCGTTTTCATTGCCGGGTTCCTTCTAAATCTTGGATTGCTGCTCTTCTTTAATTTCGGAAAGTTTTATGATGAGCTGTGCCGGAAAACAAATTCTCCCCACGCTGCTTTTCTGATGGCGCAGACCTCTGCAGGCAATGCCCAAAATGACTACTTAAAATACTATCCCGGTGTGACAGAGTTAGAACAGCAGGAAGTTCTGGCAGACAATGCCGATATTCAGTACAACGGTGATAAAATGCCCGGTTTATTCATGATGGTAAAGGCAAGCAGAAAACAGGCTATGAACCCCTTAAAGCTGATCGGCCCTTCCAATCCCCTCTCGGATAATTCTATTTACCTTCCCTATATAATGAAGACCGGGGGTAAATTAAAGCTGGGTGATGATTTCTATGTCAGTGTACAGGGGAAAGAATACCATTACACCATTGCCGGCTTTACCGAAGAGGTCTATTTTGGCTCCAACACCATACAATGGTACCGTTTTTACCTCTCCGATAAGGAATATGACAAACTGAAAGAAAGCCTTCCCGCCTCTGTCTGTGTTCTGCAGACTGTACGCATGGAAAGGCCGGAATTAAGTGACCGTTTAGTCAAGGATTTTGCAGGTGAATTTTATTATGGCACAACAGCGAAAAATACATCCATCTATCATGATTCTGTCTATTCCAACGTAAAAACCAGCCATACCTTTCTTTCCGGAATAACCTCTATGATATTTGTGGCACTGGCTGCGGTTATCCTGCTGGTAAGCCTTGTTGTCATCCGCTTTCGGATTCACAACACACTGGAAGAGAGCATGGTGGGTATCGGGGTACTAAAAGCTATGGGATACTTAAGCCGCCAGATAATAGCCTCCTTAGTAATACAGTTTACCGGGATAGCTGCTGCCGGAATATTGCTTGGAACCGTACTCTCCTATGTCGTCCTGCCCCTGATATCCTCCCTCTTAGAAAGCCAGACTGCGCTTATCTGGCACCAGGGATTTGATCCTGTAATCAGTGGTATTACACTCCTTGCAATTTTGTCCGTTATCCTGTTAGATACGGTACTTACCTCCCTGCGCATCCGGAAGATGCATCCTCTTACAGCTTTAAGGGGCGGAATCACAACTCATAATTTCCGCCGCAATTCCTTTGCACTGGATAGTTCCCACGGAGGTCTTACAGTTCTTCTTGCTATGAAAAACATATACCAAAATAGGAAACAGACACTGATGATTTTTGCAGTTATTACCACTATAACCTTTGCCTCTGCTTCCGTCCTGTCCATCTACTATAATGTCGGACTCCATCCCGATACCTTTGCAGGACTTGTTGCAGGAGAAGTACCGGATTCTGTATTCATACTGAAAAATCCAGTGGACGCAGCGGGAGTCATGGCAGAAATCAGACAGTCCGAAAAGGTAGATAAAGCTATCTATTACACTTTCCGTTCTGTCCTGGTCAACGGCACCGAAGCACAGGGCTATGTCACGGATGATTTTTCATTAATACGCGGAAAGATGCTTTATAAAGGACGTTATCCAAAGCATGACAACGAAATTGCCCTTAGCGGAGTTACTGCAAAACAGGCTGCCAAGACAATAGGTGATACCGTTTCTGTTAATTACAATGGTAAAAACGAAGAATATCTGATTACAGGGCTGATTCAAACTATGAATGACAATGGGAATGGATTGACTCTCACTACAAAGGGCATGAAGCGGCTATACCCGGATTTTGTATCGGAACAGATCTACGTTTACATGAAAGATGTAAATGATACCGAGGAATTTATAGATACGATAAAGCTTAAAAGCGGCAGTCTCTTTTCCAATACCTTAAACATGAATAAACTAATCGATGTCCAACTCGGTGTCTATGGTTCTGTTTTTGCTATTATTACTACCGCCATTACTCTAATTACCTTCTTTGTTGTAATTCTGGTGCTGTACCTGGTATTAAAGACCTCCATCCTGCGCCGCAGACGCGAGCTGGGAATCCAAAAAGCAGTGGGCTTTACTTCCTTTCAATTAATGAACCAGATAGCACTTAGCTTCTCTCCTGCCATTATAACAGGTGTAACAGCAGGATGTATCTTAGGCATTTACTGTTTTAACCCTTTGTTTGTCGCATTGGTTCAAAGCATGGGCATCATGACCGCTTCCTTACCTGCTTCCTATGCCTTTACTATTATACTCGCTATCGGAATAATCGTTTTTTCTTACCTGATATCCCTTCTCATCTCCATGCGGATACGAAAAATAACACCTTATATGCTGGTAAGTGAATAAGTATTAAAAAAATTCCCGCGGATATTGCAGCCTGTCTTTCATTAGCTTAAATATCCACGGGAATTTATCATATTCCGGCTATTATACTACTTCATATATATCATATCCCAATAGGTTAATTCCGGCACATTAAATTCCACAAAACTTCCCTTGTCATCCTTGCCCTTTGTCAGCCTAAGTTTACTGCTCCTGCCCCCATCCCTGTCCGGTGATGCCAGGCAGGCATCAGATACTTCTTTTTCAGTATAATATCTTACCTTGATATCACTGATTTCCTTTGGCGCACTTTTTTTGCCTCGTTCATCCCTCCATTTATTATCCGTTCCCAACAGATTGATTAAATGCAGGACATCATAAGTTCCGTCCGTTTTGGTATAGGTCCATAGGGTATCGGATTTCCCGTCCCTGCTAGTGTTGTAGCCTTCAACAGTCACATCATTTTCGACCGGCATCTGTCCGTCTCTTAAAATATTCTCATAAGCTACGGTGAAGTCAAAAAGTCCTTTCATATACTTTTTTAACGCCCCGCTCATTGGGATATTATCATCAGGATAATATTCCTTATGAAGCATATGGTCTCCATTCCCAATCTCCAGTCTGGAGCCGCCCGCTGCATAGACGGAAGCTGCTGCCAGGATAACACCCGGGTCATTCATATTTCCCACGGTTTTATCATAGTTGATATATGCCTTTACCACGAGGGATTTACCCTTACCGTCAAAGGACTCTGGTTTGCTGTCAGTAAAGGAGCGTTCTACCTCTTTTGCCAGAGAATAATAAGTGTCATATGTATTCCCCTCTCTGTCCTTATCCCATGGCCAGAATTCCGCATATAAGATATCGGTCTTGCTTTTATTTGCATTTTCAATTCCCTGTGCTCCCACCGGATTAAATGAAAGATATTTATTTCCCAGGGCTTCCTTGGCAGCATTTAAGAACCGGGTATAGGTATCCTTTACAAGATAAATTGGTTCTCCTGCTTCGTTAACCCCAAGCGGTTTTCCGTCATAGGTAACCATTTTCCCCCAGTCTCCCACCGTGTCACCGTGCCAGCCGTCAAAGGCAAAGGCCTTAAATATCTTATTTTCCTGTGCAAATATGTATTTCTGCCAGGAGGGATTCAGTGGATTTAAGAAGTACAGATTGCCGTTACCGGAAGGAGAGGTTCCCATATGGAACTTGAATTCTCCCTCTCCTCTGTCACTGTCAGGTGCAAAATACAACTTCCACTGTTCTGCTATTGTGGGCTTCCCTTCTTTATCCCAAAAGAAAGTATCTGTTCCGGCATAAATCATATTGTAAGCCATATTAATCATATTGGCTTCGTGTGCATATTTAATATAGTCTGCTATAGCAGTTCCGTAGATTTCTCTTCCGGACCAATCCTTCCATACACCGGGATTTTCAGCGGTTATCCCGTCTGCCAGAGGCTGGTGGTGTAAGTACTGCCAATCATAATATTCAATGGTATTAATATGATACTCTGTCATAGCCTGAATCATGGATTTTGTATCTGCCCCCTGACTGAAATCAGAGAGGTATCCATACCTTGGGAACTTGAGAACAGTAGAGGATACATCCACCCCAACCGTGCCATAGCTTACAGCACCGCCCCATTTTCCTGAAAGAGAAAGCTCCAGAAGATACCCGGTATAGTCCTTTTCAGGCGCCTGCCATACAAGATCAATTGTTTTCTCTCCCGAAGGAAGGGAGGAAATGGATAACTTTTTCTCCTCTCCCGTCTCTTCTCCTAAGTGAAATGCCTTTAACTTTACTGCCGTATTGTTAACAGCACTTTTATTGGTATTTTTAATATAAACTGTAATTTTTACCTTATCGCCCGGATAATACCTGGATTTGTCCGTGGTGATATTCTCTATTTCCATAGCCTTTGCTGCCTTCCTTTCTCCTGATACATAGAAGAAAATTACCGTACCTGATAAAAGGAGGACAAAAACTATTGACACAATGGCAATATAACGCTTATACCTGTCAGTCACCTTATTCCTCCGAATTTTCACCTGTTATTTCTTAGACTCTTCACGATATATCTGTTAATTCCATCACTCTATTTCTTTCTATAGATTCTGGCTTCGTAAGGTCTAAGCTTCTCACTTTCTAATACTTTTCCATAGTTCGCTATCAGGACTTCTTCCTCTCCCGTCCATCCTTTTGGCATCGTAAAAAATACTTCTTTTTCATGGAAGTTACATACTATGAAAAGCTTTTCTTCCCCTAATGTCCTGGTATAGGCAAAGATATCCTTATCCTCTTTCAGTAAGAGCTCAAAGCTTCCTTCCGCAAATATCTCATAGTCCTTTCGAAGCTGAATCAGCTTTTTATAGTAGCAAAATACCGAGTCTTCCTCCTTAAGTTCCCTTACGGCATTGATTTCTTTGTAATTGCCGTTGGCCCTTATCCAGGGAGTAGCATCAGAGAATCCTGCATTCGGAGCATTCTCCCATTGCATCGGAGTTCTGGCATTGTCCCTGCCCTTAGCATGAATGGAAGTCATAATTTCTTCTTTCCCATACCCTTTTTCCAGCCGTTCACGGTACACATTAAGGGTCTCAATATCCCTGTAGTCTTCTATGTCATATTCCACATTCGTCATGCCAAGCTCTTCCCCCTGATAAACATAGGGTGTACCCTGCAGGCCGTGCAGAAGGGTTGCAAGCATTTTGGCGGACTCTGCCCTGTACTCTTTATCATTTCCCCATCTGGATACAATGCGGGGAAGGTCATGATTGTTCCAGAAAAGGCTGTTCCAGCCTGTCTGATATAATTCCTTCTGCCATTTTGCAAATACCTGCTTTAGTTTCAGAAAATCTAACGGTGCCAGATCCCATTTTTCTTTGCCGGGCTGCTGGTCCAGATTAATATGCTCAAACTGGAATACCATAGAGAATTCACTGCCATCGGGGTTACTGTAGAGCTTGGCAAGCTCAGTGTTAGCACCCCAGGCCTCCCCTACGGTAATCAAGTCACCCTTTTGAAAAGTTTCTTTACTAAGTTCCCTGATATATTCATGAAGCCTTGGTCCGTTGTTAGTTATCTTTAAATCCGGCTCCTTGGCAATCTGGTCAATAACATCCAGGCGGAAGCCTCCAACCCCTTTCTCCATCCACCAAAGAATCATATCGTAAATTTCCCGTCTTAATTTTGGATTTTCCCAATTCAAATCCGGCTGTTTTACGGAAAACTGATGAAAATAGTACTGCGAAAGTTCTGGTACCCACTCCCAGGCAGAACCGCCAAAGCATGCCCTCATATCATTGGGCGGCAGATCTTTAGCTCCGTCCCTCCACACATAATAGTCATGATAAGGATTGTCCTTACCCTTTTTTGCTTCCAAAAACCATGGATGCTCATCAGAGGAATGATTCAATACCAAGTCCATGATAATGCGGATATTTCTGTCACCGGCCTCCTTAATCAGTCCTTCCATATCCTTTAGGGTTCCAAACATAGGGTCAATATCCCTGTAATCCGAAATATCATAGCCGTTATCATCCTGGGGAGATTTGCATACCGGCGAAAGCCATATCGCATTGATCCCCAGTTCCTCCAGATAATCCAACTTTTCTATAATTCCCTGTAAATCTCCGATTCCGTCGTGATTGCTGTCCTTAAAACTTCTCGGATAAATCTGATAAACCACCGCATTTTTCCACCATTTACTTTCCTTCATGCTTTTTATTCCTTTCTTATTTTCATTCAATCCATATATCATTATTATTCCTTCACAGACCCCATTACAATACCGGTAATGAGATATCTTTGCAATAAAGGATAAATTAACAGTAAAGGAATAACAACTACTACAATTTTAGCCGCATTCAGATTCTGGTTAGAAACCTCGGTTACACTTTCAAGGGAACTGGAATTCATGCCTGCCTTTAAAAGCTCCTCAATATTTACACTTAAAGACTGTATGTAGGTCATTACCGGGTAGTTCTTGATTTTGGTAATGTAAATTAATCCGCTATAAAAGTCATTCCAGCTTCCTACAATACTAAACAGTGCTACCGTTGCCAGAGAGGGCTTGGATACCGGTACATATACGCGAAACAGTATCTGAAAAGGTGTGGCACCGTCAATCATAGCCGCTTCTTCTAATGATTTTGGAACTCCGACAAAAAAATTCATAACCAGAATTACGCTGAATATCGGAACTGCTCCCGGCAGTATCAAAGACCATATGGAATTTAACAGGTTTAACTGCTTTACTACCAGGTAGGTTGGTATCATCCCGCCGTTAAAAAGCATGGCAAATACCAGCAGATTCATATAGATATTCCTACCCTTAAATTCCCTGCTTGATTTTGCCAGAGGATAAGCCATCAGTACAATCAGTATAATATTGATGACAAGTGCCAGCACCACTCTCGTAACGGAAATACCAAAGGAACGCCGGAACTGGGCGTCTCCCATGATTTTTTCATAAGCTGCCAGTGTAAACTGAACCGGAAACAGTCCTACCCGCTGCGCTGTTACTGCCGCACTGCTGCTAAAAGAAATGGCAACAATATTCCAAAGAGGAAGCAGACAGATAAGAGCTAGCAGGATAACTATGGTATATATTATAACATTTCGAAGTCTTGAGTCCAAAGATTTATTTTCTATCATGATCCTGCCTCCTAAAATATCTTTCTGTCAGTAAACTTTTTGGAAAATCCATTGGCACTTAGCATCAGCACCATACCGATAAAGGACTTTAGCAATCCGACTGCTGTTGCAAAGCTGTACTGTCTTCCAATCAGACCGATACGGTATACATAGGTATCCAGTACATCCCCGGACTGATATACCATCGGAGTATACAAGTTATATATCTGGTCAAAGCCTGCACTTAAGATACTGGTAAGGCTCATAGCTGCCATTAACAATATAATCGGCAGCATACCGGGTAAGGTTATGTGCCATATTCTTTTGCGCCAGGCGGCTCCGTCAATGGCGGCTGCTTCATGAAGCCCGGGATCAATGGAAGTGATGGCAGCCAGGTACACAATGGAATTGTAGCCGAATTCCTTCCATACATCCGTTGTAACTAACAACGGCTGAAACCATTTATTGCTGCCCAGAAAATTGATTTTTTCCAGTCCTAAACTTGTAATTATCAGATTGACACTGCCGTCTAAATTGAACATATTTACAATTACCGCCGCAAGCACTACCCAGGATAGGAAATGAGGCAGGTAAACAATTGTCTGAATCCATTTTTTTAGTACTTTTATCCTGATTTCATTTAACAGAATGGCAAATGCGATAGCCATAATGGTACCAAGAAGTATCTTTCCAAGCGCTATGGTTACCGTATTTACCACCACCTGGGTAATGTCCGGCAGCGTGAGCATATATTTAAAATGCTTTAAACCTACAAACTTCGAATGTAAGAGGCCCTTAGCGGGAATGTAGTTTTGAAAAGCCATGATAATTCCTGCCATTGGTATATAACTAAAAATCAAAAGAAATACCATTCCGGGCATCATCATTATATGATAGGTTAACTTGGAGCGGAATTTCCTGCGTGGGGTGTGATTTCTTTTATTCATGAAATACTCTCCTTTGATAAGAGGGTGCCTCAAAAGCCTCCCAATCTTACGATTAGCTAAACTGACTTTCGGGACACCCTCAAACCGGTTGTATATTATTTTATGGTTGCTTCAATTTCTGAAATAATCTGGGATCCGCCCTGGTCATTCCAATCTTTCACATACTTATCAAAATCATTTAACGGAACGGAACCGGTAACAATCTTTATAAAGGTTTCTTCTTCAAGCTTTTGCAAGTTAGCCCAGTTACTCTTCATGGTCTCTGTTGTCCCCCAGAATACCGGTTCAACCCAGTTGAAGCTGTTTTCCCTGGTTAATTTGTCAATCAGCTCAATACCCTTCATTCTGGAATGGTACTTGGACCAATCCGTAACATCGTCAGTTGCAGTATTCTCCAGATACCTCTTAACATTTTGTATCACATTCCTGGATTCTAAGGTACGTGCATCTTCTATCGCGATTTCACCGTCTACCCCCTTCTTAATATCGGAGTAATCATCTAAAAGGGATGTATATTTATTGATTTCAACATTAAATGGCCTTGTGGAACCGTCCACGCCATCAGCCTGGTACTTGGCTACTTCCGGATAATCCTTCTCAAGAGTCTTTGTATTGGCTAACTCATCATAGAAAAGATTGGAGATCTTAACTGCAAGTTCCGGATGCTTATAGCCCTTGCGAACCACAATATAGCCGCTTGAGGCATTGTTATGGAATACATTCGCTTTTCCGTTTTCTCCTTCAATTACATAGGTAGAGAAGGTTGCGTTCTTATCCATCGCTCTTACATTGTTTAACAGCCAGTCAGGAATATGCCATACGCCAAAAGTAATACCTGTCTGCCCATTAGTCAAAAGTGCTGTGATGTCATCCCAGGTTCTGGTACCAAACTGAGGGTCTAAGATTCCTTCCTTAAACCAGTCAGCCAATACTCCAAGAGTCTTCTTGTTCTCCTCTGTATTGGAACCGTAATATACGCTTCCGTCCGTATTCTTAAGCCATAATTTCGGGTAGGCACCAAGCGCATTAGCAATACCGGTAGCACAGTAAGTGGAACCGCCGTAATCATTGGAGCTTAACCAATATGCTAAGGAAATGCCCACAGGATTTTTACTGCTGCCGGGGTCCTTTTCCATAAAGGTCTCTGCAATGTTCTTTAATTCATCAACGGTAATCATGCCATTGCCGTCTTCATCTACCTTTAACCCCAGCTTATCCAGCCAATCCTGCCTTACCCATACTTCATTGGGTGCACTGTCTACATTGGTTCCGGGAAGAGCCATTATCTTTTCGTCATAGGTAGCTGTTGATAAGCTTCTTCCGTCATAGGAATCATAGATTTCCTTTAAATAATCACTGGCATAGGTATTATAAACATCTGTTAAGTCTTCTACCATATCATTTTCTACCAGCTCATCCAGAATATCTTTACTGCCAATCTTCATAATGTCCGGTAAGTCCTCAGAGGCTATTGCCAGAGATACCTGTCTGTCATAGTCCTCCCCGTTTGCTTCAAAAGCATCTACTGCAACTGCATTAAGCCTATCCTTTACATAGCGGGTATAAGCATTGTTTTCATAAGTATCCCCATCAGGAAGCTTTGGATTTTGTATTGTCTGACGCCCCAGCGTATATGTGATTTCTTCCGGGTAGGCACCAAAAGGGCCGTCCGCTGTCTGCGCCTCCTGTGTTACTCCGGCAGTCTTACCATCATTCTTTGCAGTGCTGCTGTCCGCATTACTTTTTGCATTGTTTCCCGAGCAACCTGCCAGCGACAGTATCATAACAGCTGATAAAGTTATGGCAATTCGCTTAAACAAATAATCTTTTCTCATTTTTTACCCTGCTCTCTTTCCTGGATATCCCCATAATCTTACTTAAAGCACACCTCAACGGCCGTTGATTAGCTTACTTTAAGTATAACCGCAGAGGCTTTAAGGGTAAACGAAAGATTTTCATGTTTTACAACACTTTTTCCTGAACCTTAGTGAATGAGACTTTCATCCGTTGAACAACTTATAGTTGAATGATATAATCTTTTCAGAACAAAGATAAACAGGAGGTTGCCATGTATCGTATCTTAATTGCGGATGATGAGAAAGATGAAAGAGATGCCATATGCTTTCTGCTTCAAAAATACCGTTTTCCCCTTACAGTAACCCTGGCAGTCAACGGAAAAGAAGCCCTGGAACACCTGAATAAACAGGAAGCAGACATCCTGTTTACTGATATAAAAATGCCCTTTCTAAGCGGTATTGAGCTTGCAGGTAAGGCAAGGGAACTGTATCCAGATATACAGATAGTATTCTTTAGCGGCTATGATGATTTTGAATACGTAAAGGAAGCCCTGTCCCTTCGGGCAGTAAATTATATTCTAAAGCCGGTTAATCCGGAGGAATTTCAGAAGACCATCCTTGCAGTTGTAGAGTCTATCATGCAGAAAAAACAGGAAACGCTCATGCAAAAAGCCAGCCTGAACTTTATGAGGAATCATATTCTGTACCAGCTCATTAACAATACTTCCCTGGAAAGTATCAAAAAGTCTTACCCCAGTATCGACCTTTCATTCCTTTTCTCCTACCGGCAGATGCTTCTGATACAATATGAAGCAGATTTCTTTGGCGGAAGGCTGACAGAAGATGCACCAGAAGATTTTTCCATCAATATCCGCTCTGTTCTTGCACAGGCCGCAGGCTATATCAATCTGAATCCTTCGCAAAGCCTTCTACTGTTTACAGAGGCCTTAAAAGAAACAGAAATAAAGAATGCCTTAGAGAGACTGCATAAATATCTTATGGACCAATACAAACAGCTATGCTATCTTGCCGTCAGCAAGTCCTTTTCCTCACCGGCTGACATGGCAGAAGTATTCCGGGAAACGGAAAACTATCTGGAACAGCGCTTTTTCTTCCCCGGAAAATATCTATATACACAGATTTCGGATTCTTACAGCAATGTTGATCCGGCAGAAGATGATATCATATTAAAGAGTATTGAAAAGGATATCCAGCTTAAAGATATCTATAGCTTAAAGCAAAATATCTCTCTGCTTATACAAAAATACGAAAACCAGGCTACCTTTTCCCATATATATGTCCGCTATCTCTTTACCAGCCTGCTGCAGACACTGTTACAAAACCTCCCCCATTATGAAGAAGCTTCCTTCTGGCAGATTTCCGAGCAAATCTATCATTTCAGATACTTTTCGGATATACGCTTATTAATTATGGAAACCCTGGATAAGGTAGCAGCCCGGATAGAACAGGAACAACAGTCTCCAAGGCATGCTATCAATCTGGTAGATAAGTATATCAGGGGGCATTACGGCGAAGAGCTTAGCTTAAATATTCTGGCAGATAAGGTCTATTTGACTCCCAGATATCTTAGCAGTCTGTTTATCCAGGAAACAGGCTTTGGTATTAATAAATACATCAAAAATATCCGGATGGAGAAAGCAAAAGAACTGCTTGTTAAAACTAATATGAAAATAAGTGACATCTGCCAGGAGGTCGGCTATTCCAATGTTTCTTATTTTTGCAAGAGCTTTCAGGAGGACTTTGGCACCACACCGGATAAATTCAGGCAAAGTCACCGATAAGAACCACCTGTTTACTGCACAAATACAGGTCCAAACTTTCTATATCAAACGGGACAGGAATGGAGAGATATATGAGACGCATACTTAAGAACTTTAAGAATTTAAGCTTTCGCAAGAAAGTTACTATCATCTGCCTTTTTGTAGGTTTAATTCCTGTTATCGTTCTTGGCAGCTTCTCTTACGGACAGGTTCGAAAGCTTTTGATTGACAGAGAAAAAACGGCATTAAAGGAATCCCTAAAGCAGGAGGTATATAACCTGAACTATAAAATAGACTCCTATCTCAATGCCATAAATCTCATACTCTGGGACGAGGATGTCCGAAGCAGCCTTACCCATACCTTTACCGATAACTTTGATATGTATAAGACCTATATGTACGAGCTTGATCCTTTATTTACTACTGTCCGGACTCTTCACGGAGAAATAAAAACCTTAACCATATACACAGATAATCCCATCTATCCCCATGGCAGCACTCTAAGACCTTTGACCGATATCGACCGTATGCCCTGGTACCGGGAAGCTCTGTCAAAGACCACTCCCTTTTTTGTAGCCTCAAAAGATAAGAAATCCCTGTTTTTAGTATGCCAGTTATACCTGTCTGGCAGTAATTATAAAAGTATTTTATATATGAACATCAGTTATGATAAAACCTTTGGCACCCTATCCACCCTATTTAACAAGTCTTACGGTGTAATCCTTGAAAATGGACAGGGAGAGGTTCTTTATTCCAGTCATAACTTTAAAGAAAAGGAGGCACCCCTTTCTTCCTTAAAAGACGGAGAACTGAATGCCGCCTATGTAACGCAATCCGCCGCCCTAAAGAACTTCGGCTGGAAAATATATGTGTACCGCCCGGTCCGTACCGTATCACAGGCAGCCAATCAGATTACTGTTATCGTAATACTAATAATCTTTCTGTGCCTATTGCTGCTTTTTGCCTTAAGTTCCCTGTTATCCAAAAATCTGGTCCGTCCTCTGGAGGAATTATCCAGAGACATGGATACACTGGAGGATGGTGAAATGTCTGTGCACGTTGTATATGATTCCTCCGACGAGCTTGGACATCTCGTCAAAAGCTTCCGCCACATGGTATCCCGTATCCAGTACCTCATCGATGAGGTCTATAAAAGTAAAATCACCCAGCAGGAGTATGAAATGAAAGCCTTACAGGCACAAATCAATCCTCATTTTCTCTATAACAGCCTTTCCCTGATAAACGGCAAGGCTATTATGGCAGAACAGGAGGATATCAGCCGTATGGCACAGCTTCTCTCCACCTTTTACCGCACCACCTTAAACAAAGGCAAAAACCTGATATCGGTACATGATGAACTGGAAAATACCAAGTCCTATATCAGCATCCAGAACATGATGCATTCCAATTCCTTTGATGTTGTGTACGATATCGACGAAGCTGCCCTTTCTCTGGTTATGATAAACCTTTTATTGCAGCCTCTGACGGAAAACGCAATTGTCCACGGTATCGACCACAAAGAAACTCCCGGAAGGGGAATGCTTATTCTCTCCTGTAAAAGAACCGATTCCCTCTTAACCTTTACCGTATCCGACAATGGCTGCGGCATGAAGGAAGAGACACTCTCCCGTCTGCTGACCTCTGAAACGAACGGCTATGGTGCATACAATGTCCATCAGCGTATACAGCTCTACTATGGAGCAGAGTACGGATTAAGATATGAAAGCAAAGTAAACAAAGGTACAACCGTATGGCTTACAATACCCTCTTTTTCCTCCATTTCAGCAGCAAGGCAGAGTTTATAATTACAACAACAGAGCCTGCATTGTGCACCAATGCTCCTATGACAGGATTCAAAATTCCTGTCATTGCAAGCAGGATTGCAACAAAATTCAGTGTCATTGAAAAAGCCAGATTACATTTTATAGTTACCATCATTTTCTTTGCAAGACAGAGCAAATATGGGATTTCCTTAATGTCATCATTTACCAATACAATGTCTGCAGCATCCACTGCAACATCGCTTCCGATTCCGCCCATTGCTATTCCCACAAATGCCTTTTTCAAAGCAGGTGCGTCGTTAATTCCATCACCAATCATACAAACTGCTCTTTCTTCCTGCTGGTATATATCAATTAATTTCAATTTGTCCTCCGGCAGACAGTTTGCACGTACCTCCTTTATGTGAAGCTGTCCTGCAATATGCCATGCCGCACTTTTATGATCCCCGGTTAAAAGAACAGGAGTAAGCCCGGCTTCCTTTACCATTTCAATCACTGCCGCTGCTTCCTGCCTTAAGGTATCGGCTAAAGCAAGAATTCCTGCAAACTGCTGATTAATAGCCAAGTAAATAACTGTACAGCCCTCTTCCAAATACTTATCTGCAATAGATATTTCTTCTTTCCCCAAAGATATGTTGCATTCAGAAAGCAAGTCCAAATTTCCTGCCACGATTTCTTTTCCCAAAATAACAGCCTTTACCCCACGCCCCGGTAACATCTGAAATTGTTCTGCCGGATAAAAATCTTTCTTATAAGAACTGCGATAACACCGAACTACTGCTTTTCCCAGGGGATGTTCCGAACGGGCTTCCGCACAGGCGGCATAGTTATATATTTCTTCTTGTGAAATATCCGGAAGAAAGCTGTGAACAGCAACTACCTGGGGTGTACCATATGTAATGGTTCCCGTTTTATCAAAAGTGATTATCTTCACTGCAGCCAAGCGTTCTAGCGCATCACCTTCCCGGACCAGAAAACCATGTTTCGTAGCATTTCCAATTGCCGCCATAATGGCAGTAGGTGTTGCCAGTACCAGCGCACACGGGCAAAATACCACCAAAATCGTAACAGCACGGATAATCTCTCCGCTAATCAGCCAGGTAAGTGCGGCAGCACTTAAGGCAATTATAACAATCCAGGTTGCCCATCTGTCAGCAATACCCACTATTTTAGCCTTTCCTGCATCCGCAGACTGCACAAGCCGAATCATGCGCTGAATCGAACTATCCTCTCCGACTTTGACCGCTTCCATATCAAAAGAGCCAAACTGATTAACTGTACCGCTTGATACCTCATCACCTGCCGCCTTATCAACAGGCATTGATTCTCCTGTCATTACCGCTTGATTAATGGATGTCTGACCTTCTTTTATGATACCGTCCACAGGTATTATCTCTCCCGGAAGTACCCGAAGCAAGTCTCCAACTTTTACCTGCTCGGCAGGCACTGTCTGAACCTCTGTTCCTAAAATCTTACGTGCAGTACGTGGCGTAAGGTGAACAAGCTTTTCAATCCCCTCCCTTGCTTTTGACACAGTCAAATCTTCCAGCAAGGCTCCTAACTGCATTATAAATGCAACTTCACCGGCAGCAAAATTCTCGCCTATAATAATTGATGCTATCAGCGCTATAGAAACCAGCACATCCGCTTTAATATCAAAAGAAGTAACCAACCCTGCCATTGCTTCTAAAATAATAGGAATGCCGCACAATATAATGGCAACCCATGCTGCATCAAAGGGAAGCGGCAGAATATCAAAAATACTTATTACTAAAGCAATCGCTGAAGCAGCCAAAAATGTGATATCCCTCTTTGTGCCTCCCCATTCTAATATTTTCTCTAATTTCTTCATAAAAATACTCATATCCTTTCCTGTACATGCAAACTTTGGACCGCAGGCACAAATTTGCGTGTGAAAAATTTATTTTTCACACTACCTCCTTTATACCCAGTGGATATAAACCGCTCTATAGTTATAGCCTATACCCCTATAGGTATATTATACCTATAGGGGTATAGGTTGTCAAGAAGGCATAAATAAAACCAGCCAAACAATCCGGCTGGTTTTACCATTCATACCATATTTGAAAAACGCTCTACTGCCTTTGTAAAGCTTTCGATCGTTTTGTCTGCATCCCCATGCTCTATACCATCCTTAACACAATGGTTAATATGCCCTTCCAATACTACCTGACCTACTTTATGAAGTGCCGATTTCGCTGCATTGATTTGGGAAAGAACATCTTCACAAGGGACATCTTCATCCACCATACGATCAATTGCCTGTACCTGTCCTATAATCTTTTTCAGACGGCGATGTAAATTATCAGAATCCATACACTGTTTCATATAAATAACCATGCCCTTTCCTATACCTGCAAACTTTAGACCGCAGGCACAAATTTGCGCGTGAAAAATACTTTTTTCACATTACACCCCTATATACCATAAGGGGTATGTGTACATTATCTGTTCTTCTGTCTTCTTTGTCAAGTAATTCTAACGTATCCTAATGACCACTGTCTGACAACCAGCCTATTTGTTTAAAATATATATTCTCCATTACAATCAATCCTCTCAAAATTCCTTAATAGGACCAGCTTTTCGATTGCTTTACCTGCCTTCCACCAATTTTCACTGATGGCAAATTCTTTTGGATATTTTTCATTATTCTCAAACCAGCTCCAGGTTATATTCCAAACATTGCACTTTTCTCTTGTTTCAATCAGATAGTCAAGCTCCTTTTGAACGATATCTTCATTGTCTTTATAATATATACTGTCTGGGGTAGTAATATAGTTAGAAGGCCGCACTCCGTAAGAACTCCATTTTGAGGTGTCCCTTTCAATGGAATTATATACCAATCCCTTTACAACATCCCGCAGCTTTGTATAATTGAATTGTTTTTCTATACCAGCCTGCTTAATCGTATCCAGAAGAACACAATAGCCTCCAATGCCCATATCGCCATAACTATCCTGTATTTCTAATTTTGCAATAATATCATTCATAATTAGAATAACTCTTTTATATAAATCGGTATCTTTATCAAAATACTTTAATACAAAACCGGATAATTCCGCAGTAACACCGATGCTCTCTAATTCATTTGCATCACTGTTATATGTCCACCACGGTGCATGGGCATATTCGTTATTTGTCGGTATACTAAACAGCCATCCCGTTTTAGAAAAATGCTTACCACTGCTTAAGAATCTGAATATGCCTTGCATAATAGGATGACTTATATCCTTAAAATCCATGGCTTGTAATATATTGATTGCATAAAGGGTCGTATACGGTGATGAATTCGGATTCCAACTGTCGGCTTCCAGTGCATGTCCAAATCCTCCGTCTTCATTTTGGTAATAAGCTAATGATGACAGCACTGCTTCTTTATTTCCATTCTCAAAATAGTACTTCCATAGTGCCAAGTCAACCGGTCTGGCATTTCTATACATCCAATTCTTTATTTCACAGAAAGCTTCTAATCCCAATTTTTTCATTTTAATAGCTATTCCTTTCCTGGTATTATTATACAGTATCCGTCTATGAAACACTACTACTTATTCGGCCAAGTGCAGACTTATAAAAAAACGGATAGTTCCTTAACTCAAATGTTAAGAAACTACCCGCTCTTATTTTATCTGTCTTTTATTTAAAGCGCTGCCTGTTTTAATGCTGCCTTTAAATCATCCTCCGGTGTGCTGATGGGATTAATGTTAAAGGTATCCACCAGATATTGAAAAACATTTGGTGACAGAAAAGCCGGCAGGCTCGGTCCCAGATACATCCCTTTAATTCCAAGTGATAAAAGTGCCAGCAAATCTGCTACTGCCTTTTGCTCATACCAGGACAATATGATGGTAAGGGGCAGAGAATTCACATCTGTGTCAAAAGCATCTGCCAAAGCCGTGGCTATACGGATGGCTGAATAGGCATCATTACATTGTCCCACATCCAAAAGTCTTGGCAAACCTGCAACCGTTCCAAAATCCAGCTTGTTAAAGCGGTATTTGCCGCAGGCCAGAGTAAGAATGACACAATCCTTTGGTACCATTTGAGCCAAGTCTGTGTAATAGCTTCTTCCGGGTCTGGCTCCATCGCAGCCTCCGATCAGGAAAAAATGTCTGATAACACCCCCTTTTACTGCTTTTACAATCTCCTCTGCATGAGACAGTGTCTCATGATGTCCAAAGCCTACTAAGATTTCCTTCTTCCCAAAATCTTCTCTGAAACCTCCAAGCTCTAACGCTTTTTCAATGATTTCTGTAAAATCCTTGCTCCCATCCTCTTTTACATCAATGTACTTTACGCCGTCCCAGCCTACCACACTGGTGGTAAATATCCTGTCTTTATAGGAATCCCTTGGCTTCATGAGGCAGTTGGTGGTCATTAGGATACAGCCGGGCACTTCATCAAATTCTTTTTGCTGATTCTGCCAGGCAGAGCCAAAATTGCCGACAAGATGCTTGTGTTTCTTTAGTTCCGGATAACCGTGGGAGGGCAGCATCTCTCCATGGGTATAGATATTGATGCCTTTTCCTTTTGTCTGTTCCAACAGCATTTCCAGATCATGCAGATCATGACCTGATACAATGATAAAAGGGCCTTTTTTAATATTTACATTAACCTTATTGACAGTAGGATTCTGGAATCTTGTTGTATTCGCCTCATCCAAAAGCTTCATTACCTGTACGCTCGCCTCTCCTACCCTCATCGTCATGCGTATCATATCTTCCAGTGTTAGTTTATCATTTGTCGTGGCTTCTAACCCCAGGAAATACATATGATCCACCTGATCATCCTGAAAGCCAATAAATCTTGCCTGATGCCCGTAAGCACTGATTCCCTTTAGTCCATAAAGAACGGTAGAACGCAGGGAACGTATGTCCTCATCCAAGTCTTGATTATGCATAATTCCAGCCTTAACAGAATCCTTTAGCATATCTTCCTTGGTTTCACTTAAAGTATAAGTAGCTGCCTCCGGATATTCCCCTTCCGGTGCCTGTTCTCTTATGGCTTCCTTTATCTGCTGCGCTTCCTTTAATAACCTGACATGAACCTCTGCATCAAAGTTTACATTGGTTAGTGTAGTAAACAGACCGTTTTCTACAAATTTTACAACATCCTTATCAATCTTCTTTCCCTGTTCGATTAAAGGCCTGGCATAGCAGGAAATACCTTTTAACTGATAGATTAATAAATCCTGAAGATTTGCTATTTCCGGTGTTTTCCCGCAAACACCGCTCTTGGTACATCCTTTTCCTCCGAAGGTCTGTTCACATTGATAACAAAACATTGCATTTTCCATTCCGATACTCCTTGTCATGAGATACTATTTTCCCTTTAGTATTACCTGACTTTGAATAGAATATGATAATTAGATTCTCTTTATCAAACAAACTATTTTACTCTTTTCTCCATTGGATGCCCTTCCTTAAATTGAACCAAATCCCACAGATTTCCGTACAAATCCTTAAAGACTGCCACTATTCCGTAAGGCTGTTCTTTCGGCTCTCTCACAAACTCAATTCCCTTTGAAATCATCTCCTGATAATCCCTCCAGAAATCATCCGTACCAAGAAATAAGTAGATTCTCCCCCCTGCCTGATTTCCGATAAAAGACACTTGCTCCGGTTTTGATGCCTTTGCAAGCAACAGCGTACATCCGGTTGAGCCAGGCGGTGATACTACCACCCAACGCTTATTCTGCTCCGGCTGATAGGTATCTTCAATTAAGGTAAAATTAAGCTTTTTGGTATAAAATTCTATGGCCTCATCATAATCTTCTACGACCAAAGCTATATGGATAATTGCCTGTGTCACTGTTGTCTCCTCCATCTTTCTTTGCCATCAAGCTCTTTTAGACTTTAAATTCCCCTTGTCAAAGTCTTATCTTCCAAGGCTTCTGATATTCTCCACCGGATATTGTCTTGCAATCCGTACAGCCGGTACTATCTGTAAAATAGTAATAACCCCAATAAATATAATGCTTATCAATATGTGAACCGGCCATGGATACTTCCACAGCAGCTCTGCCACCGTTACATTTACCAGTGTGCCAAAGCTTCCAATTTGGATATCCGATGTCACTGCTGCTACCGCCAGAAGTAAAATAAAGAGCGCTGCATTTGTCAGAATAACCGCAAATGTTCCCTGTATTACTCCCTGCAGCAGGTATTGGCAGGTAAATTGTCCTTTCGTTACTCCCATGGACTGAAGAATTCCGATACGGTTTCTTTCCTGCTCCATCCGTGAGACAGCGGTATTATAGAAGGCTACCAGAGCAATCACAGAGGATATTAGTCCCAATAACCCAATAATCAAGATGTTATTCAATGCCTCCCCCAATACCCTCTCACTGCTTTCCTTGTAATTGTAGAGGGTAAAGCCATATTTATTGGCAAAAGACAACAGCGCTGCATCCAATACCTCCGGATTTTCTTTGTCCTTAGCCGTAATATTCCACAGAGTCCTGCCATAACTGGACGGATAAAGAACCTTTACCATTTCTGTCATCTGATCAATGTTTACACGAAACAGGCCCATCTTTGAATTTGGATAAAGTGCCTCCATTCCATCCATTGAACCAATTACAGCATAGGCAGGCACCAAATTGGAAAAAGGCCATACACCATCCTTCGGAAAGTACCGGATAATACCTCCTACCCTGACCTGTGCTGTATTGAACCCGGGGATTTTTCCGCCCTCCGTAAGTTTTTCTTTGTCTGCCGACAAATAAAGCGTATCTCCCGGTTTAATAGTAGGATAGCTGTCATAAAGATTTTTATACCTGCCGTCCAGGGATGTATAATAAGCATCATCTTCCTCAAGCAGCCAATGAAAACGCTTATCCAAACCTACTGCTGCTTTTACCTTCTCGTAGCCTGCTTTTTTACTGCCCTTACCTTCTTCTTTCGCAGTGTTCTTAGCGGTATCTTCTGTATTTTCCGTCTTATACAGAGGAACCAAAAGGATAACTTCTTCCCCCTTCTTAAACCTTTCCAGGTCCACACTGCCTTCTGTGACTGCCGACAATATGGCTTTTGAAGCTTCTGCATCCGGAGCGATTCCGTAATAATAGGAGTAATAAGCATTCGTTATGTATTCCGGCTGATCCTTTGTATCCGGTACATATTTTGCAAAATGCTCGCTCTTTAACTTATCCGGCAGCAATGATTCAAAGGTATTTATAAGAGTATCCTTATCCATTCCGTCATACCAGAACAGCAGATTCTTCCCATATTTATAGCTTGTTATATTTTCTACACCTTTGATTTTCTTTAACTCTGCTTCTATCTCCGGCAACTTATTCTGATTCTCTCCATATACCGCCTTTAATGTATAATCCGGCCTTCCGGTATCCAAAACCGAATCCTGATATCTCTGGAAAGCATGGTAGGAAAGGTAAAGGGACGCGGATAAAATACTGATAATGAACAGGGAAATAGCAAAGGATAACAGGCTCTTTCCCCTGCTTATTTTTAGATAGCGCAGTGTGATATGAAAGAAGTCCTGCTTTACATACCTGTTCTTTTCCTTTTTCAAAGCAGTACCTTTTTTATGCTTTTGCTTCTTTTCCATCGTACCTGTTAAGGGGACATTAACTGCACTTACCGCCGGCAGGAGTACCCCCGCAAAAAGTGATATGCTTCCAATTAGTATCCCAACCAGTAAAAGCTTTAAGGGAATTGCAATTACTAATTCTTCCTTACCCATAAACTTCATAAGGTATAGTATAAGAACTGATACACCACTTCCTCCCAGTGCACCAAATACCAATCCGGTCCTCCAAAAATAAACGGCTTCCCAGAAAAGAATCCCCGCCAACTGACCCTTTGTGGCACCGATGGACTTTAACAGCACAAGCTTTCTGCCCCTTCTTTTAATCTGTGTCAAAAATATCTGAAATACTGCACAGACCGTAGTGATAAAGATAATCCCAAGAATGGATGCAGTTATCATATGTTCCACAGAATTATCCGTATCAGGGTAGGAAAAGCTATTCCTTCGAAAATTGGAGGTGGAATCACCGCCTTGCGTAACACTGCCCTTCATCATTCCGGTATCTTCACCGGAGGGTTCTTCCGATACGCCAGTATTATAATACTTTGATATTTTTTCTCTTTCTGCCGGGGAAATATTCTTGTTAATATTTACCCATATCCTCGAATAAAAATCATACAAGTCTTCTGATTTTGCTGCCGTATCAGGATATTTTGCTGCCAGTCTTTTAAAGATATTACTATCCAGCGAGCGAAGGCGAAAGAATATATCCATTGGCATCTTATAATCCTTTACATCCGTATAACCATTGTGATAGAAAGCATCCGTCAGCGCACTTCCCGCCTCTTCTGTGACAAAAGCATTTGGTACAGTGTGTCCTCCTAAATCCCACTTATCCGAATAGGTATTTAAAATTCCGCAGATGGTAAATTCCTTCTGCAGCATTACCTCCTGATGGCTTAGAAACCCTTTTTCCTTTATTGTTTCCGTATCCGACGGTTCTCCTGACTTAAACAAATAGACATAATCCGTGGAGACCACCACATGAATATCTTTGATGTCCGTACTGGGATTTTCATGAAAGCCATACTTTACAAGATTCTCTCCCTTGCTGTAAGCTTCATTCATCCTAATATCAACTTCCTGATTTACACTATTATCCTCAGTTACCATTACTATCGAAAGGTTTACCTTCTGTCCAACGGAAAGGTCCATACCCGCATTACTTAACTGGTTTAATTCCACCAATATTTCATCATCTTCCTGGGGAAACCTGCCCTTATACAATGTAAAATTCCCCATCTTTTGCAAATCCTTCGGCAGTGTTCCTATTATTCCAAGATTATCAGAACTTCCTATATTGGTGGTACTGGTAACAGTCTTTATTTCTTTCTCTTTCAAAAGCTTTTTATAAGTATCTTCATTTCCCCCCAGATAAGCCCCTTGCCAGCTGCCATAAAGCTCTTCCCTCTGTGCCGTTTTGGTTTTCTCCATACTTGCCTGAAAGATTAAGGCTGCTGTTATAAACGCAAAGGATAAGGACACCACCAGCTTTAACAGAAAGGAATCCTTTTTTCTCCCTTTCATTCCATTTCTTGCAATTTCTCTTAAATTCATCATAATCCCTCCATGCATACTGCAAGCCTTTTCACAAAACTCCTCCATTGATTATTGTAATTACCCGTTCCGCATTGCCTGCAATCTCCATATCGTGGGTCACCAACACTACCGTCTGTCCGAATTCTTTTGCTGACTGTTTTAATAGCCTGATAACCTCTTTCCCTGTATTCTCGTCCAGATTTCCGGTGGGTTCATCCGCTAAAAGAATAGCCGGCTTTGCAGCCAATGCTCTGGCAATTGCTACTCTTTGGCGCTCTCCGCCGGAGAGTTCATCGGGATAATAGGGAAGCTTATTCGTAATATCAAGAGTTCTAAGTACTTTCTCCAGATATGCTCTATCCTCCTTCTTCTTATCCAGATGTACCGGCATCAGAATATTTTCAAACACTGTGTGTTCTGATAACAGATTAAATGACTGGAATACAAAGCCGATTCTTCTTCGGCGAAGAAGTGCCAGCTCTTTCTCCTTTAAGTCAAACATGCTCTCTCCTTCCAGATAGACCTTTCCGCCGGAAGGCTTGTCAAGGCCGCCAAGAATATGTAAAAGAGTTGATTTTCCTGATCCGCTCTTACCAATAATCGCATGAAATACTCCTTTTTCTATCTCCAGGTCCGTGGGCTTTAAAGCTTGCGTCTCAAGCTCACCTTTGCCGTAGACTTTTTCTACCTGAACCGTCTTTAATACAATCTCCATATGAATACGCTCCTCCTATTCCTTTTACTGAATAATTTTCTCTTATTCCATAATCTTACTTGAATACAAAATATAAAACAAGTTACATTTGTCACAATCTCCCTTATCTAATTGCTGCATGCCCATAACTTTTAAGAGTATTTGCTGGAAGGATTCCTGCCCACATGCTATAATGAATCTGACAGTAATTCTATCAAAGGAGTGATTTACATTATAGAACAAATTAAAAGAAAAGATATGCCCCAAATTGAACATCTTTTTGATGGATGGAGCGAAACTCTCATATGGTCCTGCCTTCAAGGCTATATGGGTCATGCTTATGCAGACAATTCAGAAAATCCAGTATCTGCACAAATTATTATAGGTGATTTCTGCTTTTTCGCAGGAGTACCAAATACAGAATTGACAGCAAATATCCCCTGTGATCATCTTTCTGATTCTATCCTGATGATACCGGAATCGGATGGCTGGTCCAGGATGATTGAAGAAATATATCCTTTTAACAGCAAGAAAACCCTCCGCTATGCAATAAAAAAAGAAACAGACGCTTTTGACCGTGAAAAGCTGCATTCCTATATACAGGGATTATCCTCTGAATATACCTTAAAAATGATGGATGAAGCCTTATATGAGCTGGCAAAATCGGAAGACTGGTCCTGTGATTTATGTTCACAGTTTCCATCTTATAAGGATTATCAGGCTCATGGGATAGGTGTCATGGCCTTATTCAACGGATTACCCGTATCAGGTGCTTCCTCCTATACCGTATATGACCAGGGAATTGAAATCGAAATTGATACCCGGACGGATTTTAGAAGAAAGGGCTTAGCCCTTGCCTGCGGTGCAAAGCTTATACTGGAATGCCTGGATAGAAACCTCTATCCGAGCTGGGATGCCATTGATTTACGGTCTGTTTCACTGGCGGAAAAGCTGGGCTATCATTTAGATAAGGAATACATAACATATATTGTTTCAACAGATAATAACTATAATCGCTCAAGGGAATAATGATATGACTCATACAGATAATAAAAAAACCGCACCGGGAGCTGCTTTAGTCCTGTTCATCCTTGTATTTGCAGCAGTCTCCGCCCCATTATGCCTTAATAAGGTGTCACCCATTGCCCCTTATCTTATGGACAGCTTCCAGCTTGGAGCTGCCAAGCTTGGACTGCTGATTTCCGTTTTCTCCATAACCGGTATTTTTCTTGCCCTGCCAAGCGGCCTTTTAATACAACGCTTTGGACCATACCTTTGTATTTTAGCGGCACTCTTTGCTCTCCTTTTGGGCTCCCTTCTTGGTATCTTTGCCCCTTCTTTCCTATGGCTGTTAATAAGCCGCATTCTGGAAGGTACCGGATTGGCCCTGATTGCCGTAGCCGGACCTGCCATTGTCAATCAGATAGCACCCAATATGAAAAAAGGCCTCTTTATGGGAATATTTTCTTCTTATGTAGGTATAGGGCAGGTACTCACTTACAACCTTGCTCCTCTTATTGCGAAAATAAGCGGCTGGAAAAATGTCTGGTGGGCTTGTATAGGATATATCCTGTTTGTTGCTGTTCTTTGGATTCTACTAATGACCAGAATGAGAACCTTTCATTCAGTAAATCCAGCAGTTTCCAAAGAGAAGTTTATGATGAAGGAGCTCTTAGAGAATGTACGCAGCAAAAGCCTTTGGCTATTAACGGCTTCTCTGTTCCTGTACACAATTACCTATGCGGTTATCCAGATGTTTCTTCCTACATACCTGAATGAAATCCGCGGCATGGAGCTGTCAAGTGCCTCCAGTCTGGTCAGCATCTGCTGTCTTGCCGGTACTGTTTCCTCTCTGCTTGCCGGTATAATATCAGACAAGCTAAATTCCAGAAGGCTGTTTGGTGGTCTGGCCCTGATTGTTTCCGCGGCCCTTTTTTATATCATAACAATATTGCCTCTGGGAGCTTATCCGGTATTTATCGTAATACTGGGAATGATTCCTCCTATTCTGCCGGTCTGTGCCTATGCGGCTTATGGTGAAATCATCAAAAATCCCTCCCAGTCCGGCACTGCCTTAGGAATACTTACAACCGGCCAAAACCTTGGCTTTACCCTGGGTCCGGTTCTCTTTGGCTTTGTGGTACAGCAGTTTAATTATCATGCCGCCTTTTATTACACAATGCCGCTTACTGTCCTTGGCGGTATTCTGCTTATATTAAATAAAAAGGTCAAATAGCAACAAGGAGATGAGAAAATGAAGGAAATAAATCAGCTAAAGGAATTCGTAGAAGAATGCAGCCATATTGTTTTCTTTGGCGGCGCAGGGGTATCCACGGAGAGCGGTATTCCCGATTTTCGCAGTGTGGATGGGCTTTACCATCTTAAATATGCCTATCCGCCGGAACAAATATTAAGCCATAGTTTCTTCTTAAGAAACACGGAGGCCTTTTTCCAATTCTATTATGACAAAATGCTCTATCCAAAAGCTCTGCCAAACATCACCCACAAGAAATTAGCCATGCTGGAAGAGTCCGGCAGATTAAACGCAGTCATAACCCAGAATATTGACGGTCTGCACCAAATGGCAGGCAGCAAAAATGTTATTGAGCTTCACGGCAGTGTCCACCGCAATTACTGCACAAAATGCGGTCATTTCTATAGTCTGCAGGAGGTAATTGATAAGGCTCCTATTCCTCTCTGCTCCTGTGGCGGAATCATAAAGCCTGATGTGGTACTTTATGAAGAAGCTTTAAACGAAGATATTATCAGCAAGGCAATTACAGCAATTTCCTCGGCTGATATGCTGATAATCGGAGGTACCTCCTTAAGCGTATACCCTGCCGCCGGTTTTATTCATTATTATTCCGGCAGCAAACTGGTGCTGATTAATAAATCCGCAACTCCTATGGATTCCAACGCGGATCTTCTCATAACCGGCTCTCTTGGTGAAGTTATGGAATCACTTATATAAATCTGCAGACAGCTCCATTAATGTCTCGTCCTCTATGACAAGATAGGAGCTGCCTTCTTTTTTCAATATCTTTCTATCACAGAAATCAGAGAGGGTTCTTAATAAATGCCTGTAACTTGTTCCAAGCAGCTCTGCAATTTCTGTCAGATTCTCATCAAAGCAGATGGCCGTTTTATTAAGTCTGGTAACCCTCTCTCCCGTAGTATAGATATAGCTGGCCAGACGATTTTCCAGGGGATATAAAAGATTTATGGAGCTGTTTTTGGAACAGCGGCTTAGCTTTCCGCCTAAGGAAGTGCATACATAACGAAGAAACTTGGCATCTTCCAACAGAAACTGCCTGACATTACGGTAGGATATACCGACACAGTAAGTATCCGCTATCGCCTGTACATTTGTCACTGCCTTGACACGGTCCACGGCCTCCAGATCCCCCAACACCTTAAACCCCTGATAAAAGCACAAAAGAAGGGATTTCCCATTGCTTAAGGAGGTAAATACCTTGGCTTTTCCATCTACCAAAAATAGCAGATAGGATATCTCCTCGCCTTCCTTTACCATGAATTCATTCTTCCTGTAAAAAAGGAGTTCCAGATAAGGGCTCATATCTTCTGTAAATATATTATTCATCTTATACCGCCTGACGTATTCCATCAGCTTTTCAGGGTCCTTCACTCTAAGCATATCCAAAAATTCTCCTCGTTTTTAATAATTCATTTTTCCCATTATGACATATGTCATAATCCTTCGCAATCTTTTTGTGTTACATTAAGAAAGAAGTTATAAAAGTTTTATAAGGAGGATATATGAATTATATTATTTCATTGATAGTAGGAGCATTGACTTCTATCATGATATTCTTTAACGGCAGCCTGTCGGATGGCTATGGAAACCTTACATCTACCGTGCTCATTCATCTGGTGGGATTAATTGCCATCCTGTTAACCCTGTTAATAACACGTTCAAAAATGAAACTGCCAAAGGGCCTTCCTCTTTACCTCTACAGTGCCGGCTTTGTAGGAATTGGAACTGTTATGCTGACAAATTTAAGCTACCTTAAGCTGGGAGTATCCTTACCCCTGGCACTTGGACTTCTTGGGCAGACAGTATTTTCACTGCTTACGGACCATTTTGGCCTCTTTGGTATGAAAATGGTAAAAATCAATCCCAAGAAGCTTATCGGTCTTGGGATTATTGGTATCGGTATCTTTATTATGTCATTCCAATAATATTGAAAGGAGCATTTTATGCTGGTAATTTATATCATTCTATCCATCTTGGCAGGTGTTACCGTAGTACTTGGCAGAATCTTAAATGCCAAACTTGCGGAAAAAATCGGAACCATCCAGGCCACTGTAATCAATTATGTAGTTGGGATTTTTTTCTCAGCCATCTTTTTATTAATCCTGAACAGAGGTCTTCATTTTACCTCTTCCCAGTCCTCTATTCCCTTATGGGCTTATTTAGGAGGTATTCTGGGCGTTGCCATTATAATGATTTCCAATTATACAACGCCCCGTGTTCCTGCCTTTTATCTTACACTTTTGGTTTTCTTAGGCCAGCTGGCTGTCGGCATCCTGATAGACTGGCTCATTTCAAAGGACTTTTCCCTTTATAAGCTTATCGGAAGCCTCTTTGTGGTTGCCGGTTTTACTTACAATCTTCTGCTGGATAAGAAAGCTACAAAATAAAGCTGTTTATGGATTCGTCAAGGCCTGCTATGTCTTCCTTTAATTTGTTTGCAGCATTACTTAGCTCTTTCGCTGACCTTAACTGACCGCCTGCAGAACTGTATATCTGTTCTGCTACAGTGGCTGTCTCTCCCACTACGGTGGATATATTCTCAAGGACAGTATATGTTTCTTTCTTGGCTTCTTCGATTTCCTGAATTCCTGCCGTCAGCTCTAACAGAGATTGATTCAAATGCTCTACATGGCTGCTGATATCATGGAAGGAACCAATCGTGCGGTGTATTGCCTCTGTCTGCCCTTTTACCGTATTCTGTGCCTCTTTTGCCGTATGGGCAGTTTCTACTGTCCTTGACTGAATATCCTTGATAATCTCTGTAATACTTTTGGAAGCTGCTAAGGATCTCTCTGCCAGCTCCCTGATTTCTTCCGCAACTACACCAAATCCTTTTCCATAGAAACCTGCCCTTGATGCTTCGATGGAAGCATTCAGTGAAAGAAGCGTAGTCTGTCCTGCAATGGAATTAATAACAGAAACAATATTTTCAATGTCCCCTGATTTTTTACTTAATTCTTCGATGTTGGAAATAACCTTGCCTGTTATATCAGTGGTTGCCCTGGCACTTGATCCCAAATCATCCACAATACGCAAACCATTCTCTGTTATTGCGATTGTCCCCTGAACGTCCCGCTCAATCTCCCCTGTGTTCTCATAAACTCTCCCCACCTTATCTGACAAAACAGACATCTGATTCAGGCATCCTGCCGTATCACGGGCCTGCTGTATTGCACCTCTTTCAATACCTCCGATTGCTTTTGTAATATCCTTTGTTGAGCCATAAAATTTCTCAAACATCAAGGTCATCTCTATTGCCGAATTTGCGGCAGTCGTGCTGGTCGCCTCTGCCTTCCTAATCAGCATTCTCATGCTCTCTAACATTTGGTTTGAGGCATCTGCCAACAGAGAAAATTCATCCTTTCTCTTTATTACTATATTTCCGGTTAAGTCTCCTGCCGAAGCTTTCTTAAACTCTCCTGCCATAAACCGAATTGTTTTTCCGATTCCTTTTGCCATACCATTTCCAATGAATACAGCAATAATGCAGGCTGCCAGTACAAAAGCTGCAGCAGTTCTCTTAATATCATTTGCCTGCTTTAATATAAGCGTTTCAGGTACAAGTCCGCATACCATTGAACCGGATTCTTCTACCTTTGCATAAACGAACAGATATTCTGTTCCTTTGTAGGTTACATAGCTGCTTCCGCTGGTGTCTGTTCCGGTCAAAGCCTTTTTATAAAATTTTTCCTTTAAAAATACTGTCTCATCCGCTTTCTGCCCGGATATTTCTCTCCCATCCGAGGTGATAAACGCACTTATGCTGTCTTCTCCTAAGTCAATCCCCTTTAGTACTTTCTGCATTTTACTCAATCCAATATCGGCAACAATATAAGCTATTACTTTACTTTCCTGACTCTTTACCTGCTTAATGAAGGATATACCATATTCGGTATCCTTTGTCCGCAGCTCGCCATCTATAAACTCATGGGTGCCTGCCCATTCGGTATCTTTACCGCTTTCTATTAGAGTTTTTCCCTCCTTGGATTCTGCAAATTGTGTAAACAGACCCTGCCTTACTGTTCCTGCCTTCGTAGTTATCCCTACCCCATGTGCAGAAAAAATATGGACCTGATTTATAAATTCATCAGCGGTCAGCATTGTTATAATTGCCTTATGTACCCCTTTATTACTCCCATATTCTGATTTATCCGCCAGTTTATCACTTGCAGCCAATTGTCCGATAGAGGCCTCTGCGGATGTAAGCATCAAATCGAAATAATTGCCCGTTGACCTAATCGTATTCCCCGCAACCATTTCATAGTTGTCTCTGCTTTCATTCAAAACCTTTTGATAGGCTGCGATTCCAAAAAGAACTATGAGAATAACCGGTACTGCAAATGCTCCAATTAGTTTTCCTCTGATTCTTTTGGCATTTTTCTTTTTAATTGATTTTTCCTTCTTAATTATTTTCTTCCTTTCAACTTCTCTTTGGCGGACAGCAATTTGCATAAATTTTACCAGCTTTCATTAGAAAAATCCTCGATTATTTGTCACATTTACATTATAATGGTATATTTTTGTTAAAACATCCTACTTTTTTGACATTATTTGTACAGATTTGTTATAATGTTTGAAATAATTCACAAAAAGCCATGCAGCAGGCACTCCTGCAGCATGGCTTTATGCTATTCCACCTATATTTACTTATTGCAGCTGAAGAAAATCTTCCACTACTTCACATACCAATCTTGCCTGTCCGGCCTTTGGCATCTCACAGAATATTCTAAGCAAAGGTTCTGTACCGGAAAAACGAATAATAATCCAACCGCCATTTTCAAAATACACTTTACAACCGTCAAGATAAGATACTTTTTCAACATCAAAAGGAAGATGCGGTAATTGACGTTCTATCATAAGAGTATGGTAAATGTCTTCTTTTCTTTCCTGGCTGAATTTATAATCCTTCTCTTCCAGATAAATAGTTCCGTATTCGTCCTCTATTTCCTTGGCAATTTCTGATAATTTCTTACCTGTTACGCAAATCATCTCTACCAGCAGGGCTGCTGCATAAATGCCGTCTTTACCGTTAATATGTCCCTTAACGGTAAGACCTCCGGAGGATTCTCCTCCAATTATTGCATCCTTTTCGTTCATTTTAGCAGAAATATGTTTAAATCCAACAGGTACCTCATAGCAAGTCTCACCGAAGCTTTCAGCTACACGGTCAAGCATATGGGTAGTGGCAAGATTTCTTACAGCAGGACCTTTCCAGCATTTATACTTTAACAGGTAATAATAGAGCAATACCAAAATATCATTGGGGTGCAGGAATTTTCCGGTATCATCAATAATACCGATACGGTCTGCATCTCCGTCTGTTGCAATTCCGATGTCAGCTTTTTTGTCTAATACACTGTTTTGAAGGCTTCTTAAGGTCTGGGCAGAAGGTGAAGGAAGCTTTCCTCCAAAGAGGGTATCGTGTCTTTCATGTATTGTACTTACATCACATCTGGCCGTTAGGAGAATCGTCTTTAAGGAAGTCTCACTAACACCATACATAGGGTCCAGTACCACCCTTAAGCCTCTGTTGCGTATTGCCTGCATATCTACTGTATTGATGATATTATCCAGATATTCATTTAAAGGATTAATTTCCTCAATAAGTCCAGCCGCAAGAGCCGCATCATATTCCATAGGGCATATTTCATCTGCGTTTACTTTTTCAATATACTTCTCAATATCGGCGGTCTGTAATTCATCAGCATCCCTGCCGCCGTAAGTGAATACTTTAATACCGTTGTAAATGGCCGGATTATGGCTTGCCGTAATCATCATACCATAATGGAAACCGTGAACCATACAGTAATACATAATCAAAGGAGTAGGTGAGGATCTGTTAATAAGAGAGGCTTTGATTCCTTCCTTTGCAAAAACTTCCGCCGCCCATCTCATGGCTTCCTTGGAAAGAAATCTTCTGTCATAGCCGAAAACGATGCCATCGTCGCATACGCCCTCTGCTTTCATCTTGTCCGCCATTGCTTTCGCCAGTACCTGTATGTTTGCTTTAGTGAACTCTTCTCCTATTATGGCTCTCCATCCACCTGTACCAAACTTTATCATAATTTTCTCCTCCCTGTAAGCTTAACCCATAATTACAGTAACATGAGTTTCACTTCCTCTTTCCTGTGCCGGTATTTTATCTACCTTCTCACCATTTAGTAAGATTTCCTTAACGCCCTTCATTACACCGTCAGGATTCTTAACTGCTATATGATAAACTGCTCCTCTCCACTCTCTTTGAACCTCGAATCCCTTCCAATCTGCCGGAATACAAGGATCAACTGTCAAGGAGTCAAAATCCGGTCTGATTCCTAACATATATCTGGTAGCAGAGAAATATGCCCAGCCGCCGGTTCCTGTCATGAAAGGATGTCTTGCCCTTCCAAAAGCGGTATGGTCCCTGCCCACGATAAACTGGCAGTAAGAGTAAGGCTCTGCTTCTCTGGTTTCTATGATATCGTTCTGATTATAAGGAGAAAGTGCATCATAGAACTTCATTGCTCTGTCTCCGCGTCCAAGCTTACACTCGGCAGCCCATGCCCAGGGATTGGGATGGCTAAAGATTGCACCGTTTTCTTTCAGTCCCGGATATACTCTTGTTACAAAGCCGATATCCTCATCGGGAACCGTATAGGAAGGACCGTTAAGCATAATGCCATAAGGTGTATAAAGGTACTTATCAATGGAATCCATTGCCTTCTTACCCTTTTCCTCATCAGCCGCACCGGAAAGTACTGCCCATGTATTGGATTCCAGATGGATTTTTCCTTCCTTATCTTCCATGGTACCAATCTTCTTGCCATTCTTTGTAATACCTCTGATATACCATTCTTCATCCCAAAGAACTTCGTCACAGGCTTTCTTAACCTGTTCTTTCATATCAGTATATTTTTTGATATCTTCTGCATTTCCAAGGTAAGCCGCTGCCTCTAAGAAATTGCCCAGTGCCCAGTAGTGCAGGAAAGATACCATGGCACTCTCGCCGCCGCCTAAGTTCAAGCAGTCATTCCAGTCAGCTCTAAGTCCCTTGCAGATACCGGAAGCTCCAATCTGCTCATGGGAAAAGTCAAGTATCTTCTTCATATGCTCATAAACACTTCCACTGCCGCCGTCTGCATAGGTAATTACTTCATTTAAGAAATCAAACTCTCCGGTTTCCTTTACAAACTCAACGATGGAACTAACAAGCCACAGAGCGTCATCGGAGCAGGCATCATCTAAACCGTGAATCATATCATTCTTATTCGGTGCAGGAACAACTGTCGGTGATTTAAAAGGCTTCGCAGAATTATCCGGATCAAACCACTCCGGCTGGAATAAGTGCAAGCCATAGCCCTTGGAAACCAAACCTCTTAACAGCTCTACCAGTCTTTGACGGCATTTTGCCGGATTGGAATGAGGTACTGTCATGGCATCCTGTGCGGTATCGCGGTAGCCAAGGCCTGTTCTTCCGCCCACCTCAATGAAAGAAGCGAAACGTGAGAACATAACATTAATTTCTGCCTGGTATAGTGTCCAGATATTAATAAGTGTATTCATGCCTTCATTGGGAGTCTTAATCTGAAGCTTCTCTGTTTTTGCTTCCCAATACTTAGCCAAATCTCCAAAAGCTTTATCAACGGTATTCGTATCGGAATATTTCGTCCGCATAACACGTCCGGCTTCTCTGTCCCCTTCTCCCAACAGGAAAATAAGCCTTGTCTTTTCACCGGGCATTAATTTCAACTTCTTATGAAGAGTTCCGCAATGATTGCTGCCCTTCTCAAAGCTTCCTTCACAATATCCTCTTTCCACTGCCACAGGATTGGTCTCTGTACGGTATAAACCAATGAACTTATCTCTTAAACAGTCAAAGCCATCCGGGGCAAAGTTAGAAGTAAAGTACTGATATCCAAACTCCTCATAGAATAAATCATGTTCAATAATGCCGTCTTCATAAGAAGAACCTGCCGCATAATTACTCATCTGGAAATTACGGTTATCCATATCAATATGATGATAAGAGAACTCAAGGTAAGAAAATACACTTAAGTCTTTCACTTCATTGCTGGTATTCTCAACTGTAACATCCCATATCTCTACGCTGTCTTCCAGAGGAATAAACAGTTTTTGTTCTGCCTTGATTCCCTGATACTCACACTGATATTTCGTATAGGATAAACCATGACGGCAAGTATAGGAAGCCTCTGTAAGCGGTTTGCCAACGGGCTGCCATGAAATACTGAAATAATCACCGGTTTTGTCATCTCTTAAATAAACATAATGTCCCGGTCTGTCCATAGGAATACTGTTAGCACGAAAACGTGTTATCCTGTGGTATTCCGGAGTCTTATAAAACATATATCCGCCGGCTGTATGATTTACTACAGCACATAAATCCTTTACTCCTAAATAATTTGTCCATGATGTCGGCAGATCCAGTCTTTCTATTACATATTCCTTATTTGCATTATCGAAATAGCCATACCTCATATGTAGTTACACCTCCTGATTTCATTACTTATCATTATATTCCATTAAGCTTCCGATAGGTATTGCCAAGTGTGTGAATATTTGTTTTTTATTGTCCAGACTATAAAAATAGCCAATAAATAACCCATTATAGGCCATTTATTGGCTATTTTTTCTTAATGGCGTATTATTTCAGATAAAATTTCATTGTTAAAACTAAACCCCATGCATATCGCAGGCTTGCTTGCGATACTGCTTAAATAGAAAGTGAAAAATGTCTTTTATTTTTCACACTAACACCCATGCATTTCGCAAGTTTACTTGCGAAACTGCCTAAATTAAAAGTGAAAAATGTCTTTTTATTTTTCACACTAAACCTCTATGCCCAGAAATTTTTTAACCAGAAGGCCGATTACAAAAGAGGCCGCTGCCACAGACAGGCTGATTAAACTCATCTCAAGGAATTTCTTTTTAAAGGAAATGGACTTTGCAACAGAGATATAGTAATTAAATGCGGCAATTATAATAATGACTGCTGCCAGCATGATTAAAAGTGCTGTAACAAATCTGTTATCAGGCAAAAGTAAGTAAGGAAGTATAAGGATAACAACTGTTAATAAATAAGCAGCCCCTGTATATAAAGAAGATTTTATGGGGTTTTTCCCTTCTTCATGCTTCACCGAAAGATATTCTGAAGAAGCCATAGACAAGGTAGCTGCAATTCCGGTTATCAATCCCGCAAGGGATATCAGGCGGTTGCTCTGCATAGCAAAGGTCCAGCCGGCCAGGCTTCCCGTGAATTCCACCAGAGCGTCATTTAACCCCAATACCATGGAACCGGCATACTTTAGCTTTTCCTCATCAATCATGTCTATAAGCTCACTCTCATGCTCCATTTCATCCTGCAAAAGGATTTTTATGTCCGGAATCTGCACAGCCAGCTCTCTTTCCAGCTTTTCACCAAACATTCCCTTAAATTCCGTCAGGGAATTTTCCATTTTCTTTATAATAAAGGTGTAGCCTAATATTCTGGCAAGAATAACATACCAGTAGACAATAAACATATTGGGCTTCACATCACACTTGGTATATTGTTTCCATATTTCATAATGCTTTTGTTCTTCACCGGCGATTTTAAGTAATGTGTCCCTGTCATTCTTATCTTTTACAAACCTGGCAATTTTTACATAAACATAGTACTCCAGCAATTCGTCTGCCTGAAATCCCTTTATGGTCTTCATAAAATTCTCACTTTTCATTTTCTCCTCCTCTCTGGGGTTTTTATCTTACTAAATATAGTTAACATAGCTCCCATGGCATAAACTATCTGCACGCAGATGATTTACTGCCTCAAATCAGGGTTTGAAACATATTTTGAATTTTAAAACTGTGTCTTGTGATTACATTTTCATTCTGCAAATATCCATAACAATTACTTTATATTTAATTGTATGCAATTTTATTGAAATGTCAATGGCAAATGTCCTGATTTATAAAAATGAGGTATCCAAAGCGCTTCACATTCTTTGGATACCTCATATAGTATTATCATAAATTTGCTTTTAAAGTTTATTTTGCTTTTGCAACTTTCTTTGTTGCTGCAAAAATGCCTGTGCAACCAACAAGTGCTGCCATGCAAATATAAATCAATGTTGCAGATTCACCGGTCTTAGGTGTCTCTGCTGCCACAGCTGTATCCGTTGCCGCAGTTGTATCAGCTGCCTTTGCATCCTCTGTAACAGCCGCACCACCAAGGGTAGAAGCAGCATCATCGGATAAGAATATTTCTTTTACCGTATATACGCTGGAACCGCCGTCAAGTCCCGTTAAATTCACCCAGCCAATAGTTGTGATACCCTGATCTTTCACGGGTAAAACTACATCCTGGTAGTCTTCTGTCAGCGTTACGCCTAAATCAGCAAGATTAAAGGTATATGTATCGGAAACTGCTATCTGAGCCTTTGCTGTGTCACCTGTAGCTTTCACAACAACATGAAGATAAGGTGCACTTACTTCAGCATCACCCATATTTAACTGTGTCCAGTTACCAGGTCCCTGCACTGTTCCATCAACAGCCTCTCCTGCATTGATAAATCCGCCTGTAGGAAATTCACCATCCTTCATAAGTTCAGTTGTTGCGGCAGATACCTTAAATGACATTGCCATAAATAACCCCATAGCTACAAGCATAGCTGCCGTCCCTTTTCTTAATAACTTTTTCATAAAAATACCCATGCCCTTTCCTGTACCTGCAAATTTTGGACCACAGGCACAAATTTGCGTGTGAAAAATTTATTATTTATACTAATTTACTTTTTTCACACTAATATAATTGGTTTTACGTTAAACCTATTAATCTTACACCTATCCGCATTCCATTGTACATATCGTATAGATTTAACGTTCAACTACATGCTATCATTTGTGGTTAATTATGTCAATGGTTTTTTATTTTCTTTTTCAATTATTTAATACGCTATTATATCCTCGGCAAAAACAGTCATATTAAACAATTTATACAATATTTCTTTTCTTTATTTATCCGCAGGCTTTCCTTCTCTTAGCTTGGATTGAATCTGGTCGATCATAGTAAGTACCAATCCCCTGGGAGCTAATTTTGCTCCAAGTACCAAAAGTTTATTTGACAGTCCCTCTACCGCAACTGTTTTTCCTCTCATAAGTGCCTTATAGCCATATACCGCAACTTTCCTGGCACTTGTCACCTTAAGGGAATGAAACAGCTTAGAGTTAACAAGCCCTGCTGCATTTTCAAAATTCGTACTGGTGGGTCCCGGACAAAGGGCTGTTACTGTAACATTACTTTTTCTGACTTCCCTTGATACTGCCTGTGAAAAGGACAGAACTGCCGCTTTCGTAGCATAATATACAGACATATTAGGTCCTGGCAGAAAAGCAGCTGTTGAAGCAAGATTTAATATCTTTCCCTCTCCTCTTTCTACCATAGCCGGTAAAAAAAGCCTCGTCATATGCATTAGAGCCGTTATATTAAGCTGTATCATAAAATACTGCTTCTCCCATTCCGAATGGGCAAATTCCTTATAATCACCAAAACCGGCATTATTGACAAGTACATCAACTTCTCTGCCCTTTAGTTCTTCCCATATTTCTTCCGGTGCCTCTAAATTGGTTAAGTCTTTCTCTATAACTGTAACAGCAACCCCATACTGCTTATCCAGTTTTTTAGAAAGACCAACCAATAATTCTTTGCTTCTTGCTATCAATACGAGATCATATCCTTGTTTCGCAAATAAAATAGCCAGTTCCCGGCCAATTCCCTTTGATGCGCCTGTTATCAATGCTGTTTTTCTCATATGCCCATCCCTTTCTTTCTATTGTTATTTAATCCTCTATTGGCTGACCTTTAAGGTCTCTCCCTTTTTCAAAAGAATGTGCCCTGACTCATAGGGCTTTTGCTCCACAGTAAGGCATATTTCCTTTGCATCATAATAGCCTCCAAGGGTATCGGCAATCGCCTGCAAAATAAGCTGCTCAAAGCCTGCTCCCGCATTCATGTCGGTTATAAGTTCCTTGGAGAAATCGGCATACACGATATCATCGCTGCCTTTATATAAGGAATTTAGATTTGTTTTTAAGCTGATTAAACCCTGACTTGCTTCATGCTTTTCCCTTAGCAGCTCCTGCATCTTAAGACGGGTTATGTCATTGGTATAGAATTTCAGTGTTTTCTCTTCTTTTTGCACCTTCTCATCTCCATTAGGATAGTAGACTGTAAGGTTTTGCTCTAAGGGAGTTTCTTTTATTTCCTTTAAGGAAGAAGTGACTGCCAGACCGTCCGAATTATATTCCCTTTTGATCAGTCCTATATCCTTGGCATAATACTCCTTCATCTCACCGCCATTTTCCTCTGTTGTCACCTCTATTGCCGTAAACTTTCCAAGAGGAACACTGATTTCTTTCTCCATATCAGATATATAGCGCTTTCTTCCATCCGCCAGAGTCCATTCTGTGCCTTTCTCCAGGGGGCCCATTAATAGCACTTCCGGTTCTTCCACGCTGTTGATTTTCAAAAGATTGTCCCGGTAATAATTTTCTTCCTTGCTTACGATAATGGCAATACTTGAACTGTTCCCTTCTATTACCTGAACCGTTTCTGTCCCCCCATTGTCTGTACGAAGCTGTATCCTGCCGCTGTCCTTATCCTGATAATCTGTATAACTCCAGAAGGACGCATATTCATTTCCTTCTCCCTCATAAAAATACTGTTTATTTTCCCTGTACGGAAAATAATCCAGAACATTTGCCTTATTTCCCTCCTCTTCCTGACTGTCAGAGGTATCTACTATCTTGTCCGTTGTAACTGCAGGTGTTTCCGATATATTATCCTGCGGCAGGGTATTATCCTTCTCCTCTGCCTTCTCCCTGCATGACATCAGAATTGCCATCTGAAAGAGCAACAGAGCGACTATCATAATCTTTTTCATATTAATATTTATGCCTTTCCTGTCCCTGCAAGCTTTGGGCCGCAGACACAAATTTGCGTGTGAATCATGCTTTTCAATAATTCACACTAACCTCTTTCCTGAATATCCAACCTTTGATTTACTATTCGTTAATTTGTAGTTGAAAAATAAATTTTATTTTTCTTTATAATAATAGAGCGGGGTATAATGTCCCCCACTCTAATATTATACCATATTCTTTATTTTTAAACACAATCAGGAAAAATACTCAAAAGAATATTAATGCAAGTCCTTTAATACAAAGTCCGGTATATTATTCTTTGAAAAATAATACAATTCTACTGTTTCATTGCCATAACTATCCGTATTAAATATTATCTTGACCGTAAAATCATAATCCGGAGACAGTACTCCGCGGAATTCGTCACAATAAGCTGCCGGTATAGCCGCCTGAAAAATTTCTCCTATCTGGTCTTTTCCAGTATAGTCAGCTTGTTGAATCTCTGTTCCCTTATCATTTATATTTTTGTCCCCCAAGTAAATCGTATCCTGATTTTCGGTCTGCTTCATTACAATTATCTTTTTAATATCTTTTGCATTTGTCTGATTATAATTTTGAAAGCCATGAGCCGACAAAAATTCTTTCGTTTTTGTAAATTCAGGGAATATGTGATATTCAAAAGAGTATCCATCAATTAATGTAAACCGAAGAGTTGCCAGCGGCTTGCCTTTAATAATTTCATCAATTGTAAGTGTTTTTAGTTCTTCTTTGTATATAGCAAGTAATTCCGCCGTTTCCGCTTCCGTAAGGGTAAAATATTTCTCTTCTATAGAATTATAAGCAGAAACGGAAGTAATATATTCATTCTTCCAACGATAAATCGGATAATGTCCCTCCTTAAAGTCACTGTTTTCATAAACCTGCTTTACTAAAGACAAATCCTTGTCGTAAACCGCGGCGTAGTTGCGTATTACAGTCCTTCCATTTTTAAGATGGAAAGCTACCATAGCACTATAGCTCTTATCTGAACCCTCCTCCGTCTTTTTGCTCTCCTTCATGCCAAGCTTTGCTATTTCATAAGCAGCATCAAAATCCTTCAGCCTCATATATTTTATTTCGTATTGAAAGGCAGAATTATACGTATATCCTGTACCTGTCTGGTTTATTTCCAGAAAGTTTCTGCCGCTATCAATATCAGGCATACCTATGCTCATAGAAGCCACCCTATCCTTATCCGGCAGGTAGGTATCATAAGAGATGAGGTCAAAGCGGAAAATGCATACAATTACAGCAGTTGCAAATGCATATACCGCCAACCCTTTTCTGTGAGTGAAAGCTTTCTTTAAATCAAACTGATAGATAATTTCAATGATTGCTCCAAATATTAAAAAGATCAGCAATAGACCAAATATCATCCATCCGTCCGAATGGACATTGGCGGCGTTTCTGAATATCATGCCGCCTCCAAGGGTTATTGGTATGATAAGCAAGAATTTGATAATCGGTTTAGCTATCCCAAAGGCCATTGCCTTACCTGCCGCTTCCGAAGGGCGCTTTTTATAAAGTATGAGAGAGAACACAAGCAGCAAAAGAATAACTGCCGCTGTCATAAGGATACTTAGAGCAATTCCGTCATAATTACCGTTTTTAATCTGCTGTGATTTGTAAATATATTTTCCTATGGGAGACAGGAATTCAAATATCCTGCTTTCATTGCTGTTTAACAAATAGGTCTTAAAGAATTCATGGCAATACATATCCTTTATCGCCATAATAAAGGGTCCGTAAGCAAAAAATACTCCAATGCCAAGAAGGCTTACAATTCCGTTTCCGGTAAGCATTATTGCCAGAACAGTTAAAGTATAAAGTAAAAGAAAATACAACAGGTTCACTAAAAGAGCCTGGAAACCTGCAATTACGATACCGGAACGCAGATATCCTCCGGTAAAGAGTACCACAAAGTTCAATATCATACTTATAAAATAAGGCAGGAAATATAGCAGTATGCCGTCGAAAAAGTTTACCAAAAACAGAGTTTCTCTTTTAACCGGCACACTGTGAAAAAAATCTACTTTCTTTTTAGAATGCAGGTAGAAATATCCACTGCAGGCACATATGAGAGCCCCTGCAATTGCAATCAGATACTGGAGGATAAATCCAGGGCCTATGACCGCCGACATTTCTTTTACCAAATATTTAACTCCCATAATATCTGTCATGCTTTCCATAGTCAGTGCCAGCCATATGGGGCCAAACAGGAAAAATACCAGCATTGACAAGGCAGCAACCCACATTCTTCTCTTTATGTCTTCTTTTTGAAGTTTAAAAAATAAGTTTCTTGATGTCATAACCTGCCACCTCCGTTTCGCTGATAAAAATCTCCTCCAAAGAAAGAGGAAGAACTTCTGAAAATACGGGATTGTGCTTTTCTATTTTAGCAATAATCTCTTCTCTGCTGCCTCTTGCCGTTATAGTATAAAGAGAGCCTCTTCTTTCTGTTTTAAGGATATCCGTATCACCAAAAAGCTCTTTTAACTCTACTTCTTCTTTAAATACACACTGTATCTTATGAATACTAAGCTTCATGTCAAAAAGATCCTTTGACAATAAAATTCCGCCTCTATGCAATAATCCCACATGATCGCAGATATCCTCAAGCTCCCTTAAATTATGGGAAGCGATTACAGGAGTTAAGCCTCTTTCTGCAATCTCCTTTGCAAACAGGCTCTTTACAGCCTGGCGCATAACCGGATCAAGTCCGTCAAAGGTTTCATCACAAAGAAGATATTTGGTGTTGGCGCAAATTCCCAAAAGTACAGTAAGCTGTTTTTTCATACCCTTTGAAAAAGTATTTATTTTGCGCCTGCTATCCAATCCAAACTTCTTCATCAGCTCTTCAAAACGCTGCTCATCAAAACCAGTGTAAATAACTTTATAATAATTTTTCAAATCTCCCGGCGTACTGTTACTGAAAAAATAACTATCATCCGAAATATAAAATAACAGCTTCTTGGCATCCATATTTTCATATGCCGGATAGCCATCCACTTTGATGGTCCCTTCATCGGGCCTTAGAACCCCTGCCACCATCCGTAAAAAAGTACTTTTACCAGCCCCGTTGGTTCCAACAAGCCCAAAGACCTCTCCCTCTTTGATGACAGCATTAATATTATCCACAGCCTTAATGGAATCAAACCGCTTCGTCAGGCATTGCGCTTCTATCATATTAACCTCTTTTCTAAATATCCAATCTTTGATTTGATATTCCTAAATACCAGTCTCCAATTTAAACTTACTTTTCATACACTTCTTCGACTTTCTTTATAACCTGGTCTTTCTCTATGCCAATTTCTTTCGCTTCTCTCAAAATCTCGGCAACCGAACACAGCAAATCATTCTTCCTGATATCTACCAGATGTTCCGTATCAGCAATAAAGCTTCCTCTGCCCTTAACGGTATAAATAAAACCCTTTCGTTCCAATTCCATGTAAGCTCTTTGAATGGTATTCGGATTTATTGACAATTCCATAGCCAGATTACGCACGGAAGGAAGCTGCTCTTTCGGCAATAATCCACCCTTTAGAATTAACTCTTCAAACCGTTCCTCCACCTGTTCATAGATTGGTCTGCGGTCTTTATAGTCAATGATTATCATAAGGCACTCCTTTCTCTGTGTAATCCACACCTGTATATGAAGTGTACTATTACTATTAATACAGTTAGTATAGTATAAAAAAAACTGATTGTCAATAACAACCAGTTTTTTCTTACGACTTAAATTTCCTGTCTGCATACTCTGCCGCCATACATATCCAAAATCCCCTCAATGCCCCATGTAACCATACTGTCTATATTAGCCTTTGTGTAAAACGCCATATGCTGGGTCATAACAACATTGGGAAACTGCCTTAAATAAACCATATCCCTGTTCTTTAGAATATCTGTTTTCCTGTCTGCATGATATATTCCTTCTTCCTTTTCAAATACATCCAGTCCCAAGGCCCCTATTTTTTGCGACTCAATCCCTTCAGTTAATGCTTCTATGTCCATTAATTCCCCTCTGGCGGTATTGATGAGTATTACCCCTGTTTTCATCTTATCAATGGCTTCCTTGTTTATGAAATGCCTGTTTTCTTCCAGCAACGGCACATGAAGGGTTATGATATCAGAGACACGATATAATTCATCCAGGGATACATACTGTGCGTACTTTTTTCCTTCCTCCTTCTCCCACTTGTCAGAGGCGACCAGCTTACATCCAAAACCTGAAAGTATCTTTAGCACTTCCATGCCAATGTTCCCTGTTCCGATAACTCCTACGGTCTGATTGCCCAATTCCTGACCGGTCAGTCCAAAAAGAGAATAGTCGTTGACATTCTGCCGCCACATGGCAGGTTTGTAGTGGCGCAGGGTAAGCAGCATCAGCATAACTGCAAATTCCGCAACTCCTTTTGGCGGATAGCCTGCATTACATATCTTTAATCCGATTTCTTTTGCAAATCTTGCGTCTATATGGTTATATCCTATGGTCCTTGTTGAGATATAACCGGTACCCTGCTTTTTAAGTCCTGCCAGAAGCTCCTCATCAAGGCTGCTTCTTCCCAGAATACTAACTCCTTCACAGCCAGCGCAAAGCTTTAAGGTCTGCTTATTCAGCGTCTTTCCCGTAGTCACCAGTTCAATTCCGTGCTTTTCCTTTAATTCCTCTAACTTCTTTTTCTCATCCTGTCTTAATTCGTAGACCGCAATCCTCATAGCATCCTCTTTTCTGGATATCAAATCTTTGATTTGATACTCCTTCAATTAGTAGTTGAAAATTCCTTTTCAACACACCCTCTTTCCTGGATATCAAATCTTTGATTTGATACTCCTTTAATTAGTAGTTGAAAATGAACCCTTGCACTTCACCAAGTTAAAGCCAAAAAGAAAGACGGGCTGCAAAGCCCGTCTTTTGTAAAATGTTCAACATGAAGTTTGTATTTAAAATATCCCAAAGGAATCACCCTTTACTAATCTTTTAATGTAATTATACATAGAATGAAAAGAATTGCAAGTACACATTTGCTTTTACTTTTCATATTTTGCTTAATTTAGACATTCCTTACCTAATCTTTCAGAAACATGATGGTACCAACGAGAAATAGGATCATTCCGCCCATCTTTTTCAGGCTTATCTGTGCATCATTAAGAAATACATCCATTACAAGGCTGCTGGTAAGCTGACCTGCCAGAATCAGGATTAAAGCATTGGATATTCCAAGGGATGGAATTGACCTTGCAGACAGATAGATAATCGATGCTCCAAAAAATCCTCCTATCAGCCAGATGGGACGAACGGTAGTAATCTTTGAATACCTTGGTAAATTACCCAGAACAAGATTTATCAGCAATATAAATGACAGCCCTGTCATTAAGCTGTGAAGTGTCGCTATACTTGGTGTCAGGTATTTTCCAAGCTGGGAATTTATAGTTGCTTCAATAGTTGTTAATACTCCTGCTAAAATAGCCAAAAGCATGGAGATAATATTCATCCTGCTGCCCTCTGTACGATTACCTTATGTATAAAAGATATGTACGAGGTTCCAAGAATATACGAGCAGTTAATTCGACCTTCTTGAAGTATCTGCTACTGCTCCCTGTACTGCCAAAAGACCGTTTCAAAAATTCCTCTGCCTTCTGTTAAAGTAAATAATATCACGGAAAAATCTTTGCAGGCTTCTAACGTTACTTTACCTTTCATTATCATTTCCGTCTGGGTATACTTTGTTTCTTCCATAACAGCATTCATCCGAACCAGCTCAGTTATTATTTTCTTCTCATACCCCTGCGGCGCAGTAAGAGTATAGCTCATTACAGGCTCCATTGTTCTGGTGCCGATGCTTTTTAATGCTTCATAAACAACCCTTTCCGCCAGCCTTCGAAAATCCGCCGGAGTACTGGTAACACTGTCATAGTCAAAATACATAAAAGTAACCCTGGTATCTACCACTTCTCCAAACACTCCTTTGCGAATTCCTTTCTCCACTCCTTCTTTCACACCGTTTTGAAAGGACTTGGTGAGATCCCCAAAAGATACTTTTGTCTCATATTGAAAACCACTGCCCTCCTCAAGAGGTTCCAGTATTAATCCCACACCCGCCCGTAATAAATTGCCCGGGCTGTTCATGGGAACAATGCAGGTTACCTGATCCATGGGTTTATCCTTCTTAACAGTAGAAACACTGTCAAATTCCGCTTCCAGATGAAACCGTTCCTTCAGCAGAGACTGTAATATCTCTCTTTGCAGATTTCCAAAGAGTTTCAGTTTGATTTCTTCCGTCTCTTCATCAATATTCAAATCCAGATAAGGATCCTCCATAGCCAATATCTGCAGGGCTTCCAGCAGTTCTCTTCTGTTGGCAGCCGGTATGGGTCTGACACCAACCTTTAATAAAGGCTCTGTCTGGGAAATCGTTGGAAGTTTGGTTCTCTCACCCATCCAGTCTCCGCATACCAGCTCCTTTACATCCAGAAGCACAGCCACATCCCCTGCTTCCACTGCTGCTTTCGGTACCAGACCACCCTTTTCCAGGCCGAACAGATTGCGTATCACCATCTCCTGGCCCTCCCTTTCGATAGAAATATGGTTCCTCAAAACCATCTCTCCCGAAAAGACACGGGTAAAACACAGTTTATGATGATGCTCGTCAAACAATATCTTATAAACATAAGCAGATAACTGACTGCTTTTATCTGCCCTTGGCATAAACCACTTACCGACAGCTTCCATAAGTTCTTTAATGCCCACATTTTGAAGGGCTGCCCCATGATATACAGGGTAAAGCTTTCCGTACCTGTTACGGGAGCGGATGACATTCTCATAATCTTCTATGGTAATCGTTTCCTCATTCATATACTTTTCAAGAAGCTTCTCTGATTGCACGACAATCTGTTCCGAAAAGTCTGTCTCATTAAAGCTTCTTTTTGAAATTTCATAAGTCTGCCCTACTAAGCTGTATTGGTATGCTACCTTTTGCATCAACAGATAGCTGTCAGTCAGCTGCTGGTGTATCTGCTCATATACTTCTGCCAGATTTACCCCCATGCGGTCTATTTTATTAATAAATAAAATAGTTGGAATTTTCATTTGCTGTATTTTATGAAAGATAGCACGTGTCTGCGGTTGAACGCCTTCCTTTGCAGATATCACCAGAATCACTCCGTCAAGCACTGACAAAGATCTCTCCACTTCTGCAATAAAGTCCATATGCCCCGGCGTATCAATCAGGTTAATTTTATTTTCCCCGATCAAAAAGGATACCGTTGCCGAACGGATTGTCATTCCCCGTTGCCTCTCCAACTCCATGGAATCCGTTGTAGTAGTTCCGTTATCTACATTTCCCATGGAATTTTTGATTCCACTATGATAGAGAAATCCTTCCGTTACAGTTGTCTTACCTGCATCCACATGTGCCATTATACCAATATTTAATTTTTTCATTATGATCACCTATTCTTTCCTATCATTGATTTAGGTAATCAGCAGCTTCCCTTATGAGAACGGGCGGGTCGCCTGACGTGGGGAATCCTGTTTAAATTTGTACGCAAAAAACCACAGTCATCGACTGTGGTCATAGTTTACTATTATAGATCTATTGATTCATCCTTAGGATAAAAATAATAGATTATACAGGAATGCCAAGGTCGGCTGATTGCATCTTCACTATTCTGTTCTCTGTACTATTAAGCTTGCGCATATTTCAGCCTCCTTAACTTTATTTACCATTATAAAATACAATATTTGAATACAAATGTCAACTAAAATAAAAAATTTATAACAGCATCTGCTCCCGTTACATCAGTCCGAAACTTTTACTTATCCAACTTGATTTTAGCAAAAGCGTCTGCAAATGCTGTATTGAGAGGTGCCTGTTCTTCTTTCTCTATCTGGTTCATGTATTTTGCTACATCCTTTTTGCTGACGCCTGCTCCTTCTTTTTTGCGCCTTTCCTGAAAAGCCGCCAGTTTTTCTTTGTGGCCGCAGGAACAGGTAAATGTCTGGTTTTCTCCCTGCCCTGCCAGTTCCATTTTCTTATGGCAGACCGGGCATCGGGCATTGCTGGTTCTGGCTATGGTTTCCCGGTGTCCGCATTCACGGTCCTGGCATACCAGCATTTTACTGTTCTTACCGTTAACTGAAAGCATATTCTTACCGCAGACCGGGCATTTCTTATTCGTCAGGTTATCATGCTTGAAATTGCCTTCATTTTTCTTTATCTCTTCTACTATCTCTCTGGTATAGGCGGTCATTTCATTCATCAGTTCCTGTTTCTTTAGACTTCCCTTGGCTACTCTCGCAAGCTTCATTTCCAAAGAAGCTGTAAGTTCCGGTTTCTTCAAATCTTCCGGCACTAACTTAAGAAGCTGTTTTCCTTTGGAAGTGATAAAGATATCTTTTCCCCTTTTCTCCATAAGAAAAGAATTAAACAGTTTCTCTATAATATCAGCACGGGTTGCAACCGTCCCAAGTCCCCCGGTTTCACCCAATGTCTTAATAAACTCTTTGTCCTTCTGCTCCAGAAAGTTAACGGGATTTTCCATGGCCGAAAGGAGTGTAGCTTCGGTAAAGGGAGCCGGGGGCTTTGTTTTTCCCTCTGTTTTTTCAAATATGACCGGCTTTAAAATTTCGTTTTTAGAAAGCTTTGGCAGGCTTTCATTCTCTTCCGAAGAATTTTCATAAACCTCTTTATACCCAAGAACTTTCGTAATCTTTCCCTTTGCCGTAAATTCTTCGCCTTCCACCAGTACTTTCACAGTGGCTTCCTCATATTCATAGGGAGGGTACAAAACTGCCAGAAAACGCCTGACTACCATATCATAAATCTTTCTCTCATCGGAGCTCATATTCTCCAGGTTGACATATTGCTCTGTGGGTATAATGGCATGATGATCGCTGACTTTCTGGTTATCTATAAAGGAAGAGTTTGTTACAATGGGTTTTCTCGTTAACATGGCAGCAAGCTTCTTATAAGGTCCGGTACTGATTGCTTCCAGCCGTTCCTTTATAGTCCCCACAATATCCGTCGTAAGATATCTGGAATCTGTACGGGGATAGGTTAATACCTTGTGATTTTCATATAAACGCTGCATGATATTTAAGGTTTCTTTTGCAGAAAAATCATAACGGGTGTTAGCTTCTCTTTGGAGCTCTGTTAAATCATATAACCCCGGCGAGTAGGATTTTTTCAAAACGGTACCTACCTCTTTTACTACCCCTTCCTTCCCCTGGAGCTTCTTCAGCAATTCTTCTGTCCGGTTCTTATCATAGGAGGTGCTGCTCTGGGTTTTAGCATCCCGCCAGGTAAGGGTCATGCCATTTACTTTACCGATTAATCCATAATAGGGAACCGGGATGAATTTTTTAATATCCTCTTCTCTTTTTGCTATCATTGCCAAAGTAGGCGTCTGAACACGCCCGCAGGAAAGGCTTGCATTATATTTACAGGTCAGGGCTCTGGTGGCATTCATGCCTACGATCCAGTCTGATTCCGCTCTGGTGGCAGCTGCCTGATAGAGGTTTTCATATTCTTTTCCGGCTTTTAGATGGGTAAAGCCTTCCCTGATTGCTTTATCTGTCACAGAGGATATCCATAATCTCTTAACCGGCTTTTTATTGCCTGCCTTCTCAAGGATCCATCTTGCCACCAGCTCCCCTTCCCTGCCGGCATCCGTAGCAATAATAACTTCCGACACATCCCCACGGTGCAGCTGTGTCTTCACCACTTGATATTGCTTGCCGGTCTGCTTAATAACCACCAGTTCAAATTTCTGGGGCAGCATGGGCAGATGCTCCATTTTCCATTCTTTGTATTTGGCGTCGTACTCCTCCGGATCAGCCAGGGTTACCAAATGTCCCAAACCCCAGGTAACAACATAATTATCTCCCTCCAAGGCACCGTTTAAATTCCTCGAACATCTTAACACTCTTGCTATATCTCTACCCACAGAGGGTTTTTCTGCAATTACTAATGATTTCATGTATAACTCCTTTTTCTAATCTCTGTATTCAGAATACCTCATTCCGTTATTCACTGCAACTGCTGATAATAATATTCCGTAACTTCCTGGTAATTTCCATGGTTCCGGCATCTGTCTTCTGGGTCATAAAGAGGAAATTCAGATTATCCACGGGGCAATTAGCAAAGTAACAGCCAAGCCAGCCATCCCAGCCATATTCCAAAGGACTTCCTATCGTTCCGGCTTTTGTGGTGTCTGTCATAACCCGCATCAGACTGCCATAGCTGTGGCCTTCCAATTCAAGCCAGGGCTCCATTCCTTTGTACTGCTCTGCAGTTAACGACTTCGATGTCATATAGGCAACTGTTCTTGGGTGCAATATGGAAACTCCCTCTAAACTCCCGCCATTCATAAGCATTAAGGAAAATCTGGCATAATCATCAATAGTGGATACCAGTCCTGCACCTCCGGCCTCATAAGCAGGCTCCCTGTCCATGTTTTGAATAACTCCAAGGTTATTGCCTGTATACAAGGTTAATCCCTTCTCATCGTCTGCCCCATAAGTATTTGCCAGGCGCCCTTTCTTTTCTGCCGGTACGTAAAAGCCGGTATCTTTCATTCCCAAAGGTTCAAAGATTTCTTTTTTCAGGAATTCACCGTACTTCATCCCGCTTACCGCTTCAATCACCGCCGCAAGTACATCCGCACTGGTGCCATAGGCCCAAAAATCTCCCGGATGGAAAGCCAGCGGACACTTTCCAAGCCTGTTTGCGATTTCAATGGTATTTAGTGCATTTTCTGTTAACAGTTTTTCATCTATCTCACGATATACTGCTTCCGCTGCCTTACCTGCTTTACCCTCTCCGCCGTAAAGAAGTCCGGAAGTCATATTTAATAAGTCCTTTATACGCATTTCCCTGTTTGCCGGAACAAGGGTTCCATTCTCCTCTACCAGCTGGTTCCGAAATCCCTCCAGGTATCTTCCTACCGGCTCGTACAGATCTATTTTCCCTCTCTCCGTTAAAATCATTGCAGCAGCTGCCGTGATTGGTTTCGTCATGGAAAACAGTCTAAAAATAGTATCCCTCCTAATCGGGAGCTGTTCCTCTCTGGAAGCCAACCCATCCTCATGATAGAATACTTCCTTTCCATTCTTAAAAATCAGCAGATTAGCACCTGGAATTTCATTCTTTTCAATGGCAGTACGGATTGCTTTTTTGATGTTTGAAGTTTCCGGATTATTCAGCATGCCTATTGTCCTCTCTTCTCTTAAAGTGTATATACTTCTATTATATCCTTTTGAAAGTCTATTACAATGTATTATTTCAATAACCGGCTTGTACTAAAATATCCGTTGCACAAGTCAATCCAGCAGACTATAATAATCTTAAGCTCCATACAAAAAGAAAGGAAAGATACTATGCCAACGCTAAAAAAATCCTGTTCAGAGATGGGGGACATTCTTCATTATGTAGAAAGTATGATGTCCGGTGCAAACCTTGAATCCCCTCAAAGTAACCATCCAATTCACCAGAAAGCTCTCAATCATTTTAATAAGCTATTTGACAATGAACATAAAATGTCAGACGCAGTAAAGGATATAATGGATCTGGCTTCTTCTATAAGTACTTTTGATGTCGGCATGACCTACATATCCAATCAATTAAGCGAATTTTCCTTAGAACTGGCAAGTTTAAGCGAATCAAATCTTGCAATTGTAGAAGAAACCACAGCAACTATGAATTCCGTTTCCGAAACCATTGATAATACAGCTGATACCCTACAGCAATTATCAGAAGATTCCAAGTCATTGGCTTCCCGCAACAAAGAAAGCAAGGATCTGCTTGTTCAGGTAAGCGGTTTAAAAGAAAATGTTGTAACCGATACGCAGAATATGGCCGGAAAAATCGACCAGTTGCTGCAGCTTGCAAGTGAAGTCGGGAAAATCGTGGATAGTGTCCAGACAATAGCAAATCAGACAAATTTACTTGCTTTAAATGCAGCTATCGAAGCAGCCAGAGCAGGTGAACATGGTAAAGGATTTTCCGTAGTGGCCGAAGAAGTAAGGAAATTGGCGGATGACACCAAGCACAATCTTGATGACATGAGAGTATTTGTAGAAAACATCCAATCCGCTGCCAATGAAAGTAAGGGCAGCCTTAACCGTGCTTTAACCTCTACCGGACAAATGAGTGAAAAAATTGATCTGGTATCAGATACAATGGGTGAAAATATCAATATGCTGGAAGGTGTTATAAATACGGTAGAATCCATCAATGGTTCCATGCAGGGAGTTAAAGTTGCCGCTGTTGAAATAAACCGTGCCATGGAAGCCTCCAGTGAAGATGCACAAAAACTGAATTCCATGACTCTAAGCATCCAAAAAGATGCTGCTGAAAGCGTTAGTTACGCTAAGAGTATTTCAGCCATCGATGATAAACTGTCTGGCCTTGCCGGCAATTTATACAAAGGGTTAAAGGGCACAAGCCATTCCATAACAAACGACGACATATGTACCATCCTGGAAAAGGCAATAACAGCCCATAAGGACTGGACGATTAAGCTTCAGTCAATGGTAGATACCATGACCTTGCTGCCGATTCAGACCAATCCCGGTAAATGTACCTTCGGACATTATTATAATACCTTAAGCCTTAATCATTCTTCCGTTATTAATGACTGGGAAACGATTGGTAAGCTGCATAAGGAATTCCATTTAAAGGGTGACCAGATGATAGAAGCTATCAAAAAGAAGGACAGGGATAAGGCTTTACATATCTTAAGGGATGCACAGAACCTTTCTTCCGAACTGATTGGATTGATTCAAAAATTATCAGAAAAGATCAGAGAATTATCCAAAAACGGCATAAAATTATCCTCTGAACAGCAATCGTAAACCTAAAAACAGCCCCATGTCCTTTGGTAATTGTAAGACATGGAGCTGTTCTTTTTAGTCTCCGCACAATACATGCTTTCTTAGATAAGATAACTTGTAAAAAGCATCAGGTTTAATACCGTCAGTATTATTGCAATAGCCCACAGGATGATGTTATGAAATAAGCTGTTCTTATATTTCCCCATGACCTTTTTAGAGGATGTCAGGTAAATCTGTAAGAATACCGTTATGGGAAGCTGAATACTAAGCAGCATCTGACTGTAGACCAATCCCTGAAAAGGATCCTGTATGAAGAATATTATCAGGGTAGCTATCGTAAGGATTCCGACAACTCCAACCTTCGTATGCCTGTCCTTGATATCATAAGGCTCTCCAAACATTCCCGCAAAGATTGTTCCTGCCGCCATTCCTGCTGTCATAGTAGAAGAAATACCGGAAAACAGTAATGCAATTCCAAAGATAACCGCCGCAAGACTGCCTACTATCGGAACAAGCATTTGCTGTGCCTGCCCTAATTCTACTACCTTAATATGCTGAGTAAAAAATGTGGTTGCGGCAAGTATAATCATTGCACTATTAATAGCCCAGCCTATAATCATAGAAAGCAGGGTATCTAAAAACTCATATTTCAATTGTTTTTTAATAACAGAATCGTCCTCCAGATTCCATTGCCTGCTCTGTATAACTTCTGAATGAAGGAATAAGTTATGCGGCATAACAACAGCTCCCAAAACTGCCATGACAATCGGCAGGGACCCGGCCGGAAATTGAACAGTGGTCCAGCCTCTTACAGCCTCGTGCCAGCTGATATGTACTACGCTAAGCTCATAAAGAAAGGATATGCCAATGATGGAAACGAACCCTATGATTACTTTTTCCAGCCTCTTATAGGTATTCGTAAACAGCAAAAAGACAATAACCGCAAATATTATAACGGAGCCTGCTTTTATCGGCATCTTAAAGAGCAGATTGAGTGCAATAGCTCCTCCTAATATCTCTGCCATTGCAGTAGAGACAGCAGCTACCAGCCCGGTGGAAAGAACAGTCTTTGACAGCCAGGGTTTTAAGTGTTTGTTAGCTGCTTCTGAAAGGCAATCTCCAGTTACAATCCCAAGATGCGCAACATTATGCTGGAGCAGAATCAGCATTATGGTAGAAAGAGTAACCATCCAGAGCAGTTTATATCCGTATTCAGATCCTGCTGCGATATTGGACGCCCAATTACCGGGATCAATAAAGCCTACGGTAACCAAAAGCCCCGGACCGATATACCCTAACATTTCCCTTAATCCAAAAGACGGATGATGCCCCTTGGTATTTAATACATTTTTAAATTTCATGCCTTTACCTCCCAGATATACTTTAATCCCTGTCCTTTCCCTTTGTCAATCCTTAGAATTGAACCTTCTACTTTATGAAACACTGGTCTGCCGTAACTGCAGTTCCATTAAGGCTATGTCACTGCGCATTTTCCGGGCAGTTTCCCAGGATATTCTGCCTTGCTCATACATGGCCTGTATTCCATCTCTCTCCATCTGAAAGCTTAAAGACACTAAGTCCTCCTTGTCATCTATTCTCTCCGCGGGGGGAATACCCTGATTTCCCTGCCCTTGTCTGTTACCGGCAAGATATGTCCTGCTTGTTAATAAAGCTTCCAGCCGTTCATATTCTGATATCAGCTTGTTAACAGCCAAAGTATCCTCACTGTTCTTTCGTTCCTGCAGCCGCTTTAATACATATTCATTATTTAAGTGTTTTAGTGTTTCCATCTGTACTCTGTGGACGGCAGGATTACCTGGTATAAACCCGCGCTTTTTTATATGTTTCATATTTCTTATTACTCTACCTATATGGGAATAGGAGTAATATTCCTTCCTGTCATTTTTTCTGATGACTTTACTAAGAAAATCCAGATAATGGCGAGCAGCAGCTTCTTCGATTTCATTATTTTTCAACAGCAAATTGGTATAATCCTCTTCCCAGGCCAGAACTTCATTTCTTAAGTTTCTCTCTTCTTTCTGGCTGGATTTCTTATAATTCTTGTCCCGAAGTTCCTCTGATCTTAACATCAGATTCCTTATGACCTTTCCTATCTGGAATTTGTTTTCATCCGTTATCAATTCACTCATCTGCCTGATTACATTTTCAATAATTTCAAGGCAGGCCTCTCTTTCCTCCATACTTGCTTCTTCTATGCCATCCTTCTTTAATAAAAGGGGCAGGAGGAAATTCGCGATAAGCAGCGAGCATAAAATCACACCGGCAGCAATAAATATGATAAGGTCTCTTTCGGGGAATGCTTTTCCGTTACTTAGTATAAAAGGCAATGACAGAATTGAGGCTAAGGTAACACTTCCTCTGACTCCTGACATACTTATAACCAGATTTGTCCTGATTCTACTTAACTTCCCTCTTTCTGTTATTTCAATTGCAGATGAGTTTTTTTCCTGCAATCTATTCTTCTTACTATTTCTCCCAAATCCCTTTTCTACCAAATTATTTTCCGTAATATCTCCTATGGTAAAGAAGGACCAAAGAAAGCGGATTAACATCATTGCTGCAGTAATTGCTAAAATGAACCCAATAGTCTCCAGATTGCTGATGCTTACATCACTCCAAATTACACTTATAATCTGCGGCAGCTGCATGCCAAGAATCAGGAAAACCAGTCCGTTTAGAGCAAAAGCCAGCGTGGACCATACACTTTTTGAGGCAATATTAAGGGTGGCTGTTTCAGGGTTTATTTTTCTCCCCTCAAAGGAATGGATAACACCGGATATTACAACGGCTAATATTCCGCTGACTCTGCACTCCTCTGCTGCCATATATATCAGAAAGGGTGTAAGGAGACCTATTAATAAATGAAAAGTAATATTTTCCATACCAAGTGACCGGACCCACTTTACAAGGAGGTACTTAAGTCCCGTCATAAGAACTCCGATAATTACTCCGCCTAAAGCAACATAAAGAAACTGGATTCCTGCATGTAACAGAGAAAAAGTGCCGGTAACCATAGCTGCAACGGCAAATTGGAAGCTTACGATACCGGAAGCATCATTGATTAAAGCTTCCCCTTCCAGCAGATTCTTAATTCCTTCCGGTATTTTGATTCGCTTTCCCAAAGAACTGACAGCTACCGCATCCGTGGGGGCCAGTGCTGCTGCTAATGCAAAGGCTGCCGCCAGAGGAATGGATGGAATCATATTATGTATTATGATACCCACAACGGCTACCGTAAAAAATACAAGTCCCAAGGCCAGCATAATAATGGGCTTTTTTAAATCCCAGAGCGACTTCTTATCTGCCTGCATTCCGTCATGGAACAGCAGAGGGGCAAGAAAAAGTATCAAAAACAACTCTGTGTCAAACTTAAAATGATACATAGAAGGCAAAAGTGATAGAACTATTCCCAATAAAATCTGAATAATCGGAATAGAAAAGGAAGGAACAAAGCGGTTAATAAGATTCGATAGCAGTATTGCTCCTAACATCAGCAAAACACCGTAAAATAGAGCCATATAATCATCCTTTCTTATTCTCTATTATTGTCTTTTTCAGGCTTTCTTATAAGCTGCCCGTTTTATGATTAATTACCAAATATAACAAGGTACCTTTCTATTTATTTATATTAATCATTCCCGGCACCTCTGTCAAGAACTTTCTAATCCAAAAAAACAAAAAGATGCTGCATGACCTGCTTTCTATCTCTGTTAATCATGCAACATCTTATATTTATTCATTCAGTTTTAGCTTTCTCCGTACCTTCTCCCACATATTTCCCTGGAAGTACCGGTACCCTTTGTCATAGAGAAACAATATAACCTGCCCTGCGGCAAGCATCACCAGGAACAGTCTCGTATCCAGCTTTCCCGCATAGATAAGCTTTGGGGCAAAAATAAGCAGCGGTACATATATCAGATTGAAAGCTATATATTTAAGAATCCAAAGAAGTTTACTTTTAACAGCCATACTCTTCATCTGAAAAAGCTTATCATATATCAGCTCCGAGACCAGAAGATAAAAAGCCATAGCCCCGTAGGTAATACAATAAAGCTTATTTGGTGCAAGCAATACCGAAAGAATGATGCTTCCTGCAAAAAATCCGAATCCTATGGCAAAACCGCCCTCCCGGTAAGCAATTCCAACACCGAAGGAGGCAAGTGCCAGTAAAAACAGTGTATTAAATTCAAGTACACCGCTTAATATAATAAGCACTACCGCTAAAGCCATCAACAGACTTAAAAATGCCAGCTTTCTCGTTCCTAGAAGCATTGACACAAATCTCCTCCCATACATTCGCACAGGCTATCAGCCACACATAAATCACAGCAGAAGTTACCGCTTCCGCAGCCGCCTCCGTAACCGCCATAGGTCTGATTTCTGGTAGTATTATAGCGCCTTCCCTGCCACTCCATCTGGTTTAGCAGATTCCTGTATTCTACATTATTGGGTTCCATATTAACAGCTTCTCTTGCATGATTTAAGGCTACATAGTTATTCCCTGTCCTGTTGTTTGCAACAGCACTGTAATAAAACCATCCGGCTGTTCTTGGATAAATTCTGTCCAGCTCATTTAAAGCTTCCCTGTAACGTCCTGCTGTCAGGTAATCGTATACCTTATTTAACTGCGGGGAATCACCATAAGCACTATCAGGTTTTCCGTAAGAAGCATTACCACCGCCTGAATAGCCGCCTTCTCTTTCCTTCATAATCTGATCATAGGCTTCCTGCACTTCCTTGAACTTCTCGGCAGCAAGGTCAGCCAATGGATTATCCACATTGGAGTCCGGATGATATTTTCTGCTAAGTTCACGGTATGCTCTTTTTATTTCATCATTAGATGCACTGGGAGACACTCCAAGTGCTTTATAAGGGTCAGTCACCATTTCTTTTACCACCAGTTTTTTATTTTTGCTTTTGTTTTCATTTTTTTATTTTATCATCTGGCAAGCCATTTTACAACTTTTTTAATCACTTGACTTTATAAAATCTTTCTTAACAGGTTTATTTTCTTTTTATAAGGCGGATATCTTAAAGGAATATCCAATAAATTGCTCTTCCTTAAAACACTTTTACTATGGCTGAAGGTTGTAAAGCTTTCCTTTCCGTGATAACTTCCCATGCCGCTCTCACCAACACCTCCAAATCCCATGGAGGTCGTTGCCAGATGCACAATGGTATCATTCACACAGCCCCCGCCAAAAGAGATATTCTTCATAATAAAGCCTTCATTATCTTTCGAGGTGGTAAAGAGATAAAGGGCAAGAGGTTTAGGCCTGTTATTAATAAACCTGGCCGCCTCCTCTAAGTTCTCATAGGTAAGAACCGGAAGAAGGGGGCCAAAGATTTCCTCTTTCATAACCGGGGTATCCGAACTGTTAAGCTCAAGAACAGTAGGTTCAATTTTTAGCAGCTGCCTGCTGTACTTTCCGCCTAAGCTTATATTTTCTTCCTTCATAAGGGACAGCAAGCGGTCAAAATGTCTTTCGTTAACGATTCTGGGATATTCTTCATTATTAAGCGGGTCTTTTCCGTAGAACTTTCTGACATATCTGCTTAATTCCTTTATGAAAGCTTCCTTCACATCCTTTTGCACCAGAACATAGTCAGGAGCCACACAAGTCTGTCCGGCATTCAGGTACTTTCCCCAGGCAATCCTTTTGGCAGACAGAGAAATATCTGCTGTTTCATCCACTATGCAGGGACTTTTTCCTCCTAACTCCAGGGTTACCGGTGTCAGATGCTTCGCGGCTTCTTCCATAATTATCTTCCCCACGGAAACACTTCCCGTAAAGAAAATGTAGTCGAATTTATTTTGAAGCAGCTCTTTATTCACTTCCATTCCGCCTTCCACTACAGCAATATATTTTTCAGGAAAAGTTTCCTTTATTATCTTTCTCATAACGGCCGAGGAGTTCGGGGCATACTCTGAAGGCTTTAGAATGACACAATTACCGGCAGCTACGGCTCCGGCAAGGGGTGCAAGTGAAAGCTGGACCGGATAATTCCAGGGGGCCATTACCAGCACAATCCCATAAGGCTCTTTATAAATACTGCCGGAAGCAGGGAATTGAGTAATTGGCATTTTAACCTTTTCAGGCTGTGCCAATCTTTCGACATTCTTTATCAGATACCTTATTTCTTCCGCAACCATACCGATTTCAGTCGCATAGGATTCAAAGGGCGCCTTATTCAAATCCTTCTTTAACGCCTTAAGAATCTCTTCTTCATTTTTTATAATACTGCTCTTAAGGCGTAATAATTGCCTTATACGAAAATCTATATCCCTCGTTTTGCCCTTTTCATAAAAATATCTCTGGGCTTTTAACAGTGCTTTCATTTCTTCCATCATGCCCTCCTTATCTATCACCACTATTACCATATGTAAGATAAATTATAACCTTTTAAAGCTGCAAGTCAATCCTTTGCATTGACTTATAGTTTTTAATACTATATAATATCTCATATATTACTACATTGTTTATTCTTTTACAATATATAGGAGCGCAAATTATGTTTACACGGGAAGATATAAGAAACTACCATTGTCCAAGATGGAAGGAATGGCCGGGTATTGAGCTATATATGGACCAGGTTATCAGCCTCATAGAGGAAAGTGTTTCCCTGTTTTATGAAGACCTGCCTGCAAAGTCTGTAACCTCTACTATGATTAATAATTATGTGAAACAAAAAATCATAGTACCCTCAAAGAATAAAAAATACCATAGAGAACATCTTGCCTATCTTTATGTCCTATTTTTATTAAAACCGGTGCTAAGCCTTACGGATATCGGCAACGGCATATCCTTCATGCAGAATAACCAGACCAATGAGGAATCCTACGATTTATTCTGCGATGAACTGGAAGCTGCACTGGCCATGGCTTTTGATGAAAAGGAGCAGCCTACCAGGAGAAAGCCCCAGGATATTATACAGACAATTGCCCTGGCCTTTGCCTATACGCTCCTTGCAAGATATTATATTTTCTCCGAAAAGGAAACAAGCACTGCGGAGGAAACAAAGTAAGCACTACACATAAATTCTTGGAAGCCGGTTCCCAAGCCTGCAAAGAAGTTCATTGGCTATGGTTCCGGCTTTATCTGACACCTCCCCTGCAGTAATTGATTCCTTCTCTTCTTTTCCGATAAGCGTTGCAATGTCTCCGCTGTGAATGCCTTCTGCTCCTGTGATGTCAACGATAAGCTGATCCATGCAGATACGTCCGACAATCGGTACTTTCACCCCTTTTATAATAACCTCAGCCTTTCCGTCCGACAGGCTCCTTGGATATCCGTCCCCATATCCAATTGCAATAACTGCTATGGTTCTATTTCCATCACAACAATAAGCTCTTCCATAACCTACGCTTTCTCCGTCCGTTATATTCCTTATAAGGGCTACGCGGGAATGCAGGGACAGCACCGGTCTTATATCCGGCTGTATAATGGTTTTATCCTGTGCGGAGCTTAAGGAACCATACATACCAATGCCTATTCTTGCATAATCACAATTTAGTCCGTTATAATTAAGAAGCCCATAGGTGCTTTGAATATGAACCGGCACCTGTATTTTCCTTAACTTAAGCTGCGCTAACAGGGTGTAAAATCTGTCAATCTGTCCTTTTGTGAATGTAATATCTGCTTCCCTTAAGCTGTCTGCTGTGCTTAAGTGCGTAAATATCCCTGTTACCTTTAGATTCTTAGCTTTAAATATGCTTATAATTTCCTCTGTTTCCTCTGCCAGAAAGCCCAGCCTGTGCATTCCGGTATCAATCTTTATCTGGACTTTTAAAGGAATCCCCTTACTGTTAAGCTCCCTGCCATAATGATAATCAACTATTGTCTGGGTAAGCCCGTACTGTGAAAGCTCCTCTGCAAGAGAAGGCTCTGTGTAACCTAATACCAGAATATCTCCCTTGATACCATTCAGGCGTAATTCAATTCCTTCCTGCATCGTTGCTACTGCAAAATTCCTGATGCCTGTCTTGTTTAACAACGAAGCTATCATAATACTGCCATGTCCATAGGCATTTGCCTTGACAACCGCCATCAGCTTACAGGTATCCGGCATAATAGTATGAATCTCTTCCACGTTATGAAGCAGGTTATCTTTGTTAATGCTTATCCATGCCCTGCTTTTATTTTTAATGAAATTTTTATTTTCAATGGTTTCTTTTTCTAATACTTTTTCTTTTTCAATCGCCTGCAACATATGCCTGCTTCCTTTCCTTCTTATATTTATTGACAATAGCTCCCATGGCATAAATCGTCTGCTTACAGATGATTTACTGCTTCAAATCAGGGTGTGAAATGTCTTATATTTCACACTAAGATAATAGATTCCTCCAAACAAAAAGGAACCTGCCGCTACCAATAGAAAATGAATAATGCTGTTATTTACAGTGAATTTCTGTATTCCAAGAACTTTAGAAACACCTCTGATCCCGATAATCACCAAGGGATGAATGATATAAACTGCCATGGAAATTTCCCGAAAGCTCCTGTATTCCTTTCCCCTTCTTTTAAGCAGTGCCAAAAACAAGAAAAACATGACTGCCGGCAGGATTAGATACATACTGTCATGACGCATAACGCCAGCCCTTCTAAGCAAAGTTCCCTCCACGGCCATCATCAAAAGGGAACCCAGGAACATCCATTTACCACCCTTAACTGCCAAGTTCTTATACTTCTTAAAAGCCGTGCCAAGGAGGAAGAATAACGGGGCAAAGAAAAATCCGTTTCTTGTATAATCCATTATCTGAAATAGCCCTTTATAAAAGCTGCCTATAACAGGCAAGCCTGATATTATGCCATAATAGCTGTCTCCCATCAATCCGATCAGGTAAAGTAATGATGTTAGTATAAAGGCCTTTCTCATACCAAAGAATTTAAGGCATGCAAAGCTTATGATGCTTCCGGTGATTGCCGCCGGCAGATACCACAAATGATACATGGTGCCGTCAATGAAAATATCTTTCAGTACCTTAAAGATAAGATGCTTATCCGTAAAGTATCCCGTATACCAGTTAACCGGAAGATACAAAAGAATTGAGATTCCATATAAAACAGCCGTTTTTTTCACAAAGGAGATAAGTCTATCCGGATTTTTTTCCTGTCCGCTATATAGGAAGAAGCCTGAAACCATAAAGAAAAACGGCACCGCAATCCTTCCTGCTATCCTTGTCAGTAAAAAATCCCCGTAAAGGCTATAGGAGGCCAGGGGTGAAGTATGTATGGCAATCACCAAAAACGCCGCCAGAAGTCTAAAGATATCAATGTCAGGATATTTATTTGTCTCTTTCATATTTGTATTTTCTTTCAACTTTTTACCGTCCCTGCCATTTCGTTATAATGACACCCTTTTTGTTATTTCCCGATACCTGATAAATGGCGTCTGCCAAAAAGCTTAATGCCCTCTCTTCCCCTTCCCCCATCTCAAGATAACTGATTTCAACCTTTTGCTTTCCTTCGCCAAATACCAGAGGATTTTCTCCGTATGGATGGTTCTCTATTTCTTCTGTATATTCTTCCAGCGTCAGATTACCTTCTCTCATTATTTTGGAATGGGGATATCCCACATAACGGAAGTGCCAGGGCTCATGTCCTATCCCGGTTATACCTTCTTTTTCCTTTTCGTATCTTTGTATAAATCCATAGGAGGCTGCTTTTTCTCTGAACTCCTGACAAATTCCCTTATAAGGAAATTCCGGACACAAAAAATTAATTTCCTTTTTTGTCTCTCCAAGGTCAATGGCCAAGCCGGTCTGATGCTCGCTTGCACCGGGCAGGGCTACATACTTCTCTGTAAACTCCCTGCCATTTTCATCCAGGGAATTGGTATAAATCTTTTCCTGCTCTTTAAAACTGCGGTACCCGCTTACAGCAGTGATTTTTTTCTTTGCCTTAAGTTCGTTAAGAAGCTGCATCAGCATGGAAGCTGTCCGGTTCTCCAGACAGATACCTTCACCTATTCCCGAAAGCCTCTCCCTGCTTACACTTTCTTTCTTCAGAGGATAATCTTTGTTGACCAATATCAAATATCCTTTATAAACATCCGCACTGTTCACCAATACCTTCTCCATTACCTTCTCCATCACCCTACCTCCTCTGCAATAAGCCTGCTTATGATATCTGCATAGGAAAGACCGATACCCTTCATCATACCGGGATATCTGCTGTGAGAAGTAAAACCCGGAATGGTATTCACCTCATTAAATACAATCTCTTTCTTTTCCGTCAAGAACATGTCCACCCTTGCAAAGCCCTTGCAGCCAAGGGTTTTATAGATAAGCGCTGCACTTGCCTTGATTCTTTTTCCCGTTTCATGATCGATTCTGGCAGGCATATGGATAACCGCACTTTTTAAGGTGTATTTTTCTGTATAATCAAAGAATCCTTCTGTCAGCTCAATTTCATCCACTTCACCAATAATCAGGTTGTCCCTGCCCATTACAGCACAGCCTACCTCAAAACCTGTAATATTCTCTTCAACCAGTACCTCACCGTCATGCCGGAAGGCTTCTTCAATGGCAGGAAGCAGTTCTTCCTCTTGATATACCTTTGTAATACCAAAGGAGGAGCCTGCTTTTACCGGTTTTACAAACAGGGGAAAGGACAAACCGCTTACCTTTTTAAGTACAGCCTCGTCTTCTTCCCTTCTGGTGAATAGAACTGCTTTTGGCACTTTAATTCCGGCTTCCTTTACCAGCCTGTGAGCCCTGTCCTTATCCATGCAAAGGGCCGAGCTTTCCGTGTCACAGCCAATCAATGGAATACCTGCCAGCTCAATAAGTCCCTGCACCGTGCCATCCTCCCCATTTTTACCGTGAAGTACGGGGAAAGCTCCATGAAGGCGTATGGTTTTCATGCCTTTCTTTGTGAACTCAATCATTCCCCTAAGACTTCTGTCCGGCGAAATAAGAGCAGGATGCAGTAATTCCTTATTTTCCTGCCAGGTACCCTTTTCAATCTCCGACAAAGGACCCAAATACCGGTACCAGGCTCCTTCCCTGGTAATACCAAGACAGATAATGTTGTAATTCTCCATTCCTTCTAAAACCTTTAAAATTGAAAAAGCCGATTGCAGGGATACCTCATATTCTGTAGAGCATCCTCCGAATATTACTGCGATATTTTTCTTACTCATTTTCATTCCTCCTGTGGTTTCTATTTGAAGGACAGCCTTAGGGGACCTATCAGAACCTGTCCGGTTAAAATTTTGTAAAGCAAAAAGGCTGCCCGCTGCTTTGATATCATCATATCAAAACAACAGACAGCCTTTTTTCGTTTTCCATTATGAAATTCCTTGTTTTTTATACGGAATTTCTTAAGATTTTCTGATATTAGACCGTATAAGGGATATATACTTTCTTATAAACCCGCCGGCATAACAATCTCAAAGGTTATAATCTCATCCTTACTGGCCGCGGTTATCTTTCCGTTATGAAGTTCTACGATTTCCTTTGCTATGGCAAGACCCAGTCCTGCGCCTCCCGTCCTTGACTGCCTTGCCGTATCCAGGCGGTAAAACTGCTCGAATATCCGGCTTAGCTTCTCCTCCTGTATAGTATTTCCGTGATTGATAAATATAAAGTGGATATTATCACCCTCCGGCTTTATGGCTGCCACTATGGTATCCCCCTCAAAGCTGTAATTAATCGCATTTCGCAAGAGATTATCAAAAACCCGCTGCATCTTTCCTGCATCACACCGGATATAGATATCCCCCTCTGCCTTTAGTTCACAGGACAGTTCTTTCTCCTTAAAGGAAGGACCGGCCTCAAATATTATCTGTTCCAGCATTCTGGTGATGTTGACACGGCTTAGTTCAAGGGTCAGATTCGTAAGGTTGAATCTGGTAATATCAAAGAATTCATTGATTAACTCTTCCAAACGCTCTGCTTTATTTAAAGAAATTGAAAGATATTTCTCCTGAAGCTCTTTGGATATCTCTCTTTCATCACGAAGCAGCGTCAGATAGCCGATAACGGAAGTCAGGGGTGTTTTTAAATCGTGGGCAAGATATACCACCAGATCATTCTTACGCTGTTCGGCCTCCCTGGCAGCTCTCTCATTACGCGTTACCTGCAGCTTGGTCTGGTTCATCTGGTTTTCCACCTCATTTAGTTCTGCCGGCAGGGTGATAAGCTCTTCGGTAGGGTTATAAATTTCTCCCGCTGCTTTCACCACCTGTTCCAGATAGCCCAGGGTCTTGAACCAGTAATGCAGAAAGATTATACCTACCCCCATTAGCCATAAGCCTCCAAGAAAAAACACATTATAGTCGTTAATCAGCCTGAACAGATGGTAAAGACTATTATCGGAATACCAGATAAAGCTTCCTAAAAATGCCCTGGCAAAAAGAAAGGAACCAAGCAAAAGCGCCGTATAGATAACTCCCCATAAAAGGAACCGGGTAAAGATATATCCGGTAAGCCTTCTCTTGATACTTGTTTTTTTACTCAATTTTATACCCCACTCCCCAAACCGTTTTGACAAATTTCGGATTCTTGGAATTATCCTGCATCTTTTCTCTAAGTCTTCCGATGTGTGCCATCACGGTATTGTTATTATCCAGAAACTTTTCCTGCCACACTGCTTCAAAAAGCTCCTCCGAGGACACTACCTTTCCCCTGTGGTCGCACAGATACCAAAGAATAGAGAATTCAATGGGAGTTAAGGACAATTCCTTTTCATAAAGCAGGCACTGGTGGGTCTCCTTATTAATGGTAAGCCCTCTGATATCATATTCAAAAGCTTCTGCCTCTTCTGCCGTATTATAGCGCATGTAACGGCGAAGCTGGGTCTTTACCCTGGCTACCACCTCTAAGGGGTTGAAGGGTTTGGTAATATAATCATCCGCCCCAAGGGTAAGCCCCATAATCTTGTCCATATCCTCAACCTTTGCCGTCAGCATAATAACCGGGAAGAAATACTTTTCCCGAATCTTTTGGCAGATACGAAAGCCGTCAATATCCGGAAGCATCACATCCAGCACCGCCAGGCTTAATTTGTTGGAATTGATACACGCAAGTGCCTCTTTTCCGGTGTAATATTTATATACTGTAAAGCCCTCATTTTTAAGATATAATTCCAGTAAGTCAGCAATTTCCTTTTCATCATCTACAATTAATACTGTTTCTCCCATGACTATCCTCGCATTTTTTATAATACTTTCCTATGTAGCATAATATACCAAAAGGAGAAAGTATACAAGGCCCATTGGCTATTGCCCAGGACAAACCCATGAAGGATGTTTTTGGAAATGCACGCTGATTTTCGCATCTATTTATTTATCTTCTCGTTCACGAACCCTTATTCCAGATGGAATATCCCCTTTTTCTCCATTTCTTCAATAATGCCTGTTACCTCTTTGCTTTTTTTGTCCATTCTTTCTCTGACCGCATCCATGGATTTTGGTGTTGCACTGAAAAAAACCATGCCATACCGATAAACATAAGGCGTTATTTCAAGAAAATAAGCCGGATAATCACATTTATCTTTACCGGACTTTTTAAAGGTGATCCACATTCTGTCTTTATAGAGACTCTTATCCTTTGAAAATCTGGTATCCCTATAGATGCGGGATATTGCCTTATCTACCATGGGAAGAAGCTCAAATTCCGAATCTATTCCATACATCGTATCCCTTAATGCAGTTACCAGAGTTTGCTGTTCTGCTCTCTTACTTCCTTTAGAAAATCCAGGCTTTCCTGTGTAAAAATCTGCATAGTCCCTCTCTCCTTTACCATTATCAAGAATAATTATTTAAGCTGATTTTGTTACCTGGAACAGTGAATAAAAGTACCCTTTATTCTCTATCAGCCTGTCAAACTCGCCTTCTTCGGCAACGATACCGTTATTTAATACGATAATACGGTCATAAAGGCGTAAATTTCCTTCGTCCATTCTGTGGGAGATTACAATGCGGGTGATGTCTTTTAATTTATTGATTTCCTCCTCAACCAGCCTGGCAGTTTTTAAATCAAGGGCAGAGGTTGCTTCATCCATAATAAGTACCGGAGTCTTACGAAGAAGGCTTCTGGCAATGGATATCCTCTGTTTTTCTCCTCCTGACAGAAAACTGCCGTTTTCTCCGCATTTATAATTCACACCTTTCTCTGCTGCCAGTTTGGTCAGACCGGACTTTTCCATGGCCTGGGTGACGTCAGCTTTCTCAAAGGTCTTAAACATAGTGATATTGTCCTGAATGGTACTGTCAAAGAGAAAAACATTCTGCTGGATTACAGAAAACATATTATACAAAGAGCTGGTGGGTAATGTCATTAAATCAATACCGTCGATTTTAATTTCTCCGTCAAAATTGTTATGATACCCTAACAGCAGGTTAACAAGAGTGGATTTTCCACTGCCGCTGGCACCAACAATGACATAGCTCTTTCCCTTTTCAAAGGTCAGGTTGACAGACTTTAGTATGCTTTGCTCTTTTTCATAGCCAAAGGATACGTCATGAAGGGTTATTGCGTGGCTGAAATCTGTTTTTTCTTCCGACACCTCTTTCTTCTCCGCTGCCGTGGTTGCCGTCTCAATCTTGTTAATTAAGGAAACAGCGGCCTTTCTCTCCGTAAGCATCGGACCTAAGGCTTCCACCGGTCCCAGTACAAGATTCAGCAGTTGAATAAAAGCAATCACTGTTCCTGCCGTTATGATATTCTGAATTGCAAGGTATGCTCCTAATAAAAAAGTTGTAAGTTCTACCAAAAAAGAGGAAGAAGCTGAAAGAAGTGTGATAAAGTCCCCTGTCTTCCGTTTGCCGTTCTTGGCATTCTCAATCTGAGCGTTTTCTTTTTGGTACAGATTAAATATCTCCTTCTCTGCCCGAAAGCTTTTCACAACTGAAAAGCCGGTCAGTAAATCCTTAACCATAGAAACAAAACCCTCATTTTTGGCGGAAACCAGACGTACCTTTTCTTCCAGGGATTTTCCAAATATGACGGAAACCAGAATTGGAAGAAAGCTGGCTGCAAGAACCGCAAGAGTCAGAATCAAATTGAAGTAAGCCATGGCTGCAAGTCCGCAAAGGAAGCTCATAATCTGCACAGTAATCTTTAGATTGGCTTCTACATAACCGGTTTCAATGGAAGCCATATCATTGGTAAAGATGGATATGTATCTGCCGGTTACCTCTTTATCAAAAGAGTTAATGCTTTTATCCAACAGCTTTGAAAAAGCAAATTCTTTAAACTGCACCATTGCTTTTTTAATAAAATTGTTGTAATACCTACGCTTAATAAACATCACTGCAATCAATACTATGAGGTAGACCATACTGTACAAAAACAATCTTTTCATATCCTTCAGGGAACCAGAGGTTGCAACATCCATTATAAGCTTTAAAATAAACGCCGACGCCACATTGATGGCCGTCATCAAAACACAGCTGATAATAGTAAAGCAAAAATTCAGCTTATTTTTCACATAAAACTGCTTCTTATATATATTCATTATTTTTATAATCATCCATTTGCTGCCGGATAATCCTTTCTTTTATTTATTCTTTGAATTATTATCCTATCTGCAACACAAAATGCTATCTTAGACTGTCAAAAAACAAAGTATCAAAAGTAAAAGCTACAATAAACTCATCATGGAACAGGTATTTAACCAAAAGGGTACGCTCTGCACCGGACAGATAGACATAGATTTCCTCTCCTACCGGCAGACACTCTGTAATCTGATACAGCCTTCCGTCAAGTCTTTTTATGTCTTCGGTAAAAGCCTGAATAAATCCGCTGGTCAAATATCTCCTTGCATCCTTGGAAAAGTATTCCATAAAACCCGTAAAATCTTCCTGCAAAAGCTTATCGGTGGCATTGTAGGCAATCTCCGTTTGTCTCGTTCTTACTGCTTCTTCTTCCTCTTCTGCAAAGATGTCTTTATTCTCAGTCAGAAGTGTAACGGCACGTCCCAGGTTCCTTAACTGTTTTTCCCTTTCATGCAATTCCGTGATTAATTTAACCATTTTGGAACGAATGGCTACCGATATATCCTGCCCGCTGTTAAAAAGTTCTTTAATGTCCTTGATAGAAAGATTCAAGGAGCGCAGAACCAGAATTTTTCTAAGCTTCTCCAATTCTTCCGGTGCGTAGCTGCGTGGAAGAGTCTCTTTCTCACGATAGCTCTTTATTAATCCCTCTTTCTCATAAAACCGCAGGGTTCTGGAAGTTATATGAAATTTTTTGCACACCTTTGAAATACCTGTCAACTCTTCCATGGTATTTTCCTTTCCCTTATATTCTCTGTGCATTAAGTTTGCTGAAACTTTCGCATATGTGTTGTTTGTAAAAGCAATATTGCCGGATGAATTCATCACAGTCATTATACATCTTTACCTAAGGTCAACGTCAATATGTAAAAAATAAAAACAAAGCAGTCCAATATTCATAACCAAACCAAATAGGTTGAATATATCCTATAAATAGTGTATAATATTATTGTGGAAAGAAAAACGTAAAGTTGAAAATAAATTTTTCAACTACTTGTTCAGGAATATCAAATCAAAGATTTGATATTCACGAAAGGAGTTATTATGAAAGTAGATCTCAATAATCTTATATCAATTACAGAAGCAAACCAAAACTTTTCAAAGGTAGCCCGAATGGTGGACGAAAACGGAGCAGCCGTTATATTGAAAAATAATGCACCAAGATATGTAATAATAGATTATACCAGACTGCAGGAGGAGACAATTGCTGATAATCTTACGGTTGAAGAAGCTGCAACAAAGTACCTTACAAAGTATGCAAAAGCTTTTGAGGAACTGGCTAAATGAAAAAACTAAACAAAGAACAAGTCATAACATTGCACTCTATGATGATAAAGCAGTCTGGTGGAATAGATGGCGTCCGTGATGAAGGCTTGCTTGATATGGCTTAATTAGCAATCATCCGTTTATTGACGGTAATAAAAGAATAGGTATTTTAGTCATGCTGGTATTTTTAGATATCAATCAAATTTCAATTAATTGTGAGGATGGGGATATTATTAATCTTGGTTTGGGAGTGGCTGACGGTAGGTATGACTCATCCTATATCATGAAGTGGATTATAAATCATAGTACTAACTAAGAACACAATATGACAGATAAAGAAAAAGCAGTCCGGCTCTGTGAAAGCCAGACTGCTTTGTTTTTATTGATAATCTTACCGTGTATTATGAAATCCTCTTAAATTCCACCCACTCAATTTCCATTCCCTGCTTCAAACCTTTAAGCTCCAGACAGTAAAAGCCTTGCTTAAGCTCTGCCTTTACAAGCTTTTGTCTTACCCACTGTCCATCTGTTCCACCGGTTTGAATCGTGGCAATTTGCGTGTCATTTAATAAAAGGCTACAGGAAGTCTGTGCCAAATCGCTGCCAAAGGACCTGACATTTACCATCAGCCGGTAAATTCCTGCTTCCTTTACCTTTACCAGGCTCTGTGTGCTTTCCTGTACGGATACGAAAGTATCATCACTATTTATGATATTATCAGCATCTTTATCAAAGGAAGTGGCAGCAACAAACACTGCTTCTTCCGTAAAACTCTCTTCTCTTTTAAATACCGGCGCTTTTATAATAAATTCACAGATATTTCCGGCACAGCGCTGTAATTCCCCTCTGGTTAGAATTCCTTCCTTAAGTGCTTCTTCTGTCAAATCCCTATAAGCATTTACCTCTGCACCAAAGTTTGATACCACCATATAAAGGTCATTCTGCGCTTTTACCATGAAGTGGGTATTCTTTCTGTCCGCCGGTTTGCCGGACGCACTACCGGAAACCACATCATTCATAATAGCCCACCAGTCCGTCATAACAATACCCTGAAAGCCCCATTCTTCTCTTAGGATAGTGGTGTTTAAGTCATAATTGGAGGCTGACCAGTGGCCGTTTATTGGATTATAGGAAGTCATGATACCATTGGCACCGCCTTCTTTAACGGCAATTTCAAAGCCTTTCAGATAGATTTCCCTAAGGGCACGTTCTGAAACGACTGCATCTACCTTGGAGCGGAATTTCTCCTGGTTATTGCAGGCAAAATGCTTTAAGGTGGCATTGGAGCCGCCCTTCATAATGCCTCTCACAACGGCACCGGCGAATTTACCGGTAATAAGCGGGTCTTCGGAGAAATATTCAAAATTACGTCCGTTTAAAGGACTTCTCCTGATATTAAGTCCAGGTCCTAAAAGCATATCTATGGAATTACTAAGGAGCTCTCTTCCCTCCATCACATATAACTCTTCTACCAGCTTCGTATTCCAGGTGGCAGCAAGAAGTGTTCCGATTGGAACCTGGGTTGCTTTATATCCGCCGTCCATACGGATACCGGAAGGTCCGTCAGAGGTGCAGGCAAGAGGTATTCCAAAGTGTAAAAGCCTGTCCGTAACTCCGCCAAAGGCAGAAGCCGTTCCCGGTGTTACTAAAGGATGGCACATGCCTTCTCCCCTTACCAGGGCGGCAAGATCTTCGTTGGATAACTGGGAAAGGAACTCTTCCATAGTTACCTTATTCTCTGCTACATCTTTTAGATGGTATCCCTTATCTCCGGCATATTTAATTTCTTTTGGAAGGTTGCTTTTTATTCTCTCTTCCATAGAAATAGTAAGCTTTGGCACTTTTTCATAGGCTATTTCATAGGAACCGTCTTCTTTTTTCTTTCCCGGTTTCATTCGGGTAAAGTCCTCAACAGGCGCTGATGCCTGCTTTAACCTTTCCGTTACTGCAAGCTTTTCTAATACATAACCATCTTTACCGTCTATCTGAACCAAAGCAGCATTTCTTAAGCTGTTGCCGGCATAGATGCGGTATTCTCCTGCTTCCAGTACATAGCAGAAGGGATTACCGGTAACACCGCCGTCATCATAGGCTGCCATAACAGCTGCCGGCATCTTTATAGTGAGGATTTCTTCTTCCTTCGGCTTTAACAATCCTGTCTTTCCAAAAGCACCAAGAGCTCTTACCGGTCTTCCAAGCCTGCCCTGAGGTGCTTCGTAATAAACCTCCACAACCTCTTTTCCGGAATAAATTTCTCCTTCGTTCCTTACTTTGACCTGCAGAACAATGCAATCTTTATTATTCTCCCTGACCTTTTCAGCCTTAAGGGTTGTGACAGAAAAGTCGGTATAGGATAAACCGCAGCCAAATTCAAAATGCACCTTTTCCGGGCAGAAGGTCTCAAAATAGCGGTATCCTACGTAGATATCCTCCTGATAGATATTCTTTATTTCTCCCCCATAGTTCTTCGTAGAGGGATAGTCCTCTATGGAATATGCAATCGTATCCGTAAGCTTTCCGCTTGGGGTAACTTCGCCGGCCAGAACATCTGCAATGGCATTACCGCCTTCCATTCCTCCCTGCCATGCATAGATTACACATTTGACGGGATATTTAAAACCAGCGGAATCCATCCAGCTCATGTCGATAATATTGGATACATTTAACACAACAGCTACCTGTTCAAAATAACCGGTAACTGCTTTTAACATCTCTTCTTCCTCTTTTGTCAGGCGATAGCTTCCGGGAGCATCCGCATTATCCTTATCCTCTCCGGCAGTACGGCCAATTACAACGATAGCCTTTTCAGACTGCTCTCTGGCACTCTTTACAAGCTCTGTACTTAAAGGCATCTCCTTCTGGTTCCAGGGTTCTCCTGCCCATACTCCGCCTCCGTCATCAAAGGGATTATCCTGAAGCCAGTTTTCGTAAACTGCTGCCAGCTCTTCGTTTACATGAATGTCTTTTTTACTTCTTAAACCATCTAAAAGATTTGTGGTATAGGAAACATTCACACAACCGCCTGAACCGGTTCCGCTCCTATAATAATTCTTTTGTATCCTTCCGAATAAGGACACATTTTCACCGGATTTTATGGGAAGCACCATATCGTCGTTCTTCAACAGCACGGCCCCTTCTGCTGCCGCTCTTCTGCTGAATTCTGCAAATCCTTCTAAAGGAATTCCTATCTTTTTCTGGTTCATCCTTTATTTCCTCCGTATTTATCTATATTCTCCTGATTTTCCTTTATAAACATCAGGCAAAAGGCAACAATCAGCACCAGGCAGCTAAACCAGATTGCCTTTTCATAAAGAAGTCCCGCCATAATACTGCCCACAGCCGCTCCTACTGCAAAGATTCCAATAAATCCAAAGTAAAGCAGGGATTTCTTCCTTAATTCTGTATTTCCTGTAGTATGGTATGAAAACCATAGCTCTGTGGCAGTTCTTAGGTTGCCAATGCACATAGTCGTAGCATACGCATTCCCGTTTAATTTGCGGAAGCTTTGCACCTGCATGGCACATACCAGGGACACCAGCATATTAGAAACCATACTCATCTTTTCCGGCATCCAGCCCACGAAAAATAATATCAGTATCTCTATTGCCAAAATAATCTGCCGCCAGTGTATTTTATCAAATTCTTTATAACATTTCTTTATGACTTCGGCAAGGATTATACCAAGCAGAAAAGAAAATACCGGGAACAAGTACCGAAGCCCAAGCTTTAAATTGCCTTCTGCAAAATGCTGTCCCATCAGTACAATGTTACCGGTCTGGGCATTTGCAAAAACACCGTTTCTGCAAATATAGGTGTAAGCATCCTGAAAACCTCCTGATACGCATAAAAGTCCTATTACAATGATAGATTCTGACATCTGCCCCCGCTTTTTCATTTAAGCCTCCTGTTATCCCTTTATACTATCTTTAAAACTCTAAGACGGCGCTTACAGGATAATGGTCTGACAAATAGATATTGTCTTCACAATCAGTCCATTTACTCACTTTTTTGCAGGAAAAATTCTTATCCGCTATAATATAATCAATCTTTTCAAATTCTTTTAATGTTCCAAAGTCGTGAAATGTTCCGTCAAGTTCCTTTGTACAGTCATACAGCTCCTGATAATCCTCCAAAACAGCAAGCTCTTCTGATTCCGGAAAAGCATTGAAATCCCCGGTTATAATAACAGGTATCTTTCCTAAAAAGTCTGCCTGTGATATTTTCTTAAGTATTAATGATAAGCCTTGCTTTCTGGCATCACTTCCGATATGGTCCAGATGAGTATTATAAACACGGAATACCTTGCCGGTCTCTAACTCCTGAAAATAAATACAAGTGCAGGTTCTCGGACACTCACTTTGGTTTGTGTACCGGCTTCCCGGTATCTCCGGTGTGTCAGACAGCCAGAAGACTTCCATTTTTACTATATTATATTTGTCCTTACGGTAGGCAACACTTGTCTCTTCGCCTTCAAGATTGCTCTCCCTGCCGCAGCCGACAAGATAATAATCCGTTAAATTTCCCTTTAACCACAGGGCAACATGGGGCAAAACCTCTTGAAAGCATAAAATATCCGGCTGCTCTGAATTGATTTTCTTTAATATCAGATCTTTTCTGAATTTAAAATTATTGGCACCATCCTGCCCGTAATCACATCGAATATTAAAGGTTACTATTTGCATCTTTCTCTGTCTCCATTTCTGCGAATATTTTTTGCATATAATACCAGTTCTGCTATTCGCCACACGCTATATTTTAAACCCTTTCTTCCCAATAGACAAGCCAATACAGTAAGCAGCAGGCACTTATTTATGAACCGCTGTGCATGAGCCTCTTTTTAATAAAGAAGATTCAAATACCATGTGCCTGGTTTCTCCGCCCTGAAGCATATCAAAGAGCAGTTCTACACTGGATAATGCCATTTGCTCTGCAGGCTGGGAGATTGTATCAATGGAAGGGTGATAGAATTCAGCTTCTTCAATGCCGTCAAAGCCTATAAGGGATATATTCTCCGGAATCTTAAGTCCGCTGGTAAGAATTGCTTTGGCAGCTCCGATAGCAACGATATCCGCAAAGGCAAAGACTGCTGTCATATCCTTATTCTGTGCTAAAAGCTGCTTCATCATTTTAAAGCCGAAATCATATCCGGATAAGGAGGAGAATTCTGATGCTACCAGGGCGGAATCAAAGGGAATACTATATTGCTCTAATGCCCTTAGATATCCTTTATATCTTAAAGAGTTCGGAGTCATTTCGTCTATCGGTGCATTCATGATGAAGCCAATCCGCCTGTGTCCCAGAGAAATCAAGTATTCCACTGCCTTAAATGCTTCAAGTTCATCATTGATACGGACACTGGAGTAGCTTTCTGATGATACTTCCTCTCCTGCTGATATGGTAAGAAATACACAGGGAATCTTTAAGCAGCTAAACTTTGAGGCAGTATAGTTATAGGACCCTCCCATAATGATAACTCCCTGAAGGTTCCTGTCCTTTGCCTCCGAAATCGCAATATCTAATTCATTCTGAAGATTCGTGACATTTTGTATAATCAGCTGATACCCTCTTAAAGCAACCTTTTGCTCTATTACCTTTATCATTTTCTGAAAGAAGGGGTTAGTTATTGATTTTACCAGCAGTGCCACACTTTTGGATTGGCTGGATTTTAAATTTCTGGCACTGTTATTGGGAACATAGTTATATTCCCTCACCACAGACATGACCTTTTCTCTTGTTTTGGGGCTTACCGGTCCTGAATTATTTATAACCCTGGATACTGTTGTTATGCCAACTCCTGAAAGCTTTGCAATCTCTTTAATCGTTACTTCCATATGCCTCATCCTATACTCATTATTTGTCTTAAACTTGATATAGATTCCCCTGCTTTATACATAATTACTAATTATACTACAACATTTCTATCTTTGCATTAACAAAACAGGCAAAATCCATTCCTATTATATAATAACAGGAAATTGGCAGGAATTATTTCCTTATCACAACTTCTGCTGATAAGGCTAAGCCTCCCTGCCATTTTCCATTATTTATATTTTGTTATTATTTGGAAGCGTTAAATGCTGTCCATTGGTCATTAACTTCCTTTACAACATTGTCAATTCCGGCAGTCTTTAACTGTTTCCTGTATTCTGCTACTGCTGCCTTCGGATCCTGTGTGGTCTTGCCTAAAAGGATCTGGATACCAAGCTGTGAATTTACATTGGAAATAGCGGAAAGCTCCGTATTTACTTTGCTGCTGTCAAAGCTGAAACCTACAAAAGGATTATCAATAGCAACCTTGGACCATGCATCATTCAAAGTATAACGACGGGGATCCTCTGTAAGCTGCGGAATATTCAGAGCATCGGTACGGAATGCCCATGATGCAAATCCGCCGGCATCTTTCTTCTCATCATAGGTAGCCGGCCTGGTAACCTTGCCATCCTTCAGTTCATATTGTCTGCCTTCAATACCATACTGGAATAAATCATAACACTCTTTGTCTGTCATAAGCTTCTCAATTACCTGCAGGCATCTGTCCGGATATTTGGAATTTGCGCTGATACCGGTAGCATTGTTAACTCCGCTGGCTCTTACAATCTTGCCGTTTGCTTCAGGGAAGCAGTAGAATTCAGATTCTACTCCGGGCAATTTCTGCTCCTGAGTACCAAAGCTTCCTGTCCAGTCCGGCTGGTGGGAAATGTAACCTGCAGATAAGCCATTGTAGAAGTTATCCTTGTCATCCTGTGATGAGGAAAGGATATCCGTTGACCAGTAACCCTTTTCCTCCCATTCATGCATCTTCACTGCAAATGCTTCGAACTCATCTGTAAAAGCTGGTGCAAAAATCTTACTGATATCGTCTTTATCAGCCGCCAGATATAATTCACTTTCAGAAATTCCGGGTGCATTAATCCACCCTCCTGTTGTTCCAATAAATGTTCTGTAAAGGTCATTTGATAAATTGGATTTGCCGTTTAAGGGTACCTGTCCGTCAGCAACTGCTGCGTCCATGTATTTTTCCATATCTGCGATGGAACTTATACTTGACACTCCATATTTATCCATCAAATCCTTACGGGATACAAAGCCATAGGAAGTATACTCGGAATAGTCGGTAGGCACTCCATAGATTTTTCCGTCTACCTTCACACTGTCCCACTGATTGGCTAATGCTGTCTTAAGTGTGGGTGCATTTTTATCAAGTAAATCTGTGATATCAGCCAAAGCGCCCTGTTTTACTAAGGTAGCATAGGGAACATTTGCAGTGGCTGCTATATATGCCATATCAAACTTTTCGCCCGATGACCACATCAGAGGATATTTTGTTGCAATATCACCCCAGTCAATATATTTTACTTCGATGGTAGTATTAATGCTTGCCTTTAACTTTTCATTGAGCTTGGCAAGTATATCCTTATTGGCAACTCCTTCGCTGCCGTATAAGTAAAGAACCAAATTTACTTCCTTGGAATTATCTGTCCCACCATTTGTTGCCGTTCCTGCCCCATCATCCTTTGTGCCGGAATTGTTACTGTTCTTGCTGCATCCGGCAAGCATTCCGACTGACAAAATTACCACTAATAACAATGCAATAACTCTCTTCATGTTATTCCTCCTTAAATTATAAAAATTTTATAATAAGCTGTTATACAGCGTATTACCGTTAATAATTGCTTATCAGCCCTTTACTGCGCCTATAGTCATACCACTGACAAAATACTTTTGCACAAAAGGATATACTAATATAATCGGCCCGATTGCTACCACTGCAGTCGCCATTTTAATCGATTCACTGGGTAAGTCCCCTGTGTTAATAGTAAGTCCCTGCTGGATTAACAAGGATATATTTGCCTGACTCACGATTTTTTGCAGAAAATACTGCAACGGAATCTTATTCTGGGACTGGATATATAGCATGGCATTATACCATTCATTCCAGTAGCCAAGAGTCAGGAACAAACCAATGGTTGCCAGAGAAGGTTTTGATAAAGGCATATATATTTTCCAGTAAATTTTGAAATCACCGGCACCGTCAATAGCTGCGGATTCATATAGGGAATCCGGTATGGATTTCATAAAGTTCCTCATCAGAAAGATGGACCAGGGACTCATTAGTCCCGGAAATATCAAGGCCCAGATATTATCCTTTAACCCCAGGCCATTAACCATCAGAATATAGGTCGGAATCAAGCCCCCGCTGAACAGGGTTGTAAAATAGATGAAAAAGGAAATCTGGTTTCTGTATTTAAAATCCTTTCTGCAAAGCACATAACCGCCCATTGACATGAGCAGCAGTCCAAGAAGGGTCCCTGCTACCGCAAGGGTTATGGTTATTTTATAGGCATTCAAAAGATTGGTTATATGACTGCCAAGGAATTCGTATGCGCTGAAACTGATATGCTTCGGTATCAGCTTATAACCCTCCTGCAATATTTCCTTCTCACTCATAAACGAGGAAGATACCAGGAGCAGGAAGGGAAATAAGCATATTAACGTAAATATGGTAACCAGGGTATAAAAAACACTCTTCATGATTTTTTCATCCCTGCCCATTACTTTCCTGCCTTTTATATTGTCTTCTTTCATAATAAATTAACCCCTTTTCTCCTAAAATAATGCGCTCTCGGGCTCTATCTTCTTTACAATTGCATTCACCGTCAGAACAAGAATCAACCCAAATATCGACTGGTAGAAGCCAACTGCCGCACCCTGTGAAAAGTTAAACTGACTGACAAGGCTCCGGAATACAAACGTGTCAATAATATCTGTCTGAGGATAGAGAATAGAATTGCTGCCTATCAGGTTAAAAAACAGATCAAAGGAACCTTTTAATATACCGCCGAGTCCAAAAAGGAAAAGCAATATGATGGTACTCTTTAACAAAGGCATAGTCAGATATTTTATCTTTTGCATGGGAGAAGCTCCGTCAAGGGCCGCCGCTTCATAAATTTCCGCGTCAATTCCGGTTATCGTTGCAAGATAGACTATCATACCGTAACCTGTCTGGTTCCAAATCTTGAAAAATACAATAATGTATTTCCAAATTCCCTGGTCGGAATAAAAATCATGTTTGGGAAACCCCAAAGTGGTGAATAATGTATTAATAAAACCATGGTCATAATTAAAGATGTTATATGCAAAAAAACCTACAATAACCATTGAAATGAAATACGGCAATAAAATAACGGATTGAGATATCTTTTTAAACCATTTACTGCCCAATTCAGAAAGCATAATGGCAAACGCCACCTGAAACAAGTTACATAAAACCAGGAAGGCAAGGTTGTAAAGAAGCGTATTCTTTGTTATCCTCCACAAGTCACCTGTTTTTGCCAGGAATTCAAAATTTTTAAGTCCTACAAAAGGACTTCCGAATATACCCTTGCCAATGCTGTAATCTACAAAAGCGATATACGCCCCCGGCATCGGTATATAAGCAAAAACAAAAAAGTAAACCAAAATTGGCATAATCATTAAGAACAAAATACGCTTACGCTTTACTTCGCGAAAAAAGTTCTTAAAATGGATTGTTAATTTTCCCATATAAAATCCACCCTTCACTTCATTTTTTAGATATACTAACTATTATATCCAATGTTTCAATTGAAAAACCATCACCATTTGTTATTTTCTTTCATGGAATCGTTTCCATTTTTCAATCAAATTGTGATTTATGTGTAGATTATATTATCCCCCGACGGATTTGTCAAATGATTTTTTATCTTTTTTAGATATTTTTTTGATTAATCTTTTGACATTTGTTGCATACTTTCCTTAATATGTCGTAAAAAATAGACAAATCACTTGTAAAAAACGATACTTTTCATTGACATTTGCAATATGCGAGGATATAATGTTCTCAATAATCTCAAAAAGTGGTATCGTTTTCAGTAGTAATACAAACCATTTTCACAACTGATTCACTTACCATTTTACAGAAAGGACTTCGTGCTATGAACCTATCAGATAACTTAATTGAATTAAAGCAGGGCAAAACAAGCTATTGCTTCCTGCTCACCGGTGATATTTTTGAGTTCAATCATAACGGTATCATGCTGAACGGATTTCATGGAAATCCAAAGGATGGCTCTCCTAATAACATATATCTTAGAATATACAAAGAGAATTCCGTCATTGTACATCCCCTTTTAGGAATCCGTTCTCATTCCATTTTAAAAAAAGGTAACAATTCCCTTCTTTATACCGGTAAAGCCGGAGATGTCTCCTATGAGATAGTTTTTTACGCCGTAGAGGGATTATGGTTCTGGGATATTACCCTGAACGGAAAGGGAGAGACTGTGGATTTGCTCTACGGTCAGGATATCGGCGTAGCTTCCCGTGGCGGCGTACTTACCAATGAATTATATGCAGCCCAGTATTTAGGACACAGTGTATTCGAAACTGAAAACGGTTATACCATATGCTCCAGACAAAACCAGGACCAGGGCGGCGTATTTCCTTACCTTAGACAGGGAAGCCTGGGCGTTAAAGTTATCCATTATTCTACGGATGGCATGCAGTTTTTTAAGACCTCCTACAAGGATACGGATACTCCCGCTGCTCTCACAGAGAATTTGCCGGATATCAACTATCAGTTTGAATTCTCCTATACCGCTCTTCAAACAGAGAAATTCAGGCTGGATACTGTTAAAAGGACTGCTTTTTATGGTCTTGCAAGAGACAATCATCCTAAGGCAATTAACTTCCTGGAATTTGAAGATGAAATAAATATTGCCTATGAAGCTCTTAAAGAGGAAGAATATATCACCTGTCCTGCCGTAATTCTGAAAGCAGACTTCGGAACTGCCTATTCCTCTCCTGCTCTCCGGAAAGAGGATATCTTTACCCTGTTTCCAGAGAGGATTCTGGAGGAATACGATAATGATACACTGCTCTCCTTTTTTACGAAGGACCACAGCCATATTGTAACCAAGGAAAAGGAACTGCGTACAGAACGTCCCCACGGCACCATCTTTATCAGCTGCCCGGGTGCCCTTACGGAAGATACCGCAAGCGGAACCTTTACGGATACCCAGGGTGTTATTGCAAGTACCGCTTACATGTACGGCTTATTCAACGGTCAGACAGTCCTTGGAAATACATCTTTTCACAAGCTTTTGTCCACCTCGAGAGGCCTCTTAAACATTCAGAAGAACTGCGGACAGCACTTGTATGTAAAGCTCAAAGACTCTTATCGCCTGCTGACACTTCCCGCGCTCTTTGAAATGGGAATGAACTATGCAAGATGGTATTACGTTCTGGAAGATGACCTCTTAAGGGTTAGTTCTTATACCGCCGCCCATAAACCTTTCAATATCTTGGAAGTTACCAGCCTTAAGGATAAGAAATACGACTTTATCCTGACAAACCAACTGGTACTTGGAGAAAATGAACACACAAAGGATATAACTTACACAGAACTTCCCGGCGGTTTGCGTTTTACACATATTTCAAAAGAATACCCGGACCTTTACTATGACATGCTCTTTACCGACGCTGACTGGCAGGCAAGTGATGACAGGATATTCTTTGAAGACGGGCTTTCAAGGGATAACAGCTTCTTGACCATTACCCTAAAAGAAACTGGTGATTTCAAGTGTATTATCGCAGGTTCTCTTACCGGTGAAGAAACAAAAAACTCCCTTATCTTTGATTTTGAGGAAGAAAAGGCTGCTGCGCTTAAATATTACCGCCAGTTAAATAAAGGTTTCGAGCTTCACACGGACAACCAGGAGCAAAGTACCCGCATAGACATATTAAACCAGACTGCCTGGTGGTATACCCATAATGCCATGATTCATTTTGCCTCCCCCCACGGACTGGAACAGCCCGGAGGAGCAGCCTGGGGAACCAGGGATGTATGCCAGGGACCGATGGAATACTTTCTTATGACCCAGAATTATGAACTGGCAGGCAAGGTACTCTTAAATATCTTCTCCCACCAGTACCATTCCACCGGCGAATGGTCCCAGTGGTTTATGTTCGACCGCTATGCAATGGATGCCGGTGAGTGTCACGGTGATGTAGTATTTTGGCCCCTTAAGTGTATTGGGGATTATCTGGAAGCCTCCGGAGATTATGGACTCTTAAAGAAGGAAATTCCTTATACCGATGAAAAGAACCTCAAAGACACCTTGCTCCTTCATATCAAAAGGGCCTTTGAAGCAATAATGGAACGATTTATCGGAGATACCGGTTTAATCACCTATGCCGGCGGAGACTGGGATGATACCTTGCAGCCTGTGGACCCTAAGATGCGTGAACACCTTGTAAGCTCCTGGACAGTAGCCCTTGCCTATCAGACATTAAGGCGCCTTGGAATGGCTCTAAAGGATACGGATAAAGAATTTTCCGAAAAGCTTACGGAAAGGTCTGAAAAGATTGCAGAGGATTTTAAATCCCTGTTAATAAAGGACAGCATCATACCGGGTTTTGCACTTTATGATAACAAAGAGATAAAATACATGCTTCATCCCGTGGATACCGAGACCGGAATACAGTACCGCCTCCTTCCCATGACCCGCAGTATTATAGCGGAGCTTGTCTCCCCAGAGCAGGCAAAATGCAACATGCAGACGATTAAAGACAACTTGAAATTCCCCGATGGGGTTCATCTCATGAATCGCCCTGCCCGCTACAACGGCGGAGTGAGTAAGCTCTTTAAGAGAGCCGAGCAGGCAGCCAATGTAGGAAGAGAAATCAGCCTTTTATATATCCATGCCCACATCCGTTATCTGGAGGCATGTGCAAAGATCGGTGACGGTAATACCGCCTGGGACAGCTTATTTACCATTAACCCTATCTTAATCCAACGTTCCGTCCCTACTGCCTGCCTAAGGCAGAGCAACATGTATTTTAGCAGCTCTGACGGAAGTTTCACGGACCGCTATGATTTTGCAGAGAATTTTGATAAATTAAAAAGCGGAGAGCTCCCCGTAAAAGCAGGTTGGAGACTTTATTCCAGCGGCCCGGGAATCTATTTGAACCAGTTGATTTCCAATATATTAGGAATCCGCTTCCTGCCGGATTCCCTGATAATTGACCCTGTACTTTCCGACAGCCTTGACGGATTAAAGCTTACCTTTCATTGCTTTGATAAAGAATTGCTCTTCTGCTATCATTTAAATAAGAACAGCGAAGAAGGACATGAAAGTCATACTGGCAGAATTGCCGTAAACATTGACGGTACTCCTGTTTCAGGTGAGAGCCTTTTAAATCCTTACCGTGAAGGCGGCTTAAAAATAGACAAAGAACTTCTAAAGAATGTTTCCAACCAAATTGATATCTTTGTAAGGCTCCCCTAAAGGGGAGTTCCTTACCGGATTTGATATTCAAGAAAGGAGTTACTATGTATACCTATGAATCAAGGGAAAACAGACTGCTTCTGGCAAAAAAGCTGGCTGCCGAAGGAATCGTATTGCTTAAAAACAAGAATTCCCTCCTCCCCTTAACCCCCGGTGCCCCCATTGCAGTCTTCGGGCGGGCACAGCTTGATACTCTTATAGGCGGAAGCGGCTCCGGTGCCACCTCGTCTGATGAAACCACTCTGATAACGGATGAACTTTTAAAAACCGGTCTTCTGCCCGATGAAAAGCTTGAAACCTTTTACCGGAATGCCCTGAATGCCGAACGACAGGCTGCTCCTGACCCCGAGGAAGAACGTGCGAAATTTACAGAGCTGCTTAACAGCGGTCTGATTTATGAAATCTTTGGAAAATACAAAGCTCCTGCCGCGGAATTTTCAGTTCCTGATGAACTGATTACCGCCATCCCCTCCTCCCATACCGCCTTTTTTATTCTGGGACGCGGTTCCGGCGGAGAGGAATGTGACCGCCGCATAAAGGATGACTACTATCTGACTGAATCAGAAAAGGAACTGCTTCACAAGATTGCCTTACATTTCAACCAGGTTGTAGTAGTGTTAAACACCAATGGCTTTGTTGATTTAAGTCTTATACAGTCCTACTCTTCCATCCATTCTATCCTGTTTCTCGGTACCGCAGGAGAACAGGCCGCTGCCGCACTTGCGGACATGGTCATTGGTAAAACAACTCCAAGCGGCAAGCTTTCCTCCACCATGGCTTATTCCTATGAAGAGTACCCTTCTTCCGATCTCTTTTTTACCGATAAGGATAGGCCGGAAACCATTCTGACTTATGAAGATTTCGGATTATCCTCTGCCGATAACCGCAGCACCGGCTTTGCAAAAAGTCCCGTTGCTTTCTACAAAGAAGGAATCTATGTAGGTTACCGTTATTTTGATACCTTTAACATTCCTGTTATGTATCCTTTTGGTTATGGCCTGTCCTATGCCAATTTTCGCATAGAATTTACCCATGCCTTAAGAGAAGGTGCAAACTTTCAGCTGACTGTAAAGGTCACCAATGAAAGCCGCCTTTATTCCGGTAAGGAAGTGACAGAGCTCTATGTCAGCGCACCTTCTCTTCGCCTGGAAAAGCCCTATCAGGAACTCCTTACTTATTCAAAGACCAGGGAACTGGCTCCGGGGGAGACCGAAGAACTCACTCTTACCTTCCCCTTAAAGGAACTGGCAAGCTATGACGAAGTCTCTGCTTCTTATATCATAGAAGAGGGTTCCTACTATCTCCGTCTTGGCAACTCTTCCAGAAATACACAGATTATCGGTAAGATACAAATTGCCGAAACTATTGTTACAGACCGATTAAAAAACAGGCTGGCATTATCCCCTGCCAATAAGGGCAAGCTTGAATTCTTAAGTAATAAGCATTCCCTTTCCTATTTCTATCCGGGAGAAGAAGCTGAAAAGCAAAAGGCTCCCAGCCTCTTAACCCTGCTGCAAAAGGATTTTGATACCACTAATATACCAAGTACAGATACGGATACAGGCATGCCCTCCCCTTCAAAGGAAAGAGCTTCCGTGTCAGATTCTATGCAGCCGGTAACGTTAAAAGATGTAAGAGATGGCCTTCTTACTCTGGAAGAACTGGTTGACAGATTAACCGTCAAAGAACTGGCAGTATTATTAAACGGCTACGGTCCGGGACTTCCCTTTGGCGGTATGGAAGGGAAATACCCTTCCACCATCCAGTATGAAGACGGTATGGACATTGGTGTTTCCACTCATCCTACGGGTTTTGTGGGTTATATATCACCGGCTTTTACAAAGTACGGCATCCCTTCCGTCTTTTATAAGGACGGCCCCGCTGGTGTGCAGATGACTGCCTGGCCTACGGGAATTTCCATGGCCTGCACCTTTAACAGGGAACTCTTAAAAGAATTTGGCATTGCCTGCGCCACAGAAGCCGCCAGTCTAAACGTAGACAGCTGGCTGGCACCTGGAATCAACCTCCAGAGAAATCCTATCGGAGGCCGAAATTTTGAATATTATTCCGAAGACCCAAGACATACCGGTTTCCTCGGCCTGTCCATAGCCCTTGGTGCCGAAGAAGCAGGCATCACCACCTGTCCGAAGCACTTTGCCCTTAATGAACAGGAGACTTACCGCAGAGGAAGTACCAAGAATTCCTTTGACGCCCTGGACTCCATTGTAGAGGAACGGGCCGCCAGAGAGCTTTACTTAAAGCCCTTTGAAATGGTCATCAGAAACAGCAAGGTCTCTACCCTTATGACCTCCTTTAATAAAATCAACGGTATATTTGCTGCCGGCAACCGTGACCTCTGCGAAGGCATCCTAAGAGAGGAATGGAACTATAAAGGCATTGTCGTAACGGACTGGGGAGACATGGATATCGTAGTAGACGGCGCCGATGCCATTGCTGCCGGAAATGATGTTATCATGCCTGGCGGACCGCCGGTCATTGACCAGGTTCTAAAGGGGTATGAAGAAGGACATGTAACTCTGGAAGATTTAAAAAAATCCGCCCTGCGCTTCCTGACCTTTGTTATGAACAGTAACAGCTGTAGAAAATACTGGGAAGAACATTAAGAAAACATGTAATCAGGCGCTGCTAACTATTTTTTATAAAAGAAAAAGGGGTGTACTGCAAACTTAATTGCAGCACACCCCTTTATTTATTCTCCAGTTCCATAAACAAATACATAGGAACGGGTTCATTCACATAATTTTGTAAAACGCTCAGGCAGACGGTCTGAAAAATACGAATGCTCCCTTTTGTAACTTTCCTCAACATCAATATGAAGGCTTACACTGCCATACTCATTCTTTTTCTGTATAATCGTTTCACCTCTTGGCGAAAAGGCAAATGCTAAGGGAATTTCACCGGCATAATGGGAGCATCCAAGCACATAAACTTCATTCTCAATGGCTCTTGCTTTTGCCAGTGTCGTCCATTGGCCATACTGCAGCTCATGATACATCCCGGTACCGATTAAGTTAATAAGCATAAAAGGAGATTCCAAAGCCATAATCCTCGCCACCTCCGGGAAATGTATCTCATAACAGATGGGTATCCCGATTTTGCCGTATTTCGTCTCAATACAATAGATACTCTCTCCGGAGACCCGCCCTTTATCCCGTTCACTTTTTGTCAGTATATTCTTTTTATACTCGCCGGTTATAACCCCTTTGTCAATTACTAAAGCAGTTTGATACGATTCTTCCATGCGGGTATCTCTTAATCCTGCTATAACATATTTGCCTGCTTCTTTTATTACTTTAAGTGCTTCCGGTAAATGCTCAGTCTCTAAAAATCCTTCCGGAAAGACATAGATATCCGCTTTTTCCTGCAAGAACCTGCCAAGTTCCTTGATATCTTCACCCTTTTGCGGTACCACAAGCGATACCTTAATCATGAGTTCTCCCACCCCTTTATATTCTATTGAATTAAATTATATCTCACGCTTATAATAGATGCATGTGCTACCTTTATGGCTTTTTATAAACCCTAATGCCTGATGGGCCAACTGACTTACCTGATTATGCAGTTCCACATCACTTGCTATTTCAGTACACTTATTCTCCAATGCCCACTTTTTTGCAGTCTCTACCAGACCCTTTCCAACTCCCCTTCTCCTTAAATCTTCATCCACATACCAGCCTTCGATAAATGCCACCGGTTTTGTACTGCAAAAATGCAACTCGGGATAAACCGTTATTTCGATGAACCCTCCAAGGCTTCCATCCTCTCTGACAGCGGCAAAAACCGTCCAGGATAGTTCATTTTTATAAAAAGGAATGTTTTCTAATATTTTCAGCATTTCATCGTATAATTCTCTTTCTTCATGCCTTGGCCATAGGGTATGCCGCATTCTATGGTATTCCTCTATTTGCATGTCATCCTTTTTAAGCATTCTATATTGTATCATGATATCCTCCAATCCGTTCTAAATCTCCGGCATATACTGTCTGCCATACTGCACTTTGGCAATTTCTCTGAATATTTTTTTAGCACAATGGGAAACAGCTTCCATAGCTCCTTAATAATGTCCAATTTATCCCATCATACCATAATAGATATCATTAATAAACTCCATTTCCCGAAATTTTTATCCATTTAAACATCTCTATCCCGGGACAAACGCCTGAAGAAATTTATTGGAAGAACACAGATGAGTTTTGCATCTATTTATGAGTTTTCTATTGAAGGCTTCCTTATGACACTAAAATGGAAGAAACTGTAACTAGGTACAATCATGCCATTGTTTGAGCTCACAGCTCTACATATCTGTAACTATTAGGCGAGTTTGGTGTGATTGTACCTGCCAGGGTTACTATTGACTATTTCTGTCTATCATGATAGACTTTAATCAGCCGCTGTAGTCTAGTGCAATAGACAGACCGACACAGCTATGTTCCATAGACCATAAATGCAGATCAACAGGAGGTTAACACCATATGGAAATGAACTTAAAGCTCCATGATGCCGAATACCGCTTCGCCTGTATTGTCTGGGAGTATGAACCTATACAATCTGGAGAATTAGCCAAAATAACCGAACAAATTCTTGGCTGGAAGCGCACCACCACCTATACGGTATTAAAGAAGCTATGTACCCGCAAAATTCTGCAGAATGAAAGTTCCATTGTCACCTCCCTGGTAAATCAAAGGGAAGTACAGCAATATGAAAGCCGTGAGGTTATGAAAAAAAACTTTGGCGGCTCTCTTCCCCAATTTATCACTGCTTTTCTCGGGAATAACAGTCTCTCTGTAAAGGACGCCGAGGAAATCAAAGAACTCATCGACCGTTATAAAGAAAATTAACCTGATAGGAGGTGCTGATGGAAAATATGATATTATCCCTGTTTCATGTCATCTTAAATATGTCCCTTACCTCCTGCGTGGTCATATTGGCAGTACTGCTTCTGCGTCTGCCCTTAAAAAAAGCCCCAAAGATTTATTCTTATCTGCTTTGGTTTGTCGTACTGTTCCGTCTCCTGTGTCCTGTTACCTTGGAAAGCACCTTAAGCGTATTCCGTTTGTTCGAAAAGGAAGATATCAGAACTTCTGTAATGGAACCTGTTCCTTATGACATTGGTTATCAGGCAGCTCCTGAAGTCAATCTGTATATCCCGCCTGTAACTGATTCTGTGAACCAGTCGCTTCCTGCTGCTGCCCCTTACCAAAGCCTCAATCCCATGCAGGGAATCCTTTTCCTTGCCTCCTTTGCATGGATAACTGTAAGCATACTGCTTTTTGCCGGCACTTTATTTTCCTATTTCCGGTTAAAGAAAAGTCTTCGTACCGCCTGGCTGGTTAAGGAGAATGTCTATCAGTCGGATGAAATCCATTCCCCCTTCGTATGCGGCCTGTTATCTCCCAGAATATATCTTCCTGTTACCCTGACAGAAAAAGAGACAGAATATATTATCCTGCACGAAAAAACACACATAAAAAGGTTCGATTATGTTTTCAAACTATTATGGCATGCTGCTCTTATCCTCCATTGGTTTAACCCATTTGTCTGGACCTCCTTCCGTCTGATGGAAAAGGATATGGAAATGAGCTGCGACGAAGCCGTACTTCAAATCCTTGGTGAGAACATTAAGGCCGACTACTCCTATTCTCTTCTTCATTTAAGCCTCAAGAGAGAAAAAGCATCTTTTCTGAAGATATCTCCATTAGCCTTTGGAGAAACCGGATTAAAAAGCCGTATAAAAAATGTGTTAACTTATAAGAAGCCTGTTGTCTGGCTATCTTCACTCCTGCTAACGGTTATTCTTCTTACAGCCGTAACTTTACTTACCGATCCTAAGTCAGATAAAACCTCGCAGAATGAAGCCGGTAAAGCTGCTCCAAGCCAGGCAGACACAGCACAAAATAATGCAGAAAATAATACAGCAACAGAAGCTGAAACAAGGCAGTATCAAACTGACCCTGATTATGCCAGGACCGCCGGCAGCCAGTCACCAATGGGTGAGTCTTATACGATAAAAGGACCTATACACAACATAAATATTACCATAACTGTCACTTCCAAGGACTTTATGACACTTATTGACCAAATGGTTTTACGTAAGAATTTGACTTCTACATTCCAGGCAGGCACCGATATCAATACTTTGGATGAATATTATGAGGTGCAAATAGTCTATGACAAGTATAGCGGTCCTTCTGAATATTATCTGTACCAAAAGAACGGTATCCCTTATATCCAGTCTGCCGTGGGGAATTCCTGCATAAACGTTCCCTTAAAGGATTATGGCACCTTATTTAGCCTGTTAGCTCCGGATACAGATGCAATGACTGCCGTAGAAGAAAATTTAAAAACAATAATGAGCTCTCCTCTTGCAAGCAGCAATCCATCTGATTACCTGAAAGACCATACCAAGGAATGTGAAAATATAAAGAAACAGGGAGACAAAGCTCTTTATTATATGCTTTCCTGTCTTTATAAAGGAGAAGGAGATACCTTAAAGGGATATCTAATGATGTATTTGTGTGAAGATATTTTGGGAAACCGCTCTGATAAAGCGAGCGATAATACGCCTCCGACAGAATGGTACCGCAATCTGTATATCAGGCCCGAGACTGTGCTCCCTGATTTTTCCTACCAGGGAGATGATAAGATATTAAAGCTTGTCTATGAAACAGAAACCAAAATGCACCATAATAAGGATTTCGGATTCACTATCGTCTCTCCTCATCTGTTCGGATATTATGAAGAAGGAGACTCCTTAAAGATATTTGCCACCACCCTCTATAACTATTACAAGCTGTATGATGAAACGCTGGTAGACTTGGGAGGCGGAGTAGTACCATCCGCCATGACCTTTCAGAAAAAAGAAGACGGCAGTTATGTCTTGGAAAAGTATGAACAGGCAACAGACGGCAGTTACTTTAATTCCTCTGTCAAAGCTTACTGCGTCATGCCTTTATCCGGTAAGAAAATACCGGGACTTGCCAAAGAGATATTAGCACATTATGATAATTACGTTGATCTGCTCTCATTAAGGGATGAAAATCTTAAAAAATACCAAAAGAAATATGGCTTGGAGGATGTAAGAATGAAAGATTAACTTTCACTCCCCCTGATTTGGAATAAAACCCTTTTAACCAAATACAGCTTCGGGTCAGATTAACCCGAAGCTGTATTTATTTTAATCGTGACGCTCATTCATATTATCGTAGGTTTCACAGAACCTCGCCATAAAGGCTGGCTCCTCTCCTGCTGCATACAGATGCGAAATATCTCCAAAGGAACTCATTCGAAAATAAGCAACTCCTTTTCTCCGCTCCTCAGTAATAAGGGTTGTCACAGAGGTAGGGGCCGCACAGAAGCCATGCCACAAGATCATAGGCGAAATACCAAGCAGATGCTCTAACATCACACATTCAACTCCAAAATGGCAGAATAAAACTACCGTATCATTATTCGGGCTGACAGCGCGGTATAATCTGCCCTCACGCTCATAGCCATGTTCCTTTAATAAATCATCCAGTCCTTCATGGACTTTCCTCGCTTCTTCAAATACATGTCCCTCCTGCATAACCGGCGTCTTATACCAGAGGTCCTTATCATAATATTCCCGGATCTTCGTCCACTCGGCAGGAAGCCAATCCCAGGGGACACGTTCTTCCCCTGTCTGCTCATCAGTAATAGGTGCGTCAAATTCTCTAAGCCAGGGAAGCACTCTTCCTTCACGGCTCATTTTATTCAAAGTGACGGATGCCGTATCTTTTGCCCTTCCTAAAGGTGAAATATAAAACGCCTTCACATTCATAGCTGCTATCCGGTCGGAAAGAAGTTTTGCTTCCCTCCAGCCTTTTTCAGTAAGTGAATCGATGGAATAATCAGGGTCTCCGTGACGTATTATTATCAGTTTCATATACATCCTCCCTATATTCTTCAGATATCCTCTTTGGCTATTGCTTCAATCCTGTGAACCAGCATATCAATAGCAATATCGTTAAGGCCGCCCCTTGGAATGATAATGTCGGCGTACTTTTTATATGGTTCGACAAATAGCTCATGCATTGGCTTTACGGTCTCTGTGTACTGGGCAATGACAGAGTCAAGAGTTCTTCCTCTTTCATTTACATCCCTTTTAATCCTTCTGATTAACCTTTCATCTGCATCGGTATCGACAAAGACTTTAATATCCATCAGATCCCTAAGCTTTTCATTTTCAAATATCATAAACCCGTCAAGAATGATAACCTTGAAGGGATTAACCCTGACCGTTTCTTCTAAACGGGTATTCTCAATGTAGGAATATACCGGTCTGTCAATAGCAATCCCCTGTTTTAGCTTTTTGATATCCTCAATTAAAAGTTCTGTATCAAAGGCGTCCGGGTGGTCATAATTGATTTTTGTCCTCTCCTCCGGTGACAGCTCCGAAAATGGCTTATAATAATAATCATGGCTAAGTAATACTACACGGTCACCACAGATACTCTGCAACCGGTTAACAACGGTTGTCTTACCGGAAGCAGAGCCTCCCGCAACACCGATAACTACTATGTTTTTCATTCGTTCCTCCAACTGGCTTTTTTATCTGACAATTTTTATCCTCACACAGGCTCCCATGCATACCGTAAGCCAGCTTGCAGTACTGCCTCGAATCAGGGTATGAAAAGTACGATGTACTTTTCATACTATACTACTACAGTCCGATACAAAAAATCAATCCCTTTATTCTGGTATTGAGAAATCAGCGGAGGTCTTAAGGCTATCTTAAATAAGAAGCCTGGAATTCTCTGGTTATCTCTGCTATTTCCTTCAATCCGTCTATATAGGGCTGATACATTTCATAGGGGTCTATGGCTCCGTAAGCTCCTCTTATTTTTTCAAACCAATAATAGCAGATTTCAATTCAGCCTGCAACATACTGCCGCCTGCATTTCAAGGTATTCATATCACATAGGCCATCGTCTCATTAATATAATCTACCATATCAATATAAAACTTTGCCTCTCCCTTTACCGGATATTTTTCTGCCTCTTTTATAAATTCCCGGTACAGCTCTTCTTTATCCTTCTTAACCCATTTCCCCGGTTCTTTCAGGGTTAAAGAGTCAATATCCTTTTTTTCTTCATCGCCTAATAAAACCTCATAAGCATAAATTATCCTCTTCGTGCTTATGTTGTTCTTATTTGCCTGCATTACTTTTCTTAAATACTTATAAAGGCTTGCGATTTCCTCCGTCGGCCTTTTCTCAAGAATCATAAGGAAGAACTTTTCCTGCTCTATCGCATGAAGGAACATCTGTGAATATTTCTCTTTTTTCTCATCCATTCGCTCCAGAATTTCTTTTGCTGACTTAAAATCATGAAGTGCCAGATATCTGTAATAGGATAAAAGACGCACACCGGCCACCAGCATATCGTCTTCCTTCGCACCCTCCGGTATCTCAAACACTTCCTCTGAATACTCGGTGAAACCTTTGCCTTCACTCATTTCTGCATTGAGCTGTAATTGAAGATAAAATGCCTCCCTGCTGTACTTATCTTTCAACATACTCTTTGCATTCATGCCGTCATTTTGAATGACCCTCCTTGTAGGAATCAGATTACTAAGAGCAGTAATCAGGCCAATGAAACTAAATGACATAAGGGCCGCCTGCAAATAACCGTTATGCAGTATCATTAATAGCAGTACGGCAAGCAAAGAAAACAACAGATTACTGATACCTCCTCCCAGATTATAAAGGATAAAAGGAAAACCTCCGTCAGCCTCCTTTTTGGGAGGGTACATAAGGCATTGTCCCAGCGTACCTTTCACAGAATACCTGCCCTTATGCAACTTCCCGTCCTTCTTATACCAAATCAAAGAGCCCACACGGAAGGAAAGAAACTGATATCCTGTAAGCAGTCCAAATACAAGATGCCCTCCTTCATGTAAGATAACGTGAAGCAGAAATGACAGTATCATTGCCGCCACTATGATCAATAAAAAAATACTAAGAGAACTTCCCCATAATTCTTTTTCTATCTGCCTTTCATATCTTACCAGCCAGCTTCCTAAAAAGGCCCCCATTACTCCGCCTATTAATCCGCTTATAATAGTAATTCTCTTTGACTTTTTTAAAATCTTCCCGTAAATCTTTTGTTGTTCCTGTTCTAACTCTTTATATTTTTCCTTCTGTTGTTCACTTAACATGTTATTCCTTTCCTGAATAGTAAAGTTACTTAGCCTGCCACCTCAAAAGCATTACATTTTAATAAGTCAAGGGTATTCTGGCATTCAAATTCTCTTCATCCTTTTTGTTTATTATTTTAACATTCCTGGTACTATTCTGCAATAAGTTTGCGTGGTCCAGCCTTGCCGGCACACTGCGCTGAAAAAGACTGTCCTGTTTTCATCCAGAACAGCCTTTTTTATACTTTTCCTTTACCCACTGCCTTAGTAGGGAAATACAACCGTAAGCAGCATCTTGAATTTTTCCTCAGCATATACGGCATGAGGAACATTATTGGGCATAACAATGCTCTCTCCTTCTGCAAGGGTATAGTCCTTCCCGCCGATGGTGATACGCGCTTTACCCGTTAAGACATTAATCAGAGCATCTCCGGTAGAAGCATGGGTGCTGATTAGCTCTCCTTTATCAAAAGAGAATAAAGTAATTCCAACATGGTCATTTTGAACAAGAGTACGGCTAACCACCTGCCCCGGCTGATACTCTACCAAATCCATCAGTTTCAGCGTTTGTTCAAAATTAATATTTTTTAAATATTGTGCTGACATAATAATTCCTCCTTTTCCATAACTCTTATTGACTTCTTAGCCATTATTATACTATGATATAGAAAATATATCCGTTGTTTTTACAACGAAAGGAGAGGCCATATGAAAATAAGAAATGAAATTTTAAATAAATGCCCGCTTTTTTCCGGGATTGCAGATGAAGAATTTGATTCCATGCTCTCCTGCCTTGATGCAAAAGAAATGGAATATAAAAAAGACGCCTATATTTATATGGCCGGAAATCCCATGCCCCAAATAGGTGTTGTTCTGTCCGGAAGTGTTATCATTATCAAAGAAGATTACTGGGGAAACCGCACCATTATTTCCAAAATGACTGTTTCGGATATGTTTGCGGAATCCTTTGCTTTTGCTGCTGCCCACAAGCTTCCTGTCAGTGTTGTAGCGGCAGAAAATACCCGAATCCTCTTTATCGACTGTAAGAATATTATAAATTCCTCTGCCTCTCCCTGCAGCTTTCATACTGCCCTTATTAGCAATATGGTGCGTATACTGGCCGATAAGAATGTAATGCTCATGCAAAAGATTGAACATCTCTCCTGCCGCAGCACAAAGGATAAGTTATTATCCTATCTGTCCCTGCAGGCTATGAAGGCAAAGAGCAACACCTTTATCATACCTTATAACCGTCAGGAACTGGCTGATTACCTGTGCATTGACCGCAGCGCCATGTCCACAGAGCTTAGCAGGCTAAGGGAGGAAGGCATCATAGCATTTCACAAGAACTATTTTGAACTGCTTTAACACCGCATAAGGCGCTGCTTTCTGTCCTTTCAGGCTTTCTTCATTTACCCGCTTCCAGTGCCTGGTTGATGACATTGTGCATAATGTCCTCTGTCATCATTCCAGGAACATACCCCAACAGGTTACCGTCCCTGTCAAATACAAAGGTAGTCGGGAAAGCCGATATTCCATACTTTTGCAAGACTTCTCCCGTTTCATCAAATAATGTCGGGAAGGTATATTCCTTTTCCTCCAAAAAGGACTTTATGTAGTCCTTATCCTCATCTGAATTATTCGGATAATCCTTGCTTTTTGGATTCGTTACTCCTAAGAATACCACATCCTTCTCATTTGAACCGTATTCTTTATAGAGCTTCTCAATGTCAGGAAGCTCTTTCTTGCAGGGCGGGCACCAGGTAGCATAGAAATTCAGAAATACCACCTTGCCCTTATAATCTGAAAGTGTATGTGTATCGCCGTATTGGTCCGTCAGCGTAAAGTCTGTCTTAGAATCGGTTTTCGCTGCCGCTTTCTCTTCTGTTTTATTTTCCGTCTCCGTATCCTCTTCTTCGCTTTCACTTTGATCGGATTTTACCACATTATTCTCCTTAACTGCCTGTGCCCTGTTAAGATAGCTGGATATTCCATTCATGTAGCCGGTAAAAGTCATTAGTCCCATTACTATAAGGAGTATTCCTCCGGCTTTAATGGTATACTTAACCAGCTTTTTCTTCTCCCTTAAAAAATTTAGTACCTGGGTGGTGAACAATCCAAGCAGCAAAAAAGGAAGCAGGAATCCTGCGGCATAAACAAATATCAGTAAATAACCTATAACCGTACTTTTAGCTCCTGATACTAATATCAGAACCGAAGAGAGGGCCGGGCCGATACAGGGAGTCCATGCAAAGCTGAAAGTAAAGCCCAGAATAAAAGCGACCAATGGATTCGCTTCTTTATCTGCCGTATTAAAATGCATCTTTCTCTCTTTTTGCAGGAAGGAGAATTGGATAAAGTCCAACTGCACCAGTCCTAAAAGAATAATTAGAACACCGCTAATCCTTATAAGCATGAAGCGGTAGCTTCCCAGGAGCTTTCCTAATAAGGTAAAAGATGTTCCAAGCAAAAGAAATGCAAAGGATATACCTAAAACAAAAAAGGCCGTATTTAAGAATACCTTCCTTCTCTCATAAACGATAATACCCTCCTTATTTGTTCCTGCACTTCCTGCCAGATAGCTCATATAAACCGGAAGCAGAGGAATTACGCAGGGTGAGAAAAAGGATAGTAATCCCTCCAGAAAAACCAAAACAAAGCTTATGTGACTTGTCAACACGATTCCAACCATATAACCTCCTATATTATTATCACCTTTAACCGTTATTGGATTCTAATTATACCGATTCACAGGTTTTAATCTGTGATTGCATCACACAGATGATTACATCACACAGCCTCATTATCATTAAATTTTATTAAATGACAAAAGGGGCTAGCTTTTGGCTGTCCCTTTCCTATTTTTATCCGTTATCCATTTAATATATTCATTTCCCCAGATTTCCAGAGCTTCAAGCACAGTCTTAAACTTCTCACCTATTTCACTTAAAGAATACTCTACCTTTGGCGGTATCTGCTCATATTCATGCCGTAGAATCAGCCCTTCTTCCTCCAATTGCTTTAGCTGACGGGATAGTGTCGCATGTGTCATCTCCTCCGGCAGTCTTCTTTGCAGTTCATTAAATCTTACCGGCCCTTCACTTAGCAGATAGAGGATGTACATGGACCACTTTCCTGTTAAAATCTTTTGAGAAGTTACATATGGGCATACACCAAATAGCTCTTTCTTCATTCTTTTCCTTCTTTCGTACAGTATCATAAATAATACCGGTATCACAAAATATCGTACTTGTACTTTTATTTACAGTATATATAATTAAACCGTAAACCAATTATAACATCTCATTTCGAAAGGAGCAATTGTTTTAATGAAGGAAATATTAGAATTTTTAAGAGAATGTCAGACCTTTTATCTTGCAACCTGTGAGGAAGGGCAGCCCCGCGTCAGACCCTTTGGTGCCGTAGCTGAATATAAAGGCAAGCTCTATATTACAACAAATAATAAAAAAAACGTGTTTAAACAGTTATTAGCAAATCCCAAATTTGAAATATCCGGTATGGATAAGGGCAAGTGGATTCGTTTAGAGGGCGTAGCTGTCCATGATAATCGTCTGGCTGCCCGTGAAGAAATGCTTGCCCAAAACCCTTCCTTAACCGGAATGTACTCTGCTGATGACGGTATCATGGAAGTGCTTTACTTAAAGGATGCCATTGCAACAATCTGCTCTTTTACCGAGGAGCCTAAGGTCATAAAGTTCTAAAACTGCTATGGATTTTTCTAATGTCTGGGAGAAGCCGCTACCTTCACGTTGGAAAAATCCGCTTTATTGAACTTTCTTCTAATCTCTAGGCAGTACCGCAAGTTTACTTGCGATACCGCCCAAATAGAAATTTGAAAATGCAACGCATTTTTCAATCTATCTCCCGCCAAAATACCGGTGTCTCATCTCATTATGTGAATGACCGTTTCTATTACAAAATTCTCCCACATTACCAATACCGGCTTTATTCCAAAGTCCCTCTCTATCCCATAGATCGGATCTGTCCCAAAAGTCATCCCTGTCCGGGTCGTCTTCCTCTTTTAGTTTCATTTCCAGGTCCTCTGCCAAATGAAGCAATATCTTTTGAAGGTTTTCTTTTTCTTCCTCACTAAGACACTCAAAAGCTTTCGCAGCTTCTGCCCTTCTTTGTTCTGCTTTCCTTGCGGCTTTCTTTCCTGCCTGGGTTAATTCTGCTTTCAGAAGAGTCTTATCTTCCTCCGCTGTGTTTAACTCGATCAATCCGCCGTCCTCCAGCCTTTCCAGCCACTTATTCAAGTCCTTCGGATGAAGCTCAAGCTCTTCTAAAAGTTCCTTGCTTGTTGCACTCTGTTTTGCCTGAAGCAGGATCAACACCTGTTCCATCTGATTTCCCATGAAGCAGGATCCGTGATTCCTTCCGCCTTGAGCTCTGTGAAGCATCATATCTACTGTAAATATTAATTCGTTTAAGCTTTTTTTATTATATTCCATACTCTATTCTCCTATCTGCTTTTGATTTAATAAGGTACCTTTATTTCTGTATTATAAAGGTACCTTTCTATATTGTCAATAGGAATTTTCAAAAAATTACGCTGCTTCGAATTTTCTTCAAACCAGCGTATCTGACAGTCTTATTCTTTTTCCGGGTGTTCTGTATTACTGCGCCTGTTATGAAAGCCCGATCTGTTATCCCCGGTATCATTAGCCCTCTGACCAAATTGCCCTCTTCTAAGATGTTCAAAACCGTTCCTGTCAAAAGGAAATCCCCCATGAAAATCTCTTCGGTGAAAATTCCATTCTTCACCTCCGAATTTTTCTTCCAAATCTCCAATAATGCGTTCAAAAAACTTACCCAACAAGGTTTGCTCATCCTCTTTCAGACAGCCAAAAATAGTATCCTCTTCTGTCTCTTGTCCGGTTTGGTTAGCCGCTTTTCTCCCGGCCTCCGTCAAACTTATATCCATGACCCTGCGGTCCTGCTGTGAGGGAGTACGGGTAATAAAACCGCTTCGCTCCAATTTCGCCAGCAGTTCTCCCAGGGACTGGGATCTTATATCTAATATGGAAGATAAATCCTTCTGGCTGATTTCCGGCTTCATCTTTAAAAGCGCAAGAATTCTTCCCTGTCCCTTATGCGGATTTGCCATCGGCCCGAATTCCCTTAAGCTTTGCAGCTGATATCTTCTTACCAGCCATTCAAGACGGGAAAATTGTTCGTATAAATCAGGTTTATCGTCACTCATATTAATAGCCATGCCTTTCGTGAATATCAGTTAGTTATATTTTTCAAATCATAGCCGGTTGGATTCTGGAATATCCTAAGATCAAATTCCGGAATTACCGCCAAAATATGATCAAATATATCAGCCTGCACAGACTCATAATTCGCCCATGCGGTACCGCTTACAAATACATATATTTCAATTGGAATACCTTTTTCAGTAGGTTCTAACTGTCTTACCATCTGTGTCATTCCCGGATGTATCTTTGGGTGACTTTTTAGATAGCTCTGCACATATGCCCGAAAAGTACCAATATTGGTCAGGTGTCTGCCATTTACCATGTCCGTGGAATCTATACCATGCTCTTTGTTATAGCTTTCGACTTCATTTTCCTTCGCCTTTATATATTCTTTGATATATTGGATATGCCCAAATCTCTCAAGCATTTCTTCTGTGCAGAATCTGACACTTGTCATATCAATGCAGATGGAACGTTTAATTCTTCTTCCTCCTGCTTCCTCCATGCCCTTCCAGTTCTTAAAGGATTCCGATACTAAGGCATAGGTAGGTATGGTTGTTATGGTTTTGTCCCAATTCTGAACCTTTACCGTATGGAGGGAAATCTCCTTTACTTCACCGTCAGCACTGTACTTTGGCATTTCAATCCAGTCTCCCAGCTGCACCATATTATTGGAGGTCAGCTGGATGCCAGCCACAAAGCCCAGTATGGAGTTCTGGAAGACCAGCAAAAGTACGGCAGAAGCTGCGCCGATACTCCCTAAAAGAATCCAGGGTGAACGGTTTAACAATACCCCGATAATTGCAATAATGCCGATAATATATGCAATAATCTTTATTACCTGCAGATACCCCTTAATAGGTCTGACCTTTGATACCTCAAAATTACTGTAAATATCATTTACCGTATCCAAAAGCTTATCAAGTGCCAGTAAGATAACAAAAATAATATAACAAAGGACTATCCTCTGAATCCATATCCGGTAAGCGGGAAACGCAGGCGCAAAGGCATGCACTACCAGTGCAGGCACAATCCGTATCAGCCGGTCTAACACCCTGTTCTCCAGGAGAATATCGCTCCACTTTGTTTTACTTTTTGCCGCAACGGTTTCCATCACTTTTAAGACGATCCGTTTGACAGCCGTATATAATGCCAGGCTTATTAAAGCAATGAGAAGGACCATTATACCGTTGGTTATGCATACGGACCATACCTCATTAACTCCCTGGAATATCAATTGTTTTTTAATATATTCTACCACTTGTAATCCACTCGTTTCCAATTCATTCATTCCGCTTTTATACTTACTGCCTTTTTATTATAAATTATATGGATGGATAATACAAGATAAGAACCATACCTGAATGGGAGATTAAACAACTCTGTTTAATTCCCCTGTAACCGAGTCAATGATTAAACCATACACCTTTACACTTTCCGGAATCAAAGGGTGCTTTTTAATTACCTCCACAGATTTCCTGACGGAAGCCTCCAGATTGGCAAAGCCTCCAAGCCAGGAATCAAAATCGACTCCGCAATATTTTAACATGTCAATATTTTTTGAAGTTATGCCTCTTTCCTTCATCTTTTCTATCATTTTGCTGCTGTCGGTATGTCTGGCTCCGCAATCTGTATGACCGATTACCAGTATCTCTTCTATCTCCAGCTCATATATTCCGATCAGAAGACTTCGTATGGCACTTCCAAAGGGATGTGATATGATTCCGCCGGCATTTTTTATAATCTTGGCATCCCCATTTTTTAACCCCAGCGCCGCAGGCAAAAGCTCTGTCAATCTGGTATCCATGCAGGAAACAATTGCTATCTTCTTATTTGGAAATTTACTTGTTAAGTACTTTTCATATTCTTTCTTTTCCACAAATTCTTTATTAAATTCAAGTATTTCCTCCAGCATAGGGCAATTTCTCCTTTTGCATCTGCAAACTTTATTTACTATTCTTCGTTAAGTTTCATTTCATACATAAATTGCAGCTTCCGGTAATAATCCATCTCAATCAGGTCCGTAGGTTTTACCTCACCGTCTTTTTTATCAAAATAGGATATCCCGGCAATGGTAAGCATCTTATGGACAAACTGGGAGCAGAACATAATATTGGGCTTATTGGAATATTTTAAGACAAGCCCCATAAGGTTGTAGGCACTTCCGTCCCGGTTGATTTCTTTTACCTTTTCAAGAATTATCTCCTTTTGCTTCCTGGTACAGGGAAGCTTGTACACAAGAATAGAAGCATCCTCTTTCTTATTGAAAAAATCCAGCATCTCATAATTAAGCCCCGGCGGATAAACCCTTTCTCCTCCGTTATAGCTGATGATGGTTTTTAGTTCCGGGTCAAAAGACAAGGATGCATGATTGTATTCCTTCCTGGTAAAGGTAGAGATAATTTCACTGGCAGGGCTTCCGGTATTGGACAGGATGATGTATATATTTCCGTCCTCAAGCCACTTCCCGGCTTCTTCAAAATATTCTTCCGTCAGCACGCCCTTATTGATATATTCAAAGGAATTGTGACGGTACAGATCGTCCTTTAATGTCATCAGATTCTCAACAGAAAATGCTTTCCCTGCCTTTTTTAATGTCTCCATCGTACCGATTATCTTATCCCTGCCGGCTTTGATATCCGAAAAGCTGATGCTTGCCACCTCCTGGGCGGACGGCAGATAAAAATCAGCATATTTATTGATAGTTACAAACCGCTCCACCAGAAAGGGAAACCAAATAACAGCAGCACCGAACATTCTGCCTATCAGCCTGTTTATTTCCGTTTGCCCGGGATGAAAAGCCACCCGGGTTATATAGATTATCTGCAAGGACATAATTGCAATATATGTCGGAATCAGGCATATTTTCACCTTGCTCTCCGATGGCACCAGCAGCGTTCTCATAATCATTAATAAGCAAATAAATATATAAGTACAGACCGTAAATACGTAATTTCCTCCAATGACAGTATTGATAATCATAAGAAGGATTAACACCTTTAAGGCTATTGTATATCTTTTTAAATTCTTCATACTTGTCTCCTGAAATAACTTTTTCACATCTATTTATATCACATCAAAGGGATTTATGGAATATAAAAAGAAAGGAAACGACAATTTTTTCAAAATAAAATATATCTATACTCACAATCTTAGAATCTTTCAAGCCATTTAAGGATACTATCTACCCCTTCTTTATATCTTTGTCCGATTAACAGCCCGGTATGCGTTGCCTCTTTCATCCCCGTATATTCTGCATGAAAATATTCCGCTTCTGCTCTTACCCTCTTTTCCTCTTCCATGTTATTACTTGTCCTGATAACCAGACACGGACAGGTAACAACACCATTGTCTATGGAAATCCCCTCAGTTCCCCCAAAAGAAATGGAGCAGGCACTCAAGGCTTTTGCCGATTCCATAGCCAGATATTTTCTTTGAAATTCTATATCCCCGGCGGATTCATCTATACTGCTGCTTTCGTTACGGTCAGGAGCAGGCACTATATTTTCAGGAATATTGCCGGCAGGCTTTTTAAACGGAACTTTTTCATATACCTGCCTGCATATGCTGGAATCCATTGATACCATACCGGATGCCGCTTCCATTTCGGCAATCTTCTGGCACAGTATACCTCCCATACTAAAACCAATCATAACCGGCGGCTCACCGCATTCGGCAATTATCTCCTTTATATCCTCAAGATAATCTTCAAAAGAAACCCTTGTTAAATCCATTGCCCTGCTTTTGTAATGGCCTCTTAAGTTCATAACATAACACTTCCAGCCTTCTTCTGCAAAATGCGGAATATACTTACTCCACATCCAGCTTCCTGTGTAAGCACCGTGTACGAACAACAGAGGAGGTTTCTTTTCGCTAATTGGGATATCGTCTGCGCCATTATAAACTTCCAGGAATAAATCATTTTCGCCTATGTATTTCTCAATATGTTCCGGTAATATCTTCGTATAATCCTTCATTCTGTTTCTCCTCCAATAAAATGTTTTATTTTAGTTTGATATCAAACTAAATAGGTAAATAGAAATTATAAGTTGCTGTAAATCTTATTTAAGAGCCGGAATAAGATTTTCTTTTCCTCCTCCGATATTCCGGCATAAAAAGCGTCTAATATCTCTTTTGATATCTTATCAAATACAGGCTTAAGTTCTTCCCCCTTAGGAGTTAACGTGACATATATAATCCTGGTATCTGTTGTGTTTCTTTCCTTTGCCACATACTCAAGCCTCACTAATTTCTCTACAAGAGCAGTGACGGTAGACTTATCCTTCCCTATTACAGAGGCTATCTCAGCCATGGTCATCCTGCTCCTGTGATTCAGGGCATGCAGAATGTCCCCATGGGAAGTTGCTATTCCTTCTATCCCGTACCTTTCCATCTCTGTAATCAGCCGCTTATTTACTTTTTCTCTTATCTTTGAAATTAAGGATATAATGTCATTTGCATTCATATTTTTATTATAGTTTGATATCAAACTATTGTCAATAGAATTAATTTTTATATCTTTTGCAGCCGGTTGATACAGCTTAATATTAATAGTAAATCTTTGTCATTCAGCTCTCTTAACCCTTCTACAGCTTTTTGTATCAATCCTGGATTGGGAATAGTGCCATCGAAGAACTCTGCGGGAGTGATATCAAAATAATTGCAGATTACAAAAAGTTCCGTTAACGGCGGAAGCGATTTTCCGCTTGAAATGTTATTGATATAGCTTCGGCTGTGTCCCAGGTCATAACTCATCTTATATTCCGATATCCCTTTATTGGATCTCAACTGCGTAATGCGGTCACGCACATATTTCTCATATTCTTGTGTCGACATTGTAATCACCTCCTAAAATATCATAAATGATAAGACAAGGTGACTATTCCAAGCATATACGCTGTTGTGCCTGTAATATCACAACAATAAAAGTTATAACGACTAGTCTTGCTGCAACCGGTTTATAAAATTCAAAATCATTAACACATCGCTGTCATTCATGTTTTTTAATCCTTCTACCGCTTTATTTATCAGTCCGGGATTGACAAGCTTATCATCAAAAAATTCCACCGGAGTGATCCCAAAATACTCACAAATTGAAAAAAGCTCCGTTAAAGGTGGAAGGGATTTACCGCTGGTAATATTGTAGACATATCCCCGGCTGTGACCTAAGTCGTAGCTTAACTGGTACTCTGATATTCCTTTTTGCAGCCGCAGCTGTGTAATTCTCTCACGCACAAATTCCTCATATATAGACATTATTATCACCTCCGTAAATATCTTAAGGTATAAATCGAGGTAACAAGTCTACTCAAATATGTTGTTGCTCTTGTATTAGTATAACAGAATATGTTATAATCATACATAATACGATATAATATGATATTTCAAATAAGAGCATCAAATATTTCTAGACAATCTCATATTTGAGTATATCACGCCAATGATAAAGTATTCCATATTTTTTCATATTTGAAAAAGTAGAAAATCAAATCTTGGCAACAATCTAAAACATACTAAGGAGACATGATATGCGCTTAAAAATCAGTACCCGGTTAGCCAGCTCATTTACAGTAATCATTCTACTCATCCTTTTATTAAGCTATTTTGAAATTACAGGAATCAAAAGCATTAAGTCTGAATTTGATTCTGTAATAAACAAAAACACTCCGGTTGCCACTTATGTCCGGGAACTTAGTGCCGCCCAGTCGGAGCAAACGGCAGATATACGTGGTTATTTGCTTTACAGTGATGAAAAATATTCCGATTTGTTTCTTGATGCGGAATCAAAAATTAACGATATTTACAAAAACATCGAGCCATTACTGCAGACAAATGAATCAAAAGAATATCTGGACAAACTCAAACAATTGCATAGTGATTATTTTAATATTGCACAGACATCCATGAACTATAAGAAGGCAGGAAGTCAGGAGGAAGCACTAAAAACCGCAGAAAGCGCACTTACACCTGTTACTAACTTTAAAACCATATCGGAGGAATGGATAAAATTGGTAGACAATACCAATGACGACCATTTAAAAGCGGTTGAGAAGCACGAAGCCAAGCTTCTAAGCGGCAGTATAATAATCATCATTCTTGTAATCGTAATAAGTATAGCAGTGGCTCTTTTCCTGACCTTGACAATTGTAAGCCCTGTTAAAGCACTTACAAAAGCCGCAAATGATATCGCAGACGGTGATTTAACAGTACAAATACCGACAGTAAAGATAAAGGATGAAATAGAGGAATTGGCAGGCTCCTTCGCCGGAATGGCCGGCAATCTGCGCAATTTAATACGTCAGGTAAACGAAGCCGCATTAAATATGGTCTCTTCAGCCGAAGAAATATCTGCATCAACCGAAGAAGTCAGTAAAGCATCGGAGCAAATAGCTCAAACGGTAACCGATTTATCCATCGGTGCAAGTGAACAGGCTGTATCTACAGAGAAAGGGAATACAAAACTAAAACAGATTATTGATAATTTAAAAGTTGTTGTTAGTGATTTGCATAAATCCGAGAAATTAACCCAGGTTTCAAAAGAAGATGTTGCCAACGGTGAAAAATCCGTAGCATATCAGGAAAGTAAAATAACTGAAAATGTAGAATCTGTATTAAATATTTCAAAAGCGGTCAAAGAATTAGCGGAAAACTCCTCTGAAATAAGTCAGATTCTTGATGTTATCCGCGGCATTTCAGAACAGACAAACCTTTTGGCTTTAAATGCCGCTATTGAGGCTGCAAGAGCAGGGGAACACGGTAAGGGATTTGCAGTAGTATCAGAAGAAATCAGAAAACTGGCCGAGCAGTCAAGTTCATCTGTCAAAAGAATCGATACTATTATTAAAGAAGTACAGACAAGTGTCGAATCAACAGTGGCAGAAGTAAATAAAACAGAACTTCTTATGGATAAACAAAGCAAAGCAATGAGCGACACGGCAAAAGTATTTAATGATATATCCGGAGCAACAATAGAGATTGCCGATATTATTAAACAGATATATTATAATGCTGATATTCTAAGCAAGAATGCCGCGGAAGTTGAATCCGAAATCGAAAACGTAGCCAGTGTGGCCCAGCAGACCGCTGCCAGTACGGAGGAAGTATCTGCTTCCACAGAAGAACAGACCTCCGTTATTCAGCAGGTTGCCATATCAGCGGAAGATCTTACAAGGCTCGCAGAAGAGCTGCAAATGAGTGTCAGAAATTTTAAGATTTAATTGCTTCCTGCTCATAACTTAAATATAGGATAAAAATAACACCCTTTGACCTGATGCAAGCGGTGTTATTTTTATAGTCAAAAAACCTCTTATCAGTCAATAGTACCAAAAACAATGTTACATTTTATACCAATTTATATAATTGACAACTTATAACAGCCATGATACTCTAAAAATGGATTTGCGAAAATTTTCGAAAATTATTTTTCAGTTTGCGGTTCTCCCGGGAAAGGCTGTAAACAACTAAATCCAAAAGGAGAAGGTACTTATTAACTAATATCAAATCAAGGATTTGATATCCAAGAAAGGGGTCGAAATGAAAAAAAGGTCAAAATTATTTTGCAGCATGCTGCTGTTACTGACGCTTCTGTCCCAGCTTCTGGGCTTTACGCCTTTGAACCTGGCACCGGCTGACACGGCAATAATTGCTGCAGGCGCCGCTGCTTCCCCGGCAGCCGTATCTTCCGAATACGGTTTGCCCGGTACTACAGCAGACGGTGTTATTCTTCATGCATTTGACTGGTCTTTTAACACAATCAAAAACAATCTCGGGGCTATCGCAGAAGCAGGCTACAACACGGTTCAAACTTCCGTTGTACAGCCTTCCAAAGAAGATTCGGCAAGCATGTGGTACATGCTCTACCAGCCGATTGATTTTTCAGTCGGCAATCAGCTTGGCACGGAAGCAGATTTTCAGTCCCTCTGCCAGGAAGCGGATAAATACGGCATCAAGATTATTGTAGATGTTGTATGCAACCACACCGCAAATAACGGTTCCAGTCAGGAGATGTATCCCTCTGACAGGGTAAACGCGGCAATTAAGAACAATGCTAACTTCTGGCATACCTACAAGGGAAGTATCAACTATTCCGACAGATGGCAGGTAACCCATGGCTGTATCGGCCTGCCGGATCTTGCTACCGAAAACACAGATTTACAGAACAATTACATTATTCCTTTCTTAAAGAAACTGGTATCCGACGGAGCAGACGGTTTCCGATTTGATGCGGCAAAGCATATCGCCCTTCCGGAAGACAACGACAGCCCTGTTGACTATTTCTGGCCTAACGTACTGGCAGCAATAAAATCAACCGACAGTAACAGTTATGTTTACGGGGAAGTATTACAATCCGGGGATAAGGATATCTATGACGGCAAATACACCGATGCTTTCGAGGACTATGCTAAATACATAAATCTCACTGCGTCTTCCTTTGGTTACAGCATACGCAATGCCGTTAAGAACCATAATGTAGGGGAAGCCCTGTCCACAGATTACGGCGGCAGGGGCGTTGATCCGGGTAAGCTCGTAACCTGGGTAGAATCCCATGATACCTACTTAAATTCCGGCGGTGACTCCAGCAGCATGAGTAACTGGCAGATTGAAATGGGCTGGGCACTTGTCAGCGCACGTGCAAAAGGCACTCCTCTCTTCTTTGACCGCCCCACAGACGGTAAGGGGGCATCCGGCACCATAGGCAAAGCCGGTGATAATGAATGGAAAGACAATGAAGTGGTCGCCCTTAATAAATTCCACAATGCCATGGCAGGACAAAGTGAAACCTTAAGACAAATCAACAGTAATGTGCTGATAATCGACAGAGGAACAAAAGGTTCTGTCATACTTTCCCTGGATGGAAATACAACCTTTACTTCTCAGGCCACAAGTCTGGCAGACGGCACTTATACGGACAAAACCGGTATCAATGGAACATTTACCGTCCAAAGCGGTAAATTAAGCGGTACCATTAAGAGCGGTACCATCGCCGTACTGTATAACACAGGTTCTTCTAATCCTGTAATTACTGTAAGTCCGGACAGCACAGCCTTTTCCTCTGATACGCAGACAATTACGATGAGTTATTCCAATGCAGCCTCTGCAGCCTATTCATTAAACAACGGTACACCTGTGTCCTTTTCTTCTGGGACCTCCATTCAGATTGGCAGCGGTGATGCATACGGTACCAGCTATACTTTAACGGTAACCGCTTCTAACATCACCGGCAGCACCACAAAAGTCTGCACCTATGTAAAATCAGCGGCAAGCGGCTTTACTGTCCACTATTACAAACCATCCTCCTGGGGTACTCCTAACATATACTATTATGACGAAACCGTAACACCAAAGAAGGAAGGCGCCGCCTGGCCGGGAACTGCCATGACTTCTGAAGGGGACGGCTGGTATTCCTATACTATCTCCGGCTGGAATAAAGCTTATGTTATATTTAACAGCGGAAGCGTACAAATCCCCGCCTCCGGCCAGCCAGGCTACCTGGTAACCAAGAACTGCTGGATTAAAGATGGGGTTATGAATGATACCAAACCGTCGTCCTCCTTAATCCCTGTTACCTTTACCGTCAATAATGCCACCACTGCCTTGGGCCAAAATGTATACATTGCCGGTAATATAACAGAACTTGGCAACTGGGCTCCTGCCAATGCCGCCGGTCCGGCTTCCTGTCCTAATTACCCCACCTGGAAGCTTACCGTATCTCTTCCTGCCGGGAAAAGCATCGAATTCAAGGCAATAAAGAAGGATGGTAGCGGAAATGTGGTATGGCAAAGCGGTTCAAACAAGACCTACACGGTTCCGGCTTCCGGCACCGGTTCAGTATCCATCTCCTGGTAAAGAGATGACGTAATAAAAAAAGAGGCTATCGCGAAATACGAGATATATACCACCAGTTGGAAAAATTGCAGTTTACTAGTGCAATATATGGTATATAAATTCTATGTTGCGACAGCCTCTTTTATAGTTATCTAGACTATTCTCGTACCGCTTTTTCCTATCATGGCAAGAGGTGCCTTATCTAAGGATGCAATTACTGCTGTCCTTCCCTTCTTACTTTCTACAAAGGAAATAGCAGCTTCAACCTTCGGACGCATGCTTCCTGCTCCGAACTGCCCCTCCTTGCAGTATCTTTTTGCTTCTTCACAGGTCATTTCCATTAAATCTATTTGTTCCGGCGTTCCGAAATTAATTGCAACATAATCAACCGCTGTTAAGATGAACAGATAGTCTGCCTCCACCAGTTCGGCAAGCTTGGCAGAGGTATAATCTTTATCTATTACTGCCGGAACGCTTTCATAATCCCCGTTCTCATCCAAAATAACGGGGATTCCGCCGCTTCCGCAGGCAATAACAATAAATTCATGGTCCAGTAATTTTACGATAGAATCTCTTTCTACAATATCGATAGGCTTAGGAGAAGCAACCATCTGACGGTAACCTCTTCCGGAATCCTCTTTCATGAGTATACTCGGATCCTTTTCCATGATTTCCTTTGCTTCCTGTTCGGAATAAAAGCTGCCGATTGGTTTCCCTGGATTTAAAAAGGCAGGATCCTTCTTATCAACGATCATCTGGGTAACGACTGTTACCACCTGCCAGGGCATCCCCTGATTATGCAATTCCTTCTTTATTCCCTTCTGCAAATGGTAACCAATATATCCCTGGCTCATTGCGGTGCATTCGGGAAGCTTCATTTTTGCTACTCTTGGATTTCTTTCAGATGCAAAGTCAAAAGCAAGCTGAATCATACCAACCTGGGGACCGCTTCCATGGCTGATAATAATTTCGTGTCCCTGTGTGATTAAACCCACCAGCGGAGCCGCTGCATTTTCAATCATTTTCTGCTGCTCTTTGGGGGAATTGCCAAGAGCATTTCCACCTAGTGCAATTACGATTCTTGACATATATTCTTCTCCTGTTTTCTTACATATTTACCTTAGCTCTCCTTGTGTGAAATGCCTTTCATTTCACACAGGGTTGCTGCTGGGTAATACAATGGATATTTCCTCCGCCAAGAAGAATTTCCCTGGCATAAACACCCACTACCTTTCGGTCCGGGAAGCATTTCATAAGTGTCTCCCTGGCTTTTTCATCATTGGGATCATGAAAGCAGGGGAATACCACTCCGCCGTTTGCAATATAAAAGTTAGCATAAGAGGCGGCAAGCCTGTCTCCTTCCTGGCGGGGAAGGGTTCCGTCAATGGCATCTACCCCTTCGCTTTCCTCTTTTGATATCAGGATGTTAGACGGAAGAAGCAGTTTAATAATTTCTAACTTTCTTCCCCTGGCATCTGTTTCATTACTTAATACTTCATAAGCCTTCTGACAGATTTCATACTGCGGATCATCCTTATCCTCTGTCCATGCCAGAACAACTTTGCCCGGTGCAACATAATGTAAGATGTTATCGACATGGCCATTGGTTTCATCATGGTAAATTCCATAGGGCAGCCAGATTATCTTTTCCAGATTCAGATATTCTTTTAACGTATTTTCAATCTCTTCCTTCGTAAGTCCAGCATTTCTCCCTTCACTTAGAAGGCATTCCTCCGTTGTGATTAAAGTGCCTTCACCATCTACGTGAATGGAGCCGCCCTCCAGTACGAAATCATCTAAACGGTATCTGTCCTTATGCTCTATCTCACAAACCTTACGTGCAACATGGTCATCATTGGCCCAGGGGAAATATAATCCGTCCACCAATCCGCCCCATGCATTAAAGGTCCAGTCTACACCTCTTATTTCCCTGCCATTTGTTACAAACGTCGGACCGCAGTCACGAATCCAGGAATCGTCATTTGATATCTCTATCAATCTTACACATTCCGGCAGCATATGCCTTGCATTATCATATTGCATATTGCTTACGCATACGGTCACAGATTCAAACTCACTGATTGCCTTAGCAACCTCGGCAAAAACCTTTTGAGCCGGCTTACCCCCAAGCCTCCAGTTATCTGTGCGTTCCGGCCATATGATCCAACAGCCGTCATGGGGTTCAAATTCTCCCGGCATTCGAAATCCATCTTTCTTTGGAGTCGTCAATAATGTTTTCATGCAAACCCTCTCCTTCTATCTTACAAATCTACTTATTTTTCTTGTTTAACCGGATAATGATTTCTCCGATCATGATACATACAATAGAACCAATGGTAATGGGCAGTGTTCCCTCTAAGGCTTGTGCATCAAAGCTTAATGGCAATGCCAAAAAGACTAAAGCAATGATGATTAAAACCATCGGGGTGATTGCCAGAACCCTTAAAAATGCATTGTTTCCGCTAACCTTAAAGGGTCTTTCTGTATCGGGGTCAACCTTTCGAAGCTTTAAAAAAGCCGGGAAGATTGGCAGATAGGCCATTAAAAACATTACTAAGTTAAGTGCAAAGAAGCTCCAGAACAAATCCTGGTTAGGCAGCAGCGGAGATAACACAACAATAAGAGAGGCTACAATTCCGTTCATAATGGACGCGCCTGCCGGCATGTCGTTTTTCCTGCTTCTCTTTGCAAAAACCGCCGGCATATCGCCATTTAAAGCCGCATAGCTGGCAACGTTATTAACACCCAAAGACCATGAAACCATGTTTCCAAATAACGTTAAAAGAAATAAAACTGACATAACACCGATAAATATGCCTGTTGTTTTTCCGGTTAAAAGCTGAAGGCTTTCAATGAGTCCGCTGCTGGTACTAACCTCTTGTGTAGGAATAGCAACACCAATACCAAAAGCTGAAAAAATATAGATTGCTGCTATAATAATTCCTCCGACAATAATGGACTGGGGTATCTGCTTCTTGGGATTTTTCATAGTGTCAGCAAAGGTACATACTACTTCAAAGCCCAGAAAATTAAATAAAATAACAGAAATAAAAGATAAACTTTTAAGGTCAAAGGACGGCAATAAAGATGCAAACGTATATTCATTGGCAACACCTTTTGTAACTGCCCCGTATATTCCAAAGCCTCCTACAACCAAAGCTAAAAGGACTTTTATGATTGCTGCACCGTTTAAAATCCATACACTGTCACATACCGGGAAAAAGCTTATGAATACAATAATCCAGATAAAGACAAGTTCTATTAAAAGGCTGGGTACCAAGCCTATTTTCTGTCCCAATACTATCCCGATGATTTCCGGGAACATAACTGCCAGGGAAGCCATCCATAAAGGGAAATTAATCCAGTAATACCAGGAAGCTCTGCCCCCCCACTTTGCTCCAAAAGCTTTCTTTATCCAATCATATAATCCGCCTTCGCTGTTATAGGTGGTTCCAAGCTCGGAAGCAATTAAGCCATATGGCAGCAGGAAAGTTATGATCAGGAATATCCACCAGAAATACTGGGAATTTCCTATTGCTGCAACCGGAGCTGCCGCCTCTGCTACGAATACCACGCATATTACGGCTAATATAGCATCAAACAATCTAAATTTTTTCTTTCCGTCAATTTCTGACATCAGTATTCTCCCTTCCCTAGGAATTAGAGTGCTTTTTTAAGAAACACTTCTAAATCTGCTTTTGCCTTTGCCTGTTCTTCTTCATCCACGGGTTTGCTTGCCTTTCCTAAGAAATAAACCAGTAAACCTCTCATTGCTGTTAATCTGTTCTCTGCTTCATCAAAGCAAACGGAATATTCCGAATCGATTACTTCGTCTAAAACTTCCTCTCCTCTGCTTGCAGGCAGGCAATGCATGAATTTAACATGGGGCGCTGCCTTTTTCATCATGGCATCCGTAACCTGATATTTCGGATAGAAGATAGCCATTCTCTCTTCTTCGGAAAGCTCTGCATCATATAAACCATACCAAACATCGGTATAAACAAAATCTGCATCCTTTAAGGCTTCTTCTTCATTTTCTGTAATCAGGTAACTTCCGCCGGATACCTTGCAGTTTTCCTCGGCAATCTTTAAGTGGTTTTTCCTTAACTGATATCCTTCTGGTCCGAACTGAACGAACTTCATGCCTAACTTTGTTGTGATAAACATTAAAGAAGCACAAACCTGTGTAGCATCACCAACGAAAACCACTTTACAGTCTTCTAGCTTCTTGCCGGCAGGAAGGTGCTCTAACATCGTACAAACATCCCCTAACTCCTGTGTCGGATGGTTATAATCGGACATTCCGTTAATTACGGGAATGGTTGCATTTACTGCAAGGTCAACCACGCTCTTATGTCTGTCCACACGTGCCATTACAATATCTACCAATCTGGATATTACTCTGCTTGTATCCTCAATGGTCTCATGTCCGCCTAACTGTATCTGTCCGGGAGCTAAGTACTGGGCATGTCCGCCAAGCTGTCCCATTGCTGTTTCAAAAGAAATTCTTGTTCTTGTGGAAGACTGCTGAAAAATCATACCTAAGGTTTTATTTTTTAACAATTGAGGATAATAGCCAGCCTTCACACATCTCTTAATCTTTAAAGAAAGATTGATAATTTCCATCAGTTCTTCTTTTGTAAAGTCATTTGTGTCGATAAAATCTTTTTTGAATTTTTCCATACGTTAACTTCTCCTTCTCTTTATGAACTCTTAATTAATCTGGGGTTAAATTTTTTCCGGTCGACAGCAAGTGTCTTAGCGGCTCACTTAGATTCTCTGTCTGTCCCAACCGGATATCTAGACCATACTCCCCGTTTATCCACGTTGAAAAGGTAGATTTTTTTATATCTTTTGACTATTTTCCACATAAACTTCCCTAAACTTTTATGCTTTTTGCACAAATTTTGAGGCTTTTTTCATGGATTGGACCTTGCAATTTTCTCCCCCTTTCGCTATACTAGGCTCATACATTAACGGAGAGGTACATGTTGAATGGACATCATAATTTTTTTATACAACGTAGCATTACTTTTACTTTATGGAGTAGCGATGTTTTACAGCTTCATCGTTTTCCGTCTGAAAAAGTATCCATTCTGTCTATACTTAACGATCCTTTTTTTGTTCTATATCTTTGATAATACGGTAATCTACATGACTGAATTTCTGCATGACTTCTCTGTAGAATACGATGCTTCTTTTATGACAGTCCCGGCTTTTAAAACGGTTATCGTAATCGTGACATCCTATTGCCTTTTGAGAGCAAACAATCTTATATTCAGGAAATCCTTATCAACAACGGACCATGCTGTAATCATCCTGTTAAGTTTATGGGACCTGTTTGTTCCGCTGCTCCCGGACAGTGCCCTTATGGTATGGCTTTACTACCTTCCATACCAGCTTTTTACCTTATATTTAAGTACAGTTGGTCTGCTGACCATAAAAAAGGACAAAAAAATAACAGAAGAAATACCCTTCCTGAAGCATTATAAGAAAATACTCCTGTGTACTCTTCTGTTTTCGTTCTTCATTGTAATTGAAGATACAATAGTGATATTCAATTTTGATGTATATAAAACTCTTACCGTGAGAATTAATAACAGAAGCATCACGGAAGATATATTAAGTATTATTTATGCGGTATTCTTTATTTATCATTTATCAAAGGAATTGCAGGGATATACTCCCGTTCAGGCACCTGCCCTTGAAGAGCCCCCGTATAATACAGAAACAACCATTCCCATGGAACATGGCCATTTCTATCAATTTATCAAAACATATAATCTCACCACAAGAGAACAGGATATCCTAAAGTATCTTTTAGACGGTAAAAGTACGCAGGAAATCAGCGATATCCTATACATTTCCCTTGGAACGGTAAAAACCCATGTCCACAATATTTATCAAAAAACAAATGTTACAAAAAAAGGCCAGCTGATGGAATTATATAAAGATTTACCGGAAGACAAATAAAAAAACAGGTGCTGCTGCATTTAAATTGCTCTTGCAGCAGCACCTGTTTTTCTTATTTATTTATGGAACCGGACTGTAAAATCACACTTATCGCACCGGGTATAAGTACGTGCAAACTCAATCACCCGATTTTTATCATCGTAGCTGATACATTCAAATAGAAATACCGGCTGGGTCATATCAATTCCAAGCATCCTGGCATCATTCTGGTTTAGTTTTGCGATATCCAGGGTCTGATTTGCCTGCTTTAGTTTAATTCCGTAAAAATCATAGACTTCATAGATTGTAAAAACCGATAAATCAATCCCCGCAAGCTTTGGTACGATATAATGGGGAATATAAACCTCCTCTAAGGACATGGTTTCATTATCTGCGTAACAGATACGCTTTACATAATAAACATCCTCCTCCGGTTTAATTCCAAAAATCCGGGAATATTTATCCTCCGCCTTACGCATGGACTTGGAAACAATCTTTGTCTTTGGAATCTTGTTCTTATCCCTCATGGTCTGATTAAAACCGCCCAGATAATCCAAATCCCGGTCCATCTTATCTCCGACAACAAAGATACCTTTACCCTGCACGCGGATTAACAACCCTTCCTGCACCAGGGCATCAATGGCATTTCGCACCGTCAGCCGGTTGATTCCGTAGGTTTTTGCCAGCGCATTCTCGGAAGGAATTGCTGTACCCGGCAGATATTCTCCCTCTTCGATTTTGTTTCTCACCACTTCCCGAAGCTGCAAATAAATGGGTGACTGATAATCGATTTTACTCATCGTTTCATCATTTCCTTTACTGATATATTCTACCAGGCGCCTGTATACTGTAAGGTTACACTGCTGTTTCCTGCGCCCGCCTCCATACATTCCTCTATTGATTTACCAAGGAGGAGTCCCCTTAGAAAGCCTGCAATATAGCTGTCTCCGGCACCCATGGTATCTTTAACCTCACACTTGATAATTCCAAACTGATAAAAGCTATTTCCGTCATAGGCAATGCTTCCCTGCTCTCCAAGAGTCATAACTACAAGTTTTGGTCCCTTTTTATACATCTCTTTTAAAAAGTCACGGTTTTCCTTCGTATCTTTGTCATCGGAGGCAAAGAATGCATAATCCACCCAGGGAACCGCCTTTTCTACCACCGGATCCTCGAATTTCGTAGCAAAGTCAAAAGCAATGGGAGTGCCTTTTGCTTTTATTTTATATAAATCATTCTCAATCATACCCCATAAACCGGACACAACAATATCATGGCTGCAAAGAAATTCAATATCTTCTTGGGTTAATTTAAAATCCGCAAGAACACCCTCGTCATAATCTCCAAAGATACGTTCCCCATTCACCAGTTCCACCTGGGTTACTGCTGTTTTGCCAGGCAGTACCCGGATATGGGAGGTATCCACCCCTTTTTCCTTCAGGGCATTAATCATAATCTGTCCATATTCGTCGTCTCCGACTACTCCCGTATAGGAGGCATTCCCTCCCAGTCTTACGGAATAGACTGCCACATTAACCGGATTTCCTCCGGGAAATGCCTGGTTCAAGTTCTGATATGCGTCAATGCAGTTGTCTCCAACCGCAGCAATTTTTAATAGCTTTTCCTCGCTCATGGCTCGTCTCCTTATTAGGCGGTCACCTGGTCAGAACACTGGAAAAACGGATTTTATCCACTCTGGCGACCGACTTAAAGTATTCAATTGGTATTCCATCTGCATCTTTTACTACACCGGAAAGATTAAATAACGGTATTCCTTCCTCAATCTCTAAAAGACCCGCTTCACTTTCCGTGGCAAATGTAACACTCAACTTTTCTGTTCCTTCTGTTATAAGGGTGCCATAAACATTTTCAATTACATGGTACAGGGATTCCTTTTCCAAGTCGTGCTCCATCAGCTTCGGAAACCTATCATAATCCATGTGTGTGGTTTCAATCATAACCGGTTCATCATCCACAATACGCTTTCTTGTAATAACCAGCACCGGATGGCCAAGTTTAATACATAGCTGCTTGGATAACTGCTTGTTGCTCTCAATTACTTCCCTGCTAAGAAGAATAGTCTGTAAGGTCTTTCCTTCTTCCTTCACAGCAGCAGAAAATGGCTTTAAATCCTGCAGGTTCCTGTTCAGCTTCGGGTATGCAACAAAGGTTCCTGAACCTTTCCGGTTATATAATTTCCCTTCAAAAATCATCCCCTGAATCGCACCGCGAAGGGTCATTCGGTTAATTCCCCACATTTCGCTCATGTCGCGCTCACTGGGAAGTTTATCTCCCGGTTTTAGATTATGCTGTGCTAGATAGCCCTCAATTTTTTCTGCTGCCTCATCTCTGGGCCGATTGCGGTATTCCTGTAACACAACACATCACCTCTTTCGATATTGGTATATAACTTATAGAGATGATTATACCACATTGAAATGCTTATGACACCTTTTTTCTTCCAAATTTTTGTTTATTATTACTCCTTATTTCAGCCCATTCATTTTAATCATCACCGGGCAGCAGGTGAGACATTCTTTTTATTCTTCTTCTCCCAGTAATAATATACCGGAAGTCCTGTTGCAACTGCCACTACTGCACAGATGATGCCGGGAATGGGAGCCCAAAAGAAAGTGGATACAATTAAAGTACCTGTCATAAACATTGCGACACCTGCCATCAGATAGCCGGCGGGCATTTTCCATAAAGGGTTATAGCCCTGTTTCTTTCTTAATACAAATACGGTACCAAAGGTCATAAAGTTCTTGATTAATGCCACTAAAGTAAAATATCCCAAAAGAGAAGATAGAGAACTTGCAAATATTAATACGATAGCTACAGCACACTGTACAAGTATTGAAAAATAAGGTGTCTCCCACTTCGGATGAACCTTGGCAAAAGATTTAAAAAACAGACCGTCTTTTGCCATTGCATATTCAATACGGGGCTGGAACATGATACAGCTTGATAAGGAGCCAATGATTACTATAATAGCAACAATTGCTGTTAAGGTTCCGGCCGCTCCTCCGATTAAGGGGATTTTTGCTGCTGCTTCTGCAATAGGAGCACTGGATTGTGTCAATTTATCAAAAGGCAGGAGACCGGTTACAACAAAGCTTAAGCCAACATAAAGTAAAGTTACAACAGCTACGGAAAGGATTAATGCCCTTGGCATGGTTTTCTTGGGTTCTTTAATTTCACCGCACATATAGCACACAGCGCCCATGCCGTCAAAGGACCAGGTTGTAGCAGAAATGCCCGCCAGTAAAGCTGCGATACCAACAGGTGCTCCTATAATTGCAGGTGCTGTCAGGATGTCACCTTTTATATAGAAAATGCCTATCCCGATTAACAATGCAAAAGGTATAATCTTAAACGCTGTAATCAGGGTCTGAAATTTACTGCCGCCTTCAACGGAACGAAGGTGGATTAACATGAACACAAGTACCATGGCAACAGCAACAAGCTTAACTGTCAGAGTACTAAAGCCGGTAAAGAATGCCAGATAGTTTGCAATGGCAAGAGCCATAATAGAAATTGACGGGGGATCTGTTGCCCAGAAGCTGATCCAGCCGCAAAGGAAAGCAAGAGGTCTGGAGCCCGCTTCACGGAAATAAATATACTGTCCGCCGTCTTCCGGATAAGCAGTCGCTAACTCCGCATAGCACAGATTAGCCGGCAGGTTAATCAAGCCACCGATTAAAAATGATAATATTACAATGATACCGCAGCCGGCTGCACCTGCAACCTCACCGATTGAAGAGAATATTCCCGATCCAACTGCTGTACCTACACTTAATGCAATTGCCGCACCAAGTCCAAGCTTACGTCCAAGTTCTTCCTTTGGTTTGTTTGACATACTGTTTCCTCCCATTTAGTGGTGAACTAAAAACCGCCTTTTAGTCCATATGTTTTTGCTTTTCACAGTTTTACACCCAATATATAACCTTCTATCGTTTCCATACCACTTTGCATCTTTAATATACCACTTTTTTATAAAGTGGTCAATAAAAATATAGTACTTATATAGTTGCTTTTTATATATTTGTCATTATGCATAAATTTTTATTGTTATTTTATACAATATATCTCATAGATACAAAGAAATGATATGGTATTTTTCCTATTTCTCAATATTTACAAACTGTAGTTATCTTTTATAAATATTTTCATTTCAGATATATTATATATCTAATCATAATTTCATTACCAATTCATCATTTATATAAAGGAAAGAGTCTGGAATACAATTGCATTTTTCTCCTTCTCCCCTGCAAATATACCAGGCTGCATTTCCACTCACTTATATATCACCGGATTTACTAATTCACAGCCGCAAAAAAGGTATCACCAAACACTCCGGTGATACCTTTTTATAACGATATAATTTGAATATAACATCACATTTTACAGGCAGCCGTATTTTTCTAATAATCCAGACGTCTGTAATAACGGCGGATTTCCATCGGATGACAGTTAAGCTGTTCAATATAAACATCAATCCTCTGGGTAACGGCACGCATTACAAGATGAGAGATATAGCCTCTGAATTCTTCGCTGAATCCTGTCAAGGCATAGTCCTTTGTATCAATAACAGTGTAGTTACCGCAGATACGGGGCAGGAATTTTGCTACTCTCTCTGCCAATTCACGCTGGGAATCTTCTCCTACAAATACCGTCACCGGCGTATCCCGTTCAACAATCTCCAGCATACCATGGAAAAATTCTGCTGCATGGATGGACTTTGTACGGATCCAGTGCTGTTCTTCCCAGTAGCACATAGCATAGGAATAGGCAGCCCCCCACTGGTTTCCGGCACCGACAAAGTAATGGATTGCATCATCTTTATGCTTTTTAGCAAACTCTCTGCCGAATTCGTCCGCTTCCTTTTCTGCCTCTATTAAAGCACTTGCCAGGTGGGCATCCATTTCTTCGTAGAAACGGTTATATTCCGGGAATTCTCTTTTGTTGAACATAAAACGGTCTGCCGCCATAAAGAACTTTAACTGCTCATTGGCAGGATAGGCAATCTCATAATCCACCATCTGTGCCAGGGCCGCTGTCTCAACATCAATAAAACCAAATACTTTCGCACCTGCTTCCTGTGCTTTCTCTACGCCGCGTACCATTTCTTCCGTACTTCCGGTGACAGATGAGATGATTACAATACTGCCCTTGCCAATCCGCCTGTTACCTGTCGCGCAGTATTCCGCGGCATTTTCGACAAATGTATCAATTTCTGTGAATTCATTCATGTGAACCAGTGTCTGCATGCAGGAGGCATACGTGCCGCCAATACCTAACCAGCAGATATTTCGATAGCCTTCCTCACAAATCCTGTCTGCAACTTCATTAATTCTGTCTCTAAGTGCCAACGCACCATTTATACCGTTTCTCTGTTTTTCTTCATCGAATTTAAGCATATATTATCTCCTTCATTATCAATTTCCATCCGTTGGTTCCTGTCTGCAAAGTGTGTATGGAAAGTTGATATGGCATAGATATGATTCATGTGTTTCTATACCAATTTACAATTTAACTATACCACTACTTTCTGCGGGAGTCAATACCCGTTGAAAATAGAATATTGATTCTTTTCCTTCTCTGTGGTATATTATTAATTGGTATATATTTATCCATCACTCATATATAACCTTTCAACCAGACTGTTTTGGAAACCGCATCCAAAGCATGTCATTTAAAATTGAAAGGAGCATATTATGTCAAATAAACAAACCGCAGATATTTTACTGCGTTCTACTGCAATATTCACAGCCTCGGACACTCCCCTTATAAATGGCTATGTAGCTGTATCGGGTAACAAAATACTCTCTGCAGGTACCGGTGACGGCTGCGAATTCATTTCCCAAAATACTAAAATCTATGACTTGGGTGATAAGGTAATCTGTCCTGGTTTTTCTGATGTTCACTGCTTTTTTACCGGATTTGTAACAGGTTCTGCAGGTGTTGATATCAGTAAGGCGGCTACTGCCTTAGAAGCTATCCTGCTTCTGAAAGAATCCCCTCTGTTTAACGGTACTCTTGTTCTGGGACACGGATGGAATATGGAAGCTTTTCCAAATGACAGCAACACCTTACAGGCAATCGAAGATGCCTTTGGCTCCACTCCCGTTATATTATTTGAAAGAAACGGTGAGACCTGCATCATAAATAAGTCTGCAATGGACCTATACCAGTTCACACCCGCCTCCTGCTATCCTGAAAGCTATTGGAGGCTGTTAAAAGAGGTATTAAGCAACCGGGAATTTATCATATCTGCCTTTAAAGACTATATGGCAATGTTAAACAGCAGGGGTGTTACCTCTGTAAAAGAGATGGGTTTTGATGATTTCTATGGCTTTACTGATATTTTAGAAGAATTGGAGAAGACCTCACAGTTGACTCTTCGTGTTAATTTCATGAGCCAACCTGTTGGTGCCGATGCCAATATAGGGTATGCCCTGGAAATGAGAGACCATTTTCACGGGGAGTTTGTCCGCTTCTTAGGATTTAACAAAATGACGGACGGTTCTGTCAGCCAGTTATGCGCTGACTTAAAGGAACCCTACACCTGTGCTCCGGAACTTTACTGCAATCAGGAAATCGATTATGAAAAGATTGAACAGGAAGTACTTGCAGCCGATAAGCTTGGCTTTCGTTTCTCGCTTCATGCACAGGGAGACGCTGCCATTCATAAGGCAATCGAAATATTGGATAAATGCCAGAAGAAACCCGACGGAAAGCTGTTAAACCGCCACAGTATTACGGATCTGGAATTCAGTGATCCGGTGGATTTAGCGCGTATGGGAGAACTTGGCATCATAGCAGAAATCTATCCGCAGATCCAGTCAATAGCCAAAAGAAGCAGTAAGCTTGCCATGATCGAAGAGAAAATCGGCAAAGAACGGGGACGTTATTACTGGAACCGCAGAAAGATGGCCGACAGCAATGTTACCATATCCTGCGCAACAGATCTTCCCTTACTGATTGACAATATTCCAGAATCCATCTACCACGCCTGCGGCGGCTGGTTCCCGGAAGGCGGAGAACCTTATAACAAGGAAAACACCCTTACGGTATCAGAGCTGTTAACGGCATGGACCAGGGGCGGTTCCTATAATTTATCCTGTGAAGATATTCTGGGTACGTTGGAAGAAGGTAAAAAGGCAGATATTACAGTATTAAGCGAAAACATTTTTAAGACTGCCTTAGAAGACGTCCGCCGTGTAAGGGTAGACTTGACATTTGTAGACGGTGTTCCTGTATACCAGAGATTATAAAGCAAATCTCTGAACAAACTTACGGATACAACTTATTGATATAACTTTTTAATGAAACTTTTTAATGAAACTTTTTAATGAAACCTATTGAGACAAATGAAAGAAGCTGCGGATAACCGAATTCTTAACACCAATCCGGATATCCGCAGCTTCATTAATTTTTAACCTTATTTATTTAAACGGTCCTGTTTAATTAATATTCTAAGTGCTTCTACACCAACCTTAACTGCTGCATCCGTATCATGAACTATCGGATTATCAAGGCCTGCCTTCTCTCTCTCCTGATTTGCAACTACCAGGAAATTAGAGCCGCAGCGAACTCTCAAATAATTCGCTACAACAAACAGTGCTGCCGATTCCATTTCAGAAGCTTTGCAGCCCAAACGGAGCCAGGCTTCCCATTTACTCATTAATTCATAGCTTACGGGCTTTGTTTCAGGCTCGTGCTGTCCGTAAAATGCATCCTTGCATTCTACTATTCCTGCATGGTAGGTATTTCCCAGGTTCTTGGATGCCTGTATTAAAGCATTGGTAACCTCAATATCAGCTACTGCCGGGAACTCAATAGGAGCATATTCTTTGCTGGTACCTTCCATACGAATGGCACCGGTAGCAACTACAATATCTCCGCCTTTTACTTCCTTGTCCATGCCGCCGCAGGTTCCAACACGGATAAAGGTATCCGCACCGCTCTTTACAAGCTCTTCCATGGCTATGGAGGCAGAAGGTCCGCCAATACCGGTAGAAGTAACACTTACCTTTTCTCCTTCCAGATATCCCGTATAAGTAACAAACTCCCTGCTGTCTGCCACTAACTTGGCATCATCAAAATATTGGGCAATCATAGAGCATCTCTTGGGATCTCCCGGGAGAATCACATACCTTCCTACATCTCCCTTTTTAATGGCAAGATGATACTGCATTCCTTCTTCTGCGTATTTCATATTGACTCCTTTCGTGAATACCAATCTTTGATTTGATATTCCTAAACATATAATTGAAATTTGCTCTTCACTTAGCTGATTGTTTTAGACAAGTATGTCTATTAATTTATACATGTATAATACCATTTATATTACCATATTGTCAACTGTTTATTCACATGGCTTTCAGTAAAATCATTCCCAATACCTTATTATATCATTATATTATTTGTACATTATTACTATAATATTCTATCTTTTACTTTAGCTTGTTGTGCTTTTATAGCATTTGACATGCCATATTAATTAGGGTATACTTGGAATAGTTAGATATTCGTCAAGCAACTTGTCTAGACAAAGGAGACAGTATGAATATAGAGGATAACAACAGATTAGAAACAAATATTTCAGAAGAAAAACAGAAGAAGCTGAAATATGTTAAGATATACGATGCTCTTTATCTTAAAATTATTCATGGTGAATTCCAGCCGGGAAGCCAGCTTCCAAGTGAACCCGAACTTGCCAGAATGATGGGCGTAAGCAGGATGACCCTTCGCCAGGCCCTTTCCCTGTTAAAAGAAGACGGTTTAATCAATAACATCAGAGGAAAAGGAACCTTTATTATGGATGAGAAAAATACGGTCTCTTTTGAACACCCATTTACAGGCCATCCCGTTTACAACTGGTGCTCCATTACCCCGGATAAGACGGAGCTGGAATTTCGGATTGAACCGCCTTCCGAATCTATAGCAAGGACCCTTCAGCAGAAAACACCTGTTGTTGTGATTGCTGACAGGTGGTATAAAAATGAGGACCGGGTATTTGCCTATTCACTTTCTTTTCTGCCTGTTGAGACTATTACGAAATATGATATTGATTTAAAAGATAACATAAGCTTTCTGAATTTTATTCAAAAAGCCGTTTATGAGAAATCAGATAATACACGTATTAACATACGTTTTTCCGGTGCCGGCAACTTCACCGCCCAGAAATATACCTTATCTGAAAAAGGACATTTCTTAATGATACAGGAAACGCTGTCAGATGACAGAAAAATACCTTTTATTGTAACGAAGCATTATATTCCGGTGGACACTACTAACATTAACTTCACATTGAATAAATTGTCTTTTTCACACTAGAAGGATGGCACTCCATACCGGTGTTGTAATCAGGGATACCAGTGTCGAAAAGATGACCAGATTGGTTGCAAAAGCAGCATCTCCGTTATATTTTGATGCAAGAATACTTGTGGTTGCACCGGCAGGCATTGCTGCCAGCAATACACAGACTCCGGTTACCAATGGATCCAGATTAAGAATTCTGCAGGGTATGTAAATAACCAATGGGATTAATATCAGCCGGATTACCGTATAGTAGCAAACCTTCCAGTCTAACATTTGCTTTATATTAATATCGGCAAGTATCATGCCGATTACCATCATGGAAAGAGCTGTATTGCAATTGCTAAGAGTCTGTATGGAGGATACCAAAAAGCCCGGCAGCTTATACTGGCTTACCATAAGCAGAATTCCAGCTATACAGGCTATAATACATGGATGTGTAAGCACCTTTTTTACCAGTGTCTTTTTATCGGGAGATTCTGTGAATACGGAAATCCCGGCAGACCACATAACAATTCTCTGGGGAATGAGATAAATGGATGCCAAGGTAAGTCCCATAGTTCCAAAGACTCCTTCTGCTACCGGATTTCCCAAAAAGCCCGCATTGGAACAGATGGTACCGTATTGCAGGCATTTCTTCTTGGGCAGTTCAATTCTATTATACAGAACATGTCCAAGTATGGTACAGCCTATCTGTATCAGTACAGATATTATCAGAACCCCTGCAAAGGTAACTAATATATTCGTTGAAAATTCAACCATAAAGGATTTTATGATATTACAGGGCAGTATCAGATAGATTACCAAATCTGTCAGGTTCTTCTGTCCTTCCTCTCCGATGATTCCAATTTTTTTCAGGATTACTCCCGCAGCTATCATACTAAACATGGTAAACTGAAGATTTATTAACTGCTGCATTTTGTCCGCTTCTTTCTGTCCGTTCATAATTGTACGATATTTATTGTACATTTGTTTTAGGAGATAGTCAAAGCTTTCTTTTCTTTCACAATTACCACTGTCAGATAACCGCTTTTTTCATCCAGGCTATTAAGTCCTATCCTTATCTTCTCATTCTCCATACCGCAGTTTGAGACCGCATAAACCTCGTATTTTTCAGGCCCATGCTTAAGAAGGGCTTCTTTCAGATCTTTTAGCTTCTCCCCGGACTTCATATAGATTCTGGTCCCCTTTAGATTGAGTGTATCCATGATATCATAAGAGGCAGGGATGATATGTATCTCATCCTTATTATCCCCCAAAGAAATACCAAGTGCCCCGGAAACTGCGCAAAAGGATGGGACTCCATTTATAATAACTGCATTTCCTCCGTCCTCTGTCACTCGGGTATGAATGTAGCTGTAGGTGGAATACACACAAGGATCTCCAATAGTCAGGAAAGCTACCGCTTTTTGCTCTGCCAGGTATTCCGCTATCCTGCCATAAATCTCATCATGGGCTTTTTTAAGCTTTTCTTTCTCTTTTATCATAGGAAAAGGCAGGCATACAATTTCTTTTTCATCAATCTGCGGATATACTTTTTTGACAATGTTATAGGCATAGCATTCCTCCTTCGGCTGTGAAGGCAGAATGATAACATCGCTTTCTTTGATACACCGTAATGCTTTTAATGTCAGCAGTTCCGGATCTCCCGGCCCCACCCCTATTCCATATAAAATACTTCTCATTTATGTTACAGCCTTTCCAAAATTAATATCTTACTCTAAGACTTCTTTCAAATGCTCAATGTAAATATTACGGATACTCTTATACTCACCAAGCCCTTTTAATATACATCTTGCTTCATAACCCTCTGCCCTTAACCTTGATGCAAAGGAATCACTCTCTCCTGCCATATCATTGGTTGCATGGTCTCCTGCTACCAGCATAAAGGGCATCAAAAGGACGTTTTTTTCTTTTCTCTTAAGAGCTTTCAGCCGTTCTATTACTGGCTCAATGGTAATACTGCCTTCCACTGTGGCAATATAAATTTCTTTTCGGGAATAGCTTCTTAGCTCTTTTTCCAGCTTTTCATAACTTTTATCTGCTTCATGCAGTGAGCCATGCCCCATAAAAATTACGGGAGTATCTTTTGCAGTAGTTTTGACCTCTTCCCATAGCTCTTTTGCTACGGCCTTGTAGTCTTCTTCCCTATCTAAAAGAACGCTGGCTGTCGTAATCTTAGTAAATAAGTCACGGCATTCTCTAATCGTCTGCTTCATCCGGTTATTTTCAATACCATCAATAATATGGGTAGGAAGTATGGCAGCCTGGGTAATCCCATCCTCTTTCATCTGAAGCAGTGCTTCCCTGGGTTCGGGGATAATCAGGTTATCCCTCTTTTTTAAGATATTTCTTACAGTATTACTGGAATATGCCTGGCAGACCTGCCAGTCCGGGAAAGCTTCCCGGACTGCTGTTACCATTCTTTCAATATTTTTTTCTCTGGTTTCTCTATATGTAGTTCCAAAGCTTACAATCAGAATGCCTTTTTTCATGCTTTATCCGCCTTACCGGCAGTCCACCTTTTACGCTCTACGAAGCGTCCCATAATAAAAGCTATAATGCCCACCCCGATACCGGTCTGAAGACAGAAGAAAAGGCTCTCTACTTCCCCCGGAAGTTCACCGTGTATGAGTGTTTCTAAGACCGGTGTAAACCAGGGCTGATACCCTCCGGTAATCTGGTCGATCATCACGCTGCCTGCATCGTCAGAACCTCCGAATTCCGCTCCCTTTAATGCGAAAAGCGGTATCATTGCAATCAGGACTGCAATAAGAATTAATATAATAACGGTTTTTTTTGACTTTTTCATTTCAACTACTCTCCCTCTTTGATAAAATTGATTGCCTTTAATTCCGGCTGTGCGTAATTCTCCAGTGCCATAATGATAAGAACTGTCAGAATTCCTTCCAGTACCGCAAGGGGAAGCTGTGTCGGTGCAAATACGCCAAGGAATTTTCCAACAGAAGCCATTACTCCGCCTTCGGTTGAAGGATAGCTTAAGGCAAGCTGGAAGCTGGTTACACTGTAGGTAAAGATATCACCAAGGAATGCTGCTAAAAAGATAGAAACCATACGGTTTACCTTTAATTTTTTACATAGCTTATAAATTCCGTAGCTTAAAAGGGGACCTGCAATTGCCATGGAAAAAGTATTGGCCCCAAGAGTCGTAAGTCCTCCGTGGGCAAGAAGAATTGCCTGGAAGAGCAGTACGATAATACCAAGGATACTAACCGTACTAAATCCGAAAAGGATAGCTCCAAGGCCTGTTCCCGTCATATGGGAACAGCTTCCTGTTACAGAAGGGATTTTCAAGGAAGAAATCACGAAAATAAAGGCTCCGGCCATGGCAAGCAGGGTAATATTCTTTCTGTTATCCTGTAATTTCTTCTTAATGGATAAAAAGCCCGCTACTAAAAACGGAATGCACAGGATTCCCCATGCAATACAGTACTTCGGCGGAAGATAACCCTCCATTATGTGCATTGCATAAGCATTTGGGGTAATACTAAAGATTACCGACAGGACTGCAAGAACTGCAATCAGTTTTTTTTGTTTCTTTGACATTTTTACTACCTCTTTTCATAAATTTATTTGGAACAAATATAAAATTTGCTGCCTTTACTTTTAAAAGCAAATCATAAGAGCAAATCAAGCTCTGCCAACTGCCTTGGATAGGCTGATGTTTCCTTTACTTTTCCCTTTTCCCTTAATAATTCGTATAGCTCTAAGAAAACAGGCTTTTTCAGATTTGCCAGCTTTAACAGTTCTTCATTCTGAAAAATTTTCTGCGGTGTGTCATCCCCTATCAGCTTCCCATCGAAAAAAACCAGTACCCGTTCTGCAAAGCGGTAAGCAAAATCCACGTCATGGGTAGAGAGAAGGATTGTTCTGCCTTCCTCCTCCATTCTATTTAATACATCCTCTAACATCTGGGCATTTACCGGATCTAAGGAGGCTGTCGGCTCATCAAAAATCATCACTTCACAGTCCATTGCCAGAATATCCGCAATACTGACCCTCTTCTTCTCTCCGCCGCTTAAATAATGGGGCGGCCTCATCGTATAACTCTCAAGATTCATTTCTTTGATGGCAGCCATGGTCCTTTTCTCTACTTCATCCCTGTCAAGCTTCATGTTCATGGGGCCAAAGGCTACCTCTGCCTTAACCGTAGACGCAATAATCTGGCTGTCCGGATCCTGAAATATAATTCCTACATGCCTTCTTAACTTAACCTTATCCTTCTTGCCTATAACTTCACCACGGTAACGGATTTCACCCTGCATTGGCTCCCTGACTCCGTTCAGATTGAGAAAGAAGGTGGACTTTCCTGCCCCATTGGCACCAAGTACTGCTATTTTTTCATTCTGATAAATCGTAACATTAATATCCTCTAAGGCATTCCGGCTCTTATCATAAGCAAAGGTTAGCCCGCTGACCTCCAGAATTTTCTCTTTCATTTTAACTCCTCCTTTCTATGAAAAAAATCAGTATCAGCAGTGCCCCGTACAAGAAACCATATACCAGCTGTCCTCCTGTCAGTGCCTTTTTCTCTTCCCAGAAATCACAGTCTCCTTCATAGCCTCTGGCTTCCATAGCATCATAGTACATATCCGCCTTTTTCATGGACATAACGAAAAGATTGGCAATTTCCCCGCTAAAGGTACGAAAGGAAGTCTTTAGGTCACAGTATCCGTTTCTGGATTTTGCCGCTTCTTTCTGCGCCCGGTTTGTATCAGAAAGGATAAATATGTAGCGGTAGATCAGGTGCATCAGCTCCAATATCAGTCCCGGTACCCGTACCTTTCGAAACACCGAGATAATTTCTCCCATGGGGGTAGAAAGAGTTACCATATAAAAAGCACTGATTGCTGCAAAGGCCTTTAAGGCTGTATTTAATGACAGCCTTAGATTATCCGTTGTGATATATAGTCTCGTCCAGAAAAAACGGATAGAAAACAAGCTGCCCGCTCCGCTTCCAAACTGAATCATAATTGCGATTCCCCCAAGCAGGATAAACGCCGCCGGAACCCACAGCAACCTAAGATAATCCATTCCATGTATTTTTCCAATAACAACGTTTAAATACAACATAAAGATTATGGTTGCAGCAGAAATGAAAACCGAGTTAGCGGCTATCACTGTTATCAGTGCTCCCAGTGAAAAAATCACCTTATAAACCGTATTCCAGTTACCTAAACCCGATATATAGGCATAATAATCAATCGATACATGGCTGTGCGTTTTCTTCATAGTTACCTGCCCTCTCTAAAAACCGGCTGACATATTCCGTATTGGAGTAATAATATAAGTGTGGAAACCCCCACCAGTGATTCTTTCCTGCATGGACACACTGCCAGTTTCTTTCTGTCACAGGTTTTTGTGCCACACAGGAGGCTCCGTTATCCGTACTGTCAAAGTAATGAAATTCATGTCCCCTGATTTTTGTATTCTCACCCAGATAGCTTTCTGTGCCTGCAGTAATCTCGATATATCCAAAGCGTACCAGCTTTCCGGTATAATGACAGGTTCCCTTTACCGCACCAACCATCGGAAAGACTTCTCCTTCTGCATTCTTTAAGGTTTCATGCAGATACAGAAAGCCCCCGCACTCTGCAATAGAGGGCATCCCCTGACTTATAGCTGCTTTGATGCTTTCTTTCATCCCTTCATTTTCAGCTAAAGGCTTTGCGTAAAGCTCCGGGTACCCGCCTCCTAAAATAATGCCTTGCAGATTCTTAGGAAGCTCCTTATCCCATAGCGGCGAGAAGAAAACCAACTCTGCATTATACTTTTGCAGCAGCCTTAAGTTATCTTCATAGTAGAAGCAAAAGGCCTCATCCTTTGCTATTCCAATCCGTACCTTTGTACTTCCCGGAGAGATTACTATCTCCTCTGCCTTAAGGTCATCTGCCTCTCTGGCAATGGTTACTATTTTTCTTATATCAACAGCCCCAGCCATAACAGCTGCCAGCCGTTTTACCTCTTCCTTTAAGCCTTCTATCTCCCCCGGCATTTTCAGTCCCAGATGGCGGCTTTCCAGCTTTACATCCTTTTGCCTTGGGAAATATCCAAGTACCGTTACCGGCAGCTGCTTTTCAATCTCCGGTTTTATAAGCTCATAAAACATCCCTGTAATTCCGTTTAACAGCACGCCCTTTATCAGATGTTGCGTATCATACTGCAAAAATCCGCTGATTAAGGGAATTACCGACCTTCCCATGCCATGGGCATCAATGGCCAAAATAACAGGAGTTTTCGTTGCTCTTGCCAGATGATAAGAAGAGGCTTCTTCTTTTATACCGCCCAGCCCGTCATAAAGCCCCATAACGCCTTCAATAATGGATATATCCTTTTCCTTTGCCCCCTCTAACAATAAATATCTGGTGGTATTTTCATCGGTAAAAAAAGTATCCAGATTCTTTGACGGCACTCCGATTACCTTCTCATGAAACATGGGATCAATATAATCCGGCCCGCATTTAAAGGCAGCGGTTCTTTTTCCCATGTCTGCCATGACCTGTAACAGTGCGCAGGTAAGAAGTGTCTTTCCGCTGCCGCTTCCCGTTGCGGCAATCATGATTCTTGGTGCTTTCATTCCTTCTCACCCCTTCTGTCCTCTGTAAAGAAAAAGGATATGATATAGACCGGGTTCTCTGCCTGCATCAGGTGATAGCTGCCTGTTATGCCGGCCCGGCTTACCTGTAGCTGGACAATCTCTTCTTTTTCCACGGGCAGGGTTTTAAGGAGATTTGTTACCTCACTGATAGTTTCTAAGGTTATGGCATTGATAACAATTCGTGCCTTAGGGTTCTTCTGATACAAACAGTTAAGAATTTCCTTCATATTTCCACTGCTGCCCCCAATAAATACATGAGTTGGAGGCGGCAGCCCCTTAAGTGCCTCCGGTGCTTCTCCCTTTACCACCGTTATGTTGGAAAGACCAAACCGGGTACGGTTTTCGCGGGTAAGCTCTGCCGCTTCTTCTTTCTTTTCAATGGCAAAGACCTGTATACTCTCCGATAACCTTGCGCATTCCGCTGCAATGGAGCCGGTACCGCTTCCCACATCATAAAGGATGGCTTCTTTTGTCAAACCAAGCTTACAGATGGATACTTCCCTTACTTCCTCCTTGGTCATAGGGACCTTTCCCCTTATGAAGGATGTATCCGGCAGTCCATGGGTTACACTTATTTTTCCTGCATCTTTATTCTCAATCAGACAGGCATAAAGCCCTTCCTTTTCCAATGTAAGACAGTCAGCAGGGGAAAGGTCCATAACCTTCTCCTCTGGATAAGAAAGCTGATATCCTGCCGATATCCTTATATCTTCCATGCCTGCTGTTATAAACATTGAACCAAGTGTCCTCATATCCGTGACCCCCGATACCAGCAGGAAGGTCTTCCGGTTTGCCCTGACAGCCTCTGACACATTGGCTTCTCTCCCATGGATACTTAAAACTTTTGCATCCTGCCAGCTTGTCCCAAGTCTTGCTGCAAGATAGGATACGGAGGAAATTCCGGGATAAATACTTACTTCTGCCTTTAGCCCTCCCCCTCCTATTTCTTTCTTTAATTCCTCATAAAGCTTTTCCGCCCCGCTGTAAAAACCGGTATCTCCCGAAAAAAGAATGGCTGCATGATTAACCCTGTTCTCTTTTAAATATGGAATAATATCCTTTGCCAGGTAGTAAGGGACCTTTTCTTTCTGCCAGGGAATCTCTTTGAGAAGTCTCTCCGCCCCCATGATTACCTCTGCTTTTGTTATCCTCTCTTCTGCTTCCCCTGTCAAAAGTTTTAGGTTTCCCATTCCCATACCGATGAGAGCAATCTGCATTTCCTCTTCTCCCATGAGTGTTTTACCGGTCAGCTTCTCTAATTCTTTGCAGACTTCTTTGGCAGTTAAACCTTCTGTCCCTTCGGGATTTCCGATTACCATTACCTTAATACCGGTGTTCTCCGCTGCCTGTATTTTTTGAAGGAATCCACCGGTGTTTCCGCTTTCCTTCGTTACCAGGCAGCTAATGTTATACTGCTTTATGACTGCTTCATTCATTTCCACAGAAAAAGGGCCCTGCATGGCAATTATCTGTTTTCCGGATATTTCATTCTCATAGCAAAGGGAAACACTATGGGGCTCCGGCAGCACCCTTACATACAAACGGCCCTTAAGATCTGTTATACGGCTGTATATGCTTAAATCCTTGCTTCCTGTAGTGAGAAGAATATTCCCGGCAGTCTCTCTTAAAGCTTGTGCACATTCATGACTGTCCGAATAATAGAATATGTTCTTTTCCTCCGGCAGTTTGCTTTTCGTATCCCGCTTTAAGCGCAGATAAGGTATCGTGCCCTCTGCCATACTGATCCTGATATTTTCAGAAACAACCGTTGCAAAGGGATGGGTGGCATCTACCACTGCAAGATAGTCCCCTTCTGTAATGAAAGACTTCATCTCCATAGCAGTCATTCTGCCCTGGCAGACCGTAAGCCCTTCAAGCTTTTCCATGACCATTTCCCCATATTCCGTGGCTACACAGACTGTGCAGAGAATGCCGCTTTTGCACAAAACCTCTGCCAGTCTCCGTCCTTCTGTTGTACCTGAAAAAATCAGTATCTGCTTCATAGATGATATCCTCTTTTTGCCACCAGTTTTCCATCTATAAGTTCTGTCCTGGAATTACCGATGAATACTGTTGTGAACATATTTACCTGCATATCCTTTAGTTCTTTTAAGGTACAGGTAACTATTCTTGTTCCTTCTCTTCCTATGTTCTCTGCAAACCCGCAAGCCCTCTCTTCTTCTATCTGCTCTAATAAAATCTCACAGGCTTTTTTTAAATAATCCGCCCTTTTATGGCTGGAGGGGTTATACAATGCAATACCAAAATCCCCGCTTGCCGCAGCTTTAAGTCTCTTTTCAATCTGTTCCCAGGGCGTTAATAAATCACTTAGGCTTATAACACAATAATCATGATTTAAAGGAGCTCCAAGTAAGGCTGCGCCGCTATTGGCAGCGGTTATTCCGGGAATAACGGTAAGCTCGCACTCTGGGTACTCCTTACCGATTTCATACAGCAAGGAAGCCATTCCGTAAACTCCCGCATCCCCGCTGCAAAGCATTGCTACCTTTTTCCCTTTCTCCGCTTCTTCAAAGCACATCCTGCAGCGCTCGACTTCCTTTTTCATGGGTGTGGATAAGAATTCCTTTCCTGTAAAGCGCTCTCCTAACAGACTTAAGTACACAGGGTAGCCAATAATGACATCACTGTCTTCTAATGCTTTGACAGCCTGAAAGGTCATCATTTCCTCGGCTCCCGGCCCCATTCCGACTACGTAGATATTATGTTCCATCAAAGGCTACACTCCATTTCTTCTTTGCTATTGAAATTGTAATTCCGTTTTCTGCATATTTGGGTAATATAATCTCTCCGTCTTCGCCGCAGGCTGCCATAGCAGAGCGTTCACAAACATTATCAACTCCCACCTGCTCTTTCACAAAGGAAGAAGAGGTAAATTCCCCCCGGGTGCCGCTTAATAACTCACCGGAAAAGGTCAGAAAGGGAAGCTTATACTCCTTTGCATATTGAAGCAATCCAGCCTCTTCCTTCTTGCGGTCAATGGAAGCAAGGGCTGCTACTGCTTCTATCCGTAACCCAGCACGTTCTAACTGCTTATTGATTATTTTCTCTATCTCTTTAAAAGATTTGCCGCGCTTGCAGCCAACTCCTATTACATAGGCTTTTGGGCATAGCTGTAAGTCTGCTCTTTCTGAATTCTCTATAAAAGGAGAGATGACAACCGATACTTTCCCTTCGGTCGGATAAGAGACAAAAGTCAGCTCCTTTGGCACCTGTCCAGTATATTCCTCCGCAACCGCCACTGTTACCCTTTCCCCATTTAAAACCGCAGAAGACACTTTCTCGATTCCGCTTCGGCCACAGATGGCAAGATTATTCTTTCTTGCAAATACATCCACCGCAAAAAGACCGTTTACATCCGTGGCTGTCGTAATTACTGCCGTGGCACTTAAAGCTTCTGCAATTTCTTCTGCCAGTTCGTTAGCCCCTCCGTAATGCCCGGATAATACAGGAATTACAAATCTTCCTGCTTCATCCATTACCAGCACCGGCGGATCGGAGAGCTTATCCTTTACAAAGGGGGCAATGGCACGGACAGCTATTGCGCAGGCTCCGATAAATAACAATGCACTATTTGCTTCAAACTGCCCTTTTGTCCACTGTCCCAGGCTTTCTGTTATGTGTATTATTCCCGGATAATCAGACACTTTATTGATAGAAGCTCCATGCTTTGTAAATAACGCTATTTCTCTTTCCTCTTTTAGAACTTCCTTTAATTTAAGGGAAAGCGCCATTCCCCTTTTTGTAAAGCTGATTATACTAATCTTCATATCTTTTTCTCCCGGAATTCCGTTTCAAAGTCCGGTGCATATAATCTGGAACGCTTATAATTCTGATGGGCTATGGCATCCCCTGCTAAAACCAAGGCTGTCTTTGTTATATTATGGGCCTTTGCTGTTTCAGCCAGAGTTTCAACGGTACAAAGGTATGCTTCCTCCTCTGTCCAGGTGGCCTTATAGACAATGGCCGCCGGCGTACCGGGAAGATACCCTCCCTTTATCAGCCTTTCGCTTAGTTCCTTAAGCATGCCTGTACTTAGATAAATAGCCATGGAAGCCTTATGTGCTGCCAGGCTTTCAATACTCTCTGCCTCCGGCACGGAAGTCTTTCCTTCCATTCTGGTAATAATCAGGCTTTGTGAAATTCCCGGCAGGGTGTATTCAATATTTAAAGAAGCAGCAGCTCCAAAACAGGCACTGACTCCAGGACAGCTCTCATAAGCTATTCCAAGCTCTTCCAAAATATCCATCTGCTCTCTCACAGCTCCGTAAACACTGGGATCCCCCGTATGAAGGCGTACAGTTGTCTTTCCTTCTGCCTCCGCCTGCTTTACCACCTCTATTACTTCCTCCAGTGTCATCTTTGCGCTGTTGTGAATCCTGCAAGTCTTTCCGGTATATTCTAAGAGCTCTGTGTTGACAAGAGACCCTGCATAGATAACCACATCTGCCATTTCTAAGAGTTTCTTTCCTCTCACAGTAATTAAATCCACCGCCCCGGTACCGGCTCCTACAAAATAGACCATCTTTATTCCCCTGCCTTCCTGATTCTTTGTAATAGTTCCCCTGCTCCGCTGCTTCTTGCCAGTTCTCCAAATTCATTTGCATACATGATACATTCTATGTGAAGCTTTCCGGCTGCCCGTTTATTCAGGTAAAAGCAGGCTTTTCCCATAATCATATCCATGGCTTCCTTTAAGCATCCGCTCATTTCTAATACTCTGACTGCTTCTTCTGTTGTAACACAGCCAAGAATTGCTCTTGCGGCTTCTGCCTCTATTCCGGCCTGTATTCCGGCGGCGGCCATAAGCTCCAACCGGCAGTCTCCTTCCTTCGAATGGGTATTCATCATTCCGCCGGAAAGCTTAACTAACTTCCCAATATGGCCGGTTAAGAGCATCTCTTCAAAGCCTGTTTCTATTGCCATATCAATGGTATCTCCGATGAAATTACTGCACTTGACACTCCTGTCAAGCTCATACCCATATGTTTCCTTCATAAAAGCCTGTCCATAATTTCCCGGCGCCGCCGCAATGGCCTTACAGCCTTCCGCCCTTTTTACATTTAGTTCTACCCGTATAGTATCAAGCAATGCCCTGCTGCTCATTGGTTCTACAATCCCGGTGGTGCCAAGAATAGAAATACCGCCTGCTATTCCAAGTCTGGGGTTAAAGGTCTGTTCTGCCAGCTTCTCCCCGGCAGGGACGGATATCAATATCTTTACAGTGCCTTTGTAATCCGTAAGCCCGCAGATTTCTGCTACTTCTTTTGCAATCATCTCTCTTGGTACGTGATTGATAGCCGCACTGCCAACCGGCTGGTCCAGCCCCGGCTTTGTCACTCTGCCTACTCCAAAACCGCCGTCAATTATTATGCTTAGCTCTCCAGTCTCTTCCGGTTTATCAGTCAGAGAGACTGCGGCAAAAACCAGTGTCCCATTGGTAACATCGGGATCATCTCCGCTGTCCTTTCTGACGGCACAGCTTACTATGGTTTCAGTTCTCGTTATCTCTTCTATCTTTGCCTGAAAAGGTATCCCTTTGGGGGTATCAATTGTAATTGTCTTCTTCTCTTTCCCTGTTAACAGCATATACGCGGCTGCTTTTGCTGCCGCCGCCGCACAGCTTCCGGTTGTAAAGCCGTATCTCATATTTACACCCATGCTCCTTTCAAAGTCTGGGGACTTTGTGCGCAGCACAAAATACGGATTATTTTGCAGCCCCTTCTCTTTCCATCTCATAGAGAATGGCATTTACGATTGCCGCCGCCACATTGCTTCCGCCTTTTCTGCCACGGTTTATGATAAATGGTATATCCGTAGTTATTATTAATTCCTTTGCCGGCACCACATTAACGAAACCGACCGGTACCCCGATAATAAAGGCCGGATAGCAGGTTCCCTTTTCTATCATTTCATGCAGCTTAAGCAGTGCAGTAGGTGCATTTCCAATAGCGAATATCACCGGCTTTTCTATTTTAGCCGCCATTTCCATGCTGACTGCAGCTCTGGTTGAATGATTTTGTTTTGCCAGTTCACTTACTTCTTTCTCTGCCATAAAGCAATGAGCCTGTCCGCCATAGTGCGCTAATATTGTCTTATTGATTCCTGCCAGGGCCATATTGGTATCCGTTACGATATCGGCACCGTTCTTTATTAATTCCTTTGCTTTTTCTACCGCTCCTTTTGAAAAGGTAAGTGTATCTGCATAATCAAAATCCGCACTGGTATGGATGACCCGCTTCGTAACCATCTCCTGCTCCGGTTTTAATTCGATATTTTTCTCTTTTAATTCTTCCGATATAATTTCAAAGCTTCTCTTTTCAATCTCCTCCGGGAGTACAAATTCTATCTCTTCTGTCTTTTCTGTAGCTTCAAATTTTTTAATTCTTTTTATCGTATTTATCAATTGTTCATTTTCGGCATGATTTTTTACTGCAATCCGGTAATAACCCTTTTCCAGGCCTCTGAAATTACGGCAATCCCTGATCAGTATCTCTTTGCCGAGAAGCATTTCATAAAGCGGCAGCTCTGTCTTTAGCAAAAGATAATCTGCATGGGAAGGATATACTTTTATATCTATTTGCTCCAACTCACTCGTTAGGTATTCCCGTTCCTCCTTTACCAAATGAACAGTCCTTTTCATATAATCCGCCTCTTCACAAGCTACCCTGCCGGCAGTTTGTGCAAAAACAGACAGGTTCCATTCCGGAATCTGCTTCCTGATTGCATCCCTTAGCTCCTGATTTTCACAAAAGAGGTATCCAAGTCTTACCCCGGGTATGGCAAATATCTTGGTAAAGGCACGGACAACAACGACATTTGGGTACTCTTTCAGTTTGTTTTTAAAGCTGCGTTTTTCTTCCTCTCCGGTAAATTCCAAAAAACATTCATCCAGCACAATAAGAATCTGTTTTTTCTTACATTCCTTAGCAATCTGCTCTAACAGTGAATCTTCTATCATATTTCCCACCGGATTGTTGGGATTTGCTAAGAACAGTAAATCTGTTCCTTCCGTAAGAAATTCTTTGATGCCCTCATCCAGACAAAAATTAAATTTTTCTTTCATTTCATAATAGATAACTTCTGCTCCGGTTGAGGCCGCCGTCCTTTCATAGCCATAAAAGGAGGGTACCGGTATCACAATCCGTTTTGGATGAACAGCATGTACAACTGCCATGAATAATTCTGATGCACCATTCCCAAGTAAGATGGAATCCTTTTTAATTCCTGCCATTTTGGATATGCTTTCCATAAGCTCTTCTGCCTTAATATCCGGATATTTATCGCACTCTCCTACGGCTTTTAATAATGCCCTCTTCACAGAATCCGGTATTCCAAGTGGATTTATATTTACGGAAAAATCAATATTCACTTTATTTCGGTATATGTCCCCGCCATGCTGCATACTGCAAATCCTCTCATTTCTTTGTTCTTCTAATTACATACAAGCAGCTGCAAATGCTGCCAGCAAAAGTCCAATCAGACAGATTCCCTGACAAATCCCTGCCGTTATATATAAGAGCCGGTTTGCCCGGGCGATGTCCTCGCACTCTACTGTTCTTTTTTCATCCCCGATAAATGGTTTATGGTGTACCTTTCCAAAATAACTGGCATCCCCCGCAAGACGTATGCCCAGTGCTCCTGCACAGGCAGCTTCTGTATGGGCGGAATTGGGGCTGGCATGATTCCTTCTATCCCTTTTATAAATCCTTAGGGCATCTTTTCCGTTGTATTCTTTTCCTGCCAGACAGCAGGAAATTACCATAAGAATGGCACTGATTCTGGCGGGAATAAAATTCAGCGCATCATCAAGTTTTGCTGCCGCTCGTCCAAAGTGAAGATATCTGTCATTCTTATATCCCACCATGGAATCCAGGGTATTGACTGCCTTGTAGAAAAAGCCAAGCACAGGCCCCCCGATTGCCAAATAAAGCATTGGTGCAATCACGCCGTCGGAGGTGTTTTCTGCTACTGTCTCAATGGCCGCCTTTGCAACACCCTCTTCATCCAGGCAATCGGTATCCCTTCCTACAATCATGGAGACTGCCTTTCTGGCTCCATTGAGGTCATTTTCCTTTAACTTCTTATATACCTTCATGCTCTCTTTCTTTAAGCATTTCGTCGCAAGAATCTGATAGGTCATAACGCTTTCAACTGCTAATCCCAGGTAAGGAGACACTTTATATGCTGCATACAGGATAAGAAAGGCAGCCAATACCGTAATAGCCAATACCAGGACCACTAAGAGTATTCCTCTGTGAAACTCTCTCTTGCTATCCCTTTTAAGTTCCTCTTTTTCTGTAAACAGTCCATGATCCAGCTTTGAAATCAGGCTACCAATCCATCTGACCGGATGGGGAAGCCAGTAGGGATCCCCAAATATAAGATCCAGCACAAACCCGGCAAAGAAGCCTGCGATATGGTATATCATCTCTAACCCTCTATAACTTTCGTATTATTTCTATTGATAACTCCGATTTGTTAAGAAATTTCAAACTACACATATATCCTTCTGCGTTTTTACACTGGTAATCATAGTAATTTCCTCCGTGACAGGCGCTTAGGAGTGCCATAATATTTCCGCCGTGTACCACCGCGGCAGCAGTTACCGGTGTTTCTCTTTCTTCCCTTACCAGTCCCGCCACTGCTTTTTGCAAGCCTTTTTGGCATCTTTGCAAGAATTCTTCTCTGCTTTCCCCTTCCGGGAAAGGCAGCTCTCCGTTACTGTCTATCCATGCCTGATAGTCTGCATCCCCGTTAAGCTCCTTGTAGTTTTTTCCTTCAAAGCGGCCAAAGTCAATCTCTCTCCACTCCTCAATAATAACCGGTTTCTTACACCCATAAAGGATTTCTGCTGTCTGAATGCACCGTTTCATAGGGCTTGAAAAGAGAATATCTGCCTTCGGATATTTTCCCTTTTCTTTCTCTAAAAGAAGCTTTTCAATTCCTGCCTCCGACAAATCTTCATCCGTCTTTCCGAGGTATCTTTTAAGTGTATTGGAGGGGGTCTCTCCATGCCGTATCAATATCAGATTTATTTGATTCTCTGTCCAATTCCGCATATAATCCTCTCCACCTTAAGTGCTTTCTCTGCCAGTCCGCACAGAATACGGCCAAGCCTTTCCCGGTATTCTCTCTCTTCTGCTTCCATGGGCACTATTCCATTTCCCACTTCGTCACTGATAATAATCAGTTGCGGATTTCCCGCTATAATTGCTTCCACCAAATCCTCGGGACTTTTGCCCTCCCTTAAGCAGTTTCTTACAAACAGGTGAAAATGGTTCACAATTCCTATTTCTTCACTTATACCTCTTTCTGCCAGTACCAAAGCATCTATTACCTTATCCATAGGGATCCCTGTCTGTTTTAATACATAATTTAACTTTCCCTGGGCGTATCCGCCAATATACAACTCCATACTTTATCCCTTCCTTTTAACAGTTAAATCAGCTTTGCAATACAGCAGACCGAGACAATCACCACCGTAACCGCCTCACAAAGCGTCACTAAGTACCCTGCGGTATCTCCTGTTATTCCGCCAAATTCCTTGTAGCAGCGGTAACGGTAATAGAGAAAGGCCAGGATAGCTCCTGCCGTAACCGCAATTCCTGTTAAGACAGACAGGTAAAGCAGGAAAAGCACACATAAAAAGAGCTGAATAGAGAGAGAAATCTTAACTGTCTTTTCATGAGCTTTGCTGGAAAAGAGGTACAGCAGCCCTTCTTTCTTGGCGCACTTTAGTGTCACTACCCCAATCCCGCTTATGGTACGGGAAAGGAAATAACCTGCTCCCACAGCTGCCATTGCTCTAAGACCATCAATTTCAGAATAGGCCCCTGTAAATATCAAATAGTAGAATATTATCTGTATTACAGAAAAGGCCCCAATGTGGGAATCCTTTAAAATTTCAAGCTTCCTTTCCCTTGTCTGGTAGGAATGGAGGGCATCCATGGTATCCATAAAGCCATCCACATGAAATCCTCCCGATACCAGAAGGGGAATGGCTGTTCCTATGGCCGCAAATAAAAGCTTTCCCAGCTGAAAATCCTTACAGATAATCCCCCAAAGATACGTTAAAATCCCAATCACGGCACCAACCCACGGAAAAAAGCAAAGTACATATTTCATGTCCTCATCTTTCCATTCAAACTGCGGAACCGGTATTTTAGAATAAATGGAAAATGATATAAAGAATGATTTTATAACTGACATAACCTTACTCCCCTCAAGCTACCGGACATCCCTTTACCGGAACCGGAATCCCAACTACAACTTCTGTTACGACATCAGCGAACTCTGCCAGCTTCTCATTTATTTTCCCAAGTGCCTGCAGGTAGTCTGTAGTCGCAGTATCATAGGTAATACCATCCTCAAATACGTTGTTAGTAACAATCAACAGATGGTCTGTCTTCTCTTTTAGAAGACCTATTCCCTTATAGATCTTTTCAACAACCTCATCAGGCTGCTTTATTTCACTAAATGAAAACATCTCATTGGCAGTCAGATTTGACATACACTCTAACAATACTGTTTTCCTGCTGTCCTCCATTTTTGCTGCAACCTCTGTGATATTAACAGGCTGCTCTATAGTCTGAAAACCCTTACCGGCTCTCAAACGCTGATGCCTTTCTATCTTCTTTCGGCCTTCCTCATCATAAACCTGCATGGTAGCAAGATAATAAAGAGTACCTTCCCCTGCCAGGGTAACAGATGCCTTTTCTGCATAAGCGGACTTTCCGCTCCCGCTTCCGCCTGTAATAAGTACCATCATAGGCTGCTGTTAATATCATCAAAGGTGGAGCTGCCCTCGTATACGGAAAGTACCGTATCCAGCAGAGAAAACATCAGCACAGCCCCCGTGCCTTCTCCAAGTGCCAGAGAGGCATCAATAACCGGATGAAGGTCAAGTTCTTCCAATAATTTTTTTGCAGCGGGTTCTTTACTTAAATGGGAAGGTATCATATATTCCTTTGCTCCCGGAACCAGGCGCTCTGCTGTTAAGGCTGCCACGGCACTGATAACTCCGTCTATCACAACCGGGATATGATATAAGGCCCCGCCGATAAAGACTCCTGCAAGCCCTGCAATATCAAGTCCTCCTACCGTCTTAAGAGTCCTAAGAGTTTCTTCTTTCTGAAACTGGTACTTTTCCAAGGCTTCCTTTATCACTTCATGTTTATGTACAAAGGCTTCCTTGCTAAGTCCTGCTCCCACACCGGTGACGTCTTCTGCCAGACATCCAAGGAGCGCCGCTGCCATGGCACTGCTGGTTGTGGTATTACCCATGCCTAATTCACCGGTTGCCAGAATAGAGTATCCTCTCTCCTTACATTCCCTTACAGTTTCAATCCCAATCTCTATGGCCTTTAGAGCTTCCTCCTCCGACATGGCAGGTTCCTGTCTGAAATTCTTCGTTCCAAAGGCAACTCTTCGCTGAATCAGCCCGGTTATCTCTTCCTCCTGATGGATTCCGATATTTACCGGCAGTACATCTGCATTGGCTCTTAACGCCATCCTGCTGACAGAAGTGGTCCCCTTTACCAATTCACCGGCAATAATTGCCGTCATCTCATATCCATAATGGCTTATTCCTTCTTCCACGACTCCATTGTCGGCACACATAACAATTACTGCTCTTTTAGAAATGTCGACCTCGGTAGTTTCTGCTATTGCCCCAATCTGTGCAATAATACCTTCAAATTGCCCAAGTCCGTTAACAGGCTTTGCAATTCCATCCCAGACAGCTTTTACCCTTTGCCTCTGCTCTTTGCTTGGTTTATTTATTTTCAGTTCTTTTAACGATTCTTTCGTCATACTCTTCCTCTTTTCTGTGTCATGTTCAGCCTCTTAGGTTTTAGGTGACAGATTTAAAATCACCTGATCAATTTATAAATTTCATCCATATCCAAATATTCTCTTAAGGTAGCTGCCAGCTTATCGTATTGAGTCTCTTTAAAAGCGCCGTAATCCATCATCAGGTTGTCCTCCAGAGACAGACCCTTCCTCTTTGCAAGTTCCTTTATAATAACCGGTGCAATTTCCCCTTCGTCAAATATGCCATGGACATATGTGCCATAAACATTTTCCTCTGATATTCCATCCGCCTTACTTTGCCCGTCCAACTGGTTTGTCAGACTGCATAATGGTTTAAAGTTTTGTTCCTTTACTGTACTTCTTCCCATATGTATCTCATAACCTTTTAGCTTCCTCCCTGACAGTACGGAAAAAATCCCGGGTATTTCCCCAAAAGTTCCCTGTACCTGTGTACGCACCTTTTCTTTCTCCAGTACAGTATCCATTGAAAAGAAGCCCATACCATTAAGCTCCCCGCCTTCTTCCATACCGCAAGGGTCAGATATTGTCTCTCCTAACATCTGAAAGCCTCCGCAGATTCCAAAGATAACACACTCTTCTTTTTGCTTTTTCACTGCCGCTTCCAGTCCGTTCTGCCTCATCCATTTCAAATCACCCATGGTATTTTTGCTTCCCGGCAGGATAATCATATCGGGATGATGCAATTGCAAAACAGAGTCCACATATCTTACAGATACCCCCTCTATCTGCTCAAAGACCATAAAATCAGTGAAATTTGAAATCCTGGGGAACCTGATAACCGCAATGTCTATCTGTGCTTCTTCTCTCTTATCAAAGCGGCAGGTAAGGCTGTCTTCATCTTCTAAGGAAATGTTCATATAGGGCACCACACCGACTACCGGAACCTTTCCCCTTTCTTCCAGCATAGTAACGCCGGGGTCCAGAATTGATTTATCTCCTCGGAATTTATTAATAATAAGGCCTTTGACCCTTGCCCTTTCCTTCTCTTCCAACAGCATTAAGGTTCCGATCAGCTGGGCAAAAACGCCTCCCCGGTCAATATCACCCACCAAAAGGACCGGTGCATCAAGAATTTCTGCCAGTCCCATGTTGACAATATCATTTTCTTTCAAGTTAATCTCCGCCGGGCTTCCCGCCCCTTCCACCACAATAATATCCGCCTGTTCTTCCAGGGCATGAAATGCTCTTTTGATGTCCGGTACCAGCTTTTTCTTATAGGCAAAGTAATCCTTCGCCTTCATATTTCCGATTACTTCGCCGTTTACAATCACCTGAGAACCGATATCATTGGTTGGCTTTAACAGGATTGGATTCATTAATACCGAAGGCTTTATTCCTGCCGCTTCTGCCTGCATTACCTGAGCCCGTCCCATTTCCAGGCCTTCTTCTGTAATGTAGGAGTTTAATGCCATATTTTGAGATTTAAAAGGAGCCACACGGTAACCGTCCTGTTTAAAGATTCTGCACAAGCCTGCTACCAGCAGGCTTTTCCCTGCGTTAGACATGGTACCCTGGATCATTAGCACTTTAGACATAAAAAAACCTCCATTGCCACGTAAGGGGCATGGAGGTATAAATAGACATATTCCGAGACATAGTTCGACCTGTCTTATCCATTCCAAACCAGTTACTCGTGGCTGTACAAATTTCATTTAAGGCAGGTCTCCTGGCTGAAAGATTATCATTTACGGCAGCCTTCCCAATTAATATCAGTGACTTATTTGCCGCAAACTCCCTTATCACAGTGACGAGTTCGTACAGGATTTGCACCTGTTTCCCTTTTCATCAGAACCAAGCATATGCTTTTCTGACACCTTAAACGTATTTAATTTTCAATAAGCTATTATATTATAAATAAAGTATTTTTTCCAGTATTTTTTTACTATCTCATTATATTCCCTTAAAATATTTGATGCCCGCCTTCCAGCGCGTCATCCAGCCGCTTGTCCGTACACCTTCTTGCCGCTTCTGCATCACGCTCTTTGATACATTTGTATAAACAAAGCACGCTGTCATACAACGCTTCCTTCCCGTAACGCAGGCAGAAACGCTTCCAAAGCTGTGTCACAACGGGTTTAAAGGAGATATAAATTAACGGCATAATACTATTCCCGCTAATTACGGAAAGCCTGTGGTGAAAGGAGAAAGTAGCCGAAACCGTATCCTGAATGGATTTCCCTCCTGCAACTTCCTCTAATAGCCCCTCAAGTCCTAAAATATCCTCATCTGATGCATTCTTAATTACCGAATCCGTTGCCAGATGTTCCAGTGCACGGCGTACCTCCAGTATTGAGTAAATTTCTGACTGTCCAAGGCTGTCACCGTGATACTCCATAATAGCATTTAAGGTACTGATATTTCCATTCTTACCGTAATCTGCTACAAATACTCCCTGCCTTGAATGCACTTCCAAAAAACCCTGTTTCTCAAGCTCTGCAAATCCGCTGTTAACTACCGCCCGGCTGACCTGCATCTGCTCCGCAATCTCTCTCTCAGGAGGCAATTTGCTTCCAACCGGAAGCTTTCCTGACAAAATCATATCTCGAATCTGGCAAATAAACATCTCTTTTAAGCTCAAAGCGCTAAGCTTTTGAAATTCCATCACACTTACCCTCTTTCCTGGCTCTGGTCATACCAGAAATTAATATTATTTTATCATACATTCTTACTAAAATCCAACAAAGAAATATGTAAAAGTGACAAATTTTTTTAACATTATTGCTAGTATCCCCGGAATATTTTATAATGATATTGTTAAAAAATATACGAGCTGATTGATTGGCTGAACCAGTAACAGAATGTAATAAGAAAGGAGCGTGACACATGGAAGAATTTAAAGTTCTTGAGATAAAAACAAGTGTCTTTGCTGACAACAACATACAGGCCGGAAAGCTTCGTGCGGAATTAAAGGAGAAGAACGTCTTTCTTCTGAACCTGATGTCCAGTCCCGGTGCCGGTAAGACCACTACCTTAACCCGTACTATTGACGCACTAAAGAATGACTTAAAAATCGGTGTTATGGAAGCAGATATTGATTCCGATGTAGATGCCCGTACTATCCAGCAGACAGGTGCAAAAGCAATACAGCTGCATACGGGCGGTATGTGCCATCTGGATGCAGAAATGACCCGTCAGGGCTTAGAGGGTCTTGATACAGACGGCCTTGACCTGGTAATCTTAGAAAATGTAGGTAATCTGGTCTGTCCTGCCGAATTCGATACCGGCGCCATTAAAAATGCCATGATTCTCTCTGTACCGGAAGGAGACGATAAGCCCCTAAAGTATCCATTAATGTTTTCCATTTGCGATGTAGTACTGATAAATAAGGTGGATGTAATGCCCTATTTTAATTTCGACATGGAAAAATGCAAGGCGAATATCAAGCTTCGCAATCCCAATGCTAAAATCATTCCCATCAGTGCCCTTACAGGTGAGGGGCTAAAGGAATGGACCGACTGGCTAGGCAGTGAAGTAAAATCCTGGAACGGTAAATAAACCTTAAGCTTGGACTTCAAATGCGCAAGATCTGCGCATGCGCAAAGTTTGCGCAAGAAAGGAATCTATGAGTGAATTAAGACCTAAAATCCTAAAACTGGCAAAAATGGTAGGCGGTATTGCCGGTGCTATGAATAAAATTGATGAGAATTCTCCCGAATACTATTCCCTAAATTGTGTTGTAACAGATGATATGGCTGATATTGCCATGATTATGGGGCTTCGTAAGCCCAGAACTTTTGAATATGTGGCAAAGCGCTCCGGCAAGAGCAAAAAGGAAACCAAAGCTCTCCTGGAACAGTTGACCTATACGGGTGTCGCTAAGGTATGGAAGGATAAAGAAGATAACAAAGACCGGTATTTTGTGAATATTTTTGCTCCCGGTATGCTGGAAATGATGGTAAATAACCGCGAACAGCTGGCAGCTCATCCTGAAATCGGTAAAGCCTTTGAAGAATATACCAGACTGCGTCTTGCACCTATGGCGGCAAAATTCCCCCAGGGTATGGCAATGATGCGTGTTATTCCCGTAGAAGAATCCATTAAAGATATCCCCGGCACACAGCCCTGGGAACGTCTCTCTTACTACCTTGATAAATATGATACCTTCACGGTGTCTGACTGTTCCTGCCGCCAGTCCCGCCGTGTACTGGACGAAGGTTGCGGACATCTGGAAAAAGACATCTGTATCCAGATGGGTGAAGGTGCCGAATACTATATAAGGACCGGCAGAGGCCGCGAGATTACCCGTGAAGAAGCAAAGGAAATCTTACAATTTGCAGAAAATAACGGCCTGATGCATGAAATGCCCCATACCGACGGTCTTGGTGAATCAGCTGCTATCTGTAACTGCTGCGGCTGCTCCTGTTTCTCCTTACGTCTTGCAACGCTGTTTAATACGCCGGATGCCATCCGTTCCAACTTTACAGCCAAAGTAAAGAAGGAAAACTGTGTGGCCTGCGGACAGTGCGTTGAAAACTGTCCTGTCAATGCCTTAAAGCTCGGTCAGAAACTCTGTTCCAAGACTCCTGTTGCAGTAAAGGCAGAACCCACTGCACGTGACCATGTCTGGAAAGAAAGCAACTGGAATGTGGATTACCGCGAGAACCGCAAGGACGTTACAGAAGAAGGCACCTCTCCTTGTAAGACTGCCTGTCCTGCCCATATATCCGTACAAGGTTACATAAAGCTTGCCGCCCAGGGACGCTACCACGAAGCTCTGGAACTTATCAAGAAGGAAAATCCCTTCCCTGCTGTCTGCGGACGTATCTGCCCTCATGGCTGTGAAAGCGAATGTACCCGCGGTGATATTGATGAGCCGGTTTCCATTGATGAAATCAAGAAATTTATTGCCGATAAAGAGTTGGACGGTTCTATCCGTTATGTCCCGCCTATGCGCTACCATCTTGGAAATAAAATCGCAGTGGTCGGTTCCGGTCCTTCCGGTCTCTCCTGCGCTTATTACCTGGCAATCGACGGATATCAGGTAACCGTATTTGAAAAAGAAGAAAAGCTTGGCGGTATGCTTACCCTTGGAATCCCCTCCTTCCGTCTGGAAAAAGAAGTACTCAATGCAGAAATCAATGTACTGCGTGAAATGGGCGTAACCTTTAAGACCGGTGTGGAGGTTGGAAAAGATATTACTCTTAACCAGCTTCGCAAAGAGGGCTATGAGGCCTTTTATCTGGCAATCGGTGCACAGGGCGGAAGAAGCCTTGGCATTGAAGGCGAGGATGCAGAAGGTGTTGTAGCCGGCGTTGATTTTCTTCGTACCGTAAACCTTGGAAGAAAAGCAGAACTCTCCGGTAATGTAGTTGTTATCGGCGGCGGAAATGTTGCTATTGATGTAGCCCGTACCGCAACCCGCCAGGGTGCTGCCGCCGTTAATCTTTACTGCCTGGAAAGCCGTGAAGAAATGCCCGCATTACCTGATGAAATCACAGAGGCAGAGGAAGATAAGGTATCCTTTAACAATGGCTGGGGTCCTAACCGGATACTAACGGAAAACGGAAAGGTAACCGGTGTTGAATTCAAACGCTGCATCAGTGTATTCGATGCCGAACACCGCTTTGCTCCCAAATACGATGAAACAGATACCATCATAGTAGAAGCTGATACGGTATTGCTTTCCATCGGCCAGTCCATCCAGTGGGGCGGATTACTTTCTGATAGCAAGATTGAGCTTGGACGCGGCAATACTGCCAAGGCAGACAGCCTGACCTTACAGACTTTAGAGCCTGATGTTTTCGTAGGCGGTGACTGCTTTACCGGACCGAAGTTTGCAATACACGCCATAGCCGCCGGAAAAGAAGGTGCCATCTCCATCCACCGTTATGTACAGCCGGGACAGTCCCTCGTCTTTGGCCGTGACCGCCGTGAATACCATTCCTTTGATAAGAATAATGTTGCTGTGGGCGTACAGGACTTTGATACCACTTCCCGCCAAAAGCCAGGACATTCTCCCGAGAAAAAGGGCAGCTTCTATGATGACCGTATGACCTTTACCGAAGAACAGCTAAAGAAAGAAACGGAACGCTGCCTTGGCTGCGGTGCTGTAGAAATTGACAGCTATATGTGTATCGGCTGCGGTATGTGCACCACCAAATGTAAATTTGACGCTATCCATCTGGAGCGTACTTATAACACGGTTCCCGACACCTACGAAAAGCTTCCGGTAAAAATTGCTGCCAATGCAATCGTACGTACCGGAAAGATTGCCGCTACCACTCTCAAAGAGGGAGTTGGCAGAAAGGGCTGATTATGCATGAGCTTGGTGTACTAAACTCCATGGTGCATACCATTGAACGCATCGTAAAAGAACAGAATGTAACAAAAGTCCACAAGCTTGTTATCGAAGTAGGTGAGCTCTCCGGTATCGTACCCAGATATTTAGAGCAGAGCTGGCCTGCTGCCTCCTATAAGACATTTATGGAAAATACAGAGCTGGAGCTTATCGTCATTCCCGGTATCGTCAAATGCAAAAGCTGCGGCAGGGTATTCAATGCCGTATACAGTGATTTGAGCTGCCCTGACTGTGGCGGTAAGGACATGGAAATTTTAGAGGGTGATGACATGATTATCAAAGAAATCGTGTGTGATTAAAGAACTATTGCGAAAAACAAGCCATTCCGTTAGCACCTCATGCCGGGAATGGCTTGTTTTTATGTATATCAATCTTCCGAATAAAATCCGTGTAAAAACCAGGCTTTTGAATAGGCAAAATTAAAAGACTCATCCTTCCCATCTGTCAGTATGCCATAAACATCCATAAGGCTCTTATAATAATAAATATTCCAATAGATGTAGTTTCCGATAATGATAACCGCTGCTGCAATTCCTCCGTAAAGGCCGGAGGAACACAGAATAAAAATTCCAATCCAAAGCACCAGGGAAGACAAAAGAATCAGTACCTCATACAAAATGGTTTCCGAACTGTTGCGGATTTTTATATAAGTTTTCCATTTATCTACTTTTCCTTTCTCTTCTACTCTTTTCTCATTTTTTCCTGTTTTTCCTTTTTCATCTTGAAAGACTATTACTGTCTTTCTGTTCTTCGCCAGAGTATTATAAAAAATGGACTGAACCAAAAGCTTGTTTATCTTTTCCTCTTTAAAATTATAAAGCTGTGTGACAGTACGGCAGGTTATCCAGTATACTTCTTTATATATACGGTAACGCACCACAACCTTGGCTAACATGCTTCCCAATATATAAAGTGCAAAAAACCCCGCTCCCTTTGCATACCGGTTCACATCCAGGCCAATAATTGCCGGTATTACAAAGCTGATGATAGCAATGTAGAAAGCAATAATCTGATCTCTTTTGGACTGCTGGAGACCTAATTCCTGAACGCACATTTCATATACTTTTTCTAAACGCAGATCCTTATTCTCATGATAGGAATCCTTATCTATTTTATAATTCATGTAATTTGCCATGCTTTATCCTCCGTAGTTTTCCCATTACCTGGTATATGGAACAGATGGAATCTCCTCTTTAACTATCTTCTTTAACCGCTCATAATTTTCCTTTGTATTTGCACAAATAAGCGGTATCGGACGGTCAAATACCGTATTTTCAAATCCTACTGTACCCACATAACCGCCAGCCTCCCGAATGATTATCTCCGCTGCGGCAAAATCCCATGGAAACACCCTGATTTCAAAATAGATATCTACACGTCCGCAGGCCAGATAAACAAGTTCCAAAGCGGCGGACCCCAAACGGCGGATATCATCACATTCTTTATAGACTTTTTCTATAATATTAAAACAGGGCTTTGCGTAATCCTTATTGTACAGACTCATAGCCGTACAAAAAGCAGAATGGGCAAAATCCCTGTCTGATACCTTTATGGGAATACCATTCAGAAAAGAACCTTTTCCTTCTGCAGCATAAAACATTTCATCTCTGTACGGATTATAAACTACACCCAATACCGGCTTTCCATTGTCAAGAAGACCGACCGAAATAGCACTAAGTCCCATATCACGGATAAAATTAGCCGTACCGTCAATAGGATCTACCATCCATTGATAGCGAAACTGCTTTCCGTATTCCATTTCTTCGCCTTCTTCTCCGACAAAAGAGGAATCATCAAGGAGTTTGCTTAATTGTTCCTTCAAATATGCCTGTACTGCAATATCAGTTGTTGTCACATTATTTGATACAGTTCCTTTGCTTTGAACTTCAAAGTTTCTATTCTGTAATATCTTTCCGGCCTCACGCACTATTTTGATCACTTCATCTGTCACGAATTCTCCTCCTTATTCAAAGCCACATAATCCTTCATAAACTTGCATAAATTCATTATACAAAATTTAATTTATGAATACAAGGAACTATTTTTTCTTAGAGGAGATAATCAGCATCATAGGCCTTCGAAGCTCATCTTTCATTCCAGCGACTGTATGCAGCATCTGTTCAGTGGGTTGGGGTTCTACAACCTCAATCACTTCAAAACCTTTCTTTATTAATCCATTTAGATAGGTTGTAAGAGTTTTGTGATATTTAACTACTTTTTCCCCGAGAAAGTCAGCCACTCTTTCTCCTTCCAAAAAGTAATTATCTACCGGGAAATGAAGAATCTCTCCCTTCTCGTCATAGTACCAGTCCTGGCTGCCATAAGCTGTAAAGACCGGATGCTCCACCGAAAAGATGAAATCCCCTCTGTATACCAGACATCCTGCGACCTTTTCCAGAATCAAATCAAAAGATTCAATGTAGTGAAAAGCCAGGGAACTTATAACGATATCATAAGTATTTTCTTCAAAGGATATATCTTCTATTGGCATTTGGATATAGGTAATCTTAGAATCCGTTTTCTCCCTGGCTTTCTCCAGCATCTTTGCAGATATATCAACTCCGGTAACTTTTCGGGCTCCATGCTCCAAGGCATACTGACAGTGCCATCCATATCCACAGCCTAAATCCAATACACGTTTATCCTGAAAATCAGGAAGAAGCCTTTTAAGAGTTTCCCACTCACCTGCCCCTGTGAGACCTTTTACAGACCGGTCCATTTTGCTGTATTTCTCAAAAAATATTTCATCATCGTATTTATTCTGCTTCATTCTATTATTTCCCAGTGTCATCTCTCACACCTCCTGCTGCTATTATAACAGAAATGATGTAATTTGCCACCAGGCAGCAGTTGATAATTGTCAACTGCAAACTCCTCCCGCTTATTCCTTCTCTCCTCGCCGTCTTCTTTCTGGAAGTCATCAAACAATAAAGGTATCAGGATTTTACTCCCAATACCTTTTATTTGCACTGCTGCCATTAAATATAATATTATTTTAATATCTTATCCAAATTTCACGGTTTGGAAACTTGTGAATCTATCAGGTCATAGTGCTGGTTAATGGCCTGCATGCCAAGTAAAAGATCTTTTTCCATAAGCCCCTTTAGCATATTTTCGTGAATATCCATAAGAATACGCTCCGTTTCAGGCGCAGACCCGATGACCACTTCTTCTATCAAATTACTGCATACGTTGGACAAGGAGCCCATAATACTGATGATTAAGGCATTATCACTGCCTGCAATTATCATATCATGAAACTTCTTATCCAGTATGGCTTTTTCATGTTCGGCCGTTTGCTTCATGTCTTCTGTGATTTTTGCTAACTCTTCTAACTGGGAACCGGTCAAATGGGAAAGGGCACATCCATAAGCATAGAGCTCGATTGCACGGCGCAGTTTGCTAATCTGGCTATAATCAATTTCTTTGATTAAAAGCATCAGCTCCATGGATTCCGTGAGATTCTTCTCAATGTTAGTGACCAGATAATTACCCGAACCCTGTCTGCTCTCTATCATTCCCAACGCATCCATAATTCTAAGTGCCTCACGGATAGAATAACGGCCTACACAGAGGACATCAGCCAATTCTCTTTCTGTTGGCAACTTATCGCCGGAATGCAATTCCCCGCCGGCAATCCATTCTTTGACATATGTGATAACTTTCTTATATTCTCTGTTTTCCATAAATTAATGTATGCAGTTCCCTTTCTTTTTTTCGATAAATTCAGAAATCAATTCAACACAGGAATCAATTCCAATCTCTGTACTGTTAATTGTAAGATGATAATTCCTTGCATCCTGCCATTCCTGGTCCGTATAAAACTTGTGGAAGGAAGCCCTCTGCTTATCTGTCTTTTCAATGACTGCCTTAAGATTCTTATCATTAACTCCGTATACATCCCTTACACGCTGGATTCGTGCTCTTAAATCAGCATGAATAAATACGCTTACCGTATCAGGAGTATCTTTGAAAATATAATTTCCGCATCTTCCAATGAGAACGCAGGCTTTGTTCTGTGTAATACTTCGAATAAGGTCAAATTGCATCTTGCCGATATTCTCTGAATAGGCATTCATGGCGATGGCATATAAGAGACTGTTTACCGGTTTCTCCTCATAAAAGGAGATGATTTCATCATAAACCCCTTTTTCCTTTGCCAGCTTAACCAGAGCTTCTTTGTCATAAAGCGGTATCTTATATTGTTCAGCCAGTCTTTTCCCAATCTCATGACCGCCGCTTCCGTATTCTCTCCCAATTGTAATAATCATAAGGCAACCTCCATTTGGCTTTATTTATAAGAAATTCACAAATACAGAAGCTCCAATGACAGTAATAAGCCCTGCAACGGCAATCGCCAGACTGCTCATAGCTCCCTCTACTTCTCCCATTTCCATGGCCTTCGCTGTACCAATGGCATGTGCTGCGGTGCCGAGGGCGACACCCTTTGCAATGGGATCTTTGATACGAAATACTTTACAAACTTTCTCTGCAATAATATTTCCAACCACTCCTGTAACAATAATAACCGTGACAGTAATCGTAACAATCCCGCCCAGCTCTTCCGAAATGCCCATCCCAATAGCCGTTGTAATTGATTTAGGAAGCAGGGTAGCATATTCTGCATGGGAGAAATGGAACAAAAGAGAAAAGATAAGAACGCTGCCAAGGCTTGCTATTACACCTGATATAATTCCTGTAAGTATCGCCTTTAGATTACTCTTCAGCAAGTCCATCTGCTCATAAAGAGGAATGGCAAGGCATATGGTGGCAGGTGTCAGCAGATAGCTAAGATATTTGGCTCCTTTGTTATAGCTGCCGTAACCCACATGGGTTATCAGCAAAACTGCTATAACAAATACGATGGAAATAAGAAGCGGATTGAATATGGCCAGCTTTAATTTTCTCTTTAAAAACAGGCCAAGCTCATATCCGATTATGCTGATTAATACCCCGAAGAAAGTGGATTCTGCCAGTAAATGTCTCATGTTTTTCTCCTCTTATCCCTTCTGATGACAAATTGTGTGACTCTTCCCGTAACCGCCATTACAATTACCGTTGTAAGAACTGTAACAATGATAACCGGAATACAGATATTTTTTAAGATTCCCCATGAGTTCAGGATTCCAACGGAAGCCGGGATAAACATCAGGGGCATAATCTCAATTAAAAAAGCAGAAGCCTCTTTCACCTGTTCCAATTCAATTACCCTCGTCATAAGTGCAATCAAAAGCAGTACCAGACCATAGATACCCGCCGGTATCGGAAGATGGATAAAGTACTTGCAGACTTCACCCAGAAAGGTGAAAAATAGAATAATTCCAAACTGTTTTAAATATCTCATAATAGTATCTTTTGCCCGTCGTCGAAGTTCTCGATTTTATCCTTTCCGGTATGATATTGATTATTTATGTAATACTAAAATCAAACTCAAATTGGTAACACCAATTTTTAATTATTTTATTCCTTTAAAAATATAAAGTCAATACTTTCTAACATATTTAACACAGCAAAACACGTCCAACGCCAGGTACTGCCTCTGCATTGAACGTGTTTAAAAAATTATTAAAAGAGTGATTTTACTATATCAGGTTCTATACCAGGGCACCGCCGCCGTCTACAATGATAAACTGGCCTTGCACATAGCTGGAAGTATCGCAGGAAAGATAAAGGATCGTACCGTTTAATTCTCCTTTATTTCCCGGACGGCCTGCAGGGTTCGCAGCATTATAGGCATTTAGGAACTGCTCTGATTTGAATAAAGTTTCTGCTGTCATCTCCGATTCAAAAAGTGCAGGTCCGATTGCATTAACGGTAATGCCATGTTTTGCATAGGATGCTGCCATTCCTTTCGTGAGCCCAAGAACGGCTGATTTGGAGGCATTATAGGAATGTCTGATAAACGTATCATGTTTATCAGCAACTACTGCATTGACAGAGGCAATGTTTACAATCTTTCCATAGCCTCTTTCTTTCATATGGGGAACCACATATTTGCTGGTTAAAAAGATGCCCTTAACATTGATATCAAAGGACTTGTTCCAATCTTCCTCTGACATGCTGTCGACACCTCCGCGGACGGCAATACCTGCATTATTCAATAAGATATCAATATGTCCAAAGGTACTTAACACTGTTTCCATTGCCGCCTTTACACTTTCCTCTTTTGTAACATCACACACTACAGCAATGGCCTTGCGTCCTGTACTCTCAATAGCTGCCTTTACTTCATTAAGTTTTTCCAAACGTCTTGCTAACAGGGCTACGTCTGCTCCTGCCTTTGCATAGGCAAGTGCGGCGTCTGCTCCAATCCCTGAACTTGCTCCTGTTACTACTGCTACTTTTCCTGTTAAATCAAATAAATTCTCCATTTTACTATTCATCCTTTCTTTTTTACTTTTTTAATTAAATGCGTCCGGTTTCCATAAATGCTGTACGGTCATAGCGTCCGGTTAATAAATAAGGAATCACCTCATCGGCCTCCAGCTTTTCCACCAAATTTAATTTATGCACTAACAAGCTGTTTTTAGAATAAGCCCCTCCAATTATAGTATTGATCGGAAGCTCTGCCCAAGGGTCATCTATACTGGACTTTAAATCCAATGACACAAAGCCCGGTTCCCAGGACTGGTAATTATATTCGCACTGGTTCATAAGCAGGGCTCCATTCATGAAATGGGATACTCCATTTTCATCCGGTTCGCGGTCAAAGTGGAAATAGAAACCGCCTCCAAAGGTCTGCTTTCCTGCTGCCGGGAATTGATAAAGAGCTGCTGTCATAGGGCTGTTGTATTCTCCTAATTTAAGAGTTGCTTCCACAAGTTGTGTGCCTCTTCTGGTTACTCCGGCTGTTACCGTATCACCGTTTCTTCGGATGACAAATTCCGCTCCCAGTTTCTTGGGAATACTTCCGTTATCACGGCCGCACTGTACCGCCATTTCAGCTCCCGGTCCGCCAAGTACCAGCCCCATGGTATACAGGCCAAGTGACTTGCCATAGGTTGCATAGACACCAAGGATTGCTTCATAGTAATCATCCGCAAAGGTAGGATTATTTACATGGCAGACAGACAGGGTAACCACTGGCATGAAAAATGGTTTAAGAGGCGGCGGGAGTATCCTTGCAACAGCTGCGGGATCGGTCAGATAGCTGATATAAATACCTTCCTGGTTATCCATAAGAGATACCTTACCAAAATTCGGTATGCTTTCTTTGGGAACCTTAAAGCTCGCCGTCTTTTCTTCTTCCTTAAACAACTTACATCCTGCCTCATAACCGGTGCGGCTTGCCGGTGCAATAGTTCCGTCTTTTATGGCACTTCCAATCAGCTCCACCTTAACACCCTCTGCCGCTAATTCAGAAACCAGAGACCTATCCGGTCTAAAACCAAGAGAAAGAACTACTGCATCTGCTAAAGTCTTTACTTCTTCATGATTTTCTAAATCTTCCAATACAACAGAGTCTGTCTGAATTTCTTTTAAGGAATGTCCTAACAGATATTTTACACCTGCTTTTGCCAAGCGTCCGCAAACATCGGCTACATTGGTATGGTTTGCATTGGGTGCCGGTTTATCAAGCATATCAATAACCGTAACCTGGTTTCCTTCTTCGCACAAAAATTCCGCTGTTTCAAGTCCTGTAAGTCCTGCACCGATAACCGCAACCTTTTTGTCTTTTAATGCTGCTTTTCCTGACAATACTTCCTCAACCGTATATATGCTTTCACCGTCAACCCCCGGAATCTTTTCAGGTATAATCGAAGCAGAACCTGTAGCAAGAAGCACTGCATCAGGTTTATAAGCCATAATGCTGTCTGCACTTGCTTCTGTATTTAACAAAACTTCTACTCCAAGCCGCTTGAATTCATTGCTGTAGTAATCTGCTATCCACTGCATGCGTTCCTTTAAGGGAGGCTTCTTTGCCAGATTGACAGTTCCCCCAAGCTCACTCTGCCTGTCGATAAGAGTTACCTTTACACCGCGAAGCGCCAGTGTCTGTGCGGCACTCATTCCGGCAGGACCGGCGCCTACAACAACTGCCCTGTGTCCCTTGGTGTCGCGAACCAGATTTCCGTATTTGCGTTCCCTTGCATATCTCGGGTTCAAGGCACATTCGGGAGGCAGTCCGGCAGCATTATACTCGTTTAAGCTCTCAAAGCAGCGCAGGCAGGAAATACATTTGCGTAATTCTTTCTCTCTTCCTTCCTGTACTTTTTTGCCCCATTCTTCATCTGCATTCCAGGAACGTCCCATGGAAATAAAGTCAACTACCCCGTCTTCCAAAAACTTCTCTGCAGCAGCAGGCTCTCTTATTACAGAAACACCGATTACAGGAATCTTCACATGGCTTTTAACTGCCAAAAGCATATCACGCCTCCACCCCTGCGGGAAGGAAATCGGCTCAATACAAGTCATTCCGGTTTCATATAAGCCGCAGCTGGGATCAATAAAATCAATGCCTGCCTGCTCCAGTGCCATGGCAATTTTCACACCGTCCTGAACATGGATATATTCTTCGGTTACTCCTGTCTTGTCAAGAAATTCTTCAATGCTTAAACGAACCCCTATAGGAAAATCAGGTCCGCACTCTTTACGGATGCCTTTAATAATTTCCATAAGCATCCTTAAACGATTTTCAAAGCTTCCGCCGTATTCATCTTCCCTCTTATTCGTATAGGGAGATAAAAACTGATGCAGCAGATATCCGTGGGCTGCATGCAATTCCACCCCGTCACAGCCTGCTTTTTGTACTCTTACGGCACCATCAATGTATTGTTTAATCAATTGCTTGATTTCCTCTGCCGTCAGGGCGCGGGTTTCCTGATTCAATAACTTACAGGGAATCGCAGAGGGTGCAACTACCGGCTGCCCGCCAAGAAGAGCGGATACTGTCTCCCTTCCCGGATGATGCAGCTGTATAAATATCTTGCTGCCATGCTTATGGACTGCTTCTGCCAGCTTAGAGAGGGGTTCAATATGCCTGTCCTTTGTGACGGACAACTGCCTTAAAAGCCCTGCTCCGTTGACATCATTGATACGGGTAATCTCAGGTATGATGAGTCCTGCACCGCCAATTGCTCTTGCCTCATAAAAGGCAATCATATCCTCCGAGGGTGTTCCGTCAAGATTAGCCAGGCCGCAGCCCATAGGAGACATGACCAGGCGGTTTTTTATTGTTACTTTCCCAATACTTCCCGCTTCAAATAATTTGTTATACATTCTTTACCTCCACCTGTTGTTGTTAAAAAATTAACATTGCTGATGTTATAAGAATACATGATACAGAATCATTTCACAACGTGTATCATGAATGATAAAACTTTGACAATTTGTTTATCATGCACTAAAATAGAATTATGACATTATTCTTAAATTCAGAAATGAGGCAAACTATGACATTTGAAAAACTGATAGGGAAAATCGCAGAAGAATATACGATAGATATCCTATCTCAGGGAGAAGACATTGAAATACAAGACGTCGCTTTGATTGATAACAAACATGACAATGCTCTTAAGAATACCCTTTATTTTGGTTATGATAAACAAACAAGAAATGCTGTCATTCCATCACAATGCATTCTTGCCCGCACGGATTCAAGAGACACTCCTGTAATGGGCACAGGCAATGCTGCTTTGGTAACAGAGGATTCTCTCTTTTCCATATTCAATACAGCAAAAACCTTAATTGAAACAACCCGCAGCGAAGGAATTTTTGAAGAGCTTACTGCTCTGGCAAATGAAACCCGCAGCATTGAGGCTGTTATAGATGCCGCTTCTGTAAGACTTGGGAATTTTCTTGTCTTTTGTGACATGAACTTTAAAATCATCGCCAGCTCTGTGTCAATCCCTGTCCTGGACCCTCTTTGGAAAGAAAATACTGTCCAGGGATATTGCTGTTATGAGTTCATAAGCGGAGTAAAAGAACTAAACTCCATAAGAAACGCTTCCCAGACTACAGCTGCCGTAGAAGTAACCTGCAGCCAGTCCCCCTACCGCAAATTGAGCAGCAAGGTCTTTCATAACAAGGTACAGATTGGGTTCCTTTTGATGATTGAAGGGGAAAACCATATCCTGCCCTCCCACTTTGAAATGTTAAGCACCATAAGCCATGTCATCAGCTATACCATCGCTTACTATACGCCAGAGTTATTTGAAGAAAACAGCCGTTATAATGAATTATTGTATGATATGCTGATTGGCGCACCTGTAAAGGATATTACTCCCCGCCTTACGGAGCTTCATTTTCCTTCAAAAATGCTGGTGCTTTTTCTTCGCCCTACAAGATATCTGGGCCAGCAGTATCTGAAAAACAATACCTGCAAGAATCTAAAACTAAGAATCCCCGGTACTCATGTTACTTACCACAAAAACGGTATGGCTGCAGTAATTCCCCTGGAGAAAGATTCTGATATAACGGCAGAGCTATCAGAAATATTAGCAGACTTTTCTAAAAAGGAATATGTAAAAATCGGAATCAGCCACTCCTTTACGAACATTGAAGGCTTTGTAAGCCATTTTGACCAGGCCTATGCAGCCTTAGAGCTGGGACAGAAATTAAAAACCGATGAAATGCTGTGCTTTTATCAGGATTATCAGTTTTTTGATTTACTCTCACAAGTAAAGAATCCCGAAAATTTAGGCCGTTACTGCCATCCGGCACTGGCAGCTCTTAGGCAGTATGACCATGAAAACAACTCTAAGCTGTATAAAACCCTGTGTGTCTATATTGAAAAGGGCTGCAATATTAAATTGACTTCCGAAAGTCTCTTTATTCACCGGAATTCACTGGTTTACCGCTTAGACCGTATCACTGAAATATGCAATATTGACCTCATCGATATTAATACCCTTTTCCTCCTAAGGCTTTCCTTCCTCATAGACCGGTATAACGAGCTGAATACAAGCCTGGAATGGGAGTAGCTTTTGTCAGGACTTTTTATCGGATACAGACTTCACCGCCAGATGTTTTGATAAGATAGCAAGGGAACTGCCCAGGTTTTCATCCTGCACCAGAACATGGCTTGGTACTGCCAGATGCACCGGTGCAAAATTCCATATTGCCGTTACCCCGTTTTCTATAAGCATATTGCAGGCTTTCTGGGCATCATTTGCCCCAACGGTAATAATACCGATATTTATCTTAAATTCGGAACAGAAAGCAGGAAGCTTTTCCACGGAAAAGACCTGCTTTCCATTCACTGTAGTATCAATGATATTCCGGTCAATATCAAATGCAGCAACAATATCAATCCCATACTCCAAAAATCCTTTATAGGTAAGTAAAGCACATCCAAGCTTCCCTGCTCCTATGATTACTGCAGTATCCGCATTTCCACAGCCCAGACAGCACTCAATATCAGAAATCAGCTTCTCAATCTCATACCCCGTCTTCGGACGGCCGCTGCCGCTGACAACTGCCAAATCCTTTCTTACCTGAACATCATTTAGCTTCAGCTCACCGGCAATCATAGTTGCCGATACATTGGCAGTTCCTCTGCCTTTAAGTACCCGAAGGTAATGCAGATAAGCCGGTAAACGCCGTAAAGTCTGGATGGATATTGTTTTTTGCAACGTATATACCTCTCATTCTGCCGCTGATAGCAGCATACTTAATTTGAAAAATGCGTTGCATTTTTCAAATTTTCTATTTCTCTTTGCCAAGAATATATTCATCAATGGCTGCTGCCGCATTTTTACCGGCTCCCATAGCTAAAATAACAGTTGCTGCACCGGTTACGGCATCTCCGCCTGCATAGACTCCGGTTCTGGAAGTTAATCCGGTTCCTTCTTCTGCAATGATACCTCCCCATTTCTGGGTCTCTAACCCTTTTGTGGTAGCTTTAATCAGAGGATTGGGAGAAGTACCGATGGATATGATTACACAATCCGCATCCACGATGAACTCACTTCCCGGTATCGCAACCGGCCTTTGTCTTCCCGATGCATCCGGTTCGCCAAGTTCCATCTTCTGGCATACAAGGCCCTTCACCCATCCGTCTTCGCTGCCCTTAACTTCCAGGGGATTTGTCAGGAAGGAAAATTGAATCCCTTCTTCCTTGGCATGCTCCACTTCTTCCAGACGTGCCGGTAATTCCTTCTCGGTACGGCGGTAAACGATACTTACTTCTGCTCCAAGACGCTTTGCGCACCTGGCTGCATCCATTGCCACATTGCCTCCGCCTACAACTGTGACCTTACTTCCCCTTTGAATCGGAGTCATGGCATTCTCTTTATATGCCTTCATAAGATTGATTCTGGTAAGGAATTCATTTGCCGAATATACACCTTTTAAATTCTCACCCTTAATATTCATAAAATTGGGCAGCCCGGCACCGGAACCGACAAAGACCGCTTCAAAACCATAGTCCTCCATCAGCTCATCAATAGAAAGGGTTTTTCCGATTACCACATTGGTTTGTATTGTAACTCCCATATCCTTTAGCGCATTGATCTCCTTTTGAACAATGGCTTTGGGAAGTCTGAATTCCGGAATTCCATATACTAAAACACCTCCGGCAAGATGCAAAGCCTCAAATATAGTGACCTCATAGCCCTTACGTGCCAGGTCTCCGGCACAGGCAAGACCGGAGGGCCCTGATCCTATTACAGCAGCCTTATGACCGTTGGATACGGGTTTTTGTACTTTTGTCTTACTGTTTGCATTGTGGTAATCGGCTACAAAGCGTTCCAGTCTGCCGATTGCTACAGGTTCACCCTTAATGCCCCTCACACATTTTGCTTCACATTGAGATTCCTGGGGACATACTCTTCCGCATACGGCCGGCAGGGAACTGGAACGGCTGATAACCTGAAAGGCCTCTTCAAAATTACCCTCAGCAACCTCTTTTATAAACTCCGGAATATCGATCTGTACAGGACATCCTGTAACACAGGGGCGGTTCTTGCAGTTTAGACAGCGCTTTGCCTCATCCACTGCCTGTTCTTTCGTATATCCTAAAGTAACCTCAAGGAAATTCTTATTTCTTACTTCTGCACTTTGTGCAGGCATCTCATTCTTCAACAAAGACATATTAACAGCCATTACTTTACCTCCTTACTGAACAGGTTGCAGGTTTCCTCATGGGCTTTGCGTTCAAAGGAACGGTACATAGTACCTCTTTCCATTGCTTCATCAAAATCTATCTCATGGGCATCAAATTCCGGTCCATCCACGCAGGCAAACTTTGTTTTGCCTCCCACGCTTAGGCGGCAGCCGCCGCACATACCTGTTCCGTCAATCATAATCGGGTTCATACTGGCAACTGTCTTTATACCGTATTCCTTTGTTAATTTGCTGACGAACTTCATCATTATAAGGGGACCGATGGTAATAACCTCATCATATTTTTCTCCGGATTCAATCAGTTTCTTTAAGGCATCCGTTACCAGTCCCTTTTCTCCGCAGCTTCCGTCGTCAGACATCAAAAACATCCTGCTGCTATTGGCCTTGAATTCATCTTCCAGAATAACAAGGTCTTTATTCCGGAAACCAACAATTGTATGCACTTCTGTGCCCTGCTCATGGAATTTCTTTACTACCGGATAGGCAATGGCACAACCTACGCCTCCCCCGACGACAGCAACCTTTTTCTTTCCTTCTGTCTGTGTAGCCTTCCCAAGAGGTCCGACAAAGTCATGAAGACAATTTCCCTCCTCCAGTTGGTTCAGGGCTTCCGTTGTAGCTCCGACAATCTGAAAGATAATGGTTACCGTGCCTTTCTCACGGTTGTAATCAGCTATGGTTAACGGTATTCTTTCCCCATTTTCATCCGTCCGCAGGATGATAAACTGACCAGGTTCTGCTTTTTTAGCAACCATAGGTGCATCTATTTCCATCAAAGTCACTGTCTCGTTCAGCACTTGCTTTTTCAATATTTTATACATAAAAATAACCATGCCCTTTCCTATATCTGCAAAATTTGGACCGCAGGCACAAAGTTGCGTGTGCTGCGACCTTTTTACTGCATAGAATGATTAGAGTGCCAAAAGTCCAATTTCTATATCAGCGGACCTTTGACACCTTAACCATGTAATCTATATAATTAGCAATGTTTCTAGAATGTTACTTCCGTATCGTAGTAGCAGCAATATAATAATTTTTCCATAACTTCCGGGGTAATAGTTCTCGGGTTAGAACCGGTACATGCATCCCCTACTGCAAGCTCTGCAACCTTAGGAAGTTTCTCTAAGAATTCCTTTTCGTCAATAATACCGCCTTCATACTCCTTAATAGAAGAAGGAATATTCAAAGCTTTGTTCATTTCTTTGATATGCTTAATTAATGCATCTGCATTGGGTTCTAATCCAAGGGAGGCAGCGATTTGTGCATATCTTGCGGCTGCTGTTTCATCCTTTGCATTATATTTGATAACCTTAGGAAGATACATTGCGTTTGCACAGCCATGAACAATATGTCCGCCGCTGTAAGCTGCTCCGGTCTTATGTGCCATGGAATGAACAATACCAAGTAATGCATTGGAAAATGCCATACCGGCAAGACATTGTGCGTTGTGCATTTTCCCGCGGGCATCCATATCTCCGTTATAGGATTTAATTAAGTTTTCGCTGACCATCTTGATTGCATGGAGAGCAAGAGGGTCTGTGTAATCACAGTTAAGGGTTGAAACATAAGCTTCAATAGCATGAGTAATGGCATCCATACCCGTGTGTGCCGTAAGCTTTGCAGGCATTGTCTCTGCAAGTTCAGGGTCTACAATAGCAACATCCGGAGTAATATTAAAGTCAGCTAATGGATACTTGATACCCTTTGCATAATCAGTAATAACGGAAAATGCTGTTACCTCTGTAGCGGTACCGGAGGTAGAAGGAATTGCACAGAACTTTGCTTTCGTACGAAGAGCCGGGAAATTGAAGGGAATGCAAAGATCTTCAAAGGTAGTATCCGGATATTCATAAAATGTCCACATTGCCTTGGCAGCATCTATAGGAGAACCACCGCCAATGGAAACAATCCAATCCGGCTGGAAGCTCTGCATTGCTTTAGCTCCCTTCATTACTGTCTCTACGGAAGGGTCGGGTTCAACGCCTTCAAATAATTGAACTTCCATTCCGGCTTCTTTTAAGTAGTTCTCTACCTTATCCAAAAAGCCGAAGCGTTTCATACTTCCGCCGCCAACAACTACAAATGCTTTCTTTCCTTTTAAAGTTTTTAAAGCATCAAGGCATCCCTTGCCATGATAAAGATCTCTTGGAAGTGTAAATCTTGCCATTGCTGTTATCTCCTTTTCAAATTATATTTTATGTGAAACTATTTTTTCTTTTTGCAACGTTTCTTACCGTTTGCTTGTTTATATTTTAACAATGTTTTCTCGAAATGTGAAATTCAATTGCAATATATCGATATTCCATTATCGATATATTGCAAAATCCTTTATCCTATCTTACTTTGACCCCAGGCTTTTCTATAGCTTCCACCGGGGTAACCCCTGCCTAGGCTGGTATCCATGCCTTTTACAAGTATCTTCTCTCACTGAAAAAACACTAATATGCGGACCGATTTACAGTAATCTGTACTCTATTTAAGCAGATTCGTTATGTCCGGTAATTCGCTCCCGGAATATCGATATTCAAATACTGATATAGCCAATGCTTCTAACTGCAAAAAAGAAGAGCTTCAGGAATGTCCCAAAGACTCTTCTTTCTTCACATTTCATTATCTGTATTCACAAAAGGTTACATCATTTTTGGCTTCAAATAGTTTATTAACAAACCTTCGGTCCAATTCCGTAAATTTATAATCCTTCGGATAGATTAAAACATCCTTGTAAATATTTCCCAGTGTCTTGCACTTCCTCTGCACCAGTTGATAACGCTGTAACCATTTCTCCGGTATGGGCGAAACCCACATGTAGGTAGTAGGAATTGAGGAAAGTAAATCATACTGGCTGCAGCGTTCATAAACATAGATGCTCTTTGATGTCTTCGAGGGCAGTTCCACACTTGCACTGCTGTTTGGCATAATATACGGAATTGCCGTATCGCCGTGGGTAATCTCTGTGTACTTCCTTAATTCCTGATAATCCACTTTACCGGCATTTGCCAGCGGATGCTTTTCCGACATCAGCACCAGGTATTCAAATTCCCAAACGGTTTCAAATTTTAACTGCTTTTCTGTCAGATAATCTTTGAAGTAATTCTCGTATTCTGTCTGAAACCTTATAACACCGAGATTAAATGGCCCGTCAATAATATTGTTAACTACCTGGACAGAATTGGTTTCCTGGACATTAACATTCATACCCTCGTTCCGGTCCAACTCCGACACAAGGCTCGTAACCGCATCCGCAATGTAGCTTCCCCGTGGGATAGAAATGTTAAAGGTCTGCATACCTGCATCCAGGGAATCTGATAAAGCCTCCATTTGCTCAATCTGGTGCAGGACATTTCTGGCATAAGAGAGAAATTTGATTCCCTTCCTTGTAGGGGTAACTCCCTTGGAAGTACGTTCAAAGATTGTAAAACCAAGGGTATCCTCCAATTCCTTTATTGCCTTGCTTAGACTTGGCTGCCCCATAAACAGGTTCTCTGCTGCCTGTGAGATGGAGCTTGTCCTCTCCACTTCGATGGCGTATTTTAAATGCAATGTATTCATTACTTCTCCAACTTTCTTATTCAAAGTAATATTCAGGCAGTACCTCAAGCAAACTTGCGATATGCATGAGTATATTTGTGTCCGGCTATTACAGGGTTTTCTTTAGATGATTGGACAATATGGCAAAAGAAGCTGCCAAATTTTCATTCCGAACCAGAATATACTCCGGTACAGATAAACGGACCGGTGTAAAATTCCAGACAGCCAGGATGCCGCCGGCTACCAATTGATCACACACAACCTGCGCCTGAGCGGCCGGAACGGTAATAATTCCGATATGAATCTTCATTCGGCGGCACAAATTACTGATTTTATCCGAGGCCAGAATCTTAACCCCACAACTTTCCGCATCTGCGGGATTTAAGTCAAAGGCCGCTACAATTTCAAGTCCAAAATTCTGCAAGCTTTCATCTGTTATAATAGCCCGGGCAAGTGAACCACTTCCCACAATGACTGCTTCATTGATATTATGATACCCCAAAAGCTCCTCCATATTATTGAGAAGCTCTGTTACAGGAAATCCGGTTTTGGGTTTTCCCTTTGCCGTATAAACGGCAGCAAAATCCTTACGGACCTGGACTTCATTCAGCTTCAGCAGTTCAGCGATTCTTGGCGCAGAAACTGTCTCAACCTTATTCTCTTTAAGTATCTTTAGCTGTTGAATATAGTAAGGCATTCTCTGCAATGCCTGTATTGTAATCACCTGCTGATTACATTCATTCATAAGCTTACCCCTCATTTATATCAGTATTTGCTTATCGATAAGTATAATACCCATAAGATAAAGTGTCAACCAGTCACAGAGTTTAAAACCTGCATTCTTAAAAGTGGAAAATACCTTATCCCTCTGCTATGAATTATTTCGTTTTCATTCAATAAAACCCTTAATATTTTCCTAGGATTTTAAGAATATCGTCACCATACTTGTTCACTTTTGCTTCTCCAAAACCGGCTACTGACGTTAATTCTTCCTTCTTTCTTGGCATCTTTATTATTAAATCTTTTAACTGATTATCATTATAGATATAATATGGCTTAATCTTCTCTTCGCGGCTTTTCATTAAACGATAAGCTTTTAGTTCCTGAAAGATTTCCGAATCTTCTATACTACCAGCAGAGATGGCCACGGCTGCCTCTGTTACAGCCTCGGCTTCGATTGGTTTTAAGAGATTCTCGCCTATCTTGTACGAATCATATTTATTTATATAATTTTTTTCAACCTCTTTATGTAATTCCAAATAGGAATTTGCCCAGGAAAGCAGCCTCTCATCCGACTCACCAGATTCCTTGGATTGCTTATACATCTCCTTTATATAACTTACTAATTGATCTGTACGTATAACTTTCTCTTTTACTTCCTTTTTAGCATACTTCGCATTAAGAACGGTTTTGGGATTTGCCAATACAACTACAGACTTATAAAAATCATCAAAATATCTCTCCAGCATAAATTTAGTAAGTATATTATTTTTCTTGTCCACTTTGACTTTCTTCATAAGCTCTAAGTGGCGCTGGTTCTGTGTAATTGGAGAATAAATACCTTCTTTCTTCTTTTTTCCGCCTATCTCTATTGTTCTGACAAAGTCTCCTGTATTATTGATTTCAATGTCCCCGTAAAGATTCTTGCATTCAATAACAAAGCATATTTTTCTAGTAAACACAAGATAGTCAATCTGAGCGCTTAAATCACCGCATTCTAAATAGATATCATGGAGGATATACATCGGCATATGGCTATTTTTTAGTTCAAAGGCTATATTCTTCTCTCCTGCTATACCATACTCAAGACATTTTATGTCCTGTCTGATTTTGGCCTGTCCTTCTGGATTCAATAATGGTTCCAGTTCCGACAATTTTTCTAATTGCATTTCTGCCTCACTGCTTTCTTTTAAAAAAACCGGCTCTTTCATCTTATCAAATAGTCCCATATATAATCCCTTTCATCTTACAGTAATATAAGAATAGAATACCATATATTCCCTCATATTTAAACTCTTTTACTGTATATAAATGGATGTTTTACCGACTCTATTTTCTATCTCTACAGATTTTTCATCTTTTATCTTTATATCCCCAATGGCTGCATCCGTTTTTGACTTTATTTCAATCTTTTGGTTATTGTCCAATTTTCCAGTATAAAGCCTTGTAAGCTCGCTGCTGCCATCATTTACAAAAAAAGCAAACATTTTCTCATCCTCTGAAACTGCAAGTTTATCTGATAAGGATATTCCCGGTTCTGACACATAATAAATATTACCTTCTGAATCCATAATCTTATCACTTGACTTTTCTGCCGTAAAATGCGGACTGGTTTCAACGTAATACAGCCTATCCTTCTTTTGATTCCAGGTGAAACCTACCCCATAATATTCACCGATAATTTCATTTCTACTTGCATCTAAGACTACGTAAATCTGAAGTGATGGATTAATGTGCCCGCATATGGCATAACGTGTATCATCAATCCAGCCGGTACTTTCAATACTGGTATAAAAAATATCCACCAGGTCTAATGCCTTTATGGTGTCTTTTCCTTTAAAAATAACCGTATCATATTTTAACCCGTCCTTTGTCACAATCTTTGCAGTTATTTCTCCATTAGGCGATTGCTCCAAAGTACCCTTACTTTTGTAAGTATTGTTTAAAAGTACCATACTATCAATTGGCTTATTATCAGAACTAATATTCCGGCTGTTTATTTTTGGTCTGCTGGGTGCCATGGCACCCGCATAAACTAAGGTTCCCATAGCAGCTATAAATGCCAGAATACCTATAATTATAAGATATTTCGTTTTTGCCTTAAACCGGTTCAACATTTTCTTACCTCTCTATAGCTGTTATTTTATTGCAAAGCTTAGTTTGTTATTACAATTATTTATACCTCTAATTTGATCTTTATATCTGCTTTTGCCATGGGTATGGCACATTCCATGGCAATAGAAAGTGCCAGCTGCGGATTAAGAACATCTTTGCCCCACTGAATAACCTCCTGTAAAGCCATACCTCCCATAACCGGCCACTCAAGAGGAGAAGCACAATACCTTTCTGCTGTCCGAAGAAACATAGGCCACAAATTAGCGACATATTCATAAGGAATATCGCCTGGCTTATGCTCCTCGGGAATTCTCGGAATACCATAACTGTCCTGGCCTACTGTACTGGTTACATGTTTAAAAATATCATCAAGATCAGGAAACTGGCTGCATCCTAAATGGTGTGCCATACCGGCAGCCAGGGACCAGACCGACATTTGATCCTCTGCAAGGGGTTTATTAATCATATCCCCAAAATAATACCTGCTTCCATTTGCACCTTCCAATATGACAAATACCTGATTTTCCTGTAATCCTCTGTTTTCTATATACTCTTTGCGTAAACTTGCCTGGCAGGCATAACCCGCCAAAGAACCAAGTATGCTAATCAGGGATTCTATATGGACGCCCTTTGAGTCTTTCATGCCATTTATCAGGTTGCCTACAAGCTCCTTAGCACCAATTTTGGCTCCCACAAGCGGATCCTCCTGCCGTCTTTCGTTAACCTTTTCCAGAAATATTTCATCCGCTCTTTCACTGTTATTTTTTTCACTCTGCTGATTCAGGTTTTCAGCACCTTTCGCCGTCTCACTGCCATCTTTCCGGATTTTCTTAAATAAAGACCATTTCATATACTTTTCTTCCCCCATCTGCCGTTTTTATCTTTGGCGCTAATATATCTCTTTATTTCTATGCCTTTTGCCGCCAGTTCTCATCCCTTTCCTGACTGGAGACCGTTGCCTTTTCCAACTGGTAGACGATTTCACTAAAGTATCTTGCCGGTACCTGATTAAGGGCTATGGCCTTTTCTTCTGTTACCTCATCATATTCATAGCTTCCTCGCTTAATCGTACCCGCATCGTAGAACCTGGCTGCATAGACAGTGACATCCTCCGTTTCATAGCCTACAAAAGACCCGGAAAAATGAAGCTCTACCCCCAGGGAAAGGAGAGAATCTTCTCTGTAAAAGGTATAATATCCCCCCGCATCCTGTACGGACCCACGGTACCATCCCATCCCAAGCAGCTTACCTGAAAGGGACATAGGGTTAAGTATCATCCCCCCGAAACGTTCCAGGGATTTCTTTTCCTTTTCTTCCTCCGTTAAGGGGAATACTTTTCTTGTCAGCTGCTCAATAGGCTGCTCTACTTCATAATCTGAAAGCTGTTCTTTCCATTTTTCAATATTTTCCGCCCTTAATTCAATTGGATGAACCAGGCCGATTTTCCCTTCTTCCGGAAGCAGAAATTCCTCTTCATCCTCTGTATTAAAGCTTCCATCCTCCATATAGCGGAAGGTATTAAGAAGCTTATCCTCCTGATAGTATCCCCAGATCAAACCGATAGCGAATTGGTGCATAATGGGATTTTTTACAAAAAGATTTTTCCAGCCTGCTATATCCCACTTTCTTTCAACGGATAACGCTAAATCCAAACGAAGCTTCTGGTTTGCAACTGCTGCTTTCATCTGTTTCTTTAGTAACTTGAATTCTTCCAGAGCTGCCTGTGCCTTTGCTTCATCATCCTTTTTACCGGGGGAAGGAATATTTTTAAGTTTTTTGTCATTTTCATCCCGTATCTCAATCTCCAATGCCGGTGTAATGTATACAAAAAAGCGTCTTTCCCCATAATCAAAGATTCTCTGCATCTCTTCGTTAAATCCAAGGTCCGGTACGATTCTATCCGCCAGTTCCTCTGTGGTAAGTCCAAGCTGCTGTGCAGCAAAGTCAAGAGCTTCCATCGCCGCTGTCTTAATCTGCTTGAATTTGAATTTTCTTGATATACTGTCAACAACCAGCAGGGCCGAAGGGGTATCATTTAAAGCCAGAGCTTTCACTGCTTCTGCCGCAATAGCGCCTCTTGCGTTCACAGGCCACTGGTTAATATTATGCTGAAGTTTATAGACAATTTCGGAACCGCCGTGAATGGCCGCCGCATAAAGAACCCATTTCTTCTTCGCCTCCGCTCCGGCTTCCATCCATTTATCAAACAATTCATTTACATAAAGGGCAAGCTCCTTCTTGTTTAGGGGCTCTGTTAAAATCAGTACTTCCTTGTTTACTCCAGGAACAGCTAAACAATAGTAGGCAAGCAGAATCGCCTGCATATATTCTTCCGCCACTTCTGTTCCCTCTTCCATATGCACTGCTGTAAAAGGTGTCTCATAAGCCCATTGGATTCCCTTTTTTCTGCCGCCCTTATGCACTTCCTTGATATAGGCTTCTGCCGTAGCGGGACCTGTTTCCCTTATATTTCCTTCCAGGCTTAAAAGGCTTTTAAGCATATCCTGCAGTTTTTTACTTTTTTCGGCTGCCAGTGCTTCTTCCAGAACCGTCTTATAGTCCTTTTCCCATCTTGTAAGGACAAGAAGTGCTGCTTCTCTTTCCGCCGATTTTTTGGATTTTAATTTACCAAGTACTTCCTCTTCCCATTCCTCATGGGCTGCCACAATCTCAACCAAGCGGTCTGTCACCAGCTTGGAGGTATCCGAAAATGCTTTCATAAGATTATCCTTATAGCGCTTGCCATTTGCTCCCAAGGTACAGATTCCTATAAACCTTCCGGTAGAGCCTGCCATTTCGAATGCTTTTAGGGTTTCCTCTTCTTTTAGTTCCAAATACTTTGTAAAAACAGAAACCACATGTTCTAAAAAGGATGCTGTTTTATTTTCAGTATAAATGCCCTCATAAATGACCTCTGCCGCATTCAGCTGGTATAAAACACCGAGCCCTGTCTCCTCCCATATCTGAAACAGCTCTGCTATCTCCTTTTGGCGGTACCCTTCCCCTTCATCCGCTGTAAAACCCTGAAAGAAAAAGTATCCCATCTCTGTAAAGGACAGATATGTCATGCAGCGTTTATAAAAGCTGTCACACCCCTTTGCCTTCCTGTATTGCTCTATAGTCTTTCCCACACGGGAATAATAACTTCTTTGATTTTGTAATTCCTTTGCATAAGCGTACAGACTTTCAACCGCTTCATTTTCCATAAGAAAACCCTTAACTGCAGCTCTTGCATTGCCCTGCGGAAGAATACTCTCTGCAATTTTTCTTTGCAGTTCTGATTCCGAGCCGGAGGATAGCTTTTCATACTGTTTTGGGTACCGTATTTTGATAGCCTCCAAGAGTTCCGCCTGAACTTCTAAGGGAGCCTGTTCCACTGCCTTGCCATAGGCTTCAAAATCATTCTCAATTTCATAATACAGGGCCGCTTTTATTTTTTTACCGCCGCACCAGATAATATAGGGAACGGTCTCAAGCTTCAAATCCGCCTTAAGCTTCCCATTCCAATACTCTCCATTCTCTTTATCCATAAACTCGTATACCGCATTCAAAGTGTCCTCTGTATTTCCAAAGGCACATAATTTCAAAAAGCTCTGCAAACGGCGGGACAAATCATAATGGATATTAATTCCCCCAGCTAACAGCTTTAACAGATATTTATCCATGGGATGCTTTTGAAAGAGCAGGGCTGCATTCTCTGAAAGGGAACGGCTTCCATCCTTATCCGCTGCAATGTAGTCTAGTATCTCTTTCATCTCTGCCTCACCGACGGACAGCAGACTGCCGCTGCTTGCCAGAACGCTCTTTTCGAAATCCTGAACATACTTACCTGTTTCGGGTGCATACACATATCCGCTTCCCTTTCCCAAAAGAGCATCAGCCAATCCTTTTAAGATACCCTTTTTCTCTTCGCTCTTTGGCTCTTCTTTCTTCAACAGGGAAAAATATGCGGTATATACCACCATTTTGCCGTTATCGTACTGGCTCTGCCACTTGTCAATAGCCTCTACAAGTACTTCCTTTCGGTTACCGGCAAGTTTTAAGATGTTTTCAACTGTCAATCTTCTAAGCTGATAGACTTCATAGGCAATTCCCTCTGCATACAGCGTCACTGCCTGATAAGCCTCGATCTGCTTTATAAATTCATTTTCTATGAAATTATAGCGTATTTCCAGAATCGGAAATACATAGGAGCTGGTAGAACCTCCTATCTGGAAGACAATATGAAAAAGCCGCAGAGCTTCCTCCATCCTGTTCCTTTTAAGCAGTCCTGAAAACATCTGCCTGGAAGCCTCTTGCTCTTCTTTTTTAATCTTTGATAAATCCTGCTTGGGAAATCCGCGCAAAAGTTCCTTCTTTCCCTCTGACAGGTATTTTTCTGCCGTATCAACCAAATCGGAACTTAGACCAAACCCTCTTAGTACCTCAAGCATTTTTTCCAACTGCAATTCATTCTGATTTTTCAATTTCCTTCCTCCTGTCAGTATTTTATATAGCCATACAATCCAGTGCCAGCTTCTTCTCACATAGTGATATATACTGCTCCAGACTGCAGAATATATCCGCCGCCCGGTCAGGCTCCGCAGACATCCGGTGCCTGTTCGCCTCTATTTCTTCCGCCAGTTCCTTCAGTCTCTCTCCTGCAAAGGTAAGTCCGCACTGTACGCAGGTTTTTGACAGCTTCTCCATTTCCGCTATGGTTCCTTCATGAGCGGATATGAATCCACTGGTAAAAACTTCCGAAAGCAGCCTGCCAACCTCCCTAATAACTCTCATTAAGTATTCCTTTTCCTCCACTTAATTCCTCCTGTCTTGACTATTCCTCTGTCTTTTCTACTCCATATCTTCATAATAATTGATGGGATACAGCCTCATAGCAGCATCCTTTACATAAAGCGAACCAAAGAAACAGGGAACTGCCATATCCCCCTGGCCGATTCTTTTTGCCAGGCGCTCCAGAAAGCGTATGGTATAATGTTCTGTTTTTGAATAGGAAACTTCCAGGATAATTCTCTGATTTTCCCTGTCGTACAGCTCCATGGAATATTGCTGATTAATACTGTCAAAGGATGTATTTTTTATATAAGCCGGTTTTATGAGAACAAGTTTCTCCTCTTCGTTCTCCTGCTGCCAGGAATCTGCCAGGCGCTCTTCAAACAGCTGCTTAAAATCCTCAAAATACTGGCCCTTTAGATTTTCTTTTATCAGCCTGCGTTTTCCCAGATACTCTGCTTTTGCCTGTGCTGTGGCAGACAGTCTGTGGTCTTTGGAAGTCTTTCCGTCATATAAAAGAAGTCTGGCCTCTGCAAACTCCTCCAGCTTGCAGAAAAGTCCCCAGGGAGCTTTTGAACTCTCAGTAGGTACCCTTCTTTTTTCATTTTCATAAAAAACCGGTCTTGCATTGGTATAGGTGTACCATACCAAAGTATCTTCGTTTAGAAAATAGTAAATTTCTCCCTCATAGCCTGCCTTGCTGACAAATTCCCTTTGTCCCATTCCAGACAGCTTCATGGGCGGACATGGGAGATATTCCGTACGGAATTCTCCTGCAAGCCCTGCCATTTCTTCCTTTGTCCGGGCCATTTCCAGTGCTTCTGCTTTCCGGTACAGGCTGCATAGCTTGTGCAGCAGCCAGCTTATCTGAAAGGAAGCTGTCCGCTTAAAATACAGCTGGTATTCTCCGCCCAGCGCCCTTAAATCCCTTTCAAAGTCCGGCAGCTTATAGTTATGGCTGATAATAGCCAGCCGCTCCAGGGAATCCATTACCGCAGCCGAACTTCTTGCAAGCCCGGCACTCAACTGCTCTCCCAGAAAATTCTTTAAATCTTTACCGAATTCCTTTATTTCATCCCCGCAAAGGGTATTATTCTCCTCTAACTCCGGCAGCAGATCCTCTACTGTTAATTTTCCGGCATGTATTTGGTATGAAAGAACGGCTTCTGCTTTATGCTGGCAAAAGTCCTTTTTATGGCAGCTGCAAGACGAATATTCTACCGGCTCCAGCAGGCGGACCGTTATTCCGGTATCCGCAAAGGAAACCGTAACAATATCGCCTTCTGCAATCTCCGGCCCCGTTCCCTGGCTAAAAGCATGGTACAGGCTTTGCAGCCTTTTATCTCCTATAGTTCTTTTTAGTTTTGCCAGAGGATACTCTAAAACAGAGGCTAAGCCTTCTTCTGCTTCCTCTTTTTCATCTTCTTCACCGGAATATTGCTTCTTAGCATACTGATTCTTAGCAAATAAGGCAGCCATTATGATATGCTTGCATATACTTCTGGACGGGCAGCTGCATTTACTCTCTCCTAAGGGAAATACCAGAGTGCAGACAGCATCCTCCACCTGTACCGTAAGGCAGTTTTCTTCCTCCTTCAGGCTTAATTTGGCTTGCTCTAAATCCTTTAAGGCCCTTTTTACAATCCCTTTATTGGTCAGCCCTGTCAGATATTCTTCACTGACACCCTGCAATAATTTCTTCCATTCACTCATCCGATTATCCTCCCCACCCAGTCTGCAAGCCCTTCCGGAGTCATGGCTGCAACATGGGCACCAAGACTTGCCAGATGAGCCGCCGCATTCCGGTCATAGTTGGGGTTAGCCTCCATATCAAGAGAAGTAAGCGCAATTAACTTTGCACCGGCTTCAATTATCCCTTTACCTACAGAATAAAGCCTTTGGTAGCCTCCTCCTTCATAGAGGTCCGATATGAGTACTACCATTGTCCGGCTGGGGTTATCAATCAACCCTTCACAATAAGCCAGTGCCCCCGCAATATCGGTTCCGCCACCCAGTTGGACACTCATAAGCGTTTCCACAGGGTCTTCAATATAGCCGCTTAAATCCACCACATTGGTATCAAAGATAACCAGTCTGGTATCCAGCATGGGAAGCCTGGCAAAGATACCTGCCATCACCGCACTGTGAATCACCGAATCCAGCATGGAGCCGCTCTCATCCACAGCCAGAATAATCCGCCAGGTGTGGTATTTCTTTACTCTGGAATTAAAATAAATCCTCTTAAGCACCAGCTGTTTACTTTCCATGTCATAATTCTTTAGATTTGCAGATATAGTTTTTTTGATATCGAGATTACGGATGGATGGCACATGGCTGGCCTTTGAGCGGTCCAGCCTTCCAAGCAGGCTTTTTTTCATATCCTGTTCCAATTTCTTCATTAGCTCATCCGCTACTTTTTTCACAATTCTACGCGCTGTCTCAAGAACCTCCCCCTTCATCAGAGACTTTAACTGAAGGATGGTTTTTAACAATTCCCGATTGGGTTCCAGCTTTTCCAATACTTCTTTGTCGGTTAACAGCTCGGACATCCCGTAATTTTCCAGAGCATGGCGTTCCAGGATTTCAACCGTTTCCTTTGGAAATAACTCTCTGATCTTGTTCAGCCAGTCAGATACCGTTAAATTACTGTCTCCGCTGCCGCCTTCTTTGCGAACTCCCGAATCTTCCCCATATTCCCTTTCATATAGATAATCCAGCAATTCCTCCATATCCATATAATGAAGGTCTGCCCCTTCAAAAGAAATATGTTCTTTGGCATACTTTCCCAAAAGAAGCCGCCATTTGTTCAATTGTCCCGTATGGTCTGCCATCATTTCACCTGCCTTTACGCCCTAACAAGCTGTTACATTTTCTCTAATATGGTATCATTAAGCTCTTTGCCATATTTATAAATGAAAGGTGAGATTTCCTGTAAAGCTAACAGTTCCTTTCCTTCTATTCCATGATGCACTGCTGCTTTCCTTGCAATCTCATCAATTTCCCTCGGTGTAAAATAACCAAATGCCATGCGAAGTTCCGGCAGGATTGCCATAAAGTCTTCCTCTGAAAGTTTTTCCAAAAAGGAATCTATCATTGTAATAAAGGAATCTCCCACAAACACCAAATCTCTGGCAGTAAAGAATAATCCCCTAAACAGCTTTGCTCCTGATATAAGCTTCTCATGAGTCCCTGCCATATAGCCATAGCAGACCCTCTCAATTTCTGAAACTTCACTAAGTCCGCTGCCGTAAAGAATCCCTCTGATACAGCCCTCCAGTCCAGCCTGTACCTCTTCCTGCAACAGCTTCTTAAGTGCTTCATAAAACAGCTCCTGTCTCTCCCTATATTCTTCCCTTTGTATCAGCTGATACAGTGTTTTCAGTGCCGTCATTGCAGGTAGTATATCCTCTTCCTTTAATCCTGACATAAGGGGAAGAAGAAAGATTATCCTGTCACCTGCACTGCCAATAAGTCCTTTAAATTCAAACTCCGTCCGGTACAGTCTATTCTGCTCTTCCAGCATAATAAGCCCTGACAAAGCCTCTACTAAAGAAAAGAAGTCCCCATCGTTACAGAGGATACCCTCCATCCGGTATAAAATCCCGGGAAGCTGCTCCTTCATGCCCATTTCATACATCTGTGTCAAAAGAAGAGTTCCTTCCCTGCTGTTCATTTCCTCCTTCATCTTCTTCACGGCAATGGTCGTACAGGCTTCCGCTATACTGGCTCCGGATACGGATACGTCAATAAGAGCCGCCACTACCTGACTGCTCCATTTATATTTCCATATTTCCCGAATCAGATTCTTATCTCTCTTGGTCCGAAGATTGGGCCCCTTCGTTTTAACTGCGAACCCCGTATTCAGAAATTCCATCTGGTAAAAGAATTTACTAATGGCACGGTGTCTATCCGATGCAAATATCTCAAGGGTTACTTCCGAAGGCAGAGTCTGACGAATATTTAGCTTAAACTCCTGACACCGTTTTTCAAAATCCTGCACAATAGGAGGAGTACCGGCATTTTTGCACAGACTGCCAACGCCGTTTCCAGTCAGCTTCTCCTTCAGAATCCGGAGAGGCATCTCTGTAGAAGGGCCATATTCCCCTTTCACAAAGCAGGACAGCACACTGTCAAAAAGCTCATAGATACCCGGTGTCTCTTTTCCCCGCAGGGAAGCTAACCCCATAAGCATGGAATAGGCACAGATTTCATCGTAGGCAGACAGTCCTCCTTCTTTTTTTCTTATTGCACCGCCGGTTGCAACAAGGTACTTTAAGGCCGTTTCCTCAAAGGCCTTTGGATTTTGCTTTTCTGCCTCTTCATAAATATCCTGATAATATCCCGGATAGGGCATACCGCTGGCATAACCGTTTAAGCTGTCGCAGGCTTCCATGGAATAAGCCATCAGATAAGTGCCCTCAGACCCTTTTTCTACTGCATGGAGGGGATATTCCTTAGGAGAATTCTTATCCCTGGAGAGCTTTACAAGAGCTGGCGTATGAAAGCCTCCTGTTACAATCAGAAGCTTTTTATACTCTTTCTCCTTTTTCCGAATTCTTTCCGCCATATATGCTTCCCGGCTTAAGCACCCTTCCGCTTCCAGGTCCGCCTCTTTGGAATGGTGCCTTGAAAGAACGCAATACGCCAGCATATGTCTCACAAACTGGCTGCTGCTCTCCTGCATTCCGTTTATTTCAAAGTATTTTTCCCATAATTCATCAAAGCTTCTAAGACCTGCTTTGGCTACAAGCTGCTCTATATATTTATTCCTTGATAACAGATAATCATCGTTGTAATTATTTTTTTCCTCTGGCTTTAAGAGCCCTCGTCCCTTTTCGGAGGCTATTAGCATCTCACGGTAAGGAAGGTCGATAAATTCCACCGGCACCCCTCTTTTCATCCCCTCTCTTACCGCCACAAGCTCCGGGGAATAATCCAGAAAAGGATAATAACATTTGTAGTCTTCCTTCTCCTCACTTACATAGCCCTTTGTATCCCTGTAGGAATAATAAATGGCTATGGGGGCCCTGGTATCTTCCTGTGTCATAATCTCAAGAAGTTCATTTGCATTTACCGGTCCTTCCACCAGAATGCAGTCCGGATCGTATCCTTCTATGACCTTTTTTAGATGGTAAGCACAGGCAGGGCTGTGGTGTCTGACTGGAAAATACACTGCCCGGCCGTCATAGGAAAAAGCTCCTGCAAATACTTCCTCTATTTGATCCATTTCCTCGCTTCGTAGTATTTCATCCATATTCCGCCCTCTTTATTTCCTTTATCCCGGATAACCGTATTAAAGTATCCCTTTATCTTCTCAATATCCTCTCTGCTCTCCTTTGCAACAGCTCCGAGCAGATTCTGAACCAGGCAGTCTGTGCTAAGAGTTCCGTCTCCGTAATAATAGCCGGTCAGCATGGTCTGATAATACACAGAAACTGCTTCCGCCGTGCTCATAACCGCAGAGGGCCTGTCAATCTGATGCCCCATACTGGATATCCCTTCCCTAAGTTCATGATAGGTAGAGGCCAGTAATTCCGCAATATCTTCATCCGCTGTTTTTTCTATGCTGCTTTCCTTTGCCAGCTTATTGACTTCATTGATAATAATCTGCTTTTCCAAAGCAGCTTCCCTTATGGGAAATACCGTCTCAAAATTAAATCTTCGCTTTAGGGCGCTGCTCATTTCATTGACACCCTTATCTCTGGTATTGGCCGTTCCGATAACATTAAAGCCCTGTCTGGCAAATAAGAAACCTTCTTCCCTAAGTTCCGGCACATTTAACACCTTATCACTTAAAACACTGATTAAGCTGTCCTGTATTTCCGCCGGAGTTCTGGTAATCTCCTCAAACCTTGTGATAATCCCTTTTTCCATACCAATATAGAGGGGAGAAGGCACCAAAGCCTCCCTGGCCGGTCCCTTTGCCAGGAGCAGCGCATAATTCCAGGAATACTTGATCATATCTTCCGTTGTTCCGGCCGTTCCCTGAATGGTATTAGTGCTTACTCCGCTGATGCCCGCCGACAAAAGCTCTGACAACATAGTTTTTGCGGTCCCCGGCTCTCCTACTAACATCAGTCCTCTGTTTCCGGCTAAGGTCACGATACAGCGCTCCACCAGTGCATCGTTCCCTAAGTATTTCTTTTGTATATGATATTCCTTCCCTTCAAAAACAATGGGATTCTTACTTCCCAAAATAAAGGTCTTTACTGCCTGTGGTGACATCTGCCAGTTTAAAGGCTTTTTTGCCTTATCATTTGCCCGTATGGCCCTAAGTTCCCCTTCATATTCCACTTCTACCGGTGGTTTTATCTGCACATTCGTATCCATTCTGACCTCTCCTGTTCTCTGTGAAATGATGTATTTGTTCCTGCTGCATTCCGTTGCTTTTATAAAATGGAACGGTTTTATTCAAAATAATCAATTACAATCTTATCAAGCTGTTCTGCTATGATTTTAAACTCCGTTCCCAAATCCAATGTCCTTACACTGATTTTATTTCCGCTTATACGGTAATCCTTATGAAGATATATATCTTCCTCCAGTTTTGCATACAACAGCATACCAGCAGCCTTACCAGTCATATTCCTGTCTTGGTTTTTAACGTAGGTGAATATCTGATACATATTATTTGAATGCAAGGTTTGTTTGTCATATCGCTTCTGCATTACTTTTGAGTAATATTTAGCATCAATAATTAAAGTCTTATCACCATCTGTAAGCATGATATCCGATTGCATAACCGGTAAAAAATCCTCTTCTCCCTCAACTGCCCAGGGTATCTGCTTCGATGCTGGTTTATACATGGGAAACCACTTCCTGTAATATTCCAAAATAAATTTTTCATATAACCGGTGCATCTGCTGTTCATCTTCAAAGGAAGCAAGCCTGTAATTCCCGTTATCCTTCGTCAGCAACAGGCCTTGTACCGTTAAATAGCATATATTCATTAACATCCTATATGATACATTGTTTCTGTAATACCTAAGTTTACTCCATGTAATTTCCGAAAGACCAATCTTCTCTACTTCTGAAAAGCTAAACATTAAACGCTTCAAAGCCGCTTTATTTTCTCTTTTCACATCAGTCCTGCATATCAACGCATAGGAAACCGACTTTAATATTCGGTTCACGTAGATATCTTCCGAGAACTCATCATAAATACATACTAACCTTTTATTATTTATTGTCCGCATTCTTATAGAACTGGTCAAATCAATTTTGCCCCTTAAAATACTAAGCTCATCTGCTTTTTCGATATATTCCTTACTAAGTCCCCTTTTGACCTGATTGCCAATACCTTTTGCTAATATTGCAGCAAATAAATCATATATGTTGTCAAATGCTTCTGCCTCTACATCAACCGCATCCTGCTGCTGTAAAGTTTGATAGGCGTAAGAAAGCATATAGTAAATATTTTTTATATACATTTGATCTTTCTTATTCATTTAGCGCACCATATAACCGGTCGGACCATGATTTTGCCTTAGCTTTATCGTCATACCAGTATTCTTCAAGGATGGGTACAATATCATATTCCACTATTTCATGCAGCCACTGTTCCTGGAACTGTTCTCCTTCACAGAAATAACTGTGCCCGATAACAAATCCTTCCCCAAGGGAAGCGTCATTTATAATAGCCTCATTTAGCTCTTCAATAACCATAATCAGTCTATCAAAATTATGATTGTTTAAGTTCCTTTGGTATTCCATAAATCCACTGCTCTTAAAAGCAGGTCTTACGTGAAAGAAACTAAAACGCCTGCGCAGCGCATAATCAATCATTGCCAGGCTTCTGTCCGCTGTATTCATCATTCCGATTATATGTATATTATCCGGAACTGCAAAAGGTAAACCGTTATAGGCCAATACCATTTTCTGTCCTCTTTTATCATTCTCAATCAGCATGAGCAATTCCCCAAATATCTTACTTAAATTTCCCCTGTTAATTTCATCTATAATAAAGAAGAACGGCTCTTTCGGTTTATTTTCCGCTTTCTTGCAAAAATTATAGAATATGCCATACTCGAGCCTAAAGCCCTCTTCGCACGGCCTATACCCCATGATGAAATCTTCATAGGAATAGCTCTGATGGAATTGAACAGAACAGATTCTGCTCTCATCTTTGCACCCCATAATAGAATAGGCCAGACGCTTTGCGGCAAATGTCTTCCCTACTCCCGGAGCTCCTTGCAATATGACATTCTTTTTTCTGTTTACTAATGAAACCAGTGCGTCATATTCCATTGCCGGCATAAATACTTCTCTAAGAAAATCATCTTTCGTATATGTATCTGCAGAAACCTCTTTTGGCAGCGGATTCTGCTCTCTTATTATTTCAAGCAAGATATCATATTCATGCCTCGCAAGCTTAAAAAAGCTCCCCTGTGTGTTCACAAAACACTCCATGTTCTGCAATTCGTCCAGGTATTTTATGTCAGAGAGAGGAATGGGATTCGTCAAACTCTCGGTCTTTCTAATATAAATAAATTCTCCGTCATTCTCACGGCTTACTTTGCCTAACGCAACAATCTGCTTAACTGGTGTTGATTCATAGCCGATTACCACATCTCCTGCTTTCGCATCCAGGAAATTCTGAAATATTCTTCTCTTATTACCATTATCGCTATATAGTGTCCACTCAACTTCCTCTCCAACTCCAATCTCTGCAAAATTCCAAAGTTTCGGATTGGCATTCAGCCACCAGAAATTCTTATTCGTTTCTTCCTCATTCTCTGTATCCGCCGCGTCAGATTCACTGATTTCTTCTTTACTGTTAATGGAAGCAGAATCCGATTGCCCATCAAGCCATGCGGCCAATGATAATTCAGGAAAGCTATGAACACCTTCTCTTTCCTCTGGCATAAAAGTATTTTTAAGTTCCTCTACCACTTGAAGATAGCTCTCACCTTCCGGCGGCTGCTTCCAACTCCCGATTATATTTCCTAACGGTGAATAAATATTATATTTTATGCAATACCTACGGGTTCTGTCATCCAAAGGCAGGTAATTCCACGGGCGTATCCAATACAATCCCATCGATACATTCCACTTTGCACATTTCTGCTTAATGACCTTATTATAATAATTTATTACATCATTCCTTCTTCCGGTATTACCATCTGCATATTTAATTGCAGCTTCAAACAACTCCCATAAATTATCGATATCTCCGTTATCTGCCGCTTCATTTCCGGCAAAAAGCCATGCCATCATAGGATTAAGTACCGGTATCCCCTCAAAAGTTACAGGCACCTTCTCCTCTATACCAAATTCAACTGCAAATTGTCCAAGCAGTTTCGTTCGGTTAGCATTAGAGCCTTTATTAAAAATTCCAAATATGGTAAAAGGGCAAACATCCTTTAGAGCTTCCCCTTTATAAATTAAACTATTTTTAATTTCTGTTGTATCAAATATCTGATACAATATTTTTAATAGTTGTTTTCTGTTATTTTTATATAACAATAGAGAATCTGCCAATTTAGAATAAAAGCCTGTCCAGCTAAAATCCACCTTTTCCGCCTCATCCGCAACTGCCTTACCGGTTCTTTCCTGTAAGAATTTGAGATACATTTTCATCCCATTGGAATATGCTTTATTCCCGTCAGCCAGTTCTATTTCTCTCATCATGGGATGCCTTATAAGAATCTGATATACCTTAATGAATTTTTCATAGGTATCGTATTGGAATAAATCGGCACTTTCAATATCCAGGTCCTTAAGTTTAGCTGTCGTATGTCTTAAAGCAGAGGTATATTGATTTATTGTGTTAACTTTGTACGGTTCTCCTGTCCTTTTTATTTGTTTTCTCATCCATCCGATAAATTCATTTCTTATATTCCCCACAAAAAATTTCCTCCGAATGTAATTATTTTTTGTATGCTATTTTACTGTTTATTACAGTTATTATTTACTATTATAGAACAGGCATAAATAAATTTCAAAACATTTCTGCTTTCTATAACCCAAATACCCTGCAGCCAGTCAAAGGCCGCAGGGTATTATTTACTTCTCTTAAATCAACTTACAAGACTTCTATATTTTCTATAAATAATCGTTTCCGCTTAAGGCTGGTCTATGTGCGCCTGCGAACCAAACCAAAACCTGCTCCACAGATTCCCCCTATAATATGGGCTGCATGGGCTACTCCATCTTTTGCTCCGATACTTAATACCTCGCCTCCAAGGTAAACTATTACAACCAATATCAGAGTAAGAGGAATTTTCCCATCCTTCATGCCAGCCGCAGACGATAGGACTATCATCATAAATACAATACCGCTTGCCCCTAATAATACATTACCGGGATATAGAATAACGTAAAATAATCCCGATGCAAGCGCAGTAATGGCAAGCATTAAAAGAAAATCCTTTGATTTGTATTTTTCTTCCAGAATTGGCCCTAATACCAAAAACAAGACCATATTGCCAGAGTAATGGCTCCAATTTGCATGACCAAGAACATGGCCAAACACTCTGAAATAGCTCAAAGGGTCTGCCAAAGAGGAACGGTATACACTAAATAGCAAGTGCGTAGACAGTCCTCCCGTCACATAGCCTGACAGCAGCACTGCCAGCGAAGCAAAAGCAAAAGTCAAAGTTACCGGTGAATTATATTGGAATTTTCCGAACAATTTTTTCATTCTATTTTTCTTTACCCTTCATGTATTTTGATTCCATTCAATTATTGATTTACCATTTGTTCAATATAAACGAGGCTGTTAGGACGCTTACGGCAGAATGCACCGGGCAAAACTGTACCGCACGCGTTTTAATATCCTGATTATGGATACACATGCATAATTGCCGCACTTACAAACTCCGCAAGCCCCGGTGTCTTTTTGTCCAATTCTTCTTTATGCTTCAAATACGCCTGTCCGATTTTACGAAAAGCTGTATCATCACAGGGAATAAATATATTTATAAATTGCATATAAGCATTGACCGCATCTTTTGCCGCCAAGCTGTCCGAGCCATCCTTCATGGCATTGCAAAATTTTTGGAAGACTTCCTCGCCAAGAGCAATGATCTTACCAAAATCCATGTGCATTATTTTCGAAGCATTTTCCATAATGGACATGTTGCCCGAAAGTATGCCGCTTCTCACTACCGGAAGAAAAAAACCGCTTTCCATTAATACTCGGATTTCATTTGCATATGTTTTCTTCATTGTTTCAATTCTATTTTTATCAAAATCCCGCAGCATTGAAATATCAAAATCGTTATTCAATATCCGGTCAACTGACAGTATCATTTTTTGTATCCCAGATTGTTTTTCCAAGAGAATTTGTTTATGCTGCCGCATGATCTCTTTTTCCATTTCCTTTGGACTCTCAAGCAGCAACCGAATGTCATCAAGGGAAATGCCAAGCTCTTTATAAAACAAAATACTCCACAGTCGGCGCAGGCTCTCGTCATCATATTGGCGGTAGCCCGACTTTTTCACCGCGCTGGGCGGTAACAATCCGATTTCATCATAATATTGCAAGGTACGGCGACTTACGCCGGAGAGCTTACTCACTTCATTTACACTTTTCATTGCCTTTTTCTCCTCAAAAAAAGTTTTTAATATTTTTTTGAAAAACGCTTGACTCGAACGTCACGTGATAGATTATACCTTATTGTAAACAAAGAACGGCGTTTTGTAAAGTAAAAAACTATGAACAAAAACGCTGCACATAATGAGGAGGATTCATTTATGATGAGTAAGAATAAAAAAGCTCCGGAACTTGAGCCGATTCCAAAGAGCATCATGAACATTGCCTGGATTTTAGTACTTGGAGCAATTATGCCACTGCTTGATTCCACAATGGTAAACATTGCCATAAAGCATTTGAGTAGTGATTTCAGTATCGGACTTGATTTAATTCAATGGGTAATTACGGGTTATGTGTTATCTATGGCAATCTCAGTGCCACTTGCTGGTTGGGCGGTCCAACGTTTCAATGGTAAATGGTTAATGATTGGTGCTAATGTATTATTCTTAGCAGCTTCAATTGCTGCGGGACTTAGCTGGAGTATCAATTCAATGATTATTTTCCGGATTGTTCAAGGTTTCAGTGCCGGCTTTATTATGACATTGGTGACTACTTTGTGTGTTGAAGTCGCTGGAAGGGACCGAATGGGACGTATGATCTCGACCATTGGTATCCCAACTGTCTTGGGCCCAATCCTTGGCCCGGTTATTGGGGCTGTGATTGTCCAATTCTTGTCATGGCGTTACATTTTCTTTGTCAACATTCCAATTGGTATTCTTGCCATCACTTTGATGACTATGAAGTTGCCTAACTTCACGCCGGCTAATATGAAAGCCAAATTCGACTTCATTGGTATCATTTTATTGGGTGCCAGTTCGGCCGCCTTGATTTATGGGATTACGAAAGCAGCGAAGAATGCTACATTTAACAACAGCACGACTATTGGTTATGTTGCCTCTGGGATCGCAATTTTAGCCATCTACCTGATTTACGCTGCTATCAAAAAGGAACAGGCAATTCTCCCATTACACTTGTTTAAGATGAAAAATTTCAGCGCCGTCATGGTTGGCTTGTTCCTTGCAGGGATTGCCACCAACGGTCCCATGTTGTTATTACCTTTGTTTTTCCAAAACATTAAGGGCTTCTCAGTTTTGAGCGCTGGATTGATCTTGATTCCACAAGGTATCGGTATGTTAGTTGCTCGTCCGTTGATTGGTAAGCTAACTGATAAATTGGGTGCGCGTAATGTTGTCTTGGTAAGTTTGACATTAGCCATCGTTGGCACGATTCCATTTGTCTTCTTTGGTGAGGCATCTTCACTCATTGTTGTGAGTGTTGTCTTGTTTGTTCGCGGTATCGGTATCGGTGGTATCACCATTCCAATGATGACTGATGCATACACTGGTATGGTCAAACAAGAAATTGCGCAAGCCAGTGTCGGAACCAGACTCATGCAAAATATTGGTGGTGCGTTTGGTTCAGCAGTGCTTGCAACGGTTGTTAGCCTTGGGGTCCAAGGTAAAGTCCCAACGACTCCTCTCATGACCACTACTTACCATAATGGTTTCATGTTAGCATTAGTCCTTAGTTTGGTATTGCTCATTCCAACTTTGTTCTTAACTAACAAGAAATCCAAGAAATAATAAAAAGATAAGCTATTGAGAGCTAAATTCCTTTTGCTTTCTTTTCCAAGCAAAGTAGCCCGACCGAAAACGGCCGGGCTACTTTGCTGTAAACAGCTTTACAGGTAAAGCGTATTTAACGCTCGTCTATGGAATAGTAGACAATCCTTAGATAGTCTTTGGAGTTTGGAATGTCAAGTGAGAGCGGCAGTCTGCCCCGATTTTCGTGGTACCTGTTTTGCAGTCCCCGTTGAATATCGTATTTCTTGTTGATGTCTTCCTTTCTCCCGTCCGGTTGGATGATATTTACAGCATCTTTACAACTGTTTACAACTTGCAAGAATCCTTCCATGTTGAGGATGTTAAGTTTAATCATTACTTTTCTCTCCTTTTCGCAAACATATATTTTGGTCAAACTCGTAATTATTTTCCTGATACCAGCGCTGTAAGCCGACTGAATACCCGAAATGACATCTTCAAATACAAAAAGCAGCCACCTGTTAAAGATGACTGCCAGCTTTGTTTATTGATTGCACAATCAACTTTATAAATGTCATTATAGTGCAATCGTTTTTTAAAAAATATATTATTTCTGCCTGTTTATATCACTATCCTGCCATTTGCTGCGATACTCCATAGGGGTACACCCCATACAGTCGCGGAATGTCTTTCCAAAATAACTGCTGCTTCCCAACCCGCAGGCGTTGCAGATATAGGTAAGTGATTCGTTGCTTTCCGCCAACAAGTGACAGGCTTTCTGTATACGGTAGCTTTTCAGGTATTCCACAGGGGTCATACGCAAACTGTCATGAAATACACGGAAACATTCACGCTCACTGATATAAGCGGCGGCAGCTATTTCCGCTATTGTGATCTTATCCGCATAATGTTCATGGATATAAATCAGCATGAGCTTTATTTTATCGCTGGTTTTGTTGTAAGAACCCTTCACGCTCCATAGCGGTTCGGAAATATTCAAGATCCCGCACCATATTTCCGAAAGTGCAGCTCTTAACTTGATTTCATAAGCGCAATCCATTTTAGAATATTGAAAGGATTGATAGAGCAGTCGTAGTAGCTGTGCCTGTTCCGGGTTTTCCGGGTACAATCCAATCATTTCTACCTGTCCGGCAGTAACAAGAGGGAGTACGTATTTCCGCTCGATAAGGCTCCCTTGTTGGCCGCTGATGAAAGCAGTATCAAATATATGGAGTATTTGCGTTGTATCCTCGGCTCCGTCCTGCAGTTTTGTCATATGGAGCACATTCGAGTTGACAAGGCCGCCGGAACCAGCCGGAAAAATCATTTTCCCTTTAGGCGTGTAGTATTCCAGCACACCTTGTTTGATATAGAATAACTCGACTTCTTTATGCCAATGCCACGGCGCTTGACGGCCTATGAATTTATCGAGTTCAACATAAGAAGCAATATAGGGAAAATCCGGTGTAATGCCTGGCAATAATTCTTCCTTGCTTCCGTTTTTGTATTGTACGCTTTCTATATTTCTCATGGTTTTCTACCCCAACTGTGCTTTGAAAGGTTCCATTCTCATTGTATAAGAATACTTTGATAATCTGCCTTGTATGCCTCATACATCACTTATATATTCTGCTTATACGACTACCCTTTATTATATTTCATTCACCTTACATGCACAATAAGATTATTCAGAAAGTCTTTTCTTATAAAGTTTCCTGTGCTGGCAGCTTTGCTCCTGCCTGCGATTATTGGTATAAGCGAAAAACCCCCATAACTTTCCTTCATCCACTGTCTGAAAGAGAGTTATAGGGGTTTTTACTTCCTGACAAATATTGCTTTATTAATCATACAGGCGGATATCACCGCTTACAGTGCTTAAACTAAGTTCACTCCCCTTGCCGCCATAGGAATATGTCCCGGTCTTCAGATTTCTATGGTGCATTGCATCATAATCAATATCAAACTTACCGGAGGTGGTTTTGGACTTGATACAATATCCGTTGTTATGGTTTTTCAAATGAACTCTGATATCTCCGCTTATATTGCCGGACTCAAGTATAAGGTCACCATTGCATTTCACTTCAATATCTCCGCTTTTTGAGCTTATATAGCACCGATTTACATTCACTCCCAGTGATACGCTGCCGCTAATACTGCTAACTCTTAAGTCTTCACCGGTCACATGTGGAATTTCTATATCACCGCTTAGGCTGCTGATATCCGCATGATTCATGGCAAATTCATTGATTTCGACATCACCGCTTGTACTGCTGATTTTGCATTCACTTGTTTTAATATTTTCGCACTCCAAATCACCGCTTAAAGAGCTATTGTCTATTATGTCGGCGGTTATATTTCTTGCCTCGATATCACCGCTTGCGCTTTTCAATGAAAGAAATTTCGCTGTAACATCTTCTGCCTTTAAGTCCCCGCTTGCTGTACCAGCCAGCATACGTTCTACAGTCACATCAGACACCTGAATGCTGCCGCTTGCCGTTTTCAGGTTAACATCACCCATATCTTCCGGCACTTCTATGTTTATATTAATCGAACTCTGTTTATAGTTAAATAAAAATACGGCTTTTCCAATCCTGCGGATTCCTGCATAAACGGTATTTCCTTTCTGGTAGCTGTAAAACTCATACATCTGCCATTGCCGTTCATTCCCATTGTTTTCATATCGGATATTTATTTTCCCATCGGTGGATTTTTGTACGTTGATATCCGCACATATGCCGTCTACAATTAAGTTTAATCCTGCATATGTATTTGCTGTGATCTCCTTATCACTTTTTTCTTCGTCTGCCTTCGTGGAATTATCATAACTTTTTGTTACATTTTCCCTGTAACCTTCCCCGTTCCGCTTACCTGCATCTGCCGTGCCGGTTCCCTGGTCCTTCAGATAATTATAGGTAAAATTACTAATGGAAGAAGTCACCTGATCCAATGTGCTTTTTACTGTGCGCCCGATTTCATTTACATCAATTTTACTGATGGCATCCCCTGCCATGTCCAAAGCACTATTGATTGCCTCACCAATCTTTTCACCATCTATATGATGAATATTAAAATCTTCTTCGTGAGATTTATTTTTCCCGGCATTCTGGTTCGTATCCTTTGTTTTTTTATCATCTTTCCTCTCGCCGCTATAGACTTCTCTGATTTCCTTCGCCAAATCATCGATTGCTCCCAGCTCTTCGCAGATTTGTTCTTCACTTTTCCCGTATTCCATACCAACCTGAAAGTGCTCTTCGTAATCTGATACGATTTCTTCCATTACACTTTCATCTGTATCCTTTAATGCTTCTTTTAATGCATTTAAGTATTCCGTCTTATTCATGCATCCATCCTCCTATCTATAATATCCTGTACGACTTTTACAAAATCCTGCCACTCTTTTTTCTGGACTGTCTGATGAAGCTTTCCTTTTTCCGTCAGATGATAGTATTTTCTGGCGGGGCCCTCTCCTGACTCCACCAAATAGGTTTCTACAAGAGCATCATCTTTCAAACGCTTTAAAATCAGATAAAGAGTCCCTGTAGAAATTACCATCTGCCTCGATATTGCTTCCGTCAACTCATATCCATATTGATCTGCTTCTGCTAACTTTGAAAGCACACATAATTCCAGCGCGCCTTTTTTGAATTGTGCATTCATATGCCAACTCCTTTCTGTATATCTGATATGTACTTCTGCTATTAAAATCACATTCCGAATTTCTATTGCATTACATGCTATATATTATCACCAACTATTATTTAATGCAATATAGTAATTAAAATTTTTTTTAATATTTGCAAAGAATGCTATAAGCTACTGCACAAAAAAGGCTGTCTCAGTCTTGAAACAGCCTCTTCGTCTATATCAGGTATATGCCGGTTTTTAAATTTACAGAGTTAAATCATTCTTGTTTCTTTAATAGGAATATTACCCCAAGTATCAGGGAAACAACAGATAAACCTATTGTCACCGCGCTGTTGAAAGGATCTACATCCAAAACGGTTCCCAGCGTAGCAGTTGATAGTACAAAAAGGGTCAAACAGATTTTATCAGTCGAATACAGTATACAAGAAATCAATAAAAACACTGCTCCAACAATACGATTTGAAGAATTAGTATTCATGTATATCCCCCATTAGTTGCTATTATAGTTACTATCTTCTTTCCAAATGTACGCTCCATTGTCATTATAAGTATACAAATTTTCCCTTGCCTTTTTAGGCCAATGTTCTAATTGTGTGCTATGCCGGAGCTGTAATCAACCTAACTTCCAGCCTATTGATTTGCTTCTCATATTAACAAAATCAGCGTAAATGCCGCCTTCTTTCATTAGTTGTTCGTGATTCCCTCTCTGAAGAATATTCCCTCCTGAAAGCACAAGAATCTGGCTGGCACTGCGTACCGTTTTCAGTCGGTGGGCTATCATGATAATTGTTTTATCCTTTGTCAGCTCTGCTATAGCATCCTGCAGGTGCTTTTCATTTTCAGGGTCTACATTGGCAGTCGCTTCATCCAGAATAATAATGGGTGCATCCTTTAATATGGCACGGGCTATGGATATTCTTTGCTTTTCCCCTCCTGATATAGTTGCCCCGGCTTCCCCGATAACAGTTTGATAACCATCCGGCAGATTTTCAATAAATTCATGACAGCAGGCTTTTTTTGCCGCTTCTATGACCTGTTCTCTTGTGGCATCCGGCTTTCCGAATTTGATATTGTTTTCTATGGTATCGTGAAACAGGTATACATTCTGAAATACCATGCTGATATTGTTTAAAAGACTGTCTAAGGTATATTCCTTTACATTCCGTCCGCCTATTGTGATAGAACCGGAATTAACATCCCAGAATCTGGATATCAAGCTGCATATGGTTGTTTTTCCTCCTCCGGAAGGTCCTACAATGGCCGTTGTTGTCTTCTCCGGAATTGTAAAGCTCACATCATCTATGATTTTCCTGTCATCATAGGAAAAAGTAACATGCTCTGCCCGAATATCATGATTCTTTGGCTCCACCTTAACACCATTGACATCCATTACCGGCGTATCAAAGATTTCCGCAATATGGTCCACGGATTGATCGACAACGCGAAGCAGGGCTGAATACATTCCGGCAGATTCCAATTGGCCATATACAATAAAAGAAGATATAATCATTAAGAGTGCATTAATCAGACTCATGCTTCCATTCAGGCAAAACACGACGGACAGCGTTATCATAAGAAGTGCAAATAATTTAAACACCACCGTCTGTCCGCACATAAATGGGATAAACTTTTTTTCCAAAGTATAGCAAATATCATTCGCCTCATCAATCTTACGGTCAACCTTCTTATTTGCCTGTTTCCCAAGATTATAGGATTTTACAACCGTAATCCCCTGCACATATTCCAAAACAGCATCCACAAGAGCAATATCTGCTATGGTTTTCTTCGGAGAAATCTTAATGGATACCTTCTGCATCTGGTGATTCAAAAGCAGAAAGGCCAGGATTCCAAGTACTGCCGTAATTCCTATACGGACATCAAATACCAGTAAAAGAATGGATATTACAGTTGTAGTCAGCATTCCCTGCAAATACATCAGGATAACACGGGTTGCTATATCCTGAAGATTTTCGCAGGTATTGGTAGTGATGGAAGCAATATGCCCCAGATTGTTATTGTTAAAATACCCCATGGGCATATATTTCATCCGTTCACCGATCTCCACGCGTTTATCCGCACACATGGTATAGCCGGCAATGGTCTGCTGCATGGTAGTTACCTTTCTGGTCCACGCGCAGCCGGCAATACTTACCAGCATAATGAGAAGACTGGTCCATATAACTGACGGTGACATAGTATCCTTGATAACTGCTTTCAAAACAACTGCAATAGCCACAATCCGGCTGGCTTCAAAGATAGAGTGAAGCAGTGAAAAAATAAGTGAGACATAGAACCGCTTTTTTTGCTTTCCTGAAAAATCGAAGAACTTTTTAAATATTTTTATCATTCTAACCTCTTTCCTGAATATTCAGTCTTTGATTGAATATTCGATAATTGGCACTCCCCCTCTGAATCCTTTGCTTCCATATGTGCATTCCACATATCCCGGTACAGTCTGCAGGAATCAAGCAGCTGTTCATGCTTGCCCTGGGCTTCAATTGTACCTTGATTCACTACCACAATCTTATCAGAATCCGTTATAGTAGAGAGTCTGTGGGCAATTACCAGCAAGGTTTTTCCCTGTACCAGCTTTGCTACTGCGCTTTGGATTACTGCTTCATTTTCAGGATCTGTATAGGCCGTCGCTTCATCCAGAATTATAACAGGTGCATTCTTTAGCATAGCTCTTGCAATGGCAATTCTCTGCCGCTCTCCGCCTGATAGATGTCCTCCGGCTCCCCCTGCTACTGTCTCATATCCGTTTTCCAGCTTCATAATAAATTCATGGCATCCGCTTTGCTTTGCAGCCTCCTCTACCTCTTTATCCGTTGCAGCCATATTTCCCATACGGATGTTATTCCGGACGGTATCATTAAAGAGATAATTGTCCTGGGATACATAGGCAATCATAGTGTTGAGCTGTTCTAACGGAATATTTCTGATATCTGTCTTTCCGATAAAAACAGTTCCTTCCGGCACTTCCCACAAGGAAGCTATCAGCTTTGCAATGGTTGATTTGCCGCCTCCTGACGGTCCGACAAAAGCAGTTACAGAATCTTCCTGAAGCAGCAGGTTTACATTGTGCAGTACTGTCTTATCCTTATAAGCAAAGGATAGATTTTTCAGTTCTATATCATAACTGTTTAATTTAACCGGCATTTCCGGACGAATCAGGTCATCCTCGGTTAATATAGAGGTAATGTCATTTACAACCGTAGTTATCTTTCCCAAATCATCGGAATAGGACATGACAGTAATTAAAGGAGTCATAATTCCCAAAGAAAGGATAATTATCAGAACAAAAGTCTCCGCAGTCAGGCTTCCTTTCATGTAAAAGTAGGAGCCCAGTGGGAGGACACCCACTAGAACAGCAGGAAATACTGACATTGCAGCCGAAAAATATGGCAGGGTCCCCCTCATCCAGTTTATTGCCGAACCGGATGCCTCCTTGGCAGCATCCGTAAACTTTTTATAAGAGGCCGCACTTTGGTTAAATGCCTTTATAACCTCAATTCCATTAATATACTCAACGGCTGTTGCATTCAAATGCTTATTGGAATCTACATAATGCTTGAATTTCACCTCGTAATCCTTCATCATGAACATGTAACAGAACAGCCCAATCGGCACCGTTATAAGTGAAATCAATGCCATTCGCCAATCAACTGCAAAAAGATATATAATAATGCAGACAGGCCCCAGCAGATTGGCAGTCATCTCCGGAAGAACATGCGCCAATGTTGTCTCAATACTGTCAACCTTTTCGACAATGATATTCTTCACCGTTCCGGATGGCGTATCCATCAGATACCCCATCGGCAGCTTAACAAGCTTGGCAGCAAGACGCTTTCTCACCTCTGCTATTACTGCAAATGTCGACCGGTGGGATAAAGATGTGGATATCCCATGAAACAGGTAACGAAGCACCCATAAAGCCGCACATATTCCTATCCAGAAATAATAATAATTCAGTTCCCTGTTATTATTCAGCAGTCCTATAATGATTTTTGTAATTCCGTAATACGGTGCAATTCCGCAAAATACCCCGGCTATTGCAAAAACCACTGAATAAATATAGTTGGTTTTATAGGGCTTTGCCCATTCCATCAGCCAGGATAACGTACTTTTTTTCTTGTCCATCCTCTTATCCCTCCATGTTATGTATAATACATTAGCTTATATGTAATTGGTTAGTAGTAACTAACCAGCAAATAAAAAAATTACCCTTCAAATAATTTCATCCAGCCTGCCGTATAAAATAAGCCAAGCTTATGGACATATTTTGCAGCCTGCTCATAGGGCATATCATGCTCAAATATTTCAATAAGCCCTTTAAACAGCATACTAGCCAGATTATGGCTGAGCTGGTCATCAATTTCTGCCGTCATAAATCCATTTGCCTCCATCAGGTCAAGAAATTGTCTGGTAGCTGCTACTTCAATCACTATAAACTGCTCCAAATAAAACTCGTATTTTGTCCCCGATGAACGGCAAAATACCAGCTTAAACTCATCATAGTACCGGTACATATAGTCAACCATAGTTTGTAATTCAGTAGAAGAAATATCACCAATATGGTCAAATTGGGCTTTAGGGTCTTGTTCCATATAATCTTTATGGCATCTTGTGTAAAAATCAAAGAGTTCCTTTGCAGACTTAGAGACAATAGCATCAAATAAATCTTCTTTACCGCTAAAGTAACCATAAAAGGCTCCAAGAGTAAGCCCTAAATTCTTGCATATCTGCCGTAAAGAAGTCTCCTTATAGCCTTTTACCAGGAATTCTTTTTTCCCTTCCTCTAAAAATTTTTCCTTTGTAAATATCTCAACCATGTTTTAAGGCCTCTCTTTTCTTTGATATGTTAGAATATTCCAAAGCATGTTCTTTATAAAGTATAATATAGCAGTGATATATATCACTGCTATATTATACTTTTATCCCATAAACGTCAACTCTGCTAATGATTATATTTATCAATATCTATTGACATTGCATTTTTAACATACTATCATGAACATATTCAAAAAGAAAAAATTATTTTACGAGGTGGCTGTATGTGGGCATATGACAGTGTATTTTATCAGATTTATCCGCTGGGTTTTTGTGGAGCACCATCACAAAATGATGGCATTACCGTAAACCGCATCCTTAAAGTGGCGGATTGGATTGGGCAAATTCGAAATACCGGTGCAAATGCTGTCTACTTTTGCCCTGTATTCTCCTCCGATTCCCATGGCTATGACACCAGGGATTTTCAGCAAATTGACTGCCGTCTTGGTGAAAACGCAGATTTTGCCAGTGTCTGCAAAGAACTTCACGCAGCAGGTATCCGTATTGTATTAGATGGCGTATTCAACCATGTCGGACGTGGTTTCTGGGCATTTCAAGATGTACTTAATAACCGTGAGAGTTCTCCCTATTGCGGATGGTTTGCCGGACTTAACCTTAACAGTGATAACGGATATCATGACGGTCTCTCCTATGAAGGCTGGGAAGGGCATTATGAGCTGGTAAAGTTAAACCTTAGCAATAAAGAAGTAGTACAGCATATATTTACAAGTATTAAAGGCTGGGTGAAGGAGTTTGACATAGACGGCTTAAGACTGGATGTTGCTTACAGCCTCCCCCATGATTTTCTTAAACGTCTGCATATATTCTGCAATACGCTGAAACCGGATTTCTACCTGTTAGGCGAGATGCTGCATGGCGATTACAGTCAGCTGATGAATGATGAAATGTTACATAGCGTTACCAATTACCAGGTCTATAAAGGAATGTGGTCAAGCTTTAACGACATGAACATGTTTGAGATAAATTACACACTGGAACAGCACTTCTGCCAGAAATATATAGGATGCCATCCCTTTAATTTTGTTGACAACCATGATGTTAGCCGTATAGCCAGTATCCTTTCTAATCCTAAGCATCTTCCGCTGATTTATGCTTTGCTCTTTGCCATTCCGGGAAGCCCCTGCATTTACTATGGCAGTGAATGGGGTGCCACCGGTCGTAAGGAAGAAGGAGATAATACCCTTCGCCCTTGTTTTAATACTTCGGTAAACAATGACCTGACAGCTTTTATTGCAAAATGTGCTGCCCTTTTTAAGCAGGAAAAAGCCCTTCGCTACGGCACTTTTAAGAAATTACTGCTTACTAACCGGCAATATATCTTTGAGCGTGCCTATGAAGGAGAGCGTATCATAATAGCAATCAATGCCGAGGGCATACCATTTACCGCCCATTTTAACCCTGATACCGGCAATGCCATGGATTTATTAAACGAAAGGGAGGAAAGCTTTCATAATGAAATCAGCCTTCCTCCCTATAGTGCAGCTTATTGGAAAATTGTATAAAGTTATCCTTTGTTCTTATTTCTTTATAATATAGTATATTGCTTTTTTATATTCCATGCTTTGGTTAATCCCATTTGGAAGCTGGCAGGTTATGCTATCCTCAATTAACATCTTTCCGCCTTCCACTTTAATGCTTTCCAGCAGAACTTTATGAATATTAACGGATGTTGGATATGTAACAACTATTAATGACAGCTGCGGATTTATTGCATTCTTTAATAATTGCAGCCTGTCATATTTTCTCTTATCCGCTTTATTTATATAGTAATTAGAAACACTTTCAAAATCCGACTCTCTCGTGTGTTTCCGGTATTCTAACATAACTAATGGCACTTTATTATCTTTGTGCAAAACAATAGCATCCACATCCCCTGGCCAAGGATAATCCGTCTTTGATAAGGTAGTCTCCAAATTACTGGTACTTAAAAACAGTCCCTTTTCTCCTATTCTCATTTTACCGCCGGATAGCTCACAAATTCTAGATTTAATATTAGTCAAATCTACCCTTTCGTTAATCCAATTACCATTGGCACAATGCAAATCAAAAAGAATAGAATCATCATCACCCCAATTTTGAGTATCATCAAATAACATATAGTGTAAATCAAACCCATGTCCTGATGCAAAATTGTACAAGTCCAGAAAATCACCATCATTATCTTTCAAATAATTATAAATGTTCAATTTAGGTGGCATCTCATCTTTGTCCAGTAATCTTTTCACCCATATTTCATTCTGAACCGCATATGTTTTCCAATTAATAAAAAAATCAAAAGAAATTCCAGAGCTTAACCAATTTTCCGGCGAACCTGAATAAGGATGATATTGTGCTGGGATTGTTCTGTTATTCGCTTTTGTTAAAATAGGTCTTTTCATTAGTTAATATTATCTCCTTTATAAGATATACTTCCCTAAACTTTATTTGAAAGCATTTTCACAAAATCTTACACTATCCGATTTTCCGCTAAAGATATAAACTTATTCTACCATAAACTGTATTATACTGCAAACACTGGCAGAATCAGAAAAAACCAATGCAAATGATTGACTTTGCATTGGTTCTTTCTGATTCCAACCTCTATTTCCATACCTCTTTGGCTATTTCCTGAATGAGCTTCAATTTTGCCCACTGCTCTTCTTCCGTCAGTTTGTTTCCTTCTTCCGTAGATGCAAATCCGCACTGCGGGCTAAGACATAAGCGTTCCAGCGGAATGTATTTCGCAGCTTCGTTAATACGTCTGATGATATCCTCTTTCTTCTCCAGCACAGGTGATTTTGTTGTAATAAGTCCTAACACAACCTTCTTATCTTTGCCCACGTATTTAAGAGGTTCAAAATCACCGGAACGTTCATCATCAAATTCCAGATAAAAGGCACTTACATTTTCTTTTTCAAAAAGATCTTTTGCTACCCTGTCATATCCTCCCTGGCAAGCCCATGTGGAATGGAAATTCCCACGGCAGATATGCGTATTAATTACAAGATCTTCCGGCTTACCTTCAATAGCAAGATTATTGATATGAATCAATTTCTCAATCGTCTGCTGTAAACCTGCTTCATCCGTTCCTAAGATAAAGCAGGCATTGGGGTCAACGCACACGCCCCATGTACAATCATCAAACTGGATGTTTTTACAGCCCGCTTCATATAAATCCTTAATTATTTTTTTGTAACCCGCCGCAATATCCTGAATCAGCTCTTCTTCATTCGGATAAATGGCTTTGGTGCTCTCAAGGTTATCCGGTATGATCATCTGAAAGAGGAACTGTGCCGGAGCAGGTATGGTCTGACGTGCAACAGTATTCTCCTCTTCGAATTGTTTTACAAACTTAAAATGTTCTACAAAAGGATGGCTGTCAAGAGATATTTTTCCGGTAAGAAATGTATCATCAATCAATGCCGGCTCTCCATGAAACAGAATTCCGTGCTTTGTCTTTTCATGTCCCACACCGTTAAAGGCCCACATAAAATCAAGATGCCAGGAACTTCTTCTGAATTCTCCATCTGTAATAGCTATAAGTCCTGCTGCCTTCTGCTTTGCAATTAAGTCTGTAATTGCTCTATCTTCTACCGCTTTTAGTTCTTCTCTGCTGATTTTTCCTTCCGCATATTCACTTCTTGCCTGTTTTAAATAATCAGGCCTTAAAAAACTTCCAACAATGTCATATTTAAAAGGTGCATTCTTATTCTCACTCATTTTAACTCCTTTCGCGAATATTAAATCTTTGATTTGATATTCCTGAATATGTAGTTGAAAAAACTGGTTTTGTTTTTTCAACCTAACTCCTTTCGCGAATATCTAATCAGTTTCTTACAACTTTTGCTGCTTCCACCAGATTCTTAAGGCTGGCTATTGTCTCTGGTATTCCTCTTGTCTTCAAACCACAATCCGGGTTCACCCATAATTTATTCTTATCGATCTTTTCAAGCATTTTCAGCAATGCCTGGGTGATTTCTTCTACGGCCGGAACTCTTGGGGAGTGAATATCATATACCCCGGGCCCTACCTCTGTTTCGAACCCATTTGCCTTCAAAGCATCAATCAGGGTAAGCTTAGAGCGTGATGCTTCAAAGGAAATAACATCCGCATCCATATTATCAATATCCCTTATAATCTCTTCAAACTCACTGTAGCACATATGTGTATGAATCTGTGTCTCCGGTCTTACCCTGCTGTGGCAAAGACGGAATGCGGGAATCGCCCAGTCTAAGTACTCGCTGTACCATTCATTCTTCCTGATTGGAAGCTTTTCCTTTAGCGCAGCCTCATCAATCTGGACAATTCTGATTCCCGCTTTTTCCAAATCACACACCTCTTCGCGAATGGCAATTCCTATCTGATAGGCCATCTCCTGAAGGCTTATATCCTCTCTTGGAAATGACCAGTTGAGTATTGTAACAGGCCCGGTAAGCATTCCCTTTACCGGCCTCTTTGTAAGGCTCTGGGCGTATTCAGAGTATTTGACCGTAATTGGACTGATACGTTTTACATCACCAAAAATAATCGGAGGTTTCACACATCTTGTTCCGTAGGACTGTACCCAGGCTTTCTCTGTGAAAACATAACCTGCAAGATTTTCTCCAAAGAATTCCACCATATCATTACGTTCATATTCTCCATGTACCAGGACATCCAATCCTAATTTCTCCTGCTCTCTGATACACTCTTCTATAAATGCAAAGACCTGCCTGTCATAGGTTTCCCTATCAATTTCACCTTTCCGGTAACTGCTCCTGTTCTTTTTAACCTCCTGGGTTTGAGGGAAAGAACCGATAGTGGTGGTGGGAAGCAACGGAAGTCCAAACTTGGCTTTCTGAATCTGTTCCCGTTCTTTTCTGTCTGTTTTCCTTTTAAAATCAGCTTCTGAAAGTGCAGCTACCTTTTCCCGAACAGCTTTATCCTCATATAACCTCTCTGCATTAAAAATCACTTTGTTATTCTTATATTCTGAAAAAGCTTCAAAATCACTGCTGTCTGCAATGATGGAAAGTTCATGGAGTTCTAAAAGTTTTTCCTTGGCAAATGCAAAATGCTTCTTTACCTCACTCTTAAGGTTTGTCTCATTTTCAAGAGTATACGGAACATGAAGCAGGGAACAGGAGGTGGACAAAATCACATTCTGCGCGTATTTTTTGACTTTTGAAAACAAATCAAGTGTTTTTGCATAATCACATTTCCAGATATTCTTTCCGTTGACAAGTCCGGCAAAGAGAATTTTATCCTTCGGAAAACCGTTTTCTTTCAGCAGTTCCAAAGTCTTTTTTCCTTCCAGAAAGTCAAGGCCGGCTCCGTCAAATTCTAATGCCAGTACCTCCTTACAGCAATCCCTGATATCCCCGAAATATGTCTGTAACAGCACCTTTACATTATTTTTCTGTTTTAGAATTATCTTATACAGTGACACAAACAGCTCAATGTCTTCTTTTGATAAATCTGTTACCAGCGCAGGCTCATCAAACTGAACCCACTTTGTACCAAGTTCATTTAATTTAGCAAGGATTTGTATGTATGCCCTGGCTGTCTGCTCTGCAAAATCAAGAGCCGTTCTGCTGCCATTGTATTTTGCAAGCTTTAAAAAGGTAAATGCACCAATAATGACCGGTTTTGTTTCAATTCCTAAGGCCCTAGCCTCTTCATATTCTTCAAATGGTTTTTTGCCGGAAAGATGAATCTGTGACCCATCATTAAGTTCCGGCACCAGATAATGATAATTGGTATTAAACCATTTTTTCATTGCAAATGCTTTCACATCACCTTCTTTTCCCTGATATCCTCTTGCCATGGCAAAATAGGTGCCATGCTCATCCAGTCCCAACCTTTTGTATTCTTCCGGAATCACTCCCAGCAAAACAGTCATATCCAGCATACCGTCATAAAAAGAAAAATCATTGGATGATATATATTCAATTCCGGCATTTCGCTGCAATTCCCAATGTTCTTTCCTTAATTCTTTTGCTGTTTCCTCCAGGTTTTCTTTTGTTATCTCACCACGAAAATACTTTTCGGATGCAAACTTTAATTCTCTCAATTTTCCCACTCTCGGGAAACCTATTACTGCACTTTTCACGGTTAACCTCCAAATTAATGGTTCTTTCGAATATTCTTTCTGATAGTAGTATAAATTACATTTACAACCTTGAAAAATACAAATAAAAGTATGTTTGCTATAGTTTTAAGCTATAGCAAGCATACTTTTATATTTCAACGCTTTAAAAAACAGTTTAATCCTGTGTAATTCATCACTGGGAAGCACAATTTAGCACATGTCCTTTTAATGCCTCCATGTATGCCTTTCCATACCTGCTAAGAGGCATATTCTTCTGCTTTATTGTTCCCACACGCATAAACTCCTGTACCATCAGCGGCCTGGCAATGATGTTCTCACCGTTTAACTCTTTGCTGATCACTCCCGTACTGACGGTATATCCATTCAACCCCACCGCAAGATTAAAAAGTGTTGCCCTGTCTCTCACCTTAATATTTTTGTTGCGGTCAATGGTACTAAGAATCTCTTCCGAGAAATAAAAAGAATTATAATCTCCCTGCTCAAAAGAAAGGTACGGATACTCGTCCAATTCTTCCAACGTAATTACCTCTCTTTTGGCAAGAGGATGCTTTGAACTAATAAATACATGGGGTTTTGCCACAAAAAGCTCTTCAAATTCCAAACTATTTTGCTTTATGAGCTTCATAATGACTTCCTCATTCTTTGAAGAGGTATACAGAATTCCTATTTCGCTTTTCAGTCTGCTTACATCCTCGATAATCTCATAGGTCTGAGTCTCTCTAAGAGTAAAATCATATTGATCCCCGCCAAATTCACGGATCACATCGACAAAAGCATTTACTGCAAAGGAATAATGCTGTGCGGAGACTGAAAATCTCGGACTTTGTTTCTTCGCACTTAGAAACTTTTCTTCTAAGAGATTCGCCTGTTCAAGAACCTGTCTGGCATAGGAAAGAAACTCATCTCCAATATTTGATACTACTATCCCTTTATTGGTTCGGTTAAATATGGTAATCTGCATTTCATTTTCCAGTTCTTTAATAGCAGTGGTAAGGCTTGGCTGGGAAATAAATAATTCTTTTGCGGCATCGCTGATGGTTCCTTTTTCTGCCACTGTTACTACATATTTCAATTGCTGTAATGTCATTTATCGCCTTGCCTCCTTTACTTGTGCTTTTTACATTTATTCTATCATAACTTTTTTTCAAATTATATGCAACACAAAGCGGCTTTCATTTTCATGTCGTATTATATCCCTTATTTTGTCCAAACTCTGAAATGATTGTATGCTGCCATTTACAAACATATGCCGTATGTGTATAATAATCATGCGATTAGAAGCGGAGATTCTTGCTAAGAGACTACGCCGCTTCGTATAGTCAGGAAAACACTGTGTTGCTTATAGCTTTTAATAAAAGTCGAAAAATAGATTTTTTCAATCAAAGATTTGATCTTCACGAAAGAAGGAGTAGTGTGAAAAATAGAAAGCATTTTTCACTTTCTATTTAAGCAGTATCGCAAGCAAGCTTGCGATATGCATGGGGAGTAGTGTGAAATAAAAGACATTTCACACGCAAATTTGTGCCTGCGGCCCAAAGTTTGCAGGTACAGGAAAGGCATGGATATTAGAATGAAAAAGAAATCAAACGGACATCTGATAAAAACGGTAATGCCGGATTCTATCGCTGTGGAAATGGGAATAGAACCTGGCGATTATCTCATTGCTATCAATGAAGAAGAGATAGATGATGTATTTGATTATCAGTATCTTATCAAAGATGAATATATTGAAATTCTTATCAGAAAAAGCAACGGAGAAGAATGGATTCTTGAAATAGATAAGGAATATGACGAGGACCTGGGCATTGATTTTGAAAACGGCCTGATGAGTGATTACCGGTCCTGTCACAACAAATGTATTTTCTGTTTTATTGACCAGATGCCAGAGGGCATGCGTGAAACTCTATATTTTAAGGATGATGACTCAAGGCTGTCTTTCCTTCAGGGTAATTATATTACCTTAACGAATATGTCTGAAAAAGATATTAACCGGATAATCCGGTTCAATCTTGCTCCCATTAATATATCCGTTCAGACCACCAATCCCGAGCTGCGCTGCAAGATGCTTCACAACCGTTTTGCCGGACGAGCCTTAGAAAATCTTGATAAGCTGTATGAAGGCTGTATCGAAATGAATGGACAGATTGTATTATGCAAGCATGTCAATGACGGCCCGGAGCTTGAAAGGTCTATAAATGACCTGTCAAAATATCTTCCGTTTATGCGGAGTGTTTCCGTAGTACCTGCCGGAATCACAAAATACCGGAAAGGACTGTATCCGCTGGAGTTATTTAATAAAGAAGAGGCTGGTTTGGTAATCGACATGATTGAGTGCCATCAGCAGGAGTATTATGATAAATTCGGACTTCATTTCATTCATGCCAGTGATGAATTCTACATTACCGCTGAACGTGACTTCCCGGAGGAGGAGCGTTATGACGGTTATATACAGTTAGAGAACGGTGTTGGCATGATGAGACTCTTTATCAATGAATTTCATGAAGCATTGAAAAATACGATTGAATCGAAGGAGTACAAAAGCTTAAAGCTATCCCTGCACAGAAACCTTACAATGGCTACCGGAAAACTTGCCTATAAGACTGTCCGCTCCTTTTCCGAAGAAATCATGCAGGCATTTCCAGATATAAAGATAAACGTAGTATGCATCAGGAACGATTTCTTTGGTGAGACAATAACCGTGGCAGGACTGATTACAGGACAGGATCTCATGAAACAGCTAAAAGAATTAAAGGATAAGGGAACTGATTTAGGCGACTGTCTTCTCATTCCATCAAGCATGCTAAGAACCGGTGAAAATGTATTTCTTGATGATACCACCGCAGAAGAAGTAGAAAAAGAGCTTAACATAGAGCTCATTCCTACAGAATCCGGCGGACAGGAATTTTTAAATTCCATATTGAATAAAGACTACCGAATGAATAGAAATAATGAAAACTTTGTGTATGTAAAAGCCTATGAGGAATAATAGGTAAAAATGGGGCTGTTTGAAACAGCCCCTTGTTTTTATCTTCTGTTTTCTTCAATCCAGGCCGTTGCAAAATCAACAAGCTCCCTCTGGTTCATAGATTTTACGGCTGCATTGCCAATCAATGTTTCCTTTATCTGATGGCACTTTTCAAAGGCTTTCCCTATTTCTTCAAAGTCTTCACCGTCCACGTACAAGGTTTCATAAGTAACCCACTTTCTTTTTCCGTCTTCCAAAATGGCACTGCTCTCTTTGGAATTGTGTTTGGAAGGATAGGAAGCCTTGGCGTCTGCCAAATGAAGTGATGTATTCTTATCGTAACCTACTCCAATCAACAATACTTTCCCATCCAGCCTGTATAATTTATCAATGGGTGAACCTATACCGAAGATATTGCTTAAATCATGCTCCTTTGTAAGATATTCGGCATTCTTTCCGGCTGCTGCCACAGAGCGGGCAGGATGGTCACTTCTAAAAGCTCCCGGCCAGCTGCGAAACATCTCCGCAACCGCCCCCATTGTGTTAGTCGGAGTGATTCTCTTATCATAAGCCGGCCAGTTTTCCCGTATTGTCTGCCACCACTCTTTGGGTTCTTCCCAGTGAACGCCGGCTTTTGGATCAAGATTCTTCCAGGACTGGGTTGGCATCATTATGGTGCCGTCTGTCCCTACGGCTTCTAACAATGCCTCTATTACAATCTGGGGTCCTCCGCATACAAATCCCATCTGGCCCAATGATGTATGTACCATCACCGAATCTCCTTCTGTGATTCCAACCTTTCGAAGTCCTTCGATAATATCCTTCTTTAACACTAATTTCCTATCCTCTGTTTTCATAAACCCCTCCAAAACTCTTTGATTTCCTGTTAAAATGGTTTCTTTCATAAAGGAGTAAATTGCTCCTTTAATTAACTCCAATGGGCTTTATTTTACCATAAACTGTATTGTACTGCAAACAACATCCAAATTATTTTATTTATTGAAAAATGTAATATTATGGGATATAATGTTTTTTGATGGTCTAAATAAATATTACCAGGAAAGGGCATGGTTATTTATATGCTAATTAAAATTATTTCCGCAATAGTTACTTTTGCTTTCATTAATTTATTGGTATGGATATTTGTTACAAGACATGACAGAAACATTAATAAAACAAAGAAACAAAAAGAATTGAGTAAAGTAATTGATTTAACAGGGATGGAACAATTTTATATCACTGGGTTTCCTCTATTGGGTATCCTCATTATTGGCTGTATTGACTTCTTCTGGCTCCGAACTATCGAATGGCCGTATTCGTTTATGGAACATTTGAATGAGAGCGGATTGATACTTATATCGCTTATGGGAATATTAAGCTTTGGAACATATAAGTTTATTATGTGTATGAGTAAAAGAATATCTACATATGAAGAACCTAAAACAGTAAATAAGCGTGATAAAGAAAAACATATGGATGAAAGGGGCACGCTCATTTACAATCAATATTTACATTCCTGTTCTGCAGTGATTGTAATAATCGTTGCAACTTTGATGATTCTGTATTTAATATCACGCTGTGATACCTTCTTACAGTATGCTATAAAATGGGCGGCAATCCTAATTGGTAAATTTGTCTGGTTTGACCGAATTGATATAAACAGGCAGTTAATATCAAATGTAGCCAGCAGAATAGTAACTTTACCTATGTTAATTTACTGGTTGATTTTTATATTTGGAATGATAACCGGTATTATCGAAAGATCAATTTCTAACAATATACTAAGCAATGCTATTTCCGGATTTACTGCCGGTGGATTTGCATCAGTTGCCTTCTTGGGATTACTGGGGCTCCTGCTTTTGATATTTAAAGAGAAAATGCCAAGAAAGATTCTGTCTCTTTACAAAGTTATAGATTGAATCCCCGCCCCTCACACGAGGATTTTACGGGATTGAAGAAGGGGATACCGGCAACTTATCTTTTTAGTTGCCCGGTATCCCTTTACTTAACCATATCAATTTTATACTGTACCGCCGTTTTCCAGTTCTTTCTTTTCTGCGCCATTCTCTTGCGTTGCTGCATTCTTTTCAATCACTTCTTTTGCAGTCGCCGCATCGTCCATGTCTTCCTTCCAGGGCTTCTCTTTCTCTGCGGTATTGCCAACGGATACCCCCAGTTTCTCCATTGTGACAAACTTTAACAGGGTATCTATGATACTGCCTCCGTTTCCATCTCCAGCTCCCATATTCACTACGGTATTAGGCACAATGTCCACCGTGGCATTCTTGATGGCATCAGAGAGCTTATCGGTAATTTCCTGGATAACACGGAACTGTGCACCGCCGTAAGCCTTAACCTGTGCATCGATTGCTCTGGCCTTTGCCAGACCGACATTGCTTTCCTTTGACGCTTCCGCCTCACCTTCCAGAGTAATTCTGGAAGAATTCGCCTTGGCAAGAGCGATAATCTGGTTTGCTTCCTGCTCGGCCTTACTTGCTAACGCAGCACCGTTATTGCGCTCAATTTCAATCTGAATCTTGGATTTTGTCAGGTAGCTCTGCTGTTCTGCAACTGCCTGGGCTTCGCGCAGGGATTTCTCACTTTCTGCTGCAGATTGCTGCTTCTGGTAGGTGACCTTCTTTTCTTCTGCAATCTGCCTTTCCCTAAGCTGGGTAAGAATATTTTCAATCTGTATATCCGAAGTCGGTGATTTCGGCGTACCAATCAGTACTTCCTCCAACTGAAGGTTATATTTCTGGAATTTATCCATCATCTCTCCCAGTGCTCTTTCACGGATCTCACTTCGTTCCTGGATGAGTTCGATTAATGTCTTCGTCTGGGCAACATCCTTAAAATATGCACTTACCAGAGGGTCAAGAGACTGGTTGACTAACATGCTGATATCGCCGAAGCGCTGGATAACCCAGGGTGCCTGCTTGTAATCAATATGCATTACCACTGACAGGGGCAGGGACGGCTCAAAAGCATCCTTTGTAATAATATCCACCTCCGTCAGATTCTCATCATATTTGTGGGAACCAACTTCGGATTTATTCCATTTTAAAATAATATTGGTGGTAGGTACAAGAACCACCTTTCCTGCATCCGTATTAAAGGCATATTTGCCTGGCATCAGAGGTTTCTCCAGCACACCCTTGCAGCCAGCGCCAACCAGCTCCCCGTGCCTGTAATTGTCGCCGGTGGTATCCTTGCCTTCCTTCCCGAAGAAGGAAACTACAACTCCGACAAAGCCGATGGGAACGACAGTTTTCGAACGGAATTCCACCGTTGAAAACAAGCGGTTGATGTAGTAGGTACCGTCTGTTAAAACCTGAATCTGCTTACCTCGTCTGCCTCCCAGTTCCAGGAATTTTTCAGGGTCCTGAAAGCTGGCATGGGCTTCTCCCACATAAGGAGCGATAATTTCCCCTTCCTGAAGGGAAGGACCGTCATGTACCGTAACAATTCCCATCATATCGCTTGCATCTGAACTCTGTCCCATAATGATTACCGGACTGAAAGCATTGCGGTCCAAAAGTGTCTTCTGCATGGTGGTCAGCTCCATACGCTCATTCTTTGAGCTGTTAAAGACTGCCTTAATATCCGTGGGAGTAATAACAATAAACTGGGCCAGATTAATTGCGTAAGTACCCTCTCTTAAAATACCTCTTTGGGGACCTCTCTGACCGCCGTTTCTTAAAAATCCGGTTACATCCTGAAAATTATTTGCCTCCGGGATTACTTTGCCCAAAGTCTGAATCGGCTCTAAGGGTTTACCGTCACGGGCGAATATGTAAGCAATCTGTCCCTGGGGAATTGTAATCAGCGGATATTTGTGAACTTTATACATTAATGCCGTTTTAAAATGAATGCCACCACGAAGCAGCATGGGTGCATAACCAGCTTCACCATTTAATGCAATGATGGAATCCTTTAAGGACCCCTTAAAACTCCACCATTTTTCGACTACGGCTACCTGGTCCGAGGAAATGACCCTAAGACCGAGAATCACGAAAATCAAGAGGTAAAGAACGAGTACTGCGCCTAAAATTATGCATAATAACCAAACCAGTTCCATTTTAACGCCTTCCTTCTTTGTATTTTGCTGACAATATAACTCACACCCAATATACGCCGATTTTGTTTAAAATACAACTGGAAAATTATCATTGATTTGTTTTCCTTTATAAGGAGTTAATATCAGGCAGCAGATAGGCTTTCTTATTGCATTGTCTTCTTATAAAACTGCGGCAGATACTCCTTATGAGCTTCAAATAACTCATCCAGTACCGTGATGGCATGGCTCTGTGAGAAAACCAGCGGATTAATCATCATAGCCAGCAGCGCCTTATCATAATCACCGGTAACTGCTGCTTCGGCACCTGCTATCTCAAAGGACTTAATCTGTTGTATCAGTCCATTGACTGCTTTGGGAAGCTTTCCGACAGACACAGGGATAGGCCCGTTCTTTGTGATGATGCAGTTCATCTCCGCTACCTCGTCATATTCCAGCTCATTAAGTACTCCCCGGTTTACCGTATTCACCACCTGGATATCCCGGACATCATTATAAATCGAACAGATCAGGTTGCAGGCCGCATCACTGTAATAAGCCCCTCCGCGCTGCTCCAGCTGCTTGGGTTTTTCCTTCAGGTTTTCATCCTTATACAGCTCAAAAAGCTCTTCCTCAATCTTCTTTACCTTCTCTGCTCTTGTACCGTTTTCTTTGTAGTGCTCGATTGCCTCCTCCAAATATTCCTTTCCCATAAAATAATACCGGTGGTAGGAGCAGGGGATTACGCCCAGCTGCTTTAAGAATCCTTTGTTCCATTCAATTCCTTTGATATTCTTTACGCTTTGATTTCCCCAAAGGTCAATCACTTCATCTATTACATCCTTACCGTCAACGTATACTCCCGTCACAAATACCATATGATTAAGACCGCCAAAGGTAATATAAACCTCCTCCAGGGGACGGTTTAACATCCTGGCAATGGCTTTCTGCATATCAATCGGAACATTACATAAACCGACCGCTTTCTTTCTGCCGGAATAACGGCTAACTGCCTCCATTATCATGCCCACCGGATTTGTAAAGTTTATCAGCCATGCATCCTTGCATAATTCATCCATGTCCTTACAGATATCAAGGATGACAGGAATCGTGCGCAGTCCCTTGAATAATCCGCCGGCCCCATTGGTTTCCTGTCCCAGCATTCCATGGCTTAAGGGGATTCTTTCATCCTTTATCCTGGCTTCCAGCAGTCCCACCCGAAGCTGCGTGGTTACAAAATCGGCATCCTTTAAAGCCTCTCTTCGGTCCAGCGTCGTATATATCTTCATTGGTATTCCGGCTTTTTCTACCATTCGCCTGGCAAGATTTCCGACGATTTCCAGCTTATGCTTTCCTTCCTCAATATCAACCAGCCATAATTCACGTACCGGAAGCCTGTCATATCTTTTTATAAAGCCATCCACCAACTCCGGTGTATAGCTGGAGCCCCCGCCGATAGTTACAATTTTAATCCCTTCGCTCATTTAGAACACCTTTCCTTTCCACTATTTTCATATTGTTCCATAAAATTAATCAGGGCACCAATCTTACCGGCATTATTACCCAGCCTGCAGGCCTCGATTGTCACATACTCTTTAAGATGCTTAAAGATATGATATACTCTGCTTTGTAAATCCGTAATAAAGCTCTCTCTGGTACTGATTCCGCCTCCGATAATTACCTTCTCCGGATCAAAGCTCACGGCTATATTTCCGATTACCATTGCCAGATCCTCAAGCCATTCCTCATAGATTTCCTTTACTCTCATATCCTCCAGATGGTCAAATACATAATTGCCGTCCACACTCTGACCCAACAGGTCAGACACCCGCTTTGCCAGTACTGCGGTAGCGGATGCCGCCTTATAATCATATGCCCGATTATGACCTTCGCGCCCGATTATGGTAAATCCGAATTCACCAGCCTTAAAGTTCCTGCCACGCAGCAATTGACGATTATGGATAATTGCTCCGCCGATTCCCGTACCCAGAGTTACCATGCAAAAATCCGAACAATTCCTTCCGGCACCAAGCTGCATTTCTGCCAGAGCCGCACAATTGCTGTCATTTTCGATTGCCACGCGAAGTCCTGTATGTTTCACTAATTCTTCTTTCAAATTATAGGCTTTAAAATTATTCCCTACACTATAATCGGAATTATGCCCGGTCACCGGATTGATAAAGCCTCCGATGCTTATGGCAACACCGTCTGCTTCAGCCTTTCTCTCATTGATTATTTGTATCAGCTGATTTAAAAACCGTTCCGGATTCTTTTCCGTCGGCAGCACCAGAGGATTTTCTTCGCAAAATTCATTATTCATAAGCCCGTATTTAATAAATGTACCCCCAATATCCATCGAGATATAGTTACTCATAACTTAGAACTCCTTTTTCGTAATTTTTCCCGTCTGCCTCGCAGTGGCAGCTTCTTCTATGGAAACCACACGGCGAACGCATGAAAGAACCGATTGTAAATAGCCAGATAATTTTGGCATAATTTCACCTGTCAGGAACAGTTGCTGGTGTTTTAGTGGAATTTGGACCGCTGAACAAGAAAATGGAAAAATATAAGCCAAAATCATCGTCAGTTTTCCAAAATCTCTTTCATGCATTCGTCATGGCGGGAACCAAAGACCTTGTTGTAACAAAACCCATATTAATGTATAATAATAACATAAAACCTACGGAGGCAAGGTAAACATGACTACTGTCGAGATAAGAACCAAAAATATGTATTCCCAATTAAATAAAACCGAGAAAAAGGTAGCTGATTATATTCTTCAAAATATAGACAATATATTTCGTTACCCCTTGGCCGAATTGGCAAATCTCTCCGGTACAAGCCAGGGAGCCTGGGTCCGTTTCTGCAAATCCATCGGCTTTGACGGAATGAAGGATTTGAAAAAGTCTCTTTTTGTTGAACTGAATGAGACCATAACAGAAAACGAGAATTCCACTCCACAGCTGCAGTTTACCGATATCAAGGATCATTCCACCTATATATCCATGGCTGAAAATGTGTGCCTTAGCAGCATTCAGGCAATTGACGCCACCTTAAAACTATTTGATGAAGTTATGTTATCAGGTATCGTTGACAAAATAATAAATGCAAAAGCCATCCGTATCTTTGGCGTCGGTGCTTCCGGCCTGGTTGCCGACGATTTATATTATAAACTGCTGCGCATCGGATATAATGTTTCCTACTGCCATGATTCCCATATCAGCCTCACCTATGCCTCTACAATAACAGCCGGAGACGTTGCTATCTTCATCTCCTATACCGGCGAAACAAAAGAAATTCTGGAGACCCTGGATATCGCGAAGAAAAACGGTGCCATTACCCTGGCAATCACGAAGTATGGGAAAAGCAGCCTGGCACAATCCGTCGATTATGTACTTTACACCAGTTCGCCGGAGATTTATAAAAGAAGCGGTGCCATGAGCTCAAGAATAGCCCAGCTTATTATCGCCGATATTCTCTTTACCGCTATTGCAAACAGGGATTATACGAATGTGACCGGTATGCTGGAAAGCAGCTATCAGGCAACTCATTCCCACCGCAACGACAGCTGATTAATACAAATGGTATTTTTGTTTTCTCTTTGCAAATTCTTCTGCTTCCACTGCCCACATTTCATATACTTCCTTAGCAGAAAAGTCATGTGTCCGGATAAAATCATCTCCGGTATTATAGTCAATCATCGGCTTTCCGGAGGATGAATAGGGTGCGTTATAGGAGAATTTTTCACCGGATAACCTTTTTATTTCCTCTAAAAGGTGCAGCCCTGTTTCTACCGCACAAAAGCTCTTCCTGTCGGTCACATGCAGCTGCACTCCCCGGCAAAGCGCACCGACATGCTTTGAAAAGGTCGGAGTAAAGTAGACCGGCCGGAATAATATACCTGCAAGCCCCTTCTTATTCATGTTCTCCGCCAATGTCTCTGCTTCCAGCCATGGTGCTCCTGCAATTTCAAAGGGCTTTGCCGTTCCCCTTCCTTCCGAAATATTAGTTCCTTCCAAAATACAGGTACTGTTATATACAACTGCCGTTTCTACCGTAGGCATATTCGGAGACGGCATAATCCAGGGAAGTCCCGTGTCTTCATAATACATAGTTCTCTCCCACCCTGTCATCGGAATTACCTTTAAATCACAGGAAATGTGAAACTCCTGGTTAAATAAAAGTGCAGCTTCCCCTATGGTCAAGCCGTATCTGTAAGGGATGGGATGCAAACCGACAAAAGAAGTAAAGCCTGGCTTAACAAGATTGCCCTCCACCTTGCTGCCCCCGATAGGATTGGGACGGTCAAAGACAAGGAAGGTCTTTTTATAATCCGCACAGCTCTGCATGCAATAGGACATGGTATACAGATAGGTATATAGCCTTGAGCCCACATCCTGAATATCAAAGGCCAGGACATCGATATCCTTTAACATCTCCTCCGAAGGCTTCTTATTCTTCCCATACAATGAAAAAACAGGCAGACTGGTTTTCTCATCAACATAAAAGTTAACCATATCACCTGCCTGTATATCCCCTCTGACGCCGTGCTCTGGGGAAAACAACCGTACTAAAGCTGTTTTTTCTTTTAGTATATCAATTGTGCTTCTTAAGCTTAAATCTACCCCGGTTGGATTTGTAATCAATCCAACCCTTTTTCCTTTAAGAAAGTCCGCCCATTCCCCGGTATTTTCTATTCCTGTCCTTACCATACTTAAAAATCGCCTCCAATCTGAATTTAAGCCGTCCTGTTATTCTCCCATAGCTTAAGGGCCAGCAGCACTGCGCCGTATACTGCCGTTTTTTTTGCTTTCGTTACTGTAATCCCCGGGTAAGCTTTTTGCATACTCACACAGAATTTATCATAGATTAACGCATTATGAAGCAATACGCTCCCTGAGACTGCCAGGACCGGCGCTTCTTTCCACTGTCCGACTACCGGTGCAGCTAATTCCACCAGATCAGATACACAACCCTCGATAATCCTTTCCGCTGCCGCATCCTCGCATTCCGCCGCTTTTTCGATTAAAACAGAAAGCTCCGCAATTTCCTTTTTATTGCGGTTTGGCGCATAAACATAGGAGATTAGTTCTTCTATCCTGCTAATGTTTAAGTATTCAAAGACCAGCTGCTTTAACAGGGTCGGCCTCCTTCGTCCATCACTGGACTTTACAACGGCTGAAAGGATCTCTCTTGCAATTGCATAGCCGCTTCCGACATCATCGATTAAATGCCCATAGCCACCGGTGCGGCAGGAATTTCCCTCTTTATCCTTTCCCAAACAGATGGAGCCGGTACCGGATATGAGTATGATTCCTTCCTGGTTTTCTAAAGCACCGGCAAAGGCCGTATCAACATCACCCACGAGGCTGACCGGACACAGGTATCCTGCCTTTCTGATATTATCCAGCAGTTGTTCTTTTACGGTCAGATTACTGATGCCGGCAGCTCCCACACAAATTGCAGCACACCCTTGTGCCTGAAAGCCCTTCTCTGTGATTATATGAAAGATGCTCTGCAGGTTGGAATCAATAAATTCCTTACTGCTTCCGTTATAATTCATCGTCCCACCGGTGAACTCCTCTAGTATCTTTCCATTGGTATCCGCAAGCAAGACGGCGGTCTTTGTTCCTCCGCCGTCCATTCCGATTACATATCTTTCCACTGTCTGTCCCTCCTGAATTCAAGGCTAGTGTGCTGGCACGCAGACTAGTACTCTGTCTATTTTAAAGTTACCGGAAGCTTCCCCGATGCTTTATGCTGTTTTCTTATAACCTTTTCCAAGGCATCGAATACAACTGTATTATATTCAAATGCTGCCAGCTTATGGATTTTGTCATCCAGCAGGGAAAAATCATAAGGGTTTCTTAAGGTAACTGCCAGCAGTTCTTTCCCTTCCCGGCTGATTTTATTAGCCAGATCAATCTGTCCCCTGTTCAGATGTCCATTGTATAAGCCATAGATTACAAAGGATGCATCTTTTAGCTGTGACATTGCTGCCGTAATCTCATCCTCGCCCGGATTCACCGGAAGTTCAAGATATCTGCAGCCGAACTTTTCAGCCATATATTTTGCAAAATGCAGTTCCATATCCACCGAGCTGCTGGCAAGGGTAGACCGGTAGGCATAACTGCCAATCACAACTGTATCCTTCGTGACCTCCGGCAATTCCATCGGCGATACCTTGGTTATGCCCGCTAACGCCATCTTAGCAACAGCCTCCTTTTGCTCCGTACTGCCAATACAGGAGGTGTCCTTTCGTGCAGGTTCAATCCGGTACTTCTCTTTCCATTTTAATAGGTTGCTTACCGCCCGGTCAATGTATTCTACCGGAATCTCACCGGCTGCAACTGCCTCTTCAATTTTCTGAATTGCTTCCTTAACCAGTTCCGGCGTATGGGAAATACAGAGCAGCTCCGCTCCTGCCTTCACTGCTTCCACTGCCCCTTCGGCCGTACCGTAGAAAGACTGGATTGCTCCCATTTCCAGACAATCTGTAATAATGATTCCCTGAAAGCCTAATTGTTCCCTTAGAAGGCCGGTTAATATTGCCTTTGACATGGTTGCCGGCTTCTTTTCCTTCTCCAGCTTCGGAAAAAGAATATGCGAGGTCATAACACAAGGTGCCCCGTGCTTAATTGCACTTAAGAAAGGAATCAGTTCATGATCCATTAATTCAGCTAAGTCTTTTTCAACCACCGGAAGACCCATATGGGAATCCACTGCCGTATTGCCATGTCCCGGGAAGTGCTTTACTGCAGGCATAACTCCTTCGGACAACAGCCCCTTCATCATATTGATTCCATAACGTTCCACCCGGTATGGATCGTTCGAATAGGATCTGACACCAATGACGGGATTATCCGGGTTGGAATTTACATCCAGGACCGGAGCCAGATTTACGTTGATTCCCAGTTTTTTTAATTGTGTCCCTGTAATCACCCCTGCCTGATAGGCATATTCCTCTTTACCGGCGGCTGCAATCAGCATTGCTCCCGGTACGTTGCACGCTCCCTTGGGAAGGCGGGTGACCACTCCGCCTTCCTGGTCTACGGCAATAAATGCAGGATGACCGGTACTTTGCTCAATTCTTAAGTGCAAGTCCATGCATGTATCTTGTACCTGCCCTACAGAGCAAAGATTATAGGAGAATAGAATAATATTGGCTACCTTATATTCTTCAATTAATTCAATCAGTTCCGGTGTAATATCGGCAGTCGGAAATCCTGTCATAATCATCTGTCCGATTTTATCCCTAAGCTTCCATTCCTTCACGTTAATTTCCTCCCTAACGGACATTTGGCCGTGAGGCCACTCAATGCCGGATGTGAAATGGTTTTTATAAGCCTTCCCGGATAACACGGTAGGTTTCCGCAGGGATCATAAAGCATTCCGCTCTTCCCTTTCTGGCTTCTATTCCTCTGACTCTGCTTAAATGATCGTAATACTCCAGGTAAGGAAAGGAGGTACTGCCCGTCACAAACCAATGGGCAGCAACTGCCTTCTTCCATAATTCATACCCCTCTGTAGTATCAACAAACAGATAAGGCTTAAAATCCACTGCATCCTCCCAGTTTTCCGCATAGTAAAAGCGTCCTGCAAAATGCGGCGGATTTTCTCTTATAAAACCCGGCAGGGAAGCATAAAAACGGGCATCATTTACGATTTTATGTGTATTATTGTGATCCTTATGCATGGAGCTCTTGTAATGTGTAATCAGAATATCCGGTTTAACCTTACGGATTACATCACATACCTGAAAACGTACCTCATCATTATCCGACAATTCACCGTCGGGATAATCGAATACAATTGCCTCTCCGTTTAACATTTCTGCAAAGGTCTCTGCCTCCTGTACCTTCTGCTTTCTATAATCTGCAATGTCTCTTCCTGCCGGGGCTCCCTTTTCACCTGCCGTTAACGCCAGAGTTACGATGTGTGCCCCTTCCAGAGCATGCTTTGCTAAAGCCATTCCGGCTGTAAGCTCCATATCTCCGATGTGTCCGCCTACTGCCAATATAGTTAATTTTCCGTCATTCATAGTTTCCTCCATTCTGCTGCTTTTTGCAGCCTGATTAAAGCATCTTTCTCATAACAGCAAATTCCTGTACGGTTCGAAAGCCCGCCTGGCTGTATATCCGGGCCGCCGGATTTTCTGCACCGGTATATAATGACATATACGATGCCTGAACCTTCTTCTCTTCTTCACATAGCTTATAAAATAAAACGGTCCCCAGCCCGTGTCCCTCATGCTCCTTCACAACGCCAATACCGGTAAAATATCCCCGTCCGTTTTTCTGCCGGATCATAGGGCCAGCAAATCCTACTACCTCTCCATCCTTGGCAGCAACCAGTACAGGCGTCCCTTCTTTCGTACACTGAGTGATTTCCCTTTCCCACAATGGATTTTCCAGTTTTTTAAGCATCTGCTCCACATTGCGGTGTCTGGTTTTATCAAACAGAGCAACCTCATAGCCTTCCTTGGCTGCTTTTTCTTGCTTTTCTACAATTGTCCGGGGAATATCAAACTCCTTAAGATTTAAATACATTGCCTGTTCTGTCGTACGCAAAATATATCCGTTCTGCAAAAGCTCGTCATAAAACCTGCTGTCTTTAAAAACACCCGGCGCATTATTATGCTCATGACGATCCGTATCCTTGATGTACCAGGGCAGCAGCATCGGATTGAAGAACAAAACTTCCGATTGGGTTTTGCCAGCCTTTTGAAAGGTTTCCTCCAGCAGTTTTAGCAGCTGTTCATAATTCTCTGTATTCTCTGCATCCTCCCGCAATATGACACAGGTAATGTAACCGCTGGTTTTACCCAGGGGAAGATCTTCTCCCATACATCCGCAGGCAAACCCGGTGATACTGTCATTCTTTCGCATAACAAAGGCCTGTTCTGCATTAAAATATTTATTACCAGTGAAAATTCTCGAAAATGAGTCCGTATCCAATTCCTTATACCCCGTCTTTACGGCTGCCGTATTCCAGAGTTTTAAGATACCGTCCCTATATTCCTCTTTATACGTATCTATCATGGTATTATTCACAGGCTGCTCCCCTTAATGCACCCTGGCTCCTTTCCCTAAGTTATGCCAAACTTTCCAAAATCCGCTGCTTATAAGGATATCTTTCCCATCACCACCGGCCTGTTCGCACCTGTAACGGAAGGGATGGTATTGCATCTGCCCTGCATCGTACAATCCGCCAACAGGGCAAAGGCAATTGCCTCCTTTGCATCACTGTTAAATCCCAGGTCCTCCTGGAGTAACACTTCTACATTGTACTGATTTAATCTTTTCCGTATTCTGTCCACCAATATACCATTGTAACTGCCTCCGCCCCCAATCAGCAATTGATCTGCGGGATGGTGCGGCAGGATATATCTCTGATAAGAATCTTCTATCGCCCATGCCGTAAAATCTGTTACTGTTGCCATAGCATCTTCAAGGGATATATTGTAATCGTGAATGGTATCATACAGCCGGTTTATATAAGTATCTCCAAACAGCTCCCTGCCGGTGGATTTCGGAGGTTTTTCATTAAAATAATCATGGCTGCACAGCTCCTTTAATAAGGAAGTATGTATCTTTCCGCCGGCTGCAATACGGCCGCCTTCATCCATCTTTTTCTTTCCACCGGTAAAACGGGACATCAGTCCATCGATAATCATGTTTCCGGGTCCGGTATCAAAAGCATACACCTCACCGGCGCCACAGTCCGCCGGCAATACGGTAATATTTCCAATGCCGCCGATATTCTGAAGTAATATTGTTTTGCTATCACTTCTGTATAGCAGATACTCCGTAAAGGGAACGAGGGGTGCTCCCTGACCTCCGGCTGCCATGTCCGCCACGCGAAAATCACTGACACAGGGAATGCCGGTCCGGTTTGCGATTACCGCACCTTCCCCGATTTGTACGGTATACCGGATTGGATAGCCATCTTCCCTGCAGATTTGCGGATGATGATAAATGGTCTGCCCATGGGAACCGATGCAGTCTATCTCTGCCATCTCAAGCCCTGCCTTCTTTACAACAGAAACTGCCGCCTGTGCATAAAGCTCACCTAAGAGCACATTCATATAACCAACCTTATCCACGGCAGCATGCCCGGTATCAAATAAATCAAATATTTTGGCTCTGATTTCCTCCGGGAAGGGTTTATTCTCAAATTCCAGCAAATTCACCTTTCCGTCATAAGGATCACCGGTGATTTCCACCAGGGCAGCGTCAATTCCGTCCACGGAAGTTCCTGACATCAGTCCGACCACTTTTCTGATTTCTTTTCTCTTAAATAATTCCATTTTAACCGCCATTCCTTCCTCTATACGCCTCAAGTTTAAATCTTAACCTTTTACCGCACCGACCGTAACGCCTTCCAGGAAATATTTCTGCAAAGCAAAGAACAGGATAAACATTGGTAATGCCGATATCGTTGCTCCGGCCATCATGGGCGAAAAATAGGTAGTATTTGCAAAACTGAAGTTTTTAAGGCCTACCTGAATTGTCTGCATCTGCTCTGTCTTGGTAACAAGGAAAGGCCAGAAGAAGGTATTCCAGTTATTCATAAAGGTATTGATTGCCATAACCGCCATAACGGTCTTCGATAAGGGCATAATAATCTTAGTCAGCAGCTTGAACTGGCTGCAGCCTTCTATCTTTGAAGCCTCAATAATCTCCGTCGGCAGCGAGCCGATAAACTGCTTTGCCAGGAATACATTATAGGCAGATACCAGTCCGGGAGCAATTAATGCTGAATAGCTATTATCCATCTTCAGCACATTTACTATCAGGATATACAGAGGAACCTGGGTTACCTGATAGGGTATCATCATTGAAACCAGTAAGACAGAAAATAAAACTTTGTTTCCGGGAAAACGGAGCTTGCTGAATGCATATCCTGCAGCGGTAGCAAAGATAACATTCGATGCCGTGACTGCTCCTGCTACGACAAAGGAGTTAAAAATCCAACGGAAAGAATATTTACTGTATTCAAAGAAAAACTGATAAGATGCAATTGTAGGTTTTTTCATAATTAAAGAGTAACTGGCTGCGCCTGATTCCACCGGAGCCCCAAAGGATGACATAATCATGTAATAGATTGGGAACAGGGTAGCCAATACTAAAATAACCAGCAGAAGCATAATACTGCCATTGCGGAAGTATTGCTTGCCTTTTTCATTTTTACTGTAATTTTTATATAGAGCCATCGGTATCCGCCTTTCTAATATTCCACATTATCGCCAGTCAATTTAAATTGTATAAATGTAAATATACCTATAATAGCTGTTAAAACCAGTGCCTGTGCCGATGCCTGACCATATTCAAAATATTTGAAGGCATTATTGAAAATCAGAAGGCCGACCATGGTCGTTTTATTATCCGGTCCGCCGCCGGTCATCAAAAAGGCGTTCTGGAATACCTGAAATGAACCGATTACACTGGTGATTAATAGGAATACCGTGGTAGGCTTTACAAGCGGAAGAACGATATACCTTAACTTTTGAAAGAAGGTAGCTCCGTCAATATCTGCAGATTCGTAATAGGAATTATCAATGCCAAGCAGTGCTGCAATGTAAATAATAATTGTGGTTCCATGGCTGGACAGCATAGCCATAAAAATCAGAGAAAACATTGCTGTACTTGAACTTCCCAGCCAATTCTGATTATCCACTCCAAAAAATAAAACCAATCTATTAAGTAAACCTGACGGCAACGGGTCATAAATCCACTTCCACACAAAGGAAAGGGCTACACCGGATGCAATTGCAGGCAGATAGTAGGCAGCTTTAAAAAAATTCTGTTTTCTTTTTGTCAGGGGTACAATTAATATTGATATAACAAAAGAAATCATCATGGAAAGCGGTACGGTAATACCAGTATAAACGGCCGTATTCACCAATGATTGATAAAACAAGGAACTTTTAAAGGTTTTTGTATAATTGTCCAGGCCAACCCATTCTGTTTTCAGCGGCTTGAACTTCTGAAAGCTGATAATAAATGCATCGATTATGGGATATAGGGTAAAGAGTGCAAATACCAAAAAAGGAGCCAGAATAAAAATATATCCCCAGATGCTTTCATTCGTTAACCTTCTCTTTTTTCTTGTGTGTAATGATGTATTTTTGACTTTATTCATAGCATCCTCCGATTAACAAAGCTGCTGCAAAATTTTTACCCCATAACCTTCTCCAAAGTTATAGTCGGATAGTTTGCAGCAGCCCTTTATATTCTGCTTTATTTTACAAAATAATTACTTTCTGAAGCCTTAGTCAACTACGACACCATCTTTTCCGAAAGCTTCGATTGCTGCTGCTTTTACGGCATCATACATTTCCTTTGGTGTGATTTCATTTGCAAGTAATGCCTGGAATTTAGGTACCATTACCTCATCCGAAATCTTCTGTGCTGCAGCACCAAGCTCCGGCGTAATATCCGTGCGTGCTTCGGAAATCTGGGATGCAAGTAATTGTGCTGCTTCTGTATTATTTTCATTCTTGCCTTCCGGCTGTTCTACATTTGCCATTGCCTGCCTTCCTGTTTCACAAACAGGGGAGATATATAAATCGTTACAGGTAACTGCGGCAATTTTTCCGCTTGCCAGATAATACATTGCTTTAGCCACATTGGATAAATGTTCGCTGGTCGGCTCTTCTTTTCCTCTGAACATTACATAACCGTCAATCGCACCAGCTGCCTGCATCTTATTTCCAAGGAAGGTAGGAACCGGAAGGATAATGTAATCAGCCTTAATACTTCCTTCTACTGCACTTCCGTCCTTTGCATCAATCTTGTCATTGTTTAATTTTGCGGAACGTTCAAATACGGATAAGCCTTTTCCTGTAATCATGGTCTGTCCTGTCAGGAACATATTCCAACGCTTTCCGGCATCAATGGAGCTAAGTTCCTTGGGCATGGAGCCGTCATCAATAAGAGTTCTCATGTCTTCCAGAAGCTTTAAGAAATTCTGGCTGGTATAAGCATATTTTAAATCCTTAGTGAAGGGATCGGGCATACCTGCATTTTTAACAAAGATATTCAGATAGTCCGCAGCGGCAACGCCGGAGCAGGCAAATACGAAACCGTAGGTCTTCACTGTATTGCCATCCTTTATTACGCCTGCCTTGATTGCTTCTCTGAATTCTTCAAAGGTCCAGCCTTCCTTTTGAACTTTCTTCCAGTCCACTCCCGCTGCTTCTAACATTTCCCTGTTACCGCCAATACCATGAACCTCGGCATAAGCAGGCATACCATACAAACCATCGCCGTTTCTATAGTAGTTTAATATATTCTGGTCAAAATCATTCAGCATATCCGACGTTGCTATATTACTGATATCCAATAATAATCCGGTATCAATGTATTTTGCAATGGTTCCTGCTCCAACGAAAGCAATATCCGGGGGTGAACCTGCCTGAACCTGTACATCAAGCTTCTGTGTAACATCTTCCCAGCTTGCTGCCTCAATTTTAAGTGTCAAATTCGGATACTGATCATGAAATCCTTTGGTCCACTCATCAAAATAATCCTGGTAGGTCGGGCTGACCGGGGGTAATAATACTGTAATCGTATCCTCTGCATCCCCTGCACTCTGGTCACCCGGTGCATTCGTAACATTCTGACCGTCTTTTGTGTTTTCTTTTGCCGTATCGTTTGCTGCATTATTCTTGCATCCAACTAATGCAGACAATGACATTACGATTACTAATAGTAATGCTAAACCCTTTTTCATACTTTTTTTCCTCCTATAATTTTATATAAATTTGCATATGCAAATATATATCCCTAAAAATTTAATCGTTTCCTTGGACTTGTTTTAATGCTTTCTTTAAGTATCCCTGGTTCGCATCCAGTGTGTCTTGTGCTTCCTTAAGTGAGTACCCGGAGAGTATCATCATAATTGCTGCTTTGGAACTGTGATTGGCTTCCTCCAGATATCTCCTGGCAGTTTCCTCATTTACACCGGTGACAGCCCGGATAATCCTGACAGCTCTCTCATTCAGCTTGATATTGGATGCCTTCAAATCAACCATCATATTGCCGTATACTTTACCAAGTTTAATCATCGTTGTGGTTGTCAGCATATTCAAAATCAGTTTTTGTGCGGTTCCGGCTTTCATCCTTGTGGAACCGATAATAACTTCCGGCCCGACAACCGCTGATATACAAATATCACATACGGCTTCCAATTTCGTATTGTGATTATTCACAATGCCGATAGTAGCTGCCGAAAGCTCTCTTGCCTGCTTTATCGCCCCCAGTACATAAGCTGCGCCCCCGCTTGCGGTAATTCCGACAACAACATCCTTCTCTGTTACCTCACATTGAATAACCTGATTCCTTCCCTCTTCTTCGCTGTCTTCACAGCCCTCTACCGCTGTTCTAAGGGCAATATCCCCTCCTGCGATATAGCCTTGAATTAATGAGGGATCCGATCCAAAGGTCGGCGGACATTCGGAAGCGTCCAATACCCCCAGCCTCCCTGAGGTTCCTGCGCCCAGATAGAACATCCGTCCTCCGTTACTAAGAGCCTTACAAATCATTTCAACAGCCTGTGCAATCTTTGGTATCTCATTTTTAACAATATTCGTTACCTGACTGTCTTCAAAGTTAATCAGCTCTAATATTTGCTCTGTACTGCACTCATCAATATCTTTCGTATTCTGATTCACCTGCTCTGTTGTTAAACTCGATAAGTATTCATTCATTATGTACCTACGCTTTCATTATGCATTTAGTAATATTGCACAATTTATTGTTTTTATTCGTTTGTTTTTTATCTTCTTTCTATATAATAATTTATCTCTATGAGAAAGTCAATAGTTTTTGTAATTTTATTTTTAATTTTTTATTATTTTTTGAAATATTATTTCATAAATAGGTATAAACCTCTTCTTTCTCCTATAAAATTACGGTATTTTTCTCGATTCAGCAGGATTTATCTATAAGATATAAGCAAGGTTAATTTCCATAAACCTCCTGTATTTCCACTGCTTATATATTACATATTTGTTACAAAAGTGTTACAATTTATTTGTTCCTAAGAGACAGCAACTTATAAGGAGGATATCAAATATGTGTTTCAACTTCAGTTCATGTCACTTCAGTTCTTGCCACTTTAGCGAATTATGCAGACAACTATTAAAATATTGCAGTTTCGGTTCTTGTTACTAATCATAGAATATATTTATAGAGGTAAGCTGTACCCCGTAAGTTAAACTTACGGGGTACAGCTTACCTCTTTTTTAATTGGGTATAAAAACTGCCAACTGATTTTGATCTGAAATCAAAAAATGATACACTTTCAAATAAACCATACACCAAACAACGACAGGTCTACTGAAAGTATACAGATTCCTGCACCTATAAAAAACTCTTTAAGGGAATGCCGTTTTAACTCCAATGATGACCATAAAATTGCAGTGAACGCTATCCCGCATGGAAATATAAGAGGCCATCCCCAGAAATATATGAAAAATATAAGCGGCGACGTACAACTGGCTGCATGTCCGCTTGCTTTAATTTTAAATATCTTATTGAACAGGGTTAGTATAACAACTGTTAAAAAGTAGGTAAGAGATATAGCCGTCATATCAGAAGAGACTTTAAAGACAGCTCCATAAATCAATAATGCGGTATATCCTATCAGACTGAATACAAAGGCAAAATTCCGCTGCCTTTCTCTTTTATTTTCCTTATTCCTTATGAAAATTTCGCTCGCCGGATATGCTAAAATTGGGAATACAACCAGTGCCGCAATAGAAAAAACGAAATCCTGCTGTCTGTTATATATCTCATTTTTAAAAAAGAAGGCTACCAGCAGGAGACTTAAGGCCATTATTGGCGGAACGGATATTATCCGTATAATCTTTGCTGCTTTTTCTTTGGAATTCATGATATCTCCTTTACTTCTGTATATTCCTTGTGTTACATTTTGTTTTATAATAATTATAACACAATAACAGCAAGTCTTTGCGGTACAAAACAGGGGGTTTTGTTCATGAATAAGCATAAGGAAGAACATCAGATTGTGTGTCAGAGTACTATAGAAGCCCTATTTTCCTTAATGGAAAAGAAGGCATTTTCAGAAATATCTGTTACCGAGTTAATACAGAAAGCCGGCATTGCCAGGACGACCTATTATCGTAATTTCACTTCAAAAGAAGCAGTGATATCCACATATATTGATGACATACTGCGTAATTTTAATGCAGAATATCCCGTGAGGAATTTTAAGGACAGATACCAAAACGAACATATCCTTCATATTCTTGATTATGTTCTTAGATATGAAAATCATTTAAAGATTTTATATAAATCAGGATTATCCGCCATTTATCTGGACAGGATAAATAGATATTTTATTGAAAGCTACCGCGAGCAAAAATTGTCTGAAAGGGAAATATTCGATATCTATGCATACACCGGATCAGAGTTTAATGTCATATTCAATTGGCTGATGGGTGACAGTAAATTAAACAAAAATGAAATTGCTGAATTAATAAAAAGGAGTATAAATTGGGCAGATGAGAAGACTTAAAAGCACTGTAATATAGTTTGACAGTCATCAAGGGCAGATCCGGTTTCTTTTGGTCTCTGCCCTTGCTTGTATCATATAATGATTTTTATATCTTATTGTTTATAATATTACGACACCTTTTTCAGCCATATATTCTAACATGTCATCTTCCCATATGGAAGCTTGGACTTCGCCAATATGTACCTTGTCCATGAAGTACATACAAATTCTTGACTGTCCGATTCCTCCGCCTATTGTAAATGGCAGCTGATCTTTTAAAACATCCTGGTGATACGGCAGCTCTCTTCTGTCGTTTGCATTTGCTTCCTCCAGCTGCCTGTCCATCGCTTCGGCATCCACCCTTATGCCCATTGAGGATACTTCAAACGCTATGTCTAACAGCTTGTGATATAAAATCAAATCACCATTTAAGTTCCAATCGTCATAGTCCGGTGCACGCCCGTCATGTCTTTCACCATTCATCAGCTTATCACCTATTTGCATTATAAATATTGCTCCCTTTTCTCTTACAAGAGCTGCTTCTCTGTCTTTGGCTGATAATTCAGGATACATATCCGCAAGTTCCTGACTTGTAATAAATGTAACTTCCTTGGGCAGCTTAGCCTCAAACAGAGCAAACCTGCTGCCGACAAATTGTTCTGTTTCTAAAAACACCTCATAAATTTTATTCACCGTATTTTTTAGAGTATCAATGGTTCTTTCATCCCTTAAAATTACTTTTTCCCAATCCCATTGATCTACATAGATAGAATGAATATTATCCAGTGTCTCATCACATCTGATTGCATTCATATCGGTATATAAGCCTTCACCAACACCAAACTGATATCTTTTCAGTGCCATCCTCTTCCATTTCGCAAGTGACTGGACTACTTCACATTTCCTATTCTGGGTACCGATTCCGGTAAAAGAGACCGGCCGCTCAACACCATTCAGATTGTCATTTAATCCAGTTTCGGGCAGTACAAATAATGGGGCAGAAACTCTGGTCAGGTTTAATTTTTTTGCTAAGCTGTTTTCAAAGAAGTCTTTAATCAGCTTGATAGCTGTTTCGGTTTCTCTTAACGTCGTCTTGCTTGAATATCCCTCTGGTATGTAGTGCATGAAAATACCTCCGCCTTTTCATAACTTTTTAATTGTATATTTATGTATTATTATAGGCATAATTATAGATATTTCAACCAAAACTTAACTTTTTAATAATTTAAATTGAAAAAGTGTCCTTTATGCTCTTTTCCCATTTATGAGATTCTTCTGATAACCTCATTGGCTTCGGCTACCGCATTCAAGGCTCTTCTTGCACGCAGGGCATCCCCGATAATATGAACAGGAATTCCCTCTTTGCTGCAATATTCACGGATATCGGCAAATCCTCTTGACTTTGCACCGACTGCGGACACTACATAATCACAGGGAATCTCTTCGATGTTACCCATTCTGTCCACTACTACGGCATTTTCTTTAATTTCAATGCATTTGGCATTGGTTATTGTCTTAACCCCTGCCGCATAGAGGCTCTCCATTACACAGATACTACGCAGATCTCCTAAATCCTTTGCCAACTTATCAAGCATCTCCACTATGGTAACATTATCGGTATTTTTATGAATATATTCGGCAACCTCTAATCCAACAAGCCCTCCTCCGATAACAACTGCCTTGCCAGATATTTTTTGCTTTCCGGCAAGCACATCATGGGAATTGGTTACGTGGGGTAAATTAGCACCAGAAATTTGCAGCTTAATCGGCATGGAACCGATGGCAATTATTACTTCGTCCGGCTTGATCTCGCCAATGAGCTCCGGTGTAACCAGTGTATTTAATCTGATATCAATACCTTCTCTAACCGCCTGGGCTCCCATCGCCAGAGCCGCCTCCTTCATCTCTGCTTTTCTTGGAGCCTCACCGGCAAGGGCAAACTGACCGCCAAGTGAAGAAGATGCTTCACAAAGCACAGGTACATGTCCTCTCTTCTTTAACTGCATCGCTGCTTCCAGTCCTGCAACTCCTCCACCTGCAACTAAGACTTTCTTGGGAGTAGCCGTCATAACAACCCTGTATTCCTCTTCTCTGCCCAGAGCAGGATTTCGAAGACAGGTGATAAAAGGCATTTCAGTGGAGACAAAACCGTCATAACAACCCTGGTTGCAGCCAATGCAACGGACGATACTGTATTCCTTTCCAGCCATAGCCTTGTTACAAAACTCCGGGTCTGCAAGCTGGGCACGTCCGATTACCACCATATCCGCCTTTTCCTCTGTGAGAATATCTTCTGCCTGATGAGGGTCATTAATTCTTCCCACGGCAATGGTTAACATTCCGGTTTCTCTTCTGATTCTGGCGGCATTTTCTACGTTAAACCCTCTTGGCAGGTCAATGGGCGGTACTTCATATTTAATGGCCGCACTGGAGAAATTCCCTCTGGACACGTCCAGTACATCTACTCCCGCCATTCCTGCCATTTTACAGAACTCGATAATCTCCTCGATAGTAAGACCGCCCTCCAGATAATCGTCATGGGCATCAATCCGCATAAACAGGGGCATATCTTCCGGTATATTCTTTCGGATGGCTTCGATACATTCGATTAAGAATCTGGCACGGTTTTTAAGTTCACCGCCGTATTCATCCGTCCTTCTGTTAAAATAGGGACTTAAGAAGGAATGGGGTGTATAATTATGGCCTGCATGAAATTCTATTACATCAAAACCGGCTTCCACCGCTCTTCTAGCTGCCTCTCCAAAAGCCTCCACGGCTTCCTTTATGGTATCAAGACTTGCCTCCGGCAGTGTATATTCCGTTCCAGGTACCGGCATAGGGCTTGGAATAATAATCATTTGAGTTTGGTCGCTTCCTACAGCAAGTCCGCCCAACCACAGCTGAACGCCTGCCTTGCCTCCGTTTTCATGAATGGCATCGGTCAGTTCCTTTAGCCCCGGTATGTATTTATCTTCACTGATAGCCAGGAATTTCTTCGGGGCAGCCTTACTGTATACGGAGCAAACTTCTGTAAAATTTAATCCACAGCCGCCTTTTACTCTTTCCGCTTGATAATCTATTAACTGCTTTGTGACGAATTTATCCTCTGTTGCCATCTTTGTTCCCATGGCAGGAAACACAATTCTGTTTTTTAATTCCAGTCCTCTTATTTTTATGGGATTGAACAAATACTTATAGCTCATAACCATCCTCCTGCATTTTGCACTCTTCTGCTGCTGTCACTGCTAAGTTTCTGTTAAAGGTTTCACTGCTGCCTGGTATAAAAACAATCTTCTGTACTGCATAAATAAGGGATTTGAAAAGTATATCGTATTTTTCGAACTAGCTTTATTATAATATAAGGCATTATTTTAATCAATCCGTTTCAAACATATTGTTTTAATTTTAACATAGTGTTTCAACGGATAATTGACAAAAAGACTACCTTTACTAAAGACAGTCTTTTTGTATCTACTGCCTTAACATTGCCAAAAGCAGCTTAATATAAGCCATTCTGTTTTTCCTATCATTAAGTACTGCGCTGTATTTCATAAAAGGATTATCTTCAACCGGATAGTTTATTGCCGACCAGAATATGATATGTTTGCAGGATATGTCTTTAGCTCCTTTTAAGAGGCTGTCCAGGATGTGATTTAATCCTTCCGTCATCTCCTCGGATACCTTCAGAACTTTAACAGAGATTTCATCGTCTTTTTCCCTGGCATCCCTTAGCAATACATCAATTCCGGGATACCGGATAATATACTCCATAATCTCATTGGCTGCATACAAAAACTTTTCTTCCGGCCCCAGCTCCCCGTTCTCTAAAATAGCTGTTATGGATAAAGTATTGGCTACATAAAGCTCCTTCGCCTGTCTTAACATCTCTTCTTTTGTCCGGAAATAGTAATTTATCGCACTTACATTTACCCCTGCTTCTTTTGAAATAGCTCTTATGGATATATTTAAGGAACGGTTTTTCCCAATCAGATACAAGGCTCTGTCTAAAATTTTCTCTTCCACACTTTTTAACTCTCGCAATTTATACCTCTTTATAAATCTGTCGTATTCAACCAGTTTATTAATCAAACACGAGCTTTTACTAAACTATAGCATAACTCCCAAAAATGATAAAGATATTTTTAAATACCCAAATATTTTAGTTTGCCATTACATCGTGGACGCTGCATTAGCCCAATTACTGCCTAACCTCGTTTACTGATAAATCCAACATCAAGTACAAAAGAATCCGGTAATATCTCCACCATTCCGGGACCAGACATCAGCATAACAAATCGTTAGTGGAAGTACAGCAAGAAATGTGGTATGATTTTCCTGATAAAAGCTGATACGAAGCGAATTTATATTAAAGGAGTGGAGGAATTTATTATGATTCAAAACATTACCATCGGCGACTTAACGATTGACTGCACTAACGCTAACCGCACCCGCGAGTTTTACGCCAAGCTCACAGGATGGGAAAAGATAATTGCCTTTGATTGCTTGGCTCTTAAAGCCTATAATGGTATGATACTTCTGTTTGCAGAACCAGATGATATACCGTATGTCCCACCCGTTTGGCCAGAAGAACCCGGCAAGCAGCAAAAGCAAATGCACTTCAACTTTCAAGTGGACGATTTACCCTCAGCCGTGGAGGAGGCAATCCGCCTCGGTGCCTCCAAATCCGCCGTACAATTTGGCGATGCTCATTACGTGACGATGCTCGACCCCGAGGGGCACCCCTTCTGCCTATGCAGAAAATGACTGCCCTCTCTATTAAATTCGGATACCCTTCGCAGTTTTTCAGAGCGGAAATAGAATATGCTCCAACGCAAAGACATTTTCCCTGAAAGATAACATATATTTTTAATATAAATTGAAATAAGGTATCTGTACATGATTATACATGTTGTTCAACCCGGAGAAACAATTACATCTATTGCAGATCTTTACAACCTTCCTGTAAATAGGCTGATAGTAGAAAATGGTATATTAAATCCCACTAATCTGGTCGTTGGCCAAACTATTGTAATTGTCTACCCTTTAATAAATCATACCATACAGGAAGGAGATACCTTAGAAAATATTGCAGAAATGTATCATGTACCATTGATGCAGATTTTAAGAAATAATCCCTATTTGTCAAACAGAGAGTATATATATCCTGGTGAAACTATTACAATAAGCTATGATACAGATAAAATCGGCACAATGTCAATAGGCGGATACGTTTATTCCTATGTAGATAAAGACGTATTAAGAAAAACATTACCTTTCCTAACATTTCTGACAGTGTTTGATTATCGGGTTAATGAAAACGGCGATATTAATGATCTTGACGATCAGGAAATTGTAAATATGGCAAAAGAATATGGTGTATTTCCTATGATGCTAGTATCTACTTTATCCGAACGGGGAGTTGGAAGTAAGGAGGCAGCTTATGCTATTCTGAATAATCCGGATACACAGGACCGTATGATCGATAATATTATAGCTAATATTAAAGCAAAGGGGTATTATGGCCTGAATCAATATTTTCAATTTATAGTTTCTGAAACCCAAAACCAAGCTGAAAATTTTATTATAAAAATGAGTACACGATTAAGAAGCGAAGGATTACGATATACAATTACCGTAACGCCGAGAATAAATATTGAAGGCACTGAAATAACTTATGAAGCCATTGATTACTCGATCATATCACAGTACGTCGATGCAATACTGTTTTTATCTTATGATTGGGGATACTCTTTGGGCCCACCGGCTTCTGCAACTCCGATTAATATCGTAAGTGAAGAGATCGACCAGCTTATAAAGATAGTACCCTCTAATAAATTTGTGCTTGGACTTCCTGTAATCGGTTATGATTGGGAGCTCCCATATGTCCCCGGATATACCGTGGCAAATTCAATCACATTCGACACAGCTATTCAAATAGCCTCTGACAACGGAGTCCCAATACAGTTTAATGAGATAGCCGCATCACCCTACTATTTTTATTATAGTATGGAGGGAGCGCTTCATAATGTATGGTTTAAGGATGCCAGGAGCATAGAGAGAATCACCAGATTAATACCGGAATATGGGCTGCAAGGGACATCAATATGGAACAATATGTTCTTTTTCACCCAAATGTGGTTTGTAATAAATAATCTATATAATATAGTAAAGTTCCTAAACTAATACATTGTCTGTTGCATGCCAAATAACGGTAATTAGTAGGTGCGCTTCTTCTTATATTATTTCCGAAAAAGGAATGAGAAAAATGTATGGAGGTGTTGCAAAACTAATTTACAACACCCCCTCCTTTTATATATAGCTATATGCTGATAATTTGTACTTGTGTCTCTAAGTAAGTCTAACCGTTACTATCCCTGTTATCAATAATGAATCGTGCAGCAGAAAATACATCTTCCATGGATGCCGATACATTCATGATTTTATTGGATACATCTTCAATATTTAAGAATATTCCGTTAAAGGTTTTCCCTGCATCTGCAATGACGGATTCGCCTAACTCCACATCCTGGTTCACGTTCCGTATGATTTCTTCCGTTTGGTTAATTTCCAGTTCTATTGCATTGATTAAAGCTCCGATATCTTTTGCAGCGCCGGAAGATTGTTCTGCCAATCTTCTGACTTCATTCGCCACTACAGTAAATCCTTTGCCCTGTTCCCCTGCCCTGGCGGCTTCGATTGATGCATTTAAAGATAACAAATTGGTCATCTTTGAAATTCTGGTAATCATCTCTACAATATTTTTTATTTCCTCGGATTTTGACGCTAATTTATTAATTGCCTCTACTACGGAATTAAAATTTTTGCGAATCGTGGTCATCTGGTTAATTCCCGTATTTATAACCTGTATTCCCTCTTCCGCTTTCGTAGAAGCGTCAACAAAGGATTCTACTACTTCCTGAAGATTCGTATCAACTTCTTCGATTCCTGAATAAATCCGTTCTGTTAATTTCTTATAATCTGATCTATCCAGTAAAAACGTATCCATTTCTAAGCTTGACTGGTCCATCAAGGTATCCTCCGATTACTTACCGGTTTATTTGTATTTTTCAAAGCGTCTTCGATTTCTCTGGCTGTGCTCATTGTAAATATCTTTTCCGCCAGTTTCTCACAATCCATTTTTGACAAACTTTGTATTTTCTCCCTTATCTGCAGGATAGAAACCGGTGACATACTAAGTTCCTTTACGCCAATACCGACCCACAGCGGAATCAGAGCCTTTTCTGCCGCGGCTTCGCCGCAGATTCCAGCCCATATACCATTTTCGCGGGCACAGTCAGTAATCCTTTTGATAAAGCGAAGTACGGCCGGATCATAAGGGGAATACAAATGTGAGACCTTACCATTCATCCGGTCAACCGCCATAGTATATTGAATCAGGTCATTGGTTCCGATACTGAAAAAATCCACTTCCTTCGCAAAAACATCTGCCATTAGAGCTGCTGCCGGAGTTTCCATCATCATCCCCACCGGTATACTTTCATTAAATGCTATTTTTTCGTTTCTTAACTCATCCTTTACTTCTTCAATAAGGCATTTTGCCTGTCTAAGCTCGTCCAGGGATACGATCATAGGGAACATAATATGTATGTTACCGTAAGCACTTGCCCGAAGGAGTGCTCTAATCTGTACTTTCCAAAAGGCAATCCTGTCCAGGCAAAGACGGATAGCACGATAACCTAAAAAGGGATTCTCTTCTTTGGGAATGTTAAGATAATCCACTTCCTTGTCCCCTCCGATATCCAAAGTCCGGATAATGACAGGATTGCCTTGCATCTTTTCTGATGTTTCTTTATATGCAATGAATTGTTCCTCTTCCGTTGGTGCCTCCGTACGGTTCATATACAGAAATTCCGTCCTGAAAAGGCCGATACTATGACCGTCCTGCTGCAAAACACGATCCACATCTTTCGAGGCTCCGATATTTCCCGCTAAAACAATTTCATATCCATCGCCTGTAATCGATTTCGTACCCTTTAATTTTTCCAGCTGCCGTTTCTTTTCTATGAAAGCTTCCTGCTTTTTTTGATACTGAAAGAGTATTTCGCTGTCCAATTCCAATTCAATACATCCGGTCTCACCGTCAAAAGCCAGCAGCTGCCCGTTTGCTGTCAAAGAAGTAATCTGCGGATGCACCACAAAGGGTATTCCTAACATTCTGGCAATGATTGCAGCATGGGAAGTTGGCCCGCCGTTTTCATTTAAAATACCTAATACAAGTTCTGTATTCATCTGTGCTGTGTCAGAAGGTGCCAGGTCGTTGGCTGCAATAATGGCAGGTTCTGCTAACCTTAAGGTCCCATCGCTTTCATCACCCTTTAGGATCCGAATAACCCTGTTGCTTATATCTTTCATATCCATAGCTCTTTCCCGCATATATTCATCATCCATGGATTCAAAAATTTCAACCAATTCGTCCCTTATGTTTTTTACTGCCCATTCTGCATTACATTTCTGCTCCTCAATTACTCCCGCAACACGATTAATAAATTCAAAATCCTTCAGCATTTCCATATGAGCTGAAAATATGGAAGCTTCCTGTTCTCCTTTTGTATGAAGCATATCGGAACAGATTTCATTAAGCTGCCTGATTGCCTTCACTCTTGCGGTCTGGAATCTTTCCTTTTCACTCTCCTGGTCTTTCACTTTAACTAAGCTGATTTTCTCGGAGATTGTTTTCTTTAAGAATACTTTTCCGACTGCTATCCCGGAGGAAACAGGTAATCCCTTTATGGTATTCATGAGCTGTCTCCTATTCCCCGCATCCGTTCCTGACAAAATCTTCAATGGCTTTGATTGCTTCTTTTTCATCTTTGCCCTTAGCTTCAAAAGTAAGTTTATCCCCTTGCACAGCGCCTAAAGCCATAATTGATAAAATACTTTTCGGCTGATGTCTTTTATTGTCATTTCCATTTTTATAAACTTCAATATCACATTCAAAGCCCTTTACTAACTTTGTAAGAAGGCTTGCCGGCCTTGCATGCAATCCAACAGCGTTTACTACGGTTACAGTTACTTTTTCCATTAAAGTCTCTCCCTTACTACTAAAATGTGATTTATATTATAATGGCATTACCAAACACAGGAGCTTCACACTCAAAAAAGCTGCATACGGTAGCACCGACATTTGCCAGAGTATCCTGCTGCATAATCTTTCCTCTTCTGGTTAAGGGCTGTCCATAGATTAATAAGGGGACATACTCCCTTGTATGTTTTGAATGTCCAATCATCGGATCATTTCCATGGTCCGCAATTACCATAAGTACATCTTCTTCTGTCATTTTATGAATAATTTTACCGATATACTCATCAGCAATATTCAGTACGGAGGCATACCGGTTCACATCCTGGGCATGACCGCTTAAATCTGTTTCCTGCACATTGGCGCAGATAAAACCTGTTTTATCCATTAATTCCAATACTTTTTCAAGTACATTTGCCGTCGGTACCATGGAAAATGTATTCTCTTCCTTATTTTCAATAATATCTGCCACTTTTCCAATCAGATAGGTATCAATTCCTTTTTTGCTCAAAAGATGGGGAACCTGTTCCTGTGCATCAATGCCGAACCCTAAGTGGATACAATGGTAGTCATTATCGTACACTCCGCTTTTAGGAGCATTAATACCCACGTACTCTCCCTTATATTCCTTAGCCTCCAGTATTCTTTCAATATTGATTCCTCTTCCTGCAAATGCAATTACTCTTGGTACCTTTACGGCACTTCTTACAATCCTCCCCGCTTTAACAACATCCTCAAATGGAATATGGTCAAGACTTGCCGTAACATTAAAGGCAGAGCCTAAATCGCACTCTATGTTATCTGCCACGGTTAAAATTTTGTTAACCAGAAGTATCTGTTCCTTGTCTTCCCCTATCTTTTCTACCTGATAGCCGGATTCCATAAGCGCTTTATAAACACTTTCTATGGTATCATTGAATCTTTGAGGTATAGGCTTATTTGGCTTGCTTCCCATAATTTCATGGTGTCCAAAAAAGGTGTCTGCTCCATAATGGGCAAACCTGATTCTGGAAAAGGCCGAATAATCCCAATTACTATAATCCTTCTCTTCCCCGTAAGCCAATGCTTCCAGCAAACCCAATCTGGTTAGATTCGGAATTTTCAAATCCTTTCCATGATTAAGAATACTCTTTAATGTATTGGCGCCTCTATCCTGAGGCCTTACCTTGGCTACATCTTCTGTTTCGCCGATTCCAAGTCCATCCAGTACAATTACAATACAGCGTTTATTCATTTTAATAGCCCTGCCTTTCCTGAATATCAAATCATTAATTTGGTATTCCTGAATACGTAGTCGAAAAATTTATTTTTCGATCTAACCTAAAAGCTTTCCCTGGGAATCATATCTTCCTATAATTTTTGGTGCATGTTCCCTAAGTCCTTCTACTAGTATCACCTGACTTCTGGTGTCAAAAATCTGGGTACGAAAACACATAATGACCGTACTGGATACTCTTCCCTCATATTCTAATGAAAAATAATAATCAATATTTTCGGAACATGGCATATTTACATCAACCAGTTCCTGTATATCTTCTTTGCAAACCAGTGCTTTCTTTGCCTTCCCTCTGGAATATAATCCGCCTCCATAACAGTAGCTTTTCCCCTCATAATTATGGGAAATTTCCGTAAGGTACAGTATGGCTGGTATCTCTTCCGCACTTCCGTCAAAATTATTGGGGGTAGTTCCTGCCAGTGCATTCCCAGGTTCCGCCTGGGTTCCTTTCCTCTCATGAATAGTCTTCATCAGAGACTTCTGACTGCAGGAGGGAAGATTTCTTTCTATCTTTCGTTTAAAGTGTTCCTCCAGATACCTGGCAGCTGTTTCTAATACTTCACAGTTATGCAGTATCTCTATGCTCTGGGATTCTTCCTGGTATAAAAATGCCGGAAATGCCGTCACCCCGGCTATTTCAACAGAACTTAGCCCTGACAGTTCTTTTGTGATAGTTTCTATTTCACCGATTTGAAAGCCGCTTTCCTGTGAAGGATAAATCATGCAGGCTTCATCCACAAACTTCAGTAATATTTTCTGTTTTTTTCCGCTTTCTTTTAAAATCTCATTGATTTCCTGTGCCTTTTCCAGGGAATAAACCGTTATATATTCAATTCCGTATTCCAGGAACTCCTTCAAAAGCATCCTTGGAATCTGCACCAGATGACCTGCATGGCAAATGGGTATTCCATGTTCCATCATAATCTGTGCTTCCCTGAAATCAACTGCCACAGCCCCCTTATATCCAAGCTCCACTAATCTTTTTGCGATATACGGGTTCCTTCCAATCTGCTTTAACATGAAGAATAACTCTATTCCGTATTGATCTGCCTCTTTCTTTATAATTGCTGCATTATACAAAATGGTATCTATATCTAGAATATAGGAATCCGGCTGTATTTCCCCTTTTTTATGGGAGCTGTCCGCAAATGCAATTAACTCACGGTTTCTTTTGGTTAACGTTTCTAAGAACAATTTCTCACCCCATTTCCAATATTCTTTTAGGGTTATCTATCAGCATTTTCTTTATCTCGGAATCACTTACCCCTTTTTTTAACAAAAGAGGAAGGAAGCTTTCCATGACCATACAGTAACCAGAACCGCCGTTTTCTTTCAGATAAGACTTCCTGGATACATCCTGGGAAAGTAAAATCTTGTCCTCATAGCCTTTATCCAATAAATCACAGATGCATTCTGCCCTCTTTTCATCGGATAAATATGCCTGCTTGCCAATGGTATCAAAGGCTATATTGGCACCTGCCTTAAGTAAGGAAAGCTGATAAGAAGCCGAACCTGTCAAATCGGTATGACCCAATATAATGTTATTACTGTCCATGCCTGTTTTAAGTAAAATATCCAACTGTTCTTTCCCCAGAAGTCCCATATCGCAATGGGTAGTTACCGCCGCACCTGTCCTTCGGGAAGCCCTTCCGGAAGCAGTCAGCACCTTTTCTTCATTTTTATCTATTTCCTTTTTACTGCATCCAATTTCGCCTATAATTCCGGCCTTTATCCCGGTACTATCGATTCCGTCACTTAATTCCCTGATAAATAATTCTTCCAGTTCCTCGGTTTTTGCATTTATCACAAAGTCCGTGTGGTATTCTTTCAGATAAAACCCTGTGGAACAAATAATATTCATTCCCGTCCTTGCTCCGATATCCTGAAGCTTTTTAACATCCCTGCCCATATCATTGCAGGTGACCTCAAGGATTGTCTCAACTCCAAGTTCTTTCGCCTTAAAAAGCTCACGAACCGCCAAATCCGTGTCTGCTATATAGGAATCTTCATCCTGGCGGACTCTTCTTAAATCTATTATTAAATGCTCATGACACATTGTAATTCCCAGTTCAGTCACATTTCCATTTACCGTTTCTATCATTCTAACTCCTTTTGTGAATATCAAATCTTTGATTTGATATTGCTGAATACGTAGTTGAAAAATTTATTTTTCAACCTAACCCCCGTAGTCATGCATATCGCAGGCCTGCCTGCGATACTGCCTGGATAAAAAGTGAACATTGCTTTTTAATTTTTACACTACTCTTCATTTCATATTTCTATGGGGCAATTACTTGTATTGCCCCATAGATTATCGGAAGATTACATCCGAAACAGGCCAACTATGTACAGCACATTTAAGATGATTCCTGTTGCGATTGCAGCTACCGGACCAATTGCCATCTTCATGATTCTTCTTCCTGTTAATTCATTAATAAAGTAAATCATAGCTCCGATAAAGAAACCTGTGTATCCGCCCATCTTAACAGTTGCATTGATGGCACCGATTAATAATGCAAACTCCATTACCGTAGTCATGGCAGAACGGATGTTGTCAGAGGATGCCCTGATGGAAGGGAATTTGCCCAATACTTTACCGATTACTCCTAATAAAGATACTTCCAGGAAAATCACTATTGCTCCGCCTATTGCCGCAAAAACCGGATTTGGCATCAAATACCCCACCGGATAAATGAATGTAAGACCTGCAACACCATATACACCCGTTGTAATAGCCGTTGTTGCTATCAGCGGAATAAAGCCCAGCCCGCGCATAAACTCTGCGATAGAAGCCTGCTGTGTCAAAGCATTGACAACGGCCGGATCTGTTGCCTTGTGAGCTTTTGCAAGGGTATAGATAGAAACATCGGAACCTGCAAAAACACCCACATTACAGGCTACTGCAATTAAAGCTCCGCCAATCATAAGCCATATCACATTCTTCTTAATCCTGGCTGTTCTTTCTGAAAATACATTGGCTTCATCATCACTGGTTTTAGCAGAATTCTTCTTATCATTAAGAATAGCGAAAACAATTAATAATACCACTCCTACAAAGACCTGGATGGATTCCGGATATACCGTTGTAAAGCTGGCAACCAACTGCCTGATGATTAATGTGATTGCCGTAGCCGTCACACCCTTTTTAGCTCCGAACTGGGTAAAGATAGCTACCAGCGGGAAAAGTGCAAAAGCAGAGACAATCGGATCACTTAATGCTCCCATGGAACCGATTAAGTCTACCGGCAGTCCTGTAAGCGCTGCATTAATTACTCCTAAAGATGTAATGGTGAGGGCTCCCCAGACGCCTCCAAGAATGGGTGCCAGCCATTTCTTTGTTGCAATAACTCCCAGAATATCCGTTGTTAAAAACAACAGCCAGGGATTTAAGATACCCGTTGGCAAGGTGTGTGCAATACCAACAGAAGCAATAAAACCAACACTAAGTCCAAAGGCAATGGAACTAAGTTCACTTCGCTTCATTCGCCCTTCAATGAATTCCGGTATTACCGGGCGTAATCCATCATGAAAAACTGCCATACCCATGTGTGATAAAAATGCTGTAAATGCGCATAATGCCGTAACTAATATTACATTAAATACCGTTAATTCTCCCAACATAATCTTCCTCCTACTGTGCGTTAATCAGTGCTTCCACTAAAACAGGCACTGCCTTTTCAATGGAATCGTGTGCCATACCAAATACAATTTTCCCATCTTTAATAAACTTCTGAATGACTTCCGGGTTTACCTGTCCGCCATTTTTTGCTACCGTACAGCATTTTCCATAACCTATCATTCCGATTAGTATAGAAATTGCAGCACCCCCGCCGCTTTCGCAGGCCCCAAAGTAATAATCCACCTCCCCGCTCTCTAGCATAGGAACGGCTCCGATATCTGTTGTAATAACAGTCTCGATGGTTGAATCCGCTCTCTTAATGGCAGCCTCCATTTCCGGCTTCTTCATTCCTCCAATTGCTACTCTCATTTCCTTCCTCCTTATATATTGATTAGTTAGTATTGGCTAAAAGATTACATATATGAACTAAGAAATACTCCATTTCCTTTTTGGATAAATTATTTTTTATGCCGGATACAATAGAAACAAGAATCTGCCCTGCTTTTGCATACTCCGGTACTTGTTTTATTTCTTCCACGATACCGGCATCCATGGCATCAATTTCTTCTCCCGTTACATTCCTGTGAAAGGCCGATGACATGTGGGTAATCATAATGCCCGCATTCTTTTCTGTTAATTCTATCCCATACTCCTCTTTAAACAGCTTTATAATGGTAAGAATATCTTCAAAAGCAGTTTCATCCATCATGCCGTATTCCTGCAATAGCCTTATACGCTCCATTAACTCCATAAAAATTCCTCCCTGATTTTACCTTTTATACAATGTACAGTTTATTGTAAATTGTTTTTATAAAATAATGCCTAATCTAATAATTAGGCATTATTTTGTTTTCTATTACATCCTTCTGGATTTGTTCCACCCGTTCCGATTTAAAAAATCGCTTGAAATAATTCTTAATCCCTGTCTCATCGGCTCTTGTTACAATAACAGCCTGGGTATTCTCCCTATTTCCGGTTGCCTGGTTAATATCAATACATTTCAAATCAATATTGTTGATAATATTTTCTTCCAGGCTCCAGATGGAACCGTCAATGGTACCATTTCTAATACTCTCAATAATCTGATTGTATTTAATAGGCACAATGGTGATATTCTTCCCCTCAAAATATCTGTGGGTTATATCTACCTGGTCAAAGGAAGAATGGTCAACACCAATTCGCATACCGTCAAAAAAGTCCTTAAAATCGTGATTCACAATGAGAGTATGCTCATTTACGTATGTCTTATCCGCCAAATCCGCAATTATCTCAATAGGAACTTGTTCATCCATATAATGTCTGGCCGTCAGCTTCGACATGATACAGAAATCGTATCTTCCGTCTAACAGGGAATTAATTCTTCGCTCGGCGCCTGACATAAATGCCAGATTCGCCGATATATCCTTGTTATTTAAAGTCTTGTAGATTCCTGTTGCTAATCCCTCATATCTCTTTGAATAAGGCAGTGGCATAACTCCCACAAGATTCTTAATTCCGCTGATTTTCATTAAAATGCCATAATCTATCTGGGTTATTATGCTGCCTTTGTGACCCCTTGTCTCAAAATCCAGGGCTCCAAAAGATTGCAGATTCTTGAGAGCTGTTTGCACAGTACCTCTTCCGACTTTCAGTTCATCGGCAATATTGATGATAGTTTCCATCCTGTCGCCTTCCTGCTTTGCCAAAAGAGTTTGGGCCAAATACATTAATACCAGACCGTTTTTTTGCATAAGTACCGCTTGAATCTTATCCATGTTTCCCCTTTGTACATTTTACTGTAAATTGTTTATATAGGTATAATACCAATTCTTACGTAAAGAATCAAGAGAAATCTTTAAAAACTTTAACCAAAAAATTAATATTTTTTTCGTACATATTGCACAATTCAAAACTATTATACGCCAATCCCTTTAGTACTTATCTTATATTTTTTCCTGTATCTGACTTGGCCTGATTTCTGAATTCGTTGGGAGTACAGCCGTTATACCGCTTAAAAACCTTACTGAAATATGTGATATCATAGATTCCCACTTTCTCTGATACTTCATACACTTTATAGTTTCCTTCCAACAGGAACTTCTTTGCATACTTCATTCTCACTTCATTGACAATATCCTTAAAGTTCTTATTGCAATACTTACTGATTAATTTGCTTAGATGCCACACGCTCACAAAGTTTTTGTCTGCTATCTCTGAAAGAGTAAGTTTTTCATCGTAGTGGCATTCCACATATTTCAGCACCTGCTCTACCAGATAATTGTCAATTTTATCACGTTTTACTCCCCTGCTCTCATCCAGATTTTCCACCATGCATGTAAGTGCTTCCTCTATTTCTTCTAATTGAGACGGTTTTAACAGATATCTTGTAACCCCATATTTAATTGCCTGCCTGGCATACTCCAGATCTCCGTAGCCGGTCATTATGGTAACTTCCTTCTCTTTTAACTGTGGCTTAATACGTTCTAACATCTCCAGTCCGTCCATATTAGGCATACGGATATCCGTGAAGATGATGTCCGGATTGACTTTTTCAATTAGCCGGATCCCCTCTATTCCATCATCCGCCTGACCTGCTATCTTACAGTTGAATTTTTCCCAATCCACAACACTTCGCAGTCCTTTTAAGATAATCTCTTCATCATCAATTATAACCACACGATACATGCAAAATCCTCCTAGCCTTTTACTGCACCTGCCGTCAGTCCCTTTACTATATTTTTCTGCAGCAAAATATATACAACTAAGACAGGTACCACTACCAGCACTACAGATGCTGTCATTAATCCGAAATCTGTTCCGTATTTTGAACTGATTTCATTCAGTAATGCACAGACAGGAAAGGTCTCTCTCCTCCTTAGCACTATCATTTGCGTAAATAAATCATTGTAAGACCATAAAAAGACGAAAATAGCTACGGAAGCCAACGCCGGCTTTGATAATGGAACTATGACTTTTGTATAGATGCGGGAAACAGAAGCTCCTTCCAAAAAAGACGCTTCTTCTAATTCATAGGGAAGCGAGTCCATAAAACCCATTAACACAATAACCGCAAATGCAAGATTAGTGGCTGTCTGAGGGATAATCACTCCCAGAGACTGGTTCACCAGATTCCATTTTACTATCATCTTAAATACCGGTATAATAGTCGCAAAAACCGGAAACATCAGACTTCCCACTATCATAAAGTAAATAATTTTCTTAAATTTAAACTGATATCTGGTCATTGCAAAGGCGGCCAGACTGCCTATCAATAATACAATTAACATAGTGCTTCCCGATATTACCAGACTGTTCCCATATGCCCTCAAAATATTCTGCTTTCCAAAGGCATTTATATAATTTAACCAGCTAAAATTCTGCGGCAGGTTAAAAGAGGAATTCAGTATCTCTCTGGAAGACTTAAATGAATTAAGGATTAACCAGATAAATGGATATATGGTGGTAGCCGCCCATAACAATAATATAATATAAATTGGAACACTGCCAAGTATTTTCTTTTTCCTGTTTTCTTCTCTCATATCATGCTCACCTGCTCCTAGTATTGCTCCTGTTTCATTAATCTGTTAGTAATCTGCGAAATAATAATTCCTAAAACAACAATCATAAAAGCAATTGCAGAACCATAATCCACATTTTCTTCTATAAAAGTCACCTGGTACATATACGTCCCCAAAAGATGGGTAAGTCCCTTGGGCGCGCCTTTAGGTGCAATTACCCAGGGCAGGTCAAAGGCCTTTAATGACCCTGTAACGGCAAGGATAATACATGTTCTGATTACATTTTTTAACAAGGGAATCGTTATGTAATATACTTTTTTGAACCCCACTGCCCCATCCAGCATGGCCGATTCAAAGATATCTTCTGAAATCCCGTTGATTCCGGTTAATAATAATACAAAATAAAAGCCTGCATAGCTCCAGATAATCGGAACAGATATCATAATAAGTGCCAGGCTGTCGGATTTCCAGTTAACCGGATTATGCCCCATAGCATTTAGAATCTGATTCAGCATTCCTCCGTAATAGGAGTAAAATAAATTAAACATAAGGCCTATTGCAGTTGCCGATATCACAATTGGAAAAAAGTATACTGTCTGAAAAAATTTCTTAAAGCGCTTCACGCTGTCCACTAAAATAGCCAAAGTAAGTCCGATTCCAACCTGGAACACCACTGTCAGTAACATAATAATTCCTGAATTCTTAATAGCAATCAGTATGTTTGGATCCTCAAAAAGCTTCTGATAATTTCTGACACCTAAGAATTCTCCCCGGTTCCCGCCTAATCCGACAATATTGTACAGACTGTTCCAGATATTTGATACAAAAGGATAGTATAAAAAGGTAATCATGATAAAAACCATAGGACCTAAAAGCCAGAGTAAATTTATTTTCTTTCGATAAATCATCTCTCTTTTTCCCTCTATTCTCATATAATATACGGGGGCTGTCGCCAAATGAATCTTCCATACCGGCTATTGGTGAATACGGTATTTCTATTTCATTTTGCGACGGCCCCCTTAATGTAATTCAGTTATTCTTTTGTGCTGTTAAAAATAGTAATTGCATTCTCTATCACTTCTTTGGGCTGCTTTGTCCCTTCCACCATGTTGCCTACTGAATTCAACCAGGATGACCATGCCTCGCCGGTAATTCTGGAGTCAATGGGAAGGTCCACTCTGTCTTTTGCATTAACAAAGGTATCCCAGCCGGTCTGATCCAATAAGCTCATGTTTTCCGGAGCGGGTATTTCACAAGGTGCAACAGAAGTAATTTTCTGGAGGAATTCCGGTGAGGAAACCATCTCTACAAAATCAACACAAGCCTGTCTTTTGGATTCATCCTGCCATGCCTTTTTTGTGATATACCAGCCGGATGTAAAGCCTGCAATAATGTCCTTGCTGTTATCCTTTGTCATGGACGGGAAAGGCATTGTCACGACATTTTCCTTATCGGTGATACCGCCCATGAACCAGGAACCATCCACTCTCATGGCCGCCTGTTTATTGTAGAACAATTCAGCGGAAAGAGCATCTGTAGTGGAATTAACATCTACAGGAAAAGCTCCCAGGTCACTTAAAGTCTTAAACTGTTCCATTCCCTTAATCCAGCTTGCCGGTATCTGATCCAAGGAACCAGGTACAACTCTATGGTCTTCCACTCCTCCTGCGGCTAAAACCAGGTGTTCTATCATGTAGTGAGGAACATCGGAAAAGCTGACTGCAAATGGTACGACATTGTTTTCTTTAAAGGTATTTACTGCCGTCAATAATTTATCCCAGTTTGTAGGAAGCTCTAACTTATATTGGTCAAACAAATCCTTATTACAAAAAAGTGCTTCGTAAAATCCACGGGTTGGGATTGCATATTGCTTTCCGTCAGGTGCGGCGGTATAGGCATGCTCATAAATATGTTTGCAGTAATCCGGGAACTCACTGCGGATTGTATTAAGATCCACAAAGCTTCCACTCTCAATCAGCCCATGGCTGTTTGCATCCGTAAAATATAGAATGACATCCGGTTCATTGCCCACTGCAAAATCGGCCTTAATTCTAGATTTCCATTCTTCGTTGGAAGCAGAAGATTCATCCACTACCTCTACGTTAGGATACTTAGCCTGGAAATCTTTAATCATCTGGTTGTAATGCTCCAAGGCCGGGTCGGTTGCTCCGAACATACTCACTGTCTTTAGTTTGATCTTCGTAACCTCATTTTTTGTATCTGCTTCCTTGGATTCTTTCCCATTCTGGTTGGCAGAAGTGTCTTTTTCCCCTCCGGAACAGGCTGATAACGTCCCCAAAATCAATACAATTACCAGCAGCAATGACACTTTTTTAAATACTCGTTTCATAAATACCTCCTCGTTGTGTTTTTGATGCTATAATTCTATTGTTTTTCTCCCTGGTTTTCAACCGGACACACCTGTTGTTTCTTGGAGTTATTTGTGCACGTTAATGGTATTCTTATAACAGATTCCGTCATGCTTTGTTGATTTTTACTAATGGTCAAACCGTATCTGGAACCATAAATGAGTTTTATCCTTTCATTTACATTTCCGATTCCGACACTGTGCTGCTTATTGGGTACTACCTCCCCGCATAGCATTTTTACGATTCTTTCCTCTTCTTCTTTCGTCAGAAGTTTTCCATCGTTAGCAATGCTGATTAGAATTTCTTCCTCTGTTTTCTTAATTAATATTATGATTTTTCCGCCCTTGGCCGGCTCGATTCCATGTACTACGGCATTCTCCAGCAAAGGCTGGATAATCAGGATGGGAACTTCACATTCCAAAAGTTCTTCCTCAATCTCCTTCACTATGGTAATCCTGTCTTCAAACCTCCTTTTTAAAATATAAAGATAAGAATCCATATAACTGATTTCTTCGATAAGGGTAACCATTTTTTTGTTGTTGCGGTTTAAGGTTGCAAGCATGATTACACTTAGGGCACGAATCATTTTTGATATCTCCGTCCCGCCTATCATCTGGGCCTTCCAGTTAATAATCTCTAATGTATTATTGACAAAATGGGGATTGATTTGGGATTGCAGTGCTTTGATTTTAGCCTCTTTAAGATTCAGCTCCTCTTTATATACACAGTCAATGAGATATTCTATCTTTAAAGACATCTCATTAAATCCCCGCATTAATACTCCCAGCTCATCTTCCCTGTCAGATGCCAGGGTAAGCCCCCAATTTCCCTGCTCCACTTCCTTTAATGCTCCGGTTAATTCTACGATGGGACCTACAATGCTGGCATAAGTCTGGAAAAGGACAAAGGAAATACACAGGATAATGAGAAAAACGCTGATCGTCACACCCCTTACAAAAAAAGTCTCTTCCTGTATTAATTTTTCTTTTTCTATTTTGACATTACAGGCTAAAGAGACCTGTTCATCCTCTAAACCGGAGTGAAAGGTAAGCAGCTTGTTTTCCAGAGAGATATTATCTTTATATTCATCCTGTAACTGAAAACTCTCATGATTAATAGTAACTTCAATCCAGTCTTTAAAGGTTTCATTTGACAGCAGTTCTTTAAAGAACTTTTTCGTATCTACCTGGTTTATAATAACACCGAATTTTTTAAAGTTCTTTGTAGAAATCAGATTACGTATAATATAGATCTTCTTATCTCTTACATAGATACAGACTCCGCTTCCCAGATCTTTTGTCTGTTCTTCTATATAAGGGTGGACACTTTTAATATAATGATCTATTTCGTGATAGCCATCTGCTGTTATGGAGTAAATCTGGTCTTTATTTGCTTCCAGTAAAACAGCCGTAAATAATATTTCGTTGCTTAAATAGAATTTATCTTTTAAAGCTGCTGTAATCAGCTTATAAGAAAGGGATTCATTAATCTTATTCTTTTGCAGCAACTCTGCATATTCTTCTATCTTCTCTTCATAGGTAATATCCTTAGACAGCTTTATTGCCGTATGAAATCTTTGAACAGATAACCCCAGAGCATATTTCATCTGTGATTCCACTTCAGCCTTCCGCTTTTGCTCAATTACCTCTTTTTGATAAAAAGCAGAGAAGAAAATCAGGCATGCAAGGGGAACGAGTATTGCAATCACGACCATACTCATCATTTTTGACTTGATATTAATGCGATTGGCAATATTCTTCTTCCTCATCTGCTCTATTTCTCCTCTGACTGTGCTATCTGCCTCATAATCTGCTCAAACATTTGCTCGCTTTTCTCAAGCTCTCCCACTTTGTTCCGGTTCATCCAGTTCTTCATAAATAATTCCTTACTTTCCTGTACAAGCTGCTTTAAGCCCGCAAGCTTTTCCAGACGTTCTTCCCTCTGCAGCAGAGACTGGCTTTCTATGTAAAGCCGGATTTCTGCTGCCAGTTCCAACAACAGCAGGGACTGTTCATATTCTGATTTCGTCCACAGGGAATCTTTTCGTTTCATATCAGACTGTCTTACCATTACTTTCATGGAGTCTATATATTTCTTAATGCCCTCATAATCAAAAGCTTTCCCGCACTCAATTTGTTCAATCAGCTCTTTCCCGCCATCCTCATAAAATCTTTTAGCATATGGAATCATCCAGTTTCGCAAGTACTGAACGTAGTCTTCAAATTCCTCTTTGGAGCATAATCCCATTACCAGCTGATGATGAAACAAGCTGCCGTTAAGTAACCTAAAATCATCAAAACGGCAGATTCTTCCCATCATCAGGGAAAGCTCGCCCATTTGCCCGTTGCTGTCTTCAAAAATGAAATCATTTAAGTAATCCGTAAGTTCTTTCAGAGAAACAGCTTCTTTATTCCAGGTCCTTGCTGCCGCATATGCAAATCCGGGCCAGGATATGGGGAATGCCTGCCAATGTCCTGCATCACCCCAATCCGTCATAAGAATTCCTTTTGCACCATAACGGTGAGCGCAGTCAATTGCTTTATCTACATTCTGAATCATGTTATCGGTTCTTCCGGCAATAGAACACCAGGAGCTGGTTCCCGGACACAGATAAAAGTCCAGATTTCTCTTTTTTAGTTCTTGGCACTCCGTATCAAAAGGATAATGATCCTCATATCCCCAATCAAGAAAAGTGATGTCTTCCGGCAGCGCATCTATACCGTCTGCAAAGCTTATGACCATATCACTCCACATCATCATTTTCTTTCCGTGCTTTTTGCAGATATCATACATTTTAAGAATCCACTTCTGGTATAATCCATGCTCTGTAATACCAAAAGTTTCATCCAGATTCACGTTATAATACTGACTTTCAAACTGGGGAAGCATCTCATTGGTGAGGCATTCAACAAATTCCTCACTTCCTCTGTTCTCCGGATCTAAAGTTCCCGGACGCTGCATTTTGCCAAATGCCATCTCTCCCTCTGCATTTCTCGCCAATCTCCTGAACTCATCAATACTAAGCCAATCCGTCATATGCCCCAATGTATTCTGATTGGGTATTAATTCAATAAAGCGTTTCTTACAGTATTCCTTAAGGGATACAATCTCACTTTTCCTGATATAAGAGTCTTCTTTTAAGTAGCTTCTGAAACTTTCATACTCAAAAGACAGACCTTCTACGTATAGTTGTAACTGATTATATTTTAAATCTGCCATCATATCAACTAATAAGTACAATGTTTCTAATTTGGGTACCTTATTGCGGCTGATATCATACAGGATTCCCCTTACCGGCACATCCGGATAATCCCGCAGCTTCATGCAGGGTATTGATACACCAAACTGCTTTCGTAAGTGCTTTAGTGTAATTGCTCCATAGAAAAGTCCTTTCAGGCTGCCATATTGAATAACGATTCCACTCCGGGTTATTTGTATTTTGTATTCTTCCTCTCCTAATTCTGATTCCTGCAATTCCAGATTATATTTGCCGTCATGGCATAAAATCTCACCCAATACCGTATGCAATACCCCATATAATTCCTTATCCAGATTGGTATTTACTGCTATTTCATCAAAGGTGAAACTTCCTTCCAGATATTCGTATTCCTTAACTTTTGGTAACATCGCCCATTTCTCCATATACTTCTCCATTCTAATAAAAAGTTAACTATCCACTTTTATTATTTCATGCCCATAAGCTTAATACAATGTAGAAGTTTGTGCTAAATGACAAGTTTGTACCAGTTTCACAATTTGGCATCCTCTGCCGCCCTGTCTGATTGCCGCTGCAAGATATTTATACTTTTATGAAGCAACAAAATAAAGGTGCCCTCGGCGCCTCCATCTTAAAATCTAATCTAAAAATTTATCAAATTACCATTCCGCAGGCACAGGTCTGCCATCCCCGAAAAGATCCGGATTACGCTTTAAGCTGCACCCGGTAATAGTAACATTCTTGTTTCACTCACAACAATATCATCAATTAAGTAATTATTGTCAGCCCACCCATTGTATTGATTGGCGCTTTAGAATAACTAACCGTTTTGAGCGATACACGTTGCTCACCCTTTTTGAAAAATCGACAAGAATTCAGCTCCGAAATAGCATACCCCAATTCCCAGTCGGCTAAAGTATCAAGAACGTAAACATAGATTGTAAACATAAATTTCCTCCATTTTCATTATGTTTCTAATTAATGTTTTGTGCTTTCAAAGATGTGATTAGGTAACAAGTCATTTAAACTAATGATTTTACTGCCTTTACTTTCATAATAGCGCAGCATTTCGTCAATTTTCCTTTTATCATAACTGGTAATGCAATCTGATAAGACATTAATGCCATAATTTGCTTTGCGTAAGTTGTAACAGGTTGATTTAACACAAGCAACAGCATCTGCTCCTGTTATGTAAAAATCGCATATTTCATTTTTACTAATAAAGTCTGTAAATTCTTCACTACTTAATGCGTTTCCTTTGTATTTAGTAAAAACATTTTTTGATACCATTTTCAAGTCTGAAGCTAATTCAGCCCCATATGTATTGGGTTTAAAAGTCCTCGTGCCGGCTGATAAATTTTCATGCCTTATATAAATAACATGAATATTATTATTGACTGCCCAATCAATAGCTTTATTGATATTGTCAATTATATCCTTGTAATTCTTTGTTATGTCATTTTGAATATCTATTATTACCAAAGCTTTTTTCTGCATAGTGTCTCCTCTTGATAGGTAGATTGATTTGTTCGCTTTTTTATTGTACCATGTAATTGTTGACAATAGTATGGACACAATCTATAATGATAAAAAGAAATTTTGAAAAATTGAAAGGCGGCTGTCAGATGAAAATTGACAGGCTTGTTAGCATTATTATGATACTCCTTGAAAAAGAGCGGATAGGAGCACAAGAGTTAGCAGATATGTTTGAAGTTTCACCCCGCACAATCTACCGTGATATAGACACTATTAACATGGCAGGTATTCCTGTTTGTTCTGCACCGGGAGTTGGCGGTGGCTTTGAAATCATGCAGAAATACAAGATTGATAAAAAAGTTTTTTCGACTGCAGACCTTTCCGCTATCCTGATGGGGCTTTCCAATCTTTCTACTATGATACGAGGGGATGAACTGGCAAACGCCCTTGCAAAAGTTAAAAGCTTTATCCCAGCCGACAAAGCAAACGATATTGAATTAAAAGCAAATCAAATTTACATAGATTTAAGTCCGTGGATGGGCAACAGGAACATACAACCATATTTAGAAATTATCAAGACAGCTTTACAGGAAAGCAAGCTACTTTCATTTGAATATACAGACCGTTATGGAAACAAAACTGCACGAACAGCCGAGCCATATCAGCTTGTATTGAAAAATAGCGATTGGTATTGGCAAGGGTATTGCCTTAAAAGAAATAATTTTCGCTTATTCAAAATATCTCGCATATCAAACCTACAAATACAAGAGGAATTTTTTACACCACGAGATTATCAAAAACCGCAGTTAGATTTTACTGATATTTTGGCAACTATGCAAACAAAAATCAAAATTCGTATTCATAAATCTGTCATGGACAGGGTACTTGATTTTTGCACTTATGAACACTTTTCGCCTGACGGTAATGAGCATTACATTGTTAGTTTTCCTTTCATAGAGAACGATTACTACTACAATATTCTTTTCAGTTTTGGGGATAAATGCGAGTGTTTAGAGCCGTTACATATCCGCACAGAAATGAAGCGTAGAATACATGATATAGCTACCTTATACGAAAACTAGAACAAGAAGTCTATTCTCATATTCACAATACTTTATGGTCGCTATATTGTGCTATTCGTTGTTTCCGCTAACCGGCAAGCAGGGCAAGTGTGCACACGCTTGCATACTTAGCGATTTGAGAAAGATTATTCACGCTTCGGCGTTGCAGTGATAAGAGTTCTTTTACAGGCGCAAGGTCAACATTTACGGCATATCCGTCAATCATCATCTTTAAAAATCTGTTGTCCAATTTTCTTTTATTTCATAGGCTTATACATTCGTCTGTCGGCTGTCTATCTCGTTGTTTTAGTATTCGGAAGTTGCTTCCTTATGGACACTGCCCATTCTCCAAGGGCTGCAACTAAGTGGGTCGGATGCCAGGAACGACTTCCGGCCGTTTCATAAATAAGTGTCATTTGGCTTAATTTCAATCGCCGAAATGCATCGTCTTATCCTCTCTATCCTTGTTCCGTATCGCACATATCCTTCAATAATCCATGTTTCTCATAATTGGTTTTTCGGACAATATGGTTATGGCCATCTACAAAGACTACGCTTGGCCTATGTTTTTTAGCTTCTTTGGGTGTAAGTTTGGCATACGCCATAATAATAATTTTATCATTAACCTGTACACATCTTGCCGCTGCACCATTCAGACAGATAAGACCTGAACCGCGTTCCCCGGCAATTGTATAGGTTTCAAAGCGCTGACCGTTATTAATATCTGCAATGTGTACCTTTTCATACTCTAAGATACCTGCCGCATCCAACAGATCTTCATCTACCGTAATACTTCCAACATAATCAAGTTCCGCCTGCCCTACTGTTGCGCGGTGTATTTTCCCTTTTAACATTGTAATCTTCATAGTAGATTAATTCCTTTCAAATGTAAAATTATCAATTAATCTGGTCTTTCCGATAACTACTGCCATTGCAACCAAAACCTTCCTGTCCAGTTTCTCCACTTGCCTCATGGACATTGCATCCACTGCCTTTAGATAGTCAATCTTCGCCAACGGTTCTTTTTGGATAAATTCCTTCATGGCTTTTATCAGAACAGCCGCATCCCTTTCACCATCTTTTATAAGCTTCTTTCCAAGCCGGATGCTGCCGTATAAAACAAGTGCTGCTTTTCTCTCCTCCGCATTCAGATAAGTATTGCGTGAACTTTTTGCCAATCCATCAAACTCTCTAACAATCGGACAGCCAATTACTTCTGCATTCAGATTCAAATCCTTAACCATACGTTTTATAATAGCAAGCTGCTGTGCATCCTTTTCTCCAAAATAGGCTCTGTCCGGAGTAACAATATTAAACAACTTTAAAACAACAGTACATACACCCCGGAAATGTACCGGTCTGCTTATCCCGCAAAGTTCCTCCGTAAGTACGGACATGTCCACATAAGAGCAAAAACCGGCGTCATACATTTCCTCCGGCTCCGGATGAAAAATTAAGTCCACTCCATTATCCCTGCACAATCTGCTGTCACGTTCCAAATCTCTTGGATAGCTTGCCAAATCTTCTTTTGGACCGAACTGCATGGGATTGACGAAAATACTCACTACTACCCTGTCATTTTCCCCGGCCCGGTTAATTAAGCTTTGATGCCCTTCATGAAGATATCCCATTGTGGGTACAAACCCAATACTTAAACCCTCTCTTCTCCATTCCTTTACACACTGCCGAACTTCTTCTATTGTCTTAACTATTTTCATATTTGTATTTTCTTTCACTTTTATCTCCCTCTCTTCTCTTAATACAATTTCTCGATTATTTCATCTGCCATATTAAAAGCATGTTCTTTTCCCGGAAAAATACCAGCCTTTGTTTCTTTGATATACTGCTTAAAGGCAGCTGTCATCATTTCACCCACATCAGCAAAGCATTTAACAAACTTCGGCTTAAACCCACCGTACATAGAAAGCATATCCTGATAAACCAGAACCTGCCCATCGCAGCCTGCGCCGGCTCCAATTCCGATGGTAGGAATATGGATTGATTCCGTAATTAAACTTGCCAGCTTATCCGGCACACATTCCAGCACAACTGCAAATGCTCCTGCTTCCTCCACAGCTTTTGCATCCTGGATCAGCTGCCTTGCCGCTTCTTCGTCTCTTCCCTGAACTTTATATCCGCCAAAGGCATTTACCGATTGTGGTGTTAGTCCAATATGTGCAACTACAGGGATAGAAGCCTCTGCAATTGCTTTAATCTGAGGACACATCTTCTCCCCTCCCTCAAGCTTTACGGCATGAGCACGTCCTTCCTTCATAAGACGCCCCGCATTAAAGACAGCATCATAAATGGATGTCTGATATGACATAAACGGCATATCTGCCACAATAAATGCGTCTTTACACCCCCTGGCAACTGCTGCCGTATGATGAATCATGTCCGCCATGGTTACGGATAATGTATCTTCGTATCCGAGCATTACCATTCCTAAGGAATCTCCAACTAATATGGAATTAACTCCCGCTTCATCAATTAGTTTTGCTGTAGAATAATCATATGCTGTAAGCATCGTTATCTTGTCTTTCCTGTTCTTTTGTTCTAATATTGTAGACACCGTATTTTTCATTCTCTTCCCAGCTCCTTTTCCAAGACCATGAAACCCTTTTTCGGCTATTTACTGCCGTTGCAATGGTTATATACGAAAAAAGAGCACCTGTTTACACAGCAGAAAAACTGCTGTACAGCAAACAAGCGCCCGATATCGAACCAAATTATATATTATCCAATTATCTGTTTCTATACAATGTAAAATGGAATAATTTCTAGTTCCTGCCGCTTCTGTTTACATGGTCAAGACTATATATTTTTAATATTCCTGTTATCTAATGTAACTTCTTTTAGAAGTCTTATTCTATGCATTATAAGCTGTTACTCTTCCATTCTGCTATCTTCCCATCTGTATATTCATACAGTATAGTGATATCCGATAAAGTTCAGCTATATCAATACATTTACTGGCTTAGTATAACTTATTTTATTACGTTAATCAAGAGATATATTTTTCTTAAGAATGAAATTCTTCATGGCTAAAACAAACTTAAGAGGGCTCCAATTCCGCCATCAGCCAGCATTTAATACCTTTTGGCAAACATTAGGATTGTAGTTATTCGGACTTTTGATAGTCCATACAAGTGCATTGATTTGTGTTTTTGATAATGCCAGAGGATTAACGCCATAATAATGATTTGCCGCTTGTTTCAAGCCATAACAGCCCTCACCGTAGTATGCAATATTACAGTAAAGTTCCAGTATCTCATCCTTCGTAAGCTTCTTTTCAAGTTGAAAGGCAACAAAGAGTTCTGCAATCTTTCGCTCATATTTCTTTTCAAAAGAAAAATACATGTTTTTTGCAAGCTGCTGGGTAATGGTGCTGCCCCCTTGTACAAAGCTTCCGGCAATAACATCGTTTACGACAGCTCTCGCAGTAGCAATCGGGTCGATACCAACATGATAATAAAACCGTTTGTCCTCTGATTTTATCACTTGCTTTTTATATTCTTCCGGTATCTCATCAAATGTAATATAATTTTCTTTTTGTTTGAGTTCCATAATCTTATCCGAAATACTAACTGCCTTTGTTGCAGTCTTATACATTTCATATCCGGTATATATAGTAGGTGATACTTTTACAATACCGGCAATGAAACTGATTATAATAAGTGCCAATACACTAATTTTAAATATTCTATTTTTCATTAAAATCACTCCTTTCGTGGTTTGCTTCTTCAGTATAACAACGAAAAGATTATGCAGCCATAGATTTTCCTTACGCTAAACTAACAAATTTGTAAGATTAAAAGCGGACAGCCTTTCCCCTGGAAGATGCCGCCCGACGTTGGCAAAGATTAATGACTTATCCTTTACATCACAAAAAGGGACTGGTCTTTCCCAGTCCCTGCTGCATTTTTTCCTGCTACATTCCTAATGAATGCAGATAACCCGCAAACTTCTGATAACCATCCGTCCACTATATCAGATTTGCTCTTCCAGGCATTTTTTATGTTCCGCTTTAATTTTAGATAGTAGCTCCTCATTTTCTATCAGATCAAGGGCTGTAAAACTTAAAACTTTTGCTCCCAGTAAAACAGAAGAAAGTCCTTTCTCCGAGCATGCGGCTGCTTTCATTTCCTCACTATGCCCCGGAACGGGGACGTCAGTAATTGCTATATGAGGCTGTATAACAGGTATTACCTGGGATACATTTCCCACATCTGTGGAGCCTAACGGGCCGTTCTTTTCATGGGGTGTAATAATTTCCCCGAAGAGTTTTAGGTTTTTTTCATACACTGTGTCAAAGGAGGGTGTGGGAATGGTATTTTCTACCCTGTTCTGATATGGCTGCATACGTCCTTTTGCTCCTGTAGCCAGAGCAGCTCCTTCTACAATATGTTCAACTTTCTGATAAACTTCTTCCAGTTTCGGCGCTGTTGCCGCACGAAGATAAAACTTGGCTTTGGCATATTCCGGAACGATGTTAGGGGCATCCCCTCCGTTGGTAATAATTCCATGAATACGGACGTCGCTTGATAAATGCTGCCTCAACGCGTTGATGGAATTATAGACCTGTATTACTGCATCCAAGGCATTAATCCCCTTTTCCGGTGTGCCGGCGGCATGAGCTGCACGCCCCCAGAACTCAATATCCACCGGTGCACAGCCAAGGGATTTTCCCGTTAACTTATGGGTATTTGCCCCGGGATGTACACACAGGGCAGCATCTACATCTTTAAAATAACCTTCCCTTACAAAGCTTCCTTTTGCGCTCCCGTTTTCTCCGCCTTCTTCACCCGGTGTTCCGTATACTCTTATTTCACCGCCTGCCTCCTGTATGACCTCCTTTAATGCAGCAGCCGCCAATAAAGAGGTTGCTCCGAAGAGATTGTGGCCGCAGCCATGCCCCAAACCTTCCAACGCATCATATTCAGCCAGAAAAACTAATACCGGCCCCGGTTTATCTGACCGGTATACAGCTAAAAAGCCTGTTCTGTGTCCCGCAACATCTGTTTTCACTTCAAAGCCTTCCTGTGTCAGCTGTTCCGAAAGACATTTGCAGGCATAAAATTCATAATTACTCACTTCCGGGTGCTCATGTATATCGACAGCAATCTTTTTGTAGATGTCTCCTTTTGTATCAATAAACTCAATCAACCTTTTTCTTCTATCCATATTTACACCCATTGCATACCGCAGTCCAGCCAGTAGACTGTTCTGCGATTTTCCTTTCACTTTTAACCTCATTTCCTATGACCGGCTTCTTGTTTTCTTATCCCTTTAAATACCATATATTAAAAATTACCCGCATCATCGCAGTAAACATAATGATTCGGCTTTAACTCCCGCAGCTTAAGATCCTCTCTGTAAGGCAGCGGTATATAAGACACCCGCCTCCTCTCCCGCTCAAAATAAGGATCCGGGAGCGGAATGGCAGAAATCAGACTTTTGGTATAAGGATGAATGGGATTATGATAGACCTCCTCCGCCTCACCCACTTCCAAAAGCTTTCCTTTATACATTACACCGATACGGTCAGAAATATATTTGACCATGGATAAGTCATGGGCAATAAACAAATAAGTAAGCTTTTTGGTCTTTTGTAATTCTTTTAATAAGTTTACTACCTGCGCCTGGATGGATACATCCAATGCGGATATGGGTTCATCGCAAATTACCAGCTGCGGATTCAAAGCCAATGCCCTTGCAATACCTACTCTTTGCCGCTGTCCGCCGGAAAACTCATGGGGATAACGGGAAGCAAAGTCCATATTCAGTCCCACTGTCTTCAGCAATTCTGCTACAATATCATCGCGCTCTTTTTTAGAAGCCGCCATATTATGGATATCTAAGCCCTCTGCTATAATATCCCTTACCTTTTTACGCGGATCCAGAGAGGCATAAGGATCCTGAAAGATAATCTGGACCTCCCGCCTGAACTTCATCAGTTCTTTTTTATGATGAATCTGTGCTATATCCTTTCCTTTATAACGTATGGTTCCCGATGTGATATCCAGCAGCTTCACTATCATTCGCCCTGTTGTGGTCTTGCCGCAGCCCGATTCCCCCACAAGTCCGAAAGTTTCACCCTCTTTGATATAAAAATTAATATCATTTACGGCATTCACTTTCATTGAACCGGTATCATAAGTATGTACCAGCTGTTCCACCTCAAGAATTTTATTAGCTTTCTGCATACAAACCGCTCCTTTTTATAAATTCCTCTCTGCGCTTATTTAGAACAGCGGGAGGATTAACTTTAGGTGCCCGCGCATCCAAAAGCCAGGTAGCAGCATAATGAGTGTCACTGATCTGAAACATGGGTGGTTCATAAAGCTCATCCACTGCCAGAGCATATTCATTTCTGGGAGCAAATGCATCTCCCGTCGGTGGTTTTAATAGGTTGGGCGGTGCTCCGGGTATCGTATATAAAGAGGGTGCACTTGTGTCCAGTGTCGGCATGGAATTTAAAAGTCCCCAGGTATAAGGATGCCTCGGATCATAAAATATTTCATCTGCGCGCCCGATTTCTATGATTTTACCCGCATACATTACTGCGACCCGGTCCGCCACATTTGCCACAACTCCCAGGTCGTGGGTAATAAATATGATGGAAGTATTGATTTTCTTTTGCAGGGATTTCAGTAAATCAATAATCTGTGCCTGCATGGTAACATCCAGGGCGGTAGTCGGTTCATCCGCAATCAGCACTTTGGGATTGCATGCCAGAACAATGGAGATAACAATCCTTTGCCTCTGCCCGCCGGAAAATTCATGAGGATATTGCCGGCTGCGGCGTCTCGGATCTTCTATTCCCACTAACTGCAGCAATTCAAGCATCCTCTTCCTGGCCTCTTTCCGTTTCACCTTCCTGTGAAGTGTAATTACCTCCTCAATCTGACGTCCAATCTTCATTGTGGGGTCAAGGGAAGTCATAGGGTCCTGAAAAACCATTGCAATATCATTTCCTCTGATATGGCGCATATTACGTTCACTTACCTTAAGAATATCCGTTCCTTCCAGTAAGATTTCTCCGGCATCAATGGATGCATTTTTTGATAAAAGCCGCATTAACGTTCTGCAGGTAACCGTCTTTCCGCTTCCTGATTCACCCACAATAGCCAGGGTTTCGCCTTTATGTAACGAAAAGCTTACATCTCTGACCGCATGGACCTTTCCTGCCTGTGTGGAAAACGATACGGATAAGTTCTTTACATCCAATTGTATATTTGACATATGGCATCCTTTCATTCTTTCATTTTGGGATCGAAGGCATCCCTTAGCCCGTCGGCAAATAAATTGAAAGCCAGCATGATGATACACAGGATAATAGACGGAATCCACATTTGGTATGGATGAATACGGAACATCTTATAACCGCTGTTGAGGAGAGTTCCCAGAGAAGCATTGGGAATCTTCATGCCAACCCCGATAAAACTTAAAAAAGTTTCGAAAAATATAGCAGAGGGAATGGAAAACATTGCTCTGACGACCACTATTCCTGCTATGTTAGGCAGTATGTGGGAGATGGCGTTGCGCACCTGGGAGGAGCCTAACGCCACGGCAGCCTGCACATACTCCATATTCCTAATGCGCAGGGTCTGCGCCCTTACAATACGGGCCATGGGAATCCAGGAGGATATGGTCAATGCAAATATAATGGATAAGATACCCGGCTTAAAAATCAGCAGCATAAGTACTACCAATACAAGATTAGGAATCCCTGTTAGTATTTCCAATATTCTTTGCATGAAATTATCTACCCGGCCTCCTTTTAAAGCGCTGGTCAGGCCATAGAAAACCCCGATGGTCAGATCCAGAATGGCCGCTATAAATGCGATCGTCAGCGATATACGCGTACCGTACAGAGTTCTGGATAACAGGTCTCTTCCGAATTCATCTGTTCCGAATAGATAATTCCGGTCTGCCGGAACCTTGGCCAGGGCATAGCGGTCAATCAATTTACCCTGTAACTGCGCCCGCCCATTTAAGCCATTGATTGAAATACCTGGTATGCGAGGCGGCAGATTTGCATGGGGTATGTTTTGGGTATTCGGATTATAAGGGGCAATGACAGGAGCCAGGAAAGCAAGTATGATAATGACAGTCAACAGCAGCATAGAGGCCAATGCACCTTTGTTTTTACACAGCCTTCTCCATGCATCCTGCAAAAATGTAGGTGACGGCGTTATCTCCTCCTTTACTGCCGTATCCTGTCCGGTAGTTTTAAATCGAAAAAGCTCCTTTGGTATCTGGTTTATATTGATATTCATGTACTCTTGGCATCCTTTCTTCCTATAACTTTCTGCTGCATAAATCATGTCTTCTGACCCACACGGATTCTCGGATCAATCAGCTGGTACAGAACATCCATTAAGAATATAACGATTACCAGTAAAGTCGAGAATAAAATAGTTACTGCCATAATAGTAGAATAGTCATTCGAAAGTACGGATTTTGTGAATTGCTCGCCTATTCCCGGTATGGCAAAGATATTCTCCACAACCATGGAGCCGGTAATCAATGAAACCGTTAAAGGGCCTATTATAGTTACCATGGGTATCAGCGCATTCCTTAGCCCATGGGTCAGGACCAGACGCAATTCACTCATACCCTTTGCTCTTGCAAGTTCGATATAGTCACTGCCTAACACTTCTATCATTTCCGTACGTATAAACCGGGAGGTATCAGCCATAGGTGATATGGACAATGCCAGGGTCGGCAATATGCTGGAACTGAAACCGTCTTTCCATAGGCCGATAGGCAAAAGACTTAAGGATACCGCAAAAATATACTGTAAAAGAACTGCAACTACAAAATTAGGAGCGGAACGCCCCACAATGGCAAAGAGAGAACAAAAAGTGTCAATCCAGGTGTTATGCTTCATTGCTGCGATAATGCCCAATATTATTCCTATTAATGTACCGAAGATTACCGCTTGTAATCCCAGCTGAATGGAAACTCCAATCCGGCTTCCCAATAAGGTTGTGACTTTCTGGTCTGAAAATTGCAGGGATATTCCGAAATCACCGTGAAGGATATTATTGATATAAGTAGTATACCGTGTAAATAGAGGCTCGCTTAATCCATATTTTTCATCCAATACCTGAAGCTGTGCCGGGCTTAATTTATCCCTGTTATTATAGGGGGTACCGGGAAGCAGATTCATCAGGAAAAAAGTTATGGTTACAATAACCCATAATGTTGTCACCATATATACCAGCCTGTGACTGATAAACCGAAGCCATCGTTTCATGGTTTCTCCTTTCAATATAACAAGAACCGCTTCATAAGGCGGTTCTTGTTTTTACTATTTATTAGTCACCTATTCTTCAATATATGCACGGGTAATATCAATAGGAGTTCCTAATACATGGGTCACATACCCTTTGAGCTTAGGATTTATTAAATAACTTTGTGATGCCTGCACAATAGGTATCACCACCGCATTATCTATCAGATACTGGTTAGCTTCTTTTAGATGTTCCCATCTCTTTGTAAAGTCCGTACCGTCTGCCGTCTCCAGAGCAGTAACCAGATTTTTCAGTTCTTCCGATTTCCACTGGCTGTGGTTGTGCTCATAACCTTCTTCATGCTGCTTCACATAGGAGGTAGGGTCAAAATCACCGGTCCAGCCGCCTAGAGCCAGATCAAATTTATAACTCATCATCTCTTCAAAGCGAACAGATGCAGGAACATTTGCCAGGTCGATTTTCAGTCCGGGTAAATTGGTCTCATAAATACTCTGCAGATACTGTCCGATTTTGATGCTCTCATCCGAATCGCTGGTTACCAGCCGAAGGGTTATGCTGTCTGTTCCCAGCTCCTTTAATGCCTGTTTGAAAAACTGCTGCGCTTTTTCAACATCCGTATATACAAGTACTCCGAAATCTTCCGCTATACTTTTACCATTATCGGGATTTACCGCTATGCCATTGGGTATAACTCCTACGGAAGGAACTCCGTCACCATTCAAAATAGCGGTAGAAAGTTCTTCACGGTTTAGGGCATACAAAAGAGCTTTGCGGAGGTTTTCATTTTGAAGATATTTATTGGAGCTGATTCCCATTTCAAGATTCGTCATACGCAAGGTCTGAACTGAAACAAGATCCTCTTTGCCCTGATACAGCGTTATGTATTCACCGGTTACTTTTGTGCCGTCTAACTCTCCGGCTTCATATAAATTAGCACCGGTTGCTACTTCTTTTACAACCTGTATGTTGATTTCATCAAAATGAATGTTATCGGCATCCCAATAATAAGGATTCTTTACATATTTCCAGGATATATCTGTTCCATTCCAATCTTTTAATACATAAGGACCGCTTGCCAAAAGTGCATCCGAGGTCAATCCATAATCCTTTCCCTGCTCTTCTACAAACTTCTTGCTTACCGGTGACAGTAAAGTAGAAGATAAGGTTGTGTTTAAGTAGCTGTTTGGTGCAACCAGCGTAAATTCAAGCTTTGTATCCGATAAAGCTTTTACTCCCAGCTCTTCCGGCTTTAAGGTGCCTGCGATAATTTCTGCGGCATTCTTTATGTATGTCAGGTTATTTGCACTCTGTGATCCCGTTGCCGGGTCTACAACACGCTGTGCGGCATATACAATATCTGCAGCTGTAATCTTATCGCCATTTGAAAACTTTGCATTATCCCTTATTTCGACTGTTACCGTTAATCCGTCAGCACTTACTTCCGGCAGGGCAACTGCAAGATTCGGGACAGCTTCATTTTTCTCATTTATACGATAAAGGGGGTCAGCTTGAAAGTCTATCTGTTCTGAACTTATGGTATCATAACTTTTTCCCGAATCCATCGTAGTAACTTCACCGGGTGCTACCCAATTTAGCACTTTTAATTTACCGGAATCTTCCGCCTCGGTTGGTGCCTGTGTAGCTTCAGGAGTTGCTGTTTCTGTTGTGCCGGTTGGTGTGGCAGAATCCGAATCAGCCTGTTTGTTGTCAGCTTTAGAGCACGCACCAAGAAATAGTGTGCTGGTTAAAATCAAAGTCAAAATAACGGAATATAGTTTTCTTTTCATAAATTACTCTCCTTTTTGTTATGTGAATAGAAATAGAAACTTTACATCACACAACATCGGTCAAGAGCAGCGCAAATAGATATGTATTTCTTATCATATATGTTCCGGAACAATGAACCTTTACCATATCTATTTTCTACCATGGCATAATAATTTACAGGAAGCACTTTATTGCGCCTATGCAAATCACATGTTTTACTGAAAATATTATCCATGTAAGTATCCTCCTTGTAGTGTTTTTAGAAGTATAACACTTTATTCATACAATGTCAATATGTTTAGTATGCATTAAGAAGCAGCCTCCCGTTTTTGCCGGTGAGGCTGCTTTTTAATTGAATCTTTCAATACAAATGTTAACCTTATATTTTATGACAATATATCATTTTTCAACGTTTCAATGATATTATTCCTATAAATCTTTCTTCCCCCGATGTAATATGCCAACGCTACACAGCCCATAATCATACATGCAAATATAAAAAGCGGAACAATTGGCATGCTTTCCAAAAATTCCATGGGATTTATGTAGCTTGCCGCGGCTGCAAATATAACAAAAACAATAGTCAAAGGAACCGTAATCACAATAGGTTTACCGCCTATGATAAGAGCCTCTATGCATAATATTTTCTTAATTCCCCGGGGAGAAAGGCCAACGGAAACATAGCGGGAAAATTCCCGTTTTCTTTGGTATATATATCCCAATGTATTTGAAAACACATTTGCCAATCCTATAATAGCCAAGAGGCCGCATAGTCCGCCCATAATTAAAATATATCCCTTTTTTATCTCTTCATTAAACTGCTTTTCTTCTGCACGATTTTCGATTTCATAATTTTTTCCACTCAATAATTGTTCTATTTCTGTCTGAACAGACCAGATAGCAGCATCTGTTGCCGTTTGTACATTAATATATGTTTCCTGTGATTCTACACTCATGTTTGCCAGCATATTCTGCCATGTACTTGCAGACATAACTTGAACTAAGGCGTAATTCGCATACTCCTCTCTTAATACGGGTAATTCATCCGTATAGGCTAAAACCGGTATTTTTACCATATAATCATTTCTATCCTTATTTTGAAATAAGGAAAAACCGGTGTTATCCTGCTCTTTAATAAAAGGTATATATTTTTTATAACGGAAATTGCTATGGATGTTATCCCAGATACGATTGATGGTAACCATTCCCCACTCTGAACCACCATCATTTACTCCTATACTTTCGCAGTAATTCTTAAAACTCGTATCATCCAGGATTACAATTGGTACTTTTACCTGGTATTTACTGTCTTTAACAGATACGTCAGAGCCTGCTGCCTCTGAAATACTTCCCAGCGCTTGTAGTTCATCACTAAGCATGCCTTCTGTTAACCATGTATAGGCAAGTGCCTTTTGATAAACACAGCAGCTCTTTGCTTTATTTAAAGTATCAATATCTAAGGTGCCTTCAATATCATTAATATTCTGATCTTTTACTGTCACCATGATATCCCATGCATCTTTGTATCTTTCAAAATAGGTATACTTTGTACTAATTCCCGACAGTGTGATAGAACAAAGAAAGATACTGAATGCAAAAAAAGAAAGTGTCAATGATAGTGTTGCTGTACGAAGTGCTTTTCTTCTCACATACAGGGATTTCCCTGCTAACTCTCCCTCAATTCCAAAAAGAAGAGAAACAAGAAGGAATTTCTTTACTTTTTTTACAGAATTCTGTTCTTCTTCTCCTTTGATTGCCTGCAACGGACTCACCTTACTTAAATTTCTTGCCGGCAGCCATGCGGAACATAAAATTGTAAGCATGGAAACAATAAATGTAATCAGAAATAGACCAATATGATAATTAAATTCTGCATTTTCGCCGCGATAGGCACCAGCTATTCCATTAGCTAGCCGAATGGCTCCAAAGCATAATCCTGCTCCGCACCCTATACCAACGATAATGGGTAAAAGGCATAATCCCAATGCTTCCTGCAATAAACAAGTCTTTATCTGCCCTGGTGCTGCGCCAATACTTTGCAAGATTCCCAATTGATGGAGCCTGGACTGCATAGATACCAAAAAAGCATTTCTGATAATCAGAATTAAAGAAATACATGCAGCAACCATAACAAATACATAAAATGCAAGTAACATAGGCGGATGTTCATTATCCGGAGCAAATATAAAATACTCTGACAACAACATATCATGATACTGAATAACTGATGCATCTACTTCAATCAATCTTGCAATCTTAGGCATATCTTCATAGGTACTTCTTATTTCATAAAAATAGACTAAAGTTTCCATGCCATTTTCTGTTTGCGTTGTTATTACATTTTTTACATTAGCGTTACTTTGGATGCTCTCAATCTCTTTTTCCGAAATGCTTCCGATGATTTTTGCCTGCCAGTCTCCTTCTTTGGCCACAATCTGATTAATATTATCAATCCACATATTGTAGAAAACACTGGTAATAAGCGACAAGAACATAGCTGATATAAGCGCTGCCACCATAAGAGAAACACTAGTGATTTTGTTATTTTTTATATAGCTGATAGAATACTCTTTCCACATGCTTATTACCTCCTTCTATTCTCATCGGAGATAATCCTGCCATCTTCAAAAGTGATAATGCGGTCTGCTTCTAATGCAAGCTTCTCATCATGAGTAACCATAACTATCGTTTGCTTGAGATTTTTGTTGGACAATTTTAACATCTCAATAATCTCCCTGGAATTCTTCTGATCCAGATTCCCGGTTGGTTCATCTGCCAAAAGTAATGCGGGCCGATAAAGCAATGAACGGGCAATAGCAGTTCTTTGCTGCTGCCCTCCTGATAACTGGCTTGGAAGGCAGTTTAACTTATCCTGGATTCCTAATGATACTACAACCTGGTCAAAATACTCTTCATCAGGCTTTTTCTTATCCAAAAGCATTGGCATTATAATATTCCGTCTTACTGTAAGTGTGGGAATCAGATTGTAAAACTGATAAATCAATCCCACTTTTCTGCGCCGAAAGATTGCTGCTGATGTCGGGTTCAATGTTGACAAATCCGTATCCTCTACAAATACTTTTCCTTCTGTTGGCTGATCAACACCGCCCAGCAAATGTAAGAGGGTCGATTTTCCTGAACCAGAGGCTCCTATTACTGCTACAAACTCTCCCTTTTCAATACACAAATTCACATGGTCTAATGCTGTAACCTGGTTATCCCCAGTTCCATATACCTTTGTAAGGCCCGCACATTTAAGAATTTCCACAAAAATACCCCCTCACGATATTCTAAATATTAGTTAGCAGCATCATATCATAGAAAAGTGACATCTTAGTGACAGTAGAAGCGGACTGCAAAACATGCACCGCCTGCCGGCAAATTTTTTGCTTCAACACATCCGTTTTGCATTGCAATCAACGATTTTGCCAGAGCAAGCCCTATACCAATCCCGCCCTCCTTCGCCCTGCCACCCCGATAGAATCGTTCAAAAATATGCGGAAGATCCTGCTCTGCAAAACCTGCTCCATCATCCCATACTTTTATTTCCGTATAAATAGGATTTTGTATGTATTCGATTGTAATCCCGTTTTTCGCATATTCCATACAATTTTTAATCAGGTTTGTAAAGGCTTCTATTGACCACTCTTTATCACCCATATATGACACTGCTCCTCTATTCTCCAGTTTGATTTCAAGAGCTTTCGCTATGGGTAATTCCTCTAATCCTTCCACTGATAACCTCAGTATGGTATAGACATCGACATTCTCCTTTTCCAATTCCAGAACCCCTGCATCAATTCTGGAAAGCAGCAATAAAGCCTCTTCTAACTTAGTTAGCCGCTCGATTTGTTTTTGAAGCTGTTCTACATACTCCTCTTTCCGATCTGCTTTTATTAGTTGTGTCATAAGGGACATGGAAGTGAGCGGTGTTTTCATCTGATGTGCAATATTTGCAAGGTTGTCCGCATAATTTTTTTTTGCTGCAACAGCTTCTTCTCTGGTCTTGTATAGCATAGTCACCGTTTTATAAATCTCATCTTGCAGTCCGGAAAAAGGGTCCTCTTTGTTTGGTAATATCGAAACCTCTCTTCCCATATTCAATCGCTCAAGATACCTTGTAAGAACTTCAATACGCTCTCTTTCATTTTTCTTCACAAGGTAGAATAAAGCAAATACCAAACCTATAGCCAAACTTGCAGCCATAATTACAACAGGGAGCATTTTCTTTAAATACCCAATAGCAAAATCCTTAACTTCGTATCCGTATAAAGACAGATAATTATCTTTATCACTCTGAACTCTATGATAAATATCACTATTTTCTTTTATCATTCTGATGATACTCTGTTCATCATTTGGATACCTGCTTATCAATTTTTGTGCCAAATTCGATAAAATATCATATTGACTATCTGCATAATGTAAAGCCCCTGCTATCATGGCCAATGATCCGGATAACAAGACACATATCAGCATAATACATGCTCCTAACTTAATATCTTTTTTCTCCATTATACATCCTCCATACGATATCCAAAGCTGCGGATTGTTTTTAAATAAGGAGGATTATGTAACTTCTCCCTCAGCCGCTTCATAGTAACCGTCAATGTATTATCATTCACATAATTACCATTCGCATCCCATATCACTTCAAGTAAACCCGTCCTTGTCAGTATGCAGCCTTTGTTTTCTATAAGAAGCTTCAATAATTGATACTCCGTTTGACTTAGCGCTATCTCCTCATCCGAAATAAACACTTTAAGTTTTATTTTGTCTATTGAAATTTCACCACAGGTCACATAATTTTCCGCTATATTGCCTGCACGCCTTAAAATGGCACAAATCCTGGCATATAATACTTCTAAATCAAATGGCTTTATCAGGTAATCATCTGCTCCGCCTTGAAATCCCTGAACAATGTCTTTGGAATCACCCTTTACAGTGAGAAATATAATCGGAAGTTCATTCCATGTCTCTCTGATCCATTTGCATAAATTATATCCACTTCCATCTGTCAGATTCCAGTCTATTAAAACAAGGGATGGTAATTCCGTTTGTAAAACTTTCTTTGTCTGCTCAATCGTTTCAAAAATAATCACATGATATCCCTTATTCTTTAAATACTTCTGCACTGCCGATGCAATTACATAATCATCTTCCACATAATAAAGTTTTATCATAATTTTACCTTTCATCTATGAAACATTATTTCCAAATTTATTATATTTTGAATACGTTAATAATTCAACATGCTCCTGGCTTTTATTGCTGGCTTCGCTCTGTTTACAGGCATAAAAAATGCAGGCTAAAATCCGCAACGGGAGTTTAGTCTGCATTTTAACGTTAAAAGACATGGGTGGAATGTCCTCCTTTAATTTCTTTATTTCTATTATTGTCAATTTCCAGTCCTGAGGCATTTAACCCAACTTAAAAATCCACTTTTTGGCATCAAGCAAATACTGCGCTGTAAAAAGATTTTCTGACTTGATTGCTTACTATAAATTGATATATTCAAATAAAGGAAGCATACAGGATTCATATAGCCCATAACCCATCAAACTGGATTCCGCCATTTTGATATCTATTTTATTAAGCAAATTCGGACAGGTTTCCAATGCCATTCGCAGCTCACGCTTCATAGTTGAACTTGCAGGCTTATGATTTACGCAAATAATTATAAACTCCGGTTTTTTACTTTGGTCAATTTTAATTTTCCTATCAATACTGCCCATCAGTCCCAAACTGACCTTTTGATTAAACTGCTCTGTGACTTCACTATATAAAGATATCATTTTTTCGCTATTGACAAACTTTTCTATATCTATAAAATGTTTAACAATACCTGCGGCACCGGTCATAGCACTGTCACCATACTTTAATTCAAAAAGCGCAAGAGAAGGTGCTTCAACATTTTTACGGGCTGCCGCAGTTGAAGACCATTTTATCCCCACCATATCAAACCGGCTTTTGTTCTCTTGGTTTGCATATTCAATGTCACTAATAAAATAATCGGTATCATTGGCAATGGTTGAACAGTTATTCTCTCTAAGAATAAGTTGCTGAAACTCACGTTCTAACTTCTGGTTTTTACTAAACCAATGATCCATTTCACGTTTTAGAAGCGGAAAAGCAGAAATATAATCCTCTATGCGGGTAAAGCTTGCAAGATCCGGGCTCCTCCACATTCCCTCATTGTTGATGCAGTAATGTTTGTCAAAGTAGAATATGTACCTATCGCCTTCTTGTTTAATAGTAAGCAGATTACCTCCACGATAATATACGTTGATATAGTTATCTCTAAGTTCAAGGCAAAGAGTATCATCTGATTTGACTGTACGAAGCAAGCAATTTAACTCACCAGCTTGTAAGTTGGTAATAAACTTATCATTAAGTTTTCGCATTCTAAAACACCCCATCTTTTATACTGCTGGTATGCACTTCCAGCTGATGTGCTATGTTAAAAATAATTTTTGCTGCCGTAATTCTTATCCGTCTTATGAATCGTGCCGGATATATAACATGTTTTACTTTTAAGGAATCTTTAAACATAGCAATTGCAATCGTTACACCAGATTGCTGATTTTTAATATATACAATCTATTTACTAAACTTCTCCTTTATCCGTCCTTTTCTATAGGCTTCGATTAAATTTTTCAAATCATTTATTGATGATTTTAGTTCCCTTCCGATATCAGTATCTCCTACATGCTTTCGTATTACTTCATTTTCCAAAATTAAAATTGACGAAACAATATCTTTTTCTTCCAAAATTGCCTTCTTTGTATCTTCAAAAGGACTGTGTGAAACTATAAACAAACCATAGGAGTTATTAACTAAAGTATATCCGGCAATCCCGGTCTTTTCCTGATAGGCTTTTGAAAAACCCCCATCTATCACTAATAATTTCCCGTTTGCTTTAATAGGGCTTTCTCCTTTTTTGGTGATTACAGGAACATGACCATTAATGATATGGGATTTTTGAGAATCCAGCCCAAATTCATCAAAAATCATTTGACACATATGCTCATCATTAATTAATGTATAATAAGCATTTTTTAACTCATTGTAGGTTGACTTATCTTCAATGAAATATTTTTGAAAGGTAGTCATCTTATCTTTTCCAAAAAGAGGCGATAAAGGACCTGTCCATAAATACCACATAATATCCATTGAAACTTCTTTTTCTTTTGTCCTTTCCAGTGCGAGATATCCCTCCCTTACAATCGCGTCAAAACGATCTAATAGAGCTTTTCCCTTATATTCCTGTCCGCCTTCCTCAAAGATGAATTTTGCAAAACTGCCGTCTTTATTCAAAGGGATACAGCCATGGTAAAGGAGATTGGAATTATATGATAAATACATGCTGCCTTTCGTAATTAGAAAGTCCATATGTTTTTGCAATCTTTCACTCTTTTTAAAAGAATATTTTAACTTTTCTATCACTTCAATTTCTTCCGGAGTTAATAAATATGGATTTTCTGGATTTACTGTAGGGAAATAACCGCTTTTTAACTGATAGATTGATCCGTCTATTTTTATTGTATTCTCTTTATAATCTATCATCTCCAGAAAAAGCCTGTCATTCATATGGAAGGTCGGATTATTTCGGATTACCGATCCCTCTAATTTAAACTGTATTATTGCAATTGCTTTATGCATTTGTGAAATAAGCCGTATTTCACTTTCTGGCAGCATTTTACCGGATGAGATTTTGGGCTTAAAATCATCACATAAATCACCATTATAAAATTCCATTGCAAAAGTAGCCAAAGGTAACAAATTAATACCATAACCATCTTCTAAAGTGGACAAAGCAGAATAACGTGCACAAATTCGTACGACAGTAGCTATACAGGCTTCATGTCCTGAGGCTGCGCCCATCCATAGGATATCATGATTTCCCCATTGCAAATCAACTGAGTGATAATGATATAATGTTTCCATCACTTTATCAGCACCTGGACCACGGTCAAAAATATCACCAATAATATGTAAATGGTCTATCACCAGCTGCTGAATCAATTCAGACATCGCAACAATGAATTCATTTGCCTTTTCGACACTGATAATCGTATTTATAATCGCATTATAATATTCTTCTTTATCTATCTGTTCCGGTTGTTCATGCAGCAATTCCTCAATAATATAAGCAAATTCCCTGGGAAGCATTTTCCTTACTTTTGACCTTGTGTACTTTGATGAAGTATATTTGCATATTTCAATTAGTCTGTATAATGTAATCCGATACCAGTCCTGTAAATTTTTTTCTTGTTTGCAGACTAACTCAAGTTTTTCTTCGGGATAATAAATAAGTGTTGCCAAACTCTTTATATTTTTTTCCTCAAGAGTCTTCCCATATAGGTCCGTGATTTTTTTTCTGATGACCCCGGATGCATTCTTAAGAACATGGTTAAACGCTTCATCTTCACCATGAATATCGGAAAGGAAATGTTCAGTCCCTTTAGGAAGATTTAAAATAGCCTGTAAGTTAATCATCTCTGTACAAGCCTCATCAATAGTAGGATATAGCTTTGATAATAGTTTCAGATATCTGATTTCCGTTTCACTATTCATATATTTCCCCTCACTTTTAACTACATATGTCTTATTCGTAAACTTAAATATAACTTAGCCCGCCAAAATCTGCCTGAAACAAAATTGGACTTAACCTGGATCTTGTGTAATTGCAATCATCATATAATTTCATCTCCATGGCTCCCTTTAAAACTATCATATTGTATAATCAACATGCGCTTTATGCAATACATCATATAATTTTTTATGTCCTTATTATATAATGTCATTTATAAAATAACATTGGACTATAATATCCGATCATTAGAAATATCAGCAAAAATTAATAACATTTTCCCATTGGTTATGAATAAATTATATTCGATTTTCACAGCTCTTACATACAAGATTTTTAAAACAGCCTAAAAAAATCCTCGAACCGCTTATTTATGATTCGAGGATCCGTTACCATTTATTTAATTAAAAAATTATCTACACCACACACTTTTATCATGCTAATTTGTCATTCTGTTTTATTGATAAAAGATATTACAATATCAGATTCTTTATCTTTTCATTGCATTCCCGGAACGAGTCCACGGAGATATCTGCCTCACTGATATCTTGCTTAATGCCCGAACCGCAATATGCCGCAACAAATGCACCTGCGCTTTTCGCTGCACGTATTCCAGCCGGAGAGTCTTCAAGTACAATACATTCTTCCGGTCCTGCACCAAGTATATCCATAGCCTTTAAATATCCCTGGGGGTCCGGTTTGCTTTTTGTACACATATCACCGCAAATAATCACATCAAATAGTGACATCATATTCATGCGGTTTAACGCGGTAATGATAAGCCGTGTTGAAGTTGAGGTTACTATGCCGGTTTTGATTCCTTTCCTCCGGCACTCTTTAATAAAAGAAACTAATCCCGGCATAGGTTCAATACAACTATTTTCGTATGTATTACCTATCTCTCTGCGTTTATTCATGAATTCCTCTAACGTAACCTGCTTTGACGATTTTGACAGCAAGCCAGCCAATATAGACGGATCATTTTTCCCCATTAAACTACTGCGCTCTTCGTCTGTTAATAAAATACCAAAACAGGCAAGTGCCTGCCTAAGATATTTCGCATTACTTTCTTCAGTATTTACAATAACTCCATCAAAATCAAAAAGAATATATTTTTTATCCATCTTAAGAACCATACCTTTCACAGTATTCCTTTTATTCTGCGAACAGTTTACGTGCATTTGTCTGAATATATCCAACTTCTTCCTTTGAAAGATCACAGAAGTCACTGTTTTTCATTGAGCAATTGGAATCCTGAACATACATCATCTTTGTGTCTTTCTGTGTTATTGAGTAAAACCAGCATTCAGCAGGTACATTATAAACTTTTCCCTTTTCCATTAAAGTTAATTCTATTTTAAATTTGTCACATTCACGCTCTGCGGTAATCAAAATTGCCTTACCGGCAGCAAGGATAAATTGCTCATCCGTAGAATGATGAACTTCTAAATGGGCAATACCCTCTATATCATTGTCCGGCTTCCAATTTTTTATACTTACCAGCCATTTTTCATTTTTGTAAACACATAGAATTCCCTCACTGCTATTTTCATATATATCCGGTTTCATTATTATTTCCTCCATTTATTTTTAATTATACTTCTGTTTTTCCTGCTATCCGGGTACCATATCCAAATGCACCTTCCATGGCACAGACCTTTGCAGAAAATGCTGCGCCTCTGTTCATTGCACAGTTCAAGCGTCCTATCATTTCTTCATCAGTACCTTCTAAAAGCGCTCCCGTTTCTGAGTACTCCAGAAGCGAGCAAAGAAAAGTAGCAAAGTAAGAATCTCCTGCTCCCATAGTATCAATGACATCATCTGCATGAACCGCCAAGGCATAAATAAACTCATTTTTGTAGAGAACGTAAGAACCATCCTCGCCGATTGTTCCAACTACAATGGGAACCCCATAAGCCTGAACCTTTTTCATTTCAGCTTCACGTTTTTCAGCCGTCAAATGTGCACAAGACAGAATAGCTACAGTAATATGCGGACACACTTTAGCAAAGTATTCATCTGTCCATCTGGTTGAAAAATCGTAAGCAATCGGCACACCTGTTTCTTTCAATTCTGCAAGATTTTCTTCAATATAACTGTTTAAATTCGTATAAATAAGGTGAAATTTTTTGATGTATTCAAAGTCTTCCCGTGTAAAATCAAAAGGGTACTCTTTTGCTGCGCCTCCTTTATTGGATCCCAGAAATACGCGGTCATTGTTTTGTAAGGTAACCAGCGCAAATCCATTTTCCCCTTCGAAATGGCGGCAATGACTGTCGTCAATTCCAATCTCCGCTAAGGTTTTCTGTACATATTCTGCAACTTCATCACTTCCATATTTTCCAAGATAGGCAGTATCCATGCCATTCATTTTCGCATAAACACAAGTATTCACACACTGTCCGCCAGGATACATTTTTCCACGGGAAAGATACTTGTCACATACGTTATCTCCAATGGAAATAATTCTACCATTCTTCATTTTTTTCACTCCTACTCTTATTCGATGTCAAAATTAATACTCAACTTTCCACATATAACGGCGGGTAGTTAACGGATGCTCCCGCACTGCGGCCAATGCCTGATTATATACCGGATATACATTATTGAATAGCGAATGGTTGAAATAATCAACCACAGAAGAATCAATTGTGGAAAGTCCAAGATCCTTGGCATCCAGAATTTCGACGCGCTTCGCGTATGTATTTAAAAACTTCAATGCACGCTCATCCAATGCACGGGTCGAGCCTTCTGAAACCTGGATTACAAAGGGAATATTCGCATCTGTTATTTCAAATGGACCGTGAAAATATTCACCGCTGTGAATGCTGCTTGAATTGATCCACTGCATTTCCATGAAGATACAGATACTTTCCATATATGCCGCACCATATCCCGCGCCGCTGGCCATTGTGTAGATCACCTTGTCGTCTTTATGGTTTTCTGCAAATATCAGAGCACGTTTCTCCACATGTTTGCATGCATTTTTTACAATACGGTCAATCATGCCAATCCCCTGCAGGAATTTATCGTAGTTTTCATATCCTTCCGTCTGATTCAGCAGTTCAGCTGCAACAAGCAGTCCGCATATAGCTTTTTCTCCTGCTATATCCTTTTCTTCACCAAAAGCATAGCGCACAATATAATCACCATACTGGATAATTTCAGATTCCTGTAACCAGGTCAGAATAATAACAGCCGCTCCCGCTTCTTTTCCAAGCGCTGCCGCACGGATCGTTTCCGGTGTATTGCCTTTATGGCATGCAAGGCAAATGATAGAATTCCCTCCAAAGTCTTTGGGCATGCTGTGAATAAATTCATTACTGTTTATCCATGCGGACTTGATACCTGCACACTCTCTTTCCATAAAAGTCCTTGCAGGATAGAGAGCCCCCAAAGAACCTCCGCATCCGACAAAATAAAGGGATTTTACTCCGCCTTTGTCTTTCTTCTGTTCCAAAATTTCCTCAATGATTTTCTTAATATTCGTACTTTTGTATTCCATTGTTTCATTCTCCTCTGTCTATTATAACTTCATAACTTTGATTCACTTATTTTTTTAATAAAAAGCATATCTCTTAGATATATGGGTTGAACTGTTGAATAATTTTTGTTGCGCGTTCTTTGCCCCGAAGCATACATTCCGGAATAGTTTCTCCTAAACTGACACCATAGGTAAATGCGGCAATATAAGAATCCCCGGCCCCCACCGTATTAATTACCGGAACATTTTTGGCATTCATTTCATAAAAGCGGTTTCCATCATAAGCAAGGCTTCCATATTCACCAAGCATTGCTATAACACATCCTGTCCCTTTCTGTTTTGTTTCGATCATAAACCTTCTAATATAATCATCATTTTTATCATAGGAAAAGAATGCATAGTCAATATAGGGTAATATAACATCATTACTTTCCATTTCCAGACGCTTTGAAAAATCATAAACCCAAATCTGTCCGGGCTGCTTTAGTATCCTGATATAGCGGTCAATTTTTGCCCAGCGCTCCGCATATACGATGTCAAACTGTTTTACGAATTCCATATCCTCTTCTGAAAGTTCAATCAATTCCATGGCATTACCCTCAAACTGAATATGCTTTTTGTCACCATCAACAATATCCATAGTAGCCATTCCCGTCGGCCGGTCCACCTGCTTAATCACTCGCAGCGAAATCCCGCGTTCTTTCAGCCTTTCTGCCAAAGCCATAGCAAAGACATCATTTCCGAGGATTGTCATTTCCGATACATCCCCGCCCATATCCTTATAATTAAGCGCAAAATCAATACTGTTTCCCGTGAGATAATAACGGTCGAGTTTATAATAGACATCAATACAATTGTCAGCCATTGCAATTGCTTTCTTCATCTTCTATATCTCTCCTTCTCCCATTATATAAATCATAAAGTGCCTGTTTTTAATCCCGTCATATTCGCAAAAATAGATATCTGCAGCATGGCCAAGCTTCAACTTTCCATTCACAACCGGAAATACGCAATGATTACCTGTCAATAGTGATTTTAAATGACCAGGCGCATTTCCTCCAATTGTCCCATAAGTTGGCAAATAGTGATTATGATTATATGGATAATTTTCAGGAGCAAGCCGGTCTAAGGTTTCCATAATGTCCGCTTCCACACATGGGAGGTTTTCATTTACTGTAATTCCTGTTGTCGTATGCTCTGTTATCACAAAAACTACTCCATTTTCAATCTTACTTTCAGCAATGAAGTCTGTTACTTCATCTGTAATCTTAATCATCTCAAATTCCTTATCAGCACAAACCGCAACTTCCTTTAGTTTGAATTCCATTTGCTTATTCCTCCATTCCAAGAAATTTCAGTGCATTTTTGTAATATATTTTCTCGAATGTATTCGAACTAAAATCAAGGCTGTCTAATCCTCTCTTGCTTCGCACCGGGCGGATCCTTGGGGAATCAGAACCAAACATGATCTTATCTGCAATATTATGTTCAACCCAGTACTCACCCATATCTTCTTTAAATACTTTATGATAAATCTGATAAGGACCGTCAAAATTCATTAATGCCGTATTTGCAAATGCATTCGGATATTTGAGCAATAACGCTGCTGTCTCCTGTACCCAGGGCCAGCCAAAATGAGAAAGACAAATATTTATATCCGGATAGTCATAAAGTACATCCTCAAAGTCTGCGGGACGGGAATAACGGGCCAAGGCATTCTTCTCAAAACAGATACCTGCATGAAATATGATTGGTTTGCTATATTTCCTGCAGATTTCGTATAGTTTATATAACTTTTTCTCATAAGGATACATTTGAAGCCTTGCCGTATTAATCGCCAGTCCTTTCAATTGTAATGTATCAAAAGCTCTCTCCAGCTCTGCGCTGGCCTCTTCATTTCGTGGATCCACAGAAGCGAATCCATAAAAAAAGTCCGGGTCATAAGAAACAAGTTCTGCAATCTCATCATTTGATATGGCTGCCGTTCTAGTTTCTGCAGAGCAGTCTTCCGGCAGTAAAAATGCGCGCTGAATATCTGCAAGTGCATATTGTTTTTTCAGTAAATCAATTCCTGACGGACTCATAAGATGATAATTCATCTCGTTACAACGCTGTTCAAACCGTTGTTTGTCTTTGCATATCGGCGAAAACAGCGCCGGATGTATATGCGTATCTATCACCATAACGAAAAGCCTCCCCGCTCTCTTTTTCTGTAAGAAATCCAACTATATATTCTCTTTCAATACTTATTCCATCCGCATATTGAAATGTTATTTCAATTCATCGGTGTTGTTATGCAGCCAGGCAACGGTATCGTCAATTGCTTTATCCGGATCACAATAATAGCGGCGGTCACATATCTCAAAGGAGCATATACCATCATATCCATGTGCTTTCATTGCATCGAAATAATCCTTCATGGGAAAATCGGCATCTCCGGGAACTGTATGGCCACGATCATTAAAATGAATATATTTGAGCCTGCCGCCAAGATTGGTAAAATAATCTGCCACAGTCTCTCCCGCATAAGTCATCTGATCTAAGTCAAGCATCCCAACCACATTAGGCGAACCAATCTCATCAATCATATCAGCTAAATCTCTGCTGGTAATCAGAACGTTTGTAGTTGTAACTTTTAATTCCTCAAGGAGAAGTGTTACATTCTTCTTTTCGCAGTATGCCGCAAGCAGCGCCAAAGATTCACGGCAATTCTTCCAGGCTTCCTCCCGCGGTTTATTAAAATATCCGGATCCGGTACTAATCTGGACATTGGGGCATTCTAAAAATTCTGCGGTATCGATTGCCCTCTGATAATAACGGAGACTCGATTCCCTCGTTATGATATCCTGCGTACAAAAATTAACAGGATATGTACAGTTTTCAGGTGTCATCGCCATAACTTTCAAATGCCGGCGGCGTATTTCTTTATCCAGATCTATCAAGCTGCTAAGCGGATAGTCAAATATATTCAGCTGCGGTGCACAACAATATAAATCTATACTGTCAAAGGGAGAGCTTTCCACCTTATCAAGAAACTTTGCTATGGGATAACGCAGATAATGATAACTCATGGGCGCGAATTTCATCACTAACCTCCTTTTATAGAAAGCAAGACCGCAGCCGAAGCCAATGCCAAAATAACGATTACGGCATCAGCTGCGATCCAACCAAGAGTAAACTAATTGACAATTGTTATTAAAACACAATAGCTCCAAGACCGATAGCAACCAATACAGAAACAACTGTACAAACCAAACCGGGAACCATATAGCTATGATTCAAAACGAATTTTCCGATCTTTGTTGTACCCGCTGAGTCAAATGCAAGAGCAGCAACACACTGACCTGATGCAGGAATAAAATAGTTTGAAGAGCAAGCAATCCATCCGGCAACAATAATATTAGCCGGAAGCCCTAAAGCGATGCCAATGGGCACCATAATCATTGTTGTGGATGACTGGCTTGTTGTAATGGCACCAACAATAAATACCGCAATTATGTAAATCCATGGATACTTATTAGTTAAAGCAGACATGTTGCCAGTAATAAATGAAGCCTGATCTCCAATAAACGTATTTACTAACCAGCAAAGCCCAAATGCTAAAACAACTGCAAACATACCTGTACGGAAAACCGGCTGGTCCAAAATCTTATCACTGTCAAGTCTGCAAGCTATAACCATAATAGCTGCGGCAACGAGCATAAAGATTTCAATTACCGAAGTCATAGGCAAAGCGGAATCATCGGCAAATTTAGGAATAAATGAATTGAATGCACCTAATAAAACAATCACTACCATTGCACTTAAGAAAATAGCCACCGAAATCTTTGCATTTTTTGTGGCAGGTTTCTCTTCAACTGTTTTCTTTGAAAAATCCTCAATAAGTCCGGCAGCAACACGTGCCTGAAACTCCGGATCATCAGCTAACTCTTTGCCCTTTTTAATAACAGAAAATGCCGCTGCAACTGTACCAATTAATGTTGCAGGGACACATACGAGCAGCAAAGTGAAAAGGTTTACCGACGTATACGATGAGTCTGCCATAAAAGCAAGAATTGCAACTGTTGCCGCCGCTATCGGGCATGCTGTGATTGCTTGCTGTGAAGAAACGATTGATGCAGATATCGGACGTTCCGGACGAACACCCGTCTCTATGGAAATCTCATTAATAACCGGAAGCAAGCTGTAAACAATATGGCCGGTACCACACATAAATGTGAATAAATAAGATACAACAGGAGCTAAAACCGTGATCATCTGCGGATTCTTACGAAGAATTTTTTCTGCGATCTTAACCATAAACTCCAGACCTCCGCAAGCCTGCATTGTTGAAGCTGCACAGATTACTGCAATCATAATTAAAATAACTGTAATTGGCGGATCCGAGGGTTTTACATGTAAAACAAAAGTCATAATCAACATGCCAACGCCTCCGGCCATAGCCAGGAAGGTACCCCCCTTGCGAACACCCCAGAAAATTATAGCCAGGACAATAATCAACTCTATCCAGAACATAAATTAACCTCCTCTAATGAGTAATATTTATTTTTTACAAACTTTCTAAAGATGGTGCGCACATCTTTAACCTTAACAATACAAAAGCAATCACATTTTGAAATTTTCACCATTTGTATCTATTTGTATTGCTTTGTATTTAATACAATAATACATTCTTTCCCCGATTATGTCAAGAGGCATTATTCATTTTATCCTAATGTGCAGGTTCTTTTTTTGATTTTTTATATACTTTTCATAGCAATGATACATTATAATACCTTATCTGTTGACTTTCCGGCCTCTAAATTGAATAGGTAAAGATAGTTTCAGATATACTTTCTTACGAAACAGCCCTGAATATTCACTTTAATACCCCATTATTTTTTCATTCCAACATATGTATTGTAAAAAATACCAGCAGAACAAAAGCGGTGCCTAAAAGACACCGCTCGAAAAAGTTCACCGCTTTATACCAATCCATTGCCTGTTTTATAGCTTCTGCCGGATCCATAATATATCTAGCTCCTTATATTAGTATTCAACCTTCCACATATAACGGCGGGTAGTTAATGGATGCTCCCGCACTATGGCCAATGCCTGATTATATACCGGATATATATTATTGAATAACGAATGGTTGAAGTAATCAACCACAGAAGAATCAATTGTGGAAAGTCCAAGATCCTTGGCATCCAGAATTTCGATGCGCTTCGCATATGTTTTTAAGAATTTCAGCGCCCGCTCATCCAATGCACGGGTCGAGCCTTCTGAAATCTGAATTACAAAGGGAATATTCGCATCTGTTATTTCAAATGGGCCGTGAAAATATTCGCCGCTGTGAATGCTGTTTGAATTGATCCACTGCATTTCCATGAAGATACAGATACTTTCCATATATGCCGCACCATATCCCGCGCCGCTGGCCATTGTGTAAATTACCTTGTCGTCTTTATGGTTTTCTGCAAATACCAAGGCACGTTTCTCCACATGTTTGCATGCATTTTTTACAATACGGTCAATCATGCCAATCCCCTGCAGAAATTTATCGTAGTTTTCATACCCTTCCGTCTGATTCAGCAGTTCAGCTGCAACAAGCAGTCCACATATAGTCTTTTCTCCTGCTATATCCTTCCCCTCACCAAAATCATAGCGTACAATATAATCACCATACTGGATAATTTCAGATTCCTGTAACCACGTCAGAATAATAACAGCCGCTCCCGCTTCTTTTCCAAGCGCTGCCGCACGGATTGTTTCCGGTGTATTGCCTTTATGACATGCAAGACAAATGATAGAATTCTCCCCAAAATCTTTCGGCATGCTGTGAACAAATTCATTACTGTTTATCCATGCGGACTTGATACCTGCACACTCTCTTTCCATAAAAGTCTTTGCAGGATAGAGAGCTCCCAAAGAACCTCCGCACCCGACAAAATAAAGGGATTTTACTCCGCCTTTATCTTTCTTCTGTTCCAAAATTGCTTCAATAATTTTCTTAATGTCCGTACTCTTATATTCCATCGTTTCATTCTCCTTCAATTTATGTATTTAATTGTTATGTTTGTATTATAATACATTATAATACCAATTGTCAATATATACATTTTTGATATGTACAATATTGCTCAAATGTATTATAATAAACGATAAATACCTCGTATAAATATTAATAAGAAGAAGGAATATTCGTATGGAACTGGATAATACAATTGCAACACCCTTATACAAGCAGCTTGAGGAGAAATTACAAAAAGAAATTGAAAACGGAGAACGTCTGGCAGGAAGCCGAATTCCAACAGAAAACGAATTAAGTGAACAATACAAAGTAAGCCGCGTCACAGTTCGAAAGGCTCTGTCCAAGTTAACCGATATGGGATACCTGGACAGAAAATCCGGAAAAGGAACTTTTGTTGCCGAGAAAAAACTACAGCGGGGACTATCAAAGGGAGTTATCAGTTTTACAGAAATGTGCAAATTGATGGGAGTAAAACCAGGAGCAAGAATCATCAAAATTGCATTGGAAGATCCGACTCCAAGAGAAATGGAACTGATGCATTTGAAAACAGATGAAAAGATACTTGTTCTTGAACGCATACGGTACGCAGATGATAAACCGGTAATTTTAGAACTAAATAAATTCCCCGAATCTTTTTCCTTTCTATTTAGTGAGAATCTCAATGATTCCTCTTTATACGAAATTCTCAAGGAAAAACGCAATATCATTTTCAACCAATCTTCAAAAACACTGGATATTATATTTGCTGCCTCTAAAGAAGCGAAAACTTTAAGTATTTCTAAGGGCTATCCCCTTCTAAGGATAGATAGTATATTACAGGATACAAATAACAATGTATTTAATCTTTCCCAGCAGCTTTGTATCGGCGATAAATTTAAACTAATTGTTTAGCGCCATAGCTTAATCCTATTCCAAAGTCCAATGCGGAAGAACCTTAAATGCCCTAAGAATTAAATAGCACTAAAACTATCGTCAACTCCTTGTCAGGCAGGTGGTCGACGATAGTTTTAGTGCATCAGCTCATCTTTCAATTTCTTCAGGAAACTTTCCTTCTTCAACATATGTCTTAGCAAAGCTTTGAATAATCTTATCAGAATAATCTCCACCTTTTGAATAAGAAATGTTCATAACAGCTAAAGTAATCTTATTTAGAATCTCATCACTGACGTTAACATTATTCTTTAATAGCTCTTTTCTTACTATTTCAGTGCATCTGCTAATATCATTCGAATCTGAAAAAATCATAGATTTCCTCCTTTGCTTCAACAGGTCTGTTAAACTATCAAGTTTAATTTTCAAGTATATTGTATCACATTTCCATTGATATCAATAACTCTTTTACACGCTTCCGTGCGGCCTTTATCTATTCTGCTGCAACATCATATTTAACAATGCTGCATTTAACTTCACCTTTGCTAAGAAAGCGAATCCGGTCTGCTTCCAAAGGAGTATAAATCAGAGAAGTCATTGCCTGCTCTCCATCGTTTACGAAAACTTCCACCGTATATTTATCCATTAGTATACGGAGTTTGATTTTACCCTTCTGTTCTTTTACATTTATGGAACGTTTGTGCAGGATATCCTTTCTTAGACCGGAATAAGTACGGTCAAAAGTCACTGTATTTGCTTTCGGATTATATCGCAGAATAGAATAATATTTATCATCTGCCGCAAAGCGAACAGCAAATTCTTCATAATCACGGGCTTCCACCTCCACTGTCAGGTCAAACTGCCTGCCCTTTATACCGTCCGGTTCTTTTTCCCCATTTATGGTTACGGCATCATATTTTACTTCTTTCTGATAATAATTTTCCAATTCTCTTACCGGATTCTGATACAATAATCCGTTTTTCACGTGCAGTTCCCTCGGAACCGTCATAAGGCCGGACCACTGAAAAGATGGCGGCGTGAGATAATTATCCCAGCTCTGCATCCAGGCAACCATGATTCTTCTGCCATCTGCTGTTTCCAGTGTCTGCGGTGCATAGAAATCCAATCCGTAATCAATAGCGGCTACTCGTTCCCGGATTAACTTATGGTTCCCTTTGTCATAATCCCCAAGGATATATATGGTACTGTTTCCATTGTGAAATTCCAGGCCATCTGCCATCATTTCAGTGGGCGAAATGAGCAATACCTGTTTGCCGTCTATGTAAAAGAAATCCGGGCATTCCCACACCTCTCCGTATTCATTCCGGCTTTCCTCTATGATACCTGCATATTTCCAGTTCTTTGCATCCTGGGATGTAAATAATACTATCTGTCCGCCGGTCTCTTCACTCCTGCTGCCAATTACTGCATAGAAATCTTCTCCCTCTATCCAGATTTTCGGATCTCTGAAATCTTCCCTGCTGCTTCCTTCCGGCAGAAAATCACCGGTGATTACCGGATTCGTATCCAGCTTTTCATAATTCACTCCGTCTCCCACGGCTATACACTGTGTCTGTCTTAATAACCTGGTACCGTCTTCCTGTACTTTATTCAGCACGCCGGTATACATAAGCATATGTTTTCCGTCATGTTCCACTGCGCTGCCAGAAAAACATCCCTGCCCATCGTATCCGGTATCCGGTGCCAGGGCGCAGGGTAACTGCTCCCACTTTATAAAATCTTTCGATTTGCTGTGTCCCCAGTGCATTGGTCCCCATACAGTTTTATAGGGGTGATACTGATAAAATAAATGATATTCTCCCTTGTACACAGAAAAGCCGTTAGGGTCATTGATCCAACCAACTGGTGCGCATACATGAAAGGACGGTTTCTGCCCCTCCGGAATCTGTTTTAAGCCATCCCTTTCATATTTTCTTGCATTTTCCAACATTTCGCTCATTCCCTCATCTGCCTTTCTGCTCTTCACTTTCTGTTGTTACTTTTAAATCTTTTGCAAGTACACTTCTTATTCCTCTTCAATCGTTACGTCCTTCACTTCCAGTGATCCTTCCGATACAAAAAATCCTAACTGACGGTCTTTTTCATTGTACATACGGAAACCAAAGGCCAGGTCATTATTGACATAAAGAACTGCAAGAGTTCCCTGAATATAGATTTCAAGATCATATTCTTTACCGGCCTCCAGTTTAAGGGGACGTTCCATTTCAACTGCATAAGGAAACATCTGACCGCCCTGTTCATACATCCGCAGCCCGGAGCGGAACTGGATACGGTTATACCAGGGTTCAAACATCAGATAATATCCCTGGGCATACGTATCATCCACCTGTAAGGCAATACCGAACCGGGTAGGATTTCCATTATACTTTAATTTGGCCTTCACACGGCATACTTCCGGAATCTTAGCACCAATAGCGGCGGAATAGCCATCCGGGGATTCACAGACTGCTACACTTTCATTTATGTTCCAGTTTCCGGTCAAAGAATGCAAACCGGAATTCTTCATCTTGCTAAAAGCATTTGCAACACTGTCAACCGGGCATACTCCCAGGGTACCATCATCATGCTGGATAATTTTATGCACTACAATGGAGCCGCCCCAGTTCCAGGTTTTATAATCCTTACCGAACTCTTTACCCGGGTCAAATTCCCAGCCATTCTCACCTCTGGTGGGATTCCAGCCGTAAATATAATGATCTTTTCCATCAAAACCGGTTTTAGCCGCATAAAAAGCTCTGCCATCAAAAGTATCCACCTCCGGACGGATCCATGGACCGCTTAAAGAGCGGCTCATCCGGTAATAGGTGCAGAATCCGTCTGTATAATTTGAATATACCAGGTAATACCAATCTCCCATTTTAAATAAATCAGGGCATTCGTTTGCTGCCTGGTTCAGGCGTGGCGCATATAGCGGCTCTCGATATTCCCACCGCGACAGATCCTCGGATACGCAAAGAGCTACACAGCCATTTCTTTCCGTCGGTGCATTCTCTCTTGCTGCCAGGAGCATCCACCACTTATTTTCTTCTTCATTCCAGAATACAAAAGGATCCCTCCAGTCAGACATCTTGTAAATCATACCATCGGGGCCGAATTTTTCTTCCGGAATGTCCTCCCAATCTGTCAGATCTGTACTGGTTGCATGTCTGGCCCACTGTGCAGGGGGATCCTGGTCAAATGTACAATAAAACATATGGTACAGTCCATTTACTTTAATAACAGAGCCAGTCCCTCCATGAATTTTTGTAGGAGTTTCTATATAATTTCGGTTATCCGTGGTTGTAATACGATGCCAGCCATATATAACTTTATCCTTTGGTGCATCCGGGTTCCAATTTTTTAGGTAATAATGATCAAACTGCTTCAAATCTTCATTATAAAAAGGAATTACATCACCGGTTTTCGCATATTCGGGGGTATAAAATAAATCCATAATCTTATCTCCTTTCCTATTAGAAAAAGGCCGGACCCATAGGCCCGGCCCCTTTATTTTATGATTATTCTATTGCTGTCTATGTTTCCGTATATTTTCTCTGCTTATATTTATAAAATTTCTTCTGTTTTAGCTGCTGATCAGTTCCATCGTTATATTTACCTTAGTTTGTCAGTTCATAAAACATATCGAAGCCTTTCTGCTTCAGTTCAATTAATTCTTTCAGACCCATTTCATCCAGTTTTGTAAGATAGGCTTTCCAGGCTTCATCGGTAATGCCGTCTTTTACGATACCTGCTTTTGTCTGTTCTGCATAAGTCTTTAAGTCTGTTTCAATTTCAGCAATTCGTGTGATATCAGCTTGTTCCATAAATGCAGCCGGATAGTTATAATTGCTTGTAATAAAAGGAGAATATACCGTGCTGAGCAAATTCAGTCGAAGTGCATCGGAATCCAGCATTTTATCTACGTATACTCCATAATAGTCGGACAGGATTGCAAAACAGTCAGCTAAGTTTTGATCATTGCGGACTTTATTGTCTTCTAATCCTTCCTTGGTCCATTTTAACATGCCATCTTCGCCTTTTGTGAATACATTTGTATAGTTTGGATCATCATAAGTACCGTTGCAATTTTGAACAGACATGGAAGGTTCAAAATACTGATCCAGGTATGCCAATACAACTGAAGGTTTTTTACATGCACTTGTAACTGCTGTAACACCCATATCAAAGCTGTAGTAGTTCTGACGCGGAATATTTACGGTTCCATCCGGACCGGACAGCGGCGGCAATGCCACGTATTCATCCGTATAATCACCAGCCAAACCTATTGCCCAGTCATAAAACAGGCCCACACGTCCGGTAGAAACTTTGGCTGAATAGGTGGATGCGTCCTGGGAGAAAATTTCAGGATCAATCAGACCTTGTGCATATAGTTCGTGCAGCCATTCCAGACCTTTTCTTGCATCATCCTGAGCCAGTGAATAAAATACTTTTTTATCATTGGTTACCATATAGTGGTCCATGTTATCACCGCTTCCGAAAGAACCCAGGCTGATACCAGGATCCTGGTTAACCTGATTGATACGGAAAGACATCGGGATAACATTGCCATTCTCATCTTTAATATCTTTAGCAAATGCCTCTAATACTGTTTTCAATTCATCAGTTGTAGTTGGCATTTCAAGTCCTAATTTATCTAACCAGGATTTGTTTATATAAGGAATGGCACCGATAACATTAATGTTTTCCTTACTGTTCTTAGACCATTCATTTACAAAAGGCAAGGTGTAAATATGCCCGTCGGCTGATGTGATGGCAGCACGTACTTCCGGCCTTGCATCCAGTATCTTCTTAAAGTTTGGCATGTTCTTATCGATATAACTTTCCAACGGAATGAAGACACCTTTGTTCGCATAACCTAAAATATCATAAGGCTTAATATACATCTTGGTAACTACATCCGGCATATCTTTCTTGGAAAGTGCCAGTTTAAATTTATCATTAAACTGTTCATCCGGAATCGCCTGATAGTCAGCAGTTACATTAGTAGCCTCCTGCATTCTCTGGACCAATGCTTTTTTACTGAAATCCTGTTCGGAATCGGAAGCAACCCTTGTCATAATGGAAAACTTGTAACTTTCTGTTAATGGGAAAGTTACCTCTTCTGCCGCAGCCCCTTCTGCGCCGTTAGAGGTGTTTCCATTGCCTGACGGCGTTTTACTTCCACAGGCTGCCAAAGAGCCGATCGCCATGGCAGCTACACATAAAACTCCCAATACTCTTCTAAATCTTTTGGATAATAACATAACATTTCCTCCTCTGATAATTTTATAAGTTAAATGCTTTAGCATTTACTTTTGTAATCAACCTTTTACAGAACCAGCCATAATACCTTTTTCGAAGTATTTGGAGAAAAACGGATACATTAATAACAATGGGATACTGGATATAACGATAGTGGAATACTTTAACAAATCCGCCAGTTTGGCCGTTTCAGCTATTTTTTCCATATTGGCCACCAGGTTCGGATTAATCTGGTTCTGTACCAGTATCGCCCGGATTACCAGCTGCAAGGGCTGTAGTTTCTGATCATCCAAATATATCATAGCATCAAAATAGGAATTCCACTGGGCTACAAACTGATATAGGCAAAGTACAGCGATAATTGGTGTACATACCGGTATCAGAACCTTAAAGAAATACTGGAGCTCCGAAGTACCGTCCATCTCTGCCGCTTCCCTTAGTTCCGTCGGAATCGAACGGTAATAAGAACGGGCCAGTATCAGGTTCCATACATTTAAAGCACCTGGCAATAAAACTGCCCATACGGTATTAATCAGGTTTAACTGATCCATCAAAAGATAAGTCGGCATCAGTCCTCCGCCAAAGAACATAGTAAGTACAAAAATCACATTGAAGAACTTACGCCCCATAAAGTCATTCCTGGACATAGGATATGCCGCTAATAAAGTGACCCCAACAGAAATCACAGTAAAAGAAACAGAATAGACAAAGGAGTTACGGAAACCCCGCCAGGTATTGGCATCTTCAAACACTCTTCGGTATCCTTCCAGGGTCCAATGCTTTATATCAAAAGATACTCCCACACTGCTTCTGGTCGCAGGATCCATTATGGAACACAGCAGAATGTAAATAACCGGTATAATGATCAGCAGCAGGAAAATAATCAACAGCAGGTTGCCTGTTACTTTAACTATGTTATCCTGCGTAACAAATGCTTTCTTTTTATTCATATTACTTTCCTCCTTACAGCCCTTCACCCTCATTTAATTTCTTCACTATCATATTTACAGCAACTAAAAGAATCAAATTAATAACGGTATTGAAAAGCCCCACTGCCGTAGAATATCCATAATCGCCCATCTCAAGTCCCATTCGGTAAACATAGGTAGGTATGATATCGCTGGTTACTTTATTCAGGTCTGTCTGCATTGCATAAACTTTTTCAAATCCAATGCTCATGATATTACCTGCAGAAAGGATGAATTGGATGACAATAACCGGCTTTAATGCGGGCAGCTCAACATTTTTAATCTGCTGTAAAATAGTTGCGCCGTCAATTCTCGCTGCTTCTATTAATTCCTGACTTACACCGGCTAAAGTCGCGGAATAAATAATGGAGGCCCATCCTGCACTCTGCCAGATACCGCTTCCAATATAAAGTGTACGGAACCAGCTGGGTTCTGTCATATAGTCTACACTGCTTCCCATTAATGCATTAATCGGTCCTACAGGAGAGAAAAACAACCGAACCATACCTGCCAGGACGATTGTAGAAATAAAGTAGGGCAGGTACACAATCAACTGTGCATTTTTCCTCATACCTTTATGCCGCACTCTGTTAAGTAAAAGAGCCAGGACAATCGGCGGGAAAAAACTCCATATCAGGTTGAAACCACTTAGTTTCAATGTGTTTAATAACAACCTTGCAAATTCAGTAGAGGAAAAGAACCTCTTAAAATTGTACAGTCCAATCCAATCGCTTCCAAAATACCCCTTGACAGGACTGTACTCCTCAAATGCAATGATAACGCCGAACATAGGCAGGTATTTAAAAATAATGGTGAGTGCCAGCGCCGGCAGTAAAAAGATTATGTACAACTGCCAGTTCTTAATAAAGTAAACACCAAATCTTTGGAAATAATTCTTTTCGGATGGATGTCTGCTTTTACTGATTTTTTTTGTTTGCATCCGCTTACATACCTTTCTTCAAACATTTTACATTTGTTCAAATTTAATTTTTACATATATCGCTTATGTGTACTTTTATTTTAACATATCATTAAAAACTGTCAATCTGTTTTTGTATATTTTGTACATTAATACAAAATCAAACATTACATTTTATTTATTTTGTATGTTTTTTCACTAGTTTTATTGATACAATTTGAACATTTGTAAAATTTACTTTTACATGTCAACTTATTGCGTATACATTTTTTCTGTGATATAATAAAAAAATCAAAAAGCTATCTAGTTTAATAATTTACAAATGATATATAGGGGAGGGCTTTAACACCATGGCTAAACAAAGAATTTTAATACAGGATATTGCAGATTCCCTGCAGCTTTCACGTACTACTGTCTCCAAAGCATTAAACGGCAGTGAAAATATTTCAGAAAAGACCAGACAGAAGATTCTGCAAAGAGCGGCAGAGCTGAATTACAAACAATTTTCCAGTTTGACGTCCGACTTCAACAGTTCTGCATCAGCAGAGAATAATGCTTCCTCAAATATCCACGGCAACATTGCCCTGACCTTTCACAAATTTCCGGATAAACAGCATATTGGTTCTTCCTTATTAACCACAATGGAACAGGAAATCAGCAAATACGGCTATACCCTTTCATTATTTACCATTCAGGATACAGATATCCGTTATTTGCGGCTGCCGAATACCTTTGACTTGAATAATATTGATGCAATTCTTTGTGTAGAATTATTTGACAGAGAATATTGTAAAATGCTTAGTTCCTTAAATAAGCCGGTATTATTCATTGATTCCTATTACACCGTGGCAGAAGACAATCTAAAGGCTGATATTTTATTAATGGAAAGCAAATACAGGCTTGCAAACATGGTCAAAAAACTCATTCAGGAACACCGAATCAGCCGAGCCGGCTTCGTGGGCTCCTACACACACTGTTTAAGTTTTTACGAACGCTGGGCCGGCTTCTGTATGGCTCTTCAGGACTGCGACCTCACATTGGATAAGTCTGCCTGTATTATAGATAAAGAAGACATTAAATATTGGGATCAAATGTGGCTGCTTTCCCAGTTAAAGCTTATGGATCCGCTTCCCGAACTATTTGTCTGTGCCAATGACTCCCTGGCCATAAATCTGATATCCTGCCTGAAAGATCTGAATATTAAAGTTCCGAATCAGGTTCTGGTAACCGGTTTTGACAACGCACCGGCTTCCATTGTGGTAGAGCCCCATTTGACCACCGTTAATTCCCACAGTACGGATATGGGAATTATCGCTGCAAAAAAAATACTGGACCGTATTCAGAATACAGCCCTTCCTTATACCAACACATATCTGCAAACCGATGCAATTTACAGGGAATCTACGATGAGGAAGCCTTTTGACAAAAAGATTTATTAATCTTTAAATATTCAACAAGAAAAATTCCAAATGTTATCTATAAAATGCCAAAAAAACAGGGTCAAAAAATGATTTTTTGACCCTGTTTTTTGCACTTTCATTCTACTTTGCTCTATAAAGAGCTTCATCAGCGCATTTGACCATGTCTTCACAGGTTATATGATCCTCTGCCGAATTGCATAGCCCATATATACAGGATTGCAAAGCCGAAAAGTAATTATTATATATCAATCAACTTTTCGGCTTTTATTATATACTACTTTTATTTGACATTTAAGAAACAACTCTAAAATCTGGCTGCGCTTACCTATAAATTTATCTTTGCTTATTTAATGGATACATTATCGAAATACACTGAACCACTCTGCTGCTTCCACGCGTGGAGGTATATTTTAGCAGTCGTATTCGTAGTGCCGGTAATAAAAGTTATGGTATAGGTTGTGTATCCACTACTGCTTGTTCCACCTTTTTCTATCAAAGTTCCGCCGAAATCCTGTACTCCAACATAGCCATATATACCTGTATCGGTTTTTACTGATACTGTTAAAGTATATGTCTTATTTGCAGTCAGCCCTGTAACTACCTGTTCAATTCTTGCAGTATCAGAGCTTGTAGCGGTAAGTTTTGCCGCTTTACTTCCACTATCGGTTACTACAGTCGCTGTGGCAGTACCAGTAGATGCATTTGTCCAATAATTAAGGTTTGCAGCATCTTCAAAGTTTCCGTTTTTTACCAGATTGATTTCGCTACCGGATTGTGTAGTGGCACTTACTATGGACGACCAAGCACTTGTACCTGCACTGTTAACCGCTCTTACCGCGTAAGTATGAGCTGTGTTTGCTGAAAGTCCGGTATGTGCGTACGGACTTGTTACTCCTGTCACTATTACACCATCTACCTTAAGGTCGTAGCTGCTTGCTCCAGATGATGAATTCCAGGTTACATTTATCTGGGATGTGCCAGCTGCTGTTGCATTCAGACCTGCAGGTACCTCCGGAATCGTCAGTGTTCCGGTGTATTCACACGCCCCTCTGTCTGTAACCGAACCTTGTGGAACTGAAGTACCCCAATAGTCCTTTCCACCGTTGTTTGAAATCGTCATACCGGAGTTTATACAAGGGGAGCCTGATTGAAGTTTGTATCCATTAACAGTAGTTAATCCGTTTCCACCGGTCCCCGGATTTACCAATAATGGGTCAGAAGTAAGCTTGTGAGCATCGGTCGGCTCTCCGGTGGGATGTACACCGTAGAATACGTTATAGTCAAACACTTTGTTTGTTCCTGCGGCAATATCATATCCCTGTGTATTATTCTGGATGTAAAAAATATTATTATAGAAATAATTCTTATCAGGTATTCCGCCATATGTATCAACCTTGATAACATATGGGTTTCCTGTATTTGAGTAGAAAGTGTTGTTATAAAAAGAGAAATTGACTGACTGTCCTGCTAAACGAACAATCCTGGTCTTGTCATTCTGGCTAATGTTGTATCTGAAGATTCCATTTTTTGCATATTCGTCGTAATTGTTATCACTACAGGTCATTACTGCTCCACCTATGTTGTTATGACTATAGTTATACTGATATATTGTGCCTGTACATTCCGCATCAAAGTCCCAAGCCATGGAATCCTTTGTATTACTCTCGTTTCCAAGTGCCAGATTATAGCATTCATTATATTGGAATACTGTATTATCAGAAGCATATGGCCAAATGCCGGCATTTGCATCTGCTGATCTTGCTACGGCATTCCAGCATACGTTCCTTTCAACCAGTCCATTGCTTGCCCCAAGAAAGATTATTCCGTCCCCACCTATATCATATAAGGTATTATTTCTTATAATGACACCTGTGCAACTTCCTTCTGCTACTTTATCAATTGCGTTTATACCTGTGCGGTCAACCTTATGTATGGTGTTGTTCTGTATTAATACATCGTTAATTATACAGCCTTGCATATCAATACCACCGGTTTTTTTTGTATCATTCCTGGGAAAGTTTGTTGTTCCCGTTGAAGGACCGTTAACATCATGTATGTCACAGTTTTGGATATAGATATGATTTTGTGTTGAAGTTCCGAATACCTTTATACCAACCAAATCAAGAGCAGGCGATGCCGCCGTGTTTGTGACTTCAAGGTTGTTTATTTCCCAGTAGGATTGGTTGTATAGCTTGACTGCCCCGCCTAATACTCCACCACCGTTTATTATCGGTTTACTTCCTGTACCATACATATCGATTACAATTGGACTACCGGCTGCTCCAGATCCAAGCGGATAGAGCTGCCCATTAAATACACTGCCTGCCTTGAATAAGATTTTATCTCCAGCAGCGAAAGTCTTTGCATTTACCTTACTAACAGTCTTCCAAGGTGTCGACGAACTCGTTCCATTGTTGCTGTCATTTCCGCTGACCGAGTCTACATAATAAGTAGCTCCCCCTGCAGCGAATGAGATTCTTGGCATGCCTGCAAACAAAAATGCAAGCATTGTGCATACCAGAAGTAGGGATACTGGTTTTTTTAATACACTTTTTAACATACTTTGGCCTCCTTGAGTTTTTTTATAAATAAAGGAAGGATTTAATAAAGCCAGTAAAAAGTATTATTTCTTGAAAAGCTCCTCCAAACCCTTAATGGATCCATTATAACTTCTCTAAGAAATGACTTTTTCATTGGCATCATGCTACCCCACCTTTGTTTATTCGGTATAAAATTCTAAGGTGTTTGAATCATTAAAGATTTATGACATTCCAATAACTCAATCAATAAAAATATGACTGTAAATTTCCTGGTTCACTTCTACTTTAGCATTCTTTACCAATTTATTAATATACTCATTGTAAGCTTTCTCAATCAACATTTGGCGGATAGCCTCTTTTACTTCTCCAAAGGATTTAACCCCCATATTCTTATGTTCAACACATTTTATAATAGAATAAATATTATTCTCATCAAAAACATTACTGATTTCTCCTACAGCTAGTTTACCGGCACATTCCAACAATTTAGGAGTTAACTCATCGGTCTTGGCAGTACTGCTGTCAAAGATTTTTGTCTCTAAAGAATTATCCGGATTATTAAGTTTTGCAAGCTTCTCAAAATTTTCACCACTATCCAGCATTTGTTTTATTTTATCAATTCTTAGCTTAGCATCCTGTTTCTTGGATTCATCAACAACCCCATTCATTTGTGCATACGGTATGATGATTCTCTCCACTTTTACCGAATCGGGATTTTTGAAATCCTCATTTTTTATTTGGTCATAAAGGGCTTTCTCATCATTATCGTCTATTTTGAAATCATCTTCCCCCATTTTTTCCTTAAGCCCTATAATCATTTGACTAAATTGATATTCAAAATATTCTTTTTCACCAAATTGCAGTGGACCAAATATTACTCTTTGATTTTTGACTGCTTCTTTTCTGGCCTTATTTTCCTCATCCAAACCTTTCAGAAAGGTTTTATAGCTAATATCCTCTTGAATACCTTTGTCCTTAAGTAAAATTTGTTGTACTTTTATCTGAATACATTCGTCAAGCGCTTTCTTACGTGCCGCTTCAATAGGAACCTCTCCACCATAACTTTTGTTCCAAAAACTCTTACTGTCATTTGCATTATATTTCTTGTTAAAATAATCATAGACATTTGCGCGTACGCCATATAACCTTTGCTTGTATTCCCTCAAATATATATTTTCACCGTTTACTTTTGCCACGATTGAAAAATCATTTTTTCCGGATGCCATTCTGCAAGTTATAAATAAAGACAATAAAGCTGCTACTATAACCAAAAGTATTAAAAATAATCTTTTTCCCTTGTTAAACAAATAATGTTTTTTTACTATGCTTAAGTTTTTGGATCTTTTCATGAAAATCCCCCTGACCTTAAATGTTTCAATAACCTTCGCTACATAGTCTTATTTGTGTGGAATATTTCAAAAAGTTCGAGTGTTCTCTATTTCCTGATTGATTTTATTTCTTAAGTTAATATAAAAGGAGCTGCTTAGAGGATACTTCTTAAAGGTAATACGATACCCTGCCTCTCGTTCAATAATATCCTTCACATATTCCTTACTTGATAAGGACTCCAGTAATTTCAAGGCTCTAAGATCTGTCATCGCTTCGTACAATACCATAAGCCGCAGGGATTCTTCCGGTTTAAAATCTTTGCCGGGATAAACGACAAAAGCATCACCAGAAGGAAAACTATCTCCGGCATCCGTAACCTCGTATGGATTGATATGATCTATTGAAAATTGGGTATTATAAAAATTAAATGCCCAGTGTAAGAAGCCCGTCAAATCAAATAAGTAGGTCTGTAAGCCATATACCCTTGCTCTGGAAGACTTCATCGACATAAAGCAGTTTGATACCGTTATCTTTTGATCACAGCAATAATATCCCCAGAGCATCGGAACCTGCTTATCCAGAAAGGGTTCAATTGCATCAATTGCACAGATTGGCTGCTGTGTCAGCCCTAATTCATAGAACTGAACATTGGACATTGCATCAATTATCTGAAATCCCTCCAGATATGGCTTTACCAGTGAGGCTGCATGCTGATAGGTTTCAAGATGCTCCAAATGCGGTTCATCCGAAATATGAAAATATGTGATTTTATCAACTCCCAATAATTTCAGTTGCCCCGTTAATTGCGGAAGATAGCAGGACAGAAACGTTTCATACGCTGGTCCATTGGAGGTGGTATCCCAGCCGAAGATTCTTTGATATACCCCATCGACAGTGGCCATTATTTTAGGTGCTGACCTTGCTCCCCATTGTGTAAATAGATGTGACATTTCAAGATACTGTATTCCTTTGGTAAGGCATATCTGAATAAATCGCTTTAGATTTGTAAAATCAAATTCGTAATTTCCATTGTTCACATGAATATCGATTAGTTGAAGCGTGGTTCGTTCACCACCGACAGCGGTATCCAGCGGTGGTGTAAATTGTGGTACCAATATCATATTGATATCTCTTTTGGCAGCTGTTTCAATAAAATTCTCTATAATCTGAAAATGTTCCTCTGAGAAAACCGGAACATGATAGTAATCAGCAAGACAATCAGCGTGAAACCATCTTGTATTCTTAATATGCAGAGGAGGCAGCTCTTCTCCTATCATATTCAATTCTGTAGAAATCTTATTTGATTCTTTCCCATCCTCACTGGTGAATTCTAAAGTAACCGGATAACGGCCTGAATGAATTTCCCTGGTTGTCTCTACATCCACCCACAAGCTGCGCCATTGACCTGCCACTAATTTCATACGGTTATTCTTACGGTCTCTTAAAATATCCGGGTACATTCCCGGGGTCTTGCGCAGATAGCCGTCATCCGTTTCTTTGTAGCAGGGGAAAGAAGAGGGTACTAAGATTACCTCCCGCAGCCTAATGTATCTGGAAATTGGTGAACTTACCTTTATCTGAACGTATTTATTTTCCTTTCCGTCATAAAAACACGCAACCTGAAAGGATATTGTTTCTCCCTGCAACGCGGATAATATCACAGAATCCATGGTTGCCTTAGGGCCTGCCTCCGGGAATATCTTCTCAAGAGAACTTACTAATTCCAACTGAATTAAATCCATTATGTTCTTCCACTCCTCCGTATAAATTAACCCTTTACTGCACCGCCGGTAATTCCGCTCATAATCTTCTCGGATAAGAGGATATAAAGGATAAAGGTCGGTACAAATACGATAACGACTGCCGCAAATAATCCTGCCCAATCACCGGAATTCTTCATTCCGTCAACAATTGCCTGTAAACCTAAGGATAAGGTCCTTCTCCTGTCCGTATTTACAAAAACCAAAGCCCACATATACTCATTCCAAAGTGATATAAAGTTAAATATGGTTACAGTGATCAGACCAGGCTGTGCCAGAGGAAATATCGTCCTCCAAAAAGCTTTGATATGGGAACACCCGTCAATTAAAGCTGCCTCCTGTATACTTTTCGGAATCGTAGAAAAGAAACTTAGAAGATAAAAGATCGTGAAAGGAGCACTGGTACAAACATAAATCAGTATAATTGCTACCGGTGTTTTATTCAGTCCCAATTTACTGATGATCATGAATAACGGAATCATTAACATTATTCCAGGAATACCCATGGTGGATATGTATGCACTCCGTATTATATTTCTTCCTTTGAATGCATAATTTGCCAGTACATAGGATGCGGGTGCTATCAATACTATGACACCGACACAGGCAAAGCCTGTATAGATTAAGCTATTCATAAAATATTTGGCAATGTTATAAGTCTTCATTACTCTTACATAATTATTAAGATGAAATCCTGAAGCCAATACCTTGTCAGAGAAGATTTCTTTCGATGTACTGAAGGATGCGCAAAATACCCAACCGATTGCTACGATGGTAAAAATCACCCATAAAATCAGGTTTAGCCTGCCTATTCTATGTAATATTTTTAATTCTTCCAGCTTTTTTTTCCATGTTTTCATAGCGCACCTCCTTAATATTCATATTTTTCTTTACCAAAGACCTTGTATACTATCGCATAAACAGCCAAAATACACAAAGTCAGCATGACACCGATTGCCGTAGCCTGACCTACCTCCAGTGATCCGGAACCCACTGCATGGGCAGAACCGAATGCTAAGGTATACATATAGCTGGCAGGAACGAGTGTACCTTCATTTAACGGATTCGCACTGAATACCCGTGACCATGTGAAGAAATTAATTGCACCTCCTGCCCAGAATATCAGGCAAGTTTTTGTTGTCTCCTTTAGCAGCGGCAATGTTATTCCCCAAAATTGCTTCATTTTATTAGCCCCCTCAAGAGATGCACATTCATAATAATCTCTCGGAATCTGTTCCATGGCAGCCATGTAAATTATCATATAATAGCCGACGGAACCAAAACAGAAAGCAATTAACATTGCCCAGAAGCTGTACTGGGGATTCGTCCATGGTATATCCGCTAATCGTTCCAGACCCAGTGCGGTAAATATTTTTTTCAGTAATCCAAAATTACTGCTGAAAATATATTGTGTCCACATAACTACGAGAGCGATGGGAGTAATAATATTGGGCAGATAGATAACAGCCTTTAAGAAATTTCTTCCTCTAAACTTTTCCTGCATGATTACCGCAAAGTACAACGCAATGGTAAACACAATGATTCCACCAATGATAAGGATCTTTAGGACATTCAAAAATGATGTTATATAGAGTGATTTTTTTAATAAGGTAGTATAATTGTCAAAGCCAACAAAGTTCCATGTACTGGCTGCACTGGACAGGGCACCGGTCTTAAAAAAGGACATATATACAGTACGTATTGTTGGATAAAGATAGAAAATCAGATATACGATTACAACAGGAAGTACAAAAGCAATTATCATCCTCCGTTCGCCCTTTTTCACACGAAGTTCCTCCTTTTTCTGCTCTATGATATTTGTTCGTAAAAACCTTTGCAAACATTGGGTTTTTATTATTTCATGGCAGTGTTACCACTGCCATGAAATAAGAGGGTTGAATTATGTTAACCGACGAACAGATAAGCATTCACTATTTGATTAAACTCTTGATTTTTGTTAAGGCATCATCCGCCGTCTGATCTCCTGCCATTACCTTGGTAAGTTCTGTGAGAACTACCGACATACCAAAATCAGTTTCCATTCCTGCACCCCAATCCACATTGCTTGTGAGGGATTCCACAATTGCTTTTTGATCGGAAACAGACGCCGGCCAATCTGTCGATTTCGTACAAGGAACCAGACCACTCTCTGTGAACTTCTGCTGTGTCTCGTTTGAAATAAAATATCTTAATAATTCAAACACTGCTTCTTTATTTTTAGTATCTGCATTTACCATAAAGGACTGTCCGCCGATGTTATTTTCCGTAATCGGTACACTGCTTCCTGCAACGGTAGGAAATGCAAATTCACCCCATTGGAAGTCTTCATCTACCATATTCGCTACTTCAGATGGGAACCAGGAACCATTAACTGTCATAGTTGCATTACCAAGTGCAAATTCGCTCTGACCTGCAGGATAAATATTGGTATCAATATTGTCAGAGAAATAGCCCTTCTTTGCATAGTCTTCCATTGTTGATAGCATTTGCTTCACCATCGGATCATCCCATTTGCTTTTACTGTCCGCAGTTCCCTGAACTAACGCAGCACAAGCCTCGGAACCAATTGCCCTCTGCATGTAGAAAGAATAAATCAGGTCACGGTATGCATCGTCAACCGTAAAAGGAGTTAATCCTGCAGCTACTAATTTGGCACATACAGCGTCAAACTCATCCCAAGTCTTAGGAACCGCATTGATACCTGCCTGTTCAAACTGTGCTTTATTATAGAAGAAGCTTACGACATAAGGGGAATATGGAAGAGAGTGATAACCGGTTAAACCTGCGTTCTGACTCATTGTTTCATCTAAGCTTACCAAACCGCCAAGTAATGAATCCTTCACAGTTTCCGTACCCTGAAGGGATTTGGAATTATAGAGTTCCGTTAAGTCCAAAAGCTTGGATGCATCTGCTTTATATATATTATTGGGATCGGTATCAAAGATATCGATTTGTTCACCGGATTCCAGGGCAGGCAGTATTACGTCTTTGATTGTTCTGCCTGTCCATTCCACGGTAACCTTACAATTTGGATTTGCTTTTTCAAAGCTCGCGATAGCACTTTTTAAAATATTAGCCTGCGGCTCGGTTTCCTGCCACATAGACCAATAAACAATTTTCCCACTAAGCGTACTTGCTTCTTCCGGCTCCGCTGTCACTGATGCGTCTGCTGTTTCTTCTGTCTTACCGCCTTTGCTGTCTGTTTCCTGGCTTTTCTCGTCAGATTTCTTTGCGCATGCAGCTAAACTTGCAATAATCAGCAGGAATACGAGAATTAGACTTAAAACTCTTTTTTTCATATTGTTTTCCTCCTATTGATATGAATGTGATAGATTAAGTGCTTCAAATGTTAACCTATCTTCTGTTAACACCTCCAAAGTATACAATTTTCCGGAATAAGTTAGTATGGGATGACTTTATAAAAACTTATATTTCTGTTATAACAAAATCAAAAAAAATCCGGATTATAAAGGAAGAACAAATCCCTATAATTGGAGCGATATTTTGCATAAAAAAAAGGCGACTTCCAATCAAAAATCGATTATTTGTCGCCTTATTATATGTTTTTGTATTATTTTTACATTGGGATAGAATGCCGGTTGTCCTCAAATCATTTAATTCTTTGTCGATTCGCCCTTTCTGTCACTTCGTTGATTGCCTTGTCCATGGGAGACTCTGCCCGGTATTTTGCCAAAATTTTATCCCACGCAGCCACAGCATCCTCCTCTCCGATAATCGTTTGCACCATATCTGCCTGAATTGTTGAATAAGTAGGCAGACGAAGCTTGGATGGGGTGCTGCAAAAGGTAATATCATAGTTATAATTCACCCGTTCCGTATTTTTGGAATACCAATCAATCATTTGATTCGCATATTTTATTGCATCCGCACCATAAGTATCCAAGGAAGATGGAGTATATTGGTAAAGCGTATCCTGATTCCAGCTTACCAGATAGGAAAAGATATCAATGGATCGATTTCGTTCTGTCCATGAGGGGTCATCCTGATGATAAAACAACTTGGAAGCCTCGTCAGATAACAGAAAATCGTAAATCTGCATGATTTTTTTCATTTTCTCATCACTGACCTTAGCACTAAAGTATGACTCGGACCAATGCAGGCTCGACGTAAAACGATATTGATTCCCGTCACTTGTTTTCCAGGGTGTCATAACAATAATCTTATCCATATAGTCCTTATTGTTCTTGATTTTATTCCAATATTTTATCAGGCTGAAATATTGACAGCTGATTGCACCGCACTTCCCGTCTGTAAAAAGAGAAAATGCTTCATTTATCGTTCTATAGGGAAAATTCTTATCAAGCAAGCCCAGGCTGTACAGCTCTTTTGCATAATTCAATGCAGCCCCTGCTTTTTTTGATGCATACACCGGTATCCATTGATTATCCTCCTGCATCCACCCCCGTTCCACATTGGACAGTTCCGGAAATACACTAAGATAAATTGCTTCTAATGTATTTAAATTCTCTGTCGCAAGGCCGATGGTGTCCTGCTTTCCGTTACCGTCAAAATCCGACTGTGTAAAAGCTTTCAGCACTGTATTAAACTCCTCACTGTTTTGAGGCATCGAAAGATTTAATTTATTCAGCCAGTCCTTACGCATAACAATGCAACGATCCAGCGCCCATAATTTTTCGTCCGAATAGGTCAGTCGCGGAATAAAATAAAAGTTTCCGGAATCATCCTGAAAATTCTGATTATAATCCAAATTCATATAGTCTTGAAGTTTCGGATATTCACTAAGATTTGTGGGGATTGCACTGATTTTGTTTTGCTCGACCCAAGCGGAGTAAGTAGATGACCCAATGATATCGTGCACAATAATATCCGGTAAGCTGTCGGCTGCTGCCATCTTAAGATATTCCTGCGTCCAATTCGTATAATTCACGTCAACCGGGATAAACTTCACATTAAATTTATCTTCGATGGTCGTGAGTACTTCATCCCCGTCAAAGCAATCCTGAATACCCCACATACCAATACTGATCTCCATTGGCTTTTCAGTCTCTCTCCTATGATCAGGCTGCTTATTGTAGTTTCCCTCCGCCGATGAGCTCTTTAATAAGCCTGCAATAAAGTAAACGCAAATCAATATAACTATAACTAGAAACGCAGTAAAAGCAATGCGAACATTAAGTTTCATAACCGTGCTCCTCCATCTGGCATATTTCTATATCCAAAACGTTCTTCCGTACCAGTAACTTTATTATAACCGAAAACAACTTAGTTACAATATGCATTATATTTAGTTATCCATGTCCTTTATTAACTTTTTCTTTTGCCTTACTTTTACGGATGACCTATTCTTATATTTTACCGAAAAAATATTAAATCGCTTGCTTTCTACGTTTTTTGACCCATATAATAATATAAGTAACTAATACCAACACCGGGGAGGAATTTGAATTAATGACTAGGCTTAAACAATTGCCGTTATTTTCACACATCATATTACTGACTTTAATTAGTATTATTGTATTTACCGGCTTTTTTATTTTTTATACCCAGAATACTGAAAAGCTATATAAAAATCGTAGTACTGATTATACCAATAAAATCATCTATCAAACGGAAATGACCATAAATTCAAACTACTCCTCTTTGGCCAAAATTTTACAGTTCGTATCCTACCATGATGATATTCAAAGCTTTTTGCTGGAGCATAACAACGAAAAAAAATATAAATATTACAAAAGGATGAATACCAACCTCGCCAGCATCATGATGCTGAACAACCACATTTATGATGTGATTATTTATGACAATGCCAACAACGAATATTCCTTAAGCGATAATGATTATATCCTTCCCAAATACTTTCACAATTACGATTCCGTCGGTCTTAGCTCCTGCCTTTACAATCCGGATTTGGACCACCATTATTTTGTGATGCACTACCCTATCAAGTCGATTAATGCGAACAAGAATGCCAATCAAAAGATCGGTGATGCCTATTTGATACTATCCGATACGGCTTTCCTGGATCAGGCAAACCAAAATTTTAATAAAACCAGTTCTATTTTATACTTAATGGACGGCAATAATCAGATTTTCTGGAGTAACACAAACAATGATTTCTCTAGCTTATCTGATCTAAAAGCATCTGGCTATGATGATTACAAAATTACTACAATAAAGGGATATGGCTTAAAAATCATATCCCTTACAAAGCAGGAGGAAGAAATCTATAGTCTGATCAACATCCAGAGATCCTATCTGACAATACTGGTCCTGGTTGCCATTATCATAGTTTCCCTGTGGATTGTCTTAATCATCAATACAGTCGCACCACTTTATACCTTTGTGCGCTTTATCAGCTCTATCAAAGAAGGCGGTTTAAGTACCTTAAAAAAAAGGGTTCATTTGTATGGGTATAAGGAAATTGCTATCATCTCCAAAGAAACAAACGAAATGCTTGAGCAGATTGACGATCTGACCAATACAGTATTAAATACAAACAGTAAGCTTTATATGATAGAAATACAAAAAGAACAGGCCAAGCTTTCCTATCTTAGGAGTCAAATCAACCCGCATTTTTTATATAACACTCTCGAGTGTATCAAAGGAATTGCAGCTGAGCACAAGCAGCCTGACATTGTGGAAGCAACAAAAGCTCTTGCTACAATATTCAAATATAGCATTAAGGGTTCGGATTATGTTCCCTTCCGAGACGAAATAAAGATCATAAAAAACTACATCAGCATACAAAAACTTCGATTCGAAGACCGCTTCTATGTTGAGTATGACATCCACCCGAATTGTTATGATGTCATCATCCCTAAAATGATACTCCAGCCCATCATAGAAAACGCCATCATACACGGAATTGAAGGTACCAGAGAATCCTCAATACTTTCGATCTCCGCATACCTAAAGGAAGATCAAATGATGATCCGCGTAAATAATACCGGAGTCCCCATTGCTCCGGAACGTTTGCTGCAGCTGCAGCAGGAGCTCACTGATTTTCCAGAGTCCCCGGCACAAGCGTCAAGAGAAAACTTAGGGATTAAAAATGTAAATGAACGGATAAAACTCATTTGCGGAAGTAACTTTGGCTTAGCAATAAACAGCATGGAGAATGGCAGCACTACCGTAACCATTGCCTTACCTTTGAACATTAATCCCGAAACCAGGCAATAAGGAATACCCATTCCTAAACATACCAGAAAGGACAAACTATGAGTTATAATGTCGTATTAGTTGATGATGAAAAAATGGTTCTTAACAGTCTCGCCCTGGCTTTTAACTGGTCGGCCACCGATTTTAATGTGATTGCTACCTTCCAAAGCAGTCAGGAAGCCTTGGAGCAGATTCTGATCTTAAAGCCGGAGGTAGTTTTCACCGATATTCGAATGCCCGAAATGGATGGCTTGCAGCTCATGGAAAAAGTCTTAAAGAAACAGCCTCAGATTAAATTCGTTATTATCAGTGGCTATGAAGACTTTAGTTATGCAAAAAAGGCACTCACTTTAGGCGCCGTCGGTTATTGTGTAAAACCGCTGGAGGACGAAGAAATTCTTGCCCTTCTGGGTCAAATTCATTCATCCATTCAGGAAGGTGAGCGTTACTTTAATACGCTCTTTCACTCCATGCTCTACAAGCCTGTTTCCGAAAATATTTCACGATTTACCAATTACCTTCTTCATGTGAAAGGTTGTGAACCGGAAGTTACCATTGCCGCAAGCATACGAGATATGAGCTCCGAATTTGACGGATATGTTCACTATTATAAATTACAGTGTGAAACGGACACTTATCTCTATATTATTGAAAATTATGATTTTTTAAATTCCATCGGCTTTACCAGAAGAATTAAACAACTGCTGCTGAAGGAGCAAATCATTAATTTCTGTTATATTCCTGCAACCTTAAACGATAACTTTTATAATCAAACAAAAGAACTGTTGGATTGCATTTATTCCTATTACTTAACCCCCATCGATATCACCAAAAGCAATTTTTTAGTTTCACAGGAAAAGCCCAAAACAGAATATATTGATTTGCTTAATACAGAGGCAAGTAAAAATGAGGTGAGGAATGTACTTTCGTTATTAAAAAATTATCCCACCCTTTATCCTGCCCCGGAACGGACCATACACGATGTCATTAAAATATTTCATATCACCGTATCGCTGTTACAACGACTGGATCATAGCTACCCGGAGGAACCGATTTATACACCTTCCGATTTAATAAAGAAGTTTCCCGAAATTGATTCCGTATTTCAGCATCTTATCCAGCATCTTAGTAAAACCTACAGCTCGAATATTCTTATAAATATGGATTTAATCAAAAACGACACGATGAAAAAGATTCTTGAGTATATTAATCGGAACTTTACCTCAGCCTTGTCCTTTCAGGATATCTGCAAAACCTATACAATCAACCCAAGCTATCTTAGCCAGGTATTTAAAAGAGAACTCGGAACAACCTTCACTAATTATATCAAGGATTTGAGAATTCATTATGCGATGGAACTATTGGTAAAGACAAACGAGCCCATCTCAATTATTTGTGAAAAAATCGGATATGACCAGTATTTTTATTTTTCTAAATTATTTAAGAGAGAGACAGGGCTTTCTCCTTCTCAATACCGTGAAAAAGAACAAAAGCACCAGAACAAACGTGATAGCATTTAGAAACACCTAAAGAAGGAGAAGTTACTTATGAAAAAAAACTTGAAACACCCTTGGGCTATGAAATCGGCTTTTTTACACTCCATACGCACCACCCTCATCCTATGCTTTCTTATCCCTGTTGTATTCATCGTGGCTCTGGGGCTAATCATCTATCATCAATCTTCCGGAAATCTGATTGAGAATTATGAGGCATCCACGATAACCAGCATGAAAATGATGTCAAACTACCTTGATTTTGGCTTTCAGTCAGTAAATTCCAAGGGAAATATCCTTCGCTCCAATGCCGATATCTTAAACTATTATTCGGGATCTTATAAAGATGATCCTGCCGTTGAATATACCACCTATAAAGACATGAAAAAATTCATCTCCATGAACGTGTTTGCGGAAGATTATTGTAAAAACATCTTAATGTTCGCTAATTACGGCGACGGTATTACCATCAGTGGAAGAACCAGTGTCCGAGGGCTGTATGATAACTTTTCCAAAACTGTGCTTGCAGATAAACTGAAAAAAAGTAACAGCGACCACATATGGGTGGGTTATCATACTGATCTGGATGAATCTATGAATACCAATAGTACCAAATTCAGTATTAGCAATATAAGCTATCTCTATAATGCATCAAAGGAAAAAGTCGGGTACATCGTTGTTGACGTATCCAATAAATACATACAAGATACTTTAATGGAGATGGGATTTGACAATGGAAGTATCGCAGGCTTTATCTCCAGTGACAATAAGGAGATCCACCAACTATTTTCGGGAGAAGGCCTTTCCTCTGATTCATCATCGTCAAAGGATCAAACGCGCAGCGCCTCCTTCGATTTTGATTTTCATTTCTCTGACCAGGAATTTTATAAGGAGAGCATCAAAGGTAATGAACTCATCGGATACCAATATATCACTTATCATAACCAGGATTATCTATTTATTTATAACAAGCTGACCAGCTGTGACGGCACACTGTGCGCTTTAATCCCCAAGGCTAAAATCATTGCAGATGCTCAAAGTGTGAAGAGTACTACTAGTTTCATAATACTGATTGCAAGTACCATCGCAATTCTGACGGGTACACTTGTTGCTTCCGGAATCAGCAAATCCATTCGTTCAACCAACAAAGTACTTGCATCCGCGTCTGTAGGTGATTTGACAAAGGTTATCCACACAAATCGAAAGGATGAGTTTCTTGTTCTCTCAAAAAGTATTAATCATATGATAGCGAGTATGATGTCACTGATACGAAAAATGACTGGGGTAAGCAACCACATATTTCAGTCCTCAGAGGACGTAAAACAAAATACGACACTTCTCTTAAAATCCTCCGAAAATATTTCTGTATCCCTAAACGAAATTAATCATGGGATTCAGGTGCAGGCTCATGATGCCGAGCATTGCTTCCAGCAGATGATTGGTCTTTCCGGAGAGATTAAGAAAATCTATCAGCATGCAAATGAAATTGAATCCATTTCCTTCACTACTCAGGAGGTAATTACTCAGGGTATCCACATTATGGACGATCTTGGTGCAAAAACTAATAACACTTCACATATCACAAAGGAAGTTATATCAGACATTACGGAGCTTGAGCATTTATCCCTCGCAATCGGCAGTATTATCAGCACGATTGCAGAAATAGCAGAACAGACGAATCTTCTCTCCCTGAATGCTTCCATAGAGGCAGCCAGAGCCGGAAAATCCGGATTAGGTTTTGCTGTTGTTGCGGAGGAAATCGGAAAGCTTGCGGCTCACTCGACCGACTCTGTAGAGCAAATTAATAAAATCATAACCCAGATACGAATGCAAACGCAGAAAACAGTCGCTTCCGCAAAAAAAGCGGCAAATATATTGGGAAGTCAAGAGCAGACCTTCGGTAGCTCCTTCCAGGTATTTTACGAAATTAACAAGCATGTTGAGAATCTTAATAACAATATTCATCAGATTTCATCCTATATAGCAAATGTAGAAAGCTCAAAAAGCAATACCCTGAATGCAATTGACAGTATCTCTTCCACTCTACAGCAAACAACAGCAATGACCAGTGAGCTTGGAAATGCGGCATCCATACAATTGAATGCGGTAGAATGTCTAAATAAGGCTGCGGAGCAGCTGGCGGAAGAGTCCAGGGATTTGCAAGAATCGGTTCGTGTATTTAAGGTAATTGAGTAAAAAAGGAATGATATCATTACCGGTTATCCTTCGATAATGATATCATTCCTTTTTCATTGTAATATGGCAAGATAAATTTTAGAAAGATCTGAAATGGAATTTATGCGGCACGAAAGCATTTTCCTTCGGATACAACTTCGAATACAATTCCAGCCATATGCTTCCTATGCTGTCTTCACCCTCCTTGATGTCATCAACCTCCAGACCGCCGTTGTTCATCAGCAGCTCATATGCTCTTTGATATTCTCCAATTCCTTTGAGTGCTATGATATAATTTAAAACCATTCTTGATTCGGCAGCAATCTCCGCCGGTAATTGAAGATAAAGCTCATGCATTACTTTAACAGCCTTTAGTTTATTTAATACTTTATAGCTCTCTTTCACATAGGACAGATCCGTTCTGTTTTGCTTAATTCCGGATTCCAGTAATGTGATTGCCTCTTCGTAACAGCACTCAGCAATTGCAGTAATGGATAAGCCATACTTAGCCCAGGCATTTTCTTGTAATTGGTTTGATTTTGACAGAGCAGCCTTCGCTTCTTGAAAGTTTTCCTTATACAAACTATAAAAACCAATGTGAAGCCAAGCATACCAATTATTCGCTTCCTTTGCCTTTACTTCGGACTTCAATTTATCATAAATGAATTCATCACAGATATATTCCATCGGTTTTTTATCCGGTGCCGGACAACACAATGTCCCATCTTCCAAAAATGAGATCCACTCACTATATCGTTCATCGGCGGTTGTAAAATCAAGATGCGGGGATATAGGAGGGATTTCCTGCTTCTTTCGAACGCAGTTTTCCATAACTCCATTTTGACTGCCTTGATACATTACTCTACCCTTGACCTTTGAGAGGGATCTGGTCTCAAGAAGAATTTTCTCTAACTTCTGTCCTCCAATTAAAGAAGAAACATAATCATTTACTTCACCTTTAGCTGCATCAAAGTTTTGTGTTCCCCCACTGCTTATCTGTATCGGACCGTATTGCTCCAACCATTCCCAAGCCGTATTGGGAGCCATAGGGATACAGCCATATTGTGTTTTTCCCAGTCCTGCCTGTATTTCAACATATCTTCCCGCTTCTTCGGTTAAATACTCCTGCCAACGGTCGGAGCCTTCATTCTTTCCCCAGCAGAACAGCTTTCTACCCTTTAGGCGGTCCGTGGACATCTGCAATAATCCATAACCGTTTTGATCAATATTTGCGATGTATTTGGAATCCTTGTCTTCAATATCAAAAAAGTAATCAATCTGATTATTGATATTTTCGTACTGTGTCAAATCATAACCACAATTATTCGGCACTTCGACCTTTTGTAATACATTATCAATACAAGTATATGCCCATGTTGCCGGAACTACAACTCGTCCTCCCTGATACTGCGGCACTGCCATATTGCTCCACCAATACATCGGAATGACCGTGTCATTCTGATTACTGATTCGCATGCGGCAGTTCAGATATTTACTATTCTCCTCCAGCCAAAAATCCATTTGATAGGAAACCTTTCGAACTCTCTCAAACTCATAAAACCTAAGAATCGGTCCTTTTTCCTCATCCAAAAATTCGGCAGTGAATAAAGGAGACATCGTAAACGGATTATGACCGATGATTCCAATATTCCATTCCACTCCACCACTGAACCATGCATTCCGAAGAGCAAGATTGCTTGGACGAATCACGTCATTCGTATACAACAAATTTCTGCCTGTCACCTTATCGATCAGACTCCACAATCTTCCTCCATAATCTGGCAGAAATGTAGCCTTTAGAAAAGAATTCTCAAGAACTGCCGCTGATACCTCTTCTGTATGTAATTGACGGTTGTATGTATTGTACTGCCGATAGGGATATGCTGTATTAACACTGCCATATCCTTCAAAGATTTCTTCATATTCACTTAATTTGGATTTCACCTTGCTCTTCTCCTGCATGTCCCAAAAAATATCAGGTAGAGATGCTTCCGAGCCCAGTTTGCTGATTTTCATTTTGACCTTTGTAAATTGCAGCTGTGTGTTCATACTATCTTCTCCTCGTATTCATAATAATTCATGCTCATACTAATAGTATCACTTCATTACAAAAGCTTGTATGGAGAAATATTATAAAACTATGATATTGGATTAGATTTTTCGCTGCACGGTCTGATTAATCATAAACAGATTGTATCTGGAGCAAAGATGCCACTTGAACATGGTGGGGTCCTGGCGGCAGTTTAATTATTGCAGATGTGCCCAAGTAAATACTGCAAGCCATTGCATCTCGCAATTCTCTTTCCAGCCCATACTCTTTTGAATAACTATAGGCCTCAAAAACTGTATAGCATCTTTATTGCGCCCTATCATACCACTGTGCCTGTGCCACCCACATATCGGCGTATTTTCCAGGACGAGACAGCAATTCGTCGTGCGTCCCGACATCAATAATTTCTCCGGCGTCCATCACCACAACACGGTGCGCTAGTTTAGCAGAACCAAGGCGGTGCGTTACGATGACAGCACATTTGCCTTCCGCCAACTTTTGAAATTGCTTATATATCCGTGTTTCTTCCACCGGGTCAATGGCGGATGTCGGCTCGTCCAGCACGATAAAGCCATTCGCCCTGTATAGCCCTCGAGCGATCGCCACCCGCTGCCACTGACCGCCGGACAAATCAATGCCGTTAAACTCCGGCGAAAGCATTGTCTCAAAGCTGATATCGCTGCCAAGTTCCGCGTCGGCTTCTTTGAGTGAATCGTTGATCTTCGCGGTATCGACTTTCGTCCGAGTATCGCTGATGGCCACGTTTTCCCCAAGCGTCATTTTATACCGCTGATACTTCTGGAACACACCCGATATGCCCTGATACACACAGGCCGGGGCAGTCTCGGCCGTATCCAATCCCCCGACCGTCACCTGCCCATCCGACGGACGATAAATCCCGGTCAGCAAACGCACAAGCGTGCTCTTCCCCGCGCCGTTTTCTCCGACAATAGCAATCGTTTCACCATCCACGAGGGTAAAGGACACATTCCTGACTGCGGGCTTTTCCCTGCCGGGATAGGTAAAACTGATGCCTTCTGCAACGATGCCTTTTGTAAAGTCCGGCGAGCCTTCCGTACCGCTTTTCTCCGGCATGTCAAGCAGGCGGATAAAGTTGACAACCTTGCCGATATCCCTATTCATGTTGCCGATGTGTTGATTGACAATTTCCTGCATAATGCTGAAAATACTCCCCAGCTGCGTAAACACTGCCGCGAATGCACCGACCGAGATCTCCCCCGCCATCGTCGCCGTAAATAGGATATAGGTCGAAAGCGCCATACCCGCAAATGTGGTAAGGTTGAGCGCAAGCTGTAACAGAGCGGTTTTGCGTTCAGCCTGCCACTGCTTACGGGTGAGCAGTTCCATAGTCCTAGAAAACAGCTTGTGGAAAAACTGAAACCCTCCCAGTACGCGGGTCTCCTTGAAATATTCCCTGTCGCATATGGTTTTTTGATAGTATTCGTACTCACGGCGCAGTGGAGCGCTCTGGTCTTCCAGCTTCGTAAACACTTTAGCGCGGACGATCTGCGCCGATATCGCAGGGATGAAGGCTAACAGCAACGTGATCAGCAGCATCGGCTTCAGGCTAAATAGGTATACGCCGATTGTTAGAAAATAGACGCCGTAAAAACTGACCATAACAAAGGCAACCATGCAAAACATCGTAATTGCGCGAACGCCTTCCCTTGCCTTATTCAGATTGTCCAGAAAAATTGTATCCTCAAATTGCGCAGGGTCGATGCGCTGGAGTTTGCGGTGAAGAAGATCCGTCAGCCCTCCTGCCGATTTCGGCAACAGAATACCGATGCCGTGAAAGTTTTGTACGCCGTTAATAATCTGCTGTCCAAAGGTTACTCCCGCCAAAATAAGCAGCGGAATCAGGCAATCCCAAAAGCCTGCGTTCCCAGTGGCGGCATTGGCAATCGCATCAAACAGGTACTGTGTTGCGATAACGGAGAGTGAGAATGACGCCCCATGGACAATTGCCAGTGAGTTCTCAATAATACAGTTCCATGGTGCGCTCTTAAACTGGAGCGGGATAATCCGTAGCAGGGTTTTGAAAAAAGGGTATTTCTTTTTTTGCTCACTCATTGATACCACTCCCTCTGCGCCTCAAACATCTCGGCGTACTGTCCATTTGCCTGCATCAACACGTCATGTGTGCCACGCTCTATGATCTTCCCATCATCAATCACGAGGATCTCGTCGGCGAGCTTAGTCGAACCGAGGCGGTGGCTGATAAACACTGTTGTCTTCCCGCGCATCACCTTTTCGAAATCGCTGTACACCCGGCTCTCGCTGATCGGATCAAGCGCGGCGGTGGGTTCGTCGAGCATTTTGACAGGAGCGTGGCTAATCAGCGACCGGGCAATAGCCACACGCTGCCACTGGCCGCCGGAAAGATCCTGCCCACCCTCCAATATTTTGCCCAGAGGGGTGTCGATACCGTGCTTCAATTCGGCAATGGTTTCATCCAGACCGGCCAAATGTGCCGCTTGCGCCTCTTTCCCTTTTGTATGGATATCACCAATCAATATATTGTCTTTCACAGAAATATAGTACTTTGCAAAATCCTGATATACCACAGAGAAGAGCGCCTTTAGGGCGCTGGTCGAATATTCGCGCAGTTCCTTTCCGTTGATCAGGATCTCGCCCTCGTATTCGGTATATAGTCCGGTCAGCAGCTTCGTAATCGTCGTTTTACCCGCGCCGTTTTTACCAACAAAGGCATAATGGCACCCGGCTTCCAGCCTAAAGGATAGACCATCCAGTATCAGGCGGTCACCGCTGGGGTATTGGAAGCGAACATTACGAAACTCTAGTGACTCAAATGCAATCGGCTCGACGTCAGGCTCACTAAGCGCGTCTTTTGCTTCACTGAGCTGAGTGAACGCGGTCAGATCCTTCATGTATTCGCCTGTGCGTGAAATACTTTCAAGGGAACGTGACATCTGAAAACCCAATTGCTGAATCATACTGAACACCGCACCCATGACGCCCATAAACATACCTGCTGTCATCTGACCGTTCACCACCGGACTGATTAGCGTCAGTGCCACGAACAGGGCAGTCAGAGCGATGATCATGCTGGAACTTTTGGTAATCAGAAATGATTTAGCCGTCACCTTTAGTTGTAAAATACGTCCGGCTTTGTACTGCTCCTGCCATTTGCGGTTGATCTCATCGTCATAACCGAAGATCGTACGCTCATCCACATTGTCGCGCCCGGTCAGTACTTCACCCAGATAATCAGTACGCCGGTTAAACTTCTCGGCTTCGCGCCCAGCCTGATAGGTCTTTTTGCCGGCGCGCAGCGACAGCCCGAACATAGGGGCGGAGAATGCCAGGATAACCAACGCCGCCCACCATACCTGTGTTACTATCAGAATCAAGACTGAGGAGACGGAGATAATAATCTGTAAAAGCTGCATAAAAGCGCTGAATCCATCCATGATGGACTTCACCGGGTCACGGGATACACGCGAAATGAGCTCCCAGCTCTCAGCGTTCTCGATATGTTTAAAATCCAGCGCGGCATGAATCCTAACTACCGCCGGCTTCAGCTTGCGCTGAAGGTTTAAGTTGATGCGTGAGCAAAGGAGCTGGGTCACCGCACCAATAGTAGTAAAGACACCGAGCGTCAGGAGGAGCAGTGCCAGTGGCCAATAGATGTCGCCCTGTGGACGCACGTCTTGCAGTATTTCAGTGGCAGTGTCAACAAAGTTCGCCGTTGCCAATGCCAAAATCGCCGTCTTCAAGGCAGCATATGTAACGGATAATAGTGCATGAAGCACCGTACATACAGGAGACGCCTCAAATGCCAGCCGCAGCACGTCAGAAGACTTATAGTCTTTTTTCGTAAATACCATTACAGTTTTCCCATCTCCTATCAGTCTTATATTATCGTTCAATATATATTGCTATATCGTCGTAAATCTTTACTGTCTAAATCATATATAATTACTTTTTCTCATCAAGCTATATTGCTATAATGTAGTATGATTACCCATTCCACTTGTTCTTCTGGTAATAATCTGGCTAATGGTGATCTTATCTTAGCTAATTCAAAGGCAATTTCTTCTCTCTTTAACTGTGGTCTATTAAATACTGAATTCATATCGCCATATCCTTCAGCTATCAATTTTTCAAAACAAATTCTTTAAATACCTTAGGTGCCATTTTAAAGCACCGAATATTTAGATACGGCTTAGCACCTTATTTAATTTTTCCTTCTTCAGTCTCTACCTTATTCACAAAGTCCATATTGTAACGCACAGCACCGTGGTCTTTAATTACCGTGGCCCTTGTGATGCGGATTGCCAAAATAATGCTGTTTTCATCCGTTTCATTATTTGCGTCGTCGTACCATTTGGAAAATGCTTCACGAAGTTTAGTCCTTAGCTTAGCGTTTTTCGGGTCTAAAACCCATCCGAGGTTTTCGCCGATTCCATTTCCGGAAAACCACTCGAAGCAAACCGCAAATGCAACCTCTTTGTTTTGAGCTATCTGCTGCATTTTAGTTGATTTCGCCCAAGTAGTAACATAAAACACGCCGTCTTCATAATAAGCGTCCACATCACGGATATAAGGACGGGGTTTTCCGTCAGCGTTCGGTTCCATTGCGATGGTTGAGAGAGAGATGATATTATCTTTTCCGTTGCCGCACCTTTCCTCGATTAATTTTATTCCGTCTTCGTACCTGCTCATTTTTAACTCCTCCTACTAAATTTTCATCATTATAGCATGACAAACCAGACAACAACGTGTCATATTTGAAAATGTAACTTTTTTATGTTATCGTTAAAGCGCAAAGCTGCTACACATAACGATTATACATCACTTTAGCAAGTTAGATAATCTCAATACTCACGTTATAGAGCCGTTTAATACCGTACACGGTATAGTGCTTATTTGTTATGATTCATAAATTTTCTGCTCTTTACATTATCCGACAAATATTTATCTGTATTATAACATGGCTAATCTAAAAAGGCCATCACCATACAGAATGTCAACAGGAAGTATCAAGCATTTTTCTTTTACCCCACTCATTGATAATCTCTAAAGCGGGCAGCAGCTGCTTACAGCTCTCGGTAAGGGAGTATTCCACATGGGGCGGTATCTGGCAGAGCTCCACACGTCTGACCAGCCCGTTCTCTTCCAGACCCTGCAATGCCCTGGTCAGCATGATATTGGTAATCCCATCCAGACAGCGTTTCAGCTCGTTATACCGCATGCTTTCCTTCGCAGAGAGTTCCCAGATAATCGGCAACCGCCATTTCCCGCCGATAATTTCGAGTGCATGTATCACGGCGCATTTCTTCTTATGAACCGCCTTTGTCTTCTCACATTCTTTTGACATCATAAATCTCCTAATCTAAGGCACAAAAATGTGCGTACTTGTAGATATGTTCCTTATAGAATATACTTAGTATAATCAGTTCCCCAAAAAATGTAAAGACTGATTTTCATAATACTGTGCGATGAATGCATAAACATTAGTGAAAATTGAATCGGAAAGGCGGAGAGGTAAATGAACTTTATAAGTCTTGCAAAAGAGCGGTATTCCCTTCGTAAATTCAGCGATAAACCGGTGGAAAAAGAAAAACTCGAGCTGGTCCTCAACGCAGGTCAGCTTGCGCCGACTGCCGGTAATCTTCAGCCACAGCGCATTCTTATTATCGAAAGCAGCGAGGCATTGGAAAAATTAAAGAAATGCACACCCTGCCATTTTAATGCTCCGGTGGCTCTGCTCGTCTGCTATGACAACGCCGCCAGTGCGAAACGCAGCTATGACAACTACGACACCGGAGAAGCTGACGCCAGCATTGTTGCCACACATCTGATGCTGCAAATCACTGATCTCGGGCTGGGAAGCACCTGGGTGGCCCATTTCGACCCTGCCGCTGTCAGAAAAGAATTTTCCCTGCCGAAACATTTTATACCAGTTGCCCTGCTGCCAATGGGATATCCGGCAGAGGACGCAGCACCGAATCAGCAGATGCATAATCACAGAAAGCCTTTAGCGGATACTGTGTTCTACAATCATTTTTGAGAAGAGGAAGTTAAACTATGAGAAAACTGCAGGAGCCCCTCACGATTCGGGGCAATACGATCAAAAATAGAATTGTTATGGAGCCCATGGTCACGTTTTCCTTCCACGGGGACAACGGTTCCTTTTATGGCAGCCAGCACATTGAACATTACACCGCCCGCGCCAAAGGCGGTGCGGGGCTAATATTCATTCAGGCCACCGCTGTTTCCGGCGCAGCGGGTTCCACCGAAAAGTGGTCAGAAGAGAATACCCGGGTATTAAGACAGATTGCTGATAACTGCCACGAATACGGTGCAGTTGTCATGATGCAGCTTGCCTGCGGCGATCTGGATATCAATGAGCTGACGCTTTCGGAAATTCATTCGATACAGCAGGATATGATACAGGCGGCTGTCACTGCCTGTGCATTAGGTTTTGACGGTGCCGAGTTCCATTTTGCCCATGGATACACTTTATGCAAATTCATCGATGCTTCCTACAATCGGCGCATCGATGAGTATGGCGGCAATGCTGATAACCGTACGAGAATCCTTACCGAGATTCTGCCGGAGATACGGAAAAATACACATAAAAAATTCATTTTGGGCGTCCGAATGGGTGAATATCAGCCTGAAAGCAGGGATGGCATTGCATCAGCTAAGATTTTTGAAAAAGCCGGCATCAATATCCTCAATATTTCCTTTGGTACAAAACCACCCGTACAGCCCGTCCCTGAAGGCTTTTTATGCAGTTCCATGACCTATAGCGGGTGTAAAATCAAGAAAGAAGTAAGCATCCCTGTGATCGCGGTCAACGAAATCCGGACGGAAGAACAGGTCCGATTTCTGATTGAGAATGATTATGCAGACCTTGTGGGCATTGGTAAAGGCATGCTGACCGATCCTGAATTTGCAAATCATGTGCTAAGGAGCGAACCGGTCAACATGTGCCGCAGTTGTAAAAATTGTTTCTGGTTTACCGACCACACCAAATGTCCGGCAAGAAAATCGATTTTAGGATAAACTAATATGGATAAGCAGCCGGAGTATATTCGGCTGCGGATAGGAGGATTCACTGTGATTGAGAACGAAGTATTGAACAGTATCCATGCGCGCAGGAGCACTCGAAACTTCCAGGAGCGGCAGATTGAGCCGGAATGCCTGGAAACGCTGCTTAATGCCGCCATTTGGGCTCCCAGCGGCGGAAACAATCAAACATGGCTGTTTACCGCCATTCAGAACAAGGGAATTCTTTTGAAGCTGAATGAGCTTGTGCGGGAAGGCTTCCAGCACTGGGTACCGGATGACGACTATCCCGGCAAGCTCGGAGCAAAAGCGGCCTCACAACGGGAAAGCTATAACTTTTATTATCATGCTCCTACCCTCGTTATTGCCTCGAACCGGCTAGATTATGAGAATGCAATGGCGGACTGCGCGCTCGGACTGGAAAACCTGTTCTTAGCGGCGCAATCACTTGGGCTGGGCAGTTGCTATATCAATCAGCTGCACTGGCTACGCGGCGACTCCGGCGTGCGTGAAGCCCTTTTTGAGCTGGGTATCCCCAAAAAACACACCATTTGCTCCGCTGCCGCAATCGGATATATCGGTAAGGAATCCACTCCTCCGCCACGTAAGGAAGGCACCATACGTATCATAAAATAGATATTTCTGCTATATCAGGCGAGGCTATGTTTTTCGATATGAGAAAAACACAGCCTCATTATAATTCTGTCTTTTCAAACCTCTTGTTATCTCTCCTATCTCCTCTTTCTTGAATGGTCAATAAAGATGCCGTTTGGGCCTGTCAGCTTATATATTCAGTCCAATATTAAGTTCTATTTTTCCCAGATCAGTTTCAAAATCAATCGCTAAAGTCTCAAAACTGTTAATTTCAGCGTTTTCTAAAATAACTCTGGGAGGATTGACCTTTGTTGATAACCCAAATGAAGAAAGTTTTGTTGCGGAAGAACCCGCTATCATACTGGACAATTCCCCTACTGCACTTTTAGCCATATCATCAATGGAAGTAATACTCATCCCCATCATCATTATTGATGCCAATCTTTTTGCAGTATCTAAAGGCATAGAAAGAGCTATATCGCCCTGAACCGCACCTTGAAAACAGACTATTGTCGATAAATCTAAATTCAAGTACATTTTGCTTTTCTTTTGAATATTACACCTTTTAATATTATGTACTCCGAATTGTTCCAAAGTAATATTGAAAGTCTCTAAAATAGTATTTATATACTTAACATCCATAATACTCACAAAATCTCCTTTAGCCTGCCGCATCCCTAAAGTTTTTACGGTTAATAATTTATAAAATATCCTTTTCTTTGATTAAAATCATCAATAAGCTGTAATATCTTTATTTTTTGATACATTAAGTACTGCAGCTCTTCTGTACTAATAGTACCTTCTTCAATTCTCGAATCAATATTATCTAATACGATATGTAAGTCATTGATTGTCTGTTCGCTCATATAATTTATACTCCTTATTTTGTTTATTTATTAAATTTCGACATTTTATAAGATTAATATTATAGCTCACAGACTATATACCTATGAAAATAGGATTAAAGAACTAATACCATCCGTGCATAGTATTCAAGAGAATGAGAAAGAATGGATTGATTACCGGGATATTTATTATATATTCGGAAACTCCGATCTACCTCTGGAATTGGTAGAGTTGCCTTGAAGAGATAAAAAAGATGACCGTTGAACCTGATACTCTCTTTCAACAGAGATATCTTCATGAAAATCCTATGCAAATCTTACACAAATCTCCTGCTTTCCTTTTTTTACAGCCTGAATAACGGTAAGTCCTTCTTCCCGGCCGACTTCATAATCTTCCGCATGAATCACCGTTCTGTCTGTTAAAAGATAAATTTTATCTACAGACTGACTAAGCCTGAAGGTAATGCTGTTTTCATTCATACCTGTAATCTCTGCTGTGGATTTTACAACTGTTGCAGCAGGAGTTCTAACATTTACCGGTAAAATAAAAGATTTTTTATCCCCTAGCATGAAGTTCTCAAACAGAGATTCCCCGTTTATTTTTATTGCAATATTCTTATCCATACAGTCTAAATTCATTATATATACAAGCTTTTGTCCATCCTCCGATTCCGTCTGTGCAATGTAGATTCCCTGACGGTAATATTCTGCCGAAAGTCCTGCATGGATGCCAAGCATGTCAAATATTTTTCCCCAGAACTGCATCCCGGCAGGATAATCGCCTGTAATGGCACAGATTGTTCCCATTCCTACCGGTTTCACCATTCCGCACATTTTACCGCTTCCGTATACTTCCAATATTGCAGAATCGTCCTTGGGAAATGCCTGTGCAAACTGTCCGCATTGCATGGGGGCAACACCAGTGAGATTGCCGCAAGCCTGCATGGAAAGAAAATATACCGGCTGGAAGGTTTCAATATACTGAGGCTCTTTCATCCCAAACGCATCCTTCAGGATTGTACATGGAATAGCTTCCATATTATATTCAGGCACCTCTCCATACAGTATTAGTTTTCCGCCTTTTTCTGCAAAATCAACCAATTTCCGTTGGATGTCGCCTGCCATATATCTGGCAGAAAGAACTACCAGCGCCTTTCTCTGCTTAATCTCATCGTGCTGAATATCAGCAGCATCAAAACTGATATGATGTCCCAGCAGCGCTCGTCCGATATTGTCAATCTGCCCTGCACAGCGCAACCTTTTCAAATTCCGGAATAATGCCTGCATTTTCTCTGATTTCGGATAAACTGCTTCTGTAAGGAAATAATCAGGAATAAATGCCATACTCACATCATCCAATACCTGTTTAGAAGAGCCTATCAATTCATTTAAAGCATGAATTGACTTTGCTGTATCTGCAATATACCTGAAAGAGTAATTGTGTGTTCCGTCCGGCTGCACCGGTGCATTAAATCCATGAAGTTCGCCGGTAAATGCCATTCTTGCGTTCCCGTCATCTTCCGGGTGATGAAGCAAATAGTTTTCGCCGCCGCTAAACACGTAGAAGCTGAGCATACGTGCATTTTGAGAAAGACACATCAGCATTTTCTGGGAAGTGGCGCTTGGGTGGAAACGCATTCCATTCAAAGAACAGTAGGGTCCATCGCTGCACTCAAACTCGATAGAAGTCAAAGGATTTTCTTTTTTATTCATAACATCTGTCATTGCATTGATTACATATAAATCCTGGTATTTTCCTTCTGTCGGTTCGCCTAAATATACATCTGTACCGCTGATTAATCCTTCGTCCTGATTATAAGCCTCATATAGCTGGCTGATTCCCAGCGGAAAATCAAAGATTCTTGCTTCTCCTGTTCCATGGATGTTGATAAAAAACGGTGTGTCATGGACACCGCATTCTTCTGCATATGTTTTCAGTTCTTTCACATAGCGTACGTAATAAACCCTCATAAATTTTCCAAAATCCCGGTGGAACTCCAAAGAATAAGGTTCTTTCGGGGATCTCATGGCTGCAAATACCGCAGTCTCGCCCTGCTTCCAGAAGGGATAACGTAATTCCAGTTCCTCTTCACTGTATCGGGAAGCAAGATACTCTGACATCATGCGCAGTACATTGTCATTGAGAGTAGGATGATTTGTTACCCAGTTCAGCATACCGATTTCATTATCAAGCTGTACCCCTATAATATTTCCGCCATTACATTGCAGTCTGGGCACAATGATTTCCATGACTTTCATGTACCATTTCCGGCATTCTGCCAAATATCCCGGATTCAGATAATCTATGGTATTGCATGGTCTTTGCTCTCCGTCAAAGCCCACCGGCACCGCTGCAGGATGTTTTTTTCCCACCCAGTATGGGATTCCTTCTTTTTTAATCTCTGCCATAATGTATGGGCCGGGTCTTACAAAAAAATGCAGTCCGTTCTCCTGGCACATGTCAATAAACGCCCCCAAATCCAAATTATCTTCGAAGCAATATTCCCCTTCCTCTTCTTCATGAAGAATCCAGGGCACATAGGATGAAATACAATTCAGTCCCATTTCCTTTGCCTCATCAATTAAATGCTGCCAGTTTGCTTTCGGCTGGCGGAAGTAATGCATTTCGCCAGATAATAAAAATATTGGTTTCCCATCAATAAAAATCTGCTTATCTTTAAAAGTTACCATATTTCTCCTCCATGATAAAGTACTCTTAATCTTTATGACATCAAATCGGTGTGGTCCATATGAGATGCTATGTCAGCACAAAACACAGTATTTGCGTATAAGTTATTATATCCATGACTGTAAATAATACACGGAAAGCTACTCCTGACCGGTTCTATATTTTCGTAACATTCTATGCAATTCTTTTCTTCACATAATATTGTTGCCAAGATTCCTGCCGGAAATTTTTTATGTGCTGCTAATGCAATAAGTGTATTCCCTTTTTTGCCCTTTCAAACAATCGGCTACATTAGTTAACCGGAGGCAGTGGCAACTTTCACGATTTTTACGACCACATTGTTCTGATCCAAAATGAAGATAATAGCCTCAAGGCTGTCCCAATAATCCGTTTTTTCAACGACACAGGATACCACCAAAGAAACGAATTAAATGACTTATATCAATTTATATTATATAATAAGCCTACACTGACTAAAGTCTATCTTAATTTAATCTTAATATCACAGGAAAAATCATAATGTTATGTTGATTTTGATTATACTATATTATAATATAAGAAGAAACTTTTAAGGAAGAGGAGGTTTAAATGGCAATCAAGCAAAACAATTCACATTCTCTGCTTGGGCAACTTTCTAATATGCCGGCCGAAAAAAAGCGTGGCCGACTGAAGATTTACTTCGGTTATGCTGCCGGTGTAGGTAAGACTTCTTCTATGTTGAGAGACGCCCATGCTGTTCAAAAAGACGGCATTGATGTGGTAGCTGGTTATATTGAACCTCATGCTCGACCAGAAACAATGGCCCTTTTAGAGGGATTGGAAAACATACCCTCTTTGGAAATAACATATAAAGGCATCATTTTGAAGGAATTTGATCTGGATAGCGCTCTACATAGAAAGCCGAAACTTATTCTTGTAGATGAATTGGCCCATACGAATGCCGAAATCTGCCGCCATCAAAAAAGATATCAGGACATCGAAGAACTGCTGCACGCAGGGATCGATGTATTTACTACCCTCAATGTACAACATATCGAAAGCTTGAATGATGTTGTGGCGGCCATTACAGGCATTATCGTGCGTGAACGCATTCCAGACAGTGTTTTTGACAGTGCCGACCAGGTCGAGCTTGTGGATTTGGAGCCGGATGAGCTGATCGAACGTCTGCATAAAGGAAAAATATACTGCGAAGAACAGGCGCAGCACACACTTTCTAATTTTTTCACGAAAGAAAAGTTGACCGCTCTCCGTGAAATCGCCCTACGGCGCACAGCTGACCAGGTCAACCGAGTCGCGGTGTTAAACTATGAACAGCCAAAAAACGATGGTTCTTATACCAACGAGCATATCTTAGTCTGTCTGTCCGCAGCGCCTTCCAACGCCAAAGTCATTCGTACTGCGGCAAGAATGGCTGAAGCTTTTCACGGTACATTTACAGCGCTCTTTGTAGAAACGTCGGAATTAGAAGATAAAAATAGAAACCAGTTAAGGGAACATTTAAGACTTGCTGAGCAGCTCGGCGCGCAGATTGCAACCGTGTATGGAGAAGATATTCCCGCACAGATTGCGGAATACGCCAAATTAAGCCGGGTTTCAAAGCTTGTCATGGGACGCTCCAGCCATACGGGAAGATGGCCGGCAAAAATAAATTTTGTTGACAGGTTAACCGTGCTGGCGCCAACTATTGATATTTACATTCTTCCTGATACACAGTCGTCCTTCAAATTAAGATTACCAAAAATCATAAACCCTTCAAAGTTCTCTCTGGTTGATTCTATCAAAACTATAGGAATTCTGATTATTTGTACTCTGATTGGTTTATGGTTTAATTCTCTTGGTTTTAGTGAAGCAAATATCATTACTGTTTATATTTTAGGCGTATTGCTCAATGCTATTATGACGAGAGGCCGGATATACAGTGCGGTATCCTCCGTTTTGAGCGTACTGGTGTTTAATTTTATGTTTACCAAACCCCGCTTTTCTTTCAAAGCAACCGATTCAGGCTATCCTATCACATTTGCTGTTATGCTGGCGGCCGCCTTTATCACCACTACACTTACAAAGCGGGTTAAAGAGCAGGCACGTCAAGCTGTGCAAAAAGCCTATCGTACGGAAGTGCTTTTGGGTACAAGCCGTAAATTGCAACAGGCAAATAATCAATCGGAAATTCTAAGCGAAACGGCACAACAATTGGTAAGACTATTGGACAGAACTGTGATTTTCTATTCTGTACAGCAAGATGGCTTGTCGGAACCGCTCCTTTTCTTCCAAGAAGGAGCAAAAACCGACCCACAGGTTTATATCCAAACGGATGAGCGTACTGTAGCCGAGTGGGTACACAAAAACAATAAGCGCGCAGGAGCTACCACAAACACCCTTTCTGCTGCTAAATGCCTATACCTTGCAGTACGCGGAAAAGACAGAGTATTCGCCATTGCAGGAATTGTCATGGACAAGGAGAACCCTTTGGAGACATTTGAAAAAAGCCTATTGATTGCCATGCTGGGAGAATGCGGACTGGCACTGGAAAAGGAATGGCTGGGCGAAACACAAAAACAGACTTCCATGCGGATGCAGCAGGAACAACTCCGCGCCAATCTCCTCCGGTCAATTTCCCATGATTTGCGCACCCCGCTTACCAGTATTTCCGGCAACGCAGGTATTCTGATGGGAAATTCCAGTATTTTAAATGAAGACCAAAAAAAGAGCCTATATACCGGAATTTACGACGATTCTATGTGGCTCATCAATCTAGTCGAGAACCTTCTTTCCATTACCCGGCTCGATAATGGTGCATTGAATTTGAATTTACAGCCCGAGCTTCTTGATGAGGTCATCGCGGAAGCACTGCTTCACGTGAATCGAAAAAGCGTAGACCATACAATTGAAACTTTTCTCGAAGATGAGTTTCTTATGGCTAAAATAGATTCCAGACTTATCATTCAGGTCATTATTAACATCGTAGATAATGCAATCAAATATACACCACCAGGATCGCGTATTACAATTTCAGCAAAAAAAAGCGGACAATTCATTCAGTTTGAAATAGCCGACGATGGTTCCGGCATTCCGGACGAAGCAAAGCCGAAACTATTTGACATGTTCTATACAGTTGATAGTATCAGCGCAGACAGTCGACGTGGACTCGGATTAGGGCTTCCTCTATGTAAATCAATTATTCACGCACATGGAGGAAACATTTATGTTAAAAATAATATTCCACAAGGTACGGTATTTAGCTTTACCTTGCAAGCAGAGGAAGTGAATATTCATGAATAAACCTTTAATACTAGTTGTAGAAGACGATAAAGCCATACAGAAACTGATTACTACTACCTTAGAAACTCAGGGATACCAATATCATACAGCCGAGACAGGCGAAGGTTCAATTTTGGAGGCTGTTTCCAAACAGCCGGATATTATGATTCTGGATTTAGGACTTCCGGATATGGACGGAGTAAATATCATAACAAAAGTACGAACCTGGTCAAATATGCCTATTATTGTAGTCAGCGCACGTAGTGAGGACCGGGATAAAATCGATGCGTTGGATGCAGGTGCGGATGATTATCTGACGAAGCCATTTAGCATAGAAGAACTTTTGGCACGGCTCCGGGTCAGCCTTCGCAGGGTTCGCTATGACAACGAAAAGTTGCAAAAGGATGCAACAATCTTCACTAACGGATTTTTGAAGATTGATTACTTGGCAGGCTGCACATGGCTGGATGGTGAGGAAGTACATTTGACTCCCATCGAATATAAGCTTATTTGTCTGCTGGCTAAGAACGTGGGCAAAGTGCTGACCCATAATTTTATCCTTCACGAAATATGGGGAGATTATGCTAACGATGTTCCTGCTCTGCGCGTTTTTATGGCAACCCTGCGTAAAAAAATTGAAAAAACGCCTTCACATCCAAAGTACATTCAAACCCATATTGGTGTTGGTTACCGGATGCTTCGGGTGAGTGAAGATTGCAAATGTACTGACTCCTATTCTGAAAATTAGAATAAACAAACTTTAACGAAAACTAACCCGTGTCTTTTCATAAGTCATGGGTTAATTTTTCGAGGAAGCCTATTCCGCTTTACCTCTTGGAGAGGAATCTTTATACCATCTTAATGCCATGTGAGAAACCTTAATCCCATCATAATGTTGTACATGTTATACTATCAAAGTATGTATCTAATATTAAAGGAAAGAAAGCGCAGCAAGATGTCCGGTAACCAGATGGGTTCTGAATGTTTCCTCTCTGCAAGTCCATTATAGACGCCCATGAAGCTTCCTGCTTGAAAGCAGTTATTGAATGAGGCAGGCTATGATGACTCTGAATCGGGCTGTTGACCTTTTATATCAAACTTTTGCAAAGGGAGTAAAAAAACGGTGGTTTTATCAAAAAAATCTAGCATAACCAAATTCACACTTGGAGGTATTCTGGTAACATTAGGTGTAGTATACGGAGATATCGGTACTTCACCGCTATATGTAATGAAATCGGTTCTTCAAGGGAACGGCGGGTTAGAAAATATATCAGAAAATTTTATTCTTGGAACTTTATCATTGGTTTTTTGGACACTCACTATTTTAACAACCATAAAATATGTTTTTATAACACTAAAAGCTGACAATAAGGGAGAAGGCGGTATTTTCTCACTTTTTACCCTTGTCAGAAACCGTTCCAAATGGCTGGTCATCCCTGCGATGATTGGCGGGTCGGCTCTATTAGCTGACGGAATGTTGACGCCAGCAGTTACGGTTACATCAGCCGTTGAAGGACTAAAACTGCTTCCAGTCTTTGAAGATTTTTTTGGAGGCAGCCAACGTAATATCGTTATCCTTGTTATTATCATAATCTGCATATTATTTTTTATTCAACACAGCGGAACAGAATTTATCGGAAAACTCTTTGGTCCTATTATGTTTTTATGGTTCAGTAGTTTAGCCGTTTTTGGAATTATAAATCTTGCAGGTAATCTTTCCTTGTTACGTGCATTATCACCATATTATGCTATTGCTATCCTATTTAGTAATGATAATAAACTGGGCTTTTTTATACTGGGCAGCATATTTTTATGTTCAACAGGTGCTGAAGCCCTCTACTCAGATCTTGGGCATGTAGGAAGAAAAAATATTTACTTCACATGGCCCTTTGTTAAGTTAAGTTTATTACTCAACTACTTTGGTCAAGGTGCGTGGATTTTATCTAAAAAAAACACTCCCTCTCATACCGTATTAGAGGATATCAATCCTTTTTATCAGATGATTCCATCAGGATTTCTAATATATGGTATCATAATCTCTACACTTGCTGCTATTATAGCTTCTCAGGCTTTAATTTCAGGTTCCTTTACACTTGTATCAGAAGCAATTAAACTGAATCTGTTTCCCAGGCTGCATACGCTATACCCATCCGCTTTAAAGGGACAACTTTACATTCCCGCAGTTAACAGGATATTATGCTTTGTCTGCATCGGAATTGTTCTTTACTTTCAAAGTTCCGATAAAATGGAAGCAGCATATGGTCTTGCCATCACGGTTACCATGCTTATGACAACAATTCTGCTCTTTAACTATATGCGGAAGAAAAAAACACCTTTTGCACTTGCAGTCATCATGCTTGTTTTCTTTATGACTTTTGAAGCCTCTTTCTTCCTGGCAAATATTATTAAGTTCTTTCACGGTGGATTCGTTGCAGTAATTATCGCTATTTCAATATTGTTCATTATGTATATCTGGGATAGATCGCATATCATAAAGATGCGTTTTCGCGAAGTTGTACCGATTGAAAATTATATTAAGCAGCTAAATCAATTGCGTCACGATCCAGATGTTCCGAAATATGCAAGTAACCTTGTATGCCTGACTAATTGCCCAAATACAAAAGAAATAGAACGTAAAATAATGTATTTTCTATTAGATAAAAGGCCGAAAAAAGCTGATGTTTACTGGTTTGTGAATGTTTACGTAACAGATGAGCCTTATCAGGCAGACTATGTAGTTGAAAAATACAATACATCCTTTATAGTAAATATACAGATAAATCTTGGCTTTCGAATTGAGCAGAATCTTAATGTATTTTTACGGCAGATATCAACAGAATTGGTGAATAATAAGGAAATTGAAAATCAATCTAATACTTATTCCATTATACCAAACCGCAAACTGGGAGATTTTCGTTTTGTATTTATCGAAGAAGTTCTTTCCAATCAATCCTCTCTCTCAGGCTGGGATTCTTTTCTGTTAAGGACCAAGTTTTTTATACAGAAGTTCACGGTTTCGCCATCGAATTGGTTTGGACTTGACACCAGTGATGTTTATATTGAAAAAGTTCCTATGATTCTTGGTCATTCAAACCGTACTGTTTTAAAAAGAAGTTCGAAATCTCCTAGTGAAAAACATTGATCGACAATATCCCAGAAGTGGCCGCTGTTTACTTTCAGGTTATTTTTTGATATGGCTGTTCCGGGGAATATAAGTGGCACAGGAACCGATTAGATTTTGTGGAGGAGGTGAGTGAATGATACCTCAAGCTAAAATAAAACAAGAAATAGAAAGCACATCCTTCTGTGTAGCCGGCTTGTCTTTCCTGTTAATTGCTTTTTATCTATTTGCAGACAAGTTCAGTCTTTCTGTTGTACTGGGCACGGTCATTGGCAGTGCTGCCTCAATCGGAAATTTTATTTTAAACATATATACCGCAAAATATTCTGCAAAATATGATCAAAAAAAGGCCGCTCATATTGTACTGCTTTCGAAAATAATCAGATCATTTCTCATGGGTATTATCGTATATTTCATATTGATGGTACCCATGGTACATAACATCACTGGCATTATTGCGTTATTTTTTCCGCAAATTAGCCGAGGGATTATTTACATAATTAAAAGCTGAAAATTGCTCCCACACAAAACTATAGTCAAGGCAAAACCCCAAAGCTTTACATTTCGTGCTTTGGGGTTTTTCACTAATTATATTTCCATATACTTGCTTCATATGGCCGTAGGAATGACGATGAATCCTCTGCATAATTCGATAGCAAACGAATCCCTTCTGGATATTTTGCCCGTTTCTTATTGGATGAGCTCAAATTCATCTCAATATACAGCGTTTCTGTTCCATCCTTACGATAATAAGTAAATAGATCTTTTTCTTTTTGATTGATAAATAGCACCTCTCCATAATAAATGACCCTATGCTCCTTACGCAAAGCAATCAATTTCTGAAAAAAACGAAGGATAGAGTTCTCATCTTGAAGCTGCGCCTCTACATTGCAATTCTTATAATCCTCATCCATCATAATCCACGGCTTCCCGGTAGAAAAGCCTGCATATTGCTGATTGTTCCACTGCATCGGTGTTCTGGCATGGTCTCTTGAACCGGCTAATATCTTTGCAAATGCCTCTTCTTTATTCATGGTGTTACATAACTCATCATAAAGATTCAACGATTCCACATCACGAAGATCCGAGGTGGACCTAAAGTTTTGATTGATCATTCCAATCTCTTGCCCCTGGTAAATAAATGGCGTACCTCGTAGTGTAAGCTGTATTACAGCCAAAAGCTTACCCAGGACGTTCCGATAGTGCCTGTCTGAATTTATTTTAGAAATCATCCGGGGATTATCATGGTTTTCATAAAACAGTGATGGCTGACAATGATTCCCGTAATTCTCCATCCAGTTAATCATATAGCTTTTTAGATAATTAAGGTCATATTGATAATCATCAAAACGTGTATGCCCCGGCGTTTCCAGATGGTCAAAGGAGAATACCATATCCAGCTCCTTTCGGTAATCAGCAGTCAATAGCTTGCTCATTTCCATTCCTGTTCCGGGAGTTTCTCCAACCGAAAAAGCATTGTACGGGATAAACACCTTCTCTTTCATATCATGCAGATATTCGTGGAGGCGGGGTCCATAGAAATAATGTTCTACCCCATGATATTCCATAAGCTTACCGATACTTTCATTTCCATCCGGTAAGCCGCTGCGCTTAGAGATATAATTAATGACATCCAGGCGAAATCCATCTACGCCCTTTTCCAGCCACCATTTTACCATATCATGAATCTCATGACGCAGGGTTTCATTTTCCCAGTTTAAATCCATCTGCTTCTTTGAGAATAAATGCAGTGCATATTGCCCGCGTTCTTCTACATAGTTCCACGCACTACCGCTAAAAAATGATGTCCAGTTGTTAGGCTGATCCTTAAAAATATAATAATCTCCATACTTGGAATCCGGTTCATGGATGGCCTTCTGATACCACATATGTTCATCTGAGGTATGGTTCACTACAAGATCCATAATAAGCCTCATGTCACGGTTATGAACCTCAGTTAATAACCTGTCAAAGTCCTCCATTGTTCCAAACTCAGCCATGATTTTATGATAGTCTCTTATGTCGTACCCATTATCATCATTAGGAGAATCATAAATTGGTGAAAGCCAAATAGCATCGATACCCAACTCTTTTATGTAATCCAATTTACTTATTATACCCTGCAGGTCGCCAATGCCATCTCCATTGCTATCTTTAAAGCTTCTGGGGTAAATCTGATAAAATACAGCTTCCTTCCACCAAGCTTTCAGAATTGCCTCATCATTGCCCTTTGCTGCTTCATGTTCCGTGTTTAAAAGTGTAAGCAAAGTATCCAGGAATCCTTCATCCAGCTGGCTTTTAGGCAGCTTCGGTAAAACCTTTAGCTTTAGATTACCTACAATCGGATTGGTAACTGCCTTTTTGCTTATATTCATTTGTAAGAGCACTCGGTCAATAATGTCCCGTCCAATTGGATTTGCATACACATCTTTGATACGACTTTTTTTTGTCAGCATAGAACATCACTCCTGTTCGCTATTTATTTCACCACGGGCAGCCAATTCCGATATTATGCTATCATACATCTGCTTATCAATTTTGAACTTCTTATAATAAACGATGTAACCGATCACAATAAAGATAAGTGGTAAAATTAACATTGCCAGCTTCATAATCAACAGTCCGGAATCAGTAACATCCCCCGGTGCCTCTGCAGCATTAATACCGGAAACAATCAAGGTCACACCAACAATCCCATTCGCAATTGCTCCCCCAATTTTATTTATAAACGGCTGTACAGAGAAGGTGATGCTTTCGTTACGACGTCCCAGCTTCCACTGTCCGTACTCTACCGTATCTGTCAAAAACATCAGCATCAGAAGCTGTATGAAGGCCTGACCGGTAAAAAGAAGGATGCCGGCCGCGCCGATAAACAGCATATTCATTGGTGAAAGGAAGAATATTACATACCCGGCTACTACCAATATAGTTGCCGAGGCATATAAAGTTTTTCTGCTGTATTTTTTTGAGAATAGGGGAAATACAGATAAGGCTGCCAGCTGTGAGACTCCGAGAATCGCAGCAAACACCGAGTACATTCCTTCATTTTTAAAAGCATATTTAAAGAAATAGACTCCAAAAGCGGTGGTAGTGCAATAACCAATCATAAACAATGCCATTGATATAGCCGTAAACAACAGCTGATCATTCTGGAATAAAATTCTGAACATTTCCTTTAATGAAGTGGACTCTTGCTTAACATTAATATTTTTATCCTCTTTCACTCCAAATACCGTAAACATAAGAAATGCCCATGTAATCAATACGATTGCGATTACTGTAATCTGCCAGGCTTTTTTATCTCCGCCCAAGGCGCCAGTAACAGGCAATACAGCAACTACGGTTGTAAATAATCCGATATTGGCACAGATTCTGGCAAAGGAACCGGTTTTCTCACGTTCCTTTTGGTCAAGCGTCAAGGAAGGAAGCATTGACCAATAAGCGATATCATTGGCTCCATAGGTTAAGTCCCAGAGAAGATAGATTACTACAAACATTATTACATATCCTGCTCCGTTTAGTCCAAAATCATGGAACAATAGAGCCGTAAAAATACCTCCAAGAATACCTCCTATCACAATCCATGGTTTAAATTTTCCAAATCGTGAGCGGGTATTATCTACTAAAAATCCCATGATTGGATCATTTACAGCATCAAATATACGAAGTATGGTCATTGCTCCCGTCATCCACCACATAGTGGAATCTGGCAAATCCAAAATATCCGTCAAAAAGAATAGAAGATACATGCTTACAATTGTATAAAGCATATCTCTGCCAATAGTCCCAAGGCCAAACATATAGCGATTATGATTTCTTTTAGTTTTTACTGCCATATTTTACTCCATTCCTGCTCATGTTTTCTGAGCATCTTAAGTTTGTGCCGTTGAATATAAATGCTACTTTTGCTGTTCATTTTCCTTCTCTGTAATATACATATTTGACCCAAAATCACCAAGCATTCGTATGCTTTCATGATAACCCGTCCCGATAAACTGCTCGCATAATGGTATTCCTGCTGCAAGTGCCTCTGAAGAACAGGTATAGGTTTCCACACAATCCTTCAGACTATAATGGCGATTGGCTACCCGCATAATTACACCATCGGGATTTAACTCCACAGGTGCAACGTGTTTTATTAATCCTCCAAAGCGCTCAATATAAAGCCTTTGCGATCTTGTCCGAATGGTAAACCTTCCTTTTTTCAGGCCAATCACCTTTAGCTTGTCGCTGCTTTCTGCTGCGGTGGCCAATGTTTGAAAAAAGCCGGTGAGTGCGGTTTCCTTATCCTCGCTTACCGTTTCCCATATAACTTTATTGGATTTATAGGATTTAACCCTGTAAAATCTTCCATATTGAAAAATCTTTCGATACTGCTTATAGAATGCAACTTGCTCTGCAATATCTTTTCTTTGCTCCGGTGACAGATACTTTAAGTCCAACTCATACCCCAGGCATCCAAAGCAAGCCGCATGGAAACGGGTTGCAAGGGGTGTCTCACGTAAGGTTTGCTGATGGGGAGACCCCGAAACATGAGCCCCCATGGTGGATTGGGGATAAAAATAGGATAAACCTGCCTGAATTTTTAACCGCTCAATGGGATCCGTATCGTCAGAAGCCCAAATCTGCGGGCTATAGCAAAGCATTCCTAAGTCGAACCTATTGCCGCCGCTGGAACAACTCTCCAGCAAAATATGGGATCTGGGCCCGAATATCCTGGTCAACACCTCATAGAGACCCAAAATGTAACGATGATAGAACTCACCTTGGTTTTTCAAAGCTGTAGAAAATGCTTCCGCAATATGGCGGTTCATATCCCATTTCACATAAGAAATTTTTGCCTCATCCAGAATGCTGCTAACCTGCTCTACAATATAATCCCGAACTTCTTTTTTGCAAAGATCCAGCACCAACTGATTTCTTCCTAAAACCGAATGACGGTTTGGCAGTTTAATAGCATATTCCGGATGGCTCCTATACAACTCGCTATCCTCATTCACCATCTCCGGTTCAAACCAAAGGCCAAAATCTAATCCAATGTTTCTTATTTTATCTGCAAAAGCCTTCATTCCGTCCGGTAATTTCTTAGGGTTTACCCTATAATCTCCAAGCCCCGCTCTATCATGATTGCGGTCGCCAAACCAGCCGTCATCCAGTACAAATAGTTCTATCCCTAATTTTTTCGCATCTCTGGCAAGCCGCAATAGTTTTCCTTCATTAAAATCAAAAAAGTGTGCCTCCCAATTATTAAGCAGAATCGGCCTTTCCTTCTTCTTATAGTCGCCTCTTACGATATGTTCATTAATGAAATCATGCATATTATGGCTTGTGCCATTGAATCCCTGACTGCTATAGCTCATCACGCATTCCGGTGTTTCAAACTTCTCCTCCGGAGATAATATCCATTCAAATAAATGAGGATTAATTCCCATACATACACGGACGTAATCCCGTTCATTTTTTTCTATTATACTATAATGGTTCCCGCTATAAATCATATTGAAGGCATATACACTTCCATAGTCTTCATTCGCATCAGCTTCCGCTAATAAAAACGCAGGATTATGACGATTACTGCTTGCTCCTGTTGTGGAAGAATTTACCGTAATTCCGTAGGAAACCGGTCGCTTATGCAAGTTACCTTCTTTAATCCAGCCCCCATCTAAGGTGTACATCTGAAAACATTCATCCGGTAAATCCATAGAAATACTCATGATACGGCGGATTGTGACAGGAACACTTCCTTCATTCCTTACAACCGCTCTTCTGCTAATCACATTCGTCTGCTTAAATACTGTATAATACAGGTCAATAAAAATAGGATATGTCTTATCCTTTAATATTATGATTAGAGTCTGATCACCGCCATAGGCTGTAGGCATGGCCTCCATTGCAACCGTGCCCTCCAGTATTTCATGCCTTTCATAAATGAAATCGGTAACAAAGCTGCCATCAGGCATTTTAAATTCCGTTGGACTGTAGCGGTAATCACCCCTTCCATTGTCCGACCATTCTAAACACATACCATCCAGACTATATACATCATCTTCCCTGCTGTAAAGAACACTGCTGCCAACCATAATGGACCGTTTTTGAGCCAGAACATTCACTCCATCCTCTTTACTTAACAGGTTTCCATAATAAATATGCTCCAAATGCCCGTACTTTGTTTTGCCAATAAGATAGGTCGTACAATCTGTATCTAAACGAAAGCTTCTTTCATCAGTTGTAATCAAAGCACATTCTCCTTTAGCCTTTCTATCTTTCATATTAATAGTGATACTTTAGTGGTTCTACATATTCTCTATAAAGTTCTTCCGATATACCGCTTTCTTCAATCATCCTGGTAAAAAACCTGCCAGAAGTTTTGATTGTTCTTTCTTGGGTCTCATAATTGACATGTACCAGTCCAAAGCGTGCACTTTCTCCTTCCACCCATTCAAAGTTATCACAATAACACCAGTGATAGTACCTTGTTATCGGAAGGTTGGACTCGCTTATTACTTTTAAATGTTCGTAGATATATTTTGATCGAAATGCATCCTGATTATCGCAGGTGCCATTCTCAGTAATATAAATCGGTCGTTTTAAAAGCTGATAAATATGAGCAGTACAACGAATAAGCCCTTCCGGATAGATCTCCCATCCCAGATCATTCTTCGGTGCATCCTGCTTGACCCCATCGCCAAACCCCGATACCGTACTCCGTGTATAGTAATTAATTGCAATGAAATCCAGATATTCGCCATGTGAGATATCTTTTGATCTTTTTAGCGGCCATTTAAAATCACCTGTGGATATGGCCTCGGTTATAGCCCCTTGGAAAAACCAATCTAATAGCTTAGCACAAATACAATGCCAGGGATTTCTCGGATTTTGTGGATCAAAGACACGAACGTGATTGGCAAAACTCACCTTTGTATCCTGATATCCCATTGACTCACGCATACTATGTATCATCTGGTAAGCTTTAATATGGCAGATTGCCATATTTGACATTACTGAAACCGCTTGCGAAAGTGATTTTTCTCCGGGAGGCCACTCCCCAAAGTAATAGGAATTGGTTGCATATACATTAGGTTCGTTAATTGTTATGTACTCAGCAACAAGGCCTCCGAATACATTTACAATAAGTTTCACAAAATCAAGGAAGTATCTTATGTTCTCTTTCTGTGTGAATGCCCCTTTTCGCTCAAACCACATGGGATTGGTGAAATGATGTATCGTAAGCAGAACCGTAATTCCTTGTTCCTTTAAATATTGCAGCTCCTCTCTATAATGTGCAATTACCTCCTCATCTACTTCTCCTTCATTTGGACATATTCTCGCCCACTCAACTCCCATCCGATAATGCTTAATCTTCATCAAAGCCATAAGATCCGCATCTTCTTTCCATAGGTGATAATGATCCGTTGCACGGACCGGACTGGAATGATCTTTGATATTCCCTCTTGTATACCAGTCATTCCAGTTATGTTCACAATTACCTCCCTCAATCTGAGTTGCTGCCGATGCAACCCCTAATGATAATTGATCTTTGAATTTAATTTCCATGTCCCCTCCATTTCTATATTTTAGATGTACTTTTAATTAATACTTTTATCCCTTATGCCATTTTATTATTAATTAAATTATATCATACAATCATCCAAATGGAAATTTTATCATCTAATCGTAAACTCTATACAAAAAATATACCCTCGATATGTTCCATAAACACATATCGAGGGATAAAGTTGAGTTGACATATTTACTTTTATTATATACAAGCCTTGAAATCCAGTGTTTTCAATGTGTGCAGTGTCAATAACAGTTCTCACCCAATGAGTAAAATTATAAAAGATACCGCTTGAGACTTGAAAAGACCTGTTTTATCTGTCCACCCCTGCTTTACTATTTATACCTCCTGGAATAAGCCTTTGGTTCCCTTTTGAAGAAACATATGCTCGATTCTTGGCAGAGAAATTCCCAAAGTTTCTTTCAATACATCTTCAATAGTTTCAACCGGTATCACCGTAAGCTGGTTCTTTACTTCTTCCGGCACATCCTTTAAATCAATCAGATTATCTCTTGGTATAAGCACTTTGTTAATACCTGCTCTTTGGGCACCCAGTAATTTTTCCTTCAAACCTCCTATTGGAAGTACGGCACCTCTTAATGTAATCTCACCGGTCATGGCAATTTTGGAATCCACTTTTTGGCCTGTAATTAAGGAAGCAAGCGCAGTGAATAATGTAATTCCGGCGGATGGACCGTCTTTGGGAACCGCTCCGGAGGGCACATGGATATGCAGATCTCTTTCTTTAAAGTTAACGGTATTTAAAGGCAGCCTGGATTTTAACAGACTCAAGGAAATTCTTGCCGATTCCTTCATTACCTCTCCCAGTTTACCGGTCAATATAACCTCTCCGCTGCCCGGCATATCGGTAGCTTCAATAAATAAGATTTCGCCGCCTACCGGTGTCCAGGCAAGTCCGGTAACAACTCCCGGGGGATTATCCTGCTGCGCTTTGTCATGTCTGGAAACCTGTCTGCCAAGAAGTTCCTCCAGCTCTTCCATCTGAATTTTATAAGGAATCTCTGCTTTGTTCGAAACAATCTTTTCGGAAGCCACTCTGGCAAGCGCTGCCAGTTGTTTTTTCAGTCCCCTGACTCCGGCTTCCAGTGTATAATCGTTGATAATTTTATAAAGGATCTCATCTTCTACAACCAGCTGTTCTTTTGACAATCCGTGTTCTTCTAAAACAGATGGTATTAAATAATTTCTTCCGATATGGAATTTTTCATCAACGGTATAGCTGGAAACCGGAATCACTTCCATTCGGTCCAATAATGGTCCCGGAATGCTTTCCAGGGAATTTGCCGTGGCAATAAAGAAAACATCGGACAGATCATAGGGGAGATCCAGATAATGGTCGGTAAAGCTGTTGTTTTGTTCCGGATCAAGGACCTCCAGCAAAGCGCTCGCAGGATCACCGCTGTAACCGCCGGCTGTCAGCTTGTCTACCTCATCGAGAACCATGACCGGGTTATTGGCTCCTGCCTTTCGGATGCTTTGAATAATCCTACCCGGCATAGCTCCTATATAGGTCCTGCGGTGCCCCCGGATTTCAGCTTCATCCCGGATACCGCCTAAGCTCAAACGGATATACTGTCTGTCCAATACTTCCGCAATACTTTTGCCAAGACTGGTTTTACCGGTACCGGGAGGTCCCACCAGCAAAAGTATGGATCCCTTTTTGTCATTTTTCAGCTTCATAACAGCCAAATGCTGTATAATCCGGTCTTTGACCTTATTCAGTCCATAGTGCTGTTCATCCAGAATCTGTCTGGCTTTGCCCAGATCAATAGAACTTTGCTCTGCTTTTTTCCAGGGAAGCTGTACCAGCAGTTCCAGATAATTGCGGATAACATTATACTCCGAACTGTTGGGTCCCTGGGCATTTAGTTTATCCAGTTCTTCAAGGGCACTCTTTTCAATATCAGACGGCATCTGCGCTTCTTTAATTTTGGTCAGATAATCCTTCTCTTTTTTATTTTCGTCCTCATTGCCTTCATTTAATTCCTCCTGAATGGCTTTAAGCTGCTCCCGCAGTACGGATTCTCTGTAATATTTGTTGGCTTTCTCTGAAAATTTCTCTGAAATCTGCAGCTGCAGCTCTATGGCTTCCTTCTGTTTTAACAGATGATCCATGAACCGCAGACTTCTCTCTTTTAAGGACTCTATTTCGAGCAGTTCATACCTTTCTTCATTTGAAATAGGCATATACTGGCTTAAATATACCATAAGGCCATTTAAATCCTTAAACTCTTCCACAATCCGGATATACTGTTCGCCGCCCTGGAATTTCACACTGATTTCACGAATTACCTTCTTTAGATAGTCAAGCATCTCTTCCTGACTCTTATGGTCTAAGTCCGTTTTGTCCGGGATGGTCTCATATCCGGCTAATATCAGACCGCTTTCGATATTCAGTTCCTTTACTTCTACCCGTTCTGCAATATGAACCGTAAGCTGGATACCGCTCTCTGTTTTCCGGGTATCATTGACCGTAAAGATTACCCCCATCCGGTAAAAATCTTCTTCCATCAGACCTTTCTGTCCGAAATTCTGCTTTAACGGCAATGCAATGTTGGTACTATTCTCGTCTCTTAAAAATTGCAGCTGCACTTCTTCGGGTGTTTTTATAAAAAACTTTGTTGTGACACCCGGCAATAAAACCGTATTGGATACGGGAAAAACAATTCCCCTGTTATTATTATTCTCTGACATACTATCATCCTTTCCTTTTGTATTAAATGAATATTCGTTTATTATAAATAGTTAATAATTGCGAGATTTTTTGCAAGTTATGTTTACAAAAATATCTCGCTGAAACTTTTATTGTATTAATACCGCATCCTGTATGATTATAATCATCTCCTTTAATAAATCTGCTCTCTCCGCCTCACTCTTATGGTTATCCACAGCAATGGCCTTGACCGGATAAAAGATAATGGCCAGCAGATTATCATAACGGTAATTCTTAATGATCTGCTTTTTCTTCATATCCTCAATCAGGCTGTAAATATGACAGACTCCCTTTTTTCCTGAACAGCTGTTAACCAGGGAAGGACAGTTGGAAAACTGCTCTACAAAGCTGAAGATTTCCTTATTTTGAATGATATAGTTGTAGTAACTTCTAATGAGTATCTCAATAAGCTGCTGCCCGTCCATCTTCAAGTCCACACAGCTAAGTAAATAATCAAAAATATCTTCGGAATATTCATTATAAATATTCTGCAGCATGTTTTCTTTATTTTCATAATAGATGTATACTGTTGCCGGCGAAACCCCAGCCATCTTCGCGATTTTTGAGATAGAAGCACCGTGAAAACCTTCCTCAAGAATGAGTTTGATTACCGCTTCTTTTATGCTTCTCTCTTTTTCATCATCTTTTTTTCTCATGATATCACCTCAACATAATTCTATAATAAACGAACATTCACTTATTGTCAATATAAATTTTTCTCACGTTATAGTTTTCCGACATCTATGTAAAATGAGTAATCCCATGAATTTCTCTGTCAAAAAAGGACGTGAAAGCTTTCACTCTCATGTCCTCAATTCTAGTGGCTTTCAATTACTTTAATCCTTCATTTGACTGTTTTCTTCTGTAGCAGGACTATGGTCTCCACATGGCTTGAATACACAATTCTATGTAGTAATATGAGAAGCATCACAGAACGGTTTTCTAACGGATTTCCCACACCGGCAAAGTGTCATCCGGTTTCTTAACTCATAGAGCATACCATCCGAAGATTCCAAGGGAATCCTTCCCTTTACATAAATAGGACCACAAGCATTCTTGGAAAAGTCTTTTAAAAGCTCAATTGACGGTTCAAAGTCAGGTTCTATTTCTTTTCCTGCCTGATCAAGTACCACAAGCCTTCCTGCGGGACATTCATTAGCACCTTTAATTGCCTCGTCTCTTAGGTTGGGATCGTCGGACTTATCTATCAAATTCCACACTTTTCCCTCTTCCCTGTGGCAAAAGCGCGCAAAGGCACATCGATTATCATCTAATAAAGTCAGTTGCGGACCCTCTCTTCGCTCTGCCCTGTCAATATAATTCATTCTGGAAGCTGTTTCATTGCCAACAAACCCAACTTTCTCATGACAGCCATCACAAAAAGGCATGTGCTTTGAGTGTCCACATCGGCACAGTGCATATTCAGACTGCAATGGATATTCCTGACCTGTCTGATATTCGTAATGATTGTCTACAGGAATAATTATCTTCTCTACAAGCGGTATGCATCCCGTAACAACATATGGTCCGCCCTTAATAATCTTTATCCTGCCATTTTTGTCATTTAATAAAATAGTATGCACCTTCTTTAGTTAAGTGATTTTAATTCCTCCGGTGTTACTATATCAACATAAGCAGTTCTAAGCTCTTCTTCTGCCGAGCAATTTTGCATATAATACCAGTCTGACACTTTCTTTGTAATTTCCTCATCACTTCCCTCTGCCTTATCAGGGTAGATTGCCAGTAGCTCATTTGTCTTTTTATTTCTTATCCCAATTTTCTCAGCATTTTCAAATTTTCCCATTATCTTCATCCTTTCTGCGGATATTCTGTCCATTATCGTATCCTTTTCTATATTATAACATCTTTTACTTTCATTTCACACCCATTACATGATTAAATAATCTATTGCACCTTCTGTTCACCATAATTAGCAAATAAAAAGGGAAACGGCTAAGCTAATGCTGTTTCCCTATTATATCATTATGCTACTTTTTCAATCCATGCGGCAAAGGCTGCTAAAAATTCATCAATAAATCCTTTGGTGCCTTCGTTGCTTAATACTCCGTTTTCATCAATCAATGTGTGGTATGCTCCGATATACGCTTCGGGCTGGGCAAGTGTTAAAACATTCAGAAATGCCAACACCTGACGCAAATGATGATTTGCTCCAAATCCGCCGATTCCTCCGGGAGACTGGCTGATTACCGCACCCGGTTTTCCGCTCCATACATTATGACCATAAGGTCTTGAGCCTATATCCAGTGCATTTTTCAATGCTGCCGGAATGGAACGGTTGTGCTCCGGTGTGATAAAAAGTACGGCGTCCAAAGCTTTAACTTCATTTCTAAAGTCTGTGTACTCCTTTAATTCTTCACCATCAGAATCCTGACTGTAAAGAGGAAGGCCTCCGATATCAATTAGTTTAACCGTATAGCCTGCCGGTGCGTTATTCTTAACATAATCGGCAATACTTCCACTAAAAGAATTTTTTCTTAAACTGCCTGTAATAATTCCAATTGTCTTACTCATAAAATATACCTCCATTTAGATTATTGATTATTTAGATCATTGATTACATACGGTAAATCTTGTACGGATAAACTGCGGTTTCTCGATTTCATCGAGAATTGCAACAGCCATAGTTCCGCTTGTCACAATCGACTCTCCCTTCCCGGAGGTCAGAAGACTATCCGTTCCCAAAAGAGGAACCGTAGCTTCTCCGGCAATAAATGTAACCGAAGGAGATACTCCTACCCAGTTCACATTCTCAATACCGCGTAAAAAATTAAGTGTCTTATAGGCTTCCGTTGGAATGGATATCCAGGAAGCGGCATCAGGAACCGTCTTTAAGGTGTCTAAATACAGCTTGCCGTTTTCATCCAGCAGACTGGCCGCACCAAGAATAAAAAACAGCCTGGGGCTTTTTGTCTCACGGAAAAAGCCGATAAGCTTCGCAGCCAGGTCCAGGTGCAGATATGCTTTAGCCGGAGCGGTAGCAAAAGCATTTACAATAACCTCAAAGTCTTCAAGGTCGGATTTCGTTAAATCAAATATGTCTTTATCGATTACCTTGGCACCACTTCCAAACAAAGAAACTGCTTTTTCTTTATCTCGGACAATGGCAGTCACATCATGTCCCCGTAAGGTACTTTCTTTGTACAGTGCACTGCCGGCCATACCGGTTGCACCAATAATTGCTATCTTCATAACACACCTCCTGATAATTTATTTAAAATCTTTTATGATATCCGCCAAAGTGACAGCAGATAACTTTTCTTCTGTTGCGGTTTGTATATTGCCGTATAAGTGTTTCAGCGTACTTTCTATTTTTGCTCCTACGGGACAGTTTTGATTGGTATTGCTGTGAATACCGAATAAATCCCGGTGGTCTTCCGCTGCGAGAAAAATATCAAGGAGCGTAATATCTTCTGCTTTTTTTGCAAGACCTGTCACACCAAGCTTAGTACTCGTTTTGATTAATTTTGCCCTTTTCAGACGGCTCATTAAACGCCTGACAAGTACGGGATTCGTATTAACACTGGAAGCAATGTACTCTGATGTCAAGGGGTGATCTCCCATCAACGCAATCAGACTTAATATATGAATACTTACTGATAATTTACTTGAATACATAAGCGTCTCCTTTTGTAACCATTATAGTTACTAATTATTTGTTTGTCAAGTATCTAAATGATATTTTTAATATTTTTATAAAGAAACGACAAAGATTATTATTCCAGTGCCGAAGCTGCTTTACCCTGAATGAGCATTAGAGGAAGTCAGACATATTTCCATAAGCCTGAGGCATATGGCAGCAGAAATAGAAGATGTCGCACGGTGTCAGGAAAATATTGCTAAACGAATTCTACTTCCATTCTTTCTGTGAATTATTTTTTGAAATTTATCCTTTTCAGATATCACTTCCTTTAATATACTGTTCCTATCGGGAAATACTTAATGATGTTTGATTTCCTCTGCTTCTCAGTATCTTCCCCACCATTTTCAATAAATTCACTTGCAATGCTTATGACCAGCTCATTCCCTAATACATTCTTTGCTTCCAGCTCCACATGGACGTCAGGTAATCCCATGTATTTTCTATTAAAAAAGGACGTGAAAGTTTTCACTCTCATGTCCTCAATTCTAGTGAATTTATATTACTTATATCCCATAATTTAACTACTTTTCTTTTGCAACAGGGTTATGGATTCCACATGCCTTGAACGGTCAAAAAAGATGCCGCTTGAGCCTGGTGGGGCCTTGGCGGCGGAGTATGTTTAGGAAAATGATTTTATTATACAATCACGAAGCTGGTCCATCAAAGCTAGCGTAACTCATTTTTAACAATTTTGTTTCGTAACTGACCCTGCCTCGATTTACCGGGCAGTAAGAGCCCAATATAACCAGGGCATAGAAAATGGACTCACCTTTTTTGCCTTGTGGTTCATTGTCAGGAGAAGTTTGGTAATAAAAGATATCGTTGTAAATTGACTTAAGTCAATGCAGGATGAAGAGAGATGATATACAATATTATCATCAAACTTAAAAGAAAGGATAAATTATGGAAAATCGTTTCAATTATAAATTGCAAAATAATACTGCCAGAATAGCAGGATTATTATACACATTAATGATCCCCCTGGGCGCATTCGGCATCATGTACATCCCCCAATTCCTTATCGTCCCTGGGGATGCGGATGCAACAATAGCAAATATTCTCACAAACAGTGGTCTTTTCAGACTCAGTATACTCAGCTCTCTGGTTGTACAGATCAGTCATATTTTTATTGTTCTGCTATTATATAAGCTCCTTAAGCCGGTTAAAGGGAATATAGCGGCGCTTATGGTTATATTCATGCTGGTTTCGATTCCGATTTCAATGATAAACGAATTAAGCAATTATATGGCGTTACTTATGGCAAATAGTGGTCCATCAGTTGCAGGAACGTTTGCCGGTCAACCAAAAAATATGCTGTTTCTGTTTTTTGAGCTGCACAAATACGGAATTCTTATTTCAGGGTTTTTCTGGGGGTTGTGGCTTTTCCCAATGGGTTATCTGGTTATCAAATCACATTTTCTGCCGAAAGTATTGGGTATCCTGCTGATAATTGCATTCTGCGGCTATATTGTCGACAGTCTGTTAGGTTTAGGCATTCCAGGCTATGAGGAAACCGCAATTGCATCCATCCTGAAACTTCCGATGTACTGCGAGATTCTGCTTCCTCTGTGGCTTTTATTTAAGGGGATTAAGCCTTCTCTTGATGCGGCTCAATGATTCCGGCCGTATACCTAAGAAGCTTGCCAATTGATTTTGCGGAATGCGCTCGGCAAGTCCCGGGCGCTTCTCTAACAATGCCAGATACCTTTCTTCCGGACCAAAAGAAAGTAAATCTGCATAATCATCATGAATATTAGACGTGATTTCTTCCAGCATCTTTCTCACCATGGTTTCCAGAAAAGGATATTTTGCATACATCTGTGTTTCATCGTTCAAGTCTCCATCAAGCAATATAGCGTCTTCCAAACAAACAAGACTATACTTTGAAGCCTCATGCGAACGCTGCGGGTTATATACGGACGCAACTTGATTCTCCGAATAGAAATTTGACGTATTTTCATTGCCATCCGTATCAACGGAAAACTGACGTATTAATCCTTTTAGGACAAAATAACACTTAGATGAGACATCCCCTTGTTCCAGAAGTATCGTTCCCTTTTTGAAGCATCGGACCGGAAGATGTTCTATGACCTCCTTAAGTGCTTCGTCAGGCACGTTTGTATAGTTTTTCAGGTATTGGAATAACATATCTTTCATCATATGCCTCCGGAAAATGTATTGTACTGTATATAATATAAACAATAACATAATTTCAAAAAAATTCCTATTCAAATCATTGCTTCATAAAGTTTTTCGCTACTATGTTATCTGCTTCATATGGTATCCAACAGTACCTGGCAGGTCCTGCCGGAAATGTGCGTATGTACTCTAATATTTTTATCATAGCAACATAAGCTAATATAGATTCTGAACAATCAACAGCCGTTACAACTGCACCTTTATCAGCAAGTGCTCTTGAATATCCTCCTTCATCACACCCTAAATCCAAAATGTGTTTACCCCTTACCTCTCCAATAGCCTGCAAAGTAAAAGGTATAATGTAGTGAATACGAAAATCATTACGCTGTGCTGCCTCAATCCATTCTTCTGTTCCAACCTTATTCCAATATTCCGTTGAACTATCTTTTTTCAATTTGGAATCACTTCATTTTTTACATAGACAATATAAAATAACGCCGTCTTCCGGTACACATATCTCACCTTCTCCACTCATCAGAACATCAAAAGCAGCCTGCTTTGCATAATTCTCTAATTCTTCTCGAGAGAATGTTTCCCAATAGATATCTCGTTCCTTGTAAGGGTAGAATTTATTTTCTTCAAGACAGTAATCATAGTGTTTCATTATGTATTGCATATAATGTCCTGAATAGCTGAACAGCCCTCCGGATTTTAAAACACGCTTACATTCACATATAAAGCTTTTCTTGTAATCTTCTCCATATAACAATCCAAAACTCTGATTCCATATGATAACTATATCAAATGTCTCATCATTAAAAGGAATAACTTCGCCATCATAGTGATAAAATTTCACCTTACAATCTGCCTTCAATGCTTCTTCATTTGCTTTTTCAACTGCATATTTTGAAATATCAAGTCCAATTACCTCGAACCCCTGCCTCTTAAGCGTAAAAGCTTCTCTTCCCATTCCGCTGCCAACATCAAGTATTTTTGCTCCATGAGGGAACATATCTGCAACCTGTTGTTCCCAAATCTTTAACTTTCCTTTATCCCAGCCCCTCATTTCATCAACATGTTCCTTTTTTTCATACCAATCTGATACTATTGAATTCATTAATAACCTCCTTTAATTAGGATTCTTCTTAACCGGTATCTTAATTGTACCGTGTATCAAAAATATTACTAGACTTTTATTATTACTTATGGTATAGTGCATACTGTATTATGCTTAAAAAGATTCTTCGATTGCCGAAGAATCTTTTTCTTTATACTATCTTATTCTTTACATCTATTGCTTAAATCGAATCATCGCCTTGTCTCCCTATATGCTTCATATGCTTTGTGCAAGATGAAAGGCTTCATGTACTGAATCTTTAATGCGTCCCGGCTTTTTCGCATCACCTATTACATAGAATTTTTCACAGCATCCTTTCAGCTCATCAATCGCTTCCGTATTGCTGCGTACACCAAGCGAAAGCACAATAATGTCAAATCGTAATATTTCCCGTACAGCATTCTTCTGGACTAATGTGAGTTTGTGATCTTCAATACGTTCCAGCCTGCATCCAGGTAGAAAAACTGTCTCGCCGTTATCAAGTGACTGCATTACCTCCCACACACCAACGTTAAAAGCACCCTGTGCGATTTTGTCAGCCATTTCGATAACAGTTACACGATTTCCTTGCTCCACCAGCAGTTCGGCTGTTTCAATGCCCGTCATGCCTGAACCGACCACAGCAATATTCTTGTTCAGGGGCTTCAAACTGCCGTCAAGTATTGACGTTGTGGTAGTCACATACTCTGCATCAGCTCCCGGTATATTGGGTTTAAATGCAGATGCACCCGTTGCTACAATAACCGCATATGGATTCATGGATTGAATAAGCTGTTTTGAAGCTGTAGTATTATATATGATTGTTACACCGCCGTTTTTTGCCTGATACTCCAAATCCTCATAACACCAAGCAAGCCTTTCTTTGTGTGGCGGGATTTTTGCAAGCTGAAGTTGCCCACCTGACTCCGATTCTTTTTCAAGCACGGTCACATCAAAATTACGGATAGCCAATTCACGGGCGGCGGTAAGTCCACTCGGCCCCGCTCCAATAATAACAATCTTTCGCCTCTTCCCATCAGCCATCTGCTCCGTTAGTTTTGCCTCGCGACAAGTACGAGGATTTAAGGAACATTGTACTGGATGACCATTGGTGAGACCTTTTTCGTAGCTTTCAATACAATAAAGGCAGCCAATACACCTTTGAATATCTTTATCTTGACCGAGTTCAGCTTTTTTTGCCCAATGGGGATCAACAAGAAGGGGACGCGCCAGTCCGATAAAATCCTGTACGCCTTCCTCCAAATACTTCTCTGCCATATCTGGCGTTCTAATCATCCCCACTGCTATTACCGGAATGCTCACAGCCTCTTTTATCGCCTGTGCCATATATTTTCTCCAACCGAGAGGAAAGCTGTTAGGTTCCTGTATGACAAAAAGCGTCTCCACTGTACCAGCCGTTACATCAATTGCATCCGCACCAAAGCTTTCTAAAGCCTTAGCAATTTTTACGCCTTCAGACAAATGGATACCTTGTTCGGGATAACCAATTTTTTCGTAAAATTCATCTACTGTCAGACGAACGACCACAGGAAAGTCTCTTCCGCATACGTGATGGATACCCTGGATAATCTCTTTCAAAATACGCGTTCGATTTTCGGTATTGCCACCATATTTGTCAGTGCGTATATTAGTATGTGGACTAAGAAACTGGTTGAGCAGATATCCATGTCCCGCATGGAGTTCAATTCCATCAGCGCCGGACTTTTTAACCCTGACCGCAGCATCAATGAACTGCCGTACCAGCACCTTGATTTCAGCAACGGACAGCGGTTCAATCCGTTGGCTTCCAAATACAGAAAGACCTAGACCTGCTGGTACGTTACTGGGGGCACGTAAAGGCCTCATATATTTGTTCAACATTTTCTGCATTTTGGGGTCAGACATCGAGTCCGCGTCTTGCTTTGCAAGGATGGAGAAAAACCACTTCCAATATCCAGGAATTATTTTAGCCAGCTTTTTGTTTATCCCCCACATCGTCGGAAATATCACAACATTTTGACGTCCTGGGTGATGAAGCTGCACAAAAATTTTTGTTCCTTCCTGATGTACTGCATCCACTACTTTTGAAAAAGGTTTTATATATTTGTCGGAAGACATAGAAAGCTGTGCTGGCGCCACAACTCCATCTTTTTCATTTATTCGTGTATACTCCGTAATGATGAGACCTACGCCACCCTTGGCTCGTTCTGCATAATAAGCGATTGTATTTTCGTTGGCAGTACCATCATAGTGAGAAATATCCACACCCATTGCAGTCATTACAATTCTGTTTTTAGTCTGAACATTCCCAATTCTTCCTTGGCTAAAAAGTTTAGCGTATTTCATGCTTTTGCCTCCTGTATAATTTTATATACCATAATAGCAAATTCTGTTGTCAAATCTAAACCTAAGCTCTTTTATAATGATCTGACATTATTGCGATACTCTTTCAAATCCTCTTCTTTCGTGTTTATCAAAGCATTATTTAGAACAGCCAATATCTTTTCTTTATCTTTTGGTAAATTTCCCATAGCTGGTGTAGTCACGGAAACATGGACACCAGCAAAAAAAACGGGTATTTCAAGGCGTTTAACAAATTCAATTAATTCTACCAACCGTTCTTTTTCGCCAGCCTCTTCAAAATTTCCATTTTTAACATCATCGTTGAGTGGAGTATCTGGGAAAAGTGTTAACTGAGACATACCTACTATAATAGGATGCAGCTGATTAAAAAGTTCTGCTGTTTTAACAGCATGATCCAATCCATAACCTTTTCCACCAAGTCCGTTAATAATTGTGATGATATAAGTGATCTCCGCTTCGTCAAGCTTTTTGCATTGTTCAGCCGCCTCTTCCGCCCTATAGCCCTTGTTCATACGATCCAGCAGAACATTATCACCTGATTCCACACCTATGAATAGACCATCATACCCAAGCTTTCTTAGCTCCTTTAACTGTTCCACCGATTTATTTCTAAAATTTGTTATGCGAGCATATGAGCCGATGCTTTTACAGTTTGGTAAATGCTTTCTTATTTTTATCCCTATATCTCTCAACTTTTCGAAGTTTAAGACAAAGGGTTCAGCGCTTTGTAAAAATACTCGCTCTGCGCCAGGACTCTTTCTGCTAATCTCAAGTATATCTTCTTCAATTTCTGACATAGGAGACATTCTGAATGGAACCTTTTTATAGAAACTGCAAAACTTGCAGCTGTTGTGGGAACAGCCGGATGTTACCTCTAATAGAATAGAATCGCTTTCGTAGGGCGGTCTGTTTAATACCCCTGAATAATGCATAATAGCATCTCCTTTCCGATTTGTTATTTATTGATTAGGCGCAGGTCATCAAAACCCATGAAAAGCCGTTCTCCCACATGAATATATCATAGTTTTCGGACTTGTTATTATGGGATAAATATGATAAGATGGCGTTACAAATGTAACACCATCTTATCATGTCTACTTCGGCATAGCAATAGTATATAAACCGATGTGACAAAGGAGGCGAAACTGTAATGTCAAGAACAGCAAGTTCGAATAAACAGCTGCAATCACTGCATACTTCCAATCAATTGTCAAACCAAGTAGTAAAAGAAAGCATCGAAACAGCCTTCATTCTATTGCTTGAGAATAACAGGAATGAGCAGATAACTATATCTGATATAGTCCGGAAGGCCGGGGTATCGCGTATGGCCTACTATCGTAATTACAACAGCAAAGAAGAGATTCTGGACAGCTATATGAGAACAAATTGGAAGACGGTTCAAGAAGCTATCTCTCCCTATGCTGGTATGGATGATCCGCTTTCCTGTTGGACAACATTGTTTTCCACAATCCAGCAGTTTGTGAATTCTTATCTTGTGCTGCTAAATGCAGGTATGGGAGAAACGATTCTACGATTCATAGATGAACTGTTTGTTGAGTTAATTCCGAATGATAGCAATAGCGCTCCAGTTCTATCCCATTTCTGGAGCGGCGCCACATACAATGTACTGTCTGAATGGATCAGAACCGGAATGCAACAGCCCCCACATAAAATGGCCGAAATATTTTGTAGCATCTACAGTGACAGCCTTCGATAACGGTGACACTGTCTATATCACAAAACAACAAATGGAATGTAAATGCCAATTTTAGAATGACTCATATGAAAGCAATATATATTTCTATGATAAATAGACATTACAGCAGCAGAAATATGATACGGAAACCCTTTATTGAGAATTTCAAAAAAAGATGGCCGCAAAATGGCTAATTTTTTACAGAAACAAAGTGATGAGACAGAAAAATCCGTAAATGAAATTACCAAGCGAGCTACTGGACATTTTAGAAAAAACGATACTGCAATTACTGCTTCATTTGTGTTCCTTCACTCTCTATATAAAATGTGGTGGCACATTAATATTCTACTAAAAGAAAAGACGTGAAAGTATCCTCTCACGTCAAAACATGTTTCCGTCTGAAGTTCTATACCCCCCTATTCATCAAGCATTTCGGCGTTGCAACAGGATTATGGTCTCCACATGGCCCGAGTTTGGTCAACTGATGTCAGATGGCAGGTTTTCAATCTTACGTAAGTGGGAACATGTCAACGGCTTTTTTAGCGTTTTCGAGGTATGCGGGAACATATCAACGGTTTTACTGTTCGTGGGAACATATCAATCAGAATATGGATTCATAACATAGTCCGCAGGATATGCCTCGATATAGTCCTCAAGTGGTGGAAAGTGTGAAAGCACATTTTCTACAAAATTATAAAGATGATCAATATCATCCAAAAATTCCTGTGCAGTTCCAATATCTCTATATCTGAACGAATGAATTGCATTCCTTTTATGCTGAACAGAATCAACCCAAGCGTATACCGGTGAATTTACATCATCCCATAGCTTCCCACTACTAAAATCTTTAAGATTATCGAATGAGGCTTTTTCCGGCTCTATCATTTTACCTTTATTATTTGTAATCGGGCTCTTACAATAATCTTCATAATAAACACAGTAAAAAAATTTAAGCCACGACTCAACGACTGCACCAAGATTTGCACGTGCAAGAATCAGCTCACCTGCGGTCATTGCGAGTCCTTTATCAATCCAAATTTTCAATGTTTTTGTCAATTCGCTTTGCCATTCGAGCATAGCATCGTCCAGCTTATCTGCTGACGAATCCGGTGCAATCCCACGAGCTTCTTTCCATATGAGAGCCGCATTATTTGTAAGTATAACCAACACATTATAACGATCTCTTTTAGCCATTATTTTTCCTCGAGGAGCATTTCTTTGTTTTCATCAAAACGCCCTATAGCATCCAATGCCTTAATTCCATCTGGTGTCATGGTACCATCATCATTATCCGCGCTTGTCTCCACACAAAAGTGTGCCACTCCACATCCTTTACGGAACAACCACATTATATTCCACTTTCTCTTATTTCTTTCTTCCTGAGTAATAATTGCATAAAACTCCTCTCCATCCATCGGGGATAGAGGAATCGTTGTAGCAACAGGAACTTTTGAATTAGCCATCTTATATCCTCCCATCTATTAACTCCATGTCTTTGTTTTAAGCAACTCTGCTATTCCCTGAGTTTCAGGCAGATGCTCTGTCTCTAAAATTTGTGATAAGTCAAATATTCGTGTACCCATTGGTGCTCGAGGTGTTATCTTACTAAAATCCGTCTCATAGAATTTTTCCACAAAGAAATACCGGTGCTTAATCGTTCTTAAATCATAGCCATGTTCATCACCGTCTGCGATAGCCTTGATAATTTTTTCTTTTCTTTGATCAGTCAAATCCCCAAATTCAGCTTCATATTGCATACCATTTTCGGTTTCAACTGCGGTAATCCGAGCACAGACTTTACCCACTGCACGTACACTCTTATTCTTATATAAACTCAAATAATCATGTGCTCTAAAACCACGCTCAGCATTATCGTAGTAGATGTCTTCTCTAATATTGAAATCAAGTGTTGTACCTGCAAGCTGCATTCTCATGTATTTCCATGAATCAGATACCGCTATAAGACCATCGTTATAGCAATAATTTAAGTAGTCATCTAGTACTTCTTGCATATCATAATCCTTATCATCGATAACCTCTTGAATCGCATTTGCTATGCCTTCAAAGGTAGTGTTTATGTGGATGACCGGATGGTCTTGTGTAGCATTATATTCTTTGAGTTGCTTTTCAAATATCTCTTTTTTGTCTTCTACCATCAGTTCTGGTGCCAGCGTAATCATTACCTTATACTTTTCACCACTAAAGGAATTCAGATGCCTCATAAGCTGATCAGAATAAAACCAGTCGGACATCTTTGTCTCAACTACAATCTTGAAGCTCTCTTGAGTAATGGTTGCGTCAGGGATACTATCAACACTTTTCTCTTGTAAGTTAAATGCGATTTCCGGTTCAAAGGAATCAGAGAAGAATTCCGATTTTAGAAACCGAAAGAACTTATCAGAAGAATATTGATATAAACGAGACAACAACAGCATTGTATTAGCTGTAGCAACATTTTCTTTCTCATGGTATCTTTGGAAATAATGTATCTTCATAATTGTTGGCCTCCATACCCCTTTTTCGTATTGCAAATAGTATTTTGAAATCTTCTTTGCATTTCTTCCTCTAAATCATTATCGTAATCCTTAGTGTGCTTATACATTGCATTAATAAAATCATCAAAGTAAGGCACACCATCATACAGGCTTCTTTTTTCAATAAAGAAATTATAGATTTCTCTGTAATAAATAATAGTGTACTTTTCACCGCACGAAAACTTACTTAGGTCAATGCGATTGTAATTCGGTGAAAAAATAAAGCAGCTCGGAGTTTTCTTACGATATTCATCATCAGATGTAACAAATTGATAGTATTTTTTTAGCTGGGACTGTACTTGGTCGCTGTAGATATCATGTCGGTCATCAATACCGTTGATGCTTGATTTAATTTTATTTTCTATTACAACGGCATTATTTTTGTCAGAAATAAGTAGGTCAATGTTCCTCTTTTCTCTCTCAATAGTAAAATCTGTTTGTACCTCGATATGTAGAACCTCTCTTGCAAAACGAGAAAAAGCTTCTCTATTTATATCAAAAAAGTAAGCAAACATATTTGAAAAAGCGAGTTCATTGTCTTCCTGTCTGATTATTTTTAGGAAATTGAAATATGGATCTTTTTGAAGTTCCGGCAATTCAGAAATTGCTTGTGTCGTATTAGCATCTTCCCATAACTCTCTGTTCTCAATTATCTGATTCAAATCATCGAAAGAATCCGGCTTTTCATTTTCGTTGTAGAATTCCCTTAATGTTTGTTTGCCAAATCCTTTATTAGTACGAATGAAAAAAGTGTTGTTACCACTTACAGATGCATCGTCTGTAATATATATCTGATTTTTAGGCTTGATAACTTTATCTGCAACAAAGGTAGTATAAGCATTCTTTTCTTCCTGAAGACTTCCGTGATACAAGTTTTCATTAAATAAATCTACAAGACTTATTCCGCCATAGGTCAGCCCTAATGCAACTTGACCTTTATATCTCTCTTCTCGTGGAAGTTTGCTGTCTGCAAAATCAAGAATCGTAACACCCTCCGCCTTGGCCAGTACTTTATATGTTTTCGAGGCAAATTTTCGTACCAACAGAACAGTTATTCTATTTTCTCCATGAGATAATTCTATTGTTCCTTGTGAATTGAGATAAATATAGTTTTTCCCATCATCTGCCTTATAGAGATTTATGATTTCATGTCCTATATTATCGCCCTCTGACAAATATGCTCCAACATACATTTTGTTAATTATTATTTCACGGCTCATATGTGTTGGGTTTACTTTTGCTGTGCTTTGTCGTTTATATTCAACAGGAGGGACGGTTTCATCCGATGACAGAAACAAGCGAAATCTTCTGATATGTGACAAATACCCACTAACAAGTGAATTGACATTACCGGTCGAGTTCTCAGAAAGAGCTTTTATTAATGCGCTCTTTGCTTCAGTCTCAAAATCAGTAGCGTTCACCGCATTCCAGAACAGATCTTTGCTTCCTTTCCTCCAAAGGTAGAAGGTGTCCACATAAGCAGTATTAATTGTTGCTGTTGAAATGTTCTGGCTATGTAGGAAGTTCTTATATAAAGCACGTAGCTCATCATACGATAGAGCTTTCATTTTGTTAATATCCAAAGTCAAACCTCCCTTACTCAATACTGCTTAATCTTTCAAGCCACTTCAATATGCAGCCACTCTTAAAGAAATCTAATAATGCACCATCGCAAAAACGCTCGGCTCTAACAGCACCCATAATGAGCGCAAGCACACACTGTGCATTCAAATTTGAAACGTCAGCATTCTTCATCGATTCCGTACCCCATTCAAGGCCGTTATCTTTGAGAATATCTCCATAACGGGTAAGCTCCATATCTTTGTTACCTTCTTCAAAGGTGTAAACATCGTCGATGAAGTTATTTACCATTTCGGAATAACCCACAAAAGGCATCTGCATCGGATGTTCCGGTGTACCATCGTTTTCTTTATCAATAACCCATTCACCAAAACTATCTGCCTGGATCATGGGAATGTATTTCACTAAAATATCAAATCTACTCATCCTCGTCCTCCTCGTCCTCCTCAGTTTCATTAATGCCAAATAACGTCTGGAACTTATCGAAGTTATACGGGTATGAGTTATCACCATCAAACATTACCGGTTTATGTCCATTGTTATATTCAAATTCCAGCTCCCACTGCGTACCATCACACACTGTGTATCCGAAGCGCTTAGTTGAATATCTTCTGCGCCATTCACCGATGTGAAGTTCCTTAAGTGCGGCTATAAAAGTATCCTTTGTAAATGGCTCCTTGTAATTATCATCCACCAATGAGAGTGGTTCTTCGTCTTCCCATAATTTTGTATAGGCTTTTAATCCATCTGATAGTTCTACAACATAATTACGGTAGCCACCAAAGAAACCGCCGATGCTAAAGGTTATCTTGCTGATGGCATCCATATTGGCATCAAAGTCAGCAACCTTTTCTTCTGACTTTGATATGGTATAAGTTCCACCAGCTTCAGCATAGGCTTGCTTGGCTCTTTCCAAATATTCACGAGTCCAGTGAAGGCGCGTATCTTCACTCGGATGCATAATAAGTTTTACGCCATAGTCGGGGCTTTCCATTGTATTTTTAAGACGACCTATTTCTTGCTTAAGCCCACGTATAACGGTCAGAATCTGCTCTTTATTTTTTCCTTTAAGATACTCTTCGTAGTATCCTTCCGGGCTAATCATCATGTTAGGCCGCCTCCTTTACTCATTTCCTGTCTTTATTTCATTGCCATCGGGCAGAATGAAAGTCTGCTCAAACTTAACATTCATCACATCTGCTATGGCCTTAAGTTCTTCTAATGTAATAGTCTCACGCTTTAGCTTCTTTCCGAAGTTCTGTGGGGACTGGCCTAACCGCCTAGCCAATTCGGAAATGCTCATGTTCATTTGTTCACAAAGCTGTCGTACCATGTCCGAAGTTTTCATTATAATTCCTCCAAACCTCAATAGGAACATTGTAAACCATTTGGTTTCAATTTACAATATTTACACATTAATTGTTTTATAAACAACGAAACCCGCAACTCTGACACAAGAGCTGCGGGTAATTTAGCATTGCTTAGTTATTCGTCAATTTGAATTTCAATTCCGGACTTAAATTCAACTATGATGTGGTCGTCGTAAACCGTTATCTTTTCCAAGAGAGTCCTCACATAGTCTTCTTCATATTCCGTTAGCTCACAAGGCAGGTCGTTAAGGAAACGCATCAACTCATCAATTCGCTTTTTCAGATCCTGTCGGGATGCCTGCTCGTTTTGAAGGGACTGCTTCTCATCGCGCAGCCTCCTAATCTCCAGACCAAGCTCATCACCGGTATTCTTAGAATTAACCGTTGCCATTAGCTCCTGCTGCATTGACTTCATCTGTTCATCAATCGCTGCAATCTGATTTGAGGTGACTTCCTCAAGGCTACTCTCGATATTCTCTCGTAAAAGTGGTAGGATTGCTTCCTTTTCACGGAACGCTTCGTTTATAGCTTTGATAACTACCTCCTGAAGCAATTTCTCGTGAACAGTTCTTGCCGGGCAATCAGGGCCGTCTTTTTCAACCCTGCTGACACAGCGCCAAACGGTGGACTTACACCCGCGATTGTTCCATTTAATTCTGCGGAAGATGTCGCCACAGTATGCGCAGAAAACTATTCCAGATAAAGCGTAACGGCCACTATAGATTCGTTTGCGCTTTGTGGCGCCTTTGGTAAGATTGGCGCGTCTTGCGATTTCCTCCTGTACCTTTAGGAATATATCCTTTGGAATAATAGCTTCATGGCTGTCCTCTACATAATATTTAGGAACCTGCCCCTTATTAGCTTCACGCTTCTTTTCAAGAATATCCACAGTATAAGTTTTCTGAAGCAAAGCGTCTCCGATGTACTTCTCGTTTGTAAGTATCTGCTTTATATTGCTTTCATGCCATTTTTCATTACCAGCACCGTTTAGAATCCCGTCGGCTTCAAGCGATCTTTTTATCTGTAAGAAGCTCTTACCGGAAAGGTACTCTCTATAAATGCGCTTCACGACTTCAGCTTGCTCTGGATCAATGATGAGGTGCCCCTCTTCATCCTTGGTATATCCCAAGAACCAGTTGTGATTGACCTGAACTTTTCCTTGTTGGTACCGGAACTGCAGGCCCAGACGAACGTTAGCCGACAATGACTCACTTTCTTGCTGTGCGAGAGAAGCCATAATTGTCATGAGCACCTCACCCTTAGCATCGAGAGTGTTGATATTTTCTTTCTCGAAGTAGATGCCAATGTTCTTATTCTTAAGAGCTCTGGTATAATTCAGACAATCGACCGTATTCCTTGCAAAGCGGCTGATGGACTTGGTAATAACCATATCTATCTTGCCGTCGTTACAGTCATTAATCATGCGCTGGAACTCATCGCGCTTCTTCGTATTCATTCCAGAGATGCCATCATCTGCATAAACTCCGGCTAGTACCCAGTCCGGATGACTTTCAATGTATGAGGTATAATGCTGTATCTGGGCGTCGTAGCTAGTTTCTTGTTCATCGCTGTCGGTACTGACTCGGCAGTACGCTGCGACTCTGGTTTTCTGCTTTTTGTCGGTTGCTTTTTGCGTCCCGATGGTTTTCTTTGCCGGAATAACCGTTACGTTACTTGCTAAGGAGATCATCCTTCCACCTCACTTTCAATCAGACTGTAAATGTACTCTGCCTGCTTAAATGGATCGATGAATATCTTTCCTGCTTTCGGCATTGTAAATTTAGTAGCTGGCTTACATTCCTCTACCGGCTTATCCGCAAATACTCTACCAAGCCTTCTCTGGCGTTTGATGCGTTCGGCTTCTGCTCTATCAAAAGTCTCCTGATCGATGATCGCCGGATAGTACTTATCACCAAGGTAGCGTTTATTCTGTAGCATTTTCTTTACACCTGGATGTAGAAGCTTAAGCCCAGCAGCCTCTGCTGCAGCAACATAGGCGAGGCCGGAGAGATAACCTTTGTAAATCATCCTAACCTGCTCCGCTTGAACTTCATCTATGACCGCTTTGCCTTTTTCAATTTTGTATCCATATGGAATCGGCATAATCTCACAACCTTTCTCTTAGTGTTAATCCACACTTTAATACAAAACCTATTTCATATCTTTTGAAAACGATAATGTAATCCACATGCTCCTCAAATGCGTCAGCATCAAATTCAGTAAAAATCCTTGCGCTGTTGACGTACTTAATAAGTTTATTCAAAGCTTCAACATGCTCGTACTCATGATTCACGGAAGCATATAATGCTTCTTTTTCATCACTTAAACTTTTAGCCTCAGCAAGAAGACCTGAATTCTGATCGTTGAAAACGGCTGGCTCCAAATATTCCTTCGTAAATAAATTCATAAGCTGCTGCCTCTTGTTGAAATTGGCTTCAAGAGCCGCTTCCAGCTTATTAATTCGGGCAATTGCTGCCTCCTGGTTAATTGCTTTAAGACTTGCAAGTAGCGGCTGCAACAACACCTTCTTAGTAAATGCCAACTTATTAATCATGTTTAAAAAAGCCACTTCAAAGCTTTTTTCACGTATAAACTGCATGCTGCATTGGTCTTTTTTCTTAAGATGTGTGTTGCAAGCATAAGCGTAATATTTTACTTTCGATTCGCTATGAGTTCTCCTTTTCCATGTAGCACCACATTCGCCGCAAACAATTTTTCCAGAAAAAGGATAGCGGTTTTGATACTTTGCATCTCCTTGCTGGATTTTCATGTCTTTGGAGCGCTGGTCAATCATTGTCTGCGCCGCTTCAAAATCCTCAACACTTATTATCGCTTCGTGATGCTCAGTAACGTAGTACTGCGCCTTCTCACCATTATTGATATGCCTAACGAAAGTCTCATCGGTAAATGTTTTTTGAAAAAGCACATCACCTTTGTATTTTTCATTTCGAAGGATTGCATTTACTGTGCCCGGTGTCCATTCTCTTTTTCGCCTGGTTGGGATTCTTTTATCATTAAGATCTCTAGCGATTACATGACCACCTTTACCAGCTAAACATTCTGCAAAAATGTACCTTACTACATCAACCTCATCTTCATTGATCACCATCAAGCCATCTTCGTTTTTGTACCCGTAAGGCGGAGAGGCAACAATGTATGTTCCGTTTTGAAATCTCTTCTCAATGGACCATTTTTCATTCTCCGAAAAGGAAATAGACTCACTTTCTGCCAAGCTGCTAAAAATTGTAAGTAGCAACTCATTCTCCATATCGCCGGTGTTGATATTTTCTTTCTCAAAGTAAATGAACACCTTAAGCTTTATAAGCTTTCTAACCGCTTCAAGGCACTCTGTGGTATTTCTTGCAAAGCGGCTGATGGATTTTATAATAATAAAGTCAATCTTCCCAGCTTCACAATCATCAAGCATTTTGATAAGTCCATCACGCTTGGCCATGCTTGTACCTGATACGCCTTCATCGTAGTAAAGTCCAACATACTCCCAGTTGGGATTGCTCTTAATGCAAGTCTCATAGTGACTTCTTTGAGCTTCCAAACTGACGAGTTGTTCGCGGCTATCTGTTGAAACACGAGCATAGGCAGCAACACGCAGTTTTTTAGGTGCCTTCTGCAGCTTCTCATTTGCTTCAATCTTTGTTATCCGTTTCATTGTCTCAACCTCCTTTCTCGCAGTACTATACATCACTCTAAAAGTCTTACTTATCAAGTCTTTTAGGACATAATCTCTGCTAAAAATGGAGAGAACGTTTCACGGTTTTTGACCATGATCTTGTCAAATTCACTCTGGCTAATAAGCCCCTTTTCTAAGAGCTTCTTTGTAAGTTTTTCTGCCACCAAATAATCGTGCTCGTTCTTAAGGGAAGCCTCTGTAGGCTTTTCCGCTACATACTTTATGGAATCAACGGCTTCTAATTTTGTTAATTTCATTTTCTCGACCTCTTTCCGAGGGAACATATCAATCAATACCCTCTAACAGTCCCAGGACAGAAATCAGCCGAATGAACGAAAAAAGCAAAAAAATAATGCCTACCGAAAGACGAATCTCTCGATAGGCATTAAATTAATTGTTATTCGCTGTATTTAATAAAGGCATCGGTGAAGCCAGCTGCTTTGACCTTGCTGAGCATGGTCTCTGCGTTTGCCTTAATAGAAAAGGCTCCAATCTGGACGCGGTAGTATTTCTTGGGTGCAGCCGTCTCGACCGGATCAGCAGAGGCAAGACCGGATTTTACATCGGAGCGGAAGGTATCCATCGACTTTCCATGTTTAGGAAACCAATGCATTACATCACCATGATTGCTGGCGATGCCTTGCTTATATCCTTCGCTATGGCAAATAATATCTTTTTCAGTTAGACCAAACTCCTTACATAGATAGACACAAAGTTCAACGGCCTCCCGGTACACCTTGTTGAAATAGGTGCTGTCCGAAAGACCATCCTCGCAAATCTCAAAGCCAATATGTGTGTCGTTTGCTTTTCCTCCGGCGTGCCAGCCTCGGTGGTTCCATGGCAAAGTCTGATATGTGGCGATTGTTCCATCTGCCAGCTTACCGATGAAGGCATGAACGCATACCTGACGACCGCCGGGCTTTTCTTGATTCCAATGATTGTTGTATTGGTTCTTTCCGAGCAAGCCGTCATCCGGGCCAACATAGCGCTTCAACCATGGGTTATCTGCCCCGGTAGAGTGTACCATGATGCCTTTGGGAATTATTGTTTTGCCTGCTTTAAAGCAGGCATTATTCGTAAGTATTAACTTGCGTAAATTCATTAAAATCACCTCTAATTTACATGTTGGTTGTTGCAAGACTGACAGGGTATAGGTGGTAGGTAAACTTCAAATCGCAGAAAGCACTCGCCGATGTGCCATCACTTCCCATACTGATATACAGCCCATATCCAGAAGGCACTCGGCTTTGACGCATTTGAATATGAATATGCAACCCAGCGTTTGAACTATCAGCACCGATAGGCGTGCTGCGTGAGATTCTGGTAAAGTTCACTTCATCATTTGAGATATATAAGTCTAGTTCTTTTTCACTTGTATCCGATTGACGGCATAGGGTAACCAAATGACAATCATAAGCCGTCGGATAAAGCAATCCGCCCTGTCCACCTATAACCACACTACCAATGGGCAATAATGTGTGCAAAGGTCCTCGGACGCTATTAATACCGCCCGCGCCGGTAGCGTTACCGCTCAACACATATCTCAAATAGCTTGCTCTGGTGAATGCGTTGATAGTAGCTGTTGCAGTAGAGGTAAGGGTCAATGGTGTCGTAGCATTTTCTGTTCTTTCCAATAAGAATAGACTCTCACCAGAAGGAATGGTAATATCACCAATTGAAAAGGTTCGACTCGTCCAATAGGCTGTGCTTGCGGGATTTGGTGATGTTCCTGCTCCATAAGCAATATTCGCTACATCTTGAATACCCCTTATAGCTTCTGCAAGTTTCTTGACGGTATTGCGGAGGGTGCCCTGGATTAAGACTTGAACATTGTTTGCGGCAGGGCTACCCAAAGCCGTAACAAAGGTATATGTTACCGTGCCGATTACTACGTTGTTGCCATTCGTGATGCCACTAAATGTGATGGACGCTCTTCGGCTTATCATATCCGGTGCTGTGGCAGTTTCTATCGGATGCGAATGGTTCAGGAGGACTCCAGTCCGCATATACAGATTGTCGCGCGTATCTTCAACCAAATCGTGCGTAGTGTTTAACAGGGTATATGTGAGATTTAACAGACTGTTTATCTCATCAATATCCAGTTCAGCTAAGACAGAAAGCACTTGGTTTAGCCATTCTTGTGCGGGTGGCTCGGGTGGTTCAACTATACCGTCTGCAAGAGCCTCCTCAACGATGGTTAATATCCGAACGCTTTTTCCGACCACATCGCCATAAGTAACTCTTATTTCTAGCTGCCCCACACCGACGACCAGTGTGTCAGTTGCGCTGGGTGACCATGTAAGAACTCCATCAGCGTAGGTCGTGATCACTGGATATGCAATACCATCAGGTCTTTTATATATAGCATTTAGGGCGGCTCCGGGATACCTGTCATCTAATAAACTGGAAACATCAAACTCAAGGTGGCGAAAGTAGTGTTCACCGCGCCTGCCTATGAACACAGTTACAGCTTTTGTTAAATCAATCATATTCCATCACCTAACTTAGGGGGCTCATCATCACGCCCATGTAGCTGTTTTAGAACTTCCTTGAGTTTTTCAGGTATTGGTAGCCCAATATGTCCGGCATTCTCTAAAATAGACACGCCTTCATTGCTCAAGTAGAAGAAAATTACTGCTGTCCGAAGGACACCACCATTGTCACCAGCACTACCCAGTATCTGCGTATCAAGGATATGCGCTACACCCACCAATGTAAAAATAAGAACCTTTTTGAAGATGCCTTTCGCGCCGATTTCACTGGACAGCTTTTTATCTACAATGGCACAGAGCACTCCGGTCACATAATCTATGGCGACAAATGCTATGAGCGCATAAAGGAACCCGTCCAGTCCACCAAGGAACCAACCGAGAAAAGCACCGACAGCCACAAAAGCTAGTTGTATCCAATTCCAAATCTCTTTCATTTGAAATACCTCCTTTTCATGAATTTGTGTATAGAAAAACGCTCCCGCATATTACGAGAGCGCTATTGGTTGTATTGTATTTAAAGCTCCAAGATTAGGTCTTGAATCTGTTGCATCACATCCGCTTTTGGTCGCCCAGTTCCAATGGGTAGCCATGTTAAGGGCGGGATATCAAAAGTTGACGAGGAATCAAAGTTGTTCACTATTGTAATAACCGACTCGATAGCTTTTCTAAGCTCTGTGATGTGGAAAGGCCAGTTTTTGATGGTGCTTTTACCAGCAACAATTTCCTCACTCCAAGTAACCTGCGACAGATTGTAATAGCTACGCACTGTGTTTACAGCAGTTCGTAGCATCTGGATATGAATTGCCTTTACGTGCGTTTCGTTCGCAGTTATCGTCTCAAATGGCGGTGGCAATACAGTAAAAGTGCGTACAACCTCCGGACTTGACGACTCTATATCACTATCAATGCAGCGTACGGTCACAGTATGATTCCCTGCGGCCAGCGCTGCCGATTGATACACCGTTTTTACACCATTACCCAGGTAGCCGCTTACGGAAAACATCTCAGGATTATCTACGCTGTTAATCCAAATGCCCGTGTCGATTTTCACTTCTACAATCTGCTTTTGACCATCCGGCTCAATACCCGTTGTAATCATGAAACGCGGTGTAGCCTTGTAACTTGAACTGCCAGATACCGGGCAGACGATTAGTGGTGCAGTCGGCGGACTATTTTTCTTTACTGTACCGCTTACTACATAGGCAGAAACTGCATCCAATGTATCGGTTACGCTGATACGATAGCGGGTATACATTCCAGCTACCTGAGAAGCGTTTGCTATATATGTCCCAGAGGTTGCACTTGAAACGACGATTGTCAGAGCCTCATATGCCGACCAGTTAATCTCGTCCATTGAAGTTGAACGCTGAATGACATACTGCTTGATTGAGCTGGTTCCAGGTATTGTTCCGCTCCATGTAAGGGTTACGGTGCTGGATTCGTAAATGGCTGGAGCGGCGGTAAAGGAAGTCGGTGGCGTAGGCAGTGTATTTCTACGGACAGTGTTGCTGGAAACAGTCCAGTCTGAGTAGAAACTCTCGCCGGCTGCACCACGTGTTCTTACCCTAAATTGGCGGTAATTTCCGCGTGTAGTCGGTGGACTAACAATTACACTACCGCTTGTTGCTGAAGTGAACACCGTAGCCAGTGCTGCCCAGGCTCCCCATGTGCTGTTATCTGTCGAATCACTAAACTGTATCTCATAGGATGTGATGGCATTTCCAGCACCACCGGATGCTCCGCTCCATGAAAGGGTTACGTTTCCTTCAGCCAACGTTGCGCTTACTGAGCAAGCGGTCGGTGCTACGCAGGCAGTAATATTGCAGTAGATGCTGTTACTGATCATCTCTGAAGAGTAAACATCAAGAGTATCTATCGTCCAAATACCGAATTGAGTATAGGTTCCTGGAATTCTTGATACATTTGGGTTGTAGCTACCACCGCTTGCCGAGAGTGTCAGAGTGGTAAGAACGTTCCATGAACTCCATGTACTATTATCCGTGGATGTTCTGCTGGCAATCTGGTATCCCTTGATGGCACTTGTTCCACCGGAAGCTCCGCTCCATGTCAGCGTAATGGTTTCATCGCTATAGTTTGAGGGAGACGCAACTGCAGTGGTGGCAGAGCTTGGTACTGTGTTTCTGCGGACAGAATTCGTCGAAACCTTCCAGCCCGAGTAATAGCTTGCTCCTGCAGTACCACGTGTCCGTACCTGAAATCTACGATAATTACCTCGCGTCGTAGGTGGTGCAACAGAAACGCTGCCGCTAGTGGCAGTTGTGATCACCGTGGTCAGTGCTGTCCATGCTCCCCATGTGATATTGTCAGAGGAATCGCTGTATTGTATCTCATAGGAGGATATTGAGTTATTTATACCGCCCGATGCACCACTCCATGACAGAGTAACGTCACTTTCCGAGAGGGTTGCATTTAACGAGCAGGAAGTCGGAGCACTGCAAGCGGTTGTACGGCTTGCCCAGTTAATAGTCAGTACAATCTGACTTAAATTGTCCCTTGCGCCAAAGCCCATGTAATTTAAGGTGCTGGAGCCTGCATCCATGAATAGGCAATTGCTAGCACCACTACCGATGGAATCTATGAGCGCGGTAGAAATGGCGATATCTTTTGCGCCTTGTCCGGCGGAAACGGTGTAGTTATACGCAGAGGTAACCTTTGTAGGCCTGCTCCCGGACACACTGGTGCTGGAACTGGGTGCTGGCATGCCAGAAGCATTTCCAGCATATAACGTCATGGTTCTGGCTGAACCCCAGTCACCCGCAGCTATCCTGACAAGGTGAATGCTGGCCGATGTGGGATAATAATTTGCGTAAGTATTCCGGATGCTGGCAAGGTCAAACAGCATAGCTCCTACGTTCTCATAATTGTTAGCATCAGGATAAACCCCTTGCCGAACATAATCCGTTACACCTGCGATCCAGCTACCATTACGCCATGTACACGCATTAGTTGCCTGATAAGTTGCCATAGAAATTCACCTCACTCATATACCGCCGAAACCAGCGAATTTACCAACCCACAAAGGTCGGTATTCAAACGGGTGTCAGTAATGTTATTTGCGACTATTGATGTAGCGGCTGTAGGTACAAGCACATCTGCAATACCAAGTTCATAGATGTCGCTGGTTCTTGTTAGAGCAGGTGCCACTGGTGTTGCAGCGGGAGTACCAGCAACAACAGCAAGCTGAATGCTTCGGCTGATCTGACTTAAACGGATCACAATTCGGTCAATGCGGGGATTGCTTCCGTCTGCAGTTGTCAGTGGCATATTTAAGACATCCGTATTCTCATAACGGTATCCGTTAATCCATGCACTTCCTGCTGCCACATTCACAGCTAAGCCAATTGCTGGCGACACCTGTAGGTTTGTTGCTAACATATAAAAAACACCATTGGAGACGAGGCTTCCGAAATATGACGCAAAATCCGCAGCATCATAGACTCTGTCTCCGTCCGATGAGTTAAAAAATCCGCTTTTCTCCATACACTATTTTCCTCCTTATTAAACAGTTTTCGTATACTCTATAACCACATAACCTGTATATGTTGTCCGGTCATTACCAGGTTCGACAACGACATTGGTTGTATCAATATAAAGCCCGATTTGCGAGGCGAAGTTGTTGTAACGAGCAAGTGGCAGCGGCAAGAATACTGTCCCATTTGTTGCAAAGCCAGTTAAACTGACAACAGTGCTGAGGTTTGATATGCCGTGAGCTACGCTTTTCGGTGTCGTATTTGTAAGTGACCCAAGATTCACTTGCTTGCGATAAATCGTCTTACCATCTATCCATAAACGCCCTGTGTTTTGTTCTGTCGTAGAGTAGTCAGTAAACGTAGATGAAATTTTTGAAGCTGTAATTGTACGATCTGCGATTTTTACGCCGGTGACTGCGCCGTTTGCAAGCCTAGTCGTGGTTATTGGTTCGTTATTAATGTTGAGCCAGTTCGCCTGCCCAGATAGGTTATTGAATACGAAAACAGAAATTACATAAAACGTCATAGTGTCCCTACTGATAAAGAAACCCATTGCTCGCTGATAGCCATAGCCCGTATTATCCCCATTATGCTTTGTTAAAAAGACATGTCCGTTTTCACTTGGTTGGTCACTGAACTTGTTACCACTGTACGAGGTGAAGTATAAAGTATCTCCTGGTACCATGTTGTACAAGGCATACTGACCGACCGATATGGTACCTGCACCTACAAAAATTTCGAGTGCAGGAAGTTTTCCAAACAGATTGTTGAAGGTATCCGCGACGTCATCACCCTGAATTTTCGGGTCCACCTGCGTCAAGTCACCCAGTGTTCCTTCCACGACGCTTAAGGCCTCGGCAACTTCGGATATGCCGGTAGGGGCCAATAGTGCTGTTTTAACCTCGCTCATGTCGGAACGGACTTTCTGCGCTATAGTTAGCTCAGCCTTTCCAAACACTACGCTGATGCTCTGCCCATCCGCGTCATAGGTTTCTTCGATCTCGGTGATTCGCGTACTCATGGATACGTCCCATGCCTTGGAGATTACTTTGACGGTCTGCCCAAGGTCGAAGTCTATCTTGTAGGTTAAGTTGCCATGCGGATTGACCGATGTGTCAAACGTATATCGTATGGCCTGTTCATTCAGCTTACTCTGACCTCGAAAAGTCAGAGTATTGACGTAATCTGTTCCAAAGTCCTCAGCCCGTAAGTCTTTGGCATCCACGAAGATTTCGCGACGCGTCTCCCCAGAACCGCTTGTGATGGCTACAAATGTACGGTCTGCGCCTTCACCCTCGCCACCGATGAGTGCGGTATTGGCGTAATCCGCTACACTCTCTGTATAAATCTGTTCAGTCAGATTCTCGTACTCCTTTGAGAATACCGCCTGGGAGTTGGCACCGTTATACAGCGTCACTGTAAAAATACCTGTAGCTGGAGTAAACACGGTCTTAATGCCAATATCCGAAGAGGCGCAAAGTTCCGTTACGGAATCCATCAAATTCCGATATGATATCTGGGTACTAACAGGAATGCCCAAGTTAGGCGACGAGAAGGATATTCCGGTAATCTGACGCGCTGTGTCAGTAGGGTTAATGAGGTTATTATTTATCAGCTGCCCAACACAGACAGAAAGATCTCCGGAAAGTATCTCGGTTTGCCACAAAATACGACGGGCGAGGAAGGAGGTAGCAAAGCGACCACTCGCCGAGATAATTTCATGCTCGGATTGAGACAGTTCCAGATGCTCAATGATTCCGGCTTCCTCATCATCGTTCTTCCAAATGATGTTCCCTTCTTTTAAGAGTGCAGTGTTCTCCCGTGTTGCAATGGCTTTTAGCTCAAATGAACCACATTGGGAGTAACGCCGTGTCCAACGCAGGTACTCAAAAGACTCCACAATACCCGTAAGCTCCCGGTTTGGATTGTAGATATATAGTTGCATATTCACACCCCCAGAAACTGCGGACGATAGTAAATGCTAACTTCCAGCAGTTCCATATTGACTGAAGCATCGTAGCGCAAAGTGTTAATGCCTGCAGCAAGCTGGAAAAATACCGAATCGGTGTCCAACAAGGAGAAAGCATTCGTTACCACAGAACCGTTGACACTGACCACACGCTTACCAGCGAAATGGGTATATACACGAAGTTCATCACCAGCATTCATTGTAGTGAGAAGGCGAATGTATTCCCCGGTATCAATATTTAATAGTTCTGGATTTATTACCGTTCCCAGCGCCTGGAATACTATCTCGCATCCACAAGAAACATCACCGATGTTGTCCACCGTGATGATCTGGCTTAGCTGACGCATTCCAAACTCCATGCCACTTTCAGGTATTTCCAGTTCAAACTCTAATAAAGGTATCCAAGATGCCAGTTCCTCACGCACTTCATTAAGCATCTCAAAGAAGGGAGACGGGCAGAGGAGACTGACAAAAAAGTTGGGTATTCGCTGCCTTGTGGAAACGGTAAAGCCCGCTTCCTCTACAACACAGGCAATTTGCCGTTCACGATAAATGAGTGTTCCATTCAGCTTAGGGCTAAATATCTGAAAGAAGCGCTGTCGTCGCGAAAAAGCCTCGTCAGGTGTATCTGCTACGATCGTACCCTCCAGTATGATGTTTCGCATATCCAGTGTAGAGGAAATATAAAAAGCACCGTCCTGATCTGGTGCCTTGAAGGTGTTAACAGTCTGACGTATGTTGCCTGTGCCGTCTATCTTGGTAAGGAAATACGGGCGGCTTTGTTTAAGTGTAATACTTCTGCCATCGGCATTAATATAAGTAAGTTCCATAGTCAGACCTCCTTTATAATTCAAGTGCCAGCTTACGGGAGAGGTTTTTGAACTCCCGTGCCAGTTCTTTTTCAGATAGAGCCCTTGGTGTCACCACCGAGAGATTTTGTGTAATGCTTGTTCCATTGGTGCTGCCTTGCCCGGATAATCCTCTGTAATTCAAATCAAAGTTTGTAGGTACCGCATTTTGCATATCCCTTGAAACTGCTGTCATTGCATCCTCGAAGCCCACACCGATGCCTTCGCCCATATTGCGACCAATTCCAGCAAACAGGGTTGAGGGAGAGTTGATACCAAAAAAGTTCTTGATCTTCGATACCACATTACCGAAAAATCCTGAGATCTTACTCCACAGCCATGCACCCGCGTCCGAAATACCATTCCACAATCCCTTAATCAGATTGCCACCCACTTGGGCCATTGAGCTTATATAACCGGTAAAGGCCCTGACGAGTCCTGAGATGATCTGCGGAACTGCCTTAACAACCTCCACAATTATCCTTGGCAGGTTTGCAATCAATGCCACAAAAAGCTGAACACCGGCCAGGATGATCTTATCGATATTACCTACAATAGCATTTACCAGTGAGGTTATGATCTTTGGAATCGCGGCTACAACAGTATTAATAATCTGAGGAAGTGCCTGAATTAGCGATATCAAAAGCCGGATGCCTGCATCAATAATCAGGGGAATCGACCCAATGACTGCATTAATAATACTGTCTATGATTTGCGGGATTGCTTCCACAACTGCCGTAATGATGGTAGGCAATGCTGTCACCAGTGAAGTGAGCAATTGAATACCCGCATCGATAATCTCTGGAATGGATTCTATTAGAAAATCCACCAGTGCTTCGATGATGACAGGCAAGGCAGAAACAAGCTGAGGTATCGCGTCCACCAATCCCTGCGCTAATCCTATAATCAACTGCAAAGCCGCATCAAGCAGCATTGGCAGGTTCTCAATCAAACCTTGAACAATCTTCGTGACAGCCGAAACTGCTGCGGGTATGAGCTTAGGTAAAGCTATGCCAATACCATCCACAAGCGCGGTGACCAGTTCGATTGCTGCATTTATGAGCAATGGAAGATTATCAATCAGCGTTCCGACAATTGTCATTAGAGCACTAACCGCCGCTGGGATAAGTTCAGGTAAAAGGTTCAAAATAGCCTCCAGTACCTGCTTGAATATATTTGTCACTAATTCAAGAAGCATTGGGAGCAAGTCTGCCACCGCTGCTAAAATTGCGCCCGTCGCTGTCGGTAATGCTGCTACTATATTCTCTAAAACCGGTACGATATTAGTGACAACTGCCTCGAAAGCATCAACAAGATTCTCAGTCAGATTTGTCATATCCGCATTGGCATTGCCAAGTCCTGCTGTAAAAGAGCCAACCGCAGCTTGTAACAATCCAATCGAACCAGAAATGGTCTGAGTTGATTCTTTCGCAAAGTTGCCCGCATACTGCTCGGTGTTCTCAAAAAACATCTGCATTGCAACTTCGGCTTTTTCCGCTTGTGTTGCGGTATTCCAAGTAAAGTCCAGACCCTTTGCGAGAGCGTAGGCTTGGATGTTTGTAGCGTTCATAGCAACACCGAGGTTATCCATCATGGTAAAGTTGCCCTTTGCAGCACCTGTGACAGCCTCCATCGCAGTAGACATATCTATTCCCATAACGGATGCCATGTCTGCGGCACGTTGCATAGCTTTTTCGGTAAGTTCAAGGCTTTTCTGTTGCTGTATACCAGAACCTTGGAACAACGCACCCATTTTATTGGCAGTAGCAAGATACTCGCTTTGAGAGATACCCAGATTTTTATAGGCTTCTTCACCGGTTTTCTGAATAGACGCAGCGTATGCGCCGAAAACCGCCTCTGATCCGCCCAAGTTTTGCTCCAACTCTCCAAATTGCGTGACTACTTCTTTGCCTAACTTAATAGCAGCGGCTCCTGCGGCAACGGCAACAGCACCCATTGCTACACCGATTCCCTTGAGTACACCACCGAGCTTATCAAACCTGCCACCAGCATCTTCTGCACTTTTACCCGAATCCTCTAATTCTGCACCGAGATTATCAGCTTCGATTGTGGACTGCTCAAGTTCACGTTCCATACCATTGAGTTCCGCTTGTGCCTTGTTCAGCTGAATCTGCCAATTCTGCGTACGGCGGTCATTTTCGCCAAAAGAGGTGGAGGCATTATCAAGAGCAGCTTTAAGAGTAGCAATCTTATCTTTCTGTGCGTCAATTTCTTTATTCAGAACCGCATTCCGAGCGGTAACCGATTGTATGGATTTATCATTTTTATCAAACTGGCTGGTTACAAGGGTCATTTCGCTGCCGAGCACCTTAAATGACTGATTGATTTCAGAAAGAGCGTTCTTAAATTCACGCTCACCCTCAACGCCTATTTTTAAGCCAAAATTGTCCGCCATATCTTCACCTCCTCCTATATACCCGGCGGGATAATATCATCAATTGTCCGGGTTTTCTTCGGCTTTTCAATTCCGTGCCATTGCTTGTGGCAGGTCCATAAATCAAAGAACAGTCCGATGGGCATGAGCCAGAATTCCTCTGCATCCATACCCATCTGAACTGTTCCATAGTAAAGAAGCCGGGTAAAGACTTCAGCGTCCGTTACCCGACTTCCACGTTTTTTGGAGTTTCCTCCTCACTTTCTACATTGCGCTTTGTACCTTTGAACATCGCCTCGGTAATTGCATTTTTATATGCCGCTAAGTCAAGCGGTGAAGTGAGAAGTTCCACCTCTTCCTCGGTGAGCAAATCCTCTGGCATGTTCCTATTTTTAAGGTTGCGAATTAAGATTGACTGGTTTGCCAGCAGTGTGATTAGCCAAACGATCTCGTCTAGGGCCATCTCGAAGTTCTCGGATTTCATGAGTTTTTCTCCGAGGTTTTCAAGCCCGCCATAACGACCGGCAATCGCTTTTGTTGCACGTGTGGTCAGAATCAGTTCATAGTCTTTACCGCCGATGTTGATTGCTGCGCTTCTCTCAATATCCATAGTTCAATCCTCCTACGGTTCCGGTGTGTAGACAGGCTCGTAAACTTCAGTGAACCAACCGGTGATAGTAGCGGAAGAGACGCCTGCGTCGCCTTCGGTGACCTCCGCTTTCCATGGGTGTTTGCCCATGCCGTCCAATCTGTTCCTACGCATAACCGTTCCTTCGATGGTTGGTGTAGAGAAGGTGATAGAATCCGCCTTTGTCTGCAGGTTTGTTGCGGGTAGGCCAAATTTTACGCGATAAAGCCAAAAATAACGATATGTTCCGTTGGCCTTTTGCGCTCGAAAACCCACAGCAACGGGTGTACCCACATTCTCACTAGCGGAGATCAGCACACCGTTGTCATCGGTGGATGCTCCGGTTAGATCTGCCGCTACAGTGGGGCCAATGTCATCCACGCCGAGGGTGAGCGTACCGCTATTAAAGTCTTTTACAACCTCTGCGGCACCGTCATCCGCATATAGAATCGCCTCAATCAGTTCCACCGAGAGCTCGGCGGTAATAGCTTTAGCAAGCACCGAAGGTACAGCATAGGTTTCTACTCCGCTAGAATCTTCGGTTATCTTTGAATAGTACAGCCTGTCAAGACCGATAGTTGCCATGTGTCATTCCTCCAATCCATAGTTTTTTGCCACATCAATGGCATAATGGTGATATCCGGTATCGTCTTCGTGTCCGATATACCGTCGTTCTGTTATAGTGAAATCCGCATTCAGCAAAGCCGTAGTAATCTGCCTTTTCCGCTCTAAGTAATTGCCTTTTGAGAAAAGTGATATCCTCACTTCCTGCACATCAAAGCCGGGGCGGTTATCCGCGTGAACTTCGAAAATGTCCGTAAGAGGAATAAAGACTAGATATTCGTCAGGAGGTACACCGCTGAACACACCCGTTTCAATAGAAATATTAAGAGGTTGCAGTATCTCGCTTAAATCAGAAAGTAGACTCATATCCTATTTACCTCCTCATCCAGCTTTGCTTTCATCGCTTCGATGCACGGCTTTCTACTGGTGCTTTTCGCGGGCTTTAAGAATGGTTTTGCCGGTTGACCCGATTTTCCGTATTCGATGATATTCGCTATCTTTGCATTGCTGCTTCCATCACGACGTGGTTCGGAAAAGCCTACTTTAACGTTGTAGTTGCCATCTCTATCCTGTAAAGCGGGTGAAACCCCCAATGCTGCTGCAAGCTCGCCGGTGGAACGCGAAGGATACTTTGTGTCACGACCAACCGCTGAATTTAGATTAGACTTTACCTTATCAAGCACAATCTCACCGCCAACCTCAAGCACACGAGGGATGATTTCATCTGTTTTATCGTTCAACCGGGAAACCTTCAGAAGAAAGTCCTCCGGCATTTTCATAGTTACTTTAGCCACTGGGCTTCACCTCCTTGGCGAGTACTTCAATGTACATTCCACGACCTTTGACATCCTCCACCGAGGTGATTTCAAATCGTCCGTCTTCACAAGCAATATGCATTGTGGTTGTAACGGTGACACCGGGAATACAGCGGAAACGGAAAAGGTCGGTGGCTTCTGAAAATGCGGCTCTGTTCGCCCACATTTCGGTGCCGTGCCGACCTTCCCGATATGCTTTGATGGAAGCAACAATATTGTCAATCTCAGTGCTGAAACCCTCCGGATCTTTTATCGTTACTGTCTCTATAACGTCTATAAAGGTGTTCATCTTTCCAAAGCTCATAATCTACACCTTCCAATCCCGGTTGAGTCTAAGCAGTAGGTTCACCGTATTCCATACTTGCTGGCCTGCCTGCACGCTATCGGCAAAAAAACCAGCCGTCGAACCATCTCTGCTTTCGTAGAAATGACTCGCCAGCATGATTACTGCCTGTTCAGTAGTGGGCGGCATAGTGTTTTCAGTGTAATAACCCTCAGCGACATGTTCGTAACTCTCCGCGTAGGAGACGGCGGCTTTGATGTAATGCAGCAGAAGGCCGTCGTCTGCATCATGTGCCAGGATCAGGTTCGCTTTTACTTTAGGGAGAAGATTATCTGTTGTCATGCCATCCGCCTCCTTCCGGTCATTATTCGTCTGCCGCCATCAAACCCGCTGCTTTTAGCTTTGTGAGAAGAGCATTGAAGTCCGTGACCAGACCAGCGACATCGGTGGTAGTGCTATTCGCTTGATTCTCTGCAGCAGGAAGCCCCGTTACCGAGGCTCCCGGCAGGACTTCCAGTGTGCCACCGATGATCCACTTTTCGCCGCCCTGTTCCATATAGTTCTTTGAGTTATAACTCATAGGTCAGCCCTCCTTATGCGTGCTGCTGGAGAACCTTGATAGCCTCCGGCAGTATCAGCTTACCGTCCACACGCTGGGTAGCTACGAAACCTACCTGCCCGGTGACTGCATAAAGCTCATTTAATCTCTTGAACATACGTCCCTGACGGTCGGCTACCCAGTAATAGCTGAAGTCACCAAATACGATGCTCTTGGCGGTCGCAGCAATAGTTGGCACATATGCCGAGGTGTACAGAGGGCGATTCATGATGGTATCAGGCGTACCTGCCTGAAGTGAAGGCTGCCAAAGGTACTGGCCCTGACCGTCCTTTAGTTTACGTATTGCCTTTACAGTAGCATCGTTCATAACGAATACAGCCCTGTTACGGTAAGGCGCCTTCAGCGAGTAGAACAGGTCGAGCACCTCATCCATAGTGATTGCCGTAGCACCTGCGGTAGTTACACCGATTTGGGCACCGCCTGAAGCGGCAAGGATGCCTGTTGGTTTACCGGAGCCATCACCAGTGAAGAAGGCTTCCTCTTCTTTGTTGCCGATACGCCTTGCAAACTCTTTGGAGATATAGGCTTCGAGGTTGAACACGGAATCGTTCAGCAACTCCTCAGAGACTTTGATCAGGGTTGCCAGTTTATAGGCACTAATAGACACCTGACCGAAGCTGTCATCACTCTCTGGAATAATGCCTTCTTCATCGACCCATGAAGCAGTGCCTTTGGTAGCTACGACTGGAATTTTCCTATCACCGGAAGATGTGGTGATAACATTGGCCAGTGAACGGAAGATGTTCTCATCCTCGAGGGCCTCCACCAGCGTACGCTCAAACTCGTCAGGTACGAGATAACCACCCTCGGTGTCTGTACCTATTTGCAGGGCATTTCTTACGTTTACATCAAGTCCTTCACCTGCACGAGTACGCATAGCATTCCAGAACGCTTTCCTGTATTCGGCCGATGCACGACCAGTCTTTTCTTCAGCTCCTTTGGATGGAGCGTTTGTAATGGGATTGCTGGTAGCTTTGGAGAGTTCCAAATCGATAGAGGCCTGACGCTCAAGGCGCTCAATTTCTTTGCCTAATGCCACGACGTCGTTTTCCATCTTCTCGTAAGTAGTGGTATCCTCTGCGGACAAAAGCCCGTCACCACCACGTTTCGTATCAAGGAACGCCTTTGCTGCGTCCCAAGCCTTAGCGCGCTTTTCGCGCAATTCAAGAATCTTACTCATTGTAATTTCCTCCTTCAAATTAGTGTGAAATTAAAGAGAGCCGCTTTTCCAGCGACTCAATCGGGGTACCTGTTTTCGGTTTTGGCTTTTTGGGCATTTTGCCAAGCAGGGAGTTGCACACAGCCGCACGGGAGAATATAAGTCCTTGCCCTGTATCAAGAGGGATACGATCTTCACCTTCCGTGAACATGATTTTGTCAGCGAAGCCAAGTTCAATGGCTTTATTCGCATTCATCCACGTTTCCGCATCCATGAGATGCGATAGCTTCGTACGGGATAGCCCGGATTTCAGTTCATATGCGTTGATGATGCTCTCCTTGACCTCATCTAACAAGGCTTTGGCTCGGAGCATTTCCTCACTGTCGCCGATAGCAATGGTCGAAGGATTATGGATCATCAGCATGGAAACGGGCGACATATATACATCGCCACCTGCCATAGCGATAACTGATGCTGCACTTGCTGCCAATCCGTCGATCTTCACGGTGACTTTTCCGGTATACTCCATTAGCATGTTATAGATCTGCGCAGCAGCGAAAACATCACCACCGGGCGAGTTGATCCACACAGTGACATTGCCAGAGCCAGCCATCAATTCATCCTTGAATAGCTTTGGTGTTACTTCGTCGCCCCACCAGGTCTCATCGGAGATTTCTCCGTTGAGGTAGAGGGTGCGCTCTTCGGTGGCTTCATCTCGCACCCAGTTCCAGAATTTTCTCATTGGCCTTTAGCCTCCTTTTCATAAAAATTGCCCGCCTGTGAGAGCGGGAGCATATTGCCGTTCACCAGATACAAATCACCGCCCTCCTCAGCTGGGATGCGGTTCATATCCTCCAGTTCACGGATGTCGTTAGCAGACATCCATCCGTTTTGCCTTCCAACTGAATAACCGTTCATGCGGCTTTGGTAGTCACCTCGAAGCAATCCATCTAGGTTAAACTTGATGAACAGCGACGTTTTCTCTGAAGGCAGAATTAATGATTGCTGAAGGCTCTGCTCCCAGCGAACTACCCATGGATCAAGTGTGTATTTTACGAACTCCAGCGATTGTTGCTCGATGTTGGAGAAGCTGGATTTCTCAAGGTCACCCACCATGTGTGGCGGCACACGGAAGATACGTGCGATCTCGTTAATTTGGAATTTACGTGTCTCCAAAAATTGCGCCTGCTCTGGTGGGATGCCAATGGCCTGAAACTTCATGCCTTCTTCCAGTACGGCAACTCTATGAGCGTTACCGCTTCCTTGATAAGCGCTGTTCCAGCTATCTTTGACTCGCTGGATATCCTTGATTACACCGGGATGCTCCAGTACACCGCCGGGATTTGCACCGTTAGCGAAGAACGCAGCACCGTATTCCTCAGTGGCAAGTGACATGCCGATCGCATTCTTGGCCATTGCTATGGGGCTGTAGCCAATAAGCCCATCAAAACCAAGACCGGGTATGTGAAGCACCTCATCCTTGCGGAGCGTAACATAGCCGCCTTTAGGCTTTAGTCCGCTTTCGTCAACATCACGGTAATAGGTGTAGACCAGCTCACCGTTTTGAGCACGACCGACTTCCATTTTGTTGGGTAGCAGTGGGTAAAGCGCAACAGCCTGGCCGCGACCGTTTCGGACAATCTGCGCGTAAGCATTGCCCCAAAGTAAAAGATGACTCATCAGTGTTTCTCGAAACACAAATGAAGTCATCTCAGGGTTAGGTTCGTTATGAAGAAGATAGTACAGTGGGTGCTGTGCGATGCGTTCCTTCCCACCATCCAAGCGGTATCTGTATACATGTAAAGGCAGTCCAGCGATTGCTTCGGCCAATATTCTTACGCAGGCATAAACCGCGGTGGTCTGCATAGCCGTTCGCTCGTTTACTGTTTTGCCACTGCTGGTGCCGCCAAACAAGAATGAAAACGCGCTACCCACACGGTTTTGGGGTTTGTCGCGGGAACGAAGCAGCCCTGAAAATATACTCATAATATTAATAACCCCCTTTCGTTGTACACCGATTCTCCGCCACTGCCGTTACCACATCGGATGGCGCGGTCTAGTGCCATGATGGTTGCTACCGCGCCGTCAATCTTCTCAGTGGACTTTTCCTTATCTGCCTTGATATTTCCGGCAGGGTCGGTACGGACAAATATATTATCCATCATCCACCGCAGTACCGGATGACCACCGTGAGCAATCTTCTGCTCCAAGGTTAGCTTCATCAGTTCTTTGGTAGGTGGAGACATATCTTTAAAACCTTGACCGAACGGAACCACTGTAAAACCAAGGTTTTCAAGATTCTGTGTCATTTGTACTGCGCCCCAGCGGTCGAAGGCAATTTCTCGAATGTTATATTTTGTACCAAGCTCTTCTATAAAGTTTTCTATAAAGCCATAGTGAACCACGTTGCCCTCCGTGGTTTTAAGAAACCCTTGCTTTTTCCACACATCGTAATTTACATGGTCACGCCGAACACGCAAATCAATGTTGTCCTCAGGTATCCAGAAGAACGGCATAACCATGTATTTATCATCCTCATCCAATGGCGGAAACACCAGCACGAAAGCCGTAATATCGGTCGATGATGAGAGGTCAAGCCCACCATAGCAGACGCGCCCTTTTAGAGCTTCTGTATCAACGTTAAAAGCACAAGCATCCCATTTGTCCATTGGCATCCAGCGCACAGCCTGCTTTACCCATTGATTGAGACGAAGCTGTCGGAAGCTGTTCTCTTCAGCCGGGTTTTGCCTTGCTGATTCAAATGCTGCTTTAACCTTATCCATGCTGACGGTGATTCCCAAAGATGGATTTGCTTTCTTCCACACTTTTGGATCTGTCCAGTCATCTTCAGGATCGGCCCCATATATAACGGGATAAAAGGTGGGATCATTTTTTCTGCCATTTATAATATCAAGGGCCTTCTGGTGTACCTCCCAGCAGATACTGTTCTGGTTGTCGCCAGCAGTAGTTATAAGGAAATACAGCGGCTGCATTCTTGCATCACCACTGCCCTTGGTCATAACGTCGTACAATTTTCTGTTTGGCTGGGTATGAAGCTCGTCAAACACCACACCATGGGTGTTAAAGCCATGCTTGTTTCCAACATCAGCTGAAAGCACCTGATAAATACTGCCTGTCGGCTGATAGATGAGCCGCTTCATAGAGTCGAGAATTTTCACTCGTTTGGACAGAGCCGAACACATTCGCACCATATCTGCTGCCACGTTAAAAACAATGGATGCCTGGTTGCGGTCAGCAGCGCATCCGTAAACCTCAGCGCGTTCCTCATTATCTCCGCAGGTGAGCAACAGGGCAACAGCCGCCGCTAGCTCACTTTTTCCCATCTTCTTCGGTATTTCTACATAAGCTGTGTTGAACTGCCGGTAGCCGTTCGGCTTCAGAGTTCCGAATACATCACGAATTATCCTTTCCTGCCAATCGATCAGTTCAAAAGGCTTTCCCGCCCACGTGCCTTTGGTATGTGAGAGGGCTTCGATAAAAGCAACGGCATAATCGGCGGAGGATTTATCATAGATCGAATCAGCCGACTTAAACCGGGTTGGTGTGTATTTCTTGAGTTTTCGTATATCCGCCGCCTCCTTCCGAGCATAAAAATAGACCTGCATTAAGCAAGCCTTCTAAATCTTTCTGTACGAGAAACAGAGCCGTTTTAGGCACTGTTCTCTGTGTTTAGTATTTATTTCTCTTCGCCAGTCAGAATAAAACGGGCATATGCACCAGTGTTATCCGCGAGATAAACAAGCAACTCAGCGTATCCCTCTCTCATAGCGATCTCCTTCACTTTCGGCACATCAAACATGTTCGTTTCACCTGTTGCGCGGATGGCGAGAATCTGTTCCTTTATCTTCTTATCCATTTTCGACCTCCTTAGAATCCTCGACAGCCTGTTTTAGAATACCGATATCGAAGTCTGCAGTCTTGTAGCCATCTAAGATAACGCTGTAATAATAGCAGCTTGGAGTGCCGAGTGGTCGACCTTCATTCATGATGTAAACCATAGTTTCTACGTTCTTTTTGCCAAGTTTGACTTTGACTGTTTCCTTTCGGTAGAGGAACGGAAAACCCTCGTAGCGATCGAGTGCCGCTTCGTCAGCCGGGGTAATCTCCCACAGCAAGCATGGGACTATCTTGCCTTTAAAAGGTTCCACGGTCGCCACAGAGCCGCCGTGTGCCCCTCGAAACAATAACTGGTAGTCCTTCAAAACTACCGGCCCGACAGGTTTTGCTGTGGGGCAACGGTGCGCCATTTGCTCAAGGTTAAGATTTGAGCCATAGGCGAGATAGAATGTTTTATTCATTGTCTTTGTCCTCCTTATTTTTGCGGGGCAACCGTTCAGGCTGCCCGAAATCGCCAAGCCGCCGAGCCGTCTAAGTGAGCGGTCAAGTGCTCCCGGCAGTTTGCGAATTCCTCGCCGATGAAACCGATGCGGTTTAGGTAGGTCCGCATTGCGAACTTTTCATTTTCAGCTTGCGGTTTCTTTGCCGAGGCGCATTTCTGTGTGAGTGCCTGGTGGTTGAGAGCAAGGGCGAGAACAATGTAGCTTCTTACCTTACCTGCGTGTAGCTCGCTGTTGAAGCCTCGAAGCTCGACCGTATGATTGCCGGTGAAAAAGCTGTGCAGGTTAAGAAAATGGTATCGGCTTGAATGGTAGTGGCGGCTGGTGCTTTCGCTGTAGCCCTCGTACCAAAGGCTCTCTATGGCTTCCATCGTTTTCGGTTTGCGTCGGTTTATTTTCTCGACCAGGAGGCTATCCATCTTTTTGCAGTAACTCATTCGTTCAGGTGCTATCTGCAAAGCCTTGTAAAAAAGGTCATTCTTACTGGCGATGATGTTCATGAAGTTCCTTATGCTCCTCGGTGAATGATCCGAGCCGTTAAGGTGTATGTGAATTCCGCAGGAGTTGTTTGCAAATCCGCCAGCGTGACGAAGCTGTCTGACCAATTCCTGAAGTATTTCAATGTCCCCGCGGTAGGTTAATATGGGGCTTACCAGCTCAACGCTATAATCGCGGGTGGCAGCTACCTTCTGGCGGCCTTGTTTCTTTTGGCAGGAGATGCTGCCGTCACTCATAAACTTCCAAACCCGTCCGTCCGGGGCCGTTACCTTCTTGGTATCGTAATAATCGCCGGTGTGTGTAACCGTTCCGTTTAGGAAGTCGGCTGCAACCTTGGCCGCGTCGTTTCTTGTAATGCCTGTAAACTCAATCTCAATCCCGAATCTGCTTGTAAACATGTGGTTTTCCTCCTGAATGTGTAAGTTTTGCGCTTTCCGCATGTACATATATCACTCTAAAAGGCTTATATAGCAAGCGAAATCCGAGAAATAAAACACATCAATTTATGGGTGTGTTTCTACGAAACCAGATACCGTTACAGCTTACGCACCGCATCCTCTCCGTACACAACGCCGAGGGAGGAACCGATATCCCATGAGCAGAAAATTGTACCCGTGTCGTCCACGAAGTCCACGGTTCCTTGGTCGCCGGGCCTTAGTTTAGAATAAGGGTCGTTCATGTGTACCAATTCCACTCGTGTGCCAGATGGGTATTGCTTACGGAGGCGTTCCACCGTCTCCCTTGAAGGAAAGTTATTCATCAGTCGTTACCTCCTCAGCTTTAATCGGAGCGCCATTCTTAAAGGCGCTATTGCCTGATAGGTTCTTTAGCAGGATTTTGCGTTCCATCTTGTATTCAGTGCCAACAAAACCAAGCCGGATGAGGAAACATCGAAAAGCATACTTCTCATTTTTCACTTGCTTTTCGGTAGCATTGACCCTTTGCTGTGTTTTTGCCATCTCGCAGAGCGCAGTAACAAAATGGGTGTAGGCTTTGACCTCATCTGAAGTCATCTCTCCTTGAAACCAAGGGAAGCTGATAGTTTCTTCACCTGTAATGATATGGGTGCAATCAGTACCGAGAGCTTTTTTGATTAGTGACGATTTGCTTTCAATCAACCTCTTAAGATTTTCAAGAGCCATATCTGTGAAAGCCGACCTTGGCATCTCAATAGTCAAATGGTTGGCTTCGAGTGCATCACCTTGCTCGGGTTCCCCATAAACGGGTGGTTCCTCGTAATCGCTGTAAGGACTGACTCTGCCACCAAGAGCGGCTTCGTAAGGAATTTGAACATCGTCCGGTACAGGCTCTGCTTCCGGGAGGGGAGTGTCGTATTCTTCAGTAATTGCCTTGAAGTCGTGCAATCCATGTAGATCAGCAACCAGACCAGGATTGTCAGTTCCTCTAAGTATCCCGTTCTTGTCGATGTGATAGCCACCAACCTCGTAAGCGAAGGTTGGTGCACCGAGGTATTTTGTCGGAGCATTTAATTCCTGGCTGATTGCTCCTACCAGTGATTTTCGTTGTGCGCCTGTAACATTATAATTAATCTGCATTTTTCATACCGCCTTTCTTTTTCGGTATTACATATATCACTCTGAACGCTGTAAATAGCAAGTCATTTCGAGCATATTTCTGTATAGAAACTGTTTCTATTGATTAGCGGTATTTGTGTAGAATGAAGTTTAGTCGTCAGCATTTACTTCCTGCAGATCTTGATACTTGTATTCGGTACCACCTCTCAATAGAAATACACCATCCGTGCTTCCAGCCTGCTCAATATACCTCTTTACAATGACATCACAATACTTTTCATCAAGCTCAACAGTGTAGCAAATGCGCTCAGTCTGATCACAGGCGATGAGTGTACTACCTGAGCCTCCAAAAGGATCAAGCACGATGCAGTTGGTCAGGCTTGAGTTGAGAATCGGGTATGCTACCAGCGCCACGGGTTTCATAGTGGGATGGTCGTTGTTTTTCTTCGGCTTCTCAAATTCCCAGATGGTGGTCTGCTTACGATCAGCATACCAGTTGTGCTTTCCAGACTTCTTCCAGCCGAAAAGAACAGGCTCATGTTGCCATTGATAAGGTGAGCGTCCGAGAACAAGCGACTGCTTTTTCCAGATACAAGTACCGGAAAGGTAGAAACCTGCTTCAGAGAATGCCTTTCTGAAATTCAAGCCTTCAGTATCTGCATGGAATACATAAATAGAAGCATCCTTTGCCATTGCTGCCTCGGTGTTCTTAAACGCCTCAAGCAGAAAATTGTAGAATGCTTCATTTCCCATATTGTCGTTTTTGATTTTACCCGCCGAACCTTCATAGTTGACATTGTACGGAGGGTCGGTTACAACAAGGTTTGCAAGTTTCCCGTCCATCAGTAATGTAAATGTATCAGCCTTAGTGGAGTCACCGCAGACGAGCCTGTGCTGCCCAAGCTTCCAGACATCGCCATGCTTGGTGAGTGCAGGCTTTTGCAGTTCAGCATCCACATCGAAGTCATCATCATGAATACCGTCCTTGAGCGAATCCTTAAAAAGCGCATCAAGTTCGGCAGGCTCAAAGCCGGTGAGGGACACGTCAAAGTCCGCTCCCTGCAAATCCGCAATGAGGAGAGCCAGCTTATCCTTATCCCAATCACCGCTGATCTTATTGAGGGCGATGTTGAGGGCCTTTTCTTTTTCCTCATCCATTTCAATAACCACACACTCGACTTCGGTGATGCCCATATCAAGCAGCACCTTCAAACGCTGGTGGCCACCGACAACATGAGATGTAGTCTTATTCCATATAACGGGTTCAACATAACCGAACTTCTCGATGGAGCGTTTTAGCTTTTCATATTCCGGGTCACCGGGTTTCAAATCTTTACGAGGATTATAGTCGGCTGGGATCAACAGTTCAGTTTTCAGTTTTTCTATCTGCATAAGACTTCCTCCTATCTGTTTTATTTTCCTCGCCTTGCCATGAGCAAACGTTCCATTACATCGTCCTGCGGGCTAGCGCCGTTGTATTCTCCTGTACAGTTTTCTTTAACGATCTGGAAGATTTCCATCCACAACCGATTGGTTTGGTTCATGTAATTCTGACCCATTGCCACATAGGGGCTTTGAATGGCATTACCCGTAGTCGGATGTTTTGCTAAAAAGCCATATTCTGTGACAGCTTCCTCACATTGAATCCAACGAGCCACGCTCATGGCATAACGTTCCAATAACTGAGGCTCTACTAGAGCTGCACATCCACGTTCGTTTAGCCACTGCCATGTATTTCTGTAGATTTCTCCTGCAACCAGTGCTTTGCCGTCTTTTTGTATAGCTTCGAGCATTTTATTTGGCTCGGGCATTTCAAGTCCTTTCAGGTCTGCCGTATCCTTAAATTCCATCACGGTTAGTTTTCTGCCTCCTGGATTGCCTTCGGCGATTTTGTCAGTCAGGGGCTTCTTTTTCGCACCTGCACCTACACGAGCGCCGCCTCGATTTGTACCGTCTTTCGCCATATTTTCACCTCACTTAGCAGGGTTGGGGCTATTCCCTCGTTTGAAACCGCGTTTTTTAACACGAAGCCCCACGCCGCTGTCCGCTTAAAATAGTTTTAGAGATTTGACCGCCCCCACCGGTCACCGCTCTCGGCAGTAATTCTAGAGTGGCAGGATTTGCAAAGAGCCATGAGATTGCTCTTTTCATTGCCGCCGCCCTTGGAGAGTGGAAGGATGTGGTGTACCTCTTCGGCAGGTGTGAGCTTGCCTTGCTTCTCGCACTCCTCACAAAGAGGATGCAACTTGATGTAACGGTCACGGATACGCTTCCAAGCACGACCATATCGCTTGTTAGAAGCAGTGTCACGTTCATACTGGTTGTAATGTTTATCCATCGCTTTTTGATGCTCGGCACAGTATTGCTCGCGTACAGCAAGCCGACCGCAGCCGGGGTAAGCACAGGGACGCTTAGGTTTGTAGGGCATTGGTTCACCTCACTTTCAGGGCATAACAAAAGCCACCGCAGATCTCTCCACGATGGCCTTTGGAATTCTATTTCTCTATTGTAATAGTAACACACGAACCACACTGACAAACAGTGACATTCACTGACTTGTTTCAGGAAGTTTAATCAGTGAGGTGGCAACATCGTGCAGTCGATAAACGTGGCGTACATTATATCCCAGGTCCACTGCAATTTGTTCCCACGATTTAAAGCATAGGTATCGTAGCTCTAAGAGCGTCTGACACTCCAAACTGTCAACCGCTTTTATGACTCCTATTATTTCACCCTTTAGATCCACAAGGCGATCAATGTCTCTGTTGATCTCGTTCTGAAGATCAATGATTTTACAAATAGCGTCGGCCATCATAGATGTACCATGATTGGGATTACGTGGCATCCCTGTCAGCGTGGTCGTGCATTTGGTTGCCAGATCATTCAACGAAGCAACCTGCTCCAGCTTGCTGTTGATACGCTGGTCCAAACGATAGGCTTGGGACAGATATTCTTTAGCAGTCATAGGCAAGCCACCTCCAATTTTTCTCGTACCTTGCGCATTAAGAGGTTACCGTCAAGATCGGTTAGTATCTGATACCAGCCGGAACAGAAGAAACGCTCAAGAGATTTAACCTCAGCTTTGTAATCATTTTTCTCCGGGTGACGGTCCAAACGCTGTAAGGCTTCCCGGTAATCCTTGACTGCCTGTACTATAATCGCATTCGCTAAACTTTCATATAGTTCCATATCGCACCTCCAAGTTTTTGTTTCTCGGATTGGCACGGATTGTCTCTATTTGACTCTCATTTGCAGATCAGCTTTAACAGCTTCGATAAGCGCCGACTGGCTTTTATCCTTTAAGGAAAGAGCCCTCAAGACACGCTCATCAATAGTACCTTTGGTAACGATGTGCTGCACCACAACCGTTTCAGCTGTTTGGCCCTGACGCCAGAGCCTAGCATTTGTCTGTTGATATAATTCTAATGACCAAGTAAGACCGAACCACACAATACAAGAGCCACCAGCCTGAAGATTTAAGCCATGTCCTGCAGATGCCGGATGAATTAAACCTACTTGTATTTCCTCGTTGTTCCACCTTCGAATACTTTCAGCGGTATCCAGCTTAGAAAATGGAACCTTTATACTACGAAGCTTTTCTACGATTCTTTCGTAGTCATGCTTATACCAATAGGCCACAAGTATTGGCTTTCCGGCAGCGGCTTCAATAATGTCCTCCAATGCATCTAATTTCTGATTATGGATGACCTGAGTTTCTCCGCTGTCGATATAAATTGCACCATTAGCCATCTGGCAGAGCTTGTTGGAAAGTGCTGCAGCATTTCCAGCAGTAACCTCACCATCAGGAAGCGTAAGTACAAGGTCTCTTGCTAATTCGTCATAGCGTTCTGCCTCTTTTTCAGAAAGCATAACTGTGTATTCACTACTAACCAATTCAGGCATCTTAAGATAATCAGTAGACTTCATTGAAATTGTAATATCGGAAATTTTCTTGTAGATACATTTCTCTGCTCCGGGAAGAGGCTTGTAACTATAAATAATCTGGCCATTTCTTTTGTCCGGCATAAAGTAGTTGGTACGAAACGCAGTTATGAACCTTCCAAGTCTTACACCCATGTCAAGCAACTTGAACTCTGCCCATAAATCCATTAGTCCATTGCTGCTTGGTGTTCCTGTCATTCCAATAATGCGTTTTACTCTAGGACGCACCTTCATAAAAGACTTAAAGCGCTTGGCCTGATGATTTTTGAAGGAAGAAAGCTCATCAATTATAACTGTATCGAAATCAAAGGTCAGTCCGCTCTCATCAATGAGCCAGGAAAGATTCTCACGATTGATTACGTAGATATCGGCTGCAGCTTTTAACGCTTGAACCCTTTCAGTGACGCTTCCTACTGCAACAGAAACGATAAGGTCGGATAGATGATCCCATTTTTCAATTTCAGCAGGCCAGGTATCTCTTGCTACACGAAGTGGTGCTACCACTAACACCTTATGGGCTTCGAAGTAATCAAACAGCAGGTCATTTATTGCAGTAAGAGCGATACTTGTTTTTCCTAAACCCATATCAAGCAGTACTGCCGATACCGGATGTGATTCGATATAACTGATAGCATACTTTTGGTAGTCATGTGGATTGTACTGCATCTAAAATCCCTCCAATCTGACTCTCGTCGTCTAGTACAAAAACTAAAAAGCCTAATGCTCTAAGTAATTTGTGCCTTGCCATCTGTAATGGGCGCGGGCGCTTACCAGGAGCCTTAACCTCAACAAAGGCCATCTTTCCTTCAGGCATTAGAACGATTCTATCCGGCATACCATCAAAGCCAGGAGATACAAACTTCACCGCCAGCCCGCCACGCTTTTTTGCTTCCAAAGTTAACTTCTTTTCTATTTCTTTTTCTCTCATCGCTATATCTCCATCAAAATTGGTGACGGTCTGTGAAGGTCTACTCATAAACCTCTTATATAAAGAATTTTTTATAAATTTTTCTCTAATGCGAAGTTCTATATATGACCGTAACTGACCGTCACCATATTAGGTCAGTGCTACTCGGTGCAACTCAACTTAGAAACTCTTCCTCCTTTAAGCGCACGCCATAAATGAAGCTACCTGTTTTGGTCTTTTTACGTTCAAACCCAGCAGTCTCCAAAGCAGTATAGAAATCTGTTGTACTTCTTGTGTACTCACCGTTGCGCCCACAATGGGCACGGTATTCCTGATAAAACTCTCCGGATTTTTGCTGGTATTTCTTATCCACTTCGCAACAATCCTCCAAAAAGGAAGCAAGCCAGTCATTATTTTCTCTGTACGCTTCAATGGCCTCCTGAACACATGCGGGAACACTGAAATGGTAATTAGCCTCAATAGCTTTCTTTGCACCTTCGATGATCCAGCTCATGATGTACGAGCCTGCATTCTTAACAAGGTAGTCGGCGTAGTTTTTGATGTCACTTTTATTCTCAATTCTTGCATTAAAGGGAATGACGATGAGTCGTCTCCAGGTGCCATCATCATTGGCACCGACTCTGGGAAGATGATTCGTGTAAAGCACCAGTGTATGAGAAGGCTCAAACTTGAACGGGTCCTTATACTTTTTCTCAGCTTCGATTTCATCCGTAGAGCTAAGCTGTTTAACAATTGAAGTGTTGAGGCGCATACCCTCTTCAAGCTCGGAAGCAATGATGAGGCGTTTGCCCTTAAGCTCTGCCATTTCAGGTTTTACGTTTCTACGGCAACCAACTGTAAGTGTATCTGCTGAGATAGCACCGCTGTAGGAGCCGAGCACCCTTGAGATGCTGTTCCAAAAGGTAGATTTACCATTGCGGCCTCCACCATAGGCAATAATGATAGCTTCGAGGTAGACTTTACCGATTGCAGAAAGGCCAACAATCTGTTGAACGTAATCAATCAGCTTTTGGTCATTACAGAAAAAGGTGTTCAGAGCATCTAACCAAATTTGCTCACCCTTATCACCCGGAGAAGCGATTGTTTGCTTTGTAATATAATCCGCTGCCTCTGGAGCACGACCACCGGCCAGACCCTTACGAAGGTCAAACGTAACACCCGGTGTATTAAGTAGGAACTCATCCTTGTCTAAGTCGCTCACCTTGATTTCCAGCATTGGCTTTGCAGCCTGCAATGCTGAGATGACATATTTCATATCCCTGCGCTTCATTACAAAAGTTCTATAAGCAATAGCTGACTGATACTTCTTAAATGCCTTTAATGGGTCTCCTGAAAGTGAAGCTTCATACTTTTTACCGCCAGCAAGGATATCTTCTTCCTTTTCACCCAAAGCAAGTAAGGTATTAAGAGCGCTTTCCACCTCGCCAAGGGCATCTTGAAGCTGTAAATCGAGGAACTCTTCCATTGCGCCTACTGACTGCTGCCTTGATTCCATCCAATACTCACCGTTAAAACGAAGATAATCTGTGGCATCGGTGTAGCAGAGCTCATTGCCATATTCACGAGTAAGCACCTTTGCCTGGCCAATATCAGAAAAGTCGGAAGGTCTCAGCGAGTCAAAGTCAGAATTGTAGTCATCTGGAGGAACATACCCTTCCTGACCTTGCACCTTCCTCGCAAACTTAATAGCACTATTCCAGATAGCTGTAAGTTCTTCATCATCCATAGGAGGATCACATTTCTTGGCTTCTTCCAGAAAAATCTCATGGGCCTTATCTGTGCTGCCGTATCTCTTTACAACGCGGCCAGCAAAACGAGACAGAGTATTGTTGCGTTGACCTTCAGGTATTGAATTGCTGCGACCTGTATTTGTAGGCGCAGGAACATTCTCCAGCAATTCATCAATCGTGAGCCAACCTTCATGCCAGATAACTTCACCGGTATCAGCCCCATAGATAAAACGTGCTGCATCCAGAGCGTTATCATCAAAGAAGGGGAACTGAGCATGGATAGCTCTTTTTATAGCCACATATCCTTCCGCATCTGTTAGTTCTTCTATAGAAAAGTAAACATGGAACTTGGGCCTTGCAGCCTTTCCATCCTTAGAAAGCATATTGTGACGACTGGGAGCAATCGCATATGAAATATCCGTTAAAATTTCATCCAATGCCTCTGGCGTTATCCACTCATCCCGATTTTCAGTGTGATCATTATCGCAATCCATGACGATGACATCAGACTTTAAGAAATTATCTGCACTGCGATAGTTGTTCTTATACTCCGCGCAAACGTGGTCTAGCTTTGCGGCTTCTTTTAATTCTTCAGCCGAGGTGACAACGTTCCTATTTGGATAGAGGCAGTTCTTTTGATTGCCGATGCAATTTGCAGTACAAATTGTTAGTTGCATGTTTCAACCTCCTCCATGTCCTCGGTAAAATAACGAATAGTCATATGGCGCTTCTTCGCTTTATCAATCTCCATCTGCATACCCTTCGTGATGTTTTCACCAAACACCCACAACTCATTGCATTTGCCTAAGAAGACTATATCCATGAAAAGTGCAAGCTCACGTTCCGCAGGATCATCATCCGAAAGATACATAGGAAAAAGTAGGTGTGGTGCAAAAGCGATAGCATCTCTTTCGATAACAGCGAAGCGGCTATAAACCTTGGCTCTTTCAGTGTTTCTTTCTACATCACCCGCATAAGGTGAGCAGATATACACGAGCGGTTTGAAGACCTTGTCTTCCTTTTTGATGTTTGTCAGCGCCTCGTATGCGGTAGGGTCGGGATAGCCTTCACTGTTTTTCTTGTCAACTCCGCCAGTACCATATTTACATCTCATCTGTTCGTTCATAAGCGAACCTCCTTATTAAGATTCGAGCGGCATAAAAGTCCCTCTACCAGTCCCAGGACAGAAAGCACCGCTTTGAACGAACTTTTGAAAATAAATTTTTCCTTCCTTATATAAGCGACAGCAGACCTAAAAAATCTGCTGTCTTTTTCGTTCATTTTCGTTTTAAGTGTCCTGGGATTAGTGAAGGACATGAAAAATGTGTGGCCTGAAAAAATCACAAAAGATTTTTCGTTCAAACCACACAAAACTGTCCTGGGACTATTAGAGAGGGAGCAACTCCTCTCGGAAAGGGAGGTAATACGATGCAGACACAGACGAATGCAGAGACTTCAAAAGATCAGCAGTTTGATGAAGAACTCGCTGACACCCTCACAGCCATTAGCGTTGTATCCAAGAGACTGGCTCAGAAAATCAAAGCCTTGTCTGCAAAGGAACAAGAAAAGGAGGAAGGAGGTACTCCAAATGAGCAAGATGAGTGAACTTAGTCAGGTTCTTTCTGAACTTAGGGACTGTGGCAAAACTCTCATTAACATTGCTGACTCGCTTACAGAGATTTTCTCAAGTACTGGTGACGAGCCCGAAAATGTTATGGAAGCACCCATGATACCGACAGAGGAACCGAACCCAGAGTATTCGTTCTTAGATGTTCGCAAAAAGTTTGCAGAAATGTCCAGAGCTGGATACACAGAAGCGCTTAAGGGACTTCTGAAAAAATACGGTGCAGAGAAGCTCTCCAGCGTAGACCCGTCACAGTATGCCGCATTACTTGCGGATGCGGAGGCAATTAAATGAGCGTAAAACATGCACTGCTTTCAGCCTCGTCCGCACACAAGTGGATTGCTTGCCCACCATCGGCACTACTTAGTAAGAAGTTTGAAGATGCGTCCAGTAGCTTTGCACAGGAAGGCACTGATGCCCATACACTTGCGCAGTACAAGCTTGAAAAATTGCTGGGACTTGACACAAAGGACCCGACTGAATCTTTAAGCTTCTACGATGAGGAAATGAACAGCCATGCTGAATACTATGCAGCCTTCGTACTTGAACAGCTTGAGAAAGCAAAAGAAACCTGTGCTGATCCTCAGATACTTATTGAGCAGAAACTTGATTTCTCGAAATATGTCCCGGAAGGCTTTGGCCATGTTGACTGTTTGATTATATCAGACGGCACACTTACCGTAATTGACTACAAATACGGTCTCGGAATTAAAGTATCAGCGGAAAGAAATCCGCAAATGTTCTGCTATGCACTTGGAGGCTTGGCTCTTTTCGATGGCATTTACGACATCGACAATATCCGCCTGATCATCTACCAGCCTCGTAGAGAAAACATTAGCGAATACAGCATCTCTAAGAGCGAACTAATCAAGTGGGCCGAGGAAGTATTGGCTCCTACTGCACAGCTTGCTATCAAAGGCGAAGGCGAATACAAGGCTGGTGAGCACTGCCAGTTTTGTAAGGCAAAAGCAACCTGCAGGAAGCGTGCTGAATACAATCTGGAGCTCGCAAAGTATGACTTCGAAGAACCCGCTACTCTCGATAACGACGAGATCGCAGCCATCCTGGGAAAAGCTGATGAGTTGGTATCTTGGGTAAATGATGTCAAGGAGTATGCTCTGAAGGAAGCTCTAAATGGTACCACGTTTGAAGGTTTCAAAGTAGTCGCTGGTCGTTCCAACAGAAAGTACACCGACGAAACTGCAGTGGCTGATGTCGTTATTGCAGCCGGTAAAGACCCCTATGAGAAGAAACTGCTCGGCATCACAGCCATGACAGCACTTCTCGGCAAGAAAACATTTGAAGATATTCTCGGTGGTCTAACCTTTAAGCCGCCTGGAAAACCGGTCCTTGTTACAGCTGATGACAAGAGACCTGAATACAACTCAGCATTTGAAGATTTTGATGAAAATTAAGGAGGAAATAAATCATGACAAAGACAGTTAATCCGTTAAAAGTAGTTACTGGCCCTGATACCCGTTGGAGCTATGTGAATGCATGGGAGCCTAAATCCATAAATGGTGGCACCCCTAAGTACAGTGTATCTCTCATTATCCCTAAGTCCGACACGAAGACCATCGCTAAGATAAAAGCTGCAATAGAAGCAGCTTACCACGAAGGTGAAAGCAAGCTCAAAGGCAATGGTCGTACAGTACCGCCTCTTGCAACCCTTAAGACTCCTCTTCGCGATGGCGATGTAGAACGTCCTGATGATCCCACTTACGCAAACGCCTACTTTATGAATGCCAACAACAGCTCTGCACCTGGCATCGTAGATGCAGACCGTCAGCCTATCATCGAGCGCTCTGAGATTTATTCCGGTGTTTACGGTCGTGCCAGTGTAAATTTCTACGCATTCAACACCAACGGAAATAAGGGTATCGCTTGTTCCCTTAATAACCTTCAGAAAATCCGTGATGGCGAGCATCTTGGCGGCAAGTCTAACGCCGAGGATGACTTCGCTACTGAGGATGATGAAGACTTCCTTTCCTAAACGGTAACTGACAATCCGGGTGGTAGGAAAACCTGCCACCTTAGACAATCAAAGAAATGAGGTAAACATATGGAAACTATTCTTGTTATTGAACTTATTACTTTATACGGCGTGTTTATCATCGGAGCCTTATTCTGGGTCGTAACTGAAATTAATGACGCCATCAAAAAACACAAGAAAGAAAAAGCAAAGAAAAACTTTGATCCACTTGATAAGTTTTAATTGCTTGGGCGGTGGCACTCCTGCTGCTGCCTTATTCTTTTGAAAGGAGGATGTTATGGAAGATATAAAAACACTTTCTCTTGACCTTGAAACTTACTCGGATGTGGACCTTGGCAAGTGTGGTGTCTATCGCTATGCAGAATCTCCAAGCTTTGAAGTCCTCCTGTTTGGTTACGCAATTAATGGCGGTGAGGTACACGTTATTGACCTGGCCTTAGGTGAGAAAATTCCAGAAGAGATACTAAATGCATTAACCGATGATAACGTAACAAAATGGGCCTTTAACGCTTCCTTCGAACGTGTTTGTTTATCATATTGGCTTCGCAAGCATTACCCGGATAAGTTTAGTAGCTACAGCATACCAGAGGACACTGCCAACGGTTACCTTAATCCATCTTCTTGGCGTTGCAGTATGATATGGTCAGCTTATATGGGATTACCGCTTTCACTTGAAGGTGTAGGCACAGTTCTTAAGCTCGGAGAACAGAAACTAAAAGAAGGCAAAGACCTCATCAAATATTTCTGTGTTCCTTGCAAACCCACCAAAGTAAACGGTGGCCGTACTCGTAACCTGCCTGCTCATGATATAGAAAAATGGTCCTTATTTAAGAAATACAATATCCGAGATGTTGAGGTGGAACAGGCAATTAAGAATCGATTAGAAAGCTATCCAGTACCTGAGTTTGTATGGGATGAATACCATTTGGATCAGGAGATTAATGATAGAGGCATCCTACTTGATATGGGTGTCGTTAAAAATGCCATCATCTTCGATGAGAAATCTAAAGAAGAACTTACTGCTGCAATGAAGGAGCTTACCAACCTCGATAACCCAAACAGCGTAGTGCAGGTAAAACAGTGGCTTTCTGATAATGGTGTTGAGACAGAGTCGCTTGGCAAAAAGAATGTAGCAGCTCTTATAAAGACTGCGCCTGAGGAACAACGCGACGTGCTTCAACTTCGCCAGCAGCTTGCAAAAAGTAGCGTTAAAAAGTATCAGGCCATGCAGAACACTGTCTGTTTAGATGGCAGGGCTCGAGGCATGTTCCAATATTATGGCGCTTCCCGTTCTGGTCGCTGGGCAGGCAGGCATATACAATTACAGAACTTACCTCAAAATCATATCCCTGATTTGGAAGATGCAAGGTCACTTGTAAAGCTCGGAGATTATGATGCAGTGAAGCTTCTTTATGATGACGTGCCGGATACACTCTCTCAGCTTATCCGAACTGCTTTTATTCCAAGGTCAGGATACAAATTTATTGTGTGCGACTTCAGTGCTATTGAGGCAAGAGTTTTGTCTTTCTTAGCCGGGGAGCAATGGCGATTAGACGTATTTGAAAGTAATGGTGATATCTACTGCGCTTCTGCTTCTGCTATGTTCCATGTACCGGTTGAGAAGCATGGTGTGAATAGCCACCTTCGGCAAAAAGGAAAAATCGCAGAATTGGCACTTGGATATGGTGGAAGCGTTGGAGCACTTAAAGCTATGGGTGCCTTAGAAATGGGTTTGAACGAAGATGAACTGCAGCCGCTGGTTGATTCTTGGAGAGCTTCAAACACGAAGATCACAAAGCTGTGGTGGGATGTTGACAGGGCAGCCAAAGATGCTATCCGTTTCCGAACCCATACCAACACACATGGCATTAGTTTCTATTACCAGAAGGGTATGCTTTTTATTGAGCTCCCTTCCGGTAGGAGACTTTCCTATGTAAAACCAAAAATCGAACAGAACCAGTTCGGTGGTGAGTCTGTCACCTACGAAGGTACCGGCAACACTAAGAAATGGGAACGCATAGAAAGTTACGGTCCGAAGTTTACAGAAAATGTTGTCCAGGCAATCAGCCGAGATATCTTGGCCTACGCCATGAAAACACTCAGGCATTGCTTTATCTGTGGTCACGTCCATGACGAGCTAATTATCGAGTGCAGCATGGATGTCTCCCTTAAAGCAGTTTGTGAACAGATGGGACGAACGCCACCCTGGATAAAAGGGTTGACTCTTAGAGCCGATGGCTATGAGACAATGTTTTATAAGAAAGACTAAAAAGAAAGGCCTCCGAATGTAATGTAACTTCTTCGGAGGCTATAATCTATTCAGTATTTGTATCGTCTTAGATAAGGGCTTTCTGAGGTCATAGGCTAACATCGGAAATAAAAGGTTATGATAAAGGCGAAATAACACGGAAAACTACCTGCTCACCCATGCGTTCCATTGCCAAATATGGAACTGCTGCCATATCTGCCTGCGTAACATTACAAATAGAAAACGGAAAAATTGCAGGATGAGATATGAAACTTTCCCAGGTCATATATTGCTGTTCTGTAGCCAGCAAGATTGACGCAAACAGCAATGCCACGGCATTAGGGTCCGATACAGTATGAACACATTTTTCATAGTTTGCGCTTTTATCAGCACATTTTATTGCCCCGACATCACGCAACGTTTTAAGATTTTTTGACAATGAAGTTTCAAGGGTTGAGCGTGCACCCCACTTGTTAAATATTTCTTTTTTTATTTGAGCTGCCGATACACAGTCCTTTAACTCATAAAGGTTGCCAAGTACAATACACAAATCTTTGAAAATGGGAAACCGCATCAACATCATAGCCCAATGTACTGGTAAGCGCTCAGAACGAGTTAAGTACCGAGCGGCTTCAACAGCAGATTGATGAATAATAGATTCTTCATCGTACCAAACATTTAGCAATATTGTACGGGTTTTTCTAATTGTATCCTTACTTGATAGATGCTGACTTATTTGTTCGTCAAGCCTTGTGCGAGCATCTTCTCTGGATACACCAGCAATGTATAATTCATAAACCTCATTCAGCTGGTTGAGATCAATTGGTAATGAAAAGGCAACAATTTTTGCCATATAATTAAACCACTCCTATTCTAACAAACGGGACCAGTAATTCCTCAATAGAATCACTACCGTGTGTGATGTATTTTTTGTCACGATCACCAATACACTCTTCATTTGCAAAGAGGAAATAGCGATAATCTTTCGGCATATAAGTGCCAGCATACTCGCAAACCTTGAACTTATCAAGTTCTTCAGCACCGGCAAAATCTTTATAAATAACAGCCCTGCGGCTGACATCCTCGGTCAAAAGTCCCGGCTTTGAGAATCGACCACTACCAACTGCTTCAGTATGTCCGTGATCGGCAGTGATAAAAACATCAAAACCAGCTGACAACAGATTTTCAATCATACTTCGAAGTGTACCGTTTTTAAGCCATGTTTCTATATCCACTGCCATTCCTGGAGTTCCTTGAAGTTGTCTATGCATCAGGTCATCAATAAAATTCACAACAATTCCTGCTGTTTTGATTTTATCGGGGATTTCGGGTGTTTCGGTTTTTCCGAAATATATCTCATCGTCTCGGAGACCATTCTCCGTCCAATAATGTCGCCACTGTTTTTCTTCATCAGCTAAAGAGAATGTCTTCGCGTTCTGCACCGGTATTGCCCCTGAAAACAGAGACTGACGAGCAATGCTTGTGATCGTTGGGATAAACGAAAAAACTGCATTGACGTTCAATCTCCACGGTGCATCTGCAAATGATTCTTGGATTAGTTGCCAGTCCACAAAGCTCATACCATCAATAACAATGATTGCTGGCTTTTGGCTACTTCTACGCACAAAATCCAAAACGTGATGAAGCATTACTGGCTGGCTAATATCTGCCGTCGTCGCGAGAGAAGGGTATCGCTCAGAAGTCCAATTGCGGAAAGTTGAATCAACTGAACTGTAAGTCTCTTGAATATCTTTAATCGCAAATCCTTTGTCGCTTAGAAGCATAAGCTTTGACAGCAATTCTATAATTGGCGTCCAATCGCGGTATGTCTTACATGAGGCCAAACGCATTATAAGCTCTCGCGTAGCAGCTGCAGAGTACTCATTTACTATATCCTGACTGAACATATCAACTGTTAAAAACGCTTTTGTTTGTTTTGCAGTCAAACGACGTCCATTCAAATACTTCGTTGCTACAGATAAGTAATCAAAATCAATATTGCGAGAAGCACGGAGGGTAGAGGTATCAAGTCTTGGAAATACTGTGTCAAGCCCCACCGTAACAATTGTGAATTGTTTATAAATGTCATAAGGTATTTTGATATCCAGACTGGGTACTATAAAAATGGTGCTTTCTTTAGTCTGACGACAATCCCGTTCATAAATGAAGCGGAGCTCTTCAGAGTATTTCACTTCAAAAACTCTATACTCATCCCAATACAATCCGTTGGTTCCGGCAGTTCGAGAAACGAGGTTATCAGTATCGTATATGATAAGCCGTTCAACCCAAGGCAGCCCAGCTTTTTCAAAAAGTATATCTCTCAACATGGCTTTTTCACCTTGCATATTAACATCGGCTGCAGCGTAGGGCAAATACTCTTATGTCGATTGTATTCCTGCTGTAGCTCTTGCAACTGCCTTTCAAGTTTTTTTATACGAGACACGCGTATATTTTCTATGCCGATTTTCTCAGCCGCTTCTATGCGAAGTGTTAGGGCGTATCTGCGCTTTTTGTATTCTTGTTCACGCCGAGAATAATAATGATTCTTCATTTCAAGGAATGTATCTTCAGTCAGCTCAGCAGCACGAGAGAAAATAGCACTATATGTGTCATCGTCAAGCGATTCCGAACCCAGCATATTAAGTGTTATTTTATTGTGAAGCATCTCATCCCAAAGCAGCTTAGATGCGGCAGGACGGTAGACATTATTATCATTAACAAAAAGTGAAATCATGCGCTGGTTTTCATCGCCATCGCTCAAGGAAATTCGCCATAATGACCATAGCCCATTCTCGGTATTTACGCCTTTCACTTCAAAAACAGGAATGCCATCTTTTTGATGCCATACAATTTTATCGCCAAGTAGCATTTGTATTTGAGGGTCGGAAACTGACAGTTCTAAATCAAATAGCGGATCAATGGAATATCCTTTCCAAGTTTTATAATGAGTGAGCATAGTCCGTAATACACTGTGGAATGCTTGTTGCTGCCGCTCAAACTGACTATCAGGCATAAGCGTTTTTTCATCACGTATAATATCGCGGATCTTAACAGCCTGTCCAACCTGTTTTTCCATATCTTTGCCAAGCTCATCAGTGTAATATGTTCCATACCTTTGTGCTGCTATAGTTTTCATATATACCTGGGTGAAGTCAAGATCTGCACTATCACTATTAAGCACATCTTGAAGTTTATCAAAACCCAGTTCTGTTAGGATTGTAGCCAGTTTTTCCTCAAGAACAGAGCGCACTCGATTTTCAATAGTATCATCAAGAATGAAATTAAATACTTCGACATCCTTGGCTTGCCCAATGCGGTCTGCACGACCAATACGTTGTTCAATCTTCATCGGATTCCAAGGAAGGTCATAGTTAATTACAATATGTGCGAACTGCATATTGATACCTTCACCACCTGCATCGGTGGATATAAGTATGTTATGTTCACGGCGAAATTGACGCAGTGCAACATTTCTTTCTTCTATTGACATATGACCGTTGATAAGCGAGGTTGTAAAGCCGCGTGCCTCAACCAGCGCCTGTATGAATTTCTGCGTCATTACAAATTCGGTAAATATAATAATCTTCGCATCAGCTTCCTGCGTAGACAGCACACGAAGAATTTCACACAGCTGCTCGGCTTTAGCATCAATAAATTGGTTTTTCGCTTGCTTTGCCAGTGACAGAAGCTGTTCAAGCTGCAATTTCTCCTCAGCGATACCGGCAGAAAGAACAGTCAATGCCTCTTCAAGTGATTCCTCCATCTCTTGGTCTGCTAAATCTCCAATGTTTGCCGTATGTAGCTGTTCTGACTGTGTAGTGATAATTTCTAAGCGACGTTCCAGTGCGTCAGCAATGGCGGCAGTACTGCTGGAAACCAGTCGTTGAAACAGCACCATGAGAAAACCAATGTACGGTTTCTTTTCACGCATGGCCTTATTGTAGCCGGTCCGCACATATTCGGTTACCTGCTCATAAAGCTCCTGCTGCAAACTATGGCGTTCTTGCCATTCCACTTTTACAAGATGCGTGTGACGCTCCTTGAAAAGCGGTTTTCCTTCATTGTCCACAGCTTCTCGTTTTTCTGTACGAATGATATAAGGCGTTACCTGTTCTTTTACCACTGCCTTCGGATTTGGAAAAGCATCACGGTCAAGTAATTGCATTAGCCTCAGGAAAGGCTCCGTTTTACCCGAATGTGGTGTAGCTGTAAGAAGCAGCAGATGCGGGCTTGCTTTTGAGAGCATGTCTCCAAGTTTGTGCCGTGCTACCTCACCGGTTGAGCCTGCCACACGATGCGCCTCATCAATTATTATCAAATCCCATCCACCTGCTACGACAGCCTCAATACGGTCATCATTGTATTGATCGATGCGGTCCTGTGTCCAACCATTACGTTGTTCCAGTGGCTTGATAGCATCCATGGGACTAATGACCAGCGGAAATTGTGTAAAAACATTCTGGTCGTGGTTTATCTTCTTTAATGTTGCATAGTCTTCAGGTGAAACAATAGTAAACCGCTCACCAAATTTTTCGAGCATCTCTGCTTCCCATTGTGTAACAAGACCCTTGGGGCAGACTACAAGAATGCGTTCAATGATGCCTCGTGTTTTTAATTCTTTAATTATCAAGCCCGCTTCGATTGTTTTTCCGAGCCCAACCTCGTCGGCAAGCATATATCTGACTTCGTTTGATGCCATTGCCCGCTCTAATGCATAACGCTGGTGAGGAAGCGGGAGAACACTTTCGCTGGTGTCGAAAACTGTACCGTTGGCAAGCTCGTTTTTTACCTTGCACCATGCTGCGACAAAGCGCACAAACGCCTCCGAGGCCACGGATGCAGCCACGGAAGATGCAAGGTTTTCGGCATTAACAGAATATACTGCATTCGTCACCATATCGATAACCTTGTAAGTTGTTATACCCCAAAGCTCATGAACCTCAACAATGAGTACAACACGATTGCTTTGGGTGTCTATTACGCTTTCTCCAACGGTAAACACGGTATCACACCTCACATTCTATTTGCAGCGTTATCATAATACATCAACAGAGCGGGGTCTTCCTGCAGGACAGTTTCCGGTAAGCGGTCACCGACCTTTACGATAAGGGAGTAATTACGTTCTTGCCAACATTCATCGAAGCCAACACGAATTGCCTCAGTGCGGGCGTTTTTGATTCGTCCGGTTCCTTTTATATAAATATCGTAGAAGTCCTTGAGTAGCCTTTTTCTTCGTAGCTTTTCAAGGTCAGCCTTATCTGAAAGGTTAGGTACATACCATTTACCATCCTCGTCTTGAAGAAAATTCTCTTTGAGCATATCAAGGAGTTCCGGCATTTGCTCAAACTTGTTGCGATGCCAGTCCTGTAAGAATTTGGGCTGTATTTCCGAGTATGACTGGCGTTCTTGACCGAGTTGCGCATTAAGCCAGATAATGGCGCTCTTTTCACCAGTAATAAAAAGTGATAATTGCTGGTCTTGTAATTCCATCTTTTGGCGACGCTCGTCGTATTCATTTACCTGATCAGGCAGGAAAAACATCCCGTCACGCTGAATAAACCGTTCCCGCAGACCCGCATAGAATGTATGCGCATCCATTGGAACAGGAATACCGCGCATAATATGAAAAGCCACCATACGGTCAAAGAGCAGATAATCTTGCCGTTCAGACACTACCTCGATCTTTCCGGTAGAATCAGGAGCTTTCGGTACGTTTTGCAGATGCTGGCTTACGAAATCCCATGCCATCTCTGGGTCTCCAGCACGTTTTTCAAATTTCTCTACGAATGCAGATGTAGGCTTATATATTGATATTATCAAGTCTTGCTTAACAGCTGAAGCTGCAGTAACCTGCTTAAAGCTACCCTGTTTTTTATCTAAAGTTCGAACATCAGCAACAACAAATCCCGCCCGTAGAAGTGCTTCTGTTATCGCATTCCAAACAGAGTTTTGACTATTATGAAATTCAACGGTCATCCATCTTCCAGGCTTAAGCACACGATAGAATTCACGGAAACAGCTTTCCATCAAAGCTTGATATTCTGGCAACCCCTTGTTTTGTACTTTATTTATAATTGCTTCTTCATTATTATTAGTCTTTACTTTGAGCCAAGATTCCCAAATAAAACTCAGCTCTGAATAATCCAAGTTGCTACCAAATGGAGGGTCAGTAAAAATATAATCTATCGAGTTATCAAGCATCTGTAGTTTCGTTGATGATTGGCACGATATTATCACTTTATTATCTTTGATTAATGAATACGCATTTATTAGTTTTTTCAGTTTGTTCTCATATGCAACATAACAATTTGACTCACAGTTAAGAGACGAAATATATAGGGTTCCGCTCAAAGGGTTATAAGGAAATGATACCTGTGGCCTATACCTATTAAGTTTACTTAAATTAATTAGTTGACTGGTAAAGAGTATCGTTAGTTGTTCTGAATATTTGCTTTTTGCAATTCTACTGAATAAATCGGATAGAACATATAGGTTCCTACGCTCATAAAACTGATGAACGTGAGTTATGCCGAATTTATCATTTCTGCGACTTTCTCGTCCTTCAGTCATTCTTTCGATAGGCACCCATGTTTTAATTTCATAATTTTCAATTTTATTTTGAACTAATATATCGTGCTCATCTGGTACTTTTAAGAGCCGATTTTTCCCTACTATATATTTTATTGCTGAGAGTTTCTTTTTTGATCTTGTTATTATTGTGTTCAAAATAGGATCAGTTACTGTTTCAACAGCGTTATTGCAGTCCTTCTTTTTAAGTAAACTGCTGCAATGTGGGCACTCAAACTGCTCAGCAACCGCGCCACTATTAACATCTAACGCTACATCATAAAAAGAAAATTCTTTTGAACAAGTGGGACAAACAAATATATCTGACCAAATCAAATCAAGTATTTTCCCATTTATGGGTTTACCAGAAGAATCTAACTGAGGCTTGCCGTTTGAATCAACACTATATGTTTCATATACCCAAGCACACTCTTTTTGAGATTCTGAGAGTATTTTTTTAGCTTCTCGCTCAAAATCCTCCACATTAATTATTGTGTTGTAATTATGAGCAATAAATGTTGCTATAGGCGATAAATCACAAAGAATTGCCTTTCTACCACCCCATTTTATTTCGGGCATTTTGCTATTAAACAAGTATTCCTGTTCGGCGTCAGGAAAGCCACACATCTGAGCTGCAACACCCGTCATACCTGTTCCACAAAAACCATCAAAGACGATATCACCCGGATTTGTATAGTGTAGTATATATCTCATTATAGCCTTATAAGGCACTTTAGTATGGTAGCTGTGTGCGTTGTATATAGGGTCGCTTTTCCCTTCACTAACGTCAGCAGCAAATGGCTCCCGATGGTAATCATCTGTCTCTTCATTATATGGTGTACCATGCTCATGGATAAAATCCTCTATAAACGGATTCGGACAGGCAGTGTAATATGGAGGCCGAGAGAGCGCAATGATGTCCTCATCCTTCGCTATTGGGAAACCTTCGATATTGCGCACGCGGTCGATATCTCCTTTTGTAAGTTTTCTTTCTTCCATCACTTTATACCTCCCCGGAATCTTCTGTGTATTTTGTCTTTACAACAAGCCGTGTTTTTTCCTCGTCATGACCGACGAGATAGCTTTCGATAAGTGCATCCATCTTCTTTTTGAAATCTGATGGTGTTACCGGTCCCCAAGAAACCATCTCCCGTTCAATACGTTCAGGATCTACCTCGACACTATCAAGTCCGGAAAGCAACTCGTTTACAGCCGCGACAAAGTCAGGTGTAATATTTTTGGGAAGCTGCTTCGTCGATATAAGTTCATCGATGATTTTCTTCTTCGGCTTTGATAGCAATGCTTTATCATCGTCGAGCATCGGGTCATCTACCGCACTGAGTATGGCTGCGGTCCACGAGGAAACGAGTTTAAATAGCTGCTCTTCAATATAATCGAGTTTTCCGACGACAGGCTTATCTTTATCTCCGGGTTTATAACCACAGTGAGAGCATATTGGTGCTACCTGAAGTTCAGTTGCTGTACATTCATAGCAAGCCTTGAGCCCGTTCAGGTGTACATTCAAAAGCTCTTGATATTGACCGGTGGAGAGAATATCCTTAATCCCGAGCAATTGCTGAAGTTTAGCCATCTCATCACCGTTAATTATGGCTTGCTTGCGCTTGAGGCCCGCATGGTCAAGGCGGTATAACTTATGCTGTTCGAGGTAGAAATCGATGTAGCTCTTTTTCAAAGCTTCCAGCTCATCTATCAATGCGTCAGTATTGTCCGTGTCATAATGAACATCAAGTAGTTCATCTCTCAAAGCGAGATATTTATCTTTTGCCGATTGGAAACGGGTTTTGAGCGTAGCATTCCCACCAACCATCGTTTCAGCTGTTGCGAGATATTGCATGATATCCTGAACCGATGTTTTGAAATCCTCTATGATATGAGCGATTGCCAGCGCATCGATACCTCGAGTCAGGTTATCAAGCTGCCCATCGGAATAATCGAAGTTCTTGAGTTTTGCAGGCGTACTCCAGCGACTCTGCACATCATTATAAAGAGTACGGAGTGCATCCATCTCACGGCAATATTTCTCTGCAAGGTTTGTTGGTACGATTTGGTCGCCCCACAGATATAAAGAGCCTTTAAAAAGCTTGTCGTACCGGAAGGTCTCTTCACTGAGTTCCTTGCTACGTTTATAGAGTTCCTGCCAGCCGTCATCCCAAGTGTTGGGGTTCACAATCAAACCATCATTGATGGAAATGTTATTGAACAGACGACGCAAAAGCTGAACGGCAGGTGCCTTAGGTTTTTCAAGCCTTTTAAAGTCGTATGTTATGCTGGGATTCTTGATAAATTCCTCAACATTCGATGCATCATAGCGTTTGTTATCAGGACCGACGAGGACACAGTTTCCGCTATAAACCAGTGCCGTCCAAATCACTGAAGTCCAAATGACGCTCAATCGAAATTTTTCGTCAACCATGTCTTGCCCATTGAGCGATGTCATGATATCAGAAGAATTTAAAACACTACCTTCTGGAAGTTGTTTCAACTTTTGAAGATAATACGCGGCATATTTTGAGTTTTCTACTCGAACCTTACCGTCGAGAAGCAGTCCAAGGGATTCGAGAAGCGACTGCCCGAGCTGAGTTGCTTTCCCTGCGATGGCATTAATAGCTTCAGCTCGCATCGTAGCCTGATTATCTTTTGTTACAGGCTTTTTGAACACAGGATAATACGGGTAACGCTCGTTAAAATAGCTGCTGAGAGCTTTAGACGCAACGATACTGATAACATCGCGCACGGTAATCTCGTTCATGCGAGCTCCGTGTAGGAATTCCAATACTGGCTTTTCAGCACCCATGTATGATATTTGAAAACAAATGGTTTTGTTTTCCTCCAAATAACGGCGAATATCTCTAAGCGTAGAGGTGGCACGTTTTGCATAGGTGGAGCGGGTTTCGCCCTGTGCAGACATGACCTCCATTTCCTTGGCCCCTGCATATTCTTTCAAAAGCGAGATAAATTTTTCGCTGTTCTGAAAAGTGAAATAAACCTCGTCTTCCTTTGGTTCATATATTATTTTTGAGCCAAACAGTGGCAGCATATATACATAGAAATCTTGCGGAGGTTGTGCCGTTGGTCTTCCGCTTGGCAATCCCATAAATAGATACCCTTCACGGAAGATGTTTTTCTCCGTCCAGTTGATTCGATATTCGTATATTTTTCGGCCGGTAACGTGTTCAGTGAGCTGCAAATCAGCAGCATCGTACATGACCGTATAGAAATACTGATTCAAACGATCTTCGCCGAGGAAGTCCGCTTTCTCTTGGATCTTCTTGTCGTAATCAACATCTTTTTTAAGGTCAAGAAAATACTGACCATTGTCTTTGTTATATTCAATAAACTGTCCGCTGACGGTGTTCATGATGTCGTGTAGGACGGTTTCAACCGTTGTAAGCAGAAAGTCCTCCTCCATGACGGGCAGATGAATGAACAGTGTGAGTTCATCTTTCAGGTTTTGCGCAGTTAAACCGAGCTTTGCATCAAGTACGACCGTCGTCAGACGATGAACGCTTAGTGCGGCAATAATCTGCTGTGCTATAGGCTTATATGCTGGCTTAGGGAAAGAACGTTGAATGATGTCTTCCAATACGCCACTTTTTTGTAGCACCTCATGGACAGCGGGTTCAACGCGCTTTGCTGGATCACCCTTAATACGGCTCCAATATGTGTCATAAGAAATAATTCCCGGTTGACCCGCTGGAATTTCCTTATTGATAATTTCACTAATTGTTTCTGAGATGGTTTTTAGCACCTCACGTTTTTCAACGATTACCATCCGTTGAAATGTACTGATATAAGCAGGGTGTATTGGAAACAAATCCACATATTCGTCGAGCTGCTCCGTCATGCTCTGATAAAGCGGACAGAATGGAGTCAAATGTTCGCGTATCATGGCTCTCTGCTCCGGTGTTTTTTGAAGAATACGCTGTTTAACAACATAAGCAATATCTTCAGTACGGATAAGCGCCTGCTCATAGCGATCTTTCATTTTTAGCAGCGAATTTGATACATTATGGAAAGTTGGGTTTTCAAACAGTACTTCTTGAATACCACTGACAAAACGCAGGCGAGTGGATTTTATAATTTCACCAAGCTCTCTCATAAAGCCGATGTCTTGCATCAGTTCATTATCCTTGCGGCCTTTTAGATAATCCAGTAACTCATCAACAATAATGAGGTATCCCTTCTCGCCGTATTTTTCAGCGAAAGCCGCCATCATTGCCATGAGTGCATCTTTGTTATTTGTAATGTTGCCGACATCAGGGAATTTATAGGTAATGCCACGTCGAGCCAAATCCTGCTCGATGTTACCCGTGATGATGGCACGCAAAGACGCTTCCGTACTGCCTATTTCAATACGTAATACTTCAAACTTACCAGCAATAGATTTAGCGGAGGCACGGAATTTCTCGTTTTGTGCTTCTTCAAGATACGCGGAATTTGCAGCAATGGCAGAAATAACACTCATTAAGTGAGATTTACCTGTACCATAGTTTCCAACTACTAAAACACCCTTATTATCAACGACATCTTCCAATTTTAATTGAGAGATGATTTTAGTAGAAACAAGGTCAGCCATATTGTCACTCATTACATAACTACGCACGAGTTCTTTTGCTTTTTCATTATCATCTGCGCTTTTAAGCTCAATTACCGTAACGATCGGGTCAAATTGAATTAAATCACTATACTTCATTTTATCGCTCCTTATCTCAAGACGACGTATGTATCCACATAGTCCTTGACGTTGTATTCTTTAAAATCAAATCTACTCGGTTCGGAATATGTCAATCTTTCTCCAGTAATTTCACCCGGCCATGGTAGATAGAGCCGCTGGTTTCTGCCAAGCTGCAGAAGTAGCTTTATCACATCCAATCCGTATTCTGGAGCAAAGAGGATGTCTGTGTTTGTAAGGAGGATGTCGCCGTTGTCTTCGTCTAAAATGTTATCCAGCTCACTTGTGATACTGGTGGATAAACCTTCGGTTTTTACTCTAAGCATTCTTTCACTAAGTAAAAGTCCGACATTCACGACAGAAGCATTTACCGGCGCGGTCACGTTGGGAGCTAACACGAACACACCTTGCCGCGTCTGCTTGATGACCGCTGGGAAATCTCGACGTTTAATAGTCGTACCCATTCTTAATCGCCTCCCATTCTCATATTACTCTATTTTCGCACTCTCTCCGCTTTCGACCCACGCGTCCACTTCCGATATTTTAAACTTATACTGTTTACCGATGCGGCGATACGGGATAACTTCCTTTTTTATCCAAGCTCTAATTGTGTCTTTACTTACACCGAGATGTTCGGCAATTTCTTCAAGACTTGACCATTTTTCAGGTTCATTAGTCATGTCTGTTCCTCCTCTTTCTTGTACGTACAGTCCATGCCATATTATAATAGCATATCTTGATTCGATCTACAATGTTTTAGTATGATTTGATATGAAATAGTTTGATTAACCTTTAGTATGCCCATCATAACAAATCCAACAACGATGCATCTGAAGATTTCTGTTTTGCTTTAAGATCCTCAAGACATTTCCGTGCAATATTGTATTGAATTTTATATATAAACTTGTCGTCATCGAGAAGTTTGATAAACATATTGTAGTATTCAGAATCTTCCAAAACGGTGGATAATTCGGCTTCAAAATGACGTCCTGCAACTTCCAGCTCACCGTGAGCTTCAATATATTCACTTGGAATTCGGTTTTCTGGAACAATGTCAACTTCATCCTCATCACTTCCTACCGGTAACCAGTAATATGTAGTTTCTATAAACTCATCATATTCAGGCAGGTCTTTGAGTTCATAATACGAGCCACGGGCAGGCCTTTTAATGCGAGATAGCAAACATGTAAATAAAAATGAATTTGGTGGGCGTTTGAAGAGAATTGGTACTTCGCCCGTATTATATTCTATAGTAGGATACATTTCATTAAGAAAAGTCCAGTAGCCTTCTGCCTTATCGCATCTGTCAAACAATCCTTTAAGAAATGGGATGAAAATAAATTCGTCCACTTTATCCGGTATCAAATCATTCAACATGAAAAATGTCTGATCACCACGCATTCGTCTATCGCGCTTTTCAAAAAAATCGCCAAGTTTGCTTATCACTGTATCCTTTTGTTTGGAAAGGAATACAGCACTGAAATATTCTTGAAACGAGCGATGTGTAAAATAGTATTTTCCACTTTCTTGATACATCAGGCACATGCTAAAACACAAGTCGTACATAAAATCATCGGCTGAAACAGGACCAACATATGGATTGGTTAGCTTTTTGAAATAAGCCTCAAATTCTGGCATACTGAATTCAAATTTTTCATCCCAGTATGTGCGGAAGCAAATCTCTGCAAACACATCCGCAAAGGCATCAACCGAGAGCTTAGTTTTAAGTTCACGCTTATAGGCACCTTTACTTGCGTCGTGTGTTCTCGATAAGGCATTGAAAGCTTCCCGATAAAAGATATGCATTTGCGATGGTACTTCGGCAAACATCTCAAATGTTAGCAGCATGATCGTCAGCAGGAGTGGATTTTCTGTGAAATCCCTATGTGTACGGTAGAGCCTTGTCCTCAACTCCTCCCTGAATTTCTCTTTGATAGATGGATCGTCGGGTCTGAAATCCAGATTATCAATCAGTCGCACTGCCTGTTCTAAGTTGAACGGCAACAGGCGTAAAACACTAAACCGTTCAAATGACACAAACGATTGATAAGGACGCGATGAAATCACATAGATGCAATTCGGGTATTTATCTGTAAAGGAATCTAATTCCCGCTCAAAATAGCCGATGTTGTTCATTCCTATTTCATCAAGCCCGTCCAAAAGCAAAAGGCAGCTTCCGGCGGTTAGAATATTTTCAAAATCGGTTTTTGTTATACCACCACCAAAATCATCAATTTTTGAAAAGATATAATCAAATAGCTTGCTGGAAGCGTCATCAAATTCCTTCAGAGGAATGAAGACTGGGACTAATTTAAAATCCTTATAGTTATCTATTGCGTTAAGCAGAAGATGGCGCATCATCATGGATTTTCCGAGACCGCCAGCCCCCGTAATAAATATAAAGTGTGAAATTTCGGCCAGCTTTTTAATATTAGCATCACTGACAAACTCCCTTTTAAATGGAGGCCCGTCCCCTTCAATACGTGTACGCCAAGTAATATTGTTACATACATAAAAATCGTAAAACGGCTTTGGTTGTTCATTATAAAGAAGCGTCTTTATGGTGCTGTACTTATTTCTAACATTAGTAAGGTATGTTAAAAAAGTTTCCTGGTCAAATGCTGGTAATGCTGTTGCCGCCACCATAGTTCCGCTTTGCACGATTTGCTCCAATTGAGGAGAATAATCAATAACCTTTATGCCCCTTGGGTTTGCAATTCCACTTATGTACTCCGGTGTAATAGTCTGAACAGTCTCTCTGCCGACAGTATTTACTACCCCTGCAGCAACTGTGTATAGGAATATACCAGCCAATAAATCAGAAAGAACATACTCGCTCTGCGAAAGCAGGGCGTTTTTTGTTGTCCCGACATATTTTTCAAAACTCATTTTCTTACCCTCGGAACTATCATCATCAAGTACTGTATCCTTTTCAATGATATCCAATAGAGCAAGGACTGCTTGAAGCTTTTTGTCTTCATTTAGCAGGGATATGACATCCTCACCAAATTTACGAATCACGTCATCTCTGTTTGCTCTTGGTGCCATCAAAAGTACATTACTTATACTTTTACCAGGCCTTCTAATGACGCCGACACCACCCTCCGTAATATTGCCTGGAGAGAGGTTTCCAGTACAATTCAATAGACGATGTACTGATGTAGCATTACCACTCATTATGTATTGGCATTGTGGGTCAATTGTACGTGTCATTGTACCGACGAGCCGAGGATCGGTAACAACGTCAAGCTTGCACAACTGAAGCACTCGCGCAAATGTTCCAAAACACAATCGCATCATCGTTTGTCCCCCTTGAAATATGTTGTTTGATAGGCATGTAACCCACAATCAACCGTTTGTAAGTCATTGTAAATAAGAAACAATCTCCGCTCTAACACGGAGCAAATCGCTATATTGGTAAGCTGATGTCAGAAGCTTGGACATCAGCTTTTTGTTGTTAACAAATCGATATAATTCCCAGTAAATCCTACTGGTTCATTATATCACGACTTTCCACAATATAACAATAATTATTTTGGTGTCTGCTTCGACCGTTGCATAGTCTTCGGTTAATGAACTATCACCTCATAGGGCATCCCCTGATCAAGGATGATTCCAGACCTATCGGGTGAACAACTAAACAACTGCCACCAGCCACTGGAATAGCTGGTCGCCAATTCTGAAGCGGGAGTAATCCCATTCGGACGGTCGACTATTGCCTTTTTTGGCTGGTGCACGTCATGTGAGCTCTCGCTTCGGTTTCAAGCCGAAGGAGGGCTTATATTATGACAAAGAAAGACAAAAAAACATACCTCATCCCTATGGAGGTAACAAGAGAGACAATCAAAGCTTACGGTATAAAAAAAGAAGATGTGGTACCAGCAAAAATCGGGAACAAAATAGTATCAGCTATAATGATTCCTACAGATGATGAAGAACTTTATCTTTCGTACATGCGTCCCATTTGGGCAGAAATGAAACGTGAAGAACGCGGTCGCCGCTGCATTGTGAGCGATGGCAAGGGAAGCCTCAAACGCTGCGAAATGGACTGCAAGGCCTGCAAGAAGATGAAAGATGGAGCTCCGCTTTCGCTTGAATCCTTCTTCGAGGAAACAGAGCTTGAATTCGAGGACCCAGCTGCTAATCAGTGCGAAACAATCCTGACAGCTATGCTCTTTGAAGACCTTCTTGAAAGTCTTCGTAACAAGGCACCTGAGTTGGCACCAATCTTTGAGGTGCTTTATGACGGAAAATCACAGCGTACCATTGCAAACCTAATTAATAAGCCACAGTCATCGGTTAACGATATGATCAAGCGTATGAGAACAATTCTACAACAACATATTAGCCGAGATGATTTAGGAAGATAACATAGTAGAAGGCAGTAGTTCTGTAATAGGGCTACTGCCTTTTATTTCATTCATTTAACAACAGTTCTCTAGTTTCAACCCTATCCAAAAACAGTAGTTCCCTTGTCTCGCAGGATAAAAAGCAGTTCTATAGCCTCAACCCAACAATGCTCTTAAACCGGGGCTGCTTTTGAACGATAAAAAAATAAGGTTTCCATCAAACGGTGATTGATACCGAAAGTCTGGAAACCTTTGATTTCAGGCTTTTTAAGCCTATTTATTTATCTTTGCGTGACATCAAGACAACAGTCTCCACGTGCCCAGTATTCGGAAACATATCCACACAGCAAACCTTTTCCACCCTATACCCCTTTTCCTGCAACACCACCAAATCCCTTGCCAGGCTCGTAGGTTTACAGGAAATATATACGATCCGCTCTACCCCGTATTGAATAATTTTCTCCAAAGCCTTGGGATTTACGCCATCTCTTGGGGGATCAAGCACGATTAAATCCGGTCTTTCTTCAATAGTATCGATTACCTTTAACACATCACCTGCAATGAACTCACAGTTATCAAGATTATTCAGGGCTGCGTTTTCTTTTGCTGCAATTACTGCCTCTTCAACAATCTCGACGCCAATCACCTTCTTTGCCACCGGTGCAAGAAGCTGTGCAATGGTTCCTGTCCCGCTGTAAAGGTCAAAGATCAGCTTGTCCTTTGTCTCACCGACGAATTCCCTTGCGGTATCATAAAGCACCTCTGCGCCCAGGGAATTTGTCTGGAAGAAGGAAAAGGTTGATATCTTAAAGGTCAGACCTAAGAGTTCTTCATAGAAATAATCTTGCCCGTATATAATATCTGTTCTGTCGCTTTTCACGATATCTGCCTGGCTGTCGTTTACCGTATGAAGAAATCCGACTATTTTTCCGTCAATGGGAAGGCTTAAGAGGCGTGTCTTTAATTCCTCAAGCATTCCGGCTTCTGACAGAGTGTCTTTCTTTTTTGTATCAGGGATTTGTCCGTCTGTTTCTTCATTAGCAGAAGTGCAAAGCTCCCACTGGGAAGAGGTTATTAAGTTGATAAGTATTTCGCCGGTCTTTTCTGCCCTGCGGACCAGAAGATGCCTTAAATAACCGATATGGGACATTTTCCGGTAAAAGGGCAACCCGAGCTCCCTTGAACATTCCAAAACACAGGTTAATATCTTATTGTAATCCGAATGTACAATACAGCAGCCGGAGGTTGTTATGATGTCGTGGAAACTTCCTTTTTTGTGAAGTCCTAAGCTAAGAGGTCCGTCTTTTACTTCATCTCCAAAGGAAAACTCCATCTTATTCCGGTATTCCCACTGTTTGGGGCTTCCCTTGATTCCCTGAAAAGGCAGCTCTTCGGTGACAGCTCCCAGTAACCGCTTTACCTGGTCTTCTTTTATGTTTAGCTGGGTTTCATAGGGTATCGTTTGGTAATTGCAGCCGCCGCAAGGACCAAAATGCCTGCATTTTGCCTCCACTGTTTCAAGAGGTGACTTTTCGACCACTTCCAGCAAACGGCCTTCCTTCTTCCCTTTTCTGGCTTTGCTTATGGCAAAGCTTACTTTCTGCCCTGTTATGGTGTCTTTGATAACTACCTTTTCACCCTCTATATTAACGATTCCTTTTCCCGGAAAGTCTATTCTTTCTACTGTTCCTGTATATTGAGTTCCTTTTTTCATGCTGACTCCTTTCGTAAAAAACATGTTTTAATTGATATCTCTGAATACGTATTTTGAATGCAAAAAGTACGGCATACTTCCTACATGATATCTTCTTTATATTTATTTAATCGCCAGATTACCGGCATTTCAACCCGCGAAGCTTATTATACGTCATATTACCGGTCTTTGTCCATAAGAACTGGCTATAATTGTACCTTTACACATATGAGATATGGTGCTAAAATGTGATTCAGCTTTATCTATAACAATGATTATATCCTGCTGAAAAATGTTCCATTTCCAAAGCTCGCTGCGTTGATGTAATTGCTGTCATTTGGGATATACTATAAAAAAGATTGCTATGTTAAAAGAAAGGAATTTATTATGAAATCCCACAAATCTAAATTTGTTTGCTTATTATTACTATTAACTCTATTCATTACCGGCTGCAGCAGAATTCTTCCTTCCGCACCAAAAGATAATTCTCCGGTGGATACTGTTACCCCTGCACCGGATACCGATGATAATTCCGGCAATACAGAAGGTACCGGTGAGCCTGCAACAAATGTCCCTATTCCTTCTATCAATATGGATGATAACACTGCCGAGGGTCCCACCGGAGGAGCAGATGATTCTGACGGCACCGATGTGACCAGCCCGGTCTCCGGCAACGGTACGGTTTCACAGACTCCGACAGACATACCCTCAACCGGTTCTCCCACTGACAACTCCTCTTCCAATAATGGTACTAAGGATAGTGATTCCTATGAAGCAAGAGCTACGGAAATAGCCTCTGATATGACCCTTGCTGAAAAAGTAGGACAGATGTTTTTTGTCCGTCTAAGAAAAGACACCGGTATTAAGGATGTTTCAGATTACCGCCTTGGAGGTTATATTCTCTTTGGGGATGATTTTAAGGATGAGACAAAGACCAGCATTAAGAAAATGTTAAACAGCTATCAGGAAGCTTCCTCCATTCCCATGCTTATTGGTGTGGATGAAGAAGGCGGTACTGTTAACCGCCTTAGCAAATATTCTGCTTTTAGAAGCAGCCCTTTTGAATCTCCCATCGATTTGTATAAAAAAGGCGGCTTTGAAGCAATACAGGCTGATACGAAGGAAAAAGCCGACTTGTTATTAAGCCTTGGCATAAATGTTAATCTGGCACCTGTCAGTGATGTTTCTACCAATCCAAGTGATTTTATTTATAAACGTTCCTTTGGAAAGGATGCTAAGGCTACCGCCAACTATGTTAAAACTGTCGTATTGGAAATGAAGCAGGATAAGATTGGAAGTACCTTAAAGCATTTTCCCGGCTACGGCAATAACGTGGATACTCACACAGGCGTTGCTACCGATACCAGGAAATATGAGCAGTTTGTTAAGAATGATTTTCTTCCCTTTGAGGCCGGTATTAAAGCCGGCGCTGACAGTATTTTAGTATCCCACAATATTGTTACTTGCCTGGATAAGGACCATCCTGCTTCTTTATCTTCTGCTGTCCATGATGTTTTAAGGGATACTTTGGGATTTGAAGGTGTAATTATGACAGATGACCTTAGTATGGATGCCATCAAGGATTATACCTCTGATGATAATGCGGCTGTTCTTGCCATCAAAGCCGGCAATGATCTTTTGATAGCTTCTAACTTTGACACACAGATTCCTGCCGTATTAGACGCCTTAAAGAAAGGCACTATCAAGGAAGAACGGATTGATGCTTCTGTTATCCGTATCCTGATCTGGAAGCTCCGTCTTGGCATCTTACAATAAGGCCTTATATTGAATCGAAACAATGACAAAAATAAAAAGAAGCTCTGGCTTTCCTGCAATTCATTATACAAGGAAAGCTAAGGGCTTCTTCTATTCATATGTTTACTGTTACCGCAGAGATTGCCTAAACTCTATTCAACAAGTTTACAACTTCCTGTTTATCATCCTTAATCTTACTCTTCTCCTGCTAACTTCCTGATATTCTCTCCTGTGATACGGTAGGTTCTCCATTCATCCAGATGCTTTGCTTCAAGGCTTTCATAAAAGTTGATAGATGGCTTATTCCAGTTAAGGCAGGCCCATTCCAGTCTGGGGCATCCTCTTTTAACCGCTTCTCTTGCAACTTCACCAAGGAGAGCCTTTCCATAGCCCTTTCCCCTGAATGCAGGTTTCATGTAGATGTCTTCCAGATAGATTCCCGCTTTTCCCGTAAATGTTGAAAAATTAAAGAAGTAGATAGCATAGCCGACAGGCTTGCCATCATATTCAGCAATCAATGCCTTCGCCACACCCCGGTGAAAGAGAGAGTCTTTTAGAATCTCTTCTGTAGCTGTTACCAGATTTTCCATTTTCTCATAAGCAGCCAGCTCTATGATTAAGTCCAGGATATCTTTGGTATCTTCTTCCTTCGCTTCCCGTATCTGAAACCAGTCGTCTTTTTTCATTGGTATCCCCTTTTCTTACAGTATTTCTCTTTCGATTTTCGTAATCTCTCCCTCGGTGTTACTTTCTACAAAGGTCAGGACATTATCTAATATACTGTCTGCCTGTGCCGTGTCCCCTGCTACGCAGGCAATGCCAAATACGGCAATCTGATGGGTATCCTGCTCCTCTACTTCTCCCACAGACAGGTTAAATTGATTTCTTAGCTTAGCGCACAGGCTCTTTACCACCATGCGCTTTTCCTTTAAAGAATGCACCCAGGGCATATACAGCCATATCTGCAAAGTTCCTATTCTCATCGCTTAATTCTCTTTTACCTTCTTTCCGACAGCTGCCGCATACACGGTAAATTCACTGTCTTCTTCCAAAGAGTATGCCTTTGACAAGCCGATAAGGCTGTCGGTAAGCTGCTGGTCATAAGCTCCGATAGCACATACGCCGCAGCCGATGGCTTCTCCTGCCAGGTAGAGGTTCTGGCAGATATGTCCCGCATCTATCAGTGCATATTTCTGGGCATCTACCGTATAACGCCACTCACTGCGGTAGGGCACAACGCTCCATACAAAGCTTACCGGTGCTCCTCCTGCAAAGCTCTGCCCCAGGAATGCTTTTGTGACCTTATTCTCCTGTTCGCTGTCTTCTCTTATCAGTTCCAGTTCATGTGTAAGTGGCAGATAATGATACATTCCCTGTATAAGACCTTCCACCCGGTTTACAAATAAATAAGTCTCAAAGGGATGTCTTGCTCCCGCAGAAGGTACTGTGCGAAGAGTTGCTTTTCTATTATTGCCGATTACACCTTTTACTCCCTGGGTAGCCCAAAGGAGAAAGGACAGTTCCTTTAAGGTCAGTGCTTCCGTGGTATATTTTCTTTTGCTGCCCCGGTTGTTTAAGATGTCAAGAAAACTGTTTTCTGTCAGGATATCTTCAAATTCTTTGGAAAGCTTTACAACAGTATCAGCAGATTTTTCATTTGACAAGGACGGCTGGGGCAAACCCTTTTTCTCATCACTTTCCACCTCATAATCAGATGCTTTCATAATTTCCCTTCCCTGAATGATTTTCTGTTTATAATTATTATCCATAGATACTCTCCTTCCAGGCATATTTACCTGCCTGCCTTTATTTTAGGGTACTTAAAGACTTCTTATACATAGTCTTATCTTTTTAGCTTCTGGTTTAGGAATCCGCACAACGCCTCTACGCTTTCCGGTGTTGTAGCCCAGGAGGTTACAAAACGGACGGCACTTTTATCATTCTCCATCTTTTTTTGTACGGAAAATGCGAACTCTTCTTTTAGTTCCTCCAAGAATTCATCGGGCAGTATGGGAAATAACTGATTGCTTACAGGCGGTGCTAAAAACTCTACCTTCAAAGCCTTTAAGGTGTCACGTATCCTGCCTGCCATTTCATTAGCATGCTCTCCCAGTTCAAAGAACAGACCGTCAGAAAACAGTGCTTCAAACTGTATGCCGGCCACGAAGCCCTTTGCCATCAGAGCCCCTCTTTGTTTAATCAGATAGCGGAAATTTGCTTTCAGTTCTTCTTTTACAATTACCAGAGCTTCTCCAAGAAGTGCTCCGTTCTTTGTTCCGCCGATATAAAATACATCCGTAAGCTCCGCTATATCAGAAAGCTCCAGATCATTCTCTTCCGAAGCCAGCGCAGAACCTAATCTTGCACCGTCTAAGAATAATAGAAGTCCTTCTCTATTGCACACTTGGCGGATTTTGTACAGCTCTTCTTTTGTATACACAGTTCCAAGCTCCGTAGAATCCGAGAGATACACCATAGCTGTCTTTACCATGTGTTCATCACTATGGAATCTTACTGCTTCAAGGATATCCTTAGGGGTAACCTTACCGTCCTTATTTGGTACTGTTATTACTTTATGCCCGGTTGCTTCAATTGCGCCTGTTTCATGAACATTTATATGTCCGGTATCTGCTGCGATCACTGCCTCAAAAGGCCTTAGAAAAGAAGATATTACAAGAAGGTTGGTCTGGGTTCCACCGGGAATAAAATGAATATCCGCCTTTTCCTTTAACAGTAGCTTTTTGATAGATTCCTTTGCTCTTATGGTATGGGTATCTTCCCCATAGCCTGTATTCTGCTCTAAATTGCTCTTTATCAACAGTTCCAGTACCTTTGGATGGGCGCCTTCACTGTAATCATTCATAAAACTGTACATTTTAATTCCTCACATGTCCGGATTTACAGTCATTTCCTGCCTTTGTTACTGTTCCAAATGACTGTATAAGAAAAGAACAGTACCTTTTGCAGCCTGTTCTTTTCATTATAGCGATATGATAAAATATTTGCAAGCAAATCAGCAGGCGAAGATAACCAGCATCATAAGAATAACAAACAGCATACTTAATTTACGTTCCACATAATATTTTACATTCATACTAACTCCTTTCGCGAATATCAAACTTGATTTTATATTCCTGAATATGCAGTTGAAAAATTCATTTTCAACCTGATTCCTTCCATGAATATCCCATCTTTCATTGGTATTCTATGAAACCCAGTTGATAGTTCCCTTTCTCTTTGTTTTGTTTGATCGTTATATAATAATTATTGTCTTATTGTATTTTCTAGTTTTTATCCACATACACCATACCGGCAGCTTTATAGCTTAACTGCTTGGGTGTGTCATCTACTCTGATGGCAACAGGTCCTTCTAAGGCCTCGAATTTCTCTACCGTAACTTTGCTTCCTATGTGGATTCCAAGCTCCTGGAGATAATCCATCAGGTCATTCTTCTCAACCACTCTCCGGATAGCGGAACTTTCTCCCTCTTTCATTTCCAACAGGCTTTTTAACTGCAGCCGTTGAACTTTACCGTCAGCCTGTGGAATTGCACTGCCATGGGGACAAAATGCCGGGTATCCCAAATACTCCTCTAACCTGTCAATAAGCCTTACAGGCGCCACATGCTCCAGCTTCTCCGCATCTTCATGGGCTTCACTCCATGTATATCCAAGCCGCTCTATGAGAAATACTTCCCATAGTCTATGTCCCCTTAACAGGGTAACGGCTGCTTTCATGCCTTTTTCCGTTAATTTGGAACCCTTATAAGGCTCGTAAACAATTAACTCTTCCTTTTGAAGCTTTCCTAACATTTCTGTGACAGAGGCAGGCGATACATTTAATACTTCCGCAATCTGCTTATTATTTATTTGCTCTTCTCCGCCGCCCAGTTTATATATTTCCTTAATGTAGTCTTCTTTATTTCGAGTCATACTGTTTGTCTCCTTTTTAGGTAGCCCTAAATCTATTTTTATTATATACCTAATTTTTATAATTATCAAGAGATACTTGCGGAAATTCCAAAATAGTTATTATGATTAATGAAAAATAAGTTTGCCCCTTAGATGTGGAACATAAATTGCCGGAACCTTACGTATCATGATATAAAGTAATCTTCTTTGCCGGGGCATATGCTTACTATTGTAACAATTCTACTAAACTTTATAACAGGTTCATTCCTGATTGTGTTTGGCGTCAATGTTCTGGGAAGAACACTGGAGCACGCAAATTCACAGTTACTCAATAATGCCATGCATCTGTTTACCAAAAACAGGTGGACGTCCTTTTTGATTGGAATATTTCTCACCGGTCTTGTACAAAGCAGTACGGCAGTTACAATATTGACCATCGGTTTTGTCGACTCCGGTATCATTCAGCTGGGAAGCGCAGTCGGTATCGTTTATGGAGCCAATATTGGAACAACTTTGACCGCTCAGCTCATGAGCTTTAATATCTCCCAATATGCATGGTATATCCTTATCGCAAGCAGTATTTTAAGTTTCGGTCCATTCAAAAAGCTAAAAACAACCGGCAATGCGCTCGCCGGAATCGGCCTGTTATTTTCCGGTCTGAATATTTTAGGGAAAAGTGTTGTTTTTATAAAGGAAAATATATTGATTGCCCAATGGCTGCAAAGCCATGCAGATAACCTGTGGTTCTGCCTGTTCATAGGGCTGATTGTTACAATGCTGGTACAAAGCAGCAGCGCCACGGTGGGCATGACGATTTTACTGTTCAACAACGGACTGCTGCCGTTTTCCGCAGCCGTAGCTCTCACACTGGGGGACAATGTGGGGAGCTGTATAACTGCCCAGATTGCCAGCATCAGGTCCGGTACGGCAGGAAAAAGAACTGCATGGGCCCATACCATCTACAACATTATCGGTGTTATTCTGGTAATATTGATCTTCCCCCAGTTCTGCACCTTCGTCCATTTCTTTACCCATCTGGTTAACGGAGACAGCAATCGCCTTGTGGCAAATACCCATACCATCTTTAACCTCTTAAGTGCGGTGATTTTCTTGCCGATTTCCAAATACTATGTAAAATTCCTTGAATACATCGTTCCTGAAAAGAAGATTCCATTACAGGCACAAAAAGGAAAGAACGGATAAACCGGAAAATTCAAAAAAACAGCAGGACCCTTTTTGGTATCCTGCTGTCTGATGCGGCTTTTATCAATTATTATTCTGTATTTTTTCTTTCCTGCCATCCTATCAACCAAGAATGCCCAGATGCTGGAGCAATATCTTGGTGCCAAGACAGACTAATATAATCCCTCCGGCCATTTCCGCCTTAGACTTTAATTTTCCCCCGAAGATATTTCCGATTATAACACCGGCCGCCGAAATCAAAAAGGTTACGGCACCGATAAAGGAGGTGGCCATTAAGATATTAACCTTTAAGAAGGCAAAGGTTATACCGACTGCCAGGGCATCGATACTGGTTGCAACGGAAAGCACCAACATTTCTTTTACCTTCAAAGAATTGTCCACATCTTTGCAGCTGCTGCACTCATCCTCTTCTTCCTTTTCTTTTATAGAGCCTTTAATCATATTTGCACCTATGATTCCAAGCAGGATAAAGGCAACCCAGTGGTCAATGGCATTTATCTTGTCACTGAACTGCTTTCCCAGAAAATACCCTATCATTGGCATTGCTGCCTGAAAGAATCCAAAGTACAAACCCACAATTACCGGGTGCTTTGCGGATATTTTCTTAACGGATAACCCCTTACAGACAGCAACTGCAAATGCATCCATTGCCAGTCCCACGGCTAAAATAAGTAATTCTACCAAATTCATAGTTATTCTCTCCTTTTTATGTCCTGTGCCGCCTTGTGCAGTATATGTCCAGCCGCCACCTGACATATACAAAAAAAGACCCACCTACAGCCATACGGCTGCAGGTAAGTCTCGTTATTTAAAATAAAACCAGATAGATGTCTATCAGTATGTTGGCTCTATTACACACAATCGGCTAACTACTCCCTTACTACAGTACATAAATGATACCTGATAGGATAGAGTTTGTCAATCTTTTTTTGCCTTCCATCCTTGATACAGACTGTCAGAATATATTTAATTCTTTATTTTAAAATCAGAATTCTTAAAATACTTCTCATATAAACCTTTTCTGCACAGTGCGGTGACCCCTATTTCTTCTTCCCCGTAATCAAGACTGGTTACGGTGGCATTCTCCTGCAAGAAAGCAACCCATTTGCTGTCCTTATAGGGCAGACAAAGATCTAAGCTAACATCTTCCTCAAATAAAACTTCTGTAACGTGCCCGATAAGTTCCTTAATATCCTCTTCCTTTTTTGCCGAGAGAAAGATGCAGTTTAATCCTTCCTTCTCCTTTTTAATAACCTCTAACTCTTCCTCTGTCACCTTATCGGTTTTATTAAAGGCATATAATACCGGGATGTTGTCAGCCCCCAGCTCCTTTAAAGTCTCTTTCGTCACCGTCATCTGTTTTTCGTAATCTGCATCCGACGCATCTACGACTTGGATTAAAAGATCTGCCATCAATACTTCCTCCAAGGTTGAACGGAAGGCCTTTATCAGATGATGCGGAAGCCTGCTGATAAACCCTACCGTATCCGTTAACAGAAATGTCCGGTTCTCCTTCGTCGTTATCTTTCGGACAGAGGTTTCAAGGGTAGCAAAGAGCATATCCTTTTCCAGCACCATCTTATCCCCGGAGGTATTAAAGAACTTAAGCACTGAATTCATAACCGTGGACTTTCCGGCATTGGTATAGCCTACCAATGCGGCCAGAGGGATTTCATTCTTCTCTCTTTTCTGCCTTTGATTCTGCCTTCTGCCGACCAGCTCCGTAAGTTCCCTCTCAAGCCTGGCAATTCTTTCTTCGATCTTTCTTCTGTCAAGCTCTAACTTTGTCTCTCCTGTTCCCTTGTTGTGAAGACCCGCGCCGCCGCCCTGGCGGTTTAAGCTGCCGCCAAGTCCGGACAGTCTTGGCAGCATATATTTAAGCCTTGCCATTTCTACCTGCATCTGCGCTTCTTTGGTTTTGGCACGTCTTGCAAAGATATCCATAATAAGAATCGAACGGTCTATTACCCTTAACGCTAAAAACCTTTCCAGATTCCTTGTCTGGGACGGTGTCAGTTCTTCATTGAATATCACAATATCTGCTTGCAATTCTTCCATTCGTTCTCTTAATTCTTCTGTTTTTCCTTTTCCGAAATACAAATCCACATGAATTCTTTCAAGATTTTGGGTAATCTCTCCCACAACTTCTATATCACAGGCAAGGGCAAGCTGCCTTAATTCTTCCATGGAAGACTCAAAGCCTTCATCCCCTTTTCTTTTTCCTCCCGCCAGGAGGGCTCTTTCTTTTTCCATCATATAAAATTTCTCCTTTTCCAAGCTTCTGACTGACTGAAAAGGACACCGGAAATTTAAGCACAAAAAAAGAAGGTATGCTTCTCCTTCTCTTACTAACACCTATATATACCGCAAGCCTGCTTGCAGTACTATCCAAATAAGAAGTGCGAAAGTTTTATCCCCACACCTTATCTATTCAATAAGCGATTTATTATAAAAAGGCAGATTAATCCCGTTTACTCTCTGTCAGACAGAGCTTTAAGCACTATGAAATTAGCAGCATAAAGAAAATAAACGTAATCTTATCCACATTTGTTATAATACCTCCCTGATAAACTACAGCCATTATAACAAAGTCTTTTGTAAATTACAAGAAAAATATAAAATCTTTTGCATATACATTAGGTAAAGCATAAAGGTGCAATTCTATGAAAAATAACCGCTGTAAAATGTCTTCCTGCGAGCTTGTTACCTTTGTAACAGCCATTGCCTGCAGTATTGCCAATACTTGTTCTTCCGACGAGGTATCACTCCTCGCGGCGGTTTTTGCGCAGCTGGGTGATACTCTCGCAACCATATCGGTCAGAGAAGAACTTTTAGAAGGGGACGAGGATACCTCTGGGTCAGAGAATGGCTCCAAGGAGGAGGATACCACCTCCTGTGATGGCCAGTCTGATAATTCTTCCGATAACTCCACGGGTAAATCAGGCGCAGACTCCTCTGATAGTTCTGCAGATAAATAAGGCAAAGGCTCCTCTGTCAGCCAAATCGAAGAGAACTGGTTCCCTTTATGGTTATCACATTGTCATAGGAATCTTTCGTGTCCTTAAAGAGCACGTGGCTTACATTAATGACCGTAATACCCTCAAGACCAAGGATTGTTTTTTCAATCTCTCTTGCCCTTTCCATATCAAGGGAAGCAAAGGCTTCATCCATTAACAGAATTCTGGCCTTGCTAAGCAACGCTCTGGCTATAACAATTCGGCTCCTTTCCCCGCCGGAAACGTTCTTGCCGTTATCATAAATAATTGTATCAAGCCCATTTGGCAGTCCCTGAATAAATTCCAGAAGCCCCGATGCCTTTATTGCCCTTTGAATTTCCTCTTCTTCACATTCTTTATATAGGGTAATATTATTTCGAACCGTATCCTCAAAGAGAAATACCTGCTGCTCGATATTGGCAATGAGCCCGAAATAATCCTCCTTTTTTACATCCATTAAATCATATCCGTCGATAAAGATCGTCCCTTCCGTGGGATTTACATATTTGCGCAGCAGCCTAAGAAATGTCGATTTACCTCCGCCGCTTGGACCTACTACCAGATACTTTCCATTTTTCTTAAGAGTCAGATTGATATTCTTTAGTATCTGCCTTTCATCCTCTTCATAGTGAAAGCCTACCTCCCTAAACTGAATCTCTCCGTCAAAATCCTTTAATTCTACGGTTTCTTCATAGGCATCCGAATTCTTAAGGGAATCCTCTATTTTCTTTATTAAGTCTCCGGCGGTAAAAAGCTTCGGGAGGTTTTCTGCCAGATCAAAGATAGGAAATGCCATCCGGTTAATTCCCTCCATAATCACAATCAAACCCCCGGCCGTTATCTTTCCCGTAACTGCCATGTAACCGATTCCGCATAGGATTCCATAAAAACTTCCATTCATAAAAAGATTTTGTGACGCATTTACGAAAGACATCATTCTGTCAATAATAAAACCTTTGTTTTGTATCTCATCACTTTTTTGATAGTAGTCTTCCGTTACCTTATCCTGGAGGTTATAGTTCTTAACGATGTGAAAGGCTGACAGAACCTCCTTTATGTAAGAGGTATACCCGTCAAAGAGATCACTGCGTTCCTTATAATTCCTCTTTAAGGGTTTGGAGGTTATAACAGAGATGGTCAGGTTAACAACTATAATCCCAAAGGCAAAGAATATCATACGGTAATCCACTGTGGATAAGAGCCACATTCCGGCCAGAAAACTGATAACTCCTCTTCCTACCGTATAGATTCCCATAATCAAATTGGTTTCCAGGGTATTAAAGTCATTGGTCATAGCAGAAAGGTATCTTCCGTTATTCTCCTTTTGAAACTCTCTGATATTTTTCCCAAAGACCTTCTCTACATAATAATACTTTATATTTAGATTTACTTTCTTTCGATAAAAATTGCCGGTCAGGGCTTCTGCCACTCCCAGGGGAACAAGTATGACTGCCCCTGCCAAAAGAGGCAGTGTTTCGGCTTTCATTGCTGCAATATCACCCTTTAGCGCCAAATCCAGCATCCCAAGCATCTTTTTTGTAACCACCGCATCAAGACCGGCTAGCAGTAAGGATACCGCTAAGGCCAGCATCAGATAGGGAAAGGCTCTCATTAATTTTTTTAACATACTAACCCCCATGCATTTCGCAAGTTTACCAGTAGATTGCTTGCACTCTACACGAAACTGCCCAAATTAAAAGTGAAAAATGCTTTCTATTTTTCACCCTAGCTCCCACGCCTTCCTCAGTACACCTCAAGTTTGTGCCGAGGATTTCGCAGGCATTTGTGTGAATTATACTTTTCAATAATTCACACTAACCTCTTTCACGCTACTACCACTTGAAAATATTCCTGTGCCGAAAATTGATGGACCCTGCCGTTCTTAATTTCCAGCACATAGTCATATAGGTCGGTAACCCCTTCATAATAACGGTGGCTGATGGCAATAACCGTATTATCCAGTTTTAAGAACACCTTTTCAATTTCCCTTCCCAGCTCTTCATTCAGGCTGGAGGTACCTTCATCCACAAAGAGAATCTCCGCCTCCTTTGCAATGGCTCTTGCAATGGATATTCTCTGTCTTTGGCCTCCTGAAAGGTTTTTACCGTTTTCTGAAAGTTTCTCATCAATTCCTGCCTTTTTATCAGCACAGATTCCTTCCAGTCCGCATACCTTAACGGCAAATTGTATCTTTTCTTCCGGAATATCCTGATACAGGGCAATGTTATTCCGGATCGTATCCTCAAAGAGAAATACATCCTGATAAACAAAGGCTACCTTGCCATGAAAAGACTTTTCATTTATACAGCGGTAATCGGTTCCGTCCACCGATATTTCCCCCTGGTAATCTTCTGTCGTTTTGGCTAAAAGATTCATCAGGGTGGATTTACCGGCACCGCTGGGCCCTTTAATGAGATACTTCTTTCCTTTCTCGATGGTAAAGGAAGCATCTTTAAGTATTTCTTTATTGCCATAAGAAAAGCTTACATTTTTTATGCTAACCGTATCCTGAAACACAAACTCCTCACTGCCTTTATCCGCCTCTTCCCTGTCTTCCTCAGGCTCTGCTATCTTTTTATAGATGGTCATAGAGGCTTTCATCTGGTTTCGCATAGGAAAAGCATTGATTAAATAGTTGCCGCTGGAGGAGCATAACTGGAACAAAAATCCTCCCATGCTTAGGCTCATTCCGCTTAAAAAGCTGTAAGCCAGATAAATCATAACAGCAACCGAAGAGGCAAAGGATATGATGCGGATAACATGCTTTTGCATATCAGTAAAGAAGGCTGCGGCATATTTTTTATTCTCAGCCCTGGTGATAGATGCCATGCTCTTTTCCTTGAATTTCTCTTCTATGTGGTTAAGCTTTAAGATTTCCATACCGCTAAAGGTATTTGCCATATCTGTGGTAAAGTTCTCGTTGCACTCTGACAGCTCCTGTTCCAGGGCGGAAGCCTTTTTGGTAAAAAGAGTCGCCAGAGCAGTTAATAATCCCGCCTGCAAAGCCATAGCTATGGCCAGCTTATAATCCAGAAAAGCTAGGATTATTATAGTAAACAGGAACATTCCCATATTAATAAGATAGTTTAGAAGGCTTATGAAAAATTTATTCTCAAAAGTATTAATGTCATTTATCAGATTGGAGATATAAATTTCCTTTGACTTGGCAGAGAACTTCTTAAACGGCATATTGATGATCTTATCAAAAGCCTGCCTCCTTACGTCCAATATGGTATCCCTCATATAGCGGATACGCAAAAGTCTTGATATCAGGAAATTCACCGGAGCATAGAATATAAACAACACGGTAATGGCTACGACATAGCCAAAATGTTTCATATCTCCCTTTTCGATTGCTCTTAGCAGCAGTACAAAAATCCCCATCTGTGCAAAATGATCACCAATGAATAAAAAGCTAGCAAACAGGTATTGAATGAATTTCCCCTTACGCCTTAATAATAATTCCTTCATGACTCCCTTTCCGAAGCAAACTGCTTACTCTTTTGATTGTTACACTTTCCTTCTCAGAGGATATTTCAGCCAAGAAACGGAGCAAGCTTGATAAATTCCTTCATATTACCGTCCTTCATCAGCTTATCAGCCAACTTCTTAGCGGAATGGTCATCTAAGAATGGATATAATCCGGTACAGTCTCCAATGTTTCCTTCCTCCAATGCCTTATCCACCAATCTGTCTATGGTTTCATCCGATAGAAAAGGGGCCAGTTTCACAACCTTGGAAAGGCCGCCAAGGTATTCTATCTTTCGTACGATTTTATCTAAGGATTCTTCCTCTAAAAAAGGGGCCAGCGCCGTTATACCTGACAAATCTTCTATCACATCCAATCTTTCAATCCACTGCATCAGATATTCCTCGCTGACATAAGGTGCGATCTTTACCAGATCCTCTAAGGATACCCTGTCCGAATTCTCCGTTACAATAGTTTCGATAAGGCTTTCTGTCTGGCTTGGCTTTAATGCAGGTCCTGCAGAAGCTACATCTTCTATAGAAACCTTCTGCTCTTTTACATATTCTTTTTCATTTCCATCAATAATCTTCTGAAACAGTTCACTTTCCTTTTTGTTTCCAAGCAGTTCATCAATCGTGCAGTCTAATACGGAAACCAACTCGGATAGTTTAGAAATATCCGGCATGGAATTCCCTCTCTCCCAATTGCTGACTGCCTGATAGCTTATCCCTAAGCTATCCGCTAATTCCATCTGTGTCATATTTTTTCTTTTACGAAACTCTGCTATTTTTCTTCCAACTTCTACTGTACTAAACATAATAACTCCTTTCTTGAATATCAAATCATCTATCCGGTTACGCTTTTCATTATAGCGAAATGACCGCAAATGGGAATAAAGCGATGGTTGAGCGGCATAAAAAATCAACTCAAGTGCTGCTTGAGTTACGCTAATATTATAACAGATATGCCTGTAGTAAAAAAGCCACTTGTATTTTTTCTGTATTTGTGTATAATAAATACAAATATAGTATGAAGCAGTGTTGATAAAAGCTACGATTATGAGATTTCCCCAGAGAACCGGTGGCTGGTGTGAACCGGTGAAAGCTCAAATCCTTCCACTTTTGGAGCTGTCGGCGAAAAATAAGGTACAATAATTTATTTTATTGTCTGAATTAGGAAACCGAAAGGGCGGCAGCCTCTATCCTGCCATGTTGAGCGGCCGTTTATACGGCAATTTGGGTGGCAACGCGGAATCCTTTCGTCCCATGTTATTTTGGGGATGACAGGATTTTTTATTTTGCTTATTTATACTATTACATTTTAAGGAGGAAATTATGTTAGATATCAAATTTGTAAGAGAAAACCCAGACATTGTAAAGCAGAACATTAAAAATAAGTTCCAGGAGAACAAGCTTGGTCTGGTAGATGAGGTTATCGGGCTGGATGCCGAGTCCAGAACTGCCAAGCAGGAGGCTGATACTCTAAGAGCCGAAAGAAATAAGATATCAAAGCAAATCGGCGGCTTAATGGCGCAGGGCAAAAAGGAAGAAGCCGAGGAGATGAAAGTTAAGGTAAATGCCGAATCCCAAAGACTGGCAGAATTAGAAGCAAAGGAAGCCGAGTTAGAAGAAAAAATCAAGAAAATCATGATGACGATACCGAATATTATTGATCCCAGTGTTCCCATCGGTAAAGATGACAGCGAAAACGTAGAGGTTAAGCGTTACGGTGAACCTGTAGTGCCTGACTTTGAAATTCCTTACCACACAGAAATCATGGAGAAATTAAACGGCATTGATTTAGACAGCGCCAGAAAGGTAGCCGGCAATGGCTTCTACTACCTGATGGGCGATATTGCAAGACTTCATTCCGCCGTTATATCCTATGCCAGAGATTTTATGATTGAGAGAGGCTTTACTTACTGTATTCCTCCCTTCATGATTCGAAGCGACGTTGTTACCGGTGTTATGAGCTTTGCAGAAATGGATGCCATGATGTATAAGATTGAAGGAGAAGACTTATACCTTATCGGTACCAGTGAACACTCCATGATTGGTAAGTTCATTGATACGATTCTTCCCGAAGAAAATCTTCCCCAGACCTTAACCAGCTATTCTCCCTGCTTTAGAAAAGAAAAAGGTGCCCATGGTCTGGAAGAAAGAGGTGTATACCGTATCCACCAATTCGAAAAACAGGAAATGATCGTAGTATGTAAACCAGAAGACAGCCCTATTTGGTTCGATAAATTATGGCAGAACAGCGTTGACCTCTTCCGCTCCCTGGATATTCCCGTAAGAACCCTGGAATGCTGTTCCGGTGACCTTGCTGACCTGAAAGTAAAATCCGTTGACGTAGAAGCCTGGTCTCCCAGACAGAACAAATATTTTGAAGTGGGAAGCTGCTCCAACCTTGGAGATGCACAGGCACGCCGCTTAAAAATCCGTGTTGTAGGAGAAGGCGGCAAATACTTTGCCCACACCTTAAATAACACGGTAGTTGCTCCTCCCAGAATGTTAATTGCTTTCCTGGAAAACAACTTAAATGCCGACGGTTCTATTAATATCCCGAAAGCATTGCAGCCGTATATGGGCGGAAAAACCGTTATCAAATAAACAGGTATATCACCGGGAGGATGCTGCCCAGGAAGCTGCACTCCTCCCTGTTTCTTTGCGGCTTTTCTTTCTTAACCTGCTGGCGTAGACCAGCAACATAACTAAAGGAGTCTCTATGTCATCATCGCAGAACATAAAAGGTCATATTGCCGCATTATTCAGTGTAATCTTCTGGGGCACTACCTTTATCTCGACTAAAGTATTATTAAAAGCCTTTACTCCCTTTGAAATCCTTATCCTGCGCTTTCTTATCGGCTACATAATCCTCTGGTGTATAAAGCCCGCCAAAGGCATAAGACTGCCTGGTCAGAAAAGGTCAGACGAATGGCTGTTTCTTGGTGCCGGTTTATCAGGCGTTACTTTGTATTTTCTAATGGAGAACAACGCCCTGTCCTTAACTTATGCTTCCAATGTGGGAGTTATTGTATCCACTGCTCCCTTCTTTACCGCACTCATGGCTCATTTTCTGCTTAAGAACGAAAGGTTCCGTCCTTCCTTCTTCCTCGGCTTTTTAGCTGCCATAGCCGGAATATGCCTTATCAGCTACAACGGAAGTACGGCTCTTTCCTTAAATCCTATGGGAGATTTACTAGCCTTGGCGGCTGCCTTCGTATGGGGGATTTATTCCATATTCACAAAGAAAATCAGTGATTTGGGCTATAATATGATGATAGCAACACGTAAAATCTTTCTCTACGGACTTATTACCATGGTTCCCCTCATACCCTTTTTTCATCTTTCTTATAATTATAAGGAACTGATAAAACCGGCCTATCTTGGCAACCTGCTGTATTTAAGCTTTGGCGCCTCCGCCCTGTGCTATGTCATCTGGAATTGGGCCACAAAGGTATTAGGAGCAGTTAAGACAAGCCTGTACATTTATATCATTCCGGTAATCGCAATTATAACCTCCGCTATTTTTCTTCATGAGAAAATGACTCTGATAGGCGGCCTTGGCACTCTCCTTACCATAGCCGGCCTTGTAATATCTGAAAATCCTCTTGCCAAAAGAAAAATCCAATAAGGGGACAAAAAAGAAGCCCTATAACTTTCCTTTACACACCATTCAGACAGTGTATTACAGGAAAATTACAGGGCTTCTTCTATCCTTTTAATTACCTTTGCAGCATTCTCTATTCTCCATGCCTTTCACAAAGACTGCAAACTTTGAAAAATGCAACGCATTTTTCAAACTAATCCCCTTACAGATTCTCTTTACAGCTTGGACAATACGAAAATATCATAAACAGCCTTTATTGCTGCTTCAAAGTCCTTGTTACTTACACCAATTATGATATTAAGCTCACTGGAACCCTGATCTATCATCTTGACATTTACATTGGCATGAGCCAATGCAGAGAAGATTCTTCCTGCTGTACCTCTGGTCTGGCGCATACCTCTCCCAACAACAGCAATAAGAGCCAAATCACTTTCCAAATCAACGGAATCCGGATTGGCAACATGGTCAATTCCGGCTAATACACTCTGTTCTTTCTCCACAAATTCATCCTGATGAACAAAAACAGTCAGGGTATCAATGCCAGAGGGCATATGCTCGAAGGAAATACCGTTGTCTTCAAACACACGAAGAACTTTTCTCCCAAAACCGATCTCCGAATTCATCATATCTTTTTCAATATTGATTGCAACAAAGCCCTTCTTTCCGGCTATTCCTGTAATGGTATATTCCGGCTTTAAGCAGGTATTCTTTACAATCATGGTTCCCGGATCTTCCGGTGAATTTGTATTGCGGATATTAATCGGAATGCCTTCCTTTCTTACCGGGAAGATAGCATCCTCATGCAATACGGTAGCTCCCATGTAGGATAACTCACGAAGCTCTTTATAGGTTATAGTAGATATTACCTCCGGATTCTTAATAATTTTTGGATCTGATACCAGAAAACCGGATACATCCGTCCAGTTCTCGTAGATATCAGCTTTCACCGCCTTTGCTATGATAGAACCGGTGATATCGGAACCGCCTCTGGAGAAGGTCTTAATCTCACCATTTTCCAATGCACCATAAAAGCCCGGAATTACGGCTTTTTGTATACCTTTCAGCTTTTGTGCCAATACGGCATCTGTTTTGTCAGCATCAAATACTCCGTTATTATCAAAGAATATGACATCCTTCGCATCAATGAATTCATATCCTAAATATTCTGCCATTATAAGCCCGTTTAAATATTCTCCTCTGGAAGCAGCATAATCCGAACCTTTTTTTGCCTTAAAGTCAGCAGCAATCTGTTCAAATTCCTTGTCAAGAGACATGGTAAGGTCAAGTCCTTTTATAATCTCCATGTAACGCTTTTCAATTTCCCCCAGCGTCTTTGTAAAATCCTCTTCTGCCATCGCCATATCATAACACTGGTACAGCATATCTGTCACCTTGGTATCCTTGGAATTGCGTTTACCGGGTGCCGAAGGAACTACATACCTTCTTGCTTCGTCGGAACAGATAATCGTCCCAACCTTTTTGAACTGTTCTGCGTTTGCTAAGGAACTCCCGCCGAATTTAACTACTTTAATCATATCTTCCTCCACCGTAATTAAAATATTCTAGCTTTCTATCTGTAGTCTGGCCTTTAAGCAAATATTTGCCGCGGGTAAGAACAAATATACATAAAAATGGCAGCATTATGTATGCTGATTGTAATAATCTGCCATGAGAAATTGCCACATTGCAGTTTATTAAATTTTTTGCTTTTTATAATACCACATATCCTGCGTGATTGCAATGAATAAATAAAGCATTTATACCACAAAATTTCACGGTATAATTTTTCATTTTTTCATCTGTAAACATGCTCATTTACAGTTATATTGCCAATTTATAGCTTTCTTTATCTTTCTGTTCTTGCATGAATACTATCATTGATTGCATATATATTCACGTATAAATAGAAATCCCAATTTCCAGCCTAATCCCCATGCAAATGATTTACTACTTCAAATCAGGGAGTGGAAAAGATGCCTTCTTATAAACCTCCCCTTCAAGGTTCTTAAACAACACTTCCTCTTCCCAAAGGATATAACTGTGAGGGCTGTTTTCCTTTGGAATGGATACGGAACCGGGATTCACATAGATAAAATCCTCCCTTTCCTCCCATGCCGGGACATGGGTATGTCCATTTAGCAGGATATCCCCCTTCTTTATGCAGGGTTTATTATCCGGGTTGAAGTGATGCCCGTGAGTGGCAAAAATCATCCGGTTATCCAGGTAGAGGATGATGTATTCCGCCAGAACCGGAAATTCAAGTACCATCTGGTCAACTTCTGTATCACAGTTGCCTCTGACACATAGCAGCTCTGTCTTTACATTATTTAACATCTCAATAACTTTCTTTGGTTCATAACCCTTTGGCAGGTCATTTCTTGGCCCATGGTAGAGGATATCCCCAAGCAAAAGAAGCTTGTCTGCTCCTTCTCTATTATAAGCCTCCAGCATTTTATCACAGTAATAGGCAGAGCCATGTATATCGGATGCAATCATTAATTTCATAGTAATTTCTTCCTTTCCAAGAAATATCTTAAGGTACTTCAAAGTACTTCTTTTAATATCTCAATAAACTTTCGGTTTGTAATTGATAAATGCTTATTCTTGTTATAGATTAAGCTGTAGGGATATTCCAGCTTATCGCAGTTGATACGAAGCTCCGTAAGCATTCCCTTCTCTATTTCAGACTTCACGGCATAAAATGGCAGAATGGATACCCCAAGGTCCGCATAAATGGCGTATTTAATAGCATCTATACTTCCAAAATGCATGCCGATATTCTCCGTCAGACCATAGGCTTCTATAAATTTTTTATAATAGGTATAGAGCTGCGAGGTCGTGCTGTGAACTACAAAAGCGGTATCGGAAAGTTCCTGTATATCAAGGGAATCCTTTGCTGCCAGGGGATTTTCCGGCGAGGCTACTATAACCAGCCGGTCATTAAAGAGTTTTTCGGTAAAAATATTGCTGTTATAATTGCCGTTTCCGCCGTTTACTGCCACGTCAAGTGTACCATTTTCGATGAGATTTGCTATTTCAGAGGTATCTGCAACATGAAGATTTACCGTTACCCCCGGATACCTTTTCTTCATTTCCCCTATCACTTTCGGAAGAATATACACGCCGGGGGTATTGCTGGCCCCCAGGTTGATCGTACCTGCTATCTCATTCCCAAGGTTTTGGACATGATTTTCCAGTTCTTCCACAATTGCAAAAATCTTCTGGGTATAACGATAGAGCATTTCCCCATCTTCACTTAATACAATCCGGTTGCCGATCTTATTAAAAAGCTTAAGCCCTGCCTGGCTCTCCAGCTTCTTAATCTGTATGGAAAGAGCAGGCTGGCTTACACAAAGTACCTCGGAGGCCTTCTTAAAGCTTGTATATTTCGCTACGGTATGAAATATCTTAAGGTAATGCAGTTCCATCCTTTCTCCTCCTTCTATATTCTTACAGGTCATAACTTTTATTTATCACTGCCATTTAAACTATATATTGGATAAATAGATAAAAGTATATTATACTGTAACTGTAAAAATTCAAATCACCTAAACCTTTGGGGCCTCCGGATTTCAAGTAATCTAATTACTTACACCAGTTTTCACGGAGGCTCTTTTTCCGTCTTTTTTTATCTGATTTCACAAAACAGTCCCAAGAAAATTTGCACATAGAGAATTATAGCATACTACGAAAAAAATACAATTATTTTTCCTGTATTGCTATTCTTCTTCCTTTATGCTAAAGTAAGGGTATCCCCCCAGGGGGGATACCCTTACTTTCCCTTTAAAGGAGCCCTTATGAAAAATTCTTCACACCCTTCCTACCTTTATGCCATACTTGCAGCTTTTTTATTTAGCCTTAACTCCCCCTTTTCAAAGCTCTTGCTTGAAAAGATTCCTCCGGCTTTAATGGCTGCCTTACTTTATCTTGGTGCCGGCTTTGGAATGACATTTCTTTACCTGTTACAAAGAACTTCCCACCATAAAAAGGAAGCCAGACTGACAAAGCAGGAGCTTCCCTTTATACTTGGTATGATATTCTTAGATATTGCTGCTCCCATATTACTGATGTCCGGATTGACAAAGACCAGTGCCGCCAACGCATCCCTGCTGGGTAACTTTGAAATTGCAGCAACGGCACTTATTGCCTTTTTCGTATTCAAGGAAGCCATTGGCAAAAGGCTCTGGGAAGCCCTCCTTCTTATTACTGCAGGCTGCCTGATTCTTAGCGTAAGTGATATCCGAAGCTTTGCCCTCTCCTCGGGCTCCCTCCTTGTACTTCTGGCAAGTATATGCTGGGGACTTGAAAATAACTGTACCCGTATGTTGTCTCTTAAAAGTCCTATGGAAATCGTCATATTAAAAGGCTTTGGCTCCGGTCTTGGCTCTCTTATCATAAGTCTTGCTACGGAAAAACCTTCTTTTCACATGCCGTCTGTCCTGGCCGCCTGCCTGCTTGGTTTCGTTTCTTATGGCCTTAGCATCTTTTTCTATGTAATGGCCCAAAGGGAACTGGGTGCTGCAAGAACAGGTGCTTACTATGCCTTTGCCCCCTTTATAGGGGTATTTTTATCCTTTTTGCTTTTCCGTGAACGGCTGACCCTTTCCTTTTTGGCTGCTCTTCTCTTATTTGGCTTAGGTGCTTATCTGGCTTCCAGTGAAAGGCACAAACATCTTCATACCCACGCAGCCATTACCCACGAACACAGGCACAGCCATGATGACGGACACCATGATCATTACCACGAGGAATCTGTTAAAGGGGAACACAGTCATATACATACCCATGCTCCCCTTACCCATGCACACAGCCATACTCCCGATCTTCACCATACCCATACCCATACCCACAGTCATTAACTGTTAGGTTTTCTTTCCATGATATCATCAATGAGGCCGTAGTCTATTCCTTCTCTGGCTGTCATAAAATTATCCCTGTCGGTGTCCCTTTCAATCTCTTCCATGGTTCTTCCCGTGTTCTGGGAAAGAATTTCGTTTAAACGTTTCTTTGTTCTTTGGATTTTCTCACTTATGATTCTGATATCGCTTGCCGTACCGTTACCGCCGCCGGAAGGCTGATGTATCATTATTTCTGCATTGGGAAGGGCGTAACGCTTACCCCTGGTTCCTCCGGCTAACAGAAAAGCTCCCATGCTGGCAGCCATGCCAATACATATGGTAGATACGTCGCATTTGATAAACTTCATGGTATCGTATATGGCAAATCCTGCTGATACGGAACCACCCGGACAGTTAATATAAAGATGGATATCCTTTCCGGAATCTTCCGCTTCCAAAAATAACAGCTGTGCTACGATAAGGCTTGCAGAGGCATCAGTGACCTCTTCATTTAAGAATATTATTCTATCCTTTAACAGTCTGGAGTAGATATCATAGCTTCTCTCTCCTCTTGTTGACTGCTCGACTACATAGGGTATCAGACTCATGCTGCCAGCCTCCTTTTCGTACCTGCACTTAAAACGGTGCCAAAGCTTGCACAGCTTAATGCTTTCTTAATATTATTGCGGTAGCTTCCGGGTGCTACCTGATAAAGCCTCTTAAAAGCCAATGTAAATGCCTGCTGGGATTCATAGCAGGCCCCAAGTGCTATCTCTAAAATAGAGGCATTGGTAAAGGCAAGCTGTATAGCCGCTGCTTTCAGCCTTTCTTCTCTTATATACTTTGTAAGTGTACAGCCATAATGCTTTGTAAAAAGCCTTTCCAGATGGTATTTTGAATATCCCGCTTCCTTTGCAAGCTTATTCAAATCCAACTCTTCCTGCAGATGGCTGTCAATATAGGTTTTTATTTTCTTTAGGGAATTTCCTTTTTCCATCACAGTTCACCTCACTTCATATCTTCTATGCAGTCACACCCGGCCTTCAATTTTATGATAGCTGACTTTGCCGGATGCAACTCCTTATGTTGGTATTATAGCAGATATTACAGGAGTTGTTTTAATAGAAATTGCGATACTGCGTATGTATCTTTATCAGGAACATTCATCGTGGACAGCCCCTTCTTCCAACGTCTGAAAATTTGCTTCATACTTACAGACTACCTGTGACAAGGTATGGTGTATCAGCTCTCTGCTTTTATTCTCCAGTCTCTTTATCGTTATCCCATTGCGATGCTTTTCTGTATACTGTCTGGCAGAAGGAAGCAGCTTATCCCGCACTTTTCTTCCGCTGTGTGACAAATATTTATCCAGTAATTCCTTAAAAGATTCCCCTGTTCCTGTGATATCCTCCAGACGGATAGTTCCGTCTGTACAGTCATCCAGCCGTTTAACATAATGCTTTAAGGTAATTCCATTATCATCTGCAATTTTTATCTCAATGTCTATTATCATGTTCCCACCCTGTTTACTTTCTGATAACTGTATCGGACAAAACAGAGCTTTTCTTTATCATTTTAATTTAGAAGATAACTAGTCATAGATAGGGCTCCAAGCACATATGCCTCATTGAATATTTCTGCTTCATAATCCTCCCCTGCTGCCCCTAAGGCATAAAGAAGCGGGTAGAAATGTTCGGGTGTCGGAAAAGCCTCCAGAGAAGCTTTGGACCTCCTGTAATTAATAATTCCGTCGATGTCCTTTTTTAACAGGCACTCTTTGATATAGCTGTCAAATTCTTTTGCAAAGGGATAGCCCTCTTCTTCCATCTCCCAATTGACCCTGCCAAGGTGATGGACAACATTTCCGCTTCCCAGAATTAATACGCCCTCTTCTCTTAAAGGTGCCAGCTTTTTCCCTAACTCATAGTGATACAGGGCATCCTTTGAACTGTCGATACTTAACTGAAATACCGGTATATCCGCCATAGGATACATCTTGCAAAGAACAGACCAGGTTCCATGATCCATCCCCCACCGGTTATCAGAAACTGCTTCTTCCTTAAGAAGGCTTAACACCTCCATGGCATGTTCCGGTGAGCCTTCCGGCTCGTACTTTAACTCATATAATTTCCTTGGAAATCCATACATATCATAAATCTGCCTGGGCTTTTGTTCTGTAAAAACCCCCGTCTGGGGTGCAAACCAATGGGCAGATACCGACAGGATTGCTTTCGGTCTGGGTATTATACGTGCTGCTTCTTCCCAGCCTCTTGTGAACCGGTTATCTTCAATGGCATTCATGGGTGAACCATGACCTGCAAATAATACGGGCATTCTTTTTACCTTTTTCATCAGATACCTCCTATATAAACTGACTTATTATATTCTGATTATAAATCCAAATCCATTAAAAAGAAACACGAAAAATAAGCAGGGGTACTGCAAAACCAATCAAGTTTTGCAGTACCCCTTGTATAAAGTTTCTAATTTGTCTGTTTATTGAAAGGTTATGTTAAATCCGTTCATTATCAGGTATTTCTCCGGTGCTTCGATATTGCTGGTTGTCAGGTTAATAAAGGTTGCCGAACCGTTAGAAGTATAGGTATAAATTGCTTCTCCAAGATGAGGTGCGGAGAATCTTGAAGTCGTGATGGCATCCTTTCCTGTTCCGTTGATATTGATATTCTTAAACACAACGTTGCTAAAGCCTCCGCCGTAACCAAACTGGATGGCATCTCTCTGGCTGTTTATGATATCAATATTCTCAAAGGTTATATTCTTGATACTGGTATTGGAAGCCTCCAAGTCGATGGCTCCTCTTTCGCCATTGTAGCAATCCTTACTGGTACCGCTATTGATTATGGTAGTATCCGAGAACACAATACCTGTGTTATTTTCAAAATGATATCCCGGGAATACTGTATTTAGACGGATACCGGAACCCATAAAACAATCCTTAATGTAGTTATACTGTGCCCTATGGCCGGAACCGCCGAATATTGCAATACCTGCTGCCCTCCAGTTATTTTCAATGGTGTTATAAAGGAAGGAATTATTGACCTCCATAGGTGCGCCCATGGTACTGTCCGGCCACATAGCAAGACCGTCATCACCGTTATTTCTTACGCTGCAGTTACGTACAGTAGAATTCTTTGTTCCCTGGCAGAAGTTGACACCGTCAGCCAGGTTATTTCTTACCCTGCCTTTTTCAATAAGAAGATTATCCGCAGCAATTGCAGGTGTATGGGCATAATCACCTACCCAGAAACCACATTCAAAATGCTCCTCCCAGAAATCATGTACTTTGGAGTTCGTTCCAAAGTTATCCATGAAACATTTATAGATAGCATTCTGATTGTATCTGGTCCTTAGCATAGAGTTGATATATACGTTACTAAAGTCAACCGTACCTGTGATACGGAAAGAAATACCGCCGCTGGCTGCATTAGGAGAAGTAAACTGTAAATTCGTATACCACATACCGGCACCGGTTATGGTAATATTCTGTGCAGTTATTGTCCACATACCGCCAAGGTTAAAGGTACCGGCAGGTATATAAACCGTCTTTCCCTGTGAAGCAGCTGCGCTTACACAAGCGTTAAAAGCCGTTAAGTCATCGGCACCGTCATTGGCTACCGCACCGTAAGAGGTTACGGACAGTGAATTAGCCGGCTGTGCAATTGCAGAGGGTACCGGTTCAACTTCTACAAAGTCGACACCGTACTCAACACTGTCTCCGTTCGTCTTTTGGATACGAAGTTTATCTCCTGCCTTTAAAGCTGCAGGAAGCTTCCAGTGTACTTCATCAAAACGGAAGGCTGCCTGACCGCCGTTTGGTGCATCTGCCGGCTGGTCGCCGGTAAAATACTGCCAGGAATAATAGGAAGTCAAATTAATAGTAGAAACCTTCGTTCCATTTACAAAGCAGTCCAAAGAACCGTTTAATCCCATACCGTTGGAAGTATCCGGTATGGTAAATCTCATATCAACACCGGCACCGCCCTGGTTAATGGTCCATTCTACATAAGAACCATTGGAGGGAAGTGCTGCATAAGCCTGATTAGAAGCTTCTGATGCAATCAATGCGTAATTAAAGTCAGGTGCCGTACGGAGTACGGCTCCTCCTCCAAGCTGTGCATCCTCGGATTCATATCTGGTATAAGGAACGGTTGCACCTCTTCCGCCGCTTCCTATGGTCAGGTTGGCATTTAAGGTATTATTGGTTTCATCCGTCTCGCTTACTGCGTTAAGGCTGTCTGCAACAGCAGTAATTACATGGGTTCCGCCGGTTGCTGTCCAGGCCATGGCTGCGGTAACGGCAAGTGTGCTTCCTGCCGCAATCGATGCAGTGCTGTTTGCTGATGCCGCTACCTGTACTCCATCAACAAGAAAAGCAACTGTTCCAACAGAGCCTGCCATGGTCCCTTGATTCTTCACTACTGCATTAAAGGTAACGGCATTGCCTGCTGTTACATAGGAAGGAGAATAGCTTACCTGTGTGATGGCAAAATCAATTCCCGGTTTCGGATTTACCGTAAGGCTTGTACTGTATGTATTGTTGGTTTCATTACTTTCGGCAGTCGTACCTGCGTTGTCAATTGTGGCAGTTATGGTGTGGGTACCCGCCGAAAGACCTGCTATCGTACCTGTAACGGTAGTGACAGCTCCCGTGTTTAAGGGAGTTGTATTATTCGTTGATGTATAGACTGTCGTTCCGTCAACACCGATAGCCAATACGCCCGGTACTCCTGCTGCATTTCCCTGGTTCTTTACTGCTGCACTAAAGGTAAGGGTATCTCCTGCTGTAGGAGAAGAGGGAGTTATAGTGAGCCCTGTTACAACCATATCAGGCATAGGAGCGGTCGTTACCGTGAGGTTTTCTGAATATTGGTTATTGTTTTCGTCGGTTTCTGTTATTCTGTTTACATCATCTACATAAGCCTTAACCGTATGGCTTCCCGTTGCAGCTATCCAGGCTGCAGTTCCTGCGGGACCGCCTGTTGCTGTAACGGTTACAGAATCTCCTGCTGCCAGAGATGTAGTTGTATTATCGGACCAGCTTACCTGAATACCGTCAATAAAGAAGCTTACGCCAATAATTGTTCCTGCCGGTGTTGCACCTGTTCCCTGATTCTTTACTACTGCAGAAAAGGTTGTTGTATTGCCTGTTAAAGGTGAAGCAGGAGAAGAGGTAATATCCGTTACAATCAGGTCCGGTGTACCGCCTGTGCCGCCGCCCTGACCGCTGTCTGTTACTGTAATACTCTTGCTGTACTGATTATTATCTTCATTGGATTCACTGATCCTGTTAACATCATCTACCCATGCTTTTACTGTATGGCTCCCTGATACGGCACTCCAGGAAGCAGTACTGCCTGGGCCGCCTGTTGCTGTAACAGTTACAGAATCTCCCGCCGCAATGGAGGAGGTGTTGTTATCAGACCAGCTTACCTGCGTTCCATCTACAAAGAAGCTTACGCCATTAATAACACCTGCCTGTGTAGCGCCTGTTCCCTGATTCTTGACGGTTGCAGAAAATACTACACTGTTTCCCGCTGCGGGACTGGCAGGATTCCAGCTGATGTCAGTAACAACAAGGTCCGGCGTGCCAGAGCCGCCGCCTGAACCGGAGTCAGCCGTTCCGTAGATTTCAAATTCAGCTGCCTGTCCGCCTGTTGCCTTTGTATTGGCCGTGAACTGAAGTCTTATATAACGGGCACTTACCTGGTTAAAAGTAATTGTCACCGTATTGGAAGCTGAAGGACTAAAGGTATACGCTGCCGGTGCAACGGCAGTTGTATAGTTCGTATTGTCATTACTTGTAAGAACGCTAAGTGTCTGGAATCTTTCTTCCCAGGAAGAATTGAGTTTTAATACTATTTTGTTAACGGACTGGCTGCTTCCTAAATCTGCTGTGAGATTGTTAGGATAGGAATTTGCCGCCCCTTCCCAATAAGTATTTACATTTCCGTCATTTACATTGGCAGCAGCATAATTCTGAATATAGTTATTGGCCGTTACGGTTTTCCCTAAAGCAAGATTGGCTGTATCTGCGGCTTTGATAAAAGTTTCAGGTGTATAAACGAACACCTGGCAGATTACTAACACCAATGCTGTAAGGACTGTTAATAATTTTCTACGATTACTTTTCATAGATACCCTCCACATCATAATTGTAAACCCATAAGTGACAATAAAAGGTTAATATCACCGTTCCGGATACAGCAATACCTCCCCCTTTGGCCCTGCTTGCCTTTTACGCAATTTCTTGCCTTTCAGACTTAACGGATAACCGTTATAAGCATGAGCCCGGCCCTTCACCTCCCCTGATTTTTAAGAGCTCTTTTATATTCCATAAAAGCAGTGATTTTGTTGGTTTAACGTTAAACTATATACGCCCTGCCTTTACTTCATATCTTATTTTAACATGGTTTTTTTATACATGCAATCTTTATTTGGTATATTATGTATATTGTTTCCGTTTTTATCATAGTATTTCTGTACTATTTCCATGACTATTTGCTATAACTTGGCAAATAGTCATGGTTTTCCTATTGATATGGAATATTATAATGTCCTGACACTTTCACCTTCTATAAGCTTATATGGCACGTATACATTCTTTGACATCGTATCATCCATCACCAGCTCATGCAGCAGCTTTGCACTCTGATAGCCCATCTCATTGATATCCTGGTATATCGTGGTCAGCTTAGGCGTAACATAGGAGCAAAGAGGAATCCCATCAAAACCTACAATGGAAAAGTCCTCCGGTATGGAATAACCGCAGTCTCTGATTGCCCGTATTACCCCCAGTGCCATAATATCACTAAGGCAAAGGAAAGCTGTAATCTGGGATTTCCCATATTTCTTAAGATATTTGCTTACCTTTTGATAAGCGACTTCTTCGTTGAAATCACAATACATTACCCTGTTCTTTTGCAGCTCCAGCTGATTCTCATGAAAGGCCTGATAGACACTTGCTACACGCTCAATATTGACCGCTGCATTTTTCTTACCGCCAATCAACATGATATCCCTGTGATTGTGGTCAAATAAATACTGCGTTAATTCCTTTGCCGCTGCATAGTTATCAATCGATACACAGCCCAGTCCTTTGCCTTCCAGATGAATATCAATTAATACGCAAGGCATGCCGCCATTCACTAATTCATGAAAATATGGGTCATTGGTTGTGATTCCGCTTAAAATCGTTCCTGATATATTATGTTCCATGCAGAATTTCGTATATGGCTTTTGATTCTGATTTTTGGAATCTGTCGCATATAAAGTAATTTCGAAATCATTTTGAAGGGTATACCGATAGATTCCCTGTAATAGCAGCAGAAAGAAATTGTCCTTTCCGTCACTCTCCATTAAACCTGAAACAATAATACCCATATTCGGTGCAACCTTAGCCGACAGGCTTCTTGCATTTACATTTGGTGTATATCCTAAAAGCTTTGCTGATTCAACAATCCGCTCCTTGGTCTCGGGACTGATATCGGAGTATCCGTTAAATGCTCTGGATACTGTTCCAACCGATACCCCGGCTTTTTTTGCTACTTCCCTGATTGTTACATTCATTCTCTCGCCCTCTTTCAAAAACGTTTTTGACATTAGATACTATAACACGAGGGAATTATTTTCGTCAACTTATTTGTAAATGCATTATTGCATAACTGCAGGTAATGTATTTCTTCATAATAGGCATCATACCTTTCTTTTGCATATAGCTCATTTCATCTCTATGATTTTATAAATTGCCGCTGATTCGCCGTTTATGGCATCCGCAGGAAATCCCTGCTCTAACAGCTGTTTTCCTCTATAATACTGTCCGACACCTGTGTCTATATTTTCGATCTTGCACTTGCAGCTATTATCATATCCTCTGATAATCAGGCTTGGCTGATGAACAGTGCTTCCGGTGTTATAAAGGAAGAGATATCCTTTCTCCTCATCCTTTATAAGAAATGCATAAATATCCTCTGTCCGCAGAACATGGAAGAAATCTCCCTTTCCAAGCAGGGGCCTGATACAGTTCTTATAGAAATCCAGCTCACTTTTTATAAGGCGGCTCCATTTGGGAGAAAGCTTTGTCAAGTCTCTGGAAATCCCAAGCTGATGGAGCATGGCGGCACGAAGAGTATACTTTATGCGGGATTCTTCCGCATCTTCATCCATAGGAAAACTTTCAAACACATGAGTGCCGTCTTCATATTCCCTTGTTTCTGACCATATCCAGTGCAGTATATTTTCTACAGGAAGGAACATGGATAAATGCCAAAAACAGTTTAAACTGTGGGAGCTGATATCTACATCACTCAAGAAAGCCGTATGAGCCCACTTCATTATTCCATAATCTGTGCGAAGTCCTCCGGAGGAGCAGTTCTCAATTACCAGATGGGGAAACCTTTCACCCACCCGTTTAAGTACCCTGTAGTAGCCTTCATAATGCACCTGTAATCCATCGTTTTTCTGATGCCCGTGGTCTTCTCTGTTACATCCAAGCTCCGGATCCAAGTTAAAGTCCAGTTTGATGTGATCACATCCGGTGTCTTCTACCAGCGCAGTCATGGTTTGAAACAGCCATTCTTCTGTCTCCTTATTGCCCAGACAAACATAGGGACTATTGCAGGGCTTCCCATCCCTTAAGGCTTCCCATTCCGGATGTTCCTTTCGCAGCTCTGACATGGTACCCATTGCTTCCGGCTCCATCCAAATGCCAAACTTCATCCTCTCTTTATGCACATTATCAGAAAGGTAACGAATCCCGTGGGGAAACCGCTCTTTGTTACACTTTGACCAGTCTCCCTGAAGCTTGCTCCAGGTAATGTCCGTACTATTTCCAAACCAGCCGGCATCCAGTGTACACAGCTCAATACCAAGCTCTGCTGCCTTTCTGGCATTTGCAAGAAAAACTTCTTCGTTAATACCGCAGTCTTCAAAGGTCCACCAGTGATTCCACTCTGTCCATAAACTCCTGCTTTCTGCATTATACTTAAGCCAGATGTCTCTTCCAAACCGGTGCATCCGGTTAATTAGAGTATCCAGATCTCCATCCTCTGTCTGGGCTGTGATAACAGAAGGAGAATAGAATTCTTCTCCTGCCTTTAATACCCTCGTAAACATCTCTTTTGTCTGTCCTGACAGAATTCTGCCGTCCTCTGTGATTCTAAGGTACCAATTACCGGACCAGGCCAAAGCAAGCAGCATTACAACATTATCCTCACAGGCAATGATACAAAAAGGGTGGTATTGGTGGCTGGAACGCCCCCTGGTATTTTCGATATAAAATTCCTGTCTTTCTCCAAGGTCAAATTTTCTCTCCCTGTATTCCTTTCCCCATCCGCTTTCATAATAAGTAATGCAGACAGGATACCTTGCCGCAGCAATATCCATCTCATATCCGCAGAGGGTTACTTCTTCAATATCACCGGCCAGAGTACAGGAGCAGTATTCTGTAACAGAATACTGCTCATATAATTTTTTCCTTATGCTTTGACTATATGCTTTCAACTATGGCCGCTCCTTCACTTATCAATAGCTCTTTTTTACCAACTATTACAGTGACTTCCTTACCCTGGTTCAAAATTTTCACTTCATCTCTGGTTACTGTTACTACTAAAGTAGAATTCCGCCATACAATGCGGTATTCCAGTTCATTCCATTCTTCTGGAAGGCTTGGATTAATCCTCAACTGGCCGCTGGTGACCCTTACTCCGCCAAAGCCCATTACCGCCGCCTGCCAGATGCCTCCGACGGAAGCACTGTGTATACCTGAATTGGAGGATTTCATCTCCGTACCCAAATCAATACAGCAGGCACCCTCAAAGAAATGGTAAGCTTCTTCTTTAAGTCCCAGGTCATTTGCCAGAACACTATGCGTTGCTTTGCTTAAAGAGGAATCATGAAGAGTTCTTTCTTCGTAATAAAGATAATTCTTTCTTTTGATTTCTTCGGAAAATAAATCATCCAGCAGATATAAGAGAACAACTACATCCCCCTGCTTTAACACCTGAAAACTGTTGATCTGCTCCATGTTATAGTCATTATAAATAGTGCCTACCACAGAGGATTTCTTATATTTTGTAAGGTCGATGGACTTTAAGTCAAAAAAGCCGTCAAACTGCGGTATAATACCTGTTTCCTTTTCCGGAAGAGGACAGTAAAGCTTATGTATACACTCTGTGAGCCGTTCCCCAAGCTCCTCTAAATCAAACTGTTCCTGAAACCTTGTATATACGACAGGTTTTTCTGCCTTTAATTCGCAAATAAGCTTGGAAGCTAATTTCATATTATAGAAAGCCAGATGGTTGGTATATGCGTTATTATCAACATGCTCCTTATATTCATCCGGGCCTATAACATCTTTGATGCCATAACATCCTTTTTCTTCATCCCACTCCAGTCTGCTGGTCCAAAACTTTGCAGTATCAAGAATGATTTCATAGCCGTAACGCTCCATAAAATCTTCATCCCTGGAAATGATATAATACTGCCATACTGCATAGGCCACATCTGCTGTGATATGCTGCTCGATTAATCCAGTTAATATCTTCAGTGTTTCTCCGGTTACCACATCCGCAGCTCCCCAAAGGGGTGTCACCTCACCGTCTTCAATCCAGGCGGATTCCCATGGATACATAGCTCCTTCATAACCATTTTCAATTGCCTTCCTTCTGGCTCCCTTAAGGCACTTATAGCGGTATTCAAGAAGTGTCCTCGCTGTCTCCGACTGTGTCAGCATGAAATAGGGAAGAATAAAAATTTCCGTATCCCAGAAGGAATGCCCTTTATAGCCTTCTCCGCTAAGTGCCTTAGCTCCGATTCCAACTCTGCTGTCATCCTTTTTCACCATAATGTTAAGATGGTAGATGGCAAAACGTAGGGCTAACTGGTCGAAATCATTCCTGGAACTTATCTTTACTTCCTGTTTATTCCATACTTTTTCCCATTTTCTTTCACTTTCCTTTAAGAGCCTGTCATAGCCCTTTTCACATATATCCATCAACAGCTGCCCTGCACGCAGCTTCATATCTTCCCTGGCATCGTCTTCCTTCCATCCGTCATACTTTAGATCCCTTGTGGTATGTACAGCAGATATCTTTTCAAATCGTAAGGTGCTTCCTTTTTTTACATTTACAGTATATCGGATTCTGATAACCCGGCGGTCAATGATAGGCAAGAGTGTTACCTCTGCCGGTTTGCCATCTGTGAATATCTTATGAGCTGCATGAACAGCCGCTAAAACATGGGACTGTGTGGTTTCCGATATCATTTCCAGGAACCGGTTCTCATATATCCTTTTGGCTCCTTCCGAAAAATGCTGGGAGCCTGTATTGGTAACTGTTCCGTCGATTCCGCTCTCGATTTCTATCTGAATATCTTCTGTCACAGGAGTAATTTCAACTGCAGCTGCTATCACATGCTCATTCTCCATGGAAACCATCCGTCTGAAGCGAAACTCAAATTCGTCTCCTTTATCACAGGTCCAGTGAAAGCTTCGGGTAACCTCCCCGTTCTTTAAGTTGAGTGTTCTTTCGTAATTCTTTATGGTTCCCCTGTCCATTCCAAAGGGATGGCCGCCTATACTTATCATTAATTTCGTAATATCCGGAAAATTAGGAAGTTCCGACACTTCACCGTCATCGAATTTATTAAAGGTGCCTGTAACAAACATCCCTCTGGTTTCCCCGACATACTGCTCTTCCAGTGCCGCTCTTAAGCCCATATATCCGTTTCCCTGGCAGAAGATGGATTCACATTTTCCCAAATATCTGGAATCAAAAGCGGATTCAGTGACCACCCAGTTAAGGAACTCTCCGCTTCCCCTTTTATAGTCCATTATCGTCATTATAACCTAACCTCTTTTCTAGGAAATTTAAAAAGTGCAATGCATTTTTCAATCTATCACCTGATAATCTGCTTCCTCTTTTATTACAAGCTTTGCACTTGAGGTATTTCTTACACGGAAGATTTTCTTTCCGTTATTATTTTCATAAAATATATCCAGCTCACCGTCCAATACACGGATTTTTTCAAGGGACGCCTTCTTCCATTTTTCCGGCATAGAAGGTTCAAAGGAAATCACATTCTCGTATGCATGAGGCTGTATTCCAAAGAAATAATTCACGACGGGAACGACTGCGGCATAAGTCGTCCATGCCTGGACAAAGCAGCCATAATCCGGTGACATCTCTGAAATGGAACCCGGGGTACTTTTAGAAAAGCTTGCAAACATTCTTTCAAGCAGTTCCAAAGCCCGGTCACTGTATCCGTATCTGGCCTGCGCTGCTGCCATAACGCCGGTGGATATGGTCATGGTGGCATCCTGCTTTAAGCCATCCAGGTACATTCCATAGGTTCCGATAAACTGGGAAGTATGCAGCTTCTTAAGTGCCCGCTCTGCCTTATCCTTTGGTGCTATCCCAGTCTCCATAGGGGTATTGATGATCCAGTTGCGGTTCAGGAGCCAGCCGCACTCCTCTTCTGCCTGGCCTTCTCTTTCCGCCAGTATTCTCTTTACATATTCCTTTGCCTCGCTGTTTTTTGCTTCCTTTAGCTGACCGATGATAATGTCCCGCTTTTTGTTAACTGCAGCGTTTGAAGCATGGGCATCACAATACAAGCCGGTTTCTTCTTCCCAGAACTTCGTATTAATTGCTTCTTTCGTCTTTTCTGCTAACTCTGCAAATATTTTGCTTTCTTCTTTCTCTCCTATCAGGTCACACATTTTTGCATAACATTCATAAGCTTCTGCTGTATATACGGCAGAATCAATCATCTCCATGTTAAGACCGGCAATTTCAATAATTCCATATCCGGTGGGAAAATAATCCTTATCATCATCCTGCTCTAACAGCCATTTGATGCTGAGCTTCACATAGTCATAGGCTTCCCGTAAGAAATCCTCATCTTTCGTCCATTCATAGTACTTCCAGAGTGCTGATATAAAGTGTGCTGTTTCCTGTGTATTGCCTAAATTGGGCGAGCAGCCGTTGGTTGTAATCTCATGGACAATCCTTCCGTTGCCGTTTAACTGCCTGGAATAATTTAAAAGAAGGCTTAAGGTATCCCTGCACAGTTTAAAATCCCCCAGGGCCAGTACCCCTTGCAGTGTATAAAAGCTGTCACAGCCAAACCACCATGGATATTCCGGTATTCCGGCCGCAATTGCCCTGCCGTATTTTGAAGTATCTACTATCAGCCAATCTGTGTTAATCTTAATCCAGTCAAAAACCGTCTCAAAGTCTGTATCTCCTACCTTAAGCTTTGCCTGCTCTGTGATTTTACGGTAATGCTCTATCTTTTCCGCTTCAAAATCTTCCCCGCTTCGGATTCTTTGGAACTGTTCGAAACATTCCTCTTTAGAGCAGTCCGAGCCGGTGGCAAAGAATTGCAGGGTTTTGCTTTCTCCTTCTTTCAGAGCAAAGGAATAATCCAAAGCCAGGCTTATTCCCCTTCCGCTTGTGATTTCCGGCCCGAAAAACTGCCCGATCCTGCTGTTATCTTCTTTTACATTACTGCCAATCATTAAATGCCAGGGGTTATCAGAATCCTTCGCATAATACCCGGAAGCCTCCGGAAGATATTCCATTTCATCGGCTCTGCCGTCATAGATACCTGCTTCTTCCGATAGCCATACCGGTGACAGATCCGTTCTTGCCAGGAAGGAGGCCGATAACTGTCTTACGGTGCTGCTTCTGTTTACAAATTCATATGTGATAATAATTCCATTTAAGTTAAGGGGTGCCAGTTGGGTTCTTTTTATAGTTACCGGCGTATGTCCTAAAGAATTGCCATAATAAAAAACATTCTTATGGGGAAAATTCTCGAAGCCATCAGACAGGATATAACTATCCACGGTAGAACTGGTATGGTCCGTGAATTTCAGCCAAAAGCCGTCTAAAAGCTTAATCGGATGAAGCCACAGCCCTCCCATCTCCTTTTCCAGATGATGTCCGAAGTCAGGAAAATATCCGTCTATGGTTCCGATTAATTTAATTCGTTCATTTGAGCAGACATACATAGGTTTAGTGCTCTTTGTCTTTACGCTATACATATAATTCCTCCTAATTAACCTTTTGTACCGGATGATATAGAAATACCGTCAATGATGTAATCCTGTGCAACAAAGAACAAAATCAGGATAGGAAGCATAACGACTAAGGTCGCAGCCATCAACAGGTTCCATTTGCTGGTATAGAGTCCTTTAAAAAAGGATAATCCCAGGGCCAGGGTAAATTTCTTGCTGTCATATAAATAAATCAGGGGGCCGTTAAAGTCATTCCAGACTCCCATAAATGTAAAGATACCGACTGCCGTAAGTACGGGCTTGCACATAGGCATGATGACTTTTGAAAAGATTCTAAGAGAACTGGCTCCGTCAATTCTTGCGGCTTCGTCAAAATCCTTGGGGATACCGGACATATACTGCCTTAACAGGAAGATATAAAAAGCTCCTCCTCCGAAAAATGCCGGAATAATAAGCGGTTTTGCAGTATTAACCCATCCAAGCTGGCGAAAAATCAGATACTGGGGTATCATTGTAACCTGACCCGGCAGCATCATGGTCGCTAACAATATCAAAAACCACACCCTTTTTCCCTTAAAGTTAAATCTGGAGAAACCATAGGCAACAATAGCAGAGGTAATGATAGTACCAATAAGATTCGGTATTAATATTTTCACGGTATTCCATAAATACCTGGTAAAGTCGATGGATGTCAGAGCTCTTTTAAAGTTCCCAAAGACAGGAGTACTTGGGAAAAAGCTCTTTAAATAAATCTCGCTGTCCGGCTTTAAAGCCATACATACAGTCCACACCAAAGGCACCATAATCAGGACGGCACCTGCCAACAGAAGGAGCATGGCCAATCCGGTAAACAGTTTTGTGTTTTTCATTCTTGCCTCCCTAAATCTTATCGTCATTCTGATAGTAAACCCAGAAGCTGGAGCTCTTAATTACAATCAGCGTTAATATCATAATAATTGCAAACATAACCCATGCCATAGCAGAGGCATAGCCCATCTCATAGTCCTTATAAGCCTTGATGTACAAATAGAGATTATAAAACAATGTGGATTTTAGCGGTCCGCCCTCTGTCATAACGTAAGCCTGCGTAAAGTATTGGAAGGAGCCGATAATTGCCATAACCACATTAAAGAAAATAGTGGGTGAAATCATAGGAATCGTAATACGGAAGAATATCTGGTGGCTTTTGGCGCCGTCAATTTTTGCTGCCTCCTTAAGCTCCTCATTTACTCCCTGCAACCCTGACAGATAGATTATCATAGTGTTTCCGATACCCCATACCCCCATAATGATAAGGGCATATAAAGAAGTTCTGGGATTATTCAGCCATGCAGGTCCCTGTACTTTAAAAAGCCTTAATGCCTGATTTAAAAGTCCTGATTCCCCGAATATCTGCGACCATATCATGGTGGAAGCGATGACCGGAATAATGGAAGGCAGGAAATATATCAGACGGAAAGTCTTCATAAACTTTATATTCATATTTAACATCAGCGCAACAGCCAATGATATTATCTGATAAAAAGGTATGGATATCAGGCAGAACTTAAAGGTAACCTTCAAAGATCTTAAGAAATCCCTATCCTGAAATAAATTCTTATAATTATCAATTCCAACAAAATTAACAGTTTTAAGTCCTGTTACAATATCCCAATTACACAAAGACAATACTAACGAAAACAACATGGGGATCAGGGTAAAAAGGAAAAATCCCAATATCCATGGCATAACATACAGATAGCCCTGTCTATTCTCCCGTTTTTGTGAAGCAGTTGCTTTCTTTTTGTTTTCCTTTTTCATCATAACCTCTTCCTTTTCTTTTCTTGAAAGAAGTGCCAGGAATTTTCTTAAAGCTCGTATAAATTTTTAAGAAAAACTCCTGACACCTAAGTCCTGTTATTTATTCATTCATTTATTTGATGCCGTTTAATTCCTCATTTAGAATATCCTGTGTTTTACCGTCTTTAAAGACAACGCGGTCAAAGGTATTGGATAAAATCTCGTTAATCTTGCTGCCTAAAGCTCCTCTTAAACCGATTGGCTGTACACCGTAATCCAGTGTCTGCAATAATGCTTTCTGGTCATCTGTAAAGGTTGCCGCCAATTTATCCAGCTGAGTCTTTGAAGTAGGCAATACGGCTTCATACTGTGTTCTTAATTCAGAGGCTTTTTCACCTGTTAACATCTTTAATACTTCCCAGGCTGCCTCCGGATGTTTGCAGCGTGAGCCGATAGTATAACCGGCTGCACAGATATAGGATGTATGGTTTCCGGGGATTAATGCAGTACCATAGTTGGTTCCTGCGCTTTCTAAGGAGGATTTTACCCATCCGCCGGAAATGAACATAGCAAGTTTGCCGCTTACCATCATGGATGTTCCGTCACCGTAAGTATCAGTATCTGCAGTTGTAGGAGATACTCTTGTTTCGCCGTCTGCCATTCCGAAATACCAGTCAAGGGCTTTTGCCATATCCGGGCTGTTAAAGTAGCCGTCTGCTGTTTTTCCGTCTGTACTGATATAGGATAAGCCTTTAGATTCTAAGTAACAGGATACTGCATATGCCCAGGATTGTGCCTGGAAGCCAAAAGTCTTAAAGGTTCCGTCATCATTCTTGGTTGTCAGCTTCTGTGCTGCTGCATATAAATCATCCCAAGTCCAGTTTGCATTTGGATACTCTACCTTGGCGGCGTCAAACATATCCTTGTTATACCACAGGCACATCGGATTATAGTCTTTTACTAAGTAATACTGTCCATCATTGATTTTACCCATATTGTAAATGGATTCTGTCATATTGTTTGCAAATGAGCTGTCTGCCTTAATCAGGTCGTTTAAATTACTGGCAAGCCCTTTATCGACCCATTTATAAAAGTCACCTTCGCCGGATAAGAAGATATCATATCCCTCACCGGAGGAAAAAGAGGTTGTCAGACGGTCACCATAGCCGTCTCCGGGTACTACATCCAGCTTCACTTCAATATTCTTGTCATTAGTCTTATTGAATTCATCAATAAGTTTGGTTTCTACATCATTTTCTGTTACTTCGCCCCATTTGGTAACTGTGATAGTGATTTTTTCACCTGTATTTTCTGTCTTACCGGCATCTGAATCAGATGTTGCTTTTGTAGGTTCAGATGTTGCTGCTGCATTTGTTGCATCTTTGTTGTCGCTCTTACTGCATCCTGCAAAAGATGCTGCTACTAACACGAGACACATTGCAATAGCTAATAATTTTTTCCTCATAATAGACCTCCACCTGAAATATCATTTCAAAAACGTTTTTGTAACTATACTATATCATGCGAAAACGTTTTTGTCAATCGCTATATTATATGTTTTACATAATTTCTTTTATATATTCCGACAAACATACAGCAATATGACATATAGCTCCAAATTTATTGACAAACCTTTTTAATAATTTTAAAATTGTTCTTGCAGGGCATTGTGGCACTGTACCATGCTGCTGCAAAAAACACTGAAAGGAGCCGCTCTATGAACCAACGGCATAAATATCAAAGCGCCTTTTTAGCCGCTTTTCCCAATACTCTCCCCATACTGACCGGCTTTGCTTTTCTTGGATTTGCTTATGGACTTTTAATGAGTGCTAACGGCTATGGTCCTATTTGGTCCTTTCTGATGAGCTCCATTGCATTTTGCGGCAGTATGCAGTTCGTTGCCGTAACCTTGCTTACCAGCCCCTTCGCCCCTCTGCAAGCCCTTTATATGGCTCTCATGGTCAATGCCAGGCATTTATTTTATGGATTATCCATGCTGGAAAAATACAAAGGCATCGGCAAGGTGAAACCATTTTTGATATATGTACTGTGCGATGAAACCTTTTCTATTGTCAACAGCAAAGAACCTCCCGAAGGTGTGGACAGGGCTGCTTTTTATTTCTTTGTGTCCTTCCTGGATTATTTTTATTGGGTTACGGCGTCCACCCTGGGCGGACTGTTTGGCAGTGCCATACAGTTTAATACCAAGGGACTTGACTTTGTCCTGACTGCCCTGTTTATTGTAATATTCCTTGAACAATGGATGGAGGGTAAGAATCACTTTTCTGCTGTAACCGGTATTGCCTGCTCAATAATATGCTTAATGCTCTTTGGCACCGGAAACTTTATCATCCCTTCCATGCTGCTAATACTTTTCGTGCTTAGTCTTTACCGAAAATTCCGCAAAGGAGACATCCCCTCATGTACTTAACACCCATCCAGGCTCTTATTATTATATTTGCTATTGCTCTTGGAACAATGCTTACAAGGTTTCTGCCCTTTCTTTTGTTTCCCGAAAAGAAAACTCCGCCTGCTTACATAACTTACCTTGGCAAGGTACTGCCAAGTGCTATTATCGGTCTTTTAGTCGTTTACTGCCTGAAAGGAGTTTCCTTCCTTTCTTTTCCCCATGGCATGCCGGAAGCCGCCGCTGTCCTGTCAATCCTGTTTCTTCATATATGGAAAAGAAATACCCTGCTAAGTATAGCAGGGGGCACGATTGTCTATATGGTCATGGTCCAGTTTGTCTTTATCTGAAACCTTCTTCTCTTTCTATAAGCAGCTTCATCATTTTCTGTGCGGCTGATGACAGGGGACGTGAATTCAGTGTAACTGCACAGATATATCTTTCCTGCAAGGACTCCGCCACATCAATCAGTTCAACTGTCCCTTCCCTTATTGCCGCAGCGGCAAAATTATAAGGAACGAAGCCAATCCCAAGGCCATATGCTACAGCGGGTGCAATTAAATCCGTTGAGGCCAGTTCAATATCCGGAACTAATCCTTCCCCTTCGGCCAAAAACAACTCCTCCAGATATTTTCTGCTGATGGTTCCTTTTTCCAAGCAGACAAAAGGATAGCAGCAAAGCTCTCTTAAAGAAACCCTGCCTTCACACAGCGGATGTCCTTTCTTTGCTATGAATACATCTTTAAAGGCTTTTAACTTATAAATATTTAAATCCTCCGCTTCCATGGGCGTTATGATTACAGCCATATCTATGATTCCATTCCGAAGCTTCTCAACGGCAGAAGGCGTGGAGCAGTTAGATATCTTTAACCGGATATTCGGATACCATGTCTTATATTTTTCCAGGTAGGATAAAAGGAAATGCTGCATGGTCATCTCACTGGCTCCTATATGCAGTATTCCCTCTTGCAACTCTCTCCGGTTCATCAGTTCTTCTTCTGCCAGATCAATGTGCCGGTAAGCCTTTGATACATGCTCGTATAGCATTTCTGCTTCGGGAGTTAATACCACTCCCTTTTTGGAGCGGATAAAAAGTATCATTCCAAGTTCTTTTTCAAGATTCTGAATATATTTGCTAATCGTGGGCTGGGATAAATAAAGCTCTTTTGCTGCCGCTGTTATGCTCTTATTCTTTGCCACAAAGTAAAAGATCTTATAATGTTCCAGATTGACCTTCATATATTCCTTTCTATCCATTCCTTTTCTCTATGGATATGGACGCATTTTACTATTTTACAAATGGTTTTAAGAATACTATAATGAAATGCGTGTCAAGAAACAAGAGAAAATCCCAAAAAAAATTAATTTTCAATTATATATTCACAAAAGGAGTTTGTATGATAAAAGATTTGACCAAAGGAAGTCCCGGTAAGGTTCTGATCCAATTCTCTATTCCTATGTTTATCAGTGTTATATTCCAGCAAATGTACAGTTTATCAGACAGTATAATAGCCGGCAAGTTTGCCGGGGAAAATGCCCTGGCTGCCGTTGGCGCTTCCTATCCTATAACAATGGTATTCATGGCTATCGCCTTTGGCTGCAACATCGGCTGCTCCGTTATTATCTCCCAGCTTTTCGGAAGAAAAGAATATGCCAAATGTAAAACAGCCATTTCCACTACTTTAGTTACAACCCTTGTTCTATCCATTGTTCTTACTGTGATAGGACTTCTTATATCCGATCCTATGATGAGGCTGATTCAGACGCCTGGGGATATCTTTAAGGACAGTTCTTTATTTCTTAAAATCTATATAGGAGGCTTTGTCTTTCTCTTTTTATACAACGTAGCAACGGGTATCTTTACTTCTCTTGGGGATTCTAATACGCCATTATATTTTCTCATAGGTTCTTCCGTGGCAAATATCCTCTTATGCCTTTTGTTTGTGGGTTATCTGCACCTTGGCGTTGCCGGTGTTGCCTGGGCTACCTTCATTGCACAGGGTACTGCCTGTATCCTGTCACTCATTACACTGGCAGTAAGGTTAAAGCAAATCAAAGTAGAGACTTATCCCCGTTTCTCTTTTACTGTTTTATGGCAGATCTCACGGGTAGCGGGTCCGAGCATTTTACAGCAAAGCTTTATATCCATCGGAAATATCATCGTGCAAAATCTTATTAACCGCTATGGCACATCGGTTATTGCCGGTTTTTCCGCCGCTATTAAGCTAAATACCTTTGCCATAACCTCGCTGTCAACCCTTGCCAACGGAATGTCCAGCTTTACTGCCCAAAACGTCGGTGCCAGAGATTACGGCAGGATAAAAAAGGGCTTTCATAGCGGTATTGGCATGGTTCTAGCCATCTGTCTGCCCTTTGTAATATCCTATACCTTTTTCGGGAGCCAGCTTATGTCCTTTTTTAAGGTAGACAGTTCCTTAGGACTTGCCACCGGTATTCATTTTCTGCAGATTGCCGCTCCCTTTTACTTTATTATCTCTGTAAAACTCCTGGCAGACGGTGTGCTGCGAGGCGCCGGTTCCATGGGACAGTTTATGGCAGCGACTCTGACCGACTTATTTCTAAGAGTGGTACTTTCTTATACCCTTGCTCCTATATTCGGAACCAATGGAATATGGGCCTCCTGGCCTATCGGCTGGATTGCAGCCGCTATCCTTTCCATGTCCTTTTACTTCTCCGGCAAATGGAAACAGACGGATGTATTAAGGAATTAGTATGAATACCTGTCAAAACTCTCTCTTTTCATACAAACGGACGGATATAGCACCGGACAGTAAAAATAACAGGATTGCAAGAACCATGACGAACCAGAGGTTTGTTGATAAAAAGTGCGTTACTTTGCTGCTTCCCTCTGAATGACTGCTATAGTATACCCCAAGTCCCCCCGCAATACCGCCGGTTATTATAATAAACCATAGTCTGGCCTTTTCCACCCCCAAGCGGAAAATAACCGGTAAATTAATGGCAGCGTAAATAAGCCCGATTGCTATTATACTGATGATATATTGCCAATGAAAGGATGCTTCTGCCTGGGGCATTAACAGCCCTTTTGCAAGGCTGGCTATCAGATACAAGGCTATCAGTACAATAAGCCCTGACCCTACCAGTATATAACGGCTTAAGACAATTTCTTTCTTCTCATAAGGCATTGCAGCCGCTAGATTATCCCACTTATTCCGTTCATCTATACCTATAACCCAGAAGGGAAGCATGGCGACAAAAAGAACAGCAAAAAACCCCATTCCCTCATTGCCTCCTGCTGCAAGTACCGCATACAAAGCGATGCATACGAGCATAATTCTTCCCTGTTTTAATAATACATACCAATCTTTTAATAACAAACCTTTCATTATGCAACGCCCTCCTTGATCATTAATAGAATGATATCTTCAATTCCTGCTTTATCCAAAGGATATTGCTTAAATCCATTGCTTCTTTTTACTAACAGGTCTGCCCCGTAAGCAGAAGTCCTCTTACCTAAAATCTTTTCTTTTGGTATATTTCTCAAATCCTCTTTGCTGCAATGCATAATGGCATATTCTTCCAACAAACGGTCCTTTTCCTCACTAAAGAGCAGCTTACCGTTATGGAGAAAGGTAATATAATCACAAAGCTTTTCCAAATCCGATACAATATGGGAGGAAATAAGAATCGTATGCTCCTCATCCCTGGTATATTCATAAAATATATCCAGTATTTCATCCCTTGCCATCGGGTCCAGTCCACTGGTAGCTTCATCTAAAATTAAAAGCTTTGCTTTATGGGACATAGCCGCAGCAATAGCAAGCTTCATCTTCATCCCCCTGGAAAATTCCTTGAAGGCTTTTTTCTCCGGCAGCTTAAAATTCTTCAAATAATTAAAAAACCTGTCTTCCTCCCAATTTTTATAACTGTATTTTAAGAATTTATTAATCTGGAGGACTGTCATTTGCTCGGGATAATAAGCTTCATCCAGTACGATGCCGATGTCTTCCTTGGTTTCTTTAAAGTCTTTGGTATTATCCTTCCCCAGCACTGTTATCTCTCCGCCGTCTCTTCTGATAGTATTCATAATCAGCTTAATGGTCGTACTTTTACCGGCACCATTCTCCCCAATAAGTCCCATAATACATCCCTTGGGAAGTGTAAAGCTGACATTGCTTAAGTTGAAACCCTTATAGGTTTTACTAAGATTTTTAACTTCCAATGCATTCATTTTGATCTATCCTTTCTTATATGATATCTCTTCTTAAATATCCTCTTTTAAAAGTGTCCGAAACATCTCAACCAGGTCTTCATTGGCCAGATTGCAGGAAACAGCCAGCTTCGCAATACTTTGCATATGCTCTTCGATTTTTATTAGATTTGCTTCCTTTAACAGCTCAATTCCTCTTGTTGCAACAAAGCAGCCTTTTCCCGGTATGGTATCGATATAGCCTTCTCTTTCCAATTCTTCATAAGCCCTTTTTGTGGTGATAACACTGATACGCAAGTCCTTTGCCAAATTACGGATAGAAGGAAGAGCTTCTCCGCTTTCTAACTTTCCTGATACAATCAAATCCTTGATACTCTTACATATCTGATCATATATTGGCACATTGGACGAATTACTGATGAATATATCCAATCTATCACTCCTTTTCTTTTTTCATTACAACTGTATATCAAAACCAGGCATACTGTATATATACACTATATACAGTATGCCTGGTTTTGTCAAGAATGATTTGGAATCAATTTAGAATAAAAGTCTTAGAAAAGCGCTCTCTCCTTCAGCCATTTCACAGATTCCTTAAGGCTTACAGCTGTTTTAGTCTCTAATACGCACCTGCTCCCGGTATTTTCTGCAATGGAGAGCTTTTCAGAAAGATTTATCTCTCCTGTTCCTAAGGTAAGATGGTTTTTCTTTTCTATAGCATCATGAATGTGAAAATGCTTTAGCCGCTTCTGATGGTCCAGAAGAAATTCTTCATCTATGCCGTCTGCTGCATGGGAATGCCCAATATCCCAAGTCAAGGTAAATGCAGGGCTTTTAAGCAGCAATTCGATTCCTTCTTTTTGAAAAGGCTGATATCCGTCCGTATTTTCAACGGATACCGTAAGGTTTTTGCTTCCTATAATCTCCTCGCACCGGTTACGGAATTGTTCCAGCTTTTTAAAATAAATATCCTTGTGTTTTTCAAACAGATATACCTTTTTATCCGGAAGGGTAATGTAAATTCCTTTATGCATGTGCATATTAAGCAATGGTACTCCAAGCCTTATGGCCGCTCTTAAAGTTTCATATACGGTTTCTTCATATGCCTTTGCCACCCGGTTATTAAAATCACATACATTCAGATTCTCATCCAGATGGATGGTATAGTATATCCCATATTCTTTCGACAACTCCGCAAGATAGCTTATGTTTTGAAATGATTCTTCCGTATATTGAGGCAAATTCATATTAAGCTCAATAAACTTAAGTCCCAGGTCATGACACAGCTCTGCATTTTCTCTTAATGTATCAAATTCAATTAATGTCGGCATTCCATATTCCATCTGTAGTATCCTTTCGTAACCATGTACAACATTGAACACAATCGAAAATAAATCTTTTATGCAAAAGTAATTATACATTATTTGCCTTAATAATACAAATACCAAGAGCCTTAAGCCTTCTGCCCCGGTTAGATAAAATGAATACTTACTATAAAAGGTGACATATAGCTGTCATCTTTTTTATGATGGAGAACAGAATTTTATCGAAAAGCAGTCTGTCTGCGATTCTAATATAATTACGGCTAATGGCTCTGCAACTTTAGAATTTGCAAAAGAAATCCTGTTGCTATTGAACGCAAAGCCGGAAAATACTGTTTTAGATTGGTACACCCTCAATAAGTCGGGATATTACAAAGAGTAACAGAGCAATATCTCTGTTCTTTAACATAAAAATTACACTGTAGTTATATTTGCCTCTATAACCACAGTGTAATGAAATAAAAATCTCTTTACAATATATTATATATTATGCTCTGCTCTTTTTGCTATGAACGGAAGCAATACCATAAACTACTACAGCCCCTGCCATAAGTACGATAGGAAGAACACTGAAAGATTCTCCTGTCTTAGGAACATCTTTTACTGCATCATCGGATGCTGCTGCAGTTGACTTCTCTGTTGATTTATCAGCAGCAGCTTCAGCTGCTGCAAGTGCCGGCCAGCCTTCTTCGGGCTCTGTATAGAGTACAGCTTCCGTGCCGGATACTCCCATGTCATTATCCGCAGCTTCTCCGCCTACAACAATCCAATATTCCTTACCGTCTTTGGATACATCATTTACATTACCGGATTGAGGTGTTCCGGACTTTGCACTAAATACAAGGTTTAAGTTCACAGTGGCATCAAAGGTATAGGTATACCATCCGTCCCCTTCTTCTTCCATAGCTGTTCCCGGCCATACTCCTGCTGTTTCACCGGCATCACCCCAGTTATAGACATTCATGCTTCCCCATTCTGCTCCGTCCTTTACATGAATTGTAACCTTATTACCGGCAGCCTGTGCCTGTAAACCGGACCCGGAAGTGATTACAATCGCTGCAAGTAAAACTACCATTACTTTTTTCCATAAATTTTTCATAACTTTACCTTCCTTCTTTTTATTTAAACGGTTTTCAGATAAAGGGAGGATACAGCAGGTATTAAAAATCTTCCAGCCACTTTTTCCACCCGGGTTTCTGCACCGCTTAGTAACTCTTTTACAATTGCATTCTCTTTTTCAGGCAGTTCAAATAGCTTATCTTCTTCTGTATTATTGATAACTACATAGATAGTTTCTTTCTCAAAGCTTCGTTTCATAATAAAGAGATTATTCTCGCTGTGAAAGCTGATAGTACCATGCTTTAATGCTTTTTCTTCTTTGCGGATTTGGATAAGCTTCTTATAAAAGTCATACAAAACCTTATCCCAATGCTCCCTCTCCCAGTCAAAGCCCCTTCTGCAGCCCGGATCATAAGCTCCCGTCATTCCGATTTCCGTTCCGTAATAGGTACAGGGGATTCCTATATAGCTAAACAAAAAGGCTGCGGCATTCATAAGATATCCTTTATTCTCTTTGCAGGTATAAAGGAATCTCTCTGTATCATGGCTGTCTAAAAAGTTTAGCATGGCCTCATTTACCTGGTCTGCATATCTCATTAACAAGGTAGCAAGTCCCTTCTCAAACTCCTTCGCTCCAATAATATTTCTGGCAAAGTAATCCATGCACAGCTTGGTTACCGGATAATTCATCACGCTGTCAAACTGATCTCCCATAAGCCAAGGATAGGCATTGTGCCAGTTCTCACCGATAATAATCGCATCCTCTTTGATACCCTTTACGGTATTTCGGAATTCTCTCCAGAAGCAGTGGTCGATTTCATCCGATACATCCAGCCTCCAGCCGTCAATATCGAATTCCTCCATCCAGTATCTTACGGTGTCAAAAAGATATTTCTTCACTTCTTTATTGGAAGTGTTTAATTTCGGCATATAAGAAATATATCCAAAGGCTTGATAGTTCAAAGGATTCTTACTCAAAGGGTAATCTTCTATAAAAAACCAATCATGGTAAGGAGATGCTTTTCCCTTTTCTTTTACATCCTTAAAGGGCGCAAAGCTGTCACTGCAATGGTTAAAGACGGCATCGAGAATTATCTTTATCCCCTTTTCGTGGGATTTTCTGACCAGCTCTCCAAAGACCTCCTTATCCCCAAAATACTTGTCAATCTCTCTGTAATCCACCGTATCATACTTGTGATTGGAGGGCGATTCAAAGATGGGCGTCAGATATAAGCCGTTAATTCCAAGCTCCGCCAGATAATCAAGTTTCATTAGAATTCCCTTTAAATCACCGCCGAAAAAACTCTTTGGCTTTGGCTCGGAATCCCAGGGTACCAGGTCCTTAGGTGAATTCTGTTCATCACCGTTAAAAAAACGTTCCACAAAAATCTGATAAAATACGGCGTCCTTTACCCAAACCGGTTCCCTATGTACATCTGCTTTATTGATGTAAGGATACTGAAAGAAATAGCAATAGGACATATCATCGGGAAACTTCTCTAAAAATCCGCCCTCTGTATAGCAAAAGCTTTCTTCTTTTCCTTCTATTTTAAAATAATAGCCAATCCGTGTATCTGTGAGCTCAAGATTCGCCTGATAATAATCATAGAGATTATCCGTTAGTATCTTCTTCATCGGGACTGTCTTATAATTCATCCAGTCGTATTTGATACCGTATACCAGCTCTATCCTAAGAGCATCGTCTTTTGCTGTCCGAAGACGTATATGCATTGTATTTTCTCCGTAGGCATGAGCATCGCTGCTCTTTGGAGTATGATTGATTGCTTCTAAATTCATGCTGTTTTTCTGCCTTTCTGTTGTAGTGTCTCTTGTAGTTTTCCTATTCGGTTGTAAGCATGGTCTTCCAGTCCGAGACTGCCTTCTCTCTTCCTTCTTCCGGTGTCAGGGTACCGTCAAAGACTGCCTGGCACACACCTGCGGATATGGTCCAATAGAAGGATATACGCTGTACGGAAGGCATAGGGTAGGAATTGGCGAACTGATCCACAAAAGGCGTTATATACTCATCCGCCTGAAGTCCCTTGATATTGCTGACATCTTTTAGCGTTGTAATTTTATTTGCCTTTTCATACAAAAGTTCTGCCCCTTCATCACTTACTAAAAACTGTGCTAAAAGCTGTGCGGCCTTTGGATATTTGCTAAAGGCAGATACATGCGCATTCTGCACTCCGGCAAAGGGAGTCATAGGTTTTCCTTTATAGGTAGGAAGAGAGGTTACGCCAAAGTTTACTCCGCTGCTCTTAAATTCCTTGATATCCCAGGGACCTGATATCTCATAGGCTACCTTACCGTCTTCAAACTGGCTTCTTAAGAAACTGACATTACCAAGGTCCGTTGAGCTTACCGGCACGATATCGTGAAGCTGCTTAATAAGGTCAAGCCCTCCCTCAAATTCATCGGTGTCAAAGCCCGGATTGTCATTATCAAGTCCATCCTTGCCAAAGAGACGAAAGCCCTCTGCGCTTAAGAAAGGATAAATCTTATACCCGTCACCAATGGTGCTAAGGAAATAGAATTCATTTTTGTCCGTATTATTAAAAGACTTCGCCTTTTCCATGATTTCTTCCAAGGTCCCCGCAGGTTCATCCCCCACAATATCCTTGTTGTAGAATAAACAGCTGGTCTCTAAGGATACCGGCACTCCATACAGCTTCCCATCGGAAGTTACTGTTTTAATACCTACCTCATTTACCCTCTCTGTTAGGGTGCCTGCAACAGAATCCTCCAACGGTAAAAACAGACCTGCCGAAACTCCATGCTGAAAAGAATCATGGGGACTCATAAAGACATCTGCTCCGGTACCTGCCGGACCGCTTAAGGATATCTTATCAATGGCGCCAAGTCCCACTTCTTCTACCGTAACCGGCACATTGTATTTTGCCTGGAACTTCTCGGCTACTGCCTTGCCAAATTCTAAGTCCCCTGTCCAGAACAGGAGCTTTGCACCTTCCTCCGGAACCAGTGCGGTATCCTCATCTCCCGGTGCTGTGGCTGCGGCATCTGTGGCTTTTGTGTCTGATGTATTCGTGTCAGTTGTTTTCGTATCCGCTGTTGTTTGATTTGCAGGTGCTTCCTCCGGCGGAAGCTGCCTTTTACACCCGCCAAGCATTGCTATCATGGTAACGATTAGAAGTAATGACAGAGTTTTTTTCATTTTATAATGCCTCTTTTCTTTATAATTTCAGATCTCTTTATCCTTTATTGGCTCCTGCTGCTATACCTTCCACCAAATATTTCTGGAATAAGAGATAAAGGATCGTAATTGGTATGGCAATTAGTACTGCTCCCGCTGCAAAGGTTGTAAAGTAAGAGTTTTCATTTCCGGTTATCATAGCATACAGCCCCACTGCGATGGTCTTCGTATTGGTCCCCGTAAACAGGAGGTTGGGAAGAATATAATCCATCCAGGGTGCCATGAATTGGGCAACGGCACAGTAAACAATAATCGGCTTTGCCATAGGAATTATAATCTTAAGGAAGGTGTTGATTTTAGAACTTCCGTCTATGTAAGCTGCCTCATCGAGAGAAGTCGGCACTCCGTCAAGATACCCTTTGACCAGCCATACATTATAGGGAATAGCTCCCGCCGAATAAACCAGGACAAGCGACAAAGGGCTCTTATTTAATCCAAAGGTAATAAAAAGGGTATAGATTGCCGTCATGGATAAGAAGCTGGGAAACATGGATAATATCAGCATTGCCATAAGCCCTGATTTTCTTCCCTTAAACTGAAACCGGGAAACCACCCACGCCGTTATCAAAATCAGGATAACGGATACAACTGCATTTAGTACTGCAATGGAAAGACTGTTCCGAAACCATATCATATAGTCTGTTTCCTGAAATAAACGAACATAATTCTGCAAGGTTAGGTGCTTTGGTATTAAGGAGGACCCGGTAAGGCCTGTTCCCTTATGAAAGGAGGACATTACAATCCATATTACAGGTATCAGAACAATCAGGGAGGTTATTATAAGCTCTGCATTTACTAAAACCGCCTTCAGTATCCTGGTTGGACTTTTCTTCTTACTTTTCATTTCCTACACCTCCTTAAAAGCACTGCTTCTCTTAAAGTTCCAGAAGGATACGCTTCCTACCAGTAAGAAGAGTATGATACACATGACTGCAGCCATATCATAGATCTGATTGTTCAAGGTCAATTTATAAATCCATGAAATCAGAATATCCGTGTCTCCGGCAAGCTGGTAATTGGGATTGACCGGTCCGCCTTCTGTTAAGAAGTAAATAGATCCGAATCCGTTAAAGTTCCCTGCAAGATTCATAACTAACAGTGGTCCTGTTGCCTGAAAGACCAGGGGAAGGGTTATCTTTTTAAATACCTGGAGATCTCCGCCGCCGTCTATCTGGGCTGCCTCGTATAAACTCTTGTCAATGTTAGAAAGGATACCCTGTATCATAATCATGAACATGGGAAATCCCATCCAGAGATTCACGAGCACAACGGTTACTTTTGCCAGAAAGGGGTCCGTTAAAAATGGAATTCTCTTATTCGTCACCCCAATGTCGATTAAAAACTGCCCTAAGGGACCAAACTGTCCGTTTAAGAGATTCTTAAATACCAGGAGGCTTATCATCTGGGGAATTGCCCAGGGAAGAATCATAATACTCCGGTAAAGTGATTTTGCTTTTACATGTTTGCTGTTTAACAGTACCGCCTGAAACATCCCGAAAAAATAAGTGGTAAAGGTTGTAAGCAGGGACCATATGACGGTCCATAACAGTACCGAGAAGAAGGTTCCCGACCATATCGGTACTTTGAACAGCTTTACAAAGTTTGAAAAGCCCACCCAGTCTATAAGGCTTGCCGGCGGCAGGTGGTTCTTATTATAATTCGTAAAGGCTGTCAGAAAGGAAAACAGTATCGGCATCAGTACCATAAATGCCACCAGGATAATTACCGGGGTCAGAATGATATAGGGAAAGGATTTGCTTAGGGTATGCTTTAGATATTCCTTCGAGGTGGTATATACCCCCTTTGTATCTATCTCTTTACCGGTAAAATAAGCATCCCGTAGATTCCAGATATATATCAGCAAAAAGAGTGCAAGCACCATCACACTGATAATACCCTCTATCATAAGCATAGTGGAATGATCCCCGTACCTTGCCCCCGCTTTGTCTCCCAGCGTAGTAAGTCCCCAGATACCTCTGGTAAAAAAACCGCCATATATTCCAATTCTAAAATTTCTGATATTGCCTGCGAAATAATCCAGCCAATATCCGGAAAAGCCTTCAATGCTAAGCAAAATAATCTCTATACAAAAAAGCAGGAGACCTTTTACTCTTTGCTTCCCTATAAAGAACTGTCCTCCGCCCCACAAAAACGCTGATATCAGTACCGATGCTTTTCGTTTCGTCATGTTAATATTCATGCCTTTCCTGTACCTGCAAACTTTAGACCGCAGGCGCAAACTTGTGTGTGAAAATTGTCTTTTAATTTTCACACTAGCTCCCATTACATGCTGCGTCTGCTTGCAGATGCAGCACTGCCACCAATCAGGGTGTGAATTATGTTTTTCAATAATTCACACTATCCCGTTCTTGGATATCCGTTAAATCCTCACGCCAACACAATTGGCTATAATGAATAATTTATACTCTGCTTAAGTAGTACTTAAGCGCTTAATCTGTTCATAGAGTATCACCTTTTTTCTGCCTTGTCAAGTAATATTGCATAATTTATTCTATGTATTTTTTGATTTTATTATCTATATTATACATATTTTTAACTTAAGTATTATTTTGTTAAGTAGTTTATATCTTTAATAATCCCTTATAAATCAAGGCTTTCATAGAATTTATCATTAAAATTTAAGTTAATTAAATTTTCACCCATTGTGCTATTTCCATAATAAAAGCTTATTTTTCCCCTTATTGAAAGACAAGTTATATAATGTTATAATTGCTTTATTATGCGGGAAAGGCAGTGTCTGTTTATGAAAAGAGAAAAGGTTACAATGAAGGACATAGCGGATAAACTGGGGTTGTCCCTTGCAACGGTATCCTATGTCATCAATCATTCGGAAAAGGAAAAAATCAGCCATGATACCCGGATTAAGGTACTGGAAACCGCCAAGAGCATGGGTTATGTACCTAACCAGACTGCCAAGTCCCTTGCCAATAGAAGAAGTAATCTGGTAGGGATTATTGTGAACTTAAGCAATCCTCCCTCCTCTAATCTAAAATACCAGTATTTAGATTTAGCTGCCGAGCTTGAGAGGGAAATTTACCTTGCGGGCTATGATTCGATTCTTTCCGTTGCTTATGAATTGGAGAATATTGAAATGAAATACAAGCACTCCCTGGAAGCTGTATTTATCATAGATATTAACGAGAAATCCCTAAAGAAGGTTACGAGCAAATATTATGTTCCGGTTATTTTCCTGGATTGTGATTTTGATGAAGGCTTATTTTATAAAATACTCCCCGATTATGAAACTGCAATCACCCAGGCAAAAGCACTCTTAAAAGAAGAGTCTCCCTATCTTGTTATGGATAATGTAACTAACAGAACTTTGCGGGAGCGGATTACCGACTGCTTTGCAAAGGAAGATATTTATATCCATCATGGTAACTGCGGATTGAAGGAATTTCTTTATGCAAAAAAGAACCGAAAGGGTATCATTATTGGTGATATCCTCGGTTCCGAGGTAGAACGGTATGTTGATAATTCCGATATCGCCATCATTTCTTCCAATCAGGATACGGATATACTGATGGCTGATACCAGAAGAATTATAATCAGTAACAGGCAAAAGGCAAAGATTGCTGTTGAGATATTAAAGAAACTTATTACTTTGGACTATGATGCCGCAGGACATACACAGATACTGCTTAAGCCTGACCTTACTTCATCGGAGTAGGAATTTATTATAGTTCTTTGCGAAGGGAAATTATAGAAAATGTATTTTCACTATATTCTTTATCGCCATAAATACCCATTATCTTATTAAAGCCATTATTACTCCAAAAACGCAGACCTTTCCAATTTTTCAAGTATACACCAAGCCCAATTGATTTCCATCCTGCTTTTTTACATTCGTCACAAATTGCTTTTATTACCTCTTGTCCATATGCCTTTCCCTGAACCTCTTTATCTATTACAAAAATACTTATCCATATTGTATCTTTATCCGGATAACCATGATATAAATCAAAGAATCCTATAATCTGACCATTCACTTTTTGAATTGTCATCATGTAATAATCAGATATATCAGCATTCTCTATAGGGGGTAGATCACCATTAACAATACAATCTTCTATATAATCTTTTGGAAAATCATCACCCTCCATATGTATTTTATCTTCCCATGATGCACATATACAGTTAAGTTCTTTGCTGTCTTCTAAAGCTGCCTTTCGTATAACCAGTCTTTCTGTGCTCCATCTATCGGATAATCTCATTTTTTCAACCTCCAAATATACTGTAGATTATCTTCCGTTCACAATACTATTACGCCCTTATATTTTAGTAAAAGCAGGCGTTCACACCTTCTCTTACTATCTTAAGAAGCTCTGTATCTGTTTGTACATCTTCCCCCGCAGGAACAAAGGTATTGAGAAGAATATCACCATTAAGCAAAGTCTTATACCAGGTCAGCGCCAGTGCATAACGCCCGTAAGGTATATTCATATGATAGCCGTCACGGCAGAGGCTCATGCCGCCATTTCCATAGTCGAAAGCCGGAAGCTTTCTTAAATATTGGATCACATCACCGCAGGGTATCATCTTTAAAGAAAGCTTTTCTGCGGCAAGGCCATAGGCCTTCATTAGTGCTTCATACATCTTGTCCTGGCTGCGGTCATAATAGCCATATTCCTCATGATCCGAATCCCTCTCATAAGCCCATGTCTTATGTATCCACTGCTTTGCACCGGGTACCAGACTGGTTACATACTCTGAGAGCTTTTCAATATAGGGGTAATAGCTTTCCGTAAGGCCGCTCTGCCCGCTGCACTGCTGCAAGGTTACGATATCCCACTCTTCTTCCACAAGCGCTTCTTTTATAGATATCTTTCTGTCAGTATGGCTTCCGTTTAACTGGTAATCATAGTCAGCAATATTTCCTTCCACATTGTTCCAGTGTCTTTGTAAAGAACAGCCGCCGATATAGAGATTTACTACTTTAATGTCATCTCCTCCTGCTTTTGCTATCTGATATAGATATGCCGTAGCATCTTCTGAAAAGCTGTTTCCAATTGCTAAAATTTTCATATGTCCTCCTTATAACCAAAAGCTGGCTCACTAAATATGTGAACCAAGGTTCACCCGCTGAAAGAATCTGTTATGCAGTATTCTCTTCTTTCACTTTTTTCGTGCTTATATTTCATCTATGGCTCCCATATGCGTGCTTTAGCACGCATATAAAATCAGGGGGAGTAAAAGATTTATCTTTTACTCTTTACCTCACCTCTATCATACCTCAAATATCCCTGGCATAAAAGATTAAAATCACTTTTCCGGAATATTTATCTTCTCTTTGTACTCCTCAAAGCGTCCGTCACTATACAGGTTTACGGCCTTTGTAACAACTTCTTGTTCGGTAAAGTGCTCTGTTCTTAAAACCTCTCCCCATTTTAGCAGAATCTCTTCATAAGAATCGTTTTTGACATCTGCTTTGGGGAGTTCTTCCACATACCAGAAGAAGGTTTTAACATCTTTTGTGCCTTTATAGGACCATGTTGTCCAACTAAGTCCCTGCTCATTGCACATAGAGATTCCATTCAGGTTCTGGAACTCTCCGACATAGCCTGCAACACCATATTTCTCCCTGGTCTTAGCCATGGCAAGAGTCCAATTATGAAAATTCTCGTCATCATCGTAAAGATGAGTCTGGTACATCATGTTGTCCCAACCCATTTCTTCCGGATCCGGCAGATTGGATACCCGCCAGATACCCTCTGCGGTTATAATATGCTCTTTATCAATTTTACGGATGGCCTTTATCATTCTGTCATAAACAGCATTGCTCATCTGCCAGCTTTCTTCCTGAAATGGGTCATAGCTGTGCTCTCCTTCGTAACCACCGTTATTCTGTGGTTCATTCATAATGTCGTAAACCGCAACAGTCTTATTATCTTTATAACGCCCGGCAATGGCTATCCAAAGCTTTTCCATGCTTTTTAAATGTTCTTCACTGGTATAGAGGTCATTTCTGCATAGGGTTCCGCAGCAGTGATCCATACTCTGACCTCCCGGACAGCCATGCATATCCAGAATCACATAGATACCGTACTTTTCGGCAATTTCTATTACCCAGTCCAAACGTTTAAATCCGGGATTTTCAGAAAAGTTCTCTTCTATCCAGTTTCCTTCTTCCCCTGTCATAAAGTTTCTGTACCAGAAAGGAACACGGATAGCATTCAGTCCTTTATCCGCAATGTTTTGTATATCCCATTCGGTTATCCAGTTGTCCTGGTAGCTCTCTATTAATTTCTGCGCCTGCTCTTTCCCAAATCTCTCCTCCAGAATATTTAAGGTATCAAGGTTAGCCCATTTGCGGTCTTCTCCGCTGACCGGACACATCCAGCTCTCCTGAATTAACCATCCCCCCAGATTGACACCCCTTAGTACAATTTCTTTTCCGTTTTCTATTAATCTTCCGTTTACAACTTTCATCTTTGTAACCATGCTCCTTTCATCCTTTTTCCTGATATTCCTTTGGTGTAACACCCGTGGCTTTCTTAAAAGCCTTGTGAAAATAAGAAGTACTGGAAAAGCCCACTCTTGCTGCTATTTCATTAATGGACAGATTCTTGCCTTTCAGCAATTGCTTTGCCATGTCCATCCGAAGTTCGCTGATGGTATCCTTTATCGTAGTTCCATTCGTCTGGGAGTATACCCGGCTGATGTAGGGAACAGACTTATTCATTGCACCTGCAAGGCTTTCTACGGAAAAATCCGGGTCCTGATAATGACTGTATATATAATTTTTTATCTGCTCATAGAAGCTCTCCTGCCTGGCGGCCTTTTTCTTTTCCAGCTCTTCTCCGATTTTATCAAAGAAGCTGTAGAAACTTTCAAGGAATTCTTCCTTGGATTCCAGTTGATGAAGCATCAGCACCATATCCGCATTTTCAAAGGAACCGCTGATGCTATTCTTCCTTAAAGTATTTACGGTATTATTAAGTGTTACTACCAATCTGGCCGTTGCCATATTAAATATTGAGATCGGATAGTCCTTTAGCTCCTCTGTGATAAAGAGAAAATACTCCTTCGCTTCTGCAATCTTGCCTGCCATCAGCGCTTCCATCAGCTGTTTTTCTTTTGAAAGAGGATATTCGTATTCATTGGCTTCCTTCGTATTAATTAACTTGGCATCAATAAAACTGCCCTTTGGGAAAAAGACTCTGTGAAGTACCCCTTCGGACACCTGGCGGTACAGATTCATAATCTGCTCCGGCTTCCTGCCGTCACTGCTTAACACCGGAGAAAGTGTAATATTAAAGTAACCTGATACTACAGTCCCTGCCTGCCCAAGCTTCTCAATAAACTGTCCTCTGTCAATCCCCACAGCGGTATTGATAAACAAAATAACGTCATTTTCTCCCATATCCGTACCATGTACCGTATATTCCTCCCCCAGTACCTCCGTGAACACATTGATTACGGCAAATTTTATGGCATGCTCCAGTTCCTTATCCGGCCGCTCTGCCACATCTTTATACCTGCCGATACGTATGAGCAGAAGTTGCAGCTCTTTTTCAAAGTCCAATTCCATATTTATCTTTCGAAAATAATTGCGCAGATATTCCTTATCCGGTATTTCTTTGGAGGAGAGCAGGTCACTGATGTATACACGCTTTAGGATATTCTTGGCATTTCTCCTCTCACGCTCCAATTCCCTGATGTCTGTTTCCATCTCATAGATGGGATGGTACAATCTTCTGGTTATCCAGAATGCCAGGAGGATACTGAATATAACAAACACAATGCTTACAATCATAGTGAGCACCTGAATATTCTGTATGCTCTCCTGCATTGTTTTATATTTGGTCAGGCTGACGTACTGCCAGCCGTATTTATCCCTCTGGCTGTATACAAAAAATAGCTTTTCTCCATTTACCGTATCAGTAAAGTATCCCTTTTTATCTCCCTTGGCTACTATCTTATTGATATATCCGGCTGTAGAATAATTCTTTAGCATATCAAACTTCGAACCCTCGGAAACGATATTGCCTTTTTCATCCACTATAAAATATTCCGAGTCATTTTTCAGATTCTCCTTAAAGGAATCCAAAAGATAACCGGTATTAAAGTTTATCAGCACTCCGCTGGTATCCGGTTTATTCGTATAGGAATCATACATAAAAAATGTGTAGAAATAATTTGTCTTTTTCTTCGTTTTTGAATAATATGATCTGGGAATTGGCTTAAAAGGCTTATAATCCTTAAAATTTGTTATAACCTCTCTGGCAGAAGCATCTAAGAAGCCCTCATTAAGCTTTTCATAACCATTCGCAGTAAGTTCAGAATAGTCACTGCCCCCTTCGACATATACATAATGATTGTATTTGTTATAGATATAGATGGATTCTATATAGGGTATGGAGGCCCTGTAAGTGCGCAGCTGTCCAAAGGCCGCACTCATGTCATTGACATTAGGCTCTTTTACATATAAGAGTTTCGTTATATTCATATCGTGATATATTTGATTTCCGATTTTAACAGCCACCTCCGACAGTTTGGATACCTGTCCCTGCTGGCTGTTAAGCTGCTCTGCCCTGGCCTGGTATTCATAATGCATCAGAATGGATTCAAAATTGGAATAAAGTACGATAGAGGTGAGTAAAATTGCTAAAACAACGCAAAGCGTGATATTTAGAAATAATTTCGAAAATATACCCTTTTTAAATAAACGCATCTTCTCTTCCCCCCAGCTTATTTATACCCATTCATCTCACAATAGGCCTGCCACTGTGCTGTATAAGCCTCCTGGATTTTAGTGAGACCTGCTTCGTCAGCCTTTCTTAAAAACTCATCCACCGCCCCATCAACATCCTCCTTAAGCCCAGCCTGCAAAGGTGCAAGATATTCTGTCATTACCGTTGCAAGGGCCGCTCTTTCAGAAGCATAATCATCGTATACTTCAACAAAACCCGAAGCAATATCAATATCGGGATAATTTGTTTTCAGGGCAATGCCATGCAGCTCTGAAAAGATTTTATTCAGTTTATCATCTCCTCTTGACGGCAGTGCATATAAGGGGTTTCTTAAACTCCAGGCGTTGGCAGACTCTGCCGCAAAGTTTTTGTGTGCCTCACCATCCTTATAGTACCCTTCCGCATCAAGAGTATAGTGGGTGCCTTTAACACCATACTGGATAAGCCTGTTAATATCCTTATCCATGTATAATAAATTCAGCGCCATCGCCGCCCTTTCCCGGTACTTGGAGTTAGTCGGAATAGCCGTTCCATTACCGCTGGGATGGTTGGCATAAGCGATTCCGTTAATCTCGGCATAAGGAACATAGCCTACCTTCCAGTCATTTCCCAGCTTGGAATTATAATAGGTCCCTATATATTTAGCCGGATTCTGTCCGTCTACAATGCAGATTTCCTGCCCATTTATAAAAGCATCGGAATTATTGGCATCCGATAAAACACTTTTTGACCAAAAGCCGGCATCTGCCCACTTCTTCATAATCTTCATATCATTCTTAAAATCTTCTGATGACCAGTAGTTAAACAGCTGTGACGGTGTATTGTAGTCAGCTGCCAGACCGTAAGGTGCTCCCGGCTGTACCCATGCATACTTTGCCTGCAATACAGAAGTGGCACTAAAGGAATAGGAAAAGGAAGCCGGGTTAATAGAGGGCTTCATAATACTCTGGGATGGGGCATTTTTCTTCACTCCCATCAAATAAGCCTCCAGATTCTCTAAGCTGTCAGGTTTTGGCAGGTCATACTTCTCCCTTAAGTCCTCCCGGTACATGATGCCTGCATTGGTATATTCCTTTTTCATACTTGGCACAGAATAAATCTTGTCATTCACCTTCATCTGCTTCCATACATCCTGTGAAATATAATTGTATAATTCCGGTGCATATGCCGTAAGCAGTTCATCCAGCGGAGCAAATGCATTGTTGCTGGCCAGTCCTGCATAATTCATCCAGTTGGCAGTATAGATAAGATCACATTCTTCCCCGGAGGAAAGTATCATATCATACTTTGTCTGCCAGTCCGTCCATGTCGTGAACTTAAAGGTTACTGTTGTATTAATCTTTTCCAGCAGCCGTTCATTTATCTTATCCTGAATCAGGGACATATCAGCAGGCGGCTCCCCCATCAGATAAAACACAAGGTCTGCTCTTTCTAAAGTATCCCCTGCCCTGACAGCATCTTCAGACTTATGCTCTTTTTTTGTACAAGCCGTAAATACAGATAAAATGGAACAACTTAGCAGAAGCATACATGCAATTATTTTCACTTGTTTTTTCATAAGCTTTCCTTTCCCTTGCTGCAGGGGGTTCTTTTTCACACTAATCCCATGCATATCGCAAGTTTACTTGCGATACTGCCCAAATCAAAAGTGAAAAATGCTTTCTATTTTTCACACCAGCTCCCATGGCATAAATCGTCTGCTCGCAGATGATTTACTGCCTCAAATCAGGATGTGAAAAGTACATAGTATTTTTCACACCAACAACCATAGGGAAATTATCACCACTGTAATGAGGTGCTTCCCTATGGTTGCTGTATACTTTACATTAAATACAAGTGTAATTTTATGATATTTTTGTATTATCTGCAATAAAAAACTTTATTTTGTTACCGTAACATTAAAGGTCTTGATTTTTTTACCCTTTGAAAGAATAACCACCGTATCTTTTCCGGGCGTGGTTCCCTTCACCGTTACTGCTGCCTTTCCGGTATTTTTTCCTGTAACTGCAGCACCTTTCTTTGTGGTCATCCAGGTAATATCGCTGTCTTTAAAACCATGAAATGCTACCAGATATCCTCCTGTTTTCCCGCTCTTTATTGTTTTGGGTGCTTTAATGACTTCTACCCATGCATTTTTAACAGTTACTAAAACCTTTATGTTTCTTGAAGTTCCATTTGCTAATTTCGCTGTTACGGTAATGGTAGCCTTTCCTGCTTTCTTACCGGTAACTTTTCCGTTTTTATCGACCAAAGCAATCTTCTTATCGGATGAAGAATAACTGATTGCTGCCGTATCAATGCCGGAATCTTTAACAGTTGTTTGGCTTCCCTCTTTTACAAGGGTCTGGGGCAAGGTAACTTTAATGCTCTTTGTATTACCGGTTGTGCCATTTACATAAACAGGGATCTTATCAGCTGTTACCTTAATCTGGTCAAGGAGGGTAACAAGAAGGGACTTATCCGGTTTCTTTGCCAAAATAACATAGTCAGAGCAATGAGTTACCGGAACACTGATTTCTCCGCCGCTTCCTACTTTTACATTATTATTCGGAATCTCTAAAAGCTTTCCTGCCTCTTTGTCATAATAGTATACAAAGGCTGCGCCTCCAACTGTTAAACCGGCTTCATTTATTAAATTTCCGGCTGTGACCGTAATGATGGCGGTGGAAGGAAGCAATCCGGAATGATTAAGGGAGAGTTTCAATCCCTTTTGTCCGCTGTCTCCTGTGACTGCAATCACACTTGCCTGACCCATCAGGTTAACATCGGTAACCGGGCGCTGCGATGCTTTTATAAGTGCTCCGTCAAAATGCCAGTTAAGTGTTACGTCTTTTAGAACAAGTGCTACATCTATTGATTTTTGTGCTGCAGCCATCTGTTCCATAATATTCTTTGTCAAAAGAATCTTTTCAATTTCCACATTGGAGATACTCATTGCCTGTGTTAAATCCATACGGAGTGAGATATCTCTGCCTTCCTTTAACTGCGCGGCTAATTCACTTTCCGGAAGAGAAGAGGAAACTGTGAGCTTATCTTTTCCGGCAGCCGCCTTTTGCAGTTCTGCCTGTGAAAGTGACATGGTTATAACAGCTTTGCCATCCTTAATCTGTGTATCGCTTATAACGGGAGCTGCTGCTACAGTATTTCCTGAATTATTGCCTGTCTGATTGCTTCCGCTGTTATTGTTTCCGTTATTATTTCCGGTGTCATTTCCGGTGTTGCCGTTATCTTCCGGTGTTTCGCCAGAGGATTCCGAATAAGGAACAGCAAGCGGTCTGTTCTTTGTAAAATATACTTTTAGAACGTCTGCAAATTTAGAATTTCTGGTAAAGCCGGTTGTCGTTTTAATCGTACTCCACTTATCTATAATGTTCTCATAGGAATCCGTATTAATTAGCACCGGATTGGATTTGCCGGTATAAAGTCCCCAGCTGCTGCCTTCTCCTCCGTCGGATACCTTAAAGGTCCATGTGGTATAGCCATAGCCCTGTGCTTCAATAAGGTCCATGCACTGTTTCCAGCTATCGGTATTGCTAAAGAAAGTGAACTCACCGATAAAGGAAGGAACATTATAATTCGTAGTTTCATTTATCATCTTAATCTTATCTTTGATAAAATCTGACTGGACTGTGGCGTCTGTCAAACCTGACCATTGGTAGAAGTGATACTGGTAAACTACATTCTCCCAGCCATAAAGGGATGGATCCGGCAAATCGGTAGGATTCCAGATTCCCTGGATGAAAATCATATGGTCCTTATCTACTTCTCTGATGGCTTTATAAATTCTGTCATAAACATCATACTGCACCAGCTTTGTTGCACTGGGCTCATTTAACAGGTCGTAACCGCATACGATAGATTCATTCTTGTAACGTTTTGCAATTTCCTTCCACAAAACAATGGTTTTATTAATATTTTCTTCATTGCCATAGAAATTACCGATATCAGCAATCGTGGTGTCACCGGAATGATCTTTTCCGTTCTGGGAGCCTACTGCACCGTGCATATCAATCATGACATAAATATCACGTTTCTTAGCTTCCTTAATAAACCAGTCAAGTCTTTCAAAAGCACTTGTCTTCAAACTTCCGTCATCGTTCAGCATTTCAAAATATGTAATAGGAAGTCTAAGTACATTGATTCCTTCTGCCTTCACAAGGTCAAAGTCATCCGCCGTCCACCAGTTATCCTGGTACTGCTTGATAAGCTCTGCTGTCTTTTCACTGCCAAAGCGCTCTGTAAATGTCCTTATTAAAGTAATCATATCCTTGGCATCCACCGGGCACTGCCAGTTCTCTGTTACAAGCCAGCCGCCTGCATTGGTTCCCCGAAGGATTACTTCCTCTCCGGTACCATAATTATTGCGGATCTTCTTTCCATCTGCTTTTAAGAAGTTGGATGGATTGGTTTTAATAGTATACTGATATTCTGAAATGCTGCTTGCCTTACCATCTTTTAAAGCAATTGCTTTTAAAATGGTATTTGTATTTATGGTAATCTCTCCCTCATATAACGGTGATGATACGGCAGGTGTTGTTCCGTCGGTGGTATAATGGATTGCTGCACCGGCTGTTCCTGTTGTAAGCGCCACTGCCTTGGCTGCTCCATAGATTCCTGCGGCAAGAGAAGCCTTTGGTGCTTTTACACCTGCCTCTGTTCCCTGTATGATATAATCGAAGGTCTTAACATCACTTGCTACTCCCTTATCATAACCGATAGCCTTAATGGTAGTGCTTTCTTCTATCCTGAACGGAGAATTATAACGGATGGAGTCCGTAGTCGGTTCACTGCCATCCAGTGTATAGTATACAGGAGTATCATCTTTCGAGGAACGCAATGCTACAATAACAGATTTATCATAGGTTCCCGGATTTCCGAAAATGGTAACAACCGTGCCGGGCTTAATAGTATAGTCAAAGGTATAAACGCTTCCTGCTGCACTGTCCTTAATTGAAACTGCCTTGATAACAGCAGGTGCCGTAAGACTAATAACCCCGCTGTATTTCTTTGCCTGGGCTGTATCGGCAGGATCTGTTTTTCCGTCAAGAGTATAGTAAATATCCGCACCCTTTTCTGCTGCCAGCTCAACGGGTGCAAATACTCCATAGGTACCTGGAGTAAGGCTTGTAAGTACTTCTCCTGCCGCCGGGCTTAAAGCAGGCTTTTCAGCTCCCGGAAGTCCGGTATAGAGCTTATCTGTAAAATACATTTCATCAATCAGATAAGTTCCTGTATTGTAGAATCCGAAGGTTACTTCCTTAATGAAGGCAAGATCCAGATTCTTATAATTCTCCATCGTGCTTAAATCCACATAGTACATGCTCCATTCACCGTATTTCGTGCTGCAGTCAGTCCATGCGGAAGCTTCATTGCCGAAATCATCTTTGATAAACATTCTGGTATTGTTATAAGCCTGTTCATCCTTTACATAAAATACCAGATATCTTGATAACCTTACATCAGCCGTCATTCCATCTTCAGGCTTTATGGTAATACTTCTCAATGTTTCCGTAGGGGAACCGCTTAAGGTATTCATCTCATAGGTTATACTCTTACCCTGGTAGCTGTCTTTTGTATTGGAAGATATTTTTGCCCCTGCCTGTGCCGTTACCTTGTCAATTCCGTCATCAAAATTATTAAAGGGAACAACTGCACTGGTTGGAAGTGCCTTTACGTGATAATTGAATTCCGCAACAGCACTGCTCTCTTCATCAGACTGCCTGATTGCAACCGCCTTTACTACTGTGTTTTCTGTAAAATTAAAAGGAGTCTGATACTTGGCAGAAGCTTTTGTAGGCGTACTTCCATCCGTTGTATAGTAGATATCGCAACCCAGCGTTGTGGTAGTTAAGGTTACTCCCTCTAACTTTTCATAGGTGCCGGAAGCATAGTTGGACTTCGGGCTGACAGGCAGAAGGTTATTGGTAAAATAGATATCATCAATATAATAAGTACCGGAATTCCACTCCCCAATGTATATTCCCTTTATTGCAGTACGGTCAATGTTACTAATTCCGGATATGCTGTTTAGTTTTACTGCATATTCTGTCCAGGTATTCTTTACGGCACTGCCTTTCTCTGTGGTAAGGGTATTTATCCAACTAAACCCGGTCTTATTTCCATCTTTATCCACAAGTCCAAGCTTCACAGTATTGGCTCCCTGGGTATCCTTTAACCAGAATACCAGATAAGAGTATACGGAGGTATCTGTCTGGTTTCCTTCAACATATAAACTGCTGCCCTCCGTGGGATCTGCAGAAGCGGTAAGAGTATAAGCAATACTCTTTGTTCCCTGGTACTTATCCTTATCTGTTACTGTACCGTTGGTCACCTTAGGTGTTCCTTCAAAATCCTCCAGTACCGCTTTCTTAGGAACATTGCTTGCTATAATGGTATAATTAAGTGTAAGTACTCTGCTGCTTTCCCCGTCCTTGACAAAAACTGCTTTTACTACCGTGGAAGCAGTTATTGCAATAGGTGCCGCATATACAGCAGAGCCTTCAGTCGGCTTTGTCTCATTGGTGGTATAATAGATTGTTCCGCCATCTTCCGGAGCCGTCAGTGTTAATTGAAAGCTTTCGGTATAATTACCTTCCCCATAATCTGCCGCAGGAGGATTTGGAGGAAGGGTATTTGTAAAGTAAATATCATCAATATAAAAATCTCCGGCATTCCACTCGTAGATTTTTATTTGAGCAATCTTACTTAAGTTTACTCCGTTGGTACTGTACTTGCTTAACGGTACCGCTATTTCCTTCCATTGGTTCTTAACTGCCTTTTGCAGTGAATTACTTCCGTCCGTCCAATCGTCAAACGTATTTCCATCGGTATCTGTAAGTGCCAGTTTAAAATTGTTATCACCGGTGGTATCCTTAACCCATAATACAATATAGGTCTTACCGGAAGCATCTGCTCCGTTTTCCTTGCCGGGGTTAATAATTGCTTCCCCTCCTCCGCCAGCCGTACCCTGATTATAGAGTAAGGAAGCACTTCCGCTGTTTTGGTCAGCCTGGGTAAGCTTATTGGTTCCATTATTGGTATTATAGTAAAGGCTGTGTTCAAAATCCTGAAAATCCATTCTATGTCCATCGGCATCTTCAAAATGGATATCATCAAAATAATAGTCTCCATCATTCCATTCCCAGACAGCTATTTGACTGATAGCAGTCTTATCAATGCCACTGTACTGATCTAACGGTACTTCCAGTGTAGTCCATTGGTCTTTTACAGCATTAGCAGAGGTATACTTAGCAGAATTTTTTCCGCTTGCATCAATTAACTTCACTTCAAAATTATTGCTTCCTACGGTATCCTTTACATTTACTACTACTTTTGTCATAGAAGAAACATCAATAGCACTGCCGGATACACTTCTGATTTTAAAATCATTGTCCCACTTTTTCTCGCCGCCTTGTACATACTGGAAGGCCTGATTTCCTTCCAATACATTGGCGCTGTCTCTGGTAATGCTGTTTCCATAGGCACCAGCCGTATAGTCCGTTGATTCAAAATCTGTAAATACTACTTTGTCACTTCCGGCGGCTGATACTGTATTGCCAGCTTTCTGCCCCGGAAGTCCTGCATTGAAAACAAGAGTCAGAGTTAATGCTGCTGCAACCCATTTCTTCCAACTCTTTTTCACAAATATTCCTTTCTTCATAAATTACCCCCAATGTGATATTTAAAATACTTCTTGGAATCTTTACACCATAAATGGTAGACAAATTTCTTCTGTTTGTATATTTTAAATACATTTGATTATTGTAATTATTTATTTTTACAGTTGTGTAATTTCATGACTTTATTGTAAAAAGCATAGAAAAAGCCGGAAAGCGGATAATAAAACAATCCGCCTTCCGGCCTTTTCTATATGTTTTTAAAATTCAGATAATATCCTTTTCCATTATGTAATCATCCATCACATAACCATTTCCAATATCGGCAACCTGAGTCTGTTTTATATGATATCCCAGCTTTTCGTAGATTTTTATACTGTTGTTATGCTTGTTTACCGTAAGCCAGATTTTATTCAATCCTCTGTCCTTGCAAAACGCTGCTATAAAGTCCATAGCTTCCCTTGCATAGCCCATCCCTCTGCATTCTTTGCTGATATAGAACTTACTTAGAAAAAGGGAGTTATCTTCCATTATTTTCATTCCGATATATCCTACCGCTGCACCATCCGGCTTTAAAAGATAATATTCATATCCCTGGTTTTTCATCTGCTCCGTAATTGCTTTTACGGACTGGAACTTTTCTACCATATAATCAACTTGTTCTTTTGATATAATCTGAACATAGTACTCATTCCATATTTTATCAGCCAGCTGCGCCAATTGCCCGATATCCTCTTCGGATATGACTTTTTCAATTTGTAATTGCATTTTTATACCCATTGCAGGGGCTGTAGCAAAATACGAAATATATACCATATGTTAGAAGAATTGCAGTTCACTAGTGCAATCTATGGTATGTAAATTCTATTTTGCAACAGCCCCTCGCCACAAATAAAAAGTTGAAAGAATTATAGCGTGGCATCCTCTCTATCATCATATTTTCTTTCAACATTTCTCCATTCTTATGTTTTTACACATTCTGCGTATTTTACAGCATCAGCAGTCTTTCTTATCTTATCGTCTTTCTGACATCCTCTAAGAGTTCATCTATGGGGTAGTTATGAGAACGGCATATTCTTTTTAAGTGATAAAGCGTCTCCTTGTCTTTCGTTATCTTATTAATTCCATAATCACAGGTCAAAGCAGCCTTAAAACCCAGCTTTTTTATAATATCTATGGTATTTTCATTGTATTCCCCATAAGGAATTGTAAAGGTTGTCGGAGCTGTTCCGGTCATTTCAACGACTTCCTGCTGAAGCTTCATGATATCTTCCGTAAGTACAGCCTCATAATCCGTTAAGGACTCCCCTCTTTTTTGCTTACAGCCCACTCTGCCGGCACGGGTAGAGTGAAGGTTATAGGTATGGTTTTGTATTTCTATCACATCCGCCTCAAGCATCTCATCCAACAACGGCCAGGTAAGATGTGCGTACTGCAAATGGTCATCCCCCACCCTTGTAAAATCATCCGTACTTTTGCCGATAATTGAGAGAACAATCTTTGTATCATACTCCTGCAAGAGCGGATATGCATAACGGTAGGTTGTAAGATATCCATCATCAAAGGTTATCATAATCGGATTCTCCGGAAGAGGCTTATCTTCATAAACATAGTCAATAACATCCTGCATCGTTACCGAGGTATAATTGTTTTCCTTCAGATATTCCAAATCACTCTTAAATTCACCCGGATATATAATATCCTTACCCGAACTGCTCTTCTTGATGTCATGGTACATTACAACAGGCAGGTATATCTTTTCCTCTGTTCCAGCAGGTACTTCCATACTGACAGAAGAGGTTACCTGCTCTGAATTCCCTGAAAAGTTAATTAACGGCAGCGATAATATTATCAGTGTAACTGCCAGGATACCACAAATACACAGATATTTTTTATTTGACATACACAAGCACCTATAAAACGATTACTACAATATATGTTTTTTACTCTGCATTATCCCTCTTAAATGAAAAAGGGTAAACTCTTTTACAGTCCTTCAATCACTCCGCTTATCAGGCAGCTTAAATCAATGGAAGCTTTCTTTGCAATTTCGAGCACTCTTTCATGGGAATGCTTTACCTTTTGGATACCTGTTGCCATATTGGTAATTACGGCTAATCCCAGTACTTGTATTCCCATATAATTGGCCGCTATTGTTTCCGGTACCGTTGACATACCAACAGCATCCGCACCGAAATTCCTTATCATCCTTATCTCCGCGGCAGTTTCATAATAAGGTCCAGGAAAGCCTGCATATACTCCTTCCCCATAGGAAATAGAGTTCTCTGATGCCACCTGCTTTGCAAGTTCGATAAGCCTCGTATTGTAGGGTTCCGTCATATCAGGAAATCTTGGGCCAAATCTCTCATCATTGATACCAATAAGGGGATTTGACGGCATAAGATTGATAAAATCATTGATAAGCATTATCGTTCCCGGGATGAAGCTTTCATTAATCCCTCCGCAGGCATTGGTAAGTATCAGCTTCGTAATGCCAAGAAGCTTCATTACAAATACCGGATAGGTAACTTCCTTCATGGGATATCCTTCAAAGAAATGAAATCTTCCCTGCATAATAAGCACCTCAGTGCCTTTTAACCTGCCTGCAACTATTCTTCCGGCATGTCCCTCCACGGTAGACTTTGGAAAATTCGGTATATCTAGATAATCTACTGTTTCGACCTCTGTAAGAGAATCTACAATATCGCCAAGTCCCGAGCCCAGCACTATGGCAATCTTAGGGGAAAGGCTTATTCTGCTCTTAATATATTCTGCTGATTCTAAAACTTTCTCGTACATAACTTCCTCATTTCTGTGCAAATGCACCCGTACATTTTACTGTTGCTTTCTCTTGATACATCGTTTTTATTATAAGATATTTTCCCCTGCTTCGCAAATAAAAATCCAATTACGGCCTTTCTATGGTAAAGTAAGAACTTTCTATCAATATTTCATTCTAAAATTCAATTATTTAATTCAAAAATCAATTATATTAATATAAATATTAATATTTTTAACTTTTATATTGACATAATGAATTCATGGTAGTATATTGTAGGAAAGAACACAAAGGAGGTATTTTCCATGAAATTTAAAGCACCCGGCAACTGTCCTGTTTGCGGGGAAAAGCTTTCTATCACAAAGCTTGGATGTCCAAAGTGCCATACCTCGCTGGAGGGAGACTTTGAACCTTGTGAATTCTGCAGATTACCGGCTGATGACCTGGAATTTGCAAAGGTATTCATCAAATGCAGAGGCAATATCAAGGATGTTGAGAAGGAATTGGGAATTTCCTATCCAACAGTCCGCGGCAAATTAGATGCAGTTATCAGAAACCTTGGATTCGAGGTGCCATCAAAGGAAACAGTCCGGGATAACGATTTATTAAGAGAAGCCAAAAATGAAATATTAGAACAATTATCAAGAGGAGAAATCTCCCCAAAGGAAGCAGCAGAACGGATTAAGAAATTAAATGCATAGCAACTATAATATAATATAATGGGAGCCAAGTGTGAAAGAAAATTTAAAAATGAAAGGATGCCACGTATAGATTCTTTCACTCATTTTTATTTGTGGCAATATTGCAGACCGGCCTGCGGGCAAACCTGCGATATGCAATGGGTATAAAGTATGAACGAACAATTAAAGATTCTGGAAATGATTGAAAAAGGGCAGATTACTGCTGCCGAAGGCATGGAACTCTTAGAAGCTTTAGGAAGCGCAAAGGAGACATCAGAAAACAGCGAATCAAAAGAGATTCCCGTACAAAATCCGGTTATCAGAAAAAGCAGCTATAAGTTCTTAAAAATTAAGGTTACTTCCGATAACAAAACTGTCAATGTCAATGTCAATATCCCCTTAGGTCTTATTACAACTCTCGGTGAAGTAACCGGCAAGGTCCTGACCCATATTCCGCCCGATGCCAAAGTCAAAATGGAAAGTAAGGGAGTTTATCTGTCAGACATCGACTTTCAGGGCATTATACGTGAATTGTTAAACGGTACCCTGGACGACCCTGACATTGTGGACGTAGAAGCCTGGGATGAAGACAGCAAAAGTATGATACGGGTAAAAATATATGTGGAATAAACTCTATCCGGTTATGTGGGTATCGATTAAATCAAAAGAAAAAAGAGCCTTTTCGTTTTCCTTTCCCGTACCCTTAAAGCTACTGGATGAGCTTATTGGCAGTACACTGGATTTATTAGAAGTTATATCATGGTTTACCTTTAAGGGCTCGACTCCTAAAATAACCTCCGGTGAAAAAAAGGTATACTTTTCACCGGAGGCACTGAAAATACTTCTTGAAGGGAGCTATTCCATTTTACATTCCTTAGGAGATTACGGTCCTTATGAACTAGTGGATGTAACCACCGGGGACGTACAGGTTTTTGTAAAAATTCTATAAACATATCAGAAAGGGCTTTTTATGAAAAAGATATTCTTTCACTATATTTCCTACATTGCGGTAATTTATCTGCTCTCCCTTGCCATTCCGACCGTGTCGGTTTACAGCAGTGCTTCCTTACTGCTAGTCGGCTTTGTCTTATTGATTGTAAACCTGCTCTTAAAACCGCTCCTGCTCTTAATAACCCTTCCTCTTAATCTTCTGACTCTGGGGTTATTTAACTTTGTAATCAATGCATGGACTATTATGATTGCAGATCATTTTGTAACCGGTATAACCATGGGAGGCTTTTTAAATTCCTTACTTGCAGCCTTTTTAATCAGTCTGCTTAAGAACCTTCTGGAAGACAAGAAATGATGCCACTCCTATTCTGTACGCTTATCACCGACAAAATAAAGTGCAACCGTCCCGGGGCCTGTATGGGAGCCAATAACAGTACCAATGTTATTAATTATTACCTTTCCATTAAGCTTCGGGAACTTTTCTTCAATCATATCAGCAACCAGCTTTGCATCTTCATAGCAGGATGATTGGGAAATATAGCACCTTCCCGAATAGTCATAACGGTCCTTGGCATATTGCTCCATACGCTTTACCATCTCTTCCGAGACTTTTTTCTTTCCCCTGTACTTATCTCTGGGAATCAGCTTTCCCTCATGGCTTACATTAAGAAGAGGGCATATTTTTAAGATAGTGCCAAAAGCGGCAGAAGTCGCAGATATTCTTCCTCCGCGGTAATAACTTGTAAGGTCTGTGGAAAAGAACCAGTGATGGATGGTCAGCTTATTTTCCTGAAGCCAATTATAACATTCTTCAACAGAGTATCCTTCTTTTTTCTTTTCACTTGCAAGGGTGACTAAAAGCCCAAAGCCTGAAGAGGCAGCCAGTGAATCCACTACATAAATCTTATTTTCCGTATATTTATCACCTAACATATCCCTGGCAATGCAGGCCGAATTGAAAGCTCCTGATATACCGCTGGATAAACTGATGTGCAATACATCATACCCTTCTTTTAAAAGCGGCTCCCATACTTCCATATATTGCTCTGCATTGGGCTGTGAAGTGGTAGATGCAGCCCCGTCCTTTATTTTGCTGTAAAACATATCAAAGGGCATGGACTTGCCCAAGTCATCCTCATATTCCTTTCCCTCCATGGTATAGTGAAAGTGAATTAAAGGAATATTATTTTCCTGAAAGAATTCAACTGCCATATCTGCTGTGGAACAGCAGGTTATAATATAGTCAGACATATTCTTACCTCCCGGCATTATTAATTTATACTTCTAATATATATCCATATGCTACCATATGTAGTAATTAAAACTATTATATCTCTAGTAACAAGCCTTGTAAAGAAGATATCATGAATTCATTCCGCTTTTGTTGCCTATTTTTTATCATTGCCCGCCAGAAACACACAAGTACAAAAGAGAGCCCAGCAAATTACTGCAGCGCCCCCTTTTATAGATAATCAATTTAGTAGAAAAGGTTTAGATTACATTATATTTCTTTAATAAATCTTCAATTACCGTACCGGATATCTTCTTTAATACCTTCTTCTTGACTACATTTGCAGCCAGAGGAAGCTTCTTATCCCCTATCTTCTCACCGTCCATCATCTTTGAGGTGGAATCCAGGAGCACTCTGATATCATAGCAGGAAGCAAATACTTCCGGTACACCCCTGTCTACGTCAAGCAGTGTATATACTGCTTCCATAGCAGTACGTATAGAATATTCGGTGGTGAAGACGGTATCTCTTACCGTGTCGGCAAACTGTCCGATAAAAGCAAAATTCGTACAGCCGTCGGGTACTACCTTCGGTCTGTCTCCAGCAGTTCTTGGCATAAAGAAAGCAGTAATGTAAGGCATCATACAAGGAACGCATTTTGCGGAATTAACAGCCATGTCATGAATCTGGGATTCCGGTACTCCAAGGTGATACAGCCATTCTTCTGTAATCTCGATGCCTGTACAATCCTTCATGGGTTTCTTGATATAGTCACCGGGTACATCGGTGAGCAAACCATATACCCATACAACAAGCTGGTTTCTGGGCTGTTCTTTAAAGTGAGGCTGACGGTTTAAGGTATAGCTCATAAGCCATTTGGAATCCTTCACCGTAATAATTCCGCCTGTTACTACCTTTCCGCTGAACGGGTCCCTCTTGCAGATCTTTTCAATGTAAGGAGGAATCTTATCATCCAGAGTTGTCACAGTGGCAGATTCCCAGTTGGTTGCCTTAATGTCAGTGCAGAATTTATCCGGGTGTCCGAAAGAAGAATCCTGCCTGGCAATGTTTCTCCAAAGCTCCCAGCAGCCTCCCGGGCCTTCCTTTAATTCTGCCGGATGGTCATTGTCACCCAGGGAAGAATTCTCAGTACAGCTTCCATTTGTTACAAATACCAGGTCATCCTCAATCAGGTCAATGCTTTCTTTCTTGCCTTCCCTGATACATTCAATTTTAACAGCAACTTTCTTGCCGCCCTTCTTTTCAAAGATAACATTGGTAACTCTTGTATCATACTGGAACTGAACATTATGAGCTTCCAGATATTTTACCATAGGAAGAATCAAAGACTCATACTGATTGTATTTGGTGAATTTCAGCGCCTTAAAGTCAGGAAGTCCTCCGATGTGATGGATAAATCTCTGAATATAGAGTTTCATCTCAAGAGCACTGTGCCAATTCTCAAAAGCAAACATGGTTCTCCAGTAGAGCCAGAAATTAGAATCAAAGAATTCCTGTGTGAATACATCCTCAATCTTTTTATCATACAAATCTTCATCTCGGGTGAAAAACAACTTAATGATTTCCGTAGAAGCCTTTTCACTAAGACCGAATTTTCCATCCGTATGAGCATCCTCTCCGCGGTTAATGGTAGCTCTCATTAAGGAATAGTTAGGATCTTTCTTATTTAACCAATAAAATTCATCCAGAACGGAGGCTTCTTCTGTTTCCAGTGAAGGAATGGAACGGAACAAATCCCACAGACATTCGAAATGATTTTCCATCTCTCTTCCGCCACGGACAATGAATCCCTTTTGGCTGTCCTTGATACCGTCACAGGCACCGCCGGGAAGGCTCATCTCTTCCAGGATGTGAATATGCTCTCCCTTCATCTGGCCGTCTCTTACAAGAAAGCAGGCAGCTGCCAGGGAGGCAAGACCTGAACCTACCAAATAGGCGGATTTTTTATCCACACCCTCCGGCTTCCTGGGACGGGCAAACGCTTCATAATTTCCATTACTGTAATACATAAAAGTTACCTCCATCATTTTTTCTTTACTATATCTCTTTTCCCTGCCAGGTACAATATACAATAAGAGCCCACTGATGAAATTTTAATCAGTGGGCTCTTATTGTAAAAATTTTATACACACTGTGTTTTCTGTATAAATTATTCTGCCTTCATCGAATTTTTTTATACAGGACCACATTATTTTTTCTCATGGTTCATCTTATTTAAAGCGTAGGATTTACCCTTAAACTTCTCCAGGGCATTTTTAAAATCTCCTTGCAGCAGTATACTAAGCCTATCCAAAATATCCTTGGGCTCCTCCTTCATCCCCTTCCCTATCCAGTCAAGCATCAAACCGACAAAAGCATATTTGTAAAAGTTTACGATAAAGGCTTTATCCTCTTCCCTTACAGACATTCCTTCCGCAAATTCATCCAATACCCCAATTAACAGATTGAAGGTCTCATTATAAAGATAGGTTTCCAGGTGCTCTTTATTAACAGAATGATAGGTTCCTCTGACAAATGTCTTATTTTCCAATATATATTCAAATATCTGAAAAAATCCCTGCTGCCAGGTGGTGGCAGTCTTATTGCCATCCAATGCCTTGGTTGCCTCAACAGTATAAATCCACTCCACCAGATCATAAATATCCTTAAAATGGTAGTAAAAGGTCTGTCTGTTAACCTCACAGTCTTCGGTAATATCCGTTACTGTTATCTTATCCAGGGGTTTTTCTTTTAACAGCTTCTTGAGAGAATAAGCCAGAGCCCTCTTTGTCGTCTGTGACATGTGTGCTCCTCCAATTATTATAATCAATTACTCCTGTATCCATTATACAAAAACAATCCCATACAATCAATAGCCTGTTGCTTTTCACGGACATCTTCTTTATAATACAGATAATGGGAATAAAGGAGAAAAGCCATGAATTTCTTTCACAAGGACACAATTTTGAATTCTTTCCTTCCAATCGTAAGGGAACGCTGGTTATCAGCAAACGACACCTTTCCGCCCTATTTAACGGAAGTACCGCAGGCGGATAAGAATAAGAACGAAGCCTATGCAAAAGAGATATCCGCACAGTTTCACCGGCAAATAACAGGATATCCCCGCCTTCCCTTTGGGAAAAGAAAATGGAATAAAAAGACCTACAAACTACTATACCAGGTTCTTTCCGAAGAAACGGTCCTTGGATTGCATCATTATCTATCCCGTGAAAGAATAGAAGTCTTTGTTTCGGAAACCAAAGAATTTATAAAGACATTACGTATGGATGTCCCCGCCATGTCCTTTGAGGATATGGGACAAGCCCTAAGAAATTATATTGTCTACCTGATGTTTAAGGAAATCCATCAGGATACTTCTCTCTTTTCAAAAGCCTGTTACGGTTACAGCATGCTCTATCCCTTTACCGATAATTACATAGACAATACTGCCTGCACAAAAGAAGAAAAAGCCCGCTACAACTCGCTTATCAGAGATTTCCTGAAAGGGGAGTCGGTGAATACAACCTCCTGGTATGATGAAAAGACCTTATACTTTCTTTCTGCTGCAAAAGATGACTGTATAGAAGGAGAACCCTGCCCGGTAACGGAGCTTTTACTTTTAATGCTGGATGCACAGGTGGAAAGCCTAAGCCAGCAAAGAACGGATATTTTATTAGATTATGAAAAGCGGCTTGCTATCTCTATGTACAAAGGCGGTATGTCCGTATTAATCGACCGCTACTTTGTAAAAGAAAAAATAACCAGAGAAGATATGGTCTTCTATCTGGGCTTTGGCTTCTTTCTGCAGCTTGCAGACGATTTGCAGGATATAAAGGAAGATTCTATGAAAGACCATCAGACCTTATTTACTATCAGCCCACGCTGTGAAGAGGCAGAAAAAACGGTTAATAAGCTCTTATCCTTTATAACTGATTTGTGCCGTTCCTTCCCTGCCGGTAACAAACCCTTTCTGGAGTTTGTTCTGATGAACTGTTATCAGTTAATTTTGATGGGCGTACAAAAAAGCCAGGAATACTTTCCAAAGGATTATATGAAAAGTATAGAAAAGTACTTTCCCGTATCCTTTTCCTTTCTTGCCCAAATGCCGGAAAATCCTTTTGGAAGCAGTCAGCCAGAGACAGAAAAGCTTCAAAAGATTATGGATACCATGCTAATGTAATTTTTTTTTTAAAGCTCTTGACTCTTACGTTAGGTGACCTTCTACAATGTGTTTATTAAAAACATACAGGAGGTTTTCTATGAAAACATATCTTATTACCGGAGGAGCCGGATTTATCGGCTCCAATTATATTCATTACCTGATGCAGCACTATAAAGGCGAAGTCAGAATCTTAAACCTGGACACCCTGACCTATTGCGCAAGGTCAGAAAATGTAAGCTGTTATGAAGGAAATGACGCTTACCGCTTTATCAAAGGTGATATCCGAAATGAAACTCTGTTAGCAGAAATCTTTGCAAAATATTCCATTGATTATGTGGTGCATTTTGCAGCCCACTCCCATGTGGACAAAAGTATCCGCTCCCCGAAGGAATTTGCCGAGGTAAATGTCTGCGGAACCTTATGCCTGTTAGAATCCGCCAAAAAAGCCTGGGAGAATAACTATAACGGCAAACGCTTTCTCTACATCTCAACAGACGAAGTGTATGGTGAACTTGGAGAAACCGGTAAATTCACAGAAAATACCCCTCTATGCCCCAGAAATCCCTACTCTGCCAGTAAGGCCGGAGGCGACCATATGGCAAGAGCCTATTATGAAACTTATGATTTTCCTGTCCTGGTAACAAGATGCTCCAATAATTACGGTCCTTATCAGTACCAGGAAAAGTTTATTCCAAACTGCATTTTAAGCTGCCTGACCGGTAATCCTATCCCAATCTACGGAGATGGAAAGAATATAAGGAACTGGCTCTATGTTACAGATCATCTGTCAGCCATTGATAAAGTACTGGCAGAAGGGCGTACAGGCGAAGTTTATAATATCGGCGGCAGAAAGGATTATACAAATCTTGAGGTGGTTTCAAGCATAACCGGCATTTTAAGAGAGAAATACCACCTAACCATTCCCCCCATTGAATTTATAGAAGACCGGAAGGGCCATGACAGACGGTATTCCATGGATTCTTCAAAGCTTCAGAAGGAGCTTGGCTGGAAACAGGAGATTTCTTTTGAAGAAGGAATAGAGAAAACGGTAGAATGGTATATGGAGAATAAAGAATTCTTAAATATTCCCAAATGAACTAAACTCGGCAATTGAAAATGTATAAAAAGGAGTGCGTCCGATGGCAGAGAACTTTTATACTACCGGAGAATTTTCAAAAAGGGCCAACATATCCGTAAGAACAATACGGTACTATGACGAAAAGGGGCTGCTTAAGCCTTCCCTTATGGCAGAATCCGGCTACCGTTATTATACAGACAGGGATTTTGCTATCCTGCAAAGAATCCTGGTACTGAAAAAGCTGGGCTTTGGGCTGGAAGAAATCAAGGAGATAACCGTTAATTCCCTGGATACATCCTTTATAAAGGAATCCTTACAGCTGCAGCAAAAACTTATCCACGAAAAAATCGCTGAATTAAAGCAGATGGAACAGATGTTACGTGAAACTTCAGCTGTCCTTTCAGAAAGGGAAGAACCTGACTGGAATCATATTGTCGGTCTGATACACCTCCTTAATATGAAGGAAACTCTCCTTAGCCAGTACAAAACTGCCGGAAATCTTAAGGTGCGTATTGACCTGCACAAAAGATTCTCCGTAAATCCTTTAGGCTGGTACCAGTGGATATACAAAATGCTCCCCTTAAAAGAAAATCAAAACATTCTGGAAACCGGCTGCGGAAACGGAGAGTTCTGGAGGGAGAACCACTCATCTCTGCCCCCGGGAATCTCTGCTTTGCTCTCCGATATTTCCTCCGGTATGCTAAGAAGTGCTTCTTCCGGATTAAAAGGTATATCCTCTTTCTTCTCCTTTGAACAGTTTGATATACAGGACATTCCCTATAAAGAGAATACCTTTGATCTAATCCTCGCCAACCATGTCCTGTTCTATGCCAAAGACAGAAAAAAAGCCTTAAGTGAGCTTTACCGTGTCTTAAAAAAAGGCGGCTGCCTGTGTCTTAGCACCTATGGCAGAAAACATATGAAAGAAATCGAAGAGCTGGCAAAGGAATACAACGATCAAATTGCTCTTTCCGAGGTTAAGCTCTATGACATCTTTGGCCTTGATGACGGAGAGGAAGAATTAAAGCCTTTCTTTAAAACCGTAGAAAAGCACCTCTATGATGACAGTCTGCTGGTAACGGAAATAAAACCATTGGCCGATTATATCTATTCCTGCCATGGCAATCAAATGAGTATTATAAGGGACGAAAAAGAAACCTTTGAAAGGTTTTTAACAGAAAAACTTGGCAAAGGCGGCCTTAGGGTAACAAAGGATGCAGGAATTTTTTTGTGCTGCAAATGATGTATTATAAGGATAAGCACATGAAGAAAGTCATTGGAAGAACACAGGTGATTTTTGCATATATTTATGAGGTCTCTATTGAGGGGTTCCTTATGACACTGAAATGGCAGAAACTGTGGCTGGCATTCTTAGTGGAATAAGGGTTCCTGAATGAGAAAATGAATAAATATATGTGAAAATCACCGTACATTTCCCAAGACATCCTTCATGGGTTTGTCCATGGTGCATTATTGTATACCCTTGACAGTGTTGTATTTTTCATATATTATGAATACATATTTGAATAATGTGAAATATAGTTTTATTGTCAGATAAAACTGCTTTAATACACATTTTTTCAAAACAAACACCATCAATTTACAATATATCAAATCTGTTCGGCAACAGATTGGAGGGTACAATGAGATTATCAGCAAAAAGCCGTTATGCACTTGCGGCAACCATACACATGGCACAGGCTAACAATAAAAACGATTATATAACCTTAATCAGTATTTCTGAAAGACTGGATATTTCCAAAATTTATCTGGAACAGGTTTTTTCCCTGTTAAAACGCGGCGGAATCGTTACTTCTATCAAAGGTTCTCAGGGCGGATACCAGTTAAGCGCAGATCCGCAGCAAATTACGGTTTATGATATCCTGGCTGCTGTCGAAACCTCTTTATTTGAAAATACGGAAGAAACCATTAAGGAAAAAGCCCCTGAAATCGAAACCGCTATGAAGGTAACGGTCTTCGATCCTCTTGATTCTGTGATTAAGGAAACTCTCCAGAAGGCAACTCTTTATGATCTTGTATTCGAATCAGAAAGACAGAAAGCCGAACAGGGCTTTATGTTTTTTATTTGAGCGGCCTTATATCTGATAGGTATATTCCGGCGTAATACGCTTTAGAAATTGTTTCGTGCGTTCTTCTTTGGCATCCAGGAATATTTCCTGCGGAGTTCCCTGCTCCACAATAACACCTTCATCCATAAAAACCACTCTGTTGGCTACGTCCTGAGCAAACGACATTTCATGGGTTACAATAATCATTGTAATCCCTTTTTTTGCTATCTTCTTAATAACTCCCAGAACTTCTCCCACAAGCTCCGGGTCCAGAGCACTGGTAGGTTCGTCAAAAAGTATGACCTCCGGATGCAGTGCCAGAGCGCGGGCGATTCCGACCCGCTGCTGCTGCCCTCCCGATAATTCAGAAGGATAAGCGTCATATTTATCCGAAAGACCGACATTCTTTAGCAGCTCCCTGCCATATTCAAGGGCTTTTTGTTTTTCAACCTTTTGTACGATGACAGGTCCTTCCGCAACATTCTCCAGAGCTGTTTTATTTTTAAATAGATTAAAGGATTGAAATACCATGGCTGTTTTCCGGCAAATATCCAATATCTGTCTTTTGGTTGCATGCCTTGCATTTACTTGGGTGCTTCCTATGACAATCTCACCTTCATCAGCCTTCTCAAGGAAGTTAATACACCGCAGCAAAGTTGTCTTTCCTGAACCGGAGGGCCCTAATATTACTACAACCTCTCCTTCCTCAACGCTTAAATCAATTCCCTTTAACACCTTGTTACTGCCAAAGGATTTTTGTAAATTCCTTACCTGAATCATGCCTTACCCCCTTGCTCCTACTGCGATAAATGATTAGCTGACTGCATTGACTCTATGGGACAGTAACCTGATTCCCTGCTCTATGGCTATGCATAACAGCCAGTATATGACAGCTATGGCTATGTAAGCTTCCAGATAGCGGTAGCTTGCATTAGCTTCGATCTTCACTCCCGTAATCAGGTCCGTCACTCCAATCATATATACCAGTGCCGTTCCCTTGGTCAATCCAATGAAAGTGTTTCCAAGAATCGGTATCGCTACCGGCAGTGCCTGCGGTATGATAATCCGTCGGTAAATCGCAGAAGTTTTCATTCCGATAGAATGCGCCGCCTCAACCTGCCCCTTTTGTACGGATTGAAGGGCCGTCCGGATGGATTCTGTCATAAATGCAACGGATACAATGCTTAAAATAATATAGGCCAGAATAATTGGCGGAACATTACCTGAACGTATCTTTAAGTGCATTAATTCTGCAATAGTATCAAATCCGTACATAAAGGAAAAATACAGAATAAGGATCATAAGTACCATTGGCATGCTTCTAAAAATCAGGATATATATCTTTATGAGCGTATTAAGTACCGGAACTTTCTGGATTCTTAAGATAGCCAGTAATGTCCCAAAGACTAACCCGAATACCATGGGAATCATGGAAAGCTTCAAAGTCAATGGTATATAAGTCACCGCTACCCACAGCTCGTGGAGAAAGAATGAATAATCGAATTTATACATATTTATACCCGTTGCATATCGCAGGTTTACCCGCAGACCGGTCTGCAATATTGCCACAAATAAAAATGAGTGAAAGAATCTATACGTGGCATCCTTTTATTTTAAATTTTCTTTCACTCCTGGTTCCTATCTGCGTGCTTATTATTTATACACTTGCAGCTTCTTTTCCAGTGCAGAGAATCCCTTTTCCAATACAATACAAAATGCAAAGTATATAATCGCCGCTCCTACATACCCTTCCAGAGAATGTCTGGTTCTTGCCGCAATAGAGGAAATGACACCCACCATATCAACAACACCTACCGTAAAAGCCAGTGAAGTATCTTTCAGAGTTGATATCACAGTATTACCAAATTCCGGAATAGCAATATGAAACGCCTGGGGAAATACAACCCGCATAAACATCTGGCCTCTTGTCATCCCTATGGACCGTGCCCCCTCCAACTGTCCCTTATCCACTCCCTGTATCGCTGCCGTAACCACAACAGAGAGAAATGCCGCCGAATTAAATGCATAGGTAGCAACAACAAAAGAAAACGCATCCAGCATATTCAAATCAATATTAAATCTTAAGAACACCGGATTCAGTAAAGCCGGCAATCCGAAGTATACGATAAAGAGCTGAATATTAATTGGTACCCCTCTGATAAAGGAGATATACACCGTAGTTATCTGTTTTAAAACCGGTATATTAAAAAGTCTGACAGCCGCGATCAATGTACCCAGTAACAATCCGATAACCAGTGAAAGTACGGTAATAATCAGTGTAATATGTAGGCGGGACAGCAACTGCGGAAAATATTCCGCAACCCTTTGAAAGCTGAAATAATCTATATTTCCCATACTGCTTTAATCTCCTAATCCTATAATACAGGGCTATTTCTGATCTTCCGGCTCCACTGTATAGTCAGCGCCAAGCCACTGGGTGGACAGCTTCTCAAGGGTCCCATCCTCGTGAAGGGTTTTCAGCACACCATCAACTGCTTCCTGAAGGGCTGTTTCGTCCGCATCGTCCCTGCGGTAGATAAAATACGTTCCTGAATAATAGGAAGGCTCATCCGAGCGCTGCAGTTTTACTTTATAACCTTCTTCGATACTTGGCAAATAGCTAAGAGGCAAAAGGAACGCATCTACGGCACCGCTTTCAAGCTTACTAAGTATCACGGAAAAATCACCGCTGTTATACTCAAGCTTAATGGCATTATTATGTTCTTTGTTATAGGTTTCCAGCTGATATGCATCATTGGAGCCCTGGAAGGTCGCAACGGTCTTTCCCTCAAGCTCTTTATAAGTCTGAAGCTTCTCCGCACCGTCCTTGGTTATAATATAGGCTGCCCAGGTAGTTACAATTTCTTTTCCAAACAGGTAGGTTTTCTGCCTCTCCGGATTGCTTTCCCACTGGTGGGAAATTAAATCCACCTTATTAGAGGTCAAAGCTACGAATTGGTCAGCCACCGTCTGATATTCAAATTCATACTGGGGCAGCAGTTCATCCACTTTTTTCAGCACATCAACTTCATAGCCGATATAATCGCCTTTCTCGTCAAGATATGCATAAGGATTAAAATCATTGGCTACTGCAACTCTGATCTTTTCTACCTTGGCTGTGTCTGTACCTTTTTTATCCGAGGCTGCTGTAACAGCAGGCTGATTACTGCCAGAGGTTGTTTTGTCCTTTGTACCGCATCCTGCCAATACAGAAGATAATACCCCGATTAATACCAATGCTGTAACAAGTTTTTTTGCTTTCATAAAGAAGTCTCCTTTTCTTTTAATCGATTATAATTATGTTTTTCAAATAAATAATCCTGCCTTTCTGCCGCAACATCGAGCAGGTATATTGTTTCTGAAAGCAATGGTATAAATCTTCATTCCACTTTTCATTATAACAACCTCCGTTCAAACTCTTTATATTTCATTCTAAACATATATTTTTTATATGTTTTATATCATAAAGTTCCCATGTCTATTTGTCAATATAAAAAGTAATTATTCAAAAAGATTCATAGAAAGATAGCGAAGTCCTGTATCCGGCAATACCGCAACGATTCTCTTCCCCTTATTTTCCGGCTTTTTAGCAAGCTCGGTTGCCACATGAATTGCCGCGCCCGAAGAGGTTCCTATCAAAATCCCATCCGATTTTGCTACCGCTCTGGCTGCCTCATAGGCCTGTTGCGTCTCTATCTCAAAGGCTTCATCATAGATATTAAGATTCATGGTGCTTGGAACCCTCTCACCGGGAACTCCAAAGAAAGGATGAACTCCCGTGATTTCTTCCGGCGTAGGATTGGCTTCACTGGGAAGAGAGTCCGGTCCCGGCTGGATTGCGATAATCTTAAGGTCAGGATTCTTAGCCTTTAAGTAAGCTCCTGTTCCGGATATTGTCCCGCCGGTTCCCACTGTAGCGACCAGAATATCTACTTTACCTCCGGTATCCTCCCAGATTTCCGGCCCCGTGGTCGCTTTATGTATCTCCGGGTTAGCTGTATTGGCAATCTGGTTCACGAAAAAGATGTCTTTCTCTTTGGAAAGCACCTTATCCTCCAATTCCTTAATTGCAGCTACAAAATCCCCGTTGGTCTCCTTTAAAACCTCTGCTAATACCGGTTCTTCCGTAAGCTTGATAGTTTCCCCTCCAAAAGCCCGGATTACCTTAAAACGCTCTTCACTGACCTGATCCTGGATATAAACACGGAATTTATAGCCCTTGACTGCTGCTATTGCGGCAAGGCCGATTCCGGTATTACCACTGGTCGTTTCAACAATGGTATAACCTGGCTTTAGTAATCCTTTACGCTCTGCATCCTCCACCATGGCAAGAGCAATTCTGTCTTTCACGCTCTGATTCGGGTTGTAATATTCCAGTTTTACAACAATTTCCGCTTCCAGATTGTTCTGCTTTTCATAATTTGTCAATTCGAGCAGCGGCGTGCGGCCTACCAGCTCAGATATGGACTTTTTAATTCCGCTCATAATTTCCTCCCATCTTCTGATAAAAGCATCTCTAACATTTATAAATTGTCATAGAGATCCTCAATAAAGGTAAGGCTTCCCCTGTAGCCGGCGTAGGTACGGTTAAAAATAAGCCGGTCTGTAACCGGAAAGGATATAACACTGCACTGGATATCTTTCACCAAAGCAATCTCCCTCTCATTGGTGCTTCCAAGCAGCAGGGTTATCTCCCCATGCTTCTTAAGCTCCTCCGTTATCTTATACTGATCGGATTCAAATACTACTTCCGGAGGTTTCGCGTATTCCAGCTCCTTTAGCTGTCTGATAATGCGCTCCTTATCTTCTGTCCTGAATACCGGGTCCGTAATGATAGTAACGGTAGGCGTAAAACTGTAATCATTCGCCAGATATCTGGTCACCCCAATTGCTGTATTAGAGTCACCTACTACCGCAAACTTCTTCCAGCTCAATGCACCGATAGCTGTCTCCAGATAGCTGTAGATATAATCCTCCTCTTCGGCAATGATATCTTCCACCAGCTCTCTGTCAAGCTTTAGTGCTTCCCCGACCTCTCTTACAAAGGCAGAGGTGTCTGTTGCGCCAAAGGGGATTCCCGGAATGCGAAGGGCAGGTACACCAAATCTTTCTTCATATTCTGCCGCCGCACTTTTTAACAGCCAGGGATTAACGATAATATTCAAGGCAGCAGCAGAGGAAGTGCGGATTGCCTCAATTCCCTGATGTTCTGTAAAGAAAGTGTTTACCTTAAGCCCAAGCTTTTTTAGAATCCTGGTCAATTCTTCAAGATTACCTGACCAGAAGGGATCATGATAGGGCATGACACCAAAAAGGTTCACCAGATTCGGCTGTTTCGGAATATCCTCCTCTACAAGGTAGGTCAGAAAGGTTTTAAAAGCTGCTTCATAGCCTAAATAGCTGTCACCTGCAAAACCCGGAGTCTCTATTGGGTATACTCTGATCCCTTTCTCGGCAAATTCCGAAGTAACACTTTTGATATCATCACCGATAATTCCGGCTGTACAGCCGGTTAGTACAAAATAAGCATCCGCGTCTATAATCTCCACAGCCCCCTCTATGGTACTGCGAAGCTTATCCACTCCTCCGAACACCACTTCCCTCTCTAACATATTAGAAGAAGGCAAGGATACTCCCGATAGGAAATGGGGCTGCTTTCCGCCTGACTGCCCGGCTTCTCCGGCAGTGGTCTGCATACAGCAGCCGGGTCCTGAATGAAAAATCGGACATAGTTTATCTACTGCGCTTAGTACCGCACTGATTCCGCCAAGAACACACGTACCACGAGGACTTTCTACTACAACTGACATTTATAACCTCCATTCCGCCGCCTGCCCGCGGCACATATTCCTCCATTCCAAACTCCCATAGACACTACTCCAAAGGTTTTATGAATTTGAAGGGATCTGATTCATACCAGGATTTTTTATAGGGAAGTCTGGCATGAGCTGCAAGCTTCTTATTAAAACCGGGATTTTCAATCTGGTCAGCAATCTTATTCCCCAGATATAAAATACCGTCATAGCCCATAGTAGGCCGCTTCATATCCAGTACATGGGTCGTCGGTATGCCAAGTCTTGCCGACCAGGAAGGTACTCCGATAAAAACATCCGGTTTCAGGCGGTTTACGATATTTACCTGTTCAAAGGGCTGCATATTGGCAATATCAATAATATAATCCTTATGGATTTCATTCAGATAGTCAATGTCTATCTGTGCGTCATCATCATAGGTAGGCGTTTCCAGCCCCACCAACTCCATTCCAAAATCGTCAATTAAAGCAGCGGCAGCAAAGGAACGGCCGGTTCCGCCGCAGATAAAGACCCTCTTGCCCTGGAGCCTTTCCTTAATTTTTTCAATTTGCGGAAGAACTCTTTCATGTTCCTTTTTGATATATTCCTCTGCCTCGGCCTCTTTTCCAAACAAAGCAGCAACTCCCCTGAACCATTTATCCGTGTTGCGGACACCGATAGGCATTACCGTGTGGGAAAAGGGGATGTCATAGTCTTCTTCCAGCTCCTTCATAAATTCATCTGCAAATACTTTACAGATGGAAGTAGAAGCTTCTGCAGAGGGTATTCTTTTGATTTTCTCCAGGGAACTGTAAAAAGGGATATAGTTACAGGCAAGGCCAAGAAGTCCCAGCATTCTTTCAATTTCCAACTGATCCTTATAGCTTATGGAAACCGGAGCAAAGAGATTGATTAGTCCCTTCTGCTTCTGGGGCTTCTCTCCTTTTAAGATGTACTATGAAATTGCCAAAAATGCCGCATCAAAACCGGAGGCACATATTTTGGATTTGAAGCCATCACAATGTACGGGAATTATCAACGCTTCACTCTCTTCCTGCAAATCCCTTGCCACAGCATCAATATCATCACCGATAATACCGGAAGCACAGGAGGTAAATATGAATATTATCTTCGGCTGATATCTTTCCCGGGCTAATTTTACAGCTTCCCTAAGTTTCGCTTCACCACCAAGGATGACATCCTTCTGATCCAGATTGGTAACAATGATTCTTGCACTTTTTATATAATGGACGCCTCTGTGTGCCTGGCCGACGCGGTACATATCGCTTGCCATACTGGTACAGCCGACACAGCCCTGGGGTGAATGCGCAACAAATACAGCATCGTCTAAAGACATCAGGGCTGCCATGCTGTTTATCTGCTGACATTGCAGTCCCTGGCTGAAGGTACGGTCTGCTGCTTTCAAACAGCGTTTCCCAAACTCGGAAGATAACTCCCTGCTGTTACCGCCGCAATCATTATAGGTATAAGGGCGGCTTTCTCTGATACCTGAATAAGTTTTACTCATAAAGACTCCTTTCGTGAAAGGACTTCTATCATTCCTTCATGCCTGCCGCCTTAAAATTTCCTTTAAGGTTTCCAGGACCAATTCATTCTCTTCTCTGGTTCCTATGGATATCCGAACCCAGGTGGGCAGGCCAAACTCCTTACCGGACCGTATAAGAATGCCCTTCTTATAGTACTCTCCGGTAACGGTATCACCATCCAAACCTGTATTAAAAAGAATAAAATTACAATTGGACGGGACGAATTCAAGTCCCAGTTCTGTTAAGGTTTTATAATAAAGTTTTAGCCCCTCTTTGTTACTTTGAAGCACATACCGGTAGAATTCCCGGTCCTCTAAGCTGGCTGCTGCCGCGGTCTGGGCCAGGGCATTGGTATTAATCGGCAGACGTACTTTATTAAGCTGCAAGACTACCTGCTTTGAGGCGATACCATACCCGATACGAAAGGATGCAAGACCATAGGCCTTAGAGAAAGTACGAAGCAGGATAACATTCTGATAACTCTTAAGCAGACTGACGGAATCCGGATAGCCCTCTTCCATGACATAATCTACATAAGCTTCATCCAGAACCAGGATAATACCAGAGGGCAGTTCCTGTAAGAATTCTCTTAATTCCTTCTCCGTAAGAATGGTTCCGGTAGGATTGTTCGGATTGCAGATCCATATGATTTTTGTCCTGTCCGTTATATTTTCCCTTATAATCTCTAGATCCACTTTGTGGTTCTTTAAAGGCAGACTCACTACCTTCGCTCCCATCTGCCAGGTAACATTTTTATACCAGCCAAAAGAAGGTTCCGCTATAATGGATTCATCCCCCTCTTCCAGATAAGTCTGGGCTATGATGGAAATAAGCTCAAAGGAACCGTTTCCGAATATCAGCTGTTCCTCTTCAACCCCGTGAAGCTTTGAGAGCTTTTCGCGAAGGATGGTACAATTCATGTCAGGATAATAAGACAAGCCCTCCAGGGATAACCTGATTGCTTCCTTTACCTTGGGAGAGTATCCGTTGGTATTTTCATTCCCTGCCAGCTTAATGATTCTGTCTATACCAAGCTCCCGCTTTACCGATTCGATGGTCTTGGCTGTTATATAATTATTTATCTGCTCCAGCGCTTTTCTGGGTGCAGCTTCTTTTTGCCCGGTACTCACTCAAAACACCTCCACAGGATTGCTAAGAACTCTTCTTACCAGTGCATCTGCCCTAAAGGCGGCATCGACAATTTCTTCCGCTGTCTTTCCGATACCCAGTTTCGTATAACCGGGAAATTCTTTTAATACCCGCTCTGCCACTATGCTAAGGTCTTCTTTCGCATTCTCCCTGACTCCGATATCTTCCAGCGTTAATGCCAGATGAAAGCGGTCAAACTCCCTGATGGTTTCGATAATATAATCTTCCTGCTTCTTTTCAAGCACCAGCTGAATCAGCAAGCCTAAGGCCACTTTTTCCCCATGAAGACGGAAACGGGTGCCGGAGAGTCTGGTGGAGGCATGGTAGAAGGGATGTGCAAACCCGCCGTAAAATTCGTCTTCCGTAAAGCTGCCTACAAAACCTGCCAGATAAATGATGGCATCTACCACAGCAACAGACTCCTTTGTAATAATATTCTTCTGCCCATCCTCTACAACCTTTCTGCCGTGTCTTACTAAAAGGTCAAAGGCAAGCTTCGCTCCGTTTACTGCAATATTGAGAGTGATATTATCTTCTGCTATATCAAGGTTTGGCACTGTCTCATACCATTTAGCCAGTGTATCTACAATGCCGGCATAAGTATATCTGGCCGGTGCCGTTATTATAATCCTGGTATCTGCAAGAATTAGTCTGGGGGAATTCTCATTAAGAGAGGAGGTCACAAAGTCTCCCTCTTCATTGTAAAGAATGGATACCGCTGCCCAGGCTGCACAAGTGGCTGCAATAGTCGGTATGGCGATAACAGGAAGTTTCGTTTTATTACCTACTGCCTTTGCCGTATCGTTAACCTTTCCTCCCCCGATACCGATGATAAGATTTACCTTTTCCTCCTCTGCCTGCCTGCTGTAATCTTCAATTGCTGCCAAAGTGGGGAAACCCGTAAATTCTTTTATGATGTATTCGATATTATTTTCTTCAAGGCTTTTATAAAATGCTTCGCCTACTGCCTTAAGGGGTGTCTTGCTTCCGATAATCAGTGCTTTATTGCCATATTTTTTTATGTATTTCCCGGCCTTTTCTATCACATCCGGCTGACTGACGTATTCCAGAGGTGTCTTTATGGAAAGCATACCTGTGCTCCTTTCTTTTAGGTCCTATACTCTGTTATATTGCGTAATCCTCACGGCGGACTTCTGCCGCCTTCTCATCCAGCTTCATTATTTTATCTAAAATATAGTGCTCGAAATAATTGGAGTCATTGTCCTTCTGGCGGGGCCTTGGAAGGCTTATTTTCATATCCAGGGTTATCTCTTTATCTTCCATCAATATAACTCTGTTAGCCAGTTTGACCGCTTCACTCACATCATGGGTAACTAAAATCCCCGTAAATCCCTGCTCTAACCAGAGCTTTTCAATCAACTCCTGCATATCCAGCCTGGTAAAGGCATCTAATGCCCCCAAGGGTTCATCCAGCAGAAGAACATTCGGCCTTCCTGCCAGAGCCCTGGCTAAGGATACCCTTTGCTTTTGTCCGCCGGAAAGTACTTTCGGCCATTCATGCTTCTTATTGATTAGCCCTACTCTTTCCAGTGACTGTGCTGCTGTTGCTTCGTTTTTATCCGGCGTGCCGATGATTACATTTGCTATTACACTTTTCCATGGGAGCAGCCTTGCCTCCTGAAATAAGAACCTAACCTGGCTGTTGACTCCCGTTACTTCCTTTTCATTGACCAGGATAGTGCCCTCTGTCGGTACATCAAGCCCTGCTATCATCCGCAGTAAGGTACTCTTTCCGCAGCCGCTGTGACCTACGATAGCAACGAATTCTCCCGACTCAATGGTCAGGCTGACATCCTCTAAGACCTCACACTGCCCGAATCTTTTCTTCACATTTTTTAATTCAATTTTATATCCGTTCGCATTTTCACTCATATCCGCACATCCCCTTTAAACAGCACGCCATTTTAATAACCTTCTCTCCAATGCTGAAGCTATGACATCGGAAAGTTTACCTAACAGGGCATAAATGATAATACTAAGAACGACTTTATCCATCTGCATCAATTCCCTTGCCGTCATCGCCATGTAACCAATTCCTGCGTCGGCGGCAATTGTTTCGGCGGCGATTAATACCAGCCACATAATGCCAAGAGATAACCTGACTCCGACCAATACAGAAGATAACGCTCCCGGAAGGATTATATTGGTGAATAAGGATATTCCCCTTAACCCATACACCTTCCCCATTTCAATCAATCCCTTGTCGATATTCTTAATTCCATGATAGGTATTAATATAAAGAGGAAAGAACACACCAAAGGCTACCATAATGATTTTTACTTTCTCTCCTATTCCAAACCATACAATAAACAATGAAATAAGTGCCAGAACCGGTATATTCCTTAACATTTGAAGGGTTGTATTAAGCGCTACATCCGAGATTCTCCACAGGCCGTTAATTAATCCTAAGAGAAAGCCTATCCCTCCTCCTATCAGAAAGCCGATAACAGCTCTTCTGGCACTGACTGCCGTATATTCAAGGAGCTGGCCGTTTTCAAGCATGGTTACTGCCCGGTTTAATACCTTTATTGGAGACGGAAAAATTGTATTTGAGTGTCCACTACTGGTAGCAACATACCACGCAATGATTAAAAGCAGGGGTAAAAGCCATTGAAGAAATATTTCATATTGCTTTTTCCCTTGTTTACGCTTTAATTTCATAATCTCCTCTTTCCTGTCTTATCATTTTTTTAATGCTTCAAGAGCACTCTGGTACGCTTTCGTCAAAGAATCATCATAGAAGGTGCTCACATCCACTTTCTTCTCTAAAAGTCCCACTTCATAAAAAGCATCTGCTACATTCTGCTCCGATTTTTTAATCTCATCAGAGATAACAACCGTCTTCGTATCCCTCTGCTCATACCCCTTCTTAAGGACATCAAGTGCATCCTCAACGGTCTGTCCTGTAGGGTCAGCCGAAATCTTTGCCCATTTATCCAAGTGTCCCTTCTGCCATTCATAGGCTAACTGAAGCCTTGCCAGATAATCAGCAATGGCAGCCCTTTTTGCATTATCACCTAAAGCCTTTACCGATGCTTCATAGGGGAAATTGCCGGACAAGATATCCTGTGCTGATGCAAGAGTTGTTGCTCCGCTGTTCTTTGCTGCGTTTATGGAATTGCCATAGCTTGCGAAAGCATCTAAGTTGCCTCCAAGAAGTGCGGTCACACCATCTGCCGTTGAGATTTCAACGGCATCGATATCCGTCCATTTAAGGCCTGCCTCCTTAAGCATTTCATAAAGAAAGTACTGTGCTGTTGTTGACTTGATATACCCAACCTTCTTGCCTTTTAATTCTGCAACGCTCTTGATACCTGTGTTGGGGGGAAGAATCAATTCCTGAAGCAGTGTATTGCTGTTATTGACGGCGATAATCTTGAAATTCCCTTCATTTTCAGCTAAGGATGCAAAAATCGGAGGAATTTCACTAGTCGTAGTAAAATCAATCTGGTCTGCCGCCATTGCTTCCAGTCCCAGATTTCCGCCCTGAAACACAGTGTACTCCACCTTGTAAGGCGTATCATCAAGTCCTGCTACTTTTAAAATCTCTCCCTGCAGGTTCCAGCCGGTAGCCCCAACGCGAAGGGTTACAGAGCTTAAATCTGTTGCATCCTTTGTATCCGCTTCTGTAGATGTTTTCTCTTTGCACGCCGATAAAGCAAATACCAATACCAGTAACAAAGCCAGCATGCTGCTTATTCTTCTCTTCATCTTCATTCTCCGATCTCCTGTTTATTAGCCCTCTGTCTTAAGAGGCTGATTCTCTGGTTTCATTTTTGGTTCAGTTTCATTTCCGACTGATAATGAATCAGCTTTTTTACCGCTTCGTCAACATAATGAGCGATTGCAAAAGCCGTAACTCCTCTTTTACTAAGGGCATATTCAGCCCCCGGACCAATCTGGCTTACTAATACATATTTACAGTCGGATAACAGCTCCACATTTCGCGCCAGGGCATCCTCATCATGGCTGCCTCCCTGACAGGCAGCCAATGTTTCCCTTGTCTCAAGGTAATGGTATTCACCGGAATCCTCCACCCCGATAATATAAAACTTCTCCGTTCTTCCGAAATGCTGGTTGATTACCTTGCCATCCGTACTGGCAACTGCTATTTTGTAGGACATATAATATCCATGCCTTTCCTGTACCTGCAGACTTTGGGCCGCAGGCACAAATTTGCGTTTGAAAAACTTGATTTTTCAAACTAACTCCTTTTGCGGATATCAAATCTTTGGCCGTCTTGTACTGCATCCTGCTAATTCAGTACAGTGTTCAGCCATGAGAAAAGGTATCCTTATGGGCAATCCGATTCAGATAAATCTGGTCTCCAAAATCCTTTTCCCCCGGTATACCAATGGCATCAGCCCTGCATCTTTGACAATGTCTAAAGACATCAATATATTTTGCGGCCTTTCCTCTGGCCGTTTCAATCTGCATACAGTTAGGCGCTTCGCATTCCGACAGCTCATGCTGGGGAATCAACGGTATCAGATTGTAAATGGAAGCTCCTGCTTCGCTGACAGTCCTTGCTATCTCTTCAATGTGAAGGTCATTAATCCCCGGCACAAGCACCGTGTTCACTTTAATCGTAATTCCTGCCTCCGAGACTTTTTGTATTCCGGCTAACTGATTCCTGATAAGAATCGCAGCTGCTTCTTCCCCCTCATAATGCTTGCCGTGATAGATAATTGCTGAATTTAACCTGGTCAGGATGGCAGGATCTACTGCATTGACTGTTACCGTTAAAGAATCAATTCCAACCTCAATAATTTCTTCTGCCCTTTCCTCCAGCAATAATCCATTGGTGCTCATACACTTGATGATATCCGGAAAGGCCTCTTTTATGAGTCGAAAGGTATTAAGCGCATAATCTGTTGCCAGGGTGTCCCCCGGACCTGCAATACCAACAACCGTAATCTCTGGACATAATTCAAGGGATTTCCTTACGACCTCCAAGGCCTCATCCGGTTTAATTACCACAGAGGTAACACCCGGCCGTTGTTCATAATCATTAATTTTTCTGTCGCAGAATTTACATTGTATATTACACCCGGGGCTCACCGGCAGATGGATTCTGCCTTTATTCGCCTTGTGCCCCGCAAAGCATGGATGAGAATTCTTAAGGTTCTCGTAATTATTCATATTTATATTTTCTTTCACCCTTTCCTATTTATGCGCTGTTTCCATGCATCGAAACTTGTGGCTGTAACTGCCGGCGGCAATAATTCCCGGATACTTTCCGAATATCTGCCGTCTTAGTTAAAGCGGGTAAATGCCACAGAATAAATGTCTTCCAGGAGTTTCAGGCCGCCCCCGTAACCGGTATAGCTGCTGTTAATAACTAGCCTCTCAATTAATGGATAGGATATATTCACAAAATGTGCATTGGTCTTTCTGGCAATGCTTTTCTCCCAATTGCTTCCGATAATAAGAGGGTAGCCGTTAAAGTCGGCTTCTTCTATCTCTTTATGTATCTGATGCCCGTCACTTGAAAAAGTGACTTCTGCTTCAATTCCGTAGTTTAATTCTTTAAAGTATTTCTTAATATCCTCTCTGTACTCTTCGGGAGCATCATCCGTAATATACTGCCTGGATGGAAATAATCCCAAATCGTTTACCAAAAACTTTGTCACTGCCAAGGTATAGCTGGCATCGGAAACTACTACAAACCGTTTTGACATAACACGTGTCTCAAGAAAAACATCTGCATAACGTTCGATATAATAGTAATATTCTTCTTCCTTTTTCAGGATAAACGCCTCTGCCTTTTCTCTTTCTTTTGTGTCAAAGTCTGCATAATCCGCCACCGCCCGGAGGAATTTGGAGGTCTCATAAGCACCAATAGGAAGTACCGGATAGTGCAGATAGGGTGTTCCGAATTTCTCTTTCAGTAATTGCACGCTCTCAAGCCCCACCCAGGGTGACACCAGCAGATTAAACTGCGCCTCCGGAATCTTATTGATATTTTCAATTCCCCTCCCAAAGCCAAAGATGGTATTAGGAATAAGCCCCAGCCGTTCAATCAGATTCTCTAATTCCCGCAGATTGCCCAGCCAGAAGGGGTCGTGCATGGGAAGTCCCGCCCAGATATTTACGAGGCCTTTTTGAACCGGTTTCTTTTCCGTAAGATATTGGTCAAAAATAGCCTTTAATACCCAGTCATGCCCACGGTAGTTATTTCCCTTAAAGCCGGCCGTAGAGGCAAAGATTACTGGTTTTTCACTGTTTTTGAACCGGCCTGCCACATCCTCTACATTGTCTCCGACGATTTCCGGAGTACAGCCGGTAAGTACCACATAAAGATCCGCATCAATAATCTTAAGGGAATTCTCAATGGTCTCATATAACTTTTCATCTCCGCCAAAGATTACTTCTTTTTCGCTGATACTGGTACAAGGAAATATATGAGGTGAAAAAAAGCCTGAACTTCCGACACTTCCTCCTAACTTTTCACCGCATCCGGGACCGGAATGCAGGATCGGCAGTGCTCTTGTAATTGCCTGAACGGTCTGCATCGCCGCCAGTGCACATTTATATCTCGGTTGATTTAATATTTTAGCCATTTGCTCTTTCCTCCCAATCTTAGACACTTTCCTTTAAGAATGCATTATTATTCTGCTTATACCACCAATCGGTATAGGGAAGTTTCACTCTGGCTGCCAGATTCTTCTCAAAGCTTCTGTTCCTTACGGTATCCAGTACGGATTTGGCAAAATTCAGAGTACCTTTGTAACCGAAGATAAAGTATTCATCCGCAACATAAAGTGCTGCCACTCCCTGTTTAATTGCCCATACCGTAGTTCCCGGATGTCTTGAGAAATAGATATCCGGTTTGTATTCATTTAAGATATTAAGCACTTCAAAGTTCTGCTGGTCCGCCACACTTAGCTTGATATTGACAGGTGAAGTTTTCTTTAAATGATCCAGTGCCGGTGGAACTGCTTCATTATCGTATTTACCGTCATAATGCCAGGCCGCTGCCCATACTACTTCCATTCCAAGTTCCTGCAGCACTCTGGATACTTCATATGTATATCCGGGTCCCATACCGATAACAGCCCTAAGACCCTTTAATTCTTTCTTTAATTCTTCAATCTGTGGAAGATAGATTGCTCTCTCTCTTTCGATGTAGTTCTCAATCTTATCGGATTTTCCGATCACCCTGCCGATTTCCCTTAGCCAGGTCTCATAACCGGTAATACCAAGAGGATTTATCGTGCGGATATAGGGCACTCCATACAGCTCTTCCAGGGCATTCCCAAGGTAAGTTCCCAGAGTACCGCAGATACAGACGGTGGCAAGGGATTCCGAGATATGCTCCAGTTCTTCTACGGTAGCATTCTGATACAGGAACTGGACCTTGACGTCAAATTCTTCAAAAAGCTCTGTAATCTGCTGTCTCTCACTCTCAAAAAAGTTCTTAAAATTGATAACATCCCGTTTTTCTTTCGGAGGCTTTACAATGGATTGCAGCACTGCATGGTCGGAAATGTCAAAGCCTGATGCCCATATCCTGGACTTAAAACCTTCGCAGTGAACAGCAACTACAGGAACAGGTATTTCCTCTTTGATCTCCTCAACGATACTGTCCACATCCTCACCAATGATTCCGGTAACACAGGAGGTAGCCACAAAAATGGCTTTTGGTTGATAGGTCCGATAAGTTTTTAACACAATCTCCCGCAAGGTGTCAGTAGCTCCAAATACCGTATCCTTCTCATTCATATCCGTTCCCAGGAATACTGTATCATTGGTTACACCTATCTTTGCTGCGAGCTGGTTATTTAATACCACAGAGCCGGGAGCCGTTGCCGTACAGCCTGCCGGAGCATGGTTGATAACCGCAACATCCCGGATGCCTGAAAGCTGGCCAAGGGCACAAGAAGACAAACAGGTGCTTGACTGGCTGAAACAACGCTCTTTGTTCTTAAGCGAACCGCAGTGGGATTGCTCTACGATATCATATAAGTCTCCTTCATAACCGGTAATGGACCCCAAACGGTTTTCTCTGGTGCCAACAGTGGATACCTTAAGATTAATTGCCATGGAATTGCCTCCTTTTCTATTATAAGTTGCCAGCTTGCTCTGTCCTTATGGTTCCCGTTTCCATGGCTAAGAGATAATCCCCCCATTTGGCAGCCCATTCTCTCAATTCGCTGACTTCAAGAGGAGCCGGAGTCTTTGACTCCGTATGGTTTGCTATTTTTTTTGCAAGGGAGCGGTACACATCAGCCTGGGCTGTATTGGGTGCTGCTTCAATGGTCGTTTTTCCCTGCAATTCACTTTGGGTAACAGTTACAGAACGGGGAACATATTCAATTACCTGGGTTTTTGTCTGTGCTACGAAATCATCTATAATGTCTTTTGCATAAGGTGCATTGATAGAGTTGGCAATAACACCGCCAAGTAAAGCTCCTCCCGATTTTGAGTATTTGTGGATTCCTTTGAACAGGTTATTGGAAGCGTATACAGACATAAAGTCTGCAGAAGATACGGTAAATACGTGCTCGGCAATACCCTCTCTGATTGGTACTGCAAACCCGCCGCAGACAACGTCTCCCAGTACATCATAAATTACAAAGTCCAAATCCAGTTCTTCGAAAACTTTCTGCTGCTTGAATAATTCAACGGCAGTAATAATACCTCTTCCGGCACATCCGACACCTGGAGCGGGGCCTCCGGCTTCTACGCAATAGATTCCATTGAATCCTTGAAAAATTACTTCATTGGCCTTTACTGAATTTTTTTCTCTCAACGTATCCAGTACGGTTGGTATGTATTTACCATTGCGGAGTGTATTGGTGGAGTCACTTTTCGGATCGCAGCCAAACTGCATTACCTTATAGCCCATTTCTGATAGTGCCGCGGACAGATTGGATGTGGTCGTTGATTTACCAATGCCTCCTTTGCCGTAGATTGCAATTTGTGTCGTTTTTTTCGCCATAATCCTTACCCTTCCTATTCTTTTTTCATTAACTGATTTGCAACTCGTGATCGGATTTGCTTATTTAGAGCTTTCCTTTCAAACATACTATTCATATATGTTTAATAATGTTTTCCATATAATATACTATCTTCTTTTAAATGTCAACTATCAAATTTAAAAATTTATAATATTAAAAATAAATGGGATACCGGCAACTTATTTTTTTAGTTGCCCGGTATCCCATTATCTTTCCTATAATCCCTGTCTTGCCGGCATTCATTTTCAGTTGTTGGCTTTCAGCCATTCTTCCATACAGCAGTCCAACCGGGAAGATAATTCTTCCTGCTTACAGTATAGATCATTTAATTCTTCCGGCTGGATTTTTGAAGAATTCATACGCCCGGATATGATTTCTATCTCATTTTCCAGCTCTTCAATCGTACGCTCAAGCTTTTCTATCTCACTTTTTCCTGTCTCTTTCCCTATTTTCATTTCGTTTCTTTTAGTATTTATTCCGTTACTTTTTCTATTATTTTCTTTCTTACTGCTTTCTTTTCTGTCATTTTCATTCACCTTTTTGGAGGAAGCGTCCCTCTTTTCCAGCTCCGCCTTATAGTCATCATAATTTCCGGCATAACTTTTAAGCTTTCTCTCCTCCAGAGCTACTATTCTGTCAGCAGTTTTATTGATAAAGTACCTGTCGTGGGAGATATAAAACACAGTTCCTTTAAAGGCCTCCAGCGTATTTTCGATATTCTCGATAGAAGAGGTATCCAGATGATTGGTGGGTTCATCCAGTATCAGAAGATTTGCCTTATGAAATATAAGCTTAGCAAGCATTAGGCGTACTCTTTCTCCCCCTGAAAGATACTTTACCTTCTTATATACCGTACTTCCAAAGAACAAAAATTTTGAGAGATATTCTCTGGCGGCTCCTTCCAGAATGGAAATATCCTCTCTGAAACATTCAACTACTGTCAGTTCTTCGTTTGAAAAGGTAAGCTGCTGGGGAAGGTAAGCTGCCTTTACACTGCTGCCAAACTCGATAATGCCATCATCCGGTGTTTCTTCTCCTAAAAGCATCCTTAAGAAAGTCGTTTTACCGCTGCCGTTTTGCCCGATAAGAGCAGCTCTTTCTCCGTAACAGACCTGCATCTGCGCATCCTCAAAGAGTATTTTCTCTCCGTATGCTTTTTTTAGCCCCTTTGCTTTGATTACAATATTTCCCGATCTATTGGCCTCTGAAAAGCTTAGTTTCATGCTTTTCTTAGAATTTGGCCTTTCTATCCGTTGGATTTTCTCGAGCTTATTCTGGATACTGGCAGCTCTCTTGTAAAATTTGTTATTTCCGCTTTTATCTGCCCATTCCCTCAATTGCTTGACGGAATTCTCCATGGCCCCTATTTTCTTTTGCTGTTCCTTATAATTTTCCTGCCACAGTCTTATGTTTTCTTCCTTTATACGGACATAATCCGTATAATTTCCCTGATAGGTCTCACTTTCCATGTCTTCTATCTCAACAATCTTCGTTACGGTATGGTCCAGAAAATATCTGTCATGGGATACAATAATTACTGTTCCCTTATAGTTTCTTACATACTCTTCTAACCATTCCACGGATTCCATATCAAGATGGTTCGTTGGTTCATCCAAAAGCAGGATATCCGGACTGTCCATTAAGAGCTTTCCAAGGGCCGCTGTGGTTTTCTCCCCGCCGCTTAATATGTTAAAATCCTTCTTTAAGAATTCTTCGCTGAATTTAAGACCCTTGCATATTCTGTTTAATTTTTCCGTAACTTCATAACCGCCTTTGCTTTCATACAGTTTAAGGCAATTATCGTATTTCCTTAATATCCGCTCAAGCTCTGTTCCTTGTGCCTGCTGCATTTCGGCCTCAAGGCTTCTAAGCTCTGCCTCTATGCCATATACCTCCTCAAAAGCAAGGTTTAGTACATCAATAACCTTAACTCCTGCTTCATAATCCGGTATCTGGTTAAGGTAAGCACAGGTTGCATCCTTAGGCATCACCACCCATCCCTCATCAAAGCCCGGAGGTACGGGAGCATAGGGATATCCGGCACAATGATTCAGGGTTAATATCCCCGCAATTAATTTAAGAATTGTAGTCTTACCGCTGCCATTCTCCCCAATGATTCCTGCCCTTTCTCCTTCATTTACCATAAAATTAATATTTTTTAATACCAGGGTAGAATCCAAATATTTTTTTACACCGTTTACAAATAAGTCCTTCACAATCTTTTTTCATTCCTTTCATCTGTTTTAATACTGTAAATGGATCCATGAAAAAAATGAACAAAAAAACTGCAGAAAGAATCCTCCTTCTACAGTGCTGCATTACTATTTCAAAAGTATGCCCTTTTAAGTGCTTTCTTCATAACGAATCCATTACAGGTTCCCTATTAAATTGATTCATAGATGCGCTTATCAGGTCTCATACCTTACCGCTCCTTCCGTTTTGTATTACCTCTACAGCAATATCTTATCAGTATTCCGGTTATTTTAATACCTCAAGAATTTTTTTAATAATTCTTGACACAGGATAAGATATCCTCTGGGCTTACACGAAAGGTCTTATCCGTTGTACTTACCGGTAAGGTCTTTTAATAATCCAAGACAATACTCTTGTACTCCCTGTCCCTTTGCTTCTTCTTCAAAGGCTTTCACCCTTTCATCAACAGAGGCAAGGATTTCAGAGGTCAGGCTTTTTTCCGCATAAGGATAAATTACTTCGTTTTCTTTTCCGATATGCCTTTTTAACAGATTGGCATAGCCGGAAGCTCCTGCAATAATACCGAGTTTATGAATGGTTTTCGGCTCTTTTTTGTAAAGGTTTATGGATTCCTCCAGGTCGGACATATGCAAACGTCCAAGGTCATGCTCCACCAGCATACCGTGCTGGATCAGATTCGTTCCGATTTTTCCAAGATGCTTCGTCATTTCCGCAAATAATACCTGCTCTTCCTTGCCATGATGGTGCTTGTCAGCGTAGTTTCTGGCAAAGTATATCATCTTCTCAAAGTCATCTGTATCAACCTCATCACCCTCTATGATACGGCAGCAGGCATTTTCTACCGCTCCGATAAACTTAAGGATATTCTCGTGTTCCATCACCATTAATTCCACACTGTACATATGCATACCTCCTTGACCTGTTTTTATCCTTATTGTCTTACAATTTCAAAAATACTGTCTTCTTTTACATTGAATGTAAGTCTTGTCCCTCTTAACATTCCTTCTATTATTGCCTTTCTTAGCTCATAATAAACACTGACGGATTCTCCAACCTGTTCCCAGTATCCGGCGTGAACACAGGCAGTCTGCTGCCAGCTGGTGTAAGCCTCTCCCTGTTCCAGCACTTCATTTACTCCGTCACAGGGCATACCATCAATCAGGCTGTCACAGATAGCCTTGAATGCTTCTTCGGTATCTGCCTCTTCTGAAATGGGGTGTTTTTCTCCGAATTCATAGGCTATCCGGATAATATCTTCTTTGCGTTTTGGGTCTGCTTTCAGCAAAACGGCTGCTGCCAGGCTTAGTCTTCCTTCCGTAACAGAGATTCTGCCTTGAAGCCATCCATGTATATTATTATAATCTATCACATCCTCCAGAGGCTTATTTTCTATCGTTCCATAGGCTTCTGAAAGCTTATCTTCTAATTTATCATCCCAGTTATCAGCACCGGATGCTTTTATAATATCTTGTATTAATTCTTCCTGTAATATTACTTTATTAAATACCCAGTAATGGATTGGTCCTAAAAATGCACTCATATGTTTCTCCTTTTCATGGACACCTGGGACTGCCATATCTTACAATAAATACAGAATACGGGAGTCCCTGAATTTCCATGGTTTTTAGCAAGTAGGGAAGGTGAAGGGAGCAGGAATTACTTTGTTAACTGGCTGTTTAACTTTACAATAACTTCGTTTACATCAATACCGTGAACTGCACAGGCATCCTCTAAGGATTCCATCTGGGAAGAAGGGCAGCCCAAGCAGTGCATACCAATCTCTAACAGGGCAGGAGCAAGGTTTGAATCAATGCGGAGAATATCACCAATTAACATATCCTTTGTGATGATGCCTTCTTCTGCTGTTGCAGCTGCCTCATCTTCTTTGCCAAAGAATAACTCCATATCATCTTCTACTGTTCCGATTCCTGCAATACCAAAGTTTTCCACTAAAACTTTTGCTACATTAGGGGAAAGAAAGGCAGGAAGTGTGGGTCCTAAATGGATGTTCTTTACACCCAGGTACAGTAAAGCTAATAATACGATAACAGCCTTCTGCTCATACCATGCGATATTATAGACAATAGGCAGGTCATTAATATCGTCCAAGCCGAATACTTCCTTAAGCTTAAGTGCAATAATCGCAAGAGAGTAGGAATCGTTACACTGTCCGGCATCCAGAACTCTTGGAATACCACCGATATCACCAAGGTCAAGCTTGTTATATTTATACTTTGCACAGCCCGCTGTCAATATAACCGCATCTTTGGGAAGTGCTTTTGCAAAATCTGTGTAGTAGTTTCTGGACTTTGCTCTTCCGTCACAGCCAGCCATAACAACAAATTTCTTAATAGCTCCGGAGTTAACGGCGCCAACTACGGCGTCAGCAAGGGCAAGTACCTGATTGTGGGCAAAGCCTCCAACGATTTCACCAGTTTCAATTTCGGTAGGAGAAGCACATTTCTTCGCATGTTCAATGATTTCAGAGAAATCCTTCTCTTCTCCGATTTCACCGGGGATGTGCTTGCAGCCCGGGAAGCCTGCTGCTCCTGTGGTGTAAAGTCTGTCTTTATAACTGTCCTTTGGAGGAACGATACAGTTAGTTGTCATTAAGACAGGCCCATTAAAGCTTTCGAATTCTTCTTTCTGCTTCCACCATGCATTACCGTAGTTGCCGGTAAAATGGGTGTATTTCTTAAATGCAGGATAATAGTGGGCAGGAAGCATTTCAGAGTGGGTATATACGTCAACACCGGTTCCCTCTGTCTGCTTTAAAAGCATTTCAATGTCACGTAAATCATGTCCTGATATAAGGATTCCGGGGCGTTTTCCTACGCCGATGTTTACCTTTGTGATTTCCGGATTGCCATAGGCTGTGGTATTGGCTTTGTCAAGAAGTGCCATTCCATTTACACCGTATTTACCGGTTTCTAAGGTAAGTGCAACAAGTTCTTCTGCTCCAAGGCTGTCATCTAAAGTCTTTGCCAGTGCCTTCTGTAAGAAAGCATCCACCTCTTCATCATCGTTAAGAAGTGCATTGGCATGCTTGCCGTAAGCGGAAAGGCCCTTTAATCCGTAAGTGATAAGTTCTCTTAAAGATCTGATATCTTCATTTTCAGTAGAAAGAACGCCTACTTTAGCTGCCTTGGCCCCAAATTCCTCTCTGCCTGCTTCCCAAAGGGCTGCTTCACTAAGATTATTCTGATCACCTAACTGTTCTAACAGTTCTTTTTTTGCATCTATAGTTGTAACTATACGGGAAACAATCGCTTCCTCGTCAAAATTAGCATTGGTTATCGTAGTAAATAAGTTTAAGGTTATCAAGTGGTTAATTTCAGGACTGACTTTCTTTCCTTCCTCACGAAGTCTTGTAGTCACTTCGGAAATCCCCTTGGATACATAAACTAACAAATCCTGCATTGCCGCTACTTCCGGGCTCTTACCGCATACCCCTGCCTGTGTACATCCGCTGCAGCCTGCTGTTTCCTGACATTGATAACAAAACATCTTGTTCTCCATTCTTATATCCTCCTGTTATTTGTGTTTATTAGGCGTTTTACCTGTTGATTTCATCTCGCCCTGATGTACCTATCATAGCAGGAGTGCATAAAAAAATCCGTAACATATGTTACGGATTTAAAAAATTTTATGAAGTACTGTTTTCGTTATTTTCAATGATCTTTATAATAAAATCATTCTTCTCGTTATTTTTAACCTGATATAGGATATTATCTGCAATATCAAATAAATTCTCCAGCCGGTCTGATTTTTTAGGAATACAGCAGCATATCCCTAAGGATATCGTAAGTTCTCCCCTGATAGGAGCCGTCTTGTTGGGGATATGGCTTTTAGCAATGCTTTTAATAATCTTCTTAGCTACTTTATCAGCCACTTCATAGGTGCCATTCGGTATAATCAGTACGAACTCGTCACCGCCATAACGATAGACATTCCCGTATCCATCAAGACAATTATCCAGAATATTACCTACCTGCTTTAAGGCCGTGTCTCCGCGGAGATGCCCGTAATTATCATTTAATTCCTTAAAATGATCCACATCCAATATGCCTACGGCAAGCATAGTTCCTGTTTTATACGCCAGCTCTACCTCTTTGCCCCCATACTTTTGCATGGCATACCGGTTTTTAAGTCCTGTAACATCATCCTTCTCCAGTCTGATCCTTGCTGCCCTTACATCATCTTCAGCCTGCTGGAGCTCAAGCTTTGCATTTAAAGCCATGATTTTATCCTGGTTAATATGTTTCTTTAGGGCCAGATACAGCTGGGTGTGGCGGATGCACATTCTCTTGTACTCCTTCGCCATTCCTCTGCTGGAATAGTAATCCAGCCAGAATTCAACTGCCTGCAGCATTACTGTCCGTGATTTTACTACTCTGGAGAGCTGGTCGAACTCCTCAATGCATTGCCTCCATAAATCATATTCCTCCAATGCTTTCAGTATTTCCGTAAAGCTTATGATGTCCTGCATGTAGTCATTTAGCGGTTCAAGCTTTAATCTGGCATATTCCATCATAATCTGGAGATTTTCTCTTGTATATTCCTCTGCCCCTCTGGCAAGATAGCATTTTGAAAGTCCGCACATAATGGTAAAACTGTAGGTGTTGTCATTCGTTCTCTCCGACAAATCCATGGCTGTCTTTAAATTGTCTTCTGCTTCCTGCAATCTTCCAAGTCTAAGATAGGCACTCCCCAGATTCAGCCTGTTTACAATCGTCCACTTTTCATATAATTCAGAGAGTCCTTCTCCATTTTCCTCCAAACTCTCTAATGCTTTCAGAAAAAAGTCAAGGGCCTTGGCAGTATCCCCAAGCTCCATATATCTGGTACCAATGTTACAGTAAAAGAGGTGCTCTATATTTTTCACATGATGCTTACGGCAATATTCTAATCCGGAAAGATAGCAGTCGACTGCCATCGTTTCATTGTCCATAGCGGCATAAATAACTCCCTGAAGATTTTGGCATCTGGCACATTTAAAGTACTCTCCCAATTCCTCATAGCCAATAATTGCTTCCGTACAGCTCTTAATGGCTTCATCCAAATGGTGTAAATCTAATTCCTTCAAGCTTTTTTCAAATAATTTGTCAATCTCTTCTTTTGTACCTTTCATATTGACCTCTTTCTAAGAATCCAACATAATTAAATTTAAAAGCCGCTCTTTTCCATTAAATTATTACATAAATTATAAATATTCTTGTAGAAACTTACAACACTTTTTTGATAATTCTGTAATTAATCGGCTTATAGTATAATATATAAATATATTCTCTTCTTATTAATACTAATATAACAATTGATAGGACGCCATTACCAATAATGCGTTAATTAAGCGAAAGGAGCCCAGACTTACGGTATAATCCGAAAGACCAGAGCTCCTTTGCCCTCTTACTCATATTTAAAAGCCTTACTCTTTCCCAAAACTGTCTTTTCCCCTGCAAGCTGTTCCACATAAACCTGTTTGCCTTCCAACTGCCTATATGGTATTTTCAGCAAGGTATCATTTATAAATTCTGTTTTGCAACGTTTCCCATCTGCAATCACTGTACTGCATTCGGTAAATCCGCTTCCTTTTATGAGAAGATTATCCCCGTCTCTGGTAATCTCTTTGACTTCCGGCTGATAGATTCCCATACTCATATCCGTTTTCTTATTGGGATTCTCCTGATTAAATACATACTTCTTACCATACAGTAAATCATACTGTAAAAGCTTTAAATTTTCTCTATAATTCGCATCCTCAAAGCACCTTTGGTGAAACTTTGCCAGAATACCGTCTTCCATTCCAAGCCTGTTAAATACATAAGCACCTAACTGGTAGGCAGAAAGATCATATCTGGTCTTTTCCATGGGAAAATTACTCCAGATAACATACTCTGTAGAATGCCTGTCATTGGTTATGTCCTCCTGTTTCAGAGAAAGAGGGGGCAAATGGTCTCCGTAAAATACTACTACCGTAGGTTCTTCATATTTTGATAAGCTTTCCGTCAGCTCCCCGATAAAACGATCTGTTTCATTCAGCTCGTTGACGTAATATTCTATGGCATTGACGTAACCAGAAAGTGACTTATACAAATTATCCGGATAGGCAATATTCCCGGATGAGGGTGTTACCTTTATTTTCGCATCATCCTGCTCTTTATCCAGGTAAATTCCATGGGACTGGACGGTTATGGTATAAATATAATCCCTCTCTGCATCAGAGTTTAATGCCTTTAGGATTTCACCGGTCAATACCTCATCCTTTGGCCAGCCAATCTTATTATAGATCAATCCATTCATATATTCGCAGGAATCAAAGTAATCAAAGCCCAGCATTGGAAACACATCATTCCTGTTATAAAAAGTCGCCGTATTGTTATGAATCACAAAACTGCGGTATCCGTTCCTGTCAAGATTATAGGGGATGCTTTCACAGGTTTTTGAACGCAAAACAGTTCTGTAAGGATATTCCCCTGTTCCAAAGAACTCCATACTCATTCCGGTCATTACTTCAAATTCCGTATTTACCGTACCGGCTCCATAAACAGGAACCTTCAGGAAACCGGAAGGACAATTTTCCTTAAGCTTTGTGAAATTCGGAGCAGGATTTTCAGAAAATGTATAATTTTTAAAATAGCTCACATCAAAGAAGGATTCCAGCTGTACCATTATGATATTGGGCTTTTCTGCCTTCGCTGTACTTCCGGTATAGAGCTTATCCGTTTCATTCTCTATCTGGTCTAAGACTTCTTCCATCCGCTTTTTTGAATAGTCCTTAGGTCTGTCGATACCCCTCTCAAAAATGCTGTTGGTAAAGCAATAGGCAAAGCCATATTCCAGGTAGGCATCCCGCAGATTGTCGAACTCTTTTTGCAGCATATTTTCCTTTGTTACTGTATGGAACAACAGGATAAACAGGAAAGAAGCAAGAACCAGCAAAGAAACAGGAGCAATCACCAGGCGTTTTGATTTCTTAAGCTTTCTCCATAATATAAACAGGAAAGCAACTCCTGCTAACAGTAAAAGTCCAATAAAAATAAGCCCGATTGTATTAAAGTACACCGGCAAGGTCTTAATCAGTCCGGATGCCTGATATAAATCCATAGCTGAAATCGGTGTAAGCCTAAAGCATTGTACTACCCGGTTTACAATACCCAGTACCAGCCAGATTCCGGTAAAGGTCAAAAAGAAAAACTTTCTTCTTGCTGTCAGCAGGGAAATGGATAAGGTTATCAATATAACCGCAAAATTAAGAAAGAACAAAAGGGGCTTCTGTTTAAAGAACAGCAATGCCTGATAAAGTGATGCACGGCTTAAACTCTCAATAACAACGGTAAGAAGCAGAGCTGTCAATATGGTACCTGCTAAAGGATATACAATATTCTGATAAATTTTCTTATTTTTATGATTGATTTTCATTTCACACTAGTGCCTGTTCTCTGTTATTTTATTCCTTACTCTCATAGGTTCATTCGTATAATTATTAATTGCAACTGACTAGCAAATTATACTCGCATTCCTCATTTTGTCAAGTCCTTCAAATTGAAAAATTTGTATTTTTTATTTTCTTTCTTTTTCATCTATGATACAATGAATTTTACGTGGAAAATGTAATTTAAAGTATGAACAACATAGGAGACCGGCATGAAAGGCTTAGGGACAATAGTCAATTTTTTAGCTGTTATATTAGGGAGTGGTCTGGGACTTATTATAAAGAATGGTTTGAAACAAAGATTCCATGATATTCTGATTCAGGCATGCGGTCTTGCCACCCTGTTTATCGGACTTAGCGGCGCTATGGCAGGTCTTATGAAATTATCAGATAAAGGAGCCTTTGAAACTTCTAATACCATGCTTCTGGTATTTTCCCTGGTAATTGGCGGTCTCATAGGAGAGGCTCTAAATCTTGAAATCCGTATGGAGAATTTAGGAGATAAACTTAAAAGGCTTCTGAAAGACAACAACGATACACAATTCGTCGAGGGTTTTGTTACTGCAACATTGGTTATCTGCGTTGGCGCTATGGCTATTGTAGGATCGATTGAGGATGGACTGACAGGAGATGCTACCATGCTTTTTGCAAAATCAATGCTGGATTTTATTATTGTTATGGTATTTGCTTCTTCCCTTGGAATCGGTGTCATGTTTTCCTCTATTCCACTTTTAGTTTATCAGGGAGCAATTACCCTTAGCGCGGCACTTATCTCTCATTATATGGATGACAGGCTGATTTCCTACTTATCCTGTATAGGTTCCGTCCTTATTTTTGGTGTAGGGATAAACCTCATATTCGGGAAGAAGCTTAAAGTCGGCAATCTTCTTCCTGCTATTATCATTCCGGTTGTTTACAGTATTTTCTTTTAGGCTCACCGTTTTCCCGTCAGGTAATAAACCGCCAGCTGGGTTCTGTGGGATATTCCTTCTTTATCCAGAATATTGCTGATATAGTTCTTCACTGTGCCTTCGGACAAAAACAATTCTTCCGCAATTTCCTTATTGGATAAACCTTTCGCTATAGCTCTTATAATATCCATTTCCCTGTCCGTATACAATTCACTGGGAAAGCCCTTCGCCTCCGGTACCACATTATTATCTTCTCTGGCAAGCTTCGTAAGAATACTTTCCTCCATAACTCCGGCACCGTTATGTATTGATTTTATCATCTGCTTTAACTGGTCCGGGGTATGGTTCTTTATCAGATAACCCTTGGCACCGTTCTTTATTGCCTGCCGAACCAGATCGTAGTCATCAAAGGTCGTAAGGATAAGTACCTTTGCCAGCCCTTCTTCTACAATGACTCCGGTAGCCTCAATCCCATCCATGATCGGCATTTGTATGTCCATAAGAACTACATCCGAAGGATTCTTTCTGGCTGCTTCTACCGCTTCTTTGCCGTTTGCAGCGCAGCCTGTAACCTCGAATTCCTCATCCACACTTAGTATGATTCTCATTCCGTCCCGTACAAAATCACTGTCGTCTGCTATAATGACCCGTATCCTGTCAGCCATATCAATAACCATGCCCTTTCCTCATTCTCTTTCATTCTGACCGCCTTCTATGGGCAGAAGCATATTTATTACAAAGCCCTCTTCTCCCGCAAAGCTGATAAAACCGTTCACTTCCCTGACCCGCCTTCGCATCCCGTCAAGCCCCATGCCTTCGCTTATTTTCCCGCAGCCCTTGCCGTTATCTGATACCGTACAGCGAACTATGCGGTTCATGACCAGTATTTCAATGGTAATTCTGGTGCAGAAAGCATATTTTAGTGCATTGGAGACTGCTTCAAAGCAATTGTCCAAAATAATCTCCCAATACTTTCCGCTGATATCTTCCCCATTTCCGGTCAAAGAAAATTCCGCCTCAATTCCAAACTTTTTTCTGCAATCCTCACACAGGCTGTTAAGCTGGATAAAAGCAAGCTGCCGCTTCCCGGGCCGCTCCTGCCGCAAAAGGACCCTGATTTCATCCATGCTGGACCTTAAGTTGTCAATAACAGTCTGAAGCATCGCCTTACTTTCTTCCCTGTCCTTCTCCATCAATACCTTGACTGCTTCCAGCTGATACACAGAACCATTTATGCTATGCCCCAGCTTATCATGGAGTGCCTGGGACAGCCGTACCTTTTCCTCTAAAATCCTGTCTTCAAGGTACAGGCGGTTTCTGTCAATCTCCAGCCTGTACTTTATTTCACTTTTGTCCAGATACCTTTTAAGCTCTTCTTCCTTTTCCTCACTTGCCTCTGTCTTTACCTGTTCCTTTTTTACAATGATATAATGCTGGTAATACAGCACCAGAATAAAGGAAGCTGCTGCAAAATATGCCGCTTTGTCACCTGCCGTAAGAATTCCGAGGTAAACTGCCGGATAAGAAAAAGAGGGCTGTCTGAACACTATTATGATATCCAAAAATACCATGGGCAGAAGATAGATATAGTCTCTTTCGAATCCCCATATAAGAACGGAAGTAAATATGACTTCCGCTGCCAAAGCTCCCACAGAGCCTTTCCTAGCCAAAAGAGCCCCGCTTTCCCTTTTTTCTTCCATTAATTCCAATACAACTACGGACATAAAAAGGAGGGCTGTTACAAGCAGGACCTGATAGGGAATGCCCCTATCCGCCCTTTCTGCAAATACCGCCGCATAAACGGCAACAGCCACAACCATCATCAGTTTTATAAATACAAAATAACGCATTTCCAAGTGTTCCTGCATTCTCACTCATTCCTGTTATATCTTAATCCTATGGCCCCTGTGCTCATAATAATCACAATATAGGCTGCCGTAACACACAGTATCATAAAATATACGGAGATATCCTTTCCCATTATCCCTTCTGCGGCAACAATGGTCCAATTCTGAGGCATCAGATTTGACAGGTTCTTTAACAGCTTTCCAGCCTCCTCCAAAGGAAAGTACAGACCGGACAGCATGGAGCTTACACTCCAAATCATAAATGCCAGATAGCAGGCATTCATAACATTGTTTAAAAGTATCCCCATCACCAGGCTCATGTTACAGAATACCATTCCCAACAGTCCGATTAGAAACAGATAATTCCATATACTGATTCCAAAATCCGCTTTTACAAATAGTGCAATTCCTATTCCCATTATAACAGTTTGCAAAAAGCCTGTCACCAGGGTTATGATAATTTTTGACAGCATGTACGTAAGCTCACTGGTACCGGTAAGTTTAAGCCTTGTGTATACCAGATTGTTTTTCTCTTCCACTGCTGTCTGGGCTATGAATATACCGGCATAGAGAAAAGCTATTGTTACAACCGCTATCGAAATTTTAACAGCGTACAAATCTATCTTTTGTTCGTCCGTCAAATCTGTCAGCCCGCCATTCTCAACAATTGTTACTTTCTTTTCCGGCTGGATTTTTTCCAGGGCTTTTAACTGCTTTAACATGTCATCCGCATTTTTATTCCCTGCAGCAGTATGATAGAAGACTGCCGTCTGTTTGACGGACTGATAAAGTAATTCTTCTCTTTCATCCAATCCTGTTTTATAAAAGGTAAAACCATCCTCAATCCGTCCATTGACAGCCTTCTTATCAAAATCCTTATCCAGGCATATAAAGCTGGCAACAACATCCCTTTCCAGGTGAAGCTTCCTGTTATCCGCTATTTCAGTATCCGTGATATGTGTTGCATCTACACGGTAAATCTGATAGATGCCTGTCTTAGCCAGCTGCTCCTGGAAATACCTTGACAGTTCTGTCATGGATTTATCATATACCAATATAGGCATTAGGGTATAATCTCTGTCATATACTATTTTTTCTGTCATATCTTTTTGTTCAATAATATCCCGAATATTTACTTTTGAACCCGGAGCGTCACCAAGCCTGATATTTAACAGCATCACAGACAGCACCGGGACAGCAAAAAGAAAGAAGAGAAATCCTTTGTTTCGTATCAAAAGCTTTATATTCATTATTAAGAGTGTGCGAAGAGCATTCATAGATTTTTCCTCCTTCTGCCTGCCAATAGCAGTCCTCCCGCAAAAGTAACAATACTGATAGCAGCAAGGTACAAAAGGCACCTTGATGCAAAACTGCTGCTTCCCATTGTGGAATACTCCACCAGGGTTCTGTTTATATAATACAAAGGGGATAATTCCTTCAAGCGGTCGGGAACCGATGTAAATATATAGGTTTCAAAGCTTCCTCCAAGATAGCCTGCTATCCACACCAGAGTAAATATCACTCCAATGGTTATTGCCATATTCCCCAAAAGATAGTAAATGAGAATGCTAAACAGCGAAGATGCTATGATACTAAAGGCCATAACCAGTAAAGTACCAGGCAGATTCCCCCAGCTTACTCCTAAAAATATTGTACACAATGCCGCACCGAAAAAGGTTAAGAGCATTGTAAGCGCAATACAGGGCAGTACCTTTCCCATGTATAGTGAAAAGCCGGATACCGGGGATACATTAAGCCTTTGCACGATCCGGTTTTTCTTTTCACTGGTAAACAGCGGCGACAGTATAATAATACCGCACCAGCTAAAATAAACGATTTGAACAATGCCGTAGTAATCTGTTGAATCGGGTCTTGGCACCGCATCAACAAAGACCGTCTTAATGTTGGTTTCATCTAAACTTCCTGGCGTCTTCTGACTTAAGGACTGTATTACCTGATAAAAGAAATATTCAAATTTCCCTCCCTGGGCCTCTAAGTCCTTCTGCTTGTATATATGATAGGAATGTTTCCCGAGTTCTACAAACACCGCTGCTTTTTTATTCTGAAAGATATCTTTGATTTCTTTGGAAGAAGGCGTTCCGCTAAAAGAAAATTCCCGCAGTTCAATCCCGTTATTATCTGCCGCCTCCCCTATCCCGGTCATGGCGTCTTCCCAGCCGCTCCCTTCCTCTATACTGTAGCCTGCTGTAAAAGTACCTGCCGGGGTATAGCTTTTCATCATTTCGCCAAAAGCACTGGATAATGTAGCAATCACGAGTATAGGACCGGCAAGCATAAGTAAAAGGCTCCACTTGTTCCGAAACATTAATTTGAAATTATTCTTTATAAAAGCCCAAGGCATAGTTTATACCCCCTCCGTATAATCCCGCAGTTTCTTACCTGTTAATGTCAGAAATACTTCTTCCAGAGTAAGCTCCTTATCCGCATCCGCCGTCACGAGCTGCTTTAGCTCCTCTTTTGTGCCTGTCGCAATCACTTTGCCGCTGTCCATGATAGCAATCCTTTCACAAACAGCCTCTACCTCTTCCATATAGTGGCTGGTATAGATGACAGTTGTTCCGTTCTTGTTTGCCTCTTTGATTTTCTCCAGTATGAAATTTCTGGACTGGGGATCAATTCCTACTGTGGGTTCGTCAAAAATTAAAAGTTCAGGCTTGTGTCCCAACGCACAGGCTATATTAAGCCTTCGCTTCATCCCTCCCGAAAAGTTTTTGGCAAATATATTCCTTTTATCTGACAGGCCTACAAACTCCAGTGCCTCTTCTACCGCCTCTTTTAATTTTGCTCCTTTGATTCCGTAGAGGGATGTAAACAACTCCACGTTTTCCCAGGCCTTTAGATTCTCATGTATGGCAAGCTCCTGCGGAATATAGCCTATTTTAGCAAGTATCTTCTTCCCTTCCTCTTTCATTTCCTTTCCAAACAGACTGATATTCCCTGCATTGGGTTTTATCAGCCCGCAAATCATATTCATCGTAGTGGATTTGCCGGCGCCATTAGGGCCAAGAAGGCCAAATATCTCCCCGCGCCTTATCTCCAATGTGAGATAATCCACAACTGCCTTGCTATTGTATTTTTTTGTAATTCCATCCGTTCTTAAAACAATCTCACTCATTCTGCTTTTCCTCCCTGCCTTTTTCTTTCTAATGGTATCTTAGCATGACAGTCTATCCTGTGGTAGTGATAAAAGAAAGAAAAGGATATGACTAAAGTCACATCCTTTTACAGTAATGCTGTGTTTCATATAATATAAAAAATTTGCGGCAGGGAATTATGCCTTAGGCCGTTTAATATCCTCACGGCATATTCCCTCCCAAGATAGCAGAAATACCTTTCCATTTCTCCATTATCAAAATAAACCCTCCGAAACATATCAGAAAGCAGACTGTTTATCTTCATTTCCGCTGTTTCTTCACTATCTCCCTTAAAATACTCTTCCACCGCGGACAAGTCTTTCTTTGTAAGACGCAGCCTGCCGACTGGCTTATTGGCTGCAATACATCCCACAACCGTTAAAAGCACCTCATAGGATATATTGTCATAATACAGATTCCTGTAATCAGGCATCACCCTTTCTAACAGTTCTTCCACCTGCACGCTCCCAAAGGCCTTTAAAAAGTCAGATTCTATTTTAATATTGTGCAGATACTGATAAATTGCATCTACTCCGCATAGGTCATTTACCGGTCTTAAGGCAGGATAATCAAGGGTCAAAAGATGGTCCTGGGGTTTAAATTTCGGATCGTACCAAAGGAAAAAGGCCGGCATCCCTTCTATTACAGTATTCCGTAAGTTCCGGCAGCCATAATCCTCAAACTCCTCCAGTATGGTATGATACAGCTCTTTTGTTTTATAAACCTTTGCCGTCACTGCCTCAAACCCAAGCTTATAAGCCGTGGCTGCATCCGTTTTTTCATTTGTCCTGATACCAAATTCGCTGCCCTCCCTGTCATACTCCCTGATACAATAAAGAATAGCTTCCATCAGCATTCTGGCTGTTTCATAAGTGACAGAGCTGCTATCTCCGGAAGTGTATTTAAAAGTCAGTTTTTCCACAAGGGGAAGCAGCTCTTCCATTTCGTATTCCATGCATCCTCCCTTTATTCCCAAAAGAGTTCTTTTAGTACGGAAAAGTACAGATCTTTATCCCAGCGCACCACATCATCAAACTGGCTGTACTCTCCATGCCCGCTTGTTTCCGTATAGCCTCTGTAGCCTGCTCTGACAGCCTCGGCAAATTTCTCAAGGCAGGTTCCTGCAAGATAGTCGACATCTCCTGTACATACTTCTTCAAACTGTTCTTTCATGAAAGTTATCAGCTCATCATCTGTCAGATTATCCTCCGCTTCGTTCTTAAACTGATAAAAGATGTCCTGAAGGTCCGTTAATGTCTGAAGATAGTTATCCTGATTGATATACTGTGAGTCACAAAACTGATAGATGAGCTTATTTAAGATACCATCCCCAAATTCAACTCTTTGGCTGTTCTTTAGACTGCTGTTCCTCCCGGCAACCAGTTCCCTTGCTTCCTCATAAGACAGCGTAAGTCCAAAACCCTCTGATTTTTCATTAGCTGCCACCAAAGTCCTGATTTCTTCCTCCTGTTTCTTTTGCTGCATCAACTCAAATAAATTGTCCTCCATAAAATAACCATGCCCTTTCCTGTACCTGCAAACTTTGGGACGTAGGCACAAATTTGCATTTTTCAAACTAGCTCCCATTGCATGCCGCATCTGCTTGCAGATGTGGCACTGCCGCCAATCAGGGTGTGAAATGTCCTTTATTTCACACTAACTTCCTTCCAAGGTAAGTACCTCATTATAGGGCAGTTTACAATCTATTACAAGTCTTGAAAAATTCCCGGTTTTGTGGTATTATATAATTAGAAAGAGACAGAGAAATTTATTTCCTGCCTCTTTTATTTTTTGTCCGGGTATAAAAATAAAATTATAAATTTGTAAAAAACTCTTGACTATCACGGTGCGTGATAGTGTACTTTAAAATTACAGCTGTAACTTTAAATAATAATCCAACTATATGGAGGTACCGCCATGATGACTGTAAAACAGGTTTCCGCTTTGACGGGTGTAAGTGTCCGTACTTTGCAGTATTACGATGAAATCGGTCTGCTGAAGCCAAAGAGTATTACTGCGGCCGGCTACCGGCTCTATGATGAGAAATCCCTGGAAACCCTGCAGCAGATATTGTTTTTTAAAGAACTTGACTTTCCTTTAAAGGATATAAAATTGATTATGCAAAACCCCCAGTTTGACAGGCAAAAGGCCTTAACCGACCAAAAGAAGCTGATTAAGGCTAAGCTTGACAGACTAAGTAACTTGTCCGACTTAATTGACAGACTTTTAAAAGGAGAAAATGATATGAGCTTTAAGGAATTTGATATGACCGGATATTTCAATACTCTGGATGATTTTAAGGAAAACCATCTTGACGAAATTATAAAATATTGGGGCAGTTTAGAAGAATACGAAAAGATGCAAGGTAATATGAAAGAAAAGGAATCTGTAATCGGTCAGATGGCTGTAAAGCAATATGGAAGCATTGAGAAGTATACGGAGGCTATGAAGAAAAATCTGGATAACTTTACAGAAACCATGGACCGGATGCAGGAAATCAAAGATACTGCAGAAGATTATATTGAGAAAAATAAAAAGCTCCACCAAAAACTTACCTCCGATTTGACAAAAGACACAGCTTCTGATGAAATTCAGGGAATTACCGGAGAATTAATGGAGCTTATTAACCGCAGCTTAAAAGGAATAGATATGGGGGATAATTATTGGGACCTCGTGACAGATGGATATTTAACAAACCAGGCTGTTCGGGAAGCTACGGATAAAATATACGGAGAAGGTGCTTCGGATTTCATTGGCAGGGCAATAACAGTCTACTTTGACCGGCTCTCTAAATAGGCTTTTAAAAAACGTGATTGAGGCGGCCGGGCTGTTTACCCCACAGCCGGGCCGCCCAATGCCATAAAGGATTTTCCTTTTAACCGGCCAGTATTTCCTGCTCTGCAAACAACCTGTTTACAGCTTCCTCATAATCTTTAAGCCGTTCGGATTTCTTTATCTTTTTCAGATACTTTTCATGCTCTGTAAATAACGCCGCCAGGTAAATCCATATTTCCTTCATTTTAAAGAGTATATTCCTGTCGCCAAAAAGGATCTTTCGGTAATTTTCATATAGGTTGTCGTGGAATTCCCTTAAGGTCTCTTTCTTTAGCTGTTTATTCTCTGTTATCAGGCTTATGAGTCCGGGATTAGCCAGTAATCCTCTCCCAAGCATCACGGTTTCTACCTCGGGAAATTCCTCTGTAAACTCCTGATAATCCTTAAGGGTAAAGATATCTCCGTTATAGCAAATGGGGTTCTTGCTTAAAGTTAATGCCTCTTTAAAGATTTCCCGGTTTGGCTTATTCTTATAGAAATCTTTCTGTACCCTGGGATGGATAATAAGTTCCTTTAGAGGATATTTATTATAGATTGAAAGCAGTTCATAGAATTCCTCCGGCTGGTCCTTTCCTATCCGGGTCTTAATGGAAATCTCCATAACCGGGTCCGTAAATATTTCTTCCAGAAACTTGTCCAGTTCCTCCCTAAGCGCCAGAAAACCTGAACCTTTATGCTTTGCTACGACTGTCCCTGAAGGACATCCAAGATTTAAGTTGATTTCCTCATATCCTAACTGCTTTATCTTTTTCGCCGCGCTGATAAAGCCACCCGAGTTGTTTGTAAGCAGCTGAGGAACCAACACCATATTTTTGTTATTCTCAGGCATGATGTCCTTGATATCTCTGTTTTTAAAGGCGTCATCCTGATTCGTGGTGATAAAAGGAGAAAAGTATTTATCTGCCTTACCAAAACATGTATTGTGCGCACTTCTGTAAATATATCCTGTAATCCCTTCCAATGGGGCAAAATAAAATTTCATAAACTTTGCTTTCTCCTTTAGTCAAACACATATGCACTCCTCTTAAGAACTAAAACGTCTCCACCTCCGGTTCTCCCCCAAAGGAATTGATCGTAGCGGTAGCATCTTTTAAATACCATACTTCCGTATTCCCGTCCCCTGCTTTATACATACCCTGTATAGAAGGATACTCGTTTAATAAACTCTGCTGTGCCTCAATCCGCCCATCTTCTACGGCAGTTGCTTCCACACGGATCCATTTCCCCTCGGTAAAGGCACTGATTTCAATTTTAGGATTAGCATGCATCTGCTTTGATACGTTTTTTACCTTACCGGTTTCAATATACAGTTTTCCTTCAAAAATATGAGCCGTACCAAAAGGCCTTACACGAGGCTTGTCCCCGTCAAGGGTTGCCAGATAATAGGTGCCGCATTTCTTTAGAAATTCATAGGTTTTTTCCATCGTTTTGTCTCCTTCTTTTTTTATAGTTAAATCATACCCATTTTTTATCAATAATACAAGATGACTTAAAATATAAAAATGATATAAAAATTTACTTGACATCATTTTCCCTTCTATGGATAATAGAATGTAACCCAAAATCATATTATACATATATTAATAGTATGATTTAGGGTGTAGTAAACAGAAAACCTAAAATTTATTGCGAAGGGAGAGTATTATTTATGGCTGAACATCTGATAAATACGAAGCTAATTCACGGAGGCGTAGACGGCGATGAACATACGGGTGCCGTCAGTGTCCCCATATACCAGACTTCAACTTACCGTCAAAAGGAACTGGGAGGAAAAGTCCCCTATGAATATTCCAGAACCGGTAATCCTACAAGGGAGGCACTTGAAAAGCTGATTGCAGAACTGGAGGAAGGCACTGCCGGATTTGCATTTGCCTCCGGTATGGCAGCAATCACAACCGTACTGCTGTTATTTAAAAGCGGAGATAAAATTCTAATCTCCAACAATGTGTATGGCGGGACTTTCCGCATCCTGGATAAGGTCTTTAAACAGTTTGGCCTTATTTATAAAATCGTTGACACTTCCGATATCTCTTTGCTGGAAAAGGAATTGGAACCTTCCGTTAAGGGTATTTTCATAGAAAGCCCTGCCAATCCGCTTCTTACAATTACTGATATTAAAGCTGTCTCTGTGCTTGCCAAAACCTATGGTATACTTACTATCGTTGATAATACCTTTATGACCCCATATCTGCAAAAGCCCCTTACCTTGGGTGCTGACATCGTGGTGCACAGTGCCACAAAATATCTTGGCGGACACAGCGATCTGATAGCCGGTCTTGCAGTTACGGGCAATGAAGAGCTCTCTGCAAGACTTGCTTTCCTGCAAAATGCCACCGGGGGTATCCTGGAACCTTTTGATTCCTGGCTCTTAATCCGCGGAATAAAAACTTTATCGGTGCGCCTTGACAGACATTTGGAAAATGCCTCCTATGTCGCTGACTTTCTTCGCGGCCAGAAATCGGTAGAGCAGGTATATTATCCCGGACTTCCTGATTTTAAAGGTTATGAGATTCATCAAAAGCAGGCTTCAGGTGCCGGTGCAATCATTTCCTTTACATTGGCACAAGGCTTTGATATCCGGGAATTCTATAAACATCTGGAACTTATAATCCTGGGTGAAAGTCTTGGAGGCGTTGAATCCTTAGCCTGCCATCCGGCTTCCATGACCCATGCTTCCATCCCCGCCGAGCTGCGTAATCAGCTGGGGATAACGGATAACCTTGTAAGGCTTTCCATCGGTATCGAAGACAAACGTGATTTAATAAAAGATCTGGAAAATGCCCTTTCCCATTCTTCCATATAATAGCACTGTTTCTGGCATTATCCCAAAATAACAGAAAGGAAACTCTTCCTCCTATTTTATGGAGGAGTTCGTTATCACTATGAAATATTATAATGATTACCGCGATTTAATCGGCAATACACCCCTTGTCTTACTGAACCGGATGGATTTTCCGGAAGGCATACGGGTATTTGCCAAACTGGAATTATGGAACCCCGGCGGCAGCGTAAAAGACCGCATGGGTATGGCATTAGTTAAGGATGCAGAAGAAAAAGGAATCTTAAAACCCGGTTCCGTTATTATAGAAGCCACTGCCGGAAATGCCGGAATCGGGCTTGCCCTGGCAGCTTTAGGCAAAGGTTACCGGGTAATCTTTGCCGTTCCCGAAAAATTCTCCGTAGAAAAACAGGCCGTTATGAGAGCTTACGGAGCAGAAATTGTCCATACTCCTCTGGAAAAGGGAATGCAGGGTGCCTTTGAAAAGGTGGAAGAATTAAAGAAAGAAATTGAAAATCCAGTGCTGCTAAACCAATTTACTAATCCCAAAAATCCGCTGGCACATTATGAATCAACAGGACCTGAAATATACAACGATCTGGACGGAAATATTGATTACCTCATAGCCGGAGCCGGCAGCGGCGGTACTTTCAGCGGAACGGCAAAGTATCTGAAAGAAAAGCTTCCCGCCTTAAAATGCATCCTGGCAGACCCCGTAGGTTCCACCATGGGCGGCGGTACTCCCGGCTGCTATTCCGTTGAAGGAATTGGAAATACTTTTATGCCGGAGACCATGGATATGGCTTTGGTGGATGAAGTCATTAAGGTAACGGATGAAGAAGCCTTAAAAGAAGTCCGCCTGTTAGCTGCCAGGGAAGGCATTCTGGCAGGATCTTCTTCCGGAGCAGCTCTAACCGCCGCCAGAAAAGCTGCAGAAGGTGCAGAAAAAGGCAACAATCTTGTGGTAATCCTTCCCGACCGTGGTGACCGTTATTTTAGTAAAAATATTTATTAAGGGGTATAAAGTCTCCAAACTTTGAAAGGAGCATGGTTATAAATATGAATTTATCTGAAGTTAAAACTACAACAGGTGATATCAAAGTTAACTTAAAGAATGTTCATGAAACACTTCTGCTGCCACTTTGGTGCCGGGCAATGGTTTCGGAATTCCACTGCCCGGATTTAGAGGACCTGTACGCCAACGATATTATTAAACAGTTGGACTATGACTTTTCCGGATTCCATTCCCATATCAAAAATTATTTTATCATTTTGCTGGCAGCAAGGGCCAAGGAAATGGAGCAGCAGGTAAAACGTTATATATCCCTCCACCCCGGTGCCACCATAGTGAATATCGGAGCCGGCTTGGATACGACCTTTTACCGTATCAATAACGGTACTGTAAAATGGTATGATCTTGATGCTCCCGGTGTGGTATACCTAAGAAAAACCCTCTTAAAAGACGATCCCCGGAAGACCTCTATTGCAAAATCCATGTTCGACCCCAGCTTTCCCGACGAAATTATCCCCTCCGGAGATGGCCTTCTTTTTCTCATAAGCGGAGTACTTATGTATTTTACAGAAGAGGAGGTCAGATCACTGTTCCGCCTTCTGGCCTCCCGCTTTCCCGGATGCGAAGTTCTCTTTGATCATTTGACCCCTTTCGGTCTGGCAACTGCAGACCATATGGTCAAACGTTCCGGAATCCACGGTGCGAAAATGCAGTGGGGTTCAAATAATATATGCAGTCTTGAAAAATGGGGAATTCAAATCAGTCTTCTGGAAAGCCACCCTGTTTGCAATGATTTCACCCTGAATCCCTCTTCCGGTATACTATCCAATTTGCTCATCCGTCTTAACCGGCTATTGCGGATTTATACCCTTAACCAAATCCGAATCTCCTGACAGCGGATACAAAAGAGATGTCTTTATTTCAAGCTATAGCTGTCATTTAATAAAAGGGTACTGTAAAGGAACAGCACGTCCCGGTTATCAAAATCGATGTAGTCTTTTAGAATGGAACTTTTGACGTAACGGATATCCACCACCGTTATCTTAGAATAACCTTCGATAAGAAGCGGTATAAGGCTGCTCCCAAAGGAATCTCTGAACACGATAAGCTCCTTATTTTCTATTGCTTTTGGATTTTCAATAGTTAATAGCGGAGCTGCTCCGGATAAGAACATCTCATAGGGGTCTTTTCCGGAGAGCTTGTTCAGTTCATATACTCCTGTTGTTTTACCGGTTTCATAGTTATAAACCTTACAACTGTCTATAATATCATTGGTCAGGTATTTGATGGTTTCACTTTTAAGAGGCAAAGCCGATTGCCCGTAGTATACGCCATAAAATGGCAATTTCGAAGTATTTACTGTATAGTTGCCTGACAAGGAATCTCCAATTCCCATTTTCTCACCGATTTTCTTTGCTGTCTGCCCTAAATCCTCCTGTCTCCAGTGGGTGTCGGTTTTGTAGTAATCCTTTATGGACAGCATATTTCTGATGTCAATGAAACCGGAATAATCCATGCCATCCTTCATCTTGCTATAGAGTTTTTCATAATCCATTGCCGGATATCCGTTTTGTTTTGCCAGGTAATAGCCTTTATCCGGTACAATACAGGTGTAAATCTTTGAGCTGCCTCCCAAAAGGTAAGTATCATAAATATATCGAAAGGAAGTAAGCGCATTCTGCACGGACTCTTCCTTTAAAGGATAATCCAGTTTGGCTGCGTATCCGTCCTCAATATAGATGCCGTTATTATCCTTTTCCCAGAACAGGTCATACAGAGTATAGGACTTTATTCTTCGGAATTCATCCCGGAAAGGGAATTGGTCCATGGCTGCATCTTCGAATTTATCACCGTAGGTATTATCTAAAAAGGAACCAAAAGACCATTCGGGATGCTTTTTTAGCTGCCTTCTCTCACTGTCCGAGAACTCTGCCTGAGGCTTTAGGCAGTTAATAGCTGAACCGGTAAATAAAGTAATTGCTAACGCCGCAATTCCGATACGATATTTCAACTTCTCTTTCATACTAACCTCCATGCATTTCGCAAGTTTACTTGCGAAACTGCCCAAATAGAAAGTGAAAAATGCTTTCTATTTTTCACACTAACCTCCCTTAGAATCTAAAATACAAAAACGGATTAAAAGAACCATCCACCAAATATCCTGTTATAACAAGCAGAAGACTGCAAAGAACCACCGGCTCCAGAATAACAAAAAGAAAAGCTCCCTTGCCCTTTTCTGCAAACTTTTCATAAAGTACCTTAAACAACGGCGTTGACCCGGTTATTCCAACCAGCAGCAATACACCGTAACTGCTTAGATAATACAGTGCCTGCGTTGAAACAAAAGGTATGTCCGATAAGCCAAACATACTGCCAATGTCACTTCCTGCCTGTGAAAGGCTGTCCGCATTAAACAATACGAAGCTTATGATAACCAATACCATCACATATATATGGGACAAAACAGCATTTCCCTTTTCTGTCCATTTGGGAAAACAGTATTTCTCCAGTATAAGAAGAATAGCAAAATACAAGCCCCACAGGATAAAATTCCAGGCGGCTCCATGCCAGAAGCCTGTTAACATCCATACTATCAGGATGTTTCGTATATGCTTAAACTTAGAAACCCTGTTGCCTCCCAAGGGAATATATACATAATCCCTGAACCAGGAGCTTAGGGAAATATGCCAGCGTCTCCAGAACTCTGTTATACTTTTTGAAATGTAGGGATAGTTGAAGTTTTCAATGAATTGAAATCCAAATATCTTTCCAAGCCCTATAGCCATATCACTGTAGCCTGAAAAATCATAGTATATCTGCAAAGTATAGGCAATGGCATAAATCCAGTAAAATAAAACCGATTTATCGGAAGAATCCTGAAACTTTGTGCACAGTACGCCAAAGGAATTGGCAAGGAGTACCTTCTTGGCAAGCCCTGCCACAAACCTTCTGCTGCCCAGATAACACTGGGATAAGCTATGCTCCCTTTCATGCAGCTGCTTTGCTATATCGGCATACCTTACAATTGGCCCCGCAACTAACTGGGGAAACAGCATGGCATAAGTCATAAAGGCCAAAATATCCTTCTCTGCCTTTACTTTCCCCCGGTAAACGTCGATGGTATAGCTCATAATGTGGAAAGTATAAAAGCTGATTCCCATGGGTAAAGCAATACGAAGAAAAGGCAGTGACAGATGAGTTACCTTGTTTACATTTGCAATAAAAAAATCAAAATACTTAAAAAACCCCAGTATGCTAAGACTTATTACAATAGAAGATGCCATTAGGACCTTTGCTTTTCTGCTATCTGCAGTACCTTCAATACGCAGCCCAATGAAATATCCCTGTAAAATGGATAACAGCATAAGAATACAATAGACCGGTTCTCCCCATGCATAAAATATCAGACTGGCAATCAAAAGTACCATATTCTTATACCGAAAGGGCATAAGAAAATACAACAGTAATACAACCGGCAGAAAATAATACAAAAAGGTTATACTTGAAAATAACATGGCTTCTCCTTGTTATACCTGATTTTTTGGCTCTGGTTATTCGTCCTTTGCCAGGGTCTGGTCAAGCTTACCGCCGCAAACTATCTTGAAGGCATCCACAAGCTGGTCGGAAGTTACGGTGTCTGCTATCTGACTTTGTACCATGATTAACATTATTATATCCCCGCAGGCCGCTACCTTTAAATCATCTGCCATAACACAGATCCACTTGCGCTGGTCGATTCCGTCCAACATTTCCTTTGCTGCCTTTTCGGTATCTTTACTGTCCTTTACACGGACAAGAACAAGGGAATATGCCTGGGAGGTAATCATTGCTTCAGAAACGGCAGCTTCCTTTATAAGAGAGGCATCGGTAAGACCAAGGTAATACTTCAGCTTATCTGAATCAGTAAGGTCAAGCTTGGTTGTTTCCAGTTTTAAGCCGGGATCTTTCTGCTCATAGATTTTATTAATAATATCACCCGGTTCCCCCTCAGGTCCCTTTGTCACTGTATCCTTTGCGGATTTTGAGCAGGCTCCAAGACCTATTACCAATACTGCAATCATCATCATACTCATTATTTTCTTAAACATTTTAACCTCCATGCATTTCGCAAGTTTACCAGTAGATTGCTTGCAATCTACACGAAACTGCCCAAATAGAAAGTGAAAAATGATTTTTATTTTTCACAATAGCCGTTATTTTATTTCCAAAAGTTCTTTTTTTGTTAGTATCTCACCGTAATCATTCTGGTAAGTATCTTCCTTTGTGCTTCCAATGAAACTCTCCAGTACATTCATACTGCCTGATTCTTTCTTAAGAAATACAACTGCCGTCTGTGTTTTCTCTAACTGAGGCAACTTGTCCGTAATCTTCGATAAAATATCCTTCTCATCACCGGAATGCCTGTAAATTTCAACGACCTGATAAGCCTTTTCACCGCTGTTGTCCTGCTTTACCTCTATGATATCCGTAGCGTTGTCAAATAATTGCTGCAGACCGTCTCCAAAATCAATTCCTCTTACATCAATAGTCATGGGCTGCGGGGTCACCTGTTCCATCGGTTTATTTTTACTGTGTAAAAAAGCGCTTACGGAAATCAGGATGAAAAAAGCGGCTGCCGTTACTGCGTATCTTAAAGGTATTGCTCTTAAAAAGCTTTTTCTGCTCTCGCTCTCTTTCAACTCCTCCTGCTCCGACAGTTCCATTTCCTTTGCTTTTTCGTATATACCTTTTAAAAACTCCTGATCAGATTTCATATGCGTATCCCCCTTTCTGCAAAATTTCCTTCAGCTTATTTTTTGCCCGGTGGGATAATACCTTTATGGAAGAAACCGGCTTATCCATAATGGCTGCTGTTTCTGCTAAGGAAAAGCCATTAAGATAAAGGAGTATTATTGCCTGGCTGTATTCTGGTTTCATTTCTTTTATTGCTTCCTGTACTGCTTTGGAATTCTCATTCTGATAGATGATGTCTTCCAGTGATTTTGCATCTTCCAGCTGAAGGTCATCCACAGAAACCATATTTACTCTGCTGTTTTTGCGCAAATAATCAATTGCCCTCCTTTTCCCGAGCATAAATAAATAGGTCTTGAATTCATATTTTGTCAAATACCTGTCCGGATGCAGATAGATATAAGCAAAAACCTCCTGTGCCATATCTTCGGCAGTGTGGAAATCTTTCAGATACTGCATAATGAAATAAACCAGATTGTGCCGGTGACGTAATACCAGCTCCTCGAATCCGGAAATGTCACCCTCCAAAAAGGCTCTATATAATGTTTTATCAGGAATCATTGAAGTGCACCTCATTGATAATTCTTTCGTATACATTACTTATTCGTTCTATCGTGATAAAAAGTTACACTAAAAATAAAAAATTTTTATTATTTTACCCTGTTTCATACTTTTTATCTGTTATCAAAAATTCAGGCTGTCACCTAAGGCCTTTTGTAAGCCATGGGTGACAGCCCTCTATATAACACTCTTATTTCTTTTCTTTTATAAAAACATAAGTATTTCTATTGGATAATTTCCCTGAATATGTAAAGTTAAGCCTGTTAAATTCCTTCATTCCTTTTATGTCTTCTATCTGGTTTTCCGCCATAAAGCGTACCATCTCTCCCCTTGCCATCTTCACCAGTGTCCCTTTCTCCACAACTTTTCCGCCTGTCAGTTCACCAAAGATACAGGTAATATACTCGGCCTTATCCGGTAAATAGGAAGAGATGCATTTGCTGTATTCAACAGAAGCCAGATTAACAATACAGCTGCTTTCTAAAAAAAGCTGCTCCGCCAGTTTTTTATTCCAGAATTCATAAAGGGAATGAAAGCTGTCACCGGCTAACCTTGCCTGCATTTCCAGCCTGTAGGGAACAACTCCGTCAAAGGGATTTAAATAACCGTAAAATCCTGACAGAATCCGAAGATGTTCCTTAATAAAGGCAAGTTCCTTTGACTCAAAGACACTGGGTGCCATATACCGGTACTGGATTCCTTCATAGGACAGGATAGCCGGAGTCAGGTTATGATTTAAGTCCATCTTTAGAAGTCTTTCATAATTGCAGGCGGCGATTTTTTCGTTACAGTTCCATAGCTTTTTCGCTTCTTCATAATTTAATTTCCTTAGGTGGGAAAGCACGACCTTCGTATCCTCTATAAACCTTGGAATTTCTTCATATTCCAGGGTGTCGGTGTCTATCTTCATTTTCTTAGCCGGTGATATAATAATTCTCATTGTTTATACTTTCTTAAATTAATAAACCGCTGTAAGTGAAATACATTTATTTTTTGAAATAATCCTCCCGCAGCATTCCATACATTCTGGTATCAATATACTCACCGTTGTAGCAAAAATCTTCCCGTTTTACGCCTTCTAAAACAAATCCCGCTTTTTGATACACTCTTTCGGCTCTTGGATTAAAGCTGTATACTTCCAGTCCAATCTTATGGATTCCAAGTTCTGTCATCCCATACTTTATGAACATGAAAATTGCTTCTGTTCCAAGTCCCTTGTTACAGCCGCTTTGCCTCATTAAAACACGAAAATTAACGTTACCGGTTGTTTCGTCGTACTCATTAAATACCACTTCTCCAACCAGCTCACCGCTTTCCTTATCAATGATTGCAAGATCCAGGCGGTCTGTTTGCTCATTGCGGCTTAAGTACCACTGCTTTATTACTTCTGCTTCCTTGGGGTCAGTCGGTTCCTCTGCTTCCTTTTCATTGGTAACGGAACCCGTTAATCGCCTTAATTCAGGTTCCTCCAATATTACAAGCATCTTTTCCCAGTCATTTTCTTTAAAGGGCCTTAAGATAACCTTCTCTCCCTCCAGAACAGGTTTATAGCTAAAATCAATTTTTTCACACATATAATAATCATCCTTTAATCCAAATATTTATAATTTAACCAGCCAGGGTGATTAAACTAATAAAGCCCTGTTATAAATCAAGCTTTACGGCTTTTAGCATATCATCTTTCTACCCCAATGGCAACTATGTTTTTCATAAAATACCTTATAAAATAAAGAGGAAGTATTAAAGGTCAGATTCCTTAAATTTACCGGAATCTGACCTTCTATTTATACTTTCACACAGTTTACCAGGGATATTCCCGTTCATACTTATCTCTGATAACAATTCTTTTCTCATCGGAATGCTGGTGGGACTCTTCCTCCATGCTTCTGTCCTGGAGCATATACCGCACAGCATAGGAAGCATCCGAAAGATTGTTAAAATCCTCTGCAGCAAATACCCGAAAGGTAAAGCCAAGAGGGTTCAGGCGGTTAAACAAAGTCTTTACCGCCATATTGCAGGAAGCCGAAATTATCCTCTCCCAATGGTCGCTGGTCCTTGTATTGTTAATACTGGAATCTAAAGAGGTAACAAAGCAAAGCCTCTTTTTATTTCCCTTTTCTAATAAAGGCAGGTACTCCGATACCTTTCTTAATAACTCCAGTGCCGTATTCTCATATGCCTTTAATAAAGCATCATAATCCGTTGCCTCACAGGAAAGCGGATTAATACAGTATACAAGAATATCCACTGCTCCGCTTTCTGCTGCCTCATGCCCGGCTTTCTTAAATTCCCTGTTAAGCTCCTCTTTAAAGGAATCTGATTGTCCTTCTATTGCTACTTTATATCCCATAATGACCTCTTTTCTGAATATCTGCGGCCTGTCTAAAAAGGCCATACAGCAAATTCGTTATCATACATTCTTAGTACGTCCTCCTGCATTAACTCTTCTGCAAAGAATTTGCAGGCTGATGCAGCAGATTCTTCCGGTTCAAATTTACCCACAGTGCTTTTCGTACCGGACATATAGGATTTTACCCAACCGGGGTGAAATAGACGGAAGGTATAACCTTTGGGGTATAATTCTTCAAATAACATACGGACTGCCATGTTAAGGGCCGTTTTTGACATTGGGTATACAAATCCTTCCCCGCGGTGGCATACACTGATACTTCCCGCCTCTGAAGATACAAAGCACAGCCTCTTTTCCTCTCCTTTTTCCAGCAGGGGCAAAAAAGCATGTACCATACGCAAGGCTCCCAGACAATTGGTATTGTACATGGCTAAACCGCGCTCTAATTCCTCCAATTCGTATATATCCCCGGCAGAGCCTGCGATTCCTGCATTATTCACAAGCATATCAATAGAATCTGTTTCTGCCTGAACTAATTTACAGGCATTTTTAACAGATGAGTCGTCACCTACATCCAATGGTATAATACGAAGCTTATCTTCGTACTCTTTCTTTAAATCTCCAAGTTCTCCCCATTCTGCCATATACTGTCCGGCATATACCAAATAGCCTTTTTCTAAAAATTCTTTGACAATCGCCAACCCAAGTCCTCTGTCAGCTCCTGTAATTACAGCGGCCTTTCCCATGATTTACCTCCATCTCTGTGCATCTTTCAAACTTTCTCCGCCTTATTTTATCACCTCTTATAGGTGAAATCAACCAAGGATAGCGGATATAAGGCAATTGTACAGACATGGGTATCCAGGTATAATTTCGCACCTCGACATTTTTCCTGTCTTTGGATATACTATAAGAATAGACATACAATAACATAAGACTGAATCTGCAAGGAGTAATTTTATATGAATGATGTATTGCTGTTATGCGATGACCTTTGGCACCCTGCCGAAGTTGTGGAATTAGGCATTGAACCTCTTAAGGACCTTTATAACTTTACTGTTATCAAAGCAGCCAAAGATATCTTAACCCCAGAGATGATTGCAAAATACCCGGTAATTATCTGCTGTAAGGGAAATGTCGTGAATTCCTCCAATACCTTTCCCTGGTTTGAAGAAGGGGTTACGGAGGTCTGCCCGAAAGAATTCGAAGAATATGTAAGAAACGGCGGAGGTTTTCTCTCTCTCCATGCCGGAAACACATCCAAGGAAGGTGAATCTTATACCGATTTTGTCGGGAACTATTTCGTTGGACATCCGCCCCGCTGTATGGTGGAGGTGAAGGCATCTGCCGCACATCCCATCGTTGACAATGTCAGGGATTTCACTGTAAGAGATGAACATTACAATATCAAATTAACTGCTTCCGATGCCGATATTTTCTTAAGGACTTATTCTGCAACCGGAGGAGAGCAAGTCGGAGGATATACCAGAAATATAGGAAAAGGCCGCTTATGTGTGCTGACTCCCGGACATACGTTAAGTGCCTGGCAGCAGGAAGATTTTAAACAGCTTTTATGCAATGCAATTAACTGGTGTGCAGGAATAATCTAGAGATATGTTAACTGTCTCTGCCAGTGGAAATGAAAATAAAGATGAAAAGGCTGCTCTTGCAGCCTTTTTTAATTCCTGTTAATAATATACAGGTTAAATTTGGCATTTCAGTAATTTTATTGTTATAATTTATAATTTCTGGGGACTAAGAGTAAAAAAAATAATAAATATTTAAATTTTGTTATAGAAATCCATCGAAGTCCGTGTTATACTACTCAAGAAAATCAAGAAGGAGGTCTTTTTTGTGGAAAACAAAAGAATTATTCAAGTCGAAGAAAAGGTAGCGCCGAAGCTTCTGATTCCTCTATCGCTTCAGCACATGTTTGCCATGTTTGGTGCAACGGTTTTAGTCCCGATTCTCTTCAATATCAATCCCGCAGTTGTACTGTTGATGAATGGTATTGGCACACTGTTATTTATTTTTATTACAAAAGGCAAAGCTCCCGCTTATCTCGGTTCCAGCTTTGCTTTTCTTGGGCCCGCCGGTATCGTTATCACCCAATGGGGTTATCCTTACGCACTGGGCGGTTTCATCGCAGTTGGCCTTGCCGCCTGTCTTTTATCTTTCATCATTTATAAGTTTGGTGTCAAATGGATTGATATCGTACTTCCCGCCGCAGCCATGGGACCTGTTGTAGCTCTCATCGGTTTAGAGCTTGCCCAAACCGCCGCTGACCAAGCCGGACTTATCCTTTCTGATAAAGTTAAAGTTATTGATTCCAAAAATGTTCTGGTCTTTCTTGTAACCTTGGCAGTCGCCGTATTTGGCAATATACTCTTTCGCAAATTCTTTGCTGTAATCCCCATATTAGTTGCTATCGTTGCAGGATACATTACAGCACTTATCACAAAGGTTGTAACAACAGCTGATCTTAGTAATGCGCTTCATGCTCACCTCTTTGTAATTCCTAATTTCCAATTACCTAAGTTTAAGCTTGAAGCTATTATTATGATATTGCCGGTTATCCTGGTTATTGCCTCCGAACATATTGGACATCAGATTGTTACCAGTAAAATCGTTGAAAAAGACCTCCTTAAAGATCCCGGTCTGCATCGTTCCCTGTTAGCAGACGGCATCTCCACTATGCTCTCCGGTTTTGTTGGTTCTGTTCCTACCACTACTTATGGTGAAAACATCGGCGTTATGGCTATGACAAAGGTCTATTCCGTACAGGTTATCGCAGGTGCTGCCATTCTCTCCATTCTATCATCCTTTATAGGGCCCGTTGCAGCCTTAATTCAGACCATTCCAGGACCGGTTATCGGCGGAATTTCCTTCCTTTTATATGGCACTATCGGAGCTTCCGGTATCCGTGTTATGGTAGACGGACAGGTAGACTACAGCCGCAGCCGTAATCTTGTTCTGACCTCCGTTGTCTTCATAACAGGTCTGTCAGGTGTGGCGTTACAAATCGGCCAGGTTACCTTAAAAGGTATGGTACTTGCATGTGTTGTTGGTATGGCACTTTCCCTTACTTTCTATATCTTAGAAAAGTTCCACTTAACCAACGAACAGCAGTAATATTATCGTGATTAAAAGAAGGACATAATGCCAATGGCCGACAGGCCGGAAAGCATTATGTCCTTCTTTTTACCCCTTCCTATAAAGGCTTACCTTATTCTTACCCTCTCTTTTTGACATATACATTGCTGTGTCGGCCCTCTTTAAAACCTCCTCAAAAGTTTCATCTTTTCCCTCAAAATACGCGATACCAAGTGAAATAGTAGGAGTTATGACTTCCTCTCCCTGCAGTATTTTTAAATCTGCTATAGCGGTTACTACCTTCTCGGCTGCATAGACGGAATTTTCTTCCTTAAGTCCGCGGAAGATACCTACGAATTCGTCTCCTCCCCAGCGAATCAGGCAGTCTGTGCTTCGTATCACCTGGTATACCCTGTTTACAATTTGAGTCAATACTTTATCTCCCACATCGTGCCCGAAATTATCGTTGATTCCTTTGAAATCATCCACATCAAACATAATAATTGCTGTATCCGTTATTCTGTTTTTCTTATATTCCTTGAATGCCTTCACCAGCTCAATGGTACCGTATCTGCGGCTATGGGCTTTTGATAAAGTATCCTTGTTCATTTCCAGTTCCATCTGTTTTCTCATACTTTTTGCATAAAACCTTTCAAGTAAGAGAAAAAGAAACAAACCGAAAGAAAGAAAAACAACCATCAACGCCACAAGAGCTATCATTTGGCTTCTTACAGTTTTCATACTCTTAGCATTGGTATGGTCTATATATTGCCGGATATCATTTAAAGGAATGCCCATATCAATGACCCAATTAAAATCCTTATACAATTTGGCATAGGTCAGCTTTTCCGATACGATATTGTTATCCAACTCCTTAAAATAATAGGTAAAAAACAGTTCCCCGTGTGCTTTTACTCCTGCCAGTTCTTCCGCATAGGGACGGTTTCCTTTAATATCGGTCATATCCGTTGACAGGTATACTCCTTCTGTTTTTGGGAGATTCGGATGCACCAATCTGATTGCGTAATCCTTGCCTCCTGTATAATGGATGATTTCATTTACCCACACATAGGAGCCATTGTCGAATTTCAGTTTTCGTATCTTATCAGCTGCCGTCTCTTTTACCCTGTTATCGACATGTCCTTTACTTACACCGATAAAACCGTAAATTTTCCCATGGGCGATAATCCGGTAATAAAGCATCTGAGGCTTTATCTCCCCCAGAGTTTTGTCTATATCCTCCTTAACCAAGCTGGCAGGGTCATAAAGTACTTTTTTACTGCTGTCATTCCATAAAAAAACTGTCCATTCATTTTCATTGATATCTTTTGAAAAATCAGAGCCAAACCAACGGGCAAAATAATCCGCATACCCTTTACCCGACAGATTTTGCTCATAGGACAGTGTCTTATATCTTAAATCAATAATTTTTTTATAATGCTCCCGTTCATTTTCCCTGTCCGCCGTTATATCCTGAATGATATTATTGACGGTATCTTTCAGAAACTGTTTTCTTATATTTGTAATTGTAACCTGCGTTTCTTCCTGATATACCATATTTATACGCTGATAAGATATCCAGAAAAACACACTGGTTATGGTACAAATGGCAGCTATCATTATGGCACTGGCAATTGTATGCCTTTTAATCATTTGGAAATCACCCCATAATCTTCATAAAACGTCATTCATATGTTGTTGTTTAATTGGTGGTAAAAAAAGAGCGCCGCAAAGGTATATTCTTCCAGACGCCAATAAAAATAGAAATAGAGATGTAAAATCTTAACTATATTATAGACTGTGAAGAAAATATTATACTTTTGAAGACACCCTGTCATATTTATACATATACTCAAAATAATTCTGACCCTTCCATGCCAGTCAGGCCCATACTTAATTTGCTATTAGTTGAAAACCCCATGCACCTCCAAATCCGCCTGCACATCAGTAATAAACCGACAAACTAAATCTACCACAAGCATACAAGAATTTCTCATACATGTCAACAAAATAGTTGGGATACACCGTCTATTCACATGGTTTTACTGGTTTTGCAGACAAACTTTGGTAAACTTCTTTATAGCCTCTGTTAAATATTTATTCTTATGATGGATCAGCTTAAATTGACGCTTAAAATAAAGACCATTTACATTTATAACCTTAAGAATTCCTTCCTCTATTTCCTTACTGACTGCCCTCTTTGAAATCACAGAGATGCCAAGGCCTTCTGCCACAGCCATTTTGATGGTGTCCGTATTATTGCAGGTCCAGGTTGCAGTCCATTTCAGGGAATTCTCTGCCATAACATCCTCGAATGTCTTTCTTGTTCCGCTTCCTATTTCCCGCAGAATAAAATTCTCTTTCTCCAGTTCATAGGGTTCAATGCTGTTACGTGTTGCAAGGGGGTGACCAGCCCCGCATATCAGAACCAGAATATCGTCTGCCATAGGTCTGCTTATGATATCCTGGGATGTAATTTCACCTTCCACCAGTCCTAAATCAAGCTTATCATTTATGATCAACTGCTCAATTTTGGAGGTATTGTCCTCTGTTACTTCGATTTTAAGTCCCGGAAATACCTTACTAAAATCAGCTACCAGCTTTGGGAGAACACAGGAACCCACTGTTACGCTGGCACCGATCCTTAACCTTCCACTCTCACTCAAGGCCCGCATTTCATTTTCCGCTGCCGCATTAAGTCCTATGATATGCCTGGCATAACTTAATAATTTTTCTCCTGCCTGGGTAAGATATAATTTCTTTGATAACCTTTCAAAAAGACGTACATTATAATACTCCTCAAGCTCGGATACCGCCTGGCTGACAGCGGGCTGTGACATGAACATGGTGCTTGCGGCAGCTGTCATATTCTTATGATCGCAGACTGCTACAAATATTTGAAAATGCCGTAAGGTCAATACTATCCACTCCTTTTATATCCATAATTATTTACTTATTATATGTATAAGATAATAATATTTTACTTATAAACAGTCAAGGGATATACTGATACAAGACCTGATTATTTATTGTCTGGTAAGGAGTAAGACAAAAAAATAAGTGGAAGAAAATACAGAAAAAGAAAGCTGCTACATACGGATTCTTCCCCTCATATTATTTGTGGCAGCAATAGGTGTAAACATGGCTAAATTAACAAAAAACAAATTAAGTGGCATTATGTTCAAAAATCACAGCAGAATACCGGGGATATTATTGACTGCTATCATTGCAATACCGGCCTGGTTAATCGGCGGGAAGTTTCCCATTATCGGAAGTCCGGTGCTTGGAATCCTGTTTGGAATGATACTGGCATTTTTTAAAAGGCCACAGTCCCTTGAGACCGGAATTACATATACTTCAAAAAAGCTTCTGCAATATTCCATTATATTGCTTGGTTTTAATATGAATCTTTACAGTGTCTTAAAGGTAGGAAGCCAGACCATCGTTCTGATGCTTTTTACCCTTACTGCCACCTTCTTAGGTGCTTTTTTTATGGGAAAAGTATTAAAGATAGAAAAGAATACCAATATCCTGATCGGTGTCGGTACTGCTATCTGCGGCGGTTCCGCAATTGCAGCCACAGCTCCTGTCATACAGGCTGATGATGAGGATGTGGCACGCTCCATATCTACTATTTTTCTATTTAACGTTATTGCTGCTTTTCTTTTTCCTTTTCTGGGTCATGTGCTTTGCATGACCGATTACCATTTTGGGCTATGGGCAGGGACCGCCGTAAACGATACCTCTTCCGTCGTTGCTGCCGGATATTCCTTTAGCAATGCAGCCGGAAATCTCGCCGTTATCGTAAAGCTTACAAGAACACTTATGATTATTCCCGTAACTCTTGTTCTTGCACTATTTGTTTCCAGAAAAAAATCACAGGAGAATAAATTAAATTACAGGCTGTCTAAGATATTTCCCTGGTTTATCTTAGGCTTCGTCATTGCTTCTATTATCAGTACCTTTCTTCCGATGCCGGATTTCTCAAAGGAACTGCTTGTAAAGACCGGAAAGTACATTATCGTTATGGCTATGTCGGCAATCGGACTTAACACCAACCTCGTAAAACTTGTAAAAAACGGCTTAAAACCTATCCTGTTAGGTTTGGCCTGCTGGGTGATTCTTTCACTGACTTCCCTTCTTGTACAATTTACTATCCTTACCCTTTAAGATTCTTTACATTTATCCGCTATTTTATGGTAATATACATGTAACAGGCGAATATCAAATTAAAGATTTTATATTCAGGAAAGGGATTATTATGGCGTACAAAGAAGTGAAAGTAATAAAAAACAACCCGACCTTAAAAGGCATGGCAGTTATGATTCCTGATGTTGTATTTTCCACCGGGCAGGGAGTCGATTTAAAGATGCAGATTGTAAAACCCTGGGCAGATGAATCTGCAAAAGAACAGCCCCGATATCCTTTGATTGTATTTGTACAGGGCAGTGCATGGACTTTTCCTGATGTCTATTATGAACTGCCTCAGCTGGCACAATTTGCAAGAGAAGGTTATGTAGTTGCCACGCTGACCCACCGGAACTGTCTTGACGGACATCCTTTTCCGGCATATTTAGAGGACATAAAGACTGGAATCCGTTTTCTTAGAAAAAATGCTGACACATATCAGATTGACCCTAAAAGAGTCGGCATCTGGGGAACTTCCTCCGGCGGCAATACCGCTTTATTAGTAGGTCTTACAGGAGATGAGAAGCGTTATAAAACAGAAGAATACCCGGAATTTTCAGATTCCGTAAAAATGGCTGTTGACTGCTTTGGCCCTACAGATTTATCTGATGTAATAGAAAATATTCCACAAATGGATGAAGATACGAAAGCACTTTTTGCAGCCCTTCGCGGGGAAGACACAAAAGAAAACTTAGAGAAACTGTTAGAAATGAATCCTGTGAATCATATAAAAGAGGGAATTACCTATCCGCCTTTCTTAATTCTGCAAGGCAACCAAGACACTGTCGTGGATTACTCCCAGAGTGAACTGATATATCACAGGCTGTCCGATGCAGGCGCCGATGCAACACTTATCTGTGTAGACGGAGCTCCCCACGAAGGTTCCTTCTGGGGCAATGAATTGCTGGATATCATTAAGGATTTTATCAACCGAAACTTATAGTCACCTGTTTAAAAAGGTACGTGCAGGCAGATTCTCTGTTCATCTGCCGCCCGTACCTTAATTTTAAATACCCTTTATACTATCCGGCTTCTTTTAGCATATTGTACTAGATAAGTCCGGCTTCTTTCAGCAGTTTTAATATAACAGTGCCGTTAGCTTCTTTTAAAAGGTTTCCAAGAGCCATCTTTTTATCCTGCGGCATGGCAATCTCACTGAGCTTTTTCCCATCCAAAAGACTTGCAGTAGCCTTTAAAAGCATACGTACATCAAAGGCCGAACCAAATACTTCGGGAACACCCCTTCCCACATCAAGGAGCGTGTAAACTGCTTCCATACCGGTACGCACAGCATATTCCGTTGTAAATACCGTATCTCTTGGAGTTTCCACATGCTCACCGATGAAAGCAAAGTTCACAGCGCCTTTTGGAACGATATCCGGCCTGTCGCCTGCTTTTCTTACCATAAAATAAGAAGTGACATAGGGCATCATACAGGGAATACAATGTGCGTGATTCTTTGCAAGCTCTGTAATCTCCTCTGCCGGAACTCCAATATGGTATAACCATTCTTCCACAATTTCCGTACCGGTGCAGTCCTTCATAGGCTTTTTAACATAATCTCCATTCACATCAGAGAACAGGCCGTACACCCAGGCCGCTATCTGGTCAGGTGACTGTGCCTTAAAATGAGGCTGCCGGCTTACCGTCCAGCTCATAAGCCAAGAGGAATCTTTTACGGTAATAGGACCTCCCGTTACAATTCTTCCGTTATAGGGATTTCTGCCGGTTAGTTTTGAAATATAAGCCGGAATTTTATCATCCAGACAGGTTATGGTGGCTGATTCCCAATTGGAACCGGCTACATCACCGCAGAACTTCTCCGGTTTTCCAAACGCTTCATCCTGTGCTGCAATGTTCTTCCACAACTCCCAGGAAGGACCGATACCTTCGGGAACCGCTGCCGGATGGTCATCATCCCCAAGTCCAGACTGCTCTGTGTTACATCCAAGGGTTATGAACACTAAATCACTCTCTGCGAGAAAGATGCCGGTATCTTCTCCCTTAGATGTACATATGATTTTCTTTGCCGCCTTTTTATCAGCTTTACAGTCGAACTCAATGTTTGTTACTATTGTATCGTATCTAAACTGCACGCCCTCTGCTTCCAGATACTTAACGAGAGGAAGTATCAGGGATTCGTACTGGTTATACTTTGTAAAACGCAGACCGGAAAGATCCGTCAGCGTATGGGTCAGGTGGATAAAACGGGTCAGATACCTGCGCATTTCAATAGCACTGTGCCATTCCTCAAAAGCAAACATGGAACGCCAGAACAGCCAGAAATTCGAAGCAAAGAAATCCTCACTGAATACATCTGTAATCTTTTTATCATCAAGTGCCTCTTCCGGTATAAGCACCAGTTTGGAAAGTTCCATAGCTGCTGTGTCACTTAGCGTGAATTTGTGCAAAGTACCGGCATCCTTTCCCTGATTTACCGTTACTCTTACGGGGGAACTGGAAGGGTCAGACTGGTTCAGCCAATAAAATTCATCTAACACGGATGCATTCTCCAGTTCAAGTGATGGAACAGAGCGGTATAAATCCCACAGGCACTCGAAATGGTCCTCCATTTCCCGTCCTCCGCGGATGATAAATCCTCTGTTGTCGTCCTTGATACCATCGCAGCCACCGCCGGGCAGAGACAATTCTTCCAAAATACATATGTTTTTGCCCTCCATATGTCCATCTCTGATCAGAAAGGCTGCCGCGGACAACGCTGCCAGCCCTCCGCCGACTAAATATGCCTTTTTGCCGTCAGCGGTGCTGGATTTTAAAGGTTTTGAAAAAGCCGCATAATTACCATTTGTATAATACATGTACAAATACCTCCTTCGAAATATTATAATCTCAATATATACCTCGAATTCATAAAGTACAATTTACACCATCGGTTATCTGTAAAGCATATTTTCAGCATGCATCTTTTCCAGGGCCTTCTTAAAATCCCCTCTGACCAGTACCTCAATATTCTTTACGATTTTTTGCGGTTCTTCCTTCATCCCATTACGTATCCAGTCCAAAGCGATAGCGCTGAATGCCAGCGTAAAATATTTCGTCACAAATTCCTTCTGGTATTTGCTTACATTAAATCCCTTTGCCTGATCTTCCACCACCTGATTGATATGGTTAAACAGTACATTGTACATAAAATTCTCAATATATTCACGCTGGATGGACTTATAGGTATTCGTTACAAGAGAGCGGTTATCCCTAAGCCAATTTAACAGATTGCAATAACCAATCTGCCAGGTGTCTATATTCTGGTGCTTTTCCAGGGCATATTCCGTTTCCTGCTTAAAAATCCATTCAACGATGTCATAAATATCACTGAAATGATAATAAAATGCCTGCCTGGAAACCTTGCAATCATTCACAATGTCTGTGACAGTTATCTTATCCAGGGTCTTACTGTCCAGCATCTTCTTTACAGATTCGGCAAAATCATTTTTTAAATTTCGCATTTTAACCCCCATGCATATCGCAAATTCACTTGCAGTCCGTAATTTTTACAGGTATTTCAAGCCTTGAAGCATAAACTTTCCCGCTGTATATCTTTTGCATGGCTTTTTGGCGCTTCGTGGCCAGTGCCCAATTCCCGGCATAATTACTGTGAATATGATACTGCGGAAAGTCAGAGGAGGATATATCAATCCGCAGTACGGAGCCTTTCTGCAATTCATAGACGATATCCCACATATCAACGGAAACTTCCACCGCTGTCCCCGGCTCATAAGTATGTCCGATATCATAGCAAAGGTCTGTGATAGAAGAACGGATACTGTAGGCATCCCCATTTTCCCTGACTTCCATAATTTTAACAGTAAAGGCCGTATCCGGGCAGTCCGAAGATACATAGAGTATTGCCTTCATTTTTCCGCTGATCAGAATATTCTCTTCTATCGGTTTCGATAGAAAACTTAAAACATCAGCCCGTCTGCCTGCCTTAGGCTGTTTTAAGCTTCCGTTATGAGCCATATTTTTTAGGAGGGATTCTGCGCCTTTAGAAATCACAGGGTTATCCGGGTCATATTCATAGGTGAATTCCCCTTCTGCTTTTTCTGCTTCTATTTGAAGAGTTCCGCCTATTTCTTTCTTTTGTTCTTCCTGTGTACGATTTCCCAGATACCAGGTAAGAACCTTATCCGGTTCTTCCGGCCATATTTTATTCTCAAGCCAACAATCAGCAGCTATAGCGTATGTACGAATCCGCTGTTTGGGAGTCTCTTTCCTCTTTAAAACCAGCTCAAACCATTCAAGGATAGCAAAGATTTCACTGTTCCTGCTGTTCTCTGTCTTACAGTCCTCAAGGCAGGAATGAAAGGAATGATTCCAACCGCCGATATCCAGCCAGGACTTTTCCTTTGCCTCCTGTGCGAGATTATCCCACGTATGCATCGAGCTTCCATGGTGGTGATCATACCAGCCGCTCCGTATATATAAGGGAACCTCTACCTTGGAGGGTATTTCATATAATTCTTTCCAAAATCCCTGCTGCCAGTACTCATCTTCTCTGTGGGTATTCAGAATCCACTCTCTGTACCAGTCAAGGCGTCCTCCCCACAGCTTTTCATCCACCTCTGCCTGGGGCATATATTTTAAGGATTCCAGGTAATCCGCCGTAACCGGAAACCCGGCATTGTCCATAGCCCAGGAGGTAAGTACATCCTGACGGAACATTCCTTTTTCATAAGCGGAATAGAAGCGGTCCGTACCATAATGGGTCAGGCACATTCCTTTTACTTTTTCCGGAACCATATCCGCTATGGCCCAGCCTGTTAAGGCCAGATAGGAATTCCCCCAGTAGCCGATTGCATCCACCCAACTCTGTTCATTCAGCCAGTTAACGGTTACAAGCCCATCCTCTCTTTCCTTTACATTCGGAACCCACTCTCCTTCAGAACCTCCCGTTCCTCTGCAAAATTGCAGAATAAAGGCATATCCCCTTTTGGCCAGGTTTTCACCGTGGCTTTTATAAGCCTCCATCTGCGAAGGATAGCAGCTTCGCACCAGGATAGCAGGTATAGAATTATCCGGCAGCCTGTTCTCTTTATCCGCAGGTCTGTAGATATATGTCTTAAGGTTAATTCCGTCCTTCATCGTAAGCATCATTACCGATTCTGTAAAGGAGGGATATGCCTCCTGATAGCCGGAATCCTCATATTCCCTGTTTATTTTCGCACTTTGCATGTGATTCTTTACTCCTTTTCATTTTCTGTCAAGCCGAACACCTAACATCCCTTAAAGTTTTCCACACCATTGGAAGATAGCCCCAGTATCAATTCGGTTATTTCCTTTACCGGTTTCTTCATTCCGTCTTTTAACCATTTTAATATAACACCGATACAGCCATTGGCATAAAACAGATATACATATTCGGCATCATCCTCTTTTGCTGTCTGCAACGCAAAGTGCTGTCTCCCGATTATATTGGTAACTTCCTGCTGAAATTTAATATCTCCGCTGGAGTTTAAAAGTACATCAAATATTTCTGAATTTTCTTTTATGTATTCTAATATTTTATCAAGCATTTCAACCGGCACCTCATGGGCATTTCTTAAATCATAGCTGCCCAGATACTGATTGATGTTGTCAATGATATCATCCTCTATCTGCTGCAGCAAGTCATACTGATCCTGATAATGAGCATAGAATGTGGCTCTGTTGATATCTGCCTCCTCGCAGATTTCCTTGATTGTGATTTTTGCAATGGGCTTTGTCTTTAATAATTTTACAAAGCTCTGCCTAATAACCATGATCGTGTACCTTACCCGCCTGTCGTTTTTCTTTTCTTTCATATCATCCTCTTCATCCCCATTTTGAATTTTATTTGTTACTTTCCCAACACATTTATAAAATCTGTTGTCTAATTTTCATTTCTCAAATTTTTGCTTGTTGAATTAATTACATGCCGTCAGTATACTATATCAAGGATAGGTATTCAACACCTTGTCTAATAATATACACAACGAATTCATGGAGGAATATACATGGCTTTTATTGAGCTAACAAATATAAAAAAGGAATATACAGTGGGAGATGTGACCATAACCGCAGTAAAGGACTGTTCTTTTACGGTAGAAAAGGGAGAACTGGTTGTTATACTTGGCCCCTCAGGCGCGGGAAAAACTACCGTCCTAAACCTTTTAGGCGGTATGGACAGTCCAAGCGGCGGCGGCATCCTGGTGGACAATAATGAGGTTCACAAATACAATAAAAAAAATCTTGTAAACTACCGGCGCAATGATATCGGCTTCGTCTTTCAGTTCTACAACCTGGTAGCAAATCTGACAGCCCTTGAAAATGTAGAACTTGCCTGCCAGATATGCCGGGATTCCCTTGACCCAAAAACTATCCTGGAACGGGTCGGCCTATCCGACCGTATGAATAATTTCCCGGCACAGCTCTCAGGCGGTGAACAGCAGCGGGTTGCTATTGCAAGGGCAATTGCCAAGAATCCCAAGCTTTTATTATGCGATGAACCTACCGGAGCTCTTGACAGCACCACCGGTCAGCTAATTATCGAGCTGCTTCAAAATACCTGCAAAACAATGGGGACAACAACTATTATCATAACCCACAATGCAGTGCTGGCAGATATCGCCGACAAGGTCATCCATATTAAAAACGGAACCGTAAATCATGTTATTCTCAATGAGAACCCTAAAAATCCAAGTGAAATTGTGTGGTGATAAACGTGCTGTATAAAAATACTCTGATTAAAATAAAAAAATCAATAGGAAGATTCCTCTCCCTCTTTCTAATTGTACTGGTAGGAGTAGGCTTCTTTGCCGGAATAAAGGAAAGTGTCCCGGACATTACCTCCTCCTTAAGCAGTTATATGCAGTCCCAAAAATTAATGAATTTTCAAATAGTAAGTACTTTGGGATTGACCGCAGAGGATGCGGATGCCCTAAAAGCCTTAAAAAACGTAAGTTCCGTTACACCAAGCTATTCTCTTGATGTGCTGGAGCAGGGAAAAGCCTTAAGGATTCAGGCAATCGAGGAAGAGGTTAATACTGTAAAGCTGTTGGAAGGCCGTATGCCTGAAAGTGAAACCGAATGTGCCGCCGACAATAAGCACTATAAAATCGGTGATAAAATCAAGATAACCAGCGATGAAAGTGACAATCTTAAGAACACCGAATTTACCGTTGTGGGTACCGTAAAAACGCCTCTTTTTTTATCGGATGATTACGGAAGTACTACTGTCGGTGACGGAAAGCTCTATTCCTATTTCTATGTAAAGAAAGAGAATTTTATCCTGGATGTGTATACTCTTATCAATATACAAGCCGCAGGTACGAAGAATCTCAATGCTTTTTCTGAAGAATACAAAGATATCATTTCAGCACTTCAAACCGAAATTGAAAGTATAAAACCGGCAAGGGAAAGCGCCAGATATCAGGAGATTTACGATAAGGCAAACAACGAAATTCAAAAAAACCAAAAGGATTTTGAAGAGGAAAAAACAAAGGGCGAAAAAAAGCTATCCGATGCTAAGAATACCCTTGATGAAAATACCTCAAAATTAAGTGATGCCAAAGAAGAACTGTCAAAGAAGGAATCAGACCTAAACCAAACTATTACTACTCAGAATGCTGCTTTTAAAGATGCAAAGGAAAAGATTGCAGACGGCTGGAGTAATATTGATTCTACCTTAAAAAAATACGGCATGAAGGAAAATGAACTGGAGGGCAAAATAACAGAGCTAAACACGGCTCTTGAAATCTTAAAGGCCAAGCAAAGCAAACTTCCCAAAGACAGTGCCGAATATCAGCAGCTTAAATCACAGATTCAAGGCCATTCTGCTTCCTATAAGGGACTTGTTACACTAAATGAGTCCATTAAGAGCCTTGCAGCAAAGGAAAAAGAGTTAAATCAGGGGATTGCTGAATTTAACACCCGGATTGAAAGTGCCAAAGAACAAATAAAAAAAGGTGAGGAAGAACTTACCCTAAATGATGAAAAACTAAAGGACGGATATGACGAATACAATAAGAACTTAAAGGAATTCCAAACCAAGATAGCCGACGCAGAAAATAAGCTGCAGGATGCCAGGGATAAACTTTCGGAAATCGAAAAGCCCAAATGGACCATTCTGGAGCGAAACAATGTTGTTAACGGGTATGATGATTTAAAAGCCGCTGCCAATACCATTAAACAGATTGCTGTAATCATTCCCATATTTTTTATGCTGATTGTTGTGCTAATGACTTCCAATACTATGGGGCGCATGATTGCAGAAGAGCGCGCAGAGCTTGGTACCTTAGCTTCTTTAGGCTTTCATGACAAAAGCATCGTAACAACCTACCTCCTTTATGTTCTGTCTGCTACGGTTTTGGGCAGTATCAGCGGATATTTTATTGGCTGTACTGTCATTCCGAAAATCGTCTACAACTGTTTTCCTTATAACCTGCCGCCGTTAATTCTGCAATTTGATGCCATAAGCTTATTTTCCATTCTGGCTGTTGCCATACTGCTTATGACCATTGTAACTGCTGCCTTTTGCCATCATGAATTAAAAGAACGTCCTGCCGCCCTGATGCGTCCGGTTCCGCCTAAGAAAGGCCAGATTATCCTGCTTGAGAAAGTCGGTTTTATCTGGAAACACCTTTCCTTTACCTGGAAGGTAACCATGCGTAATATCTTTCGCTATAAACCCAGAGTCTTTATGACAATCATCGGGATAGCCGGCTGTACGGCATTGCTGCTCACAGGTTTTGGTATCAAAGACAGTTTCAACGGTATAGCAGAGAAACAGTATGGGGATATCTTCCGGTACAGCGATATGATTGTACTAAAAGATGATACCATAAACCTGGAGGATGACATTACAAATCCCTTATTGATAAAGCAGACATCTGTTACCTGCCAGTCGAAAAAGAAGGAACTGGATGCCTATTTAATCGTACCGCAGGATGAGGAAATTTTCCCCGGCTACTACAATCTTAAGAACTATAAGACAGGAAATACTGCCGGCTTAAATGATACCGGAGTTATTATTTCAGAGAAAATCGCCACCATTTACAAGATAAAAAAGGGTGATATTTTAAAAATAAAAGACTCCGATAATAATTCCTTTGCTTTGCCTGTTTCCGATATTGCAGAAAATTATTTAAAAAATTATATCTATATCAGCAAAGGCCTTTATACCAGGATATTTCAAAAAGATCTTTCCTATAATATGATTGTTTCAGGTTACAAGGGAGACAAAAGCACACTTGCCAAAAGCCTGCTTGACAGCAATCTCGTGGTGAATGTAACCTTTACGGATGATATCCTGTCGCGGGCTCTAAAGGAAAACAGCAGCTTAAACAGTGTTGTCCTTCTGCTTGTCTTTGTATCCTGCCTCTTAGTGGTGATTGTGCTTTACAATCTGACGTCTATTAACATCAGTGAGAGGAAGCGTGAGATTGCCACTTTAAAAGTTCTTGGCTTTAACGATATGGAAACAAACGAATATATTTACCGGGAGGCCTTTCTTCTGACCTTAATCAGCATCGCTGCCGGACTTCTCTTAGGTATCGGATTACATCATTTTGTAATAGGAATCATAGAAAGAGACGAGTTTGTATATTTTAAATCCATCAAGGGTTTAAGCTTCCTATGGACTTTTTTAATCACGATTGTCTTTTCTGTGATTATGCAGATTACTACTTATTTTAATCTTAGAAAAATTGATATGGTTGAATCTTTAAAATCGGTAGAATAGGAGCTGTTATACAGCTCCTATTACTTCCTTTAAATACCTTCCGGTATAGGAGTTCTCTGCCTTAATAATCTGCTCCGGTGTTCCTTCGGCAACTACGTAGCCCCCCTTGCTGCCGCCCTCCGGACCCATATCAATAATATAATCCGCTGACTTTATGACATCCAGGTGATGTTCAATCACAATAACCGAATGTCCCTTATCCACCAGCTTATTTAAGCTTAATAAGAGCTTCTGGATATCGGACAAATGAAGGCCGGTAGTGGGCTCATCCAGAATATAAAGGTTATGTGCCCCCTTCTTAATTTTAGATAATTCATAGGCAAGCTTTACCCTCTGTGCTTCGCCGCCGGAGAGTGTCGTGGAACTCTGTCCAAGACACATATATCCCAGCCCCAGTTCATTCATAATGCCAAGTTTATGCTTTAGGTAGGTATTGTCCTTAAAGAATTCACAGGCTTCCTCCACGGTCATATCCAGTACCTGTGCGATACTCTTGCCGTGATATTTCACTTCCAGCCCTTCTTCGCTAAAGCGCATTCCCTTGCAGATAGGACATATGGTTTCGATATCTGCCATGAATTGCAGATTTGTTACAATGATGCCATCTCCCGAGCAGTGCTCACAGCGGGTTCCTCCCGCATGGGTCAGGCTAAAGTCAATAGCCTGATAGCCTTTCTCCATTGCCTCCGGCTGCGCTGCAAACAATTCTCTGATCTTATCATAGATTCCGATATAGGTAGCCGGATTAGACTTGGAATTTCTGCCGATGGGCGCCTGGTCGATGTTAATGATATTGTTAATTAAGCCGGCACCAAACAGGAAATCGTGCTCTCCCGCCACAATCCTGGCTCCTGTCATGTCAATCTTAAGCTGCTTATACAGAATTTCATTTATCAGAGAACTCTTACCGGAGCCGGAAACACCTGTTACGCATACAAATACTCCAAGAGGAATATCAAGGTCTACATTTTTTAAATTGTTTTCTCTGGCTCCCTGTATGGAAAGAAAATCATCTCCCAGATTTCTGCGTTTTACCGGAATCTCTATTCTAGCCTCTCCCGACAGATATTTCCCGGTTACGGAAGTCTTCTCTGCCATAATATCTTCTACCGTTCCCTGGGCTACTACATTTCCGCCGTGGATACCGGGACCGGGGCCGATTTCAATAATGTGGTCCGCACTTTTAATCGTATCCAGGTCATGCTCTACCACGATTACCGTATTTCCGATATCCCGCAGCTTCCTCATGGTTTCAATGACCTTAAAGGAGTCTCTCGGATGAAGTCCGATGCTTGGCTCGTCCATAACATAAAGCATCCCCATCAGTTCACTGCTTATCTGGGTCGACATCTTAATCCTTTGCATCTCACCGCCTGATATGCTGTCGCTTCTGCGGCTTAAACTGATATAATGAAGTCCTATGTCAATTAAAAGCTTTAGCCTGACAGTAATCTCACGGATAATGGAGGCTGCCACATCCTGTACTTCTTCTTCAAAAGACAGGCCGTTTAAGAATTCGAGAAGTTCCGGCAGCTGCATGCGGCTTAGTTCATCAATATTCTTTCCGCCTACGGTTATCAGGAGGCGCTGCTTCTTAAGCCTTGCTCCGCTGCATTCAGGACATATCTTCTCAATCATGCATTCCTTGATAAAGTTTGGCTCAAAGGCCTCTGTAGTGGAAGATTTGCGGATATAATGCTTATACCAGCTTTCCAGTTCATGGACAAATCCCCAGAAAGGACGTTCTCTTCCTATAATCCAGTTCTTTTTAGTGGAAAAAGGCGGCTGGAGCATCTCGACCGGCTCTCCTTTGGTGCCATAAAAAAGAATATCATAGATTTCTTCCGACAGTTCGTGAAAGGGAGTATCCAGGCTAAAGCCGTATTTCTGGGACAGGCTGTACATAATTACCGTGCGGTAACTGTCCTTTCCCGAGGTATTATAGACCGTGTTCTTTAGAGCTCCTTTGTTGATACTCTTCTCCGGTGCAACTACCAAAAACCTGGGTTCTACCACATAGGAAAGTCCCACACCCATACAGGTGCGGCAGGCACTTGCCGGTGTATTAAAGGAAAAGTGAAAAGGCTGCATATCACAGAGGAAGTAATGGTGCTCTGTACAGGCAAAATTCTCATAAAAGGAATCCGAAACACCGCCTATAACCTCCACCTTTATCATAATATCTTCTTCCAGTGAAAGCATTGCCGCTTCAATGGACTTGGCTATCTGGATGTAATTATCACTCCTTAAGGTAAAGCGGTCAATGACCAGCTCCAGCTTATACTCCTTTCTTTCATCCAGCTCTTTCTTATCTGCAAGGGAAAAGGGCTCCCCATCCACCAAAAGGTTCTTATACCCTTTTTCCCTAAGCGCATCAAAGGTATAACTGTAATCCTCCCCATAGACTTTATAAACCGGAGCCCTAAGTTCAACTACCGTCCCAAGAGGAAGAGTTGTTATATGCTCTGCTATCTGGGCCGCCGAAAGCTGCTTTAAGGGCTTACCGCAGACCGGACATTTTCCTGCTCCCGCAGTAGCATAGAGCAATCTTAAATAATCGCTGATATCCGTTACGGTACCTACCGTTGAACGGGGATTGTTGTTTGACTTCTTTTGTTCAATGGCTATGACCGGGGATAGACCCCTTACATAGTCCACTTTTGCTTTCTTTAACTGGCTGATACGGCTCTTGGCAAAGGTGGAGATAGAGTCTAAGAATCTTCTCTGCCCCTCCCCATACACCACATCAAAGGCCAGAGAGGACTTACCGGAACCGGATACACCGGTAATTACGGTCAGCTTGTCCCTTGGAATTTCGACAGATATATTCTTTAGATTATTCTGCTTTGCGCCGGATATTTCAATCGTTGTACGGACTGACATTGCTTTCTCCTTTCATTTAAAATGCAGTTTCCTTCTAATGTAAGTTACTTCTGAATAGCTTTTCTATGCTCATGGAATGTAAAGGAACCCAAGCTCTTCAACCGCCAGTCTGCTCTTTGGAGTTATCCTTATGGTCTGGGATACCCGCTCAATGATTCCCTTTTCTGCCAGATAATCGAATATGGATACAATAAAATGCCCATCCGTATGAAAATGATTTGTAAGCAGGGTCAGTGTCTTTAGCTCCCCGTCCTTCATATAGTCAATTACCGGCTCCTTTATCGCGTCCAGATTTGCCTCCAGGTAGTTATCAATAAGGGCAATGCATCTGTTTACCTCTTCTTTCGTAAAATGATGCGCCATGGCTTCCTGATAAAAGGGCTCCATAAGTTTCTCTGACAAAGTGACTGCCTTTAGAATAGCTTCCCTGCTTGGAGCCTCTCCTGTCTTGCAGACTTCCATCCGGGCGATAACATCTGCTGCCTTTAACAGATAATACTGGGCATAAAGAGGATTATCCTTTACCTCTATCCACTTCTGGCATTTTTCAGAAATCCCCACAAGCTCGCAGGCGGCATAGAATAAGAATAAATTCACATCTCCCCTGTCCATGATTTTCATTTCTTCAAAATAGTCCTTAAGGCTTTCATCTGAAGTAAAAACCATCTTCCCCCTTGAGTAATAGGATTGCAGGAAACTTCCGCCCTTCATCCTCTCAAAGCCCCTTTTAAAATCACTCCGGGTGATCAGATTTACATTAATTACAATATCATCCTCTGCAATGCAGTAGGAAGCCTTTTTAAGCACCTGATCCCTGACAATGACCGTAGTGTCGATATCACTCTTCTCCCATACCACATCATAGGCCAGACTTCCGCATACAATTACCGCAATCACGTTAGGGTCGCTCTTAATATTCATAACAAAGCTTTCCACTGCCTTATTGTATTTCTCCTGCACTTCAGGCTTAATATTCCCCATTCTCTTTCTTCCTCCTTTCATATCGAAAGAACCTATAAAATAACTATAAAAATCTTCCATCAAAACGCTTGTTCTCATTCTCAAATGTGGTATAATTATACTATTCTGTTACAGGAAAAAACGGACAAAAATTGCTGGGATGAGGGAATTCATGGATAATTATCTGCTTGCCGTCATAAAGGCTACAACGGACTATATCGAGGAGAATCTTCTAAAAGAATTGAGTCTGGATGATATCTCGGAGAATGTGAATGTATCAAAGTTCCACTTGCTTCGAATCTGGAAAGGCGCTACCGGAACCGGGCTTATGGAATACGTACGCAGAAGAAGAATAGCCTGCTCCTTAAAGGACTTAATCAGTGAATATAACAGCATCGAATTTATATCCTCCAAATACACCTTCGGCTGCGATCATACTTACAGCAGGCTGTTTAAGGAAGAATTCGGTGCCACTCCGTCCAAATGGCGAAGAAATCCTACCCCCTTATCGATCCTGGACCGCTTCAATGCGGATTTTATGAATAAAGCCGGAGAAGGGCTTATGTTCTTTCGCTCTGTTACGGTATTGCCGGCATTTAAAATTGCCGGACATGAATTTATCATCGATATAGAAGATAACCGACTTAACCAGACTGCAACAAGATATGGGATTGATTTCTTCTATAATCACAGACTCCTCATTGCAAACCCTGTCAAAAGAGATATATACATAGGCTTAACAACAATTCCGAAGGAGCAGGCCACTTTTACCTATTATCAGCCTTCCCTTATGGTGGACCAGAACAGTATTCTTCCCCCTGGCATGAAAGTACAACACATCAAAACACATAAATACGGTGTCTTTAAGTATATGGGCCCACATTGCCCTGAGGAACTTTCCTCCCTGTCTTTACGTGATATCTGGAAGTATATTTTAGGCACCTGGGCACCGACAGTGAAGTTTGATTTAGAGGAACTGTTCCACTTCGAATATGTGGATTATTCCAGATGCAATAAACACTACTGCGAGTGTGAACTGTATTATCCCATATCCTGCTTATAGAAATTATCTTATTTTTGAACTCTATCGCCCAATTCCGGCTTCCTAACCGGGATCTGATAGACAAATACAAACTCGGAGGTTACAAATCATGCGATCAGAAGATGAAATGTTTGGTTTGATTCTTGGAATTGCCAAAGAAGATGAGCGTATACGGGCTGTTTACATGAACGGTTCCAGAACAAACCCCAATGTAACGAGGGACAACTACCAGGATTACGATATTGTATATGTTGTCACAGAAACGGCTTCCTTTCTGGAAGATAGAAACTGGATAGAAAAGTTTGGAGAACTTGCCATGGTACAAGAGCCTGACTCCAATGACCTGGGATTTGGTATGGATGTTGATTACAGCCGCTCCTATGGCTGGCTGATGCTTTTTTTAGACGGCAACCGTATTGATTTGCATATACAGATTAAAGAAGTGACGGAGGAAGAATATACCCTTGACACCTTAACCATCCCCCTGTTGGATAAGGACAATCTCCTTCCTGCCGTTCCCCCGTCAAACGACAGCGGTTACTGGGTCAAGAAGCCTTCAAAGAACTGGTATGACGGCTGCTGCAATGAATTCTGGTGGTGCCTTAACAATGTTGCCAAGGCTATGGTAAGAGATCAGATGCCCTATGCCATGAGAATGTATCATGAGACAGTCCACGCCGAGCTGGATAAAATGCTGGAATGGTATATTGGTGTGCAGACCGGTTTTAAAGTATCTGTGGGAATGTGGGGCAAATATTTTAAGAAATACCTGCCAGGGGAGCTTTACGAATTATATGAACTTACCTATTCCGACTATCATAACCTTTGGGAATCCGTATTTCATTCCTGTGAACTTTTCCATACTGCAGCAGTTTTTGTTGCAGACAGTCTTTCATATGAATATAACCAAATAGATGAAGAGAATATGATAAGGTATCTTAAGAAACTTAGAACGGATTCCTTAACCTCTTAATCCCCTCCTAAAAAGAGGACTTACTATTATAGATTCATACAATAGAGCCGAAAGAAGGTATTTCCCGTGGATATCAAACCATATGTAAGAAAAACACATTATTATGAGACCGATCAAATGGGTATCATCCATCATGCCAATTATATTCATTGGATGGAAGAAGCAAGGGTAGATTTTATGGAACAGATTGGCTTCGGCTATGAACGTGCTGTGAAAGAAGGTATCGACTTTGCACTGCTTGGCATATCCTGCGAATACAAGTCTATGGTCTGTTTCGGTGATACAGTAAACATTCAGGTTTCCCTTACTTCCCTGACCGTAACCAAAATGACTGTCCAATATGAGATTACAGATGCTCTAACCGGTAAACTTCGGACAAGGGGAGAAAGCATTCATTGCTATTTTGATTCGAATAGAAAGCGCCCGGTTTCTCTTAAAAAGGTTCTTCCCGAGCTGTATGATTTATTTACTTCTCTCTCTGTAAAATAGTGGCCCTTCTTTGATAGTTTTATCACATGCTCTAAGCAACCTGGTCCGTCTCATATCGTTTAGTAGTTTCTGACTTTTCCTCAAAACTGTCGGTATTTGCACACGCAGGCATTCGTCCTTCGGTACCTTTTGGTCCATATAGGTTTCGATCAGCATAAGTTTAAATAAGGATTATAACAATGATTTTGTTACCGCAAAAACAGAACGTAAAACAGTACCTTCCCTCCAACAAAAGAGATGGTACTGTTTCACATTCTGTCGTCCTGTAAAAATAATTTACTATAAAAGTAATTTACTTAACCATAACCTTGATTACTTTTTGTACGCTACCATACTTGGCAACTACAGTATCCGTTCCGGCCGATTTGCCAGTGGCCTTTCCGGTTTTTTTATCAATTACCACGATGGACTTCTTGGTGGTAGTCCAGGTGATCTTATCGGTGCTCACTCCATAGCCGGTGGCTGTATAGGTGAAGCTTTCCCCCTGCTTCAGGCTGCTCTGAGCCTTAACCAGCTTAATATAGGCTTCCTTCACCGTGATGTCCGTCTTTAAAGCCTTAGAGACTCCGCCGGCCGTAACCGTGACGGTTATTACTGCCTTCCCTGCCTTTTTCGCAGTTACCTTACCCTCTGCCGTCACAGCGGCAACCTTAGGATCAGAGGAGGTATAGGTGATAACAGGATACAGGCTGTCTTCCTTTGTCAGGGTGCTTAAGCTGGCGGGCGGGCTAACCTTCAGCGCCGTTGACTTCCCGGTATTTCCGCCGGTATAGAGGGTCTTCTTTGCCGGTGTCAATGCCAGCTTATCAAGCTCTGCTTTCAGAATTGTTCCGTCGTCCACTGCGATGGCATAGTCGGAGGCATGACTGAAGGGGAATACCGTATTGCCCTCCGAATCAATCGCTGCCGTGCACATCAGCTCCAGCTGTCCGGTAGCCGGATTGTAATAGAAGAGATTGGCTGTTCTTCCCGCCTGGCTGCTGCCGATAGAAACCGATAATCTTGGTGTAAAGCCAAAGCTTCCATCGTGGGAAAGGCTCAACAGGATGATTCCTTCTTTGTTTGCTGCCCCTGTCTGCGCTGCCAGCGCTTCCAGAGTCTTCTCCGGAATCTGTCCGGCTCCCACCGTGACCTTCAGATCAATATTCTTCCAGTCAGGTACCGAACCATCTTCGCTTGCTTTCTTTATCTCATTTCCCGATATGCTCCAGGAAATTCCGTCTCCTAAGGTAAAGGTAACGGTCTGATTCGTCCCTGCCAGCTCTTTCAGCACCGCTCCCGGAAGAACTGTGGTTCCGGTCATATTGATATTTAACTGTCCGGAGCCGCCGCCTTGCAGTGCCTGCATAACGCCGCTCCAGCTTTCTGCACTATTGCCGGTAACCGGATAAGTGGAAGGGTCCGGTGTTGGTGTCGGTGTTGGTGTGCTCGGGGAACCGCCGCTGTTATTACCATCGCCAGAATTCGCCGCACGGGTGACGGTGACGGTGTAGGTCTTTGTGGTCACGCCGTCCTCAGCGGTAACTGTGATGGTGATGGTGTTCGCTCCGACACTCAGGGCTTTCGCACCCGCGCCGGTAACGGTCGCTCCGGCGTCCGCCGCCGTCGCACCTGCTGTGATGCTGCTGACGCTGTTTGCCACACTGACGCTGTAGCCGGTTGTGCCCGGGTCAAATGCCGGGGATAAGGTTCCCCCGCTGACCGTCAGGCTCGCCAGATTGGCGTTGCTTGATGGTACCGCCGCATTCACCGTCACAGTTACATCGCGTGTATACCCGTCATGGCAGCCCGCAGCGGTGAGCTTGCAGCGGAAGATATAAATCCCCTCCGTTAAATCCGTCGGGATGGCAAAGCTGCTGCCTGTCGCCCCGTCAATCATACTGTACTTAAATCCCCCTCCTGGAAATTCGTTGCGCTGCCACCACTGATAACCGATCGTCAGATTGCCATTGCTGGCTGTACCCTCTGCCGACAGGAATCCGCTGATTGCGCCCTGTGTGACAGTTGCATCCTGCGGCTCTGTGGTGACATTGATCCCATGCTTCTCGAACTGAGTGCCGTTCCAGAAATATGTGCCCTCTGTTAAGCCGTTCGGCGAGGCTGCTGCGTTTCCGTCGCCCACCGTGACCTGCCCGGAATCGGTAAAGACCGTGCCCCGGTCCTTGAATTTGCCGCCTAGGCCTTTGACCTTTGAGGTATCAATTAAATAAATCCCGCTTCCCTCCTCGGCGGACAGTGTACCGGAAGAATAATTCAGGAGGCTGCCACCCATGCTGTAGCGAATACCCTGGTTAATCCCTGAACCCACCTTAACGCTTAACGTGCCGCCATTTATATGCACTGTGCCCCCCTGGATGTTAATACCTATGCTACTAAAAGCATTGACGTTCACCGCGGCGCCGGTGTTGATGGTCAGGGTTCTATCATTTCCTAACAGGATCTGGCCTCCTGCTGTCGAAGAATTCAGGTTGATGGTGGCGCCGCTGCCCACAGTAATGTTCATATTGGACAGACCGCCGCTACTGCCTGTGTTCTCCAGATTCACCGTGACGTTTACAAGGTTCAGCGTACCGCCGCTGGTAGCACCGGTGGCACCAACGGTATCGCCCCGAATACCACTCTGGGCGGGGTTGGCGACCCTTACCGTGCCGCCGTTAATGGTCAGGGCTTTGGCGTTTGTATAGATGGCCTTGCTACCACTGATGGTCAACATGTTGCCGTTAATGTTCAGCGTGTGGTCTGCACCCACGATAACGTTGCCCGCGCTCACCGTGATGTCGTCCGTCATCGTGATGGTTTGCGGCAGCTCATATTCCAGCGCCGCTTTCAGCCCGTCTTCGTTGTTGACACTGGGGTTTTCATCGGGTTTCGCCTTGATCATATCGACGCAGTTGGCTAGGCCGGGTACCTCCTTGTAGGTATCCACTGCGCCCGCCGGAACATAGATGGAGGATAGCTTATCGCAATATAGAAAATTATCGTTGCCTTCGATGGCGGGCGGATTATTGCTCTCGAAAAACACGGCGGTCAGCATGGAATCGCCTGGAAATGCACTGTCCCCAATGGAGGTCACGGTATCGGGGATGACGACGATGGAAAGATCAGTTTCGTCAAACGCGAATCCGCCGATGGCGGTAATGCTGTCCTCCACGGTGTATTCACCGGTTATCCCCTTAGGGAAGGTGTACAGCGTGGCCCCGCCGTCTGTCAGCAGCGCACCACTTTGTGCGGAGACGCCAAAGACTGTATTACCATCTGCCACGGTAAATGTGGTAATCGGGGTGCCGACAAATGCTGTGGGGTTAATCGCGTTAACATTGGCGGGTATGGTAAAGGCGGTGAGGGCACAGTAAGAGAATGCGCTGCCGCCAATGCTTGTCACGGCCGGCGTGCCGTCAAAGGTTACCGTGGCCAGATTGAGGCAGCTAACAAACGCGTTGACTGGAATGCCGGACACGGCCTCGCCGATGGTCAGGGTGGTGACGGAGGCCTTGGGGGTATAGCCGGCAGCTATCCAGCCGGTCATGCCCTCGTCGCTGGTAATGGCCAGGTGGCCGTCCTCCAGCGTCCAGCCCGCGTCGCCGATCGGCGCGGAATACGCCGCCGCTTCTATTTTCAGCGGCTCGCTGATGTTGTTTGCCGCATCCTTGACCACCACATAGATGTCCTTCGCTCCGGCGGTCAGGGTAACGGATTTATCGGTAACTGTACCCGAAACCGTGCCAAGGGAGGTTCCTCCCGCGACACTTTCTTTTGTGAGAGCCGCTGCGCCGCTGTCCACTACCGCATAGAACGCAGTGCCCTCTTCACCGGTGGTAAAGCCGATGGCAGCCTCCGTATCACTGGTACGGTTTACCGTTCCGGCCGAAAGCGTGGGAGCAGTGGTGTCAACGCTCTTTGTAAAATAGGTGCCGTCCCATGTATAGGTTCCCGCGCTTAAGCCTGTGGGGGAGGCGGCTGCGTCCGCCGCGCCTGCGGTTACCGGGTCTGTTGAGGTCAGCGGTGTGTCGCGGTCCTGCATGGGATAGCCTTGAAGCCCGGCGCCTTCTGCCAAAATAATCTTTGAGGTGCCGCTCCCCCCGATTGAAGATAAATTTTGGGCTATCATTGCTTTGCCAGACGGAACGGTGATCGTAGTGTCCTCATAGACTACTGATCCTGTACCCCCCGAAGAAAAAATGCCCCATTCTGAAGTATTTGCCGTGATCCCGCATTCTTTAAAGGTCAAAGCTCCGTCGCTAGGATCAATGGCCACTCCATTTGCAGCATTTTCAAACGTAACCTGGCTGCTTTCGATGTCAGCAATACCCGCTAGAGAAAGTCCTGTGTTTTGGCCGATCTGCCTGCTATTTTTGATGGTAAGCATGGACCCCGTTATAAGCATGCTATTGGAAAAGGAGAGAATTCCAACTGACCCATCACCAGTGTTCTCAATCGTTATTTCGCATCCATCCGACACGGTCATCTGACTGAGGGAGAAAATTCCTGTTGAACCAAAACATTGATTATAAATCCGGAGCGTGCCACCTTGAATATCAATGGTACCGAAAGAGCCAATTCCAATGGTGCCGGAGCTGGAAGCATCGGAATTCCCTATGGCTATCGCACAATCCACCGATTGAAGTTTTCCGTTGACGCCGATGTTCACTCCCATACCCGTACCCGTATTGTTGTTAATGACATTAAAGGTCAGCCCATCCTTTAACGAGAGCGTTCCCTCCAATTCGATACCATCGTTTAACCAATTCCTGAAGGTTCCCGGGCCCCGCACCGTCAGTGTTTTACCCGCGGGAATGGTCAGTATACTGCCCATGACCTCTACTATCTGGTCTTGGGCAATGTTCAGCGTGTGGTCGGCCCCCACCATGGTGAGATTCATTTGGATTAGAGCACTGTTCACCGTGATATTTTTGGGCGTGGCTGATTCCAACGCAGCTTTAAGCTCCGCCGCCGTTGAAACGGTGACATTATCCTCTGTTCCGGCAAAAGCTGCTACCGGCAGCATTGTCATCACAATGCACAGTGCCAGCAGCGCTGCGCCAAGTTTTTTGAGTGTTCGTTTCATTTTTTGATATTACCTCCTCATTCATTGTTTTTTTGAACTGTCAGCCAGCGCAGGATGTCCCCCAGCGCGAGCCGTGGACCGTCCCGCCAGAAGATGCTCTGACCGTCGGTACTCGGGCGGGGCAGCACCTCCAAATCCCGCAGGCTGTCATAGCTGTGATCCGTTTCGGGCAGGCGCTGGGTATCAAACAGGATCAAATGGCCGTTACTGAGCTCAATATCCAAGGTCTGACCGTCTATAATGTCTACCCGGGTAATTTGCAGCATAGGTTATCACCTCATTTCCGTCGTTTCCGCTACTACATTCCGGCATAGTTTTAATCCTAGCAGAAAATTTTCTTCCTGTGTGTAAGGTAAAGAAATCTTTACCACTTTCTTTTTATAAATTTTCCATATTCCATTTCCATACAAAATATGGTAAACTCATTTCAGCAAACGTGAGGTGATGGAATGAAGAAAATAAAGCTCTTAATGGTAGAGGATGAAGCCAATGTGCTGGAAATCAACCGGGAATACTTTGAAGGCAAGGGATATGAGGCAATCAGCGCAGCCACCCTTGCAGAGGCGCGGTTTCTGCTGGAGGAAAACGCCCCTGACCTGATTTTGCTGGATGTGATGATGCCAGACGGCTCCGGCTTTGACTTCTGCGCCGAGCTGCGGCAAAAAACAAACGCCCCCATCATCTTCCTGACCTGCAGGGATGAAAATGAGAGCGTGATAAAAGGTTTACTTCAGGGCGGAGACGATTACGTCACCAAGCCTTATGACTTGAATGTACTGAGCGCCCATGTAGCGGCGCAGCTTCGCAGAAACGGGGTCATGTCTGCCGGGAAAATCGAGCTTCCTCCGTTGACGGTTGATTTTCTGGCGGGAGAAGCTACCTTGAACGGAAATCGCATTCCGCTTACGTTAAAAGAGCTGCAGCTTTTAGGCTGCTTCGCCTTGTTTGCCGGTCAGCGGCTCAGCTTTCATGAAATCTACCGCCGCGCGTGGGGAGAGATGTCCCCCGGCGCATCCGGCACGGTCAAGGCACATGTGTCCAATCTTCGCAGAAAGATGAAGTTTGATGAGGGCGGCTGGTTTGAACTGTCCTGCTCCGGCAAAAACGAGTACATATTCAGCAAGGTGCGGTATTAGCCTTTACAGTACGGGCAGGGTGAAAAACAGGTCGGTGCCCTGCCCTTCCTTGCTTTCAATCCAGATTGTTCCACCGTGCTGTTCCACGATATGTTTGCATATGTATAACCCAAGTCCGGTGCCGGTATCCTGACCGCCGCCGGATTTTTGTTTTTTGCTGTAGCGCTCAAAAATATGTGGAAGCCGATCCGCTGCGATTCCAACACCGGTATCTGACACGCAGACTAAGATATGAGGGTCCTCCAGCCTTGCGGACACAGTAATCAGCCCCTTTGACGTAAACCGTACCGCGTTGGAGATTAGGTTGACAATAACCTGAGAAATTCGCACCGGGTCGGCATGGACGGCGGGAAGCCCGCTTTTGATGCTGATGTTCAGCCGGTTTTGGTTCTTGTTCAGTATGGGGTAATGGGTTTCAACAGCGGCATGGATGATCTCATCCACATAGCAGCGCACCGGCTCCATGACCATGCGGCCCTCTTCCATGCGGGTCACATCCAGAACCTGTCCCACCATCAGGGAAAGCCGCTCCGCCTCGGAGGAAATGAGCGTCATCCGGCGGGATACCTCCTCACCGTCCAGCGTGTCGGGCTGCTGTGCAAGCTGCTTTGTTGTCTGCGCATAACCGGACATCACCGTTAGCGGTGTTTTCAGTTCATGGGAGACATTGCCCAAAAACTCGGTTTTCAGGCGGTTGATCTGTTCAAGGGCAACATTTTCCGCCGCCAACTGCTTTCGCGCCTTTTCAAGCTCCCGATGCTGTTCGTCGTAAAGACGAAGCTGAACGGACATGGTGGCGCCCAGGGAAACACTGACAACAATCAGGCCAACAATAATGTCAATAACAACGTTCCATTCCGCTTTGTACCAGATGATATACTGGGGGAAAAAATAGGCAAATAAGCAAAGCCCTGTATAGACAGACAGTTCGATTCCCGCCATGACAAACATTTTTTTCCCGTCCAGCATAAATGCAGTGAAAACAACTGCGAAAACAAAGTACATCGGCATGGAGCCTCGAAATCCTCCGCCTGTGATAAAAACAACCGGAAAGACGACCAAAAAGACCGCAATAATGGTGATCATGTAACAAAGCTGGTATTTTCCGCTCCGGTAGGAGTAATATAACAAGCCGATGGAAAGCAGCGTCGAAAGATAGCAGAAAGGTGCGGCTTCCGCACCGGCGTCCGTTATTAAAGCGAGAGTGCCCACTCCGGAGCTGACCAGAATTCCCGCCATTGCCAGTACATTAAACAGCCGGGCACGCAGGTTAAGCTGTTTATTCAAAAATTTATTTATAATAAATTGTAATGCTTTCTTCATTTGCCTGCCAACCTTTCATGTAATCAATACGGACTTTCCAGCGGCCTGACCAGCAGCGTCAGAGCAAGAACCGTGAAAAGTGCCGCTTCCTTTACACTGATATATTCCATGACTTCCCTCCGAAGCAATCTTTTTTTATCCATTATATTTCTTGCCCAGGAAATATTCAAGAGTGAGAAATATAATGGATAAAAAGAGAGGTTTCTGAGTATACTTTAGCGTTTTCCTTGAGAAAGTTGTTTACAAGTTATATCTTCTAAAAGTTGATAACATAATTATACAAAAAAACACTATAAACGCTGTAACTTTTCAACATTTATAGTGCTTTTTCTAATTACTGTTTAGAATAGTTTTTCAGTGCCCTCAAACCAATCTGAGGGATGTACCGGCCGCAGGGATAGGATTTTGCTTTTAATTTGCATGAGTTTTATCCTTCTTAACCTGTCAAAGTATAAACGGGCAGTATGGAAAATTGACCAAGCACGGGCCTAGCTGACCGTCTCCTACGCAGGGTATCACGTCTACCGCGCAAGCCTTTCCTGCGCAGCCAGCCGCGGCACAGGGTGCGGAGGCCGCGGCGCAGGCGGCAGCAACGCAGCCAACCGTAGCGCAAGGTGCAGCGTCGGCGGCGCATAGTTTAGCCGAGCAGAGAAGTCCGTTGCAGGGAGACGCTAAAGCCGCACAGGCATTTGCGGCGCAGGCTTCCGCAAAACACGGTGACACGTCGGGGGAGCATGCTGCGCCCGCACAGGCTTCCGCATTACAGTTCGGGTAATTGGTGGTGCATGCTGCGGTCGCACATCCTTGGGAGTTGCAACCGCCCGCCGCCCTCAAACCCACCTGCCGTTCCAGTGGAAGCAACTGCAAGGCCTTGCCGTCAAGCAATTCGACTCGGCAGTTTTTTAAGATATCTAACAAATCCACTATCCGGTCGATATGCCTGATTTCATCGGGCAGGGTAATTTCCACGCCGCTAAACATTGCGTTCGTTCCATCCGGGGTGACCGTAAGTGCAATGATTTCGTCGTTCACCGTCCTTGCCCGCACCGTAAGGTCAAGCCCCCCGGTGATATAACCGTTGACATCAGCACCTTTGATTTCTTTCATGTACAATCCCTCCAATTTTTTTCTACGACGGCTGCTTTCTCAGGACGATGGTTATGTGTATCCAAATAGAGCCGCAGCCTTTCCGATATTTGGTATTTCAAAGATGGACACATAGATTCCTTAGAGTGACCACTATAATTTTCTTTATATATAAAATGATAGCGGCAGAATCCAAGGCAATTAGGCAAGATAGCGCATTCCCGACACTCTTCTTCGGCAAACGGCGACCAGTCTAACCATTTACTCACGGCATCTGGATGAATAGACGGTGAGTCACATATATTTCCAATTCTATACTCGGATCGCGATACCGTTTCCCAGCATTTGTGTAAGTCACCGTTGGGAACAATAACGTAGCCGTTGTTTTTTGATGCACCGCACATGCCCATGTTTTGTATGGGAAGGTCGATTCCTGACAGACCACTGTTTACAGCTTTTTTCAACCAGATTGTTTCCATACCGGCGTAAGTCTGCCCATCGAGGACGGATTCTGCAATATGGTTACATTCTTTCGTAGAAGCGTGTATAAGCGAAAAATACAAACTGATGTTTTCTTTAGACTGAAAAACCGCGTTCATTTCATCAATTAGTTCATCACATAAGTCGTTATTGTTCGCGTCTATGTTTGCCCGGATAGTGGTGTGAATCGGAAACTCACTCCGGTATGCGCTTATGTTGCCGATAATCTGACTAAAGGTACCGGCTTTGCTGCTCTTGAGATAGCGGATGGCGTCATGGATTCTGGAAGGGCCGTCCAAAGTGATCTGTATGGTGCGTACCCGCCTGACATACAGTTCACCGACACACTCCGGGGTGAGCAAATAACCGTTGGTGATGATAGCGGCCTGATAAGCGATGTTGTTTTTATCACAATAGGCAATCAGGCGGTCGGAAATCCGTTTGATGATGTCCATCGCCAGAGTTGGTTCTCCTCCAAACCAAGTAATATGTAGCGATTTTTTTCCCGCAAGTTTTTCTTTCACAAAAGCAATAACCGCATCCTGTACGTCATCTGCCATTACCCCGCCTGTTTTGTTTGTGCCCTGAAAGCAATAATCGCATTGGAAGTTACAGGAGAGCGTTGGAAGTATGGTCATAGTCAAGGTGGAGCCTTCATTTTGCATATTCAGGTATTTTTCCTGCAAAATGACGCGCTCGTCAATATCAGTCGGAACGACATAGTTATTTATTAAGAGCCTGTCTAAAAAATCGTCATCCATACCGCCTATATCCGGGTTGCCGCCGCCTATATCCTCCAGCGCCGTTCTTTCTTCGGCGTTTAGCAAAGACAAACAGCCGCTGAGTGAATTGTAGACAACAAATTCGTCCCAGTATGAAATAAGTGTATTGTATTGCGATGGTTTATATGTTCCAGTACGGGTCGTGTTCAATGACGGTAATCCCCCTCTCATTTTTTGGAAAAACTGGAATCCCTGACTTGCCATTCTTAATCGCCGGGCTTGCCGACGATGGCAAGTAGCTCATCCACGGAAAGCGGCCTCGGTCTATCCCTTCCCGTGTTCGTGGGTACAGATGCCACCCTCCACCTCCGCCGTCAGTGGCAGCATGGTGAATACCATTGCTACCGCCAGTAGCAGGATACCCATTTATTCCCATGTTCGTTTCATCAAATCATTCCTCCTTACGATTGTCTTGATTTTTTTCATACTACTTTTCATCCTTGCCTTGCTGAAACGACAGTTTCATGATTTCTTCCATCTTGAGGCTTGGACCGTCCCGCCAGTAGACAAATTGCCCGGTCGTCCTGGGGCAGAGGATGCGGTCGTCCTCCTTGAGAGCTTCATATCCCGGAAATTCATACAGCACAGCCAAAGCCAGAAGCACGATGCTGCCGTTATTCAGCTCAATGTCCAAGGTCTGGCCGTCTAAAATGTCCACCCGGGTAATTTGTAGCATACGTTATCACCTCATTTCCGCCGATTCCGCTTTTACATTCCGGCATAGTTTAAATCGTAGCAGAAAAATTTCTCCCTGTGCGTAAGGTTAAGAAATCTTTACCAGTTTTTGAAAAATTTTTCAATATTCCTTTTTCATACAAAATATGGTAAAATAATTTAATGAAATGGAGGTGAGGCAATCTGCGCAGCCACCCTTACACAGGCACGGTTTGCGCTGGAGGAACACGCCCCCGACCTGATTCTTTTAGATGTGATGATGCCGGATGGCCCCGGCTTTGACTTCTACGCCGAGCTGAGGCAAAAAACAAACGCCCCCATCATCTTCCTGACCTGCAGGGATGAAAATGAGAGCGTGATAAAAGGACTGCTTCAGGGCGGGGACGATTACGTCACCAAGCCCTATGATTTGAATGTGCTGAGTGCCCATGTTGCGGCGCAGCTTCGCAGAAACGGGGTTATGTCCGCCGGGAAAATCGAGCTTCCTCCGCTTACGGTTGATTTTCTGGCGGGAGAAGCCACCCTGGACGGAAATCACATTCTGCTTGCTCAAAAGAGCTGCAGCTTTTAGACTGCTTCGCCCTGTTTGCCGGACAGCGGCCCAGCTTTCATGAAATTTATCGCCGTGCGTGGGGAGAGATGTCCCCCGGCGCATCCGGCACGGTGAAGGCACATGTGTCCAATCTGCGCAAAAAGATGAAGTTCGATGAGGACGGCTGGTTTGAACTGTCCAGCCCCTGCAAAAACGAGTACATATTCAGCAAGGTGCGATATTAATCTTTACCGTACGGGCTACGAAAATAAAGTACATCGGCATGGAACCCCGAAATCCTCCGCCTGTGATAAAAACAATCGGAAAGACAACCAAAAAGACCGCAATAACGGTGATCATGTAACAAAGCTGGTATTTGCCGCTCCGGTAGGAGTAATATAACAAGCCGATGGCAAGCAGGGGGACTGGTGCGCCAGTCCCACGCTACACTCATTCTTTCCTCCCGTCTGATGATAGATTCCCTTTTCAGGGTAAAAAATGGCAATTCAATTCTCCTTATACGTCTTTCGCATTGTCAAGTCTATTATTAATTTTCCATCTTCATAAACAATAAAAGAGCCTGGTTTTTTGTAAGGCTTGTAACCGTCCTTAACAATATCCCCTGTCCGAAACACTGAAAGCATAAATCCAATCAAGCCCGAGTTGATTAGAAGAGCTGCCTTCCCATAGGATACCAGAGGCAGGGAAAGTGCTGATAATAAGCCATATCCAAGATTGTCAATTATATAGATAGCTGCCTGCATTACAAAAGTCAACAGAATGGATAAGGACACCATTAACCCCAGAACACTTCTTTGCTTCGACACATAATGAAAACCTAGGATAGAAAAGACGGTAAAAATCATCACGACACCAAGAAATGCAATCCATCCATAATGATGTGTCAATGCCGTAAGTGCAAAGTCGGTGCCAAAAAACGACATAGATAAAGGATTCTCTCCGTATTTTTGGGGGATGGTGCCTTTCCCTGTAAATGCCGCATTAGACATCAGCTCACGGATCAGAATTGTCTGATACCCCTTTGGATCAGAATAGGGATGGAGCAGTATACTAATCCGGCTAATCCGGTAAGCGTTAAACACACACCAGACACATGAAAGCGCAGCTGCACATCCTGCGGGAAAGAGCACGAATAACATACCAAGTTTTTTACTGACACCAAACCAGCCTCTAGCAATAGCAGCACATAACAGAATTAAGGCTGTGAGAGTGTACAAAACAAAGCCTGTGGCAGTTGGAATAAGCAATAAAATAATTGCATATGGAATATACGCTATCCCGCAAAAAATAATGCCGCGAGCTCCCTTATTTCTCATAGTATAGATAAACAGGGAGTATGTCAGCGGAAATAGCAGGGATAAATATGCCAGACTTACTGAATTGCCTGCCCACACAAACCAGGCCCTGCCGTTGATCTGGGAAGACAGCATCAATCCCAACATGCCAATTACCAAAGTCAAAAGATAACACTGCTTCGGATATTTTCCTAAAACAGAAAAGTCCAGAAAATATGTAATAAGAAAGGCAGCCAAGGCAACTATGAACGGAAAGATATGAAAACTGCCCGGAGAATTCCAGAAGGTATTGGTTAAATAACTCACGCCTGCTCCAATCAGCATTAAAATAATAGTCAAAGAAATCAGTACCCACTGTGGTTTTGATTTATGTGTTTTATCCAGTTCCATTCCAACCGTAACTGCATCTCCCATTTGTGTGATTGCATTACGGGTTGCCGTTTCTTCCTCTTCACCTTCTGAAATATATGCATCCCGCTGGTCACAGATATGATTTTCTATTTCCTCTGCAATCATAGAGTGTGCCTTTTTCCATCTTATTTGTTCACAAACAGTTTTGCTGTACTTTTTGATTTCTTCAAACGGCTGCATAGCTCACACCCCCATTCAAAACCTTATTGACTGCCGAAGTATAAGCTGCCCATTCCTGTTTCTTTTCCTGTAGGAGCTTTCTCCCCTTTGATGTTATATGGTAGTACTTTCTGATTCTGGCTCCATCTGTTTTTTCATCATAGGATTCCACCATACCGTCATTTTCAAGGCCATGCAAAATCGGATATAAGGTACCGGCTTTTAGCTTGAAGGTTTCATCTGACTTCCTGGCAAGGGTTTCAATCATCTGATATCCGTACATGTCTTTTTCTTCCAGTAACTTTAAAATCAGTGTCGTTGTACTGCCCGTCAGCAAGCTTTTATCAATAGCCATATATTGTTCTCCTTTATATATAGATTATCTATATATAACATTATATATAGATGGTCTATATATGTCAATGCAAAAATCCCAAAGCATCCATTTGTTTTGAGATTATAGCCAAAAAAGCTGCCTAATCAATCTCCTCTCCAACAGGCTTTATCCCGCTGGATATCAGATCCATCAAAAAAGCCGACATTTCCATGGAAGAAATCTTCATATCATCCTCCAGCCACTGCTGGATAGCCCCGATACATCCCGATATGGCAAAGGGCATAAAATACTTCTCCATGGCACCTCCAAACTTATACATAACCGGAGGCTGATATTTAAGGATTGCTTCCTTGAATTTATTTAAGAAATTATAGTCACCGTCTTCCCCTAGAAGAATCTTGCAGATGTCAGCATTCTCCCTTATAAAATCAAAAACGAAGATAAAGAAAGATACGGTATTTTCCTTTTTGGGTTCTGAAAGGCACAGCTTATTCAATTCCACACTAAAGTCTTCGAACATTTCATTCTCGATCTTCTCAATCATATCATAGATATCTTTATAATACAGATAGAAGGTGGAACGGTTCACGTCAGCTAACTCTGTTAATTCTGTCACGGTAATTTTATTAATCTTCTTTTCCTTCATAAGGGTAGTCAGGCTCTTTGTTAACAGCTTTTTTGTCCTTCGCACCCTGCGGTCATTATTATTCGTTTTCAAAACAAATCCCCTTTTTATGATTCTAATATTTTTATAAACTTTTCTACAAATGTTCCCCCATCTGTCGATTATCCCACAAAACACTCCTGTATTAATGATTGAACCCTTTCTCTTCTTATACTAAAATACTCTCACTTGAGATAATATACAAGTGTTTTATATTAAACAGTTTGTACAAATGTAATTAATTAAAGGAGGAATAATTATGCGCAATATGATTCGCTTCCGCTACCTGATACTAGCCGTCTGGGTTGCCGTTACAGTACTATTTGTATTAAACCAGCCAGACCTTAGCAGTATCCTTGGCGGAAAAGGGGAAGCGACACTACAAGAAGACTCTCCTTCCAATGTTGCACAAAAAATGCTGGATGATATGAGTTCTTCTAACGGAGATACTTTGATTGTTGTATTCCACAGTGATAATGCTCTGTCAACCAATGATATGGACAATATCAGCAAGGGCCTTGATAAGTTGAATGCCGATAAAGACAGTCTAAAGATTACCAATCTGATTGATCCCTTTGGAACTCCCTCAGCAAAGGACCAATTGATTTCCGAAGATAAAACCACTTTGATGGTTCAGGTTACTTACGACTTAGCTGACAGAAACCGCAAAGAGATTCTTGACAGCTTTGAAACTGCCGTAAAAGATATTCCGGTGGAGCATTACATAACCGGAGGCCCTGCAATTGCCAATGACTATATGAACACTGTAAATAAAGGTGTTGAAAAAAGCGGTGCCATAACGATTATATTCATTCTGATAGTCCTGATACTAATGTTCCGCTCTGCCGTCACTCCAATCGTTTCCCTGCTGGCTGTAGGAATTTCTTATATCTGCTCTATGGGTATTATAGGTGTTTTAAATTCAGCCTTTGGCTTTCCCATTACGAACTTCACCCAGATGTTTATCATCGTAGTGCTCTTTGGTATCGGTACAGACTACCACATTCTGTTACTAAACCGCTTTAAAGAAGAGTTATCCCATGGACTGTCCGTGGATGATGCCGTAATAAAGAGCTTAAAGACCTCCGGTAAAACAATCCTATACAGCGGACTTACGGTGTTCATGGGATTTGTAAGCTTAAGCTTTGTACAGTTCCCGGTATACCGTTCCGCCAATTCTGTCGCCATCGGTATTGCCATCCTGCTCCTTGAGATACTGACCTTGACACCGGTATTAATGAGACTGTTGGGTCCCCGCCTGTTCTGGCCTTCCAAAGCCTCTGCCGGACATAAGGAAAGTAAATTCTGGGCAGGGCTTACCTCTAACAGTGTAAAGCACCCCATTCTGTCTTTACTGATTGTCGCAGCGGTTATCGTACCTGTAATCTTTTTTAATACTACAAAGCTGTCCTTTGACAGTATGGCTGATATGCCCTCCGACACTCCTTCCGTAAAGGGCTTTCATATTATTGCCGATGAATTCGGCGCCGGGAAGGCAATGCCTGTCACTCTGGTTATAAAAAATAAAGATGCCATGGATAACAATGAGGCTCTGGCAGCTCTCGACAATCTGACAGAAACCTTAAAAACCGTAAATGGCATAGCTTTGGTGTCCGGCCCCACACAGCCTCTTGGAAAACCCATTTCCGATTTGTACACGGACAGCCAGCTAAAGACGGTAACAAAAGGACTCTCCGACGCCAAAGACGGAATCGGTAAGGTAAATGACGGTCTTGATACCATAGAAAAGCAATTAAGTGTTCCTGATTTCTCCCAGTTAAATGACCTGAACAGCGGAACCGGCGATCTGACAAAGGGGCTCTCTGCCGTAAACGACGGTTTAAAAGCAGTTGATTCCGGTATTAAGCAAGGGGCAGACGGTGCTGCCTCCCTGGCTGACGGTGCCGCAAAGCTTAAGACCGGTATCACAACCTTAAATCAGGGCCTGAAAGCCATCAACACGAACTTTAATAAGGTTAAGACCGGTTACGTCAGCCTTTCGGATGGCTATACAACCTTAGGCACCTCCATAGGCCAGTTAAAGCAATTGGAACAGCTCATGGAAGCCAGTGTCGGCAATCTTGATAAAAAGCTTCCCGGTGATGTGGATGTTGCTGCCTTAAAGGCATATCTTGCCACCCTCTCAAAGTCTTTAGACCAGCTTTCTTTAGGAATGACCCAGGCAAATACCAACTATGCCATGTTAAATAAAGGGCTTGACCAGATAAGCATTGCGCTCTCTTCTGTAATCACAAATACTTCTTCTGATTCTGAACTGATGAAAGGAATCAGCCAGTTAGAGGCAGGAGCAAAAGTCCTTAACACCGGACTGAAAGAGGGAAATAAAGGACAGCAGCAGATTATCGCCAATATGGATAAACTAAAGACAGGAGCTGGCCAGGTACAGGAAGGTGTAAGCACTCTGACCAACAACCTTACCACCCTAGCAAGCGGCATCAGTGACCTAAAGAACGGCATCATTACCGGGAAAAACGGACTTACTAAAATTACAGACGGACTTACTCAAGGAAGTGATTTTCTTAACCAGCTAACTGCCGCAAAATCTTTCTATATTCCAGAGGAAGCTTTAAGCACAGATGACATCACTACCATGCTAAACGCTTACATGTCAGATGACAGAACCTATGCCAGGGTGACCATCAACTTAGATACGGAGCCTTACGCCGATTCCTCCATTCAGTTGATGAATACCCTTAACGAAGTAGTAAAAAGCCATCTAAACGGTACTGTTCTAAGTGATGCAAAGTTCGGTTTTGCAGGCGCAACAGCCCTATCAAAGGATATGAGTGATATGGCTACCCATGATATTACCTTTACCCAGATTATTGTACTCGCAGCTATCTTTATCCTGCTGATTCTGGTTACCCGTTCCTTTTGGATCCCTGTATATATCATTGGCTCTCTGATTGCTGCCTATTACACCTCCCTGTCCGTTACCTCATGGCTTTCGGATATGCTGTTTCATAATCCCGGCGGAATGGCATGGAATGTCCCCTTCTTTGCCTTTGTTATGATAGCCGCTCTGGGAGTTGACTACAGTATCTTCTTAATGGAACGCTTCCGGGAATATCCTGAACTTCCTGCAAAGGAAGCTATCATACAGGCAGCCAGACATGTAGGCTCTGTGGTATTATCCGCCGCAGTCATACTCTCCGGAACCTTTGCCACCCTGTACCCTTCCAATCTGGTAATCTTGATGGAACTTGCTATTGCAGTAGTTATCGGGCTTATGCTGCTTAGTCTTGTATTCCTTCCGGTGGTTATTCCGGCCTTGATTGACATACAAGATAAGATAATGGAACACACTGACTACAGTAAAAAAATTAATAAGGTATAGTTAAAGGACCGGTTATACTCCCGATCCCTAAGTTACTTGGCACATACTGCTTTTACATTTTCTGACCATGGCATAATTATCCAGCTCATCCGGATAATTATGCCAGTCTGTGTCTGGCATGTATAATATCAGATATTCAAGATAGGTATATACAGTAAGACCATTTGCTTTCGCTGTCTCGATAATACTATATACAGCTGCTGATGCAGAAGCTCCTTTAGGAGTATCTGCAAACAACCAGTTCTTGCGTCCGGCTGTAAAAAGGCGGATAGCATTTTCGGCTGCATTGTTTGATATGGAACATCTTCCGTCAAGAAGGTAATTCTCCATATTTTTCGTCTCAGATGACCCCAGCAGCCACACCTTGTAATGTCGGACAGTTTATTATAGCCTGAGTAACCATCCAAATGCACATAACCTTTGAAATCTTTCAAAAAGGTTGCTGCATGGTCTCCATTTCTGGAGGGTTGACAGTCATAAAGAATAACCGGTTCCTTATCGTTTGTATAGAAGAATAAAACCATCACCTTCCCACAGAAGAGCTTTCATACGGTTCCTATGTCTTCCGCAAAAAAAGGAAGAGACATTTTGAAAATGGATCCAGATGAAACTGTTCTTGGACAATGGCAGCAAGTCCATCAATGAACACATAATTCGACAAGAGAAATACATAGTAGGATTATTTTGCGGTTACGATATACTCCTATGTGCTATTATATTCTTAAAATATTCATCATGAATCATTTCGGACCACATTGATACATCCTAACCTTATTAAGCTACGAAAACAATAATCCTTTACAATCCAAACCTACACAAGCAGTCAGAGGTATTTCACACAACTCTTAATGTATAACATAATTATATTTTGTATTTATAAGATAAGTGTCAAATTGTAAAAATAACAGCACTGATTAAAAATTATGATAATGTTTGTTTAGAAAATACAGTTCGAAAATAGTCTATGTTTAGAGACTTTATTTTTTTTTCTATCTCGTGCAAATCGATATTTCCATAAAACAACAATGTAACAATATCTTCATGCATTTCACCTATAATACAAACAAAATGATCATTCTTTTTAAACAGTATATTGAAAATATTGTCTTGCTCATTACTGCTTTGCTTAATATAACCATTAAATATATTGTCTAAAAGTTGATGTATTTCATTCATATTATTGGGACATAGCCCAATATTCAATACTTGTCGTTCTCTCATTATCTAATGCTTCCTTTTATCACTTATTTTCATGTAATTTTTTTAAATAAGCTCTCATAAAACGAGCAAATTTTCCATATACTTTGTCAGCTAATGTTATACAATTTTTGCTTAGTATTGTTAGGATTTCCTCTGGTAATTCATCCTGATATTCAATTTCAATTTCATAATCAATACAATCAAAATACTGGCTTTTATCTAAGCATACTTCTGTTTTATCATCCCAATTTGAAGTAAATCTTAATGTTTCTAGTTTACCTAGTAATGAAACATCAGGCATATCTACTCCTGCTATTTCTTTTAGCTCTTCTTTGCTTATACTTAAGGGAATTGAATCTACAATTTTTTCAAACTCTTCTTTTATGTGTATTGATTTATCGTAAGCAATTGGTTTTTTTATTTGTAGTAACCGTTTATTACTTATTTCACGGATCCTTATTGTCATTTCACTATTTATTTCAACTGTATTCAAATCACCATAATAAAAGTTAGTTTGGACAACTTTAGAATCCCAATTAAATAAATCTTTTACTAAATCATATTGTTGTTGAGATATTTTAATCTTTAGTTCTTTTTCTATCATAAAATAAACTCCTCAATCCATTTTGCAACACCATCATTTTCATTTGTGTCGCAAATTTGGTTAGCAAAAACTTTTACATCATCCACTGCATTTTTTACACAAATACCCATACCACAAAATTTGAGCATATCTATATCATTGTAATCATCACCAAATGCAATGATATTTTCTACATCAATTTTATACTTTTGAGCGAGAAAATTAATTCCATTACTTTTAGTTGCTTTTTTATTCATAATCATTCCGATTTTATTTTCTGAAAGCTGTATATATAAATCTGTTGGTAGTAATTCTTGGTATTTTTTCATATCTTCTAAGGAGGAAACCTCAATTATTACTTTATCAGCTTTTTTTTCAATCAATTCTGAAAAATTGGAATTGGTATATATAAATCCGTTACCTGGCCAAAGGCGATTAGCATCAAAATTAGAATACAATACATCGTCGGCTTCTACCGCAATTGCTGCTTGTGGATATTCAAATAAAATATTATCTATCAGTATTTTAACATTATCTATTTGAAAACCATCTGTTTTCTCTCCATCCATATAAATCAATGCTCCATTATGATATATTCCGGCATCTATATCAATGTTTTCCATAAATTTTTTTGCAGCACGAAGCGGTCTTGCGGTTGCAATAACAAATTTATGCCCATTATTACATAATTTTTTAATTACATCAGAAGTATATTTAGATATACTTTTGTCATCCTTTAATAAAGTTCCATCTAAATCAGTAACTATAATTTTTCTTGATATTTTTTCACTCATAATTAATTTCACATAATATAATTATGTTTTTCCTTTCTTTTATGTATTATTGTTGAGTTCAAATAACTATAAGCAATATAGTTAGAGCTTATATTAATTTTGCTTTTATTTCGCATGTTTCTTCAGCAAATTCATCAGCAAAACTTTTAGCTTCTCTATGTGACGATGCAATATGATAAGTACCATTTTCTGCTTCAAGTGGATATATTCTAAACGCTTTATTAATTGGATATAATTCAATTGCAATAGATACATCAGTGTCAACTATTATTTCTCTCACATGAAAAACTTGATGAATATTATCTAGTTTCTCACCTGAAATTAGCGCATGATAGTGACCTCTTTTTTCGTATTGTCTTCCATTTGTTAATTTACCCCATTCAGGTTCATATCGCTTATATATAGTACCATAAATCTGCATTTCAGAATTTGGAGGCAATTCAAATTCCTTTTCTGTTGCAATATCTGTAGCCTCTTGAAGGCACTTAAATGCTTCTTGTGGAATATGTTTAAGCACTCTTCCTTTAATGTGAATTTTTTTATTACCGATTAACTTAACACACACTCCAGCAGCATCTAATCCAGTACTGCTACAAAAATCATAAATTAAAGACAGCAAACTCGCACCATCTTTTTCTGGTGTAACTTCTATATTTATAGGTGTGTTTGTTTCTTGCTGATCAATCCATGCTGTATGTGAATATACAGCCCGTTCTTCTCGCAAATTAATTCCATCTTCACTTAACATAATGGCTTTGCTATACTCATCTTCAGGTAAATTCATATACCCACTGACACTTTTTGATTTTCCCGTATTGTTAGAATAATCTATATTCTGAAATTCAAGGACTTCCCCACCTGGATGATATACACTTGGCTGAGCACCAGATACACCAAATCTGGTAAAGCATTTATTCTGAACATTAAGGTGTAAAAGTATTATTTTTCTAATATCTGAATCATTAAACACTAAGGATTTTGAAGTTATGAAATTATCAATTCCATTCATATCAACAATAAAATTGTTTTGCTTCGTTGTTGGAAACGATAACAACTTGACATTCCATGTCAAATTGTTATATGAGCTTAATGAATAATTTGATAGAAATTTTCTTTCTAAAATCATATAAGTTTTTGTATCTTTCTTATATAAAATTAAATCTTTATAGTAATCAGTGGTGAAATTCCCATCGTCAACTACATTAGACGTCATATTTAATGTTATAATTTCATCTTTTTTCATTTTTACCTTGTATGATGTTTATAGAAGCAAGCCACCATAGCTTCCTTTCTTTTTAATATCGTGATTCCAAACAATCTTTAGCATTTTAAATAGAATATTAATTTGATATAAATAGTATTTCATCCTATATCCCAAACAGCAATTTATAGATAATTTAGTCTAAAGGACATGATTCGTATATTTGCCATTTCTTTATTTTGTCAATAGACTTTCTTATTTTTGCATAATAATAAATATTATCTTTTGATTTTATTTTGCAGTAACCCTGTTCCGATTTATGAAGTTCTATATTATTTTGCATATCTAATCCTACTAAATTAACACCATTTGACATTAACGCTAACTGACATAATATCAATTCATCAGGATTCAAATCATCTGCTAATAATATTGATATACTTAATTTTTTCAGTAAGTCCACTAATTTTTGTAGTTTCTGGAATTTATCTTCAAATTCAACAGAATACTCGGCCTTGTGAGCATTCATGGCTATCAACTGTGGCTGATGTTTTGACATATCTAATAAAAGATAATCATTTTCTTCTCTAAGCAGCATGCTAATATTTTCCAAATATAAGAAAATGTCATTTTGCATGATACCCACTGATATAATTAGATGTGCAAATCCCATGTTAATAATTGAATTTAAATAATTTTCATTTATCGAAAACTGGAATTGAATTCCACTCTTATTTATGCTTAATCCATATATTTCAGCAATTTTTTTTATTTCTTCTATTGTTAATTCATTTTCAATGACTAAAACCGGGGTAATGTTTGGTGGTAAATGTGCTATCATATATCTTATACCGTCGACCTCGTAATCAGGTACAGGTAAATTAGGATATCTTTTTTCATGATTTCCACAAAAAATTTCATCATCATAATAATTATTATTTTTATTAATCACAGCATGTATTCCAATCATTGTAGCTCCCATAGAAAGCGCAATTTTAAGATCATAAATATTATGTACGCGACATATTTTCCTATGTTTGCTATAAATATTTTTCTTCGTCTTGCTGCTCAATTCACACACTGCTACATTTTTAAGATATAAGTGTTCTAAAAATACACTTTTTTGACTGGTACCCCAAGTATTATATGCACTTATGTATTCATTAATAGGAGAAAAGTCAAGTGTATCATACCATTCATCACACATTTCTTCGCAACCCTCTTCATCAAGAATCCAACTACATACATTATTATAGTCGACTTCTGCAACTGCACAATATACTTCGTTTTTTCGTGCTATTAAATATTTTTTTGCACGTTGTAGTGTTTTAAAAGTCGTTGCATTATTGTCAACTAATAAAATCTTACTATTATCTTTCCAAGTATTTCTTTGATTGATAATAGGTATTTGTTTTATTAAATTATCTTCATTTAAGAATCTTTTAGAACTGTAGTGGCTGGTATACAAATTAGCTGGTACTGTTCTTGATAAATTTATAATTGCTTGAAGAGCATATCCTATCGCAATTCCGCCGAAACCAAAGCATACTATTGAATCAATTTCAGAAACCTTATCATCAAGTTCCTCAACGATGCTTTTTGCAGATGTAAAGACTGTCATATAATTATCTAATTCAAGCAGATACTTCTTACTTTCATCTATTATATACAAATCAGAAACATTAATTGCATTTAGAATATCATCTAACTCATTTAGCTCTGATATATAATTCTTATCTTCTAAAATTAAGTATACAATATGATTAAATACGCAAACTGCTTCTTGAATCTTCTGATAATTTAGTATATCAATATATTTACCATTCAGGTTCTGTTCTTCCATGCAATATAAAGCCAAATATAATGCAGCCAGCAAGTGATCGCATGCCATGTATGTTAATAGATTTACATTTTGGCTTAACTTTAATTCCTTTTTATTTATATAACGAATCAGATCACATCCAATGGTATACAATTTCTTCCATCTAACAAATTTACTTTCTAAGCTCATATTTATATAAGGCGGTAACCAAAAATAATATGTATACCCACGTAAATATGTATATTGATCTTTTTCATATACCATTTTATTTACATACTCACATAACTTAGCATCATTCAATGTATCACAGAAAGATAAAAATTCATCTTTATTGAGTTGAAGTATACCAATTTCATTACAATGATTTTTAAAAAATGCTGCAATATTACTTGGAAGTTCCTGTAGTTTTATCTCACTATTTTGAGTCAGATACTTTTTTATATTATCTTTCGTATTTATTTTTTTATACAAATCATCCCAATTCAATGTATGATTTTTTGAATTATATTGAACATTAAAGGCATACCCCCCATTTTTTCCAACAACATCAAATAGTCTTCTATCCTCTTGAGAATCATCTGCCAATAAAACAATTTCATTATTTTGAGATATCATTTCATTAACAATATAGTATTTTTTTGTTTGAGTAATAATTTTTTCAAACTGCACATTTCCATCATGAAAAGATAAATCAGATCCTATAACAGACCAATCGATTGTTTCTTTGAAATTATCCATATAAACAGACAATAGACCTTTCATATAAGAAGCGTAGCCACTTGTTAAAAATAATATTTTTATATTACCGGTGTAATATCTCTGTATCATTGATATGATTTTTATACAATAGTCATCCATACTTACTAACTTTTTTATGGTATATAGACCTATACATTCAAGAAAATCATTATTTATATATTGGTTTGGAAATAAATTTCCGGCACAATCCTGCTCTTCTAAAATATTAATACATTTTTCTGTGACATTTTTACTGATTAACTCAAAAGTTAATTTTCTAAAACTTTCCTTATCAAAAAAAGTTCCTCGGTTATATAAATTATTGTTTAGTTCTTTAAATGACTCAATCTTATCCTCACGAATTAACAAATCCGGATATGTACATGCATGATACCAAGATGTACCGTTAATAATTGTTCTATCAATATCTAATATAATATATCTGTCCATAATTTTTTCTCAAATCCTATGTATTTTAAGAAAGTACTTTCTCATCAATCCATTTATAAATTGTTTCAAGTTCTCCAGATTCATTATTTTTTATAGGAATAACATTTTCGTTCGTATAAATTTTAATAAATTGATCATTCATCATACCTACATAATCAACATTATCCTCTCGTGCACATAACTCGTCTCTCTTCTTTCGAGTCCCCATAAGTCTTCTTTTATTTAAACGATTAACAACTTCATTAGGATCTGGATTTAAAATTATGGTGTAAGGTTTAATCATTTCTAATCCATTATCCACAATTTCTTTTAACTTTGTATATTGTTCTTTCGTAAGTTCTCCAAGTGAATACTCAACTTCGATATATACTAAAGAATCATAAATACTTCGATCAATTATAAGAATTTTATCATCTTCAGAATTCTTGCATTTTTTAATAGCAAGTTGAGCAGTATAGAATCTATGGTATAATCTAATAAGACATTTTTCGAAGATAGTCATTGTTGGAAGACTTTCCATCTCATTTGAAAAATCAATTTGAAAATCATCCTTGATAAATTTGTCTGAGTCTTCAATGAGATTGCTAATTAGTGTTGTTTTTCCCGAACCGTGTGGCCCTGCTACAAATATTGGTTTCATTAAAATTTCCTCCTTGTTGTTTAAAACTTGTAATTGTTTTTGAAAATCACTCTATTTTTAAAAAATAGTATCAAATAAGGAACGAATGTATCCTTTATGATAGATATGTATTTATTTCAAAGTAAAAGAGTCATAACTGTGTATGTTTATTATAGAAGCACTTCAGCCGATATCCATTTATACACCTTGTTCATTCCATCAATTTCTTTATTATCGATAACAAGAACATTCTCTTCTGTATATAGTTTAACATATTCAGCATTCATCATATTGATATATTCATGGGTATCCTCGCGAGCGCATAATTTGTCTCTATCTTTTCGTGTACCTGAAACTTGCCTTTTTTCCAAGTAATCTACTACTATATCTGGATTTGGATTTAATATTACAGTATACGGTTTAATAACCTTTAACCCATTATCAGCAATTTCAGTCAGGTTATCATATTGGCTCTTTGTAATTTTCCCCAATATATATTCTACTTTGTTGTATACCAATGAATCATAGATACTTCGATCAACCACTAATATTTTATTATCGCTTGTATTTTTACATTTCAAGATAGCCTGCTCTGCAGTATAAAATCTATGATATATTCTAAGTAGACATTCTTCGTAGACTGTCATTATTGAAATACTCGCTAAATCATTTACGAAGTCAATCTTATAATCATCAAGAACAAAATTAATTTGGTCCTTCAATAGTTTATTAATTAATGTTGTCTTCCCACATCCATGTGGCCCTGATATAAATATAGGTTTCATTCTATGTCTCCTTGTAATGATAGGTATCTATCTTTAAATCCAAAATTAATTTTAATTACTTAGTTTCAATAACGCCATCTTCTGCAGCAATGATAAATTCAACTATGCCCAACAAATCAAAGCCATTCTTTTTTCCCGGACAAAGGAATTGTAACCAAACACAACAATCTTTCTGTATGATTTTAGACAATTCCAATTTCATTCAGAAATTCGCCAATAGTTCTATCATACTCCTCCTTATTTTGGGTATAGCTTGTAACATGATTTGCGTTGTCAAATAATTTTATTTGTTTTATACCTTTTTTAATATCATACATCCTAACACTCATTTCATAAGGCACAATACTATCTTTTTTCCCGTGAATAAATAGGATGGGCTTTTTAATTTCAGAAGCAGCAATAAAAGGTGAAATATCTTTATATGAAATACCTGTCTTAATCTTATAGAGCATACTTTTGAAAAAATATCTAATCCATACGGGGAGAATATGTTCTTTCTTACCCATACTGCCTTTCAGCCATGCCGGCATGTCGATAAACGAGCAATCTGATATGCAGAAAGATACCCTGTCATCTATCCGCATATTTTGCAGGGATACCGCAGCACCAATAGAATCCCCAAATAGTCCTACGACACCATCAGTTCCACATCTATTCATAACCCAATCAATACAAGAGCTCAAGTCGTCTTTTTCATAATACCCAAAAGTCGTAGCATCTCCACCACTTTTCCCAAATCCTCTCATATCATACACTAATACGTTGAATCCTCTTTGGAAGAATATATTAATATATTTGAGATAAGGGATGTAATTAACATCCCCATGACTTATGATTACTGTCTTTTTAGCATTATTTACAGAAAAAAACATGCAATAGAGATGATAACCAAACTTTGACCTTAAGAAAAATTCTTCTCCTTCAATATTGCAGTATTCTCCGGGACCTACCTTATAATTTCTAAACTCATCAAAGAATGCCTGTTCAACTGAAAATTTTATAGGTATACTATTTTTCTTTCTTAAAGCAACTAAATACCATTTTCTTTTCCATCTGGTTTCATTTATTAAAACCAACTTATCCAGAGTTAAAAAACTGTCTTCATATTCCAGTGCCTTTAGGGTTCTTTCTACAATTTTATATTCATTATCAAAAATATTAGGATAAGAAAACATGGAAACAACAAGTATACCGCCAAGTTCCAAATATTTCGAATATCTTTTGACGGTGTTCAATGCTTGGGGCAAATAATAAAGAACTTCATTAAATATAATTGCATCATACTTTTTACCAGGTATATAATCCCGTATATCGGCGACCAAAAAAGACTTGAAAGATTTCTTGCAAGCAAGATTTATAGCCTCATCAGAAAAATCTATACCAGTATATTGTTCTCTTTCCGTATCGATAAGGTAATCCCAAAGGCCACCGGCTCCACAGCCTAAATCCAGTATCTTACCACCCGATACATACCTTCGAAGAAAGCCACAGATAATTGAATACCTCGCTCCTTCATCCGGCTGACATAGATAATCCCACATCCCGTCTACATACTGTTTATCCCACTCCATATTTTCTATTTCTAAATAATCTTTTTTACTCATACTTGCAGTACCACCTTTAACTTTCCATTAGTTTTTCGTCAACATGATAACACCGCGCACAAATCGGAAAGCCACCTTCAACATTTAAATATTCTCTAAATCTTTGGCTATTACTACCTTTCCAAATATTATTTAAACTTTCTCTATACACATTGCCCAATACAATATCAGGAAAATCAGTACAAAATGTTGCATCACCGTTGGGGAATATCGTTAATGCGGTAAACGGGCACTCACAAACTTTCTCTTCCTTAACATAACGTGGAGATAATAGCCTTTCTAGTTCCTCATAATTACTGACATTTTTAAAATTTGCTAATGGATCATGCTTTAATAACTCTAATTCATTATATATATATCGAATTTCTTCATCTGCAAATTGCTGAGCCGGATTATTAAACCACTTCCACGAAATACTATCCATTCCAAATAGCTTTTGCGTTACTTTATTTTGAGATATTCCCTGTTCTTGCGTTGTTATCATAGGATATTGAAAATAAATACTGTCGACGCCTTGTATATGGCTCCTTACATGATCTACAAATTCAACCAATTCCTTGTAATTATGCGGTAACACTACACAATTAATATTTATTTTGGGATATTGACTATTATATTTTCTTTTCTCATCTACCAGATGTTCAATTCCTTTTATAATCAAATCATAAATATCAAATCCTCTTATGCTTGATAGAACATCCTTATTATGACTGTCTAGTGAAACCTCTACATTAGTTACACCATATTTAACAATATCTTCAGCGTATTTTACCAATAGCGTTCCATTTGTTGTAATCCGTGACATAATATTTTTTTTCTGCAACAGCTCTAATAATTCAGATAATTCCTTATAAAGAAGTGGCTCGCCGCCAAACAAATAAACCTGCTTCACAAATGGTGTTTCCTCTAAAATCCGGTTAATAATGTCCAATTCCAGTTCATCTTTCGAAAATCTTTCCGGTGAAAACACCTGTCCACACATAGCACAGTTCAAATTGCATCGATTAGTCAATTTAAGTGTTAAATAAGAAATATTACCTGCTTTTTCTTTTTTTCTTTCCATACATACTCACCTTAATTATCTATTTGATTAGCTTTAGATTTTTATGCATAATACTTAGCCTGTGCCGAAAACATCTCTGCATAGAATCCACCCTGCTTTTTAATTAATTCCTCGTGTGAACCATATTCCTTAATTGTATTATCAGCAAATACAGCAATCATATCGCAAAACTTGCAGGAAGATAAACGATGTGAAATATAAATAGCCGTTTTTCCACCCACCAGTTTATCAAAATGACTATATACTTCATGTTCTGCAATCGGATCTAAGGCTGCGGTAGGCTCATCCAAAACGACAATCGGTGCATCCTTATAAAGAGCGCGTGCAATTGCCATTTTCTGCATCTCACCACCAGAAGGTTCAATTCCCTCTTTATCGAAAAACTTATATATCTGCGTATCAAGACCTTTAGGGAGAGTATCAATTTTGTTAGCGAGTCCGCTCAATTCACAAACACTTCTTAGATCTTGCTCTTCTTTTTCACTGTCACCCAACTTAATATTCTCTCGCATGGATAACGCAAACAATTTAAAGTCCTGAAAGACTACTGCAAGTGCTTTCATATAAGCATCATAATCATAATCTTTAATATTTACGCCATTAAGCAAAATTTCTCCCTCGTCAACCTCATAAAGACGGCACAGAAGTTTAATAAATGTTGTTTTTCCAGCACCATTCAATCCCACCACGGACAAATGCTGCCCTTGTGGAATGACTATATTAACATCCTTCAATACATACTCCTTAACAGACGGATAACGAAACGATACATGCCTAAACTCAATCATAGGTATTTTATTCGTATCAACAGGAAGACTTCCAAGCTTGGTGTCTTCTCTCATATTTATAAACTTCACGTATTCTTCCATGAAATTCAACTTTTTCCGAAGATCCTGTACTTGATTTAGAACCCCCTGTAAGCTATCCTTCAATGTATTCGCCGATCCTGTCAATAACGCAAAATCACCAATATTTATATTTCCAATCAGAAACATATATCCGAGATATCCATAGATGCAAAGGTTCTTTAAGAAGTTAACTAAACTGCCAATACAGTTCCATCTTCCAATCTTAACCGCAGTATAACCAAAAATTTTTGCGCATTGTTTTGTTGTTTCCTCGAACTGATCCCTCATCATTGATGCTGCATGATATAAGCGGATACACTTTGAATACCTGGGCTCCAATACACTCCCTGTTACATATGCAAAGGCTCTGTTCACTTTTGGAAAAACCTCAAATTCAATCTTATAACACTTATTAGTCTGCCACACGGCAACCGATCCGCCTACGACTGCAAAAATAGCTACAACAAGAAGTACCGGACTCTTTACTGCCACGATAAACATTACACCTGCTACTGTAAAAATGTATGAGAAAAACATCTGAACACTTTCACTCAATCCTTTCATACCGCCCGAATACCAGGCGATACCTTCACTGGCCTTTCTATATTGATTTAGTGCCTGTGGATTTTCCGTCAATGCAAAGTCCATTGACATAGACTTCTGACTGATTCCGTCATTAAGATACCGATCAAACCAGTCATCACACTTTGCAAGATTAGTCTTGACAATATGAATTAGAGCCATAAATAACATATTACCAAGTGTAATGCATGCTGCCAGCTCAATCAACACATCGGGCCTTCTACCGCCAACCAGTTCTTCAAGTATAAATTTAGGAATAATCAGGTTAAGAAATGGTTGGCCGACATTCAAAATAATACTGATCAAAAGGAGAACAATATAGTCTCGTCTTTCACGCCATGCAATAGAATAAAAGAATTTTAATGTCTTAAGCATACAGTGTTTTCCCTTCCTTCGTGTAATATTGAGCCTGTACCTCAAACAACCCTGCATATTTTGCTTTCTTTTGCATAAGCTCATTATGCGTACCATACTCAATCAACTGACCGCTTTCAAACATAGCAATTTGATCACAAAATTTCGTACTGGAAAGTCTATGGGAGATATAAACGGTAGTTCTGCCCTCACAAATCAGATTAAAATCCTCATACGACTTGCTCTCTGCAATCGCATCCAGCGCTGACGTCGGCTCGTCCAAAATAATGACCGGTGACTCTTTATAAAGCGCTCTCGCAAACATCAATTTTTGTTTCTGCCCACCCGATAAATCAACACCAGCATCACTCAGATTTTTATACAAGAACGTATCCATTTTCTCCGGAAGTTCTTGTATTTTTTTCTTTAAATCAGCCTTATCCAAAACATCCAAAATCTTATCGCGATCTTGTTCATCCTTTTTTTTCATTGATACATTCTGTGCAATAGAAAAAGCCAGACTTTCATCTTCCTGAAAAACCGGAGCAATCAATGATCTGTAAACATTTAAATCATATTCCCTAATATCTTTACCATTCAGATAAATATGACCTTCCGTGGGTTCATACAGGCGGCATAAAAGTTTCACAAAAGTCGATTTCCCGGCTCCATTAATTCCCACAATTGCCAGTTTTTCGCCGGCTTTCAAACAGAGTGATACATCCTGTAACGCATAAGTTTTGGCTCCAGGATATCTAAAAGATACGTGTTCAAATATAAATTCATATTCAGCCTTCTGATCCCATTTAAACTCATCTTTTCTTTCTTCATATGCCTTGATACAGGTAAGGTAATCCTCCTTAAATGTACTCTTTGCATACATATCTTCTTGTTTAAGACTGCTTTCAATAAATTCTCGAAAGTCTGTTATATGGCGGCTTTCACTATTAATACGAATTATCTTAGAAAAAATCTCGTTTAATGCATTCACTGCATTATGTATACTTCCCAGATATAAAGTAAAATCGGCTACTGATAAATCATTAAATAGCACCTTATAAAAAAGCAAGCTATAGGCAATTCCTTCCTGAATGAACTCCAGAATATCACCTATCACATAATTCCTTGCATATCTATTCTGTGCCAGAATACTTTGTTTATTTAAAATATCACTCTGTTTACGAAGCAGTCGATAGAGCGGTATCTGCATTTTAAACAATCTGATATCTTTTCCATGTGTAAAGTCTGCGACTTCCTCTTGATACTTTCGACTAGCCAACTGCTCTTTTGCCACTATGTTCTCACACTGCTCTTTTTCATAAATGGAAGCTCGATTTATCAGGTCGAATCTAATGTAGGATAATATTATTATCAGTATAACTATAAAAGGATTCATCATAGTAAGAAGTATAAATGCTATAACAACCTTGACTACATGCGGAAGCATCTGATTCGTCCAATATTGTAACCCCGCTAAACCATTACCATTGTTATTAATTGCTCTCCTGGCTTTAAAGATATTCTTCTGTACTTCCGGATCTTCGTGCATACTAAATGGCATTGTCCAAACCTTGGTAACCCAGAATTGTGCGAAGCGATATTCAACATCGTGCATCCTTCCCTCACTGCCTTTATCGGATAAGTTGGATATTACGAGCATAACAAGTTCCATAGTTGATAAAACGCCTATAAGTATAAATATCTGTTTTACTTTATCAGTTGTCCCCATCGGACTTCCATGTATCTCAATAATCCACTTTACTGCGTATAACCATACATACGCACTCAGTCCATACATCAATCCATGTATTATCGTCAATGGTAATACAAGAGGCTGCCACATCTTAACCCCATCAATTACATACTTGCTATTCTCCCATACGGAATATTTACCGTTTCTTCGCTTCACAATTCTCTCCTCTATCCCTCCAAATAATTATTTATTTTGTCGTATTGCAAATAATGTATTTTTCTTTAACTCCGGTTCCTCTAAATCCCCCCTCTCCAATTGCTTTATATGTATCTATTAATATATAAACTTTGTCACACTGAGAACTGAATATTTCTTCTGTTTTTATATTAATAAAGTTAATCCCCTGTTTATGGTAATCATAAGTCTCCCATGTTCCTTTAAGATTTGTGCGACACAACTTCTTATGGTTACTAATTGTACGCTCTATAAGGTCTTGAGACGCATCGTTATCAACTACTGTGATAAAAAAATAAAAATTCTCTTGTTTAAACATTTCAAGATCAAATAAAGTAATCAATTTAATACAACTATTAGCATAATCATATGATATAAATAGCCGAATCTGTATATCATCCTTTTCCATTAGAAACGGATGCATGCTGCCGTCACTCACAATGACAGGGGTGTTTACATCACTGAAAATATCTGTTTTATATAATTCACTGTATTGCTTCAAACGGAGTTTTTCATCAAAACACCTTGTGACGATATCTATCTTCCAATTATGGAGCTCACCAAATTCATTTCCATTATAAGCATAAGTAATATTTCTTGGGCTGAAACATTCTACTATTTCTTCACTAACTGTATTCGGCCAAACTGAATTTACTGAATACAATGCAAAATATAATTCATGAACAATCTCATATTCTTTTGCCTTTTTATAAATAAACTTCCAATCAATATTTTCGTGCCGATATAAAAACATTTTCAAATCAACAAGATCTCTAAACATTCCATCATTTAAATAACCATCTTCACATTGAGTATTTACATATAGATGCGCGCATATATGTATTAATGTAAAGGGTATATCAAATGTTTTGATTTTGACATCATCAACGTCTTCTATCTGAAAATTTTCTTGAAAATCCATTATGTATTTGTATGGAATGGCTGAAGTGGCATATTTTATCTCTATAATAACATTATTGTTATCATTGTAACCTTTTCCCTTTTTTAAACATACAAACTCATGATAGTCATCACTAAATAAGTAATCTGGTTTTTCTGAAAGTAATGGCTCACCATTTTCATCATTTCCAGTCCAAAATCTATATCCTAATTCATAAACACTGTTATAAGCACTTACCATATCTTCTCTATTAACCAAGATATCTATATCAGCACATTGTCTCGCATACAAACTATTAAATGCTGCCTTTGAAAGAAATACCCCCTTTACAAACATTGCTTCGATTCCACAATTACTAAGTTTCTTTTGGATATTCTTTATTTCATCTATTTGTCTGTCTATAACCTGATATAGGTTTTTGTATATCCGCTCATAAGAATCCATCTGTTCATCTACAATATATTTTTTAATCTTTGGATACAAAAACAACATAAGCTTCTTTTCAACTAGAATATCAACTACTTTGCTCCAATTAACACTTTCCAGGTCAATGTTTTGTAATGATGAAATATCTATAACACTTTTTAATATAACTTCATTCTCAATAGTCATACAAAATTCTCCTATATACTCTTGCTATTTTATGTATCACTTAAAAGCATGTTAATATATGTAACAAACTTGAAATACTCGAATAATAATTTGGTATTACAACCTCTGTACACTTCCATTCCTTCATGAGACATGACTCTATTCTTTCGGATTTCGCAGGGACATAGCTATAATCTGATTTTTCTTCAATTCATATACTTCCTTTCCAAATATTGTGATAATTTTAGCATTTTTTTGTAAGTATTTAACGTTATATTTTTGGTTATTTTTATCATTTTTTGTGATATTGTAAAATATTAATTCATTTTATCCTATTTATTTGTATATTAAATTTCTACTTTATGATTGCTTGATATCCATGTGTGCTTAGAACTCCTCAAAAACCATACCAACAAATCGGAGTATTTATAGATTAATTCGGCCATGATAATTCTTATAAAACAGTTACAGTTACGGGGAACACAAACCGATTCTTAAGAATAAGCCATGAGAAATGGGATAAACTTCCTTCCATTAAACCAACTACCTGATAAGCAAATAGCAAAAATTAAGAGTCCCAAAGTTTTATTCTAACTTTGGAACCCTTGATCTTACTACTGTAGTCGATGGTACTTGAACACTATAATCTCTTCTGTTAGGGTAAATAAAACCTAATTAACCCGTTTCTAATAACACTTACCCGGTAATTTATGAATATTCATATTAGCTGTGGAATTCATCCTCCACTATAACAAGGTTTTTTAACGATACATCCAGTATGGGAGCGGAATGGGTTAAGGCTCCGCAGGAAATATAATCAACACCGATTTCCCTTAAGCTTACAATACGCTCTTTTGTCACATTCCCGGAGCATTCTGTCTTAGCCCTGCCTGCCGTCCTTTCAACCGCCTGCTTCATCATGTCTATACTCATATTATCGAGCATAATAATATCTGCACCGGCCTCCAAAGCTTCCTCTAACATTTCCAGATTCTCTACTTCAACTTCTATCTTTCGCACAAAAGGAGCATATTCCCTTGCCATCTCAACTGCCCGCTTCACTCCGCCTGCTGCTGCAATATGATTATCCTTTAACAAGATTCCGTCCGAGAGATTGTATCTGTGATTATAGCCTCCTCCGACTTTAACTGCATATTTCTCAAAGATTCTCATGCCGGGTGTTGTTTTTCTCGTATCCAGCAGCCTGGTATTACTTCCCTCTAAAAGGTCAGCTGCTTCTCTTGTATAAGTGGCGATTCCACTCATACGCTGCAGATAATTTAATGCTGTTCTTTCTCCCGAGAGCAATGCTCTTGCATCGGCTGTTACCACAGCAAGGAGGTCGCCTTTCTTAACCCTGTCTCCATCTTTTATATGGGTTTCCATCCTGGCAGCCGGGTCTAACAGAAGGAATACCCGGAAAAAGACCTCCATGCCTGCTATGACGCCAGCCTGCTTACAAAGAAGTTCGACCCTGCCTTCTCTTTTCTCTCTTAAAACTGCATTCGTTGTGATGTCTTCACTGGAGATATCCTCCCTTAAAGCCTGCAATATAAGCTCATCCATATTTAACTTGAAGGTTATTTCGTTGTACATTCTGTGCTGCCCTTTCTATTTCTTTTAATACCAGCTCTTTATTCTTAGCCTGCAGCTTCTCATAATCATTATACTGCTTAAGATCCACTGCCACCGGAGGAAAACTCTTATTTTTCTGTACTTTTGAGATATGCCTTGCGGCTTCCCTTGCAAAAACCAGACTTTCCAATAGTGAATTGCTGGCAAGACGGTTTGCTCCATGTACTCCATTACAGCTGGTCTCTCCTGCCGCATAAAGATACTCCATGGAGGTTCTGCTGCTTAGGTCTGCTTCAATTCCTCCCATAAAATAATGCTGCGCCGGTGTTACAGGAATACAATCCTTTGCAATATCGATTCCTTCCTCCTTACAGCGCTCATAAATATTAGGAAACCTCTCCATTATCTTTTCCCTTCCCAAGTGGGTAACCGAAAGCCACACATGCCTGCTGCCTTCCTTTTTCATCTGCTGCAGAATCTTCTGTGTCAAAATATCCCTTGGCAAAAGCTCATCTACAAATCGTTCTTTTTTTGCATTGAGAAGGTATGCTCCTTCTCCTCTTACGGACTCTGAAATTAAAAATCGTCTGCCCTTCTTCTTAGAATACAGGGTGGTAGGATGTATCTGTATATAATTAATATTCTTTAGCCGGATATTATGCCTTATAGCAAGTGCCAGAGAATCCCCTGTCAAATGCGGATAATTGGTGGAATCCTCATATAACCCTCCGATTCCCCCCGTTGCCAATACGGTAAAGTCAGCATCCAGCCTTAAGTTAATTCCTTCTTTTGTGCGGATTACAACGCCGCTGCAACGGTTGTCACGGCATATTAAGTCCACCATTTCCGTGTATTCCATAAGAATGACATTCTTTTTCTTCTTTACCTGTGCCAGGAGCTTTCCGGTAATCTCCTGCCCTGTAATATCCTTGTGATATAAAATTCGTGGCAGGGAGTGGGCACCTTCCTTTGTGTACAGCAGTTTTCCGTCCTTTTGCTCGAATTCTACCCCCAGTGAAATCAAATCCTTTATTACCTCCGGGGATTTGCATATCATCTGCTGTACAGCTGCCCTGTCATTCTCAAAATGTCCTGCTTTTAAAGTATCCTGAAAGAAGTTTTCATAATCTCCTTCTTCCTTCAGTACGCATATTCCTCCCTGTGCCAGATAAGAATCGCTCATTTCCAAAGAATTCTTGGTAATCAGTCGGATTGTTTTATCATCTGGCAGGTTAAGTGCGCAGTATAAACCGGCCACGCCGCTTCCTACTATTACAACATCTGCCTTCATATTCACTCTTTTCACCTTATTTTGACAGAGCCAACATTCTCTCAAGAGGTTTGTTTGCTTTATCATACATTTCTTCGTCAAGTTCAACCACGTTGCTCATATTCTGTAACTGTTCCAAAACCCGCTCTGTTGTTATCCGCTTCATATTCGGGCAGAACTGCCTGTGCCCTACGGAATAAAACTTTTTACCCGGATTCTTTAATTCCAACTCGTAGAGCACTCCCATTTCCGTGCATATGATAAAAACTTCTGCCTCACTTTGGGTAGCATAATCTATAATTCCGGAGGTACTTCCGATATAATCGGCAAGTTCTAATACATCCCAGGTACATTCAGGATGTGCCAAAACAAGAGCCTCTGGGTGCACCTGCTTCGCCTTTTCTACATTTTCCCTTGTAATGCTCGTATGTACATGGCAGAAACCGTCACATAATATAAAATTCTTTTCAGGAATTTTGTTAGCAAGATATCTGCCCAGGTTCCCGTCAGGTATAAAATAGATATTCTTATTAGGCAGTGCTTTTACTATCCTTAAGGCATTTGCCGAAGTTACGCATACATCGGAATGAGCCTTAATCTCAGCTGTTGAATTCACATAGCAGACCACTGCCACATTCTCATAATCTTTTCTTACTCTTTCTATTTCATCAATATCAGCCATATGCGCCATCGGGCAGTCAGCATAGCTGTCAGGCATAATTATGGTTTTCTCCGGGTTAAGCAGCTTGGCACTTTCCCCCATAAAAGACACCCCGCAGAACAAAATAGTGCTCTGGGGTATCTCTGTTGCTATTTTACTTAGATAATAGGAATCCCCGACATAATCGGCAAGAGCCTGTATCTGACCGTCGGTATAATAATGGGCCAGTATCGCTATATCCTTCTCCTTTTTTAATTCCTCTATCTTATTAATCATGTCTTCTATCACTCATCACTTCCCAAGTTTCATTTTTCGCCTATTATAGCACATGTCTTGTCACCTGACAAGTCAAATAAATCCGGTATAAATAATTGATATTTACAATTTTTAAGTGTTGTGATAGGATAATTAGAGATTTTAAGACAATTTTATTTATGTCAAAGGCGCGATTATGAAAAAATCACTGTATATCCTGTTAGGAATTTGCTGTTTATTTCTCCTTGTGTTCGTGAACAATAATTATAATTTTTACAAGGAGACCATTGTTAAAATAACAGCCGTAAAATTGATAAAAGAAGAAACGGCTACGGATTATTACGGAAACAAAGACATTCTATACACTCAGCTTCTTACCGGTAAGATTCTAAATGGGACATTAAAAAGCAAAAGCATAGAGCTTAGAAATCAGTACTCCTATTCCGGTGCCGCAGATAATCAGTACAAAAAAGGCGATGCTTTATTTATATCACTGGATGACAACACAAAGGCCACGCTGACCGGAACCATTAAGGGACTTAAAAGAGATTCTTATATTGTACTAATGGCTGTTTTGTTTACTGTTTTTATTATTGCCGTCGGAAAGAAAAAGGGGCTTTTCTCACTGCTTAGCCTTACTTTTAATGTTATCCTTTTTTCTTTGGTTATGGATTTGTATTTAAGAGGAATTAACCTTTTACTCGTTTGCAGCATCGTGGTTATTGTATTCACAGTCTTTTCCCTTATCCTTGTTGGCGGGTACAACCAAAAGACCTTTACAGCCATTATATCCACACTGTCAGGTACCTTCCTCACACTGATTATTGCTTATATTGTAATGAAGCTGACCAATGAAAAAGGGGTACGGTATGAAGAAATGCAGTTTTTAACCCATCCTCCCCATGAAATCTTCATGGCTGAAATTCTGGTGGGGTGTCTCGGGGCTGTTATGGATGTGTGTATCACTATCTCTTCTTCCATCTATGAATTATGCGAAAAAAAGCCGGATATCTCAAGGAAAGCCTTGATGGATTCCGGAATGGAAATAGGAAAGGACATTATGGGTACCATGACGAATGTATTGTTCTTTGCCTATGTCAGCGGTGCCATTCCAATGCTGCTGGTATACCTTAAAAATGGTTTTCAAACCGGATACAGCTTTAATATGAACCTTTCCCTGGAGCTGATACGTGCTTTAACAGGAAGCATCGGCATTGTTCTGGCAATCCCTCTTTCCCTTTATACCTCTGTATTTATGCAGCACCGGCATTTAAAGAAAAGGGAGCAGGTTTCGTAAAACAGAGGCTATGAATAGTTAAAATCAAGAAGAAAGGACGCTGCAGCAAATGCCCTCCTTGCTCAACAGCTGATAGAAACAGATGAATGTTATCATTATTTTAGCTGTCATCTTATTTATTCTCATGAAATTAATCGGCAAAGAAAAGGGTACTAAATCTTTTCTTTCCTTATTGTTGAATTTTCTTATTATCTTTGTTGCCATTATACTGATAGCACATAACTTAAACTCAATCGTTATAACCATTCTGGCCTGCATTCTGATAAGTTATGTTTCTCTCTTTTACATAAATGGGAAACACCCTAAAACAACGGCTGCCTTTTTGTCCACCCTTATCACATTGGCTGTCCTGTTTTTCTTTATCTATTTTATAGGCTATGCCGCCAGGATACAGGGCTTTAGTGAAGAGGAGTTTGAAGAAATCAGCTTATATTCCCTTTATATCGGCACTAATTTTACCAAAATCGTTATCAGCACTATCATTATGGGGTTAATCGGGGCAATTATTGACACTGCAATATCCATCTCCTCCTCCATGAATGAGGTATATATCCATAACCCTTCCATTACAAGGCGTAAATTATTTGAGTCTGGCTTAAATATTTCACGGGATATCCTTGGAACCACCACAAATACGCTCTACTTTGCATTTGTAGGCGGATATATGGCTCTTATTCTCTGGTTAAAAGATTTGCATTACTCCTTTTCAACCATAATAAATTCAAAGGTATTCTGCTCTGAAATCATATCCATCCTGTGCAGCAGCCTGGGTGTCACTTTGATTATACCGATAACCGCAGGGATCACTTCTTATATTCTCCTTGCCAGGAAACCGCCGTCTGCGGACAATGATATCAAGTCAGAAATAACAGATAAAGCTGGTCTATAAAATACGAAGCATTTTTCAAATTTCTATTTAGGCAGTATCGCAAGTAAACTTGCGGTATGCATGGAGGTTATTATGATAAGATCAATGATGCAAATTTATGTAAAAGGAAGCGGTGAGACCGTGGAGTTGTATTTAAAAGCATTTCATGCCACCTTGGGCTTTCATGTAAAAAATTCAGACGGTTCATTTTACCATTCGGAACTTGATGTTGACGGTCATATCCTTGCAATATCCGAGGCAAACGACGGCATGGATAAGAGCACTCCCGGTAATACCATGCAGTTTTGCTTTCATTATGGCGAAGGAAATGAAGATGCAGTGAAACATGCTTATGAGACACTGAAAGAGGGCAGTGAAATCCTGTTTCCCTTGGGTCCATGCGATTTCAGCCCGCTATGTACAGACTTTATTGATAAGTTCGGTGTCAGATGGTGTCTTTTCGTATAACTGATTAGTAAGCCTTTCTCACAATCCCCTGCGGGAAGTTTTCTCCATGAAAAATTCCTGCAGGCAGCTCATAGAGATATTTTGCAGTTTTTTTCTGTCTGCCAGTAATCCTGCCCTTAAATTATTACTCGTGTCAATTGCCAGATTATATTGTTCCCTTGATATATCTTTGTTTTTTAAAGCCTCCTCCAGCTCGTCCATATCATCTGTATAAACTTTTCCATCCGGATAAACCACTAAATCCAAATATAAATCATAATAATAAACAATACCATCTTCATCGATCCCGGACTCTGCAATCATATCGATATACCACAAAGTGATTTCATTCTTAGAATTTAATAGAGCACTGATTACATAATACTCCTTATCGGGCATCATAGCTAACCACTTCATTCCATTATCACATATGAGAATTTCATCATTATGAAAATTCCAAATGACAGGTTCTTTTACTTCCTCCATCGTAATCAGCCGGGCCATGCCCTTAAAATGCATATTATCTATTCTTTGCTGGCAAAAATTTTGTTTTAATAAGCCTGCCCATTCATCATAAGTAAATCTTCTTCTTTTCATTTAACATTCTCTCCGTTTAAGTCCAAATGTTTATTGTCCTATTCTACCTTGACATATTCTATCACCTTATCCGTGAAGATAACTCCTTCCAGATGATCAATTTCATGGCAAAGACATTTTGCCATTGCTCCTGCTGCTTCTATTGTAATCGGCTGTCCGTTTTCATCCAGGGCCTTTACTACTACCCGGGAAGGCCTTTTTACCTTGCCCCAGATGCCAGGATAACTTAAACATCCCTCTATTACTATTTGCTCGCCTTCTTCTTCAATAATCTCCGGATTAACAAGCTTTAACAATCCCTCTCCCATATCGGCAACTACCAGACGTCTTAGTATTCCTATCTGACATGCCGCCAATCCACCTCCGTTAGGAGTATGATACATAGTCTCTGCCATATCCTTAAGAAGCTGTCTGATACGGTCATCGACTTTGTCAACCGGTTTGCTTTTCTTTCTTAAGAAATCATCCTCAAAGGTCCTAATCTCTCTTAATGCCATAAGTATACCCCCTGCTTACATCTGCTCTTGACTTTCTTTCACTTTCTTCAAATAAAAACACATTCTCAATGGGTTCATTAAAAACCCTGGAGATATCATATGCAAGCCATATAGACGGCTCGTTTTTTTCTGTTTCAATAGCATTGATAGCCTGTCTGGAGGTTCCGACTAATTCGCCCAACTGCTCCTGAGTCATCCCCAGGGCTTCCCTTAATTGTTTGACTCTATTCTTCATTTTAATAACCATGCCTTTCCTATATGTAATGTTAACCTTACATTGATTATACTACTGTTCAATAAGCATGTCAACTTAACCTTACATATTTGATTATTTTGAGGACATAGCAAAACTAAAAAAGACATAAAAGTTATTGCACTCTTACGTCTTTCATTTAAAAAATCCTATTTTATATTATACTCTATTTGACTGAATCTTTACTGTTAATTCCTTTTCTTTCTGCTCTGTATCTGCTGCATATCCAAAACATGCACCAATAAGCGGCTTGAATCCTTCCGGGATAGAAAGCGCCTCTTTCAGGCTCTCATTTGCTTCCACTGCAAGGGCTATTCCCCAGACAATAACGCTTCCGATTCCAAGATCAGCTCCTGTTAACAACATATTCTCCATAACACAGGAAGCATTGGTATAATCAAGACCGGGAGCAGGCATTTCTTGGGAAGAAACTAAAATAAGTGTCCTTGCACCATAGAGCGGATCATTTTCTCTCTTCAGCATCTGCATGATGCTTTCCGAAACTTTCTTTATTACTTCTTTATCCTGGATTACCGTCAGATGTAAAGAATCATACCTTGCCATACCAACTGGCGCAGCACAGCCGGCAGACAAAATAGTTTCCAGCTTCTCTTCTGCTATTTGTTCATCCTTGTACGCGCGCACTGATTTTCTCAATGCCATAGCTTTCAATGTTTCCATGCCAAATTCTCCTTCTGTAATATTTTACATTACAATAATAACACTCCATATTTGTAATGTCAACGCTTACAATTGACTTTTTTAATAAAATCAGTTACAATCAAAGCGGGTGATTAATATGCGTGTAAGTACACAATTTCCAATCGCAGTACATGCTTTGATGATGGTTGCTTATTTTCCGGATACACGGATTACCAGTGAACTTGCAGCAAAAAGTGCAGGCTGTAATTCCGTCATTATTCGCAATATATTCCTTAAACTAAAAAAGGCCGGTCTGTTATCCGTCAGACCCGGCAGAAGTAAAATGGAGCTTGCAAAGCCTGTCGGTGAGATTTCACTATGGGATATTTATGCTGCTGTAGAAACAGATGAAACGGACGAAATCTTTAAGTTTCATCCCCATACCTCCTGTACTTGTCCTGTAGGCAGCAATATCCGCAGTCTCCTTCACTCTCATTTTGATGATGCAATAGCTGCAATGAGAGAAGAATTGTCAAAGGTCACATTGGAGGATTTAACGAAAGAATTAAAATCCTATTCAAAAAAATAACCTAAAGGATAGACTCTATCCTTTAAGTTATTTTTTTTATGATACTATCTGTTAGCTAACAATAAACCTGAAATAATCAGCTCCAGTACAATCGTAAAGTCTGTTATAGTAACAAATCTTTCTGACGCATTTTTTTCTTTTCTGACAGTATGTTGAATAAGGGCAAGCATATAATAAATCAAACCTATTACCCATACTGCTCCTCTGAATCCTCCGTAAAATAGCGAAAGAATTCCGCACAAACCAGTGGAAATATTGGCAAAACCTAATTCTCTCACAATAGAATATGCCTTTTCTTCTCTGATATCAAATATGCTTTTTGCAGTAAATGCAGGTTGAATAGCCTGCTTCAAGCCGCATGTAAAAAGCCGCATGCCTACTCCCCAAAATAGAATCCATTTAACGGCTATGTATATAATTGAACTTTTATCATAAAGATATTCCGTCGCAATCGATATAGCTGGCAGGATATAAAAAAATGCTATAACAGATATTTCAAATAGTTCAATTTTTTGTATTTTACTATTATTTTTCATAGGTCTCTACTTTACCGTTTTTGCCTCTAAAAATATCCGCATTCCCTTTCTCTCTATTGTGATTTCATCAAAGCCGGCACGTTTGCACAACTTTTTCAATTCATTTATTCCGTAGGAACGGTAATCTCCTCCGCCCGAAAAGCGGAAATAAATATTCAAAAACATTCGAAATGGCTGATAGGCATATCCTTCGCCTATTAACAGTACGCCACTGGGCTTTAGAACCCTTCTCATCTCCCCCAGTACAGCTTCCGGCTGCGGATAATGATGAAAAGAGGCATTACATAGCAAGATATCAAAGGAGTTATTTTCAAAGGGCAATTCTCCGGCATCTGCTGTTACTATTACTGCACTATCTTTTAGCCTTTCTTTTGCGATATTTACCATATTCTCTGAAAGGTCAACACCATACAGCTTTCTGCTTCCATTGGCAAGTTCGATTAACACATTACCGGTTCCGCAGCCTACATCCAATATACTGGCGCATTCTTCTTTCCTTAACCGCCTTAGTATATGCTCATACATTGGCTTTACAAATTTTCCGTCAAAGGATTCATCATAATACTCTGCTGATTCTTCAAAATGTTTTTTTGTTTTTGTAACCGTTCTTTCCTGATAATTCATATTTATAACCATGCTCCTTTTCACACTTGTCTCTCTTTAATGAATGAATATCATTCATTATTTGATTTTATTTTAAGGACTTCCAATTACAGAAAGCCCTTTTATTACAAAGTAATCTCTTCCAGTACAGATTTTATAAATTCCATAATCTTTATGTTCTTTTTCTCACCCTCAATTTCTTTATCAATCAGTATTCCTAACTGTCCGAAAACCATAAAGGATGCCGCTGTCTTAGGATCCTTTAACCGAAGCTGTCCCTTCTCACATTCCTCTGTCAGCAGCCTTTGAACATGGGGACAAACCTTTTTACAGATATTTAATGACAATCTATCGTGAAAGGAATCCGCTCCTTGTCCGTGAAAAATATCATAATACTCTTTATTTTCCTTCTCAATGTCGCTGAAATTGGGAATATAAATTATCTTCTCCAGTAAATTCATTTTAGGATTACATAGCACCTCAATCATCTTGTCGGCAATATACCCGGCATATACGTCCACCGCACTCTCAAAAATCTCTTCCTTTGATTTAAAATACCGGTAGCATAAGCCTTGGGATATTTTTAAAGATGTAGCTATGTCAGAGATTGAAGTCTTATCATATCCCTTTTCCTTGAATACCTTTATTGCCGCATGCAAAATCTCCTGTTTCCTGACTTCTACCGGCTTTACCTCTCTCATTTTACTCACCTGCCTTGCTTATAAACGCATCTTAACATAAGCTATCCCATTTGTCAATGAATGATATTCATTCACTTAATATTCTTTCTTTTCTCTCTTTAAACAACCTTCTTCTATTTGCAAATCCACTTATTATTTATCATATAGAAGACAATTTTTCGATTGCTTCCTCTTCTGTGGAGACAAAAAACACATCTTTCCCATGATTACTCTCATATATTAAGTCTTTTAAGGGCTTGCTTGTATAATGAGAAAATTCACCGATGATAGCGAATTTCACATGATAATTTATAAACTTTTGAAGAATTTCTCCTGCAAGGCAACTACTCAGCTTAAAAAACTCTTCCGTAACGGCCGCTTTATCTAAGGCAATATGATTACAGCCAGTTTCATAATTTATGCTCATCATAAAATCCAATGCGGACTGTACATCTGTTATTATGACCTCATCGCTTTGTACAATTGCTATTAAAATATTATTCTTTTCTAATGTTTTAATGTTCATCTTATTTATTTTCCTTCCTTAAACAGATTCTACCAGCATAGTCACCATATCCAGCATTTCTTCTATGAATTTTACCGATCCCCAAAGCAATATCTTTAGTCTGCTCTCGCTTTCATAGTATTTCACGTTAAGGGTAGAACCCTGAAATATTAAATCTTTGCTGTTCATCGAAGCTATAAGGGTATTCGATACCCGCATATACTGGTTTTTATCTATATCATCTATGTCGATGACGGTTGACACATTTATTCTTGTCTTTGCAGCATCCATCGTTTTTGTTGTAAAGTCTAAAGAGGTATTTCCTTCTATTTTTTCTTCTGCCTTCACATTACTATTTTCCATAAAAGCAGATAAGTCGTTGTCAGAAATTCGCCACTGCTTTCCTGCCTTAGCCGCTCCTAATTTCCCCTCTGCTATAAACTTTCTGATTGTTTTATGATGCATGCCCAGCAAATCTGCAACCTGATAAATTGTATAAAACTTTTCTTCCATAATGGTTTATCCTCCAAGCCTGGCTGTAGCTTAATACTAGTTGATTCATTTGTACTTGTCAACACTTTATTGCTATTTAATAAACTTTATTGCACTTTGTTGTACTATATTGCCTTTTGAAACTCAAAAAGTTTAAAAATAAGGCTAACCAATTTTCAGGTCAGCCTTATTATAAATACTCCTTGCAAAATAAAAACTTTATTCCTGATCCCTGGTATCTTGGCAGACATCTGTCAATAAACATCTTTATTTACTGTCAAATATACCGCTGACTTCCTCTAAATAGTCTCTAATCGTCAAATGCTGGGGACATACTGTTTCACATTTACCGCATTTTATGCAATCGGCTGCCTTTCCTTTTCCATTTGTATAAACGCCATAATACCATTCGCTGTTCCAGTCCTTATATTGCTTCTTCGCATTATAACAGGCAAAAAGGTCCGGTATGGGTATACTCTTTGGACATTCATCAATACAGTATCTGCAGGTCGTACAGGCAATGTTATCCTGGGTTTTGAGCATTTCTCTGATACGGTCTATCATACCATACTCCTCTTTGGTAAAAGGCTTGAATTCTTTCATGTAACTGATATTGTCTTCCATCTGCTCTATGTTACTCATACCGCTCAACACCATGAATACCTTTTCAAAGGAAGCACAATAGCGGATGGCATAGCTGGCTAAACTTACTTCACTGTTATGATCTGAAAGTAATTTCTTTGCCTCCCCCGGGAGATCAACAAGCGCCCCTCCCTTTACCGGTTCCATTACAATAACCGGTTTATTATATTTTTCACATACCTGATAGCATTTATAGCTTTCAATTCCCGGATCGTCATAGTCGGCATAATTAAACTGTATCTGCACTACTTCAACATCCGGCTGTTCACGGAGTATTTTTTCCAACACTTCCGCTTTATCATGAAAGGATATTCCGATATGCTTGATTTTACCTTCTTCCTTTAGTTGTCTTACTATCTCAAAGGCATGGCATTTAATATATTTCTGGTAAAAGTCACGATTCATGGCATGCATCAGATAATAATCAAAATATTGGGCTCCCGTATTAATAAGCTGCTGCTCAAATAAGGGTCTGATTTCTTCTTCCTTTTTGAAAAAGTGTGTAGTAAGTTTATCTGTAAGAATATAAGAATCTCTTGGATATCTCTTTACCAGACATTCTCTTAATGCAAGCTCGCTTTTTCCGCCCACATATCCATGGGCCGTATCAAAATAATTGAAACCTTCTTTCAGAAACAGATCAATCATTTGGTTAAACTGTTCATAATCCACTTCTTCTATTCCGGTGTCTCCAGCCTTCATAGGAAGTCTCATGCAGCCAAATCCTAATTTCTTCATTTCTTAATCTCCCTTCATGTATCTTATAATACTTTCATGATATCACTTGGAGTTAGCTCCAACGCAAGGAGAAATTGAAATTTCACAAAATTTTAACTGCCCTTAACAAATGTCTTAAGAAGGACACAAAGATAAATTGCCAGTCCTGCATGCAATCATAGAAATATCTACTGAACGCATGTAAGACTGGCAGCTTATCTTTTAAAGAGCTCTTGGGCTTTTCTCATTCTCTTCTATATGCTATCCACATATCTTCTTGTTATTTCCCTGGGTCTGGTAATTGCAGTACCAATCACGGCAGCAAGTACCTTTTCCTTCATTATTAACTGTAAGTCGGCTACTTCCCAAATTCCCCCCTCTGCAATAACCGGTATTTTAAGGGCTTCTGTCAGACTTCTTATCAGGTTCAGATTCGGAAGGGAAACTCCTTTGGTATCTTTTGTATAACCGCATAAGGTAGTGCCTGCAATGTCAAAGCCAAGCTTCTGTGCATTCATTCCATCCTCAAAAGTAGCACAGTCGGCCATAAACAGCTGGTGCGGATACTTCTCTCTTATCTTAGGGAAAAACTCTTCCAGTGTGATTCCCCCGGGACGAAGTCTGCCTGTGGCATCCATCGCAATTATTTCCGGGTTTTCAGCCATTAACAGTTCTATTTCCCTTTCTGTAGGAGTTATATATATTTCAGAGTCTTCATAATCCTGCTTGTATAAGGCAATCACCGGCAATTCCACTGCCTTTTTGATTTCTCGTATGTCTTCCGGAGAATTTGCACGAATGCCCGCCGCTCCGCCTTCTTTTGCTGATACCGCCATTCTGGACATAATATAGGAACTGTGCAGAGGCTCATTTTTTAATGCCTGGCAGGATACAATCAGCCCTCCCCTTAATTGCTGCAATATTTGCTCATTTCTACTCATACTCTCACCTTTCTTTTGTTTATACAGAAACCAGATTTACTATCAACTTTTTAGAGAAGCTCCTTAGAGGGACCATGGCTTGCTTCTATTCCAACTTCAAACATTCTGCTCCAGGGCATCCACACACTCTTTAAGAGGATATCCGGTGAAATGGATGGCATATACTCCTGCATAAACTGCTCCAACTCTTTTTTCACCCGTTTGCTGATTTCACCCTGCTGCTCTTTTACATCAAAATAATTCATCCCATAGCTCTCTAAGTCCTCGGTCACATTTTTCCTTACAACGGAACAATAACCGGCATCCTCAATATAACGCTCCACCAGGAAATCCATATGCTTCTTTGTACTTCCGTAATGATAATAATCTACTCCCTCTGCAATAGAAGTACCAAGGGTATTCGCAGAGGTATTCCAGCCGGCATAGCCTGCTATTCTATCCAAAAGGCGGTTCTGATTTAACAGACGAATTAAAAGAAGCTCCCCGCCGTTACCATAAGCATTATCTCCTATTGTGACTATCTTTCCCTCTGCCACCCTGTTCCTTATAAAATCTATAAGCTCCGGAAGATTCCTGTCGGCACAGTATCCCTTTGCCAGGCAGGGCTGTTCGGTGGCTTCCTCAATTTTATAGGCCGGAGCAGTTATCGCGAGTATAATATCTGAATTCTCATAGGAGTCCGTCAGCTGGCAGCCTGCTGAAAGGATATGATATTTTATGGTATTTTCCAGTGTATTACCTTCGTAGATAGGTATCACTGCCTTGGAACCTTCACTGGCATATTTAACATATACTTTAGGCTTTTTCTCTTTTATCGTATTTATCATTCTGGCCATCAGAGTAAGTGCTACCTCATCGGCTCCGGGATACATCAGAATCCTGTCGGATAGTCCTTCACTGTCTATCCTGGCACGAACCTCCTCCTGATCAATGGCGGCATAACCATAGGGAGCAGAGTCATCCTGAGGTATGACTAACGCATCCACATAGCCCTGTCCTACATAGTTTATAAGGGTATAGTTTAATTCCCTGTTGCGTTCTCTTCTTGCTACGTAGTCATTGAGCTTGTCACAGTCAATACGGCTTAATATATGATCCAGTTCCCCGCCATCACACAGGCCAAGACGGCTCTTATGCACTATTTCACCGGCTAAATGAATCATCTTGCCATATTGTTCATAATAATCCGGTTCCTCATCATCACTGGAATAATCAGGGCACCTCATGATAACCTGAAATGCATAAATAATCAATTTGGGATTTTCTTTTTTGAGAGACTTTATAACTGCTGCCTGTTCCTTTAACTTTTCTAACTCTCTGTCATGAATACGGGAGGGCACCAGCCCGCCATAGAGCAGCATGTCAACCGACAATACCAGCCCGTCCGCATCCTTGCATTCTTTTTTTAGAAATTCTGCAACTGTAAGAACGTCCGCCGGTTCCTTTTTATGTCCCAAATTCTCCGGCCTTACAATATCGATGTCTTCATGCTCAAACAGGCGGTAGGGAAAACTATAATTGCAGGGTCTCTCATCTAATGGAAGTAAAACGATTTTTTTCTTCATATCTTATGCCTTTCTCCTGAAATGTTATAATTCTTATAGAGTTATAATCACTGTATTAGCAATCTATTTTAAATGTCATATTCATCTGTTCCCGCTTCTTACCTTACGGCATTCTTTAAATATTCAATGCATTCAGACGTATCCTTCATAGGATCACCTAACCCCTCATATTCAATTGACAGGTAGCCGCTATAACCTTTCTCTTTCAAATAAAGAATAGTCTGGGCAATAGGAACATCACCGCAGCCTAGAACAACTCCCTGGTAAACGCTTCCATCTAATGCAGTATAACCCTCTTCCCCATTCACTCTTTTTAAGTCTTTCAAGTGAACATAACCAATTTGATCATAAAGAGCTTTTACTGCATCAAGAGAGTTCTCATTTGCCAGAATAAAATTGGCGACATCCGCATTTGCCTTGAGAGCTTTAGAACCAACTCTTTCGATAACTCTCTTTATCTGCTCCGATTTTCCTGTAATAAGTCCATGGTTTTCCAGCACCATTGTGATTCCTTTTTCCTCCGCGAAAGGGGCAGCTTTCTGAAAACATTCTACGATCCAATCCTCTGCATATTCAGAGGCTATACCTTCTTTTTCACTTCCGCCGAATACTCTCATCCGGCTGCTGCCAAGCTTTCTTGTTAAATCCATGCTTTTCTTTAGGTACTCCACCTGTTTATTTCTTTCTCCAGAGTCCGGGAGTACAAAATCATTCCCTATGGAGTATGCGGACACCTCCATGTCAAGTCTTGCAAGGAGTTCGGTAATTTCTCTTATGTCACTTTCTCCTTTTATAAAACAATCCAGGAGTTCAACGGATCTGATGCCGTTACGATGGCAGTAATGAATAAAATCACATATGGTAATCTCCTGCCCAAACAGCTTCTCCTGAAGAGACCATGCGCTTACTGACAGTTTCATAATAACCTCCATATTGCTTTTTAAATTTTCGCACCAACAACGATGCCCTTTCCAACACGCCTCAAGTTTGGGCCGAGGATTTCGCAGGCACAAACTTGTCTGTGAATTATGCTTCTCAATAATTCACACTAATCCCCATGCATATTGCAAGTTTACTTGCGATACTGCCTAAATAATAAATTGAAAAATGCAATGCATTTTTCAAATTAATACCTCGTGACCGGTTTTTGCTGATTGATAGATTGCATCAATTATCCTCATCAATTCAAGACCATCCTCTGCCGGATTCAGGCATATGGCACCATCAGCAATACAGTTTATAAAATGCTTTATTTCCTCAATAAAATTATGTTCAAAGCCGCTGCCCTCGGCATTCAATACCGGTTTTGTATTTCTTAGGTAATTGTATTTGCTTTCATATATTTCAAACTCGGGTTCCATTGTTACACCAGCCTTATCTCCAAACAACTCCAGGTAAAGAGAATCCTCTTTTATATTCTGCACCCAGCTCGTTTCAAAAAAAAGTGTCATTCCATTCTCAAACCGGATCAAAGCTGTTGCACAGTCTTCCACATCGTTGTATTCACTGTAATCAGCCGAGTTATATTTTGTTATCCCCTTGACCTCTGTTCTCATTCCCATATGGTCAAAGGTTGATGCCATAACTGACACAGCCCTCGGTTTGCCGGAAAGATACCGCACCAGATCAATCATATGCACTCCGAGATCTATAACCGGACCGCCGCCGGATTTGCTTCGGTCCGAGAACCATCCGCCGGGATTTCCACACCTTCTAAGGCAGCCTGTCTTTGCATAATATATCTGACCCAAATCTCCCTTTGCAATCATTTCTTTTAAAGATACCGCATTCTCTCCGAATCTCCTGCAAAATCCCACCATTAGAATTTTACCATTTTTTTTCGATGTTTCCACCATTCCCAATGCCTCATCTGCATTTAGCGCCAGGGGTTTTTCACACAATACATGTTTTCCGGCATTTAGTGCCGCAATGCTTGCGGGAGCGTGGACATTATTCCATGCCGTTACGCTGACCGCATCAAGTTCCTCCATTTTCAGCATCTCATTATAGTCGGTAAATGTATTGGCTATATGGTAGGTTTCCGCAAATTTTCTTACACGCTCTTCGTTAATATCACATGCAGCAATTACTTCGACATTTTCCAGACGGTTATAACCCGCCATATGTAAGTTACTTATGCTCCCTGTCCCTATCACGCCTATTTTTACCTTATCCATTCCTTTCCCTCCCATGCCATTTTTCTATGTTTATCTATGCCAGCATTTCATTATATATACCGGACCTCATACAAGCAGATAATCCGGAGTTTTTCTTAACAGGCTTACCGTAAATTCAAACATTTCATAAGCATTGATCAGCCGGATAAGGGAGCTGCCAACCCGGTACTTTTTCATAATACCCTTGCTTTCAAAGAGTTCATCCAGCTTATTAAAATCGGTTGCAGGCTTTTCCCAATTATGCAGCCGGTTTGTCACTGTAAGCTTTTGTCCTCCATAGCCGGTGATATTGATTTTGACCGTATCCGGCTGCAAATGGTAAGGCACCATAGCAATTTCTTCACAGGAGTGTATGGAAGTATTGCTTTCCTGGTCAACACCCGCCAGCAATATATATCCCTTTACTGCAGCATTGATATAATAAGGACTTTTCTCATCACAGGGAGAGCCTGAATATTCATGCCCCCTGGTCAATTCTTCCTTCCGGTACCCGATTGCTGCAGCTGAATGTGTAGGATGAAGGGAACGTATGGCATCCTTCCGGTTTCTTACGGTTTCTGCAAGTATCCCTGTCCAGCATTTCGTATTTACCACATCAAATACGGGCGGACAGGATTTCGAATCTTCTCTGTGCCCGGTAAGTGTCGGTACAACCAACGTACCTTCCACTCCAATGGTATTTGTCAGCGCTGCAATCACCGCATCGGCCCCGCCGTCTATGAATCCGAAACTTTTCAGGGAACTATGAAACAACACCGTATCCCCCCGGCCTAACCCGGCTTCCCCAAATTGCCCGGTTAATTCCGCCACTCCGATTCCCATACCTCTTATCCTTTCTTTTTATACCGAAAGTTTCGTCATCCCTCTCATAGAAGAGAAGAATAATCAGGGGATGCCATAAAGTCTCTTACAATTCTGCCGTCCAGCTCATTCACTTTCCTGCCGTTTTTTACACAGTAAGCGGCGGCAATACCCGCGGCCTCTCCGAGAGCTCTGCAGGTAGGCTGTATTCTGACAGACGACTGGGCGGTAAAGGTCGATGAAAGGCATCTTCCTGCCACCAGTAAATTTTCAAGCTTTTCTGTGACTATGCACCGATAAGGAACTTCGAAATATTCCCCTCTTTCCATTGCTTTGATTCCCAGCTGTTTCTCATCCAGCAGACCGTGAATATCTATCGGATAAGCTGTCCTTGCAATTGCATCGTCAAATTTTGCCCTTCTTTCGTAATCTTCTTCGCTTAGTACATACAGTCCCTTTATTCTTCTGGATTCTCTAATACCCGGCATCTCTGCTACCGATACCAAAAAGCTCTTCTCAAATCCGGGAAGAAATTCCTGCAGGAAACGATACAGCCTTTTTATCATTTTCCTTCCGGTTACCAGGGCACAGCTAATCTCTGCCGAATCAAGTGTATTATAGATATCAGGGATCTCCGGGCAATTAAATGACATCACCCCAGGCATCCCGGGAACTGCAAAAGCCTGAATATACATACCATCCTCATATTCAATCCTGTGTTCCTTAAGACCCTTTCGGAACAATCTGCATAACGGGGTATCCTGTTCCCATACCGAAGCAATCTCCACAAGAGGATATTTAAGTATATCTTCCTCTCCTATGTCCTTTAAAAATGCTTTCAACCTTTCTATATCGACATTTCCAAGCATAAAGCGCAGGGACATAGCCTGATTGTTATGCTCTTTTTCATCTCCGACAAAACAGGGAACTCCCGCAAGATAAGCCGCATCCGCATCCCCGGTGCAGTCAATGAATACCTCTGCGGTAATTAGTGTAAGACCTGATTTGTTGTGAACGAGGATTCCTTTTATATTATTTTCTTCTACCACTGTGTCAATGAGCTCGGTAAGGTACAAAATTTCACCGCCGTGTTCCGTGTATAGCTCTTCCAGTGTAAATTTAAGCATCTCGGGATTAATCCAGCCGTCGTTGCCATACTGATCGTCGGCTGCATTTCCTTCTCCCGCCATTTTTTTCTTTATTACTTCATTCAGATAAGAATCCCCATAATTGCCGTCGATTCCTATATGCATCATGGGAGTGACCTGTCCTCCTGATGCACTGCCGCCAAGATAGGAATTCCGTTCAACAATAAGGGTCCGGGCACCGGCCATTGCGCATGCTATGGCTGCGGCCGAACCGGCCGTTCCTCCCCCGATTACAATGACATCATAGTGTTTTTTCATGGATTTAGCCTCCTCCCATCTTTTTTATGAAATGTTCTTTACCTTCTTTGGTATTCTATATAGATTGGATTAGTCCAAGCTTTTTTCCCGTATAAATCTCTGCATTCTGCTCTAATATAAGTTTCATTGCCAGTAAGCGGATATACCGCCTCCTGCAGCCAATCCTCTTTTGCTTTTCTTAAAACGGTACTTCCTGCCCCCACAAAGCCATCGGTGATAAAACTGATTCTCTCTGATGCACTGCAGGTAATATAGGCCTTTCCGTCTTTGATTCCCCAGTCATATATTTCGGGACCGGAAGAGGAATAATAATTCCCTGTAAGAATAGACCTGGCAATGGAATCATGAGTTAAACTGTCTGCCTTTACTACAATATATCCGCCAAAGGCATCATCAAATAAACCGGCATTATGATTATCATCCGACGCATCCGCCAAAATGTGTCTTCCCCTTCGAAGCATGACATCCCAGTATGTCGTATCATATCCTGTTTCACTTTCATTCTGGGTGTTATAGTTAAAAATCTCCAGTATCTCAAAATCCTCTAAGATGAATTCTTCTGCTTCCACTCTGGACCATATAGGGTGATTATAGGTAACAAAACATCCCCTTTTATGCAGCTCACTTGCCAGATTCCCGGCAGCCCCGGCACCGTCCCAGGATCCACGGTAAATAAAAGGTCCTACCTCCTCCATATGCTGGTATTTCATCGGAGCGCTCTCCTGCATGGCTGCTGTGCCCAGGATACCATTCATATGGTGTACCTTTACGCATCTGTCTTCATCATCGTAGAGTATGGCTGCTGCTTCCACTCCGGGCAGTATTAAGAAATCTTCTTCCCCAAGCTGCTCTCTGTAATCTAAATATAAATTATGGTCACTGATGCACAAAAATGAATATCCGTTCTTTTTAAATTCCTCTACTGCTTCCCAGGGAGTGAACATTCCGTCCGAATTGATAGTGTGGCTGTGAAGGTTACCCTTATACCAATTGCCTTCCTCTGAAAAACCTTTTATATGAATCAAGTTATCAACCTCTTTTCTTCCCCGCAGATTGGCAGCACAAACCTTTCATTTTTCCTTTTCTCTGCCGGGTCATTCGTCGTATTTTTTTCATTACCAAAAAATAACCGCATTTTACAGTTCTTTAACAGCTCCCCGATATGCCCGATACGGCTGAAAACCAAATATCCCATAAAAATCTTTTAAAATTGTCCAATCAATCCGTATGTGGTTGCATTGGAGATTTCTCAAATGAAGAAGTGACTGATGGAGCAGGTATTCCCCTGCATGGTTCCCCCTGACTGCCCTGGCAATTCCAATGGGTCCCAGTTCACCGTTCTGGTCACAATTCCCATGAACCTTACAAAAACCGGCGATTTTTCTATTCTGCAGCTCCTTTAATACTATAATTTCACATGGACTGCCACCATTTTCCAGATACTCTTCCATGCTTTCGGCCCAGATTCCCGGAAATTCCTCCTGCAAAAACCGATACAACTCCTGCTTCTCCTCCATCTTTAGAACTTCCGCATAGAATTTTTCCTGAAAGGAAGAGGTGTCAAAGCGGTCGATTTTATCATTTCCGAACAGGTCGGCTGTCAGATCATAATGCTCCTCTGTATTGACCTGAAATCCCATTTTCCGAAAGAAGGCTGTTTTCTTCTCATCGGGTGCCGGAATACCGGAAAATATATTGTGATAATCCTGTCCAGCGTATATCCTGCCGACCGGTTTTTCTGACAGTACCTTTTGGGCAGCCAGATACAGATGTGTTCCCAATCCCCTGTTCTGAAATTCCGGTTTAATCAACAACGCTGTGATCCATGCATTTGAATTCTGTCCCTTACCCAAACTTTCGGATTTCTTGCATAAGATGGCGCCCAAAAGCCTCTGTCCCTCTCTGCTTCGGATACAAAGGGATGCTTCGGGGCAAAACTGCTCATCAAGAAAGGTACATCTGTGCAGATGTTCTGCGGATACCTGAAATTCCTCCGGGAAGCATTCACTCCAAAGCTGAATTAATTCTGTCAGATCATTTTCCTGCAAAGGCTCCAAAAAGAATCCTTTTTGTTCATTTACCGAAACATAGCTCCACCAATCATTGTCCACCAGATAGGACAAATCAAATAGCATACAGCCGTGGGATTTTTCAAAACACATTCTTATCGCCCTGGTCATGTCCTCCAGGTTTTCCCGGTATTGCTCCAAAAACAGGCTTCCGACAACGGTCACGGCATTTTGTGTGACATGACCCGCTAACCTGGCAGCACCTTCTACGCTGTACCAGAAAGCAGGCTGCCTTGCCTCCTCTGCCTCCTGTTCTGTCACATGCGGATAATAGAATCCTGACAAAAGGCCGTCAAGCTGCTCCGCATATCCGGTCTTTTTGTATTCCTGTATATCCACGAAAGGATATTCCCTGGCGTCATAATCCTTCGAAGCCCAATTAGCTCCCACATGATAGTAAAGAGGATACCACGAACCGGTATAGTCCAGGAATTCAAGCCTTCTGTCCTGGCTGTCCACCAGTTTTCTTACCCTTTTCACAAAATCTGTAATGGTCTTTGCCCGGAAATTAAGGAATTCTCCGAAGAAATTGCCATATTCTATCTGCAGTTTCCCTTTCTCTTCCTTAATGCGGTAAATATCTTCGGGCCAACTGCATACATCTTTAAACTGCTGTTCCCATTTTTTCTTTGTAACAGGTCCAAAATCCGAGCTTAATCCTACGTAGCGGACACGGTCCAGTACAATACCGTCGATAGTATATTTCTGCATTATTTCGTTCAGCAGGGACAACTCGTAGCTGCATACCTCTTCATTAGCCGGGTTCACAAATATTTCTCCAAAATCATCTATGCTGCCAATGGTATTTATCACGGCTTTTTCTGATACCGGCTGAATTACCGGTTTCTTTGCTTCATCAATGCCATATACATAAGTTTGCCAGTCTTTCCTAAGGATGCCCGGCATTTTTTCATGAGGTTTCCTTTTATTCCCTTCGGCAAACACATCAATGGAGGCATAGAACTTCAATCCCTTACGGTGGGCTGTTTCCAAACATTCTTTCAGATAATCCTTCTTTTCAAATGCCTCATCATATTCTGCATAATGGGGTGCAATTTCGCTCTCATAAATAACAAATCCCGTGGTATCCTTTACGCTAAGAATTACTGCGTCAATACCTGCTGCCCTGCACTTCTCCATTGCTTGTTCAAAGCAGGCTGCATTGGTTATCGTCCGTTTATTTGCCTCGATTTCTATCCATACAAAATAATTTGAATTCATTGTGTTGTGTTATCCTTTCACCGCACCGCTGATGGCTTCGATGTAATTCTTCTGACAAAGCAAAAATACAAGAACAATAGGTACAATCGATATGACAGTTCCCGCGGCAATATAACCGAATTTATAATTGAAGCTGCCGTTTAGATACGACAAGGCGGTTGCTAACGGATACTTTTTCGGATCCTGCAGAACAATAACAGGCCAGAGAAATTCATTCCAGCGGCTGATAAAGTCAAAAATTACAACCGTACTGACAGAAGGCATAATACCCGGTACCATAATCTGTCTCCATATTCTTGTTTCCTTAGCGCCATCAATTCTTGCCGCTTCAATCAGCTCTTTGGGTACGCCAAGATAGGATTGCCGAAGTAAAATGATACTAAATACTTTGACAGAACCGGGCAGTATAACACCCACCAGACTGTTCAGCAAATGTACATTACTGATAATCAGGTAATTAATAATCATTCCTGCCGCTGCCGGAATAATCATAGTCGATATCAGTATCCCCATAATGATTTTCTTTCCTTTAAATTCCATACAGGCCAAAGGATAGGCACACAGCGCTGAAAAAACAACATCAATGGCAATGGAACTTAAGGTAATAACCAGCGTATTCCAGATATATCTCGGTACTGAAAGGAATTTAAACACGCCCAGATAATTATTCAAAGTCGGGTGAGCCGTAAAAAATTCCAGGCTGTAGATGTTTTGTCCGGTTTTAAAGGAAGTGGAAAGCATCCATAAAAAAGGGCCTGCACAAATGAGAGAAATCAGGATAAGGCCAAGATAGGCAAGTATCGTGCTCCTATTTTTTCGTTTGATTTTTTTAATCACTGTAGGTCATGCCTCCTCCCTTTTTGCCATAAAGAAAGACAAAAATGCTTAGCACCGAGGTAATAACTGCCTGTACCGCGCCGATTGCAGCCGAATAACCAAACTCAAAATCGGTAAATGCTTTCGTATAGGAATAATAATTGATTACCAGTGTCGCATTGTAAGGTCCGCCTTTGGTCAGTACATAGACAACATCAAATACTCCGACTGCCGATATGACCGAATTAAGAGTGCAGAACCAAATATAAGGTTTTAATAAAGGAAGTTTAATTTTTATAAAACCCTGCAGCTTATTGACACCGTCTACAATTGCCGCCTCTTCCAATTCTTTCGGGACAGATTGAAGTCCCGCCAAATACAACATCATATAATAACCAAGCCCCTGCCATATCGTTATGAACATGATACAGATCATGGCTGTCTTCCCGCTGCTTAAGAATCCGAGAGGATTGCTGATCAGACCCATATCCTGCAGAGCCGTATTTATAAGACCGCTGGGATCAAAGAGAAAACCCCAGATAATTGAAACTGCAACCATAGAAGTAATAACAGGAATGTATATCAAAGTACGGAATATGGAAATTCCCTTTAATTTTCGATTTACCAGCAAAGCTAAAAGAATGGACAGTATCTGTAATACCGGTACTACCGCCACAAACAAAATAGAATTTATAATAGAAATACGAAATTCCGGGTCACTAAAGGCACGCTTAAAATTATCCATTCCAATAAATTTAGTTTTTCCCAACACAGAATAATCATAAAACATTAAAGGCAAACTGCCGATGATTGGAACAAGAACAAAGACGACTATCATGAACAGCGCCGGGGCCATAAACATATATGCCTTAATGGTCTGTCTGGTCTTTACTTTCATAAATACCTCCTTCTTAATTAAGCATTGTCATAAAAACTTAGTGTGCTGCCCGCCTCATGATTTGCTAAAAATGAGCCAGGCAGTACACTTGTGTGTATCCAGACAAACTTAATACATCCGGGTGCTATTTAGCAGCAGCCCTCTTAAAACACTATTTCTGTAATACGCTGTTAACTGCTTTCTCCTGCGCGTCTAACGTCTTTTGAATGTCAGCACCGTTAATGATAACAGCCTCATAAACCTTATTAACACCACTTTGTACATCTCCCTGATCTTCGATACCCAAAGAGTAATCCTTGGAGGTCTTGCTTATATCAACGGACATCTTTCTGGCGATTCCTTCCAGAGTGGCTGTGTCTGATTCAAAGTACGGATCCTCACTGGCAGCAGTGGTAGAAGGGAAAATAGCAACCTGCTTGCAGAATGCCAGCTGGCTTGCATCATTGGTAATAAAGGATGCAAATTTGATTGCTTCCGTATGGTTCTTGCTGGCTTCCGGAACGACAACGTTCATAAGGGGGTTACGGCTTAAGCCTATACTGCCCGTCATAGGTGTGGCAATACAAATTTTTTCGTATACATCCGGTGCCTCATCCTTGATTCTGGATAAGGAAGATCCGGAAGAACTTATGGTAGCTAATTTTCCTGTCTCAAACAGCTTTAATTCATTATCCCAACTGCCCCAGTTAGTCTTTGGCAGATAACCCGCATCCGTCATATCCTTAAAAGACTGAAGTAAATTAACGGTATCCGGTGTATTAAATGCTGCAGCAGTACTATCCGTATTTAAAATCGGAATCCCCTGCTCAAATAATAAACTAAAGAATTCCGGAGGATTGTAAAGATAAGCGCCTGTTTTATCCTTCATAGTCTTTGCCATCTCAAAGGCATCCTGATATTTAGATGGAATCTCTGTCAGACCTGCCTTTTCAAACAGTTCTTTATTATAGAACATAATGTTCGGAGATGCATACCAGGGAAATGCATAGACAGAGTTGCCTATTTTTGCAGAGTCATATAAACTCTTCACATAAATGCTCTTCTGCTCTGCCGTAGCTTCTGCCTCTAAATCCACCAGTGCACCTTTTCCGGCAAGAGTTAATGCCATCTGGGTATTTAAGTTAACTACATCCGGTGAAGTGCCCCCGGCTGCAGCTGTAACCAGTTTCTGCTGAATGGAATCATAGGGCAGATCAGTCCAATTCACAGTAACACCCGGATTTGCGGCTTCATAGTCTTTGATCAGCCCATTGAAGAAATCCGTGAAAGTAGGCTGCAGGGAAATGGTCCAGAATTCAATGGTAACCGGTTCCGCGGTTTCAGCCGTTTCTGTTGGTGTCGCGGTTTTATCATCTCCAGTTGCCGCGGGTGTATCCTTCTTTGTGTTTTCCGACGTACTCTTGGTGCCGCAGCCAGCCATCATTCCAATGGCAAGTACCAACACCAGTAACATACTGATTGCTTTCCTCATATAAAATCCTCCTTAAGATAAATAAAATATTTAACAGGCAGGCCCCCTTGCCATACCGTGTTATCGTGGATAAAAAATACATTTATTGCCTTGTACTATTCCATTACAGATGGTGTTACTATGTGGTGCCAAAAATTATAATTCACCTGTTTTATATCCTCTTCCTTATAATATCCGAAAGGTTTTCTGTCAGCTTCCAGTTCTTCCAGGCTGTCTACTCTTCCCGAGGTATACTCTGCCAGCCTTTTCTTTACATAATCCAGTCTTTTTTGAAGGCCTCCAAGGCGGATGCACTGGACTTCAAAGCCAAAAGGCTTATTCTCTGTTTCCCATTGCACTTCCAGAGCATGATAAAAATCTTCCAGTTCTGCCTGTATTACCGGGATTTTTTCGCTGGCAATTTCCCTTAGCAGCTGGCTGTCTTTCCTGTCATAAGCTTCTTTTATCTGTATTCCAAGTTCTGCTTTATCTTTAAGCACCCGGCACAGCTTTTTCTGGGTGGCAAACAGGTAACCATAATCTGCAGACATGCAGCATTCCCTAAGCTGTTCCTCCGCCTTTTCATAATAGTTTGATAAGCCTTTCGTAACAAGGGAATCGAAGGTGCCAAGCAGAGCATCGTTATACAGCAGATATTTGCTGGCGTTATTATGTACTGTTTTGTCCTCCGGGCTTGGATTGGCAGTATCTATCAGCATAAACTTATCAAAGTCTATTCCCGTTAAGATCTTAAACTTCTCCTTTTCCGGCTCTTCCCTGTAGTTATACTCTGCATCGGCATAAAGAGCGGGCAGAATGGAAAAATGACTGGCTTCCCCGCCATTGTCTCCCCATGCCGTTATCGTTACAGATTTGATACCGTTATCACGGCAGGCTTTTATTGATGTTCTTCCAATCTCCATACTGTAGGAATTATAGGGTGCAAACCCCATCCATTTCCATGCTCCTGATGCAAACCCAATTTTATCGGTAAGTTTTAAATGCTTTTTAAGCATCCCATTATAATGCTCTTCCTTACAGGAATAATAATCCCAATATACCAGCTCCACATCTTCCGGTATGTCAGGAAGCTTAAAGGGTGCATCATCATCTATGTAATATTCACCGGCATAGGCAAGCCGGAAAAACATATCACTCCACATCTGGGCCTTTAAGCCATGTCTTTTGCAAATTTCCAAAACACGTTTAAGATGTCCGTCCATGATATCGAAACGGTCAGTAAAGCCATGCTTATCCAGGTACTGCCCAAGCCCTACCATATGTGCTTCATCCATTCCGATATTAATTTTCCGGCTGCTTAAAGCCTCACTGACTGTGCGGATAATATTTTCCAGCAGCTGGTAGGTCTTTTCCTCTCCCACCAGAAGAATATCCTGGGTATCTATAATTTCTCTGTAGTCCTCATATCTGGTTATTTGATTTAAATGGGCAAGGGTCTGTATATATGCTCTGATTTCCACACCAAAGAGCATGGCATATTCATCTGCCGCCTTTAGCTCCTCTTTGGTCACAGCGCCTCTCATATATCCGAAATAGGGTTCTTCCTCTACTTTAAGGGTATCCTCCATATAAAACCCAAGAAAATCGTATCCCATAAGCGCCAGCAGCCGGATATACTGCTTAATCTTACTAAGACGCATCACTGCATTTCTTGAAAAGTCAAGCATCACCCCAAACTCCTGAAAGGAAGAGGCTTCTCTTACCATATAGTCTGCATCATTTCTGGCACAGGCTGTCAGTAAAGCACGGCAAAAATCAGGAATCCGCTGATACTGTATTTTCAATGTTTCTTTGCTGCTGTTTATTTCAAACCCCCGTTCCTCGCAGCTTTTGGCAATTAACATTCTGCCTCCAACCGTAAGGTCTATATGCAATATATCTTTTACTTCTTCTACTACCCACCTGATTTCCATACTGCAATGGCTGATATCCAGTTTCATTTTAACTCCTTTCGTGAATATCAAATCTTTGATTCGATATTCCTGGCTCCTTTCCTTCTCCGCCGGTTCACCGGTATCTGTTGTTTGAATTATAGCACATCCCTTTAATTTAACAATAAGTTAGCCCTATACTGAAAGTAATTGCACAAGTTGTAACTATACATATGTTTTGTGAAAATACTTTCATCATTTCTGTGGTATAATCTATTGTGTAAACAATATGATATGTGTATAATGAGGCTAAACATGCTGTGCACAATAGGAGTAGATTTATGAACTATGCAAACGGAGAAATCAAGCAGAAAATATTAAAAGTTTATGATGAATTTACACCTGTTGAAAAGAGTGTAGCCGACTTTTTTCTAAACAATACCAAGAAAATGGATTTTCAATCCAGAAATCTGTCCAAGCTGTTGTACGTATCGGAGGCCACTCTTTCCCGCTTCGCTAAAAAATGCGGGTTTAAGGGCTACCGGGAGCTGATTTTCGTATATAAAAAGGATTTGGAAGGCAGTATAAAAGAAAAGGATATCAGTACCCTGTCAGCTCAGGTACGAAACACCTACTGGAGGCTGTTGGAAGAAAGTTATGAATTGCTGGATGAAGCACAGATGAAGCGGATTGCCAATATGGTAAACAAAGCCAGAAGGGTTTGTGTATATGGTATGGGAAGCTCCGGCTTTGCTGCCAATGAATTCCGCCTCCGGTTCATGAGGACAGGCCTTTTCGTAGAAGCTATTACAGATTCCCAGATGATACAAATGTATTCCGCTCTTTTGGATTCTGATGATCTGGTGATTGCTATCTCCTTAAGCGGAAAAACAAAGGAAATCCTGTCAGGAATACGGCTGGCAAAGGAACATAATGCCAGGATAATTTTGATAACCTCCAACAAAGAGATTGCCGAAAAAGAATACTGCGATGAGATTCTCTATGTTGCCACAACCAAGAATCTGGAAGGCGGCACTATGATATCACCTCAATTTCCTGTATTGGTAATGATTGATATTTTCTACACCTATTATGTTGAAAACGATTCTTTTTTTAAATCCCAAAAGCATAAAGAAACCCTTTTTGCTTTAAGGAAATCTCTAAATGATTAATCAGGAGGAACAGATATCCAATCAGAGATTGGATATCCAGAAAGAGGTTACTATGGAATACATCGGCATGGATATCGGCGGTACCTCCTTAAAGCTTGGTATCATTAACGAAGAAGGCACTGTGCTTTCTTCCGCCGCTTTCGAGGTTGCTTTCGACGGGTATGAAACCCCTATCCTTAACACAGCGGTAAAGAGCCTTAAACATTTTTTAGAGGAACATAGACGGCTTCCAGGCGAATTTGCCGGAATCGGCGTATCTGCAACGGGACAGGTAGACCCATCAAATGGTGTAATTGCAGGTACTGCCGGACATATAAAGAATTGGCAGGGGAGCAGAATCCGTGATACCCTTTTTGAGAATTTTAAACTGCCGGTTACTGTTATGAATGATGCGAACTGCGCAGCCCTTGCAGAAAAGTGGATTGGGGGAGCAAAAGAAGTATCCGATGCTCTTGTAATAACCATCGGAACAGGTGTAGGCGGCGGCATCCTTATCAATTCCAAAATCTTCACAGGCTTGGGATTTGCCGGAGAGCTGGGGCATTTCTCCCTAAAAGGAGACGGAAAGCCCTGCACCTGCGGCAACAGGGGCTGCTATGAACAGTATGCCTCTACTACGGCACTGGTAAATGCCGTTGCCGAAAGTGTCTCAAAGGGGCTGCTCTCCCTGGAGGACTTTGAAAACAGAAGTATTAACGGCAGGAGTATTTTCAAATTACTCTCCTGCGGTAATCCTGTACTTTTGCCTATTTATGGCCAATGGCTTGATGATATTGCCCAAGGTCTGGTCAGTCTGACCCATATCTTCAACCCGCAGCTTATACTCCTTGGCGGAGGTGTCAGCAAGCAGGAGAAGCTGTTTATCGAACCGCTCCAAAAAAAAGTAATGGAACGGGTAATGCCGGCCTTTCGCCAGGGCCTTCAGATAAAGGCCGCTTCCCTCTTTAATGACGCCGGAATCGTGGGAGCAGTCTATTACTTCAAGAATTTTCGGGACAAATAAACAGGTGTGCCAAGACGATTATTTCATTTCGTCCTGGCACACCTGTCTTTTAATCACGTCCCGTTAAATATACACTGTACTCATATTTTTCTGCAACCAGCTTTATCGTCGCATATTCAACAGGTCCTTGCTCATTTTGCGTAATACGTTTGCTGCAAAGCAACGGGGAAGCAAATGGAATCCTTAGAATTTGAGATTCATTAAAGTCTGCTGCCATGGCAAAGATATGTTCCGTTGCATCCTTAAATACGATATGGTATTGCTTTTCTAAAAATGAATACAGGCTTGTAAACTGATTGATATACTTATCCAGGTCCGGAGCAGCCTCCATCTTTATATAGTTTACCATAATAGCAATAGGAATATCATTTGTACACTGCACACGCTGAAGTTTGAAAACCTCATCTCCCACAGCAATTCCTAATGCTGCCGCAACATCCTCCGCCGCCATAACTCTCTCGACGCACATCCCCTGAGTGGTTACTTTATACCCCTTTTGTGTCAGTGTTTCCGTAATGGAAGTAATCTTATTCAAACGCTGAATTGCAGTTAAATCAACTACTTCCGTACCACGTCCCTGCTTTACTTTCAGGTATCCGTCCGCTGCTAAAAGGCTTACTGCCTTTCTGACAGTCGTCCGGCTTACCGAAAACATTTTCTCTAGCTCTGGTTCTGTCGGCAGAAGAGCACCCTGTTTATATATTCCATTTCTTATATTGTTTTTCAGTTCAATATAAACTTTTTTATAAGACGGAATCCCTGCCATATGTACAATGCTCCTTTTGATTCATACTTTTTCCTTATTTTAGCTTTAAGTATAGCAATAACTTTTCATTCTGTCAAACAAGCTTCTATTTCCTCTTTTCAAATTCCAATTACTTTGCTATACTGTTACTATCAAGGAAAACTTACTGAAATGGGTTTCTTTGAAGGGATATATCTTCTCTTGTTAATTGCCTGCCAAAGCCTATTAACAAATCGGAAGGTATATCTTTTTTTATACCATTTTCACACGGCCCCATCATCCGGTATTCCTTTCTGCCTGTCCGAACTTTGTATTTTTCCAGCTTAAGCTTTTGGAGAAAAGTAGTTTAAAATCTTTACTGTCAGATATCCTGAAAAGAATCCGATTGCAGCATAAACCAGTTCGGCAACGGCTACTAATAAATATCTCTTTTCAGCTACTGCCGGTATCCCCATCATACCGAAAAATGTTGCCGCCCCCAGATAAATTGCAGAAACCCTGTTGGCAAAGGGAAGCTTTTCACCCAAATCCATGAAGATAACTCCAACCACCACTGCAAGAGGAAGGGCTACATAGGCTGTATTCATACCAAAACCGCTGAATAAGGAACCACATAGAAAAATAATAACTGCACAGATAATACCTACAGCAAAACTGCTCCAGGAAATAAGAGCATCCTTTGGCGTGCAGCCGGAAAAAAAGTAGCACGACCATGCAATAAAAGCCACAAAAGTCAACCCTGCATTCGGTGTAATAAAACCAACCGCCTGTAAAACATTTGTAAGCAGCATAACCAAACCTGCAAGAATACCTATTAACAAATGAGCTTTACAAAAATTTTTAGCATCCATTATATTCTTCTCCTTGTATCATATAAATTCAATTTTTCAGATATTATTTCATAACCTCCGGCACCCAAACATCAGGTATGATTCTGATTTAATTTCCCCATTTCTTTTCTGGTATTTACAAGAGTATCCGTATAGTATTTATTAAAGGTACAACATCCAATAGGCTTCTGGCGAATTAATAATTCAAGACAGTTGTCGCAGATTGTACAAAAATGAATATCCTGCTCTTTTCCTTCTTCTAATTTCAAAGGCAGTAAAGGGTCTGCAAAGGATTGTCTTCCCAATGCAATCATATCTGTGATTCCGCGCTCAATATTACGTGCACCAACCTTCAGCATTGTATTTTCAGCAGGATCACATGCCTGAAGTCCTCTATTTCCCCTTCCGTATACGGAATAGTTAGAGCCCACAATGACTGTTTCCGGCTTTACTGCATCCTTTAATGCTTTCTGAAAGGTCTGGTGTAAATAAGCTATGTATGGATGTTGACGCTCTGCCTGTACAAGACTTACCGTAATGGAAGGGCTTCCAAGGGTTTCAACAAAATACTGGGCCCCTCTTTCCTCTAGCCCTTTTACCAATGAAAGGGGTTCCTTCAAATCAATAAGGGCAGAATCCTCTGCATCCGTACCAAAACCGCCCGGGAAACCTTCCCACATGGAAAGCTTGGAGCCAATGAGGAAGTTTTTATCATTTACGGCACGTGAGATCCTTTCGTATAAATCAAATGCAAAACGGCTGCGGTTTTCCCAGCTTCCGCCATACTTCCAGTCCCTGGAGTTATAAGGGCGGATAATCTGAGAGCCAAGATAGCCATGGCACAGCTTTAAATCCACACCATCTGCTCCAACCTCATGGGCAATTTGAGCAGAAAGTGTATACTCATCCATAATCTTATCCACTTCTTCTTCCGTTAACAAATCCCCGCCATAACCATAAAGCGGGTTAACTGTTACTCTTCTTGAAAAATTTGGATTACTCAATTCCCCGGAATGTGTTAACTGAAATACGATTAAAGCATCCGGATTAACTTCTTTCAGCTTTTTAATAAACCGTTTTAACGCTTCTGCATTTTCAGGCATAATCATTAACTGATTATCACGGCTCCTTGATTCGTGAGTAATTGAAATAGCTTCCAGCGTAATTATTCCCGCCTTACCTCTGAACAGATTGGTATAGCGTTCCAAGGTTAATTCACTCGGATTGCCTTCCTTATCCGCATCGCAGCATTCCATAGCCTGGATAAAGAAGCGGTTCTTAGATTCACGTGTTCCGACTTTGATTGGAGATAATAATGTTTCCTTGTACCCCATTTTTTAAATCCTCCTTCGATTCGTTAAATTATAAAATGTATTATAATGCATTATGCATATAATCACCAAAATCAGCCAGTACTTTTGATGCATGCTTAAATATCTCTAACTGCTTTTCGTATATCCGCACATGCTCTGCATTTGGTATATAGCTTTTTTCTATCCTGTGCAGATGTTTTATAAAACTGTAGTCTTTGATAATTCCCAACGACCTTGCGGCTGCCGCGGCCGCTCCCAGAGATGCTGCATCCTGGTCAATACTGCTCTTTATAACAGTAACGTCAAAGACATCCGCAAATAGCTGCATCCAGAAGGGACTTTTGCTCCCGCCTCCGCATATCAGCAGTTCCTCATCCATAACCACTTTTTCTTTCATAAAGTCATAGGAACATTTCAGATTCATTGTAATACCTTCCAAGGCGGATCGAATCAAATCCTGCCTTGTGACTGCCAAATTCAGATTCAGAAAAGCCCCCTGAATATTAACACTCTTATCCTGGGATGTCCCTCCTGCCAGGCTTGGATTAAATATCACTCCCTTTGCTCCCGGAGGAGAATTTTCTGCCTGTCTGCAAAGCTCGTCATAGGTTTCCTTGATTCCCTCTGTCTCATTTCCGATAGCATCCCGTATCCATCTAAAAGAATTTCCTCCCGAAAAGATGGAGAAGGCGGAAGTAAACATATCTTCTTCAAGATGTGCAAATACATAAGGCTTTTTCTCCTTATCAAGGATTGGTTCATGAGAATTAACAGGGATCCAACTGGAGGTTCCAAGGGAAATATAAGATTTTCCTTCCTCTGCCCCTGCTGCCCCCAATGCCATACAGGCATTATCAACACCTCCGCAGGCAACGGCCGTTCCTTCCTTAAGGCCTGTCAATTGTGCCGCCTCCCGGGTAACATATCCTATTATGGTATGGGATGTCACAATATCAGGGAAGATATCTCCCGGCAATCCTGCTGTCTCCAAATATTCTTCCTTTAGCTTTTTCTGTTTTAAAGCATAAGCGCCGCACCCTGAAATATAGGAGAAATCCGTTGCCATCTTCCCTGTTAGTTTAAAATTAATATAATCCTTTGAGCCAAGCACTTTATAGGTCTTCCTAAAAACATCCGGTTCGTGCTTTTTCATCCACATCAGTTTAAATATAGAATAGCATGCACTGGGAAATCCATTTCCTGTGGTCATATACCATTCATCCTTGTTTACTTTTTGAAAAAATTCGTCCGCCTCATTTAAAGCCCTGGTATCTGACCAGATAGGAACTGCATCCAGAAGACAATTTCCATTCTTATCAACCGGAACATTCACAAGACTATGCCCGGACAAAGCAACACATCCAATCTCTTCCTTCCTTACAGCAGTCTCTTCTAACAGGCTGCGGCAGCATCTGACCACACCCTGCCACCAATCTTTCGGACGCTGTTCATGGAACGAAGGTCCCGGAAATAACGTCTCATATTCAATAAATACCTTTCCAAGTGTATCAAGAGCTTCATCATACAAGGAAGCCTTTACACCACCTGTTCCAAGATCAAACGCAATTACTTTCATAACGGCTTTTCCTCGTTTCTTGATTATGAGGCATATTATACAAACATAATTATGTTTTGTCAATCACTTGGACTTTATATTAATTCACTTTGTGCATTTATATGGTTTTTTATTATTTTTATTGTGATATTTGTACAACAAAAATATTTTTCAGTAACTTTATTGACACAAACATTATTTTTATGTTATATTCATCTCGAATTCATAATTATGTTTTCAAAATGAATACAGCGGAGGAATGTAAAATGGTTAATGAAACAAATTTTTACGCTAATTTGGGTAGAATATTGGATGTCAGTACAGTTCGGACCGACGTAACAATGGAGGAAATCAACCAAATGATTGATATTGTACGAAAGTACAATTGTATCTGTGCCAGTCCAATGCCTTGGGCTACCCGTTATACCCTTGACAAATTGGCAGATTGCCCTAATACTGTTGTTACAGGCGTGGTCGGATTTCCCGGAGGCGCTGAAACTACTCACATTAAAGTATCTACAGCAAATGAACTGCTCTCTATGGGCTGCAAAGAGCTGGACATGGTTATCAATGTCAGCGCCTTAAAAAGCGGCAATTATGACTATGTAAAAAACGATATCAAAGCTGTTGTTGAAACGGCAGGCAGTGTTCCAGTTAAGACTATCCTGGAAATCTGCTACCTTACAGATGAGGAAATTAAGAGAGCCAGCGAGATCGGTGTTTCTGCCGGAGCGACATACATAAAAACAGGCACCGGCTGGGGACCGAAGCCAACCACAGTAGAGACGGTAAAGCTGATTCGTTCAGTCATTGGAAATTCTGCAAAAATCAAAGCAGCCGGCGGCGTAAGAAACTTAGATACCCTGGAACAGATGGTAAAAGCAGGCTGTGACCGTTTTGGAATCGGTGTAAGAACTGCTAATACAATATTTGAAGAAGTCGAGAAAAAGATAAAGAAATAATTGGAGGAGGTACTATTTATGAAAGTAGGTTTTTGTACAGTTAACTTTTCTGACTGGAAACTTGAGGATGTAGTAAAACTGGCTGCTGAAAAAGGATATGAAGCAGTCGAAATTCCAACTTATACAGACAATGGGCAGCTTGACCCCGATGAAATTACAAAGGGTGATAATGCAAAAAAATTAAAATCAATGGTAGAAAGCCACGGACTCTTTATATCTGCATTGAGTAATCATGCTGACAGTATGGCAATCCTAGGTGAAGGCAAGGATGTTGCCCACATCTGCGGCGGAACCCCCAAAGAACAGCATGCGTTTGGTATAAACAGCTTAATCCGCAGCGCACAGATAGCCAATGCCTTAGAGGTTCCGACTGTTATAGGCTTTACCGGCATTCAAAATATGGGACACTTCAACGTATTTCCTAACAGCAAGGGATGGGAAGAAGAGGAGCAAAACTTCGTAGAAAGATTCACTCCCATTCTGGAAAAATATAAAGAATATGGTGTTAAGTTAGCAATCGAAGCCCATCCCAATAACATTATCTATGATTTACACAGCGCCAGAAGAGCTGTCGAATTACTTCACAATCATCCGAACTTCGGTATAAATATGGATCCTGCAAATCTCCTTTACACAGGGATATCCGTAGAAGCTTTCGTGGATGAGATGAAAGATAAGATATTTGCTGTTCATGCAAAGGACACACAAATTCTCTCCCATAATCTTCCCCGCGGCGGATACTGGATGTTCCAGGGTAACTGGGCAGAGCTAAACCGCTCCTTCCGCTTCCGTATCCCAGGCTGGGGCAGTGTTGACTGGAAGAGCCTCATCACCGAGCTTTACCTTGCCGGTTATGACGGAGTATTCAGCTATGAACATGAAGATGTAACAATGTCCAGAGCAGACGGTGTCGATAAGACCATTGCCTTCTTAAAGCCCTTGATGATTCAGGCGCCTTACGAAGGACGTAACGACAAACTTTTTACCAAATAAGGAGGTAGTATCATGAGTAAAATGATGAAAGCTCAGGTAGTGGAAGCTCCCTATAAGATGACCTTAAAAGAAGTACCTGTTCCTGAAATTACGGATGACGAGGTCCTTATTAAGATTAAATATTGCGGAATCTGCGGTTCCGATTGGAGTATTTTCACAGGAAAATATGTTCCCGAAAAGCTGCCTCTTATTACAGGGCATGAATTCTTTGGTACAGTTGCCGAAGCGGGTAAGAATGCCAAGGGCATACATATAGGGGATCGTGTTAGTGCAGATATTGTTATTAACTGCGGCACCTGCTATTACTGCCGGCATGGTGACGGACTGCTTTGCGAATCCTTTGAACAAATAGGCATCAGTACCAAGGATTTGCCGGGTGGATTTGCGGAATACATCAAAGTTCCCTGGAAGAATGTTTACCATGTTCCGGATGAGGTTGACGACTACAAGGCAGCCTTTGTTGAACCTCTTACCACCGCAATCCAGGCATCCCGCAATATGGACTGCAATATTGCCGGAAGTGTCGTTATTATCGGTTCCGGTCTTGGCATTATTCATGGCTGCCTCGCAAAATTAAGAGGTGCCGCTCCCATTATTGTCATTGACGGAAATAAAGACCGCTTGAAAATGGCAAAAGAAATGTGCGCTGATTATATTATTGATTTCACCGAAACACCTGACACCGTTGCTGAGGTTAAGCGCCTGACCGGCGGAATCGGTGCTGATTACGTTCTTGAAGCAGTGGGAAATCCCAGGACCTATGAGCAGGCATTCCAGATGGTGCGAAGAGGCGGTAAAGTAGAATCCTTTGGTATCTGCAAGGAAACCGACCAGATGAGCATTTCTCCTTATCAATTCGTGCTGCATGAAAAGAGGGTATCCGGAAGCTGTGCAGGGATTGGCAACGATTGGGGTGACGCCATTAAACTCTTACAATATAACCGGATCGACCCCACTCCTCTAATATCCATGATCGTCCCCCTTGAAGAACTGGAGTCCGCTCTAAAAGAAATCCAGGAAAACAAGAAACTGGTAAAAGTACTTGTCAGCCCGGAGATTAAAGAACGTATCATACTGGAAAATTAATGAATTAATGCGGGGTGCTGCTATGATAACCGGAATTGACCACTTTACAATTAATGTACTTGATCAGGAGCAATCCGATATATTTTACTCCAAAATATTGCATTTTGAGAAACTGGAAACCATTGATATGGGGGATTCATGTATAACCTACTATTCCTTGCCAGGCCGGATCAGACTGGAACTGATTAATTATTATACAAAAGAGCCCAAGTCCGCCAATACGCAAAAAACATTAGGCTGTTTCCGCCATCTTGCATTTGAGGTCGACAATCTGAATTCTTATCACGACATGTTTTTAAGATACAATGTACCGGTTATTATGCCGCCAACCCTAATGGATAAGCTTCATTGCCGCGGTATGCTGATTCAGGACCCTAATGGTGTAGAATTGGAACTGGTAGAAAAAAGCGATAAATAAATCAGAAGGCCTGTTAAAAGTTCCTTATCATAATATAATGGATATCACCAACTGCAGGCGATGGCTTTCAGTTGGTGATATATACCGGCCTTTTCCCCTTCATCTGCCACTATTGTAACCTTCTTTTAATGCCTTGCTGACGGCACTTTTTATCGTTTCACTGGAAAACGTTGCACCGCTGACGGCATCCACATGATAGCTGTTCCCAGCTATCATGTCTTTTGTGATAGCTTCCGCTTTACTGCCCAATCCGTTTTTATGCTCTATAATAGCAATCTTTTCTATCGAGTGATCCTTCACTGTCACGCTGACTTTGACAAAAACCATGCCTGCATCTGCTTCCCCATAATAGGTGCCGTCCGCCACCAGATTCATATCAACGTTCTCATACACCATTGCTGCTAATTCACTTTTTGCACTGCCAGCCATCCATAAATAAGCTCCCAGGACAATAATAATTATAATAAAAAGAACTATACCTGCCTTTTTCATCTACTCCTTCACTCTTTCCGACAGCCTGACAGCAAACTCTGCCGCTTCTTTCACATCATCTTTACCGGGATGGCCTATTTTCATAAATAAAAAGCTACCCTGACTTAACAATTCCTCTGCAACCGGAATCCCTTTTTCCTCCAGAAGCTTTCGTATCATATCCTGCCCCTGTTTTTTTGTTGCACTGGAAGTTACGAGGGCAGCTTTTTTTACTTTTTCTTTGTCTAACTTCTTTACAAACTCCAATAGCTCCGGAAGACTTCCTCCTCCGTAAATACCGCCGACAATGAAAAGTAACCCCACCTCTTCTAAAGCAGGATTATCTGCTACATTATCTGCCTGAACATTTAAAGCCTTTCCCATTGCCAGTGCAAGCTTTTTAGAGTGCCTGGTCTTGGTTGCATATACAATACGTGATTTACTCATGATAAAGAACCCCCTTTAAGATAATATTATATTGAACCTTAAACATCTCTTCTGCCTGTTCCATTGTCATATCTGTATGCCTTGAAATCATAAGATGAAAACCCAGAAAAGAACTCCAAATAGCAAAAGCAGCTTTTTCAGGGTCCATTTTTTTTATCAACCCTCTTTCCATTCCTGCTTTCAGCCTTTCGCTCAAATGGGATATCCACTGAGGTTTTTCTGCTATTCGTCTGCTATATTTATGCAGGACAATTAAGTTGTATTTTTCAGGTTCTTCAAATGCCAGCTTCATAATTCTATGAAATACCGCTTCCATTTCGGAGACAATGTCCTTTTCGTTATCCAGCACTTCCATGATTTGAGTACGCAGCCATTCTGTCTGTGTTTCTTCTATTGCGTCTATAATTTCCTGTTTATCTTTGAAATGATGGTATATAACACCTGTAGAGTATTTCATCTTTTTGATGATTTTCCTTATGGATACCTCCTCAAAGCCCTCTCTGATGCCGATTTCCAATGCTGTATCAAGAATCTCCCTTCGAACTATTTCACTGCGCATTTTTTGCTCTTCCCGTGCCATAAAATATTCCTCCATAAAATCATAACAGTGTTAAATTTAATAACGCTGTTATGATTATGATAATATAACACCCAGCATATGTCAATATTAATTCTAATTTCATAACTGTTTTTAAAATAAATTTTAGAGGAAAAGCTATAGAAAAAAATACAAAACTATGTTATTATTAATTTTGTCCGAATACGGACTAATTTATATATACCAGGAGGCTTTTGTTCATGTGCAATAATGATATCAGGCAGGAGATCAAAAACTATTACGATGTTTATTGGGGTGTTAATTTCATTTATGAGAATTGGGCCAAAAGATACGGTCTTACGATAAATTCCCTGTTTACACTTTATATCATCCACGAATATCCGGACCAATGTACTTTACGGTTTCTTTGTGAAAGTCTGCTTTTCCCAAAGCAGACCGTAAACACTATCCTGGATTCTTTTGAAAGAAAGGGATATCTTACAAGAGAAACCGCCAAAGATGATAAGCGCAGCAAGATTATTACGCTCACCACAGCCGGGCAGCAATATGCAGACCTTCTTCTATCTGATCTGCTTGCCTTTGAGCAGGAAGCTTTTAGGCATATGAGTCTCTCAGAGCGGGAAGGGCTGATAAAGGGCAATTGGGCCTTTTATCATAATCTAAAGGATGCATTAAATAAGAATGAAAAGTTATAATGCATCCGTACACTGGTTTTATTTTGGAGGTTTATGAATGAAAAAGCAATTTTGGAAATACATCCTGCCGTCCATGATTACCTTTTTGGTAACCGGCATTTATGTCAGCGTGGATGGCTTCTTTGTAGGACGTACAGTGGGAGATGTCGGTCTTGCCAGTATTAATGTGGCCTGGCCCCTTGCCGCATTGATATTGGATATCGGAACCGGAATCGGTATGGGTGGCTCTGTTAATATCTCCAACTATATGGGAGCAGGCGATAAAAAAAGAGCCGATAAAGCTTTTGGCAACACGTTGGTTGCATTGCTGTTATCTTCCCTTGTAATTACCGCATTTTTGCTTCTGTTTGGAAAGCCGCTGCTGCGTTTAATGGGAGCGGAAGGCGAAATTCTTACATTAGGCAGTGAATATATAAAAATCCTTGCCTGCGGAGCTGTTGTGCAAGTCTTTGCTACCGGAGTCACGCCTTTACTCCGCAATCAGAACAAACCCATGATTGCCATGTCTTTGATGCTGATGAATTTTACTATTGATACGGTTTTAAGCGGCGTATTTGTTATGCTTCTTGGCTTTGGTGTCAGGGGCGCTGCATTGGCTACTCTGGTGGGGCAATTTATTACCTGCATTCCTGCATTATTTATTTTATTTAAAAAGGAGAGCCGGATTCCTTCTTCCTGTTATAAACTGGAGAAAAATATGCTTTGCCACATTGCTAAGGTGGGAATACCTGTTTTTGGTTTAAGCTTTATTCCCTCTTTGACCATACTTATTATTAACCGGCAGGCAGTTACCTATGGCGGTACCACGGCAATTGCCGCCTTTGCGGTTATTTCCTATGTCCTAAGCATCGGGCAGCTCCTTTTACAGGGAGTAGGGGAAGGTACCCAGCCCTTGATCAGCTTCTATTATGGAGCAAAGAACCCCCAGGCAGTAAAGACCTTCCGGAAATGGACTTATGCTATGGCCTTTGTTATTGGCATCCTTGCTACTGCCGCCATTATCCTGCTGCGTAATCCCATTGCGGACTTCTTTGGTGTATCGGGGGAAACAGCAAGGGTCCTGCAAACAGCGTTGCCGCTATGTGCCCTGTCACTGCCGCTGTATGCTTTTTCCCGTGTGACTACGGAATATTTCAACGCTGTAAAAAAGAGCAGAAATGCTGCCGTTATGGTTTATGGAGAAGCTTTTGTACTGCTGCCACTTGCAGCATTTATTCTGCCGAAGATTTTTGGCATAAACGGTGTATGGATTGCCGTTGCTTTGGTACAGCTCTTACTCCTCTTTACCGGAATCTTTTTGCGGATAAAAAGCCGCCGCATATAAGAAAGGAGTCAATTATGCAATCTGTTAAAACAATCCATCTTATGTTTTTCAGTGGTACCGGAGGCACCGCGCTGATTGCCGGTAACCTGGAAAAAATCTTTTTGGAAAAAGGCATTCTTATAAGCAAAGCAGAACTTCCCTTAAAGGGTTCCCTGCAATATGAGGCTGACCTGCTCCTTATCCTTTACCCTGTTTATGCTTTTAACGCCCCAAAGCTTCTGGAAGAATGGATTTCATCCTTGCCAAGGGGCAAAAAGCAACGTTCTTCGGTCATCTCTGTTTCCGGGGGTGGAGAAATCAGCCCCAATACCGCATGTCGTGTACGCATTATCCGGCAGCTGGAACAAAAGGGCTTTCACGTATTTTATGAAAATATGCTTGTTATGCCAAGTAACTTTATGATAAGCTATGACGATATTGTCTCTGCCATGCTGTTAAGGGTATTACCTCTTAAAGCAAAGAATGTTGCAGAGGAAATACTTTCAGGCAAACAGCGCCGTACAAAGCCCTTAGCGGCAGACCGCCTGTTTTCCAGAATGGGACTATTGGAATATCTTGAAGAATTTTATCCCTGATACATAAAAGAAAAGGGGAAGCAAACATTCTTGTTTACTTCTCCTTTTCTTCCTTTATCAGATTTTCCATCTGTTGCTTTGCTTCAGGAGACAGGTTATCTATCAGGTGGTTTCGTTTATTTTCCTGGATGCTCTGATATTCCTGCCTCATCCTCTCACTGGCCTCTTCCATATCTTCCTTTAGTTCTCTGGCAGATAACAGAGAACATCCGGCTCCCCGTATGATAACCTGCTGCAAGCCGTCCGAGGTAGCAACCACGATATTGTATCTTTTCTGATTATCATGGGCGAATTTTTCAATATACTGATCCGCTGTCTGCGCTTCTTTTGTGTATACCATATGGATATTATGGTAATCTATCACCTCTTCAAGGTGCCCTTGAACCCGGTATGCATCAAATACAACAATTATCCGGCATTTACGGATTCCCTGATAATTGCTTAAACTATCCAGCAGCTTCATCCTTGCGCCGTCCATATTATCCTCTGCAAGTTCACTAAGTTCAGGCCATGCAAAGATGATATTGTATCCATCTACCAGAAGATACTCTTCCCTGGTTTCTTTCTGTATTCCCATGTTGCCGGCTTTACCGCTGCTGATGCTTTCATAATAGTTTTCAAGGGCTGTTTTGCGCTTTTTCCAGCCCGACTTCCTTCCCTGGTTTGCATAGGAAATGCTGCCTATTATCTTATCAACTTCTTCTAAGCTAATCCACCTATCCTCTGCCTGTGTGGGTTTATTTCCGACTGCTTCTTTCGGTAAGTTAGTCTTCTCTTTCAGATACCCTTCCATATGCATATAGTTCTTTACTTCATACCAGTCCACCAAAAAGCCTGCACCATGTGCGCAAAATACGGAGCCCGTCGGATTTTCCATATCTCTTTCCGAATCGTATCCGATGCTTTCAATGACCTCCTCTGCATTATGGCATGGCTCATATCCTTTCAGACTGCAAAATAACCTGCCAAGGCCCTGGGTGTAGGCAGCCACTTCTTTTTGATAGTTTCGCATAGTAATAACCGGGGCACTGCCTCTAAGAAATGCCATTCCGTTATGGGTCTGTGCAATCTCACTTGTGCCGCACATTTTCTCAATATCAGTCATGGCTCTTCCGACCATTCTCTCCGGCAGCTCTAGCTGGAAGGTATAATAGGGCTCTAGCAGTACGGATTTGGCCTCCTTTAGCCCCTGCCGTACCGCGCGGTAAGTCGCCTCTCTGAAATCTCCGCCCTCCGTATGTTTATTATGTGCTCTGCCGGAGACCAGGGTAATCTTCATATCTGTAACCGCCGCCCCGGTTAACACTCCTTTATGTGCTTTCTCTTCCAGATGGGTTAATATAAGCCTCTGCCAGCTTTTACCCAGAATATCCTCGCTGCAGTTCAAACCGAACACAAGACCGCTTCCGGGTTCCCCCGGTTCTAATAGCAGATGAACTTCCGCATAATGGCGCAAGGGTTCAAAATGCCCCACCCCTTCTACAGTATCTGCAATTGTCTCTTTATACACGATCCTTCCGTCACCAAATACTACCGGAATACCAAACCGGCTTTCTATCAGATGGCAAAGAATCTCTATCTGCACCTCTCCCATAATCTGTGCCTGAATTTCCTTAAGCTGCTCATCCCAGACTATATGAAGCTGCGGTTCCTCTTCCTCAAGACAGCGAAGTTTTGGAAGCATCACTCTTGGATCACAGTCTTTCGGAAGAATAATCTGATAGGATAACACGGGTTCCAATACCGGTGTATGAATCGCTCTTTCTATCCCCAGTCCTTCTCCGGCTTTTGTCATGCTAAGTCCTACTGCTGCACATATGGAACCTGCTTCTATTTCACCTGCTACCTCGTATTTCTCTCCGGAATAAAGGCGGATCTGATTGACCTTTTCTTCCCATGTACCATTTGTCAGGGTATCTTTCACCTTAAGTCTTCCGCCGGTAAGCTTTAGATGAGTAAGACGGTTTCCCTGCTCATCCCTTGTTATTTTAAATATCCTGGCACCAAATTCATTGGGATAAGAAGGTATTGTGGCATACTTTTCGATACCATGCAGTAACTGCTCCACACCTTCTACCTTTAAAGCAGAACCAAAAAAACATGGAAATACCCTGCGCTTCTTTATGGCTTCTTTCATCTGCACCATTTCAATACGTCCGGTTTCCAGATAGGACTCCATCATAATTTCATCACACATGGCAAGCTGCTCGTAAAAACCATCTGTCTCATCTTCAAAATTGATGCATCCGTCCTCTAACTGCTTTAATTCCTTTATCAGTTTATCCTTATTCGTTCCCTCCTGGTCCATCTTATTGATGAAGAGAAACACCGGTATCTGATACTTATCAAGAAGGTGCCATAAGGTCTTGGTATGCCCCTGTATTCCGTCTGCACCGCTGATTACCAGAACGGCGTAATCCAGTACCCCAAGTGTCCTTTCCATCTCCGCGGAAAAATCCACATGTCCCGGAGTATCCAATAAGGTAATCTGGGTTTCGCCTATATCAAAGATTGCCTGCTTGGAGAATATGGTGATTCCCCTTTCCTTTTCTAACTCATAGGTATCCAGATAGGCATCTTTTTTATCTACCCTGCCTAACTTTCCTATTTTACCGCTTAGATACAGCATACTTTCTGATAATGTTGTCTTGCCGGCATCCACATGGGCTAATATTCCAATAACTAGTTTTTTCATAATCTATTCAAATCCTTCATTTTCCGTCTATTTAAAACCACAGCCTGATTTAGCCTGTATGTCGATTCTTCTATTATTATGATACCAGTAAGTTAGGAATTTTACAATTTTCTTGTGCCACTTTCCGCCTCTATTTTGTATTTCTTTCTTCCAGAGTAACCTTGACAGTATCGCCGGGCTGCTTACCGATTTTTGCACGGATTTCCTTACGGATACCAAGGATGTGACAGGGTGTTCCCATCTTCACCAGGCTTCCGTCATAGGGCTCTCCGTCAAAAGTGGCATGAACCGGTACCCTGCTTTTACCGTATTTTTCTTTTACATCAAAGGGAATCTCGACATAAGCGCCGTCTATGTCCGGAACCTTTTTAATAACAGCTTCAAACTCATATACTTCTTTCCTGCCGTCTCCGCTTATTCCCTCGGTACCTGTGGCTTCCTTAACCCGAAACCTTGTAATTTCCTCAATTAACTTATAAGGTATAGGTTCTGATAACGGAAATTGAATTGCTCCCTTTGAAGTCTTATAGCCGGAAAGTTTATCGGTAAAAGCAGCAACCCCTCTCTCCCCAGGATAGAGTCCGATATGGTTTTTCATCGCGGCAAAATGCACCAAATTTTCCTTCTGCCAGAAGGTCGGCATCTGCCAGCTTATCTTTTCCCTGGCTTCCGGGGCAGCTTGTCTGATGGTCTGACGTATCTTCTTTAGAATCTCCTGCACTTCTTCCGGGAATAAGGCAAAATATTCCTCAAAGGTGGTGTATGTTGGTTTATCTTCCACACTTCTGGAAGCGCGGTTGGATTTGGTTAAGTCATATGCCCTAACTATACGCTCAAGCAGTTCAGGGAATTGTTTGTTATCTGTCACTTCAAAATAATGGGTCACCCTGTTCTTTGAGGTTCTTACTACTTTAGCCGGCTCCCATTCCTCATGAATACTATCCGAAGCAAATCCGACAACCATGCAATCCTTTTTCCCACTAATCTCTGCAAATGTTGAATTATGTTTCCAGGTCAAGGTACTGGATGTCTCATATTCTTCAAAGGTTCCAAGCTTTTCTGCTGCCATGCCGTGCAGTTCCTTATACAGGGGTAACCACTTGGCCCGTACGCCGGTAAAAATAGGACTCATTCTTTATATTCCTCTCTTTCTGCTATAGAAGCGGTACCTTTACTTCCATTATGGTACCCTTACCTTCTTCACTTATACAGGTGATACTTCCGCCCAGTAACTCCATAATTCTTTTTACAATGGAAAGTCCAAGTCCATTTCCCTGCTTTTTGTGTGATTCCTCGCACTGATAGAACTTATCAAAAATCTTTGACTGTTTCTCGGGGCTGATTCCTTCTCCCTCGTCTCTGATGGCTACAATCAGATTATTCCTTTCAATCTTACCGGTAATCCAGATACTGCTGTCTTCGGGAGAATATTTTATGGCATTGTCAAGGAGATTCACCCATATCTGCGTCAAAAGATCCGCATCGCTTATAACCAGGAGATTGCCGCAGTCTACTTCATAGTTTCTGCTTTTATCCGGCCACTTTTCAGACAGCATGATAATGCACTTACGTATCTGCTCGTCAACACGTATTTTATCCTTCTTTGCAACTATCTGCTGGTAATCCAGCCTTGACATACGAAGCATATTTTCGCATAAACGGGACAGGCGGAGGGATTCTTTATTCACTAACATAAGGTATTCCTGCTCCTCCCCGGGACTAAGACCGCCTTCCATTAATATTTCGCTGAATCCGGTAATGGCTGCCACCGGCGTCTTTACTTCATGGGATACATTGCTCATGAAATCCTTACGCATATAATCCATTCCGTTTAATTCCGCTGTCATAGTATTAAAATTACGGGCCAGCTCATCTATCTCGTTGGTAAATTCATATTCGCTGCTGCTTTTTGTTTTTCTGTCAATATGAACGGTAAAATCTCCGCCGGCTATTCTTTTTACAGCCCTGGTTATTTCTTCGATGGGTTTTATAAGATGTATTGCACCAAACCACAACATAATACCGCCAAATAGCATGGTGAGGGTACACACCAGAAGACATACGATAATAGCCACCTGCGGGGTAAATGCCCCGTGATAAAACAGCTTCATTCCAATTAAAACTAAAACAAAGGAAAAAATACAGGCGCTGCACAAGGTAGTAATGGACACCAGGGAATAATAAAGCCGGAGTGACATCCGGTATCTTCTTTTTTCTTTTTTGCTATCCTCATTTTTCATAAAACCTCCCATGGGTTAATATTTCGCCTTATATCCCAAACCTCTCACTGTAATAATCTCAAAGTCCGGATAGTTTTCGAACTTACGCCTTAATTTTTTAATATGGGAGTCCACTGCTCTTTCGTCCGCTTCCGAATCCATTCCCCATATTTCATCCATCAATTCCAGCCTGGTAAATATTTTATTGGGATTGCTTAAGAGCTTAAATAACAGATAGAATTCCTTTGGAGGCATTTCAAAATATTCTTCTTTTATCCGTACCGTTAAAGCATTGTAATCCAGCACCGTATTTCCTATTACTATTTTCTTGTCAACCGCAATCTGGGCACGGCGCAGGAGTGCATTGACCCTTAGTACCATTTCCTTCATCCGGATTGGCTTTATCATATAGTCATCTGTTCCGGCCTTAAACCCATTTTCCATATCTTCTAACTGGTCCTTGGCTGTTATCATTAATATTGGCAATTGGTAAGAGGCAAAGCGCAGGGCCTTTGTCAGCTCATAGCCATTCATCTTTGGCATCATAATGTCACAGATAATCAGGTCAATGTATTCCTTATCCATTACCTGCAGGGCTTCTTCTCCGTCAAAGGCAGGAAATGTTTTAAAATTTTCCTGCTTTAATTTTGCACATATCATTTTATTGAGTGTTTCATCGTCTTCCACAACCAATATAGAAAACATTTCCTGTCACCCCTTTCCGTTATATTTTAAGCAGATTCCCGTAATCCAGACGGTATACGCTGTCCACAAGATCAAGAATGCGCTCGTCATGAGTTACCATAATAGCCGCTGTATTTCTTATTTTTACTTCCTGCCTGATCATCTCCGCTATCTGGCGTCCCCTTGTCCCATCCAAACTTGCCGTAGGTTCATCCGCCAGAATAACTTCCGGGCGGTTTATGAAGGCTCTTGCGATGGCAGCACGCTGCTTTTCACCGCCTGACATCTGCTTCGGATACTTTTTATTACAATTACTGATTCCAAGCTCCTGTAACAATTCGTCTACGGCTTTGTTTCTTTCTTCTTTTGTTTTGTAGGGCTTCATATCAGCAACAAGTTTTAACTGCTCTTCTGTTGTCAGATAGGGGAGGAGCTGATGGTTTTGAAAAATAAATCCCAGCTTTTCCCTTCTGATTTTTGTCCATTCCTTTTGTTTCCTGTCGGATACATTATCTCCATTTATTATTATATTTCCTTTATCCGCAGAAAGCAACATCCCTGCAATTGTTAGCAGCGTACTTTTTCCGGAGCCGGAAGGGCCGAGTACTGCGGCAAACTCTCCCTTCCCTATCTTAAGGGAGAGATCATTCAGTACAAGGTTTTCCCTTTCTCCATCCTGATAAGCCTTTGATATATGATTTAATTCCAGCGCAAACATCATTATTCCTCACTTCCTCCGATTATTGTTACAGGGTCTACCTTCGCTATCTTACCGGCAGAAAGTAAGCTGCAAAGAAGTGATATCGCGACAAATGCCAGCGAGATGATAAAAGCATTCATCTGATTTAGATAAAAAGGCATACTCTTCGGAAGTATACCGGCCATACCAAAGGCCAAAATATTCCCACACAGCATACCAAAGCATGCCAGAAGAAGCACCTGGGAAAATTGCATTCTTGTAATTTCTCCCATCTTCATTCCAATTGCCTTCATAACACCGAATTGCTTGTACTTTTGTATGGTAAGAATATAGAAAAACACTCCCAAGATTGCCGCTGATATGAATACCAGCACCCATAATATCATATTAATCGTTGTCTGTTCCGCCTGATAGCCGGGAATATGAGCAATAATTTCCGCTTTGCTGACAATATCCGTTTTGTCTATTCTCTTACCGGACAGATTATCACTTTTCAGGGCAATAGCGTGATACCCTGCCTTAAACCCCGGATTAATGGCGGTCCGAATATCGGTATAGGTCTTTGTACTGATAAAACCAACAGGAGTATGCCCATACATTGCGTCCTTGGTAAAACCGGTTACCGTAAGTTCCACCCCGGATGCTGAATCCACCAAAACATCTCCCGCCTTTATGCCATTCTCTTCAAAGGCATCATCTAAAACAATGGTATGTGCTTTACTTGTAAGTTTACCGCCTTTTATGACCCCGGGATTTAAGAACTCGTCAGGATTAACAGCAAAATACGTAACATCCAGCTTTTCTGATTTTCCTTCTTTATTCAGATTCATTCTTTGTATGTCAAGGACTGCTGTTTTACCCCTTGCGGCACTTTTCACCTGTTCCAAAGTATCTGTACTAAGATTTGATACCGTTATCAAATCCTCTGCGTCGGAGCTTACCGCAAAATATGAAGCATCCATATTTTCAATTCCCGCACTGACCGCCCTTGCCAGACCGTTTGCCAGACCGGATAAAAACATTACCATAAATATCATAAGCACAAGCAGGATTTCTATAAAGAAGTATTTTTTCCAATTGTATCTGATTTCTTTCCATGCCAGTCTCATTTTGCAACCTTCTTTTCCCCTGCTAATCCCTTTGATATTACTTCCGCGTATTTTCGTGCTGCTTTTAAATCCTCTGCATCCGGCCTCTCCCTGTGCATTACCTTAAACTGCCCTCTGCAGTAGAAATCTCCTTCTGCTGTCTGGATTCCCTGTGAAAGTAAGAGCTTTTTGATTTCAGGATATGCTCTTTGTGCCAGAGCCGAAGTAGAGAAAACAGCTACTTTTCCTATCTTATTCGCATCCAGAGTACGAATAAACTCTTTTACCTGACTGTCTATCCCTCCCCAGTATACGGACGCTCCCAGAAAAAGTACATCAACCTTCTCCTTTACCGGCTTGTCTATTGTATATGCCTCACACCCTGCTGCATTTGCTATCTCTATTGCTAATTTCTTTGTGTTACCTGTTTTCGAAAAATATCTTACTGTGGTTATCTTTTTGTCCATGTCTTTCCTCCTGCTATTGATAATTAATTGTATCCTATTAAATAAGATAGTAATAAATTATCACAGTAATATGGCCTGAATATGGCCATATGGCATGTGCATCCTGCCCGTAAGGCTTTTTATCTTATAGGATGTAATTTTCTATAAGATAAAAAAGCGGCTCCGGATTATGACCAGAACCACTTTGTCAAATTTGCTTTTGTACCCACAGGTATTACTCTATTCTGCCATTAAATTAAAGCCCTTAATACCGGCTTCACTTTCTTTTATAAAATCATTTGCTATAATAGCTTTTCCAGTAATCCCCTGCAGAGAATCTATAATTTTACCATCGGGAACATTGATATATTCTCCATCCTGATAGCTTAGAACAGAATATTGATCTTTACTATTTCCATAATAAGGAACTATCAATTCGTGATATCCGTTTTCTATTTTATCACTTATGATAATTGGTGTATTAACTATTGTAAAATCCTCCTGGATATGCAGTTTACCGGCTTGCTTCGATACCCATATAGCCGTACTGCCGCCAGTTCCGCTCGTATAAGGTCCGGTAACAATGGCAAATATCTCATCTTCACCATCATCATTTAAATCAACATAATTATAATAATAGTGAGTTGTTTCAAGGTAATCCTCCGGTATTTCCATATCCTCAACAATCAAGTCCCTTAGTTCCCCATTTGCTGCAGTTTCTGCTTTTACTCCTTTTATACCTTCCGGCAAATCTACCATAGGAATATCCGCCTTTACCTGTGCCTCATCAGTTCCCTCTTTCGTTTCTGCCGGATTAGCACTCGATTCAATACCGGTACCAAAAGCTTTTTCTGTTTTAACCTCTGTCTTTTTTGTCCCGCAGCCTCCCACTACCAGAATAACCGCCATGACAATACCAAATAATTTCATTCTTCTCTTTTTCATTTCAAATCCTCCTGACATTTATTATTACCATATAAGTGTCTCACAGAGATGTATCTAACTTGTATCTTCCACCGGTTATTGATAAAAATATTCTTCCAATTCCTTTTCGAAAACTTCCTGTAACTTCTCATACTCCTTTATATTCTCATCTGCTATTTGAATACTTAACAGTTTTCCGCTATCTTCATCCAATACTATTTTATAAGGAATATCCTTTATTTCCAAAGAGCCGCTCCATATAATCATGGAATATGAAGGAACTTTTGCATTCACCAGCAACTGCGGCGATATATCAATCTCTCTTTGCACAGGTCCATCGATATCCATTTTTAAAGCCGGTATTTTGCAAAGCTCCCTATAGCATTGTTTTCTGGCTTCATACAGGCTATATGCATTTCCCGTCTTAAGGGAAATTCTTTCTACATCCGCTTCGCCGGTGCGAATCATATCTCTTCTTTGCTCCAGGTTGAGCTGTTCTGCATTACTTTTTTGTATTTCCACAGTATCAACCGGAATTTCCGGTTTCATACCCAATAAATGCCCTTCCTGCAATTGAAAATATATATACGGAACAACAGTAATAATGCCTGTAACAACAATTACCGCAAGGATTTCTCTTATATTACTTAGCCTGTGCTTCATTGACTGCTCCTTCCCATAACAGCGTTACTTTCGTTCCTTTTGCTAACCCGCTTTCAAATTGGATTTCTCCGCCATGCAATTTCATAATATTGGCGCAGATAGCCAGTCCGAGTCCGACTCCTCCCTCTTTTCTGGAGCGGGATTTGTCCACCCGGTAAAAAGCTTCCTGAATCTTTGGTATTTCTTCCGTTGGAATACCTCTCCCATTATCCGAGACCGTAATCCGTACCTTCTTCCCTTCTGCTTTCGCTTCTATGCGTATTCTTCCGGCTATATCTACTGCTTTTCTCGCATTATCCATAAGGTTAATCAGAACAGTTTTCATCAGCTGTTCATCTGCCCTGACATTAAGTTCGTCCAACTCCCTCACCACGGTAATTTCCTTCTCGTCTAAGAGGCTTTGCATCGTACCGATAGAATCTTCCAGCAGCTTACGGATAGAAAGCACCGTATAATCTCGTACTGCACTTTTTACTACCAGTAAATCCAATAATTTTACTGATAACCCTTCCAACCGTTTTCCTTCTGTAAAAATATAGTTTGTTGCAGTAAAATAAGCGGTTTCCTCCAGCTGCTTTCTTCTTAATAAATCCGCATAACCTATAATAGAGGTTAATGGTGTCCTGATTTCATGTGCAAAGCTTCCAACAAATTCTTCCTGCCTTCTCGCTTCCTCCTTTAATTCAAGGATATCTTTCTCCAGCCTGTCCGCCATATTGTTGAAGCTTTCCGCAAGCACCCCTATCTCATCATCTGAATTGCTATGAACTCTGGCTTTTAAATCGCCCTGCTGCATCTTTACTACTGTATCCTGCAATTGGTACAATGTTTTGGAAATCCAAAGCATGTTCAGGAAATTCAATACCGCACACAGGATGCCAACACTTAGCATAATTATGAAAAAGAAACGTAACTGTGTATTCCTCAATGAAAATATTGATGTGATATTTGTACACTTATCAAGTATTACCGTATCATTTGTAAATTTCACAGCTAATGTCATTTGCATATAATACAGTTTTTGTTCCTGGTAAATCGTATACTTTAACTTATTCTCACCCGGGCTTTCCATGTCCACAAATGGGTTATTTCCGCTGTAAGCAAGTATCTTTCCTTCTTTATCCCTTATACGGAATTGTCTCCCTTCCGCTCTCCAGTTTTCATTCAGGGTTTCTATTACCAACTCCAGCACTTTGCTTTCTTCCAGGTATAAGGTCCGGCTGTCATTAGCCATCAGCACTGCCATATCCCGCTGCATTGACTGGATTTCTTTCTTTTCCTGCATTATTTCGGATGAGATTGAATGCTTCAGTGTCATAGAAATCATTATCGTTCCTCCGAGGCTTAAAGCAAAAAAGACCAATAAGATTGTATTTCTGAATATCTTCCATGAAAGCTTCATTTACTCCTCCAGCCGATACCCTATTTTAAATAAGGATACGATATTCTCTTTTAAATCAAGCTTCTTCCTTAGTCTTTGAATATGCAGATCAATCGTTCTGCTGTCCCCGGTATACTCTCCGCCCCAGACATTTTCATAAATCTGCTCCCTGAATAACGCCAGATTCTTATTTCTTATCAGCAAAACCAGCAGGTCGAATTCCTTTTCCGTAAGAATTACTTCCTCATCTTTCTTCCTTACCGTGTGGGATTGAATGTCCACTATAATGTCCCTGTATACTAATTTATCAGCCGCCTTATTATAACGCCTTAGTACACTCTCAACTCTTGCAAGCAGTTCCATGATTTCAAACGGCTTGGTCAGATAATCGTCTGCTCCCAGCCTAAGGCCTTTTACCTTGTCCTCTACTTTACCTTTGGCAGTTAAAAATATCACAGGAATGCCAAGCGGCCGGATAAACTCCATTAATTCAAATCAATTCACCTTGGGAAGCATAATATCCAGCAATATAAGGTCATATCTTTCTTCTATCAATTTATCAGCAGCTTCTTCTCCGTCAAAAACCTGTTCACAAAAGTATCCGGCAGAACTTAAGCTTAAAACAATTAAATCTGAAATTGGCGCTTCATCTTCAACAACCAGAATCCTCTGCATCTTTCATTCTCCTTCTGCCTCATTAATTTGCATTTTTTTATTTTATCATTTATTTACCTTAGGTAGCAATACAATTATTTTTAAATTCATTCTTACAGAATGAATTTAAAAAAGCAGATGTATCTTCCTGGTAGAAAATACATCCGCAAATATTTATCCTTTCCAATCGGCCGCAAAACCCACGAAATTCTTATGAATAATTCTGGCTTAATTTATTGTAAATAAAACTGATCAGAAAACACAGGCTTCCCCCTATAATCAGTGCAAAAACTCTGGTAATTGAGTTTTCCTGGTTAAGATCCACAAATATGAATTTTGCTACCATTAAGATGGTCAATACCAGCCCATACTGCCTTATACTCTTGATTTTTAACTTAAATCCTACTGATATGCTTCCTATAGCTACGATTAGTCCAACTATGCTATATACAACCGATGCTATTTCCGTGTCTAAAAACGCCCAAAGTATAGTCCATGTCAGTATTAAATATTTTAGAACAATCCAGATTCCTGTCAATTGCTTATACCGGCTGTTATCAGAAAGAATTATTTTGCTCTGCATTAATGCAACCGCAGTTACAGCCAGGGTAAATATCAGCCGAAGAAATGTCCTGTCTGCAGCCGCTATTTCACTTAGCCCATAAAAATATAATATAGTAGTAAGCAAGCAGACCAGCCTATGCATCTTTTTATCATTTTCCAAGCTATCATTTGTTCCCCAAAACTTGAACTGTTCATTCTCCCAATTTTTGAAATAACCGACCTTTACCAAGGCAATGACAGCAAGAACAGCAAGGAAATAGCCCGCCGCATTGTCCGTGTATCTGCTTATGTGCGGCGCATGTATGCAGTTTATCACATTGGAAGGTATACCAAAGCTGTTCATCATTATTACTGCGATACCGATTAACTTAAGGATGTTAATCTGCTTATATTTTTTCAGGCTGCTGCTTTGCCATAACACATATACCAGCAATCCTAACTGGATTAATCCATAGACTGAGCATATCAAATTATCGGAATAATTGCTTATCAGGAAAAACGAATCAAATAGAATTATAAACCCGATCAATAAGGAGTGGACTTCCTTTTTAAATACCCTCTCACTTGCAACCAGCAAAAGTCCTATCAGAATGATTCCGGTAGGCACCTGATACAATTTTACATTGATCAAGAAAGAAACAGCTGCCAGAATAACGGCATAATATCTCGTTAACCATTTTTCCATCTCTTTGTAAAATACACTATTTAACAGAAATTGCACCAGGTTAACTGCAAAAAACAATATGTAACAGGTTATTCCTTTCAAATCCAGATAATTGTCACTTAAGTTGCTTATATATAAAATTGTCAATATCGTTGTGGTTACACTGACTCCCAGATAAGCCGGAGTAGTGCCCCCATGGTTAATCTTTTTATAAAACAGGTTCATAAGCAGATACACAATGATAATCGTGACCGTCTGCACGGCATAACTGTCCAGCAGTTGTTCTGCCCCAGCCGCTCCGTCCATATAGCATCGGAACAGTATGGTTGCATAGCTTACAATGGACAGGACTATACTGGTTACTAATTCCGTTTTATTACCTTTGAAGGTTTTGTATAGCATTACCGCTGAAATACTCGATACGAACAGGGCCATTACCAGCAGGTCCATATCTCCTTGTATAAGCGTCAACCCTAACAGCAATGCAATGTAGCTTCCAATATATGCTATAATCGTCGTAAAAAATAAATTGGTATACCGTGAAGACAGGATAAAGAATACCGCCCATATACCGGCTAAGAATATGGATATATTGTTTCCAATCAAATGAAATGCCAGATTGGCAGATAATATCGCAATGAAGAGTAAACCGGCTCCTGTTCCAAGGATAATTGATGTTATTGGATTTTTCTTTGTCCTAATAAGCCAAAACCCCAGACCAGTCAATATAGCTCCTGCCGACGTTATAATCAATAATTTCACTTCCGGTGTCATTCGATTCCATACCAGGCCGATAAAAGAAATGGCTCCTATAAAAATAAGCATCGCTGCCAATGCCCCTATCAGGTATTTTCCAACCAATGCTTCTTTGTCTTTGTTTCCCTCGTTTTTGCTTTCCTTGTCTTCTTCCGGCTGGGTTCGTATTGCTGCAGCAGGTTCCTTCCTTCTTACTTCTCCCTGTATTAGCATTGCCCGCTCTGTTTCTTTATCTGCTGTTTCAGTACCTGGCATTCCCGATTTGTCAAATTCTGATTCTTTTATGACGCACTCCAGATAAGCCACTCTTTGTTCAAGTTCGGTTATTCTCTCCTCCAATGACTTCATTTGACCTCCACCTTTTCCCCGTTCCTCCTAATTGCATAATCCGACTTCATAGCTGCCCATATTTTAACATCTAAAACTCTCAATTACAACATTTATGAATATTTTCTATAGACAGATGTCCAACCTTCTTTGATTCTCTTCTAAGCCTTCTCTTTATTGATACCTCTTAACCTCTCTGTCGATAATTTCTTTACTTTCTCTTCCGATTTATCTTCTGCTGATAACAATATACAATTACATTCCCCATAACTCATTTGCATCAGGCAAACAACCTCACGGCCTTTTCCATGCGTTTCACTACCTTTACTCCGAAAGGACAGCGTTTCTCACAAGCTGTGCAGCCGATACAGTCCGAGGCAGTTTTAGCCATTGGCTTCATTATAAAACAGGATGCTTTGAAATGCTATAACATATTTCCTGCTATGACAGCTAACTTAGAATACCAATAACTATTTAAAAGAAATATTTAAAAATCCTTCTTCGAATTTTGCACTGCTGATTTCTTTTTCCTGCAATTTAAGGGGCAGCGGGAATCTTCTGACTTCATTTTTTACACCCAGTAACAATTCATTTCCAATTTGGCGCAGCTCCAGTTCTTCCTTGTCGGCAAAGGGAAGAAATACTTTCAGAACCGTCTTATCTTCCTCATAATTAATATGGTAAATTTCCTGGCAGAACAACACCTTTGTAATATCTGTACCTGCAAATAATTCCTCACCAACCCGCTTAAGAACCGGAAATGTGCGCAGTTCTTCCTTTTGCAGTTCAAGATAGAAACGCGGAACCTCCGAAAAACTTTCTGCAATTTCACGAAGTCCCTCCTCCTGCATGGCAATCCATTTATGAAAATATCCCTCCATTGCCCTATCCGGATAAACACGGTTCACAAATATGGCATCCACATTATAATTATACAGGTGCAGGCAGGTAAAATTACGTTTTGCTTCCTGTATAACAATCTTTTCCGGTGTTGTTACGATACGGAGACTGACAGCTTCTTTATTCAACATTAACTTCTGCAGACGTTCCATTTTCTGCATGATGTATTCAATGTCGTCAAATACATTGTCCTCCGGCATTGGCAGCTTCATTACCTTCTCCACCACTGGACCGGCTATTTTTGCCCCTTTTCTCTTAATTGGAAGTACCTTTTCTATAAAACCTGATAACTTTTCCGGATATTTGAGCAGGGAAAGTGTTTCACCGGTTGGCGCACAGTCTACAATCAACACCTCATATTCCCCCCGTTCATAGATATCTAATATCTTAAACATGGAAAACAATTCTTCCAATCCGGGAAATACAAGAAGTTCCTCCACTTCAATTCCTCCATCTCCCTGTATTGTCAAAAGTTCTTTAAAATATCCTTTTAAGTTACCCCAGCTTTTTTCACTTTCGTAAACGGAATCTATCTCCATTGCATACAGATTATCTGCCAGCTTTTCCGGTTCCCTGCCAAGCTTCCTATCGAAGGAATCACCCAGGCTGTGTGCCTGATCCGTGCTCATAACCAATACTTTTTTACCGGATTCTGCAATCCTGACTGCACTGGCTGCTGCCATGCTGGTTTTACCTACGCCGCCTTTTCCTGTATATAAAATAATTCTCATTATTTCTGCCTCCCGCTAACCGATATTTATTTTCTTTACCTTAGAATCTTTCTCTTTTTCACTTTCATTCTGTCCGTCATCGTTTCTGACGTTTCCCGCACACCTGACGGCATCTGTCACCATTTCCATAAACATGGTGCGCATTTCCTTTTCAATCACTTCCATATGCTTTACTGCTCTTTCCGGAAGAAGTGCGCGAATTGCCATCTTTTCATATTTCCCTGCTTCTCTTAATCTGCTCACCATCTCTTTATTCATTTTCTTCTTCCTCCTTTTCAAACTGAATGTGAAGTATGCCTTCTTCTAATTTAGCCAATGTGATGGTATAGGTACGAAGTGCATTCGGTAATGGAATATTCCGTTTAAAATTATCAACCTTTATAACAACATCCGTATAAGACTGATACAGGTCCACCTCTTCCTTTTTTGCATATGGCAGTGACACCGACAGTACATATCCCTTCTCATTCCGTTCAAAAGTCTCACGGTCTGTAATTACTTTTGTATCAAACACCTCATCTCCGCTAAGTACATCCTTGCAGATTCTTTCCACAGCATGGCTGCCTTTTAGCTCCTCGTCATACCATGGTATTCGATAGATTGGGAGCATTCCGAAATTATCTTCCAGCTGTGCCATGTATTTTTTCTGTATCAAAAGCCAGTCATCAAAGAATTCATTCTCAATTTCCCGTGGAAGAATACGGTTAATATAGAGTCCATCCACATTAAAGTTATAGAGGTTCATGTACATATAATTCCTCTTGGTCTCCTCGACTACCATCTTTTCCGGTATCGTCACCAGCCTTATACTTGTTGTTTCCCTGTTTTTAAACAGTTCCTGAAGTTCTGCCAGTTTTAAGTACATCTGTTCAATATCATTCATGGCCTTCTTATTTGGCAATTCTATTTTAAAAAACTGTTTTGAAACCGGAGCCAAAAGACGAACTGCAACTTTTCCAACAGGAAAAAACTTTTCCATATACCAGGACAATAATTCCGGAAATTTTAAAAGTGAAAGGGTCTCTCCTGTTGGTGCACAGTCTACAATAATCCTCTCATAACTGTCTTCCTTGTATATATCTGTGATCTTTAGAAGTGAAAATAATTCCTCCATTCCGGGAAGCATTCCGAAATCCTCCATATTGCTGCCGCCTGTCTGCGGGAGAAGTTTGCCAAGGCTTTCCTGAATACCTGGAAAGTCATTTTCCATCACATAATTTGGATCAATCTCATAAGCATCCAGATTCTCTGCCACTTCAAATGGTTCCTTGCCTAAAGCTGTTTCAAAAATGTCCCCCAGATTATGTGCCATATCCGTACTAACCAACAATGTCCTATACCCGTCCTTCGCACTCTTGATTGCATGGGCGGCAGCAACACTGCTTTTCCCGACTCCGCCTTTTCCTGTAAAAATATATAGCCTGCTCATATTAACCTCCATGCATTTCGCAAGTTTACTTGCGAAACTGCCTAAATAGAAAGTGAAAAATGCATTTTATTTTTCACACTAACACCCATGCATATCGCAAGTTTACTTGCGATACTGCCCAAATAGAAAGTGAAAAATGCATTTTATTTTTCACACTAACACCCATGCATATCGCAAGTTTACTTGCGATACTGCCCAAATAGAAAGTGAAAAATGCATTTTATTTTTCACACTAACACCCATGCATATCGCAAGTTTACTTGCGATACTGCCCAAATAGAAAGTGAAAAATGCATTTTATTTTTCACACTCCTCTTTTCTGAATATTCAGTCCTTGATTGGATATTTATTAATTCATTGTATGAACACTTCGAGCTTCGAATTATTTAGCCGAATAAAATGCCAGCAGTGCTGACATATTATTCAATGGTTATTTTCTTTATTTTGGGCTTTCCCGTATCTGTTTTACGTTCCTGCCTCATAATCTCCATAAGTTTCTGTATCATGCGGTAGAATAATTCCATTTCTTCTTCAGTAAAAGCCTCATATACCTGTGTTCCATAATAGGAAAACTCGCGAATAGCCGCCTGCATCTGTGCCATTCCCTGTTCAGCCAGCTGTATTGTCACAATTCTCTTATCTTCTGTGCTGCGCTCTCTTATTACAAGAGCACGCTTCTCCATTCTGGCGATAATGCCTGTTGCCGTGTTCAGGGGAACGTGAATATATTCTGCAATTTGAGACATATTGGCTTCCTTCTGCCGGTACAGAAGCCATAAAACAAACATTTCATTCTTGGAGCAATCCAACAGGATATTTTCCCAAATCTCCGGAGACAGCAAGTCTTTTATACTGTCCGCAAAACGGTAGACCTCCTGTTCCAATTCCATAGCCGTTATCTTCATAGCATCTCCATTTGCTTCTTGGTTCGAAGTAATTTAATTCTACATCCGAATTATTTTATTGTCAACATCTATTTAAACACTTCATACCCCCACCGGTATTGTTGTTTAATTTTTCATTCACTCGAAACGATAACTAAGACTGGTCAACAATTGGTGCCAAATACTCTTTCATGAGAAGATACTGCTTATTTGCAATAATGATCTTATTGCCGGACCGGTTGATATAGCCATCCTCTTCCATTTTTTTAACAGAGCGGTTGATGGTCTTTACGCTTAATCCTGAACGCTCTGATAATTCCAGTCTGGTAAGATTTAACACGCACTGGCTTTTTTGTCCGGCTTGTTCATAAATTTGGGTAAACAGGTAGATGATACGGTCAATGCCCTGAAGAAACAGTAATACCCTTTCTTTTCTGGACTGGTCCAAAAGATAAGTCCCTATGGACTCTATTTCCATGTGCAATGCATTGATATCATTTAACATCCATTTCTCAAACATACTCTTGGAAATAACAATTAAGGTGCATTCCGTTACGGTCTGGAGTGTAGTTCTGTATTTTTTCATATTCAGCAGGATTTCCATTGCTCCAAATACCTTAATGGAATAGAACCGCGTATAATCATATACAATACCGCAAATGCGGTAATCAATTGCCTTTACAATCCCGTCCACCAAAATATACACATTATCAACTTCTGTATTTTCTTCGATAAAAACACTATTCTTTTCTTTGCGTATAATCTGCATGGATTCAAAAAACCAAAGCGGCGAATTGCTTAAATATCGGGTTAAATAATCCCTTTTTTCTTCCGGCAGACTGTTTTGCAATGCAACTATCTTATTGACATTCCCTTCTTCCACACCTATTTCTCCATTTCTTTCAGAAGTCTGTGTTTGATATTATCAGCAGCAAAGGAGATTTCTACGGAATTTTTAAGAAGCTGCCTGATCATCCCTTCGTCCAATCCCATATTTTCACTTAAGCTTAAGAGTTCCTTGGTTACTGTGGTGTTACTGACCGTTCGGTTATCCGTATTAACAGTTGCCAGTAAACCTTCCTCTAAAAACCGCCTTAATGGGTACCCTTTCCAGTCATTAACTGCTTTCGTCTGAAAATTACTGGTGGGGCACAGTTCAATTCCAATTCCCATTTCCCTGCATTGCTTCATAAGGGAACTGTCCTTCATTAATGCAATTCCATGACCCATCCTTTTCGTTCCCACTGTAATGGCTTCTTTCACATTTACAATACTTCCGCACTCACCGGAATGTATTGTAAATGGCATATTAAGCTGCTTCGCCATTTGAAATAATTCCCGCTGCTCGCTGGTCGGAAAAGCAGCTTCATCACCTGCTAAATCCAGAGCGCAGACACCTTCTCCAAGGTATTCCCTTGCACAATCAAGCATCTTAAGATTCTTTTCAAGGGGATAATGCCTCATGGCGCAAACAATAACAGAAGCCCTAATATCCCATTGACGCTGTGCCTCTAAGATTCCGTCCAGAACACTTTCAATTACCCTATTGCAGCTAAGTCCTCCTGCGACAGAAAACATAGGAGCAAACCGCACCTCCAGATACTTTACATTTTCTAAAGCCGCACTTTCTAGCAAATCCATAGCGGCCTGTTTCAGACCGCTTTCCGTCTGCAGGCACTTAAGGGGCAAATCAAATTTTTGCAGATACTCATGCAAACTTTCACAATCTTCTGAAACCAGAAGCTCCTTTTGTAATTGTTCCTTCGGTATGATAATTCCCTGTTCCTTTAGTAAGCAGGAAACCGTTTCTAAATTCATCGAGCCGTCCAAATGACAGTGTAAGTCCAGTTTGGGCAGCTGCTGTAACCATTTCTGCTCCATGTTATTACACTTTCCTTTCTACAAATATTGCTTTAATTTGGTTGGCTAGAAACTGAATCGTCGGACCTGCTATCAGTGCTGTAACGATAGTAACAACTCCTAATTTTCCTCCAAGTATTGTGCCGATTATGACCATAGTAACATCGAACATAATCTTAGTCCGTTTATAATCCCATTTAATTTTATCCCGAATCACCATAACCACACCGGTAAATGGATCCAGACCAATATCAACAACAATAAATATCGCAACTCCAGTATACAATAACAGGCATCCGACTACAACTGCCAGGCTCTGAAAATATATATTATTTAAATTGGAAGAGAATAAATAATAGTAAAGTTTTGTTCCTAAATTTACAAACAATCCATAAGGAAGAATATAAATGAAAGTACCTATATTGATGTATCTTCTTCCTATAAAAATCAGCAGTACAATTAATCCGTAATTCACAAAGTTAGAAGCGGTGCCTAACTGCTCGCTGTTAAGCTTTGCTATATTTCTTACCCCGTCATATACGATTCCAACAGGGTCATTCCCAAGTTTTGCACAACTGTTAAATGCAATACCAATTCCAATCAGGAAAATACCCAGGAGGGCATAAAATATTTTTTTTGCATCTATTTTCATGTAGTTCCCCTTTCTTAGCTCTCATATGCACATTCCGGTATGCGCTTATATTAATAGATTCTGTATTCTTAAAATGATTTGCAGCAATCTGTCGATATTCTATTACATTTCTACAAATCAGAAAAGGTCACATGTCCTTTTCTTTCGTGATTTTATTAAAAATATTATATTTTTTTTGTACAAATTAGATATTTTTATTAAATTCACGACAAAAAATACAAATATTGTATTTTCAACTCAAGAAAAATTGGCTCTTTTCACTATTCAGAAACTTCAGGGAAAGCAGGGACAACATTCTCCGCTAAATGAAACAAAGACCCACCCGGAAACGGGCAGGTCTTTGTTTACAGCTTCTATCTGTCAGGCTTGGTATGATTTCTATTACAGCTTTTATTCAAATTGCAGTGTTATATGAAAGGAGATATTTTCTTCATTTAACTGATACTTTTCAGAAAGTGCCGGCCCGCAGGAATTGGAACCTACACCGCTCATTTTGTAATCCAGGCAGAGGATTGTACTATCTGCCTTCTCAAGCTCATAATTGTGAGCTTTTAATGCCAGCTCTTCCTGGGTATACCTGCTTGCCTGGAAGGAGAAGGGTGCTTTTGCCGTAGCATGTATATGCTTTCCGAAGGAAGAGAGAATTTCAAGCTTCTCACAGCCGTAGTGACTGGAATTCTCCTGGGGTTTGATGTAATCCACATACATATCAGATACCTTCTGGCTAAACCTTCCATACCAGGAGGAACGATGCTTGTCAATATAACTCTCCCCAGGTCCATAACCTACGTAATTAACCGTGTCATATTCTTTCGGAAGGAATAACCGCAGGCCCAAGCGCGGCAGGAAAGGAAGTTCCTTATTCCGTTTTCCGTCCATCTGTATGGTAATGGTACCATCCGTTCCAATGAACCAGGTTACCTCAAGTTCCAATATGTGCTGAATCTGAACAGCCGTAACCGCCAGGCGGCAATAAATGGCTGTTACACCGTTTTCCTTCGATACCCTGGTCTCGTATACACGGGGAAATGCCTTGTCATAGCGGGCCTTTTCCCAGAATTCACGGATATTTCTGTCATTGTCTGCCGGTGCGCGCCAGATATTAAATTCTATGGGCTTTTCTAATATGTTCCGGTTATTTATCACCATACTTTCGAAATTACCATGTAATTTGTCAAAGCGGTATATAAAATTCGCCCCTGTAACGATAACCTTAGCTGCATTTTCTTCTACTGTAACGGCTGCATCCCCTGCTATACCGTTATCACCGGCTATCACAAAAGGAACCGCACTCTCCCTGATAAACAGCTGGTCAAAGCCCAGCTCATGCCCTTTTGAGGTAAAGGGAAGCTCTATGGACTGAATATAGTTAATCTTTACGGTTATGCTGCCGTTCTTACCTGTTAAAAAATTTTCTTCTGCCGGCAGTTTCATTACTGTCTTGCCATGGGGAGGTAAATCAATTGCCCCCAGGTCATAGGTTTCTATTTTCTCCCCATTTAAAAGGAGCTCTGCTTCTATGGTCAGATAGTCCTTCAGGTTTGTAAAGTCCAGCTTATTCTCAAATTCAACAGCCAGTTCCTCTTTGCTTACAAGACGGGCACGTACCGGACGGATAACATTTTTATATTCTGCCAGGGCAGGATGAGGAATACGGTCAGGGGATACCATGCCGTCTACGCAGAAGTTCCCGTCATGAGGATACTCACCGGAATCTCCGCCGTAATGGAATATTTTACGCCCGTCTTTGGTAATTCCGCGGTAAATGGCATGGTCACACCATTCCCATACAAAGCCGCCCACAAAACGCTCGTGGGAATAAATGCAGTCGAAATAATCCTCTATATCTCCCGGCCCGTTACCCATAGCATGGACAAATTCACACAGCATATAAGGCTTGGGATTGCTCTCTAAATATTCCGCTATACTGGGGATAGAAGCATACATGGTACTGTATATATCCAGCATGGAGGTATCATTTATGTGTCCGCCGGACTGGCTGACACTTCCTTCATAATGCACCAGCCTCGTAGGATCATACTCTTTTATCCAGCGGCCCGTATCCTCAAAAGCCTTGCCATAACCCGCCTCATTTCCCATAGACCAGATAATAACGCTGGCATTGTTCTTATCCCTGATAACATTTCTCTGATTGCGGTCTAAGATTGCCTTGGCAAACATCTCCCTCTGAACCAGATCACCATAGGTCTCCCAGCCTCCTCCATAAAAACATGTGGCGCCGTGTGCTTCCAGGTCACTTTCTCCCACAACATAGAAGCCGTATTCACTGCATAATCCGGTGAACCAGGGGGCATTGGGATAATGGCTGGTACGGATGGCGTTAATATTGGCTTCCTTCATTAGCTTTAAGTCCTTTAATGCCTGCTCTTTGCTGATGGTGTAACCGGTTAAGGGATCACTGTCATGCCTGTTAACTCCCTTAAACTTTACCTTTACACCGTTAATATGAATGACATCCTTAATCACTTCAACAGAACGTATACCCAACTTCTGATAAATGACCTCACCTGGAGCGGCAATGATAAGGGTATACAGATAAGGTTTTTCTGCACTCCAGAGCGCCGGGTCTGTTACTTTTAGCACAAGCTGTGAATTCTTTATGGCTCCTTCTGCTATCACCTTACCGGAAGCCTCCGTTAAGGTACAGGTTACCGGAACCTCTTCACCGGAATATTCAAAATCCACTCTGATTTCTGCTTTGGTATAGTTATCCTTTAGCAGGGTTTTTACAAAGAAATCACGGATATGATTTGCAGGGCGGCTGATAATATATACATCACGGAAAATTCCTGTCATGCGGAATTTATCCTGGTCTTCCAGATAACTGCCGTCACACCATTTTAGTACAACCACGGTAATATCATTTACACCCGGGGTTATGCAGGAAGTGATATCAAATTCACTGGTGGAATGGGATACCTGGCTGAACCCAACTAAGTTTTTGTTGATATAGACATAAAAGCAGGAATCCACCCCTTCGAAATTCAGATAATAATGAAAACTCTCTGTCTCCTGCTCCACTATAAAGCTGCGATGGTAGACGCAGGTGGGATTATCTGACGGAACAAAGGGAGGATCATAGGGAAAGGGAAAATTAACATTGGTATACTGGTGATGATCATAGCCAAACATTTGTATACATCCCGGTACGGGAATGGAATCATAGCCTTCATAAACATAGCCTGCCCCCGTAAAATCCTCCACTTCAAAAGGGTTAGTATAAAATTTGAAATCCCAGTCTCCATTTAACGGCTGCATCCGGGAACTGTTCCCTGTTTCGCCGGGAGCAAAGGGAATATAGTAGCTGCGGTTTTCCTCACAGCCCACATGAAGAACAGAAGGATCTTCATAATACAGGGGTAATTTTAATTCTGACTTTAACATAATTATTCCTTTCATCAGCATAAAATTTATTTTCTTTTTTGAATATACCAAAATATTATCCATATTTCCATACATAAAATTGATATCTATATGCACAAAGTTTTCATTTTGTTTTGACACCGGAAAGAAAGAAATATACAATATAGATACGAACATACACGGCGGTAAAAATACCGGAGTCTTTTAGAAAAGAGGTCTTATGCTTACAGTAGTAGGATATTATGATTGGCAGTCCGATGAAAAATCCGTATCGGATCAGGACTTTTTCGTTCATTGCAGCGGCAGGTACCGCTTGCTTCATAAAGAGGAATTCCAGACAGAAAGGCCTTTGGGAGCTGCTAATTACCAGCTTATCTATGTAGCTGACGGAAAGGCACACTTTCGAATAAAGGGGAAGCTTCAGATACTGGAGAAGGGGAGTTGTGTTCTTTTCCATCCGGGAGATCCCCAGTTCTATTATTATTATCTAAAGGACCATCCGGATGTTTACTGGGTTCACTTCTCCTGCAAAAAAGATAACTTATTTTTAAGCCAAACCGGCTGGGGAGAAGAGAATATCTATAATGTGGGAGTCCATAACAGTTATATCCACCTCTTTGACGGAATCATCCAGGAACTGCAGTTAAAGCAGCCCCTTTGCGAGGAGCAGCTTAAGCTGATGATGCAGCAGCTTCTGTTAAAAATGGGCAGAAACCGAATCAGGGAAAATAAGACTTTTGAGAATTATAATAAAGAAGTGGAAGAGGCACTGCGAATTTTTCATTTGTCTCCGGAAAAGGATTTTACAATCAGGGAATTTGCCAGGGAGCGCGGGCTGAATTATTACCGTTTCATTGATACCTTTACAAAACATGTGGGAACCTCACCAAGGCAGTATATTATCAATATCCGTATGACCACGGCAAAAGAGCTGCTGACTAATCCTCTCTTCCAGATATCCGAGGTGGCACAGCTGACCGGATATGAGAATCCCCTTTATTTCAGCCGGCTTTTTAAGAAGATTTGGGGGCTTTCCCCTACAGAATTCAGACAACAGGCGGAAAAAGGCGGATGAGCTAACTTAAGTATTGTTAATTGGTAAAATTTAAGTTATGCTATATGTGAATACTTTACTATAGAGCGGAGGATACGAGTGAAAGATAAATCTTTCACTCGCCCTGATTTTGTACGCGTGCTTTAGCACATCTAAAGCATACTTCAGATGTGCTAATAAGCACGCAGATGGGAACCATATATGAAAAAGAAAAAGGTGTTTCTCTCATTATTTGTTTTAGTTTTACTGATAGCTTTACTCATTCCGGTCAGCTTTGCTGCTATTGATAAAATACGTTATGATAATAATCAGAGTCCAATCTTTGCCAAAGATAACGGTGCCGGCTGTGACGCGATTATACTTGAAGGATTTGGTTATAATATCGTATACTCATGCCCCGAGACAACGGCTGATGATACTACAGATTACGGCAGCAGCTGGAGGTGGTTTTGGGAATGACAGTAATTTGCAACATCTTCAATGGTAATCTATGTTCCTTTAAATGCCCAATACCCTATGAACTTCTTTCTGTATCTTAAGAACTCTTTTTTCTGTAAATTCGGGATAATCTTTAAACCATTTCATATTTAAAGGTGACGGATGGGGCAGTATATAGGCAGGTTTCCCATTAATTTTCCTGTCTTCAAAAGCTAAGGATGTAATTTTCTCTCCCGGAAAGAAAAATTCCGCTGCAATTCCACCGATCAAAATATAAATTTGATTATCGACAAGCTCCATTTCTTTAAGAAGCCACTGTTTCGAACAAACTTTGGGCGGACGGCGGTCTCCGCCGCCAGGCGCCTTTCCGGGATAACAATGCGCCATTGATGCAATATAGAAATTATCAGGATTATAAAATTCCTCATCCGATATTCGATACCATTCCCCGCGAAGTTTTCTTCCGCTGGCATCATTAAACGGCTTTCCTGTCTCATGCACACTTTTAGACGGAGCCTGGCTGATCTGCATGATCTTGGCATTAGAAGTACCCAGTATAATAGGATGCGGTTCGAATCCAAAAGTATCCTGACATAACCGGCATTGTAATATCTGATTATGTAAATCAACGAGTCCGCTTTTGCCATGGTTTTGCTTCACATCTGTTATCTTCATCTTGCCTCCTAAACATAGCAGTTAATTTTTTAAATCTTTCTATAACAATGGGTGCTTTTCCCTTGATATTCGTGTAATGACCAGTACCATCAGAAATTCCGCAAGAAGCAGGCCTATGTTCATAACCAGCGGCAGCATCCGGTCACGCTGGGAGAGCTGTCCCGCAATCCAACCCACCGGGATACTGATAAGTAAGATCATCGCCATAATCAGGCTGTTTACCCTGGCACGTTCCTTAGCTGGAATCGCAACCGACATCATGGATTCTGTTACGGGGCCAAGGACTGCAAGTGCAAAGGCTTCGCAGATTGCCGAAAAGGATACTGCCCAGATTGATGCCGCCGCAAAAGGCATGCATAAAAGCAATACCGTCAGCCCCAGAAACTGCAATCCCAGTCCAAACAGCAAAGGATGTCTAAGGGACCTCATGCTGATATGTGAGGTTATAAACAGGTAAACCAATATCGTGGTAATGGCTTTAACCATTGGAAACACTGAAAGCATCGAAGCACTTATTCCATAAGAAGCCGTAACAAACAACGGCCAGAACGTAGCCTGTACGATATTAAAACAGGTCATCAGCGTCATAAGTACCACATAGGGCAACAGCTTGGTGTGACGGAGCGCAGATACAAATACACCCCAGCCGCCAAAGGCCAGCGAAGATAATGAATGCCCCCTGCATTCCTCTCTTCTGCGCAGGCCAATCCCACTCTCTTTTGCCAAACGGTACTGTATCACAAACTTAATGGCCATCAATATCATTGCCGCCAGATATATGACCCGCATGGTCGGCACCAGGGTAAACCGGTCGATGCAAAGACCTGCCACCGGCGAAATAAATCCCGCCATCAAGCCAAAAAAGTTAAGAATCGTATAGATATTAATAAGTTGTCCGGAATCACCATCTTCAACAATCATACAGCTGAAGCTATTACCTGTTATTCTCCACATTCCATTCAAGGCTGCGGCAAACATAAAATACCAGTAACCCTGTGCTCCTGCCCAAAGCATACAGGGGAGGAGCCAGCTAAGTAAACCGAATACCAGCATTGTTCTGCGCCTGCCGTATTTATCTACAATAGCTCCAGATAACAATCCCGATAAGAACTGCGCTGCCAATCCCAAACTGGCAACCATACCTATCTGGACGTCCTGCAATCCTATTGCGGCCATATATATCGATGCGAAGGGCAGAAAAAGGTTATTGGGAATTGCCCATAATGGCTCCGTTACAACGCAAGCCCGTTGATTTCCTTTAAGTGAACGCAGAGTTCGCCATAAAGGATGATTTATTTTCATATTTAATTTCTCCTTTATTATTTATTGTGCACATCAACTCCTTCCTGTAAAGATTCGCCGGCGGTACCCGCCAGAATCAGGTCATAAGAATTCTTATTATTCACTGATAATCTCCGCCTTTCCTATATAAATTATATTCTACCGTTATTTTAATACATCCTGGATTAATTGTATATAAAATAAAGAATGTGCCCTGGCACATTCTTGACGTCTCGCGCATCCGACCAGCGGGAGGATTTCTTCCGCGAAAGCGAGTGCGCATCCTAAGCGGAGCGTTTTTAATTCATACGAGGAAATTCGAAAATTTTCCCGTATGAATTAAAAAAGAAACAGCTTAAACGGCTGCATACCATTTAAGCTGTCCCTTATGCTTTATCCACTATCCCTACATCTGGCATACTTTATGGGGATTTAAGATATTTTTCGGGTCAAAAGCTCTCTTGATTCCTCTCATAATTTCAACAGTAGCCGGGTCCATGGATTCCATGAGGTAGGACTTTTTCGCATAACCGATACCATGTTCTCCTGATACCTGCCCGCTTAGTTCTCTGGCTTTTCCATAAATCTTATCCATGGCAGCTTTCATCTTATTTTCCCATTCCTCTTCGCTTAAATCATCCTTTAAAATATAGGCATGGAGATTGCCGTCCCCTGCATGGCCAAAGCTTTTGATCCGGATATCCACCTCTTTATATAATCCATGGATATATTCCACCATTTCATTTACAGAGCCTCTCGGAACCACCACGTCCACTTCATCCATATAAGTGGTAGAACCTTTGATTGCCTCTAAAAAGGCTCCTCTTGCTTTCCAAATGGATTCTTCCCTTTCGTTGGTATCGGAAATTAGAATATCAATTGCCCCCTGCTCCAAACAGATCTGGGCTACATTGGCATAATCCTTTTCAATTTCTTCCGTGGAATTACCGTCAAACTTCAGTAACAGGTATGCATCCGCACTGCTATCCGGGAACTTTTTCCCCAGATACTTTTCCGCATCCAGGATTACTTCCCTTTGCATAAATTCAATCGCTGTGGGTATGGACTTGGATTTAATGATAAAAGGCACGGTACGGATTGCTTTTTCCAGGGTCGGAAAGGGAATCAGGAGGCTGATTGCTTTTTTGGGCAAAGGAAGGAGCTTTAAAGTAGCTTTTGTAATGATCCCTAAGGTTCCTTCCGAGCCTACCATTAAATCCTTCATGGCATATCCCGTACTGTTTTTTACTACCTTTCCTCCGAATTCCACAACCTTGCCGTCGGGAAGGACCACTTCAAGGCCTCTCACATAGTCTCTGGTAACGCCGTATTTTACCGCCCGCATGCCGCCCGCATTGGTACTGATATTACCTCCTATGGTCGCAGATTTTTCTCCCGGGTCCGGCGGATAGAATAAATCCCTATCCTGTACATAAGCTGCCAGCTCCATTAACAGTACTCCCGGCTCTACGGTTATGGTAAGATTGTTTTCATCCAGTTCCAGAAAACGGTTCATCAGGCTGGTATCCAGCATAATCCCGTGTTCTATTGCTACGGAAGCGCCTACTAAGCCAGTTCCGGAACCTCTTGGGGTAACCGGAATGGTATTTTCATAAGCATACCTCATAATCTCGGATACTTCTTCCGTGGATATTACCTTTACTACTACATCGGGATAACTGACCGTATCACTTAATTCATCATGGCTGTATTCTTCATTAATTTCCTCACCATAAAGAATTCTTTCTTCCTCCTTTATGATTGCCCGGATAGTTTTCAAATCGTTCTGGTCTAATCTTTTATAATTCATAATTTCCTCCATTCCTGCTATTTTGCACCTCTAAAGCCTGAAATGTGCACCGTTTTGTTCATTTCATTTTTACCTGTGAAGATGTTTTTCTTCACAGGCAACTCACATCCGGATTCTAAGCGCTTACCGTTTTGCCTGCCTTTATCTGACTGATTAAATTTGGTATGATATCGTATAAATCACCGACCAGGCAATAATGTGCTGCCTTAAAAATAGGTGCATTTTCATCCTTATTGATAGCAATTATCTGTTCGGAGTTATTCATGCCGGCCGTAAACTGGACGGAACCGGATACTCCGCAGGTAATGATTAGCTTTGGCCTTACAGTACGCCCGCTTAAGCCTACCTGGCGTTTTGCTTCCAGCCACCCGGCTTCCATGACCGGCCTGGTACAGGCAATCTGTCCGCCTAAAAGTTCGGCAAGCTCTTTTAACATAGCCAAATCCTCTTCTTTTTTAATTCCGCGTCCGGCTACTACAAGAACTTCGGAAGCTTCAATAAACTGCTCCTTTTCTTTTGCAATGATATCCAATACGGAAACCTTACTTGCCAATTCTTTCGAATCAATATTACAGCGGATGATTTCTCCCTGGGCGGCATCCTTCCTCTCCGGTGCATCCATAACCTTGTAACGGACAGTTGCCATCTGGGGCCTGTGATTCGGTGTTAAAATCTGTGCCATGATATTTCCGCCAAAGGCAGGCCTTATCTGCACCAGATCCGTATTTTCATTGATATCCAGTATCGTACAATCTGCCGTCAGCCCGGTCTTTAATCTGGCTGCCAGTCTGGGCGCCAGCTGCCTGCCCACAGGAGTAGCCCCCATTAAAATAGCCGTAGGTTTTATATTTTCCACAAAATCCTCAAAGGCTTTTGTATATGGCTCCATTTTAAAACGATCCAGTTCTTCCTTATCGTATACAAATACTTTGTCTACCTCGTAATGGAGCAGCTCTTCACATTGTGAACCGATATGATGCCCCATCATAATGGCATAAACCGGATGATTGATTTTTTTTGCCAGTTCTCTTGCTTTTCCGATTAATTCATAAGTAACCGGGTGGATAACTCCGTCAATATGGTCCACATATACCGCAATTCCTTTCCATTTATCCTTATCTACTGCTTCCACCGCTTCTTCCACATATTCGATGGCACCCTGGGGGCCTTTTTTTACGCATAGCTTGCACATTTTACAGGCCGCATTTATCTGAAGTTTATTGTCCTTTTCTTCCAAGGCTCCAAAAGGACATATGCTTATGAGTTCCTTTATATTGCCGACTTTCTCCTGATTTATGATTAACTTAGCCATTTTTTCTCCTCCTTAAGCGAATTTCAATTCTTTCAGCTTGCTTAACAGCCTGCCGGTCAGTTCACTGCCCTCTCCGTTCCAGACTTCCCTATGGTTATTTACCTCTGGAGGAAAGATACGCTGCACCTGGGTAGGAGAACCGTTCAAGCCATAATGCTTTTCTTCCCTGTCTTCCAAATCGGCCAGGGTTATAACTCTTATTTCCCTGTCCTTTGTTTCCTGCTTTTTCACAAAGGAGGGAAGCCTGGGAATAAAAATATCTTTATCAACGGCTAACAGGCAAGGATATTCAATCTCGGCTATTTCTATCTCATGGGTCATATCCATCTCCACTACCATGGAACCGGCCTTTAGTTCCGTGACTTTAGACACATTGGATAAACTGGGAATGCCAAGCCATTCCGCCACTTCCGGCCCCACCTGGGCGGTATCCCCATCCGTCGTCTGTTTACCGCAGAGAATCAAATCATAGGTTCCCGATTTTTTAATTCCCTGGGAAATGGTATAGCTGGTGGCCAAAACATCCGCCCCGCCGAATTTTCTGTCAGATATTAAAACTCCATGGTCCACTCCCATGGCAAAGGCTTCTCTGATAACTCCTGCCGCCTGATTCGGCCCCATGGTTAAGGCGGTAATGCTTCCACCCAATTTTTCTTTTATCCGGAGTGCAGTCTCAATAGCATATAAATCATAAGGATTCATTTTGGACTCCACACCATTCCTTTTCAGTACTCCGGTAACCGGATCCACCTCCACCTTATTACTGTCAGGCACCTGTTTAATACATACTAAAATATTCATCTCTTAACTCCTTTCCTTTTTTACAAATTACATAAAAAATCTCGACCCAATAAAGGTAACAATTCCCACAACAATAATAAACAAAACAAAGTACTTTATGGTTCCTTTTAACAGCTTGTTTTCCTTTCCCTCAAGCTTTACAGCTGCTACTGCAACGGCGATACTTTGAGGTGAAATCATTTTAGCCATAACCGCACCGGCGGTATTGGAAGCAGAAATCCAGGCCTGGTTTAGGCCCAGTGCCGTAGAGGTTTCTGCCTGCAGTCCTCCAAATAACACACTGGAGGAGGTACCGCTTCCGGTTACAAAGGTTCCGATAGAGCCTAAGAAAGGCGCAAATAACGGATAAAAAGGACCGGTATAAGTAACAAACACCAGGGAAATGGAAGCAATCATGCCGCTGTAGCCCATCAGCTTAGCGGTAGCCATAATGGCTATAATGGTTATAATGGTTTTCATCATCTGCAGGATTGTCTTTTTTAAGATAAGAAGCATTTCTTTAAAACTAATCCCCTGTATTTTCCCGCCGATAAAGGCAGAAAGGATAATCCACAGACCTGGTGTTGCCAGCCAGGAAAAAGTATAAGGAGAACCTCCCTTGCCTGTATAAATGTTAACGGTAGTCTTTACTGTTGAAAGGAGCTCGTTGAATGGTGCCACTAATTTGGAGGTTCCCAGAAGGAACAAGAAAATCAGTATAAATGGGCTCCAGGCGACTAAAGCTTCCTTTCCGGTTACTTTTTCTTCATTTTTTCCTTCCAAGAGATGCTCTTCATCCACTTTTCCCTTACCTAGAAACTTGGCTGCTAAAACGGTGGCTGCCATGGAGCAGACAGAACCGATAACCACCGGAAGCTCTGCTCCCAGATATCTTGCTACCAGGTATTCCGGAATCAAAAAGGCAAGTCCGGATATTAAAGTAATAAGGACGATACCTTTAAAGGGTTTTCTTGATTTTCCCGTTAAGGCCACTAAAACAAAGGGCGTTAGTACAATAAATATGGCTAACAGGATTACCGTATTGGTGGATAAATCAATCACATTAAGACCAGTAATTTTAGCCAGTGTGGTGGTGGGTATACCGATGGAACCAAAGGCTGTTGGCGTTGCATTTGCAATAAGGCAGACAATAGCCGCAAATACCGGATCAAATCCCAGTCCCCATAACATACTGGCCGGTATGGCTACGGCTGTGCCGAATCCTGCCATTCCTTCCATAAAACCGCCGAACCCCCAGGCAATGATAAGTACTAAGACCCGTTTATCCTTCGTTACGCCGGCCAGCATTTTTTTGATTACCTCCATCTTACCGGTGGCAACACAGACATTATAAGTAAATATGGCGGCAATAATAACAATAATGATAGGCCACATTGCAAGGGCAGCCCCTTCTGTAACTGCACGCAGGCTATCGGTAAACGGCATTTTCCACACAAATACGGCAAGTACATAGGCAATTGCCAATGCGATGGAACAAGCTTTAAACCCCGGAATTTTTAAAGCTGTTAAAGCAACTATTAACCAGATAATGGGTAATAAGGCTAAAACAAATTCTAAAATCATCTTCATACCTTTCTCCATTCTGTGGGTACTTTGTAAGACAAAAGGAACTTCTCCAGATTCCCAATGGCCTCTCAAAATAAATTGTCTGAAATTGGTCCTACCAATTTTTGCTGTAAAAAAAATGGTGCTGCAAAACAGTTTGTTTTACTACACCTATTAGCTACCAAAACAAGCAGAATTGGTAGGACCACTTTGTATTTTTATTATACTTACACCCAGCACATATGTCAACAAACGTCATTTTTTTAACATATGCTTTGTACAAAATTACTTTGAAAGGCATTTTTACATTATTTTTTACTCATTTTCTTTGAGTTTTTCGTCAATTACGCCAAAATGTTTGTTAATTGATTCATAAGCGAGGTTTTTATCCTTTGTAATTAAACTTTCAATCATCCCATTATGGGCTTCCATCAAAAGTTTTCTGCTGTCATCCTGACTTAATATTTCTCTTCTTAAATCTACAATGAACTTATCCAGGACTTCCGAAAGGGCCTCCAGGATATTGATTATCAGAGTATTTTTCGACGCCAGGGCAATATTATAATGCATCTTCTTATCCAGAACAACATTGTTTGCCTCTGTTTCATTCTCCAATTGGGAAATGACTTGTTTAAGGGTTTGGATTTCCGCTTCCGTGATGTTGTCTATGGCAAGCATTAAGGCTTCCATCTCAAGAGCCCTGCGCAGCTGGCTGACTTGCTTATAATCAATTTGATTGAGTAAGAACATCATGGACAGGGATTCTACCAGATTATTTTCAAAGTTACCGGTTAAAAAATTACCGGCCCCCTGCTGGCTTGAAATAACGCCCATGATGTCTAAAGTACGGATAGCCTCCCTTACAGAATTGCGGCTTATTCCCAGTGTTTCAGATAATTCCCTTTCCGCAGGCAGTTTACCGCCAAGTGTTAGTTCCCCCCTGCGTATCTGCCTTTTTATGTAATCAATTACTTTCATATAGGATTTTTCCTGGGTTCCGTGCTCTTCCATAAGTTCCTCCGCTGGTATAAAGTCAATGTTATTCCTTCAAACAATATCATATTTTACTTATATTTATTATTACATTATTGAATGATTAATTCAAGTCTAAGATACCATGATACCGCGGCAAACACATGAAACCAATTGACAGGAAATTACGAGAGCCCGGAGATTGTTTTGGAGTTTTGCCTTAAGAGGTATTTACCCATAATCTTTCTGCTACCGGTGCCCAATTACCAGCTGCCTCCACACACTTATCCGAGAATTCCTTTGCTGTTTCAATTTTGTTAATGTATCATTTTAGCTGTCAAAAAGCAGTAAACTTATAAATGGAAATCTGCATAAAAAACACCTTTATAACCCCGGATATTAATTCATCCAAAGAGCTTATAAAGGTATCTTTTAAGACCTTACTTATCAAATAATTTATATATTAATTTTTACAACAGCTTTATAGCCATATAACGATTTCTTTATATTTACCCAATTTAGTACTATCTATTTTTCTTAACATGGTTGCCTCCAATATTTTATTCTTTCTTTTATTTTCTCTTATGCTATAATAATATCAAAAATGATACTTCGCGCAAGTATACACTTTTTCGTATAATACTACCCAAAAGGAAAGAAATAAGATGGAAATTAAAAACGAAGTAAACTATGGCTGCCCAATTGAATATACTATGAATTTAATAGCAGGCAAGTGGAAATTAGTTATCTTATGGCATTTGTCTCAAGAGAAGGTAATGCGATACGGTGAAATCAAAAAATCCTTAAATAACATCACACATAAAATGTTAAGCCAGCAGCTTAAAGAGCTGGAAGCAGACGGCTTTATACATAGGGAAGCATATTCACAGATACCTCCTAAGGTTGAGTATTCTCTCACCAGATCAGGTGAATCACTTATTCCCATATTGGAAAGTATGAGCAAGTGGGGCAAAAACCATTTAAAAGAAAAATAACAGGGCACTGCTTGCCGGCAATAAATAAATCATTATAATTGACCCGCTTAATCCAGAAGTGTATATATTTGAATACTTTCAATCTTTTTATCTTTTATATGAAAAGTCATTACATCCACATAATTTACCGGCTCATATCGGAAATCATCCTCTTCGTCACTCAATTCGCCCCCCAGCAAATTCCCTTCAGGATAAGCCTCTTTGAGCTTTTCAAAGCTGTCTCCAACTTTAATATTTCTTATTGTAGGATATTTCGGGTCCGTAATTTCAATGTTAAAGATAAAAGACTTCTTATCTTCAGCCCCATCAATGGTTTTTATAACAAGCCCAGGAAACTGGTACTGTTTTTCCGTCATTCCATTAAGCTGATCCATATTTAACCCATCATCTTGGGAATAAGTGTGAACTTTGATTTCATCCGCTTTTCCCAGCATACTCTCGATTTTTTCATCATCTGCAATGTCCGAAATGGCAATTGCATTCTCCTTGTAAACAAAAGCCAACTGTTTTAAAACAACGTTTCCGCTCTTTTCTACTGTGCCTTCCTTTATCACTTCTTCAGAAGCATCCGTTGAACTGTCGGCAGGAGTATCCGTGGGGGTGTCATCCTTCGGTGTATCAGTGGGCATATCGTTTAATGTATTTCCCGGTGACTTAACTTCTCCTTTCCCGCATCCTGCCAAAACCATTCCGCAAAATACCAAAAGCATAGTCATTATTACTGCTTTTCTAAATACTTTCATTGTTATTCCTCCTTCAAAACATCTTAATTCATTTATTTATGTTACAGTGTCATTATAGAGAATACTTTTATCAGAGTAATAACAAACTTGTATCATTCTTGTAACATTACGCCAAGGGAAGTAAAAGTGAAACGGTAGTTCCGACTCCAATCTCACTTTCCAGGATTAACCGGCCATTAAACTTTTCTACAATCTCTCTGCAAAGAGAAAGTCCCAGCCCGGAACCTTTAGCAATATTTGAATTTCCTGCCCTATAAAATCTTTCCTGTACCAAAGAAAGGTCACTCTTATCAATCCCAATGCCCTGATCACTTATTTTTATAACTGCTTCATTTTGACCGGCAGAAGTCTCTACTTTGATATTCCCTCCTATATTTGAGTATTTTATAGCATTATCTAAAATATTCGCAATTGCATGTGTCATCAATATCTTATTTACGTCAGCCAAAACTCCCTTTCCCAAATCTGCTTCTATCGTTATTTCTCTTTTTTTTGCTTTTGGCTTCATCTCTTGAACAACACTATAGGTTAATTCCGATAAATCTTCCTTTTCCGTACTAAGCTGTTGTGCTGCTTTATCAAATTTAGAAAGAATCAGCAGCTCATTAATGAGCTTTGTAAGGCGTTCCGATTCATTTACCAGATGAAAATAGATCTTTTTTAAGTCCTCATCCTCATTTTCACCCTCGTATAAATATTGAGAGAAACCCCGAATTGCGGCAAGGGGTGTTTTGAGCTCATGAGATACATTGGAAACAAACTGCTTTTGATACTGAATATAGTCATTTAATTTCGTACCCATCTGGTTTAATCCTGCCGCAAGCATCCCCAGCTCATCTTTCCTGTTTAATTCGACCTGTTCAAATTGCTGTCTGGAGAACTTTTCCGTAGCCCCAAGAAGATATTTAATCGGCTTTGTTGTTTTACGGGCAATGTACAAACTTGAAAGAATTATCAAAAAAGTAAACCCGCCTGCGCCAATCAATAATATATACCTGATCTTGTCCATGATTTCGTAAAAATAAGATATATTTTCCACTATCTCAAAAACGTAAGCATTTTGGTAATATTTATCCTGAACAGGTATTGCAAAATAAATCAGACCATTATTTGTGACAGTATAAGAATAGTTTCCCTTCAAGGCATTTCCTATATTTCCTTCAAAAATCTTAGGAGAGCCGTTATTTACTAAGATTCCGTTCACCGCCAGCCCTAAAAGCTTCCTGTTATTATCATAGATTCTAACTTCCCTTCCTGAAGCTTTTAAAACTTCGAGGACATCCTTTGCCACATGGGAAGGTTGTACCTGATCGGTTGATTTTTCGTACCTTGTAAGTACTTCTCTAAAAGACAGCTCACAAATATCCGCCTTTTCCATCATCTGTTTCTCTATTGTCACAAAGCTATAATAATCAATGGCTTTATTAACCGAGATAATAATAATGGAAAAGGATAATACAGAGAAAAATAAGTAACTCAAAAGAAGCCTGGTTGCATACTTCAAAGAGAGTCACCTCCAAACTGGTAGCCAAATCCATAAATGGTCCTTACATATCTCGGGTTCTCAGAATCATCTTCCAATTTCTTTCTAAGCCGCATAATTGTCATATCAACACTCCGGCTGTCACCTAAATAATCGTACCCCCATACAATTTCCAAGAGTTCATCTCTGGTAAAAATCTTTTTGGGTCTTTTTGAAAGAGTTTCAAGAATCTTAAATTCTTTTGCTGTCAGGGAAATTTGATTTCCCTCCTTTAACACCCTTTTTGTTTCCAGATCAATTTCCAGTTCTCCACATACAATTGGTTCCATCTTATCGGTTTTAATCTGATCACTCGGTTCATGTCTTCTTAGTACAACTTTGATCCTGGCTATAAGTTCTCTATTATCAAAAGGCTTTGTCATATAATCTTCTGCTCCAAGCTCAAGCCCTAACACTTTATCAATGGTTTCGTTCTTTGCCGATAGCATGATAATGGGAATAGTAGACTTTTTTACAATTTCCCTGCAAAGATCGTAGCCGGAGTAATCAGGCAGCATTAAATCAAGCAAAACCAAATCCGGATGGAAAGCGTCAATCTCCATAAGTCCAATAGCACCGTTTTCAGCAGTCTTTACCTGATAATTTTCTCTTTTTAGCACCAATTCAATCAGATCCCTGATTGCAATCTCATCATCAATTACAAGAATTTTTTTCACTTGGAAGTTCTCCCACTTAAAGTAATATTGTTTTTAACCTTTTCGTTATACTCACTTCTCTCTTTATGCAAGTATGAACTTTCTATTATATTATATGCCAAACATAGAAATAAAAGCAAATGTACTCTTTTAGGGAATGAACTACGGCAGGTCTTGATAGCTGATGTAATTGCCATTTTCCATAAAGGCCATATAATCGCTAACGGCACACCGGCAGAGCTGAAAACCTTATTTCCTCCAATATCCTTCTTAATTATTTGACAGGAATATAAAGTTATGGTAGAATACAAAAAATAATGATAACGAATCGGTTGGACGGTATTTCTTAATATCGTTTTCAAGAACGAACTTCTTGGGTGGGAAGTCCTTTTAGGGACTTTCCACTTTTTATTTATTTGGAGGAGAAACAGATGGAGAACGCTTTACTTTCAATTGCATTAGTGCTGATAGCAACCAAATTAGGGGGTATGATTATTGAAAAATTTAAAATGCCTGAAGTATTGGGTGCTTTACTGGCAGGTGTGATTCTGGGACCTATGGTTTTTAACGCCGTTCCATATGACGACAATATAAAATTGTTAGCCAATATCGGCGTAATCCTGCTAATGTTCCATGCCGGTCTTGAGACCGATTTTGACCAATTCAGGAAATCAGGAAAAACCTCAGCAGTAATAGCCGTATTGGGCGTTTTTGTACCGCTGATTCTTGGCTCTTTGTGTGCCTTTCTATTTTACAGCAATATCCTTGAAAATATTTTTATCGGCATTGTCTTTACTGCCACAAGCGTAAGCATTACCGTAGAAACACTTAACGAACTTGGAAAATTGCATTCGAGAGTTGGAATAAACATTCTTGGGGCCGCAGTTATCGATGATATCCTGGGTCTTATGTTAATATCCGTTCTGTTATCTGTTGATAAAGGCTCTGGTAGATCAGTTATTTTTACCATAGCAGGAATTATGGTGTTTTTTCTGTGTTTCACCCTTGCGGCTATTTATTTGCCTAAACACATAAACACACTTGCTTCTAAGATTTCCTCCGGAAAATCACAGTTAGCTTTCTCAATTGCAAGTGCTTTGCTAATTGCATTTACTGCGGAACATTTAGGTATCGCTGCCATAACCGGAGCTTACCTTTTTGGATTATTGCTTTCCAGAACAGAACGAAGGAACTACCTGGAACGTGGTATAAAAACTATTTCATCCGGATTTCTCTCGCCGATATTTTTCGCAAGCGTCGGGCTATCTGTGACCCTTGATGGAATCACAGCAAAAGTTCTTTTAATTGCAATTGTAATGTTCCTTGTTGCCGTAACAGGCAAAGTAATAGGCTGCGGCTGTGCGGCACGGTTTTTCAAAATGAAACACAGCGAATCCCTTCAGATTGGTATCGGCATGATCTCCCGCGGTGAAGTAGCTATTATAACTGCCAATATAGGCGTACAGAACGGCATCATTACACAAGAAGTCTTTATTCCGACCATTCTTGTTGTTTTACTGACAACGGTCATCACACCACTACTTTTAAAATTAGCATTTTCCCATAAAGCAGAGAAGTGGATAGATAAATGAAATTAGTTTCATTGCTAAAGCTCATAATTCTTTCTCCTCGTCATTTCTTAAAATTTGTGTTCATTCTCTTAAAAAGTCCCATCATATCCATATAGGTACTTAACAACGTTTAGTACCGCTACATAATAACGCAGAGTGGCCTGACTGCCAATAAGGTATTTTTATTTTTTAATTGATATTGATAATCACTTGCATTTTATATAATTTAGGTTTATAATTAAAATTAATTTAGGCATGCCTAAATTATGAACTTTTGATCAGCTGGGACGCAATAAACCTCTGCTGACTATTAAACCCTATAAAGGGTTCAGATTAACACAAGAGAATATGTAATTTAAGACTTATGTTTATATCAGTTTAATGAATGGAGGATTTTCATGATTAGAAATTTTAAAATTTTATTCAGTTTAAGTATTATAGCAGTCTTATTCTTAACCAGCTGCCAAAAAACCGAACCGAAAGAAACTGCGGATACTTTAAACATTGTAGCAACCACTACCATGCTGGCTGATCTTTCAGGAATTATCGGCGGAGAACATGTCACGGTAAACGGACTTATGGGGCCCGGTATTGATCCCCATCTATATCAGGCAAGTGCCGGAGATGTTACATTGATGCAAAACGCAGATGTTGTTGTGTACAACGGCCTGCATTTGGAAGGCAAAATGGGAGAAATCTTTGAATCCCTCACGGACCGAGGCCGTACCGTAATATGCATAGAAGACGGACTTAATGAAGAGGATCTGTTATCCTGGGAGAATGATACTTCCATACACGATCCCCATATCTGGTTTGACGTTTCTCTCTGGAAGGACGCTGCGAAGACCGTGGCCGATAAATTATCTGCAGCTGATCCGCCCCATGGGGAGGATTACGCCAATAACCTTGAGGAGTATCTGGTAGAATTGGATGATCTGGACACCTACATCAAAGATAAGGTTAATGAAATCCCTAAGGAACAAAGGGTCCTGATAACAGCCCACGATGCCTTTAATTATTTCGGCAGAGCTTACGGTTTTGAAGTAAAAGGATTACAGGGTATCAGTACCGATGCCGAAGCTGGGACTGCTGATGTCAGCAGTTTAGCCGGTTTTATTACCGAACGCAAAATAAAAGCAATATTCGTGGAATCTTCCGTACCGCCTAAAACTATTGAAGCCTTACAGGCTGCAGTCAAGGCAAAGGGTTTTGATGTCAGTATAGGAGGAGAACTTTACTCCGATTCCTTAGGCGGTAAAGACTCTGGTGCCGAAACCTACATTCTGACCGTAAGAGCTAATATTGATACTATTGTAAAAGCTTTAAAATAAAGTTCACAATATAAAGGAGGGTTATGCATATGGAATTAAACAAATCAGATTATGCCGTTCAAATAGAGGATTTAACCGTTGCTTATGATGCAAAACCGGTTCTATGGGATATTGATTTAGATATTCCCCGGGGTAAATTAATGGCAGTCATAGGTCCCAACGGAGCCGGTAAAACTACACTATTAAAAGCTATGCTGGGACTTTTAGTTCCGGTATCGGGAACAGTACGTTTCTTCCAGGAAACAGACAACAGTCTTCGTAAATTAAAGAATAAGGTCGCCTATGTTCCCCAAAGCGGCAGCGTAGACTGGGATTTCCCCGCAACTGTACTGGATATTGTACTTATGGGGTGTTATGGCAGGCTGGGATTCATAAAACGCCCCGGTAAAATAGACAGGGAGGCAGCGATGCAAAGTTTACGAAAAGTCGGCATGGAGGATTACGCTTCACGTCAAATCAGCCAGTTGTCCGGCGGTCAGCAGCAAAGAGTCTTTTTGGCAAGAGCCTTAATGCAGACTGCCGATATCTACTTTATGGATGAACCCTTTAAAGGCGTCGATGTCCAGACGGAAAAAGCTATTGTAATATTATTAAAAGAACTAAAGGAATCCGGTAAAACCGTAGTGGTGGTACATCATGATTTACAGACCGTTCCGGAATATTTTGACTGGGTCACTCTGATCAATATCAAAGTAATTGCCAGCGGACCGGTGGAAGAAGTTTTCCACGAACAGAACCTGAAAAAGGCTTACCGCAGTACCTGTAACTTATTAAAGAGTGTGGTTTAGGGAGGAAGGATTCTTATGGAAAATCTTATTTATCTGCTAAAAGACTATACCTTTCAGACAGTCGCCCTGGGTTCTGCCATCCTGGGATTAATCAGCGGTGTTTTAGGAAGCTTTGCCGTGCTTCGCAAACAGAGCCTTCTTGGGGACGGAGTATCCCATGCGGCACTTCCCGGGGTCGTAATGGCATTTGTACTGACCGGTTCCAAGGATACAGAGGTACTTCTTCTCGGAGCATTGCTTTCAGGGCTTATTGCCACTTTATTCATAATCAGTATTGTAAAGCACACACGGATTAAATTTGACAGCGCCCTTGCCCTCGTCATGTCGGTATTTTTTGGAGCCGGTCTTGTGCTCCTGACCTATGTGCAGAAGATTCCCAACTCCAATCAGGCGGGATTAAAGCGGTTTATCTTCGGGCAGGCATCCACCTTACTGCAAAAAGATGTTTATTTTATGGTAATCTGCGGTGTAGTACTGCTTACCCTGATTCTTTTATTCTGGAAAGAATTTAAGCTTTTTATCTTTGATTCGGAATATGCCAGGAGTCTTGGTTTCCCAGCACATAAATTAAACCTGTTATTATCTTTTATGATTGTCATGACAATTATTATCGGGTTGCAGACCGTAGGCGTTATTCTTATGAGTGCTATGTTGATTGCCCCCGCTGTTGCGGCAAGGCAATGGACCAATAAATTTTGGATTATGGCAGTCCTTTCCGCTCTCTTCGGTGGAATATCCGGTATTTTAGGCACGGCCGCCAGTTCCCTTACGGCAAAGCTTCCTACCGGACCTGCCATTGTAGTTTTTATCAGCTGCTTTGTTATATTCAGTGTACTGTTTGCACCGGGAAGAGGTATTCTCCAGAAAGTAATACACAGAAGAAACCTGAAACAGCTTTTACAAAATGAAGGAGGTGAGCCTGATGTCCCCACAATTTGAAATCCAGCTGATTGCTGTAATTGTTGCCGTAGCCTGCTCTCTGCCTGGCGTATTCCTGGTTTTGCGGAAAATGTCAATGATGTCGGACTCCATTACCCACACTATTCTTTTGGGTATTGTCCTTGCCTTTTTCCTGACCCATGATCTATCCTCTCCGTTCCTGATACTTGGTGCCGCCTTAATAGGCCTGGCAACTGTATGGCTTACGGAAACCTTAAACCGGACGAAGCTGCTTTCGGAAGATGCCGCCATCGGTATTGTATTTCCATTTCTATTTTCCATTGCAATTATATTGATAACCAGATATGCCGGCTCCGTCCATCTTGATACGGATTCTGTCCTGCTTGGCGAACTTGCCTTCGCTCCTTTTAACCGTATGGTGGTATTCGGGTACGATATCGGTGCAAAAGCAATTTATAGTACCCTGGCTTTATTAATTATCAACCTTGCATTTATTATCACCTTTTTTAAAGAATTAAAAGTCGTGACCTTTGATCCAATGCTGGCTGCCGTTCTTGGATTCTCTCCCGCTCTTATCCATTATGGACTTATGATGCTTGTCTCCATGACAACAGTAGGCGCTTTTGAAGCAGTCGGTTCCGTACTGGTAGTTGCTTTTATGATTGGCCCGCCTGTTACAGCCTATCTGTTGACGGATAATTTGAAGCATATGCTGATACTTAGTGCAATGATAGGAGCTGTAAATGGTATCCTTGGCTTTTACCTGGCAGTATTCTTTGATGTTTCTATATCCGGCAGCATGGCAGTAATGACAGGGCTTGTATTCTTCATAGTGTTCATAACTGCTCCCCGCAGAGGATTGGTAAGTTCCTTAAAAAGGCGCAGCAGACAGAAATTAGACTTCAGCAAAAAAACACTTCTGTTTCATTTATATAATCATGAAGGAAGTGATGAAGAAGCCCAGGAAGCCGGTGTTCATACATTGGCAAACCATTTTCACTGGGATAAGGCTTTTACAGATAAGATTATCAGGCTGCTGTTAAAGGAAGAAAATATTGTCCTTGAAGCGGAAGTCATTAAGTTAACAGATAAAGGGAGGACCGTGAGCATTTCCGAATACAAGGCTCTGTTTTCAGATTAAAACCTTCAGGCAGAAAAGTGTCAGAACCCCATACAAAGGTTCTGACACTTTTCTATTTGTTGATATCTATAATATTATTAAGGTAAGCACAAGCTTTACCCTGCTTTTTTCTTCCTACGTTAAATTAATCCTCTTCCAGACCCAATTTCAAAATGATACTTCACAATCCCAAGATCAACATTGGAATAAAAACCGCCTGTTTTCTTTGCACTGACTGTATCATTCTTCAAGGAAATCATAAACTTCTGCTGATTCATTGCGGTAGGTGCAAGTACTGCAGCTTCCATCCCTCTTTTGAACCAGTCAGGCATATCCCCTTCAAAATCACATAATTCCCTGATATCTTTACTTTTATGAGAAATCCCTTGTGTTTTTCCATAGCCAAGAGAAAGAACACACACCATTTTTTCTCCCTTGTTTATCTTTACCCTGCACTTTCTTTTACTGAATGTCATAGCCACCCAACAGGTATCCAACCCTAACTGCTGTGCTTTTAATACAATTCGTTCACCATAATATCCAATCGTTTCATCCAGCTTTTTTCCCTTTGTTCCTATCAGTGCTATATAATTTTGAACTCCATCAAACTTTCCATAGTGTGCCATCATTCCGCTGAAAGCATCTTTTTCATCCGTAACAAGCTGAATGTGAAGTCCGGCTTCCTGATTACAGATTTCAATTTCTTTCTTTAGTTCTTCAATGATATCTCCTGGTATTTTCCTATCCAGATACTGCCTGACCGAATGTCTCACTTCCATTGCTTTTATAATATCCAACTTTCTTCCTCCATAGAATTATAGCTTTAACCGTTTAAACAATTATACCATTAATAGAAATAAAATGTTCAATGGTTAAGAAAGTCAAGACCATTAAAATATTTGTCAATCTCTTTCTTCTTATTGATGTTTACTCAGCAAAACTGTCACTGATTTATCGTTTTACTTTTCATAGTTTCATAATATTGGGTAGGTGTTATTCCGCAATATTTTTTAAAGATTTTAGAAAAATAATACTGGTCCTCAATTCCGGTAAGATACGCAATTTCATTAAAGTTAAGATTCGTTGTACTGATTAATTCTTTGGCATGGTTAATTCTTATTGAGTTTAAATATTGAAATATCGTATGCCCGGTTTGTTCCGAGAACACCCGATTAATATAATCGAAATTCACTTCATACAGTTCTTCAATCTGATTACTGGAGATTTTATTCATATAATTACTGTTTAAATAATTTAATATTCCATCCACCTTCAGAATGGATTTTTTTATTGCCGTGCCCGCAGTATGTGTTACATTATTCAGAACGAATTCATGGGCGATTTTCATTAAAAACCGGTGAAATTCTACCGATGACAGACGTTTATAGTGTTCTTCTCTTCGGTTATAAATGCTGACAGCAATATTCAAAACACCTTTGTAATCCTGATAATCTGCTATGCTGTCACTCTTATTTATTATTGCATAAGGATCGGTTGGGTCCGACTCATCTAAATTATAGCTAAGAAGTGAGGTCTTCCTCTTTTCGATAATGCCGGTAATTGCCTGTTCTTCTGATTTGGGGTCAACCCTATTAAGGTCTGGATGTTTAAAATGCACATAATAGTAACTGCAGGGAGCTTCCTTATACCCCTTATGGCATAAATCCGGTTCCAGAAGGAAATAATCGCCTTTCTTTAAATGGTACTGGATTTTATTCTCCTCCAGATACATCTCGCCCTCCCGAATAAAATATAAGATAAATTCATTCGAGATTCTTTCAAAATGTATCCAAGGATTGATATAATTAATTTTCCCTATCATTCTTACCTTAGGCAAGATATCCGTATTATATGAAAATAACATCCATATCCTCCACTCTTATGAAAGTTCTATCCATATCATGTTCCATAATTCCAATTTAGGTACTGTAATAATTACGTGCTGACCATTTGATTTTTGCTCCAGCCGATATTCCAATCTAATCGGCGTACAGGTTCCATCATCCGGTGATGCCATAAAAGCGCCCTTGATATCCGTATCTAACAGTATATTAACCTGTATCCCGGATACTGCTTCCGGCCGCTTGGTTTTCGGCTGGTTCCACAAATCATTTATCTGGGTTAGATTAATCATCTGAATCGTCAGATACTTCCTGGCTTCTCGGATGATAGTCCAAATCTTGCCTTCTCTGCCGCTGGAAGTAAACTGAATGTTGCTGTCATTAAGCGAAGTAAAAATAATATCCTCGTTAATTCCATTTGCAGCCGTCATTGATATATCCATAGCATCCTTGTCATATAAGAGTTTACCATATCGAACCGCAAAGTCACAATAGGATCTTACTTTTGGAATGAATTCATCTCTTAATTTCGAATAGTTTACATAGTAGCTGTCACTAAGTACAGAATTCGTTTCCCCAAATACTAATTGATATCCTCCTGAAGCCTGAATCACCGCATTGGTTAATAACAAGGAATATTCCGCAGCCAAGATTTCCTCCTCTGTCTTCGCCTCTGTGAAGGGCTTCATATAAGCTGCCAGAATTACCTGCCTGGCTCCAAGATACTTTGCCTCACGAATTAGTGTATATAAATGATGGTACGTAACATGGGGAGCCCAAACTTCAATGTAAGTCGCATCCTGCTCCGAAGCCGCCACACATTCAACCGGCCAGTTATTTACTGCGTTAAATATCACTCCGGCTTTGTCATCAATCTCTTTCACTGCCTGCTTTGCAAGTTTTATCATCCCGGGAAATGTTTCCGCTAATGATACTCTTTCCTGCCTGTCATTGTATACATATTTCGGGAAACCGTAGGTGTCCATATGGATTCCCTGAAAGCCTAAACGTTTTACCGAATCAGCATACTGCTCTATAATATAGTTACACCAGGACGCATCATTAGAGGTATCCATGAAAACAAGCCAATCAGCAAAACTTAGGACCTCCCTATCTTTTTTATACAAAGCCCAGGAGGGGTGCTTTGCATATGCTTCTTTACTTGCCGCGTATACGGCACCATAGGCAAAGGGGCGAATTCCGTGCTGTTTACAAAGATTTATCTTATTTCTGATTGTCTGCAACGATATTTTTCTTCCTAACGGCTCGAGGTATTCTTCTTCCTCAGCGACCAGTTTATCATGACGGTACATCCAGTCATAAAACTGTAATGCATTCAGATGGAGCTTCACTGCATAGTTAATATCAGAGGCATCCTCCTTATCCTGCTCTGAAAAATCCGTAAGAAAACCATACCGGATTACGGAATCGTAAGTTTCCACTACATCACAAGCGGTATGTACTTGAATAGTATAATCGGCATAGATAACTTTTACATCCACTCCATAATTACCAACAGGCAGCTCACATGACATTTTATATGCGATAGCGCCTGCCATCAGTTCTGATGTTCTTACCGTTTTTCTAAATAAAATCCGGTCTAGTTCTGATACTGTGAATTCTACTTCTATTATATTTTCCCGATTCTCTGCCTCCAGTAGGATACCTACCAATTCACCCTCTAAATATTGGGCTTTATCAGGAAAGCAATCTACATATGCTAAATGTTCCTTCATAACTTGTTCCTCCGCTTATGCTGTTTATTGTTTCACTGAGCCTTCAGAAAGCCCACCGATTACTGTTTTCCTTTGGAACAGGATGAACAAAATAATAACAGGGATCTGTATTAAAATCGAAGCTGCAAATACCCATTCCCATCTGGTGGCATGCTCTCCGTTCAATCTTTGTAAGAGCATTGGAAGTGTAATCATAGCTTCATTTGCACCAAGCAGTATTTTCGCTGTAAAATATTCTTCCCATATTCCCTGTAATGCAAAAATTGTCATCGTTCCGATCGCAGGTTTTGATAATGGCAGCATAATTCTTGTAAAAATAGTCATATGTGTGCCGCCGTCCATAATAACCGATTCAGATAATGCATCTGGCAAGCCGCGAAAGAAATTGCGTAAGAAAAAAGTATGTCCGCATATACCGGTAGCAACATAAATCAGTATTAATCCCGGTCTTGTTCCTACAAGACCCTCCTTAAGACCCGGAAACGGAAGCTTTATAGCACCCAGTGTAATAAATTGCGGAATGATGTTCAAAAAACCGGGTACCATCAGAGTTAAGAGATAAATTTTAAAAAGTACCTCCCTGCCCGGAAACTTAATACGTGCAAAGCCATATGCCGATAAAGTTGCAACCAGTAATTCAATCGCTACGGTAAGTACTGTGTTAATTACACTGTTTCGAAAAGCAACTGTGAAAATATCCAAGCCTAAAATATACCGGTATGCATCAAAAATAATCTGTTTCGGAAAAATTCTTGGCGGAAACGGAAGCGAAAAGCTAAACTTTTCAAAAGAGTTTGATATCATGAACAAATAAGGTACGGAAAATATCGCTAACGCAAATAATAAGAAAATCCATAGGATGCCCTGCCCGACACGTTCTGTAGCTTTTTTGCCTTTAAATTTTCTCATACGGTTTCCTCCTTATCCACTGTATCCAATTTCAATCCCCGGTTTAAGATAACCGTTAGTATGATGATGGTAATTGCTGTCATAAGACCGATGGCAGATGCTTCACCAAATTTAAACTGATTAAATGCCTTATCATACAACAGGTATTGGAGCACTGAGGTTGTACCGTTTGGCTTACCCGAGGTTAAGAGCATGACCTGGATAAATACGTTGAAGGATCCAATCACCATATTTACAAGAACAAAATACGTAGTTGGTTTTACCATTGGAATCACAATTCTTTTAAATCTTTGCCAGGAGGATGCGCCGTCCAGGGAAGCCGCCTCATAAAGATCCTTTGAAATTCCCTGGAGTGCTGCGGTATAAATTAACATAGCCCAACCGGTATTTTTCCAGATACCCATAATCCAGATTGCCGTATTACCCGTCCACTCTCTAAGCAGCCATGGTATATAATTCTTCGTCAGATGCAGTACATCTACAATTACATAATTAATCAAGCCCCGGTTACTGCTATTAAACAAATATTGAAATACTAAACCGACGATAACCCAGGAGGTAATAACCGGGAGATAGAAACCCACCTTGAATATTGTTTTCCCTTTACTTAAGTTGTTAATCAGATACGCAAAGAACATACCCAAAAAGATAATGCAGGGTGTTGTAACAAATGCATATAAGAAATTGTTACGGATAGCATACCAAAAGCTGCTATTCTTAGCGGTAAGAACAGAGATAAAATTCTCAAACCCTATCCACGTTATCTCTCTCTTTACAATCTGATAATCAGAGAAAGCAATTCTAAAGGTAAACAACATGGGATACAGGACAAATATGCAAACCAGCACTAATCCCGGAGTGATAAAAGGAAGCGCTGCTAAAATTCCCTTCCTGTACTTTTTCCATTTCCTCTTTTTAATGTCATATGGCATAATCTCACCCTTTCATAAAACATGCCACAACCCTTTCGTTAAATCAGGTTGTGGCACCCCACATCCATCTATTGTGCTAATAATTCATCAATCTGAGCTGCAGCACTCTCAAGCTCGCTCTTTACATCGGCTTTGTTTACAAAAATATTAGTCATTGCATTACTCCAGACTGCCCCGATTTCATCATGGTTTGGTGAAGGAATCCTGGCACCCGCTGTCTCTACTTGCTTCATGTAAACTGACCATACCGGATTACCGGTAACCTTCTCATTCGTTACTAAGCTCTTTAATACCGGAAGCTGTCCAACATCCAGCATTGCTAACTGTACTTCCTCCGAAGTCATGAATTTCAGAAATTCATAAGCGGCATCCTGGTGTTTGGAGCTATTAAACATTACGATATTCTCACCTCCTACAACTGAAGCACTTTTGCCGTTATAAGCAGGAATCAGAGCAGCTTGAATACCCTGCGCAAGATTATCCTCATAGGAGCCAAAAAACCACGGACCTTCAAAAAACATTGCATATTCACCGGTCTTAATACCATCCCATGCATCAGCTGTTCCATCAACCTCTTTGATTGTCAGAATTTTTTTCTTGTTTAATTCAACTAACTTATTGATAGCATCAATACTTGCCTGACTGTCTAAATAACCGCTTGCTTTCTTAAATTCAGGATCAGTTAAAGTACCGCCAAACAGCCAGAAATAAGGATAGAAGTCCCAATCTCCAACGCCGGAAACACTAATTAAAGGAGTTTTTGATTTTTCAGCTGCTGATAAAAATTCCTCGAATGTAGCCGGAACCTGATTTAATCCAATCGATGCAAGGGTATTCATATTCACTACCGCAGCCTTGCAGTTGGTATCAAGCGGTAATCCATAATAACTGCCGTTGTATAAATTGGTTGATAATGGACCATCAAGGAAATTTGCCTTGTTCGCGTCAAAACCATCAAAATTATTCAAAGCAACAAGTCCGCCCTGATTGGCATAAGATGCTGTGTTAACAATATCAATTCTTGCTATGTCCGGAGTCTGTCCGGTACCAAATGCAGTTACAATCATCTGGTGATACTGACTGCTGTCTTGCCTTACAGCATCAATTTTAATGTTTGGATGCTCTTTTTCCCACATAGGAAGAACAACATTTTTAAACTGTGTCTCTTCACCATCACCATAAGTATGCCAAAAGGTTAATGTAATCTGCTCATCCCCATTTGCAGTTGTGTCATTGGCCGCTGTCTCATTTGTAGTTATTTCACTATTATCCCCCGTTGCATTTTCATCAGATGTATCTTTCTTATTGCATCCTACCCCCAATGTAAGAATAAGCATAAGCGACAGAAACATTGATAATAGTTTTGTTATCTTTTTACTCATTTTGCTACCTCCCTAAGTTCAAATGTATTTATGAATTTATTATAAATTCTTTTGCTGATTTAGGTAATATACACAAACTAGATTATTTGTATTTTAACGACTTTTGATACTGCTGCCTTTCGCTTTTGTGTTCTGGTGGTTTGATAAAAAAAGACGTGAAAGTTATTGCTCTCACGTCTCAATTCTAAAACCTCCATTCAATTATCCTGTACTGCAACTACTTTTCAGCTGCTTTTTCTCTCATATCCTGCAGAACTTTCTCTTTTATCATTAACCCCTGCTCATACCGTTCAATTTTTTTATCCAAACGCTCCAGAGATTTCTGTATATCTTCCATTTTTTCTGCCAATTGATTCCGTTGTTCTTTCAGTATGTGTTTTCTAGCGTCAACCGTAGAATCACCCTGACGGAATAATGCAACATATTCTATCAATGCCTCAATCTGTACACCTGCTTTTCTCATACAGCGCATTAGTTCAACCCATCCACAGGACTCTTCATCATAATCACGCATTCCGCTATTGTTTCTTGGTACCGGTGGTATTAAACCAATCCGTTCATAGTATCTTAAAGTATCCGCTGTAATATTGTACTTTTCAGCGACTTCTGTAATTGTCATATTAATAACCATGCCTTTCCTGAATATCCAATCCGTGATTGAATATTCGCTAATTCGTAGTTGGAAAATTTATTTTTCAACCTACTATCCAACTTTCTATAGCTTTTATTGATGTTTTCAATATTTCTTTTGAAAATTCAATGTTCATCCCGCTTACTACTTCCGAATCAGGACACAATTTCTTGATATCCTTAAAGGTATGTCCAAGCCATCCTGCATTTGTGGCAAAAGGGATAATCTTTTTACCGCTTAAATCTGCTTCCGACAGAAATGTAAAGACTGCCGGCGCCATAGTATACCACCATACCGGCGTACCTAGAATGACGGTATCGTATTGGTCAAGCTGCATCTTTAATGACTGAATTGGCGGCTTAAAGCCCGAATTAATTTCTTTCTGGGCCTGATTTACCACCTCATCATAACTTCCTGTATAAGGTGTAACGGTCTCTATCTGAAATACCTCTGCGCCTGTCTTACTCTGAATCATTTCCGCTATTTTTTTTGTATTATTGGTATAGGAATAATATACCACTGCTATTTTGCTCATTTAAACGCTTCTCTCCTATATATTCTTTTCTTACAGACACATCTTAAATATATTAACAATATCCTGCTGATTCAGTGGCTTGAATCCCGGCAATACGCTATCCATGCAGGCTTTCTTTGCCATAATTTCAAAATTCGTCTCATCAATACCAATTTCGGTAAAGGTACTCTGAAGTCCCAGTGTACTAAATAAGAAATCACTTATCATCTCAATACTCTTCTTTGCCACTTCCATGGGGGCTAAATTTTTATCAATGCCAAATACATTGGTTCCAAATTGATAGAACTTGGAAACGGTAGTTTCGTTAAGCGTATATTCCATCCATCTTGGTGTAAGGATTGCAAGTCCGAGCCCATGGGTAATGTCATAGATAGCCGACAGCTCATGCTCCATTGGATGACAGCTCCAGGCCTGACGTTTTCCGCCATTGACAAATCCATTGATTGCCCAGGTAGAAGTCCACATTAAATTTGCACGGGCTTCATAATTATCCGGTTCCTCCAAAGCAACAGGGGCATATTTGATGATGGTCTTCATAAGTCCTTCCATGACACAATCTAACATATATAAATCCTGATCCATATTAAAATATACTTCCAGAATGTGATTCAGCATATCTGCTGCACCACAAGCTGTGTGGAATTTATTCACCGTGTAAGTAGTAGTTGGGTCTAAGAAAGAAACCTTTGGCTGCATTACTGGGAAAACCAGACCGATTTTATCCTTTGTTTCCGGATTGCTGATAACGCCGCCTGCATCCATTTCAGAGCCCGTTGCTGCCAGTGTCAGAACAGTAATTACCGGAAGGCAGTTGTCTACAGGTACCTTCTGAAGCAGGATATCCCATGCATCTCCATCATAATAGGTTGCTGCACCAATGTATTTGGTACAATCCAGTACAGAACCGCCGCCTACTGCAAGAAGAACGTCAATATCTTCTTTCTTACAGATATCAGCGCCTGCATTAACGGAAGCCACTCTCGGATTTGGGTCAATTCCGGATAATTCAAAAAGCTCTAATCCTGCTTTTTGAATCTCCTCAACAATCTTATCATAAAGACCGATTTTCTTAATGGAACCACCGCCATAGGTCATAAGTACCTTTTTACCGTATTTGCTTAATTCAGCACCCAGGTTTCCCAGCTGATTTTCTCCGAAATAAACTCTGGTAGGAATGTCGTATACAAAATTATTCATATTATTTTTTCTCCTTTTTGTTTAATCTTTTTTACGAATTTGTTTTCATTGGCGCTGTACCTTAGGCCAATATTTGGATATTTCTCTAATAATCCATCAATCTTGATTAAATCCTCTGCTGCTACTTTTACATCCATTTTTACGTGGATTGCTTCACATCTTTTATTTCAACCGGAGTGACTCCAAAATTTAAGGCTGCCTTCATCATTGCCTTGTATTCATTCACGCACTTCCTTTCCACTATATTATTATCTATTTTTTTATAGCTTAGCACTTGGAGTGAACTCCAAGTCAAGTGGTATTTAAAAATATCCTGTAAAATAAAAAGGTAACCTTGAATGTAAATCGAAATTCCTATAGACTACAGCGAAGTTTTTTGTAATCACAACCTCTACTTTATTGATTTTACTAGTTAATATTACATTTACTTTTAAATTAATATAGCTATAATAGAACTGTGGACACTGTTTTTAGCTTTTTTTTGCGTACAAAAAGCAGACATCTGGAAAATACTGTGTAAAAGTAAGTTCCACACGATGAATTTACATTTTCATGGACTAATCTCTGCCTGTATCATATTTTCAGCTGATAATTAGTGTTTCAATAAGGATTTCTTTAGCATGATATCATCTGCGGGTACTGGTTTAAGGCCAGC
>NZ_FRFD01000015.1 GCF_900143645.1 Anaerocolumna xylanovorans DSM 12503 | reverse complement strand
GACAATAGCCCTGAATCAATTCCAGCAATTATTGCAACACTTTTTTGTGATTCTCCAGCTAAAACTCTAGCTACAAGAGAATACCTTCCTTCAGCTGTACGTTCTTTACATGTTGAAGGATGCTTTAAAGTATCAATTCCATAAATATCTGCAATTCTTGACCAAGTAACAATTCGTTTTCTAAAATTCTTTTGACCAATTCCTGCTGGTGTTTCAGGCCATTGACCATTTCTGTATAGCTCGACACAATTTAATTTAAATACAAAATCATATTTCACGTAAAAACCCCCTTTACTGGTGTCCAGTAAAGGGGGTACATATCATGACGGCATTTTAGGGAGGGCTTTTTTATTTTAAAACATAGTAAGAATGTTAGGAATATGTTTATCGCGCACCTCAATATTTACTATAGAATGATCTATGAGACATGTCCCTGAGGTTTAAGAGCCCTCTGATTTTTACGGATGCTGAAAATCAGAATAATGGAGGAAACTGCTCCAAAGAACAGGTAGGATTGTATCAGCGGTACAAAATTATATTGGCCTCCCTGCCAGAAAGTTATAAAGTCGCTGCTGATATAAGACATGGGAAATATTCTTGCTATTGCTTTTAATCCTGCAGGAAGCTGGTCTACGGTAATACCCATCATTCCGCAGAGTATCATGAAACCGAAGTAAAGTAGCATGGAAACGGCATAAGTAGGACCGAATTTGCGAAAAATAGTGGCGATACCATGGGCCAGAATAAAAAATATTACAGACAGAGCATATAAGGCGATAACAAAACAGACAACGGAGCCTGGCTTTGGAACCTGAAGGTCTAAAATTATACAGTCAGTTACGGTATAGAGTAAAAAAGCAGCTGTTGTGAAGATTAAGTAGGCAATCATTTTAGCAGCGAGCATCGTTTTTTCATGAAAGCCGAACAGGCTTAAGCGCAGGGGAATATCTTTTTCTAATTCCTGAGAATAATTTGCTGCATATCCTATCAGCAGAACAGCCATTGGAATAATCATGCTCATTGTGATAAAAAGAGCGGTAATTGCTTCTGAATACATGTTTTCAGGTATCTGTTTCTTTAATATTACTGAAAACAAGACAGACATCATGATAGGAAACAATACACCAAATATGATAACAAATATATTTCCGGCTATATTACGCAGTTCATAAGAAATCAAATACCAATTAAGCTTCTTTCTATTCATTTTAATCTCTCTTTCCGCCCCCATTGAATTTGTTCTTGGCATTAATGGACATAATTTCTATATTGTTGTTGCTGCGCCGGAAGTTAATATCTTTCCTGATGAGCAGTTCTGCAATGTCTTTTTCGGTCTGATCATTCTGGCAGGAAAGTGCAATAAGATGACCAGGTGCCTCTAACTTTAGAAAGTTCTTGGTAATCTCTTCGTTTTCGGGGGTGTTATCAACGGTGATTACTGTTTTTCCACAATACTTACGGAATAATTCATCTTTATCCCCAAAATCAACAACCTGACCTTTTTCCAGAATTAAGATATTATTTACCAGCTGTTCCAACTCCTCGTAGTAGTGGGAAACAATACACAGAGTAGTGGTTTTGTTGCGGTACCATTCCACAAGCTTTGACATCAGCTTTTGCCTGGTCTCAAAATCCAGTCCGGAGGTTACCTCGTCAAAAAATACCAAAGGAGCATCCTGAACCAGTACAAGGATAATTGTAAGCCGCTGTTTTTGGCCTCCCGACAGGGCAGAATACTTTTTGTGCAGGCACTCTTCAAAATCAAAAAAGGAAATAAGATCCTGGAGTATTTCATTTTTCTTTATTTTAGTATTAAGTATGGACTCCATAATATGCTTTACTGCCATAGCATTGGAGTAGTGGTTGTGCTGCATATGAACTGCCATTTCTTCAGGTTTTAAGTCGGTAGCAATGCTCCCCTGGTAATTGGTCAACCCCAGAATTGTCTTTACAAAAGTCGATTTTCCGGCCCCGTTAGAGCCGATAATTCCAATACGGTCACCGGCCTTAAACGAAAGAGGTGTGTCTATGGATAGAGCCAGTTGATTTCCGTACCTGACCCGTACCTGATTAATAATAACCATAAGATATCTCCTGTCCTTTTATATATGCATAATTCTTTCAACTGTTTTAATTATATCAAACGCATATGAATTTGAGATGAAGATTCCGTGTAGAGGTTATGCAAATATGAGCTCAGCCATCACACCTTCTTTTGTGTTGGAGAGATTTAGACGGCAGTTTAAAAGCTTGGCATAATAGGAAGCTACATACAGGCCCAGACCGTGTGCCCTGTTCCCTGTTATGCTGGAAACAAAGGGTTCAAATATATGGGGAAGGAGTTCCTCTTCAATTGCTGCTCCATAATTTAAGATACATAGTCTGTGTTCTTCATAAAGTATGGCTATTCGTCCATCCTTTGGTGTGAAACAAATGGCATTGGATAATAAATTATCCAGGATTTTTTTAAGGAGTTCAGGGTCCGTAAAGAGGGCGGGAGGCATGCCATCTGTTATTATATGCAGAGATTTTTCTTCCAACTGTACATGATAGGAACCGATACATTCCTCTATCAGATCCTTAAGAGAAAAGGATTCCTTTTGAAGCTCTTTGGAGCAATGATTCAGGTATAAAAGATCCTCTACGATCTTCTTCATGGATTGCAGTTGTTGCTTTACCTGGGGGAGATAGGCTCTTGTATCCTTATATTTTCCCACTTCATGTATCATGCTTTCTACTAACAGCAGGGCAGCGGCAATAGGTGTCTTAAGCTGATGAGAGGAAGCACGAAGGAATACTTCCTGCCGTTTATTTTCTTCTGCCAGATACCGGTTCTTAATTTCCAGTTCCTGATAGTTCTGCTGGATTTTTTGATACAGTTCATTAAGGCTTTCCGCCAGACTGCTGATTTCATCATGTCCGGTGACAGAGACCGGCTCCAGATACAAAGTTTCTGCCTCTGTCATATACTTTGCATGATTGGAGAGCTTGATAATGGGAATGATAATAAGCTTGGAAAACAGCTGGGAGGATATTAGTACAAGCAAGAGTGCCACAGCGGCAATCATGGGCAGGCTTTGTAAAATAACAGGTTTTATTTCATCTATCCTTGGAGTCATGACAGGCAGAAAAGTGATGTCAATGACCTCATCCGTAAGTCCCAGAGCAATGTAGCTGGTATAATAATTACTGCCATCGGTTACGCTGGATTCAAATACCAGGAGTTTATCAGATTCTCTATGAACCCTGGAGGATAGTTGACGGAATACATTATTATTCTCCTGAATCTCAAAGGAAAAGTTCAAAGGATAGTCTGCCGGGAGGTACTGTTCTATGGATATGAGCTGTTTTAGTTCATCAAAAGAAATATCTTCTTCTTTAAAATCCTTCATTTCATCCGTATGCCTTGCATAGTACCTGAACTTATCAAGAAGCTGAAGGAGTTTCTCATCGCGCACTTTTACGGAAACACGTACAAACTGGTTAAGAGCATATATGGTGTCTCCGGTTAACGGGAGCTCAACAGTCAGGGTTCCGCTGGGATTTTTTACTTCAAGGTTGTCATAGCTTCCTGTTTTCATATATCCTTCCTGCAGCTTTATAACAGAAGAATAATTTCTATCCTGCATATAGGCGACATAGAGGGAAGGAAGCATAAAGATAAAGTATCCTAAAAGGAGCGAGACAATAAGGATGGATATAACGGTACTGTAAGCAAAAGTTTTCCTGGAAAGATTCATGGACGTACCTCCTTTCTTTATGTATTTTCTTCGTTAAATTGATAGCCCACCCCTATGACGGTCCGTATATAGCTGCAGGGCAGCTTTTTACGCAGATTCTTAACATGTGCGTCAATGATCCGGTCATTTCCGATATAATCCTCATTGAAAATTTTAAGAATAAGCTGTTCTCTGGTAAAGACCCGGTGTGCTTCCTTTTTCAGAGTTTGCAGGAGAAGGAACTCACTTAAGGTAAGCTGAAGGGAAACATTATCATAGAAAGCCTGGTAAGCTTCTTCGTTTAAATATAATCCATCAGTCTTTGCCGGCTTTTTATCACTGCCTTTCGTTCTGCGCAGGATAGTTTCGATTCTTTTTAGCAGGATGATGGGAGAGACCGGTTTCACCACATAATCATCTGCAAAAAGATTAAAGGCTTTTACCTGGGTGGGTTCATCATCTATAGCTGTCAGCATAATGGCGGCCATATCAGGTTTTTGGCTCCTGATATGGGAAAGGACTTCCAGACCGCTCTTTCCGGGAACCATGATATCCAGCACGGCAAGGTCAAAATCCTGTTTTTCCAATATTTTTATAGCTTCTTCTCCATTCTCTGTGGGAGTAACATCATATTGCTTAAGCTGCATGTATTCTGTTAAAACTTCTTTGATAGTTGGTTCGTCTTCCAAAAACAATATCCGTACCATAAAATGCTTCTCCTATCCCCTAAAAAATATATAGTATTAACAACTTCTCCTATTTCCGGCTGCTTTCATGGGTAATTATAGCAGATAGAAAGACAAAGGCACAAGGAATAAAAAAATAGGGAGCCCCTTTGTACCGGTACTCCCTATTTTGTATGTTTTTGTTTGAATAAATAAAATTAGATATTTTTGAATTGTGCCATATATAAATCGTAGTAGGCGCCTTTCTTTTCAAGAAGCTCTTTGGGGCTTCCCTCTTCTACAATACCGCCGTTATCAATGTAAAAGATACGGTCAGCCTTTTGAATAGTAGAGAGGCGGTGGGCGATAACAAAGGAGGTACGTCCCTTTAACAAGGCTTCGATTCCTTTTTGTACAAGGATTTCGGTATGGGTGTCGATACTTGAGGTGGCCTCGTCAAGAATCAGGATCTTAGGCATAGACACCATAGTACGGGCGAATGCTAACAGCTGTTTTTGTCCGGCAGAAAGACCGGCTCCTCTTTCCTTTAATTCCGTATCATAACCCTTTTCCATCTTCATAATGAAGTCATGGGCATTCACTGCCTTGGCAGCAGCGATAATCTCTTCATCGGAAGCATCCAGCTTACCGTATTTTAAATTATCCTTAACGGTACCGGAGAAAAGGAAATTGTCCTGTGTCATGATACCCATCTGCATACGCAGGCTTTCAATGGACACATCCCGGATATTATGGCCGTCCACATAGATATTTCCTTCCTGTATGTCATAAAAGCGGCTGATAAGATTTACTACGGTTGTTTTACCGGCGCCGGTGGGACCTACCAGAGCAATGGCTTCACCCGGCTTAATATGAAAGCTTACATTGTTTAGTACCTGGGTGTCCATATCATAAGCAAAAGTTACGTTTTCAAAACGTACATCTCCTTTGATTACCGGAAGCTCTTTTGTCTCCTGCTCATCAGTGATATCCGGCTTGGTATCCATGATTTCAAAGATTCTTTCTGCTCCGGAGATATTGGTTACCAGCTGGTTATAAAAATTACTAAGGTTCATGATAGGTCTCCAGAACATAGAAATGTAGGAGGAAAAGGCTATCAGGGTTCCTACAGGTGTATTATCGCCTGTCATCTTAATACCGAAGAAGAAAAGAGATATTGTACCGATTCCCCAGCAAAAGTCAATGATGGAACCAAAGCCGTCATTTAAAGTTACAGCCTTCATAAAGGATCCTCTGTGTTCTGCCAGCATGGTATCAAAGGAACGGGAAGTTTCTTCCTCTGCGGTAAAGCTGTGGATAATACGCATACCGGATAAATCTTCGTGGATAAAGGCATTCAGATTAGAATTCTTCTTACGGTATGTCTGCCATCTTACGTGGGAATATACCTGAATAATCCACATTCCGATAATAAGCAGGGGAAGGCTGATAAGAGCGGCCAAGGCCAGTTTATAATCTTTTACCATCATGATGGCTACTACTGCCACAATAGTGATAAAGTCCGGTATCAGTGTGGTGACACTGTTAGAAAGAACATCCTTTAAGGAGTTCACATCACCGATAACACGAGCTAGTATCTTTCCGGTGGGTCTGCTGTCAAAAAAGCTAAAGCTTAGCTTCTGAATATGGGTATACAGCTCCTGCCTTATGCTTAAGAGTACGGTATTGCTTACTTTTGCCATAATAAACATACGGAGCTTTACTAACAGGATGTAGATTATATTTAAGACAGCAGCAAAGAGACCAAGTTCTAAAAGCCCGTTCACATCCTTACCAGCTATGTTTACATTAATGGCGTGTTCTATGATGAGAGGATTGATAAGACTGATTGCCACAGTCCCTCCCATTATAAATAATACGGCAATGATTTCCTTCTTATAGGCCAGAAGATAACGAAAAAGCCTTAAAAGGGTATTTATTTTACTGGAGCCGGCCAGATTTTCGTCGGCTCTTACTGCATTTACTGACATTTAAGTTCCTCCTTCTGAGGCAGAGTATTGTATTAAAAATACATTGCATTTTTAATACACAAATTTGTGCTGACACCAAATTTGCGGCGCGTTGTTGGCGTGGTATTTGTTTCGTTGTGCGTTATTATACGGCAAGAGAGGTATCCTCCAGATATTCTCCGTACTGTGCCATATAGGTTTTATAGTAGAGCCCTTTCTTTTCAAGCAGGGACTCATGAGTACCTCTTTCCGCGATGGCACCGTCTTCCAGAAAGATGATTTCGTCTGCATTTCTTACTGCAGATATACGGTGGGCTATTACAACCTTAGTAGTATCTGCAAGTTCATTCAGACTCTTCTGAATTAGATGTTCGGTTTCCATATCAAGGGCTGACGTGGAGTCATCCAGTATGAGAACAGGAGCATCCTTTGATAAAGCCCTTGCGATACTGATACGCTGTTTCTGCCCGCCGGAAAGTCCTACACCTCTTTCTCCAATTACGGTTTCGTACCGGTCATCCATCTTTTCAATAAAGTCTGAGGCCTGTGCTTTTTCCACAGCATTCATAACCTCCTGGTCGGTCAAAAGGGAACGCTTACCCATCTTGACATTTTCAGTGACAGTATCAGAAAACAGGAATACATCCTGCATAACAAGTGCCATGTTCTTTCTAAGATCCTTTAAGGATAAATCCTTCACATTGATACCGTCCAGCTTGATATTACCTTCCGTTGTTTCGTAGAAACGCTGCAGCAGGTTGATAACGGAGGTCTTGCCGGAACCGGTAGCACCCATAATGCCAAGGGTCTTGCCAGGCTTTATGTCAAAGCTTATATTTTTTAGTATAGGTGTATCGTTTATAGCAAAGGATACATTTTCAAATGAAACTTCACCCAAAGCTTTATCAAGAGGCACCGGATTTTCCTTGGATACCACAGTAGGCTGTTCTTTCATGATTTTATTAATCCTTTTGGTAGAGGCAGCGGCAGCGGCCAGGTCATTAAAAAGCCAGCCAATCATCTCCATAGGCCATACAATATTGTTGGCATATTCTGCAAAAGCACCCAGAGTACCAAGGGAGATATCATCCTTTATTACCAGAAAGCCGCCGGCTACAATAATAGTCACAGGCAAAAGTCTTGTGATAAACTGAAAATAAGGGTTATATTTAATCAGAACTTTTGACTGTCTCATATTAAGGTCGTAATAGCGTTTATTATGGGACAAAAACTTTGTGATTTCAAATTTCTCTCTGGCAAAAGCTTTCACAGTTCTTACGCCTGCCAGATTTTCCTGAGCTACCAGGTTTAATTTTGCATTCTCTTCACTAATTTCTTCATAAACGTTATCCAGCCGCTTTTCCATTCTTATAGCGATAAAGGCAACTACCGGCATTACAACCAGAGGAATCAGGGTAAGCTTGGGGCTTAGAGAAAACATGCTGTAGAGTACCAGTACGACTTGCAGTACGACCTCTACGACCAGCATGCCGATAAAGCCGACACCACCCCATACTTTATCTACATCATCTTTTAAACGGGACATTAATTCTCCGGTGTTGTTCTTATCGAAGTAATCTAAAGAAAGGCTCTGAACGTGGTTAAATAGCTTTCTTCGGATATCTGCTCCTATCTTCGAGCTGACGGAGTCAAAGAGCAGTTCTTTAAAATAGTTAAATATCGCTCTGCCTACTCCGATTATCAGAATAATAAACAGAAATTTTGTAAGCAGCTTAACCTTTCCATCAACGATAACATCGTCGATAATGTGCTTTAAAATACGCGGGGACAGCATATCCAGCCCAACGCTTATAATCATACAAACTATGGCAACAGTATATATATACCAATATTTTTTAATGTAACTTGATATTTTCATAAATCCTCCTCCCTGATTTGGGGCAAAAAAATAGCCATGGTACATTACCACGGCAATAAAAATCCATTTATATGTAGGTGTAAGTCGGCGTAGGACAACTACACTATATAAAAGAATATACTACTGAGGTAATTAAAGATAACTTATATTCATTATTGGCTGCAGCGATAAAATTGTTAGTCATATTCGTTTACCTCACTTTCTTTTATATTCTTTAGACATTATAACACATTAGTAATTTTTGTCAACCTAAAATTATACGAAATTCATATATTCTTTAAAAAGTTTTAAATTTAAAAAGAACAAGCTGGAAAAGAAAGGTTCCCTGCATCTGCCTGTGTAAAAAGCTTTAAAATAGTATATAAAAAAACTTTCGTTTCTATCATAATTTTTGGCATAAATGTTGTTGACGTTTAATGTCAGAGAGAGTATCATCTCATTGTAGATTTCAAATGTCCATAATGGATAATGGATATCAACAAAGGAGGTGGGAAAATGAAATTAACCAGAGGAATCGAGCAGGCAGTTTGCATTATCGCTCTATTGTCAACCCAGGATTATTCCATACCGGTAGCATCGGAGGAAATTCATAAACGTCTGAAAGGTTCCCTGACTTATACGAAAAAAATTATACGAAAATTGGTAGTAGGAAAAATGGTCAATTCGGTATCTGGAAACAATGGGGGATTTACACTGGCAAAAAAAACCGATGAAATAAATCTTCTGGATATAGTGGAAGCCTTAGAGGGAACTATCAGAACCTATCCTGATTCAGGACTTATTGATAAGGTATTTGAAGATAAACAGGTTCTGGCTAACCAGGGAACGATTGTAATGAGAAATGCCTTTGCCAAAGCAGATATGCTGTATAGGGAAGCTTTGAGGGCAAAAACCGTCAGCCAGTTATTAGAGGAGACGTTAGGCAGCAGGCCTATCGGGCCAATCAACTGGAATCAGGCTGATGAAAGGCGCGATTTATTGATAAGAAAGGTGATGAAGAATATTCATGGAAATGATTAAAACAGAATGGAAAAAGATTAGGGAAAACAAATTATTGCTGGTGTCCTTTATTGTAATATGCTGTATCCCTTTGCTTTACGCTTCTTTTTTCTTAAAATCAATGTGGGATCCCTACGGCAAGACAGAGAATCTTCCGATTGCAGTTGTAAATGAAGATAAAGCTGTAGAATTTGAAGGGGAGACCTTATCCGTAGGTAATGATATTATTGACGAACTTAAAGGTGACAACAGCCTGGACTGGAATTTCGTAACCAGTAAAAAAGCAGAACAGGGATTAAAGGATAGAAAGTATTATATGATAGTGACCTTCCCGGAGAATTTTTCAGAGAATGCATCTACGGTACTTTCCGATAATCCGACCCAGATGGTTATTAAATATGAAACAAACGGCGGACTTAACTATTTGGGTGAAGTATTCAGCGAACAGGCAATTAAGGAATTGCAGAACAAGATTTCTGAAAAGGTTACCAAGGCTTATGTAAGTGCCATATTTGATAAGGTAGAGGATATGGGTGGAAGTATTACAGAAGCCGCCGATGCTTCTGCACAGATTAAGGATGGTGTGGATAAGGTTAAGGATGGCAATGACGAGCTTTACAGTAATCTTGACAAATTATCCAAGGCAAGCCTTACTTTCAGTGACGGAACAGATTCCTTAAGCCTTGGATTAAGTACTTACCTTAATGGAGTTCTTTCAGCAAATAATGGTGCCAAGAAGTTAAAGGACGGCCTGGCAACCTATCAGGCAGGTGTTAAAACCTATACTGACGGCGTAAAGCAGGCGGCTAAAGGAGCAAATACACTTAACAAAAATTCACAGGACTTAAAAAATGGAGCAAAACTGGTTTCAGAGGGTGTATCACAGCTTAACACTGAACTTGGAACGACAATCGGATCTTTAGGAAGCAATGCAGAGGGCATCAAGCAGTTAGCAGACGGTATGACAGCTGTTGACAGTGCTATTTCTACTTTGAATACAGGAGCGAAGACATTGGCTGCCGGTGTTCCTACGAAAGATCAGGTAAACAGTGTTTCAAAATATTTGAATACCAGTGCCTTCAGCCAGTTGCCCAAGGAACAGCAGGCGGTTGTTTTACAGAGTGCGGCAAAGCTCTTAGCCGGCTATGATACCATAGGGACGGCAGTAGGACAGATTTCAGGGGGATTAGATACACTTTCACAGAAAACCCCTGCATTAGCAGCAGGAACAAATCAGGTTTATAATACAATCAGTGCAGTTGCAAAACAGGCACCTGCGTTAACAGAAGGCCTTAGTAAGCTGGATACCGGTGCAAAGAGCCTTAATACAGGTGTTGGTGCTTATACAACCGGCGTGTTACAGCTATCAAAGGGCTTAGACCAGTTAAATACAAAAGCCGGTGATTTAAACAGCGGTATCAGTCAGATAGCCGGAGGCTCTACGGATTTGGCAGCAGGACTTAATAAGCTGACACAGAATAACGGTAAACTCTCCTCTGGTATGGATCAGATTAAAAAAGGAGCAGAAGATATTCATGACGGTGCGGCTAAGCTGGCAGATGGCTCCAAGAAGTTAGGAGACGGCCTCACAGATTTATCAGATGGAGCAGGCAAGTTAAATGATGGCCTGCAGGAAGGTGCAGATACCATTGAATCCTTTGATGCATCCGATGCCACGGTTGATATGATTGCAGAACCCAGTACTTTAAGTGAAACAAAATATTCAGAGGTACCGGATTACGGTCATGCACTTGCACCTTATGTATTGTCACTTTCTCTGTATGTAGGATGTATGTTATTTAACTTCATCTATCCTATCAGAAAGGTTGCAGTAAAAGGTAAACCTGTCATTCAATGGTGGTTTGCAAAGCTGTCTGTTGGAATTGCAGCCGCAACAATAATGGCAGTAGTAGAAGCTGGCGTTATGCATTTAATCGGTGTGGATACGGTATCCGCCGGAAGCTATTTTGTGACAGCTCTCTTTTCCGCTTATGCATATATGCTTTTGATCATGGTATTATCAGTTGCTTTTGATAATCCCGGACGTTTCGTTGCCATGGTACTCTTAGTACTCCAGCTTGCAGGAGCCGGCGGTACTTTCCCGATGCAGTTGACCTATAAATTCTACCAGGTTATCCATCCGTTCCTTCCTATGACGTATTCCATTTACGGTTTCCGTCAGGCAATCAGCGGTGGATTAGGAAATCATGTTCTTGCTTCCAGCCTGCTTGTATTGGCAATGGTAGCTTTAGTATCCGCTCTTCTTTTACTCGTTTCTATGACAGTATTAAAGAAGATAAGTAAGGATGGAGTATCACAGTTAGATGATAACCAGAAATTAATGGACACAGATTATTCCTATGCAAACTCTTCTTTATAAAATAACAGGAAGAGAAAAACCATAATCTAACAGATATCAAACAACCGGTAAGCAGTGTAGCATATCCTGCCTGCCGGTTGTTTTTATAGTTAAGTTCGTTAAAAAAACATATAAAAAAGATAAAGTTTTTATTAATTTTTACTATTTTCAAAATTTGTTCATAATTCTGTGTTATAATTAATTATAGTTGGTGAAACAAAGAATAACAGTTTTCCAATAAGAATTTAAACATGGTTTTTTCCTTGTTTAAGGAGGACGAAAATGGATTTACCTATTTTTTATAGTGAAGAAGATGAATGGAAAAAAGTTATGCTGATGTATGACTCTGCCTTAAAAGAGGTTAATACAAAGCTGGAGATATTAAATAACGAATTCAAACTCAACCATCAATATAATCCCATAGAGCACATTACTTCCCGGATTAAAACTCCCCAAAGTATTGCAAAGAAATTACGGCACAATAACAAAGAACTGACAGTGGAGAATATCGTAAAATATATAAATGACGTCGCAGGCATGCGTATTATCTGTTCATTTACCTCAGATATATACCGTATTGCAGACTTAATTGCGGCACAAAGCGACGTAAATGTCCTGAAAGTAAAGGATTATATTACTTGCCCTAAGCCAAATGGATATACCAGTTACCATATGATTATTTCTGTACCTATATATCTTTCAGAAATGATGGTCAATGTAAAGGTCGAGATACAGATAAGAACTATTGCCATGGATTTTTGGGCCAGTTTAGAGCATAAAATATATTATAAGTTTGAAGGAAATGCACCGGAGAGCATCAGGAAGGAATTAAAAGAATGTGCGGAAATCGTATCCTTTCTGGATCATAAGATGCTTTCGCTGAATGAGGAAATCAGGCTGTACAATCCTGAAAGTGAGATAGAACATTACCGGGAAGTGGTGTCAGAGTCCTTCCAAAGCATGATCAGGGAATCTTATGGAACGGTAATTGATGAGGAGGATATTAACCAGGAAGAGGATGAAGAAAAGAGCAGTCAGGAAGCAAGGCAGGAAATGTATGAGGACCTTTTTGAGAATACAAAAGCTGAGCAGCCGGATTCGTTAGAGGATGTACTGGAAAGAGTGGAAGAAGCAAAAGAAAAGAACAAATTCTTCCGGTTCTTTAAACACAATGTTATGAATGAAGAAATGGATAAGATGTAAGAAAGACTGCTGCAAATAGTTGCTTTGGCGATATTTGCAGCAGTCTTTCTTATATTAAGACAGTTTGATTTTAGAAAGGAGACCGGCTAATCCTGTGGAGGCCTCACCTCCGGAGCTGTATTCAAAAGGAACTGCTTCCACATTTTCAGAAACTTCCGCATTTCCTTCCACCGCTTTGATGCTAAGACTTATCTTACCGTCCTTGACATTTATTATCTTAACAGTTACTTCCTGCCCTTCCTTTAAGACCTCCCCGGGGGTTTTAAGCCGCTTGTTTGCAATCTGGGAAATATGAAGAAGACCTGATAGACCGTTGCCTAAGTTTACAAACGCACCGTAAGGAGCTAATTTTTCCACAATTCCTTTTGTAACAAGGCCTATGGGCAGATGGGATATTTTTGTAAGCTTTTCTTCGGCAGCGTGCTCTTTTTCAACTTCTTTGGCAGAAAGAACCAGCTTGTTCTTATCTTCCTCCACGGTAATAACCTGGACATCTATTTCTTTATTGACCCAGGAATCTAAATCCTCTACGTAGCTTAAGGATAACTGGGAGGCAGGTATAAAGGCGCGGATTCCAAGCAGATAGGTTGTTACACCTCCATTTACCGTCTGGGCAACCTTTACCTTTAAAATAGTCTTATTGTTCTGATATTCCTTAAGAGCTTCCCAGGAAAGGATGTTGTCGGCTTCCTTTTTGGATAAAAGGATATTTCCTTTCCCGTCATCCTCTTTGATAATAACACCGGATACCTCTTCGCCAATCGTTACGTCACCTTTAATAGAAAACCGGGGATTATTGCTAAGCTCTTCTAAGGGAATGATGCCCTCGGCATAGTAACCCAGGTCCACAGTAACTTCTGTATCGGATATGCCAATAACAGTTCCTTTCACCAGAGTACCTTCCTCGATTTTGTGAAGGGATTTGTTTATCTGTTCCTCGAACTCCTTCATGGAAGGGGCGTCTTCTGCAGGGACAGAGTTTACTTCTAATTCATCACTCATTTTTAATTCTCCTCTCTGAAACAGTCTTCATTGTTAATAGTATAGCGCATTAAAAGAATCTAGGCAAGACATGCCATCACTTATCTTACGGTAAACGCATTTGTAGTAATAAAGCTCAAAATTTGGAATGGCTATTTGCGGGAAGAATTAATGTATGGTAAAATAATGGTTAAGATAATAAATGGAAGGTCTTGCGGCAGGCAGGTTAAATAAGCGGCTATAAAAAATCGGATGTTCACGGAAAGAGGTTAATATGGAAGATAAAAATAAATTTCAGGAAATGTTAAAGGATGTTCTGGAGGTAGCAAGAGTACAGGCAAATGAGCTTGGAATGAACGAAATTAAAGAGTTTTTTGGGGATATGGGGCTGTCGGAGGAGCAGTATGAGCATATCTTTGCCTATCTGGCAGCAAATCACATAACGGTAAGGGGATATGTAAAGACAAAGGCTTTTGATGAGTATAGGGAAGTTGTACAGGAAGAACGGGAAGCATCCAAGGCGGATGAAGAGATTGCAGAAGATAAAAAAGAACATGGAAAGACAGAGGCGGAAGCACATATCCAAAAGGCGGATTCACAGTATCTTAAGATGTATTTAGAAGACCTGGAGGCGGTAAAAAAAGCAGATGAAGCGGAGCTTTCCACACTGTTTCAGGCGGTAAGAGAGAAAAAGGGCAGCATAAAGGAGCGTTTCATTGAGGTTCATCTTCCTAAAGTTGTTGAGATTGCAAAGCTTTATCAGAACAGGGGAGTCACCCTGGAGGACTTAATTCAGGAGGGAAATATTGGACTTTTATGTGCGGTGGAGGCTCTTTATACGGAGGCGGTTCTGGAAAATGAGATAGAATTTATAGAGGGCTATATAAAGAATTCTATGGAAGAGATAATCTATGAGAATAGTGAGAATAGCAGCTTTGAGAAAGAAGTTATAGATAAGATCAGTTACATTAGAAAGGCCTCTGATGAGCTTAAGGAAGAACTTGGAAGGGAAGGCAATATTCATGAACTGGCAAGACATGTAAAAATATCCGAAGAGGAATTAATTGACATTATTAATATGTCCGTAGATGGTGTAAAATTAAGTAAAAAGCACGAGTAGATCGAATCGGGGGGATACGCATTGCTTAAGAGGAGTACACAGCCGACAATAAATATAAAGTGGTATAAGGCTTTTTTAAGAAGACGGGTATTTCTGCTGCTTTTAGCACCTGTTGCCTTCTTCTTTTTACGGCTTGCAAAGATTAACCCGGATTTTGCAGAGCTCATATATGCAAGAAAAATATATAAAGGGGTTTCCCATGCTTTGAGCTTTCTTTCAGATAAGCTCCCCTTTTCGCTGATGGAAATTGAAATTAAGCTGCTGCCGTTTTTGGTTATCCTGGGACTTGTGTATTTCATATACCAGATAGTAAGCAGAAAGAAAAAGGGAAGGACTGCCGGTTACATAATAACACTTTCCCTGATTAATATCGTATGTATTGCAAGTGTGTTATTTTTTTTCTATGTGTCTATGGCAGGCATTAATTATCATAGATATTCCTTTGCCAAGATAAGCGGATATGACATTGAAAAGTCCTCTGCAGAGGATTTGTATAATATGACATTGGATCTCTCGGAAAGAGCGGCTAAAGTCAGAACCCTTATAGAACAGGGGGGCGGGGAATTTACGAAGGATGGCAGTGTAAGTATTGATAAAAGCAACTGGGAGGACCTTGTTAATGCAGAAGTTGTTGCCTACGCCAAGACCGGAGAGGAATATCCCGAATTAAAGGGGGATTATAAGTCTGTTAAAGCGGTAGCATCTTCAAAAGTTATGTCAGCCATGGAAATCACAGGAATATTCTGGCCCTTTACCATGGAGGCAAATGTTAATACCGATGTGGTGGATTACAGCATACCTGCCACCATGTGCCATGAGATGGCACACTTAAGAGGCTTTATGAGGGAGGATGAGGCGAATTTTATTGCCTATCTTGTATGCAGTAATTCCGATAACCTGGTCCTTCAGTACAGCGGACTTATGCTCGCCCTTACCTATGCAGGCAATCAGCTCTACAATCAGTCTCCCGAATACTATGAGAAGGTCAGGGCTACGTATACGACGGAGATGGCAGCAGACTTAAGGGCGGATTATTATTACTGGGTGCAATTTGAGGACACTGTAATAAGCACTGCTTCCAATACTGTCAATGATAGTTATTTAAAAGCAAACAGCCAGTCCGATGGAGTAAAGAGCTATGGGCGGATGGTGGACCTGCTGTTAGCAGAGTATAAAGCGAATCATCAAAATTAAGAAAGAGGAAATGCTTTTCTGCTATAAAGAAAGGCTCGTCCCTTCTTCCCGGTTTGTTCAATAACGCCCATCTGAAGCAGAAGCTTAAGGGCTGCGGAGAGGGAGATGTTCTTTAAGCCGGAGGCTTTTGAAAACTCCTTGGAAGTAAAGGGATTATCCAGGTTTTCCGGCAGCAGGAGCCAGTAATCGGAAGGGCTTTTAAGAAACATTTCCCCCGTAAGGCCTATGGGTATGCGGTCAACTTTTTCTGCCCCTTTTTTCTTATCCTTACTCCAGCCGTTTAGGAATTTATATTCCTCCAGGTCTATAAACAGCAAATGAATGGTTAATCCGGGGTCTAAGAGATAATCCTTAATCTTATACAATTCAGGAAGAATCTGAACAGCTTTTCCGGTCTTTGGGGATTTCCTTCTGGGGCTTACTTCCCCGGAGTCCTTATCCACCCAGCAGAGCCATTTCGTATGGGCGATCGGGTAGGCAATGGTAACGGGGGATTCCTTTAAGAATACGGAAAGCTTATTTCGCAGACGGTCAAAACTCTGCGTCTGTATTTCAATAATTCTTTCAGGGGTTACGATATCTGCATAGTAATTCTTGAATTTGATTTCGTGGTTTAGCTGGTCCGGCGCCAGATAGTTCTTTAATACCGCATGGATGGACTTCTCACCGAGAGTACCGATTCCATTTTCCGTTCTGGGGCTGTTAATAACCGTATTGATGGCTTGTTCAAACAAAAGGGTGTCCATAGTGACCTCTTCTATCCGGATATTTGAGTATATCCTTTTTATTATCTTAAGCATAAAACAGCAGGAGTGATAGGTCAAGATTAAATCCGTCTTGTTTAATAACTTTAAGTGGACTATAATAATAGCAATATGATATCTAAAAATAAGAATTTACCGGAGGAACATTTTATGAATGCGAAAGAAAGTGCAAAGGAGCTTTTGTCCTTTATAAAGGAGGCTACTTCCCCTTATCATGTTGTGGAGGAAGGTATAAAGTTTCTTAAAAAGGAGGGCTTTCTTGAGCTTGACTTTAAAGATAACTGGAAGTTGGAAAAAGGAAAGGGCTATTATATAAAACCTTATGGAACTTCCCTGTTTTCCTTTACCATAGGAAGCAGCTGGGATAACGGGCAGAACTTCCGCATAGCGGCAGCCCACACTGACCACCCGGGATTTCGCGTGAAACCGAATGCTGATATAAAAAGCGGTGCTTACCGGAAATTAAATACAGAGGTATATGGAGGCCCCATCTTAAATACCTGGATGGACCGTCCTCTCTCCTTAGCGGGCAGGGTGGCACTAAGAAGTGACGACCCTTTTCATCCGGAAATGAGACTTCTGGATATAAAAAAGCCCATACTAATTATTCCGAATCTTGCCATCCATGTAAATAAGGAGGTTAATAAGGGAGTTGAACTAAACCGTCAAACAGATACCCTTCCTTTGCTTTCTATGATAGAAGAAGATGTTTCAGAGGAGAAGTTCTTTGTCAGTTTCCTTGCAGAAGAATTAGGAGTTGAGAAAGAGAGAATCCTTGATTATGACATGTATATCTATAACAGCGAAGAAGGCGGCTTTGTTGGACTTAAGGATGATTTTGTATCCTGCCCGCGACTTGATAATCTGACCTCTGTATGGTCTCTGCTAAAGGGAATTGCAGAGGGAAGGAGAGAAGAGGGAATCAATCTGATTGCTCTTTATGACAATGAAGAAATTGGAAGTAAGACAAAGCAAGGTGCGGATTCAGCTCTTTTAAACCTTTTGCTGGAAAAAATCATGAGGGGATTATCTCTTTCGGAGGACAGTCTTTATTCACAGCTTACAGATAGTTTTCTGCTTTCCGTAGATGTAGCCCATGGGGTACACCCGAATCATCCGGAGAAGTATGACCCGACTAATTATACGGCGTTAAACGAGGGTATTGTATTTAAGATAGACAGTAATCAAAGATATACCTTTGATACGGAGGCTATAGCTATCGTGCAGCAGCTTTGTGAGGCAGGAGAGGTGAAATACCAGAAGTTTGTCAACCGCTCCGACATGCCTGGTGGCGGAACCTTAGGGCCCATTATATCTTCCTGGCTTCCGATGAAGACGGTAGACATTGGCATCCCTTTGCTTGCCATGCATTCCTCCCGTGAATTAATGGGTACAAAAGATCAGGTTTATCTGGATAAATTATTAGAAACATTTTTTGGGTTATAATATTTTTATTGTGAAAATAACTAACAGAATGAAAATAAAAAAGGATATATTGACAAAACGTACAAAAAGAGTTATACTTAAGTAAGTCAATACGAGAAGGTATTGTACTAGAGGTTGGAAGCGCGTTGGGGAACGTGAGAGGGCAAAGGCTATAATAGAATAAGACTAAACGAATACGTGTATCAGGAGTCTAAGATACAGGTTCGTTTAGTCTTATTTTATGTTTGTCTCCAATTATACAATATCCGGTTTTATATCTCTTTTAAGGATTCTCTTAAGAAAAGTCCCTTCCTGTCCGAAATATAATAAAATACCATAATACTGAAAACGGGCTTTATAAATAAAGTTTTACAGGCAGGATGCTGTAAAACAGGAGGAAGAAATGAATATAAATACAGTTTCAGAGCAAAAGGCTTCCACAGCGGCTTTAACGGCTGCAGATTCTTATGTTCAGCTGCAGGATAAGAAAGCAGAAGGAATCAAAGAAGCAAAAGAGACGAAAGAAACAACAAAGGGATTAGCAGGGGGAGCCGCAGGTTCTGCCCCGGTATCAGCGGGAGCTGTCTATACCGAGGGAGATAATACAAGCAGCCAGACCTGTGAAGAAACCGACAAAGAAGTATCACAAGAGGATACTGTATATAAAAAAGACACACAGGCTTCTGATAAGGATGCATCGAAAACCACAGAGCAGATGACAGAAAGTGATTATAAGGCTCTGGAAGAGGAAGGAATGTCCCTGGAAAAATTCGAATTGGAACGCCTTAATAGAATGTTAGTCCGAATAAAAGCACAAAGGGATATGGAAGAGCAGGGAGTAATTGACCAAAAAGAAAAACTTGTACAGGATTCACTGGCACAGCAGAATGTGGCCGTTGATTATTCCGTAAACAAGGAGCTTATTGACAGGCTGAATGCTTCCAATATTCCTGTAACAAGGGCGAACCTGATAAGGATAGCTTCGGGAGAGGAAAAGGCGAAAGCTGCACTTTCAATGTCTGACCAGGCGAAATATTATCTGATAAAAAACAGGATGGAACCAACTCTTGATAACATATACAAAGCAAGCTACAGTGCTTCCCAGACGAAAGAGAATACAGTAAATGAAAGCCAATGGGAGAGCGTTAAGCCGCAGGCAGAAAAGATTATTGAAGAGGCAGGCTTTCCGGTAAATGAAGATACGCTAAACAGTGCTAAATGGCTTTTGAGTCACAGCCTTGGGATAACAGAAAATAACCTTTGGGCAAGCTGGGACCTGGATGAGATAAAATCAAGCCTGACAAAAGGGGATGTTACAGACAAAATAATAACCTCTCTTGCAACGGGAGATACAACTTCTCCATCTTTAAGCTTTTTAGCAAAAGGGCAGACCGAGAGGGCAGTAAGAAACATTGATAATATCAGTGATACTGCCATACAGGCGGCTGTTTCAAAGCGTACCGACGGGGAAGCGGACCTTTTGTCCATAAGGGATTTGTATAAAGAACAAAAGCAGTTGACGGATGGCAATAACAGTCAGGCGGCTGCTGAAATTTTGGATAAGACGGCAGATAAAGACAAGGGGATTGATATAAAGACAGTAACGGTACGAAGAAGGCTTGAAGAAATCAGACTTAAGATGACTACAGAAGCCGGTGCAGACCTGTTAAAGAGGGGCTTTCGTCTGGAGACGGATTCCCTGCAAAAAATAGTAGAGGGATTAAAGGAAACAGAAGATAAGTATTACCGCGGCCTTTTACAGGAGGGCAATGTAAGCGAAAGCGATGAAAATGTCGAGGCGGTAAAGTCAAGTCTTCAAAAAATCGAAGAGTTAAAGAGCGCTCCGGCGGCTCTTTTAGGAAACACCATACATAGCTGGCAGCAGGAAACACCGGATACTCTTGTAACTGCGGCCGGAGATTATAAGAGAAATACAGCCGCCCAAAGCTATGAAACCCTTATGACCAAGCCAAGGAGCGATATGGGAGACTCTATCTCAAAGGCTTTCCAGAATTCCGACGGGCTTTTAAATGAGCTGGGACTTGAAGCCACCGAGGCAAATAAAAGGGCGCTTCGTATCCTGGGTTATAATAATATGCCGGTAACTGCCCAGAACATTGATCTGGTAAAGCTTCATGATGCCCAGGTTAACAACGTAATGAAGAATTTTCATCCAACCGTTGCGGTAGAATTTATCCGTAAGGGCATTAATCCCTCCGATATGCCGATAGAAGTGTTAAATGACCAGATAAATGCTGTCAAGGAAGAGATGGGGATAAGCGGGGAAGAGCATTTTAGTAAGTTCCTCTGGAAACTGGAGAAAAACAAAGGGATAACCGAAGAAGAGAAGAAATCCTTTATCGGTATCTACAGGCTTATTAATACCGTTGAGAAGTCAGATGGGGCGGCACTTGGTGCTGTAATAAAGGCTGACCAGGATCTCACTCTTAAAAATTTACTGACAGCAGTAAGAACAAAAAAGAGCGGCGGTATAAAGGCTGATATCGATGATGATTTTGGCACTCTAACCGAGTTTAATGCCAAAGGTGAATCTATTACAGAACAGATAAATACCGCTTATGCAAAGAATACAGAGACAAAGGCTTCTTATACGAAGGAGCTGTTAAGGGAATTAAAAGAGAACTTATCACCGGAGGGCCTTAAGAGCCTGGGGAATACAGAAAATATCGAAAACATGCCGATAGAGCAGCTTTTGGAAAAGGTAGCGGAACAAAGAGAGGCTGCGGACAGTTCCTATTATAATGAAAAAATAAATGAAATAAAAGAGGCTCTTACGAATGGTAAGGAGGCAGAAAATCTTTTGAAATCGGGAGAGATTCCTGTTACCCTGTCAAATCTGATATCAGCCAGTGACTTTATACAAAAAGGAAATACAACCTTCCACCGGTTAAATAATCTTCTAAAGAGAAAGGACATCTTTACGGAAGCTGCCTTGGAGCAGGACAGCCTTAAGGAAGAGTCTGTAATTGGCAGTGACAAAGTAAAAGCAGAGGAAGAAATTACAGGTAATGAAGCAGACCGAGAAAATGGGAAGACGGATTCTATCCTGCAGGAATTTTCCGAAAAGCTGATTGACAATCTTGAGGATTTACAGAAGGTAAGGGAAGCCTATACCGATATGGAAAACAACGTCCGTGAGATATTAAAAAGCTTTTACGATAAGGGCAGCCTCACCTCAAAAGATATCGGAGAATTAAAAAAGATCAGTAACGGGATGCAATTTATGACCCGGATGGCCTCCAGGGAGAATTACCAGATACCTCTTGTAACCGCAGAAGGAATAACCAGCGTCAATGTAACCCTTGTAAAAAACACAGGTGATACCGGAAAGCTGACAGTACGGGTTCCTTCGGATGAGCTTGGACAGCTGGAGTTAAGCCTGACAGTTAAGAATAATGAAGCAAGTGCCTTTATTACCTGTGAAAACAGAGCAGGGCTTAATGCCGTTAAGGAAAATGACGGGGAACTGTGGAAGGCCTTTTCGTCTGGGGATGCAAAAGTGAAACAGATTAATTATGGAATAGGTAATCCTTTTAGCGAAACCGGCCGATATAACAATTACAGGTCAAAAAATGAGGGAGAAACCGCAGCAGATACAAAGACGCTGCTTAAACTTGCCAAGACATTTATATTACAGATAAAGAAGATAGAAAATAACACAAAGGGAAAAGGAGAAATCAATGAGAATTAATCATAACATTTCTGCATTAAAGGCAAATAACCAATTAGTAAAGACAAATAAAAATCTCGATAAGAGCTTGGAAAAACTCTCTTCCGGATTTCGTATCAATAAGGCTGCAGATGATGCAGCAGGACTTGCTATTTCCCAAAAAATGAAGACCCAGATTGCAGGACTTGACCAGGCTTCCAGAAATGCCTCTGACGGTATCTCCATTATTCAGACGGCAGAAGGTGCGCTAAATGAAGTTAATTCCATGCTGGGGAGAATGAGGGAATTATCCGTACAGGCGGCTAACGGCACGAACACAGTGGACGACAGAAAATCCATACAGGCGGAAATAGACCAGTTAAGGCAGGAAATCCAGAGAATCTCCGACACAACAGAATTTAATACAAAGACTTTATTAGACGGAAGCATTGACAGGCAGTCCTTTACCAGTAATCCCAATGCTAAGTTGGTATCTGTTTCCGATACGGTTCCCAGCAAGGATTATAAGATTGAAATATCCACACCTGCCAGCAAAGCAGCTATTAATAGTACAACATCACCTGCCACAACGGCGATAACGGATGCTTCCTTTTACAGTTCAGCTTCCCCTTCAACACAGACCCCTGCCGGAACGGTTAATATCAATGGCAATGAGGTTAAGATTGAAAGCGGAGATTCTTTCGAAGTTGTCTATGAGAAAATTCGTGATGTCTGCGATTCAGCGAACATAGAATGTGCCAAGGTAAATGATCCGTCTCCTGCTACTACAAGCCATTTGGAGTTTTCTACGAAAGAATACGGCTCTGATAAATACATTAAAATAAACTGCAGCAATTCGGCATTATCAACAGCGCTGGGATTAACTTCTGTTGCTACGGGAACGAAATTCAGCGGAACAGATGCAGTTGTGAAAACACCCTTAACAAGTGTGGCAGGCTCTAATTTTTCATCTACGGCAACTGCTTCAGCAAAAGGAAATTTTGTAACCATAACGGATTCCAATGGATTTGAGATGGTATTTGATACACAGAATATAACAGGCTCCAATGTTTCTATAAGTGCTACTGTCCTTGACTCAGGCCCCATGAAGCTGCAAATCGGTGCCAATGAAAGCCAGACCATGGAAGTAAGGCTTCCCAAGGTGGACCCTGATACTCTCGGTATCAGGATGGTAAATATCTGCACCCAGGAAGGGGCAGAAGCAGCTATCAGTACATTTGAAACTGCCAATAACATGGTTAGTGCTATCCGCGCCAAGCTTGGTGCTTACCAGAACCGTTTAGAGCATTCCATCTCTAATCTGGATACTACCTCAGAGAATATGACAGAAGCCCTTTCCCGTATTGAAGACGTGGATATGGCGAAGGAAATGGCAACCTATACCCAGTTAAATGTACTTGCCCAGGCCGGAACTTCCATGCTCTCCCAGGCAAACCAAAGACCTCAGACAGTACTGACTCTTCTGCAGAGCTAGTTTGCATTTTTCAATTTCTATTTGGGCAGTTTCGCAAGTAAACTTGCGAAATGCATGGGAGCTAGTGTGAAATAAAAGCATTTCACATCCTGCTTTGATTAATGAAGGAGATATGGATTATGGAGAAAGATTTGGCCAGAACCTTTGCTGCTAGAATTACACAGGCTTCTAAAACAGAGCTGGTGGTAATTATGTATGAGGTCCTTTTATCAGATATTGCGTCAGCGAAAGAATATTTTCATAAGGGAGAAGACGAGAAAGCCATGCATGATATAAAGCATGGACAGAAGTTTCTAAATGAGCTTATGAGTTCCCTTAATTACCAGTATGAGATATCTTTAAACCTGATGAGCCTTTATATTTTCGTCAATAAGCGCATAATGGATGCCTATTATAAAAAAGAGGCAGAGGCGCTGGACGAGGCAAAAGAAGTATTGGAAATCCTTATGAAGGGGTTTTCGGAAATTGCTGCCGGGGATAAATCAGGGCCTGTTATGACCAATACCGGACAGATATATGCGGGGCTAACCTATGGAAGAGGTACCCTGAATGAAACCTATGTCGATCCCAATCAGGCAAACAGAGGATTTATGGCTTAATAAGAATCAGAAAATAATCAAGTAAAGGGATTGCTGCAAAGCTATTTAAAGCAGCAATCCCTTTTGTATTTATAGTTTTTTATCCATTTGATTTATATCTGATTTGATCTTACAGGGACCAGTGGATTGTCGCTTAATGAATTTTGCCCTCTGAAGAAGCTTACTGATAGAGACATTGTGAATTAATCCGTCCAGCAAAAGGAAAGCGCTTTTCCCAAGATCTACACGGTCCTGTCTTATGGTTGTAAGCGGAGGAGACAGCTGTGAAGCAATTGGGAGGTCATCAAAGCCTATTACGCTGATGTCACCCGGAACCTTTAGCCCATGCTTTACGACCTCTGCAATAACACCCGAAGCAATCAAATCGCTGGCGCAGATAATTGCTGTAGCACCGTTCTTTAAAAAAGAAGGGACATGGTTTTTTGCACAGTCCGGTACATAATAACCAAATTCTATGAGATTCTCATCCGGTGTAAGACTGTGTTTTTTCATGCTGTTTATAAAAGCGCTGTAACGCTGGTCGGAAACCATGGAATTCTTGGAACCGTTAAGAAAAGCAATTTTTTTATGGCCCAATTCCTTTAAATGGTCGACCGCCAAGTCGATACCCTCTTCACTGTCTGTACCTACATATCCCACATGATGATTTCTTTCAATATAATTATCCAGAAGGACCGTGGGAACAGTAGTCTTATTCAGCTGCATAATCCAATCGTCATGCAAGGTAAATCCTAGAAAGAAAGCTCCGCTGTAACCGTTTTTCAGCATATAAGTGTCATATTGTTCTTCTGTCTGGAGAGTCAGGCTTGACGGGACAACAGTAACTTCCCAGTGACGCCTGGCAGCAGATAATTTAAAACCCACGATGATATCGTATCCGAACTGGTCGATGTTCTCATAGTCCATGTTTTCAATAAATATGCATACCTTACGTGTAGTTGCCGTTCTCATCTTCTTAGAAGCGTACCCCATTTCAACAGCAGTATTCAACACAAGCTGGCGCATATCATCGCTGATGTCACTTGCTCCGTTTAATCCTTTTGATACTGTACTGACTGCTATTCCAAGTTTGCCTGCGATATCTTTTATGGTTGCCATGAATACACTCCCTGATTTATTAATAGGTGAATAATTTAAAAGTAACCTAAGTATAAACCGAAAAAACGTGCATTTCAATAGTTTTATTCTCCTGCTTTTCTCTGCTTTTTAAAACATCAATAAGTAAATCCATTACGTCATGAACGATTCCGGGAAGAGCTTTATAAAGCACTTATTATTTATGAATTTTCGAAAAAATAATTATGGCGTGCAAGATAGCATTTTATATAAACATAAAAGTCACAAAGCATTCAATCATTGTTATATATGTATAAGAAAATGAAGTGGATAAAAGGAAATATATATAAAACAACCATATATATGAAAAGTATAATTGACAATAAAAATCAAAAGTGCTATTCTGATTACATAAAGCGAAAATTTACGAAAATACGAGAGGCGGTGAAAGTAAAAATCATTGAATTGCAGGGATGGAATAATTTCTATAATTATTGCTCTGGTAATGTTATCTGAAATTTTAATTATAGTAACTTCTTAAATATATTGACATGGACTTAATGGATTAAGGGAGTACTGCATGAAGAGAAAAAAATTGTTTTATGGTGATACCATTCACAAACGCCTTGTATCAGCTTTTTTACTTGTAATAATCAGCTGTTTATTGCTGTCCGGAATAGTATCCTATGTAGCGCTTATTTCTGTTGAAAAGAATAAGACAGAAGTGGAAATGATTTCTAATCTGGAACAAGTGACTCAGAATATGGACCGGTTATTCTTAAGCATGTGCCAGATATCGGAACAAATGATGCAGCAGGGAAACTTAGGTATCTTACTAAATTCATATCTTACAACACAAAATTCTTATGAGCTATACCATATTAAAAAGCAAATTTGTACCGACATGGTAACAGTGGCATTTCCGAGCTCAGATATCAATCTCTTGTCTTATTATAATTACAATACCCAAAGAAATATCTTCGAAAGCTTTACATTTAAAGAAGGATATGATTTTAACCAAGTGCCGGAATTGATCCGGATAGGGGATATTTCCTATAACGGGTTTCATCCTTCTTTTAGAAAATATCAAAATGATATGGTTATCTCCTTAAAAAGGGAGAGCAAATTTTCGGAAAATATAAGTGGTCTGATTTACATCGAAGCAAAGCTGGATTTGCTGGGTTATATTCAAACCAGACAAAATGATAAGAATAGTAAAAAAATGGAGTGCATAATATTGCAGGCAGATAAGAAAGGAAATATCTGTTATAGCAGTGATAAAGATATATTTCCCGTTAAGAAAGATTTCACCTTACATAGTATCTTTCCGGATGGAAAGGAAAAGGGAGTATACGGACAGTATTTTGCAGTTGCCAAAACCAGTAAAATGGGATACACAAATCTGTTACTGATTCGTATGAGCGATTATAAAAGAGAACTATATCAATGGTTTGACCGCAGTTTAATTGTTTTCATAGTTTCTATTGTGCTGCTTTATTGCATGGTATTTATCATTCATCGAATCATATACGGTCCTTTGAAAATATTCGGAAAGGAAATCGACAAATTAGGGGAAGGAAGTTTTGAACTGACGGATTATGATTCGGGAGTTTTAGAATTCAATCAATTATTTGAACAATTCAACAAAATGAAGCGGCAGATTAAAAAGCTTATTACGGATGTTGAGATTGCGGAAAAGGAGAAAAACCAGTTAGAAGTTGAAAAGCTCATTTATCAGATAAATCCTCACTTTTTAATGAATACACTTAATTCGGTCCACTGGTTGGCGAAATCCCATAATCAACCGGAAATCAGTAAATTTATAACAAACCTGAATTCGATACTTGCATACAATCTCGGAAAACTGGATAAAGATACAACATTCCGTTCGGAGATAAATATGCTGCAAAATTATATTGATCTGCAAAAAATGAGATATGATTTTGATGCAAGTATTGATGTGGAGGAAGGCCCTTATTTGGATCAGCCGACAGTTCGCTTACTGCTTCAGCCGTTAGTAGAAAATGCAATCAGGTATGGACTGGGGGACCAAGGGATCATTGAAATACGTATTTTTTATCATGATGTCCGAAATTATGTGGTACTCATGATTGAAGATCATGGAAAAGGACTTTCGAAAGATAAGTTAATGCAGCTTCAGGAACCTTTCCGCTACAACCAGGATTCCAAGGAAAACTCCGGAATCGGGCTAAGATATGTACGTTCTATGCTGGAAACATACTACGGAGATAAAGCTATTATGAACATTAACAGTGAAAAAGGAAGAGGTACGAAGATAACTCTTCTCTTACCATTAAATAAGGAGGGAAGTTAGGTTGAAAAAACAAAAAAGCCGTTTTTTCAACTACATATTCAGGAGTACCAAATGGAAGATTTGATACTCACGAAAGGAGTTAAGAATGATTAAAGTATTGGTGGTTGATGATGATAAATTAGCAAGAAAAGGGATAATCTCATTGATTCATGAAGGACAGTATAATATGCAGGTAATCGGTGATGTTCAAAACGGAAGGGCGGCATTGAATTTTTTGGAAAAAGAAAGGGCGGATTTGGTATTTGCCGATATTGATATGCCGGAAATAACCGGTTTGGAATTAATGCAGATCTGCAAAGAAAAATATCCCGATATGCAATTTGTAGTCTTAACTTTTTATGAGGAATTCCAATATGTTCAACAGGCATTAAGACTGGGGGCAATTGATTATATCTCGAAATTCCGTATGGAAAGCGAGAATTGTGAAGAACTGTTAAACCGGATTAGGGTTACTTCAGAGCGAAGAATTAAAAATAGCAAGAAGATATCAGTAAAACCGGTGCTGGAAACGGAGAAAGAGGATTTGACGGAAGAACAATGGAAGGCCCTGGTGAGGGGATGGAAACAGATGTATTGGATCTATGATGAAGATAACTATCGCAGATTGCTGGAAAATATAAAAGTGCAGGTTATTCCCCTTCGTAAGTTAGAACATCTAATCATAAGTCTGATACAAACAATTGAGACGGAAATAGGAAAGGAAAGTACAGTTATACCAATATTTGAAGAAATAACGGAGGCCTTTACCTGGTTGGATGAATGGCGTAAAGAATTATTTAATTGGGCGTGTGAGCAGGAGAATCTTGATAAAATGCCAATTTGCATCCTAAAAGTAATTGACTACATCCGAAACAATATAAATCTTTCGCTGCATACCGAGATGGTAGGCGGTCTTGTTGGAATGAGCAGGAGCTATTTCAGTGTCAACTTTAAAAAACTGACCGGAAGGACGTATCATGATTTTGTACAAAAGGAACGTATGAAATGTGCCAAAGGGCTTTTAAAAGGCACGGATAAAGAAGTAGGTGCAATTGCAGTAGAGGTGGGATATGAAGACGTAAATTATTTTAACCGTATTTTTGCCGAGGAGGAGGGATGTACGCCTACAAGTTTTCGTAAAAAATGTTATAAAATCTCAGAACATAATTCAAAACAATTAAGTAAATTGTAAAATGTGCTTTAATCCTGAAACATACCGCTATATTTCTACCGGCATTTTTATGATAATTTATAACGGTAAAGAAGATTAGATTTCTTTAACATTAAGTGAGGAAAAGGGTTGGAGGACTAATTAATGCATAACAAAAAGTTTGTTAAACATTATTATTTGATGATGCTTCCGGGGTTTGTCTGGCTGATTATGTTTAGCATAGTCCCTATGTTCGGAGTTGTCATGGCATTCCAGGATTTTAATCCGGTACAGGGAATTTTCAAATCAAAGTTTGTTGGATTGGATAATTTCAGATACATGTTTATTATGAGCGATATAAAACAGGTGTTTATAAATACATTGGTAATCGCCATAGGAAAAATTATTGGTAATCTTGTGGTTCCGCTTGCTTTCGCTTTATTGCTAAGCGAATTACGGTGGAAAAGATTTGGCAGACCGATTCAGACAATTGTATATCTTCCATATTTCCTTTCATGGGTTATCTTGGGAAGCATTGTATTGAATATTTTTGCGTATACCGGACCAATTAATGAATTCCTTTCTATGTTTGGGCTAAAACCAATAAAATTTTTCGGCAGAGCTGATTTATTCAGACCGCTGATAATCGGCACAGATGTTTGGAAAAGTTTTGGATACAATGCAGTTATTTATCTTGCAGCACTTCTTGGAATTGACCCGACTCTTCACGAAGCCGCAGCGGTGGATGGTGCAGGAAGATTTAGACGTTTATTACATATAACCCTTCCGGGTATTAAATCAACTATTGTACTTCTGGCTATTTTGTCACTTGGAAATATATTAAATGCGGGATTTGAGCAGATATTCAATTTATACAATCCGGTTGTATATTCTACGGGGGATATCATAGATACGTGGGTTTACCGCGCAGGCCTTGTGGATCTGCAGTTCAGTCTTGCTACGGCAGTAGGGCTTCTGAAATCCGGAGTGAGCTTAATACTGATTGCTCTTGGCTATTGGCTTGCAGATAAATTTGCCGGATACAAGATATTCTAAGACGGAAAGGAGTGACGGGTTGTGATAGAACATCAGACATTAGGTTCGAAGATCTTTGATGTAATAAATTTAATTGTTTTAATTGTTATAACATTACTTTGTATCATTCCCCTGTGGTATATACTGTGTATTTCACTAAGTAATAAAACCGCAGTGGATGCAGGAATAGTTTCTTTCTGGCCGGTTGGATTTAATTTATTCTCTTACGAGAGGATTATGGGAGAGAAAGCGTTTTTTGTATCTTTCTGGATTTCAATCAAGAGGGTGGTCCTTGGCGGAATTGTCGGCGTAGGCTGTATCTTATTAGTTGCCTATCCATTATCCAAATCCATCAGACAATTTCCTAAAAGAAACCTCTTCATGTGGATATTGGTGTTTTGCATGCTGTTTAACGGCGGTACGGTGCCCTGGTATCTGACAATGAAAAACTATCATCTGATTGATAATATTTGGGGACTGGTCCTGGCAGGAAGCCTTCCGGTTTTCAGTGTAATTCTGGTCATGAATTTTTTCCGTAACTTACCGGGTGCTTTGGAGGAAGCGGCTTATGTGGATGGCGCAGGACCATGGAAGACATTTTTTTCTATCTTCATTCCGCTGTCGAAACCGGTTATTGCTACCATTGTGCTGTTTACGATAGTGGGACATTGGAATGAATTTTTTCAAGGATTGGTTTTAAGTACAAAGCAGGCGAACTATCCGGTTCAGACCTATATCCAGCAAATGGTGGTAACAACAGATTTCTCTACCATGAATGTGGAGCAGATTCAGCAAGCGCTTAAACTGAATAATAAATCGTTGGATGCAGCCAAGGTTTTTATTGCCATAATTCCCATCTTAATAATTTATCCGTTTTTGCAGAAGTATTTTGTTACCGGTATTACTTTGGGTTCAGTAAAAGAATGACCCAATGTAAATATAAAGTGTTTATAAAAAGAGGAGGAAAAAAATGAAACTAAGAAAAATTACGGCAACTGTATTAACTTTGGCAATGATAATTATATCATTGGCCGCCTGTGGAAAAGAAAACAACACAGACAGCAAAAACACGACTGCAGCCAATGCTGGAACGGAAGATTCCACAAAGGATGATGGAGCAGCTCCGGCAGCAACAGACACCGCTTTAACTGATCCATTTGGTAAATATGCAGACCCGGTTACCATTCATTTAGGAGCTGGACTTAATCCCAATGCAACATTTCCTGAAGGGGAAAGCATAGAAAAGAATGACTACCTTGACATGATAAAAGATACGTTTAATATTGATATTACCTATGATTGGGTTGCTTCAACCACCGATTTGGAGCAAAAGGTAAATATGTGTATAGCAAGCAATACGCTTCCTGATATTATGAATGTAAATGCAACACAATATCGTGCTATGCTAAAATATGACCAATTACAGCCGATTACAAAGGCTTTTGACAGTAATGCTTCTGATTTACTGAAAAGCTTTGTAAGCAGCGGCGGAGATGCCCTGAAGGACTTAATCTCTGTGGATGGTGAAATGATGGCAATTCCTGCCCCTGAACTTACATCTTCCAGCGTAAATACCATGTGGATCAGACAAGATTGGCTGGATGCCCTTGGCTTAGAGGTTCCAAAAACTGTTGAAGATCTGGAAAAGGTTGCGGAAAGCTTTGTAACCAAAGATCCTGATGGCAATGGTGTTGCTGACACAATCGGTATCGTAGGAGCATCTAACACAGGATTTTTAGCTAATGTAGGCCAAAACCAGTTCGGTTTTGATGCTATATTTGCTTCTTATGGTTCATTCCCCCGCTACTGGTTAAAGGATGGCAGCGGCAATGTAACTTATGGCTCTATTGCTCCTGAAACCAAGGAAGCATTGGCAAAATTAGCTGATATGTATAAGAAGGGATTAATTGATCCTGAATTATTGGTTCGCAGTGATAGTTCAGAACCTGTTTTAGCCGGTAAAGCCGGAATTTTCTTTGGTCCTTGGTGGAGTGGTTATACCGTACAGAATTCCGTACTTGAAAATCCTACTTTTGACTGGCAGGCATATGAAGTACCGTTAAACAGTGAAGGAAAATTTGTTTCCGGTATGTCAGCACCGACTAACCAGTACATAGTTGTTACTAAGAATTGCAAGAACCCGGAAGCAGCTGCTAAAATCATCAATTTATTATTAAGAGATGAAGAGAGCTGGATTGCATCAGGCTTGAAAGCAAAATTAAATCCTTCCGATGTTTATCCGTTATTTAATGTTTATGATAATGCCAATGAAATCGAAGTATCCTATGATTATCTTAAAAAATATATGAACGGTGACATAACAATGGATAGTGTTGATTTCAGTACCCATAAGTTATTGAAAAACGATATGGAAGTTATTAAGAAATTAAAGAAAGAGCCCTATGACAATTACAGTATCAAAAATTGGGATTTGACCAAGGAGGAAGCTCCTGCTAATATCGGACGTTTGATATCTATTATGGTCGGAGCCCGTCCGTTAATGGAAGATGGGTATGACAGGGTTTACAGTTTATATTACGGACAGACGGATACAATGGCTTCTAAGTGGTCTAACTTAGAAAAGCTGCAGGAAGAAACATTTGCAAAAATAGTATTAGGTCAGGCTTCTATCGACAGCTTTGACACTTTTACAAAGAATTGGCTTGCACAAGGCGGGCAGGATATTATTAATGAAGTAGCGGAAGTAGCTAAGTAAAGGCGAATTAATTTAGTTATTGCATAAATAAGAAGGGTTGTTGCAAAATAATATATTCTATTTTTTGCAGCAGCCTTTTCTATAAAAAGAGAGGTAAATTCATGGCAAGAGATACAAAAACCGGCCTAAGAAATATGGTTATGTACTCCGCGTTTATGCGAAATCACACAGAGGAAGGCACTTTTCGGGCCTTTGCAAAAGATCTTGACCGTATAAAAAGACTGGGAGTTGATATTATATGGCTGATGCCCATCCACCCGGTAGGGGAAGCAAAAAGAAAAGGAAAAGACGGAAGCCCCTATGCAATTAGTGATTACAGAAAGACCAATCCTGATTATGGGACCATGGAGGATTTTATTTTCCTGGTGGATGAGATACATAAAAGAGATATGAAATGTATTATTGATGTGGTATATAACCATACGTCACCGGATTCGTTGTTAGCGAAAAGCAATCCCGGGTATTTTTACCGGAAAGAAGACGGTAAAATGGGAAACCGGATTGGTGAGTGGACAGATGTTATAGATTTGGACTATAGCAATCCTGAATTGTGGCAGTATCAGATTGATACATTAAAGATGTGGGCCGAAATTGTGGATGGCTTCCGTTGTGATGTAGCCCCTATGGTTCCGATTGATTTTTGGAAAGAAGCAAGAGAAGAGGTAAAAAAAATAAAAGACGACTGCATATGGCTGGCAGAATCTTCACACTATAGTTTTGTTAAATATATGAGAGACCATCATATGGAATGCTCCACAGACAATGATTTATATCAAGCCTTTGATTTATGTTATGACTATGATGTGTATCCGGGCTTTGTTAAATATTTGAAAGGAAAACACGGCCTTGGTCACTACATTGAGAGTCTGATAATGCAGGAGGGAATTTATCCTGAAAATTATGTGAAACTTCGTTTTTTGGAAAACCATGATAATGAAAGACTGGCATCCCATGTTAAGGAAGAAGCAGATAGAATCAACTGGATTGCATTTTCATATTTTGAAAAAGGAACAACCCTGATATATGAAGGGGAAGAGGTGCAGGCAGAGCACAGGCCAAGTATTTTTGATAAAGATATTATTATCTGGGAAGAAGAAAAGGATATATCCGATTTAATGAAGAATCTTTACCAGATAAAACAAAATGCGTTAAGAAGTCAGGGGGTATACTCCTTAAAGGCATATGAAGAGAAGGATATTATTATTGGCCGGTATAAAGAGGAGAATGACGGTTTACTGGGTATATTCCGTGTGAAAGGCAATTGTCCGGAAGTCAGCATAGAGGCAGAGGATGGTATTTATAAAAATTTATTCGATAATCGTGAGGTACAGGTAACGAACGGAATAATAAAAACAGAAAAGTGCCCAATTATTTTTCAGGCGAAACTAAGAAAAGAAAATGATACGGAACCTTTTGAAACTGCATAGAAAAGAGGAAGTTTATGGGGGATAAACAACAAAAGAGAAAATATTTTTGGGGGATAAAAACACAGTTGTTGATTGGATTTTTGATTCCTATCGGTTTTGTAATAATGGTTGGAGCAATTTCTTATTCCAAAGCTTCTAAGGGAATGGCAGAAAATTATGAGAAATCGACTATGAAGGCTATTGATATGGCAGTAAAAAATCTGGAATTTGGATTTAAATCCATAGAAAATAATTCTCTTCAATTAACAGTCGATAGTAATAATGTCAATTATACTATTGGAAACAGCAAAAATGATCCCGTTGAGAATAATAAATTATATACAAATTTAAAAGAGACCCTTTATGCTATGCAGGTATCCAACGAATTTATTGATGGGATTCATGTTATTACAAATAAAGAGACGGATTTAGTATCTACAACAACAAAAAGGGAACCGGGGTTTTATAGTGATTTAGTGAATGGTGAGGAAGGGAAGTACTCCGTTAAAGGATTCTTTAATGGAGTTTGGCTGGATACCCATCCATTAGTTGATGAGAAATTAGAGGTATCAAAAGAGAATTATGCAATATCTTTTGTACGTAGTTTTGAGAGTAACGAAGCCTGTGTAATTATTGATGTAAGCAGTAAGTCAATAAAAGATATCCTTAAGAGTTTAGATTTGGAAAAAGGAAGTGTTACTGCTTATATTACAAAAAATGGAAGAGAGCTATTGTTAAATACAGACTTAGAGGGTTTTCAGTTTACGAATCAGGATTTTTATAAATTGGCAGTAAAAGATAAAGATTCCCAGGGTTTTAAGTATATTGATTATAAAGGGTCAAAATACCTCTTTATGTACAGCAAGAATTCTCTTGATGGTTCGGTCATATGTTCATTAGTTCCGAAAGCCTTTGTATTAGACAAAGCAAATGAAATAAAAAGAATAACGTTGTATCTTGTTATGACTGCCTGTGCGATTGCTCTGGTAGTTTGCGGGGTCGTTACGGCAGGAATAGGTACATCCATTAAAAAGATTACAAAGAAGCTTGCATTTGTATCAAAAGGTGATTTAACGGTACAAATGGATGTGAAAAAAAGAAATGAATTTGGTATATTAGCAGGGGCAGTAAAAGAAACTATTACCAATACCAGAAATCTGATCATAAAGGTTATGCAGGTAACCAGGTTAGTAGTTGCTGCTTCACAAAATGTATCGGATTCTTCTAAGGCTATGGAAAAACAAGCAAATAATATATTATCCCTTAGTACGGAAATTGACGCAGGAATTACACAGCAGGCGGAAGATATACAGGATTGCCTGGCGCAGATTGACGGATTGTCAAAAAAGATTGTGGTTGTAAAAGAAAATGTTGTTACTATGGCTGATTTGGCTGATTATACAAAGGATATGATTACTACAGGAATAGATACAACAAATAATTTAACAGGGCAATCATCCAAGGTTATGGAGGCAACTCATAACGTATCAGATGATATTAAGAAATTAGAGAAAGACTCAGTCAATATAGAGAGGCTTGTAAAAGTCATTAATGATATGGCCGAGCAGACCAATCTACTGTCTCTGAATGCTTCTATTGAAGCAGCAAGGGCGGGCGAAGCCGGAAAAGGATTTGCCGTAGTGGCAGACGAAATCCGCAAATTAGCAGAAGGCTCGGCAGGAGCTGCCAATGAAATACAAAGGGTAGTAGGTGAAATTAAAAAACAGACAATTGTTACTGTCAATACTGCCAGCGAGGCAGAGGAAATTGTAGTACAGCAAAATAATATGGTGGATTCCACAGTAGAGGTATTTAATAATATAAATAATTGCATGGAAAAACTTTTAGCTCAATTAAGAGAAGTAGGGACTCACGTTGAACACATGGATTCCGAAAGAGATAAATCCCTGGAAGCTATGGAAAATATATCCTCTGTGGCAGAAGAAACGGCAGCATCATCAGCTGTTGTTAAGGAATTCGTGTCCGGACAGTTAGAGCATGTGAATACTATGGAAGATGCAGCAAAAGAATTAAAAGATAAAACCAAGGAATTAGAAGAAGTAATTAGTTTGTTCCAAATATAGAATTATGTTATTATGAAAAACAACAGACTACATGGAAGGCTTATTAATAAACAAATTTTATAAATATTAGGAGAACTGAATGAGAGAAGCAGGAGTATTAATGCCAGTAGCTTCCGTTTCTGCCGACTATGGAGTGGGAGATTTCGGAAAGCAGACCTACGAATTTATCGACATTTTGAAGAAAAGCAATATCAGTATATGGCAGATTTTGCCCCTTAATCCTTTGGGATACGGAGAATCTCCCTATCAGCCCTATTCCTCGATGGCAGGTGATGAAATATATATTGATTTGGTGAGACTGTATGAAGAGGGGCTATTGGCAGATGTCCCGCCGGCTTTTCGAAAGACAAGCACGAAAATCAAGTACCAGGAAGTAAGAAAGTATAAAGAAAAATACTTAAAAATGGCCTTTAAAGCTTTTCTGCCGGATAAAGAGTATGAGGAATTCATAGAGCAGGAGTGGGTTTATTTATACGGCGTGTTTTTAACTTTAAAGAAGAAGAATGAATTAAAATGCTGGAATGAATGGAAAACGGAGCATAAGAACTGGATTCAGGACAGAAGATTTGATGAAACAGTATATGAGAAAGATATTCGTTATGAGATGTTTGTCCAATATGAGTTTTACCGTCAATGGATGGCGCTGAAAAGTTATGCCAATCATTCAGGAATTCAAATCATGGGGGACGTTCCGTTTTATGTGGGGATAGATTCTCTGGATGTGTGGACAAACCAGGAGGATTTCCTGCTTGATAAGGATGGACATCCGGTTTTCATTGCAGGAGTACCGCCGGATTATTTCAGCCGTACCGGGCAAAGATGGGGCAATCCAATCTATAATTGGGAGCGGATGGAAGAAAACAATTTTCACTTTTGGCTTGAAAGGTTTGGATATACCGCTAAACTATTTGATATCATCCGTATCGATCATTTTAGGGCCTTTGATACTTACTGGAAAATACCTGCTTCCTGTGATACTGCAATAGAGGGAGAGTGGCTGGAAGCTCCCGGCTATGAATTATTTGACCTTCTTCTTAAAACTTATCCGGATATTCATATTGTGGCGGAAGATTTGGGAGAAATGAGACCGCAGGTTTATGAATTAAGGGATCATTATAGCCTGAAAGGAATGAAAATCATTCAGTTTTCCTTTGACCCGCTGGAAGGAAATAATGGATTTCCCGACCGGGAAAATATGATGGTATATACGGGAACCCATGATAATGAAACAATACTTGGCTGGTTTGAAAACCAGTCCGGGCAAGTGCAAAATGAGACAGAGCTGGAGCTTTATGCTTATGGCTATGTTTCAGGCTCCATTTCCCATAAATTTATCCGTTATACGTTGGATAATCTGGCTGAAATAGCAATTATACCCGTACAGGATATACTTGAAATGGGAAATGAAGGACGTATTAATACGCCGGGTACTCTGGGGTCTCCAAACTGGGAATGGAAGCTAAGCAGCCTGGAAGAATTGCATGCACAGACGGAATTTCTGGCAGCGGCAGTAACAGAGAGCGGACGTTTTGGAGAAATCAGGAAGGTTACGGAGAAAATCAAAGATTCGGCAAGACTTCTTACAAAGCTTCTGGAGCAGCAGTTTGGAAAGACCATTGGAGCTTGTACCAGGGAAGAACTGCTTCTGGGGCTTTTAGGCATGGTAAAACGGCTGGCCGCTGACAGGACAGAAAGAGATGAGAAGCGCAAGCTCTATTATATATCCGCAGAATTTTTAATAGGCAAACTCTTATCAAATAATCTGATCAACCTTGGTATTTATGAAGATATGAGGGAACTGCTGGCAGCCTCCGGGCAGGACTTGACTGAAATAGAGGAAGCAGAACCGGAACCTTCGTTGGGAAATGGAGGACTTGGACGTCTGGCAGCCTGCTTTTTGGATTCTATAGCAACTTTGGGTCTGGCGGGTGACGGTATTGGGCTGAATTATCATTTGGGATTATTTAAACAGCATTTTAAAGATTTTCTGCAAAAAGAAGAGAAGAATCCATGGATGGAGAAAGCCTGCTGGCTGACTAAGAAGAAGAATTCCTATGAAGTGGAATTCGGAAGCTTTAAGGTAAAATCCATACTTTATAATATTGATGTAATCGGATATCAAAACAGGAATAATAAATTGCATTTGTTTGATTCGGAATTAGTGGATGAAGGCCTTGTAGAAGAAGGGATTGAGTTTGATAAAAAGGATATTAAAAAAAATCTCACTTTGTTTTTATATCCCGATGACAGTGATGAAGCAGGGCGGCAGCTGCGTATTTACCAGCAGTATTTCATGGTAAGCTGCGGAGCACAGCTTATTCTGGAAGAGTCAGTAAGACGGGGCAGCGACCTTCATGACCTGTATGAATATGCGGTAATACAGATTAATGACACCCATCCAAGCCTGGTAATTCCGGAACTGATCAGACTGCTTATAAAACGGGGAATTGCTTTGGATGAGGCAATCTCTATCGTAACGAAAACCTGTGCTTATACGAATCATACCATTTTGGCAGAAGCTTTAGAAAAATGGCCTCTGGATTATTTAAAGAAAGTGGTTCCCCAGTTAGTACCCATTATTGAAATACTGGACAACAGGGTGAGGCGGAAGTATGGCAAGGAAGAAGTAGCTATTATAGACAGCCGGGAGAGGGTACACATGGCCTCTATGGACATTCATTATGGCTTCAGCGTGAATGGTGTGGCCGCCCTGCATACGGATATTCTAAAGACGACGGAATTGAACCACTTCTATAAGCTGTATCCGGAGAAATTTAATAATAAGACCAATGGTATTACGTTTAGGCGTTGGCTGCTGCATTGCAACCGGGAGCTGGCTTTTTTTATAGAAAGCCTGATAGGAGATGGATTCCATAAGGATTCTATGGAGCTTAACAAGCTGATTCATTTCAGAAAAGAAGAAAGAGTACTTTCCAGATTATTGAATATTAAATATCAAAATAAACGAAAGCTAAAGTCCTGGTTGGAAAAGGATCAGGGAATTACAATAGATGAAAATTCTATTTTTGATATTCAGATTAAACGTCTTCATGAGTATAAGCGCCAGCAGATGAATGCTTTGTATGTCATATATAAATATCAGGAAATTAAGGACGGGAAACTGCCTGAAATACCGATAACAGTTATTTTCGGTGCAAAAGCCGCACCGGCTTATATAATTGCAAAGGATATTATTCATCTGATTCTCTGCCTTCAGGAATTAATAAATAACGATCCTCAGGTAAGCCCTTATCTGAAGGTGGTCATGGTAGAAGATTATAATGTGACGAAGGCAGAAGTGCTGATACCTGCCTGTGACATATCAGAGCAGATTTCCTTAGCTTCCAAGGAAGCCAGCGGTACGGGTAATATGAAGTTCATGCTCAATGGAGCCGTGACTTTGGGAACCTTAGACGGTGCAAATGTTGAAATCAGTGACTTGGTAGGCGGGGAGAATATTTACCTTTTTGGTGAAACCAGTGACCAGGTAATCAGGCATTATCAAAAAGCAGATTATATTTCAAAAAGATACTATCAAAAAGATGACGATATTAAGAAGGCATTAGATTTTATAATCAGTGAAAGAATGTTAGCCATCGGCCAAAAAGAAAATCTTCAGAGGCTTTACAAAGAAATCCTTAATAAGGATTGGTTTATGTCACTGCTTGACTTTAAGGATTATATAAGAGCACGGGAAGAAGCCTATACCGATTATAAAGACCGTTTAGGCTGGGCTGAAAAAATGCTGGTTAATATCAGTAAGGCCGGGTACTTCTCCTCTGACCGTACTATACGGGAATATAATGAGCAGATATGGAAACTGGATGGAGACATCAAAAGAAAGTAGATAAGTTTACCGGGTTAGTGAATAGAAAAGAAGCGGTGTAGCCTCAGGCTATGCCGCTTTTTTGTAGTCTATTAACCGTATTCCGGATTCACCTTATAGTTTTATTTCCGTTTTGCTCTTGCAGGAAGCCGTAGATTGGCGCTTAATGAATTTTGCTCTTTGAAGAAGCTTACTGATAGAGACATTGTGAATTAATCCGTCCAGCAAAAGAAAAGCACTTTTCCCAAGATCTACACGGTCTTGCCGTATGGTTGTAAGCGGGGGAGACAGATGTGAAGCAATGGGGAGGTCATCAAAGCCTATTACGCTGATGTCACCCGGAACCTTTAGTCCATGCTTTACAACCTCTGTAATAACACCGGAAGCAATCAAATCGCTGGCGCAGATAATTGCCGTAGCACCATTCTTTAAAAAGGACGGGACATGGTATTTTGCGCAGTCCGGTACATAATAACCAAATTCTATGAGATTCTCATCCGGTGTAAGACCGTGCTTTTTCATGCTGTTTATAAAAGCGCTGTAACGCTGGTCGGAAACCATAGAATTCTTGGAACCGTTAAGGAAAGCAATTTTTTTATGACCCAATTCTTTTAAATGGTCAACCGCCAGGTCGATTCCCTCGTCATTGTCCGTACCTACATATCCCACATGGTTATTTCTTTCAATGTAGTTATCCAGAAGTACTGTAGGGACAGTTGTCTTATTCAGCTGTATAACCCAATCATCATGTAAGGAAAACCCCAGAAAAAAGGCACCGCTGTAACCGTTTTTCAGCATATAGGTGTCATATTTTTCTTCTGTCTGGAGAGTCAGGCTTGACGGGACAACAGTAACTTCCCAGTGACGTCTGGCAGCAGATAATTTAAACCCCACGATGATATCATATCCGAACTGGTCGATGTTCTCATAGTCCATATTTTCAATAAATATACATACCTTGCGCGTAGTTGATGTTCTCATTTTTTTAGAAGTGTAGCCCATTTCAACAGCGGTATCCAGTACAAGCTGACGCATATCATCACTGATGTCACTTGCACCATTTAACCCCTTTGAAACAGTACTGACTGCTATTCCAAGTCTATTGGCGATGTCTTTGATTGTTGCCATTGATATATCTCTCTCCAGTTTAGTAATATTGAAGGCCTTTTTACACATAATAACAATACTCTAAGTATAAACTCCAAAATTGTACATTTCAATAGGCAATTAAGATTTGTGCATTATGATGTGTTTTGTCTGAATTTTTATACGATTTGTACATATGATATTTTGCCATTTAGAAAATATCAGAAGCAAAGAGAACTTACTTTCGAAAAAACAGGTGGAATAGCAAAAAGAAGAAGGAATTTTTGAACTATTTTCAGAGAAACAGAGGCATAAAATATGCAAGATTTTATAAAAACAAACAAAGAAAAAGGAATATTAGTAAATTAAATATAAATATTGACCATAATAATAAAAAATGATATTGACAAAACCGCATTATGATGCTAATCTATATATAGGTTTTCGAAAATTATCGAAAATATTGAAAAAGCTAATTTGCAGGATGCTTAACGGCATTGATGGGAGCAGACATGACAGAGAATAATAGTTTAAAACGAGGAGCCGGGGTGCTTATGCCGGTAAGCGCACTTCCATCACCTTACGGTATTGGTACATTGGGTGAGGAAAGCTATAAGTTCATAGAGTTTTTGAAAAAAAGCGGATTTACATACTGGCAAGTCCTTCCTGTCGGACCTACCAGCTTCGGAGACAGCCCCTACCAATCCTTTTCAGCTTTTGCAGGAAATCCTTACTTTATAGATTTGGATATACTGATAGAGGAAGAACTGCTGACCAAAGAAGAAGTCTCATCAGCTGATTGGGGAAAGAAAGAAGAAGAGATTAATTACGCCAAGATATATAATGTCCGTTTTAAAATCCTTAAGAAAGCTTTTAATAAGAGCAGGCACAAGGAAAGTAACGAGTACAGTAAATTCCTGAAGGAAAATGAATTCTGGCTCCATGATTACAGTCTTTATATGGCCTTGAAAAATCATTTTGAGAACAAAGAGTGGCAGCTTTGGGATAAAGATATTGCATTCCGTAAAAAGGAAGCCATTGAAAAATATGAAAAGCAGTTATCAGAAGAAATTGATTTCTGGAAATTTGTTCAGTATAAATTCAAAGAGCAATGGAACAAGGTAAAAAGATACGCTGCTGATAATGGAATTTCTATTATTGGAGATATTCCGTTGTATGTGGCTATGGATAGCAGTGATGTGTGGGTTAACGGAGATTTGTTTGAGTTAGACGAGAGAAAGAAACCCATTCATGTTGCGGGGGTACCGCCGGATATGTTTTCGGCAGAAGGCCAGCGCTGGGGAAATCCCTTATACCGATGGGATGTAATGGAGAAACAGGATTTTAAGTGGTGGCGGGAAAGAATGAAGAGCCTGGCAGCCCTTTATGATGTAATACGTGTTGACCATTTCATTGGAGTTGTAAACTACTATTCCATACCGGTAAGCTGCTCCACAGCAGTGGAAGGAAAATGGGAAACCGGACCCGGAAAGAAGCTTACGGATGTTTTTATGGAATCCATTGGAGATGCCAGGATTATAGCAGAGGATTTGGGAGTACTTACTCCGCCCGTAAAGAAGTTGATTAAAGAAACCGGTTTTGCCGGTATTAAGGTTTTGGAATTCGGTCTGGACGGTCCAGCGGATAATGAATACCTTCCTCACAATTTTAAAACCTCTAACATTGCGGTTTATACAGGTACACATGATAATGAAACCCTGGTGGGCTTTTTGCAGAAGAAGAGCTGGAAGGAGCTTGAGAAGCTTTTGGAATATTTCCAGGTTACCGATTTTCGGTTGTTACCGGATGCCATTATCCGGGCAGCCTACGCAAGTGTTGCGGATGCAGCTATTATACAGATGCAGGACTTTTTAAAGCTTGATAATTCCGCCAGAATGAATTTTCCTTCTACTGTGGGAGATAACTGGAAATGGCGGCTTAAGAAAGAACAATATCAGGAAATTGACTGTAAGAAACTTTATGATCTGGCTTGCCTTTATGCAAGAGTAAAATAATTATGAGGTAATTAAGAATGGAAAACAATTTCAAACAATATGTAAGTACCATACTGGAGCTGGATTACCGCAAGACCATAAAGGAAGCAGATACCACAGAGCTTTACCATGCTGTTTCCAAAGCAGTAATGCAGATGATTAAGAAGGATTGGGATAAGGATGCAGGCAGTAAGAAGGTATCCTATCTGTCCGCTGAATTCCTGGTAGGAAGACTGGTATACAGTAACCTCTTAAACAGCGGACTCTATCACACATATGCGGAAATGATGGGTGAGAACAATCTGGATATCGGAATATTTGAGGATATTGAGGATGCGGCTTTGGGTAACGGAGGTCTTGGAAGACTGGCAGCCTGTTTCCTGGATTCCGGAGCAACTCTTGGAATTCCCTTAAACGGATACGGAATACGGTATAAATACGGTTTGTTCAAGCAGTATTTTGAAGACGGTTTCCAAAAGGAGACGCCTGATGACTGGCAAAGATTTGGGGATCCATGGTCTGTCAGAAAAGAAAAGGAAAAGATAAGAATTGATTTTAAGAACCAGTCTGTATATGCAGTACCCTATGATACGCCGATTATCGGATATGGCGGAAATACTGTGAATTATTTAAGACTGTGGCAGGCTGAACCCATAGAAGAGTTTGATTTTGAGCTGTTCAACGAGCAGAAATATGATAAGGCAGTAAAGAACAGGGATGAAGCAGAGGCTATTTCAAGTCTTCTCTACCCAAATGATTCCACCGATGCCGGCAAGAAACTTCGCTTAAAGCAGCAGTATTTCTTTGCAGCCGCTTCCGTAAGAGACATGGTAAGAAGATATAAAGAAAAGCACGGCAATGATTTTGGTCATTTTCCGGAAGAATATGCAATACAGTTAAACGATACCCATCCTGTTGTGGCGATTCCGGAATTTTTAAGGATTCTGATGGAGGAAGAAAAGCTTTCCTTTGCTAAGGCATTTCGTATTGCAAGAGAAACTTTTGCCTATACAAACCACACAGTTATGGCAGAAGCACTTGAAAAATGGAGTATATCTTTATTCAGAGCGGTTATTCCAAATGTATATAAATATGTTCTGCTGTTACAAAGGGCACTGGTAAAAGAACTGAAAGCTTTTGGCAAGGTTACGGATGAAGCGCAGACGATTTACAACATTATTGACGGCAATCTGATTTATATGGCAAGGCTCGCTGTATTCGCCAGCCATTCTACCAACGGTGTTGCAGGACTTCATACCGAAATCTTAAAAAAGGATGTATTGAAGGAATGGTATGAGATTTATCCGGAGCGCTTCCAGAATAAGACCAACGGTATTACCCAGAGAAGATGGCTTGCCCTTTCCAATATGGAGCTGTCCGGCTTTATTAGCGACAAGATAGGAAATTCCTGGATTCTTAATCTGGATAACTTAAAGAAGCTGGAAGAATATAAGGATAACAAGCAGGTTATCAAGCAGTATGCAGATATCAAGCGCATCAAGAAGCAACAGCTTGCTGAATATATAAAAAAGCAGGAGAATATTGAGATTGACCCGAGTTTCATTTTTGACATTCAGGTTAAGAGGCTTCATGAATATAAGCGTCAGCTGCTCAATGCATTTTCCATCATGGATATCTATTTTGGTATCAAGGAAGGAAGCATAAAGGACTTTACTCCTACATTGTTCCTTTTTGGAGCGAAAGCAGCACCCGGATATTTCAGGGCAAAAGGAATCATTAAGTACATCAATGAGATTGCAAAGCTTATCGATTCCGACCCTGATGTAAAGGATCTGATGCAGGTGGTATTTGTCTCCAATTACAATGTGTCCTATGCGCAAAAGCTGGTACCTGCCGCAGATATTTCGGAGCAGATATCAACTGCAGGAACAGAAGCTTCGGGAACCGGCAATATGAAGTTTATGTTAAACGGGGCGGTTACTCTTGGAACCTATGATGGGGCCAATATTGAGATTGTAGAGCAGGCAGGCGAAGAGAATAATTATATCTTTGGTGCAAGGGTGGAAGAGATTGAAGCTATAAAGGACACCTATAATCCTGCTAAGATTTACAAATCCAATCCCAGAATCAAAAGAGTACTTGATACACTGACTGACGGAACCTTTGATGATGATGGTACCGGAATGTTTAAAGAGCTTTATGATGCTATTTTAAAAGGAGCAAGCTGGCATGAGCCCGACCACTATTACCTTCTGTTGGATTTCATATCCTATACGGATGCCAGATTACAGGCCAACAAGGATTACAAAGACTCCTTTGAATTCCATAGGAAGTGTTTCTTAAATACAGCGAATGCGGGAATGTTTTCCAGCGACAGAACGATTAAGGAATACGCAAAAGAAATATGGGGATTGCAGTAAACAAAGAAGAAACTTAAGGCACCAGCGCGAAAGCGTTTATGCATAGAAACAATCTATAAAATATGGGAAAGAGGTATTTAATATGAAGAAGAGCAGAAAGATTCTTACATTGCTTATGGTCATGATTCTTGTAATCGGAAGCTTAGCCGGTTGCAAAAAAGACAGCAACACAACAAATGACAAGACAACAGGTAATAACCAGAAGGAAGCTACTGATACAGCAACTCCGGAGGCTACTAATACGACACCTACAGATGTAACTCTTAAAGTATGGGCTCCTCAGGAAGAACAGGAAATCTTAAAAGAGATGTGCGAAAACTTTAAGACAGCACATCCTGAATACAATCTTACTTTTGATTACGGCGTAGTATCTGAAGCAGATGCTTCTACAGAGCTTCAGAAGGACCCCGCAGCAGGCGCAGATGTTTTCGCATTCGCATCCGACCAAACGTCCGTACTTGTAAACGCAGGTATTCTTTATCCTATTACCTTAGATGTTGATAAGATCACAGCAGATAATGCACCTGCATCCATTAAGGCAGCTACTGTAAACGATCAGATTTATGCATATCCTTTTACACCCAACTCATGGTTTATGTACTATGATAAGAGCAAATATACAGAGAAGGACGTTCTTTCTCTTGATGACATGATGGCAAAAGATTTGGGAGATAAGGTAAAGAACTTCTCCGTAGATCTTGATAATGGCTGGTATATATCCGCTTTCTTCTTTGCAAACGGCGGTACATTATTCGGACCTGACGGAACAGATCCTACCTCCTGTACTTTCAATGATGAAAAAGGCGTAGAAGTTGCTAACTACCTTATTGATTTAGCAAAGAATCCGAAGTTCCTGGATGAAGCAGATAACAATATCTTAGCAGCATTAAAGGATGGTACTTTGGCAGCAGCTTGCTCCGGTACATGGAATGCAGATACTATCAAAGAAGCTTTAGGCGATAACTATGCAGCAACCAGTCTTCCTAAGATTAAAATCAACGGAGAATACAAACAGCTTAGTAACTTTGCAGACTTTAAGTTAATCGGTGTTAATTCACAGACAAAATTTGCTGTTCCTTCTATGCAATTAGCACAGTATTTAGCTGGTGAAGAGTGCCAGAAGCTTAGATTTGAAAAGAGAAACATCGCTCCTACTAACATTAAATTAGCATCTGATCCGGATGTTCTTGCTAACCCGGCTGTAGCTGCTTTAAGTCTTCAGGCTTCCTACGCTACCTTACAGTCATCCATTCCTCAGATGGGTAACTACTGGACACCTGCACAGGCTTTCGGAGCTGAAGTCTTAAATGGTACTGTAACAAAAGATAATGCAAAACAAAAACTTGACGACATGGTTAATAGCATACTTTCATCTATTGGCTAATAAATAATATGTAAAGAAAAAGGAAGTTGGGCTGCTGCATATAGTACCTGCTATACTGTTACAGCCCGTAACTTCCCTTTTTCGCTGATTACAAAGTTAGCCGGCTGCGAATGGAGGGCATGGTTTAAAAATGGGAAAAGAAAATATATTTCATAAAATAAGCAAAGCCATTGTAAAGGCCTTCAAGGCGGTAGGCCGGTGGTTTGCATTTTTTGGACAACATTTTATAAAGGGAGATATTTTTACCAAACTCTCTTTTGGCATCTTGGGATTATCCAATATTATAAGGGGACAGATTGTTAAGGGATTACTCTTCCTTGGCCTGGAGGCTGCTTATATTTTTTATATGATAGAGAACGGTGTTCATTCACTGGGAGGACTAAGGGATCTTGGTACTCATAAACAGGGAATGGTAATGGATAAAAAGCTTGGTATTTTCGTATTGCAAAAAGGTGATAATTCCATGCTGATCTTACTGTATGGAGTAGTAGCACTGTCAATTACCATTGCATTTATTCTCCTTTATCGAACCGGTCTTAAATCTGCCTTGACGGTTCAGCAAGTCAAAGAGCAAGGCAAAAAGCCATTAAGCTTTCGGGAAGAGGTAAGAGATCTTTTTGATAAAGATCTTCATAAGACCCTGATGACGCTTCCGATAACAGGAATTGTCCTGTTTACGGTATTGCCGTTGTTTTTTATGATTCTGATTGCGTTTACCAATTATGATCACGATCATCAGCCGCCGGGAAATTTATTTACCTGGGTCGGATTAGAAAACTTTAAGACCATTCTTTTTTCCGGTCAGACTATCTCTTATACCTTCTGGCATGTTTTGGCATGGACCATTATCTGGGCGATTTTTGCCACCGGATTAAATTATCTGGGAGGGATCCTGTTAGCTCTTTTAATTAACCGGAAGGAAACAAGAGGAAAAGGATTATGGCGTACTCTCTTTGTTATTTCCATAGCAGTACCCCAGTTTGTATCCCTTTTAGTTGTCAGGACAATGTTAAATAACAGTGGTGCTGTTAATGCTTTATTGCACCAGCTGGGCTTGATACCCCAGGGAACTTACCTTCCGTTCCTGTCCGATCCTACATGGGCAAGGATTACGGTAATCATTGTAAACTTATGGGTAGGTATACCGTATACAATGCTTATTACAACCGGTATCCTGGCTAATATACCTGCCGACCTGTATGAATCTGCCAGGGTAGATGGTGCAAAGCCGGTTACCATGTTCTTTAAGATTACCATGCCCTATGTACTATTTGTAACAACGCCCTATTTGATAACCCAGTTTATCGGTAATTTCAACAATTTCAATGTAATATACTTCCTGACAGCAGGAAGACCAGATACACTATCCTATTATCAGGCTGGAAAGACAGATTTACTTGTTACCTGGCTGTATAAACTGACTACCGGGCAGATGAAGGATTACTCCTTTGCCTCAACCATCGGTATTTTAGTATTTGTAATATCGGCAGTGCTTTCGTTGTCAACTTATAGAAAGACGGCATCTTATAACAGAGAGGAGGATTTCCAATAATGAGCAGACCTAGTGCTAATCGAACCAAAAAGACAACAAAAAATGTTCTGGTGCATGCCTTGTTATTGATTCTGGCCCTGATATGGCTGATACCAATCCTCTGGGTTGTTATGACCTCTTTTAGCGGGGATAAGGCTTTTTCCAGTAATTTTTTCCCCAGAAAGTTTACAACCGCTAATTTTAAGACATTGTTTACGGATACAGCTCAGTTTTACTTCCTGCGCTGGTTCATGAATACCTTAGTGGTTGCGGTGTGCTCCTGTATCCTGTCGACCTTCTATGTATTATCCGTATCCTATGCCATATCCAGGTTACGCTTTAAATTGAGAAAGCCATATATGAACATAGCCCTGATTCTTGGAATGTTTCCGGGATTCATGTCTATGATTGCAGTTTATTATATATTAAAGGGATTAAACCTTACTCAGTCCCTTTTAGCATTGATCCTTGTATATTCCGGAGGTGCCGGCTTAGGCTTTTATATTGCCAAGGGATTTTTTGATACTATACCCCGTGCAATTGATGAGGCAGCATGGCTGGACGGAGCCTCCAAATGGAAAGTATTCACAAAAATAACGATACCCTTATCAAAGCCCATAATTATATATACGATATTAACCTCCTTTATGGCACCGTGGGGTGATTATATCTTCGTAAGTGTTATCATGGGAGATAATTATAACAACTATACGGTGGCATTGGGTCTTTATAGAATGCTTGAGAAAGAATTCATCAATACCTGGTATAACCGGTTTGCTGCCGGGGCGGTTCTGGTATCCATCCCCATTGCGCTTTTGTTTATCTGTATGCAAAAGTATTATGTGGAAGGCGTATCAGGTGCCGTAAAGGGCTAATGTGAATTATTGAAAAGCATACTTCACACAAATGCCTTCGAAATCCTCGGCACAAACTTGAGGTGTATTGAAGAAGGCATAGCATTTTCAAATTTTATTTAAGCAGTAGTGCGGCGCTGACAGCAGAATAGATTTGCAAATACAGAAAGAGAGAAAGGAACTTTAGACATCCCTTCCCTCTTTCTTGTTGCATACGCCGGATTTTCAGATGGGAATGAACAAATATCCAATCTGTAATTTGATATTCACGAAAGGAGATTAGGTTGAAAAAACAAAAAACTGTTTTTTCAACTACATATTCAGGAATATCAAATCAAAGATTTAATATTCACGAAAGGAGTTAACATGAAAAAAAGAGCACATATAATAAGCTTTATCCTTATCCTGGCTCTTTTATTTACCGGCTGTTCCGGAAACAAGGAAAACACTTCCAAGGAGCCGGTGAAGGAAACGACCGAAAAGGGGACAGGGAATATAAAAACAGGTACCACGGAAACTAATGCTAAACCCATAGATGATAACTACGGGACCTATTATGAGGTATTCTTGTATTCTTACTATGACAGCAACAGTGATGGAATCGGGGATATCAACGGATTGATTGATAAGCTGGATTACATCAATGACGGGAACCCGGATACCACAACAGACTTAGGGGCAAACGGTATCTGGCTGATGCCGATTATGCCATCTGACTCTTACCATAAATATGATGTAAAGGATTACTATGACATTGATCCACAGTATGGTACTCTGGATGATTTCAAGCGTTTGACAGCCGAGTGCAATAAGAGGGGGATCAAGATTATTCTGGACCTTGTCATTAATCATACTTCGGATAAGAATCCCTGGTTTCAGTCGGCACTTAAGAGTCTTGCCATAGAACCCTGCGGACAGGAAAAATGCACCCATAAGGAACTATGCCGAGAACATAATCCCTATGTGAAGTATTATAACTTCGTGGAGGGCAAACCTGCCAAAGGAAATTATTACAGTACGGGAGTAGGCGACTGGTATTATGAAGGCGATTTCAGCCAGAGCATGCCGGACCTTAATCTGGATAATGAAGCCTTAAGAAAAGATATTGAGGACATTATGACCTTCTGGCTTGACATAGGAGTCCATGGTTTCAGGCTGGATGCAGCTCTTCATTATTTTGCAGAAGATACGGACAAAAACAATGAAGTACTTTCCTGGTTAAACACCTTTATTAAGGATAAGAATAAAGATAATTATATGGTTGCCGAGGTCTGGACGAATTTCTCCAAATATGCCCAGTATTATAAGAGCGGAATAGACAGTGTATTTAACTTTGCTTTTGCTACTGAGACCGGAGTAATTGCAAAGACACTCAATAGAAGTGCGCCTACTCCTCCCGGGCTTTATTTTGCCCAGGGTCTAAAGCAGGTACAGGATGGTATTAAGAAATACAATCCAAGCGGCATTGACGCTCCCTTCTTCACAAACCATGATACTGCCAGAGCCTATGGATATTTCTCCGGGGACATTGATAAGCTAAAGATGGCAGCAGGTATGAATTTGACAATGACAGGAAATACCTTTGTTTATTACGGAGAAGAGATCGGAATGACGGGAAGCGGGAAAGATGAGAATAAAAGAGCTCCTATGTATTGGTCTAAGAATGATTCTGCCGGTATGACAAAAGGGCCTGCCGGCATGGAAGAAACATCCTATCCCCTTGGAAGCGTAGAAGAGCAGGCAAAGGATGATAATTCCCTGTATAATTATTATAAGAAAGCAATTGCCTTAAGAAACACCATTCCCGGTATGGCAAGAGGTGATGTGGAAGTTGTACCTGCGGTAACAAATAATGATATTTCTGCTGTTACCAAGACTTATAACGGCAGCAAGCTTCTTCTCCTGTACAATTTTTCAAAGGAAGCAAAGCAGATAGATGTAAAAGCTCTTGGGTTTAGTAAGCTTGCCGGCTCTCTGGATACCGAAGCGGCGAAAACAGAGATAAAGGATGGAGTTGTTACACTGCCGGCTTATTCTATTGGAATACTGGAGTAATAAATAAAAAACAGCTTCCGTGTATTATGGCCTTTGGGGGTTTCGTACACGGAAGCTGTTCTAGTTATTTTTTCTTATGTTTGCTTCGTATAATAAGCAGACATACTGCCAGACAAAAAGGTATTTCCAGCCAGTAAGGAAGAAAAGAGAATATACAGGCTGAAAATATAATTATTATCAGGGCGATTATAAGACTAATTATAACTGCTAAAGAAATTCTTTTTATTGATTCAAGCCGTCTTTTTATTTAGAACCACCCCCGAACAGGAAATCCACTCCGTTTTTTAGAGCATTTGCACCGTTATCAATGGCTTTGTCAACAGCTTTTCCGACAGGCGTTTTGTCATTCGTTCTCTTTACAAATTTTACTTTTTATTTCCTGGACATATATGATTTTTGGCAAATTTGAAATAAATAAAAAGGAAGGATAACCGGAAATCTTATTGCAAAGTCTCTGGCTATCCTTTCTCTATAATAAGGTATTTTGTTTCATTGGTTAAATAACGCCGCAGTCATCTTCCAGCATTTTAGCTTGTTTTAAAAGAAATTTATATCGTTTTTGGACAGCATTCACTTCATAAATATAGCAGTCGATTAAATCAGGATCTACCACATTCTCAAAATTGGAATAAGCAGATTCCAGAGCAAGTTTTGTCATTTGAATCTCATTTAGCAGTGCCGTGTTATCTTGCCTCTTTCTTTTTGCAAATAATTTCATAATTGCTCCATTCCGCCCTTTATGGCTTATATAAGAAATAGGTTATTTATAGTATAGTCACGGAATTACCGGAATATACTTCATTAGATAGAAAAATATGCTAATTTTCAGAAAGGAATTGTATGGGGACGAAATGGTATTTCCTGGCGGCTATTTTGGCAATCTGTGTCTTTTTATTTTTGATTGGCTTTTTAAAAAGCCGCTTTGACCTTATTGTAAATTTTATTCTTAGAATATGCCTTGGTTTGCTTGGAATTTATCTGCTTAATACCATTTTAGCAAGCAGTCATATTACATTAGGAGTTGGGGTCAATAGTTTAAATGCACTGGTGGTAGGCCTTTTAGGATTGCCTGGATTTTTGCTATTGTATGGGACAGCAGCATACTTTCATTTTACATAGCAATCTAGGAAGGTATGAGTGCAGGATATATTTACGCTTCAGGAGAAAGAAAGGTAAAAAGTTACAAAGATTTCGAAAAAATTTAGGTAATGTAATGAATTTACATTTCTTTTGCTTCTTTCGTTGACAAAATAATACAAACGGGTGTAAGATGATGTCATCTTATAAAGCAAAGAGGTGAAGTCTATCGACTACAAATTCCTTTGTATTATCTTTCTTCTCCTGGCAGCAGTAAGAGAGGATTTTAAGTCTTATAAGATACCGAATTATCTGATAGCCCTAGGTCTTATGGCGAGTCTTGTTTTATATATAGCAGGGCATGGATGGGGAAGTATCTTATCTTGGTTTTCGGGAATTTTTTTCCCGTTTGCACTTTTGTTTCCTTTATTTTTTATCAGAGCAGTGGGAGCCGGTGATATAAAGCTGTTTTCCGTTATCGGAGGCTTTTATGGAGCGGCATTTGGTATCCAAACAATCATTTTATCATTTCTGGCAGCAGCCATATTTTCTGTTATCTTAATTATTCGAAAAAAACAATTCCAAAAAAGAATCCTTACCTTAAAACTTTATATGCATAAGCTGTACGTGGCAAAGGCGATGAAAGAAAAGAAGCCGCACTGGTATCATTATTACGATAGCAATACTGATAAGAGAGAAGGGGCTATCCATTTTTCAGCTTCGATTCTCATAGGGTTTGTAGCTGCAAAACTGCTTACCGTTTATTGTCCCGGATTTTCTTTCCTCTTTCTTTTCCTATAGATATAGTTTAAAAATGCGATGCATTTCTAAAGCTTCTTATTTGGGCGGTAAGGCAAGTAAGCTTGCGATATGCATTAGGAGTTTTCATACAGAAAGGAGATAAATTGTACAAGACGCTTGCTATCTATGATAAGGATATGGAATATTTAAGGCATCTGGCAGATTATCTGAAAAGTAAAGCCCCCGGACTATTCCAAATCAAGCTTTTTACAAAGGAAGAGACCTTGAAGGAATTTCTAAAGGCTGAAACGGCAGATATCCTTCTATTGGCAGAAGAAACACCGGAAGCGGAGAGTATGGCGGCATACTGCAGTCATCTGGTGCTGCTTACACCGGTTCCCATACCGGAGAAAAAATCTTCCCTACATACAATTTATAAGTACCAGCCGGGAGAGGCTATTTTGAAGGAATTAAGAGAGCTGCTGCCGGAGGGTGCCCTAAGAAATACAGGGGCACATACTCTGGAAAAAGAAATTATCAGTGTTATTTCCTTGAATCCAGGCAAACTAAGCCAGGGATTTTCCTTGTCCCTGTGGAATGAAAAATGCGAAGAAAAAAAGACTCTTTTTATCACTTTTTTAGCCTATCCTCTTTTGAAAGAATTAAGAATACAGGAAGGGGAAACAGGACTGTCGGAATTTATCTATTATCTGAAACAGAATGCACCCGGACTGGTAAGGAAAGGAAAAGAATATGTAAACATAAGGGAAAACTTTGAATACATCAAGGGCGTTTCCTTTGGAACAGATCTTTATGAGTTAACGGCAGAAGACGTAAGCAACTGGTTTGTGCTTCTCTCAAGTTGGGAATATGATACGGTTCTTTTTGATATTGGAATCTTTACACAAGCATCCATAAAGGTGCTTCAGGAAAGCTCTGTGGTTTATCTTGTATCAGAGGAGGACAGGCTAAATGAAGAACAGCTTGCTAACTTTTTTCTGCAGCTAAAATGGGCAGGTTACGAAGAACTGCTTCAAAAAATAGTTATAATCAGAGTGGGAAAGGAGAAGGCAAACAGCTATGAGGACTGCCTCTTAAAGGAGCTAGTATGAAAAAACAGGAACTAATTGAAGAAGTAAGGCGGCGTATTGATTTAACCCGTGAGGTAGAGGACGAAGAAATTCTGGAGACAGTGGATGAACTGCTCCTTCGTAAGGGCAGAGAGGAGTTTATTACTCTTAAGGAGAAAAATGAGCTAAGAAAAGAGGTATTTAACTCGATTCGAAGGCTGGATGTGCTTCAGGAGCTTATAGAAGATCCGCAGATTACAGAGATCATGATAAATGGTTATAAAAACATCTTTGTAGAAAAAGCAGGAGCAATATTTCCCTGGAAGAAGGGGTTTGAATCAGAGAAGAGGTTGGAAGATATTATTCAGCAAATTGTTGCCAAGACAAACCGAATTGTAAACGAGTCCAATCCTATCGTTGATACCCGTCTTAAGGATGGGTCCAGAGTAAATATCGTATTACCACCCATATCTCTGGAAGGCCCTGTGATAACCATCCGTAAGTTTCCCGAAAAGCCTATTACGGTGGAACAGCTGATACAGATTGGTTCTGTAACCAGGGAAACGGCAGAATTCCTAAAAAAACTTGTACAGGCCGGTTACAATATTTTTATCAGCGGAGGAACAGGCTCCGGAAAGACTACGTTTCTAAATGTTTTGTCTAACTATATTCCTTCTGACGAAAGAGTGATTACCATTGAAGACTCTGCAGAACTTCAGATTAGAAATATTCCCAATCTCATAAGGCTTGAGGTGCGAAATGCCAACGTAGAGGGAAGGAATGAGGTAAGTATAAGGCAGCTTATTAAGACCAGCCTGCGCATGAGGCCAAACAGAATTATCCTCGGAGAAGTAAGGGACGAGGCAGCCCTTGACCTCTTACAGGCTATGAACAGCGGGCATGACGGCTCTCTTTCTACCGGACATGCTAATTCAACGGCCGATATGCTAAGCAGACTGGAAACCCTGGTACTAATGGGAGCAGACATCCCATTGATGGCAGTAAGGCAGCAGGTGTCTTCGGCAATTGACATTATGATACACCTTGGAAGACTAAGGGATAAATCCAGAAAAGTTCTTGAGATTACAGAGGTGCTGAATATGAAAGGAGGGGAGATACAGCTGAACAAGCTTTACAGCTTTGAAGAGACCGGCGAGGATGGAAGGGGAAAAGTGCTTGGGAATTTAAAACCAACCGGCAATGTCCTTAAGAACCAGGATAAGTTAAAAGCTGCCGGATTATAGTGTAGTTTATACACACCATTGTTATAACGGTACTATTATGATGTACCGTAAAGAGAAAGGGTCCAGGGTGATTGAAAATTATAATATATACCAGTACAGCAAAAAAGAACTATTCATGTTGATCTTTCAAGGAATTATTTTCTGTACCTTCTTTGGTTTTCTTTTTTACAATAGCCTTATTGGAGTTCTTTTGCTTCTCCCATTCGTATTTATCTATGTAAAAGGAAAAAAAGCAGAGTATATCCACAAGAGAAAATGGCAGTTGAATACAGAATTTAAAGATGCGCTTTTAAGCCTGATTGCTGCTTTAAATACAGGTTATTCCATTGAAAATGCTTTTCATCAGGCGCTCATAGACTTAAGGCAGATGTATGGGGAGGGTTCCCTGATTATACCGGAATTCGAAACAATTGTGAACAAGATTTATATGAATCAGAATACAGAGGATATTTTAAGTGATTTGGGTGAAAGGAGTGATGTGGAGGATATTAAGAATTTTGCAGAGGTTTTTCGCACAGCGAAACGGACCGGCGGAGATAGTATACGTATTATGCGAAGTACGGAAAAGACCATAAGTGAGAAAATTGAGGTCGAAAGGGAGATTCAGACTCTGATTTCAGGAAAACGCCTGGAAGCAAAAATTATGAATATTATGCCCTGTGGGATTATCTGTTATTTTAGAATATCATCACCGGGATTTCTTGACCCCCTCTATGGAAACTTCTTGGGAGTATTTATTATGACAGCAGTACTTGCCGTCTATTATGGAATTATCAGGGTCACAAAGAGGCTGACAGACATTCGGGTATAGGTGCTTTGGAAAGGGTGTGGTTACTTTTATGACAATTATTCTGGGAATAATTATTATCTTGTTTTCCTTTTTGGCTTTATCAGTAAGAAATTATGAGAAAGAGTTAGTTGGCACTCTTTCAAAAAAGGATCATCCGCTGCTGTTTTTATATCCATTAGCATTTTTCCTGCAGGATAAAGCAGGCGGTTTTCTTAAAAAGAATAAAATAATTCCGGTGAGTGCTAAGAAATCTTTTGCGAACCAGGAGATAAAAGATAAATTAAAGGCCTTGTATGTTGGAGAGAATGCAGAAAAAACAGTACGCATACACAGAGGCAAAATGCTTGCGCTGGCCCTTTTGCTGTTCCTTCTTTTTGATGCAATGGCTTTTTTTGGCAGTATCAATAAAGAAGGAGGGAAATTAATTGAAGGAAGATATCTTCAAAGGCCGTCCTGGAAGGAAGAGGATACATCCGCCACCTTGACAGCGTTGATGAAGGATGCTGCCGGAAGGCTGCTTCATAAGGAGCTTGAGGTACCTGTCTCTACGGAAAGCTTAACCGGAGAAGAAATAGAAAAAGAATTTGATAAGGGCATTGCCTATCTTGATAAAAATATCCTTAAAGAGAACAAATCGGCTGATTCCATCAATTCCTCCTTATATTTCCCCAAAAGTATCCCGGATACGAAGATTAAGGTGAACTGGTCAGGCAATGACACAAAGGTTCTTGGAAATGACGGGAGTATACATAATGAAGAACTAAAGGAGAAGGAGCTGATAGAGGTTACTGCCAAGCTGACCTTACAGGATAGAAGCATAATTCTTACCAGAGCCTTTATAGTACAGCCCAAGGCCTATACAGAGGAAGAAAATGCAGTAAAAGAGCTTAAAGATGCCTTAAAGGAAAAAGATAAAGACAGCCGGTATGAAAAACGTTTGAGCCTGCCGGAAGGTATACCCGGCTACGCAGTCAGCTGGCAGGAAGAAAAAAATAATGGTGCAGTGAAGTTGTTCCTGCTTGGGCTTTTAGCAGCTGGCTTAAGTATCCCATTAACAAACAGAGAGGTATCCATAAAGGCAGAAAAGAGGAATAAGGAACTGCTGCTTGATTATCCTGGCATCATTAATAAATTTTTGCTTCTTGTAAACGCAGGTATGTCCATATCAAATGCCTGGATAAAGATTGCAGAGGATTACTGGAAAAAGGGTGGAGATAAGAAGTATGCCTTTGAGGAAATGGCATATACGGTAAAAGAGCTTAAGATGGGAGTATCCGAAAGTACAGCTTACGAAGAATTTGGAAGGAGGGTAAAGCTAATGCCATACCTTCGGTTTAGTACACTCCTTGCGCAAAATATCCAAAAAGGTTCTCCGGATTTTATAAGAATACTGGAAGCGGAGACTCTTAAGGCATTTGAGGAAAGAAAGGAAGCGGCAAAGAAGGCGGGAGAAGAAGCAGGCACCAAGCTGTTGATTCCTATGGTGATAATGCTTGCCCTGGTTATGGTAATTATACTGGTACCGGCGATGTCCTCCTTTCAGCTATAACAGAATATTAGAAATAACGGAATAAGAAAGGAAAAGAACATGAATCTATTAAAGGAATTTCTAGTTGAAGAAGATGGAGTAGGAGTAGTGGAAGTGGTATTGATTCTGGTGGTATTAATCGGCCTGGTGATAATTTTCAGAGATGCTATAGCAGATGTTGTTAATAAAGTGGTGGGAAAAATAACCAAAGATGCCGGAACCTTTTATTAGGAGGGGACTACAAAGTGAAAAAGAAGGAAAGTGGTGTTATTACCGTATTCTTAAGTATCATATTGCTTGCTGTACTGGCACTCATTCTTACGACGGAAGAAGCCGTAAGACTTGAAAGCGGGCATGTCATGGCGGACAGGGCTTTTGATACCTCCATGGATTCTGCATTTGCCGGGTACTATGGCCCGTTGTTTGAAGAATATCATGTATTTGGCCTGGATACCGGATTTGGCTCAAAGGATGCAGATTACAATATGTTAACAGACAAACTGAAAGAATATATGGACTATACCTTTAACCCGGGAAAGGACATGGATGAGCTTCCCGTAAGCCTTCCGTTCTCCTTTCAACCTTATGGCATTAAGACAGAAAAAATTGATATTACACGAACGCAGACCCTTTTGGACAAAGATGGAGAGCTGTTTGCAAAGCAGGCATCCGAGTACATGAAATATAAGGTTCCGGAAAATGGAGTTAAAAGCCTTTTAGAGAAACTTAAAATCATGGAAGGGACAGGCAAAACAGGAGAAATTTTAGAACAGAAGCAGGATGCCCAAGAGACAGAAGCAGAGCTTGAAGGCAAGGTGCTTAAGCTTATGGAAGCCATAGACGGCTTTGAAATGAAGAAGCATGGAATAAAAACCGAAGGGGATATGGCTAAGATAAAAGGCAGCTTTGTAAAGAAACTATGGACGGAAACAGTTGATAGAAACAGCCTTGGTATAGACAATGACTGGCTGTTTCAATCGGTACGGGGCCATTATCTGAATCCGCTTACAGAGTTAGATGGAATAAGAGGCGAATTACAAAGCCTTTATAATTGCCCCCGAAAGCGGGAAGAAGCAAGTAACAGGCTAAAGGCGCTGCAAAGTGCCGATACCTCCAAATACACCAAGAAGGAGAAGAAAAAGCATGCTGATGAAATTGCAGCGGTACAGGAAGAGATAGAGAATTATAAAAAGGAAGAAGAAGGGCTGATAGAGAATCTTAATATGGGCGGAGAGCATCTGGAAAGTATTCTTAAGGCTGAAACAGGGCCGATTGAGGAAGCCCTTAGGATATTGGATGAGATGGAACCTCTTAGCGAAAAAGCGAAAGCGGAGGCTGCAAAGTATGGAGAAAGCTTAAAGAAATACAAGGAAGAAATGGGAGGTGAGGCTTCTGAAAATATCCCGGGAGATCTTGAGCCAGCAGAATCTGATACAGACGGAGCACTTCAGTATGACTTTGACGGAATGGAAGTTTGCATTTCTTCGAATAAGGCTGCTATAGAAGAGTTTTTTAAACAGCATAAATTATCCCTGACCTCGGATAAAGCTTCCTGGCAGGCCTATGAGAACAGTTTAGGGACCTATGAAGAATGTGTAAACAGTCTTGATTTTAGTCCGCTTAAATTTTCTTATTCCGGCTGCATGAAGCCAAAGGACAGCGGTTCCTTTTTTAAGGGACTGAATAAAATTATTGATAACGGACTAATGGAGCTGGTAATTGAAGATACGGATACGGTTTCAAAGAATAAGATTGATACGAAAGAGCTTCCCTCCGGCATTATGAATACAGCAGGGATGGAAGAAGATGAAGGTAAACCTGCCAAAGAATTTGGTCTTGATAGCAAGAAGGGGATATATTCCCCTGTGTTTTCTTCCTTAAAGTCTGTTTTTGATTTGAAAGGGCAGGGGGCAGATATATTAAATAATATCTTATATCTCGAATATATCAAAGAGCATTTTGACGACTATATGAAAGGGCCAAAGAACGGCAAGAAGGTTCTAAGCTATGAAAAAGAATACATATTATGCGGAGAAGAAAAAGACTCGGATAATCTGAAAGGTGTGGTAAATAAAATAGTGCTTCTAAGAAGCCTTGCGGATACCATAATACTCCTTGCGGATACAAAGAGCAGGGAAGAAGCGCAGGTGATGGCAGCAGGCTTTGTAGGCTTTACCGGGATGCCTGCCATTATCGAGGCGGTGAAGTATGTAATTATTGTAACCTGGGGATTTTGTGAAGCTCTTGTGGATACGGCAGCTATATTTTCCGGTAAAAGTGTACCAATCATCAAGCAGAAAAAAGATTTTTCCTTAGCTCTTACCGATATTTTCGGACTGACGAAAGAAAGAATTTTAGAGAAAGCCTCCAAGATAAAGGAGGATGGAGGATTTGGCTGCGCAGATTATGAAACCTATCTGGATATATTTTTGTTCTTAAAAAATAAGGAGAGTAAGACTTATCATTCTCTGGACCTTATTCAGGAAAATCTGCGGGCGGAATACGGTGATAACTTTTGTATCAAAAACTGTCTGGCAGGCTTTGAAGCAGAGGGAGAGTTTCAGATGGAAAGCAGATTTATTGATTTCCCTTTTATTACCGGGGACAAAGAACTGACAGATGGGGTATACCGCTATCATATAAAGAAAGGGTATGTATATTGAGTGCTTTCCGTTATCTAACGGTTTAGCATTAACATAAAGTGGACAGGGATATCCGTCTTCAAAATAAAGAAGCAATCTCTCTCCGGGAAGCATCATCCACTATCTATAAAGGCGGATATCCCTGTTCGCTTTATGAGGAAGGAAAATACCAGATGGTACATAGGAAGAATAAACGCAACTGTAAAGGTTCCTTAACGGTAGAGTGTGCATTGGTATTTCCCTTGTTTCTTTATGCTATGATAGCAGTCATGTATTTTTTTCAGATATACCATTTACATGACATGCTCCAGCAGGCAATCACAAAGGAAGGTCTTAACATTGCCAGGTATGGGTATGTCTATCAGTACATAAAGGATTACGAAGGGAAAGAGGATTCTGTCAAGGACAGCGGTAAAAGGAATACAGAATTTTCCGGTGAAGCTGCCGGTGCGGAACCAGAAGACAGTGAGAACAAGCTTTCGGATACCTTAAAGGATCTTCTTGTTACAAAGAGTATTAATGCAGCTTATTTTCATCTTAAGCTCTCGGATTATGTAGAGGAGGACTATATCAATAAGTCTATTATAGAAGGCGGAATGGAGGGTGTATCTACTTATCTGTCAGATTTTATGGGCGAGGATGATCGTATAGATATTATTCTTTCCTATTACCTCAAACCGCCTGTCACACTGTTTGCGATAAATGATTTCTTTATCCTGCAAAGAGTTACATTGAGAGGCTGGAACGGATATTATCCTGATACGAAGGAGGAAAATGCCGAAGAGGAAGATACCGGATATGTATATATTACGGAGAACGGAAGCGTGTACCATCTGTGGGAGGATTGCACCTACTTAAAGATTTCTGTAAGAGAAACTTATTTTTCGAATATAGGGAATCTTCGTAATCTTTCCGGCGGTAAATATTATCCCTGTGAGTTATGCAAAAATATGAGACAAACTTCCGGAACAGTCTATATTACCGATACGGGTGACCGGTACCATGGGGATATCAATTGCAGTGCTTTAAAAAGGACAGTACTTAAAATCCCACTTTCAGAGGCAGGCAGCAGAGGTCTGTGTAAAAGGTGCCAAAAGAAAAAGAAATAAAAACAATGATGAAACAGGTATGAGAAACAAAAAAGGAAGTCAAGAAAGGAGCATGGGTATAAAGATGAAGGTATTATCAGAAATATTAATGGGCTTGTGGCTTCTTTTATGCGGATGGCAGGATTTTAAGGAAAAGAAGATATCCGCAGCCATATTAGCCGCAGGAGGGGTTGTGCTTGCAGTATTTTTTGCAGTGACAGGAGAACTGTCTGTTCCAAGCCGTCTATTAGGATTTGTGATAGGGTTATTGGTGCTGCTTTTAAGTAAGCTGATTAGAGGGCAGATAGGGTTGGGGGACGGAATCATTTTATGTATAACCGGGTTGTGCCTTGGCTTTCGGGATAATCTAAACTTACTTTTTTATAGTCTTACCCTTGCTGCTGTTGTATCTTTGGTTCTTTTGGTTTTAAAACGAGCAGGAAAGAAGGATACCATACCCTTTATACCTTTTGTGTTTCTATCCTATCTTGGAGGGCTGTTTCTATTATGAAAAGAAAAACAGACGGCAGCTATACCCTGGAAGCGGCAGTTTTGTTTCCGCTAATTCTATTTATAATAACTGCACTTCTTTATACCTGTTTTCTGCTTCATGACAAGGCAGTAATTGAAGGAAAGGTTCACCTTACTGTTCTTAATGGAGAAAAGGCAGCAAAAAAGTGCGCAGACCCGGTTACGGGGGAGATAGACTATGAAAGCTATCTGGAGGAAGGAATCTTTCGTCCGTTGTATGATAACAGTGAAGAAGCAGCCTCTATGAAAACAGCACTTCAGAATACAATAACAGAGAAAGTAATGTTTGCCCGCATATACAGCGTTACTGTTGAAATAAAGGGAGAAGAGATAACCGCCAGCGTAAATTATGGATTCGATATGCCAATAAGAGGAATTGAGGAATTTTTAAAAAGCGGCGGAACCAAATTTATTTATGAGGAAGAAAAGAGCTTTGACAATAACGAGGAATTCATCCGGGTCTTTCAGGTTGCGACGGATAGTGCAAAAGAACTGCCGGGAGCGGACAGTATACTGAAAACACTGCAAAAATCAATTGGCATATTGCAATAGGATAAAGGAGGCACTCATGGAAGAAGCAGGTATCAGACCGGAAAAAGAATATATAAAAGATAGGAAGAGCAACTATCTGGTTCTAAAAGGAGAGGGCTGTGAAAAAAGCTACAAGAATAAAATGCTGGCACAGTATACGATTCCCGGACTATTAAGGACAGAAATCAGAAGCATTGACAACATAGAGCTTTTTTATTATGATGTAACGGATTTAAAAACGGTTGAAAATATATATAAGAATAAAATATTTCATTTTCCAGAGGTAAAGAAACTTTTGGGAGGAATCTTTCAAACCATCGATAGCAGCATGGAATATTTTTTGGAGCAGGATGATTTTTTGATTTATCCGGAATACCTCTTTTTAAAGGAAGGGTTAGAAGATATTTGGCTATGTTATTTTCCGGGCTATGGGGAAAATATCGTAAACCAGCTGGCGGTTTTATTTGAATTTATCATGAACAAGGCGGATTATAAGGAGGAGCCGCTGGTGCTATTAATATATGCACTCTATAAGGAGAGCAGGGAAAAGAATACTACTCTCCATAAATTAAAAGACATATTAAAGGCATATGACCATGACCACCAGGAAATTAAAGTAAAGAAGATTTCGCTTTTGCAGGAGACAAAAAGTCCTGGAAATGACAAGGCAGAAACAGAAGTAAATCTCCCCGGTGAATATGAAAAGCAGGAGGAAGTAAGTTACTATGAAATACAGACTTACATAATGGCAGGAGTTGCAGCAGCTGTTGGGTTTGGTGTTTTATTAATCCTTTATAAGAACGGTATATTATCTAATGAAATGGGAGAGACCGATGCGGTAAAGGCAATGGCAGGAATTGCAGTGATGGTATGTTTGGTGGGATATGTATTTTCCAAATTGTTTGACCCTAAGATGAAGAGTACAAAAATGGTGACAAAATTAATATATGAAGAAAATAATCCAACAGAAAGTAAGATGGCTTATGCAGAGAATAAAGGCAGCGGATTAAAGAATGATAATAAAAAAAGTGCTGTAATAGAAAAGAAAACTGTATATGAAAAGGATGAATTTGCTACGCAACTGCTGGAAGAAGAGGATAAGACCGAAGTTATATATGTTAAGCCTACGGAGCCTTCCTATTACCTTATAGCGAAAGATAAGGAAAACTCTGCGGATATTCCCATTAAAGATTTCCCTTTCTATATAGGGAAGGATAAGAACCGCAACCAGCTGACCTTAAAAGAAGGCAGCGTAAGCAGGCTTCATGCGGTGCTGATTATAAGAGAGGAAGAAGTGTTTCTTACGGACTTAGGTTCCACCAACGGGACCTTTGTAAATGGACAGAAAGTAGAAAAGAACCAACCGGTTTCAATTAATAATTCGGACGAACTGGCTTTCTCCAGAGAGGTATATTTATTTAAAGTAAAAGAATTTTAGAATAATCAAAAATGCAGAAAGCTTGTATAAGTCACAGATTAATAGTATAATCTACCATTATAAGACTGTTATACAGTTGTCTTTTTTGGAGGATGTATGAAGAATTATATCATGGCTCTTGATCAGGGGACGACCAGTTCAAGATGTATTCTTTTCAACAAGCAGGGACAAGCCGCAAGCAAGGCACAAAAGGAATTTGGTCAGATATACCCGGTGGCGGGCTGGGTGGAGCAGGACCCTAAGGAAATCTGGTCCTCCCAGATAAGCGTGGCAACGGAAGCTATGGCAAAGCTGGGAGTAGAAGCAGAAGATATTGCTGCCATTGGGATAACAAACCAGAGAGAAACAACCATTCTATGGAATAAGCACACAGGGGAACCGGTTTATAATGCCATTGTATGGCAGTGCAGAAGAACTTCGGATATGGTGCAGGCAATAAAAGCAGGCGGATTAGACCAGGTGATAAGAATACGCACCGGGCTTATTCCGGATGCTTATTTTTCTGCTACCAAGATTAAGTGGATTCTTGACAATGTCAAAGGAGTAAGAGAAGAGGCAGAAAAGGGCAATATTCTCTTTGGTACGGTAGACACCTGGCTTATGTGGAAGCTAACAGGCGGCAAAGTATTTGCTACAGATTATACCAATGCTTCCAGAACCATGTTATATGATATTAATAAACTAAAATGGGATGATGAAATCCTTGCGGCACTTGATATCCCAAAGTCAATTCTTCCGGAAGTAAAACCCTCCAGCCATGTGTTTGGCTATACGGAAAAAGGACTTCTTGGCGGAAGGATTCCAATCTGCGGGGTAGCAGGGGACCAGCAGGCGGCGCTTTTTGGGCAGTGCTGCTTTGAGAAAGGTGACGTTAAGAATACCTATGGTACAGGATGCTTTCTTTTAATGAATACCGGGAATGTGCCGATAGTTTCTAATAATGGATTGCTTACGACTATTGCTGCTTCGGAAAAAGGAGAAATCCAGTACGCTTTAGAAGGAAGTGTATTTGTTGCAGGAGCAGCCGTACAGTGGCTAAGGGATGAACTGCAGATAATCAGAAATGCTTCAGAGACAGAAGAAGCTGCCCTGGCAGTGAAAGATACAAACGGTGTTTATGTAGTTCCGGCTTTTTCAGGGCTTGGAGCACCTTATTGGGATCAATATGCCAGAGGAACTATTGTGGGGATTACGAGAGGTTTTCATAAGAATCATTTAATCAGAGCTACCTTAGAGTCCATCGCTTATCAGACCTATGAGGTGTTAAAGGCAATGGAGCAGGATGCTAAAGTAGAGATTAAAGGCGTAAAGGCAGACGGGGGAGCTTCCTCCAATAATTTTCTGATGCAGTTTCAGGCGGATCTTCTTGGCATAGAAGTGTCAAGGCCCTCCTGCGTGGAAACAACGGCAATGGGAGCAGCCTACCTTGCTGGTCTGGCAGCCGGATACTGGCAGGATAAAGAAGAGATTAAACAGCACGGTGAAGCATCCAGAGTATTTTCACCGGATATGGAGGAAGATATCAGAAAGAGTAAGCTTCATGGCTGGAACAGGGCCGTAAGAAGGTCTTTTGGCTGGGAAGAAGAATAATATGGGACTTAAGTTGAAAATAAAATTTTCAACTACCGGTTAATGGATATTAAATCAAAGATTTGATATTCACGAAAGAGGTTAACATGATAATTGATGATATTAAAAATTTCCTTGTAGAAAAAAATTTAAGACCGATTGCTGTGAATGCAGAAAGAATCTCTCTCTATTATCAGGATAGAGAGGAGGGTTACTATGCGCTTTTAGTCCTTGATTGTCCTATGGGGTCTGAATTTACTGCCCAGCAATACCAGAATATCAAAAGGCAGATTTATGAGAGCCTGGTAAGGAACAGTACCAAAAGAATATATATCCATACCATTCTGGTGACAGAAAATACAAGCGCAGCCAGCCGGATTACAGAGAAGGAAGCAGAATCCTGGATAATTGATACAGGGAGCTTCCGGCTGATTATCTACGAAAACCAAAGATATGATTTTATCGGTATAAGAAGAGCGATGGAGGATTTCTTATTAAAGGAGTACCTCCCCTATGCAGAAAATGAAGAGGAAAATATGCCTTATGAAGCTATAAGGCCTACGAAGAAGAGTACACTTTCGAGGTACTTTTCTCCGGTTAACACAAGCATTGTTCTTTTGAATATTTTGGTGTTTCTTGTTATCAATACTTTATTGCCTGTAAGAACAGAGGATATTTTGGTAACGAAAGGGGCTCTTTCCTGGCGGGACATATTAGAGAACGGAGAATATTACCGCTTGGCTACCTATATGTTTTTGCATTCGGGAACAGATCATTTGACAAATAACATGATAGTACTGCTGTTTATCGGAGATAATCTGGAAAGGGCCATAGGAAGGTGGAAATACTTAATAGTGTACTTAGGTGCCGGGATTTTAGCCGGGGGTGCCTCTATTCTTCACAATATGATAGAATATAACAACATTATATCAATCGGTGCCTCAGGAGCTATCTTTGGGGTGGTAGGTGCAATGGCATATATCGTTATCGCTAACAGGGGAAGGCTTGAAAACATCAGTACCGCACAGCTTGTCCTGTTTGTGATATTCAGTTTGTATGGAGGCCTGACCAGTCAGGGAGTCGATAATGCTGCCCATATCGGGGGGCTGATAAGCGGGTTTATCCTTGCAGCAGTTATATATAGAAGACAAAAGAAAAGCCACATAGGGATGGGAGGTAATTATGAAGATTAATATCTATTATGGAGGGAGAGGGTTGATTGAAGACCCTACCATATATGTGATCCACAAATTAACCGAGGTATTGGAAGAACTTAGAGTTAATGTAACCAGATATAATCTCTACGAAGAGAAGAATGGAATTGCCATGCTTCCCAAGACTTTAAAAGAAGCGGACGGTATTATTCTTGCAGTAAATGTGGAATGGCTTGGAATCGGCGGATTTATGCAGCAGTTCTTAGATGCCTGCTGGCTGTATGCCGATAAGGAACATATCGGAAAGCTTTATATGCTGCCGGTAGTTATGGCCATTGCAGGAGGAGAAAGAGAAGCAGAAAGCTATCTGGTGCGCTCATGGGAGATATTGGGAGGCATTGCACTGGACGGAATAAGGGCATATGTAGAGGACCGCGTTGATTTTGAGACCAATCAGACCTACGGCCTTATGATAGAGAAATATGCCGAGCGGCTTTATAAAGCGGTCAATCAAAAAGCAAAAATGTTGCCGGGCAGTAATTTCTATATGAAGAAGCAATTGTTAAAGGGCAGTATTAATGATCTTACTCCACAGGAGAGCGAGCAGCTTTCCATGTACGTATCGGATGATACTTATGTAAAGAAACAAAAGGAAGATATTGAAGAATTAGCGCAGATATTCAAAGGAATGTTAACCAGCAAGGAAGAAGAAGGTGAAGATATTCTTCCTAAGATTATTGAAAATTACCGTAGCATAAAGGATTTGGAAGCCGTATATGAAATCGGATTTACCGATTCAGATAAAACCATCATAGCAGAAATTTCGAAAGGAAAGCTTAACTGCTTCTATGGCAAAGGAACAGGCAATGCAGATGTAGAAGTTAAAATGTCCTTTTCTGTTATGGAAAGAGTATTATCCGGGAATATTACCATGCAGATGGCATTTATGTCAGGAGAATTAACGGCTAAAGGAAATTTCAGCCTGCTTCGTTCTTTTGATGAGGCATTTCCCTTTAAGAAAATCTGAAAAGGGAGTCAAAGGATTACCGAGGCAGGTAATCCTTTGAGACAAAGTGGATAAAGTACATTCATTCTCCATGATAAATAAATCTTAAGGGAGATTTATTTATCATACATGGAGTTACTCTCTTACAAGGGAAGGCTGATTAAAAAGGAGGTTTCTTCCCTTTTAGACGTTACGGTCAGGGTACCGCCGTGGGCAGTGATTATATTGGATGAAATAGCCAGGCCTAACCCGGTACCGTTCGCTTTATATGTAACAAAAGGAGTAAATATGGTGGGGAGGATATCCTCTGGAATTGGGTTGCCATTATTGCTTATGGTAATCAGAAGATTGGATGGGTCTTCTGCCTTACAGGCAATGTGGATGCAATTGCCCTTTTCAGTAGCTTCCAAGGCATTTTTAAGAATATTGGTAATTACCTGTTTCATTTTAATGCGGTCGAAAGAATATAAGGTGTAGCAAGGGATATCTTCATTATCAATGGAAAGAGATATTTCCACACCTTTCTGACTGGCAGCAGCCTGAAAACTGGCTAGAATGGACTTTAATAGTAGAAGAATATTTTGATTTTGCCGATTCACGGTATTGCTGTGATTATATGTACTAAAATCCTCCAATAAAAGCTCTAATTCATGGATATCATCTTTTAACTGCTCCCAGTATTTGATATTTTTTACTTCCGGACTGCTTGTTTCAATAAGCTGGGAAGTGCTTTTTATCAGTGTCAGGGGGTTGCGCAGTTCGTGACATATCTGTGAGGAGATGCTTTTACACCCATCAAGGCTTTTGGTCATAAAATAAGCAAAATCTTCATTGGAACTCATTAAATCCTGTAATTTATGTTGTTCTTCGTTGGAAAATAACATATTGTCCACCTCCTGAGATTATATTATCAGAATATGTTTTTTTTTACAATAAAATCTAATTTACAGGAAACGACAGTTAATGCATAGAAATTCCCTGTAAAATCAATGATTACACGCATTTTGAGCCTACAACTGTAGGAAGAAAGGAAAAGGAGAGAGAATTATGATTAATAATTGTGTATTTTGTAGTATTATTGGACACGAAATTCCTTCAGCCACAATATATGAGGATGAAAAAGTGATAGCCATACTGGATATTGCGCCCTCTGCAAAAGGGCATACGGTACTGATACCTAAAAATCACAGCAGGGATATCTTTGAATTGCCGGAGGAAGAAGCAGCCCATATTTTTACGGTTGCAAAGAAGATTGCGGGAGCTCTTAAGGAAGAGCTTAACTGTGATGGAATCAATATTCTTCAGAATAATGGTAAGACAGCAGGACAGACTGTATTTCATTTTCATGTCCACGTCATTCCCAGATATGAAGATGATACGGTAAAGCTTACCTGGACCCCCGGAGAGTACAGAGAAGGCGAGATGCAAAAATTAGCAGAAACGCTGACAAAAAAGGTAAGTGAACTTTAAAGTGATAAGCAGATATATGTGAAGAAGGGGCTGCTGTATTTTGGATTGATACAACAGCCCCTTGATTTTATGACAATACTTTCTTACTTTGTAAATTCTTTAATTAATTTCACGATAGTATCAATGGAATCGTTGAGCTTACTTTGGCTCATGGATTTGATATAATCGTTCCGTTTCGTATACACTTCTTCTATACCCTTTAACAAGGCATCCGTAGTAAGCTCTTCTTCTTTTATTACATAGCTGAAACCTTGCTTTTTAAAAGATTCGGCATTTAGTATCTGATCACCTCTGCTGGAAGCGGCGGAAAGGGGAATCAGTACATGAGGTTTTCTAAGTGCAAGCAGTTCACAGATAGCATTGGCACCGGCTCTGGAGATTACAACATCAGCAGCAGATAGTAAATCACTTAATTCCTTCCTGATATACTCAAATTGAATGTATCCTTTTGTCCCGTTTAAGGCGGCATCTGTTTTGTCTTTACCGCACAGGTGGATAACCTGGTATTTTTTTAACAGCTCCGGTAAGGCCTGCCGTACGGCTTCATTCACAGCTGCGGATCCGGTACTTCCCCCGACTACTAAAAGAACAGGTTTTTCACTGGTGAATCCGCAGAAATCAAGGCCTAACAGCTTATTGCCTGCAAAGAGCTCCTGGCGGATGGGTGTCCCGGTAAGAATTGCTTTTCCCTCGGGAAGATATTTGACTGTTTCCGGAAAGTTTGCACATACCTTACTGGCAGAAGAAATACTAAGTTTATTGGCTAATCCCGGTGTAATATCAGACTCATGTATAATGACCGGAATCTTTCTTTTCTTAGCGGCAAATACAACAGGAACGGAAACAAAGCCGCCTTTTGAAAATACCACATCGGGCTTTAACTGTTTCATTAGCTTTAAGGCTTCAAAGTAACCCTTTGCTACCTTAAAGGGATCACTGAAATTCTTTGGATCAAAATAGCGTCTTAACTTTCCGGAGGAAATTCCATAATAGGGAATCTTAAGTTCCTCAATCAGAGAACGCTCAATTCCCCGATGGGACCCGATATAATGAACCTCGTAACCTGCTTCTTTTAGTGCCGGCATAAGAGCAATATTTGGTGTAACATGTCCTGCCGTACCGCCTCCGGTTAAGACAATGCGCTTCATTTCTACTTCCTCCATTCTTTTAATGCCTTTGACAGCTGATCGGGACATGAGGTGGCCTTACGTCCGCATTTTGTTCCTTCCAGCTTTTCAATTACATCCTCTACCTTCATCCCTGCGATCAGTTTAGACAGGCCGGATGCATTTCCTGAACATCCTCCGTGAAATATTACTTTTTTGATAATATCCTCTTCCACTTCGATATCTATTTCACTGCAACATACGCCTTTAGGTTTATATATCATATGTATACCAATCCTTTCAATAAAATAACTTTTCCTACTTATTATAGCATCTTTTTAAGTCAGTGCAAGTAACAATTCCTGCACATTTGCTTTGGAAAAAACTTTACAGCTTGCAGGAGAGTGTATTGTCCTATATAATAATTTTAATTAGAGCTATTTTGGAAGATTTTATAACAGAAGACTATGATAGAAAGGATGCCCTAAGGATTAGCTAAGGGATTGGTACATGGAATGAAAAAGACAGGCATTATCGGAGCAATGGAAGAAGAGGTAAACCAGTTAAAGGAGAAGATGGAGGGAGTCAGCAGAAAGGAAAAGGCAGGAATGGAATTTCTGGAAGGTACTCTTGAAGGAAGACCCTGCGTGGTGGTGCGTTCGGGTATCGGAAAGGTTAATGCTGCAGTTTGTACGCAGATTCTGATTGATGATTACGGCGTGGACGTAGTAATTAATACCGGTGTTGCCGGTTCCCTAAAGGCAGAGATAAATATTGGAGATATGGTAATTTCAGAGGATGCCCTCCAGCATGATGTAGATGCGACAGGCTTTGGCTATGATTACGGCGTGATACCCAGAATGAAGACCTCTGTGTTTAAGACAGAGGATACCCTTACAGCTCTGGCAGTAAAAGTATGCAAAGAAGTGAATCCTGATATCGGAGTTTTCCCGGGAAGAATAGTAAGCGGAGATCAGTTTATCAGTGATCGGGAAAAGAAAATATGGATTAAAGAGCATTTTCATGGACTGTGTACAGAGATGGAGGGAGGTGCTATTGCCCAGACAGCACATCTGAATAAAATTCCTTTCCTGATTATCCGTGCTATTTCCGATAAGGCCGATGATAGTGCCCATATGGATTATGGGGCTTTTGAAGCAAAGGCCATAGAGCATACGGTAAAGCTTGTGAAGACTTTACTGAAAGCCCTATAGAAAAAGGCTTGTCCAGTTTTGATATACAAAGGATGACAGGAACTGCCTTATTAAAATAAAATCCAAGGGAATTCCATAAATTTTTTCGGGAAACTTTATGCTTTTTACCAAAGAGAGGCTTTCCTTGTCAATGAAAACCTGCCTTCCCCGCCTTTTCAAAGCAATTATTATCCAGTATAATAAATGTTAATAAATGGAAAGGCGGGGAAATTTTGTGATTCGAACTTTATTTGATAATCATGTTTTTATTTACATATTGCTGGCGCTGACAGGCTGCGGTATTCTAATGAAGCTTGTGGTGCAGGTGCTATATGCCAGGCTGCTAAGGGCTTCGGAATCCATGAGTACCTCAAAAAATAAACTGGCCAAAAATATGAAGAAAAAATTTGAAGCATACTATAAACTCAAGCTGGGTGTGAATAATGTGGATATCTTTGTGGATAAACACTTTTTTTACTATAAATTCTGTGGAATTTTTTTGTCCACATGGGAGACCCTATGTGGACAAGTCCTGGTCTTGTCCCTCTTGGTAGGTGCAATAAGTACTATTTTGGGGCTTATTTATGAATGTGGAAAAGAGCAGATATTAGGCACATTTACTGTGGGTATTCTGTCTTGCGGATTGTTGATATTTTTTGAGGGGATTGTAAATCCTGCCGGAAAAAAGGAAATGATACGGCTTAATATGAAAGATTATCTGGAGAATGTACTAAAGGTCAGACTGGTACAGGAAGAAAGTCAACCGGAATTAATGGAACAATACAAAAAAGCATATCAGCCTTCCGCCTATCTGGCAGTATCAAAGGAATTTAAGGAGACGGAGATAAGTAAGCCGTTTCATAAGAAAAAGAAGAATAAGAGCAGAGAAGCCAAACGTCTTGAAAAGATGAGCCAGAAGGCAAGGAAAAAGGATGAAGCACTAAAAAAGAAGGAAAATAAAAAGCTGTTAAAATTGCAGAAAAGGACAGATGCCCAGAAACAAAGAGATGCTCTAAAGGAAGCAAAGCAGACGGAAAAGAAAGAAAGAGAGTTGAATGCCAGAAGACAAAAGGAGGCCAAGAAGCAGGAGGCAGCCAGGCTTAAGGCAGAGGCATTAGAAAATGAGCAGCGTAAAAAAGAAGAAAAGCAGCAGCAGAAAGAGATAAAGAAGGTATTAAATCTGGAGAAGAAGCAGAAGGGGCATGGTTCCAGGACAACCGCACAGGAGAAGAAGGAGAATCTATTAAAAGAAATACAGGGCAGAAGGGGCGTAGAAGTAAAAACAGAGAATAATTCCAGTAAGGAAGAAGTAAAGGAATCTGCGGATAAGACAGCAGAGCCAAAGAAGATAAAAGAGGCAAAAGCAGCGGAATTAGAGGGAGTAAAGGAAGTAAATGTGCAGGAAGAAAAAGACAAAGTAATTAAGACCCTTGGAACAAATATCACAGAGGTTAAGCCTGCCGGGGTCAGAACAGCAAAGGTAAGGGATATCAAAGCAAGGCAGGTTACGGCAACGCCGGACATCACTTATCGGGATGACAGGACCGCCGCCGCTCTTGAGGACGGAAGAAGCTATAGAGCCAAAGAATATGAAATCATAAAGCCAACCTCGGAAGAGGAAGAAAAGATTATAGAGGATATTTTAAAAGATTTATTTGCATAAAGTAAAAGGCACTGTTATATTTTAAGCGTTTATTGATATTCGCCTGAAATAATAACAGTGCCTTTTTGCTGATTTCTCATTATTCTATGGAAAATGCATATTGAATAACACTCTTTACTCTGATAAAATAAGAGCGAGCGAAAAGGTAAATATTATCCTTAACATTACAAAAAGGAGTGAAAAAAATGAGTGGAAAAGTAACATTTAACTATTCAGCAGCAAAGAGCTTTATCGCTGATACGGAGATAGAAATGATTGCAAAGGCCGTAGAAGGTGCAAAAGAGACCTTGTTAAATAAAACCGGCGCCGGCAATGACTTCTTAGGTTGGATTGACCTTCCGGTAAATTATGATAAAGAGGAATTTGCAAGAATCAACGAAGCGGCAAAGAAAATCCAGAGTGATTCTGAAGTTTTACTGGTAATTGGCATAGGCGGTTCTTACCTTGGTGCGCGTGCAGCCATTGAGTTTTTAAGACACAGCTTTTATAATTCGGTATCCAAAGAAATCAGAAAAACTCCGGAAATCTATTATGTGGGAAATAATATCAGCAGTACTTATATCAGCAATCTGATTGAAGTAATCGGAAACAGGAATTTTTCCATCAATATTATCAGCAAATCCGGGACAACCACAGAACCTGCTATCGCATTCCGAGTATTTAAAAAGCTTCTGATAGAGAAGTACGGAAAAGCAGAAGCAGCAAAGCGTATCTATGCCACTACCGATAAGGCAAGAGGCGCCTTAAAGAACCTTGCAACTGAGGAAGGCTATGAAAGCTTTGTGGTTCCCGATGATATCGGAGGACGTTTTTCTGTATTAACAGCAGTAGGCCTCTTACCCATTGCCGCAAGCGGTGCCGATATTGCAAAGCTTATGGAAGGTGCGGCAGCCATGAGAGAAAGATGCTTAAACCAGCCCTTTGCCTCCAATGATGCGATGCTTTATGCGGCTATCCGTAATATCCTTCTTAGAAAAGGCAAGAGCGTCGAAATCCTTGCCAATTATGAACCCTTCCTGCACTATGTATCAGAATGGTGGAAGCAGCTCTTTGGAGAAAGCGAAGGAAAGGACCAGAAGGGTATCTTCCCTGCAGCAGTGGATTTGACCACGGACCTTCATTCCATGGGCCAGTTCATCCAGGACGGACAGAGAACGATGTTTGAAACAATCATCAATCTGGAGAAGCCTTCCCATGAGATTTTCTTAGAGGAAGAAGAGGTAGACTTAGACGGACTGAACTATCTGGCAGGAAAAAGCGTTGATTTTATTAATAAGAGCGCAATGAAGGGTACCCTTTTAGCTCATACGGATGGAAATGTTCCTAACTTAATTGTGAACCTTCCTGAACAGAGCGAGGAATCCCTAGGAGAGCTGTTCTATTTCTTTGAATTTGCCTGCGGAATCAGCGGATATCTCTTAGGAGTAAATCCTTTTGACCAACCGGGTGTTGAAAGCTATAAGAAGAACATGTTTGCCTTGCTTGGTAAGCCTGGCTTTGAGAAGCAAAGGGAAGAACTCTTAAAGAGACTGTAAGCTTGAGAGACAAAAACGCATTTAAGAATCTATAACAATATATTACAGTTAAAATAATAAGGTATGGCATGCTGTTTAACTGAACTGACCCCCTTGAGTTAGAACTAAAATCCAACTTATGGGGGTCAGTTCACATGCCATACCTTATTTAGTTTGTAAGAGTTATTGACCGTTACTTAACACTTTTCTGGAAATGCTGATAATCCTTAAGAGAGGACCAGGAGCCGCCCCAGGTAAAGCCTCTTTTTATAAAGGACTGATAGCAGACATCCTTTTTTCGGATATAATAAGCATTTTGAAGGCTTCTGTTGGCATATTTTTTTCCCTCTGCCGGAGAAACCACTGCCTTACCGTTTATTTTCTCGACGCAGGGGTTATAGAGGGGATTGACATCAATTGCCAGACCCATTGCATGCTTTGACAAGGTATCGGAACCTGCGATGGTACGGTAATTAAAGGCGGAGGTATTGTTATCTTTCATAGAAGCCTCATCATCCGCATTATATTCATCAATTAATACCATCTTACCGATTGGATACTTGGCTTTATAAAGATCTTTAAAGATGGAGGAAACATCCTTTGCGATTTTCTTATTTACAATTAATTCGCCTATATGTGTTTTCTTATCAAATCCATAATACAGGACTCTGATATACCGTAAGTCGGAAAGGGTGATCTTATCATTTTCCTTATAAGATTTACCTGTGATTCTTTTTTTAATTACGGTATTTATTTTCGTTCCATAGAAGCAGGCATTCAAGCCGCCTTCTACTTTGGAAGGAGTGATAACAGTGCCGGCTGTTAAGGCATCCAGAGACTTTCTGTTTAACAGTACAGAAGCATCTGTACCGCTTTTTGCATAGGTCTTTATGCCAAGAATAAGAAACAGGGCAAGAAATAAAATAATAAAAATATAAGATGTCCATCCTCTGATGGGCTTAAGCTTAAAAGGTGTTTCAGAAAGCATAATAACTCCTCTCTTTGCTGTTAATCTTCCTCTATTACATGAATCTCAAGATAATCAAAGTCAATCGGTTCAATGAAATTGTCCTGATAAAATCTGGCCTTATCATGCTTTTTAAAATCAGCTATTGTAGAATCCAGCCATATCGGTTTGGATAAATCAAAATGATGGCATATTTCATCCACCGCAGTGAAAACCTTTCTGGTACGGTTTAGGCTGAGATCTTCATTTATGATGACCATATCAGATATCATCCGGTTTTCTTTAAATATTTTTGCCCATAAACGAAACATAGAAACCCCTTTCGTGAATATCGGATAAAAGTTATGATATTCCTGAATATGTAGTGTGAAAAATAGAATACATTTTTCACTTTTGATTTAGGCAGTTCCGCAAGTAATCTTGCGAAATGCATGGGTGTTAGTGTGAATTATTGAAAAGCATAATTCACACACAAGTTTATGCCTGCGAAATCCTTGGCACAAACTTGAGGTGTACTGAGGAAGGCATGGCTGTTAGTGTGAAAATATAGATTAGTTTCAAGTATACCATGTCTGTCTGATTTTTGAAATCCTTTATTTTTTGGCACATAAAACCAAAGAAAAAGGAAAACCTATAATAAAAAGGAGAATTATTATGAGTGAATTTGACAAGAAAGAGGAATCGGGGATGCCTTCTAAAAGGGAAGAATTTCCGGTTATTAATCCCTCCTTCATACCGGAGCCCGGTTATGACAATATAGATAATATCCCAAAAGGAGAGGAATATCCTTCTTATCAGGATCCAATTCCAATTGATAAACCGACTGAAATCGGCGGAAACAGCATAAAGGAATTCTAAGTGACGGCTAATGGGGCTGCTCTAAAATAACTTTGCAGCAGCCCTGCCCGCTGGGTTTCGCACTGTGTTTGCCGTTGCTTTTATCCTTTTCTTATAATACAATATAGAAAGAGGCAAAGAGGGTTATTATTATAAAAAAGAGAGGTGTTTATATGGAGGGGCAGGATAGAAGAAATAAGCTTACCAGGATACTGGAAGAAGCAAAGGAACCGGTATCCGGCACAGAGCTGTCCAAAAAGCTGGGAGTCAGCCGCCAGGTTATTGTGCAGGACATTGCACTTTTAAGGGCAGTTAATAAGAACATCATATCTACAACGAAGGGATATCTTATCTACAAGCAGGATAAACAGAAGGTAAACCGGTGCTTTATTACAAGGCATACCGCAGAGGAGATAGAGGATGAGCTTAATACCATAGTGGATAACGGGGGTAAGGTATTAGATGTTATCGTTATGCATGACCTATATGGTGAGATATCCGTTGACCTGATCATCAAAAACCGCAAGGATGTTGCAGACTTTATAGAGAAGGTAAAAACAAGGAAGACCGTACCCTTGATGGACTTGACCAACGGAACCCATTTACATACAGTTGAGGCCGATTCAGAGGAAGTGCTGGATCAAATTGAGCGGGTCCTAAGAGAGAAGAATTATCTTGTGAACAGCACATCTTTCGGGAAAGAATAAGAATACTTTGACAACTATTCTAAGCATTGGTAAAATAGATAAGAAGTAAGGTAAGAGCAAATTGGTAGCAGTACCACATCTGCAAGCAGATGCGGCATGCCATAGGAGCTAGAAACCTATAAAAGAGGAAGTGTAAGCATGTCATATACAGCGCTGTACAGAAAATTCCGTCCCACAGATTTTCATGATGTAAAGGGTCAGGATCACATCGTTACAACTCTGAAAAATCAGATAAAATCAGGCCGGATAGGGCATGCCTATTTATTTTGCGGAACCAGAGGAACCGGTAAGACAACCATTGCAAAGATTCTTGGCAAGGCTGTAAACTGTGAACACCCCATAGACGGTAATCCCTGCAACGAATGCGAAACCTGTCGTTCTATTCAAAGCGGTGCATCTATGAACGTAATTGAAATAGACGCGGCTTCCAATAACGGGGTGGACAATATCAGGGAGATTGTGGAGGAAGTAAGGTATTCACCCACAGAAGGGCGTTTTAAGGTCTATATCATAGATGAGGTCCATATGCTTTCCACAGGAGCATTCAATGCACTTTTAAAAACCCTGGAAGAGCCGCCATCCTATGTCATCTTTATACTGGCTACTACGGAAGCCCATAAGATTCCAATTACCATTCTGTCAAGATGCCAGAGATATGATTTTAAAAGAATAACCATTGACACCATTTCAGACAGGCTAAAAGAGCTTATCAAAGCAGAAGGGGTGGAGGCAGAGGAGAAAGCCATCCGTTACATTGCAAGAATGGGAGACGGTTCCTTAAGAGATGCCCTAAGCCTGTTAGACCAGTGCATTGCTTTTTATTACGGGCAGCAGCTGACTTATGATAAGGTACTAGAGGTACTTGGAGCAGTTGATATTGAAGTTTTTGCAAGGCTTTTAAAGGCAATCTCGCAAAATGATGTAGGAGAGTGTATGGGTATACTGGAGGAGCTTATCATAAGCGGAAGAGAGCTTACCCAATTCACAGTGGATTTTACCTGGTATTTAAGAAATCTTCTTTTGGTAAAGACTTCAGAGAATGCAAGTGAAGCCGTAGAAGTATCCACAGAAAATCTCGCCCTGTTAGAAGAGCAGGCCAAGGAGTGGAGTACAGATACCCTGATACGCTTTATTCGGATATTTTCCGACTTATCCAATCAGATACGTTATGCTTCCCAGAAGAGAGTTATGGTAGAGGTGGCATTGATTAAATTATGCAGACCTCAGATGGAAAAGAGCTATGAGGATATCTTGGAGCGGATAAGGCAGCTGGAGGCAAAGCTTGAAAATGGCGTTACCGTAACGGTAAGTGAGAAAGCAGCCATCAAAGGAGAACCGGTAAAAAGGGAAGAAAAACCCATAGAGCTGCCCAAAGCAGTCCCCGAAGACTTAAAACTGGCAGCAAAGAACTGGAGTAATATAGTAGCCGCAACCACCGGTATCACAAAGGTTTCACTGGGAAATGCAAGACCGAGTATAGGCAATAACAATACGCTTCTTTTAGTAGTGACTGATGAATGGGACCTTGAGGCCCTTACGAAAGAAGCACATATGCAGGAGTTGAAAAGTGCCATAGCGAGATTTGTTCCCAAGGAAGTAGAGGTTACGGTCAAGCTGATAACTGCTGATAAAGATACGGCAGAAGAAACCTTTGACTTACGAAGGATTATAAAAAATATTGATATAGAATATGAAGATTAAAGATAAGGAGAATGATAGTATGGCAAAACGCGGAGGATTCCCGGGAGGAGCAATGCCCGGCAATATGAATAATCTGATGAAACAGGCTCAGAGAATGCAAAAGCAGATGGAGGAAAAGACCAAGGAGATAGAGGAAAAAGAATGGGAAGCATCTGCCGGCGGCGGAGCGGTAACTGTAAAGGTATCCGGGAAAAAGGAAATCACTGGTGTAACTTTATCCAAAGAAGTAGTAGATCCCGATGATGTTGAGATGCTTCAGGATCTTATTATGGCAGCAGCCAACGAAGCTCTTCGCAAGATGGAAGAGGAATCCCAGTCCGTAATGGGACAGATTACAGGGGGATTAGGAGGACTTGGAGGTCTTCCTTTCTAAGGGGTAAATAGTAAATAGCCTGCAAACATAGAAATGTGGTAAAGTCAGACTTCCTGTCCGGAAGATAAATGGAACTATAAAATAGTATTATAAAAGAAAAGACGGCTGTTACAGGAAGGATTGACTTGCAGTGCAGATGTATTGCCTGCCAGGCCTCCCTAAGACAGCCTTTTCCTTTGTATAAATCCAGCAGTATATATACTGCTGGATTTATACTGCTGGATATATACTGCGACTAAAGTTATTCTTGAAAACAGAAAAATAATCAAGTATGATGGTAATAGCATGCAGATTAAGTGTGAAAAATAGAAAGCATTTTTCACTTTCTATTTGGGCAGTTTCGCAAGTGAACTTGCGAAATGCACGGGTGTTAGTGTGAAATAAAAAACATTTCACACCCTGATTTGAGGCAGTAAATCATCTGCAAGCAGACGATTTATGCCATGGGAGCTATTGCAAAAGAACAAGAGAAATCTTAAGAAAGAGGATATATGAATTATTACAGCAGTCAAATCAGCAAATTAATTGAGGAATTATCCAGGCTGCCGGGAATCGGAGCAAAAACAGCTCAAAGGCTTGCTTTTTACATTATAAATATGCCCCAGGAGCAGGTAAACAACCTGTCCCAGGCCATAACCTCTGCTAAGGCCAATGTAAGGTATTGCAAGGAATGTTATACCCTGACAGACAGTGAGCACTGTCCCATATGTGCCAGTGAGAAAAGGGATCACCACACTATTATGGTAGTTGAAAACCCAAGAGACTTAGCAGCCTATGAGAAGACCGGAAGATATGATGGAGTATACCATGTCCTTCACGGGGCAATTTCTCCTATGCTTGGCATCGGTCCGGATGAAATTAAGCTCAAAGAGCTGATTGTAAGACTGGAAGGAGACATCAAAGAGGTCATTATTGCCACCAATTCCAGTCTGGAAGGGGAAACTACCGCTATGTACATCAGTAAGCTGATTAAGCCTACCGGCATTAAGGTAAGCCGTATAGCCAGTGGTGTACCGGTTGGGGGAGACTTGGAATATATAGACGAGGTGACTTTGTTAAGAGCATTAGAGGGCAGAGTGGAATTGTAGGAAAACACGGGATCTGTTAATAATATAAACTATTTGAAAATAAGGAGAATGCAATGGACACAATAACAAAAAGAATACTCAGCTTTATTTTAGTCTTTTTCATAACTATCTTTCTGCTGCCTCAGAATATCCTTATTACCAGTGCAGCCACTAACGCAACGGTTTACGAATATTCTTCCATGTTGGAAGACAGAGGAAATATCTATTATATTCAGACGGTAGAAGGCGATAAGAATTCATATGACATCTACCGGCTGGAGGTTGCCACGGGTAAGAAAACCAAAATTTTATCGTCAAAGAATGATATTTTAGGTATGATGCTTCATAATGATACTCTGTATTATACCAGCTATGAACGGGAAAAAGAAGCCTATCAGACTTATTCGGTTTCCATTGATGCCAAAGACAAAAAAACTATTTGCAACGGCTACCTCATATGTCTTGACGACAGCAGTATTTACTATACCGTTATTAAGGGTGAAAAAAGTAAGCTATATAAAAGAGATTATGACAGCAAGAAAGCCACTTTGATTTATACCGGTAACATGACCTTCAGCTTTGTGAAAAACTTGGATAACACATTGTATTTTACTCAATTTAATGAAGCCTCTTCGAAACTAACATTATACAAACTGATGCCGAAGCAGACAAAGCTGGCTGTTTTGACCACAGACAAGATTGCGTTGGATGGAACGGAGCGGACATCTCTGACGGTGTCCGATCTTGTTAAAATAAACGGAGATATTTATTATCAATATGGTACACATGAGGGTTCCGGCAGCTATTGGTACGGAACATTGAAAAAATTAGATTCCGGTACCAATAAGAAATCTATTATCGCAAAGCAGTTATATGAGGAACAGATATATCATAATGATAGCAGTATCTTCTATAACGGAACCGATAGCAGCGAGAAACGTTATCGATACAATACAAAGACCAGTAAAACCTCTTCTTATATATACAAAACCACTGGTACAGAATCCTTCAATATTCTGGGAGATAAAACCTATTGTGCAAAAGCGGACGGTAAAGAATTGATTACGGTATCCCGCTTTACATCTGGAACCAACAAGAATAATTTGGTCAAGTCGTTTATAAGTCTTTCTTACAAACAAAAAGAGAAATTTAACTATAGTGCATGTGTAAAAAAATATGGTGATTATCTGCTGATTCCTGTGACATGTATGGATTATAGTGATACCAGCTATGGATGGAGAGGCAGATGTGTTAGTGTCACCTGGTATGTTGCTGATTCTGACGGTAAGATACTTGCACAGTTTCAGTAAATGGTTCGTGGGTTAAAAGTTTAAATGATTGTACTGTAATGTGAAGTCACTATAATACATTTAAGGTCTGATATCCTACTATATCCAGGGTGACCCGTACTTTTAAAAGGCGAACAGAATTATCCTCGGAAGGCATAGTAGAGAATACGAAGAAGTAAGAGCTCTTTCCGGGAAGGATATTTGAAGAAAATAAAAGGAAGAAAAACTTTGCCGGAGAATAAGAGGGGTTACCTTATGACAAAAGGGGGAAATACGAATGATAAAAAGCATTTATAAGAAAGTTGTTATAGCACTCATATTGACTTTAACAGTATTGAATTTTAATACCCTGCAAATGAACGCAGCCAGCAGAACAAAGACGGTTACAACCCAGGCAGAACTGGCATCTGCCTTACAGAATGAACAGGTCGGAGAGATAATTATCCAACCAGGTAAGGATACCACATTCAAAATAGGAAAAAAGGATTATAATAAGAATCTGGTAGTATATCAGGACAAGACCACATTAGTAAACAACGGGAAATTTAATAGCTGTAATATCATTGTAAAAACAACCGCACAAGCAACGAAAGCCATAGAAAACATTAAAAAATATCACAGATCGGGAAAAATTGCCTTAGTTATATATAATCCACAGAAGGGTATCGTATTGCCAAAGGGTGACCTTCAGTCAATTGCTTCTTTAGAAATAGACAATTGCATGCCCAGCATTAAAAACTATGCAAATTGGAAAAATATATGGATTAAAAATATGTATGAGGGTGAATTTACCCAATATGGAAATACGGATACGATAACTGTTACCGGAAACCTTCAGGGGATGACAATAGTAGTCGGTGCAAGGGTAAAAAAAATAAACTACGATCAGAAAGAAGGATCTCATGGCAATACTAGTTGGAATGATATTAAAATAGACGGCAGTCTTGACAGCATCATCATATCGAAAAAACTTGACATGATGATAAGCGGGCGTAACAGCAGTAATATCAGAAAGAATTTGATTAATAGATCCGATGAAGATATCACGGTTTATTTTGATGGTGAAGAAGGTTATTATCTTCTTAATGAGAAAAGTATCCTTCAGAAGTATACAAAGGAAGGATTTAAAGTTATATACGAAGATGAGAATTACTATTATGACTTCATAGATGATACAATTGAAGGCTTGGATGTAAATACACCGGAAAAGATGGTTAAAAGTGAAGATGTTAACAGCCCGGTTGCCGGCAATGAAGATAAGACATATAAATATAAAGAGTATACCGTATCTACTGGTGTGGGAAAAATGGCCACGGTATTCGGATACTTTGACGAAGCCGCTTCCTATGATGCATTTTTGAAGGTTAACGAATTAAGAGCTTCCCTTGGTTTGAATAAATTAGAATGGAATAAAAAACTGTTCTCCATAGCAGAAACAAGAGCGACAGATTTAGTTCGAAAATATAGTCACACCAGGCCAAATGGAGATTCGTGTTTTAATTTATTGGCAGAAAACGGGATGCAGTACAGCCATCTAGGAGAAAACCTTGCAGCAGGATATACCAGTGTGGACGCAGTAATGGAGGCATGGAAGAATTCTCCCGAGCACTACGAGAATATGATACATGCTGATTACAAGTCCATGATCGTAGGCTGTATCATTGCAAAGGATGAGACAGATAAAACGGGTTATAAGTATTACTGGGTTCAAATGTTTGTGGGCTAAGACTATGATATTAAAAGATAAGGATATGCTTGAAAATAAATTTAGCTATTCAGGGAAATGCAGAAGGAATCAGATTCAGATGGAGTCTGGTTCCTGTTTTTTGTACCGCACTGCATATAATAATATAATGAATATAATAGAAAAGCCGAGGTGAGTATGAAAAAACAAAAAATTCAACAAACTATGGACTCAATATATGGTAAAAATAACCATGGAAAATAATGAATAAATATGTATATAATATATAATTATAGAAGTGTAAATATTTTGAAATTCCATCTGGACAGCAGTTTTAGACATGGGCAATAGAACAAAAAACTTCACTAACAATTTTAGGAGGGAATTTTGCCGAAATACTAATGAAAAGATAGAAGAACAAATGATTGAGAATCTGAAATTACAGGTGATATTAAAGATAATTCATCAATCTTTTAAATAATTACTGTTAAGAGGCCCTATTGACATTGGTGTTCGACAGAAACTCTTCTGTCATATTTTTTCATTTCTAATAGTTTTTGATAGCATATCAAAAGTTTTCGGTGTATTCCTCCGCTATAAATCACAGAACTCACAATATTTTTTCAGTTACCATTAAGCGTTTTACAAATTTATTATTTGGGCAGTATCGCAAGTAAACTTGCGATATGCAGAGGGGATAGGTTGAAAAATGAATAAAAATGAAGTGTTAAAAATTATTGCAGATTTGTGTGCAGAGCGCAATATGGATGAAATTCCGGAAGCAGATGAATTGGACAAGTATGGTTTTGATTCGATTAGTTTTATAACGTTGATTGTAAATTTAGAAAAAAGATTCAATATAAAAATTGATGATGATTATTTGGACTATCAAAAGTTCAGAACAGTAGATGATATATGCAAATTAATTGACAGATGCGGTAATGCTTAGAGCTGTCTTTTTGGTAATCACAGAGAAGGGAAGGAAGAATATACCAGATAATATCCACAAAAGGAGTTAAGTCAAGGAATAAAAGTTACATCTGCTATTGAACCAATATCCAATCAATTTTGCTGTTCAGGAAAGAGGTCCAAATGATAAAGAACAAATTAACATACGCACAGCGTAATATTATTGAATTGCATGAGAGTTTTCCAAACACATCAATTTGTAACATATGTTTTGAAGTTGAACGTAGTCATGAGATATCTGATATACAAGAAGCAATTAATATATATCTTGCCCAAAATTCCATGTTCAGAAGCCGGATAATAAAAGAGGATAACGAATATTATCAAATAATAGAGGAAGAGCACTCTTATACTCAATGCAATATAAACACGATAGAGCAAAGTGAATTCAATGAATTTTTAAGCAGGCCATTTGATATTTATAATAGTGAATTATGGCGCTGCGCATTAATAACAAGAGAAGGAAAAGATTATATTCTGGCGTGTATACATCATATCATATGTGATGCCATGTCTTCCTATCTTATCTATAAGGACATTGTTTCAATACTTGATAGCGGCTTTATTGAAGAAAAAAAGGACTTTTATTCTTTTGTAAAGGGAGAAGAGAAATATTTGGCTTCTAAAAAGTATCTGGGCGATAAGGCGTTTTGGGAAAGTATTTATAAAGTAAAGCCGGATATTGTTAAAATATCACAAAACAAGGTCAGAGTATTAGATGCTCTGGGGAAAAGAAAATGCTTTGCAATGGATCAAGATGTGAAAGAAGCCATTGAAAGTGTGACAAGTAAGTGTTCCTGCAGTATATATGACGTATTCTTAGCAGCTCTGGGCTTTTATTTAGGTTATATCAATAATTATTGCACCGGTGTTAATATTGGTACTACAGCATTGAACAGATCTAAAGAATATATGAAAACGGCAGGTTTGTTTATTAATGTAATCCCTATTAATCTTGATATAAATTATAATTATTCAATTTCTGAATATATAGATTACATTAATAAAATCAAAAAAATGTATTTTTGGCATCAAAAATACCCATATCGAAAATTATTAAGCCACGTAAACCAGGAATATAATGAAACGAAACTTTTTCATGTTCTGCTTTCTTATCAGCCAGATAAAATAATAGGGATTGATAAACATATTAATTTCCAATGGTTTTTTAACAACTTCACAGAATCAGATTTGAATATACATATATTAGACAGGACAGATGAAATAGGCATATTTTATGATTACAAAATAAGTGCGTTTTCCGAACAGGAGATTGACAGGCTGAATAATAATCTTTGTAAAATCATTTGCGAGCTAAACAAGTCACCTGATACGCTGCTGAAAGAAATTGAAGTAATTGGTCAATATGATAAGGAAACAATATTAAATAAATTTAATCATAAAATAGAAAAAAATGCTTTTGTAAGTCTCCAGGACATAATAGAAAGACACTGCCTGGAAGAGAAGGACAAGAGTGCTGTTGTTTTCAAGGATATTGTTATAAGTTATGAAGAATTATGGTATAGGTCGGGATTAATTGCAGATAGCTTGTCAGAAGTGGGTATAAAAAATGGAGATGTAGTGGGCATCATGACCGGCCGGAATGAAAAGTATATTATTTCTCTTTTAGGGATTTTAAGAAGCGGGGCAGCTTATTTGTCACTGGATAGTGCTCATCCTCAAAACCGAAGGCAGTTTATTATTGAAGACAGCAACATGAAATGTATTATTGCGGAAGATAAGGCTATGGTTGAAGTAGATATACCCCAGCTGAATATGGATACATTATTAAAATCAGATAAGGGCAGAGTTGAAATTAAAATTAAGCAAACCAGAGATTCTTTGGCATATATTTTATATACCTCCGGTTCGACAGGCAAGCCTAAAGGAGTTAAAATCAAGCACTCCAGTATCATAAACTTAATTAATGGACTATACCAGGAGGTTTACTGTAATTTGACGGAATCTGTGAATGTAGGTTTAACAGCTTCTGTTTTATTTGATGCATCTGTTCAGCAAATTTATGCGGCTTTATTGTTAGGGCATACACTGCATATTATACCGGATGAAATAAAGAAAAATGGACGCAGCTATCTTCAGTATATAAGAGAAAAGAAATTTAATGTTTTAGATATGACGCCGTCCCATTTAAGAATACTTATCGATGGCAATATTGATAATATCAGGGAAATTGGGCCGGAGTACTTACTTGTAGGCGGAGAAGCACTAAGGAGTAATCTGGTAAAGGAATTCCTGCAGACATATAATGTGAATTCGCCGGTGATATTTAATGTATATGGACCTACGGAATGTTGTGTGGATTCAACAATATACCGTATTGATGATATAAATCAGATTACGAATAAGGTTGTGCCCATTGGAAAACCCTTACCGAATACCAGAATTTACATATTGGATAAAGAAAAGAAATTACTTCCTGTCGGATTGCCCGGTGAAATTTATATATCGGGAGACGGAGTGGCTGAAGGCTATGTAAATATGGAAAATGAAAATAAAAAAAGATTCCTTGAGGATTCATTCTATACCGGGTATAAAATGTACCGTACAGGAGATTTGGGAAGATTTGGTGAAAACGGAATTGTTGAATATATAGGAAGAATAGATGATCAGGTCAAGATAAGAGGATTTCGCGTAGAACTGGGAGAAATCGAAAGTAACATCAGCAATCAGAAGGGCGTTGATACCGCGGTAGTGGCAGTTAATGGCGAAGAAGAAAATAAACAGCTTGTAAGCTTTGTTGTTTTAGAAGAAGGGTATCAGATAGATGGTCTTCTGGAAAATTTAAAGAAGGAATTACCCTATTATATGATACCGGAGAGGTTTATTGCCATTGATGATATTCCGATAACCGCAAATGGTAAAGTGGATAAGAAAAAGTTGCTTACACTGTGTGAACCTGTATTGACGGCAGCACAAATAAGCTCCCAAGATGAAATGGAAATAAAGCTGCTCAAAATTTGGCAGGAGGTTTTAAAACGAGATGATGTCGGAGTTACAGACAACTTTTTTGATGTTGGAGGACATTCACTAAATATGACCTCCTTATTAACTATGGTTGAAAAAGAATTTCATTGTGAAATACCCTGGGGGGTATTTTACCAGAAAGCAGATGTGCGCAGTATAGCGGGGTATATAAAATCTGTCACACGTAGTACATATACTTCTATCGGAAAATCCATACAAAAAGAGTATTATACTTTATCATCTGCGCAAAAGAGAATGTATTTAACACAGCAAATGGATCGGATGGGTATAACAAATAATTGTCCTATTATTATTGAGATGAGAGGAAAGGTCGATTACAGAAAATTAAAGGAGGCATTGCAGGCGGTAGTTAACCGTCATGAGGCGTTACGTACCGTATTTGTTATGCATCAGGGTGAAGTGGTACAAAAGATTCTTGATGATGTCATCCTTCCCTTTGACATCTGTACGGAGTTTGAGTCGATTGAAAGTTTAATTCAAAATTTTATCCATCCATTCGATTTAGAAAAGGGGCCGCTCATTAGAGCACAGCTGGCATATGTATTGCAAGACCACTGTTATTTCTTAATTGATATCCATCATATTGTTACGGATGGTGAATCATTTAAGCTAATTATGCAGGAAATTACAGAATTATACAATGGCAGGGAGCTGCCGGAAGTCAAATATCAATATAGGGACTTTTCAGAGTGGCAAAACAATATGGATAGTGAAGGGAAAATGAAAAAACAGGAAGCCTACTGGATAGATACGTTTAAAAATGGGATACCAAAGTTGGAAATCCCTCTGGATTATAAGCATCCTGCTTTTATGACATTTGAAGGAAAAACGATTAACAAAGAACTGACGAAAGAACAGGTAGAAAAGCTTGCCTTGATAGCAAAAGAACAGGACTTGACCTTGTTTACGCTCTTGCTATCTGCATATGGAATTTTACTTTATTCAATTACAGATAATGCAGAGTTTGTAATCGGTATACCAGTCGCTGCAAGAACTCACTTTGACCTGCAAAATATAGTTGGATATTTTGTTAATATGCTGCCGGTAAAAATAGATATACAAGAAAGCAATGTGAGTGATTTATTCAGCAGGATAAAACAAAGAACCCTTGAAGCATATGACAACCAGGACTATCTGTTTGAAAAACTAATAGAAAAAATGGATAACCAAGCTGGCACTGCAAATAGCATCTTTCAAACCTGTTTCACGTATACTATGGGCCTTGATATAATTGACATGGAGGGAATAGAAACCAGAGTCATTTATCCGGAGTATCCGGTTTCTAAATTTAATTTCTTAATTAACGTGATTCATGAAAAAAATAAAATAATAATAGCATTTTCATATTCCACCCAGCTGTTCAAGCAGGAAACTGCAAATATAATAATAGACAAGTATATGGATATCATTGAAAAAATAATTGAAAACCATAATGTTAGATTGACGGAATTGCTCAACAATGAGACAGGCATTACAGATGAAATGTTTGAGTTTTAAAAAGTACAGGGTTAATAAAAGCAAAGCTTATGAGGAGGGTATATATGACTTCAATTCTGGAGCCTGGTTATAGGTATTGGATAAAAGCATTGGAAGTTCAAGAAGTTACAAAAGGCATTCCTCTAGATACACAAACCGGTCTGGCAGATCGGTATGATAACATTGATTTTCATATACCTGATCGGGAATGTAAAAGCATAATAGAGATAACAAATAATTCAAAGAAGAATACCTTTGTGATATTGTTATCTGTAATTAATATTATCTTGAAAAAATATTCTATAAATTCCTATGTCAGGCTGGGTGTTCCCCCAATAAAGGATGAAAATAACCGGAATGACGAGAATAAAATACTTTTGTTACAGACAAAAATCAACGAAAAGGACACAGTGCGGGAAGTGGTTAATACTACACGGGAAAATTATCATTTGTGCTGTAAATATCAGGATTTTCCTATAGAAAAAGTTGAAAAGGAGAAAATAACTGATCTTCAATACAATACGGTAGTACAAATGGAAGGGCTGCATGATATTGTTACAGATAATAAAGCCTCGTTAATTTTTACTTTTTCATTAGAGGACGAGCAGGTGGTTGGAAAAGTAACCTATAAATGTATTCATCATAACCCAAAAAAGATTGAGAGATTGATTCAAGCTGTAAATAATACAGTTGCAGAGGTAGTGGATAAGCGTTCAAGTGCTGTTTGTGATTTGGAAGTTATTTCGAAAAATGAAATGTGTGAACTTATGGAATCCGTAAATGCAAATAAATTCGATATTAACCGGAGCAGTGTTAACCAGGAAATTGAGAAGGTTTGCAGAAGATTGCAGGAGCGTATAGCAGTTGCCGACAATGAACGGGAAGTAACTTATGGAGATTTATGGGACAAGTCAGGAAAAGTAACGGCATATCTTAGCAAGTCAGCAGTGGGAGAAGGGGATGTAGTCGGGGTTCTTACAACAAGAACAGCCGATTTTATCATTGCGCTATTAGGGGTTATGCGCTTAGGGGCCATTTTTCTGCCCATAGATAACAGCATTCCGCAGAGCAGAATGGAATATTATCTAAAGAACAGCAATGCCAAACTTACTATTGTAAATGATTCGAGAGAGTTCATGGATATACCGGCAGTCAATATGGATGAAATAATGAACAGGCAGGAGACTGACAGTGATTTAAATATAGCCTGCAATGTAAATGAAATAGCCTATATTTTATATACCTCCGGCTCTACCGGCAGGCCCAAGGGTGTAAAAATAAGACATCTTAGTATCATGAACTTAATACAGAGTTTATATGAAAAAATATATAGGAATTATACAGAGGATACAAGAATCGGACTTCTGACCTCCTTTAGTTTTGACCCCAGCATTATGCAGATATTTGTATCATTGTTGTGTGGATACACTTTGGCTATCATACCTGAAAAGGTAATTAAAGATGGCGGCATGCTTATGAAGTACATAACAAGCAAAAGAATAAATACAATGGCAGGGACGCCGGCTCATTTGAGGCTGCTGATAAATGGGAACAAGTACAAAGAAAAGGACTTATATCTTAAAAGTATTATCGTAGGCGGTGAAACCTTAGGAGTAAAGCTCCTGAAAGAATTTACAGAGATGTTTTCGGAGAATACCCCTCAAATAATAAATCTTTATGGACCTACAGAAACCTGTGTAGCTTCTACCTGCTATATAGCGGATATGGAAAAGCTGAAAAATGCAATTAACGCTCCTATCGGAACCCCCTTTTTTAATACACAAATATATATATTAGACAATGACTTTGGCATAATGCCGTATGGAGCAGTGGGTGAGATATATATCGGGGGATTTGGTGTAGCAGCCGGATATATAAATAGTGAAGAAGAGACCGGAAAAAGATTTATTGAATCCCCTTTTTCCCGGAATGAAATGCTATACCGTACAGGTGATTTGGGAAAATGGCTTCAAGATGGGAATTTAGAATATGTGGGAAGAATTGACAATCAGGTAAAGGTGCGTGGGTACCGTATTGAACTTGAAGAAATTGAAACTATATTAAAGGAGCAAGAGGGGATAAAGGATGCGGCAGTTGCTGTCAATGAAAAAGGAGAAAATTCGCAGCTAATTGCCTTTGTGGTCTTGGAAAGTGAAAAGGAATCGGTGAAAGGGATTAAGAAGCAGCTGGAGGGTATCCTTCCATATTACATGATTCCCAATTATATTTTACCTGTTGAAAAAATTCCGATGAATGTAAACGATAAAGTAGATAAAGATAAACTTTTAAGTATAAAGATATCTGGGGAGAGTGTAAAGCCGCCTCAAAATGAAACAGAGCAGGAATTATTTTTGATATGGCAGGAACTCTTAGCCAAAGACGATTTTGGGATAACAGATAATTTCTTTGCTTTAGGAGGAAACTCTTTAAAATTAATGAAAATGGCAACGATGATTTATGACAGGTTTAATTGCGATATTCCGTTGAACATATTATTAGAACATGCTGATATTGAGTGGATTGGCGAATATGTTGGGGGGAATAAGAGGGAGGCCTTAAATGAAATTCATCAGTCGGCTAAGAAAGAATTCTATGAGCTGTCCGCGACACAGAAAAGGATGTATATCGCACATAAAATGGATCAAACCAGCATCGCTTATAATACACCCATGCTTCTAAGACTGGATGGAACAGTAATAAAAGAAAAACTGATTGAAGCAGTTGAGGGCACAATACAGCGGCATGAAATATTAAGAACGGTTTTTGCTGTGCAGGACAATAACATTATACAAAAAATTAAGGATACCATTGACTTTAAGCTGGAATCCAGCTGGATATCAGAGGGCGAAGTAAGTAAAGAATGCCAGAAATGTATAAAGCCATTTGACTTGGAACATGGTCCGTTACTTAGAATACATTTGTTAATGGTCAATGTTCATAAATCCTATCTGTTGATTGATATGCATCATATCATTACGGACTTGATATCGATAAGCATTTTTATAGAAGAGGTCATAAAAGGCTATAACGGTGAACCGCTGCCTGAAGTAAAAATGCAGTACAGAGATTTTTCAGAGTGGCAGAATGAGAAAATAAAAACAGAAGCTTTTAATGATATGGAAGAGTTCTGGCTTAAAGAGTTTTCAAGTGCAATCCCTTCTCTGGAATTACCTGCAGACTTTAATAAGCCGGCAATATCAAACGGCATAGGCAGGAGCCTAAGTTTATTAATTGATACTGACACAACCCATTCATTGAGACTGTTAGCAAAGGAAAATAATGCGACATTATATATGGTTTTGTTATCCTCTTACTTAATACTGCTATCAAAATATACCGGAAAAGAGGAGGTTTTAATAGGAATACCGGTTGCCGCAAGAACACAGAAGGATATGAATTATATAATGGGAGCGCTTCTTAATACGGTATTATTTAAAATTAATGTATCTTCCGAAATATGTTATTTAGAGTTCTTAAAAATGGTAAAATCCCAATTGATAAATGTATTGGATAATCAGGATTATCCGCTGGATTTACTCGTAGAGCAGCTTAGTAAAGTACACGCAGTGAACCGGGGAAATGTATATGAGGCGGCCTTTAACTTTTACAATGAAGATTTCGGATTTGACAAAATAAGCATGGATAATCTGGAAATAACGTCTGTAGATTTGGAATATACCGTTTCACATGCCAATATTGATATGACTTGCATGGAATGGAAAGAGAATATAAAGCTTGTTGTCTGCTATCTGGTAGAAGTGTATGAAAAAGAAACGGTAGAATATTTTATGCAGCATTTTGCGGAAATTCTTCACTCGATAGTATTATCACCAAATTCTTGCATTAAGGACTTAAATATGCTAACGAAAGAGGAGAAGGAGGATTTCGCTTATGGCTTCGGGGAGGAGTGAAGGCAATTTAATAAACATACATGAATTAGTTGAACAGCAAGTATTAAAAACTCCGGACAGTATTGCAATTCAGGATGAAAATACATTTATGACATACAGGGAATTATGGGAAAAGTCGGGTAAGGTGGCAAATGCAATAAGGGGTAAGGGGATTTTACTGGGAGAGGTTGTAGGAATTATAACTGGCAGATGTAAGGAATTAGTTATATCGATTCTCGGGGTACTGCGTGCAGGCGGTGTTTTTTTATTAATTGATAAAGGCGCTCCTGTCAATAGAATTTCATATATGCTGGAAGATAGTAGTACGAAGCTGTTGCTGGTGAAGGATTATAGAGAGGAGCTGCCGGGAAACGAAGATATTTTACAGCTTAGAGTATGTGACATTCTCCTTGGAGAATATAGTGTTAGTTATCAGACAAGTTTTCGAAGTTCTGAGGATATGGTTTATATATTATATACGTCTGGTTCAACAGGAAAGCCTAAAGGGGTACAAATATTGCACAGGGGGCTGACGAACTATATTACCTGGGCGGCAGAATATTATTGCGGGAATGAACTTCTGAATTTTCCTTTGTACAGTGCTGTCGGCTTTGATTTAACAATCACCTCTATCTTTACGCCATTATTGACTGGTGCCAAAATAATAGTATTTGAATCGGATGAAATAGACCTTGTAAGGCAAGTAGTAAAGCATGAGGAAGTTCATATAGTGAAACTGACACCAACACATTTGAATATGCTTTCCGAGGAGGATGTAAAAGCAAGCAGTGTCCGGAAATTTGTATTAGGCGGTGAGGCTTTAAAAACCAGCGCTGCCAAAAGAATCAGTGACTGGTACCGGGGGAAAATTGAAATTTATAATGAATATGGTCCTACGGAAGCAACAGTTGGCTGTATGATATACCGGTTCGATCCCCAAAAGGATAAACGGGAAGTTGTGCCAATCGGCTTACCAATTAAAAATACCAGGATATATATTCTGGATAAAGACATGAAACAGGTAGCCTATGGAGTGACAGGGGAAATATATATAGGCGGTCAGGGCTTGGCAAGAGGGTATCTGAATAAGGATGAACAAACGAAAAGATGTTTTGTAGAAAATCCGTATATAAGCGGCAGCATTATCTATAAAACAGGAGATTTGGCTAAAGTCATTCCTGGTAAAATAATTGAATACCTTGGGAGAAAAGATGAGCAGGTCAAGCTAAGAGGTTTTCGAATAGAGCTTGGAGAAATAGAAAATGTTTTACTTAAGCAGGAGGGAGTGAAAGAAGCTGCCGTTGTAATCCGCGGGGATAATGAAAACGGGAGCTTGTGTGCATTTATTACGGCATATGAACAAATAGACATTACCGCTATAAAGCATACCCTGAAAGAGACACTGCCGGTGTATATGGTGCCGGATCGCATTGAGCTGTTAGAAGCAATGCCGGTTACTTCAAATGGAAAAGCAGATAAGGGGCTATTGAGAAATAAATGTATCAGCCTTAGCGAAAAAACTTATGTGCTGCCTGCAAATGATATCGAAAAAAAGCTTGTTTTAATCTGGAAGGAACTTTTAAATACGGAAAGAATAGGTGTGAATGATAACTTTTTTGACTTAGGCGGAAATTCAATGCGTATTGTTCAGCTGTCTGCAAGGATTGCAGAGGAATTACAGATTGAATGCAAGGTAAGTGAGCTCTTTGCATATCCTACTATCTCAGAGTTTGTACGATATAAATTTAATAACGAATACGGCTTCAATAAAAAAGAGGCGGTTTGTGAGAGAAAGGTATCTAATGATAAAGACATAGCCATCATTGGTATTGGTATCACAATGCCTTTGGCAGACAGTCTGGAGGAATTGTGGGAACTGCTTGCAAAGGGACATGATTTTATCGGGGATTTTCCCAACCAAAGAAAATCACAGGTAAGCAGTTATATTAATGAAACCTGCTCTGAGGATGAGGAATATCTTGCAGGAGCATATTTGGAAAATATTGATTTCTTTGATGCGGAATTTTTTGATTTTTCTCCTAAAGAAGCAGATTTAATGGATCCGAGTCAAAGGATATTTTTACAGACATGCTGGAAAAGCATAGAGGACGCGGGCTATTCCGGCAAATCGTTATATGGCAGTAATACAGGGGTTTTTCTGGGATATGGAAGTAATGAATCAGAGTACCGGAGAATGGCGTATAAGTATAACCGGGAATCCATCAATACAGCCCTGACAGGGACATTGCCGTCAATCATAGCTTCGCGGATTTCATATATGTTAAATTTCACGGGGCCTGCCGTAAATTTTGACACGGCCTGTTCCTCATCTCTTACGGCTTTGCATTATGCTTGTCAAAGCCTGTATTTAAGAGAATGTGAGCAGGCAATTGTCGGAGGAATAAAAATACAGCTTTTGCCGCTAAGCTATAATATTGATATTGGAATTAGTTCAAAGGATAATAAGACAAGAACTTTCGACAATCAAGCCGATGGAACCGTTGGCGGGGAAGGTTCCATTGCAATGTTTTTAAAACCGTTAAAAGGGGCGGTGGAGAGTAAAGACAGGATATATGCGGTAATTAAGGGATCTGCTTTAAATCAGGATGGCCGGTCAAATGGTATAACAGCACCTAACCCGGTTGCGCAGGCAGATGTTATCGTAAAAGCATGGGAAAACGCAGGGATAAATCCTGAAACGGTGTCGATGTTAGAGGCACATGGAACAGGGACAAAGCTTGGGGATCCTATTGAAATAGACGGTATTACCCGTGCGTTCAGACGTTATACGGATAAAAAGCAGATATGTGCCATTGGCACAATTAAGTCAAATATGGGACATTTGGATAATGCGGCAGGATTAGCAGGGATTCTAAAAGCGGCATTGTGTTTAAAGCATAAGAAATTAATTCCAAGTATCCACTTTGAATATCCGAATGAGGAAATAGATTTTATCAATTCTCCGGTGTATGTTAATACGCAGTACCGGGACTGGATTGTTGAAAAAGATATGCCAAGAAGGTGCGGCGTAAGCTCCTTTGGTATGAGCGGCACAAACAGTCATATTGTATTGGAAGAAGCTCCTGTAACAGAGGATAAATGCTTTGATAATGCAAGGTACAGTATTTTAACTGTTTCGGCAAAAAGCAGGTATTCTTTTAAGCGGTTGTTAACTGAATATACAAGGATACTGCAAACGGTGGAAGATTTTGAGGAACTAAGGAAGATTTGCTATACCTCGAACACAGGCAGGGGGCACTACAGGTATAGGCTTGCTGTGATATTTAAGAAGGATGACAAGGGCTATTGCATTAATTTAAATAATTATAAACAGGGTGTTGATTGCAGGACCATGTTCTATGGAGAGCATGTTATTATTGCTCCGACAAAAAAAATAGCGGAGGAGTATGAAATAACCAAGGAAGAGCTCAATAATATGAAGGAAAAAGCAGCCGGGTATACAAAAGAGCTTTCTAACGGACAAAAAGATAATACAGAGATTTTAAGAGAGCTTATTTTATTATACGTGAGGGGCTGCGAAATCGAATGGAACTCTTTTCTGCCGGCATTACCTAAGGTATCATTACCGGTTTATCCATTTAAGAAAGAGAGGCATTGGCTTAATGTTCCTCGAAAAATCGGCTATTATAAGGAAGAGTGGGTTGAAAACGGAAGGATAGAAAATAATACGTTACAAAACCATACAGGTGAAAAGCTTAAGGTGGCTGTAATTATGTATGATAATGAAAGCTGCAATAAAATAGTCGATTCCCAGCTGAGTAAAAACTATAGTGTTATTCCTGTGTATATTAATTATCCTAAAAGTGCCGCAGAGGATATTGAAACTGTCATACTTAAGCAGATAATGAAAATTGAGTGGAGCAGTATTCATAGAATTATTCACATTGGCTGTCTGTCAGATAATAATTTCAATGACGTTAAAATGCTTCAAAGTTATTTGCTTGAAAATATTGTGAGCCTGGTATGTACAATACGAGCTGCTTCCACTGTTGCAGATCCTATTCCGCTGATTGTGTTTTCCAAACAAGCGGATGCGGCAGAAAATTCGGTTATATTATCTGTTTTAAAAACAATATCAACAGAGTATCCCGGTATGGATTGCTTTGGATATGATGTGGATGACACGGATAATCTGGCCTTTATCCTGGAAAATATACAAGGTGCAGAAAAAGAAAATCCAATAACTTTAATCAGGAAAGACAGGTATTACAAGAGTGTTATCACAAAATACAACCCAGATAAGAAAGCAATACACCAGAGTAATGGAATATGCAATAAGGGAATATATATAATATGGGGAGGAACAGGTAATATCGGCCGCAAGCTGGCGGAATTTCTTACAGAAGCTGCGGAGGATGTTCATATCATATTGGCCGGGAGACGTTGTATTTGTGGCAAAGAACAGCAAAAGGATTATACAAAACTGGAAAAGTTAATAAAAGAAAATAATGAGATTGAGGTTTTTAAGGCGGATATCTCGGATGAAAAAGATGTCATAAGCCTGTTGGATTCCGTTAAGAAAAAGTACGGGAAAATAAATGGTATGTTCCTTTGTGCAGCGGAAGGCGTAGGAGGCTCCGCCCAGCCTGTCAGGACGCTGGAGGGCAATCAATTCTGGGATGGTACAAAGGCGAAGATAGCCGGACTCTTTTTGCTGGAAAAAGTATGGGACGAAAACAAACTGGATTTTATGGTATTATTTAGTTCTGCTATTACAAGTACAGGTTCTTACGGTGCTTCTGCTTATGCGGCAGCAAATGCTTATCTGGATTCTTATGCCAGTAAGGAAAGTAAAATAGCCAAAAGAGTCATAACAATAAATTGGCCTTCATGGATATCAACAATCAATATAAAAACTACAAAGAACATGCAGTATTCACAGATGTTTCTTCCGATAGATGATAAAGATGCACTGGAGAATTTATCTGCTATATTAAAAAGCGGTTTAAAAGGGCGGTTCATTATAGGTGAAATCAGCAGTAATCCTTTAATAGTAGAAAATCTGCACAAGGCCAAATTAAAATTCTCAGATGAGATTCTTAAGGAACTGGGTCAGGGAAACCATAAAGCTTTCAAAACAGAACAGCCTGTATCTGTAAGGCTTGAAGGTAAAAAAGACTCCAATTACACAGATGTGGAGCATGTTTTGGGGAAAATCATTGGAAATATACTGGGATATGAAACAATCAATGTTTATCATGAATTCGGCGACATGGGAATGAACTCGATTCTATTTGTACAAGTCCAGCTCAAACTGGAAGCTGATAATATCTATATTGGAGAAAAGGACTTTTATACCTATAATACAGTACATGATTTGGCAGCTTTCATAGAGGGAAAGAAGATAAAGCATAAAACTTTGATGAAAAAGGTGCAGGATGAAAAGATATTCAATGATATCTTTTACAAGAGCTGCTTTTATAATTCTCTCTTTAGTCTGCTGCGGCTGAATGATAAAGACTTGCATCCATTTTATGTAAACGATATGTTTATATATAAGTATAAAAATGGAATTCTTGATATAGAAACCGTTTCAAAGAAAAATGAAGATACATTACTTGCCGGGCAGGGAGTAAAATTTAAGAAAATTTCAGCAATAACATCCAATGCCATAATTGAAGAATTAGCGCAAAACAGGCAAATTATTGCATGGGTTGACAGTTACTATGAAGCAATACGTATGGATACCTACAATAAACAGCATCTGGCACATACATTGGCCATAGTGGATTATAAAAAAGAAGAGGAGTTATTTATTGTAATTGAACATACAGGTAAAGATAACCTGGATTATAAGCAGTGTTTGTTAAGTAAAAGTGATATGGATAACTGTCTGGAAGGGTTTACGAAGCATTTTTCCCAGGAGAATATTTTCTATAACTATATCCTTGAGTTTGATTCGGGATACATAATGGAAGAAGTAGAAGCTGACTATAAAGCAGAGTATCAGGCGCTATGGTCGGAAAATTTAAGTGAATATGAAAAGAGCGTATCATATTTAACTGATTTTGTTGGAGATATCCGCAACAAAAAAGCACTGGAAAATAACGAATTTAGCAATTTGATTAATATGATTCGTAATATCGTAAACTTTAAGGCACTTGATGTATTTAGAAACAAAATCATGGAAAAGGAGGATGAATCGGCCGAAATAACCGGACAGGTATATGAAGCGTGGAAAAAACTAAGAAATAGCTTCATCCGCTTAGAAGTAAGCGGGGAGGTAAATGATTTGGTCATAAAAAAACTTATCAGCGAAGTCAATAATATCAGGAATATGGAGATGCAACTCCTGTTCCGTATGAGAAGTAACACAGAAACGGAAGTACAAGAGGGTTAAGGGTTCATATTATTATGAACTGCAAAATAGTCTAAATGAGGTTAAGTACATGAATATAGGATATTTATTTACTGGACAAGGTTCTCAGTATAAAGGAATGGAGCAGGACTTTATAAGAAAATACCCGTCTTTCAAAAGAATTTTTGAAGAAGCAAGCGATACATTGCATCTTAATATGCCGGAGCTATGCAGAAATGCGTCGGAAGAAGGATTAATGGATACAGAAGATGTACAGCCGCTTTTATTGACCTATGAGATGGCTGCGTTTGAGACCTTCAAAGAAGTATATGAATTAGAACCATTATTTCTGGCAGGACATAGTTTGGGGGAAATAGCGGCTATAACATGTGCCGGAGGAATCCATTTTGCAAAGGCATTGGAGTTGGTCAGGGAAAGAGGCAGATTAATGAAGGTGCATGGTGAAAACAGGGGAGGAATGAGCGCTGTTTTCGGAGTTTCCACTGCAGTATTAGACTGCGTCTGCAAAGAGGTCTCGGAGGATGAGGAATCTGTTGTGTCAATATCAAATTATAACTCATCCAGACAGAAAGTAATATCAGGTAATTATAGCGGAATTAAAAAAGCAGAAACTAAATTAAAAAAGCTACATGCTACGGTAATTCCTTTAAAGGTAAATATACCCTTTCACAGCATATTAATGGAGGAATGTGCCGGGGAGTTTGAAAAATATTGCAGGGATACGGTATTTATGGATTTAAAGTATCCGGTTATAAGCAATTTGGACGGACTCCCTTATATAAACCAGAATTATTTCGGCTCTTATTTGGGAAAACACATTATCCACCAGGTGAATTGGCAGAAATCTATCGACTATATGTATAATAGCGGGGTCAGGTATTTTGTTGAATTAGGCCCTGGGGATACTTTATGTAAAATGGTGGCTGATGATTATCCTGATGCCAGTACATTTGCAATCAATAAGCAGGAAAATGTCAATCAATTTGAAGAGCTGCTAAAGCACGGAAGGTTTGAAGCAATAAAAAAGTCTATGGGGCTGGTTGTAAGCATAAAAAATGAAAATCTTGATAAAAAAGATTATGAGGAAAATGCAGCGAATCCATATTTAAGTCTTCAGTTAAAAGTTAAACAATTGATTTCGGATAATAAACTAATAAAAAAGAAAGAAGTGATGGTACTTTTAGGGGAGATATACCCTATCCTAAAAAACAAAAATATAAAAGAAGGAGAATATATAAGCCTTTGTGATAAAATCAGTTCATTATATGCCGATTTGTAATGAAAAAAGGGATAAAAAACACCATTGCTCGAAAGGGACAGAGAGATGAAAAAAGAGAAGAAAATCCATAGACGAAAGCGGTTAATGTTTCCGCCAGCCGTTTCTGCTCGGGAAGTGGCAGGATTATTTTTGACAGCAATGATTTTTGTTTTAGTGACAGTGGTTGAAATTGCAATTACATACATAATAAAGACAACCATAGATGTCAATAACAGCAAAAACATTTATAAATTTTTGGATTTTATACCTGTTGTGATAGGTCTGGCTATTGTATACGGTCTGGGTAAATTTCTTGCAGCCAAGAGAAGCGTTCATTTTTCTGCTAAAATAGTAAAAAATGAAAAGGTACGGTTATCGGAACATATTCAGAAACTGCCTTTAAACACGGTTAAAAAGTATAATGCCGGAGAGCTATATACAACGATACATGAGAATATGCTGTCGGTAGAAGAGTATATTAAACTGCTGCCGGGTGCCATAGCATCTCCGGTTATTATATTGATGACCATGGCCGTTATGTTCTGGTATAGCTGGAAACTTACATTGGTGTGCATTATTTCAATACCGGTACCTACACTTCTTTTTGGAATAATTAATAAGCCGATAGAAAAAAAAGCGGCGGATAATCAGGATAATATAGGTGGAGTTAATTACCTTTTAAAATGCACGATAGAGGGATTGGACATAATTAAAACATATCATCTGTTTGATATGTTTTCATCAAAATTCCATAAGCAGCTTATAAAAGTAAAAGATAAAAGCTTGGAGATTGAAAAAATTAAAACAAAGGCCAGTCCTTTAAACTTTTTTCTGCGGATATTTCCCCAATGCGTCATACCGTTGTACTGTGCCTATTTAGCTATGAGGGGAGAGGGGACGATTGGCTTGCTTCCGGCGTTCAGCCTCCTGATTGTTAATATCTTTGTTCCTATTGAAACACTGTTAAGATTTTCAACAAAATATAGAGAAACACTATCCCCAATGCAAAAAGTTGAAGAGCTCTATTCATTGGAGGAGGAGAGAACCGGAGGAATACTTCCGCTAATTGATTCGGATTCCGTTGTAGATTTCTCAAACGTTTATTTTGCATATTCAGATGTCAATGTATTGGAAGGTATAACATTTTCCGTAAAAAAGAATCAGCTGATTGCAATTGTCGGTGAAAGCGGCAGCGGTAAAAGCTCAATTATAAAGCTGATTTCCGGCTTATATGAAGATTATAAGGGCTCGGTTAAGGTGTTTAACCGGGAGGTGTGCGAAAGTGATTTGTCAGAATTAAGAAAACAAATCGCAGTTATGACGCAAACTGCATTTCTATTACCGGAATCTATTGAGAAAAACCTATTATACAGTGTGGAAAGCTATGAGGAGGAAGAGATAGCGAAAGCTATGACAATGGCCAATTTAAATGAAGTGATTAACAAATTGCCGGATGGGTCCAAAACTATTCTGACAGAGAGGGGAATGAACCTGTCCAAGGGGCAAAGGCAGAGGATTGCTATGGCAAGGGTGATATTAAGAAAAGCACCGCTTATTATATTAGATGAAGCCACTTCCGGGTTAGACCCTCTATCTGTTGAAACAATACTGAATTCTCTTAATGTTTTAAAGCAGAACCATACGATAGTAATGGTTACACATGATATTCAATTGGCATCCAATGCTGATGAAATCATTCTGGTACACAATCACCGCATAGTACAAGGCGGATCCCATGAGGAGTTAATGAAAAATTCTATGTACCAGTCAATGTATATGATTCAAAATTAATGATGCAGGAGGCTGGATTGAAAAATGAAAATCACGGAGTTATATAAAAAAATTAAAGAAAATCTGGGCAAGTATGCCTTTAAATATTTTATAGCAGCTGGAATAGAACAGCTGGTTATTGTTATCTGCCTGAATGTAGTTATTGCATTTGCTGTGCAGTATGCAGTTACTGCAGCAGCTAAAAACAATATTGATTATTTATATTATGCCATTGGCATACTTGGGGTTGCATTGCTTGTTGCTTTTCTGATTATCCCTATAGCAGGTTATCTTTCCAATAAATATATGAAAGAAGCTATTACAGAAATAAAGTTACGCTTTTATCAGCATGTTATTTATTTAAAGAAAGAAGAAAGCAGTAAATTTCATGCCGGCAATCTTATGTCTCTTTTTACAGATGATATAAAGCAAATAGAAGATTTGTATTCTGTAAAAATAAAAGAGTTCCTCTCAGTATGTTTTATAGGGCCCATATCCATTGGTGCACTTCTAAGCTTAAACTGGATTATGGGGCTTATTGTTCTGTTTTTTGGAATAATCAGTATCCTGTTTACTACATTCTGTGCCAAAAAGAACAAAATCATCAGCGGAAAACTACAGAATGCCAAAAGTGAGTCCAGCAGCAAATTAATGGATTTATTGAATGGACTGGAGGATACTAAGATTCTTGGAATTTCAAACCTGCTTCATAAAAACTATTCAGAGGAATGCAATAAAGTGAAAGGGCTTACCAAGAAGCAGGGGGGATTAGAGGCAATCATTGTGCTGTTTTCGGGCTTTATGTATTATTTTAAAGAAATTGTAGTGTTAGCTGCCGGTATTATGCTTATGCGCAGAGGAATATTATCCATAGGTGAAATCATTGCCAGTGCTTACTTATTGGTGAATGCAGGATATATGTTTGATAATATTGGAATATTTTATGCAAATGTTCAGAAATCCCTGGTGTCTGTCGAACGGCTGGAAATGTTTTGGAATGCAGAAAGAGAAAATTTTGGTGAAGATTCAGAAGAACAATCCATATGTATGGAGACTGCTTATGGGGATAAAATCATTCAGTTTGACCATGTACATTTTGGATATAAAGAAAAGAAAAATATATTAAATGATGTTAACTTCGAAATTGCAGAAGGGGATTATGTGGCAATTGTAGGACCAAGCGGAAGCGGGAAAAGTACAATTATCAAACTGCTTTTAGGGTTTTATGGTAATGACAGCGGAGATATTTTAATAAAAGGACGGGGAATACAGGAATATTCAGTTTGGCAGCTTAGAAATATGACATCCTATGTGCCGCAGGAACCATATCTTTTCCCGGGAACAATAAAGGAAAATATCCAATATGGCAATTGGACTGCTGACATGGAACAGATCATACAGGCTTCCAAAGATGCTTTGTGTCATGAATTTATTTCTGAACTGCCAGAGGGCTATGATACCGCAGTAGGAAATGGAACGAGTCTTTCCGGCGGACAAATCCAAAGGATTGCCATAGCAAGAGCATTATTAAAAAAAGCACATATTATGCTACTGGATGAACCAACGGCGGCATTGGATGCAGAGTCGGAAAAGCAGGTATTGGAAACATTAGATAAGCTTAAAAACAGAATTACAATTATAGTAATAACACATAAGATATATACCATATCCAGATGTGACAAGGTCTTTGCACTGGATAATGGGCAAATATTTTTAAGTGAGCCAAAATACCAAGGAAGCCTTTGAGAAAGGAAGAATAATGACCATGTCTGAACAATATAAAGAACTCCCTGTATATCATCATATATCCCCCATAGTAGGATTACAGTATTTTTCTTTGTCTGTCATATTTGGAGATACCAGTATTTTGCCATGGTTCTACAGTAATTTTATACAGTGGGAATGGGATCAGGAGGGGTGTATGTGGTTTTCGCTCCTGGAGAAAAATTATACGGGCATCCCCTATCTTGAAACGCAAAAGATCAACAGGGATTTTATTAAATATAACAATTTAAATATCTGTGATTTGCTGATAAATAATATAACCTGCGGCTGTTATACCCAGCTTTGCTTAAATGAATTCTATATTCCAACGAAGGCGGCGTACACCAACCGTAATTTTATTCATGATAATTTGATAACAGGATTCGATAAAGAACACAGGCAATTTAAGTTATTAGGATATAATAAAGAAAACAAATTGTCATTATCAACGGTCGCTTTTGAAGAGGTAGAAAAAGCATTCCTTACCATAGACAGTTTACTGGATAATTCCCTGGGAGTTGGGAGTATGGATTATGTTACGCATATATTTATGTTGACGAAAAAAGAAGGCATTTCCTATACCTTGGATAAAATCTGTATAAAAGAAGCATTGGTTGACTATTTATACGGTAATAGTTATGATGAAAAATTCAGGATGATTAACAATCCCAATCGGAAAAAACTATTTGGTATGAATGTTTACCCCGAGTTAAGCCGACATTTTCTGGAGAGAGATAGCAGAGCTTTAAACGATATTAGAATACTGCATTTAATTTATGAACATAAAAAGGTAATGGTAATGAGAATCAGGTTTCTATTTGATAACAAATGCATGAAGGAAGATTCCCTTCTTTTAGATGAGTTTATGGAGATAGAGAAAAAAGCATTGGTATTAAGAAATTTACATATTAAATATCTGATATCAAAGGAAACCCTTATATTAGACATCATAGCAGCGGATTTGATTTCCTTGTACAAGGAAGAAAGAATATTGATTGAAAAGCTAATAAAGCTTTTCTAATTTGCAGAAGCGTTTTTTTGAACATTTCCTGCGTTTAAATATAGGACGAATATTGACAAAAAATGAAATAAATAGTAGCATATAGAATATGTTTGCAATGTTTTCTTATTAAACGAAAGGATAAATTGAGGTGGGATATGAAAAAACCGAAAGGGCCCTTGCTTCTGGTGTTAATATTGATTATACTGACAGGCAGCTTTCCGGCAATGGAGGTCAAGGCAGATAATACGGTGAATGATAGGTTTTATGTAGGATATGAATTTTATTATACATTCCAAAAAATCGGCGAGATACTCAAGGTGACTAACAGCAATAAAAAGATAGCGACAATCACGAAAACCTCCGATGACGAATTATTGGTAAAAGCAAAATCACCGGGAAAGACTACTTTAACGATTAAAGGCAAGGCTTATACACGCAAAATTAACCTGACTGTAAAAAAAATGGATGTGACAGCAAAATTCTGCGGAAAACTTCCAAACGGAGAACATCTTGTTAAGGTTACAAACAATACAAAGGAGGGCTTTTTTGAATCAGTCAGGTTTGCTGTAGTTCTAAGAGCATCCAACGGAGATTTCCTTGATTATGGTTCGATAAGTGTTTACAGTTTGCTCCCGGGAAAATCACTTTATGTAAAGTATATGCCGGAGGAGGATTCTGGCTGTGACTTTTCAAAAAGCACTCTTGAAGTAAGCAGTTTTGAAACAGAAGCGCTTTTGTCAAACATTACATATACGGACTGCTCCTCTAAACTGGCAGTAACGGATGTAAAAGGCGGGGTGTTAAGTCCTTCCGACAGTGAAATTTCGGTTAAATTTAAAAACAATTCTTCCGAGGTTGCCCATATATATTTTCAGATTTGCTGGTATGATGAAAAGGGAAAGATTGTAGATATATCGAATCATTTCTGGGGTGATTTATCGGCAAAAGAGACGGGCAAAGAGACTATATTCGTACCCGATGAGGATTATAGTGCAGCAAGCTACAGGATGTCTGTCGTAGGATATAACAAAGTATATCCTAAGCCTACCAATGAAGCTTCTTATATTCCGACTTTTTAAAGAGTAATTTTGCTTGATTTTTAGACAGAACAATGGATAAAGGGGACTCAAACCATGAAAAACAACCTAAAAAAGGGAAACAAGCTTCATTGCAAATACTTTTTTATGATGAGTATGATACTTGTTATATTTGTTATTACATCTGCCAGAAAAGTGTACGCAGATGAAGATGTAGTCTTAAATCAATATCATCCAACGGGAGGATTTGCTTATCAGGTTGGAGGATTACGTGATTATTTTTATGATGTTTATCCGAATTCCTTTAATATGAATTATAAAGACTTTATGAATTATACCTATGTGATTTCAGATGACAGTGTCTTTGGCTTAAAGGCAAATACGGATCTGGATGCTGCGGCAATATGGCTTCCCGATGCAGCTGGAAACATGCGCACTGTTATGCCTTATAATATGAGAGTATATGCAATAAGTCCGGGAACAGCAACACTAAAGGTATATGATGGAAAGAAACTTGTAGACACCTTTCATATTACTGTACTTGCCGATAAGACTTATTCTCCCAGCAGTTATGTTGATTTGACCGGGGACAGCGCGATGGATTCTATTTCTTATACAAGTAAAAAGTCCACTGATATTTCAAAGGCTGATGTTAAAAAGGAAAATGATTTAATTAAGAAATTCATAAAAACAGCTGCAGATCCGAAAAATACAACAACAAACCAGCGCATCAGTGCGGCCTTAAACGCTGTTGTAAACCATGGAAGTACGCAGATTTCTGAAAAAAAATATAAAGAACTGGATTATCTTTCATGGAAGAAAGGGATTACCCTGGTAGGTAAATATAAAAAGGCACATTCGATGCTGATTGAAAAAAACTCTCTTTCCATAGGTTTTGCAATTGTTAACAGAGCTGTTTTGAACAATCTTGGATTTAACTGCCAGATTGTAGAGGGATATGGGACTGAAAAAAAGTATGGCTGTGAAACATGGAATTCTGTAAAGATATATCAGAAAAACGAGAGCAGTTATACGGATGAAGATGAAACGGAAGAAGACGCAGGATATGTGGATTCCATTGAGTTTGGAGCGTCCGCCAAGTTACTGTCCGACTATGATTTTAACGGTGCGGATGTGGATTCCATATACCGTAAGACACACTTGCCCGCTTGGATAATCGGTAAGGATACACAGCAGCAGGTGGTCAGTGTTGGAGAGACAAAAAAATTATCAGCAGGTGATTTAAACAATAATATATATTCCTCAGATACTTCCATAGTAACTGTCCAGAATGGCAGCATAACAGGAGTAAAACCGGGAGTGGCGGTTGTTTACCGCTATAATGATACCTATTGTGACGTGTTTTTCGTACTGGTGAAGAATAAAGGTTCTGTTAAGACTATAAATTCCAAGGTATATACGAAGACGACGAAAGAATATTTTAAGTCATCTGAGTATGCGCCCTATATAAGAGGCGGACAATCAGAAGGAGATCAAATGAAGGACTGGGAAGCACTACGGTTATTTAATCTGGAGCCGATATTTGGTAATGGTTCAAAGCTGACAACGAAATATTCGAAAGGCAAAATAGAATGTTATCTTACGAAGGACTGGGAATCATCGTTAATCTATACTGTTGGATCTGGAGATTAGTTTGAAAAATGCGTTGCATTTTCAAATTTCTATTTGGGCAGTATCGCAAGCGAGCTTGCAAAATGCATGGGAATTAGTTTGAAAACATATAAATAGCCGGACCCGGGCACAGTCATAACTGACTTAAGCACTGGGTCCGTTTTTTCATGTTTACAATTTTCTATATTTTTTCAATACCAGTGTATTGAAGGTACTAAGCAGAGCAATATAAACAGTAAGAGCAAGTAAAAAGAACCAGATTCCACCAAAGCCATATCCATACACCATTATCTTCTTAATTGCCGTACAGCCATAATAGATTGGCATGACATAGCTTAGAACGCCCAGGTGGTATGGCAGAGTATCAAGAGGTATCAGCCCTGAGAAGAATATCTGGGGAATGATTATAAGTGGGATAAACTGTACTACCTGAAATTCTGAATTGGCAAAGATAGAAATAAATTCACCCAGGGCAACTGCTGTAATAGCAAGGAGCAGCATAATGAGGATTACCCAAAGCACATTTCCCTTACTGCTAAGGCCAAGAACATAAATGTTAAATAAGACCAGAATAATGGTCTGTATAATTGCAAATATACCATATCCGATGGTATATCCTCCGATAATACTGCGTCTTTTTATAGGAGTCATCAGCATTCTTTCCAGCGTGCCGCTGTTGCGCTCTCTTACCAGGGCCATACCGGATATTATAAAGATGAAGAAGAAAGCAATTACCCCAAGAAAGATGTATCCCATTGTCTGAAAAGTGGAATCATCTTCCCCTCCATAGACATAACGGGTGTCCATTTTCATTGCAGGGTTAAGAGCTTCCAAAGCTCCACGTATTGCCTTCATAGCTTCTCCGCTCTTACTGGAGGATTCGTACATGGTTATGCTGGAGGCGGATTGTGACATGGAAAATACGGCATCCACCTGTTTGTTATTTTTTAGATACTTATCCGGGTCGGAAGCTGCCGCTGCTGCATTAATAATGTCTGCCTCCTGTTCCTTAAGGGCAGTTACGAGGGCCTCCGGCAGCTTACTTTCATCAATTGCTATGGAAGGTTTGTACCCTGAATCTCCAAGCAGCAGATAGATAAGAGAAAGGATTAACAGCGGGGCAAATACCATCAATGCCAGAGTACGCTTATCCCCTAAGATTTGATGTATCACTCTTTTTGCCAGACTTAGCATGCTGCATCACCGCCTTTTTTGTCAGCTGCCAGAAAGAACAGCTCTTCTATTTTATTGGATTTTGTAAGAGATAAAAGGTTAGAGACCGTATCATACTGTATGAGCTGTCCCTGATAGATAAGTGCAGCTTTATCGCATTCCGTTACCTCGTCCATAACGTGGGTAGATACAATAATGGTTTTTCCCTGCTCCTTTAGCTTTTTTAGCTGTACCCAGATGGCTTTTCGCAAGACCGGGTCAATGCCGACCGTAGGTTCATCCAGTAAAAGTACTTCCGGTTCATGAAGCAGTGCAGCAGCAAGAGACAATCTTTTTTTCATACCTCCGGAATATTCTCTCACCGGCTTGCCGGAATCTTCTTTTAAGTCAACAAGTCTTAGTACTTCATCAATACGCCCCATATAGTCTTTTTTTCGCATACCGTAAAGCTCTGCAAAAAAGGACAGGTTGCCGGTACCTGATAAGTCCTCGTAGATAGCGTCATTCTGGGGCATAAAGCCAATCTTTTTTAGAAGAGCCAGATTGGGTATCAAAGTCTGGCCATAGCGGATTTCGCCTTCGTCTGTGGGTATCGCGCCGATAAGCAGCCGGATCAGGGTTGTTTTACCCGCTCCGCTGGGACCTAACAGACATATGATTTCGCCGGATGGAATGGAGATAGATACATTTTTAATAACAGGTTTGTGATGAAAGCTCTTGCAAATATTCCTGCCTGTAATATCCATAAATAGTCGCCTCTTTTCGAAAGTTATTGATTTTTATTTCTGTGGAAATTATAATACAGGTGTACATTATAATGCAATGGTCACTTTATTTGATTCTGTCCATTATCTAATAAAACGAGGTTAGTGTGAAAAATAAAAAGCATTTTTCACTTTTGATTTAAGCAGTTTCGCAAGTAAACTTGCGAAATGCATGGGGGATAGTGTAAAAATTAAAAAACAATTTTCGCACACAAGTTTATGCATGGAGGTATATATGAAAAAACAAACTGATTTAAGAGTGATAAGAACCAAATTTATGATTAAAAATGCATTCCTGGAATTGATGGAGGAGATTGGGTTTACCAAGATAACCGTAGAAGGAATAACCCAAAAAGCATTTATAAGCAGAAATACCTTTTACCTGCATTACGCTGACAAATACGATTTACTGAATACCCTTGAAGACGAAGTTTTACTTGGAATAAAAGATATTGTTAAGGAAATGCCCATTGAGATTATGAAAAGAAAAGGGTTTGCCGACAGCAGGCCCTTTTCAATCCTAATCAGGATATACCAGTATATTCGGGACAACTCCCGCTTCTTTTCCCTTATGATAAATGAAAACGGAGACCCTTGTTTTCTTCATAAGTTGAGTGAGACGATAAAAAGCGTTATAAATCAAAATAATATGGAAGAGCAGCTTAAAATTCCCTCACGTTATATGATTGCCATTATTGCCGGAATCCAGACAAGTATTATAGGGGAATGGCTAAGGAGCGGCATGAAGGAAACGCCGGAAGAACTGGCGGAATTAATTGCGGCAATATTCGAAAGCGCTCCGAAGAATCTGCTTAAGCCCTCACAATAATTCGAACTATTCGGTTATAAGTTCTCTTATCTCCACCCTTTGCACCTTCTTTGAAGCAAGATAGGAAAAGAGGAAGAAGCAGGTACAAATTAAGGCTGTCGGTGCCAATATGGTAGAGATACGGAAGTCTGTAGTAAAGTTGGTTATACCTACTGTGCGAAGGAGCATACTTAGCATCCGGTTGTTAAACAGGAGGCACATTAAAGTACCGGCGGCACTTCCGAGGGCAGACAAAATGAGAAACCGTAGGGCAAATTGCAGGCGGAGACTTCTGGTGGTAAAGCCTAATGCCTTATAGATTCCGATATCTTTCTTTTCCTTTAAAAACATCTTACCGCACACCATATTCACTACAACAAGGATAAACAGGATGGAAACGGTATAAATAGTAATTGCTATTGTATTTAAGGCAAGTTGTATCATATCTCCGATACCGTCCTCGTCCTTGGAGACACTGGCTTTTAAGAGGGAGGGGAACTTTTCGTTCAGCATAGAAACCACGTCTCCTGCTTTCTCTTTTTCTGCGAGCTGAATATAGCCGTCAGTTAGCCGCTCTTCTGCCAGCTGCTCTTGCGCAGCAAGACTCATGGCAAAGCATTTTCCCAAATCCCGCATGGATTGGTACAGACCGCTTATAAGATATTCTCCCTTTTTTCCATGGTAGGATAGGATTACGGTATCACCGATGCTTTTTCCGATTTCATCTGAGAGTATCTCCGTAATAATAATTTCATTTTGATAAAGGGGAGCCCTTCCCTTTAGAATACTCTTAAACTGCTCCGGGTCGTCATATATCACGCAGTTATATTCTTCCCCGTTTATTGCTATATATTTGTAATTAGCATACAAGGAGCCCTTGACAGGAGAAATCTTTTCAATCTCTTTTTCAATTTCCTTGGCCTTATCCATCTGAAAGCTGTCATTTAAGGCAAGGGCTACATCATGTACGACTCCTCCAAAGCTTTCCTGAACAGACTCCGGTAACATGCAGTTGGCAAGGACCGTCATGGATATCATAAAATAGGCAAGGATAGAAACAATGGCAATGGTTCCGGCATATTGTCTTTTATTGGAGGTGAACTGCCTTAAGGCAAGGCTAAGGGACAATGCCCGTTTTCCGATAGGGGCCTTTAATCTGCTGTCAAAGTAGATACTTGCAAGACCGCCTGAAATTGCCCTTACCGGTGATATCTTGCCGATTCGTGTGGTTTTTACCAGAAGGAAAAGGCTTTCAATTAAGAGTATCCCTGCCAGTAGAAGCAGGCATTTTACAAGGGAAAGCTCCGTAGTTGCAAGAATGCCGGTAATGGGTTGAAAGATTCCTCCAAGCAGCCTGACAAAAGGGATGGAAACAAAGATGCCTAATACAGCGCCCAGGCCCTCTGCCAGCAGATATTGGAGAAAGAACAAAAGCCGCAGCTTTTTGCTGGTAAATCCCTGGGATTTTAAAACACCCAGATTGACATAGTCCATTTCTATACCGGTGCTTATACTGTGCCCCATAACGATTAATACGATAAAGAACAGAAGGAGGATGAAGACATAGAGTATTCCGCCTCCGATATTGTTAAAAATCAAAGTATATCCGATAGCATCCTCTTTTGACAGAGTCGTGCCATAGTCAGAGATACCGCTGCTTTTGCTTAATTCCCGTTTAAATTCGCCTGGGGATAAAGTACTCCCGGTTTTTTGATAAATATGCAGCATATGACTGCTTGTAAGCTTTTGCTCGATAACGGATACATCATCTGCTTTCCCGGCAAGCACCTTATTATAGTCATCCGTTGAGATATAGACCTGCTTTACTCCAAGAAAATATCCGCCTGTGAAAGGCTCTTCAATAAATCCTTTAATGCGAAAGGGTACATCCCCATGATTCGTTTTTATTGTGAAGGTATTTCCAATCTTACAGTTGTATAATTGCTGAAAGCTGAAGGGTACATATATTTCACCTTTACCGGGAGCTTCTATCGTTGTAACAAATCCGGTTCCTTTTTTATTAAAAAGAAAAAATTGCCGTTCCTTCTCGTTAAAGGCAATAAATGTTGTACGGTTGGTCACTTCCTTTCCGTTTGTAACTGCACTAAAGGAAGTAAGGTTTTTAACATCCCGCATCCGTCCTACGGTAGGATCTGTTTTTATCTTATTAAGCAGTTCATCTGTGGCATATTTCTCGTCAATCATCAGCACAAGGTCACCGGTATCAACAGATTTTTGAGCATCCCTTAAATTTCTGCCGAAATTATCATTGGCACTTATTACGGCTGTGAGAGCCGCAGTCACAATCAGCATCAGAACTGCGACACTGATTAAGGCACCCTTTTTGTATTTGATATTTGCTTTTAATAAGGTTAAGATATCCATAGTCCACCTACCATTCCATGGAGGAAAGCCATGCATCTACCTGCGTTTCACGGCTCTTCTCCTCCAGCGGCTGATAGGGAGGAAGAGTAAGCTCTCCGGTAATCTTGCCATCTTCCAGATACAATAGCCTGGTAGCCCTAAGTGCCGCTTTCATATCATGAGTTACCATAAGAATACTTTGACCTTCTTTGTTAAGCTCTGTCAAAAGATTTAAGACCTCAATGGTATTTTTTCGGTTCAGCGCTCCGGTGGGTTCGTCTGCAAAAAGAAGGTCAGGGCGGTTCACAACGGCTCTGGCAATAGCAGCCCGCTGCTGTTCTCCTCCGGAGACCTGGGAGGGAAGTCGTTTTGACATAGGGGTAAGGCCCATTTTCTCGAGAAGTTCTTTCACTCTCTTACCCACCTCTGCGCCCGGTATGTTTTTATTAAGATAGCCGGTTACCGCAACGTTTTCAAATAGGCTTAAGTTGCTGACCAGATGCATCTGCTGGAAGACAAAGCCGAAATCCCCCTGCCGTAACTTAGCAAGCTTATCCTCCTTAAATTCTGTTATCGTATTTCCCTGATAGATTACTTTTCCTGCCGTAGCAGAGTCCATGCCGCTCATGGTATACAAAAGAGTTGACTTTCCGGAGCCGGAAGCACCCATGACTACGGTAAAATCCCCTTTGTAAATATCCAGGTCAATGTGGTTTAATATGTGGTTTTGTCCGCCGTTATGGGCATAACTTTTGCATAGGCCCCTGGCAGACAGAATAATGTCCTTCATATCCTCAAATCCTTTCTTTTCGTTATGAAAGTATTTTATCAGATGAGATATTAAGAAATCCTTAAAGGATTTAAGAGATAAGAGGGAGGTTTACAGTCACTTCTAATCCGTCTGTATGATTTATTAACCGAACCTCGCCTTTCATCTGCTCCGCAACATAGCGGACGATATAAAGTCCAAGTCCGGAACCCTGTTCCTTTCCGCAATTCTTTCCGCGGTAGAATTTATCAAAAAGGAAGGGCATATCCTCACTGGCAGCTCCCTGCCCGTAATCCCGGAAGCTGATAGTAACAGACCTGTCTTCGTTTTTTATCGAAACCTCTATTTTGGTTTTTGCATATTTTCTGGCATTATTAATCAGATTCTCAACGAGCTGCTGGAATCTGTTTTTATCAATATCCACATATAGGCAGGCATAAGGCTTTTGAAAGGCTACATCCCCCTGTCCGGCATTTATTTCCTCAAGGATAGGGGACAAATAGCCGCACAGTTCCACTTTCTCTGTAACGACCTTAAGCTTGTCAAGATCAGAGATGGAATGAAGGAAAAGGTCATTGGTGAGCTTGGTAACGTCATCACATTTTTTCATAATTACACTTAAATACCGGACGCGTTTCTCAGCAGTAGTATCCATATTAGCTTCCAGACCTTCAGCATATGCGCGGATAGATGCAATGGGAGTCTTAATATCATGGGAAAGGGTTGCAATAACAGTCTTGTTGTTATCAATGGCCTCCTGCTCGCATGCGCGGGCTCTGGTAATCTCTCTGCGCATATGGTCAAAAGCCCAGGTAAAGGCACCAAAGTAGTTCGAACGCTCATAATTAAGGGATACATCAAAGTCGCCTTTGGAAATACTCTGGGCGTAACCTTTTAATTTATCAAAGGGACGAAGGATGGAGAAGTAAATATAAAGAAATATCAGAAACAGGTATATAACAGCAATCGTTCCGATAAATAGAATTGCAGGATAAAGCCGGGCATTACCCGGATGTTCCTCTTCGCGGAGGGAAGTATTAAGAGCAGCTATTTTTTCTTTTAGAAGTTCTTTGGAAGAAGTATCCTTACCGGAGGCGGCCTTTTGTGCCATCTGTGAGATTTCATTCAATGCAACAATATGTTCTGCTTTTCTCTCTGCCGCGTTCTCTGGCTTTACTGAATATGCCAACAGCAGGGAGAGGATGAGTATAACCCCTGCAAAGCAGGCAGTGGCTGCAAATAGTCTTGTTTTCATTGTAAATAACCTCGCTCCTTTCAGAGTGTTTGAAGCATATAACCGATACCCCAGACGGTTTTGATGAACAGGGGATTTTTGGGGTCATCTTCCAGCTTCTCTCTAAGCCACCTGATATGGACAGTTAAGGTTGAGGGCTCTACTTCTGTAAAGGCGCCCCAAACCCCTGACAGCAGACGTTCCTTGGATACTGCGGCGTTTTTATTCTCCAAAAGAAAGGCAAGAAGATCAAACTCTTTTAAAGAAAGGGATATAACTTCGTCATTTTTCTTTACCTGTCTGGAAGCAGTGTGAACTTCAATATTTCCAAAGCGTATGATTTCTTCCTCTTCTTTGTAGTCATAAGTACGCCGGATGAGTGCATTTACCCGGACTAAAAGCTCTTTTAAGGAGTAGGGTTTTGGAAGATAATCATCTCCTCCAATGTCAAAGCCGGTAATACGGTCATTTTCGTTGGTTCTGGCACTGGCAAAGAGAACCGGAACTTTTGACACTTTTCGAAGTTCTCTGCAAATCTCAAAACCGGACATACCCGGCAGGTTTATATCCATAAGAATTACGTGATAAGTATGGTCTGTAAGCAGGGAAAAGGCAGTATCACTGTCGTTGGCGCAAGTAACGCTATATCCGTAATTTTCGAGCATATCGCAGATAATATAGGACAGATCCGTATCATCGTCAATAACAAGAATTTGTTTTCCTGGCATCCTTCTTCATCCTTTGGTTTGTTATTTATGAAGCTTAGAAGCATGAACTTATTTTTTCTTAGCAGGGGCAGCGGAGGGAATATCTGTAACGAGCCCGAAGTGATAACCGGCATCCTCAAGCTGTGTCAGCATGGCATCCAGACTTTTGGCTACGGCAGGAGATACACCGTGAAGCAGTACGATAGCCCCTTTATGGTGCTGCCCTTTAAACAGCCCCAAGGCAGCATCCTTGGTTGGCTGATTTGAAAGGTTCCAATCATTTGGTAAGGCAATACTCCAGAAAAAGGTTTTATATCCCAGCTTTTGCGTCCAGGCAAGGGATTTCTCACTGTAACCTCCTGAAGGGGGACGAAGGATTTTTGCCATCTTTTCTCCTGTAACCTTTTCATAGGTGTCCTCCACCCCCTTTAACTCACTTTTCAGTTTGCTTTGAGACAGCTTATAGAAGGAAATATGGTTAACCGTATGGTTTCCCACAACATGTCCTTCTTCCAGCATGCGCTTTAGACCGTCCGGGTTTTGGTCAATGAAGGCTTTACAAACAAAAAAAGCGGCTTTTATATCATGTTCCTTTAATATGTCAAGAATATCGTCCGTGTATCCGTTTTCATATCCAAGGTCAAAGGTCAGGTAAATTACTTTCTCTTTGGTATCATCAACATAGTAAGCGTTATATTTTTTCAGCATATCCTTAATGTTTCCTGAAACAACAGGAGTTTTATGGTTCTGGCTTTTGGTGTAGTACCAGTCCCTGGCTGTTGTGCTAAGAGCGGCATAAGTCTTGAAGGGATAAGCTGTTAACAGTAATATAACAGCTAATAGCAGAGATAATAATTTACTGATGACCTTCATATTGATCCCCCATGCATATCGCAAGTTTACTTGCGATACTGCCTAAATAAGAAATTTGAAAAATGTATTATATTTTTCAAACTAATCTCCCAAGGAATATTTTAATTTGCTTTCGCTGATTTAAGAGCGGCGTTCATAAATTGCAGAAAAGCGTCTGCATCTTTATCAAAGCCATCCTTCTTCAGGTAAAAGGCCTTTTCAGGTCCAAGGTAAATATAGATAAAGTCCTTATGCTGTCTAATGTCAGTAATCTGCAAGTAAGGATAAGTGGAGATATACTGTATACCGGATGCAGTAAAATAATCCTCATAAAAAGTAAATGAAGCTTCCGTTCCTTTGCTCTTATCATAGGACTTTATCATACGGTCAACTAATTTCTCCGTACTGATTCCCTGATAATATACAAAAATAAAGATCAGGATGATTGCAACGATACAGCCTAAAAACCCGACTTTTGATTGGGATATGAGTACCAGAACAACAAGGAAGAGCACCGCCATGATAATCCAGGTAACAATTCGTTTGAGAAACCGGTTGTAATAGCAAAAGTCTTTAATAATCTGATCAGTATACTTCGTGTGGTTTGTGAACCGAATTTCTTCTTTAATGTTTTGCTCTTCCCTTTGCTTTTTAGAAGCATAAAAGCCGGTGAGAGCTTTTGCCTTAATATCCTTTTGTACTTTTTGCTTTTTATTTTTCTTTTTGCGGGCGATTATCCATACTACAATCACGATAATGATTGCCGCAAATTCAATCAAAGAACGGATAACCTCATTTCTAACTTGTCTTTCTACCTCAGCCTTGTCCAGAAATGTGGTAAAATGTGTGCCATCAACCAGCTCCTTAATGAAAGTTTCGTCGATGGGAACTGATTTTGTGCTTTGGTAGATATCAAAGGAAAAGGTATAGCCGTTTACGATTGTCCCATAAATCAATTCGGTCATTTTCCCGGTATCTTTTGTCATTTCAATGCTATAGCGGAAAAAAATGGCTTCCGTTTGAGGATATTCCTCAATGGCAGTCTTGGTGTTCTCTTCCTTTGTAGCTACGAGGCTGTTAAAGAAGTCTTTCTTTTCTTTCTCGGAGAGCAAAGAAAGATTGAATATATCGCTTGTCTGACTGGATTGTTTTTGAAGAAGTCTGACCAGAGATTTTGTGTTGGGGTCATAGAAAATAGCTTTTGCACCCATTTTTTTCATGCTTTGTTTTTCACTTTTGACATTTGCAATGCCTGCCGTTGCCCAGTGCTCGTCCGAATCAGGGGTATTCTTTGTTAATACGATGGTATCGTCTGGAAGAGTTAACTCCATATAACTATCAGAGAACTCCTGTACCTTTGCTTTAGCAAAGGAGGAAGGGCTTACAGCCAAAGCAAAAACAATTGCTATAAGAAGACCGCTTAGTATCTTATTTTTCATAAATTCTATCTCCTTGTGAAGAAATCTGTATCAATATCTTACCACGATTCCAGGTAAAGTTCTACGGCTTTTACCAATATATTAATAAACTTTATACGGTAATAAAGGTCTTATAAAACGGGGGAAGCCGCCCTTTACTGTCTGAGGGGATTAACAGCAAGCGGCGGCTTTATGAAAAAGCATTATCTATATAAACAAGGGAGAGGGATTCCCTTGATTTCTACTTCATAGTATAAAGGATAAATGTGTCTTAAGTTTGGAGAAAGTATTAAAAATGAGTGAAGAATACTTAAGAGATTAGAACAATTCTTAATAAAATCAAAAAAATAAAGAAGTAATTTATAACCAAAAAGAAGAAAAATGATGTTTTTTGACGAAAAAAGTGATATACTAGAATTTACCAAATAAAATAAAAAGAGGTGTAAATACATGAAAAGTATTAAGACAAAGCTATTGGTAAGCTATCTTGCTATATTGATATTGATGGCAGGAAGTTTGACTTTGACTTCAATTTTAACTGCCAGGACAAATTTGAAAGATCAGGCTGATCAGGAAATAAAAGCACTGGTCACAGATGATGCCAAGCTTATTGAGAGCAGAGTGGAGAATGAGAAGCTGATAGTTCAGGCAATTGCTGAACAGCCGGACATACAAAGCATGTCATTTGAGTTACAAAAGCCTGTTTTACAAAAATATCTGAAAAAAACCGGCCTTCTGGGACTGGGAATTGTTGATAAGGATGGAAAGACGCAGTATACAGATGATTCACAGGCAGATCTTGCAGACAGGGATTACATAAAGGCCGCATTGACAGGAAAGACAGTTATATCGGATGTGTTAATCAGTAAGGTAACCAATGAGCCGGTTCTTATGATAGCTGCCCCCATATATAAGGAGGATACTTTGATTGGGCTCGTATTGGCAAGAAGTGATGCCAATAAGTTAAGCGATACTATCAATGATATGGGCTATGGAAAGAATGGTTACGGATATATTATAAACGGAGAAGGAACAGTAATAGCATATCCGGATAAAACAATGGTTACAAGCATGTTCAATCCAATAAAGACGTCCGGGGAAGATAAGAGCCTGACCTCGATAGCCGGTTTTTTCACAAAGGTTTTAAAGGAAAAACAGGGAATACATGAATATAACTTTAAAGGAAAAACACTTTATTCAGGCTTTACACCGGTTCCTAATACGGATTGGTATTATGTGGTGACAGCAGATAAGAATGAGGTATTTTCCAGAATTTACAGTCTTATAACAGTAATTGCAGTAGTCTTTGCAGTTGCCTTGCTTATAGGCATAGCGGTTACGGTAACATTAGGAAACAGCATTGCCAACCCTATTGCAAAAACTGTCAGGCAGGCAGAAAAAATTGCAAGACTTGATGTTTCCGACAATATAAATGAAAAATATCTTAAGCGAAAAGACGAAATCGGTACCCTTGCGGCAGCGCTTCAGAATATAACAAACAGCTTCAGGGGAATCATAGCAGAACTGCAGAATGCTTCGGGGCAATTAACGGATACAGCAGGCAGAATGGCCCAGATGTCCGAAGAATCCGCAGCGGCTTCGGAAGAAATATCAACTACAATAGGAGAACTTGCGAGGGCAGCTACCAGCCATGCGGAACATACGCAGGAAGGAAGCATGAGAACGCAGGAACTGGGTGAAACAATTGAAAAGAATCAGAGCAGCTTTAAGATATTAAGTAAGGCAACTAAAAAAGTCGTAACTCTATTGGATGATGGGAATAAAACAATACAGGTTCTTCGGGACAGGACAGTAGAGAATAATGCCGCCGCCGAGGAAATCAAGGAAGTTATAGTGAAGGCTGATAAGAGCGCTGAAATGATCGGACAGGCCAGCGAAGTTATCACACAAATTGCAGAACAGACCAATCTTCTTGCGCTCAACGCAGCAATTGAAGCGGCAAGAGCAGGAGAAGCCGGAAAAGGCTTTGCAGTCGTAGCAGAGGAAATCAGAAAGCTGGCAGAGCAGTCTTCTTCTTCAACCGGCGAAATTGATAAGATAGTTGATGAGCTGCAAAAGAACACCAAAGGAGCAGTACTGACAATAGAAAAGATGGGAGTGGCAATAAAAGAACAGACAGAAAGTGTCGATAACAACGAAAAGAGCTTTGAGGGAATTGCAAAAGCTATTTTAAAGGCAGATGATGCGGTGGAAGAGCTTAATGAGAGCGGAGAAGAAATGGAACAGGTTAAGATGGGAATTATCGAAACGATGGAAAACCTTTCAGCCATCGCAGAGGAAGATTCCGCATCTACCCAGGAACTTTCCGCTTCGGTGGAGGAGCAGACGGCATCTTTGGAGGAAATTGCAGATTCCAGCAGGATAATGGATGAACTGGCCACAAAACTGGAGGTAATAGTAGGTCGATTTAAGTTATAAAGGATTGACCTTTGTAGGGTAATCGGGTAAAATCAAAAATAAGTGAAACCATACAAAGGGAGGGAAAGCGATGCAGGGCAATATATTATCCGGCGGAATTAAAGAGCTGGAAGCAGTCAGACAAAAATTAACTGATTTGACCTCTTGCCAGAACCAGAATGACAGCCTTGAGGTACAGGAAGGCAGACTGGAAAAAAGCATCAAGGGGAAGGAAAAAGATATTGCGGATGAGATAGGAACAGCTCTTAGACAGCGGAAAGAAGAAATTGAGAAGAGTTATGATGCACAGCTTGACCTTACCAGACAGCAGATAAAAAAAATCAAAAACCGGAAGATGAAATCGAAAACCGAAAAGGTCAATGAAAGAATTGAAAATGAAACAGCAGGTGCCAGAGAAGAATACCGGCTGTTAAATCTTGAAATCAAGGATTTATATAAGACTAATCATATACCCCGTATATTCCATAACCGTTTATTTTATGCAATATTCTTTCCGGGGAAGCCTGTAGATTTTCTGATAAGCATATTGGTGGTAATCGTGCTGCTTTTAGTGCTTCCTTATTTGATTTATACAAGGATTCTGCCGCAGGAAAAGCTGATATTCCTCTTTTTAATGTATGCCCTTATTGTAATTGTATTCGGGGGGATATATCTGATGATTGAAAGTAATATAAAGAACAGGCATCAGGGAGTATTTGTACAGATTCAAAAGATAAGACGGCAGATGGTACTGACCCGCAAAACCGTAAAAAATATCCGAAAAGCTATCTTAAAGGATCGGGATGAGAGTATCTATGACTTAGAGGACTTTGATAGAGAACTTGAAGAACTTGAGCAGGAGCTTGCCGGGATAAATGCCGGGAAAAAGGAAGCCTTAAGTACCTTTGAGAATTCTACCCGTAATGTAATCAGAGAAGAGATAAACCAGCAGCATCAGGAAGAACTGTTAAAGCTTAAAAAGGAGTATGCAAAAGTCTATAGTGATATCAAAGAAGTACAGGATACTATTAAGAACCTTTCTCTTGAAATAGCCTCTGAATACGAAGCATACATCGGAAAAGAGCTTTTGACAAAAGAAAAATTGGACATGCTCATACAGCTTATGCGTGATAAGAGCATAGCCACCATATCAGAAGCAATAGCTGCCTATAAAACAGAGCAGACAGAAAATACAGCATCCTGATTTAACTTAATATCAAAATAAAAAATAAGTGCAGTATAATTATAAAGATATTTCTTCTTTGTATTATACTGCACTTATTTTTTTAATTTCTTGAAAGCTGATAAAAACAGTAATTGATACCGGAGCAGATATAGTCAGCCAGCATCATAACAACATTAAGCCTTGTTGTTTGCAGCAGCATATGGTCAAGCATACCGGAAAAATTAACGATACCGGTTATAAAAATGTCACCGACAGGAGGAAGCTCTTTGTCAACACCGGCACCGGGAAGCAGAGGACCTTCCCCAAGAGTAATGTAGCCGATATGGCTGGATTTTCCCAAAGAGGCATCTACCGCAATTACAAAAGCATTCGGATGATGAATCCGGATATGATCCATGGTATCGCTTAAATTCTTTGCATGCACAGGCTGTTCCAAAGTTCCATACAATGTCATGTCATATTGCTTCATTTTTGACAGCTTGTAGCCTACGATCGGCCCCAGACAGTCACCGGTTGCCCGGTCGGAACCTATACAAAGAAAAACCAGGGGGCGGTTTTGGTTGGGTTTACCCTGTATCATGCTCTGCAGCCGGCTGCTGAATTCATAAACCGAATATCGTTCTTTGGTGTTAAAATAATATAATTTCCGCTCTATATCTAATTCTTTGTTCATCCGAACCTCCTATTGTCACTTGCACAATATACCTTATTCTTGCTTAACAAAAGTATTACCGTAAAAATAGTATTTAGTCAGGAATTAGAAATAATTAACAGACCAATTTTCAACAAGCCCCTTGCAAAAGCTGCAAATATGTGTAAAGTTTGGGTGGACAATCGGATAAGAGATAAAAAATCATAGAAATAAAACTAATAAAAAAGGTAATATTTATAAATTACCGGGTGTGTTTTGACATAATTATTAATTCTCCTGTGCTACCATAAAAAGTAAAAAAATAAAGAATAGCCAATGTCAGGAGGATTGAATAATGGAAAATACATACCAAAAAGGACAGTCAAACGGCAGCGCCGTAAACATAAAGATGCCCAAGAATATAAGACAGGTAGGAAGTGTTTTATATCATGGGAGGGTTATTTATGTAGAAGACTATGTGATGACTTTCGTGAAGCAATTGGCGGATATTGATCCGGGAGAGTTAAGAGTTGCTGTATTTTTGGGGTATAGTGTAAAAACAGAAGAAGCGAAAAATATCTTCATCAAGGGTGCAGTAGAAATGAGGAATGTTGATTTCGGCACCAGTATGACATTGACAGATGATGGGTGGACAAGTGTTTACGAAAATATAAAGAAATATTTTACGGATGTGGAGATCGTAGGCTGGGCACTCATTGGGCCGGGGTTTTATCTGGAAAGCAATGATAAGATAAGAAAAATACATAGCGATAACTTTTCGGGGAGCGATAAAGCCCTGCTTAAAATGGACAGCATGGAAAGAGAAGAGGCTTTCTATTTTTGTGAAAACAGCCAGCTCATAAAGCAGCCGGGATATTACCTGTATTATGAAAAAAATGAAGAAATGCAAAACTACATGGTAGAGTACAAAGAAGAAAAGATAGTAAGGGAAGAAGCTGTTTACAATGACCAGACGACAAAAAGAATCAGAAGTGTTATCCAGGATAAAAAAGAAGTAAAAGATGACAGGAGCGTTGTCAGGCTCTTATATGCCGCCAGTTCCCTTCTTGCCATAATAGTCCTTGTGATAGCAGCCACAATGCTTGACAGTTACGATAAAATGAAGAAGATGGAGTCGGCCCTAAGTACGATCTCACAAAATCTTAATGTGGCAGGAGACAATAAAGATCAGGATGTGGCATCGGATGGTACCACGGATAAGAGCGGCAAAAATCCGGTCAATCAGGCAGATGCAAATAAGGAAGATGATGTTAAAGAGGCAGAGAATGGAACAGGGGGAGACTCACAGGCTGTACCGGTAGATAAGGTAGAGGGAAACGTGACACCGGAGCCGCAGACTACAAAGCAGGCAGAGGCAGAAGTGAGCGAGGAACCGACGAAAGCGGCAGAAAGTACGCCGGAGCCAACAAAAGCAGCAGAAACACCTAAAGATACGAAGGACACAAAACCTGCTTCTGCAACAGTAAAATATTATACCGTCAAAGCGGGAGATTCTCTGGCAAGTATCAGTTACAAATTATACAAGACATATACCTATATGGACGAAATAAAAAAATTAAATAAGATAGAAGATGAAAACAAAATCCTGGTCGGTCAAAAGCTTAGAGTGCCGTAGAGTTATTAGTCCTATTCCTGTCCTCAGTAGAAAAAAATAGATGTCATTCTTCAAAAAATAAGTTATAATACAAACAAAAGCAAGAAAGCGGCATGGGGAAAGGTACAAGGGCATGGCAGTTATATTGGAAAAACCGGAACTTAGAGTTTATGAGATCAGAAAACAGCAGCACCGCAAAATGGTGATTATTTTACTGTTACTTTCTCTGCTGATTACAGCCATATTAATTGGCGGAATATTCTATATAATAAGCAATAAAAAATATACAGGCTATGAGGTTCTTAATTCTACTTCAAAAAGCGATACGGGGTCAGCAAAATACTATTCCTATGGCGGAGGATATATTCGTGTAAGCAGGGATGGAATAATGGCGGTGGATGAAAGCGGACACCAGGTGTGGAATGACACCTATCAGATGAAAGATCCCCAAATAGCAATTAAGGGTGAGTATGCATGTGTCAGTGACAGAGGCAGTAAGCTCTTACAAATATACGGTCCCAAGGGGGCAGAATCCTCTCTGCAGACAGAATATCCGATAATAAAAAGTGTTATTGCGTCCCAGGGGGCAACGGCCGTATTGCTTAGCGGAAAAAATGAAGATTATATAAGGTATTATTCCAAAGAAGGTAAGCGCCTGGCCGAGAGGAGAACTTTAGAAAAGGATGATGGTTTTCCCATGGATTTTAGCATATCGTCGGATGGAACGAAATTAGTTACAAGCTATGTGTATTTTAACAAAGGGAAACTGTCCAACAAAATCACATTTTTTAATCTGGGAAGATTAGGGAAAAATTATACGGATAACATCGTTGGTGCCTATGATTTTGGACAAACTTTGGTTCCAGATGTGGAGTTTATTAATAATAACACGGTTTGTGCTTTCGGAGATGACAAATACAGCATATATTCTATGGAAAAAACGCCGGAACCGGTATTTGAAGATACTTTTAAGGACAAGGTGAAGACAGTTTTCTATAGTGAGAATTACATAGGCTTTGTGTTGAAAAATGAAGAAGCCGGCAACAATAACCAGGTTGTAGTGTATGATTTAAATGGGAAAGTTAAATTCAGGGAAAATACTGATTTTGACTATAGCAGTATCCGCTTAAACGGTAAAGAAATAGTACTGGCATCCAGTCGTGACTGGCTGATATATAAGATGAATGGAAAAGTAAAGATGAGCTGCCATTTTGATAAAGAAATTGCAGACATATTACCGGAGTCAGGAAGAAACGGATACATAATGGTGAATGAACAAACAATTGATGAGGTGAAACTAAAATGACAGTGATTACAGCGGGAGGATCTGCAAACTGGCTATTAATTGTAGTAGCAGCTATTTTGATTGGATTTACGGTAAATGGAAGGCGGATAGGCTTTATTCGCACAGTCTTTACCCTTTTTTCTACCGTTATTGCGATTATGCTCACAGTATGGGTTAGTCCTGTCATAAACAAAGAAGTGCAGCAAAATGAAAAGGTTATGAACTATGTTGAGAAAAAGATTTCTCAAATCATAGATTTTAAAGATACAGGGAATAAGGTGACGGATCAGGTAAGCTTTATCAATAAACTTCCCATGCCCAAGGCTATGAGAGAATCCTTAATTGAGAATAACAACAAAGAAGTATATAAGACAATGTCGGTGAAGAATTTTAAAGAATACGTCAGCGAATCGGTCAGCAGAATGATAATCAATTCGGGGGTATTTATTTGTGTTTTTCTTATAATCAGCATAGCACTCGGTATAATCTGTATAGCCCTTAATATAATAAGTAAGCTTCCGGTAATCAACGGTCTCAATAAAACAGCCGGCCTGCTGGCAGGACTTATTCAGGGAATCGTGGTAGTATGGATAGGATTTCTTATCCTTACGGCATTTGCGGGGACAAAGGTTGGGCAGAGCGCCTTTGAATTAATAAATAACAATACCTTCTTAAGTGTGCTGTATAATAATAATATGCTTCTTAAGTTTGTTATGAATTTGGGACAGATACTGCTGGCATAAGAAAAAGCAGTCATTTGAAAGAGAACGGCAAACATATAAAGGATTGGAAAAGTCCATTATGTGTTTGCCGTAATTAATATATATCTGTACAGCAGCTTTCCATAAGAAAAAGAAAGTACAAAAAAACAAGAAATTGTTCAGCATCGTAGGAGAAATAAAACAGGGAGTAGGTTACAATATCCTTATGATGCGGACAGGTTGAAAAATAAATTTTTCAACTACGTATTCAGGAATATCAAATCAGAGATTTGATATTCCTGAAAGAGGATAAAATGTAAGAAAATAAAAAACTCATAGAGAAAGGACAATGTAAAAGATGCAAGAAATACTTGAGCAAATCCAAAAGCTTGGAATTGTACCTGTAGTAAAGATAGAATCCTTGGAGGATGCCAGACCGCTGGCAGCGGCATTAATCGAAGGCGGGCTTCCCTGTGCAGAGGTGACCTTTCGAACAGAGGAAGCAGAGGAAGCAATACATATTATTGCCTCTGAATTCCCTGACATGCTAATAGGGGCAGGGACAGTATTAACGATTGACCAGGTAGACAGAGCGGTAAATGCCGGTGCCAGATTTATCGTAAGCCCCGGACTAAACCCCAAGGTAGTAAGGTACTGTGTGGAAAAAGGAATACCTGTAGTACCGGGCTGCGCTAATCCAAGTGATATTGAGCAGGCCATAGAATTAGGGTTAAAGGTTGTAAAGTTCTTCCCGGCAGAGGCAGCAGGCGGATTGAACATGATAAAAGCCATGTCAGCACCCTATGGCAGCATAAAATTCATGCCCACTGGAGGTATAACGGAAAAGAACCTGTTATCCTATTTGGATTTCTCCCAAATTATCGCTTGCGGGGGAAGCTGGATGGTAAAGGAAGAACTGATTCACAATGGAGAATTTGATAAGATAAAAGAGCTTACAAGGGAAGCAGTAATGAAGATGCTGGGCTTTGAGTTACGCCATATTGGTATAAATGCCAAGGATGAGACAGAGGCTGATTCTATAGCAACTTCCTTTGAGAAACTTTTTGGCTTTGCTAAAAATGCGGGAGACGCTTCGATTTTTGCCGGCCTTGGAATCGAAGTCATGAAAACACCTTACCTTGGAAATCATGGGCATATCGCAATTGCGACCAATTATCTTGAAAGGGCAATCTATCATCTCGAAAGCTGTGGTTTTTGTTTTGATGAGGCAACAGCGAAATATGATAAGATGGATAGAAGAACAGCCATATACCTTAAGGATGAGATAGGAGGCTTTGCCGTACATCTTCTGCAGAAGTAAAAAGCGAAGGACAGCTTATGATTTTTACGTATTTGCAGGGAAAGCGGGCAATAATGATAACAAGGTTTAATCAAAAAGGCAGCTAAAAAGCCAGTTAAAAGTACAGAAACGAAAGAGTATTAATAAGTATCATAAAAAATAGAAATTCTAGAAAAAAGTGTTGACACTGGTTAATAATAGTGCTATAATACATTTTGCTGACGCGCTAAAGGACATAAAAATGAGGCATAATTGATAGCGCTGATGCATAAGAACCTTGATAACTGAACAGTGAAACAACCCTGAAATTTTCTTTAAAATTTCATTCAAAATAGAAAGCTTCGGCTTTAAATTTTGAAAAAGAACAGTATCAGAAATGATACGACCTAAAAAAACAGTAAAGTAGTGTGTGATTTGCATCACAGACTAACGGAAATTAACGATTGTTTAAAGCTTGGTTTATGTTATAAACCAAAGCTTCTAAATAGCCAATGTTAATTCTGAAATGATTAAACTTTAATTTGAGAGTTTGATCCTGGCTCAGGATGAACGCTGGCGGCGTGCTTAACACATGCAAGTCGAACGGAGTTAAAAGTAGAAGTTTTCGGATGGAAGCTTTTAACTTAGTG
>NZ_FRFD01000004.1 GCF_900143645.1 Anaerocolumna xylanovorans DSM 12503 | reverse complement strand
AGTTCGGTCCCTATCCGGCGCGGGCGTAGGATATTTGAGAGGAGCTGACCTTAGTACGAGAGGACCGGGTTGGACTGACCTCTGGTGTACCGGTTGCACTGCCAAGTGCATGGCCGGGTAGCCAAGTCGGGAAGGGATAAACGCTGAAGGCATCTAAGCGTGAAGCCCCCCTCAAGATGAGATATCCCATAGCATAAGCTAGTAAGACCCCTGAAAGACGATCAGGTGGATAGGTTAGAGGTGGAAGTGCAGCAATGCATGCAGCTGACTAATACTAATAGGTCGAGGGCTTGACCTAGAATTAGATGAAATCAAGGAAATGTGTAGTTTTGAAAGTACAAGCAGGACTAAAGATAGAAATATAAAAGGCTTTAATTACCGAAATAAGGTAGTTAAAGCCTTTTATTATGACAATTATTTTGAATTGGATTTGCCATTACATTTGCTTATTCAGAAATGCCGCAGGCCTTAATAGAGAAGCTTCTTGAAATTTTCTATGTCTTCCTTGGTACAATCTGCTTTATTATATCTGGCTTTTTCGTAATAGTAGGCTAAAGCTTCTGTCTTTTTATCCGCTTCTATATCTGCAGAAGAATTATCTGAAAGAATATATCTGGATAATTCCCAAGGAGTGGCTGACACCTTAGGAGGCTTTCCCTTTTTGGAAAGAACCGCCTTGTAGAATGCTCTTCGGATTTTATCGCTATTCGTCTGATTCCAGAAACGAAAAAAGCTGTTTTTATTGACAATAGACTTATTCTTTATTGCTTTTTCTCTTCTATCGAAGGGGGAAATAAATTCGGTATTATCTTTAAAGAGGCTTCGTTTTTCCTTATAAAATGCCTGGTAAAGCTTATATATAGCATAGGAGATAAGTGCAATGGTACCTATGATTACTGCTGCAATTAAAAGGGTAGTTATGAGATTCTGAATAAATTCCCAAAGGGGAGAAGGAGTATTTTCGGGAACCTTAATATGTTTGGGAATGGGAACTTTTTTCGGAGCGTTCTCCTGTGTTTCCTCTATCTTGGAAGAAGCTTCCGGAAGGAGTGACAGCACCATTCTAATAAGCTTTAGCAACCCTTTTTGGATAGAGAGCAATAATTCCTTTAAAGGCAATTTGGTAAAGAAAAACATGTTGGCAAAAGACAAGCCTAAAAAGAAAATAATTATGGTATGGTTAACTGTTTTTATTTGTTTTAGGGGAACATTACTGGTTTCCTGCTGCAGGCTGAAATAATGCTCAAAGTTTATAAGGTAACTGTTAATGAAAAAAAGCAGTATAAATGTGACTGTCAGCCCAAAGAGAAGGTGAGTTAGCTCCGGGAATCGCAGCTGGTAGTTTATCACATACAAAAGGGCAAAAACCAGCAATAAGGATGGAGTTACATTTTTTCTTGCCATTTCTTCTTCCCTTAGTCTTTTTACCAGGCTGTAAATAGTAACAGCAAGCATAAAGAATGCGCATAGAAGTTTCCCTATAGTTGAAGGAACAAGAAAGATTAGTATAAGGATAAGAAGAAAATGAAAAAGTAAAAAGGCCCAAATATGCTTTGCATAGCGTTTAATATAATAAGAAAGCAGTGCACCTGAGAGAGAAAACAGAAAAAGAAGGAAGGGCGCAGCATTGCTTTTGGTTATCAGCAGTATGGTAAACATCATTGCATATATTGTGAGGAAACCGAGAATTAAATTAATAATGTCGATTGTTACCCGATAGATTCTATTATTCATATTTATACCCATTGTATATTGCAGGCAAGCCTGCGATACTGCCGCAAATAAAAAGGAGTGAAAAAATCATATTGTGGCAACCTTTCTTTTTCTAAATTTTCTTTCACTCTTGTACCCATTGCATACCGCAGGCCTGCCCGCAGACTAGTCTGCAGTATTGTAATCCCATCGCGGCATTCTTTCCATGCTTATATTTTTCTTTCAATCTTCACCTTATTTCTGCGCCGCTTTTGCGCATTTTAACGTGTCTAAGCTGTCATCCAGATAATAGTCTTTGATTTTAATTCCTCTTTGACGGTTACAATAACATCCTTGTTGATAGGAAGAATCCAGAAGAAATCTATTTTTCTTGACGTCATATCACATAAAAGCTTTTGAAAATCCTCTTTCTGATAGGTAGAAAGAAAAATAATGTATTCATTTTTTACTGTCATACATTCATCTCCAAGACAGGAGACAAAGGGCAGGGCTGAATTTGAAGTATCAAGCAGGCTTAATGATTTGTTAATGGAATCCAGATGATGGATACCGGAACCAGCCTGTATGACCTCATTGACCTCTCCGGAGATGTTCTTACAATTGGTCAGAAGTGATACCGGAATACCCTGTGCCAGGAATTTCTCGGATAAAGTGCTTGCCAGGCGTATGCTCTCTTCCTCTAGGTCTTCCTGTCTTAATGCGGTTTCCCGTTCAAGATTTAATAAAAGTTTTACCTGAAAAGAGGAGGTATAGTTATAGGCGTTTACTTTCAGTTCACCTGTTTTTGAGGAGGCTTTCCAGTTAACAGATTTTAGGGCATCATAGGGCTGGTATTCTCTTATACTTCTGAACTCAAAAGGGTCTTCATTTGTGAAACGCTTTGTAAGGACAGTACCAAGCATTGTTTTAAATACCTGTTCAAAGGGCAGTGCAGCAACGGTTTTAGGATATACATAAAGAGTCAGGTGTTGGGGATAGTCCATAACCATTTCTGATGAAAGAAAGAGGTTAGAACAGATAATGTCTGTTCTGTCGACAGTGAAATATCCCCTGTGTTTGCATTGAAAGGGAAGCTGTCTGGTAAACTTTTGATACATCATAAGGGATATAACATCGCTGCGGTAATAATTATCCGTAACGGTTGCATTTTCCATCCCTGGAAATTCAAGATATTTGGAAGTTCTAAATTTAACCTTCAATAAGGGAAGCGGCAGTAATTTACGATTTGTCACCGTTTCTACAAGTGTAAGAGAATTTCCTTCTACAGCTGTATCCTTATTGAAGGTTAACTCTATGGACAAGTTTTTAGCCCACCATTTTTGGTAAAGGTATTTTTGAAACAGGTATAGAAGAAAAGCGCCTAAAACAGCGGCAAGCAGACTCATGACAACTCCTTTCGTGAATATCGAACCGTTGATTTGATATTCCTGAATACGTAGTTGAAAAATGTATCACATTTTTCAAACTACTTCCCTGAAAAGTTTTCGGTAGGTACGGGGATATCCTCTAAAATACTTGAAAGAATATCTCTGGAAGCGTCAATTCTTTGGAAAGAGGTCTTTAGCATCAGGCGGTGAGAAAGAACGAAAGGAGCAATATAACGGATATGTTCCGGAATCACATATTGAAAGCCTTTTATAGCGCTGTAGGCTTGTGCAGTCCTTAAGAAGGAAAGACTTCCTCTGGGACTTACGCCCAGCGCGATGTCATTATGGTTTCTTGTTTTTTGCACAATTGATACCATATATTCCATTAAGGAGGGATGAACATAGATATCTTTAATATCCTCCTGCATTTTTAAGAGCTCTTCCCCGGTACAGACAGGCATAAGATTTTCAAGAGGGGAAGCTTTGATAAAACGGTTTAATAAAAATACCTCGTCTTCTAAGGTGGGGGATCCCATAGACAGCTGCATTAAGAATCTGTCCAGCTGAGCTTCCGGCAAAGGAAAAGTGCCGGCTGTTTCAATAGGATTCTGGGTAGCAATTACAAGGAAGGGCTTCTTTAATATATAGGTCTTTCCATCAATTGTAAGCTGCCTTTCCTCCATACATTCCAAAAGGCTTGACTGGGTTCTGGGTGTTGCCCTGTTGATTTCATCCGCTAATAGAATGTTTGTAAGCACCGGGCCTTCCCGGAAGATAAAATCTCCCTCTTTCTGATTATAGTAGTTAATCCCTGTGATGTCAGAAGGAAGGAGATCCGGTGTAAATTGAATACGTTTAAAGTCAGCCTTTAAAGATTTTGCCAGGGACTTTGCAAGCATTGTCTTTCCTGTACCGGGAACATCCTCAAGAAGTATATGGCCGTTTGCTAAGAGCGCCGTCACCACAAGGTCTATAATGTCTGATTTTCCTACAAGTACTTTTTCAATATTTTCTTTTATTGCATTTACCGTCTGTTGTAAATCCCGCATTTTTTTACTCCTTTTATATAGTTTTTTAACAAGCATTATTGATTACCGGCATAAAGCGGCATTTATTTTTGATACACCCTATTATTGATTGTAGCATAATGGAAATGAAATTCAATATTCAAGATTGTTCTTTTGTTTTCAATTATGCTATGCTATAATTGCAGGAAGGAATATTTTTGTTAAATTTGGAGCCGGTGTGTCAAAGAAGAGTGTTTTTTATCCGGCTGCCGGAAAAGGGCAGTTAATCTTGAGAGGAAGGTAAATGTTATGATATGTAAATCCTGCGGGAGAACGATAGAAAACGCAAATGCTAATTTTTGCGATTACTGCGGAGACTCTTTAAGAGAGCAAGGCTTCCAGAATATTCAGGCACTGAACGTACATCATGATGAGACGGAAGTGAAAGAAGGAGAAAAGCCGGTGACCTTTGGTAATTGGCTTGGCAGTATGCTGCTGTTCTTTATCCCCTTTATCGGTGCTGCCATATATATTACAATGCTGATATACTGGTCATTTTCAGAAAAGATTGCAAAAAGTAAACGGGATTGGGCAAGAGCAGCATTAGTTATTGTGTTTCTATTTATTTTTCTCGGGGCTATTTATCTTGATTTTGTAATACAGCAGCTTGGAGCCCGTGGAATTGATCTTAACAGCTATATTCGTCAGTTTTATGGAAACTATTAGACACAGGGCTGTGAGACCCTAAGTTTATAGCAATGAATCGCTGCCATGAAACTATATGGAAACCAGCCCTGTTGTTATAATAGTTAACCTTCTAGAATCTCATCAATCGTACGTAATTCATCTTCTGTAAAGGAAAGATTCTTAAGTGTTTCTACGTTTTCTGTAATCTGTGATGCCTTGCTTGCTCCAATTAAAGCAGAGGTGATTTTACCATTTCTTAATACCCATGCCAAAGCCATTTGAGCCATACTCTGTCCGCGTTCTTTTGCCAGTATATCTAATTTTTGGACCTTTCTTACGGCTTCCTCCGTGACGGAATCCGGACGAAGGAAAGGACTGTTTGGATCGGCTGCTCTGGAATCCTTTGGAATACCTCCCAGATATTTATTTGTCAAAAGTCCCTGGGCAAGGGGACAAAAGGCAATACTTCCGACACCGTATTTGTCCAGTACGGGTGTGAGCTCATTTTCTACCCAACGGTTAAACATATTGTAGTTTGGCTGATGGATCAGAAGGGGAGTTCCGAGCTCCTTTAATATCTTAATTGCTTTTTCTGCCTGCTCTCCGCTGTAGTTGGAGATTCCTGCATACAGCGCTTTACCGGAGCGGACAATCTGGTCAAGAGCCCCCATGGTTTCCTCTAAGGGAGTATCGGGATCTGGTCTATGGTGGTAGAATACATCTACGTAATCTACACCAAGACGCTTTAAGCTTTGGTCAAGGCTGGATACGAGGTACTTTTTGCTGCCCCATTCGCCGTAAGGGCCTGGCCACATATAATAACCTGCCTTGGAGGAGATGATAATCTCATCACGGTACGGCTTTAATTCGTTCTTTAGAATCTTTCCGAAGTTTTCTTCTGCAGAACCGGGAACCGGACCATAGTTATTTGCCAGGTCAAAGTGGGTAATTCCGTGGTCAAACGCGGTGGTGACCAGACTTACCATATTATCGTAAATATTTACGGAACCAAAATTGTGCCATAACCCGAGGGAAAGGGCAGAAAGCTTTAAGCCGCTGTTTCCGCAGCGGTTGTATATCATGGTTTCATAACGTTTCTCATTGGCTTGATACATATTCTTAGAACACCTCAATTCATTATAATTATTTAGAGGGAGTTTGTATTGTTTCTTAATGTCTGCATCTATATGATACATTTATTTTGTGCAAAGGGGATAAACTCCTCCTATTTTTTAATGATATAGTGTACAGGCAGTGAAAACAAGGTATTATATTATACTTTGCCTGTAATTTATTATGTTCATGGAGAACCGAAATGATGCATTTAAGAGGATTTTTGTCGGGATTCATATTGACAGAAAAAGTATCATGTTTTATATTTAACAGTACGATGTAACCTTTCATTGGATGCAAAAGCAGATGTATCCATAATTTACAAAAGGAAAGGTAAAGGAATCAGGTTGAAGAAACAAAAACTTTTTTTCAACTACCAATTATCAAATATCCAATCAAAAATTGGATATTCAGGAAAAAGGTTAGTGTGAAATAAAAAACATTTCACACACAACTTTGTGCCTGCGGCCCAAAGTTTGCAGGTACAGGAAAGGCATGGATATTAATATGAAAAAAGTAAGAACCAGATTTGCACCCAGCCCTACAGGAAGAATGCATGTAGGAAATTTAAGAACTGCTCTCTATGAGTATCTGATAGCAAAGCACGAAGGAGGGGATTTTCTTCTGCGTATTGAAGATACGGATCAGGAACGGTTTGTAGAAGGTGCTACGGAGATCATATATAACACCTTAAAGAAAACAGGGCTGGTTCATGACGAGGGACCGGATAAGGACGGAGGATATGGGCCTTATGTTCAAAGTGAGCGCCAGACAAGTGGAATTTATTCAAAATATGCCAAGGAGCTTATTGAGAAAGGGGAAGCTTATTATTGCTTTTGCACCAAGGAGCGCCTTGCTACCTTAAAGAGTGTGGTTTCCGAGGAAGAAGAGAAAGAAATTATTAAATATGATAAGCATTGCCTTCACCTTAGTAAGGAGGAAATCGAGGCTAACCTGGCAGCGGGAATTCCCTATGTTATCCGCCAGAACATCCCATTAGAGGGTACAACCACCTTTACGGATGCTATTTATGGGGAGATAACGGTAGAAAATGCGGAGCTTGATGATATGATTCTTATTAAGTCCGACGGCTATCCTACTTATAACTTTGCTAACGTAGTAGACGACCATTTGATGGATATTACACATGTAGTAAGAGGAAACGAATATCTGTCCTCTACTCCTAAATATACAAGGCTTTACCATGCCTTTGGATGGGAGGAGCCTGTTTATGTACACTGCCCGCTTATCACCAATGAGGAGCATAAGAAGCTTTCTAAAAGAAGCGGTCATTCTTCCTTTGAAGATTTACTGGAGCAGGGCTTTGTAACAGAAGCAATCGTGAATTTTATTGCCCTTCTTGGCTGGAGTTCCGGTACAAATGAAGAGCTCTTTACACTGGAAGAATTGATTAAGGAGTTTGATTATACCCATATCAATAAATCCCCGGCTGTATTTGATATGGCAAAATTAAGATGGATGAACGGTGAATACATCAAAAAGATGGATAATGACAAGTATTATGAGCTGGTGCTTCCCTATGTCAAGGAAGTTGTTCATAAGGATTATGACTTAAAGAAGATTGCAGATCTTGTAAAGAGCCGTATTGAAACCTTATTGGATGCAAAGGATATAATTGATTTCTTTGAGGAACTGCCGGAATATGACATCGCTATGTACACTCATAAGAAGATGAAGACCGATTCCGAAATCTCTTTACAGGTGTTAACGGAACAGCTTCCGCTCTTAGAAGCTCTTGAGGATTACTCTGTGGAGGGCATTGAAAAGACCGTGATGGGCTATATTGCAGACAAAGGCATTAAGAACGGTATGGGACTCTGGCCTCTTCGTACGGCGGTATCCGGAAAGCAGTCCACTCCGGGAGGAGCCTATGAGATTATGAATATTATTGGAAAGGCGGAGAGCCTTAGAAGAATACAGGTTGGCATTGAGAAATTAAGGCAGGGATAAGCCTATGGAAATAAATCAGCCGCAGCTTGCGGCAATCAGACATAACACCGGGCCCATGATGGTACTTGCCGGGCCCGGTTCCGGTAAGACGCTGGTAATTACCAGAAGGGTGCAGCACCTGATTGAAGAACATGGTGTTAACCCTTCTAATATACTGGTTATTACCTTTACGAAGGCAGCGGCGGAGGAGATGAAGGAAAGATTTTATAAACTCACCGGGCAGAAACACCCGGGAGTTTCCTTTGGAACCTTTCATTCGGTATTCTTTACCATATTAAAATTTGCCTATGGCTTTAATGCTTCTAATATTATCAGGGAAGAAAAACGCTATACCTTTATGAAGGAAATTATATATAAGCTTTCCTTAGAGGTAGAGGATGAAAAGGAATTCTCGGAGGAGGTTCTTTCGGAAATCAGCCTTGTAAAAGGGGAAAGACTGGATTTGGAGCACTATTATTCCGTTAACTGCGCGGATGATAACTTTAAGAAAATATACCGTGCTTATGAAAATAAGCTTGCGGAATCCCATCTCATAGACTTCGATGACATGCTGGTATTGTGCTTAGAGCTTTTAAGAGAAAGGCCGGACATTCTATCCCTGTGGCAGAACAAATTCAAGTATATCTTAATCGATGAATTCCAGGACATCAATAAAATTCAATATGATGTTATAAGGCTTTTAGCGAAACCACTGAATAATCTGTTTATTGTGGGGGATGACGACCAGGCCATATACCGGTTCAGAGGAGCAAAGCCTGAAATAATGCTGCATTTTACAGAGGATTACCCGGACAGCCAAAGGATTGAGCTTACCAACAACTACCGTTGTGCGGGGAAGATTATGCAATGCGCCTCGGCATTGATTAAGAATAATACCAGACGTTATGAGAAAGAGATAAAATCTGCCGTAAGGATAAGCGGAGAGGTTGCCATCCGTTCCTTTGAAAGCATGAAGGATCAGAATCTTTCCGTGGTTGGTGAGATATTAAAATACAACAGAGGGGGGATGGATTTTTCCCAGGTTGCTGTCTTATTCCGTACCAATATCCAGCCAAGGGCACTGGTGGAAAAGATGATGGAGTACAATATTCCCTTTCAGATGAAGGATCGAATCCCGAACCTGTATGAACATTGGATTGCCCAGGATATTATCGCCTATATCAGGCTTGCGGCAGGAGAGAGGGAGAGAAGATTCTTTTTGCAGGTTGCTAACAGGCCCAACCGCTATATTAACAGGGAAGCCATGAAGGACCCCTATATTGATTTTCTTACGTTAAGAAAATTCTACGGTGATAAGGACTGGATGCTTGACCGCATTGATAAGTTAGAGTATGACCTAAACCTTATTAAAAATATGAATCCTTACGGAGCGGTTACTTACATAAGAAGGGGTGTTGGCTACGAAGGTTTTATGGAAGAGTATGCAAGAATCCGGAACTTAAAAATAGAAGAACTGATAGAGGTTCTGGATGAACTATCGGAAAGTGCCAGGAATTATGAGACTTTTGCCGCATGGTTTTTACATATGGAGGAATACAAAGAGGAATTAAAGAGAAAGGCAAAGGAATCCAGGGAAAGGGGAGGAGACAGAGTGACCTTAGCCACTATGCACAGTTCTAAGGGATTAGAATACCAGGTGGTATTTATCATTGATGCCAATGAAGGAATTACCCCTTACCGAAAGGCAGTTCTGGATGCAGACATGGAAGAGGAGAGAAGACTTTTTTATGTTGCCGTAACCAGGGCAAAAGAATACCTGCATATATATTCTTCCAAGGAAAGATACAACAAAGAACTTCCTTTATCAAGATTTGTAGGTGAGATGCTCTTAGACCGGGATACCCTCTCTCCGGGGACTCTTGTAGAACATAAAACTTATGGAAGAGGACTGATTAAAACAAACCAGGACGGCAAGGTTACCATCTATTTTGAGGAGAAATCCGTATACAAGACTATGAATCTGGACTATTGCATCCAGAACAGACTGTTAACTATATGCCAATAGAGTGAAGATTAAAGAGCGAATTTCACTTAAAATTAAAAGAAGCCCTCTGGTTTTCACACAATAAGTGAAAACCAGGGAGCTTTTATGATCTACCTTATTTATGGGAAGAGATTTTATTCTTCGTCTTCGCCTTCGTCCTCATCTTCATCATCGAACATTTCGTCGAACTCTTCGCTGTCCATTAATTCATCAAATGCATCGGAAACAGCTTCGAATTCTTCGTCATTTTCAATGTTAAGCAGTTCGATTTCATCATTGTCATGCTCTATGAACTGATATAAGAAGATTTCGCCTTCTTCGTCTTCCTCGCTGTCAGCGGGTACGAGCGCGATATAATCCTTCTCTCCTACAGGGAATATGCAAAGAACTTCACATTCTAACTCACTGCCGTCATCCAGTGTTAAGGTTACATTCATATGCTCATGCTCATGTTCATGATCATGTCCGCAGCCGCAATCATGGCCGTGTACGTGTTCGCTCATTTAAATACCTCTCTTTCAGTATGCCTGTTGTTCTTTAAGGCATAAATATTTATACAGGGATTCACGAAAAAAAAAGCCTATCATAAACGCCCTTTATAGTACAATTTGACTTTACCAGATAACCTGTTAAAATGCAAGGCAAACTTGGTCAAAATACAGAGATATTTTTCATAAAACATATTGACAATAGATAAAATTTGAATAAAATAGACAATAGATTTGACTGGAATGGTAAAGCCCTCAAATCGGCTTATTATAGGCAGTTGCAGGACTTATGGCTATAGGGAGAGGAGAACATGGGTGTCTACAATTAATGCGAAGGATAGCAGCAGACCAACAGATAACCGCGGCTTAAACAGGTATAATCAGAATAGGACAGACACAGGCGGCAAATCAGATAAAACAGGTACCGGCAGACCTTATGTAGCAGGGAGTAATAAGAACAGGACCATGAATCAGACTGCATGGAGTAATAAAGAACAAAGAGATGTTAAGTTAAATGGTGTGAGAAATAATAAGAATACGAACTCTGTAAGTGGCGGCAACAGGGATAACAGAGGTACAAGGCCAAATGGCAATGGAAAGCCTTTTGGTTATGGCGGCGGATATGGGTTCCATAAGGATGATGATTATGAGGACGGTAACCGGAAAAATAAGTATTCTGCCGGCGGCCAGCGTAGTGAAGTAAAATCAAAGAGTGCCCCAGGCAAGGAGAAAGAGCCGCAGTCAGATAAGCTTGAAACTATCAAACGGCTGGAAAAGGAAAAAAAGGCACTGGAGCGTAGGAATCAGGAACTGGAGAAAGAAAAAGCAAAGCAGAATAAACCTCCTATGAAAAAGAAGAGAACCGGCAACATAGATTGGACAAAAGGCTATGCAAAAGGACTGTATGGAGATGACGATGAAGATGATTACACCGATTATTTTTAGAAAGAGGTCTTTTTAAATGCTTTTGCCACAAAGGAAATAAACAAAAGGAAAGCAAAAAGGAAAAGCATCTTTGGCGGAAAACAATAAAGATGCTTTTTCTTTTAGGATAAAGATGGCAGGAAGCCTGTGAAAAGAGGAATCAATGGGAGATACGGCAGAAATAATTAAAATATCGGTAAGAAATCTGGTAGAATTCATATTCCGCTCCGGTGACCTTGACAACAGGACGGGCGGAAGAAGAGAAGCAGAGGCTATGCAGGAGGGCAGCAGGATTCACAGAAAAATTCAAAAACAGATGGGCAGCAGTTATACCGCAGAGGTGCCCCTTAGCATCACTCTCCCCATATGCAAGGAAGAGATTGAATTCCTCTTAGTGGTAGAAGGCAGGGCGGATGGAATTATAAAGGAAGAAACGACGGTTACCATTGATGAAATCAAGGGAATGTACATGGATCTTGAATACCTTTTAGAGCCGGTGCCGGTGCACAGGGCACAGGCTATGTGTTATGCCTATATTTATGCATTGCAGAATGAACTTGAGAGAATCGGAATACAGATGACTTATTGTAATCTCGACACAGAGGAGAAAAAGTATTTTGAAGAAACGTTTGTTTTTTCGGATTTAAGCCGGTGGTTTGAAGACCTTACATCTGAATATGCCAAATGGGCACTCTGGCAGATAAAGTGGAGCCGGAAGCGAAATGAAAGCATAAAAGGGATGGAATTCCCTTTTTCCTACAGGGAAGGGCAGAAGAAGCTGGTATCGGATGTGTATCTTACGATTCTTCGGAATAAAAGGTTGTTTATTGAAGCACCGACCGGAGTGGGAAAGACCATATCTACGGTTTTTCCTGCAATTAAGGCTATGGGAGAGGGATTAGTACAAAAGCTGTTCTACCTGACAGCCAAGACCATCACAAGGACGGTAGCGGAAGAAACAAAGCAGCTTCTTACCGGGAAGGGTTTATTGCTTAAGTCAGTTACCATAACGGCGAAGGATAAAATCTGTATACTTGAAAAGGCCGACTGTAACCCGGATAGCTGCGAAAGGGCAAAGGGACATTATGACAGGGTAAATGAAGCTGTCTTTGATTTGCTGATATCAGAGGATGATATCTCCAGGGAGAAAATACTTATATTTGCTGATAAACACAAGGTATGTCCTTTTGAAATGTGTCTGGATACTGCCACCTGGGCTGATATGATAATCTGCGATTATAACTATGTATTTGACCCTAATGTTTATCTGAAACGCTTTTTTCAGAATGAGAAGAAGAACGACTATGTGATTTTAATAGATGAGGCTCATAACCTGGTGGACCGCGCCAGAGAGATGTACAGTGCGGTACTCGTAAAAGAAGAATTTTTGCAGGTGAAAAGACTGGTAAAGGGAAAGGATAAGACATTTGAGAAAGCCCTGGATACCGTAAACAGTGACCTGCTAAAGCTAAAAAGGGAATGTGATGAGACAAAAGAGCAGGAGAATATATCGGATTTCGTACTCCACCTTCTGCACCTTATGAGCAAATATGAGGATTTTCTTACAGAGCATAAGGATTTTGACGGGAAAGAAGAGGTTCTGCTAACCTATATGAATATCCGGCATTTCCTTGGAATTTATGATGTTTATAACGATAAATATATCACTTATACGGATTATACCGAACAGGGGGAATTCTTCCTAAAGCTTTTATGCATGGACCCTTCGGATAACTTAAAAAGCCGGCTGGATAAGGTAAGAAGCGCGGTATTCTTTTCAGCGACACTGCTGCCTATAAGGTATTACAAGGAACAGCTTGGCGGAAGGGAAGAGGATTATGCCGTCTATGCTCCCTCTCCTTTTGAGAAGGAAAACCGCTTTATTGCCGTTGGGAGGGATGTAAGTACCAGGTATGCAAAAAGAAGTGAAAAAGAATACAGAAAAATTATCGAATATATTAAGGTGTTCACAGAAAGCAGACAGGGGAACTATATGGTGTTTTTCCCTTCTTATCAGATGCTGAATCAGGTAGAGGAGCTTTCAAGAGGAATTCTTACAAATGTAATTGTACAGGGAAGTTCTATGACAGAGGAAGAAAAAGAAGGCTTTTTAAATGACTTTACTCTAAATCCGGACAGCACAAGAATTGCTTTTTGCGTTATGGGAGGGATTTTCAGTGAAGGAATTGATTTGAAATATGACCGCTTAATCGGAGCTGTTATAGTGGGAGCAGGGCTTCCTATGGTAAGCGGAGAGAAGGAACTGTTCCGGAAATATTACCAGGAGACTAAAAATAGCGGCTTTGAATATGCCTATTTGTACCAGGGGATGAATAAGGTACTGCAGTCTGCCGGAAGGGTAATAAGGACCACCGAGGATAAGGGGGCGATTCTCCTTTTGGAGGAAAGGTTTTTGGATAACCGCTATCAGGAGCTGTTTCCTATGGAATGGTTCCCTTATCAGGTGGTAAACAAAGAGGAACTTAAAGGTCTGATTGAACAATTCTGGCTATCTAAAAGTGAAGGGAACTTCTGTTAGAGTAAAAACGGCGTGAAGTTTCCAGAAAGTCCATTCCCTTAACATTTCGGAAAGTGCGGTTAAGAAGGTGATAGAGCAGAGCACCTATAAATCCGCCAAGCAAGCCATAGAGGATATCTTCAATATCACATCTGCCAAAGCTAAGCAAGGCCTGTAAGCCTTCTATTACAAGGGGGAATAAAAGGAGTAACAGAAAACGGACTAAGCGGGAACTTCTTTTCATAAGCAGAATAATAAAAAATCCATAGGGAAGATATACCAGTACCCTGTCTGCCAGATAGAAAAATATCTGGGACAGGGTTCTATTTTTATCCATAAAGTCTGTTATAAAGCCAGCCAGGGTGAAAAAGGGTACAAGATTAAGAGAGGAAAGCTCCTTGTTGTAGCTATAGTCGGTATTATGAAGGAACAGCCAAAGAACAAGAAAAACGGTGTAAAGCAGTAAAAATAAAATGGAACTGTTGCGGAAATACTTCTTAAAATTGGTATAACGGCTGCCTTCATCCCATAAATTTCTTAGGGTGCAGTATATAATACAGCATATCCAGTGAATCACAGGAAATAAAAAGAGTCTTGCGGAATAAGTGATAATATCCGAATCATTTCCTACATAAAGAAGAAAGAGAATAATACCCCACATCAGAAGGTGCAGGAGCTGGTAGCTAAAGCAGGCTTCAAAGTGCAGACCAAGCACCAGTACCGTATGACAGAAGAGCAGTGCCAGCAAGGCAGTAATGATAAAGGCTAATAGAGAAACCTTCAGGAAATAATATGCTGTAAACTCAAGAACAATGGTCAAAATACTAAACAGGATAACAGCTGTTGTGGTATAGGATGTACTTTTTTGCATAACAGGCACCTTCTTTCTTCATTTGTATGTATATTTGTATTTATTTTAAATTCACTGTAATAATTGCACTTTATTTTGGAGGCAGGTGAATGTGACCACAGAAAAATCTCCGGGACATTCGCCGTCCAAATGAATTACCTGGGGAGCCACAAGCTTTACCGTCAGTTCCTGGCAATCAAAAGTTTCTACTCCTTGAAAGCCGGTATGCTTTCCAATCAAAAGAAAAGGAAGTATTGCCAAAACCCGAAGCTTTGAAAGACCGTGCACAAAGCAGATGGAGAGCTTTCCGTCATTAGGGTCTGCGCCCGGAGCCATTTTCATACCGCCTCCTTCATATTTTTGTATCATGGAGGTAACTAAGAGAAGCTTTCGGTAACTCTTAAAAGTACTGCCGTCCGCAGAAATCATACCCTCCATAAAAGGTCTTGCAAAAAGCTGCTTTAAAGCAATCAGTATGTAGGTTAGCTTGCCCAGTTTTATGTGGTTTAAAAAAGTTTTTAAGGGAGTGCGTAAAGCTTCTTTGCATACGGAGGCATCATAGCCAAGTCCGCTGCTTACTAAAAAGCGGTTATACAGCTTCTTATCAGGGCTGGCAGCAAGACCCACATCCATCAAATGAATATGTGTACTGTTTAATATCCGGTTCAGGTTTTCAATCGGATCTTTTGACAGTCTAAGGCTTCTTCCCAAGTCATTGCTGGAACCTGCCGGTATATAACCTATGTGAATCCGTTCAACTTCAGGGATACCATTTACTACCTCATTAACAGTTCCGTCACCGCCTACAATAATAAGCTTTAAAATACCTTCATTTTCATAAAAAATATGCTTTGCAAGTTCGCTTCCATGACCTGCATGAGTAGTCAGATAGCTCTTGTACTCAACAGACCTCCTATCCAGCTCCTTTTGGACCTTATGCCAGATTTTAAGCCCTTTTCCGGTACAGGAGTGTGGATTTATAATAAAGTAATACATGCATTCCCCTATTCCTGCGCATACTTTGCGCATGTAACGTTAAATCTATGTAAATTTTATCGGATATTACAGGCAAAGTCAACACTGAACATATTACAGATGCCATGTAAAACATATGACAAATGTAACTTGAGTAAACAATGGAATTTCGGTATGATAAAAGCATAAAGCTAAGGAGGTAATTATTCATGAAATTAACACCATCTAATCTAATATGGGGGATTATTTTTATTATACTGGGAGTAGGGTTCGGAGGAGAAGCAATGGGATTGTGGGACTTTAACATTTTCTTTTCCGGCTGGTGGGCTTTAATTATTGTTATACTAAGTGTAGTGAGCATTATCCAGAACGGTCCGAAGACAGGAAATATCATCTGGCTTGCCATTGGCGGTATGCTATTTTTAGGGCAGCAGGATATCGTAGATTTTGATGTGATAGGCAAGCTTATTGTTCCCGTAATTTTTGTTTTAATCGGAATTAGCATTATATTCCGCAATTCCTTTCATTTAAAGAGAGACCAATTTAAAAATGTGAAGTTCCAGGGGGGCATGAACCAGCATTCAGCAATCTTTGCCGGAAATGAATATCATGTACACGGTGAGAAATTCATGGGTACAAATATGAATGCCATCTTTGGAGGAGTAGAGCTGGATTTAAGAGAAGCAATTATTGAAGAAGATATTGTTATTAACGCGACAGTTGCTTTTGGCGGTATTGACATTACAGTGCCTGGCAATGTAAATGTCAAGGTATCCAATATACCTATCTTTGGCGGGGTAAGTAATAAGGCCGGCAGAACCTATAATGAATCGCTGCCCACTATTTACGTTAACTCTACCTGTATGTTTGGGGGGATTGATATTAAATGAGTGAATTCCAAAGAATTATAAAATATGCAGCAATGGCCTTTGCTATCTTTTTAACGGTTGCGATTATTACAGGTATAGTCGGAGGAGTATTGGCTTTAACAGGAGCTATTTCCGCGGTATCGGATAAAAAGAATAAAACGGAAAGTACGGCAGGAAGTGATAGTGTGGATTTTGATAAGGAATTTGAGGGAATTGTGAATCTTCACATCATGAATGGAGTCGGTGAACTTACGATTGAGAAGGGGAGCAGCGATAAAGTAAGAGTAGAGGCATCCGATGTTACAAAGGATTTCCGTGCAACGGTTGTTTCCGGTGATGAATTAAAGATTAGTACCAAGAGCGATTTCTGGAATATATTCAGCTGGGGAATAAATGTACACAGAAAGCCGCGTATTACCGTGTACCTGCCCGAAGGCTTTGAAGGAAGAAACGTTGTAATTGATGCCGGTGCCGGAAATATAAAGTTAGAGGATTTAATTTGTGAAAAGCTTGATATCAATGCCGGTGTAGGAAATATTAATGGAAACAACATAAAGACCAGTACTCTTAACGTCGATGGCGGCGTAGGTGAAATAACACTGGATGAGGTAACGGCAGATGATTCTGATATCAATGCAGGAGTTGGAAATATCCATATCCAGGGAACGCTTAACGGAAAAAATACCGTAGATGCAGGAGTGGGAGATATCAGGCTGATTCTGAAGGGTTCAGCGGATGATTATAACATTAAAGTGGACCCGGGTGTAGGAAGTGTTTATGTAGATGGCAATAAATACGGAAAGATGTCGTGGAACAATAAAACAGCAGAAAACTCCATCGATATTGACGGTGGGGTAGGAAGTATACACATTGATTTCAAAAACAACTGATTGTAAGTTGTTGCAGAAATTAATAAAACACAAAAAGAAAAATGCATGAGAAACCGGATTATCAGCGGTTTTTCATGCATTTATTGTTTCATTCCGTATATGGAAGGGTACATATGGAAATAAATATAGGAAAAGGCAGATTCTTAATCTTTGCCCGTTCTAAAATTAGGTTATGCATGACATTGTTGATAAAATATGGTATACTATCCATTAGTTTCATAAGCAAAGATGTTATAAAATACGAGATAGCACGGGAAGAATGAGATTCCAATAAAATAAGATAGTAAGAGTGAAAGAAACTGCATAGAGGCTTCTTTCAGCAGATTTTGTGCCGCTATGAGCGGCGGAATTAGAAATTGGATTGAAAAATAGTTTTCAAATCAAAGATTTGATATTTACGAAAGGAGTTAATATGGCAAGAAACATAAAGAGCAGCAAAGAATTAGGTAGCTTTAATGATTACGAGCTTCTTTTCGAGGAGGAATTAAAAGACATAAACAGCGTTGGTATCTTGTTAAAGCACAAAAAAACAGGTGCCAGGATAGCAATTGTCTCCAATGATGATAACAATAAGGTATTTTCTGTCGGCTTTCGTACACCTCCCCTTGACAGCACCGGAGTAGCTCACATTATTGAGCATTCCGTATTGTGCGGTTCCAGGGAATTTCCGGCCAAAGATCCATTTATTGAGCTTGCCAAGGGTTCTTTAAATACCTTTCTAAATGCAATGACCTATCCGGATAAGACGATATATCCGATAGCCAGCTGCAATGAGCAGGATTTCCAGAATTTGATGCATGTATATATGGACGCGGTTTTCTATCCGAACATCTACCAAAAAGAGGAAATCTTTAAGCAGGAAGGCTGGCATTATGAGCTGGAGAACATGGAAAGTGAGCTGATCTATAACGGCGTAGTCTATAATGAGATGAAGGGGGCGTTTTCTTCACCGGAACAGTTCTTATTCCGTACAATTCAAAATGCTCTTTTTCCGGATACTGCTTATGGCGTGGAGTCTGGCGGAGATCCCGAGTTTATTCCGGATTTGACATACGAGGAGTTCCTGGATTTCCATAGGAGATATTATCATCCTTCCAACAGTTATATCTATCTGTACGGTGATATGGATGTAAATGAGAAGCTTACCTGGCTTCATGAAAAATATTTAAGCCAGTTTGAGTACCATTTTGTGGATTCTGAAATAAAATTCCAGGAGCCTTTTAAAGAAAGACGGGAACTGACTTGCTTTTATCCCTTAAGCGAACAGGACGATTTGGCTTCTAATACCTATCACAGTTATAATATGTCCATCGGCACCAGCCTTGACAGTGAATTATGCATGGCTTTTCAAGTGCTGGAATATGTTCTTTTGTCAGCACCGGGAGCCCCTCTTAAGCAGGCTTTATTGGATGCCGGTATTGGCAAGGATATTATCAGCAGTTTTGACGGGGATACCTACCAGCCCATATTCTCTGTGATTGCAAAGAATGCGGACATTAATCAAAAAGAAGATTTCTTAAAGGTTATAAAGGAAACACTGGAAAGAGTAGTAAGAGAGGGAGTGGATGAGAAATCTCTGCGTGCTGCTATTAATTACTATGAATTCAAATACAGAGAAGCAGATTTCGGACAGTTTCCCAAAGGGCTTATGTATGGGATCCAGATGTTAGGCAGTTGGCTGTATGACGATTCCAAGCCTTTTATCAAGCTGAATTCCAATGTTCTCTTCGAAAACCTTAAAGTTAAAATTCATACGGATTATTATGTAAGACTGATTGAAAATTATTTATTAAACAATCCCCATGTAGCCCTGGTAACTCTTGTGCCCAAGAAGGGACTCACTTCTGAAAAAGAGCAGAAGTTAAAAGAAAAATTGCAGGATTATAAGAATGACCTCTCGAAAGAAGAACTCGAAAAGCTGATTAAAGATACGGGCAGCTTGAAGGAATATCAGGATACTCCGTCTACCAAGGAGGAACTTGAAAGCATCCCGCTTCTTAGTGTGGAGGATATCGACAAGAAATCCCAGCCCTTTTACAACGAAGAAAAGGATGTGGATGGTATTACCATTGTACACCACAATGTCTTTACCAACGGAATTGCTTACATGCGGCTGATATTTGACCTGGAGGACATTCCGAAGGAATTAACTCCTTATATCGGGCTTCTTTCCTCTGTCCTGGGAGTGGTAGATACAGAGCATTACAGCTATCTGGAGCTGTCCAATGAAATCAACATTCATACCGGAGGTATCAACTGCGATTTGAGCTGTTACGGCAAAAAGAGCAGCCCAAATGAATACCTGCCCGCCCTGATACTGGACGTAAAAGCCCTGTATGAGGAAATGGATGATGCTTTTGATTTATTAAAGGAAATCATAAGCTTTACTAAGCTTGAGGATAAGAAGCGTCTGCTAGAAATTATATCCGAGACAAAATCAAGACTTCTTATGCATTTAACTTCAGCAGGACATTCGGCTGCCGTTGACAGGGCAATGTCATACTTTTCTGAAAGCTCCAGGTTCAGTGAAGAAGTTAAGGGCATCGCTTTTTATAAATTCATTGAAAAGCTGGAGGCAAACTTTAGTGAAGAAGCAGATGAGCTTATCAGTAAGTTAAAGCTTTTAATGGACTATATTTTCCGCAGAGAAAATCTTATTATCAGCTTTACTTCCGATGAAGAGGGGATTGATACCCTGAAAGGAAAACTGCTTCCCTTTGTGGAACAGTTGACGGAAGAGCCCGTTGAGAAGTCAGCTGAGCATTTTGAATTAAGAAAAGCTAACGAGGGCTTTAAGACCTCCGGACAGGTACAGTATGTAGCAAGAACAGGTAATTTCTTAAGAGCAGGATATGAGTACACCGGAGCTTTAGAGGTACTAAAGGTTATCTTAAGCTATGAATACCTTTGGACCAATATACGTGTAAAGGGCGGAGCTTATGGCTGCATGTGCGGCTTTTCCAGTATCAGCGGAAATGGCTATTTTACATCCTACCGTGATCCGAACTTAAAGGAAACCAATGAAATCTATGAGAAAACTGCTGATTATATAAGAAACTTTACGACAGACGACAGGGACATGACAAAGTATATCATTGGAACCATCAGCGGAATTGATACCCCCCGTACACCCCGTATGAAGGGAGATGTCTCCATGGGGGCTTATCTTACAGGTCTTACGGGAGAAGATGTACAAAAGCAAAGAGATGAAATCCTTCATGCAACCAAGGAGGATATCAGAAAACTTGCAGATATCGTAAAGGCTATTATGGACTGCAAAAATCTCTGTGTCATTGGCAGTGAGAGTAAGGTTGAGCAGGACAGGGATTTATTTATGGAAGTAAAGAACCTTTCCAATTAAATACAAAGACAAAAGAAAGTGTGAAGAATAATCAATGAAAAAACAAGAATTTAAATCGGGGTTTGTGACTTTAATCGGACGCCCCAATGTCGGAAAATCAACTTTAATGAACCATTTAATCGGGCAGAAAATAGCAATAACCTCCGATAAGCCCCAGACCACAAGAAACCGTATACAGACGGTGTATACAAAGGAAGACGGGCAGATAATCTTTCTGGATACCCCCGGAATCCATAAGGCGAAGAATAAGCTGGGAGAGTATATGGTATCTATCGCGGAACGGACCATGAAGGAAGTGGATGTAGTGCTGTGGCTGGTGGAGCCGACTACCTTTATCGGAGCCGGCGAGCGGCATATTGGCGAACAGCTCTTAAATGTGAAGACCCCGGTTATTCTTGTTATCAATAAGGTGGACACGGTAAAGAAAGAGGAAATCCTGAAATTCATTCAAGCCTATAAAGATCTTTATGCCTTTGCGGATATTGTACCGGTATCCGCATTAAAAGGGGAAAATACAGGGGAACTGTTAAACACTATTTTTAAATATCTGCCCCAGGGACCTATGTATTACGATGAGGATACCATTACGGACCAGCCGGAGAAGCAGATTGCGGCGGAGCTTATCAGGGAGAAAGCCCTAAGGCTTTTAAGCGATGAGATTCCTCACGGAATTGCAGTGGCAATTGACAGCATGAAAGAAAGAAAAGGCGGCAGCATGATGGATATTGATGCTACCATTGTATGCGAAAGAGACAGTCATAAAGGCATCATTATCGGAAAAAACGGCGAAAAGTTAAAGCAGATTGGCATACAGGCCAGAAGAGAAATCGAAAACCTACTGGACATGCAGGTGAATTTAAAGCTTTGGGTTAAGGTAAAAAAAGACTGGCGTGACAGTGATTTTCTAATAAAGAATTATGGTTACGACAGGAGAGAGATTTAATCTGTATAATCTGTTGTCTGGATAGTATTCCCGGTTTAAAACAGACTTAATGTGGGTATGCTTTTAGTGTAACCAAAAAGTATGTTTTAGAAGGGGGAAAACAAGATGAGAAACAATGAATACTGGGAAATATTTGCAAGGAGTGGAAACATATACGATTATTTAAGTTACATTGCTTGTACCGTAGAAAGAGGTATGGATAGCAGAAACGGTAACAAGAAAGAGGGTGGCAGCCATAATGACAGCATCGGCTGTGACGGGGATGGTTCTTTCAGCCATGCCCGTGGGTGAGTATGATAAAAGACTGGTCATACTTACAAAAGAAAAAGGAAAAATCACTGCATTTGCAAAAGGCGCTAGAAAACCCGGTAGTGCCTTTTTAGCATGCAGCAATCCTTTTTCCTTTGGAACCTTTGAACTGTTTGAGGGCAGAAATTCTTATACGGTTCTGTCCGTTAACATCACAAATTATTTCGAGGAATTAAGAATCAACGTAGAAGCAGCTTATTTTGGGATGTATTTTTGCGAGCTGGCAGATTATTATGGTCATGAATTCGAAGACGGAGGAGAGAGCCTTAAACTTCTTTACCAATCCTTAAAAGCTCTGACCCTTGAAAATATAGGGAAAACACTGGTAAGAAGAATATATGAGCTTCGCCTGTTTCAGATAAATGGTGTGGCACCCCAGGTATTTGCCTGTGTAAAATGCGGAAGAAAAGAGAATCTTTCCTCCTTTTCCGGAAATCTTTCCGGAGTTCTTTGCCAGACGTGTCATACGGATGATAAGTATTCCACGAAAATATCGGATGCAGCTCTTTATACCATGCAGTACATACTAAGCGCTTCATTAACAAAGCTCTATACTTTTACTGTATCGGAGGAAGTTCTAAAGGAGCTGGAAGACTGTGTGGACAATCATGCAAAGAGACAGATTGACAGAGAATTGAAATCCTTAAAAATCCTGAAAATGATTCTGCTGCCATAATTTTAGGTTGAAATTAACAGTTTTTAAGGTTACAATGATAAAGACTTTAACGATATCCAGATGGAGGAAAATTATGCGAAAAATATTTTTTAGTACGGCCCTCTTGCTGTGCCTTGTGATGCTTGTCGGCTGTAGTAAAAATAAAGAAATTGATACGAAAAATATCCAGAAAAATACCTTCCTTATAAAGAAGGACGGCAGTATCGAAGCCGGTACAGTGGAAAGCTTTGATAAGGCTTATTATAATCTTGAGGAACTTGAAAAATATGTCACTGATAAGATAGGCAAGTATAATGCCTCAAAAGGGGCAGAGACAATTGCCAAGAAGAACCTGGAGCTTAAGGATGCCAATGCAGTACTGGTTATTACCTATGAGACCATAGATGATTATAACGGGTTTAATCAAACTGATGATAAGCTTCTGACTACGGCTGAAGCTAAAAATGGAAATATAGAGCTTCCGGAGAGCTTTACGGCGGTAAAAAAACACAAGACGGTAACGCTTAATAAGGCTTTAGAGAATAAAAAATATAAGGTGTTAATCTTAAAAGAGAAGCTTGACGTATTGTTGCAGGGTACTATAAAATATTATTCTGGCGGAACACTGGTGGATAAGCATAACATAGAGACTGCTGAGAGCGGCAGTACCATTATCGTTTATAAGCCGTAATTCAATAAGGAATTAATACAGCCATAAGAGGTAGATTTGATATCCACGAAAGAAGATAGGTTGAAAAAACACAAGACTGTTTTTTCAACTACGTATTCAAGAATATCAAATCAAAGATTTGATATTCACGAAAGGAGATAAAATGGAAAAGACAATGGAGAAAATAGTAGCCTTGGCAAAGGCGAGAGGATTTGTATATCCGGGTTCTGAAATATACGGAGGGCTTGCAAATACCTGGGATTACGGAAATCTTGGAGTGGAACTGAAGAATAATGTGAAAAAAGCCTGGTGGTCAAAGTTCATACAGCAAAATCCTTATAACGTAGGTGTTGACTGTGCTATCTTAATGAATCCACAGACCTGGGTGGCTTCCGGACATTTAGGCGGCTTTTCTGATCCTTTGATGGACTGTAAGGAATGTCATGAGAGATTCCGTGCCGATAAGATTATAGAAGATTATGCAGCAGAACATGGAATTGCCTTTGAAAATGCGGTAGATGCCTGGTCACAGGAAGAGATGAAAGCATATATTGATGAACATAGTATAAATTGTCCCACATGCGGCAAACATAATTTCACTGACATCCGTCAGTTTAACCTGATGTTTAAGACTTTCCAGGGTGTAACAGAGGATGCTAAAAACGTTGTATACTTAAGACCTGAAACCGCACAGGGCATATTCGTAAATTTTAAAAACGTACAAAGAACTTCCAGAAAGAAGATACCCTTTGGTATCGGACAAGTCGGTAAATCCTTCCGTAATGAAATCACACCCGGAAACTTTACCTTCCGTACCAGAGAATTCGAACAGATGGAGCTGGAGTTTTTCTGTGAACCGGATACAGACCTTGAATGGTTTGCATATTGGAAGCAGTTCTGCATTGACTGGCTGTTGGCATTAGGCATGAAGAAAGAAGAAATGCGTATCAGAGACCATGAAGCAGCAGAACTTTCCTTCTATAGTAAAGCTACAACGGATATTGAATTCTTATTTCCTTTTGGCTGGGGGGAATTATGGGGCATTGCAGACAGAACAGACTATGACTTAACTCAGCATCAGAATGTATCGAAGGAAGATATGGGCTACTTTGACGATGAAAAGAAGATTAAGTATGTTCCTTATGTAATTGAGCCATCTCTTGGAGCAGACAGAGTTACCCTTGCTTTCCTTTGCGGAGCTTATGATGAAGAGGACTTGGGAGACGGGGATATCCGTACGGTGCTTCATTTCCATCCTGCATTGGCACCTGTTAAAATTGGCGTGTTTCCTCTTTCCAAGAAGCTTTCCGAAGGAGCAGAGAAAATCTTTACGGATTTAAGCAAGCTTTACAACTGTGAATTTGACGATAGAGGTAATATCGGTAAGAGATACAGAAGACAGGACGAAATCGGAACACCTTTCTGTATTACTTATGATTTTGAATCCGAAACAGACGGCTGCGTAACAGTCCGTGACAGAGACACCATGGAGCAGGAAAGAGTACGCATAGAAGAACTGAAAGTTTATTTTGAAAAAAAATTCGAATTCTAAGCTGTCTGGAATAAACTTCTTAAAAAGTATAATAAGTAAACCATATGGATAATATCGATGGTGGATTGTTGACAGACTATAGTTTTATTGATAATTCATGAAAATAATAAGAATAAATGATAATTTTAGCCTAATTTAAAGGAAAAAAAACTTTCCTTAAATAGCAAAGTTATGTTATAATGTTAAGTGGTGACTAGAAAGTCAAAATATTGAAATTTTATTAGGAGGTAATTACCAAAATGGCAAAATGGGTATATTTGTTCAAAGAAGGTAAAGCAGACATGAAAAACCTGCTTGGTGGTAAAGGTGCTAACTTAGCCGAAATGACTAATTTAGGGCTTCCCATTCCCCAGGGCTTTACTGTAACAACAGAAGCTTGTACCGACTATTATAACAGTGGAAAGAAAATTACTGATGAAATCAAAGGGCAAATCTTTGACGCACTCAAAATCTTAGAAGACCAACAAGGAAAGAAGTTTGGCGATACAGAGAATCCTTTATTAGTTTCAGTACGTTCCGGAGCCAGAGCTTCCATGCCTGGTATGATGGATACAATTCTTAACTTAGGCTTAACTGATGTTGCAGTAGAAGGTTTTGCAAAGAAAACCGGAAACCCAAGATTTGCATATGATTCCTACAGAAGATTTATCCAGATGTTCTCTGATGTAGTTATGGAAATCAGCAAAGCTAAATTCGAAAGAGTTTTAGATGAAATTAAAGCGAAGAAAGGTGTTAAATACGACACTGAACTTACTGCTGATGATTTAAAAGACGTTATTGTACAATTCAAAGCTTTATATAAGCAGGAAAAAGGCACCGATTTCCCTCAGGAGCCTACAGAACAGTTAATTGAAGCTGTTACTGCAGTATTCCGTTCATGGGACAACCCTCGTGCTATTTACTATAGAAGAATGAATGATATCCCTGGCGACTGGGGAACAGCTGTTAACGTACAGGCCATGGTATTTGGTAACATGGGTGATACTTCCGGTACTGGTGTTGCTTTCACACGTAATCCTTCCACTGGTGAAGCTAAGATTTACGGTGAGTATTTAATCAACGCTCAGGGCGAAGACGTAGTTGCCGGTATCAGAACTCCTCAGCCTATCAGCAAGCTTGAACAGGATATGCCGGAAGCTTATGAAGAATTCATGAGAATTGCTACTTTACTTGAGAATCACTACAAAGATATGCAGGATATGGAATTCACTATTGAAGATAAAAAACTTTTCTTCTTACAGACACGTAACGGTAAGAGAACAGCTCCTGCAGCTCTTCAGATTGCCTGCGATTTAGTAGACGAAGGAAAGATCACAAAGGAACAGGCTATCTCAAGAATTGAAGCTAAATCCTTAGATCAGTTATTACATCCTGGATTTGATGTAGCAGCCTTAAAGGCAGCAAAACCTGTTGGAAAAGCTCTTCCCGCTTCTCCTGGTGCAGCAGCTGGTAAAGTATACTTTACAGCAGAAGATGCTAAGAAGAATCACGAAAAAGGTGAAAGAGTAGTTCTTGTTCGTCTTGAGACATCACCTGAAGATATCGAAGGTATGCATGCAGCAGAAGGTATCTTAACTGTTCGCGGAGGTATGACCTCTCACGCAGCTGTTGTTGCCCGTGGTATGGGAACAGCTTGTGTATCCGGTTGCGGTGAAATTAATATTGATGAAGAAGCTAAGTTCTTTACAATCGCTGGACAGACTGTAAAAGAAGGAGATTATATCTCTCTTGACGGTTCTACAGGAAGTATTTACATTGGAGATATCCCTACTGTAGAAGCTGCTATCAGCGGTAATTTTGATAGAATTATGACATGGGCTGATGAAATCAGAACATTAAAGGTAAGAACAAATGCAGATACTCCTGCAGATGCAGCTAACGCTGTTAAGTTTGGAGCTGAAGGTATTGGCCTTTGCCGTACAGAGCATATGTTCTTTGACGCTGAAAGAATTCCTAAGATTAGAAAGATGATTCTTTCTAAGACTGTAGAAGCAAGAGAAGAAGCTCTTAACGAGTTAATTCCTTTCCAGAAAAGTGACTTCAAAGGCTTATACGAAGTTATGGAAGGAAGACCTGTTACTATCCGTTTCTTAGATCCTCCGTTACATGAATTCGTTCCTACAGAAGAGGAAGATATCGTTGCATTAGCAAAAGATATGGGTCTTTCCGTAGAAGAAGTAAAAGCAACCTGTGATTCTTTACACGAATTCAACCCTATGATGGGTCACAGAGGATGCCGTCTTGCCGTAACATATCCTGAAATCGCTAAGATGCAGACAAGAGCCGTTATGGAAGCTGCTATCGAAGTTAAGCAGGAAAAAGGCTTTGACATCATTCCTGAAATCATGATTCCTTTAGTAGGTGAGAAGAGAGAGTTAAAATTTGTTAAAGACATTGTAGTTGAAACAGCAGAAGCTGTTAAGAAGGAAAAAGGATCTGATATCGAATACCATATCGGTACTATGATCGAAATTCCTCGTGCTGCATTACTTGCAAACGAGATTGCTGAAGAAGCTGAATTCTTCTCCTTCGGTACAAACGACTTAACACAGATGACATTCGGTTTCTCCCGTGATGATGCTGGTAAGTTCTTAGACTCTTACTACACCAACAAGATTTATGAGTCTGATCCTTTCGCAAGACTTGATCAGGACGGTGTTGGCCAGTTAGTTAAGATGGCATCTGAAAAAGGACGTGCTACAAGACCTAACATCAAGCTTGGTATCTGCGGCGAGCACGGTGGAGATCCTTCAACCGTTGAATTCTGCCACAAGGTAGGATTAAACTATGTATCCTGCTCACCTTTCCGTGTGCCTATCGCAAGACTTGCAGCAGCACAAGCCGTACTCAATAATAAATAATTTCAATATACAGAAAAGCAGCCCTTTTAGGGCTGTTTTTCGTTATACGGCTTGTGCTGCAGAGCACCAGGCAGTCCTCTGTATTAAGTATTTAACGTTTCTCGAGGTCGGAATTAAGTTTGGCTATATTGAATAATGGCGAAAAATAATAGGGAGCTTTTGTTATTATAAGAGTAGTGTAGTAATGCCACCGAAAAAACAGATTAATAAGCAACAGATTATTGAAAAAGCATTTGAAATAGTTCAGAGTGAAGGTTATGAATCTCTTACAGCAAGAAAATTGGCAAAAGAGCTTAGCTATTCAACACAACCCATATATCAAACTTTTAGTGACATGAAGGAACTTAAAATTGAACTTATCAAAAAAGCACAGGAAAAAATGATAAGCTATATCATGGATACAAGTGATAGGACATTACCTTTAGTGTTGGCATCCATTCTTGCATATATACGATTCGCAGGAGATGAAAAGTATCTCTTTCAATTGATTTTTACATCCGGCGGTTTGAATTTAGATAAAATTAACGAACTTGGTACGGGAGATATTAAATTGGATATAAATATGATTGTATATGCAAATGGCATAATAATGATACTGGCATTCAATTCGTTGCAAATTTCAAATGAGAAGATAAAGGATATGCTTATACATGCATATAAAGTATTTGAGGGCGATAAGTAAATATGGGAGTGTTCTTTTATGGTGATATCAGATGAAGAAATATAATTAAAGTAGTTCTATTATGCTGCATATCTAGCGGTTTAGTTGTCCTTATAGGTATAATATTATGGATTTTGCTTCTTGTTGAAAATCACCAGGATAAGGTACTTAATGAACAAGCCATACAACAAAGGGGGAAAAATGGAGAAGACTAAAATTGACAAAGAAAGAACGTGGATATTTTCACCGGTCAATAATATAGTAATAAAAGTTGATATAAAAGGCAATATCTTAGAAGAACAGCTAAAAGAAGCTATTAAAGACGTTGTTTATCATTGTGATATGTTGCATCAAAAAATCGTAGTGGATAATGAAGGCAATGCTTATTATGGGAGAGGGGAGTTTTTTGAACCTGTTGTTAAACCTATGAAAATTGATTGGAAGGAGGTGGCTAAGGAGCAGGAAAAACTTCTTTTTGCAATTGATAAGGGTGAATTTATTCGTTTCTTTTATAGCAGGACGGAAACAGGAATAACTATTTTGATAATTGCACATCACATCGCAGGTGATGGCATTTCACTTACATATTTTGTACAGGATATTATGCGCTCCATATCTGGAGTGAAAATTGAACATAAGAAGTTAGAATTATTTAATATGGAGAATCTACCCAAGGAAGCGAGGTTACGAGCTCCTACAACATGGTTAATGAAATACATGAATAAAAAATGGGACAAAACTGGAAGGAAATTTGATTTTAATGACTATTATAATATGTATCATCAGTATTGGAATAACCGCGAAACGCTAATTGATACTTATTATCTGGAAGATGAAATTTATGACTCAATATGCAAGTATTCAAAAGAGAATAAAATAACAATAAATACTATGATAATGACAGCATTAATATGGGCAAGTGGCGAGTTATGTGATGTGGGAATGGCAGCAAGTATAAGGGAAAAGAGTTTTACCGGAATGGGAAATTATGCAACCGGAATTTCAGTGAAGTATCAGTATAATGAGAAGCGAAATTTTACCCAGAATGCAAGAAATGTACAAAAAATTATATATGATAAATTAAATGATGCATCGAAGAAATATTTTTTACTTCAATTTATGAGGAATATTAAACCGACACTCATTGATGCGGTTTACTTTAGTGCATGCAGTGGCTATAATAATAAAGTTGCAGTGACATTTAGTAAAATGTTTGGATATAATGGAAATCCTAAAGGAATTAGTGTAACCAACCTTACTAAATTACCCATAGAGACCAAATATGGAGCCTTAGAAATTAAAGATTTTGTTTTTGTACCACCGTTAGTATTGAATGCAAAGAGAATTATTGGTATAGCATCTATCGGAAAGAGAATGGTATTATCGCTACATTTAAATAATGATGCTGAAGCAGAAGAACATCGTAAATTCTTCTATAAGGGAATGGAATATTTAAAAAGTTTATAAGGTTTTGTGAAAATCATAAAATGCAAAAATAAGGCACTCTATCACGTGAAAATGATGGAGTGCTTCTTTTTTTCTTAAAATTGATAAAAGTGAAATGTTTAGTTTACATACCGCCTAATGTTTCTTGTATAATTTTAATACTACGTAGCAAAATATATTCTTCTGATTCGGTTAATGTTAGTTGTCCTCTTTGCCATTTTTGATATTGTAAATAAGAAGTTGCTATTATCATTGGCTTCATGAACTTACAGTAATCGCTGTTTTTCATGTAAATATTTCCGCTCTCAATATAATTTGAACCGCAACATGTTGGACATGCATCAGCTACTCTACATACACTGCATTCTTTACTTAACAAGTTTTTGGGTATTTCCTGTAAGAAAACTATTGTTTCCGCATCTCTTGCTTTTTCTTCACCTACAGCTAATGGTAAAAAGAATTGACATGGATAACATTTTCCATCAATATCATAAGTATGTATTCTTGTACCAACACCACACCATTTTTTTACGGTAGATTTATCTACATCATTAATTAGGTTAATTGGTAAAGATAACATACCACAAGGTTCAACATCTGGATTCTCTAAATAATAATTTACTAATATTAACAACTCTCTTTTAAGGACTTCTACCAAACTAGAATCTGACCAATCTATCCCAAATGCTAAATTGCAAGCAACACGAAATCCACTTGTGTGCAAGAATATTACCCCATCAGATAAGTTATTAAGTGACTTTTGTGATACTGTCATTTTTGCCTTTTGATTTTTCCAAGTCTGTGCAAAGAATTCTAAATCAATATCATCAAATGAGTTACACCGGTTATAATCATGCATTGACTTTGTACCATCTAAACTTATACCACAATTTATATTTTCTTTTCTATCATACAACCATTGTTTTATATCATCATGAACTAAGGTGCCGTTTGTAGATATGGAAATAGTAATGTTTTTCTTCCAATTGTTTCCGTAAATAAAATCATAAATTTTTCTGATTAAGTCAAAATTTAAAAATGCTTCACCGCCAAATAAATTTATAAATATATCATCAATCCCATCTTCAATTAAAAGTTCTTTTTCTAATATGTTTTTTGCTGTTAAAAAATCCATTGATTTTGCACTTTTATTATGTTCATAACAATAAATACAATTTAGATTGCATCTTTCTGTTATTATTAATGTAACAGAAGTAGCGATTTTCTTTGCCATAGTCTCTCCATCATTATCTATATTGCTTTTAATTTAGACAAAAAATAATCGTTTTCTAGTACTTAGCATTACATCCATCTTCACTTGTTCGCTCGCATGACCCTTCACAACTATTGTCGCAATCTGTTCCACACCATCCACAAGCAACTAATTCATCGTTTTGAGTGATTAAATACACATTCTTTTCAAGTTCTAAAATTCTCTTATTTAATTTTATAGACTCAGTATTATCTAGTAAAAAATTTTCCATGTATTTTTTCTCCTTTGTGTAGTTATAAAATAATAACATATTTATTAGTAATTATCAATGATGGATAGACAAAGCCTGTTTTTAGGAAGTTATTGTTGATTATTTTATAAGGCGGATTATAGTAACACAAAATCAAAGTTTTTTCGATTTGAGGAGTTTCTTATTAATTAAAAAAGTCAGTATTTTTCCGGTAGTAATTTACTGACTTTGGTTGGCAAATGCTAGCGGTTATGATAATCTTAAATATTATCAGGACAATGGATATAACGGATTAAACTTTGAGCGCCCCGCATATTTGCAGATGTGTGCGTTGCAATCATTCAACGCAACTGATAAATCAAGAATAATTCCGGTAATAAACAAAAATCCTGACAATCAGTGGTATGGTTCAAAAGGCGGAGCAGATACGAGGGACAGCATATTTTTATTAAGCGTTGAGGAAGTAGTGTGCCAACATTTTGGTGATAGCAGTTCAAAACTACAAAACCGAGGAAAAAATCAAAGATATTGGTTTGCAAGAAAAGATGAAAACAGCAGTAAGCGAATAGCAAGACTTGGGGCTAATAACCGAATTAAATTTAGTCTAAATTATAATTAAACTTTATTTGTACATAAAAAGTAAAGCAGTTGGGTAGCTAAACTGATACAATTACAATCGAAGGGGGAATATAATTGAACTGTTTTGAGGAAACGGAATTTATAATTGATTACATTGAGAACAGCATTTATGATGTTGATATATCTGATATTTCAAGACTAACAGGAATTCCGTGCGGATTGTATCAGAGAATATTCTCATATGTATGCGGTATTTCATTTACCGAGTATATTCGTAAACGCAGGCTTTCTATAGCAGGATTTGAGATATTAAATAACAGCGACTATGTAATTGATATAGCGATGAAATCCGGATATGATTCTCAGTCTTCATTTACCAGAGCATTCAAAGAGCATTTTGGTGTTCCGCCGACAAGGCTCACGAATGATATTTACCAAAGAAGAGCATACGGACGTTTCTCCTTTCACAGTAATGACGAAACTTATTATGTAATGAAAGGAAGAAGAATTATGGCTGATATCGTGAAAATTGAGTATTCAGAAATGGACGAAAGAATGCTTATCGGTATTTCAAAGACAGAAGCAGGAGTAAAAGCAGCACCTGAATTGTGGAAGGTGTATTTTGAAGGTGAATTTTCAGAGAAGCTTGGAAGGCTTGAGGAATATCAATGTGATGATATGACCGAAGATTATATAGGGATAGGATATGCTGCTGATTTTATAGATGATAAAAGTCTTGGCAGTGAGTATGTTGTTGGTAGATATTTTAAATGTGGAACCTTTGTCCCGGAAAATATGGTATGCAGGATAATACCGAAAGGTACTGTTGTAAAAGCGCAGATTAAAGGTAAAAACATAGATGATATTATCTATAATTCGTACGTTCTAATTAATGATATGGTTCAAAAAAATGGCTATAAACTTGATTATAATAATTTCTACTGGTCGGAGGTTTATACTTATGAAAGATACTGCAACCCTGCCAATAACGGCGCAGATGAGCTGATTCTTGACTGGTATATGCCATGTATAAAAGAGAGAAATCCAGATATAAAGGAAAAGGAGAAGAGGGATGTATTATGATAAATTGTTTAAGAACTTTCCAATAATTGAAGACGATGATATTTTAATGAAGCAGATCGAGAAACAGGACTTGAGTGATTATGTAGAAATAAATATGAATGAAGTACTTTATCGCTTTAAACCCGGCGAGCCTCGAAAAACCATTGCTGCTGTTGAAAATATTATAGGGCATCATGAAAGGGATTTTTATAAAAAGATAATTATCAATTTGGGGATATATTTAAAGAAAGATAATAATAAAATGGTAGGTGTTGCTGAACTTTTTGATTTTGATACAAAGGTCAGTGCTGCTACTATTGGATATACTTTGAACCAAAATTATTGGGGAAAAGGTATAGCAACGAAGACGACAGCATTGCTGCTCAATTATCTTTTTAATGAAATAGATGTAAATCGGGTTCAAGCTTTTGTAATGCCTCAAAATGAAAAGTCTAAGAAGGTACTTTTACGGAATGATTTTATAAAAGAAGGCACAATTAGGCAAGGCAACTATTGGAAAGGTAGAGGCATTGTAGATTTGGAATTATATTCAATATTAAAACCTGAATACTCTTATAAAAAGAGTTAAATAAAACAATACCAGTTAAATGAAAATATAAGCAGAATGATATTATTTCTGAAATAAAGAGAAAATACAATGGATTTTGATAGATAATGATTCTATACCTTTGCAGAACCACAGAAGTAGTATGCTGGAATTATCGGGCAAACACATCTGTGGTTTTTGCGCTAGTATACATAGAAAATGGAGGATTGAAATGGATTATAATCAAATTGTTAGATAATGGGAAGAAAACAGCAAGTGATAGAAATGCAGATTGGGAACGGTATATAACATGGAGTGGAAGAAGAGATTTGGCTAGACTAAAAAATAATCCGAGTCTGTGAAAGTTTTTCTGTAAATAAGGTTTTATAAGGTCTTCTATGGAAAATATTATATCATAGGAGGCCTTTTATTATGGCAAGAGAAAAGAAACCAGTACACAAGGTACAAATGACAGACGGAAAACGCAACATCATCCAACAGCTCCTACAGGAGTACGATATCCAGTCCGCAGAAGATATTCAAGACGCACTTAAGGATTTGCTAGGCGGCACCATCAAAGAAATGATGGAAACGGAAATGGATAACCATCTTGGCTATGAAAATAGAAGAAGTGAAAAATAAAGGAGAACATGCGTTAATAGTTCCACCATATTATTGGGGAATTAACCATTGTACCGGTGGATTTCCAGAAACTTTTTCTGTGAAGCAAATTATAGAATCATTAAAGGGTTGAGTATAGAACCTTTTTATAGTACTATAAAGTATAAGGTGACAATAGTTTACAGCATTGAATAAAGTTATTTATATTTAATTTACACTGGGGATAATAACTGATTAATGATGGTAAAAACATTATTACAAAATAGTACAAATAGCAATGATAAGCAATTATTTTTTGGCATAAAAAGCAATTTATATTTTGAACAACTTTATGTTAACTTATGTAAATAAAATTGGAGATAAAAAGTACAATAGTTGGATTAAAACAGTTAGAAGACGCCGAAAGAGACGGCGATAAAATATATGGTGTTATTAAGGGTATTGGTGCTTTTGGAAAACGCAGATATGCATGAGGTCGTACATACATGAAGAAGATATTACAATGCTTTTGGAAAGATAAAAAGGCTAATAGAGGAAGTCTTGCAGTCCTGATGATTACAGTCATCCTGTCAACCACCGCTGTATTTGGAGTGATTAACGCACTGCCGCTGCTTAAGATGGCCATAGGGAATGATATGAAGAATGCTTCCTACGGCAGAAGTGATTTCGTGGTAAATGGACTTGAGTATGAGCTTTTTTCATTGGGCAATATCAAAACAGAAGCAAAAGTTACCGGTATCCTGAATTGGTATGGTATTTTAAAGGATGGCGGAGAAAAAAAGTGTGAGATTGCCGCTGCCGATTATTCAGTATTGCCTGAAGTATTTGATATCAGGATGGCAGACGGAGAGTATCTGGAATCGGATACCAAGGGTGCAGTGATTACAAAATGGCTGGCGGATAAGTTGGCACTGAAACAGGGGGATGTACTTAAGATAAGCATCAATGACAAGCAATATTCTTTTACAGTTTCAGGTATTGCCTTAAACCGGGGATTATTTGCTGACAGCACATATCTTATACTGCTTCCAAAGAACAAATTGGACACTATCCTTGGAGTCGGTACAGATGATGTAAATATCGCTTATATTTATGACTGCGATGCTAAGACAGCATCATCTGATATTGGAGTACCCGATAATTTGCACCTGAAAAAGGTAGTGGATGAAGATATCATAAATTCCGAAATCAGTTTGTATGCCCTGCTTCTGGTATTTATCCTGATATTCGTTTTTCTGATTGCTTTTTATATCATATACAATGTGTACAATATCTTTGTTGTGGAGCGCGCAGGTTATATAGGTACTCTCCGCAGCTGTGGAGCCACAAGAAAATATATAAGAAAAGTTTTTATTACTGCCAATATCATAATCTCTGCTATATCGGGTATGATTGGTACTTTACTCGGAGGTACGGTCATATGCTTGTTTGCATGGAAGGTTATGTCAGTTAATTATTTGAAAGAAGAAGCGGGTTATATGCTGGTATCCTTTGCTGTTACGATGTTTTTCGCTATTGTGCTGGCAATGGTCTCTATTTCGATACCGCTTAATCATGTATTGAAATATTCAGAGCGTGCTCTTCTGAATAATGAAATTGAAAAGAATAAAACAAGAATTTCGGCTGTACCGGTCGTGGCTTTTGCCATTACCTTATTTCTATGGGGCCTGACATCCATTTGGAATACCGGGAATCTGCTTACGGAATGCATCATATTTATGCTTTTTATCGTAACATCTATTATTGGAATCAGATTTTTTGTATACTTTATGGATAGGATTGTTGGAAAGAGAATAGGAAAAGGACCGTTGCTGATTGCGGCCAAGAATGTGATTCATAATATATATGTCCAGAAGAATATTACACTAATTGCCGTCTTGTCCATTCTTCTGATACTGGTTGGAAGCCTGTCCTATAGTGTACTGAAAGGATTAACGAGTTTTTACAATAATTATAAATGCAATGCATATTTTGAGACTTACACTTATTTTGATAAAGATGATCTGCAAAAAATAAAGCAGATAGAGGGGCTTGACAGAAGTTACCCATGCATATCCAAAAGGATGATGATTCAAAAGAAGGAAAGTGTGTCTTGTTTCATTGAGGATAGTCCTGAAAAATTCAGTGATGAATTTTTAGAATTTAATATCAGATGGAAAGATTTTTCACAAGATGAATTTGCTAAGGGACGTTATTGTATTCTCTCGGATGTGTTATCGAAACGATATAATCTTAGCGCCGGTGATTATGTAGAAATCAGCAGAGAAAATATAGAGGAGAAATATCAGATAGCCGCGATATGCTATACCACAATAGAAAAAGGGAACTTCATTTTTCTGTCAACCTATGATATCCCGTTTGAGAACTGTACAAATCCCAATCTGATTCTTGCTGATTGTGACAATGTACCTGATTTCTTTGAAGGACTGGAGGCTGCATTTGCGGACAGGACGCTTTTTATGACCACAGTGGAGGATAAGATCAAGGAGGATGAAGAAAGCTCAAAGAGCCTGATTGCAATGTTTATGGCCTTTTCCTTATTTGTCGTTTTGATTGGTGTCCAGGGGATTTATAATAATTTTAAATTAAGTTACATAAACCGTAAAAAAGAATTTGCTGTGATGATATCAAACGGCTACAGAATGCAGAAGCTATTTCAGATTATATTCATTGAAACCATACTGTGCAGCCTGGCAGGCGGTATCATTGCACTTATATATATTCAGTTCTACCGGAATGCAATAGTGGATATTATGTTCCTGATGGACCTGGCATTACCTTTAATCAATAAAGCATGGATTATAGTGACGCCGGTTCTGCTCTGCATTGCAGCTTCGTTGGTCAGCATATTAGTTTCATGCCGGCAGATAAGCGGGATCAAAAAGAATATGATTAATATTCTGAAGATATAAGCATGATTTAATAACATGTATACGGGGAGGAAAAATGGATATCATCACTGCTGAAAATGTATATAAAGAATATGGTGTGGGACAGAATAAGGTGCCAATTATAAAAAACATCTCATTGTATATAAAAGAAGGCGAATTTGTTTCCGTTATCGGGCCTTCCGGATCAGGCAAGAGTACATTATTATATCTGCTAAGCGGGATGGAACCTATTACAGACGGGAATGTCAGAATATTGGGGCATGACTTAAGTAAGATAACGGACAAAGAAATAAGCAGAATGCGTCAGGAGAAAATTGGATTCATATTTCAGTTTTATAATTTGGTGGCTGAAATGACGGTAGATGACAATATCCTGCTTTCTAATTTGATCGGAAAGGCAGAGATTAATAAACAGAGGCTGGAAGAGCTTTTGGATTTAGTGGGTTTGAGGGAGCACAGAACAAAATTTCCTAATGAATTATCAGGAGGCCAGCAGCAGAGGGTTGCAATAGCACGGGCTGTTTATAATAATCCTGCAGTAATATTCGCAGATGAGCCGACGGGAAATCTGGATACTAAAAACAGTACGGAAGTCATGAAACTGCTGAAAAAGATTAATGAAAAATACAATACTACGATTATTCAGGTGACTCATGATGAACAGCAGGCGAAATATGCAAACAGGATTCTAAGAATAGAAGATGGTGAAATAGTATATGACAATACAGGCTTTTAGGATGGAGAATTAAGATATGCATCTTTATATAATGGAAATACAGGATTACAACTGGTGTGACCAGGATGAAAGATTCCTTCCATTTGTGTCTTGTGAAAGAAGAGATAGAATTAAAAGGTACATATTTGATATCGATAAAAAACTGTCCCTGTATGGAGCACTATTGATTCGGACAGGGATTATTAAAAAACTAAACTGTGAAAATAACAGTCTTAAATTTGCATTAGATGAATATGGGAAACCACATTTGTTAAACAACAGAGATTTATATTTTAATATGTCCCATACAAGAAATGCAGTGATATGCGGAGTAGCGGATGTTCCAATCGGTGTTGACATAGAAAGAATAGCAGAACCTTGTTATGATATTACCGAAAAATGCTTTCATAATGATGAAAGGGCATTGTTGGGAGCACAAGGCAATGAGCAAAAAGAACTGTTTTTTAAGTTATGGACACAAAAAGAAGCGTATACAAAATGCAGTGGAGTGGGAATCTGCCAGGATTTGACTAAAATCAATGTTCTGGATAAAGAAGTTCAAGAGAAAATTATTACAGGCTTTTATGCTGATTATGTATATTCTGTTTATTTGGAAAAGTCCATGGAAGAAGTGAATTTGGTAAAGATGACAGTCGATAGTTTAGCGGAGATTTTTATGCGGAAGCACATTGATGGCAGAAGCATTAAGAATGTTATGAGGTATTAGAATAAATATTAAGCCTGAATTATTCACCATAATTCAGGCTTAAATATTAATATAAGGTCAATTTATATGATTTACAGGAACGGTGAATGGAGGAGTATAGTTTGAGGCGGCATCTGCCTGGAGAACAGTTTAAAGATGAGCCTGTCTGGAAATGTAATGTAGTTGACAGAGAATCTGTCTTGTATTAATATATAGTTATCATATCTGTTTAATATGAATTGTGATGGAAATATTGTTTTGGGAACCTGAATTATCTATAATAAGGCATTTCACACTTTTCATTCCGGCAGTACTGCAGCTTGCGAGCAATCTGCTGGCAAGCTTGCGATATGCATGGGGATTAGGAGAAGGATATATGGTAAACGTATCACTTACATTTTCAAAGATTTGTGACAATATGGATGGTAAGATACTGGTGAAAAAGGTATGCAGGGAATGCCAGAAAATTGAACGGGTCAAGCTTTTTGACAGCAGTCAAACGCAATTTGAAAAAGATATTGTTTATATTGGGACCGTTGATGATTATACATTCATGAAAAATTCGGAGGTAAATGCCATCCTCTGCTCGGACCATGGTACCGTAACCGAAACAGAATATCAGCCAGGCTCGAATATTGTTATTATTGAAAGCAGTAACGTTGCAAAAACATTGAGTGATGCTTTGGATATTATTTTTAATTTCAATAAAGTTTTACCGGTTTATCAGGATCTTATGAAAACAATCCTTGAAAATGACCCCATTCAGACAGTAGTAAATAAATGCGAAAAAGTATTGCAAAATCCTATTGCAGTAATGGATTCCAGTTTTAAGCTCCTGGCCTGGACCAGGGATACGGAAGTGGAAGATGTTTATTGGAATGAAATTATCGAGAATGGATATCCGTCACTTACTACAATAACCTCGATCCAGAAAGCAAATGGCTACAAAAGCTTTATTCAGCCCAATATCATTGAACCTGTACAGGAAGCCGATGTACGGAAAATTTTGACGAGGCTTCAGGATGGAAAAAATAATTTGGGTTATTTTGCTGTTTTGGAAGTAAAGCACAAATTTAAAGACTTTGACTTGGAATTGGTGAATTTGATTTCGAAGATCATTGCAAAGATATTATCCTATCAAAATACAGAAAATAATAAGTGTGATAATGACAGGTATGAACAGATGATTATCGATATCCTGGATCACGGACAAATAAGTGAGAAACAGATAGAGAAACGGCTGCCCTATTTGAAATGGAATTTTTCAGACAGGTACTATTTGCTGACGATTGATATGACAGAACGGGATAATTTTGATACATTAAGCTGCTATTTCAAGAACGCTGTTAAGAAATTATATCCTTCCTGCAATTTGCTGATTTATAACCAGCAGATTTTAATCATTGATGGACTGGGACCGGTATTGTTAAAGCCGGAAGAAAGTTATCTTAAGCCCCTCAAAGACTTGCTGGTGAAATGCGGACTGCACTGCGGTATCAGTAATGGCTTTTATAATATCATACAGTTGGGGACATATTATAAACAATCCCTGTTGGCGATTGAGCTGGGAGAAGCGGTGGAAAAGCCCGGTACATCCATTTATTATTACAGCAATTATGCCCTGCTGTATATGATACGGGTTTGCAGCAGGCAGGAAGACTTAAGATACTTTTGCCATCCGGCGGTTATTCAGCTGCGTGAATATGATTTGTCAAAAGGGACACATTATATCGAAACGCTGGAGGCGTTTTTAAAATATAATAAAAATTCTTATCTGGCGGCGGACGCAATCTATATACATAGAAATACAATGGTCTATCGAATTAATAAAATTAAAGAAATTACCGGACTGAATCTGGAGGAACATGAGGTTCTGGACTTAATGGTATCCCTTGAGATATGTAAATATGAGAAACTATAATAAAACTTAAAGGGATGGGAAATAGAATAAAAAGAATATCAATAAAATCTCTGTGGGGTGTCACAGGGATTTTCTGCTAATACCGGATTGCCTTATACGAATATGGCTATAGGGTGATTTGTACTATTAGTACAAATAAGTAACGTAAAAACGTGAATAAGGTACATTGTATTATGAAGGGCATGCAGATACAATAGATAAAAGCTTATAAAACATATTTATCATATATGAATAAGAGGTATATGGAGGCGGGAGAAGTCATGATAATCCAGTTAAATAACAGTAATTTCAATGATTTTTTATGGAATTCCGAAGCGCTGCTGATGGTTATGTTTTATAAGGAAAACTGTATCCACTGTAATAAAATGAAAGCAGAATTGGAGGAGTTAGCAAAGGAAGCAGAGCACAAGGTCCTTTTTGGAAAAGTTGATGCGCAGGAGGAATATGAACTTTCAGACCGGTATGATATTAATTCCCTGCCCACGCTCCTGTATTTTTTTAAAGGTGAGAAAAAAGAATGCCTGGAAGGTTATTATTCCTCGCTGGTAATCCAGGCAAATATGAATAAATTGATACACTTACTGTCGTAAGAGAGCAGAAGGGAAAAGGAAGTCATATAAAGGAGAGAGTTTCGTATGGATATCAGATTAAAGAATATAAATAAAGTCTTTGGAAACTACAAAGCATTGGATGATGTGTCCTTTGAAATAGAAAAGGGAAAGCTGATTGGCTTGCTGGGACCCAGCGGCAGCGGGAAAACAACAATTTTAAGGATCCTGGCAGGACTGGAGTATCAGGATTCCGGCGACGTGTATCTGGATGGCGTGCTGGTAAATGAATTGTCTGCCAGCAGGAGGGGAATCGGTTTCGTATTTCAAAGTTATGGCTTATTTCCTTATATGACGGTTTACGACAACATAGCGTATGGCTTGAAGGTGCAGAAGAAAAGCAAGGACTATATTAAAAACAGAGTATCAGAACTGCTGGAGCTTGTTGAACTGCCGGGCCTTGAAAAACGGTACCCCTCCCAGCTTTCCGGAGGACAAATGCAGAGAATTGCATTTGCACGGGCACTGGCGCCGAATCCCCAGTTGCTGCTGTTAGATGAACCCTTTGCCGCAATTGATGCGAAAGTCCGTAAAGAACTAAGGAGCTGGCTGCGGGAAATGATAACAAAGATTGGAATTACAAGCATCTTTGTGACCCATGACCAGGATGAAGCGGTAGAAGTGGCCGATGAGATTATCATCACGAATAAAGGCAGAATTGAGCAGATCGGAACACCAATTGAACTATACAAAAATCCCAGAACCCCCTTTGTGGCCCAGTTTATCGGCCAATCCACGGTAATCGGGGAATACAGAAAATTAAAAGGCTTTGAAACACTGGAGGAAGGCTTTCGGGCAGTTATCCGTCCGGAGTTTATAAAAGTATATAAATACGGTGCCCAAAAGGAACATTTCAGTGTTTTGGAGGAGGGGATTGTAAGAAATGCTGTTTTTAGAGGGGATTGTACGGAGGTTACCATCGAAGTCAAGGGAAATTTACTGAAAACGATTCGTGCCCTGGATGATGAAGGAGTAGAGATTGGAGAAAAAGTACAATTACTCTTATCCAGATGCTATGTATTTGATGACGAAAAAGCATATTCGGTGACAAATAAGGGACTTGACGAGGCGGATACGTTTTACATATAAAGGGAGGACAGCATGAAGAGCAAAGAAAAACATACTGATGGGAATAAAAATGAACCCAAATTCTATTTGAAAGGAATACTGAAGTATTCTGCCAGAGGGGGATGGCTTTCCTGGCTGCTGATTCTTGTAATCTGGCAGTTGGTATCCCTTTCCTACTCGGATTATTTCCTTCCGGGACCAATATCGGTGGTCAGGAATTTTGGAGAGCTGATAAACAATGGTGTTCTATGGACGGATATTGTTTTCAGTGTGGAACGGGCAGGCAAAGGCTGGATTACCGGAATTGTCATGGCAGTGCCATTGGGGCTGTTAATCGGGAATTATGAGAAGGTAAGGTGGCTTGCCGAACCATTCCTGAACTTCTTCCGCTTTGTTCCGGTTCTGGCATTGACAAGTTTGTTTTTGATGTGGCTTGGAGTGGGAGAGGAATCAAAAATAGCACTGATTACATATGCAACCTTCTTTCCCATGCTGATTAATACAATTGCCGGGGTCGGGTCAACAAATAAAATTCTGGTAGAAGCGGCTCAGTGTATGGGGGCTTCAAAGTTAAGAGTGTTTTTGACCGTAGTGGTTCCGTCCTCCATTCCATTTGTTTTTACAGGGATACGCCTTGGTCTAAGCGGTTCCATCTTATGTGTAGTAGCGGCGGAGATGCTGGTAGCCAACAATGGTCTGGGTTACCTGATTTACAGCTCCCGTCTGTATTATAAAACAGAGTGGATGTTTGTAGGGATTCTGACGCTTGGGGTGCTGGGGTTTTCAGCAGACCGCCTCATTACATTTTTAGGGAGAAGATTTTTAAAGCAATACGGCGTAAAGTAAGAAAGCCAGCATCTGCTGTGGCATTTTGCAAACGCTTGGATAAAACTAAAAAAGAGAGGAAAAAGATATGATGAAAAATGGAAGAAAACGAATAGGCTTTATACTGACGGCATTCCTTGTTGCTTTTTCAGTCATCGGCTGCGGCAAGGCAGAAACCAAGACTACCAAAGATACGGACAGCAGTTCCGTACAGCAGACAGCTGCCGCTGATGGAAAGCTGCAGCCGCTGCGTGTGGCAGTAATGACAGGAATGTTCAACCACTACACGGCGCTGATTGGAAAAGAACAGGGAATATATAAAAAGCATGGCATTGATTTGCAGCTTACAGAATACCCGGCAGGTATCAATACAGTGGATGCCCTGGTAACCGGTCAGGCCGATCTTGGTTATGTGGCTGATTTTGCAATTGTAAACCGAATTGGCAATACGCTTGATTCAACGAATCTTGAGATTGTTTCAGAGGTTCAGGGCGGCCCTGTAAACGGAGGCTTATATGTGGATCCTAAGTATAAGGATAACCTGAAAGAGCTGGACGGAAAAGGTTTCATCAATACGGTCGGAACTGTTTCCGAATATTATAACAGTAAGATTTTTGAATATTTAGGTGTTGATGAGAGTAAGCAGAAGCTGCTAAACAGTGATAATCCCCAGACTTCCCTGGCTTTAGCACAACAGGGGGATGCCGCAGCGGTCTTCGCCTCAGGGGCCAACGCAAATCTTTATGAAGGCATCGGCTGGGTAAAGGGAGTTGACGCTTCTGAACTCAAGATTAATACCTATAGTTTTGATGTGGCAACGAAGGAATATAATAAAGATAATGCAGCGCTGATTGCACAGTATTTACAGGCAACACAGGAAAGCTATGAGTACATTGTCAGCCATTTGGATGAAGCGGCAGCCTATCTGGAAAAAACGCTGGGTGTGAAAGCTGATGTGGTGAAAGCAGACTGGTCTGTTGCAAAGTCCACCATTGGCTTTAGCGAGGAAGGAGCGCTTCAGCTGGAAACAATTGAGAAATGGGCATATCAGAAAGGTAAATTTAAACAGGATTATGCAATCCGGGACTATATTAATACAGACGCACTAAAAATTGCATTTCCTGATAAAATCACACTTGCCGGAAAATAATTTCGGAAGAAGAGGAAAAACAGAATAAAAGAAGGCGGGGGCAAGATGGTCTCACAAGTGACATATGAAAATTACAGAGATATCTTTTCAAAGAAGGAGAAGACACATGTAATAGAATTTTACCGAAAGACCTGCGGACATTGCAAAATGCTGGAACAGGAGCTGGAAGCTCTTTCGGGGGAAACGGATGCCGGTATTGAATTTGGCAGGGTGGATATTGAAGAACAGCCTTTTCTCTGGCAGCAGTTCGATATTATGTCCGTACCAACAGTAATGTTTTTTAGAAACGGAGAAATGAAGGAAAAGCTGATTGGGTACTGTCCTAAGAGCATAATTGCTGAAAATATCAAAAAAATAAGCAATCAAAATTAAAGGAGGATCTGTAATGGGATTACCGACAATATACCCTACCGGGGTTACATATTATGATAAAGATAAGACGTTTAACGGATATACGGTATATCCGTCATTAAAAGGAGCATTATTGATTGATATGAATGGAAATGAGGTTCAGTTATGGACCGGACTGGGAGGGTTTCCTAATAAAATTCTTCCGGGGGGCTATGTTTTTGGTACAACGGGAGAGCGCAATCCCAAATATGCCTACCAGGATCAGCTTGATTTAGTACAGGTTGACTGGGACGGCAAGATCGTCTGGAAGTTTGATCATACGGAACTGGTGGCAGATCCGGGCTCTGAACCCCGTTATGTGGCACGGCAGCATCATGATTTCCAGCGGGAAGGCTCCTCTACCGGATACTACGCTCCGGATTCGGCGCCCTATACCGATCATGGCAATACCTTAATCCTGACCCATGAAAACATCTATAATCATGCAATATCCGATAAGCGGCTGTTAGACGACAAGATTATTGAAGTGACCTGGGAGGGGGGAATTATCTGGACTTGGAGGGCCAACGAGCATTTTGATGAATTTGGCTTTGACGAAGCAGCTAAAAATGTCCTGTTCAGAGATCCGGGCGTAGCAAGGAATTTTGACGGTGACTGGCTGCATATCAACTCAATTTCTACCTTGGGGCCAAATAAATGGTACGATGCCGGTGATGAACGTTTTCATCCGGATAATATCATCTTTGATTCAAGAAATGCCAATATACTGGCGATCATTGAGAAGAAAACGGGAAAAATCGTCTGGAAACTTGGTCCTGATTTTAATGAGAATGAAGCAACAAAAAAGTTAGGCTGGATTATCGGGCAGCATCATTTTCATTTAATTCCCAAGGGCCTTCCGGGAGAGGGGGATTTTCTGGTATATGATAACGGCGGTGCAGGCGGTTACGGGGCACCCAACCCTTCCTCAAAATATGGCGTGAACAATGCTGTCCGTGATTATTCCCGTGTCTTGCAGTTTAATCCGCTGACCCTGGAGATTACCTGGCAGTATACACCTCTTGAAGCAGGGGCGATGCTATTTACGGATGCATCAAAGTTCTACAGCTCTTTTATCAGCTCTGCCCAGAGGCTTCCAAATGGGAATACCCTGATTACGGAAGGTTCGGACGGACGGATTTTTGAGGTAACGCCAGAGCATGAAATTGTATGGGAATACATCAATCCATATTTTAAGAAAATTCTTGGGAAATTCAACAGTAACATGGTATACCGTGCTTACCGCGTTCCCTATGAATGGATTCCGCAATTGGAGAAACCGGTTGAAACAGCCGTGGAGAAAATTGATATTTCTACCTTCCGTGTACCTGGGGCTTCTGCTTCCGAAGCCAGCGGAAAAGTTACTGTAACAGAAGGAATTGATTCCAATAAGAAAAGTCTGACCGGTATGGGTGATGAGGAAGAGGAACAGGTTAATTTCTGCGTTACAACAGTAACCAAGGATGATGCACTGTGAAACGGAAGATAGAGGTGAGGTAAATGGCAGTAGACTATGCCGCCCTGAAAAAGGGCGGTTTTATGAGGCAGATACAAAAAGGGTACTTTTCTTTGAGGCTTAAGGTGGTCGGAGGAAATCTGACCGGTGAGAATGTAAAGAAAATATATGAAGTGGCTGAAAAATACGGAGCAGGCTACATTCACCTGACCTCCAGACAGGGGGTTGAGATTCCCTTCGTTAAATTTGAGGATATCGAAGAAGTGAAAGAAGAGCTGCTTAAGGGAGGAGTCAAACCCGGGGTATGCGGACCGAGAGTCCGCACGGTAACTGCGTGCCAGGGCGTAAAAATCTGTCCCAGCGGATGTATTGATACCTATGACATTGCAGTAGAGATTGATAAACGATACTATGGAAAGGAACTCCCTCATAAATTTAAGTTCGGAGTTACCGGATGCCAGAATAACTGTCTGAAGGCAGAAGAAAATGATTTGGGAATCAAAGGCGGGCTTGATGTCAGCTGGGAGAAAGAAAGCTGTACCCTATGCGGAGTATGCGAAAAAGCCTGCCGTATCGGAGCAATTAAAATTGAGGGAGAAGAACTTCTTCTGGACAGAGAAAAGTGCAATAACTGCGGCCGGTGTGTGAAAGCCTGTCCCACAGACGCGTGGAAGGGAGAAGAAGGATATCTTGTATCCTTTGGAGGCCTTTTTGGAAACAGCATTCATAAAGGGGATCAATTTCTTCCGATTATAAAAGACAAAGAACAATTATACCGGATTACGGATGCGGCCATAGAATTTTTCAGGGAACATGGCAGACCGGGTGAGCGGTTTAAATATACGCTGGACCGTGTGGGTTTGGATGAATTCCGGGAGAGGATTGGGGAGGTGTATCATGGAACCATATCAGATTGATGAGACAGTGGATATTACGGACGTTGTCTGCCCTATTACTTTCGTAAAGGCAAAAGTTGCGCTGGAAGAGCTGGATGAAGGACAGATTATTTCCATTCGGATGAACGATGGTGAGCCGGTGCAGAACGTGCCCAGGAGTATAAAGGAAGAGGGGCATCAAATCTTAAAGCTGGTGAATAACAATGACGGGACATACAGTCTTATTGTGCGAAAGAGCGGGGAATAACTTATGGCTTTGCGGATCAGAGAAGAAAATTTTGATGAAGAAGTATTAAAATCAAAATTGCCTGTTATAGTAGATTTTTATTCGGACAGCTGTATGCCGTGCAGGCAATTGGGAGTAACTCTAAGCGAGCTGGAGGAAGATTACGGGGACAGAATTAAATTTGTAAAAGTCAATGTAAATTTTGATATTTCTCTGGCAGAAAGATATGGTGTCATGGCTTCGCCGACACTGCTATTTTTTAAAGAGGGAATAGAGCTCCACAGACTGAAAGGATTGACAAAAAAAGAGGTTTTAATAGAACATATCGAAAAAATAAAATAGCAGCCGGAGGGAAAAATTGAAATATGCTTATAACAATTTCAGGCGTAAGAAAAGAAGTAAAGGATGGAATCAGTGTCACAGAGCTGATTGTCAGCGAAAATGTGGAAAGCCCGGAGTATGTATCCGTTTCGGTAAATGATGATTTTGTGCTAAGAGAAGCTTTTGATACAACGGTTCTAAAAGAAGGCGATACCGTTGAGCTGCTATATTTCATGGGAGGGGGGAAGGGCTGTCAGTAGACAGCCTTATTGAGGTATGGCATTTACAAACGAGCAGTTGGAGCGTTATTCAAGGCATATTATATTAAAAGAAGTCGGAGCCAAGGGCCAGAAGAAGTTATTAAACAGTAAAGTTTTGATTATAGGTGCAGGTGGACTGGGAGCTCCCGCTGCCATGTATCTGGCGGCAGCAGGTATTGGTACAATCGGAATTGCGGATGCGGATGAAGTTGATTTATCGAATCTTCAAAGACAGATTATCCATGGAACGAAGGATGTCGGTAAAGCCAAGGTAAAGTCTGCAAAAGAAACTATGAATGAGATGAATCCGGATGTTACGGTGAATACCTACCGTACCTTTGTTACATCAGAAAATATTCTGGAATTAATAAAGGACTATGATTTTATTATTGATGGAACGGATAATTTTCCGGCAAAATTTTTGATTAATGATGCCTGTGTTATGGCGGGGAAACCATTTTCCCATGCCGGTATCATACGTTTTCAGGGGCAGCTGATGACCTATGTGCCGGGGAGAGGGCCCTGCTACCGCTGTGTATTCAAGAATCCTCCGCCAAAAGATGCAGTTCCCACCTGTAAACAGGCAGGAGTGATCGGAGCTATGGGAGGAGTGATCGGAAGCCTTCAGGCTATGGAAGCGATGAAGTATCTTTTAGGAATCGGTGATCTGCTGACAGGGTATTTGCTGACCTATGATGCCATTACGATGAACTTCCGTAAAATCAAGCTTCCGGCCGCAGATAAGAACTGCGGTATTTGTGGTGAACATCCGACGATAACAGAACTAATTGATTATGAACAGACAGTATGTGAAGGGTAGAGATTCCAGATTGCGATAGGCAGGGAAGAGGTTAGGATGCTTCGAATTTATAATAATGATTATCAAAAAATATTAAATCATGCTCTGAAGGAGCTTCCAAATGAAGCCTGCGGACTGATTGGAGGAACAATTGATCAGGAAGTTAAGGTGGTCAGGGAGGTTTATCTTCTTCGCAATGTGGATGAAAGCAGAGAGCATTTTTCCATGGATCCGCTGGAACAGCTTGCAGCGGTTAAAGACTTAAGAAAGAAGGGATATCAGCTCTTTGGCAATTTTCATTCCCATCCGGATACGCCGTCAAGGCCATCAGAGGAAGATAAGCGTCTGGCGTATGATTCCAATGCAAGTTACCTGATTTTGTCCCTCCAGGAGAGGGAAAGGCCGGTTCTGAAAGCCTTTTATATCGACGGTGAGATGGTAGGTGAAGAACCAATTGAATTCATATTACAAAAATAAGCTTGTTGACAATTGGCTGTAAGAATATAATAATCTAATAAGAGGAATGTTTTCTAACCAGTTAGGAAGCATATCTTCTTTTTCAAGGGGGATGGGGCTGCTGCAAGATTAGTCTAAAATGCAGCAGTTCCCTCTTTTGGTTTGTCAGGCAAGGTATATTTGATTAAACTGTTCAGAAAAGAGAATGAAAAATGTTTGTTATCAGTATAAGTCATAAAATAGCTCCCATCGAAATCAGGGAGATGTTTTCCTTTACAAAGGAGGAGCAGGAAGCATTTTTACATCAGGTTATGGAGCGGGGACACTTTGAGGAGTGTGTGCTGCTATCCACCTGCAACCGCTGTGAAGTGTATTTTACCGGAGTTCCGAAGGAACTCCAAGGTTCGAAGGAACTCCAAGGTTCGAAGGAACTCCAAGGTTCGAAGGAACTCCAAGGTTCGAAGGAACTCCAAGGTTCGAAGGAACTCCAGGCTGTTGCGGAGATGGAGAAGCTGCTGGTGGAGTTTAAAAAGACAAAGCTGGAGCTGTTGCTTAAGTACTTTTTGGTATATAATGGGGAAAAGGCGATGCAGCATCTGTTTTCTGTCACCTGTGGGATGGACTCAATGGTAATCGGAGAGGATGAGATACTGGGGCAGGTGAAAGAGGCGTATACCAATGCACTTAACCTGGGAGCTACAAAGTATCTGTTGAATACGTCATTTCAAGCAGCAATTACCTGTGCAAAAAGAATAAAAACAGATACCAGAATTTCAAAAACACCGGTGTCCATTGGAACCTTAGCGGCAAATGAAGTTTTTAATTTTGCGGGAAATAAAAAGTGTGTGCTCATTATCGGGCTAACCGGTAAAATGGGCACTATTATCATGAAGAACCTGTATGGAAGAGAGGATATACAAATCATAGGTACTTCCCGAAGCCACAATTCCATAGAGATAATAAACAGGGAATATCGGAATGTGAAAATGATTGATTTTAAAGCAAGATATGACTTCATGGATGAGGCTGATATTATTATCAGTGCGACAACCAGCCCTCATTATACGATCACCTTTCAGGAGCTTGCCGGGAATATCAGGACAGAGAAGGAACGTCTATTCATTGATCTGTCAGTACCTATGGATATTGACAAAGAAATTACCGGAGTAAGCGGCGTCACCATGCATGATATAGATTATTATAATCAGGTTTCCTTGCACAATACTCAGATTAAAGAGCAGGAAACAGTCAGGGCTGCGCAGATTATGGAGGAACACCTGGATATGGTAAAAAAGGAATTGACATTCCATTCCTTTCTGCCGGATATTCCTAAAATCAGCCAGGTGCTCGAAAAGCTGCCTTTAAAAAATGCTTTATATGAAATGAAGGACAGAGCAGACAGCCAGGAGCTGTCGGTCTTGGTGCAATTGCTTAGAAAGCTTATATAAATGGAGGTATGAATGGCTTATTTTCCTTTTTTTATAGATATAAAAAATAAAAAATGTATCATATACGGCGGTGGCAAGGTTGCCTACCGGAAAATCGAAGCTTTGCTTGATTTTGAAGCAGATATCACCGTGATTGCACCGGTTGTCAGTGAGGAAATCGCTGCTCTTGAAGGCAGGATTCATATAAACATCGGAGAATACGGGGAGAAGGAGCTGGAAGATGCTTTTTTCGTAATTGCTGCAACCAATAATTCAGCCATTAACGAGATGATAGCTAAGAATTGCAGGGACAGAAAAATACTGGTTAATGTGGTGGACGAACTTAGTAAATGTGATTTTCTGTTTCCGGCTTATATTAAAAAGGGAAGTATCTCTATCGGCGTTACTACTTCGGGACAGAGTCCTGTGATGGCAGGACATATCAGGAAAACAATAAGTGATAATTTGCCGGATACATATGAGGCTCTGGTTGAAACCCTTGGCGGTTACCGTGAATATGTCAAGAATAATGTTTCTTCTGAAAGTGAACGGGCTGATATCATGAAGGAGCTTGCCAGACTGGGTTTGAACAATAATGGGAAACTTAACGGCTTGGATGTCCAGAATGTTATCTCAAAATATATGAAGTAATCCAAAAGAATCAATTGCATAAAAAAGAAGCAGCAGAGAGCTGGAACGGAGTGATGTTTAGGTGAAAAATACGGTTCGGATTGGAACAAGGAAAAGTAAACTGGCAATGGTCCAGACGAATAGTATCATAAAGATGCTGGCACAGATTGCTCCAGAGCTTAATTTCGAAATTATCCCAATCAGTACGTTGGGGGATGAAATTCTGGATAAACCGCTAATTCAATTTGGCGGGAAAGGAGTGTTTGTGGATGCCTTTGAAGAGGCATTGCTAAGTGGTAAGATAGATCTTGCTGTTCATAGTGCTAAAGACATGACAATGCAGCTTCCTGAGGGACTTGGAATTATTGGGATACCAAAACGCGAAGACCCAAGGGACGTGCTGGTAACCTTTGATAAGGAACTCACTGACAGCATGAAAGCAGTGATTGGAACAAGCAGCCTTAGGAGGCAGTTCCAGATAGAACAGTATTATCAGGCGGAATGCAAAAACCTAAGGGGAAATGTCCCAACCAGACTGGAAAAGTTAAAAAACGGCGAATATGACGGAATTATTTTGGCAGCGGCAGGGTTAAAGCGGCTGGGTCTGATGGAGGAAAAACAATTGCATTACCGCATATTTTCCCCAGAGGAATTTGTTCCGGCTGCCGGTCAGGGAATACTTGCAGTGGAAGGACGCCTTCATGACGAATTGTCGGAAATTGTCGCAGGAATCAATGATAAAGAGACGGCAATCAGTCTGAAAGCAGAACGAAGAGTACTTGAAAGGCTGAATGCAGGATGCCATGAAGCAATTGGAGTCTATTCCGAAGTCAACAAGGATTTAATAAGAATTGATGCGGTTTATAAAAAAGGGGATAAAACTTTAAGGGTGAAGGAAGAGGCATTTACGGGAGATTATCTGAAAGCGGCTGACCGGACGGCAGATAAGCTGCTTGATTGTGTCTGCACTGCGCACACAGACTTAATATGCACAAAAAGCAGTGCAAAAATGAGGTGAAGTATGGAGAAAAGCGGTAAAGTATATCTTGTAGGCGCCGGACCGGGAGATCCAGCGCTGCTTACCCTTAAGGGACGAAGGCTTCTGCAGGCCTGCGATGCTGTAATCTATGATCGGTTGGTATCAGAAGAACTTCTGGACTATGCAAAGGAAGACTGCGAGCGAATTTTTGTCGGAAAAACGGTTGGGAATCATGCATTAAAGCAGGAAGAGATAAATCAAATTATAATTGAAAAAGCACTTACCCATCCGGTTGTTGTACGGTTAAAGGGGGGAGACCCCTTTGTATTTGGAAGGGGAGGAGAAGAAGTTCTTGCGTTAAAGGAACAGGGAATATCCTATGAGGTGGTTCCGGGTGTGACTTCTGCCATTGCTGCGGCAGCTTATGCAGGTATTCCGGTAACCCACAGGGGAAGCAGTCAGAGCTTTACGGTAATCACCGGACATACGGCAGAAGAGGAAGGTAATATCCCGGACAGTTTAACAAGTCTGGCCCAGACATCGGGCACTCTTATTATTTTAATGGGAATCAGTAATCTGGATAGAATCGCAGAGAAGCTGTTAGAAGGAGGAAAGCATCCGGATACGCCGGTTGCTGTCGTATCAAATGGTACAACCCCCTGGCAAAAGGAAGTACGGGGAAGCCTGGCAGACATATGTCAGAAAGTAAAGGAAGCTGGTATCAAAGCTCCTGCTGTTATCATAGTTGGCAGTGTGGCAGGTCTTGATATGAAAGCAACCATCAGATGTCCGTTATCGGGAGTTAACATAGGAATAACAGGAACAAGAGAAATAAGAGAAAAGCTGATACAGCAATTGCATGAACTTGGAGCAAACACTGTAACAGCCGGTTCTTTAGAGATAATAGATTATTCCGGGAAACCTGAATTTGACAGGGCATTAATGTCGCTGGAGCAATATCATTGGATTGTTTTTACAAGTTCCAATGCAGTTAACCTATTCTTTCAGAGGCTTGCTAAGCTTGGTATCGATCATAGAAAGCTTTCCCATATCCGGTTTGCGGTTGTTGGCAGCGGAACTTCGAAAATACTGATGCAATATGGCTATCATGCCGATTTGGTGCCGCAGCAGTATTCGGCCTTCCATCTGGCCCAGGAACTCTGCAACATAGTAACAGCAGAGGAAAAGCTTCTGATTCCAAGAGCAATGCAAGGATCAGAGGAGCTGATTACCGTATTAGATGATAATAATATTTCATATGAAGAGATAAAGATATATGATGTTGTAAGCAGTTATTATACGCCAGAGCCCGGGGAGAAGCAAATCGAGCGGTTGGATTACCTGGTTTTTGCCAGTTCTTCGGGAGTACATGGATTTTTCCAAGACAGCGACAGCAGTACAAGGGAATTGCTCGAGTGTACAAAGATAGTATGTATTGGTGAGGCTACCCAAAGAACATTATCAGAATATGGATATGCAAATACCCTGACTGCAAAAGAAGCAAGTGTTAAGGGAATTGTAGAATGTATCGTGGAAAACAACAGGAATGATGGAATAGAGTGAGGAAGAAACAGATGAAGCGCTTAAGAAGACTAAGAGTAAATGAAACAATGCGAAGTCTGGTCAGGGAGACGAAAATCCAGGTTTCAGAGCTGGTTTATCCGATATTTGTAATGGATGGAGAGAACATTAAAAACTTGATACCATCCATGCCGGGTATCCATCAATTCTCCATTGACCGTCTTAATGAGGAGCTGGAGAGAATTGTGCAAAGCGGTATATCGGGCATTTTAATATTTGGGATACCCCAGCATAAGGATGAGGAAGGAAGCGGTGCATACGACGATAACGGCATTACCCAGAGAGCTATCCGTTATATAAAGGAAAAGTATCCGAAGCTTCTTATAATAGCCGATGTCTGCCTCTGTGAGTATACCTCCCATGGGCACTGCGGTATCATAAAGAATGGCAGGGTCTTAAATGATGAAACACTGCCATTGCTGGCAAAAGCAGCGGTCAGTCTGGCGAAGGCAGGGGCTGATATCATTGCGCCTTCCGATATGATGGATGGACGGGTAAAAGCAATCAGGGAAGAATTAGATGGTAATGGATTCTTTGAAATAGCTATTATGGCATATAGTGCGAAATATTCTTCCGGTTATTACGCTCCTTTTCGGGAGGCAGCCCATTCGGCTCCCGGCTTCGGGGACCGGAAGACCTACCAGATGGATTATGCAAATGGCAGAGAAGCTATCCTTGAGGTAGAAGCGGATCTGGAGGAAGGTGCGGATATTGTAATGGTAAAACCTGCTCTGGCCTATCTGGATGTTATCAAAGGGGTAGCGGACAGCTTTGACTGCCCGGTGGCTGCTTATAATGTGAGCGGTGAATATTCCATGGTAAAAGCAGCTGCAGCCAACGGCTGGGTGGATGAGAAAAAAATTGTAATGGAAAATATTACGGCAATCAAAAGAGCCGGTGCCAGGATAATTATTACGTACCACGCTCTTGATATAGCCGGCTGGCTAAAGGAGGCATAGCGGTGAATACGGAAAAATCAGAGCTGCTCTATGAAAGAGCCATGGAATGTATACCGGGCGGTGTGAACAGTCCCGTAAGGGCATTCCGGTCAGTCGGAAGAACGCCATTATTCATTGATAGAGCCAAAGGCTCCAGAATCTATGATGCAGATGGAAACGAATTTATAGATTATGTGGGCTCCTGGGGACCGGCAATTCTTGGCCACGCGAGAGAAGAAGTGATAGAGGCAGTTACCAAGGCTTGTGAAAAGGGACTTACCTATGGAGCTCCCACAGAGAATGAAGTGATACTTGCAGAGCTAATCTCGGAGCTGATGCCGCCGATGGAAATGATTCGTCTTGTCAGTTCAGGGACAGAAGCGGTTATGAGTGCTATCAGAGTTGCCAGAGGCTATACCAAAAGGGATATGATTATCAAGTTCCGAGGTTGTTATCACGGACACAGTGACGGGCTTTTAGTGAAAGCCGGATCGGCTGCACTGACTACAGCTGTTCCGGATAGTGCGGGTGTTCCTGCCGCTTATACGCAGAACACGCTGGTGGCTGATTATAATGATACTGCTTCCGTAGAAAAACTATTTGAACAATATGGAAAGCAGATTGCAGCCATTATTGTGGAGCCGGTGGCGGCAAATATGGGAGTCGTACCTCCGAAAGAAGGATTTCTTTCATTTCTTCGAAGGATTACCGAAGAATATGAATCATTACTTATTTTTGATGAGGTAATCACAGGCTTTCGCCTTTCACTTGGCGGTGCCGCGCAGTATTTTCAGGTAAAACCTGACCTGATTACCCTGGGCAAGATTGTCGGAGGGGGAATGCCAATTGGCGCTTATGGAGGACGGCGGGAGCTTATGGAGAAAGTATCTCCTTTAGGCGATGTCTATCAGGCAGGCACGTTATCGGGAAATCCTATTGCTACAACAGCCGGAATAACTACTTTGAATATTTTGAAGAATACCCCCCGGATTTATGAGGAGCTGGAGAAAAAGGCGGACAAGCTTGCCAGGACTTTTCGTGAAGCGTCTAAGGGAAGAATATGGGTAAATCAGATTGCTTCCATTTTAAGTCCCTTTTTTACAAGCCTTCCGGCTGTTAATTATGAAAATGTAATTACTTCGGATGTTAAGAAGTATGCTTCTTATTTTAATTATCTCCTGGAAAAAGGCATTTATGTCGCGCCGGCACAGTTCGAGGCAATGTTTCTTTCGGATGCCCATAGCGAGGAAGACATTAAGGTGACCTGCGAAATTATACGGGAGTTTTTCAACCAATGTGAATAAAGGGCAGATAAAAGATGGATATGATTAGAAAGTATTGGATAATCAATAAAAGTCAGGCAAGAGGACATGATTGTCCTCTTGTTTTTTTATCTTATAGAATATTACGTCCTATAAGATAAAAAGCCCTACGGGCGGGATGCACATGATGCACCAGGGAAGGTGTCACTGCGTGACGGCACATCAGCGCCAGAGTCTGGCAAGCCAGACTCTTTCTTATCTTTTTAAATTGTCTATCTGATTGACAACAGGTAATTTATAATATATAATAAGTAACAATTGTTAGGTAACATATGATATATAAAGACAGAGTTAGGAGGGATTTTCGTGCCGCCCAAAATTAAGATCACAAAGGAAGAGATTCTTGATGTATCGATTCGCATGGTTCGGGAGAAGGGAATTGAAAGCTTGAATGCCCGTGATTTAGCAAAAGAAGTAGGCTGTTCAGTACATCCGATATTTCGTAATTTTTATTCCATGGATGGACTTAAAGCTGCAGTTTATAAGATGGCTGAGGGCATATATAATCAACGTATGATAAGTGCAAATGAACATTCAGAGGATGGGTTTCTTGGTATGGGCCTTGAATATATCAATTTTGCGAAGAATGAGAAAAATCTGTTTAAGCTGCTATTTATGACGGATGCATTCAAGGAGCAAAGTATAATGGATATTGTAGGAACTACAGAAGGAGACGAAGAAGTAATAGAAATGCTGTGTCAAAGAACCGGGTTAAGCGCAAAGGCAGCAAAAGAATTATACGCAGGTATTTGGATTACGACTCATGGCATAGCAGCTATGTTTGCAACGAATAACTGCCGGTTCAGTGATGAAGAAAATAAAAGATTATTAAATAATTCATTTATGGGATTAATACTAAAGTTGAAAAATGAGGAGGAACATAACATATGAAAAAATCTTATTCACAGAAACATCCGTACACTTCGGCCGTTCTTATTGGGCTGCTATGCACGTTTATGACAGCACTTGGAGCAGCAGTTCCGCAGATAATAGGACTGGATCCCGATGCACAGATAGCTGTAACTACATTTTTCCTCATGATTTCAATAGCTCTTGGTATCACTATTATGAAGAAATCCCGATTTTCGCTTTACGATTATGGATTCCGAAAAAGTGAAAAAGATACTACTCGGAAAATCTGGTGGTATATTCCGTTAATTGCCGTAGAGATAGTTCCCATTGCTATTGCCGGTTTCAGTACGAAGGTTACAGCACTGCAATATATTATTTTGTTGCTTTTTACAGTTGCGGTTGGCTTCAATGAGGAAATTTATTTTAGAGGACTGGCATTTAAAGTCATGGAAGAAAAAGGTAGAAAGAAAGCTATTATCTGGTCTTCTGCGGTATTTGGAGTCCTTCATCTTATAAATGTGTTGAATGGCAAAGATACATTATATCTTGTTTTACAGATGTTTTTTGCATTTCTGGTAGGATTTGTACTGGCAGAAATTGTGAGCATTACAAAAAGCCTCTGGGTAATTATTATATGGCATGCCGCCTATGATTATATTTCAAGTATTACAGGTGATGCCCTTGATAGAAAGGCTTTGATTATTCTTGCGATTCAGGTAGGAATTTTATTGGTATATGCCATATTCATTTGGAAAATGAGTAATGCAGAGGATGCGGTTATAGCTTAAGAAATATTTGAGCAAATATTTTCTGATTATGAAAATAAAATTAACAAGTAAAATATAATTTTTGCTGAAAGCACGTGAAATGTGATTTTTATATGAAGAATCTGTGAAATTCATACATTTATGTAAAAAAGCACTATAATATACTCAGAAGAAAAATAAACGTGCAAAGGAGAAAATGTAGTGAGCATTTCAATACAATCAACTGGGGCAAGCACCGGTACCAGCACCAGCAATCAATATGAAACAATAATTAATCAGTTAGAGGCTCAGCTGGAAACATATGAGGCAAAATTACAGACAGAAAATGATGAGAAGAAACAGGCGGAACTGAAGGAAAAAATACAAAGTCTTCAGACGCAGATTAAAAACTATCAGGCGAAGGAAACAAATAGGAGTACGCCTGATGAAGATACGGCCTCATCAGAGGAATCTGATATCTACAGCACCACCAGCACGAAATCCAATGCCACCGTGGAAATCAGCAGTGAAGGCAAAGCTTTGGCTGAAGCAATGCAGGCAATGGAAAAGAAGCAGGATCCACTAAAAGAAGAGAAAAGTGAAAACGAAGGAAATAATACAGATGAGAAAAACAAACAAGCAGCCGAAACCCTTGGAAGTAATATCTCTGTGTTAATTTAGTTTTCTCTGTATTGAATTAGGTAAGACTGTATTGAGTAAGAAAGAATAATATATACATACACCCTGCATGAATAACGGCAGGGTTTTTCTTTGGTTTAAGCTGATGGACTATTAATTGAGTCTTGTGGTGTTTTGCTGTATAATGGCAATATAATACTCTTGACTTGGCTCCAAAGACGAAGGTGTATAAGATGCAGCGACCTAAATTACGGGAGGATTTTGGATATGAAATATAATTGTGAACTCATTAGAGACTTATTGCTTCTCTGTCAGGATAATGTTGCAAGCACAGCAAGTCAAACCGCCGTGAATGAGCATTTATTGGAATGTGCTGAATGCCGCAGTTTTAAAAAGAATATGAAAATAGTCAATTTGCAGCAAAACACATCTAAGATGAAAGATGCAGAAACAATAAGCCATACAAAAGTTGCTAAACGCATAAGGAAGCGGAAGCCTCTTATAATTGTTTGTCTTGCTTTAGTAACCATTTTGGTTACATACTTTTCCTACTCTTATGCCACTGGGAAAAGGTTTGATGCTTACAACTGTTCTCAAAACAGTCGTTGGGTGGATGAAGAATCTATTTTATTAGGCGATGTAGACATGGCACCTTTTCATATTTATCTGTATGAAAATGAGGAAAAATACCGAACAATAGCCACAAAATACTCTTTTCCATTTTGGGAACTTGGAAGCAGTTCATGGGCAAATAAAACGGATGACCTGGTAAAATTAGTCGGGTGGTACAGTGTTAGAGATGACGGGCAAGGAATTACGGTAGTTCCCATAGAGTGTTTTGATGAAAATGTTGAATATATCGAAATGGGTGCAAATGATAGCCGTTTACGAAAAGAAATTAAAGGTGGAGAAGTCATTATATTTTCTTGGGCCAAGTCGCTGCGGTGGAATGACCTTGACGGAATTGCTTATTCAAAAGAGGGGGAGCCATTATATAAGTTGGGATATGACGTTAAAAACGCTACTATTAAAACAGATGAATTGAGATGGCTGCCAGTTTTGAAATAAGAACCAAAGCTGCTGCTCTTATTTTAAAAAATCCAGATTGCATGGGGGTTAGTGTGAAAATTAAAAGACAATCTTCACACACAAGTTTGTGCCTGCGAAATCCTTGGCACAAACTTGAGGTGTACAGAGGAAGGCATGGTTATTAAAATGAAAACGAAAAAAGGAAAAAAGAAACTTAGGTGGATTCTTCTAATTCTTTTCTTAATTGTCTGCGTGAGTTTAGGTACATTTTGGGCAGTTGTTTCTTACCGGATGAGTCTGGTGCCTAAGATGACTTTTGATGAAATGTTATCCTATACGACAAAAGATAATGACCGGGCCGTTATTACAGTAGGAATTATCAAAGACGGCAAAATGACCTATACCGTATATGGAAAGAATGCTTCTGTTTTACCGGAAGCAGAACATACATATGAAATCGGCTCCTTAACAAAAACATTTACGGCATCTTTGCTATGTAAGGCAATCAGTGAGGGTAAGATTGATTTGAATGATCAAATTGACAAATATATTAATTTACCGGAAAAGCAATACTATCCCACTTTGAAAAGACTTGTAACTCACACTTCCGGCTATAAAGGTTATTATTTTGAATGGCAGATGGCTTCTAATTTCCTCCATGGGCAGAAAAATGATTTTTATGGTATCGATGAAAATATGTTAGTGGAGAAGCTGGGAAAAGCAGAGCGAAAAGATAAAGATTATAAATTCCGGTATTCAAATTTTGGATTTGCTGCGGTTGGGGAAGTACTGTCAAGTGCTTATGGTACGGACTATACAAAGCTGATGAATAGCTTTATTACCGATAACCTGAAATTAAAAGATACAAAGGTTTCTGATGGAACCGGCGACCTTAATGGTTATTGGAACTGGAAACCGGGTGATGCCTATATACCTGCCGGAGCTATTACTTCTACAATAAGTGATATGATGAAATATCTTTCTCTGCAAATGTCTGATGATATTCCGTATCTATCTCTGGGGCATGAGGTGATTGCTAAAATTAATGCTGCTACAAAGCAATATGAGAAAATGAACATTAGGATGGACGGGGCAGGCATTGGCTGGATGATCGATATGAAAAATAATATCATATGGCACAATGGAGGCACGAGTAATTTTAACAGCTATGCGGCTTTTGATAAGGAAAAGCAAATCGGAGTTGTCATCCTTTCGAATTGTTCACCAAATTACAGAATACCTGCAACTGTAATGGGGGTAAAGCTTATGATGGATATGCAGAATGAAACGGGTAACAAATAAATGCTCATATTATAATGATTGATAGCAGAGAGATTCTGTTGTACAATGTTGAAGTACAAGGTTAATTGGGTAAAGGATTTTAAATACTTTCTATTTGGGCAGTATTGCAGATTGCGGGCAGTCTGCTGGTAAACCTGCGATATGCATGGGTGTTAGTGTGAAAAATAAAAAGTATTTTTCACTTTCTATTTAGGCAGTTTCGCAAGTAAACTTGCGAAATGCATGGGTGTTAGTGTGAAAAATAAAAAGTATTTTTCACTTTCTATTTAGGCAGTATCGCAAGTAAACTTGCGATATGCATGGGGGTTAGTGTGAAATGAAAAACATTTCACACCCTGATTTGAGGCAGTAAATCATCTGCAAGCAGACGATTTATGCAACGGGAGATAGTATAGTGAGAGAATTTGATACGGAAGTTTGCAATGTCAGATATATAGAAGAGGACAATGTGGTACTACTTACCTGGAAAAGGTTTGCGTGCGGGGACGATTATAGAAGACCGACAACCTTTGCCTGGGAGCTTTTGAAAGAGAAGGCCGGAAGCAGGTTTGTTGTGGATGCCAGGAATGGCTTTGAAGATGAAAAAGAAGATGCAGAGTGGGGATTTTCTGTATTATTACCTGGCATGGCACAGACAACCTGTAAAATGGTTTGTTTTATTATGAATGAAGTAAATGAAATTGAAGAAGAAATGGATATGTGGACAAAGGAATTCGGCAGGTATTTTGCAGTAGCAAAAGCCACTGATTATAAGAATGCTTTGGAAAGAATAAACCGGCTGCTGCTGGTAAATGCCCGCTATCATATCAGGAGCGGAAAAAGAGAGGAATTCTATAGTAAGATAGAAGAGCAGGGCATTATGAAAGCTTCAAGGGGAGAACCGGGGAATTATAAGTATGATTATTACCTGCCAAAGAATTCCTATGATGATTTGTGCCTGATGGAGATATGGACAAATGAACAGACCCAGAAGCTGCATGGCTTGACAGAACATTATCAGAAACTTACGGCATTAAAACAGGAGTATGTGGAGACTGTAGAGATACAAAAATACTGGATCACAGAGGCGTGATACTTTATGAAAATTAACCTCTGAATAAACAGGAGCAGAAAACTATGAATGAAAGATACGAGGTAAGGCGTTTTATACCAAAAGAAAAGGTAGAGATTGAAGTACCCGGCTCTAAAAGTATTACAAACAGGGCGTTAATGCTGGCAGCTTTATCAAATGGAGTATGTAAGCTTACAGGGGTACTTTTCAGTGATGATTCAAGAGCATTTTTAAGCTGTTTAATTGAGCTGGGTTTTGAAGTGAATATAGAAGAGGAACTTAAAACCGTAGCAATACGGGGCCTTGGCGGAGCTATTCCTAACCGGAACGCCGAAATTAATGTCAGAAGTGCCGGGACGGCAGCGCGTTTTTTGACGGCAATGCTGGCATTTGCAGGGGGAGATTACCTTCTGCAATCCTCTGACCAGATGAAAAAGCGCCCCATGGAACCGCTGATAACATTGCTTCGAAGGATTGGAGTTTCTGTAAACTGTATTGAGGAAGAAGGTCACTTTCCCTTTGAAATTCATTCCAAAGGAATTGATGTAAAGGAAATAACCATGGATACATCCTTAAGCAGCCAATTCGTCAGTGCATTATTAATGGCAGGAATAATGCTGCCCCAGGGCCTTAAGCTAAGACTGTCGGGCAGCAGAACAGCCGGTGCGTATATTAAGCTCACCCTTTCTTTGATGCAGCAGTTCGGTATAGAGGTCCGCAGGGAAGGTGATGTATGTTATGTACCCTATAATTTGTCCTATCAGGTACCATCTTATCAAATAGAGCCGGATGTATCAGGTGCCTGTTATTTTTATGCAGTGGCTTTGCTGCTTGGAACATCCGTTGTGGTTAAAGGAGTACATTTGGATTCAATGCAGGGTGACATCAAATTTCTTGAGGTGTTAAAACAGCTTGAATGTTCCATAGAGGATACCGAACAGGGAATATGTGTCACTGGAAGAAAGGATAGGGTATTTCCTGGTATAAGAGTGAATATGAATGATTTCTCTGACCAAACCATGACACTGGCAGTACTTGCACCCTTTGCAGCGTCACCGACCATGATTACAAATATATCCCACATTCAACTGCAGGAATCCAACCGGATAAGCGCTATTATTAAAGAGCTGACCCGCCTTGGAATCCGTTGTGAAGAAAAGAAGGAATATCAGGGGATCTGTATATATCCGGGAAAAGTCACACCTGCCATAGTGGAAACCTATGAGGATCACCGGATGGCAATGGCTTTTACGCTGATAGGCCTCCGGGTGGACGGAATCATAATTGACAATCCGGGCTGCTGTGCAAAAACCTTTGAAAATTATTTTGATATCATAGATGAACTGACTGCGAAAAGGCAGAATGGATAATCTCTCATTAAATGGCAGGAAAAGAGAGGTAATTTACTTTCAATAAGAGTATTTTATAGTCAGGAGATGAACAGATGGATTGGATAGAACGGTTAAATGGTGCGGTTAATTATATCGAAGAAAATTTAAATGGCAATATCGACATAGATGAAGCAGCTAAGATTGCATGCTGCTCGACTTATCATTTTCAAAGAATGTTTGCGTATATGGCAGATATGCCTTTATCGGAGTATGTACGGAGAAGACGCATGTCAGTGGCAGCGGTGGATCTGCAGAATGGTGACAGCAAAGTGATTGATGTTTCCCTTAAATACGGTTATGATTCACCAACAGCATTTAACAGAGCTTTTAAAGGTATCCATGGAATAGCACCGTCCCAGGCAAAAGAAGAGGGGATAACTTTAATGGCCTATCCGCCCATCAGTTTCCAAATTACGATAAAGGGAGTAAGCGCTATGAACTACAGAATTGAAAAGAAAGAAGCCTTTCGAATCGTGGGTGTTTCAGAACCATTGGAAGCCGAGATTGAGAAAAATTTTGAAATTGTACCCAGGATGTGGGGAAATGCAGTAATGAACGGAACGGTAGAGAAACTTTCCGGCATGATGGACGGCAGTATAATAGGGTTATTAGGCGTAAGTGCCTGCAATGAAGCTGATAATTGGAGATATTATATTGCAGTTGAAAGCAGTAAACACACAGAGGATGGATTCGATGAATTAATTATTCCGAAAACAACGTGGGCTGTTTTTGCCGGAGAAGGCAGCAATCTGACTATCCAGGAACTGGAGAAAAGAATTGTAACGGAGTGGCTTCCGACCTCGGGATACGAATATGGGAATGCGCCTGATATCGAAGTGTATTTAAGTCCGGACCCGGAGAATGCCAAGTATGAAGTGTGGATTCCGGTTGAGCGGCAAATCCTATTATAGTACAATGTAAAAATAGAACTGTGTATTCAGGAATATTAAATTGATGATTTGATATTCACAAAAGGAGTTAAATATGAAAATACTAATTACAGCGGGCGGTACAACGGAACCAATAGACAGTGTAAGAAGTATTACCAATACATCGACTGGTAAACTCGGCAGCTTAACTGCAGATGCATACGGCAAGCTTACCGATATAACAAAAATATACTATGTCTGTGGAAAAAGCTCCATTTTACCGCAAACGGAAAAAGCAGAGGTGATATTTGTTGATACCGTTGCCAGCCTGGAGCTTGCCGTCAGTAATATCTTAAGAACGGAAACGGTAGAAATAATAATCCACAGTATGGCGGTAAGCGACTACCGGGTCAAGGCAGTGACTTCAGCAGCAATGCTGGCAGATAACTTAGGTTTTCAATTGAATTCAACTATTTCAGGAGAAGAACAAATTTCGGAAGAATCTATCGTGTCATTATTTTCAGGGAGGGAAACTATCTTAAGCAGTGAAGGTAAGATACGTTCTAATATAAAAAATCTGATTATATGTATGGAGCAGACTCCTAAAATTATTTCACTATATCATACAATAGCACCTCAGGCACTCCTTGTAGGATTTAAATTATTGGATAACGTACCCCTTAAGGAACTTCTGGATACGGCTTTCAGGCTTTTGCAAGATAACCAATGCCGCTTTGTTTTGGCAAATGACCTGCAGGATATATCGGAAGAGCAGCATATCGGGTACTTGGTAGATGAAAGCAGGAATTACACGAAATGTGCAACCAAAAAAGAGATAGCAGAACAAATTGTCAGGAATACGATGATAAAGAAAGGGTATGGTTATTTATATGAGAGAGATATTACTGGGGATTACCGGAAGCATAGCGGCATATAAAGCTGCTGATATAGCAAATCAATTGACTAGAAGCAATATGGCCGTGCATACGATTATGACAAAGTCGGCAACCAGGTTTATAACACCTCTTACGATACAGACACTGACAAAGAACAGAGTTTACACGGATATGTTTGAAGAAGTCTATTATCCTGATGTCCGGCACATTTCACTGGCACAAAAAGTTGACTGCTGCGTGATAGCGCCTGCTACCGCCAATATTATCGGAAAGATTGCTTCGGGAATAGCTGATGATATGCTTTCAACCGTTGTAATGGCAATTAAAAATAAGCCTGTTATTATTTGCCCTGCGATGAATACGGCCATGTATGAAAACCCGGTTACGCAGAATAATATAAAAAAGCTGGAGTCATACGGATACCGGTTCGTTGAGCCGAAAGAATCCCTTTTGGCTTGCGGAGATATAGGAAAAGGCGCCCTTGCCGATGTTGATGTTATTATTACAGCAATAAAAGAAGCAATTGGAGAGATTTGAGTTGGAAACGATAAGCATAAATGATATAGACGGATTTAAAATAGGGCACGCTCAAAATACAAAAGGAGCTACAGGATGTACGGTTGTTATCAGTGAAAAAGGAGCCGTATGCGGCGTGGACGTACGGGGAGGCTCACCGGGAACCCGTGATACGGATGCGCTCAATCCGGTTAATAACAGAGAAAAAGTACATGCCGTTGTCCTTGCGGGAGGAAGTACCTTTGGACTTGATTCGGCGGGAGGAGTAATGCGGTTTCTGGAAGAAAGAAAAATCGGCCGGGATGTCGGTATGACCGTTGTTCCCAATGTCTGCGGTGCAATATTATTTGACCTGAAATGCGGTGATTACAGGAGCCGTCCGGATGCTGCAATGGGGTATAGTGCCTGCAGGGCTGCATTTGAAGGTGTCCCCTGGAAAAGCGGAAATTATGGTGCCGGAACGGGTGCAACCATCGGTACAACCTGTGGAATCGAAAGGGCTATGAAAGGCGGAATAGGCAGCTGTGCTTTTCGCTTTGGTAACCTCATGGCAGGGGCAGTGATTGCCGTAAACTGTGTTGGTGATATATATGATAATGAGACAGACAGAATCATAGCCGGTATGCGTACCGTTGATGGAAAACGACTATATGGCAGTGAAAAGGCCATCCTGGAAAGATACCAAAGACAGGAGGATTTATTCAGCGGGAATACAATTATAGGGACAATAATAACAAATGCAAAGCTAAATAAAGCCCAAGCCACGAAATTGGCAGCGGTTGCCCAAAACGGTATAGTAAGATGTGTCCGGCCGGCACATACGATTTATGACGGAGATACCATATTTACACTATGTACCGGGGAAATAGATGCTTCATTGGATTCAGTCGGTATTCTTGCCTGCAAAGCAGTAGAATATGCTATATTGGATGCTGTCAGAAGTGCAGATTCTTTTGATTGCTATACCGCATTAAAAGATTTCAGGCCCGGGACGGTATCACAGGAAGAATTGAAACAGGGAGGAAATAAGAATGAAGAAGAGAATAGGATTTCTGATGGCGGCGCTGTTTCTGTTTACAGCAGCCATAACAAGTCAAAATGAAGCAAAGGCAATAGCAGATTCGGATGCAGGCAATGCAACGGTTGTAATGGATAAGCCGTCCTTTGGTTACTACAAATCCGGTAAAGCAGTGGATAAGAATAATACTCCTCTTAAGTTAAAATTGAAATCTTCAAAGGCTAATCAGGTGATTGATGAAGATAAATGGTTTCAGAATAATAAGCTTTCTCTCAAAACGTATCAGGTTCCCAATCAAAACTGGGGAGTATCAGGAAACCTGCCTAAAGGAATAGATAAGGAATGGGATCAATTAATAGTTACCTCTGCATTTTATGATGCTTCCTATATTTATTGTACCTATGGTTCGGATTTTTCAGAGGGTTACATCTTAAATATATATAATGCTAAAACGAAAAAAATGGTATATTCCTTTGATTTTTCAAGTTACCGGTATTCTCCGAAATATGTGAAAGCAGATTATGATTTTATACAGCAAAGAATTAACTGGGCAGTAATAAAGGACAATGTACTGTATGTTTCGCACAGTCATAATACCTATGCGAAAAGCTCAAATAACCAGAATGCATATATTACGGCTATTGATTTATCGGATAGGAGCATCCTTTGGAGAACAAAGGCACTGGTCAGCAACGCCAGCAATTTTCTGATTGTTGATGGTGTAATTATCTGCGGTTATGGTTTTACAGGCGAATCTGACTATCTGTATCAGGTTGATTTAAGTACCGGGAAAGTTCTAAGTAAAACTCCGCTAAAGTCCGCTCCCTCCTATATTATTAAAAAGGGTAATTCTTTCTATGTCCGTACTTATAACACGGACTACAAATTCGACATTGCCCGGTAAGAAGTTTGAACAGAGTTTGAAATCCTTATAAATTCCTTATACTTATCCTCTAAACTTTAAACATAATAAAGTTTGGAGGATATTTTTATGAAATACATATTGGAAACAAAAGAACTTAGCAAGAAGTTCAAAAGCCAAAAAGCAAATGACAGCATATCCGTTAAGGTTGAGGAAAATTCAATCTATGGGTTGCTTGGGCCAAACGGTGCCGGCAAGTCTACATTCCTTAAAATGATAACGGGAATGATAAAGCCCACATCAGGAGATATCCTGTTGAATGGAAAAGTCCTTGAGAGAAAGGATCTTATTTCCATCGGTTCCCTCATTGAAAGTGCTCCGGTTTATGAGAACCTGACGGCAAGAGAAAACCTTAAGGTCAGAACTTTGATGTATGGGCTGCCGGAGGAGAGGATAGACGAAGTACTTGAGATTGTTCATCTTGAAAATACAGGCAAAAAACGTGCCGGAAACTTCTCCATGGGTATGAAGCAGCGTCTTGGGATTGCAATTGCACTTTTAAACAATCCCAGGCTATTGATATTAGACGAACCGACAAACGGCCTTGACCCTATTGGTATCAACGATTTGAGGGAAGTGATAAAAACATTTCCAGGGCAGGGAATTACCGTAATCATTTCAAGCCATATCCTTTCGGAAATTGAACAAACAGCAGATCACATCGGCATTATTGTAAATGGAAAACTTATGTACCAGGAAGAACTTTCTGCCGGGAAAAATCTGGAGACACTCTTTATGGACATCGTCAGAAAGGAAGGTACTATTAATGGCTGATTATTTTAAAGCAGAATTATTAAAACAAAAGCACAGTTTTAATAACATCATTATCTGGCTGATACCTGTTATTAATATTATAATTTCTATGATACTGATGGGTCCTCAATTTATTCAGACAGCTTCTTATAACTGGTGGTATGTTCTTTTTCTGCCTTTTACTTTTACCTACATTTCAGCTTCCATTATAAAAAAGGAACGGAAATATAACTTTCATGGGTTGTTTGGAATTACTCAGAATAAAATGCAGCTATGGCTTGTAAAGGTGGGTACGGCTACGGTATATTTATTCCTTTCCTGCCTGATCTTTTCGCTTTTCACATTGCTGTGCGGGGTTACTATCAATCAGCAGATTCCGGTTATAAATAACCTGGCGGCAAGTGCGGTGCTGTTTCTTACCTTTGCCTGGCAGATACCGTTTCTTATGTTTATAACCCTAAAGCTCAATATGTTTATATCCGTTATAGTAAGTATATTCTGCAGTTTGTTTCTAGCCTGTATCTATGGAGCAGGGAGCTGGTGGTGGATACCCTTTGCCATCCCGGTAAGGCTTATGTGTCCTATTATAAAGGTGCTGCCCAATGGATTACTTATGGAAGCGGATAGTCCGCTGGGACATAGTAATGTCATACTTCCCGGTATTATAATAACTGTAATTTTGTACCTGGCTGTTACTGCTGTTACTGCAAAATTATTTGAGAAGCAGGAGGTATAGTTTGAAAAATAAAAGACATTTTTCAAATTTCTATTTAAGCAGTATCGCAGGAAGACCTGCGAGATGCATGGAGGTATAAGTTGAAGAGTTTATTTAACAATATCAGGGCGGCTGTTTTTAAAATGCTCCATTCGAATATATTATTTTTGCATCTGCTGGTTCCTGTCCTTGGGATACTTGTTTTTTGCGGTTATTATTCCGTTTCATCCTGGAGTGAAAGGGATAAGGTGTATGGTTATATCCAGGCTGTTGCGATTGTATTTCCATTGATGATATCCATTGCAGTATCAATGTTATATGAGCTGGAATTAAAGGCAGGTAATTTTCAAACCATATTATCCGCACCCTATTCCAGGATAATTGCCCATGGAGGAAACTTTATTTCGTTGTGCCTCTTGGGGGTATTTGCGAGTATAGTCACCGTAATGGGCTTTGGGGTTGTTTTTCGGTTAATGGGTTTTGTTAAGTTTTCAATAGCATTCTATTTTAAGCTGTCACTCATAATGTTTCTGTCAAATGTTGCATTATATTTTATACAGTATATAATTTGCTTTATAGCAGGCAAAGGATTATCCCTTAGTTTCGGTATTGTCGGAACGCTTTTAAGCCCTCTTTTGTACTTGGGTCTGGGAGATATTATCTGGCGCTATATTCCCTACGGATACGGCATCCGGATAGCAGCCTATTACTGTGAGCGTTACACAGATTCCAACAGCTGCAAAGCTATCGCACATAATTTTGAGGCTGACACTGTAACAGCAGGGGTTATCACAATAATTTTAGCCGGAATTTTCATAATATGGAGCAATCTTTGGCAGGGGAAAAGTGTAAAAGCGGAATAAACGAGGCATGTAATGGGTGTTTGTGTAAAAATAGGATTGGTAATTGATAAGAGAGGAAGTTATGGCTAAAATTCTTGCAGTTGATGATGATATTCAGATTTTATCCATTGTGAAGAAGGCTCTTGAAAATGACGGGCACCATGTTGATACAGCGGATAGAACGAAAAGAATCAATAAAGGAAGTCTTTCTGTATATGACTTGATTTTACTTGATGTTATGATGCCGGATACGGATGGCTTCACCTTTTGTAAGGATATCCGTGACAGCGTTGACTGCCCCATTCTTTTTATAACGGCTAAGACGATGGACACTGATTTAACCGAAGGGTTTGCGGCGGGTGCAGATGATTATATCAGGAAACCTTTTAGTTTATCCGAATTAAGGGCCAGGGTAAATGCACATTTAAGACGTGAAAGAAGAGAATATCACAGCAGAATAGTAAGCGGAAGTTTTCGCTTTGATGTTTCGGCAAAACTATTATATTTTAATCAGGAACAAATCGAACTGACAAGAAGCGAATATGAAATATGTGAATTTCTCATAAGAAACAAAGGACAGGTATTCTCTCTGGAACAAATCCTTGAAAGGGTATATGGCTTTGAATGTGAAAGTGACAGCAGTGCCGTCAGAGAGCATATCAAAAATATCAGGGCAAAGTTAAAAAGATGCGGTGAAAATCCCATTGAAACGGTCTGGGGGATAGGATATAAATGGTGTTAAAAAAGTATGAGACGAATACGCTTTTTTTGCTGTTTTTAAAACAGCTTTTGCTGCTGGCTTTCAGTATCCTTCTTGAAATCTTTGTATTTTTAGCTCTGTTTGATATGGGACTTAACAGCGGCTATATTCTGCCTGCCAACTATTCTGAACATTATCTGGAGCAGAACAAAGAAAAAATTGCAAACAGCGAGCCTTTTAACGGCGCGCTGGTTCCACATACATGCCAGTATGGCCTGTTTGGCATTTCTGGCAAGTACTTATCAGGCAGCCTTAGTGATGCCGGGATAGAGGACGGGAAAGCGTTTATAAAAGGTGCCTATACCGGGAACGGCTATTATTTTTTAATCAAAAGAGCAGAGGGATATTGTGTGGTCAAGTATGATATATCGGCACACTTTGCAGCTCCCATATTGCATAAGATTTTCCCGAAACCGGAATTAATAGTTATTACTTTGTTTCTTATCATATTTGTAATGATTGCCGTAAACAATGCCTTGTTTTTTGGGAGAAGGCTGAAAAAGGAACTTGAGCCGGTACTTGAGGAAATCTCACAAATCCAGACCAGAGAGCTTAATATAGCGCCTAAAAAATCAAAAATCAAAGAAATTAACGATATCTTGTTATCGCTTTACGATATGGAAAGCGCTTTGGCACAATCGTTGAAAAAGGAGTGGGAGACAGAGCAGAAAAGGAAAAGCAATATTTCTGCCCTGGCTCATGACATCAAAACGCCCCTTACGATTATTAAGGGCAATTCAGAGCTTATTCTGGAAGAGAATAATATTAATGAAGTGTATACGCTGGCTGATATCATTAACAAGCATTCTGATAAAATCGAAAGATATGTAAAGCTTTTAATAGAGGAAACCAACCACAATTTTTCCGAAGATTATGAAGAAAGAATTGAAGTGACAGCCTTAATAGCGGATATTACAGCAGAGAGTGAGGCTTTTTTAAAAGCTACGGGGGTCGAGCTTATCATAAACAATCAGGCATCAGACGGAGAAGCGGTTGTTAACCGGGATTCCATTGTAAGGGCAGTATTAAATCTTATAAAAAATGCAGCAGAACATACCGCATTAAATAAAACGGTGAAATTGACTTTTGGCTATGCTGAAAACCGGTTTACCGTTGAGATAGAAGATTACGGAAGAGGATTTACCAGTGAAGCACTAAAATATGCTAAAAACCAGTTTTATACGGAGAAATCTGAACGGAGTGAAGAACATTACGGGCTGGGGATGTATTATGCCGGTACGGTGGCAGAAAAATACAATGGCAGCCTGCTGTATTATAATAAGCCGGCTCAAACGGGAGCGGTTGTTGTTTTTGAAATCAGTGCTGATGGAGTTAAAAGAGAGGCAATGTAAATTTGTATAGACACTTTCCAAAATATTTTATATAATAATAGAATGCGAAAAACTACGAGAGGAAGGTGCAGAATATATGTCGAATGATTTAACTTCAGGGAAACCAATGAAATTAATTATTGGCTTTACCATTCCAATCCTGATTGGGAATATTGTTCAGCAGCTCTATTATGTAATAGATTCCATTATCGTAGGACAATATCTGGGAATGAATGCACTTGCAGCTGTAGGCTCTACCGGTTCCCTCACCTTTTTGGTTATCGGGTGGATCATGGGAATGACCGGAGGATTTGCCATCATAATAGCACAGCATTTCGGAGCCGAGGACATGGAGGGCGTAAGGCATTATGTGGCGATGTCCTATTATCTGTGTGCGGTGATGGCAGTTATTATGACAGTTGGTCTGTTACTGACAAACCGCTGGATACTTACTATAATGAATACACCAAAGGAAATCTTTCAGGACACCTATCATTTTATTACAATTATATATATAGGGATAACAGCTACAATAGCTTATAACATATTAGCGGCAGTATTACGGGCATTGGGTGACAGTAAGACTCCGCTTTATTTTTTACTGCTTTCCTCTGTCTTAAATATTATACTGGACTACCTCTTCATTGCCGGATTATCCATGGGAGTGGAAGGTGCAGGCTATGCGACAGTGATATCACAGGCATTTGCTTCTTTTCTATGTCTGATATATATGCTGAAAAAGTATCCGGTTCTGCGGTTAAAGAAGAAAGATACCCGTTTCTCCTGGAAAAGTGTAACAAAATTAGTAGGAATGGGGGTGCCGATGGGCCTTCAATTTTCAATAACAGCAATAGGGGCCATGATTGTTCAGGTAGCGTTGAATGGATTGGGACCTAATTACATAGCTGCGTTTACAACTTCCAGTAAGATTCAAAATATTATTACCCAACCCCTGCCGTCTCTGGGAGCCAGCTTAGCCACTTATGTCGGACAGAATACAGGGGCCGGGAAGATGCATAGGGTAAAAGAGGGAGTCCGGTCAACCATTATATTGACTGTGATTTTCAGCTTAGTATCAATGGTGGCTGTACTTGCTTTTGGGGAGCCGTTAATAAAGTTGTTTGGTGCGGGAGATAATCAGATAGTGATTGAAAAAGCAAGAGTATCTTTCCAGGTAGTTGCAGGCTTTTATATCTTTTTAGGGCTTATCTTTGTATATAGAAATGCCCTGCAGGGCTTAGGAGACGGGCTGCTTCCGATGCTGGGAGGAATTTTTGAATTGTTTGCAAGATGGCTGGTTGTACTCCTGCTTGCAAAGCGCTTTGGCTATCTTGGAATCTGCTTTGCAAATCCGGTTGCCTGGATATCTGCTTTGATACCGATAATACCTGCTTATTACTACAGGATAAAGAAATTAAGCAAATCAAACAATAATCTGCCTTAGTATATGTGAGAAATCTAAAACGCTCTATCGTTCCCAAAAGATAGGGCGTTTTTTATAACCAAATAATTTTCGCTGACAAATGTCATTTTATACGTTGACATTTGTCAGCGAAAGTGTTATGGTAAGAATGTGGAATATGGAAGATGAAAGCACGCGTGGTATGGTAAGGATGCCATACCACGAATATTGGAGGTGAATAATGGGTCATAAGGAAAACTATGAAAGAATACCGGATTCGGAATTATTAATTATGCAGATTATATGGCAGTCAAAGAAAGCCATTGGGACAGGCAGAATCGTTGAACTGGTATGTGAACAAAAGGACTGGTCCCGTTCTACAGTACAGGTTCTGCTGACACGGCTTGAAGAGAGGGGATTTGTTGAAATTAAGAAAAGAGGCCGGCTTAACTATTATATTCCCCTGATTAAGGAAGAAGAGTATTTATCAAAGGAAACGAAAACATTTTTAGAACAGTTTTACGGCAATTCCTATAAGAAGCTGATTGCCTCTTTGGTTCAAAGCAAAGAAATCACGGAGGAAGATATTGAAGATATTATCCATATTATAAAGGATGCAAAAGGAGGTGAAGAGGTTGAGTAGCCTTTTTCTTACGGTATTAAGTTTATCCCTGGCATGTTCTTTGGCTATTTTATGCGTCATTTTATTAAATAAGATATTCCGGAAGAATTATTCAAGACAGTGGATATATATTATTTGGGCGGTGATAGCCCTTCGGCTTATAGTACCCGTTAATATCGGAGTCATTGATCTTCCAAAGATTTTAAATATTGATATAAACAGTCAGGAGGTTATTCCGGCCGCTGATAGTGCAGCGAATACGAACAGTATACAGTCAGGCGGTGATACAGCAGGGAAAACAGGACAGCCATCAGCTGACGTTGTTTCTAAGGAGGAAAATGCAGCTAAGCCGGATACAGTTACGAAAACGGAAGTAATGACCAATAAGGAAATGCCTGCACAAAAGGGGCTTTCATTTCCGAAAGCAGATACAATGGCTGTAATTTGGATAGCCGGTGTAATTCTTTTTCTATTCTACCATATGACAGCTTATCTTTATTATAGAAGAAAAGTTGCAAGGTGGAGCATAGCATTGCAAAACAAGGAAGTATTGGAACGATTTAACGGCCTTTGCCAGGAGATAGGCATAAAGCGGAAGATAAAACTTGTAACGAGTACGCAAGTCCCATCGCCGGTTCTTATTGGTTTCCTAAGGCCCTGTATTGTATTGCCGATGGCGGATTTTACAGGGGAGCAGTATTATTTTATTCTAAAGCATGAATTGATACATTATAAACATCACGACCTGGCTTACAAATTTATATTACTGCTGGCAAATTCCCTGCATTGGTTCAATCCGTTGGTTTATTATATGGTTTATCTGGCAAACAACGATATAGAGCTATATTGTGATGAGACATTAGTAGCGCAGAAGAATCTGGATTATCGGGAGAATTACAGCAAAATACTGCTTCAGGTCATGACAGGTACCGGAAAGAATAACATACTTCTCTCTACCGGATTTAGCGGTAAGAAGAAACAGATAAAGAATCGGTTCTTTCAGATAATGAATGCCAAGCCTACGAAAAAAGGACTTTGCTTTATTGTTGGAATGGTTTGCCTGATTGTTTTGGCAGGAAACTTGGCCAGCCAGCTTTTACCGGCCAAAGCCAGCAATGTCCCGGTAAATGACATGCAGACGAATCTGATAAATAAAGAAGCGGCGTCTGACCTTTTGCAAGTCACAGCAAAACCCGGTAATATCCTGGTGGTTGGGATAGATGGAATCGGCGGATTAGACCGTGCAGACAGTATATTAGTTGCCGGTGTGAATCCTGATACAAAAGGAATATACCTGACCTCATTTTTGCGTGATATGTATCTGGAAATACCGGATCATGGAAAAAATAAATTAATGGCGGCTTATGAGCTGGGAGATGCTAAACTCGTTAAGGAAACCCTTGAAGCAAATTTCGGGTTTACTATCGACTATACCGTAACCGTTAATATGAAAGCTTTTGAAAACATCATTGATTCTATAGGCGGCGTAAATGTAGAGTTATCAGAAGAGGAAGCAGAATATCTGAATAGGACAAATTATATATCCAACAAGAAATACCGTACTGTAAAGCAAGGAGAGCAAATATTAAACGGAAATCAGGCACTTGGTTATGCCAGGATCCGGAAGGTGCCAACACTGCAAGGTGAAAGGGATGATTTGGGCCGAACAGCCCGCTTGAGAAAAATGCTCTCGGGGATTGTTGAGGAATACAGCAAAAAGGATATCAATGAGTTAATACCTATATGGAATAACGCACTGTCCTATGTTGATACTGACCTGACCCTGGATCAGATAATGCCCTATCTTACTATTGTTTTACAGAAGGAAGTCAAGACAAATACACTGTCAATTCCGGCGGAAGGCTCCTATACGCCAGGTGTACAGGACGGGATGAGCGTTCTGGTGCCCGACCTGGAAGCAAATAAAGCAGCTTTAGCACAAATATATAACTGAAACTTTAAAAAGCTGGTAAAGGCGGTATAGGAACCGCACTTTATCAGCTTTTTAATGTTTACTATGAACTTTCATTAACTTGAACATTTATGCTTACAAAGCGTCCTGGTATATGAAAGATAAATTAATATCCTGCTCATAATCCCCAAATTTTTGACCAAATAAGTTAAAACCGCCTGTATATACGGCATCATCCTTGTTTCCGATACGTACGGTAATAAAACTGTTATCCTTTAAAGACAGATCTGATAAACTGGTACGGCTGCTTTCTTCATTATTAATGAAAGCGGCTTTTTCCGTAAGTGTCAGAGTTGTAAGTAAACCGTACTGTGTTACTCCGTTCTCCCACCAGGAAGGATTAAGACGCCCTCTTCGTGCTCCAAAGTCACCGGGACAGCGCCAGGTGCCGCATTCATGTCCGTTAATCCATATGGTGATATCGGATTTCCAGTTTTCACGGTAATTGGCAGCTTCCGAGCAGGCTTCAAATGTCAGAACCAGCTGCTTTAGCTTAACATCAGATTCGATACCATATGGAAACTTGTATTCCACAAAGCCGCCTGCCGACCAGAGAAGCTGTGCATTAAAACGGGCAGGTAAAAAGAAATCGCCCGGGCGGTCTTCATAACCTATATAACCATTGGTATCTGCAAGACCGCAGGTCGGTATGATTTTGCAGTCAGTATAAGCACCTACAGGCATAGAAACGGTAGAAATCTGGTCAACTCCCGTGGACAAGCCGTTCAGGCGGATGTTTACAAAATCATTTTTCCGGCTGCATAATTTCATGGAGCCCCGGCATCCGGGCTGTTGTTCGACATGTATTAAGCTGGCACCTTCTAAAATGCGGACATGTAAGGCTGCTGTAGAAGCGGGGATTTGCAGCAGATCAGCTATTTCACCGATATTATAGCTGTTATAGTATAGTAGTTTTATTATTTTTATTCGATCCGGAGATGAAAGGGCTTTTGCAACAGTACATAGCACTTCTTCGTTATCTGCATTCAGATTGAGAATCTTTGGCATACTATTCCTCCAATAATATTGTTATAAAAAATAATAGCACAATATTGGAAATATGTCCATGAAATAATTAAAATAACAATAGAACAAAAATTATATTGAAAATAGGGAATTAAATCTAAAAAAATAAAATATTAAATAAAAATATTGACTTAAATGTATAAAAGTGATAACATTTGAATGAAAAGAAACAGCAATATTGTTGTAAATAAGAAAAGGAGGAAAGAGAAAACAGGAAAGCAACTGTCAATTTCAACAATATTATTGTTTTAAATAATTAGGAGGATAAAAGATGAAAAAGAGAATTTTAGCAACATTTATGGCAATTGTTTTAGGGATTTCTTTAACAGCATGTGGTGGTACGAATGCACAAAAGGGGACTGATGACGGGACATCAAAGGAAAGTGCGGAGAAACAGGATACAGAGGGAAAAAGCAATAGCCAGGGAGAACAAAAACTTATTGTTTGGGCCTGGGATAAAAACTTTAATGTGTATGCTATGAATAAAGCCGCTGAAATTTATAGTAAAAATCATGAAGGGATTACGGTAGATGTTCAGGACATTATGCCTGGTGATATTGAGACTAAGATTACTACGGCATTAGCAGCTGGTGATACAAGTACACTGCCCGATATCTTTTTATTACAGGATGTGACATTCCCTAAAATGCTGGAGAACTACACGAATGTTTTTACTGACTTATCAGGTAGTGGTATAGATTTTTCTCAATTTGCAGGGGCTAAGGTATCAAACTCTGTGATGGATGGTAAGAATTATGGCGTACCCTTTGATAATGGTGCCGTTGTTAATTTTTTGAGGACGGATTATTTAGAGAAGGCCGGATTTACAGCAGCTGATTTTACAGATATCACATGGTCGGATTGGCTTGCGAAGGCTAAGGTTGTAAAGGAAAAGACAGGTCTTCCTATGCTGATGTCCCAGGCGGGATCACCTAATATTATATATTTTATGATGCAGTCCTGCGGAGCTTCTTTCTTTGACAAGAATGGTAATGTGAATATTGCGAATAATGATATACTAAAACAATGTATTGATATTTATCTACAGATGATAAAGGATAAAACATTGGTTGAAGTGGCTTCATGGGATGAATTAATCGGAGGAATCAATAACGGTACTGCCGCAAGTGTTATCCAGGGTTGCTGGATGATGGCAACCATAACATCTCAAGCAGATCAATCCGGTAAATGGGCATTCGCTAATATGCCTAAACTGCAAGGTGTAGAAGGTGCTACGAATTACGCTAATAGTGGTGGCGCTACTTGGGTTGTCGCAGGTGTTGGTAAGCAAAAGGAATTAGCTATTGATTTCCTGAAGGAAACCTTTGCTGGAAGCACGGAACTATATGATGATTTGATTACAGCAGGAACGGGAGCGGTAGGTACCTGGAGTCCCGCCAAGGAGTCTGCGGTCTATAATCAGGCATCTGATTTCTTCGGTGGTGAAGCTGTTAACGCTAAAATCCTAGAATATGCATCAAAGATCCCTACTGTTATTAATACACCGTATGATGGAGATGCTCAATCTGCCGTTGGTGTAGCGGTATCTAATATAGTTCAGCAAGGCGCGGATATAGAATCAGAACTAAAAAGTGCTGAAGATACTGTAAAATTTAATATGGGAAATTAGTTGGAATAGGTCTGGTGCAGTGCACAGTGCAGCAGACCTACTTCTTCTATCTGCAAGAGCTATAGTTACCTGTTAAGTAAAGTATTTAGAAAGGGGGAAACCAACATGCAAAACAATAAAAAGGGATTGACATTATCCAGAAAGCATAATCTCATAGGGTGGGGATTTTTGCTGCCGGCTACATTGTTGATTGTTTTCATGAGCTTTTATCCTGGTATACAAGGATTTCTTTTATCTTTGCAGGTAGGACATGGGATGCAGTTAACTTTTGGGGGCCTAAAAAATTATGTCAGGATTTTAAAAGATCCTGTATTTAAGGAAGTGTTCTTTAATACTTTTTTCTATTTAATCATCCAAGTACCTATTATGCTGGTGCTTGCATTAATCCTGGCTTCCATGCTTAATAATAAACATTTAAGATGTAAAGCAATATTTCGTACTGCAATTTTTTTGCCTTGTGCAACTTCTTTGGTATCTTATTCTATGATCTTTCGTTCCCTGTTCACAACGGATGGATTGGTGAATAATATCATAAGAAGCTTTGGCATGCCATCCGTGAACTGGTTTGGTAATGAGTGGACGGCGAGAGGTGTTATTATTATTGCATTGATATGGAGGTGGACGGGTTATAATATGGTGTTCTATCTGGCAGGTCTGCAAAATATTGAATACTCTGTATACGAAGCGGCCAAAATTGATGGTGCAAGTCCGGCTCAATCTTTATTTAGGATTACTATTCCGTTGTTAAAGCCGACAATTCTTTTAACCGCAATTATGTCTACGAATGGTACATTACAGTTGTTTGATGAGTCGGTTAATCTGACCAGCGGAGGGCCGGGAAGAGCTACCATGACACTGTCTCATTATATTTATAACACTTCATTTACAAATAACCCTAATTTTGGATATTCTGCGGCTATGTCCTTTGTAATAATGGTAATTGTTGCAATCTTAGCTTTTGTTCAGATGAAAGTAGGTGACAAGAGATGATAAGAAGAGGAAAAAGAGTTTTACAATATGTATTTTTAACAGTGGTATCCATCCTGTCGGTTTTTCCTATATACTATATGATCTGCGGAGCGACGAATAAAAGTGCTGATGTAGTTGGAGGGCGGTTATTACCTGGAAGCTATTTGGTGAGTAATTTCCAGAATCTTATTCTGCAGCAAAACTTAAGTGCTGCATTATGGAATTCGATAAGAAATGCAACGATCATGACGCTTCTTTCTTTGCTGATCTGTTCGATTGCCGGGTATGGATTTGAGATATATCATGATAAAGGAAAAGATTTGGTAATGGCAATCTTATTACTGGCTATGATGATTCCTTTTGCGGTTATTATGATACCCCTATTTCGCATGTTTTCCCACATGAAATTAATAAATACAATGACTGCTATTGTGCTGCCGGCGATATCAACGCCATTTCTTATTATGTTATTCCGACAAAGTGCTCGATCATTTCCTCATGATATTATTGAGGCGGCGAGAATTGATGGATTAAATGAGATGGGAATTTTCTTTAGAATGTTTATACCGACCATGCGATCTACTTATGCAGCGGCCATGACCATTACCTTTATGGGAGCTTGGAATAACTATCTCTGGCCTAAGATTGTTCTGCAAACGAATAATTCTATAACGATGCCGGTATTGGTGGCTAATTCTATGGGTGGACACTATGTGGATTATGGAATGCTTATGATTAGTGTTTTGATATGTACGATACCAACAGCTATTATATTCTTTGCCTTGCAGAAAAACTTTGCAGAAGGAATTACCGGTGCTGTTAAATAAGAGAAAAATACTGGAGGGTTGCTATGGAAAACCAGGTGACATTTAGCGGATTTATTCATGGAGGAGATTATAATCCAGAGCAATGGCTTGAACATCCTGAGATATTAAAGAAAGATATTGAATATTTCAAGAAGGCAAGTATTAACGAGGTATCTGTTGGCATCTTTTCATGGTCGGTATTGGAACCTGAAGAGGGCCGTTTTCATTTTGAATGGATGGAAAAAATAATTGATGATATGTATCAGCAGGGAATCTCAGTATTTCTTGCTACACCTTCAGGAGCAAGACCTAAATGGCTGGCGGATAAATATGAAGAAGTACTTAGGGTAAATGAAAACAGACAGAGAAATTTATTTGGATCAAGGCATAATCATTGTTATACCTCTCCTGTTTATAGAGAAAAAGTAAGAATAATCAATATGGAATTAGCTAAGAGATTTGGTAAGCATCCAGGGGTTAAATTATGGCATCTGTCAAACGAGTATAACGGAGAATGTCACTGTCCTCTCTGCCAGAAAGAATTTCGCAATTGGCTGAAGAAGAGATACGGGAGTATTGAGCATTTAAATGATTGCTGGTGCACAACATTTTGGAGCCATACTTATCAAAGCTTTGAACAGATTGAAAGCCCCTCGATGCGAGGGGAGACCCTGCTTCACGGACTGACTTTGGATTGGCGTAGATTTGTAACACAAAGAACTATTGATTTTATAAAATGGGAGATTCAGACTTTGCGGGATGGTGGTTCTGACAAGCCGGTAACTACTAATTTAATGTATGATTTTACGGGCTTTGATTGCCATCAATTAGCTAACGAACTGGATATTGTCTCCTGGGATTGCTATCCTGAGTGGCAAAAGGATCCTGAGTGGATTACTGCCTCACGGGCAGGGATGCAGCACGATATTATGAGAACATTGCTAAAAAAACCATTTTTGCTCATGGAATCCTGTCCATCTGCTACCAGCTGGCAGGCTGTTAATCATTTGAAAAAGCCGGGACTTTTAAAAGCATCATCTCTTCAGGCTGTTGCCCATGGTTCGGATAGTGTTCAGTACTTTCAACTTCGGCAAAGCAGAGGAGCTTCAGAGAAATTTCATGGAGCTGTGATTGACCATTATGGCGGTGATGATACAAGAGTTTTTCAAGATGTCAGTGAGATTGGCAGGGGGTTGGAGATGATCAAAGAAATATCCGGAAGCGGTACCATAGCTGAAGTTGCAATTGTACATGACTGGCAGAGCCGGTGGGCATTGGAAAATTCCATGGCTCCAAGAAATGAAAATATGTATTATTTGGCGACTGTAGAGAAGATTTACGGAGCTTTGAAACGATATGGAATAAATATCGATATAGTAGATATGTCGCAAGAGATAAAAGGCTATAAGTTAGTCATAGCACCAATGTTATATATGCTAAGGAATAAATTTGAGGAGAAAATTGAAGAGTTTACCAGAGAAGGAGGAGTGTTTTTAACAACCTACTGGACGGGAATCGTTGATGAATATGACCGTTGTTATTTAGGAGGAACTCCTTACGGACTTATGAAAGTTCTGGGTCTTAGAAGTACAGAAATAGATGCTTTATTTGACTGGGAAGAAAACCATATTGCGAAGAGCGGTAAAATAATTCCGGAATTAAAGGAAAGATATCACTGCAAGAATCTATGTGATTTAGTGAGTACCTCAACAGCTGAAGTTCTTATGGAATACGGTGAGGATTTCTATAAAGGAATGCCGGCTTTTACAGTAAATTCTTACGGTGGCGGAAAGGCATATTATGTATGTGCAGATATGGATGAAGACTTTTATCTGGATGTTTTTGGAAAGTTGATAAATGAGGCACAAATAGCTCAGGTGATAAAGGATTTGCCTGTAGGTGTGGAAGTAAATATAAGAGAACAGGAAGGTATTCGCTATGTATTCATTCAAAATTATCAGCAACATTCTGTTACGCTTCAGCTTCCGGAGGAAGAATATTCAATCATATACGGGGATTATAAAGGAGGGGAACTTGAAAGCTTTGGGACTCTTATTTTAAAAATGAACAATCCAAATAAGCATGAGTCTTGTAGCTTGTCTGGATTCTGAAAAAAAGAGTTTCTTGAAAGAAAGATATGATATTGAGACAATTACATTAAAAACCATCATGAATAGGATATTAAATATAGTAAGTGGTGGAAAGGCAGTAAAATAATTATAGAGGTTATAAAAACAGATGTATTATCTAGATGGGGCATGTACATCAATTGGATAAAAAGGATGCTACATTTATCAGGATGAAGCAATAAGAAGTTGGGAGAAAAAAATGAAAGAGATTTTAAGGACAGAATATCCGAGGCCACAATTTGTACGGACAGCTTGGATGACTCTAAACGGTATGTGGGATTTTTCCTTTGAGAAGGAGACATATGATCAGAAAATCTGTGTACCCTTTGCATATGAAGCGAAACTATCCGGTATAGAAAAAAGAGATTTGCATGAGATGGTCTGGTATCGCCGTACATTTGCAATTCCAGAAGGGTGGAGCAAAAAACACATAATATTGCATTTTGGAGCAGTAGATTACGAATGCAGAGTCTGGGTTAATCACCAGCTTGCCGTATACCATATTGGAGGGCAGACAGGCTTTTCAGTTGATATTACGGAATTACTTGTTGCCGGTGAAAATGAGCTGCGGGTGTGTGCAAAAGATTATCCTAAGGAATTGGATATACCAAGGGGCAAACAGTTCTGGAAAGAAAAGTCTGAAAGCATTTTTTACACAGCCACTACCGGGATATGGCAAAGTGTATGGCTGGAGCCAGTGCCTGAAAAACATATCAGACAGGTATTCATTACGCCGCTTTTTGATGAAAAGTCAGTAAAGTTTGAATATGAGACAGAAAAAGGTAAAGGATGTGTTCTGGAAACCCTTATTACTTATAACGGCAAGCTTGCCAGCCAAATTACAACTTCTCTGCAAAATGAGAAAGGCAGCTTTACAGTTACATTGGATGAGTCAGTACTTGGCTGCTGGAATATCGTAGAAGATCTGGCATGGACGCCGGAGAAACCAAGATTATTTAATGTCGAGTTTTGCTTAAGAGAAGAGGGAAGCCAGTCAGATAAGGTACAGTCTTATTTCGGAATGAGAAAAGTGTCTGTTGAGAATGGAAGATTTCTGCTAAATAACCGGCCTTATTATCAGAAATTACTGCTTGACCAGGGGTACTGGCCGGATGGTCTTCTGACGGCACCTTCAGATGATGCTTTTATTGAAGATATCATGCTTGCCAAGGAAATGGGATTTAATGGTGTCCGTAAGCATCAAAAAGTAGAAGACCCGAGATTTTTGTACCATGCGGACCGTTTAGGACTTCTGGTCTGGGGGGAGATTGGAGCAGGCTATGCTTATTCACGCCGTCTTGCGGCAGACACCATGCAGGAATGGGTAAATGCCGTAATAAGAGATTATAACCACCCTTGTATTGTAGTATGGACACCTTTGAATGAATCATGGGGAGTATTGGAAATAGCAGAGAGCACCAAGCAGCAGAATTTTTGCAAAGCGCTTTATGCTGCTACGAAAGCGATTGATACCACGAGACCGGTAAGCGATAATGACGGCTGGGAACATGTTGAAAGTGATTTGCTGACAATTCATGATTATGAGTCTGACAGCGGGATTCTGTCAAAAAGGTATAGTACGCTGGAACAAATATTAAAGGCGCAGCCAGGGGGAAGAGCTCTGTATACAGGCGGGGGGCAATACAATGGCGAGCCGATTATTATTAGTGAATTTGGCGGTATTTCTTTTGATAAAAACGGTACGAAAGGCTGGGGATATTCTGTTGCGGAGTCGGAGCAGGAATTCCTGGAAAGGTATTATGAGGTTGTGTCACCGCTGCTGCAATCAGAGAATGTTCAGGGCTTCTGCTATACACAGCTAACAGATGTTGAACAGGAAATTAATGGCCTGCTGACATATGACCGAAAGCCGAAAGCCGATATGGAGAAAATTCGGAAAATTACCGACGGTAATTTATTGACTGCCACCTTGGGGGATGGTTTATAATGGTCTTGGAGGTGAGGCATATGCTGATAAAACAGGCAGGCAAGGCAGCAGGGCTTACGAAAAAAGCCATAGAATACTATACGGAACAGGGACTGACAGCTCCGTCCGTTTTAGAAAACGGTTACAGGGATTACAGCGAAGAAGATATCAATAAACTAAAAAAGATTTCTGTTCTTCGCAAGCTGGGACTTGGTATGGAAGAAATAAAAGAAGTATTAGAGGATAAGACGGAAACTGCCTTAAAAAGACTGACGGTACAAAAAGAGCTGTTGGTTCAAAGGGAACAGGAGAAGAAGAAAATCCTTGATAGATTAAGCTGTGGCGGGGATTATTCTAAAATCAGTGAAGACTTAAAAGCAATGGAAGAAAATTGCAATATTGCAGAGAGACTTTTGGAAGCATTTCCGGGGTATTACGGAAGGTTTACCTGCCTGCATTTTGCACGTTTCTTAAAGGAACCTGCACTGACAAAAGAGCAGCAGGAGGCATATCAGGTAATCCTTTCCTTTCTCGATGATATCCCCTCCTTTGAATTCCCGGAGGATTTAAAGCAGTACTTTGAGAATGAGCTGTCGGAAATGGGTACGGAAGCTATTGACAAGATGTTAGGTGAAATGAAGAATTCCGTTGAAAACATCGAGGAATTTCTTACAGAGAAAAAAGATTTCATCGGAGAATACGTATCCTTTCGTAAGAGTGAGGCTTATCTGGAGTCTCCCGCCTATAAAATGACGGGGCTAATGAAAGATTTCAACAATACAAGCGGCTATTATACTGTGTTTATCCCTGCCATGGAGAAGCTAAGTCCCTCTTACAAACAATATCGTAAAGAGCTTGAGAAAGCTAATGAGAGGCTTCTGACGTTGTTCCCGGAGGCTGCCGATTTGAAATAAAAAATATCTTCCTTTGCAGTTTTGATATAGTCATGTGCGTTTGTCCATGTGATGACTTTATGTGACTTTGTCACAGAGAGAAAAAAGAAAAGGACTATAATAAAACTATAAATTGTATTGAGTCCAATTGAAATAGAAAACTGCAAAGGAGAGAAATAAAATGAGCGTACTGAAAATAACAAAGGATAATTTTAATCAGGAAGTAGTAGAATCGGACAAGCCTGTTTTGCTGGATTTTTGGGCTTCCTGGTGCGGACCCTGTAAAATGGTGGCACCTGTCGTGGAGCAGGTTGCAGAGGAAACTATAGATACCGTGAAAGTAGGTAAGGTGAATGTGGATGAGGAGCCGGAACTGGCACAGGCATTCCATGTAATGAGCATACCTACACTTGTAGTAATGAAGGATGGAAAAGTGGTACAAACCAGTGTTGGAGTAAAACCCAAGCAGGCTATTTTATCCATGCTCCCATAAGATAACATATCATAAAAGCCCCTGCCTTACCCTTAATGCACAGTCTTTATACGGACATGCAAGGGAAAGCAGGGGCTTCTTTTGTTTCTATACTTACTGTATTTTGGTCACAGGCCTTAATACTTCATATCCGATGACTTCCGGATAATGCCGCTGATAGACCGGACAATCCTTTTCATTCCAGGCATAGCCTTTTAAAGCGGGATCATAATTCCAGGCTAAAGTCTCTACCCGCTCCATTACCTCGCTGCAGTCAGAGAGATAATCAAAAGGCGGGTGAAAAAATACGAGGTAATAATTTCCCGGTACTTTTTTTACTTCAAAGCCCTTTGGAACCGGGCCGTTATAGTTATCTGCCACACCAAGCCCGTAAAAATATTTCTTATGATTATTTTGACAGGACCAGCCGGCAGTATGGACTGTCACAACAGGATGCATAATATTGCTTAAACTGTCAATGGTTCCGCAGATTTCCTCACAGTCATGATATTTCCAAAAGTCCATATAATTTGCGGCTCTTTCTTCCCATACACCCATATATTTGTGTTCGGGGATAAATTCTATTCTGACATTTGCTTTTGTTAAACAGGTTTCACTCATAATAACCTCCTTGGATTTGATAACATGTTCAGGGAAAAGGGCAGTACGTCTGATGGGCAGTATAATCGGAACAGGATTCCTGCGGTACCAATAGGGAGTATATCCGAATTTCTCTTTAAAAGCCCTTGTAAGAGCTTCCTGGGAGGAAAATCCATATTTGACTGCAATATCAAGGATCCGTTCTTTCGTATCACGTATTTCCAGAGCAGCTCTGCTTAAGCGTCTGCTTGCAACGTAGTTTTTCAGTGTGATACCAACAATTTCATGGAACTGGGTAGAGCAGTAATAAGGGGAGTAACCCACCTGTTTTGACATTTCTAAAAGTGTTGGATTTTCTGATAAATTATCTTCAATCCAGTCAATCATTTTTTGAACCGATTCATTCCATTGGTACATAACATATCCTCCCTGTGTTTACAGGATAGCAAATTGAGGGCAGAAAAAACTTGATATTTCTTGCAGTATTTTATATGGGTGATTTTTATAATATAACAAAGTCCTAATTTGAATGCAAGCGGTTAAGCTTACAGTATTTGGGGAATCTGTAAAATACAGTGGCAAGGTGTTAAGAATAGACTATAAAAATCAAAAATAGGCAATAAAAATAAAGAAAAGACGATGCCTGTTAGCGCAGCGTATGATAAAATCAAATCAGAGGGAGCTTGGACTTTGGAAAGGTGCGGGTGATATGTACAAAACTTTATTAGTGGATGATGAAATTAATATTTTAAACGGAATGGCAGCAGGTATCCCCTGGGAGAAGTGGGGATATGAAGTGATCGGAATGGCAAGGGACGGACTGGATGCAGCGGAGATGATTGAAGCTAACTGCCCGGATGTCGTTGTGTCTGATATCCGTATGCCGCATATGGATGGGGTGGAGCTGATGAAATACTTAAACAACAACCATCCCGAGGTGAAAATTATCATATTAAGCGGTTACAATGATGTAGAATACCTGAACATGGCAATCAAAAACGGGGTCGTGGAGTACCTTTTTAAGCCTACGGATATTGATGAATTTGAGGAATGTTTTGCAAGGCTTAAACGCAGGCTGGATGATGAAAAATTCAAGCGGGAAGAAAGAGACAGAATATATAAGCAGGCAGGAGACAATAAGCTGTACCGGCAGTCCCATTACCTAAGGCAGATGGTAAAGGGGTTAAAGGAAGAGGACGAGCAGTTAAACATTGATTTTTCCGATTATTTTATGATAACAGGAGAAGTGATGGAGGACAATGAAGAGGGAGGGAATGTTGAACTTCTTACGCTAAAGAACAGGATGGTACAATACTGTAATATGCGGGAGAGTTACTATCAGGTTCATTTCTTTCTGGACGACAGGGAAAGGATTACGGGTATTATGTCGGTACCCAAAGGCATTGAGGACTGGAAAAAATTCGCTTTCAAATATATACAAAGCCTCCATTCAGAGCTTTTAGACCTTTATCAGAAGAAATCCATAATGGGTATCAGCAGCTTATGCCATAACAAGGAAGAATTGCCCGCAGGCTATGAACAGGCCGTGATATGCCTTGAACAAAGAATGATGCTGCAAACAGAGCCTATCGGGATATATGATGATGCAAAAGAACCGGACAGGAAAGATCAGATACGCTTTCCGGCAGAGCTTATGTGGAGCTATATTGAAAATTATGAGACAGAAAAGCTAAGATTGAGTGTAGCCCAGGTCTTTGCACAGATTGGCAGCCAGATATCCAGTGACTATTCCTTTGTGGACAGGCTTTGCCTGGAGTTTCTATACGATGCCGCCGAGTATGCCAGAAACCGCAGAAATATCTCACTGGCCCAAATAATGGGGGAGGAAAAGAAGCAGTACAGGGATATCTATTTCCTGAAAAACCTTAAGAAGAAGCAGGAATTTATGGAAGAGGTTTTAATAAGCCTCTTAAAAGCCTGGAAAGGAAAAGAAGAGAACAAGGGGCATGTTGGAAACCTTGCGGATTATATAAGAAATATGGTGGATAAGGAGTACTCTGCCAATTACATGTCGTTAGATTATATCGGCGAGAAGATCAAAAAGAATCCTTCCTATATTTCTAAGATATTCAAGCTTGAAACCGGTAAGAATTTCAGCGATTATATCATGGATAAGCGGATGGATAAAGCGAAGGAAATGTTAAAGGATTTTTCTATTAAGATATATGAGATTGCGGAAGCCACCGGCTATGCAGATGTATCGAACTTTATAAGGGTGTTTAAGCGTTATACCGGCTTAAGCCCGAATGAATACCGTAATGTACTTATGAAACAGGCAGATAAACAGGAGAAGAATAGCGTTGAAAATTAAGAGCATAAAAAAAGTAGGAAAGACCTCTCTGGCAAGGCAGTTAATTCTGTTAATATTGATCGTTTGGCTGTTTGAGCTTGTCGTAACGGCAATTATCTTCGGTATGACCAAGTCAGAGATGAATAAGCAGGCAATTAAAAATGTAGAGAGCCGGACGGGTTCCATATCCAACCAGTTGGATGTTATGATGTCCCAGCTCTCTATTGTATCTGATAAATATTCTTATAGTTCCGGCATACAAAAGTACGGAGATAAGTTCTACAGTACCAATGTTGCGGAAAAGAAAAGGAGTATTGTTGAAATCAGGGAATTATTAAACTCAACGGATATGTTTAATGAGGGGAGCCGCATATCTGCCATTTATACCCGGTATGGTGAGCTTTTAAATCTGCTAAGCCCGGAGATAGACGGGGGAGTGGTGATTGATTATTTGCTGGATCTTGGAATAGCGGATGTTAAGAATCTTTCCCTGATGAAGTGGTATGTCCTGCCCCAGAACTGCCTGCAAACACCGGAAAATGAACTGGGAGTAAGCAAAGAAACGGATAACAGGGAGAAAACTCCCCTTGAGATGGAATTGTTCAGGCAGGAGAAGCGGATACTTGCTTCCCGTCGTATTATCAATCCCTTTACCGGTAACCTTCTCTACATCCACCTCTTCTTATTTAGTGAACAGGAAATTTACGATAAATATAAGGACATTGCAGAAGATGTTCAGGGAACGGTTGTAATTACGGGAGAAAATGGACAGATTATATCCTCCAATGATGTAGGGCTGCTGCAAAAAGGTACCCTGGACGAAAATATCTGGACGAAGATTGAGGATAAAGAGAATGCAAGCTTTTTCTTAAAGCATGGGGAAAATGAGCAGATTGTCTCAAAGCTGGTAAACAATAAATCCGGCTGGAGGGTGACCTGCATTGTACCCATGAAAAATATCACAAGAGAAATTGACGTATTGTTCCTGCGCTATTCCCTGGTATTTTTTGTGTTTGCCCTGTTTAGTGCCGTCTTTATTATTAAGATTACCGGGCGGTTTCTAAAGCCTATAGATACTCTGAATAAAGCCATGAAAGAGGTACGTGACGGCAAATTGGATGCCTATGTAGCGACCACAGGCAACAATGAAGTGGAGCAGATGTGTAAGATCTATAATTCCATGCTGTTCCAGATATCCCAGCATATCGAAGAGCGTGTGGAGGAGGAAAAGAAGAAGAAAAAGCTGGAGTTAGAGGTGTTAATGGGGCAGATTAATCCTCATTTCTTATACAATACTCTGGAAACCATTGTGTGGAAGTCTACGGAAATCGGGCATCCTGAAATCGGCAGGATAGCTGCTTCCCTTGGAAGGATGTACCGTCTGTCCATTGGCGGCGGGGCGACAATTGTACGTATACAGCAGGAGTTGGAATGTCTGATGGCATATGTCAGAATCCAGGAAATACGGTATGCGGATAAGGTGGATTTTGATATCAGGGTGAAATATGAGGAAATCAGGGATTACCAGACAATTAAGCTTACCCTGCAGCCGGCACTGGAAAACAGCTTCCTGTATGCAACAGATGAGGTTGACCACGTAGTAAAAATCCGTGTTAAGGTCAAAGTAATGGAAGAAGAGATACGATTTGTTATCGGAGATAACGGCTCCGGTATGTCAAGAGAGCGTCTGGCGGAAGTCAGAAATAGAATTATCTCCGGCAGGGCAGCAAAGGAACCCAATATAAAACAGAAGGGAAGCGGCATCGGGCTTCACAGTATCAGTGAAAGGATACGGATCTATTTTGGTAAATCAGAGGCTGTAAGGATATATTCCAAGGAAGGCTGCGGTACGATAATTACAATCACGATTCCAAAGATATCGGAAAAAGAAGTTGAAGAAAAGAATAAAAATAGTCAATAAAGTGCGAATATGGCTTATAGTAAGCAGGAGGAGAAGCCCCTATAATAAAGGTGTAAACAAAAATTATATATGGGAGGAAATTATGAAAAAGAATTTGCAGAAACTTATTGCTTGCGGTTTAGTAACTGCTATGTTTGCAGGAGTTTTGACGGGCTGCGGCTCATCGAACAAAAACAATACTGCAGAAACCAATAAGCAGGATAACAGTGCCACTGCTACTGCCACACCCGGGGAAAAAGACGGGGATACGGGCAGTGCCAAACCTTTTGAAGGTGTTAAGCTTAAATATGCGACAACACAGACTGCCAGCACAGGGGAAGAGAACCAGAAACTGATACAGTTAGTAAAAGATGAAACAGGTATTGACATTGAATTCTTTGTAATACCCAACTCCGATTCCGGCGAAGTGGATAAAACCCTTGTCAGCTTGATGAATGGAGATGAAATCGACATTATCTATAACACAAAGCCCGGCTTAAAGACATTTTACAATGCCGGTGTTCTTACGGATCTTTCAGAGCTTGCAAAGACAGAAAGCTATGATATGGCAAGTAAATTCGGAGATTATTTACCGGTATTTGATGACGCAGTATACGGTCTTCCGGCATTCTCTGATATCTGGATTACCTTATATAACAAGAAGATATTTGATGATGCAGGCGTAGCTTATCCCAGCGCAAAAGACTGGACCTGGGAAAAATATGTTGAGACAGCAAAGTCTTTGACCAACACAGACAAAGGCATCTACGGTTCCCTTATGTTAGATTATGACTGCTATAATTATATGTATGCATTACAAAAGGGCTGGAATCCTTATAAAGCTGACAACACTGCTAATTTTGATGATCCTTTATTCAAGGAAAGCCTTAACTTCTACTATGGACTTGGCAATAACGATAAAATACAGCCTTCCATTCTGGATTTTAAAGCAAGCGGTACAGCATGGAATGCTTTCTTTACCACCGGACAGTATGGTATGTTTGTATGCGGCGGCTGGACAACCAGTGTGTTAAATAACTTTGAAAAATATCCAAGAGATTGGAAAGTTGGTCTTTTACCGCTGCCTTATCCGGAAGGACAAGAGGCTTCCACTTTAACAGTTCCCGGCTGCTATGCAATACCTACTACCAGCAAGAACAAAGAAGCAGCTTTCGCAGCAGTTAAATGCATGGCAGAAAACCAGTATAAGTTAGGCTTTGGACGTGTTCCTGCCAGAGTGGACTTAAGCAATGACGAAGTAAATGAGTATATTGAAAACAGCTTGGCAAAACCCTTTGCCTTTGATGAATTAACCGTTGATGATTTCAAAACTGCATGGTTTGATCCTACCAGAAAAGCATTATCCGAAAAAATCATCGGACCAGGAAGCTCGGTTATTTCCCAGGTCGTAATCGAAGAAGGCCAGTTATACGGACAGGGTGGAGAAGACGTTGACGCAGCAATTAAGAATATACAGAATAAAGCAAACGCTGCCATTGAATCAGACAAATAGAAAGAAATAGTTTTCGTGCCGGTTCTCTTTGGGTACCGGCACTTTTTATAAGGATTTTGAGCCGTTTTAGGCGGCGGAATGCGAGGAACTATGAGAAATTACTTGTTAAAGCAGCAGAAGAACAGCTATAAAGCGAATTTACACTGCCATACCACATGGTCTGACGGGCAGTTAAGTGCAAGTGAAATAAAAGAAGCCTACAAAGCGAACGGTTACCAGATAGTAGCCTTTACCGACCACAGGATGTATTCCTGGCATCGGGAATTAGATGACGAGAACTTTCTTGCCTTAGCGGCGATGGAAGTGGATATTAACGATAAGTTCCGCGTTCCGGGAGACTTTTCACAAGTTAAGACCTGGCATATGAATGTATATGACAGAACTCCCTGGGTGAGAGCTATTAATAAAGAAAATTCAAAGGGTTTTGATGAATATAGAGAGTTTACAAAGGCACTGTTACCGGTACAGGATTACAAAAACATGGATGAAATCAACCGTTACATAAACGTTATGAACGAGAATGGCTTCCTGGTATGCTATAACCACCCCTACTGGTCTTTGCAGGATGTGACCGAGTACAGCAAATTAAAGGGAATATGGGGAATGGAAATCTATAACTATGGCTGTGAGCATGACGGCCTGTATGGTTATCATCCCCAGGCTTATGATGAAATGCTTCGGGCGGGAATTCTTTGTAAATGTGTTGCAACAGATGACAATCACAATTCATACCCTTTCGGACATCCTTTGTGTGACAGCTTTGGCGGCTGCATCCGGATCAATGCGGATGAGCTTTCCTACAATGCTGTCATGGAAGCCTTAATTTCCGGGAATTTCTACAGTGTAATAAACCACACAGAAGGCGGCAGCTTTGGCAGCCATGCCGGCCCTGAAATTAATGAAGTCTATATAGAAGACGGTACCTTATTTATTAAGACCAGCCCTGTGAAAAAGATTTACGTGATGACACAGGGAAGAAACTGCTTAAAATCAGTGGCAGGAAACGAAGAGACTATAACATGTGCAGCCTTTACCTTAAAAGGAAATGAAGGTTATATCCGCATCAGTATTATGGATGAAACCGGTTTGCGGGCAGATTCAAATGTTTATTGTATAAAGGAGAAAGATTATGCAGGCGGAGACTAAGACAAAAAAATATAACAGGCAAAAAAGAGAAAACCGTTACGGAGCAATGTTTGTTACTCCGTACATCTGCGGCTTTATACTGTTTCAGGGGCTTCCCTTTTTGATTGCAATCGGTCTGGCCTTTACCAATGTACGTTATATCAGTAAGATCCACGATGCGAAATTCATCGGTTTTGGGAATTTTATTAAAATGTTCCATGACCAGACCACAATGGATGCCCTGGGCAGAACAGCCCTGTATTCCCTGCTGTATGTTCCGCTTATTATGATTATCGGATTTACAATGGCATATCTGGTGAATAAAGGAATCCACTTTAAGAATCTGGTCCGTTCCATGTTCTTTCTGCCCTACGTGGCCAACATGGTAGCGGTATCGGTGGTATTTACCCTGTTATTAGGACCAAAGGGGCCATTCATAAAGGCTCTTTTAGCAATCGGCGTAGAGAACCCGCCCTTTTTTCTTTACGATATGAAGACTGCCCTGCCTACGGTAGTCTGTATTGCAGTATGGAAAGGTGTCGGATTAAACCTGATTACCTATCTGGCTGCCCTGCAGGGAGTTTCGGGAGATCTTTTAGAGGCCGCTGAAATCGACGGGGCAGGCAAAATAAAGCGAATCCTCCATGTAATTATACCTATGGTTTCACCTACTACCTTTTTCCTGTTAATCAGCTCTGTTATTACTTCCCTGCAGAATCTTACCATTATACAGGTTCTTACCCAGGGAGGTCCCGGCCAGTCCACGACTGTAATGTCAATTAACATTATCAGGACTGCCTTTACGAGATTTGAGACAGGTTATGCAAGTGCCCAGGCTGTAGTTATGTTCGTTATTGTAATGGTATTTACGATAATACAGTGGCAGGGACAGAAAAAATGGGTGAATTATTAGGAAAGGAGCTTTTATATGAGTTTGAAACTAAGAAAAAACTTAAGGTCATGGACAGTAACAATTATATTAATGGTAATAGGCCTATTGTGCATCTACCCTTTTATTTTTATGATATCCTCTTCTTTTAAGATATCAGCGGATGTACTGGGAAAGCCTCTGCAAATTATACCGGATAAATTTATTCTTTCGAATTACACTGATTTGTTTGGTGATCCTTATTACGATTTTGCACAGTGGTATAAGAATACCATCGTAATGGTAGTAACTACAATTGTTTTAAAGGTATTTATTATTACCTATACCGCTTATGGATTTGCAAAGATTAAGTTTAAGGGAAACGGCGTATTATTCCTGATATTAATGTCAGCTCTTATGATACCCGGTGATATTATGCTTATCCCCAGATATTCTATTTTTAAGAACCTTCATATTCTGGATAGTATGTGGTCTTTAGTATTGCCTTCCTGTTTTGATATTTATTTTGTCTTTATGTTAAGGCAGGCCTTTATAGCAATACCGGATTCCATCAGCGAAGCGGCTGAAATTGACGGCTGCCACCATTTTACCATCTATTCCAGAATCATATTGCCCTTAGCAAAGCCAAGTATCGTTACCATGGTATTATTTACCTTCGTATGGTCCTGGAATGATTACATGGGCCCCTATATCTATATCTCAACAATCAGCAAGCAGATGCTTTCCGTTGGTATTAAACTGTTTACGGAAGGGCAGGTAGCAGACCCGGCACTTCAGATGTCCTCTGCGACTCTGGTTTTGATACCGATATTAATCCTCTTTTTCTTTACCCAGAGATATTTTGTGGAAGGCTCCACCTCCTCAGCCGTAAAAGGGTAAGGAAGAAGCAATTTATTATCTTTAACTAGGAGGAAATTTTATGAGCAGCCATTTCGGCAGGGTAACGGTACCCACGGATGTGGATATGATAGAAGAAACAAAAGAGATTGTCAAAAGGTGGGGAGCGGACGCCCTTAGGGATTGTGACGGCACCGATATGCCGGAAGAGTTAAAGAGCCTTCCGGCAAAGATTTATTCTACTTACTACACAACTAGAAAAGATAACGAGTGGGCAAAGGCAAATCCCGGTGAAATTCAGCAGATGTATCTTATGACGGAATTTTACACGGCGATGGAAAGGGAAGAGCTTCGAATTCCTGTTATGAAGCACCTTTATAAAGAACAATTAAAGCCCAATACCATAGATGATATCAAAAGATGGTGGGAGGTTATTGACCGGACCACCGGAGAAGCTTTATCTACTGACTGCTGGAGTTACGAAGAAGAAACCATGGAAGCGGTTATTCATAAGCCTTTAAGATACCATGATTACACCGTAAGTTTTCTGGCATTTATCATGTGGGACCCGGTACATATGTACAACTTCCTCACAAACAGCTGGGAGAATGTAGAGCATCAGATAACCTATGATGTAAGACAGCCAAAGACAAAGGAATACGTAGCAGAGAAGCTGCGCCGTTATCTTAAGAATAATCCGTCTACAGATGTAGTGCGTTTTACAACCTTTTTCCATCAGTTCACTCTGGTGTTTGATGAGCATGCAAGAGAAAAATTCGTGGACTGGTTCGGTTACAGTGCCAGTGTAAGCCCCTATATACTGGAGCAGTTTGAAAAGGAGGTAGGATACCCTTTTAGGCCTGAATATATCATTGACCAGGGGTACCATAATAATACCTTCCGTGTGCCATCAAAGGAATTCAGGGATTTTCAGGCTTTCCAGCAGAGAGAGGTCGCAAAGCTGATGAAGGTGCTGATTGACATCTGCCATGAGGATGAAAAGGAAGCCATGATGTTTTTAGGGGACCACTGGATTGGGACAGAACCCTTTGGAGAGTACTTTAAAAACACCGGACTTGACGCCGTTGTAGGCTCTGTCGGAAACGGGACCACCCTAAGGCTGATATCTGACATTCCGGGAGTAAAATATACGGAAGGCCGCTTCTTACCCTATTTCTTCCCGGATGTATTCTATGAAGGGGGAAATCCCATCAAGGAAGCAAAGGAGAATTGGGTAACAGCCAGAAGAGCCATTCTTCGCAAGCCGGTGGACCGTATCGGGTACGGCGGTTATCTTAAGTTAGCGCTGCAGTTCCCGGATTTTGTACAGTATATCGAGGACGTATGCAATGAGTTCCGTATGCTCTATGACAATATGGGAGGACAGGTACCCTACAGCCATTTTAAGGTAGGAATCTTAAATGCCTGGGGAAAGGTTCGTTCCTGGGGAACCCATATGGTTGCACATGCGAAAGATTATAAGCAGACCTATTCCTATGCCGGTATTTTAGAAGGTTTAAGCGGAATGCCCTTTGAGGTGGAATTTTTAAGCTTTGAGGATGTGATAGCCGACCCTTCCGTTCTAAAGAAATGCAGTGTTATTATTAATGTGGGAGATGCCTACACGGCACCAAGCGGAGGTGCTTACTGGGAGAATGAGAAGCTGGTATGTGCCCTGAAAGAATATGTAGCAGAGGGAGGCGGCTTTATCGGAGTGGGAGAGCCTTCTGCTTTCCAGCGTGAAGGAAGGTATTTTACTCTGGCAAATGTTCTGGGAGTGGATAAAGAAATCGGCTTTGGCCTTTCCACGGATAAATATAACTGGGAGGAGCACGAGCACTTTATCACAGAGGAATGTAAGGGAGATATTTACTTCGGAGAAGGCATGAAGAATATCTATGCACTTGAGGAAGCAGAGATTTTATGCTGCAGGGAAGAGAATGTCCAGATGGCGGTTCATGCCTTTGGAAAGGGACGCAGTGTATATATCAGCGGCCTGCCTTACTCCTTTGAGAATTCCAGACTTCTCTACCGTGCCATTTTCTGGGCAGCAGGCAGGGAAAAGGAAATCCACAGATGGTATAGCAGCAATTATAACCTTGAAATCAATTATTATCCGGCTACAGGTAAGTATTGTCTTGTAAATAACACCTTCACAGAGCAGTCGGCAATTATCTATGACGGAAACGGAAACGACAGAGAAGTTACCTTAAAGGAAAATGAAATCATTTGGTACGACTTCTTATAGAAAGGGAGAGTACGAAAATGAGAGGCAATGAAAGACTTTCTTTATTTTGGTGCCAGAATACCGGTAAAGAACTGGCTGATTTGATGAAAAGGGAGTACGAAGAGGAAACCGGTGCACTTCTTGTACAGGCAGAAGAGTTATTAGGGAACAGCTTTACCTTCAGAGAACATTGGGAGATGGAGCGCACCCACAAGCCGGTTATCTTTGAGAAAGAAATAGATTGGAAACATGTTCCTGATGGAGATGCGGAATGGGTCTATGCCCTGAACCGGCATACTTTTCTCCTGATCCTGGCAAAGGCCTGGTATATCACAGGGGACTTGCGCTTTGGAGAAAAATATGCGGAGCTTATAGAAAGCTGGCTGGTGAAGGAGCCCTTAACAGAGGAAAATAAGAAAAGCACCTGGCGCAGTATTGAAGCGGGAATCCGCTGTGAATACTGGCTTAGGAGTTTGCAGCTGATGGCAGGCTGTCCGGTGGTAACTGATACCTTAAAAGGTAAGATGGAGGATAGCCTAAGGATACATGGAGACTATCTGGTAAAGACAAATGAAACCTTCCACCGTATCAGTAACTGGGGAGTGCTGCAAAACCATGGTCTGTTTCTTCTGGGATTGTATTTTAATGAAAAGGGCTGGATAGAAGAGGCGGTAAGCCGGCTGCAGCAGGAAATGCAGCAGCAGGTATTTCCTGACGGGACCCACTGGGAGCAGAGCCCTATGTATCATGGTGAGGTGCTTCATTGCTTTCTGGATACCTATCTGCATGCCAGACGTTTTCGTATAGCTATGGGAAAGGAATTTAGAGGCAGGTTAAAAAGCATGGTATATGCGCTGGCAGTTTTAAGGAGGCCAAAGGGGGAGATACCCTGCCAGTCAGACAGTGACGGAATAGAAGCCGGTGATTTAGTGGCAATGGGAAGCATACTTTTTAGGGACCGTAAGTTAAAGTATCTTGCCGGTAACCGGTTTTGCAGTGAAGTCTGGTGGCTTCTTGGCATCGGCTGCCGAAAAGAATACCAGGTTATGGCAGAAGAAAAACCAGGGTTTACTTCTTATGCCCTTACAGACAGCGGGAATTACGTACTAAGGGACAGTTTTACAGAAAACAGCGGCTATGTCCGTTTTCACTGCGGTACAATGGGCAGCGGTCACGGCCATGCAGATTTACTGCATGTTGACTTTGCGGCAGAAGGAGAGGATATTCTTATTGATTCCGGCCGTTATACTTATGTTGAGGGAGAGGAAAGGGCTTATTTAAAGTCCCCCAAAGCCCATAATACGGTAGTGGTGGATGGAATGGATTTTACGGAATGCCGGGGAAGCTGGAATTACGGCAGGATGGCTGCTCCTATTAAGGGAGAGCATTGCTTTTCCCAATATGCAGATTATGTCTGGGGAGCCCATCTTGGATATCTTGATATTGGCTTATACACGGAAAGAAGGGTAATTTACCTAAAGAATAACCTGCTTTGTATCATAGATTCCTTTCGCGGAAAAGGCTGGCATGATTATGTCCAGTATTGGCATATACAAAAAGACTGTTCCCTATTCCTAAATGAAGGGAAAGGAACTATAATAGGAAAGAATGTCGATGGAGAGCTTCTGTGCCTTAAGGGAGAAGGAAAGATAGCGGATGATATCTGTTCCACCGAGTATAACCGGTTAGAGAAGAATCAGACCCTTATACAAAACTGGAAGGCAGAAGGAAGCACTTCAATGATTACTATAATTACCGCTGATAAGAAAGACCAAGGGAAACCGCTTAAAGCAAAGCTTCTTCCTGTTACCTTACAGAGCAGCAAAAAAGAACTTACTTCCTCACAGGCAGAAGCAATTCAAATCTGCCATGGAGAGGAGGAATTCGTCCTTATCCTGTGCTATGAAGAGGTAATAAACGGTGTGGACTTAGTAAGTGCAGGCGGGTACAGTTCCTATGGAAAAGTCCTGGTGTTTTCAAAAGATAATCCGGCCGGGCAGTGCCTGCAATATTAAGCGGCAATAGCGGGTAAAAAGAAAGGACTTTATGGGAACAAAATGAATTGGAGAAAATATACGGATATTCTAATCGGCAATCTGCTTATCACCTTTTGCTATGCTTGTATCACGGTACCAAACCATATAATCAACGGAGGTGTAACAAGTTTTTCCATGGTAACGGCAAGGCTGTTAGATGTCCAGACGGTATATCTGGTGAATGTGGTGACCCTGCTGTTGTTAGGTTTATGCTACATAGGACTGGGGAAAGAATATTTTTTTGGAACCATATTTAGCTGTGTTTGCTATCTGGCTTTATTTAATGTGTTTAGTAAGATTGGATTTACGGTGCATCTTCCTAAAATTGCATCTGTTCTTCTTAGTGCGGCAGGAGTTGGTGCAGGGTATTTCATGTGCCTTCATGCCAAAGCAACAACAGTGGGCTTTGACGTACTTGCACTGATATTTCATAAGAAATGGGATAAGTTAAATGTTGCCTGGACCATGGGAGCTATTAATCTGGCCGTTATGTTATATGGAGGATTTACCTTTGGCATACTGGCAGTTATTTACGGAGCTGTTTTTGTCGGAGTACAGTCCATTGTATTAAATGAACTTCAAAAGTATGACAGTAAGAAAGAGAAGGGGGATTCATGGAAGGGATAAGCAAAGAAGAAGTAGGGCAGGCACTGGATTTTTGTGCAGAGCATATAAGAAGATATCTTCCGGATTTTACCTGTCAGTTTCAGAATGCCTTTAGTGTGAATAATTTCTATGAACCGGCCGAAAACGACGATTGGACTAACGGTTTCTGGACGGGAGAAATCTGGCTGTCCTATGAGCATACGAAGGATGGAGCCTTCCGGCAGGCGGCAGAGATTCAGATAGAGAGCTTCTTGGACAGAATCAACCGGAAAATAGTAGTAGACCATCATGACATGGGCTTTTTATATACTCCCTCCTGTGTGGCAGGTTATAAGCTGGTACACAGCGAAAAGGGAAGAGAAGCGGCAATTAAGGCCGCAGACCAGCTAATCAGCCGCTACCAGCCAAAGGGAGAATTTATTCAGGCCTGGGGAAAGTTAGGAGAGAAGGGCAACTACCGCCTGATAATCGACTGCCTTCTAAACCTCCCCCTGCTTTACTGGGCAAGCGGGGAAACAAAAGATTCAAAATACAGTGAGATTGCCGAAAAGCACCTTCATACGGCTCTAAGAAATGTTATCAGGGAGGATTACTCCACCTGGCATACCTTTTATTTTGACACAGAGACGGGAGAGCCGGATCACGGGGCTACCTGTCAGGGCTACCGGGACGGTTCCGCCTGGGCAAGAGGACAGGCATGGGGAATCTATGGCAGTGCACTGGCATACCGTTACACAAAAAAAGAAGAGTATAAGGAAGCCTTTTATAAGGTGACCGAATACTTTTTAAACCATCTTCCGAAGGACATGGTACCTTATTGGGACCTGGAATTTACGGAAGGGTCAGAGGAGCCAAGGGATTCCTCCTCTGCTTCCATTGCTGCCTGCGGGATACTGGAAATGGCAAAATACCTCACAGAGCAGGAAGCAGAAAATTACAGGCTGTTAGCACGAAAGTTCATGAAATCCTTATATGACAACTATGCCGTTAAGGAACATAGCAGTTCTAACGGGCTGGTGTTACACAGTACCTATGCAAAGAGTTCTCCTTATAATACCTGTAATAACCATGGGGTAGATGAATGCAACCTGTGGGGAGATTATTTTTATATGGAAGCCCTGACAAGACTTCATAAGGACTGGGAGCAGTATTGGTAGTGTAAAGCTGCCGCAGACGGAATACCAACTTAACTTCGTAATAGCAAAAGCCTTATAGCCTTCCTTTGATACACTTGGGAAGTTATAAGGCTTTTTTAGAAAATATGGGAAACTGCGGCTTCGCTTCTTGGCGGGATTCTTTACTTGGTCAGGGCTTAAAGAGTGAACTTATAGTAGAATTTTAGAATATTTCAGGTATAATGAAAGTTAATTATAGGGCTTTGAAACAGTTAGGGAAAAGAAAATAGGAGATAAACAGATGAAAATATTAGTCACAGGCTTTGAAGCCTTTAACGGAGAACAGATAAATCCTTCAGAAGAAATCATAAAAGCACTGGCAGAAACCTTTGGTGAGGAGCTCTATACCTTAAAACTTCCGGTAGAATTCAGGGAAGCAGAGAAGAAGCTTGTGGAAGCCATAGCACGCCTTACGCCGGATATTACCCTCTCCCTTGGGCAGGCAGCCGGCAGGGAATGTATTACCATTGAAAGGGTGGCAATTAATGTAGATGATGCCAAATACCCGGATAACTTCGGATACCAGCCGGAGGATATCACTATTTGTGAAGAAGGAGCGACAGCGTATTTTACAACGCTGCCTCTTAGGGGAATCCTTGCATGCCTTGCTGAAAATGGGATAGAAGCACGTATATCCAATACCGCCGGTACCTATGTCTGCAATCATGTAATGTATCAGGCCCTGCACCTGGCAAGTACCGGATATCCGGACATGAAGGCAGGCTTTATTCATGTGCCTTACATGAAGGAACAGACAGAGGGCAAGGAGAATGCTCCGTATATGGAATTAAGTGAAATGATTCGGGCAGCAGAAATAATTATCCGGTATCTCAAAGTCTCTTAAAATCAAATTCGTTATTCATTTGGTTAACTGCGCCAATTGACGGCGGCGGAATAGAAATCTTCTTTATTTATTAAAAACTGTCTGATATAATATATATCAAATATGTTAGACAATGCCAAAAGAATGAGGTATAAAACTTGTGCAAGTAAAAATAAGTGATACAAAAACAGATCGTGTAAAGCGTGAGCTGCTGAAAATGCTTATAGAAAAGAAGTACAGCCCTCATGAGATGCTCCCCAGCGAAGGAATGATTGCAGAATTATTTGGTGTCAGCAGGATGACAAGTAAGCTGGCATTAAATGCTCTGGCGGAAGAAGGGATAATATACCGTGTGCCAAGGAAGGGCAGCTTCTTAAAGGACATTGATATGACAATTATCAATTCACTGCTGGGAGAATCGGCAGTGAAGGAAGAAGGGGGAATGCAATTCATTGCTCTGGTATTACCCGGAATCGATTTATATACCGGACAGATTATTACGGAACTGTCTCAAGTTGCAGGGAAAGACGGATATGAAATCATTATAAAGGTCTCGGAAGGAATCCCGGAAAGAGAAGAAAAGATACTTCAGGAGATTGCAGCAATCCCCGATATTAAAGGGGTTGTATTTTTTCCCGGTGATAAAAATGTCTGCGGCAATGAATTGCTGTATTATAAGCTGCGTGGTTATCCGATTGTGATGGTAGACCGGGTCTATAAGGAAATCGAATTTGACAGTGTCTATCATGACCATTACCAGGGGGCCAGGAAGATGGTAAATCATCTGATATCCAAAGGACATAAAAAAATCGGATTCATTTCCTGTGATGTCTTAGAAGTTTCGAGCAGGAATGAAAGATATAAGGGCTATGTCGATGCAATGTCAGAGAATAAGCTGAATATAGAAAATGACTATGTGATGACAAAAAATTCCCGGGCAGCTGATATTAATTTTGTGGATTATCTGAAAAAAAACACAGAACTGACAGCAGTGTTCTGCGGAGATGATTATCTGGCTATTCGGCTGTATTCAGCTGCGAAAGAACTGGGAATTACTATTCCGGACAGGCTTTCCGTAGCGGGCTTTACAGACAATGCTATACTGGAATATTCCGAAATAGAGTTGACCACAATGCGCCAGCCGGTGAGACCTCTGATGGAGGAGGCTTTTAATATTATAACGGAAAAGATCAGGATGAGTGGAGAACCGGTAAAGCACATTAAGATACCTACCGAGTTGATTGAAAGGAAAAGCGTGAGAGACTTACGTGAAAGGAAAACGGATGAAAAAAGACCTTAGGGTCTTTTTTATTTTGTTGAAAGGGTAATATAATTCTCATATTTTTTAAGATATTATTGACAAAAGACATTGAGTTCTATAATATGATTATATCACGTGATATTAAAAATATCACAAAATAATAAAATATATCAAAGTACAGGATCTAAGCGATAATGAGATGAGTTTCAGGTAGTGAAGGCAAGATTACAGAAAGAAAAAGAAGGAGAGGAAATATGCCATATCTAAAAGAAAAACAAGTACGTACCATTGAACAGACACTAGGGCAGCTGCAGGAGAAAATTTATAAAAAGACAGGGGAATTGACCATTACCTGCTATAAAACAAAAGAGCCTGTAAGCTTTCAGGAGAAAGAAAAAGGTGAAAAGCAAACTCTGAAGAAAGGAGAAAAGTGGGGGGATTTATTTGACTGCGCCTGGTTTCATTTTAACGGAATAATACCGGAGGAGTGTAAAAACCAGAAAACGGTCCTGTTAATTGATATCAGCGGTGAAGGGTTAATTGTGGATAAGCTCGGCAATCCGGTAAGAGGCATTACCAATGTTGCTACGGAATTCAGTTTTGCCGGAGGCGGAAAACGCGTATACAGCTTGTATGATAATGCACAGGGCGGAGAAACAGTGGATATCTGGATGGATGCCGGCTGCAATGATCTGTTTGGCAGTTTGAAGAATGACGGCAAGATATTGGAAGCGGATATTGCCATTCAGTGTGTGGATATCAGAAAGCTTTATTATGATTACCTGGTTCTGTATGAACTTCTCATGTGCCTTGCAAAGGACAGTGCCAGATATAACCAGATATTATTTAAGCTTTATGAGGCATCCCTGCACCTTAAAAATTATGATGAAGCTGAAATCAGGGAAGCCCTTGGCGTAACGGGGAAATTGCTTGAAAAAACAGGAGGGGACTGCGGCCTGTCCTTTACCGCTATCGGCCATTCTCATCTTGACCTTGCCTGGTTATGGCCAATCAGGGAGACAATTCGAAAAGGTGCCAGAACCTTTTCCAACACGCTGCATTATATGGAGCAGTATCCGGATTATAAATTCGGAGCAAGCCAGGCCCAGCTATATGCCTGGATGAAGGAATATTATCCGGCTCTGTATGAACGGGTAAAAGAAAAGATAAAGGAAGGCAAATGGGAAGTACAGGGGTGTATGTGGGTGGAAGCAGACACCAACTTAAGCGGAGGAGAAGCCCTGGTCCGCCAGATATTATACGGAAAACGCTTCTTTAAGGAAGAATTCGGGATTGAAGTAAAGAATCTTTGGCTCCCGGATGTATTCGGTTATACCGGTGCCCTGCCCCAGCTTCTAAAGAAAAGCGGCTGCGATTATTTCATGACACAAAAGCTTTCCTGGAGCGAACACAATAAATTTCCTCATCAGACATTCCTGTGGCAGGGAATTGACGGTACGGAAATTTTTACCCACATGCTGCCGGAGGAAACCTATAACAGCAGCTTAAGCCCCAGACAGGTAAAATATGCGGAGACCAATTACATTGACAGCGGAATCTGTGACGAAGCATTGATATTGTTTGGCGTTGGGGACGGAGGCGGCGGCCCGGGATCTTTGCATCTGGAGTCTGCAAGCCGTATGAAGAACCTGAATGGACTCTGCCCCGTAACAATTGATTTTGCACAGCCTCTTTTTGAACGGCTGGAAGAAAGTACGAGAGGGAAGCTTAAGAAATGGGCGGGAGAACTTTATCTGGAAAAGCACCAGGGAACCTATACCACCCAGGCCAAGAATAAATGGTATAACAGAAAGATGGAGTTTGCCTTAAGGGAATTGGAATTTGCACTGGTATTAAGCGGCCATCTTAAGGATTATCCGAAGCAGCAGTTAGATGAGATATGGAAAGAAGTATTGCTGTATCAATTTCACGATATTATACCGGGCTCTTCCATAAAGAGGGTATATGACGAGTCTCTGGCCCGTTATGAAATCCTTTTGAACAAAGTCTGCGGGATGACAGAGTCATGTTACAAGGAAATCGCAGCCAATGCTGCCCTGACAGCCTTTAATTCCCTTTCCTGGGAGAGAACAGAGATTGTAGAGGAAGATGGCAGTTTTTATCAAATGAATATCCCTGCCCTGGGATATACCGAGAGGAAAGAACCTGTCCAAAAGATAATGACCGGTGTTGGAGAAAACTGCCTTGAAAATAATTACCTGCGTGCGGTGTTTGATAAAGACGGGGTGCTGATTTCATTGTATGATAAAGCAGCGGAACGGGAAAGCTTAAGCGGGCCGTCCAATCTTTATTCTGTTTACGATGACCTGAATGCGGACTGCTGGGATATAGCAATAGAATATACGGACAGAAGACCGGAATATTTTGTATTGGAAGGCCAGAAGTTCTATGTAAAAGGAGCTAATGCAATCTGCGAACAATGCTACACTTATGGAAACTCGCAGATAATTGTCAGGATACAGCTGGGACACGAAAGCAAACGATTGGAATTTGATTTGAAAGTCGATTGGAAAGAGAATCTGAAAATGCTTCGGACTTCCTTTGAAACCGATGTGCTTTCCAAGGAGGCAAGCTATGAAATACAGTTTGGACAGATTAAGCGTCCCAATAACGATAATACACTCTGGCAAAAGGCACAATTTGAGGTGTGCGCCCATAAGTGGGTGGATCTATCGGAAGCAGACTATGGCATAGCACTTATTAATGACTGTAAATACGGATATCGGGTTCAGGATAAAATCATGGATATGAACCTTCTTCGCAGTCAGAACTATCCAGGAGAAAATGCCGACAGAGGAACCCATCATGTACGCTATGCCCTGTATCCCCATTCCGGCAATGAAAGAACCGGTCAGGTCCACAAACAGGCATATGAATTCAATGTACCTGTCATTCTGCAAAAGGGTGAGGGGAACAGCATAGCAGAGGGACAAATACTTTGCGGTGCAGAAAATATCGTAATAGAAACGGTAAAGAAAGCAGAAGATAATAATAGTTGTATTCTTCGTCTTTATGAGCCCTATGGTGCTACGGTAAATACATTGCTGCAATTCGGTAAACAATATGCAGCTATTTATAAATGCAGTTTGATGGAAGAAGAGGAAGAGGTTATCGGAAAAGGCGATTCTGTATCTTTAAAAGTAAAACCGTTTGAAATAGTAACACTGAAATTAGAGAAATAATAAAGAGAGCAAGGAATTATTAGAGACTATTGCACTTTAGCTTTTCGCAGAAGGAGTAATTGGTTTCCCTTTTACATATCGTTTAAAGGGAATCCAAATTACTCCTTCTGCTATTCTGGTTATACTGGCTGTCTTTCATGTGATGGTATATATCCAAATACTTTTTTGTAGCATTTGGTAAAATAAGCGGCATCATGAAAACCGCATAAGTATGAAATTTCTTTGATGGGTGAATTTGAATTGTTCAGTAATATCTTCGCTTTCTGACATCTGAAGTCGACAATATAATTGTTTATGGTTTGACCTGTAACACTTTTAAAAGTTCTGCATAAATAATATTTACTGATACATACTACCGAACACATAGAATCAATGTTTATAGGTTGACTGTAATTTTTTTTAATATAATCAATAATAGATTTTACCAGTGAAATTTTTGACGACTCTTTTAAGAAATTCGTGTCATCATCAACTTTATTATAACGAAATAAGTTCCTGATAAGCAGCAAAGTTAAATCTTTTAAATTGTCAGTTCTGTAGGTATCGGGTTTTCCTAAGAATTCATAAATTACTTCTTGCATAATGTTTTGACATTGGTCACTTCTTATCATAGGTCTGAATAGTGATTCTGTATAATCCAAAAAAAATTGTGAGCAAAAGTTATTGTCAATAATTAAGCAATGATATTTTGTTGGTGCTTCCTTGGAGATGAGTTTATGGATAAAGTTTGAATTAATGATAATGAAATCACCAGCATGCACAGCGTAATAAGTAGAATTTATTAAAACATCTGCCGACCCTTCTATAAAGTAAAGTAATTCTATATTGGGATGCCAATGAGCACCAAACCCGTTATTTAGAGACGAGACTACTTCAAAACGGTAAATCAATGGAATCTTATTGAATTTTGATAGATGCTCTTCAAAAAAGCCATAGTCTCTTTCCATAAAGTCATTCTCCAATCTATCAAATTGTCTGATTTAATAACACCCATTTTAATATATAAGATTATATTTATTTGTTAATATACATCTGAATTACAACTTTGTCTAGTACATTTCAATATTTTTCTTCTATTCATAGATAAAAACATATGCCTTTTTAAGAAGCTTAAAAAATTTCCTGAAAATAATTTGGATAAATTGTACAGTGATAAGAGCATTTTGATAGTATTTTTAATGAAATGAGCAATATTCTACTATTTCAGGGCAAGTATCCTACTTTGAAAAGCACTTAATATTTTTTATAATCTAAGCTAAGTTCACAAGGAAGGAGCTCATTATGAAAAAATTTTTGGTTGGAGTTATTTTGGAATCATTTAAAAAAGATTATATTACAGCATTAAATATTGCTCATGAATTAGGCGTAAATGGAGTTCAAATGTATGCAACAGATGGAGAGTTATCCCCGGATAATTTAAAGGGTGCCAGGCGCAATAACTTTCTGAAAGAAATTAAATCCAGAGATTTATGTGTAAGTGCCATAGTAGGTGATTTTGGATTGCCGTTTACGGATACTGACAGAAATAAAATAATTATTGAAAAGTCAAAAAGAATTCTCGATTTGGCAAAGGACCTTGATACGAATATTGTTACGACACATATTGGAACAATACCGGAAGACGAAAGGTCAGATACTTATAAGATAATGCAGGAAGCATGCTTCGAGCTGAGCGAATATGCCAATAGACTGGATGCGCATTTTGCAATTGAGACAGGCCCGGAGCCGGCAAAGAGACTAAAAAAATTCCTGGACAAACTGCCATCGAATGGAGTTGCTGTCAATTATGATCCGGCTAATCTGGTTATGGTTACAAAAGATGATCCGGTACAGGGTGTCTATACACTAAAGGATTATATCGTCCATACACATGCGAAAGACGGAAAGCCGCTTGGCCTGTCCGAAGCTGCTGATTCCAAGGAGCCGTGGATTGAACTGCCGCTGGGCCAGGGAAATGTGGACTTTCCGCAATACATAAAGGCACTTGAAGAGGTGGGATACAGGGGCTTTTTAACCATTGAACGGGAAGTCGGAATGAAACCGGCAGAGGACATTGCTCATGCAGTTTCATACTTAAATAAGTTAATAGAGGAGAATTAGGGCTTTATGAAAAAGAAAATTAAGATTGGAATTATTGGTGTCGGATCAATTTCAAATGTTCATATTCAAAGTTACCAGAAAATAGATTCCGTTGAAATTGCTGCGTTTTGTGATATTAACGAAAAACAATTAAAACACATGATGGATAAATATCACGTAAAAAATGGGTATACTTCCGTTGAGGAAATGCTTGATCAGGAGGAATTAGATGCTGTCAGCGTATGTACATGGAACTCGGGCCATGCAGAGTGCTCAATTGCTGCATTAAACCACGGTGTCAATGTATTGTGCGAAAAACCAATGGCAATGAATGCAGAAGAAGCACTAAGAATGAAACAAGCGGCCGAAAAGAATGGCAAATTATTAATGGTAGGTTTAGTTAGAAGATTTGGAGACGACATCCAAATCCTGCGTGATTTAAATCAAAATAAATTCTTTGGTGATATCTATTATGTTAAATCTAAATATTTAAGGAGAAGCGGTTCTCCCGGAGGATGGTTCAGTGATAAAAAACGCTCAGGCGGCGGACCATTAATTGATTTAGGAGTCCATATCCTGGATATGATGAATTATCTGTTGGATTGTGAGGAACCGGTGTCGGTTTATGGATATACATTTGATCAGATCGGGGACCAGGTTCAAATTAAAAAGAATGCAGGATATGTTTCGTCTACTGCTTCCAGTAATATTTATGATGTGGAAGATTTCGCCGGGGCTGTTATCCGGTTTTCCAATAATAAAATAGCCGTTTTAGAAACCAGCTATAATTTGTTCATAGAACATGACTCTGAAGGGCTGGAATTGTATGGCAGTGAGGGCGGAGCTAAAATTGATGACGGGATTACACTGACAAATAATGTATGCGATTATATGGCAAATAACCGGTTACTCATTGATTCTAAGTTTGATTTTCATAAAGCGTTTTTAAAGGAAATCCAGCACTATATTAATTGTATAACTGACAAGACGGAGTGCAATGCCAATGCTGATGATGGCATTAGAAATATGAAAATTCTGGATGCCGTTTATCAATCAGCCAAAGTTGGTCATGAAGTAATTATTTAGCCGGAAAAACGGGGTTCTTGTTATTATATAGCATATAATCAGAATTTAAGACCAGGGGAAGAGAGGTATTTTATGAGTAAGGATAATAAAAGAAAAAATAAACGATATTATGCTTATGCGATAAAAAAGAGTGTTCCTTTATATATAATGATATTGCCGGCGGTGGTTATTCTATTTTGCTTCACGTATATTCCAATGAGTGGAATCATTATTGCTTTTAAAGAGTATTCTCCGGCAAAGGGGATATTGGACAGTCCCTGGGTTGGCTTTAAGCATTTTATTCGTTTTTTCAAATCCTATCAATTTGGGAATACCTTGAAAAATACATTGAGTATCAGCATTTATTCAATCTTAGTTGGTTTTCCTTTGCCAATCGTGCTAGCTCTATTGTGCACACAAATAAAGCAGGGCTTTTTTAAGAAATTTTTTCAGGTAACAACCTATTTACCGCATTTTATTTCCACAATGATTATGTGTGGAATGATCCTCCTGTTCTTATCTCCCAGTAATGGGGTGATTTCACATATTTTAAGCTTTTTTCATATGCAAATGCCAAATATTATAGGGGAACCCGGTAAGTTCAGCAGTATTTATGTGTGGTCGGATGTTTGGCAGAATGTTGGATGGGATAGTATTATCTATCTGGCGGCACTATCAGCAATTGACCCGACATACTATGAGGCTGCTATTATGGATGGAGCATCCAAATGGCAGAGAATTAAAAATATAGACATTCCCTTAATACTGCCAACGGCTATGATATTACTGATTCTTAGATCAGGAAGCGTTTTGAGCGTTGGTTTCGAAAAAGTTTTTTTGCTGCAGAACCAGTTAAATATGACTGCCAGTGAAGTAATATCCACATATGTATATAAGCTGGGTCTTTTAAATGCTCAATATAGTTTGTCTACGGCAATCAATTTGTTTAATACAGTAATAAATCTCGTTGTTTTGCTGTCGGTTAATCAGATTTCAAAAAAATTGACTGATAACAGTCTGTTATAAGGAAAGAGATAGGTTGAAAAAATAAAAACTGTTTTTTTAACTACGTATTCAGGAATATCAAATCAAAGATTTGATATTCGCGAAAGGAGTTAAATTGAAGACAAAAGTTGGAAATGATAAGATGTTCAATTTTTTTGTTTACTTTTTTGCAATACTGATGATTTTTATTATTGTGTATCCCTTATGGTTCATTATTATTGCCTCTTTTAGTGATTCTACAGCGGTTGCGAATGGGGAAATCTGGCTATTGCCTAAAAAGATACAATTTGATGCTTACCGGGAATTATTCAAACAATCATTGATATGGAGCGGCTATAAAAATACAATTATTTATACCGCAGCAGGTACCTTATTTCAGCTGATCGTAAATGTTACTGCCGGTTATGCAATGTCCAGAAAGGATTTCCTTGGCAAAAAATTTTGGACTATCTATTTTACAATACCGATGTTTATTTCAGGGGGGCTAATTCCGACCTACCTGACAGTTAAACAATTTGGGCTTGTAGATAATAGATTGGCCATGGTACTGCCTTTTGCAGTATCCTGCTATAACATTATTGTAATAAGGACATTTTTTAAAAGTAACATACCCGATAGCTTGTGGGAAGCGGCACAAATGGATGGATGTTCGACTTTCCGATATTTTATTCAAATTGTATTGCCTTTATCAAAAGCAATATTGGCTGTTATAGGTTTGTGGTCTGCCGTAGGAATATGGAACTCCTGGTTTGATGCTATGATTTACTTAACCAGAGAAGAATTACAGCCGTTACAGCTTGTACTTAGAAGATTATTAATAATAAATGAGTCCCTGATCAAACAGGGAAGTGGGGATTTAGCAGCGCGATTACAGAATTTATCGGATAAAATGAAATATGCGGCAATTTTGGTATCAACATTACCAATTATGTGCTTGTATCCATTTCTACAAAAATATTTCAATCAAGGCGTAATGGTTGGGTCGATTAAAGAATAATCCCAGGTGTAAATTTTCTTTTTGTTTGTGTGTAAGTGGCTGATGCACTACTTATGCTTTGCATAAATGAAGAGAGAATTTATATAGAGCAGCAAAAAGCCTAGAAAACTTTGGGCGTTGGCACTTAGCAAATACAAAAATAAAAGGAGAGGTATTATGAAAAAGACGGTTTTACTTTTTACGGCAGTACTGGCGCTATCGCTTATTTTTACAGGGTGCGGCAATGAAAAAAAAGAAGTCAAGAAGACTGACAGTAACAGCAATGAGTTCAGTGTTCTTGCAGTAAGAGGTGTTAAAAGCGGGGATGAGTACTTGCAGGGATTTGTAAAGGAATCCCAAGCAAAAGTCGGAATTACTGTTGATTGGAATATTCAAAATGGTTCTGACTGGGGTGATAAAAAGAGTGTATTTTTAACTGGAAGTGACCTGCCGGATGCCTTTTTTGGGGGGAATGTATTACAGGATTCAGACATAGCTCAAAATATTGATTTATTTATCCCATTAGAGAAATATATTGATGAAAATATGCCTAATTTGAAAAAAATTATGGAGGCGGACCCTAAAGTTAAGGCTATGATTACTTCGGAGGATGGTCATATTTATAGTCTTCCTAAAAGAATGCCGGGGCGGCCTGTTGTGGGAAATCAGCTCTTTATTAATAAAACGTGGTTGGATAATTTAGGACTGGAAATGCCAACAACTTATAAAGAATTAGAAAATGTGCTGGAAAAATTCAAAACAGAAGATCCGAATCAAAATGGTAAGAACGATGAGGTACCAATGACAGGAACAATATATCGGATTATGACGTTATTTGGTGTTCAATATACATCCAGTTCAGTTAATTATATGAATTGGGATCCGGAAAATAATACTGTACTTTATAATCCGGTAACAGATAACTATAAAGAGGCTATTAATCAGCTAAATTATTTATATAAAAATCAGCTGCTTGACCAGGAGATATTTACCACAGATAATTCTCAAATTGGTGCTAAACGTATGAATAGTGAAATCGCACTTGTAGGTGTTTCGGATGGCTGGCTGCCTACAGCTTTTGGTCCGAATGCTGATCAATACGTGCCATTACCGGCAATTGAAGCACCGGATGGTAAAAAGTATGTTATGATGGATCAGGATCCCTATGGAAGAAATCAATTTCTGGTTACTAAAAATTGCGATAATCCGGCAAAGCTTTTAGAATGGGTTGATCAATTTTATACCGATGATGCAACAGTTGAAACATATTACGGAGACTTTGGGGTTGCAACTGAAAAGAATGATGATGGAACTTACACCATTTTACCGGGAAAGGATATGGCACAAAGCTCATATTCTGAAATTATGGCATTTAGAGACGAAGGTCCCAAATATGTAGATGATAACTTTACCAGCAAATTAATATTTAAAACGTTAGATGGTGACGGAGGCAAGCTGGAAATCACGAAAGACTTGGAACCATATGCTGTTGAAAATTATCCGCAGGTTATGTATACCGTAGATGAACAGAAACAGTTGAGTTCCCTGAATACTGATATTCAAGGTTATGTAGATGCTACGATGGCTCAATGGATTACAAAAGGTGGTGCTGATAAGGAATGGGAGAGTTATAAATCACAGCTTAAAAATATGGGGCTGGAAGAATTCTTAAAAATTCAGCAGGATGCGTTAGACAGATTTACAAAAAATACGAAGTAAAAGAACCTATAAGTTTGAAGAGAGCGCAGCGAGAAACAGGTTCTGAAAAAAGACGAAAAGCGGGGTGATGGTGGTACCCTAAGGCTTTATGAGCCTTAGGGCACCAAGGTCAAAGCGTCCCTGCAGTTTGACAAGTCTTTATAAATTCTTAAAATAATCCCAAACATGGGCCGTGAATTCTCGGGCAGCTAAAACAGCGTAATCCTTTTGCAGAAAAGAAAGATAAATTTCACGGCTGCATTTAAAATCAACTACTTCCCTCAATATAAGCTGGGGGAAGTCTTTTTTTATATCCCAGGTCTTTTCAGGCACAAAAGAATACGTAAGATTAAGCTTTAAAAAGTCCCTTATCATATGAGGATTGTCGCTTTCAAATATGATATTGGGATGAAAGTGGGCTGCTTCTAACTTGGAGTGCAAAAGCTTTCCTAAAGAATAGCTTTCGTTTAGTAAAGAGCAGGGGTAACCGGTCAGGTCAGAAAGAACAATTTCTTCTTTTCCTGCCAGCGGATGAGAGGCAGGGAGTGCTAATAATATCTTTTCTTCCAGCAGCTTGACACATTCCCAAGCGGAAAAGCCGCTGCTTGGCGAGGAATCTATCACAACATCAAAGGGAGGCAGGGAAGAAGGATTCTGTTCAAGCTGGTATACTCTTAGATTATAATCCGGATACTTTATATAGAAGGTGTTTAAGATATCCGGCAGGAGCTTTGAAGCAACCCGTATGGAGATGTTGGCTGAATGGGGAACTTTTGTGTTGGCTTCCGAAAGCTCATGCTCTAACTGTAACAGGTCATTTTGTATGAGCTGGACATGCTTGTGGAGAATTCTTCCGTTCTGATTCAGGGATATTTTTTTCCCGTTCCGGTCAAATAACGGAAAGCCAAGCTCCTCCTCCAGATCCTTGATAGCCTTACTAAGAGCAGGCTGCGCTACAAAGAGTTCCTTTGCTGCCTTGGAGATATTCTCAAGCTCTGCGGTCTTGCGGAAAAATTGAAGTTGCTTAAAAGTCATGGTACCCTCCTTTTCCGCAGAAAAATTGAAGTTGTTTAAAGGTCATAGAATCCTCCTTTTCCGCAGAAAAATTGAAGTTGTTTAAAAGTCATAGCACCCTCCCTTTCCGCAGAAAAATTGAAGTTGTTTAAAGGTCATAGAATCCTTCCTTTCCCTGGCGATTTTTAAAGAATATAAAAAGTCTATATAACACAAAAAGTATATCTTATATAATATTTATATTATATTATTTTCAATAAATTTGCTATACTTAGTTTGAAAAATATAGTGCATTTTTCAAGATTTCTATTTAAACAGTATCGCAGGCTTAGTTTAAAAATACGATGGGAGACTTTTTATGGTGTTGGGATTGGTTTTACTTCGGCAGATTCTGATTATGTTTTTGCTGATGGGTGTTGGATTTTTACTATATAAAAATAAAAAAATAAGCATGCAGGGAAATAAGGAGCTTGGAACACTGCTGCTTTATATTATTCTTCCGGCATCTATTATAAAATCCTATATAACGGATTTCACAAGGGAAAAACTGATTGGGCTGCTGTTATCCCTGCTGATGGCTGTCATAGCACTGGCGATATCCATACTGCTATCGAAGGCAGTCTTTGGGAATAAGTATAGGGTAGAGCATTTTGGTGCGGCTTTTTCCAATGCAGGCTTTATTGGCATACCCTTAGTAAAGGCAGCAGTAGGAGAACAGGGAATATTTTATCTGGCGGCCTTTGTGGCACTGGTAAACATACTGCAATGGACCTATGGGGTAGCAGTAATGAGCGGAAGCAGAGAAGCCATATCCCTTAAAAAGCTTGTGACAAATCCCATTGTAATCGCATTGGGAATTGGGCTTGTGTTCTTTTTTCTTCCGATAAAAGTACCGGCAATCCTTTCGGATACCCTTTCTATGGTTGCCGCTATGACAGCGCCCGTTGCCATGATAACCTTGGGTGTTTATTTGGGACAGATGGAAGGAAAAGAACTGTTTCAGGGAAGAGAGGCATATCTTTGCACCCTGTTTCGGCTGGTGGCAATTCCTCTTGTAACCTTTGCGGTATTGAGCCTGTTCCCGAAAGAGTTTTTTGATATTAAGCTGGCTGTTTTAACGGCAGCAGCTGCACCGGTAGGCTCCAATGTAGCCATATTTGCTCAGTTAAATGGGTTAAAATATACGGATGCAGTAAAAAGTGTAGCATTAAGTACCATATTTAGCATTGTGACCATACCTGTAATCTTAGGCATGGCGGCTATGGTTTGGACATAAGGATAAGGAGAGGTAAGCATATGGTATTAAAAGAAAAGCAGTTAAATGAAGAAAAAGCGGATAAGATTAAGCATTACAGCATTTTAAACCAGTATGTGAAGAAAGGGGAAATTCTCTTTACAGGATCTTCCTTAATGGAGCAGTTTCCTATTTATGAATTCATGCAGGATTATGATATCAGGGAAACCATCTATAACAGAGGGGCCAGTGGTTTTACTTCTTCGGAAATGATACTGGCACTTGATACCCTGATATTTGAGCTGGAGCCCCGTAAGATATTTATCAATATCGGAACGAATGACTTAAGTGCCGTGGATTATACCCTGGAGGAATTAACCGGGCGCTATGAATATATTCTTAATGAGATAAAGGAACATCTTCCAAAGACAAAGATATATGTAATGGCGTATTATCCCTGCAACTGCGAACATGATTTTGGAAATGAAGAGGCAAGGGAATGGATTAAACAAAGGTCCAATGAGAAAGTGGCAGAAGCCAATGAAGCCTTAAAGGCTATGGCAGAACGTTATCAGGTAAAGTATATTGATATTAGCCGGAATTTATATGACAGGGACAAAAACCTGAAAAGTGAATATTCCGTAGAAGGGGTCCATATGTATGCAAATGGCTACCGGGCAATTCTGGACGAATTAATGGAATATGTAAGAGAATAATAAATAATACGGGGCTGTGGCAAAAGAGCATAAATTGTGATAAGATGAATTCGGATAAGAGCATGGGCTCCGGAGGTTGATTGAGAAGATGAATAATAAGGTTGAGATAAGAAGAAAAGAAATCACTAAGCTTATCAGAGATGAGGGTGAAGTTACCGTAACAGATATGGCAAACCGTTTTGGGGTGACGATGGAGACCATCCGGGGAGATTTCGATTACCTGGCAGAGCAGGAAGGCTTTGTAAGAGGACACGGAAACTTGTCCAGACAGGAAAAGAAAAAGTATAAAGAGCATTATCTGTTTCATGAACGCCAGCTTTTGCAAAAAGAAGAAAAGAAGCAGATATGCAAAAGAGCGGCGGAGATGATTGCAGACGGGGACAGCATCTACCTGGACTCCGGATCCACGGTAACCTATCTTCTTCCAGGCCTTACAGACAAAAAGGGGCTTACTGTAGTCACCAATTCCATCGCATGCCTCTTTTGCTATATTATGGAGGGCTATCATGAAGCCTTTAGGGAACAGGGACATCGGTTTCTTTTCTTAGGAGGCGAGGTTGAGCCTAATATCCGTATGACCTATGGAACCTTTTTTGAGCAGTGTGTAGAAGAGATATCCTATGACTATTTATTTTTTTCCGCAGATGCTCTGGATATGGAGTTTGGCTGCAGTAATGTAGACTATCAGGCTTATTCGGCAATCAAGCCTGTATTCAGACAGGTAAGAAATAAAATTCTGCTGGCAGACAGCAGTAAATTCAATTTAAAGGCAGCATACCGGGTGGCAGGCTGGAAGGAGATTGATTGCCTCATTATGGCAGGAGAGCTAAAGGAAGACTGGAGGCTTTTCCTGGAGAGCAGACATATCACTTATTATCAAGTGTAAAATTTGACTTTTTGGAATAAAACAAACTTTTATAGAGCGAAAACCAAGTAAAAGAAAAGAATTATCAATTCTTTTACATTGTTTTCACTCTATTTTTTTGTTTTGTTGATAAAATGCCAACATGGAATAAAGAGTATCAAGTATTCAGGAAAGGCATGGCTATTAAAATGAAAAAAGACACCTTGGCAAGAATAGGATTTACATTACCTTTTTTAATTCCGCTGCTGCTATTTTGGATTGTCCCGCTGTTTCTTGCATTTGGCATCAGCTTTACAGACTGGGACTATATATCGGCAAATATAGGATTTGTAGGATTGGATAATTATAAGGATATTTTTACGGATTCAGATTTTCTAAAAGCCTTGTTTAATACGTTCTATTTTGCGGTGGGGACTATTCCCCCGACACTGCTCATCAGCTTCGGGCTGGCCCTGCTTTTTGAAAATCAGTTCCGCGGCAGCAAGCTGTTCCGCAGTGTTATCTTCAGCCCCTGGATAACTCCTACGGTAGCAGTTTCCATGGTGTGGTCCTGGATATATGAGCCGGAGAGAGGCTTTGCCAATCATTTGCTGGGGTTCTTTGGAATCGCCCCTCTTTCCTGGCTGCAGGACAGTACGACGGCTATGCTGTCTGTAATCATTTTTACTATATGGAAGTCTCTGGGCTGGACCTTTCTGTTTTATATAGGAGCCCTGGCAGCGGTACCAAAGAGTACCTATGAAGCCGCTGAAATTGACGGAGCTTCCCGCAGCCGCAAGTTGTTGCATATAACGATTCCTCTGATTTCACCAACGACCTTTTTCCTGTTTGTTGTCAATCTGATTCAATCCATTCAGGTCTATGATCAGATTCAGATTATGACGCAGGGCGGTCCCGGCGGAAGTACCACTACCTTGCTTTATATGTATTATGACAAATCTTTTCAGAACTTTAAGATGGGGCCTGCCAACAGCATAGCCATGATAATCCTGGCTATTATCGTTGTATTGTCATTGATTAGCAACCGTATCAGCAGCCGGTTCGTTCATTATGAATAAGCCTTAAAAGACAGCCGCCTGTAATTCTTTCAGTCTGTTCTATTAATGGAAAAGCCGCAGACAACTTTGAAGGCGGTGAAGGGAGTAGTATGAAAAATAAAAAGCATTTTTCACTTTCTATTTGGGCAGTATTGCAAGTAAACTTGCGATATACATGGGGGTTAGCATGAAGAGGGTAAAAGTTTTAACAAAATATATCTTTTTAGCGGGCATATCGATAGTTTTCCTGTTTCCATTTGCCTGGATGTTTCTGGGAGCTTTTAAGTCCAACAACGAAATTTGGCAGACACCGTATAAGCTCCTGCCAACCCATATTAATCTGAGTGAATTTATTGAAAATTTAAAAGCCATAAAGCTCTATGGTTATCTTCTTAACAGCTTTATCGTAGGAATTGCCGGTACCGCATTGATTCTTATCGTAAGCAGTATGTTTGCCTATGGGGTGGTATTCTTAAATAATCGCAATATGGACCGGATTTTTGTAATTGTAATAGTTACTTATATGCTGCCCGGCGCCGTTACCTATGTGCCTTCTTATGTTATATTGGCACACATGGGACTTTTGAATACCTTGTCCGGGCTGGTATTTTCAAATCTTGCCAATGTTTTTGCCGTATTCTATTTCCGTCAGGCTTTTAAAAAGACAAGCATGGACTTTGTGGAAGCGGCTAAGATTGACGGAGCGAACCATAGGCTGATATTACGGCATGTAATACTGCCTTTAAATAAATCGGCATTTTCCTCGGTAGGGTTACTAACCTTCATTCAGTTGTACAACAGTTATATGTGGCCGAGTATTATGCTTACCAGCCAGGATAAATATCTGATTTCCCAGGGACTCAGACAGTTTTTTATTCAGGAGGGAGCTTATGGAATGAATTGGGCACAGGTGATGTTAGCCAGTACAATCACTACACTGCCCATTCTGGTAATCTTATTTGCTGCCCAGAAATGGCTTATGTCTGCCATATCTCAGGACAGCGGAATTAAGTTCTGACAACAAAGCGGAAAGAAAAGATTGGAGGAAAGCGATGAAACAAGTGAAAAAAATTGCACTGCTGGTGATATTAAGTTTAAGCCTTATCTTTACAGGCTGCGGGAAAACGGATAATGCAGCGGGGAAAAACGACAGTAAGGAAACAAATGCGCAGTCTTCAGAGGGTACCGGCACAGCTGTTCCTGCAGATACGTTAGAAACAACAAAAGCAGCAGAGGAGACAGAAACGCCGAAGGAACCGGTGGAAATCGAATTCTGGCACGCTCTGGGAGGCACCCTGGGAGATACCCTGACAGGTATTATCAATGAATATAATGCTTCCCAGAGTAAATATATCATCAAACCCGTTGTCATCGGAAGCTATTCCGAAATCGACCAGAAGCTTCAGGCAGCCTTTGCCGGAAAAAATGCGCCGGCCTTGGTAGCAGGCGGTTCCCATGATACCTTTTATAAAAAAGGACTGGTAGAAGCCTTTGAAGATTATATGCCTGAGGATTATAATAAGGATGATATCGTAGGCGGCTTTATGGATGCTGCGTTAAGGGACGGCAAGATGGTATTCGCACCGGCTTACGGTACTTCCCAGGTACTTTACTATAACAAAGCCGTTCTTACGGAAGCCGGATACACAGAAGACAATTTGACCTCCTGGCAGAAATTAGAGGCTATGAAGGACAAAACCCTGGGAATTTCAACCAATAAGAACAAAATTGAATACGTCTGGGAGCCTATGTGGGGAGAATACAATATGATGGATGCTGTCTCCAGCGCTGGCGGGAAAGTAGTATCCGATGACGGCAAAACGGTTTTGATCAATGATTCTACCTGGGTAGAGGTATTGGACCAGTTCCGCAAATGGATTCATGAGGATAAATCCATGAAAATCTATTCCGGCGGACAGGGCTGGGAATACTGGTATAAGACCATGGATGACTGGGTATATGGTAAAGCTTTGGGCTATACCGGTTCCCCCGGAGATTATGCCATCGCTTTGGATGCCGTAAATAAAGCCATAACGGAAGGTTATAAGAACGAATTTGCCGTTGCCGTACAGCCCGGCTGGAACGGAAATGAGCCTAAGCCGTATTTTAGCAGTCTAATGTATTACATACCCAAGAGCAGTAACTTAAGCGAAGACCAGAAGAAGGGTGCGGCCGATTTCGTTAACTATGCAACCAATACCGGAAATACCGCAAAATTCTCCATGGGCACCGGATATGTGGCAGTACGCAAGTCCGTTCTGGATTTACCGGAATACCAGGAATATTTAAAATCCAATCCCGACGCCGATGCAGCCTTAAAGCAGATAGACCAGTATGCCGTACCGGAATTCATTGACCCGACCGGCGGGGCTATTCTGGATGCTCTAAAAGAAGCTGTAGATAAGATTCAGATAGAAAATGTACCGGCTAAAAAAGCATTGGATGAAGCAGCGAAAAAAGCACAAAAAGAATTAGATAAAATAAACAAATAATCTTCACTTACCTTATAATGGGGCGGCTTATATGGCTGCCCCGGATTGATATCCAGAAAAGGGCGTGGTTATTTATATGCAGAAAGAAATTATAATAAATAAGAATATAGTATCCGCTTTCTTTGAAATTGATAAACCGGAAGAAAGCCTTTGGATTAAGATAGAAACAGATGAAAAGGTACCTATGACAGTATTATTGTTTAATCCCGAAAAGGTATTCTGCGGAAATGTTATCCCCGGAATCGGCAGCTTTATCAGGGAAATCTATATTTCCAAAGAGGTATGCACTCTGACTGGATTAAAGCATGAGCTTTCAGGAGGAAAATATGCCTTAATCTTTCTTTATGGCGGCAGCTTTGAAAAGGGAGCTTATACCGTAAAATTATCCGTTGAAACAGACAGCAGGAAAAGTTACGCTTCTTATTACTGCCAAAACGAGACCAGCAGCGGTTATTCCTTTGACAGTCTATACAGCAGGGAAACCAGGTATTATAAAGGTGATTTCCATGGACATACCATCTTTTCCGACGGTCATAACAACATAGAAGAAGCGGCCGGAATCCTGGAAGACAGGAAGCTGGACTTTATGGCTTTTACCGAGCACAATGGAATTGCCTTTGGAGAAAGTATTCCTTCCTGTTTGCTGATTCCTTCCATGGAGCTGACACTTCCCATAGGACACATGAATATCCATGGCATCCAATCCGGCAATATGCTTTCTGGGTTGCTTGACCTGGCGGTAAAAGCAGCAACGGAAGAGACAGAAGCGGAGATTGGGTTTGATGAAATCTGGCGGGGAGCCGTAAGCTTTCTGTCAGAAGAGGCCAACTTATCTTTAAACCATATGTTCCTTACTCCCTGGCAATTTTGTAAGGAAGACTATGATTTATCCGGGCTGCATACACTGGAGGTTATTTGCGACCCAACCTATAAGGATTCTCCGGAGGCTAATGACAAGGCTGCCGCCTTTCTGGACTTCTTATGGAATAAAGGCAGACACTTATATGGAATCGGGGGCAGTGACAGTCATAATCGCCCGGAAGAGTTATATGAGAATTCAGAAGAACCTTCTTTATACGGTGACCCGGCTACTTATGTCTATTGTGAAGGACTTTCGGTAAATAATCTGATAAAAGGAATTAAGAAGGGGCATTGCTATGCAGCCAGGTATGTAAACCTGGATATCTCCATCTGTCAGGGTAAATACCTGCCGGGGGATGAGATAACGGAGCAGGAAGAAATTGAATACAGGGTAACTGTCCGCAATGTGGCAAAGCCTATGTATGGTGTATTTCTTTTAAATGGCGGAAAATTAAAGGAACAAGCCCTCTCGGAAGGGTCACAAATGACCTGTAAGATATGTCCCAATGGGGACTGGTGGTTCCGTTTCGGAATATATGATGAAGAGAGCCATGTAATCTGTTATGTCAATCCCATTTATAAAGAGAGCGGAGCGCCGAAAGTGCAGCCGGATTTTAAAATACTATGGGAGGAATTTCATGAGCAATATGATAAAAGGAATTCTGTTTGACAAGGACGGAACCCTGATTGAATTCAGAGAATACTGGCATATGGTCATATCCAGGCTGTTTGAGCTTTTGGAAAGGGAATATGGAGTAAGTACAAAAACCCTGGGGGTATTAAAAGAGCGCTCCGGCTATCTGCCGGAGGGGTTTCAAAAGGAAAGTATTATACAGTATGCAACGACTTCCCAGATTATAGATATTTGGGAAGAAATTATAAAGCAGGAAGAGGGAAGTTCTCTCGGGAAAGAGAAGCTATTTTTCCTTTTTGAAGAAATTGCCCTTACCAAGAATATTGCTGTCCGCAGTTTGCCGGGAGTGGACAGACTTATACCCTATCTGAAGGAAAAGGGCTATTTGCTTGGTATAGCAACCGCTGACAGCAGAAGATCCGCAGTCCATTCTCTTAAAAAGACCGGCCTGCTGGGATATTTTGATTATATTGGCTGTAATGAAGAAAATACAGAGGCAAAACCGTCTCCTCAGATGGTATATTCCTTCTGCCGCCAGACGGATTTAAAGCCGGAGGAAGTGCTTGTCGTGGGGGATAGTGTAACAGATATGGAATTTGCAGAAAATGCAGGCACTTCTTTTGCCGGTTTACTGACAGAATACAATGACCGTGCCCGTATGGAAGCCTTGGCAGCCATAACGGTGGTGGCAATTGATGAAATCATTGAAAAATATCATTTATAAAGAGAGGCCACTGACAGAAAGCCATATTTATGTGTTACTTAGCGTATTATTATGGGGAACTGCCCAATATTTGTCTGATGCCCTGCTGCATTAAAAACCCTGTGGCTTTCCTGGCCTGTTGTCTAACAGATTATAATTCTGTGTTTTATGACGGCAGGCAGAGAAAGTCATAGGGTTTTTCTGTCTGCGGCAGATAATTTTCAGTTATGTAAAAACGCACAAAAAAAGTCATAAACTTAGTTTATAAATTATGTTTACAAACTAAGTTGTTTATTGTATACTCAGGCTAAAGAAATAAACAGCGCTGGGAGAAGCAGATTTTATGTCAAGTCGAAAAGAGATTCTAAAGCTATTAGCAGTCAACACAGTGTTATGGTCGGTTATGGCATTGTATTCCCCTTTTATGGGTGCTTTTTATGCAAAGCAGGGAATAACGAATGCACAGATAGGCATGCTGTCCGCCATTGGCCCTCTTGCAGCTCTTTTTATCCAGCCCTTCTGGGGGATTATCAGCGATAAGATCGGAAAGAGGAGGAATGTTCTTATCTTTGTTGTGTTCGGAAGCAGCCTTGCTATTCTTACCTACCGGATACATTCAGGATTTGTATTCTTTCTGGTATCCACGGTGCTTTTAACTTCCTTTAGTACGGCAATTATACCCCTGTGTGATGCAATTGTTACGAATCTCACGAAAAAGAACAATGTTAACTTTGCCTTTATCAGAATCGGAGGTACGGTAGGATATGCTATTACAGTTTTCATAATAGGAATTCTGGTGAAGCAGAATATTGAGCGTATTTTTTTGTTTGGATGTTCCGGTTTCCTGCTGCTGATGTTCTTTCTTCTCCTGCTTCCCAATGACCAGATACCAAAGAAAGAGAGGGCAAAGTTTCATACAAAAGAAAAGATATTTAAAAACTATCAGATACGCTTTGTTTTATTGTTTGCTTTCCTGCTCCAGTTAGGACTTACCTTCTGTGGGACCTATTATGGAGTTTATGTTATAAAGCTGGGTTACGGTGCTTCCATTCTGGGAATATCAAGCTGTATTTCCGCACTTAGTGAGATACCGGTATTGTTATTGATTAATAAACTAATGAAGAAGTTTGGGGCTGTAAATATTCTGGCATTTTCCGTTGCAATGGTTTCCTTAAGATTAATCTTAGCTGCCAGCGGAGTGTTACCCCTGATGTTAATGTCACAGCTATTGCAAAGTGTTACCTACATGACCTGTTATTATAGCTGCGTTATGTTTATCAGTGAAAATGCAGCAGAAGGGAAGCTTTCCCAGGGGCAGAGTATGTTGGCAATGGTGCAGACAGGCCTTGGTTCCACTCTTGGAAGCCTTCTTGGAGGCACCATGACAGAGCATTTTGGAATAAGACCGTCTTTCTTTGTTTTAGCGGCGGTAATAGCGGTAATTTCCGTTCTCAATTTTTTTATGCTGCGCATAGACGGCAAGAGAAGAAGAACACAAAAAGCAGATATCCTGCAGGTTTGAAAATTTCCGGTTAAAACTGCTGCATTTGGAAAAGTTATAATATTTCAATAAATATTATCAGATAGATAAAGGAGAGGTATTTTATGTCAAGTATCAGTGTAAAAGAGCTATTGGAGCATGCGACGGTGCACAAATACGGTGTACCGGCAATCAATGTATTTAACTATGAATCGGTAAAATGGGCAATTGGAGCAGCGGAGGGAGAAAGGCTTCCTGTTATTATTCAGGTGTATCCGGGCTTCAGAGAGCATATTGACTTAAAGTATATTGCTGATTTTACCAGGGACATGGCAGCAAAAGCCTCTGTTCCTGTAGCAGTCCATCTGGACCATTCCAACACCTTTGAGATTGCCGTTGCCGGTATCCGTGATGGTTTCCCTTCTGTGATGTTAGATGGTTCCACGCTTCCTTTTGAAGAGAATGTTCAGATGACAAAGGATGTAATCAGGGTAGCGAGAGTTTTCGGAGTTGATGTAGAAGCAGAATTGGGGCACGTAGGAACAGGCTCGAAGCTGGAGGATATTGTGGACGCTGCCAATTATACCTCTGTAGAGCAGGCAGTGGAATTCGTAGAAAGAACAGGCTGTGATTCCTTAGCGGTTGCCGTAGGAAATGCCCATGGCGTATATATCAAGGAGCCTAAGCTGGACTTTGACAGGATTGCGCAGATTCGCTACAGCCTGTCCATCCCTATCGTACTTCACGGATGTTCGGATATCCCGGATGACCAGATACAAAAGAGCGTAAATCTTGGTATCAGCAAGTTTAATATTGCAACAGAATATGACAGAGCTATCTATCAGGCAATCTGTTCCAATGTTAAACCGGAGGAAAATAAAGGGTCCTTTTTCAGACTGCAAAGCACAGCGGCAGATGAGGTTAAGAGTTTTGTGGTTCGTAAGCTAAGGCTTCTTAATCCCAATAACTATTCCCTGTAGAATAGGCGGTGAATATGGTGAAATTCGATCTGGTAGGAATGGACAGTCCCTGTGTGGACCTGGCTGTTAATGTGGATAAGATTCCGGAACCCAATCATGGGGAGCTTGTGAAAAATGTAAGCTGGCAAGGGGGCGGAAAGGTGGCAACGGGACTGATAGCAGCCGCAAGGCTCGGAGCGAGGGCAGCGGCAATCGGTAACATCGGTACAGATATATACGGCACTTTTATCCGAACGGACTTCATACGGCACGGGATAGATACAAAATATCTGTTACAAAGAGAAGACAAAAGCACTCATTTTGATATTGTTATCAGTGATAAGAAGACAGGGGGAAGAAATATCCTCTACTATCCCGGGACTTCCGAAAGCATAACAGAAGAAGAACTTCCGCTTTCTTATCTGCAAAGTACCAAATATTTTTATATAGCAAGATTGGATGAAATAACCATAAAGGCAGCAAGGCTTGCAAAACAAGCCGGAGCTAAGATTATTATGGATGCCGATTCGGGGCTTCCTAATCTTAAAGAGGAGCTGCCACTGATTGATGTTTTCATCGGCTCGGAATTTATCTATCACAGTTTGTTTTCAGACTCCGATTATGAAAAGAACTGCCGGGCTATGATGGAGAAAGGACCTGAAATTGTAGTATTTACCTTTGGAGAAAAGGGAGCAGCAGGTGTTTCACGGGAAGGATATTTTCAGATACCGGCCTATAAAGTAGAGACGGTCGATACCGTAGGAGCCGGAGATGTCTTTCACGGAGCCTTTGCGGCAGGACTTTTAAAGAACCTGTCGGTATGTGAAACAGCCAGATTTGCCGCAGCCGCAGCCGCTATCAAATGCACCCGCATCGGCGGAAGAGCAGGTATACCGGATATGGATACGGTAAAGAAATTTATGGAGACAGGTATGATTGACTATAAGGAAATCGACCATAGAGTGGAATTTTATCAAAGGGGGATTGAGCATGTATAAGCAATCGGTTGTATTGGGAGTGGTTCCTGTTAAAAGAAGCTTCTTAAGTATGGAGGAAGCGCTAAGGCAAAAAGAAAAATTCATGAAGGTTATCCGCAGCATAAAAACAGAAGCAGTAGAAATTATTGATGTGGATGACATGTGTGAAAATGGAATTATGTGGGAGCTAAAAGCCGTACCGTCTGTTATTGGTAAATTAAAGGAAAAACGTATTGATGCCTTATTTATTCCCTTCTGTGATTTTGGAGAAGAGCAGGTGGTTGCAGAAATTGCAAGAGCCTTTGATATACCTGTTTTAATCTGGGGGGCCAGGGATGAAAAACCGAACACCTTAGAGTCAAGAGGAAGGGATACCCAATGCGGTATGTTTGCAGCTACCAAGGTACTAAGCCGTTATGGGGTAAAATACAGCTATATCTTTAATTGTGAGACGGAAGGCAGGGAATTTAAAACAGGCTATGAGAACTTTATCCGTGTGGCAGCTGTTGTTAAGGCTATGAAGAACTTACGGGTTGCCAAGATTGGAGAGCGCCCCGGACCTTTTATGAGCGTTATGACAAATGATGCCAACCTGATGAACCGCTTTGGAATAACCGTAGTCCCCATTTCACCTTTTAAGATATCAGAGACAGCAATGAGAATCATGAAAGAGGAAACAGAAGAATTCCAGGCTTATTATAAGGAATTGACCGCACGAATGGATTGCAGCGCTATGAAAGAAGAGGAAGTTAAGAAGGCAGCAGCCGTAAAGCTGGCGGTAAAAAAACATCTGGAGGAGAATAATTGCAGTGTCGGTGCCTTTGAATGCTGGTCAGCATTTCCTGGATTAATGGGAGTCTGTCCCTGTGTTGCCTTAGGTGAACTGGCAGACGAGGGCCTGCCCTTAGCCTGCGAAACAGATGTAAATGGAGCAATTACCATGGCAATCCTAAGAGCTTGTGACCTATATGAAAATGCAGAATTTTTAGCAGACCTTACAATACGTCATCCGGAAAATGACAATGGTGAGCTTTTGTGGCACTGCGGTCCCTTCCCTTATTCTTTAAAGGCAGAAAGCAGCGAGGCTGGTTTGATTAACGCCCAGGAGCAGTTTGAATTAAAGCAGGGAGACCTTACAATCTGCCGCTTTGATGAACTTGACGGCAAATATTCTCTGTTTGCCGGGGAAGCTAAAACAACAACAGGTCCTAAGACCAGCGGGACCTATGTATGGATGGAGGTGGATAACTGGAAGCGCTGGGAAGAAAAACTGATATTTGGGCCTTACATTCACCATGTGGGCGGAGTATATGGTAAATACCTTCCCGTATTAAAGGAAGCAGCCCGCTATTTAAGAATAGACTTTGACGACGCCCATCAGGAAGGAGGCAGCCCATGCGCACTATAAAAGTACAGGAATTAACCCCGGAAGCTTTCCGTAAATACGGAGTATACCAGAATCTGCTTGACGAGAAATCCATGAGAGAAGGGTCCGTATTTCCCGCTAACTTTTTCGCAGACCTGATAACTCTGGATTTTGGCACCAGTACACTGCCGACAGTATCTGTCTGTCATGTAAAGAAGCAGGAGAGGAATATCATATCCTTTTTAGAGGCCCACCAGTATACCTGTGAAGGACTGCTTCCCATTGATAAAGACGTGATTATCTTTGCGGGACTGCCAACTAAGACTTTTTCAGCTGAAAATCTCGAAGCTTTCCTTATTCCCCGAGGGACCTTCGTGAAGCTAAACCCCCTTATTGTCCATGGAACGCAGTACCTTACCGAAGAAGGAGAGGCACATATTCTGTGCCTGCTTCCGGGAAGAACTTTTCGGAATGATATTATCTCCCAGGTTTTAGAGGGAGATGACAGGGCAGAGATCTTTTTATAGCATTAAAGGCAGGCAGCTTCTTTCTATTAGTTGACACTTCTTATAAAATCAAGGATAATGAGAAAAAACAAATAGGTATGGTGTTAATACAATGAGCATTGATAAAAGAATGGCTTCTTCTCCATTAAGCAGAAAACCGAAAAATATTAAACATTATAACCAGAGGCTGGTATTGTCGCTTTTGAGAAACTTAGAGACGATGACGGCCAGTGAAATATCCGAAAGGATTAACCTAAGTGTGACCTCAGTTACCAAGATTTTAGCCCTCTTGCAAAAGCACGAACTTGTAAAGGCCATGGGAAAAGGAAGCTCCACGGAAGAAGGCGGTAAAAAGCCGGAACTGTATGCTTTGAATGATACGCATAAATATCTTATAGCCGTTCATTCCGGAATCGGCTATATTGACTGTGTTTTGTATGACCTAAAATGCGTGCTGATAAACAAGCTTTCAAATAAATACAGGAATCAGGCCAGCTATGAGAATTGTATGGAAGACATTGCTTTGGCGGTAAAAGAATTGGTTCGTTCTTCGGGGCTTGTACCGGAGGATATTTATGGAGTGGTGGCAGGCTTTGACGGAATCGTTGACTCGGATAACGGGCTTCTTCTCTTTCCGATACACAATACGGCATGGGGAAGAAATCTGGCGGTTGTAGAAAAGTTAAAGGAGCTGATGCCTGAATATTATAAGATATCGATAAATAACGGAAGCCGTCTGTCGGGGTATGCGGAATTTCTGAAACATCCTGACTATAAGGAAGAAAATGTCATGGTGATTATATCAGGCTCCTTTACCGGAGGGTGCGTTTTGGACCATGGGAAGCTGGTAGAGGGTGCAAATGGCCTTGTCGGTGAATTCGGGCATATAACGGTAGTGCCTGATAAAGCAACGGAAAAATGCGCCTGCGGCAATTACGGCTGCTTTGAAACCATGGTATCGCCAAAGGCAATGATAAGGTATGCCGGTGAAATAAAGGACGAGTATCAGGACTCCCAGTTGTTAAAGAATGGGGATAAGCTTAATTATTCCGGTATATTTAAAGCCTCTAATGAAGGAGATGCTTTTGCCTGCAAAATAATGGACAGAATGATATCTTATTTCGTTATGCTTATACGCAATATGATATTAATTTATAATCCCCGGGTGATAGTGCTTCAGGGAATTTATAATCAGGCAGGAGATTATTTTTTGAATAAGCTCCAAAGAGAAATCCATTCGCTTCCGTTTTTTAAGATTGAAAAGGAATTTACCCTGGTTTATTCCGATATTAGTTTAAACCATGGCTGCTTTACGGGAGGAGCCTTATATCTGGCAGACCAGTATTTTAATGAAGCAGAATTATTTATCAATCAGGACCAGCAGTAAACGTACAAGCGACAGGAAACTTTATGGATCAAATAAAGGAAGTGAGGAACTGATATGAGGTATAAACAGTTTAAGAATGCAGATGTATTAGTGTCTTCCTTGGCTGTAGGTACATGGGCAATCGGCGTAGATAATTATGGACAGGTTGACAGGCAGGAAGCAGTAAAAGGTATCCGGGCCATGATCGATGGCGGTGTGAATCTGATAGATACGGCACCATGCTATGGAAACGGTGCTTCTGAAATGATAGTAGGAGAAGCCATCAGGGAAGTTCCAAGGGATAAGATATTGGTATCCACAAAATTCGGACTGGTACCTGATCTGTATAAAGGCGGCTATACCCGCAATGCCAGCTATAAGAATGTTATGAGGGAAATTGAAAGTTCATTGTTAAATCTCAAAACAGATTATCTGGACTTCTATTTTGTGCATTGGCCGGATCTTGATACCCCTATTGATGAGACTATGGCAGCACTGTCTACTCTAAAGAAGCAGGGTAAGATAAGATTTGTCGGAGTGTCCAATTTTTCCGAAGAGCAGATTACAGAAGCAGAAAAGTATCTTAAAATTGATGTTCAGCAGCCTCCGTTTTCCATGGTTAACCAAAAATTCACAGAGCTTTTAAAATGGGGAGCAGAAAGAAACATCGATTCCTTAACTTATGGATCTTTGGGAGCAGGCATTTTATCCGGAGCCGTCAGAAAGCTTCCGGAATATGAAAAAGGTGATTTAAGAATAACCTTTTATGATTTTTACAAAGAACCAAAATTTTCATTAATAATGGAACTTTTAAAAACAATGGATAAAATAGCAGAAGCACATAACAAACCGGTAGCACAGGTCGCCATAAACTGGAGTACGCAAAAGAGTTTTGTAGGAACGGCACTTATCGGTGTAAGAAATGAACAGGAAGCAAAAGAAAATTGTGCTGCTTTTGACTGGAGCCTTTCAGAGAAAGAGATGGAATTACTGGATAAGGAACTTACGCGGCTTCAAATTGGCTGAAAGTTTTGCAATATATACAAAATAAAAGTATAAAACCCAGGTAGAAATGGAATTATATGTTGTGATTACATGAAACATATAATGTCTGTTTCTACCTTTTTGTGTATAAAAGTCAAATCTTGATACTTGAAATATAAATTTGCGAATCCAAAATTAGTATTTTTATAACCTAAAGTACGATTTTGCCCATGTTGTTTTAGCTATTCTGCTTATATAATGACCTTGTTGTATACGACATCATAGTTTTTGCAAAATTTTTTGGTACATTTTAATAATATGAATATTAGTTAAAGGCGGGAATATCACATGAAAAGTAAAGAAAATCGAAAACCGGAACCTGGTCTGTCAGCTATATTTGAAAAAGAGTATCATGGTAAAAAGCTTGGACTACTTGCCGGTATAGTGGCATCAGTGATTACATTGCTTTTATCAATTCCTTTTGTAAAATGGATCTACATTATTAATCCGGATTCACTCTTTCAAAGTATTGGAGTTAAAGAGGATGTAATCGGTAAATTAATGTCCAGTTATAACTTATATGACATGTTATCATTTGTTAAGTATACGAAACAAGGTAATATAGGACTATTTACAATGATTCTGCTGATACTTGCAGTGGCATCCGTTTACTTTAATATTATATTTGTTATAAGAGTCTTTATGAAAAAGAAGGAGTCAAAAGGCAATCTGCATTTGTATTTTACAGCGAAATCGGCAATGATATTTAACATTGCGCTTTCAGTGGTTGCTATCGTTTATATGCCTTTTGCCAATAAGAAAATCGGCACAGATGCTATTTTTATCTCTCCAATTGTATATGTAGTCTTAATATTATCGATTATAGCTTATGCAGCAGTAAAGATAGTTGAAAAAACGGAAAGAGAGATTTATAAAGAACATGGTTTCCTATATGAATTAAGAAAAAACTGGGTTCTCTTCGCAATGTTAGTTCCTGCCGCAGTTTATCTGTTAATAAACAATTATCTTCCTATGATAGGTGTGTATTATGCTTTTACTTCCTTCAATTTCCGTGACGGATTATGGGGAAGTCCTTACGTAGGAATGAAGAACTTCGAGTATCTATTAAAAGCAGATTTATTCAAACTTACGAAAAATACGGTTCTTTACAATTTTGTATTTATCGCATTAGGTAACATATTACAGATTGTATTTGCTATCTTTGTCAGCCAGGCAGGTGTGAAATGGTTTAAGAAGACATCACAGACCTTGATGTTCATGCCTTACTTCGTATCCTTCGTTATTCTTAAGGTTTTGGTTTATAACTTATTTGAATATGACTCCGGTGTAGTAAATACTATGGTTGCTGCTATGGGCGGCCAAAAGATTGACTTCTATAACACACCTCATTACTGGCCCATCCTGATAACGGTATTCTATATCTGGAAAAATATCGGTTACGGTATGGTTGTATATCTGGCAACGATTGTCGGAATCAGTGATGAATATTATGACGCGGCAAAAGTTGACGGTGCAAGCCTTGTACAGCAGATACGCTATATTACCTTACCGTTAATTAAACCTACCTTTATTATCCTGTTCTTATTCTCATTAGGAAGCATTATGAAAGGGCAGTTCGAATTGTTCTACCAGATGGTCGGAACAAACGGCGTATTATACAATGCAACGGATATCTTTGATACCTATGTATACCGTATCACTACGACCCAGCCGTTAAGCATCGGTATTGGTACAGCAGCAGGTCTTTATCAGTCCTTATTCGGATTCGTCTTAATTATGGTAACGAACTTTATCGTAAAGAGAAAGAATTCGGATTATGCATTATTCTAAAGGAGAGTGAATGGAATGAAGATAAAGCAATCAGGTTCAACAATCGTTTTTAAAGTAATTATATATATTCTGCTGACTTTTATGGCAGCTGTATGTGTGTTTCCGTTTATTATAATTATTTCCGGTTCCTTTACGGATAACTATACCATCATTACAGAAGGTTATGGTTTATTGCCGAAGAACTTTACAATATCGGCATATAAAACAATTTTTAAGGCTCCGCAGGATATTTTACAGGCGTATAAGATGAACTTCTACTATACCATAGTTGGTACAGGCATTGGACTTTTTATAATAACAATGACAGCTTATGTTATATCCAGACCCGAGTTCAAATACCGCAATAATATATCCTTTATCATTTACTTTACCAGTATTTTCGGCGGCGGTATGATTCCCTGGTACTTAATGTACGCCAGTGTACTTGGCCTGAAGGGTTCTACCTTTGCAATATGGTTCCCGGCTTTAATGAGTCCGTTCTTAGTAATCTTAATGAGAACCTTCATTAAAGAATCTGTTCCGGATGCAATTGCAGAGTCGGCAAAAATAGATGGTGCAGGGCATGTAACAATCTTTCTTAAAATTGTAATGCCGGTGCTTGGACCCGGACTTGCTACCATTGGATTGTTCCTTGCAATTGGTTATTGGAATGACTGGTACCGTTCCTCTATGTTCAGTACCAGCAGTAAGACATGGGAATTACAGTTCTACTTATATGATTTACTGAATGCTACTCAGGCATTAAGGCAGATGGCACAGAATACCAGTGTTTCAACAGCGGACCTTCCTACAGAATCCATTAAGCTTGCCATGGCAGTTGTTGCTACCGGTCCGGTATTACTATTCTATCCCTTTGTACAGAAGTATTTTGTATCCGGTATTACGGTAGGTGCTGTAAAGGGTTGATATTAAGGCGCCAGACGGCGTTTTTAATATAAATAATATTATATTTAGGAGGATGAATATGAAAAAAATCAAGAAGCTTTTTAGTTTACTTCTCATTGCTTCCTTAGTGATTTCTTTGGCCGCTTGCGGTAAGAAAGATAACACTTCCGGAAACAAAAATGAAAACACACCAACTCCCACAAAGACTGCAGAAACAACAGACACTCCTGCAGAAGCCACCCCTGATATTTCTAAAAAAGTAGATTTGGTATTCTATGTAATGGGTGATGCTCCTAAGGATGAGCAGGTAGTTGAAGATGCTCTCAACAAGCTTTTATTAGAAAAAGCAAATGCTACAGTAGACTTCCAGTTCTCCACATGGACTGACTGGACCCAGAAGTATAACTTAGAGCTTACATCCGGTGCAGCAGACCTTATCTATACTGCAAACTGGATAAACTATGCAACCTTAGCCAACTCCGGCGCTTTTGCAGAACTTGATGACCTGATTGCAAAAGATGCTCCTAATATTGCCAAGTCCATGGATACCAGCTTATTAGATCAGTGTAAGGTTGGCGGAAAGCTGTATGCTATTCCGAATACATGGCCTGAATACACAGTATCCGGCGTTTCCTACAGAGAGGATTTAAGGGCAAAATACGATCTTCCTGTTCCGAACTCCGTTGAGAACTTAGAAGCTTACCTTCTTGGAATTAAGAAAAATGATCCGAAGCAGGGCTTATTATCTGTAACAACAGGTGAAAGTTCAGGCTTACAGGTTGCTTTTGATGCTGCTAACATTCTTAACTATAAGTATCCCTGGGTTACACCCAATGGTTTACCTTATGGTCTTGCAGCTAACTATGATACTCCTTCAACAGTTTATGATTACTGGAATTCCGATGACTTTGTAAATGATATGAAGCTTATGAAGAAATTCGCTGATGAAGGACTCTGGTCAAGAAGTGCATTATCTGATACAAACGATGCTGATGCATACAAAAATGGTACTTGTGCAGCAGTTGTTGCCGGACAGAATCCTAATAAGGACATTGCAGCTATTACAGAGTATGAGAAGAACCATCCCGATTGGAAATCTGCCTATATTGCTTATGGCGAAACAACCGGCGTTATCTTCCCTGCACATGCAACACAGAATGCTACTTCTATCTTAGCAAGCTCCAAGAATCAGGACAGAGCATTAATGGTACTTGATTTATTACTGTATGATAAGGAAGTAAATGACCTTGTTGAGTATGGTATTTTAGGTACTCACTATGAGGTTGATGCTAACGGTAACTATAAGAACCTGTCTGAAGACTACAAGTATGAAAATATGAATACATGGGATTTAAGAAACGGCGATTTCAAACTTCCTCAGGAAAGCGATGCTATCTTAAACCAGATGTTTACAAAATACGGCGAACTTGCAGCTAAGACAAAATTCCCTAACGTAAATATTTTTGGTGGTTTTGCAGAAGATTACACTGCATATGAAGTTGAAAGAAGTGCAGTATCAGATGTTATGAGACAGTATTTGGCTCCTCTTCAGGCTGGTCTTGTAGCAGATGTTGATAAAGCTGTAGCTGAATTCAGAAATAAAGTAAAAGACGCAGGTATTGAAACTTGTCAGGAACAGTTTAAGACACAGTGGGCTGCTTATTGCGACGAACACGGATATAAATAGAATAATATAAGGAATTTACAAATAAACGTTAAGCCAGCTGCCGGTTTTGTGGGAAGTAATTACACAGAACCGGCAACTGGCTTTTAGCAGGTTATTTTAGACATTCCATGCCATAGGAATCATCATAAAAGCACATGGAAAGCGGAGCTTCTTTCGAATAAGGCGTCCAGGATTTGAGGAAGGGGGCCCTTGGTGAGCCGTATTTTGCAAAGGCACTCCAATAATCCAGCATGATACCTGACAATGTCAGATCCTTCTCTGTCATAGGCCTCCAACATCTTTTTATGGTGCCGAACATATACCATAATTCCGCAGAATGAAAAGCACCTTCCCTATCACCGGGCAGCTTATGGGCAAAGTAGTAATGAAAGAAGGGCTTCCTTTTTGCGGCTATATGGATATCTGCCCAGTTCAAATTACCGTCGAGGAGTTGCTTTGTTCCAAGAAATTCATCGGAATTGGAACCTGTCATATAATCAATATCATGAGTAAGGCCCTTTAAGATACAATCCTCTACGGAAGAGGGAAGGACATATCCGTCTGTGCAGATATGAAAGCCGGTCTTTTCAAACCTGGGATTATTCTTATAATCTTTCGTATAGTGATTTAATAATTCCAAGCCGCTCATTTTCTTAAATTCTTCAAAGGAACCGGCATTTGTGCATGCCACAAAATCCAGACCACGCTGTTCCATTTCCTTTAAGGAGGCAGTGGAAAAGGGGTTTGTAAGTCCGGAACCGCTTTGGCATATGGCACGCTCAAATAGCCCTTTTGTTAAAGGAGAGCAGGCAAGGGCATTGACCGAGCGGCTTCCGGCTGATTGCCCGCAAACAGTAATATTGTCGGGATTTCCGCCAAAAGCTTTAATATTTTCTTTGACCCAGTTTAGGGCGGCTATCTGGTCCATAAGGCCATAGTTGCCGCTGGAACCATTGCTTTCTTTTGAAAGCTCGGGATGGGCAAAAAATCCGAAAACACCCAAACGGTAGTTAATTGTCACCAGTATGATGCCTCTTTTACAATATTCATCACCATCAAATTCAATTTCATGACCATATCCGCACTCATAAGCTCCTCCATGAATCCACAGCATGACGGGCAGTTTATCATTCACATATTTGGCAGGAGTCCATACATTCAGGTAAAGACAGTCTTCCGCCAGAGAAGGGGGATAATCGCCGCTTGCATAAAACTCTTTGCCGTAGAAGGTATCAGGTGTGTGCGGCGTTGGCTGCAGACAGGCGTTGCCGAAATGGTCACATACACGTACGCCATCCCAGCTTACGGGTTTCACAGGCGGATGAAAACGCAACTCACCGACAGGCGGTGCTGCGTAGGGAATACCCTTGTAAAGGGCAAAGCCCATAGGAGATAAAACACCGTCAACCTTTCCGTAATTTGTAACTGTTTGAAGAATCATAAAAATAACCATGTCCTTTCCTATACCTGCAAACATTGGGCCGCAGGTACAAAGTCGCGTTTGATATTTATATATATAAAAACGTTTATAGAAATATATAAAAAATATTATATGCTGTATAAATTATATACTATCTATTAAAAGGAATAATTGGAAAAAACGATGATGAATTGAGATAATACAATGATTACGCAGTATATTATACATTAAATTCGACATTATAACAAATATATTCTGCTTATTGCATAAAGTAAAAGTGGAGTATAAATGATGAGAAATATAGTGAAGTTATACAAATGGAAAAAATAACTTGGTTAAAATATGTTATTTGCATAAAATACTTGTGCTGTTATTGTACATATGTTATAATAATAAAAACGTTTTATGAAAAGAGTGGTGTGATAATAGTGAAAAAAGCGACAATCAAAGATGTGGCAAAGGAAGCAGGAGTGTCTATATCAACAGTATCCAATGCTTTAAACAATTCTCCTCTTGTCAGCGAGGATACGAAGAATAGAATTATAAAAGTTGCAGAGAGCATTAAATATGTTCCTGATATGAACGGAAAGATGCTTAAAGCCAGAAAGAGTATGACCATTGGGCTTTTCTCCTCCAGTGTGAGCGGGCATTATTTCTATGTGTTAGTAGACTCCATATTCAAGGAGCTAAGGAGAAGGGGTTTTGGGCTAAATATTGTTATCAGCAGGGACAAGCGGATGCTCTTAAGCAATGTCTTAAGCAAGAATTTTGACGGAATTATTGTATTTGACATTGAGCGCGTGGGAGAACATGAGATAGAGCTGATTACACAAAACCAGATAAAGACGGTATTTTTAGACAGAGATATGCACGGAACCGATATTTCCAGTGTTTTATTTGATTCTTATAAATCCGGATATGATTTGACAAAGTATCTGATTCATTTAGGGCATAAGCGTATTTATTTCATAGAAGGAGAAGAATATACTTACGATAATCAGGAACGAAAGAGAGGGTATATGGCAGCCCTTGAGGAGATTGGGATTGAAGTGAATGACGAGTATTTCTTCAAAGGAATGTTTGAAGAAAGCTATGCTTACAATGACGTCATCTCAAGATTCCGGCTGGGGAACCATCCGATTCCGGATGCCATTGTAGCAGCCAATGATTACAGCGCTATTGGCTGTATTAAGGCCTTTAACAGATTGGGTTACAGAGTGCCGGAGGATATCAGCGTAGTCGGATTTGATGATATCGAAGTTGCAAGATATTTTACTCCTGCACTTACTACCGTAAGAAATCCCATTGCAAGACAGGGAATAAGGTCGGTAGAGATTTTAATGGATATGGTTGAAAATGATGAAAAGGGAATCTCGGAACATTTAATGGGGGAGATTATATACAGGGATTCTGCTAAAGCCAGAGTAATGTAAACATATAAAAGAAAAGACTGACGATTTATAAAAATATGTGCCATGGCTTAGAAACGTTTCTAATTGATAATATTTTGGGGTGCCGGTGTTTAAACGTCATATGTAAATGGTTATGGAGGGAGAATATGATGAAGAAATTAGTTGGTTTCAAAACACGAGATAAGATATTTTATTCTTATTTATTTTCATATTTGGTAATAGGAACGCTCCCTATTTTGATTTCTTTATTCGTGTACATAAATTACGGAAAGGTTGTATTAGAGGATATTCGTGCCTCACAATCCTCTACGTTGTCACAGTTAAAGAACGGTTTTGATGATAATCTGGAGACAGTGGTTAAGACAAGTAATCTGCTGGCAGAGAATGATAAACTGAGTGAATTGATAAACCTAAGGGACTTTTCCAACAGTGATTTGCTGGAGGCCTGGAAGCTGAAAGATGAAATTAATACGATTAAGAGCAGTATTAACTTTTGCAGTGAGATATTTATTTATTTTTATGAGAGTGACAGCATTGTAACGAATACAAAGCTGTATTCATCTGAAATAAATTATATTTTTGCTGACAGCTATCAATTGACGAAAGAAGAAATGCTTAATGATATTAATACTCCGAATTATAACGGGTATAAGATTATAAAGGATAAGGACGGAAACAGTACCATATTGTTTTTGCAGAATGTCTACAATTACAATTATAAGGATAAGCTGGCTACTGTTGTAACAGTGGTTCCCTGGAAGAACATCTCAGAGAATATTGTTTCTATGAAAGAGGGTAAGATTTATTGGGTTAACCCCAAAAATCAGATTTTAAGTGACAACAAGGCAAGTATAGCCGAAGATGTCATATCCTATAACGATTATGGCAATGAAAACAAATTGATAGAAAGAAAAATCGGAAATATAAAATATGTGAATTCCTATATGCCTTCCCAATATTTTGATTTCAAATACTGCATTACCATACCAAAGAGTCATTATATGAAGGAAATGAATAATCTGGTACTTGGAATAGGATTGCAGCTTACTGTGATGATAGCGCTGGCTTTTATGCTGGCATGGTATTATTCCGTTAAGAATTATAAGCCGATATCCAGATTATTTGCAGCACTTAAGAAAAATAAGAAAATTGTCAAAGATATCAATTTTGATAACGTTGAGAATTATATAGAGAACCTGTATACGGAGAATAAGACTTTGAGTAATTCCTGTTATCAGGCAAAGGACGCATTGTTTAACCAGATGGTTACGGGCTATGTGAAAGGTTGGAATTATGATGAAAGCATTCTGGAGGAGACCATTGCCTCTAATACGGAATTCGATCTGAACAGGCCGTTTATTGCCATGGCTGTCACCTATGTGGATATTATGGAGTGCAATTTATTTAAAGGAATTACCGAGTCGGAAAAAGAAAATACATTCAAGCTGTTAAAGTTTGTAATAAAAAATATTTTTGAAGAAACCATTTTATCCAAATATACCGGCTTTTTAAGCGATGTTGACGGAATGCACCTGTGTGTAATCAATATCAGTGAAGAAGCGCTGGCAGATGGTTCTTTGGCTTTTGATATCAGGAAGTGCCTAAACATCTACAAAAAGCTTTTGAATCTAAAAGTAAATATTGGGGCAAGCAAGGTGCATAAGGGTTGTGAAATGTTTTCAAAGGCCTATAATGAGGCGACTTTGGTTCTGTCATTTCAATCTTTCTGGGGGAAAGATTATGAAGCCTTTGCCTTTTATGAAGAGACAAGCACAGCTTATGATACCATATATAGTTACGACAGCCAGCTTATGGAAAGGCAGAAAAAGCTATATAACCTTATTGCATCCAAGGAATATGAACAGGCTGCGGAACTGTTGAACCAGATACTGGATGAAATGTTCATTAAGGATATCCATTGCATGGATATTAACAAATGCAGGATGTTTGCCTTGATTAATACGGTCTATAGCTGCTTAAGCGACATTATCGGAAGAAGCGACGGAGAGTTCTTTCGGAAGCTCAATCCTATGGAGCGGATGTTAAAGGCGAAATCCATAGAATCTGCAAGACATATTATGAATGATATCTTTAAAGAGATTACGGAACATTTACAAAAGTGCCTGACGAATGAATATCCCTGTTGGGTGCAGGAAATTATAAATTTTGTTGAAGATAATTATATGGATCCGAATCTGAATGTTTCTGTTCTGGCAGACAAGCTTGACATGAATCTGTCCTATGTTGGACGTACTTTTAAGAGCTATACCGGCTATGGTATTACAGATATGATACATATCAGGCGGATTGAAGAATGTAAGAGAAGACTTTTAATTGGTGAAAGCGTAAGAGAGGCGGCCGAAGCAATCGGTTACCTGGATTCAAAATCGCTGATCCGTACATTCAAAAAATACGAAGGAATCACTCCAGGACAATACAAGAGTAATTTTGAGAAGCAATTAGTCGAATTGGCTTGATAGAAGTATAATTTTCATAACGAATATCAAAAGTTGCCCCTATGTATTCGAAGGGAAAGTTATTTATAATAATATTGTCCAAGGTGCCAGGGAGGAAGTATGAAGGAAATAAAGAGGATTATCAGCATACTGTTAATCCTGACCATGACAGCATCTGTTCTTTTTGGCTGTTCAGCTAAGAATAAAACAGGAGATATAAAAGGAACCGGAACAGAGGACACCTCCAATCAGAGTATGAAACTTCCCTTAACTGACAAGCCGGTTACACTAACGGTATTTGCAGGGCTTGACAGCAATCTGGAAGGAATCATAAAAGATTATAATGATAATATGTTCTTTAAGGAGCTGGAAAAGCGTACAGGAGTTCGCCTGGAATTTGTAATACCTGAAATCGGTTCAGAAAATGATGCTTATTACTCTATGATTGCCTCGGATAATTTTACGGATATTATATCCCACTATGGCTACGGATATCCGGAAGGGCTGGATGCCGCTATTGACGACGGCTATTATATGGACCTGACACCTTATTTGAATACTTATCTGAAGGATTACAATGCCTTACGGGACCAGGATCCTTATGCGTTAAAATGCACCACGACCGCTTCGGGAAGAGTTGCCGGATGCTACAATATTTACACAAAGAAACAGGGCCCCTGGATGGGTTTACAGGTAAGGAAAGATTGGCTTGACGAGCTTGGTCTTGACGTTCCGGTAACCTATGATGATTGGGAAAATATGCTGACCTTGTTCAAAGAAAAAAAGAAAGCATATGCACCTCTGTGCATTGGTGCAAATGGCTATCTTGAATATTCCCATGCCTTAAGTGCCGGTTTTGGGGTCTATGAAAATTTCATGCAGGTAAATGGCAGGGTGGTATACGGACCTGCTATGGAAGGCTGGAAGGAATATCTGACACTGTTAAATGATTGGTACCAGAAAGGCTTAATTGACCACGATTTCATGATAAACGGTGAGTGGCAGGTGGATAAGTCCATGGTGGAGAGCGGTCAGACGGGAGCATGGAATGCTATGTATATTATGATGTCCCAGTATGAACAGGCTGTTCCGGGGATGGATGTTATACCTGTTGCATCTCCTGTAAAAAAGGAAGGTGACGTACTGCATATCCGAAGAGAGGACAGTAGAATCGGCAATCCGGTTACGATATCTGCAAAATGCAAATATCCTGAAATCGCCATGGAATTGCTGGACTATCTTTATACGGAGGAAGGTTCGCTTCTTGCTAATTATGGCATTGAAAAAGACACCTTTACTTATAATTCCAAAGGAAAACCCCAGGTAACGGATAAAATTTCAAAGAATTCCAAATACAGTATGGGACAGGCGCAGGCATTGTATTTGCTGCCTCCTAACAGGCTTGGAGGTTTATATGACTGGACAAGGGAATTAAATGCTGTTCCTAAGCAGGATCTGGAAGGCTATAAAGTCTGGAATACAGGAGATGATTCTTATATTTTGTCTAATTCTCTGACCTACACCAGTGCGGAATCAAAGGAGCGGAGTAAGATTGTAGCGGATGTCACAAAGTATATGAACAGCATGGCAGTTAATTTTATTACCGGTGTTATGAATATTAATACCGAATGGGACAATTATATAAGTGAATTGAAAAGAATGGATTTAGACCGAGCAGTTGAGATAACACAGCAGGCTCTCGACCGGTTTAACAGTGAGCCGTAGAAAGGGGATTTGGCATGAAAATATATACAACGAATGCTGATGTAAAGTTTGAAGAAAGAGATGGAGAGTTTACCTATACTCCAACAAAAGAATTTAAGCTGTTAAAGGTTTATCCCAGGGAAATGAGACAGGAAATTCTGGGCTTTGGCGGTGCATTTACAGAAGCGTCCGCTTATACCTGGAGTAAAATGAGTGAGGAAAACAAAGATAAACTTCTTACGTTATATTTCGGAGAAGATGGCAATAAATATAATTTTTGCAGGACACATATCCAAAGCTGTGATTTCTCCTTGGGAAACCGTGCTTATGTGGAAGAAAACGATACGAAGCTTGAGACTTTCTCTATTGAAGGAGATTTTGAATATCAGATTCCCTTTATCAAGGAAGCCCTAAAGCGTAATAAGGATATTGAGCTGCTGGCTTCTCCCTGGAGTCCGCCCGGCTTTATGAAAACCAATAATGAGATGAACAATGGCGGAAAATTAAAAGAAGAATATTATGATGCATGGGCAGAAATCTTTGTAAAATACCTTAAAGCCTATGAAAAAGAAGGGATCGTAATCAAACGTGTTACCATCCAGAATGAGCCCAATGCGGTACAAACATGGGATTCCTGCCAGTTTACGGGGGAAGATGAAAGACGTTTTGCCTGTGAACACTTAAAGGGAAAACTTGAAGCGGCAGGGCTTTTGGATGTAAAGATCAGTTGCTGGGATCATAACAAGGATTTGATCGTAGAGCGCTGTGAGGAAGTATTTGCAGATGAGAAAGCCTTAAAGGACATATCAGGTGTTGCCTTCCATTGGTATACGGGAGATCACTTTGAAGCGCTGCAGTGTATCAGGGATAAATATCCCGGTAAAGAGCTTATTTTTACGGAAGGCTGTGTGGAATATTCCAGATTTGCCACAGCGAACCAGACACAGAATGCGGAAATGTATGCACATGATATAATCGGAAACTTAAATTCCGGAATGAATGGCTATATAGACTGGAATCTTATTCTGGATGAAAAAGGCGGACCCAACCATGTAGGTAATTTCTGCGATGCACCTGTTATGTGTGATACCACACAGGATACGGTTGATGTAAAATTATCTTATTATTATATAGGACATTTCAGCCGTTTTATTAAGGCTGGAGCAAAGAGAGTTCTGGTTTCCAGATATACCGATAAATTAGATTGCTGCGGATTTCTGAATCCGGATGGCGGGATGGTGCTTGTTGCTCTTAACAAGACAAACGAGGAACAGAATTTTGAAATCATGATGGATGGAAAGAGCTGTCCGGTAGAAATCGGAGCACATTCCATTATTACAGCTTGCTGGAAAGATTGATATTCCTTCTTTATTTGGATATGAATACCCCCTGAAATAATAAAAATTCCCGCCGGAAGTTTTCGGGCGGGAATTTTTATTGCTTTCTTCAAATTTCTATTTGGGCAGTTTCGCAGGCGGGCCTGCGAAATCCTCGGCACAAACTTGAGGTGTACTGAGGAAAGAAATGGAGCTGGGATGGAATATTTTGGTTGACAGTAGTTCTATATAGTACTATACTATATAGCATGGAGGTGGAAGAGATTAAAACATACGGAGGATTTCTTATTTCACAGATCAAACAGCTTCAGGGCAGGGCTTTTGAGAAAATGCTAAAGGAGAGCGGAATAGATGCCTTTAACGGTGCCCAGGGTAGGATTCTTTATGTATTGTGGGAAAGGGAAAGTCTCACAATCAGTGAGATAGGGCATCTGACTTCCCTGGCAAAAACGACTTTGACCGGCATGCTCGACAGAATGGAAGAGAGCGGACTGGTAGAGCGGACTGCCGATAAGAAAAACCGAAGGCAGGTCATCATATCCATAACGGACAAGGCCAGGAGATATAAGGAAGAATATGACAGTGTATCGGAGCGGATGAATGAGTTGTTTTATAAAGGGTTTAAAAAGGAAGAGGTTGACGTCTTTGAAGATATGCTAAGGCATATTATTGGAAATTTGGAGGAGTAAAGGTTAAAAAATAAAATAAATGAAAGGATGCTATTTATGGCAGTACCGTAAAATGCGGTACGAATGGGTGTGAAGATGGAAAGAGAAGCAAGAGAAAACATTATGAGACTGGTAGAAACCAGCAGAGATGCTATTGTATGTTCAATAGATGAGGAAGGTTACCCCAATGGGAAAGCAATGTTCCGGTTAAGAAATGACGGTCTTTCTACTTTCTGGTTTTCAACTAATACCTCATCCATACGTATAGGGCAGTGGCTTCGTAACCCGAAAGCAGCAATTTATTTCCTGGATGCACAGGATTTTCATGGGTTAATGCTTACCGGTGAAATGAAGATTCATATGGATGAAGAAACAAAGAAAGCTTTCTGGAAGCAGGGGGATGAAATGTATTATCCTCTTGGACCTACGGATCCGGATTACAGCATACTTGAATTTACGGCGATCAAGGGGAATTACTATCATGGCCTTAAGAAGCATTTGTTTTTAGCAGAAGAAGCAAAGGGGTGGTCTTAATGCCTTACTGTCAGGTGAAAGACTGCAATATTTTCTATGAGGATATCGGGCTTGGAGAAACCATCCTTTTTTTACATAGCGGTTACAGCAGAGGAATTATAGCCTTTTCCGGACAGATTCAACCGTTCTTCAATCAGTACCGGCTTTTATTGCCGGATTTCAGAGGACATGGAAGAACCACAGCAAAAGGAAAGGATTGGGATACTTCCGTTATTGCAGAAGATATGGCGGGATTTATAAGAAGTATGGGACTTCACAAGGTGCATTTGATTGGTTACAGTCTGGGTGGAGGTGTGGCCCTTCATCTGGCGGCAAAGTATCCTGACCTGGTGAGGAGTATTGTAACAATCGGCTGCGGCGGAGTGCCTGACGGAACAGGATCCGAAGATTATGAACCGGAGGCTCTGCTAAAAAGAAATGAGACAGCCTTTATAGAGAAAATAAGAATCCAGAACATGGAGGCTACCGGCGGGGACTGGAAGCACCATATGCAGCAGAGTATAAGAGATTGGAGGCTGTATCCCTGCCTTACGGATAAGGACTGGGAACAGCTTACAATGCCTATGTTCTTAATTGGCGGTGAGCTTGATACCTATGCCACAGAGGAGAGACTGCTTGACATGCAAAAGAAATGTCCGAAAGCCGGGGTATGGATTGTCCCCGGCTGCGGACACAGGCCCCACATGCCAACGGAAAATGCAAAGGAAGTCAATATGCGTATCAGAGACTTCCTGGATTCCATCACGGTATAGCCTTATAATAAGCCCTCGGGATTGTCACAGGAGCCAGTTGGTTCAATGAGTTTTCCGTCAATGTAAGTCCGAAGTACATTGGTCTGGGAATATAGGATGTCTCCGTCGGTCAATACGATATCGGCATCCTTGCCGACAGCCAGGGAACCTACCCTGTCTTCGATACCGATATGTCTGGCAGGATTAATGGTAATTGCCTTTAAAGCCTCAAAGGGCTCCATGCCGGACTTTACAGCAAGGCCTGCACAAAGGGAAAGATACTGCTGCGGAGTTACCGGGTTGTCGGTAATGATGGAAACAGGAACTCCGGCCTTTGCCAGGATTCCGGGAGTAGTGAAGGATTTATTTTTTAATTCAAACTTAGTAGCATGGCTAAAGGAAGGTCCTACTGCAACGGGATAGCCTTCCTTTGCCAGTTCGCCGGCAATGAGATGACCTTCCGTACAGTGCTCTATAGTAAGCTTTAGATCAAATTCCTTAGCAATGCGGATGGCGGTAAAGATATCATCTGCCCTGTGGGCATGGGCCTTTAGCGGTATCTCGCGGTTTAATACCGGAAGCAGGGCTTCTAATTTCATGTTAAAGGCGGGCTTTTTACTTTTATCATCACCGGCACTTATAAGTTTCTCCTGGTATTCCCTTGCCTGGTAAAGGATTTCCCTAAGCTTGGCTGCAGTTGACATACGGGAGAAGTTATTCTTATCCTTATATATCCGTTTAGGATTCTCACCGAAGGCGCATTTCATTGCTGCCTTTTCTTTTATTATCATATTGTCGATCCGCGTGCCATACAGCTTAATGGCGGCAAAGGTACCTCCTAATACATTAGAGCTTCCCGGGCCCGTTGCCACACTGGTTACGCCGCCCTGTGCCGCCTGCAATAAAGCAGGGTCCATAGGGTTAATGGCATCAATGGCACGAAGATGGGGAGTTAAGATATCGTTCATTTCGTTGTAATCCTTACCCTCAAAGCCGATGCCATAGCCGGAAAGACCGATGTGGGAATGGGCCTCTACAAGACCGGGATATATCCATGAATCCCTGGCATCTATAACATTCATACCATCTTCCGGGGGAATATCCGGCTGTATCTTAGTAATTTTCCCGTCTATGGCTAAGATGTCCGCTATGTAGGGGATTTCGCTGACGGCATCATGTATCAGTCCGCCCTTAATTAACAAAGCTTCCATAATAATTCTCCTTATGCTGTATTTTTAGTCTGCTGAAATCGGAAGGATAGTCTATTTATAGACTACATATTCCTTGGGCGGTTTTCTGTAGCCTCTGACACGAAAACTGGTCGTATCCATTTTTCCCATGGTTATCATAAGAACGGGGACCTCATTTTCGGGAATATCAAATATTTCCCTTGCTTTTTCACTATCGAAGTAAATCATAGGACAGGTATCCCATTCCAGGTCTTTGGCAAGAAGCATGAAAAGCATGGCAGAAAGGGAAGCGTTACGGATTGCTTCATCGCTCTGGAAGGCGGCTCCTCCGCTTTCGTACAGAGCGAAAATAGCTGCAAGCATGTCATCATATTCTTTTTCATCGATAATATTTAAGAATTTGGAACTTTCATATATTTCAGAAGCCTTTTTATAAGCATCCAAATCACCGGTTACAATAATAACCGCTGAAGCAGTTGTTACTTTATACTGTCTGTAAGATGCCTGATACATCTTTTCTATAATTTCATCACTTTCCCCAACATAGTAATGGGCATGCTGCAAATTAAAGCAGGAAGGAGCCTGTGAAAGATTTTCAAAAATCGCTTCGAAATCCTTTCTGGGTATTTTTCCTCCCTTAATAAATTTGTTTGCAGATCTTCTTTCAGTTACTACCTTTAGAAATTCACTCATCTTTTGTTCCTTTCCGGCTGTGTTAAGAATAAAGAGCCTTTTGATATGGAAATCATAACGCTTTTAGAATGCTGTGTCAATCACACTGCCTTTATACAGTAAAGACAGAGATCGTTTTGTCCAGGCTGTCCGCCATATCATGCAGTCTGGTGATGCTGTCAGAAATAGTATTCATTACCTGCGTATGCTGTTCGGAGGAAGAGGTTATTTCTTCAATAGAACTGGATACCTCTTCGGTCTGCCTGGAAAGTTCTTTTAATAATATGGACAGGGTATCTTTCTTTGTGTTAATAGAATTATTATTCACAGCTATATATTGAATGTCCAGAACCAGCTTTTGCAATTCCTCTGCTATAAGGTGAAAAGAAGTTTCAGTCTGAGAAACGGTAGCATTGATATTTTCTGCACTTAAGGCATTTTTTCTAACAAAAGTTTCGGCATTTTCCGACTGGCTTTGAACCTCAAAGACCATTTTGCTGATAGTGTCTACAGCGCCTGCAGTTTCATTGGCAAGACTGCGTATTTCGCTTGCCACTACGGCAAATCCTTTACCCTGTTCACCTACTCTGGCGGCTTCAATGCTTGCGTTAAGTGCTAAAAGGTTGGTCTGCTCTGCTATCTGGGCAATAACAGTTACAATAGAGCCGATTTCCTGGGACTGCTTATGCATATTCTCTATTACTGACTCAAGCTGTCTGGAAGTGGTAGTATTTTCAAGGCTTGCTTCTTTTAAGGCACCTACGGATGCAAGACCGTTTTCCTTTAAGTGTAAGGTCTGGTCTGCAGTAAGCCTTGCATTTTCACTTTTACCTGCTGTTTCAAGGATATGTTCGCCAAGAGCATTCATTTCCGTGACACCTTCATAAATATCCTTAACCTGGTCATCACCGGCAGAAGCTATCTGGACAATAGAAGCCGCAATTGCCGCATTTGCTTCAGCCGCCAGATTATAGGAGTCTTTCAGATCGGATGAAAAACTGCTTAAGCTGTTACTGGATACGAGTATGGATTTAACCATATCATGAAAACGGTCAATTAAAAGATTGACGGAATCATTTAACAGCCGGGTCTCATCCTGTGCCTTGACATGGATTTTCTCAACGGTAAGATCGCCTTCTGAAACACGCTGCAGGGATTTGGCAATTTTTATTATGGGAGAGGTTATCCTTCTGGAAAATATCACAATAACCGACAGTGACAGAACCAGAATAATACCAAGAGAGGCTATATTGGTATAAAGGATACGGGTAGGACCTCTAAGAAGGTCGGAATCATAAATAACAGCAGTTACTACCCAATCCCAGGTCGGAAAGTACTCGGTATAAACAGTCCTGCTCTCAGATACGGTGCTGTTTTCGCTTGTCAGTGAATAATGCAGAGAGCCGCCACCGCTTTGGGCTGTTTTTATGATGTCCTGGATGATATGGCGTCCGTCCCTGGACTTCATGTCATAGATGTTATCCTTTAGAAAAGGGTGGTATAGGATATTGCCTTTGGAGTCGGTAATAAAGAAATAGCCATTTTTTCCAAGGCTGATAACAGGCTCTGAGTCTAGTGCAGAAGCAGTGGCACTGGAGGTGGCATCGGTATCGGACTTCGTATCTGCTGTACCTGCCATACCTGTGATGAACTCATTTATGGTATCCAGAGCGGCCTGCTTTGCCTGTTCCTCTGTCATCCAGGCGGAAGCTCCTGTGGTATAAGTATAATTCTTTTTTATCTCATATAAAGAAGTTTCGATGGCATTTTTTAACAGGATATCATTGGAGCGGTTAATTTCATTCCTGGAGATAATGTAGTCGATGAAAGAAATAACTAAGAGAGAAATAATAAGTGTCAAAGAAATTCTTAAAATCAGTTTTTTGGTTATACTCATTTTATTCATTTTCATATGTGCTCCCTTTATATAGTTTTTTAATAACAATAACTATTATATTATAAATTCGTAAGGGGATTTTGTCAGCATATTTTTTGAGTTTAATCAAAAAAATATTTAATAATGCATATTTCGACAAAATATCTGTAAATTATCTGGAAAAATAGTTGCTATTTCATGTGTTATTGTGAAAACAGGATACTATCTTACCGATGATTCTGGTATAATTAGGGTATTATATGATAGGTATCACAATACAGTTTAAAGGAGGAACAAGACTTTGTCTTTTGAGTCTCTGTCTGTTTTTCATCCGCTTACTGCCAGATGGTTTTTACAAAATCTCGGAGCGCCCACAAAAGTTCAGGAAGGTTCCTGGCCAGCTATTGCGGCGGGAGAGAATACCCTTGTATCTGCGCCCACAGGCACAGGTAAAACTCTGTCGGCCTTTCTTGTCTTTCTTGACAGGTTAAAAGAACAGGCAAGAGAGGGAACCTTAAAGCATGAGCTTCAGGTAATTTATATCTCTCCCTTAAAATCCCTTGCGGGGGATATCAGGGAGAACTTAAAAAAGCCTCTTAATGGTATTCTTAAGGAAGAGCGGGAGGCAGGCTGTGAGGAAAGTACCCCCTTTGATTTAAAGATTGCCATCCGCACCGGTGATACTACCCAGAGCGAGCGCAGGACTATGATTAAGACGCCGCCCCACATTCTCATTACAACACCGGAATCCCTCTATCTTCTTTTAACAAGCAAGTCAGGGCAGGGTATATTAAAGACGGCAAAGGCAGTAATTATTGATGAGCTTCATGCCTTGATTGATTCCAAAAGGGGAGCACATCTGATGCTTTCTCTTGCAAGGCTTGATATATTGTGCAAGGTGCCTTTGCAGCGTATCGGTCTTTCAGCTACCATTGAACCATTAGAGCTGGCAGCAGCCTACCTTTCTCCCGAACCGGTTACGGTTGTTGCGCCAAAGATGGAAAAGGCGGTAAAGATAGAAGTTACAAATCCGCTGCCCTATGGGAAGAAGGGTTCGAAAGACCCGATCTGGGAAGAAATCGCAGCGGCTATTTTTGATTACTGCCTTGGTACCAAGAGTGTTATTGCATTTGTGGAAGGGCGAAGGTATGCAGAGAAGCTTGCTTTTTATATCAATCAGTTAGGCGGGGAAGGCTTTGCCAGGACCCATCACGGAAGCCTGTCAAAGGAGCAGCGTCTTGAAGTAGAAACCTCTTTAAGAAATGGGGATTTAAGGCTTCTATGCGCTACTTCTTCTATGGAATTAGGAATTGATGTGGGGGAAATTGATGAAGTGTTCCAGATTGGATGTCCCCGTTCTATCTCCAGTACCCTGCAAAGACTGGGCAGAGCAGGGCATAATCCGGGGCGTGTCAGTGTGATGCACATATTCCCAAGAGCCTCATCGGAAGGCCTGTACTGCGGACTGACAGCAGAGGTGGCAAGGCAGGGAGGGGTGGAATATGCAGCTCCCCCAAGGCTTTGCTTTGATGTACTGGCACAGCATTTGGTATCTATGGCAACCGGAGATGGTTATAGTGTGGATGAGGTAATGGAAATAACAAAAAGGGCATATCCTTTTAGTGGGGTAAGCAAAGAAGATGTAAAAGACATTCTTTCCATGCTGGCGGGTGATTATGAGCATGAGAGGGATTTACCCGTACGCCCGAGACTTCTCTATGACAGGATTCATGAGAGAGTGGAAGGAGATGCCTACAGCCGGATGCTTGCCATATCGGCAGGAGGTACTATTCCGGACAGGGGACTTTACACCGTCAGAACGGAGGGCGGTGTGAAGCTTGGGGAGCTGGATGAGGAATTTATCTTTGAATCGAGAGTGGGAGAGCGTTTTCTTCTTGGCACCTTTGCCTGGAAGATTGTAAAGATTGATAAGGATACGGTGGTCGTGTCAGAGGCAGACACAGGTGGTGCTAAGCTGCCCTTTTGGAAAGGCGAGATAAAGGGAAGAGGACTTCGGACAGGACTTGCCTTCGGAAAGCTATTTAAGCGCCTGATGGAACGTTATGAAGAGGGGAAGCTTTATGAAGAGCTTTTGGGACTTGGACTGAATGAGCCTGCAGCAAAGGGAGCGGAAGACTTTCTAAAACATCAGATTGAAATAACCGGAATATTACCCGATGATACGACCATTCTTGTGGAGCATTTCAGGGATTCCAATGGAAGTAACCAGCTTATGGTTCATTCGGTTTTCGGGCGAAAGGTAAATGCGCCTCTTGCAATTCTGGCCCAGCATGCTGCCGTTAAGATGACAGGAATGAATATCGGCTATTGTGAGGATGATGACGGTTTTCTGTTGTTTCCTTATGGAACGGATGAAATGCCGGAAGGGGTGCTTAAGAATATCCATACCGAATCGGCAAGGGCAGTTTTGGAAGCAGCCCTTATGGCAACGCCTCTCTTTCATATCAATTTTCGCTACAATACTGCCAGAGCCCTTATGATGGGAGTAAAGAAAAGCGGAAGGACGCCTCTATGGCTGCAAAGGATGAGAAGTGCTGATATGCTGGATTCCCTGGTAAAAAAGGAGAACCACCCCCTTATCAGGGAAACGAAGCGGGAGTGCCTGGAAGATTACTGGGACATGGACGGAGTAGAGTATCTGCTCTCTAACATCCGCTCGGGGCAGATCAAAGTGGTGGAATTACAGCTTGATATGCCTTCTCCCATGTCACTTCCTTTCAGGCAGCAGACTGAAGCTGCCATGATGTATGATTATGCGCCTACCACTAAGGGAATTTATTCGGCGGTAGAGGATGCCCTAAAGCAGGCAGAAATGATATCTCCCTCCAAAGAAGAGCTAAGAAAGGTGTCCGAGAGAAATAAATTACCGGAGGATGAGAAGCAGCTTCATTCCCTTCTTATGATAGAAGGGGATTTAATAGCCGGGGAACTGGATATACCCATAGAATGGCTGGAAACCCTAATTGGGAAGGAACAGGTACTCTATATTGAGCCGGGACTTTGGATAGCAAAAGAGCAGGAAGAGAATTATAAAAAGGCTATTGAGGAAGCAGAGGAGGAAGAAAGGCTTGCGGTTATCAGGCGGCTGCTTCGTTACAGAGGGCCTTTATCAGCAGAGGAAATTGCAGAACGGTATTTGTTCACCGGGGAAGATGTTTTCTCTTTACTTACAAAGCTTTGCGGGAAGGAAGAAGCGGTAGAAGACGATGGATTGTATTATCACGCCGCACTTTATGATAAAGCCCGCAAAGAGACCATTAAGAAAAGAAGAGAGCAGGTAAAGACCCAGACAGAAGACAGGTATACGGCCCTCCTGACAGAGAAGGCTTTTACTGCCGGCACCAAAGAGGTGCAGTTGGAATATGCCGTCAAGCAGCTAAAGGATATAAGGTTTGCCCCTGCTCTTTGGGAGGGCGTCCTTTTTCCTGCAAGAGTGCCTGATTACCGGGAAGAGCAGTTAGACAAGCTGTTATCCCAGGGTAACTATTTCTGGAGGTTTCAGGAAAAAGAAGGACTTTCCTTTCATTCCTATGAGGATATCGACTGGGAGGCTCCCCTTGAAGAAAATCTTCAGGAGCTTTCAGGGAAAGAAAAGATTGTTTACGAGGCTCTTTTAAAGAGAGGAGCCAGCTTCATGCAAAGATTCAGAGAGCTTCTTAACGGGGAGTCTCCCTTTGAGGTCCTTCTTAGCATGGCAGAAAAAGGCCTTGTGTGTGCGGACAGCTTTCAGCCAATACGCTGGTGGCAGAATAGAGAGAAGCTGTTAAAGGTACCTGTAAGACAGCGGGTCGGCGTATATGCAAAAGCTATGACCACGGGGCGCTGGGAACTTGTAAGGCCTCTTAAAAGTCTTACAAGAGAGGAAGAACTGAAACGTTTATTTGACCGCAGCTTTATTCTAAGCAGGGAAACGGTTTCGGGAATGTCATGGGGAGAAGCGCTGGAACATTTAAGAATAGGTGAGTATACCGGACAGTTTAGAAGGGGATATTTTATAAAGGGCTTATCCGGTGTTCAGTTTATAAGGAAAGAAGACTTTGAAGGAATTTTGTATGCCATGGAGCATCCGAAGGAAGGGTTGATATGGCTTCCTGCTATTGATCCAGCCCAGCCCTATGGAAAGTGCTTGGCACATCAAAAGGAAAAAGCTTTTTTAAATGTGCCGGGAACCTTGGCGGCCCTAAAGACAGGAGTACCCGTCGCGGTAATGGAGCGTCAGGGCAAAGTCTTTAAGGTTTTTGACAGGAAGGAGACGGATTCTGTTCTGGAAACTTTTGTCCGGGGGTTTCATAAGAAGAGGCTGTTTCCAGGCATGAACAGGCTTTTAGTAAAAGAATATCCGAAAGAGCTGGAGGAAACTTTTAAGGAGTACGGTTTTAAAAAGGAAATGCAGGACTTGGTATTATACCGGGAATAAATGAGAATAACTTTATAGGAAAGAGATTGAACTAATGAACATTGTTATAGAGACAGGAAGAACAGAAGACATTGATGAGCTGGAAGAACTTTATAACGGATTAAATGAGGCCCTGGCGGCTGGAATAAATTATCCGGGGTGGAAAAAGGGCGTCTATCCGGTAAGGGAAAATGCAGAAGAGGGCATACAGGCAGGTTGTCTTTATGTGACAAGATGTGAAGGGAGAATTGCCGGAACGGTGATTCTAAATCATGAGCCGGAAGAAGGTTACCATACCGCCCCTTGGAAAGCGGAGGCAGGGTATGATAAGATTACAGTAATTCATACTCTGGCAGTACATCCTGCATTTACCGGGAGCGGAATCGGAAAAGCTTTGATGGAGTTTTCTGTAAGCCACAGCAGGCAAATGGGGATGAAGGCTATACGCCTGGATGTCTATGAGAATAATGCTCCGGCAATCCGGCTTTATGAGAGCTGTGGCTTTGAATATATTGGGACTGTGGACCTGGGTTATGGAGAGCATGGACTTCATTGGTTTAAGCTGTACGAAAAGCTGCTCTAATAGTATTGATAAATAAATCTTATAAATTATATTGTCGGGAAAGCGTAAATAAGGTAAAATAGTTAGGGGAAAATAATGTAATACACAGTTAATACGAAATATTCAGATATAATAGGAAAGGAGAAGAAAATGAACGATTACAGAAAAGAATATGAAAAATGGCTTGCAGCATCCTCACTGGATGCGGATTTAAAGAAAGAGCTGGAGGAAATAAAGGATAGGGAGGATGAGATAAAGGACAGGTTTTATTGTGATTTATCTTTTGGTACTGCCGGGCTTAGAGGAATCCTTGGAGCCGGAACAAACCGCATGAATAAAAATGTGGTAGGAAGAGCAACCAAAGCCTTAGGTATGGTCATTAAGAGCCAGGGAGAAGACTTTGCAAAAAAAGGTGTAGCAATAGCCCATGACTGCCGTATTATGTCCCCGGAATTTGCCGAGATGTGTGCCCTTATCTTTAACAGCATGGGTATCAAGGTATATTTATTTGATTCTTTAAGACCTACACCGGAATTATCCTATGCAGTACGTTACTATAAGTGTGCGGCAGGAATTAACATAACAGCCAGCCATAATCCTAAAATTTATAATGGATATAAGGTATACTGGGAGGAAGGTTCTCAGATAAAGTCCGGTATTGCTAACCAGATATTAGAGGAAATCGGTAAGCTCGACCTTTTTGAAGAAGCTGTACTTCCAACAAGGGAAGAAGCAATAGAAAAGGGACTTCTTGTTATTATCAATAAAGAAGTAGATGAAAGCTTCTATGAAAAGACCATGTCCATCTCCCTTAGGGACAGTGAAGTAGATAAAAACATCGGAGTTGTGTATACACCTTTAAACGGAGCCGGAAACATTCCTGTCCGTACAGTTCTTGAAAGAATGGGTTATACCAATGTTCATATAGTAAAAGAACAGGAATTGCCGGATGGAACCTTCCCCACCATAGCTTATCCCAATCCGGAAGACCATGCTGCCTTTGCTTTAAGTGAGAAGCTTGCTTTGGAAGTTGGCGCAGATGTACTGATTGCCACAGACCCGGATTGTGACAGACTTGCTGTTGAGGTGGTTCAGAACGGTAAAATTGAAGCTTTAAACGGTAATCAGGTAGGAGTTTTAATTATCAACTATCTGCTGACCTCCATGGCAGAAAAGGGAACTCTTCCGAAAAATGCAGCTATGGTAAAATCCATTGTTACAGGAGAAATGGGAAGTGCCATTGCAAAGGCTTACGGGGTTAAGATGTTTAACGTGCTTACCGGATTTAAGAATATCTGTGCTCTTTCCAATGAATGGGACAGTACAAAGGAATATACTTACGTATTCGGATATGAGGAGAGTATCGGTTACAATGTCGGCAGCTATTTAAGAGATAAAGATGGTGTAGGAGCAACTCTTATCCTGACAGAAATGGCAGGTTACTATAAGAAACAAGGCAAGACTCTCATTGATGTCTTAAACGGGCTGTATGAGAAGTACGGCTATTACCGTGAAAATACCATTTCCATCGTGTTAGAAGGTATTGAAGGACAGGAGAGAATAGGAAGAATGATGGTGGAATACCGTAAGAACAACGCAGGCTCCATCGGAAGCTCCAAGCTTGTTACGGTCACCGATTATCTGACTTCCGAAGCTGCGGACGTACTTACAGGAGAGAAGAGTACCGTTGATATAGAAAAGACCGACGCCGTACAATTCACTTTTGATGACGGCTGCTGGTATACCTTAAGACCCTCCGGTACGGAACCTAAAATCAAGTTATACATTTATACAAAGGCAGATACCGCTGCAAAGGCAGAGGATAAGCTAAAGGAAATCGAGACAAAGGTACTTGAAGTATTACATGGTATCCAGTAATTAAGAAAAGAAGTGATCCGGGCTGTCGGGAAGAAAATCCGGCAGCCCGGTTTTTTGATGAATTATTATTATTTAGTATAAAACAAAAAGGAAATACTTGAAAAAATACATGATAATTACTATAATGGAATTACATGGTAAATTCTTACTATGCACGAAACTATAAATCAAAATGAAAAGACAAAATGAAAAAGGCAAACCTGCCGAAAGACAGGGACGCAAAGCTACGGGCCTAAGACGAAAGTTACGGCAGCCGGGTTGCCATGATACATACCAGGTCCATGGCTTAGCTGTGGACCTTTTTTTGTTTTATTATGGCAAAAAAAGCCTTTTCATCAACTCAAAAGAAAAGGAGAGAGTGTATGGAAAAATTTAGTATTAGTGTTTCGGGAAATGCATTGAAAATCGTGTTGGACGGAAAGTTTGGAGACGAGGATATCGCAAGCTTTGGAGTAGCCTATCAGAAGGCTGTCAGTAAAATCAATCCGGCACAGGTGAGCCTTGAGCTGGATGCCAGAAACATGGGAGTTATTACGCAGGATAAGCAGGACAAATTAAAAGGATTTTTTATTCTCTACAAACAGACAGGCTTTAAAAAAGTAACACTTCGTATGACGGATAGTGCAATCTTAGCAATGCAGGTCAGAAGACTTGCAAAGGAAGCCGGTATAGAGGATTTCGAAATTAAATAATCATACGTACCGGAGGGGAAAATTGGCATGATACAGGTAAAGATAAGAGACATTGCAGTAAGCCATGGGAAACGTATAGTGGATAATGAGCCATATTTGGAACATTTTCGTAAGAGAGGAAAGGATGTTGAGCATTTTCTAAGAGATGTAATCGGAAGAGAGAAGAGGTTTCTCTTTGAGGATGAAGGAGGAAATACCTTGACCCTTTCCCTGGAGGCAGTTAACAATTTATTGGACAAGACAGGACTTACCGGTTCGGATATGGATATGATAATTTTATCAAGCCAGCTTCCGGAATATACAGCCCCTCCCACCTCAATTAAGATACACAGTGCAATCGGCGGTAAAAATGAATGTATATGCTATGATGTTAATTCCAATTGCTGCGGAATGGCACTGGCCCTTGAGCAGGCTGCAAAATATATGGCACTTACTCCGCATGTGGAAAGAGTGCTGCTCGTTGGCTGTGATTACATCAATATGATGATTGATGAAGAGGAAGAAAATCTTTACGGTCATTACGGAGACGCCGCTTGTGCTCTGATTATGGAAAGGACAGAGGAAGATGCCGGTATCGTGGATTCAGTGTGTACAGTCAAATCAGAAGGAGTAGACGTAGCCCTTTTTCCGGGCTGCGGTTTTTCCAACATCCTTCGTGTGAAGAACAAAAAAGATATGCTGATCAAGTTCGTTCCGCCTACCGAGGATGTTCCGGCTTCCGCAGGAGAAGCAATAAACACCCTGTTAAAGAGAAATGGGATGACAAAGGATAATATCAGCATGTTCTGCTTTTCCCAGTATGCGCTTATTAATATCCGTAAAATCAGGGAGAATTTCGGGATTGATGAGGCACACAGCCTTTATATCGGAGATGAATATGGCTATACGGGGACCAGCAGCCCCTTTATTACTTTGTACGAATCCATTAACAGAGGGTTTGTAAAGAGAGGGGATTATATTTTAATATGGACCATTGGCTGCGGCTCCCAGAACATCGGACTGTTGTGTAAGTATTAAAGAATGACACAAATTAGGGGGAGAAATTATGTTTAATACAAAAACTCTGGCAGAGGTCATGGAGGAAGTATGCCTTAAGTACAAGGACCGGGAAGCGTTGGTGTTCCCTAAGAAAAAAGAAACTTACACATTCACCCGGTTAATAGAGGAAAGCAATGCCTATGCGAAAGGATTGCTTGCCCTGGGTGTAAAAAAAGGGGATCACATGGCTATTCTTGCCTTAAATTCACCGGAATGGGTTATTCTTGAATTAGCGGCGGCCAGAATAGGAGCGGTACTGGTGTGCCTTAACACTGCCAGTACCAAAAGTGAGTTATTCTATGTGCTAAAGCAGTCGGAGTGCTCGCTTATATTTCTTACCAAAGGGTTTAAAGATATTAGTTTTTTAGATAACCTGACAGAACTTTGCCCTATGCTTAACATCTGTGAGCCGGGAAAACTTCAGTCGGCAGAACTGCCCTGCCTTAAAACAGTGGTGTTAATGGACGATTCCGAATTAAAGGGAGCATATAATCTGAATGAGGTTAAGGAACTGGGCAAAAGCATAGGGAAGTCTTACTTCATTGAGGCTGGCAGGAAGGTTACGGCAAAGGAACCTTTGAATATCTTTTATACCTCCGGCACCACAGGGAATCCTAAGGGAGTTGTATTAAGCCATTTTGCGGCTGTGAATAATGCACTTGTATCGGGAGAGCGCATGGAATATGACGAAGATGACAGGATACTTTTATGCCTGCCTCTGTTTCATGTAATCGGATTTATACTTAGTACCTTTGCGGGACTTTTCTTTGGAGCTTCCATTGTGGTGGAAGAGCGGTTTGAGACGAAAAAGGCACTGTCGCTCATTACAAAGGAGAACTGTACGGTATTTAACGGTGTTCCTTCCATGTTCCAGTTTATGTTAAGCAGTGACTTAAGCGGTCATGACTTATCCAGTCTGTCCAAAGGTTTTATCGCAGGCGCCTGCTGCAGCAATGAGTTAATGGGAAGAATCATCGAAGAATTAGGCATCGGGACCATAGCAAATCTGTATGGGCAGACAGAAGCCATCGGTATTACACAGATTTCTTCTTATGATGAGGCGGAATACCGCCTGCATAGCATAGGAAGGCCTTTGCCCGGTGTGGAAATCAAGGTGATAGATATTGCAAGCGGTGAAGAGGTTTCCATAGGGGAAAAAGGGGAGCTTCTTGTAAAATCCACTTACATCATGAGCGGTTACTACCGCAATCAGGAAGCTACCGATAGGACGCTTGATCAGGAAGGATGGCTTCATACAGGTGACCTTGTAAGCGTTAACAGCGAAGGATTTATTTATATCGAGGGACGTATTAAGGATATCATCATCCGCGGAGGGGAAAATATTTCTCCGGCAGAAATTGAAAATGTTCTGAAGCGCCATGAAGGAATATTTGATGCTGCGGTAATATCAGTGCCTGATGAACTGCTGGGAGAGGAAATCTGCGCCTTTGTCATATCTGCGGCCGGTTATATATCAAACGCAGAAGAAATAAGGGAGTATGCTTCCCATCACCTTGCCAGGTTTAAAATACCGAAATACATCAAATTCGTCAAAGAATTTCCGGTGACTTCAAGCGGAAAGATCAAGAAAGCAGTTTTAAGAGAACAGATAAAAAATGAATTTGCCCAGGTTTTAAACAGAGAACCTGCGGTTATGGTAAAACTATAAGATATCCGGAAAAATACCCGGAAAAGTACCCTGTAAGCCAGACACAAACGAATTGTGTTTGATCTGCAGGGTACTTTTTTGTTTAGCTGATTAAAAATATATGAAAAAAACGTTGACAAAAAGGCTTACATTTTATAAAATAAGTTCATTAATAATTCATATTATTCATATAAAGATAATAGGAATTATACAAAAGATAAAGTATTGGAATTGCTTGGGCATATGCATAATAAAATAATTAAGAGCAGGCAATAAGAGGGGGGTTACAACATGAATATTGATGTGCTGAAGGAATATGCACCAGCGTACTTTAGCGCAGCGGGACTTACGGTGAGAATTGCCCTGATTGGCATTGCAGGTTCTTTTCTTGTGGGGCTTTTATGCAGTCTTATCCGGTATTATAAGATACCCGGCTTACGGCAGATTGCCGGTGTATATATTGAATTATCCAGAAACACCCCACTGCTTATACAGTTGTTCTTTCTTTATTTCGGATTACCGAAAATCGGAATCCTTCTTAGTTCAGAGACCTGTGCCATAACAGGCTTAATCTTTCTTGGAGGAAGCTATATGGCAGAAGCCTTTCGCAGCGGACTGGAAGCGGTACCGAATATACAGATAGAATCGGCATTAAGCTTAGGACTTACAAAGGGTCAGGTAATAGGGTATATTTTGCTGCCCCAGGCGGTTTCCGTGTCCATACCGGCCTTTGCAGCAAATGTCATATTCCTGATAAAAGAAACTTCGGTATTTAGTGCCGTTGCACTGGCTGATTTAATGTATACGGCAAAGTCGTTCATCGGAATGTCCTATAATACGGATGAAGCACTTTTTATGCTGGTACTGTCCTATCTTGGCATACTGCTTCCCATTTCCGTGATATTTACAATAATAGAAAGGAAATTAAGGTATGCAGGATTTGGGAATTAGGGTGTTGTTTGAAGGAAAAAATCTGATAAGGCTCTTAGAGGGCTTATGGGTAACCATTGAGATATCCCTTCTGTCCGTATTAATCTCTATGATTCTTGGCATTGTTCTTGGAATGATTATGACAGTAAAAAACCCGCTGGTTAAGGCAGTTACAAGATTGTATCTGGAATTTGTACGCATCATGCCGCAGCTGGTATTGCTGTTTCTGGTCTATTTTGGAATGACAAGGGCATTTCATGTTAATTTATCCGGTGAAGTGTCGGCAGTTATTGTATTTTCCATTTGGGGAACAGCGGAAATGGGGGATTTGGTCAGAAGTGCCCTCATCTCGATTCCGGCACACCAGTATGAGAGCGGAAGAGCATTAGGGCTTACGGAAGGCCAGATATACCGTTATATCGTAATACCCCAGACAATCAGGAGACTGGTTCCCCTTGCCATTAACCTGGCAACCAGAATGATAAAGACTACCTCTTTAATTGCACTGATTGGAGTGATTGAGGTGGTAAAGGTAGGGCAGCAGATAATTGAAGCTTCCCGTCTGTCAGTTCCGTCAGCAGCACTTTGGATATATGGTGTTATCTTCTTTTTGTATTTTATTATCTGTTATCCGGTTGCAAAGCTGGCAGCAAGACTTGAGAAGGCCTGGAATACCGTATAACGGGAAAAAGGTAAAAGGGAAATCGTAAAATGATAGAAACGGCAGCAAAATACTGCCGGAGAATGAGGACAGGATGAGTAAAAAAGAAGAAATTCTAACAATAAATCATATAAAGAAAGACTATGGCAGCCTTGAAGTTATAAAGGATATTTCTCTTACAGTGGGGAAAGGGGAAGTTGTAGTTGTAGTGGGGCCTTCGGGCTGTGGTAAGAGTACGCTGCTTCGATGTATCAACGGGCTTGAGACAATACAGGGCGGCGAGATTTCACTGAAAGGGGAAATCATAAGCGGCAGACAAAAGGATATGCATCTGGTACGGCAAAAAATAGGAATGGTATTCCAAAGCTATGATTTGTTCCCTCATAAGAATATCCTGGATAACATTACCCTGGGGCCTGTGAAAGCACAGCACAGGAAGAAAGAAGAGGCAGAGGAAGAGGCGGAGAAACTCCTGGTAAGAGTGGGACTTCTTGATAAGAAGGATGCCTATCCAAGGCAGCTTTCCGGCGGACAAAAGCAAAGGGTCGCCATTGTAAGAGCCCTTTGTATGCATCCGGAGGTAATGCTCTTTGATGAAGTGACCGCAGCACTGGATCCGGAGATGGTAAGGGAAGTGCTGGATGTTATGTTAGAGCTTGCCAGGGAAGGAAGCACTATGATAATTGTAACCCATGAGATGCAGTTTGCCAGAGCTATCGCAGACAGGATTATTTTTCTCGATAAGGGCGAAGTTGTGGAAGAAGGAACACCGGAGGAATTCTTTGAAAATCCTAAAACAGAAAGAGCAAGGAAGTTCCTGAATGTATTCGAATTTGATACCGTAAAAGGTGTTGAAGATAAAAAATGAGGAGGAGTACGTGGGAAGTATTTATAATAAATCAAATCCATGTACCGGAAAGGAAAATTTATGAAAAAAATATTATCTTTATTACTATTACTGGTTTTAACGACAACTCTGTTAGCAGGCTGCAAGAATGACGCTGACAAAAAAGAAACAGACACAGCCAAGACTACCGGAACTGCAAGAACCCTGGATGAAATCAAAAAAGACAAAAAGCTTGTAATTGGTGTATTCAGCGATAAGAAACCCTTTGGTTATGTAGATGAAAATGGCAAGTACCAGGGCTATGACGTATATTTTGGAGACCGTATCGCAAAGGACTTAGGTGTGGATGTGGAATATGTATCCGTAGAAGCAGCCAGCCGTGTAGAATATCTGGTAACTGCCAAAGTGGATATTATTCTTGCGAACTTCACCGTTACACCTGACCGTGCCGAGAAGGTAGATTTTGCATTGCCTTACATGAAGGTTGCTCTTGGTGTGGTATCACCGGACAGTGCGCTGATTATCTCTGCTGACCAGTTAAAGGGAAAGACTCTTATTGTAAATAAGGGAACTACTGCTGAAACCTACTTTACGGAGAACTATCCCGATGTAAAGCTGTTAAAGTTTGACCAGTACAGTGAAGCCTACAGCGCCCTGCTTGACGGCAGAGGAGATGCTTTTTCAACAGATAACACGGAAGTGCTTGCATGGGCTCTTGAGAACAAGGGTTATACGGTAGGTATCGACTCCCTTGGAAATCTTGATACCATAGCACCGGCTGTACAAAAAGGAAATACCGAGCTGTTAAACTGGCTGAATGAAGAAATTAAGACACTTGGAAAAGAGAATTTCTTCCATAAGGATTATGATGAAACGCTGGCACCCGTATATGGAGATGCTGCTAACCCGGATAATCTCGTGGTAGAAGGCGGAGAAGTGAAATAAACAGTTGATAAGATTTGCAAAAACTGCCTAAGAGGTCCAAAGACCTTGAAGGGCAGTTTTTTTGCGTATATTTTATGGCTTGATAAGCAGCTGTAAATTATTCTATAATAAATTTTGAAGGTAATGAAACAGGCCAAAAATCTTCTGGCAAAATGAAAAGAAATAGTATACAATATATGTAGTTATAATAATTATTACTATTACTATATATTGTGAATAGATGCGTTGGAGGAACAAACCTATGGATATTATGATTAAGAAGCGTAACGGCAATTATGAACCACTGTATGTGGAAAAAACAAAAAAAATGGTAGCCTATGCCTGCGAGGGACTGGCAGGATGTGATCCTGCAGAGCTTGAGATGGATTCCAATATCCAGTTTCGGGATGGCATGAGCACCAAGGAAATACAAAAGATTCTGATTCAGACAGCCATTGAGAAGACTATCCAGACTACCAGGGATACCTTCGGCAATGAAGTAAAGAAAACCAATATCGACTGGCAGTATGCTGCCGCAAGGCTTTTGATGTCCGACTTATACAAGGAAGCAGCCATTAACAGAGGGTACGAATACTTTGGTTATGGAGATTTCTACGGGCTGATGGTAAAGCTTACGGGACTTCACTATTATGGTGACTATCTTCTAAAGGAATATACGGAAGATGAAATCAAGGAGCTTGGAGTATACATAAGAGCGGAAAGGGACCTTTTATTTAACTATGAGGGGCTTAAATTATTAGCGGACCGGTATTTGATACAGGGATTTGACAAAGAGGTATATGAGCTTCCCCAGGAGCGCTTTATGATAATTGCCATGCATCTTGCCATACCGGAGGAAAGCGGCAGGATAGAATATGTAAAGAAGTTTTATGATATCCTAAGTGAACTTAAGATGACTGTGGCAACCCCTACCCTTGCTGCCGCAGGCACTCCTTTTCACCAGTTAAGCAGCTGCTTTATTTCTACAGTTGGGGACAATCTCTGGTCCATCTATGATGTGAACTCCAAATTTGCCAGTGTGTCAAAGCACGGCGGGGCTTTGGGAATCTATATGGGAAAGGTCAGGGCCTTAAACAGTGAAATCAGGGGCTATAAGAATACCTCCGGCGGAGTGGTACCCTGGGTAAGACTTTACAATGACACAGCAGTGGCAGTGGACCAGCTGGGAAGAAGAAAAGGGGGGGCCTCTGTTACCTTAGATATATGGCACCAGGACCTTTATGAATTTCTGGACTTAAAGACTAACAATGGAGACGACAGAAGAAAAGCTCATGATATTTTCCCTTCCTTAAGCATCCCGGATCTTTTTATGAAAAGGCTTCTGGAAAGAGCAGAGTGGTCATTATTTGATCCTTATGAGGTGAAAAAGCAAATGGGCTTTTACTTGGAGGACTGCTATGACGAAGAGGAGGGCGGGGAATTCACCAGAAGGTACCTTGCCTGCGAGAATAACCAGAATTTAAAGCGTATTACTGTTTCAACGCTGGACATTATGAAGAAGGTAATGAAGTCAGCGGTGGAAACGGGAACCCCTTTTATTTTCTTTCGGGATACGGTAAACAGGGCTAATCCCAATAAACATGCAGGTATGATTTACGCCTCCAACCTCTGCCATGAGATAGCCCAGAATATGAGTGAATCCCTCCTCTTAGAGGAGACCATAGAGGACGGGAACGGACAAAAGGAAGTACTAATAAGGATAAAATCAGGGGATATGGTTACCTGTAATTTGAATTCCATTAATTTGGGACGGGTGGACATAGAAGACCTAAAGGACATCATCCCCTTGCAGATACGTATGCTTGACAATGTAATTACCCTGAACCAGTCACCCGTACAGGAGGCCAGGATTACCAGTGACAAATACCGTGCCATTGGACTTGGAACCAGCGGCTACCATCATTATCTGGTTAACCATGGGATTGCCTGGGAAAGCGAAGAGCATCTGAAAGAAGCAGATGTTTTGTTTGAAGAGATTGCTTATCAGGCAATCAAGTCATCCTGTGAGCTGGCCAGGGAAAAAGGGGCCTATCCTGCCTTTTCCGGTTCTCAGTGGCAGACAGGAGAATATTTTGAAAGCCGGGGATATACGTCCGATAGGTGGCAGGAGTTAAAAGAAACAGTAAAGGAATATGGCCTTCGAAACGGTTATCTTCTTGCTGTGGCACCCACAGGAAGCACCTCCAATATTGCGGGAACCACAGCAGGAATCGACCCGATCTTTAAGAAGTTCTTTATTGAAGAGAAGAAGGGAAGTTTTACGCCAAAAGCCGCACCGGACCTGTCAGAAGAGAATTTCTGGCTGTATAAGGAAGCGCACCACATCGACCAGCTCTACAGCATTAAAGCATGCGGAATAAGGCAGAAGCATATTGATCAGGCCCAATCCTTTAACCTTTATATCACACCGGAAGTTAAGGCAAAGGATATCCTGAATCTTTATATAGAAACCTGGAAAAACGGCGTTAAGACCATTTATTATATACGGAACCAGTCTATCGAGATGGATGAATGCACAAGCTGCTCCAGCTAAAATTATAAAAAACCCGCGGAATACGGAAAGAATGGTATAATAATAGGATGAATGAGAAAGGACAGGATAAAGATTGCCATGAATAAGAAGAAAATCTTTAACGAATATGGAGTAAGAGGTACAGAAGCGCTGATTGAAGGAAATACCACCAATTTAAGGGAGTGGAACCGTATCAAGTACAATTGGGCGAAGACCTTTTACCGTACGATGCTGAATAATTTTTGGATACCGGAAGAGATTTCTTTAAATGAAGATGTTAAGCAGTTCCCTCTTTTGACCAATGGTGAGAGAAATGCTTTTGATAAAATCATATCTTTTTTGAATTTCCTGGATTCCATCCAGAGCGAGAACCTGCCGAATCTCTCCCGCTATGTGACGGCACCGGAGATTTCCTCCCTGCTTAATATTCAGGCTTTTCAGGAGGAAATCCATGCCCAGAGTTATTCTTATATACTGGATACTGTGACCAATCCGGTCACCAGGGATAAGATTTATGACGAATGGAGAGAAGACAAGCATCTTTTAGAGAGAAACCGCTATATTGCAAACATTTATCAGGAATTTAATGAAAATCCCAATACACAGAACTTTATCCGCACCATTACCGCTAATTACATTTTGGAGGGAATCTACTTTTATTCGGGGTTTAGTTTCTTTTATACTCTGGCAAGACAGGGGAAGATGACTGCAACCAGCACTATTTTTAAGTATATTAACCGGGATGAAATAACCCATCTGGTGCTTTTCCAGAATATTATCAAGGAGCTTAAGAATGAAAGGCCGGAGATTTTTACAAAAGATGTGCTGGAACAAATCAGGGAGATGATGAAAACCGGTGTAGAACATGAAATCCGTTGGGGACAATATGTTACAAATAATGAAATTTTGGGGATAAATAATACTCTCATTGAAAAATACATTAAATATCTTGGAAACCAAAGATTGAAAGCCATCGGTCTGGAAGAATTATATCCGGAAATTACAGAGAACCCCATGGCCTGGATTGAAGGCTTCTCCAGCCTTAACCAGACCAAAACGGATTTCTTTGAAGCAAAGGTTACCAACTATACCAAAGCGGCAGCCTTTGATTTTGATGATTTGGAATAATTAATTCCTGGAAAAGTATGACAAGCATTTACCGCATCTGTCAGCTCCTTTGTGGCCAGAAGTTCCGGCAGCTAAAGGGCTACAAAGGGGCTGTCTGCGGGGAATAAGAGGTCATAGGCTTTTCGTGTTCAGATTTCTTATTGCAGATTTGATTGATATATCATTTTTTAATGAATCAATTTATCTTTTTACATATCTATAAATATTTTCATATATACTAAAACCTGATTTAACATAAGATTTTATAGCAGGTATATTATCTGACCAAGTTTGAATAAAAGTGTATCCGCTATGGATATTAATATATTCATTTAAGAAATTTGTTCCATATCCTTTATTGCGATATCTATCAAAAATCTCTAAGTCGTATACTCCTTTAATATTATTATATGTAACGATATTAACTTTTCCTACAATGAGGTTATTGAACAAAATAAAATAATATAAACTCTCACTAATCAAAATTCTATTTTCATTATTGCATTTCCAATCATTATAATCAACTTCCTTAAGTGTAAATTGTCTTGGTTTTTTATTTGAGTTCGATGATTTAGCTAATAAATTCAAATCGAAAGATGCCTCACATTCAAAGTCACTACAAAGCAGTTTTTTTTCACAATTATAGAATTGACTATAATTTGATGATATTCTTACACAATTTCCTTTGAAGTTATCAGAAAATGGAATAAAGAAATTAAAATCATTAGTCTTCATATCTTCTCTTTCTACAGATATTCCTACACTTGTTTTATTAATATTACAGCCAATACTTTTCAGCCATAATAATTCATTTTGTAAAATATTCTCGTATTTATCCATTGTTATGACCCTATTCCTTATAAATTATTCCTAATACAATATTTTACTTCCTCAATTATTAATTTTTGTCTTTTTTTACACTCATCTTTACTAAAATCAATGTATTTACATCCGCCCATACATACAGGAAAAAATGTGCAAATAAAACAATTTTTAGATTTGAGTTTTAAATTTGTATCACACATTTTTTCTACTATTTCTAATGCGTTATTATTTATATTGTCGAATGCTTTTTCTTTTTTTTCAGTTGCTGCCCAACATTTATATAGCAACGCATTACTAGAAACAACTAAGCTCCCTGGAAAATCTACATTACAAAAAGCTCTTATAAAACGTGGCTTATCTAAGGATTTAGTATAAATCAAGAGTTTAATGTATTCTGTATATAACTTTTCATCTTGAGCTATTTTACTCAAATAACACTCAGATTCTCCACCATAATTCTCAACTAACATTGGCTGAAAATATAGTTTGACATTTCTATCTAAATTAAGCTTTTTTATAAAATGATATAATTCGTAAATAGTACTAATATTTTTGCTATCTACATTAGCTCTAACAACTAAATCAATTTTTTCATGAATTAGTTGAATGTTCTCTATAATTGTATCAAAACTACCACTACCATCAATATTTTTTCGCCGTGAATCATGTATCGCTTTTGGTCCGTCAAATGTAATTTGGATATCAGTTAAATTTAACTCTGAAATATAAGGTATAATTTTATTTAGTAAGAAACCATTAGTAATAATACGGCTAGAATAGACAACATCCATATCGCTAGATATATCTTTTAACATACTATTAGCCATAAGAATATAATCTATATACATTGTGGGTTCACCGCCAAACCATATTACAACAATACGATTAACTTGTTTATTTTGTGTAAGGTAATTTCTAATAATACTATTAAGATTATCAATTGAATCCAAATTAAGTTTTTTACTTTCGTGTTCTTCAAAACAATAAGTACATCTAAAATTGCATTCCTTTGTTATCGCCAATGTTATACACATAAAATTACTATTATTACGTAAATTTTTATTATAATCTATTAATTTTTGGAATTCATTAGTACCATTTTCTACATAAAATATTCCATTTGGTTCTATTTTGTTTTCTTCAACATAATATCCATTAACTAAATCATAATAATATAATGTCCCATCTACATTAATTTTAATTACATATTTAGATAAAACCATTTCACACCTTCATTCATCTTTTTTCACTATAATATGCTTTAATTCTTTGCTATAATTCACTATTATTAATGCTATACTAAAGATAATAGCTAATGCAACATATCCTATATAAATATTAATATTCATTATTTTTGTGATAAAATACATCCCAATACTTGGCGACAATAAAATAATTGCATCTATTCCTCCAAGAATTTTACCTCTATTATTTTCATCAAGAATTGTTATAGTATAGCTAAATAAAGGCTGTGTAATAGAATCTAAAGCTCCATATAATGCAAAAAGTAATATTATAATATAATAATTTTTACTCACCATTAAAATCAACATGCATATAGCATTTCCCAGCATACTAATTTTAAATAAAGAACTAACATATTCTCCGAATTTTGATACAAGCAACAAGCCAATTATTTCACCAATCGCCACTGCAGATTTTATAAAACCTAAAAGTACTGAACTTGTTGCATTATTTGCTATCATTACTGGCAGGATATAGGGTATGTACCCATATGCAAAATTGAGAATAAACATTATGAGAATAAATTTTAAGATGAAAGAAGTTTTAAACATAACAGAAAATACATATTTTAAATCAGATACTATATTTTTAATAATGTTTTTCGCTTGGTTGTCACTTTCCTTCATTTCCCTTCTTTTGAAATTATAATTAACAGTCGAAATAAGCAACGCACAAATAAGGAAAGTTACTATATCTATGCCGAAAATTATATTTTCTGATATGTATGCTACTAAAAAACCGACAATACTGGAGCCTGCAATAGTAATTATTCTATTCACAATAGTGTACTTTGCCTGAAATTTAATAAATGTTTCTTTACCAAACAATTCAGCAGTCATAGTAATATAAGATCTGCTAAATATTTCGTTATTTATATCGTTTATTAAAATAAATACTACACCTAGCCATATATTGTTAAGAACAAAATTATATGATAATGCAAATATTAGAATTATTAGGGCTGAACTTATATTAGAAAATACGATCATGGATTTCTTATTATTTTTATCTATTAATACTCCAATAAAAAGAGCCAGGATTGCTCTGAATATAATTGAACTTCCTATTAAATATACGGCATTTAAAATATTCCCTGACTTTTCTGTTATTTTCCATACAATGAATAAATCAAATAGGACATCACCAAAATTATTTATAATTATTGATAATAAAATTGCTATATAATTTTTTTTTATATTCATCATACTATCCCTTCACATACTTTTTTACAAAAATATTCAAGTGCTAATTTGAAATATGTACAATTATATTCACAAGGTATTTTATTGGATTCTTCAGCCCTACAACCTCCGCCACAAAAAAACTTTATTGTACAATTATTGCAAAACTCTTTTTGCATTACTAACTCTTTTTCTAAAATATGTAATCTATTTATCTTTATCTTTTCAATTGCCTCTTCATTAAAAATATTTGTTATCAAATCATCATGTTGTGATTTTTTTACACAAGGGAAAGTATCACCATTAGGATTAACGCTTAAGGCATTTATTCCTGCGCCGCAATGAGTTATTGGAAATCCATTTTTATCAAACATCATATTGTCAGCAAATTTGACAATATCAAAAACTCTATCAATATTTTTATCTTCGTTGATATATATGTAATCGAGTAAAGATACTATTTGTTCATTAGTAGGTTTTAAATTTTCAGGAACTTGCTTAACCATAAAGAATCCAGTTTCTATTCCATGCTTTTTATAATAAGAATAAAATTCTTGTGAAAAGTCAATATTCTCACGAGTTATTACTTTCATAATTTTAAATTTTATTTTATTTTCTTTAAGTATGGCAAAATTATTTGCTACTTTTTCAAAAGTCCCTATCCCTCTTGTTAAAGCATTTGTTTCTTCATTAATTCCATCTAAACTTATTTGCATAAAAATACGTTTATCCTTAAATGCTTCTATTCTTTTATTATCTATTAATGTTCCATTTGTAACTATACAAATCTCACTAATACTCTCTTTCTTTTTTATACTTTCTAATAAATCATAGAAGTATGGATGACAAAAAGGTTCTCCCCCAATTAGAGTGATGGTTTTTGTATTTAATTCTCCTAATTTATTTAAAATTATTTTATTCTGATCTAAGGATACATAAGATTCATTATGTTCTGAATAGCAGTATGAACATTTAAGATTACATCTTTTGGTAATGTTATAATAGACATTATTAAAGCTATTAATTTTTTTTGCATATTCAATATAGGAATTAATATCATTGATTTCTATTGTATTAATTGATTGTTTTAATAAATGTCGGTTTTCTTTATTGATAACTTTATAGTCACGAGTAAAATCATTTAATTGAATTAATTTATTTTTATATTCGAATTCCATTTTTTTCTCCTATATTAAGTGGTTAAATTGATTAAATGTCATCATAAATGAAATAAATCAATTTAACCACTATATTATAACGCTAGCATTTATGACCATCATATTAATTGATTATGCACTTTTGTCAAGTAAAATTGTTGTACTCTTCTTGGCCATACTACAAGCAAAAATATCTTCATTTGCCTCATTAATCACTATGCTCTTTTTAGCCATGCTACAAGCAAAAATATCTTCATTTGCTTCATTAATTACTATGCTTTTTTTAGCCATGCTGCATGCAAATATATCCATAATATTTACCTCCAAATATAGTTCATTTGTTTTTGTAAGCTATGTTAGATTAGAAATTTTTAATTAATAAGATATATGGTTTTATTATACATATTTTGCTAGCGTCAACCAATTATAACAAATTATAACAAATTATTCAATACTATATACATTTTATTACAGGATAAAATTTACTATAATTCCTTTTAGCATTATTTGATAACTTGTTGGAGTTTAAGAGATAGTATTAATATTTTATGTGTGGACATGCAAAAATTAATAGGATAAAATATCTTAAAGAAATTTGTTGACAGGAGGAACATATGATCAGAGTTTTGTTTGTGTGCCTTGGGAATATATGCCGTTCACCTATGGCAGAGTATGTGTTTAAGGATATGGTTAAGAAAAGAAATCTTTCGGATAAGTTCTATATAGCTTCTGCCGGAACCAGTGATGAAGAGGCTGGAAATGGAGTGCATAGGGGGACTAAAAGTAAGTTAAAAGAGGTTGGAATTGACACTTCTGAAAAAAGGGCAGTACAGCTGAAAAAAGAAGATTACAGCCGTTTTGATTACATTATCGGTATGGAAAAAAGCAATCTTTTTTCTATGGAGAGGATTTTTGGGGGAGACCCCGAACATAAGGTAATGAGACTTTTAGACCTTGCTTCTCATCCAAGGGATATTGCAGACCCCTGGTATACAGGGAACTTTGATAAGACCTATGAGGATGTATATGAGGGCTGTCAGATTTTACTTGAACATATCTGCGAAAGGGAAGGAATATCCTGCTAAACAGGAATCATCAAAAAAGTCGAGAAGGAAGAATCGGGCTATGCTAAACTGGAATCACTTCATGAAGAATAAAAACAAGGTGATGATGTGAAAATTTGAAAAGTAATTTTCACTTTCTATTTAGGCAGTTTCGCAAGTAAATCTGCGAAATGCATAGGAGTCAGGATGGATTATTTTCTTACCATAGGTGCTGTGATCATTTTTGTTGAAAGCAGGGTGCAGTCAGAAATCAATTACAATGAATTAGAGGAGGCCACAGGCTTTTCGCTGTCACATTTAAGGTCGACGTTTGCAAAGACAACCGGAAAATCCCTGTCCCGCTATATTGTGGGACGGAGAGTTGCCAATGCAGCCTTTGACATCATTCACAGCCATATGAATATTCTTGACATCGCCGAAAAATATCAATTTTCAAATCCGGATACTTTTACAAGAGCATTTAACCGCGTCACCGGCTTTACTCCTTTGGAATTTAGAAAAAGGAGAATAGAAGTGGGACGTATGAAATTATGCGCCGGTGTTTATGGTGTGTCAGAAAGGATGGAAAGAATGAAGTCAGAACAGTTAAAAGCGACAGAGGACAGCACGGTTCTATACGGGGTACCAAGAGTTGGCTATGGCAGCTATCAGGGATGCACACCCTATCCGATTTGCTTAAAGGCTTGTGCGAATTATTTAGGAGAAGATATAGATTATGATTATGTTATGGCAGTCTGCGGGGCGGCCTTTCGGCTTACCTGGGATGTAACATGCTGGAATGCCGGCAATGTGGATGCATGCTTTACTTTCGATGAGTGGGAAAAGGTGTACAGGCTGGGAATAGAAGGTTTGGGATACGGATATGAGGCCATCCGCCGGACGGAAGATACAAAAAAAGAAGATTTTATCCGTTTCATTAAGGAAAAGATAGACAAAGGAATTCCCTGTATTGCAGCAGGAATCATAGGACCGCCGGAAGCCTGTATCATAACCGGGTACAGAGATAACGGAGATACTCTTCTTGGCTGGAACTTCTTTCAGGATAATCCTGAATTCGGAGGAAACGTTGAAACCCACGAGTCAGGATACTTCATCAGCAAAGACTGGTGGGAGAATCCGGATACGGTTTCGGTTATCGGTATGGGAGAGAAAACAGGGGAGAAGATGTCTATTGATGGCATTGTAAAAAATGCGGTCGAAGTACTCTCCGGAAGGCAGACAGGTAACTATGCCAAGGGAATACAGGCTTATGATGCATGGAAAAAAGCGGTGACAGATGACGGGCAGTTTAAAGATAATGCGATAATGCCTATTATGGCTGAGAGACTTATGTGTCAGGGAGATGCCATGGACTGCCTGATGGACGGAAGATGGCACGCAAGTGAATTCTTTAAAAAACAGGCAGAGGAGCAGCCCGGGAATCCATTTTTTATAAAACTGGCAGAGAAGTTTGGAGAAGCCGCTGCTGTGGTTATAAAGATATCAGAAGTATTAGGCGGATGGGAACGTACGGAGCTGCAGATGAGAAATCTTTATAAGCCTGAAAACAGAAAGAAAATCGGAGAACTGATAGATACCTGTAAAGCAGCGGATGAAGAAGCGCTTTCTCTGCTGGGAAGACTTCAGGATTTTAACCGAATGTAAAGAAAATATGCTGTGTTTTCTATCCCATGTAATATACATTTAATGAAAACGTAATTAAAATGCCAAGTATTTAACACCATTCTATGTTAATATGGTTATGTATGAATGAGTAATAGGGTTATTAAATACAATATATAAACTAGAAGGTGTAAAAACATGAATGAGCTAGCAAATAAAAATGCAAATAATGGTACGAATAAAGGCAGTATTGCGAAAAAGGCACTCCTCTACGGAGGAGTTGCCATAGCGGTGCCGCTCTTATTAATATACCTTTTTATGGCCTTTTACTATAAAAGCCATTTTTATCAGAACACTGCAATTAATGGTGTAAGTGTGTCCAATATGACAGAGCAGCAGGCAGAGGCTGCAATAAATGAAAAAGTAGAGTCTTATGTGCTTACCATTAAAGAACGGAATGACTTAACAGAAAAAATATATGGTGAGGACATCGGTTTAAACACCGTATACGATGAGAAATTATCGGATTTGCTGGAGGTCCAGAATCCCTATGCCTGGCCCGTGGCATTATTAAAGTCCCATGACATTACAATGCGGGCGGCACTTTTGTATGATGATGGATTACTAAAAGAATATTTTGAAGGACTTAAGTGCTTTGCACCGGACTATAATATTGCACCAACGGATGCGCATATATCCGATTACGGGGAAAATGGATATGTAATCGTGCCGGAGGATAACGGGGCAAAGGCTAATCCGGAAAAGATGTATGAAGCGGTAAAAAAAGCGGTTCTTTCTTTGGAATCGGAATTAAGTCTGGAAAAAGCAGGGGTTTATGAAAAGCCTCTGGTATTTTCTGATAACGCTGACCTTGTCAAAGCTTTAAGCAAGATGAACAAGCTGGCGGGAAGTAAGATAACCTATCATTTTGGGGATGTAACGGAAGTACTTGACGGGAATAAAATCAGTAAATGGCTGTCCGTGGACGACAAGATGAAGGTTCAGTTGGATGAAAACGGGGTCAAGGAATTTGTAGATTACATAGGAAAAACGTATAATTCTTTTGGAAAAGTCCGCACCTTTAAGACCTCTTATGGGGATGTGATAGAGATTAAGGGCGGCGATTATGGCTGGTGGCTTGACAGGACAACAGAAAAAGCAGACCTTATAAAGCTGATTAATAAAGGCCAGCAGATAGAAAGGCAGCCGATTTATTTCCAGACAGCCCAGCAATATGGAGCGGATGATATCGGAAATACCTACGTGGAAGTAAATCTGACAGCTCAGCACCTGTTCTTTTACAAGGAAGGAGAGCTGATAATGGAATCGAATTTTGTGTCCGGCAATCTGTCAAGGAATTTTGGAACACCGGTAGGAACCTATCCCATCCAGTATAAGGAGAATGATGCGACCTTAACGGGAGAGGATTATTCCACACCGGTAAAATACTGGATGCCCTTTAACCGCAATATCGGATTTCACGATGCTTCCTGGCGCTCCAGCTTTGGCGGAAAGATTTACATGACAAGCGGTTCCCATGGCTGCATCAATATGCCTCCCAGCAAAGCAAAGATTATGTTTGAGAACATCAAGCGCGGAGTTGCCGTTGTGGTATACGAACTGCCGGGAACGGAAAGCTATAACAAAGATGATAAGGACAGTCTGGTAAATAATTAAACTTTATCTTATAACGGTTCTTTTATAGTAAAGGTATCCCAGGAAGCAGACCAGCCCGCAAGACAGGATAAAGCAGATTACGTAAAAGGGATTGGATATCAGTCCGCCAATCAGGATAATCAAAGAGCCTGCTATTCCTAATACCGGGCAGAGGATACCTTTAAAGAAACCTTTCACTACGCTTTGCCGGTGCAGGGAGAGCACTTTGATGTAGAGCACCATATAGCAGATATAGCTGAATACAATAGCGATTTCACTGATATCGCTTCCTTTCAGAATACCGCTTTTCATAGTAATATAATGAAAGAACATCCAAAGTGCTGCTGTAATATAAGAGATAAGGGCAGAGGGAAGAGAAAGCTCATACTTCGGATGAAGCTTTGCAATTCTTTGGGAATTCGGGATCATATTCTTAGAGGCCAGATTCCAGGGCATACGAAGGCTTCCCAGAGTCATTCCGTTTACGACGCCGAGTACGGAAATAATGATAAAGAACAGTAAAATTTTAGTGCCGCTGCTGCCGAATATTATCTCGCCTGCCTTGTTAACGGCTTCATTTTCCATTGTCATGATATATTCAGAGCCTAACAAATTATTCAAACCGAAAAAATATAAAACATATACCATTAACACAGTCAAAGGACCGATAATAAGAGCCAGAGGCATGTTTTTCTTTGGATTCTTAACCTCATTTGTAATATTGACAGATACTACCCAGCCATCATAGGAGAAGGCAATGGGGGCCAGTGCTGCCAGCCAGGATAACCCTACCTGGCTTTTTTCTATTATTTCCTTACCCGCCGGAATTGCTGCACTTTGCCCATGATAGAAGATACCGGCTATTGCAATGGCAATAAGGGGGAACAGTTTTATAATGGATGCTGCATTTTGAATATATCCGCCTAATTTGTAGGAAAGAATATTTACTCCATAGAAAAAGGTGAAAATGATAAAGCCTAAGCCAATCTGCGCTTCCAGGGAAGCCTCTTTTCCAAGATAGGAAAAGATATAAATTGCTGCGACCCAGGATATAACCGCATTAATTGTTGGGAAATAGATAAAGGTCTGAAACCATCCGAATCCACTTGCTGCTTTAGGGGATATGAACTGTTCAAAATAGCTGATTACGCCTCCGGGCCCTTCTGTACGTACGGACAGTTCCGTAAGGGTAAGACTGCCGAAGATAATGCTTAAGGCTCCGATAACAAAGACGAGAATACCAAGTCCTACGCTGCCTCCTGTCAATTTTAATACATCATCTACCTTAAAAAAGATGCCGGAACCGATTACAATACCAATAATCATGGCAGTGGCTGTAAAAAGGCCGTAATGTTCAATTTGTTTATTTCTATTCTCCATCGTATTCTAACCCCTTGAATGTTTCTTAATATCCATATATACCGGATTATTTTAATATTAATTGTCTGAATTGTCAAAAGAATATTTTTATTTTCTTTAATTTTGAATATTATTGACAATTCAGGTAATTTTATGCCCTTTTTAGTAAGGGTCTGCTTTATTAATATCTGCCGGAAAATATCAGCGGTTTTAACTAAAATTTAATGTATTTATAAATAAAATGTAATTGCATATTGGAAAGGTTATTGATATGATTAACAAGAAATATTATCCAGCTCCTGGGGAAAAGTTACGTTGAAGGCTTGGAAGGCTGGGAGAAAAAAAGGCAAGGAGAGAAAAAGAATGTCGTTGATCGTCAAAAACATAACAAAGAAGTATGGGGATAAAGTAGTTGTTGAGGATTTGAGCTTTTCCATTGAAAAACCGGGAGTTTATGCGCTGCTTGGAACCAATGGTGCAGGTAAGACAACCTCATTGCGAATTATTCTTGGAATGCTTTCAAAGGACAAAGGAGAAGTTTTATGGAAAGGCAATCCTCTGGATACGGTAAATGCCAATGTGGGATATCTTGCGGAAGAAAGAGGGCTTTATCCAAAATATTCTTTATTAGACCAGCTTTTATATTTTGCCAAGCTTCGCAATGTACCGAAAAAAACTGCCATGAGCCGTATTGAATACTGGTCAGAGCGTTTATCCGTCAATGAATACCTTTTCCCTCCTAAAGTGAAGGGAAAGACGGTTAAGGCAAATAAAGCAGACCAGCTTTCAAAGGGTAACCAGCAGAAGCTGCAGTTGATGGCAGCCTTAATATCAGACCCTGAACTGATAATCTTAGACGAACCCTTAAGCGGTCTGGATCCTGTTAATACAGAGCTGTTTAAAGGAATTATCAGAGAAGAAATCGCAAAAGATAAGTACCTTATTATGTCCAGTCACCAGATGCCGGTCATTGAGGAGTTCTGTTCGGATATTACTATATTAGACAAAGGGAAGGTTGTGCTTTCCGGAAACTTAAATGAGGTTAAGAAAAGCTATGGCAGAGTCAATCTTTTCGTTAAGAGTGATGTGGAGATAGCTTCCTATATCGATAGCTTCGGCATTGAAATCACGAATAAAACTCCCGGTGAATACCAGCTAAAGGTATTGGGAGAAGAGCAGGCAATGGCATTTTTAACAAAGCTTATTCAGGATAAGATACCCATTGTCAAGTTTGAATTAAGAGAGCCTTCACTTCATGAAATATTTATAGAAAAGGTCGGTGATGTCCATGAAGAAAAGTAATATAAGCGGCTGGAAGGATGTATTTACTTTTACTCTGACACAGACCTTAAAGAACAAAGCTTACAGGGTATCCTTTCTTATCATGGCCCTGATTGCAGTTGTATCGATGCCGCTGATCCAATACCTCACAAAGGGAGAGGAAGCAGGAAGCGATAAACTTAGTCCGGTGGAAAAAGTTTATATCCAAAATGAGACCTCCCTGCAAAATCTTGATTTTTCCTCTCTAAAGCAGGATAGTACCTTAAAGAATGTTGAATTTACGAATTTGACAGAGGATTATGATGCTGTCTCAAAAAGAATAGAAGAATCGGAAAAGGCCTCTGTATTAGTAACCATAAAAGAACAGAGCGGTGCTTTTATGCTTGAGTTCTCAAAGGCTTCAAAAGGCCCCGTAAAGGACGCCGGTATTTCGGCGTTGGCAGAAAAGATGACAGAGAGCTTTCATTCCCTCCGGCTGCTGACACAGGGAATAACCAAAGAGCAGAATGAGCTGATCAGTGCCAAGGTGGATACGAAAACAATAAACCTGGATGCACAGGGAAATCCCGTAGAAACAAAGGATGATACGATATCCTTTAATGAATACTGGTTCATCTATGGTATTTTGTTCTTTCTGATGATGGTTACTTTAATGGCAAGCACTCAGGTGGCTTCTTCTGTTGTAATGGAAAAATCCAGCCGTATTGTGGAATACCTGCTGATATCTGTCAGGCCGCTGGCACTTATGGTAGGCAAGATACTTGCCATGCTGTGTGCGGTTTTATTACAGATTATATCCTTGATGGTGCTTGTATTCATATCCAATAAGGTTTCCGCTGCTATGGGTTCCGGCAGTCAGGCAGGGATAATGAATCAGTATGTGCCGGCTAATATCTTTCAGAACCTGAATATAGTGAATATTCTTCTTTGCCTTGTATTAATAGCCCTCGGCATGATCTTTTATGCAGTACTTGCCGGAATGGCAGGAGCAACTGTCAGCAAAATCGAGGAGCTTAACGAAGGTATGACTTTGTTGACCCTTACAACACTGGTAGGAGTTTATATCGGTTTTGGCGCAGCGAATGTGTTAATGGGAAGCGGAAGCAATGCTTTTGTAACATTTGCCTTTTTATTCCCGCTCTCCTCGCCGTTTCTTCTTCCGGGAGCCATTCTGGTGGGTAAGGCAAGTTTATTCATTGCAGCGGCAGCTATTATACTTCAGATGTTATTAAATGTCCTGTTGTTTAATTTTGTGGCAAGTATCTATGAAACACTGATACTCCACAATGGCAACCGCATCAGGTTAAAGGATCTGTTTAAGCTGAACAAGGGAGGTATAAAGGCATGAAAGAAAGATTAAGAGGTTTTCGTGCGGTATATGACTTTACCTTTAAGCAGTCAGCCAGCACCAAAAGCTTTAAGATAATAACAACACTGGTTGCTCTCCTTTTAGCGGGCGGACTGATATTAGTAAATATATTCGGAGCTGGTTCCAATAAGCCGGATACGGACATTAAAGGGGAAGGTGATGCCCAGGTAACCGAAATATCTCGTGTGGACAATGTTCTGGTAATAGATGAAAGCGGACTAAGTCCGCTGGATTTCACACAGTTTTTAAAGGAAAACAAGTACTTTGAGCATACCAAGTTTGAAACTTTTAGCGGAACGGATATGAAAGAGGCCATAAAAGATGAGAGTGTTTCAAACAGAACCGTTATTCTTAAGATTACAAAAGAAAATTCAGAATATGTATTAACAGGTGCTTTGACAGAAGGAAGTCTTCTAAAGGGAAAGGATACAAAAGCACTTCTAGGTGCCCTTTCAGCAGCTTTTGAACAAATCAAGCTAAGCAAAGCCGGACTTACGGCAGACCAGCTTAATGCGGCAGTTCAGACAGTGAACTATACCTACTCGGACATTGGGGACGATAACAGGATTGCTACACTTATTGTTAAAATGATCGCACCCATGATATTCAGTTTTATGCTGTATTTTATGCTGCTTTTCTATGGCCAGACAGTAAGTAAGTCTGTTTCAGGCGAGAAAACATCCAAATTGGTTGAGACGCTGCTGGTTTCAGTACGCCCGGATGCGCTGATAGCCGGAAAAGTAATGGCGGTTGCCGTGCAGGGGCTTATACAGTTTGTTATATGGATAGGTGCCTTATTTGCCGGGCTTTATGGCGGAAATGCTATTGCAAAGATGCTTCATCCGGATTACACCAATCCGGTAATATCACTTATAGATACCATTAAGAATAGCATCGGTCAGTCGGCACTTTCTTTACCGGCAGTTATACTGGCAATTGTATTCTTCTTTGTCGGCTTTTTGTTCTACAGCGTTTTGGCTGCTCTTGCCGGCAGTATGGTATCAAAGCCCGAAGACGCCGCCGCAACCCAGAGTATTTTACAGCTTCCGATAGTAATCAGCTGGCTTATATGCTATTTTGTACCCTTAAGCGGAAATGACAGCTTTATGCCCATTGCAAGATACATTCCTTTTACAGCTCCCTTCTGCGTACCGGTAGATACGTTAACTGGTGTTGTAAGCCTGTGGGAGAGCGGTCTGATGTTACTTGTAATGCTAATATTTACAATTGCTCTTGTTGTATTGTCAGCAAGGATATTTAAGGGGCTTATTCTGTATAACGGTCAGAAGATCAACCTTAAAACCATTCAGGGAATACTAAAGGGAGTTCAATAAGTTATAAAGAAAAATAAAATCAGGGCTGAAACCTATTCCGGGAATTTCAGCCCTGATTTTTTGCATCCTAATGGGCGTACAACAAATATAACATACCAAATAGCACCTCTTTTTTACCAAATAGCACTTCCATATTGTATGTGCTCTTAAGATTTGATATGCTTTTCCCATAAACAATATACCAAATAAAGTCATTTTAATTTTCTTTGGGTGTTTAGACATCTTATGGCAGGGTGCACACTGCAAAGAGGTGTTATAACATAAATAAAAAGATTTTTAGGAGGTACTACGATGAAATCAAGAGAATTATTATTAGCAACAATCGACGAGTTGACAGTGGAAGAGAGCAGGGCTATTGATGGCGGCGGTAATCCAATAACGAATTTGATTCAAGCCATTATATCTGCCCCGGCAGGACCTACGATGGGTAATTGCGTAACTATAGCAAAAAGCTTCTGGGGTCCGGGAGTAACAGAAACACCTACCACCGGTGTCGGATGCACGAAACGCTAAAGAATAAACCAATATTTGTATCTAAAACTAAGTAGGTATGTTTAACTAGAGGCATATTCCGATTGTATCCATAACATATCCAGGGGAGGATGGATTCTGGTCCTCCCCTAAACAATATTGTACGTCTTAAAAGTGATATCCAAAATAAATTTTACAAAAATATAAATGGAATTTTGAGAAGGTGGATTATGGAAAAGTTATCTTATATTCAGCAGTATTTTATCTGCGTTGTAAACGAAAAAGGGAATATCTCCAAATTAAAAGGAGTGAGTGTTGCCGCTTGCCTGGTCGTGGGTGAGATTACGGAACTTATCAGTCGTGGTTACGTTATTTGGGATGAAAAAGATAGGCTTTCGGTGGCTAAACCTTTCGATGATAATTTGACGTACTTAAAACCAATCTATGAGGCAATAGCTTATTTCAAAAAATCTGAGGATGTAATGTGTATTGTGGATATGTATGCATCTAATATACGTCTGATGGGAAATTACCGCAAGGCGTCGCTAAATGATTTGCTTTCTCCAATTGGAAATTCTCTCGTAACAGCCAGGTGTGTAAGTGAACTTCCTAAAAAGGGGCTGCTTCGCAAAGAAACCAAGTACGCACCAAAGCCGGAAATTGTGACGCACATCATTGAAGAAATCCGCAGGGCATTTTTGGAGAACAACGTTATAACTGATGAAATGCTTTGTCTGGCGGCTTTGCTGGACAAAAGCGGTATTATTCGCAATTATTTCAGCAGGAATGAAACAACATTCCTGGAAAAACGCATGAAAGAGGCGCGAAAAAGTGCGGCACACGCTTCCATAAAGAAGATACTTGATTATATAGATGACGTTCCAAAGATTGTATCCGGCCTCGACTGGAGTGGGGGATGAATATGTCGGAGAGAGTGATACCTTTCTGATGATTCAAGCGGTAAATTCAAAATAGATCACAGGAGACTAATATATTATGAAGAAAAAGCTTGCCATTTCTACTTTTGTAATAATCTTTTTGATATCTGTGGTTACATATGTGTTACAAGACCAGAAGTACCGTGCTGCCATCAAGCCGGCGGAGATTGCAGATATTCCGGTCACCGGCCAGCTTTTAGAAACGCAATTTTATTATCAACAATTGACAGAGGAAGAAAAAAAGATTTATGAGGAAATAAAGGAACTGCTGAATCAGCACAAAGGCGGGGAAATTGTGTTGGAACAACCAATCAACGCAAAGAGCTATTTCCATATCGAAAGTTCTTTGCGATATGATGGTATAAGTTACTGGTACTTAGCTTATCTTTTTCCGTTTAGCTCGGACAATACGCACGTGATTCCCGCTAACGAACAATATTCAGAAGAAAAAAAGATTGATAAAATACTCTTAATCATTGATTCGGATAAATTTCAAAGGGAAATGCCCGTCATCAGTGAAGAAGATGTAACGAACAGCAAAGAGGAAAGCACAGACATTTACCAAAACATGAAAGATGCCATAGATTATCTGATGGATAATGAGGATTCTTATTATGATGGGATAAATGAGAAAATTGAAAAAAATTTACAGCAAATTATTGATGACATGTCAAAGGGGCTGAATCAGGAGGAAGCCGTACAATATTTTAGTCAGTGGCTGGTTGATCATATGGTTTATGATCCGGCAATCGCAAAATATATCATGACAGGTGATCTCGTTGGGTATGATTTCAGAAAACAGATTTCTGCCGGAAGCATAACCAGCATTAACGATAGAATAGGTACGTGTACCGGTTTTTCGTTGATTTTGACGAATTTATGCAATCGGGTTGGAATGGAAGCTTATGTCGTATTGGGAGATACACCGGGGGGACGGCATGGATGGGCAGCAATTAAAATAGGTGATGAAACCTATTATAAGGATCCCACATCAGAAATAGAAAACCAGAAAGTAAAGCCCTTGCAGACAGAAGTTCAGTTCTATCAATATTTCCATAAAACATATAAACCATTTTCAGATTTGTTTCAATATTAGAAGAGGGGAATAAGTCAAATGTACGATCGATATGCTTTATTTAACAAGAAATCCTTACATAACTTATTAGAGTTTTTGGATGGGCGTTTCGCTTCGAATGCGGATTTTGTAAAACTCGAAACATGGATAGGTCTGCTGGACTTAATCGTGGAGTTTGATAGCAGTTTTCAATTGGAAAATCACGATTCCGTTTCTCTTGCTGAAAATCTGAATTCAAAAGAAGATGCGGAGCAATTTGTGGAAGAATGTTTCTCTCTGAAAATCCCAACAGTTTCCGCCGCTATCATTGTAAAAGACGAGGAACGATGCATAAAAAGATGCTTGGATAGTATACGGCCCATATTTGATGAGATTGTTGTCGTTGATACTGGTTCGACAGATAAAACAATTGCCATTTTGGAGAGTATTCAAGATTCCAAAGTGAAGATTTATAAAATTAAATGGGAAGATGATTTCGCCAAAGCAAGGAATTTTGCGTTGGACAAAGTAACTTCCGAATGGGTGTTTTTTATAGACGCAGATGAGTATTTTGCATCATGGGGAGAAAGTTCCTTAAAAAGCTTATTGGCTTTGTTAAATGAATTCCCGGATATAAATTCTACGGTACTTTGCCCTAAGATACAGGATGCTTCAAAAGATTGCGCTATTGAGGTAAAACGGATTTTCAAAAAAGATACGAAAATCCAATATTTTGGAATGATTCATGAAGAAGCGCGAATGTGGGAGAATGACAGTTGGAAAACAACAAATTATATTTCGCTGGATATTGCCTTGTCCCACGATGGATATCAAAAAAACGTATATGATCAGAAAAATAAAGCGCAACGAAATCTTGCATTAAATGCACAGATGCTGAAACAAGAACCGGACAATCTTCGATGGGTTTATTTTTATGTGAGGGATGGAAAAGATACGCTCCCCGCAGATGATTTGAAAAAATTAATAGAGAGCGCTGTATTAATAGAACCCGGCAGAGGAATTGAAGAGGAAAATTTATTACTTTCTGAGTGGACATTTGCATTTATGAATATCTGGGCGCAAATAGCATTGCGGGACTTGGAAGAAGATACATTAATGAAAGTCACAAAATGCTTAGAGGTCTTGGATCCGGGAAACAGCAACGCTGTCTACTATAAATCGTTTATGGAATTGTTGTCAATCAAACAAAAAACATGGGAATTATTAGTGGAATTAATGAATTACCGAAAAGACCACTTCGAGCCACAGTATGGGATGCTGCATAGTGAGGGATGCCATATTGATTTTTTAATTGGAACGCTATTGTTTGAAAATGGAAAATATAATAAGGCATTTTCTTATTTTAAATTTATAAAAGATCAATTTATGCCCCAGGAGTGCAGGAATCATTATAAAGATCTGGTGGCAATTTGTAAAAACATTGAAACGGACGAACTATAATTTGAAGTAAACCCCTTAGGTTAGACAAAAAATCTAACAGGGGTTTTTCTGCCTTTTAAAGGGTTATTGCATTTTAATTTAATCCTATTTTGCAAAAGTATTCCGGTCCAATACGGATTCTCTTTTAATAAGTTCTACATCCAGAATGATATTTTGTGTGGGCAGGGCAGGGTCATTTAGATGCTGGAACAAAATATCAATAGCATAATGAGCTTTCTTCATAATATCCTGAGAGATTGTAGTCAGCTGGGGAGAAACATACCGGCTCATTGGCAGATTATCAAAACCGATAATAGAAAAATCTTCAGGTATCCGGTAGCCTTTTTTCTTTAACTGGTCCATTAATTCGATAGCGGTATTGTCTGCGGCTGCAAAAATAGCAGTAACAGGTTTTTTCAGGGTAGTTAATCTCTGTATCGTTTCTTCCATTTGAAATGGTTCTAATATATGCTCTTCACTTAAGCTTAAGCCGGCATTTTCAATGGTATCCTTAAAACCTCTTAATCTCTGCTGTATGAGTTGGCTTACACTGGTATGAAGAGTGACAAAAGCAAATTCCCGGTGTCCATTCTCGATAAAGTGCCTGGCGGCCAGAACTCCTCCCTTATAGTCATCGATTCCAATATTGATCAGCTGTCTGACACTGCTGTAGCTGTCGGTAAAGACGAGAGGAATTTTATTGTTTTCCTGTATCTGCAGTATGTTTTTATCGAAGGTGCCTAAGAAAATGGCGCCTTCGGCATTCCAGGACTGCAAATGCTTTGTTACATCGGAATATTCGTTAATGAAATGCACCATGGCATTAAACCCGCATTCCTGCACATGCTGTACGATATAACCCAGCATAGTGGCATTATAAGGAGTCTCCAAAACATTATTCTCGCCCTGTATAATGATGGATATAATCTTTGAAGATTTGGAGGAGAGACTTCTGGCGGAGGAATTGGGAACGTAGCCTAAACGGTTAATAATTGAATTTATCTTTTCTATATTTTCTTCAGAAACTTCAGAATACCGCATGTTTACAACGCGTGATACAGTCATAACACTTACACCGGCTTCTTTTGCTATATCTTTTAAAGTTATCATAAATACTCCCTCTTTTGAGAACGGTAACACTACCTTTTTCTTATAATATTTATATTATATAGGGTAAAAGAGAAGAAAGCAATAGCATTCATGCATATTTTTTACAGATTAATACTACCAAACAGTGGATTTAAATATACTGCTTGGTATAAAAATGGTATCGCTAACATAATATTTCAAAGCTTGTATCTGTTTTCCTTACTTATAGTTGTGCATTAAGTATATATTTAGCATTAATATATTAGAAAAATGAGAAAAATATAATATAATCATATTGACATCAACCGCTAAAAATGTTAATATGTCATTGGTAACGTTAACAGTAAATCGTTTTGCAAAGGAATGGCAAAAGAATATGGAGATGGAAAAGAAATACTGGTGGCAGAGTTCTGTTATCTATCAGATATATCCGAGAAGTTTTATGGATAGCAACAACGATGGTATTGGGGATTTAAGAGGTATTATATCGAAACTGGACTATTTGAAAACACTTGGGATAGATGCAATTTGGCTGTCGCCGGTTTATAAATCCCCCCAGGATGATAATGGATATGATATATCGGATTATACAGATATTGATCCTATGTTCGGCAACCTGGAGGATATGACTTTGCTGATTTCAAAAGCAAAAGAATATGGGATACAGATAATTATGGATTTAGTGCTTAATCATACCTCAGATGAGCATCCATGGTTTATAGAAGCGAAAAAAAGCAGGGATAACCTGTATCATGATTATTATGTATGGGTGGACGGAGAAGAAGGGATTTTGCCCAATGATCTAAAGGCCTGTTTTGGCGGTTCTGCCTGGGAGTGGGTACCCGAACGAAAGCAATATTATTTACATCAGTTTTCCGTGCGTCAGCCTGATCTGAACTGGGAGAATCCAAAGCTTAGAGCAGAAATTTATAAGATGATATGCTGGTGGATTAATAAAGGGGTAGGAGGTTTCAGGCTGGATGTTATTGACTTGATCGGCAAGGAGCCGCTGCTTGGGATAACAAGTGACGGGCCTCATCTGCATGAGTATATCAAAGAATTAAACTTAAATACCTGGCATAACAAGGATTTATTAACGGTTGGTGAAACCTGGAGTGCAACCCCAAAAACGGCGGAAATCTACAGTAATCCGGACGGAAGTGAATTCTCCATGGTGTTTCAATTTGAACATATCCTCCTTGACCAGCAGGAAGGAAAATCGAAGTGGGATTTAGCTCCCCTTGATTTTATGAAACTAAAACAGGTCTTATCGAAGTGGCAGACAGAGCTTTCTGACGGCGGCTGGAACAGCCTGTTCTGGAATAATCATGACCTGCCCCGTATTGTCTCAAGATGGGGAAATGACGGGCAGTACCGGGAAGAATCCGCCAAAATGCTGGCTACGATTATTCACGGCATGAAGGGTACGCCCTATATTTATCAGGGGGAAGAGCTGGGAATGACCAATGTACGGTATGACATAAGTGAGTACCGTGATATTGAAACCCTTAACCTGTACAAAGAGCGCTTGGAAGAAGGGTATGAAAAGGAAGATATTATGGCATCCATTTATGCCAAGGGCCGTGATAATGCCAGAACACCCATGCAGTGGGAGCTTTCCGCAAATGCAGGCTTTTCACAGATGGCCCCATGGATTAAGGTGAATCCAAATTATCTTCAGATAAATGCTGGCGAGCAGCTGTTACGGGAAGATTCGGTTTTTCACTATTACAGGCAGTTGATAGCCCTTAGGAAAAAGTATGAGGTAATACGGTCGGGCAATTATGAACTGCTATATGCAGAAAACCCTCAGATTTTTGCTTATCAAAGAACCTATGGTAATGAAAAATTAAAAGTTATCTGCAACTTTACGGATAGTACGGCGAATATTTGCAGTGAAGATTTCAAAAACTATGAATTGCTGCTATGCAATTATCCGGCAACAGAAGAGGAGCATCAGTTAAGGCCCTATGAAGCAAGAATGTATATCAATGCAGTGAGAAGAAGTTAGGATGGAGGTAAGGAAATGAGGACTTCAAAGCTTCGAAAAAACAGTACGAGGAATTTGTGGCTGCGGATACGCAGAAACTGGGAATTATATCTGCTATTGCTGCCGGCGGTAGTTCTTTTGATTTGTTTTACATATAAACCGATGTACGGCGTTCTGATTGCCTTTAAGGAATACCGTCCGGTAAAGGGGATATGGGGAAGCGAATGGGTTCTGCCATGGTTTAAGTATTTTAAGAAATACTTCGATTCTTACCAATTCGTGGCCACTATTAAGAATACCCTGACAATAACGCTGTACAGCCTGATTGTTTTCCCGGTACCCGTTGTGCTGGCCTTAAGCGTGAACCAGATGAGAGGCGGAAGATTTAAGAAAGTTTTTCAGACGGTTACCTATATGCCGCATTTTATTTCAACGGTAGTTATGATTGGCCTGCTTACCCTGCTTTTATCACCGGGCAGTGGTATCTTTGGAACTATCTGTAATCTATTGGGAGTGGAAGCACCTAATCTGCTTGGAAAGGCAGGAGCCTTTAAGCATCTTTATGTCTGGAGTGATATCTGGCAGCATGCAGGATGGGACAGTATTATCTACATTGCCGCACTCTCGGGGGTCGATCCGAGCCTCTATGAAGCGGCCACGGTAGATGGCGCTTCTAAAATGCAGAAAGTCAGGTTTATTGATATTCCCATGTTGATTCCTACGGCAGTAATAATGCTGATTATGAGAGTGGGCGGGCTGATGAGCCTTGGCTTTGAGAAGGTATATTTAATGCAGAATGACTTAAATATTGCCAGCAGTGAGGTTATTTCAACCTACGTATATAAGATTGGTGTAGTGAATACGCAATACAGCTATTCCGCGGCAATCAATCTGTTTAGTACCATAGTAAACTTTATTCTGCTGATAATGGTGAATAAGATAGCCAAGAGTATCAGTGAAAACAGTTTATGGTAGAAGGAGGGAATGGCTGATGTTAAAAGAACAGAATGAGAAAAAGAGGAAAATTCCCCAGGGTACTTCGGATAAAGTCTTTCAAACCGTATTATATGTAATGGCGGTCCTGATATTAATTATTATTTTATACCCGCTTTATTTTGTCATTATTGCATCCTTTAGTGATCCTTCGGCGGTATCCGGAGGGCAGGTATGGCTTCTTCCTAAGGGATTAACCATGGATGGCTATAAGGAACTGTTCCGCCACCAGGAGATTTGGACCGGGTATGCCAATACCATTTTGTATACTTTGGCAGGGACTTTCGTCGGATTAGTTGTAAACTTATTCGCAGCCTATGCATTGTCCAGGAGGGACCTGGTCGGACGTAAATTTTTCAATTTGATGTTTATCTTTACCATGTTTTTTAACGGAGGGTTGATACCGACCTTTCTGACAATTAAGGATTTTCATATGTATAATACCTTTGCGGTTATGGTGATTCCTTTTTCCGTATCCGTCTACAATATCATTGTTGCAAGAACATTTTTTCAGGCAAATATACCGGAGGATTTAAACGATGCCGCCAAAATAGACGGCTGCGGGAACCTGTATTATTTTTTTAAGATAGTACTTCCGCTATCCAAAGCGATTATAGCAGTTATAGCCTTATGGACGGCCGTCGGTATGTGGAATTCCTATTTTAATGCTCTGATATATATAAAGGATACTGCAAAATATCCGTTGCAGCTGGTTCTTAGAAATATATTAATTACGAACAATTTACAGATGTCCTTTGGAAGCGGGGAAGCAATGCAGATAGCGCTTAGGCTGTCAAATCTCATGAGGTATTCAGTTATTATTGTGTCTACGGTACCGATTATGTGTTTCTATCCCTTTGTTCAAAAACATTTTAATCAAGGTGTTATGATTGGCGCAGTAAAAGGTTAAGTGCCGGTCTCACAAATAAAAAGGAGGAAGGTTAATGAAAAAAGAGGTAAAAGCAAAAGGTAAAAAGCTGGTAAGTATGTTACTGGTATTTGTACTGGCCTTTGCACTGGTCGGATGTGGAAAGGAGAAGCCTGCTGATAATGCAGGAAAGAATAATGCAGGAACGAAAGAAAACGCTGCGGAAAGTCCTGACAGCGGCTCTGCAGACAGCAACTTTAATCAGACCGGCATGCCCATTGCAAAGGAACCGGTAACCCTTAAGGTACTTACTACCCGCTGGGGCAATATGGGAGACAGTTTTGCAAAAAATGAATTTTTAACAGACCTTGAGGCAAAATCCAATGTCAAGATTGAATGGCAGGTGAAGTCCTTAAACGATTGGAATGAGCAAAAGGGAATTATGCTTGCCAGCGGTGAGCTGCCGGATATTATTTTCGGTTTCCAGACCTTTAACGATTCCGATATCATGAATAATCTGGATTTGTTCCTGCCCTTAAATGAGCTTATATCAAAGTATATGCCCAATTACTCCAAGGCTCTGGAAGAAATGCCGGATTTAAAGAAGCTTACAACTTTCCCGGATGGAAATATGTATTCCATGGGCAAGAATCTGCCTCTGCGTCCGACAGCCTGCAATCAGCCGATTATTAATAAAAAATGGCTTGATAATTTAGGACTTCAGGTTCCCACTACCTTAGATGAATTGTACAATGTCTTAAAAGCATTTAAAGATAAGGATGCAAACGGCAACGGAGATCCGAATGATGAGATACCCATCTCCGGTGCAAAGGGTCTTAGTATGGACTTGTTAAATTCTTTTGGCATTACAGATATCAATGGATATAAAGTAATGGTAAATTCGGATAATTCACTTACCTATTATCCGGCTTCCGAGGCATATAAGGAAGGTATCAAGTGGTTAAATAAACTGTATTCCGAGGGAATTATCGATAAGGAAGCTTTTACACAGGATGATTCCATGCTGTCTGCTAAGAGACAGGATCCAGATGTGGCAAGAGTCGGCTTTGAATATGCCTGGACACCGGATTCCAACTTTGGAAAATGGTCTTCCGAGTACGAGGTAATAGCACCGATTAAAGGTTATGACGGAAAGCAGTATACAGGCGGAGATCCCAATGGAGTATCCAGTATTATGCGTAATGAAGTACTGATAACGAAGTACTGCCAGAATCCGGAGGTTGCCGCAAGATGGGTGGATGAGTTCTACACAGGAGAAGCCAGTATTCAGAACTTCTGGGGCGGAATAGGCACTGTTATTGCAAAACATGATGACGGCACTTATACCTTAAATGATCCCCCGGCAGGCACCAGCGCAGATGCCTGGTATTGGGATTCCAGCTTGCGTGATTTCGGACCCAAATATGTAAGCAAAGAATTTGAAAAGAAAATTATATTGTCTTCTAACAGCGGTGACGGATTAAAGGTAACCCTTAGCAAGATAGCTGAAGGCACGATAACTACACCGTATCCTAATGTCATGTTTACCAATGAAGAGAATGAAGAACGTCCTACCATAACCACGGATATTGACAAATATGTGGAAAGCACCCGCGCACATTGGATTACCGAAGGCGGCATTGATAAGGGCTGGGATGAATATGTGAAGCAGTTAAATACGATGGGTCTTGAAGAGTTAATGAAGATTTACCAAGAGGCTTATGACAGATATTCCAAGCAATAATATGTAATTATAATGGGAACCGGTTAATCTAAAATCTATTCTGGGATTTAATTTCCGGTTCCCTTTTGCGTTTAGTTTAGGAGGTTTTATGGAGCAGATATATCAATATGATCTAAATGAAAAACCAGAGCAGGTAACAGCAAATCTTCTAAAGGACAAAGATGTGCTGAAACTGGATTCTGCTGTAATCATAGAAGAGGAATTCCATTGTACCGTGGCTCTGGCACACAGGTACAATGCGGTATATGGACTGGGCGAGAGATTTGACGGCGTTAATCAAAAGGGGCACAGGGTTACAACGGAGGTTATGGAGCAATTCTGCAATCAGGGCAATATCAGCTATTGTCCCATTCCGTTCTTTTTTACAGATCAAAAAATAGGAGTATATGTTGATACCTATACGGTAACAGAGTTTATCTTTGAGGATGAGATACAGATTAAGATTAAGAAAGACAGCAGCGGACGGCTGCCGGTTATTACTTTTTTTATGGGAAGCCCTGCCTCTATTATCTCCTGTTATTCTGAATTAACAGGAAGACCGCAGATGGTACCCAAGTGGAGTTTTGGCCCATGGATGTCGGCCAACAGATGGAATAATGAAAAAGAAATAAGACAGCAATTGGAAAATGTGAAAAAATATAATTTTCCACACAGCGTTATGGTAATTGAAGCCTGGAGCGATGAAGCAACCTTTTACCGGTTTAATGACAAAGAAGAATGGACAGACCCCAGGGATTTAGTACAAACGCTCTTAGAAAATGGTATCCGCCTTATTCTTTGGCAGATACCGGTAATTAAGAAAATGGAAGATGATCAGATAAATGATATCTTAGAAGAGGATTGGAAATATGCAGTTGAAAACAATCTTTGTATAAAAAATCCGGACGGTACACCTTATACCATACCAAAAAATCATTGGTTCGCAGGCTCTCTTATCCCGGATTTTACCAGGGAAGAAGCAGTAAACTGGTGGTTTGAGAAGAGAAAGTACCTTCTTGAGATGGGAGTCTCCGGTTTTAAGACCGATGGAGGTGAATTCGTTCTGACAGATGACGTAAAAGCGGCAAACGGCTGCACCGGACTGGAGCTTAGAAATCTCTATGCCGCCTCCTATGTGGAAGCCTACAGCCGTTTTATAGGAAAAGACAGGGTATTATTCAGCAGAGCAGGTTATACAAGGCAGCAGCATTTTCCCATGCAGTGGGCAGGAGATCAGATGTCGACCTGGGAGGAGTTTAAGCATGTAGTTTCTGCGGGTCTTAGCATCGGACTAAGCGGTGTGCCCTTCTGGGGATTTGATATTGCCGGCTTTGCAGGGCCCATGCCAAGCCTTGATCTGTACATCAGAGCGACCCAGCTGGCCGTATTTGCACCGGTTATGCAGTGGCATTCCGAACCGGACGGAGGACAGTTTGCCGATATTCTATCCACGAATCAGGGAATCAATGAGAGAAGCCCATGGAATATAAGCCGGTTTTACGGAGATGAGACTATTTTAGAAAGACTTAGGTTTCATTATTTTTTAAGGATGAATCTGCTTCCGTACTTGTATAACCTTGCATTGGATTCTTCCAAAACAGGACTTCCTATGATGAAGCATTTGATACTGGAGTATCCGGAGGATGAGAGGGTATTTAAGATAGAGGATTGTTTTATGCTGGGAGATATTCTGGCAGCGCCCATCTTAGAGGAAGGAAAGGAAGAGAGAATGGTCTATCTTCCGGAGGGAACCTGGATATCTTTGTGGCAGGAGGATTACCTGAAATTAGAAGGCGGTAAAAGTTACCGTATCCAATCCGGAAAAGACCGCATTCCCGTATTTTTAAGGGAGGGCGGCTGTATTGCATTAAATCTTGGCAATACCTTGGAACCGGGTACGGATGTAGGAAACCAACTTTTAGGATACAGCAATTTATGTTTTTATGTAACTGGAGAGAAAGGAGAATATCATTTCCGTGATGATGAAAACAACGAGATTCTCCTTAGCTGGAAGAACAAAGAGTACCGGGCCGAACGGGTATCGGGAAATGCAGAGTTTAAGGTGATTTTTGTGTGAAAATACATTGCATTTTTCACACCCCCTTATTTATGCAGTATCGTGTAGATTGCAAGCAATCTACTGGCAAGCTTGCGGTATGCATGGGAGCCAGGAGTGAAAGAAAATCCAGATATGAAAGAATGCCACGCACAGATTCTTTCACTCCTTTTATTTGTGGCAGTACCGCAGAGGTCTGCGATATGCATGGAGATTAAGGTGAAAAATAAAAAGCATTTTTCACTTTCTATTTAGGCAGTATCGAAAGTAAACTTGCGATATGCATGGAGATTAGCATGAATAAATTATATCAGTTAGAATCAAATCCTGTGGCGGATAAGAACTGCCTTGTACAGGGTAAAAACTACCGGATTAGTATTTTGACGGAAAGACTGATTCGCCTTGAATACAGCGGGCAGGGAATTTTTGAAGACAGGGCTACCCAAAGGGTGGTTAACCGTGATTTTCCGGTTCCGAGGTTTACGATAACAGAAAAGAAAGATCAGATCGACATCATTACCGGATATCTGCAGATAAGCTACGACAAAAAGGAATTTACCTGCAACGGTCTAAACATCCGTCTAAGCCGGCAGACCTTTTCCAACAATTCTATCTGGCACTATGGCGATACCGGAAATAATCTGAAAGGAACTGCCAGAACACTGGATGCTGCCAATGGACCCATTGATTTGGAGGACGGATTGCTTTCCAGAACCGGCTATTCTGTTTTGGATGACAGCAGTTCTATGGTTCTGGAAGATAACGGATGGGTGGCACCGCCTAACCCAGGGCATAAAGATATCTATTTCTGGGGGTATGGTCATGATTACAGGGAATGCCTGAATGATTTTTTCCGCCTGTGCGGTAAGACCCCTCTGTTACCGCGTTATGCCCTGGGCAACTGGTGGAGCCGCTATCATGCCTACACCCAGGAGGAATATCTGGCGTTAATAGAGCGATTTCAAAAGGAAAACCTGCCTTTTTCCGTAGCAGTGCTTGATATGGACTGGCATTATGTAGAGCTTGAGGAAAAGTACGGGAGCGGGTGGACCGGATATACCTGGAATGAGGAGTTGTTTCCCGACCATGAGGGGATGCTGAAGGAATTGCATGAAAAGGGTTATCATATAACCTTAAATGTACATCCCGCAGATGGAGTAAGAGGACATGAAGCAGCCTATCTGCCCATGGCAAAGGAATTGGGAGTTGATTATGAAAAGGAGGTTCCGATTTCTTTTGATATTGCAAGTCCTGAATTTCTAAAGGCATACTTTGAGTATCTGCATCACCCTCTGGAGGCGGAAGGAGTGGATTTCTGGTGGATTGACTGGCAGCAGGGAAGCACCACGAAAATCCCCGGACTGGATCCCTTATGGATGTTAAATCACTATCATTATCTGGATAACAGGCGGGATAATAAAAGAGCAATGGTATTTTCCAGATATGCCGGTATCGGCAGCCACCGCTATCCGGTAGGATTTTCCGGAGACAGTATCATTACCTGGGAGAGCCTTAGGTTTCAGCCCTATTTTACAGCAACAGCTTCCAATGCCGGATACGGCTGGTGGAGCCATGATATCGGAGGTCATATGGATGGCTGCCGTGATGATGAATTAATCACCCGTTGGATTCAATTTGGCGTCTTTTCTCCAATTATGCGCCTTCACAGTTCCAATAGCCATTTTACCGGCAAGGAGCCCTGGAATTACGGTGAGGAGGAAAGGCTGGTAATAAGCGATTTCCTGCGGTTAAGACATAAGCTCCTGCCTTACCTGTATACTATGAATGTCCGTTTTTACAGAGAAAACCAGCCTCTGGTTCAGCCGATGTATTATGGGAATCCGGAAGCAAGTGAAGCCTATGAGGTTACTAACCAGTATTACTTTGGAAACGAACTGATTGTCCACCCTATTACGGCAAAAATGAATCCGGTACTAAAGGCAGGCAAGGTAACTGCCTGGCTGCCGGAAGGGATATGGTTCGATATTTTTACAGGCCTTATGTACCGTGGAGACAGAAAAATCAATATGTACCGGACTTTAAAGACAATCCCGGTATTGGCAAGGGCCGGTGCAATTATTCCAATGGCACAGGAAGGGGAGGCTGTACTTGGAACGGCTAATCCGGACAGCCTGGAATTGTGCGTATTTGCGGGCGGAGACGGAGAACATATGATGTATGAAGATGACGGTACCAGCAGGGAGTTTGAAAGGGGACAGATAGTTAAGACAAGATACCGTCTTTTATGGAGTGATAAGAAACATCTGACCATCTATCCGGCAGAAGGAGAGCTTTCTTTGATTCCCCAGGTAAGAAACTACCGGATAAAAATCTATGGTGTTACGGCAGATGACCTGGAACTAATCTCTGTAAATGGGGAAAGCATAAGCTGTAATTGCTCTTCTGATGAGAAGGGGGGTATTCTTACAATCGAATTAGGAGATATAGATGTAAGGCATGAGGCCTCGGTATGGTTTAAGGCGGATGCAGGCATTTCACCCAATCAAATAGAGTGGAGAGTATTTGAAGTCCTTAACAGGGCCCAGATTGAATACCATATAAAGGAGAAAATCTACGGCCTTGTGAAGAATTACAGATCTCTGGAAACTTTCATCAGCAGTCTCGATGCCATTGATACTTCCAAAGAGTTAAAGGAAATGATTCAGGAAATTATAGTTGCTTAAAGTCAGATATGCATGGAGGGTTAGTTTGAAAAATAAAAGATATTTTTCAAATTTCTATTTAAGCAGTATCGCAGGAAGACCTGCGATATACATGGAGGGTAGGTTGAAAAATGAAGATTAAAATAGGCTGTGTCGGGCTTGGAACGATTGCATGCTGTGTTCATCTGCCGCAGATAAAGGAATGCGGGGATTTTGAACTGACTGCAATCTGTGATATCGATAAGGAACGTCTGGCGAGTGTCGGTGACGAGTACGGAATAGACCCGTCCAGGAGATATACGGATTACCATGAACTTATTGCATGTAAAGATATCGAGGCTGTTGATATTTGCACTCCCAACGACTGTCATTTTGAGATTGCCATGGAGGCTGCACAGGCGGGAAAAGCAATTTCGCTTGAAAAGCCGGTTACTTTAAATGCAGAAGAAGCAAAGCTTCTGGCTGATACGGTTATAAAAGCAGGGGTTGCCAATATGATATGTTTTTCATACCGTTATAAGGCGGCTGCCAGATATGCCAGAGCGTTAGTCAGAAAAGGGGAAATAGGGAATATCCATCATGTGGATTTTCAATATTTTCAGGGCTGGGGGCTGGAACAGGAAAGAGTACCGTTAGTGTGGCGGTTCCAAAAAAGCCGTTCGGGTTCCGGGGCATTGGGGGATTTGGGTTCCCATGGTTTGGATCTGGTACGTTTTGTGACCGGAAAAGAATATAAGAGTGTGGTCAGCCTGGGTAAGACGATCGTAAAGGAAAGGGAGCTAATGGATGGAAGCGGTAATATGGGAAGCGTAGATGTGGACGATTACTGCAACTATATGGCAGAGATGGAAGAAGATATTGCAGCCAATTTCCTTATTACAAGACTCGCCTATGGAAGAGGAAATTATCAGAGGATGGAACTATACGGAAGCAAGGGCGCTATTGTATACAAATTAGATGAGGTGCCTGGCGTTGATGAACTGGAAATATGTATCAGGGATGAAAGCGGTGAAAAAATATACAAATCCGTATCCATACCGGAAGAATATAAAAAGACCCAGATGCAGGATTTTGCCGATATAGTAAACAAGAAATCAGACGGGCTGGCAGCCGGTATAGCAGACGGGTTAATCAATCAGACAGTGATAGACAAAATAATACAATCCCAGGAAAAGAAGGTCTGGATAGAATTGTGAAAGAGGTTAATATGCATAAAACTCGGGTAACTGTATGGAATGAATATATACATGAAATTGAAATGGAAGAGATTGCCAAGATATATCCTAAGGGTATACACAATTGCATTGCCGATTTCCTAAGGGATGCCGGTTATGATACAAAGACCGCGGTGTTAAGGCAGCCGGAGCACGGACTTACCAAAGAGGTGCTGGATGAAACCGATGTTCTTATATGGTGGGGGCATATGGCACACCATGAAGTAGCGGAAGAAATTGTTGAGCGTGTACATGAATATATTACAATGAAGGGAATGGGTTTGATTGTATTGCATTCAGGACATGGCTCCAAAATCTTTCAGAAGATTTGCGGGACGAATTCCGGATATTTAAAATGGAGAGAAGATGGAGAAAAAGAAGTCTTATGGGTTGTAAATCCTTCTCATCCGATTGCCAGAGGCTTGGAAGAGAAAATCATTATACCGCAGGAAGAGATGTATGGAGAATATTTCAATATTCCTGCTCCTGATGAACAGGTATTTATCAGTTGGTTCCAGGGTGGAGAAGTATTCAGAAGCGGATGCTGCTTTCATAGAGGAAAAGGAAAAATCTTCTACTTTAGGCCAGGGCATGAAGCCTTCCCGGTTTATCACATGCCTGAAATACAAAAGGTCCTTATCAATGCGGTGGAGTGGGCTGACAGCTTTTCGATGCCGGAACTTATTTACGGTAATACACAGCCGGTAATAGCCTTTGAACCGGAGAAGAAATTTACTGGAATCCAGGGGATGCATGATGCCTTTGGAAGTCAAAAATAAATCTATGCCATATTTTTTTCGTTTGTAAAATCTGCTATTCTCTGTTAATGAAATTGCGGCTTAAACTTTACTTTGCACGGAATATATAATATAATAAAGACATAATATCTGAATTATTGGAAAGTATGAAAATTTATACTATTTATTCTGACACTACGTTTACAGTAACAAGATAAGTCAATAATAAGATTGTAATGATACGACCCCTGGAAAATAAACTCAATAGAAAGGAAGGGATTACAATGAAACTGATTTATGTAATAGTACGGAATGTAGACAGCACAAGAGTAACGGAAGGCCTGAACAGTAAAGGATTTTATGTTACGAAGCTTGCATCAACTGGAGGATTCCTAAGAGAAGGCAATACCACTTTGTTAATTGGTACAGAAGAAGAAAAGGTGGATGAAGTGATAGAACTGGTGAAGAAAGAGTGCGGACCAAGGCAGCAGATAATATCCAATCCTGTGGGTTCGGCAGAATTTTACTCCACTCAGGTCATGGTGAATGTAGGCGGTGCCATTATTTTTGTTACAGATGTTGACAGATTCGAAAGAATATAAGCTGTTTGTGCCAAAATCAGTTGCCTGTACAGAATAAATTTAGTACAATTATATGTTGGGTTATTTTATAAGTTATATTGTCCAAAGGAAAGGTACTTAAGATGAGCAAGACAGACAGCAATGCAGAAGACTACATAGATTATCATGAAATAATAGAGTGTATAACCGGAGCTTTAGATGCCAAAGACCAATATACTGCCAACCATTCCTGGAGGGTAAGTGAGCTGACTAAGAAGATATGCGAAATTATTGGACTGAGCAACAGTGATACAAATGAGCTGCACATAGCAGCCCACCTTCATGACATCGGAAAGATTGGAATTCCGGATTCTGTATTAAACAAAGAAGGAGCATTGACTCCCTCTGAATGGGATATGATGAAGAAGCATCCGGCAATCGGATACGAGATATTAAATAGGTCCAACCGGATGAAACAAATTAGCGGTATTGTTCTGCACCACCATGAACGTTATGACGGAAGAGGCTATCCGGAAGGAATCAGGGGAAATGATATCCCATTAGGTTCAAGAATCATTGCTATTTGTGATTCCATTGATGCTATGACGACCCAGAGAAGTTACCGGTCTATCTTATCATCGGAAGAATGTTACATAGAGATAGAGAAGAATTTAGGCTTCATGTATGATCCCTTTATTGGCAAATATATTCTTGAACATTGGGAAGAAGTAATTAAACCGCTGATCGGTTTGAAAAAATGCATATAGTATTTATTCTGACAAGGGGGATTCGTCCGGTATCATACCGCATTGAATCCCCCTGTGTTCTACTGCAGTTGAGAATACAATCTGGGTGCTGGTGCGGCCGAATTTTTGAATCTGTCCTATGAAAGAATCAAGTTCCATGGTACTTGGAAAGCCTACCTTGATTAGCATTGCATAATGTCCGGTAACACAGTCACATTCAATTACGTTGGGGCAGGATTTGATAAAGGGATAAAATTCTGATTTTTGATAGGGTTCCACTTCCAGATTAATAAAGGCTGTTATATGATAGCCTAACTTAAGCCAGTTGACCTCTGCGTGATAACCCTTGATGATACCGTCCTTTTCTAATTTGGCAATTCTGGCCGCTACGGCAGGAGAAGATAGAAATACCTGGTCTGCGATTACCTTAAGCGGTGTTCTTGCATTTTTCTGTAGAATCTCCAGTATATGTTCGTCAACATGATCCATATGTGTACCTGCTTTCATTATTTTGGTGTGGGGGACTTTTCTTAATATTATAAAATATTGATGGTCAGTTTGCAAGGAGGATTCCCGCCTAAACATAATATTATTAAGAATAATCGAAACTATTCCCTTGAAAAATTTTATTTTATTTTGTAAAGCATGGGGATTATTTTTTTATATTCGAAGCTTTCCGTCAGCTATTTACGGACCGGAATAAAGGTGGTATCCTCATCTGCATAAAGAAGCCGTAAAAATGGTTTCAAATAAAAAGGAAGGTTGCAGAAAAATGAGGATAGAAGCCGATTCAATGGGGAGTATGGTGATACCGGAAGAAGTATATTATGGGATACAGAGTCTTAGAGCCAGGAGTAATTTTAATATGACGGGAAGACCTCTGCATCCTGTTTTCATAACGAATCTTGCAAGAATAAAGAGGGCGGCCGCCCTTACGAATTTTGAAGCAGGGCTGCTGACAAAGGAACAGGCATTTAGCATTATGAAAGTCTGTGAAGAGATAGCGGCAGGGAGTTTTAGGGAACAATTTATTGTGGATGCCATACAGGGGGGAGCAGGAACCTCCGCGAACATGAATGCCAATGAGGTAATTGCAAACCGTGCAATAGAGCTTTTAGGCGGCAGCAAGGGAAATTATTCTGTTATTCATCCCAATGACCATGTAAATATGGCCCAGTCTACCAATGATGTAATTCCCAGTGCAGGCAAGATGACGGTTACAGAGCTTTTAAAAGCAGCAGTGGCTGAACTGAAAAAATTATGCCAGGCACTAAATCAAAAATCATCTGAATTCGACAATATTCTAAAGATAGGAAGGACACAGCTTCAGGATGCCGTTCCTATGCGTTTAGGCCAGAGCTTCGGGGCATATCTAAGTGCCATAAAACGTGATGTAAGGAGACTGACTCTGGCAGGAGAAGAAATGCTTAACCTCAATCTTGGAGGAACTGCAATCGGAAGCGGAATCAATGTAAGTTCTTATTATTATTCCAATATTATTCCTAATCTTAATAAGTTATTTAATTATGAATATAAGCAGGCCGGGGATATGTTTGATGCGACCCAGAATCTGGATGGCTTTGTCCAGGTGTCGGGATGCTTAAAATCCTGTGCTGTTAATCTGTCTAAGATTTGCAATGACCTAAGGTTGTTATCTTCAGGGCCCAGAACGGGTTTGGGAGAAATTAATCTTCCTCCTCTTCAAAATGGCTCTTCGATTATGCCGGGAAAGGTCAATCCTGTAATACCGGAAGTGGTTAATCAGGCTGCCTTTCAGATAATCGGCAATGATGCTGCCATAACATGGGCCGGAGCAGCAGGACAGCTCGAATTAAATGCTTTTGAACCGGTACTGTTTTATAATCTTTTTGAATCCCTTGATTTGCTGCGGCAGGCCTCCCAGGCTCTTACCAGTCTTTGTATAACAGGCATTACTGCCAATAAGGACAGGTGTCAAAGTCTTCTGGAAAAGAGTGTCTGCGTTGCGACGGCCCTTTGTCCGGTCATAGGCTATGAAAAGTCGGCAGCAGTGGCAAAGACTGCTTTAAGAGAAGGTACCACTGTAAAGGAGATAATTCATAGAGAGAATATTCTTCCGGAAGAAGAAACGGAGAGGCTCCTTAACTTATTTCCTATGACGACAAGAGTATGAAGGAACTTTTTGAAAGGGCAGGTATTTTGTATTGAAGAAGTAAAAAGGCTGTGATACAGTAGTAAGGAAAGGGACTGCTGTAAAGTTCCATAGAAAATCAGAGCAGGAATGGTGAAAACATGGCTGACAGGAAACGGATTATAGAAGAATTTAAAGAACTGGTATCAATCGATGCGCCTTCCTTTGAGGAAAGAAAGATGGCGGATGTATTAACAAAAAAGCTTAGGGACTTAGGCTTTACGGTAACGGAGGATGGAGCCGGCAAGGTATATGAGGGCAATGCAGGGAATTTGTACGCATTCCTACCGGGAGAATTAGAAGGAACGCCGATACTTCTTTCTGCCCATATGGATACGGTCGAACCTTCTAGAAATAAGACGGCAGTTGTAAGAGAAGACGGGACGATTACCAGTGACGGCACAACGGTACTGGGGGCAGATGACTTATCGGGAGTTACGGCAATATTGGAAGCGGTACGAAGCATAAAGGAGAAAAAAATCCCTCACAGAAGTATAGAGGTGCTTTTTGCCATAGCAGAAGAGGTGTATATTAGAGGAAGTGAGGTATTTGACTATTCTCTGATAAAAGCGAAGGAAGCCTATGTGCTGGATTTGAGCGGAAAAGTCGGAACGGCAGCTTTAAAGGCCCCCACTCTGCTATCCTTTGAGGCAGTCTTTACCGGAAAGGCAGCTCATGCGGGCTTTGCGCCGGAAGAAGGTATCCATGCGATAAAGGCAGCAGCAAAAGCGGTTACAGCTATTCAGATGGGACGCATTGACAGGGAAACTACGGTAAACGTGGGCCTGATAGAGGGCGGTTTAGCCAGAAATATAGTGCCGGAGAACTGTATTCTGAAAGGGGAAGTAAGAAGTATCGGTCATGAGAAGGCTTTGGAGGAAACGGAAAAAATCCGGAGAGTCTTTACGCAAACGGCGGAAGAAGCGAAGGCTGTCTTAAAATTTACGACTTCCTATGGCTGCCTTGCTTATGCCATAGAAAAAGAAGCGCCGGTAGTACAGCGCTTTGAAAGAGCCTGCCGTGAACTATCCATACCCACCAGCTATGTAGAAACCTTTGGCGGAAGTGATAATAACAATTTTGTGCGGAACAATATCGAAGGAATTGTAATGGCCTGCGGAATGAATGATGTCCATTCTGCAAAGGAGTGGACCCATATTGATGAACTGGAAAGGTGCACGGAAATTGTAATAAAGCTTTTAACCTTTAAAGATTAAGATAGGCCTTACAGGTGTTATGACGGACATATGAACTTTTTCATGTGTCCGTCATATTTTATTTGCCAATACTACTTGACAATACATAGTAGCCAGGATATACTTGATTTAATCTACTATGCAATACACAGTAGCAGGAGCAGAACCAACTGTTCAGAAATATCAAAACAAAGATTTGATAGTCACGAAAGGTGTTACGATGGAGGATTCACAATTATTAAAAGGAATTCTGGAAGGATGTGTCCTTGCAATTATCGCTAAAGGTGAGACTTATGGATATGATATTTTGTCGGTACTGGAGCGGCATGGGTTTAAGGAGCTGCAGGAGGGAACCCTGTATCCGGTATTAGTGCGCCTTGAAAAAAAGAAGGACATACAATGCAGAATCGGAAGCTCCCCTTATGGACCTAAGAGAAAATACTATTCCATAACCCCCGGAGGAGAAGAACATTTAAAGCAGTTTCTTACATCCTATGAGAACTTAATCGATATAACCAATTCCATATTATATCCTGCGAATTAATAGGATAATTGTAAAGGCAAGGAAAGGAGAGCCATGGGCTATTATTATAAAAAAGAAGAATATTTGGAGGTCAAGAAGCAGTTAGAAGGAGAATATGCTGTTGCGTACAAAAAAGCCGCTGCCTATATTCATGCTTCTAATCTGTACGGATTGGAAAACGAAGAAAGCTGCCTGCTGCAGATTATGGATGACTTTCTGACTGCCCAAAAAGAAGGAAAACCTTTATATAAAATAATAGGACCTGATCTGCGAAGGTTCTGCGATAAAATGATGAAAGCGGAGTCCGAGCGTCTGGCTTTTGGATTAGTGTACTGGTTGCATACCATACCGGTAGCATATCTTTTAATCTCAGTGATGGCGGTTCTGGAGACTTTTCTGTTCTCAAAAGAGAAAGCATCCTGGGATACCTTACAATTCATAAAGATTAACGGAAATATCATATTATTCTTTGGAATAATCTTTCTTTTTTATGTGGTAAAGAAACTTTTAGCAGTTGCATTTTTTCACTATACGAAAATATTAAATATGGTCTCGATAGCAGTATTTGCATTGACAATGGGGATTGCATCCATAGCCCTGGAAACAGGAAAGAACCTTATCCCGGTGACTATTTCGGTTCCGGTTTCGTTATTTCTGATTTTAAATATTGTATCAATTATCGCTGCAGGTGTAAGTATCTATTATAATAGTAAGCATAAAATCAGATATAAAGTGGTACATAAGGAAGAGGAATTGGACGAAATCGAAAAACGGACATGTCCGGTATGCAAAAAGCTGCATGACTGTGATTATCCTGCCTGCCCTTACTGCAGGCATAAATATACGGATGAAGAACCTTATTGAAAAAACAGATGATTTTACTTACCTTTCCAAAGACATCCTCATGCGTTTATCTTGACTTTTGCTGCGAAAAATGTTAACTTGTCCATTGACTGGCAAAAGACCGATTACTATTCGTTAGGAGACAGATATGAGCATTTTACAAGAGAAACAGGAAAAGAAGGCCTTTTATAAGCTGGTGTTTTCATTGGTATTTCCCATGGCACTCCAGAACCTGATTAACGTAGGGGTTACCTCTACGGATGTTATCCTGCTTGGAAAAGTGGGGGAAACTTCGCTGTCTGCCGCATCTCTTGCAGGCCAGGTACAGTTTATTATGACCCTTATCTTTTTTGGACTTACCTCAGGTGCCGCAGTCCTGACTGCCCAGTACTGGGGAAAGAAGGATACCGTAACGATTGAAAAGATAATGGCTATAACCATGCGTTTTGCATTGGTAGTGGGAGTGTTATTCACCCTGGCAGTACTTTTGTTTCCGGAACATATTATGAGGATATTTACCTCAGAGCAGAACGTGATAGATCAGGGAGTGCGGTATTTAAAAATAATTGCATTTTCCTATATTTTTATAGCCTTTACTATGATTTATCTGAATATTATGCGGAGCGTGGAGAGAGTTGTTGTTTCTACGGTGGTTTACATGATATCCTTTGTGATAAACCTGGTACTGAATTTAATCTTCATCTTCGGACTTTTCGGCCTGGAGCCCATGGGCATCAGGGGAGCAGCTCTTGGTACACTGATTGCAAGAGCTTGTGAAGTCCTTATGGTTACATTTTATGCGTTAAAAGTTAATAAGACGATACATTTCCATTTAAAAGCACTTTTTATCAGGGATAAGATTCTAAGCCGGGATTTTCTGCATTATTCGGTTCCGGTTATGCTAAATGAGCTGCTATGGGGGGCTGGTGTAGCTGCCAATGCTGCAATTATCGGGCATTTAGGACAGTCCGTGGTAGCTGCCAATTCCGTGACCCAGGTAGTAAGGCAGTTAGCGACAGTAATAACTTTCGGCGTATCCAATGCGACGGCAATTATACTTGGCAAGGCGATTGGGGAAGGAAAAGAAGAGCTGGCTAAGCTTTATGCAAAGCGGCTTGTCAGAATAACCATTTTTCTGGGCTTGTTTGGAAGTGTAGTTATCTTGTTTGTGGGAAATGTTGCGGGACATTATATGAATTTAAGCGGCGAGGCTCACTCCTATCTGAAATTCATGATGTTCGTCATGTCCTATTTTGTAATTGCACAGGCCTTTAATACCACTATGATAGTGGGAGTCTTCAGGGCAGGAGGGGACACCAGATTTGGGCTTATTTTAGATGCCTCTACTCTATGGGGTGTGGCAATACTCTTTGGTGCCCTGGCAGCTTTCGTATTGAAACTGCCGATTCCAATTGTATATGTAATTATCATGAGTGATGAGATTATCAAGGTTCCCTTATCTGCCTGGCGGTACCGTTCCATGAAGTGGGTAAGGAATGTAACGAGATAATAAGAGATAAGATAGAAATGAAGGTGCAGGTTCTCCTGCACCTTTTTTGGATAGAAATTAAAAGACGGAAACTTTAAAAGCCTCTTTTTCAGAAACATTGGAAGGTTAAAATGTTGTTAAGAGAAATCCTTTGATAAATCCATCCAAAGCCTCTCCAGCGAAATCCAATAGCCGTCTGACGGCCTATATATGTCGGAAAATACCAATAACTGATTCCGTTTACCAGCCAGACATAAGTGTTGCTGTTAAGACAACCGCGCATACCCCTGGCACCGTTTTGAAAAGCGGGCATGGGAGGGGTAAAGGATGGCGGTGTGATCAAGGGTACAGGGGGAGGTGTTTGGTAGCCCTGACTATTGTTACGCTGCATGGCTATAAGTTTTTTCTGGCAGTATGGCCTTTGTATACTGCATTTATCCGAAGGGCTGTTATTTGTGTGCTCCAACTGCAAGTGCATTCCCCTTTCTTATTTATAATATAATTTATGCTATAGATGTCTTTTGGTGTTAGGTATAGCAAGGAATTTTGAGCAGGCTGGGTTTTTGTTTTCTGTGTTTGCCCATAGATGGATATTTTGGATAAAAATGATAGATTGCAGGTGAAATCAAAGGATATATTAGGATTTGTGCATATGATTCGGGGGTGTAAAAATTTGGCTTTCTAATTTGGATAGTTATTTTTTATATTTTTTTAAAAAATGTATTGACTTATTTAAGCTTTATTGATAGACTATATCCATCAGATGAATAGTTATGGATTGTTACTGGAGAGCAGGCAAGACCAAATTTTATGAAATAGTATATTTCATAAGGTTTGGTCTTTTTTATTAGTTTTATAGAATTATTTTTGGGGTGATGAAGATGCAGGTAGAACGGATCATTAATAACAATGTAGTCAGTGCATTTGATTCCAAGGGCAAAGAAGTTCTGGTCATGGGAAAAGGAATTGGATTTCAGGCAAAAAGAAATAAAGAGATCGATCAGGAGCTGATCGAGAAGATATTTTACCTGGATACCCAGACAGAAGTTGATAAATTCAAAAAACTGCTTGCTAATCTTCCTTTGGAACACATTCAGGTATCAAATGAAATTATTACCTATGCTGATGAAACTCTGGGCCGTAAATTGAATCCGAACATTTATATCACATTAACGGATCACATCAATTTTGCGATTGAAAGATTTCAGCAGGGAATGCTATTTGATAACCCGCTGTTATGGGATGTACAAAGATTGTACCGTCGGGAATATCTAATCGGAGAATATGCCGTGGCGCTAATTGGGAAACAAATCGGAATACGGCTTCCGGTAGATGAAGCAGCATCAATCGCTCTTCATATTGTAAATGCGGAATATAGCAGCATAATGAGTGAAACAATGAGTATTACAAAGATTATCCCACAATTGGTTGAGATAGTAGAAAAGGATTTTGAGATAACATTGGAAGAGCAGTCGCTTCGGTATGACAGCTTTATAACCTATCTGAGGACGCTAATGCAGAGAATTGTGAGCAGGGAACAGTTAGACGGCATTGACCAGGAATTCAATGACATGGTGAAAAAACTGTACCCGAAAGAATATGGCTGTAGCAGAAAAATTGCAGATTTTCTCACTGAGCATTATCCGGACATTGTTTTAGCTGAGGAATTGGCAATGTTGTCAATTCATATACGCCGGTTGATTTTAGGAACCAGGGGGAAAGAATAGGAGGAAAATGACATGGGTTTCATGGAAAAATTAGGCCTGAATAACAGGGAAAAAGAATTGATAATTGGTTCTCCGATGAAAGGAGAGGTATGTCCCTTAACTGAAGTCAATGATCCGGTATTTGGTGAAAAAATATTAGGTGATGGACTTGCAATTAAGCCTTTAGCGGGAAGACTGGTTGCCCCGGTGAATGGAACGGTGGGAATGCTCTTTGATACAAAGCATGCAATCAGCCTTATATCAGAGCAGGGAACTGAAATACTGATACATGTTGGTTTGGATACGGTGAATTTGAAAGGAAAATTTTATAAGTCCTTTGTCAAGACAGGAGATAAAATCAAAGAAGGTGATTTGCTGCTGGAATTTGATATGGAACAGATAAAGGCAGCCGGATATGATGTCATCACTCCTGTGATTATCTGCAATACAGCAGCTTATTCTGAAATCAATCCTATTACAGGTAAGAGAGTGGAAGAATTGGAAAAAATCCTTATAATCAAGAAATAACGGCACCCAGGACAGACATATTTATGAAGGAGATGGAAGAATGAAGGAAATAAAGTATGTAATTAAAGATGAAGTTGGTATTCATGCAAGACCCGCCGGTTTATTTGTGAAAGCTGCCGGCAAGTTCAACTGTATGATAAAGATGAAGAAGGATACAGCAGATGTCGATGCCAAGAGTATTTTGGGAATAATGAGTTTGGGTGTAAAGAAGGGGGATGAGATTACAATAACCTTTGATGGCTCCGATGAGGCGGAAGCTTCTGACACAATTACGGCTTTTTTAGTAGAAAATCTATAAAAGTAAATTAGCTGTATCAATACAGCATAATAAAAAAGGAGGAGTTATTTTTATGATGAAGTTCTTACAAAGACTGGGTAAATCGTTAATGCTTCCAGTAGCATGTTTACCGGCAGCTGGTATCATGCTTGGAATCGGGTATATGATTGACCACAATGGATGGGGTGCAAATAATATTATTGCAGCGTTCCTGATACAGGGAGGCAAAGCAATCCTCGATCACATGGCATTGCTGTTCGCAATTGGCGTTTCTATCGGTATGTCCGATGATAACGATGGTACCGCCGCACTTTCAGGACTTGTTTCCTGGTTACTGTTTACGACGCTTCTATCCAGCACCTCAGTTGCTTTGTATACCGGAGCAGAGGCTAATGCTGCATTTGGAAGTATTGAGAATGTATTTGTTGGTATTTTTGCCGGTCTTATTGGTGCCTACAGTTACAATAAGTTCAAGAACACAAAGCTGCCGGATTATCTTGGATTCTTCAGCGGTAAGCGGTGTGTGGCAATTGTAAGTGCCGGAATTACTGTTGTGGCAACTATCCCGCTATACTTTATATGGCCATTCCTTTACGGAGCTTTGGTTTCCTTTGGTAAGGCTATCGTTGACACCGGTGCAGTCGGCGCAGGTCTTTATGGTTTCTTCAACAGGTTATTAATACCTACGGGACTTCACCATGCCTTAAACAATGTATTCTGGTTTGACCTTGCCAATATTAATGATTTGGGCAATTTCTGGAGCGGTAAGGGTACTTATGGTACGACAGGTATGTATATGTCCGGTTTCTTCCCGGTAATGATGTTTGGTTTACCCGGTGCAGCACTGGCTATGTATCATACAGCAAAAACCAATAAGAGAAAGATTGCAGCTTCCTTGCTTGGAGCAGCAGCATTCTGTGCTTTCTTAACAGGTGTTACGGAACCTCTGGAATTCTCATTTATGTTCCTGGCTCCCGGATTATACTTAGTACACGCAATTTTAACAGGTATTTCCTGCTTCATTGTGGCATTATTACCTATGAGATTAGGCTTTAACTTCAGTGCCGGCTTATTTGACTACATATTAAGCTTCGGTACTCCTATGGCACAGAATCCCTGGTTATTAATTCCGATTGGTCTTGCAGCTTTTGTAATTTACTATGTAGTATTCCGTTTCGTAATTACAAAGTTTAACTTAAAGACACCCGGCAGGGAAGATGATGACACTGAAATAGATACGAAGGCTACTTTGTCAAATAACAATTTTACCGAGGTTGCAGCTGTTATCTTAGAAGGTCTTGGCGGAAAAGGAAACATTTCCAACATTGATAACTGCATTACAAGGCTTCGCGTTGAGATTAAAGATTATACAGCAGTTGATGAGAAGAAGATCAAATCTGCCGGTATTGCCGGAGTTATCCGTCCAGGTAAGACCAGTGTTCAGGTTATTGTAGGAACCCAGGTTCAATTTGTTGCCGATGAAATCAAAAAAATGATTTAACATGGGTATAATAAGTGAGGGGACTTAATATAGCAAAACAAATAAAGGGGGTTGCGATACTGCTAAGCGGCAGTATTGCAACGCCTTTTTACAATAAAAGGAGTTAAGTTAGTATGGAGATTATAACAGGAACAGGTGTTAACGGAGGAATTGCAATCGGGCCGCTTACTATTCACAGAAGAGCATGGTCAGAAATCAAGGCCAGCAGTGTGGGTGACATCGAAAGCGAAATACTGCGTTTTGAAACGGCACTGGGAAAAACCGTGGAAGAATTGCAGGTTTTATATGATAAGGCAGTGGAAGATGTGGGCGATGCAGTTGCAATGATATTCGAGGTCCATAAACTGATGCTTGAGGATATTGAATTTACTGAATCAGTAAAAGATATCATTCATACGCAGAAAGTAAATGCCGAATACGCAGTGGATGCAACTGCATCAAAGCTTAGCAGTATCTTTGCAGCCATGGATAATGAATATATGAGGGAAAGAGCAGCCGATGTAAAGGATGCATCGAAAAGGCTGTTGGGCAGGCTGCAGGGAAAAGTTTCAGAGAAAATTGGAGTAAGTGAACCCAGTATCTTGCTGGCAGATGACCTTGCTCCCAGTGAAACGGTACAGTTGGACCGATCTATGATACTGGGATTTGTGACCAGGCTGGGATCAAGTAATTCCCACACGGCAATTCTTGCACGTACTATGGATATCCCCGCCATTGTCGGAGCTGTAATAGAGCTTAAGGATGAATACGAAGGCAAGCTTACTGTGATTGACGGATTTGAGGGCAAAATATATATTGACCCGGAAGAAGAAACCTTAAATATGCTAAAAAAGAAGCAGGCAGAGTATCTGCAAAGAAAAATGCTGCTAAAGGAATTAAAGGGAAGAGAAAGTATTACCCTGGACGGACATAAAATCAATATTTATGCCAATATCGGCAACTGCAATGATGTTGAGAATGTTATTAATAATGATGCGGAAGGAATAGGATTATTCCGAAGCGAATTCCTTTATCTTGAGAACAGCCATTATCCAACGGAGGAAGAACAGTTCCTTGCCTATAAAACGGTAGTGGAGAAGATGGAAGGGAAGAAAGTAATCATACGGACCCTGGATATCGGGGCGGATAAGAAAGTGGATTATTTTGAATTGGAAGAAGAAGAAAACCCTGCTTTGGGTTACCGTGCCATCCGCATCTGCCTGGATAGGATACCCCTGTTTAAGACTCAGTTAAGAGCAATTTACAGATCATCTGCCTTTGGTAAGGTCTCCATTATGTTTCCTATGGTTATTTCTCTGGAAGAGGTATTGGAATTAAAGGAAATCGTTAATGAAGTGAAGAAGGAATTAAAGGACGAGGAGATTCTTTTTTCCGACGCAGAACTGGGAATTATGATTGAAACACCGGCAGCAGCACTTATCAGTGATTTACTGGCGAAGGAGGTTGATTTCTTCAGCCTTGGAACCAATGACCTTACGCAATATACCCTGGCCATTGACAGGCAGAACCGCAAGCTTAACAGATTTTATAACTCCCATCATACGGCAGTGCTGCGCCTGATTGATATGGTTGTTAAAAATGGGCATGAAAACGGTATCTGGGTGGGTATTTGCGGTGAGCTGGCATCTGACCTAAGTCTGACAGACACTTTCTTAAAGATGGGGATTGATGAGCTTTCCGTATCCCCGGGCAAGGTACTGGAACTTAGAAACAAGGTAGTGAATTTTAACATGGACAATAAAAATAATTGATAATTTTTGTTTACTAACGAACAAAGCAGTAGTATAATGTATAGAGATACAAAAAGATAAGTATGTACTGATTAAAAGGGTCCGCCCCGATTGAAAAGGCAGAAGAATCATAATAACTCTATGGAAGGCATTATTTACAGGCCTGCTGCAGAGCGGCGGTTATAACAGCGAATTATGAATCCTTATGTCGAGGGGTAATCCCAGGGCTTTTGCCCCGACATAAGGATTTTTTTGTTTCATAGGAAATTTCTCAAATTTTCTATGAATAGATAACAGGAGGATGCCATGAAAGAATTGATAGACATCTTAAAGCGGGACAGGAATCTTTTACCAAAAGAGTTTGCCGCTCTTATAAATGGAATGACCAACGAGGATGCATTGTACCTAAAGGAGCAGGCGTACAAAGTAAAGGAGCAATTCTTTGGTAATAAGGTATTTACCAGAGGGCTTATTGAATTTACTAATTACTGTAAGAATGACTGCTATTACTGCGGTATCAGAAGGAGTAATGTGAATGCGGTAAGATACCGTCTGACTTTAGAAGATATTTTGTCCTGCTGTGAGGAAGGCTATAAGCTAGGCTTTCGTACCTTCGTTCTTCAGGGTGGAGAGGATTTAAGATACACAGATGAAGATATTGAAGAGATTTGCTGCAGCATAAAGAATAAATATCCCGATTGTGCTATTACCCTTTCCATTGGAGAAAAAAGCTATGATTCTTATAAAAGATATAAGGAAGCAGGGGCTGACAGATACCTGTTGCGTCATGAAACAGCTGATGAGGAGCATTACAGGCTTTTGCATCCTGATAGCCTAAGCTTAAAGGAAAGAAAGCAATGCCTTTGGAATCTAAAGGAATTGGGATATCAGGTGGGAACAGGCTTTATGGTGGGTTCCCCCTATCAGACGCCCCAATGTATTGCGAAGGATTTGGCCTTTATCAAGGAATTAGAGCCTGCCATGGTGGGAATAGGTCCATTTCTTCCTCACCATGACACACCCTTTAAGGATTATCCCAAGGGTTCCTATGAGCTGACTTTAAGGCTGATTTCCATCATAAGGCTTATGATACCAAACGGACTGATACCGGCTACCACAGCTCTTGGCACCATTCATCCAAAGGGCAGGGAAGAGGGGATATCCTGGGGGGCTAATGTAGTAATGCCCAACTTATCCCCGGTAAGGGTAAGAAAACAGTATGAGCTCTACGATAATAAAATCTGTACAGGGGATGAAGCTGCAGAATGTCGATTCTGCCTGGAAAGAAGGATGTTAAGCGTAGGACATGAGATAGTAACCGCCAGAGGCGATTTTATCCCCTATACATTTGAAGCAGAAGGGAAGGAAAACATATGTACGATGTAAAATCAAAAAAGGCAGAAGAATTTATTGATGATGAAGAAATTAACGATACCCTTAAGTTTGCCGCAGAAAATAAGAGCAACAAGGAGTTAATTGACAGTATTATCGAAAAGGCAAAAGAAATGAAGGGTATCAGCCACAGGGAGGCTGCGGTCCTTTTGGAATGTGACCTGGAGGAAGAAAATGAAAGGATGTACCAGCTTGCTAAAGAAATCAAGAATAAATTCTACGGTAACCGCATCGTTATGTTTGCGCCCCTTTACCTGTCCAACTATTGCGTAAATGGTTGTGTGTACTGTCCTTACCACCATCAGAACAAGCATATTGCAAGAAAGAAACTTACCCAGGAGGAAATTAAGAAAGAGGTTATCGCGTTGCAGGATATGGGACATAAGCGTCTTGCACTGGAAGCAGGAGAAGACCCGGTTAATAACCCCATTGAATATATACTGGAATGTATTAATACCATCTATTCCATCAAGCATAAGAACGGAGCAATCCGCAGGGTGAATGTCAACATTGCCGCTACTACCCATGAAAATTACCATAAGCTTAAGGAAGCGGGCATCGGAACCTATATCCTTTTCCAGGAGACTTATAATAAGGAAAGTTATGAAAAGCTTCATCCTACGGGACCGAAGCATGACTATGCTTATCACACAGAGGCTATGGACAGAGCTATGGAGGCAGGGATTGATGATGTGGGGCTTGGTGTGCTGTTTGGATTAAATCTTTACCGCTATGATTTTGTCGGAATCTTAATGCATGCAGAGCATTTAGAGGCATCCATCGGAGTTGGTCCGCATACCATCAGTGTTCCAAGAATCCGTCCGGCAGATGATATCGATCCGGAGGATTTCAGCAATTCCATATCCGATGAAATGTTTGAAAAGATTGTTACAGTGCTTCGTATTGCAGTTCCTTATACCGGTATGATTGTTTCTACCAGAGAATCCAAAAAGACCAGGGAAAAGGTGCTCCAGCTTGGTATCAGCCAGATAAGCGGAGGTTCCAGAACCAGTGTCGGCGGATATGCAGAGGAAGAGGAGGAAGAAGATAACTCCAAACAATTTGATGTAGATGATAAGAGAACCCTCGACCAGGTGGTCAACTGGCTTTTAGATATGGGCTTTATTCCAAGCTTTTGTACTGCCTGTTACAGGGAAGGCAGAACCGGTGACCGCTTTATGAAGCTTGTAAAGTCCGGCCAGATTGCAAACTGCTGCCAGCCCAATGCTTTAATGACCTTAAAGGAATATCTGGAGGACTATGCTTCCGAGGATACCAAAGCAAAGGGAGAATCACTGATAGAGAAAGAGATTGAAAAAGTAACCAATGAAAAGGTTAAAAATATCGCGAAGGATTACTTAGTGCAGGTACATGAAGGGAAGAGGGATTTTAGATTCTAATAAATTGCCGCACTTTGTATTAATCCCGGAAGTGTTTTAATAACAGAAAGGCCCAATGGCTTTCCTTCATATATTGCTATTAATACGGCGTGTGAAGGAAAGTTCCGGGGCTTTTTCTGTATATAGCTATTTAAGAAACTGGCATTTAATTCAAGAAAAATTATCAAAAGAAAAAATAATGCTTGCCTAATGCATATGAGTTATGGTAATCTTTTTACATAGACAATGAGAATGAATATCAATTGCATAATTAAAAATATCAATACACCAGAATAGACCTATTCTTAGGAATAAAAGAGCACAGAGACCAAACAGTAAGAGAGGTGACTGTATGAGCGTTGTTATCGTAGGAGGCCATGACAGAATGGTCTGTACCTATAAGGAAATATGTAAACAGCATAATTGTAAAGCAAAGGTATTTACCCAGATGCCCGCCAATTTTAAAACCCAGGTTGGCAGTCCGGATTTATTGATTCTCTTTACCAATACCGTATCCCACAAGATGGTGGTATCGGCGTTAAAGGCAGTAGATGGAGACTCCACGATCGTGGAAAGGTGTCACAGCAGCAGTGCCTGCGCCTTAAAGGACATCCTGTGTGAATACTGTAAAAACAAAAATAAGGAGGCTTGTCTATGAGTAAGATTTATGTCGTATATTGGAGCGGTACAGGAAATACGAAAGCAATGGCAGAAAAGCTGGGAGAAGGGATTACAGCAGGCGGAAAAGACCCGGAAATAACGGAGGTTGACAGAATAAAGGCAGAAGGCTTAAAGGATGAACCGGTATTTGCACTTGGCTGCCCATCCATGGGAGCAGAAGTTCTGGAAGAAGAGAGTATGGAACCTTTTGTTGCCGACCTGGAGCAATTTGTACAAGGAAAGAAGATAGCCCTGTTTGGCTCCTACGGTTGGGGGAATTGTGAATGGATGCGTGATTGGGAAGAACGCTTAAGAAATTCCGGTGCCGAAATTGTAGGAGGAGAAGGTATTACCTGCTTAAATGAGCCCGAGGAAGACACTCTTTCTGCTCTTTATGATTTGGGAAAGAAGCTGGCAGAATTATAAAAAAGATCTGGAACCTAACTATTTGGCGATTGCCAGACAGTTAGGTTTTTTATTTACGCCATGTCGGCATATAGCCCCCTTGTAGAAAATAGAGCAGCATGCTAATATTTAACAATAAAGGAGGCGTGTATCATGAATGAGAATTTAAAAGAGCAGGCACTTAGAACTTTCATACAGGGAGGGAAAACCTACACCTACTACAGTATCTATTCGCTAAAAGAAAAAGGCTTTTCCATTGAAAAGCTGCCTGTAACCATAAAGATTCTTTTAGAAGGAGCCATACGGCAGCTTGATCATAAGAGGATAAAGGAGGAGCATATTTATAATCTTGCAGGCTGGAAGAAAGATAACGAAAAGGCAAAAGAGGTTCCCTATAAGCCTTCCAGAGTGCTTCTTCAGGACTTTACAGGAGTTCCGGTTTTGGTGGACTTAGCCTCCATGGGGCTTGCCCTGAAGGAGGAAGGCAAAAGGAGCGGTAAAGAGAGAGGTATCAATCCGGAAATTCCTGTGGAGCTTGTTATTGACCATTCTGTCCAGGTGGACTCCTATGGAAGAACTTCTTCTCTTTCTGAAAATATGGAGTTAGAGTATACACGTAATAAAGAGCGGTATGAATTCTTAAAATGGGCACAGAAGTCCTTTCGGAATCTCCGTGTAGTGCCGCCGGGAATGGGAATTATCCATCAGGTGAACTTAGAATACTTAGCCTCCGTGGTTACAATGAAAGAAGAAGACGGAAAGCTTCTGTTATTTCCTGACACCTTGGTAGGAACCGATTCCCATACTACCATGGTTAACGGACTTGGTGTTCTGGGCTGGGGCGTAGGGGGCATTGAAGCGGAAGCAATTATGCTTGGAGAACCCTCCTATATGATGCTGCCGGAGGTAGTAGGAGTCAGGCTTACGGGAGAGCTTAAGGAAGGAGCTACTGCTACGGATCTTGCCCTGACCGTTACTGCCATGCTAAGAAAGCTGGGAGTGGTAGGATGTTTTGTGGAATTTTACGGAGAAGGGCTTAACCATTTAACTCTTGCAGACAGGGCTACTGTTGCCAATATGGCCCCGGAGTATGGTGCTACCTGCGGTTATTTTCCCTTTGATGAGGAAACCTATCACTATCTTTTACTGACCGGAAGACCAAAAGAGGAAGCAGATAGAATCAAGGCGTACTTAACAGAAAACGGAATGATAAGAAGAGATGGGGAAGAGGCAGAATATACAAAAGAGGTAACACTTGATTTAAGTACAGTAACAGCCTCTCTGGCAGGACCTAAACGGCCCCAGGATATCGTCCCGTTACGGGGCGTTAAGGAATATTTTAAGGAATGTGTAACCAAAAGCGCAGGGAATAATGGCTATGGACTCTCTGGGGAAGAGTTTTACAAAAAAGCAAAGCTCTCTTTAAAAGAAGAGGATGTTGAACTAAAAACCGGTGATATCGTACTGGCAGCAGTCACCTCCTGTACCAATACTTCCAATCCGTATGTAATGCTTGGGGCAGGACTAATGGCAAAAAAAGCTGTTGAACTGGGACTTACAGTGCCGTCCTACGTTAAGACGTCACTGGCGCCGGGGTCGTTAATTGTCAGTGATTATCTAAAGAAAGCGGGGCTTACTCCCTATCTGGAGCAGCTTGGCTTTCATACAGTTGGATACGGCTGCACTACCTGTATCGGAAATTCCGGTAAATTACTGCCCGAAATCGAAAAAGCTATCACGGAGGAAAATCTCCTGACCGCATCCGTACTGTCAGGAAACAGAAATTTTGAAGGAAGGATCCACCCCTTAATCAAAGCAAATTTTCTGGCATCGCCTATTCTGGTTATAGCTTATGCACTTGCCGGAACCATTTTGATTGATTTTGCGAAAGAGCCAATAGCAAGGAATCATGAGGGGCAGGATATATTTCTTAAAAATATATGGCCCTCCTCTGCAGAAATCCAATCGCTTATCAAGACAGCATTAAAAGAAGAAATGTTTCAAAAAAGATACGAAGAGGTATGGCTTGGCGATAGAAAGTGGCAGGAGCTTAAAGCGGAAGAAGCAGATACCTATGATTTTGGGGAGGAATCCACCTATATCCGGAACCCGCCCTACTTTGATTCGCTGCTTCTCAAGAAGAATCCCGGAAATGAGCTAAAAGAGCTTAGGGTATTGGCAAAATTCGCAGACTCTGTCACGACAGACCATATCTCACCGGCAGGAAACATCGGAAAGAGTACACCTGCTGCTTCTTATCTTCTGGAAAAGGGAGTAGAGGTAAAGGATTTTAACACTTATGGCTCCAGAAGGGGAAACCATGAGGTCATGATGCGGGGAACCTTTGCTAATATCCGTATTAAAAACCAATTGGCAGATGGCAGGGAAGGCGGATTTACAAAATATTTTAGAACCGGTGAAATCCTTTCTATCTATGAGGCAGCCCTTTTGTATAAGAAAGAAGAGAGAGGACTGCTTATCATTGCAGGAAAGGATTATGGGATGGGCTCATCCAGAGACTGGGCAGCCAAAGGAACTGCTCTCTTAGGCGTAAAAGCTGTTCTTGCAGAGAGCTTTGAGAGAATACACCGTTCCAACCTTGTAATGATGGGAGTGCTGCCCTTTGAATTTATGGAAGGAGAGTCGGCAGAAAGCCTTGGGCTTACAGGAGAAGAATATTATACCTTCCATTTTGAAGAAAAGAATAGCAGCTCTGCTGCTGCCACAGCCGTAATGGGTGAGAAAATCATAACCTTTCCCGTAAAATTAAGAATAGATTCCGCAGCAGAGTGGGAGTATTACCATAATGGAGGGATACTGCCAATGATTGCACGGAGAAGACTAAGAGAAAGCTGATGGGGTTGTCGTAGTAGCACCTCTTATTTTGTACTGTATTGGGAATATTTCTTTGGAGATATTCCCACTGCTTTTGTAAAGGACTTTAGGAAGTTGCTGTAATCATGGAAGCCGCTGCCTTCGCAAACTTCATTTACCGTCTTTCCTTCGGCCAAAAGAGCCTTGGCAATGGTGATACGCCTTGCAGTGATATATTTATTAATGGTGGTTCCGGTTGCCGCTTTAAAAATGCGGCAGATATAGGATTCGCTTAAGAAAAACTGCTTGGATAGATGATCTATGGTAATCGGGTCACTGATATTCTGATTAATGTATTCTAAAATCTGATCCACCTGCCTGCTGTATTCAAAATTCTCTTCTGCAGTGTCTATGCGGCAATGGGCATAGAAAGCCTTATTTAAGAATAGCAAAAGCTCCGTAAAGGCACTGCGTTCCAAAATATCCGTACCAAAGCCGGTAGGACTTGTAATTTTATAGATATAATAAAGGAATTTCTGCTGCTGTTCCTTGTCTAAAGAAAGCCGGTGGGAAAAATTAGCCTCCCTGTAAGAAAAGCAATGGTTTAAATCTGTTGAGGGCGTTGATAAGGACTTTACAAAATCAGGATGAATGGATAAGACAATCCTCTCATGTACTATACTGTCAATCTGGGATAAATAATGGCTTTCATAGTTATTAATTAAGAATACGTCACCAGGCTGGATGTTATAAAAACGGTTGTCAATAAGGAACTGTCTGCCGCCTGATATTGAGTAATAGACTTCATAGCAGTCGTGGATATGCATATTCATAGGCTTTTCTTCCTGATAAAGATGTGCCACGGCAAAATACTTCTGATGGATACAGGCTTCAATTGCTTCTTTGCAGGAGGTATATTCCTTCATGAGTGCCTTCCTTTCTTCTGGTCATTTTCTAATGTAAATATGTTAGATGATAGATTGAAAAATGCGTTGCATTTTCAAATTTCTATTTAAGCAGTATCGCAGGAAGACCTGCGATATGCATGGGGATTAGTTTGAAAAATAAAAGATATTTTTCAAATTTCTATTTAAGCAGTATCGCAGGAGGACCTGCGATATGCATGGGGATTAGGTAATTATAAGTATATCTCCATTATAACAGTACAGTTCAAAATAAGCAAGTTTTAGAGTGGTAAATGACAGGAATCAGTAAAAATAGTATGATATACTGTTTGTAGTCAGATAACAAAGGTACTATCTGGGGTATGCAATGAGGGTAAATAAGGAAAAACCAGGAAGGAAAGAGAGGATAAAGGAATGGAACTTAGAACAGCGGCATCGCCAAAAGATGTAAAATATTATACAACGGAGAGATTACGGGAAGAATTCTTAGTGGAGAATCTCTTTAAAACGGGAGAAATTACAAGCGTGTACAGCCATATTGACAGAATCATATTAGGAGCTGTAGTGCCTGTAACCCCGCTGCTGCTGACACCCGGCGAAGAAATCCGGGCAGAATATTTTCTTCTTCGCAGGGAAATGGGAGTTATTAATGTGGGCGGAGAAGGTAAAATCAAGGTGGATGGAACAGAATACCACTTAAAGAGCAGGGATGGATTGTATATTGGAATGGGCGCAAAGGAAGTTATCTTTAGCAGCGAAGATGAAAAAAATCCTGCGAAATTTTACTATAACAGTGCCCCTGCCCATAAATCTTATCCGACAGTGCATATCAAGCCGGAAAATTGTGTACGTGTTGAGCTTGGCTCCCTGGAACAGTCAAATCACAGAACGATTACGAAATACATTCTTCCCGGGCAGGTAGAAAGCTGTCAGCTGGTAATGGGACTTACCAGCTTAAAACCCGGCAGTGTATGGAACACTATGCCTTGTCATACCCATGACAGGAGAATGGAAGCCTATCTGTATCTGGATATTCCGGAGGATGGCCTTGTCTTTCACTATATGGGAGAACCGGCAGAAACAAGGCATCTGGTGGTACGAAACGAGCAGGCAGTTATTTCACCAAGCTGGTCCATTCATTCCGGCTGCGGAACCGGAGCATATTCTTTTATCTGGGGGATGTTAGGCGAAAATCAGGATTTTGATGATATGGACGGCGTAAGTATGGACACATTGCGATAATGCACGAGAGTTAGGAGGATAACAGATGAATATTTTAGATACATTTTCTTTAAAAGGAAAGATTGCACTGATTACAGGGGCTTCCTACGGTATTGGCTTTGCTATTGCAAAGAGCTATGCAGAAGCGGGAGCAACCATCTGCTTTAATGATATTAAGCAGGAATTTGTAGATAAGGGGCTTGCTGCTTACCAGGAGGAAGGTATCAGAGCCTATGGCTATGTCTGCGATGTTACCAGGGAAGACCAGGTAAATGCGATGATAGCGCAGATTGAAAAGGAAGTCGGTGTAGTTGATATTCTGGTCAACAATGCGGGTATCATTAAAAGAATTCCGATGGTAGAGATGTCTGCGGAAGATTTCAGAGCGGTAATTGATGTGGATCTGAATGCTCCCTTTATTGTTTCAAAGGCGGTTATACCGGGGATGATAAAGAAAGGACACGGTAAGATTATTAATATCTGCTCTATGATGAGTGAGCTTGGAAGAGAAACTGTTTCCGCCTATGCAGCTGCCAAGGGCGGACTTAAGATGCTGACGAAAAACATTGCATCCGAATATGGAGAATTTAATATCCAATGCAATGGTATAGGACCGGGATATATTGAGACTCCCCAGACAGCACCTCTTAGAGTGAAGGGGAATCCCTTTAATGATTTCATTATCTCAAAGACACCCGCTGCAAGATGGGGAAAAACAGAGGATTTGGCAGGCCCTGCCGTATTCCTGGCTTCGGATGCTTCGGATTTTGTAAACGGACATATTCTGTATGTGGATGGCGGTATCCTGGCTTATATCGGCAAACAGCCTAATTAATATGACATGTGCATTATTTCTTTACCAGTAAAATGCAAGGATGGAGGACTTGGTATGTTATTGGAATTAAAGGTAGTAGACAATAACGGAAATATAAAAACATCGAAAAAGGGAGAAAGTGCAGTAAACCTGGTGTGGACAGAAGAATACAGGGAAGGGGACCGCATTGTGATTATAGCCCAGGAGAAGAACCGCTATCTTCACATTCAGGTTGATGATGCCCTTGGAGCTGCCTTTGTTTATGTCACAAAGAATGAGATAATCTATCAGATACCCTTTGGAGAAGCAAGGCTTTCCCTCTCTCCTAAAGCATTTTCCGGTAATGGGCATCTGATTTCGGTCAGAGAAGCGATGGAAGGGGAAGTTAGAAATTACCGCAACCTTGCATTAAACGTAATGGATCAGCATGGTGATACAGGATGTTATCCGCATGCCTCGGCTAATGTTGAAACCAGAGGAGAAGCGGTTTTTGCCGCAAAAAATGCCATTGACGGTGTTACAGAGAACCATTCCCATGGAATCTGGCCTTATACTTCCTGGGGGATTAACAGGAGGGAGGATGCAGAATTCAAGCTGGAATTCGGAAGAGATGTTATCATAGATAAAATCTGCCTTTATACCAGAGCGGATTTTCCTCATGATAGTTGGTGGGAAATGGTTACCCTGACCTTTTCTGAAGGAAGTGAAATCAACTGGGAATTAGAAAAGAGCGATAAGGCCCATATATTAGAACTGAATGGAAAAAAAGCAGAATGGCTTCTGCTCCATAAATTAAAACAGGCAGATGATCCATCCCCCTTTCCGGCTCTTTCGCAGTTAGAGGTATACGGAAGAGAAGCATAGTTTGAAAAATTCGATGCATTCAGGAATATCATATCTTTAAATGAAATAACAAACCTGCTGCAGAATAGGCTTACAATAAGCTATTTTGCAGCAGGTTTGTCAGTTTAGAGGGAAAAAGGAAGTATAAATCTTCCCTTAGGTCCAAAAAAAGGGTACAAAAATAGCCGGAAGTATATTATAATACAATAGAGATAGTTGCATGGAAAATTATTACAAAATACAAAATATAGCCTATACGTATAGAAATATGCAATGATTAACAGGAAGAAAGGAAATCGCAGAGATTATGGCAGGACAACGCAGGATGAAAGGGATAATATTAGCAGGAGGCTCTGGAACCAGATTATATCCGGTAACTAAGGCAGTATCAAAGCAGATACTCCCTATCTATGACAAACCGATGATTTACTATCCGCTGTCAGTGCTGATGTTAGCCGGTATAAGGGAAGTACTCATTATATCAACGCCAAGGGACCTTCCGGTATTTGAAGAGCTGTTAAAGGATGGTACAGATTTGGGAATGTCCTTCTCTTATGCCGTACAGGAAGAGCCCAGAGGATTAGCGGAGGCTTTTATTATTGGAGAAGAATTCATTGGAGGGGATAACGTTGCACTTATTTTAGGAGATAATATCTTCTATGGAAGAAGCTTTTCAAGTACTCTTGACAGAGCTGCAGCCAGAGAAGAGGGGGCGACGATTTTCGGATATTATGTAAGAGACCCAAAAGCTTATGGGGTGGTGGAATTTAATGAGAATGGACAGGCTGTCTCCATTGAGGAGAAACCGGAGCATCCGAAATCCAATTATGCCGTTCCGGGATTATATTTTTATGATAACGAGGTAATTGAGATAGCAAAGACGATTAAGCCCTCTGCCAGAGGAGAGCTTGAGATAACCTCTGTCAACAATGAGTACCTGGCGAAAGGGAAGTTAAGCGTTGAGACCATGGGAAGAGGAATGGCCTGGCTTGATACGGGAGGACATGATTCCCTTTTAGAAGCTTCCAATTTTGTCGCTTCCATTCAAAAACGGCAGGGGCTTTATATATCCTGTATTGAAGAAATTGCTTATAAGCAGGGATTTATTGATAAGGATCAGTTAATTAAGCTGGCACAGCCTTTGCTAAAAACAGAATACGGGAAATATCTGCTGGATGTGGCAAATGGGTTATAGGAAAGGAACAAAAGAAAATGGGACAGTTTCAATTTACACCGTTAAGTATTGAGGGCTTATTTCTGATAGAACCAAAGGTTTTTGGTGACAGCAGAGGCTATTTTATGGAGACCTATAACTATGAGGATTTTAAAAAGGCCGGAATCACGGATATCTTTGTACAGGATAACCAGTCCTTGTCACGAAGGGGAGTACTAAGGGGACTTCATTACCAGAAGAATTATCCCCAGGGAAAGCTTGTAAGGGTCATAAAGGGAGAGGTATTTGATGTTGCTGTTGATATCAGAAAGGGTTCCGCTACTTTTGGCAGATGGCACGGAGAAATCTTAAGTGCAGAAAATAATAAACAGTTTTATGTTCCGAAGGGCTTTGCCCATGGTTTTCTGGTGTTGTCCGAAGAAGCGGAATTTGTTTATAAATGTTCGGATTTTTACCATCCGGAGGATCAGGATGGTATTCTTTACAATGATCCGGCTATAGATATTGATTGGCCGATAGAAGAAGACATGGAGATAATTTTATCGGAGAAAGATAAAGTAAACGGTGGGTTAGACAGCATTATATAAAGTATGGAAGAAAGGTTAAACATATGGAACGCAGAATACTGATAACGGGTGCTAACGGACAACTGGGGATAGCAATCAATCAGCTTTTAAAGGATAGAGAAGATATAACATTAATTAATACCTGCCTTTTGGAATCATCAGCTTATTGCCCGATTAAGTTGGATATAACCAATCCCATGGGAGTAATGAATCTGGTTCAGGAATTAAGTCCGCAGATAATTATTAACTGTGCTGCACATACCCTGGTTGACCAGTGTGAGAGTGAACAGGAGAAAGCTTATACCATTAATGCTCTGGGACCAAAGTATCTGGCAGAAGCAGCCCAGGCGGTAGAGGCAAGGCTTATCCATATTTCCACGGACTATGTATTTAGCGGAGAAAACAAAGAGCCTTATACAGAAGAAGATGCTACAGACCCTAGAAGTGTCTATGGAAGTACAAAGTTGGCAGGCGAAGAATTTGTAAAGAGCATCTGTGATAATTACCAGATTGTAAGGACAGCCTGGCTCTATGGCGAGGGAAAGAATTTTGTAAAAACCATGCTTCGCCTGGAAGAAGAAAAGAAGGATATCAAGGTGGTATCAGACCAGTTTGGTTCTCCTACCAGTGCACTGGAGCTGGCAAGAGCAATTGTATTTTTGATGGACAGAGAGGAATGCGGCATATTCCATGCAGTATGTGAAGGTGTTACCACCTGGTATGAATTTGCCGGAGAAATCTTTCACCTGGCAGGAAAAGAGGTCAGCATCTCTCCGATACCAACGGAAGAATACAGAGTAGCAGCCAAAAGGCCTGCGTATTCGGTGCTTTCTACCAGTAAGTTAAATGGTATGGGTTACAGCATGAAAAACTGGAAGGATGCATTACAAGAATACATGAATAACCTGACACAATAGGCTGCGCTGTATTTGCGGATAGAATGATGAAAAGGAAAGGAAGCCGTATAAGAAATCATCTGACTTTTTTACAGACGGCAGAGTGGTGGCAATGAGGACATATCTGGTTACAGGAGGAGCCGGCTTTATCGGTTCCAATTATATTTATTATATGTTTGAAACTTATGGACAGGATATACATATTATCAATGTGGATGCCTTAACCTATGCAGGCAACCTTGAGAACCTGAAAGAGATAGAGGGTTATCCGAATTATACCTTTATAAAAGAAGATATCAGAAATAAAGAAGCAGTACTTGCGATATTTCAGAAATACGATATTGACAGGGTAGTACATTTTGCAGCGGAAAGCCATGTGGACAGAAGTATCCTTAATCCGGAGGTTTTTGTCAGTACAAATGTCTTAGGTACTTTGAATCTGCTCACAGCTGCAAAGACTGCCTGGGAAACCGAGAATGGATATAAGGAGGATAAAAGATACCTTCAGGTATCTACGGATGAGGTATATGGTTCCCTGGAAGAAGGCAATACCTTCTTTTATGAGACAACACCCTTAGACCCCCACAGTCCGTATTCTGCCAGCAAGGCTTCTGGGGATATGTTAGTAAAGGCTTATATGGACACTTTCCAATTTCCTGCTAACATCACCAGATGCAGCAATAACTACGGACCTTATCAGTTTCCGGAAAAGCTTATTCCTCTGATGATAAATAATTGCTTAAGGGGAGAAAAGCTTCCTGTATACGGAGACGGAAAGAATGTCAGGGACTGGCTTTATGTAAAGGACCATGCCAAGGCTATTGACCTGGTAATGGAAAAGGGGAAACTTTTTGAAGTCTATAATGTAGGCGGGCATAATGAAAAGCAGAATCTTGAGATTATATCTTTAATCATTGATACCCTGCAGGAACTGCTGCCTGAAAAGGATGAGAGAAGAGCCCATATAAATGAGGAACTTATCAAATTCGTGGCAGACAGAAAAGGGCATGACAGGCGTTATGCCATAGCACCGGACAAGATCAGAGAGGAAATCGGCTGGGAGCCTGAAACATCTTTTAAAGACGGAATACGCCTGACCATCAAATGGTATCTTGAAAATAATGAGTGGATGGAGCACATTACAAGCGGTGAATATCAAAGTTATTAGTTTGAAAAATGCGTTGCATTTTTTAAATTTCTATCTGGGCAGTATCGCAGGCTTGCCTACGATATGCACGGGTATTACAAGGAAATGTACCGCTAATCCTTCTGAAAATGTCAACTTTACGTCAAAATCATTACAGATTTATTACAAAATGTTAGATAAAGGCTTGCAATCCTGAAATTGGTATGCTATAATTGTTACATAATTATTAATTGATTATTACCGGGTATTAACACTTGTATAATTCCTGTAATAATTGTAAGAAAAAAATTATGTGGCTGATGCCAATAACAAGGAGTCCCTTATGAAATTCAGAAAGTTACTATTGTGTATGTTAGCAGGGATATTTTTAGCAGGTTTCGCTAATATATACACATATGCAGCAGAAGAAGATCAAAATGTTACAGTTAATACAGATACCACTGATAAAACAGCTGATGTACAGAATACGGCAGCTGATACCAATATAGCAGCTGCCACAGACAATGCAGCAGCTGGTGATACACAAGAACAAAATGCAGCAGAAACCACCGCAGAAACTGCTTCTGCAGTAGATACAGCAAAAGAAGATACCGCAGTGACTGCTGACACAACGGCAAAAGAGCAAGCAACAAAAGCTGCCGATACGAAGAAGAAAGCTGCTGCAAAGACCACCAAAACGACAAAAGCAGTTACGGCTAAGAAAACTGCAACGAAAGAAACCGCTAAATACAGCAAGGCAGATTTAAGACTGCTTTCTGCATTGATTTATTGTGAAGCAGGCGGAGAAGCATACAGTGGAAAGCTTGCGGTAGGTATCGTAGTTATGAACCGTGTAAGAGCATCAGCTTTTCCTGATACCGTAAAGTCAGTTATCTATCAGAGATACCAGTTTGGACCGGTTACCAATGGTGCTTTAAACAAAGCTCTTTCAGAATACGATGCCGGTAAATTTACTTCCCAGAACGAAACAGCCTGTGTAAAGGCAGCCAAAGAAGCTTTAAGCGGTACGAGAGATATTACCATAAGCGGAAAGACGAAAAAGTTTGGCAGCTACTTATTTTTCAGTGGCAGGTTACGTGGATATACCTACAGACTGGGAAATCATCAGTTCAAATAGCATACAACCAATGGATAAAGCTGTTATGATTGCCTTTTACAGGCGGTTGTAGCAGTTTTTTATTTTGCGGTGAATGTATGAAGAATCCTATTGGAAAATTCCAGATGATTTTAATTGACTTGTGGTTTTCTTTGTGTTACACTGAAAAAAGTTCGCAAGGACAAAAATTTTTGAAAGGATAAGATTATTCCCTATATAAAGAATAATCTCCGTGTGAAAGAGCAATGAGAAGAACATACATTACCGGCAAATTAAATAACGGCTTTTTATACGGGATGTCCTCGCTTTCTTAAATTTGACCAAAAGTTTCAGGTGGCATATGTTATATCACCTTTCATAAAGTAGGTTACAAAGAAGATGAACATTTTCCGTTTAGGAAGATGTTTTTTTATTGCCCGAAATAATATGGAAACAGACCAATGCTTAAGAGAGAGGAGAATGCATATGTTAGATATTAGAAATGTAACAATTATTAACAGAGAAGATAGCAGATGTTTGATAAAGGATTTTAGTTTTACTTTGAATAAGGGAGAGAAAGCAGTTATTATCGGAGAAGAGGGAAACGGTAAGAGTACTCTGCTGAAATTTATTTATGGCAGGAAGCTTTTAGAAGATTATTGCGATTATTCAGGACAGGTAACAGGAAGTGTTAAATGCGGATATTTAAAGCAGGAGGCAACAGAGGAGTGGCTATTAATGAGTCCTGCAGAATACCTGGGAGATTGTGATATCTATGGCATCAGAGATGAAAATATCTGGGCACTTAATCCGGATCCGATGATATTTACCTCCACAGATCCTATAAAAAATCTATCCGGAGGTGAGCGGGTTAAGCTGCAGTTATTAAAGTTACTGTCAGAGGAGCCGGAAGTTCTTCTTTTGGATGAGCCTACCAATGACCTGGATATTTCTTCCCTTACCTGGCTGGAGGAGTTTATCAACCGGACCGATAAGCCTATTCTTTATGTATCCCACGATGAAACCTTGATAGAACATACCGCAAATGTTATAATTCATTTAGAGCAATTAAAAAGAAAGACAGAACCTCATATCACGGTAAGCTATATGACCTATGAGGAGTATAAGACACAAAGAATGGCTGCCCTTAACAAGCAGGAGATGACAGCCAGAAAACAGAGGGAGGAATATGAAGATAAGGCGGAGCGGTTCCGTCAGATTTATGATAAAGTGGAATACCGTCAGGATACCATCTCCAGACAAAACCCGGCGGGGGGAAGATTATTAAAGAAAAAGATGAAGAATCTAAAATCCCAGGAGAAGAGGTTAGATAAGGAAAAAGATGAATTCCTTGAGATTCCCGATACGGAGGATGCTATTCTCTATGACTTTCCTGATACTATCAATATTCCAAAGGGTAAAAGGATACTGGAATTTTCCCTTGAGAAGTTAAAGGTAGGAGAGGGTGAGGAAGAAAAGGTTCTTTCGGAAAATATATTTCTGCGGGTTATGGGACCGGAACATATTGCTATTATTGGCGATAACGGGACCGGAAAGACTACCTTGCTTCGTAAGGTTGCAAAGGAACTGCTTGAAAGAAAAGATGTAAAGGCAGCTTATATGCCGCAGAACTATGAAGAAGTATTAGATTTTAAACAAAGGCCGATTGATTTTCTAAACACCAGCGGCCGGAAAGAGGATATTACCAAGGCATATACCTATATGGGAGGCATGAAGTTTACCAGAGATGAGATGGAACATGCCATAGGAGACTTAAGCGGGGGTCAAAAGGCTAAGCTGATTCTTCTTAAGATGATATTAGAGGGAGCAGAAGTCTTACTATTAGATGAACCTACAAGAAATCTAAGCCCTCTTTCAAACCCTGTAATAAGAGGTGTACTGTCTGCTTATAAGGGAGTAATCATAAGTGTTACCCACGACAGAAAATATATGGATGAGGTAGCACAAAAGCTCTACCGTCTTACTGAAAAAGGGCTTATAAAAGTAGAAAAATAACTGAAATCAAAAGACAACGAGAGGAGAACATAATGATTAAAACCATTGTACTGGATATCGGGCAGGTGTTGGCAGCTTTCCGCTGGGAGGATTACTTAAAGGACTGTGGCTATGGAGAAGAAATAAGAGAGAAGGTGGCAAGAGCCACCGTTCTCTCAAAATACTGGGGGGAACAAGACAGAGGAGCACTTCCGGAAGAAGAGATAATTTCGCTTTGCTGCGAACTGGATCCGTCCGTGGAAACGGAAATCAGAAAGCTTTTTAAAGATATTACAAAAACTGTTGTGGAATATCCCTATTCCGGAGATTTTATCAGAAACCTGAAAGAGAATGGCTATAAAGTCTATCTTTTATCCAATTACGGAGGAAGAAACTTTGCCTATGCGAAAGAACATTTTACCTTTATCCCGGAGACAGACGGGCAGGTAATATCCTATGAGGTGAAGCATATTAAGCCGGAGAAAGAAATTTATGAGGCACTTATCCAAAAATACGGTTTTGATCCGAAGGAAGCTGTGTTCTTAGATGATTCTGCAGCAAATCTTGAAGGAGCGAAAAGGTTTGGTTTTCATACAATCCTGTTCACAGAGTTTGAGAAAGCTCTTTCCGAGTTAAGAATGCTGGGAGTGAGGATATAAGCTTATGGAACGTGACGATATTATTATACGGGGTGCCATTGTACATATATTGGATTCCACCATAGGAATGCCGGTACTTTCGGACCAGCTTTTGGAACTGGGACCGGACTTAAATGACTTTCTGCGAAGTCATATTTACAAGATAGCTGTCAGTGATGATAAGAAGAACTGCCGTTTTAATGACGAAGAGGGCTTTTTGTACCAGTGTATCAAAAGCTTTACTGAGGATAACATAATATCTGCAAGCCAGGAGATGGCTGGCTTTCTATATACTATTATGAATCAGAATATTACCATTCCGCCGGGAGATTTCTTCATAGTTACCTATCAGACGGGCAGTACCCCTTACCTTGCCCTTCTGAAAATGAATTATAAGGAAACCTATATTCATTACGCCTACTCCCAGGAAGGAATCAATTATAACGATATTATCAAACAGAAGGTAACTCTGCCTTCAGAGGGTGCGAGGCTATCAGAGGCGGTATTAATAAATCTGCAGGATTTTTCCCTGCAGTTGGTAGAGCGCAAACATGAGATAAACGGAGTGAAGACCAATTACCTCTCGACGATGTTCTTACAATGTGAAACAGAGCTGTCCCAAAAGAGTAAGCTTAACATTATAACCAAGGCCGTAGAGCAGGTGCAGGAGAAGTATTTTGGGAATGATTTTGATAAAGCAATGGAAGTAAAATCTGTTATCCACGAGGAATATACCAATCAGGGAGCAATAAACGTAGAAAATATCAGTGAAAAGCTCTTTGGGGAACAGGCAGAAATCAAGGAAGAATTAAGCGAAAAGCTTAAAAAATACAATTTGGAAGCAGAAGAAGTAAAGCCCATCAACAAACAGACCACGAAAAAATTCGAAAAGCAGTACCTGACTACGGATACAGGAATTGAGATTAACATTCCAATGGATCAGTATAATGATAAAAATAACGTTGAATTCATTAATAATCCTGACGGTACCATATCCGTTCTGATTAAAAATATTAATTCCATTACAAGTAAATAGTTAACACTGCGGAGGTAGCAGAATGAAAGTAAGGAGAATTACCCTGTTTCTTGGAATTATGATGATAATAGCTGTTTTATCAGCCTGCCATAGAAAAGAAAAGGAAGAGCCGGTAGATGTTACAATAACACCAAGTCCTACCCTTACCGTAACCCCGGAGGTAACAGAGCCGGTAACCCCTACGTTGACTCCGTCTCCCTCTGGTTCAGAGGAGGATGGTAAAGAGTCCGAGGAAGAGATAAAAGAGGAAGAGGATGCAGAGGCGGAAAACGGTGAAGCAGAATTAACAGAGGAAGAAGCAGCCGATTGCATCAGAAAGGCACTGGAGGATGAAGCTTATTACTATGAACTGCTGGATGACCATCTAAATGTCAGCGACAGGATATATTATATCTATCAGGTTAGTGATGGGGGCAAGGTATCCTTACCAAACATCATTGTAGACAGAGCGTCCGGTAAGGTAATGTGCTATAGCAGTGACGGAACGATTTCTTCCATTACAGAGCATCCTCTCTACAAGAAATCGGGAGCTTCACAGAATGCAAATAATTCGAAAGAGCAAACAGGTATTACAAAAGAAGAGGCTCTTAAACTGCTGGAAAAAATCCCGAATAAGACCTTGAAGTTATCAAAAGATCTGACGGAATATACGATTATTTATGATGATTGGATTACCAATATCAAAGGAGTTGACTGCTTTGGAATAAGCGTCTATGAAAAAGGGGATTTAAAAGATACCGCCGCAGGCTTCTATTATGTGGCAACGGACGGCAGCAAGATTTACCGGTACGATGTTGTTAAGGATAAGACCAAGGATATTACCCCGTAGAAAGAGTTAAAAAGTCCCATTGTTTTTCTTCGTATACCGAAGGCAAACAATGGGACTTTATTTTATTGAGCTGTTTATTCGCCAAATGCCTGATTGAGATCATAGATTAAATCTTCTGAATGTTCCGTACCAATAGAAAGACGGACGGTATTAGGCTTGATGCCGGAAGCTAAAAGCTCCTCTTCATTCATCTGGGAATGAGTGGTGCTGGCAGGATGGATAACAAGGGATTTTACATCTGCCACATTGGCAAGGAGTGAGAATAACTCCAGCTTATCGATAAACTCCATGGCTTCCCTGGCTCCGCCTTTGATTTCAAAAGTAAAGATGGAGCTTCCGCCATCTGGGAAATATTTTGTGTACAGTTCATGATAAGGGTTATCTTTCAGGGAGGGATGGTTTACTTTTTCTACCTTTGGATGCTTTGCTAAAAATTCTACGATTTTTAAAGTGTTTTCCACATGACGCTCTACACGAAGGGAGAGCGTCTCCAGGCCCTGTAAAAAGAGGAAGGAATGAAAGGGACTAAGGCAGGCGCCGGTATCTCTCATCAGAGTAACGCGGATTTTGGTGACATAGGCTGCGGCACCCACGGCTTTGGTAAAGATTACACCGTGATAGCTTGGGTTGGGCTCTGTAAGGCCGGGGAATTTACCGGAAGCCTCCCAGTCAAATTTACCGGAATCAATAATTACACCGCCAATAGAGGTTCCATGTCCGCCAATAAATTTGGTAGCGGAATGTACGACTACATCGGCACCGTATTCAATAGGGCGAAGCAGATAGGGTGTGGCGAAGGTATTGTCAACAATCAGCGGAATCTTATGGTTATGGGCAACTTCGGCTATAGCAGCAATATCGATGATATTAGAGTTGGGATTTCCGAGACTTTCTATGAAGATTGCCTTGGTATTGGGTTTAATTGCCTTTTCAAAACCATCCTCTTCATCGGGGTCTACAAAGGTTGTTGTAATACCATACTCCTCTAAAGTATGTGCAAAGAGGTTGTAAGTACCGCCGTAAACGGTTATGGCAGAAACAATATGGTCACCTGCATGGGCAATATTGGTAACGGCATAATGGACAGCCGCAGAACCGGAAGCAGTAGCAAGAGCAGCAACACCGCCTTCTAAGGCAGCAATTCTCTTTTCAAAAACATCTGAGGTGGGATTTGCCAGCCTGGAATAGATGTTGCCCTCTTCTGTTAACCCAAACCTGCCGGCAGCCTGCTTGGCACTGGGAAAAACGTAAGAAGATGTCTGGTAAATCGGAACGCAGCGGGCGTCAGTTGCGGGATCAGGCTGTTCCTGTCCTACATGCAGCTGCAGGGTTTCAAAATGATATTTGCGTTTCTCTGACATAATAACTCCTTTCGTGAATATCAAATCTTTGATTTGATATTCCTGAATACGTAGTTGAAAAATTCATTTTTCAACATAACTCCTTTCGTGAATATCAAATCCCTGATTTGATATTTTTATATAACATAATCATTTCCGGTAAGGCTGTTTTGCTTATCAACCAAATCTGCCAGGGTTATATTGTCTATCACATTATTGATGGCCTCATACAATTCTTTCCAGACCTCCAAGGTTGCACATTGACTGCTTCTTGAACAGGGATCGGCCCCTTCCTCTAAGCAGCTTACCGGTGCCATACTGCCTTCAATCAGTCTTAAAATCATTCCCACCGTATATTCTTCCGGTGCTTTGGCAAGACGGTAGCCGCCTTGGGCTCCTCTTATACTTTTCACATACCCGGCTCGGCTAAGCTGGGTAATAATTTGCTCCAGGTATTTATCGGATATTTCCTGCCTGGCAGAAATGCTCTTAATTGTGACGTATTCACCTGTGTTGTGAAGAGCCAGGTCGAGCATCAAACGCAATGCATAGCGGCCTTTAGTCGATATTTTCATCGATTCCTCCTTTATGAAATTTATTTATTACCTTATAATAACATGGGAATAGTAGGATTTCAAGAGGCAATGAAAATTACATACTAAATATGTAAATATTTTATAAAGTTATTGTATTTGACAAACAAGAGATTTGTAAATACAATAATGGATAATAAGAAAGAATAAAAAGAAGGGTGCATAAGTTATGAAGCGGATGGCCAGAAGAACAACGAAAGGGCAGATAATGCTGATAATGTTTCTGTTTGTAGTGCCGCTTTTGGCAATGCTGCTTCTTTACAACGTCTATATGCTTCGGGTACTCAATGAAAAGATAACCCAGAATAACGAGAACACCATATATTTATACGAAACTCTTCTGGAACAGGATATAAGCAGCGCCCAATACTATCTTTCCAACTCTCTGGCAAATGACAGAAGCTTTCTTAGATGGAATTACCAGTTAAATGCCTTGGAAGTCTACATGTGCGGACAGGATATCCTGGGAAAGTACGAGGATTATCTGAATACTCACAAAAATACAATTGGTATCTTATTTGCGTACTCCACAAAGTATGATATGCTCCGCATCAGCTATAACGGCGATGAGACCTATAAGTATGGGCAGAAAACTTCTATAAAGAAATATCTCTATAAAATTATCACAGAGAATAAAGTAAATTCCGGCTGGACTGTTTATGATATCGATGGAAATAAATATGTGGTGCTGATATTAAAAAACGGTACCACCTATGCCGGTGCTGTCATAAATTTTGATTTGGCTATAAAACCGCAGGATAAGCAGGGAAACAAGGGCATGGATTTTTTGATGTATGCCTCTATAGATGGAGAACCTCTGATTTACCAGGATTATATAAAGGATAACGGAATTGAAATTAAACAGACCAAGAAAAGATATTATATAACAGGCAGCAGCCATGACTTTATGATAGTGCAGCGGCCGCTGTCTTCTGCCGGAATTAATCAGCTTTATATTACACATTACCAGGGACTTCTTAATTATATGGATGTCAGCCAGATAATACTGTTAGCGATGTCCGGCCTTATCACTCTGGCATTGCCCTTTGTATATCTGGTACTTCGAAAAACTTATTTTATACCCCTAAACCGCCTTATCACAACTATGGAGTCCATTAAGGAAGGTAATATGGAAGCCAAAATGAGTGAGAATTACCAAATCGATGAATTCCTGCAGGTAAGCAAGACCTTCAATGAAATGATAGAGCAAATTAAATGGATGAGAATTGCTGCTTATGAAAAAGAGATGGAAACAAAAAATACGCAGATGCAGTACCTGCAGATTCAGATCAGACCTCACTTCTTTTTAAACTGCCTTAAGAACTTTTATGCTCTTGCAGAGCAGAAGAAATATCAGGAAATACAGGACATGATACTGGTCCTTTCGGATTATCTTAGAAGAATGTTTCGCAATAATTCTGTATTAATATCGGTATCCGATGAGATGGAGAATGTCAGGAACTACATTTTATTGCAGCAAATGACCCTTTCCAACCCTCCAAGCTGCAACATTGATATTGATACAAGCCTGATGGATTTTCGGATACCGCCCTTATCCATTCTGACATTTGTTGAAAATTCTGTAAAACATGGAAGACAACTTGACAGAGACTTGATAATATCCGTAAGAATTTCCTTAATAAAAGATGAAACAGAATCTTATGTATGTATTACCATTTTAGACAACGGAACGGGTTTTTCAGATGAGGTTTTGGAGAAGATAAATGGTACCAAAGGAGAACTGGACAGGGAAAATATTGGAATTAGCAATGTAAAGAAGAGAATAGAATTGATTTACGGAGATAAAGGTACGATTCTATTCAGCCGTTCCAACGGTTCCTGTATCGAAATCTATCTGCCCTATAAAGATAAAGCAAATGAGGTAAACGGATGACAGTATTAATCGTAGATGACCAAACTATTGTAGTCAGCGGAATACTTTTTGGAGTAGACTGGAATAAGCTTAAAGTAAACCGCACTCTTAAGGCATATAACGCCTACGAGGCAAAAAAAATCCTAAAGGAATACCAGGTTGATATTATGCTTTGTGATATCGAAATGCCTGCGGAAAACGGATTAAGTCTTTATGCCTGGACCAAGGAACAAAATATGGATTTAGAATGTATCTTTTTAACGGCTCATGCTGATTTTATGTATGCAAAAGAAGCGATAAGGCTTGGAAGCTTTGAATACATTCTCCAGCCGGCACGTTATGAAGAGGTGGAGAATGTTATCCTTCGTGCCATGGAAAAGATACGGGTCAAAAGAAAAAAGACAGAATACTCCTCTTATGGAAAGACACTTTATGAGAAAAAGGATGTTCTTTTGGAAGGATTTTTAAAGGAAGTGTTTTTGGGAACAGGGCAGGATGTGGAAACTTCCTGCCAGACCTTAGAGACTCTGGGAGTTCGCCTAAAGACCGGTAAGTTAGGGTATGCCTGCCTGGTACATATCCAAAGGTGGAGTATGGCAATCGATTCGTGGGAGTCGCAGCTGCTTCGTTATACTATGAATAATATAGTGTCGGAGTTATTTTCCTATTATGGACAGAAGATACTGCTGCTTCAGATGGACAGGGAGAATTATGTGTTTGCAGTTTACACGGAAGAAATCAATGAAATGGAAGAGGAGGCGGTTTACCGTCAGCTAAGCCAGCTTATTGAGGTATATGACAAATATTTTCTTTGCAGAATTGCCTGCTATTTTACCGGCTGCCAGGAGGTTGGCGAGCTGTCGGTATGCATAAAAAGCCTTATAAAGCAAAGAGAGGATAATGTGGCTCTTTTAAGCAGGGTGTTTGTACCGGATAAGGCAGGCAGGATTACGGAAAATGAAGAAATGAAGCAGAATTTATGCGCAGGTTTAGAGGAGCTGTTACTTAATGGTGCGGCTGAAAGTCTTCAAAAAGAGGCCTTTTTAATCCTTGACCGTATATATGCGGAGGAAGGGCTTGGAGGAGATTTTCTTAGAAGGTTTTATCATGAATTTATGCAATTGATTTATACTGTTTCAGACCGTCTCGGCATTAAGCCCAGCCATATATTTGAAAACCAGGAGGTCCTAAAGCGGTCTTTAACGGCATATACCTCTGTGGAAGAAATGAAATGGCTGGTATGGTATGTGGCTGCTTTCTTTAATGAAGCCCTAACTTCGGACGAAAAGCAGAAGAATCAGATAGATACGATGCTGCAGTATATCAGAAGCAATCTGGATAAGGATATCCGCCGGGGAGATATCGCTAATCTGGTATTTCTTAATCAGAATTATGTTTCAAGGCTGTTTAAAAATGAAATGGGTGTTTCGCTGAAAGAATATATCATACTGGAAAAGATGAAGTTAGCGCAGGCCTTATTAAAGTCCACCAATATGTCCATCAGCATGATTGCCTCTAAGGTAGGTTATACGAATTTCTCTCATTTTTCCCAGACCTATAAAAAAATAATGGGTGCCGCGCCAATGGATGACCGGCTGCGGGGAGATACAAAATAAAAAAAGTTACATTTCTGATAAGGAATGTAACTTTTTTGCTGATATAAGAGCAAAGTGGTTATTTTATTAATGATGAAAGGTAACAGAATTGGTAGAGCTAATTAAGATGTAAGTGTAAAATGGTAACATAAACAAAGGAAGGAGCAAAGAGGAGTAATGAAAACTATATTTGGTAAAAAGATCACAGCCTTGTTTTTGACAATAGCGATGCTGACAGTAGCTCTTGCCGGCTGCAGCTCATCTGGAAAGAAGGGCGATGAAACACAGACACAGGGGAAAGAGGAGGATACTTACACCGTTACGATTTATGCACCTTATGCAGCTACAACAGAGGATTGTGATGCAATTGCAGCAAAGGTTAGTGAAATAACAGAAAAGCTAATTGGCTGTAAGGTTGAACTGGCACGTAATGTTACGAAAGAGCAGCTTAACCTTGCACTTACATCGGGAGAAAAGCTGGATTTATTCTATGCATTTCCCTGGGAGGTTTCCCTTCCTTCTATGGCATCCAGTAACCAGATTGTAGCCATAGATGATTTACTAAAGCAATACGGACCTGACATGTTAAGTTCCATATCCGCCGATGACTTTAAGTGCGTAACAGTCGGAGGCAAAGTTTACGGCATACCGATGAACAAAGATAAAGCACAGGCAAGAGGCTTTTTAATGGATAAGGCCATTGCAGATGAAGTAGGTATTGATTACACCGTAAAGAAGACCTATGCAGAGCTGGAAGCAGACTTACAAAAAGTAAAGGAAGCTCATCCGGATATCTGGCCTATCGTAGCCAATGCCGGTACAATGATGAGACCTTTACCGGCCGATACCCTGGGAGATTCCCTTGGAGTACTTGAAAATGCCCTCTTAGACAGTACACAGATTGTTAACCTCTATGATTCACAGTCTTATAAAGAGTATGCAAGCTATATGTACAAATGGGTGCAGAATGGGCTTATGATGCCGGATGCAGCAAATACTACAGAATCCTATGATACTTTAATCCGCTCCGGGGTGGGTTTTGGTACCTTTACTCCCATCAAAGCCGGTTTTGAGGCAGAGGAAACCAGAAAATGCGGCAAAGACATTGTTGCAGTTACCATGTATGATGCACATTCTATAACCACTATGGTTAATGCCGCCTGGTGTATTGCAAACAACAGCAAGAAACCTGATAAAGCAATGCAGATGTTAAATCTCATGTACACAAATCCTGAAATAGCCAATCTGCTTGTAAATGGCATTGAGGGCAAGAACTACAAATATGTGGATAAAGATAAGAATATTATTGCTTATGCAGACGGCGTAGATGCTTCCAATACGGGATATTCCGTTGTAGGCTGGGCATGGCCGAATGAACAGATAACTTCCGTATGGCAGGGAGATGACCCGGACGTATGGACAAAGCTTGGCGAATTCAATAAGTCAGCCAAATCTTCACCGGCTAAGGGCTTTGTTTGGGACAATTCCAATGTATTAAATGAAGTTACAGCCTGCCAGAATGTGGTCAGCAAATATGAGGCCAGTCTGGATTGTGGTTCTGTTAACCCTGATGAGGCACTCCCGAAAATGAATGACGAGTTAAAGGCAGCAGGGCTTGATACGATAATCACGGAAAAGCAAAAGCAGTTAGACGCCTGGCTGGCAGCTAACAAATAATTCAGAGATAATATCCGGTAGTGCGGCAAAGCCTGCCGGATATCTGATTTAAAGGATAAAGGAGTCCGACATGAATAAAACCTCCAGCAAGCTAAAACACAAACTAAGACAATTTAAAAAATTCCTGCCTTTTTATCTGATGATGCTCCCGGGAATTTTATATCTGATTATCAATAACTATATTCCTATGTTTGGAATAGTCATGGCATTTAAAAAGTTTGACTATAAATTAGGAATGTTTAAAAGTCCGAATATTGGTTTTAAGAACTTTGAATTTCTTTTTGCCACCAAAGATGCCTTTACGATTACCCGAAATACCTTAGCTTATAATGCTGTATTTATCATAATTGGCACTGCCGTGTCCATTGCAGTAGCAATCCTCTTAAATGAAATAAGAGCAGATAAGGCAAAGAAGATGTACCAGACAGTAATTCTTATCCCCTTTCTGATTTCCATTGTAGTTGTCAGCTATATTGTGTATGGATTTTTAAATACCCAGACAGGTTACTTAAATCAAACTATCCTGCCTTTGTTTGGAAGAAAGTCAATTTCCTGGTATTCCGAGCCGAAATACTGGCCGTTTATTCTGGTAATAGTGCAATTATGGAAGAGCTTTGGCTATAACTGTATTATCTATTACGCAACCTTAGTGGGAATTGATAAAGGATATTATGAGGCAGCTGTCATTGACGGGGCGGGACGTTTCCAGCAGATACGTTATATCACCCTGCCCGGATTAAAAGTAACCGTTATAACTTTGACCCTAATGGCTATCGGGCGTATATTCTATTCTGATTTCGGTTTGTTCTATCAGGTACCGATGAACAGCGGAGTACTTGTGGACGTTACTAATACGATCGATACCTATGTATATAGAGGACTGACCCAGTTAAATAACCTGGGAATGGCTGCTGCGGCAGGCTTTTACCAGTCTGTGGTAGGCTTTCTTCTGGTTCTTACTGCCAATGGCATCGTACGAAGATTCAGCAAAGAAAACGCACTGTTTTAAAGGAGAATACCTATGGTAGAAAAAAGTAAAACATTTCAAATAATCGCCCATGCAATCATGATATTGCTGTGCCTGTTCTGTATCATTCCCATTCTGCTTCTTATCAGTTCCTCCATTACAGCAGAGAATGTATTAATGAAAAGCGGTTATAGCTTTATTCCAAGAAAGATTGACCTGATCGCTTATAAGTATCTTCTTTTTGATACCAATTCCATTGTCAGAGGCTATACGGTCTCCATAGTTGTTACGGTCATAGGGACACTTATCAACCTGACTCTAACCACTTTACTGGCCTATCCCTTATCAAAAAAGAATCTGCCGGGGAGAAATATTCTTGCTTTCTTTGTATTCTTTACCATGCTTTTTAACGGCGGTCTGGTCCCTTCCTATATGATGTGGACACAGACGTTTCATATTAAGAATACCATTTGGGCACTGATTATTCCCAACCTGATGCTTGGAGCTTTCAATGTTATTATGATGCGGGCTTACTTTACTACCAATATCCCCGAAGAGGTCATGGAAGCTGCCAAAGTTGACGGGGCAGGAGAGATGAAAATATTGCTGCGTATTGTACTTCCCATGTCCCTTCCCATCCTTGCTACCCTGGTGCTTTTAGTCGGACTTGGATATTGGAATGATTGGATAAATGGTCTATACTATGTAAATAAGGATGAATTCTACAGTATTCAGGTATTTTTAAATAAAATGCTCCAAAATATCGAAATGCTTAGAAAGGCTGCGGCTGCCGGAGCCTCCGCTGCCTCCATGCCCTCTACGGCAATCCGTATGGCAGTGGCTGTAATCGGTGCTGTTCCAATTCTGATTGTTTATCCGTTTTTCCAGCGGTATTTTGTAAAGGGAATTGTGATTGGCGCAGTAAAGGGCTGATACTGATTGCAAATAATATTATTGTTAATAGGAAGGTGAGGCATAGATATGAGTTTTCCAAAGGATTTTCTCTGGGGCGCGGCTGCGGCTGCCTACCAGATTGAAGGTGCGGCGATGGAAGATGGCAGAGGACTTTCCATTTGGGATGTTTACAGCCATGATAAAAATGTTGACTCTGGAACGGGACGTATGAATATAGATAATGGAGATACCGGAGATGTTGCCTGTGACCATTATCACCGGTACAAAGAAGATGTTGCCTTAATGAAGGAAATCGGCTTAAAAGCTTACCGCTTGTCTATCAGCTGGTCCCGTGTATTACCGGAGGGAAAGGGCAAAATCAACGAGAAAGGGCTGGACTTTTACGGTGATTTGGTAGATGAACTTTTAAAGGCAGGAATTGAGCCTTATGTCACCCTGTTTCACTGGGACTTACCACAGGCACTCATGAACCTTGGCGGGTGGTCAAATCCCGATAGCCCTGACTGGTTTGCCGAATATGTAAAAGTTGTAACGGATAAGCTTTCAGACCGCGTTACCCATTGGATAACCTTTAATGAATCGCAATGCCATATTATTATAGGGCATCTTCTGGGAGAATGCGCACCTAAGCTTAAGCTTCCTTACCCGGAGGTATTCCAGGCAATGCACCATTTATTCCTTGCCCACGGCAAGGCGGTACAGACCATAAGAAAATATTCGGCAAAGCCCTGTATGGTAGGATATGCGCCCTGTGCCAGCGAGGTATATCCGGTAACAGATAAAAAAGAGGATATAGATGCTGCAAGAAGAGCAGCTTTTGATGCTTCTGCCAAGAATTTATGGAACACCAGTTGGTGGATTGATCCCATTGTACATGGCAGATACCCGAAAGAAGGCATAGAAGCATTTGCTGAATATTTTCCGGAAGCCCTTTTAAAGGAAGAGGACCTTGCATTAATCAGCCAGCCCCTGGACTTTTTAGGAATCAATCTCTACAGAGGATCCGGAATCAGGCATACGGAAGAAGGATATGTTCAAGCAGAGAAAAAGATTGGCTTTGACCGCACCGCTTTTAAATGGCCGGTTACTCCAAAGGTACTCCACTATATGCCGAAATTTCTTTTTGAGAGATATCATCTGCCGGTATTGATTACCGAAAACGGATTATCCATGGCAGACTGGGTAAGTCTTGACGGAAAAGTACATGATCCGCAGCGGATAGACTTTATGAACCGGTATCTTTTAGAGCTGTCAAAGGCATTGGATGAAGGAGTAAACGTTGTCGGATATTTTGCCTGGTCCATTATGGACAATTTTGAATGGTCCCAGGGATACGGCGAACGCTTTGGTCTAATCCATGTGGATTTTGAAACACAAAAAAGAACATTGAAGGATTCGGCCTATTGGTACCGTGATATTATTACCTCTAATGGAGAAGGACTCCAGGGATTGTAAGGCATATATTTTTGTGGTACAATACCAGATACACCATAAAAATATGCATTGGGGGATAATTTCATGGATGAACAAAATAGAGGAAAAGAATTAAATGAACTTGCCTGCAGGCATGAAGGAGCATTAGTTCCATCCGGCAAAAGAGAAGTGGCAGGAGCGGTCAGCGCAGATACCTGCAGAAAGCTTATAAGAGAGGCCATAGACAGTCTGAATTACTCTTATACGCCGTATTCCGGCTTTAAGGTAGGGGCTGCCCTGCTAACGAAAAGCCATAAGATTTATAAAGGCTGCAACATAGAAAATGCCTCTTTTACACCTACGAACTGCGCGGAGCGGACAGCATTTTTTAAAGCAGTCAGTGAAGGAGAAAAAGAATTCCTGGCAATAGCAATTGTCGGCGGCAAGGATGGAATATTGCAGGACTATTGTTCTCCCTGCGGAGTATGCAGACAGGTCATGATGGAATTTTGCAATCCAAAGAATTTTCTGGTAATACTGGCAAAGTCAGAATATGATTACTGGATTTATACTTTGGAAGAGCTTCTGCCGTTAGGATTTGGTCCGGCTAATTTAGCAGAATAATAAAAAATAATAATGTGCCTTAACAGAGAATTCCTAATTGTTAAGGCACATTAATTTTTTTGTTAGGTTTTATTAAGAACTATGTCAAAATATGTTGAAAAATGACTTGACGGAATTTCTAATGGAAACTACAATAGAGTTTATAAATAAAATGGTTCGTATACAAAAAAATTCCGAAAGGTGGAAGCATTATGAAGAATAGGACAGCTCCAAAGAGAAAATTAGGAATGAAAGGACGGATGATCTCCATCCTGATTCCGGTAGTTGCACTTTCAATTGCAGGGCTTTTAACAATTACTTTTAATACTGCCAATAGCATTATTCTGGATTATGGCAGTAATATCGTAAAGTATCAGGCACAGGCCAATATCAGGGAAGTGGGGGCATGGTCCGGGAAGATACTTAGCAGTCTTACGGAAATAAAAAATACCCTGGATTTTAAAGCAATGAATGATACGGATACGGTCAGTTATCTGGAAATTACAAAGAAAAGTAATTCTAGTGTGCCCCTTGGAGTCTACATAGGGACAAGCGACGGAAAACTGCTCAATGCCTTTGATTTTACTCCCGGATCAGATTTTGTGGTATCAGAGCGGGATTGGTACAAAGAAGGAGCGGACAGGGATACCTTTGCCTTTGGTGCACCTTATATAGATGCCAATACCGGGGAATACTGTATTGCGGCATCAGCGAAGCTGAAATCATCGGACGGAACAACAAAGGTTGCGGCGGCAGACATATATTTAAGTGAGATAACAGATCAGGTGGCCAGCATGAAGGTACTTAAGACTGGTGCCTCCCTGTTAATTGATAAGACAGATAATGTGATTTTAGGCTATGAGGATAAGGCACTTATATCCAAAAAGCTGGATGAAGACCCGAAGAATGCCCTGCTCGTAGGAATTGCCAAGCAGATTGCAGCGGGTAATAAATCGGTATTTACCTTGAAGAGCGGCAGCAAAACGTATTTGGCCTATATGGAAGAAATCGAAGGAACCAACTGGGTGCTGGCTTCCTATGTGTCAAAGAGTGAGGTGTTCTCTGCGATTAATAAGCTGATTGCGGTTGTAATTGCAGGTTCTGTTATAGCAATTTTATTGCTTACTTTGATTATAGAAAGAGTGCTGCATTATGTTGTTGTGCCGATTAAGAAGGTGACCGGAAGTATTGGAGAAATTACGAAGGGGAATTTTGACATTCAGGTAGAAGTAAAGGGAACCAATGAAGTTGTAGTGATGACGGAAGGTCTTCAGAACTTTATTAAGATAATGAGGGAGATCATAAAAGAATTCTATGATCTCGTCAATAAATTAAACACTCAGGCTGAAAGCAGCAGTGAAGCAGCAGAGAACTTGACGAATTCGGCAAAGATACAATCTTCCTCCATGCAGGAACTTAATCTGACAGTAGATGAACTGGCAAAGACTATCAGCGAAGTGGCAGAAAGTGCATCTTCACTGGCACAGGTAGTTTCTATGGCGGATTCTATCAGCAGAGATGCCAGTACCAAGATGAAGCAGACAGTCGTGCTTTCGGCAGAAGGTAAGCAGAAGATAGATAAGGTTAATCTGTATGTACAGGATGTTGAGAAAGATATTTATAATCTGGAAGAAGTAGTAGGAGATGTGGGAAGTTCCACAAAAGAGATTAATGACATTATCTCCCTGATTGGTGAAATTGCAACACAGACCAATCTCCTTTCCCTGAATGCTGCCATAGAGGCTGCAAGAGCCGGAGATGCCGGAAAGGGATTTGCCGTAGTAGCGGAAGAAATCAGAAAATTGGCGGAGACCAGCTCAGAGGCTGTAAGTAAGATAGCCGGCAATATCGGAAGAATCAATATCCTTGTAGATAATACTATTAAGAAGACGAAAGAAAGCGTAGTGAGCATCGAAAACAGTTCTTCGCTGATAAAAGAAACCAGTTCAGCTTTTGAGAATATCTTTGAAGCAGTTAATGAAACAGATGCACTGGTAAATTCCTTAAGTGAGAGAATAAAGGAAGTAGACCAGGTAGCGGTATCAGTTGCAGCTATCACAGAAGAACAGTCTGCCGGTGCCGAGGAGATTTTGGCAACGTCAGCTGAACTGTTATCAGCAGCCAATGAAGTAACAAGAATCAGTGAAGCGGTAGGCGAGGATGCTACAAATCTCGCATTAACTTCTGCTAATTTGGAAAATAGACTGGGATTTTTCAAACTTTCGGAATAAAAGCAATAAAAAATACTTGACAAAATATAGTTTCATAAATATAATAATAAAGTACTTGTTGAGAGACAAGTACTTTAATGGGATCTTAGCTCAGCTGGGAGAGCATCTGCCTTACAAGCAGAGGGTCATAGGTTCGAGCCCTATAGGTCCCATTTTTATGAAACAGCAAAGAAATTAGAAGTCCTGACAAAGTTTAGTTGAGATTTTAAGGTATTTGCTTATATATGGCGAAGTAGCTCAGTTGGCTAGAGCATGCGGTTCATACCCGCAGTGTCGGCGGTTCAAATCCGTCCTTCGCTATTAGGAAGATTGTCTTACCGGCAGTCTTTTTTTGTAATATAAATTATTAAAAAGGAGTAATTGCGAATGCAAGGTGATATAGATGAGAATTGGTTCAGGATATGATGTACACAAGCTGGTAGAGGGAAGAGATTTAATAATCGGGGGTGTTACAATTCCTTATGAAAAGGGACTGTTAGGACATTCGGATGCAGATGTTTTAACCCATGCAATTATGGACAGTCTATTAGGAGCAGCAGCGTTAGGAGATATCGGAAAGCATTTTCCGGATACGGATGAAACCTACAAGGGAGTATCCAGTCTGGTATTATTGCAAAGAGTGAAGGAGCTTTTAGACGAAAGTTTTTATCTTGTAGAAAATATTGATGCAACGATTATTGCCCAAAAACCTAAAATGGCACCCTACATTGAGACCATGAGAGAGAATATAGCACGTGTTCTTGGCATAGAATTAAATCAAATTAATATCAAAGCAACTACAGAGGAAGGACTTGGCTTTACTGGTGAGGGACTTGGCATATCCTGCAATGCGGTATGCCTTTTAACCAGTGCAGCAGATTACCGTTATGATGACAGAAGCTATGTGTTTCCGGAAAAGACAGGCGGTTGTGCCGGCTGCAGCGGCTGCAGTTTAAAAAACAGGTAAGAATAGATAGCGTCACAAAAGGATGGGATAGGAAAGGAGGCATAGAGAACGTATGGAATACGTAATGTTTACTTCCTTGGAAGAGGCGAAAGAAAACGGGATAGAGAAGGTAAGAGAAGATGTCTACAGCCTCTGGCAGGAGTGCTTTGGCGATTCTGACGCCTATACGGATTTTTATTTTGAGTGGGTAGTTCCTTATAACCGTATTTATACCCTGTATAAGGGGGATAAATTATGCTCCATGCTGCACTTAAATCCATATACTTTGGAAGTCAAAGGGAATGAAGTAAAATCGGATTATATTGTAGGGGTGGCTACCAGAAAAGAGGAGCGCCGGAAAGGGTATATGGGGCTTTTAATTGAGAGAGCACTTCAAAGTATGTATGAAGAAGGAAAACCTTTTACCTACCTTATGCCGGCAGCGGAGGCAATCTATTATCCTTATGATTTCCGCAAAGTTTATACCCAGGAGAACTGGGTCAGAAAAATGAGAGAAACAGCTTTAAAAGAATCCGGGAAAGAGAAGGAAAACAGGCTTTTAAGGCTTACTGTTCCGGATAAAAACAACCGAAGGATTCTTACGGAATTTGCTGAGAACAGATTAAGACAGGAATATGATGTCTATGCCTTAAGAAGCCGTAAGTACTATGAAAAGCTGTTAATAGAGGTGAGCAGTACTAACGGCGGCATTGCACTGGTTTTCAAGAAAGATAAATTAATCGGATATGCGGCCTATATGAAGGATGATGGTTTACAGCTTTCAGAATGTATTTATGATTTGGCTTACAGGGAGGAAGTGCTGTCAAAACTATACCATGAATTTTCTTCCTGCCTGAAAGAGAAGGAAGAAGGCTTTGAACCGGCGATTATGGTAAGAATTATAAACCTAAAGGCGTTTTTTTCGAGTCTTCGATCAAAAAAAGATATATCCATTGTAATAGAAGCAAAGGATGACAGAATACCAGATAATAACGGCATTTTCCGGCTGGATATCAGTGAGAGCGGATGCAATGTAACCAATACGGAAGATTCCCCCATGCTAAGGGGAGATATTGGAGACCTTGCCCTTTTATTCTTTGGAAAGCTTGGAGAAGAAGAAATAAAAGAACGGATAGTATCAGGGGATAAGAATAGTGTATTTGAAGCTATATCAGAAATACAACTTTACAGAAGACTTTTTCTGAATGAGATTGTTTAATTGTGATTGACATTTTCCTTCCTTTTGCATAGAATAAAGGATATAATGTGAAATAAAAAAGCATTTCACATCCTGATTTGATGCAGTAAATCATCTGCAAGCAGACGATTTATGCAATGGGAACTAATATATGAAAAGCTGTGAACAGAAAAGTAGTCAGAAAGAGGGCAGCAGAGAGGGGATGTCACCGGCTGAAAGCATCCTTTACCCGAATACCGGCGAAGTGCATCTGGGAGCTGATTAAGTGAGGCGAAAGCTTAGCTTAATCCGGTCGGGCCGTTATCCTTTAAGAGTGCAGGCGTTTTTTCCTGTATAATAGAGTGGAACCGCGGAGTAACTTCGTCTCTAAATGAGACGGAGTTTTTTTATGCTTTTTATTTGTGACGGTATTCAGACTTTCGGTATGCCATGGCAGTTAGTTTGAAAAATGAATTTTCAACTACGTATTCAGGAATATAAAATCAAATATTTGATATTCACGAAAGGAGTTAAAAATGGGTATCATAAAATATATTAAGGAAGAAATTGAAATAATAAGAGAGCGGGACCCTGCTATAAAATCATCAATGGAAGTGTTTTTATATCCAAGCTTTAAGGCTATATTAAGATACCGCCTGGCACATAAGCTATATCTGCACAAGCATTATTTTCTGGCAAGGTGGCTTTCACAAAGGACTGCAAGGAAGACCGGAATAGAGATACATCCGGGAGCAACCATTGGAAAGGGACTATTTATCGACCACGGAAATGGGGTAGTAATCGGAGAAACGGCCATTGTGGGAGATAATGTTACCCTGTATCAGGGAGTGACTTTAGGAGGCACCGGAAAGGAAAACGGGAAAAGGCATCCTACCATTGGCAATAATGTTATGGTTAGTGTAGGGGCAAAGGTACTTGGTTCCTTTACTGTTGGGGAAAATTCCAAAATAGGAGCAGGATCTGTAGTGCTTTCAGAGGTACCGGCAAATTCTACGGTGGTTGGTGTTCCGGGGCATGTCGTAAAGAGGGATAATGTAAAGGTGCCAAGAGAAGATATGGACCAGATACATTTGCCTGATCCTGTATATGCGGAGCTTCAAGGCCTAAAGAGGGAAAACCGCGTACTAAGAGAGGAAATCAGGCAGATTCAGTTAAAATTCGGGATGGATGAGATTATACAGGAGCAATCCATGGATGAGGTTTCAGCCAATGATGAATAAAATGTTTTGTGAATTGATATTCACGGAAAGAGGTTACTATGAAAATCTATAATACCCTGACAAAGAAAAAAGAAGAGTTCATTCCTTTGGAAGAGGGCAAGGTAAAGATGTATGTCTGCGGTCCTACGGTCTATAATTATATCCATATCGGAAATGCAAGGCCAATCATAATCTTTGATACTGTAAGGCGTTATTTTGAATACAAGGGATATGAGGTGAATTTCGTCTCTAATTTTACGGATGTGGATGATAAGATTATCAAGAAGGCAATCCAAGAGGGTGTAACTGCCGCAGAGATATCTGAACGTTATATAAAGGAATTTAAGAAGGATATAGAAGGGTTAAATGTAGAGCCTGCTACTTATAATCCCAAAGCAACCGAAGAAATTGACGGAATGATCGAGATGATTGCTACCCTTATTGAGAAGAATTACGCATATGAAAAAAACGGCACCGTATATTTCCGCACCAGAAGTTTCCCGGAATACGGCAAGCTCTCAAAGAAAAATATTGATGATCTGGAAGCCGGAATCCGCATTGCCGTAAGTGACGAAAAGGAAGATCCCATGGATTTTGTACTCTGGAAGCCGAAGAAGGAAGGAGAACCCTTCTGGAAATCCCCCTGGAGTGAGGGAAGGCCTGGCTGGCATATTGAGTGCTCGGTAATGAGTAAAAAATACTTAGGCGAGGAAATTGATATCCATGCAGGAGGAGAGGATTTGATTTTCCCTCATCATGAAAATGAGATTGCGCAAAGTGAAGCCTGCAACGGGAAAGAGTTCGCCAGATACTGGATGCACAATGGATTTTTAAATATTGATAACAAGAAAATGTCCAAATCCACAGGAAATTTTTTTACAGTCAGGGAAATCGGTGGGAGCTATGACCTCTCGGTATTGCGCTTCTTTATGTTAAGCGCCCATTACAGAAGTCCGATTAATTTCAACAGGGATCTTATGGAAGCATCTAAGAATGCATTGGATAGAATTCAGACAGCTGCAGCCAATTTAACACATCTTTTAGAAAATGCAAAGAAAAAAGAATGCGAGATGGTCAGTGGGCTGTCAACGGACAAAAGTAAAGCTTTTTCAAAAGAAGAAGGGGAGTTGGTAAAAGAAGCGGCGAAGTTTCAGGAGAAATTCGAAACAGCCATGGAAGATGATTTTAACACTGCAGATGCAGTATCTGCTATATTCGAACTGGTGAAATTTGCAAATACCAATGGAACGGAAGAATCCTCTCCCGCCTTTTTAAAGGCATTGCTGGATAAAATAACATTATTGTGCGGTGTCCTTGGAATTAAGGCTTTTAAAAAGGAAGAGCTTTTGGATGAAGAGATTGAGCAGCTTATCAAAGACCGCCAGGAAGCAAGAAAGCAAAAAGATTTTAAACGAGCTGATGAAGTCAGGAATCTACTGCTTGAGAAGGGAATTGTGTTAGAAGATACAAGAGAAGGTGTAAGATGGAAAAGGGCGTAGAGGAAGGCTTAATTCGTATAATAAAAGAGACATTTTCCTTGGCAGAGACGGATTTAAAGACCTATTCTCCTTTAACGCTTGCCTTTATCGGGGATGTAGTGTACGATTTAATTATCCGGACCCTGGTGGTAGAACAGGGAAATGCTCCGGTGAATAAGCTTCATAAAAGGGTAAGCAGCCTTGTCAAGGCGTCTGCCCAAATGGAGCTTTACCATAGTATTGAGGACATGCTTACGGAGGAAGAGCTTTCTATCTATAAAAGAGGGCGCAATGCCAAATCCTTTACAACTGCCAAAAATGCAAGCATAACGGAATACCGGTCTGCAACCGGATTGGAAGCTTTGATAGGATACCTGTATCTGGACAACCGGCTTGAGAGAGTTCTTGAACTAATAAAAGCAGGACTTGAAAGAAGAAGTACGGGAGCAGAAGAAAAGAAGAAAGAAAGCAATACACAGCAGCAGGAAATACAGCAAAACGACAGTGAAGAAAGAGGTTAAAATGAGATACGAAGAACTTACTATAGAGGGGCGCAATGCTGTACTGGAAGCATTCCGTTCCGGTAAGACCATAGACAGGCTGTTCATTTTGGACGGCTGCCAGGATGGCCCTATAAAGTCCATATTAAGAGAAGCAAAGAAAGGTGACACTATCATCAACTTTGTGAAGAAGGAAAGGCTTGACCAGCTTTCAGAAACCGGAAAACACCAGGGAGTTATGGCCTATGCTGCAGCCTATGAGTATGCAGAAGTGGAGGATATTTTAAAGGCAGCAGAAGAAAAGGGAGAGCCGCCTTTTATTATCCTTCTTGATGGAATAGAGGACCCTCATAACCTTGGGGCGATCCTGCGTACTGCCAATCAGGCAGGTGCCCATGGAGTAATCATACCCAAAAGAAGGGCGACTGGGCTTACAGCTACTGTTGCAAAGACCTCAGCCGGAGCCATTAACTACATTCCGGTGGCAAAGGTTACGAATCTTTCAGTCACCATCGAAGAATTAAAAGAAAAGGGACTTTGGTTTGTATGTGCAGATATGGAAGGCGATGTAATGTATAAGCTGAACTTAAAAGGGCCTATTGGTCTTGTAATCGGCAGCGAGGGAGAAGGTGTTGGAAGGCTGATTAAGGAAAAGTGTGACTATATGGCTAAGATTCCTATGTTTGGAAATATTGACTCCTTAAATGCATCCGTAGCTATGGGAGTACTTTCTTATGAGATCGTGAGACAAAGGTTGGCCTGATAAATTTGCCTTTTAAAGAAAGCAGTATCCGCAATTCCAAAGAGAGCCGGCACAGCTGGTAACAGACTTTATAAAAATATAAAACGCCCTTAGAAGATAACCTATGTCGCAGGAATGACTTTCATTCAGATAAGGTATCATCTAAGGGTGTTTCTTTTTTTATTGTTTCTTTACTGTTATTGCTGTTCTCTTATTTTCTTTAGTAAGTAGCGCTTTTTGTATTTAATCCTGCTGTAGGCGGTAATTCTTTTGATATAGCTGTGATTTACGATTCCGCCGACTACACCTATTAGCGGAGCACCCTGAATGAACTTGGCGGTAAGAAGTACCTCCGAAAAACAGGAGGAAGCAGCTTTCATTTCCTTCTTAACATCCAGAGAAGGAAGAGTTCCGGTATCAATCTGCCCGGCTAGTTCATCTGCTCGAATATTTAGCACCTCCTGTTCCTTTCCCTGTAGGAGGGCAGCCTGTATCAGCATACAGATATAAACCTTTTCTTCTTCCCGTTCATAGGAAAAGCCATAGCTTAAAGCAATCTCATTCATAGATTTGATAATCAGGGCAAGAAAAACCGGAATATCCGGAAGCCCAATCCCCAGAATTCCCAATACACTTCCCTCTATTGCAGAAAAAGTTGCATTAAAACGGCTGGAATCAAGGGAAGGTTTATCCAAATCCTTCAGGTGCTTTTTGGAAAGTTTTCTGTTCACGGCCAGGTTATTGATATCATGTTCTACCCGGAGTCTGTCTTTGTTATAGGTTTTTTCAATGATATTGGTTCCCTTATCGTAAATCAGTTCAAAGGCTTTAAAAAAGGCTTTATCCAATGTTTCTTTTAAATTAGCCGGAACTTTACTCCTTACCTTATCGAGGAGGGGATTAATTTTTGTTTTAAAATAGGAATTATCTTTTGCCTGCAGAAAATGTTCTTCTTTTGCTTCCATTTCCTTTAATTGTTCCTCTAACAGTTTTTTCATATACATATCCTTTCTATGGATTGGTGTGAGGCAGTGTGAATGAATCTTTTTAAATCCGCTATTGTAAATATATGAACTAAAACTTTGATTCTGCGTAATAATGTGAAATTTTCATATCCTGATTTATGCTGTGGAGCCAGATAGAATTACCCATCTATTATTTTCTGATATTAATTAAAAATTATAACGTATTAAAGAAAAACCTTCAATAAAAATCACAAAAAACTGGAAATTCAACAGAATCTATGATATACTGATTTGTGTGAAAATTAAAAACCATTTTCACTTTCTATTTGAGCAGTAAAACATTATTTATTAAAACATATAAGGAGGTGGCTTTACATGGGAAGCTTTGTATTTCGTAGTGTTAATAGTATAGTTGTAATGGAGGGAATGCTGTTTGACTTACAAAAAAGGAGCAGATGTATTGCCGGACCAACTGTTAAAGGAAGTTCAGCAATATGCTGAAGGATGCCTTGTCTATATTCCAAAGAGGAGCAGCAAGGCTGGCTGGGGACGTATAAGCGGAACCAGAGAGTGGATTGATAAGAGAAATGAAGAAATTACCTGTTTATTCATGCAGGGAGAACCGGTTAAGAATTTATCAGAGGAATATCACCTAAGTGAAGATACCATTAGAAAAATCATATATAGGAAAAATCATATATAATCGTTCTTACCCTGGCAATGGGAAGGAGACTGTGAGATAATACAGTTGACCGGTCGATTCCAAGAGGAAAGGGGATGGTTGTATTGTATCACAAATTAGAGGTGTTTAAACTCTAAAGAGTAAGAAGGCATTGTCTGAGCAATCAGGCAGTGCCTTCTTTAAGCGGTTGCTATTTTATAGTTCCTGTGCTACACTGGGTATAAAGTTGCTGTAGTAAACTAATTTAGACATTTTAAACAGACCAGGGGGTTAAAACGAAATGCCTGATAAGAAATTGGATCTAAAGAGTGATGAAGAAATCATAACTTTGATCCGCAGGGGTAATTCTTATGCAATGGACTATATGCTCACAAAATACAAAACTCTTGTTAAAAACAAAGCCAAGGCATTATTTTTAATTGGTGGTGATAAAGAGGACTTAATTCAGGAAGGTATGATAGGCTTATACAAAGCAATCAGAGACTATAATACGGAAAAAGACAGCACCTTTTACAGCTTTGCCGACCTTTGCATTTCCAGACAAATGTATTCTGCCATTAAGGCGTCTAACCGTAAGAAGAATCTCCCCTTAAATACATACGTGTCATTATATACTCCCACATACAGTGAAAATGCCGATTTTGAAGATAAAGAGACTCTTGCTGATGTCGTAATTCAGAATAAAATTTCAAATCCGGAAGAATTAGTTATTGACAAAGAGAGTACAAGTATGTTAGAATATGAACTCGTAAGGCATTTAAGTCAGTTTGAAAAGTCAGTTTTGGATCTATATTTGCATGATTATTCCTATCTTCAGATAGCAGACAAATTAAAAAAAGAACCAAAGTCAATTGATAATGCATTGCAGCGGATTCGTTTAAAACTAAGTACTGTTTTAAAGGAATTATATTAAACCAATTAATGCCCCCGTAGCTCAGTCGGTAGAGCGTTACCTTGGTAAGGTAAAGGTCTCGAGTTCAAGTCTCGTCGGGAGCTCTCTAAAATCAATGGTTCCAAGCAAATTGCTTGGGGCTTTTTTTATTTGGTTCAATCACTCCATAATGTCATTCTGATTTATACCAGTAAGGTGGCAGTATATACAGCACGCATTAAAAACTTGAATCCAGCCCTTTCCTAAGTTCAGTGCCCAATTACCATACTGCCACCCGGTGAATTAAGTTTACTTAAACATATTCCAATATAAGCCTCATTCTAATTTCCCTTATGCTCGACATAACTATTTACTTATCATCAAGCGAATGTAAGGTATTGTAATAAGTTGTTATTAAGTTTGTCACAGTTTCAGACTTTAGAACATGCCCTGTATGTTTTATTACAGAAGATGCTTGGATCTGGGCAATAACAAGTTCTACAGTAAGTTCTTTATCTGATTTACTCATAAGTATTTTCTCCTTTCTTTAGTATTTGGAACACAAGCCTGTAAGAAGATTATACCATAAATAATCGAGAAAGTAGTGATAAATCAAGAAAATAATAGACTTGATTAAGAAATATAACATGAGGAGCAATTCGGATGCGTCCCTGCCGGAAATAAGGGCATTGCAGCAATAAGTGGAAGTTGTCAAAAAATCAAATCAGTACCTACAGAAAACAATAGATACTTTGGTACTTGCGAAATTAGAACCGGAGATACTAACAGAAAAACCCACACTTAATGCTATACACAGCCAAAAGGAATAGATGCCTAATGTACAGATGGTTACCAAGGTTCCCAACAGGTTCCATCCAATATATTGCAGCAGTCCCCCATCAAAATAGGATTCGTTCATTTATATCTCCTTTTTTTAATGAGAGCTATTCATATTTCATGGGATAATCAAGTGTTGAGAAATAATCCTCTGCTATAATAGTAAACCGCCTGATGAACAAAAATATTCTTGTAAGCAGTGTAAAGAAGTGTTTTCTTAAGGTTTTTCCTGGATCAGAAGGGATCCGGTTTTGCCTGTGCAATTGTAAGGACGAAGATTTTCTTCTTGTGATTCAATTGATAAACGATGAAATTAAGAGGCTGAAAAAGAGAAGGCAGTAGAACTTGCTGCCTTTTCTTTCAGTTCATGGTCTGTCCTCTTTATGGGAATTTGCCATAGAATATACACATCCGCAGTAATCCTGCCGGTAGAGCTCATATTCTCTGGAAAGCTCTATAGAACGCTTATACCCGTTACGCTTTTTAAAGTCTGAATTCAGATAAGAAACGCCGTATTCAGAACCAGCCTGCTCACCAATTTCGTTAAGTTTTGCCGCATTTTTGTGGGGACTGATAGAGAGGGTGGTGGTAAAGTAATCAAATCCACGCTCCTTTGCACACTTTGCAGCCTCCCTAAGACGAAGCTCATAGCAGGCAAAGCACCTGTCACCGCCCTCCGGCTCATTCTCCAGTCCTTTTACTATTTGGTAAAAAGCTTCCGGTTCGTAGCTTCCTTCAATAAAGGAAATGGGATTCTTAAACGGCAGTGCTTTAATTAGGCGAATCTGTTCCTGCACCCGTCTATCATATTCTTCCCTATAAGAGATGTTGGGGTTGTAATAATATATAGTCACATTAAAGTAATCAGTCAAATACTCCAGACAGTAGCTGCTGCAAGGAGCACAGCAGCTATGAAGAAGAAGGCTGGGTGTAACAGCCTTTAGAGTGATGTCAGAAAGTATTCTCTCCAATTCTTTTTGATAATTTCTTACAATATCCAAGGGTTTCCTCCATTACTGCCTGAAATTGTAGGATTATGGCAGTTTTTATAGCATTTTTTTCTACTTAATAATACTTTTTAAATTTTTTTAAAAAAGATGAAAATTCCTCTTGATTTTTTTCAAAGAATATTATATTATATTATTGCTGTGAAACGCAAGACATATTTCACAGAAACAATCGAGGCGTGGCTCAGCTTGGCTAGAGCGCTGTGTTAGGGACGCAGAGGTCGCAAGTTCAAATCTTGTCGCCTCGATTTTTTATTTATAATGTATTATAATAGGAAGCAGTAGGATTTAGATGGGAATCCTGCTGCTTCGTTTTCGTATTCAAAATACCGGTGAAATGATTTTAGAATAACAGAAGGGAGTTTTGCTATATGGACTTTACCGGAAAGATTGTTGTAATAACCGGCGGGGCAAGAGGCATCGGAAGAAATATGGCTGAGGGTTTTTTAAAAGCCGGTGCAAAGGCTGCTGTAATTGATAAATTGCCGTATAATGGAGAGATTTCTTATTCTTATCAGGGGGATTTGGCAGAAGAAAAGGATATCAGGAAGTTTGCCGAGGAAGTAAAGATTAAGTTTGGGAAGATAGATTATTTGATTAATAATGCCTGTTTTAGCAATAAAGGGTTGTTATCCGGCTGCAGCTTTGAAGCTTTTAATGAGGTATTAAGAGTAGGAGTTGCGGCACCCTTTTACCTGACGCAGTTATTTATGGATTCCTTTAACGAGGGAGGTGCTATCGTAAATATTTCCTCCACCCGTGCTGCTATGTCCCAGGAGGATACTGAAAGTTATTCTGCTGCCAAGGGGGGAATCCGCTCTCTTACCCATGCCATGGCAGTAAGCCTTGCGGGAAAGGTACGGGTTAACTGCATTTCTCCGGGATGGATTGATACCACGGAAGGAGAATTTTCCGATGAAGATAAGAAACAGCATCCGGTAAAGAGAATCGGAAGGCCAGAGGATATTACAAGGCTTGCCATGTTTCTGTGCAGTGGGGAGAGCAGCTTTATAACCGGTGAAAATATCACCGTTGACGGCGGGATGAGCAGACTTATGATATATCATAACGACGAAGGATGGGAATATAAAATATAATTTCCAACCGAAGCGCGGGAATTATCCATAAATAATAGAAATATTTCTTTAAAATTCGAAAATAAAAAAAGGAATCGGGAAGTTTTGGTGGAATATTAATAGTATAAGCATTAATCTGATAGAAGGGAGAAAGGTATGGAATCTTTATGTATGCGTGAAAAGCTGGAGAAGAGGGAACATCAGTTTTTAAGTCCCTATGCTTCTTTTAGTGACAGTTCCCTGGGCAGGGATGTTTATGAGGAACCCTGTGATATCAGACCGATTTATCAAAGAGACAGAGACCGTATTCTTCATTCTAAGTCCTTTCGGAGATTAAAGCATAAGACGCAGGTATTTTTGGCGCCGGAGGGTGACCATTATAGAACAAGACTCACCCATACCCTGGAGGTATCCCAGAATGCCAGAACCATTGCCAAGGCATTAAGACTGAATGAGGATTTGACAGAAGCGATTGCCTTGGGACATGACCTGGGACATACTCCCTTTGGACATGCGGGGGAGAGGGCATTAAATGATATTTGTCCGGAAGGCTTTGAGCATCATTTGCAAAGCATCCGTGTTGTGGAGCTGCTCGAAAACCATGGCAAAGGGTTAAATCTTACCAGAGAGGTAAGAGATGGTATTGTAAACCATCAGACAAAAGGTGTTCCAATGACTTTGGAAGGAAAGATTGTCAGGTATTCCGATAAGATAGCTTATATTAACCATGATATTGACGATGCCATAAGAGGACATATTATTGCAGAAGAGGATATTCCGGGGGAATATACGGACATATTGGGCCACAGCTCCAGGGAACGTTTAAATACTCTGATACATGACATTGTCAGCTGCAGTGAGGATAGGGAGGACATCTGTATGTCACCTGCCATTGAGGCGGCAATGTTTGGCATGAGAAAATACATGTTTTACAGCGTATATACAAATCCAAAGGCAAAAGGGGAGGAGCAGAAGGCAGAATCTATGCTTAAGTACCTTTTTGAATATTACAGCAAGGATCTGGATTTGCTGCCGGAGGAATATCTGAATATGATTAAAGAGAAAGGACACAAGGAAGCAAGAGTGGTGTGCGATTACATTGCGGGCATGACGGACCGCTTTGCTGTTGCAAAATTCAAGGAGATTGCAATTCCCAGGTCCTGGAGTGTGTACTAGACTTTATTGGGTCATACAGGAGATTACCAACTGTTGAAGTTTGAACAGATAACATAGAAATTAAAATAGAAGGAAAAGGAGACCCCATGTTTTATCCGGAAGAACTGGTAGAAGAAATCAGACAGAAGAATGACATAGTAGATATAATCAGTTCCTATGTGAAATTACAGCGGAAGGGCAGCAGCTATATGGGACTTTGTCCCTTTCACAATGAGAAATCTCCGTCCTTTAGTGTAAGTGCCGCAAAGCAGATGTATCATTGTTTTGGCTGCGGAGTGGGAGGCAATGTATTCACCTTTCTTATGGACTATGAGAATTATACCTTTGTAGAGGCATTAAAACATCTGGCAGGAAGAGTAGGAGTTACACTGCCGGAAGCAGAAATCAGTGAAGAAGCCAAGCGCCAGGCCGGAATTAAGGCAAGGCTCTTAGAAATCAATAAAGAAGCGGCAAAGTACTATTATTTTCAACTGAAATCACAAAGAGGACAAGCCGCTATGGATTATCTGACGAAAAGAGAGCTTACTGAGGAGACTATTAAGAAATTCGGACTTGGCTATTCCAATCAGACCGGAGATGACATTTACCGCTATTTAAAGCACCTTGGCTATGAGGATGATATCTTAAGGGAGTCCGGGTTGATCAGCTTTGATGAGAGGCATAAGGTCTATGATAAATTCTGGAACCGTGTCATGTACCCTATTATGGATGTCAACAACCGCGTTATCGCCTTTGGCGGAAGAGTAATGGGGGACGGGCTTCCCAAATACTTAAATTCCCCGGAAACAAAGCTCTTTGATAAGAGCAGGAATTTGTACGGCCTTAACTTTGCCAGAACCTCCAGAAAACCGAATTTTCTTATCTGTGAAGGTTATATGGATGTAATAGCACTTCACCAGGCGGGCTTTACCAACGCGGTAGCCTCTCTTGGAACTGCCTTTACAGGACTTCAGGCGAATCTAATCAAGCGGTATACAAGCGAGGTGCTTTTGACCTATGACAGTGATGAAGCAGGTACAAGAGCCGCTCTTCGGGCAATTCCCATCTTAAAGGAAACGGGACTTACGGTGAAGGTCATTAATATGAAGCCTTATAAGGACCCGGATGAATTTATAAAGGCTCTCGGAGCAGAAGAGTTTCAGAAAAGAATTGACGGGGCAAGGAACTCCTTTCTTTTTGAGGTGGAGGTCATGGAGAGGGATTATGACATGGATGACCCGGAGCAAAAAACGAAATTCTTTAATGAAACAGCGAAGAAAATGCTGCAATTTACAGAAGAAATCGAGAGAAATATTTATATAGAAGCAGTATCTAAAAAATATGATATCGGTTTTGATAATTTAAGAAAACTGGTAAATAGCTACGGTGCCAGACTTGGTACAGGCGACAGCTATAAGCCCAGGGAACATAGGGAAAGGGGGAGGAATAAGAATTTACCCATTGAGGGAATAAGGCAGTCACAGAAAATTTTGTTAACCTGGTTGATCGAAGACCTAAGGCTTTTTGATAAAATTAAAGGAATTATTACGCCGGCTGATTTTACAGAGGATTTATATAAACAGGCAGCGGAGCTTTTGTTTGAACAGTACGAAAAGGAAGGAAAGGTAACACCCGCCAAAATTTTGAACTATTTTGAAAGCAAGGAAGAACAAAAGGAAGCAGCGTCGTTGTTTAGTTTGGAGCTTAGCAGTGAGATGAGCGCTAAGGAAAAGGAGAAGGCTTTAAACGAAACAGTGGAAAGAATCAAGAAGAACAGTCTGGAAAAGCAAAGCAGGGAAGCTATAGAGAAAAACGATATTTTGACACTGCAGGCTATCATCAAAGAACAGGCTGATTTACAGAAATTGCATATTTCCCTTACCGATGGTTAAAATACTACTAGCTATTACTGGAATAAGCAAGGAGGATGGATAAATAATGGATGAGAACATGGTTAAATTCACGGAAAAGTTAAAAGAACTTCTGGTATTTGCCAAAAAGAAGAAAAATGTTCTGGAATTCCAGGAAATCAATGATTTTTTTGCAGATTTTGAACTGGATTCCGTTATGATTGAAAGAATCTATGAATTTCTGGAATTAAACAATGTGGACGTTCTTCGTATAACGGAGGAAGAGGATATCCTTTTAGAAGATGATGAGGAGCTAGAAGAGATTGATTTTTCCATACCGGAAGGAATCAGTATAGATGACCCTGTAAGAATGTATCTAAAGGAAATCGGCAAAGTTCCATTACTTAGTGCAGACGAAGAAATTGAACTGGCCAGGAGAATGAAGGTTGGGGATACTGACGCCAAAAAGAGGCTGGCAGAGGCCAATCTAAGACTGGTAGTAAGTATAGCAAAACGCTATGTAGGCAGAGGTATGATGTTTCTCGACCTGATTCAGGAAGGAAATCTGGGACTGATAAAGGCTGTAGAGAAGTTCGATTATACCAAGGGCTTTAAGTTCAGCACCTATGCCACCTGGTGGATTAGACAAGCTATTACCAGAGCCATTGCAGACCAGGCCAGAACTATCCGTATCCCCGTCCATATGGTAGAAACCATTAATAAGCTGATTCGTGTCCAGAGACAGTTACTGCAGGAGCTTGGGAGAGAACCAACACCGGAAGAAATATCGGAGGAAATGAATGTGCCGGTTGAACGGGTAAGGGAAATCCAGAAGATATCCCAGGAGCCGGTTTCTTTAGAGACGCCTATTGGAGAAGAGGAAGACAGCCACTTAGGAGATTTTATTCAAGATGACAATGTACCGGTGCCTGCCGAAGCAGCAGCCTTTACCTTATTAAAAGAGCAGCTTTTAGATGTTCTTGGAACCTTAACAGACAGAGAGCAGAAGGTGTTAAGACTCCGTTTCGGATTGGATGACGGAAGGGCAAGGACCTTGGAAGAGGTGGGCAAGGAGTTTAATGTCACGAGAGAGAGAATCCGTCAGATAGAAGCAAAGGCACTCCGTAAATTAAGGCACCCGAGCCGCAGCCGTAAATTAAAAGACTACTTGGAATAATGAGGACAGCATGCAATTATCAAATAGACTAAAGACTGTTGCAGATACTGTTACAAAGGGTAACAGGGTTGCAGATGTAGGATGCGACCATGCCTACATAGCCATATATCTTGCAGAAAATAATATAGCGCCCAAAGTAATCGCCATGGATGTAAATATTGGCCCCTTAAGCAGGGCCAATGAAAACATAGCGCTTTGGAGGCTTACAGGTAAGATAGAAACCAGACTTTCTGACGGACTTTTAAAGCTTAAGCCCAGTGAAGCAGATTCCGTCGTAATTGCAGGAATGGGCGGAGCCCTTATAGTTAAGATATTAAAAGAAGGAGAGGAGTCTCTTTTGGGAGTGAAGGAATTAATACTTCAGCCCCAATCGGAGATTTTTTTCCTGCGCCGGTATCTTCATGAAAAGTGCTATGAGATTCAGTCGGAAAAGATGGTAAAAGAAGATGAGAAATATTATGTAATCATAAAGGCAGTAAAAGCTGACAAAGCCAAAGCCTACGAAAAGGATATATTCTATCTCTATGGAAAGCTCCTTTTAGAAAGCAGGGAGCCGGTAGTAAAAGAGTATCTGGAGCGGGAAATGCGCTTAAAGAGCCAGGTAGAAGCAGTTTTGGCAGAGCCGGCTACTTTTGGAAGTGCTAAGAGACTTGCAGAAATAAAGGAGGAGATTTCCGTCGTAGAGGAAGCTCTTAAATATTTTGAGGAATAAAGCGTTTTATCTTAAAGAAGCGAATATACTGTTTAGCATAGAACTTGAATCAGTTTGTTCCAATTAATGAATATTCAGTCGTAGCTTGAATATTCAGAAAAGAGGTAGAGATGGAAGAAATCATAAAGGCTGAGATAGATGGCGTTGTAAAAGAATATCCAAAGGGTACAAAACTTCTCGATATCAGCCGGGAATATACACCAAAGGACGGAGGGGATTTTATCCTCGCGTTGGTGAATAATAAGCTTCGTGAGCTTACCAAGAATATAGAAAAGAACTGTAAACTCCGTTTTATTACAACATCGGAGGATGCCGGGCATAAGACCTATACCAGAGGTATGATACTGGTATTTATGAAAGCAATATACAGTATTATAGGAAGGGAAAATATCACGAAGGTATCTGTTGAGTATTCCCTGAAGGATGGAATATACTGCCAGCCCTATATGAAGGTGCCTGTAACAAAGCAACTGACAGATAAGATAAAAGGAAAAATGCAGGAATATATCTCCAAAGATATTCCGTTTATTAAAAAGACCATAGGAACAGATGATGCCATTGAGCTGTTTAATTCCTATGGAATGCATGATAAGGAAAAGCTTTTCCGCTACAGACGTGTTTCCAAGACAAATATCTATAATCTTGAGGGTTTTGAGGATTATTATTATGGTTATATGCCCCCAAGCACCGGCATGCTGGCATGGTTTGATGTGATACCAAAGGATGATGGAATGATACTGCTTTTGCCGGATGGAAAGAGCCCCAAGGAGTTAAAACCTTTTGAGATGCCGGAAAAATTATACCACACCTTAAAGACATCCAATAACTGGGCCGGAACCATGGGAATTGACACGGTAGGAGCACTGAATGAAGCGATTGTAGCCGACAAAATGAATGAGCTTATTCTTACCCAGGAAATGTTTCAGGAAATGAAAATCGGTGAAATTGCCACTATAATAAAGGAGTCAGGAAAGAAGCTGGTCATGATTGCAGGCCCTTCTTCTTCGGGAAAAACCACCTTTTCCCACCGTTTGTCCATCCAGCTTAAGGCACATGGTTTAACACCGCATCCGATAGGAGTGGATAATTATTTTGTGGAAAGAGAATTGACACCTCTTGACGAATTTGGCAAGCCGAATTTTGAATCGCTGGAGGCCATAGACACCGAAACCTTTAACAGGGATATGACTGCACTTTTGGAAGGAAAGACGGTAGAACTGCCAAACTTTAACTTTGTAAGCGGACACAGGGAATATAAAGGAAATCAAAAAACACTCGGTCCTAATGATATTCTGGTAATCGAAGGGATTCATGGGCTTAATGACAAGCTTTCCCACAGTTTACCAAGGGAAAGCAAATTTAAAATATATATCAGTGCCCTTACATCACTAAATATTGACGAACACAACCGCATACCCACCACGGACCTAAGGCTTCTTAGAAGGCTTGTACGGGATGCAAGGACCAGAGGAGCTAACGGGGAAAGGACAATCGGTATGTGGCCTTCTGTCAGAAGGGGAGAAGAGGAGAATATATTTCCGTACCAGGAAGACGCGGATGTTATGTTTAATTCTGCCTTACTTTATGAGCTTTCCATCCTAAAACCCTATGCAGAACCTGTACTATTTGGCGTAAGGCGTGATTCGGAAGAATATATTGAGGCAAAGCGCATGCTTAAGTTTTTGGATTATTTCCTTTGCGTTAACAGTGATGTGGTGCCAAAGCACTCTATTCTGAAAGAATTCATTGGCGGCAGCTGCTTTAATGTATGATAAAATCTCTTTACATTGTCTGCCTTTCATGTTAGAATAACAATTCGTGAGCAGCACAGATGGTCGCGCCTATAAGCTGCCGAAAGGCCATAGGTGAGGAAAGTCCGAGCTTCATAGGGCAGGGTGCCGGATAACGTCCGGTGGAGGCGACTCTAAGGATAGTGCAATAGAAATATACCGCCGGGAATTCCCGGTAAGGGTGGAATGGTGGGGTAAGAGCCCACCGCCTGGATGGTAACACCCAGGGCATATGTAAACCCCACTCGAAGCAAGACCGAATATTAAAGCGATACGGCTGCCCGTCGTGCTTTAGGGTAGGTCGCGGTTTGCGGGATACGTTAGTTTCTCGGAACGAGCCTCATGGTAACATGGGGCACAGATAGATGACCATTTGATACAGAACTCGGCTTATAGTGCTGCTCATTTAGCTGGTGTAGAATAGTGTAACTATTTTACATCAGCTTCTTTTACTTTTAAGAAAAAAGTAAAGACTTTCAGGTAGAATCTGTGATAGAGTGAAAGTATCAGAACATCTTTAGCGGAAAGGAAGAATAAGATGGAGCAGACTAGTATATTAGTGGTAGACGATGACAGGGAAATTGCAGAACTGGTGGAAATACACTTAATCGGAGACGGTTATCAGGTCTTTAAGGCCTTCAATGCCAAGGAAGGTTTTGAAATCCTGAAAAGAGAAGATATCAAGCTTATTATATTAGACATTATGATGCCGGGCACGGACGGTCTTAGCATGTGTAAGACGATAAGGGAAACCAGCACGATTCCTATAATTATGTTAAGTGCCAAATCAGCAGACCTTGATAAGATAATCGGCCTTGGTACCGGTGCCGATGACTATGTAATAAAGCCTTTTAATCCTCTTGAGCTTACGGCGAGGGTCAAATCCCAGCTTAGAAGGTTTACAAAATTCAATCCCAGCTCCCATGAAGATAAGCCTGACAAAGAGATTGCAATAAACCATCTGGTTATAAACAGAGAAGATCATAGGGTAATAGCTTATGACAGGGAGGTAAAGCTTACCCCTATTGAATTTGATATATTATATTTGCTGGCCAGTAATCCGGGCAGGGTCTTTTCTACGGATGAGATCTTTGAAAGGGTTTGGAATGAGAAAATGTACGAAGCCAATAATACAGTAATGGTGCATATCAGGAGATTACGGGAAAAGATTGAGATGGATTCCAGAAATGCACAGATTATAAAAACAGTATGGGGAGTCGGATATAAAATTGAAAAATAGTATATTTAAGAGTTTTCGCTTTGAAATAGTTCTATATAGCCTGTTAAGCCTTGTTTATGCACTTCTTACGGAAGCAGTCATAGTTTTTGGAATCTATATTATCTACCATGTAGCAAATGGAAATTCCGATAGAGTACTTGGAGAGATACCCCAGGTAAATGGCAGTGGTATAGTTCATAATAACAGTCTGTACAATCAGCTTCCGGCAGAGGGCAGCTTTCGCCCAAGGCTTGAGGGAGGACCTACGCGGGGAATGATAGGTATGGTCATAGTAATTGCGCTGGTTTTTGGAATTGTCCTGTTTATGGCGTATTTTCTTCTTCTTTCCAGAAAATTTGCGATTTATATTGAAAGAATAGCCGGCGGTATTACTGCTATTTCCTCCGGTAACTTCGATACCAGGATAACCATTGATAATGATGACGAATTTGCCCTTATTGCGGACAAGATTAACCAGATGGGAGGAGACATCAGGAGGATAATAGAGAACGAGAGAAAGAGCGAAAGTACGAAAAACCAGTTAATTACCAGTGTGGCACATGATCTTCGGACACCACTTACCTCGATTATCGGTTATCTTGATCTTGTTCGTGGGAAAAATGCCATTTCTTCCGATGTAAAAAAGCATTATGTAGAAATTGCCTATACCAAATCCAAGAGGCTGGAAAAGCTGATAGAGGATTTATTTGCCTATACGAAATTCAGTTCCGGTGAAGTGGCTCTTGAATGCAGCGATATCGATGTGGTTAAGTTTATAGAACAGCTTGCAGATGAATTCTACCCAAGTTTTCAGGAAAATGACCTCCAATATGAATTCACCACAAATACTTCTTCTGTTTTTGTGTTTGGAGATGGGAATCTTTTGGCCAGAGCTTTTGCAAATCTTATTGACAATGCCATAAAATACGGCAGGGACGGGAAAAGTATACAGATAGATATTTTAGCAGATAAGACACTGATTAACATATCTGTTGTGAATTATGGAAAACTGATACCGGAAAAAGACCTGGAGGCGATATTTGAACGCTTTTACCGCTTGGAGGAATCGCGTTCCAATGAAACGGGAGGTACAGGCTTAGGCTTAGCCATTGCTAAGAATATCATTGAAATGCATGGCGGAAGCATTAAGGCACGCAGTGATTATAACGGAACGGTCTTTTTAGTCAGCCTGCCTAAGCAGGGAGAGGTAATGATATGAGAAAAGGAAACATTTTTCTGTCAGTACTTACTATATGCCTTTCCATCCTTTTGTTCCTGCCTTTTCCGGTACAGGCAAAGGAGAATACACAGGCAGATTTGTTAACAGATAAAGAAGATAACTTAAGTCTTTTGGTAAGCTATGGATACGATAATACCGTAAAATACGGCAGATATGTAAATGTAACGGGAAATATTCAGAATAACGGGGAAAAAGAATTTACCGGAAGCTTTGAGTGTCTGATACCAAAATCCAAGGACAATGCTCTTTATACGGAAAAGTTCACAGTGGAAGCAGGAAAGAGTAAAAGGGTATCTCTGATTATCCCCATCATTGATGATACAGGATACCTCCAGGTAAAGCTGTTGAATAAGAAAAAGAAGGAGGTATTAGAGCATAAGTTTAGGCTGACCTTTGGAAATTATGACAAGACCATTTATGCAGGTGTATTAACGGATAACAAAGAGGCATTATCTTACCTGGGCAGCCTGAATCTTAAGCCCTTTTACCTTACTGCCGATATGATCACAGAGAATTATCGGGGACTGGATTTACTGGATGTACTAATTATAAATGATTTCGATGTATCAAAGCTTAGCAGCGGACAGACGGAAGCTATAAAGGAATGGGTTTATGGGGGAGGCACCCTGGTTCTTACAGCAGGTGCATATGATAAAGAAATCAAGGCAGTGTTCGGACAGGACTTTGGGGTAACGATAGGCAGCAGGAAAGAACAGGAAAATATAAGCTTTTTGACATCCGGTAATGACTTAAAGGTCTTAAAACAGTATATTCTGGACTACCAAAAAGGCAGAAGGCTTTTCTATCAGGAACTTATAGAAAGGAATTCTCAAAAGCTTTCCGACAGCAATACCAATCTGTTATCAGAGGCTGTAAATCTTTATCCGGAATACGGCCTGGAGGAATGGTCAGAGGAAGAAATAGCAGCACTTAAGACTCAAACGGTAACAAAACAGATAGCAGGTATTTCTCTTGATAATGGAATTAATCTGGTAAGAGAAAACAAAAGTACACTGATGCTTTGTTCCAAAAAAAGATATGGAAAAGTAGAACTAATCGCTTTTGACATTGGATTAGATAAGAAACAACAGACAATGGGTCTTTCTATTATCCGGCAGATAGCGGAAAATATCAGTGAGATAAAACGAAACCAGCTGGACAATGAATATTATGGCTGGTACATGAATGACGGCCAGATTAGTAATATAGCCTCCCTAAAGTATAAGAAAGTTCCGGCTACTTATATGTACATTATTATAATACTCTTGTATTTATTCCTTTCCGGGCCATTGACTTATCTGTGCCTAAGAAGGAAAAAGAAGCAGGGTTACGGTCTGTTGGCAGTATCTGTGTTGTCAGTGATATTTGCGTTGATTATCTTTATTACGGGAACAGGAACAAGGATTACAAAACCGTATGCAGATTACCTGCGGATAAAGGATTATACGCAAGCAGGTATGGATAGGATAGAGGTGGCCTTAAGAATGCCGAATAACTATGACTATGCGTTGAATCTTACCAGAAGATTTCCGCTTACAGAAATAAGTGATGCTAATCCCTATGCTCATAACTATGGGATGAAGCAAGCATTTGTCAATTATAATAACGTTAAAAAAGTTATACAGTTTGACAGCAGCGGTGTGAAATTACAGGTTACAGATAATACAGCCTTTTCACCCGTTTACTTTCAGGGGGATTTTAAAACGGAGGAACAAAAAGGAAAGCTTTTGTGTAAGCTAAGCCATACGGGAGACGGTATAAGCGGAACGATACAGAATAATCTTGATTACACTATAAGCACTGCCATATTGCTGTGTGACGAACACCTGATAAATATCGGAGAGATCAAGAAGGGTGAGACTATAACCTTAAAAAATGTTTCCGGCTATTATCTGAATTCGATTGATGACCTGTATGATACTTCTTTGATAAAAGACCTGACAGGGTTGCAGGAGGAAGGAAAGAACCGCAATGAAAATATAAGACTGAACCTGCTGATAAGGAATGTAATAGAAAATAATTATTCACAGGGATGTTTTACTGATTGCCTTATTAGCTATAAACAATTCAACATACAAAACAGAGAAGGGGAAGGCGATGAATTCCTTTCCCAGCTTGCTTCTCTGATGCAGGTGGCGGGAACCGAAATTATAAAAATACCCGTTGCCGTTAATAAGCAGTCAGAGGAAAAAGAATTCGTATGCAGTATTGATCCTTATATCCAGTTGGAGGGCAGCAGTATGGGAACCTATTATACCAGCCGCTATATGGTAAATGACAGCATGCTGTTATCCTATCAGTTCCCGGAAAAAGAAAAGATAGAGAGCTTTACGTTTTTGAAGAATCAGAATTTGAAGGGAAACAGTAAATATACCCAGAACTTTAATGGGACAGTATATTTTTTGAATGTTGACACAGGGAAATATGAAGAGGTTTTTACAGATAATTATGACACAGAAATCGATGCCTCAAAATATTTGACCGATAATAATGTATTAACCGTGCGCTTCCGGCAGGAAAACGCCATACAGAATTACCAGGTGGTTCTTCCGCATATATCCTATTGGAAGGAGGCAGGGCAGAGTGTTAACAATAAATAATCTGACTAAGAAATTCGGCAAATACACAGCACTTAATAATCTGAATTTAAACATCAGAGAGCGTGAGATATACGGTTTTGTAGGGCCCAATGGGGCAGGGAAGACCACGACCATGAAAATCTGTGCAGGACTGTTAAAAGCGGACTCGGGAGAAGTGTGGGTGGATGGAGTCAGTGCGCTGGAAAATAATAAGGAATTAAAGAAGAAAATTGGTTACATGCCGGACTTTTTCGGTGTGTATGATAATCTGAAAGCGATTGAGTACATGGAGTTCTATGCATCCATCTATGGTATAAATGGGAAGGGAGCAAGAAAGCTGTGCATGGAGCTTTTAGATACTGTTCAGCTAAAAGAACAGTATGAAAGCTATGTGGATACTATGTCCAGAGGGATGAAACAAAGACTTTGCCTTGCAAGGTGCCTGGTACATGGGCCAAAGCTTCTGATACTGGATGAACCGGCTTCCGGTCTTGACCCCAGGGCGAGGGTGCTTATGAAAGATATTCTTAAGAGACTTTCCGGTGAAGGCAAAACTATACTTATCAGCTCACATATTCTCCCGGAACTTGTCCAGGTTTGCACCCATGCGGGAATCATTGAAAAAGGAAAGTTAGTGATATCAGGCTCTATGGAAGAAATAACATCTGCAAGAGGGAATTCCAGGCCGCTGGTTCTTAAAATGGTTGATAATCAGGAAACTATAATAAGAATAATTAAGGAAAATCCCTATACAAGGAAGATTACCATTTTGGATAATGTAGTTACGCTGCTGTTTTCAGGAAAAGAAGAGGATGAGGCAGCCCTTTTAGGTTCCATTATCCAGGCAGGCGGAGTAATATCCTCCTTTTCCAGAGAAGAGAGCAGCTTAGAAACATTGTTCCTGCAAATAACCCATGAGGAGGAGACATAACATGCTTCGTTTGAATCCGGTATATCAGAAGGAATTGCGGACTACTGCAAGAAGCTTAAGAACTTATGTTATAATCTTTGCCGTTAACGGACTGCTTTCCCTCTTTGGCCTTTTTGCTCTGTATCTGTCCTTTGAATATCAGCAGAAAATCGGTAATAATGTGGAATATTCTGCCATCCTTGAGATTTATTCCATTATAACCGGGGTAGAGTTTTTTCTGCTTCTTTTAGTGGTGCCGGCAGTAACAGCCGGAGCCATATCGGGAGAAAAGGAAAGGCAGACTCTCGAGATACTTCTTACCACAAAGTTAACACCAGGTTCTATTATCAGAGGGAAATTAGTGGCTTCTATAAGTATGATGCTCCTGCTTGCTTTTTCAAGCCTTCCGGTAATTGCACTGGTCTTTTCTATTGGGGGGATAACCCTGCGGGATTTGGCAGAGTTTCTGCTGCTAATTCTGGAAACAGCCATTTACCTGGGAAGCATCGGTATATTTTTCTCCGCATTATTAAAAAAGTCGACTTCCGCTACAGTTGCTGCCTATGGAACAGTGTTACTGCTTTGCCTTGGAACTTTTGGGGCAGTCTGGGGTATACATTTTCTGGATCAGATGCATTTGAACCATGCAGGAGATACTGTTACAGCCATACAGGCAGATATCGGAAACTGGATGCTGCTGTTATTGGTCAATCCTATTGTAACTTATCTGTCTATTTTGAAAGGACAGGCGAGTACAGGAAGAACACTGGCAAGTTTGTATGAGAAATATGGGAATCTTCCAGAGGTGCTGAATGAACACTGGCTTTTGTTTAGTACCGTAATTCAGATAGTGATAGCGGTAATTCTGCTGCTATCGGCAGCAGCTATATTAAATCCCTTAAAAGGGAATAAGGAAAGAATTAAGCATAAAAAGCAAAACACAAAAAAGAAAGTGGCGAATAAATAAGAATAAAATAGCCATCGGTCCCTGAAAAATCAGTAACCGATGGCAATTTTCTGGAATATGAAAATGGAAGAAGAATAATATGGATTTATTATAACATATAAAATGAAAAAAGGTAATATTTTTTTTAATTTTTTTTGAAATTCTTTATAGTAGCTTTAGTACCTAAATTTTCTGCAAATCTTCTTATGCTTTTTGAAATCCTTAGGCTGTGATAAAGCTTGGCATATTCAATTTCATCGGCATCATTAATATAATTGACGGGAAAATTCTTCTGAAAACCGTTCTGTTTTAAAGTATCGGCAGCCTTATTATACGCTATGGCAGCTTCCTTCTCGCTTGGATAATGTCCTATAAGATAATCCCCTTGAATATGGATTTTAGCTGTATAGCAGGGAAGTCCTTTATGGATAGAGCTATACACACCGTGGTAATGGTTAATGACTTTGATATTGCTATAGCGCATATCCCGTTCATTCCCGTTAACAAAGAGATAATCTTTGCCGGCCGTGGCGTAATTTTTAATACCGTAACGGGAAAGGATATTTACCTGCATGCCATAATCGGAAACAAAAAGATGTCCGCCCCGCATCATAATTTTATGATGTCCGTAATAAAACAAATCATCCGTATCAAATAAAAAGTAGATATCCTTACTTATATAATATAAGAAGTAATTCTTTTTTAAATAGATAGGATTCTTAATGTAAATCCCGTTATCTCTGAAATTTATAAGAATAACCCACTTCTCAAAATCAAGAGCCATATCTTTGGTATAATCCATAAGGCTGTATTTTTTCTCTCTGACAAGCAAGAGTGCGGTTTCGTAAGCGCAGTTGCCTTGTCTTGCATTCTCATAACTCCCAAGACTTATATGCTTATTTTGATAGGTAATACTGGCACGGTAATAACAATTGCCATTCTTTTTATATGCTTTTATAACTCCGGGGTATTCAAGCAAAGAATCCACCTCCTGGTCTCTTATAAATCATCTGATTGTATTCTATAAAAAATAACCGGTAAAATCAATATACATGTTCTATTTCTATAGAAAATAGGAAAAGAAAAGAAATGAAAAGAAGTCTTGCAGAAAGCCAAGGATAAGAAGAAAGCTGGCAAAAGTGGAATGATTAAAATGTTACATAAATATTTCGCGATGTAACAAGTGTGTAATAAAATAAATGGCATGAAATCAGATAAAAACAGGCCATTTCGGAAAAAGTATAAAAGAAAATAGGATTTTGATGTATAAATCTCCAAGAATGGAACAAAATATTTAATAACTCCTTAACATTTAGTTAAAATTTGTTTGTGTGTAATCACCAAAAAGTATAGGTTCTAACGTGTAATAAATTATGCATAAAGACGCCGGCAGGAAGAAAACCCCAGTTTAATTTAACGTATCTTCCAAACTTTGCATAGAGTTATTGACAGTAAAAGGCTTAATGATATAATGCATGAGAAGCTTTTAAGAGAAGCAATGCCTGTGGTTCTTTTAAGTAGTTTTACGGTCCATAAACTATTATGACAATAGAATAACAAAGGCGATATTTTATTGGAGTAAGATCAAGAAAGAAAAGAGGATGTATATATGCTAAAAATACACTCGTTTCTTCAAAGGGCTTTTAAGCCGGTAAAGGCAATGATACCTCTATCCGGAAAAAATAAAGCAGTAATTGCAGCGGCTGTTCTTTATATAGCAGTTACGAGCTTTTTAATCTTAAGCCCGGATACTATCTACGAGCATTCATCCATACAAAAGGCTCCTGTATATACTTCAGGAAACTTAAATGGAAAGGCAAACGGGATAGGGGAAGAAACAGCGATAGAAGCAATTGTACGAACGAATCCGGTTATTTATAAAAAGGCAGAGCTCGTACAAAGCGGTTTAGAGGCTTATGGTATCCAGTGTGTAAATCCTTATATTCCCTTCAAAAATAAAGCGATAATAACAGCACATAGCGATTCTAAGACAGTTGTTGCAAAAGAAAATACAACTTTAAAAGAAGCAGTACAGGCAACTGCAAAGAGTAGGGTTGATAGTAGTTCGACCAAAGAAAAGACTAAAAATACAGAAGCGGCTTCAACTGAAACGAAAAAAACAGTCAGGCAGGAAGCAAAAAATACCGTAAAGAAGACAGAATATAAAGTCAAATTAAGTAATGGAGAAATAGAAGTTCTTCAAAGAATCGTAGAAGCTGAAGCAACCGGAGAAGATGTGAAGGGTAAGATGCTGGTTGCAAATGTCATCCTGAACAGAGTTAGCAATAAGGATTTTCCTGATACGGTAAAAGATGTCGTATTCCAAAAGGACGGACATACCTATCAGTTTTCCCCGATAAAGGATGGAAGATATTATTCCGTAAAAGTATCGGAGGGTACCAAAAAAGCCATCAGGCGAGTACTTAATGGGGAAGATTATTCCCATGGTGCCTTGTATTTCTCGGCAAGAATAAGAGCCGATAAAAACAGCATGAGCTGGTTTGACCGCCATTTAAAATTCCTGTTTAAATACGGCGGGCACGAGTTTTTCAAATAATAGCAGGAAATGCAAAAGGATGTTTTTTAACATCCTTTTTGTTTTGCAATTCACTTTAGCAAAGTATTGTGTATCAGTATGAAACATGTTATAATACAACGAAAATCGGTTAAATCCGCTTATAATGGAGGATATTATGAATCTTTTATATCAAAGCACCCGCAGCCACGCAGCACCCATAACAGCATCCCAGGCAATATTAAAGGGGCTGGCAGAGGACGGAGGACTCTATGTTCCGGAGAGTATTCCAAAGCTGACTCTAAGCCTGAAAGAATTAAGCACACTGACCTATCAGCAGGCAGCTTATGAAGTAATGAAGTTATATTTCACCGACTTTACGGAAGAAGAACTTAAGAGTTGTATCGACAATGCTTATGATGAGAAATTTGACACTGCAGAGATAGCACCTGTAAAAGAAGCGGGAGGCTTATACTATCTGGAACTGTTTCATGGCTCAACAATTGCCTTTAAAGATATGGCATTATCTATATTGCCGCATTTATTAACCACTGCAGCAAAAAAAAATAATGTAACCGATGAAATCGTTATTCTGACTGCAACTTCAGGAGACACGGGAAAAGCTGCACTTGCCGGCTTTGCAGATGTCAAAGGAACCAGGATAATTGTGTTTTACCCCAAGGACGGTGTAAGTCCCATCCAGGAAAAGCAGATGGTGACACAAAAGGGTGACAACGCTTATGTTATTGGAATCGAAGGGAATTTTGACGATGCCCAAAACGGTGTCAAGGCCATGTTTAATAACAGGCAGCTGGCAGAAGATCTAAAAGCAAAAGGTTATGTATTTTCCTCCGCCAATTCTATTAATATCGGACGCCTGGTTCCGCAGATAGTTTACTATATATATGCTTATGGCAATCTGTTAAGAAAAGGAGTTATTTCGGAAGGGGAAAAGATAAATGCAGCAGTGCCGACCGGTAATTTCGGCAATATCCTTGCGGCTTTCTATGCCAAACAAATGGGACTGCCTCTTGATAAGCTTATCTGCGCCTCTAATGAAAATAAAGTACTGTTTGATTTCCTTGAAACAGGAATCTATAACCGCAAGAGAGAATTCATTCTGACCTCCTCACCCTCCATGGATATCCTAATCTCCAGCAATCTGGAAAGGCTGATATACTTATCATCAGGAAAAGACAGTGATAAGACACTTGCCCTTATGAATTCCTTAACGAAAGAGGGAGAGTATGAGATAACAAAAGAAATGAAAGGAAATATAACCGGAGTGCTTGGGGGGTATGCCAGCGAAAGCCAGACAGCAGAGCTGATAAAAGATTTATACGAAAAGGAGGGTTATGTGATTGATACCCATACTGCAGTAGGAGCATCTGTTTACAGCAGATACAAAGAAAAAAGCCAGGATGCAAATAAAGCTATTATCGCATCAACGGCAAGTCCTTATAAATTTACCAGAAGCGTTATGGAAGCAATTGATCCGAAATACGGCACCATGGGAGATTTTGAACTGGTAGATGAATTAAGCAGGATATCAAAGGTAGCCGTGCCGGCAGCAATAGAAGAAATACGTAGTGCCAAAGTGCTTCATAACAGGATATGCAGGAAAGATGAAATGCAGAAGGTTGTAGAGGAAATTCTGAAATAAATGCAAAAATGTGTGCCATATTTGCTGTCCGGCTAATCCAAATGAGCTGAAAATGTCTTGAAAAAAAGCCGATTGTGACAAAAGCCTGCCATAAAATTGACATAAACAAAGTGCATTATATACCTAGAGTTCAGGAGACACCAAGCTTTGAAAAAAGTTTCTAATCCTAACTTTGATATAATCATCCATAAAGGTATAGCAAGAAAAGGAAAGCAGCCAACGGTTTGAAAAGGGAAAATCATCCATATTGAGATGCAGCGGGTAGTTTATCTGGAATCCCCGAATGTGTCAAAAATAAGGCGAAATCCAGTTTTTAAGCCTGATGTACGGGACTGCGGTATAGTAAAATTATAGATAAAAGGACTTGACCTTTTATCTGATTATTGTTATAATCTTCTTGTTATTGGAATGATTATATTGAAAAATATAATACCAAACCAACCTATATTTTAAGGAGGAAGAAAGAATATGAAGAAAAATTTCTTTAAAAAGAAATTAGCTTCTGCTCTTGCTCTTGCATTAGTAGTAGCAAGCGTTAGCCCTATAAGTGCTTCCGCTGCAACAGCTGCTAAGATCGTAGACAAGGGTACAAGCAAAGCAACAACGGTTCTTTATGTTGATAAGGTTTCTTACGGTAAAAGTGCTGTAAATTTTGACCTTAGCAAAACATATGCTGGAACCAAATACACCTGGACAGTAAGTGATAGCAAAAAAGCTACTATCGGTGCTAAGACAGGTTATGTAGTAGCAAAAGCTCCTGGTGTTGTAACTGTTAAGGTTGCTGCTAAGACCAAGAAGGGCAAGACTTCTACATTTACACAGAAAGTTACTATCAGACAACGTGCAAAAACAGTTGCAGTTGGTGAAGACTTCACACTGAATTCAGGCGAGACAAAGGCTTTAAAAGCAGCTTTAACTCCTGCTAATTCTACAGATGCTGTAAAATATGTTTCTGATAAAGAAGCAGTAGCTACTGTTGATGCTAAGACTGGTGTTGTTACAGCAGTTGAAGCTGGCGAAGCTACAATCACTGTATATGCAAAAGCTGCATCCACAGCTCCTGATTCAAGCCAGTGGAATGTAACTGATACTGTAAAAGTAACAGTTCCTCTTGGCGTTGCAAGCATCAAGCAGACGGGTTCTACTGAACTTGCAGTTACATTTAACAGCAAAATCGAAAGCGGCAAAGTTGCAGCAAAAGATTTCGCTATCGTAAATGATGCAACAAAAGCAGTTATAGGCGTTAAAGATGCTGTAGCTGATGGAACAAACATTGTTAAGGTTACTACATTTGCCGGTATGACAGATGGAAAGACATACACCGTAACTTATGACAAGAAAGATACACAGTTCACAGCAACTGATGGTAAGATAGCAACTCTTACTATTTCACCTGCTACGATTGCTTTCCAGACAGAAACAGAAATCAAGGTTAGCACAGCAGATGCTAATGGTGTTGTTCTGAATACTTATTCTTATTCTGATACTTCTGCAGAACCTAAGATTGAATTTACTTTAAGCGATGTTAAGGGTTATACAAGCGGAAAGAATTTATATCTTTTCAATATTGGTGATACTGCAAAGGCAAAAGCTGTTTACCATACTTATAAGTATGATGCAGCAGGTCAGGAAGTTGGAGCTATCACAACAGAGCTTACTATCACAGCTGTTGATAAGACTGCTGTAGGCGTATCCAAACAGGAATACACAGTAGCTAAGGATACACCTAACTGGAATAAGTATACTGCTAATACACAGCTTGCTGTTGGTGATACAAGCATGAAGTTATTCCTTCGCGTATTAAAGACAGATAACAACTATGCAGGATATGGTGATTATACCTTTGATTCTTCTAACTACAACGTACTTCTCGCTACAACCAGCGGTACTGGTCTTGCAGCAGATTTAATACCTGTTTCTGCAGGAAGTGCATATGTTCTGGTTAAAGATAAAGATGGTAAGGTTGTTTGGTCACTTGCAGTAACAGTGCTTGAGGAAAGAAAAGCAGCTTCTTTATTACTTGATAAAGAAAGCGTAACACTTTCCAAAGCATTTGATGGTGTTGTTGCTGTTGATAAGAAGGTAATAACTGCATCTTTAAAGGATCAGTTTGGCAAAGATAAGGATTTTGCTGCAGCAAATATCAACCAGCCTGAATTATACTCTGGAGATATTGCTACTAAGCCTAATGTTGTAATGAACTCAGATGGTACAATTGAAATAACACCTACCTTAAGTTCGGTTGCTGGAAAGACATATAGCTACAAGGTAGTTTATGGTTCCCTTACAAGAGTATTCACCGTATCAGTTGTTGAGCCTACCGGTACAACATATGGATATCAGGTTGAACGCAATAAAGATACTATTGATACAGTGTATGTAGATGCAAGCACAGCTAATAAGAGCTTCACAATCAAGGTTGGTGCTTATCAGGGTGGCGCTTTAGCAAAATATGCTGATATCAAAGAGTACACTATCAAAAAGGGATCAGACACAGTTGCTACTCAGGGTGCAGGATTTGTTGCTGCAAAGGCTGTAACATTTACAGCTCTTGATGTAACTACATCACCGGTTACGAAACAAGCTGCTGGTTCTTATACTATTGAACTTAAGTATATTGATTTAGCTGATGGTACTACTAAGACTATAACAAGTGGTTTTGCAGTTGTTGATACACAGTCTCCTGTTACTGTTAAGCATGTAGCTTCAAGCGTATCTGGTGCAGCTGACGTTGATGCAGCACTTAAGAAAGCATTTGAGTTCTCTTATGAAGGTAATAAGATTGAGAATGTTGATTTAGCATTCCAGTATGATACAGGATTAGGAAAAGATGTTTATACCTATGCTAATGGATCTACTAATTTCGTAGTTATCAAGAGTGTGAAAGTACTTGTTAAGATAGGCACGAAGCAGATTCCTGTAAGTGTTGATATCAACCAGACAATTACTTACACTAACTAATATACTCAATATAATATCTGCATTGATATTATAAAGAAAGAGCCGGAAAACATTTTCGTTTTCCGGCTCTTTTGTTTTCGGAAACTAATGAAGAGAAATAAAAGGAGGGAGCATTCTGACGATACGATGTTCCTTAAGAATCCTTAATAATTATTGCATTCTCCCACTTTCTATGATAAAATCCAATTTAGTGGCAATAAGACCCTTAGGAGGAGTTATGAAATGAATGAAGTTAAGGTAAGCATCATTGTGCCTGTTTACAATGTGGAGAAATACCTTACAGTCTGTATGGAGAGCTTGATTCATCAGACTTTAGAGGATATTGAAATAATTGTAGTCAATGACGGCAGCCCTGATAACAGCATTAAGATATTAGAAGGATATGAAAAGGAATACCCTGCGAAAGTGAGAGTGTTTACAACTGAGAACAGGGGTGTTAGCCATGCCCGTAATTATGGACTTGATAGAGCTGTCGGCGAATATATTATGTTCGTAGACAGCGATGATTTTATAGAGCTTGATATGGCCGAGAAGCTTTATACCAAGGCTTCTGCTGATAATAATGATTTGGTTATGTGTGCCAGATATAATGTTTATGAGGTACCCGGAAAGGAAGAACTTCAAAAAAAAGAAATGAAGGTCTTCTATATGAACCAGAATTATAGAATGTCCGAGAGAAAGTTTGAACTGGTACATGCGTCACCTTTCCCCTGGGACAAGCTTTTTAAGAGAAGCCTATTGAAAGAAATAAGGTTTCCGGAGGGGCTTCGGTTTGAGGATCTTGTGGTTGCTTTCGAGGCTATGACAATAGCAGAGAGCATTGGCGTTGTTCCGGAACCACTCTATAATTACAGAAAAACAACACAGGTGGGATTCTTAAACAGTTTTTCCGAAGCTACAAAGGATATTGTGGAAGCCTTTGGGTTAGTGTTCCGGTTTATGAGAGAACATAAACTTTACGATATATTTAAAGAGGAATTGGAATATGTCTGTGTAAGACATTTTTTTTACCGTTATGAATCCTTTTACTCCGATGAGAAGAAAGGGCAGCTGCCTTTAAAAATAGATATTATAAATGCTACGCAGGATTTTCTGGAAAGGGAAATACCGGAGTGGCCTGTTAATCATTACCTTAAATACACCGCTTCTTCCTCTTTGAAGAAGCATTTAAAGCATTATGTTGACCGTAAGAAAACTATCCGTTATGTCACATTGAGAGACCGTTTGCCTGGCAGGCTTTTAAGAATCCTCGTAAGAGTAAAGGATAAATGGGATAGCTTTCAGAAAAAATGGAGAAAATTCAAGAAAAGCCGCAAGAAGCTTACCTTTATTAAGAATAGATTCAAAAAGTCGAAACTTTATAAGCTGTACCATCTTCCTGCCGATGTAAGATATACAAAGTATTATGAGAAATTATCAGTTGATGAGAAGGTTATTCTTTTTGAATCCAAGCATGGTGAGGATTTGGCCGGTAATATCTTTAATATGATTTATGAATGTAAGAGAGGTAAATACCGCGGCTACCATATTTATCTTGTTCTTCAGAAAGAACTTTTTGATACCTATGAGGAACTGCTCTATAACTATGGCATTAATTATGTCAGCTTTATTGAGATTCATACGGATGAGTATTTAAAAGCCCTTGCTTCAGCGAAGTATCTTGTAACGGATACCAGCTTTCCTCCTTATTATATTAAGAAGCCGGAGCAGGTATACCTGAATACATGGCATGGTACTCCTTTAAAAGCTATGGGAAGAATTGTTCAGGACCGTGAGTATGGTCTTGGTAATGTACAGCGAAATTTCTATATTGCAGATTATCTTTTGTATCAGAATGAGTTCTCTAAGAATGTATTCTTTGAGGATTATATGCTGGAGGAGGCTTATAAGGGAAAAGTACTTCTTTCAGGGTATCCAAGAAACTCAAGTTTCTACCGTGCGGAGAGACGGGATCAGATACGCAGGGAGTGCTTTTTGACAGACAAGCAGGTTATTGTATATATGCCGACCTGGAGAGGCTTGTTGCATAAGAAACAAAATAAAGAGCAGGTAACTAAGATATTTAATTATCTGGCATACCTTGACCGCAAATTAAAACCCAATCAGGTGCTCTATGTAAAACTGCATCCATTTGTAAAGAATGAAATTAATTACAGAGAGCTTTTGCATGTAAAGGAGTTTCCTTCTGCTTATGAAAGCTATGATTTTTTAAATGCAAGTGATATGCTAATTACGGATTATTCAAGCATTATGTTTGATTATGCAGTGTCCGGCAAGAAAATTATTCTTTTTACCTATGACAGAGAAGAATATTTAGGTGACCGTGGAATTTATATCAGTCTTGATGAGATGGATTTGCCTAAAGTTGATACTGTTAAGGAGCTTGTAGAAGAAATAAATAAAGAAGAATATGGATATCCTAAGTTCCATGAGAGGTTTTGCAGCCTGGATTCTGCAGAGTGTGCCAGGAATGTTTGCGATACAATGTTTTTAGGAGAAGAAACAGGGCTTCTGACGGAAGATTATTCAGAAAATAAGAAAACAAATACTCTTATTTATTTAAGAAACCTTCGTGATACCAAAGAAAATCTGGATTTTATCAAGGGGCTTAATAAGCATAAAGATAAAAACAGCCATATTTATTTGAATTTCAAGGCAGGAGCTTTGAAGAAGAACTCCAGAAATTTGTCATTACTTCATAAAAACATCGGGTATATTCCTTTATCAGTAGGCAGAGATAATACCTTTCTGGAATATATCGCTTTTGTTATGACTTTCAGATTTGGAATAGAAACAAAGTCCACAAGAAAAAGACTGGCTGTTCTTGCAAAAAGAGAGAATCTTAAGAACTACGGGAATATCAAGTTTGATACGGTAATTAATTATTCCGGAATGGACTTATTCCTGCTTCATCAATTTGAGTTCCTTGCTGATAGAAGAGTGTATTGTTTTTCAGATTTTGATGAGAGCAAATATTACAAAGATAAAAAGTATCGTAAAAATATAGAATATGCCCTGAAACACCTGGGAAATTATACAACAGTTGTTATTCCTTCTTCCATGAAAAAGCTTAAGAGTATGGAGGAATTAATGAAAAAAGTTAATGTCGTAGTATCAGAGGAATCATCCATTCATCTTGAAATGCTGCTAAAGGAGGCAAAATAGTGAAGGCTGGTGTCATTACATTTCACAGTGCCCATAATTTTGGAGCAAGTCTTCAGACTTGGGCTTTACAAAGGGTGCTGAAAAACAACCATATAGAAGCTTATGTGATTAATTATCATCCTCCTATTATTGATGATTTATATAATCCCCTAAAGGGGAAGGAAGGTATCCGTAAGAAGCTTGCAGAATTAAAGCTGCATTACGATAATCCCAGAAGTCTTAAAAGATATAAGAATTACACACATTTTATCAATAAAGAGTTTAATTTGATTGGGGATTATGCGGATTATCAGGAGCTTGCAGATGCCCCGTTGGAACTTGATGCCTACATTGTCGGCAGTGATCAGGTATGGAACAGTGAGCATATAGGCGGCTTTGATCCGGCCTACTTTTTGGACTTTGCAAATCCTGAAAAGAAAAAGATTTCTTATGCAGCCAGCATAGGAAGAGATTATCTTCTGCCTATTTATCATGACAGAATACGTGGTAGCTTAAAAAGCTTTACCTCAATATCGGTAAGAGAGAAGAGTGCGGTTAAGCCGGTGAAAGAGCTGACGAACCGTCACGTAGATGTTGTACTTGATCCTACCTTATTATTACCGAAAGAAGATTATGAAGCAATAAAAACAGTTCCAGCTATTAAGGAGAAATATATCTTTGTTTATATGATGGAACATAATCCAGAGGTAATTGCTTTCGCCAATAGAGTATCTACTGCAACCGGACTTCCCATCATACAGAGAAGACCGGGCAAGCTGTTTAAGAATGAGATAAGCAGCTGCTATACAAGTGCACCGGGAGATTTTCTCGGGTTAATTGAAAATGCAGAATATGTTATTACTAATTCTTTTCACGGTACGGTGTTTTCTATTATCTATGAAACACCTTTTGTTTCTATGCTTCATTCTAATACTGGAAGCAGAACGGTAGATTTGCTTACTTCCCTGGATTTGCAATCTCATTTGCTTTACAGCAAAGAGGATTTCAAGGATTTCTGGCAATTCCAGATTCAGGAGCCGGAGAAGTTAAGGAAAAGAATATTGGAATTAAGAGAATTTTCTCTTGCATATTTATTTGATGCGCTTTATAACAATAACATTCAGACAATGGTACAATGTCCGACGAATATTAGCAAGATGGATTGCTATGGCTGCAGGGCTTGTAAGGAAATCTGTCCTGTCGGTGCTATTGCCATGGTCCCTGACAAAGAGGGATTTTTGTATCCGGTAGCAGATGAAAAGTGTATCAATTGTGGTGCATGCAGTAGAGCTTGTATCCGTAAACATGAGCATATTATTTCTTATGGAAAATCCTTTCCGAAGGTTTATTGCGCAATGAATAAGGAGGAAGAGGTGCGTTTAGGTTCTTCTTCCGGAGCCATCTTTCCGGAGGCAGCCAGATATGTAATTGAAGAAAAGAAGGGTGCTGTGGTTGGAGTCAGATATGACGAAGATATGAATGCTGTTTCTGATATTGCATATACCATGGAAGAAGTCAAACCATTCTTTGGTTCCAAATATGTTAAAAGCGACTTTGATGGTATATTCCCGAAGATAAAAGAGCTTTTGGCAGAGGGGAGAACGGTCCTCTACTCAGGCCTTCCCTGTGAATGTGCAGGTCTTCGTTCCTACCTTAAGAAAAATTATGATAACCTGATTATTAGTGAAATCTTATGTCATGCTTCGCCGTCACCGAAAGTATACCGGCAGTATATTGATTACCTGAATAAAAAGCATGGTTCTAAGGTCACGAATCTGCAATTCCGTAATAAGAGCAAAGGGTGGCTTAGTACGGATGCCAGTATGGTTATTGAATTTGCAAATGGGAAATCTATTACGGTAAATACCAGAAAGAATGATTATTACAGGGCATTTACCAAGGACTATATCTCCAGACCATGCTGCAGTAAATGTGGTTTTACCCACAAAAACCGTGCCGGAGATATTACTATGGGAGACTTCTGGGGAATAAAGGACATTGATCCGGCCATGTATGATAACAAGGGAGCAAGCCTTTTACTTGTTAATAATGAGAAAGGCGAAGCTTTCTGGAACAGCATAAAAGACAGCTTTCTCTTTAAGGAAAGTAATATAAGGGATGCTTTCCGCAAGAATCATAAAAAACCCAATCCGTATAAAACGGGACGTATGGAGTTCTTTGACAGGCTGGATAAGGAACCTGTTCAGGAGCTCTTGGAAAGCTGTAATGATTTAAAGTAATTTGAAAGGCCAAGGTGTTAAATTGAAGAAGCATATCAGTAATTTTAAAAAATATCGATTTTTGCTAGGCGAATTGGTGAAAAAAGGAGTAACTTTAAAATACAGGCATTCCTATCTTGGAATTTTGTGGACTCTGATTGAACCGCTGCTGACTATGATAGTACTTACTATTGTATTCGGGAGCTTATTGCACAGAAGTAACGATCCCTCCTTCCCTATCTACATACTTTCAGGAAGGTTAATGTATTCGTTCTTTTCCAATAGTACTAAGGTGTCGATGAAGTCAATCAGATCCCATAGCAGTATGATTAAGAAGGTGTATGTTCCCAAATATATGTACCCTCTTTCAAGCATATTAAGCGATTATATTATTTTTCTGATTTCCCTGATAGTACTGGTAGGGGTAGGAATCGTGCTTAATGTCAGACCTACTTTATATTTGTTTGAAGCGATAATACCATTGATAATACTACCGGTAATGTGTTATGGCATTGGATTAGTTCTTGCAACCTTTTCCGTGTTTTTCAGGGATTTGGAATACATCTGGTCTGTTGCCCTGATGCTGATAATGTATACATCAGCTATCTTTTATCCGGTAGAGAGAATTATCGAAAATGGATATGGCTGGCTGCTTGAGATAAATCCTCTTTACAATGTAATCGTGAATTTCAGAAATGCTATTTTTGGACAGCCTCTGGATATGAGAGCATTGGAATTATCCTTGTTATACAGTGTCGGATTTATGATTTTGGGTCTGGTATTGTTTTATAAAAAGCAGGATGAATTCATATTGCATGTATAATATCTGGAAAGGAGTCTGTCATGAAAACAGCAGTCGAAGTTAGTAATGTAAGTATGCGGTTTAATCTGTCTTCACAGAAGGTAGATAATCTAAAAGAATATTTTATAAAATTTATAAAACGTGAATTAAAGTATACGGAATTCTGGGCCCTTAGAAATGTAAACCTGTCTATTGAAAAGGGAGACCGTTTGGGCATACTTGGCTTAAACGGAGCAGGAAAGAGTACCCTTCTTAAAATTATAGCCGGAGTATTAAAGCCAACGGAGGGCAGTATAGTAGTAAAAGGCAAGATTGCTCCTTTACTTGAACTTGGAGCAGGCTTTGAACCGGAATATACCGGGGCGGAAAATATATACCTCTATGGAGCAGTCTTAGGGTATCCTAAGGATTTTATAGCCGAAAAGTACAATGAGATTATAGAATTTTCCGAGCTTGGCAAATTCATCAACGTGCCGCTTAAGAACTATTCCTCCGGTATGAAATCAAGACTGGGCTTTGCTATAGCAACGATTGTTGAACCGGATGTATTGATACTGGATGAAGTTTTGGCAGTTGGAGATGCGAAGTTTAAGAAGAAATGTGAAGCTAAGATTCAGTCTATGTTTGATAAGGGCGTTACAGTGCTATTTGTATCCCATTCCCTGCCACAGGTTCAAAAGATCTGTAATAAGGCAATCCTTCTGGAAAAGGGAGAGATTATTGCGGTTGGTGAGATTGCTGATGTAAGTAGGATATATGAGGAAAAGACGAGTTAAAGAATATTTATAATAAAACAGGAAAAGGCCATTGGAGAATATCCAATGGCCTTTTCCTTTGAGACTTATGTTGGCTAGCATATTTAAGAATAATAGTTGCATACGATTTCTCACGTTTCATTTCTGGATAATTTGTAGTTAATAACTACGCCGATGCCGATAATGGTCCAGAAAACAGGAGCAACTGTAACGGAAGAATCATTGGTAATACCAGTAAACATATAAGAAACAACCCCAAGAAAATATGCCGCGCCGGTTTTTTCCCAATAGGAATCAAATTTACATTTGATGTACAATCGAATGCTTGAAATAAAGTACATAATGAAAAATGTAAGCATTGCAACCAGTGATAATAATCCCGTCTGTATTCCTACCTGTAAGTATAAGCTATGAGGTTTTGTAAGAATCTCACCTTCAAAGCCTGAATAATAGTAGTTAAGATAATCATTCTGCGGAAATTCAAAAACAAAGCTGTCTGCACCGCCACCTAAAATGATATTATTTTTAAGTAAAGGTATTGATCTTGACCAGATATAACCTCTTCCGGTCGCAAGTGTTTCATAACCTGTGAAAATTGAGGAGTCGGCATTTACCATCTTATCAAATTCACCTTTCGTATTTAGATAATAAAATGTGCCATCACCTGTTTGATTAGAGAATACCCAGTCCTTCCCATCAATAATTAAATTGATACATAAGATGTTATTGTACATAACCGGTGTTATCGTGATTTCCTTAAAACGTTTATCATCTATCAGCACCTTACCGGATGTGTCTTCTGTGTGAAAAGGAATGCTGCTATTCTTAGAATCTTTCAATTCTATATCAAATTTAGAGTTACTAAAAGTATAGTTTAGCAGCAGGGTATTACCCTTATATGTAAGTTCTAAATCATTATCGGTTTTAATATCAGTAATATTATGGCTGGCTTTTGTTAACGAAAGCTTATTGTTAACAAGTGATTTAACAGCATCAAACTTAAGAATAAATAAACATAATACAGCAGCAGAAAATATAAGTGTGATGCCAATAGCAATCTTTTTATGTTGGAACAGTTTTTTTCTGAATACTATAATTGCTGCAAATACAGCGATTATAGTACTGATTAATCCGGCAGCAGAACCGGAAGATAATAATGTAATAGTCATACAGATAATAGCAAAACCGAAAGCCACTTTGTATTTAATATTCTTCTCTGTAAGCAAAAGAGCTAGAAGAATAGGGATAACGAAAGCAGTATATACCCCTACATAATTAGGATTATATAATGTAAGGAAAGCAGTTTTAACCGGAAAGTTGAAGGTAACAGAATCAAGAGTACTCCAACCAGATCTTGGAATGTAGAGTTTCTTAATAAAATCTGTTCGGATTAAATCATAGCCGAATGCTTGTGAAAGCCCAAGTATGCTAAATAGTAATATGCTGACTAAAAAGCAATAATTTATCTTTTTCAAATCATTTTCAGTTCTGATATAGATAAATGTATAAGATAGTACAATTACATAGCCAATTAACACAAAGACCGACTCAAACTGCTCGAATAATCCACTAAATCCATAGGAAGAGTGTTTAGAGAATAGGGTTGACAAAAATGCCAGTATACCATAAATAAACATCGGGTAGAGGATAACAGAGGTTTGTAGCTTTCGATTGTTGGTGAAAAACTTGTATATTATAGCAAGCAGCATAAGTGCACAGGTTATTATAAAGAAAATATGCTTATAATACAAAAAAATATCTACAAAATTTTGAGCGTCGCTAAACCAGGGATATTGGCTAAGCTTAGGATTGTATTCATGAGTCCGCATTATAAATGGAAGAACAGCAATAATAAATATAATTGGGAGAAGCGGAATAGTTGAATTTGATTCAGCAGATTTGTTATGATATTTATTTTTTCCTTTGTTAGAATTATTTGACCTCATTATAAACTCCTTATTCATTATGTAATATGTTATCTATTCTAATACTTATGATAATTATTTACAAGATGATAAAGAGCATTTGCATCAAGAAGTTAACTTTTAAAGATAGTGCCAAAAAGGCTTGTAATTTCAATGATAATTCTTTATAATAAAGTAAATAATTAGATGAGAAAGGACTTCCTATGTATAAGAAAATCATTAAAAGATTTATGGATATTATAGGTTCTTTTGGATTGATAATAGGACTATCTTTGCTGCTCATCTTAATAGCATTTTTAGTGAAGATTACTTCCAAAGGCAGGGTATTTTATTGTCAAAGACGCATTGGGAGAGACAAAAAGGAATTCTGCATATTAAAGTTTCGAACTATGAAATCCACGGCTCCTGGTGATGTTCCCACACACTTATTGCAGAACCCGGAGCAATATATCACAAAAGTTGGAAAGTTCTTACGAAAAACCAGTCTTGATGAGCTGCCCCAGTTATTCAATATATTAAAAGGGGATATGTCACTGGTTGGACCCCGGCCTGCGCTATGGAATCAATATGATTTGATAGAGGAAAGGGGTAAATATGGGGCTAACACTGTCAGGCCAGGTCTTACCGGCTGGGCACAGGTGAATGGAAGGGATGAACTTCCAATACCCTTAAAAGCGAAATATGATGGCGAATACATAAAAAAGATGAGTTTTCTATTTGACATATCCTGTATTCTCAAAACATTTTATTGTGTACTTAAGCATAAAGGCGTCAAAGAAGGAGTTTGTGAGGTAAAAAAATTATATGAAGAGGGTACTGGTAATTGGGGCTAATAGTTATATAGGAAAGAAATTCCATGAATATGTGTATTCATTTAATGAAAAGTTAATTGACGTAGATTTGGTAAGTGCAGCAGACGGATCATGGGAAAAGGTGGATTTCACCTTATATGATTCGGTGCTGCATTTATCTGCGATTGTACATAGGAAAGAAAAAAAGGCCATGAAAGACCTCTATGAAAAAGTTAATCATAGATTACCGGTAGAAATTGCATGTAAAACAAAAGCCAGTCATGTAAAGCAGTTTATATTTATGAGTACAGCTGCAGTGTATGGTGATATAAATGGATGTATCACCAAAGAAACTGTTCCTAAGCCTGCATCACTTTATGGAAAAACAAAACTGGCTGCCGAAGAGGACTTGTTAAAATTAGAAAATGAAAATTTTAAAATTGCAATTATTCGGGCACCGATGGTATATGGTGAGGGATGTAAGGGGAATTATGAGCGGCTTAGAAAATTAGCAATGTGTACACCCATATTTCCTGATTATCATAATAAGAGGAGCTGGGTTCATATCGATAGATTAAACTATAATATATTAGAGATAATCTTTAATGAAGGAAGCGGATATTATTTTCCACAGGATGAAAATTATGCAGATACTTGTGAAGTAGTAATTGGTATTCGAGCAAAAAGAGAGAAGAAAACATATACTATCCGATATTTTAATAAAATGATTGGCTATTTGAAAAAAAGAATAAAACTAATAAATAAATTATTTGGAGATTTATACTATAATAAATTAGATTCTATATAAATATCTTGAGAGCTGAAAACGTATAACCTAAGCAACTCATAAATTCTTTTCGAGTTTAGACCTTTTTTGTTTGTCAAAAATAAATTGTGCCATGCTTATATACGATTTTTGACCATAATGTAAGAATATTTTGCGACGGATGTACCATGGCAGTTGCTCCTAACTAAAATTCTTAAAAATGGATGAATTTGGTATAGATATCTTTTGAAAATTAAGAGATGTTTATTTGAGAAATACCATGGCTATACAGAGACTTTATTTTACAGTCTTATTCTAAGTCTGTATTGATCAGGATGTTTGGATTCCACCAAAGGATGTTCTAAAGGTTGTCTTGTAGGTTGATGGAAAGAGGACTATAGAAACATTTTTAGAGCTTTTCGACAAAAAACTAATATGCTAAACAAGTGACGGAATATATATTCCAGTTTGGAGGAGTTCTACAATTTCTGGTACAGCTTTTTATATCAGGTATGTGTTTCCTCTCTTTGTCTGTTTGATACTATAACTAATCAGAATGGTATAATCGTCTTTATAGCAGAGAGGTATAATAGTAAACTATTAAAAAGTCGCGGTTTAAGAAAAGTAAATTGATTAAATTTATTCAAAGCTGATTTTCAACAGGAAAAGGACATATGAACTTTACTTTGTTAACTCTGTGAGCCTAAGATATACCAAAAGTACCTGAAGTCATTTGGCGCACATGCTCTCCTTCATAGCGATTTTTTGTTTCGTTAGTTGTAAAACTGGTTTAAATCTTCAATCTAGGCTTGGAACCTATCTGTCGATACAGGTGGTTCCGGGTTGGAAAAGATGGCTTTAAAGGTATTATGTAATAGTATCCCTTTTAATAATTCAATTAATATCTTTTTCGTATGCCCATATTTTGTTTATAAGCATTATGGCAGTTTTTTGCTTTGGGTATAATTTGTTATATAGTTATCGTGGAATCTCCAAAATTTAACGTTTACTTTCTTTTGAATTAATAGTATAATAATTATGAAAATATGCTAATATAGGATTATCTTATATTGGACTATGCAATTAAACGTATAAAAGATTTTTATAAATTATTAAACAGCTTGTATAATTTTGGCATGATGGTATAATATATTAAAGTAAATATTGATAAGAATAGGATAGATTAATTAAAAAGCTTGCTTTATTTAAATTAATAAATAGTCAGAGAACCTTCTAATAGAAGCGGGACATTCTATTGTTGAGGTTCTTTTTTACTAAATTAAATGATATGGTCATTTTAAAAGTTCATTGAATAACTTGAAAAATTTATTAATATTCCTTTGTGATTAAATAAGAGAGTTGATAAAATCATGGAAAAGCTAAAGGTATTACAAATTAATAAACTTTATTATCCAACAACAGGAGGAATTGAACGGGTAGTTCGACAAATTGCCGAAGGACTGAATGAAATAACAGATATGCAGGTACTCGTTTGCAAGGAAAAGGGAAGAACAAGCATTGAAAAAGTAAATGGTGTAGTGGTGCATCGTGCAGGAAGCCTGGGTGTACTTTTTTCGGTACCCATTTCTTTTTCTTTTTTTTGGTATTTTCGAAGTTTAGCTAAAAAACAGGATATAATACAATTTCATATGCCTTTTCCTTTGGGAGATATAGCTTGTCTTCTATCTGGTTATAAGGGTAAAGTTGTGGTATGGTGGCATAGCGATATTGTGAGACAAGAAAAGCTTATGGTAATTTATCGGCCTTTGATGGAAAGATTTCTAAAGCGTGCAGATATAATCATTGTAGCAACAAGAGGACATATAGAAGGTTCAGATTACTTATTACCTTATAAAAACAAATGTAAAGTTATACCTTTTGGGGTGGATAATGCAATTCTTGATAAAGCAGATCAATGGATAAAATCCAGGGAGCTTAATAAAATTAATAATAAAGTTCGCTTTTTATTTGTAGGAAGACTTGTATATTATAAAGGATGTAAAATCCTTCTAAAGGCTTTTAAAGAAGTCGAAGGAGCAGAACTTGTAATTATTGGAAACGGAAATATGGAAGATGAATTAAAAAAAATGGTTTACAGTTTTAATTTAGAAGAATCTGTTTCGTTTCTAGGAAATATTTCAGATGATGAATTATCAAAAGAATTTGCCAAGTGTGATGTATTTGTACTTCCATCAATAGAAAAAACTGAAGCTTTTGGATTAGTACAGATAGAAGCTATGTCATATGGCAAGCCTGTAATTAATACGAAGTTACCAAGTGGTGTTCCTTATGTAAGTCTTGATGGAATTACAGGACTAACTGTCAGGCCAAATAATGAGGAAGAACTAACGAAAGCGATGCAATGGATGATAGACAATAATGAAGAACGTTGTTTAATGGGGGAAAGAGCAAGAAAAAGAGTAATAGATGAATATCAGAATGAAAAAATGATAGGGAGATTATATAGTTTATATAAAAATATCAATTAAGATTTAAGAAGGGTATAATATGAAAATTTCATTTTACTCACAAGAATTAATAAAAAAGCAAAAAACTGGTGTTGGATGGACAATTTATCACATTTTAGATAATCTTTCAAAAATTAAAAACTGTGATTTCAAATTGGATTACTTTACTAACGGGTATAAAAAAGAGCAGTTAAATGAAATTATGCGGTTTGAAGAAAAGGGCTTTTTGTTAAATTCATGTAATAGATTTAATGATATAATTTATCGATATTTATGGAATATTATACCTATACCTTATTCATTTTTTTTTGGAGAAGATAGTGAAATCACACAATTCTTTAACTATTATATTCCGCCTGGAGTAAAGGGTAAAAAAGTAACTGTAATATATGATATGACATTCAAAGTATTTCCTGAAACGGTACGAAAAAGAACTTTATTTTTTTTGGCTTTAAATATAAAAAAAGCTTGTAATAGAGCTGATAAAATAATTACCATATCTGAATTTAGTAAGAACGAAATAATTAAATATTTAAAAGTTGAGCCTGATAAGATATCTATAATGCCTTGTGGTGTTGACCAGAATAAATTCCATAACAATTATACTATTAAGGAAATTAATGAAGCGAAAAAAAAATATGGAATTGAAGATGAATATTTTTTGTACTTAGGAACACTTGAACCACGAAAGAATGTTGAGAGGCTAGTAAAAGCATATAGTCTTTTAAAAAAAGAAAAATTTAAAATTCCTAAATTGGTATTGGCAGGTAAAAAAGGATGGCTTTATAATGAGATATTTAATATTATAGAAACAGAAGGGATAAACGCAGATATTATTTTTACTGATTACGTTGATGAGAATAATGTTCCGTTATTGATGGGGGGGGCGAAAGCTTTTGTATTTCCGTCGATTTATGAGGGATTTGGATTACCACCACTAGAAGCGATGGCCTGTGGTACACCTGTTATTACTTCAAATGTGGCTTCATTACCAGAAGTGGTTGAGGGTGCTGCTCTAATGGTAAATCCATTTAGTGTTGATGAAATTAAAGAAGCGATGCTACATATTATGGAAAGTGATGAACTTGCTAATCAATTAATAGAAAAGGGATTTAATCGTGTGAAAAAATTTACATGGGAAAATTCAACTAGAGTATTGCTTCAAATTTATCAAAATTTGCTTAATGAGGTGAAGAGTAATGAAAATAGCATTTGACATACAACTTTTTCTAAAAGGTGAAAAAACGGGCATAGCTTGGTGTGCAGATAATATCATTACTCAGTTAATAAAGGAACAAAAACATAAATATCAGCTGAATTGTTTTACATTAAAGGTTGAGGAAAACACTTTGAATGGTCTGAAAAAATATGAAACCAAAGGAGTTGTCATGAAAAAATGCAAATGGTTTCATGATGTTGTTTATAAACTTCTATGTGTTTTTATACCTGTACCTTATTCCTGGTTTTTTGGAAAAAAAGCTGATGTCACACAATTTTTTAATTTTATTATTCCACCAGGAGTTAGAGGGAAAAAGGTCACAATTATTCATGATATGGCTTATAAAGCGCTTCCAGAGACTGTTCGTTTGAAAACAAGAGTATGGTTAAATTTAATGGTTAGAAAATCATGTAGAAGAGCTGATAAAATAATTACAGTATCTGAATTCAGTAAAAGTGAGATTATAAAGTACATTAAAGTTCCTGAAGAAAAAATAGTAGTCATGCCAAATGGTGTAAATGATTCAATTTACCATATAAATTACTCTGGAAAAGAAATAGAAACAGCAAAACAAAAATATGAAATCAACGGAAATTACATTTTATATCTTGGTACATTAGAACCAAGAAAAAATATAATTCGGCTGATTAGTGCATATTCAAAATTAATAACAATAAATCCTAATGCACCAAATCTTGTGTTAGCAGGGAGAAAGGGGTGGATGTATGAAGAAATATTTCGGAAGGTGCAACAAGAAAATATAGAAGATAGAGTAAAGTTTATAGGGTATGTTGCACCTGATGATAGCCCTAAGTTATTAAATGGAGCAGATATATTTCTATTTCCTTCAATATACGAGGGATTTGGCATGCCGATATTGGAAGCAATGGCATGTGGCACACCAGTTATATCATCAAACTTATCATCATTACCTGAGGTTGCAGGCGATGCAGCAATACTGGTTAACCCGTATTGCAGTGATGAAATTTGCAACGCAATGCACAACCTGTTAGCAGATAATATTTTTAGACAAAAATTAATATTAGCAGGGAATGAGAGGGTAAAGCAATTCACATGGGAGAATTCAATTCGAATACTGTATAGTGTATATGAGAAATTGATGGAAGCATAGTATTAGATAATAAGGATAATAGAATTCTTATGAAAATGTAATTAGTAACTATATAAAGTCTTGAAAAATTGATGAGGTAAAAAGATGAAAGAACAATTTTATGCTAAAATGTTTAAAATAAGAAAATTCGAAGAAACATTATTAGAACTATTTTCACAAAATAAGCTTACAGGAACTACACATACATATTTAGGACAAGAGGCAACTGCTGTTGCACTTATGAATAATATACGTGAAGAAGATTATATATTTAGTAATCACAGATGTCATGGTCACTTTATTGCTTACTCAGACAATGCAGAAATTTTATTAGCTGAAATAATGGGTAAGAAAGAAGGTGTCTGCCTAGGAAGAGGAGGAAGTCAGCATTTATGTTATAAACATTTTTTTTCAAATGGGGTACAAGGTGGTATCGTACCAAATGCTACAGGTATAGCTTTTAGTACAAAGATTAGAAATGAGGAAGGTATTACAGCTGTATTTATTGGAGATGGAACTTTAGGACAAGGTGTAGTCTATGAAAGCTTTAATATGGCAGTTTTATATAGCATTCCTATTTTGTATATTATCGAAGATAATGCTTATGCAATGACAACAAAAACAGAAGAAGGAGTAGCTGGTTCAATAGTTGCTCGAGCAGAAGCTTTTGGTATTAAGACAAATGAAGTAGAGTCTAATGACGTTGAGGAGTTAAATAAAATCTTTGAGAACGCTTGTGAGTATGTTAGAAATGAGAAAAAACCATTTTGCCAAGTTATTCATACTTATCGTTTAGGACCTCATAGCAAAGGAGATGACTTTAGAAGCAAGAGAGAACTAGAAATTCACCAGCAAAAAGATCCGATTCTCATCTTGAAACAAAGAATTAGTGAGGAAATAGTTAATAGTATTGAAAAACAAGTATGTAAGGAAATTGAAGAGGCAGTGAGACGTTGTGATAATTTCGAAACTTACAATGGTGGAATGAGCTATATTGAAAAAGATATAAACACTTTTTGCCAAGAAAGCATCTTAAATAATAAATCAGAAAAGTGTGTAGTACAATTAAACATTGGGTTAGATAAAGCAATGAGAGAAGATGATAATATAATAATATTGGGTGAGGATATAAAAGATCCATATGGAGGTGCATTTAAAGTTACAAAAGGCCTTAGCGAAAAATATTCCAATCGTATAATAGGAACACCCATTAGTGAGGCTGGTTTTATTGGAATGGGTGTTGGCCTAGCAATGAATAAAATGAAACCTATTATTGAAATTATGTTTGGTGATTTTATTTCTCTTGGATTTGATCAAATATTGAATCATGCTACAAAATATAATTGGATGTATGCTAATCAAATTAATGTACCTTTATTAATTCGAGTACCAATGGGTGGAGGAAGAAGTTATGGAGCAACCCATAGCCAGTCATTGGAAAAATATTATATAGGTATACCTAATCTTACGACAATTGCTTTATCGCCTTTACATAATGTAACATTGTTAATCCAACGTATTTTTCAAAACATTACTTCACCAATATTATTGGTTGAAAATAAAAAAATGTACAGTGAAAAGCAGTATGTAGTACAAAATGATAAGGTAGGTAATTTCTACGTTGAAGAAAGCAAAAAATTATATCCAGTAATATCTTTGACATTAGATAATGAAGCTATTGCTGATGCAGTTATAATAACATATGGTGCAATGACCTCATTAGCGTTGGGTGTAGCAGAAAAGCTTATGGTTGAGGAAGAAATGGTAGTAAATGTATTGGTGAATACTTCAATAGCTCCACTGGAAGTTGAAGATTTAATAAAGTTTACAGGAGATACTAAGCATATTGTTACCTTAGAAGAGGGTACAAAACGCCTTGGATGGGGAGCAGAAGTAGTTTCTGTATTAAGTGAAAAATTAAAAAATAGAACTTTTATTAGAGTAGCTTCAGAAGATTCGGTAATACCGGCAAATGGCCTGATGGAGAAAGAGGTATTACCGACAGTAGAAAAATTATACGAACAGATAAGGAGTGTATATTATGAGTAAATTTGAAATATTAATGCCTCGTCTAGGAACAAATGATAATTTTGTAACAATAGGGCTGTGGAATGTAAAAAATGGTGATATGGTAAAAGCAGGCCAAATAATAGCAATTATTGAAACAACAAAAGAAACGCAGGATTTAGAGGCGGAAAAAGATGGATATATTTATTTGAAATATGTCGAAGGCGATGATGTTGAAGTAGGAAAAGTAATTGCTTATATATCAGCGGAAAAAGAAGAATTAAATGAGGAAAAAACTAGTAGTACTGTAGCACAGCTCAATATTACGAAAAAAGCACTAGAACTTGCTGAAAAAAATGGTATAGATTTAAGTAAACTAGATTCTTCAAAGATGATTAGGGAAAAAGACATTTTGGTATTATTAGGTGAGAAAAAAGTTAGCAAACGTAATATTGCAAATGACGTTATAATTGTATCAGGCGGCGGAGTAGCCAAAATGTGTATCGACATATTGAGAGAATCTAAAAATTACAATATTGCAGGGATTACAGATATAAAATTAAAAACAGGAAATGAAGTAATGGGTGTTCCTGTATTAGGAAATGATGATATCCTAGATGAATTGAAGGATAAAGGGTATATGCTTGCCGTAAATGCTATTGGAGGCATTGCTAATGATAATACCGGAAAATTATTTTTTCTGAGGGAAAATATGTACAACATCATAAAAAGTAAGGGATTTTTTATGCCTAATATCATTCATCCGAATGCATTTATTGAAAGTTCAGCAGAACTTGGAGAAGGCAACCTTTTACTAGCCGGAGCAATAGTCGGAAGTGATGTTAAAATAGGAAATGATTGTATAATAAATACGGGAGCAATAGTATCCCACGATTGCATTATAGAAGATCATGCTAAGATATCGCCAGGTGCAATTTTGGCTGGAAATGTTCAAATTGGAGAAAATTCTTTAATTGGTATGGGAGTGACGATTTATATTGGTGTGAAAATAGGAAAGAACGTTATAATTTCAAATGGTAAAAACATTTTTAGCGATGTACCTGATAATTCTATTATTATGTAAGGAGAAAAAACAATGCAGCAGGTAATAGTGATAGAAAAAAGCTTTGAGATGCCATGGGAAAATTTGGCATATGAAGAATGCTTAATGGAGTTTGCTGATAGGACCGGAGATGTTTATATCTTATTTTTATGGCAGAATAGAAATGCTGTAATAATTGGAAGAAATCAGAATCCGTGGAAAGAATTGAATTTTGAAACAATGCATAGTGAAAAAATTGATTTAGCTAGACGTATTACCGGTGGTGGTGCTGTATACCATGACTTGGGGAATCTTAATTTTACATTTATTTTACCAAAGCATGTGTACGAAGAAAAAAAAACACCGCAGATTATTGTTGATGCCATGGACTTGTTAGACATAAAAGCAGAAATATCAGGTAGAAATGATATATGCTGTAATGGCAAAAAGTTTTCAGGAAGTGCTTTTAGTGTTAAAGAAAAGGTAGGATTACATCACGGAACATTATTGATAGATGTTAATCTAGAAAGAATGATGAAGTGTTTAACACCTGATAAAGCAAAGCTAATATCAAAGGGTATTGACTCAGTTAATTCAAGAGTAATAAATTTGAAAACAGAAGATGATACCGTTACAATTGAAAGTGTAAAAAAGGCAATAAAGACAATATTTTTGGAAGAGTATTACAAAGAAAGTATAGAATTAAAAACAAATTGTGATATTGATGAAAAATTATTTTCTGATTTAATACAATTGTATTCCTCACATGACTGGATTTATGGAGAAAATCTTGAAAATTTTGAGGAAGTTAGCTCGAAATTTGAATGGGGCCTGGTTTCTGTTAAACTGCAGTTTGAAGAAACTAAAGTTGTTAAATGTGTAATTGAATCAGACGCTCTAGATGCTAATACTATAGAGCAGTTATCTTTAAAGATAGAAGGTATCAACTTGGATAAAGATGAGCTGCAAAATTTATTAGAGTGGAGTAAAGAAGATTTTATACCGGAGCAAAAAAAGATAGTTAATGATATTATTTATTTAATTATCAATAAGATAAGGGAGTAAGTCATGACCAAATATGATGTTATTATACTAGGAGCTGGACCAGGTGGATATAAGGCTGCAGAAAATTTAGCTAAGGCAGGGCAAAAGGTAGCACTAGTAGAAAAAGATTCAGTAGGTGGAACATGCCTTAACAAAGGATGTATACCATTAAAGTCTTTTCTTCATATAGCTAAAGCGTATGAAGATTATGACATGTGTAAGCGAAAAGGTATTTTTATAAGTGAATCAAATAACTTTAGCATTCAAGGGCTGTTAGATTATAAAAATAGAATAGTGACTGATTTAAAAAAAGGACTTGAAAGTAAGCTAACATATTTAAAGGTAGATATTATTCATGGAGTAGGCAAAATACTAGGTAAAAACTGTGACAATATGTTTGAAGTTTTAGTTGGTAATAACACATATATTTGTAGTGGAAAATTAATACTTGCAATGGGATCTAAGCCAATAAGTTTTTTTAAACATGAAAATGAAGGATATATAGTAGATAGTGAATATATGTTAAATATGGAGCAGTTACCTAAGAATATTGTTATTATTGGTGCTGGTATTGTTGGTCTGGAAATGGCAAGTTTTTTAAATACGTTTGAAACGGAAGTTACATTAATTGAACAAAGAGACACAATAGGTGTTTCTATGGATTGTGAGGTCGCAAGTGTACTTGGTAAAGTACTGCAGAGAAAAGGTGTTAAAATCTATATAAATACTAAGGTTGATACTATCACAAATAATGAGGTCAGCTGTAATAATGGAGAGCTAATATTTCATCCTGAATTAGTGCTGGAGACAATAGGCAGGAAACCGGTAATTGAAAGAGAAGAACTTGATAAAATAGGAGTTGCCTATAGTGATAGGGGAATATTAGTTAATCAGTATTGTGAAACATCAGTAGAAGGGGTATATGCCTGCGGGGATGTAATCGGAACATGGATGTTAGCCCATGCGGCTTATCTGGAGGCAGATGTTTTATCTGGACATATTTTAAATCAACTTAAAGAATTGAAATATGATAAAATGCCTACTATTTTATATACACATCCAGAAGTTTCATGGATAGGTGAAACCGAGGAGTCCTGTAATGCTAAAAACATAACCTATAAAAAAATAGTAATACCTATGTCGTATAGCGGACGCTATATGGTGGAAAATGGAAAAGATAATGCTGTTTTTAAGATACTATATGAAGCAAATAGCAATCGTTTGTTAGGAGCGCATATGATGGGAAATTACTCATCTGAGATTATATTGGCCCTGGAAACCATGATTTATAACAACATGACTATAGAAAAGATGAGGGATCTAATTTACCCCCATCCTACAATCGGAGAAATAATTAGTCAGGCGATTGAACTTACGGAGGATTAAAGAAATGGGAAGAATATCAATAGCATTTCCTGTCTTTAATGGAAATGAAAAAAAGTATTTAAATGAATGTATTGACAGCGGATGGATTTCGGCAAATGGGCGATTTGTAGAAGAGTTTGAGAATAAATTTGCTGAGCTTTGTGGTTGTAAATACGCTGTAGCTTGCTCCAATGGTACAGTTTCACTTCATCTTATTCTGGTCGCTTTAGGTATTGGTGAAGGCGATGAAGTAATAATGCCTGATTTAACGTATATAGCTACTGCAAATGCTGTTCGTTATTGTGGGGCAGTTCCTATCTTTGTAGATAGTGACAAAAATTCATTTAATATAGATGTGACAAAAGTTGAAGAAAAAATTACAAAACATACCAAAGCTATTATGCCTGTACATCTGTACGGTTTACCAGCGCAAATGGATGAAATTGTAAGAATTGCTGACAAATATAATTTATTAATTATTGAGGATGCAGCAGAAGCACATGCTGCTAAATATAAAAATCAGACAGTCGGAAGTTTTGGTAATGCCGCATCTTTTAGTTTTTTTGGAAACAAAGTTATAACATGTGGTGAAGGTGGAATGGTTACGACAAATGATTCGAATTTATATAAAAGACTAAAGTTATTAAGAGGACAAGCTGTATCGCCTGATAAGAAATATTGGCATATTGATGTAGGATACAATTATAGGATGACTAATATGCAGGCTGCTGTGGGGCTGGCGCAACTTGAAAATATAGAATGGCATTTAAAGGAAAGAAAAAGAGTGGCTTCTCTTTATACTAAATATCTTGGCAATAAAAAAGATTATGTATTAATGCAAATGGTACCAGAAGACTGTGAGTCCGTATATTGGATGAGCAATGTAATACTTCAAGATAAAGTTAAATTAGAACGTGATGAAGTGATGAGCAGGATGGAAGCACATGATATTGAGATGCGGCCGGTATTTTATCCTATGCACATCATGCCTCCTTATTATGACGAAAGCGTAGTAGCTCCAAATGCCGAATACATAGCGAAACGAGGAATAAGTTTACCTTCACACGCCTCATTAAAAGAAGAAGATGTAGAATATATATGCAATTGTCTTTTAGAGATAATATGCGAGGAGAAATAATGCATGAAGCAATACTTAATAAAAGTATATGAAACGAGATATTTTTGGTCACATTTGGCAAAGTGTGATTTGAAATCTAGATTCCGGAGGTCGAAGCTTGGATTACTATGGGCCGTTTTGCAGCCTTTTTTTCTCACTATTATTATGGCATTCGTATTTAGTACAGTATTCAATCAGCCATTAGGTGAGTATATGCTTTACATTCTATCTGGTATGGTAGTGTGGGATATAGTGATGGCAAGTACAGTGGCTGGAGGAAGTTGCCTTTTATGCAGTGAACAATATATTCGGCAATTTAATCATCCGATTACCATTTATTCTTTAAGGTATACAGTTTTAAATACGATTACATTTATGATAGAAATTATTGCCTTAATAATTTGGGTTTTAGTTTATGCACCAATAAATTTAGTATTTGCTTTAATGACCTTGCCTTTAACGGTTATACTGCTATTCTTTTTAGCTTGGGCCTTGACAACATTAGCAGGATATCTTAATACCAAGTATAGGGATTATCCTCAAATAATGGCGCTACTTATGCAGGCCATTTGGTATCTTTCTCCTGTGTTCTTTAAAGAAGAGATGTTTATGTCGCGTCCTTTTTTAAAAAAGATGTTCCAACTAAATCCATTGACACATATTTTGGATTTAATAAGAAAACCTTTTATATATGGGGAAATGCCAAGTATAACTAATTATCTTTTTACCATTGGGACTATTGCTGTTTTGGGTTTATTAGCTTACAGAATCAATAAAAGGAATGAGAAGAAAATAATATTTTACTTATAATGAGGGGAATAATGGAAGAATGTTATATTAAAATGAAAGATGCGAATTTATATTATCCTTCTGATTTGTATAATGCAATGACTTTAAAGCAGGAAGTATTTTCGCGATTAAAACTACAAAAAACCAAAGAACGTTTAGATGATGTTCATGCTTTAAAAGACTTTAATCTGGAAATACACGAAGGAGAACGTCTGGGGGTCATAGGATTCAATGGTGCAGGAAAAAGTACTCTTTTAAAGGCTTTAGCCGGACTTTATCCTATAAGAACTGGTATTATAGAATCAAAAGGTAAAATACGTTCTATGTTTGAATTAACCCTTGGATTTGATATGGAATCTACGGGAAGAGAAAATATTATAAATAGAGGACTTATGCTGGGAGGAACCCCCAAAGAGGTTGCTGCTAAAGAGGAGGAGATAATTGATTTTGCTGAATTAGGTCAATTTATTGATTATCCGATTCGTTCTTACTCTTCAGGAATGTTAGTACGTTTGGCTTTTGCTATCTCAACTTCAGTTACTGGGGACATTTTATTAGTTGATGAAGTACTCAGTGCAGGAGACATTAATTTTCAGGCAAAAGCAAAAAAGAGAATGCTTAGTGTTATGGATCAGGCTAAGATTCTAGTCCTGGTTTTACATGATATGAGTACAATTAAAGAAGTTTGTAACCGTACAATACTATTGGATAAGGGAAGAATTGTAGCTGATGGTAAGCCTGATGAGGTGGTAAAAGAATATTTAAGCCGATTGAGTAATTAGCCTAAAGAATTAGACCAAGAAAGGGAATAGCATGAGGATTTTTTTTGCATTTAATAATAGATGGCTTGTAGAAAACGAAGTACCGGCGTTGATAAAGCAAGGGCATTCTGTTTTTATACCTAAAAAGCCAATTATTAGCGCGAATTCTATTGTTACTTATAATTATGATAAGAGACTCGCTTTGCCGGAAAATGTTTTAGAAGAGCTCAATAATATCGATTTCTTTTCTGGAATATTAGAAAGGAAGATTATAGAGTTAATTGATGAATATTTTGATGTTTTTCTTTTGGATTGTAATGAATATTTGATGCAATGTTTAATTTTATTTTATACAAAAAAGATTATTTTACGCCCATTAAGGTATTCATCGAAAATGAACATCACTAAATGGGTGAAAGATAATCTTGGATTTTGGGCATTAAAAAATATTGAAAAATTGAAAGATAGATTTTATGTTTCTTTATTATCCGGAAAGATTTTAGATTGTAACGATATAATAAGCTCGGAATGTATGTTGGAATTACCATTTATTTTACCCAAAATAAATGATTCAATAAAAGTTGAAAGTAAAAATAAAGATATTATTTTTATTTGTCCAGAGATAAAATCTGATTATTTAGCTGGTGAAAATTATAAAAAATTTGAAAAAGAATTTAAGGATTTTTCGTATGATATAATAGGAAAACAGTTAATACCAATTAATAATAATAAAAAGGTTATATCTGTAGAAAATTATGAGGACTATTTAAAAGACTATAAGGTGCTTTTTTATATGTCAGGCGATGAGAAAGAAATACCTTTTTATTTATTTGAAGCTTTTCAGATTGGTATACCAGTCGTGTTTATGAGCGGAGGTTATCTTGATATATTTAATACAGAGAAGTTTTTAGGTAGATGTAATACTATAGAAAAAGCAAGAAGATTGTGCAAGAAAATTATCAATCGGGATAAAAAAATTATAAAAATAATATGTAGAGAACAAGATGAGTTAGTTGAGAGTATATATAAAAAGAATATTTATAGTTGGAGTACAGTCCTGTCAGTTATCAAAAAACCGTTAAAGACAAATGTTAATAACAGCAAAGTTAAAAAATTAGCTGTAATAATGCCAGGTGAATATACTGGAGGGGTATTAGATTATACTATTCGTTTAATACTTGCAATAAAAAGAGGGGCTGAAATCTCAGGTAATAATTTGGAGATAGTATTTGGGCATGTGAAGCATGTAAATTATGAAAAAAAAGAATATTTTAAGGAATTAAGAGATAAGTTCATACCCATACGTTCTTACAAATGGGAAGAGTTTGGAAAAGAAAGAATAGAAGAAGCTTTGTCAATACAAGGGTATAATTTTGAAGGCTTAAATGAGAAGTATGTGAATATGAATGATGGTATTACTTATTTTGAGGATTGTGACTGCCTTCTTTTTACTGCTGATCGAATACATGGGGAATTATACAGTACTGTTCCTTATGCGTTGATTTTACATGATTATATCCAGCGTTACGTACCTCGTATAATGAATGGTATAGTAGATAAAAGTTTCTTAGATGTTGCAAGAATGTCTATATCTAATTTTACAACAACAAATGTAGTAAAAACAGAAAGTATACAGTATGCAGGAATTGAGAAATGTCGAACGAACCTTATACCTCTTTTTTTTGGATCAATAGGTGATGTTGAAAAAGATAAAGAATGGTTAAGTGATATTGGTGAGTATTTTATCTGGTCAACAAATCCAAGCGTTCATAAAAATCATATATTTGCTTTAAATGCATTGATAAAATATTATGAAAGCGGAGGTAAGTTGAAATGTATAATAACAGGTGCAGATACAGAAATGTTTAAGTCAAGTAAAGCTGCAGCTGGAAGTTCCTATGTTAATGAAATACGTGATGTTATAAAAACCAATAAATCTTTAAAAGAAAATATGGAAATATTGGGAAATATGCCCAAAAGTACATATCTTAAAACGTTAAAAAATGCAAAGTTCTTTTTACACCCTGGTTGCGCTGATAATGGAAACGGAACTGCATTTGATGCGGCTATGTTAGGAGTACCTACTTTATCTTGTGATTATCCAGCTATGAGAAATATGGATGAGAAAACAAAAATGAATATGCAGTTTTTTGAAAATAACGATGTAGATGGTTTAGCAGACTTAATTAAAAAACAGGAAGAAAGCAAAAGAAAGTGGGACATACCATCAAGGGAAGAACTGGAAAAGCATATTATAACAAATGATCAGCTATGTACAGATATATATCAAGTAATGCGTAGTTACCTACCTATTTGATGATAATTCAGAATAATATGAAAAATATAAAAAGAAAGGAAGAAAAATGAAAATTGGTATATATATAGCATATCATCCGATGAAAAATTTTTCTCTAAAACAAGAGGGGCTAGGAAGGTATTTATCATACATAGTTAAATCTTTTGTAAATAATAAGCATCAGGTGGTTATTGCTTGTCCCAAATGGGTTGTAAATGCTATAGAAGAGTTATTCGAGGAAGAAAATATTGATCAAAGTAGAGTAGAGCTATTGGTCTCAGAAGCAGAGCCAATTATGATAAAACGATACTTAAAATATTTAGAGAGAAAAGGAAAAAAAAGAAAAGTAAAGAAATCTATTTTTAAGATAGTCGCTATAAAAAAAGTTGATAAAATATTTGATTTTATATTATTAATGAAAAATGATTTCGTTCTTATGTGTTTAATATTTCTAACTATTTTAATTGGAGTTATCTTTTTACCATTCTTGCTTCTTTTAAGTATATTTACTTTATTAATAAAGGCAATAAACAAGCTGTTTCATTTTGAAGTAAAAGCGATAGGGATAAAAAAGGTATTTTCTTATATAAAAAATAGAAACTTTATCTTTCGTTCATTATATAGCCATTTAGAGCAAAGATATTTGACAGAGAATAAAATATTATATAAAATAAGAGAAGATGTGGCAAATGATATTATCAGAAAGATTAAAAATATGAAGGAGCCAGCAGATATTTGGTATAGTCCTATGGCTTTTTGGCCGGAATTTAATAAGATACAAGGTAATAGAGTTGTTTGTGCACCAGATTTAGTAACTGCTGAATATGCAACAAATTTTTCTTATCTTAAAGGGGTAAAAAATGGAACAGACGAGGTAAGAAAAACAATACAGGGAGGACAATTTTTTATTACATATTGTGAATATCTAAAAAATACATTAGTAGTTAATCAATTTGGAAAGAATGAAGACAATGTAATAGCAATACCACATGCAATTAATGATATGAGAGAATCGTTAGAGATATCTGGTGGTAATAAAATTTTAATTGATGCTAAAAACATACAAAATCAGTTTTCCAGAATGATATTACAAACTATAGCAAATAATATCATAAACGAAAAGGACTATATATCTTCAGGAAGAAAGATGTTCGCTTTTCAGGATGTCGAGTATATTTTTTATGCATCACAAATACGCGGAAATAAAAATATTTTTAATCTCATCAAAGCTTATGAATATTTATTACGTAAAAAATTTATAACTATAAAATTATTCTTGACCTGCAATATAAATATTTTTCCGGAAATTAAAGAATACATATATGAAAATCGCCTACAATATGATATATTATGTTTTCATAGCGTTACAAGTCAACAGCTTGGAGCATTGTACAGTTGTGCCAAATTAGTGGTAAACCCAACTTTGTATGAAGGAGGATTTCCATTTACATTTGGAGAAGGCATGTCAGTAGGCACACCATCCGTTATGAGTAAAATACCACAAGTTATGGAAGTAGTAGAAGGGTATGAACTAGAAAAATACTTTTTTGATCCTTATAATTATCTGGATATGGCGGCTAAGATAGAATATGGTTTATTTCATTTGGATGAGTTATATGAAAATGAAAAGATTTTATTTGATGATTTAAATAAACGTACTTGGACAGATGTAGGAGAAGAATATGTAAAAGCATTTGAATATTTTATTGAACGCAGTAAGGCGGGAGCATAAAATGAAGAAAACAGTATTAATAAAAATGATTGCTTGGGGCTATATAGTTCTTATTATAGCATTTGGATTATATAGTCGAAATGTTTTGTCCGAAGAAAACAATCAAAACGATGTAGAAATAGTATTGGAAAAATCAGAGTATAAAGGTGGTAGAACACATAATATACAGTTAAAGGTTATATTTAATAATTTGAAATACTATAGTGAAAATGTTTTGTTATCCTACCATATATATGATGATTCAAATAATGTTATAAAATTCGAAAATGAGCGTATACCAATTAATATAAGTGATAATACCGCTCTTGTAAATTATAAGTTGATTGTAGACAGGAGTATTAAAAAAGGTATTATAAAATTCGACCTTGTTGATGAAAAAAATTCATATTGGTTTTCAGCAAATGATCAAATTAAGATGAGTTCCTCACAAATAGATTTCAAATATAACATATTAAAAAGTATATTAGCTGTATTAAAGAATGAAGTATCAGATAGCCCTTATATATTTTCAGTTAATGTAATAGTAGGCTGTTTAGCAATAGGAGCAGCAATTTACATCAATAAAAAAGAAATTTTATAGTACAGGAGGGGAAAATGAAAATAACTGCATTAATTATGGCTGGAGGTCGTGGTGAACGTTTCTGGCCTAAAAGCCGTAAAAATTTACCTAAGCAATTCTTGTCACTAACTGGTGATGGTAAAACCATGATTCAGCTGACAATTGAACGCATATTACCATTGGTAAATATGGAAGATATTTACATTGCAACAAATCGTGATTACTATGATTTGGTAATAGAGCAATTGCCTTTGATTCCAAGAGAAAATGTTTTATGTGAACCAATTGGCAGAAATACTGCGCCATGTATAGGGCTTGGTGCAATACATATATTAAGGAAATACGAAGATGCGATAATGATGGTGCTACCGTCAGATCATTTAATCAAGTATAACAGTATGTTTGTAAATACATTAAAAGATGCATGTGAAGTTGCTGAAATGGGAGAAAATTTAGTTACAATAGGAATAACACCGGACTATCCAGAAACCGGGTATGGTTATATTAAATTCAATTCTGAAAGATGTAATAAACGAGCATTTGAAGTAGATTGTTTTGTAGAAAAGCCGAATTTAGAAGTTGCAAAAGAATATTTGACGACAGAAGAATATTTATGGAACAGTGGAATGTTTATATGGAAGGTTTCCAGCATTATGGAAAAGTTTAAATCAATACTTCCTGACATTTATAAAGGACTTGAAAAAATTAAAAGTTCGATAGGAACAACAGAGGAAGAATTTACTTTAGAAAAAGAATTTTACAACTTTCAATCCATCTCTATAGATTATGGTATTATGGAAAAAAGTAAGGGTATATATACAGTACCCGGAGCATTTGGCTGGGATGATGTGGGATCATGGTTAGCAGTAGAACGCATCAGAAAAACCAATGAGTTTGGAAATATAGTTGCTGGAAATATTATTACAATTAATAGTAAGAATTGTATTATAGAAGGTGCAAACAAATTAATAGCAACTGTCGGAATAGAAGATTTGATTATTGTTGATTCTGAAGACGCTACTTTAATATGCGATAAAAGATCAGCAAATGATATAAAGAAGATTTTAGATAACTTAAAAATATGTAATCGGAATGAATATATATAATTAGCGACTATTTTATTGTAAATTTCGGAGTATAACATATAATATATTATAAAGTAAAGGATGATGATTTGATGAAAAATGCACTTATAACTGGAGTAACAGGCCAAGATGGCTCATATTTGGCGGAATTATTATTAGAAAAGGGTTATGATGTTTATGGAATTATAAGAAGAAAAAGTTGTCTGGATTACGGTAATGTTGAACATATTAAAGATAAAATTAAGTTTATATATGCAGATATGACAGATATAGTTTCACTTATTAATGCAATGAAAGTTTCTAAGGCTGATGAAGTTTATAATTTGGCGGCACAATCTTTTGTCGCAACTAGTTGGGAACAGCCCATAACGACAGCTGAAATTGATGCTATCGGAGTTACAAATATGCTTGAGGCAATACGTTTGACAAATACTAAGGCAAAGTTTTATCAAGCTTCTACAAGTGAAATGTTTGGATTAGTACAAGAAGTCCCACAAAAAGAAACAACACCTTTCTATCCTCGCAGTCCATATGGAGTTGCTAAAGTGTATGGACACTGGATTACCAAAAATTATCGAGAAAGCTATGGAATGTTTGCTTGCTGTGGTATTCTTTTTAATCATGAAAGTGAACGTCGTGGCAAAGAATTTGTAACACGTAAAATTACAGATGCAGTTGCTAGAATTAAATTTGGCCTGCAAGATCATATTGAGTTGGGCAATTTAAATGCTAAGAGAGATTGGGGACATTCAATTGATTATGTTTATGCAATGTGGCTAATGCTACAGCAGGAATCACCAGATGATTATGTAATAGCAACAAATGAAACTAGAACAGTACGTGAATTTGTGGAGATAGCTTTTCAGCGCATTAATATTGAATTAGTTTGGAAAGGCATGGGAATAAATGAGGTAGGATTAGATAGAGTTACAGGGAAAACGTTAGTGTCAATTAATCCACAATATTTCAGGCCTGCAGAAGTAGAACTTCTGCTAGGAGATTGCACTAAAGCAGAGAAAAAATTGAAATGGATTCGTAATATATCATTTAAAGAATTAGTTAATAGAATGGTAGATAATGATATAGTAATTATTCAAAAGGAATTAAATATTTAATAGACTAATGCCTATTGGAGGGTATAAGAGGTGGCTTTAAAGGAAGTGCATTATATTGAAAAAGCTGTTGTAATAATGAATTTTCCAGTATATCTAAAGAGAAAGCTTTTATAAGGATATCGATTTCCATGGTTAGAGTTAGAGAGTATAGGAGAAATTAGCTGCTATTGTGATGAGGCTGTACAAAGACAAATTAAGTGTGTGAAGAAAAGTCTGTAACTTAACACCAAATAAATAGGTCTTCTATGATAAAATAAATTCATAGGAGGCCTATTATTATGGCGAAAGAGAGAAAAGCTCACAGAATAGAAATTACCGGAGGGATGACGTATCTATTTAACGATACCGTCAAGTATTTTCGCATAATCATAATTAGCCGTTTGGTTACCGGTAGTTAGCTTACTATGTAAGCTGCTTCATGTTCATGTATAGTTTTGCACCCTACTGGGTTCCATCTACATGGCGAAGTCGGGCACACACCAGCATAAGAGCTGACTGCCCATCAGGAAATGTGCCTACTACTTTTGTACGTTGCTTTATTTCACGATTCAGACGTTCAATCGTATTGTTTATCTGTGAGAGAGTTTCAAATTCCGTGTAAACTCTAAAACTAAATGTAAAATATGTTGATAGTTATTAAGGGCAGAGCCAGTTTCTTAGGTTTCTGCCCTTGTTTGTATTATAAAACGATTTTTGGACATGTCAAGCAAACGATCGAAAAATCCTGATAATTTATGGATTACTTTAATCGTTCTTCAAAATATATCTCTAACTGGGAATGTATCTGACCCCAGTCCTGATGGTGGCCAGTCCATTTCTTAGTGATATCCATGGTTGCAAGATACAGCATTTTTAGCAGACTGTCATCGGTCGGAAATACGGTTTTGCTTTTTGTAACCTTCCGGAGCTGCCGGTTAAAGCCCTCAATGGCATTCGTGGTATAAATTAGCCTTCGGACAGCTTCCGGATATTTGAAATAGGTCGAGAGATTAACCCAGTTGTCTTTCCATGACTTTGCTATTTTAGGGTATTTTTCTCCCCATTTACCATCAAATAGATCCAACTCGCTTAAGGCGATGTCTTCGGTAGGGGCAGTATAAACACGTTTTAAATCAACCATGAGCGGCTTTATATCCTTGTAGGATACAAACTTTGTTGTGTTTCGAATCTGATGGATGATGCACTGCTGAATTTCTGTCTCCGGGAAGATTGCAGCAATTGCCTGAGGAAATCCAGTCAGTCCGTCCACACAGGCAATCAGGATATCTTTTACTCCTCGGTTTCTTAAACCATTCATGATAGAAAGCCAGAACTTTGCACTTTCATTTTCTCCTACATACATACCCAGGACATCTTTACGTCCGCTCATATCAATACCGATGGCGATATAAACAGCCTTTTTTATAATACGTCCTTCACTTCGAACGTGAAAATGTATGGCATCCATAAATACGACCGCATATATTTCTTCCAGAGGCCTTTCCTGCCATTCTTTCACGATAGGGAGTATCTTGTCTGTAATCCGACTTATGGTACTGTCCGAAATATCAACGCCATAAACTCCTGCATATGGCTTTCGATGTCACCTGTAGTCATACCTTTTGCGTACATGGAGATGATTTTTTCCTCCATATCCTGACTGATCGTATTCTGATATTTCTTTACGATTTTGGGTTCAAAATCTCCGCTCCGGTCACGGGGAACATCTAATTCCATGTCTCCATAACTAGTATGCATTGTTTTCGTGTTATAACCATTCCTGCTATTATCCGTTTCTTTGTTGCGAAAATCATACTTGGAATATCCTAACTCTTCCTCCATTTCACCATCCAGACTGCCTTCCAGGATAACAGACATCATTTCTTTCATGAGAGCATTGACATCTCCTTACTTTCCTGGGCGCGGATGGCTTTCAGCATTTTAGCTACGAATTTCATACGACTGTGTGGAGTTACCGAAAAGATATTTCTGTGGAAATGTACGGTACAGTGTTGATATTTTGCGTCAGGGAACACTTGTGGGATGGATTCCAGTATACTAAGGTTTTTATCTCCAATAATTAAGCGGACTCCTTTGAGGCCATGGCTCTTTAACTTAGTAAGAAAGATTTTCCAACTCTCCCTGTCCTCCTTCATGCCTTTGGATGCACCAATTATCTCACGATAACCGTCTTCATTTACAGCAATGGCTATCAGGATAGAAACATTCTCGTATTCGCCTCACCAGCGGCGCTTTAGAAAGATACCATCAAAACAAAGGCATAGGGATAATTTCCGCCGCTTAATGGACGGTTATGCCAGGTTTCAATGTGTTCATAGGCTTTCTTATTTAAGTTACTTATAGTTCCCGGTGATACCTTGGTTCCCCATAGAGCTTTTGTGATATCTTCCACGCGGCGAACGGAAACACCAGCTAGATACATTTCAATGGGTGCTTCTTCTACAGAGCATTCCCGTCTGCGGTAGCGCTCTATGATGGCTGTTTCAAACGGAATACCCTTGAGTTTTGGCACGTTCAGCTTTACTTCACCCGAAGTAGTAACAAGATTTCTCTGGTAATGACCAGAGTGGTAACCCTAACGATCATTGGAACGCTCATATTTCTCGGCATTGACGAGTTCATTGGCTTCTTTGTCAAGTAGGGCATTGAGGGGTTTCCTCAACAATGGAACATACTAGATCCTTTAATTCGGTTTCGATTATTTTTTCGTTTAATTGTATAATGTTATCAGACATGTTTCATAGCCCTCTTTGTGAGATTTGGTGTGGTAACTTTATTTTATCAAGCGGCTATGGAACATGTCCATTTTTTGTTGAATTGATTTTGCAAAATTAATTATACGTCATCTATTTAACGGATTGGTGTAATAGATGATTCATCCATAATCATAAAAATGATATGTATATATTGACATTTATGCCATAATATGCTGTAATAAAGAATATTATGGCATATAGTTTAAATATGTTATTATATGAGGGCACAGATGAAAATCGTATTAAAAACTTGAAATTTCTGTAAGAACTCTTTGGTTATATAAAGACTTATGGAACTCCACACGAAAAACTCAAATGAAATGCATATGAAAAAGTTAAGGTTAATGATTATAGCAATGGATTTTATCCTTTTTATTGTTTTCAGGTGATGTAATAACTGCGGAACGGAAGATGTCTGGTATGTTTAGCAGAATGATACCTAAAAAGTTATTTTGAATCTTGAAAAAGATCAACAATATTATCTCTATATCTCTTATATTTAAGTCTTTCCTATGTGAATGCTGACAGCTGGATAAAGCAAAGCATCCCTGCAAGAATTCAATCACCTTTATTTCCAATGCCGGAGATGATGCTATAGCTCTGCTGTGCTATTGTAAAGCTGTGATTTCCTATTTGTTAATAGATAATGCTAAAGTATTAAGAAGGCTATATCTTTCTGAAAGATTATATAAATTAGCGTGGCAAGGCCCATGATTATTACAGTAAAATTTGCATCAAATAAGGTTCTGTATATAAGAAGCGAAATAGTAGCAATAGCTGACATGAAATACATTGATCTAAAAAATGACTGGGCGGGAGGACTTATGGCAAAGTTTTGTACAGAATGCGGTGCACAAATGAAGGAAGAAGATATCTATTGTGCCTCATGCGGAACCAGGAGAAGAAGCAGTATCAGTATGGTTACAGAGAATCAAAGTATTCCAGAGGTTATCAGCTATAAGCCCAAGAAAAAAATCCCCTTTTGGTTATGTATATTTGTAATTATTGCAGTTGGTGCAGGGGCATATTATATGTATACCAATCGGTCTACCCCGGAGAAAACAATAAGTAAATTTGAAAAAAGCTTTAACGAACTGGATGTCAGTGAAATGATTGAATGTTTCGAACCAAGTGCCCAGGCACTGTACAAGGGAACTATGGCTCTTATTTCTGGTTTAAGCGGAATGGATGCTAACACTATTCTTGAGAGGGCATTAGGATATGCGGATATAGTGATTGATGAAAAGCAGCCGCAAATTAATTTTGTCGTTTTATCTGTCGATTATAAATCCAAAAACACTGCAGAGGTTAATGTGGAATGTTCTTATTACAGTGACGGCAGAAGGGAAAGCTCGACTGAAATTATTGATATGGTGAAAGTGAAGGGTAAGTGGTATATATCAACATCGTGGTTCCTTGATACGGATACCGATGAGGAGGAAATATTAGAAGAGAATAATAAAGAAGATGACAATGTAGATGTTAATACAGCGGAAGATACCAATGCAGATGAGGATATGGATGATGCTGCCGAGGAAACTGGAAATTCCATTGCAGATAGTGATACAGAAGATTCCGATACATATGAAACAGCTGATGAAGCAAATCTGGCTGAGGCAATTGAAGACAGTGAATTCATTGATAACAGCATTATCAGGTCCGTTTCCATATCGTCTGAATTAGCCCCACAAACAGATAGTAATGGGGCGAATGACTATATCGGTGAAAATGCTTTAGATGGCAATTCTGATACTGCATGGGTTGAGGGAGCGGCTGGCAACGGAGATGGAGAATGGTTACAGCTTGACCTGGACGGAGCACATGTAGTAAATGGAATAGAAATCAATAATGGATATAGGAAAACGCAGGATTTATACTTGAAAAATGGACGTGCAAATGAAATTAGAATTTATTTTTCAGATAATACTTACGAAGATTTTACATTGACGGATGATTTTAGCACTGTCAACCGTCTGGACTTTTCTACAGAACATCTGACAAACTATATTAAAGTTCAAATTCTGTCAGTATTTGAGGGAAGCAAATACCAGGATACCGGTATATCAGATATATTTCTATATTAACTTAGATACTTTCAATATATTCCATATACAAATCGAAAAATACAGGAATCTCTTTATTACGTTTTGTTCGGAACGCGGACATAAAAATGTTAAATGTTACCTATGTACAGCAAAATGATACATGATTAATATCCACAATGGATTTTAATATAATTTACTATTAAAGGATATGGGAGGAAAGAACATGGGAAATTTTTGTACACAATGCGGTAAAAGGCTGGAGGAAGGCCAGACTTGCGATTGCCAAAGCGCAGCACAGCAACAGGCCTATACACAAGTACCGCCTCCGCCTGCAGCACAGCAACAGGCCTATACACAAGTACCGCCTCCGCCTGCAGCACAGCAACAGGTCTATACACAAGTACCGCCTCCGCCTGCAGTACAGCAACAGGCCTACACACAAGCACCGCCGCCTTCACCAGCAGTACAGCAGCAAACTTATACACAAGTGCCGCCGCAGCCTGTAATGCAGGGCCAGGCAGGACAGCAGGTTCAGATAGTTCATGCAGAGGGATATTTGAAAAAGCTGACGGATACGGTTGTACGGATATTAAAATCGCCGGATAAAGCTTTAGGTGAATTTGTAGGAACAAAGAATTCGCAGATTGCAATTGGAATTATGGTTGTGCAGGGATTATTGTTTGCCGCTTATATGGCTGCTCTGTTTTCAAAAGTTAATTCGTTGCTACAGACCTACTTCAGTTTGTTTTCAGGTGCATTGAGTGAGCTGGAGGATGCCTTGAATTATTTTGGGGGCTCCTCAGAAATGTTGAAATTTCCTTTAACGAAGATATTTGTAATTTCATTCATTCTTATGGTTGGCCTGTCCCTCTTATTTGCCGGAATTTTACTTGTAGTAGATAAGGCTTTTTTCAGGGGAGAAACTTCTTATACGCATATGCTGTGTGCATCCAGTGGAAGAAGTGCTGCTCTAATCCCAGTTACAGCTGCTGCCATTATCGTTGGATTTATTAGTCCGGCATGGGGATTGGCCGTTCTTATGGCAGGTGATATACTGGGCTATTTTTTCACAGGTGCGGCATTAAAAGCAGCCAGTACTACAGAAAGTAATAAGAGGATTTACTGCTTGTTTATATCTGTTGTTATTTTTGGTATATTAACAGGTATTGTTATAAAGATTATCTACCCGATGTATCTGCCGGAGACTTTAAAAACAGCTATACAGACTATGAAATCCATGAAAGGATTTGGCTTATAAAAGTCAGATACCGTATATCTCCTCGGCAAAGCCGGGGAGATATTGTTATATTTGAAAAAGTATAAAAAGGAAAAACTCCGGAAATTAAAGTAAATGAGGTACAGGGGAATGAAAAAGCAATATTTTATATTCGTTTTAATGGTTATTTTACTATTTGCTTCCTGTGATAAGAAGTCGGATACAGTTAGGGAAAACAATAGTACCAATATTCAGGAAACACCGAGTGTTACGGGAGAGGTGAATGAAACACCGGATAGAAACCCTGAAGGTGAACAAGAACCAGCATCAGGAAATGATGCACAGACAAATGATGACACAAAGCTTCAGGATAACGCAAAAGCTGGCGATAACACACAAAAGACAGATGATACAAAGCCTGCCGCAACTGTTCCCCAAGGAGATATTGTTGATGAGAAAATTATATGCATCGATCCGGGACATCAGGCACATCAGAATTCGGATCTTGAACCCATAGGACCCGGAGCGGATGAAAAGAAGCCGAAGGTTTCTTCCGGGACCCAGGGAAAATATACGGGTAAACCTGAATATGAGGTCAATCTTGAAGTATCTTTAAAGTTAAAGGAAATCCTGGTGAATAAGGGTTATAAGGTAATTATGATTAGAGAAACACACGATGTCAATATCAGTAATTCCGAAAGAGCTCAAGTTGCAAATGACAGTAATGCAGATGTATTTGTAAGAATACATTGCAATGGGGCGGAAAATCCGGATACCCACGGTATACTTACCATGTGTTCCACAAAGGATAATCCTTATTGCGGGCAGTTCTATGAAAAAAGCAGAAGACTGTCTGACAGCATATTAAAGCAATTATGCGATATAACAGGAGCAAAGGATATGGGGGTAATCGAAACGGATTCCATGAGCGGTATTAACTGGTGCCAAGTACCTGTTACCATTGTTGAGATGGGGTATATGACAAATAAAGAAGAAGATTACAAATTAAGTGGAGATGAATATCAGAAGAAATTGGCAGAGGGAATAGCAGAAGGCATTACAGAGTATTTAGACAATAAGGCAGAATAGGGGGGACTGACAACATGTTTTGTTCAAAATGTGGAACGAAAAATTCAGATAACAGTAAATTCTGTGCTGCATGCGGTGCCAGAATTGAAAGTAATCATGTGAGGGAGCAGCAGCCCGTACCGGACATAATACCGGAAGCAGTAGTTCCAGAGACCGCAATCCCGGAAACCGCAGCTCCAGAAGGTGCAACCCTGGAAGCAGCAACTTCAGGAACTGCAATCCCGGAAATTCCGTTGCCGGAAATCGCAATCCCGGAGGATACTCTGCCGGAAGTTAAGTTACCCGAAACCATAATACCGGAAGCTTTTACACCTAACATGAAAACTGCTGATATAAGCAATGGATATAATAGCGGATCAGGAGAAAAAGTCAATGGAAAGCAGCCGGCAAGGAAGAAAAAAATATGGATTATACCAACGGCTGTAGTGCTGGTTGTTGCATTGGTTGGAGCGGGCTATTTCTGGGGGGTTAATAAGACACCGAAGGAAGAGGCGGATGCTTTAAAGCAGCAGGAGGCTGTTACAGCAGCACCATCAGTAGAAGCAGCTGTTACAAATGAAATAGTTCAGGAGTTAAAGTTTACGCAGGATAAGCTGAAAGTCAATGCAGGAGAAGAGAGTGATATGTATGCTCTTTTAAGCAGTTCCAACATTGAAAAAGGAGATTTAATCTGGAGCAGCAGTAATACGGAGGCTATCAGTGTTGACAAAAACGGTAAATTGACAGTAAACCAGATGGGTGTGACAGTTACTATAAAAGTCACATGTAACTCTAATAATAAGATATCAGCAATCTGTGAGGTTACTTCTGCTTCAGAAAAAGATTCCTTGACGGCACAGCTCTTAGCTTTAAATGCTCCCGGTGCCAAACTAGAGTCAATAGACATAACGAAAGATAATTATTCACCGGCAGAAAGAAATAAAAGCTATAAATGGGATACCGCTTTGTTTTATACGCTGGAAGAAATCAGTCCGGACAATGCGGAGGACGGATTAATTAATTCCTATGATATCGAAAAGAAACAATTGGTTAATGATGGTACCGGCAATAAAATGGAATATGAGATATATAGAAATCCAGCTAATAATATAGTAAATAAAATAGTAAGCATTGAATATTTGGGTGACTATTTAAAAATCAGCGATTACTATTTCGATGACAATGGAAAAGTAAATTTTATCTTTGTCCGAAAAGATATTAATTACATTCCGGCTTATGCAAATCCTACAATTGATGGTGAACGTTTTTATTTCAACAAGGATGTGCTTGTGAAGTGGAGAACAGTAAAAGAGGGCAAACAGACGAATTATATCATTGGCGGCAATGAAAAAGAGCGTGGCGGAAATGCCGGTAAGGTATATTTGTACGATGACCTTGCAGAAAAGAAACAAAAGGCTTATGATAAGAAAGAAAAGGAAATGATAAATGCCGCTTACAATACTTATCAGGTGGTTCTGGCTGCAAAAGGTATCAGTAATATTATCGGCTATGTCAATGATGAGTACGGCAATCCGATGGCAGGTGCTAAAGTAAAGCTTTACTCTGTCGAATATGGAGACTATCTTCTGGAACTGGAGACGGATGGCAACGGCATGTATTCCATTGTTGTGCCGTCAAAAGATGCAGAGTATAATATTTTGGTAGAGCTGAACGGTTATGTTGCTACAACACTTTATGGTATCCGAATGGATAAGCAATCCGTTGGAGTTTATCAGGAAAATATCTATTTGGTGCATGCAAATGGCAGCAGCTATGATATAGAACTGGTTCTTACAGATGCTTTAAACAGGGCAGATGATTATGATGGCATGTTAAGGCTTGATAATGCGGGGGTTCAGGTAAGGCCAGGCATCAATAATAAGACCGGCAGTGTGTATCTTTCCGCAGAGGCGGATCAGAATGGACAGGTCTATGTAAACCTGAAGGAAGGAACCTATACTGTTGAAATTAATAAAACCGGTTATGCTACTACTTATTATACCATTGTAGCGAAAGAAGGTATTAATAATATCCAAATTAATACTTCACCGTTATTGAATGAGGATGAGATTCGTATCGTTCTGACCTGGAGCGATAATCCGAAGGATTTGGATTCTCATTTATTTACTCCTTATGACAGCACCAGCGGAGACAGTACATATCATATATGGTTTGGGAATAAGGCAGACTTTAATGGCAATAATCTGGATGTGGACGACACGGATGGTTACGGTCCGGAGACAATGACAATTAATCATTTAGGTAACGGTTTGTACAAATATTATGTGGCGGATTACAGTGACTGCAGTATCAAAAATACCAGTTCCACCGCTATGTCATTTTCAGATGCGAGAGTGAGTGTTTATACAAAAGACGGACTTGTGCAAAGCTATTATGTACCAAATAACAAAGAAGGTGTAATATGGGAATTGTTCGAAATCCGAAACAAGAGGATTATACCGATTCAGAGATACTACAATAATATAGATGATAAAACATGGTGGAATAATGAAAAATAAGCTCCCTGTTGCAGGGTGTTTGCAAAACTAGGTAAAATTAGAATCAGGGAGAAGCAGCACAAAGATATAACAGGAGCTGCTTCTCCGCTTTTTTATCGGACATCTAAATTTGAGATAGATTACAAATTATGAAAATGTTTATTCTAAAAGTCAGAATTAAACTGCATATGCTATAGCAGATGAAAGTTTTAAAATACCTAGATAATATAGCTAAAAGGATAATATTGGGTGTTCCCTGATTAAAAGCGCCTTGAAAGGATGTGTATTACGGTGGAAAAACCAGTTGTAATAATGAACTTTTCCGGGATATATGAGAAAGAAAACTTTTATAAAGATATTGATTACCAGTGGCTGGACTTAAGGAATATAAGAGGAACCAACTGCTATTGTGATGAAGCTGCGCAGAGCCGGTTGAAAGAAATACTAAAGGGTTACACTCCTTACGGGATTCATTTTATTGATTCCGGTAACTATCATTATGTCACGAAATTATGGACGGAGAAAATAAGCAGGCCTTTTTCCCTGATCCTGTTTGACCATCACACGGATCTGCAGCCACCGGCATTCGGAGATATTCTTTCTTGTGGATCATGGGTGAAGGTTATGCTGGATACCTGCCCGAACCTGGTCAGAGTCTATCTCATTGGTATGCCGGAGAAGAATTGCTACTTTGGAGGACAGGAAAAGCGAAAGAAACTTATCTGGATTAGTGAGGAAGAAGTTTTACAGGAAAAGAATTGGAAAAGAACTTTTTTATCTTCCCTGACGGAACCTGTTTATATTTCTGTTGATAAGGATTTGCTAAGTGAAGAAACGGTTAAGACCAATTGGGATCAGGGAAGTATTACAATAGATAAGCTTGAAGAAATGTTGGAAGCTGTTTTAAATAATTGTTCTGTCATTGGTATGGATGTGTGCGGGGAATATATTAATAAGGAATATGACAGAACAATTGAGAGAAAGTGTGCCGAGCGGTATTACAAGGCACACGATATAGTAAACAAACTTTTATTGGAGCAATACTTGAATACGGAAAACGCCTTGCTTCGGAAATTCAATTAAGAAAAATATTGTAAAAAATCCATGAATGCATAAGCATTTCATGGATTTTTTGTTTATTATGATAAAATTTCTTTACTTACTGCTACATACTGTATGATACCGGCATTTTCAGGGTGATAGGTCGGTACCATATCTATAAGTCTTTCTCTGATATCATCCACTTCTTCTTTGGCTGCTTTGTCCAGTTCCAGTACCTTTTTAAGAAATTCATCTGCATCAATATCAATCTGTTTCCCAATAAATATTAATTTATTATTGGTGGAAGATAAACCTTCATCTTCCATAAGAAGCTCCTCATATAACTTTTCACCGGGACGAAGACCAGTGTATTCGATTTCTATGTCCCTGCCAGGCTCATAACCGGATAGACGGATAAGGTTTTCAGCCAGGTCTGCTATCTTTACCGGTTCGCCCATATCCAGAATAAAGATCTCACCGCCTTTTGCATAAGCGCCAGCCTGCAGAACTAAGGATACGGCTTCGGGAATAGTCATAAAGTAACGAATGATATCGGGATGAGTCACTGTCACAGGACCGCCTCTTTGAATCTGTTCCTTAAATAGAGGAATGACACTACCATTGCTTCCTAAGACATTACCAAAACGTACTGCTACAAATTCCGTATCGGATTTTTTATGAAATGCCTGGATTATCAGTTCACAGATACGTTTGGAAGCACCCATGACATTGGTGGGATTAACAGCCTTATCGGAGGATATTAAGATGAACTTCTTTACTCCGTACATATGGGCGGCCAACGCCATTTTATAGGTACCCCCCACATTGTTTTTTATTGCTTCATTCGGACTGTCCTCCATTAGAGGAACATGCTTATGTGCAGCAGCGTGATAGACAATATCCGGGCGGTATTGATCCATTATCTTATGAATGCGCTTTGTGTTCCTGACGGAAGCAATTAATACGGTTAAATTTAGCTCAGGATGGGTATTTTTAAGTTCCTGCTCTATGAAATAGGCATTATTCTCATAAATATCAAGGATAATAAGCTGCTTTGGTTTGTGGTCTGCAAGCTGTCTGCAAAGCTCGCTGCCGATGGAACCACCGCCGCCGGTAACCAGAATGGTTTTATCATGTACATAATTCATTACTTCGTTTAAATCGATTTTTACAGGATCGCGTCCCAATAAATCATCAATTTCCACATCCCTTAATTCTGTTACACTGACCTCTTCATTAATAAGCTGGTACATACCAGGCAGTATTTTTAGTTTGCAGTTTGTCTGCTTGCAGATATCAAGTATTTCACGTATTGTTTTCTTGCTTGCGGAAGGCATGGCAATGATAATACTGGTGATTTCGTATTTCTCTGCATTTTCTAAGATGTGGTTCCTGTCACCTACTACTTTTATACCTTGAATATAACTTCCAAGCTTATCTTTATTGTCGTCAATGGCACATATGACACTACCATTGATGTAAATACTTCCTGCTATCTCACGGATAATAGAGCTTCCTGCTTCTCCTGCACCGATAATCATAATGCGTTCTTTTACGGCACCAAAGTTTCTCCTTGAGAGCCTTCTGATATAACGGTAGAAGAAACGTCCCATGCTGATAAGAAGAATTAAAAAAAGAGTGCTCAAGGGATAATAGCTTCTTGGTACATGTATCTCTAATATGTAATGCATTACAACCAATTGGACGGCACCAGCACTTATACAGGCAAAAAGGATGTTTGTCAGCTCATCGATTCCGGCATATTTCCATAAACTGTTGTAAAGCCTGAACAATGCAAAGATTAGTATTGTAAGCAATGTATTGACAAAAGCATAAGATAACACCGCTTCTGCATAAATGGTCGGTACCTGGCTGATTCGAAAGTCAAACCGGATTACAAGGGCTAAAAAAGCTGCCGTATTAATGAAAATAGCATCAAGCAGTAGTAGAAAAAGCCTTCTGATAAAAAGCTTTTTATCTTTTATGAATTGTTTCATATATCACCTCTAAGCGATAAATGTTCTCGCATGCCTTAAATTTTTAGCTGAAACTAAGCTGGCTTTATAGATGTATTCTATGCCCGCAAAAGAGTAGCTTCTAAATAGATATAATAGCATAATTCCTTATTCCTTACAACGGTTTTTGGAAACAAACAATAATAACCAAAACAATAATATCCAAATAATTCACGAAATAAGGAGGGGTTTATTGGTGAATTTTACGCTTCTTATTAACAGTTTTTTTCAAAGCATAGTGCCGTTTGCACTTGTCTGTGTTAAAAAAGTACAAAAAAGATTGCGGATAACAACAAAAACTATAGCGAATAACATATATGAACAAATAATAGCAATTTTGTTCCGTTACTAATTCATTAAAATATTGTAAAATTAGTATAAACAATAACAGTAAGAAATAACTTCAAATAGAGCACAGAAAGAAGACAGGAGGACAAAGTTATGGCTAGATTAAAGGCTGAGGCAAAAGGAAAGGAGAGGGGCTGGGGAAACAGAAGAAAAAAGACAATATTATTACTCAGCATGGTTGCACCCGGAGCTATCTGGTTAATTCTATTGCGTTATCTGCCCATGTTTGGTATCATACTTGCCTTTAAGAATTACAAGATTTATACCAAAGACCCTTCGCTGTTCAACAATATTATGCACAGTAAATGGGTGGGGCTGGATAATTTCAAATTCATGTTTAAGACCTCTGATTCATGGGTGATGATACGTAATACATTGGGATACAATCTTTTTTGGATATTGTTGGGAATTATAATAGCGGTTAGCTTTGCTGTTATGCTGGATCAGGTAACTAATAAATTCGTCGCAAAGAGCTATCAGACAATGATGTTCTTTCCGTATTTTCTTAGCTGGGTTGTTGCAAGTTATTTTGTACTGGCTTTTCTTGATCCTACCAGAGGACTTATTGCACATTTTCAGAAAAGTCATGGAATGAGTGTTACTAACTGGTACAATGAGGCATCCTATTGGCCGTTTATTCTTACTATAGCTAATATGTGGAAATATATTGGGTATTCAACAATTCTTTACCTTGCGGCAATTACCGGAATTGACGCTTCACAGTATGAGGCGGCCAGCATTGATGGTGCCAGCAAGTGGCAGCAGGTATGGTATGTAACCATTCCTCATTTGAAAACTATGATTATTATATTGTTTATAATGAATATTGGAAAGATTTTTAATGCTGACTTTGGTCTTTTCTACAGTGTACCTTTGAATTCTGGACCTCTGTTCCCTACCACACAGGTTATTGATACATATATTTACCGTACTTTGATGGCTACCCATAATGAAGGAATGAGTACAGCAGCGAGCTTAATACAGAATTTTGTTGGTTTCATATGTATTATGACTGCGAATACCATTGTACGCAAAGTGGACGAAGAGAGCAGTTTGTTCTAGCTGGTTTGGAATAATACGAATAGGCTGGAAGAAAATTTGACAAAGAAAGTAAGGGTGAATTATGAGTAAAACAGATAATACAGTGGTAATAAAGAAAAGAAAAAGAAGTTTAAATTCTGTAAGTATTCCTGCAGAGATTGTTATAAATGTGATTTTAGGGATTTTTTGTCTCGCATGTATCATTCCATTTATTTTTGTTATTATTATATCCTTTAGTTCACAAACCAGTATCAGGGAAATAGGATTCTCTTTTATACCAAATAAGTGGTCGTTAAGTGCTTACAAATATATTATGGATTTAGGAGCGCAGCTTTGGGTATCTTATTTTAACAGCTTCTTTGTAACAATTGTGGGAACATTACTTAGTGTACTTATATGTGTATTATATTCTTACGCGTTGTTTAGAAAGGACTTTAAATTCAGGAGTTTCTTTACCTTTTTCAGTTTCTTTACAATGCTCTTTGGCGGCGGTCTTGCACCGACTTATATGGTTTGTAAGAATATGCTGGGATTAAGTGATAATTACGCGGCATTGATTGTACCGATGCTTGTGAATCCTTTCAATATTATTATTATGAGAACCTTTTTCCAATCTTCTGTTCCTACAGAACTGATTGAATCTGCATCCATTGACGGCAGTGGAGAGTATAATACTCTATTTAAGATTATTGTACCTATTTCAAAACCCGGTATTGCCACGGTGGCACTGTTAAATGCATTAGCCTATTGGAATGAATGGTTTATTCCTATGCTCTATGTCAGGGATGCCAAATACATACCGCTGCAGTATCTTTTGATGAAGATGCAGAATCAGGCTGATTTCCTGGTGAGAAATGCAGGAGTTTTAGGAGCGGAAGCGTCCAAGATCATGAGTACAATTCCACAGGATACCCTGCGTATGGCACTGGTTGTATTAATCGTTATTCCCATTGCCTGTGCATATCCGTTTTTCCAGAGATTTATTATATCCGGTCTTACAATTGGTTCAGTAAAAGGATAAGTTCAGCGGAATTATTCCAGCTGCTTATATAGAAAAAAAAGGAGGATTTATATTTATGAAGAAGGTAGTATCTATCATCCTTACACTGGTTCTGGTGTTTTCATTAGCTGCCTGCGGTAGTAAGGACAACAAAAACACTTCCGGTAAGGTGGACAACGACAAGCAAACTACAAACACAGGGGATACTGGTGCAAAGGCTACAGATGCAGCAACAGACACTGCAGCAACACCTGACATTTCTGAACCTGTCACTTTAAAGTGGTACCTTGATGGCAGCACCGTTACAGATGACAAAGAAGTACTTGCAAAAGCAAATGAGTACTTAAAAGAAAAACTTAATGTAACACTGGAACCTATTTGGGGAACTTGGGGAGATTTTGATACCAATTCAGTACTTGCTATAAACGGTGGTGATGATGTTGATATTTATTTCACCAGCTCATGGAGTGCCAATGAGTATAATGCATTTGCTAAGAAGGGTGCATGGGTTCGTCTTGACAATCCTGATAACAACCTGATTGAAAAATATGCTCCCGAACTTTGGAAAACACTTCCTACAGTATTAACAGATGGCGCTAAGATCAATGGATCCGACGGCTTAGGTGTATATGCAGTTCCTGGTTACAAGGATATTGCTACACAGAACTGCTGGGATATCAATGCTACATTACTTGAGAAATACGGCTATACCGTTGATGATATCAAGAAGCTTGATTACTATAGCTTTGGCGATATCTTAAAGAAAGTAAAAGATGGTGAAGGCGATGATTTCTATCCTCTGTTAGTAGAAGGCGCTGTACTTGAAAGAATGGTTGACAATTCCATAATTGTTACTGGTGATGCCGGAACTAATAACCTTCTTTCCTATTACATTAATCCTACAGATCCTTCACAGGAAGGCTCTTATGGAAACAAGATTTTAAGCAAATTCGAAACACCTGAATATAAGAAATTCGTAGAAAAGACACGTGAATACTTCAATGCTGGTTATATTGATCCTGCAATGGGTAATGCTAACCAGGCAAATGATACACGTACTGCAAAGCAACTTTCCGGTCAGTATTTAATCGGAACACAGAGCTATTCACTTGGATATGAAGTTCAGGCAAGCAGCGAACGTAAGATTAAAGTTGAAATGGTTCCTTCCACACCTGCTTATGTTGATACTACATCTTCACAGGGTGCTATGATGGCTATTTCTACATCTTCCAAGAATCCTGAACGTGCTATGATGTTCCTTAACCTTTTAAACACTGATCCTACACTTTTCACACTGTTAGATTACGGTGTTGAAGGCACACACTACGATTTAAAAGATGGTAAAGTTGTATTCACAGATAAACGTGCAAATTATCAGCCTTGGACAAATGGTATGGGTAATGTAACACAGCTTCCTCCTTTAGACGGACAGGATGCTAATTTCTGGGATAACTTTAAATCATACTATGGTTCTGCTAAGAGTATACCTGCTTTAGGCTGGGCATTTGATCCTACAAGCGTTGAAACAGAATTAGGCTCACTTGCAAACGTAGCTGCAGAGTATGCACTTGCATTAAATACCGGTACAGTTGATCCTGCAACAGAATTACCTAAGTTCATCCAGAAGTTAAAAGATAACAGTATTGACAAGGTAGTTGAAGAAGCTAATACACAGTTAGCAGATTATTTAGCAAATAAAGGTAAATAATTGACTGAAAAAGCTTCATAGTATATTTGAAAACATTGTATATGACTGCCCTACAGCATGGTTTACTGCTGTAGGGCAGTTTTTTAATGTTATTTCAAGCGTTACATATATTTTGGAAGATTATTTCTATTTTCAGTATTAACATGGTGAGATCCCCTTTCCATTGACATTTTCGTAAATTATCCATATAATTGAAATTGAAACTCAAATGCATAAATATTATTTCAGGTGGATTATTGTGAATATGAATAAAGATAAATTGATCCGAAGTTTTACTGACGGCTGTTTGGGGGTGGATGACTTCTTCATTATATCCGTACTGCCCTATACAAAGGTATATGACAATCGTACAAAGCCAGGTGCCTGCGGGCTGGTTATTCCTATAAAAGGAAAGGCAAGGTTTACCCTCTGCGGTGAAGGCTATGAACTGGAACCGGGAGTAATACTGCACGCAGGGCCTTCCATGGAGTTGGATAAGAAGGTATTGGGAGAAGACATCTGGGAATTTGCGCTATTGCATTATTATGTAAGGGGGCCTAAAGAGGTACAGGATTACCTGGAGAAGCTTCACGGTAAGCTCTACTTTAGTCCTGCCAGCTATAATGACTTGCTGACCCTGGTAAAACAGCTGCATCATGTCAGAAGAAGCCCGGGACCTTTAAATGAACTACGCAGCAAGGCACTTCTCTATTCCATCATAGAACAGATGTTATCTCACGGTATGGACAAAAAGAAAAATACCGATGAGGATACCATCCTTTCCATGGTAGAATATATTGACAGCCATTACGACAGGAATCCGACAGTAATGGAACTTTCCGAGTTGGCAGGGATGGATATTAAGAGGTTCTCCTATCTCTTTGGAAAAATAATGGGAGAGTGCCCCAAAAAATACATAACCATGGTTAAAATAAATCGTGCAAAAGAATTGCTGATACATGATACCATATCCGTAACCGAAATCAGCACCCTGGTGGGAATCGAAGATGCTCTTTATTTCAGCCGGTTATTTAAGAAGTATACCAATATGGCTCCAAGTGTCTTTCGGGAGAGGTTCGGAAAAAATCCATGGTGATTTGAAAATATGTCTATTTCTTTTTTGACTGGTGTATGATATAGTTCATGTGATAATGACAATCATAATCAACAAAATGGAGGACATAATGAAAAGAATATTTCATATAGTGGCGGTTATGGCCATTACAGCTATTATTTTTACAGGCTGCAGTAAAGCAAATGATAACACACAGACTTCAGGTAATACCGAAGCTACAAAAGCAGCGGAAACAACACCTGCAAAGGAAGAGGAAGAGACGGTTTATCCATTTACATATACCGATGGCGAAGGCAGAGAAATCACCATTGAAAAGCAGCCTACCAAGGTAGCCATCAGTTATCTGCCCCATTGGGAAAGCCTGATTCTTCTGGGAGTTATGCCGGCTGGAACAACAAGTGCGGCCCATTATGCTAAGACTTGGGATGCATTTCAAGGTTACGATTTGAGCTCGGTGGTTGATTTGGGAGATGCGGATATTAATCTGGAGCTTCTTGCACAGTTGGAACCGGACATTATCTTACAGCAGAGCTATAACAAGGAATCAGTAGAAAACCTGGAAAAGATAGCACCCGTAGTTGTATTTGGTCCTCAGGTTAAGATGGATTGGAGATACAGCTTAAGGGAAATCGGTAAGGTTGTAGGAAAAGCACAGAAAGCAGAAGAAGTGATTGCTGAAACAGATCAAAAGCTTGCAGACGCCAGAGTGAAGCTTCAGGAAAAGTATAACGGAAAAACAGTTATGTTAATGTCTTTAATGGGTGAGGATAAATATTACTGTGCTTACCGCCCTGATTTATACGACAGTGAAACCGGTCTGGGATTAAAAGTTCCCGAGGGTTTTACTACTTCAGAGCAGTACGAGCAGGTATCCATGGAAGCGCTTGCTGAAATGAATCCGGATTATTTGTTTGTAAATGTTTTTGATGGGGATGAGGCTTATCTGGAGGAGTTAAATAATAACAATACCGTTTGGAAATCCTTAAAGGCTTCCAAGGAAGGACATGTTTACCGCCTGGATGGATCAGGCCATGCTGCCAGTGCAATTTCAACGATATATACCGTTGATACCATTATTGATACATTATTAGGTAAAGATAAATAAAATCCGAAAAAGCTGTATAAAGGGCAGGGGTGTCGAATAAAGCATCAGAATTTCGGCATCCCCTCTTTTTGCTGAAATGGTTCGTGCTATAACTTATTTAGTATAGGAATGAGGTAATATATGAAACAAAAGGATGAAGGAAAAAACAGGAAAAACCGCGGCTATAAGGCACTTCTGCTTCTTGTGGCCTGCAGCTTTTTTCTTCTTTTTTTTATGGTGCTGTCAATTATAGTGGGAGCAGCTAAGATACCCTTTTCTACGGTGGTTGATGCCTTTTGGCATTTTGATAAGGAAAATATAAAGCATCTTATGGTGATTGACTTAAGACTCCCGAGAGTAATCAGTGCGGTTGTTGTGGGAGCGGCTCTTGCTGTCTCGGGAGCAGTCATGCAGGGAATGACAAGAAATCCTTTGGCAGATTCCGGGCTTATGGGACTTAATTCAGGAGCAGCACTTGCTTTAGCAATCTGCCTTGCTTATATAGACAAAGTTACCTATTCCCAGATAATTCTTAGTGCCTTCATCGGTGCGGGAGCGGGAGCTCTGGCAGTGTATGGCATCAGCAGTCTTGTGCCTGGGGGAAATAAGCCTATGAAGCTGGTTTTATCCGGAGCAGCGGTAAGTACTTTCCTGGTGGCAGTCAGCCAGGCCATTGCTATCGGTAATAAAATGAGTCAGAATCTTAACTTCTGGACTATGGGAAGCGTAACGGGAAACAGTTGGAACCAGCTAAAGGCTGCAGTGCCTGTAATTGGAGCAGGTATATTGATAGCTGTCCTTCTCTCCGGAAGGATCTCTATTCTTAGTATGGGGGAGGAGGTAGCCTTGGGCCTTGGTGTGCGACTTAATTTTGTAAAAACTGTAGGAACCATTGTGGTGGTTTTATTAGCAGGGACTTCGGTTGCACTGGCGGGTACCATTACCTTTGTAGGAATGCTGATACCTCATTTTGCAAGATATCTGATAGGTCCTGATTACCGTTTGATTATTCCGTTAAGTGCCGTATTGGGAGCGTTACTTTTAGTAGTGGCAGATATCGGAGCCAAAACTTTGAGTGCTCCCAGTGAGATACCCTTAGGTGCATTGATATCCTTACTTGGTGTACCGGTATTTCTTTACTTTGCAAGAAGGCAGAAGGGGGAACTGTAATGAAGAAAAAAAACAGAAAGTATGTACTCATTCTGCTTCTCATACTGATTCCTGCCGCCTTCTTTATCAGCATTAATGCTGGATTTACCGATTATGGAATAACGGATATCCTGCGGATATTAGCAGGAAAAGGAGATGGAAAGGAAAATATCGTAGTGCTGCAGTTTCGTATGCCCCGTATTTTATTAGCTTTGTTAATCGGAGCTGGTTTTGCCCTTTCCGGCTGTATCATACAGGGAATAACCAGAAACCCTCTGGCAGACCCGGGAATCCTTGGTATCAATGCGGGAGCAGGAATCATGGTTTTATTATACGTAGTTTTGCATGGAGCGGTCTCTTTTGGTTCCGTCTTTGGCCTCCCTTTTCTCTCTCTGATTGGAGCACTTGTGACAGGAACAATTATTTATGCCCTGTCTACCCAGAAAACCAAGGGTGTATCCTCTATGCGGCTGGTTTTAAATGGTGTGGCAATTCAGGCTGGTATTAATGCTGTTATGACTATGGTAATTATGAAACTGGATGATTCCCAGCATGAATTTCTTGCCAAATGGCAGGCAGGAAGCATCTGGAATGCCAACTGGAAATTTGTTGCCGCCTTACTGCCCTGGATTGTTATCGGAATTACTTATCTGATACTCCGGTCCAGACATCTTGACATACTGACCATGGGAGACGACATTTCCTTTGGCCTTGGTGTAACTGTGGTAAGGGAAAAGTATAGGTTGTTATTTACGGCTGTGGCTTTGGCAGCGGCCTGTGTGGCGGTAAGCGGGAGTATAAGCTTTGTAGGGCTTATGGCACCTCATCTGTCCAGAAAACTGGTAGGCTCTGGGCATCGGCTCTTGATACCGGTTTGCGCCCTTACAGGGGGGCTTCTGGTGTTAATTGCAGACACCGTTGCAAGAACGGTAATCGAACCGTCGGAGATTCCCACCGGAATCGTGGTATCTTTACTTGGAGCACCTTATTTCGTGTTTTTGCTATTAAAAGAGAGAAAGAAAACAGTAAATAGTTAAATTATAAAGTCGAAAGGAGAGTAAAGCCATGAAAAAGGGTATCCGTACCGAAAACATAAAGGCGGCATACGGTGAGAAGGTTATTATAGAGGAATTGAGTATTTCCATCCCCATGGGACAGATAACAACAATCATAGGTCCCAATGGCTGTGGTAAATCCACCTTTTTAAAGACGCTGGGAAGAATTCTTGGTATAAAGAAAGGGTACATTTATTTAGATGGAGAGGAAATTCACAGGCTTCCAACCAGAGAACTTGCCAAGAAGCTTGCAATCCTTCCGCAGGCCCCGCAGGCTCCTGACGGGCTTACAGTAGAGGAATTGGTTTCCTATGGCAGATTTCCTTACCAGAAAGGCCTTGGGCGGCTTACCGGAGAGGATAAGGAGATTGTCTCCTGGGCCATTGAGGCTACCGGATTAAAAGGTCTGGAGGAACAGGCAACGTCTGACCTTTCGGGAGGACAAAGGCAGAGAGTATGGATTGCCATGGCTTTGGCGCAGGAAACAGAGGTCATTCTGCTGGATGAGCCGACTACCTATCTTGATATGGCATATCAGTTGGAAATATTGGAGCTGTTGGAGGATTTGAACAAGGTGCACGGCTGTACCATATTGATGGTTCTTCATGATTTAAATCTGGCTTCTAAGTTCGCGGATCATATGATTGCTTTTCGGGAGGGAAGAGTGATAAAGGCAGGCACTCCGGGGGAAGTGATGAATAAAGAGACTTTAAAAGAAGTATTCCAAATAGATGCTGCCATTGTGACAGATCCGGTATCGGCAAGGCCTATCTGTATGTCTTATCAGCTGTTAAACAAAGAAAAGAATAGGAGCAAGGTAAAAAAAGGAGCCTGAAACGATACTTTATCCAGTGGAAAGGAATGAAACAGACATGAGAAAGATTGCAATATATGGGAAAGGCGGAATCGGAAAGTCCACAACGGTATCTAATCTGTCAGCAGCACTGGCGGCAAGGGGACTTAAGGTAATGCAGATTGGCTGTGACCCTAAAGCCGATTCCACCAGAAATTTAACCGGAGGGGCCAAGATTAAGACTGTTCTTGACGTATTAAGGGATAACAGTGAGATAACCCTTCAGGATATTGTGACGGAAGGAGACCTGGGGGTATTATGTGTAGAGGCAGGAGGTCCTGTACCCGGTGTGGGCTGTGCCGGCAGGGGCATCATAACTGCCTTTGAGAAGCTGAATGAACTAAACGCCTATGAAATATATCAGCCGGATATTGTCCTTTATGATGTGTTAGGAGATGTGGTATGCGGCGGGTTTGCCATGCCGATAAGGGGAGGTTATGCAGAAGAGGTCTGTATTGTGACCTCCGGAGAGATGATGGCCTTATATGCAGCCTCCAATATAGCCTATGCGGTTAAGAGCTTTGGTAAGAGAGGCTATGCCACTTTAAAAGGACTTATTCTAAATGCCAAAAATATTGAAAAAGAAGACGAGCTTGTAAGGGATGCGGCAAAAGAAATGGAAGCGGATATCCTTTACAAAATCGATAGAAATCCACTGATACAAAAAGCAGAAGATCTTGGAAAGACGGTAGTAGCGGCATTTCCGGACAGTTCTCTGGCCAGTGAATATGAAAAACTGTCAAGGATTCTATGTCCCTGAAGCAGAAAAGGAGAAAATAATGACGGATAAAAAAGAGTATGGTTGGCTGCCCCTTTCCAAGGCAACCGTTAGAACCGGTATCCCATTATCCGGTATCCCGGGGGAACCGGGCAGGCACTGCCCTATGCATACGGCTCTGGCACTTGCAAAACAGCTTGGGAATATATCCACTCTTGTAGTGGGAACAGCAGAATGCGGATATTACAGCCGCTATGTTATGACAGAACAGAGAGGAAGAAACGGAGAACTCCATTATGTCTATGAGCTGGACGCTAATGAAGTTGTATTCGGCTGCAGAAAAGGCCTGATGGAAGCTATATGTGAAATGGACAGGGAAGGGGCGAAGCTTATCCTTTTGATTCTCACTTGCGTACCGGCGTTAATCGGTGAGGATATGGAAGCTGTTATGCAGGAACTTAACGGAAAAATAGCGGCAAAGATCTTCTTCATAGACGGAGCACACTTTAAATATAACGGATATCTGACCGGCTTTTTGGATACCTACCGCCAATTGGGAGAAGTATATAACGGTCTGGAAAGCAGAGAATCCATACATATAGAAAATGGGCAGGTTAATTTTCTTGGAAGCCTTAGAGGGGCAGAAGCTCTGGCACTAAAATGTGCCTTGACGGAGGCAGGCTATGAAATCCTCGAGGTAAATCATCAGGATATAATCGGTAAGATGGCAAAAATCCGGGAGGGTTCCTTAACCATCCTCCAGGATCCTAATCAGGGACAGTTGGCAAAAGCACTGAAAAAGCCGGAAATTTCACTTTGCAGAAGTTTCCTGGCAGAGGATATAAGAGCAGATTACCGCACTCTTAAAGAGATGACTATACCGGAGGGAAAGGCAGAGAAAGAATTTCAGTTAAATTCCTATGAGCTTCTGAAAGAAAAGGAAGAAAAGGCCCGTAAGGAGTTAAAAGGAATTCCCTTTATAATTACCGTACAGGAGCTTCTTGCTCTGCCCATAGCTGCTTATCTTACCGCACTTGGAATGGAGCCGAAGCTTCTTGGCGTTGAAAGCTTTTCGCAAGAGGATTGCATATACCGGGACAGAATTCTAAATGAAGGCTATGATCCTTATCTGGTAACTATTACGGAAGAAAAGAACTTAAAGGAGTGGGGGAAGGACTATCCGCTGTTTTCTATTGGACATAGTACGGCAGTACTGGAAAGCAGGATGATCAATAATCCCCAGGTGCAGAAAATATTTGCTTTAGTGGGATATGAAAGAAGCATTTTCCTCCTTGACCGCCTGATGGAATTGGCAAAGGAAAAGGAGAAAGGAGGAGAGGCTGATGGGCTTATATAAATACTACCCCCGGCCTTCCGGCAGGATGGGGGCACTATGGACCCTTGCAACCATAAAAGGAGCGGTTGTCCTGGAATTCGGGTCCATGGGGCACATGATATATGCGAGAAGATGGCTGGAGCAGGCCGGATATTCAAAAGACTGTCTGGCTTTTGTAACTCATCTGGATGAAAAGGACATTGCCCTTGGAATTACGGACCGTATAGAAAAAGCGTTGGATGAAATACTGGAAAAATATAAGGCGGAGGCTGTATTTCTCATCCCTTCCTCCGTTCCGGAGGTTATTGGGACAGATATGGAGGCCATCTGTGAAGAATTAAGCTATCGCTATGAGGGGCTTCCTGTTCTTTATTTCCCTTGCGGAAGCTTTTCCTGGGACTACCATAAGGGGATTGAAACCGCTCTCTATGAACTTTGCTGCAAGTTACCGGAAAAGGCTTTAAAGACCGAAGAACTTACCTGTAATATTATCGGTTCTTCCATCGATTTACATCTGTTTGAAGCAGATGCCAGGGAGATTGAAAGGCTGCTTAACGGAGCCTTTGGTATAAAGGTATCCTGCGTTCTCTCAACCAGAGCGGATGTTAAGAGCATAAAAAAACTGGGTGAGGCAGCTATCAATCTGGTACTTAGGAGAGAAGGAATCAAGGCAGGGGAAACGTTGAAGAAAAGCTTTGGCACTCCTTATCTCTATGGCAGGCCCTACGGAATTCAGGGTACCGTCAAATGGCTGGAGCAAATCGGGGAATTGTCAGGGCTTACAGTTAATGCTGCATTTATAGTGGATGAAATCAGAGACTGCAGTATGGTATATGATAATTTGAAGCATATCCTGGAATTCTTCGGAGAAAGGGCTGCCTTCAGTGCAGGAGGCAGCATAGATGTGGTACGGGGCTTAAGGGAATTTGCAGTAGAGGAGCTTGGTATAAAGGAAGGTCTGTTCTGGTGTGATGCAAAAGAAGATGAAGGGGAGGGCATTCCATACCTTGTGGAAAAAAAGGTTTTAGAAGAGCTTACCCGTGTACCATCCGGCATTCTGATGGCAAGGAAGGAATATTTAAAAGAGGCAGGTAAGAATACAGAATTTCTGACAGACAGAGGCATCAATGAGTGGAATTTTAACCCCTATGTTCCTCCTTATGTAGGATTCCGGGGAGTTATTAATCTCTGCAGCATGTGGTTTCGGGAGATGGAATAAACTCTTTCCATAAATAGTTGTTGATATGTACATGAACAGCTGGTTGTTTTACTTATTTCTTAGCAAGTGGTAAGATTATCGTAAAGAAAGGTCATCAGAGTAAGAAACTGCAATGACCTAAAGATAAAAAAATCAAAGCACACCGGAGGTAAGTACAATGATTAATGGTTTTGAGGAAAGGCTGATCAATGCAAGAAAAGACAAAAATTATACCCAGGAGGAGCTGGCATTGCGGCTTGGTGTAACGCCCCAGGCCGTATCCAAGTGGGAGAGAGGCATGGGATACCCGGATACCCCGCTGATGGTATCTCTTTGCCATATTTTAAACTGTTCCATGGATTTTATATTAAAGGGTGAAGAACGGGTAGAATTTGTAGAGAAGGGCGGGTTAAAACCTTCCGGAGAAATATTGAATGAGATTATTGCTGAGCCTTTCCTTTTAGAATTTGGCACCGGACTTATTGCCGCTGCCGGTGATGAAAGCAGTAAAGGATTCACAGAGATCGCAGAAATCAGAAAAAGAGCGGCAGCTTCCTTTGGTATATTACTTCCCCAGATACGAATCAGGGATAATGAGGATATGGATAAACTTTCTTACCATTTCTTTGCTTATAACAATAAGCTTTATGAGAATGCCTTTACAAGCGAAGAGGAAATCTCTTTTTTACAGATTTACAGGGATTTAGAACAAATCTGTACCAAGTATTATGGGCAGATTATCAATAAACAGCTGACAAAGAGGCTGGCAGATAATCTGGAGGAAAAATATCCGGAAGTCATAAAAGGAGTCATACCGGAGAAAATATCCCTGATACAGTTTCAGAATATTTTAATTCAAATATATGAAAAAAAGGGAACCATACATAATCTTATCAAGATAGTGGAACGGCTGGATGAAAAAGCAGGCAGTATCAGGGATATTAAAATGTTGGCGGAAGAAATCATGAAAGAGGAATAAGGTTCTTATGATAATAAAAATAAAAGCTGTCAGAATTTTCTGACAGCTTTTTCTTGCCTCTAGGCATACTACATTATGAATGATACCATAAGTGAAAAGAAAAGTCTAGTATTATTTTTGATTTTCGTTTAATATGATACAAGTAACCTGTTAACCGGACTTAAACCATTAGTTCGCAGTTGACCTATAGGAGGGTATCATGGGGAATGGAGAAATGGATGGAAGCCATTTGGTTGAAAGACATGAAGAGCTAAGAAGTGAGTGGGAAAGGGAAGAAGAGCAGTTAAAAAAATGTGTGGAAATCATTCAGCACAATGTGGAAGCACAAAGTGCCGAACTGGCTAAGGTTCGTGCAGAGACAAAGGAAATGTATGATAATTACCGGTCTGACAATCCGGAGCTTCATAACGATCTTGTCATAGGGCTTAGTATGCAGACAGATCTGGAAAGGTCCTTAACTAAGAACCTGGCAGCGTTAAAAAAGCCTTTCTTTGGCCGTATTGATTACAGAGAATTGGGAATGGAAACAAGAGACGGAGAAGAGGAAGAGGAGAAAAAGCAATTTTCCTTATATGTCGGAAAGAATGGTGTCAGTAAAAGCAGTACGGAGATTATCATTGTAGACTGGAGAGCACCGGTTGCCAGTGTTTATTATGACAGCGATGTAGGTGAGAGTTCCTATCTGTCGCCTTATGGAGACCAGATTCATATTGCTCTGGATTTAAAAAGAACTTTTGAAATAAAGGACAGCAGTTTAGTCGATTACTATGATACGGATGTCATAGCAAATGATGAATTTCTGACAAAATATCTGGGGAAAAATAAAGAGGTTGTATTAGGGGAAATCATTGCTACGATTCAGAAGGAACAGAATGATATCATAAGAGATACGCCCTGGCATAGTGTTATTGTGCAGGGGGTGGCAGGAAGCGGCAAGACCACCGTTGCCATGCACCGCATTTCCTACATTCTGTATAACTACAAGGAAAGATGCCGTTCGGATGAGTTCTATATTATCGGCAGCAATAAGATGCTTTTAAATTATATAACAGGAGTACTTCCGAATCTGGACGTCTATAATATTAATCAGATGACCTTGGAGGAATTTCTGGTATATCTTCTGGATATGGATTTTCAATTAAAAAAGAAGAAGTATATTCTAATCAGCCCCTTTGCAAAAAGCCGTAAAAGAGCAGGAGAGAACAGCAGAGTGAGAACTTTGCTAAAACGTTATAAAGGCTCTCTTGATTTTATCAGAGCATTGGAATATTATCTTGACTGGTATGAGATGACAATAATACGGTCGGAAGATATCATTTATCATGGAAAGAATATCTATTCGGAAAATGAAATCAGGGAGTTCCTTTCGATATTTAAGGAGAAGCCTCTTTCAGAGAAGCAGGAACTCTTAAATAAACGTCTGCTAAGTAAAATCAGGCTGGTTAATGAAAGAGAGCAGCAGGAGAAAGAAGTTATTAGCATAGAAGTAAAAAAATATAAGGATTACTTTGGAAAAAAAGTTGCAAAGTATGATTTAGAGAAGATATATTTGGATTTTCTTAAGAGTCTTTTAGATACCGGGTTCTATAAAGAATTTTCCGGTGTGCTGCCGGAAAAGGAAGTGGTAAGCCTTCTTATGGAGGATTTTACCGGAAAAAAAATTGATATTTATGACCTTGCCATGCTTACTTATCTGAAAAGGCGATTAAAGTTCACGAAGGATTTTGAATATGTCAGTCATATTATAGTAGATGAGGCACAGGATTTTGGTGTATCGGTATTTTACTGTATGAAGCAGTTATTTGCGAACTGTACTTATACCATTATGGGAGATATCACCCAGAATATTCATTATGATACCGGAATGAATGACTGGGAAGCTCTAAGAGGGAAAGTTTTTTCGGAAGAGAAGGATAAGTTTTATGTATTGGCAAAAAGCTATCGAAATACGGTAGAGATATCAAATTATGCCAGCCGGGTATTGAAGCATTGTACATTTAAGACCTATGATATTGAGCCGATTATCAGGCATGGCAGTGAGGTAGAGGTCTATGAGGCGAAATCTGAAACGGAAATCCTTCATAAGGCAGCGCAGATTTTAAAATGCAGCAAAGAGGCAGGCTATACTACACAAGCTGTTATTTGCAGGACAGAAGAGGAAACAAAGGAGGTATATGACAAGCTGAAAGAACTCATTGAGCTGGAATCCTTAAAGGAAAATATGGAAGAGATGAACTTTACAAATGGTATTATGGTGCTTCCCATTCATATGACAAAGGGTCTTGAGTTTGACAGTGTGCTTTTATGGAATCCCGATAGCAGCAGCTATGAAAAGAGTGATGCAGATGCCAAGCTTTTATATGTTGCAATTACAAGAGCTCTTCACGAGCTTCATATTGTGTATATGGGAGAACTGGCAGAGCTTTTAAGTTAACCTTTTGGAATTTACCTGCTTGTGTGCATATGCGGACTAATGTCTGCGGTTATTGCATACAGAGCAGGTAATCTGTGTTTTTGGGGGATGCAAAGATTTCTCTTTTCTATTTACAATGACGTTCTTCATCTATTAAACTATTATAAAGGCTTGTGATGGAATACCAGGTAGCGGCATCTACAATACCGGTTACAGGCAGGTGAAAGATTTCCTGATAGGTAGATACTGCTTTTTCCGTTTGAGAGTTAAAGGTTCCGCCTTCTCCCAAAAGGGGAATGGCTATATAGACTCTTCCTATCAATTCCAGCATCTTTTGGAGGGCACCCACATTTCCTCCCTGGCTTCCAAGCTTTAATTCTGTTCCCTGCCAGGGGAAAACCAGACCGGTTATTACATTCGTGTAGCTGATATATAAATCACTCCCATAGTAAAAATGAAGAATATACATCATATCATAGCCGGTATCCCCTAATGCCTTGGCACCCCATAAGGACATCATCTGGGGACAGTCCAATATAGCACCCCGGCAGAGCTGTGTAAGTATTGGCTGCAATATGCCAGGTCTTGCTAAGAATAAATTGAACATATAATCGACAGCAAGACTGATATTGTCAAAGATATTACGTCCATAAAGCCATAGCAGATCATAAGCGGGAGAGGCAGTGATGTGGAAGGAGTAGCCCTGTCTCTGATACCAGTTGGTAAAATATCGGTTGAGAGTAAAGGACAAGGTTGCCAGGATGGTGGCATAGAGGGTCGCATCGGTCCAATTAGCATAGGCCACACTGGATACTACATTTTTAATATAATCCCTGTATTCTACATAATAATCAATGGCAGTTGCGTCATCTGGTATACCATCATGGACAATGAGATATTCGGGGATTGCAATGACGAACGGGTCATCTGATTCCGGCATTTCCTTTACTTCAGATTCATATACCTTTATCGGATAGCCTCCATACAGGTAGTGAGGCCCTATTACAATCCTCCTTGAATTTTCACTGTTTTCGGTAATCCGCGGAAGAAAAATCATCTGAAGGGAAGAGGTATTCGGAAATATCTGCACCCCTTCTACTGTAACGGTCTGAAGTCCGGGAGCACTTGCTTCAACAAGATATTCAGAGTAGGGTTTTGGGCCGGGGGGCTGCATGCTGTATTCCAGGGGGGGAGTATCAAGGTCAATGGTTTCCGTTATACCGGATATATTAGTGGTAAGGCGGTCAAGTAAAGTATCAGGGTTAGTGCTGTTATAGATCTTTACGACAGCAGCATCAATTGGCCTGTGACCGGCTTCACATACTATCTGTATCTGAAGCTTGCCAGAATGCTGATCCATGTCGATTGGACTTAGAGTATTATCAGTATTATCCATTTTCAACCTACCCTCCATGCATATCGCAGGTCCTCCTGCGATACTGCTTAAATAAAAATTTGAAAAATGTCTTTTATTTTTCAACCTACCCCCCTGGCGGTTAATGCACTGCATGATAAGTGGAATTACTTTTATATATGCTTATATCGGGAGAAAAATGCCCACAATGAGAAGTTGTTCGCAGATTCTCAAACCAATTAATGAAAAAAATCTGATATGTATAAAAAGTAAATTAAGAATGGGTGCAATCCATTGACAATACAAGATTACTGCGGTATGGTGAATACTGGACTTATTAATTAATTCACTTGTTAAAACAAAAGAGGACAGGTAAGGGTATGAAAAAAGGAAGAATCATATCAATTACTGCTGTAATAGTTCTGCTATATATAATAGTCGGTTCGTCACTTCCTTTTATTATTCAACCCAAATACAAAAAAACAGATTGGAATAATACCAAGGTAAGTAAAATCTATGGACAGTCGGAGGGATTAAGAGCCGGTATTATTGAATCGAATGAAGAAGCTCTTGATATACGGCTTAGAATGATAAAGGATGCAAAAGAGAGAATTGTGTTATCAACCTTTGACATTCGTCCGGGAAAAAGCTCTGATGATATCTTTGCGGCACTTCTTGCGGCAGCGGATAGAGGGGTAAAAGTCCGGATATTAGTGGATGGTTTATATGGAACGCTTCATATGGCTGGAGAATCGGAGTATTATGCAGCAGGTACCCATAATAATATTGAAATACGTTTTTACAATACACCCAATCTATTAAAGCCATGGACAGTTCACGGCAGATTACATGACAAATACCTGTTAGTAGATGATGATCTCCTGCTGTCAGGCGGAAGAAATACCTTTGACTATTTTCTTGGGAGTTACAGCGGAGGTGCCAGCTTTGACAGAGAGGCTTTGATTTACAAGAGTGGGGACAGCAGTGGAAATGATGTAATAAAGCAAACCTATGATTATTTTGAGAGTGTTTGGGATTTACAGGTATGTAAACCTGTTTTTGAAAACGTTCCTTTTTATAAAAAAGATATCAGGCAGGCAGAGGAAAAGCTAAACACCCATTATCTAAATTTAATAGAGCAGAAAAAGGATATATTTGATGCGGAAAGTAATTATACAAAATTAACGGTGCCTGTGGATAATGCCATTTTACTTACAAATCCCACCCATATTTATGCCAAGGAACCGGTGGTATTTTCAGAGTTGGTTGCCCTTATGGAGAAATCAAAGGACAGGGTATTTATACAGACTCCCTATGCCGTATTCAGTAAGGATATGTATAAAGAGATGACGGAGGCGGCAAAGGCACAGCCTAATATCACGATGCTTCTTAATTCCACGGCTGTAGGTGATAACTTTATGGCTTCTTCTGATTACACTTTAAACAGAAAAAAGTTATTGGGGACAGGAGTTACGCTGTATGAATTTTATGGAAGTCATTCTACTCACGGCAAATCCCTTGTCATCGATGATGACCTGTCAGCGGTGATGTCTTATAATCTGGATATGCGAAGCACATATATAGACACAGAGGTTGCTTTGGTAATCAGGGGAAAAGAATTCAATAAATTGCTGGAAGAGAACATGCTAAAAATGCAGAAAGAAGCTTTGAAGGTAAAAAAGGACGGCAGCTATGGCAGTAATGCTTCTGTTGAGGCAAAGGAGCTTACAAGAGCCGAGAAATCTATCTTTTCAATTACTTCGGTTGTGTTTCAGTTATTCCGCTTTCTGTTGTAGCATCAAAACAGGTATTATACCTGTGTAATCTAATAAATAATGTTAAAAAATATAAGAGGAAGGATGCCACAGGATTCACCATCTGGTTTCGTGGCGATGGACGGTAAGAATTATGAGAGATAAATTCAGACAGTTTATGGTAGGCAGATATGGAATAGATAATCTGGGACAATTCATGATATGGGCAGGTATCATTGCCCTGTTATTGTCTAATGTTATTAGAAGCAGTCTGCTATCTGCAATTTCTGTTTTTATTTTGATAGTCTGCTATGTGAGAATGTTCTCAAGGAATGTTGGTAAAAGATATGCGGAAAATCAAAAATTCTTAGTCATTAAGAGCAGATTTCTTGGATTTTTTAAGATGGATAAAGCAACAAGGGAGAGGAATAAGAAATACCATATTTACCGGTGCCCTACCTGTAAGCAAAAAATAAGGGTACCCAAGGGAAAAGGGAAAATATGTATTACCTGCCCGAAATGCCATGCAGAATTCATACGTAAGAGTTGAAATACCCGTGGATTCGGAATTCACAGGAGAAAGCCTGTATGCAAGAAACAAGTGCAGAAATGGAGACAAAGTATGTTTGGTTATGTCACAATTAATAAGCCGGAATTAAAAGTAAAAGATTATGAAAAATACCATGCTTATTATTGCGGACTTTGTAAGGTTCTGAAACGAAAATACGGGGCATTGGGGCAGTTGACACTGACCTTTGATATGACTTTTCTCATTGTGCTGCTTAGCGGACTGTATGAACCGGAAGAGAAAAGAGAAGCACACCGCTGCATCGCTCATCCGGCCAAAAAACATGTTATGAGGTACAATGAGATAACGGAGTATGCGGCTGATATGAATATTATATTAGCATATCATAATTTGATGGATGACTGGACAGATGACAGAAATATAGGAAAGCTTTCTTTTGCCAAAATTCTGGAGCGAAGTTATCGAAAGCTTGAGAAGAAATACGAGAGGCAGGCAGCGGCTGTTAATCATTATATGGAAACACTGACAGAGTGTGAAAAGCGAAAGGAATCCAGTCTGGATATGGCAGCCGGCCTTACCGGGGAAATGTTAGGGGAAATATTTAACTACAGGGAAGATGAGTGGGCAGAAACTCTGAAAAAGCTGGGTTTCTATCTTGGAAAATTCATATATCTGTGTGATGCCAGTGAAGATGTAGAAAAAGATAAAAAGAGCGGAAGTTATAATCCTTTTCTGCTGCAGGAAAAGGACATTGATAAAAGAGAAATATTAAACCTTATGATGGCTGATTGCACCAGAGAATTTGAGAAGCTTCCTATATTGCTGAATGCGGATATTCTTCGCAATATATTGTATGCAGGAGTCTGGCAGAAGTTTGAAAGAATTCAGGCAGGCGCAACGAAGGAAGAAACCGGTGTGAAATAACATTCAATTAAGAAGAAGCAGGGTTGCTGCGATAGAATAGCATTGGCAACCCTGCTGTTTTTATGCCACTATAGTATCCAACTTTATTCTAAGGAAATGACGGCATCCCTTAACTGGTTCAATGCTTTTAATAAGGTAGCTCTCGGGCAGGCGACATTAAACCGTTCAAAGCCCTTTCCCTCCGGCCCAAACATAGTGCCTCCGTCAAGCCATAAGCCTGCTTCTTCTGCAATAAAGTTCTCCAGTTCTCCTGTTTCCATCCCAAGTGCCCGAAAATCAACCCACAGGAGGTAGGTTCCCTGTGTATCTATGACTTTTAAGGCAGGGATTTCTGTTTCAATAAATTGCTTTGCGGTCCTAATATTATCATAAATGTAGGCATTCAGTTCCGCCAGCCATTTGTCCCCATATTCATATGCTGCCTGGCAGGCAATAAGCCCCATGGTGTTTAACTGGCTGTAGCCGGTTTTATTTATTTCCTCTTTGAATTTGTATTTTAAAGCCTGATTTGGTATCAGTACATTGGACACCTGCAAGCCTGCCAGATTAAAGGTCTTACTGGGAGCGGTGCAGGTGATGGTCCTGCTCGCATATTCTTCTTTGATAGAAGCAAATACAAGGTGCTCATGTCCCGGATGTATAAAGTCTGCGTGGATTTCATCCGATACCACCAGCACATCATGTTTCACGCAGATATCGCCAAGGCGTATAAGTTCTTCCTTTGTATAGACTCTGCCGATTGGATTATGAGGATTGCAAAGAACAAAGAGCTTAACCTGGTTGTCTGTGATTTTTTGTTCGAAATCGTCAAAATCTATGTGGTAGGAGCCATTCTCATAAACAGCCGCATTATTGATAAGCCTTCTGTTATTATCTAAAATAGCCTCTGAAAAAGGATAATATACCGGACGCTGTATGAGAACGCCATCCCCTTCCTTTGTAAAGGCACGTATAGCCATGGCAATTGCAAATACAACGCCGGGAGTCTTTATAAGCCATTTTCTCGCGATATCCCAGCGGTAGTGTGATAAGAACCATTCATGAAGGACTCTAAAATACTCCTCCTTTACTTCGGTATAACCGAAGATTCCATGATCTGCCGCCTTTACAAGGGCTGTTGTAATCTCGGGAAGAGTGGGAAAATCCATATCGGCAACCCACATAGGGATGAGGTCTTCTTTCTTGCCCCGTTCTTTGGCAAAATCATATTTCAGGGAGTTTGTATTTTTTCTGTCAGTCAGTTTATCAAAATCATAGGGCATGTGCAGCATTCTCCTTTTTTCCTGTTTTGTCCTTATTATAATACATTCACACGCAGAAAACCTCATAAAATTCAAAAGACTAGGAGAGTGCCTGCCTTAAGTCTTCTATTAAGTCATCTGCATCCTCAAGACCTACGGACATCCGCAGTAGGCATTCATTGATACCTCTTAAAAGACGGTCCGCTATAGGGACATCTGCATGGGTCTGCACCATTGGATAGGTAATTAATGTCTCCGTGCCGCCCAGGCTTTCCGCAAAAAGGATCAGAGAGACCTTTTCTAGGACCTGCTTTGCAGTGGCTTCTGTATCCACTTCAAAGGATATCATGGAGCCAAAGCCGGAAGCCTGTTTCTTTGAAACCTCAAAGCCGGGATGGTCAGGCAGGCCTATAAAGAATACTTTTTTCACTTTTTCCTGGGAAGAGAGAAAGGCAGCAAGTTTCAATGCGTTCTCTTCCTGACGTTTCATTCTGATTGCCAGAGTCTTGATTCCTCTGATTAAAAGCCAGCTGTCAAAGGGAGAGAGACATGCCCCGGTGGTTTTATAGATGAAGCGCAGTTTTTCTGATAAATCAGTCTCTTTAGTGACTAAGAATCCGGCAAGGGTATCATTGTGTCCGCTTAAATATTTTGTACCGCTGTGGACAACAATATCGGCGCCCAGAGTAAGAGGACGCTGAAAATATGGTGTAAGGAAGGTATTATCTACAATAACCAATAGCTTGTACTCCCTTGCAATGGCAGCCACAGCCTGGATATCAGTTACCTGCATCATGGGATTGGTAGGTGTTTCTATATAAATTGCCTTTGTTTTCTTTCGTATCAGGGAACGCAGCTTTGCCAAATCGGAGGTATCAAGATAGTCAAAGTCAAGACCGTTCTTTTTATTGATATTGTCAAAGAGACGGACAGTGCCGCCATAGAGGTCCTCGGAGGCAATGATATGGTCTCCTATGGAAAAGAGCTCCATAAGAGCAGTAATTGCTGCCATTCCGGTGCTAAAGGCAAGTGCGTCTGTGCCTTCTTCCAGGTTGGCTATTACTTTTTCTAAGTGTTCTCTGGTGGGGTTTTGAAGCCTTGAATAATCATAGCCGGTGCTTTGACCTATCCCGGGATGGGCGAAAGTAGCGGATTGGTAGATGGGAACACTGACAGCACCGGTATTATGTGTTTTGTCGACAGCTCCGTGGATACATCGAGTAGTAAAATCCATATTTCAACCTCATTTCTGCACTGCTTATGTGTAATTTAAGTTTGTGGCCGCAGTGCAGGCCAAAACCTCTCATGTAAATGTTTTAAAAGCTTTTTTTATACAGTAAGATGAAGGGAACGGATAGATGAGGGTAAAAACAGATAAAAAAAACCCGTCTTCCTTTTAGAAGACGAGTATTACCCGTGTTACCACTTCATTTTATCTCTGCCTCACGGCAAAAGAACTTAGCAAGTACGTTATCCATCCGGATAATTATACTCCTTTGCTGTAACAGGCAAACCTGTTGCGTCCTAAGCGTTTTACACGGTTTGGCGCACCGCTCCTGAGCCATCTTCTATAAATTCACCCTGCTCTTTTCCACCTGACAAAAGCTCTCTGTAAGGGTATAACCTACATACTCTCTCATTCCTAGCGTTTTACTATGAATTTTATATGAGTATAGCAGATAGAAAATGATTTGTCAATGCGAAATCCCTTCCTAATTATTGAAAATAAATATGCAGCATGATAATATGGAAATAGAATAATATGGGGAATTTATAATTGGGGGAAGAAAATAAAATGAAAAAATTTATCGCTGTTTTAATTGTTCTTACGTTAGTGTTATGTATATGGTCGAAGAATCCGGCAGATGTTTCCTTGAAGCAGCTGCCGGATGATTATAGCCTTGAGGATGGAGCCGTCAGCTCACAGTCCGGCGCCTGGATAGATCATGTTGTAGTATATTCGGACTTGGTATGGAAGTGAGAATATATAGTTTCAAATCGTAATAAACAGCAGAAGAAGGAAAAGGAATATGGAAAATTGGATACCGGCAATTCATGTAAAAGTTTCAGATTTAGATTTTAATATTGATTGTGTGGCAAACAGTCTAGATGCAGAGTTTCTTAAAAGAAATAAAAGTTTACCTTTTCAGGAAAGAATATTCCGGGCGTTTCCGGAATTGTCAGGCAGAATTCATTTTGATATGACAAATGAGGATATCCGCAATACAGTAAAAGAGGTATTCGAACGAAAATATAAAAGTGAGCGAACAGAGATGTTGGAAAAGGCCGGGGAGATACAGGATAAACTGAATAAGGTGATTGCACCGGCATTACCGGTTTTGTTTCAGGAATTTAATTTATCCTGGAAAAAAGAAGCCGGTGATATAATCTGCTATCTTGGGCTGTATAGTTTCTTTCCCAGAAAAGTGATGACAAAGGAGTTCTGGATTCATTATCTGACGAAGGAAGAAAATATATATAAAGCCGCAATGCATGAAATCAATCATTTCGTATTATTTGAAAAGTGGAAATCCATGCATGGCTATGAGAAAGAAAGGGAGCCGGAGCATCCGGAACCACTATGGTTTTTAGAAGAGATGATTGTTGACCCGACTTTAAATACAAAGGGGCTGCAGGAATTAGTTCCTTATCCCCAGAGAGCATATGAACAGTTTTACACGGCAGTTATACAGGAGAGGACACCGCAGGAATGCATTCAAAGTTACTATAAGGAAAGTGCTGCAATCGAAGAGTTCCTTGAACGGGCTTACGGATATATTGGGGATAACCTGCAGGAATTAATTGAAAAATGTGGATAACAAAATACCCTGTCGTTTGTTTATCATATATAACACCCGACAGGGTAAAGAAAACTATATTAGTAATGATGCATCAGATGGCTCTGGTTGCTTCCTTTAACCAAAGCTTTTCCTCCTCATTAAGGTAAGGAGAAATCTTATCATAAACCTCTTTGTGGTAACGGTTTAAGCTTGCAATTTCCTTCCCGGTCATATAGGAAGTGTCTACTGCATCCAAGTCGATGGGAGCAAAGGTCAGATGTTCAAAGTACATAAACTGTCCATACTCATTCTTCGTACCCTTGTGGCAGATCAATTCATTCTCTGTGCGGATGCCGTGACTGCCTTCCATATAGATGCCGGGTTCGTCGGTAGTTACCATACCTTCCTCCAGTACGCAGCCGTCATCTCTTTCGGGTACCTTCCTCCAACGGAAACCATTGGGTGCTTCATGGACATTAAGAAGATAACCGACACCATGGCCTGTGCCGCATTTATAATCCAAATCCATATCCCAGATGGGGCCTCTGGCAAGAATATCAAGATTTTGTCCGATACAGCCATAAAGGAATTTCGCATCAGCAAGATTTAGCATACTTCGGAGTACAGCGGTAAAATGCTTCTTTATTTCATCGCTGATTTCACCAAGGATTATAGTTCTGGTAATGTCCGTAGTACCTTCATAATACTGACCGCCGGAGTCAACAAGTAAAAGACCTTCGGGCTTTAATACCGCATGATTTTCTTCCGTTGCAGAATAGTGCATCATAGCCGCATTTGCGTTGTAAGCACTGATGGTATTAAAGCTTAAATCAATAAAGCCTTCCTGTTCTTTTCTGCAATTCTCCAGATAGTCACTGGCACTGACTTCTGTTATTTCTGTCTTTCCAATGTTTTTCTTAAGCCAGTGGATGAATTTTGTGACGGCAACGCCATCCTTAATATGAGACTTGCGAAGATTCTCAAGCTCGACGGGATTTTTAACAGCTTTAAGAAGCACCGTAGGATTTGGGGCATCAATAATAGAAGCGTCCTTGCCAAGGCTCTGATAAATTGCATAATTAACTTTGGCAGTATCCAGTAATATTTTTTCATTTTTCGGAAGGGTTTTGACGAATTCATATGTTTCAAAATAACCTCTGATTTCTACGCCGAATTTCTTAAGTCCTGCTTTGATTTCTTCTGACAGTTTCTTTTCGTCTACGAATAAAATAGCCTTTTCCTGGGTGATCACTGCGTAAGAGAGAACCACCGGGTTATAGGCAATATCTCCGCCGCGGATATTAAAGAGCCATGCGATATCATCAAGAGATGTAATGATGTGGTAAACGGCTCCTTTTTTCTGCATTTCGCTTCTTACAGCTTCAAGTTTTAAGGCTGTTGATTTTCCGGAGTATTTTTCCTCCAAAAGAAAAGCAGGAGCAGTAGGAAGTTCCGGGCGGTCTGTCCAGATTTCATCTACAAGGTCCTTATCATAATGGATTGAAATCTTCTTTGCAGCTAATTTCTCGCTTAAGCGAAGGCCTAACTTTGCATTGACAACTCTCCCGTCAAAACCAAGGACATCTCCTTCCTTTAAGTTATCGTAAAGGAATTCCTCCAGTGTAGGAACGCCTTCTTCCCCCATTTTATATAGGGTGATGCCGGAACCGGCCAGTTCCCTGGCAGCCTGGATAAAATATCTTCCGTCTGTCCAAAGTCCTGCTTCCTCCAGGGTAATGACTACACTTCCCGCAGAGCCGGTAAAGCCGGATATATAGTTTCTGGATTTAAAGTAATTTCCCACATATTCGGATTCATGAAAGTCCGAGGTGGGCAGCAGATAAGCCTGAATACCGTTTTTCGCCATTAAGGCTCTTAAATGCTGTAACCTTTCTGTTACCATAGAATAGCCTCCTGTTATCACATTTTTTCAGGTTCGCCGTATTCTTCTCCAAATAATGTGGCGGTTACTTTTTTCATAACCTGAGGGGTCAGCGGTCTGTCGGAATAGTCTGTTTTTTCATCTGCAATTGCATTTATAATATCCATTCCTTCGATTACTTTACCAAAAGCGGCATAGGAGCCGTCTAAGTGAGGGCTGTCCTTGTGCATAATAAAGAATTGGGAACCTGCTGAATCGGGCATCTGTGACCTTGCCATGGATATGACACCGGCATTATGCTTTAAGTTATTCTCAAAGTGATTATATGAAAATTCTCCTTTAATGGAATAGCCTGGGCCGCCCATACCGGTACCTTCCGGATCTCCGCCCTGAATCATAAAGCCGCGGATAACTCTGTGAAAGATAAGTCCGTCATAGAAGTTTTTCTGAACTAAAGAAATAAAATTCTTTACTGTATTGGGAGCAATGTCGGGATAGAGCTCCAGCTTTATAAGGCTGCCATTTTCCATTTCAATTGTTACAATAGGATTTTTTTCTGCCATTTTATATACCCTTTCTGTAATCTAATATTTACAAAAGATAATTATAGCATAATTTAAAATATGTGTCTAATAAAATTGAGCATGAATCTTAAGTTAGTCTGTGACAGATACATAATGGCATGACAATCTTTTTTACACCTATTTTATAAATAGAATTATTAAATGTTGATTAAATATATAAACTAATATATAATATAGTTTATATAAATGATAAATGTATTGAAAAACAATCTTATATACAGTATTCAAGATATATACGGGGACTACCTGTGATATGGCAAATTGTGAGATGCAGGAGAAGGATATGGTGAAGGTTAAAGTGGATGATTTTGGTGTAAATGACTTGAAAAGCGGATATGTTTATTCAGAAGAAGGGGGCGGAGAGTGCGTATGCAGATACTGCGGTGAAAAGTTTGTGCAGGGAGAGATTTATCCCATAGATGGGCATTTTTATGATTACAAAAAGGCGGCCGCGGTACATATATACAAAGCCCACGGAACTCCTTTTGAGCTCTTGATGGATTCAGACAGCAAATATATGACCTTGACAGATAACCAGAAGCAGATTCTTATGCTCACGGAAGAAGGATTAAGTGATAATGAAATAGCAAAGCGGCTGGGAGTTACACCTTCAACTATCAGGCATCAGAAATTTATGTTCAGAGAGAAGGCAAAGCAGGCAAGAATGTTTCTTGCGGTCTATGAATTAGCACATGAGAACAATAAGAAGGCAGATAACCTTATTCCAATCCATTCAAGTGCTACCATGGTGGATGACAGATACATTACCACGGAGGAGGAAAAGAATAAAATACTGGAAACGGCTTTTTACACATTAGAACCTTTAAAACTTAAGCATTTTCCTGCCAAAGAAAAGAAGAAAATTGTGATATTAAAGAAGATAGCAGAGACCTTTGAAGAAGGCAGGCATTATGAGGAAAAGGAACTTAATAGAATATTAAAAGAAATATATGCTGATTTTCCAACCCTTCGCAGATATCTGATAGAATATGGATTTATGGAACGGACAACGGATTGTAAGGAATACTGGCTGACAGCACAATAAGAAAGGGAAGAAATTATTATGGAAGATACCAATAAAAATAAATTTGAAGATAAGACAGAAGTTCAGGAGATGATAAGCCGGTTTTTGGACGAGGAGCTAAGAGTAAAGAGCTGGCCTGCCAAAAAAGAACGCAAAGAGGCAGTGTTATATTATATAAGTACAAAATTTGAAGAAGGGGTAATGTATTCTGAAAAGGAAGTAAATGAGATTATCATGAAATGGCATACCTTTGGTGATTTCTTTCTGTTAAGAAGAGGGCTTATTGATGGAAAATTTCTCGTTAGGGCAAGGGATGGAAGCAGGTATTGGAAAGAAACCTAAAATGGTACTTGTACAAGGTTTTGTTTTCGTTTATAATGTATGGGATTAAAAAATGGAACAGATGGGAGAAGACCATGGCAGTTCAGAAAAGAGCCCGAATAACATCCCAGGTACAGTTGGCACCGGGGATTTTCAGTATGTGGTTAGAAGAAGCGGAGATTGCAAAAAAAGCAAGCCCCGGACAGTTTTTATCCTTGTACTGTAACAGCGAAGATAGATTACTTCCAAGACCTATTAGCATCTGCGAGATAAAGGAAGACCGCACTTCTTTGCGGCTGGTATACCGTGTGGCCGGCAAGGGGACGGAGGAGTTCTCTAAGCTTAAAGAGGGAGATATGATTCAGGTTATGGGACCCCTTGGCAATGGATTTCCAATGGAGAAGAAAAAGGCAATCCTTATTGGGGGCGGCATTGGGATTCCTCCCATGCTGGAACTGGCGAAAAGTTTGGATTGCGAAAAGAGCATTGTACTTGGATACCGTGACAAGAATACTTTTCTTGATAAAGAGTTCCTGCCTTATGGACAGGTCTATTTATCAACAGAGGATGGAAGTCTTGGTGTAAAGGGAAATGTTATTGATGCTGTCAGACAATATGCTGTACAGGGTGCTGTGATTTATGCCTGCGGACCCACCCCAATGTTAAGAGGGGTAAAGGCATATGCCCTGGAGCATAATATCACAGCCTGGATGTCTTTGGAGGAGCGGATGGCCTGCGGCATCGGAGCATGTCTGGCCTGTGTTTGCAAGACAAAGGAAAAAGACCATCATACCAATGTGGATAACACGAGAATCTGCAAGGAAGGCCCCGTATTTAAAGCAGAAGCGGTTGAACTCTAGGAAATACCCTATAGGAGAGGTTTAGGTGAAAATGATAAATACGAAAGTTACCATAGCAGGGGTGGAATGGGATAACCCTGTAACAACAGCCTCCGGTACCTTTGGGTCGGGAATGGAATTTGCGGATTTCGTTGATTTGAACAGACTGGGAGCTGTGACCACCAAGGGAGTTTCCTACGTACCCTGGACCGGTAATCCGGTTCCAAGAATTGCAGAGACCTGCAGTGGTATGTTAAATGCCATCGGACTGCAAAATCCCGGTGTAGAGGTCTTTATAAACAGAGACCTTCCATTTTTAAAGCAATATGATACCAGGGTTATCGTGAATGTCTGCGGAAAGACCACAGAAGATTATCTTAAGGTGGTAGAACGGTTAAGTGACTGTGCGGTAGACATGCTGGAAATTAATATTTCCTGTCCTAATGTAAAGGAAGGCGGAATTGCCTTTGGACAAAATACCTGTTCCGTTGAAGAGATTACCAGGCAGGTAAAAAGGTATGCAAAACAGCCTGTAATCATGAAATTAAGTCCGAATGTAACTGATATCAGGGAGATGGCAAAGGCAGCAGAGGCAGGCGGAGCGGATGCCCTGTCCTTAATTAATACCTTAACGGGAACAAAGATTGATATTTACAAGAGAAAGTTCGTATTGGCCAATGAAACCGGAGGTTTATCCGGTCCGGCGGTAAAGCCGGTGGCTCTTCGCATGGTCAACCAGGTTGCAAGAACTGTTAAGATACCGGTAATCGGTATGGGCGGAATTATGACAGGAGAAGATGCCATTGAATTTTTAATGGCGGGGGCAACAGCCGTTGCGGTAGGTACGGCAAATTTCAGGAATCCTTTAGCGACAGCGGAAGTAATTGACGGCATCAATGATTTCCTTGCAAAGGAAGGCATTCAAGATGTCAAGGAAATTATCGGATGTGTTAACTGATAGGATAAACAAGGAGTTGGCTTAAAACAAATTTTTCACAGGTACAGGAAAGGCAGGAAAGGAGTTAAAATGGAGAAATACAAACAGGAATTTATTGAATTTATGGTGGACTGCGGTGTATTAAAATTCGGAGACTTTACAACAAAGAGCGGACGTAAGACCCCTTTCTTTATTAATGCAGGCTATTACCGTACGGGTTCCCAGCTAAGAAAGCTTGGAGAATACTATGCAAGAGCTATCAAGTCTGCCTTTGGTCTGGATTTTGATGTACTGTTTGGACCCGCCTATAAGGGCATCCCTCTAAGTGTTGCTGCGTCCATGGCTGTCAGCGAATTCTATGATACGGACATCCGTTACTGTTCCAACAGAAAGGAAGTAAAGGATCACGGAGATAAGGGAATTCTTCTTGGCGGTCCGATTTATGACAAGGACAGAATCGTGATTATTGAAGATGTTACCACAGCAGGAACTTCAATTGGAGAGACTATGCCCATATTGAATGCACAGGGAGAAGTATCCGTTCTTGGGCTGGTGGTGTCCGTTGACCGTATGGAAAGAGGGCAGGGGGAAAAGAGTGCTCTGGCAGAAATCGAAGAAGTATACGGCATCCGTACAACTTCTATTGTAACGATGGAAGAAGTAGTTGAACATTTATATAATAAGCCTTATAATGGAAACATCATAATAGATGATGCCTTAAAGGCTGCGATTGATTCCTATTACAAGCAGTATGGGGCAAGCTATTAGGGATAAGTGGGTGAAACTATACGAAAAGGCTGCACAACAGGCAGCGGACAGGAGTTGGATATGAGTGAAAAAGTCTATACTACCATGAAGTCTGTCGGGGTAGGCAATCTTGTTATCGGAATTCTGCTCATTATCACCGGTATAGCCAGTGGCGTCCTGGTGATTGTAAATGGCAGCAGATTACTAAAGAAAAAATCAGAAATACTATTTTAGCTAAATTCTTAAAAGACCTCCAGACGTAGAAATTACAGGATAGGAGGTCTTTTCGCAAAAAAATTCCAAAAATGACTTTACTTTTCCATTATTTTCATATATTATGTATATGTCTGAAGTTCTTGTCACAAGAACATCTTTTTATAATCAATCATCATTTCTTTTTTCGAATTATTTTTCCATATAAGTGAGGTGATACAGCAATGACATAATATGTATGCGTATCCGTATTTGAATATATATTTTCTAGTATAATAAGGGCGGAAGAGTGAAAGAAAATTTAGAAAAAGAAAGGGTGCCATAATGTGATTCTTTCACTCCTTTTTATTTGAGGCAGTATCACAGGCTTTCCTGCGATATGCAATGGGTATAAATATGAAAATTGCTTTTTGGAGCAGTGTCAAGGAGAGCATTGGCGTGACCAGCAATTTAGCATGTATCAGCATAGCTATGGCCTTTGAGAACTCTTGCAGAACAGTATTGCTGGAAAATCACTATCAAAAAAATTCTTTGGAGAATATGCTCATTCACCGGCAGGAGAAGAGGCAGGCCAGGAATGCAGTTAATATCAGCAGGTATAAAGGGCTTGAGCATATTATAAATCAGGTATCGAAAGATTGGACCAAGGATAGAATACACTATAATGAGATACAGGAGCGGACAGTATATGAAGAAATCTGTACCTTAAATGATCCGCATAGCAGCTACAGAACTTCTTTCTATATGGAAGATGAAAAGCTTATGAAAGAAGCATCTTTTGAAATTCTAATCAATTCTTTATATTATGTTCCCATAGGGAACCATTTCAATCAATTTATCTTTGACTATACCCTAAATGATAATATTATAAAAATCTTACAGGCCAGTGAAAATTTTGCATCGTATACCTTTATCGATACTTCAAACGAAAACCACTTAAGCTCTAAAATCATATTGGAGGAAGCGGATTTAATCGTTGTCACCCTTGCACAGGACCAGAAGGTTATTAAGGAGTTCTTTCGTAATTATTCTTCTTTATTATCAAAATGTATTATTCTTCTAAGTGAGTATAGAAACGATACTCTAAAGGTTCAAGCTATTTCTGAAAAATATTCCTTCCATATGTCAAAGATCGTACAAATCCCATATAACATGGAATACAGCCAGGCGATAGAACAAGGTGCCATTGTGGAATTTATGACACGCAATTACGGATGTGAAAGGGAGGACTCTAATTATCCCTTTATAACAGGGGTGCGGCATGCAGCAGCAGCCATACAAAGAGAAGAGAACAGAGACAGAAAGGAAAAATGGAATGAGTAAAAGGTTAAAGCGGCCGCTTTCAAAAAAGCAAATGGCAAAAAGAATACTAACCGTAAGTCTTTGTATTCTTTTGCCATTTGGCCTATACATAGGCTATGTCAAGGTAAAGGGTTTTTATGAAGAGAGAATGGAAGCAATGGCAGAGGAAATGTCGGGGTATACCGTAACAGCCTATGAGGCGGTTACGGACATAAAGGCAGGAGAAATTATTACAAAAGAGATGGCAGCAAGTAAAAGGACCCTGTCGGGGCAGGATAAGAAAAATTTTATGACAGCAGATGACATAGGAAGCCAGGCATTGGCAGATATACCAAAAGGTACCGAACTCCTTAAGAATATGCTTCTGAAAAATACAATAGAGGATGATCTAAGAGAATTAGAGTTTTCTTCAAATATAGCAGGAGAACATATACGGGAGGGAGATTATACAGATATCCGTCTGCGATATCCCGACGGTGAGGACTATATTGTACTAAGTAAAATCTACATAAACCGTATCGACCTGGAAAAGAGATATCTATATCTTAATCTGTCACCGGAGGAAATTCATCTTATCTCTTCAGCGCTGGTGGACTGTTATCTGAAAACAGGTTCTTATTTGTATATGGCCAGATATATACAAGCTTCCTGCCAGGAGCCTTCCTATGTAACCTATATACCCAATACAGATGTATTGGAACTGATGAAGAAAGACCCCAATATAGCAGAAAAGACCAGGGATTATTTTAATGAGACAGGCAGAAGAGAGCTGGAGGAAAGGCTTAAGACATATTATGGACAGTATGGCAGCGGTCAGTCAGATCCCTATTCGGTTAATACGCCCCTTTATTATCCTAATGGAACAGGCACCGAAAAGAAAACAAGTGCTTTGACGCAGAACACAGATACTGCCGGTAATACGGTTAAAGTTTCTGCTGACAGCGGGAAGGAAGAGGGGATGGAAGAAAAAAGTGAAGTAAAAATGGAGGTGGATTATGCCGAGTAAAGCCAAGCGCATGGGATTTGCCGGGACAGACAGCTATGACCTGATAATGTATCTGGCAGTATTGTTGATAGCTTCTGATAAAAAGGTGCTTCTTGTGGATAATTCCTTACAGAAGGCGTTATCCTGCTGTGTTCCCCCAGTAGATATGACTTCTGTAAAAGAGAGGAAAGCATGCTATAGGGGACTGGATATCCAAAAGGAAACCTATATGGAAGTCATGGGAGAAGAGTATGATTATGTTCTTGCTGATTTTGGGCAGGAGATGAACCAGAAAGCCCTTAAAACTTGTGATACCGTATTTTTAGTTACGGATACCAGACTGCACAATATGACAGGGATAGAATATTTCAGGGGTGCTTGGGATAATACCTGCCTTCTTATAAGAGATATTACAGAGGGAATGGAGGAGAAATACATCCATAAGCTGCTACAGGAAAAGGGAATACAGGAAAGGAGAAGCTATTATTTTTATTTTGATGAAACTGACAGGGAGATGGCAGCCATGCTGCAGTATTACAATAGTTTTTCTTACAAAAAGCTTTCTCCTGCAATCAGGTATTTTTTGAAGGATGCTTTACGGGGATTTTTCGGGATGGATGAAGCGCAGCTGAATCTGGCAGAAAAAAAGCTGAAAAGGAGGAAATGGGATGCATGTGGTTTTTTGGGGACCTGCGGCAGGTCAGACGGGGACAACCTCCTCTCTGACGGCAGCCGCCCTTATGGCAGCTTACCGGTATGAAAAAAAGGTCCTTCTGACACAGACTCATTATCATAACAGGGAGATGGAGGAAGTTCTTCTTGGTGGCGTACAAAAGGAGGAGCTTTACCGGGATATAGGAATAGATGCTATCCTGCGGTTAATAAGGACAGGCAATTTCATAGCAAATAGTGATACAGAAAGCCTTATAAGAAACTTTATACTAAGCGTAGGCAAGGGAGGGGTAAATCTGCTGCCTGGAACTTCGGGAGAATACAGTAAAGCCTTGGAAGGTGATATGTCAGCTTACCTGCCATATCTCTACGGGAGTTTAAAGGGCAGCTATGATATGATCTTTACGGATGCTGTCAGCGGGGATAACCCAGTATCCCGGATGCTGTGGAAGGAAGCGGATATTCTGGCAGTAACCCTTAGTCAGAATAAAGCGGTGATAAAGGAATGTCTCCTGCAATATCAATTTCCCTTTGAAAAAACGGTCTTTCTTATAGGGAGTTATCAGAAAGCTTCCGTCAATACTATTAAAAATCTTGAAAAAACCTATCAGGAACTAAAGGGAAGGCTGTATGCGGTGCCTTATCACACTTCCTATATGGATGTCCTGTCAGAGGGAATGTGCCAGGAGCTCTTCTTAAAAAGCCTGGCCTTTAAAAACAAGGCAGGACTTACGGAATTTTTCAGCTATGTATCAAAGCTGACAGAAATGCTTCTTGATAAGGCATCGGATGAGGGAGGGGCAGGGCTTGATATTTAATTTGGGGCTTATATTATTGATTTGTACAGGCTTAATCCTGATAGCCTTATACAAATACAAGGAAGAAGGGAAAACGGCGGTTAAGTACCAGGAGCTTACCGTCGACAGCCTGATTCATACGGTGGATGAGACTTTTGCAGATATCCTGAGTAAAGATTTCAGGGAGTTGAACCTAAACCGGACAGAAACGAATAAAAGGGAAAATATCAGGCGGCTCATACGCAGAAACTTAAAAGAATGTACTGCCGGGGATGAAAAGGCGAAGGAATATATCAAAGATTATATGGAAGATATCTTAAAGAAAAAGGGAGGATTTGATGGGGATACCATAAATAATATCATTGCTTTTGATATTCCTTCCAGATTAAAACCCCAGGATAAATTTGAAATCCTTCTCTACCTTTACAAAATTAATTATGGAAAAGAGGGATTTCATAAGCTGATTGAAAATTACAGCCTGGATGCCCTGAAAGAAGAAGGAGAAAAAAGTTATTATGCCATAACAGAAGATGATATTGAAAGAGTATATTATGGAGAGAATATTTACCTCTCCTATGAAGATAAGGTAAAAGTTCTTACGCAAAGAGTATACCAGCAGTACAGAGGCTTTGGTGTTATTGATGGAATCAGGGAAATGAAAATAGACGGCGTTACAGGAGGAGTCTCTTGCGGAAATCTGTCAGAGGTTTCAGAAAACCTAAATACTGATTGGGACAAGTATATGCTGGCAGATAAGAGCTTATTGGATATATGGATTTTCTATCATGGCAAGAGCATTCGTCTTAAATTTCTCCGTTTCCCATCTGAAAAGGAACTGATTAGAATATGCAAAAATATATATCGCAACAATAATCCAGGCTTCTTAAGCGAGACCAGAGGATATATCCTAAACGACATGAAAGACGGCTCCAGAGTAGTTGTATTCAGGCCTCCTGTAGCCGCCGGCTGGGCATTTTTTTTAAGAAAGCATGATGTAATAACCAGCATGGATATTAGGAGAATCATAACACAAGAAAACGGTGAAATGGCCATAAAGCTGTTAAGGTGGATGGTAAAGGGGTGTTTATCACTTGTTATTACAGGGGAAATGGGAAGCGGTAAGACAACACTCTTAAAAATATTGGTCCAATTTATAGAAGAAATCTATCCCATACGTGTATATGAACAGGTTTATGAATTGAATCTGAACAAAGCCTACCCGGGAAGGAACATTCTTTCCTTAAGAGAAAGCCCCACAGTTTCCGGTCAGGAAATTCTAAATACTATGAAAAAGACGGACGGAACAGTACTAATACTGGGAGAGGTTGCTTCCCATGAAGCTGCCAATTATCTGGTGGAAATATCCCAGATATCCAAGATGACTCTTTGCTCCCATCATGCGGAAACAACGGAGGATTTTGTGGCATATCTAAAAATTGCACAGCTTAGGACCGGCGGTTTTCACAATGAGGAATTAGCAGAATACCAGGCTGCCGGGGCAGTGAATATTGATATTCATATGGAGAACAAAAACGGACACCGGTATATATCACGGATAACCGAAGTTATACCTTATTGCAGAACGGAACTGCCATTAGGGCTTGTGGAAGCAACCAGGGAATATTATAAGCGAAAGACAAGCCCGCTTACCTATGAAACCAGAGAAATCCTTTCCTTTCGGGAGGGAAGATACGTCTTCGGTCAGGACTTCTCACCGAAGGCCAGGGAGCATATCTGCGGTAACCTGTCAGTAAAGGACCGGGAAGAATTTCTGGAATTTTTGGAACAAAAAAAAGAGGTACCTTATGGATAATGCAGAAATAATATATCTTATTCTGATACTGTTATTTCTTTTTGTTATTGTATTTGCAATTCTTTGTTTTGCTCTGAAAAAAAGATTGCTGTTTCGTGAAACCTACAGTATCTACCGGACAGGCAGTAAAAATCCGAAAGGTAACTGCTGGCATCAGCTATATGTTTTTTTTAGCAGCTTTATTCTTACCGGGAGGTTTTTAAGAAGTCTTACGGAAAGGTATGAAGTCCTTTATCCGAAAGAAGGCAGAGAGATTGAGAAGAAAGCTATAAAACTGGCAATTACAATATGGGTGTCCGGTGCGGTTATCTTAGCTGCCTTCTTATCCCTTGATAAAAGTTGGTATTATGTTCTTCTTACCGTCTTTTATCTGTATGTCTTAGGGAATGGGCTGATACTATTTGAAGAACAGAAGGAGAAAAGGAAACTGCTGATTCAATTTGACAGTTTTCTTTCGGAGGTCAGGCAGTACTATCAGATGCATGGGATGATAGATGAAGCCATATACGAGGCCATGCAGCTTTGCAAGAACCCTGTAAAACTGCATGCCCAATGCATCTACGACATTCTTAACAGTACGGAAGAAGAAAAGAAAGAGGATTATAATAGCTATATACCGGACAGATTTTTAAAAACCTTCCTGAATCTTTGCCTTATCATACAAAAATACGGTGATGCAGAAGTTAAGGGACAATCCCTTTTTTTGATAAACATACGGTATTTACGGCAGGAAATACACATGGAAGTATTAAAAAAAGATAAAATAAGGCATTTGTTTTCCGGACTTACTCTGGTAGCCGTGTTTCCGGTAATGTTTCTGCAGATTATCAAAAACTGGGCTGTCAGCGGCCTTTCGCAGCTTGATAATTTCTACAGCGGAACACCTGGAGTACTCTTAACCTTTTGTATATTTCTTCTTACCTTCTTTTCCTATCAGCTTTTAGTTGCCTTGAGGGAAGAAAGGAAAAGGCGTCTAAAGGATAATGCTATTCTTAGAAACCTGTGTTCAAAAAGGATTATCAGTAACTTACTGGATGCAATTCTTAATAAAGACTACGGAAGGGCAAAAAAGAAAGAAGAATTTCTTCGCCTTACCGGTGAGAATCTTACAGTCAGGCAGTTCACTTTAAAAAGTCTTATTTATGGAATTTCCGGTTTTTTTATCTGTATCTTTCTTATCTTTTTTCTCCACGGAGCAAACAAAGAGCTTAGGCTTAAGGCAGGAGATCTGCCTTACACCACCAGTGCCTTATCGGAAAAGAAAGCACAGGATTTATCAGAGGTGATTATTTCCTATACAAGAAAATTCCTAAAGGGAAAAGCAACTCTGGAAGCAATAGAGAAAACCATCAAAGAAGAAGGGAAGATAAAAGAAAAATATCTTCAGAAAATCGCCGCGGAAGATATCTATTCAAGGATAAAAAGTATCAGGGGGGAGTATTTTAAGTGGTATGAACTGATAGCTGCCCTTATGGTATCCACAGGTTTTTACTATATTCCCTATGCAGTTCTTTCCCTTCTTAAGAAGGGACGGCAGCAGGAGATGGAGGATGAGATATTTTCTTTTCAGTCTGTTATCCTTATATTGATGCATATTGAAAGAGCGGATATAGCAGTTGTTCTTGAGTGGATGGAGGAGTTTTCTTATATTTTTAAGGATTCCCTAAGAACCTGCAACAGAAATCTTTCAGAGGGAGAATGGGAAGCCTTAGAGGAATTAAAGGAGAAGGAGCCTTTTAAACCATTTTATAAGTTGATCGAAGAACTGCAAAACAGCGATAAGATAGGGCTAAGGCGTGCCTTTGATGATGTGGAGCAGGAGAGGGCTAATTACCTTGAAAAAAGGGCCTTAGATAATGAAATCAGCATTCAGGAAAAAGCAATATTGGGAAAGGCCATTGCCTTTGTCCCCTTTGCCCTTACGGTAGGATTCTACATTATCCTTCCCTTTGTATTAGAAGGTCTTGATATGTATAAGGTTTATATTGATCAAATAAATGGTGTAGGACGTTAATAAAAGTAAAATAAAAAATAGAGTAAAATAAGGAGATTAAAAAATGGAGAACGCATTAAAAGGATTAATTTTGGCCGCCGGAGTGATCATAACCTGTCTGGTCGTAGGATTGGGATTTTACATAGGCCGTGAGGCAAATGCGGCAGCAACCAACGGTACAGGACAGATAAGCCGTATGAACAAAGAATTCTCGGAATCCGATAAGGTGATGTATGACGGTCTTGATGTAACAGGCAGTGAGGTTATCAATGCAATCAATAAGTTTAAGAATGAAGACATTGCTGTTAAAGTAGCCACCAAGAAATCCACCGTATATTATAACAGAATGTTAACGGACACCGATACGAAGATTGGCGATGTAAGCGCTGCCTCGGTGAAGGATACCCAGACCATAACCAGCAATTATTATATAAATCAGAAGGCGCAGTTTACCGGAGCCATATTAAGAGATACCAACGCAACAATCATCGGAATATCCTTTACACAGAAATAAAGTATGGAACAGGCAGGCAAGCTATTGGAACAGACAGCATACGTGCTTTTATTCTGCCTTGGGGTAAGTCTTTTGCTCTTAAGTTATAAAAATATAGGGGACAGTATAGGGCTGTTAAAGAATTCTACCGCCAGGCAGAATGTTCTTAGGGAGCAGGAGATAATGGAATACAAAGGGAAAGAGCATATCCTGACAGTTACCAGGGCAGAAGTCATAGGATATCTTACAGGCTCTCTGGAGGCGGATATTAGAATAGATGGCATAAGCTATCCGAAAGATTCCTTTGACAGGGACAGCTTTGACTATTCCATCCTGCCGGAAGGCATTTATAACAAAGGATATGTATTGGATGGGAAGGATTTTGTTATAGAGATGATTTTTACACACAGAAATTAAAGAGATGGGAGGCTTAAGGAAATGGAGGTCTTTGGTAAGATTGTAGCGATATTTGCAGGAGTGGTGCTGTTATTTATTGCTCCGTTGTTTTATATGGCGCAAAAACAGGATTCCATAAGCCAGCTGTATGTCACCCAGGAGACAGTCAGACTGGTGGATGGCATAAGAGCAGAGGGAGAAGTAAGCAGGATTATGTATTACGATTATATCAGCCGGATTGATAAGACCGGAAACCTGTATGATATTGAAATTACCCATTCTCACAGGAAGGTAGCACCGGATTATGATGAAGTAACAGATACGGCAGGAGATACCATCAGCAGTTATTTCTATAATACTTATGAGGATGAAATATTTGAAGCTTTTGATGAAGGGAAAGCTTATCACTTTTCCCAGGGGGATTACATATCGGTCAAGATCATAAACCGTAATAAAACAATGGCACAAAGGATGCTTTCAGGGGTGTCTATTCTGATTACCTATGGAGGATTAATAAGAGATGAAACTGACTGACCTGGCCCTGATATTTCTTGTAATTGAAATACTTCTCTTTAGTGTATTGGATATCCGGTTCGACCAGCTTAAGGCAGTAACAGAAAAATGTAATGCCTATAACAGGGGCCTTGACAATGCAGTGGATGACGGCTGCTATTTCCTGGTGGAAAAGGACAGCAGCCATAATCTGCGTATCAATAAGGAAAAGGCAGTAGAACAGTTTTTTACTTCTCTTTATGCGAATTTTGGTGTAATTGGACAGCCAGCAGCAGAGGAGAATCTTAATAGATATATACCGGTTATTCTGGTTACAGACAAGGATGGCTTTTATATTCAATATTCAGAGGTAATTGACAGGGGAGGAGAGAAGCTTCTTGTAAAGAGGTGGAGTGAAAAGATTCCCTATGTCTATGAGGATGAAAGAATAATCTGCTGCTTTACTCTTGACGATTATGTAAGGGTATTTGATAAGGCAAGCAATACAACGGTAGAGGGGGATTACAGGGATGTAAAAGATACGGTTTCCTGTTCCTTCTTACAGGAGGAAGGGGCGTTTGATGAAGTTCGCAGAAACACTGTAATTAATGAGATGGAAAAGAATATGGAAATCTACATGAATTATTACAATGAAATAGCAGGCCAGTTTGGCATAACCTATCAATTCTGGCTGCCCGGCATTGATAAGACCGACTGGGACAGAACCATAGATGATATAAGTCTTTTTGTGGTTTTCCAGGGGTATCCTTATAATGCTTCTTCCCTTGATACCTACAACCGGTATGCTTTTGGCGGAGCCAGAATCAGAAAATCAAGAACCTATTGCATAACGGAATCAGGAGGCAAAAAATATTACCACAAAGAAAATTGTACAGAACTGGCGGGAAATTTAAGTGAACCCTATTATAGCAAAGAGGAATGCGCAAAAGAAGGGGCTTTTCCCTGTCTAAAGTGCATTCCTTAATAATCTTTTAATCTATGGAGTAATCATCCGCAGAACTTTTATCTTTTGAAGAAGCACCATCTGTATTAACCAAAGATACATCATCAAAGACTGAAGCATTATCCTCCGGCAAAAGTACGATATGTACTTTCTCAATACGGTTCTTCGTAACAGAATCCGCAGTATAGACCACATTGCCGTCTGTTATGCTCTCACCTACCTCAGGTAAATGGTCGAGAAGATAAATCATATGTCCTGCGATAGAATCATAGTCATCAGATTCCAGATCCAGACCGATTGCCTCGTTAATTTCATCCAGATTTGTATTTCCATCCGCAATGTATTCGGTATCGGATATTTTACGGATACTGTCTTCCTCGTCCGCATCATATTCGTCCCTGATTTCTCCGACGATTTCCTCAAGCAAATCCTCCAGGGTGACAAGGCCGGTAGTGGTACCATATTCATCTATTACAATGGCAAGAGATACATAATTCTTGCGCATTTCCTTTAACAGCTCCGTAGTCTTCTTGTACTCGTAAGTAAAATAGGGTTCCCGCATAACATCTTTAATATGAAACTCTTCCTTACTGCCCTGATAGAAGAAGATATCTTTAAGATTCACAATGCCAAGAACATTGTCTCTGGATTCACTGTAAACAGGCATTCTTGTGTATTTATCTTCTGAAAACAACTCTACCAGTTCATCATAGGACAGGGAAATCTCTGCAAATACCATATCAATACGGGGAACCATAACATCCTTTGCCATAGAATCCCCAAAATCTACAACGTTGGTAATCATCTGCTTTTCATCCATCTCGATTACCCCTTCTTCATGGCTTACTTCAACGATGGAGCGCAGCTCATCCTCCGTAATGACAGAGGCTTTTTCCATGTTATTTGCATGAAAAAGTTTAAGAAATAAGGAAGAAATCTTCGTAATGAGAAAGGTAAGAGGTGCCATAATTCTAATAATTAAAAAAAGAAGCCCCGCATACTTTAGTGTAAATTTCTCAGAATTAATCTCTGCCAGGGTATTCGGAATCATCCTGGCGAAAACCAGCATGAAAAAGATAAGAAAAGCAATGGTTACTACAATTCCGACAGGTTTAAAATGATCGATGGCAAGAGAGGTAGCTAGTGATGATATGGCTATATTAAGAATAAGATTGCCGATTAATAAAGTGTTTTGCATTTTTGTAGGACTCTCCAGCAAATCATTCACCAGTTTGGCTCTTTTGTTTTCTTCTTCTGCAAGGCTGCGGATACGCAGCTTGTTAACAGTAGTAAAAGCTGTTTTAGCTGATGAAAAAAAGACGGATAGCAACAATAAAACACCTAATAATATCATACACGTGACTTCACTCGAGTCCAAATAATCATCTCCCATTCTGTAGTGCTGCCATAAATAGAATTCTTAATTGTTTATGGCAAAAAAATAATAGCTGCAAAAAGTATAAACAAAATAAATTTTACATGAAAATATAGGAAATGTCAATAAAAACACCTGGACCGATGCAAGGTATTGACAAAATTATGAATACTTTATAAAATAAAGCTCAACAGAATAAGCATAGTAATTTAGTATAGAAGGGTGGAATGCTGTCCGGTACGCTTTAGAATTATAACAAGTGTACACGGAAAAGTAATTTTAAAATCATTTAGTTAAATAATTGAGAAAAGAATACGCTGTTTTTATAAACAGTCTTGTTTTTAGTACTCAATTACTTATGATTTTAAGATTACTCACAGGTGAGTTCATCCAGAAATTTAAGCCGTAGAGTAAATCTACGGTTTTTATTTTATGCTGAATTATTATGCTTTTATTTTGTTAATAAATATTGGAGGAATTAATTATGATGAAAAGAAATAAGAATCTTATTTTAAACGATAACATAAATATGGAGTTGTTGTTAAACTCCCAGAAGAAGCCGGATTTATATGCTGCTAATGAAGAACCATTCTGGGATGACCCTCATATTTCACAGCAAATGCTTGAAGCTCATTTAAACCCTGCCTGGGATGCAGCAAGTTATAATCATAAAACAATTGACCAAATCGTAGAATGGATGGTTAAATATCTTGATTTAAAAGAAAATGCTAAGATATTAGATTTGGGCTGTGGCCCCGGTCTTTACTGTACCAGGTTCTCCAGGCATGGACTTGATGTGGTAGGGATGGATTATTCAAGAAATTCTATAAGTTATGCTAAAAAGTATGCGGAAACTAATTGTTTAAACATTCAGTATATATATCAGGACTATCTTACAATGGATTATTCCTGTGAGTTTGATGCCATTTTCCTGATTTACTGTGATTTTGGTGCGCTTTCTGATTGCAGACGCGACTTATTACTGCAAAAGATACAGAAAGCTCTGAAACCGGATGGGATATTTGTATTTGATGTATTTACAAGATTCAATTGGGAACAGCAATCTATGCGTAATTGGTATGTGAGCGAAGCAGGATTTTGGAGGCCGTACCCGCATCTTGTTCTTGAGCAGACTTTTCACTATGAAGAAGAAAATGTATTTCTTAACCAATATACCGTTATTGATAGTGGTGGTGAAGTCTCTGCGTATAATTTAAGTGATCATTATTACTCTAAGCAAGATATTCTGCAATTAATGAAGGAACATGGTTATCAAGTACAGGATGTTTGGAGTAATTTAACAGGTAAGGATTATGCCGAAAACACGAAATGTCTGGGTGTTGCTTCTAAAAAGTTAGTCAAATAAGACTATTTTTTTCAATACCGTTAAGATTTTGTTAAAAGTCAATATATCTATTGTACAAAATGAAATTCCGGTGTACAATCACTTAAGGTAGTAAATACCTAAGAGCTATTTGTCAATTTTCAAACAGGAGACATAAATGAGGAAAAAATCGCATATTTCTTTATCAGGTTATTTATTGAACAGCATGAAGAATGATGGACTTATCCATCACAAAAAAGCATTTTATATCGGCAGTATCCTGCCGGATTGTATTCCATCCTTTATTACCAGAAGACATACTATTGAAGAAACCTTTGATATACTGAAAAAGGAGATAATCAAGATAACCGATAATTATGATACGGACAGAGGTATAGACAGGTATTTCAGCAGACATCTGGGGGTAGTCACACATTACTTGGCTGATTATTTTACTTATCCTCATAATAATATCTTTACAGGAAATATTAAGGAACACTGCGGTTATGAAAAGAAACTGATAACTGCTTTAAGAAGCTATGTTAAAAGTGAAGAGGCAGTAAAGGACCGTGAAAAGAACTTTCTTTTTGACACAGTAGATGAGATTTTGAAATTTATCAAAAAGATGCACGAAGAGTATTTGAAGGTAGCTAAGAAAATAAAAGTAGACTGTGACTATATCGTTGAGCTTTGCCATAAGGTGGTGGATGGCATCTTGCAGATTTTTGAACGGAATTACCGCGATGCGATGATGATAGAGATTAATGCAGCTTAAGGAATAGTAAAAGCTGCCCCAGGATATGGGGCAGCTTTTTTGCCGTATATATCCGGTCATAACAGGTTGTTGCTGATATATTCTGTCGGAGTAAATCCATAGTATTTTTTGAAAACGGCATTAAAGTGTTTTGAACTTACAAATCCGGTTTTTTCAGCTATTTTATAAATCTTTTCGTTTGGATTGCTGCGCAGGATAAGGAGAGCCTGCTCCATCCGGATTCTGGTCAGGAATTTTGTATATGGCTCGCCGATGTTTTTATGGAATAAGTCACTAAGATAACTGGGTGTTACATTTAAGCTGTCGGCAACCATGGCAAGACTGATCGGCTCCTTGTAATGGGTGCAGATATACTCCTTTGCCTGTGCTACGATACTTGTTGTTTCCGGTATGTGCATCAGGCTTTCTTCATGATCCAAAACCTTAAGTATCTTAAAAAAGAGCATCAATACGGTATCCTTGCTTAGATTGCCGGTTTGGATAGTACGGTCTATACCAACCGTTAATTCCTGGAAGGCCGGATGGATATACTCTGTTTTGATATTGCATTCTTTGATTAAATAACGGATTAAGTAGGTGCCGTACTTTAAAACAGAAGCAACGTTAATCTCATCCTGAAATAGCGTAAGATAAATGGACAAATCAGTCATTATTTTCGTTTCGTTTTTTGATATATAATCATTTGAAAGGGATGCACATATTGTTTTCAGTTCATTCAGAAAATTTTTCTGGCTGATATAATAATTGGAGGTAATGGGCGAATGCACATTTCTTAATGTTAAGGCCAGGCTTTCCAAAGCGGAAGTATAGGAGTCTGCCAGGCGCAGCAGATCCTTCACTATATAGCCATAGGAAGCATTGATTTTAATGCTTTCATTTGGCCAATAATGCTGACAGAAATCCCTATAAACAGATTCCGCCGCCAGAGCTATTTTTTCTTCGGATACTGCGGTAAGAAGTATGAGCATATTTCCCTTTTCATCACTGACGGCAGTGTACTGGTTCGTACTGCAGAACCGGGTACAGCATTTTATAAATTCCAGCAGGTAAGAAGTATTCTCCAGGGTTTGCTTTTCCTGCAAAAGTAAATGAAGCTCATCCATGCGCAGTAACAGAACGGATGAATACTGCTCTGTGAAGAGGATTTTCCTCTCCTGCAGCAGGTTATAAAGAGATTGAATGGTACTTGAAGCATTATTAATAATGGCTGACAAAAATGCGGCTTTCATTTCAGTATCATTATACTTTCTGAAATCATCCATGGAAACAGCCAGGCTTTGAGCCGTATGCTCCGTGCAGAGAAGCTTTTTGATTTTTCCAAGTGTTGCCGCCATTGCATCATCACTAAGGGGTTTTAAAAGGTAATCGGAAACGCCGTACCGAATTGCCAGTTGTGCGTATTCAAATTCATTATAACCGGATATAATAATCACTTTGGTCTTAAGAGAGGCATCAAAGATATAGTTAGCCAGGTTTAATCCATCCATTCCCGGCATTTTGATATCGGTGATTACCAAATCAAAGGTCTGCCTTTTCAGTAATTCAACGGCTTCAAAGCCATCACAGGCAATACCTGTAACACGAAAGTCCTGGTCAATTAAGGACAGGGTAGTGCTAAGATACTGCCTCATCAGCTGTTCGTCGTCCACAACGAGTGTCCGGTACATAATAGCACCTCCCAGTTTTTATTTTTCAGGATATGGCAGATTAATTGTAACATGTGTCCCTTCCAGTGGGAAAGAAACAATATCCAGTCCGTATTCTTCCCCGTATTTTAGCTTTATTCTTTTGTTTACGTTTATTAATCCGATACTTTCCGGCAGGGATGTATTTTCTTTTACCTCTTCTTTGGACATATATTCAGGGGATAACTTTTGGAGCAGTTCTTTTAACGTATTTTCTTCTATTCCAGCCCCATTATCCGTGACATGTATTCTAAGACAATCCGCATCGGAAGTGCTGTAAATATGAATAAATGACTTTCCGCGCTTTTCCTCGCATCCGTGAATAACAGCATTTTCTACAATGGGCTGCAGGGTTAGTGCCGGAAGCATGAAGGTTTTAAATTGCCCGGAAATGTCAATCAGGTAACTTAGATTGTCCCCAAACCGTGCCTGCTGGATTCCGAGATAGGAATCTACAATATCAAGTTCCGCCGACAAGGGAATAATCTTGTCCGTATTCATAATTCCCCGTAAAAAGAAGGATAACTTTTCGATGCTAAGAATTGCTCCGTTATAGTCCCTGCATTTGATTAAAAGGCTGATGGTATTTAGGGTATTGTACAAAAAATGAGGCTTAATCTGGCTGCAAAGAATATTATATTGAGCTTCCTTTTGCAGATACCTGGATTCGTATATCTCTTTCACGAGCTGCGTATTCCTGTCAAGTATTTCTCTAATCTGCCGAATCATGTGGTTAAAGGAATCCGCCAGATACCCGATTTCATCGTTGTTTTCTATTTCAACCTGGACGCTTAAGTTACCCTCTTGTACCTGCTTCATCAAATGGACTATTTTAAATAAAGGCTTTAAAAAGCGCTGAACAAATAAAAATAAAGCCATGACAGCAAGCAGAAGGCAGATAAAAGCAAGCAGGATAATCAGATTTCGAATCATCCGTGCAGTTCTTGTAAGCTCCTCATAGGAGTTGACAGCAATTACCTTAAATCCTGTTGTTTTTAATGTTGCAACGTTAATGAGATACTTTTTAGAATCTATTGTTTGAGGATAGCTGCCGTCATTTTTATATTCGGAAAAATTAAGGTTATCAATTAAATCTTTCTGCTCCAGCTTATTGTTTTCGTAAACAATATTTTTATTGGCATCCAGGATGAAAAGTGAGCCCTTTTCTTTTAGCTGTACCTTATCACAGATGGTCTTAATGCCGGAATAATTGGCATCTACTTTTATAACGGCCAGAACCTTGGAATTATCTTCTTTACTGCGGATTCTCTGGGCAATGGAGAAAATCCGCGTAGGTTTGTCTCCGTATATTTTTTCCGGGTGGTTGGGAACAAATACCGGAGTGGAGGATTTAATTGCCTGCTTATACCAGTCCGTATCTTTGTAATTATTGTAATCTCCCATGTCGTAAGGAGTTCTTGTATAAGAATAGAGATAATTATCGGTTAAAATATATACCCTAAGAATCTCACTTCTTGGAAGAATCATAACAGAAGCCAGAAAATTCTCAATGCTTCTCTTGCGGTACAAATCAAAACTGTGGGTATTATATTCATCCTCCAGCTCCTCCATAATCGTATCATTATAATAAGGAGAGAGGTTAAGGCGGAATAATTCATCTAAATAAGTGTCTACATTAATTGCAACTTGTTCTATAATTTCCTGTGTCTGATTAACAGTTTGTCTGGTGAAATTATCGGAATACAGGATATAACTAAAGAAGGAGATGAATATGACAATGGCCGTAAGGAGAGCGGAGATTATAACAAGCAGTTTCTTCTTAAAGCTCCAGTCCCTGTAGGTAACTAAATGAAATTTTTTCATGGTTGGTTCACCTCTTTATAAAAGAACGTTTTTACCTTTGCAGTTACATTATACTAGCCTGCATCAGGCTGTACAAGAGAAGATTAGCGTATCCAATAAACTAGAACTTAAACCCAAAGAATTCGGTATTTATACAACGGAGGCCGGGTGATAGACTTAATTTATCAAAAGGAGGAGGTAATAGTTATGAAACGAAAGAAACTTTTATCAATCATGTTAAGCCTGGTATTGATAATAGGCTTGCTTGCCGGCTGCAGTACTTCAAAAAAAGATGACACACAGGGTACTACAGAGGGGACGACAAAAGAAGCGAAAGCGGAAGACCCCACGGCGGCAGATACAAAAAAGGAACATGTTAACCTGAAATTCTTTACCGGTAAAATTGAGACCATTGACGTAATGAATGAAATTATTAATGATTTTAATGCGTCCCAGGACAGGATTACGGTAGAGCAGGAATATCAAAAAGATGCCAGTAACATTATTAAAATCAAGTTTGCCGCTGACCAGGTACCGGATATTATGACTACCTATGAACAGGGTTTTGCCGATGAAGACAAATATCTTGATTTATCGGATCAATCCCAGTGGTGGAGCCGTCTGACCCCTGCCATGAAGGATATGTGCACGGATGTTGACTCCGGAAAGCAATACCGGATATGCACCAACATGACAATGGCGGGCATCTTTTATAACAAGGAAATATTCAAAGAGCTTGGATTGGAGGTTGCTTCTAACTGGAATGACTTTATGGCCAACCTGGAAACAATTAAAGAGAAAAAGCCGGATGTTACACCTTTCTTTATCTTTGGGAATGAAGCCTGGCATCTGGGACATCTGATTGAATTTATTCCCCAGGGATATATCAAAGCCACTTATGGTACCGTAGAGGCGAAAAAGGCTTTCTTAGACAATGATAAGTCTAAGCTGAATTTCGGAGCTCCGGATGGTGCATTAGCAACTTTCGCAGGAAATCTTTTAGATATGCAGGCAAAGGGATTGATTAATTCTGATGTTCTTACTGCTACCAGCGATAACTGTATCCAGGATTTTGCCAATGGAAAGGCTGCTATGTTCAGTAATGGTATGTGGTGCCTGTCCAGTATTCTGGAAGCCAATCCGGACATGGAAAGCAATATTGGATTTGCTCCCTATCCCGCATATATGGAAGGCTCAAAGCCTGTTATTTTAAGTGCAGAGGATTCCGGCTATTCTATTTCATCCACTACAAAATATAAGGATGAAGCAATCGAATTTTTAAATTTTCTATACAAAGCAGAGAACCAGAAAAAGTACAGCGAAGCCTTAAAATCTCCCAGTGCCTTTACGGATGTTAATGCAAGCTGGGCGTCAGAGGGTATTGTGACAGAAGTAAATAATGCTTTAAACAGCGCGGTACACATCGGATTTACCAATGAAAAACCTGCCGGTTTCTCCGGAGATGACGCAGGCCGCATGGTTCAGGAATTGCTTGCCGGAGGCTATTCGGCAGCGGATTTTGCAAAGGCATTTGAAGAGGCCTGGGATGCAGGCATGAAATAAACACTGTGCAAATAAAATGTAAAATTTTTTAACTTTAAATAAATACTGCAGTATCGCAGGTAAGCTTGCGATACTGCATAAATAAAAAGTGAAAATAAGCTGCCGCTATGCAGAAGAACGGAGAATTTATGAAAGAAAAGAGAATTGGTCTGCATACATTTATGGCGATCCCGGCATTTATTCTGTATTCGATATTTTTTCTGTACCCACTGGCGAAAGGAATCGGAATGAGCCTTACAGACTGGGACGGAATCACAAAAGCGCATTTTGTTGGTCTTGATAATTTTATTCAGTTCTTTAAGGATAAGAGAGCTGTCAATGATATAAGGACTACTCTGATCTTTGCGATGGGAAGTGCCCCATTGCTGAATATTGTCGGACTTGGTTATGCACTTTTAATGGACAGTAAGATAAAGGGGAAAGGAATTGCCAGAATGCTTATATACCTCCCGGCAGTTATCAGTCCTTTAATTATGGGATATATCTGGTATTTATTATTGCAGCCGGGGAGAGGTTTCGTCTTTCATTTTCTTGATAATTTGGGAAGGGGTGCTTGGTTTGGCAATTGGACTGCCAGTTATGCAAATTCTATGCTGGTACTGGTGTTGGTCAATGTCTGGCAGTATGCAGGTATGACTATGGTGATTTACCTGGCAGGACTTCAGGCGGTACCCTTAGAGCTTTATGAGGCAGCAAGGATGGATGGAGCCACAGCTCCCAAAAGATTCCGCTATGTTACACTTCCGTTGTTAATCCCTTCTATTCGGATTAATGTTGTTACCAATATAATTGGTTCGTTATCGGTGTTCGATATTATTATGTCTTTAACCGGAGGAGGTCCGGGTTATAAGACGGAATCCTTAAGTATCTATATAATGCGTATGTGTTATGGCAGTAAAACAGGTTACTCAACAGCAGTAGCGCTCATCATGTTCTTTATTATACTAATACCTGTTTTGGTTTCCATGCGTTTGACAAAAGCAAAGCCAATGGAATAGGAAAGGAGTTTATTATGAGAAAATTATCAAAAGTTTCAATCTATCTTTGCGTGATTTTTATATGCCTCCTTTGCCTCATTCCCTTTTTGGTGCTTATAATATTGTCGCTTAATTCTCCGCAAAGAGTTTTTTATGAAGGGAATATGTTTATTCCGGATTTTTACCTTAAGAATTTTGCAGAAGGCTGGGTGAAATCCAATATTGGCAGTGCAATGATTAATTCTGCTTTTATCACAGCTTTGGCACTCATCATCATTGTGCTTTTGTGCTCCATGGCAGCCTATACGATAGCCCGGTTCAAATACCGGTTTAATACACTGATTTTTGCTGTTTTTATAAGCTGTATGATGATACCGGGAATTATAAACACGGTTCCTTTGTATACTTTGATGATAAAACTTCATGCCGTAAATACCCTGTGGGGAATGGCTCTGGTTTGCGCGGCGCTGGCAATACCGCAATCCACCTTTGTATTTCACGGCTTTATAAAATCCCTCCCAAGGGAACTGGAGGAGTCGGCTATTATAGATGGCTGCTCATGGTTTTCTTCCTTTTGGAGAATTGTGTTTCCGCTCTTAAAGCCGGCAGCTTCGGCAATTATTATTTTAAATGGATTTGGAATATGGAACAATTATTCCCAGGCAGTATTTTTCCTTCAGGACAGCAAAAAACATAATGTACCACAGGCTTTATCAGTATATTTCCAGCAATTTGCGGGAGCAAAGTGGAATCTGATGGCGGCAACGGCTGTTATTGCAATTGTACCGGTAATTCTTGCTTTCCTTCTCTTTCAAAAAAATCTGATCAGAGGGCTGACAGAGGGTGCGTTAAAAGGCTAAGAAACCGCAAGCTTTCAACTGCGAATGAATGAATATCCAATCACAGAATAGATATTCACGAAAGGAGTAGGTTAAAATGATATTAGACATCTATCCGGAAAAGGCACAATATAAAACAAAAGAAAAGATAAAACTGATAGTGGAGACGGAAAATAACCGGCCGCAAGAAATACAGGCAGAGATACAGGTAATGAGCCTTAATAAGGTAATATACCAGCAGAGCGTGGAATTGGAACAGGGATTGAATGAGATTCTTTTAGAGGGTGCTGACACAGAGTTCGGCGGCTATGGAGTATACTTAACAGTAACAGATGCAGAAAATAAAAATTGCCGGTTCCATACGGCTTTTGATGTGGTAGATGATTGCAAGAGGGCAATACGCTATGGTTTTTTAAGTGATTTTGACACAAAGGATGGTGCGGAGCAAAAGGATGTTGATAATCTCCGCAAATTTCATATTAACATGGTACAATACTATGACTGGTCCTACCGGCATGACAATTTGGTATCAGAGGATACGAAATACCGTGATATGATGGGCCGGGAGGTTGATATAGAAACGGTAAAAAAGAAAATTGACGCCTGCAGGTCATATGGTATGAAGAGTCTGGGTTATGGTGCCGTCTATGCTGCTTCCGGGGAATATTATAAAAAGCATCCTGAAAATGCGCTTTACACCAGTGCAGGGGATCCCCTTGTATTTATTGATACCTTTTATATTATGAATGTTGCAGAAAAATGCGGCTGGAGGGAACATCTTCTTTCGGAGTATGCAAAGGCTGTCACGGAAATCGGATTCGACGGCATACACATGGATACTTATGGCTTTCCAAAAACAGCCTTCTGTTACGATAAAAAGACCCTCGTTAAGCTTAAGGAGGAATATCCGGCTCTCATTGAAGCAGCCAGACAAAGACTGAATCAGATAACGGATGATAATCATCTTATCTTTAATAATGTAGGTAACTGGCCGGTAGAGGGAGTTGCCGAAGCATCCCAGGATGCCGTATATATTGAAGTTTGGGAGCCTTTTTGTGAATACAGCCATATAAAACAGATTATCCTGGATGCTAAAAGAGCCTGTAAAGGGCAAAAACCGGTAATTCTGGCAGCTTACCTTGCGCCTTTTCGGACAGATTCCATGGAACGGGCTGCTAATGCAGCTTATCTGCTGACAGCCGCAATTACGGTAAACGGCGCCTATCATCTTTTAGTAGGAGAGGAAAACGGTATTCTGACCCAGGGATATTATGTGGATTATTCTGTGATAGAGGAATCTGCGGGAAGAAAATTAAGAGATTACTATGATTTTATTGTACAGTACATGGAACTTTTCTTTGACACAGAGCTTTCTGATGTCAGTATGACCCACATCGGCTGGGATAACACGGAATATAAGTGCTTTCATGAAAAATGGAGCGTTGACGGGAAAGCGGACCGGATTTGGATAACAGTAAGGGAGAAGGAAAATCGGAAGTTAATAAGTATGATCAATCTTTGCGGCAATAAGGAAAGCGAATGGAATACAGGGAAGGATGACCCGAAAAAGCAGGAAAACCTTCTTTTTCAGGTTCAAGTTGATAAACCGGTACGGGGAGTATATTTTATATCACCGGATTTTTACCAGGGAAAAGCAATGGAGCTGCCCTATGATACAATGAAAACGGAACGCGGCTTTGCAGTACGCTTTGAAGTTCCGGATTTAGCTTATTGGAGCAATGTATGGATTGATTTCCAGAGATAGCTGCCAATAACCCCTCTTTTATCCAGAAGAACAGAGAAGCTTTAAAATAAGCTTATAGAATAAAGAAAAGGCTTTGCATAAGAGCAGAGCCTTTTCTTTGTGAGTTTTTGACTTAAACACGGCAATAGTTATTCTGGAAAAACCATAAGAAATTAATAGTACTTAGGTGCCAATATACAGGAATCAATATATTCCAATAGCTGGTTGATTCCAAAAACCGGTACACCGGATAGGGTCTGTATCAGGTTGGTAAAGGGGGCGAAGTTGGTGCATTCCAGAATAATGGCACCGGTATCGGGATTTTCTTCCATGTGCCGGAGGGTAAGTTCTCTGATACAATCCTCTAAAACCTCCAAATCTCCCTCCACATTATCATCGATAAAGAGTTTGGTAAAAGGAGAGGCCTTCTTCATGCCGCTGATGCACACGGGAATATCCTTACCGGACCAGCCAAGCTGGAGAAAATAATCATCGTGTATCAAATCTGCTCTTTCTGTAAAAATACCGATTTTAAGGCTGCTGTTTAGCATGGAATGAATAAAAGGGGCAAGAAGGAGGGTGTTGGTAAACACCGGAATATGGACGGCATCTGCAAGCTGTCTTTGAAAGCCGGTCAGGAAGCTGCAGCTTGTGGTAATTGCCAGGCATCCCTCTTTTTCCAATTCCCTTGCCGCCTGGATAAAGGGCTCTAACAGAACCTTTTCTGCATTGGAGGCATTAAGCTTTTCTGCTGACACATTTCTTACCGTATAATACTTTACAGGAACCTTATAGGTTCTGGCATTTCCCATATCCCCGGGGAGTCTTGGGAATACGGTATCCATCATAAGAATGCCGATAAACTGTCCGTAATTGGTATAACCGCCTTTTATTTTCATAAGCTGCCCCTTTCCAAGATCAATTTTTAGATAACGATAGCATATCAGTGGTTTTGCTGTAAAGTTCTTTAAAGGAATTCTAAGAAAAGTAATCACTTTAGCAAAAAACGTGTACATTCTGTCCACCTGCGACTGTCAGAAGGCAAAATAATCGTGAAATAAAAGAGAGATGGACATATACAGTCTGGCATAGTAATCGTCGGGGTTAATACCGCAGAGGTTATAAATTTTATCCAGGCGCTTTTGCAGGGTATGCCTATGAATATAGAGCCTGTTTGCCGCTCTTGATATATTGCAGTTATCCGCCAGATAGAACCGTAAGGTCTGCACATAATTGGTATGGTTAATCCGGTCGTAGTTCAAAAGAATCTGGAGTGCCTGATTGTCCGATACGAAGGAGTGCTCGTTCTGGTGAAGGACGCCAAACATCTTGATAAAGGTCATATTATCATAGGAGCATACCCCCCTCTTGGCATGGATGCTTTGCAGCAGGTCCGTGCAGTCCGTTACGTGTTCGAAGGAAAGATATAAGGAATCTGTGGACTTGATCCGGTCAATGCCCACATAATAATTCATACCCTGCTGCTCGGATAAAAAGGTCAGCACAATGCTGAAATCATAAATCATGGAGAGATATTTGCCCTCATCTTCAAAAATCATAAGAAAATAGGCCGTTCCGTTTTTATTCGTTTTGTAGGCACAGGTTTCTGCCTGGTCTGACAGGTAGGACTTAATCCGGTTTAAGCAGCTCTGGGCGGTAGACTCATTTACAGCGTACTGATTGATGGGGCGGATGTAGAAAAGGTAAGCGGCCTTTGCGGTATCCTCCTCAAACAGCCGGATGGCATGCTGGCTTAGGGTGTCATGGATAAATAAGAACATGGAGCGGGAAGATTCGTCAGTAAGCTCCGGTTCAGATTTTTCGGCGTTGATTTTCTGGATAAGCACCCTAAGGATTTCAGAAAAAGTATAGTTTTGCGGAATCTCAAGGACGGGAAAGCCCAGTGCATCGGATTCCTCCAGAATATAGGAGGGGATTTTGTCAAGATAACAGCCTGTCTGAATGGCAATGCCGCTGACACCGTTCTTTTTCAGAATGGAAATCAGATCAGAAAACATTTCCTGGCTATCCAGCTTATAACCGGTGGTCACAAGAAGCTCCCCCCGCTGTATGGAATTAGGAGAGTCCAGTATTTCCATAACATTTACCCATGTGATGGGTGCGGCCTCTCCTAAGAAGCCAGCCACTATTCTTACTCCCTTTAACAGTTGGTTTTCAACAATACTTTTCACTGTCAGGCTCATACAATCACCATACCTTCCTGCATTTTCTGTGTGCCATGTTATTAGCATGCATCCATAATAAATATATCGGCTGCTATTTGAAATGGACAAAGTGTCCATTGATACATAAAAAAAGGGTACACAGTGATTATTGTCAGAAAATATCCCTGCTTTTATACTTTCACTATACTAAAATCAACGGAGGTGCTGCATGGGTTATAAAATTTTGATTACAGAGCCTATTGATAAGAAGGGAATTGACTTCTTAAAGGAGCAGGGCTATGAAATCAGGATGGGCTCCGGCATAACGGAGGATATCCTGATAGAGGAAGGCGCCGACTGTGACGGTATCCTGACACGAAACGGTAATATTACCGGGCGGGTCTTACAAGCCTGCAAGAAGCTAAAGGTTGTATCCATGCACGGTGTAGGTGTTGACTGCATTGATGTGGAGGCTGCCGCAAAGCTTGGCATACAGGTGACAAATGCGGCACAATCCAACCAGAGGTCCGTTGCGGAATATGCCATCGGACTTATCCTGATGCTGGCAAAGAGGGCAATCCATTATAATAACGGCTTAAAGAGCGGAAATATGGAGGTCAGAAAGCTTTATGGCAGTGACGTGACCGGCAAGACCCTCGGTATTATCGGGATGGGCAACATCGGAACACAAGTAGCAAAGATGGCTTCCTTCGGACTGAATATGAATGTCATTGGCTACAGCCGTAAGATACGGGGAACGAAAAAGGTTGATTATGCCCTTCTTACGGATAATATGGAGGAGGTAATTTCTTCTGCGGATTTCTTATCCCTGCATCTGCCGGGAAGTCCTTCCACCAGGCATATTATCGGAGAGAAGGAACTTTCTTTAATGAAACCGGAGGCATTTCTAATCAATACCGGGCGGGGGGAAATCATTGACGAGGAAGCGCTGATCCGGGTGTTGAAGGACCACCGGATTATGGGAGCAGCTCTGGATGTATTTGAAGGAAATCTGCCAAAGCCTGACAATCCGCTGTTACATATGGAACATGTGATTGTAACTCCCCATACTGCTGCCTTTACGGCAGAAGCCTTGGAGAGGATGGCTTACCAGTCGGCCCTTGGCATATCAGAGGTACTTAAAGGAAGGCCTGTTTCCTATCCGGTAAACAAATTAAAAGACAGCTTTGAAGAAAATAAGGGAATATCGGCAGTAATGAATTATTACCGTTATGAGTTCCAAAGCAAAGAGTGAATTCGGAAAAAGGCGGTCTTAAGACAGGAGAGGAATGGGAAAAAGAGATGTTTGAATTGCAGGGAACACTGTTTTTATTTATAGCGGCAGGAATTTATGCGAATAAGAAAGGAATTATAACGAACCAAAACCGGAAGAAATTCACGGATTTCATTATTGGAATCATACTCCCCTGCAATATCGTCAATTCCTTTCTGATAAAGTGGTCCTACAGCATACTGAAAAACTGTGCTGCGGTATTAATCATAGCCCTTGTGGCACAAATCCTTTATGTACTGTTAAGCAAGGTTCTCTTTCAAAGGACGGACAGGGACAGGCAGGCAGTGCTTCGTTACGGAGTGATATGTTCCAATGCGGGCTTTCTTGGAAATCCAATTGCAGAATCTGTATTTGGCAGCCAGGGGCTTCTTTTTGCCTCTGTTGCTCTGATTCCCTTACGGTTTGCCATGTGGTCCTCGGGACTTAAGCTCTTTACGAAAACAGACGGGAAATCCACGGCAAAGAAGCTTCTTACCCATCCCTGTATCATAGCGGTAGCAGCTGGCTTTGTCCTGATGTTAACCCAGGTAAAGCTTCCGGCCTTTTTCTTAAAGGCTCTTACGGGTATCGGCAGCTGTAATACGGCAGTCTCTATGATAGTAATAGGATCAATTCTGGCAGAAATCAGGATAAAGGAAATTCTAAACAAGGAGCTTTTTTATTTTTCGGTAATCCGGCTTATTGGTATTCCCCTTGCTGTTCTTGGCATCTTAAAGCTTTTTCCGATAGATAATCTGGTAACGGGAGTCATTGTATTGCTCTCGGCTATGCCTGCCGGCAGCACAACGGTTATGCTTGCGGAAAAATATGACGGGAATGCAGGATTTGCTTCTTCCTGCGTCTTCCTAAGTACGGTGCTGTCCCTGGTGACCATACCCCTTATCAGCTTTTTGCTGGTATAAAGAAAGGAGAAAAGCAGGATGAAGGTTCTTGTGTTTCAGGCAAATGAAGAGGAAATGGACTATATTTATGAATGCAACAGACGGTTTGGCTTTGAACTGGTCTTTGCGGACTTTGACTTTAATACAGCGGGAGCGGATGTCTTTAGGGGTTTTGACGCCCTGTGGATTACCACAAGCTGCAAGGTGACGCCTAAAAAAGCGGAAGAGCTTAAAAGCGCGGGAGTCTGCTATCTTGCTTCCAGGGCAGCAGGTACGGACCACATGGACGGGAAAGCCATGGAAAGGGCTGGCATTCGAGGAGCTAATGTACCGAAATATTCGCCAAATGCCATTGCAGAGCATACCATTTGTCTGGTGCTTATGCTTTTACGCCATATGAAAAGAGAACTCTTTATGATAGAGAGGTATGATTTTACTCTGAATGGTTTAAGGGGAAGGGAATTGCGCAATATGACCGTAGGAGTTATCGGCACGGGCAGAATCGGAGCCGGAACCATACAAGTCCTGAAAGGCTTTGGCTGCCGCATCATTGCCCATGACCTGTATCAGAACGAAGAGGTGAAGGACAGTGCAGCCTATACGGATCTGCAGGAGGTACTGGCCTCAAGTGATATCATAATCCTGCATTGCCCATTGACAGAGAAGAGTGAAAAGCTTATTAACAGGGATACCATAGGTACAATGAAGGACGGAGTGCTTCTAGTCAATACGGCGAGGGGCGGACTGATGGATTACGAGGCAGTCCTTGCCGGTCTTACGAATGGTAAGATTGGAGGAGCGGCCTTTGACGTCTATGACAGGGAAACACCCTATATCCGAAGGAAGGCAGAGAAGGATACCTTTGAAGATGAGACATTACGTGAGCTTCTTGGCAGGGAGAATGTTATCTATACTGCCCATATGAGCTTTTATACGGACACCGCCATTGAAAATATGATTCTTACAACCTTTGAAAATCTGAAGGAATATGAAGAAACCGGGCGTTGTTCCAACGATATCTATGAGTAAGGAGGGATGGATTTGAGAACAGATTATGATAGTAACAGTGATTCCATGCGGGTTAAGAAGGTGGAGCCTTCTCTTATCAGGACAGTACTTAACCGGGTGGATGAGCTAAGAAAGGAAGGAAAGGAAATTATCGCCTTAAGTGCCGGAGAACCGGACTTTCATACGCCGGAGGATATAAAGGCAGCAACCATAGAGGCTATAAGAGATAACTTTACCCATTACAGCTCCAACAGAGGCTATGAGCCCCTAAGGGAGAAGCTGGCAGAAAAGATAAAGCAGGAGACAGGTGTTCTCTATGATTTCCGTACGGAAATCTTGGTAACCAGCAGCGGGGCGGAGGCCATTAACAACACGTTGTTGGCTTTAATTGATGAAGGGGATGAGGTTATTTTATTTTCACCTGCCTTTGTGAACTATGAAAACATGGTGAAGATAAGCGGGGGAGTTCCGGTAATTATTGATTTAAAGAAGGAAAGTGGCTTTCAGATTGATGCAGAAGAAGTACGGCGGCATATCAGTGACAAGACCAGGCTGTTAGTTATCAATAATCCCAACAACCCAACGGGAGCCGTGTATGGGAAAAGAGTGTTAGAAGAACTTTCTGAATTGGCGGACAGGCATAACTTTCTGATTGTATCCGATGAAATGTACAGCAGCCTTCTTTATGAGGGTACCGAATTTTATTCCATTGCTTCCTTTCCCGGGATGAAGGAGCGCTCCGTTGTCATTAACGGCTTTTCCAAGACCTATGCTATGACGGGCTGGCGCCTTGGCTATCTTACCGCAGAGGAAAGAAAAGCAGGTGCTATCTTAAAAATCCATCAATACTCCACTACCTGTTCGCCGACATTTATCCAGATTGGCGCTGCCAGGGGAATGGATACGGGCAGGACAAAAGCAGAAGTTGCATTTATGAAGGAAAGCTTTGCAAAACGCAGAGACCTTCTGATAAAAGGGCTTGATTCTATAAAAGGTTTATCCTATATCGTACCTAAGGGAGCTTTTTACCTTATGGTTGATGTAAGCAAAACCGGGCTTACAGGAATGGGATACGCAGGAAAGCTTTTGGAGGAAGAACAGGTAGCGGTAATACCGGCAGTCGGACTTGGAAAGAATTGCAGTGAATTTATACGGATCTCCTTTGCTGCTTCTGAGGAAAATATCGGCAGGGCTCTTGTAAGAATGAAGGAATTTACCCATAAGCTGATAGCGGCAGAGTAAGGACATTCCTGCCGGATTGACGGGAAAAAAGGGGGATTGTGTACAAAATGTCCACTATAGGGCCTGAAAAATATACAACTTGGTAGTTGTAAAGACGGGTTAGTTTATGTATACTCTTTAAAATAAATAGAATTACAAATTCTTTTCAAAGCAAAGAAGCAATTGAAATACATTGCTGTCTTTGCTTTTTTATTTTAAGTACATGTTAAAAATGCAAAGGATAGAAAATACTACGAAAGAGAAAATAATATAATTTTGTAAAATTTTTATTAGGATGCAGACAATAAAAAAATCACCACAATGAGAAAGACATGAAAAAAGATAACCATCAAGCAGAAAAGAAAGGCAGGAAGAACAGATGAAGATAATAATCACTGGCGGCGGCTGGGCCGGATGTTCCGCAGCATATGCGGCAAGAATACAGGGAGCAGAAGTTGTTTTGTTAGAGAGAACGGATTCTCTTTTGGGAACCGGACTCGTAGGCGGTATCATGAGAAACAACGGAAGATTTACCGCAACGGAAGAAATGATAGCCATGGGCGGAGGAGAAATTTTCCGCATTATTGATAAAACCTGCCGTCATACCAATATCAGCTTTCCGGGGCATGAACATGCAAGCCTTTATGATATTGCCAAGACGCCCACGGCTGTTGCCAATTACCTGAAAGAAATCGGGGTTTTAGTAAAGCTTCAGGAGAGAGTCATAAAAGCACAGGCAGAAGATGGGGTTATTAAAAGTGTTGAGACCTCAAAGGGAACTGTTTACGAAGGGGATGCCTTTATTGATACTACCGGTACGGCAGGCCCCATGCATAATTGCAGTAAATACGGTAATGGGTGTGCAATGTGTGTTTTAAGATGCCCGAGTTTTGGCGGAAGGGTAAGTCTTGCAGGACTTTGCGGAGTCCATGAAATAACCGGACAGAAGGCAAATGGCACCAAGGGAGCCATGAGCGGTTCCTGCAAGCTGTATAAGGAATCACTTGCACCTGAAATTGTAGATACTCTAAACCAGAAAGGAGTTGCAGTAATACCGTTACCGGAAGAGTTCATTGAAAACCATTTAAGCGTGAAAGCCTGTCAGCAATATGCATTAAAAGAATTTGCAGAAAATATTATCCTGCTTGATACAGGCCACGCCAAGCTTATGACACCTTTTTACCCTCTGGAGAAGCTGCGCAGAATACCCGGTTTTGAAAATGCCCGTTATGAAGATCCTTATTCCGGAGGAAAGGGCAATTCCATGAGATATTTCAATATGTCACCCAGAACAAATGACCTTAAGGTTGACGGTATGAAAAATCTTTTTTGTGCAGGAGAGAAAGCAGGACTTTTGGTGGGACATACAGAAGCCATCGTTACCGGAGTCCTGGCAGGGTACAACAGTACCAGATTCTTAAAAGAGAAGCCTTTATTGATTTTATCCAGAAAAACAGCAATCGGAGAAGCGATAGCTTATGTTGGGGAAGAGATGCAGACCGAGGAGGGACTTGGAAAGAAATATACATTTTCAGGCTCGGTTTTCTTTGACCATATGAAAAAGCTTGACTTGTATAGGACGGATATTAATGAGATCAGAGAAAATGTTGAAAAGGAAGGACTGCTTAATATTTTTGCATCCTAACCCCTATGTATATCGCAAGCTTACTTGCGAAACTGCCCAAATAGAAAGAGAGGGAATCCTATGACTTTAACATCCTTGCACATTGCGTATATCATCATTACCATCCTCATTCTGGTGGTACTCCTTTTTAAAAAGGAGATTGTTATTCCCTGTATCGCCGGAACTTTGATTATTGGCTTTATCTATTCCGGAAGCATCATTAAATCCATCCAGGTCCTAAACAACGCACTTGTCAATTCCTTTATTGAACTCCTAAGTATTATTATTGTTATTGCTCTGGTCGTATCCATGTCCAAGGCTATGACACACCTGGGGGCTGACGAAGTGATGATGCATCCGGTAAGAAAGATTATCAAGAACAACAAAACAGCATTCTGGATTATCGGTTTTACCATGCTGATTGTATCCTGGTTAATCTGGCCTTCACCGGCAGTAGCCTTAATCGGAGCACTTTTACTTCCCGTTGCAGGTGAGGTTGGACTTCCCGTTATATGGGCAGCGGTGGCAATGAACATCTTCGGTCATGGTATTGGACTTTCCTCCGACTTTGTAATCCAGGGGGCACCTTCCATTACCGCCAAAGCAGCTGGAATCAGTGTAAATGAAGCGATTAGAGCAAGTATACCTCTATGGATTACCATGTCCGTTGTGACAGCAGGAGTTGCTTTCTTTATGATGCTTCGTGACTTAAAGCTCAATAAGGCTGCCACGGCAGATGAGAAGAAAGAATTTGCGGCAAGGGAAATAGAAAAGCCAAAGCTTGCCAGATTTGTTGCAGTCCTTATGCCGGCCTGTTTTATCGGAGATATTGTTGTAATGATAATCTTTAAAATCAACGGCGGAGACGCTACGGCGCTGGTAGCCGGAACTGCCATCATCCTTAACTGTGTCATCACAATTTTGGACAAGGGTATCGGAGAGGCACTGGAAGCTGTTACAGACCATATCAAAGAAGGATTTAAGTTTTCTATGAAAATATTTGCACCGGTTGTAGTCATAGCAGCCTTCTTCTTTATCGGAAGCGAAAGTTTTGCGCAAAAGGTATTAGGACCCGATGCTACCGGACTTTTAAATGATATCGGACTTTTTATCTCCGCTCATATACCATTGTCCAAATTCTCCATTGTTCTTACGGAAACAGCCGTTGGCGTTATTACCGGACTGGACGGCTCGGGCTTTTCCGGACTTCCTCTGGCAGGTTCCATTGCACAGACCTTTGCTGCATCCGGTTCCATCAATGTTGCTCCTTTAGCTGAACTGGGACAGATTATTACTGTATGGGTAGGCGGCGGAACCATTATCCCCTGGGGTGTAATTCCCGTAGCTGCAATCTGCGGCGTTGATGCAAAGGACCTGGCAAGAAAGAATTTAATTCCTGTTCTGTGCGGCTTTGCAGCGACCATTGTTGTAGCACTCTTCTTGGTTTGATCTACATAAGATAAATTCAGTAAGAAAATGAGGGCGCTTAAGAGAAAAACTCTTAAGCGCCCTCATTTCATTCCAATAAGTGTATGGGTTGTTTGATTTATCAAAAGGATTTTCTTAATTATTGTCATCCTCGCGGTCAATCTGCATAATCTGTCTCTTTCTTGCGAATTCGTCGTTATCCAGATATTCGTCATAGCTTGTAACCTTATCAATCAGTCCGTTGGGAGTAAGCTCCATAATACGGTTAGCAACAGTCTGTACAAACTGGTGATCCTGGGAAGTAAAGAGAATTACACCATTGAATTTCATAAGGCCGTTATTAAGTGCTGTAATGGACTCCATATCAAGGTGGTTGGTAGGCTCATCCATAATAAGTACGTTGGAACCAAGAATCATCATCTTGGAGAGCATAACTCTTACTCTTTCACCACCGGAGAGAACATTTACCTTCTTTATACCTTCTTCGCCGGCAAAGAGCATTCTTCCTAAGAATCCTCTGACATAGGTAACCTCCTTTTCCGGAGAGTAGGGCATAAGCCAGTCAACAATGGTATCCTCGGAGGCAAAATGCTTTGTGTTATCCTTCGGGAAATAAGATTGGCTGGTAGTAATTCCCCACTTATAGCTTCCTTCGTCGGGTTCTATTTCACCGGAAAGAATACGGAACAGTGTGGTAGTTGCCTGGGTGTTGGGGCCTACAAAGGCTGCCTTGTCATCATGGTTAATGGTAAAGGATATATTATCAAGGATCTTAACACCATCTATGGTCTTTGACAGATTGGTTACGGTCAATACTTCATTGCCGATTTCACGGTTCGGCCTGAAATCAATATAAGGATATTTTCTGCTGGAGGGACGGATGTCATCCAGCTCGATTTTTTCCAGTGCCTTTTTACGGGAGGTAGCCTGCTTGGATTTAGAAGCATTGGCGCTGAAACGCTGGATAAAATCCTGCAATTCCTTAATCTTTTCTTCCTTCTTTTTATTGGCTTCCTTCATCTGCTTTACCATTAACTGGCTGGACTCATACCAGAAGTCATAGTTACCGGCATAAAGCTGAATCTTGGCATAATCGATATCTGCCGTATGGGTGCAGACCTTATTTAAGAAGTAACGGTCATGGGATACCACGATGACAGTGTTTTCAAAATTAATCAGGAATTCCTCCAGCCATCTTATAGCTTCCATATCAAGGTGGTTGGTAGGCTCATCGAGAAGAAGGATATCCGGATTTCCGAATAAAGCCTGTGCGAGGAGCACCTTTACCTTCTGGTTACCGTTTAATTCGCTCATCATCTTATAGTGCAGGTCGGTCTCAATACCAAGTCCGTTAAGGAGGGTAGCGGCATCGGATTCTGCTTCCCAGCCGTTTAGGGTAGCGAATTCACCCTCTAACTCACTGGCTCTGATTCCGTCTTCCTCGGAGAAATCTTCTTTGGCATAGATGGCATCCTTTTCCTTCATGATGTCATAAAGTCTTTGGTTTCCCATAATAACGGTGTTTAGAACATCATACTGGTCATATTTAAAGTGGTCCTGCTGTAAGAAGGAAAGTCTCTGTCCGGGTGTAATGATGACATCACCCTTGGTAGGCTCCAACTGACCGGAGAGAATTTTAAGAAAAGTAGATTTACCGGCACCGTTAGCACCGATTAAACCGTAGCAGTTTCCTTCTGTGAATTTAATATTTACATCTTCAAATAAGGCTCTTTTGCCAAGTCTTAAGGTAATATTACTAGCCTGTATCATTTTAACTCCTTTCGTGAATATCAGATCTTTGATTTGATATTCCTGAATACGTAGTTGAAAAAACAGCAATTTTGTTTTTTCAACCTAACTCCTTTCGTGAATATCCAATCTTTGATTGGATATCCGTTAATTCGTAAATACATCAATAGATACCATATATCTTATGGTACCACCACAAATCTAAGTTGAAGGAAGGGGCATGTGGCAGCCTTTCTTTGCATCGTATTTTCCTTCAGCTGTTATTTCGAACATTATGAAATCACATACATTTCTATTTTATCGTATATTCTCCAATTTGCAAGCATTTTCTTGCAGAATTCTGCAGTGGATACGGAAAAAATGAATGGAAATGGATTGGTACACTTTACCTTAAAAAAATTGTAAGATTCTTTTGCTTGAATAAATTCCTGTTTATGGATAGAATTATAAGGTAAATATTGTTAAACGCATTGTCTTTGATACTTTAAAAGTTTCAGGAAAGAGGTAGTTTTGGAAACAGTATTAAAAGTAGAAAACCTATATAAAAATATTGGAAAACGTCCTATTATTAAAGGAATATCCTTTTCGGTAAAAGAAGGGGAGATATTCGGATTTCTGGGGCCGAATGGTTCCGGTAAAACAACCACCATAAAGATGATGGTGGATTTAATCAAGATGGATGCCGGAAATATCAGTATTATGGGGTATAACATCAAAGAGAAAAGAGAAAGAGCCTTAGAATATGTGGGAGCAGTGGTAGAATCACCGGAGCTTTACAGTTATTTATCGGGATATGAAAATCTTGCCCAGATTGCACGTATCAGAGGGATACCCAAGAAGAAAATTGAAGAAGCTGTAGAGCTTGTCGGTCTTACAGGACGTATTCATGATAAGATGAAGAAATACTCTCTGGGCATGAAGCAGAGGCTGGGGCTTGCAGCAGCCCTGCTGCCGGATCCTAAACTTCTTATTTTGGACGAGCCTACCAACGGTCTTGATCCTAACGGAATCATTGAACTTAGGAATATTCTAAAGAGACTTGCCAGAGAGTATGGGATGGCAGTGTTCGTATCCTCTCATATTCTCGGAGAGATTCAGCAGCTTTGCGATACGGTTGCCTTTATCGAAAATGGTGTTATTACATCCATTGAAAGTATGACTGCCGTTCACGAGACTTACATTTATGTATTGGAGACTGCCAAATCCGAAGAAACCTATAAGCGGTTAATCAGTATTGAAGGAATAGGAAATATCCATGAAGCAGATAACGGGTATACCCTGGAACTAAAAGACAGGAAAGCCAGTGAAGTATTAAGAGATATCATAAATGCCGGAATTGAAGCGGAGACCTTCTCAAGACACTTAAAGGAACTGGAAGAGCGCTATATGGAATTAATCAAAGGGGGTATCCGGTAATGCTTTTAGGATTGTTAAAAAATGAGTTTATTAAATTGTTTGCCAAAAAAAAGACTTATATTATCTGGGGATTATTTATTCTGCTTTGCGTTATGCTTGTAATTGTGAGTGAATCATCTGAAAGAAATTATCTCAAATACAGCAGCCCAAAGGCACAGGTGGAGAATCTTACGAATGAGCTTGCAAATCAGGAAACATATCTTAAGAGTATCCAGAACGATGCCAGCCTTTCAGAGGAAGATAAGAAGGTAAATGAAGAGCAGGCCGGAATCTATATAGAAAGCTTAAAAGAGCAGCTTGAGAGCGCAAAAGCTTCCCTTGAAAACAGCACTAAGATGGACTGGAAAGGGGAACTGGAAGCAAGGATTAAGGAGCAGCAAAAGACGGTGGATTCCATCAGTGACACAGATGCCAGGAAGGACCAGACCAGGGAGTTGGAGCGACTTAAACTGCATCTTGCCAATAATGTGCCTCTTGATGCCGAGAATTATAATACAGGCATCAACTATTATGTCCTAAATGTCATAATGATTGCCGCAAGTTTTCTGGCAATCGGGCTAACCTTGTTTAACGGAGACAATGTATCCAATGAATATAATCCCGGAACCTTAAAATTCCTTTTAGTACAGCCGGTTTCCAGAATCAAAGTGCTGCTTAGCAAATACATTGTTATGGTGTTAAGCTCCACCGCACTGATTATGGTAACACAGCTGCTGTTCTTCCTTGGAGTAGGTGTGATAAAAGGTTTTGGAAACTTTAACCGGCCATATCTGGTCGGACTCAAATACGAATATGCCTATCAGAATGGACAGAAATATATCACAGAGGTCTCCGGCAGCGGACATTATATATTCCTCTGGCAGTATTTACTGGAAGCACTTGCCTTACAATTGCTATTCTTAATCGTTATTGTGACCTTTGTCCTGCTGATATCCACCATATCCAAATCCAGCGTAGTCACCATGACTGTGTTAATCTGTGCTATACTGGGAGGTAACATTGTATATAATCTGTCGACTACTTACCGTAAGATTTCACCTTTCATCTTTTTGCATTACTCTAATATAGAAGATATTATAACCGGGCGAATCGTAATGAGAACGGGTTCGTTCCTGTTTACCTGGCAGACGGTGGCAGGTATGTCGGCTTTAACCGCATTTCTTTTTCTGGGTATATCGCTTTGGGTCTTTAAAAAGAGGGATATTCAGATATAAGGAAATAACCTTAATAAAATATATTTCTGCAAAGCTGCTGTATATGGGAATTGACCGTATACAGCAGCTTTTATAATTTACAGGGATTTTTTGATTTCCTGTAAATCATAAAACGCTCCGCATACGCGAAAGTATAATAATAGATATATGTCTAATATAAAATAAAAAGTATTTAAAGATTTTAGAGCAATATTTGAAATAATACAAATTGATGATAAATTTAAATGATATATAGTATCAAAAGGTAATATTTATTTGCTGAAAAACATTTATATTAGATATTGGTTAAATATTATATAAGATAATTATCAAATAATATTGACAAACATATTAGATTTGTGCTAAATTAATAAAAACATGTAGGAGGCGGATTATGGAAATCGGTGCATATAAAGTTTATACAGAACCAAATTGGGAATATGAACTTGTAACATGTATATTGGAGAAGGATGGGAAAAGAGAAGAAGACTCCGTCAAAGCAAGAAAGTTCCTGATGAGCCAGAAGGAAATCGAAAAATTTTTGGAAAATATCAAGGAATACAAGGAAAATGTACTCAAAAAAATCTTACCGCTGCTTGAGGACTATCCGGATATTAAGCCTTATTTTGTTAATAGCTCCATTGAAGATGACAGCAGAGCACGTCACATACTGGTGTCTCTTGCCAGCAGGAGAGAGCTTTCAAAAGAGCATGCATCAGATGAAATTGACAGCATAATGCTGGATATGTTTGAAAACTGGGCGAAATCAATCAATGATACCGGGCAAAAAGAAGAAAAGTTTAAAGATCTGACGGATATAATAACCTTTTTAAGAGGGGTAGAGGAAGATGATAGTACGAAGCTTCGCTTAATTATGCTATTTACCGAACGCCACACAGTTTTACCAAGAATACAGGAATTTGTAAAGAAGGGTGTCGAGGTATTAAAGGAATATTACCATATTATACAGGAGGACTTTGACAGCGCAGTTGTTACCCTTAAGGATAAAAAGAATATGGAAGACTGTCTGGATAAACTGGAGGTTCTTAAGTTAGGGGACGTAGACGGTATGACGGTGCAGCCTTGTATTGTCGCTTATAACCAGCTTTCTATTGATTGGTTTGATGAAGATAATAGAGATATTATGGCAGATACCGGTATCTATATGTTTTTACCGGAGGCAATGACAAATGATTTTTCAGGGAACGATGCCAGGATAGTAAGCGCATTAAAGGCTTTGGGTGATGCTACAAGGCTTAAGATTATCCATATGCTTTCCGGAAAGAAGATGTATATTCAGGAAATCGCAGATGATTTAAGCCTGACACCTGCTACCGTATCCCATCATATGAATATTCTTCTGCAGGAAAGGCTGATTAGCATAACAGTGGATACCACAAGGTCGAAAAAGATTTTCTATGAAATCAATGCCTCGAAAATGAAGGAACTGGGAGAGGTCATTAAACTTCTTGGAACATTGGCGGAAGGAAATCAGGAGTAGGGGGAAAGATTGCGATGGAAAAAGAATTAAAATATCCTGTTGGGCGGACATTAAAGAAGATGTTAGACTATGTTACAGCTGCAGATAAGAAAATCTATCTATTTTTTGTTATATTTACTGTTACCGGAGGAATCTACCCGTTTCTGGCAGTTTTACTGCCAAAGTACCTGTTAAACGAGATTACAAAGGCCGGAGGAGAGGTAAGCGGTATTCTTGGGATTGTACTGATCTTTTTAGCTCTTATGATACTATTTGGCTTCACACGCACCTTTATAAGGTCTCTGGCTTATCCGAGAATAACTTATCTTAGACTTTCCTATCTGGGAAAAACCTTTGATAAACTGGTAAGCATTGACTATAAGTATATGGAGGATGCTAATTTCCTGGAAGACAACAGCAGAGCCTTAGATTCCACCAATTCGGATGACAACGGTGTGGAGGGTGTTTACACGAAATTATTTGATGCGGGACCCATTGCTTTTACTGCACTTGGATTGATACTCTTTATCGGAAAATTAAATATTTGGATTCTTCTTGGTCTTCTTCTTAATGTCACAGTCGGAATCTGGGTCAAGAGAAGTGCCTCTAAGTATAATTATAAGAGAAAACAAAATGTTGCCCATGCCGAGAGGAGAATGAAATACTATTACAATACCACCCATGATTTTGGATTTGGAAAGGATATCAGGCTTTACCGTTTTTATGACAGAATAAATAAAAATTATGATAAGGAAATAAAGGGATATGTAAAGGTACAAAAAAGTATCAAGAACAGAGAATATTTTCTTGGGTTTGTTGAAGTCCTGTCCTTTTTTATCAGCAATGCCCTTACCTATGCAATCCTGGTCTATAAGACAGTAAATGGAATGTCCATTGCGGATTTTTCTATGTATATTATGGCAGTTACTACCCTGACCGTAATGCTTGGTACACTGGCGGATCAGTTCAGTTTTATCTTAAATGAAGGCCAGTATGTATACGATTATTTTAATTTTATTGATGCAGATATGGGAGATAAGGAGTACAAGGAAAAAACAGAGAATGCGAAGAAGCTTAAAAAAGATGAAACCCTTGAAATCGTATTTGACAATGTAAGCTTTTGTTATCCCGGTACGGATAAATATATCTTTAAGAATCTGAATTTTACCATCCATAAAGGAGAAAAGCTGGCAATTGTCGGAATCAACGGGGCAGGAAAAAGTACTCTGGTAAAGCTTATGACAGGATTGTTTGCCGTGACCGAAGGAGAGATACGGATTAACGGCATACCTATTTCAGAATTTAACAAGAAGGAACTCTATGCCATGTTCTCGGCGGTATTTCAGGAAATTAATGTTTTAGCATATACCCTGAAAGAAAATGTTGCCTGTTCTTCCATTGCCATTGATGAAGAAAAGGTGGTAAAAGCTCTTGAAAAGGCAGGGCTGAAAGGGAAGTTAAAATCCCTTCCAAAGGGCACTAACCAGACCATGCTTAAGGTAATTGAAGAAGACGGTGTGGAATTTTCCGGCGGAGAAAGCCAGAAGCTGGCTATAGCAAGGGCTCTTTATAAGGATGCCAGAATGGTTATCATGGATGAGCCGACAGCTGCCCTGGATGCTCTGGCAGAAGCAGAAATTTACGAAAGTTTCAGCGATCTGGTGTCGGGAAAAACGGCAGTTTATATTTCCCACAGGCTTGCCAGCACCAAGTTCTGTGACCGTATAGCCTTCTTTGACGGTGACGGGCTAAAGGAATATGGAAGCCATGAGGAATTGATGGAAGCAAAGGGTGCCTATTATAATATGTTTATGGTACAAGGCAAATATTACAATGAGGAGGTGGCTGTCAGTGAATAATATGAAGACTCTTAAGAAGTTCATAAGCTTAAGTTTTCACATATCTCCTGCCTACTTTTTTCTGCTGATATTTCAGTCAATGATGGAAACCGGGCAGGTACTGGTAAATGTTATTCTGCCTAAATATCTGGTTGATGAGCTGGTAGGAGGCAGAAACAGGGATAATCTGATTCGGTTTGGCCTATATATTGTCCTTTCCAATGTGGCCTTTCTGTTCTTAAATAAAACCATGAAGCGGATTATGGATGTGCGTAACATCTATATGAAGGAAAAGCTAAACCAGGCTATGGCTGATAAAATCATGAAGGTGGAATTTGCCTGCTTAGAAGACCCTTATTATCTTGATTTAAAGGAAAGAGCGGTATTTGCCTGCCGGACGATGAGTGCACTTGAGAATCTGATTGGCAGTGTGGCAAAAGTTCTCAATAATACAGTAACCATTCTAAGCTTACTGGTGGTTATGTTTACCTTAAGTCCAATTTTTGTATTGCTCTTAGTATTGACCATATCCATTTCCGTTGTAGCACAAAAGTTTTTCTCCAAGTACCAGCTTGAGATTTATAAGGAGTTAATTCCTATTAACAGAAGATACGGATATTACGTTAGTCTTGGTTTTGATGCGAAATATCAGAAAGACATAAGGCTATACAACATGAATCAGATGTTAACAGACAGAGTGCTATACTATAACCGTCAAATTTATGACTGGTTCAAGGGCTTTATAAGAAAGCAGGGAGTATTTCAGGGATTTGTGGGTATTATCAATGACCTTCAGGCAGCAATTGCCTACGGATATGTCGGCATCCGTGTAATATCCGACAAAATGGGAGGAAGAATAGGAATCGGTTCCTTTACCATGTATGTAACGGCAGCCATCAATTTTACAACCTCCGCCACGGATTTGGGCAAAAATATCATGACAGTTATTCAGATGCTTGGCTATCTCCAGCCCTTTATGGAATTTATGTCTCTGCCGGATGAAGCCAAAAAAGAAGGTTCCATCCCCTTTGAAGGCGAAGTGGAAAGCCTGTGCTTTGAGAATGTGACCTTCCATTATCCAAAGTCAGAGCAGTTAGTACTTAAAGGTATCTCCTTTGAGATAAAGAAGGGAGAAAAAATCTCTGTTGTGGGTTTAAACGGAGCCGGAAAGTCCACCATTGTAAAGCTTTTATGCAGACTCTATAAGCCTGCCTCCGGTACCATCTATATCAACGGAAGAGATATCTATGAATATGAATTTACCAGCTATATGAAATGCCTGGCAGCAGTCTTCCAGGATTACAAGCTCTTTGCCTTCTCTGTTCTTGAAAATATCAGAGGCGGGGAAGAAGAGGAGGAGAATGAAATTAACCGGGAAAGAGTTGCAAGCCTGTTAGGTCAGGTAGGGTTAAAAGAAAAGATGGAAGAACTTCCGAAGGGAATGGACACTCTCTTTGGAAAGCAATATGATCCGGGCGGTATCGAGATGTCCGGCGGACAGAGCCAGAAGGTAGCAATTGCCAGAGCCTTATATAAGGAAGCATCCCTTATTATACTGGATGAGCCCACCAGCGCACTGGATCCTCTTGCAGAGGCGGAAATCTACGAGCATTTTAACCAGCTGGTTGGAGATAAGACAGCTATCTATATTTCGCACCGGATGTCCAGCAGTGTGTTCTGTGATAAGATACTGGTATTGGACGGTGGTCTCATAACGGACTTTGACAGCCATAAGAAATTAATGGAGAAAGAAGAGGGTATGTATTATAAGCTCTTTCAGTCACAGGCAGTCAACTATCAGATATAAAACCGAAAGTGTATACAATTGGGATTAGCTTGATTCATACCGGATAAAATGTTATAATTAATACCAAATAAATGGAAATGCACTGTGGGATAAGAGTATTGGTTTGATGCCTTAAGGATATACTGTATAGAACGACAAAATGGGTGCATGCAGTTGCATATGGCTGTAAGACAGAAATAGAAGGCTGACGTGGCTTTTAGACAAGGAAGGTATGGATGAAGAGCAATAAAGAAGGAACAGTTACGAAAGGATCAGCAGAACAGCTGGGAATTACGCTGTCAAAAGAGGGAATTACTTTTTCCCTTTTTTTATCTGCTGAAAAGGAATGCAGACTGAATTTGTACAATAGAACTTCTGTAAGACAGCTTATTTCACTCCGTCTGACCGAGGATGTAAAAACCGGAAATATATTTTCGGTTTTTATTAAGTACAAGCAGCTAAAAAAGTACTTTGAAGAACAGGAAGACCTGTTAAAAAATCTGGGGTATCTTTATGAAACAAGGCAGGGAGAATTCCTTGATCCCTGTGCCGCTCTGGTCTATGGAAGGGAAGAGTTCGGAAGGAGAAAGGAAGGCAAGCTTCTTGGAGGAATTGGCGGTGAGGTCTATGATTGGGAAGAGGACAGACCTCTTAGGAGGCCTTACAATGAAACCATACTCTATAAGCTTCATGTAAGAGGCTTTACAAAAGATGTCTCCTCGAAAGTGCAGTATCCGGGAACTTTCCTTGGTATAACAGAAAAGATCCCTTACCTGAAGGAACTCGGAATTAATTGTTTGCTGTTAATGCCCGCTTATGATTTTGAAGAGTCGATGAAGGAAGAGGGGATTACCGATCGAATTAATTATTGGGGGTATTCCCGCACTAATGCCTATTTTGCCCCAAAGACATCCTACGCCGCCATAAAGGAAAGACCGGATAAGGAATTGAAGGATATGGTGAAGGCGCTGCACCAAAATGGTATTGAAGTTATCATGGAGATAAATTTTACAGCCGGTACGAATACCATGCTTGCCCTGGAGTGCCTGCGTTACTGGGTAAAAGACTATCATATTGACGGCTTTAAATTATCCAATGAAAATGTGCCCGTATCGGTTCTTGCCTCTGATCCGGTACTGGGCGGCACCAAAATTCTCTCGGAAGGCTGGGACTATAAAACAGCACCGGAGAAGAATAAGGTTTTTCAAAATTACGGTGAATGTAACGATAACTACAGCAATACCTGTAAACGGTTTCTTCGGGGGGATGAGGAGCAGGCGGGGGAATTTGCAAAGCAATTTACCCTTCTTTGTGCGGATTGGGGCAGTATTAAATACATTACCAACCATGACGGCTTCACTTTGTGGGATTTGGTTTCCTATGATAAGAAACATAATGAAGTAAATGGGGAAAATGGCAGGGACGGACAAGGTTATAACTATAGCTGGAACTGCGGAAGAGAAGGCAGAACAGGAAAAAAGGCCGTTCTGGAATTAAGGAAAAGACAGGTACGGAATGCCTTTACCATATTACTGCTTAGTCAGGGAACGCCATTGATTCTTTCCGGGGATGAGTTCTTAAACAGCCAGGAGGGAAATAATAATCCCTACTGCCAGGACAATAAAATATCCTGGCTTAACTGGGATAATCTTTTAAAGGAAGAAGAAACCTTTAATTGGGTGAAGTCTCTTATACAGATAAGAAAAGAACATCCGGTTTTTTGCAGAAAAGAACCCTTTCGCCACATGGATTATATCTACTGCGGTATGCCGGACATCTCTTTTCACGGAACCAATCCCTGGTATACGGAATATGACCATTACAGCAGGCAGCTTGGGGTAATGCTTTGCGGGGCCTATGTAAGTAAGGACCGGACAAGCTTTGATGAAAGCTTCTACATTGCCTTTAACTTTCATTGGGAGAATCATGAATTTCATTTGCCGGATGCTCTTTCCGGTGAAGAATGGAGTCTATTCTTGTCTACCGTAGATGATGGTTATATGGAAGACGAGAAGGAAAAAGATACGAAAGCGAAGTCATTTCTGCTTCCGGCAAGGTCCATCAGGGTCTATAAGAGTAAAAAGGTATAAGAGAAGGGCAGTTTTGCAACAGCCCTTCCTTTGTATGATTATAATACCTATGGAAAATTCAGATAAAATCAGGAATACCTATCCCGTATATCTTCTTCACGGTTACCGGAAGAATCCAGATAGAGGTCAGAATATTGATTAAAAAGCTCTGAATGTTTATCTGGAAAATACATGGAGTTTTGAGACTCAAAATCTGTTACGCTGTTTTTGCTCGGAAAACGGTAATAGCTTCTTTTAGAATGATCAAAATACATATAAATATCCCTCCTTACTGAAATGAAAACCTTCATCTGGCAAAATAGCAGGTTTACAGTATGCTGTGGTTTTAATATGTTTTGACGTTAGTATCTGTATGTTGGGAGGAAATATACTTGTTATCATTAAAAATACTGGATGTTAAAAGCTTTATGGGCAGTCTTTTGATTCAGAAAGTCTTTGATAATTTTCTTTTATCAGAGGCAGAGATTACAACCTTTGCGCATTTTTCCGTAGAAGGAAAATTAAATCAGAATTTTTATACGGAAGAGGAAAAAGAAGAACTTAAATTAGGTAAATATGCCCGTTGGTCAGAGATCAAGCCCTATATATTTTCATTGATAAAAGGGAATAAACTTCCGGCGTTTATCAAAATTGTTATGGTATTATCGGCAGAGAATACAGAGAAGTTATTAATGCAATCTGGCGCATCTTTTAATAAAGAAGATATTAACGGACTGTTTCTAAATATCCGCTATGAAAAAGAAAACCTCTTAATAACAACAGGCACCTCTGTAAGCACCTTTACACTGGATAAAGCTTTGGAGCATTATTGGGATGACAGTATAAGGAAGTTCTTAAAGAAAGAAAATATTGCGGCGGAAGACTATGATTAAATATTTGAGAATTCGAAGGAAAAGTAAATGAAATTCATTTGTTAGCACTCACTACAGTTGAGTGCTAATTTTTTCTTGACAAACAGATACAAGCGTATTAATATTATGCTTATATGAGATATTAAGAAAAAAGGAGCGATTTATTATGATGAATGAACATGGTAGTCTGTCAATTAATTCGGAAAATATATTTCCAATCATTAAAAAATGGCTGTATTCCGACCATGATATTTTCTTTCGTGAGTTAATATCCAATGGCAGCGATGCGATTACAAAATTAAAGAAACTTGAATTAATGGGAGAAATCACCCTTCCGGAAGATAATAAATATAAGATAGATGTAATCGTAAATCCGGAAGAGAAGACACTCAAATTTATTGATAACGGTATCGGTATGACGGCTGATGAAGTAAAAGAGTATATCAATCAGATAGCTTTCTCCGGTGCAACAGATTTCTTGAACAAATATAAGGACAAGGCTAATGAAGAACAGATTATCGGACATTTCGGTCTTGGTTTTTATAGTGCCTTTATGGTGGCTGATAAGGTGACAATTGATACCTTATCCTGGCAGGAAGGTGTGGAAAGCGTACATTGGGAATCAGAAGGCGGTACAGAGTTCTCAATGGAACCTGGGGACAGGACAGAGAGGGGTACAGAAATTACTCTTTACCTGAATGAAGACAGCTATGAATTTTCCAATGAGTACCGTGCAAAGGAAGTAATTGAAAAATACTGTTCCTTTATGCCTGTTGAAATATATTTCAAGAATGCCAATGCAAAAGAAGAGCCTATTGAAGATGTGGAAGAAGACACCGAGGAAGAGGAATCCGAGGATGTTATTGATGCTAAAGTAGATGAGGACGGCAATGTAACGGAAGATGAGGAAGATAAAAAGGAAGAAAAGAAGCCGGAGGCACCAAAGCCCATCAATAATACCATTCCTTTATGGACAAAGCATCCGAATGATGTAAAGGAAGAAGAATACAAGGAATTTTATCGTACGGTATTCCATGATTACAAGGAGCCCTTATTCTGGATTCATTTGAATATGGATTATCCTTTTAACTTAAAGGGTATCCTGTACTTCCCGAAATTAAATACAGAATATGATACCTTGGAAGGTACCATTAAGCTTTACAGCAATCAGGTATTTATAGCAGATAATATCAAGGAAGTAATTCCGGAATTCTTAATGCTTTTAAAGGGTGCTATCGACTGCCCTGATCTGCCCCTTAATGTATCCAGAAGTGCTCTTCAAAATGACGGATTTGTAAAGAAGATATCCGAGTACATCTCCAAGAAAGTTGCCGATAAATTATCCGGTATGTATAAAGTGGAACGGGAGAATTATGAGAAGTTCTGGGATGATATCAGTCCGTTTATTAAGTTTGGCTGCCTGAAAGATGAAAAATTCAGAGAGAAGATGAAGGATTTTATTATCTTTAAAAATCTGGAAGGCAAGTACGTTACCCTGCCTGAATATGTGAAGGTTGCAAAGGGAGAAACAGCAGAAGCTGCAGCAGAAACTGCAGAAGAAACAAAGGCAGAAGAGAATACTTCTTCCGATGAAACTGCCGAGAATAAGGAAGAGAAAAAAGAAACTGTCTATTATGTTACCAATGAGCAGCAGCAGAGCCAGTACATCAATATGTTTAAGCAGGAGGGAATAGATGCCCTTATCCTCACCCATAGTATTGACCAGCCCTTTATTACTCAATTAGAGCAGTCAGAGCAGAGTTACAAATTCCAGCGTATTGATGCTGATATCACTGACAGCTTTAAAGAAGAAGGCCACAGTGAAGAAGCACTGAAAGAAGAAAATGACAAGCTTACGGAATTATTCAGAAAGACGCTGGATAAAGAAAAGCTGGAAGTTAAGGTCTTAAAGCTTAAGAATGAAAAAGTATCCTCCATGATAACCTTATCAGAGGAAAGCCGCAGAATGCAGGATATGATGAAGATGTACAACATGTATGGCATGGACCCTGGCATGTTTGGAAGCAGTGAAACACTGGTACTTAACGCCAATAACAAGCTTGTTCAGTATATTTTTGAACATGAAGACAGCCAGTATGTACCGTTATTCTGTTCACAGCTCTATGACCTTGCATTATTAAGCCACAAACCCCTTGAGGCAGAGGCCATGACAAGCTTTATCACCAGAAGCAATGAGATTATGGAGATTCTTGCAAAATAAACAAAAAGTTTAATAGATGGTAGAAAAGGACAGTCTGATTTCAGAGAAAGAATCAGACTGTTTTTTCAGCTCATAAGAAATTTCTCAAATTTCCTATGAGTTAAAAAACGCTCCGGTAAGGATGTACACCCGCTTTTGTGGAGGAAATCCTCCCGTTGGCCGGAAGTGAGAGTGTGATTGTGGAATTGAGAAAAATGTTGTATGATAAAAATTGAAAGGCAGTACACATTATTATATAATTTTGGTCAAAGGACGGGAGTAAATAATAGGAGGATTTAGTATGAAAAATGCATTGCATTTTTCATACACAAATTTGTGCTGACGCCCAAATTTGCGGCGCGTTGGCAGCATGGAGGTTTATTATGCATGAAGATTTTGTTATACAGAAGCACAGTGCACTTAGAACAATTCTTATGCACCTTATTCCAGGGCTTATTAACCTGATCATAATGTTGTTAATTCTTCCAATAATACAGTACTTTGGCCTTATTTCTCTTACTGCTGGTTTTCTTATGGTGCCGATTGCAATGGTTCCCGTCCAATTCGGTATATTACTTTATACTGCAAAGAAAACGACAGGTACATATAAAATCGGCAAGCTAATTCCATATCAGAAAAAGGCCAAAATAATGGAATATCTACTTTTTATTGTAATTATTATTGTTTGGGCTATGCTTGTTGGCAGAATATTGGAGCCGTTGGAAAACTGCGTGAGAGATGGTTTGTTTTCATTTGTACCAGACCATATTGCGCTGCGTAATATAGATTTAACCTTGTTTTCAAAAGATAGTCTTGTCTTTACTGCAATTTTAGGAATCTTAGCAAATGGAATTATTGCACCTGTTACCGAAGAACTATATTTTCGAGGCTTTCTACTTCCGAGAATCAACCTCTCACCAATTGGGGCTGCGGTTGCAAATGCCTCACTGTTTTCACTGTATCACTTCTTTTCTCCATGGTACTTTTTCAGCCGTCTGCTTACGATGGTGCCTATATACTATTGGGTAATAAAAAGGCAAAATATCAGGTTTTCGCTAACTGCCCATATTATTGCTAACCTCTACACCGCCGTAGGTATACTGGCTGCCGTGTTAGCATTAGAATAAATATTCAGGGTTCTTATATTGAGCATAATGGGAAGGTAAAGGTATAGCGTCAGCCATAATTATTGCTGTATGGAGTTATACAGCTTAATGCTGTCCTGCCATCTGCCTTCTTTGGTACTGCCCATTACTACACAAATGTAGGACCCTTTCTCAATATAGGCACAGGAAACCAAACAACAGCCGGCATTTTCGCTGCTGCCGGTTTTTAAACCTGCCGCAAATTCATAGTAATATGGGCTTTCAGGATTGATTAGTTCATTGGTATTGGAATAGGTTACTTCCTGCCCGCTAAGCCAGGTATCGGTGATTTGCGGATTTCCTGCAATACCTCGCAGAGTTTCTGATTCTAAAAATTCTCTGGCAATCAAAGCAAGATCTTTTGCTGTGGTATATTGTCCGTCCGCATCATAGCCGTCCGGATTTATAAAGTGTGAGTGGGTGGCACCAACCATAGCAGCCTTTTCATTCATTGCCTTTAAAAACACCCTGAGAGCTTTGTCTATGGATACAGTATCGTCACGGCAGATTTTTTTACCGGCAAAGACAGCAAGGGCATAAGCGGCATCATTGCCGGAAGGCAGCAAAAGAGCATCAAATAACTGCCGTATTGTCAGCTTATCTCCCGGATACAGCCATGCTCTGGAAGCATCCGCCGCAATCAGTCCTACCTCTTTTCCTATTAGTACGGTGTCATTCTCATCACAATAATCCAATACTGTCAGGGCTGTAAGCATTTTTGTGGTACTGGCGGGCGCAATCGGCTTGCTGCTTTCCTTATCGTACAATACGGTATTGGTGGTGGTATCCCATAAATATGCATTTTTCGCATCGATACTTACAGATATCTTCCTGGTTTCTTGAATTTTAGGCTCAGGATTAAGATATTGTACGGCTTTTTCAGGGTTGAAAGGAGGATTGAAAGTGCCGTCTGTCCTGACATAACCTGTTAGGAATACAGTAACAAGTATAAAAACTACAAGAACAAAAAAGCTTCCTGCATCTTGCCGTTTCCGGACTATTTTCGTATCTTTATGCTTAAAAACACCGGAATTCCTGCGGCAGAAGGGGACGAAAGATACTAATATTTTACCGGATAAATACCCCAATATAGTTCCGGCAGTATTTAGAAGGATATCGTCTATATCCGCAGCTCTGATCCCAAAAAGCTGCAGCAGCTCAATTAAAAGGGATATTCCGGCACCAGTCAAAAGGGTAAATAGGAACTTTTGACAGTGGTTGAAAAGAAGGACCAGAAATATTCCGAGAGGTATAAAAAGAGCAATATTCCCCCAGAAATTAAGCGGATTTGAGGATGCCGTATGCAGCGCCTGGAAAGGCGTCAGGTTAAAGTTTCTGAAAGAAGGAGGGAAGGAAATGGCTGAACCCGGTGAGAGCGTTACGGCAAAGACGGCTGTAATATATAGCCCTGTGGACAAAACCAATAATCTGTGAAACCATGTAATGCGTTCCCTTCGGATCCGATAACCTATTTCTGAAACTATTAAAAATAATATGCTGGCGGCAAATCCGGGAAGTAAATATGCCTGTATTTGTAACATAATAGCTCCTTTCGTATAGACTATATTCTAATTTGAAAATTTTAAATACCTAAGAAGTACAGGAGAAAATCATAAGATTTTCCTAAGAAGGGGATAGGGTTTATTATGGTATATCTGCTGTAGGAGTCTTGGGAAGTTTTACTGTAAATAAGGTGAACAGGTTATCACTCTGGGCTTTGATTGTTCCTCCGTGTAAGGTTATAATATCTTTTGCAATCGCAAGGCCCAGTCCGGATCCGCCGGTGGTACTTGATCTGGAAGAATCCAGACGGTAGAATTTTTCAAATATTGAGTTTAGTTTCTCCTTTGGGATGCCACCCTGGTTCTCAAAGCGGATAATAACTTCATCTGTTCTTTCCTGTGCACTTATATTGATAATGCTGTTGTCATCGCTATAAGCGATAGCATTCTTTAGGATATTATTAAAGACTCTGGCAAGCTTTTCAGAATCTCCCCGGATATTGATGGTTTCTTCGATGTTTATTTTGATATTCTTTTTATGTGCGGCCAGCTGGGGATATAGCTCATCTGTGAGTTGTACCATCATATAGCATAAATTAATGTCCTTTTTATTTAATGGCATGGACTGTAGGTTATAGCGGGTAATTTCAAAAAATTCATTCATTAGGGTATCCAGGCGGTATGCTTTTTCAAGTGCTATATGGACATACTTTGCTTTCTTATCTGCCGGCATATCAGACGCTTCGTCTAAGAGGCTTAAATAACCGATAACAGAAGTCAATGGGGTTTTTATATCATGGGCGAGATAAACTACCAGTTCATTTTTTCGCTGTTCTGCTGACTGCGCCTCTTTGGCCCGCTTTTTCAGCCTGTCCTTAACCTCATTAAGCTTAACCTCCATGAACGCAAGCTCGGGAGTCATAACAATATCCTCATCAGATTCTGCAGTCAGCTTGTCCACACCTGCAACCATCTGGTCAAAATATCTTGTAAACAGGGAGGCCGACAGCCGGAATAAAATAAGGAATAGGACAGCAATAACGATACCGATAATAATATCCATATTGTTACGGAAATAATACCAGTAGATCATTAGGGCACTATCCCTGTCGACTCCTGAAAATATACTGATAAAATATACCAAGTGGTCTGCGACTTTTCCTTTTAACATAGAGCGAAGGGAAATAGCAAGAATAGCGGCAAGTACCAGCACAGCAATTGTTTGAAAGAATAGCCTGCGAAGCAGCCGGTTATATATTTTTCCATTTACAATATTACTTTTCAATTTTATAACCGACCCCCCAAACAGTTCTGATATACTTCGGATTTTCTGCTGTGTCATTCATTTTTTCCCGCAAATGCCTTATGTGTACCGTAATCGTATTATTGCTTTTGCAGTAATACTCATCCTCCCAAATCATATGAAACAGTTCTTCGGCACTGACCACGCTGCCTTGCTGCTCTAAAAGGATACGGAGTATGGAGAACTCAGTGGGTGTCAGGATTAGTGCCTTATCATTTAGAAAACACTCATGATTTTTTATGTTCATAACCAAACCGGAATGGATAATAACAGTTTCAGGTGCCGGCTCTTTTTGAAAAATATTGTATTTTTTGTAACGGCGCAGCTGTGCCTTTACCCGTGCCACTACTTCAAGAGGGCGGAAAGGTTTTGTTATATAATCATCGGCACCCAGAGTCAGGCCGGTAATCTTATCAGACTCCTCCATTTTGGCAGTCAGCATAATAATGGGGTAATTGTATTTTTCCCGTATCTTTTTACAAATGGTAAAGCCACTTGTATCTGGCAGCATAATGTCTAATATAGCAAGGTCAAGCTCAGTACTTTCAATACAGGCAAGCGCATCCTTTGCAGAGTAAAATTTAAAGATGGTATAGTTTTCGTTCTTTAAGTATACCTCAATCAAATCAGCAATTTCCTGTTCATCGTCTACGACAAGTATTCGGTTGTTCATCCATTCCAACTCCTTTCCTAAAGCTTTTGTTAGTATACTATTTTAATCCATTTCATAATTGGATTTATATTTTTTTACCTGCGAAATTGTTAAGATTTTCATAAGAAAATAAATTTTCAGATAAATTATGCCCGTATTTTTGGAACTGATTATGAATTAAGGCCTGAAATGGAGGAATAATAATTATGAAACATCCATTTTCTAAAAATTTTTTAATTTAACTACTTTAAAAATATATTAATGTATGTTACAATTAGTGGTAATGAAAACTACATAAGATAGTAATTGGAATAAAACAATATGGTTGACATAACTAATATACATTATGGAAACCAAATTAAATGTACAAAAGCTGTAATACACTGGCTATATTGAAAGAATCTGAATTCTTGGAGGAAAACAAATGTCATATAAAATAATTGTAGATAGCTGCACGGATTTAACGGAAGATATGAGAAAAGATGGACATTTTCATGTTGTATCTTTAACTTTGCAGGTAGGAGAGAAATCGATAATTGATAATGAAACCTTTGACCAGGCAAGATTTTTAAGGCTGGTCAGTGAATCACCGGTTGCTCCGAAATCCGCCTGTCCGTCACCGGAAGCCTACATGGAGCTTTATAAAGGGGAAGAAGATATTTATGTTGTTACTCTCTCGGCCAGTTTAAGCGGGTCTTTTAACAGTGCTGAAGTTGGCAGGAAGCTATATCTGGAAGAGAATCCCCATAAAAACATTGAGATATTCAACTCCTGTTCAGCGTCAGTAGGCCAGACACTTATAGCATTGAAAATACAAGAATATGCCAAATTGGAAAAGAGCTTTCAAGAGATAACCAGGTTGGTTCACAAATTCAGAGAGAACTTAAGCACAAAGTTTGTACTTGAAAATCTGGATACTCTTAGAAAGAGCGGAAGGCTTACGGGTCTTAAGGCAATTATCAGCAGTGTATTAAATATAAAGCCGGTTATGTATGGAACATCGGAAGGGACAATCAATAAACTAGATCAGGCAAGAGGAATTCAGAAAGCGCTTGGGATTATGGTGGAATCGGTTGTGAAGGATGTAAAGAATCCGGAGAGCAGGATATTTGCCATAGCCCATTGCAATAATCCGGCAAGAGCCCAATATGTGAAGGAAGAGGTTCTTAAAAGAGTTTCCTTTAAAGACTGCATCATTGTAAATACGGCAGGAGTAAGCTCTATGTATGCGGGGGATGGCGGTATTATTATAAGCTATTAGGAGAGCATGTCCCGAGGCATCTCGTCTTATCCAAAAGGCAAATGCAATTATCCTCGTCGACAAGTAGAAAAAGTAATAGAAAATAATGCGAAAGCATCTAAAAATTCAGACCTAGACAGGGCATTAATCCGTCCCGTCTCAGGTCTATTTTTTTACCCATTTCGGACCTGACCACGTGTAGCTTCTAACAATTCAGCGCCGAAAAATCCATGAAAAAAATGAAAGTAGAATCCCTGAAAACATCCCTATTTTCAAGTGTTCCAGCTCTTTTCGTTTTTGGAAATGAAGAAAAAGGAATGGAAAGCAAGAAGGAAATGAGGAGGAAAAGAGAAGAAGGAATGAAGGAAAAGCAGAAGGAAGAAATGAGCTTCCTAGGAAAATTGCTGAGAGAAAACCTTGATTGAAGTTGAGCTTCATTAGAGGATAAATGAAATCGCTCCAAACGAGGCTAATGGGGATAATTGTATTTACCCTATGACATAGCGGTATTCAAAAATGATGCTTTTCGGAGAAATATTTGACAGGGATGAGTCGCGGAAGTGGTTTGAAATAAGGCATTTGAGAAAACTCAACTTTCCGGATCCTTTCCGGATTTTTTCCGAATTATGCCCGAACTTATTTATACTTGGGAAAATCTCATTAAAAATCGGAGGTGAGTAAAATTAGGAACAGAATTCAAAAGGGTCGTTGTGAAAAGAAGAAGGTTTGTAAGTGTCAGGAAGTTTGTAAAACATATGATAAGGTCCAGGCTGCATGTTTGGACTATCTATCTGGGAGAGAAGATATTGCAGAAATCCAGTGTAATGTATTTTAGAAGGATTGGATTTGGAAGGTACCCATCATTTCACCAGTTCAGATATTTTTATCGCAAGACCAGGAAACTTGAGAAGGTCGGTGTTAAGCCTTGGTATCTAAATGATATATATGAAGATGTAAATGAGTTGTTGAAGACCAAGATTTTTTTGCTTCCATTAAATATTTTTAAGTTATCAATTATGATATTTAAAGGGGTAAAGATTTTAAACATACAGAAACATCGAGAAAGTAAGAGTGAAGGGAGGGTTTTTGGCAGCTGAGAGCTAATGGAATAAAAAGGTAGAAATTCATATTCTGTGATGTTATAATTTGATTAATGATTTGATATTGTTTCGACAGGAGAAAACAATTTTATAAAACGCAGGGTCAAACAGGAATTTGTAATACAGATTATTTATATTTTGTGGGGGGATAAAAATGCCAACTTTAAAAAAGATAAGAGACACAATGAAAAAGCAGAAAATTAATGGTGAGATTATGGAACAAATGGACTTTGAAGCTGACTGCAATAATCCGCATAATATTACTTCTCTAATTGACAAAATGGATAAGTTGCTGACAAAGGAACAATGTCTTTCAATTATGGAAAAACAAGGCTGTTGCAAGGGAGGTCAGCGTGACAAGGACTGTAAGGCGTTTGCCTTGGAACACATAGATAAACCTTTTTCTGAAAAACTTGCATTGATGTCAAGTATTCAATATATGATGTCGCCTTGTCTGAATGACGATGGTACATTTACGATTACATTTGGCGGCTATCAAAATGGTGTTCACACGGGTAAAACCACTTGTTCCTGTGGTTCGATTAAAAAATTAAAACAGCCTTTTTCCATTTCGCCTACATACTGCGGTTGTTGTGCAGGACACTTTTTATATCACTATCAAAACGCTTTGGGAGTAAAGCTGAAATTGAAAGAAATCAATTCATCACCACTTAATACAAACGGTGAAAAGCCTTGCAAGTTTACATTTGAAGTTCTCGGTTAACACGACATTACTAAGCATAATGCGAAGCTTTCGAATTCTAATTTGCTGAAATTCTTGTTTGATTTTCCGAAAGGACAGTCATATCTGGCAATTAGAAAAGTAGAAATGATAATAAACCTGTCAACTGTCAATTACATATGGTTGGTAGATTTTTTCTTCTATAAAATATATTTTTAAGTCATCGATAATGATATTTGAAGAAATAAAAGGTTTTAAATATATGGATATATCGCCATATATTTATGGGTATGGGTTAGATAAGTATATTGAATTTTTGAGTTGATAGGTGAGAATTAATGGAATAAAAAGGTGGAAATTTACAGTGCGGTATAAAAATGTTACGAATCCAAGGAGGCGCATAAATGAAGAAATGGGAAGAATTTATTTTTGAATTCTATGAGATGATAAGCAACGAGGAGAGATTGGTCTATCAATCTATAATCGAAGCATTGGTTGAATTGGATTACACTCCCATGAGAAAACGGACAAAAGGGTTTATTCTTTCATTTAATAACCTTGCTCATAACCGAGTATTAGCACGGTTCGGCGTCCGAGAGGGTGGCGGAAAAGCATTTTTCGGATTGCGTTTTTCGTCATGTAATAATTACTCGGACAAATTCGCTGGTGTCATCCGTGATAGGATTTTATCAAGCAATAACCGCCTCGCAAAATGTGGGGAATGTGGTTATTGTAAGGGCGATAAATTTGTTTATACATATACGTTTCCCAACGGAGAAAGCAAAGATGCGTGCGGTGCATTTGTGTTGGAAATACCCGATGTTACGTTATCTGATGTCAACGAAATCAAAAAGCTTATCAACGAACAGCACGAATACTTCATGAAGAACGCATTGTATGTTCCAAAATAATATTTGCACTGTGGTACGTCAATGAGAACGGCCCGAATACCTAATTCCTGCTTGTCCGTCTGCAGTGACGTGATAAAGCAAGAGGACAAAATCCGGGCGTTTTTGATGTGTTAACCGAATGGATACTGGACGATTCCCAATGGGGTGACGAAAAACTTGCCGAAAATGAACAGATTTTGATGCAGGGTGTGTTTGCGCGGTTCAAAGAACAGAACGCACAGCTTTGCGCATATTTGAAGGAACTCGAACCGTCCGGCGTGGTCAACGCGGCGGTGTTCAAAGCGTTAGAGAGGTTTGATGACGAATTATCGAGAGGGTCGGCCGATGAACAGCTGCGTGAAACAGTTGCCAGTGTGTAACCGTGTACCCTGCATACCAATTCGGGACACGGAGGTGATGAGAAGAAACGAACTGTGGTAGGGGCTGTTTCTTCTCTTTTTTTATGGTTACTTAAGAACTATAAGGTAGTAAGCTGAAATGGTCAAGAAAAAGCGCGTCGTAAAGAACAACGCACTGAAATAGATAAAGTATGGAATTGGAGATTTGAAAATGTCGTGATAGTGTCGTCGGAAGAAAGTAAAGCCCGTCTCAGGTCTATTTTTTTACCCATTTCAGACCTGATCACGCAACGCTTCTAAAATTAAACAGCAGAAAAATCCCAGGAAAATCAAGCGTTTCATCTCTTTCCGTTTTTTGAAAAGAAAGAAAAACGGAAAGAGATGAAGAAAAGAGAAGGAAGAAATGAGATTCCTTGGAAAATGATTGAAGAAAATCTCAATTGAATATGAACCTCGTCAGAGGCACCTTGCATTATCCTCGTCGACATAATAAAAAATAAGGCGAAAACATTGCAGAGTAATAAAAAATTCAGACCTAGATAGGGCGTTTCACCGCCCCGTTTTAGGTCTGTTTTTTACCCAAGACATATCAGACTTAATATGATTTCTTACAAAATATAGGGCTTTTTATAATGCTTTATCTATAATAGCTGCAAAATATCAGATAACATTTTTATTCTAAAAGTGGCTGGTTTTAATTCAGCAAGTGTTCCATATTTCCTCAGCCGTAAAACCCAGCCAATAGGAAATTTCCAGGTCCGAGAATTCCTTAGAGGCAGCAAATCCCTTTTCTATAAGATAGGTGTAAGCCGAGCAAAATGCGGGAGCATAGATTTTTATACTGTTGTGAAGGGTACCGTCATAATCGGATATTAAATTAATCATTGTTACCGATTTCTCTGATTAGATTCACCATTTCAATTGCTCCTACTGCACAGTCGAACCCTTTGTTACCCGCTTTGGTGCCGGCGCGTTCAATTGCCTGTTCAATATTTTCGGTAGTAAGTACACCGAACATTACAGGTATGCCGCTGCTCAAGGATACATTGGCAACCCCTTTTGATACTTCGCTGCAAACATAATCATAATGAGTGGTACTTCCACGGATTACTGCACCCAAACAGATGATCGCATCATATTTTTTGCTTTTTGCCATCTTCGAAGCAATGAGAGGTATTTCAAAAGCACCGGGAACCCAAGCAATTTCAATATTGTCCTCTTTAATTTCATGCCTTATTAGTGCATCTACAGCGCCGCCAAGCAGCTTGGATGTAATAAACTCGTTAAATCTCGCTGCAACAATACCTATTTTAATGTCCTTTGATACCAATTTTCCTTCATAAGTTTTCATTTAAAAACTCCTCCATTATATATTTAAAAAATGTCCCATTTTAATTTGCTTTGTTTTTAAATAGTGTTTATCGTGTTCGTTTGCTTCGATTTCTATCGGTACACGTTCTGTGATTTTAATACCAAAATCAGAAAGTTGATATACCTTGTCCGGATTATTGGTAATAAGCCGCATGGTTTTCACTCCTAAATCACGAAGTATCTGTGCGCCAATATAATACTCACGCAGATCCTCTTCAAAACCAAGTGCAAGATTTGCTTCTATGGTATCCATACCTTGACTTTGAAGCTCGTAGGCCTTTAATTTATTCAGCAGGCCAATGCCCCTGCCTTCCTGACGCATATACAAAAGAATGCCTCGGCCTTCTTTTTCAATCATCTTCATAGCCTGCGCCAACTGGTCGCCGCAGTCACAGCGGGAGGAATGAAAAACATCACCGGTCAGACATTCGGAATGAACACGGCATAAAACCTCTTGTCCGTCCCCTATTTCACCTTTTACAAGCGCCACATGATGTTCGCCATTTAATTTATTGCTATAGCCGTAAGCACGAAATTCACCATAAGCAGTTGGTAAAAGCGGACTTGCAACACGTTCTATCAGGTTATCAAACTTCTTTCGATAATCTTGTAATGCCTTGATAGTAATAAACTTCATATTCCACTTTTGCGATAGTTGGATAAGTTCCGGAGTACGCATCATATACCCGTCTTCCCGCATGACTTCACAACACACCCCGCACGCCTTGAGACCGGCAAGCCGCATTAAATCAACGGTAGCTTCGGTATGTCCGTCACGCTCCAAAACGCCATTCGGCTTCGCCAGGAGAGGAAACATATGCCCCGGACGGCGAAAGTCCTCGGGTTTTGTATTTTCGTCTGCTGCCTTAAGAGCGGTGATGCTTCTTTCTGCTGCAGAGATGCCGGTTGTGGTATCTACATGGTCAATAGACACTGTAAAGGATGTCTTATGGTTGTCAGTGTTGTTGGATACCATTTGAGGAAATTGCAAACGGCTAATAAATTCCTCGCTCATGGGCATACAGATTAATCCTTTTCCGTTAATCGCCATAAAATTAATGTTTTCAGTTGTGGCAAATTCAGCAGCACAAATAAAATCACCTTCATTTTCACGGTTTTCATCATCAGTAACAAGAATAATTTCCCCTTTTCGCAGGGCTTCTAATGCTTCTGGGATTGTGTTAAATTTAAACATAATAATACCATGCCCTTTCTGGTACCTGCAAACTTTGGGCTGCAGGCACAAAGTTGCGTTTAAAAAATGCAATGCATTTTTCGACTTGCCTCCTAAAATCCATTTCTATTCAAAAAATCTTCCGTAATACCCTTGCTATCTTGTGCAAACTTTTTGATATACTTGCCAACAATATCGTTTTCCAGATTTACAATACTGCCGATTTTTTTCTCTGAAAGTGTGGTTTCCTTAGCTGTGTGAGGAATGACTGATACAAGAAAACTGTCATGCAAAATGCCTGCGACAGTAAGACTGATACCGTCTATGGCAATCGAGCCTTTTTCTACAATATATAACATTATTTTAGGGGGTGTTTTTACCGTGTACCAAACTGCAATATCATCTTTTTTGATGGAAGTAACTTTACCAATTCCGTCAATATGTCCTGACACTATATGACTGCCAAATCTTCCGTTTGCCAATACAGCACGTTCCAGGTTAACTCCGTTCCCGGCAGTCAAGCTTCCAAGTGAAGATTTTGACAGAGTTTCATTCATCACATCAGCGGTAAAGAAATGATTTTTGATACTAGTAATGGTTAAACATACGCCATTTGTTGCCACACTGTCTCCAAGTTTTAGGTCATCGAATATTCGATTTCCTTCAATGGTTAGTACCGCTGATTTAGCACCTTTTTTTATATTTCTGACAACGCCTGTCTCTTCAACTATTCCTGTAAACATGTATAATCCACTTCCCCTTCAATAAGAATATCCTCATCAAACCATGAGATTGTTTGGTTTTTCAAAGTAAAGCAGTTACTTATTTCTTGAATGCCAACACCTCCTACAGGCGTTTTTGATTGGCTGCCGCCAAACAGTTTCGGAGCAATATAAGCTTGCACCTTATTCACAATCCTGCTTTGTAGAGCGGAAAAATTCAGGGTAGAACCTCCTTCTAAAAGAACACTGTCAATCCCTGCTTCACCAAGTTCTTTCATCAAATATTTTAAATCGATATAATTTTCTTTTCGTTTAATTACAAGGATCTCACAGCCATGAGCAAGGTAGGGATTATGTTTTTCGTTGTTGTTACAAGCTGTAGCAATAATGGTCTTTACTTCTTTTGCTGTGGTAATAACAGTAGATTCAAGTGGTGTATTTAAATCTGTATCACATATGATGCGTACCGGGTTTCTGCCTCCATCTATACGGCAGGTAAGGGATGGATTATCTGCAATTATCGTGCCCGTGCCAACCATAATGGATGAATACTGGCTGCGGCTTTTATGAACATTTTCCCTTGCATTTTCACCTGTAATCCATTTGGATTTCCCATCTGATGTTGCAATTTTTCCGTCCATAGTCATGGCAAATTTCATTACAACATAAGGAGTTTTGGTTTCGATATAGTGGAAAAAAACCGCGTTGAGCTTTTGGCATTCGTCCTGTAATACGCCTGTAACTACATCAATTCCTGCATCTCGCAGAATGGCAGCTCCTTTTCCTGACATCATAGCGTTAGGGTCAAGGCACCCAATGACCACCTTTTTTATACCGCTTTGTAAAATGGCTTCGGTACAAGGAGGGGTTTTCCCATAATGGCAGCAAGGTTCCAAAGTAACATACATGGTTGCATCTGCAGGACTCTCAAGACAATTACTGAGTGCATTTCTCTCAGCGTGCCATCCGCCATACTTTTCATGCCAACCCTGTCCAATTATTTTTCCGCCTCTGACAATAACCGCACCTACGAAAGGGTTGGGATTTACAAAACCGATACCTTTTTTTGCAAGCGAAAGGGCATAGTTCATATACTTTTCATCAGACATATGATTCCTCCATAAACAAAAAATGCCTTGAACATGTAAGTTCAAGGCAGTAGCTCTATAAGTATTCCTTTTATAAACAAAAACTCTGAAATGAAAAATCATTTCAGAGCAATATACAAAAGAAAAGCAAATAACGGCTTTTATAAAATCTTCTTCCATCCAGACTGTACTGTCGGCTTCGGAGTTTCACCGAATCATACCTTGCGGCTTGTGGGCTATACCACCGGTAGGGAATTTCACCCTGCCCTGAAGATATATATTCAATTGCATTTATTATAACAGGAGGAATAAGAGTTGTCAAACACGAAAAATCACCATAAGGATAAAGACGAAAGAGACAATCCGACAAGTGAAATGTTGAAATATGGTAGGGATTGTATTATCATGAACTTATAGCGTTTTTAGTATTTTGTTTTTATAACGAAGAATATTATAAATGCACATTAAAAGGTACTTGTGGAATTAAGCCCGGGAATAAGTTGAAAAATAAATTTTTCAACTACGTATTCAGGAATATTAAATCGAAGATTTAATATTCCTGAAAGGAGATAAAATGAAAAAAACAATGGTAGAAAACAGATTAAATAATGCGTTAAAAAGATTATACTATTTTGATAATGAAATTATTGATAACTATTCAAATGAAAGATCTATTACTCACAGATTAGCGATACATTTAGGAACAGTATTTTATGAGTGGGATGTTGATGTTGAGTATAATAGAAATCTTAATGATATTAAGAAATTCAATGAGTGGACAATGAAATTATTGCATGACTTAAGCGATAATATGGACTTTTTAACGGGAGCAAAGACTGTTTTCCCGGATATTATTATACATAAAAGGGGAACAAGGGATAATTTGATTGCTATTGAGGTGAAAAAAATTAATACTTCGGAGAGATTAGAACAATATGATATTGATAAAATTAAGGGATACATTTTAGATGAGAGTTTAAATTATCAATATGCTGCATTCATTAAGCTTGGATTATCAAGTGATAATAATAAATATAAAATTGTTTTAAAGAGTAGAGAAGAGGTACAATTAGAGCTTACCCATGGAGAATTGAACTTTAGCTAATAGCATAGGGTCCAGGTGCTTCATGAAAATCAATGCTCTTTGATTTTCATGGATTAAGATTCTGCAATGATAAGCAGATAATCATTCATCCTCAAAAACACATGCAGAGATATGGATATTATCGAAATGCAATTATTATAAACCTTTTATAACAAATAGGTGCATTTTATTTTGAACGGTGTACAGAACGGGGTGGGTATGGAATTAAAGAGCAGTCAGGAAGATTTAGCGAAACGGGGATTCGCATCAATAGAAGATATAGAGAAATTCAGTACACTATCAAGGGAAGAACTAATTGATCTGCTGCATTCGGATAATGCGGTTTTTCGTACAGCTGCCGCATGCAATCTTTCCTCCAGACAGGGGATGATTACCGGAGAATTACTTAAGCAGCTTCAAATTGAACAATGCTTATATACAAGAATTGCAATTTGTGAGAGCCTTAAGAAAGGTGATATCAATACAGCAGAGCAAATGGCAGATTATCTCGGTAAGATAGGAAATAACCAGCATAAAAAATTACCGGGTGCTGTTTCAAAGAAAAAATCCTATCCATTGCCAAGAGACATCATAGCCCGAACAATTGGAAGTATGGATATATCTGTATTTCCCGCACTTGTTGAGGTTATAAAAAGTAATGATATATCCAAAATCAGTGAGGCGTTGGATGCTATCGGATATATGGTATTCTATCATCCTCAATTGGCAACACATCAAAATGCAGAAGTAATCGTTTATGTGGTTGAAAAATATGCAGAAAATGAGCGGATTCTCTGGAAAGCTATGATGAGTTTATCTGCATTTGGACTGGAGGAATGCAGGGAAGTTTTATTGAGTTTTGCAAATGATGATACGGTAGTGGGCTTGGAAGCGCGCCGGTCGCTGGATATTTTAAAAACAAAACCGCTCTGATTCGGGGGATTCCCGGAAGCCAGAGCGATTTTTCGTTACTTGTGTAATTGTTCTATTTATATTTTTTTTCAAAATAGCTAAGCAGCTGATACAGAAAGGTAGCCAGTATACATAAGATTACGATGGACATAATGACATAATCCAGCTTAAATACCTGACTGCCATAAATAATCAGATATCCCAGGCCTGCCTTTGCGGCCAGGAATTCCCCGATAATGACACCGACTAAGGAAAGGCCGATGTTTACCTTCATGATACTGATAATCTGTGGAATATTGCAGGGAATTACAACCTTCCATAAGATATCTTTTTTAGTGCCTCCCAATGTGAGAATGAGTTTTTTCTTGTCTTCCTCTATACTGGTGAAATTAGTGTAGAGGGTAATAATTGTGCTAAAGACAGCAACAGAGAGAGTATGATAAGTACAATTATTCCCGTAGAAAGAAATCAATGTTGTTTTCCCGGTCTATGACAATTCGGTCAATGATTCCAAGCCAGAAAATCTTGCGTTCGGCCGGAGACATTTCTTCATAAAGACTGTTGATATCCTGTTCAAGGTATGCCTTATACTTTTCAGTAGCAGCTGGTTGTACAGGGACAATGGAATCTAATTGAGCAGTAAGCAACGCATATTCCTGCTTATAGGAATCTTTATCTATAAGATCATCCAGGTAAAGGTCCTTCAATTTCTCCATACGTTTTTTTGTTTTAGCTGTATCATTTTTTTTCACTGACGCTGATAACCGTCTTTTTTCCATCGCTACTAACGTTTCTTGCATTTCGCATTTTATATTATTTAGCAGATAGTTTTCAAGTGCTTCTTCATTGATACACTTTGTATGATTGCAGGCATAATTGACAACTGCCTCACGGCAGCGGTAATAATGGAATTCTTTCGGACCGTGCTTTTGCTTCTGTATGGTGAAGCTGGCCGTCATAGTATGTTTACATTCCTTACAGAGTATTAGGGTAGAGAAGAGGTAGGTTCTGCCTGCTGTCAGCTGGTTTTTAAATTCTCTTACGCCGCGGTAATTCTGTATTCTGTAAAACATATCACGGTCAATAAGGGGTTCACAGAAGTCTTTATGCCCTCTGAATTCGCCTATGTATATTGTATTTACAAACATTCTGCGGACGGAATAGTCATATATCTTATAATCATATTTTTCTTTTGCCAGGCGGACACAGCCAAGCAGAGAATGGTGGGTGTCATAATAATTAAAAATATCTAAGGCAATCTGACTGGTATCTTCATCGATAAACAATTTTGAATTCTCTATTTTATACCCAAGAGGAGCTCTGTTGGCGGGAGTTTCACCCTTGGACCTCTTATTTTCGAATACTGCCTTAATACGTTCACTGGTGCGGTCCGCTTCATCCTGGGCGATGGAGAGCATGATATTGATATGCAGCCTGCCATTTGCCGTAGAGGTATCATAAATCTCATAAATTGTCTTCCAATTTACCTTGTATTTATCAAGTTTTTCCTGAACCTTATAATAATCGGCTATATTACGAAACCACCGGTCGAGCTTCGTAAAGATTATTACATCGATTAATCCCTTCTCAACATCTTTCAGGAGCCGGAGGAGTTCTTTTCTATGGGAGAGCTTCTTCCTGGCGGTCAGACCGGCATCTATGTAATAATCAACAATTTCCATATTGTTTTGTAAAGCATGCTCTGTTAAGGCGTCTTTTTGTGTCTCTACAGATAGGCCGTTGATTTTCTGCTCTTCCGTAGAAACACGGATATAGATTGCAACCCTAACTTTTTTAATTATCGGACTATACTCATCCAGATAAGTCTGAAAAGTATTCTTTAAGTTATAGTTAATCTGCTCCATCATAAGCACCTCCGCTAATAATCTATTATTTTTAGGCATAAAAAATACACCTATTGAGGTGCAGAGGTTTGAATGATATGATAATCGTGTTGAGAGGTATTTATATCGGTGCTTTGCATCGAATAGTATCTATGAAAAGCCGTTCCGGTGCTGGTAACACTGGGGCGGTTTTTTATTTAAACATTGGCTATACTCGATTGCTATTTATCTAAGTATTTTTTCTTATATTCAGGATAAGTCATACTCTTATCAACATAAAGTTCTTTTCCTGTCACAGGAACTTCCGCTGCTCTCTGGCCCTTAGAATCTTCAAAGTAAGGTGCTGTTGTGCATCAGCATAGTCTATGGAATGGCGGAGCTGTTACACCGGGTTTATAGTCTGCCATGTCAAACACTTTGCCATCCATTATATAATCAGTTTCTTTATCTTTAAAATACAGTCTATTCAATAATAGTCGTTCCTTGGATTTGTCTAAGCCTTTTCTTAAAAGGAAGATATTTGCAACAAGTACAACCGTTAACTCATATCAATATATAAAGGAATAGAGGTGAATCCGCATGATGTATGGGAACCTTAACCCAGACCGATTCTGCAGGGTTATAGAACAGATAATGAAAGCCAGGGAAGAGAATATGGAGGTTAAGGTAAGTTTAATCTCCAAGGAAGAATCAGAACGCAGGAAACAGCAGGATAAAACCGCTTAGGCGGTACTTGGAGGACAGGCCCTAGCAGAATGATTCAATGCCAGAGCCAATTTAATCAATCATTATTAATAGTTTCTAATGCTTTTTTGTAGAAATCTGTAATTGATTTAGCAGTCTCTTTTGAATCGGAGGACGCAGTAATTAAACCATTTTCAATAGCTTTTATAGTTAATTCCTTAGCAAAAGCAATTGTATTGGATAAGTTTAAATTGTAACTATCATCCATAAGTATTTTCCCCTTTCTTTTGTACCTGGCTCGCCAGCCTGTAAGGGGATTATACCATAAATACCCAATGTATAAAAGGAGAGGAGGGAAGAGTAAAATCATCCGGATTATCGGAAACCGGTGGCTGCAAAAGCAAAGAATATGGGCAGACTGATTAATAAGCAATATCAGCTGATAGCTGTTGAGATATAGAAGAAAGAGATAGAAGCGGAAATGGACGATTATGCTTTTGCATGGGAGCGGGACCAGATGGTAAAGCCATTTCGTTTATTGAAACAATGGCAGCATAAAAGAAAAGAGAAAAGTCTCCAGCCATGTAAATATTTATCGGCTCCATGATGAAATATGTACAGAGAGGGAAATCAATCCCCTTCTGGTCCCTCCTTACGTGGACGAGATGATTCTGGAGGCGGCTCCACGGTGGTATCATCAGATTCGGCGTAATTACTGGGATGCGGCAAATCTATTTCTGGGATATTGCCATCATCATAGACATTGGTAGTTTTGGGTTTGTTAGGTTTAGAATTCATAGCGCACCATCCTTTCTTGGATAGTGTGAGTAGATGCAAGAAATTTATACAGGAGTTATTTGAAAGCTTGTTTTTATAGTACATCAAATCAGGGTTTAACTGAATGATAGAAAGGAGGCAATCACGACCAGAGCAGAATTACATAGAGCCCAACGTGAACGGGGAGTCGTGACAATGGAGCAGGTGGAAAAGGACCTCTGGGAGCTGGCTGGAGTTAAATTGGAGGGGTGCCAGGAGGATATATAAGTTAGTCACATTACCTGTCTATATGAATATTATAATATGTGACACAATTCGCTAAAAAACTTAAGATTTTTTTGTAACGAGAAATTATATTTGTGTCTTAATTAATAATGAAAAGAAGGGTAAATATGAATTTATTATGTAATAGGCCAACCTACAACAGAATAGAAATTAGTTTACCTACACCGCCAGGCGTAGCACCTTTGCCGTCATCTATCTACTTTAATGTTGATACACGCTTTACCGATGCTCAAATTTTACGCATTAGACAAATACTTGTTACGCTTATTGGTTATTGGCGGCAACATTATGAACAGAAAGCAGCAAGTTCTATATCACAATGGGCTGAGAGTTCACAGAAACACGCAGTAAATAAATTGACACCTTTATGGTACAGAGGGTCTTGTGTAACAAATGGATTGGAAGCTACCAATTTTGCTATGGATATCTTAACTCAGCGTTTTATAGAGAATGGGACGGGAAAAGTCCGTGTAGCAAAAATTAAGTACTGTATACCTAAACAGGGCGAAAAGTTAAATATACATTCTAAAACTGCAATACGGAAAAACAGGGTCGCTTTAAATATGACTATAAACCCTCAAATACTAGATAATACTACTTCTCAAATTACCCTCTTAGACGGAGCTATGATATATGCATGGTATCATAGAATGGGATACGTTCATCCAAAAAACACGTATATTTCATCTTTTATTGCCGAAAATCCCATGTGTCTTATGCGTGAATTTCAAGATAAAACACAAAATGAGGATATTTTCACAAAATACCTTGATTAATGTATTGTTGTAATAGAAGAATAAACGAAGGATTTAAATAGTTAAGGTAAGTCGAAATGGACAGTGATACAAAAATATTATGCTATGTGTGGAATGCACAGCAGAGCTGAGTGATAAACTGAAAGATAACAGAATCGAGGAGGAACCTTAAAACAAGAGGAGTGGCCAGCAGGTTATCCTACTGGCCGTTTATGAAAAAAAGTTTATGTTAGCAAGGTGGGGAACCTTGTTTTACGCTATGAACTAAGTATAACGTTCATATGTGTCCTGGGTATGAAGGGTTATTGAAAAGATTGTGAACAGAAAGGAGAAAAGGATGATATTTTGAGAAAGGTTACTAAGTAAATTATTATTTGGTAAAACGCGGGAAAATGCTGACCTTGAAATACAGGTTCAGCAAATAGCAATGATAAAGATAAATTCTTTAGTTTCCTTTTGAAAGCCATTCATGCTACATGCGAGGCACCTCTAATATAATGGCAATGTATGCTGGGGAACTTATAAGACTTAGTTCATGTATCATTTCTCCCAAATCTTCAGTCTCACTTTTGATTTCATCCGCGTTTCAGAAAAAATAGTACGGAAAATTATGTCTGAATGTGAGTTGAAAGTTAAGGCTAAACGCAGGAATAAGTACAACTCATATAAGGGTGAGATTACACCAGCAGTTCCAAATGCCATTGAACGTGATTTTCATGCTGATGCACCAAATCTTAAATGGTTTACTGACACAACTGAATTTGCTATTCCTGCATGGAGGATCAGCATAACACCGGTCTTCAGCGGTCCATGTCAAGGAAAGGTTGCTCTCCAGACGATTCAGCCTGTGAAGGCTTCTTCGGACGTTTGAAAAATGAAATGTTCTACAATCGCAACTGGTCAAGGGTAATAATAGAACAGTTTACAAAGATCCTTAATGAGTATCTTTCCTGGTACAATGAAACCAGAATTAAAACATCACTTGGAAACATGAGCCCACTGGAGTATCGGCTGGCAGGTATATGATGGCACAAAGAAAGCCCTGGAAAAACATTAGTACAGAATTTTACATAAAAAAGGAGCGGAAAATATCCGCTCCTAAATATTGTTTAACACTACTGATTTCCAATAAAAGTTTGATACGTATCTACTGTTAAGTCAGTGTAGGCCTTTAATACAACGACGTATGATGCATCAGTTGAAGATTTAGGAATTGTATATCTAGGAAACCTATCAGTGATAATCTGGCTATCAAAGTATAGCCCGTAATTCACTTTATATATTGATAAGCGATAACTATGATACTCTGTATCCCCAAGCCCAAGCAAAAATGAGAAATCATTTCCAGCAGGCACGTTAAAATATCCATGATTTTCATTTTCGAGCACCACCTCTTGATATTGTGATACTTCTAAAGAAGGATTGTAGAAAAAAGCTTTCGTGCTGTCAGAAATATTTATGCAAATAGGAACTGTGGCAGCCTGTGCAGTTGACGGTGCAGAAAACAAAACAACAGCCAGAGCCACTGCTAAAATACGAGATAAAATTTTTTTCATAAAATATAACCACCTTTCTTCTGTGAGTAAACCATTGCTGGTTTAATTAAAAGTATTTGTGATATATCTGTTGTGCCAAGCCTTAAACAAGTTTCATACTATTTAGCTCTTTCCGGATTGAGTTTCTAATATATACATATTTTAACAGTTGCCTTTGCGATAGTAAATAGACATTTATACCCAATAGATAAAATAAACCCGGAGTTTTATTCCTCCGGGTGCAATTTATTGATTAAATTCTTTTAATTCAAAACTTGATATTTTATCAAATGAAATATATTCTCTAATTCTAAGATATGGTGAAATATTTGACGCTTTAGTAAAAGTATAATATGACTTACCTGTGCCATCTGACTTTTGGTCATACCATGTAATAAATTTATCGACATCGATAACAGGAAGGGTATATTCCTTTGTCCCTCCATTCGTCATTGTTATTACTAAAGTTGCATAGTTACCAATATAATCCGGATTAGTTATGGCTGTAGGCGTAGCAGAGGCTTCATTTGAAGGTGTTTTCTCATTTCCTGATACAACAGGAACAATAACATAATAATATGTGGTACCATTAGTAAGTTCTGCATTTACATATGAGTTAGTTGTGCTTGTACCAATAATTTCATAAGGGGCACCTGCTGTTGCAGATCGTTTTATAGTATAACTTGTAGCTCCATCGACAGCATCCCAATTCAATATGACTTTTGAATCTCCGGGAGTGGCTGTTAGTTTTGGTGACTGGTAATAGTCTATTAAGTAACCATCACTATCAATATCAATAGCATCAAGACATATATTTTGAGATGACGTCATGTCAGGAGAGGATTTAATTATGACTGTGTGAATTCCAGGTTTTAGGCTACTTTTTTCGTATACTAATGATTGCCAAGCTGATGAAGAGCCATATTCTGAAAAAGTTTTATATTCTCCATCTATAATGATAATATTATCAGTTCTTTTATTAGAAAATGTACTGCTTATAATTCTTATTTTAGTTCCATAAAATTTAAAACGTATTGTAGAGTTATCCCCTCCCCAACTATAATTTTCAGCATGATTCCATGCATTGACAGCAGTACCTTTAGTTTCTCTGAACCATGCTCCTTCATAGTGTAATTTAGGGTCTTCACTGTCAAATCTTTGCCATCCTTCTTCAGGTGAAGTTAATGGTTGCCCAACCGTAGCAGCATCAGCTCTAACAGGTGCGATGAATAACACAGATAGTAAAAATAAAATTGTAAAAATACATAATTTCTTTGATAGTTTCATCTTTTGTAATCCTCCTCAAATAGTAGTATCCATATTATATGGAAGATACAGCCAAAGAAACAGACTGTTAATTCCAAAATTTACATTATATAATGAAGATTTGACATAATATGACATGATAAGAATATAAAAATCCCGGAGGGTTTATTCCTCCGGGATACAGATTAATAAAAAACTTTATATTTACCAAATCCAATTCTTTCCGGATATCAGCATCAAACATGTAATGTTTTAATAGCCTACTGCATTAGAACCATATTCTGCTTGTTTCCTAGTAAACCCATCAAATTCCAATTGTTCAATTAATCCGCTACGTGAAAATGAAGAATAGTTTAAGTATTGTTGTGCTTTTAAGGCGGCTTGCTCGTTCCAATCTGCTCCGCAATTGTCTGCTGCATAGGTTGCGTCTTCGGTTGAAAACCCATCAAATTCCAATTGTTTAATTAATCCATTGTGTGAGAAAGACGAGTAAGCTAAATATTCTTTGGATCTGCTCAATGCATTTTTTTGACCCATAGTTAAACTTGATGTTTCAGCAGAAGTTGTAGGGGCAACCTCTTTCGGTTCTTCCGTTACTTCCTTCTTAGATTCTTCTTTTGGTTCTTCTACAATGTCTTTGGCTTGTCCAGTATTTGATGGAATTTTTTTCTTTCTCTTCCTCTCCACCATCAATAAGAGTAAATAACACAACCAGCACTACTACACCAATGATTATAAATTTTAGCTTTCCGCCTTTTTTATTTTCCATAATTTATTTAAAGTGTAATATAGTGTAACTATTATGGGAGAATAGTCCTATTTTGTCAATAAAAACCCCGGCCATTACGACCGGGCATTCCCCTCTGGAAAAAATTATAACATAACTACTGAAATAGTCAATGCCTTTTTGAAAAAATCCCCAAGTTTTTGATACCTGGGGAAAAAGAGGGAGATGATATATATTTAATCTGAATTAATACATATTTATTATATAGGAAGATATTTACCTGTTACAATAGAGCGTTTGGACTACTTCTTATTATGTAATTGTATTTTTACAACTCACTCAACGGACACTGCCGCCACAATTATTGTTTTTACATTGTTTCCCAGCCATACGATGAATACCGGAGCCAGTGCGGATTTTGGAAGGCTGTTAAGCACTACAAGATAGGGCTCCAGCACTTTTGCAAGCTTTTCATTCCACCACAGTAATATGGCAATTGCAATTCCAAAGACATTTACAATTGTAAAGCTGACAAAGGTTTCAAGAAGGGTAATGCCGGTGTGATAAAATATAGTGCCGTCAGCTGCCATATCAAGAAAAGTCCCTGCCACCCTGGAGGGACTGCTGAATATAAAGGAATCCACCAATCCGATACGAGTGGTAATTTCCCAAAGAGCCAGAAAAAATAGGATGATTAAAAGTTGCAATAGGCGGATGGAGCGTTTTCTCTTATAATATTTCTTTAAAAAAAGCTGGTGAGAAGGAGAGTAAGTGTTCTTAGCCGCTGATTTTGCCATGACTTAACTCCTTCCAAATTAGGTTGAAATAGTCTTTGAATTCCGGAGAACTTCTGGCTTTAAAGGGGGTTCTTTCATCCAGAGTAAGAGTCACATCTATTTCACGTTTTATGGTTCCTGGACGGCAGCTTAATACAATGATACGGTCAGCCATAGAGACAGCTTCACCTATCAATACCAAAATGCTGCCCATCCGGTGTACGAAAGCTTATGTATGCTGTATTTCCGTCCCATTCTATTCTGTCAATCATTGCATTTACTATTGCTTTTTTACTGTTAATACTTGCTTCTGCCAGGAGAGATTTTAATCCTCCTTTCTTATTTGAAAAAAATGGGGACTTTTCTGACGTATAATCTTTGTTTATTGAAGTCGAGAGTATAGTTATCTTTTGATCAATTTCGCCTGCTTGCCTGTCTAATTCTTCAAGTCTTGGAAGAAGGTATTTTTCCAAAAGGGAAGAGGATTCTTTTGAAAGGCGGCTTACAATTGTGTTTATCTCATTTTGACATCTTTCTTTTTCTCTTTCCAAAGCTATTAAGGAGGAAGCAGTATTATCTTCCTCCAATTTTCCTGGGGTATCTTTTTGTTTTAGATATTTTAATATTTTATTGTAATCAATAGAGTGTTCCAGATAGCTCCATAAGATATCCATCAGTTTATCATCAAAATCCGTTCCGTTTATATTGGCAATGGTACATCTGATTCCCTTTGACAGCATTTTCATTTCGCAGGCATAGCTAAAGCGGGTATGGCCATTACTTTTCCTAATATTTTTAATACGCATTTTAGCTCCGCAGTCCAGACATTGAATTTTACCGGAAACCAGGGAAAAGGAAGAGGTATCCTTTCTGGGGGAGGCTTTTTCCTTATTTTGTTTCAGTCTATTTTGTACTTCTATGTAGAGATTTCCTGCTATGATTCCCTTATGATTGCCTAATGCGATTATCCATTCGGCAGGCGGGCGTTTTTTGCGGCAGGATTTTTTCTGCTGGTTCGTCCGGTTATAGCATAGGATACCCTTACTCCCATCAAATTCATTTTTAGGGAAGGTTATGATACAGCCCAGCTTTGAAAAGTAATTATGAGAAGCTTCATCTCCCATGCAGTAAGTCGGATTTTCTAAGATCTGTGCAATGCTGCTTTTATTAAAGAAACAGCCCTTTTGAGTCTTGATATCATAAGCAAGGCAATAACTCTCAACAGCAGAGAGGCTGCCAGATTCTAAGTATTTATTGAATAAAAGGGAGACAGTTTTTAATTCCTCTTTGCATGGGACAAGCTGGTATAACTTTCTTTCCTTGAATTCAGAATCAAGATAAATGACTTCCCTGGAAGAAAAGCCAAGAGGTGTAAGCCCACCCAGCCACCTGCCCGTCTTAGAGAGGGCGAGCATATTGTCACGGACTCTTTCGGCGATAGTCTCCCTTTCCAGTTGTGCAAAGACGGAGGCTATGTATATCATGGCCTTCCCCATTGGTGTGGAGGTATCGAAATTTTCGGTGGCAGACAGAAATCCCACATTCATTTTTTCTAAAAGTTCCAAGGTTTTTGAAAAGTCAGATACATTTCTGGTAATCCGATCAAGCCGGTAACACATAAGCACTTGTATTTTTCCATTTTTAATATCTGTTAATAGTTTTTGAAATTGCGGTCTCACGGAAGTAGCAGCGGAGAAGCCTTCATCTTCATAAAGAATGAAATTCTTTTCGGAAACGGAAGACAAATGAACTGCTGCGTAATCTTTGCAGTATTGGATTTGATTGTCTATGGATTCACCTTTTTCCGAAAACTTGGATTTTCGGCTGTATATGGCAATGTTCATAATACACACCTCCTAACTAATGTATATCCGAAAGGAAGCAGTAACATGATGATTCTTACATAAAACAAATCCAAGGCGAATAGTCTGTGATAAGATATTTAACTGGAAATAAATATGAAAATTGTCATTAATAATGTCAATGATGGAATGAGGCTTGCTGCTGATATCTGCAATCAACTGATAGCGGAAGCTTTGTATCAGAGGGTAATAGGAGAGGCGGAGCCAGACAGGTATGTGGTGTATGAGCAACTAATAAGTTATATCGAGGAGCTAAGCAGAGACTGTGACGGAAGCAAAAAAATAAGTAAGGAGCTGCCGTAGAGCTTTCTTGGTCTGAAAGCTCTACGGCAGCTCCCGGGTGTGAGGATTTAAACATTGGATAATAAATGGGGCATGAATCTATAATTTACTTTAAAAAATATGATTAACGACCCCACGGACCAGGTCCCCACGGGCCGGGTCTTCTGGGAGGTCTGGGACCCCAAGGACCAGGGCCATGACCGGGACCCCAGGGGCCGGGACCATGACCGGGACCCCAAGGACCAGGACCCCAAGGACCAGGACCCCAAGGACCGGGACCCCAAGGACCGGGACCCCATGGCCGATTCGGCCAGCCACCTCCGCAGCCGGGACAACCAGCCTGTTTTACGTCCTTATTGTTTGGATTGTCAGACATATAGAATTCACTCCTTTGCTTTTTTATTAATATATGAAAGAAGTTGAAATAAGGTGAATTTTGACAGAAAAAGAAAATAGTATTTTGGTTGGTATAGCTTCTGATATGTCGTGGGTAATTAAGATGGCTGTTTTATGCTCTTTCCTTATAATACCCCATATATCGTCGGAGACTTCAATACGGGTCTGATAGTCAAGAGCAGAAAAGGGTTCATCCAGAAGAAGAATATCGGGCTCTAACAGAAGCGTTCTGATAAGAGCGGCTCTTTGCCTCATACCGCCGGATAAAGAAGAAGGTTTGGAATCACGAAATGTTATAAGACCATAGGTTGAAAGCATTTCATTGATACAAACATAGCTGTTGTCGGTCAGCTTATGCTGTATCTCAAGGCCAAGAGTGAGATTTTTTTGAGTGGATCGCCATTCCAGTAAATGATCCTTTTGAAGCATGTATCCAATATTTTTGCCAGATGATTTTAAATCTTTTCCATCTATTAGAATTTCACCGGTATCAGGGAGAATAAGCCCTGCTATCAATGAGAGTAGAGTTGATTTACCACAGCCGCTTGGTCCGACGATAGCGAGAAATTCGCCGTCATTAACATGAAAAGAAACATCTTTTAGAGCCGTTGTTTCTCCGTCTAAACTATGGTAGGTATAGCTTACATTGTTTATTCTTAATAACTCTCCCATAGGCTCCTCCGATTTTATTATATTGTATTATATGAAAATATGGCGAATAGTGTGAAATAAAAGGCAATCGAAAAATATTCCTTTCGGATAATTTGTCAAAATGCAAGACTTTCAATTATTTGGTGTATAGTGTGAATTATTGAAAAGCATAATTCACACACAAGGTTTATGCCTGCGAAATCCTCGGCACAAACTTGAGGTGTACTGAGAAGGGATGGCAGTATGTGTGAATTATTGAAAAGCATAATTCACACACAAGTTTATGCCTGCGAAATCCTCGGCACAAACTTGAGGTGTACTGAGAAGGGATGGCAGTATGTGTGAATTATTGAAAAGCATAATTCACACAAGTGCCTGCGAAATCCTCGGCACAAACTTGAGGTGTACTGAGAAGGGCCGGCAGTGGTGTGAATTATTGAAAAGCATAATTCACACTCTGATTTACTGCCCTGGGAGTCAGTGTAAAATTTATTGAGAAATCACATGTAAAATCTATACAACAACGGTAATTATCAGGTATAATATATTTGTAAGTTTACATAAAATTAAAAGGGAGATGAAAGATGAAAGATTTTGTTATTACAACAGATTCAAATTGTGATTTATTACCCGAGTACATTAAAGAAAAAGGGGTAGGAATCATCCCCCATTACTACGAATTGAATGATACGGTGTATGGAGAGGAAGTCAATCTTACACCAAAAGAATTTTACGACAGTATGAGGAATGGATTAATGCCCACAACTATGGCCAGCAATCCGGCTGTAATTCATTCTACTTTTTTGAAATATATAAATGAAGGAACGGATATTTTGCATATAAGTTTTTCATCTGCTCTAAGCGGCGGTTATAGTAATGTGGCTGCTGGTGCAAGAGAATTATGTGAAGAATATACCGAAGCGGTCATTATTGTATTTGATACATTAAATGCCTCCTTGGGACAAGGTCTGATGATTATGAAGGCAGTAGAATTAAAAGAAGCAGGCAAGAGCCTTACGGAGATAGTGCAATGGCTTGAAAGTCACCGTGAGAACTTCTGCGTACAATTTACGGTAGATAATTTATTCCATTTGCAGCGGGGCGGAAGGATATCGAAAATGACTGCTATCGTTGGAAGTATGATTAATATCAAGCCTATTCTTGTTATTAACGAGGAAGGAAGATTGGTTTCAGCCGGCACCGTCAGAGGGCGCAAAAAATCCCTGTCAACCATTGTATCAAATATGGCGGAACAGATGGGAAGTTTTATCGACAACCCCGGCACTATTTGCGTGGTTCATGGGGATGCAGCAGAGGATGCTGAACATGTTGTCAAACTTATAAAAGAAAAGGTAAAAGATGCTCATGTAATAGTAAATGTAATCAGCCCAAGTATTGGAGCGCATTCAGGCCCCGGAGCGATTGGAATCTGCTTTTTTGGAGAGCGTAGTGTGAATTATTGAAAAGCATAATTCACTTTTGATTTGGGCAGTTTCGCAAGTAAACTTGCGAAATGCATTGGTGTTAGTGTGAAATAAAAAACATTTGGGTCAGAGGGAATTAGTGATTTACTATAAACTATATTGATGATTTGAAAGGGGATAGCAATTATCCCCTTTAACAATGGTTTTTAGTAAAGTATAGGCCATTAAATATTGTCAAAAGGTCCGATAATCTCATATTGAGTATTAACAATAAACCACATTTGAGTAAAAAAATGCATGATATTCCAGATTGCTGAGCCGGAAAGACTGTATTCCTGAATTAATCCGAAAAGTACATCAATACTTCTGGCGTCTTTAAACCATACAATATGGTTGATATCTATATTATTATCTCTGCTGGTATAAGTGAAATAAGGCGCCATAGCTTCATAATCAAATTGAATATTAGCTCCAACATCAGCGGCTAATAAAACGGCTGCATCAGAGGTTAAGGCATTGGCTGTGGCATAGCCATTTTGTGACGTTAAGTTCCAGTCATACCCGATAATTGGTACTCCTAAAAATATCTTTTGAGAAGGTATTTGTGTAATGGCATAGTCCAGATTTCTTCTCACGATATTGACCTGGGTTACAGCAGCAGGGGGACCATAGGTATAACCCCAATTGTAAGAGAGCAGCAGGATATAATCTACAAGTTCGGCTATGATACTGTAATCAACATTAAGATAAGTAATCCCTTGAGGAAGGTCAAAGATTTCAGGAGTAAGAGTTAGCATAATGAGTAGTCCTTGTTCCTTTAGAAAAGAAGAAAAAGAACTAAGATTTATTCGGAGGATATTCAGGGTTTCCTCGGTAACTTTTTGTACATAAATATTTATACCAAGATATCCCTTCTCAATCATTTTAGCAATAATAGCGGTGAAGGTAATTCTATTGGTTTCTTCAGAATTTATTTGAGTAAAATAAGAATTTGAAGTGTTTGAATCAGCAGAGTTATAAGAGCTTAATACCATAATCGGAGCAACGCCGTAAAGCTTTGCCATATTGATAAGCGGATCATCGTCATTTCCTGTTAGTGTTCCATCAGGAGAAAGGGAATACCCAAATATAGTAAGGAAACTAAGATAGGGTAAGGTCTTTTTTAAAATTGCCTGGTCAATAAAAGGATAGACAAAACCATTGGTTTTAAGGCGTCCTTTGTTATTATCATATCTTAAAGCTAATTGTTCACCGGGATAAAGGTAACTTCTGGCTGACAATTGGGGATTATTTCTTAACAACACAAGTGGTGATACACCGGTTGATGCTGCTATACTGTATAAGGAATCGCCCGGCATAACAGTATAAACTTCCAAAGGGTAGACTATGGCAATAGTCTGTCCGACAACTAAATTATTATAATTTACAATTCCATTATCCCGGATAAGAGTTTCCGGTGATACTTTATAGGCTTCAGCAATAGAATATATCGTGTCACCCGGTTGTACCACATATATTGTCATAGGAGACCTCAAATACAAGTTTCTACTTAAATATATATTCCATTTTTATGAAGTAATACATATAATTGTAATATTATTAGGCAAAATATATTAATTTCATCTTGACTTTTTGCCTTGAAAGTAGCATAATAGTTTGGCAAGATTAATTTGTCAGTATATTCAAAACGAGGTGTGGCTCAGATTGGTAGAGCGCTGCGTTCGGGACGCAGAGGCCGTGGGTTCGAATCCCGTCACCTCGATTTTTTATTTGCTGGAATAACTCAGTCGGTAGAGTACCTCACTCGTAATGAGGAAGTCGAGGGTTCGAATCCCTTTTCCAGCTTATTAAAAAGACAGTTAAATCAAGGGCTGTAGAGCTCATGAGAATCGTAGAGCACTCTGAAAAGGGTGCTTTTTTCATGCTTTGGGGTTTGTCTGGGGTTTATTCTCAAAAAAAATACCAGGACACTATTTTATGTCCTGGTATTGTGACTACGCTTTCTTTATAAGCATGCTGCTCAAAGAATCAGAAGCTTTTTCATCTGACTTTTTAAGGCTGTGAGCATATATGTTCATGGTGGTACTGGTCTGAGCATGTCCAAGTCTGGCCGATACCGTTCTGACGTCGTTATTATCCGATATTAAAAGAGTAGCAGACGTATGCCTTAATCCATGCAATGGAATATTTGGCAGTTTATCTTCTTCATTCTCCATTGTGGCATTGTATTTCTTGATAATATCTTTAAAGGTCCCATATGGTGTAGCCAGGTGCATTTGCTTCCCTGTGGATTGAATAAACACATAGTTGTCACCAAGCCATTGGTCACCTATGGATAGTTTGTATACAAGTTGTTCAGTGCGATATTTCTTTGCCAGATCCATAACCGGAGCTGGTATAGTGATAACACGAATAGAGCTTTTATTTTTAGGGGCTTTTGTTATCATCTTTTTCTTAACGTATCCGGTTGATTTATTAATGTTAATGGTGTTATTTATAAAGTCTATATCATTCCAGGTTAAAGCTATTAGCTCGCCGCGCCTCATGCCACCAAACAGAGCCAGATTAAAGAATACTTTAAATTGTGTTGGGATGCTTCTGGTTTCTATATATGATTGAACGTAATACTTCTTTCCGGTATCGTCTATTCTGTAATGCGCCTTATATTTAGTCGCGTACTCCATTTCAAGAGCGTTTAAGAAGGAAATAGACTGTTCCAAGGTAAAATGCTTTACTTCGTCTGTCATTTTATTATCTTTTGGAGGCGATACACGATCACAGGGATTGGAGTCTATGAGTTGCCATAATACTGCCTGGGTTAACATGCTACTTATGATTGCATGATTCTTTTTTATTGTTACCGGGCTGTACCCGCCAGATTTTCCATCCTTTCGGACGCCATCTTCAAGAAGGTTGTTATAGAATTTCTGCAGGTGAGTTGGGTTTATTTTTGCTAATTTTAAGTGACCGATTGCGGGTATTATTTTATTATTAAGTTCATCTACATAATCTTCAAGAGTAGTATCTTCTAAGTGCTTATCAGAATATTCTTTAAGCCAATATTCATAAAATTCAGCAAAGGTCATTTTTTCGCCGCTAAGATACTTGCCATTCTTAACCTTTTCTTCAAACTCAAAAATAAACTTTTCCAGTGCTTTTTTCTGCTGCTTCTCTGTCGTTTCTGAATCTGGTGTGTAGGTGATTTTCTCTCTGATCTGCTTGCCAGTCACATCATAACCATTACTAACTGTAATTCGGTAGCTGTTACCTCTTTTTTCTACTGTAGCCATTGTATCAAACATCCTTTCGTATTGTAATGAAAGAGCCTGTATGTTACAATAAACCTGTTCAGAGTTATTGTATAGGCTCTTGCTTATATGGTATCTATTTAAGCCGTCCTGGTTGCAGCCGGGGCGGTTTTTTAATGATGATATATATCGTTAGTAATATATATTGTACAAAGTATATATCGTTGACAATATACCCCTGTAGGGGTATAATATGCTTATCAAGACAGCCGGAGGATAGATGCACCTATCCATTCCGGTATAAAATTATTAGATCATAGAAATAGTCGTCCTAACCTTTACCAGAGAGCAGGACGGCTATTTTTTGTGCTTGTTATCTCTAACGAGTGTAATGATAGCTACAAGCATAATTACAAATGTGAATAATTCACTATATGTAATGTACATAAGCACCACCCCTTTCGCAAGACTCGAAACGGATGGCATGACCGTCCTACCGGCTGCCTTACTAAGCATATTATGCTGTCAATGTGAGAACTCGTGGTAATATTGAGCGTTAAAGACTATATTATTTTCTTTTTATGGGTGTATTAATACCGGGTTGATAGATACTTGCGCTAATACTTACGCCACATTCAGAACATTTTTGTTTCAAAAGCAAATCGGGTATTTTAGGATACTTTTTATTCCATCCATATAAAGAATAAACTTTATCGTTATATGAACCGCAATAATTGCACTTTTTACTTGTGGTTACATATAAGGTATCAATCTTCCATTCCTTGCATTTTGGTACTAACCGTTGAATTGATATATTTTCAATTGGATGCGGAGAAGAAGTACTTACTTTTTTAAACAAGCTCATTGCATACTCCTTTCATTCTTCTGTAATATTTTTAGATTTATCTAAGAGCTTTTCAATGTTATAGCGAATGTCTTTATCAGCCCTCAAAAACATATCATCAAATGCTTTGTTTCTAACAACATATTTATATCCCTGATAATCAGTAATTTGCATTGCATGAAGACCTAAAGGTTCAAATTTATAATTATGTGTTCTTAGTATTTCCATTATTAATTCTTTGCGTTTTTGGTCATTATCTTGTATCCATTCCCATGTTGCTTTGACACGTTCGTTTTCCTCCATAGTTTCAAGAAATTCAGATACATGAACGCCTAATGCATCAGCAATCTTCTTTAAAGATTCAATTTTAGGATTATAATTGCTCGCCTCGTATTGCTGAATCGTAATAGTAGCTAAACCTGACAATTCAGCAAGTTTTTTTTGTGTCAGTCCTTTTTCTTTTCTTAAGGTTCTTATTTTTTGACCGGTATTCATTTCATCACCCCCAGATAATAATAACACAATATCTGGAATTTGAACATATGCAAAACCATATTTTTTTATTATTGACACATGTAAACACATGTGATAAGATTACAATAACACATGGATAACCATATGTCAAATTCATTTGTAAAGGAGATGAAAAGAGTGAAAGCAGACAGAAAGAAATTAGAAATTGCTATGGCAACTGCGTGCATGAATTCAGAAGATTTGCAGAAAGCGGCAGATATGCCAAGGCCCACATTAAATAATGTGATATCTGGCCGTAATGTTCGCCCCGGCACAATAGGCCGTATTGCGAAGGCGTTAGGCTGTAGGGTGACAGAAATCTTAATTGAAGATTAGTTGAGCTGGCTCAACTATCACCCTGCAGCTCTGCCAGGGTAAAAGAAAATCTAATCATGGTAAATCTGAAGGCCTGGGAAATAAACATCACATATTGTTCTGATGTCAGAACAGAAAGGAGATATATTGAATGATTTAGTAATCCTGAAAGGGAAAGAGGTTTTTACTGACAGTTGGATAATTGCAAAAGGAACAAACAATCAACATGAATCAATTGTGGCTTTAATTATCAAATATAAGTCTGACTTTGAAGATTTTGGATCCATTGAATTTACCGATTTCAAATCGGGAAAAAGAGGTCGGCCGACAAAAATTTATCAGTTAAACGAACCACAGGCTACATTGTTAATTACATACCTGGATAATACTGAGATTGTAAGAATGTTTAAAAAGGAGCTGGTCCGCCAGTTCTATGCAATGCGCAGACTAATTCAGGAGCAGCAATCCAGCGAGTGGAAATTCTTCCGGCAGCAAGGTAAGACAGTACGGTTATCTGAAACGGATACCCTTAAGGAATTTGTTGAGTATGCAAAGGCCAGAGGTAGTACCAATCCTAATAAGATTTACACCAACTATACCAGACTTGCTAATAAGACAGTGGGTATAAAGAGTGTTAAGGATGCCACCACAATACAGCTTAATTACTTGATTCTGGTGGAGAATATCTTTATCCAGATCATTCTGGCCGGTATGGTTGCAGATAGAGATTATCATGATATATACCGAGATTGTAAGGAAAGAGCTACTCAATTAAGCAATGCGGTTACTATAGGGATTACAGCATAGGAAAGGAGAGTAAGGTATGAAGTATATTATAACCGGTGACTTCCAGGGGCAGAACATTACAAGAACCGCTTATAGTGATTTCCAGGCATTCACTCTTATAGGGCAACTTGGCCAGGAGGGAATAACCGATATCAGCATGAAAGCAGTCAATGAAGCAGAATTAAATAATATCCTTCCGGAAGAGAAGCAGAGCAGCCAGGGACTTGCCCGGATGCGAACCGCTCACCAGGCGGCGGATTATTTTAAGCAATTGGATCCGGAAACGAGTTTCACTGAATATCACATCAACCGTTTGATTAAAACAGGAGTACTGCCGGTGTTCAAGTCTGGTAATAAAAGACTTATTAACCTGGACAAGCTCATTCAGTATCTTAACAGTGAGATCAGGGAACAGGAGCCAGCCAGTAAGGATTACGGTAAAATAAGGCGAGTAGGTGATTAAGTGCCAGATAAGCAATCATTTTACCAAGAAATCAATGAAACTACGATTTTTGACGAGAACTTCCACAAAAAAGTCTATGGATACAGCGTATGTGATGAATCATTTCTTCCTACAGTAGCTGCCAAGTTAACCGGCATAGGACGGAAGGATGTCATACAGGCTTATAATGAATGGTTCACCAGGTGGAAAGCCGAAGATGACAAGGTCATGAAGAGTGTGGCTGAATGGTACATGAAGGAGTGTGATAAGAAATTTGAAGAATTTCAAAAAGAACAGCAAGAAAAGGCGGTGGAAGATTGGAAGCAAAAGAAAATAGCTCTTCTTTTAGAGAAAAAGAACTTGCTGCTATTGACAGAGAATTAGAAGAGCTGGAAGCTATGAAACCAGGTATCATCAAACCAGAGCCGGAAGCATGGGAAAAGCTTAAGGGCGGTAAAACTAAGAAAGCAACCTGTACTAATCTGGATATGGTAACTATGGATACTGCAAGTGAAAAGGATCCGCACTGGCTTATTACGGATTACATGCCCAGGTATCAGATTACATCATTGGCTGGTGATGGCGGTTCTGGTAAAACTACAGTCTGGTGTGCTATAGCCGCTGCGGTGAGCAGTGGAAAACCTTGTTTTTTATTAGACGGAAAAAATATTCCGATTGAATTTAAGGAAGGCGAACCACAGAAGGTAATGTTTTTTTCGGCCGAAGATTCTTTTGAATATACCCTTAAAAGGAGATTAAGGAAAAATGGAGCTAATTTAAAGAATATCATATCCATTGACATAGCAGACGAACGATTTCAAGAGATTAAATTTAATAGTCCTTTTTTAGATAGTCTTTTGGATAAGTACCGTCCTGGATTATGTGTCCTTGATCCTATTCAAGCTTTTGTACCGCCTGATATCCGTATGGGTGACCGGAATGCTATGAGAGCTTGTTTAAGCCCATTAATAGGGTATGGTGAAAAATACGGTACAACCTTTCTGATTATTGAACATGCTAATAAGCAATCTGGTGTATGGGGTAGAAAGAGAATAGCGGATAGTGCTGATATATGGGATATATCTAGGAGTGTTATTCTGGCCGGAGAAACCAATGAACCGGGTATAAGATATCTGTCACATGAGAAATCGAACTATGGAATGACTGGAAAGACAATTTTATACGGCATAGATGATGAAATTATCCAGTTTAAAGGGTATAGTGAAAAAAAGGACAAAGATTTTGTGACAGAAGTTGACTATTCTGCACGCCAGGCCCCACAAAGAGAAGACGCTAAAGAATTTATTCTTGATTTCTTGAAAGATGGGGAAAAGGAAATATCAGAACTTGATGAGCTAGCACAGGCTATGAATATTAGTAAAAACACATTGGGTAGAGCTAAAAGTGATTTGCGAAATGAGGGTAAAGTAAAATCATGGTCAAGAGGGTTTAACCCTAAGAAATGGTACATAGCCCTTATAGCCACTGATAAAAAGGATTAATACGATAAAAATATAGTGTTTATAGGTATTTACCGTATTACTCATGTTGGGGTAGTACGATGTAATACGAGTGAATACATAACTACGTATTCCCCCAAGGTGCAAAATACGTAAAAGGTGTACAGTTAAAAGGATTTAACCGTATTACACCAATTAGCCATTGTATATAAGGTGGTAGGCAGTACGAGAAAGAGAGGTAATGATGATAGAAGGATGCAGTAAGTTAATGTTCAGAGGATTTCAAGAAGCTGCTGTTAAAATTATCGCAGAGGAATTAAATAAGCAAATGCCAAAGACGGAGCTTGAATTGGCAAATATGATTTCAGAGTTTGGTGCTACTGTATTGGTAACTGTGGTTAATGATACAGTTATGGTATCTAATATGACAGGAGTCTTTGACGATTTTATGAATGGTGGTGAAGAAGATGCAGAATGAAGAAATATTAAAATCAATCGCAGATGCACTGGAAGGAATAAGCAATCAGCTTGATCGGTTGAATGAAAATATTGAGAGTATAACAGGTACTTTTCAAAATCGTACATTTCTCAATGTTGTGGCATCCGTCCATGAAAATTAGAACAGCCCTTAACAATGTTCCCGCATTGCTAAAGGCCAGAGTAACCCACCAACCATTCAAAAGCCGGTTACACCATAAATATAACATTGGTGAAGCTCCGGCGCAAGAGAAAAGGAGAAAATCTATGTATAATGATAACCTTATTAATTTATCAGATAAAGTAGCAGATTCTGAAACTGCAATTGAAAAAGTGAAGTTGGTATTAAGCATGTTAGTCGATAAATATGGCTTTTCAGAAAAGAATGAGGAGCAGGGCAGAAAGAAGCTGCAGCTTGATGCAGATAAAATTATTACTTATCTGTTCATAGCTCTTGATTATGCCAATTCTACCGATTCCGAGCTTAAGCAGGTATCAAGGCTGCTTAGTGACATGTCAGAACCGGAACAACCTACAGGAGACCTACTGACACAGATTGAAGGCTACATAGTACCAGAGCAGTATGACTTAACCACAGAAGAAGTAAAAAAGATTGTGGACAAGAGCAATAGGGGATTATTTGAAACAACCGCAAATGCCTTTGCTGCTGGGTTTATAAGAGGGCAGGAAGCGGAAGCAGACAGAGGAAAGAAGGTGTCTTTATGAGTATGACAGCATCAAGAGATATAGCACCGGATTTCATAGATATGTTATCTAAATTACCTTTGGACATTGTAAATGCTATGGAATCCAGCTATGCAGCCGGATTGATGGATAGAAAGATTACCCAGGCGGACAGATCTATTCTGCGGAGCATCCACGATGAACAGTTGAAACGGCAGCATAAAGCCGTATTCCTTCCAGAAGCAAAGAAGTGCCTACACTGCCATACATATCATCCCCAGGACAAGCAGCACTGCCCGGAGTGTGGCCGGTACCTTTATAGTTGCGGTGATATTTATCAGCCGAAAGTAAGGAAGAAGGTGCAGGGATGATTGATAAGGACATATTCACAGATGAAGTTGTATATGCCATTCTCAAAAGGAAACCAGAGATTAACCGGACTTACATTGTTCTTTCCAAGCTAATGAAAATGTACGATATGGAAACCTATGCTTCTGCAGCAGAAAACAGGATCCTGGATAGTGAATCAATAGGGTACGCTATTGAAAAGGATCATGTTGTACTGGATGTGTTTGAGAAGGATATCTGGTTAGATGAAGTAGCTCTTCATCGGTTCAGCTACATCCTGGAAGGTTATATCAGTGAAAGCAGCTATGATAAATTCCTTGACTATGTAGGGAGCCTGGAGCATACCAGAAGGATACATAACCAGGCATTGGAAATGTACCAGGGAAAGAGCCTTAAAGGCCTGATTAGCCATGTTGTGGAGCATAGGAAGTATAAGAATACATTCCCAAGTGAATTTGAAATGATATGTTACTGGTGTAAGTTAGAGCTATTGAGCCGGACACCGTTCCCCAGGCTGTATTACTTCTTTAAGGAGCTGCCGGATAGACTTAGATTTAATTACCTTAAACAAGCTTTACATAAAGCCTTTCCGGAATCTAAGACAGGGAAGAAGGTGCAATCATGAGCATGAGAATAACAGTATCCTACGAAACTCCGGAAGAACTTAAGACAGTGCTTGCCCTCCTGGATCCTGTGATAAAGGACTGGAATAAGGCCAGTAAAAAAGCCGGCCAGTATAACAGGGTATACATAAAGACCAGAATCAAGGAGGAGTCAGCCTATGTCAAATGAGTATTACAAGCAATACATAATAGAGCAGCTTAATAAGATTCAGGATACAAAGGTATTGAGAAGGATTTATCTGTTTATCCAGGCTATAACTGCATAGGAAAAAGAGAAGGTACGTGACCGTCTGGCTGCGTACCTTTGTTTCTCACATACTATTTAATTAATTCAGGAAATTGTGGCTTTACAACTAATTTGTGATTCCTTATACCTTGAGGGGTATAAATTTTAAGGATTGCTTTGTATGATTCTGATTTTTCTACATTTAAATCTCGAAAGAAAAAATAACCTTCAACCGATGAAAATGAAGAAATCTCAATGGGAAGATTTATGTGTTTATACCCATAACTTGATTCCACAAAAATATTGTCATATTCATCCTGTTTATAACTGGCTGCCACTGAAAAGTTATCAGATGTACGATTATATAAGACACTTTCGCTATCGTTTATCCTTATAGACATTTTTAGTATGGTGGTATTGGTTTTGGATTTATTCACTATTTGTAACCAGGCAAACAGCAAGTAAGGAGTATATAAACTGATTTCATCTCCAAAGTCATTTTGACCAACATCTATGCCATTAAAACCCATAAAAGAAGAAGCGGATTCATTAACTGGATGAATTACAAGAAATTTTAACCGTTCCTTTACCAGTAAGAATAAGGAAATAACTAAGCCGCTTATACCTGTAATTGCACCTAATGAAGCTAATATGTTATTAAATAATTCTTGTGTCAATTGACCTACCCCCTTAGCATCGGTATTTACAACTATTAAAGATTATACAATAAATTCCATGCTATTACCAGTGTTTTATCCCCCTGTTTACTGCATGAAAACACTATTCTAACCACAGTTTTATATCATGATTTGGTATTGTAGAAATCGCTATATACCCTGTATTTAAAAGAAAACAGCTTGTATACTATTGCTATAAATGATATAATACACTTAGAATAAATAAAGATTAAGTACCCCAATGCTTTAGGCAGTGGAAGTCTTATTTTAAGACGTGGGAATGATTGGAGATATGCTCCGGTTGTTCCTGCGTCTTTTTTATTTATTCCTCCTTTCCTGTGTTTGCGATATAGGTTTTAAGCTCCTGGGCATGAGTTTAAAAGGCCTTTGCTCAAAACAGAGAGAGGGTAACTATTGATCAGTTTATTAAAAAAGGAGACAGGAAAGACATGAGCAAGAAATCAGAATTAATCCAGTTATTCAAAGAGTTCAAGGACAGGTACAGTACAATCCAGGCCAGAATTGCAGAAGTACAAAAGAGTGATGCTTATACCGATATCGGCAGGGAACAGACCATCGGCAAGATACTGGAAGAGTTTCAGCCAACAGTACAGCTTTACCATGATAAGGCCATTGCTGCCATTGATAACGGTCTGACTGCTTTACAGGCAAAGTGGAAGGCTAATAGTGCCGGCAGACTTGCAGATGCAGGGTACCAAATCGGGCTAGGGAATGTCATTAAGATGATTGAAGCCGGAGCTATCCATGACAGGGACGATATGCAGAATATCATTGAGACTTATAAGGACGATTACAATGCTATGGCCACAATTAAAAATATCCTTCCTAAGAGCGAACAGGCTATGGACTTTGTAGGACTTATCCCAGCGGATAACAGAGAGCAAAATAAGCAGCTCCTGGGACAGTTAAGAAATAATGCAGATCAGTATATCAATGCTTATAGGATAGAAAATGCCATGAAGTCAAGTGATGCCTTCCAGGGAGCAAGTTCAATAGTTTTTGCAGTAGATGGAATGATTGAGTTTGCTAATACTAGTCTATCTGATGATCTGTCACTGATTCAGTAAATTATATGCCCTATATGCTCTTAACCGGGTGTATGGGGCTTCTTTGTATAAAGGATGGTGAGGGAATGAGTAAGTTAACAGCGAAACAGAAAGCCTTTGTTAATGAATATCTGATAGATCTGAACGCTACGCAGGCAGCTATAAGAGCCGGCTATTCTGAAAAGACAGCAAACGAGCAGGGTGCCAGGTTGTTAGCAAATGTTAGTATTTCAGAATTTATATCAAAGGCAATGGAAGAACGAAGCAAGCGCACCGGTATTACAGCCGATCAGGTGCTTAATGAGCTGGCCATGATTGCATTTGCCAATGGAGCGGACTTTGCCCAGGTGGTGGAAGAGCCTATCATTGTAAATGGCCGTTATGTTAAGGATCCTGATACCGGTCAGCTTAGAAAGCAGGAAGTTGTAAAGATTGTTCCTACGGATAAGCTGCCAGAGGATAAGAAAAGGGCTATAGCAGGCATTAAAGAGGGACGGTACGGTGTAGAGGTTGCAACCTGTGATAAGGTAAAAGCCTTGGAGCTTCTTGGCCGTCATTTAGGTATGTTTAAGGATAAGGTTGAACTTACTAACCTTAATGATGAAAAAGGCAAGCTTGACGGCATTATCGCACAGCTAAGAGGTTGAGCCTGTGCGACGTCGCAACACTGGCCGGAGATCTCCGGTATAATTCCGTTTCGATATCGAAACAAAAAAGAAAATTGACGAACATTGGAAACTGAATATTGATAGTTGGTAGATAATGGTGTAGTATACTCTTAGTAAAAATTATTTTGGAAGGTAAAAGCTGAATTTGAAAAATGTAGAAATTCGTTCATTTAATGTTGCGTACATGGAATATTTTGTTATAATGTTTACCAGGTACTTTAGAGACGATTTTAAAATCGAAATTACAGATAAAAAGATAAACGAGTCATGTACTCGTATTGCGGATTTTTCATTATCTGGAATAAGTACACTGGATTTTTTGATTGTTGATGAGAAACCGGTTGGATTTATTTACTATCAGATTGATACTCCTCAAAGTAACTGGTGTGAACGGGAAGGCTGGGGATTTATCAGAGAAATTTATATTGATCCCGTTTTAAGAAAATATGGATTAGGAGCAAGATTAATTTTACATGCTGAAGAGATGCTTTATTCGAGAGGCACTAAAAATATATATCTTACTTCGGATAATAATGCTACATTTTGGGAATCGCTTGGATACAGAAATGCTAATGAAGTGAGCACCATCAATCATGATCCGATATATGAGAAAAATAAATCTTGATTTATAAATTTAACTACCAACTATCAACTATCAACATTCGGTTGGTAGTTTTTTTGTACCCAAAATTAAGGAGATGATAACATGAGTAATGAAGAATTGGTGCAGCTCATCAAGCAGGGATCGGATCCGGCCGGTAATATGGAGCAGCTCTACATACAAAATAAAGGTATTATCTTTTCCGTGGTCAAGAAGTACCGCTATGCTTGCCAGAGTGACTATAACAGCACTCCAATCGTTGAAATGGATGAATTAATGCATGAAGCCTATTTCGGGCTTGTAAAGGCTGTAGAGAGCTACGATGCAAGCCAGGGAGTGTTATTCATGTCGTATGCTCCTTACTGGATACGACAGGCTGTTAAAAGATATCTGGATAACTGTGGCCGGGTAATCCGGGTACCGGTGCATAAACAAGCCCTGGTATATCAGTACAACCATATAACGGCCTATTGTCTGCAGAACTTCAACCGGGAACCATCTATCCAGGAATATGCCAGGTGGCTACATATATCGGATAAGGGAGTGGAGCAGCTGCAGCGGTTCATGTTCCGGGATAAGGTTCATAGCCTGGATGCAGCGGTACCGGGTGGGGAAGAAGAGGACATAAGCTTTGCCGATACCGTGGCCAGTGATACTGATCTGGAAGGTGAAGTAATCGAAAGAGTATCCCAGGAGCAGCTAAAGGATGAGCTGTGGAACTTAATAAGCATGGTGCTTAAGGATGATAAGAAAGTCCAGATAATAAAGCTTAGATATATTGATAACCTGACATTGGAGAGTATAGGGAAGCAGTTTAATATCAGCAGTGCAGCCATTAGGCAGATGCTTGTACATTGTGACAGGCTTATTAAAAGAAATGTGGGTATAAGGCGGTTAGCCATTGAAATTGGCCTTTGGGATGCAGATAAGCCCTTTAGTGCGGATAGGGTGAAATATTGGTGCGAATGCAGCCGGTATAATATGCTGGATAAGAATGAGTTAAGGTATGCCAGGAGGATGGGTTGGGTAGATGATGAGCTGCTGCATGGGTATTCATAAAGTGAGTATCACATCCGGGAAGGAAAGCTCAAGATTGAGCCGTTATATCTTCATACGAATTTCGTACCAAGATACTTTCGGACTGGTTCGGTAAAACTTCCGAGCCAAATTACTTAACGGCCCTCAATTCAAAGAACTGCAAAGGAAAGAATGATGGCAGGAAAGGCACACCCTGTGCAGAAATCTGCACAGGGTGGTAGAGGGAAAACCCGTGATAAAGTTGCCAAGATTGCCGGAGTATCCCACGACACCTTAATGCGAAAACGGATAGTTAATGGTTTTGCAGATTTCTGCGGAACCCATGAAAGGAGATATATGAGAAATAATGAACATTACATAGACCCTACAGCTCAGGCAGCAATTAAGAGAGCACACAGGCCAGGGAAGAAACCCAGGCCATGGGGTGACAGGCTGACTTATACGGTGGGGGAAGTGATGAAAGGCATCTTACGGAAGTAGGGTGTCTTTTTTGGTTGATAAATATTGGATTAAGGTATATAATGGAAAAAAAACAAGGGAGATAAATGTTGTGGGGTATTCATTTAAAGATGTGAATGGAAAAAATCATGAGATTACTAGAGATATAATTGTGGATGATATGACCGATATTCAAACAGGAGAAGTTGTTGGATATGTGGCAAAGATTGATAAAAAGAATATCGAAATATCTAAAGAAGTATATGAAATATTAAAAGAGCGAACGAAATATACCCAAAATCCTCTTGGGTCACAGATGACTCCAGAAGAAATCGAGGAGAGAATCAAGAGTATACCAATAGATGATGAAGAACAATAAGCATCCTTCGGGGTGCTCTTCTTTTCAACTTCCCTCTAGGCGGTTGCTTTTTCTTGCTGAAAAATGGGAGAAAAACCTATTGATTATGCATGAATACAGGTGTATAATGTACAAGGTTTTCTTTGATTGCTTAAAGCATTACTATAAGGAAAGATTACAGAACGTTGACAGGATTCATTCATAAATAAAAGGGGTTTATTTGGGGTTTGTTTTTAAAAATATGGGCATTTAGCTACCCTAGAAAGCTAAGTTGAAAAGTGAAGAAATACAGTAAAATCAATACGTACATTTAAATACTTAAGCAAGCTAAGGGACTTTTTATGCCCTCGTAATGAGGAAGTCGAGGGTTCGAATCCCTTTTCCAGCTTATTAAAAAGACAGTTAAATCAAGGGCTGTAGAGCTCATGAGAATCGTAGAGCACTCTGAAAAGGGTGCTTTTTTCATATCGTTGTGACTGTTTGGTAAAAATAGTAGGACATTGTTTTATATGTCCCACTATAATTTTATATCTTTTTAATATCTTTATTAATGCTAATTTCATCGTTTTTATCAATTCCGATTTGGCCTAAAAAGTCCGCTGTCCTTTGTGATAACTGTGACTGTGCGTTACAAGCGGCTTGTAATGGTTTTCCAATCAAATGGTTCATATCAAGTGATGAAAAAGGATTTTCTTTATTTCCGATATCTATTTGCTCTGAACAATGGGGCCGTCCTGTTCTTTGTTGTACAACATGGGATTGTTCATGAGGAAGATGCATTTCCCGCCCTGGTGCCATGTGAATATCATTGCTCTGCGAATAAGCATGAGCCGTACCCTCAATCTGAGCGGATTTATCAGAATTGTAATGTACCTGTATACTATTAAAAGAATTCTCCGCCGATAAGTCCATTCGATGTTCGATCTTCTCGGGAATTCCTGCTTTTTTCTCTTGTTCCGCCATAAATCTGACCTCCTTAATCTACATGACCTTTTTTACAGATAACCAACCAAATCGTATTCCGGTATTTTATTAATAGCTGACCATAGATTCACTCTGAATATACTTGTCTCATAAGAATTTATATATAGCACTTAATAAAGATTATATCTTATTGAGTAAATCTTGACAAGCAAACTGTACGATGATAGGTATTGAAAAAATATCTCAAAATATTTTCGACGCGTAATTGGCATATAGGTGCCGCAGGCACTTAACAGACGGACGCGTAAGCAGGCTGTCTGACGGGGGTTGGGGCGGAGCCTCAACAAGCAGGTGGAGCCATTTTGACGTAAGGAAAAATTGGCAGAACGTGGGAATAGCGCGCCATTTCCTCTGCTTGCTGATATAATACGGAATTTTGGATTAAAACGGCAAATAAATCCCAAGCTGACCATTAACGGAGTTCTGCTCACAATAGTGGATATCCGAACCAATTTTGAATAAGTAGATGTTACACCTTTATCCCTTTCCAACATACCTCAATTGTTTGCTGGATTTCACTATCAGATAAAGGATATTTATTTGACAGATGACCTCTTATGACGAACAAAATTGAACCACCAACAATTTGAAAGCACACAACAGGATTCATGTCTTTAATAATACCTTGGCGCTGTCCTTCTGCAATAATATTTATAAATTCACTTATAGTCGGATCAACTGCATTTCGTATTTCTTCTGATATGAACGGTGAATGGGCATAGTTTTCAAGAAACCACAATTCATTTGGATGGCTAATTGCAAAATCAGCCGTCTTTTTTAAAAAAAATCGAAACTTTTCATAAAGAGTTGCTGCTATGTCGTAATCCTTGATGACGAATTCGGACATTTGTTTGCTAGTGTTTTTATACAACTCATTGACTAAAACTTCTTTATTATCAAAGTAATGATAAAAAGTCGCTGAACCCACATTTGCTCTTTTAAATATTTTTGAAAAAGTTATTGATTGAAGCCCTTCTTCGGTAATCAAATCAAGAGTTGCATTAAGTATATCTTCACGTTTTCCCATATTGTTCAACCTCCATTTTACAGAATATTCATTCTGTATGATTTTAATCTATTTTCATTTCTTTGTCAATTGAGATACAATTATTCTAATAATATACTAATAAAAGCGTTGTTTAAAGCGTAATTTTAAATAATAAGTAAAGAAATAGAATAAAAATTCCAATAAGTATTGACAAATCATCACATCTTAATATATAATCCGAGCAGAATAAATATTCTACAAAGCGAGGGAGATTAGATGAATGAAAAAATTGTTTTAATAACAGGAGCATCTTCCGGAATAGGAGAGGCTGCAGCTATTCAACTTAAAAAATCGGGTTTTACTGTATATGCCGTAGCAAGAAGATTCGAAAGAATGAAACACTTGGAATCGCAAGGAATTTATACTTTACAATTGGACGTGACAAATGATATGTCTATGGCAAATGCTGTTGATACTATTGTTGAGAAACATGGTAGAATAGATATTCTGGTAAATAGTGCAGGCTATGGCTCTTATGGGGCATTAGAGGATGTCCCTATTTCGGAAGCAAAATATCAATTTGAGGTAAATGTGTTTGGGCTGGCCAGACTTACGCATAACATCAGACAAATTATATGACAAACTGCAGATGGCCCTGATTAAACATGCTGATAGAACGGCACAAAAAACATGAAAAATTAAGAAAGTGGTGGGAAAATGAAAGCATATAAAAATGGTAACAATTATTCTCAGTTCTATACTGGTAATTTTGATAGGAGCGTCACTATTTGCAGCAAATTCATTTTTACTAAAGCTGTGGTAGGCAGTAAAGACACAACAGGACAACTTAAATATGATGCGGCTGCAAGTGATAAAGAACGTTTGGTAGTACCTGGTGCAAATCACGGAGAGTCATATAAGGTTGCCAAAGAAGTCTATGAGGAGAAATTATAAAAGTTTATAAAAATTATAACAGTATTGTATTAGAAAGGATGATTTTATGAAAGGTGCAATTTTATATTTTTCATTAACGGGTAACACTAAAATGGCTTGCGAGTATATAAAAGGTAAGACTAAGAATAGCGAATTTGATGTCTTAGATATGAGGAAGGAAAAGTGGGATTTAAGTAAATATGATATTGTAGGCTTTGCAACCTACTCTGAAGGCTTTTCTATTCCAAAGTATGTAAAGAATTATTTTGATGCTATGGAAAAAGTGAGAGACAAACCCGCATTTGTTTTCAGCTCTTTTGGAAGAAATAACGGAGCGACAACATGGATACTTGCAAAATGGGTCAGAAAAAAAGGTTATAAAGTGGTACTTGATTATGCACTTCACACTCCGGAGAACCATCCACCAACGATCAAAACGGATCAAAGCTATGAGAATAGCCCTAATGATGAAGAATTGTCTGGATTCAATGCATTTATTGACAAGCTATCGGAAGTATGTCTTAAAATAGAAAATAAAGAGGAAATAAGCCCCAAGGAAGTAGATGTTAAGCTTATCTATAAAATAATTCCGGAGCTAAATAGTACCAATTTAAATAGAAAGTTTATGGGGTCAAAAATGGTAGATGATAAACTTTGTATTAAGTGTGGTAAATGCGCTAAGTCTTGTGCTTACAATGCAATAAAGATGAACGAATTTCCAGAGTTTATCGAAAAGCAATGTCATGGGTGTTGGGCTTGCTACAATATTTGCCCCCAAAAAGCAATTTATACTAGACAATTTAACCAATACGCGAACTATCCAAAACCTAATAAGTTGGTGGAAGAAAAATTGAAAATATAATTTGGAGTAAATCGATAAATTTATAATAACCGGATATTATAGCTGGGTTCATTCTTTCATACTTGAATACAAACTCTCTGATAGGCAAATCCTCTGGCAGATCGCAAAGCTGTTTTTGAAACCGTGAAAGCCGCAAAGGATCAATTCGGCAGACTTGATGTCGTGGTCAGCAATACAGGATACGGGCACTTCAGCACAGTGGAAGAAGTTCCAGAGGAGGCCCAGCGGGCTCAAATGGAAACGAACTTTTTTGGCTCCTTCCATGTAATATTATGTCATTATTGTGGGGCAATATTCCTATATTGTTAATAAAAAGTCTTATAAGATATCCAGAGAACAGCAGAAATAAAAATCCCAGAGGATTATTCCTCCAGGTTGTAAAGGTCATTTATGTTAAGACTCATTTTTAACTCACAGGATACAGCGTATCTCCTGTTTCATTATCTATTATTTTGAGGTTGCAAACCCGGTTATTAACGTCTATCAAATTCAAACCCTGTACTGTGTCACTAACTATAGAAACTGCAAATATTACACTTACTCCTTCAAATGAATTGTAAAATTATTCCTTGTTTGCATATATTCTAACCTTCTTAAATAATTTATCGGATGTTATCTTGATATAGATTTCAGGATAATCAGATATCAGGACTTTTCCAACAGCTACAGTTTTTATTTTACCGGATGATATTGTGATAATGGACTTGTTTGAAGTTTTCCATTTAATGGGACCTGATGTATTGGATAACTTTAGGGTATATGTTTTCCCCACATTTAAGTTTATTTTAGTTTTAGTTAATTTAACGGTAGCAGCACTTACAGACTGCACCGGCCCCGCCAATGTAATGATAAGAGCCAAAGCCAAGATTTTTCTGTGACTATTTTCACAAAAATGAACAAAAAGTTACATTCGGTTACAAGGAATACAAAACAAAAAAGTGAGGAAAATCAAGGGCTGTTGTAAAACTAACATAATTGTTAGTTGAGCAACAGCCCTATTTTTGTAATCAAATATAATTATAAAATATAGGATTACAGTTTTAATATTTGCAAAAAAGGAGTTTTCATATTGGGAATCCATGTATGAAATATATACCTACTTATTAAAATCATGATTTAGGCAATTGGATAAATCATAAATCCTGCTAAAATACGGATCATTTACCTTCTATCCGAAATATTGGGGAAACTGCCTTACAATACCCTGTGTCATCATATCTGCCATATCTAATGCTTCTTGTTCGATATTTTCAAACACGGCGATGCTGTCCTCATAATTTTTTGTAAGGAGATAAACGGCTTCTTCTTTTGTCATTGCCAGGTGATCATACAACATGCTCTGCCACTCCTCATCCGACCAATAGGGATTGATGCTGCCAAGGAAAGCCGCAATCTGGTCCGCATTTGCGTACCAGCGCATTTCAGCATCAGCGGCAGCAGTACTGTTGTTGTCCTTGGCCGCTTGAACAAGTTCGGCGGCGATTGTAAGATGGCTTGTGAACAGCTCTGCAAATTTCGCGGCAACGGCTTCTCCGTAAAAGGGTATTAATGCTGCTTCAAAGTCTTTGGCATTGCGAAGGAGGCGGTTCGTGACGAGTTCTGTATCCGGCAGGCCGAATACCATGCTAAGGATAACCAGCCTCGTCCAATAAACGTGCTGTTCCCACAGCAGCCGCATGTGATTGCTCAAAATCATCAGGTAAGTGTCGTACCCTTCTGGAATGCAAATGATTTGCCCAATATACAGGTTGTTCATGTCTATGCCGGAATTCACTGCTGCAATTTCCTGTATTGTTGTATGATAACGCTGGGCAATCAACCATAATGAATCGCCAGATTGAATTTTATATGGATATGTTCCTGTTGGACACGAATTCATATATTTATCTCTGCCTTTCAAATTTTAATATTTCATACATGGTATGATTGAATCAGCAGAATGTACCTTGTCATGCGTATATTAGAAATCATACATATCCCCTGGTCAGATAAGCTGCCTGACAGTTGTAAAAAACAGATAAAATATATATTCATGGCGGTACTGGTATACGCATGTCCGAATCTGGCAGATACAGTTCTTACGTCAACATTATCTGATATAAGCAGGGTGGCTGCCGAGAGACTAAAGAATGTACGGATAGGATGCTTAGATGCCTTAGAACTCATCGCCAGTATGATACAAAGGATGTATTTATCTACGCAGACCGCCAAATTATTTGCATAAATATGAGATGACAGATAATCAGCATTTAGAGCTGCCGGATTTGCGGCAGGGCTTTTGATTGCAGATTCCCTGGCTAAGCATTTTAGGATAATGCTATTATCCTCTTGGTGCAAACATAATAATACTAACTCCTATTAGCGCAATAAGGCCTCCGATTAAGTCAAATTTATCTGGATGGATACCATCAATATACCAGCCCCACAAGATAGATAAAGCTATGAAGATGCCTCCGTAAGTTGCATAAACTCTGCCGAAGTTAGCGTTTTGAGGTTGCAGTGTTGGAATAATGCCATATAAGATTAATACTATTGCACCTATAATGCCATACCATAAGCTTTTTCCATCACGCAGCCACAGCCAGACAAGATAGCCGCCGCCAATTTCAAAGATTCCGGCTAATATAAAAAATAATATAGACTTAATAATTTCCATAAGAGTGTTTCCTTTAAAGGGTATTTGCCTAACATTATACAGCTATAGACCGAAACATAAAAGGAATAGTATAGTTAAAAGATTATCAATTACAGGAAAAAGGGGGCCAGCAGGACATCCTACTGGCCGTTATGAAAAAGTATGTCAGCAAGGTGGGGGGACCTTGTTGTTATCTAATGAACTTAATATACCGGGAAAATATGTGCCAGATATGAAGGATTATTGAAAAGAGAGTGAACAGAGAGGAGACAGATTATGCTGTTATAAGAGCGCTAAACGGATGAGAGAAGACATGGATAGAAAATGGATAAGAAGTTCATTGACTTTTTGATTTGAAAGAGAAGTAAGCCTTCCAAACTTACATTTATATAATGAAAGTTTTACATAGTATTACATGGAAGGGAAGTGTAAAAAATAAGCCCGGAGGCTTACTCCTCCGGGAGGTTAGGCACTATCATTTAACAGTGACTGGGATAACTGATTTTTCGTATCCTTATATCCATTGCATACCGCAGGCTTGCCTGCGGTATTGCCACAAATAAAAAAGTTGAAAGAATTATAGCGTGGCATCCTCTCTATCATCATATTTTCTTTCAGCCGTTCTCTTTTTATGTGAAATTATAACTTTAGTATGCCCTGGCATGCAAATTTTGTCAATAAAATTACCCGGCCATAGTAGACCGGGTACCCCTCTGTAAAGTATTATAACATAACTACTATAATAGTCAATATGTTTTTTGAAATAAAATATCCCAAATCGTGTCAAGCTTAGCATCTAAATCAAAATGACCGGATGTTTCTATAGAGTATGTTTGGATTTTGCTGTAAGGAATAGAAGTATAATCAATCATCTTTCGTATCTCCTTATATATGGTGTATTTTTTGTAACTCTTTGGTATAGGTTATAACGCGGTATTGGCAATTCAGAACAAAATTCTTACAAAGGGATTTGTGGTGTTATATTCAATATGCTTAGAAATAAAAACTGGAAAATCAGGAGGATCAAGAATTATAGGGAGTGTTCCCCTTACAAAAGAGCAGCGAGAAATTTGTTGACAATCGAATGGACGTTTGGTATACTTATTGTTAGATGTCTAACTATTAATCAAGAGATTGTTGCATTTTAGATTATTCTAAACATTAAGAAGGCAAGAATGATTTTGCAGCAGCCCCTTATGGACAATAGGAGTGAACATGGAAAATTGCAGTAGAGAACATCCGGATAATTACGGATATTATATTCAAAAGCTTGCAAAAAACATTAAGTATCTGGCAGATGAAAACCTGATAGCTCATAAGATAACCTTTGAACAGGTAAAGGTTCTAAAGTTCCTGGAGCCGTATAACGGGGAAAGTCCGGCTAACCAGAAGGATATTGAGGTTAGGTTTGAGTTAAAACGCTCCAGTGTAACAAGTATCCTTCAGAACATGGAAAGAAGCGGCTTGGTATCAAGAAGCGGGGATGCATCCGATGGTAGGGTGAAGAGGGTATGGCTTACGGAAAAGGGGCGGGAACTATCCCTGTTTTTAAGAGACTATATTAATAAGATAGAGCAGGTTATCGTTTCTGACATGACAGAAGAAGAAAAGGCATTTTTTAAGCAGCTGTTAAAGCGCAGCATACAAAATGTCGAGATGTTTGCAGGGAAATAGGAGGTCATTGATGTATAAGAGAATTCTTGCCTGTGTAGGTGAATACAGGAAATATGCCATACTTACACCTCTGGTGATGGTTGGGGAAGTAATGATGGAAATTTTAATTCCCTTTGTAATGGCCAGTATGATCGATAAAGGTATACTGGGAGAGGGAGGCATAAGCTATATTGTTAAAATGGGAGCCTTAATGGTTGCCATGGCGCTGGTTTCTTTGAATTTCGGCCGTTTGGGTGCTAAATACGGTGCGAAAGCGGGAATGGGATTTGCCAAAAACTTAAGAAAGACAATGTTTGATAAGGTTCAGGATTTCTCCTTTGCAAATGTGGATAAATTCCAGACCTCTTCTTTAATTACAAGGCTTACAACGGATGTTACCAATACGCAGAATGCTTTTATGATGGTTATCCGCATGGCAGCCAGAGCTCCGGTAATGTTAGTGGGTGCTACGATTATGGCTGTTCTTATCAATAAGAGGCTTTCCGTTGTATTTCTGATTGCGATTCCGGTGCTTTCCGTTGCCCTCGGCTTTATCATGAGCAATGCCCACCCCAGATTTGTTAAGATGCTTAGCCTGTATGACAGAATGAACAATGATGTGCAGGAGAACCTTACAGGTATCCGTGTTGTAAAGGCCTTTGTCAGGGAGCCTGATGAGGTTAAAAAGTTTGAAGCCTCCGCAGATGCCGTAAGACGAGCACAGGTATTTGCAGAGAAGCTGATTATTTTAAATAATCCGGTGATGCAGCTTAGTATGTATGGCTGTATGATAGCGATACTATGGTTCGGCGGAAATATGGTGATTGGCGGCAATTTTGAGCTTGGACAGTTATCCAGTTTTATCAATTATATCGGACAGATATTAATGTCACTCATGATGATTTCTATGATATTTATTATGATGATAATATCAAGAGCATCCATGACACGTATTTATGAAGTCTTAGAAGAGAAGATTGACTTGACCGATGAGGACTCGGATAAAGAGCTGAAATTAGAAAATGGCTCCATCGAATTTAAGAATGTGGCTTTTAGCTATGCAAAAGATAAGGAAAATCTGACCTTAAGTAAGGTGAACTTTGCCATAAAGCCCGGTGAAACCATTGGAATAATCGGAGGAACCGGTTCTTCTAAAACTACGATGGTGCAGCTTATTCCAAGACTGTATGATGTACTGGAAGGAGAGGTACTGGTAGGCGGGCACAATGTGAAGGAATATACATTGGAACATCTCCGCAGTGAGGTGGCCATGGTGCTGCAGAAAAATGTTCTGTTTTCAGGCTCCATAATAGATAATCTAAGATGGGGAAATAAAGAAGCTACGAAGGAAGAGATAGAAGAAGCCTGCAAAGCTGCCGAGGCCCATGATTTTATCATGTCCTTCCCGGAGGGCTATGAGACACAGCTTGGGCAGGGAGGCGTTAATGTATCGGGTGGTCAAAAGCAGAGACTTTGCATTGCCAGGGCCTTATTAAAGAAGCCTAAAATCATTATTCTGGATGATTCCACCAGTGCTGTAGACACAGCAACAGATAAAAAGATAAGAGAAGCCTTAAAGGATAAATTAAGTGGTACCACAACCATCATAATTGCTCAGAGAATTTCCTCTGTCAGTGATGCAGACAGGGTGCTTGTTTTAGAGGATGGAGCTGTGGATGCCTTTGATACTCCGGCAGTGCTTATGGTGAATAATGAAATTTATAAAGAAGTATATGAGTCACAGCAGAAAGGAGCATAACATTGAAAAAAGAAAAAACAGTCAGACCGGGCAGCAGGCCAAAGAATGCCGGTAAGACTTTAAAGAGGATATTTCAATATATGTCAAGGTACCGCTTACGGCTGTTTCTTGTGCTTGTAGGAATTACCATAAGCTCTGTGGCACAGATTATGGGGACAGCTTATTTAAAAAAAGTAGTGGACGGATATCTTACTCCATTGTTAAAACAGTATGACAGCGGGTTATTCCATGGATTCATAAAAACACTGTTTATCATGGCAGGAATTTATTTGACCGGAGTTATTTCTACTTATGCATATAGCAGAATCATGTTAAGCGTGTCAACCGGTACGCTATACAAAATCCGTACAGATATGTTCCGCAAGATGGAAGCCTTGCCGGTTAAATATTTTGACACACATGCCCATGGTGATATCATGAGCCGATATACCAATGATACGGATACCCTAAGAGAGCTTTTTAGCAATACTGTTGCCAATTTTATCGCCTCTGCTATCAGTGTGACAGGTGTGTTTCTTATGATGCTGTACTTAAGCTGGCAGCTTACGATTTTGGTGGTTTTAATGGTGATATTTATGGTATGGATTATTAAGACCATTGGAAAAAAGAGCGGCGCACGCTTTAAAGAACAGCAGAAATACCTTGGGGAAGTAAACGGTTATATTGAAGAAATGTTTGAAGGTCAGAGAGTAGTAAAGGTATTCTGCTACGAAAAAGAATCCAAAGAAAAATTCGACAAGATAAACAGCCAGCTATGTGAAGCGGCTACCAATGCCAATGGATCTGCCAGTGTATTGATGCCCATTATGGGTAACCTATCCCATGTATTATATGCTATTACCGCTGTATTCGGAGGAATTCTTTCCATATCAGGGCATCTGACAATCGGTGCGGTAGTTGCCTTTCTCCAGTATACGAGAAACTTTTCCATGCCGATTACCCAGATGTCACAGCAGTTTAATTCCATATTGGCAGCCCTGGCCGGCGCCGAAAGAATCTTTGATATGATTGATGAGGAGCCGGAAGTGGACGATGGCTATGTTACCTTGGTAAATGCCAGAGTAGATGAATACGGAAAGCTTACTGAGACCATGGATAAAACAGGGATTTGGGCTTGGAAGCATCCCCATAAGGACGGTACCACAACCCTGACAAGAGTAAAGGGAGAAGTGGACTTTGATAGTGTAACCTTTGGATATAATGCAGAGAAGACCGTATTAAACGGTGTATCACTCTATGCCAAGGTAGGGCAAAAGATTGCATTTGTAGGTTCAACCGGTGCAGGAAAGACCACGATTACCAATCTTATCAACCGGTTCTATGATGTACCCGACGGTAAAATACGCTATGACGGAATCAATATCAATAAGATTAAGAAGGATGACTTAAGGCGTTCTCTTGCCATGGTTTTGCAGGACTCCCATCTCTTTACCGGAACCGTTATGGAGAATATCCGTTACGGAAGGCCTGATGCTGCCGATGAAGAGATAATAGCAGCGGCGAAGCTTGCCAATGCCCATTCCTTTATCAAGCATCTGCCAAAGGGCTATGACACCTTGTTAACTGCCGACGGAGCGAACCTTTCCCAGGGTCAGAGGCAGCTTCTTACCATAGCAAGAGCAGCCGTGGCAGATCCGCCGGTATTAATACTGGATGAAGCTACCTCCTCTATTGATACCAGAACGGAAGCGCTTATTGAGAAAGGCATGGATAGGCTGATGGAGGGCAGAACGGTATTTGTGATTGCCCACAGATTGTCAACGGTGCGCAATTCTCATGCTATCATGGTACTGGAAAACGGTGAGATAATCGAAAGAGGAAACCATGACAGCCTGATAGGACAGAAAGGAAAGTACTATCAGTTGTATACAGGCATGTTTGAATTATCCTGAAAAATCACATATAACGTTTTGGTGGAAAAACGTAAAGATTATCCGGTAAATGTGGATAATAACAAAAACCGCCTGTCTGTTGCTTTCAGAATGGTAAGAAAGCAGTCAGACAGGCGGTTTTTTCTGGCTTTAGCAATTTCGATCGGTAACAGGACCAAAGCCATAGATAAAAGCATCCACATAGCTGTCAATAGTTCCATTATTTGTAGCATCTATGGCAAGGCAGAGACCGGGAACATCGTAGATTTCGGTTACGGATGCACCGGGGTTAACTGTTATGGTATCGAGAATTCCTATCCGTTCTCTATCCTGAATCAGAATGATTTTAAATTTCACCGGTGAGCCGGAAGAGACCCTGTTATTAAATACCACACGGATAATAGGAAAATTAAAAACTGCTATACCGTGTGGGTGATCTGAAGTTAAATTGGTAGTGGTTCCTGCACCTAAGGTCTGTGATCCCGGCCAGGTCCTGAACAGTAATTGAGTTCTCTCCATGAATGTCATCCCTCACAATCAATTTCCAGTCTTTTTACATGGGTTCTCTGATTCTAATGTGACGGTACAAGAAACAGGAACGAAAGCTGCCTCTTATAGTGTCATTATATTTTATGCATTATAAGAAGAAATGTGATACTTATTGTCGAACTGTGCTGCAAAATAATAGAATATTTCTGAATATTTTCAAATAAAATAAAGAAAATACAGCTCAAAAAAACCAATATAAGTAAATTAAACAGCTGGAAGTTATTGATAAAGCCATATTAGTGTGATACTATTAGCTTATAAGTTTAAGTAATTGTTTGATAGAATACAGAGCAGAAAAATACAGGAGAACTTTTCTGTTTTCTTTATATATAGCATTCCCATTGAAAAATAAAATAATAAATCATAACAAAAAGCCATCTTCACTGTAAACGTAAAAGGGTTTCATTTACACTTTCAGATACATAGGAGGGTACATGGGAAAACATAAGATTAGCCTGCGGCAGGCCATATTAGTTCCTTTTGCCGTAATAGTTCTGGTTGTGGTCAGCACCTTTGCGATTCTTTGGAATTATGATTATGAACGTCTGGCAAAAAAACAGGGTGAAAGAGTCACCCAAATAATGAGTACGCTGATAGAGGATAGGGTAAAGGCTTTATTGCAGGAACCTTATATGCTTTCAGAATTATCAGCATCTTACATATCGCAGAAGAATCTTTTTGTTCAGCAGGATTTAAAAGAAATTCAGGACTATGAGTTAAGTGTATATAAAACTTTGGCCCTGTCCTTACCTCAGATTGCCACCATATCTTATGGAGATGAGAACGGGAATTTTGCAGGAATCCGGTTAAATAATGATAACAGCTACAACCTCATGTTAAAAGACAGGCGTACCCAGGATAAGCTTATCATATACCAGGGAGAAGATACAGATTCAGAGGTGATTTCTGAATTTGACGGATACGATCCCAGAAAGCGGCCATGGTACACACAAGCTCAAAGCAGGACACAGGAGAAGTGGTCGGATATCTATGTTAATTATGATGAAAAAAGGGAAGCAACCATTTCTACCCTGGTTCGTATTTATGATAAGTCAGGGAAATTTACCGGAGTTATGTGTTATGATGTTTCCTTAGAAGGATTAAATGAGTATTTGGAAAGCCAGGTTCAAAATAATAAAGGTCTTATTTACATTGTTGATAAGAATTGGAATCTCATTGCACAATCAACGGAAGATACACAGCTGAATGCGGAGGAAGCTTCATCAACAGAACTTATAAGTGCATTGAAAAGTAATTTACCGGCTATTAAAGAAAGTTCCGAATACTTTGGAGCCTTAAAAATATTACCGGACCATATTATCCGAAAAGAAATCAATAATAAGATTAACTTCATGCATGTATCACAAGTAGGGGAATTGGGAAGCCTTAATTGGAAAATAGTGATACTGCTTCCTGAAACGGAGCTTATGGGAACCATGAAGGCAAAGCAGATTTCCTTAATTATACTGGGGGTTTTTATAACTGTACTGGGAAGTGTAATAGGGCTTTTGATTATAAATTCAATTATTGCCCCTATGACGAAGAGTGTCAGCGGAGCCTCTGAAATATCAGAGGGGAAATATGGTATACATATTAAGAGTAAGAAAACCATTATAAAGGAAACTTCTGAATTGCTGTCAGCCTTCAATAAGATGTCTGATAAACTCAAGGAATATTTTGAAAAGATCAAACGAAAAGAAGAAGAATACAGGACACTGGTTGAAAATGTAAATAATTCGATTTTCAGCGTAGCACCTGACGGAAGTATCCTGTCGGTAAATAATGTTTTTGAAGCAACAACAGGATGGAGCAGAGAAAACATTGTTGGAAAGCATTTCAGTAATATATTCAAAGAACAGAAGCATATTGATTACTTTGAAGAGCGGTTTGCAAAAGTAAAAGAAAACAAGGAACGTATTACTTTTCCTTACAATTTCATGGGCAATGATAAAAATCAACGGGCTTATATTATTGATTTTATCCCGCTGCTGAATGAGAATGGCGAACTGCTTAGAATTCTTGGCAGTACTACGGATATAACCGAACTGGATAAAGCACAAAAAGAAATCAGATATCTCCATGAAAAGGAAAAAGAAAGGCTGCAAAAGCTCATAAGAGAAAAATCTTCGGAGTTAAGCCAGGCGATGAAAGAAATCATGGAGATGGAGAAATTTGCATCACTTGGAAGTCTGGTTTCCGGTGTTGCCCATGAGATAAATACCCCGCTGGGAGTGGCGGTATCCGCTGCTTCTTACATGGAAAACACAAACAGCCGTACACAGGAGCTGCTTCAGTCGGGACAAATGACAAAGAGCGAATTTATAAAATACATTGACAGCATGAATGAAACCTCCTTTATCTTAAATAACAATTTGAGAAGAGCGGCTGAATTGGTTAAAAGCTTTAAACAGATGGCAGTAAATCAAAGCAATGAGCAGAAAATAAGCTTTAATTTTAATGGATTTTTGCAGACCCTTTTGATAAACCTTAAGCATGAATATAAAAATACAGGAATACAGTTTGTAATCGACTGTGATAAGGACCTCCTGATAAATAGTTATCCGGGGGCATATTCGCAGATATTTACAAATTTGATTATGAATTCTATTATTCATGCATTTCCTGGCAAAGAAGGTATTATTAAGATTGTGATTTATACCGATGCAGATGATATAACCGTGCAGTATTCTGATAACGGAAAGGGAATAGAGAAGGAGAACTTAGATAAGATTTTTGAACCCTTCTTTACTACAAACAGGAGCGGCGGAGGCAGCGGACTTGGACTTAGTATCGTATACAATATTGTGACAGCACAGCTGGGAGGAAAAATTACATGTGAAAGTACTTTAGGTAGCGGTACCTTGTTCTGCATAAAAATACCAATCATTTCGGAGGATAAGACATATGATAAAGGACTGGAGTAATATTGAACTGGACTATGATTTCCTGAAAGATGAAGAAGAAAACCGTAAGAAAACTTATGGCAGCTATAAGATATTAATATCGGATGATGAACCGGAGGTACATAATGTTACCAAAATGATTTTAAAGGATTTTATATTTGAAAATCATACTCTGGAATTCCTGGATGCTTATAACGAAGAGGAGACCATCAGAGCATTTGAACAATATTCGGATATTGCGGTATTATTTCAGGATGTGGTTATGGAAAAGAACAATACAGGATTGGACATTATTAACCGTTTAAGGTGTGAGATGAAGAATCAGACGACACGTATTATCCTGCGAACGGGGCAGCCGGGAGAAGCACCGGAAGAAAAGATTATCAGAGATTATGATATCAATGATTACTGCCTGAAAACAGACCTTACGGTTGCAAGACTGAAAACAACCATTATTACTGCGCTGCGCAGCTACCGTGATATCATCAGATTGGATAAATACCGCAAGGGGTTGGAAAAGATTATTGAGACAAGTGCTAACCTCTTCACCCATAATACACTTTCAGATTTTTTGACGAGTATATTAAACCATCTGTCTGGATTTTATTATGAAACAGAAGGAATCATGTATATCAGAGAGAAGGCTGACAGTCAGAAGAATAACGGCTTTGTGACCATGGAACAGAGCAACATCCCTGTTGTTGTTGCTGCAACAGGAAGTTATGTCCAGTATATCGGCAAGGACGTCAGGGCAGTTGATGAATTGGCTTCTATATACCAGTGGATGTCAGACGGCGGAGAAAAGGATTCCCAGGTTACTTTTATCGGGGAAGGATTTATTATAAGGAATAATACGATTGGTGAGCTGAATAATTATATTTTTATTGAAGGAGATAAGGAGCGTTATGATTTTGATTTAATAAAACTCTTCCTGGCGAATTATTCTGTAGCACTGGATAACTATCTGTTAAATAATATGATATTTAACTCACAGAAGGAAATTATACTGTCTTTGGGAGGAATAGCCGAAAAGCATTTTGATGAAACGGGCGAACATGTAGACAGGGTATCTAAAATGATGTACAATTTTTCGAAAATCATGGGGTATTCACCGGCTGATTGTGAAAAAATCAAGCTTGCAAGCATACTGCATGATATAGGAAAAATAGGCCTGCCGGATGATATACTGAAAAAGCCGGGTAAACTCACCGAAAAAGAATTTGAAATCATTAAAGAACATACAAAGATAGGACATGAAATGCTGTCTAAATCCAAACTGGAAATTCTTCATATGGCATCAGAAATAGCATTATGCCATCATGAAAGATATGATGGTACAGGCTATCCAAGAGGGTTAAAAAGGGATGAGATACCCCAGATAAGCAGGATGATTGCAATTATTGACGTTTATGATGCCATGTGCCATAAGAGGGTATATAAGGAAGCATCAACCCATGAGGAAGCCATGGAATACATAGCTTCACAAAAAGATAAGCATTTTGATAGAAGGCTGGTAGACGTCTTTTTTAATAATTATCAGGATATTATTGTTTGAGGACATTATAAATTCTCCGCGGGAGTTTGTCTGTCGTATTGTGAATAAGGCTTGACATTACAAGCCTATATTGTGTAGTATAGGAAAAGAATAATAATTATTTATCCGGTTGGCAGCTGCATACAGCTGTTTCAAGATTTGGCTTTAGGGTGGAGAGCTTCCTTATGGAAACTCTCCTTTTATAATTTATAGGAAATTATAAAAGACTCTGCTAAGGATGTGCACGCACTTTCAGGGTAAGAATCCTCAAGGTGGCCGGATGTGTTCGGCGGGGGGAATGTGCCAAGCATCATTCTCTAGTTCCCTGTAAGAAGCCAATTAACCGGGAAGAAGGAAGGGATGATAGAATGCCTGTATCAGAGGCTTTTTTGTATGCAATTTTTTGCATGCTGGTTGTTTTTGTTGTATTGGTTGCACTGTGGGGGATTATCAGGCTGTTCTCTCTGGTTATCGGTTTAATAGAGGGAAGGAAGCAGAGCAGACAATAATAAGGCACTGGGATATTTCACACGCAAAGTTGTGCCTGCGGCTCAAAGTTTGCAGGTACAGGAAAGGAAATGGCTATTGTTATGTTAACAGATGCTTTATTAAAATTGTGGCAGGAATCAGGATATATGGCTTTGGATTGGTGGTCTCTTGTAATGATTGTCCTTGCCTGTGTATTGATATATCTTGCCATTGCAAAGAAATTTGAACCGCTGCTTCTTTTGCCGATAGCTTTTGGCATGCTTTTGGCAAATTTTCCGCTGACAGGTATTATGGATGAGCCGTCAGGCGCTGGTCAGGCGGGAGGGCTGTTATACTATCTGTATCAGGGTGTCAAGCTTGGAATATATCCTTCGCTTATCTTCCTTGGAATTGGGGCAATGACGGATTTTGGACCTTTGATTGCAAGGCCAAGCAACCTGATAATCGGAGCGGGAGCCCAGTTTGGTATCGCAGTAGCATTTATAATGGCAATAGCTTTAGGATTCCTGCCGGGCGAAGCGGCATCTATCGGAATTATTGGCGGTGCGGATGGACCAACAGCAATTTATTTAACGTCAAAGCTTGCCCCGGATTTGCTTGCTCCGATTTCTATTGCGGCATACTCCTATATGGCACTTATACCAATGATACAGCCGCCGCTTATGAAGCTGCTCACTACCAAAAAGGAAAGAGAAATCGTGATGAAGCAGTCCCGGAAAGTATCAAAGCTGGAAAAAATCTGTTTTCCCATCATTGTTTCTATGGTGTCCATACTTCTCTTACCCTCTGTAGCACCGCTTATCGGCATGCTGATGCTTGGAAACCTCTTCCGGGAATCCGGTGTGGCAGAAAGACTTACTGATACGGTACAGAATGCCCTTATCAATATTGTTACAATTTTTCTTGGGGTTACTGTTGGTGCTACAGCAAAGGGAGGCACTTTTTTAAAGCTGGGAACGATTGAAATCATATTGCTGGGCTTGCTGGCTTTTATGTTTAGCACGGTGGGAGGCTTATTGATTGCTAAAATAATGAGCTTTTTAACAGGAGGAAAAATCAATCCACTAATTGGCTCTGCCGGAGTTTCAGCAGTTCCTATGGCTGCCCGTGTATCTCAGATTGAAGGACAAAAGGCAAATCCGCGCAACTACTTGTTAATGCACGCAATGGGACCTAACGTTGCTGGCGTTATCGGTTCTGCCGTTGCTGCAGGCATCCTGTTATCACTGTTTGGAAGATAGCAGAAAGTCCAAAATACGATGGTATAAACCGGAAGATTAAGATTGTAATTTCCAGAGAATAGGATATACTTAAAATAGAATGTGCTTTTTTAAGCTGCCTAAGTCATTGGTTTATGCAAGAAAAATACATGGGGGTTTTATGAGAATAGAACAGGCTGTATCAGGGGATTTGGATGAGATCGTTAGTGTGCTGGATGAGGTAACATTAAAGCTCTTGGATGAAGGAATACACCAGTGGAAATATCCATGGTATAAGGAAGACGTAAAGAAGGAACTGGATTATCAATATGTGGTAAAAAAGCAGAATAAGATTATTGCATTATTTTCCATCAGGCCGCTTGGAAAGAATAATTTTATGGCAGAAGCAGGAGAGAAAGACTTTTACCTCTACCGTGTTGCCGTTATGCCTGAATTTCAGAACCAGCAGATAGAAAAAGAAATATTGGGTTTTGTTAAAAAGTTATGCAGGCATGATAAGATTAATATTTACTTTGATTGTGATTACGAAAATGAGAAACAGAGGCAGTTTTACAAAACAGAGGGTTTTTATGAGCTTGGAAACTTTTCGGAGAAGGATTATTATGTAAGCGTATACCGCTTTTTGAGGGAGGACACCTCTGCAAAAAACCGGTTTAAAAATATAACCAGGAAGAGAAAAAGAGAACTTCGTATAGTAAGAAAAGTTGTATTAGCTGCGTTGTTAGTGGTTTTGCTTATTAATTTCAAGACAATAATAAAGTTATTTGACAATAGAATACATATGACACCCGCTGTCATGGTAGGTGAATTTGCCTATTGGAGAAATGAAGAAGCAGATACAGCCATCCTGCCAGAGGATGTAATTGATACGGGTGAAATAAAGAAGATTGTAGACATCGACCAGTGGCCGGATCAGCCTATGGAAGCGGTAGGAATACCCCCAAAAATGGCCGGAGCAAGCGTATACCAATCGGGTGATTTGGAGAAAGTCTATATTTACTACCCCAAGCAGAAGCAATATCTTGCCTTTCAAAAAGAGTCAACAATTGCAAATAACAACTACAAGAATGGTTTTTATAAGAAGCTTTTAAAAAACTGCGCTTCTGAAGATGTGATACCTTTGGATAAGATTCCGGAGGATTACACCTTTGAACAGGCAAAAAAGGATAAACTGGCAATTTTATATAACATTAATTTAGAAATGAAAACAGAAGGCAAGGAATATTTTGCAGCTTTTCTGAAAAGTGCGGAAACAAAAGGTAAGGCTTATGTAAGGATAACTCAAATGATAGGTTCTGATGTTAAGTCTTATACCTATATTGATTTGTTCTATTACAAAAAGAATTACTATTATTTTGTTTCTGGTAATCCAGATATGTATAACGCAAGGTTTTCCTATCTGAAAGCTTTTGAGCTTCCGGGTGTTGACAGGACTTCCGGCACAATCTATCTGCTTTGCCAGAGTGACACAAAAACGATATCGCATTATACAAAGAATACGGTGGATAGAACAAATAATTATGCCCTGGCATTTTTCATACCGGGCACAGAAAAATATCCCCAATAATTACCGGAAGCAATTAAAATCAGCAACTTATATCAAGAAAAATCCTCTGTAGTTTAGTATAATAGAGGAAAGGAGTGAGCATATGTCATCAAAAGTAATAGAAAATATGGTAAGTTGGATTGATGAAAATATAACAAATGATCCCACTCTGGAGAAAATGGCTGATTATATCGGCTATTCCCATTATTATTGCTCTGCCCAGTTTCATGAAGCAGTAGGAATAACTTTTAAGCAATATGTATCCGAAAGAAAGCTGGTTCATGCCTTATTAGAGGTCAGGGAGTCAAAAGAAAAGCTTCTTACAATAGCTTTGAAATACGGCTATTCCTCCCAGGCTGCATTTACAAGGGCTTTTGCCGGGAACTTTGGCTGCACGCCGAATCAGTATCGGAAGGATACGAAACTGCCTGCTTAAGGCAAAAATAAAATTTAAAAGCTTAGATTTTTAGAAAAGAGGCTGATATGGAGAAAAAAATCGGTAAAAACGACCCATGCTGGTGCGGCAGCGGAAAGAAATATAAATTCTGCCACTGCAGCTTTGACGAGAAAATAGAAGAGTTCAGAAGAAAAGGTCATAAGGTTCCACCCAGAAAGATTATCAAAACCCCTGAACAGATAGCAGGAATCAAGGAAAGCTGTAAGATAAACATAGCAGTTTTAGATTATGTCGGAGAGCGTATAAAGGAAGGAATCTCAACAGAAGAGATCAACAGGATTGTTCATGAAAAGACTCTTCAATTGGGCGGAATTCCGGCACCGCTTAATTATAACGGTTTTCCCAAGAGCGTATGCACTTCTGTCAACAGCCAGGTATGCCATGGAATTCCTTCCGAGGAGGTCATTCTAAAAGACGGAGATATTATAAATGTTGATGTTTCCACAATTTATAACGGCTATTTTTCCGATTCCTCCAGAATGTATTTAGTTGGTGAGGTAAGTGAGGAAAAGAAGAAATTGGTCCAGGTTACCAAGGAATCTTTGGAAATAGGCTTGCAGCAGGTAAAGCCCTGGGGCTTTTTAGGGGATATGGGGCAGGCAATTCATGATTATGCCAGGAAGAACGGTTACAGTGTAGTCAGGGAAATCGGCGGACACGGTGTGGGTCTTGAATTCCATGAAGAACCCTGGGTAAGCTATGTAAGCAAAAAGGGCAGGGAAATGGTTATGGCACCCGGAATGATATTTACCATCGAGCCTATGGTAAATATGGGAACAAATGAAATATTTATTGATGATGAAGATGATTGGACGGTATATACGGCTGACGGGGAACCTTCCGCACAATGGGAAATCATGGTGCTGGTAACAGAAGAAGGATATGAGGTCCTCTGCTATTAGAGAACCTCTTCTTACAATCAGAGACTCATGGAGGGTACATGAAGCAGATTTTACTGGATATTATAAAGGGATATAAGCCCGGTAATGAGCAGGAAGAAGCAGAGAAAGAGATAATGCTTGAATTTATCAAATCCAACGATAACTGTTTGCTTCGGGAAAATAAAATAGCACATTTTACTGCTTCCTCCTGGATAGTAAACGAGGGCAGAACGAAAGTGCTGATGGTATACCATAATATTTATCAGAGCTGGGCCTGGACAGGAGGCCATGCTGACGGCGAAGAGGATTTAGAAAACGTGGCAGTCAGGGAAGCCAAAGAGGAAACAGGGGTAAGTAATATACGGCCCTTAAGCCATGAACCCTTGTCCCTTGAGATACTTTGCGTCAACAGCCACTATAAAAAAGGGATTTTCGTTCCCTCCCATCTGCATTTTAATGTAACCTATCCGTTACAGGCGGATGAGAAGGAGGAAGTAAAAATAAAGGCTGATGAAAACAGCGGTGTAAGGTGGATTGATTTGCAGCAGGCTCCCCTTATAACAACAGAAGAATGCATGAAAGAAGTATATAAAAAGTTAAATAACAGAGTAAGTATTATAAGATAACTTTATGATAAAATATAATCCCGGAACGGAGTAATTCCTTCCGGGATTTTTTAAGCTTGCTCCAAATATTCTTCCATTGCTTTTGCAACTACCTTTGACACACGTACAGCTTCTACTACGGTTTTGGCACCGGTAACAACATCCCCAGAAGCAAATACTCCCTCTCTGGTAGTTCTGCCAAATTCATCTGTAACAAGAAGACCGCGGTTATTAATATCAATACCTTTAGAGTTATTAACGATATTTCTTCTGGGTTTCTGGCCAACGGCTAGAATGACAGAATCACATTCAAAGAGTCCCTCTGCCCCTTCTTTCATAGCAACTATTTCCTTCCCGTTTTCATCTGTTCCGGTAACATAGGTCTGCTGGTAGCGTACCCCTTCTTCTGTGATTTCCATAGGTGAATGGTAATAATGAAACTTCACTCCGTCAAGTCTTGCATATTCTACTTCAAGGGGTTCAGCATCAATGCTTGCAGCTCCCTTGCGGTACATAATGGTAACATCTCTGGAACCATTTCTTAGGGCAGTTCTGGCAACATCCATAGCAACATTGCCGGCACCGATAATGCATACTCTTTTGCCCAAAGCGTAAACTTCAGGGCTCTTCAGATAATCTATGGCATAATGTACATGCCCCAGGGTCTCGCCCTTGATCTTTAAGGTATTTGGATTCCACACGCCTGTTCCGATAAATATAGCCTTGTAATCGTCACGGAATAGGTCATCTATCGTAATATTCGGCCCAATTAGAGTATTGGGGCGTATTTTGATACCCATTTCAATCAGTTTATCTTTAAATTTATCAAGTACAGCTTTGGGAAGGCGAAATTCAGGAATACCGTAGCGGAGAACACCGCCGATTTTATCATGGGCTTCAAAGATTGTAATATTATAACCTCTTGCAGCCAGCAGGATAGCAATGGTAATCCCTGCCGGACCCGAACCTACAATAGCGACCCTTTTACCGGATTTTTTCTGGGTGCAGGTATCAACATAATTAAGGTAATAATCCGAGATATAGTTTTCCACCATTCCCACCTTGATTGGATCCCCTTTTTTCCCTAAGACGCAATGTCCCTCACATTGTTTTTCATGGGGGCACACAAGGGAGCATATAGCAGACAGCGGATTATTATTAAAAAGCATTTCACCGGCTTCCACGATACTGCCTTCAAGCAGGAGACTTACGACCTCATTGAAGGGGGTATTCACGGGACAACCTGATTTGCACAGCGGCTTTTTGCATTGTAAACACCGTTTAGCTTCGGATATCACAATATCGGACATATAAAGTCCTCCTTTCTTAATTAGTATAAAATAAAACACTGATATTATAAAGGAAATTCTGCGCTTTGAATGTAATCCAGTCACAAAAGGCAGAATATCTTAATAATATTTTGTACATTTACAGAATTAGTCAGATATACCTTCTTGATTTCATAAGAAAAATATGGTATATTTTTACTTGGAATAGGGAGTAAAAATTTAGAATTTTATTGGGGCGAGGTAGTAAAGTTTCTTTGGAAAGGGAGTTAAATTATATGAGTCTGTTTCTTGTTTTTTGCTATTTAGGCATAGGAATGATACTGTTCCATTTGGCTGTTTACATTGGAAGGAATGTCTTTCAATTCCATAATATTATCTCTTACCTGTCAAAGAAAAGAAAGAAGAAGGTAACGTAAGATAAAGGTCTATCACTGTTCACAATTAATCTTATAGGAAATAAGTCTGTAAATAACTCTTAGTAGTATCTTCAATAAAAATCCTAAGCATAATCGCTGGTAAGAATTCTGCCACAAAATCAAGTTTTCCATAAAAAATAATAACATAGTGCTTGTCCAAATACTGTTGTTTGGACATCTAAACAATACAGTAAAAGGCAAAAAGAAAGGGAATATAGCAAATGAAAAAGAGCATTTTGCTCAAAGGAATCAGTCTCGTATTGGTAGTAGTTATGGCATTAAATGTGGTCATACCTGCAAATCCGGTAGAGGCAGCAAGCAGTAATATTAAAATTTGTGACTTTATTAAACTATTGGTAACGGCTATGGAGGTGGAGGTGGATACTGCACAAACAGATGCTTATTTAAAGGCTGCAATGGCTGCCGGTATTGTAAAAGATGAAGATTTCGAAGATTATAATGAATATACATCAAGAACAGATGCTGCTGTGCTTTTGAATAGGGCAGATGAATACCTGCATGGTGATACGGTGGATGCGAAGCTTTTACAGACAGTGTTAGAGAAACGAATTTCTGATATTAATAAGATACCGAAAGAAAAAAGGGAAGCAGTTGCTAAAACTTATGCAAAAGGCTTTATTGTAGGGAAAAGTAATGGGATGTACATACAAAGCCGTTCCTTTAAAGGAAATGATTATTTAGCAGCAGCTGATGCCAAAAAGATTGTTGCATTGCTTAAAAACACGAAGGGAAGGGCAAAGATGAGTCCGGACGGTCAGTTAATCCGTACTACCAATCTCCCTAAGAATGCAAAGGACTATCCCTACATTCTGGAAGCCTTTCCGAATTCTTTTTATGAGATGAAGTTTATGTATCAGCGAGCTACATATTCTTATAAACCAGTAGAAGGAGAAGATTATGCTAGACCGACAAAAGTTAATGAGACTATGTCAGTGCTAGAAACCGATAAAAAAGGTAGGTGTGTTTATATAGACGACTGGATGAAAAAGGTAGAAGATAACTTGAAATATCGCTTAAATGTGAACTATTGTACCATAGATAATACTTGGTTAAATAATTTACGTAGCACTTATTTTATATATAAAACCGAAGGTTCTAATAAAAAAACGACAGATGATATCAAAGAATATATGTCCTATGCAAAAAAGAATCAAGTAGTTATTAAATGCCCTATAATATCCGTGGAACCTTCTACATTATACTTTGATGATGCTTATCGAGTAAGAGTGTATGTCAAGTTTAAAATATCCTTTTCCGGAGAAAGAAAGCCCTTGGATAAGTTATTCTTTGTACGGCAGTTTGTAAGTCTAAAAGAAATTACCAAAGATAAGTGGTTTGAAGGAGTTTATGATATAGAGCTTGCCACTGCCAATGGTAATAGTAATGGAAGTGATTATGCCGTATTTGATGATTCACTGAATGATTATTTTTATAAGGGGAAATAGAGAAAAATGAAAATCAAAAGAAGAGTGAAAAGTTTTCTTGGGATTGTACTCTTCTTGACTTTATTAATAATGTCGGGGAGAACAGCCCATGCAGAAAAGCCGGAAGTGAATTTTAATAAAACAACGGGAGAGTTTACTTTTACCACAATAGACACTAAAGCTAGAAGCAATATCCGGTGGAATACCATAGGTTTCACTGTATGCAGAGAAGAAACAAAAGGATATCCCAGGAAGGATTCAGACGGCAACCCTAATACACAAGACTGGGCATACTTTGATTTAAAGAAAGGTCAAAAAAAACAGTATGACCTTGGGGATGGAGAACACGTACAAGTAACCTTTAAATTTGACAAAGATCAAGTAAATGCAGCTTTTAAAAACACTAAGTTAGATGAAATCAAAGACAATGACGTAATTTACTTTAATGGTGTTTTTGATATTTTTTATGGTGAGACAGAAGATACAGAACATATATATTACAATCTATCCGGAAAACCTTATGGGATTGCCACAGCAGCTCCCTGGTATGATACGAAAGACTTTGACGATCATTTTGACCTTGAAGCTGACTTTACCTATGGAGCCAATAACAAGGAGCCGATTACTATTGAACGAAGAGTCTACAGTAATGGCACCAGCACCGTATATGACAGTAAGAGTTATCCGAAACAAACTAAGAATACTACTTTTACAACCGATTATCATAGCGTAGGTAAGAAAATAGAAAAGGATGGAAAAGAATATTATCTCTATCGCCTATATTATATTAATCTTCGTGATTCGAAGAAAATAGTCGGAAACCGCAAGACAAGCGTAAATCCCTATCTTTCATCTAAAGAGTATGATGCAGCGCTTAGTTACTTAAGGGACAGGGAATATACTGTAAAGGATAAAGGTCTTAAAATCATTGCCATGTACCGGAGATTTACGGAAAAGGAAATTAACTCCGAAGACAGCATAGACAGGGAATTTGAAATCATAGACCCTACGGCTGTTATCAAGGCAGACGGAAGAGGAAAGGAAGCCTATGATGTTCTGGAAGGAATACCAAGTACAGAAAGTGTTTATGCCAATGCCATAACGAGTAAGTACCTATCCGGTTATGTGTTCAAAAAGAAAGAGGGTACCAAGTTATATCCGGTAACTGTGAAAAAGACGTATACTCTTACCTGGACAGAAAAAGGGGAAAAAGGAGAACCGGACAAACCTCATAGTGATACCAGAACTGTACCAAAGACTTATTATATAGAGCGGAAATACTCCTACTGGTATATTGACTTCCTGGGTGTATATGGATTGGATAAGGCAACGATAGAAAATGATGTCTTGCAGGGTGGCAGCATTACCCTTCCCCCTTCCGGATACACAGCTCCTACCGTAAGTTACACCAATTCTACCGCAGAGGCTGACCACATTATTGAGCCGAAAGTAAGAACTCCACAGCCGTCATCGCAAACCATTTCCGGAGGGAATACAGAGCCGTCCGTACCGGATGAAGATTTAAAATCCTATGCGGAAGGGGCAGTAGATAAAATAATTTGTAAAAATGATAAGCTTGTCTTTAATGGAAAAACTCTTATGTCGGATATCAAAAAGGAAGAAGCAGCAGATACACCAATCGCAATTCCGGAGGGAACCGAAGAAGTTGGCGCAAATGTCTTATACAAAGACAGCCTGGTGATTCCTGGAACAAAAGCAAACGGAGAGTATGAGAGTGCCGGCACCGTTACCTACAAGCCTATCGTTAATATCTGCAATAGTGAACCATTAGAAGTTGACACTGAATATGAAATTGATGATGTAAACCCGATAGTAGTCCACACCCCCGTTGTTTGTGACGGTATGGTGCAGGATAACCGCAGCGATAATCAGATGATAGCCCCTGATGTCGGGAGAGCGTCTTTGGTACTTGACAGACCCTTTTATATAACCCTTCCCACTACCGGCAACCACCGCTATATTCAAGGCTATGGATATAGGGATTATGGAAAATACATCGCAGGCAGAGAAGTAAAGTTTGCCTTTGATGCCTACAAAGGCGGTTCCGCTGCCGGAAGCTTTATTCCGAAAAACACCTGGATAAGTGTAGGAGAAAGTACCCTTTTTTATCTTCCCACCTGGGTGCCAGAAGGAAGATATGAGATAAGATACAGAAGCACTGCCATTAATGCGGCTGCCAATGACGGTTACGGCAAAACAGAAGACCTTGCTAATACCAACCTTTCGAATTATGTTGCAGAAGACAATTCAATCGTACAAATATCTGGAAGAATCTATGGTCTGAACATCTATGATGTAACAGACTATCCAATGTGGGAAAAGGTATTTCGTCTTCCCAATTCACTCAAACTAACAGGCTTTCGCTATACCGTTGGAACCAAGAATCAGAACGGAGAAAGTAACGGACAGAATCCAAAGTATACCATCACTATGGTAAACGGCAGCCATCCGGAATACAAAAACCAGGGAATCCTAAAGACCGGCTATATGACAAGATTTTCCCTGACCACTGTAGGAAGCATGGCAGGCAGTGACGACTATGTCCGTATCAAGCCAAAGTTCTACTTTGTGGACAAGAATGGAAAGAACCGAAGGGAGGTGGATATTTATTACACCGAGAGCTTTAACGGGAAGGAACATATCCTGGTAAAGATGGGCGGGAACCTTGATGTGGAAAATGATAAGTCCCTAAAGGCCGGTGACCCCTATCTTGGAATACCGGAAAATGAACTAAAAAGAACTGCTTATTATGAAGGGGTATCTTTGACAAAGTGGAAATCCCAGACAAAGAAAATCTATAACTTTATGAATATTATGCTGCCTTCTACCCTTCGCACCTTTATGGGCTTTGTTGATCCCATCCCCCAGACAGTTGCAGAAAAGCAGGTGGCTTCCAGTGTACAGAACTGGTATGGAGAGTACTATCTGCCGGCAGAGGTTCATGTCGTACCGAAGGGATACGATATCATAGATTATGGACTGCATCACGGAGGACTTGATTATCATGAAGACTTCTGGCTAAAGGAAGGCTATATTATTGTGAACTTTGATATCACCACTGTAAAGGATGGAGAATTAAACCTAAGCTATATCAATGCCGCCAACAGTGCAAACGGCTATTGCAATATGTGGAAGAGGGAAGGCTATCAATACCAAAAGACCAGCTATCATGGGATTAACTTTGAATTTCAGGATGGGGATTATGTAATCTATTATGCCAATCACAACGTCTGGGAGGACTATATTTCTTCCGGGACCCACTAGGCATAACCCAAACGTCAGTTATAAAAGCTGCAATTTGATTAAAAAAGTTTTCCTTAACCAATATAAAAAATCAATTGTGGATTTTAATATCAATATAAAATTTACATGGGATAGCAGTCGTTGGATAAGTAAACAGCTATCCCATATATAAAAAACGTAAAGCTGCCTTACAGGCTTTCTGCATGCTCCCAGGCCGGCATCTTTTTCAGCGTACGGATTGCCAGTTCGTGAGCAGCATTTTCATCAATTCCCTGAGTACGGATAAGAAATTCGGTGGTACCCTTTAGTTTCTCTTTGTAGGATTGCAGGGTCCCGTCCGGTCTGGCACAATAAATGCAGTAGTCTTTGCTCTCATCCTCCAATGGATAATCGCCTTTTTTCATCATAGGCATTCCACAAGAAATACAAATTTTCATAAAAATAACCATGTCCTTTCCTGTACCTGCAAACTCTGGGCCGCAGGTACAAAGTTGTGTGTGAATTATGCTTTTCAATAATTCCCACTAGTTTCCATGCCTTCTTCAGTACACCTCAAGTTTGTGCCGAGGATTTCGCAGGTACAAAGTTGTGTGTGAATTATGCTTTTCAATAATTCCCACTAGTTTCCATGCCTTCTTCAGTACACCTCAAGTTTGTGCCGAGGATTTCGCAGGCATAAAGTTGTGTGTGAATTATGCTTCTCAATAATTCCACTATCCTCCTTTTATGATAGGCTGTCGAAGCAGTTGATAGCCGGCACAAGACAACTGCTAACGCCCTGTGTCCCTGATATGGCAAGTGTCATAATGATGGTGTCCCGGATTTCATCTCTGGTTGCGCCTGCCTGCTTTGCCATGGGGACATGGGCTGTTACGGCAGAAATATCACCTTGTGATGACTTGATTCCTATGAATATAAGTTGTCTCATTTTGTTATCCAAAGAACCTTTTTCAGAGATGGCAGATAAGAGGCTGCCAAAGGCATCCGATACTTCTGGGGCTTCCCTTTTCAATACCATAAATGGATTTGCTGCATTCATAATTATTTGCTCCTTTCAAATGGGTCTATTCCAAGTTTAATAAGTTCTTCCATACCAAACTGCGTTATAAAATATTCTCTTGGATGTTCCTTATCCTGCTCGAACCAGCCAAGTTCAAGCAGACGGCCAAAAATGCGGCCTCCAAGAATGCCTCCTAAGTGGTCATAACAGCTTTTGGCCTTAAGAGGCATGCTTTGTTTAGATGCCATAGTATATTTCCTCCTTTTCTACAGGAATTTGCAGTTGCCTGGTATGTGGCTGCTAGTCTTTCTTTTCCATCAATGAAAGAAAAGTATCTGTTAAGGTGGCTTTGTAACGGCGGATGACATTTCCTTCTGGTGCAAATAAATCGCCGTTAGCCAGATAATAATGCACCAATCCCATCCACATATTAAAAAGACTGCCTGCCGGAATAGAAGTTAGTCCCTCTCTTTCAAGAGCCTTGCTAAAATGAAAGGATATGGCGGACTGTACCGAAATGAAAGCATCTCTTGCTTCTGTCGGAAGCATCCGGCTTTCGATAACCAGCCTTGTATAAAAGGGCTCGTATTCCATAATTCCATCTAAATGAGCCGATAAGAGCTCTCTTAAAGAATGGCAGGAATCAGAGTATTCATGGGTGCGCAGGGCTATCTGGTTACAGTAATACTGTACCACCTCTGCAATAAAAGCCTCCTGTGTACTAAAATGCAGAAAGACCGTTCCGTGGGATACGTTAGCTGCGGCGGCAATATCGGACATTCGGGTGCCTTGTATCCCCTTCTTAGAGAAAATATCATAAGCTGTTTCTATAAGTGCCGCTTTAGTTTGCTCTTTTTTTAGTTGCCTGGATGTCTTTTGATTCATAAATGACTCCTTAATCACTGACTATAAAGTCATTATAATGACTATTTTAATATTTGTCAATAGAAAAATATCAGACTTAAGGGTAGCCTTAAAAGGGTATCATTTCTATGTCATCTGTGCTAAAATAGCGTAAGTATCAGATGAGATTACAATGGAAAGAGGTGGATTTGTATATGCTATATCTTACAGGGTTTCATTTACCGGGCCAATATGAGATGGATCTTTACCGCTTTACCTCTGCCTATCCCTTTGGCGTGTTTTATTTTAAAGAATTAAATCATATTTCCTTTGACCGGATTACCATATTTTATGGAGGTAACGGGAGTGGAAAATCAAGCCTTTTAAATCTTATTTCTGAAAAACTGGAGCTGCCAAGGCGGACTGCCGTAGACCGTTCCAAGGAATTTATAGATTTTCTTGGCATGTGCAGTTATAGTCTGAATGGGGAAGATGGTGTAAGAAAGATTCCGGAAGGAAGCAAGATTATTACCAGTGAGGATATCATTGACGGTATCTTAAATCAAAGGAAAGGCAATAAGGAAACCGGGAGAAAACAGGAAGAGTCCTTTGAAGAGTACAAAAACTTTAAATTCAGTGATTTTCAATTCACCTCTATGAAGGATTATGACAGGCTGAAAAAAATAAATCAAACCAGATCGATAACGGCAACAAAGTATATCCAAAAGAACGCAGGGGAAAAGACCAGGGAGTTTTCCAATGGAGAAAATGCTCTGCGCTACTTCGATAAAGAACTGATTTCGGGAAAGCTTTATCTGCTAGATGAGCCGGAGAACAGCCTGTCCCCCAAATACCAGTATGAGCTGACCAAGTTGATATTTGACATGGGCAGATTTTTTGATGTCCAGTTTATAATAGCGACCCATTCGCCTTTTCTTCTTTCGTTAGAAGGAGCCAGGATTTACAACCTGGATGAAGAGCCTGTTGAGACCAGAAGGTGGGAAGAATTAGAGAGCATCCGGTTTTATCATGAATTTTTTAAAAAAAGAGAGCACTTGTTTTAAATAGAAACTAGCAGGCAGCCATTTTAGCCAGATTATCCGCTTGGGTAACAGCATTAATTATATTTAGACTGATATGAAAACGGAAGAAGCCCCATAGTTTTTGCACTAATCATCTTTAGTACAATGTGTGCAGGAAAGCTATAGGGCTTTTCCTGTCATAGTTTAGTCAAGAATTGCCTTGATTCTTCTAACTCCGGAAGAGGAGGCCTCCTCCTTTATGATTGTAAAATGCCCCAATTCTCCGGTGGCGGCAGCGTGTGGACCACCGCAGATTTCCTTGGAATAGCCAGGGATCGTATAGACCTTTACCTTTTCCCCATACTTACTGTCAAATATACCGATAGCACCTTCCTTTCTGGCCTTTTCCGGTGTCGTTTCCTCGCATAATACATCAAGATTACTGGCAATTGCGTGGTTTACTAGTTCTGCAACTTTTTGTAATTCTTCTGGGGTCATTTTCCGTTCAAAGGAAAAGTCAAAGCGCAGCCGTTCGCTTGTAATATTGCTGCCCCGTTGGTAAACACTGTCCCCAAGGATTCTTCTTAAGGCGCCGTTAAGAAGGTGTGTGGCGGTGTGAAGTCTGGCAGTCTGCCGGCTGCTATCTGCAAGACCTCCCTTAAACTTACCCTCTGCACCTTTTCTGGATTTGTCCTGATGTTCCTTCAGTTTTTCATAAAAGCCCTGTATATCAATCTGAATGCCCTTTTCCTTTGCCAGTTCCATGGTAAATTCAATGGGAAATCCAAAGGTATCATACAGTTTAAAGGCAAGCCTGCCATTTAAGGTTTCCTCTTTTTTCAGGCCGGATAAATACTGTTCGGCTTTTTTTAGTCCGCTGTCTAAAGTCTTTTGAAAGAGCTCATATTCTTTGTTAAGCTGCTCTAAGATGAACCTGCTGTTTTCCTTAAGTTCGGGATAGGATTCCCGGTATTGCACAAGGATTACCTGGGACAGCTCACAAAGAATATTTTCTTTTATACCAAGCTTTTGCAGCAGTCTTATAGTTCTCCTGATAAGTCTTCGCAGAATATAGCCCTGCTCCGTATTAGAGGGTGTAATTTTTTTGGAGTCTCCAAGAATAAAGGTCATAGCTCTGGTGTGTTCACAGATAATGCGGAAAATGCCCTTTGTGTCTTTGGAGTAGGGAATCTGTGAAAGGAATTTTAGCCTATCCATAACAGGGATAAAAAGCTCGGTTTCATACACATTATCTTTTCCGTCTAAGATGGTAAGAATCCTTTCAAGCCCCATTCCGGTATCAATGTTCTTTCTTGGCAATGGATGGTAGGAGCCGTCGCGCTCTTTATTATACTGCATAAAGACATTGTTCCATATTTCCACATATTTACCGCAGGAGCAGGCAGGGCCGCAGTCACTGCTGCAGGGTTCTTTTCCCATGTCATAAAAGATTTCTGTGTCCGGGCCGCAGGGACCGGTTTGACCGGCTGGTCCCCACCAATTTTCTTCTTTGCCGTAATAGAATATCTGATTCTTTCCTAATCCCTTTTTGATCCAGATACTTGCAGCCTCTTCATCTGCCGGAAGCTCTTCATCTCCGGCAAAGACAGTTACCGCAATCTTTGAAGCCGGTATCTGCAGCTTAGAGGTCAAAAATTCAAAGCTAAAGGAGATAGCTTCCTCCTTAAAGTAATCCCCCAGGGACCAATTCCCCAGCATTTCAAAAAAGGTAAGATGGGTATCATCCCCCACTTCATCAATGTCACATGTTCTTACACATTTTTGAATATTTACTAACTTGCTGCCAAGAGGATGCTTTTCACCTAACAGGTAGGGAACCAAAGGATGCATACCGGCGGTGGTAAACAAAACAGTAGGATCATTATCCGGCAGCAGGGAGGCTGACGCGATTTCCTTATGTCCCCTTTCTTTAAAAAATTCTGCATACATTCTTCTTAATTCCTGCGCTGTCATATTGTTCTCCTTTCAGAATGGTAGATAGGAAAGAGTACAGTTCCTATCATGTTAAAGTAAAGTTTTTAAATAATTTTTATAATAAAAAAGCCCCAAGCTGGAAGGTTCCAGCTTAGGGCGAACTCTTGAGTCCGTGTTACCACCTAAATTCAAATAAAATTTGCACTCCAGTCAGTACGGGGTAAAATACCCGATACCGATTTCCTTTTAACGGCGGAAACTCCGTTGGAGCCTACTTAAAATCTGTTCGGTCCACAGCTCCAAGACTGCTTCGGTATTACCCTTGTAAAGATTTGCACCGCCATCTTCTCTCTGAGACAGGTATAATACGTACTATTCCTCTTCATAGCCTTTTTGTGATGAAATTACAGGTAGGATATCACAGATGTAGAGTAATTGTCAACAGCTATAGTCAAAGATATCTGGAAATGAAAAGAAAAGCCTGTTATAATAGCAATAATTAAGATTATAGATATAAAGCATTTGAAGATGCATGGGGGAACAAAGGGAGGTAAGGAAAGTGGGCGTTTTAAGGGAAGTTTTCGGACCAAGTAAGAAAGAAGTTTGGAGTGAATTGAGTAATTCCATTGGAGCAGATTACATTGAGAAAGGTTTTTTCGGCAAAAATAAGGTGGTGGTTCATGTAAGGGAGTGGACCATTACACTGGATACCTATACGGTTTCCACCGGAAAGTCCTCCGTTACCTATACCCGTATGCGGGCACCCTATGTGAATAAAGACGGCCTGCAATTTAAGATATATAAAGCTGGGCTCTTTAGTGAATTAGGAAGGCTTTTTGGGATGCAGGACATCGAAATCGGCTTTAGTGAGTTCGATTCGGATTATGTGATAAAGGGAAATAACGAAGAAAAAATTCAATTGCTGTTTTCCAAGACGAGTATCCAGAGCCTGATTGGGCTGCAGCCAAGATTTTGTCTTCAGGTAAAGGATGACGAGGGATGGTTTGGGGAAAGTTTTCCGGAAGGTGTGGATGAATTATATTTTTGTGTTGCCGGGGTTATCAAGGACATTGACCTGCTGAAAGCATTGTTTGACTTGTTTGCAGAGATTCTGGATTATATGTGTGAGATCGGTTCTGCCTACGATAATAATCCCAATGTGAACCTGTAAGTTATCCTTTTTCTTTGCTGTTCCATGTATAGAATTTTCATAATAAGAAAAACTGTATGGTGTTTAAGATGCCTGTAACAGGAGATTGGATATTTTCTGTGATGAGACTGGATTATGAGGCATTACATGGAAAGGATAATTTATGCTGTTTATTAAAAACGGAAAAGTATTTACCATGGCCGGAAAGACCTATGAGCGCGGCTGTGTGCTGATAAAGGACGGGAAGATTGCTTTTGTGGGAGAGAAACCTGATTTTACTCCGTGTGAGGAGGATACCGTAATTGATGCCAAAGGTTTGTGGGTAATGCCCGGGATTATTGAAGCCCATTGCCATATTGGCATCACGGAAGAAAAAGAAGGAGAAGAGGATGATGACTGCAACGAAGCCACTGACCCCATCACCCCTTATATCAGAGCACTGGATGCGGTAAACCCACTGGATGCGGCTTTTCACAATGCGATTCAGGCTGGTATCACTTCCGTTATGGTGGGACCCGGAAGTACAAATGTTGTGGGAGGACAGTTTCTCTTTATGAAAACCCATGGAAGGGTAATTGATGATATGGTGATAAAGGAGCCTGCTGCCATGAAGGTTGCCTTTGGAGAAAATCCCAAGAGGTCTTATAAAGATTTAAACAAACCTCCCGCTTCCAGAATGACAATAGCTGCCATGCTTCGGGAAGAGTTATTTTATGCAAAGCAGTATCAGAAGAAGAAAGAGAAGGCAAAGGCGGGGGAAGACTTTGAAGAGGATTTCAGACTGGAAGCCTGGCTTGCGGTATTAAAAGGAGAGATACCCTTAAAAGCCCATGTCCACAGAGCCGATGATATACTGACGGCCATCCGTATTGCCAGGGAATATCAGCTGAAACTGACCTTGGATCATTGTTCGGAAGGTCATATCATTGCAGAGGAGATAGCAAAAAGCGGCTATCCGGCTATTATCGGGCCGGGAATGTCCTGCCGGAATAAGCTGGAGATTAAAAATGTGGATTTTAAAACCCCGGGAGTATTGGCAAAGAATGGTGTTAAGGTTGCTATAACGACGGATCATCCGGTTACTCTTATTCAGTACCTTCCCATCTGTGCAGGACTTGCAGCCAAAAATGGACTTGGGATAGAAGAAGGGTTAAAGGCTATTACTATTAATGCGGCGGAGATTTGTCAGACAGAGGAGCGGGTAGGAAGCCTTGAGGCCGGAAAGGATGCGGATATTGCTATTTTTACCGGGAATCCTATGGAGGTATTTACCCATACCATGTATACTATTATTGACGGTAATATAGTATACCGGTGGAGTGACGAAGAAGACACCATGACAGAGCAGCAGTGAAATTATGCAGGTATACAAATTTACATCATAAAGAGAAATTAAAAAGAGGTTCCCATAAGGGAACCCTTTTTTTGTGTGATGACGAAATTTTATGTTATCAATTCATATTATCAAGATTAATGGATTTTTGCGGAATCACTTTTTTTGCGGAAAAACCTGTGTATATCTTTCTTTTCCACCAGATGCTGATAAAAATTCTCACAATTATCATACTTCTCGGAGGCTATTAAACTGGTAAAAGCTTTAGTGTTATATTTTGTTAAATCTATGTATAAATTTGTGCTGTCGATATACATATTCGAATCCTCCTTTATAATTGCTGACATTATCGGCTATTCCCTTACTATGATTATATTATATAGTCTAATTGACATTTTGTATATAATCTGTTAGTCTGAATCTATCATGGAAATATGGTATTTATAATACAAAACAAATGTTCTGATTAAAACGGCTATAGAGTGATTTTAGGAGGAGATTTTGATATGGCAGTACGTTTTTGGGAGATGTACGAAGGAACAAAAGAGCAGTTTCAGCTTCGTATAGTGGCCGGCAAGGCTGGGATGGATACGGTTGTAAGCTGGGTGCATATGTTGGAGGATGAGACCATTGTATCCAGGTTCCACGGAGAAGAACTTGCTATTACAACAGGAATGAAAGCAGGGAATCCTGACTGGCTGTTAAAAGTTATCCAGGGGATGGCAAAGGATGACTGTGCGGGGCTTATTGTAAACACCGGAATGTATTTGGAGGAAATACCGGAAGAGGTAGTTACCTGGTGCGATGAGCATAACTTTCCCATTCTTGAAATGCCTTGGGAATTCTCTATTACCGAATTGATCCAGGATTATTGTACGAGAATAATTGACCAGAAGCAATTTGAAAAGAAGATCAGCAACGCCTTTCGGGAAGCAATACAGGGAAAATGGAAAGAGGCAGATGTCAGGCAGGTACTGGGAGAGCGCTATGATATGGAAGGAACTTTTCAGGCTTTTTGTATCTATGTAAAAAAGACTACGGAGGAAGAGTTCAATTATAATCAGGCAGTAATAAAGCTTGAGAATCTATTTGGTTTATGGAAAGGAAATAATAAGATTAATGCTTCGTATGGACTTATCCGTATAGAGGATTTTCTGGTACTTATACTTAACAACAGTAAGGAAAAGGTTTATGCAGAGCTGCCGGGACTGATACTGCAAAGCTTTTCTTATTTCACAAAGGAACAACGGCTTTATATGGGAATCGGGCCGGTAGCATCCCATATAGAGAATCTGTCTGCAAGCTATAAAAAGGCCAGAACAGCCATGAAAATGTCTATCGGAACGGGAAAGCAGACTATCCGTTTTGATGAGATGGGATTTTTTAAAATCCTGTTTTCCGTCGAAGATATGGATATTCTAAACAGCTATGCCGGAGAAGTGCTGGGTTCTCTGGAGGAATACGATAAAGCGCATAATTCCGGCTATATGGATACTCTTAGAAGCTATATTAAAAATGACAGGAGCCTTATAGGAGTGGCAGAGGATACCTTTACCCACAGAAATACGGTGAATTACCGTATCCAGAACATTAAGAAGATAACCGGCTGCGAGCTTAAAAATGCAGAAGAACTCTTTCCCTATCAAGTAGCCTTTTATATCAGGGATATGGCCAAGAAAACACAACAGGTTTAAAAGGATATTGCGGAGGACATTGATCCGGTATTATAATAAGATAAGAAAATTATGGCAGAATCTTTTTAATGTACCGGAGAAAGTAAGATTGGAAGGAGAAAGATATGATTAAGACTGGTAAGGATAGCTTCATAGAAGAAAGCAAAAAGACGCTGGAGGAAATCTATGAGATGCTGCATTCTTTAAAGGGTATTTCCCTGCTTAAGCTGCAGAAAGAAAAAACGGCACTTGTGATGGTAGATCTTATTAATGGTTTTACAAGGGAAGGAGCCCTGAAAAGCTCCAGGGTGGAAGAGATACTTCCCTCTGTGGCAAAGCTTCAAAAGGCATGCCTGCTAAATGACTTTCCCATTCTGGCCTTTGCGGACAGCCACAGCATGGTTTCCCCCGAATTTGAATCCTATCCGCCCCACTGCCTTGCGGGAACCAGCGAAGAGGAAATAGCAGAAGAATTACAACAGGTAGGCGGATACCAGTTAATACGCAAAAATTCTACCAACGGTTTTCTGGAGGAAGAGTTCAGACATTGGCTGAAAGAGCATGATAAGATTGTGAACTTTCTTATCGTAGGGGACTGTACGGATATCTGCATCCAGCAATTTGCCGTAACTTTAAAGACCTGGTTTAATAAAGAAAACAGGAAGTCAAGAATTATCGTTCCGATGGATTTGGTGGAAACCTACGATTTGGGTATACATAATGGGAATCTGGTGCATGTAATGGCGCTGTATAACATGATAATAAACGGTGTTGAAGTAATACAGTCTGTTGAAGTATAACAGCCTTTTACTTTAGGTAAACTTTACCTGTCTTTTTCATAAGGGTGATGGCAGATTTAACATATCTTGTATAGAGTTAGTTTTAAATACAAACCATATAACAAGGTGTAAATGTAAATTTCAGGAGGTATGATAACTATGCCGTCAACCTATGCGCATTACAGACTGGGTCAGGAAGTGGTCCGGTCATTACCGGATGAGATGCAAGAGATAATAAAAAATAATAAGGAACTTTATGATATTGGACTTCATGGACCGGATATCCTGTTCTATTACAAACCTCTTTTCGCAAACAGGGTGAATCAGACAGGATTTGGCATGCACGACGAACCGGCCAGTAAATTCTTTGAATCAGCAGGAAGAGTTATTATGAATAAGCGCGGAGAAGAAGCCTATCTGGCCTATATCTGCGGTTTTATCTGCCATTTTGTTCTGGATAGTGAGTGTCATGGCTATATCGATGAGAAAATTGAAAGCAGCGGCGTGAGCCATACGGAAATTGAAGTGGAATTTGACAGGGATTTGTTAGTAAGAGACGGTCATGACCCTATATCCTGTTCTCTTACGGACCACATCGTCCCATCCGAGAAAAATGCCCGGATTATTGCGGATTTCTTTTCAGGGATTACCAAGGAAGAGGTAAAGGCTTCTCTTGAATCAATGAAAAAATTCAATAAGCTTTTGATAGCGCCCCACAGGGGAAAGAGGCTGCTTATCAATGGGCTTCTTGCAATGACAGGGAATTATAAGGAAATGCATGGGTTGCTGGTAAATTATAAGGCAAATCCTAAATGTGAGGACAGTACGGAAAAATTGAGAAGACTTTATGTGACCTCTGTAAGGGAATCTATCAGGTTAATTACTGCATATGAAGATTCCATCTGGCAGGAAGTAAAGTTAGATGCCAGATACCGTCTTACCTTTGGATCAAAGGATACGGACAGTGTAAAGGAGGAAGTCTTCGTATGAAGTTTAAGCTCACGAAATTAGAAAAACACTGGGTGCTATATGATGTGGGAAATTCAGCCTTTACTTTGTTAGTATCCACGATTATACCAATCTATTTTGATTACCTTGCCGGACAGCAAAAACTGTCCTCTGTCAGTTATCTGGCATACTGGGGGTATGCTGTTTCCATTGCAACTTTACTGGTAGCTTTTATGGGGCCTGCACTTGGAACCATATCAGACGGAAAGGGAATGAAAAAGCCCATATTTCTCTTTTCTATCATCCTGGGAGCGGTATGCTGCATTGGTCTTGGAGTTACGAGTGCCTGGCTTTTGTTTCTGATTATCTTTGTCCTTGCCAAGGTAGCCTATTCTGCCAGTCTCATTTTTTACGACTCCATGCTTACTGATGTAACGACCAAAGAGCGGATGGATATGGTATCGGCACAGGGTTTTGCCTGGGGATATATCGGAAGCTGTATCCCTTTTATAGCCTGCCTTGGACTGGTGATGGGAGGCGGTAAGTTAGGACTTTCCATGAAGCAGTCCATGATGATCGCTTTTCTTGTAGTAGCATTATGGTGGGTAGGTTCCTCCCTCCCATTTTTAAAGAGTTACAGACAGATAAATTATGTCCCAAGAGGAAAACATGCTGTTATCGACAGCTTTGCAAGCCTTTTTCGAACGGTTAAGAATATCCGTAAGGAAAAGCATATCTTCTGGTTCCTCCTTGCATTTTTCTTTTATATTGACGGTGTTTATACGATTATCGATATGGCAACTGCCTATGGAAAAGCACTTGGATTTAACAGCACAGGGCTGCTGCTTGCACTGTTATTAACACAATTCGTAGCCTTTCCCTGCTGTGTTATTTTTGGAAGGCTTGCCAGAAGAATATCCCCGGATAGATTGATTGCAGCTTGCATTTTAGCTTATCTTGGCATAACGGTATTTGCGGTATTTATGAACAGCCAGATTCACTTTTGGATTCTTGCTGTGCTTGTGGGAATGTTCCAGGGCGGTATCCAGTCTTTATCCAGATCCTATTATGCGAAAATCATCCCAAGTGAGAAATCCGGTGAATACTTTGGTATTATGGACATCTGCGGAAAAGGCGCCTCTTTTATGGGGACTGCTCTGGTAAGTGTGATATCACAGTTAACCGGAAGTATCAATAAAGGGGTCGGAGCAATAGCATTTCTATTTATCATTGGTATTATCTTATTTTTAAAGGCCGTTTCTGTAAGAACTGTGAAGCATCGAGGGGACTTAAGTGAAGTTTCGGAAGAAGAGGTATATCTGGCAGAAGCAAAGGCATAAAAACAGGAAGCAGCAAAAAACTCCTGCAATACATATAAGAGGGTGTCTCATGACTGGACACCCTCTTTTTCTGTGTTTATTTCAGTTATTTTACATAGTAGTCGCTTACGAGAATATCCTTTATTACTTCTGTAGGAATTATAAATTCTACAATGCCCATGACACCGGGTGCTACATCATATTCGTTAAAGGAGATTACTAACTTGCCATCCTTATTGATGTAGAAGTTCTGGTCAGCGGAAATGGTCTTAAAGCCATCTTCTGTGCCATCTGCTATAAAATACATCTTGTCTTCATCCTTTGCCATCTGATCCTTCATCTGGGAAATGATATTCTTACTGATAACATCGATATAGCTGCTATCCTTAAAGAGGCTTGAGAGTGTAAGTACCATCTGGTTCTTTTTATCAATTGTATCATAGTGTACGCTTTCACTGCCGGAAGCAGCAATTTCTGTCTTCTCACTGGCCATTACCAGAAGGGAATCCGTATCCAGGATTACTTTATAGTCTGTAAAGAGAGCCAGGTTTGCCTTATCCAGATTGTCGGTGCCGATATTTTTTAAGAAATCCTTATACAGCTTGGTGTTTTCCTCTAAATACTTTTCGTTCAGATGATTTTCAAGGTCCTTATTGTCGAGTCCCGTTACCTGGGGAACCTTTACATCTGCCTCGTGGTGGTCATCCTTGTAGGTGTATTCTCGAAAGGTTACAACCTTTACAAGGCTTGTGAGAACCGGAACATCTGCCATAGCGTTAGCAGCGGCAGGGCTTACGTTTACAGTGAGTACAAACAGGGCGGCAGCAGCAGCTACACCTGTTATTATATTTTTGGATAATTTATGAAATTTCATCTTATCTTTCTCCTTTTTTAATGTTTTACGGACTATAAAGTCCAGTTCGTCAGGGATGGGTGTATTTTCATAATCTTTTTTCATATCGGAAATGTTCATGTTTAACCTCCACTCTTATAAATACTCTTTATTTTTCAAACCATATCCTCTGTTAGTTCCAGCCGCAATTTTTTTAAGGTTGAGTAAAGACTGGTCTTAACGGTGTTCTCATTTTCGCCTAATATCCGCGCAATGTCACTTAATTTCATGTCTTCAAAGAAGCGAAGGATGATAATGGTGCGGTTCTTTGGTGAAAGTTTATCCAGGGCCTTATGCAAATCCACGTCCTCGTAGGTATCACCGGGACCGCTGCTTAAGCCCTCCCATTGTTCTTCATCCAGATAAGTATATTTTTTGTTTTTTCTTAAAAAATCCAGAGCAGTATTTATTATTATGCGATAGAACCAGGATTTCATAGAAGCAGTATCTTTTAGCGTTTTTCTGGAAGAAAAAGCCCTGACAATGGCTTCCTGTACAATATCCAGGGCATCCTCCCTGCTTCTTACATAGCTGTATGCCAGCCTGTAGTAATTTTCCTTGTTTTGAAGGATAAATTCTGCCATTTCATCATAAGTAGTTGGGTGTCCCATATCCATCCCCCTTAAGGTACCAATTTTTGAAGTATTTCACCATGCATGTGTTAGCTTCTGTATATAAGACGTGACAGGTGGTAAAAAAGTTTGGAATAAAATAAAAATTTTGATTTTTTTGTTCTTTATAAGTATTGTATTATCCGGAAGAAAAATAGCAAGTATAAAAAGAAATATTGCAAATAAGGGACAACAGGCCATACGGAGCGGGCAATAATTTGATATAATATAATACAGAGTCGGTTTATTACATTAGTAGAGCTTATCAAAAGTTTAACATATATTAATTTCTTTTATAAAAGCTCCTATGTTATAATGCTATCAGAAACCAACAGGAAGCATCGGTAGGGAAAGGAAGAGTATGAGCAGCGTAAAAAGAATTTATGTGGAGAAGAAAATACCCTATGCCGTAAGAGCACAGGAATTACTGGAAGAAATTAAGAATTACCTTGCAATAGAGACTTTGAAACAGGTTCGGGTTCTGATTCGCTATGATTTGGAAAATATCAGCGAGGAAACAGTTACAAAGGCATTAGGAACCGTATTTTCAGAGCCGCCCGTAGATTTTTTGTATCAGGAGGACTTTCCAAAGGAAGAAAAGGACTATGTATTTTCCGTAGAGTACCTTCCAGGACAATTTGACCAGAGGGCAGATTCCGCTGTTCAGTGTGTGAAGCTTCTCTCACCGGGAGAAGAGCCTGTTATAAACTGCGCTGCCACCTATGTACTTACCGGAAGTCTGACAGAAGAGGAGTTCGGGAAGATTAAGGCATACTGCATTAATCCCGTCGATTCCAGAGAGGCCGCAGAAAGAAAGCCGGAAACCTTAGAGACAAGCTATGCGGAGCCGGAAGATGTAGCAATACTGACAGGCTTTACCGCCATGTCTTTTGAAGAACTGAACGGTTTTTATCAATCCTTAAACCTTGCTATGACAACCAAGGATTTTCTTCATGTGCAGAAATATTTTGCAAAAGAAGAAAAGAGAGATCCTTCCCTTACGGAAATCCGGGTTCTTGATACGTACTGGTCCGATCACTGCCGTCATACTACTTTTCTTACAGAGCTTACAGACGTTAAGATAGAAGAGGGATTCTTTAAAAAGCCGATAGAAGATTCTTATAACAGGTACAGGGAAGATTATAAGGAGCTGTATAAGAACCGTGAAGATAAATATATGTCCCTAATGGACGTTGCCCTTATGGCTATGAAGAAATTAAAGAGCCAGGGGAAATTACAGGAGATGGAAGAGAGTGAAGAGATTAATGCCTGCTCCATTATCGTACCTGTAGAGATAGAAGGAAAGACAGAGGAGTGGCTGGTATTCTTTAAAAATGAAACCCATAACCATCCTACGGAAATCGAACCCTTCGGTGGTGCGGCTACCTGCCTTGGAGGAGCTATCAGAGATCCCCTGTCAGGCAGGGGCTATGTATACCAGGCAATGAGGGTAACAGGTGCTGCAGATCCGAGAGTTGCCATTGAAGATACCCTTAAGGGAAAACTTCCCCAGAGAAAGATTGTAACGGGTGCCGCAAGCGGTTACAGTTCCTACGGTAACCAGATCGGTCTTGCAACCGGTCTGGTAGATGAAATCTATCATCCGGGCTATGTTGCCAAGAGGATGGAAATTGGTGCTGTAATGGGTGCCGCTCCCAGAAAGAATGTAATTCGTGAATCCTCAGAACCAGGAGATAAGATAATCCTTCTTGGAGGCAGAACCGGAAGGGATGGCTGCGGCGGTGCTACCGGTTCTTCCAAGGTCCATACGGCTTCTTCCATTGAGACTTGCGGAGCGGAAGTACAAAAGGGTAATGCGCCTACGGAAAGAAAGCTCCAGAGACTTTTCCGCAGGGAAGAGGTCAGCAGCCTGATTAAGAAATGCAATGACTTTGGTGCCGGCGGTGTATCTGTTGCCATCGGAGAGCTGGCAGACGGCCTCTTTATTGATCTTGATAAGGTACCAAAGAAATATGCCGGTCTTGACGGAACAGAGCTCGCCATTTCCGAATCCCAGGAAAGAATGGCAATTGTTGCGGATGCAAAGGATGTGGAAGCACTTTTAGCCTTTGCAGGAGAGGAGAATCTGGAAGCTACTCTGGTTGCAGAAGTAACAGAAGAGCCAAGGCTTGTGATGGTATGGAGAGGCAAGGAAATTGTGAATATTTCCAGAGCTTTCTTAAATACCAACGGAGCACACCAGGAGACAGCCGTTGTGGTAACCCCTCCTGAAAAAGAAAAGGATTATTTTAAAGCAGGGATCAGCTACTATATAAAGGATAAAGAAGAACTTATTTTAAAGGATAAGTGGATTAAGGTCTTAGGCGACCTTAACAGCTGCTCAAAGAAGGGCCTGGTAGAGATGTTTGACAGCTCTATCGGAGCAGCGACTGTTACCATGCCTTACGGCGGAAAGTACCAGATGACACCTGCCCAGACCATGGCAGCCAAGCTTCCTTCCTTAAAGGGAGAATGTGATACGGTTACCCTTATGAGTTACGGTTTTGACCCCTATCTATCCAGTTGGAGCCCTTACCACGGAGCTGTATACGCTATTATTTTCTCCGTTGCTAAGATAGTTGCCTCCGGGGGAGATTATAAATCCATCTACTTTACCTTCCAGGAATACTTTAAGAGACTGGGAGAGAATGAGAAGAGCTGGGGTGAACCTCTGGCAGCATTACTGGGAGCTTATGAAGCACAGCTTAGGCTGGGACTGGCCTCCATCGGCGGCAAGGATAGTATGTCCGGTACCTTCCAGGACATTGATGTACCTCCTACGCTTGTATCCTTTGCCGTGGCAGTTGCAAAAGCCTCCCAGATAATAACCGGAGAGTTAAAAGAAGCAGGAAGCTTTCTGATTGAAATACAGGCACAAAAGGACGGGTATGGACTGCCGGATTATGAGGCAATTAAGGTGAATTACGAAAAAGTGCATGATATTATGGAGAAAGGTGCAGTTATATCCGCTTATGCTCCCGGTGCCTTTGGTGTTGCAGAAGCAGCAAGTAAAATGGCCTTTGGTAATGGGTTTGGTGTTTCCTTTGAGGAAAAGCTTTCGGAAGAAGAGCTTTTTGCACCGGCCTTCGGAGCACTTTTATTAGAGGTAAAAGAAGAACAGCTTGCTAAATTACAGAAAGACGGCTTGCCTTTCCGTATAATAGGAAAGGTTACAGAAGAAAGCGTATTATCTTATAAAGATACCGTTATTGACCTTGCGGAAGTGAGGAAGAGCTGGGAAGCAGCGTTGGAAAAGGTATATCCTACCTCCTCGGGAGTGAAGGAAGAGACCATTAGCACTGGTATTTATGAGACTTCCGGTGAGAAGCACATTTATATTGGCAAGGCAGAAGCAGCAAGGCCCAAGGTATTTATTCCGGTCTTTCCGGGAACCAATTGTGAGTATGATTCCGCCCTTGCTTTTGAAAAGGCAGGCGCTGTAACAGAAACGGTTGTATTTAACAATCTTACCTCTAAGGGTATTGACGAATCCGTAAAGAGGTTTGTAAGAGGTATCAGGGAAGCACAGATTCTAATGTTTCCGGGCGGGTTTTCCGCAGGAGATGAGCCGGATGGTTCCGGTAAGTTTATAGCCACAGCTTTCAGGAATGAGCAGATAAAAGAAGCTGTCAATGAACTTCTAAAGCAGCGTGACGGTCTTGCACTTGGAATCTGCAATGGCTTCCAGGCTTTGATTAAGCTTGGACTGGTGCCCTATGGTGAAATTACGGCACAAAGCCAGGATTCTCCTACCTTAACCACCAACCATATCGGGCGCCATGTATCCAAGTATGTGTACACCAAGGTCGTTTCCAATAGGTCCCCCTGGTTAAAGAAAGCAGAATTAGGCGGCATCTATGCGATTCCAACCTCTCATGGAGAAGGAAGGTTCGTAGCAGATAAAGAGTGGATTGACAAGCTCTTTGCCAATGGGCAGGTAGCTACCCAGTATGTGGATTTTAACGGAATTCCGACGATGAAGGAAGCGTTTAACCCCAATGGTTCCTACTATGCAATTGAGGGAATTACGAGCCCTGATGGCAGAGTTCTTGGAAAAATGACACATTCAGAGAGAAAGGGAAAGGGTGTTGCCATTAACATAACCGGCAGCCGCGACCAGTATATCTTTGAATCCGGTGTAGAATACTTTAGGTAGAATTTGGGATGATATTTTTAGACTGCCCTCTGGCAGCTTTGGAAGAGCAAAGCTGCTGGGGGGCAATTCCATTACTGGTATATTTTTCTTATTATTTTGTATGTAAGATAATTGAATACTATCTATATTTCTGCTATAGTAAATTGTGCAGAATGCTGATTACTGCATACTGAAAAGTACTTAGGTAAGTTGAGGGCAGAAATATATGTTACATATATTATCATTTTTATCTATGGCAGCAGGAGTTATTTATCTTGTTGTAGGGGTAAACACTTATACGCTTAATAAAAAATCAACAATAGGAAAAGCTTTTCTGGTGCTTACAGCATCACTGGCTTTGTGGTCCTTTAGCTATTCTCATGCCTATGTTGCCGATAATATCTATGCCTTTTCCTTCTGGAATAAGCTATCTGTTTTTGGCTGGTGTTTATTCCCGGCGCTTACCCTGTATATGGTTTTTACAATAACCGAGAGCAGATTTTTAGAGAGTAATTTAAAGTGTACGTTATTATTTGCTCCGGCTGCGTTATTCTGTTTCATAGACCTGTTTCTATTTTTACCGGATAAGCCTTATCCTGATGGGATATACCAGTTCTTTGAAATAGCAAACCCTATTTATAGTTATATTTACACATTGATTGGGATGGTCAGGCTTGTGCTGTGGCAGCACAAAACACCATACAAAATCATTAAAAAACAGGTTCGGATTATCTTATGGACTTCCTCCTGCACCTATCTGCTATCAGTGGCAGGAGAATTTGTTATACCTCATTTTATTCCTTCCTTTATAAATTGCACCCAGATATATGGTGTTATAATGATAATCGGCATATACCGTGCTATCAGAAAGTATAACTTTCTTCTTACCCCAAATGAACTGATTGTAGGCGAACTCTTTGAAGAAACCATGGATTTTGAATTCCTGGTTAATCTTAACGGCATGATTACGAGAGTAAACAGGCAGGTTCTACAGACACTGGGGTATGGGCTGGAGGATTTTATGAGCGTGACCTTTGCAGAACTGTTAAATGAAGAGAACGGCATAAGATTTCATGAATGGATAACGGAAGATAACATTGATACGACCCATTGCAAAAATGTCAGGATACGGACAAAATCGGGAGAAAATATCCCGGTAAATATGTCAATTGTACCGATTCGAAATTCCAGAAATGATTTAATACTGGGATATCTTATTATAGCACAGGATATCAGAGCCATGGAAGAATTAAAGAGAGAAATGTTAAGCCATCAGGAAACCATGATAAAGCTAAAGGAAAGCGAGGAACTTTTCCGGACATTAACGGAAACCATTCCTTATGGAATAATTTGTACAAAAAAAGCAGATAAAACAATATTTTATGCAAATAAAAATGCGGAAATACTTTTTAAGTATGATTTTAACAGTTGTAAGAATATGAATGTAGAAGAGTTTTATCATAGTAAAGCATTCCGTGAGAGACTCTTTCATCTGATTCAAAAAGAAGATAAAGTAATCAACCAGGTGGGGATGATGAAAAGATCCGATGGTGAGTTCCTGGCAATGATTTCTATGGCACCTGCCATTTACAAAGGGGAAGAGGTTATCTTTGCCTGTATTACAGACATTACAGAACAGAATCGTCTGAAAAAGAATGCGGTAAAATCAGAAGAAATGCTTAATAAGCTTATGGATTCTATTCCTGATCCGGTAATGGTAACCGATATAGAAGGGAGAATCAGATATTGCAGTAAAAATGTTGAAAGTTTTCTGGGCTACGGAGCGGAGGAAGAAAACTTCCCTAAAAACATTCTGGACTTTCTGGAAGAAGGGAAAAATAAGGAAGATAAGAGTAAACTTACGCAAATATTACTTAGTGATGTAAATATTATACAGACAACTTATAGAAAAGATGGCGGAAAGATAGGAATCGCGGAGGTAAAAGCCTCTGCCTTAAGGGATGAGGATAAAGAAGCTTTTGGCTATGTATTTGTGGCAAGAGATATTACGGAATACAAGAAAAAGGAAGAAAAGCTGGCAAGAAGAAAGGCTGAGATTGAGAAAATGAACCAGCAGCTGTTAAAGAGCAATGAAGTTTTTAAGCAAAAGGCTGAAAAAGACAGTCTCACAAATCTTTATAACCATGAATATATTCTGACTTTATTAAAAAAGGAAGTGAACCAGCAGCACTATCGGCCAAAAAGGTTAGCAGTTATGATGCTTGATATCGATTATTTCAAAAAAGTGAATGATACCTATGGGCATCAGACCGGTGATAAGGTATTAATGAAAGTATCTGAAATCATTCAGAGCTGCATTGGAGAAGATAATTATGCAGGGCGTTATGGCGGTGAGGAATTCCTTGTAATATTAAGGGAAGACCAGACCGAAGAGTCGGCCTTAGCTGTTGCAGAAAAGATTAAGGAGCGCATAAGTAATTGTATATTTGAAAATAGTGAACTTCGTGTTACAATTAGCATAGGATTAGCGCTTTTTCACGGTGAAAGTGTCCATGAGCTTATCAAAGAAGCCGATAAGCTGCTGTATCAGGCAAAATGCAATGGCCGGAGCAGAATTGAAAGGAGTATAAAACATGACAATTAACAGAAGTAAGGTTGTAATAGTTGGAGCCGGTATGGTAGGTTCATCAACAGCTTTCAGTCTCATTACCCAGGGGGTATGTGATGAGGTAATGATTATAGATATTAATAAGGATAAAGCAAGAGGAGAGGTTATGGATTTATGCCATTGCGTGGAATACTTAAACCGCAATGTCAAGGTTACGCAGGGAAATTATGAAGACTGTATGGATGCCGATATTGTAGTTATTACAGCAGGGGCACCGCCAAAGGTAGGACAGTCAAGGCTGGATACCCTTGAACTATCTATAGGAATTGTAAAATCCATCGTAACGCCTATTATGGAATCCGGTTTCAGCGGACATTTTATCATAGTAACCAATCCGGTAGATGTTATTGCCCATTATGTATATAAGCTGTCAGGACTTCCAAAGAACCAGGTAATCGGAACAGGTACAGCGATGGATTCTGCACGGCTAAAGCATTTTATCGGTGAGATTTTCAACATAGATCCCAGAAGCGTGCAAGGCTATACTATGGGAGAGCATGGGGACAGCCAGATGTGCCCCTGGTCCCATGTAACAGTGGGCGGCAAGAGAATTACAGATATCCTCTCTGATAACAAGGAATATGATGATATTGACCTGGATGAAATTGTTTATAGAGTAACCCGTGTAGGATTTGATATACTGAATGTAAAGGGGACCACCTGCTATGGTATTGCTACCACAGCAGCAGGTCTTATTAAAGCAATCTTAAATGATGAGAATAAAATCATCCCTGTATCCACTCTGTTGGAGGGTGAATTCGGTGAATATGATGTATTCTGCGGAGTGCCCGCCATCTTAAACAGAAGCGGTGTTAAGGATGTTGTAGAGGTCCACCTTACCGGAGAGGAGCTTGCAAAGTTTAAGAATTCTGTAAGCGTCATCAGGGAATACACAAATAAGGTACTATAACTGGGTCTGACGGTATTATTTTTTCTTACTGGTTTTCTGGCTATTTCGAAGGCGGCTCTCATAGAGGGCTGCCTTCTTTGCTGTAAATCTGGCTTCCTTCTCAAGCTTAAGGTAGGATTGATAGCGGGAGAGGGAGAGTGTACCATCTGCCAGAGCTTTCTTTACGGCACAGCCTGGTTCTGTCTTGTGATGACAGTCATGAAAACGGCAGGAGGCAATTAAGTCCTCAATGTCAGAGAATACTTCACTTACACCCTCATCGGCAGACCAGATACCAAGTTCCCTCATACCGGGGGTATCAATAATCAGCGCACCGCTCTCCAATGCAAAGAGCTGCCGGTAGGTTGTAGTATGGTGTCCCCTGCTGTCATCCTCCCTTATGGTATTTACTTTCATCAGTTCCTTTTCGGCAAGGGCATTTACAAGGGAAGACTTGCCGATACCGGAGGACCCCATAAAAACCAGGGTCTTACCAGGTTTTAGGTAGTGTGAAAGTGCCTCCAGGCCAAAACCGGTATAGCAGCTGATGGCATGAATATCAACGCCCGGAGAGATTTCTTTTGTAAGTGCGATTTTTTCTTCATAATCACTTGAAAGGTCAGCCTTCGTCAGAATGATAACCGGGGTACCGCCGCTTTGCCAGGCAGCGGCAAGATACCGTTCCAGGCGGCGAAGGTTAAAGTCATGGTTTAAGGAGGTCATAAGAAAGACATAGTCAAAGTTTGCGGCCACCATCTGAGCGCTGGCGCCGGATATCTTCGTAGGCAGGGAAGGGTTAGCTCTTGAAAAGCTGGAATGTCTTTCTAATACCCGGTAGATAATGTCTTCTCCCTGTTCATTGTCCTTGATTAGCACAAAATCACCTACTGCCGGATAGGTTTTAAGTTCATTGTCCTGATAAAACACAGAACCTTTTAATTTTGCGTTATTTTCTCCGCAAGCAGAAACCAGCCGGTAGCTTTCCTTTTGGATAGAAATAATTCTTGCCGGGATCAGCCCCAGCTCTTTTTCTTTATCGGTTATCTGCTTTTCAAAAAAGTCCGTATATCCGAAATTTTCTAGTAAAATCATTTTAAACCTCTTTTCTGAATATCAAATCTTTGATTTGATATTCCTGAATACGTAGTTGAAAAACAGCGTTTTGTTTTTCAACCAAACCTCTTTTCTGAACATCAAATCTTTGATTTGATATTTGTTAATTCGTAGTTGGAAAATTTATTTGTACCAAGTGAACTTAGATGGTGTCAGTGCTGTTTTTGGACATAAAAAAAGCACGCCGTTTGCGTGCCAGCTTTATAAAAACATCTCACAAAAGGATCAAAGTGCAGAGAAGTCCCTTAAATCATTACTCTGCCCATATTCAATTTTCTTTTCAAACACCATATAAGTCAGTTTCATGATAAGAACTCTCCTTTCCTTAGAATAGAAATGTGAATGTAATATATTAAATCATATTTACCGATACTAGTCTACAATAAGTGGTATCGGACGGCAAGGGAGAAAACAATTATATTGATTCTTGCCTATATCTTTATTTTTATAAATAAATATATTACTATTGATTTTAATAATGTTAAATGTTAAACTTAACATTATTAAAGGGGGGTGTGAATGTGGCAATAGAGATTGTTCCGGAATGGATGGTTAATCTGGAGGATGAAGACATTGCATTTATCAAAAATTTTATTCAGGCTTCCGGGTCACTAAAAGAAGTTGCACATCAATATGGTGTTACCTATCCGACGGTCCGGCTGCGCTTAGACAGACTTATACAAAAAATACAGATAAGCGAAGAAACTGCAAAAGAACCGTACATTGGATTGATTAAAAGACTGGTCGTAAACGAAAAAATAGATTTTGATACTGCCAAAGTTCTTATAACCGAATACAAAAAATCAAAAGGAGGGGGACAGTAATGCGTGTAATGCCATTAATAATTATTTTTATTTTATTTATTTCAGGAATTGTGCTTTTACAAATCTATCTTTCTAAAAGTAAGAGTAAGTGGCTTGGACTTATCCTGCCGCTGGTGTTTTTTCTTATTTCTCTGATAACAGTTTTTGGATTGTCTTTTTATACATCGAATACTACCCAGATGCAGTCTATTTCAGAAGACGGTACTGTTATAAATAAAGTAATCGAAAATACATCCAAGGAATCTGAAACAGATATATCTTCCGTAATCATAATGACAGTAACAACCTTTTTCCTGTATAATATACCGACTATTATTTTACTTCTTATATATGCCGTTCACAGGGAGAAAAGGAAGAGAAATATGAGCTTAGATAAAATGAAGGTTCAGGATTTGGAGTAGGCTGTTTAGATGATGCAGTATTCAGGGTAAAACGCTGTTCTTTTTAAAGAAAAAAGGTAAAGTGATAGAGAAGTGTCAATTTTGTATGCAGTAGCGGTACAAATTTTATCTGCTTATGCATACAAAACTGACAACATGTCTTTCAGAGAGTGTGTTACAGGAAACTTATGGACTTTTCTGTTTTAGCTAAATTAGAATGCCCCTTGCTGACATAAGTCCTGATTTTCCGGTACTTTGTTTAAGAAATCATATTGGGAAACGAAGAGCTTATGGTAATATCCTTCCATTTCCATTAATTCCTCATGATTACCCATCTCAAGAATCTTACCGTTATCCACATAGAGGATGCAGTTTGAATTCTTGATAGTCGATAGACGGTGGGCAATGATAAAGGAAGTTCTTCCTTTTAGAAGTCTTAAAAGTCCTTCCTGAAGCAGTATTTCTGTTTCGGTGTCAATACTGGAAGTGGCTTCATCTAATATCAGTATCTTCGGATCTGCAAGGAGTGCTCTGGCAAAGGAAATAAGCTGGCGCTGCCCGGCAGAGAGGCGGCTGCCTCTTTCGTTTACTTCAGTATCATAGCCCTTTTCAAGCCCCATAATAAAATCGTGAGCACATACCGTTTTGGCGGCTTCCTTTACCTGTTCGTCAGTGGCTTCCATATTGCCGTACCGTATATTATCCATAATGGTTCCGGAAAAGATAAAGCTGTCCTGGAGCATCACACCCATTTGCTTACGCAGGGATTTGATGGTCACATCATTAATATCAATACCGTCAATGAGAATCTGCCCGGAATCCAGATTATAGAACCGGCTGATAAGGTTAATAATCGTGGTCTTGCCGGCACCGGTAGGTCCTACAATAGCAAAGGATTCTCCCTGATGGGCTGTAAAGCTGATTCCGTTCAGAATAGGAAGGCCTTCTTCATAGCTGAATACCACATCCTTAAATTCTACCGTTCCCTTAATAGGCGGCATTTCCACAGCGCTTTCTTTATCCTTTACAAGTACCGGTTCATCAATGGTTTCAAAGATTCTTTCCAGATAAGAAACTGCGGTTAGCAGGGAGTTATAAAAGCTTGCCAGGGTATTGACAGGAGCCCAGAAGCGTCCGATATAGCCGGTGAAGGCGATAAGGACACCGACGGTAATTCCCTTGGCACCGCCTGCAATCCAGCTGACACCCAGTATATAAATAGCTGCGGTGGTAATCATAGAGATATTATCAATGGCCGGCCACAAAAGGAAGTTGTATTTTACGGCTTTCATCCAGGCATCGCTATATTTGCCGCTTAAGCTGTTAAATATCTTGATATTTTCCTCTTCCCTTACAAAGCTCTGTGTAACACGGATTCCGTTAATACTTTCTGCAATGTAGGCATTTAAGTTAGAGGACTTGTTGCTGGATATCTGCCAGGCCACACGCTGTTTTGTCTTAATAAAGAAGATAACTGCCATTAATATCGGAAGTCCCAGCAAGCAGACAAGGGTCAGGCGGATATTGATGGAGAGCATAAATATTACGATAAAAATCAAGCTGAACAAATCCGTAATGGTATTAATAATACCATTTGAGAGCAGGTCACTTAGGCTGTTTACGTAGTTTACAACCCTTACCTGAATCTTTCCGTGAGGACGGTCATCATAGTAGGAGAAGGGGAGTTCCTGCAAGTGGTTAAAAATATCACTTCGTATCTGGTGTATGATGCTTTGGCCGAGATTGGTGGTAATGTGAATTTTCAAGCGCAGGATTACTACAATGATTAAGTTTAACAGCATCAGGATTAAGCTTATAATAACAATGCCGCGGATATTTTCATTCGGTATGTAGTTATCTATAATGGTCTTCAGGATTATCGGTGTAAACATACCAAGAGCACTGGAAATTATCATCAGCAATATGGTAAAGTACATTTCCTTGCGGTGGGGCTTTATGTAGGAATACAAACGCTTTAGCTGGTCAAAATTAAATTCGCTCTGGAGGGTCTCATCAATATCATACTTATTACGTGCCATTAGCAAACCACCTCCTTTAAGTTTCCATTCACATAGCGGTCAAATTCCCCGTATTGATGGTTGAATACGGTATAATAATAGCCTTTCTTTTGAATCAGGGATTCATGGTTCCCTGATTCGATTATCCTGCCGTTATCCAGTACCAGTATCTGGTCCGCATCCTTAATGGAAGAGATACGGTGCGCAATAATAAATACAGTCTTATCGGAAAGGGAATGAAGCTGTTCCTGTATCTGTGTCTCTGTTTCCATATCTACGGCTGAGGTAGTGTCATCCAATACAACAATGGAAGGGTTCTTAAGGAGAGCTCTTGCCAAGGAAATACGCTGCTTTTGACCACCGGAGAGTCCCATCCCACGTTCACCTACAATGGTGTCATAGCCTTCCGGCATGGCAGTGATAAAGTCATGGGCGTTAGCAACCTTTGCTGCCTCTATTACTTCCTCCAGGCTGCAGTTTGGACTGCCGTAGGCGATATTGCCCTCAATGGTATCTGAGAACAGGAACACATCCTGCATTGCCATGCCAATATTGCTTCTAAGCTGGTATAAATCCATATCTTTTAGATTCACGCCGTCAATGGTTATCTCACCGTCTGTTACATCATAGAAACGGCAGAGCAGATTCATCAAAGTTGATTTGCCGGAGCCGGTGGCACCGATAATGCCCACTGTCTGGCCGGGCTTTACTTTAAAGTTAATATCTCTTAGGATGACATCATCATCTGCGCGGTAATTTACATGCTTAAATTCCAGATTCCCCTGGAAACGCTTGGCTTTTACGCCGTTGTCAGGCGTTTTGATACCAGGTTCCTCTTTAATGGTTGCATATATCTTTTCCGCAGAGGTTACAAAACGCTGGTAATCATTTGCCAGCCATCCGGCCATTCTTAAGGGGTTATTAAGCATCCAGAGATAACCGCTTACCGTGACCATCTTTCCTAAGGTAATATATCCCTTAATAACCATAATGCCGCCTGCCAGATAAAGGATAACAGTTAAAAAGTTGGCAAGAAATTCGAAGATAGGTACGTACTTCTTCCAGATAGCAGCAGCAGATAATTCCGCATCCCGGTAAGCATCATTTTCCCGGTTGAACTTCTGGATTTCATAATCTTCCTTGGCAAAGGCCTTTACTACACGGTTACCGCTTACATTTTCCTGTACGAAAGTATTTAAGCTGGAGAAACGCTGTCTGATATTATGAAAGGCTGCTTTCACTGAGGAAAGCTGCTTACGGGTCAAGAGTACCGTAATAGGAATAACCGCTATCATACAAAGCGCAAGCCTGAAATCCACTGTAAAAATCATAACCAGAGCTATAATAAACAAAAGAGAGTTCTCATAAACGGAGTAGATAACGAATGCCACAAAGTGTCTGATAGCCTCCATGTCACCGGTTTGCCTTGACATTAAATCACCGGTACGGTTCTTGTTGTAAAAGTTGAAGTCCTCCTGCAGAAAACGGCGGTATACATAATCACGCATGCTATAGAGCATATTCTGGGAGGTGGTTTCGAATATTACAAGGAAGCGGTATTTTATTAAAGACCTGAAAATGGTAGTTCCGATCAGAAGAAGCACCAGTTTAGGAAGAATTCCCCGCTTGCCGCCTTTTATAACATCATCTACAATGATACCAGAGATATACGGATTGATGATGGTTAAAAGGCATGAGATAGTTACTAAAAACAAAGCCGTTATTAGCCGAAAACGGTATTTTTTCAGGAATGAAAAAACCCATTGCAATGCTGTCATATTATTTAGCCTCCACTCTTGTGCCAAGTTACATTTATTTATAAAAATGTAAGCCAGCGTGTTTTAAGATTCTGTTCCATTATAGTATTCACGTGTAAAATTGAAATGTCATTTGTTATGGTAATCATGTCAGATATTATATAAGCATAGAAATACGACAAAATGTACGTCCTTTGAAATTTAACGATGTGGCTGTTTGTATCTGCGATATACCAGTAATTTACTTTGCATACCTGCATATAAAAAACCTGAAAAAAGGTTTTTTAATTCATTAAAAGATGTTATAATGAAGAGGATGCGATTTGATTTTTAATTATGAAACGTTAATAGTTTGTTAGCATAGAGACATTTCACACCTTGATTTAAGGCAGTAAATCATCTGCAAGCAGTGATTTATGCACGGGAGCTAGTGTGAAAAATATAAAGCATTTTTCACTTTCCATTTGGGCAGTATCGCAAGTAAACTTGCGATATGCATGGGTGTTAGTGTGAAAATTAAAAGATGATTTTCACACACAAGATTGTGCCTGCGAAATCCTCGGCCAATCTTGCGGCGCGTTGGAAAGGGCATGGCTGTTAGTGCGAAAAATACAACGGAAGGAGGGGTTCTATGTGTCAGCACCAGTTTGATATAACCTATTGCGATCTAAATCCAACAATATTATTTGTCAGCAAACAGAAAATGGTGTGTGAGAGTGCTTATCACGATCACGATTTTACTGAATTGACATATATATTATCCGGTAAGGGAAAATATCTGGTAGAAGGAATTGTGTATGATGTGGAAGCCGGAGATGTCATAATATGCAATCCTGGTGTGAAGCATCAGAATATCTTAGTGAATCCGAAAGAGCCTACGGTGGAATTCTTTGCCGGATTTACGGGATTTCAGTTCAAGAATATGCCTCCTAATTCTGTAATATTTAAGGAGGGAGGGCATATCCTTCACACAAAAACAGAAACCAAACAGGATATCTCGAAGCATTGCTATGAGATGATATCTGAGAATGAAAGCTGCAAAGCCGGGAAATATTTCATGTTAAAAGCCCATCTCATACAGATACTGCTCTTTATTATCCGGGATATCACGGACATGGCAACCAGCCAGAAGGGCTGTAACTTCGAATCTTATAATAAAAGTTATGCCGTAAAGAAAATCATCAATTATTTGAATGAAAATTACGATAATAAGATATCCCTGGATCAGATAGCGCATAATATGTATCTAAGTCCTGTGTATATATCCAAGATATTCAAAGAAGAAACCGGAGAATCGCCGATTAACTACCTGATAAAGATAAGACTTGAAAAGGCGAGGGATATTCTGTTATCCTCAGAGGGAGAGAGTATAAAGAGTATAGCCAATAGAGTGGGTTACGAGGATGTTTACCATTTCAGTAAGCTGTTTAAAAAATACTATGGAATATCTCCTCTATACTATAAAAGATATGCCTTACAAAAGGCAAAAGGCGAAACAGAGGAGATGAGCTGCCCAAATTAAGAGATAAAATGCTCGAATTAAGGGTGTAAAAGGGAGTCTGCCATGAATCTTTATGAAGCAATATTTGTTAGGAAATCTGTAAGAAAATACGGTATGGATAAATTAGACCAAACGGTAATTGACCATATCATGAATTTTGCGGACAGCATACCAATGATCTTTGATGATATCAAAGTAAGGCTTGAACTGGTGCAGTTGGCTGATTTGAAGCATTTTCAGCCGGGAATTCTCACCGTTAAAGCACCATATTATCTGGTTTTATATTCTACAAAGGAACCGGGTTATCTGTTAAACGCGGGAAATATGATGGAACAGATAGCGCTCTATATTACGGCAAGAGGTCTTGGAACCTGTTATATCGGCAGCCTGAACCTAAAGGATAAGGTACTGGAGGAAGAAGAGTATGAGCAGGTAATTGCTCTTGCCTTCGGAGAAGGAGAGTACGAGGTATACAGGCAGAACGATAAGGCAAAAAGGCTGCCGCTTAAGAGTATAGCAGTATTCAAGGAAGAGGTAGATAAGAATGTCCGGACCATCGTATCTGCTGCCAGACTGGCACCTTCCGGCATGAACAGCCAGCCATGGAGGATGGTGGTGTATAACAACCGAATCCATTTGTTCTGCAAGAAGAATATATTTATGAAAAATGTCATGAAGGAAGCCGGACTGATTGATATGGGCATTTGTCTGGCACATTTGCTGATAGCAGCAGAAGAGATGTGGCTGGATGCAAGACCTGTAACTATAAGCAATATCAGCAGCCAAAGCTTTAAAAAGAATGATTACATCATTAGCGTTAAGATGTCTTAATTCAATATAATAAATATATTGAATAAAAAATTTATTGAATTAGTATTGACAGTAAGCTGCTTCTATAGTATACTATTGTATGTGTTCAGAGCGGTAAAGTAAGACAAAAGAACACATACAATAGTAATAAATGCGCGAGTGGCTCAGTGGTGGAGTATCGCCTTGCCAAGGCGAGGGTCGCGGGTTCGAATCCCGTCTCGCGCTTAGTTGAAAAGTATCGCTAATCCTTATAAATCAAGGGTTAGCGATTTTTTGTTGCTTGAAAAACATGTGTGCAGGATGTGTGCAACATCCTTTTACGTACGGGGACTGCTATAATGCCTTGTCCATATAGGCACGATTCTTTTCGATTTCGTTGTAATTGTAGATATATCCTTTCGTTGTATCAGTATCTTCATGGCACATATACACACTAATTTCCTCTAAAGGCATGCGTCCTCTGCATACAACCGACTAGCAAAGGTTCTTCGAATACAATGAATGCTCTTAAACGTTACTCCAACATCCATACAATACTTCTCAAGCCAGTAGTTAAAGCTTCTGCTCGTCATTCTTTCACCATTTGACTGTGTGAAAAGATATTCACTGTCAGGTGAAATCTTTTTCACCTCTTTCAGAATCTTTTATGTTTCATAAAACAATATGACAGGTGATTTTAAAAACGATGCTTTTTTCTGAAATATGCCCGCAGATCCTGCGGGCAATCAGCATAGCACGCTTATCATAACAGACACCTTTCAGGTCACTCCTGCAATGATAACGTTCATTCTTCGGTATCTTTTCTAGCGGTCTGGCTAATGTATTACAGAATTCTATGAATTCCTTATTCTTTGTTTCAGAGAAATTCTTATCACGTTTTGCCGCTTTCCGACTTCTGGTGATACCAGACCTATGCCGTACTGCTGTTTTAATAAAATTCTCTGTGGTACAGTCAAAAACTTTTGCCAGTGTACAAGCTTCCAGCTTCTGCGAATCGGTGCCAGAATAGACCTTTCCATAAGCCATTCATCCACATACTGCCTGCACTCGGAAAGCATCCTGCAGCCGTAGTGTTCCTTACACCATTTGATAAAGTAACAGGCATGTTTCTGATAATCCTGAAAGGTACTCCAAGTATAAATCTTATGAATAGTAATACGCTCCTGATAACTTAACATTGCCTTAGAATCCTTTTTCCGCTTTTCTTTCAAGAGTGCATGTTCTGTCCTCTGGTCATCATGTTTTGAATGACCGATAGCCATCTTTGATTTTAATTTCATCTCCACCTGATGAACCAATGATTGGTGTTTCTTTTCTCTGTTACGAGCCATTTTTACCACGTCCTTTGATTGCATTTATAAGTTAAAGCTGAGCACGCGCCAATTTATTCAAATCACAGGCACCTAGCGATTATTACTCCTAAGGATACAGTCAAAGGGTATCCAGCCTGACCATTATTAATGGAGTGTTTTTTAATGGTCTACAATCTCCTGAACAGTGGTTTGTTCTATAAATTTCAACTACAGATACATCTTAAGTCAAGAGAACTCCGTTCTCTCTTCTTTTCTTCTTACTGACCGCCGGCTTACCGGCAATAAGGTTTATCAGTTAACTGATATTGCCTTATAAAATAAATTAAATTATATATTTTATTTTCGGTCCGGTTGTTTCATTTGTTTGTTATTTTTAATTGTTTTTGTATGTTTTGTTTTCTCCTTTCGTCATATACAAAGTCAATATGTCATTTTCCGAACCTTGATATTTGAAAAAACAAATAAAGATAACTGTTTACTCGAAGATACAACGAGTAACCGTTATCATGCTTGAATTAATGGTATACACTTCAGAATAAAAGTGTAGATATTTACAATTCTGCAAGTTGGATTGACTTTCCTTTTTATAAAAGTATAATTAAAGAAATTCATGCAGGAAATATTTCGCAATTGGCGTCGATTGCAAAATTGGTACTACAATGAAAACGGAGATGAATTAGTTAACATGTTTTTTGATAGAGTCAATAAGACAGGATTGATAAAAATAAAATTTCAATTCTAATACAATAAAGTTTTTGTGGAAAAATTATGTAATATGATGTAATATTAGATTAATTAGATTACATAATTCAAAAATTATTAGTATTATTTATCTCAAAGGAGTAGAAAATGTATTCAATAAATTTAGGAAAAAAGATTGTTAATGCAATTATTATTGCATTATTATCAACAAATTTTATCGCAATAGTTAGTGCGGTTGTTAATGGACAGTCTGATGAAATAGTGACTACGACATTTTTCGGATTAGTTCGGCTAGCAATTCTTGGTTCAATATTATACTTCCTTTACGCAGGGAAAAACTTGGCGAAATGGTTGATAGTGATTTCAACATTGTTTTCTGGAATAACAGGATTTTTTGCATCTTTATTAAGAATTTTATCATTATTTTTAGATTTAAATGTTTCATTTAGTGTTATAGATATTATTAATATATTTATCTATACCATTTACATTGTTATAGGTGTTGTGTTAATAGTGTCAATCCCGGTGAAAAATTTCTTGACCTATCGATGTGAAGAGTGCCAAAAAGATAGCAATGAAAACGAAAGTGAGAGTTAGAATGGGTTGATATGCTTGTTCAAATTCTTTCACAATAACGAACCAATATTGAACATAAATATCACATCTTTTTGTGTGCAAGTATGTGTGCAGATAAATAACAGAAGCCGCAAATCTCTTATTTATCAGTATTTGAGTGTGCGGAGATTTGTTCGAATCCCGTCTCGCGCTTAGTTGAAAAGTATCGCTAATCCTTATAAATCAGGGGTTAGCAATTTTTTGTTGCTTGAAAAACATATGTGCAGGATGTGTACAACATCCTTTTACGTGCGGGGACTGCTATAATGCCTTGTCCATATAGGCACGGTTCTTTTCGATTTCGTTGTAATTGTAGATATATCCTTTCGTTGTATCAGTATCTTCATGACCCATATACACACTGATTTCCTCTAAAGGCATGTCCCTCTGCATACAACCGACTGGCAAAGGTTCTTCGGATACAATGACTGCTCTTAAACGTTACTCCAGCATCTCTACAATACTTCTCAAGCCATTAGTTAAAGCTTCTGCTCGTCATTTTTTCACCATTTGACTGTATGAAAAGATATCCACTGTCAGGTGAAAGCTTTTTCACCTCTTTCAGAATCTTTTATGTTTCATAAAACAATATGACAGGTAATTTTAAAAATGAAGCTTTTTTCTGAAATATGCCCGCAGATCCAGCGGGCATAAGAGTTAGCGTAAATAGTGTTCTGCAATGATAGCGTTCGTTCTTCGGTATCTTTTCTAGCGGTCTGGCTAATGTCTTATAAATTTCAGCACAATAATCGCTACGATAAGAATGAACATCCATGTCAGGAACATCGGTCCATACTTTACCGTTTCCGGCTTCCCATATTATTGATTAAAATAAATCATGTTATTCATAAAAGTAACTTGAAGATGAAACGTGTCTTAGCTATAATATATAATAGATAGGGGGGGGATGAACAATAAGGAAAAGCAGGAAATATTGTGCATAGCAGGGGCTATTGCATATCACCAAAATAGAATATCAATAGTCTTTGCTATCCTAAAGAATAATTTTTTAGGAGGACACAATGGGCTATGTTCATGCTTTGGAAATTTTGCCCGAAGGATTGATTGAAAAAATTCAAGAATATGTTGACGGGCAAGTTATATACATTCCAAAAATAAAATCAAAAAGATGTACGTGGGGAGAAAAGACAGATACGAAAGTATATTTCAAAGAAAGAAATTTTGAAATATACAATAGTTACAGAAACGGCACGACTGTTTTTGAACTGTCAGAGAAATATTTTTTAACCTCTAAAAGTATTCAGCGAATTATACGGAGTATGCAAATTTTATGAGTAGATGTGCCGCTTTACAAAGTGGCACATCTATTTTTTACAATGATGTGTGTTCCTCTATTTGAAATTAAAGAGAGTATAATGGATTTGTAGAGATAATAGAGAAAAGGAAAGGGAAAATAGTGAATGGAAATTTTGAAAATTATTGATAGCGATAAAATAAAGTACATGGAATTGCTACTTATTGCAGATGAACAGATAAGTATGATAGAAAAATATTTGTATCGTGGTGATATGTTTGCTTTGTGTGATGATGATGTTAAGGAGATTTGCATTGTTACACAAGAGCAATCCGGCGTTTATGAAATTAAGAATATTGTTACCGTTCCTGAATATCAACGGAAAGGATATGGACAACGTCTAATTACATTTATTATTGATTACTATAAGAAGTTTGGTAGTGAGTTATATGTTGGAACAGGCGATAGCCCTACGATACTTCGTTTCTACGAAAGGTGTGGATTTGAAAAATCACACATTGTTAAAAACTTTTTTATAGATAATTACGACCACCCTATGTATGAAAATGGACAACAGTTAGTGGATATGATTTATTTGAAAAGACATCTATAAATGGAACTTGTGCCGCCCAACGGGAAAATTAAAAAAACCGTTGTTTTCCTTTTTCAAAATTGGAAACGCGGAGGGTGTACTCGGTGGTTATGAAGCGCCCACTCTTACGAGTGCTAATCGAATATGGATGACGCTCTTTTACATAGTTTCTTTGATCATATTTATTTTTATTGCGACTTCTGTTGCATCCAAGATACCACATTCATAAGCTTCCTGTAAGATAGATAATGCATCAAGCATAATAATGTGACCTCCTGTTATTGTTTTTAAACACTTTGTTTCATGTTTCATAGTACAATATGACAGGTGATTTTAAAAACGAGGCTTTTTTCTGAAATATGCCCACAGATCCTGCGGGCAAAAGAGTCAGCATATATAATGTTCTGCAATGATAACGTTCGTTCTTCGGTATCTTTTCTAACGGTCTGGCTAAAGCATTATAGATTTCGGTACAATAATCGCTACGATAAGAGTGAACATCCATGTCAGGAACATATGATCATACTTTACCGTTTCCGGCTTCCTTCATTCGATTTACAACCTCATCCACATTTGAAATGATAGGGGACTCCCTATATCTTCCACCCTTTGCTCCACTAGTAACAGCTATGTAATAAATTCCGTTCTTAAAAAGTAATTGTGTACCCCTTAAGCATTTCAATTCTTTCTTACGTAATCCGGTGGATTTACAGAATTCTATGAATTCCCTGTTCTTTGCCTCAGAGAAATTCTTGTCACGCTTTGCTGCTTTCCGACTTCTCGTAATACCCGACCTATGACGTACTGCCGGTTTACCGGCTATAAGGTTTTATCAGTGAACTGATATATCCTTACGAAAACAAAAATAAATTTTGTTTTCAGTCTGTTTGTTTTCTCCTTTCGTCATAATTACAATTTTAATATGCTATTATTTATACTGCGATATTTGAAAAAATGACATGATTAACCGTTTACTCGTAGGGGTAACGAGTAAACGTTATCTTGTCTTTTTCAATGGTGTACACTTTGTAATGGCGTAGAGAATACACTTCTACCGTATAGATTAACTTGACTTCCTATTTTAGGAAAAGTATAATTAGGTAAATTCTAATTTGATGTAAAATTAATTCGCTATTGTTTACAATTGCGATGCGCAGTAATTTCTGAGTTAACTAAGTATATTTCAATAGATATAAAGCGAGGATATTTTATATGAATTCATATGATACCATTATGGAAAAATTAGTGTCATTTGCTAATGTATCGGAATTGATTCAAGCTATGATTCTTTTTGGTTCTAGAGCAAGAGAAAAAAATGTTGCAGATAAATATTCGGATTACGATATTATTTTTCTTGTAAAGGATGTCGATTATTTTTTGAATACGGACCAATGGCTGAATCAAATTGAAAAATATTATATTTCTTTTCAAGAACCAACAGCAGCATACGGTCAAGAACGCAGGGTGTTTTTCAGCGATGCAATGGATATGGATTTTTTGTTTTATGATGCTAAAAAATCTGAAAGGTTGGCTGCTGATAATACTATACAATCATTTTTTTCTAGTGGATATATGATGTTAGTTGATAAAATTGATTTTAAAGGTGCAATTGAACGCAATAAACCATCTGAACCAACTGAAGAAATAAAAACTGTTCTCACAGAGAAAGAATTTATTAATCTTGCAAATACATTTTGGTTTCATTCAATATGGTCAGTGAAAAAGTTACTTCGAGGAGAAACTTGGTCAGCAAAAAGTTGTGTTGATGGTTATATGAAAGATTTATTAAGACAGATGCTTGAGGGCTATTCAAAAGCTGTTAATAGCAAAGATTTTGATGTTTGGCATGACGGTAGGTTTTTTGACAATTGGGTTGATGAAAATATTAAGAAACAATTGAAAACAGCATATGGAACATATGATGCAGAGGATATTTTAAGGGCACTGAACAATACTATGCTTATTTTTAGAGAGGTATCAAGTAGAACAGCAGCTTTTTTAGATTATGATAATCCGATAACAGCAGAGACATATGCTGTGGAGCAAATAGAAAACTTACTTCACAATCTTTCACAATAACGAACTAATATAATTCAAGAAATAAAAAAGCACACATCCCATGTGTGCAGATAAATAACAGAAGCCGCAAACCTCCTATTTATCAGTGTTTGTGTGTGCGGGGATTTGTTCGAATCCCGTCTCGCGCTTACGAAATTCCTTGATTTTGAAATGCACCCCAAATGTCAGACAAGTGATATGTACCCCCTTTACTGGACACCAGTAAAGGGGGTTTTTACGTGAAATATGATTTTGTATTTAAATTAAATTGTGTCGAGCTATACAGAAATGGTCAATGGCCTGAAACACCAGCAGGAATTGGTCAAAAGAATTTTAGAAAACGAATTGTTACTTGGTCAAGAATTGCAGATATTTATGGAATTGATACTTTAAAGCATCCTTCAACATGTAAAGAACGTACAGCTGAAGGAAGGTATTCTCTTGTAGCTAGAGTTTTAGCTGGAGAATCACAAAAAAGTGTTGCAATAATTGCTGGAATTGATTCAG
>NZ_FRFD01000006.1 GCF_900143645.1 Anaerocolumna xylanovorans DSM 12503 | reverse complement strand
TATGCGGTATTAGCAGTCGTTTCCAACTGTTATCCCCCTGTGTAAGGCAGGTTACCCACGCGTTACTCACCCGTCCGCCACTAAGTTAAAAGCTTCCATCCGAAAACTTCCACTCTTAACTCCGTTCGACTTGCATGTGTTAAGCACGCCGCCAGCGTTCATCCTGAGCCAGGATCAAACTCTCAAATTAAAGTTTAATCATTTCAGAATTAACATTGGCTATTTAGAAGCTTTGGTTTATAACATAAACCAAACTTTAAACAATCGTTAATTTCCGTTAGTCTGTGATGCAAATCACACACTATTTTACTGTTTTTTTAGGTCGTATCATTTCTGATACTGTTCTTTTCAAAATCCAAAGCCGAGGCTTTCTATTTTGAATGAAATTTTAAAGAAAATTTCAGGGTTGTTTCACTGTTCAGTTATCAAGGTTCTTTTTTCTGTTTTGCTAGGTTTTATCCGCGTTTCCTCTTCTGTAAGGCAGCGGTGTTTTGCACCAGCTCGACTATCTTATCATACTTACCAGAGGTTGTCAACCACTTTTTTTATTTACTTTTCAGAGGTTATTTTCATGGGTAAAACCGACGGAGAAGGAGGGATTTGAACCCTCGCGCCGCTATTAACGACCTACTCCCTTTCCAGGGGAGCCCCTTCAGCCGCTTGGGTACTTCTCCATAATGGCTGATTGTGTAAATCTACATATTATTACTCCAATAAAAGTTCCTTTATGCTATTATAATAGGAAATCTTATCAACGGAGAAGGTGGGATTCGAACCCACGGTCCCTTTCGGAATCACCGGTTTTCAAGACCGGCTCCTTAAACCACTCGGACACCTCTCCGAACATTGCTTGAACAGTATAGCAAAACTTGTGAAGCATGTCAAGCACTTTTCACCGTATTTTTCGTTTTTTTGTACCTTTTGTTTCAATTTTTCTAAAATTTATATTTAATTCTCAGTTCCCACTGTACAAGAGGGCCTCTCCCATTATCATATCCTCTGGCGTTGTTATTTTTATATTGCTATAACTGCCCATTATCATTTTAACCGGATATTTTAATGTATATTCAATCACCATAGTATCGTCTGTTACAGGAACTTTCTTATCATGCTCCTCTTTCTGCAAATGTGATAAAAGCATCTCATAAGCACGGACAATTAATGGGACAGAAAACGCCTGAGGCGTCTGTATTGCCCAAACCATACTGCGGTCCGGTGTTTCAATAATTGTTCCTGTTGTGTCAACAATTTTAATTGTATCTTTAACTGGAACACCTACTGCACAGGCAGGATATTCTCTTAAAGAGATTATTACACGCTCAATCATTTCAACTGTTATAAAGGGCCTTGCCCCATCGTGTATCAAAACAAAATCAGTGTCAGTTATACTTTTTAGCCCGTTATAAACAGAGAGATATCGTTCTTCTCCTCCCGGTACCAAGTGCACTGGTTTTTTAACCGGATATTGCTTTAAGATATTATCTTTCAGATATTCCATATCACTCTCATTCACTACTAAAATTATTTCATCTACACTGCTTTCATCAAATGCCGCCAGAGAATAGCTTAAAACAGGCTTATCTCCAAGAACCATATATTGCTTGGGAATGTCAGACTGCATTCTTTTGCCGCTTCCCCCTGCTAATAGGATGGCGCTTATTTTCTCTTGACGCATTTCAACCTCCTTTTTATTCCTCACCGCTGGCCGATTTTCAAATTCGGTACAGCATTCAAGTCCAGCCCATGCCTTGTTCCATTTATGAATTCGTAATAAGCCGCTGCTCCTATCATTGCTGCATTATCCGTACAAAATATAGGAGAAGGATAATAAAGTGTTATTCCTCTCTTAGCACACTCTGCTCCCATTGCTTCTCTTAAGGCAGAATTTGCAGCAACGCCTCCTGCCATAGCAACCTTAGATAGCTTCAAGTCTTTTGCCGCAGTCATGGTCTTGGTCACAAGGGCATCTACAACGGCTTCCTGAAAAGAAGCTGCAATATCAGCCCGGTTTATTTCTTCTTTCTTCATTTCGCAGGAATTCAGATGATTTAACACAGCAGATTTTACTCCGCTGAAACTAAAGTCATAGGGAGAATCCGCTATATTCGCTCTTGGAAAGCTTATGGCATACTTATTTCCTTCCCTTGCAAGCTTGTCTACCTTCGGTCCTCCCGGATATCCGAGTCCTATGGCTCTTGCTACCTTGTCAAAGGCCTCGCCGGCTGCATCATCATGAGTCCTTCCGATAATCTCATATTTTCCATAATCTTTTACAATAACCAGATGAGTATGCCCCCCTGATACAATCAAACATAAAAAGGGAGGCTCCAAGTCCTTATGCTCTATGAAATTGGCAGAGATATGCCCTTCTATATGATGCACTCCTACCAAAGGCTTTTTGGCCGCATAGCTGATAGCCTTTGCCTCTGCCACTCCCACTAACAAGGCCCCTACAAGGCCCGGCCCATAGGTCACGCCAATGGCATCGATTTCTTCCAAAGTGACATCTGCTTCTTTTAATGCCTCTTTAATTACTTGATTTATTTTTTCTATGTGTTTTCTGGACGCTATCTCCGGTACAACCCCCCCGTAGAGGGTATGAAGTGCTATCTGGGACGATATCACGTTGGAAAGTACAATCCTGCCGTTTTTCACAACAGCTGCCGCCGTTTCGTCACAAGAAGATTCTATCGCCAGAATCAGTATATCCTTATCCATTTTCTTAATAATTGCTTTTAATGCAATCCCTTTCTATTTCATTCTTACTTTATTCATTTGGGTCAAATTCCAGTGTAACACTTTTCTTATCCGTACCGGCTTTGGCATTCGCAAAGATTGCGCGAGTGTCTGCCATATATTCCTCAGGTCTTATTAAGGAAGGGCTGTAATGAGTAAGCCACATTTCCTTTACCTCTGCTGCCTTTGCCAGCCTTGCCGCATCATAAAAGGTCATATGCTTATGCTCTGCTGCCTTTTCATCCTTATCCTTTTCTCCGTACATGCCCTCACAAATGAATAAGTCTGCGTCCTTTGCATGATCACTAATGGAGGAAATCGGTCTTGTATCCGTACAATAGGTAAGCTTAATTCCTTTTCTTCCCGGTCCTAAAACCAGCTCTGGTGTAAATACCCTTCCATCGGCTTCTATTGTCTCACCTTTTTGAAGCCTGTTCCAATATTTTTGAGGTACCTCGTTTTCCATGGCCTTCTCAGTGTAAAACCTTCCGCCGCGTTCTATCAGGATATTATACCCATAGCAAAGTACATTATGATTTACTTTAAATGCCTGTATTACGTACCCATTTATCCGGAATTCTTCTTCTGCCCCGTTGATCTCTATGAAGTTTATATCAAAAGGCAGTTCCGGAGCGATGACACGCAGGGCACTTACTACCCTTTCTAAGCCTTTTGGTCCTATCATGGTTACAGGTGACCTACGGTCGGCATTCCCCATGGTCAGCAATAAGCCCGGCAGACCACTGATATGATCTCCATGGTAATGAGTAAAGCATATCACATCAATGGGGTGAAAGCTCCAGCCCTTTTCTTTGATTGCAATTTGGGTTCCTTCCCCACAGTCTATTAAAAGACTGGAACCGTTGTATCTGGTCATTAATGCCGTCAGCCATCTGTTTGGCAGGGGCATCATTCCACTGGTTCCAAGTAAACAAACATCTAACATGTATTTTCCTCACTTTACTGCACAGCTTTCCTGCAATTATTTTTCTTTATCGCCTTTATAGTACAATACAGCGTTTTCTAAATAGTACCACAACCTTTTTCAGTTATCAAGCCCCGCACAGATTACCTGTCACGCCAAACATATAAAGGGTTACAGCGTACCAGTACCCTGCCCCTATGATGCCAGTGCAGTTTATCTTTGCTGGGCAAATGACACACGTATAAAAATAAGCAGGCAATCCTTTTTCTCTCGGATTGCCTGCTTATTTTTCTTATAATGCTTCTCTTTTATGAATCTTTTGAATGGGTATTTTAAAGGAGGAGATAAGCTGATCATAGCAATCTTCACAGATATTGAATTTGTGAACCTCCAAGTCGTATTTTGAAAAATATCCCCACTCTTTTGCCGCTTCAAATACGTCTTCTTTCATAATACCATGTTCAACTGTAATTTTTCTTCCACAGACGTTACAGTAAATATCATGCCTGATGATTGGTGCTTTCCTGATTTTATCCATAACTTTCCTCCCGCCAACTTGTCCGCCTTCTTGTTCTTATTATAACTTGAAATCCAGAAAATTTACAGTGGGAATTACAACCACATAATCAGTGCATCCTCTATAGGCGCTTCGTAATAATTCTTTCTTACTGCCGTATCGACAAAACCCAGCTTGTGATAGAGATGAATCGCAGACTGGTTGCTTTGGCGTACTTCCAGAGTAAAGGCTGTAATGCCATTCTCCTCTGCCTGCCTTATCAACTCCCTTAGAATGGCTTCTCCTACCCCCTGGTTTCGAAATCTTTTATCAACGGCAACATTAGTTATCTCTCCTTCTCCGACGATTCCCCACAGACCGCAGTAACCAAGGATAGTTCCTTCTTCTTCTGCTACCAGATAAAGGTTTTGCGGATTTTTTAAGGAGCTAAGGAAAGATTCTTTGCTCCAGGGTCTTGTAAAGGAACTGCTCTCAATTGAATATACCTGCTCCATATCCTCTTCCATCATCTGCCGTATTATCATTTTAGCTCCTTTTGTGAATATCAAATCTTTGATTTGATATTCCTGAATACGTAGTTGAAAAATTTATTTTTCAACCTAACTCCTATCATGAAAGGGACCTAAGAATAACATTCCAACATTGCCGGGTTGCTTTTCTTAGGTCGTATTTTGCTGTTACATAGTGTGAATTATTGAAAAGTAGTTTCCTGCTTTTCAGCTCTTTCCCTTTCTGCCTGGGACATTCTTAAATATACGGGTTCAAAGCTGTCACCGTCTTCTGTAATACCTGCCTTGTAGTATTCTATCCCTAAAGCTCCAAGAGATGCCCCCCTCTGTTTGGAAAGATGTATGGGTGCTACAGAGTAGGAAACCTTGAGTAAGGGAGCAAACTTACAAAGCTGCGCCTCTACTCCGTCCCCTAAGAAAATGACTTCTCTGTTATATTCATTTATCGTTTCTGCCAGTTCTTCTATTTCCGCTGCATATTGGGGAAGAAGTACCTTAAATTTCCCTTCCTTCCATTCATAAAGCCCTGTATATACCTGGTTTCTTCTGGCATCCATCATGGGACAGATTAGTTTATCCGTTCCATATAAATTATATGCCAGGGAATCTACCGTAGGGACATTTATAATGGGGATATTTAGAACCAGAGCCAGACCTTTGGCAGTTGAGGCACCAATTCGAAGTCCTGTAAAGGAGCCGGGGCCCCCTGCAACTGCAATTGCATCCAATTCTTTTATATCCATATCAAGTATCTTAAAAACTTCATCTACCATCGGCAGAAGGGTTTGAGAATGGGTTTTCTTATTGTTGACAGTAAATTCACCCAGTACTTTATCCTCTGTTACCACAGCCACAGAAGCAACAAGTCCGGAACTGTCCAATGCTAATATCTTCATGTATCCTCTTTTCTGAATATTTCTCAATCTAGCAGACTGCTGTTTGTTACTGTGATTTTACGGTAATCAAAGCCTTTTTCAGGATTCTTTTCTATGGTTACCAGGACATAGGTTTCAGGAAGCAGCTCTTTTATTAATTCTGCCCATTCTACAAGACATACACCCTCTCCATAGAAATAATCCTCGTATCCAATCTCCTCCATCTCTTCGATATCTTCAATGCGGTATACATCAAAATGGTACAGGGGAAGTCTGCCTTCCTCATATTCGGAGACTATCGTAAAAGTTGGGCTGTTTACCGGCTCAGTTATTCCAAGCCCTCTGGCAAAACCCTGGGTAAAGACCGTCTTTCCGGTTCCAAGATCTCCCGACAGACAGTATACTTCTCCCCGTTTTGCCTGTTCTCCCAAGTTTTTTCCAAGTTCAAAGGTTTCTTCCCTGTTGTTGGTTTCTATTATCATTTCTTCTCACAGTCCTCTGTTATTCCTTAAGTTAGTGTGAAAAATGAAAAACATTTTTCACTTTCTATTTAGGCAGTATCGCAGGCAAGCCTGCGATATGCATGGGGATTATGGGACAATTATAGCAGATTGTGCGAAAATTAAAAAGACCTATTTACTCATGTATTACCTTTTTCAGCATTTCATAGGTCAGGTGCCCCACTATGCCAAGAAAAATACCTTTTACCAGGTTGAAGGGGGTGATTCCAATAAGGATTAAGGTAAACATATTCTTGACTCCCGGTACCATGGAGGCTGCTGCAACGATATTATCAATACCGCCATACATCTTTGCATACATAGGTACGGTTACAAAGTAATTCATTAAAAAGCCTATAACCATCATGGAAAGGGTAGCCACGCTAAACGCCAGAACGGATTTGTATTTTCCTTTCAGCTTACGGAATAAAAGGCTTGCAGGTACTACGTAGGCAACGCTTACAACAAAATTGGCAAGCTCTCCGATTCCAAAGGTTTTTGTGGCTGTAATTGCCTTTATGAGGTTCTTAATAAACTCTATTACGATCCCTGCTGCCGGTCCGAACCAGAAAGCGCCTAAAATTGCCGGAATATCGCTGAATTCAAGTCTTAAAAAGCCGATATACGGAGGGGATTCCAGCAGCATTAGTACATAGGACAAGGCTGATAAAAGACTTACCGTAACCATTGCCCTCGTAGTAAAAACCGACCTTCTTACATAGTTTCCATTCATTGTGTTGTTTTCTGATGCCTTCATAATATTCTCTCCTTTTTTTGAGGAAATTCCTGGTGTTATGTGTGGAAAACACTTCTGTTAACTGTTATTCTCACCCTGACCAAGGGAATTTATGAATGACAAAAACAAAAGCCCCGAACATTAGTTCGAGGCTTGTTAAGTACATTCATTGCTGCAAATTCTGCAATCAGTTTCTTCTCACATCCAGACTTTACTGTCGGTTTTGGAATTGCACCAAATCAGCTGATACCGGTAAGTTGTTGTTTAACTTATAATCCTGTATCAGGTCGCGGACTATACCGCCGGTCGGGAATTTAACCCTGCCCCGAAGAATTTCCTTATTTTTTTGTGTCTTTATATTAGTACCGTTTTTGCTTTTTGTCAATAGCAAAATTTTCATTTTGTTTATTTCGGATGATTCTGCAAATACATGTGAAAATACAAATACCCGCCAGAGCACCAATTGTATCTATTCCCACATCAGTTACCATGCCTGAACGTCCGGGAATAAAAAGCTGGTGTATCTCATCACTGGAAGCATAGAGAATGCAAAGACATAAGCTTATTAAGTACAGTTTTTTTCCTTTCAGATAATGGCTAAGGGTAAGTGCCAGGGCAATTGTTATGCCAAGCAGTGCATATTCCGATAAATGTCCCAGCTTTCTTACAGGGGTGTGTATACTCTCTATGATATGCTCTTCTTGTGCCACTGTTACTTTTAAATCAGCCATGTTAATAACTGATTCCACCACTGATTTTGTCAGAGATCCGCTTAAACCGGAAGACTCGCTGCCATTTTCAGAGGAAAAGGAAAAAATCATTAACATAACCAGAATTGCCGGTATCCAGGCTAACCACCGTTTTTTATTCACAATTTATGCCCCGCTTATAACGTTTTACCCCATATTAAACCATTTCAGCCATATAGTCAACAGGGGGACTTCCTTAACCCTGTATGTTTCTATCGGGATATATCTGCTCCTTAAGGGCCTTGATGTTTTTATCAAAATCCAGCGTGATGACATCCATTCCCCTTATACGCATAAATTCATAGGAATTATCCACCGGTATATGGCATTGTCTGATATCATAGCCTGCATACTTTGGCAGGGAAAGTATCATGGAAAATATTTCACCCTCTGTAAGGTTTGTTGTAACCTGCGGCAGCACCTTATTTAACAGACTATTTAACTGAATCAGGTTTAGCTTCTTAATTTTCTGAAAGGCTTCATTTAATACTCGCCTCTGCCTTGCCGTCCTCTCAAAATCCGTTCCGATATAGCGGTTTCTGGCATAGGCAAGGGCCTGCTTTCCGTTTAATTTGAGTTCCCCGGGCTCTGTCAGATAATCACTTTTCTCCTGTTCTCCTCTTAGTTTATTCAGTTCTGCAATATAATCATTTATTACGGATATTTCCTCCCCGGTAACCTCTACCGTCACTCCTCCCACAGCATCTATGATATCCATGAACACATAGAAATCCACGGAGGCATACCGGTCCACGCTGACTTTAAAGTTCTGTTCTATAGTATCCATTAACAGCGCAGGCCCCCCATAGGCACAGGCGGCATTTAAGCGGTTATTGTTCTTACCCGGTATCTGAAGATAAATATCTCTTAACAGCGAGGTTGCTGCTATGCTCTTGTCCTTCTTGTTTATGGATACCAGTATCATGGCATCGGAACGGGAGTTCTCTCCCTTTACCCTGTTATCCGTTCCGATTAAGAGTATGTTAAATACATTTTTATCAGATAAAACAGGTGTACTCTTATCCACCATGTTTTTTCGGATTGCTTCTTGTGCAGAGGCAATCTGCTTAGCCGATGAATCGGCAGATGAACCTGCTAAGGAATCCTCTTTCTTCCCGTTATCTTCCTTCGGTATATCCGTTACTGCATTTTCTTCTTTTACCACATCTTTTGAAAGTGCAGGCGTTTTGTTTAATTTACTGATATAGCTGTGTGCTAAAAGGAAGATGCACAATGCGGCAAAAACAAAGACGGCAAGTATTATTCCTATTATTTTTGTATATCTTTTTCCTTTTCGACCGGATATTTTCTCCATTATCCACCTCAACTTTACATGGCTGCAGCCCATTGCTGTATTTTTTGTATATTTAACTCTTTTTTTGTCTTACTGGAAAGATTGTCCATTTTACTCCTGTGGTTTATAATGTATGTAAATATTTAGGAATCACTCGGTTGAAAAATAAATTTTTCAACTACGAATTAACAAATATCCAATCAAAGATTGGATATTCACGAAAGGGGTTAATATGAACGAACATTCCCATATTTTTATAAAACTTTTATCCGCGGCCATCTCTGTGAAAGCCCCTGACTTCCTTACTTTCTGCCCTGATTGGAATCTAATTTATGAGGAGGCAAAAGCCCACCAGGTTCATACATTATTATTTCCCCTGTTAGAAGAGCTGCCAAAACACGTAAGACCCTCGCCTTCTCTTTTGGAGTCCTGGAAATATGATACCTTAAGGGAAGCAGCGCTCCAGCTCCTTCATATAGAGCAGATGGAAAAGGTTCTTCTTCTCCTTCATGAGGCCAGTATTCCTGTAATCGCATTAAAAGGCCTGATGTTACGGAACTATTATCCCAATCCCGAGCTTCGCACCATGGGAGATGCCGATATTCTGATACATAAGGAGGATTTTAAGAAGGCTCATAAGGTTCTGGTTTTTCTGGGCTATAAAAGGGGAAAATCCGCCGAGCGTCATACCACTTATTCCTTAACCGGATATCCTGATATAGAGCTTCATGAAATCCTTACGGACAATACGGACATGGAAAACCTGAATCATTTTACCTTTCAGGTATGGAAAAATGCGGTTCCCGGATTGGTAGGCCACGCACCTGTCCTTTGCCTGTCCATAAAGGATCAGCTTATGCATCAGCTTTTTCATATTATTCATCACGTCCTCTTAAGCGGTGTCGGCATCAGGCAGCTGTGCGACCTTACCCTTTTTGCGGCTTATCATTCCGAGGAAATAATCTGGGAAAACATTCTTTACGAACTGGAGCCTTATGGCTACGATAAATTCACTCTTGTGCTTCTCTCTATTTGCCGGGAACTGTTTGGCCTTTCCGTACCGGAGGATATTTTAACAGAGGAAGATGTTGAATTCTGTGCTTACAAAGCGCTTTTTACAGAGGACATTATTAATTCCGGCGTATATGGCAAACGCACAAAAGAGCGTGAAGCCTCACGGCACATTCTTTGGCACGCCAGAACAGCAGAAGCAGTAACAGCTCCCTCTCCCCCAAAGCTTTCCGTACTCCTTAATCTTTGCTGCTTTTTCTTTCCCTCCCCCGGTAAGCTTAACTGCCAATACCGGTATGCAAAAAAATTCCCGGTGCTGCTTCCTCTTGCCTGGATACACAGGGCTTTTTATAACATAAGACAGCTCTCCCTGCTTTCCTTTTTCTATAACAAAGAGGCAGCAGCGGCGTATGCAGAGAGGGCGGCGCTTCTTTCCTGGCTTAAGCTTCGTTAACACTGTAAAAGCAGGAAAATCCGATGCTTTCATTTAATTCTGCTAAAATCTTAACCGGCTCTCTCTCTTTCAGGGTCCCATTCTCCAGCCTGAATACTCTGTTGCAGTACTTAAGGGCAGAGAGCCTGTGGGTTATGATAATACAGGTTCTTTCTCCTTCCTGGCTGCTGATGTTTTGCAGTATCACTTTTTCAGTATTCATATCCAGGGCAGAAGTTGCTTCATCCAGTATAAGCAGGGGGGCCTTTTTTAACAGCGCTCTTGCTATTGCAATTCTTTGCGCCTGTCCCTCTGAGAGACCGATTCCATATTCCCCGATTACGGTTGTAAGCCCTTCCTTCAGCGCATTTACAAAATCCCATGCGCATGCGTCCTTTAATGCTTCTATTTTCTCCTCTGTTTTCGTTTCTGCGCCGCCAATATTTAAATTTTCTTCTATGGTACCGGAAAACAGCGTATTTCCCTGGGGCACATAGGATATTAAGTCCCTTACTGAAAACTGGTCCATGTTATAGATAGTATTTTCATTTTTTACAAGCATACAGCCTTTTTCTGGTCTTAGCAGCTGCATTATAAGGTTGATAAGGGTTGTCTTTCCCTGCCCTGAAGCCCCTATCAGACCTACGATCTCACCTTTCTTTATAGACGCTGATACTCCCTTTAACAGCGGCCTGTCTTTATCATAGGAGAAGTGGAGGTTATCCAGAACGATCTCATCAAACTCCTTAACACCTAGTTTGTTTTCCGTATCTTCTGTCTGTATCCTTTCTATTTCCATCAGGCGTTTAGCGGAACCGGCTGCCGAAAGAAAGGAAGTAAATAATACTGCCATGTCCACAAAGGGCATCAGCACTTGTCCGATCAGCTGGACATATGCCGTCAGGGTGCCAACGGTAAGAGTTTTATCAAATATATGCGACATCCCCCAGACAAACACCACAAGAAAGCTTAAGCCCACTCCCATCATTGCAGCGGTATTGATTAAGGTTGTGGAAAAGTTGCGCTTTACGGAAAGCCTCTTCTTCTCGCTCTGCATCTGCCTTAATTTCTCTATGCTGTCTCCTTCCCTGCAAAATGTCTTTATAATAAGCATGTGGGACAAGCATTCCTGAAGATATGCCCGGTAGCGTCCCTCTGCCTCCTGGGTGCTTTCGTGAAAGGACATATATCGTGAACCCACAAGCCCGCCAAAAATCAGAGAACAGGGACCAAGGAATAAGGTTATCAATGCCGTTTCTTTATTAAGGTACAAGAGGGCAAGAAAGGCTGCTATCAGTCCTGTAAACAGGGTCGTCCCCTTTGGGATACCGTCTATCACTCCATTTACAGTAACCTGGGTATCCCCTACTACCCGCATCTGGATGTCTCCGGTATGATATTTTGTATATTCCCTCCATCCGGCCTTTGTCAGATGACGGTACATTTTTTCCTTTAAACTCCCTGACATATTTTCAGTGGTACGCACCGACAAATCAGCAGATATCCACTTGATTATTATTTGTACAAGAACAGTGAGGCAGAATATGCTTCCGGTTTTTATTAATATCTCCTGATTTCTTTCCAGGGCCGAGTCAATAAGGTCCTTTGATATGTACGCCATGTAAACCCTTGCAAAGGACAGAATTCCTCCCATCAGAATAAGGAGTATTAAATTTTTTATATATGGCTTTGTTTTAGCCCCCATCCATTTTAGTATTTGTATTTTTTGTTTCATTGTAACCTCCATGCATATCACAGATTGCGAAGTCTGCGGTAGCTTTTCATTATAATTCCCCGAAAGGGAAGCACAAGCGTCCACAGCAATGACAGCTTTCTGATTAACAGGCTGTCCCCTGCTATTTTCTTATCTCCCCGGAATATCACCTCTGCCTTTGCAAGTATCTGATTGCCGTATATCGGTCCCTCCATCCGTCTCTGCGCATCTCCCAGTATATAGACAGACTTTTTTAGCTTTAACAGCACCCTGTGTAATACATAGCCGCCCTCTTTTCTTTGCACCAATATGATATCTCCGGCTTTTATCCTGTCAAAGGAGGTCTTATAAAGCTCCACACAGTCCTTTTTATCACGCAAAAAGGGATACATACTGTTTCCTGTTACTGTAATACGTACCCCTTTGCCTTCTTTTAGCAGATTATTTATGGCAGGCATCATGCTGACCGCTTTTACTTTCTTTATTTCAGACATTGGTACAACAACTCCACTGCTTCCCTGTCAGGCCTGCATTTTAAATAAAATACCGGCGTGACAGTTACTATCATTTCAAGATTTTTAAGAGCCCTATCCATACTCTCTCCGCTGTTATAGGGCAGAAAGCTTCTTGGCATCAGCTTATTTACGGCCTCTTCCCTGCTAAGCCGAACGATTGTATTCTGCTTACTCTGTTCCAGAAGCACAATAGCGGACAGAGGGGCTGACTTATTCCTGCCTTTCCCTCTTGCGCCATTCCACAGGGTACCATACACATAAGGCCGGCTGTCAATTACGCGTATGGCCGGCCTGTCATCATTAATCATTTCCGCCTTTTTATATTTTTTCCACAGCTTCGACTGGGTGGTCTTTCCCATCCCGGAGGGACCGGAAAATACAATCCCTTTCTCTTCCCACTGTATGGCGGACCCATGGATAACCAGGCCGTCATAATATAATATCCGGTTTCTGAAGGCTATCTCACCTAAAGAGCATAGAAAGGAGTTAATGGGTCTGGCCTCCTTTATGCCGCAGGAAACTATGACCTCCTTCCAGCCTGCATCCGCTGACGCCTTATATACCACCTCCCCTAAATCCCGGTCGATGATATAAAGTGCCGAATCGGACCATTTTATGGTGTCATCAAAGGAAACTGACGTTTCAGGAAGCTCCAGGTTTCTCTCCCTTTTATAGGATACTTTCATTCCGTCTGCTTTTTCGTCTGCTTCAAAGACTCTGAACTTCCTTTTCCTGCCCTTTGTAGTGTCTGCTTCAAGGGTAATGGGAATACCTGCTATCTTTAATGTATTTATCATTTTTCAGTCCTTTTCTTAGCTGCAGCCATGTGCCTGTGAAGTGCTCTTGGCGCATTTTTTAAGTCCGCAGAAAACCAGACTTAATAAATTCAACCAAATATTATAGTTTATATAACCGCCATGACAGGTGGCTAAGCGCTCCTCTGCTCTTAGTTCTACGATTTCAATTGCTGGCTTCACATAATCCTTCATAGATATCCTCCTTTTTATTATAAAGCTTTATGGTTTCCCTTGTCAGTTCACACAGGTACAAGGCCGGTTCGTTAAAGCTCCCTGTTTCATTTAGCAGTCTTCCCGGACAGGAATTACAGTTTTCCTTTAGAGCACATTTATTGCAGGTCCTGCAGGTTGGCACTTCACTGCATTTTGCCGCCAGATCTCTCCAGGCGCCGGAAAAGCTCTGCTTTAACGGATAAGAGCCTGGAGTATTTAGTATGGGGCAGGGTATCATCCTGCCGTCCCAGGTAACAAAGAAAGAATTTTTTCCGCTGTTGCAGGGAAAGGCACCGCCGTTCTCATAGGCGCGGAAACATTCCCTTGCTTTGTTAAAGAGCTCCTTATCCTGATACAAATCTTCCAGCTTAAATTCCGGCTCCTCCCTGTTATAATAAGCATCCATCTTCTTTAGAAGCTGTGCCTGCTCAGCCGGTGATAATCTTCCGGTATCCTTCTTTCTGCTTTCTCTTCCCGGAGATATATAATCCGTAATATTTAGCTTTAAATCAAATTCTTCTGCTATTTCTATCATGCTGTCAATATCTGCTATATTTTCCTTAATGACAGTTGTTCTTATCTGAACATTGATTCCTGCTGCCTTAAGAAGCCTGATTCCCCCCATGGTCTTATAAAACCCGTCCGCATTTCCGCACACTCTTTTGTAAGTGTCCGCGGAAGCCCCGTAAAGGGAAATATCAATCTGGGCGGGCGGAATTTTGTTTAACCACTTCATTACTTTCTCCGTTATGAGGGAGCCGTTACTATACAGGCTTACGATAAATCCCATACGGGCAATTTCCTCATAAATTTCCCGAAAGTCCTCTCTGTAAAAAACTTCTCCGCCGGTTAGAAGCAGAAAAAGTGTCCCGGCATCAAAAGCCTCCTTCGCAAGATGTATCCATTCCCTGGCACTAAGTTCCTTCTCTTTTAAAGCACGATGGCTCAAACCGGAACAGGCATAGCACATACGGCAGCCAAAATTGCACCGGGTCGTCAGTTCCATTTGCCCTATAAACGGCAATTGCAGGCTATACGAGTTCATTGTCAGCTGTGCACTTAATTGCCCCCAGTTCATTGCCATCCTCCATCAATCCTCTCTCTGTGATTTTATTTATGAAAGCCTCTATGTCTTCCCGCGCCTTTTCCTCTTCTACCAGATAATTACCGCAAAGAAGTCCTACCAACTCATTGATTGATTCTACCCCCTTCTCTAACCTTGACCAAAGCAGCGCACCGCTCTCATTAAGGCTCATAAGTCCGTTAAAATCAATTACTCTCTGTCCGATAGGCACTACGACAAAAGAGCCTGCTATTTCACGAAGTAAGAATCCTTCCTTAATCTTCATGTCTAATCCTCCTTCTTTTTTGTCTATTAACCACCATTGCAGGCAATACCGCCAGAACGGAAAGTTGTAACAGTTTTTCAATTTCCTCCGGCTTTCTTATCCTGCTGCCGCGGATATACTTTATGGAAATAACAATAAGGCTTATTATTCCGCCAAGTATAAATCCCCTTAAAAAACTTTCTGCATCCCTTTTAGGAAGGGGAACCTCTGCACCGGCATCTTCTACAACCTTTAATCCGAAGATACCCCCGTATTCCATTTCTGTTACCCTGACAAAAGCCTGAATCAAGGCTCTCGTTCTCTTGGGACTATAATCGCTTATCTCTATTTCCATTACTCTGGTTTCCTTAAGAACAGTCAAATAGACTTCCTTTTCAAGCTCTTCCGCTGTCATATCAACCCCTGCTTCATAAATAACCATTTCAAGAAAAGGCTGGCTTTTTACTAATATCATATAGTCATTGCTAACCTGCATTCCTACCTGGAATTTGGCCTTAGCATAATAATAATCCGGTAAAAGGAAATGATTGATACCGCAGATTAATGTTCCGGTAAATGTGGCAATAAGCAGAATCCTTATTATTTTTTTCTTAAGATGCCTGTATAGCTCTATAAAATTTTCTTTTATGCTGCCGTTTATTTTATTCATAAGATACCCCATGCATATCGCAAGCTCGCCAGTAGATTGCTTGCAATCTACACGATACTGCCCAAATAGAAAGTGAAATGTTTTTTATTTCACACTGCTCCTCATGCCTTTCCCAAAAACTGCAAACTTTGGGCCACAGGCACAAAGTTACGTTTGAAAAATCTTGATTTTTCAAACTACTCCTCGTATAAGCCTTGCTAATTGCTTTCCTATCACATAACCAACATAACAGCCAAGAACGTTTAAAATAACATCATCGGTCTGGAGGTACCCTCTTTTTGTTATATACTGAACCAGCTCAATCAGGATACTGGCTATAAAAGCTCCCGCCATACACCGCGACGGGTTTCTGGAAAAAAAAGGTAACATGCAGCCGAGCATGCCAAAGGGCAGGAACAATAAGATATTTTCCGCCGCATAAATATTACCTGCTATTTGGGGTGAAATGGTTGCAAAGGGCATTAAATCTACACCTGTTCTGGAGCCGGAAGGCCTTGATAATATTGTGAGATATATCACAAAAGCAAGGTATAGAAATGATATGTAAAGGATAAGCTGGTTTTTTCCAAGAAATATCCGGTAATCCTTCTTTCTTTTCCTGTAAAGGAGCAGGTAGGTTACGTCAAAGGTTACAAGAGCCAGAGACCCCAAAAATACAGAGGATGGCAGGTAGGAGCTTACCGCTGTGTGAAAGTCCGTATAAATGAGCAGAAACAGCCGGTTAAATATACCGGTCGCGAAGTAACTTATCTGCATTATGCATTGATAGCTCTTTTGCATATTTTTCACCGTATTTTCTGGCTGTTGCCGTCAGGCATTTTGCTATATCCGGAGGTCTGGACAATACATTATGGCTGTCTGTGGCTATAAAATGCAAAAGTCCTTTTTGCAACAGTCTCTTTGTAAGTTTTTTTGATTCCCTTCCGGCTCCTCCGGTAATACTCATAGCATTGGATTGGAGATATGCTCCCATCGAAATTAACTCCTCAAACATCTCTACTTCTCCCCGCAGCCTGTGATAGCGTTCAACATGGGCGATAACAGGCTTATAGCCTCCCATAATAAGACTTTGGATACCGCCCTTTATATAGCGGTACTCACAAAATGGCTGGAATTCAACTAAAATATAGCTTGTGCCGGCCAGTGTCGGAATTTCTTTTTTGCAAAGCCCATAAACAGTATCCTGGCTGTAGTTTATCTCACTTCCAAGGTATAGCTTTAATTCAGGAATTTCTTTTTCTGCCCTTTCTTTCAATTCCAAAAAGGCAGATTCTAATTTCCGGTATCTGTCCTCATCTCTCCGGTAGGATACATGAGGTGTTGCTATGATAGAACGGATTCCTTCCCTGTATGCTGCAGCCAGCATAAGAAGAGCCTCCTCCATATTACGGGCACCGTCATCCACCCCAGGAATAATATGACTGTGTATATCTATGTATCCTTCCATCGGCTCCTCCTGTATATCCATATTGACAGAAACCGTCGGCTGTCAGGGTGTTACTTTCAGAATAAGGGAAGCTTCCTCTGACTGATTGCCGTCACTGTCCTTTGTAGCAAGGAGCAGTACATAAGTCCCCTGTTTTTTTATATCGTAATCCCCTGTCACCATTATGTTCTTAAGCAGTGTTCCAATAGAATCCTTATCGTCCTTTATATCTTTTATATATTCTTCGGGATGAAATTCTCCCCTAACCTTTATCTCTGCTTCCTTTTCCGTAAGAACGATAACAGGTGCGCTGCCGGTTATTTTCTCTGCCTCTGCTTTTTCTGCTGCCTGGGGCTTTCCCTCATAGGGTACAATAACGTCCAATTCTCCGACATTGTTACTGGAATCCTTTGCAAAATACGTTACCTTGGCCGCTGTTTTATCAGCCATTGTTACAACATCTCCAACAATAACTGCAGAGGTAATGTCACCATCCACATCATCTTCAGCTTTGACACCGGATAATAAGAGATTAAGGTCTTCCCCCTCTCTATAAATTAAATTCTTATTATCCTGCATTATCACAGGTACCGTCCTATCCTCTCCCATAACAATGTATATCAGGGCAGAAAAGAGCAAAGCTGTTACTACTCCTGCCAGTATCATAAACTTTTTCATAATTACACCCTCTGAATTTTCTTTTACATTTCTCCTGACCGGTCTTCAACACTATAGCAATCGGTCTGCTACACGTCTGCAGAAGCATATGCGCTTCCGTAATACTGTTTGTAGCGCCTGCCATAGTATCTTTTCTGGTGCTTTTCATCCACCTTGTTCAGTACAGCTCCCAGGACACGGCAATTACTCTTCTCCAGCTGTTTGATTATTTTTTGTACGAATTTATAGCTGTTGGCATCCGCCTGTATTACAATAACTGCACCATCACAGTTTTCCGCCACATTTGCACTGTCTATGACAAGCCCTAAAGGCGGCGTATCTATAATGATGTAATCATAAACTTTCCTTTGATCTTCAAGTAAAGCCCTGAAATATTTATTGCTTAATAAGTCCGAGGGATTCGGGGGCATGGGGCCGCTGAAAATAATGTCAAGTCCGGCTGTATTGGTTGCATAGATAACTTCTTCGGGTTTGCTCATACCCGACAGATACTGGGATAGGCCCGTAATGGACTGATTGACCTTTAACCTCTTTACCAGTACGGATTTCCTTAAATCCGCATCGATAAAGAGTATTTTCTTTCCCGTTTCCGCAAGGGATGCTGCCAGGCGCAAAGCTACGGTAGACTTTCCCTCTCCCGGTGTGCAGCTTGTTACACATATAATTTGTGTATCCCTGCCGCAAAACTGGATGTTGGTTCTTAAGGTGTTATACGCTTCATAGCTCCTAAAATCCAGGCTTGCCGTTAATTCTATATTAACCGACTGCATTGTTAAGCCCTCCTTTGTAACCTTTCTTATATGCTTTTTTTAATTCTGCCCGGACTCTTCTTGTATTTAAGATATCTTCCTCCAGGGGAATTTCCGCCAGAGGAATGATGCCCAGATACTTCTCAATATCCTCATTGTTTTTTATACGGTCATTGCCAAGATAGATTATTATAATTGCCGCTATGGATATCCCAATCCCCAAAACACCGCCAAGCAGTATATTCTTTGCAAATTTATTTTCGGTCGGTAAGGTTGGTATCCGTCCTCTTTCTACTACACTTACTTTTTCAATATCCATTACGCTTATCATCTGCTCTGCAGAAACGTCTGCAATCTCATCCGCAAGCCTCTTTGCCATAAAGGGGTCCTTATCCTTTACGGTTATCTCCAATATTCTTGTTTCCTCCGGTATATTAACGGAAATTTCCCCGGCCAGTTCTTCCTGGCTCATCTTAACGTTCAGGTTATGTAATACCTGCTCTAAAATCGGTCTGCTGGTTACTAATATTTCAAAATCTTTAATCAAGAGGCTTCCCGCTGACAAATCCGTACTGGTTATGGTCTTATCCGGGTCCTGCCTGTTAATTACATAAAGCTTTGTTATGGAGGAGTATACCGGTACTTCAGTTAACTTTGTTACAATACCGCCAAGAAGTGCGCAGATAAGCGCGGCATAGAACAGCACCCAAATCTTATCAAGCAGCACATAAAATATTTCCTTTAAATTAATTTCAATCTCTTCTGTTTTTTCCAGCTCCATTATAACCTCTCTTTTCTTCTCTTTCTTCCTCCTGCTAAGTTACACATAGGGGAATGTTTTTCTTTCTATTTTCCGGTTCAATAACAGCTTGTTTGTATTCTCCAATAATGTTCTTTTTACCTCTTCCCCATATCCTCTGCTTATAAAAGCAAGCCCTTTTCTCACATGGAGGGACTGGGTATAGTCCGAGCGGGAACCTGTCCCTATAAAATGTACCATTCCATAGGCCATTAAGCGCCTTGCAAACCTTACGCGGGGATCGAGGGAATTTCCTGTCAGGCTCCTAATGTTCATCTGCATATAAACTCCCAGATTAATAAGCCTGGCAATGTCCTCATAATTCTCATAAAAGCAACGGTAGCCTTCTACGTGGGAAAGCACAGGATAGTATCCCTGAACCAGCAGGCTGTGAAGCCCTGCCCTCATAAGCGCATACTCTTCATCCTCCGGAAATTTGACCAGGCAGTAGCGGGTGTTGGCCAATGTACGCGCCTTCCCCTTTCTTAGGTGTTCTGCAATGTCCTGGCTGTAATACAATTCATTTCCAAGCTCTATCTGAAATTCTGTATCTATCTCTTTCGCCGCTCTTCGCACTTGTTCAAGCTTATCCTCCAGTTCAAGCTTTCCTGTGTTAACACAGCCGGCTCCATAATGGGGTGTAGCTATTATATAAGTAATACCCTCCTCATAGGCTATTTTAAGCATTCTTTTTGTCTGGTCCATACTTACGGAACCATTATCTACTGCCGGAAGTATATGACAGTGGATGTCAATAAGCCGCTCCACGCTTTTTCCTCCTGCTACCTTGATCCCCTTGCGAATAATACAACATAAATGGTCTTAAGAATAATCTTAAGATCCATACGCAAGGACCAGTTATCTATATATTTTAAGTCCATATTTACAACCTCTTCAAAATCCTTTATATCACTTCTTCCGCTCACCTGCCAAAGTCCTGTTAATCCGCAATTTAAGGCAAGTCTTCTTTTATGCCTTCCCTCATATTGAAGGAATTCCTCTTCGGTAGGAGGTCTTGTTCCTACCAGGCTCATATCCCCCTTTAAGACATTAAAGAACTGCGGAAATTCGTCCAAGCTGGTCTTTCTAAGAAAATTCCCCACTTTTGTTATACGGGGATCATGGGTTAATTTAAACATCTGGCCTGATATCTCATTTTGCGCCAGCAGCTGTACCTTTTTCTCTTCCGCCCCCATACACATGGAACGGAATTTATAAATCCGAAAGCGTCTTCCATTCTTTCCCACTCGGGTCTGGGAGAAAAAAACAGGTCCCGGTGACTCTATCACAATAGCCGGTGCAATGAAAATCCCCAAAAGAACTGTCAATATACAGCCTACCAGTCCCCCCAGTATGTCAATAAGTCTTTTGATATGTAAATGGTATTCATTAAAGACCCTGTTATTGAAGGTCAAAACATGATACCCGCTCATATTCTGAATATTTTGTTCGGAAAGCTTAAGTCCGAAAATATGTATGCTTAAACTTACATCCACACCCATGTTCTTGAATTGGTTGATGGCCTCTTCCAGTTGGAAGGTTACCGGATAATCGCTTGGGAGATGGATAAATACACCGTCCAAAGTCTCCTGCCTTGCCACCTCAAACATATTATTTTCATTTGCCTTTACCGGCACTCCAAGGATTCTTTTTCCTACCATATCCCGGTCCAATATTGTAAGATAGGTGGCTACATATTCCCAGGTATTCTCATTATTAATCCGGTTTAATACTTCTTCTGCCTGGTGAAAGGTAGTTACAATCATTATCTTGCTGTTGGACCTGCATTTTTTGTATACCCCTAAAAGCAGCCATTTGAAATATTGGCGTATGGTGTAGGTTATTACTATATTCAGCAAAAAGAACAAAAGAAAGAACAGCCTGGAAAAAGCAGCTCCTTCCTGGGTCAAAAATAAAAAAGCTGTTACAGATAAGGATAATATGGTATTTAATTTGCAGACCTCTGCAAACTCATCAAAATAACCTCTTCGTGAAAATTCCTTATAGGTATCAAAGGCAACAAAGACTGCACTGTATAAGACCACCATAAAAACTAAAACCCAGCCGAATGTATTGTAATACCAATACCTGGTTATCTCACTGTAGCGGATACAGGCAGCCAGTATATAGGATACAATGATGCTTAAGCAGTCTGTTAATAACAGATACCTACCCGGCAAATTCCTCTTTATGAAAGCCATTGTGCTTCACATCCTTTATCATTATTCGGGATTTCCTTGAGAGTATATAGCAGATTATCTGAAGAATTCCCACAATTGAAATTACCAGCATCAAAACACCGGAATTGATATGCTGTTTGTATGTCTTCCCATTTACCAATGTCAGGCTTCCGGTCTTATCAGACAGACTGATTAATTCTCCCGACGGACTAATACCTGCCGAAAGGCCGCATGCAGAAAAAATGTCTTTGGTAAGCCCTATCGCAATTTCCCTTCCGTCGGCAGGCAGTTCTTTTAGAGTTGCTTTCTTTTCAAGCTTCATAAGATTATTAAGCTCCGCTGCCTTTGCTTCCGCTTGCCCCCATGTATCAGTGCCTGCATCCATCCCATTCTGTCCGAAGTACCGGAGCAGAAAGCTTTCATAATCATTTTTTCCAATACCTGCAATGCTGATATTGTCTGTCAGCACCCTTACTATATTGGCTTCCTGCTGGTTTATACTGCCGCTTGGAGTGCCGTTTCTGCTGACGGCTTCGGCTGTTTGGTTCAAGGTCTTGGCATTTGCTTCTCTTAATGGCTCCCCTGCAAAGAGAAGCAGTGCCAGCACACACAGGATAGGTATTATCATATTCTTTAACCTTTTCAATATATTTCCTCCTTTCCTATAATATCAGGTCAATTTATCACTTCACCGGCTGCAGGAATTCTACAGGCTGCGTTCTTCTTATGTTTCGGAAAGTAAATATTTACCAACTTCTACGATTATAAAACACACTTTTTCATTTCACAAGTTGCAATGTGCATTTCCCTCCATCTTTTCATCGCAGTATTTTCCAATAAAACAGCCCATTTCAATACTTTTTACAGCAATTGCTTTTCCTTTACGAATTTCTGTTTTTTCCTACCCTTGCAGGGAGTAAAAAAGCAGCAGACCTGCTACTTTTCCGACTTCTACAGTCTAAAAAGTAACAGGTCTGCTGCTTTTCTTTCTAATTACGCGGTATGGAATTTCCATTAATGGCAATTCCTTATATATTTTAAGATATTCCGCCCGTGTTATTTGGTATTATATAGCATAACAATTTACCTTTCACTTACGCTTTATAGCTTCATGGTAAGCTGAATACGTTTCTTTGAAAGATCAATACTCATTACCTTTACGTCAACGATATCTCCTACACTTACTACCTCCAAGGGATGCTTTACGAACTTTTTATCCGTAAGTTCCGATATATGCACAAGTCCGTCCTGATGGACTCCGATATCTACAAAGGCTCCAAAGTCTATGACATTGCGCACTGTACCTTTTAATATCATACCCTCTGTTAAGTCCTTCATCTCAAGTACATCCGTTCTTAGTATCGGCTTAGGCATCTCTTCTCTCGGGTCCCTGCCAGGCTTTTCAAGCTCCTTCATAATATCTGCCAGGGTAATCTCTCCGATTCCAAGCTCTGCTGCCATGGCTTTTTTATTCTTTACTATTTTCGAAAGGCCTGAAAGCTTCCCTGCCCGGATATCAGAAGAGGAAAGCCCTAATTTTTCTAACAGCTTTAAGGCTGCTTCATAGGATTCCGGATGGACACTGGTGCCATCCAGTGGATTCTCCCCATCCAGGATACGGAGAAAGCCGGCACACTGTTCGAAGGCCTTGGGTCCAAGCTTTGCAACCTTTAAAAGCTTCCTGCGGTCGGTAAAGGGACCGTTTTCTTCCCTGTGGGTTACAATATTTTTGGCTATGACCTTCGTGATGCCAGAGATATATTCAAGGAGGGAAGCGGAAGCCGTGTTTAAATCCACTCCGACCTTATTTACACAGTCCTCTACTACTCCTGTTAAAGCTTCGGAGAGCTTCTTCTGGTTCATATCATGCTGGTACTGGCCTACTCCGATAGCTTTCGGATCTATCTTAACCAGCTCTGCTAAAGGGTCCTGCAGTCTTCTTGCAATGGACGCCGCACTTCTTTGTCCCACATCAAAGTTCGGGAATTCTTCCGTTGCCAGCTTACTTGCAGAGTAAACGGAAGCACCTGCTTCATTTACGATAATATACTGTACCTTGCCATGGTACTCCTTTAGCATGTCCGCGATAATCTGCTCCGACTCTCTGGAGGCAGTTCCGTTCCCCACCGATATCAGGGTGATTCCATACTTTTGAATCATTTTCTTAACGGTAGCCTTTGCCTCTTCCACCTTATTCTGAGGCGCTGTCGGATATACTACCACCGTGTCTAATACCTTTCCGGTAGCATCCACCACCGCAAGCTTACAGCCGGTACGAAAGGCCGGGTCCCAGCCAAGCACTACCTGTCCGACAATGGGAGGCTGCATTAAGAGCTGTTCCAAGTTCTTTCCGAATACCTTGATCGCTCCGTCCTCTGCATGCTCTGTCAGTTCATTTCGAATCTCTCTTTCAATGGCAGGTGCAATCAGACGGCTATAGCTGTCTGCAATTGTATTCTTTAAGATATCTGTAGTATGGGGATTGTTTCTTACAATTACTTTTGTCTCAAGGTAGAGCAGGATTTTCTCTTCCGGAGCCAGAATTTTAACTGTGAGGATTTTCTCGTTCTCACCGCGGTTTAAGGCAAGCACCCGGTGTCCGGCAAGCTTACTTAGCTTCTCTTCAAACCGGTAATACATCTCGTAAACACTTTCCTGCTTCTCATTCTTGGCGGCGGAAATAATGCTTCCCTCTGTGAAGGTAACCTTACGGATATGAATACGGTAATCGGCTTCATCTGAAATATTCTCGGCAATAATATCCATAGCTCCTGCTATGGCTTCCGCTACGGTATTAACCTCCTTTTCAGGGTCCAGAAAGCTTTCCGCTTCTTTCTCAACGGGCTTGTCCGTCATCTGCAAAAGTATGATATTTGCCAGAGGTTCCAGCCCTTTCTCCTTGGCAATGGTCGCCCTGGTTCTTCTCTTAGGACGGTAAGGGCGGTAAAGGTCCTCTACTACTACAAGGGTTTCGGCAGCAAGAATCTGCGCTTTTAACTCCGCGGTCAACTTTCCCTGTTCTTCTATGCTTGCTAATACACTTGCCTTCTTCTCCTCTAAGCCTCGCAGGTATAAAAGGCGTTCATGTAAATTACGAAGTACCTCATCATTTAAAGAGCCCGTAACTTCCTTACGGTATCTGGCAATAAAAGGGATGGTATTTCCCTCATCTATTAACTTTACGGTAGCTTCTGCCTGTTCCGGGCGGATAGAAAGCTCACTTGCAAGCTGCTTTAAAATATCCATTGTTTACTCCTTTTTCCTTACTTTCTCTATTGCATACTTCTTATAATAACATAAAAAGAGCAGTAAAATCAATATCTACCATTTCCCGGCCAGTTTCATTGCCTTTCTTTTTACCCGGAATATAATACCGCCGTATTCCGAATATTTTTTCATGAGCGCTTTAAAATCCATTTGATAATAATCACTCCAGAATGTTTTGCTTTGTTTACAAAGCTTTGACGGTGTTTCTAACCTTGGCTGCAAACATTCGGTAAGCTTTGTCTCCTTATAGACTACTTTCGATTTTTCAAGAAGGTTCCATGCCTTCTCACTTCTGATGATTCCCAGAGAAATCCCTTTATTATCATTATAAAAATTATCATAGATATTTTCAATGTTCCAGTAATCCCCTATGGTGATATCGGCCGGCTTATCTGTTGCTGCATACCGGCATTCCTCGCAGCTGGGTCTAAGCATATAATTTGCAAAGTATAATTCTCTCCACAAATGCATCTGATAACTCTTATTATTCCTATCCTCATAGGTTTCCTCACAACTATGCCAGCCGAATTTTTTATTTCTTAAATTGACGGAAGCCAATTTGCTATTCCATTTTCTTTCTAAGAAACCAAGGTATTTTTGAAACACTAATGGACTGGGTACCCCATGACAGACCAAATCAACGGTAAACAACCCCTCCTTATTGCACCGTTTTACTCCTAAGAACGAAAGTAACCCTGCGATCTGGCAGGAAGTCCCGGAGTACAGTACCTTTCTTTCTGCCTTCAGGTCTGCCTCAACTTCTTGAAAGGTCCTGCCTGTGTTACTTTGTACGTATTTAGAACCCCGCTGCTTTTGAACATCTTCTAATGTTTCCCCACGGGTATGGCAGACATTAAATTCTTCATCATAGGAAGCCCCATACACAACACCTTTTTCTGCAATTATCTGTTCTGCAAGCGCAAAGAATAAGCCGCCGGACTGGCTGTTATTTCTTTCCTTGGACTCACTGTGAACTGCTGCAACCACCTTCAGATAATTATTCTTTTCTTTTATGTATTCATTAAAGGCTGTACATACCTTCCGGCATGCTCCACACTCAACGCACCGGGATGGTTCTATAGCCGGATAAAAAAAACCGTCTTCCTCATGAACCATTGCTATAGCAGCCCTGGAGCAGATATTAATACAGGCATTACACCCTGAACATTTTATATGCTCACATAATTGCATAACCGGACACCTCCTACTTTTTATGTACCATACAGGTTAATCTGTTAATAATACTTATGAAGCACTTCCGGTCAAACAGGAACAGGCTAAGTATAATCACACCTCCGGCTACAAAGCACAATAGAAAGGACTGAATAATCCAGACCAGAACGCCGGTACATTCCCATAAGAGCAATTTTCCGATTAAGATTATTACCCCCATGTCCCCAATAGAAAGCAGCAAGCGTTTTAACGTGTTTCTGACCGGTAAATAGGTAACATTATGCGGTATAAAGAACATCAAATCAATTACACGGTACAGATTAGACAGGCATGAGCCAAGCATAACCCCTGCCAAACCATACCGGTATCCTAAGACAGCACCCACAAGTGCTTCAATGGCTGCCTGGGCGGCCGTTTGATACCGTGTTTCTTTATACAAACCCGCCGATATTACCAGCATACCCTGCGGAGTTTTCATATTGTATAAATAGCCGTTGAGTACAAATATAACACCCAAAATTGCCTGATTATAATTTGCATCAACAACATCGGCAGTATATAAACGGATAAAGGGCATAATTTGCAGCATTGCAATTGCATACACAAATGTAATCAGCGAATAATATGCCATTTCAAAATCACTATATGCTCTTTTTAAAATATCTCTTTCTTTTTTGACAATGATATCTCCAAAAGAAGCTCCCAGTCCGCTGGAGAAAATGTCCAGCACAGCCATTACGCCGGAAAGAACCATATTAAAAATTGTATAAATGCTGACATCTTTTAACGTTGCAAAAATAGTAATCAATGCAACCGGTGCCCCGCGGTGAAAGGTTCCCAGAATTTGAAGAAAGAGTGCATCCCATCTTTTACTTAATGCCATATTATCAGGGCTGACACTATAATCAATGTAGGAATATTTACGCCTGCAATAAACCGCCAGTATAAGAGACCTTAAAAAAATAGCACTGACTGCTATGAGGCGGACTAATACAATGTTCACTCCAAATATTGCTAAAAAAACTACGATTCCGGTATTTATCAGGCAATAAATGGAGGAAGATAAAGAAATAATATATTGGCGCTGATCTGCCGTAAGGATGGCCCTATACTTCCCAAGGGTAAAAAATTCCAGGGCACCGTTAACTCCAACTATCAGCACCAATGCTGCCACACCAAAAGGAGATAGAACAGGAGTTCTTAACAATACCGGATATATAATTGCCAACCCGATTACCAGTACTATAAAAATCCAACCGGAAATGTTATAAAAATTTCTTGTTGCAACAACAACACGGCTTATCTGAAAATAGTCTTTATCCGCAAGGGGCTTATAAAGAGCATAAACTGCAGCACCGGACAACCCAGCTTCCACCAATGTAAAATAGTTTACGAATTGGGTAACTGAGGACACCAAACCATTTATCTCTGAACCGTAGCAGCTTAACATTACTTTCGGCAATATAAAGCCTGTTATCACCATTAACACCTGAAATAATGCCGCTGACCATGCATTATTCAAAAATCTTTGCGACCGTGACATTTTACTCTCCATGTATACCGCAAGTCTGCTTGCGATACTGCTCCTGTATCAATAGCTTGCTGCAGCTAAAGCAACTGCTTTGACCTTTTTCATTTTGTGATTGATAGAAATTGCCAGGGTACAGCCGATTATATAAATATACCAGGTAAAATCGTAAATACAGTTTCCCGTAAAATTATACAAAAGCACAAAGGTCTGTAATACATAAGAAACCACAAGGGCATTATAAGATGCATCATTTAACGCACCGCTTTTTAAACACTGTATTGTTTTGATATAGCAGGAAAGCATTGCATACAAAAAAATCACAAAGCCCACTAATCCAATCTCACATAGCAGCTGCAAATAAACATTATGCACACTGGTTGCAAAGTCAGGATTGATTCCCAGAGGTCCGGCCATAATATGAACATACCTTCCCCATCCAATTCCTATTATCGGATGTTCTTTAAACAACCCCCAGGCTAAATTCCACATATCAAAGCGTCCCGTACTAATATCGTCGCTTTCAGAAAACCTGTTAAAGGTTTCATACAGGACAGGAAATACCCTCATCAATATCAAAAATAGGCCACCTAAAATGACAGCCGTACCAAGCATTTTAATTACCTTATTTATCTTTTGTCCGCTTACACCCAAGTAATAACAAATAGCCAAAGTAAGTATGGAAAATATCAAATGCGCCCGTTTCGTTGTAAGCAATACCGCAACTATGGAAACTGCCATAATCACCAGCAGCTGCTTTTTTTGTTTTCTTTTGACATTACCCATAAAAAATAATCCGCCGCATATTAAAAATGGAATGGAGCAAAAAACTCCATTGGTGGAATAGTGTGAGCTTAAACCAGCCCGATATCCCTCTGTTCCGTCTAATGTCCCGATAACATGGGAACCCCAGATTTTTACCATGGTCAGGGAATATGCCTTCGGCACTATAAAAAAGAAAAAAGTTGCCGTTACATGCACCAGGGAAACAATCGTTACATTCTTTATAATTGATTTATACCAGTTTTCACTTTGTATTAAGGCAAACATACAGATAAATGACAATAAATATGTCTTAGAGGCATAGAGAGATTCATTACTTACCAGCAGCGTGCTGGCTGTCACACATAGCCACAATAACATCCACTGGAAGGTATCCTTCCTGTTATAATTTTTATTAATTATGAACATTACAAGGGAAACCGCACATGCCATGAATAAGAATATTAAATCAAAGGGCGATGGCAAAATGCCTTTCAATAATGGCGAAAACCCGAAATTTAATGCCAAACACCATGCCGAAAGCCTGGTTAATGAGATTTTTGTATTATTCGTCCTAATTGTTCCGGAATTACTATACATCATAACACCTGATTACTTTCCTGCTGTTTTTCTTTACTTAGATTCTCTATCTGATTAAAATATACATCCGTCATATTTCTTAAGTGATATAAATACTGCTGGGGCCTGTCATATTGAATCCCTGTCCTTAAAGCTCTTAGAACCTCTTCGCCCGTTTTTACCAATCTCTCTTCTAAATTCAGCTTCATAAGCAGTTCTTCCATGCGGGAAGACTTTCCTTCTATCGACAACGTTACAAAGTTCTTCTTATAGATTATTGAAAAAGCAGTACAGTGAAAGGAATCCGTAATAATAAATTCCGCATTCGCAATGTAATCCAGATACCCGCCCGGTCCAACCCCCACCGGTCTGATGGTTGGGACATTCCATTTCATATTTGATACTGTCGGATGGAAAATTAAAGGCTCTGCCTTTTTTTCTTCTTTTACTTCTGCTAATACTTCATTTACTGTTTTCTGCGAATTTTTAGAAAACAGCATTAACAGTATATACGGCGTTTTTATCTCACTTTGGCTTCGGATAAGATTATACTGGCATGCGTTATGCAATAAAGTCGGATCAACATTTAAAATTACAGGCTTATTACTAAGTGCCTGAATCTTTTCCGCCTTTTCATATTCTCTTAAAGAAATAAAGTCCAGACGTTTAAGCAGCTTTCTTAAACTATCCGCATGCTTTTCTTCATCCAGCTGGCAGGCGGATACCGCATAGGTTACCCGGATACTATTATCCATTCCAAAGTCCAGGAAATAAGCCGGGTCCAGTTTTCCTTCCGTTAGCATCGGATTCCACAGCTGATCACTGCCTGAAATATAGATATCACAGATTGGTACCCTTTTACGCAATTCCTCAAGACTGCTATACCGCCTCGTCTGATTAAGGTATGACCTTTCAAAGTTTTGAAAGGCCATCTTTTTCTTATAGCGCTGTTTTATATATACAATATCCCTAAAATATAGAAGAATTTCTTTTGCTGTTTTCAATATCCTGCCCTTTGTTCCGGAAGCTTTCACCTCTACGCTTTTTATTACCTTTACAGGGCTTGGGATAAGCTGATACCGAATTGTGTGGTACTTCGGACGGTAATTAATAATTACTACCTCATTCCCCCTGCTTTTTAAATATTCCTGCAATGCATAGCATTGAAGTACCGCGCCATAGTTTTCCGCAAAATGAAATGTTATGATACCAATTTTCATATCTATCCCTTCCTCCCTAAGGATTTTAGTCCCTGCTCTTTAAACTGCTTCCAAACAGAAACCGTTTGACTATCAACGCCTTTTTATAAGCACCTATTCCAAAGCGCTTTTTTATGTACCCACTGATTTTTCTTTTGATGGACGGCTTACACCAGGAAGCAGCATAATGATGTACGGATACTGTATTCTCTGTCACAGCCGGTTCATGAATATTTAAGTCATACCCGCAAAAGTATTCTGCCGGATAGATACATAGATCCCCAATCTTTTGATACTCACCGTTTATCACATATCCCTTTTTTTGCATAATTGTTGTGGTGATTTCATTCACCGTTTTTAAGTTCAGCTGTCCATTACAGGCAAAATGGGAGTTTTCATAAACCTCCAGGATTTCTTTGATATACGGGTGTTCTTTCACAGATGCGAACACAAGTCCCGGTGCTATATACTGCGCGCCTCCCTCTACCCCTGTAAAAGCATTTAAGTTTAAAAACTCTTTTGGCAGTTTACGAATCACTTCTACATCCGTATCAAAATAGATACCCCCATAGCGGTATAACATGTCAAACCGCGCATAGTCTGACACAAAGGCCCACTTTTTCTGTTCATAGGCTTCTTCCATATAGGTACATTTATGAATATCATAATTGCTTTCATTCCATTCAATTATTTCCCAATCCGGGAAATAACGCCTCCAGCTGGCAATGCATTTTAAGACAATCCCGGGTTTCTCATTCCCACCAAACCAAAAATAATGAATTATATGTGGTATACCTTCCATAGACCGTCTCCTCTGCTATTTTTCTAAAAAAGATTGTTCCAGCACATCGGCAATTCTTATACTTGCAAATCCATCTCCATATGGATTCGATGCCTGGCTCATTTTTTCATATTCTTCCTGATTTTCTAAAAGCAATTTAAAATTCTCATAAATTACTGTTTCATCCGTTCCAACTAATTTAAGGGTCCCTGCTGCTATCCCTTCAGGGCGCTCGGTTGTATCCCGCATAACCAGAACCGGCTTTCCAAGGCTTGGCGCCTCTTCCTGAATCCCTCCCGAATCTGTTAAAATCAAATAACTTTTGTTTAAAAAATTATGAAAATCCAAAACATCCAGGGGTTCAATAATGCGAATTCTCTCATCCCTCCCTAAAATAGCATCTGCAACCTCCCTGACTGCCGGATTCATATGAATAGGGTATATTGCCTTTACATCCCTATGTTCATCCATTACCCTGCGAATAGCCCGAAACATATGCCTCATAGGCTCGCCCAGATTCTCTCTTCTATGTGCTGTAATCATAATTAAACGGCTGTCTTTTGACCATTCAAGTTCCGGGTGGGTATAATCTGCACTCACTGTAGTCTTTAGCGCATCAATTGCCGTATTGCCCGTGACATAGATTGTTTCCGCCTTTTTCCCTTCTTTTAGCAAATTGTCCTTTGCCAGTTCTGTAGGTGCAAAATTATATTTGCTTATAATGGATACCGCCTGTCTGTTGAATTCCTCCGGATAGGGTGAATAAATATTATAGGTTCTTAAGCCCGCCTCAACATGGCCCACCGGAATATGCAGATAAAAACATGCAAGGGCTGTAACAAAGGTAGTAGAAGTATCACCATGGACCAGAACAATATCCGGGTTTTGACGTTCCAGTATTCCTTTGATTTTACGAAGTATACCCGATGTAATATCAAACATAGTCTGACGTTCTTTCATAATGGATAAATCATAATCCGGTTCGATATTAAAAGCTTCCAATACCTGGTCTAACATTTGCCGGTGCTGGCCGGTAACACATACAATCGTTATAATGTCCTTCCTTGTTTTTAATTCATTCACTAATGGGCACATTTTTATAGCTTCCGGTCTGGTGCCAAATACCAACATTACTTTTTTCATAATCTCTCGTTCTTCCTCTATCGTCTTTTCTTAATGACATGTGCAGGCACACCGCCCACTATACAATAATCATCAACATCATGGGTAACAACACTTCCGGCGGCAATGATACATCCATTCCCGATTTTGACCCCGGATAAGAGAATACTTCCGTAACCAATCCATACATCATTTTCAATAATTATCTTTTCATAACAGCTTCCCTGTAGATTCATGGGTATATCGATCCTGCTGTAATTATGGTTTGCAGCAATAAAGGAGCAGTTTGGTGCCACCATTACATCATTGCCAATTACCACTTCACCCTGAAAATAGGAATAATCACCGATGCTGCTCCTATCACCTAAGGATATTTTCGATGACATTGTAACCTTTCTTCCAATGTCTGCATTTTTTCCGCAATTTTCAAAAATAAGTTTACCGCAAAGAGCCCTTAGCCACTTTGATATCCTCCATTTCATTCCCAACTGGTAATGAGGTAACCAGCCTGCGAAGAAATTATAAAATAAATATCCAATTATTTTTCGAATAATAGCTCTTTCCCTCCCATCAGTTCATTATAAATAGTCAGGATTTTGTTTCTATGTATATCCAGGGAAAATTCCTTTGCTATTCTTAGAAATGCCGATTGACTGTAGAAAGAGCGCTTTGAATCATCCGAAACCATTGAAATAACCGCATCTGCGATTTGTCCGGTAACACCCGGTTCAATTAATATCCCATTTTCATGGTTGGTTATTGCTTCCGGAATGGCAGCTACATTGGTTGAAATATTGGGAATTCCATAAGACATTGTTTCTAATATTGTCATTGGCAGGCCTTCATTATAAGAAGGCAGGATATTAACCGCTATGGTGTTAAATACTCCCTGCTTGTCCTGATTGTTTAACCAGCCTTTATATTCGACCACATCCGTAAGATTATTTTCTTCAATCTTTTTCTCTATCTTATTTTCACTGTCAGGGCCGTACAAATAGAGTTTTCCCTTAAAGCACTTTGATTCTTTGACTATTTTCATTGCAGAAAGCAAATCATCAATGCCTTTTCTCTGATTCAGGGCTCCTAAGAAGAGCAGATCCTTATTGTCCATACTATAGGGATTTCTCTCTAATTCCTTCACAGCATTATAGACTACACATATCTTTTCTTTCCTTATTAGCTGCCCTATAAAATCCAGCCAATACTCACCAAGGATAATAACCTTATCCGATTGGTCCAGTATTTTTTTAATTAACTTTTGCTTCCTTTCACTACACTCCTTATACCAGACTTCAAATGTAGCACCATGGAGATGGCATACGATTTTACAGCCAAAAACCCTCCCCATCCTTATGACTATCCCCTTTCGGAATACACTTCCCTTTTCCGCCATATGTACGTGAATAATATCAATTTTTTTTGTAAGCAGTACAAATAAAATCCTGATATATGCTTTCAAGGTCATCCAAAGGCGATGGGGAATCGAGCCTAAACCGGCAGTTGCTATATAAATTAAATTTGTTCTTTGGATAAATTCCTCATCTTCCAGGTAGTTTTCCACTACCGTCCACATACCGCCTTTTGTTTCTTCACTTACTCCAACCATTAATACATTCATCGCTTCAATTTCCTCTTCTCCTTCATTAACAGCATCAGAAATTTCCAGTTACCTACAAAATATCTTTTAAATAACCGCCTTGGCTCTTGCATCACTCTGAAAAGCCACTCTAAATTCATTCTTTGCATCCATTCCGGTGCCCGTGGAATTGCCCCGGAGATGACATCAAAGCTGCCGCCTACTCCCATAAATACACAATTCAAACCTTGTCCCTGCAAATAATCAACAAGATATTCTTTTAACGGTGAAGTAATTCCCACAAACACAAAATCCGGCTGTTTCGCTTCTATCTCTTCTTTTATTTCAAACCACCGGTCTTCTTTAAAATAACCGTTATGAAAGCCAACTATATTTAATCCTTTATATTTTTCTTTCAGAATCTCCGCCACTCTTTTTACAATTTCCTCTTTGGCACCTAAAAGATAGATTTTATATCCTCTTTTGGCACACAAGTCAATTAAATCCTGCATTAAATCAATGCCTGCAACCCGCTCTGGCAAGGCTTTTCCAAGAAATCTGCCGGCTAATATGACTGATATTCCATCCGCATTAATTACGCCGCAGCCGTTTACGATTTCCTTTAGCCGTTTATTTTCATTCAGCATATTGATTTTATCTGCATTTACTCCCATCAAATGAAGCGGTTCTTTCTTTATGACATATTGTTCAACTACATCCACCGTTTCCCTTGCTGTTAAGGCATCTATATTGGTATCCAAAATCACAATGCGCTTATTTTTCCTATCCATACCAGCTCCCCTTTTGCTTGTCCGGCAGTACTTCCTTATCCCTGTTTTCGGGTTATTACCGATATCTGTATTTACATATTTTGCCATATATTTATGCAGTAAAGTCATTATACTTTTATTTCCATAAATTGTCAATCTCTATGTATTTCATAACTCCCATGTTTTTTTCGTCAAGAAATCCTGATTTTTTTGCTTCTTCTGCACATCCCATTCTTCATAATTTGGAGTTGAACCTGGAGCAGACTGGCAGGGTATGAGTCAAAATACAGCCTCCAGAAAGCGTCAGCCGGTAAAAGAATTTTCCCTGCAATAAGAAAGAGTCTGGCCTGCCGGACTCTAGCGCTGATGCGCTGTCACGCAGTGACAACTTCTTTGGCGCATCATGTGCATCCCGCCCATAGGGCTTTTTGTCTTATAGGACGTAATTTCCTATAAGACAAAAAAGCGCCCGGCTACATTAAGTAGTCAGACGCTTTTTGAATCAATATTCTGTTCCTTCTAGTGAGCACCAGAGGCATTTGAAGCTTCTCCTGTGATTTTAGCTGCCAGGGGCAGTATACATCCACCAATAAGGTTGCCAATGGCTATCACATTAATATACACAAAAGCTTTACCTCCCCAGGCATTTGCAAATGAAAAATAGAACATATCTGCAATACTATGTTCGTAGCCGGAAAGAATAAATACCATTACAGGCAGTATCAATGCCAGATACCTGCCAATTCCGTCTTTGATGTTCATAAAACCAAGTACTGCTATGCACATTAGCAGCCCGCACATAACTGCCATAATAAATGTACTGAATAAATTATCCGCCAGCTTAAGACCAACCACCTCCGCTGCATGCTCTATGTACTGGGACTCTTTCGTAGCCCGCAAGAGATATCCGCTTGCCGCGGTTCCCACAGCATTTCCAAGATATACAAGAAATACGGTACCTAAAAATTTAAGAGGTTTGTTTGGGATTAAACATACCTTGCCGGTATACAAATCCAAACCAAATGTATAGATGGTAAATAATCCGATGGAGAATAAGAATGCTCCTACTACGTGATTTTCTGCTCTAATATATATCATTCCGCCAATACTAATGGCAACTCCGCCCATGACTGACCGTATAAAAGTTTTCATATCTATAGCCATGCCCCTTCCAGTCTTTTTATCTTTATAGTATTCTTTATTTCAGGCAAAGAACATTAACATTATAGCATATCTTCTTAAAAAGATAACGCTCTATTATTAATAAATATTTCTTAATAAGGTGCAGAAGGCTCACAGAAAACTTCTGCACCTCTTGTAATTTATTCAATTCAAAGATAAATTCCTTATATTTTAAAAAATGCCGGAATATAGTCTCTTATCGTAATGGTCTTTCGATTAAATGCCCGTGTATTGCCCTTATTGCCTTTAAGGTATCTTCTTCATTTACCAGCACTGTAATGCGAAGTTCTGAAGCATAAATCATCTCAATGGTGATATCTGCTTCATAAAGCGCTTCAAACATGCTTACTGCAATTGCCGGATTTGACATCATTCCTGCGCCTACAGCAGATACCTTGGCTATCTTATCTTCTATTTTAATTTCCACGTCCGAAGAGCCTTCCTTGCTGTACAGGTTTAGAACTTCTGCGGTTTCCTTTAGCCGGTCTCTTGGAACCGTAAAACTGATGTCCGTCGTATTATCACTATTTGGAGACATGAGCACTGAATCTGCTCCGATGTGCTGTTCTGACAGCTTTACGAATATTTTATACATTTCCTTCGTCGTTTCTTTAATGCCCTTTAATTGAATACGGGCGGCATTCTTATCCGCTGTAACTCCGCTTACAAGCATCTCCTCCATGGTGGTTCCCTCAAGGCTTTGGGCTGCTTTAAGGATGCCGTCTTCCAATATATGCGTAGTTTCTTTTTTTCTGGTTCTGTCGCAGACTCTTGTACCTTCCGCATTTTGAAAGCTGGATTTTACAATCAGTTCTACTCCAAATCGTTTGGCCAGTTCAACAGACCGGTTATGAAGAACTCCGGCACCTAAGGAGGCCAGTTCCAGCATCTCGTCATAGGTGATTTCCTTTAACTTTACTGCTTCCGGAACCAATCTGGGGTCTGCGGTATATACGCCGTCCACATCTGTAAATATCTCACAGACATCCGCCTTTAGCACTGCTGCCAGTGCTACTGCCGTTGTATCAGAGCCGCCGCGGCCCAAGGTGGTATAATCTCCTTCTTCACTTATTCCCTGGAAACCCGCTACGATTACTACCTTTCTCTGTGCCAGGGCTTCCTCCATCCTGGCCGTATCAATTCTTTGAATTCTTGCATTTCCATAGGCTCTGGTGGTATAGATACCTGCCTGAAAAGCATGAAAAGAAATGGCCGGGACTCCCCTCGATTCAAGAGCCATGGCCATTAATGCTACGGATATCTGCTCTCCTGTGGTGAGCAGCATATCGATTTCTCTTTTTGGTGCATTTGGATTTATCTCTTCAGCCTGTGTTAAAAGGACGTCGGTCTGCTTTCCCATTGCGGAGAGTACCACCACTACGTCATCGCCTTTGCTATATTCTTCGGCACATATCCCGGCAACATGCAGTATCCTCTCCTTGTCAGCTACTGATGTCCCTCCGAACTTTTTAACAATAAGCATATAATGCCTCCTTTTATATTCACAAAAGGCCGTTCATGCTCCTGCGGAAAAAATATTATTTCATTTCAAACAGCTTTTGAATCATCTCATACCCGTTTTCCACCAGGCTGCCGCTCATAAGTGCAGCTTCTTCTGTGTATTCCCAGGAGTTATCAAGCTTTTTGGTACTGTCATAGAGCATATAAGGAACAGGGTTTCCAGTATGGGTACGTAAATGAATCGGCGTCGGATGGTCAGGCATTATTAACATCCTGTATTCCACTCCTTCTTTTTCCAATTGCTCCTTTACTATCCCTATTATCCTTTTATCTAAATACTCTATTGCTTTTATTTTATTCACAGTACTGCCTTGATGACCCATTTCATCGGGAGCTTCTACATGAATATATACAAAATCCTGATTATTTTCTGTCAACTCTTTAACGGCTGCCATGGCCTTTCCCTCATAATTGGTGTGAAGAGTTCCGTCCGCCCCTTCTACCTCAACTACTTTCATTCCGGCTCCCACAGCAATTCCCTTTAACAAATCCACAGCTGATATCATAGAACCTTTTTTCCCGAATTTACCTTCAAAGCCTGCCAGATCCGGTTTAGTACCAGCTCCCCAGAACCAGATAGAATTAGCCTTATGTAGCCCTTTCTCCACCCTTTCTATATTAAGAGGGTGATTATTCAGGACTTCATAGCTCTTTACCATCATCTCTTTTAACGCTTTTTCTTCCGGCAGATATTCTTTGATTACCTTACCTAAAATATCATGAGGAGGCGTTAATTCCACAACTTCGCCCTTATCCCATATGGTTAAATGGCGGTAGCTGGTGCCCACATAATATTTATAGCTTTCCGTTTCCAGTGCTTCCTTAACAGCTGCCAGCAGTACCGCTGCATCCTCAGTGGTTATTTCGCTGGAGCTGTGATCTATTATTGTTCTTTCTTCGTAGGGCACATCTTCCTCTGACAGTGTAACAATATTACAACGCAGAGCAATATCCTCCGGCTTCATATCAACACCAATGCTTAATGCCTCCAAAGGGGAACGTCCTGTATAATTCTCCTTGGGATCATATCCTAAAACTGACAGATTGGCAGTATCGCTGCCTGGCTTCATACCATTTGGTACAGTCTTTGCCAGACCGATTTCTGACATCCTGGCCAGTTCGTTCATATAAGGGGTATGTGCATAAGCAAGCGGTGTCTTACCGCCTAATTCTTCTAAGGGTTCATCTGCCATTCCATCTCCAAGTACAATAACGTATTTCATAAAGCCTTCTTTCCCGGAATTCTTCTTTTTTCCGTATATGAAAAAATGTGAAATGTTTAAAACATGACTCTGATACGGTTTAAGGTCTTTCCTATCTTATCTGCCTTTTCATCATATTCTGCTTCACTTAAAGCTTCTGTTAAAAAGGCATAATCCTTCTCCCTTGCATTTACCTTAATCTCTTCTATTTTACCAAAGACCTGATTAATTAACTCCCGTGTGTTATCATCGCAGTCAGATATTCTGACAAAGAAACGGTGCGGGGCTGTCTTTGCATCCGCCAGTTCCAGTTTCTTACTGCTCCAGAAAGTCATAATATTGGTACCCACATGCTTTGCTGCGTCTACCACATCGGCTACCACTGCGCTGGCAGTTGGAAGCTTTCCGGCACCGCTTCCGTAAAACATAACATCACCAATGACATTTCCTCTGACGAATATCCCGTTAAATACCCCATTTACACTGAATAAGGGATGGGTAGGCTTAATCAGCATAGGAGCAACCATGGCATAAACCCGGTTCCCCACTTTTCTGCTGGTGGCAAGGAGCTTAATGCTTGCTCCCATCGCTTTGGCATATAAAACATCGATATCCGATATTTGTGAAATACCCTCCGTATAAATATCTTCAAAGTCCACCTGCATGCCAAAGGCCAGGGAAGAAAGAATTGCAATCTTTCTGCATGCATCATATCCTTCAACATCAGCCTCCGGGTTGCGCTCCGCATACCCTAAAGCCTGCGCTTCCTTTAAGGCTGAATCAAAACCTTCGTTGTCTGCGCTCATCTTTGTTAGAATATAATTGGTTGTGCCGTTTAATATGCCTGTTATTTCTTCTATCTCATCTGCTGTTAAGGACTGGTTTAGGGGGCGGATAATCGGTATTCCGCCTCCTACGCTTGCTTCAAAGAGAAAATTCACCTTCTGGGCCTTAGATAACTCCAATAGTTCCGCACCATGCTTTGCTACCAGCTCTTTATTGGAGGTACAAACACTTTTTCCCTTTAAAATAGCTTCTTTCACAAAGGTATAGGCCGGTTCAACTCCACCCATTACCTCTACTATAATCTTAATTTCCGGGTCATTTACAATAACATTGTAATCATGAACAATCAGCTTTTCAACCGGCTCACCCTTGAAATCCCTCAGGTCTAATATATACTTCACATTAATATCATGCCCGCAGCGCTTACTGATGCTCTCACCATTCAGATTCAATACCTCAATCACTCCGGACCCTACTGTTCCATAACCTAAAACCGCTATATTTACCATGTAAACTCCTTTCTATCAGTTATTATTCCCTGCTACTCTCTTGCTAAGATTTTGGTATAATGTATTCCATCCAAAGCCTCAATGGCCTCAAAAATTATTGCCGTATTTTCAAATTGACCCGGTATCTCTATGCTTAATGTCAGGGATGCAATCCCATTAACAGGAATACTCTGATGTATGGTCAATATATTTACACCATTTTGTGATATGCAATTTAACACACCGGATAAGATACCCGGCTTATCATCAATTTGCAGCATAAAGGTAATTGTCTTTCCTCTTGTGTTCTCATGAAAAGGAAAGATATCGTCTTTATATTTATAAAAGGAGCTTCTGCTGATTCCTACTATATCAGCTGCTTCCTGTACCGTAAACACCTTCTCAGAGTCTAAAAGCCTTTTTGCTTCCACTACCTTTAGAAGAACCTCCGGTACTGCTTTTTTCTTGACAATGAAGTATTTTCCTTCATCCATATGGACGCTTCTCCTTATCATTCCTGTTATCTATTGTATGTATATGAGATACAACTGTCTTTCACAGAAAGATATCTTAGCATATATTATGCTCAAATGCAACAGTTTTTGAATAAATTATCAATCTTAAGACAAAATATGCATTTTTTAAGTTTTTAACTGTTCCTTTTGCTCAAAATGCACAATTCAAAATCTTCCTGTAAATCAAAAAACTCCATGTCCTTCCTTTAGATTGCCGGAAAGCCATGGAGCTTCTATAAATATTTACTTTACTTTTACAACAGTTTGATAAGCTTACCTAGCCAATATATTTTCGATTTTTTCCTGCTCATTTGAGGACAAAATCCCGTCATGATCCAGTAATATTACCATTCTTCCATTCATATTGGCAACATTTCGAATGTAGGTTGTATTGATTCCTCTTACAATAGCAGGGGTCTCACTGATATTTTCAGGGGGTATTTCGATGATTTCTTTTACACCATCCACTTCAAAAGCCATAAGTATTCCATTCGATTTTGTGATAATCAGTCTGGAGTCTTCTGTGACAGGTTTATCTGGTAAGCCAAATTTTCTTCTTAGTGAGAAAACCGGAATTACATCCCCTCTTAAATTCATTATGCCGTGAATATAAGCTGGTGCATTAGGAACAGGAATTAAATCCGTGAATTTTTCAATAGCATTAACAACCATAATATCCAGTCCAAATTCTTCATCATTCAAAGTAAATATAACCTGCTTTGTCTGCAGAGACTGTTTTGCAATCATATGCGGTACCCCCTTTTCATTTGAACAAACTGTGTCTGTTATTCTTTTGTCTGGCCAATGCTGGCCCACTTTAAATAAGCATTAATGAAAGGATCCAGATTACCGTCCAGAACACTGGCTGCATTTCCGATTTCCATATTGGTGCGATGGTCCTTCACCATGGTATAAGGCTGCATAACATAGGATCTTATCTGGCTTCCCCATGCAATGTCTTTTATTTCACCGCGGATTCCTGATTCCTTTTCCTGATTCTCCTGCTGCTTTAAAAGATATAGCTTTGCCTTTAACATCTGCATCGCTTTATCCTTGTTCTGGAACTGTGAACGTTCATTCTGGCATTGAACGACGATCCCGCTAGGGATATGGGTTATACGGATAGCGGACGAAGTTTTGTTAACATGCTGCCCGCCGGCACCGCTGGAACGGTAAGTATCAATCCTTAAGTCCCCTTCGTCAATCTCAATTCCCGTATCTTCTTCAATGTCCGGCATTACATCGCAGGACACAAAAGAGGTTTGGCGTTTTCCTGCTGCATTAAAAGGTGATATACGAACCAGCCTGTGAACACCTCTTTCGGATTTTAAATGTCCAAAGGCATTCAATCCGTTTATCTGAAAGGTTACCGACTTAATTCCAGCTTCCTCCCCATCCAGATAATCCAGCACTTGGGTTTCGAAACCTTTTTTATCAGCCCATTTCTGATACATTCGAAACAGCATGCTTGCCCAGTCACAGCTCTCTGTTCCGCCAGCCCCCGCATGGAGGGTTACTATGGCATTGTCTTTATCATATTCACCGGAGAGCAGTGTATTAAGCCGCATCTCTTCTAAATCTTCGGTAAATTTATCAAGCTCCGCCTGTATTTCCGGAATCAAAGACCCATCTTCTGTTTCATATGCCATTTCCAGCAGAGTCTCTATGTCCTCATATCCCTGTTTCAGACCATTGTACTCTCCTACAATATCCTTCAGGTTCTTTAATTCCTTCACATATCCCGAAGATTTATCCGGCGAATCCCAAAAGCCCGGCTCCTCCATGATATGCTCAATCATATCGATACGCTCTAGCTTATTAGCCAGGTCAAAGTGAATCCCCCACTTCAAGTAATGGCTGTTTGTACGTATTTAACGTATATTTCATCTGGTCTAATTCAACCACTCTATCACCTCTTTCCCAAAAGCCCGGTATTTAGTTCCTTCCGCAGCAGAACTTATATTTCTTGCCGCTTCCGCAAGGACAGGGATCATTAGGCTGTACCTTCTTGCCGGTTCTTCTTACAGGTCCCTGCTGAAGAGAATCATCCTTATTGGTTCCTGTAACCTTTGCTACCTGCTCTCTTTCTACATTCTGCTCAATTCTTACATGCATCAGGGCCTTAATAGTATCTTCTCTGATAGCATTTGTCATTTCGTCAAACATTTCAAAGCCCATGAACTTAAATTCCACCAAAGGATCTCTCTGTCCATATGCCTGAAGACCAATACCCTGGCGTAACTGATCCATATCATCAATATGGTCCATCCACTTACGGTCAATAACTCTTAACAGAATTACACGCTCTACCTCACGAAGCTGCTCTTTTTCAGGGAACTCTGCTTCTTTATCTTCATATAACTTGATAGCATCTTCTTTTAGCTTCTGCATCAGGGGAGCCTTCTTCATGCGGTCAAGCTCTTGTGCATCCAATACAATCGGCTCCAGGGGTATGATAGGAAGCAGCATATCATTAAGCTCATTCAAATCCCAGTTTTCTGCAAGCTGGTCATCACTGATACAAGTGTTTACACAATCCTCTACCGTATCGGTTATCATTTTGAATACAGTATCTCTCATGCTTTCGCCGTCAAGAACTCTTCTTCTTTCCTTGTAGATAATTTCTCTCTGCTCATTATTTACCTGGTCATATTCCAAGAGATTCTTACGGATACCATAGTTGTTATTTTCTATCTTCGTCTGTGCCTTTTCGATGGCACTGCTTAACATATTATGCTCAATCTGTTCTCCTTCCGGAAGACCCAAGGAGTTAAACATACTCATCAAACGCTCGGAACCAAAGAGTCTCATTAAATCGTCTTCCAGGGAAATATAGAAGCGGGATTCACCCGGATCTCCCTGACGACCGGCACGTCCTCTTAACTGGTTATCAATACGTCTGGATTCATGACGCTCTGTACCGATTATCTTAAGTCCGCCAAGATCTACCACACCGGCACCAAGCTTAATATCGGTACCACGGCCTGCCATATTGGTAGCGATGGTTACAGCGCCTGCCTGTCCGGCATCTGCTATAATTTCAGCTTCCAGCTCGTGGAATTTGGCATTCAATACCTTATGAGGAACGTTCTTTTTCTTTAAGAGCTCACTCAATTCCTCGGAAGCTTCAATGGTAATGGTACCAACCAGCACCGGCTGGCCCTTTTTGTGAGATTCTACAATCTCTTCTACGACAGCATTCAGTTTCTCTCTTTTGGTCTTATAAACCGCATCCTGTCTGTCAATACGTGCTACCGATATATTGGTAGGCACTTCAATAACGTCCATTCCATAGATGTTACGGAATTCCTTTTCCTCTGTAAGGGCAGTACCTGTCATACCGGATTTCTTGGCATATTTATTGAAGAAGTTCTGGAAAGTAATCGTTGCCAAGGTCTTACTTTCTCTCTTTACCTTAACCTTTTCCTTGGCTTCAATGGCCTGGTGAAGACCGTCTGAATATCTTCGTCCGGGCATGATACGGCCTGTGAACTCATCTACAATGAGGACTTCATCATCCTTTACCACATAGTCCTTATCCCTTGCCATAAGGTAATGGGCTCTTAGGGCTAATATAATATTGTGCTGTATTTCCAAATTCTCCGGGTCCGCAAGATTCTCAAGATGGAAGAAATTCTCTACCTTTTCCACACCCTCCGCAGTAAGATTGACTAATTTGTCCTTTTCATTTACTACGAAATCGCCTTCTTCTTCTACATCCTCATTCATAAGAGCAGCCATTTTGGTAAGCTCTCCGCTTACTTTGCCCTTCGTAAGCTGTCTTGCTAAGATGTCACAGGCTTCATAGAGCTTTGTGGATTTGCCGCTCTGTCCTGATATAATAAGAGGAGTTCTGGCTTCATCAATTAATACGGAATCCACCTCATCGATAATGGCATAGTGCAGTTTCCGCTGTACAAGCTGTTCTTTATAGATAACCATGTTATCTCTTAAATAATCAAATCCAAGTTCATTGTTGGTTGCATAAGTGATATCACAGGCGTAGGCTTCTCTTCTCTGGTCGTTGTCCATGTTGTTTAGGATAACACCTACTTTAAGACCTAAAAATTCATGAATCTGTCCCATCCATTCGGAGTCACGCTTTGCAAGATAATCATTTACAGTAACAATGTGTACGCCTTCACCCTCAAGTGCATTTAAGTAGGCGGGAAATGTTGAAGTAAGTGTCTTACCTTCACCAGTCTTCATTTCGGAGATTCTTCCCTGATGAAGAATAATGCCTCCTAATATCTGCACAGGAAAAGGTCTCTGTCCCAGTGTCCTTACCGCCGCTTCCCTTACTACCGCATAAGCTTCCGGCAGGATATCATCCAGCGTTTCACCGTTCTTTAGCCTATTCTTAAATTCAACGGTTTTATTTCTTAGTTCTGCATCGGATAATGCCTTAATGGAAGGTTCCAATGCCTCGATCTGGTCTACAATGGGCATAATAAGCTTAATTTCCCTTTGACTGTGTGTACCAAAAATTTTCGTTACGAGACTCATATTATTCACTCCTGTATTTATTTCAATGGGTGCTAAGATTTAATTCTGGTCAAATAATTTTTTCATAAAATACATTGTATCATTTCCCCAGTTAGTTAGCAACCATTTTATAAGAAAAGCCCTTTTACTTACCATTTATTCCTATAATTTATAGCATTAAACGATATTATTTCAGAATTAACACTAAAAAGGGGGCTGTACTAACAGTCCCCCTGATTAATCTGATATTTTCTTTACTATTACTGCTTCTTTATCCTGTCTAGAATTCCGGTTCAATTAAACCATAAGTATTGCCCTTACGTTTATAGACCACATTCACCTCATCGGTTTCCGCATTGCGGTATACAAAGAAGTTGTGACCTAATAACTCCATCTGAACGCAAGCTTCTTCCGGATCCATGGGTTTGATTGCGAATTTCTTTGTACGGATAATCTTAATGCTATTCTCTTCCTCATAAGAATCATCAATAAATTCCTGATTCAAATTTATGATAGCCTGCTTTTGTTCAATCAGCTTATTTTTATATTTTCTTAATTGACGCTCTATAATCTCTTCTACAAGATCAATAGAAACATACATATCCGTGCTGGTCTGTTCCGCTCTTACCATGCTTCCTTTCATGGGTATGGTTACTTCTATTTTCTGCCTTTCTTTTTCGACACTCATTGTTACATGGATTTCAGTATCAGGAGTGAAATATTTTTCAAGCTTTCCAATCTTTTCATATACCGCTGTTTTGAGACCTTCTGTTACCTCGATGTTTTTGCCGCTTATTATAAAACGCATATGAATCAACTCCTTTTAACTTTTATATTACTATTGCTTAACATTATTATAACACACGCCCGTATATGTGACAAGCTATTTCCGAATAGTAGGACTAACGCATGACGCTCCTTTGTTAATTAAAAAGAGAACTGTTCCTACTATCCTACTTGTTCCGACTTCATCTAAAATATCAGACTATCGTCCTATCATTGTATGTCATATCTGATAGTTTTTCGACAATTACATTCGTTTCCATTTATCTACAAATATTTTACATGCTTTTCATATTATCATAACTTACAAAACAAATTTTCTACCTTGACAGTTCCCTCCACATTCCACAATAGTGGTTTATACCTGTGGATAATGTGGATAACTCTGTGTATAACTTTCATTAGCGGAAAAAATCAGGCTTTTTTATTGTGGATAACTTTTGGATAAAGATTCCCCTCTACTCAATGCCCATATTTTTACAATTGCGTAGGATGATATTTTGTGCACATTGTACAATCCGGGTTTTGTCAATCCCAATTTCTCAGGAAAATTATTTTCTTCAAATGAAATAATTTTTGTTAATTATCAAAAAATTCTATCAAAAACACCTTTTGACAGTCATTTTTTGAAAATTACCCTTGCCAAAATTCTTTTAAACAAACGAAAAAGTACCGCAGCTAGTTTAACCTATCTGCGGTACAAATATACTAATTCGTTATTCTTCTTGCCTTATATGGTGTACGGTAATTATATCTGGATATCTTAATACCATCTCTTTCATTGCTGGCATTTACTACCTGGCCATTGCCTATGTACATTGCAACATGATTTACCGATCCGCCGGAGTTCGTGTAGAAAATCAAATCTCCCGGCTGTAAGTTGCTTATGCTTACTTCATGTCCTGCACTTGCTGCCTGATCTCTGGAGGTCCTTGGAATATCATATCCAAAGTGGGAATATACGGCATATACAAAGCCGGAACAATCCGCTCCGTTTGTTAAGCTTGTTCCTCCCCATACATAGCGATTTCCAACAAAGTTTAATGCATAATTTGCAACAGACTGCCCGCTTCCGGAACCAGAGGAGCTTCCCGATGAACTTCCGGAGGAGCTGCTTGAACTGTTTGAATTACTGGAGCTGCTTGAATTACTGGAACTGCTTGAATTACTGGAGCTTTGGGTTGACTTTGATGCCTCTTCCCTCTGTCTCCGCTCTTCACGTTCCTGTGCAAGAGCTGCAAGCCTGTCAGCCTCTGCTTTCTTCGCTGCCTTTTCTGCCGCTATCTTAGCCATTTCTTCTTCAATGGAGATAGCATACTTAAATTTTACATCTATTGTTATGTAATCCTTCGATACGAATCCGCTTTCGCCTTGATCGATTTCAATTTTGGCCCATTTTTTGAATTCTTTTGATATATAATAGGTTTCACCCTGCGGTACCATGGTAACTATGGTCTTATCCGTTCCGGGCTTTTCTCTTACAAATAAGGTTTGTGTATTTACAGTAGCATATTTATCTGCATATTCATCAACCAGCTTTTCTGCTTCCGTACCAATAGCTAAAAAATCTGCATTGATATAACCTTTTACCTTACCGGATTTAATCTTAACCCAGTCACCTTTTCTTGCAAGAATGTCTGTCGCACATCCCTTATACAGCTTACCTACGATTTCACTTTCCGTATTGGCTTCCTTTCGGATATTAACATAATTGTCTGCTACGGAAATTCCCAGATTTGCGTAAGGCGATACTACCTTTTTCACTTCATTGCTGCTTGGCTCTTCTTTCTGTTTTGCAAAGGAATCCAGTAATTCTTCCGCTTCTCCCTTTTCTACCTCTGCAGTAGCCACGTAATAACTATCAAGAACAGGCGTTATTCCTGCCAGCCCAGTGTCCGAAATACTCTCTGCTGCCTGAACCCTTATTCCCGCACCCAGGGAAAAGAACAATGCAGCAGTACACAAAGATACCTTAACAGCAGTACTCTTTAGCATTTGACATGTAACCTCCTTACGGTTTTATGCGAATGTAACAATTCAATTAAATGTATGTTATCGTTAGTATAACTCTTTATTAAATGTTACGAAATTATTAAATATCATGAGGTTATTATATCAAAGCATACTACTGCTGTCAACGCATAAATTAATAAATTATATGGTTTATTTATCCATTTTCTTATAATCCGATAATATTTTTAAAACTTTCTATTAATAGTGTCAATTATAAACTATTTAGGTACTTTTCTGCTCCGGTAATCGCATTGGCACCATCGGAAGCAGCCGTTATAATCTGCCTTAATTCCTTTGTGCGGATATCGCCTGCTGCAAATACTCCCGGAATATTGGTCTGACAGGATTCATCTGCCTTGATATATCCGCCGCCGGCCAATTCCAGAATATCCTTGTAAACTTCCGAGCTGGGATTATAGCCAACCGCAATAAATATTCCGTCTACAGCCAATTCCCTGCTCTCATTGTTCTTTACATTCTTCACCTGAATTTTTTCAACCACTTCACCACCCTGTATTTCTTCTACAACACTATCCCAGAGTACCTCTACATTCTCCATGGAAAGAAGCTTGGTAGTGTAAGCCCTGGCAGCCCTGAATTCATCTCTTCTATGGATGACATAGACCTTTTTGCAAAGTCTCGCTAAGAATATAGCATCCTCTACTGCAACGTCTCCGCCGCCTACTACTGCCGTTATTTTATTTTTAAAGAAAGCTCCGTCACAGGTAGCACAATAGGATACACCCATACCGGCGAGTCTTTCTTCCCCTTCCACCATAAGCTTTCTCGGATTGGCCCCTGTTGCTATGATAGCTGCCCTGGCACGGTATATTGTTCCGTCATCCAGAGTTATAATCTTAATACCATCCTCTACCTGAAAATTCTTTACCTCTCCGGTGACAAAAGGAACATTCATCTTGTCGCAATGTTCCCTGAACCTGTTGGCAAGCTCAAAGCCGCTGATTCCGGGGATTCCGGGATAATTATCCACTTCATAGGTATTTATAATCTGCCCTCCGCTGATTGGCGCTTTTTCGATTACTACCGTATCAAGCTCTGCTCTTCCTGCGTATAAAGCTGCTGTCAGCCCTGCGGGACCAGAGCCTATCACTGCCAGTTCATATATTTTATCCATACATCAATTCCTCCGTTTCTTTTCTGTATTGCATCGATTGATAAAAATTGTTCACAATCTAATTGCATTTATATTTTAACACATTTTATGAAAAAGAAAAGCCCTTGGCGTATTTGATATACACCTTAGGCAATAGCTACAGAAAGAAATTATGAATGGTTTGTACCAATCCATATAGGACTGTCACAAAACCTTCATCATTTTGGGCTCCCCCGTTAATCCTTCCCACATATTCATTTGCTATCATAATAATCAGACAAAGGACTATTCCTATCACCAAACTTGGGGTAATAAGATGCGCCTTTGGTTTCTTTTTAAATATCTCCTTTATATGTTCCCATCTGCCGGAATTGTCAGCCAAAACGCGGAATACAAAAAAAGCAAGCAAGGTAGAAACGGCAGCTATGGGCAAAAGGACCGTAATGATATAGCCTGCGCTTAATTTCTGTGCATATTCGGAAACTGCTTTTGAGTCCGCCAGGCCATTGGGGCCAGTCGACAGGATCAAACTGATAACAGAAGTGCTGTTGATAATAAAGTGTATTATCATGGTAGACAGTATAGAACCCGTTGCTTCAATTACAAAAGCAAATATCACACCCATTACAAATGCATAGGAAAATTGATTGAAATTCTGGTGGATAAGGCCAAACAGCAATCCGCTCAAGAGAATCCCTTTTAACGTACTTGTGGTACGGTAACCTTGAAAAAGAACTCCGCGGTAAACACTCTCTTCCATAATACACGGCACCAGTCCTACCATAATAAGGCCGATGATAAGTCCATTTCCTCCCACAAGGCTTTCAATCACCTGTGTCGTATCATTTCTTACAAAGAGCATGGAAATAGCATTGATCAGCCCCATAAGCGGTAATATCAGGAAAGTAAAAATCATTAAGAGCACAACATTTCCAAAGCTGATCCGCCGAAAACCAATGATATCTGCAATTCCCCTCTTTTGCCTTACCAGATAGATAACAGAAGGTATAATCAGCAAAAACTGCGAAATGATAAGGGTATATAAGTAGTTATCAGTAGCATAGTATACCCAGGGATTTATAAAAATACCTGCAAATGTAATTAATACCGTAGCGAGAAAAACCCTGTTGACTGATTTTACCTGATTCATACCTACTCCTGTTTATCTTCATGCTTTTTTAATAATACATGCAGCCACTCATCAAGATTTGCCTCTCCCAGGTCCTCTGTGCTTTTCCAGATTTCAAGCAGTTCAATTTCCGGATATCCCGTCAGGAAATCCTTCATGGCTTTCGTTTTAAAATCCTTAAAATATCTTCCGTTACGGTATCCCGCAAAGTCTCCATGTCCAAAAGACATATATAGCACACCCTGCGGTTTTAACGCCTTGATGATCTTTTGAAATATTTCATCAAATTCATCCGGAACGATATGTAGAAGGGAGGCACTGGCCCATATGCCGTCAAAAACCTCATCAAAATCCAGTTCCTTAAACTGCATGCACAGCACGTCCTGGCCAATATGAATGGACGCCAGTTCGCAAAGCTCTTCGGCTCCATCAATAGCAGTTACATCATAGCCGCTTTGTATGAATTCAAGGCTGTCCCTGCCTGAACCGCACCCTAAGTCTAATATGGCTCCGCCTTCTGAAAGAACTGATAAAAATTTCTCTCTGCTTTCCTGTGTATTACTATCAACAGTATTCTCAAAATAAAGATTTGCATTCTTATTATAATAGTCTATCGAGTCCAAAAAATCCATCCTTTCAATATAACCCCCAACGAATTTATATATAAGCTATTGCTTCTATTTCAATCAGCACATCTTTCGGAAGCCTGGCAACCTCTACGCAGGAGCGGGCCGGAAAATTCTCTGTAAAGAAAGAAGCATATACCTCATTGATCAGGGGAAAATCCTCCATGTTCTTGATAAAAACAGTTGTCTTTATTACCTTACTAAGATCTGTGCCGCTGTCCTTTAAAAGAGCAGCAAGGCTTTTTAACACTCTATTGGCCTGTTCTTTTATGCCTCCGTTAACGATGGTACCATCCTCGGGATTAATGGGAATTATACCAGAGGTATAAACCATATCATTTATGATAACAGCCTGTGAATAAGGGCCAATTGCTGCCGGTGCATTGGATGTGCTAATTAGTCTCTTCATTGATATACCCTCCGCTTTATTCATTATTAAGAATTATTATATACTATACGAAAAAGATTTTCACTACTTTTTATAAAAATAACTCTATTTCTATATTTTTATGTGGACAGCCAGTAAAACATTAAAGAACTTGTATCATAATAGAAAAAAATATGGTACAATAATCTATGTTGGCAGATATGCGAAAAATTGGAAAGAGGTTATTATGTACAGTTTCAACAGCAGAGTACGATACAGCGAGGTCTGTACCAATAAAGAATTGGATTTTTATTCGATTATAAATTATTTTCAGGATTGCAGTATATTTCATTCAGAAGATATCGGAGTAGGACTGGATTACCTTGAGAAGCACCACCGTCTATGGCTTATGAATGCCTGGCAGATCAACGTGAACCGCTTTCCTGTTTTTGGAGAAGATATTGCCGTTTCTACCTGGGCCTATGATTTTAACACTTTCTACGGTTACCGGAATTTCATGATACAAGATGCTAATGAACAGGTCTTAGCTGTGGCTAACTCTGTCTGGGTATATATGGATACATTAAACAATTGTCCCGCAAGAATCGATGATACGGTAACAGAGGCGTATCAAAAGGAAGAGGCATATCCCATGGAGTATGCTCCGCGTAAAATTCTTCTTCCAAAGGATTTTTCAGATGCTCCCGTTTTTTCCGTACAGCGAAGAAACCTGGATACCAACAACCATGTAAATAATGGTGAATACATCCGTATGGCCGAAGAGTATATTCCAGAGAATTTTAAAGCTACCGGCATGAGGGCAGAATACAGAAAGTCCGCTGTCCTTGGCGATGAAATTATTCCCCGCATCCATCAAAGTGACAATACCTTGTTGGTTGTACTTTCCGATATGAACTATAAACCATATACCATTATAGAATACACCTTATAGAATATAGAACATTTTTCACTTTTGATTTGAATACGCGCTAAAGCGCGCTGCATGGAGGAATTTTATGATAAAGCTAGGTGAATTGCAGGAACTTGAAATGGTTAAAAGCACTGATTTTGGGATCTATCTAAAGGAGCCGGGCTCACAGGCCGAAGAACGTATTCTCCTACCCAAGGCACAGGTTCCAAAAGATATAAAGGCCGGAGATGTCCTTCCTGTTTTCGTATATAAGGATTCCGATGACAGGCCTATAGCCACTACTCTTACTCCCCAAATCACATTGGGCGGCACTGCCCTTTTGCAGGTAAAAGAAGTTACTCCTATTGGCGCTTTCCTTGACTGGGGACTTGCAAAGGATCTTTTGCTTCCCTTTAAGGAACAGACAGAGCGTGTTCATACAGGTGATCAGGTTCTTGTTGCCCTCTACATTGATAAGAGTACCAGGCTTTGCGCGACCATGAAGATATATGACTACCTGAAACAGGATTCCCCCTATAAAAAAGGGGACAAGGTTATCGGTACCGTTTATGAGATTATTAAAAGCTTTGGGGCCTTTGTTGCTGTTGACAATTGCTACAGTGCCCTTGTTCCCGAAAAGGAGCTGAAAACGAATTTAAAAGCAGGAGATAGCGTAGAAGCCAGAGTTACTTCTGTTAAAGAAGATGGCAAGCTGGATTTAAGTCTTAGAGAGGAAATTCCCATCCAGATTGATGCGGATGCCGAATTAGTTTATAAGTTATTAGAAGAAGCCGGCGGCTTTCTTCCCTATCACGATAAAACCGAGCCTTCCCTCATTGCAGAAAAGTTCGGTCTAAGTAAAAATGCTTATAAAAGAGCTGTCGGAAGGCTTATGAAGGAGCAGAAAATCCGCATAACCACCGAAGGAATAGAGAAAATAAAATAGCCTGGCAGTATTATATCATCATAAAAGGGGTTCTATCATAAAGTCCGCACACCGGCATTTATGATAGAACCCTTTTTATAAACGGTTGGTTTTTCTTAAAGGGGTCCTTTCCCTTTATTACCGCCACGGTTTTGCAGAAAGCGCATCTTTGACTCTTCCTTAAATTCCCTCTTCTTTTCTTCCGGAATCTGTTCATACAGGCTGCCAAAGTGGCTGGATAATTTGTCTTTGCAGCTCTTGCAGAAACGCCCTGTTCTGATGGAAGCCCCACACATCTCACATTCCAGTGAAACCATGGAGTCTTCTGTAAAGGAAAGCCTCTCATCCCTGATCCATTTATGTATCTGCATCGTAGTGACATCATTTTCTTCCGCAACCTCCTGCACTCCTGCCCTTGGATGGTCATAAATATATTCCTTTACCTGGTCAAATTTGTCATCCAATGCCTTCATACAGGTAGGGCATAAAGGCTGCCCGCCTATATAATTGAATAATTTGCCGCAGTTTTTGCAGTTTCTAACATCCATTCTAAATCCTCCTTAGTAACCTTTGCCTATACATATACTGACAAAATAAACTTCTTCTATACCATTCATTTTAAGTGCTCTTGCACATGCTTCTATTGTACTTCCCGTAGTGTAGATGTCATCCACCAGAAGTACTCTTTGAAGCTCCTTCTTATAGTTACATCTCTCTTCCTGGGAGAAGGCAAATGCCTCTGAAATATTACGGAAACGTTCTTTATCATTTAACTGCTTCTGGGGAAGAGTATCCTTCTTTCTGATAAGCAGTTCTGATAACACCGGTAAATTAAGTCTTTTCCCCAGCTCATCCGCCAGGATTTCCGCTTGGTTATAGCCTCTTGTCTGTCTCTTTTTCTTATGAATAGGTACTGGCACCAATGCATCCGGTGAAATATCTTCTATTTCTTTCTGGTATTTCTTTAATAACTCATTTATATAGAAGGCGGCATATTCCCGCCTTCCCTTGTACTTAAAATCTGCCATGGATTTTTGCATGTCTTCGTTATAAAGCCATAAGCTAAAACCCCTTTCAAAATAATGCCTGCGCCTGTCACAATCATAACAGTATTCTTTTGTTTCCTGCTCCAGGGGCTTTCCGCACTTTTTGCATTTCGGTTCTTCCACGGTTATGAGCCTGTTCCTGCACCCAGTACAGGAAAGCTCACCTCTTTTATCTACAATCTCAGAGCATACGGGACATCTTCTCGGATATAGAATATCAAGCAGTGTTTCCAACATGTACTGCTCCTTAATATAACTTTTCCGGATAAAGGCCCTTTTTCACAAGCTCACTGATAGAATCCATTACGGTCTGCTTATCCTCTTTATAAGTTACGCCAAACCATTTATCATTGGTAGAAAGTACCTTAACAGAAACTTCTCCCCTCTTTATAAGCCTTCCTACCTCTTCCGGTAAAAGATATTCTGACTTTAATTCTTCACCTTCCGTCTTTAAGAAGCTGACAAAACCTGTCTCCAGCCTGGGAAGGAGTCCTGGCATAAAGCCCCACATATTCATGGATACAGGGCTGTTTAAATCAATGAGAACTTCTTCGCCTTCCTTCTCCCTTGAAACTGCGGAATTTCCTTTTCTTTCGATAGATCTGGTTTCTTTTATATCTATCAGATACCCGTCTTTGTCAGCCTGGCATACCCCTCTGGTTACAGTTCCGTTCTCACTTAAGGTATTTCCAAGAACAAATCCAGCCATGCAGTAGTCACTGCTCTGTACATCTGCCTGTACCAAATAGTCATGTATCTTGACAAAAGCCTCGCTACCATAATAATCATCGGCATTGATAACAGCAAATGGCTCCTTTATCATATCCTTGCAGCTAAGAACAGCCTGTCCTGTTCCCCAGGGTTTTGTTCTACCTTCCGGTACCTTAAAACCTTCCGGCAGATCTGCTATTTCCTGAAATGCATATTCCACTTCAACCTTTTCTGCTATACGGTTTCCGATTACTTCCTTAAAATCTTTTTCCAGGTCTTTTCTGATGATAAATATAATTTTATTAAAACCTGCCTTAATTGCATCATAGATGGAATAATCCATTATTATTTCGCCGCTTACACCTACCGGCTCAAGCTGCTTGATTCCCCCATATCTGCTGCCAAGCCCGGCTGCCATGATTACTAGTGTTGTTTTTTCCATAATTTCCTCCATACTAATATTATAAGAAGATTATACCTTAAAATTGTAAAACATGCACTATTTCTTTTTGGCTATATTAGCCATGTTCTAATTTTTTGCATATTACAGCTCTTTTATTCTCTCTGTAAGTCCGGAATACCTTCTCTGTTCACTTTCGTTGTCAATCATTATCTGAACCGTATCGGTACTGCCTACAATGGTTACACAATTTTTGGCCCTGGTAACGGCCGTATACAGGATATTTCTGTTTAGCAGCATCCTGGGGCCTGTTAAAAGCGGAAGCACCACTGCCGGATATTCACTGCCCTGGGACTTATGGATGGTGATGGCATAAGCAAGCTCTAACTCCTCCAGCTGGCTAAAGGGATATTCAACCATTCTCCCTTCATCAAATTCTACGGTCAGTTGTTCTGCAAAATGGTTAATTTCTTTAATAATCCCCGTATCCCCGTTGTAGATTCCCATTCCGCTCTCCGTCGTAATACCATAGCGGCTTTTGCTTTCCCATGCAAGCTGGTAGTTATTCTTAATCTGCATGACCTTATCGCCTTCGCGGAAAATGATGTTGTGATATTCCTTTTCCCGCTTTTCATCGGCAGGCGGATTCAGATACTGCTGCAAGACTCCATTCAGCTTTTCTACTCCCAGCTCCCCTTTTCTCATAGGAGTTAATACCTGTATATCAAAGGGAGATGCATTTACATATCCCGGCATCTTGTCCCTGACAAGCGCAATAGTGACACCAATAACATCCTTGACATCTTCTCGCTTTAACAAAAAGAAGTCCTTGGACTTGTTATTTAGCTCTATCTGCTCTCCCGCATTTATCTTATGCGCATTTACAATAATGTCACTTTCTTTTGCCTGCCGAAAAATTTTTGTAAGTTTTACCACATTAAAAGCATGGGAATTGATAATATCCTTTAATACATTCCCAGGTCCCACCGACGGAAGCTGGTTGACATCTCCTACCAGAATCAGCCTGGTGCCTACCGTCACGGCTCTAAGAAGTGCATGCATCAACGTGACATCCACCATGGACATCTCATCAATAATAATTACATCTGTTTCCAGGGGGTTGCCTTCATTTCTCTCAAATACCAGCTTGCCCTCCATGTCCCCTGACATCTTTGAGATTTCTAAAAGCCTATGAATAGTTTTTGCTTCATAGCCTGTGGTTTCCGTCATTCTCTTGGCAGCTCTGCCGGTAGGTGCCGCTAAAAGTAAGTCCATCCCTTCCGCCTCAAAGAAGCGGATAATTGCATTAATTGTGGTGGTCTTGCCGGTTCCAGGTCCTCCTGTTACTATTAGTATACCATTTCTTGCTGCTTCTATTACGGCAGTCCGCTGCAACTCGTCCAATTCTATCTGAAACTGCTTTTCTACGGATTTCAGGCGGTAATCAATCTCTATAAGGGGCAAATCATACTTAATATTCAAATCACTTAGCATTTTTGCAGTATTAAGCTCAAGATAATACAGTCCTGCACTGTAAATTTGTTTTTCTTCACCATTTGCTTTTATTATAATCTTTTTCTCTACCGAAAGGTTATTAATCTGCTCCGATATGCCCGCAGTTGAAATTCCCAACAATTCACATACCTTCCGGTACAATAATTCCTCCGGCAGATATACATGTCCATTGCTGCTGCCTTGAAGCAAAACATACAAAATGGCAGCCTTAATACGGTAATCTGACTCTGTCCCGATTCCGACTCTGGCAGCTATTTCATCGGCCAGTTTAAATCCCACCCCATTAATATCCTCTGCCAGCCTGTAGGGGTTTTCTTTTATGACCTGGTACATTCTGGTACCGTACTCTTTATATATCTTGACTGCAAGGGCTGTGGTAATCCCATATTGCTGCAAAAATATCATTGCTCCGCGCATATCTCTTTTCTCATTGAATTGCTTCGCAATTTCTCTTGCCATATGGTCACTGATGCCTTTTACTTCCGCCAGGCGTTCCGGCTCTTCTTCTATAATTCGAAAGGTATCTCCCTTAAACTTTCTGACAATACGCGCTGCCAGGGCACTTCCTACCCCTTTAATCGCCCCGGAGCCTAAGTATTTCTCAATAGAGTCAATATCTTCAGGTTCTTTAAATTCATAGGTCTCAATCAGGAACTGCTCTCCATAAATCTGGTGCGCCGTGTATTTGCCGCTGCACCGTATAAGCTCTCCTTCATTGATAAAGGTAAACGTTCCAACACAGGTGGTCTCTTCTTCATCTTTTACGAGGGTCAAAACGGTATAACCATTCTCGGCATTTCGAAATACTATCCGTTCTACATACCCTTCTATTTCTTCCGCCAACTTATCTTTCACCTGCTTTCTGCCTGTTACCTCTAAAATATATAAATTCCAGATTTCTCTGTGATATCTTTTCATATGGATTACAAATTGCGCCCAGAAAGCGGCTATCCCTCATTTCTTCATTCAGAAACAAAGTGCGGCGGTTTTCTAGGCGCAAGAATATATCATATGTAACTTTCATTAAGCATTGCGTTTCATGGATTCATAAAGCATTTGGGCTATGCCCAAACCGCCGTTTTCCATTACATCATCTGCGTACTTCTCATAGAGGGTATCTCCAAAATAAGAAACATAGGGGCTTTCCTCTTCTTCCGAACCAACAGTTTTCTTCATTTCCTTAAACATCTGCTCAACCAGATAGGATTCGAAACTTTTGCAGACATCCATCAATTCATCATCTGTCGCATTTTTAAGATTTTTATTTAAGGTATTCTCAAGCTTAGCAGTACCCTTTGAGGAATCTGCCTGGGCTAAAGCTGCATCAACTGAATAATTGCCGCCAATACTAATACTCATACTCTGCCTCCTTTACACTACCTGCGAAGGTTATTCGCCTGCTGAAGCATCTCATCCGCTGCATTAATTGCTTTGGAATTCATTTCATAAGCTCTCTGGGCAACAATTAAATCCACCATCTCGGTTGCTGCCTGTACGTTTGAATTTTCAAGATAGCCCCTCTTAACGGTGCTCTTCTTTAAAGCGGCATCCTGGCTTTCCAGCCTGGCTGTTCCGGAAGATGCTGTTTCCGTTAAAATACTGTTTGAAGTCTTCTCAAGTCCTGCCGGATTATTAAACTGTACAAGCCCTATCTGAATGCCTAAAGGCTCTACGGTTCCATTTTGGGGATAAAGAAAATTACCGTTTTCATCCAACGTAAGCAATGAGGGATCTTTATCAATACCAAATACAATTGGCGATCCCGAGGTATCAAGTACCGGGTAACCTTCCGTAGTAGCAAGGGTAAGTCCATTAGGTCCCATAGAAAGCCCAAAAGTACCGCTTCTTGTGTATCCGACGCTTCCATCACCGGTCTGTACCATAAAAAATCCATTTCCTTCTATTGCAAAATCATAGTCATTGTCTGTCTGTTTTAATACACCCTGGGTATACTGTGATACAATGGCAGAGTTCTTCACGCCAAGTCCTGTCTGCGCTCCGACAGGCTTTGTACCGCCTGTGCTGTCAGTTGACTTATTCTGAATTGTCTGATATAGCAAAGACTTAAATTGGGCAGTTTCCTTCTTATAGCCGGTTGTATTGATATTCGCCAGATTGTTTGATATGGTATCCACATTGGTCTGCTGGGAAATCATTCCGGAAGCTGCTGTCCACAATGAACGCATCATAGGTTTTTATTCCTTTCTATTGTACTATACTTTACCTACAGAATTGGCAGCCAGGTCAAGGGTCCCGTCTATGGTCTGTATCACCTTCTGGTTTGCTTCATAAGCTCTTGTTATAGCTATCATGCTGGTCATTTCTGCCACAACATTAACATTGGACTGCTCTGTATATCCCTGCTGGATTTTAGCAGTACTATCCAACTGGGTAGCACCGTCCTGTGCCAGATAGAAGCTGTCTCCCTGCTTCTTTAAGTAGCTGTAATCGGTAAAATCCGTCAGCTTTATTTTATCAACAAATACTCCGTCGGCATAAATGCCTCCGTTTTCATCCACCTTGACATTTGCCGTATTGTCTGGAATTGTAATCTCTCCGCCTTCACCCATCAGAGTATTGCCGTTGACATCCACAAGCTTGCCGCTCTGATCCATCGTAAAAGAACCATCTCTTGTATACTTTACAACTTCATTTCCGTTTTTATCGGTGGTGGATACGTTGAAAAAGCCTTTTCCCTGAATGGCAAAATCAAAGGTATTACCTGTGCTTCGAAAGGAACCCTGGTCATAATTTGTGTAGACTTCCCCAATCTTCACACCAAGGCTCATCTTTCCTATCTGCTTGTCCGTATAATTTTCGGACATATCTTTTACTTTATAAGTTAATAAATTACGAAATGACTGGTTGGTAACACCGTCCTTCTTATAACCGGTCGTAGCTGCATTGGCAAGGTTATTTGTTATTACGTCAAGACGTTTTTGTTCATTAGCCATGCCAGTCCAGGATGTGAATAAACCCTTAACCATTTTAACTGCCCTCTTTTCTGAATATCAAATCCAAAAACCATATATTTATTTATCGGATATATTGCTCTTTTTCTTAATCCCTGGAGCCGCTTAAATATTCAATATATTTTCCGGTACCGATAGCAACTGCTGTCATGGGGTCTTCGGCTGTCATGGTATTAATACCTGTTTTATTCTCGATCAATTCTTCCAGTCCATAAAGAAGGCATCCGCCGCCGGTTAACACAATACCTCTGTCGGCAATATCTGCTGCCAGTTCCGGAGGAGTTTTCTCTAATACACTGTGCACCGCTTCAACAATCTGGGATGTTGTTTCTTTTAAAGCCTCTTCCGTTTCATCGGAGCTGACCGTTATGGTCTTGGGAAGTCCTGTAACCAGGTTACGGCCCCTTACGTCCATGGTAACAACTTCCGGTCTCTTAAATGCAGAGCCGATATTTATCTTAATCTCTTCGGCAGTTCTCTCACCGATTAAAAGATTGTGTTTCTTACGCATATATCTTACGATTGCTTCATCAAAATCATCACCGGCAATCTTAATAGAAGTACTTACTACCGTTCCTCCTAAGGAAATTACTGCGATATCAGTTGTGCCGCCGCCGATATCTACAATCATATTACCGCAGGGTCTGTAAATTTCAATACCCGCGCCAATGGCTGCAGCTATAGGCTCTTCAATAATCTTAACATCTCTGGCACCTGCCTGATAAGTAGCATCCTCAACTGCCTTCTTTTCTACTTCTGTTACTCCGCTGGGTACGCACACACTTATTACAGGCTTACGAAAACGGTGCTTGCCAACAGCCTTCTGAATAAAATATTTAAGCATCTTTTCTGTAACCGTATAGTCTGATATAACTCCCTGTCTTAAAGGACGGACAGCCACGATATTACCGGGTGTTCTTCCAAGCATAAGCCTTGCTTCTTCTCCAATTGCCCTTACTTTATTTGTATCTCTGTCAAAAGCAACCACTGAGGGTTCCTTTAATACCACGCCTTTACCCTTTAGATAAACCAATACACTTGCCGTTCCTAAATCAATTCCTATATCACTGCCTAACATATCTTATCTCCTTTCAGATTCTATCTGTTCTTTTGCGACTTTGTAGTCAGCTTCTTCTCTTCCAGCCGGCATCTATATAATGTCTAATAATTTAACAATTTCCAGTACACAGTATCCAGTATCTTTCTCTCATAGGCATAAAATTTATAGACTCTGGATATATTTTGACAGCATTACAGCTTTCACTCTAATTTTTTCCATAAACCTGTCAATTAAACATACTCTTTTCTATTATATACATATTTATAGTTTTTTTCAAAGGAATTTTTAGAAATAATAGAATCTTAAGATTTCAGATAAAAAATGTGACAAAATACACCTTAAAAGCCCTGCTATTCCAGTATTTCTTACGGAATAACAGGGCTGATTGCAGAGCAGCTTTTCTTTATTTTGTTTCATCAATATATAATAAGGTACGAAGCAGTACATTCGCTCCCTTATAACAATTTTCAACAGGTGTATATTCAATCTCACAATGGCTGTGCCCGCCGATGCTTGGTACAAATATCATGGTAGCAGGTACCATATCAATCATGAACTGGGCATCATGTCCCGGACCGCTGTAGATTCTGCGGCCCAGGTATCCGTATTCCTTTGCGCTCTTTTCCACTATGCTTACTAATTCAGGTGTAAAAGTAACGGTATTTCTGGACCAGGCTTTCTCATAAGTTAATTCGCATTTTTCGATAACCGGCGGAAAGCTTTCTATTATCTCAAGCACCTGCTTAATGACCTCCGGGTCCTGATGTCTTGCATCCAGAGTAAATTTCACTTCATCCGGAATGATGGTGTGGATATTGGGATGGCAGGAAATCTTTCCTGTGGTGTAAACCAGCTTTTTATCCAGTTTATCCAGTTCGTCGTGAAGATATTGTATCGTCTTTGCCGCAGCATACAGGGCATCTCTGCGGTAGGGCATCGGTGTTGTGCCCGCATGACCGGCCTGACCGGAAAGGGTGAACTCATAATTAATCATACCGCAGACGCCTTCTACAATTCCAATATCCACCTTTTCTGCTTCCAGTACCGGCCCCTGTTCAATGTGCAGCTCTACAAGCGCAGTGCATTTCTCCGGGGTAATCCGGTTCTTTTCTTCTCCTTTGTAGCCACTGGCATCCAGTGCCTCACCAAAAGTATACCCGGGGATATCCTTTGCAGCGGAGGCAAGCATGGTATCTTTGTCGAATTTGCCGCAGATAACACCGGAAGACATCATGGCAGGCTCAAAGCGTGCGCCTTCCTCGTTGGTCCACACAACCACAGTAATGGGATGCCTGTGCGGAATCTTTTCTTTCACAATGGTTTCTGCCGCCTCCATGGCTGTCAGGACACCCAGGATTCCATCATAATTGCCTCCCTGTCTTACGGAATCCATATGGGAACCGGAATAAATGGCAGGCAGATCTTCTTCTCCGGGAATCGTTGCGTACATGTTCGCCATATCATCAGTCACGACAATGGCGCCGATTGCCTCCATTCTCTTTACAAATTCCGCTCTTGCCGCCAGAGCTTCCTCCGATAAGGAAAACCTTGTGATTCCTCCCCTTCCGGTATCTCCAAATTTACTAAAGGTTTTTATTTTTTCTTCCATTCTTTCTAAGCTGCATGTCATATTATTCTACCTCCCTTTTCGCTTGCACATCGGTTCATTCCATAGAAAAAACATATTTGTTACCTGATCGGTTATTTAACCTGTTGCTTCTTCTAATTTGGCTACTCTTACTCCCTGCCTAACTGCCCCTGCCGGACAAACCGCCAGGCAAAGATGGCAGCCTACGCATTTCCCCGGATTCATAATTGGCTTCCCTGTCTCCTCATCCTGTCTTAAAGCCTGATGTCCGCCGTCATAGCAGGATAAATAGCACCTTCCGCAGCCAATGCATTTACTCTTATCGAATCTGGGATAGCAGATGCTGTCACGGTTTAGTTCTTCTGCCGGAATAATCTTAGGCAGGGCTTTCCCAATAATTTCGGTAACACTTTTTAAACCGTGGATGCTTAAATACAACTGCATTCCCTCTATCATATCTTCAATAATACGGTAACCGTATTGCATGACGGAGGTGGTTACCTGAATATTTTCACAGCCAAGGCTTAAGAATTCCGCCGCGTCCCGCCAGGTTTCAATTCCTCCCATACCGCTGATGGGTACCTCTTTCAGCTTATCACAGGTTTTCATGGAATGGATAAACCGAAGTGCAATGGGCTTTATTGCTTTTCCGGAATATCCGCCGACACTGGTCTTTCCCTCCACATCCGGCCCGGAGGAAAAGGTTTCAAGATTTATGTTCATGATACTTTTAATCGTATTAATGGCAGCTATTCCATCCGCCCCGGCTTTGACTGCCGCAACGGCCGGAATCTCCATATTGCCGATGTTTGGAGTCATCTTTGCAAGAATCGGAAGATGAGTACCCTTTCTTGCAGCTCTGGTATAGGCACTGACTAATTCGGGATTCTGACCGACATCGGAGCCAAGCCCATCTGCTGCCATATGGGGACAGGAAAAGTTACATTCAATAATATCCGCTCCTGCCTCTGTCATCAGCTTCGCCAGATAGGTCCACTCCTCCTCTGTCTGACCCATAATGGAAGCAATGATTACCTTGGCAGGATAATCCCTCTTCAGATGTTTTAAAAAGCCCAAATTTTCCAAAAGGGAATGGTCTGAAATCTGCTCAATATTCTTAAAGCCAATAAAAGGCACTGATTCCTTGCGTAATGCATCAAATCTCGGAGATACCTCTTTTGGCACAAAGGTCCCGATTGTTTTAAATGCAACCCCGGCCCAGCCCATCTCAAAAGCCTTGGCAACCATTTCATAATTGCTTCCCACCACAGAGGAAGACAGGAAAAACGGATTCTCACAAGGTACCCCGCAAAAAATAATAGATAAGTCTGCATTCTCTGGCTTTACCTTTTGATAGGATACCGTTTCTTCCATCATCTCATCAATTGGCACCGGACGGTTGATTTTTTTCTTAAGGCAGGCCTCCATACAGGCTTTTGATGTACAGGTACCGCAGGGTATTTTCTGGGGAAGTCTGTTTGCCGCTCCCGCCTTATTCTCAAATCGCAGTGACCGGATAACGGTGTCCACCGGCAGGTTATGAGGGCAGGCTTTGGTACAGGGAGGATTGTTACAGAGGAGGCATCCTCCTGCTTCTTCCATAATTGAAATATCTCGATATACTAAATTGTTCAAAATTACATCTCCCTCCTGCTTAAGGCATTAGCTCAATGCTGTCTTGCGTTTTACAAATTGCCCATATCCCGGCTCCCCGGTAAATTCACCGTTATCATATACCATTCTGCCTCTGACATAGGTCTGAACCGGATACCCGTGAAGCTTCTTGCCTTCCCATATGGTATGGTCATAGTCAGAATGCATCGTGTTTACCGATATTGTGAAGTCTTTCTCCTTGTCGTAAATAACAATATCTGCATCCTTACCGACGGTTAAGGAACCCTTCGTATCACACCCAAAGATTTTGGCCGGATTTGTGGAACACAGCTCAACGGCACGGTTAAAGCTTATCTTCCCGCTATTAGCTGCTGCCAGCATGTAGGGATAAAGATTTTCTACCCCTGCGCATCCATTGGGAATCTTGGTGAAATCATCCTTTCCCCAGTCCTTTTCATAGCTTTGGAAAGGGCAGTGATCCGTAGCCACGGTATCAATGGTTCCTTTCTTAATTGCGTCCCATAAGGCATCCTGGCTTTCCTGTCCTTTTATCGGAGGGGAGCATACAAAGTTCCTTCCATCCTCTCTTTTGTACACCTCATTGGTAAACTCCAGGTACTGGGGACAAGTTTCTATAAAAATCGGATGTCCAGCTGTCTTTGCTTCCACTGCTGCTAAAAGCCCCTCTTTATCTGCCATGTGAACGATGTATAAAGGAGCTTCCACGGATTTTGCCCAGTGAACAGCTCTTTTGTCAGCTTCTGCTTCTACAAATTCCGGCCTGCTCAAGTAATGGTACCAGGCAGAGGTTTTGCCTTCCTTTAAGAATTTCTCTATATTCAGGTCAATTACATCCGGATTTTCCGCATGAATATTTGTAATCGCACCAACTTCTTTCGCTTTTAATAAAATCTTTATAAAAGTACCGTCATCCACCATCATGCCTTCCTTCTTATACACAAAGAAGCATTTGAAGCTGGTGACACCCGAATCCACGGAAGCTTGAAATTCTTCCAGTAATTCTCCGCCGTTTAAGTCTGTGATAATACAGTGGAAGGCATAATCCACGCAAGCCTCCGGATCACACATTGCTTTTCTTGACTCAATTGTTCCTAAGATGCCTTTTCCCTTTCTCTGCATGGGATAGTCAAATACGGTAGTAACACCCCCACAGGCAGCCGCCCTTGTTCCTGATAAATAACCGTCTGCCGATACCGTTCCGCCAAATGGCATTGCCAGATGGGTATGAGCATCAATAGCCCCGGGTAATACAAGCTTTCCCGTTGCATCTACTGTTTTTGCTGCCTCCATGGAAAGATTTGATCCGATGCAGGCAATTTTGCCATCCTTTACTGCAATATCGGCAACAAAGCTCTCCTTTGCTGTTACAATCGTTCCGTTTTTAATAATCAGATCCATTATTACCGCACCTCCTAATCCTTCTGCCGCCATACGGCCAATCAATCCGCCTGCTGTTTCAGACAATTCTATATCTGTTTCCTGTTTGTGCAGTTTAAGAATATCAATAGACCTGCCGCAACGGCTGTTATAACAGCCGTTATTTCCAGCAGCCCTATCACAAGAAATCCAGAGGATTACTTATTAATTTTATACACCAGTACAAGACCGGATCTTTGGTATACCTGTGTTACTTCCACTAAGTCCATGCCGCCTGCTTTTGCCGCAATCAGGTTGGATACCCAGGTTACACCAAAGTCAACCTGACCGGTATATACTGCTGTTGTTTCACCAATGTCACCGCCGCCGGGAACAATCTTGACATTTAAACCAGCTTCGCTGTAGTAGCCTTTGTCAAGTGCCACGTAATATCCCATGAACTGCGCCTGGGGCAGCCATTTCAACTGAATGGATACATCTTTTTTCTCCGGAGTGAATTTACCGTCGGATGCGGCTGCTGCTGTAAAGAAAGAAGTATCTCTGATATCATCGAGGGTAAGTGTCTGTAATTTATCGGCTGCTGCAGAGTCGTCTAACTTAATATACTTCTTAGCAAGATCCAGTGTCTGCTGCATGGCTGTGTCATCCATATTTCCGTAATTGGTAACAGCTGCACCGGTCATATCTGTTTCCACTAACTTCTTAACCTCTCCTGCCATGTATGCCTGATGGTCTGCCGATACGGACGAACCGTATTTGTAGACGATTTGGGCTGCTTCATCAGGATTGGCACAGGCATATGCCCAGCCCTTCATGGAAGCATAAATAAATGCTTTTACTGTCTCGGGGTTCTCTTTTGCAAACTTGCCTGTTGTAAAGATGTTATCCTCAAGCATTGCTACCCCTTCATCATTCATGTCGATGTATTTTACGCCATCGCCGTAACCGTAGCCGCCGTCATAGGAGTTTTTTACCAGCCCAAGTTCGTTGTAGGTCATGGCAGATGCTAAGAGAATGGAATCATCATCAAAGCCGTCCATATCAAATGCCTGGCTTAGGTAAGTAGTAGGCTGATTGTATTTCGTTAAAAGAGCCTGTATTTCATACTCGTTGCCAAGCCCCCAGTTACCAACCATACCCTTTCCTGCCGCATCGGTTACAACACTTTCTACGGATGCATCTGCCGAATAATAAGGTCCGGCTGCTTCAGTTGCAGCAGGTGCTTCTGTCGGTGTCAAAGCTTCTTCCGTTGCCGTAGGTGCCTCTGTTGCAGCGTTATCGGATACATTTTCTGCCTTCTTGCCGCAGCCGGCAAGTGCGGTAATCAGAAGTACACACATCATAAGTAATGCACTGATTTTTCTTAAATATAATCTTTTCATAAATTAAGCCTCCTTTTAGTGTAATCTGCGGTTATTTATTATAAAAAGCAAGATAGCTTTTATAATCAAAAGTTTGTTTTGATTAACGGCGTCCCTTCAATAAAACACCTTCAACGATTAATAGAATTACATACATTACAATTCCAATCCCACAGGCTATGGCAATGTAAGCCCAGGCAGTTGCATATTGTGCAAGCACGATATTCTCACGAATCTGGCGTCCTACCCCAATAACATATTCGGCAAAGTATTCACTGACCAGGGCACTGATTACACAGGCCGGTACGCTGATTCTTAGAGCAGTAAAGACATAGGGAATGCTGTTTGGAACACGAAGCTTAAAGAATATAGCCGTCTTTTTTGCAGCATAGGATTCCATCAAATCCAGTGAAAAAGGTTTTAATTCTGTAAAGCCACGATAGGAATTAATACTCATGGAGACGGTACAGGTAATCATAACCACCAGCATTTTTGCAAACATACTTCTGATGTTGGGGTCCTTGCTGAAATCCTTGGTCAGATTGTTAAGGATAGGGGCTATAGCAATAATCGGTATTGCATTAAAGGCAGATGCTATGGTAAGTCCTCCCGAACCCCATTTAGGAAATACCGTTGCTACAATTGCAAGCAAATATCCAAATAACGAGCCTAAAACCAAACCACCCAGAGCAACAATAACCGTCGCTCTTACATTTATCAGAATGTTACTCCAATTATCCGTAATGATTCCAAAGATCCTTTTGGGAAGCGGTAAGGTAAAGGTGTCCGCTCCGATGATTTTATGAAGCAGCTGTGTCTGCCACAGAACTGCTATTAACACGCCAAATAATACCGGATATAGAATTGTGGTGATTGTCTGCCGGTTGAATTTGCTACGCAGTTTTTTCATCTGCATTCACCTCTGCTTTCACTTTTGGTCCCTTACGCTTGTAAGGGGAGAGTATTTTTTCAATTACCATCATCAGATAGTAGCTAAGAATTCCAATAATTGCACTGAAGAATACTATCTGCCAAAATACATAGATGGACATGGCATGCTTTAAGGATTGGGACAGCATAGTTCCAAGCCCCCCTCCTCCCTGCAGGGTATCTACTAAGATGGAAGCCGTAATTGCCATTGGAGCGGATATTTTAAGCCCGGTAAAGAAATATGGCATACAGGAGGGTATTAATAACTTGCTGTAAATCTGGTATTTGGTAGCGGCAATGGAATACATAAGCTCGTGCTTTTCCTTTTCCACTGCCTTAAAACCAGCCAGGGTATTCGTTGCTACCGGATAAAAGGTCAAAATTGCCGCAATCACAATACGGCTTTTATTGATATCCTTGGTAATTGCCAGTACAATAGGTGCCATACCAAGAATCGGAATCATCTGAACAATCATCAGATAAGGAAATACGGTCTTCTCAACAGTCAGGAACATGTTCATTAACAGAGCTAATATAAAACCAATTGCCGTACCAATCAGAAATCCGATTCCCGCCCGCAACAGAGTAATTCCGGCATTGCTTAGTACAATCTGCAATGCAGTTTGGGTACTGTTTACCTTATTTGTGCTAAAGACGGATTCCAAAATCTGATACAGATGAGGCAGAACATTTTCCGGCGAACGCTTCGTCTGTGCTACGATGGCTGCTCCGATTTCCCATAAGATAATAAGACCGATAACCCATACGACTGTTACCATCTTTTTTGAGTTAAGAGCTTTCTTAATCAGGTTCATGTAATCTTCCTTTCTTAGTTAAAGCCAGGGATTTTCTGCTCCCTACAGGCTTTCAAAGCTTTTTCGTACCTTAACCACCAATTCATTGAATTCCTGTGTGTTCTTGATTTCCAAGCTTCTTGGTCTTTCAAGGGTAATATCAACCACTGCGGATACTCTTCCCGGATGGGGCGATAACACCACTACCCGGTCGGATAGAAATACTGCCTCCTGGATGTTATGGGTAACGAATAAAATCGTCTTATTTGTCTTCTTCCAAATACGAAGTAAATCCTCGTGTAACTTTTCCTTTGTAAATTCATCCAATGCGGAAAAGGGTTCATCCATCAGAAGGATTTCAGGCTTAATTGCCAGGGCTCTTGCAATTCCTACTCTCTGCTGCATACCGCCGCTTAACTGGTGGGGATACTTCTTGCCAAATTCCATTAATCCCACTAATTCCAGCATCTTTGTAACCCTCGCTGTTCTTTCCTTTTTCGGTATTCCCATCATTTCCATGGGCATGCAGACATTCCGCCTTACGCTTCTCCAGTCATACAGCACAGGATTTTGAAATACAATTCCGTATTTCTTCTGGAGTCTGATTTCCCTGGGTGACTGCCCTCTGACAGAAATACCTCCCGAGGTAGGCTGCTGTAGATCTGCTATAGTACGAAGCAATGTAGTCTTTCCGCATCCGGAAGGCCCCAGTAAGGAAATAAATTCTCCCTGCCTGATATCCAGATTAATGTTCTGCAATGCTGTAATCGGTGCTCCGCCTTCCTTATCCGGAAAGCTTATGCATAAATCTTTTATTTTAATTTCAATATCAAAATCTTTCTCCATTGACAAATCTCTATCTTCCTTATCAATCTCTGCTTCATCCTTTGCTGCTAAATTTGATACTGCCATAAAATACCTCCTTACATTTCCTTGGCTTTATACTTCTTCTGCAATAAGTTTTGGTAATAACAAAAATGGCGTAAAGTTTTCTACTCTACGCCATCGTAAATTATAATTCCTATTCACTTACCAAAGTCTTTCATATATTTTCAGTAAATCTTCTTTTGTCACTTCTTTGATTGTATTTGACGGGCTCCCGCTTGCCATAGCATCCTCTGCCATCTTATCAGCCACTGCTTCAAATGCACTCTTGTTTATTCCATACTCTTCCAAGGTTGGGATATTGCAGTGCTTACAAAGCTTAACCAGTTCTTCGATAAAAGCCCCGGCGGCTTTAATATCACCCGTGGTATCCTCTGCCGTTCCGATTGCCCTTGCCAGTCTGGCAAACCGTTCATAGCTGCCATCCAGTGCAAAGGTAAGACATTCTTTTATTAACATTGCATTGGAAATACCATGTGGAACATGAAACAAGGCTCCTATGGGTCTGCTCATACCGTGGACCAGGGTTACGGAAGCATTATTGATACCAACCCCTGCTTCAAATGCTGCAAGCTGCATCTCTTCCCTTGCTTTTTCATCACTTCCGTTACTGTAGGCTATGGGAAGGTATTTGAAAATCCTCTTCACTGCCGACAGAGCATAATTTTCTGTCAACGGAGTACTTTTTCTGGAAGTATAGGCTTCCACCGCATGGGTCAATGCATCCATCCCCGTTGCCGCAGTGATGTCGGGCGGTGAAGTCAGGGTAAAGGTCGGGTCAATTACTGCAAGGTCGGGCAATAAGGAATTCCCCTTTAAAAGCATCTTAATACCCTTTACAGAATCCGTTATTACCGTAAACTTTGTCGCCTCGGAACCGGTACCTGCTGTAGTAGGGATTAATACCATGGGCGGAAATTTACCCATGATATCTCTTCCCATATAATCGGATATCTTACCGGGAAGCACTGTCATGGCTGCAATAGCCTTTGCACTGTCAAGGGGACTTCCGCCTCCGATAGCGATCAGGAAATCACAGCCGGTCTGCTTATAAGCTTTCACACCAGCCTCAATCATCACATCCGTAGGTTCTCCGGTGATATCATTGAATACAACATATTCAATTCCCCAGCTTTCCAGATAACCGGTAAGTGTGCCAACTATGCCTGCCCTGGTAACAATCCTGCCCGTAACCACAAATGCTTTCTTTCCAAGAGCTTTTATGGCTGTTTCACTGGCTTCCAGAGCATTTTTTCCTATAAAAACATTGCGTGGTAATGTAAATTGATATGCCATAATAACCTCCTGATAATAAAAAAAACAACGGCGGAATCTTCCTAAAATAGCTCCGTCGCTGTTTAAAATCAATTATTTATACTTCAGAATTAATATAGACGAATTATATATCATGGACAAGCGGAAAATCAATTACTATATGACCAATATTATCTGTTCAACTGCACAATCACTTCTTTAATTAGATAAACTCCTTATCTACAATTGAAAGTACTTCATCAAGCTTTTCCAGTTCTTCCAGAATCTGCTCCTTTGTTATGATTAAGGGAGGAGCAATCAGAATCATGTTCTCATGGGTATAGGTCATGAATTTTCTTTCTTTTAATTTTCCAAGAATCTTCCCCATAGTGCCCTCCGGATCTTTTCCATAAGGCACAAGGGCTTCCTTTGTAGTCTTATCTTTTACCAGCTCAACGGCAGAGAACAGTCCTATATAGCGTACATCTCCGACACAGGAATGGGCTGCTTTTAATTCTTCTAATTTTTCGCCAAGAACCTCCCCGACCTCATTGACATGCTCAAGGATATTTACTTCCTCGTAGTAATTCACACAGGCAACTCCCGCTGCGCAGGCCAGCGGATGCCCGCTGTAGGTTAAACCGCAGGACAGCAGATTATCGTCAAAATATTCTGCAATCTTTTTGCTGACCACCACTCCGCCAAGAGGTACATAGCCGCAGGTCACCCCTTTAGCAAAGGTTACGATATCCGGCTTTATATCAAAATTCTCAAAAGCAAACATCTTGCCGGTCCTTCCCCAGCCTGCCATTACCTCATCACATATTAAAAGGATACCGAATTCATCGCAAAGTGCTCTCATCCCCGGCAAATAACCCTTGGGCGGAATCAATACACCGTTGGAGCCGGTTATAGTCTCAATTACAATAGCAGCCACACTGTTTGGTCCTTCATAAAGGATTTGCTCTCTTAACTTTGCAATATAGTATTTTGTAGCTGCTTCCTCTGATTCAAAGGGGACTGCCTCTCTATAGATATACGGATCAAAAAACTTAACGAACCCCGGAATCCCCGGTTCTAAGGGATACCTTCTTGGCTCACCGGTCAGATTCCCCGCTCCGAAGGAGGAACCATGATAGCTGCGGTACCTGCTGAAGATTTTAAATCTACCGGTATACATACGTGCCATCTTAACGGCATTTTCATTGGCTTCCGCACCGGCATTGGTAAAGAAAACCTTCCCCATGTTATCCGGCATCAACTCAATAATCTTTTTTGCAAGCTTTGCCCTGGCTTCAACTGCATAGGAAGGTGCCGCATAGCAGAACTTATCCACCTGCTCCTTGATAGCATCATTAATTGCCTTATTCCCAAAGCCAACATTCATATTAACCAACTGGGCAGACATATCCGTATAGCGGTTTCCCTCATAATCCCAAAAATAAATTCCCTCCCCTTTCTCTACGGGAATTGGATTAAGCCCCTTTTGCTTACTCCAGGATTGTAGGCTATACTCTTTTTGCATGCTCTTAACTTCTTCACCTGTCATATCATCATCCTCCTTACAAGAAAGAGTCTGGCTTGCCAGACTCTGGTGCTGATGCACCGTCACGCAGTGACAACTTCCTTGGCGCATCATGTGCATCCTGCCCGCAGGGCTTTTATCTTATAGGACATAATTTTCCTATAAGATAAAAAGGGAGCTGTTCCTAAGAACCGCTCCGTTGCTGTACCCTTTCATGTAGTATCATTATAAGTGTACGCTCTTTCATATTCAATAAGTGAGTGACCACTCTTTGTTGTGCGGTTGCACATGGTGCGGTAAAAGTTCCTTTCTTCTATACCTTTCTTCCGGTTAAGTTATTAAATCCTGTATCATATATCCGATGCTGCAGCGTACCTTTTCTTCCAGATTGAGCAGATTATAGCCGGTAATTTTCTCAATTTTCTTTAACTGGTTATTCACTGTATTGCGGTGAATAAACTGCTGCTCCGATACCAGCTGAGGACTTCCGTTGTTATCCAAGTAGGAGCGTAAAAATCCCATCAGGTCTGTTCCATTTTCTGCATCATACTGCTCAAGCCTGCCAAAGACCTCATGATAGAATTCTTTCAGAACCTTTTTATCCTTTACTGCCAGGAGCACCTTATAGATATCAAGCTCATCATAGTAGGTGACCCGAACCTTTCTTTTTTCTGCCATCTCATTAGCAGCTATGGCTTTTTCAAAATTGATATCCTGATTCATAAGACCCTGCATAATAGAGCTTACTCCCATATTTATGGAAAAGCTGTCCTTCTTTTTGCGAATCAGATTCATGAGTTCCTCCACGAATTTACGGACATTATACATATCACTTTCTGACAGGACCACCACCAGATTTGCCTGATAGGTAAAGGAAATAAACATCCGCTGGCTGGTCCTTGCAATCTGCTCCACAAAAAGCCTTAACTTCTCCATGTTTTCACTGTTATATTGTTCATCCACGCTATGAATGGACATATTAACAAAGCAGAGGTGACAGTCGCGCTTATAACCGTTACGCTCCATATGCTGTATCTGTGTCTCAATGTCTCCAACCTTGAATATGATATCCTTAATTGTTGATGCAACGCTTGCTTCTACGCTCTCATTGTGCATAATGCGAGTGCAAAAATCACGGGTCACATCCACCAGCCTTATCTTCCATGGAATAGTAAAAAGAGGCATGTCTACTTCGTTGCAAAAGTCGACTACCTCCTTTGGTACACTTTTTATATAGGGACCCAGATTAATGACAAAAGCACTTGTCCCACTCTTATAAAGCTCCTTTGTAAAATTCAGGAGCCATCCATCGTCACGGTACATATAGCCAGCTATAAAAATCAGCTCATGCCCATGAAGGAAGGAGGATACCTCCTGATCTTCCACTATATGCACCCACTCAACAAGATTCCCCAATCCCTTATGTCCTGCAAGAAGCTGCATCTGATAAAGCGAAGCACAATTCCGATAAAGCTTACTGACTGCAATTGCCATCCTTATCACCTCCAACTTACCGTCTTAATCCTCCAGGCATATTGCCTGCTTATAATTTTCCTGTTAAAAATAAAAATATGCAGAAATTATAACATAATACAGGAGATAAAGTAAATAAGGAGATTACTGTGCATTTCCTGAAGGCCGCCTTATTAATTTGCAAAAAAAAGAGCCTAGACCCCTTCATTAACAGGATCTAGGCTCATATTTAATTAAGCAATGATTGTAGCAACTTTACCGGAACCAACTGTACGTCCACCTTCACGGATAGCGAAGCCTAAACCTTGCTCCATAGCGATAGGATGGATTAATTCGATGTTCATTTCGATATTATCACCAGGCATGCACATTTCAACACCTTCAGGAAGGTTACAAACGCCAGTAACGTCAGTTGTTCTGAAATAGAACTGAGGTCTGTAGTTGTTGAAGAAAGGAGTATGACGTCCACCTTCATCTTTGGTTAAAACGTAAACCTGAGCTGTGAATTTCTTGTGGCACTTGATGGAACCGGGTTTGCAAAGAACCTGTCCTCTTTCGATTTCGTTTCTCTGAACACCACGAAGAAGTGCACCAATGTTATCACCAGCCTGTGCTTCATCAAGAAGTTTTCTGAACATTTCGATACCAGTAACAACAACTTTACGTGTCTCTTCCTTGATACCAACGATTTCAACTTCTTCAGATACATGAAGAGCACCACGCTCAACACGGCCTGTAGCAACAGTACCACGTCCTGTAATAGAAAATACATCTTCTACAGGCATTAAGAAAGGCTTATCTGTCTCTCTCTGAGGATCAGGAATCCAAGTGTCAACTGCATCGAATAATTCGATAATCTTGTCTCCCCAAGGTCCGTTAGGATCTTCAAGAGCCTTTAAAGCAGAACCCTGGATAATAGGTGTGTCATCTCCGGGGAATTCATACTCTGTTAACAGATCTCTGATTTCCATCTCTACTAATTCAAGTAATTCGGGATCATCAACCATATCACACTTGTTCATGAATACTACGATGTAAGGAACACCTACCTGACGGGATAACAGGATGTGCTCTTTTGTCTGAGCCATAACACCGTCAGTAGCAGCAACTACGAGGATAGCACCATCCATCTGAGCAGCACCGGTAATCATATTCTTTACATAATCGGCATGTCCAGGGCAGTCAACGTGAGCATAATGTCTCTTCTTGGATTCATACTCAACGTGAGCTGTAGAGATTGTAATACCTCTTTCTCTTTCTTCGGGAGCTTTGTCGATCTGGTCGAAAGCAACAGCCTGACCTGTACCTAATCTCTCATGAAGAGTCTTTGTGATAGCAGCTGTTAAAGTAGTTTTACCATGGTCAACATGTCCGATGGTACCAATATTACAATGGGGTTTGTTTCTTTCAAACTTAGCTTTAGCCATTTTTTTAACGTCCTCCTTTAAATAAATGCATCTTTGTGCATATACTTTTTAATTGCCTGTCAGGTAATGGACCAAGCCCACCTGCGGGCATTTGATTTTTAGCTTATATGCTTATATTATATTTCAGTTTAGAAATATTTTCAAGCATAATTAACGATTCCACGCATATTTGTGGACTAGTTCTTACTCTTTGCAGCAAGTACCTTTTCCTGTACGCTCTTAGGAACAGATTCATAGTTTGAGAAGAACATGGAGTAAGCTCCACGGCCCTGTGTTCTGGAACGAAGGGAAGTGGAATAACCAAACATTTCTGAGAGGGGAACAAATCCTCTGATAAGCTTTGTACCATTGATATCTTCAGAGCCTTCGATACGTCCACGGCGTGAGCTGATATCACCGATAACATCACCCATATATTCTTCTGGAACTGTTACTTCTACTCTCATGATGGGCTCTAATAAAACAGCCCCTGCTTTCTGCATCGCATCTTTAAATGCCATGGAACCGGCAATCTTGAATGCCATCTCGTTGGAGTCTACTTCATGGTAGGATCCATCGTATACAGTAGCCTTAATACCAAGTACAGGATATCCGCCAAGGATTCCGGCTTTAGTAGCTTCTTCAATACCGGCACCTACCGCGGGGATGTATTCCTTCGGAATAGCACCGCCTACAACGGTTGATACGAATTCAAAAGTCTTTTCTGCATTGGCGTCCATAGGCTCAAAGCGAACTTTACAGTGACCGTACTGTCCACGTCCACCGGACTGCTTAGCATATTTAGAGTCAACTTCCACAGCTTTGGTAAAGGTTTCTTTGTAAGCAACCTGAGGTGCACCTACATTTGCCTCAACCTTAAATTCACGCAGAAGTCTGTCTACGATAATTTCAAGATGGAGCTCACCCATACCGGCAATAATTGTCTGTCCGGTTTCTTCATTGGTGTAAGTCCTGAACGTAGGATCTTCTTCTGCTAACTTCGCTAAAGATTCACCCATCTTGTCCTGACCTGCTTTTGTCTTAGGTTCGATAGAAACCTCGATAACAGGTTCAGGGAATTCCATGGATTCAAGAATTACAGGAGATTTTTCATCGCAGATAGTGTCACCTGTTGTGGTGCCCTTTAAACCAACTGCTGCTGCAATATCACCGGAATATACTTTCTCCAGGTCTTCTCTCTTATTGGCATGCATCTGTAAGATACGTCCAACACGTTCCTTCTTATTCTTTGTTGAGTTAAGAACATAGGAGCCTGCATTTAAGGTACCGGAGTATACACGGAAGAATGCAAGTTTTCCTACGAAAGGATCGGCCATAATCTTAAAGGCAAGAGCTGCGAAAGGCTCTTCATCAGAAGACTTTCTGTGTACTTCGTTACCTTCTTCGTCCATACCCTTGATATCAGCGATATCAGTAGGAGCTGGCAGATATTCAATAACGGCATCCAGTAACTTCTGTACACCCTTGTTTCTATATGCGGAACCGCAGGTTACAGGAATAATGGTCGTTGCAATCGTTGCTCTTCTAAGAGCTGCCTTTAATTCAACTGTTGTAGGTTCTTCACCTTCCAGGAATTTTTCAAGCAAATCATCATCTGTCTCACAGATAGACTCAATCATAGCTGCTCTGTATTCCTCTGCCTGCTCTAATAAATCAGCAGGTATTTCAGTGATGCTGATATCATCACCCTTATCATCATTGTAGTAATAAGCCTTCATCTCAAACAAGTCGATAAGACCCTTAAACTCATCCTCTTTACCAATAGGTAATTGGATAGCAACAGGATTTTTACCAAGTCTTGTCTTGATCATGCTAATTACATTGTAAAAATCCGCACCGGAAATGTCCATCTTATTAACGAAAGCCATTCTGGGTACGTGGTATTTGTCAGCTTGACGCCATACAGTTTCAGACTGAGGTTCAACACCGCCCTTAGCGCAAAATACACCAACGGCACTATCAAGAACACGCAAAGAACGTTCTACTTCTACTGTGAAGTCAACGTGTCCCGGTGTATCAATGATATTGATACGGTGACCAAGTGCTCCGGGCAGTTTCTGGTGCTCTAATTCCTGTGTCCAGTGACATGTAGTGGCGGCTGAAGTAATTGTGATACCTCTTTCCTGTTCCTGCTCCATCCAGTCCATAGTAGCAGTTCCTTCATGAGTATCACCAATTTTATAATTAACACCGGTATAGTATAAGATACGCTCTGTAAGCGTAGTCTTACCGGCATCAATATGAGCCATGATACCGATGTTTCTGGTTCTTTCTAACGGGTATTCTCTTCCAGCCAAGGAAATTCCTCCTTATCTTAATAGTCACCTGCGATTAAGCAATCACAGAATAAATTTATCCGCAGTCAACTGCATCAGCCTATGCCATGTCAGTTTGCCTGCATTTATAAAGCTGCGTGGGTTTTGGTATAGACCATAACCCAGTTCAGAAGATTACCAGCGGTAATGTGCAAATGCCTTATTAGCGTCTGCCATCTTATGCATATCTTCCTTTTTCTTAACAGCAGAACCGGTATTGCCCGCAGCATCTAAAATCTCGTTTGCTAACTTCTCTTCCATGGTCTTCTCTCCTCTTTTACGGGAGTAGAGTGTTAACCAGCGAAGTGCTAATGCCTGTCTTCTGTCAGGTCTTACTTCGATTGGTACCTGATAGGTAGCACCGCCGATACGTCTTGCTTTTACTTCAAGAACCGGCATGATGTTATTCATAGCTTCTTCGAAAACTTCGGTAGCTTCTTTTCCAGACTTCTCTGCTATCCTTTCAAAGGCTCCGTACACAATCTTCTGTGCAGTTCCTCTCTTACCGTCTAACATGATGTTATTGATAAGCTTTGTTACAGTCTTACTCTTGTAAATAGGATCTGCCAATACATCTCTTTTTTGTATATGTCCTTTACGTGGCACGTTTCTTCCCTCCTTAATAATCCTTATTGCCCGGAAATAAAGAAATGCTTATTCCGGATAGACAAACAGGCTTTACCTGTTCTGTCCTGCATAAGTTCCCTTAAATCATCGGTACTCACATCCCCGGCTTAACCGGATGGTTGTGTTCGCGCACAGTTTAACTTATCTTTCAAATCTATTCCGTTGGTGAAACAAAATGTTCTTCCTCTGCGGTGATAAAACGCGGCTCCTTTATTTTACCCCAATCTGAAATAAAAATTAATCCGGCACTTAATGATTAGCGAAAAACTTAATTATTTACCTGCTTTAGGTCTCTTCGCTCCATACTTGGAACGAGCCTGTCTTCTCTTAGCAACACCTGCTGTATCTAATGTACCTCTGACAATGTGGTAACGGGTACCGGGTAAATCCTTAACCCTTCCACCTCTGATCAGAACAACACTATGCTCCTGAAGGTTGTGGCCTTCTCCGGGGATATAGCTTGTTACTTCGATTCCGTTAGAAAGACGGACTCTGGCGATTTTTCTAAGAGCTGAATTAGGCTTCTTAGGAGTTGCAGTTCTAACTGCTGTACACACACCTCTTTTTTGGGGTGAGGATACGTCAGTAGACTTCTTGTTTAAGGAGTTAAATCCTTTTTGAAGAGCAGGAGAAGTAGATTTCTTCTCAACCGTCTTTCTACCTTTTCTAACTAATTGATTAAATGTAGGCATTAATTTTCACCTCCTGATTATTATAAGATTTCATTGAGCCGCCTTGCCTTTTGCTTAAAATAAACATAAACATTGACGCAATATAAAATCGCGCCTTATGATTATACTTTAAACATTTTTTTTTGTCAAGGGTTTTCAAATGAAAATACCACTAAGACTGTTAAATTCCGCTTATTTGTGATAATTTCATGTAAAATTTTAATAAATTCTTCGTTTTCTTTATCTTACCGGGCATGCCCCGGACTCACAATCCTCATCCAGAAGTTCATTGTCTCCCTCATTTTCCAATTTATTTAATAGCGTATAATCAACAGGTCTGCTTAATCTGATACGTTCTTCATAATCTTCTTTCGTTGTGGATTCATATGGAAGCAAGGGGTAAGTCTCTTCCATTAATGGAAGAAAGGTAATTCCAACTGCCTTGTCGAAATTTTCAGAAAGCCATTCCGCAACATCTTCCCATTCATTTTCCCTTACATGTACGGTGATACTAGTATTATGGTCAGTCCATGCTTCCATTGTAAGCTTATAAAGATTAAGCTGTTCTAATGCACTCACCTGGTACTTTGTCTTACCGGCCGGTGACTTCACAGGGAATTCAATAACCTTAACCGTGCAATTTTCATCACTCTGTCCCACTTCGTTATAGACAGGATAGCATCCTTGCTGTTCAATCATTTTATACAGAGGATCTGTTACGGAAATCCGGACCCTTCTGATATAATAAGGAGCATGGGAATAATGCACACCTGAACTGACTCCCGGCAGGTTGGACAGGGTTCCCTCCGGCTTGATGGTAGTCATAAGCCTTGGTTTCTCTATCCCCAGTTCCCTGCAGTACTTCTCTCCTTCTTCATGAACTGCTTTCTTTAAAACTATGAGTAATTTTCTTAACTCCTCATAACCCATACCGGTTCTGTTCATCATATCCATCATCCCTGTCAAGGATACTCCTACAATCCTATCCTCCTGCATGACCTTATTCCAGGCAGGAAGTTCTACATCTACCAGTGTCATCCTAAGAGTAAGCCTGGCAGAAAGCCTGATTACCTCTAACAGTGCTTCCATATCAAGAGTGTTATTTTCTTTTACAAAGCTCAACAGGTTATTAGTGGACAAATTGCAGCATTGTTTGGAACGTAACAGTATTTCTCCGCAGGGGTTGCAGCCCTGAAAGGTTCCCTTTCTGCGCAGGGCTTCTCTGTTATTTAGAAAACCGGGTTCACCGTTAATCCGTATCGAGTTAAGAATTGCCTTAATTTCATCCTTTGTGGGTATTCGATTATAAAGCACGGAATTATTGCTCATTTTCCGGTGGGATATTTTCGTATCCTCTATCCACTGGTTATCTACCACCTTATAGAGATTTCTCTTGGCATTTATGACCTCTTTATCATCTTCCTCACAGATTACCATCATAGCACTTCTTCTGACACCGCCGGATACTACATTTTCACTGATAATTGTAGCGATATCCAAAAGATGGATTGTCTTTAACTCTCCATTGGAATCTGCTACTACTTCATTTATTTTTTCAAACATTCTCTTTAAGGATTTATAGCCGGAGGCCCTTCCGCCAAACCGCTTGAGTCGTTCCCCTTCCGGTCTGACATAACTGTAGTCTATGGTTATCGTTTTAACATCCTGATAAATCTCACTGCTTATAAGTTCAAAATACAGTTCCAGTCCTTTGCACCAGCCTTCTTTGCTGTCTCCAATAGAAAGTGTTGCCGTATCCTTCTTAAGCGCAAGGGTAGTGTTTTCCCTTTCTTCTTTTGTCAAAAGGGACCTCACACCTTCCTCATATCTTCCTGTCATCCCGACTTTTCTGATTCCGGGCAATGATCCTGTTACCTTCTTTTCCAAGCGGACGCCAACGCCACAGCCTAACATCAGCAAATAAAAAACATCCGTAAAATCCTTCAGATTTTCAATGGTCGTAAAGCAGCAGTTATAATTGGCGAGGGGATATTCCTTTACAATGTCCGTACCTCCCATATAAAGGGTTCTGCCGGCTGGAAAGGTCTTTAAGTAAAATAAGGCTTCAAAAAATCTCTCCGCTTCTTTTCTCTCTTCCTCCCAATCAATCTCAATGCCATGCTTTTTCTTATAATCAACTCCCAGCATTACATTGTAATTAACTGTTCGAAGGACAGTTTCAAACCAGTTCTCCCTTCTGCCCTTTTCATTTATGTATCTCGAATAGGTCCTCAAATATATAAACTCTCCAATGCCTTTAAGAGGACTCTCTACATCCATGTATTTAGATAAAAATTCTTTTGATAACAGTTCTTTCATGTAAGCTCCTTTCGTGAATATCAAATCTTCCATTTGATATTCCTGGATATGTAGTCGAAATATATATTGTACTTTTTACACAATCCCTCTGAATATCGCAAGCTTGCCTGGAGTAGCGCACAGATAAAAGGGGAAATTGTATTTTAATTTTCACACTGGCTTTATCACGCCTCGCAATAGCACTATATATTGTGTAAATATTATACGCCAACACAATATGTATGTCAATCTAATCAAGTGGCCCCTTTAGAATATATTATCCCTGTCATCAATTAAAGTATTGCCGGATAACTTAATATCAATCCTCTCGTATTAAGCACTTTTCAGGCGGATACATTTTATTGGAGAGAATATGCAGATTAGACAAAGATTATATAGATCAGACTTCTACAGTAGTCATTTTGGAAATTATTTTCTATAACGCCATTACAAGCTGCTAAGGTCTCTGCTAAAGATGCCCATATTGGCAGTTTGGCAACCCCCTATGCAATAGAGGATAAAGCAAACTTTTGGCAGCTTGTAATTTTTATTTAAAATAACTTTGAAAGAAGGTACACTAACGATAATGAATAGAATTGGTTCTCCGCTTTACTAGGAGCCAAGCCTCGAAAAAGAATCAGCCTTACATAAATTAGTTTCAGGAAAAAGGAATTAGCCTTGCCCAACTAAAAGATAGAAAACTCTGGGAAGGCCTATTATACGAACTGGATGCAAAAGATACGGATGAAAAGAACAAAGACGCTTATTGACATAAAAATAAGAGCTGCTTCAAAACTAATCAATTAGTTTTGAAACAACTCCCTTTGCTGTTATTTATTTAATTTTTGTAAAATAATCATTCTCTATTGTTTCGATTATTTCTCAGAATCATCGGAAGGTTCTTCCTCGAATTCCTCATCTGAAAATTCTTCATCCTCGAACTCATCCAGCTCAATACTATCTAAATCATCGTCCATGGCATCATCTGAATAATTGAAATTTTGATAACTACTGTCTTCAAAATCTTCAGAAAGGATAATCTCTTCTTCCATATCGCTGTCTAATTTTACAGAGCGGTATCTCTTCATACCGGTTCCGGCAGGAATCAGTTTACCTATAATAACGTTTTCCTTAAGTCCGATTAATGGATCGACTTTTCCGTTAATGGCAGCCTCTGTCAATACCTTCGTAGTTTCCTGGAAGGAAGCGGCAGAAAGGAAAGAGTTGGTTGCAAGGGATGCCTTTGTGATACCAAGCATTACCTGCTTGCCATCTGCAATGGTTAATCCTCTCTCTTTTAACTCTTCATTGACATCTTCAAATTCCAGTATATCCACAAGTTTACCAGGTAAGAATTCAGCATCTCCGCTATTCTCGATACGGATTTTCTTTAACATCTGACGAACGATAACCTCAATATGCTTATCATTGATTTCAACACCCTGTAAACGGTATACACGCTGAACTTCCTGGATCATGTAGTCCTGAACGGCACGAACTCCTTTGATCTTTAAGATATCATGAGGATTTACGCTACCTTCTGTCAGTTCATCACCAGCTTCCAAAACATCTCCGTCTAATACTTTTATACGGGAACCGTAAGGAATCAGATAGGTCTTGGCCTCTCCGGTTTCATTGTTTGTTACAATGACTTCACGCTTTTTCTTGGTATCCTTTATCGTTACAACGCCGCCGAACTCTGCAATAATTGCAAGTCCCTTGGGTTTTCTTGCTTCAAATAACTCTTCAACACGGGGAAGACCCTGTGTGATATCATCACCAGCAACACCACCGGTATGGAAAGTACGCATAGTAAGCTGTGTACCGGGCTCACCAATGGACTGTGCCGCGATAATACCAACTGCCTCACCTACCTGTACTGCTTCACCTGTTGCCATGTTAGCGCCATAGCATTTCGCACATACACCAATATGAGATTTACAGGTTAAGATGGTACGAATCCTTACCTTAGCGCCATAGCCCTGTTCCTGGATTTTCTTTGTTGCTACAATCTTAGCAGCACGCTTAGGGGTTATCATATGGTTAGCCTTTACAATAACCTCACCGTCATCATCATTGATCGTCTCACAGGAATATCTTCCGGTGATTCTCTCTTCTAAGCTTTCAATCATTTCACTGCCATCTGTAAAGGCCTTAATCCACATTCCAGGGACTTCTTTTCCTTCACAGCAGTCAACTTCACGTATAATGAGATCCTGTGATACGTCTACCAGACGACGGGTTAAGTAACCGGAGTCGGCTGTACGAAGAGCAGTATCGGAGAGACCCTTTCTGGCACCGTGAGCAGACATGAAGTATTCCAAAACGTCCAGACCTTCACGGAAATTGGACTTAATAGGAAGCTCCAGGGTACGTCCTGATGTATCCGCCATAAGACCACGCATACCGGCAAGCTGTTTGATCTGCTTATCGGAACCACGGGCACCGGAGTCAGCCATCATGTAAATATTGTTGTATTTATCAAGTCCCGTAAGAAGAGCTTCTGTAATATCATCATCGGCTACCTTCCAGGTATCAATAACTGCTTTATGTCTTTCATCCTCTGTCATAAGACCGCGGCGGAAGTTCTTTGAAATCTCTTCTATTCTTGCTTCTGCTCCTGCAATAATGGTCTTCTTTTGAGGAGGAACGGTCATGTCGGAAATGGATACGGTCATGGCTGCCCTTGTGGAATATTTGTATCCTAAGGATTTAATGGCATCCAGTGTTTCCGCAGTCTTTGTAGCTCCATGAGTATTGATGCATTTCTCAAGAATCTTCTTAAGCTGCTTCTTTCCTACATGGAAATCAATTTCCGGTAAAAGAAAGTTATCAGGATTGCTCCTGTCTACAAATCCCAAATCCTGGCTTATAATTTCATTGAAGATAAAACGTCCTAAGGTGGACTCAATGGTCTTGGTAACTGTTGCACCTTCACTGTTCACTCCGGTACGTCTTACATTAATTCTTGCATGAAGTGTGATAGCACCATTTTCATAAGCTAAGATTGCTTCATTTACACTCTTAAAGAAGTGTCCTTCTCCTAAATCTCCGGGCTTCTGTAAAGTCAGATAGTAAATACCAAGAACCATATCCTGTGAAGGAACGGCTACGGGACCACCATCGGAGGGCTTTAAGAGGTTGTTCGGGGAAAGCAGAAGGAATCTGCACTCTGCCTGTGCCTCTACGGACAAAGGTAAATGCACAGCCATCTGGTCACCGTCGAAGTCAGCGTTGAAAGCAGTACAAACAAGAGGATGAAGCTTGATAGCTTTACCTTCTACCAGTACCGGCTCGAAAGCCTGTATACCGAGTCTGTGAAGTGTCGGGGCACGGTTAAGCATTACAGGATGCTCTCTGATTACCTCTTCTAACACATCCCATACCTCGGACTGAAGTCTTTCCACCATCTTCTTGGCGGATTTTATATTATGGGCAGTTCCCTTAGCAACTAATTCCTTCATAACAAAGGGTTTAAATAATTCGATTGCCATTTCTTTGGGGAGACCGCACTGATAAATCTTTAATTCGGGACCAACTACGATAACGGAACGTCCGGAATAGTCAACACGCTTACCAAGTAAGTTCTGACGAAAACGTCCCTGCTTACCCTTTAACATATCGGATAAGGACTTTAAGGCACGGTTTCCGGGTCCTGTAACGGGTCTTCCTCTTCTTCCGTTATCAATTAAAGCATCTACTGCTTCCTGAAGCATTCTCTTTTCATTTCTTACGATAATGTCAGGTGCTCCGAGCTCTAAAAGTCTCTTTAAACGGTTGTTACGGTTGATGATTCTTCTGTACAGGTCGTTCATATCAGAGGTAGCGAAACGTCCGCCATCCAGCTGAACCATAGGTCTTAAATCCGGAGGAATTACAGGAACAACGGAAAGTATCATCCATTCCGGTCTGTTTCCTGATTCACGGAAAGCTTCTACTACTTCCAGTCTCTTGATAACTCTGGCTCTCTTCTGTCCGGTAAAATCCTTTAAGCCCTTCTTTAGCTCTTTGGATTCCGCCTCTAAGTTAATTGCCATTAAAAGCTCCTGAATTGCTTCCGCACCCATGCCTACACGGAATCTGTTGCCATATTTCTCATAGGCTTCACGGTATTCCTTTTCATTAAGAACCTGCTTGTACTGTAAGTCACTGGTTCCCTTATCCAGTACAATATAGGATGCAAAGTAGAGTACTTTTTCAAGCGTTCTGGGGGATAAATCCAGAATTAAGCCCATACGGCTGGGGATACCCTTAAAGTACCATATATGGGATACGGGGGCAGCAAGTTCAATATGCCCCATTCTCTCCCTGCGGACAGACGCTTTTGTTACTTCAACACCGCATCTGTCGCATACAACACCTTTATAACGAATTTTTTTGTATTTTCCACAATGACACTCCCAATCCTTGCTGGGTCCGAAGATTTTTTCACAGAACAGTCCGTCTTTTTCAGGCTTTAAGGTTCTGTAGTTAATAGTCTCCGGTTTCTTTACCTCGCCCCTGGACCACTCTCTGATTTTTTCAGGAGAAGCAAGGCCGATTTTTATAGCATCATAGGTTATATCCTGACTACTTTGGTTATTTACCACTTCTGGCATCATCTGGCACTCCCTTTCATAGTGACGGATTTTTCAAATCCGCTCTTATTACAGTAGACTATTCTTCTAAATCTTCATCGTCCACATCGCTAAGGTCTACCGTATCCTCCTCAAACGGATCAAAGAAGCTGTCTTCTTCTTCGGCAGTCGTCTCACGGTATCCGGCTTCACTATAATCTTCGTCATAATGGAAGTTGTTATCACCCTCAATAAGAGGTGTTAAATCGCCATCGCCGTAATCAATATTCTCTGTCATCTTAACTTCATGACCATTTTCATCCAACACGATTACATCCAGTGCCAGTGACTGAAGTTCTTTTAAGAGTACTTTGAAAGATTCCGGAATTCCGGGATCGGAAATATTCTCACCTTTAATAATAGCTTCATAGGTCTTTACACGTCCGGTAACATCATCGGATTTTACCGTAAGGATTTCCTGAAGAGTATAAGCAGCACCGTAAGCTTCCAGCGCCCAAACCTCCATTTCACCGAATCTCTGTCCGCCGAACTGGGCTTTACCGCCTAAAGGCTGCTGTGTTACTAAGGAATATGGTCCTGTAGAACGGGCATGAATCTTATCGTCTACCAGATGGTGGAGTTTTAAGTAATGCATGAATCCAACTGTAACAGCTCCGTCAAAAAATTCACCGGTTCTGCCGTCACGAAGTCTTACTTTACCGTCCCTGTTGATAGGAACACCCTTCCATTGCTCTCTGTAAGCTTTATTATTTTCCAGATAATCCATAACCTCCGGGTCAAGGATATCCTTGTATTTGTTATAGAACTCTTCCCACTCCGTATTGACATAATCGTTGGCAAGCTCCAGAGTATCCATAATGTCATACTCATTGGCACCATCAAATACAGGTGTGGCCACCTTAAAGCCAAGTACCTTGGCAGCAAGGCTTAAGTGGATTTCAAGTACCTGACCGATATTCATACGGGAAGGCACACCCAGAGGGTTAAGCACGATATCAAGCGGTCTTCCGTTGGGCAGGAAAGGCATATCCTCCGCAGGCAATACACGGGACACAACACCCTTATTGCCGTGACGGCCAGCCATCTTATCTCCGACTTGAATCTTTCTTTTCTGGGCAATATATACTCTAACAGTCTGATTTACTCCGGGAGAGAGTTCATCACCGTTTTCTCTTGTAAATACTTTTGCATCTACGATGATACCATATTCCCCATGAGGCACGCGAAGGGAGGTATCTCTTACTTCTCTTGCCTTCTCGCCGAAAATAGCGCGAAGAAGTCTTTCTTCTGCCGTAAGCTCTGTTTCTCCCTTGGGAGTTACCTTACCAACCAGAATATCTCCGGCACGTACTTCCGCACCTATTCTTATGATACCGCGCTCATCCAGATCCTTAAGGGCATCATCACCAACACCCGGAACATCTCTTGTGATTTCTTCGGGTCCTAATTTGGTATCTCTGGACTCGGCTTCATATTCTTCAATATGAACAGAGGTATATACATCTTCCTGGACCAGTCTTTCACTTAGGAGAACCGCATCCTCATAATTATAACCTTCCCAGGTCATAAATCCAATAAGAGGATTCTTACCTAAAGCTAATTCACCCTGTGAAGTGGACGGACCGTCTGCTATAACCTGACCGGCTTCAACCTTGTCACCCTTCACTACAATAGGTCTCTGGTTGATGCAGGTTCCCTGGTTACTTCTTGCAAATTTTAATAATTTATAAGTATTCTTGGTTCCGTCACTGTTTTTAATAATGATTTCTCTGGAGGTGGATTTTTCAACCACACCTGCTTTTTCAGTTACCACGCAAACACCGGAGTCAACAGCTGCCTTTAACTCAATACCGGTACCGACAACAGGGGCTTCTGTAATTAACAGAGGAACCGCCTGACGCTGCATGTTAGAACCCATAAGGGCACGGTTAGCATCATCATTTTCAAGGAAGGGAATCATAGCTGTCGCTACGGAAAATACCATCTTAGGCGAAACGTCCATTAAGTCAATTCTTGACTTGGGATATTCCAGCGTTTCTTCCTTATAACGGCCTGATATATTACTGTCAGTAAAGTATCCGTTCTCGTCCAGGGGTTCATTGGCCTGTGCAACAACATACCTATCCTCTTCATCAGCTGTGAGATAAACAACCTCATCAGTAACTCTGGGGTTCTTAGGATCTGTTTTGTCTACTTTACGGTAAGGTGCTTCAATAAATCCATACTCATTAATCCTTGCATAGGAAGCCAGGGAGTTGATAAGACCGATGTTAGGACCTTCGGGAGTCTCTACGGGGCACATTCTTCCGTAATGGGAATAGTGAACGTCACGAACCTCGAATCCGGCGCGGTCACGGGACAGACCACCGGGTCCTAAAGCGGAAAGACGTCTCTTATGTGTTAATTCACCAAGAGGGTTATGCTGATCCATGAACTGTGACAGCTGGGAACTTCCAAAGAATTCCTTTACAGCTGCGGTTACAGGCTTAATATTAATTAAGGACTGGGGACTTACACCCTCTAAGTCCTGTGTAGTCATTCTTTCTCTTACCACACGTTCCATTCTGGACAGACCAATACGGTACTGATTCTGCAATAATTCGCCTACCGCACGGATTCTTCTGTTTCCTAAATGGTCAATATCATCGGCACCGCCAATGCCATATTCCAGATGAATATTGTAATTAATGGAGGCTATGATATCGTCTTTTGTTATATGTTTGGGAATTAATTCACTGATGTTTCTCTTAATGGCAAGCTTAATGTCCTCAATGTTCTTATATTCCTCTAAAATACTCTTTAATACCGGATAGTAAACTTCTTCCGTTATACCCAGTTCCTTCTTATCCACATCCAGATAGCAATTCAAATCAACCATCATACTGGAAAGAACCTTAACGTTTCTCTCCTCCGCTTGTACCATTATGGAGCGGACAGCCGCGTTCTGTATGGTGATGGCAAGTTCTTCTGTAATAACTGTACCTGCCTCAGCTAATATTTCTCCGGTTTCCTTATTTACTACATCTTCTGCTAATGTGCATCCTATAACTCTGTTCTTTAACGCAAGTTTCTTGTTGAACTTAAATCTTCCCACCTTGGCAAGATCATACCTTCTGGGATCAAAGAACATGCTGTTGATTAAAGACTCAGCACTTTCAACGGAAAGCGGTTCACCGGGGCGCAGTTTTTTGTACAGCTCAAGTAAACCATCCTGATAATTATCAGATGGATCCTTTGTAATACTTGCTAAAATCTTAGGTTCTTCACCAAAGAGTTCCTGAATCTCAATATTGCTTCCAATTCCCAAGGCACGAATCAGTACTGTAATCGGAACCTTTCTGTTTCGGTCCACACGAACATAAAATACATCGTTAGAATCGGTTTCATATTCCAGCCATGCTCCTCTGTTGGGGATAACAGTGGAAGAAAAAAGCCTTTTACCGATTTTGTCGTGCCCGATGGCATAGTAAATTCCGGGGGAGCGTACCAACTGGCTAACGATAACTCTTTCCGCTCCGTTTATCACGAAGGTTCCGGTTTCCGTCATTAAAGGCAAGTCACCCATAAAAATATCGTGCTCATTGATTTCATCGTTCTCTTTGTTGTGAAGTCTGACTTTCACCTTTAAAGGAGCTGCAAAGGTAGAATCTCTTTCCTTGCACTCTTCAATTGAATATTTTACATCATCTTCGCACAGCACAAAATCCACAAACTCTAAGCTCAAATGCCCGCTGTAATCTTCAATCGGAGAAATATCATCAAAAACTTCCTTCAAACCTTCATCTAAAAACCATTGGTAGGAATCTTTTTGAACTTCAATCAGATTTGGCATTTCCAGTACTTCTTTTTGCCTAGAGTAGCTCATTCTTACGCCGTTTCCAACTTTGATTGGACGTATCCTGTTTTTATCCATTGACGTTTTCACCCCTTGAATTTTATTTTTATTTCCAGAAATAATCTAGAATAATTTGTTTAAACTACTTTTCTTTTGCTTAGATATGTGCTATAATAGATACTGTAGGCACATCTTCGCACAATAGTGCATCTTTCATACTATCATAGGAATGTCAAGTTGTCAATATGTTTTTGTCCTTTTTTTCACCTTTTTCTATCCCTAATGCCAAGGATTTCCCTATCTATATCTTATTCCCAAAATAATACAATCTATACCAGGGGCCCCTTATTTCTTTTTACCGGTGAAAAACTGCCTGTGTTATCTGTTTATCCCCTCATAAATTTGATCGAACAGGCACTTTGCCGCACTCATATGGCTGCACAAAAAAGGTCTGTCCCAATTATCTTCAGGACAGACCTTTACTGTTAAAGTTAAATTATTTAATTGTAACTTTAGCGCCTTCAGCTTCAAGTTTAGCCTTGATATCAGCGGATTCATCCTTGGATGCAGCTTCTTTTAATGTCTTAGGAGCGCCATCTACGAGATCCTTAGCTTCTTTTAAGCCTAATCCTGTGATTTCACGAACAACTTTGATAACCTTAACCTTGTTAGGGCCGCACTCTGTTAATTCAACGTCAAATTCTGTCTTCTCTTCAACTTCTGCTGCCGCTGCAGGACCAGCAACTACAACACCTGCTGCTGCGGATACACCGAATTCTTCTTCACATGCTTTTACTAAATCATTTAATTCTAATACTGTTAAGCTCTTAATAGCTTCGATAAACTCTTGAGTTGTCATTTGAAATACCTCCGTTTAATAATTTATTTGTACTGAATAAAAGTTTTGCGACTGAATATTTTCAGTTCATTAGCCTTTATGCCACTTCTGACTGTTTCTCAGCAATCTGCTTAAGAACACGAGCAAAATTGGTAATAGGTGACTGTAAGCTTCCAAGCAACTTGGAAATAAGTACTTCTCTGGAAGGAATTGTTGCGATAACCTGGATACCTTTTTCATCATAATAGGTTCCTTCAACAACACCGGCCTTGAACTCTAACTTAGGAGAAGTCTTAATTGCATCATTGATGATTCTTGCAGGAGCAGTTGCATCTTCGATTCCGAAAGCGATTGCAGTAGGTCCTTCCAAGTGTTTTGCAAGACTCTCATATACAGTTCCTTCAAATGCACGCTTTAACAAAGTATTCTTGTATACTTTATATACAACGCCGGCTTCTCTTAACTGCTTACGAAGCTTTGTATCTTCTTCTACCGTAAGACCACGGTAGTCAACAGCAACGATTGCCCTTGCCTGATCAACATAGCCTTTGATTTCATCAACAACAGGTTGTTTTAATTCTACTTTTGCCATTCTGGTATACCTCCTTATAGATTTTCAAAAAAAATCCCTCACTGCCGAACAGTAAGGGATTCCATAAATTTCTTAAACTCATAAAAATTTATTCCCTCGGTAGGCGTTCTCACCTTATGCCTTACGGCACCTACTGTCTTCGGCAGATATTGCTAAACTAGCATAACATTAATCTATTATGGTGTCAACCATAAATTAAAATCTTCTGCAAAAAGATTACTGTGCAAGCTTTGCTGTATTTAATTTTACACCAGGTCCCATAGTGGATGTCAGTGTAACGCTTCTTAAATACTGTCCTTTTGCGGCAGAAGGTTTTGCTTTATTAATTGCACCAATAAGCGTCTGGAAGTTGTCCGCTAATTGATCTTCGCTAAATGAAGCTTTTCCCAACGGCACGTGAATGATATTTGTTTTGTCTAATCTGTATTCGATCTTACCTGCTTTAATCTCTTTTACAGCCTTTGCTACATCCATGGTAACAGTTCCGGCTTTAGGGTTAGGCATTAAGCCCTTAGGTCCGAGTACACGTCCTAAACGTCCTACAACACCCATCATATCAGGAGTAGCAACAACTACATCAAAGTCAACCCAGCCTTCATTCTGGATTTTAGGCACTAATTCTTCTCCGCCTACATAGTCTGCACCGGCTGCTTCTGCTTCAGAAAGCTTATCACCCTTTGCAAATACTAATACTTTAACTGTTCTACCGGTTCCGTGGGGAAGTACTACTGCACCACGAACCTGCTGGTCAGCGTGACGTCCGTCAACACCAAGTCTGATATGAGCCTCTACTGTTTCATCAAATTTAGCAACAGCTGTTTTCTTAACTAAGCCGATAGCAGCATCTGCATCGTAAAGAACAGCCCTGTCGATAAGCTTTGCAGCTTCTGCGTATTTCTTTCCTCTTTTCATTACATTAACCTCCTAGTGGTATTATCGGGAGCTTAAAAGAAATATCCTTTTTCATGGTGTGCCAAAGCACCCATTACCCTCCCACATTTTATTAAAAATTAGTCAACTACGGTAATTCCCATACTTCTTGCAGTACCAGCTATCATGCTCATAGCTGTATCAATGTTCGCAGCATTTAAATCTGGCATTTTTAATTCTGCAATCTTTCTTACTTCAGCCTTGGTTATGGTTGCAACCTTAGTCTTGTTAGGAACTGCAGAACCTGATTTTAAATTGCAAGCTTTCTTTAAAAGAATAGCAGCCGGAGGAGTCTTTGTGATGAAGCTAAAGCTTCTGTCTGCATATACAGTAATAACAACAGGAATAATCATTCCTTCCTGATCTGCGGTTCTTGCATTGAATTCCTTTGTGAACTGCACAATATTAACACCGTGCTGGCCTAAAGCAGGTCCAACAGGCGGTGCGGGTGTTGCCTTTGCAGCGGGAATCTGTAATTTAATATAACCTGTAACTTTCTTTGCCATTATAGCATACCTCCTGAATTTGTGGTTTTATCGGGATTGCCCTCCCACCATCCGGTTTCTTTCGTGCAACAGAAGCTTTTTGTAAGTACCGGATGTTCTTTGTTTACATTTTTCTGATATCCGTGAAACTTATTTCGACAGGAGTTTCACGTCCAAACATATCGACACTGATTGTGACGATCTGCTTGTGAGTATTAATCTGCTTAATGATGCCCGTTGTATTTTCCCACACACCGGAAACAACCTCCACCATATCGCCGATTTCAAAATCAACAACAACGTCGTCTTTCTTGATTCCCATAGCTTTCATTTCTATATCCGTTAAGGGAACCGGTTTAGAGCCAGGACCGACAAATCCGGTAACGCCTCGTGTATTACGAACTACGTACCAGGTATCGTCGTTCATTTCCATGTTAAGTAAAACATATCCAGGGAACATTTTCTTCTGAACTTTTTTCTTAACACCGTTCTTTACCTCAATGACATCCTGTAAGGGAACGGATACCTCTAAGATCTGATCTTGAAGTTTTCTGTTTTCAATTGTTTTCTCAATGTTGGCTTTCACCTTATTCTCATATCCTGAGTAGGTATGAACAACGTACCAATTCGTCTTTGACATATGACCATCCTTATTCTATTTAATTATAAAACCGACACCGAATTTTATGATTAAATCTACTACAGATATTATTACCCCTAATGCAACAGATGCTACCAGCACTGCTGATGACTGTTTAATAAGGGTATCTCTGTCAGGCCAGGCTATTTTTGAGAATTCAGCTTTCAGTCCTTTAAACCTGCTTTTCTTTGGAGCCTTTTCTGCTGCAGTTAAGTTTTCTCCCATATTCTCTCTTTCCTTTCCTATCAGTCTGTCCCAAAAATTACTTTTAAGTTAACCGAATAGAATTTAAGATACCGTTATTTTGTTTCTTTGTGTAATGTGTGTGATTTGCAGAACTTGCAGTACTTCTTTGTTTCCATTCTGTCTGGATGTGCTTTCTTTTCTTTTGTTGTATTGTAATTACGTTGTTTGCACTCAGTACATGCCAATGTGATCTTTACGCGCACAGCTTCCACCTCCGCTTGAATTTTAAAATTTTGAGCATAAAAAAAAGACCTCTTCCATCGCCAATCTAATATACCATACTTTACAACCCCAGTCAATAAATTTTTTTACTGACGATAAAATGCCGCAATAATAGGATAATCATTGACAGTGTCTTTGTTTTACCTTATAATTCCATTTATAGTATAAATATTACTTTTAGTCCCATTATTCTACTGTGCTTTCGCTGATATTAGAACTAATTTTTTTAAAGGCTATGCATTATCTGTATATTTATACTGAATTATAACGTATGAAGGGAGAAAAGTAAAATGAAAGTAAGAGGGAGAGTTAAGAAAAGTATCTTATCAATCGTACTGGTACTGTCAATGCTGTTATTACCGTTTGCAAATCTTCAGGCAAACGCCGAAACATCAGAAACCATGCCATCGGCAGAAGGAAAGACAAGCACGAAAGCCTTTAGCAGTGAACCCGGCCTCCGGACTGTGACAGGAGGGGCAATCACTCCTGGCAATAACAAATTCTCTGGAAATGGTTTTGATGTTGAATTCAATATTACCGGTCAGTGGGAAGGTGCTTACAATGGCAGTATTACAATAAAGAACACCGGTAATACAGCAATTGAAAATTGGTGCATTTCTTTTAAGTCATCCAACAGGATATCAAATATATGGAATGCTTCTGTCGTCAGTTATGACGATACTATCTATACAATAAAAAATGTACAATGGAACCAGGACATAAGGCCGAATGAGTCGGTAAGTTTCGGCTTTACCGCAAATGGAAATACGGTTGATATTCCAAGTGCCTACTCCTTGCTTGGGACAGCAGGGCAGGTAAAGGATAACCGTTATTCTGTCAATTACATAATCGACAGTGACTGGGGAAGCGGTTTCACTGGAAGGATTGAAATTATTAATAATACTGACAAGCCGATTGAAGACTGGTATCTGGAATTCGATATGGAAAACAATATAAGCAGCATATGGAACGCCAAAATCAAAGAACACAGCGCCAATCATTATGTTGTTTATAATGCAGGTTATAATCAGAATATAGCTGCAAAAGCTTCTGTATCATTTGGATTTATCGTCCAATCCGGCAGTGCTTCAAAAAAGGCACAAAATATCATCTTACACAGTACCGATACCACTTCCGATAATCGTGAACTTACCATAAATACCTTACCCTTTGTATACTACCAGGACAAGGATTTTTATGCAGTGGGAAGTGAAAAAATAAGTTCAATCAATGGAACCTTACTATATGATATGAAAAAAGTTAAAAGTTTTGCATACACAATAGCCGATGAGAATGGCAATATTATAAAAAAGGGCGATATTAATGCGGCAAAAGATTGGGCGATTGCAGATTTTAGCCTGATATTTGGTATCAATGTACTCACTGTCAGTGTTCAGGATACAGACGGCACCAGCATAAGCAAGAGTATAAAGCTGGCATGCGGCAACTGGGATTATTCCCATGGATTAGAAATCGACACCGGTGATACGGATGGAGACGGGCTTATTAATTATCTGGAAGCTTATTATGGAACAGATAAGGAAAATGCCGATACGGACGGAGACGGACTGAATGATTATGTAGAACTCGCAATTCTTAATACAAATCCTCTGGTAACTGATACAGACGGTAACGGGATTCCGGATTCCGACGAAGACCGTGATTTAGATAAACTCTCAAATAAGGAGGAGCTTGCCCTGGGTCTTGACCCTGCCTATTATGACAGTGATTATGATACCCTAAGTGATTATGATGAAGTGGGCATATACAAGACCAATCCCTTACAAAAAGATACGGACGGTGATGGAGCTTCCGATAGCCTGGAACTTAAAAACGGAACAGACCCTTTAACTGCCAACAGTACCTTTACCGCCACAGCAACCTACGAAGCCGATAACCAGTCAGTTATTCCAAGTGTAGTAGTGAAAAATGTAAGGGGCAGCCAATTGGATTCTTTGACCATCGAAGAGGTTACGGATAATCCGCTGATTAATGATAAAATCCCCGGATATATGGGCTCTGCCTATGACTTTAACATAAACGGAAGCTTTGAGTCTGCCGTTATTTCATTTCAGTTTGATAAAAACTTATTAACGGATAAAACTTTCGTCCCTGCTATCTACTATTATAACGAAGACCAGCAGACATTGGAAGAATTAGAAAACCAGACAATAACCGGTAATGCCATATCAGCAGTGACAAAACATTTTTCAACCTATATACTGTTAAATAAAACTGCATTTGAGAAAGTCTGGAAAGATGATATAAAAGGTCCGGGTACCAATGCCAAACACCTTAGGATTGGATTTGTTGTCGACGTTTCCGGCAGTATGAGCGGTACAAAGCTCAGTACTGTTAAGACCGTTTTAAACAACTTCATTAATATTCTTGGTGATAAGGATCAGGCATCTATTATTAAATTTAACAGCAGCGCCTCTACCGTCGTACCCATGACTGCTGATAAGACAGCACTGGCAAGTGGTGTGAATTATTTATCTGCAAACGGGTTAACAGCAATATATACCGGTATTGGAGAAGCCCTGGATGAATTCTCTGATGCCGCAGATGTATATGATACTATTATTGTACTGACAGACGGCTATGATGAACCATCTGTTACATATGATAATAAATATGCCGATTTAGTAAAGAAAGCCGTCCAAAATAAAGCAACCATTTATACAATCGGCATCAATACGGTAGATACGGCACTGTTAACAAAGATAGCAGAGCAAACCGGAGGAAAATATTATCTTGCATCCGTCATCACTGATCTTGAGGAATGCTTTGATTTCCTAAAGGAAGAGACAGTTGATTATACGACAGATTCCAATAATGACGGTATATCGGACTATTATACAAAGTTAATGTGCGAGGGCAGGTTAACCAGCGGGAGTGGAATTAAATTATTCGCCGGACAATCCTATGCAGCTGTTCAGGCAAATAGTGATTATGACGGTGATTCCGTTCCAAATGGCGAAGAAGTATATGTTGTAAAAGGCAGCGATAATAAGGTGTACCTGAAGGTTAACTCATCCCCTGTTCAGGAAGATACGGATTACGACGGGCTGTGGGACAGCGAAGACCAGGAACCGTTGGTTTGGAATGTGTGCGACAGGGATCTGGCCATTTTTGCAGCATTGGCATATGAGAACGGAACCAACTTTGTAAATAAGATGTATACGGCACCGGATATTGTGGGCGCTGACGGTGAAGCAGGGGAACAATATTACTTTTACCGCGGCGCAAGTATAGCCGATCAAGATGAGGGCATCTCTTTAAAATGGAAGCTCGTTGATTATGTAAATAAGTGGGCGGATATAGATACCTATTTCAGCGCAAGTACTTTTAAAAATGGAAATGATATTGTCATAGCCTACCGGGGAACAAATGAAAAAATAGGTGAATGGGTTAATAATATAGTAGGCGTAGGCTTGCTTAATTATCATTCAGAAGAAGGCCATGCAAGAGAATATGCCTTAAAAATTGCCGACCGCTATCCTGGCTGCAACATATACATTACCGGTCATTCACTGGGCGGTTATCTTGCGCAGATTGGTGCGGCAGAGCTTTTGGAAAAGCGTTCTGTCAGTCTTGAAAAAGTGGCCTACTTCAACGGAATTGGGTTAAAGTATAACAAACTGCTTTTCTGGACAAAAGATAAAGCCATGGATTATTTAAAGGACTACAACAACAAGGGAGAATTAATCAGCTATTATGTCAAAGGTGATGTGGTGTCAGCGTTGGGTGTCCATTCCGGTCAGAAAATCGGCTTTTTAGCCAGCACAGATACCTTGGAACATCATTCCGGAAACTACGGTTCAGGCGCTCTTACCGACTTTCTATCAAAGTCTGCAATCGGATGGTTATGTGTTTTTACCGGAGAAAATCTGGCCCAATATTATGAATATTATCATGTAAAATCGGTTATGGAATATTTCTGGGTAACCCATGAGACAGATAGTTTTTATTATTACTTAGCTCAAGGCAAACGTTCTGCTAATTAATTGACACCCTGCAATAGGCAAATGCAATAAGTAGTTAAGGTTAATTAAGTCTGGAAGTTTTTATGAAAGGGCAGGTAATTTATGAAAAAGCGATGGTTCGTACGGATATCTGTTATTGCAATTCTTCTCATTACAGTTATTGCCCTGTATAATGTAAAATATCTGGGAGAAAAACACATTATAACTCATGTTAGAAAAATGTTATATATACGCTACGACAGGGATTTTGAATATATAAAGAGTCTGGGCAGGGATGGTAAGAAATATGTTTATCTTTTTACAACAAAGGATGAGAGAAAGATAAACTTTGAAGTGGAGTACTGGATTGGTGCCTTATCAACTCCCTGGGGTGGGCAGCCTTTGATTCAGACCCGGCATGTTGTTGACAATTTCCCAAAAGCAATAAGCGCTTATACAGTGGCTAAATCCAGATATTCCAGATATGATATAACAGACATCACCGTAAAGGAAGCGTCGGAAAATATATCCTTACTTATTAAGAATGCGCAAGGATACCTGAATGAATACGGAGCCTCCCACCAAAGACCAGATTTAGATATTATGATTGTCTTTAAGGGTAGAGAATATCCGATGACATTTAGTTCTGATAATATAGGGATAATAAAGGAGCGGATTACCCGTAAGCTTTATTAGATCAGGTAACTGTTTGTGAAAGGAGCAGGTGATTTATAAAAAAACGATGGTTCTAATGTAAGCTTATAAAGGAAGCACTTACCATGACAACTTTAGAGATAGACTAACCGCAATATTTTGAACCTGAAATGCCGGTACTGCGTGCAGTACCGGCATTTCACCAATGATAAACAAATGTTGTAAAGTATTATGTTTATCATATTCTTTTAACAGTTCCACCTTTTATTAGCTCTACCTCCAGGCATACGGAATCCAAAGAAGTCATCATGGGGCTTTCAATCAGATTGATAAGCTGCCTTGCCGCTTCACTTCCAATCTTGTCAGTATCCTGTTTCACCGTAGTAAGCCTTGGCTCTATGGCCTGTGAGACAGAGATTCCGTCATAGCCTGCAACCGATATATCCTCCGGAACCTTAAGCCCCATCTTTCTGACACAGTTCATTACGCCAAGAGCAGCGTAATCATCCGGTGCAATAATACAGGTAGGCGGGCCGGAAAGCCTGATAAGGTGCTTTGCCAGTTCTTCGCAGACTTCTGCATTTCTGTATATGCCTTCTACCAGATATTCTTCCGGTATGGAAAGCTCATTTTCTTTCATTGTATTATAAAATCCAACCAGGCGGTTATGGGTGACTGAGGACTTGTTTCCATGAATATAAGCTATCCTTTTGTGCCCGCAGTCTATAATATACTGGGTCAGCTGCCTCATTCCGTCATAGTTGTCAGACAATACGGAGATTGCTTCATTAAATACCTGGTCGATGGTCACTATAGGAATAAGGCTGTTTACTAACTCAATTACTTCCGCTTCCGCAAAGTCAGCACACACTATAAAAACACCGTCAAAGTTTCGGTATCTGCAATGCTCCAGATAACTCATTCTGCGTTTTCCCATATTGTGCTCTATAAAAGTAATATCATATCCTTTGATGGCAGCTTTTTCTTTAAAAGCAGCCAGAATATGTGCAAAATATTCGTTCCGAAGTCCATAGTCAAATAAGGTAGAGAATAAAACACCTATGTTATAGGTCTTCTTTGATTTTTCTGCTTTCCTGCCGTCTAAAGGTAAATATCCCAGCTCGATAGCTGCTTTTTTTATCTCTTCCCTTTTCTCCTCGCCAATATCCCTGTAACCGTTTAGTGCCTTACTGACTGTAGAAGTCGAAACCTTGCATTTCCTTGCAATATCCTTAATGGTTGCCACGTTTCCATCACCGTTTCTCTAATTTTTTATTATCCTATGCTGTTTTTAAGCCTTAGCTGGACTTTAAGCAGCATTCCCCCGAGAATTCCAATTAATATTCCGGTTATAGTACCTGCAATGAGAAGAACCGGAAGGTAATATATCACACTGACAGTCTTTAGCATAAGGGCGGCTACTGCTATCTGCCCTATGTTATGAGATATCCCTCCTGCCAGGCTGACTCCAATCATACTAAAGCCTTTTATCTTCTTTAGCAGGCACATTACCAGCCAGCTTAAGAGTCCTCCTGCCATACTGTACAAAAGACTTGCCATATTTCCAAAAGTAAAGCCCACCAACACTATTCTTACACAGGATATAAAAAAGGCATCTCTTGGCCCCATGGCATAAAGGGCCGTAAGTACAACAATGTTGGCAAGCCCTAGCTTAATTCCCGGAATTCCTAAAGAAACCGGAACCAGCACCTCAACAAAACTAAACACAAACGCAAGGGCAACGAATATTCCATAATACGCTACCTTTCTTGCTGTAGATTTCCTCATTACGGTACCCTTTCTAAACTATTCTTCCTGCATATCGCAAGCACAAACTTGTGTGAATTATGCTTTCCAGTAATTCACACTATTCCCTGATATATTTTTCAAAACCGGGACTATATTTTATATCACCGTTCTTAAATACCCAAAGAGCCTGTATTTCCGGATGTTTTTCCACAAACTTAAGTCCATCTTCATAAGGCATATTATAAATTGCTTTTGTATAGGCATCTGCCATACCGGAATCCTTGCAGACAATCGTTACTGCAGTGAAATATACCGAAGGCATAAGAGTCAGAGGATCAATAATATGGTGGTACTTCACTCCATCCACCATATAATACCGCTCATAATCACCGCTTGAAACCAGGGAAGCATCTGTCAGGTTAAGGACTTTAAGATTCGTCTTTTCACTGGTCAAATCAGGATTTTGTATTCCCACACGCCAAGGCTCTCCCTTGCCGTCTCTGCTTCCGATTACACGGACATTACCGCCGACACTGACCATTCCATTAACAAAGCCATGAGCCTCTGCATACTGGCACACCTGTTCGGTAGCGTATCCCTTGCCTACTCCGCCGACATCAAGTGACATCTCCGAATCTTTGAGATATACGGTAGAAGCCTTTTCGTCAATAATAAGATTATTAATATCCGTATGTTTATTTTTTTCCTCCAAGAGTTCCATAGGGGGTACTTTCGCATTTTCAGGGTCATTGATACCTTCTTCCCTGTATTGATGCCATACCTGTAAAACTGCCCCCAATGCTATGTTCAACTTGCCGTCTGTTTCTGTGTAGGCTGTTTTCGCATATAAAAGCATATCTAATAACTTTTTATCTACCTTTACCGGCTTGATACCGGCATTATCATTAATTGTCTTTATATTATTAACCCCATCATAATCATTATAAATATCATATAGCTCATGGTATGTTTTAAGCTCATCATAGATCATATGGGCGTATTTATCGAATTCTTCTTTATTGTCGGCGTATCCGACGATTTTTGTTACGGTATCAAATAAAACCAGAAATTCTGCTTCATATCTTTTTGGCTTTGAAAAAGCGCAGGAGGTGAGAGAAATTACATTAATAAAAATCAGTACGATAGCCAATAGCCGCTTCCCCACGTTAGTCTCCATTCTATAGAACGAATTATTCTTAAATCTGTTCTATCTCATATATTCTCTGTTTAAAATAGAGGGTGCCTCAAAAGTCTCCTAATCCTATGAGTATATACCAGATATTGAAAATAGCTATATTCTAATTTCAATATCCGGTACCTCATAACTGATTAAACGGACTTTTAGGACACCCGTCTGAAAGTTAAGCCGTTTTCCTAAATTATTTAGCGTTTGTTACAGCTTTTTCGATTACACCGGTGAAAGGTGCAATATGAACGGTTACAGAGCTTGAAAGATCTGAATCAGAAGGAGTTCCTTCATCACTTACAGCAATACCCTTAACCTGTTCAACTGTCTTGCCCGTTACATATTTTGCAAAGGAATTTGCCTGTTCATACCATTCTTTTCCAATAGCAGACTGTGATTTCATGCCATAGGCATCCTTTTTTTCCTGCTTTGTCTGAACAGCAGCTGTAAGGTCAGAAGTAATAGCGCCTGTTGCATTGAAGTTTATATCAGAAATGGATGCATCGATAGCACAGCTTGAAATCTTACTGGAAGAATCAACTGTCACAGCGGTATAATAGGAATAAGCCTCTGCTAAACCGTCAGTGTCTGCTGCTGCATCTGTGGACTTGTCAATCGTTGTGCCAATTCCAAGACCTAATTTGTCTCCGGACTTTGCACCTAAATCCTGTGCATTTTCTACAGCTTTTGCTACAACAGAGATAAAGTCACCGATATGTACGGTTACGGAAGAAGCAAGGTCAGCATCCTTTGCTGTGCCTTCCTCTGTTACGGCAATGCCTTTAATCTGGTCTAATGTTTTGCCAACGCAGTATTTTGCAAATGAATCAGCCTGCTCATACCACTCTTTTCCAATACCAGACTGTGATTTCATGCCATAAGCTTCCTTTTTCTCCTGCTTTGTCTGAACAGCAGCTGTTTTGTCACTAGTAATCTTTCCTTCTTTTGAGAAATTAATCTGTGTCTGGGCAGCATCAAGCTTACAGTCAATAATCTTTCCGTCAGAGCCTACTGTTACGGCAGCAACATAGGAATCTGTCTCTGCAACACCATCTTTGTCCTCTACGTTCTTGGAACTTGCTACGGATGTAACCACCCCAAGACCTGTTTTGATTGCTTTGCCATTAGAACCGCCGCTCTTGCCGCAAGCTGTTAAAGTGGCAAACGCTAAAACGAAAATTAATACAAGTGCTAAACCTTTTTTCATAATTCTATCCTCCATATAATTATTTTTATTTTAATACCAGCATTTGCTGATAAAAATAAACGTTAAAACTAATTTTTAAAACTTAATCAGGAAAGAAATGCGCTTATTAATATAAGTAGAGTTACACTTCCCATAATTGTGATATAATTTTTTATGGAAACTGCAAAGGTTTCGCTCTTTACCTGTTTTTTCTTGAATGTACGTATATTTTTCTCTACCGGATATACCGTCAGCAAAGAAAGCAGGCACAAGGGTGACAATATTTTAACAATGCACATTATAATAATTGCTATATAGCATAAATAATAAAGACCGGCAAACAGGTGTATGGATCTTTTACCAATATAATAAGGCAATGTATGTCTTTTTACCTGAATGTCCTTCTCTACATCGCAAATATTATTTGCCAGCATGATATTTGCCGTACAGCAAAAAGGTATCACAGCAAATAACAATAATGCAAATATCGGCACAATTTTAAGCTTTAAATCAATTTCTTCAAAACTTAAATGGTATTCTAAAAAAGTTCCTGCCGGTGTATTAATATAAAACATTAAAAACGGAATAAATAAACCATAAAATACTCCGGAAAGGATTTCTCCCAAAGGCTGTCTTGATATCGGCACCGGACCGTAAGTATAAAAAACACCACACAGGAAGCAAAGTCCTCCAACAAACAAAACGATCAAATCCGTGCGGTAAGCCAAATAAATTCCCAGCATCCCCCCGGCAGACAGCAGTGCATAAATAATAAACAATGCCGTTTTCCGCTCAAAAGGCAGTGCCTGACTGCCATCTTTGGTATCAATATAATTATTAACAGCCGTAGTTGCTAAGTCTATCAGAAACATGGAGCAAAAGAATACCAATGTATTCACCAAGCTTATTGTATGCCCTTTATACAGCAAAAGTCCAAGAGACATCACAAACGCAAAGAGGCTGGTAATCTTAGTCCGGATTTCTACATAATCCAAAAACCGTTTTATCATACCCGCTGCTCCTTTAATTTAACCGGGATGCTTTATTTAATACTTCTGTAAGCTTTGCTTTTTTTACAGAGTCAAGAGACAGCTCATCCATCGTTTTTACTGCTTTTTTATAGTATTTGTCAACAATCTGCTTCGTAAAGAAAAGTCCTCCGGAGTGTTTAACAGCCGTGTTTATTTCCTGCCTGGTGATGTCTTTTTTCTCTGCCTTTTGCTTAAAATCTACCGCACTCTTTAGCGTATGGATTAAAGGAAGCGTTATTACTCCTTGTTCATAATCAGATTGTACGGGTTTTAAGCTTATTTCTTTGGTAGATTCGAAATCCATCAAATCATCCGTAAGCTGGAATATCATTCCTACATAAAAACCCAATTGCTTGTAACGGTTACACTCCTTCTTATCATATCCCGCCAAAACAGCTCCTGCATAGAAAGATGCTTCAAATAATGCAGCTGTCTTTCCGGATATAATCTTAAGGTACTGATATATTGTTAAATTCAAATTGAAATTATTAATATGCTGCTCTAGTTCACCCATACATATCTTTCCGGCATAATCCGGCAAGGTCAGATTAAGGTATTTTTCTTTTTCTGATATGGAAGCTGCAAGGACAAGGGCTGTACACAGCAAATAATCACCGCATATTACAGCTGTTTTCTTGCCGTACTTTTTTTGCAGAGTCATCTCGCCGCGGCGTAAATCCGCATCATCTATTACATCGTCATGGACCAGTGTAGCCAGATGCAGGACTTCAATTGCCGCCGCGATTTTAACAGTATTAGGATGCACAAATCCTTCTTCATTCTGGCTGCAGGTAATCAGAGCGCCAGCGCGGATATTTTTGCCTCTGGAAGAGAGCAGGTGGGTCGTGTATTGGCGAACCACCCTTGGTGCTTTCGCAATAGCCTCTTCCATTTCTTTTACTGTCATTTCAAAAGCTTCGTCAGCCGGTATCAGAACAGTTTCATTCTTACTGTTTATCTTTTCTTTAATCATTATAGATATACAACTTTCTTACAAAAGGTAATTTCTTCCACCATTTTTTAAGTCCCGGCATAGCGTAATAATCTATGCCAAAGGTTCTTCCTGCGCCAATTAACATAGCAATTCCTGCAAATATCATCCAGAAGGTATTTAAGTACAAGCCGGTTGTGCAGACAAACATGAATTGAAGCACTAAGGATACGGCAGCTGCCGGACCTGTAATAAGTCCTCCTATTAATGCAAGTCCTATAAGAACCTCTGCAATTACAATAAATATCTGCATAAACATCTGCATTCCATTGTAAGGCAGAATTAAGTGATTTACAAACCAGTTCATAAGAGGAATATCTAATTTGAACGCTAAATCATTCAGTGTGGATTCCGACAGTTTCTTACCGCTTACAAAGATAAATTTTACTAATCCAAGAAAATTAAAATTCATCAATACCTGACCTGCTGCCTGGGCAGCACCTTCACCGCCGCCGCTTGCCGTTGCAGAGGAGGTCGCATCAGCAGCTCCGGATTCCACCGCTTTTGTTGCTACGTTTGTTGCTGCATTTAAAATACTATTGTACCAGGTATTGGCTCCGCCAAAGAAATCATTGAGCTTGGGAGAATTAAACCAGCCCTCTACGATCTTCATAACGCCTTCATACACCCATACGGCACCAAGCCATATTCTTAAAAAGATTAAAAGGAAACTTGGTGTTCTGTTGGAGAAATGTCCTCCTACAAAACTTCTGCAGTTTCTTATGGTAAAGAACTCATGCTTAATGTAGCTGAACACTTTGTTCCATCCGAGCACTTGGATAAAATATATAATATTGATAAAGTGTTTTGTAAACATTGCAAAGAAGGATGCCAGGCTGAACATATGCTTTGGAGTTCCTACATAAGCTACTCCGTACCTGCCTCCGATGCTGACCATAACGCCGTGGAAGGATGGTTTATAAGACTCCATTTCACCCTGTCCATTTACTGCACATACAATATTGTGGGCAATGGTATCCGCACACTGTTCACAGTTTTCTACCATCTGGGGAACAGGACGTTCTTCTCCCTCCGGTACATAGTACATATTATCTCCGGCGATATAAACCTTCTCATCTTTTGTTGAACGCAAATAGCTGTCTACCTGTACACGGGCTCCTCGGGTAAGCTCTAAGTTCTTACCGGCTTCCTGGGTAATATCGGCACTTTGGATACCGGCTGCCCAGACAATAGTTCCCGCGGTATAGTGATTCACTTTATCACCCTGTTTTAATTCTATGAAATCGTTTCCAACCGCTGAAACAGTAGCATTTAAGATAAGAGATACGCCCATTTTGTCAAGGCGTCTTGCTACTTTGGCAGAAAGTTTTTCTGTCAGATTCGGAATTACCCGGCTTAAACCATCTACATCAAAAAGAGTTACTTCTCTTCTGTCAATTTCATACTTCTCGCAAAGGATAGGAACATATTCTGCCAGTTCTCCCACCATTTCAACGCCTGTAAAGCCTGCTCCCACAACATAGAAGCTTAAAAGCTTCTTTCTTTCCTCGACATTTGTTTCACAAGCAGCCTGTCTGAAAACGTTATGAATACGGTCTTTTAACTTCACTGCATCTTCATAAGACCATAACTTGTAGGAGTGTTCATCCGCTCCCGGTACTCCATAAAAGGTTGGTTTGGAACCTGCAGCAAGAACTAAGAAATCATATTGATATTCGCCTAAATTTCCAACAACCTTCTTATCCGTATAGTCAATGGATGTTACGGTATCATGTACTACTTTCACCCTTCTTCCGGCAAAAACTTTCTTTAAGCTTATCTTGATACTATCTTCATCTACGCGGCTTGCCGCAACTTCATGAAGCTCCGTAAGCATTGTATGGAAAGGGTTCTTATCTATAATGGTAATGGCTACTTCAGGATTTTTTTTAAATCTTTTCGCAAGTTTTTTCGCTGTCAGAATACCTGAATATCCGGCACCGACGATAACAATATTTTTCTCCATTTTCTTCTCCTTTGCTGATTTACAGATGCATTGTATCAAATAAAACTTGATTCGTCAACTATGTTTGTAATATCGTTAATTAATTAATAAAGTTTTTCAATAATACCCATGCACTTCGCAAGCTTACCTGCGAAACAGCCCAAATAAAAAGTTTCCGACTGTACATCTTATATTTATTTAGATTATACCAGATATGTGTGAAAAATCAAATACATAGATGATATCTTCCAGTAAAGAACCATTGGAATAAAAAAAGCTCTTCCGGATATTAGAAGAGCCTTTTCCTTATGCATGATTATAACTTTATTCTCCATTCAACCTTAGTATACCTGACTATACTTGGTTTTATGTAAATATTTCTCCTTTGTGGCTAATCCGCCTCTGATATGCCTTTCAGACTTGTTTAAGTCCAGCACAACTCTGGCTCTGTTGGCCAGAGAAGGATTGATCTGCCCCAAACGTTCTGTTACATCTTTATGTACAGTAAAAACAAGAAAGAACTATTTCCAGGAGATAAGTCTCATACTTTAGGTTATAATAGTAACGCTTTTTATAGTTATTTTATTATTTTTTGTCGAATGATTTGCTCTTCGAGCAATATATTATCGTTTACATCTTTTATAATCAAGTTGTTGCCAAATAAACTTAAACGGAGTGATAGTATGAAAAATCTAATAGGAGACCGGGTCAGAGAGGCCAGATATAAAAAAAGCCCGAAAATTACGCAGGTTGACTTACTTGCCAGATTAGCCATAAGAGGTGTTTATATGGAAAGTACCTCCATATCTAAAATTGAGTCCTACAAAAGACCGGTTACGGATGTCGAACTGGTAGCATTGGCCGATTCTTTAAATGTCAGTATATTATGGCTCTTAAACAGAGAATGAATACCGGTATCCAACCAAAAGCTGCACATACAATACCTGGCTGGTATGTGCAGCGTACGAACAAGTCACCCGATATTCTTTATGTAAACTACAATATTCCCCTCCTTGTCTGCCTCAACTTTCTTTAGTATCCGTTTTAAGTTCATATTCTTTGAAAAGGTTTGCGTTATATAAGACTCAAGCCTTTTATTTTCCTCTGAATTTTCTGTGGCTTCTTTGGAAATGCTGCTGTCTCTTTTTAAATTTGTTTCTTTTTTCAGCTGTTCTTTCAGCTTATCAAGAGCTTCGGTTATTCTGTCCGTATGTAACTTCAGCTCTTCAAGGCTTATTACCTCATGGGTGTAGAGCTCTATGTACCGGTCCCGTTCTTTTTCTCTTTTTACTTTTTCTCTTTCTAATTCCTGTATGTAGAAAAGGAATTCACTTGCCGTAACGGCCTCCCCTTCCTTTAGCAACGCTGCTGCTGTAGACGGATATGCTTCTAATATTTCTTTAAAATATTGATATAGAATACTTAAAAGTTCTTCCTCTTTCACTGAAAGAGCATTCTGGCAGCTTTGCGCTCCATTTTGGTTTCTGGTACCGCATACCCATGAATTGACAGTGTTTTTGTATGTTCTTGTAATCCTTCTAAAATAGCCCTTGCAGTGAGAGCACACTATCAGCTTACTGAAAGGATGCTTATAGGATTCCCGAAACTTTAATTCCTTTTCATCTTTCCTGCGTTTTTGCTTAATCTTTTGAGCTGCTTTAAAAGTTTCTTCTTCTATAATTCTTAATTCCGGTTTATCGGTTATGTACCAGTCATTCTTTGTATTCTTCTTCCTTTTTCCCGTAAGGAAATCTTCTATTTCTTCTTTTCCGTTAATAACCTTTCCGGTATAAATTTCATTGTCAAGTATCCTGCATATACTTGCCTGGTTCCACAAGCATCCTCTCTTGGTTCTTATCCTTTCACTGTTTAAAATATTCGCTATCTGGAAAGCACCTTTCCCGCTTTTGGTATATAATGAAAAGATCCTTTTTACCGTTCCTGCTTCCTGTTCGTTTATCCGTAAATCAAAATACTCCCCGGGTACCTTATCATAACCATATACCAGGTTGGGCACACGGCCAAGCCGGGCATTTTGTTTTTTGCCAAACTTTACACGCTTTGAAGTATTGGCACTTTCCTCCTGGGCAATAGCGCTTAGCATAGTCAGCATAAATTCTGAACTTTCAGAAGAGGTCTGATCGTAATTTACAAAGACAACCTTTATTCCCCATGCTTTTAATTTTCGTATACTGGTAAGAAAATCTACCGTATTCCTTGCAAGCCTTGAAATGTCTTTTATGAGGACGACTTCAAACTCTCCTTCTCCCGCATCCTTTAACATCCTTAGCAGTTCTGTCCGGTTTTTCATTTTGGTGCCGCTCTTTCCCTCATCCGCATAAATATGTACCAGCTCAAACTCATATTTTCCCGCATAATCCAAAAAGAATTTCTGCTGGCTAGCCAGACTGTCAAGCTGTTCTTCGCTTTTAGTAGAGACCCTGCAGTATGCTGCCGCTTTCAATATTCTTCATCCTTCCCGCTATGGGGCCTCTCCCCCTCCTTAAGCTCTTCCAGAATGATTGCAGCCAGGTATTTTGCAGTTTGTAAAGGCGGGTTGGGATTTTGTATGCTGACCTTTAATTTTTGCTTATTTGAAAATTGCTTGTCTTGTTTTAATTGTTTCATTTTTCCGACCAATTGTTTTTATTTAATCTTATGACACCCCTCCTTATGATATGATTGTTTTGTATAGAAGAAACCCTATAACTTTCCATCATACAGTGTGAATGGAAAGTCATAGGGTTTCTTCTGTCCCCCTTGCGGGGCAAACTATATTTTACAGATCCTCTTTAGTGCTGGATAAGCGCCAACACAACAAAGTTCAAAACAAATAACGCACTTGCAACCCACATAATGGGATGAACCTCTTTTGCTTTTCCCTTGCAAACCTTTACGATGCAGTAGAAGATAAATCCCGCAGCAATACCATAGGAAATGCTGTAGCTGAACGCCATAAAGATGGAAGCAAAGAAAGCAGGAATAGCAATATCTAAGTCAGTCCAGTCAATTTCCTTAAAGGAGGACATCATCATGATACCGACTGCAATCAGAGCAGGTGCGGTAGCCTGGGTAGGTACGATATTAACGATAGGTCCAAGGAAAATACTAAGAAGAAATAAAATCGCCGTTACAACACTTGTAAGACCGGTACGTCCGCCGGCTCCGATTCCCGCAGCACTCTCTACATAGGTCGTAGTATTGGAAGTACCAAAAATTGCTCCGATGGAGGTTGCGATGGAATCTGCAAATAATGCCTTGTCCATCTTGGACTTAAATCCATTTCCTTCCTGGAGTGCCTTCTCATCCTCTGCATCAAAGATACCGCTTCTCTTACCGGTTCCGATAAAGGTTCCGATGGTATCAAAGGTATCGGATAAACTGAAAGCAAAAATAGTCATTAATACAAGAGGTATTCTGGACGCATCTTTAAACAGTGAACCGATTCCTTCTGCTCCGAGAGCGGCTCCGAATACTTCTCCTAAATGTTTAAATGATTCACCCAATCCTTTGGTGTTTTGTAAATCCGAAACATTAACAACACCCATAGGGATACCGATAATCGTTGTAACTGCAATACCAATCAGAATGGCACCTTTTACTTTAAGAATTAGTAAAACAAAGAGAATAACAATACCGATCAAGGCAAGGATTACCGCCTTATTATTAAAGTCCACCAATCCGGGAACTGCACTGCTGTTTCCAACAATTGTTCCGCCGCCTACATCGGTATAAGTTTCAGGATTTAATGTGAACTTGATTAAGCCTGCATTCTTTATTCCGATATAAGCAATAAAGATACCGATACCGCCTCCGATTGCGCTTTGAAGGCCGGAAGGAATCGCCTTTATAATCAACTTACGTATTTTTGTAACTGTGATAAGGATATTGATGAGTCCGCATAAAAATACCATTGCCAAAGCTTCTTTCCAGGAGAATCCCAGAAGAAATACAACTGTATAGGTAAAGAAAGCATTTAACCCCATGCCGGGAGCCTGCGCATAAGGTACATTGGCAAACAGTCCCATAACCAGAGTGCCTACAACAGATGAAATAATTGTTGCTAAAAATACCGCTCCGAAAGGTATTCCTGTCTGGCTTAAAATCTGCGGATTTACAAATATTATGTACGCCATTGCAAAGAAGGTTGTAATCCCCGCCATAATTTCCGTAGAAACTGTGGTACCATTTTCTTTTAGTTTAAAAAACTTTTCCATAACTTTCTCCTTTTTTTGTATAATATAAAACTGCTTCAACACAAGCGAACACAGTTTATTATAATGGATTCTATCAACTTTTAAAAGTTCTGTTTTACTCTTCGTTTATTACTTTTAATAATATTATTAATATAATCAGCTTATATATACGGAAAGTTTTCATATTTACTTTGTAAATATTTACACTGCATATTTTTATGCTATACTGAAAGAAAAGATTATGGGAAAGGAAAAACTTATGTTTTACCAGCTTAAGGACAGACTCTGCCCAATTACAATAAAGGAATACGATCCTTCCATTCTGACGCTTGGTATTATCAGCTTAAAAGAGCTGACGGAATGTTATACCGTATTTGGCTTCTCACAGACAACTGTTATGGAATGTCAGGATATAACAAGAAAACTTCATGGCATCATGGGTATCTATGATGATTACCACTTTGGTATTATAACAGCTATTGATACGAAGTATTTTATCCATCTGGAGGATAGAATTGGTATTTATACAAAAGAAAATTTATTTCTTATCGTTATTATTAAGGATCAGGACAACAGTATCCATATGGACTTATTTGAATCTCTGGACCAGATTAATTTCACTAAGATTTCTTTGGAACGCCTTATATACGGTTTTCTGGAACGCCTGCTTTTAAATAATTACACTCTGTTAGAGGAGATTGAAGATAGTATCAGTGAATTTGAGGACAGTATTGACGATAACAGGTTATCAAAAGATTTTTACCATGAGATTACAAAGGTAAGAAAAAGACTTCTGCTTTTGGATAATTACTATGAACAGCTTATTCTAATAGGTGAAGAGTTAAGGGATAATTCCATTGGTATTTTTGAGGAAGGGCGCCTTCGCTATTTTAAGCTTTTTACCGACCGTGTTATAAGGCTAAGCAACAATGTCAAAAAGCTTGACGATTACAGTATCCATGTAAGAGATGCTTATCATGCCAGAATGGATTATAATTTGAACAATATAATGAAGCTCTTTACTGTAATTACTACCATCTTCCTGCCCCTTACTCTTATTGTGGGATGGTATGGTATGAATTTTAATAATATGCCCGAACTTAGCTGGCAGTTTGGCTATCCCTTTGTTATTATCTTAAGCATTGTAGTTGTAATTGTTAATATCTTGTATTTTAAGAGAAAGAAGTTCTTATAGCACTTTGTTTTCCCTGAAAAATTCATCTGTGATAAATTCAGCGCTCTCTGCCCACATCAGAGAGCTTGTTTTTTGCAGCATGGCATAAGCCTTTGACCGGTAGAAGTCATAAAGGCAATCGTCAAAGGATTTTCCTGTTTCTATTGATATCAAGCGTACAACATGCTCAATTTTCAACATAATATCAAGGGTTATATCCTGATTTCTGTAAACATATTGGTTCTTCATCATATTAATCCTCCATGCATATCGCAGGTCTTCCAGTAGATTGCTTGCAATCTACACGATACTGCTTAAATAGAAATTTAAAAAATGTCTTTATTTTTCAAACTAATCCCCATACATATCGCAGGCCTGCCTGCGATACTGCCCAAATAAGAAATTTAAAAAATGCAATGCATTTTTCAAACTAATTCCTTTCCTGGATATCCTATACAGCCAATGACAGGGTTTTTAAAGGCGGAAGTTCTTTTCTTCCCAAATAAGTGAGATGGTTTAGGGCTTTTTGAGTGTGCAGTGAGATCTGGTCATGGGCTTTGTATGGGCGAAGCTGCGAGAGTGCTGTTTCCTGGCTGTATATTCCTGCTACATATAAAGCAATTGTCCGCATGATATTATCATCTGCAACAGGTCCGATTACCACATCATATGTATGCTGGATTCCGCCATAGAGTCTGTTGTTCTTTATCATAGTCAGCCATTCACTGGTAAGCCCGGGGTAATTCATCACCGACAGCTCATCCGATAATTCCAGCTTAAACTCCATGACATACCTGCCCTCTCCGCCATACCTGATATACATGTTTTCTGCCCAGCCCTCTGCCTGTTCCCTAAAGGTTGTCGTATAAAACCCTTTTCCAAAGTCTCTTTTGTCCTTTGAAAAGCTCAAATCTACCTCTTCGAACTTTACATTTGTTCCATGATAAAGATAAATTTCATTTTGCATCCAGCACTCTCCTTAATATGTCCTCAACAAAGTATATGCTTTCTTCCATACTTTGTGTATGCAATGTCTTATACTGGGTCCGCAAAAGATCTAAGATTCCGTTCTTCCGAAACAGCAGGACGACTTCCCATGGCTGCATCCCGTGATTCCAGGCATAACCTTCAATTGCTTCAACCACCATCAAATTCTTGTCGTTTTCCGACTCTTCCATCCATACCACACCTTTCTGAAGATATATACTAACTCCACACATTTTTTAAACTAACCTCCATGCATATCGCAGGTCCTCCTGCGATACTGCTTAAATAGAAATTTGGAAGTGCCTTTTATTTTTCAAACTAACCGTTCATCTTTGTAACGTCTTTATGTACCGTTGATTTTGAAATGCCAAACTGTTTTGCTGTCTGTCTTACTGTCGCATTATTATCAATTATGTAGTTGGCTATTTCTACTGCCCTTTCTTCTATATAGCCTTTCAAAAGGATATCCCCCTATTGTACTTGTTTCTATAATTGTATGCATGACTGCTGCAAATTATATCCTGTTCCTTTGCATGAAAGACAGGAAAAAGGAGCTGCTTTTGGCAGCCCCCATAAATATGTAAATATTACCTCCTGTTTTTATTTTCAATTGGTGGAACCATCCACCTCCGGAGAATCCTTCCCTTCGATTTTTACCACAACCTTATTAGGCAGACAAATTATACTTTCTCCCGTCTTGCTGATCTTTCTGGATTTTACGCATATTTTATCAGGACAGCTTGCTTCTGTAACATCCGCATAACCATCCTTTATCACAAGATGATTTGTTCCGCCCTTTACTCCTTGTATGTCAACCGAAATATCTTTATTTAAAGGATATTCCTTATATACCGCTCCGTCTATCGTTACCACTACCATATTCCCGTCCTTTTGTGTTATCTTAAAAATCAGCAGGCTGGCAAGCGCTATAAAGAGAATAATAAGCAATAAAATGATATCCTTCTTTTTCACATAAGTGTTCTTATCCAAAATGCAGCTCCTTATCCATATACTTTTGTAATTATTATTGCATAGCAGAGTTTTATTATACCTTGGCAATCCGTTTTATGCAAGAATAGAAGTGCCGCTTAATTTCTTGTATTTCCTTCTTGTAGCCAGTCCGCCTCTTATGTGCCGTTGCGCTTTGTTTAACATAAGTACTTCATTTACCTCAGAATAAAGCTGCTTATTAATACATGGCAGTCTGTCCTGTAAATCTTTATGTACGGTTGATTTACTGATACCATACCGTATAGCAGTCTCCCGTACCGTGGCTTTTTTCTCAATGGTATAATTGGCTAGCTCAATAATTCTCTCTTCCATATAAGGATGCATACCAGGGCCCCCAAGCGTGTTTTTTCTAATATATGCCTGTTTGTCCTCTTATATGCCAGAAGAAAAGTCCGTTAGAAGCCTTCTGTACGCCTTAATTTACGAAGCTTGCTCCGCTTTATTGCTCCGTCCCATTCTGCTTTTTGCACTTCGGTTTCCAGCTGAAGCTTTGGTACCCCCACCGGCCTGCCGTCCTTATCTATTGCTACATATACGAGATATGCCCGGTTTATGGGTTTCCTCATTCCTGAAAGCTCTTCCAGATAGGTATCCACCCTTACCTCCATGGAGGTATTTCCCACGAAGGTTATTCTGCCTGTCAGCACAATCGTATCATTAATAAAAGCCCCCGCCTTAAATTGAAGATTGTCTATGGCTGCCGTAGTAATATCACATTCCGCATGACGTTTTGCTGTAATTCCTCCCACAATATCAATCCATTCCATGAGCTGTCCTCCAAAGAGCCGGCCGCTTCCGTTAATGTGGGCGGGCATTAGAAGGTGAACCTGCTCTGTCATAGATTCTTCCACTGTTTTTATTTCCTTCATATATAATCCCCTTTCAGATAATTTTTCTTTTGTTTTTGCTGCTAATTGTCCTTCTCTTTAACAGTATCCAACCCTTTCTCTTTTGTCAAGGAGAGTTAAATTTTTTAGAGTAATGAAAGCATAAAAGGCCTGCAGTATCTTTAAATGGCATATCCTTTAACCATGCCTTTAAAAATACCGCAGACCTTTTTATTCTTTTATATAAGCTATTTTATTTATTCAGAAAACAACGGTGTGGATAAATATCTCTCGCCGGTATCAGGAAGCAGTGCAACAATCGTCTTCCCTGCATTTTCAGGGCGTTTTGCAACCTGAATGGCTGCCCATGCTGCCGCACCGGAAGAAATACCCACTAAGAGTCCTTCGGTCTTGGCAATCTGCCTGCCTGTAGCAAATGCATCTTCATTATCAACGGTTATGATTTCATCATAAACCTCTGTGTTTAATGTCTTAGGTACGAAGCCTGCACCGATTCCCTGTATCTTATGAGGTCCGGGAGTTCCTTTGGATAATACCGGAGATGCACTGGGCTCTACTGCTATTATCTTAATATCCGGATTCTGGCTCTTTAAAAATTCACCAACACCTGTGATTGTTCCACCGGTGCCGACACCTGCTATAAAAATATCAACCTTTCCGTCCGTATCTTCCCAAATTTCAGGTCCTGTGGTTTCTCTGTGAACTTTAGGATTGGCACTGTTAACAAACTGACCGGGGATAAAAGAATCGGGAGTTTCTTTTGCCAGCTCTTCTGCCTTTGCAATCGCTCCGTTCATACCCTTAGGTCCTTCTGTCAATACAAGCTCTGCTCCATAAGCCTTTAAGAGATTCCTTCTTTCAATGCTCATCGTCTCAGGCATTGTCAGTATTATCTTATAGCCTCTGGCTGCTGCTACAGATGCTAAGCCAATTCCTGTGTTTCCGCTGGTCGGTTCAATGATGGTCGCACCGGGTTTTAAGATTCCTCTTTCTTCTGCATCATCAATCATAGCCTTGGCAATTCTATCCTTTACACTTCCGGCAGGATTAAAATATTCCAGTTTACCTAGTATCTTTGCCTTTACCTCATTTGCTTCGTTAAACTGAACAAGCTCCAGCAACGGGGTTCTTCCGATTAAATCTGTAAGATTCTTTGCGATTTTTCCCATAACTTATTCTCCTTACCTTTTTATTATTTATTATTGTTTTTTTGTTGTCTAATTATAATCTAGCACAGGTATTTTTGTTTGTCAATGATTATTTTATTTTTCATATATGATTAGTATGAATTAAGAGATTGTAAGAAAGAGTCTGGCTTTTTATCTTATAGGACGTAATTTCCTATGAGATAAAAAAATAACTGCTTTTCGCAGTTTAAATCTTTTGTATCTTACTTTACTTCCTCAATCGTAATAGACTTCACGCCAGATTACCAGCGTAAGTTTTCCCTGAATTGCCGGTGTGTATTGACCCTTTTCTTCTGTTCGAAGAAGCGGTAACCGAAAGGAATAATCTGCCATCAACTCAAGCTTCCCCACTGTCTCTCCCTTCTTCTTTCCAAAATCCTTAAGTCTTAGCTCCGGAGGCAAACTGCTTAGTTTAAGCTTGTCCTCTAACACCTTTCCCTCCTTGCAATTTTCTTTCCGCCCCATCTCAAGCAGAATTTCCTGTGAGGCTTTTTCTGCCCTTAGCACCTGATATTCTGCTTCTACACCGTTTATAGCTTTCGGCAGCAATTCTCTGAACTTTTCCGGTGATTTCACCTCATAATTTCCAACCCCTAATACTTCCTTTTCTGTGACAAGGCGCCAGTAAACGGGGTATTTGGATAATTCTAAGTCCACCTTACAAGGCTCTTTTTCTTCCAGTGTTTTACTGCTATTCCCGGATGGGACTTTCAGGTGAAAGATTATGGACAACTTCTCCCCCTTTAAGAATTCTATAAGAGGAATTTCCTCTGTGCCATCTATCGTAAGTTCTCCCTCTTCCCTTCCAAAATAAGCTGACAATTTTTCCTCTCCAAAACGGATTACCGGTTCTTCCCCCTTCGTTTCAAAAGACATGCTATCTGCCTTCCCGGTTCCGGCATGGGCAATTACTCTTCTATTCATAGAAAGCGCCCCGAAAGAAAGGAAAAAAATGCTGATAAAGAGGAAAGAGAAGCTGATAATACAGCGCTTATATCCTGCCATATTCCCTCCCTTTACAATTCCATAGAAAGTGAAAATTGTTTTATGATTTTCACGTTACATTTCATTATAAAGAAAGGTTTCCTATATTACAAGAAGAATGCCTTATAACCGTTCGACAGTTCTTCCTATATAATAAGAAGAGTCTCTTCAAATCTTTTTTTCTGTCAATAGCCCAACATTTCTTTATCTAATACTACAGTAAACGGCCCATCATTTAACAGGTCTATCTTCATATCTGCTCCAAATTCACCGGACTCCACACGCCCGTACTTCTCTTTGCAGCTTTTAAGAAAGTATTCATACAGCTCCTTTGCTTCTTTCGGTCCCGCAGCATTTAAGAAGTTCGGACGGTTTCCCTTTCTGCAATCCGCATAAAGCGTAAATTGGGATATGGCCATGATATCTCCGTTAATATCATTTAAGGACAGATTCGTCTTCCCTTCTTCGTCATCAAATATCCTAAGCTTTAATATTTTATCCAGATATTTATCTACGGTTTCTCTGGTATCTTCCTTTCCTATCCCGATTAACAGTAAAAATCCTCTGTTTATACTGCCCTTTATTTTTTCCTCTATCGTAACAGAGGCATGCTTTACCCTTTGTATTACAACTTTCATACTAACCTCTTTCCTGAATATCCAACCTTCGATTGGATATTCGTTAATTGGTAGTTGAAAAAACAGCTTTTTGTTTTTTCAACCTAGCTCCCATTGCATTCCGCATCTGCTTGCAGATGTGGCACTGCCATCAATCAGAGTGTGAATTATGTTTTTCAATAATTCACACCAACCTCCATGTTTCTTACATTTTCCTTAATATCCTCAAAAGAATCTTTGAAGATTATTGTTATCTTGTCCCTCCTATGCTATAATTCGTGTATTGTATCTATACCCTAATTGAATAAATAATCGGAGGCCTTTGATTGAAAAAATTAATTCATAAATATAAACATGCCTGGGTTTTGTCCTACTTCATCGTCTATATGGTGTGGTTTTATTATCTGGAAAGGACTGTTACGCGAAATTACCATGTCATCCATATAAAGCTGGATGACATAATTCCGTTTAACGAATGGTTTTTGATTCCTTACATGCTATGGTTCTTATACATTTTTGCCACCGTGTCTTATTTCTTCCTGACTTCAAGAAGTGATTTCTACAAAGTCACAGCCTTTTTATTCATTGGTATGACCATATGCCTTATCATTTACACAATATGGCCCAATGGACAAGACCTAAGGCCCAATCTGAACGACCTCGGAAGAGACAATATCTTAATCCGTATTATTGCAATTCTTTATTCAACGGATACGGCCACCAATGTCTGCCCCAGTATCCACGTACTAAATTCCATTGGGGCTGCTATTGCTATCAATAAGAGTGAAGTCTTAAAAAAGAAAAAGTGGCTGACCGCAGGCGCCAACATACTGACCGTATTAATATGTATGTCCACGGTATTTTTAAAACAGCATTCTGCATTTGATGTGATTATGGGGGCTCTGCTTGCCTTGGTTATGTACCTTGTAGTTTATGTCTGGGTAACCGGTAAGCACACAGCAAAAGCGAAGGAAAAAGAAATCTTGAACTTATCTTAAAAATCTATGGGTCAGCATTAGCTGAACCCATAGATTTTTTTTGATATTCTATATCCCATCTCTACGATTTTTCTTCCGGTTCTTCCTGGCAGTGTCATGGATCTTCCCAATACTTTGTTATGAATCTTTTTATAGAGCTTCTTATTACTTTGCTCTAAGTACTCCCAAAGTTCCTTCTTCTTTGCAAGGCTCTCGGTTGTATTCTCCTTAATAAGAAATACAGAAGAAATCGTCATCATCATAGTCAGATATTTTATCATGTAATTTTTAAGTTTCCGGTTCTTAATTGCCATGATATCCTTATAGTCAATCATTATCTTTGTAATACGTATCTGCTGGTCAATCCTCTTTATCATATTCTTTTCATTTACTGACTGGTCGTCACGCCCAATAAAATAGCGGTAAAGGTTTACATCCAGATAATACATGGTTCTGACATAAGGAAGGGGCTGGTATACAAAGATATTGTCCACATAGAAGGTATGGCTTGGAAGTCTTAATCCACAATCCTTTAACAGCTTTGTCCGGTAAATGGCTGCATGCATGATGATATGCTGGCTTTGTTTAAAATACATAATGTCATTCCAGGTAAATACCTTGTCCTGCGGAAGGGCTGTTTTATAATCCATTACCTTATGTTTATTAAGGCTTGGTTTTTCATATACGTAGTTAGCAATAAAAAGGTCCACCGTTTTGCCGTCAGCCACCAGGCTTCTAAGGGTCGAAAGAGCCTTCTCAAGCGCAGCTTCATTTACCCAGTCGTCGCTGTCCACTACCTTAAAATACAGTCCGGTAGCAGCTGCAAGTCCTGTATTTACAGCCTCGCCGTGTCCTCCGTTCTCCTGATGAATAAACTTGATAATATCCGGGTAACGTTTTGCATAGTCATTTGCTATGGCAGCTGTATTATCACTTGAGCCGTCATCTACTATGATAATTTCCATTTCATCCTTCCCGGTTAAAAGAGTCTTGATGGCGTGTTCCATATATTCCTGTGAATTATAGCATGGTATCGCAACACTTAATAACTTCATAACTTTGTGGCGTCCTTTCTTTTCATTGATTTCTTCCAGCTAAAAAGTCTGTCTCTTTATTTTCTCAAAATTTGGTATATCTATACTTATTATATAGAGTTTTTTTAAAACATCAATCCTGTAAATAGGTAAAAAACCTGTTTTCGGCCTTTTCAAACATTTCTCCGGCATCTTTTAGACCTATCTTCATTGTTTTTCCAAGGTCCGGGTCAATCACAGTAATATTGTACATATCGCATCCCACAATCAGAACTGCCTGGTTCTTGCTCTTCATCCCTATTACCGGCTGGTTCTTATTCAGGTAATACAGCACCTGGTCCAAAGCCGCATCCGAGATATTAAGATAGGACTCCCCGAACTTTTCTTTTAACATTGCCGTAAGAGAATCTCCCTTCGGGTTTGTGTCCTCATATCCCTTTTTGTAGCTGCTTAACATTGCCACACATGCCCGTAAGCTGTCGCCGTATTCATAGATCGGTTTGATCCCTGACAGACTTATCTGCGAACTTCTTACAACTCTCTCCCATACAATCTGCTGTTTGTCACCTACAACAATTCCTGCAAGATTGTAAGCCTCATTAATTGCTTCTCCTGCCCTGTCATAGGCACCTGCACTCTCCCCTCCTGCATAAACAATAAAAGGAGGCAGTGTCAGTACAGAATCCTTTAATCTTAGAGTAGTATCCTTTGTAATAATCGTATTCTTTGTCTTTGATAAGGCAGGCAGCTCCGTCATGGTATAGCCTCCCGGGAGAGCGATATAGGATTCTGTCAGTGTCTTTTCTGTTACCCTCTGAGTGATACCGAATGCCTTATAGCTTCCGGTTACACGGTTTAGGATATAATCATCATCCGCTTCCTCATAATCTCCGCCGCCATCTTTCTTTTGCCTGTTTAAAGTTATGATATTACCCTGGGCCGATGCTCCGGTTATATAATATCCGCTTTTTTTGTATTCCTTTAGTATGTTCTTGTCCTTATCCGCAATCTCAACTTTATATAAAAGGGTTAAAAGAGTTCCATCCGTTGCAGTTGTATAGTTATCTTTTTTTCCATATCCATAAATGAGATTATCGTCAATCTTTCCCAAAAGATTGATGATTTCGCCTTCCGGTGCCTTAAGGCTGTCCTTCATGCCGCTTTCCAAATCCAGTACTTCTATTTCTGTAACATCCTTTTTATCCCGGGCGTTTTCCCATGCAATATAATGCTTGTTCACATCAACGATATAGTTATCCTTTTTTACATCTTCTGCAATAGCACTCAGATTATCCGTTATAAGATTATAAGAATATATTTTGTTATTCAGGATAAAGTAAAATACCTGTTTGTTATTCACATAGCTAAAGCCGTCCAGTTCCTCTTTGAGCAGTTGGTAAGTTATGTTCATAGGAATATACAAAAGCTCTTCGATACGGTTTTCGTTGCTGTAGAAGCGGTAGAATATCATACCTACACAGCCTTCATAGGCTCCTCTGTTCATATAGCCATAGACCATGAAGTCTACATTGCCGTCATCATCCATCTTCAATATCTGAATATCATGTTCTCCGTAAATATCCCTTATATAATCGGTATCACTTTCTCTAAAAGAAAATACTCTTGTCATTTTATTTTCCGTCAGATTGTAGTACCACAACTCACCCATTCTGGCAAAGGCAATCTTGACTTTCTTACTGTCCGTTACATAATCAATATCCTGATCTGATGTAATTCCAAGCTTAAATTCGCTTTTTGCCAGGCTGGTAAGCTCTACATCAAAATAGGATTCCATTGTCCTGTTGTAATTTAACAGGTACATCCTGGTGCTGGTATATCTGACCCGGTAGAATTCTTTTACACGGTATAATTCTTCCCCGGATTCCGTTTTTGCCTTTACGGTATAGCCTAATGTAACGGAAGCTGTATCCGAATCAATCTCATCAATTGTTGGGATAACCGGTCCTACAACTTTCGGGTTTAAATTCCCCCAGCTTATAAGTTCAAAGCTGGAATGGATATCCACATGTGCCAAAGAGGTGCTGTCCGCACTGCTTTCAGGCTCCAAATAGGCAATAATACCGGTGGCTTTCTTCTTATCCATAATAGAGTCGTGAAAATCTGTTATGAAATCAAGCTTTTCCGCCAGGTAAGAATTTTCCACTTTCTTTACAAGTGTATAGAAATTTATCTTTCTGCTCTTACTGGTTACAAGGGTGAGCTTAACGGAATATTCCTTCCCCCCTGTAAGGTCAGTTTTCAGCTTGATATGAGCCGTTTTATAATCTTCTTCCTTTTCCAATGCATTTATAGTATCCGTATCCAAAAGACTGTTATTCTTTGTATCTCTTAATTCATAAATAACACGCTTTACATCATTTTCTTTCCCGTCAATTACCACATCAAAGCTTTGATCAGAGCCCAGAGGCGTTACAGCTTCTCTTACAAGACTGGCATCCAGATTGTTGCTGTAGCCGTGGAGCAGATTATACTCCTTCCCCCCCTGTCTTATCATAACAACGGGAAAAGAAGCTTTTCCCATAGAAACTGTACCCTGAGTTTGATTTACTTCCTCTTCAATATCCTTAGAGAAATAGTAAAGCGCTCCGCTGAATATAAATATAAGAATAATTATCCGGTAAATGTGCTTTAGCATATATCCACTTCCTCACTATCCTGCTGTGGCAGATGATTACGAAATAATTCATATAGTTTGGGGCTGACCTGAAGAAATTCCATCAGACGGTCGATTTCTTCCAGTTTTTTTGCTATCTGCCTGTTACCCGTCTTACCGTCTGTATCGGAATCATTTCTTTTTACACCGCGAATCAATATATTCTTTGGTGTATGTTCCATATCAATAAACTCAAGGATCTGCGTCTTATAGCCTGCTGCTTCTAAAAGTTCGGCTCTTAGCCCATCCGTTGCCAGGGCTGCTATTCTTTCCTTTATCAGTCCGTATTGCAGAATGGGATTTAATATCTCATTGTTTATTTGTTTATTTAACTCATGCTGGCAGCAAGGCACCGACAGAATCACCTGTGCTCCCCACTTTATGGCCTTGTACAAGGCATAATCCGTTGCAGTATCGCAGGCATGAAGGGTCACAACCATATCTACACTGTTTATTCCTTCATAATCCGCTATATCACCTGTCAAAAAGTTAAGCCTATCATAACCGTATTTCTGTGCCAGTGCATTGCAATTAGCAATTACTTCTTTTTTTAAATCCAAGCCTATGATACGGACGGAATATCCTTTAACGGTCTTCAGATAATAATACATGGCAAAGGTCAGGTAAGATTTCCCGCATCCAAAATCAAGAACGGTAAGTTCCTTGTCCTTCTTTAGGGCAGGCAGTACATCTTCCACAAACTCCAGAAACCGGTTTATCTGCCTGAACTTATCATATTTATCCTTTACGATCTTCCCTTCCTTTGTGATAACTCCAAGGTCAAACAGAAAAGGAACGAAAGTTCCCTCCTGTATAATATATACCTTTTCGCGGTTATGGGCAGTGCTCTTTTGCAGCTCTGCCTTCTCTTCCCCAGCCTTTTGCTGTTTTACCTTCAAGGTTTCTTTTCCCTTGCTGCTGACTAAGAGAGTCACCTGGCTTTTTCCGGTTCTTAAAAGAAGCTGCTTCATCTCTTTCCCCATCCATTGGTCTAAAAGCCCTATCAGGGTATCTTTATCCACGTTCTTATGAAATACCTGATTGTTTCTATATTCACAGACCTGGTATAATTCCTTTCCCTTTATGGTAACCGGCCGGACTGTAATCTTGTTTATATCCTTTCCCTTTACGGGATTGCTGATTATCATATCTATAAAATCTATATTTAAATTTTCTCCTATAATGGATAAATTATTGCCTTCCATCTTAGATTATAACCTCTTTCTATCATTCTTTTGCCAAAACCATTGTATCATAACAGATAAAATATTCCTACTATTTTTATTCTTAAGGTGAACGATGGGAACACATCTGCATATATTAGTTATAAAATGATATTGCATCTTAAAGGAGGATCTAATGAAATATTCTCGTCCGGAATATTCACCTTCCAACAATCCTTACAATAAGTCCGGTATTCCTAATTACACTACTCACTCTGCCAATCATTCCACCGAGAGCAAACCAGCTTTTGTGGATTCTATTTATGCAGATCTTCTGGGGACAAAGTCACCTATGAATCTTAGTTTTACCGGAATTTCTCCGTCGGATTTTGATAGAAAGGTAACTTCCTTTCAGGATACCTTCACCACTCCAACACCCCCTGGCCCCGTTTCTCCAGTCCCAGGCACACCAAGTCAGACCTTCCCTACGGTCCCCGCTACTCTTCCTACCGGAACAGTTCCGGTGATACCCCAAAGACCCAGTTCACCAAGGCCGACCCCTCCGGGCACCTCACCAATCCAGTCCACTTTACCCAGAACTACTGCTCCCGGTATGCCCCCGGGCCTTCTTACGCAGCCTACCATGCCGATTTCCCCTACCAGGCCGACACAGCCTGCTACACCGGGCACAGGTACGGTTCCGCCAAGGGCTACCATGCCTGCAATTCCAATGGCACCTACAAGGCCCATGACACCTACAATTCCAACAATGCCTATGAGCCCCACTTCGCCCACAATTCCAACAATGCCTGTAAGGCCCACTACACCGGCTGCTCCCGGAAGCTCCTCGCCAACGGCTCCCACTGTTCCGGGATTTACAACACCTACAATGCCAACAACACCCTTTGACCAATTAAACTCTACCATGCCAACGGCTCCGCTAACTACTCCTACAAGCCCTATTTTTACACTTCCTTCGCTTCCAACCATTCCTTCTATCCCCGATATCCCTTCCGTACCGGGAGATACCACTATACCTAGTACCCCGGGAAATCCCATTTCCACCTTGCCGAATCCCTCAAGCTCTTTCCCTGGCACCATACTCCCGACTGTTCCGCAAACACCTGGATTTATGCCCCGAGTGCAGAACTATTCTGACAGTGAAGCAAATCATAGGCCAGAATACGATTACGGTTATCCACAGGGGTACATGGCTAACAACATCTATATGACTGATATGTCTCCATACCATGTTCCCCTTGCCGTTCCCATGATGCCTTTATACGGTTACGACAACTGTGAGGATGCTGCAAAGGATTTTGACTACATGAAGCAATTGTATCCTAAGAAGGTAAAGATGATGCTCTCTCTGGTTGAAGAAGAATGTGATAAGCTGGAATATGACGGTAGTTTTATGTTTGACGAATACCCTGATAGGGTTTATTTAGGAAAGCTTGCCGATAAAATCTATCATAGCCTTGAGTTTGTCAAAGAGTCCAGCATTTCCGATAACTCCGACTGGATGAAAGATATGACAGAAATACTTTTGTACAATGAAATGCTTGAACGCCGGAAACGTTACAGAGGCAGAAAACGTTGGTTTTAAATAATTAAAAGTAAGAAAAACCGTTGTTTCACATCTTAACTCCTTCCAAAAAAGGCAGCTAAGACGTGAACAGCGGCTTAATATCCTCCGTTTATTACCGGTGTTCCAAGATAAACAACGGTATTATCGGTATCCTTATCATATTGTATTGCAATGTGAATATTTATTTTAGTACCCATGGAAGTTATATATTCCTTTAAAAGGCCGCTATAGGCATAAACAGTGAAAAGTTCTTCTTCCCTGTTTGCATACGCCACTTTTCCTCCCAGGCTTTCTATCATATCATCTGCAATCTTATTCATATCCTTCAAGGTCAGATGCCCTTTATAAGTACTGGAAAGCTGCATGGTCGTCTGTATATTTTCTGCCTTCAGCTCCTTTAACGCCTTTTCCAGTATCTTACGGTATTCCAGCAGGCTTTCTGTATTTTCATAAAGTTTCAGCCTGATCAGAATATAATGATGCAAATCCTTTGCGCTATCTTTTCCCTGTTGTGCCAGGGTAACCACTTTAATTGAGGTATAGGCATTTTTGCCTGTTTTTTCAACTACAACTTCCGTTTCCTGCCCATTGTCTGATACAGTGGGTGGCTCTTCCATCTTAAGTCCTATGCTGTCCGCCAGATAGTATACAAGGTTTTCCTCCGCCTCGTCAGTCAAATAGCCTTTTCCATAGCTTGCACACATCTCCAGTTCAAAGGCAGATACATTAGTATTTGTGCTTACAAAAGCCTGCAAAAGGTTTGTTTTTGGAAGCAGCAGATGGTTTACCCCCACCTGTACAATAACCGCCATCCACAACACACCAAGAATATAAAGCCAAGCCTTCTGTTTCCGGTTAAATAAAGTTTTTCCTAACTGCCTGTAAATACCTTGCTTTATTCTCATAAAACACCTCCACCCAAGGTAATTTATACCATCACTTTATATGATATTCTTACCCGATAAGTGGAGATTATTCCGATATCTTAATCTTCTATCTGATTTATTCTTCTTATATGCCTTTCATCCTGTGAAAATGGAGTATCTAAGAAAGTATCCACGACTTTCAGTGCATGTCCTGGCCCGATTACTCTGGCTCCCATAGCTAAGATATTGGCATCATTGTGCAATCTTGTAGCCTCTGCGCTAAAGCAGTCATGGCAAAGAGCTGCACGGATACCCTTTATCTTATTGGCAGTTATGGAAATACCTATTCCCGTTCCGCAAATCAATATACCAAACTCACATTCCTTACTTAATACTGCCTCGGCAACCTTCTTTGCATATACCGGATAATCACAGGAGTCCTCTGTATACGTACCGTAGTCTTTATATAGTACTCCCCTGCCTTCAAGATGCTTTATTATTTCCTGCTTTAATTCATATCCGCCATGGTCACAACCTAATGCTATCATGTATTTTCCTCCTCGTTGAGCTTATATACGGTCTTTTTCACAAGTCTTGCCAATTCTACATAGCAATCCTCATAATCAATGAGTGTACCGCCATAAGGATCTGTCACATCACCGCTTTCACCGACAAACTCTTTTATTGTATAGATATTTCCGGTGTCTTTAAAGTCCTCGATCACACTTTGCTTTTGCTTTTCCGTCATAGTAAGCACCAATGTGTTTTCGTCAATGTCTGAATTTTTAAGGGGCTTGGAAAAATGCCCTTCCAGTTCCAGGTTATGATTTTTTAGTACTGTATCTGCTTTGGGATTAAAAGGTTCCGAAAAAAGAACCACCAACCCTCTGGAAGTTACCGTGATGTCGCTGTTCGTTTCCATGCTCTTATATATGGTCTCTGCCATGGGACTTCTACAGGTATTTCCGGTGCAGACAAATATAATCTTTTCATATTTTATCATATATATACCCCTAACCTTTCCCTTCTTTGCATTTCTGTTTCAAAGGCATCCGCCTGCCTTACACTTTCTCAATATGATAACCGGCTGCTTTTAAGAGACGGTTCATAATGGCCTGTCCCAAAGAATTATCATAAAAACTTTCAGAAAATATGTAATCTGCCTGTTCTGTGTCAAATTCGCGCAGAATCTGAAACAGCCCTCCCGCTATGGTTTTCTCGTCTTTTCTGGTACCTATGGTTTTAATAATACCGTCCTTATAAGCCTTAAGCGTCTCATCCGTCGCAATGATTCCTACCTTAAAACCTTCTGACTGCTTCTTAGCTGCCGCTTTATTAATTGCCTCTATCACACTACCGCTTTCACCTTCATAAATTGTAAGCTGGCCCTTTGGGGCGTAATGCCGGTATTTCATTCCCGGGGCCTTGGGTTTGAAATTTTCCGTAGGTTTTTGAAACAGACTCTTATCATATTCTGCCTCTCCGGTAACCTTCTTTATATCTTCCAGCGTAAGAAATCCCGGTCTTAATATAACCGGTACATCTCCGGTAACATCTACAATGGTGGATTCCAATCCAATATCTGCCTTTCCCCCGTCAATTATCATATCAACCCTTCCCTCCATGTCTTCTATTACATGCAAGGCTGTGGTAGGGCTTGGCCTTCCCGAGGCGTTGGCACTGGGTGCTGCCACATAAACACCTGATTGTCTGATAAGCTCATAGGCTACCGGGTGAGCAGGCATACGAATGGCTACGGTATTAAGCCCTCCCGTAGTCGTAAGGGGGACCCTGCTGCTTTTGTTAAATATGAGGGTTAAAGGTCCCGGCCAAAAGGCCTGTGCCAGCTTCTTTCCCAGTAACGATTCTCCTTCTGTCAAATCATCCAGTGCTTTCATGGAGCTTATATGAAGAATGAGAGGATTATCAGAAGGCCTTCCCTTGGCAGTGTATATCTTCGCAGACGCTTCCCTGTTGAGTCCGTCCGCTCCCAGTCCATATACTGTCTCCGTGGGAAAAGCCACCAATCCTCCGCTTTTTAATATGTCTGCCGCTTCTTTTAGCTTTATACTGTCAATATTATTACTATCTATCTTTATAATCTTCGTATCCATAACATTTTACCTGATTCCTGCACTTTAGTAACAGCTACATTATAACACCATACACCAGGGAATACCAGCTTTTTGCTTTCTACCTGTCAAGGGTGTTAAGATATCGGAATATTCCAAGATGAATTGCCCATGCCAGCCTTTCCTGGTAATCCTCCTTTAGTAAAAGAGCCGCCTCCTTACTGTTGGATAAATAACCGCATTCTACAATTACAATAGGGCATTCTGTTTTCCTTAGCATGTAATAAGAGTCATTGGATTTTGCTTCTCTTTTGTTCCCGTCCTGTAAGGTATCCTTTAACTGGTCCTGCATTATCTTTGCGAATTCTTCACTCTCTTTGGATCTCGTATAGTAAAACACCTGTGAACCTTTGATTGCTTCGCTGGTATAGCTGTTTTGATGGATGCTGACAGCTAAAACGGCACTGCTGTTATTAATGATATCCACCCTTTTTCGCATATCGGCTGCCTTTTTATTATTGTCACTATCCCTGTAAAGTCCGCTGTCACTGTCCCTTGTCATAATCACCTTGATGTCATTTTGCTCTAACAGCCTTTTTAGTTTTAGGGCCACCGACAGATTAATATCCTTTTCCAGAGCTCCGTTAATCCCAACCTTTCCGGGATCGAATCCTCCATGTCCGGGATCTAAAATAACAGTTATCTGCCCGTCAGTTTTACCGGTCTTGGTTTCCCTCTGCATAACATCAATAGAAGGGTCATTAAGGGTATAAACTGCCAGGCAGACAAAGCACAAAAACAATATGTGGAAATAATTCCTGTAAAGCTTTCTGTGGTTTTTCACAATGTAAATCCATTCAGGTTGTTTTACTATATTCTATGAGTAAAAGCCCTGCCCTATGATTCACTTTGCAGATGTTGTGTCTAATTTATATATTTTGTGATTACGTTCCAGATATTATCCTTTTCAAGGCCCAGTTTCCAGCCTGCAATACCTGCAATATCTTCTTTTGCGATTACTTTTAGCTTTGCTTCAAAGGAATCCTCTTCTTCCAGCCACATCTTATACAGGGCACCGTCTTTTTCAAATTCTCCGTAATACTGTTCTGTCTTATTGTCCCATTTCGCTGTGACTCCGTTATCCGTAAGGAGGTTTTGGGCTGCATTCATCCCGTAGGCTTCAGAGGTAATCTTTACTGTTCCATCATCATCCTTTGTTTCCTTCCATAATCTTGTATAAAAAGGCAGACCCATAATTACTCTTTCCTTCGGTACGGATTTTAATATTCCGCTGACCGCCTCTTTTACATATCCTACAGAAGATACCGAACCGCTCTCTTCCGAATTGCTGTGGTGCTCATCGTATGCCATGACAATTACATAATCCGCTACTTCTCCCTGCTCTTCCCAGTTATAGTGGGAATTGTAGCTGGCAGGCACATAATTATCTATAGAAAGAACAATACCGTTACTTCTGCATTTTACGGACAGTTCACGGATAAACTGGATGAAATCCTCTCCCGCTTCCTGCGGAATCTTCTCAAAGTCGATATTGATACCGTCAATTCCATATTTAATCGTTTCTGCTATAAGCTCGTTGACTAATTTCTTTCTGCTGGAAGTGGAGGAAAGTACTTTCTTCTTGTCCACATCCGTACTAAAGTCATCTACCAGCGCCCATACCTGTATTCCAAGATTATGCGCCCGTTCCACATAGCTTTCACTTGCCAGGGAAGTAATTCCTCCCGCATTGTCAGAAAGTTTGAACCAGGTAGGAGATACGCAGGTCACTCCCTTGGTCCCTTCCAGCATGGAGAGCAAATTGCCGTTTGCCTGTTTATTGGTAACCTGATGCCATACCAGATTAATCTTTCCCTCCTGTGTTATATGGGAATAGGAAGGTGCCTTAAAACTGCTCTTAAGAGTTGTATAATAGGGTTTTGCTACCTTCTTAGCCTTAACGTATCCGATAACGCCGTCCTCTGTTATTACCTTATAGAACTTCCCGCTGGTTGCTTCACTGGTATCAACTAAGGTAATCTCTTCTCCCTCTTTTAAATCCTTTAGGATGTCACTCTTGATGCTTGCTTTATACCTTAATTGAGTCTTTTTCTTTGTCTTGGTTGTAAGAACATCTCCCCACTTATAGCCAATCACGACTCTGGAAGGGTCTTTATAAAGAGTATAGCTCATATCCGAGTATTGCTTTACAAAATCAATGGCTACATAAGCTGTCTGGTCTTCCATAATGACCGGCTGGTAATCCGTCTTGACCTGGCTGTTATTTTCATTATAATAGCTGTTTCCGATCTCCGCTCTTATAATTTCCGTAGGGGTTGTATAGCTTAGAATATTTTCATTGGAATCCCAATAGAATCTTTTATTGAATATGTCTGCTACCGTATTATAGTCAAGATACACCTGACCGTCTTTTAATATTCCCTGTTTTTCATATAACGTATCTTGAAGCACTACCTGAACTTCCTCACCCTTTACATGGTAATAATCAGTCAATGCCATATGTTCGTTGCTTGGAGTGAATTTTTTTACAATGGCAGATAGTATTATAACCAGTAATATTATCAGCGCAACAGCTATTCCCGCCACTGTCATATTCCTTTGTCTTCTCATGTTGACCCCTTTCATAAGTATCAAATCTTATACTATTATAGCATTGAATTTACCGGGCGTCATTATGAAATTCGACTTTTTTGTATAAAAGGAAACGGCAATGGGGCTTATGCGCTCTTTTATTGGCAATTTTTCCTGTATCTTCCTTTTTATGCTTAATCCTCCGGTCTCGGAATTTCCGGCAGCATTTCCTGTGCTAACTTGGCGGCTTTTTTTGCATATCTGCTCTTATTTACAACCTCCCAATCTCCGGTTCCATAGAGTGTTACAACTTGAAGCTGCCCGAACAAATTATAGCGGAAAGCAAACCACTCATGGTCTCCCATATAAACATCTTCATATGGATGATTCTCGGTAAGTTTTATCCGAAAATTCGATGCTTTTTTGACAAGGGAATAGCATTTTTTTAATTTATCAAGTTCTACTTTCCTTACAACCTTCGACTCTGCTGACGTATTCAGATAATTTTCTTCCAGGTATCGGTACTTCTCCTTTTCATCCATCCTGTCTTCCTTAGGTGCTTTAAACTCATAAACATTCCCCTGATTATCGATAAAGCTACCATATTCATATTCTCTTCCAAAACGATTGTTTTGCATAAATACTATATGGGGCATTTCCTGTTTTTCATACCGGTACTTTAAGTAACCATAACCTAGCCCCATAATTAATACAATCACCAAAAGCGGCATATATAAATATTTTTTATATATTTTCCTTTTCAAGTTTACTCCTCCGGCTCCGGAATTTCCGGTAGCATTTCCTGTACTAGCTTGGCGGCTTTTTTTGCATATCTGCTCTTATTTACAACCTCCATATCCCCAGTTCCATACAGTGTTACAGCCTGAAGCTTTCCCAGCATATTATAACGGAAAGCATACCATTCATGATCTCCCATATAGACATCTTTATATAGATGATTCTCGGTAAGCTTTATCCGAAAGTTCGACGCTTTTTTGACAAAGGAATAGCATTTTTTTAATTTATCATGTTCTACTGTCCTTACAACCTTCGACTCTGCTAACGTATTCAGATAATTTTCTTCTAAGTACCGGTACTTCTCCTTTTCATCCATCCTGTCTTCCTTAGGTGCTTTAAACTCATAAACATTCCCCTGATTATCGATAAAGCTACCATATTCATATTTACTTGTCAAAATACTATTTTGCATAAATACGATGTGGGGCATTTCCTGTCTTTCATACCGGTACTTTAAATAGCCATAGCCCACACTTATAATTATTACAGCAACAAGAAGCAGCCTTAATAAAGCCTTTTTCATATAGTTCCCCCTTAATTAATATCGTCAGAAGATGATTGATAGCTCATCGTATTTAAGGTATTGATTACACCATTATTAATCTCAAAAACCCGCCACAAATTGCCCCTTTCATTTATGGGTACATTGTAGGTCATTATTAGGTCATTTCCCCGGTAGATTTTCACACTGGCACCGGACAGGGATAAGGCATTGGAAGTAAAGCTAGTTCTATTGGTATAATCATGGACAATATAACGATAGGTTCCCGGTATATCCGCTTTTAGCGTCAAAGTAATTGTTTCCGGCCCATAGCCCGAGGTATCATCCAAATCCAGCTGTGCGATGGTAGAGCCCTTGTAGCCGAAAACCTTATTGCTGTAATAGACATGAAATGCGATACCATCTTCCAGCTTCCCTGCCAAATGAGAATCCAAATCAGTTGGGGATAATAGAATTTTCGCTTACTAAAACATTATAGGGTCCTTTCTGAAGCACGAATGCATATTCTCTGTTACTGCTTGCTGTCGTTACGGAGGAATAGTTATCCAGGTTCACCTGTCCCAAATTAATACATATAGCCGTTACAAAGGAAAGTGCAGTCAATATCATCCCAAATAATTGATTGCACTTTCATTATTAACAACAACTTTTTATTTAGTACTATATGTTTTAAATTTAGAAATCCCTATTGCTCCGGTTTCGGGATTTCCGGCAGCATTTCCTGTACTAATTTGGCTGCCTTTTGAGCATATCTGCTCTCATTTACAACTCCCCAATCTCCGGTTCCAAACAATGTTACCACCTGGAGTTTTCCCAATAGACTATAGCGAAATGAATACCATTTATGATTCCCCAAATAAGCATCGTCATATGGATCTGTCGCAGAACGCTTTATTCGAAAGGTCGATGCTTTTTTGACAAGAGAATAGCATTCTTTTAATTTATCAAGTTCAACTGTTCTCATAACCTTCGGTTCCGCTGATGGATTCAGACAATTTTCTTCCAGGTATCGGTACTTCTCTTTTTCATCCATCCTGTCTTCCTCAGGAACTTTAAACTCATAAACATTCCCCTGATTATCAATGAAACTACCATATTCGTATTTACCTGTTAGAATGTTGCTTTGCATAAATACAATATGGGGCATTTCTTGTTTTTCATACCGGTACTTTAAGTAACCATAGCCCAAACTTATAATTACTACAGCAACAAGAAGCAGCCTTAATAAAACCTTTTTCATATAATTCCCCCTTTAATTAATATTGTCAGAAGATGATTGATAGCTCATTGTATTTAAGGTATTGATTACACCATTATTAATCTCAAACACCCTCCACAGGTTACCTCTTTCGTTTATAGGTACATTGTAGGTCTTTATTAGGTCATTTCCCCGGTAGATTTTCACACTGGCACCGGACAGGGATAAGGCATTGGAAGAAAAACTGGTTCTATTGGTATAATCATGGACAATATAACGGTAGGTTCCCGGTATATCCGCCTTTAGTGTCAATGTAATTGTTTCCGGCCCATAGCCCGAGGTATCATCCAAATCCAGCTGTGCAATGGTAGAGCCCTTGTAGCCGAAAACCTTATTGCTGTAATAGACGTGAAATGCGGTACCATCCTCCAGCTTCCCTGCCAAATGAGAATCCAAATCAGCTGGGGTACTTCCCCATGTCAGGACTATGCGGTATTGGTTATCCTGAATAACCGGTGTCAGAACCATATTCTGGGTACCGGGATTTAAGGTGGATATAATATTATAGTATCCTGTAATATAACCGTCCTTGACAACTTCTGCCGTATAATTTCCAATCTGCAGGCTGACCTCAAAGGTACCGTGGGAATTAGTATTTGCCTTTACCGTTCCCGAAAATAATTTACTCACATATGCTCCTGAAGTATTATTCCAGCTTTTCCGGAACCTTACCTGGGCATTGGCAATCATCTCTCCGGTCAGCGCATTGGTAACTCTGCCATTGACCTCTGAGGACAACGCTCCTGCAATAATATCACTGATTATGATATTTTCCATATAGTTTGTCTGCCCTGCAGTAATCAAGACATTCTTTACCAGCTGGGGGTAATAGCCTTTTTTGCTTACTAAAACATTATAGGTTCCTTCCGGAAGCACAAATTCATATTCTCCGTTACTGTTTGTTGCCGTTATATAGGAATAGCTATCCGGATTTGCATGACCCAAATTGATGCATATGATCGTCACAAAGGAAAGTGCAGTCAATATCATCCCAAATAATTGATTGCACTTTCTTTATTAACAATAACTTTCCATTTAGTGCTATATGTTTTAAATTTAGAAATTCCTATTGCTCCGGTCTCGGAATTTCCGGAAGCATTTCTTGTACTAACTTGGCGGCCCTTTTTGCGTACCTGCTTTTATTTATGACTTCTGTATCTCCTGTTCCATACAGTGTTACAGCCTGAAGCTTTCCTAACAGACTATAGCGGAAAGCACACCATTCATGGTATCCCAGATAAACATCCAAACCCGGATGTGTTTCGGTAAGCTTTATTCGAAAGGTCGATGCTTTTTTGACAATAGAATAGTATTTTTCTAATTTATCAAGTTCTACTGTTCTTACTACCTTCGATTCTGCTAATGAGTTCAAATATTCTTTTTCCAAATATTTGTATTTTTCTTTTTCACCTGTTCTGTTTTCCCCTGGTACTTTAAACTCATAAATATTCCCCCTGTTATCAATAAAACTACCATATTCATATTCATTTGCAAACCAATTATTTTGTATAAACACGATATGGGGCATTTCTTGTTTTTCATAACGATACTTTAAATACCCATATCCTAGCCCCATAATTAACGTAATAAAAAGAAGTACCCTTAATAAAACTTTTTTCATACAATTTCTCCTTAGTTAATATTGTCGGAAGATGATTGATAGCTCATCGTATTTAAGGTATTGATTACCCCATTATTAATCTCAAAAACCCGCCACAGATTGCCTCTTTCATTTATTGGCACATTGTAAGTCTTTATTAGGTCATTTCCACGGTAGATTTTCACACTGGCACCGGACAGGGATAAGGCATTGGAAGTAAAGCTGGCTCTATTGGTATAATCATGGACAATATAACGATAGGTTCCCGGTATATCCGCTTTTAGTGTCAGGGTAATTGTTTCCGGCCCATAGCCTGAGGTATCATCCAAATCCAGCTGCGCAATGGTAGAGCCCTTGTAGCCGAAAACCTTATTACTGTAATAGATATGAAATGCGGTACCATCCTCCAGCTTCCCTGCCAAATGAGAATCCAAATCAGCGGGTGTACTTCCCCAAGTCAGGACTATCCGGTATTGGTTATCCTGAATAACCGGTGTCAGAACCATATTCTGGGTACCGGGATTTAAGGTGGATATAATATTATAGTATCCTGTAATATAACCATCTTTGACAACTTCTGCCGTGTAATTTCCAATCTGCAGGCTGACCTCAAAAGTACCGTGGGAATTGGTATTTGCCTTTATTGTTCCCGAAAACAATTTACTCACATATGCTCCCGAGGTATTATTCCAGCTTTTCCGGAACCTTACCTGGGCATTGGCAATCATCTCTCCGGTCAGCGCATTGGTAACTCTGCCGTTGACCTCTGAGGACAAAACTCCTGCGGTAATATCACTGATTATGATATTTTCCATATAGTTCGTCTGCCCGGCAGTAATCAGGACATTCTTTACCAGCTGAGGGTAATAGCCTTTTTTGCTTACTAAAATATTGTAGGTTCCTTCGGGAAGCACAAATTCATATTCTCCGTTACTGCTTGTTGTCGTTACGGAGGAATGGTTATCCAGATTTGCCTGTCCCGAATTGATACGTATGGCTGTTACATTTACACTAGACAACCCAGTCCCTGTAATACCCTTTACAAGCCCTGTTACGATACCGGTGGGAGGCCCCTGAGGCGGTGTGTTTCCAACGGCATCCTTTGCATATTTGACACAGGCATAGGCATCTAATAGTGGATATTCTGAAACAGACCGGGAATACTTTGAAGTTATTATCCGCTTAACTTCCGGTCCGGAAAGTGCCGGATTTACACTGTATAATAATCCTGCTGTACCGGCAACATAAGGTGCAGCCATAGATGTTCCACCCATTTTGCCGTAGCGATTATTCACATAACAGCTGTTTATGTCTTCACCAGGCGCCACAATATCCACCCTGTCACCAATATTACTAAATTTTGAAAGCGTATATCCACCTGAAAAATTAAGGCCTATAGAGCCAACGGTTATTATTCTTTTCTTTACGTCACTTAATGTAATGGCATTTAGAAAGCTGTTATAAAAGGCTAAGGCATCACCGTGTTCGTCATATGGATTTTTAGTTTCAATATAGCCGTATGTTGCAAGCGGAACCTTTGTAAAATAATGATCATTATTCACATTTCCAGCCGCTGCCACTATTACAAAGTCATACCCCTTATTAATTAGCTTCTGCAGAAATTCCTCCAAAATTCCCGCATTAGTTATCACATAACTTTTAGCCTTGGTATTTCCATGTGAAGCAGCGTAACACTGCAGCCAGCCCGTATTTTGGCTTACATTTATAACTTTGACATTATTTCCGATTAAATTTGCAAAGCCATATTTATACTCCATTACCGTTGAATACTTAGAGGTTGCAGTACCATCTGTAGAAAACGCATATAAGGCTTTTTTAGGAACTACCCCTGCAATCCCCTTTTTATTGTTAAATTTCGCAGCCATTATTCCTGATACATGGGTACCATGGGACTCTCCGCCTGTAGAAGCATTGTTCCATGTATGGGCATACTGCAAATCCTCATGGTTTTCATCAAAAGAACCATCAAGAAGCCCAATTTTAACCGACTGCATATTGCTGTAAAAATCCCATGCAGATAATGCCCTGATTGCCTCCAGGCCCCAGTTATTACCTCCCGGCTTTGATTCACTCCAATCATCCCCGGCATATTCTGTATCATTGGTTTTGACCACATCCTCCTCCGAAAGAAAGGCCGTATTCAAGGAGGCACTTTCGATAAAGCTAAAGCTGGAAACATAATCAATAATCTCATTTAATGTTTCGATATCCGTATTCTCATTCAATTGCAGCTGATAATCATTTGTCAGCTCAAGGTACCCTACTATTCTGGCATTTATATCTTTTGCTATGTCTTCCACTACACTGTAATCAAGGCCGTCCATCGCACTGATTAGAAGCTGGTTCTTTGCATAAATCAGCCCGGTATCCTCATCAGTTATTACATCATCATCCGTAATATCCTGAAAGTAAGCAGTACCGATGTCTTCCAGTTCCGGAGTGTTATCTTCGCCTGGCAGATTCCCCGTGTCTTTTATTTGGTTTAAAACTGCGTTCATTACCACATTGACAGAGCTTCCGGCGGAAACAACAAAACCGATGGATACGCTTTTACCGGTACCAATATTTTGATTATATCCTGTATTTTTTAACACATAATGATTGCCTGTATGCTCTTTTATAACCGCATTCCATATACTGCTGATATTGTTATCCAGGTCGAAATCCAGACTCCAATCCTCAATGTCCGCTTCTCCTGTATTGGTTATCTCTATACGGGCTGTAAAGCCTGTAGTCCAATCACTGTCTATTACATACCGGATACTGTAGTCCGTATTATCCGATAAGACCTCTTTTCCCGGCATCGTGTAACCGGACGGATAATCAACATCGTCTCCTTTGGCAGTAAAACCAAAGCTGACGCTTCCCCCTGCGGGTATATCCTGATTCCAGACAGCATTCTTTATTTTGTATGCATTATCTTCATGGGACTGTATGTTGGCATTCCATATATTAGTGATTTCATTTTTAGATTCGAATTCAAGGGACCAGTCCTCTATGGCCGAATTACTGCTGTTTGTAATTTTTATGTTCGCATTATATGCACCGTCCCACTGACTGTTAACAACAAATTCAACCGCATATCCATCACCGGTAAATATATTGCTGTTGACATTAATGGCTCCTCCTGTGACCGCATTACAGCCGGAAGCCATTACCGTTTCTGACAATCCCGCCGCACTTTCGGCTGATGCCAAACCTTCCGCCTGCGATTGTAAGGGAGTTAAATAAGAAATAACCATAATTAATGCTAAAATCATTGAAACATAACTTTTCATCTTTCGTTTCTTCATTTTCATGTCCCACTCTCCTATTATAAATTTGAGAAAACTATAAATATATTTTATTTTTATAATTCTTTCATGGTAAAATATAACAAATTATTTAATGCATGTCAACATCTGTCATATTATTCAATTTATTGGCATGTATAGTTATGCATTTTTTGAATTTTCTTTAGACCTTTAAAGCAAATCATTTTATACTAATAAGGAAAAGAGCCTGCCTTTTCCGGCAAGCCCTTTCCCTTCATCTGCCTGTGTGTATTGAGGATACTTATTTGCAGACCTTTGTTTTTTATTTCCTGTTTTTTAACTTTTAACATTTACCTTGAACTCTTTGTCTTCTGGTCTTTTGCCTTTTTGGATAAGCAGGTCATTTGTGATATGTTATACTTAACCTCAAGGGCAGCGATTTATTAATAGGTTCTTTGTAAAATTCATGGCATCCGGTGACAGAAAGAAAGGGTCCGGTCCATAGGGAACGGGAAGAATAGTTCTCTGAAAATCCCTTGCTGCAGCTCTTTCTTTGGAGTTGCTGTGATTTATTGCATAAATCCAATCCATGCTTCCGGTTATTCTTTCAGAATCAACAATGAATTCCTCCAGGAGATAACGCTTCCATGGGGCAAGGCTTCCTGCCACTACTTTTATATCGCAGCGCAGGAATTCCTCCCTATGCTCTTTATAGGAACTGCCAAAATCCATAATAATGCATTCATAGCCCTTAGCAAGTACCTCCGCCACCCTTTCCCTCCTCATCCAGGGATAAAAAGAGGCCCTCGATACCGTAAAGGGTTCTCCCGGGGAAACGTCCTCCTGCTCCGCCAGGAAGCGGCTCTTTAAAAAACAGATATCTTTATTGTCTGCCCAGTGAAGAAATGCGGTACTTAAGCCTAACCCTTCACTGATACAGGCGGTCAGCACAAGTCCCAAATGGGTCACCCCCGCACCTCTATGGGTTCCTGTTATCCCTATAACCAGCCTTCCATGCCCTTTATATTCCCTTTTGCTTTCTTTGAACAGACGCAATTTATCACCTCCGTAAGGCAGGCCCTCTATTCCTTCTCCAGTAATTCCTCGAGAAAATCCTTCATTTCCCGGGATAAATCCTCCGAAAAGGGATCGGGTTCATAGGGAATGCGATAGTATTGACGGTAATTTCTCCTGTTTTTTTCTTCCTTGCAGAAATCCCTGTACTGCTTTCCACTTAAGAAGTTTAACAATAACTTACCGCTTAAGGATTCCATGCTTTCTGTCTCCCAATCCTTTGCTCCTGATACCAGCAGCCTGACATCTGCCTTGGTAAATTCTTCTTCCAAAAAGTCCACTCCATAATCATATATGGTTATCCGGAAACTATCCGTTTGGGGAACAGTTGCCAGCTTCGAATAAGGAAGAAAGAAACTTCCCCTTAGATGCCAGATACCGTCAGCCTGCAGCCTGGCACCTTGCCGGTCCAGAATCGCCTTTAGGTGCCCGGATGGATTATTCTCCCTGTAAAGACACTTTACTCCTTTGCTATTCAGATAATTGGTTAGAAGCAGAGCCAGATGGGTTACCCCTATTCTGCTTTGCGCTCCCGCAATTGCCACTTTTAAGGATTCGCCTGATACTACATTACCGCCTTTGATTTTCCGATTTTGTTCTAATAATTTCTTCTTTAACCCGGCAACATGGGAGTAGCGAAAAACAGAATAATATCTTGAAGCTTTTTGGATAGTACTTAGCAAACCGGCGGAGTATAGCCTTCCCGCAGCCGTATCCGGTAAAAAGGTACCGGTTTTAGAAGGTATTCCACCCATAACGATATAATACAAAAGGGCACCAATGGCATATATATCGCTTTTTTCATCGGGTACGCCATTTTTTAATTCCGGTGCAAAAAAGCCTTTTGTTCCCTGTGAAAACTTACGTTCTTCCGCCTTTTCTTTATAAACACAGGCACCAAAATCAATCAGCTTTACCTTTGTATTATTCAGGATAATATTTCCGGGATTTAAGTCCAGATACAAAAGCGGACTGTCCAAAGAATATAAATAAAGAAATAAATCACAGATAGAAATTCCGATAGAAAGCACCAGTCTTTCATTTGGCCGGCCTTCCTGCCTGATGAATTCTTTTAGCAGGGTTCCTTCCATATACTGTTCAATAATATAGGAATGTTCTGCATCTTCTTCAAAATCATAAATGACTGGAATACATGGATGTGACAGACTTTTTAGGATAACAGCCTCTTTAAGAAGCTGTTCGTGAAGGGGATTTCCCTTATGAATTCTTTTGATTGCACAAAGCGAAGCTAATTTTATATGTTTTGCTAAAAACACCTCTCCGCTTCCGCCCTTTCCCAGGGGCCTTATAATACTGTATTTATCAAACCAAACCGGATCGTTCATTCTCTCCTTTCTTATTAGATTTATTATGGAAAGAAATATCAAGGATTCCTTCTTTTATTATACAGGGATATCCAATTATTCACAATCTTTTTTTACTCATGGTAATTCACAAATTTTCTTTCATTTCTTCGTCAATATGCCGAAAGAGATTGAAAAAAAGTAAATGTTTCTTATTTGAAAGCATATACTAGAATAAATAAAAAGATATTCCTATCGCGATTATTATGTATCGAACAAAGTCTTTCCAAAATCCAGATATGTGAGAAAATCCAAGAATTTGGCGGAAAAAATCACTTGACTAAGTAATACTAATAAATTATACTTTGAATACAACATCACTATAGTATCAATGTTGCAGCACTCATAGTCTGTTACAGCAATAGAATGCCTGTATGGCAGCTATACATTACCGCAGGCCAGCACATAGAAAAGGATGTGATTCTATGAAGATAGAGAAAATTAGCGAACGTCAGATTCGCTGTACTTTGAGCAGAGATGATTTAGTGGATCGGGAGTTACGTATCAGCGAACTAGCCTATGGTAGTGAGAAGGCAAAAGCCTTGTTCCGTGACATGATGCAGCAGGCAAATTACGAGTTTGGATTTGAAGCAGAAGATATACCGTTAATGATAGAAGCAATCCCTGTTTCACCGGAATGCCTAATTCTGGTTATAACAAAGGTGGAGGACCCTGACGAACTGGATACAAGATTCTCTAAGTTTTCTCCGGATGACCATGACAATGACAATGTATACGAAGAAGACGGCGAGGATTCCTATGCCGACGAGATCATTAGTTCTTTTGGACAGATAGATGACTTGCTTTCTGATAGCACCCCCGAGGAGAATGAGGATTTTATACCTTTGGCAGAGGCTTTATCCATTAACAAAGAGGAACCTTCTGAAAACCTGACTGAAGCAAAATCCGTATCCTATCAGACCAACCTTATGAAAGTATATTCCTTTAAATCATTAGATGAAGTTGAAAAGCTTGCCGCAGTAATCTCCCATTGCTACGATGGTTATAATACGCTGTATAAAAACCCTTTAAACTCTGTTTATTACCTGGTAATCTCCAAATCCGAGCATACTCCGGAGGAGTTTAATAAAATATGCAATATTGTTTCCGAGTACGGAAAGCTTGAACTTACTACCTATGCAAGTACCTACTATTATGAGGAACATTTTGAACAGATTATCAAGGGGAAAGCCATACAGGTATTATCCACTTTATAAAGGAACTTCCGGTACTACAATCTTTGTATTATTAATACGAAATAAAAAAGATTCTGCAACAGTTTGTTACAGAATCTTTTTTTGATCTATTTATTTTGCAAATACTCATTAATTGTTTCCATTAACTCGTCTGCATCCATTCCATGTACCATTGCTGCTTCTTCCAAAGTTTCTCCCTGTGAAGAAGGACAGCCGATGCAGTGCATGCCTGAGGCTAAAAGAATAGGAATAACACCCTGATCAACTAGAATTATCTCACCAATTGTCATATCCTTTGATACCTGTGCCATATTAATACCTCCTTGTTTATCAAAAACTCACTTCTGTATAGTTATCTATTACATTATAATCGAAGTGAATCTTATCGTCAAGGCAGTATTTGTTTTCGAAGTTTATGCATATTTTACTTGTATTATAGGCCTGTTTATATTAAAATAATAGATGATAAAATTAAAGGAGGTACATAATTATGGCATATAAAATTAGTGATGAATGTATTAGCTGCGGCGCTTGCGCAAGCGAATGTCCCGTTGGAGCAATTTCTGAAGGTGGAAGCCACTACGAAATCGATGCTGATGCCTGTCTTGATTGCGGTGCTTGTGCTGCTACATGTCCTACAGGTGCTATTGAGGCTTAATATATTCAAAGAAAAAGACTGCCCGCTTAACCTTTAAAATAAGCAGCGGTCTTTTTTTATTGTCCGAACTTTTTTGACTTGCCAAAGGCTTTTTTTCGCTTTTTCATAAGTCCCGCTGCTGCCTCTGCCCTTCCTAACTGTAATTCTCTTAAGGTTCTGTCGAATTGCTTGTACCTTTCTTCTTCTCTCTCTTCCTTGATACGAAGCAGGTAATCCATTTCCTTAATTACATGGTCTGTTACATTTTCACTTACCGTTTCTGCCATAACCTCATTGTTATCTCTTAAGGCTTCCATAAAAAGGCTCTGCATAATGGCCTTAAACTGTCCTAATTTTTGTTCCGGTTTCGGATATACGTTTTCCTCTTCTCTTTTCGGCAAATTCTTCTCTGCCACAGAAACAGCCGGCACAGACTCCTCCCCAATAAGCTCATTTACATATTTTTTGTCCCATTCTTCTTTCATTTTTTCCAGCTCTTTTTCATCCAGATTCTTCACCTTTTTTAATTCCGGTAAAAGGATTTTTATAGCACGGAGCTGATAGCCTTTTTCCTTTAATATCTTCACTGCTTTTAATACTTCTATATCCTCCCAGGTATAGTACCTGTGTCCCATTTCATTCCGAGGTATATGTAAATCAAGCTCATCTTCCCAATAACGCAGTGTGTACTGTTCAACTTCCACTTTCTTTGAGGCCTCCGATATCATATATCGCATTTCCTGCATTCCTCATCCTCCTCTGGTAATTGTTATTTATTTCCATCAGTTTTATTATAGCATAGAGCCTGTCCAATGCAATAATAAGCAGGTATTTTTTTCCATTTTTCATCGACATCATAAAAGAAAAGACTGCACCTGCAAACAAAAAAAGACTTTCGGAAGGATTTATCTGCTTCCGAAAATCTTTTTTTAAAGTATATGCTTATATTTTGTCAGCTTCTCTCCAGATTAGCAAACTTGGTGTACTGGGACTGCCATGCAAGCTTGACGGTACCGGTAGGACCATTTCTTTGCTTACCGATTATGATTTCAGAAATTCCTGCCTCTTCCGAATCATGATTGTAATAATCATCTCTGTAAATAAACATTACAATATCGGCATCCTGCTCAATAGCACCGGATTCACGAAGATCAGAGAGCATGGGACGTTTATCAGGACGCTGTTCTACCGCACGGCTTAGCTGTGAAAGCGCAATTACCGGAACATGGAGCTCCCTGGCAATTCCCTTTAAAGATCTTGATATTTCTGATATTTCCTGCTGTCTGGATTCACTCTTTTTACTGCCGGTCATAAGCTGGAGGTAATCGATGATTACCAGCCCAAGGTTATATTCCAGCTTGAATTTTCTGCACTTTGAGCGCAGCTCACTGATAGATATGCTGGAAGTATCATCAATAATCAGATTGGAATTACCGATAGATCTGGCACTCTCTACCAGTTTGATCCAATCCTCATCCGATAAATCACCCGTCCTTATAGACTGGGAATTAACCTTGGAGTGCATGGACATAATACGTTTTACCAACTGGTCCTTTGACATTTCCAAACTGAAAATCGCCGTTGTAACATTTCCTTTTAATACAACATGCTCTGCGATATTTAATACAAAGGCTGTCTTACCCATAGAGGGTCTGGCAGCTATCAGAATCAAATCAGCGGGCTGAAGCCCTGCTGTTTTATAGTCCAAATCATAAAAACCGGTGGCAATTCCTGTAACACTTCCCTTGCTGCGTGCCGCTGCTTCAATACTCTCCAGGGACTGGAATACGATATCCCTGATACTTGTAAAGTCACCGGTATTTCTTTTCTGCAGGATATCGAACATTTTCTTTTCAGAATCTTCTAAAATGTTCTCCAACTTTTCTTTATCAATGTAACATTCATTCGTAATAGATTCCGTAACCTTGATCAACTGCCGCAAGGTGGATTTCTCCTTCACAATGCCGGCATAATAGCGGACATTTGCCGAAGTAGGCACGGAAGCTATAATATCCCGGAAGAATTCCAGACTGCACAGCTCCTCGGGCACTTCTTTTTCTTTTAATTTATTTTGCAGGGTAATTAAATCTACCGGTTTCCCTTCATTGTACAATTCCAAAATGGCATCAAAGAGCACTCCGAAACGCTGCTCATAAAAGTCCTCTCCGGTAACGAGTTCTGCGGCAGCTGCAATAGCATCCTTATCCATTATCATAGAGCCTACCACTGACTGCTCGGCCTCCCCATTGTGAGGAAGAACTTTTTTTATAAATGCCTCATCCACAATATTTCCTCCCTTAACTTAACCCTTGCTTAAAGCTCTGTTACCTTGACCTTTAATTCCGCCGTCACCTGTGGATGCAGCTTAACCGGAACAGTATGGGTACCAAGAGTTTTTATCGGGTCATTTATCTGAAGCTTTTTCTTGTCGATATCCAGTCCATACTGGGTCTTTAATTCCTGCGCAATTTCCTTTGAGGATATGGAACCGAAGGTTCTTCCGCCTTCGCCTGTCTTTATCTTAACTTCCAATGTCTTGCTTTCTAATTCTTTGCCAAGTACCTGTGCTTCTTCTAATATTTCCTTCTGCCTTCTTTCTTCCGCAGCCTTTTGAAGCTTCAAATCGTTCAGATTCTTTGCACTGGCCTCCAATCCCAATTTCTTTGGAAGTATAAAGTTTCTGGCATAACCGTCACTTACGTTAACCATCTCGCCTTTCTTTCCCAATGCCTTTACGTCCTGTGTTAATATAATCTGCATAAAAATATGCCTCCTTTATTCAAAATATCGTATTTACAGCTCGCCTTCCTTTTTCATGACTGAGAGGGTTGTTTTTAAGTTATATATGGCTTCTGACAGGGTACAGCCGGTAAACTGCGCACCGGCAACACTCATGTGTCCGCCGCCTCCCAATTTTTCCATGATAAGCTGTACATTCACTTCATCGATTGATCTTGCACTTAAATATATCTTATCATTAAACTCAGTAAATACAAAAGATGCCCGGATGTTCGTAATATTAAGAAGCTCATTTGCGACCTGGGCTCCCAGTACCGTGGGACTATTGATGCCTACACCGCCGCATACTGTTATGGCATAATGCTCCATGTAAACTTCTGTCGCACTGACAGCTTCTGCCTTTGCCTTATATTCATCCATGTCACTGCGAAAGGCCTTCCGGATACGGGTAACATCCGCACCGCTTCTTCTTAAGAAAGCTGCCGCTTCAAAGGTTCTTACCCCTGTTTTTGTCAGGAAGTTGTTGGTATCGATCATAATACCGGCATACATGGCATCGGCTTCCACCTGCTTTAACCGAAGTCCGTCTCCAATATACTGTAATACCTCTGCAACCATCTCACAGGAGGAAGAAGCATAAGGTTCAATATAGGAAAGTACCGGATTCTCAATTGCTTCCCCTGTCTGCCTGTGATGGTCTAATATCACAATGGTTCTGGTCAGACCTAAGAGCTCCTTGCATTCCGTATAACTCGGCCTGTTTACATCTACAATTACCAAAAGCGTGTTATTATCTACAAGTCCTATAGCCTGCTCACTCTTTAGGAACATATCATCTTCATAATCAGGATTATTGATAAATCTGGTCATTAACGGCCGTACCGAAGTAGTAACCTCATTGATAACAATATGCGCCTTTTTATTTAACGTCTTTGCAATACGGTAAATACCGATTCCCGCACCAAAGGAATCCACATCTCCGATGGCATGCCCCATAATTACGACCTTATCCTTTGCCTCTACGAATTCCTTTAGGGCATGAGCCTTTACACGGGCCTTTACACGGGTACTCTTTTCCAGCTGAATGCTCTTTCCGCCGTAATAGAATATCTTATCGCCGTCCTTTACCACCGCCTGGTCACCGCCTCTTCCCAGAGCAAGGTCTATGGCAGCTCTTGCATATTCATATCCAGTCTGGTAGGACTCTGTATTGACTCCAAGCCCAATACTGATGGTTACAGACATTTCATTTCCTATATTAATGGTTCTTACTTCCTCTAAAAGATTGAATTTATTATTTTGCAGCTGGGTCAGATATTTATGCTTAAATATAAAAATATATTTATCCTTCTCCACCTTCTTGACTATGGCATCAATACTTTGCATGTATTTATTAATCTTACGGTCAACCAATGCAACAAGAAGAGAACGCCTTACCTCATCAATACTCTCGAGGGCTTCTTCATAGTTGTCAATATACAAAAGACCTACTATCATCCTTTGTTCCTGGTTCAGCCTTGCCAATGACATAATCTCTGTTTCATCATAGATGTACATGCCTATCAGACTGTTGGAATCATCTTCGTGCCCATCTTCTGCTATATCCCATGCCTGGTCCTCAAAAAAGCTGTTGGCTATGATTTTCCGCAGAAGAATCTTATAAGAGCTGTTATCCTTCGTCAGGTGGATAACCTGATCCTGCATATCAACAGGAAGAACTCCTTCTGTAATCTCCGGGAATATACGGCTGATGGATTTCTTCGCCAGCTTTTCATCTCCGACTACTTCGATAAAATCATTATTTCCCCATAGAAGCCGTCCCTGACAGTCTAATACACCGTATGGCAGAGCCATATCTTTTAAGAGCTGCTTTTGAACCTGTCCATAATCGGCAGCATACCGGACAATATCTCCCAATATACTGGGTCTTTTGAAGAAATACAATGCCATCGCTATCACGATATAAACAACAACAAAGCCGTTCATCATCATGCCGGCTTTTCTGTCTGCCAGATTTATACCTATATCCATGGCTATTAGCAGCAAGGACAAAAAGAGGGGCCATCTAAGATATGACTGCAAGGCTCCCTTTACTTTAACTTTCTTTTTCATTTCCTTCATCCTCTTTATCATTGCATAATAACATCAATTATATTACAGTGAGTTCATTTAGTATTGTTCATTATACCATTTATAGGTGAATAATAAAAGCCCTTTTTATGTTTAGACTTTAACAATAAAGTTGACAACTCAATTTTATAGGATGTATAATAATGCGGACATCTTAAAATAATATAACAGGAAAAGGTACGGTGTGAATGTGAATAATTCTTTAAGCAGACGGGTAGGACATATTACAAAATGTACTCAGCAGCATATGGATACTGCTTTAAAGCCTCTGGAGTTAAGCAGCGGCTCTTATCCGTTTATCCTTACTCTGTCCGACGAGGAAGGGATTAACCTGGAGAAATTAAGCAGACGGATACATGTGGATAAGGCTATGTCTACGCGTACAATACAAAAACTCATTCTTTTAGGTTATATAAAGAAACTCCCGGACAGCAAGGATCAAAGAGCCTGTAAGCTTTATCTGACCGACAAAGCAAAGGAAGCTGTGCCTGTAATCAGAAAAGCTTTGTATGATTGGATTGACCAGATTACAGTTGATATACCGGAAGATAAGCTGGAAGAATTATACGGCATGCTGGATACCATTCTTGCACGTGCAGAAGAAAAGTAAAGGAATATATACTTATGGATACTATTAGAAACATAAAAGAACATCATCAGACTGCCATGCCCCCGCGAGTTAGATGGGGCATTTTATTTGTTATCGTTATGTCTGTCTTTATGTCCACTTTGGACAGCAGCATTGTAAACGTAGCACTTCCGACCATGTCAAAAGATCTCTCGGTGTCATCAGGGGCTATTGCCTGGGTGGTAAGCATCTACCTTATTGCCGTATCGGCGACCATGCTGCTGTTTGGAAGACTGGGCGATATTTACGGGAAGACTATTATCTTTCAAATAGGCCTGGTGGTATTTACTCTGGGCTCCCTGTTATGCGGAATCTCTGATACTCTCGTTATCCTTTTAATAGCAAGAGTAATACAGGCCATCGGCGCTGCAGGTCTTATGTCTAACAGCCAGGGAATTATCACTCAGGTATTCCCCGACAACGAAAGAGGCCGGGCCCTTGGAATCAATGGAGCCTTTGTCGCCCTGGGTTCTCTGGTGGGCCCTTCCCTCGGCGGAATTATTGTGGATTATACCAAGTGGGAATATATTTTCTGGATTAATATTCCCATCGGCATTATCGTTATTTTGCTCTCTTTTAAGCTCCTCCCCCGTTCTGCTAACAGAATTGATGAAAAGGTTGATATGCCTGGTTCTCTTCTATTCCTGGCATTTATTGTCCTTTTATTCGGCGGCTTAGGACAGGTGCAGCAAGTAGGCTTTTCCTCTCCCTCTGTATTAATAAGCCTCTTTGTATCTGTAATTTTATTCTGCCTGTTCATAAGACGGGAAAAGCGTATTGAAATGCCCTTATTAGAGCTTTCACTCTTTCAGAGCAAATGGTTTAGCATAAGCTTAATCTGCAGCTTCATAAGCTTTATCGCTATCTTTTGTTCCAATATTGTAATGCCCTTTTACCTTCAGGATGCACTGGGCTTATCTCCCAAGAATGCCGGAGCCTTCCTCTCGATATATCCGCTTATTCTGGCACTGGCGGCTCCGATAAGCGGTTATATCTCCGATAAAATCGGCTCTGAAATATTAACCTTAATTGGACTTGTCCTCATTAGTACAGGCCTGCTGTTAATGTCTACCCTAAGCGCAAGTCCCAGTTACTGGGCAATGGGAATGTATATGGCCATTATGTCCTTAGGCAACGCATTATTCCAGTCGCCTAACACTTCCCTTGTCATGTCCACCCTTCCAAGGAATAAACTGGGTATCGGAGGCAGCATCAGTGCTCTTGTCCGTAACCTTGGTATGATTGTCGGAATTACTCTTGCAACTACTTTGTTATATCAGGGAATGAGTGCCAAAGTCGGCCACCATGTAAGCGATATCACCACAGCCGGAACTTCTGCCTTTCTTTTTGCTATGCGGATAGTATATCTGACGGCATTTACTATCTGCCTTGCAGGTGCTGTTATTACAGCTTTCCGTTTATTTTCAAGGAAAAAGGAACAAATACAATAGAACACCAAAACTAAATCAATATTATTAAATCAAAATGAAAACATCTGCAATTCAGGCAACTGTGCCGGTTCTACACCACCAGTTGCCTTTTTCTTATTTTCCGGAAAGAACGCTCACAATAAAATACATGTAAATATCATGTTAATTATTTTATTATAAGACACTTTTCTGCAAAATTCGTGCTATAATTATAGTAAATTACTATTTAACCATCCGCCAGAATTCTCAATTCCTTAATAATGTAAATAATGGAGGTACTATTAATGGACAAACTAAAGTTCAAGAATTCTCTTCGTTTAAAAGTTATCATCGCCGTGTTTGCTGTTCTGCTCTTTAGTACAAGTTTTATTACTTGGCTGAATTATCAGAAATCTCTCCATGAAATACTATCCGCAATGAACAACAGTGCAGCCCAAACAGTTAAAGTCAATGCTTACCAGCTGTCGACATGGGTCCAGACCCGCCTCGCAGAAGTAACGATTATGGCAAACACCAAAGAAGTCAAATCAATGGATACTGCCATTGCCATGACTTATTTAAACAGCGAACAGGAACGGTTAAAAGACCAATACTCCACAATCGGATTGTGCGATACAAAGGGTAATCTGATATTGCAGGATGGAAATGGCGGCAGCTTTACAGTTGATATCCATACCGAAGAATCCTTTCCGGAAATTATGAAGGGTTCAAGCTTTATTTCAAACCCCTTTGTCGACAAAGCAGATTCCTCCCGGTATATTATTACTGCCGAAGTTCCGGTAAAGGATGACAACGGAAATATAATAGGTCTTGTAAGCGGTGCAAGCCCAATAGATACTGCATTTGAAACTAACACCAAATTCCATCTCGGAAAAACAGACACCGTGTTTATTATTGATAAAAACGGACTGGTTCTGCACCATCCCCAAAAAGATATGATTTTACAATATAATATGCTTGAAAAAGGTGATAAAGCTTATAAAAATGCAATTAAAAATCTTATTTCCCCGAAAAGCGGCAGCCAGAAAATAACCATAAACGGAGAACAAAGAATACTGTTTGCGGAAGCTGTTCCCTCCACCGATTGGTTTATGGTTCTGGATGTGCCTGTGAAGGAATATACAAGTTCTTTAGACAGCATCATTAAAGCCGCAGTTATTACAACCATTGCCTTTGTTTTGGTAATATGTACATTAACTATTTTATTTCTCAATACATTCTTTGGAAGAATCAATGGCATAGCCTCAAAGATTAGAGAGATTGCTTCCGGCAATGGCGATCTGACCCAACGGATAGATGAAAGGCACAAGGATGAAATCGGCCAGCTGGCAATCAATTTTAACGGAATGCAGGAGTCGTTAAAGTCAATCATACATGTTGTTATCAAGGAGTCTTTCCTTGTTGAGGAAAATATAGCAGCCGTGGAAAACAACATGGACAAGATGAATACAAAAATAGGAGATGTTCTGGTAACCACGGAACAGATGTCGGCAAGTATGGAACAGACAGCAGCTTCAGCCCAGGAAATGAACGTTACAGCAAAAGAGATTGAAACTGCAATCGACTCCATCGCAAGAAAAGCACAGGAAGGCGCTGCTTCAGCAGTAGAAATAAGCAGAAGGGCCGAACAGCTCTGTAAAAATACCTTTGAATCGCAAAAAATAGCAACAGAGACCCATCACCGTGTAAACGAACAGCTTAGAGAAGCAATCGAGCATTCAAAGGCTATCGAAAAAATCAATATCCTGTCCGATTCCATATTGCAAATTACCTCCCAGACAAACCTGCTGGCACTAAATGCTGCTATTGAGGCTGCCAGAGCAGGCGAGGCCGGAAAGGGGTTTGCTGTTGTTGCGGAAGAAATCAGAAATTTGTCAGAGAACTCCAAAAATACTGTAAATGAAATCCAGAATGTAACAAAACAGGTCGTTCTTTCTGTTGAAAAATTGGCAACAGGCTCTGAACAGGTGTTAAACTATGTTGAGGGCAACGTCATGAAAGATTATGTATTAATGGTAGATACGGGCGAACAATACTTTAAAGATGCAGAGATGTTCAGTGATTTTGCAAATGATTTAAGTGCCACCTCCGAAGAATTGGCCGCATCACTTGAAAATATCACAAAGAGCATTTCTGAAATTGCGATAGCGAACGGGTTATCCGCAGAAGGTACACATGACATTGCTCAAAATACCAGAGTGGTAGTGAAAAATTCAAGTGAAATAATGGCTATGGTAAAAAGCACGCGAGATAGCTCTGAAAAGCTTATTGGAATAGTTGAGAAGTTCAGGATTTAAATCCGCCCCAACCTCCTTGGCGGCAACTTTGCCTGATTGTACTTTTGTAACACCCTTTGTACTTCAGACAACAGAAAGCCGCCTAACCATTAAACAATCCAAAAACAACTCATGCCTCTCTCCACGGCTTATGCAAAACCTTTTCCACAAAAATCCTGGCAACAGTTTCGTCAAATTGTGTTCCTGCATTCTTAATAATTTCTCTGACAGCCGCTTCCTCCCCCATTCCTTTTTTATATGTCCGGGGATTTAACATCCTGTCATATGCATCCGCCAGACTTAAAATTCTGGCCTGAATGGGAATATCCTTTTCGATAATGCCCCTTGGATAGCCTAAGCCATCTGTTCGCTCATGATGACATAGGACATATTGAGCGATGTGAGTAAACTCATTGGAGCTTTTTAATATCTGGTAGCCAATCTCCGGATGCCTCTTGTATTCAATCCACTCCTGTTCTGTAAGAGGTTCCTGTTTTTCGAACAGCTTTTCCTCCATCCCTATCTTTCCGATGTCGTGGAGGGAACCTGCTGTTATTACTTCATTAATATCCTCTTCCCTCATTCCCATTGCTTTCGCAATTTCCCCGGAAAGCTTCCCGACTCTTTTATTATGGGCTTCTTCTCTTTTACTTTTGCTATAGAAAACCTGGGTGATTATCTTTATGGTTTTATTGCGCATACTGCTGCTTTCATTGAGCTTATGCTGATACATGGTATTCTCTGCTTCAACAAAGACATTCTCCATATCCTGTTCTTTTACTGCTTTCGTCGCATATCCAAAAGAAACCGAAAGGACGGAACTGTCACTGCTTCCTGCTGCCATAGCTCTCTTAATCCGTGAGATAACCTCATCCGCTTCCTTTGTTCCGGTCCTTGGCATCAAAATAACGAACTCATCTCCGCCAATCCGGGCAATGATATCATATTTGCGGCATTCCCTTGGCAAAATATTAGAAATATGGATTAGCAGCTGATCTCCTGCCAGATGCCCAAAAGCATCATTGGTAAGCTTTAAGCCATTGACGTCAGCAAGAACCAGTGTAATGGGAAGGTTCTCTGGCGTATCCAGTCTCTTCAGCTCTTCCTCATAAAACCTTCGGTTATAGAGTCCTGTCAACTGATCATGATAGCTTAAATACAGGACTTTTTGCTCTGCATTTCTTCTCTCCTCAATATTACGGCTGACTCCGATAATTTCAATTTCCTGCTTTGAATTGTAGCGGTATCTGGAGGAAATTTCCACCCATATATGCTGACCATTTTTGCGGATATTCTGCATTTCCATAATATAAAAGCGGGATTCCTGGGAATTTTCCTGAAATTCCTTCGCATGTTTAATGTTTCTTTGCTCTATCTGGTGCAGGAATTCTTCCGGTATCAGCTCGTTTAAGGAAAGCTGCAGAGCTTCTTCCGGCTGGTATCCCAACATATGAAAAATAGAAGGACTGACATAGGTGAATTTATAGTTTGTGTAGTTAAAAACCCATATCATATCCGAAGCAAACTCCGTAATCAGCCGGTATTTTTCTTCACTGGCTTTTAGCGCGTCCTCTGCTTTTTTCTGTTCTGTAATATCAATAATAAAGTATTGGATTGCTGGATGTCCATTCCAGGTAACCTTGACACCATTTGCTTCAATCCACAAAATCTCACCGTCTTTTCGAGTAATCCGGTATTGGGGCTTGCCGGATATACTTTTGCCGGCCAGCCTGTCATGATAGCAGCTTGCGGCATAGTCCCGGTCCTCCGGATGGAAAAAGTCCACAAAGGGCAGCCTAAGCATTTCCTCCGGGGAATACCCTGTCGTTTTTTGCGCCATGGAATTAAACATCTGCATTTTATTATTCTGTACAATTAAGATACTTTCTGCGGCATTTTCAAAAATAAGCCGAAATTTTTCCTCACTGATTCTTAACGCATTTTCCATGTTTTTACGTTCCGTTATATCATGCTGAACCGTGAGTATGCAGTGCTCATTTTGGTATTTAATGAATATACTGCTTCCCATGGCCCAGAACCTTTTACCTTTTTGTGTCTGCAGGTACATCTCAAAATCCTTTACCATACCCTTTTCTTCCAAGGCATGAATAAATTGAAGCCTGTCCTTTTTATTCACCCAGAAAAGAAGTGTACTTTTCTCATGGATGCTTTCTCCTTCTATTTGAAAAAGCTCTTTACCCGCTGTGTTAATGTACAGGATAATTCCGTTAAGACGGTTTATGCAAAGAGAAAAAGGCAGCCTATCGATAATACTGTGGAACTGAAGCTCCTTTTCCTGCAGCTGTTTTAACAGTTCTTCACTTTCTGCTGCCTGCTGTTTTTCTTTCGTTACATCCAAAAAGTTAACGGCAAAGTAATACCGTTCCGGAGAATATACCTGAATACGGTACCAGCGCCCCAATATATCAGAATATTGTTCGTATTCTGCCCTTCCACCCTGCAGTGCAGTTAATCCATAAGCTGCAACGCAGTCAAATTCTTCTTCCCTTATTCCCGGAATCACTTCTGTTACCCGCTTACCGATTATTTGCTTTCCATTTAACCCTGTCATCTCTTCAAAAGCATGATTTACTTCAAGGAACACATAATCACAAGGCTCACCTGATTCATCCAGAAGGATTTTGTGATAAGCAAATGCCATTGGTGAATTCTTCATAATCAGTTTATAAAATACGTCTTCCATATCTTTCATATCTCCTAATATCAAATACCTGTCTTTGCGAACCCATTCCACCCTGTATATTACTCCTCAATGCCTCTGTGTCCTTTTTTATATTTATATCATATTTTCATAGGGACGTCATCCAAATTCTACGATTATCCAGCCAAAATCTTGAATTTTATATCTCTAAAGCACTGACACAAAAAAGGACGTGTCATATACGCCCTTTTTTGCTTTTTCTTATTCCATTATAAAGTATTGTTTAGTCTTATTTCTTACTTCGCCTTAACCGTAATCGTGGTCTTTAAGCTGTAGGTACTTCCGGCCTGAACCACCTTTGCAGTTACGGTAACGCTTCCGGCCTTAAGCCCTTTTACCTTACCGTCCTTACTTAAAGTTACCATACCTTTCTTACTTAAGCTGTAGGTTACTTTTGCGCCGGTAAGAAGGTTAGACGGTTTAAGTATGACAGTCTTACCAACACTTACCGTCTTCTTTGCAGCAAGAGAAGGAGCAAGCAGATTCACGGAGGTCAGGGAGTATACAGACAGATGTTTAAAGGTAAAGGTTACCTTGCCGTCTTTCTGAACCAGTCCATAGCCTGCTATCTCAATCTTTTTCGTGCTTTCATTATAATAATTAAGGAATATATATTTTCCTGCATATTTTACCGGTACGGTAAGGGATAAGTCGGCAGTAAAAGGAATCTTTCCATCCTGGGCAACTTCAATTTGCTTTATCTGGACATTCTTATTTTTAAGTTTGCTCTCTTTTAAGGCTGTACTTACCGCTTTTGTAACATTTGACTTTAAGCTTCCATTTGTAACTTCTGAAACCGACAGATTATATTCCCCTGCCAATGCAGTGTTATCCTGTATGGATTTGCCGTTTATAGTCCAGGTATAAGTACCATAGTCCAAAACAAGATTAACATTCTTTCCTTTTATGGAAGTAAGTATATCTCCCGGCATAGCTGTGGCTTTATTCATAGCAATCTTGACGCTGTGGGCACTACCGGTACTGCCGCTGCCTGCGTTTTCAGCAATAGTCTTTAATTCCTTCTTTATATTCTCCCAGCCGGAAATATTGCTTCCGTTTATGCCGGGCTCCTGCTTATCAGAAGGAGCATTATTGCTGCCGGAATTACTGCTATTTGAGCCATTATTGTTGTTATTGTTATTATTACCATTATTATTGTTTCCGTTGTCCCCGCTTCCGGAGTCTTTTGTCCTTGTAATCTTAATGTTTACGGAGGCTGTCATCTGGGTTGTAATTCTTCCCGTATCTTTCAGCCAGGACATAGCCTTTGTTGCTTCCGTAGGTTCAATATGAAGAGCAAATATATTCTCTCCCACTGACAGCGGTATGTTATTAAGCCTTACATTACCGTAGGCGTCCAATGCTCCTGCCTGGATGGTATTGATATCCTTTCCGTTAATCGTAAAGACTCCGCCGTAAGGAACGCTGGCCTGAAGATTAAAGCTGCTGTCCGTCGTTGTATATTGAATATCCTGCCCGTTATAGGATATTCTGGGTACCGTTATCATAATCGGCATATCTACCCAACGCAGTACATAGTCGTTGATTAACATCTTATTGCCGCCCTGGTTGGTAATCGTTACATTGATATTGGTATCCGTGGAACTGTATCCGTAATTACCGGGAGAGGTGGTATCTCCTTCTATATTGCTGGTTAAGGCTTCTGTCGCCCAGGTTCCCCTGGTATATTTGTACTGGAGCTTCTTACCGGACATCATCTTAAAAGTGTATTCCACAATTGTATTATCCGTTGCCCCGCTTGGCTTCTTTAACAGCCAGCCGGAAGAATTCCAGCCGTTTGCATCACCTGCAACATAGATATTATCCGTAGCAGCCGGTGCCACTTTATCAGGAATATGCAGTCTTACGGTGACCTCCACCATGGTAAGCTTTGGCGTTACGGTTACCAGATTGGAGCTGTTTCTGTTATATTCACTGTTAAAGGCAGCCACACGGTAAGTATAAGTTGTGTCGTTACTTACCAGGAAGTCTGTGTAAGTATTTACCTTTGCATCCAGCACCGCTATCTTTTCTTCATAGGAGTTACTTGCCAAAACCTTGGTGCGGTAAATTTCAAAGCCGCTTTCATTGCCGGAAGCTGTGCTCCATTTTAAGGTTACCCTGCTGGACTCCTGAATTGGCTGTTCCAGCACCGGTGCATCCGGTTTCGCCTGGGTAAAGTTACTTACCGCCGTCATACTGCTTTCCTGCGACTCGGCATAGGTATAACCGTTATTTACCGTTACTTTGGCAAAATATTTATAAGTGCCTTCTTCCGTAGGCTCGAAAAAGGCTGTGTATACTTTAGAACTGCCTTCATCCTTTTCATAACGCAGTTTTGTAAACAAAGCAGAATCCTTGCTGCTTCCATCCTTGTAATAACCCAGCATTCCTTTAAGTCCTGCTGCATCCTTCCCTATATAGGACGCGTTGTCCGTAAGCCCCGGTACCGTAACCTTTACTTCAATGGAATCGGTCTTCTTACCAACCCCGATAGTAACCTGTGATACCACAGTCGGAGTAGTGACTTCCGTTATCTTAAAGCTTGGCATGGCCGTGGCTACAGCGCTGCTGATGCTTAATACACTGCCCGTAACAGTTTTAACATAGTAGTAATATCTGGTTCCGTTCGTTACTGTGCTATCCGTGTATTCTGTTCCCGTAACCGGTGTGCTGTTAAGTAAAACAGCCTCTTTTCCTTCCAAAAGTGTCCGGTATACATAGTATCCTTCTGCTCCCTCTACTGCGGTCCATTTAATGTCTACTGTTGCAGTAGTGCCTTCGGAAGCTGTTGCTGTAACACCTGCCGGTGCGGCAGGAAGTGCAGTAAGTTTTGCAGTGGATACCATCATAAGTCCGGTGTAGGCAGGTACATGCAGCGTAATCTTTCCGTCCGTTACCGTACCGGCAACACCGCTGCCTAACTCATCCTGTAAGGTCAGCCCTTCCGGAAGAAAGTCCTTTACATCTGCAACAACATCCGCTGCCTTATCAGAACTGTTAATCAGGGATAAACCGCCTTCCTCTGCGCTCTTTCTGGCATAGGCGATAACCTCTCCCTGGGCATAGGCAGTCTTGATATCACCGGTAGCAAAGAGAGCCAAGTGGGCATTTCTTACTTCTGATGCCTTCACATAGGAGTCAAACAGGTTTCCGTAGGTGCCGGCATAAGCATCAGAAATCTTATAGGAGCCGTCTGTCTGCTCAGTTACTCTTTCCCATGGAAAACTCCTTCTGGAATCCGGGTCCTTAGTACCTGTTACCCCTACTTCATCTCCATAATAAATAGTTGGTGCACCCGGATAGCTTAACTGGAATATTGCCGTTAAAGCCTGTAATTTGATTGCTCTTTCGGAGGCATCCGGTGCATTCTTCGTGTTTTCCTCTTCCCATGTCGGGTTATCAATCTTTGTAATGTTCCTTACGGTGTCATGGGAATCCACCAGGTTAAGCATTGCCTGCCAGGCTTCCTTTGGATAGTTCTCTCTGATTACCTCCAGCGCATTGTTAAAGTCCGAGGCATCTCCTCCATTTACCAGGAATCCCTGCAATGCTGCTCTGAACTGATAGTTCATAACAGAATCAAACATATCTCCTAACAGATATTTTGTGGCTACATTCCATTCCTCACCCAATATTACCGGATCATCTATTTTTTCACCATTGATGTCCGTCTTGCCGGCTGCCGACTTAACCGCAGTACGGAACTGTCTCCAGGTATCATCGGATACATCCGGTGCCACATCAAGTCTCCAACCGCTGGAACCCATATAGAGCCACCTCTGGGAATTGGCATTTTTCATAGCTTCTGTCACATTGGTTATATTGGAAGCATTCAAATCATAGCCGATAACATTTTCTCTGTAATTTACATTGTTATACTCATGAGCCCCTGCAATAGTAGCAGCCGCGTCATTGGTTAAGTTCGTACTCTCGGCTTCTACCGCAGTAACAACGGGCAGGGAGTCATAGCCCCACCATCCTTCGTAATCATATCTTACAAATGCACCGGTTTTATCGTCATAGACCTTTCCGGGTCCTACCTTAAACCAGTTGATATAGCAGAAATCCGCATCGGTATAATGCTTGCCCGTTGCAGGGTTTGTTAAAGATTTATAATAATTCTTTACCGCTTTTTCTGCTTCTGCCTGGGTTACCTTATCGTTCTCCACCTTCTGCCATACTCTGCTCCAGTATTCATAAGCACCGATTTCCGGGTACTTCTCATAGCGGTCAAAGTAAATAGAGTCATCGCCCACGTGATTAAAAACACCGTCACTGATTAAATGGATTCCAAGCTCCTTGCAAACCTTTGAAAAGTTCGTATATACTTTATCAGAGGCGGCTTTGGTTGCCTCGTAATTTAATCCGGAGGAAGGGTCTCCCGGGGTATTATATACCGGCTCTCCAAACATAGGATCCAGATGCTTGTAATCCGTGGCATCGTATTTATGGTTGGACGCAGCCCAGGAAACAGGATTTAAGTAAATCGCCGTTACTCCAAGGGTTTTCAGATAAGAAAGCTTTTTCTCTATACCCTTTATGTCTCCGCCGTAGAATTCATTGGTCCATACGCCATCCGTTGTGGCATTTGGATAATAAGGCTTATTAGCTTCCTCTGACTGTCTCGGGTTTTCCGGAAGGGCGGACCATTTATCCCCGTCAAAGAGCTGAACCTTATCGCCTCTGCTGCCGTCCTTATCCTTTGCATGGTTATTGGAGGCATCCCCGTCGTAGAAACGGTCAGGGAATATCTGATAAACCACTGCATTTTTCATCCAGTCCGGTGTCTCATAATTGCTGTCATAGACTGTTAAGTTATAGGGTGTCTGTCCATCCTCAGATACGGCCCCTGTACCGCCGTTTAAACCGTCGTCGCCATACTCGAACTTCGCACTTTGGTCAATAACGATAAATTTGTAGCTCCAGATACCGATTTCATTGAAAGTTTCTTTTGGTACGGTAACTTCCCAGTAATCCTTTCCGTCAAGAACTGTTGCCACGGACATATCAAAGTCTCTGGAAACACCGTTATAATCGATTAATTCCAACTTAACGAGCTGTGCATCCCCTGCCTCGGCAGCAATACGGAAGGTAACATCCTCGCTGTTTTCCTTTACGGCTCCAAAAGGCTTCTTATATGTAATATCCCTGCTGTCAAAGAAAAGAGCCGATTTGTTGATAACTCCATCATAAAGGGAATCTTTTGGTTTATAATTATGTGTGAGTAATTTCTTCTCCGCTAAGGTATCGATGGAAAAGGTCACGCCAGCGGTATCATCCAGTACATTTACAGCAAGATTTGAACTGCTGCTATCCGGGTCTCCATAATTGGCGCTATCCCAGTTATCTCCGAATACCACCTTGCACTCATAGGACCCCTTCGGAAGAGTTCTCTGTATTTTATAGACGGAATTATTAAAGTAGTAATCCACAAACATCAGATTAGACTGATCCGGTGTCCAATTGCCTCCGGCACTTAATGCTTCCTGAAGACTTCCTACCAGCCTTGGCCAGGAGCTTTCTGAAAGGGCAGGCGTATACTGCTTAATACCCTGTTCTTCCAGGGCAGTAATATTAGTACGTACCTTATCCTTGCCCTCTAACTCATCGTTGAGATAAAAATTCACTTTGGATTTTTCCGCCAGAGTCATGCTGAAATTAGCAGCGTTATCGCTGATTCCGTCAGAACCGATAGCGCTGTTCCAGGAACCGTTTTTCGTAAACTTAAAGTCATAGGTACCTGCCGGTAATACCATGGACTTGGCATAGTACTCTCCGACCAGATGCGTCATAACTGTATTGCCATTACCTATATCCCAGTTATCATACTCTCCGAGAGAACCCGTGACTCTCCATACACTGTTTCCTCCCTGCTGGGCGGGAAAGACATCCGGCAGAGTCTCCGTCTCACCAGATGCCGGGAAGCCGAGAATACCGGCTATGGTATTATAATCATTTACGGTATCATACAAGCTTCCGCTTGTCTTATCATAAAGAAAAAGAACCTTTTGCCCGCCATTTTCAATGTTAATGGCTTTATTATTGCTGCCTATCCACTCAGCCTGTGACCTGTTATAGTATTTATATTCATAGGTACCAGCTGCCAAAAAAGTCTTATCAAACAGATAAATATTCTGGCTTATGGACCTGAAATCATATCCGTCATAAGCTGTATTCCAGTCATCGCCTCCTGCTTCTCTGGCGGTTCCGATTAAAGAGATCGTCTGTAGTATAGAAGGTGTATTAACAGAATCTGTTATATAGCCTGTATTAGTGTCCGCAAATACCGTTATACCGGTACTTCCGGCAGGTACCGTAAGTGATACCTTTTTATCATCTCCTACCTCACCTTGTCCCCAGTCGTGATTGTATGCAACCTTATAGCCTCCGTCCCCAATGGTTACATCACTTGCAAGGGCCGGAAAAGTAAAGGTTTTTGCATAGATACCTCCCCCAAGGTAATTAAGGTCACCGTTTGCATCGGATGGTGTCCAGCTATTGATGCCTAATCCAAGTCCGCTAAAATTGCCTACCCAGGTAGCTGAACTCTTATATGCCCCCGGATCCGAAATGGAATTGGTAACTTCTCCAGTCTTAGAATTGTAACGCACATAAACACTGCCCGAATTCCCTTCAGACCAGTTTGTGCTTCCTTTATCCTGCCCATTTACATAGATTGTAATGGCAGAACCGGAAACTGCATTCACAGTACCTTCGTAAATACCTCCCTGATAAAGAGATAACGGCACTGCCTGTCCCCCAATTTGTCCGCTTACTTCATCTGTTACGCTTCTTACTGCGGTATTTCCTTCTGCATACGCTTTCTGCATAGAGGGAAACATTGTAAAGAGCAGGGTAACAATTAAAAGTAAACTGACTAATCTCTTTTCTTTCTGCTTTGCTCTCATATACCTTCTCCTTTTCTTATAATGGAATTTTTTAGGAAGAAAGTTTGATTTTCTCTTCCAGCATTGTCCACTACCTTATCATATCATAGGAGAAGATTTTTAAGAACATTTTTTTCGAAATTTTTCGAAAAAATTTATGGCGATTTTTTGTGCACTTTGCACAAAATAAAAGCTTATGACAGCCAATTCCATTTCATATTTCCATGCAGCACATCCTTTATCACTCCAAAAAATTCCCTGACATAATAATGCAGGGTCAGAATATCATCATTGGGTGCACCAAGACCCTGAACTCCTTTAATTCCCTGGGTTCTGGCAAGACATGTTGCCCGGAAAACATGAAATCTATTAGTAACTATAACGACCTTACCGGAACTGTCTCTAAAGTCCCCCCTGCTGTCTATGATTTTTTTGCTGTTTTTCAGATTCTCATAGGTGTTAACCGATGTATCCTCCTGCAATATCCGGTCTCCATTAATCCCTTTACTCTCCAGATAATTTTTCATAGCAAACGCCTCGGATATCTCTTCTCCTCTTCCCTGTCCTCCTGATACGATAACAACTGTTCCTGTGTTCTTCTTCAGATACTTACAGGCGGTATCCAGGCGGTTCTTAAGGGCTCTGGAGACAGTCTTTCCTCTAACCTGGGCTCCCAGCACTATCATGTATTCTGCGTTGTTTGAAACCTTCCCTCTCCCCGCAATATAAATATTCCCTTCCACCAGAAGAAACACACCGGCCGCACATAGGATCAAAAACAGAAATAACCAATACCATATCCTGTGAAACGAAATATTCTTCCGATGCAATACCATGAAAAGTACAGAGGCTATAAGGCTCCCCGTCCCGGCCATAATCCAAAACCATAAAAAGGCTGTCCCTGCCCCGGAATAGGCTGTTATTATTAAGGTATAGGACACACAGAAAATACCTGCAATCAAAAACAGTATCGAAAATAAAAGTAACATACCAACCTCCCTTATCAATCTTTCTCCTGTAATCAGAAAGTCTTTCTATTACTTTACCATATCGGCAGCATTTAGAACCAGATGCTCCTCCTTAAATTTCCATTAAGATTTTATGTAGCGGTATAAGTTCTGACCAGAAATTATGGTGCATCAGGAATACTAATACATAAGGCAGATACTTTTTCAGAGTATCTGCCTTTGCACTTACAATATACTGTTTTTACTGCATTCCATCAAAATCCTGCTTTTCTAAGCCATTCCTGTGCTATCAGTCCATGGCCTGCCATGGTAGGATGTACCCCGTCCGCTGACCAGAATTCCGGGCTTTTCTGCGCTGCGGCACTGTTGAATAGTCCATCCAGAGGTAAGAGCAGGGTTTGAAATTCCCTGGCAAGATTCCTTACAGCGTGAATCTTTGGATCCAGATCCTCCCTCCACTGTGTTCTGTCCTCCGGAAAAGGCAGAACAAAGGGTTCGCACAGCATTATTTTTGCACCGGTCTTTTCTTTTACCTGTGAGATGATTCTTCTATACGTATCTTCAAAATCTTTTGCTGAAACCGGATTATTGCTGTCATAACGCCTCCATGTATCATTGATGCCAATCAGGATAGAAACAAAGGTAGGATTCAGGCTGGTACAATCCTCATTCCATCTCGCCTCTAAATCACAAACCCTGTCTCCTGATATTCCCTTGTTTATAAAGCGGATATTTTTTTCGGGATATCTGGCCTGAAGCCACGAACTAATCAGCAGAGGATACCCGGGACCCATATCATTTTCATCTTCCCTGTTTCTGCCGCAGTCAGTCACACTGTCTCCCTGAAATAAAACAATCTCATTCTCCTTAAACATATATACACCTGCTGCTTACCGCAGCCATCCTTTCTTGTTGAAACATCCTTCTAAAGGCCCTCCACAAACCGGTCTACTACCAGCTGCCTGAATTCCGGTGACAGCGTTGCAAAATATGCCGTAAATCCGGTTACTCTTACAACCAGGTCCGGATGCAATGACGGATCTCTATGGGCTTCCATCAGTTTTTCTTTGTCCAAAACATTAATATTAATCAAGGTACCACCCATATCCATATGAGTTTTCAGCAGCTGCATTACCTTTTCCACACCGCCTTCCTGAGCCGACAGGTGGGGATCCATCTCAAGTTGAAGAGGTGCCGCATTGCCATAACCCGGTTGGACTTTCGCTATACCCGTAGCCATGGAGGTGGGAGCTCCGTCTTTTCGAAAACCCGGATTGGGATTCGCTCCATGGGTAACGGGAGTAAAGGCCCTGCGTCCGTCGGCGGTGGCTCCGACCTGTTTGCCAAACATGATAGTGCTGGACCAGGAAAACCATCCCGGAATCAGTTCCCTGCCCTCCGGTACCGGCTGTTCCTTTACAAGTCTGGCAAAAAGTTCACTGACTCTGACTGCCCACTTATCTCCCAGAGAATCCCCCTGACAGTAACGCTCAGAGGCTCTAAGCATCAATCGGGTACGTTCACCGGATACACCCTCAAAGTTACTTTGTATTGCCTTGTACAGCTCCTGCCAGGAAAGCTTCTTTTCCAAAACTATCCGCTGTTCTATGGCTGCCAGCGAGTCGGCAATAGTTCCCAGACCCACTCCGTCAATGCCCACTGTGCAAAGTTGTGCACATTGGCTTATGTTAAGGCCCTTCTCAAGGGTCCCATGCATAATCAGATCCAAAACCAGCTCCGGCATTACCTTGTGCATATGTTTGAAATGAATGTCTATTCCTTTGGCAGTCACTTCCACCGCACGCTTTAGGTGTTCTTCAAAGATTTTCATCAATTTCTCAAGAGAATAATCCTCTCCCTGCATCATCTGATGATAGGCAATGTCAAGTACCTTTGCCACATTGATCTTGATACAGTCATTTAAAGGATATTCCTTACCCGGTACCGCCATCCAGTTACAGCCGACGGCAATACGGTTTCTGGCGTCGCCCTTGGTAACCCCTTTATTCTTCTGGTAGTTCATAAGACCGGTATCCCCTGAGAACCTTGGCCATCCATTTTTGTCTATAAAAAGATACTCCACTGCCTTATGAAAAAATTCCCTGTCCATGTTGTCATGATACCTTACGGTAAGATTATTGGAGATGTTGAGCATATGTGCTCCCTCCAATACCAGATAGGACAAGTGGTTTGTTAAATCGTTTCCATCTATATCTGCTCCGGATACCTGATAGTAATGGGTGTCAATGAGCAAAAGATTGGCAATTATAAATCTTGCCTCCCCGTCATCCAGTATTCCTGCTGCTGTATCCCTTTCATAATAAGGCAAAAGAAGTACATCCAGATTAAAGCCCGCGCCGTCTCTGTCATATATCCTGGACACCGTGGCAAACCAGGCCACCCACTGGCAGGCCTCCAGAAAGGTTCTGGGCGCACCTTCTATCACCCATTCGTTGCACCTTAGCATCTTTTCAAGGGTTTCCCGGATTTCCGGCGTTTTTTCTTCCTCGAGCAGTCTTTTAATTTCCTCAATATGACGCCCTATCCAGTGTTGTATCGTCAGAATGATTCGTTCCTCGGCATCATAAAATTCCTTTTTTTCTTCACCGTGAAGGTCCCTGTAATCGCGTACCTTAGAAAGCAAGCCTCCCCAGCCTAAAGCCAGTCCAATGGAAAAATCTCCGGCAAAATGAGAATCCGCACCAATACCGGTTGTAATGCCATAAAGTTCCTGCTCCCTTTTTAATTCCTCATACGGATACAGATCCTGCGGCCACCCCTTGGCATGCTGAATCAACATCCCCCGCCATCTTCCGCATAATATCTCAAGGGGGTCAACATATACCGGATACTCTTTCATATATGCTTCAAAGTTAACAGACCACCCTGTAGGACCGTAAAATCCACCATTGCTGTGATTTGGTATTGCCTGAAAAGTAAAGCTGTCAGGCATAGGAACCGTACCATAATCGTCAGCATCCATAAATCCGTTTTTTTCTTTCTTTTGCTGGGTATGCTGCACCTTCTTCTTACGCAGCAGATCAGCCCTGTCCTGCCATGTCATTCTATCCATCCTGACTCCTTCTTTGGATTATAATCCATAATGTCCCGCATTTCTTTTCCCGCTACCAAAACCTTAATACCATAACTCCTGGCTGCTGATGCAAGCTTAAGCATTGTAGAATTATCCGGTTTTTCAAATATTTCCGGCTTGAATGCTCCTTCCTTCAGCTGTTTGGACTGTCCAAGCGGATGGTAAGGCAGCAGTTCGTAGTACAATACATTATCAAATCCTGCTGCAAATTCAGCAATACAGCTTATTTCTTCCACCCTGTCATTTACAGTGGGAATAACCGGCGTCCTTACTATGACAGGTTTCTTTCTGGCCGATAATTCCTTTAGGCCGGCTAATACATTCCGGTTATCACCGCCCGTCCATTTCCGGTGCAAATCCGCCTGCCATAATTTTATATCCATCATCACCAAATCACAAAGCTCTGCAATCGGTTCTGCTGTTTTCCAAGGTAATGTCAAATTGGTTTCTATGGCAGCATGTATACCGCAATTCTTTGCTGCCTCCAGGAGCCTGTAAGTAAATTCCGGCTGCAATAGCGGCTCCCCGCCGGAAATTGTCATTCCTCCTCCGCCGGAATAATACGGCTCATCAAGTTTTACTGTCCGTATAACCTCTTCCACTGTCATCTTTCTGCCGCAAAGCACCTTGGCTCCGGAATAACAGCCTTCACTGCATAAACCGCATCCAATACACTTTTCGGGATAGTACATCCATTCTTCCCTGCTATCAACCGTTTCCGGGTTGTGGCACCATGCACAGCGGAGATTACAGCCTTTTAAAAAAACCGTTGTCCGTATTCCCGGTCCGTCATGGGTGGAACATCTTTGTATATCCGCTATCATACCAAAACTATTATTCATGATGTGCGCTGCATTCTACTTTCTGCTTATCCAAGCATTCCTGCTGTTATATTGTGCTTACTATTTTGCCATATCCCTCAAAGGGATAATCAATTACGATCCTTCCAACTTCCGCATCGCCGATACCACTGTACAAGTCTGCTTTGCCATCCTCCCGCATTACAATTCCGGATGTAAAAGCGCAATCCACCAGAGCCGGCGTTTTTGCAGGACCTTCCGGATAACAGCTTCTGGTTCCGATAATCTTGACATCCAAAGCCTTGTGCTCTTTCATGTCATATACAAAGGACATGTTCATATATGCCAGAATGTCCTTTCCATCTTTATCGGTTCTTTTATAACTCTTATGTCCGATAACACCGATTTTTCCACTGTCCAGATAATAGCACTGGTTACAGCCGCCCCATTCATCCTCTTCAAACAGACCGTCGATCTTTGCTGCATTATTGATAACATCGGCATTCAATTCACTGATATCGTTTATTACCGCAAACCCGATTATGGATTCGCTTCCGTGAAGGGCTCTGATTTCCTCACTCCTGGGTCTGGAAAACACACCCACCCTGTTGTCTTTTAGTTGAACCAAACGGATATCCTTCATATAATCCGGACCTGTGGTAAAATAGTTCAAATCATGTATATCTTCACCTCTGTAAAAATACCCGTAATAGGTATCAACGACTCCTTGTTTCTTCCTTACGTGAGTACCTCCAAGAATCAGCTCTCTATTAATAACTGCTATGTAGGGGTCTTCCAGCTGGTAAATCATATCACCTTGTACCAATGTCCATTCATCCCTGCCGGTTTCTTCAAAAAGTCTTGCCCAGGACCTCGCCCATTCATTCCTCTTCTCAACTCTTCCGTAAATGTACCTTTTACCATTCCAATAAAACGGAATGGAAGAATTATAAACATCAAATCCATCTACACCAAGGAATTTCACCTTGCAGCTTTCATATATCTGTTTCTCTCTCTCAAACACTTCCCTTTGTTCTTTAAGCTTCATGGCAAACCTCCCGTTCTTAAGATATTTGGATGGGGGCAGGACTATCCAAAATCTATGCCGCTTTCTGTTTAATATTGACTTTCATATGGATATGTCTTTAAAGTTTCATTATAAACTATCTATCACTCCACATTTTTGTAATATAGACTGAACTTTTGTAACAGACACTTCACGTAATTGGATATTATCTTTGACACTGATTGCCGCAGCCGTTCCGCATGCCTGGCCTATGGAGGCCACAATAGGCTGTACGCGATAGGAGCTGCATGCAAAGCGGGAGCCGCTGATACATTTTCCGGCTATTAAAAGACCTTCGGTATGTTTGGGAAGCAGGCTTCTATATGGAATGCCATAAGTCCGAAACTTTTTGTTAAGTCCTTTTTCATCAATCTTTGCAGAGCCCCATAAATCAACGCCATAATTACTGACAGCTATCGTATCATATTCAAAATTCCCTTTAAGCATATCATATATCGTTAAGACATAGTCTCCCATCACACGCCGGCATTCCCGCACACCGATTTTAGGTGCTGCCTGTACAGTAAATCCATGCTCATACCAAGTTTTCGCATTATGTTCTATCTGAACCAGCGCCTGCATATATGCTTCTCCCAAAAGCATATCATCCCTTGTATCCGCACATTCTACAGTTGCTCCCCAATGGAGATAAATTCCTTTATTCCTGGCCAAAGCTTCCGTATATATACTGGATGACCAATTATAAAGTTTATCTTCAACAAATCCGCCGCCTCTGAAATCCGAAAAATCCGGCATAGTATCTCCACTCATGCGTTGTGTGATATACATCAGGGTACAGGGCATTACTCGATTATTTCTTTCATCGGGGGCATATTCTTCACCAAAATCCGCCTTTGTATCAGCTCCATATCTTACATCGCACCCAGCCATTTCAGCCAGTATACCTGTTCCGGTCGAATCAATCGTAACCTTCGCATGAATTACCAACGGCTGAGTACCAAATCCGTGGCTCGCAATAACACCCGATACTTTTTTTTGTCCGTTAGAATCCTCTTTACATAATATACTTGTAGCACGTACACCCGTAATCAACCGGATATTCGGCTCTTGGCTTAGAAAATGACTGATGGTATGTGCGTAAGAATACGGCATCCACCAATGATTATTATCGTCCATTCCTGCATGAAAGGGAATGACCGGCTCCATATCAATGGTATGGTTTTCATTCAAAAAGTCCAGCAATTCTCTATAAATGCCCACACGCGGATCACCGCATGTCATGCAGACATACATATCTACAGGGGCTCCGCCGGGAAGGGAATCTTCCTCAAGAAGGATGACTTTAGTACCGTTTCTCGCTGCCGCTATTGCCGCTGATATTCCAGAAGGACCTGCACCCACCACAACCACATCGCAGTTACTTTCATGTAACATTTGTTCATACATATCAATAACCATGCCTTTCATAGTGAAAGATGCTTGGACGGGGAATCGCTTCTCCGCCCAAAGCCTTAAATATTATCTTAATTACTGACCTTCATATGGATGTGTCTTTAAAAATTCGTTAAACTGTTTCTCGAATTCTTCTGCGTACTTTTCCCATCCGGAGTTCTTTAATTTCTTATCCAGCTTAGCTATTTCAGATTCATAGTCTGCCATCATACCGTTTCCTAAAGCAGTCCTTATGGATATGGCATCAGAAATTAAAGCTGCTTCTGTCTTAACCGAATCGCTGTTGAATGAAAATCCGGAAGTAATGTCCTTATAGAAATATTTCTCATCAGAGAATTTCTTTACATAGTTGTATACATCATCAGGAATAGAAGAAGATACTTTTAACATTGTAGGATTCCAGGTCATTAAATAACCGCCGAAATTATAAGTATTTCCGGTATCCGGGTTAGCTGTCACCTCATATTTGCTATTATCTGCTGCTTTCCAGTGTTTTCCTTCCACGCCAAGTTCAAAGAGATCATGGTTTTCCTGTGACTGGAAGATCCAATCATAGAATTCCATTACACGGTCAGGATTCTCACAGGTAACAGGAACCGTTGCAAAGTTCCATGCCTGGAAAGTAGTACCTGACTGATGTTCTGCCTCATTTGCCACAAAAGTATTAAAAGGAATGTAACCAAGCTCTGCATTGGGTAAGGATTCTTTAAACTGAGTAGCTATGGTATTAAAAACATCCGCACCACGGATTACACTTGCTGCCCTGCCCGCCATAAAGTCTGCCTGTGCATCGGTGGTATTCAAAACATCCTTGCTTATATAACCCTTCTGATAGAATCTGACTGCTATTTTATATGCCCAATAGGGATCACTCTTGGATTTATCATTAGCATCCAGATATTTTGCATATTCCGGATCCAGTGCCGGCAGATAGCTTCTGGATACATAAGCAGTACCGTCATCCTTAATAATAACTCCTCCTGCCAGAACACCCCCTGGCATTAATCCTCTGCTTGAATAATTGTGCTTTGCTAACTCATTATTACTGTAAAACGCGTTCATTAGCTGATCCTGTGAACCTAAAAATGCCAGAGGAGTCGTTCCCTTTTCATTTGCCAGAATTGCATCATAATAAGCTTCAATATCATCTACACCTTTAACGGTGATTCCATATTTATCGGCTAAATCTTTTCTATAATACAAATACGCTCCGGCATCATAAGAATTAGAAAAAGGAATGCCGTAAACATGATATTCCCCGTCAGAACCCAGGAATTTATTTGTACTTAAATAATCTTCGGAAAAAGCTGCTTTCAGTCCGGGATACTGGTCATTATTAAAATATTTATCCAGGTTTACCAACTGGTCATTCAAAGCTGCTTCCTGAATAGACGGAGCAGTCCACTGTGCAAGAAATGCGGAATCCAGTTTCTCACCTGCTGAAATTTTTAAGGATACCTTCTGTCCGATATCATCCCAACCGCCATAAAGAAAATTAAGCTTTAGATTCAAAGTATCTTTTGTTTTTGCATAAAACTCATTCAAAACAACATCCATATCCTTCGCTGCTTCTCCGGGATATAAAAAGGTTATCTCATAAGGATCCTTTGCTGCCTGAGCAGACGGTGTATCAGTAGTCTCCCCTGCTTCTTTTGTTACATCAGCTGTTTTATTACCGGATGTATTCTCATTCGCATCTTTCTTACTGCTGCATCCGGCAAACAAAGTCATTACCATTAAGATGGATAATAATACCGCTACTGCTTTCTTCATAATTTTTACCTCCTAGTTTAAATTCCTTCTCCTATGTCCTTCTTAATTGTCAAAATACTTATTTAAACAATCATCAACCTGCGCGCAATTCAGCTGATAATTGCATTAAATCCCTCTACTCTTTCACAGAGCCTATCATGATTCCTTTCATGAAATACTTTTGCAAAAAAGGATATACCAACACAATGGGGCCGATACTAAGCATTGCCGTAGCCATTCTGATACCAAGAGACGGCAGGGTTACATTCCCCATGGCTTCCATAGCCCTTGCTCCCAACTCAGATTTGAGAAAATCCAGTTCCCGCTGGAGCTTCATAATCAAAAACTGCAACGTATATAAGTCAGGTTTCTCTATATAAAGCAATACTTTATACCATTCATTCCAGTATCCCATTGCCGCAAAAAGCGCTATTGTCGCAAGAATCGGCTTAGAAAGCGGAAGTATTATCCGGATAAAGATCTTAAAATCTGTTGCTCCGTCCATTTTAGCGGATTCCGCCAGAGAAGCCGGCAGTGTTTTAAAATAATTGGTCATCAGAAAGATGTTATAGGCATTTATCATTCCAGGAATGATTAATACCAGGAAATTATCCTTTAAATCCAGGACCCTTGTAATAAGAATATAGTTCGGTACCAGACCGCCGTTTAACAGCATGGTTAAATAGATGTACAAATTTATCTTCCCGCCGTATTTCAATCCCTTAACCGATAAAGGATACGCAGTAAGGGCTGTGAAAAATACTGTTAGCATCGTCCCGAGCACCGTCATGCTTACGGTAACCAAATATGCTTTATAAATAGTATTGGTCTTTGTAAAGATAATCTTATAAGAAGTGATATCAAAATGTCTTATCAGCAGAGAATAACCTTCTCTGATTAAGGTATTTTCATTTGTAAAGGAGGCACAAAATGCCATCCACAGCGGTACCAGGCATATTACAGCAAATGTACCGGTAAGCACATACGCCGTTATCAGCACAATACGATCAAAGATTTTATCTTTCATTTTCTTTCCCTCTTTCCGTAAGCTTGCAAAACGTTAAAATACTTTATTGTCTTCATCAATTCTTTTCGCTATGTAGTTCGTTCCCACTGCAAAAATAACTCCAAGGATTGACTGAAGAAGGCCGACTGAGGTTGACATGCCAATGTCATTTTGCGTCCTTAATGCTCTGTATACAAAAGTGTCAATAACATCTGTCGTACCTCTAAGAAGAGGGTTATCTCCAAGAAGGGCATAAATCATGCCGAAGTCTCCTACAAAGATACTGCCTACCGATAAGATGAGGAGCACTACTGTTGTTGTCTTAAGCATCGGCACTGTCAGATAGACAATCTGTTGAAATCTGTTAGCCCCGTCAACCTTTGCTGCCTCATACATTTCCTGCCCAATGCCTGATATGGCTGCCAGGAATACTACTGTTCCAAAACCTACCCCTTTCCAAAGCCTTATTAATACCAGCAATAGGGGCCACACCCCGGCGCTTTGGTAAAAAGGTACCTGTTCCATACCGAAAGAACCCAGCATCTTATTAATCAATCCGTCATCGGTTCCGAATAATGCCAGAGCGAAGACCGAAACAACCGCCCAAGACAGGAAATTCGGAAGAAACATAAAGGTCTGGGTAACTTTCTTGTACCATTTACGCGAAATTTCATTAATCAATACTGCCATTAATAACTGTGCGATTAAACCCGTTGTGATAAACAGCATATTAAGGAACAGAGTATTAACCGTTATCTTTATCCAGCTTCCGGAAGCGAAAAAATACTTAAAATTCTCAAATCCGACAAATTTACTCTTTAGACCAAACCAGCCCGCCATAGGTTTATAATCTACAAATGCATAATAAACACCAACCAGAGGAAGATAATTAAAGATAAAAAAATAAATAACACCTGGCAGAACCATAAAGTATAAACCCTTATTTTTTAATAACTCAAAGATTACAGAATTTGTTTTTCTGGCTGTTTTTCGCTGTTTTAACATCTTCATTTTAAATTCTCCATTCCGTTCTCCCATATTGCAAAGGGATCATTTATGACTGCACTGCCAATCTGTGCATCGCTAAGCCCCGTGTAAATAACCGCTTTTTTATCATCCCGGCGCTGTATTCCCGCCGTAAAAGTGATGTCCTTCAGCCTTGGTGCCTTTGCCGGCCCTTCCGGAAAACAATCTCTTGTAATTATTACCTTGGGAGTACTTCTTTCTCCGGTATGGGGATTCAAAACAAAAGCCATACCATAGTAATGCAGGTATTTTTCATCTCCAATATTTTCTCCATATGCTATATGACCTATTACTCCCAGATTACCATTCTTTAAAAGATGTATTTGGTTACAGCCTCCCCATTCGTCCGGAAGAAAGAGTCCCTCCAAAAAAGGCGCATTTTCGATATTCTTTGCGGTTACATCCTTCAAAGAATCCACCACTGTAAATCCAATCTTTGCAATGCAGCCATATTCCTCAAGCATTTTCTGTCCCTGAGGACGGCTGAATATCCCAATTCGTTTATCCTGCAGCTGAACCAGCCGGATATCCTTCATATGTCTTGGCCCAGAAGCAAACAAGGTCAAATTGTTAAGATTTGTGCCTCTGTAAAAATCCGTGTACCATGCCTTTGCACATCCGGTGGCCTCATCCCAGTCTACCCGGACTCCTCCAAGTATCAGTTCATTGTCTATAATGGTAACAAAAGGATCCTGAAGCTCAAGAACTATCGCCTCCCTGCATAAAATCCAACCAGTTTCTTCTTTTCTAAAAAACATAACCTTTGAGTGTTCTCTTTCTCTGCTTTCAACACGCCCGGCAATATATGTAACACCATTTAAGTCAAAAGGAACTGAAGGATTATATATATCCAGTTCTCCCATATCCCGAAAGCTGTGAATAGTTCCGCATATTTTGCTGTCTTGGCTTTTAAAATTCTCATACAATACTTTGGCACTGACCGGTATTATGTTCTGATCTTGATTCATACAGTCTCTCCTTTTAGTACAATGACTTTTGTACAGCTTTTATATTCTTATTTTCTTGTTTGTTCTTTATTTGTTTCCTGTTTTGTTACCTACTATTGACTAACGTTATTTTTGATTTCATTATATATAACTCACATATTAATGTCAATATATTTTTTTGTATTAGTTATAATGTATAATAAATTTTAGTCAGAATAAAGTATGCCACTTAATTTCATATTTTTTGTTAACTAACAAAAACTAGCTGTTGCATTTGCGTTAATCAGCCTGTATAATAAGCCATATAAATATACATACAAATAATGTTTTTACCGATAGAAGGGGAATATATGAGCAACAAAAAAGTATCCATGCAGACCATAGCCGATTACCTGAACATCTCCAAAGTCACTGTATATAAGGCACTGAACAATCAGCAATATGTTAGTGACGATCTCAAGGAGAAGATACTACGGGCTGCACAAGAATTAGGTTATTATAAAGTTTCCGGTAAAAATCTGGCGCTTAACAACAATCTGGCATTTGTTGTACCTAAGCGTTTTTTTCTCGAAAACGAAGGATTTTATACATCAATTTTTTACTATTTGAATAATTTTTGTCACAACGATGGACTTGCACTTACTTTATATGTAATCAACAATTCCGACGAAAGTAATTGCACCCTGCCGGCTACACTCAATTCCGGCAGCTGCGATGGTATTTTTATAGCCGGAGAAATGACAGATGATTATATCCATGGTATAGGTGATCTCGGACTGCCGGTCCTTTTAATCGATTTCTACAAACCATCTTTTAACTATGACTGCATTATAGCCGATAACTTTTTTAACGGCTTTACCATAACCAACTATCTTATCGAAAAGGGTCATACCGATATTGGATTTGTAGGCAATCCCAGTCAGACTTCCAGTATCTCGGACCGTTTTTATGGTTATCAAAAGGCTTTGGCTGCCCATAATCTGCCCTATAATCCCGACTGGCACCTGGTAAACAACAACCTGACTACCGGAGTTTACACTTTAGAGACTCCATTGCCAAAAACATTACCCACCGCCTTTGTTTGCCACTGTGACAGAGCTGCTTATTTTCTGATTCAAAGGATTAACATGGAAGGCCTTAAAGTTCCCGCGGATATTTCTGTTGCCTGTTTCGACAATACCAATCTGGCAGAGAATTCAAATCCTCCGTTAACTACCGTTGATATCAGCACTAAGACTATTGCAAAGAATTCATACAGCCAATTGCGAAGCCGCATTAAAGATAACTCTCTCTCCAAGCAGCGCATTTATATACCCTGTAATATTGTAGAAAGAAGTTCCGTAGCCAATATTAAGAAAATCATATAGAAACAAAAATAAGTGTTGATACAAAGCTTGCTTTTAAGCTTATATCAACACTTATACGATATCAGAGGGAATGCACATCCTGCTCTCCCTCTTATTTTTTAATTTTAAATACGTCTTTTACGATACCACACCGCAAATCTCTATCAGCTCTTTAAACTCCTTCAGATTATAATCCGCCAAACTATACCCAAGGGCATCCCCTATGGCCGCACTGCCCATTCCTGCTGCGGCGGCAGCATCAATACCCGCCCTGGCATCTTCTACTACAAGGCAGTCCCCGGGCTCTGTCTTAAGATACTGCGCCGCCAGGAGAAACACTTCCGGATCCGGCTTTGATTTTGTAATGTTATTGCCATCCGAAATTGCATCAAAGAAGCCTGTAAGTCCTATTCTTTCCAATATGAAGCCTGCATTTTTACTGGAAGAACCGATGCTAAGCAATATCCCGCTCTTCCTAAGCCGCTCCAACGTATCTTTCACTTCAATACTTAAATCCTTTTCTGTCATCTGCTTAAGGAGTTCCTTATAGATTGCATTTTTTTCTTCCGCAAGCCCTATTTTTTCCTCCTCTGTAAAAGAGGTCCCTTTCCATTGTTCCAGAATAATTTCGAGGCTTTCCATACGGCTGACCCCCCGCAATCTGTTATTGATACTTTCATCAAAATATATCCCTATTTTATCCGCCAGCTGCTTCCAGGCAAGGTAATGATACCGGTCAGTATGGCAGATAACTCCGTCAAGGTCAAAAATTACTGCTTTATATTTCATCTACTCCACCATTCCTTATTCCATGTTAAGATTTGTGTTTAACGGCAATTCTGCCACTTAGTTCATATATATCCTGATACACATGAATCTGTTTTGCCGTTCCGCTGATTAAGGTGAAGATACTTTCCTCTGCACCTACTTCCACCTTAATCCTGCTGTCCTCATAATTTATCCGGAAGCAATATTCTTCCCAGCACTTCGGAAGCACCGGAGCAAAGCAGATACCGCTTTCTTTAATCCTTAAGCCTGCAAATCCATATACGATTGCCATAAAGGTGCCGCCCATATTGGCGGTATGGATTCCATCCCTGGTATTCTTATGGGTGTTGAACAAATCCAGCTTGGCAGAATCGCCAAAATATTCATAGGCTTTCTCCACCAAACCAAGCTTCGATGCAACAATGCTGAAAATACAGGTAGACAGGGAAGAATCGTGGGTAGTGACCTTCTCGTAATACTCAAAGGATTTTCGGATTGTTTCAAGGGACTGGGCATCCTCAAAGATAAAGTGCGCCAGTACCGTATCCGCCTGTTTGCATACCTGATAACGGTATAAATGCAGGGGATGGTAATGCAATAATAAAGGGAATTCTTCTGCCGGTGTACCGGGTATGTCCCACACCTTCTTTTGGAGAAAAGAATCATCCTGGGGATTGATTCCAAGAGTCTCATCATACGGCAGATACATGCTTTCTGCCGCCCGTTTAAACTCCTCTACCTCCGAATCAGTCAAACCGATTTTATCCGCTACCCTCTGGAGCTTTCCTGCCTCCTTTAATAATCCATAGAACTTTACCGCCCAATTCAGATTATACTGGGCGGCTGCATTGGTGAAATAGTTGTTATTCACCATACAGGTGTATTCATCCGGCCCGGTCACTTCATTTATCCGAAAGCTTCCCTGATAATAATTTCCCACATCCAGCCATAGTCTTGCTGTTTCAAATATTATTTCAGCACCCTTATCGGCTACAAACTCCATATCTTTGGTTGCCAGATAATAAGAAATGATTGAATAGGCAATATCCCCGTTAATATGATAGGCAGCCGTCCCAGATGGAAAATAGCCGGAACATTCTACTCCCATAATGGTACGCCATGGGTATAACACCCCTTTTTTATGACCTAATATATATGCATTTTCCCTCGCCTTTTCCAATGTGCTGTAGCGGAAATTGATAAGATTCTTTGTTATGGAAGGCTCTGTCAAATTAAAGAACGGCTGGATGTACATTTCGGTATCCCAGAAATAATGCCCCTCATAGCCTTCGCCGCTTAAACCCTTTGCAGCAATATTACAGAACTCATCCTTTCCTACGGATTGTATCAGCTGATACATATTGTAATTGACCGCTTCTGTCAGGGCATCATCCCCCTTGATTTCAAGAAAGCAGTTATTCCAGAACTCCTTTAAGTATTCCCTCTGGGCTTCATAATGCGCAGACAAAGGAATAGAAAGCGCCTTTTCCATCTCTTGTCTTGCCGCTTTACCGCAGTCCTCATGTCTGATGGAGTCACAGAAAACGGTATATTTGGTCAGGGTAACTGTTTCCTGTTCCTTTACAGGAATCTTCCCCTTGTAACAGGCACTATGCTCTCCCTTCTTAAGAAGAACGTTTTCATCCGCACCAGACACCTCACTGCCCTTCATCCCTTCTTTCGCAAGAATATGAGCCACACCTGTGCAGACAGTCAGACCGGACTTTGAGGTCATCGAGGTCAGATAAGAGATACCTTCCTCCAGGCAGGCTGTCATAGGCAAGAGGTATCTTTTGCTCTCCTGGGCCACTCTGGGGTCATTTGCATTGCTGTAATTCGTTACCTCTCCCATATGATAGGAGCTAAAACCTATACTGCCGTTAAAATTAACCGCTTTTACACTATATTCCATTGCAAAGAGTGTCAGCTGGCAAAAAGAAGCCATACGTTTAATCACTATCTCTGCTTCTTTTCCGGCAGGAGAACGCCAGAGAATTGCTCTCCCCGTAACCCCCGCTTCCATGTCCAGAAAACGTTTGCTCCTTAGAACCTCCCCCTCAAACAGACTGAAGATTTCTCCGTCAATATCCAAAAACACCGTCTGGGTGTCCGCCACATTTAACATGGCCTGCTTATCTTCCACCAGACCGCAGAGCTTCTCTGCCTGCTTCATATCTGCAATATCATAAAAACCGTTAATATAGGAACCTCTGATGGTATCATACCCTCCCGGGTACCCTTCTTCATAATTCGAACGGATTCCGATGTATCCGTTGGCATTATGGAAGACTGTTTCATTTACCATAAGGTCATTATTCTCTTTACTGTTGTCATCTATCTCATAGACTTTATACTGCAATCCCATTCTTTCCTCCATAACTAGCACTTTTTCCTATAGCTTTACCGCACCGGCTGCAACACCCTTTACAATGTACTTCTGGGCTGATAAATAGAATATGATAACCGGTGTTATTGTCAACATCAGTCCCGCCATGGCCAGATTCCATTCAATAGTAAACTGTCCGAAGAAGGATGCTGTGGACAGCGGTATTGTACGCAGGGATTTACTGGACAACACCAGAGAAGGAAGCAGATAGTCATTCCATATCCAGATAACATCCAAAATCATAACCGTTGCGGTAGTTGGTTTTAGCATCGGGAATACAATCTTCCAGAACACTTTAAACTTATTGCAGCCATCAATGGTTGCCGCTTCCTCCAGGGATACCGGAATGGATTTGACAAACCCATGATATAAAAACACTGCCATGCTGGTTCCAAAGCCTATGTTCATATAGATCAGACCTCCCAGACTATTCAACATAGGAATATGCAGGTTATCCCTCGCCCATCCCATAACCTGCATCATAGGCATCATAATGGTCTGAAAAGGAATAATCATGGTTGCAACAAATACCATAAACAGGATTCTGCTTAATCTGTCATCCGTACGCACAAACATCCAGGCAGTCATGGAAGCCAGAACGATAATAACAGCAATGGATACCACTGTTATTATCAATGAGTTTCCAAAGGCCCTAAGGAAACTCATCTTCTCCATCGCCTTTGCAAAATATTCAAAAGAAAAGCTGTTTGGAAGTGCCAGCATGTTCTCATAAAGCTCCGCCCGGTTCTTAAAGGAATTAACCAGAACAATATAAATCGGAAAAAGGTACACAAGGCAAAGAGCGACTACCAGAAATTCTATCAGGATTTTACCGAATTTCTTCATTACATCTCTACCTCCTTCTTCTTAGTAATGGAAACCTGAACCAGGGTAATAACAGCTACCGCAGCAAAAAAGATAATAGCCTTTGCCTGGCCGTATCCGTAATTATTCAGTGAAAATATCTCATTATATATGTTCATAGCCATCATTTCCGTTGCATTGCTGGGTCCCCCTCCGGTGAGTGAAAAGTTAACGTCGAAGATTTTAAAGCAATTGGACAGGGTCAAAAACAGGCATATGGTAAAAGAGGGCATGATAAGCGGAAATTTGATACGGAAAAGGGTTTGCCAGAAGCCGGCACCATCAACCTTTGCCGCCTCCAATACATCCTCCGGCATAGCCTGGATACCGTTAATATAAATAATCATGATATACCCTGCCATCTGCCAGGTAGCAACAATCATCATGGCAGCAAGTGCAAATTCAGGGTCTAAAAGCCAGCTAAAAAACACCTTGGTCCATCCCGTCAGCTGACCGATGGATTTGAATACATCCGTAAATATGAACTTCCAGATATATCCGAGGATTAAACCGCCAATCAGATAGGGCATAAATAACATTGTCCTTGCTGCATTCTTTACCTTAAGCTTTCCCGTTACAGCAAGTGCAAATATCAGCCCCAGTAAATTAATCAGCAATACAGAACATATGGTAAATAAGACCGTGTGCACCGCAGAAGTAAGAAACCTTTCGTCCGCAAACAATCTTATGTAATTGTCAAAGCCTACGAATTTCTTTTCATTTAAAGGCATTCCGTCCCAAGATATGAAGGAATACCCGATGCCTATTATAAAAGGTATTACTACGACCGTTGTAAAGATAAATACTAAAGGAAAAACAAACAAAGCATACCAGGCTTTATCCCTTCTTTTTTTCATAGAAACGCTCCTTCATCAAATTATAAAATGACAAGGATAGAGAAATCCAGCAATAATCTGCCCGCTAAATTTCTCTATCCGGTTTAAGTATCCAATTTCTGCTTATTGCTGTCCTGCCTTAACGAAAGCGTCGGTCAATTTCTCAAGCAATTCTGTTCCTGTCATATCTGTTGTAAAGAACGCCTGCGCTACAGGTACCAGATAGACATCAACAATACCTGCCGGCCATTTGCTCATAGGCCAGGAAATTGTCTTCCCTTCTGCTGCGTAGTCTGCAACTGCCTGTGACAAAGGATCAAGCTGTGCACTCGTCATTGATTTTAATACCGGGATAAAGCCAAACTTCTCCATCAGGTATTTCTTCCCGGTATCGCTTGTATATAACCAGTTAAGGAAGTCCTTGCCTGCCTGGATTTCGCCAGCTGAAACCTGTGAATTTATATACCAGCAGCTGGGTACGCTGACAGCAATTTTATCGTTTCCGCCGATAGGAAGAGGCATAATGCCCATATCGAATTTCACATCATAATCTTTAAACATACCATAGCACCAGTTGCCCTGATGAATGGATGCGGTCTTTCCGGTAGCAAAATCACCGGTTTCAGTATCATAATTAACTTCCAGAGGGTTACCCGTATTTTCTCTGATTGCTTCCATGAACTTCCCAAACTCTACAAATTCAGGAGTATCCTGCATTTTCACTTCTCCCGCAGTCAGTTTCTTTATGTATCCTTCCGGGTCTGCCTGTAAGGCAAAAGGAGTATTCAAAATATGTCCGATAAGGAAATAACTTTCCTGTGATAAGCTAAAGCCGTTGATGCCTGCCGCTTTCTGGTCTTTTAACATCTTTGCAAAAGAATTATAATCGGTAATCTTAGAAGCATCGATAAGGCTCTTATTATAAACAACTCCAAAGCCTTCCATCGTGTACGGAATACCAACCACCTTACCGTCAATTTCATTTGCCATGTTATCAGCTATATCACCGACAAAGGATAAATCACTTAAATCAGCAAGATAAGCCTTAAGGTCTTCCGATTCTGAACCGGGAGCCAGAGAGAAAATAGTAGGTCCCTGATTGTTAGCAAGTTTTACTTTAAGCTGCTGCAGGTAATCATCACCTGTGGTTCCCCATACTTCAACCTCAACGCCAGTCTCATCGGTATATGCCTTAGCACACTCCTCCAGTTGGTCACCTATTTCAACCTTGGACTGGAAAATAATAATCTTGTCTGCAGCCTTTGTCTGCTCGGAGGAACCTGTATCCTTACCAGCTTCCGGACTACTTGTTCCTGCATTGTTTGTTCCTGCATTGTTCGTACCAGCATTGCTTGTTTCCTTTTTCGTACCGCAGCCTGTTAATACCATGCTTAATATCATGACGGCCGCCAGTAAAACACTTGACATTTTTCTTAATTTCATAGAACCCTCTCCTTAAAATGAAAATATTAGTAAAACGTTGTACTTAAATAATAATATCAATTCACCACTTTGTCAATATTGTTGATTTATATTCTTTTATCAAGCATTATCTTTGTAACATTTGTATATGTTTTAAAGTGAAAAAGTCATGTGAAAGTATCAACTTTTGTTGATTATCACACGACTTTACTAAAATTATATGCTATTTTACTTGCATTTTACTGATTTCAGGTAAAATTAATCCTTTTTAATACCTGCGCTCTCCCTGAAAATAATCCTTGCCTCTATCTTAAAGGTCTCAACATTCTTCTGTCCGCGTATGTTCTCAATTAAATATCTGGCAGCAATATAGCCGCGTTCGTAATTAGGGATAGATACCGTAGTAAGTCCCATAGCTTCCGCCAGATCGCAATTATCAAAACCTGTAACAGCTATGTCTTTTGGCACCCTAAGTCCATTATCCCGAAAAGCCTTCATTGCCCCGATTGCCATATTATCATTTGCACAAACAAGGCAATCCGGAAGCTCCCTGCTTAACATTAATATCTTCGCAGCGGTATAACCGCTCTTTTCACGGTAATTACCGGCAAAATAGCTCTTCTGCTGGAACTCTATGTTATTTGCCTTAAGAGCATCCCGGAATGCCCTGTAGCGCTCCTTATTATCCGCAGTCTCCTCCGGGCCGCCAACGAAGCCGAAACTGCGGTATCCTCTGTCTATAACACCCTGTATCAGTTGGTACATAGGTTCATAATTATTGACCACCACACTCTTAATCCAGGGATTTTTCATAATTCTGTCCAGCACCACAATAGGGTAATTCTCGCCTGCAATGCGGTTTAAGACCTCATCCTGCATCTTCTTATCCAATATGATACTGCCGCTGGTAAGACTGTTATTCATATACTTCTCGCAGGATTTATCCGTACAGATAATCAGGTCGAAGTCATTATCATTCACATAATCACTGATGCCATTGATAATCTTTAAATAAAAGCTCCTGTCAAAGTCACTGAAATTAAAGAGAATTGTATTGGGTTTGCCGGACTTAAGACCCCTTCCTGCCATATTGGGGTAATAAGAAAGTTCTTCACAGATTTTAAGTATTCTTTCTCTGGTTTCTTCTCCCACATTCTTCTTATTATTCAAAACATTAGACACGGTTGATACCGAAACCCCGGCCTGCTTTGCAATTTCCTTTATTCCTGTCATATGCCATCTCCTTCGTGAGATGAATGCCATCCCTCTGTTCTTATAAAATATTTTACTATATATCAGTAAATTTTACAATTATTTTTATAAAAATATTGTATTTTTTACTTGTCTGATATTATATTAATTTTACTGCAAACAAATCAGGGACTGCTGTACAATTTCTGTAATCGTACAGCAGTCCCTGATAATATCAGAAGACAAAGCTCTTATTTTAGTTTCTTATCAAATAGTCAAAAGCACTTAATGCAGCATTTGCTCCGGAACCCATTGATATGATTATCTGTTTATAAGGACTGTCGATGCAATCCCCTGCGGCAAAAATCCCTGAAACATTCGTGTTATTACGATTATCAACAATTATCTCACCCAAACGGTTACGGTTAACTGTATCACCCAGCCAGTCGGTATTGGCAGCCAGACCAATCTGGACAAATACACCTTCCAGTTCAAGATGTTTTTCTTCTCCCGTTTCACGGTCAGAAAAGGTAATTCCATTGACCTTGCCGGATCCGGTTATTTCCTTTGTCTGTACATTTTTATAAACCGTAACATTTGGCAGGCTGTAGAGATGCTCTTGAAGAACGGCATCCGCCTTTAACTCTGTCAGGAACTCAAGCACCGTAACATGCTCTGCCACTCCTGCCAGGTCAATAGCAGCCTCAATGCCGGAATTGCCTCCGCCGATTACAGCTACCCTTTTCCCCTTGAATAAGGGTCCGTCACAGTGAGGGCAGTAAGCTACTCCTTTATTTTTAAATTCTTCTTCTCCGGGTACATTCACCTTCCGCCATCTGGCACCGGTACTAAGAATTACAGCCTTGCTTTTAAGAACCGCTCCATTTTCCAGCTCTACTTCAATAAGTTCCTTCTTTGTAAGATTCTTTGCCCTCTGGCCTTTTATAATATCCACATCATAATTCTTTACATGCTCTTCCAGACTCTGGGCAAGCTTTGGCCCTTCCGTATATTTCGTGCCGATAAGGTTCTCAATACCTAAAGTATCAAGTACCTGACCGCCGAAGCGCTCTGCCACGATTCCGGTACGGATGCCTTTACGTGCCGCATAAATAGCAGCACTGGCACCGGCAGGACCTCCGCCCACTATAAGAACATCAAAAGGCTCTCTTTCACTTATCTTTGATGTATCCAGAGAAGCGCCAAGCTTTAAGAGAATTTCCTCCAGTTCCATTCTTCCGCCGCCAAAGAATTCACCGTTAAGATAAACTGCGGGCACCGCCAGAATATTCTTATCCTCTACCTCTTTTTTAAAGACAGCCCCATCAATCATAGTGTGGGTAATACCCGGATTTAATACACTTATAACATTCAATGCCTGTACGACCTCCGGGCAATTGTGGCAGCTTAAGCTGACATAGGTCTCAAAGTGGAACTCTCCCTTTAGGGCTTCAATCTCTTCCTTCACCCTTTCTTCTATCTTAGGAGGTCTTCCGCTGACCTGTAAAAGCGCCAGTACAAAGGAATTAAACTCATGGCCCAGGGGAATACCGGCAAAGGTTATGCCTTTTTTCTCATCCTTTTTACATATCTGAAAACTTGGCGTTCTGGGTAAACTCTCTTTCTCTACGGTGATTTTCTCCGACAGAGTGCTTACCTCTTCTATAAAACCTGCCAAGTCTCCCGATATGCTGTCAGTACCGGCACTAACTTTAATCTGTATATCACTTTCCAGCAGTTTTAAATATTCTGCCAGTTGACTTTTGATTTCTTTTTCGAGCACTATGTTCCCCCCTTAAATCTTTCCTACAAGGTCAAGGCTGGGTTTTAATGTTGCTCCTCCTTCTTTCCACTTCGCAGGGCACACCTCACCGGGATTATTCCTTACATACTGTGCTGCCTTAAGCTTATCAACCAGGGTGTCCGCATTACGTCCGATATTGCCTGCATTAATCTCCACGGTCTTAATAATGCCATCAGGATCAATTAAGAAGGTTCCGCGGTCTGCAAGCCCATCTTCTTCAATCAGTACGTCAAAATTTCTGGCAATGGTATGGGAAGGATCCCCGATCATAGTATAAGTTATCTTACGGATAGCCTCTGATGTGTCATGCCATGCCTTATGGGTAAAATGGGTATCGGTGGATACGGAATAAACTTCTGCTCCAAGATTCTTAAAAGTATCATAATTGCTCTGCAGATCCTCTAGCTCTGTGGGGCACACAAAGGTAAAGTCTGCAGGATAGAAGCAAACAATGCTCCACTTTCCTTTAAAATCTGCCTCTGTTACTTCTACAAACTTTCCGTCACGGTATGCCTGTGCCTTAAATGGTTTTACTTCTGTTCCGATTAATGACATAATAATATACCTCCTGTTTTTTTATTATATTTTTATTTGATTGTTTTAAATTAGTAATGATTACTGTTATTATAATAACTTGATTTTCCAAAAATGTCAAGGATAATTTTAATTTTTTATTTTATTAATTAAAACTTTTCTATGGGTTAAAATATCTAATCTATAAAAGGTATCAGTTTTGAAAGCTGATATACCGTAAGGAGAGAAGGTGAAAGTTTTGGGAGAAAGTGTCTACGCACAATTAACAGAATACATAACCGGCAGTCAGAACAGCTTCTACCGCCTGGCATACAGCTATCTTGGCAACAGGGAAGCAGCACTTGATGCAGTTCAGAATTCCGTCTGCAAAGCCCTGGAGAATTACCAGTCCATCCGAAATCCAGAGTTCTTAAAAACTTGGTTTTACAGAGTTTTAGCAAACGAATGCATCGCATACAGGAAGAAATACCAGAGAGATCTTCCCTTGGAAGAAAAACTGGTGCAGAAAGATTTTTATTATCAAAAAGAATTCGAAGCGGGACTTAATTTATACGAAAAAGTAAACCGGCTGCCAGATAAATTCAAAACCATTATCATACTGCATTATTATGAAGATATGACTTTAAAGGAAATATCAGAGATAACCAATGTTAATCTAAACACTGTAAAAACGCGGCTTTATGCCGGTATTAAGAAGTTACAGAAGGCCATGAAAGGAGAAGAATTACTATGAAAGAATTGGATATGGCAAAGAAAATCTATCAGAATATCAAAGTCCCTGCAGAATTAAATGAACGCATTAACAAAGAACTGAAAAAATCAGAATCAAACCAGAATACAGGGACTGTTAAAAAAGCTGTTCATTCCCGTCTTAAGATTTGCATAACTGCTGCCGCTGCCTGTATTGCCCTCTTTATTACAGCTCTGAACACAAACGCTGTATTTGCCGAGAATGCTAAGAGGCTTCCGGTTATAGGCCAGGTCGCAAAAGTTCTGACCCTTCGTTCCTACGAAGAGACAGATAAGGATAAAACCATAAAAGTAACTCTGCCAGAGGTAGCGTCCGAGGCTTCTGTTGCTGAACAGATCAATAAACTCATTGAAGAAAAATCAAAGACTTACACAAAGGAAGCTGCTGAAAGGGTGCAGGAATACAAGGATGCCTTCTTAGAAACCGGAGGCACAGAAGAGGAATTCTCCAAGAAAAATATCAAAATAAAAGTAGATTATGATATCAAATATCAGGATACAGATCTGGTTTCTTTTGTCCTGTACGGTGCGGAATCCTGGGTAAGTGCTTATGACTTCAATACTTTCTTTAATATTGATTTAAAGAATGATACAGAGGTTACTTTAAGGGATCTCTTAGGCCCTGATTATATTGAAATTGCCAACCAAAGCATTAAGGAACAGATGAAACAACGATTAGCAGAGAATCCGGATAATATGTATTTCACAACCGAAGAGGGGGGCTTTACTTCCATTGACTCACATACTAAATTTTATATCAATGAGAAAAAAAATCCTGTTATCGTATTTGATAAATATGAAGTTGCTCCGGGAAGTATGGGAATCCAGGAATTTGAAATCATTAAGAAATAACCTTTCAAACTAAAAACCCTTTGACTTTAGCCAGGCTATTGCTTCATCTTCATTTATAAAAATCTGCTGTGGAACCTTAGAAGAGGAAATGCCGCCTAAACATTTTTTAGCTTGGTCGCTGTCCGTAATAATTGCCCTGTACTTTAGATTATTCTCCGCCTGCCAATCCAGATGTTCCTCCGACAGGTTTCCCGGCTCGTAAAACTGATATTTCCGGATATCATAAATGATTACCCAGGGTTCCTTGCAGATGATGGGTCCGATTATTTCCATAAACTGATTATGGTATTCTTCAAAATCCTCATTTGTCCAAAGGCCGATAGGGGTTACATATACCATTCTTTCCTTTGCATTATAATTAATAGTATATGTCCCCTTTGGATGTGAGATCATCATAATATATTTCCTCCTAAGTTAAATTCAAACTATCTTTGATTGTATTTTTTTCATATAAAACCGATTTTATAACATAAAAAAAACCAAATGCAGTCAGGCTGCAGATGGCTACAATAACTACAGCGGCCCGACTGCCATAGTATACCCCATGCATTTCGCAAGTTTACTTGCGAAACTGCCTGAATAGAAAGCGAAAAATACATCGCATTTTTCACACTATCCCTATGCATATCGCAAGTTTACTTGCGATACTGCCCAAATAGAAAGTAAAAAATGCTTTTTATTTTTCACACTATACCTTAGACTCGTGGCTTTGCGTCCTTACCTTTCAGTAAGTTTGCCTTTTTCAGTTAACTTTTATCAAAAATACGTTTCCAATGTATTAGGTAACGAAACTTCATATTATGAAGTTATTAGTTTCAAATAATACTAATTATATAGAAATTTGCTCAACAGTCAAATAATACTGCACCAATTAATACCATAATATCACAAGCCAATACAAAAGTAAACAAGAAAGTCATAAATAACACGGTGAATGGATGCAATTCAGCCATTAGGCCAAACTATAACGAAGAATTAAAAAATAATTAGCTGTTTGCTTGCACTGTGGAGGAAATAGGACTATAGTTAAATTGCGACCTTACAGCATTAAGCGGTTACAGGTATCAATGCTCATCTTTTTTAAATGCAAACAGCAGGATGGAGTTTTTAGAGATAGCTGCTTAATATTTATATTTTGTAAGATTACAAACTATAAGAAAGAAGGAGCAACATTATGAGTGAAGAAAAAGTAATTGAGAAGATCCAGAAGCTGACGGAAAAGAGAAAGACAGAAAAGGTTGAACAATTCCTTCACGATAAGGATATAGAAGTTGTTAAAGCAGCAATAGCAGGCCTTGGCATCATTCGGGATGAAATGGCTTTTAATCTGCTAAGCAAGCTGATAGATCATGAAAATCCGGAAATCAGAAAAGCAGCAATCGTTGCCTTTGGCAACTCTGGAACAGAACAGGCCAGAAGCTTTTTGCAGCTTCTTTTATCCAAGGAAACGGACGAGGGCGTAAAGGAAGTAGCTTCAAAGGCATTGCGGGAATTTAAAACAAAATAGAACAGACAGGGAAGCTTAAGTGCCATAGCAGGAGCTTTTGTATGCAGATATGATAAATACCCTCTGGCAGCTAGCAAGAATTTGATTGCTGCCAGAGGGTATTTCCTTTTATCGGATTCCTGCTTTATTTCCTGAAATTTTCTCCCATTTATCCGTCAATTCCCAAAGAACTATCGATTGGGTTTTCTCATCATCACAGAATGCAATTCTCCTTTTACTACCAGATTCCCTGTGCCATCATAGCATCAGCAACCTTTAAAAAACCGGCTATATTAGCCCCAAGTACATAGTTTCCTTCTGCCCCGTACTCTTTGGCGGCATCTGACATATTGAAAAAGATATTCTTCATAATTCCCTTTAACTTCTCATCAACCTCTTCAAAGGTCCAGCTAAGCCTTTCACTGTTTTGTGACATCTCCAGCGCGGAAGTTGCAACGCCTCCTGCATTAGCTGCCTTACCGGGAGCGAATAGGATTCCTTTATCCTGTAAATATTTCGTTGCCTCAAGATCCGTAGGCATATTAGCCCCTTCTGCTACTGCAATACAGCCGTTTTCTGCTAAGGCCTTTGCATCCTCTAACAGCAATTCATTCTGGGTGGCACAGGGAAGAGCAATATCACATTTTACCTGCCAAACACCCTGTCCTTCATGGTATTCTGCTTCCGGGCGGAACTTAAGGTATTCCGTCAGCCTTTCCCTTCTTACTTCTTTGATTTCTTTTAGGGCTTTTACATCGATTCCTGCTTTATCATAGATCCATCCATTGGAATCACTTACGGTTACTACCTTAGCCCCCAGTTCCATTGCTTTTGCTGCCGCATAGATGGCTACATTTCCTGCACCGGATACGGCAACTGTTTTCCCTGCTATGGAATGTCCATGAGCTTTCAGCATTTCTTCCGTTAGGTATACAAGTCCAAAGCCGGTAGCTTCCGTTCTGACAAGGGAACCGCCATAGGTCAGCCCCTTTCCGGTAAGTACACCCTCGCAGGTTCCTTTTATCTTCTTGTACTGCCCATACAGATAGCCGATCTCTCTTGCACCTGTTCCAATATCTCCGGCAGGTACATCCGTGTCGGCACCGATGTATTTACATAACTCTGTCATAAAACTTTTACAAAAAGCCAATACCTCACGGTCTGACTTTCCCTTGGGATCAAAATCCGATCCGCCCTTGCCTCCGCCTATGGGAAGCCCCGTCAGGGAATTCTTAAATATCTGTTCAAAACCAAGGAACTTAATGATTCCTTTGTTCACAGAAGGATGCAGCCTTAAGCCGCCCTTATACGGTCCAATAGCATTATTAAACTGTATACGATAACCGGTATTTACCTGCACATTTCCCTTGTCATCTACCCAGGGCACCTTAAAGAGAATCTGGCGGTCCGGTTCAACCAGCCTTTCCAATAATGCTTCCCTTCGGAATTTCTCCTCGTTTGCTTCAACAACAGGACGCAGTGATTCCAGTACTTCTTTTACTGCCTGATGAAATTCATATTCGGAAGGATTTTTACGAATTACCATTTCTATTACTTCACTTATATAATCCATGCTTTCCCTCTTTTACCGCCCCTTTGCGGTATCGCCACGTAAAAGTCTGTATGAATAATTGTGGCCCTCTCTGCAGTATTTTCATACAACCTAAGCTGTGATGCCGGATTACATATAATCGCACAAATTAAAAGGGTAACCTAAAAACACGGTTGCCCTCTGGCCTCGCTCATACATAATCATACATTACTATGTAAATTATTTCAATTCATTCCTTTACAAATTTTGCGTTTTTTTCGTTATTTTTTATACAGCAAGAAAGAGTCTGGCGCTACTGTCATCCAAAATGCCCGCTTACATAATCCAGCGTTTTTTGATTCCTGGGATTTACAAAAATGTTTTCCGTGGTATCATACTCAACCAAATCACCCAGCAAAAAGAAGGCTGTTCTATCTGCAATACGGGAGGCCTGCTGCATGTTATGCGTAACAATAACAACCGTATAGGTTTTTTTCAGTTCTCCCATTAAATCTTCAATTTTGTAAGTAGAAATAGGATCCAGGGCACTGGTGGCCTCATCCATCAGGATTACTTCCGGATTAAGCGCAATGGTTCTGGCAATGCAAAGACGCTGCTGCTGCCCGCCGGAAAGTGACAGGGCGCTCTTTTTTAAACGGTCCTTCACTTCCTCCCAAAGAGCCGCCGCCTTTAAGCTCTTTTCTACGATTTCATCCAGCTCGCGCTTCTTTTTCCCATGATATTTCGGTGCATAGGCAATGTTATCGTAAATACTCATAGGGAATGGATTTGGTTTTTGAAATACCATGCCCATCTTTTTACGGACTAACATAGGGTCAATTTTATTGTCATAAATATTTATACCGTCAAAGATTACTTCTCCTGTAATTTTACAGTTTGGTATTGTATCATTCATCCGGTTCAAGGTCTTTAAAAAGGTAGTCTTTCCGCAGCCGGAAGGTCCGATTAATGCCGTAATCCGATTTTTCTCAATATCCATATTGATGCTGTTAATAGCCTGTTTATCTCCATAATAGAGGTTTAAATCCTTCGTTGTAATAATACCCATTAGTTAATGCTCACTTTCTTTTTGAATAAACCTGCAATAATATTGGCCGATAGGTTAATGATAAATACCAGTATCATTAATACGGCCGCCATGGCATATGGCACCCAGTCAGGAGAACCTCCTTCTGTTGCATATAAGTAAAGCTGTACCGTGAGACCCGCACCCGGCTCTGCTACATGCTTTACAAGATTTGCCGGCATGGTATAATCCACACCTGCCGTATAGAGAAGTGCTGCTGATTCACTGACGATACGCCCGATGCTTAAAATAATGGCAACAACAATACCCGGAAGAGCACAGGGAAGTAAAACCGTACGGATAATATGAAGCTTGGAAGCACCTAAGGAAAATGCCGCTTCACGGTAAGAAGGATTTACCTGCAGCAGGGCTTCTTCTGTGGTACGGATCATTGTCGGAAGAACAATTAAAGTACAGGTAAGGGCACCTGCAATCATAGAACCGCCGCTGCTTCCGGCCTTTAATGCATTGATAAAAAACGCCAGTCCAAATAAGCCGTATACAATGGACGGAATGCCTGCAAGGATTTCAATGGCAAACCGGATGGCAGATATAACCTTACCGGGTTTGGAGTATTCGGCAAGGTAAAGGGCCGTTCCGATACCAAGAGGGATAGAAACAATAAGAGAGAGCAACACAATATACAAAGTATTTATAATCATAGGCGCAATTCCATAAGTCTCATCCAGACGGGAAGGTGCCTTTGATAGAAACTCCCAGTTAATATAGGGAAGCCCCTTTACAATTAAAAATGCAATAATTGCAACAACTAAAGCAACTACAGCCGCAGTTACTGTATATATCAAAGCCCGCACTGCTATAACTCCAGGCCTTATCCGTTTTTCATATGTAGTATTAGCCATTTACAGCACCCGCCTTTTTTATAAAGAAATGGAAAATAGAATTGATAATAAAAATAAACACAAAAAGGACCAGGCCGATTCCGATTAATACACCTCTGGTTTGTTCTGTGGCATAGGACATTTCCGTTACGATTGCAGTTGTCAGGAAACGGACGGGTTTTAACATGGAAGGCATCTGGGGAATGTTGCCGGCTACCATCATAACTGCCATTGTTTCACCGATTGCCCTGCCTACGCCAAGCAGGACCGCAGCCATAATTCCTGATTTTGCAGCGGGCAAAACGATGGTAAATAATGCATATTCTTTCCGCACACCTAAGGCAAAGGCAGCATCCATATAGCCCTTGTCTACGGCATTGATGCTGGTCTCACTTACGCTGATAATTGTCGGAAGGGTCATAACAATCAGGACAATAACAGAAGAAAACATGGTTAAGCCTGATGAAAGATTAAACACCTTCTGTACCAGCGGGACAATAAAAATAATTCCAAGGAATCCATAAATAACGGAAGGAATTCCTGCAAGCAGGCTGATAATCGCCCTGATAACAGTTCCAAGCCCCTTTGGCATCAACTGTCCGATTGCCAGGGCTACCAGGATGGAGATAGGGACAGCTATGAGAACTGTAAAGAAGGTAGAATAAAAAGAGGATACTATAAATGCCAATATTCCATATTGAGGAGGTTCATTTGCCGAATTCCAGACCTTCCCGAGCAAAAAATCTTTAAGGCCTACTTTGGCAATACTGGGTCCTCCGTTTACTATCATAAATACTCCAATTAAAATAACCGATAAAACAGTAACTAAAGCAAAGAAAAAGACAATTGCTTTAAAAATACTGTTATATAAATAAACTTTTTGTGTCTTCATCCTTCTCCTCTAAACTGATATTGCCACTGCGAAAATGCAGTGACAATGTCAGTTTTGTCTATTAAGATTTGCAGAATATTTATAAAGTTATTTGGTTACGGTAACTTCACATACTGCCGTCTTTTTTCCGCTGACTGTTGTAACTGTAATCTTAGCTTTACCAGCTTTTTTACCGATAACAACACCGGATAAAGAAACAGTGGCTACGGAAGGGTTGGAAGAACTCCAGATAACCGTTTTGTTCGATGCCGCGGAAGGATTGATCGTTGTCTTTAAAGCAACTGTTTTCCCAACCTTAACATCTGCTGTAGTCTTGTTCAGCTTAACACTTGTGACAGGATTCTCTACCGTAACAAGGCAGGTCTTACTGATGTTTGTTCCATCGGTTGTCTTAACTGTAATCGCAGCAGTTCCGGTCTTAATGCCCTTTACAACACCGGTGGAAGAAACAGTAGCAACAGCCGTGTTAGAAGAAGAATATGCAACTTTCTTATTGTCTGTGTCAGCAGGTGTAACAGCTGCTGTTAAATTCACGCTGGAACCGGGCTTTACATTAAGGGCAGCGCTGCCTAATGTGATACTTTTTGCCTTTACTTTTACAAGGTTATTCTTAACAAATCCCATTTTGTCGATGATGTTCTGTCCGTCTGCACTGGAAATGAAATCTAAGAAAGCCTGTGCTGCGGGTGTAATAGTCTTATTTTTATTATAAACAAGTAAGAAAGGTCTCTTAATTGGATAGGTACCGTCTGCTACTGTATACTTGGAAGGCGCAATACCTTCAACCAATACGGCTTTTACTTTTGTTTCATCCATATCACCAAGAGACATATAACCAATAGCGCCGGTATTGTTCTGAACGGAAGTCTGCATAACACCTGTACTTGCAAGGGAACCATCCAACTTCACATCGTAACTGTTTGGAAGCGCTTTGCCATAATCAACCTTGAAGAAATCTTCGAAACAGCTTCTTGTACCGGAACCTGCCTCACGTCCGAAAGGAGCAATCTTAACACTTGTCTTATAAGAACCGCCTGCCTGATTCCAGGTTAAAGCAGAAGAATCTCTCGAATAGATTCTATATAATAACGAAGGAGAAATTTCGTTAATGGGATTTTTCTTGTTAACTACAACAGCAAGTCCATCTAAGCATATCTGAATTTTATTTAATGCAGTTGCCTCATCACTGGTCAAATCTCTGCTGGACATACCGAAATCAACTGTGCTCTTCGCATCCTTTGCGTCGGTAATACCGGCACCTGAACCGGTAACATTCTGTTCTACGATTTTAATGCCTGGATTTTTTTTCATAAAGGCTTCTCCAAGAGCCTGAATAAGCGGATTAACGGAAGTCGAGCCGGAAAATACGACAGTTCCACTGGCAGTTGATGCTGCTGATACTGTAGTGGGAGGATAATAAAATACTGAAAGAGCTAATACTAAAGATAAAACTACTGATACAAACTTTTTCATAGTGTTTCTCCTTACCTTGTTTTTTTATTGGTATATTTCATTGCAAACATACTATAATCTTCTTACGTAAAGACAAATACCATCAAATGTAAATTCTGGGAATATTAATGTAAAAGATGTGTTAAATATCCGTATTGACTTTTTCTGACTGAGGCTTTATAATTAACTTGTGCAAACGGTTGCACAACACTGAAAGGCAGCATTAAAAATAAATCTTATAATTAACAAATATCCAACCGCAGATTGGGCAGTATCGCAGGTTTGCCTGCGATATGCATGGAGGATTACTATGACAGTAACAATTAAAGATATTGCCAGGAAAGTGGGGGTATCACCATCCACTGTATCCAGAGCATTGAACGGCAATACCAGAATATCTGACACTACAACCAGAAAAATACAGGAGGCAATGGAAGAGCTCGACTATCATCCCAATAGCCTGGCAAGGAATTTTGCCAACGGATTGACTTATTGCATTGGCCTGATTATTGATGCAAGAGATGAAAACACCTTTGCCAATGCATTTTTTAACCGAAGTGTTTTTGCTATAGAAAAGGTTATCCAGGAGTATGGCTACAGCCTTATGATAACAAATGACAGAAAAAAGGAAGGCAAATCCACGGTGGAAAACCTTATGCTTGAGAAAAAGGTTGACGGACTCATTATGCCCTCTTCCATCGTGCGCCCGGAGTTAATTATGGAATTGAACCAGGCAGGATTTCCCTTTATTGTTATGGGTGAGCCGAAAAAATATAAAACAGATGCCACATGGATCGATGTGGATAATGAACTGGGGAGCCATATGGCTGTGGAACACCTGATCCAAAGCGGATATTCAAAAATCGCACTGGTTACGGAAAAGGCAAATACGGTATTTACCCAAAAGCGATTGGCAGGATATCTAGCCTGCCTGAAAAAGCATAACATTCAAATTAATCAGGATTTAATCCTTCAGTATGGACAGGATATAACCGCCGATAATAAACGTATTGAAGAACTGATGTCAGGTAACAGCCATCCGGATGCTTTTTTATGCGGAAACAATATCATAGCATTTAATGTTTTAAAAACATTAAAGAATATAAATTACAGGATTCCTGATGATATCGGAATTGTCACCTTTGATAATTATCCTGTTGCGGAGTATACTGATCCCCCCCTGACGGCAGTTGATGTTGATACCTACGGGATGGGAATACAGGTGGCAAAACAGCTGCTTCGTAAAATCCAGGATAATTCAAAGGATACAAATCATATGTACATTCCGACAAATATCATTGTAAGGGAATCATCTATGAAAGGAGACAGAAAAAACAATGATAAAAACGGTGGTGCTTCATAAGAACACCCTGGATTATGTCTATGTCAAAGCAAGGAACAAACTGGTATTGAGACTGGAAACAGCCAAAGACAGCTTTAAAGAATGCAGACTAATCTATTGGGCCAGAACAGAAAATGATATCGGTAAACGTAAGAGCAGTAAAATGGAACTTAAATATCAGGATAACATGCTGGATTATTATTACACCGAGGTTGAATTTTCCAAGATAGCGAGATACACAAAATATTTTTTCGAGTTAATCAATAATGAGGGAGAGCACTATTATTATACTGAGTATGACTTTACGAAAACCTATCCGGCAGATGGTTATTTCGAATATCTATATGCCAATCCCGGTGATGTCATACAAATCCCCGAATGGTCCAAAGGGCAGGTTTATTATCAGATCTTTCCGGAGCGCTTTAGAAACGGTGATTATTCCAATGATCCCATAGATTGTGTAAACTGGGGAGAGAAACCGACCAGAGAAAATTATATGGGAGGTGACCTAAGAGGTATCATTCAGAAACTGGATTATATTAAACTTTTGGGCGCGGACTGTATTTACCTGAATCCGGTTTTTAAGGGGGATTTTAATCATAAGTATGCGACCACGGATTATTATCAGGTAGACGAAAGCTTCGGCACAAATGAAGATTTAAAGGAGCTGGTGGATGGATGCCATGCCCGGGGGATGAAAATAATCCTAGATGGTGTATTTAACCACTGCGGAACTTCCTTTGAACCCTTTCTGGATGTGATGAAACATCAGGAGAATTCCAAATATAAGGACTGGTTTCATATTACGCGTTTCCCGGCAGAAACCACACACAGGGATTATGAGTGCGTAGGTGCTTATAAATGGATGCCTAAGCTATGCACCTCCAACACAGAGGTATGCCGCTTTATACTTGATGTGATGGAATTCTGGATTAATTATGCAGGCATTGACGGATGGAGGCTGGATGTAGCAGATGAAGTTGATCCCCATGTCTGGAGAGCCGCAAGAAGATACCTTAAGGAAAAATATCCTGATATTATACTACTGGGAGAAACCTGGGGCTTTGGAAGAAAAATGCTTTCAGGCGACCAGATGGACAGCGTTATGAATTATATATTCCGTGATGCCATGCTGGATTTTATCGCCTATGAAAAGATAAATCCAGTGCAGCTTGACGAAAGGCTGAATCATATGCTGGCAGGATACTATGAAGAATTCAATCATGCAATGTATAATCTGCTTGATTCCCACGATACACCAAGATTTCTGCACTCCTGCAGAGAGGACAAGAACAAATTAAAACTGGCGGCAGCCCTTCAGTTCTTATTGCCAGGTGCCCCCGCAGTCTATTATGGAGATGAAGCAGGATTGACCGGTGACAATGATCCGGATTGCAGAAGAACGATGCCCTGGGAGGAGACAAAACAGGATCAGGATTTGATGGCATGGTACCGGCGCCTGTCTGAAATCCGCCATCAGGAACCGTCTGTCCGCTATGGTGATTTTAGGACCATCCTTACAGATAATGAGAATAATGTATACGGCTTTGAACGCAGCCATGAAGGTGTACATATTAAAGTCATAATAAACAATTCAGGAAAACCGGCAGAGATCAGCTTATTAGCCGGCAACGGGGTAAAATTAAAAGAAATCATTCCCCTGGGTGAACAAAACTGCAGGAACTTTTCGGAAAATGGGGTCAGCATACCATTTAAGCTGGAGCCTTATTCCGTTAAGATAATAAAATTTGAGGAGGTAGAACTATGAACAAGACAAAAAAAATACTGGCAATCCTACTATCAGCCGTTATGTGCCTGGCAGCTCTCACAGCTTGTAGTAAATCACCAGTAGAATCTGAACCCAGCAATAGCGGGGAAACAGCAACAAAAGGGGATACGGTTACTGACGTACCCAAAACAGAAGAGGTCACTATTAACTTCTGGCATCATTACAGTGCGCAATCCGCTGAGAACAGCACCCTGATGAATGTATTGATACCAAAATTCCAGGAAGAAAATCCCGGTGTTAAAGTTAATGCAGTATCCCACGAGTGGGCAGATCTGCATGACAAAATTCTGGTCAGTGCGCAGTCCGATCAACTGCCTGACGTAGCCAGATTAGATGCCGCATGGATTCCTGAATTTCAGGCAGCAGGCATCCTGACATCCCTTGATGAAAAAATACCTGAATTTGGCAGTGTATCTCAAACATTACTTGACAGTGCAATGAGCACTGCAAAGATAGGCGACCATTATTATGGCCTTGCACTTAATACCAATACGAAAATATTATTTTATAATGTAAAGGCCTTCAAAGATGCAGGATTAAACCCGCCCACGACCATGGAAGAATTCATAAATGATGCTAAGAAATTATCCGGTACCAATGAAAACAGCCAGCAGATATGGGGTTACGATGAACCCGCTTTGGCTGGATGGAACCTGTGCCCTTTCATCTGGAGTTATGGCGGTGATTTGCTGAATCCTGAACAAACCAAAGCCAGCGGTTATATTAACAGTGCAAAAACAGTAGCAGCAGTTCAAATGTTTGCCGATCTGTATAAAGAAAAGGCAATTACCGGATGGAACAGCGGAGATATTCCCATGACGGATGGATTCGGAACAGGGCGCTTTCGCATGATATTGGAAGGTCCCTGGAAAATAGCTGAAATGGCAGGCTCTTATCCGGATTTTGAATATGCAACTGCCTCTATGCCTGCTGGTGATGGAGGTTCCGTCTCCGTACTGGGAGGCGAAGACATCTCTTTATTTAACACATCAGGTGATGACGCTGCAAAAGAAGCTGCCTGGAATTTTGCTAAGTTTATGACCGGTGAATTCGCACAGACCGAAATGGCAAAGTGCGGTCAAATACCGGTAAATAAAACCGCATTGGAAAGCGATACGGTGAAAAATTCAGATTTTGCACCGTTCCTTGAAGCGATAAAAACCGCCAAGTCAAGACCCACCGTATCATGCTGGTCTGAAATTGACACGGAATTATCGGCAGCAGTAACATCCGTTGTAAATGGTGAAAAAACTGCCCAGGAAGCAATGGATGCACTGGCTGTGAAGGTGGATGGCTTATTAGCAGGTAAATAAAAAGCAGAAACTATGTGGACAAAACGGATGAGGCAGCATGACCGCCATCTGTTTTGTCCACGATATAAACAATTCCAAAATATATTATAGTATAACAAATCCGGTTATATTAATCAAGATAATGTTGGCGGCTTATGGAGGCAGCTTATGAAATATAAAACCTTAAAAAATAAATTGCATATTACAATTCTACTGTTGCCCGGGTTGCTGATTTTTGGGCTCTTTACCATTTATCCGATTATTAAGCTGCTTATTATCAGCTTTTTTGATTGGGATTTTAATTCCATCTTAAACCAGTCCTTTGCCGGACTGGACAATTACAAAGCAGTCTTAACGGACAGCTATTTTCAAACAGCCTTCGTTAATACATTGGTATATACTCTTGTTACCGTTCCGGCCCAGATGTTTCTCGGCTTGATGGCTGCCCTTTTAATACACAATGTAACCCATTTTAAAGTGGGCTTTCGTGTATTATATTACCTGCCCGTTATTACATCCTGGGTAATTGCATCTTTGGTTTTTAAATATATCTTCAATACGGAAGGATTCTTTAATTATTTTCTGAAAGATATCCTGCACCTGATTGACCATAATATCCGCTGGCTTGATTCCAGATGGAGCGGTCTTGGTGTGGCTATGATACTGGGATCCTGGAAAGGAATCGGCTGGAACATGGTTGTATTCTTAGCCGCCCTTCAAACAGTTTCTCTGGATCTTTATGAAGCCGCTTCCATTGACGGAGCAGGTTCGTTGACCCGATTCTTTAAAATTACTATCCCAAGTATTAAGGGAACCATCCTGTTCGCTTTGGTAATGTTAACAATCGGCGGATTTAATGTGTATACTTCAATCAAGATGATAACCGGCGGAGCTCCAAGCCACAAGACAGATACCATACTGTCCTGGATGTATTACAAGGCCTTTAGTACAGGGGATTTCGGCTACTCTGCCGCTCTCTCCTTTATTACGGCATTTGTCTTAGCCTTGCTTGCGGTAGTGCAGTTCAGGCTGATGAAAAGCAAAGATTGACGGAGGTGAAAGTCAAATGAAAAAAAATACTGCAATACAAATAGTCCTGTATATCATTCTGATCGTATTTGCGGTTCTATTTACAATACCTATGATATATTTGATCAGTACCTCCCTAAAGCCAAATGGAGCACTATATGAATACCCGCCAAAGTTTTTCCCCACTTTGAAATCTATTACGCTGGAAAACTATGTTTATATTATAAATCAGGGCAAATTTTACGTTAATTTTTTAAACAGCGTCCTGGTTTCTACTTTGACGGTGGCCATTGCCGCCATAGTATCTTCCGCCTTGGGCTTTTGTATCGGCAGGTTTCGGTTCTTTGGGAGGAATATCCTGTTCTCATTCATTATCCTGACGATGATCGTTCCCGGAATGACCTTAATCGTACCTCAATATGAACTTGCTGTTAAATTGAATGTGATTAATAAGCTGCCCGGACTGATTCCTTTCTATGTAGCTTGGGTAATTCCTTACTCAACCTTTATGATCAAAGGCTTTGTCGAGAATATCCCCAGGGAATTTGATGAAGCGGTGCATATGGATGGAGGAAGTATCCTGACTGTGTTTATTAAAATCATTCTTCCGTTAGCTAAGCCCGGAATTGCTTCCATTTCCATTTTTAATTTTTTAACTGCATGGGAAGAATTCCCCTGGGCCAATACGGTCATTAACGATAATATGAAACGTACGCTGCCGATTGCGATTTCCGGTTTCTTTGGGCAGCATCAGTTTACCCAGTGGGGATACGTTTTTGCTTTATCGTCTTTAAGCCTTATCCCGATTTTGATTGTATTTATTTCTTTCCAGAAATATTTTGTAACCGGTATTACGACCGGCGGAGTAAAGGGGTGAATTATTTATAAAAGCGTGTATTTTTGATTTGGACGGCGTATTGGTGGATACCGCCACCTACCATTATATGGCCTGGAAAAGGCTGGCTCTGGAACTTGGATTTGACTTTACGGAAGTACAGAACGAAAAGCTTAAGGGAGTAAGCAGAATGCATTCCCTGGAGATACTTCTTAAGGAAGGCGGCTTATCCTTTGATGAAGATACAAAGCTAGAGCTGGCAGATAAGAAGAACCATTGGTATTGTGAATATATAGAGGAAATGACAGACAGGGAAATCCTTCCGGGAGCCTTAAGGCTTTTGCAGGATCTTAAAAGTAACGGCATTAGAATTGCTTTGGGCTCTGCCAGTAAAAACGCAGAGACCATTCTAAAGAACACGGGCCTGCTTCATCAATTCGATATCATTGTGGACGGCAATAAGATAACCAAGGCAAAACCGGACCCTCAGGTTTTTCTTCTGGCAGCCGGAAGTCTTTTAGTAAAACCGGAGGAGTGTATTGTCTTTGAAGATGCTGGGGCCGGCATAGAAGCAGCGGTAAATGCAGGAATGCACAGTGTAGGGATAGGAAACCCCGCCTGGCTGCATCAGGCAGATATCGTAGTTCCTACACTAAAAGATATCTCAATTGATAAATTAAATAATTTATTTCATACCAAGGGGACCTCACATGAAACAATACATTAAAACAGACGAATGGAATATTATTGAGGAGGGCTTTCATCCGGAAGACCAAAGACTTTCGGAAAGCATTTTCAGTATTGGCAACGGACATATGGGCCAAAGGGCCAACTTTGAGGAAGCATACAGCGGAGATTCCCTCCAGGGCAGTTATATGGCCGGTGTTTATTATACGGACAAAACCAAAGTCGGCTGGTGGAAGAATGGTTATCCGGAATATTTTGCAAAGGTACTGAACGCTACGAACTGGATTGGCATTAACATAGTTATTGATGGAGAAAGCCTGGATTTAGCCAAATGCCAAGTAAAGGAATTCCGCCGTGTATTGAATATGAAGGAAGGATTCCTTCACAGAACTTTGATTGCAAGACTGCCTGGTCAAAAGGAAATCCGGATAGATGCGAAAAGATTCGTAAGTATGACTGTAAAGGAAGCCGGGCTCATCCGGTATTCCATCACTCCCCTTAATTTTGACGGTGAATGCATCATTACTCCCTATCTTGACGGAGATGTTAAAAATACGGATTCCAATTATGACGAAAAATTCTGGACAGAGGTACATAAAGAAAACAGTGCAGAAGGCGCAGTCCTGACTTTGAAAACAAAGAAGCTTAATTTCCGGTTATGCTCTCTGATGAAATATGACCTCCTCCAGGGAGGAGAAAAATCCCAGCATACGGCAGAGCTGATTGAAAAAGAGAAATACGTAGGCTGTAACTTAAGACTCACCTTAAAGCAGTCAGAGGAGACCGTATTATATAAATACGTTATCAATGTCACCTCAAGAGATAAGACCGAAGATGAACTTATACCCTATGGTAAGTCCCGTTTGGAGGAAGTATACCAAAAAGGCTTTGATGCAATGCTTCGGGAACATTCTGCCGCCTGGAGTAAGAAATGGAACGAAAGTGATATTGCCATTGAAGGAGATATGTCAGCGCAGCAGGCCATACGGTTTAACATATTCCAGTTGAACCAGACCTACACCGGAGAAGATGAAAGGCTGAATATCGGCCCCAAAGGTTTTACAGGAGAAAAGTATGGCGGGAGCACCTACTGGGATACGGAAGCCTATTGCCTGCCCTTCTATTTAAGCACGGCAGATCAGAAAATACCCAGAAATCTTTTAATTTACCGCTATAAGCATTTAGAGAAGGCCAAGGAAAATGCAGCCAAGCTGGGATTCCCAAAGGGGGCATTATACCCTATGGTCACAATGAACGGTGAAGAATGCCATAATGAATGGGAAATTACCTTCGAGGAGATTCACCGGAACGGGGCAATTGCCTATGCGGTGTATAATTATGTGAATTATACAGGGGATAGGGATTACCTTAAGGAGTATGGTTTGGAGGTTCTCATAGAGCTTTCAAGGTTCTGGGAGGAACGAGTTAATTTTTCAAAGGCCAGGAACAGCTATGTAATCTTAGGGGTTACAGGGCCTAACGAATACGAGAATAATGTAAATAACAACTGGTATACCAACCGCATAGCTTCCTGGACCCTGGAATACACCCTGGAAGTAATTAACCGGATGAAAGCGGATTCTTATCCGGCTTATAAAAGTCTGGAAGATAAGTTAAGCTTAAAGGAAACCGAATTGGTCAAATGGATGGATATCATAAAGCATATGTACTATCCGGTGGATGAAGAAAGGGATATTTTTCTGCAGCAGGATGGATATTTGGATAAGGAACAATGCCTGGTACGGGACCTGGATAAGCAAAATCTTCCCTTAAACCAACATTGGTCATGGGACAGAATCCTGCGCTCCTGCTTTATTAAGCAGGCAGACGTTCTGCAGGGACTATATTTCTTACAGGATAAATATGATCTGGATACAATCAGAAGGAATTTTAATTTCTATGAACCCAGAACCGTTCACGAATCCTCTCTTTCTCCCTGTATTCATGCAATCCTGGCAGCAAAGCTAAAGGATAAGGAAAAGGCATATGGAATGTATCTGAAAACTGCCAGACTGGATCTGGATAATTATAATAATGATACGGAAGACGGCTGCCATATAACAAGTATGGCAGGCACATGGATGTCTGTAGTGGAAGGCTTTGGCGGAATGAGAGTGGTGGAAGAAAAACTGTGCTTTCATCCTGTCATACCAGACAACTGGAAATCCTTTTCCTTCCGGATTAAATTCAGAGGAAACCTGATAAAGGCAACAATTACAAAAGATGCTGTAATCATTAAAAATGAGAATGGGCAGAAAATCACCTTATCGGTTAATGGAACGGATTATACCATAGATAGTGAAAAAGCAATTCAGATATAATGATCTTATATCTGTACTACAGAAGGTAAACTGTACCCTGTGCGTTGAGCACAGAAAAAGGTGCAGTTTGCCTTTATTTTAATTCATCCTTCCAAAGTCCATCAACCTTATACCAGTACTGCTCACTGATATCCTCTTCTAAAAATACCCGTAGCATTCTATCCATTCCATCCGCCAGCTTCTTATCTTTTAACTCCTCCAGCTTGACCCAATAGACGTCCCCTTCGTCGGAAGAGGTAATAATTCCGCTTCCCATGCTCTCTGCTACTTAGAACATGTTTCAAAATTATTTATTCAGTGTCTTCAGTATCTTGCAGATGGAATCAATTTCCTCGTCAGAAAGGTTCGCCACATTATTAATTCTGTCCTTTATCATCTCCAGGGTTTCTTCTTTGACCCCTTTATTGTTCGCCTTTAAAAAGTAACTGGTTATTGTACTGGTAATGGAACCAATCAAACCGATACCGAATATCATCAGTACCGCTGCAATAATCCTGCCCAGATCAGTAGATGGAGATAAGTCTCCGTATCCCACGGTAGTCGCTGTCACGAAAGCCCACCATAACCCATCCTCAAAGGTCATCTTTTCAGTGTACATGATACCGACGGCACCAAGAAAAATAGCCAAAGCGGTAAGTATAATCACATTCTTAAGTCCATTGGTATTAATAAAAATCTTTATCTTCCGGAAAGCCTTACGGGGAAATGCTCCCACGATACTAAGGCTTAGCAGCTTCGCTAAAGAAGCGGCACGGAATATCCGAAAGGCTGAATGAAAAGGAATAATTGCAATTAAATGAAATATATTCTCACGGAAAAATACTTTTTTATCTTTGGCAAAAAACAGCCGTACAAAATAATCAGCCGTTAAAATACCTAAAATCGCCCAGTCAAGCCAGTGCTGCCAATAAGTCATTCCTCTTGTTATATCAATAACTGCAAGTCCGGTTCCAATTAATGCAAGGACACAGATAAAATATTCATAAATTACTCTTCTCTTCTTTTTATTCTTTTTCTTATTCTTACTTACAGGTTTTATCGGTGGATTTTTAATTACTGCCTGTTCACCCACACTACCCTTTTTCTCCAAAGGCATTCCCCCTTACAATAAAGTGGTGATATCCCGTTAAGTACCGTATTTACTTGTCTTAACGAAACTCATGCCTATATTATAAATCCAAATTTGCCACTGTCAAGGGATTCCTCTCCATGTGCAGATACTTTATCCACATTCGAAAATTTTCCCGCGGGAACTATCCACAATCACGGCTGTTCTTTGTCATTTCTTTCTCCCTCCAAAGCTTCTTCCCAAGCGGCTCCTACTGCCTCTTACCTTTACAACTATTTCTCTGTAATACAAAATCCTTGCTTCTTTATAAATCCCTCATCATTAATCAATAAAGATTTAAGTTTATTACATTTTTTAGATAATAAAGATTTTAAAAAGGGGTTAAAAATTTTATCTAGCCTTTTATGGTATCTGTCTTCATATTTTATAGTATGTTTTATTATATAATAACAATCACATAATTCATCCTCATTGGATGAATCCATCAATGCATTTAACAATTTTATAACATTATCCAATGTTCCATTATTTATGGAATGTTTTTTTATATCCCTATAATACCTGCCTATTTCAAGATTTTGCGATTGTCTCATCCACATATAATATATTGCGTTCTCATCTCTGCCTTTGTAATTCAGCCAAGAGTTTTTTATAATATTATAATTCCTGTCCGTATCTCCATTTCTTAATAGGATTTTACATAAATGGCAATAGAAAAACTCAAAAAATATAAATGGAAAAATCTCATCATCTGCACTATGATACTCCGAATCCTTTAAAATTTTTTCAGAATTGTCATCACAATATTGCCTTACTTCTGACAGCAGCTTTATTACCGGTTCATCACCATTAACCAGGCTAAAAAGCCTTATAGCCAGGATTTTGGCTATTTCATTTGTAAGTGATGGTTTGTGGGTATAATCGCTTGTTTGTAAGTCATCAACAACCTCACACCCCACAAAAAATTCCAAGCTATTGATTATTTCTCCTCTCGTTTGTATTTTTTGTAATTTATTACCGATAATATTCACCATATAATTCGCTAGTTTTTCATTTTTGATTATAGAATAATTATCCTGGAATATCTTCATTATATCTGCTAAAGAAAATAAATAATCCTTTTGTTTTATAAAATATAATATGTAAAAGAAAGTTGAGCTTTTTATACTATAGTGATTTATTTGCTGAAACAAGTATATACAATATTTCTCCTTTGTTTTAGTAAAAGAAATCCATAATAACGGATCATTGATTAATTCATCCAGATTTTTATGTATTATTGTATCAACGCTTAGTATATACGTAAACTGAACAATATAATTATAGAAATCAGGATTACACTTTTTTATAGTTTCAATTTCACTCGTTACATTTACTGCGGAGTTATCGCTTTCATTAATTAAAGCCAAAGAACAAATATAAGCCCAAATTACGATGTAATCCAGTTTATACTTTGTGCTTTTAAAAATCAGAATACTATTTAGCTCATTATTTTTTTGCAGCATACAGCCTTTATACAGAATATTAAGTAATTCAAATAAATTGTTTTTATAAAAAAACTCCCTTTGCTCGGCAAAAATCTTCAAATCCTTTTCGCTGAATAATGTATTTTGTGTTTCGGTAACAAAATCAGAGATAAAGATTACCATATCATTTATATTTTCGTATTCAAAAGGATAATTACAGCTTTTACTTATTTCCGTCAAATCAAACATCCTATTGCTTAAAAACAACCTGGCATAATCTTCGTAAACCAAATCAATTGTGTCTAGTAAATTTGTTATATTTAATTTTTTAATAATCCAAATAATTAGAGGTTCTAGTATACCTAAACTATTAACTATTCTTTGTTCTATAGCATTAACATTGTTGTTTTCCGAAAATAATATATTTAACCAAGTTTGGGATTCAATATTACAGCTGTCGATACTTAACCATTTTCCAAAATGAAATCTGCTTAAATCTTCCATGTTATTGTTTTCTATAAAATCAAGTTCCGTTACTCCGTATTGATTTAAAAATGTATTAATATCATAATATGAATTTAAATCATTTAAATTTGTTTCTCTGATAGTTAACAGCCAGTAAATCATTTCATATTTTGAAAGCTCATATATATCATTTTTTAATTTTTCCATATTAAAATTGTTACCCTGGATATTCTCAATAACTATAATTAGCCTTAAATTACTTTCTTTTAAGAAACTATTTGTTCTCCTTATAGTTAAATTATCGCATTTATTCATATTTAATTCGGCCAATACTAAATCTTCAAGACTGCTTTTCTGGTAATCCTGAAAATTTATATAAACAAAAAAACATTTGTTATAATTTTTAATAACGTTAAATACAAAATGCGTCTTACCTGCCCCTAATCTGCCTACCAGACAAAAACATTTTCCATAAGTCCTACTTAGCAATTTACTCTCCATATATTTTATTATATCATTTAGAGATTTAAATAAATTACTATTGGTTTTATAACAATTTAATTCACAAATCTCTTTCTTAACTTTCTTGAGTAATATGTTTAATTTATAGGAAATGGAAGAAGGAAATGGATTGTCCTCATTTATATAATGAACAAAATCCTTTAATTCTCTTTTATATTCCTGTAAGGATTTCATATCTTTGTAGAAATGATTACTAATTGTCTTATCCGTAATCAGTAATGTAATATTTTCTATCATTCTATTCAAATTAGACAGTATACCTACATTCCAATTGTCCAATTTAATAAAGCAATCCCAATTATTTTGTAATCGGGTTGGAATCTTCCCCGTTTCATTATTTAGATATAGACTCAAAATCTCACCAGCCAAAGTTTCTGAATCTTTGCTCCATTTTGCAAAATAATCTTTGCTTTTATATACTAAAGTATTGTTGTTACCAGAAGCCTGCTGATCTGACAATTCCTTTTTTAATTTACTAACTTCATTTATCAAACTATCTCTTATATTATCAGTAATTCTATTGGCTAAAAAGATATCCTTTTCATCTAAATTTTCATATATAAACTTATTGATTACATCTATTATATTATTAATAAAATTTTTTATCATTTTTTCATTTTTAGAATTGGATTTTCCATAATATAGTGATTTATTAATAATAGTACTATAACAGCTCTCTCTCCTTTTATTATCAATACCAAATAAATACTCTTTCATATCTTCCAAGAAATTGCACCTAATATATTCACAAATTCCTCCGAAATCAATTTCTTCCTCCATCGATAAATGAGCAAACTTAGCTTCATATTCTTGTTCCATGAATTTTTTTATTAAATTTTTGAGTTCATTCTGTTTATAAATTTTCAAACATTTTTCTTCTAAAATATTAAATACAAGATCATTAATTATATCCACTATAGAATTAAATGACATAGCACATCTCCTCAAACTCTAATAATAAAATCCAAAACAAGCGCCATACATATATTACCATTTAAATTCAATTTATACAATATTAGTAAATACTCCGTTAGAATAAATTATAAACAAGTGATAGTGACATTATTTAGCAATAATGTTATACTTTTACTATCATATTTTGTCATATAACAACATAAAGGGAGAGAAGTAAAATGCCCCAAAATAAAGTCTTAAACGATGTTATGAATGCAACTGAGAAGGTCCTGGATATTGCCGGTTTATTTTCCGGGAACATCGGAATTCAACTGCTTGCAAAAGTACCGTCAGTCATGCAGAAATGCATCTATGGTTTAGGCTGGATAAAATCCGATTTAACAAAGGAGATTAATTTACAATTATTGGAAGTGATTCACAAGACCTTTAAAGGCTGCTCTAACAGAATCAACTATGATTCTGTTAATAGGCTTCTTATATTACTCGAACCTCGAATTGAATATGAATGGAAGCAGGGCTTCACCTATGTAAGTATGGAAAAGTGGCTGAAAGATGCTCTAATGAAGGAAGAAACAAATGAACAGTTGTACCTTAATGCATTTGATTTGAATCAATTCCTATCTATATTTATAAATGAATTCAAACTACAATTATCAGGATTTAAAGAATTGAGCACTTATATTCAATTTCAGATTCTGGATGATATGGACTGTACCCTCAAAGATCATGAAACAAGAATTGAAAGCCTTGAAAAAACACTCCTTCATACAAAAGAGAGCAGCATATATACTTTATCGGTAAATACGGCTCTGGATCAGGATTATATTGATCGCGCCATGGAAAAAGACACCATCAGAACTATCCTGAACAGCTCCTCATATCTTATGCTATCAGGTATAGGCGGTATCGGGAAATCTGAGACTCTTAAAAGTATCTATCTTGATTATGTCAGTATAAGTAACAGCAAAGATAGCCCTTATAAACTGGGATTCATGATTTACCAGGATTCCATGGATTTTACCGTATATCAATCAATGCTTATTAAGAAAACCGGTAATTATGATGAAGATCTCCGCACAGCTTGGATGCGCCTTTATGAGCTTGGGGATAAAAACAACTGTATATTATTTATTGACAATATAAATAATACACTAACAAAGGACAATTCACTTAATAAACTGTACTCATTCCATGGTAAAGTTGTCATAACTTCAAGGTTTCGCACTCTTGACAAATTTAAGGTCCTGGAAATCGAACCTCTAAGCGACAATAACTGTCGGCAGTTATTTATATCTAAATTTACAGGTGTCATTACAAATAATGATGTATTTGACAGAATTATTTTCAATTATGCCAAAAAGCATACAAAAACAATTGGCTTACTAGCCTCAATTGCCAGTGATAATAACTGGACTCTTGAGCAGTTAGAGGAGCAATTAATCAAAAACAAATTCAACATGGATTATTGCTCCGGCTTTGAATATGCCAATATGCAAATGGAATACGAAAAGCTGTTTGCAATGGCAAATTTAAATACTCAAGAGATAAATGTGCTGGAGGCTTTTGCTTTACTGCCCAATCAGCCCATCGAAGGTGATTTATGTTTAAAGCTATTAGGAGAAGATGCAAAATGCACCTCCAACCTCTTGTTCACCATGTTATATCGTAAGGGCTGGCTTGAACGTAAGAAAACCGGTTACTATATGCATCCAATTATTTCAGATACCCTGTATGCAAGAAAACCTATCTTAGCAGACGCTCATAGTAATCTGATTATCGCGATTCACAGAGAACTTGAGGAAGATAAATATCGGATCAATAAAGGCAGCTTATCATCCACGATGATATATGCAGATTCTATCTGTCGCAAAATCAATCAGGAATACAAAGAAGATTTATACGATCTGATGTTCGATATTGCCCACACCTATTCAGATCTATATCTTTTGGCAGATGCTAGAACCTATATTAATATGCTGGAAGCTCTTGCAGGTAATAAAGGCAATACCACTCTCGGAAAAATCAAATTACTGTGTGCGCAAATATCTTCTACAGATTCTGACTTTATGTCTGCAATTGATTATGCTAAGGAAGCTTTGAGCCTGCTGCATGATGACTACGAAACTCTGTTTATGGCAAAGCTTTTTATAATTCAACAGTACTTATTTATTTCCAATTTTAAAATGGCTTCTGTTAAGTTAAATCGCTTGTTAAAGGAAATTCCTGAATCATCCTCATTTACAAACACTTTATTTCTAAAAATCATCTTGGCTTATTCCCTGTCTCAGCAAGGTGAGAATGAGGCACTTATTATCGCAGACGAATTATATGACGTCCTTCTGGCAGATGATCAGTTAGCGCGAAATATCCGCAGCAAATTTTTAGACAATCTCTCAGTTGTGTATGGAAGGCAGTCCGGAAATGATAAATATCTCAGTAGAGCCTTAAAACTAAAGCAGGAATCTTTAGAAATTTTCTCAACCATATATGGGGCAGAGTCCGTTGATGTTGGTATATCTTATGTTGGTATCGGCGAAATTTATCACAGTTTAAAGAAATACGGATTATCAGAGGAATATTATCACAAAGCCGAAAAGATATATCTGAAAGAACTGGACAATAAACATTTTAATATCGCTATCCTTTACTACAATATAGGAAACCTTTATATTGATATGGGAAAATATTATTTTTCCATAAAATATCTTGAAGCCGGTAGAGCCATTATAGAAAGCAAAAGCTTACCTGAAACAGATTTTACGAAAACTTTTTATTCTGAATTAGGCCTTGCTTATGCACGATACGGAAATGCAAAGGAGGCACAAAGGTATATGGAAAAGGCCGGATATAATGTAACTGTAAGCCCCAATCAAAAGATACTGGACATACAACTTCATGATTATTCATTTCGTAACGGTCCTTTCAAGTTATGAACAATGTGCGCTGGCTCTATTTTAACCCGAATGCGGGTCGAAAATGGAGCCAGCGCACGATATAGTTATACAACTTTACATACACTGAATTTCACAGTTTTTCCTGTCTGCCTCTGCTAAATCCAGTTGTTTCCGCAGCCATCCGGTGAGTGTATGGCTCTTATCACAGGCGTATTCCCAGTACATCATCCCGAACAAATCTTTCTGCTTTACATATTCTGCTTTTCTTTTTAAGGATTCCTTATCATCATAGCTTATGAAGGTTTCTCCGTTAAATAAATAAGGTGCTTTTGCCTCATCGTCCCAATACCGGACATATCCGTTTTTATTAATATAGTCCTGTATAAGGATATGATAGGCCGGACCGTACCCTCCTGTCGTTCCCGCCATTTGGTGCAGTCCGTGTTCTACATCCGGTACATCCCTCCATTCCCTGGAATAAAAGGCGGCACCGATTACCAGTTTCTCCTTGGGTACTCCGGCCCGGATAAAGCATTCCACTGCTTTATCCGTACTGGCCGGAAACAAATCCCTTTTGTTGGAATACAGGCTGGTATGGTGTCCGGTAAAGGTCTGAAAGCCTCCCTTTAAGTCATAAGTCATCAGCTGGACATAATCCAGAAACTTTTGTACTTTATTCATCTCGGTACAGGAGGTAAAATAATCGTCTCCTCCTGCTGCAATGGTTAACAAATAGGATTTTTCCTCTGCTACATCCAAAGTCCTTCTTAAGGTTTCCATCAAAAAAGTGAAGTTTTCTCTGTCTTTTTCACTTCCGTCGATTCCTGCAACACGAAAGCAGGGATATTCCCAATCAATATCAATTCCATCCAAATCGTATTCTCTTATAATGTCTACTGCCGAGGCAGCCAGCCGCTTTCTGTTTCCTTCTGTCATAGCAGCTTCCGAAAAACCTGCGGCACTCCAGCCTCCTATAGACAAAAGAATTTTAATATCCGGATTCTGGGATTTTATCCGTGATAAAACAGCTTTGCATTCCGGATGGTTCCATTCCGCCCGGCCTTTCCGGATGTGTCCAAAAGCTATATTGATCACATCCAGATTATTCATATCTTCCACGGTCACCTCTTTTAAATCCCTGGTACCGACATATCCGATTAACTTACCCATTATCCGTTTCCTTTTCCTCCCCGGTTTCCCGTCTTCCTATCTTGCCTGAATAGATTAACAATTTACTTTGACCGTCTACGCTAACAGTCCAGAGTCCTTAGTAAATCCGCATACCATATGACAATTTCCTGTACTCGGTAAAGTTCTGATTCTCTGCTGACCGTCCTCCAGACTTCCTTGTAATCATAGAACCAGTATTCCAGCTCTGCTGCAAGCCCTTTCTTTGCTTCCCCTGCTACTTTGTATTTCCCGTGAGCAATGGAAGCCCCAATATTATTAAAGAGTATCATTCCATCCACTGCTACCAGGTAAGCCTTTATCAATCCTCTCTTCTCCGGTTTCATGGAAGTAAGTCCCGCATACAGTTTTCTTTTTAAATTACTCAGTTCTTCATTGGCGGCGGAAGCTTTTGTTACAGTTTCCTCTGTGGCAAACTCCGTATTCCCGTATTCCTTGTACATCACTACATGCCACCAGTCAAATACGGACTTCGGGGCAGATACAGCAATCCTGTCCACAAACTTCCCGCTGCTGTCACCGTACTCTATGCAGGATATCTGTCTGTTGATATCCAAAAATTCCAGCTGCTCCCGGTTCCAGGAAAAAGCGGCTCCGTATATAAGCCCTGTTGTTGAAAATTCCGGATGGTTGATATGTCCAAAATCACCCCAGTCCGTATTCAGAACACCCAGAGCCTGATATTTATGGGCATAGGAACACATTCTTGTTATATTCTTGTAGGAGCTTTCTATCAGGTTGATGAACTGGTTCCAGCCTCCCACGCCCGGGCATACGTATTGCACTGCTCCCGCATCAAAAAGGACTTTTGTTTCATCCTCCCTCTGCTCCGGCGCATACCCCCAGTTCAGACAGATTACCTCTTTGGGAAGTTCACGGATAGCTTCCGGAAAACCTGCGATAATATCTCCCCAGAACATAGGACGTTTCCCTTTTTCTATTACAAATTCACATAACTCTTTTACAAATTCCAGATACAGCCTCTGAATCCCCTTATTTTCAGCCAGTTCCCTGCTCTTTCCCTTGCCAAGGTCAAAGGTTTCATCTGCGCAGATATTAAAATGTTCTGATGTAAATAAAGGCAGAAACTCTTCTATTTGTTTCTTTGCAAACTCAATACTCCCTTCATTGGATACATCCAGCGTATGATGATGCATTCTGTCATGGAAAGAGAATTCTTCTTTTGTCTGTTCGGGAGCTTCACAGTAGACTCCATAGGTTTTCGTTTTTAATACCTTGTAAAGATGCCCAAAAGTGGACACAGAAGGCACCAGCTCAATATTCAGACGCCGGCAATAAGCATCCAGTTCCAGAATATCCTCGGCTGTCAGAGGCGTATCATCCCTCCAGACCTCACTCTGATTCCGGAAAAGGTAACTGTGTTCGATGTACAATTGCAGCTGGTTCATTTTGTAATAGCTCAATTTGTCTGCCAGGGCCTTAAGGCTTTCCATGGTAGGAATCCGCCCTCTGGTAACATCAAAATAATATCCCCGGTTGGTTATGCCCGGATAATCCTTAATTTCACAGCAGGGAAGCAGGGCTCCCGCCTGGGAAACCATCTGGCGCAGGGTCTGTATGCCGTATAAAAGCCCCTTTTCACTTCCGGACACCAGGTAAATGCCCTCTCTACAGATATTCAGATGATATTCTTCTTCTAAGAGGGAAGAGTTAATTCCCAGCAGGATATCACCTGCAGAACTTTCTCCCCTGCTTATGGCAGGGGCATAGCCCAATTGTTTTTCCAGATCCTCCTGCAAAAGTTTTGCATAATAATAAATATGTTCCGTAACCGTAGCTTCCACCGCAATTCTGCAACGGTAATCCAGTAAAAATAAACCTTCTTTTTCTTCCCATTGCCTGGGTACCGGTAAAATATACATGATTTTCTCCGTTCCTGCGCTATACCTTTGCGCATTCATTATTCTATATGATATCCAGGTCGCCTTCCCATATAATCCCTTCCCCATCTTGTAAAAGCAAATGGAAGGTACCGGGTTCGACCCCAAATTCCATCTTCTCATTCCAAATGGAAAGCTTTTCTTCATCCAAAGCTAACATACATTCCCTTGTCTCACCCATAGGAATCCATACCTTACAGAAATCCTTTAATTCCTTAACTCTTCGGATGGTGCCCGAACGTTTCTGACGGATATAAAGCTGCGGTACACAAAAACCATCCATTTTCCCGTTATTGGTAACTGTAAAATGCAGCCGGATTCCTGAAGTCTTTAACTTTTCTGCTGTTATAACTGCAATTTCTCCTGCCTCTTCCCCATCTGCCGGGATTTCCATCCGGGTACCTCCGAAAGAAAAACAGGTATAGCTTTTTCCGTAACCAAAAGTATAAAGGGGTGTACTTTCTAAATCCTGATAACTCATGGCACGGTAAGAAGATTTGTAGTTATAATAAACCGGAAGCTGTCCTGAATGTCTCGGAATGGATACCGGAAGACAGCCGGAAGGGGAAATCTTCCCAAAGATAGTTTCCGCAACTGCCTGTCCTCCTTTCATTCCCGGGTAAAAGCAGCAAAGAAGTCCATCTGCTTTCCGGGAAAGTTCTGTTATTGCATAGGGCCTTCCCTGTATACAAACGGCAATGACCGGAACCCCCGCAGACAATACTTCCCTGGCCAGCCGGTCCTGAAGGCCGGGAAGCTTAAGGCTGGACACATCCATACCCTCTCCGCAGTCCATATCTTCCCTTCCGCTGTATATGGCCGCACCGTTAGAATCAAAGACCACCTCTCCAAACCGGCTGGAGGAACCTCCGAGTACCAGAATTACCGCATCCGACTCTTTTGCTGCCCGTACTGCCCCTTCAATATCGTCTTCGGAGGTATTAAGAAGACCGCAGCCCTTTACATGGTTTATCCTGATTTTCCGTCCGGTCTGTCCTTCATAATCTCTGACCGCCTGTCTTATTCCCTCCAGTACCGTTACTCCCTCTTCTTCCCTTACGGGCGGCGTATAGTCACCCAACTGGTTATATAATGCATCACTGTTAGGTCCGATCACTGCAACGGATTGAAGCCGGTCAAGGGAAAGAGGAAGGATATCCTTTCTGTTTTCCAGCAGGATAAGGGATTCTCTGGCTAAGTCCAGGCTCTCCGTATTCTTCTCATAACCATAAACTGAACTCTGACCGCTTTCTTCCATATAGGGATTATCAAACAGCCCTCTTTCATACTTCATGGTAAGCACCCGTAAAACAGCCCGGTCAAGTTCCTCCTTAAGCGTGACATCTTTCTCTATAGCTTCCCCGAGCTTTCCAAAAGCCTGATCCCATAAACCGATATCCACACCGGCCCTCAAAGCCAGGGCTCCCGAAAGCACATTGTCTCCCGTCATGACATCCAGCTGGTCTATGGCAACTCCATCCGCCATCACAATTCCCTGAAAACCCATCTCGCCTCTTAATATGTCTGTTAAAAGCTTCTTATTGGCATGGCAGGGAATCCCGTCTATTTCATTATAAGCCGCCATCACTCCTTTTGCACAAACCCGGGCACAGGCCTTCATCACCGGCAGATGGATTTCCCGAAGCTCTCTTTCCCCGATTCTTGCAGCGCTGGCATTAATCCCTCCGGTTCCTTCTCCCTGGGCACAGAAATGTTTCACTACTGCGGCCACTCCTTCTTTCTGCACACCTTTTACTGCTGCTTTTGCAAACTCCGAAGCAAGATAGGGGTCTTCGCCGTAGCATTCTTCACTTCTTCCCCATCTTGGATCCCGCAGGATATCCAGAGTAGAAATCAGTGCCATATCCACTTTCATTTCTTTCATCTGCCTGCCGCAGACCCGGTAGGCTCTTTCCAGCAGCGCCGGATGGAAAGATGCTCCTACCGCCAGATTCACCGGCAGAAGATATCCATCCAGTGCCTGGTGTCCATGAGGACACTCAGAACTTAGCATCATGGGGATTCCCAATCTGGAATGCTCTATTACATATCTTTGTACCATATTATATACTTTGGCTGCATAGTTTCCTGTGAGACCGTTATCAAAGTTTTTGCCGGACCAGGGGTCTGCCCGGTATAAACCATAAAGTACACCAAGACCGCTGTACCTCCTGACCTCCTGTTTGAATTCCTCTGACAGGATAATATCATCTTCCTGTCCATTCCGTGAAATCCTTTGATAAATTCCAAAACCGTACAGCCTCTGGTTCACTTGCCCTATCTTTTCCTGCAGTGTCATCTTAGCCAGTAGTTCTTTTGCTCTTTCTTCTGCTGAGTGCATGACGCCCAACCTCTCTTTACGACCTTTAACTATTGTAAATTTGTCAACTTAATGTTTTAATAAATGTTAACATTTTTTAATCATTTTTACAACATAATTCCTCGTTTTTATTAAATTTTTATAATTAATTAAGGTATCAAAAGCACCGAAAATGCAATTCTGTTACAAGATATTGCTGTCGTAAGTCCACTTACATACCGATATCTTACATCAAAATCAGTACTGCGCACCTTTTGACACTTTAATCACAATTATATTATCCTATTAAGAACAGATATTCAAACCTAAGTTAACATTTTTAACAAATTATATTTGTATCCGTTTTCAACTTATGCTATAATGAAAGGAATTAAAGGAAAATAGGTGTGCTGTTTTCCTTCCGAGATTATACATGTCAATATGGAGGGAATCATGGGAAAAGTTACAATGCAAGATATCGCTGATGCTCTTGACGTATCCAGAGTTTCGGTTTGGAAGGTTTTTAATGAGTATCCTGGAGTTTCGGATACCCTTCGCAAACAGGTTATTTCAAAAGCGCAGGAAATGGGTTACCCAAAGCTTGGACAGCCTCTGATAACGGAAGCTTCAAACGAAATCCCGGAAACAGAAACACCAATAACCGTGGCAGTTGTCGTATCCCGCCCTGATTCTTCTATTTTCTGGATGAATATCATTCATTATATTGCAAAAGAACTGGCCGAAAGCAATATTAATCTGATGTATATCTATGCTCCTTTAGGACATACGGACTCCTACACTTTGCCCCCTGTTCTGACCAACAAAACCATACAGGGAATGATTATACTTAATATCTACGATGCACCTCTTCTTGAGATGTTAAATGAACTGCGAATCCCAAAAGTATTCCTGGATACTGTCACTTCCATTCCAGATGACATTCTGACCGGTGACCTGGTCCTGCTGGAAGGCTGTAAAAGCGTCCGAAAAATAACCGATTCCATTATCCGAAAAGGAAGAACCGATATCGGATTTATCGGTGCTACGGATTATGCCAGAACCAATAACGACCGGTACCTGGGTTATAAGCAGGCTATGGCTAACCATAACCTGTTCTCTGACCCCGGTAAATGCCTTACCGGCAGCATCGGAATCTATACCTATGCCGAGGAAATCAGCCAGTTCCTGGATGGCCTGGATAAGATGCCGGAAGCTTTTGTCTGTGCCAGTGATTTCCTGGCCAACCTTGTAATCCGGTACTTAAAGGAGCATAACCTTGATGTGCCAAAAGACGTAGCTGTTTCCGGTTATGACGGAAATACCGAGTACAGCGAGCTTGTCAATTATCTTACAACGGTGCAGGTGGATACCAGAGCATTGGGAAAACGGCTGGTAAAGCAGCTCCTCTACCGGATTAACGACCCTGATTCACCCGTTGAGCTAATTTATCTTACCTTTGATATTTCTTATGGAGATTCTACAAACTTTGAACCGGTAAAATAAGATAGCCCATCAGCTGATCTTCCTATAATAAAAACTGCAAAAGACGGACTGCTGGCATTAATCCATCAGCCCGTCTTTCTCTCTGTCATATTCCCAAACTTTCGTACCTGCCGGATATATCATAAGGTTACGGCCATACACAACATTTTACTGCTCTATCTGAACGCGGTATGTCTTTATCTCATAAGGCTTAATGCGGACTGAAAAACCATCCGCCTGCACCTCTGTCTCTGAAATACTCTCTTCCAGCAGATTGCACTCTGAAACCCTGAATTTTCTTCCCCCAAGATCCAGCCTGACTAATGCCCTCACCGCAGCATTCTCAAACTCATACATACGGAGTATCATACCGTTACCGTCTTCCGCCTCTTTTACAGTCTCCAGCATAACATTCTTTTTATCCACAGATGCAAGGGAATACCCGCTTGCCGGTACCCCGCCGGATACTGCATAGGCCGGCTGGTTTAATTTATAGGCTTCCTGTACCGTTTCACTGTTACGCCAGGTTTCTGCGTGAGGATAAATGGCATAGGTGAAGAAATGTTCTTCCTGGTCTGTGGTGGGATTCGGTTCAATTCCTGATTTAATCAAGGTAAGTGCCATATTGCCTTCCTTTACGGAATGACCGTATTTGCAGTCATTTAACAAACTGACACCATAATGGCCTTCCGATAAATCCATCCATTTCTGTCCGCAGCTTTCAAATCTTGCTTCATCCCAGCTGGTATTGGAATGGACTTTCCTTGTTACATTGCCGAACTGAATGTCAAAGGCCGCCTCATCCGTATGAATATCCACCGGAAAGTGGACCTTTAACAAATGCTGGTGTTCCTTCCAGTCCACATAGGTGGAGAAATCAATCCTCCTGCTCTGTGCATAGAAGCGGATTTGCTGCTTAATCAGGGAATTGCTGATCTTCCGGTCGATTTCCAGTACAGCGCACACCTCTCCTAACTGAACCCATTCCAGCCTGGTAATATCGGTTACCTCCCAGCTTTTTTCTGTATGATAGATATCGATATCCCAATTATCATAATAGATGGGCTTATCCTCATACATGCAGAATAAATTTGCCTCTTTACCCTGCTGTATTACTTCTCTGTCATTTTCCTTATCGAAAAGGGAAACAATCAGACCTTTTTCATTGAAGCATATCCGGTAGTAAGGTGTTTCCAGGCAATTCTCCTCCAGGTGAAAAGGAAGGGCAATGTCCTCTTTCTCACTGTCCGGCTGAAAGGTTTTCCACCCCTTGGAAGGCAGGTTTTTTACAAAAGCAACTGCTCCCTCCGGTGTTTTCTGAACCGGATATCTGGTTCCGGTTTCATCCATTAAAGCCGCTCCTTCAAAGTTCCCCAGATTAATCACATCGTCCCTTTCAAATCCCAGGGTATTATAAACAGTGATGCAGCCCTTCTTATCCTCACCGGTTAATGCCCTTAGGCGTTCCCCGATAAGGGCTTCTCCCTTTTCCTTCAATTCGGCATATTCCTGTCTGGTTACTTCATAAACCTGCTTAATGGAGGAACCGGGAAGGATGTCATGGAACTGATTTATAAGAACAGTCTTCCACATATGGTCCAGTTCTCCCGCCGGATAGGCACATTTTTCCTTAGCCAGCAGGGACAGCAGCTCCAGATCCATAAGCATCAGCTCACTCTTACGATTGGATCGTTTATTTCTTGCCATGGAAGTATAGGTTCCCCGGTGATATTCAAAATACAGTTCCCCTTCCCAAAGAGGAAGGCGTTTATTTCCTTTCACCCTCTCTTCCAGTTCCTTAAAATAGGTTCCTGCAAATTCCTGACGCACCTTCGGAATCCCCTTCACTCCCTTTTCCATACGCAAAGAGGTCTCCAGCATTTCTCTGGTAGGACCGCCGCCACCGTCGCCATATCCATAGGAAATCAGAATATCTTCATTGATATCCTTATTCTGGTAACGCATCCAGCCCCCCATGATGGCATCGGGATGCAGCATTCCGTTATAGGTAGTAAAGAATTCTTCACTGCTTTGTCCCACCCCCAGTGTGGTAATCAAATGAGTCAGGACCCTGGTACCGTCGATTCCTTTCCATTCAAAGGTATCAAAAGGAATCTTATTGAATTGGTTCCAGGCAAGCTTTGTCGTCATGAAGTAATCGATACCGCATTTTTTCATTATCTGGGGCAGTGCACCGGAATAACCGAATACATCCGGAAGCCAGAGTATCCGGTTATCCACTCCGAATTCCTCCTTAAAAAACTTCTTTCCGTGGAGAAACTGCCGAACCAGGGATTCCCCGGAGGTAAGATTACAGTCTGCCTCTACCCACATGCCGCCTTCAGGCTCCCAGCGTCCTTCCTTTACTCTCTCCTTCAGTCTTGCATACAGTTCCGGATAACGTTCTTTCAGAAAATAATATAACTGGGGCTGGCTGGACATGAATTTATAATTCGGATATTCTTCCATCAGTTTCAATACGGTGGCAAAGCTTCTCCCCACTTTTTCTCTGGTCTGCTCTACCGTCCACCACCAGGCCACATCAATATGGGTATGTCCGATGCAGGTGGCAATAACATCTTGAAATCCTGCCATGTCCTCATATAAAGCTTTTGCAATATAGCTTTCAGCCGCTTCCAGGGAATCATAGAATTCCCCGGAATAGGGAGTCCGAAGATCCAGTAAATTAACCGTTTCATTCAATACTCTTTCAATATCCATCCGTACCTTGTCGTCTTTCTCCATACGGTTAAAGGCACTTAAGGGCACATTGATATCATAATAGAGCTTTTGGATTTTCGGATCGATTTCCTGAACCTCTACGATCAGATTGAATTCCGAATGCAGGGTTCCCGTATAGGATTGCAGTTCCAAAAGGTAAGTATTCCCTTTTACAGCCTCTTTTGTCAAAAATACCTGACGGTGGTTCATATCGAGTCCCTGGGTCGAGGTTCCATCTACAAACAGCAGAAATTGAGGGTTCTTTCCGTCATCCCATTCCTCAACCTGTGTTTTAACATTCAGCCATATGCCTTTTCCCTGGAGACTTTCCGGTACCGTAAAACTGCTGCGGAACCAATAATGTTCATCAGGGCCGTACCAGTGCATGGTTTTGCTGTCAAAAGTCTCCCATTCCGGGGATGCGTTCCAGGCATCCTCAGGATGAATATAATTTCCTTTCTTATAAAACCAGTTTTCCACCGGCACTGTTTTTACGACAGACAGTTTCTTCAGTTCATCGCAGATGACTCTTACTCTTTTATCTAAATAACGCATAACAGCCTTCCTCCAAGCCTCTCCGGCAATTTCTATTTAAGCAATATCACAGATGATTGCGAGCAATCTGCTGGCAAGCTTGCGATACGCACGGGGATTTGTGTGAAATAAAAAACATTTCACACTTTTCATTTCATGCGGCATACATGGGTGTTATAATGTATGTTCTTTCGTAAATTGGATTAATTCGTCCACCGTAGTAAAGGCCAGACTTGTTACCGTATCGGCACAGCCGTAATAAAGGGCAATTCTTCCGGTATCTTTATCAGTTAAGGCAGCACAGGGGAACACTACATTTGGCACATCGCCCACACACTCATAGTATTCTTCCGGCCCCAGAATATAATACTTGGAGCGGTATTTTACTTTCCAGGGCTCTTCAAGGTCCAGTATGGCAGAACCCACACGATATACAAAACCGTTGCAGGTATTGATAACACCGTGATAAATCAGCAGCCAGCCTTCATCCGTCTCTATGGGAATGGGACCAGGCCCGATCTTAGTCCATTGCCATGCGGAATCATCTCCTTTAAAGGAGGACATAACATGCCTGTGATGTCCCCAGTATTCCAAGTCACTGCTCTGACTATAGAATATATCACCGAAAGGAGTATGTCCCGTATCGCTGGGCCTGCTAAGCATTGCGTACTTTCCGCCTATTTTTCTCGGAAACAGGACACCGTTGCGGTTATAGGGCAGGAATGCATTTTCCAGCTGATAAAAGGTTTTAAAATCAAAAGTATAGCCTACGCCGATGGTGGGTCCATGATAGCCGTTGCACCAGGTAATATAATACCTGTCTTCAATAAAGCACACCCTTGGGTCATAGCGGTATTCTCTTTTTAATATTTCCGGGTCTTCTCCCAGAAAAGTGATGGGTTCTTCATTAATATTCCAGCGGATGCCGTCTTCACTGAACCCCGCGAAGATATCCATGCTCACCGCTCTGCTGTCACAGCGGAACACCCCTGCGAAACCTTCTTTATAGGGGATTACGGCACTGTTGAAGATACTGTTGGAACTTGGTATGGCATCTCTTTTTATAATCGGATTATTTTGATAGCGCCAAACCGGCTTTTTATATCCCTCCGGTTTATCCTGCCAGGGGATGGACGGCAGGGAATTTCCAATAATTTTACTCATTTGTTTTCCTCCTTGTAATTTGTTATTGTTCCAGAAGTTTCAACATAAGCTCCACACTGCCGACATTATATCCCGCACAGGCATAAATGCCGACCAGTTCTTTTTGTATCAGAATAAGGACAGGAAGTTTGTCTGCATCCACATGCATCTTAGCGGCCGCTCTTTCGCAGCTTCTCTGTTCGTCAAAAAAAAGTTCAACTCCGGAGAGACTCTCTAAAACCCTGCGCAGGGTCGCATTTTTTAGTTCTCCCGGCTCCCGGAGGACCATGACCATTCTGGCAGCGGTTTCCTTCCAATGAGATGCAGACGCCAGCAATTCATTTAATACATGCTCGGTAGGCTCTTCACCCACCCCAAGGAACGCCAGAATCACAGCATTCTCTGTCACAAGTTCAGAAACCATATATTCTTTTCCTGTATTGTCCTGTACCGGAAAATCGTTCAGGCTGTAATTCACCAGCATATCTTTTGCTTCGCTTTCCCAAAGTGTCATTTCTATGGACTTTTGTTCCCCGTGTTCAAGACAGAATACCCTCTGGGATGTATGCTGGTCACCATTAGGCATGCGCATTGAAGTAATAAGGCGGTAAACTCCAGGCTCCAGTACAAGCTCCAGGGCATTATCTTCAAAAGAAACTCCTTCGTAATTCAGTGTATCAAAATGTACGCCCTCAAGCTTACCAATGGTCCAGGTTTGGAAATAATTCCATTTGCTTTTGTCCTTCACTTTCAAAATCAGGGATGCCGCATCCTCTTTTGCAATATCTTTCGCTTTTTGTCCTTCTGCAAAGCCTTCGGGTATGGTAAAGACGCCCTCTTTCAGATATTCCGGCGCCAGCGTAACGGAGTTCAGTCTGGCCGGAATGTTTAAGCTCCGGCAGATTGCCGCAAACAGGATTTTCTGTGCCAGGGAATTTCCCTGTTTCATCTTCAGGCACCCGATGGGAGTAGCGCAGATTGTACTGTAATCAACTTCTGTGTCATAATGTATGGTATCTTTGATATATTTCCAAATCTGCTCCGGATTTTTCCCAAAACGTTCTTTCTCGTTCTCTTTAAAATACGCACGGATAAAGCTCCGGTAAGGAGTCAGTTCTTCTTTGGATATTCTTGGGCAAAGCAGGTACTTCTCATAGGTTTCCTCGTTTAAACTGCCCTGTTCACAACCCAGATGATCTTCCAGAATGCTGGCTTTCAAATCTTTATAGTCTTTTACTGCCAGACTGTGGAGCATTCGTCTTCTGCCGGGATTTTCATCCTTTGTCAAAAAAGCACGTATTTCCGCGGCATTTTCGCCTGCGGTACGAAACATCCCCGCTTCCTCTGTATATACAGACGCCAGCTTTTCATCATAGCAGGCCACAAAACGCTGTTCCCGAATCTGATTGGCTTCTTTCAGACGTCTTGCCTTCCGTTCTTTTTGTTCCTGGGTTTCCCTCCCCAGGTGCATCGGGCACTCTTCGGGCGCGGAAAATCCTGCCTGTTCCCATTCATCCGTTACCCAATCCGGTTTCCCCGCACTGCACTCAAGTGACAGCTCCGCTTTCGCAGTTACTTTTAAGGAAACTTTCTTTTCCCCAAAGGTATCTCCCTTCCAGGCTCTTACCCGGACGTCGCCAAGTCCAACAGAGACATGCGCTTCTCCCTTACTGTCCGTCACCAAAGTAACGGCGGGAAAATATTCCGCCATATTAAGGATCTCCACAGCGGCAAAGGCATCCTTAACCGGTTGTCCCTTCTGATCTTTTACCGTCACGGTAAGTTCTCTCGTTTTGGCATAAAAAGGCGTATTATTGTAATAGGTCAGAAGATTTTCTTTTCCGATACATTCTTCTGAAGAGTTAATCATAAAATCAGAAAATGTGCGGCTGTGAATCAAGATTGCACGGTTGGCGGGCACAGTAAACCATCCTCTATTCAATCCCTCCTCCGGCTCGCAGGCTCCAATGAAATACCATTTTCCATGAAGGTAAATTTCCACCCAGGCATGATTATCATCACAGTGAGCCCATCTCGGCGTGTAGACCTGACGGGCCGGAATTCCCACACTTCGGTATGCCGTAACTGCAAATGTTGATTCTTCCCCACAGCGGCCCTTTCCGCACCGGAACACTGTCATAGGAGAAGCGGTGCGTTCGTCCGTTGATTCATACACGGCATTTTCCGCACACCAGTAATTAATTTCAATTACGGCTTCTTCCAGGCTCATTCCCTGTATCCTGTCTTTTAGCTGCTCATAAAAGAATTTCCGGCAGTCACTGATATCTTCAGAATTAATGCGGTAATACAACACATGGTGAATAAAGATATCCTCTGTCAGTTCCCCGCACCATTTCATATTCCTGCGAAGCCAGAGAGCATGCTGTACATAGCTTAAGAAAACCTGAAAGTCATATTCTCCCGCATCACGCACAGGCATTGTTCCATAAAGAAAACGCATCAAAATTGCCTCTTCTTCCGTGCAGCCTTTTAACGCCTCTTCTATTTCCTCCCATAGGCAACTATAATACTTTTTTCTTCCCTGATATTTGTCCAAAGCATATTCCTGCAAATGTGTCGAAAACATTTTCCATCCTGCCTTCCTTCTATCTGTTTATACTCCTCCGAAGTCCCTGTTTACACTTCCAGTTTATATACTCTGGCAATGGGCGCTGCCGTTTTGTCACAGCAAGGTGCTTTCACCGTAATGCCGCCCGTACTGCAGGTAAATAAAACCCTCTCGGCCGTATCCAGCATGGTCACATTTTTTACTTTTCCTTCATAGGGAATCCACACCTCACCCGGAACGGCAGCTTCTTCTTCTGCAAACATTTCCAGAGCATATACGGTTTCCCCTTTTCTGGTAAAGGCGATATTTTCTTTCTTATAGGGTGCGCAGACTCTTGTACCATAGATAGCCTCACCAAACACTTTCAGCCATGCTCCCATTCCCTTTAAGGCAGCCACTGCCCCCTTCGGAAGCCGTCCGTCAGGCTGGGGTCCTACATTAATTGCCAGATTCCCACCCTTTGCTACGATATCCGTTAATAGATGGATTACCTCTCTGGGAGATTTATAGGTGTCTTCATAGGCAAAAGAAAATGAGGTACCCAGAGTAATGCAGCTTTCCCACGGCACCCCCAGAGGTTTTTCCGGCACACACTGTTCCGGCGTAATATAATTTTCATAAGGACCGCCAATGGTTCTGTCAGCGCACAGCATTCCGGGCTGCCATGTCCTGATTTCATCAATTATTTCACCAAGGCGGATATCCTGTCCTGTCTGCTCACACACCCAGCCGGCATCAAACCACATGATATCCAGCTTTCCGTAATTGGCTGCCAGTTCTTTAATCTGATTCCCGGTAAACCGGACAAATTTTTCCCATTCCTCCCGGTGCTCTGCCGGTACATAAGAAGGGCCTCTCCACATATAGTCCCCTCTCGGATAACCTTTTGCCCAGTAACTGTCAATATGCCAGTCTGCTTTGGAGAAATAGGCAGCTATACCGATTCCCTTCTTCCGGAAGGCCTCAAATAAATGTCCGCATATGTCCGCATATTGATTTGTATGGTAGGGGCAGTCTTCCCCTGTAATTTTATAGTCGGAATATCTGGTATCCCACATACAAAAGCCGTCATGGTGCTTCGTGGTGAATACCAGATAGCGGATTCCTGCCTCTGCTGCAATATCCGCCCATTTTTCCGGTTCAAAGCGGATAGGATTAAAGGTTTTGTTCAGCCCAAAATACTGTTCTTTGAATTCTGACCCGCTGACCTCCCAGTCAATTCCCGTTCTGGACCATTCCGCATCTGCATCCGAAAGTGCCCAGGATTCCACAATTCCAAGCTGGGAATAAGGACCCCAGTGCATCATCAGGGCCAGCTTCTGATCCTGGAACCATTCCAGTTTTTGAAGAACCTTTGTATCTGTGGGCCACACATATTCATCAGCGGCACTGTAATTATGTACGCCCTGCTGTATCTTTTCTTCCGTTTCCCCTTCTTTGAGCTGTGACCCTTCATTTTCTGCTGTTATTTTCTCTGTCTCGTCCATTTTCACGAAATCAGCAGTTATATCATTTTCCATATCCGCCACCCGGTCCTTCCTTTTTGTATTTGTGCTTTTACAATTACTGTATTTTAAAGCCTTTTGGCTGGTTAATCGTTATTAGTCACAACTTCCCCATGACCCAGATTGTAGGTAATCTCGCCTTCCAGTTCCACCTTCAGTACGGTAGCAAAAGGATGTGTCTGTATGCCTCCTGCCCAAATCCAAAGAGTACCCGGAATGCCGCTCCAGGGTAATGCTCCCGTATAGGTGAATTTCACTTCCTCCTGACTGTGAAGCACCGTGATCCTTTTAACCTGTGTTTTAATTCCTTTCACACACAGCGCTTCCACCGGCCTATCGTATACAAACAAATAGATTGTTTTACTATCCGCAGATAAGGTGCTGCCTCCCAGAAACTGCCGGTAACTTAAACCCTTGCCCGTTCCATATACCGCTTCCTCATGGTCATGAATCCAATTCCCCAGGTCCATGAGCACTTTTTCCTGACGGTCGTCCAGAGTACCGTCCTCTTTTGGGCCTACATCCAACAGCATCCTGCCTCCCAGTGTGATACAGTCACAGAACATCCGCACAATCTGCCCGCTGGTCTTGTAATCGTTGTCAGAAAGGCGGTAGCCCCAGGAATCATTAATTGTGGTGCAGAACTCCCATTCCCCTTCCGGTCCGTAAAGGGGGATTCCCTGTTCCGGTGTCTGGTAATCGCCGTATCCCTGCATCCGGGAATTTAAAACCACATTGGGATTCAACGTATGAAGATATTCACGGAATTCAGGCATCTTCCATTGAGCAGCACTTCTTTCCCAGTCTCCGTCGAACCACAGAAGGTCTACGGTCTTATAGCCGGTCATCAGTTCTCTTAACTGATTTTGGTTAAATTCCAGAAATTCCTCCCATTTCCCGTAATCTTCTTCACCGCCTGCCGGTGAACCATAAATATCCTTAAGGCATTCCTCTTTTTTCGCCCCTTCCGGATAGATACTCCGATAACGGGAATCCGACCAGTCAATCAGGGAATAATAAATGCCCACTTTCAGTCCGGCTTCACTCATCGCATCAATATATTCCTTTACCAGATCCCTGGCAGCCGGTGTCTTCTTTACCACACTCAATTCACTGTATTTTGTGTCAAACAGAGCCACACCGTCATGGTGCTTTGAAGTCATAACTACGTACTGTGCTCCTGCTTTTTTAAAAATTTCAGCCCACACCCGGGGATTATAACGGGAAGCTGTAAAGCCTTCACACTGCTTCATATAATCCTCATAAGAGATATTGCCGTTATGGAAAGACCAGGATTCTGACACATCTCCCACTGCGTAGATACCATAATGAATAAAAATACCCAGCTTTGCCTGCCTGAACCATTCCTGCATCATAGAAAAAACCTCCCTCTTATCCGAAAGTAAGAAAAGCATATTACTATACAGAACTGTAATATGCTTTTCTCCGGTACTGCTTAAACGTCAGCCTAATCCCCATGCATATCGCAAGCGTGCTTGCGATACTGCCTGTTATTCTGCTATTGTATCGATGCCTCGCATTTTAACCCAGTCTTCCAATCCTAAAGCTTTAAGACCGTCTACATATGCTTTCCACTGTGCATCATCATTTACATCCTGCTCTCCTGTTACAAACAGTGCCTGTTGTTGATTGAAGTAATCAGTCAGAGCGGTGCTGATATCCGAATACCTGTCAATGTCATCAAGAGCAATCCAATTAGAGGGAATTATCTCTTTTGTCAGATTGGATTCATAGACTTTCTCCATTGCCTTTTTCTCATCATACAGAGGACTGTCTTCAATAAACTTATATCCTGCGGGTAAATATTTCGGAAGAGCCTGAGGCCACAGGTTGCTCCAGCTTACCTCTTCCTGCTGCTCTGCCGGCAGAGTAGTTGTATCAATAGCACGGTATCCGTCACCTTCTTTAAATGTAACTACACCTACAGGACCTCTGTTGCATCCGATACCATTTTCCAATGAGAATTCATTGTCAAACCAACGGCAGATTACTTCCGGATTCTTTGCCTTATCTGTAATAACTGCCTGAGTTCTAAATACACTGAAACCATTGGTATCTCTTAGCCATATGCCGCCCTTATCTGTATTCAGCACAGGCAGAACATCGTATTCGCTTTTTTCTGTAGTCTGCACAATGCCGGAGAACTCATTACTTCCGTAAGCAATGGATACACCGTACAGGTCTTTATTTCCTTTGCCTTCCCAGGTGGAGCTGTCCTGTGTGAAGAGCTCATTGTCTATCAGTCCCTCTTTGTAAAGGCCGTTAAACCAACTTAAAAACTTTCTGTACGCATCACTGGCACCACCGTAAACCACTTTATCTCCTTGTATCGCAACGCCGGTTTTGTCCATAGGCATGCCAAACCATCCGGCCATCGCTTCGATATGTTTGTTATTGGGATCGGTAGAAAACGGAATTTCATCGTTCGAATCGCCATTTCCGTTGGCATCCTTTTCTTTAAAGGCCTTCAGTACCGCTTCGAACTCATCTGTGGTTTTAGGCATTTCCATTCCGACATTTTCCAGCCATTTGCCGTTGATATAAGGTGAATATCCTACGGTAGTGTCACCTGTTACATAGGGAATTGTGTAGATATGCCCATCAGGAGCCGTCATTTGTTCTCTTACACCCGGTAAATCCAAAATAGCGGAAATATTAGGGCAGTATTTCTCAAAATAATCTTCCAGCGGAATGAATATTCCCTGCTTTACCCCATAGGTCAGAACCATGCTGTCACTTAAGGTCCATCCTCCGATTACGTCTGCATAATCACCGGAGTTCAAATCCAGGTTCAGTCTCTCCTTGGCAGTTTCATAAGGGAAAAGTTTTAAGGTTACATCCACATTGGTTTGTTTCTTAAGTTCATCCATCATGTAGAATTTTCCCGTTTCGCTGGAATCATCCACAAAGATGGAGAAGCCGTAAGCGCCTTCATCTACAAGGGGAAGTCCCTCTTTATACATCAGGCTGTTTACCTTTCCGTTCTCATCGATTGTGTCCGACGAAGCTGCGGGTGTCGATGTTTTGCTGTTGTCTGCCCCATTGTTTCCCTTGCTGCTGCATCCTGCAAGAGTTGTTGTGCACATGGCCATAGCCAGTAAAAGTGCAATCGCTTTTCTTTTCATAATAATTTCCTCCTCTTTCTATTTATTTATACACCGGAGTTTATAAAACCGCCGGCAAATAAACGGTTCCTTTCGCAGTTCCTTCTAGCCTTTAACAGAGCCAATCATTACTCCCTTTACAAAATGCTTCTGGATAAAGGGATACATAACCAACACCGGAATGCTGCTGATAATAATCAGGGAATATTTCATAACATCAATCAACTGCTGCTTTTCACGAAGCGCTTCTCTGGCAGCCTTTGTAGTTGCCGTCTGCGACAGTGCTGTCTCATTCGTAATCAGGATATTACGCAATACAAGCTGCAGCGGATAATGATCCTTATCAGAGATATATACCAGCGCCGAGAAGTAAGCGTTCCAATGTCCTACACCATAGTACAGCACAAGAATGGCAATGATGGCCTTTGACAGCGGAAGTGCAATTTTAAAGAAAAACTTCCCCTGGGAACAGCCGTCAATCTCGGCTGCTTCATACAGTTCTTCTGAAATATTCGACTTGAAAAAGGTTCTGGCCACAATCATGTTATATACACTTAAACAGCCCGGAAGAATAAGTGCCCACATGCTATTTAACATATGTAAGTTCTTGACTACCAGATAGGTAGGAATCAGACCACCGCCGAAAAACATGGTTATCATATAAAATATTGTAATTGGTTTCTTTCCGCCAAATACACTTCTGGACAGGGCATAGGCCGTAGGAAGGGTTACAGCCAGGTTAACGGCTACTCCGCAAACAGTATAAATAACGGAGTTCAAAAAACCTCTCATAACTGCGCTGTTCTTAAATACTTCCACATAACCCTTCAACGTAAATCCAATCGGTTTCCATAAAACATCACCGCTGGACACAGCACTGGGTTTACTAATGGATGAAATAACAACCCAGTACAAGGGATATGCTACAATAATCAAAATAGCTGTCAGAACAAGGAACGTTACTGTATCAAAAACTACATCTTCCTTGCAGCGCTTTGTTTTCTTTTTTCTGAAAGATTGTATCGACTTTTCTTTCTTCATTTTTTCTTTCCTCCTACCATAAGCTGTTGCCTGAAAGTTTATCAGCCGCTTTATTTACAGCTATAAGCATAACCAGGTTAATTAATGTATTGAAGAGACCAATTGCCGTCGAATACGATATGTCGTTGTTAATCAGACCCACCTTATATACATAGGTTGAAATAATTTCAGATACCGTCAGGTTCAGGTTATTTTGCAGCAGATAGGCTTTTTCAAATCCGACAGAAAGAATACTTCCGCAGCTCATAATCAGCAGGATGGTTGCCGTAGGTAAAATGGAAGGAAGATCTATGTGCCGTATCAGCTGGAGCTTAGTCGCACCGTCACAGCGGCCCGCCTCATGCAGTTCCGGACTGATGCCGGACAAAGCCGCAAAGTAAATAACAGAACTCCATCCGGTACTTTGCCAAACACCGGTCCACACATATATGTGCCTCCAATATTCTTTCTTTGCCATAAAATTAAGGGGATCCAGGCCAAGGAAGTGCATAATATTATTGATAACACCTACGGAAGGTGACAAAAACAGGATAATCATACCGCACATAACAACCGTAGAGATAAAATTCGGCGCATAGGTAACAGTCTGGACTACTTTACGATATCTTTTATGCCTGAAAGAATTCAGCATCAATGCCAGGATAATCGGAATCGGAAACGACACGATTAGTCCGTAGAGACTCAAAATCAAAGTATTCCTGATTGTTGAATCAAAGTAGGGAGACTCAAAGAATCTCTTGAAGTAGTATAGTCCCACCCACGGGCTGCCCCATATACCCGCTCTGCCGTTATACCTTCTGAACGCAAGCTGGATTCCATACATAGGAACGTAGCTGAAGATGAATGTCAGTACAATGCCCGGAATGCAAAACATCCAGAGTGACATATCTCTTTTCAGTACCCGTAATATATGGCCTTTCTTCTTTTTTGTTTTCGAATTCATGTTTCTCTCCTCCGCAATTCTTCCTAGTGATGTTTTTACTCGTCTTTTATTTTTCATTTTTTGACATTTTGAACACTTTTAACATATTTTTTCATATTTAAAAATAATTTGTATATTATTCATAAATATCTTACTGTTTTTTATTGCTTCCTCGTGTTTTTGATGGTTAAATTTTAACATCTGTTCACATTTCTGTCAATATGTTTTATAAAATTGTTCTCTTTTTTTAGTATTTCACAATTTTACATCATCAAAATATTGCTTTTGGCCATTTTTTAATTATAAATCAGCAAAAAAAAGGCACAGATAGCTCTCTTTCTTACGCCATCGTACCTCTTCATGTTGTTAACCATTTGATAATTTTTTTAGATTTTAACATCCGTTCGCATTTTTGTCAATATACTTTGTTAACTTATTCTCCTTTTAATGTTTCACCGTTTTGCAACACTAAAATAATATTTCCGGCTGTTTTTTGATTATAAATCAGCAAAAATACGCTTTATCTCAAAAACTAATATTTAAACTGCCGCACTTATTTTCTTTTATTTTCATATATTTGATTCATTAAATCGTCCACAATTTATAGGAATTTTGTTCACAATTGTTAAATTTTTATTGTAAAAAAGTACACCTAATGCTATAATCAAACTATATCAGGATCTGTGACGTGCGGTACACAGCCCTGTTATGGAACAAAACGGTTCCATAAACTTCAAATTCCACGCAGAAATGAGGCATGATATGAATCCTATAAGAATTCCAATCCCCGCAGTAGATTTTAATCCCCCTGTTTACCATTGCCGCCGGGCCACAAAACCTTTTCTTTTGGACGGAAGACTTGACAAGCCCTTTTGGGAAGATGCACCTTTTACCGGCGCGTTTTTGGACATTGAAGGAGAACATATACCAAGCCCGCGTTTTCCAACCCGGGCTAAGATGCTCTGGGACGATGAAAACTTATATGTTGGCGCTCTGCTTGACGGCAATGAAATCTGGGGCTATGTCACCAAACGCGATGATATAATCTTTCAGGACAACGATTTTGAAATCTTTATTGATCCGGATTCCGATACCCAGCAGTATTATGAATTTGAAATGAACGTTCTGAATACCCTGTGGGATTTATTTCTGCCCGCAGCATACCGGGATAACGGCAGAGGTCTTAACGGTTACGATATCCACGGATTACGTACAGCTGTATACGTTGACGGCACTGTCAACGAGCCATCCGCCTCCAACCGGAGTTGGTCCGTAGAGGTAGTCATCCCTTTTGCTTCCATCACAGAATGTCTGCCCCAGAAACAAGCCCCCAGAGAGGGCGAATATTACCGGATGAATTTTTCCCGTGTTCAATGGAAAACCGATGTCAAAGGGGGCAGATACCAGAAACGAACAGATCCTTCTACAGGTCAATTCCTTCCGGAAGATAACTGGGTGTGGGCACCAACCGGAGTTGTCAATATCCACTATCCCGAATTGTGGGCCTTCGTATTCTTCACCGGCGCTGCGAAAGAAAACCCTTCCTTCGTCATCCCGGAAGATGAATACCGTAAATGGGAACTGCGAAAGCTTTATTATGCCCAACAAATTTTTCTGGACTTGAATGGACATTACAGCAATCATTTAGAGGAGTTAACGGATACTCTCGAAAAGTACGCTCCAGGCAATGTTAACCGCAGGGTAAAACCACTGCCCTACCGCATCGAGACAACCTCTCACACATTTGAAATCTCCTGCCCGTCTTCCGATGAAAAAAAGGAAATTCTGATTTACTCCAACGGAAAATCAGAAATAAGATAATGTTCATTTTGTTCATTTTGCATTTGAAAATAATTGTATGAACTGGTATAATAACGGCAACGAGTAAAATCCCCATTCAGTACAGCCAGGGATTTTTCCATGATTTAACTACATATGCGCACCGCAGCGTGCAGATTGGTGTAATAATGAAAAAGATTACTCTACAAAAAATTGCAAATTCTCTCGGTGTCTCCCGTACCACAGTCTGGAAGGTATTCAGCGGCCAAGAAGGTGTTTCTGAAGACCTTAGGAATAAAATCATCTCTAAAGCACAGGAAATGAATTATAAATTTCCGGAAAACTTTAGCCCTTCTCAACCTTCCGCATCCGAGTCTCCTACAAATATCGCCGTTGCCGTATGCCGCCCGGAGACTTCCATTTTCTGGATGACCATCATTCACCAGATTGCCAAGGAGCTTTCTCTTCACAATGTCAATCTGGTATATACTTATCTGCCTTCCTCCGTCAGCGGAAATTACACGCTTCCTGCCTCCCTCACCAACGGCAGTACCCACGGCATCATTATTATGAACGTATACAACGAACAGCTGCTCCGCCTGCTGGCAGCCTCTCCTGTTCCCAAAGTATTTTTAGATACCTCCACTGCCGTTCCTCCGTCAGAGCTGAACGGTGACCTGGTTTTGACAGAAAACCGTACCAGTATTTCTACGATTACGGAACATTTAATTGAAAAAGGCCGGAGATCTTTTGGTTTTATCGGCGATATCAACTACGCCAAATCAAACCATGAACGTTTTGAGGGTTTTTCCAAAGCCTTGTTTCAGCATGGTCTGTCCGTTAATCCGGAATTGAATCTGACAAGCCCCATAGGCATTGATACATATAAAGAAGAGATTGGAGCCTTTCTGGATACACTTCCCTTTATGCCGGATGCTTTTGTCTGTGCCAACGACTATGTAGCCTGCATTTTGATGCAATTACTGTTAAAACGCGGAATCCGGATACCCGAGGAGGTCGCTCTCTCCGGTTTTGACGCGAACACAGAAAATCCTCTGGCAGAAAGTCTGACCACGGTACAGGTATTCAATCAAAATATCGGCTTTCGCCTGGCATTGCAGATTCTTTACCGAATTAAATACCCCAGCGTTCCATACGAAGTCATCTATGTAACCTCCAAGGTTATTTTCCGCGGCTCTACCGGGGATTCTGAAATTTAGCCTGGGATATCTCTGCAGACATCCCTGTTATTCGATCAAAGGAAAAAGGCTGCCACAAAAGTTCATATACTTTCGTGGCAGCCTTTTCATTCTATTTCTATGCTTCTGCAAAATATGTATCCAGTTTTTTCTTAAATTCCTCCGGAACCTCTCTTTTAAACGGCATCACCTCAGCCTGTGCCAGACCTTCGGCAATACACCCAAGTACGAAGGCACTCCTCTTCAAAGACCAGGGAGAAATTAAATCAATCGTATCATAGCGGGTATGCATTCCGAATCCATCCCGGTTGAGCGTCATGGCAGGAATTCCCTTCCATGCAAAGGTATTGGAATCACTGCCCCATATACCATTGATGAAAGAAACGCCCATTCCTGCTTCGTGTACCACAAAAGCAAGCATCTGACAAACAGCGGCGTCTGCTGCCACGCCAATAACCGTTCCGCCGATTAACTGCCCGGCCAGATCCACATTCATGTTAAACCGATGCCCGGAAAGTTCCGCTTCATGCTCTTTTACATAGGCCAGACTTCCGCAAAGCCCTGTTTCCTCCGCACCGAACCAGATAAATTCCATGGTTCGCCGCGGACGATTCTCTGTAAAGTATCTGGCAAGTTCCATGATAATAGCAGCACCTGCCATATTATCATAAGCGCCCGGACCCTGGGGAACGGAATCATAGTGGGCACTTAGCGTCAGCATTTCCTCCGCCTTATCACTTCCTTCTATTCTGGCCGCAATATTCCGGGAAACGCGTGTCACTTTTTTCTGCCGCAGGGTCAATTTCACCCGGGAGGCTCCTCTTTCGACCAGCTCCACCGCATCCTTATAATGCAGATTCACCCCCTGAATAGGAGTTTTCTCCACACCTCTTAACGTATACCCGGCGGGTTCTAAATCTTCTCCTGCATCAATGGGGATACCCGACATCGTCACAAACCCCGCTGCCTGTGCCCTCACAAGATTTTGATACATTTCTTTTTTTACCGGACCGTTTACCATTACAATCTTTCCCTTTGCAAAGGAAAGGCTGATTTCATCTCCGTTCTCGATATAAAGAAATGGCGCCTCTACCCCATCTTTCGGAGTATCCCCGCATCTCTTATAGCCGGTTACGCGATATTCCTTTTCATATGGTTCCGTAACCACCAGACATTCTTCCGCAATCTCATATGCAGTGAATTCAAACTCCTCCAAGCGTCCGGTCAGTCCCAGCTTCTTAACATCTTCCAGGATTTCCTCCGCCGCCCTCCGCTCTTCTAAAGTACCCGCTTCGCGGATATAATTAAACCTTTCTACAAACTCATACTGTCTCTGCCCGCTGATTTTATTTCTATCCATTTTCGACCTCCTCACAATTCTTAAAGGCAGCAAACTTTTACATTTCCTCCAGTACCTGTCTTGCCTGCCGAATATTTTCCTCCCTGGTACGATAAATTGTATATTCGCTAAGAGAAGGCAGCCCCATATTCACTTCCTCTTTCCGGTAACGCATGGCGCTGTCCAAAGCTGCCTTTCCTGACATGTGATAAGCCGTCACGCCAGAAGACTGATACACCATGGGTATTACACCGGCATTTACACCGCCTCCCGCTTGGATGCAGATTCGCCCCCCGCTCTTTTCCTTCAGACATTTCAGAAGCGGAATTCCTTCCGTACATACATTTTTCTGCCCCGAAGTAAGAATCGTATCTATTCCCAGGCTTATAGCCTGTTCCATCGTCTCATAAGGATCTGCGCTCATATCAAATGCCCGGTGCAGTGTAACAGACATTCCTGCGGCCTCTTCCATCAGGCCATGCATCGCCTCCATATTTAAAGTACCCTCCGGCTTCAGAATGCCAATCACAACTCCTTCGGCTCCCAGTTCCCGAAACATCTTAACCTCTTCCTTTATCATAGAATATTCATAAGCGGTATAGCAGAAATCTCCAAACCTCGGACGGATTAGTACATGCATCCGGATATGGCTATGCTTTCGAATCTCCTCAAACAATTTGGGACTGGGAGTTGTTCCCCCAATTACAAGGTTTCCGCACAGTTCAATTCTTGTAGCACCGCCGCGCTCACCTGCCAGAACAGATTCCACCGAATCTGCGCATACTTCCAATATAAAGTCTTTCATCTTTGCACATCTCCACTTTTTAAGCCTTTGATCAAAAGGTCCTTAAACCCAGTTTGCGGTTTAAAGTTCTCTTATATTGTATCTTATCTGACCATTTTTACAAAGGATTATTTCACTCTTAAGCATTTCTGTTAAAAAAAGCCGCTACACAACCTAAGTCATGTAACGGCTTTATACTTTTATTAATCCAGTGTGTAAGGCATTAAAGCGATATGTCTTGCTCTCTTGATAGCTACTGTAAGAGCTCTCTGATGCTTTGCACAGTTTCCTGTAATTCTTCTGGGAAGAATCTTACCTCTTTCAGATACATATCTCTTTAATTTATTTACATCCTTATAATCAATTCCTGTATGATTTTTGTCCGCACAGAATGCACAAACCTTTTTTCTTCTGCGGGTGTTTCTTCTTCTCATAGGGGAATCGCCTTTATCATCTCTATTGCTGTTTCTGTCATTTTTATTATATGCCATGACTTGACCTCCTTATCCAATGAATAACTGATTATTCTTTTTATTCTTTATGCTTTAACTAAATGGCAGCTCCTCGTCCAGTCCATCCGGAATATTCATAAATCCGTCTCCAATTGCCTGGCTGGGTGTTGGTCTCTGCGTCTGCTGATAACCGGATTCGGTACCGGATGAACCTTTGCTTTCTGCAAATTCCTGTTCATCAACTACAACATCTGTTGTATATACTTTCTGCCCGTCTTTATTGGTGTAACTGCCTGTCTGGATTCTTCCAGTAACAGCAATCTTGGTTCCCTGTTTAAAATACTTCTCTGCGAATTCAGCAGTTTTTCCAAAGCTTACGCAATTGATAAAATCTGCCTCTCCCTCTCCCTGTCTTTTAAATCTGCGGTCTACCGCCAAGGTAAATCTAGCGACTGCTGTGGAGTTCTCTCCCTGGGAGTACCGAACTTCCGGGTCTCTCGTAAGACGACCCATTAAAATGACTTTATTCATATTAAGGAATACCTCCTTTTACTATGCGTCCCGTCTAATGCATAAGAATCTGATTACATTTTCCATAATGCGAATACGCTCTTCAACTTCGCCTGGGCATGTTGAATCAGCATCGAATTGGATAAAATAATAGAAGCCTTCTTTCATCTTCTGAACTTCGTAAGCTAATTTCTTCCTACCCCATTCATCAACGTTAGTGATGTTGCCGCTGAATCTTGTAATAAGTTCTTTTACGGCTTCCACTGTTGCGTTTCTTGCTTCATCTTCGATTTTTGCATTTACAACTAAGGCTAATTCGTATTGGTTCATAGTTGTCTGCACCTCCTTCTGGTCTCTGGCCCTTTCTCGCAAATTGCCGCTGCGGCATTTGACAAAACAGGATTCATAGAATCCTTTTGTATGGAAAGAACAAGGAAAATAATGTATAACATATCACGAATATATATTTTATCACATTTTGTGAAGCTTGGCAAGATTTTTTTTATACTAAAATCTCTAAACATCCATATAAACTATTTACTGCTAATTTTTCAAATATTCATAATCTAAAAGCTGAAGTGTATAAGAAACCGAACTTGCAGTTCCTGATTTATATATTTTTATATAATAAGTTCCTTTATCGAAGTAATTTGAATATGCAACCTGATAAGCTCCTTCTTTGCTGGTAAATCCCTTGCTTAACTTGTACAAAACTTTACCCTTTGAATTCAGAACCTCATAGTCAAACTTTCCATCCAAAACATATCTCATATATACTTGTATAAACTGATTTGAATTGGCCGTAAACTTATACCAGTCAACTTCTGCCGTACTATCTGCAGTCGTAAAGTACCCATTAGCAAAGGTTTTCATAACTTTTAGGCTCTTTGCCTTGGCTTTACTTGGTCCTGCGTTTGTTTTACACTTTTCCAGGGAACCAACTAATTCGTAAATACTATCTGAAGCAGTGACCTGTATATAATAAGTTCCTGCCGGTACCGTATAATACTTTTCTACAGGTCCGTATTCAGTGCTGTCATCCTCTTGAGCATTGTACACCGTGCTGCTTTTGGTAATTGCTTTTTTATTCTTATCCAACAGACGAAAAGATGCTTTTCCGCCTGTAGAAGTATCCGCAGGGTTCACATCTACAACCAGATAGCCCGTTGTTTTTACGGTTATTTTATAATTGATCTTTTTACCGGCCTTATCCTGATAAGCAAGCGTAGGCTTGCCAAAAGTAATGGCTCTGTCGGCTCCGTTTATCTCGTAGAGTTTTACAAGAAATTTTGTCTCTCCCGCAGGCTCATAATCTATATTATCAAGCGTAAACTTCACATAATAGGTTCCGCTGTCCGGCAAATTCCTTAAAAAACTCTCAGGTTCAACTACACTTTCCAGACGGAAGCTTTTCCCGACAGCCTTTGTGCATTCTTTATCCTTATAGACAGCGCCTATTATATCTTCGAAGCGCTCTTTACCAGGCGCCATAGAAATATATAAACCGCCTCCGTTTTTTACGGTAAAAGGAATAACAATATTATTATCATTTTTCCCGTCCCCAAACTTTAATTCCTCATATCCCTTATCTGTAATTTGATCAAAAGAATTGATACTGTTTACTTTCAATTCAGATATATTCGTAACGGATGTGGAAAGTATTTCTGCTGTACAGCTTAAGAATATTTCGGTATCTGTAAGGTCACCTGTCGCATTGCTTAATTTATAGCTGATACAATATTCTCCCTTACTTAATTCCACCTCTAAATCAGTAACCGGAGTTGCAGCCGTAATTCCTGTAATTTCCTTTACCTTTGGTGAACCTTCCTTATAATTCTTTTGAATTGAAACGGTTAAAATTCCAGGTATAGTACCTGTATCTCTAATTTTAGCGTTTATTTTGATTTTTCCGTCCTTAGGCATGTCTAAATCAAATACTTCATAATTATGAGGCTTATCCAGATAGATAGTCGTAGAATAAACCTTTGGACTTGCCATCGCTCTGATTTGTAACAGTGAAAATACTGCTGTGAGTATTACTGCACAGGTCAATAATTTTTTAAATACTCTTTTCATTGATTTTCCTCCCTATTATTCGCCCATTTTCTCAGGCGACATGCAAATTATACCAAACATTTCTTAAGGCATCAATGGATTCAATATTTTTTAATCCCCTTTTAATAAAAAGAAACAGGCAAGATATACGGTTATCTCACCTGTTTCCTTTGTTTCTTAATTTCTGTACTTACCCAAAATAATCCGCTAACACATCATCAACCGTTCGTATTCGGTCTTCCAGATAAGCATTGGCACCGCAAAAGATAAGAGCGTCCTTAAGCTTTCCTCTGGCTGCATTTACTAAAGCGTCCGTTATACAATAAGGCGTTTCTTTCGGATCGCAGGTTTTGATGCAATTATGGCATCTCTTTATGGGTATCTTCCCAAGAAAGGTTCTTTCTATAAAATCATTTTTAATCGCCCTTCCCGGCATTCCTACGGGGCTTTTTACAATTACAATGTCTTCCTTTTTACAGTCTATATAAGCTTCCTTGTAGCGGATATGGGCATCACACTCCTCTGTTGTTACAAATTTCGTGGCTACCTGTATACCGCTTACCCCAATTGAAAAATATTCCTTCATTTCATCTTTATTCTGTATACCGCCTGCCGTAACAACCGGTATATCCTTTTGATACTTTTCTCCATATTCTTTTGCCAGACTTACAATTTCTTTGATTTCTTCCTGATAGGCCTTTTCTTCATAGTTTTTTATCTCTTCCAGCGTAAATCCCAAGTGTCCCCCTGCTTTGGGCCCCTCTACCAATATAGCATCCGGTGCTATATTTTCTTTCCTATCCCACATCTTTAGCAGCACCCTTGCTCCTTTCAGGGAGGATATAATGGGTATCAGCTTTGTCTTTGTACCTTTTACCAAAGAAGGAAGCTCTATGGGCAGCCCTGCCCCGGATATAATGGCATCAATACCATTCTTTACGGCCTCTTTCACATAAAGCTCGTAATTTTTAGTTGCCACCATTATATTAACTCCTAAAATTCCTCCCTGCGCTATTTTTCTTGCTCTCTTTATATGTTCGCCTATCATCTTTAAGTTTGTTTCCAATGGATTTTTGTCATATTCTTCTTCCGTAAACCCAATCTGTGCCGTAGAAATCACTCCAATCCCTCCTCTGGCTGCAACCGTTCCTGCCAGATTGCTAAGGCTGATTCCTACTCCCATTCCGCCCTGGATGATTGGCAATTTTGCTGTTAATTCTCCTATTTTTAATGGCTGATGCATCTTATCCCTCTTTCCTTCCCGCAAATATACCCCTGCAGATTTCTGAATTCCTTTACTCATACACCGGATTCTTCGATATCTTGCAAGAAACGAAGGATTTCCTGCCCGTGTCTTATTTTACACGGACTTTACATTGCCTTAACAAGTCTCTGCTATAACTTGAGTATATTCGACAAATTATAATCAAATCCTTAAACCCGGAGGTAGCCATATGGTTAAAGTAAAGTTCTCCATTAAATCAAAACTTATACTATTATTTTTATCCCTTTCTCTTATCCCGTTTATAACCGCTCTTATCTTTATGTACCAGATGTCAGTCAGGGAATTGGACCGCATGACCAATAAGCGGCTTAACGATTCTGCTTCCATGGTTAATTACTTTCTGGAACAAAAATCATCCGATGCACTCTCTTTAGCAAAACGCTACCTGCAAAACAGCGATATGATAGAAGCCTTTCGTGAAAAAGACCGGGATAAGTTATTAAAGGTTGCTCTCCCTATTTACGAAAACTTAAGCCAGGATGCCCATGTTACCGTTTTTGAATTGGGGGACGATACGGGTACTGTCTTTGTGAGAGCCCATAACAAGGATGAGTACGGCGACAGCAAGGCTGATAATGTATCAATCAAAGCTGCTCTTTCCGGGCAGGAAGTAAGAGGATTAGAATTTGGTAAAAGCGGACTTGCCATCCGTGCCTTTCTCCCCATCAAGGCAAATAATACAGTCATAGGCACTCTACAGATAGGATTCGACGATACCATACTTACGGATATCCAAGCCTCTATCAACGGCAATATCTCTCTTTATAACGGCAACGTCCTTGTCAAGACTTCCTCTGATAAGGAGAAATCCAACATCGGAAAGGAACTATCAGATTCTTCTATTTACGAAAGGGTAAAACAAGGTCAGAAAGTACAGTTAAAAACGGATGCCGGCGAGATGATTTTGTACTATCCGCTCTATGATACCCTTGGAACATCTGTTGAGGGTATCATATCCATAAGTCAGGATATATCGGATATAGAACGCTACCGCACCTCTTCCCTCACTACTTCAATTGTTCTCCTCTTTCTGCTGACTTTGGGTGTGACCATTATTGCCTATTTATTTGCAGTTAATATCACAAATCCGATTCATAAAGCAGTAGAACTGATTAATAGAATTGCCCGCTTTAATCTTTCAGAAGATGCTGCCTCATCCCGCCTGGTTAACAGAACGGATGAAATGGGCGTTATTGCACGCTCTATTTCAGATATGAGGAATTCTTTGAGGACCATGATTGAAGAAATGGCTGAAATTTCGCAAAATATTACCAAGAATTCAAAGGACCTGTTTGTTTCGGCAGAAGAAAATACCAGAACAATTAATCAGGTAGCTGTTGCTATATCTGAAATAGCAATCGGAAACGGAGGTCTTTCCGAAACTATAAGCAATGAAAGCCTTCTCATTGAACAGGTGACGGAGAGAATTGGAAATGTCACAGAAATCATATCCGATAACAGTCTCCAGGCTGCAGCATCTCTTGAAGCAGTTGAGAAAGGCCAGTCAGCCCTTTTGCTTACGGAACAGAATGTGGACGAAAGCATCTCCACCACAGCAAAGGTTAACTCATCCCTCCAGGAACTGATACAAATGATCAAACAAGTCACCAATATCAGCAGTGTTATCTCCTCTATTGCTTCCCAGACAAATCTTCTTGCACTGAATGCCGCCATTGAAGCTGCCAGAGCAGGTGAAGCCGGTAAGGGCTTTTCCGTAGTAGCAGAAGAAATCAGAAAGCTGGCAGAAGAAACCGCCTCTTCCCTTTCACAGATTACCGTTATTGTCGGCAAGACCGTTTCCCTGGCAGACGAAGCCGGTAAAAACATGGAATATACCAACAGGATGGCAGAAGAACAAAAGCTTTCTGTAAATACCACAAAGGCCGCTTTTGAAAACATCAGCACCTATGCCGAAACGATTGCAAAAAAGACAAAGGAAACTGCCGACATGCTCTCTTCTATTGACAGCACTTCCAAGGAAATCAGAACCCAGACTCAGGATATGGCAGCCGTCGCCGAGGAATCCGCCGCCGGCTCCGAAGAAATATCTGCTTCCAGTGAGGAACAGTTAGCCTCTGTAGAAATGACAGCAAAAGCTGCAGCGGACCTGTCCGCTATGGCTGAGGCCTTAAATGACCATATTGTTAACTTTCAGTTCTAATTTTGCTGCAGAAAAACGGCACAAAGTGAAAACGTACCGGAACCATCCAATCTTTTATAACAAATATCAAATTAGCACTGTATTTTTTCCGGAAGTTCAGTTAAAATAGAACTTATGAATACATTTATGGAGGACATTACAATGTTATTAGGTGCATTAGAAGCCGGCGGCACAAAGATGGTTCTTGCCATCGGCAACGAAAACGGAGAAATACTTGAACAGACTTCTATTCCAACAGAAACCCCTGAAATTACGCTGCCTAAAATCATAGACTATTTTAAAGATAAGGAGATAAAATCCCTTGGTATCGGCTCCTTTGGACCTATTGATCTTGACAGAGCCTCTAAAACCTATGGCTACATAACTTCAACCCCTAAATTAGCATGGGTAAACTGCGACATTGTCGGTACTCTGCAAAAGCACCTTGGCATTCCGGTGGGCTTTGATACGGATGTAAATGGTTCCGCTTTGGGTGAAGCCACCTGGGGAAGTACAAAAGGGCTTGGCAGCAGCATTTATATTACCATCGGTACAGGTGTAGGTGTAGGTGTATACCAAAACGGCAAGCTGCTTCATGGTATGCTTCATCCGGAAGCCGGACATGTTCTGTTAAGCCGCCATCCGGAAGATACCTTTGAAGGCATATGCCCTTACCACTCCCACTGTCTGGAAGGCCTGGCATCCGGCCCTTCCATTGAAAAGCGCTGGGGAAAGAAAGCCTATGAACTGGGTTCTGAACACAAAGCTTGGGAAATCGAGGCCTATTATATTGCCCAGGCACTGGTAGGCTATATTCTGACCCTCTCCCCTCACAGAATCGTATTGGGCGGCGGTGTCATGCATCAGGAACAGCTCTTTCCCATGATAAGAGAGCAGGTAAAAGTCCTTTTAAACGGCTATTTGAAAACACCTCTTCTGGAGGATCTTGACAGCTATATCGTTCCCGCCTCTTTAAATGACAACCAGGGTATTATGGGCTGTCTTAAACTGGCTCTTATGGAATTAGAAGAAAACAAATAAACTCTATAATTTTATATTTAAAGTAAGGGGCTGTCGTAAAATACGAAATAGATGGTATCTATTTCGTATTTTACGACAGCCCCTTGTGCTTAATTTTGAATTTCTTTATTCTCATCATCCTTTCGGATTAATTGTCTTAAATTTTTTTCCACCTGTTTTCTGGGAATCATTATCTGATGTCCGCACCCTTCGCATTTCAAACGAAAATCCATCCCAATACGCAGTACTTCCCATAAATAGCTTCCGCAAGGATGCTGCTTTTTAAGTTTTACTACATCTCCTACTTTAATATCCATCCAAACTTCCAACCTTTCTTAAAAAATAAAAAAATTCAGAAAAACCCCTTGATTTTTTCTAACTACGTGATATAGTATAGTTAACTCAACACGTAGTATTTAAAACTACGTAACGCATTTATTTATATCACGATATGAAAGGAATGATTAATATGGCTCAATTTATTAAACACCCAAAAGACCCCGGAAGTGCAATCACTCATTTTATCGGCATGCTTATGGCTGTCTTCTCTGCCTTTCCCTTATTGTACAAAGCCTCAAAGGCTCCTGACAAAACCGTTATTATAGCACTTGCTATCTTTGTCCTTAGCATGATATTGCTTTATACCGCAAGCACAGTATATCATACCTTTGATTTATCTGACAAGGTGAACAGAATACTAAAGAAATTCGATCATATGATGATTTTTATACTGATTGCCGGAACCTATACACCAATTTGTCTGATTCCATTAAAAGGACCGGTCGGAACCAGACTTTTAATCCTGATATGGAGTATGGCTATCCTTGGAATCCTTTTAAAAGCATTTTGGGTATACTGTCCGAGATGGGTTTCTTCCGTAATCTATATTGCTATGGGTTGGAGCTGTGTAATGGCATTTTCACCGATACTAAATACCCTGCCGATAGAAGGCTTTAACTGGCTGTTAGCCGGCGGTATCATTTACACAGTGGGCGGTATCATTTATGCCCTAAAGCTTCCCATATTCAACAGCCGTCATAAAAATTTCGGCTCCCATGAGATATTTCACCTGTTTTGCATCGGCGGTACCGTATGCCACTTCATTCTAATGTATAAGTTTCTTGCCGGTGGCAGATTTTAAATCTTGACAGAATAGCTTACCTATGTTAATCTTAGTAATAATTATTGTTATTGGAGGTGAGCTATGACTACGACGAAGTTTAGCCGGCAAAGAGAATCTATTAAAGAATATCTTGCCACCACAAAGGATCATCCTACCGCAGATATGGTATATGACCATATCAGAAAAGTTTATCCGAATATCAGCCTGGGAACAGTCTACCGTAACTTGAATTTCCTGCTGGATCAGGGTTCCATTATTAAGATATCTTATGGCGACGGCAGTGACCGCTTTGACGGCAATGTCTTACCTCATTATCACTTTGTATGCCGACAATGTTCAGCTGTGGAGGATATTACCCTTCCAAGCGAAGCAGAAGAACAATTTATGAACTCTGCCAAAGAGAACTTTAACGGCAGTATCGAATCCAGCAGTACCTATTTCTATGGTATTTGCAGTAAATGTTTAGATAAAAATTAAGAAAGAATAAATCCTGCTCCGGTTCCAGTAAACCTGGTACCGGAGCTTTTCTATACGATTGTTTGTCAATGGACTGGCAGATAAAATCCAAATTAAAAATATAATTTTATTAAAAGCTATTGACAAACAATAATCAATAGTATATTATAATATCAATAACAGTTACTAATATTAATTATATCAAAGGAGATTATTGAAATGAAAAAATTTGTCTGTCAGGTATGTGGTTATGTTCATGAAGGAGATTCTGCACCGGAGCAATGTCCCGTTTGTAAGGCACCCTCTTCCAAATTTGCAGAACAAAGTGAAGATTTTACTTGGGCTGCAGAGCATGTAGTAGGCATTGCACAGGGTGTAAGCGAAGATATCTTAAAGGATTTAAGAGATAACTTCAACGGAGAATGCTGTGAAGTAGGCATGTACTTAGCAATGGCAAGAGTAGCACATAGAGAAGGATATCCTGAAATTGGTTTATATTATGAAAAGGCTGCTTTTGAAGAAGCAGAGCATGCCGCTAAATTCGCAGAACTTTTAGGAGAAGTGCTGACCTCCAGCACCAAGAAGAATCTTGAGCTTAGAGTTGCTGCCGAAAATGGCGCTACCGCAGGAAAGGCTGACCTTGCTAAACGTGCAAAGGCTGCTAATTTAGATGCCATCCATGATACCGTTCATGAAATGGCAAGAGATGAAGCAAGACACGGTAAGGCATTTGAAGGTCTGCTTAACAGATATTTTGGTAAATAACTTTTGCTTATAGCAAGGGTATATCTGGCACACCCACGCCAAATATACTTTCCCTCATATATTGTTCCCCTAAAGAAACAGACTCCTCTCCCTGGAGCCTGTTTCTTTTTAAAGTTTCTCTTTACCCTGTTATTTATAACTCACTTAAGTAAACCATTTCTGTTATATCGGCAACACGGGTCTTATTGCCGGCTTTTATGTTTAAAATTCCACAATCATAGCTTTGAATTATACCCTTTATTTCATCTCCGCCTATAAATATTCTTGTTAACCAGTCGCACTCCTTTCCAAAAATGCATTTTTTACCATAGAGTTTTTCTAAAATAAAATTAAAGTCTAAATCTGACTCTTCTATATTATACGCAGATTCCTTATTCGCAGAAATTTGAATCAAATCATAAGATTTAATAGCCTTTCTTTTTATAATACACCATTTAGCTTTTCTATGATGTATCCTTTTTCCATAAAAAAATTTATCGTCATATCCAAGAATCTTCATCTTCCATCCATCCCCGAATAATGAATACTCCGCAAAATTAAATTGAATGATGCACCACTTTCCAACAACTGTACTTAGCAGCCCATCTTCTGCATTATCAGAATAGGATACAGCAGCTAATGGTATTACTTCTTCTATTTTATCATTAACTAAATAATCCAGGCTTACTCCAAAAAGCCGACCTATAATTATAAGGTTATCAATATCCGGTAAAGAATTACCGGATTCCCATTTGGATACTGCCTGTCTGCTGACATGACACTTTTCTGCAATATTTTCCTGTGACAGCCCTCTTGTTTTTCGGAGTCTTTCCAGTTTGTCTGCAAATTTCATTTATGATTCTCCTTCCGGTTAATACTTATATCATAATAGAAATATCACAGAATATCAATAAACCACTCCTTACCTTTTGTCAACTGTCAGTTGCGTATGTTCCTGTGAAGGTATTCTTTTATTTTAAATATTCCAGATTCTTTGCAATAAGCTCGTTTCTTTGCTTTACACAATCCACAGAACGCAAAGGATCGATAGGTGTGTTAAAGGTATAATCCAAAAGCTTATCAATGGTTGTAGAGGCGACGTGAAGCCTTGTATCCGAAGAAGCATAATAAATATAGACTTCTCCGTTATCCTTAGCAATAGCACCATTTGTAAACGCCACATTGGAAACATCCCCAACTCTTTCTTCTCCAAGAGGAGCGATAAAGAAGCCGGAGGGTTCTGCAATCACCTTGGAGGGATCTTTTAAATCCGTTGCAAATACATAAATTACATAGCGAAGTCCTGCTGCCGTATTACGGACCCCGTGGGCTATATGTATCCAGCCCTTTTCCGTCTTAATCGGAACAGCCCCTGCTCCGTTCTTGGCTTCCGTAATAGTATGGTACTTTCTCTGGCTTGTGATAATTTCTTTGTCAATAACTGCATGAGTGATATCCTCGCAGTATCCAAAACCGATACCGCCGCGGTCGCCTGTATTGATAAAGTCATCCATGGGTCTGGTATAAAAAGCATATTTACCATTGATAAACTCCGGATGAAGTACTACGTTTCTTTGCTGGGGAGATCTTAAAGTCTTTAGATTATCAAGTCTTTCCCAGGTCTTTAAATCCTTGGTACGTACAATTCCGGCCTCTGCCTTTGCTGCGGACAAATCAGAACTGGCTGTGTCCTTGCTCTCCGAGCAGAATACGCCGTAAACGTAACCGTCTTCATGCCTGGTAAGTCTCATATCATATACATTGGTTTCTTCCTTGCAGGTATCGGGAAGAACTACCGGGTAATCCCAGAACCGAAAACCATCTACCGGGCTGTCACTCTCCGCAACTCCAAAGAAAGACTTCCTGTCATTTCCCTCAATTCTGGCTACCAGATAATACTTGCCGTTTAACTCAATGGCACCGGAATTAAATACTGCATTTACCCCAAGTCGTTCCATAAAGTATGGGTTGGTCTTCTCATTTAAGTCATATTTCCAAAACAGCGGAATATGTTCGTTCGTCAGTACCGGATTAACGTACCTGTCGTAAATACCGTTGTAAATAGGACTGATTTCATTCTTTCCGGCAACAAGCCTCTCATATTTTTCTAATTGTACATAATAATTCGGATGCATAATATGCCTGCCTTTCTTCTTACTTTTATTTTCCTTGCCTTAAGCGCCTATTTTCCTGTTCTTAATCTCCTATTTTCCTGTCGTTAGTTCTACTCTCCTACCAGTCTATACCCCGTTTTATAACCTCAAAGCACATTCTTCCATTATGGTAAGGGCATTTCCAGGGACCTGCAATCTCTTTTTTGCTGACCGGCTGCCCCTCCTTGTTCAAATCATAGAACCACTCAGAGCCTTCTCTTTTGTCAATTATATATTCCTTCATAAAACTCCACAGACTTTTTGCCGCTTTCAGATACTCTGCTCTTTCTTTATTAAGCTGATAGCCGTTTAGGAAACCAAGAAGCGCCTCCGCTTCTACCCACCACACCTTGGTGGTATCCACTTCTCCTTTAAAGCATTCATTATTTAAAGAAACTCCGTCATATCCTGCCTCTAATATGTGCTGCCTCAAATTCTCCGTAACTGTAAACATCTTCTCGCTATAATTCCCATCTCCTAAAACTTCACAGCCTCTGTCAATAAGCCAGGAGGCTTCAATATCATGCCCGTAAGAATTTAAGTCGGAAAGTGTCTTCATATTCTCATCAAAGAATACTTCCAGGATTCTTCTATCCTTGTTATAGAGAACATCTGCAAACTGATCCATTATCCATCTTAGATTATTTCCCACTTCCTCATTGCGATCCACACGGTAAAGCTCTGTGTAGGCTTCAAATACATGAAGCAGGGTATTCATGGTCTTACTTGCCATAAGCCCGTTTTCTGACAATTTCTCATTCTCTACGGGCTTGAAGGCTCTGTCAAAGGCCTCCAGATATCCTATAGAATCCCTGCATTTTGTTTCAATGAGGTTGTATATCCCATAGGCAATATTCAACGCTTCCTTATCCCCTGTGGCACCGTAATAAGAAGACAAGGCATAGATGGCAAAAGCCTGATTATAGGTATGTTTAATGGTATCCTCCGGTTTTCCGTCATAGGTTAAGGACCAGTAAACACCGCCATATTCTTTGTCAAGACAATGATCTTTCAAAAAATCATATGCATGGTGTGCATATTCCAGGCATTCTTTATCCTCTATGGTTATATAAGCATTCGTAAAGAACCACAGTATTCTGCTGTTTAGGATTACTCCTTTTATTGCATTCTTGTGCAACTTTAAGTCAAAATCATAAAATCCGTAAAATCCACCGCAGGTTTCATCCTTCAGGCCTTTCCAGAAGGGAATAATCTGCTTTGTAAGATTTTCCTTCACTTCGTTTATAAACATGTATTTTCCATCCTTTCTTGTTTTTGCATGAAATTTCTAAGCTAATTATAGCATAATATAAAGCAATTACAAGTCATATTCTTTCATTTTACGCACTATAATTAATGCATTTACTTTTCATATATTATGCAAAAATAAAGGCTGTCCCGTATTGGGACAGCCTTTATTCATATTCATCTATCATTATGCTTCTATATTATTTTTTGTTGGCAGGTTCGATGTTAATGCTCTTACCCTTAATCTTTGCATCCTTCATTACCTGAATAACATCCGGTGCATATTCTCTGGGTACCTCAACAAAAGTGTACTTATCATACATATCGATGGAACCGATTAATTTGCCAGGCATTCCGGTCTCTCCGGCAATCGCACCTAAGATATCCCCCGGCCTTGTATTCTGCTTCTTTCCGATATTGATAAAGAGTCTGACCATGCCCGCTTCTGCTCCGGTATCTCCGTAATCTTCGAAGGCTGCCTTTTCATCTATCTGCTCGCTTTCATCTCCCATTGAGAGCTTTAAGAAAGCCGCTGCAATGTCAAGAGCTGTGCAATCCTCTGTATTGACTCTTTCTTCAATGACTTCTATCATCTTAGCTAAATCTTCTTCTGCAATGATATTTTGGACGCGGTCCAGAATCTTTTCTGCCTTTACCGCCGTAACATCATTAATAGACGGAATGGGTTGAGCCAATATCTTCGTCTTGCAATATCTTTGAATATCTTTAAGCTTATAGACTTCCTTTCCTACTATAAGGGTAAAGGCCCTTCCGGTTCTTCCCGCTCTTCCGGTCCTTCCGATACGGTGTACATAATATTCGTCATCCTGCGGCACATCATAATTAAATACAGCCTCTACATCATCTACATCAATTCCTCTGGCTGCTACATCGGTTGCTACCAGAATCTCTGTCTTTCCGCTGCGGAAGCTGTGCATTACACGGTCACGCTGCTGCTGCTTTAAATCACCATGGAGACCTTCTGCAAAATACCCTCTCCCCTGGAGCACCGATACCAGTTCATCCACCTGCTTTTTCGTATTGCAAAATACCAGTGAAAGCTTAGGATCATACATATCAATTAGTCTGCAAAGTACTTCATCCTTATTCTTGGGCTTTACTTCATAATAATACTGTTCAATCTTCGGAACGGTAAGTTCCTTCTTAACCACCTTGATAATCTGGGCATCCTTCTGATAGGTCTTTGCAATGTCCATAATAGGCTTAGGCATAGTTGCGGAGAATAATACGGTCTGTCGTTCCTCCGGAACATCTTTAAGGATTGTTTCGATATCCTCACGGAAGCCCATGTTAAGCATTTCGTCTGCTTCATCCAGCACCACAAGCTTTACTTCATCAAATTTAACGGTCTTTCTTCTCATATGATCCATGACACGGCCCGGTGTTCCGATAACAATCTGGGTACCGGCCTTTAAGGAACGAATCTGTTTTGTAATGTCCTGCCCTCCGTATATCGGCAGAACCTTGACTCCATGCATAAAGGTAGCAAGCTTTCTGATCTCTTCTGCTATCTGAATGGCAAGCTCTCTGGTAGGGCTTAAAACTACTGCCTGTAAATGTTTATCTTTGGGGTCAATGGCCTCTAATAACGGGATACCAAAGGCTGCTGTCTTACCGGTTCCTGTCTGTGCCTGACCCACAATGTCTTTTCCTTCCAGCATAACCGGTATGGCATTGGCCTGGATAGGGGATGCTTCTTCAAACCCCATCTCTACAATTGCCTTTAATATCGGTTCGCTGATTCCTAGTTCTTCAAATTTAACTGTCTGCATAAATATAATTACCCTTTCTTATCTTGAATTCTTTCAGTCCTTATCCTGCTGCGGCTGTTATTTCTCCTAAAAGCTGTTTATAAGTAGTATTCCGCCAATTACCAGTCTTAGTCCCCATGAAATGTTAATACCGCTATAAGCATCTGCAAAAAGATATTCATTAATAAAAGGAGCTCAAACCCATAAAAAAAGCTCTTGGTCTTTTAGGACAGAGAGCTTTTATTTCACATATTAGCTATATTCCGTAATCATTCCTTTGCTCCAGATGCTTAATCCAGATAAATGTACCGTAGGTATTATACCACGGTAGTTTTTATATGTCAATTAATTTTTTCTGTACATACAGAATCAGTCTTTGCTCCACCAGAGAAGACATATCGGCAATTACAGTTTCTCCGTGAAGCTCCGGTATAAAGCCGGCTGCCATTACTGCATGCCCGCCTCCGTCGCCTACTCCCCGAAGTGCTGACTTAATAGCTTTACCTGCATCTACTAACGGTGTCTGGCTGCGGACGGAAAACTTAAGTCCGCCTACTCTGTAAGCATAAACAACTGTTATATCCAGCTCGGAAAGAGTCAATAAAAAATCCGAGATGCTGCCAAGTATGGCTTCGGAATAATCATCCCCTATCTTAACAATCCCAAGCCTGCCATAGATTTTTAAATTGGTTATAGCCTCCTTATAGGCATTTAAGTCTTCTTTCCTTAAAGAGCTGCCGTCCAACTCATTTAACTTTTCCGATTCTACTCTGTTAAAAAGGTAATGGAATATTTCGATATCCGTTTCGGATACTCCTCTGGTCAAATTGGCTGTATCCATCTTGATTCCGTAGGTAAGAGCTGTTGCAACTGCTTCCTCCGGCTCAATCTCATTTTCCAGAAAATAGTCTCCTATAATAGCGGAACAGGAACCAATGTCACTTCGGATATCCGCAAAACGGTAACTTTCTGTTTTCTGCTTTGGATGGTGGTCAATACAGGCAATAATCTTTCCGGGAAGCTTCTTCACATTAATATTCCCTTCCTGGGAATCCACAAGAAGGATTTCATCCTCTTCTGTCATCGGAATTCCTTCTCCTCTGTAAACAGGAATAGGGATTATCTCTACCATCTTTTGGGTGTTTAATTTATCTATCTGCCCGCTATAGCAGATAGTAGAGTCAATTCCCTTATCCTTTAAAAGTGCAGCAAGACCAAATGCCGAGGCCAGGGCATCCTGATCCGGATAGTTATGAGTCTGTATATATACATGTCTTTTTTTAACAACGGATAGTAATTTTTCTAAATTAGTCATTTTCAACCCCCAAGCCGCCAGTTCTTCCCCCTGACGACGCTATCTACGGGTATTATATACTATCTGTTTTAGAATTGCACTAAAAACCATGCCGGAAAAACCTGTTATATTCTTTTTACACTTCCCGTCAGAGCATCGCCTTTTACATCTATTAAAATGGTATCCTCTGCTTTTACTTCATCACTTAGGATTAATCTGGCGCTTAAAGTCTCCACATTCTTCTGCAGATACCGCTTAAGAGGTCTTGCCCCGTATACCGGATCATACGCTTCCTTCACCACAAAATCCTTGGCTGTCTCTGTAAGTTCAATGGCAATCTCCCTGTCCGAAAGCCTGTTATTAAGGTCTGCAATAAGAAGGTCAATAATGCCTCTGATATCCCTTGGTGTCAATGGTTTAAACAGAATCATCTCATCCAGCCTGTTAAGAAATTCCGGCCGGAAATGATTTCTTAGATCGTTCATGACCAAATCTTTGCAGCCCTCCATGATACCTCCGGCTTCATCAATACCATCCAACAGATAGGCAGAGCCGATATTGGAGGTCATAATAAGAATCGTGTTCTTAAAGTCCACCGTTCTTCCCTGGGAATCCGTTATACGTCCATCATCCAGCACCTGTAACAGGACATTAAAAACATCCGGATGGGCTTTTTCAATCTCATCAAAGAGAACTACAGAATAAGGCTTTCTTCTGACGGCTTCCGTTAACTGCCCGCCTTCCTCATATCCTACATATCCCGGAGGTGCTCCGATAAGACGGGAGACCGAGTACTTCTCCATATATTCGCTCATATCGATACGCACCATATTCTGTTCATTGTCAAACAGGGCGGCTGCCAGAGCCTTGGCAAGCTCTGTCTTACCAACACCGGTAGGTCCAAGGAAAAGGAAAGAACCGATTGGCTTTGTAGGGTCCTTAATTCCGGCTTTGGAACGGAGAATGGCATCGGATACCAGCCTTACTCCTTCGTCCTGTCCCATTACCCTCTTATGAAGCTCTGCATCCAGATGAAGAGTCTTTGCCCTCTCGCTTTCCGTTAATTTGACAACAGGAATACCTGTCCAGCGGGATACGATTTTTGCGATTTCCTCTTCACTGACATTCTCATGAACCAGAGTATGCTCTTCCTTCCTGACTTTTTCCTCTTCCTCTGCCAATTGTTTTGTTATGGCAGGAAGCCTGCCGTATTTTAATTCGGCGGCTTTATTTAAGTCATAGTTTCTTTCTGCTATTTCTATTTCATTATTAAGGCTTTCCAATTCTTCTCTTAACTTCTGCACCCTTTCCACAGCAGTCTTTTCATTATCCCATCTGGCTTTTCCTGCGGCAAAGAGTTCCTTCGTCTCCGCCAGTTCTTTTCTTAGGTTCTCAAGTCTTTCCTGGCTTAAGCGGTCTGTCTCCTTCTTAAGAGCTGCCTCTTCAATCTCTAACTGCATAATATGCCTGCTGATATCGTCTAACTCTGTGGGCATGGAATCCAATTCCGTCTTGATTAAAGCACAGGCTTCATCCACCAGGTCGATTGCCTTATCGGGAAGGAAACGGTCGGATATATAGCGGTTGGATAAAACGGCTGCGGAAACCAGGGCACTGTCGGTAATCTTTACCCCATGGAATACCTCATAGCGGTCCTTTAGACCTCTTAAAATGGAAATAGTATCCTCTACCGTAGGTTCATCCACCATTACAGGTTGGAAACGCCTTTCAAGAGCAGCATCCTTCTCTATATACATACGGTATTCATTCAAGGTGGTGGCTCCGATACAGTGCAGTTCTCCTCTGGCAAGCATGGGCTTTAACATATTGCCGGCATCCATGGCACCCTCTGTCTTGCCGGCTCCCACTATGGTATGAAGCTCATCAATAAACAGAATAATTTCACCGTCACTGTTCTTGATTTCTTCCAATACGGCCTTTAGTCTTTCCTCAAATTCACCCCTGTATTTTGCTCCGGCAACTAATGCTCCCATATCAAGGGCAAATACCTTTTTGTTCTTTAGCGCTTCCGGCACATCCCCTCTTACAATTCTCTGGGCAAGACCTTCTACCACGGCAGTTTTCCCGACACCGGGTTCGCCAATAAGCACCGGATTGTTTTTCGTCTTACGGGACAGGATACGGATGAGATTACGGATTTCCGCATCCCTTCCGATAACCGGATCCAGTTTCTGTTCTTTCGCTCTTTCCACTAAGTCAGAGCCGTACTTTTCCAAGGTATCATAGGTTGCTTCCGGATTATCGGAAGTTACCTTCTGATTGCCCCTTACAGACTGGAGAGCCTTTAAAAAATCTTCCCTTGTAATTCCAAAGGTTTTAAACAGTTCCTTTAACACCTTGTTTGGCTGCTTTAGGAGACTTAAGAAAAGATGCTCTACGGAGACATATTCATCTCCCATCTTCTTTGCTTCATCCTCGGCATAGATTAATACCTTATTCAAATCATTACTGATATAAATCTGCCCTCCGGATACCTTGGGCCTCTTATTAAGAAGTCCCTCTACCTGGGCGGTAAAAACTTCCCCTACTATCTCCATCTTCTTAAGAAGCTTTAATACAAGACTGTCCTCTATGGTAAGAAGGCTGTAGAGCAGGTGTTCTTCGTCTATTTCCTGATGTCCGAAATCCATGGCAAGCTTTTCGCAGTTTTGCACCACTTGAACGGAATTTTGAGTAAATCTGCTAATGTTCATGTAATAACCCCCTTTAAAGTTATTTTATCATTTTGTTTGTTCTATAACTACTATAACATTTATAATTGTAAATTGCAAGTAGGTTTAAATAAATTTTTAAAGCTCTTCACAAAACAACGGAAATTTCACCTGAAGTCGAAGCACTCCCTTTTCTAAGGCTGCACTGACACTGCCTCCCATCTGCTCCGTAAGAATCTTTACAATGGACAGCCCCAGTCCTGTGGAACTGCTCCTTGCCTTATCACCTGTATAAAACCGGTCAAATATCTTTTCTGCATCAAGTTCGGAATTCTCGCTTACAAAGTTCTGAAAAGTCAGTACCGCCTGTTCATTCTCTGTAAAAAGCTTCACATCTATCCCCTCCCTGGCATGCTGCTTACAATTGCGTATCAGATTCTGAATAATCCTAAGAATGCTTTCCCTGTCTCCCAAAACAAATATAGTCTTCGGTTCGTCAAAACAAAGGGGTAAATTCTGCTCCTCAAGGGATGGGATTTCTTCTGCCAGGCACTCTGTCACCAGATTCGTCAAGTTTATTTTTTCCGGTTTAAGCTCTGTCTCTGTGGTAATGAGATAGGAATATTCAAAAAAATGAGCAATCAGCTGCTCTAATTCCCTGGTATATTTGGCTGCTACATCCAGTTTCATCTGCTGTTCCTTTGTCAGTTCACTATTATCGAGCATTTGCAGATAGCCTTTAATGGCAGTCAAGGGCGTTCTCAAATCATGGGAGATATCTGCTATTAATTCTTTGAACTTTTTTTCTTCCCGAATGCAGGTAAGACGGAGGTTCTCCTCCGCCTTTAAGCAGTTGTTGATATTAATCACCAATTCATCCAGCTGGTGATTGATGAATTCCACACTGACCGGCTGCCTGGTATGCTTTGTCAGCCGCCTGTAAAGCTGCCGGTTGATACTTTTAAATTGGTATCTTAAAAGAACGATATATAGAATCAGTAAAATAATAATTATAAGAAGCACCCCGGCAAGGATATTCAACCTTTCACCACCTTTTTTCTTTACTTAATTTCCGCTTTTCTGAATATACCGCAAGTAATTCCAAGTACAAGAACGGTAAAAAAGAAGCTGACGGCAATGGACTTACCGATATCCCAGGCTCCCGTCTCCAATGTCATAAACAAATACCTGCCTCCAAACGGAGTGAAGGAATATATTTTGTCAAAGACTTCGGAACTCTTTGCAAATCCCAGCAGCTGTGCACTTAGTATTGAGACCGCATAATAAATTCCAATAACAAGAACCGGCCTCTTTAGTGAAAATGCCAGCGGTATACAAACACTTAGCTGCGCTGCTATCACAATAACCAGTGCCGCCATTATTACTATAAGCTTTTGCATGTCCGCTCCATTAAGAGAAACGCCGGATTCTTCTGTGAGCAGATATAAAAAGCCCAGCGAAGCTTTCCCGGTACTGTAGTTCGAACCTAAACCTACCGCAATTCCGGTTACAGCAGCATAAGGAAGCAATAGAAGGGCTACGCCGCAAAAAAATACGGCAGCTTTGCTTATTACAACCTTTCCCCTGCTGCAGCCGGAGGCAATTGCTTCATGGATTGTTTTATTTTCAAAATCGCCGCAGATAAAAATGCCTGCCATTGCTCCGCCAAGAATACTTATTACATTTATATCAGAAAAAAGAAAAGCAATTCCGCCAAAACTGGCATTTATTCTGCCTTCCGCTATGAAATGTCCCAATACTGCCATTATAACGGAGGATATGGCTGTTATGGCGAATAATATTTTGACAGCGCTTGATTTGACCATTTTATAAATATCCGCACAGATCATATTAAACATCCTGCTCTCCTCCAATCACAGATATAAAGTAATTCTCCAGGGTATCTCCCTGAACCGTAAAGTTTGTGGTTACGATTCCATTGTCTATCAGTGTTTTTGCTACGAATTCCCTGTCATCCAGGTAATCGTATAACTTCAATGTTTTATCCGGCATAACTTTATAGTTAGCCGTATGCAGCTGCATTTCTATGACACCTGCTAATTTCTCCGTCTCCCTGCAACCTATAAGAATATGATGCTTACAGCTTTCTTCCAATTCCTTTAAGGTAATGGCTTTCTTAATTTTTCCCCGATGGATAATGATATAATCCGTAGCCATCTGGTAAAGCTCCGGAAGGTTATGACTGGAGATAAGAACCGTCATATGCCGCTCCTCACACAATCTTAGGATTAACTCTCTTATTTCTATGACACCTAAGGGATCAAGGCCATTAACCGGCTCATCCAGAATTAGAAATTCGGGATTTCCTATTAGAGAAATGGCAATGCCAAGGCGCTGCTTCATACCAAGGGAAAAGTTCTTAGGAAGCTTCTTTCCGGTATCTTTTAACCCGACAAGTGCTAATAATTCATCCTCCAGGATCTTACTGGGGATACCGCGCAGAGTCTTATAATAGGTAAGATTCTCTCTGGCAGTTATATAAGGAATAATGCTTGGATACTCAATCATGGAACCTATCCGCTTTCTCTCCTCCGGCAAGCCGCTGCCGCTTTGTCCAAACAGTTCCAGGCTTCCTTCTTCCGGAAAAATCAGCCCGGTAATAACACGCATCAGCGTTGTTTTTCCGGCTCCATTCTGGCCAATTAACCCATATATCTTACCGGGTTCCAAGGCAATTGACACATCCTCCAGCACCTTGCTGCCATGATAGCTTTTTGAGAGGTTACTTGTTCTTAAAATATATTCTTTTTCTTTCATGTCCGCTCCCATCCTTTCATGACTCTATTGTATCTTATAAAGGTTTAGAAAAGGTTAAGAAAAGGTGGTCTGTGGTTAAGAAAGCGATAATTAACTTTCTTACAGCCTTTTATTCAACCGGTACCCAAGTCCCCATACCGTTTCGATATACTCTTCCCTGGAATTTGCATTTTTAAGCTTGTTTCTTAAATTGCTGATATGGGTTTTTACAGTATTATCATCTCCAAGGTACTCTTCTTCCCATATGGTTTCATACAGTTTGGCCTTTGTAAATATCTTGTCCTGATTTTTCAGAAACAGCTCCATTATGAGGTATTCCTTTGCTGTAAGCTCGACTTCTTCCTCCATTACATAGAAGCGCTTTGCATTGCCGTTCAGTGCAAGTTCCTTGAAGGTGTATATCTGTTCTTTTTCTTTCTGTCTGCGGACTCTTCGAAGGAGCGTTTCAACTCTGGCTGCCACCTCTTCCAAATCAAAAGGTTTTGTTATATAATCATCCGCTCCAAGCTTTAGCAGGTCAATCTTTGTGCGGACCATATCTTTGGCGGATATAATAATGACGGGAACATCCGAGAATTCCCGAACCTCCTTAAGAACCGCATCCCCGCTTTTAAAGGGAAGCATAATATCCAATAAGATGAGGTCCCATTCCTCATTCTTAATTTTATGAACCCCTTCTATTCCCGTATATGCCGAACACAGCTTATATCCTGCCTCCGACAGGGTTTCGTAAAGCATAAAGTTGACATCCTTGTTATCCTCTATAATTAATATTTTGCACATAAAGACTCCTTATGACTTTCACATTTTTCACTCTTTAACCATTATAACACTTTTACACCGGTTAAAAAAAGCAGCTATTTTGCCTTGTCACACCATTTCTACTATGTTAGAATTAATAATAGATTTTATAACACAGGAGGATAGCTGATGAATACAAATAAACGCAACTACTTATCAATCGTCTTACGGACTTTAATGGTTACCATCGGTGCCTGCTTTTCATCCATTGGGCTGGAAATTTTCTTAATCCCAAATAACATTATCGACGGCGGAATAGTAGGTATATCTATTATTTCCAGCTATCTTTCCGGAATTCCTCTTGGTATCTTTACCCTTGCTTTAAATATCCCTTTCTTTCTCATCGGCTATAAGCAAATCGGAAAAACCTTTGTACTCACTACTGCTTTTGCCGTAACCTGCCTTTCTATTGGCGTTTCCATTCTTCACCCGATTCCCGGTGTCACCCATGATATATTTCTCGCTGCAATTTTTGGCGGTATTATTAACGGTACTGGCGTAGGTTTAATTATACGCGCCGGCGGTTCGCTGGACGGTACGGAGATTGTCGCTATTATTTTGGACAAGAAGGTCAGCTTTTCTATTGGACAAATTGTTATGTTCTTTAACTTTTTCATTTTAATCGGTGCAGGATTTATCTATGGATGGGATAGGGCAATGTATTCTCTCGTTGCTTATTTCATAGCCTTTAAAATGATTGATATTGTTGTGGAAGGCGTGGATGAGTCCAAGGCCGTTATGATTGTTTCGGATAGAAACGAAGATATTTCCCAAGCTATTATTGACAGATTAGGAAGAGGTGTAACCCTGTTAAACGGTCAGGGCGGATTTTCCAGACTATCTACCCATGTAATCTACGTCGTGGTATCCCGTCTGGAAATTGCGAAGATTAAAAGCATTGTCCATTCCTTTGACAACAATGCTCTTGTAACCATTGGAAGCGTTGAACTAGCCGGAAAGAAATATAAAAAGAAGCCGATTCATTAACTTTTCAAATTTCAGTTCCGTTCCCGCTTTATTAGTCATATAAATGAAGTAAAGAATTCATAGAGGTAGCCTATGACCGAGGCTGAGCGGTTTAAAATATTAAGTGAAGATTATGCAGATCTTATCATCGATGACAGTGACAAGGATGATATTATAAGGACTTACCCCGATGCCTCTGTAAGCCTGGCCTTTGACCGTTCCTATATTGTCCATATTCCGGTTGAGAATATGACTTTTGACAGCATTCAGCGATTTGGCTATAACAGCATCCCTGCCTGCTTTGGCCTGTTAACCACACCTGAACCTCCTTATCCTTATAATCTGCGGGATTTACCCCTTCCTTTTAATGTGGATGGCAATTATACCGGCAAAGAGGTTCTTATCGGCTTTGTTGATACCGGCATTGATTACAGAAATGCTGTTTTTAGAAAAGAAGACGGTTCCAGCAGGATAGTATCCATCTGGGACCAGAATATTGAAAGCAGCCTTTATCCAAAAGGTTTTTCCTATGGCACGGAATACAATAACGAGAACATTAACGAAGCTCTAAAATCAGAAAATCCCCTGGCGATAGTCCCCAGTACAGATAAGATTGGACATGGCACCATGCTGGCCGGTGTTGCGGGAGGATCACAAAATGAAGAATACAACTTTGCTGGAGTTGCAAGGGATGTGTCTTTTGCCGTGGTTAAACTTAAGCCTGCCAAGGCATACCTGAAGGAATTCTTTGCTATTCCTCCTGACGCTGTCTGCTTTCAGGAAAATGATATTATAAGCGGTGTCATTTACCTCAATCAATTGGCCCAGTCACTAAATAAGCCTCTTATCATCTGCCTGGGAATCGGCTCCAGCCAAAGTGATCACACCGGCAACCGGGCCTTAAGCAGATACCTGGCCTCTGTCAGCGAAATAAGAGGGAGAGCTGTGGTCGTATCTGCCGGCAACGAAGCAAACAGGGGAAGCCATTACTATAACGATATTAAGCCTCCGGCTTCCTTTGATGATGTTGTTCTTTCTGTCGGAGAAAATACTTATGGTTTTACTATGCAATTTTGGGGAACTTCCCCCAACAGGTTTTGGATTGATTTATACGCTCCAAATGAAGAATTCATTACCAGAGTCCCGCCTTCCACTAATAATAATATCTTATACACCTTGCAGGATATGGAGATTACGATTGATAGTCAGCTTAAAGAGCCTTATACCTCTGAGCAATTTATTGTAATACGGTTTAGTAAGCCAATCCCCGGAAACTGGCATTTTTATGTATATGGCCTCAAGGGGGATTTGCCCATGCGGTTCCACCTCTGGCTTCCGCTTCATACCTTTTTATCAGCCGGAACAGCCTTTTTACAACCAAATAATTATACCACAATCGTTGCTCCGGGAAACAATGACAGGCTGATTTGCGCTACCGCATACAATCCGTTAGATGGCATTCTCTTCTTCTATGCAAGCAGAGGAAACACCATTAATAATTTCCCTAAGCCCGATATCACCGCTCCTGGGGTTAATATCCTAAGTCCTTACCTTGACAATACATTCATCCGGGTAACTGGAACCAGCGTTTCCTCTGCCTATATAGCAGGCGTTCTGGCTCTCCTTTTGGAATGGGCCGTAACAGACGAAAACTTTCCGGAGATGAATACTGCTCTCCTTAAAAAAATTATTACCCAAAGTGCCAGCCGTAATCCTGATGAGCGCTATCCAAACCCGGATTGGGGATATGGTATTGTTGATGTTAACAGCATGGGTGCAGTCATCAATTCAATTATAAGCGTCCAGTGAAAAGTTACCTTTCAAGAATGAACTTTTCCAAGAGCTTTAGTGTATTTTCTAATCCTTTAATGTGTGTCCGCTCCATGCCGTGGGAAGCATTCACCCCTTGTCCAATCAGAGCTCCCCTTATATTATTGCCGCCTTTTAAAGCTGCCGACACGTCAGAGCCGTAATGGGGGAATATATCTACCACATAATCAATACCGGACCTTTTTGCAATATTGATTAGCTTAGTAGTTAATTCATAATCATAGGGTCCGGAAGAATCCTTGGCACAAATGGATACAGCATACTCACTTCCGTTAAGGTCATCACCCATTGCACCCATATCTACCGCGATAAACTCCGTAATATCCTGTGGAAGCCAGCTGGCACCAAATCCGACTTCCTCATAATTGCTGATTACAAGCTTTAAGTTTTTTTGCGGAATTACTTTCTCTTCCTTCATATCCATTAATAGTCCAAGTAACACCGCTACTGAGGCCTTGTCATCCAAATGCCTGGATTTGATAAAGCCTGATTTTGTATACTCAAAATTGACATCAAAGCTAATATAATCTCCTGCATTAATTCCCAGAGCAAGCACGTCTTCCTTATTCTTCACCTGTTCATCAATACGGATTTCCATATTCCTTTCGCTGCGCTCCAAGGTTCTTGCGTCATCATAGCTATGGACAGAAGGACTCTTGCAAAGTATGGTTCCCGTATAGGTTTTTCCCTCTCTGGCATGAATCTTACAGTAACAGCCTTCAATGCTCTGCATCGTAAAACCACCCACCAATGTAAATTTGAGCGTACCATTTGAGGATATGGAACGAACCATTGCTCCCAGAGTATCCACATGAGCGGAAAGCCCCAGGGTCTCTTCTTCCTTACCCGGAACAGCTATAATCAATCCGCCTTTTTTATTGTATTCGCAGGCATAGCCAAAGCCTTCCGCCTTTTTTCTTACATATTCCATTATTTCCTTCGTGTAACCGGACGGGCTTGGTATATTTACAAGCTCCCTTAGTGTATCTATTATAAATTTCATGGTATCCATGCAAGTATCCTCCCTTTACTTTCTTACCTGTCCAGTAAAATTGCCCTTACCGGCGCACCGTCACTGCCTCCAAGCTTTACCGGTGCGGCAATTAAAAAGTATTCGCCTTCCTCTACCTGGTCTAACTTCAGCCCCTCCAGCAAAACCACTTCGTTTTTCAGAAGCTCAACATGCACCTCCATAGGTGCTTCTATCGGTGCAACACTCTGGCTTTCGACTCCGATAAGTTCCAGGTTATATGCAAGAATGCACCTGGCGAGTTCCATTGTAATAACGACAGGTCCTTTTAATATTACCTTTTTCTGGCTCTCATTTAAAACTTGCCTTAATTCCTCTGCCGTGGGCTGTTTATCAAATTCCTTTAGCGTGCAGTTTCCGATACAATGATAGAGATTAAGCTCCTCTATGGCCTTTCCGTCTTTTACGAAATGAAAGGGCGCATCCATATGAGTGCCGTTATGGGCACACATGGTAACTACCGTAACATTACACACGTCCCCCTTGTCCATGGAAACATTTCTGACATAGGAAGGCGCTACATCTCCCGGATACACTACACTTGTAAATACTTCCTGGGTTATATCATATATTTTCATTTTTACTCTTATTCCTCCCAGTATTTATTGCACTTACTTAGCTTTGCAATTTCCTTTTTATAATTCAATATCAAGCTCAACAGGGCAGTGGTCACTGCCTAAAACATCCTTATGGATAATGCTGTCTTTGATCTTATCCTTCAATGCTTCTGATACAATAAAATAGTCAATACGCCAGCCTGCATTCTTCTCCCTTGCGTGGAACATGTAAGACCACCAGGTATAACGCTCCACATCATCCGGGTAAAGATAACGGAAAGAATCCACAAAACCTTCTTCCAAAAGCTTTGTCATCTTCTCCCTTTCTTCCTTGGTAAAGCCTGCATTCATAGTATTTGTCTTTGGATTCTTTAAATCTATCTCCTTATGGGCAACATTCAAATCTCCGCAAAGAATCACCGGTTTCTTCTTATCCAGCTCCTTTAGGTATAGTCTAAAATCCTCTTCCCACTCCATGCGGTAATCAAGTCTTGCCAGCTCTCTTTTGGAATTGGGCGTATAAACATTCACCAGATAGAAATTATCATATTCCAGGGTGATAACGCGTCCTTCCTGGTCATGCTTTTCAATGCCTAAGTCATAGGTCACTGAAAGAGGTTCCTTTTTCGTAAAAACAGCCGTTCCGGAATAGCCTTTCTTAACCGCGCTGTTCCAATACTCATAATAGCCCTCAAAGGAATGCTCCCATTGCTCCTTTTGCATTTTCGTTTCCTGAAGACAGAAGAAATCCGCCTCCTGTTCTTTGAAAAATTCTTCAAAACCTTTATTCAAACAAGCTCTTAATCCGTTTACATTCCATGATATAAATCTCATAGCCACCTCTTTCCTGCGCTGCATTTGCGCCTCTATAAAGTTATCCTATCAGTATCTCTTTTAATTCCGCAAGGTCCCCGGCAATGGCATCTGCGCCGGCCTCTGTAAGTTCTTCCTTACTGCCGTAACCGTACAGCACTCCTATGGAGCTTATGCCGTTTTCCTTTGCTCCAATTATGTCATGAAACCTGTCCCCTATCATTACCACCTGTTCTTTGTCCCTTATGCCATTTTTCATCAGTGCATAGGCAATGATATCAGTCTTTTTTCTCCTGGTATCATCCATCGTTGCACCGCAGATATCTTCAAAATACCGGTCAAGGTCAAAATGCGCCAGTATTTTCCTTGCGAACTCTTCCGGCTTGGAGGTTGCAAGAATAAGCGTTTTATCTGCCTTTACAAGAGCCTCCAAAAGAGAATCAATTCCTTTATATTTAGCATTTAAAAAGATTCCTTTATCCTTAAAATATTCCCGGTACCGTGTTACAGCCTCCTGCACCTGTTCTTCTTCTAAGCCCCAGATTTCTCTTAGCCCGTCTACTAAAGGCGGACCGATATGTCTGTCTAAAACATCAAGATTCTCTACCTCGATTCCCACATAGCGAAGGGCATACTGCAAAGATTTTGTAATCCCTTCCTTGGAATCTGTAAGAGTTCCGTCTAAATCAAATAACATATATTTCTTTATCATGCAGCCTGCCTTTCTATTCTTCTCCATCATGTAATCAGTCATACAGACTGCGGTAATCATCCAGCCGTTTTTTTAAGAGAGTATAGATATCTTCCAGGGACATATCTCTTGCATTTCCTACGTAAAGTAAAAATACCGGCTTTTCGTAATTCTTATTATCAAGTGCTTTTTGCTGCTTTATGGGTGAGAGCTTCTTTATGAAACTCTCCTCATCCCTTGGTATAATTCCAATGGCATCATCTTCCTTCACGATGCAGAAGCGTTCAATATCCTGGTAAGATAACATACCGATAGAATTTTTTGAGGAACCGTCTATAATACCGTCAAAGGTTATCGTAATCAAAGGTTTTTTCTGTGATGCTTTCGAAAGATTCATAATGCAGCTTATACTAAATATGACTGTTGCTATAATTCCCGCCAATACAAGAAACATATACCTTTCCCTAAGACCTGTCACCCATAGGGTAACGGCAAGAAAAAGAAGGGCGAAAGAACGCATAAAGCATCGTACCGCTTTCGTTTGTTTTTCTTCAATAATAATCTTCTCCACGTTTCTCCCATCCGCGTGTCCTTACGCATCTTTTCCATACTTTCTTCCATTTTATATGGTACACATTAAAAAAGCAAGTGAACATGGTGAAATTTGTTATATCTTTAACGGTTTCGGCAAATGCAGCCTGTTACCTGATCTGAAAATAATTTGACGTTTGTCTGCGGCTCTAGTATACTTAAATACAGCTTTATTAATACAACTTAAGCAGTCTAAAAGTCAATACTGCAAGAAAAGAGCACATGTATGAAAACCTTGTATATTTCTGATTTGGACGGGACTCTGTTAAATAACCAGGCAGAATTATCCCCGTATACAATAGAAACAATTAATGAATTCATTAAAAAGGGCGGACATTTTAGCGTCGCTACCGCCAGAACTGCGGCAACCGTAACCAAAATACTATCTTCCCTGCATCTGAATGTCCCAGTTGTTCTGATGAATGGGGTTATTCTCTATGATATGGAAAAAAAGCAGTATTTAAACACCTGGTACCTTTCTCCGGAAACAGCTGCTTTTATTCTTGATACTGCTAAAAGATTTCACCTTACCGGCTTTTTGTACGAAATTAAGGAAAATGCTTTAAGCACTTATTATGAGCGCCTGATAAATCAGGGCATGACAGATTATTATACGGAGCGTACTGTGAATTTTGGAAAAACCTTTATTCAGACAGACGATTTATTAACCATTGACAGGTCGAATATTATTTACTACGCCATGCTTGACAGGAAGGAAGCCCTGCTGCCCGCCTACGAAATATATAAAGACACCCCAGGTATTGCTACGGCATTTTACCGCGATAACTACTGTGAGGAAGAACTGTGGTTCCTTGAAGTCTTTTCCGGTTATGGCACCAAATATAACGCCGTTAAGACCTTAAGAGAAAACTTAGGCTATGAAAAGGTTGTCTGCTTTGGCGACAATCTAAATGATCTTCCCATGTTTAAAGCCAGTGATGTTTCCTTGGCTGTAGCCAATGCAAAGGATGAGGTAAAGGCTGCTGCCGATTATGTGATTGAAAGCAATATGGAAAATGGCGTTGCCAATTGGCTGAAAAATCAATCTGAAAAGTAGCACAAACTTGAAGGGTATAGGCATGGGGAGGGTTATGGTTAATTCGATTATTATAGATACTTCCATCGGAAAACTTTTTATAGAAGAAACAGACGGAGCCATTACGGAGCTTTCCTTTGCAGGAGATAATACTTCCATTTCCTTAAGCGGAAGTATCACGCCTGTTTTAGAGGAGGCACAATCCCAGATAATCTCCTATCTGGAGGGGAAGCGTACAAGCTTTTCACTGCCTCTTGCACCAAAAGGAACTGCATTTCAACAGAAGGTATGGTCTGCCCTTCTTACGATACCTTATGGCCAGACAATCAGTTACAAGGAGCTTGCCACAAGGGCAGGTAATCCTAAAGCCTGCCGCGCCGTCGGTATGGCAAATAACCGCAATCCCATTGTAATTATCATTCCCTGCCATCGCGTCATTGGAGCGGACGGCAGGCTCGTAGGTTACGGCGGCGGATTACCTTTAAAAGAAACGCTGTTAACACTTGAGGGGGCTTCCTTTATTCCCGGCAAAGCACATTAATACTTTTATACATCAATCTTAAAAATACAATGAATACTTACATAAGATTTGAGAATTGCAGCACGACAATACTGCATCAGCCTTATGCAACATGAGGTTACTATGGAAACAATAGCCAAAAGGCTTACACTTAAATTCGGCTTTATCCAGTCCAGCTACTGGATCAGTCAATGTGCAATAAACAGTTTTGCCGCTGTATATCTTCACGCAAAACATTTTGAAAATACCCAGATAGGTTTTATCCTATCCTTTGCAGCAATCCTGTCCATGCTGTTTCAGCCCCTGGTTGCTTCCTTTGCTGATAAATCAAAGAAGATTACCTTACGCTATATGATGCTGACTCTTATGTTTATGGTATTGGGGCTGGGACTGCTCCTTTATCTTCTTCCGAATTCCTTCCTGTTTATCACCGTAATCTATATCCTGATAAATGCCATTGAATACACCTTAAATCCCCTGTTCAATTCCCTTGCCATGGAATATATGAATCAGGGTGTTCCTATGAATTACGGCCTGGGCAGAGGCATCGGCTCTATCGCCTTTGCAGTTATGTCCCTTGCTCTTGGCTTTTTCGTAGATACCTTTGGGGCAGATGTCATACTTCCTGTATTTTTACTTTGTTACCTCTTTGTAATCTTCTCGACCTGCCTGTTTGAGGAAAAACTTCCTGCCTTTTCCAAGGAGCAAAAAGTTCTCTTTGGAATAACAGAGCCGTCTGGAAAAGAGACGGAAAAAGAATCCAGCAGCCTTTTAGCTTTCTTTGTAAGCCACAAGGCATTTATGGTTATGCTTTTGGGAATTGCCATGCTGTTCTACTCCCACATACTTATCAATACCTTTCTGATAAACATTATGGAAAATGTAGGCGGAGGCAGCTCCGATATGGGGTTATCCCTCTCCATTGCAGCCACTCTGGAGCTTCCTACAATGGCACTGTTTATCCTGATAGTAAGAAAGGTAAAGGGAAGCACCCTGATAAAAATATCTGCCCTCTTCTTTACAGTAAAATCCCTGCTTACCATGATGGCCGCAAATGTAGCTCTGGTGCATGTATCCATGTCTTTACAGCTGCTTTCATTTGCTTTGTTTACTCCGGCCTCTATTTACTATGTAAATGATCTGATTGAAAAAGAAAACCGCGTAAAAGGACAGTCCATGCTGGGAGTTGCCAATATCGGTATTGCCGGAACCCTGGCTAACTTAACAGGGGGAAGGCTTCTTGACACTTACGGGGTGGAGAAGATGTTACTTGTCGGGACGGTGGTGACTGCCATTGGATTCATACTGATATGCTTTAGTGTCAGGGAACCTGCCAAGGAGAGCGAAGCGGTTGTAAAACAGGACAGCTGTCTTGATGGATAACTGCATTATATTCCATGAATTAATTCCGCGATTTATTAGAATAATATAAAAGAAAAACCATGCACCACAGATTTTCCTGTATACATGGTTTTTTATGAAAACAAACGCCTTAATTCTAAAACCTTGCCTCGCTTTTTGAGATTCTTACACTTACCGGGACTGTAACAATCTTCTGAAGCGGCTTCCATATAAAATAAGCAATCGTAAAATCAATCATACTATGAACGATGGTTCCAACGCCTACTAACAGGATTACAGTAAAAAGATATCCTTTGTTATAATATAAATCAGTCAAATTATTTCCCCAGTAAAAGAATGTAACCACTGCAACCTCACAAACAGCATGGATAGCTGCTGTAAGCAGACCGAATAAAGTGAATCCCGCCACTGTATTTAAAAGGTTTTTATTCTTCTTAAGTATAATGGCTCCAACAATTGCAAATACAACATGGGATAATGCCCTTAGTACAACAACTATCGGAAAGATTCCCGCCATTAAAAACCCGATAGTAGTAATGATGGCTACTGCAACTGCTATATAAGGTGAGATGAACATTGCAATGAAAATAGGCACATGGCTTGCCAATGTATAGGATGCCGGCTCCAGTACAAATTTCGGTGCAAACATCGGTATCAGAATTGCAATGGCTGAAAGCAAAGCAGCAATTGTCATAGTTTGTACGGAATTCTTTGTGTTCATATTTGATTCCCCCGTTTCATTTATTTTGTGAAACACGTACAGGTTCTTATTTATCAGCATGCTATCAAGCCAGTTGTCTTGTCACCTGTAATTGCTGTTAGTGTATAGTATTACGGGGATGATGTCAAGAAGAAATTCCTGTCAAGTAATTTATTTATATTTTTAAGTTGAAAATTCCTTTATGTGGATTTATAATAGTAGTACGTTCCAACCATATGCGGATATGGTTCACTGGCAGAATGCGAGCTTCCCAAGCTTGAGACGCGGGTTCGATTCCCGTTATCCGCTTAACTATTTTTATTACTTTTGCCTGTATTCATGCGGTCTACATGAATACAGGCCTTCTTCATTTTTTGAGTACGATTGAGTACATCATTAATCAATCTCACACGTATGTGTACGCCCATCCTTATCGCAGAAGATAAACCCGGCATCTTTATAGCTATGATTTTCATTGATTGATTCTACGGTATTTAACAGGTTAATGTCATAATCATTGATTGGTAAAAACCGGTCTGTATTATTTAACAATTATAATGCAAGTTTTTTTTAATTTGCTACCGTCAGTTGCCGTGGCTGAAATAGTTGCTGTTCCTTTGCCAATGGCTTTTACTTTACCATTTTTGTCTACGGCTGCAACCTTTGTGTTGGATGATTTCCAAGTCACGGTCTTTGCCGTAGCATTTGCAGGGGCTGTCGTTGCCTTTAAAACGTATGTTTTTCCTTTGGCTAAGGAGAGTGAAGTATTGTTTAGAGTAATTCCAGTTACTTTAACAGTAGTAGTCATAGCAAGGATTTGTGCTGTTTGGTCAGGTCTGTTAATCCGGTCGGTACCAGCTATAAAAAGATTTTTGTCGGATAAACCATATTTTTTGACTAGCGAATCATATACCGACTTGGAGATTTTTTTCTTGTTCTGATAATAGTCAGGATTCTCAGGGTCGTTATTATAATCCTTTAAAAAATAAGATGATTCCATCACTTTTCCGTTTTTAATTTTTAGGATATGATACTCTTTTGTCATATCATAACTGTAATCTATCAAATTGTTATTTGATGAAAAAAACATATTTCCCTGTGCATATGTTTTGTCATATGTACGAAGTTTTTCCTTGTAAAAGTAAAAGAACCGACAGGTTTTGGCTCCGTCTTCACGTCCTTTTTCGGCGACCATTTCTTTGATACCATCACCATTTATATCGGACAGGTAAGCGGCGGTGAAACCTTTCGCATCCTTGAAATAGTCACTTAATGCTGTAGCGTATGGATGTGGTTTGGCAGCAGTCTTTGAATTAGGTAATGCAACAAATTTGAAATCGTTTTTGTTTGCATAAATTTGTGCTTGTGAACCAGCTGTACCTTTAATCACAAATTCTTTCATAGGTGAATGAAATTGTCCGTCACGCTCATAACCGAGCGCATACTTACCAATGGAAGTTACTGAACTGGGAACTACAACACTATCTAATGAAGAACATCCCCAAAAAGCTTCTTCGTCTATTTTTTTTACGCTGTTAGGGATGGATACCGATGTTATCTCATAGTGACTATAGAATGCACCTTTTCCAATTTCGGTTACCCCGTTTGGTATGATGACGTTTTCCGGCCCTGGGCTTCCAAATTCGTCACCGTAATAAACTAAAACACCATCCTGAATGTTAAAGTCACCTGTCGCCGCTTTTGCCGGCAAAGTAAACGTTGGAGCAATCCCCAAAACCATACATAGTGCCACTACTATTGATAAAACTTTCTTCTTCATAATAATTACGCCTCCAAAAAATATTTAATAAATGCCGAACAACAAAGTGAAACAGCTTGTCACTATGACAACTACCAACAAGTGTAATTAAAGAGAGTTTTTCAATGGACTCCTACTCTACATGATTTACATGAAGTTACATTACCATATTGATCAAATGTGTATTTATAAATACTTACATGGGGAATACCTTTACAAGCAGCCCTTGCCTCTTTTAATGTTGCATACGCCATATGTTCACGATAGTTCAAGTCAGGTCTGATTACATCCTGATGAACACAATAAGGTTTCTTTGCCATCTACTATACCTCCACTTATTTTATTTAGCTATAATGAAACTTCCTTCCCAAATTTAACCATAATATCTGCATTTGGATGGAGTTCCCCTCATGATAGGTTCCTTTCTGAAATGTATAATGTGCTTAAACTACGGCTGGTATTAGCATTACTTAATGGCAAAACTCATTTCGGCTATATTGCCGGCCTTATCAGTAACTTTTACAGCGTATGTCCCAGCCTCTCCATTCATTAACTTTATTAAGCTACTAAAATGCGTTTTTTGGGTTTAATAATACCATTTATTGGGTCGATTTACAATACATAATAGGGGATTTTATCGCAGGGTTATAATTGCCAAAAAATAAATTATGTTATAGCATACAATAAAAGCGGACATATTTTAATTCCATATTCGTATATCACATCTCCATACCTTTCGTTTAACTTGCGTTTACATTTATATTTTACAATTGAATAAAGGAAGGCGGCTTTTTATGACCAATATAATGATTATAGATGATGACCCGTATATTCGGGAACTTGAGAGAACATTGCTTAGAAATGAAGACTATACCATTTATGAAGCCAGCAATGGACGTGATGCGCTGCAACAGTTGAAAGAAAACAAAATAGACTTATGTGTACTTGATATAATGATGCCTGAAATGGATGGCTATGAATTTTGCCGCCTTGCCCGTAAATATTATCAGGATTTACCGATTTTGATGCTTACCGCTAAAGGGGATTTAAGTCAAAAAGTGAAGGGCTTTGAATCGGGGGCAGATGATTATTTAACAAAACCATTTGAGGGAATTGAACTTATTGTACGTGTTAAGGCATTACTAAGACGCTACAAAATAGTTTACGTTGTAGAAATTGGTACTCTTATCCTTGATAAATCCAGCCACGCGATAACCTGTAACGGAGAGCAGAGTGACATCCCTATGAAAGAGTTTGAACTTTTGTATAAGCTTGGGTCTATGGCTGGAAAAACACTTACAAGAGACCAGCTTATTGAAGACATTTGGGGTTATGATTTTGAAGGTAACGAGCGGACACTGGATGTTCATATTAACCGCCTGCGTGAACGATTTCCCAGTGAAAAATACAAATTTAAGATATCGACCATTAGGGGATTAGGTTATCGCTTGGAGGTGCTCCATGAGCCAACATAAAAAGAACCAAGGATTTCGTATTGCTGGCAGCATACTTATTTCTATGATTGCATTCAGTTTTTGTTTTTGGCTTTCTTATCTGTTAACAAACTTTATCTATAGGTATACCGGAACACCAGCCAAACCATGGACTTATATTCTAACTGGTATCTTAGGTCTGTACATTTTTGCAGCCGGTGTAAAAATTATTGTTGATGCCAACAGCAAAAAATTCAAACACTTTGGACGTGATCAAATAATAGAAGAAGCTCTCGATGCCATGAAGCGGATTACTCAAGGTGATTTTTCCGTAGTAATGAAAGTAGAAAAGCATGACCCCTTTTCAGAGCTTGCCGAAACTATCAATAAAATGGCTCATGGACTTGGAACAATGGAAAATTTGCGGCAAGACTTTATTGCCAATGTTTCTCATGAAATACAATCACCTCTCACATCGATCTCCGGGTTCGCTGAATTGCTTCGCAATAACTCTATCATCGCCGAAGAGAGGGTGCATTATATCGACATAATAGAGGCTGAAAGTAAACGCCTTTCAAAGCTAAGTGACAATTTGCTTAAATTGTCTTCCCTGGACGCAAATGCAACACCGCTCTCCTTTTCTAAGTTTAGGCTGGACAAGCAAATACAAAACTCTCTCTTAATGCTCGAACCGCAATGGTCTGAAAAGAACCTGGACATCTCATTAGAACTTGAGGCAGTCTATGTGTTTGGAGATAAAAATTTAATGGCACAGGTATGGATAAATTTACTTCACAATGCTATAAAGTTTACTCCCAATGGAGGCACTATTACTATTACAACCTCCAATGGAGATTACGAGGTGGTCTGTCGTATTGCTGATAATGGAATTGGAATTTCAGACGAAGATAAACTCCATATCTTTGAGCGTTTCTATAAGGTTGATAAAGCCCGGGACCGAAATTTGGGCGGAAACGGTCTTGGCTTATCCCTTGTAAAAAAGATTGTAGAGCTTCATAAAGGAACAATCCATGTTGAAAGCGAAGTCGGGGCCGGAACTATATTTAGTATAAAGTTACCCAAATAATTCACTGTGTTTACATTCCGTTTAACTTGTGTTTAACCTCTGTTTAATTAACAGCTATATGATATGGTTGTTGATTAAACAGAGGTTAATTTGTTAAAGGAGAAAATAAGTATGGAAAAAATGATTCATGTAGAAAATTTAGTAAAACAATACGATAGAGCCAAAACACCATCCGTTAAGGGAATCAACTTTGATGTAAAAGAAGGTGAATTTTTTGCTTTCCTGGGGCCAAACGGTGCAGGTAAAACAACCACAATTTCAATACTGACCACCACACTGTCCAAAACATCCGGGAATGTGACTATCGCCGGTTCAGATATTGATAAGGAAGCTAAGCATGTGCGAGAGAACGTGGGTATTATTTTTCAGCAGCCGAGCCTTGACCCACAACTTTCAGCAGAAGAAAACATCCGGTTTCATGCCTGTCTATATGGCATGTATACCTATCGCCCAACTTTTAAAATGATGCCAAAAGAATATCGCAAGCGAGTTTTAGAGCTTGCCGAAATCATTGGCATACAAGATGCTTTATTCAAGCCCATTAAAAAGCTTTCAGGTGGAATGCAGCGTAAATTTGAAATTATCCGCAGCCTGATCCATACACCCAAAATTTTGTTTCTTGACGAACCGACACAGGGCTTAGATGCCGTAAGCAGACGCGGGTTATGGGACTATCTTAATACTGTCAGACGTGAGAATGGAACTACCGTATTTTTAACGACCCACTATATTGATGAAGCTGAGCATGTGGACAGAGTTTGCATTATTAATCAAGGACTAATAGCCTTCAATGGGACTCCTGATTTAATGAAGCAAAACTTACTGAAACAAGAGGTTATTTTAGATTCTGATAACCGCTTGGCTCTTACAAATGAATTAACTGCTATGGGAATGAATCATCGCGTCGAAGATCATGTCATAGTACCTTATCAGGATATAACGGCACAAGAGATTATAGCAAAATTAAAAACAAAACTAACACTTCTTAAAATGCAGGAACCAACACTTGAAGATGCTTATATAGAATATTTATTAAGAACAGGAGGAGAAACAGTATGAATGAAATAACATTAAAAAAGCCGGTTCCAAAACCTTTAAGAGAAGTGAACGTAGTAATCACAATATTGGCACGTGATATCACCTTGTTTTTCAAATCACCGGGTATGCTTATTATGAGCCTTGGTATGCCATTAATTATGATGGGCATGCTTGGGGGGAGCCTTTCTCAGAACATGGCCGGAGGGCTTGGTTTTGATTATAATCAATACATGTTAATTGGTATGCTTGTTAATATGTTGTTTATGACGACAGCTTCTGGTGTTTCATCCTTAGTTGAAGACCATGTGACCGATTTCACCCAGGAAATGATGATTTCACCCATATCCCGCTATTCTATTGTTATAGGAAAGATTCTTGGCTCCTCTTTTGGTGCAATTGTTGGAATGCTGGGAACAATAATAATAGGGCTCTTTATGGGTATTTCCCTGACAATCGGGCAATATTTATTAATATTTTTGTTAGCTCCGCTAATGTGTTTATCTGCTGGTGCATTGGCCATGATAGTCATTGGACTTATAAAAAGCAACAAAATGGCAAACATGGCAGTTATGCTTATCACGATGCCGCAAATGTTTCTTTCAGGTGCAATTATTCCAATAAATAATTCCTCAGGTATTTTATATTTATTATCCCGCATAATGCCAATGACCTATTGCCTTGATCTTACCCGCGCCGTGGTTTATTCCGGAACTTCAGAATATGCTAATGTAGTGTTGTTCAACCCTTTGGTTAGTCTGTTTATAATTATTTCTCTTACGATTGTTTTTCTGGTTATCGGCACCTTCTTCTTTGCACGGAGCGAGAAAAACCGATAGTCAATATAATAATTACAAATTAATACTTTCCTTTTGGATAGTATCTTACTAAAAAGTGCATACTTGTTGTTAAATTTTCATTAACTTATCATATAGGTAGCGAAATTTCAAGGAGGACAGTACTATGAAGAAGGAAATTAAAGTATTCGATTATGCCAGTGAAATTATGAAAGCGGTGGAAACAGGTGTTTTACTGACTACAAAAACAGATGATAAAGTGAATTCTATGACTATTTCCTGGGGTACACTGGGAATTGAATGGTCAAAACCGATATTTACCGTTTTTGTCAGAGAAAACCGCTTTACAAAACATCAGCTTGAAGAAAATTCTGAATTCACAATAAATATACCATATGGAGCCTTTGACAAAAAGATATTAGGTTTTTGCGGAACAAAATCCGGCCGTGACACTGATAAAATCAAAGAACTTAATCTGACACTGGAAACACCTGATAAAGTGTCCGTTCCCGCTATTAAGGAATTACCACTGACACTTGAGTGCAAGGTAGTATACAAACAAAAACAGGATGAGGAAAAGATCACAGAAGAAAACAGAAAGGCTTTTTATCCCCAGGAGGTTGACAGCTTCTACCATGGTGCCAACAAGGATTATCATACCATTTTTTGCGGAGAGATTGTCAGTGCCTATATCATCGAATAAATAATTTGTGTTTATGTACCGTTAAGAGAATCCTTTTTGCAGTATGCAGGGCTGTCTAAAATCAAACAGCCCTATTTTTATGCTCACTTTTATTTCTATGATGGTTTTTTCCTTATGACTGTTGTATAATGCTACTGCAATAGCACGTGTTATGCTATCTGTCTGCTCTCCTGCATGTTTTATCCGGGAAGCAATATCTGATACTGAAAGGGGAATTATCTTGGCAGAAAAGGCAAGAAAATATATGATAAAAAGAGGCAGAAAACCAGAAACTTCAGAGAATTCTGCAAACATACTGGAAAGCCAAAAACCTCTATCCCAATCCCTCGTATGGAAGCTTCAGACCGACTTCTATGCAAGCCAAGGTCCAAAAGCCTGGAGTAAAGGAATTGTACCTCAATATATAACTACAAACCCTTACATTGCAAACCTGTATGCCAAAACCGTATTTGGTTATTGCAGAGATATCTCTGCCAATGCAGATTTTGATAAAAGTACTACCATCTATATAATGGAGCTTGCCGCCGGAGTCGGCCGGTTTACCTATACCTTTCTTAAGAGATTTCTATATATGCTTGAAAATTCATCCCTAAAGGGGTTAAGGTTCAAATATATCATAACAGATCTTGCCGAAAGAAACGTAGAATACTGGCTAAACCATAGTTATCTTAGGCCTTATTTTGAAAATGGGGTACTTGACTGTGCATCCTTTGACATGACAAAGGATGAAGAGTTACAGCTAAGAAACAGCGGTGAAGTTCTAAGGGCCGGCAACCTTAGAAACCCTCTGATTTTATTCGCCAATTATACTTTTGACACTCTTCCGCAAGATACCTTCTATGTAAACAAAGGAACGCTTTTTGAAGGCCTGATTACGGTTACTTCTGGAAGCGGACAGCCTGATTCAGAGGATAAATCCATTCTGGCAGGCTTGGATTATTACTATACAGACAGACCACTACAGGACAGCCGTTATTACGAAGACAATACTATGAATGATATTCTCCTATACTACAAAGATTGTTTGGAGGATACCGCCTTTTCCCTGCCGGTAATTGCTTTGCAGTGTATCAATAGACTAAAAAACCTGTTTGGCGATGATATCGTTCTGATTTCCTCCGATAAAGGATATCGAAATGCAGAGTCAATGCACAAAAATTATCATCCTTATTTATCAAAGCATGGCTCCATATCCCTGACGGTTAATTTTCACGCTCTGGAATTATATTTTAAGAGCCTTGGTGGAAAAGCAATTCACAGTATATATGAACATGAAAATGTAACTACTTCTTTGTTTTTGCTAAGTCAGCATTCACATGAATTTTCAGAAACTGAAATGGCCTTTCGCGAGATTATCGAAAGCATAGGTCCTGATGATTTTTACACCATAAAAAAGGCAGTTGTACCTCTTCATAAGTCTCTCACCACCAAAGAATTGCTGACCTTTCTAAGATATACTGTTTGGGATGCAAGAACCTTTATTGAATTCTATAATACGTTGCTTGAAAGAATAGCTGACGAGGAGGATTTTCCGGCGGAAGAGCTGATTTCCGTAATATATAAGGTATGGGAGTATTATTTCCCTATCGGGGAAGAGGGAAATTTACTTTATTGTTTAGGTTCCTTATTAGCCTATTTTGGCTATGATGAGGATGCTATCAGGCTTTTTAAATCTTCCTTGGAATTTTACGGCGAAGATGCCGGGGTAAATTATGAAATAGCGCTATGTCACTACAATCTGCAAGAGTTTAAGAAAGCCATGGAGTACATTGAAAAGTCACTTCTTTCAGACCCTGGCTTTGAAGAGAGCAAACAGTTAAAAAGCCTGATTGAAGAGCTGTAAATGATAAAGCCCAAGTTCCCCAAGCTTGTGTTGCTAAGAACTAATTTAAACTGCCGTGACTTTTATTAAATCATGACATATAGCTGTCGCAGTACCGGACTATAATATACTTATATATAAGCAATAGAACGGAGGAAAAAATGAGCGGTTTTACGAATGCATTAATAAGCAATAATAGAAATGAAGACATTCCAGCAGAGGACGATCTTTTTGGTATGCTGATAGGTGAATGGGATTTTGAATGGGTTGATAACAATCAAAAGAGAAAAGTACAGGGAGAATGGATATTTTCCCGGGTACTGGAAGGTCGGGCAATTCAGGATGTTTTTATCTGTCCTTCCAGATTTACGAGAGAAGCAAATCCACAACCGGATGGTGAATATGGCACTACACTTCGAATTTATAATCCCCGGACAACAAGATGGGATGTCTCTTACGGATGTACAGGGTATATTACCCGCCTTGAAGCCAGGCGGGAGGGAGAGAAGATTGTCCTTACCAATATTAACAATCAAAATGAAAAATGGGTTTTTTCAGAAATTACGGATATATCCTTTCATTGGCAAAACGTACATGTGGAAAAAGACGGAATCTGGCATATCAATGCCGAACTGTATGCCACTCGAATAAAATGACTCCCCGCACCGTATTGCACTTTTATACTCCTTACGGGAACCACTTAATAAATACATTACAAAATCAAACACAGCAAGTCCACCAAAACAAAGGCTTTCTATATTTCTTCTTAAAAATCCCTCTGCAGACAGACCCTTTTTTGTTCATTTTCCGTAAACAACATTTAATAACTTTCATACAAACGTAACGTGCATTTCTTTGCAGAAGAGATATAATAGACTTGTTAACAGGGAAGATCTTCATAAGATAAGAAAAAGTGAATTGGGAGGAAATAAAAGTGAAATTGGAAATTGGCCTTAGAAAGGCCGCCTTATTAGGAATTGTATGTTTGTCTGTTGTATTTTGCAATACAGGCAGTATAAAAGAAGCGAATGCATCCACCGCTAATCCGGAGAGCTCTCTCGCCGCCGCAAATAACACTTTATCGGAGAAAAACTCCAATCTGTATCCAATGCATGCCATAACAAATGGCAACGACCTTTATGGCTTTGTTGACCAGACAGGCTCTATCGTGATAAAACCTTCCTATACCTGGGCAGGAAATTTCTCGGATGGTCTGGCCGTTGTATATCAGGATGGAACCTATCTTGCAATCAACACAAAGGGAAAAGTCATCTTAAAAACCTCGAATTATGTCAATGATTTTCATAATGGTCTGGCTTCTTTCACCGATACCAAGACCTACAAAAACGGATATATCAATAACAAGGGTAAGATTGTCATTAAAGCCAGCTATAATTTTGCCAGCGACTTTGGTAAGGATCATACCGCAATCGTATCAAAATCAGGTAAATTCTACCGCATCAACAGCGAAGGGAAGATTCTAAAAACCTATCCCTTAAATATCAAAAATTATTATGGTGTAACCGGTGATGGTTATATTACTTATACCGATTCCAAGACTTTTCTTGAGGGTGTCAAGGATCTTAACGGAAAGACCATACTAAAAGCAAGTTACAGTGATGCTACATACCTTGGAAATGGGTTATTCGGCGTCAAAAAGAAGCTTCCTGACGGGGAAGGTTATCTTACCGGTGTTATGCCCTCTGCCCTCTTTGATAAGAACGGAAAACAGCTGACCTCCTATAAATATTACGATCTTAGTGTTTATACGAATCAATATGCTTCCTGCACTGACAGTAAATACACCTATCTGATCGATACAAAGGGAAATAAAGTCTCCTCCTTTCCAAAACAGGAAGGCCGCGGAACGCTGACTGTTCTGGGTAATGTAGTTCAGGCAAATATTGATAATACTCTTTACTATCTTAAGATGGACGGAACCCTTATTTGGAAAGGTGCGGAGGCAACGGCACTTTCTTCCGGCATCACCGTCCACTCCGTAAAGGTTAAACCGAACAAATATGTCGCAATCTATTATCCAAAACTGGAAGGCTTAAGTGACTTAAGTACTCAAAAGAAAATTAACGATAAGCTGGAAGGCCTGTTTACTGCTGACCGGATGAAGCTTACGGAAAAGGATGCACTGATGGTTGATGACAACTTCTCAGTAGATCAGCTCAAGGACCTCTTAGTCATCTGCAGGACCGGATATGACTTTCCCTTTGGAGCCGCTCATGGTACCCCCATCCGCCTTTACTACTTTATAGACACCAAAACCGGCACATTCTATCAGTTTAAGGACCTCTTCAAGAAGGACAGTAATTATGTCAAGGCTCTGGATAATATTGTGCGTAAAAAAATGAAAGCACAGGAGACGGCAGATGGCAGTTTCTATTTTACCTCTGACAGCACCTATGTTACAGAGAGCCAGTTCTTTGACCTTAGTAATGATACACTAACGGTTTATTTTGATTCCGGTGCCATTGCTCCCTATGCCGCAGGCTTTCCGCAATTTGAAATTCCATTTTCCGATATCACGAATTTGATTGATAAGGACGGTGCTTTCTGGAAATCCTTCCATCAATAAGTTCCTGAAAGGTTCTTTATTTTAAAATAATATAATTGTATATAAAATGTTTACATTTTGATATTCACGAAGGGGATTAATATGAAATACATAGAATTAAAAGCAAATGAAATTGATAGAGAACTTTTTTCACATTTCATACGCCGTCAGTCTGTAACCCAATGCTGGCGTAAAATTGATGGTAAGTGGTGTATTAAAGATGCTCCCTTTACGGATGACTGGACGGAAGACGAATATAATGAATTGATTGCCTGTTTAAAAAATACCATAACTACAGGCGGTTTTGTATTGGGAGCATTTTCAGACGGAACGTTAAAAGGCTTTGTTTCTGTAGAGCCTGCTTTATTTGGAAAAAACAAAGAATACCTTGACTTATCCAGCATCCACATTTCTGAAGATATGCGCGGAAGAGGGATTGGGAAGGAATTATTTCAACTGGCAAAGGTTTGGGCAAAGGAACATGGCGCGAAAAAATTATATATCTCGGCTCATTCTGCGGTAGAAAGCCAGGCATTCTATCGTGCAATGGGCTGCGTTGAAGCTTTCGAATACAACCAATGCCATGTGGAAAAGGAGCCGTATGACTGCCAGTTAGAGTGCCTATTGTAAACTTTGTTATAGCTATATTCATAGCTCTGTTTATTACAATCGTAATTAACATTATGAATGACAAAGAAATAGATTTAAGAAACCAATAAAGGACATTGTTTCCTGCCATCTAAAAAATATAAAAAGTACTTGCAAAATTTCTCTAATATATTGTAAAATGAAAAACATAACGAGCGGTTTGATAACGTAAGTCCAGTTATCTCAAACCCGCTCGTTTTTTTTGCGCAAATTTATGACAAGGAGAATATGAAGCCATATGACCAGTAAAAAAGCTAAGGCTCCCAGCAAGCAGCTAAATCCTGCAGCGATACAAAGTATCCTGGTATTTAGTGCCTTTGTGGGACTATTCAACGAAACGATTCTAAATGTATCTTTAAATACCTTAATGGAGGAGATGCATGTCACAGGGGGTACCATACAATGGATTGTAACGGCATATATGATTATTGTAGCTGTCATGGTTCCCATTACAGCCTTCCTGATCCAGACCTTTGAAATCAAGAAGCTTTATCTTGGCGCCATGGCTGTACTCCTCATGGGAACTACTCTGGCAGCCTGCTCTGATTCCTTCCTCCTGCTGCTGTTTTCCAGAATGATTCAGGCCTTTGGCACCGGTATGATGGTGTCCATTATGATGACAATTGTTCTGCTGATTACACCCCGAAAAAAACACGGCACTGCTATGGGCATATGCTCCTGCGCCATTCAACTGGGTCCGGCACTGGGACCTACCGTTTCAGGCTTGGTATTAAACTATTTTCACTGGCATGTTCTATTCCTTATGCTGATTCCCATAATCCTTCTTCTAATGGTGCTTGGCCTTGTTTATCTGGCAGACGTAACAACTCTGACAAAGCCAAGGATTGATATCCTCTCCATCCTGCTTTCAACCATTGGTGTCGGCGGCATTATATACGGATTAAATGCCTTTAGCAGTAAGGAAAATCTTACAGTGGCTGTTTCTGCCTTTCTTGCAGGTATTCTGGCACTTCTTCTGTTTGGAAAGCGTCAGTTGACCTTAAAAGAACCCATGCTTGAAATCCGTACCTTTAAAAATTCCGCCTTTTCCATAGGGGCAGTCCTTGTCATGATATCCATGATGACAGTATTCACTATGAATATCATGCTTCCCATGTATCTGCAGGGAGCATTGAAAACAACTGTTTTCCTATCCGCTCTTGCTATTCTCCCTGCAACCTTGATAAATGGCGGTATGTCTCTTCTAAGCGGGCGGCTGTATGATAAAATCGGAGCTAAAAATCTGATACCCGCAGGTTTTTTCATTATTCTTACAGCCCTTTTCTTTTTATCGAGAGTAACGGCTGGGACTGCACTCATTATGATTATCCTCCTTTATATTGCCGTCTGCATCGGAATTGGCAGCACCCTCTCCCCCTCCCAGACCAATGCCCTTAGTAACCTGCAAAAGACCTCTTATCCTCACGGTGTGGCAATCTTAAATACTCTCCAGCAGATTGCAGCAGCAATAGGCTCTTCCCTGTTTCTAAGCATTATGTCTACCTCCCAGGCAAATGCCTTGAAAAAAGGAATTTTAGCAGAAACTGCAGCGGCAACAGGCTTTACATCCGCACTGTTTGTTATGCTCTTATTTATACTGACCGGATTCTGCTTATCTCTCACAGTGATGCGAAAGCATAACGCTCTGCCTTCCTGCCCTGATGATTCAAAGAAGACGGAAGGGTTAGATATACAGGAAGAAACTATCTGATATTTTCTAGAAGGCTGTTTCGTGACCTGGTAAATATTATGCCCTGAACGAAACAGCCTCTGATTTTTTAAGACTCTATCAGCTTCTTACAATAATTTTCTTAGCTCCGGTACAGGCCTTTATATCCTTTTCGGAGCTTTCAAAATACCTTGCCATATGGGGAGGAGCAGTAATGATCAGCTCCTCAACCTCCTCCTTCATGGAAAGCTGCTTTTCTGCCTTTCTCCTTCTTACTTCTCCAATTACCGTCTGGAGGCGCTGTCCGAATTCCAGGATATCCCTATCCTCTGCTTCTGTATTCCATAAAGTCTGATGAAGAGACATCTCCGGCTCAAAGGAACAAAAGAACTGCTGATAGATATATTCCGTCATATGCGGTGTATAAATGGCATAAAGCTTTAATATGCCAAGGAGGCTGTGATAGAGCGCATACTGGCCGGATTGCCGCTCCCTCTCTCCATGCTTTTGCGGCTGGTATAGGCGCTCCTTTACAATCTCAATATAATCATCGCAAAAATCCCTCCAGAAGAGTTCGTCTATTACATGCCTTGCCTGCCCTATCTCATAGTGTTCCAGAAGCTCCTGCGCCTGCCTTGCAGCTTCACTCACTCTCTGCAGAATCCACCTGTCAACAGGCAGGAAAGCAGTTCCTTCTTTCTTGTAATCCTCCAAATGCATGATACAGAAATTAGCCGCATTATAGAGCTTGGTAAGAAAGCGTTTGGATATCTTTAGCTCCTCCTCCGTAAAAAAGGTGTCCGTACCCAGCTTTGCATTGGCTGCCCAGTAGCGGATGGCATCTGCCGAATGTTTCCGGATTAAAAAGGCCGGTGAAAGAGACGCGTTATTCTGGGATTTACTAAGCTTTTCACCGGGCTTTGCCAGAACGAAGCCGCTTACCATAATATCCTTCCAGGGTATTTGCCCGGTATGGTAAATGCTTTTTACAATGGTGTAAAAAGCCCAGGTTCTGATAATCTCATGTGCCTGGCTTCGCATACCCATGGGGAAGATTTCGCTGTGAGTATCTTCCCTCTCCCCAAAGCCTGAATTGATAAAAGGCGTAACAGAAGAGGTAGCCCAGGTATCAAATACTGCTGTTTCCGGAATGACTTCACTGAAATCCCCGCAGCCGCAGTCACAGGGATGAGGCGGTTTATCCTCCAGTGGATTGACCGGCAGCTGCCACTCCTCTGCCAGTATGGGCTTATGGCATTTCTTACAGTACCATACGGGAAAAGGTACACCAAAATATCTCTGTCTTGAAATGCACCAATCCCATTTTAAATTCTCTACCCATATCCGGTAGCGGTTCTTCATATACTGGGGATACCAATTTATTTCATCGGCTGCCTTTAAAAACTTTTCCTTTTCTGTGGTGATATCAATATACCATTGGGCTGAAGGCACAATCTCGATTTCTGTTTTGCACCGCTCATGGATTCCAACGGTATGGATAATTGGTTCTTCTTTTATTACCAGGCCCTTTTCTTTTAGCCTCATTATAATCTCTTTCCTTGCCCCCTTAATTCCCATTCCTCCGATAAAAGGAACATCTGCACTTATTCTTCCTTCCTCTGTAACAACCTTTTTATAGGGAAGCTGATATTTCTGATACCATTCCACATCCGTGGCATCACCAAAGGTCGCACACATTACCGCTCCGGTTCCTTTCTCCATTGATACTCCTTCATCCGCCATAACAGGAATCTCAAAGTCATACAGGGGTACCTTTACGCTAAGTCCGATATAATCCCGGTACCTTTCATCCGATGGGTTTACAAAGATGCATACACAGCCGTACAGAAGCTCCGGCCTGGTGGTAGCAATAATAAGAGGAACAGGCTCTGCCCCAAAGGAGAGATAGTAAAATACCGACTCCGTATCTTTTGAATCTAACTCTGCCTGGGCAATGGAGGTCCGGCATTCCGTACACCAGAGTACCGGTGACTCCTTCCGGTAAGCTTTTCCTTTCTTTGCAAGCTCCAAAAAGGAGCGCTGGGATATTCTTCTGGACTTTTCTGATATAGTCTGATAGGTAAGGTTCCAGTCCACGCTAAAGCCCAGGCTTTTCCACATGTCTATAAATTCCTCTTCATAATTCTTTACCGTATCCAGGCACTTCTTATAGAATTCACCAGGGTTTACTTCCCCTGCCCTGATATTTCCTTCTCTTTCTACCAGCCGTTCCGTAGGAAGTCCATTATCGTCAAAGCCAAAGGGATAGAATACATCAAAGCCCTGCATCCTTTTGTACCGGGCAATAATTTCTGCCTGGGTGTAGGAAAATACATGACCGATGTGAAGGCTGCCGCTTACTGTAGGCGGCGGTGTATCTATGGAAAATACTTTCTTATCCCTTCCGTTCTGATAGGTATATATTCCCTCCTTTTCCCACAACTCCTGCATTTTCTTTTCTGCTTCCGTAAAATCATACTTCTTATCCATTCTCGGATACCTCCTGTAATATCACTTACAAAACAGACAAAAAACGCCCTAAGCAACTTGATCAGTAAATTGCTTAGGGCGAAACGTGTCCGTGGTACCACCTAATTTCAGAATAGAATTCTGCACTTAATACAATACGGGAATACATAAATTCCGATATCGCTTTCCCTGATAACGGTGGAAACTTCCGTTGGAGTCTACTTAAAAGATATTATCTTTGTTCGGTCCAAAGCTCAAAGGCTACTTCCATGCTCCCATCACGAAGATTTTCACCAGCCATCTTCTCTCTGTTCATCCGGAATAACATGTACTCCTCCTCGTCAACGCTTTTGTCTGTGTTTGTTGGATATCATTTTAACATTTTATATCGGGGTGTCAAGGGTAAATAATCATTTTTTACAACATTTATTTTATCTCTGTATCCGCTTTGATATATCCAAAGGCAGTTCCGATTTTTCCGCCTTCTTTTAAGTGTTTTTTAATATTTCTCTGTAAAGAGGTATTCTCCGGCAATTCCTCCAATGTCAGATTCGAATTCTTATATACCCATTCCAGATAGGAGGGATTCTCCTTATCCCATTCCGTAATGGTAAAGTCCTTCTGGAAGCTTAGGATTCTGGAATCAGCCGGTAATACATCTTTTAAGCCTGGGGATAGCATCCAGGAGTCACAGATATAATATTTATAAGCAAAACCAGGATAGTATTCTTTAAAGAATTCCTTTGACCAGGTATAAGAAGCCACACAATTCTCTCTTGTGATTGAGGCATCGGAAGGAATATGCACACTGATTACGTCCTCACCTTCCCACTTCTCCACTTCAAATTCCAATTCGCCAAGACGGAATTCCTCCATGGAGAGCTGTCTTGGTGTCCACCACTCTCTGTCAAAGCCATAGGAACCGTAGCTTGCCATATGCTCTTTTACAAATCTGGAAAAGCAGGCAAAGGTATCATAAAAAACCTTATCGCTGATGCCCTTCTCTTTATATTTTTTATAAGTATCAAGACCCATAACAAGCATGCAGGTAAGCATTTTATAATTATTCTTATCCTCACCAAAGACCTTCCGCAGTTCTCCTAAGCCTTCCTGCCATAAAGAACGGCGGTAAAGTTTGCAGACGGAAGGCTCAAGGGCTTTCATATCCAGCTCTTTCTCAAGCTCCAATACGATGTTTGTAACTTCCTCCGGCATCTTAATACCGTCACATATATCTTTTAATAAAATCATACTCTGTCTCCTGTTTCCATTATTGTACTATTAAGTATAGCATGTCCTTAAAAGTACTGCAACCATCCAGATTACAGAGCTGTTACATTTGGAACTTATCAACAATTTGCTTTAACTTTCTGGAACTTTCCTTCGTTTCAGAGGATAGCTTTAACACATCACTGGCGCTGACAGCGGCAGAACCTATACTTTCAGCTATATTTAAGGTTCCCTTCGCTGATTCATTGTTCGCTCCGGCTATCTCTTTTAATGCATTTACAGAATTATGCATCGTATCCGTAAGCTCTTCGGAAATAGACCTGAACTCATTTACCATATTATTTATATATCCGGCATCTTCATAATATTGTTCACCCGTTGTAACCATCAAATTGTAGTCCGGGATAACCTGTGTATGAAGAAATGCAAGGATTCTCTCAGCAGCCTTAATAAGATCCTCTACTGAAGCGACCGTCAATGAAGTATAGCTTTGTATCTCTGTTACAATCCGCTCAGTGTCAGCGGCCAGGTTTTTTATTTCGGAAGCTACTACCGCAAAGCCACGTCCGGCTTCACCTGCTCTGGCTGCTTCGATTGCTGCATTAAGTGACAATAGATTGGTCTGAGACGATATCTCCAGTACAGCATTTGCTAACGCATGTATCTTCTCTACTGCCTTTGACTGTTCTATTGCCTGCTGCATGGCACCATTTACCTCTGAACTGGTAAGCTTTGCTTTCTGATAGGATTCCTTGGCATCTTCCTTTAACTTTGTTGCCCTGGTGCTGATTTCCTCTGCTTTCGTGGCACCATCCTTCGCTTTCTCGGCCATGGTCTCTGTTGAACGCATAACATCACCGGTAGAATCCAGCATATTCTGGGTAATGGCAGCTGTTTCTTCCATACCGGCAGATAGCTCCTCTGTGGTGGCAGATATGCTTTCAATCTCATTGTTTAAGCCGATCATATCCCGTTCCGTACTCTCGGCTGTCTCATCCACGATGCCGGTCTCATTGAGAATTCTTTTAACAATTCCCCTCAAAAACTTCTGTGTAACATCTGCGGATCTGGTAAGCTCACCGACCTCATCCTCGGATTTCAATAATTTTGCAGGTATCTCCGCAGACAAATCCAACTGCGCTATATGCCTTAGTACTTTTGATACTGCCGAAACCCTGTCAGCAATCCTTTTACTTAAGAAATAGCCCGCAATGCCTGCGAGAATAATTGCGATCAGTGCGACAATCCCAATGGTAGCCGCAACATTATATAAATTCGCCAACACCTCTTTTTCCGGAGCAGATACACCAAGAATCATCCCGTTATCCAGCTTATAAAAGCCAGCCCAGGATTGCTTTCCATTAAAAAGAATCTTTTCAGAGAAAAGTCCCTTTTTATCTGCCTCCTGTACCGCAGAAGTGCCCGTTCCATATACTACTGCATTAAAGGCGGTTCCAGACTCTTGCTTAGGATCTACAATATAGTTGTGGGAGCTGTTTAGCAAAAAGGAATATCCTGTATCATAAACATCTGTTCCGAGGATAATGGACTGCAGATCATCAAAAGCAATATCAATACCGGCAACCCCGACTAATTGTTTATCAAGATATATGGGCATTGTATAGGATATCATATGCTGTAAGGAATAAGAGTCCGTATAAGGGTCAATCCACATACCTTTTCCGGCTTTTACGGGTTCATAATACCACTTCATATCTTCATTGGTTTCAACATAATCATTAATTCCATATTCATTAGTACTCATCTCTACTGCCTGTGTTTCTATGTCCCGGCTGTAGGCTACATCATAATAACCTCCGGTGAAGGATTCCTCAAAATTTATGTACAAGCCAAGAATATCTTTATTTGCACCTGCCATGGATTTAATGGTCTGGGAAAGAGTATTGACATAGGCCTCCATATAGCCGTCATCTTTTACACTCTTTGTGTCTATCTGATCTGCAACTATTTGCCCCAATTCAGAAACAGTAGTTTCAATTTTGCTCGTATGAGTCTGAAATTCATGCCCCTTATCTGAGGCCACCTGTGTAAGATAATCTCTGGCATTCTGTTCTGTCACACTTGACACCTTTAACCAAACGGCAGCTGATACAACAAGTGTCAATATTAAACAGCACAGCATGATTGTCATTACAATTTGATTCTTCAGTGACTTAATCTTGAGCTTTCCCTTTATGGTACCTTTGCTTTTTGTCATATGAATTACACTCCTTGTATTAGTGTGAAATAAAAGACATTTCACACCCTGATTTGAGGCAGTAAATCATCTGCAAGCAGACAATTTATGCCATGGGAGCTAGTGTGAAATAAAAGACATTTCACACCCTGATTTGAGGCAGTAAATCATCTGCAAGCAGACATTTTATGCCATGGGAGCTAGTGTGAAATAAAAGACATTTCACACCCTGATTTGAGGCAGTAAATCATCTGCAAGCAGACGATTTATGCCATGGGAGCTAGTGTGAAATGGTCTTTTCGCCCCGGTAAATGTTAATACCCGTTATAGCCTGAATCCTGCTCACAACAGTGCTATCAACCTCCCATCAAAGTGTATATTTCTCTGCCAAATAATCTAAGCGAGTGTTTCTTCTTCATTATAATTAGCATCACAGCCATCTTGGCATCACGGTCTGGTATTATTTTACAGCCTCCTCCAATGCTGTCAAATATTTTATACGCCAAATTATACACTGAATATTTTCAGAATACAATAGTGGAATATCGGTATTTTCTTACTATATATTTCCATGTCTTACTTTTGTCTTCCAAACATATAATGAATAAATAACTGTTAGGATAGTAGCCATGTCAGATCAGGAGTTTTACACCTTTCGGGAATATTTAAGAACCGATCATGACGATTTGTCCCCCTCCGCCGAAGATTATCTGGAAATGATATATCGCCTGTCAAAGGACAGCGGCTACACCAGAGCCGGAGACTTGGCCCAGGCATTGAATGTACAGCCCCCCTCCGTAACCAGTATGGTAAAAAAATTAGCAGAAATGAGCCTTCTTAAATATGAAAAGTACGGCGTAATCATACTGGAACCAAATGGCCTTGTAAAAGGAAAAGCCCTTTTGTGCCGGCATGATTTGGTAGAGAACTTTCTGAAATTCTTAAATATCAAGAGCAGTTTACTGGAGGAAACAGAAAAGATAGAACATACCCTCAACGATGAAATACTCACCAGCATAAGAGATTTATTGGATTTTTTTCAAAGCAATAAAGCTATAGAAGAAGAATTCGCGCAATTCCGCAAACGAAAGCATCCATAATATTTCTATAACTGCTGATATAATACGGTTAATGCATCCTTGCTATCACAAGGAACATCCGGTATTACCCATTTATCTTTTATTGCAGGGTCTGCTCTGAAAAATTGTTTGGTGGATACCTGAAAATAAAGCTTTGAGTTTGGCATCCTGAAAATCGCAATATCCCCATAGCCATATGCATTATTTCCGGGAGCTTCCCCAATGATTACACCTAACCGGTTGTCCTTGATGTGTTCCGCAAATTGCATGGCAGAGCTAAAAGTTCCAACGGATGTGAGAATATATACCCTGCCGCTGAAAGTGAGGTCTGAATATTTATGATTTACTTGGATATTATGCTTATTGTTTATGTTGAATAAGCCCAATCTCCACTTATCCGTAGACACTTTATAGGTATCAGTATCCAGATATTTGATAAATTCATCTGCCACAAGGGAGTTGCCGCCTCCATTATCCCGGATATCAACTGCAACATTCTTAATGTTCTTTTCTTTTACTTCCGAAAACATTTTATTCAGGCAATCACGGTATTGCTTGTTGTAATTGCAGGCGGTAAGTGTGAGAAGGGCCAGACTTTTGTCTTCCTCTATGGAATAAGAAACAAAATTCTCCTTCGTCTTATTGTCATCTTTTATATTGTTATACTTAATATATTCACCGTAAGTAAGAAAATCCTTTGCATAGCAGGTTTTTTCAACTGTGTTGCCATTATCGTTTTTATAGGTAAATACAATACCGTCAGAGATGGGAATGCCAAGAAAATCCAATCCTTCCAAAGAAAGAAGACGTATTTTCAACATTTCTTTTCCAAGGCTCTCCGCTTCATAGGAAAATAAGCTGTTCTTTTCCTGGAAGAGCTTTTCCATGGAAATACCGTTTACCTTGGTTAAATCATAATTACCTGCTTTCAGTTCTGCTCTATATTTTAAATAATGAGGAGTCTTGTAGTTGGCATAGGCACAGGTATGTCCATCACCAAGGGTTGACAGAATGCTTTGTGTCTTTTGCCAGAGCATGGAAACCGTAATATGGCTGCTGCTTTTAAGTTCCGATACTGCTTTCTCATATGCGGCTGTAAAGTTATCGGGAGCATTCTTTCGAAATAGGGGATGGTCCTTTTTTATGTATTTTAACATATAATCGATATCTTCCTTTGCCTGCTTATAACTGATTTCGCGGTTATAATCCTCTGTGCTGCTATTTGCTCTAAAGTTGTAGCTATTCCAATATGGATTGCAGTAAAGGCCAAAGAGGGAGAAGCACACAGTCAGTAAGGTAATAGCAGTGATAAGGATTTTTCCGCCTCGTTTTGCATTGGCTTTCAGGTAAAAAAACACAAGGTTAATAACCGTAAGAGCTATATTACATCCAACGACCCATGCCGGGACAGAAGCCACCAGTAAATCAAATAGTATTAAACCGATTGACAATACCAGTAAAACCGGACAAATTACGAAATACCGTTTTTTCATAAACTTTCCTCCGTTACAGCTGCTATAATAGATGCTACGATTATATCCTATCCGGCCTGCAATTTCCACCAGTTTTTGTATCCCAAGTAAATTTTTAACTTTCAAGTTCAAAAGAGCAACAATAAAACCCACAGATTATAAAATCTCCGTGGGTCTTATCTCTATCTCTTTGCATATAAAATGTCACTAAGCTGACCTAACAGGTTTCCGTTTCCGATTGAAATACTGCCTACCTTATCACATATTTTCTCAAGATACTCCAGTTCCTTAAGCTTATACAATGTGGTATTTTCCTCCATGAGCTTTGCAGTATTAAGAAGGCTTCTTGTGGAGGCGACCTCTTCCCGTCTGGATATAACATTGGCCTGGGCGTTTTTCTCTGCAATCAGGACCGTATTCATGATATCTCTTATTTCACCGGGAAGAATGATATCTTTTAGTCCTGCGTCCGTAAATTCAATGAACAGGCTATCCTGCTTTTCTCTTAACTTCTCAAGTACAAATCCTGCCAGACTGTCCTTTTGCTCCAGCAGCTCGTCAAACTTCAACCGCCCTACATACTCCCTTAATACCAGCTGAGTTGTAACATAAATCTGGGTCTTATAATCCTTGAGCAGGTTGTTGATATTGACTGCATCCGTAATCTTATAGGTACAGACAAAATTCAATCGCAAAGTTACCTTATCTGCTGTTAATATCTCCTGGCTGTTCACATCCAACTGTTGTGTACGCATATCCACAATCTGGCAGGATACCTTAACAGCCGAATTCCAGAAACAGTGACTGCCAGGAGATAATTCTCCCTGAAACTTACCGTCAAAATAGAGTAATCCTGTCTCTCCTTCCGCAACAGTCATCTGACTATACAATCTTGAAGGAACAATCGACATCATTTCCTTTGGTAAATTAACAGCCGGCTTGCTGATATCAATCAGCTGAAAAGAATGTTCATGGAATATTTTCCAGAAATAATATGTACCGGGATTTAATGCCTCTACTGCTCTGCCATCCTCGTAATGCAGGGCAAAATGCAAGTCAGGCACTTCAATCATTGCCACGCTGTTTACGAAATTTATATCCCTTAGCAATACATTGATATCAATATCTTTTATGTTTATCATACGGGAGACCGTTGTCTTAAAACAGGTTTCGCCAAAGAGCGAAGTCACATCATGTCTGCCAGGTACCAGCATGCGTTGGAACATGCCGTTTCTAAACAGAAAGCCCCTTTCATTTTCATTGATAATTACTTTCATCTTAACTTCTTTCCTTTCTTAATTTTTAGAATTTGCGTAAATACCCACATAAATCCCTGGGGAGTATGGCTTGAGCAGCTAAATGTTTTATCCGGTTTTCATACAGTTTATGAACATGGGATAAGTCTTTTGCTGCGGTATCCGCCCTGCTGCAGGCCCGGATTCATGCTGTGACGCACAATTTCTACGCCACCGGGTATCTACACTCTTTCTGATGTTTATACACTTGACAGGTGTATTGGTGTGGAGTTGAACCACAGATCGTTAATCTTACCTTAATTACCTTAACCACTTGGCTAACCCTATAATGGGTATGGGGGTCGAACCGCCATCCCCTCTTAAATCCCGTCTGTCCGGTACACAGCTAAGCAAAAGCTTCCTGCGCCGCAAGGAAGAAAATCCTATGCTAAAACAAACAGACTATATCATGGCCTACGCCAAAATACCGTTATCCTTTTACAACGCCGATTGTTTTCAGCCGTTTTACCGGTTTTACCAGATCCCTTTGGTTTTCCATTACTTCGTCTATATCCTTATAGGCAAAACGGCTTTCCTCGGCCACGTCCTTTTTATTGAACTTTCCTAAAACGACGTCCTGTTTTTGTAAATCACCCATAACTTCCTCTGTTGTAAAGGCCGCCATGGCACCTTTTCTGGAATATCTTCTGCCTGCCCCATGGGAGGAGGAATGAAAGCTCATATCATTTCCCAAGCCTTCTACCACATAGCTATAGGAACCCATAGCACCGGGAATAACTGCAAGTTCACCTTCTCTTGCCCTTGTTGCTCCTTTGCGGTGAACCCACACCTCTTTGCCGTAATGCTGTTCCAAGGACGCATAGTTGTGATGGCAGTTGATTTCTGTTGTATATTCAATGCTTAAACCGGTATACTTACTAACCCATTTATCCACAATTGCTTTCACTGCAAGCATCATGCGAAGCCTGTTTTCCTCCGCAAAATCCAGTGCAAGATTCATCCAGTTAATATATTGCCTGCCCTCTTTTATATCCACCGGCAGAAAAGCCAGACGATATTCATCCGGCACCTGACTGTGCCATTTCTGGTTCAGTTCTCTGGCCTTGTGATGAAAAGCATCGCACACCTGCTTACCGAAATTACGGCTTCCGGAATGAATCATAATACCAAGATAACCTTCTTCGTCCTCCTGTAACTCGATAAAATGATTTCCGCCGCCAAGAGTGCCAATCTGAAAGAATCCCGCATCCAACTGTCCTAATAACTCGCCGTTTTCTTCATATTTATAAAGCTCCTCAAGGGCTCTATCAAGAGTATTACAGGGTTGTTCATGGGTATGGTGTTTAAAGCCTGTGGGAACATTCCTTAAGATATCTCCCACGATAGCCTGTATCAGCGTGCCGCTTCCTGTCTGGATATTTTTGATTTCTTCCACAGGGATATTGGTTCCTGCAAATGCCATGCCGCATCCAATATCTACCCCGACTGCATTTGGAATAATAACATCCTTGGCAGCAATAACACCTCCGATTGGCATTCCCATTCCTGTATGGGTGTCCGGCATCAATGCGACCCATTGATGTAAAAAGGGCAGTCTGGAAAGATTATATGCCTGCTCCAGACAACTTTCATCTATACTTTTTCCATCCTCCAGCCATACTTTAATAGGTATACAGGTATTCTTATCCGCAATAACAAACATACAATCACTTCCCTTCATTCTTTATTGTCTGTATCTGTTTGCTATGTTATGATATTAACATGTATTTTCACTGCAATCATTTAAAAAAGTTTGCGAAAATAGGGATTAGATTGAAAAATGCATTGCATTTTTCAAATTTCTATTTAAGCAGTATCGCAAGTAAACTTGCGATATGCATGGAGATTAGTATGGGAGAATTTCAGGAACTGATTCGAAATTTTGATAAAATAAGGGATTACATGCGGGATTTTTATATTTACGGTTTTAAATCCCGCAGTGATTTTACGCACAAATCTGCCCGTACTTACGATAATGAGAAGCGCCGGATTGAAAGCTATATAGGGGAATACATGAAATGGGAGTATACAAAATCCGGAAAGAATCTGTTTATTTCCATGGATTGTTCAAAGGTGCCGGTAAATCCTCTCTATGCCGCCTGGAAATCCAAAGCTTTTACAAACAATGATATTATGCTGCATTTTTATATTCTGGATGCACTTAAAAATAAGGAAATTTTTTCCATCGACAAACTAACTGATGTTATTTGCAAAAGGAGCGATCAGATTTTTGACATCCAGACCGTCCGCAACAAGTGCAATGAATACCATACACTGGGATTGATAGCAGCAAAAAAGCAAGGGAAATCCCTCTATTACAGCCTGTCCCCCGATAACTTTGAGCATATGCTTACTATGGCACCCGGTTTATCAGACGCAGTTAAATTCTTTCAGGGCGCCACAGCCTTTGGGGAAATCGGCAGCTTTATCATGGATAACCAGAATACCCTAAATGGCCTCTTTTCCTTCAAACATTATTATGCCGCACATACTCTGGAAGATGCAATTCTGCTGGATTTGCTTTCTGCTATCAGAAACGGACAGGCAATTGAATTCTTAAACTACAATGAATCCGGAACCCGGATTTCCACTTTGGATGGTATTCCTCTAAAAATCTTCATCAGCGCTGCGACCGGAAGACGTTATCTCTGTGTCTATAAAACCAGAACAAAGCGTTTCTTCAACTACCGGCTGGACCACATAAAAGCAGTTAAAACGCTGGGATTCTGTAATGATACCAAGAAGCACTATGAGAATCTTATGAAAAATCTTCCTAATATATGGGGAGTAGGCTTTGGCGGTGAAAGCCGTATGGAAATTGTCTGTATGAAGCTGTCTATTAACGAGGAAACCGAAGCTTATATACTGGAGCGCATTGTTCGTGAGGGCCATGACGGTGAACTTATACGCCTGGAGCCGAATGTTTTTCTATATACAAAGGAAATGTTTGATTCCAATGATATCTCTCCATGGCTTAAAACCTTTACGGGAAGAATTATACAGCTGGAAGGAACAAACCAAATTGTTATCGACCGTTTTTACAAGGATATTAAAAGGATGAAAGAAATGTATGGGAACTAACAGCGATTTATTTTCAGAGGTTTATGGCTGCTATTATTCAGTAGTAGCAAAGATTTTGGAACAGGCGGGGGACGGTATCTCAAAAAGTGATATTGAAAAACTGGTCAACTCCCATGCCTTTTATGACAGTGCCTTTCACCTGCTGCCAAAGCTTTTTTCCGATGAGTGGAGTTTGCTTAAAAGGCAGGCAGACGGCAAATACTATTCAAAGCTCCAATGGCCAGACACCAGACGGCCCATGACAGGCCTTGAAAAAGCGTGGTTAAAGGCTCTCCTCTTGGACAGGCGAATCCTTCTGTTTGTGGCTCCGGACGAGTTGGCTGCACTGAAAAGTGCACTTTCTGATATTCCGCCCCTCTTTTTAACAGAGGATTTTCATACATATGACCTGGCAGCCGATGGTGACCCTTATGAAGATGAAACCTATATTCAGAATTTCAGGTCGATCCTAAAGGCCTGTGTTACAAAATCACCGGTATATATTCAGTATGAAAGCGGTAAACAAAGACGGCTGGCCAGAAATATTGTTCCTTATCATATAAATTACTCCGTCCGGGACGATAAGTTCCGCCTCCTTGGGGTCCTTCTTAAAGGGGATGGACGTCATAAAAAAGTCACATTAAACTTTGCACGAATCCGCTCGGTTGAATCTTCCACTGCTGTCCTACCGGTCCATTTCAACGCAGAAAAGTATTTTGTTCAGAAAACCCACGCTACTCCCATTGTACTGGAAATTTCCGAAGAGCGGAACGCACTGGAGCGTTTTATGCTGCAATTTGCCTCCTGGGAAAAGCAGACAGAATATGATGAAGAAAAGGAATGCTATACTTGCAGGATTTATTACGACAGACAGGATGAAACCGAACTTCTGATACGCATTCTAAGCTTTGGCCCGGTCGTAAAGGTATTGGGCCCGGAAGGTTTTCTTACGCAAATCAAAGAACGGATAAACAGGCAATACCGATTAAATATCGGGGAAAATGACTTTTAAAAATAAAAACAACACAGACAGAGAAGAAGCATTTTAACTGCTGCTTTTCTGTCTGTGTCATTTATACCAGACTAATATTAGTTTTCTCTGTTAACCGATCAGGGTCCAGGAGGAATCAGCTCCTGGTACGGAAGTCGTCCACCAGTTCGCTTTATATTTCACACCGTTATATAATACAATATCGCCGCTGACATAAGCTTTTCCTGCTACGTAATTAACAGAACCATCGGAATTTGACGTTGTCTTCATTTCCCAAGGTCCGTTTGCAGTGCCTGGTGCAGTACCCTGTGTCCACCATTTGCACACATAAGTTACACCATTATATACTACCGTATCTCCCGCAGTATAAATCTTTGATGCATCATAAGTATCTGTGCCAGGGGTTACCGTTGGTGTTACAGTAGGAGTTACTGTTGGTGTTACTGTAGGGGTTACCGTTGGCGTCACGGTTGGCGTTACCGTAGGGGTTACTGTTGGCGTCACGGTTGGCGTTACTGTTGGCGTCACGGTTGGCGTTACCGTAGGGGTTACTGTTGGCGTTACTGTCCCGTTTCCCTTATAAATTATCTGCTTGCTAATTTCAACACCGGCCGGTGTAATTCTTTGAGCAAGCTCGATACTTGCGATGTCAGAAACATCTGCCGTGCCTGTAACTGCTAACTGGATCGTGACTGTAGCACCCTGTCCAATAAGCTTGTTATCATAAACCACAGCCATATCAGCAATGCCGTAACCGTTGGAATTCGTAACAGTTCCGCAGCCATAGCCGGATGCGCTGAAGGTTGCACCGCTATTTGTCTTAATATATAACTTAGGAGCCTTAACTGTTTCTCCCGCCGTCTCAACTAAAGATAAAACTTCGCCGGATTCATTGGCAGTTGCATTATTCTTAATTGTAATCGTATATACATTTCCGCTTGCTGTAATAGAAGAACTTACATCTAATGCACTGGCAGGAAGTGAATAGGCAGGAAGAGCACCGGAACCGAAAAGTCCCTTTTTGATTGTTGAAACCAACTCGTCTCTTTTGCCTGATGCAGTGGTTTCTGCATCCTGGGAAGCCATCCAGGAAATCATACCGCCAAGATTATTAGCCTTTACGTAATCTGCCTTCGCAGTTATGCTTCTAACATTATCATAGGTAAAGAAAGCACCGGTTGATGCATTATACAGATAAGGTGCTTTTGCAACATCATCCCAGTATTCAACCAGTCCGGGGTATGCAGCTTTAAGCTTGCTAAGAGAGCGGTAACTCCAAACACCGCCGCGATGTCCTCCGTCACCAACGGAAAGAGCTGCCTCATTTGCCGCTCCTCTGGTAGCCGTCAGATCCGCATCCTTTGCACAAAGTTCAGCAGCCCCAAACAAGCCCGGTAAAGAGGAATTGGAACCTGCACTTACTTTTTCCCATCCTCTTGTATAGAATGCTGCACCCACTACGATCTTCTGGGAAGGAGCACCCTTTGATAATAAGTATTTCACACAGCCATCGATAGAATATCCGGAACTTGCATACGGATCAGCCGGATTGCTGTAAAGAGGCGTCTGATGTCCGCTGTATTCATCCCATGAACCACGAAGGTCATAGGTCATCATATTGGCAAAATCTACAACTGAGAATAATTGCGGAATATCAATACCCTCTTCCAGATTAGCCTTTGATGCTGATAAGGCAACAGATAACTCATAGGTACGTCCAAGTGCGGCTCCCTGAGCATCTAATTGTTTTCTGAATTCCTTTAATAACAGAATATAATTTGCTTTATCTGCCGGAGAAGCGTTCGGGGTACCTTCATCCTTGGCATTATCTACAAGGTCAGGACTGCGTTTGGAACAGGGATACTCCCAGTCAAGATCCACGAAATCCATATTGCAGTATTTTATGAACTTACAAACATTTGAAACAAATGCTTTTCTTGCTGTTTCACTGGCTGCTACGGCTGAAAAATCTCCGGACCTGGACCAGCCGCCAAGGGAAACACCAATACGAAGATTGGGATTCTCAGCGCGAAGCTGCTGAAATGCATTTAATACACCACCGTTAGCGGCTCCCCATGTAACGCCGTCCATACCGACCGGTGCGCCGGTTGCTGCATCTTTATCCGTGAATATCAGATTACCGGATGAATCAAAGTCAAGAAATGCAAAATTTAAATGTGTTATCTGATCCGCTGCAATTCCTTTCGGATAAAAATTGCCCTGGCCGCCCCAAATAGACCAGTCACCATAGTACAACACGTTTCTCAATGTTCCGGTTGTCTGAGCCTCCGCCGTCTTTCCACTAACAGCCGGAAACTGTACAATCCCTGTTACCAAAAGAGCCAGAGCCGCAATAAATACGACTGCTCTTTTAAAAAACAGTTTTTTCATTAATACCTACCTCCTGATTTTATTTTTTCCCGAACAACTAGTCTCTGCAAGGAAACATTTTGTGGAAATCAGAATAGCATATTCTGTCATATTTGTAAATAATTTGTTTAAAATAGTTATAAATGCACATTTTTAGACAAGTTTTTAAGACAAAATAGACAAAAAAATCATATTTTTCGCAAGAAAATTTCTTGACTTTTTTTATCTTTTAAAACACTAAGTTCAGCAGCCTTGCAGCGCAGGCAGTAATAAAGCACACCAAAACCGCTATCGCTGTTGGAAGCAATGCCGAAACAAGGGTCCATTTCGTACTGCCGGTCTCCTTACGGATAGTCAATAAGGTTGTAGCACAAGGCCAATGGAGCAGACTAAAGAGCATGGTATTAAGAGCGGTAAGATACGTCCAGCCATGGTCTGTTAACACCGTCCGCAATGATTTTAAGCTGTCATACTCTACCATGGAGCCGTTAGCAAGATATGCCATCAAAAGAATGGGCAGTACGATTTCATTGGCAGGCAGACCAAGAATAAATGCCATAAGAATAAAGCCATCCAGTCCGATAAGCCTTGCAAAGGGGTCAAAAAAATTAACCATATGCAAAAGGATGCTTGCGTCTCCTATGCTGACATTTGCCAGAATCCAGATAACGGCTCCTGCCGGAGCTGCCACAATTACTGCCCTCTTTAGTACAAATACTGATCTGTCAATCATGGAAGTATAGAGTACCCTACCTATCTTTGGTACTCTGTAGGGAGGCAGTTCCAGAGTAAAGCTCGAAGGAACTCCTTTTAAGACAGTCTTTGATAAAAAGTAAGATACAAGAAGGGTTACCCCAATCCCAATTACTATCATGCAGGTAACTGCAAGAGCCGGAACTATACCCGCTTTATTTCCTCCAAAAGATATTAAAAATACACTTGCAATCGCAATTAAGGTGGGAAATCTGCCGTTACAGGGGACAAAATTATTGGTTAGTATGGCAATCATTCTTTCCCTTGGTGACTCTATGATGCGGCAGGATACAATTCCGGCAGCATTACAGCCAAATCCCATCATCATAGTCAGGCACTGCTTTCCATGTGCGCAGGCTTTCTTAAACAGATGGTCCATGTTAAAAGCAACTCTTGGAAGAAAACCTAAATCCTCTAAGATGGTAAAGAGCGGGAAAAATATTGCCATGGGAGGCAGCATAACCGATACCACCCAGGCCAGCGTCCGGTATAAGCCCAGAATCAAGACCCCGGTAATCCAGTCTGATACATGAATGGCGTGAAGAACCTGAATAAGCTTATCTTCCAGGCCAAACAGGAAAGCTGCCAAAATGGCAGAAGGAACATTGGCCCCCGCAATGGTAATCCAGAAAACCAACGCCAGGCACAAAAGCATAATTGGTATTCCAAACCGCCTGGAAGTTATGATATTATCAATCTTTTTGTCTCTTTCATTGGAGACAGTTTCCTCGTGAATGCATTTTTCCTTTATTTCTTCTATCCTCTGGTAAATAGCCTCCGATATCTGGTCTCTTATAACCTTCTTATCAAGCTGTGCCTCCCCGATATTGGCAGCATGCACTGTTTCTTCCCAAAGATTGTCGCCAATATGGGAAGCCATTGTCTGAAAGAGCTTTTCGTCACCGTCTAACATCCGAAGTGCCAGCCATCTTACAGGAATTCCTCCATTTCTATTCTCTATCAGAGGGTAGAAGTTCTGAATATATTCTTCTACTGCAGGATTATATTTCACAAGTTTCGGAGCTGGCGCTATTTTACCGCCTGCCACTTTAATAACAGCAGCCTTTAATTCTTCCATTCCGATACCGCTTCTGGCCGCACACATTACTACCGGTATTCCAAGCTCTTCTTCAATTCCCTTCCCGTCAATGCTAATTTTCTTCTTCCTGGCTTCATCTATCAGATTAATACAAAGTACAACCTTGTCTGTAAGCTCCATTACCTGAAAGGCAAGATTTAAGTTCCGTTCGAGACACGTAGCGTCCGCTACTACAATAACCGCATCCGAGCCGCCAAAGCAGATAAAGTCCCTGGCAACCTCCTCTTCCACGGAAGAGGCAAAAAGCGAATAAGTTCCGGGTAAATCCACCAGTATATTTTCACTGCCATCATGAGTAAATTCTCCTCTTGCATTGACAACCGTCTTACCGGGCCAATTGCCGGTATGCTGGTGAAGTCCTGTAAGCGCATTAAATACCGTGCTTTTCCCGGTATTAGGGTTTCCCGCCAGGGCAATGACATACTGCCCTTCTTTCCTGTCAACATGATAGAGATCCGTCATAGCACTGTTTTGTGTAGACTGATAGGTTAAGCCCATTGTTATCCTCCCTTTATTCTACTTAATCTAATACTGTTATAAGCTCTGCTTCTTCTTTTCGCAGTGCAATCATAGTTCCCCTGATTCCATAGACGGTCGGATCACCGGAGGGACCCCTTCTTATAACCTCAATTCTGGCTCCTCTTGTAAGGCCAAGGGCAAGCATCCTCTCCCTTAGCAAATCCGAAGCCTTAAGTTCTAAAACCGTGGTATGTCTTCCAACTGATATATCTGTAAGCTTTGTCATATAAATAACCCTCACTTTATTTTAGATTGATTTAACTTTTTTAAATGAAACTAATTTTATAGTATGAAAGAGGAAATAAAAGGTTCCGGTAAGTTTTTAAATTTTTTAAAGTTTTAGAATATCCTTATCAGAACCCATGTTCTTTCTTTATTGCAGAATATTTCTTCCTGTGCTACTATAAATTCAAGGATGAACCTTTTTTACTATAAATTTCAGGATAATTGCAGAGAAAAACATACCCAATAATACCAAAGGGAGGTTACCGCATGTGCAGCAGATATTATATCAATGAAGAATCTGTAAGAGAACTTAAGAAACTGGTAAATGAAACAGACCAAGCCTTTGGTCAAAAAGAATATATAAGAGACATCCGTCCCTCCGAGCCTGCCCTGGTGTTAATTGCTAAGGAAAACAAACTGCATTCCCAGGAAAAGCTGTGGGGCTTTCCGGGACTTAAGGGAAAAGGACTTATTATAAATGCCCGCAGTGAAACAGCCCTTACGAAAAATATTTTTCGGGACAGCATCCTGACACGGCGCTGTGTCATTCCTGCCGCCGGCTTTTATGAATGGAATTCCTTAAAGGAAAAAGCCTCCTTTTATTCTGCCGATTCTCCAGTTCTTTATATGGCAGGCTGTTATAGCCATTTTAATGATGCCGACTGTTTTGTAATACTGACTGCTCCTGCCAATGAATCCATGATTGGAACACATGACAGGATGCCCTTATTAATAGAAGAAAAAGAAATCCTTCCCTGGCTGTTGGACTCCGCCAGAACGGAAGAATTTCTTTTAAAGAAACCGCATGAACTTAAGAAGGATATGGCTTATGAGCAGATAAGCTTCCCCCTTTCATAAGTTTATAAGAGTATTATTCCGGTGTTACCAGTCTCTTTTCACCGGTAATCTCCTGAATGGGTTTAATATCCTGGGTTACTTCCAGTACGCCCAGATATTCACCTGCCTTCTGCCGTGTATTTGTATGCCTTGGCACTGCCTTCATGCATACTTCTTTCTAATGCGGTTCCATGAGGCTTTTTAACTGCATATTATTTCCAGTTCCAATCAAAAAAAGCTTGACTTAGAGTAAGCTCTATGGGGTATAACAAAGATAAGCAAGAATCCTGTTTATAGGTTCCTGGCTAAAAACCTAAATAAAGACAGAAGGAGTATATTATGAACTTTAACTACTACATCCCCACAAAACTATTATTTGGTAAGGGGCAGCTTAATAATCTCCACTTAGAAAAGCTTCCCGGCAAAAAAGCTCTCATTGTAATTTCTTCCGGTAAATCCATCCGCGAAAACGGATATCTGGAAAGGGTAGAAAAAGAACTTACACTTGCCGGTGTTTCCTATGCCGTATTTGATAAGATTCTTCCCAACCCAATTAAGTCCCATGTAATGGAGGGGGCAGCTTTTGCCAAAGAAAACGGCTGTGATTTTGTTATAGGGCTTGGCGGCGGCAGCAGTATAGATTCTGCCAAATCTATCGCTGTTATGGCAGCTAATGAAGGAGACTACTGGGATTATATCAGCGGCGGCAGCGGAAAAGGGCTTCCCGTTCCCAATTCTCCCCTTCCTGTTGTGGCTATCACTACGACTGCCGGAACCGGCACGGAAGTTGACCCCTGGACCGTTGTTACAAAGGAAGATACCGAGGAAAAGATTGGATTCGGATATGAGAAAACTTTCCCCGTGCTATCTGTTGTTGACCCGGATCTAATGCTCACCGTTCCGCCTCACCTGACAGCCTACCAGGGCTTTGATGCCTTATTCCACAGTACGGAGGGCTATATCAATAAAACTGCCTATGTTATGAGCGACCTATATGCATTAAAGGCGATTGAACTTATCGGAAGAAGCCTTTCTGCCGCCGTTAATAACGGAAAGGATGAAAAAGCCAGAGAGGACGTTGCCCTGGCTAATACCCTTTCCGGCATGGTAGAATCCACTTCCGGCTGTACCTCCGAACACTCTTTGGAACACGCCTTAAGTGCTTATCACCCTTCCCTTCCTCACGGAGCCGGTCTGATTATGATAAGCTGTGCCTACTACACCCATTTTGCCAAGTCCCATAGCTGTGACGATAAACTGATTGCTATGGCTAAGGCACTGGGCAAGACGGACGCCAATGATCCTATTGATTTTGTGACGGCTTTGGCAGAACTGCAAAAAGCCTGCGGTGTCTCTGAACTTAAGATGTCTGATTACGGTATAAAAGAAGAAGAACTTATGAAATACGTAGGGAAAGCTTACGAGACTATGGGCGGATTATTTGAAGTCGATCCTGCTCCTCTTACAAAAGAGGATTGCTTTGCGATATTAAAAGCTTCCTATCGTTAAATCTTTTTACAGCAGAAAACATGTCACCGGGAAATAGTAAATGGAAAACAGCAGCTGCGAGGGCTATCAATTTTTGCCTTTGCAACTGCTGTTTTCTATTAAAATTTGCGTATATACTCTACCAGTTCTTTTAAATTTACTCTTGCCATTCCTACTTTTTGATCTGCCGCTCCATAGCTCATAAGCAGTTCCCCGTCCACAACAATACCTCCTGTGGTAAAAATACAGGGACATAAAAATTTATCCGGCAGTTCCCACTCCTGGGAGGCAAACATAATTCTTTCGCTGCAGCGGTGGAGGATTTCAGGAAAATTATTTTCTCTCTCTTTTAGAATCATAAAGGACTGGGTATACCCGTAATCCGGCAGCTGTTTGCCATGATAGGATATCAGCCATTCTCCTTCTCCCAGAGAAACAGGCGGAAAGCTTGCTCCGATGCGCTCCGCTTCCCAATCAAAGGTACTGGCCGCTAAAAGTTTATGGGTTGCCTTTGGTGTTATGAAATCTCTTAGATTCTCTGCCGCCGCCAAGAACATGGAAGGCTTATGGATTCCCTTTCCATCCTCAAATACATCCGGCTCATCCGGCCGGTGAAGCATTACATACTGCATCTTCCCGTCAATAAGCATTTTTTCGGGGAACAGCATTACATCGCGGTTATCGGTAAGGCTGCCGTCTGTTAAGGGACAGACATAAGTAAATGCACTTTCATAATTTTGTTTCACCAGTTCTTCTAAATGAAGCTTAAATAGCACTGTGGTCGTATCGTTTTTATAGGCAGCACTGCCAAAGGGATTATCCTCCTTCATAGCCCAGTCAGGAAGGTTGTCTTTTCTCTTATCCCCTTCCCAATATGGTCCCGGCGGAAACATCCGGCAGGCCGCCGTCACATAATACTCTCCCTCTACCAGGAATATTCTGGGGTCTTCTATGCAGCCGTTGGCATAATTTACTGCCCTTTCTCCCCTGTCGTCGGTAATATACATATCCTCCAGGTCATAAGCCAGTCTTGGAGCAAGTGCCGGTCTTGTAAAATCCGGTACAAATGTCTTCCCTTTATCCTCACTTTTAGCATATCCCAGAAAGATTGGATATGGGTCGGAGAGACCCTTTAAGTTTTTTTCAGGCCACGGTCCTGTGGCACGGAAAAGCATATGAATGGTATCCGAATCCTTTTCTTTTACAATAGCAGGATTTAATACCATCGTATCTGCCCAGGTGCATCCGGGCATTGGCTCAATCACCGGCTTCGGCGAATAGGATATATCCGGTTTTTTCATAGTTGTATCAATTCCTTCCTTTTTATTCTTCATTCCTCCGGCCGTTATATCACAAAGGCTTTTACAGCTTCTTTTAGCATTGTGGAATGATCAGCCAATTCTTTTGAAGCCTGATTTAATTCTCCTGCTGCTGCCATCTGCAAAATGGCAGTCTGGTTCACCGTTTCGAAAACCGCTGCCGATTGCTCCAGTAAGGCAGACAGATTTTCCGTCATTTCCAGATTCACAGATTTCACCGTCTCTACCTCTCTTAGCTCCGTCACGATATCTTCCATATTAACAGCAAGATTGTCCACACAGCCATTGATCTGATGGAACATGGCAATCGCATCTGCAAGTGCCGTTCCCTGGTTTTCCACTGTTTCACCGGCAGATTTTACGGTTATAATTACCTGCCTGTTATTTGTCTGGATGCCGTTGATATTTGCCTTTATTTTTACGGCTGCCTCCGCTGACTCTTCTGCCAGCTTTCTTATTTCCTGTGCAACTACTGCAAAGCCGCGTCCCATTCCTCCGGCTCTTGCCGCTTCAATAGAGGCATTCAAAGCAAGCAGATTCGTCTGCTCGGCAATACCATTTATGACGTCTACAATTCGGTTAATTGTCATGGAGTTTTCTTCCAGATCTTCAATTTCCCTGCCAATCTGCTGCATCTGTGCTGTTACTGCCACCGTATGCCCTTTTAAATCCTCAATGGTCTTCACGCCGCTTAATGCCAGCTCCCTGCTGTCCTTGGTCGTTTCGATTACCTTATCTGCCTTTTGATATACAACATTCACTTTCTTAGAAAGCTCTTCCATTTCCAGCAGGCAGCTCTCTGCCTCTTTTGCCTGTGAAGCGGCCCCTTCCTTTAACTCTTCCACACAGGAAAGAATTGCCCCGGAGCTTTCTTTCATCCTCTCTGTTACTGTCTGGACCTGGTCCCCGGAATCAATAACCTGCTTAGCCACACTTTGGTTGTTCTGTATTAAGGTCTTCATCTCATACAGCATCCGGTTAATTCCTGCTGCCAACACCCCCAGTTCATCCCTGCCGCAGCGGGTTATTTCTGCCGTCAGGTCACCTTGAGAGGCTTTTTCAACAGCTTTTCTGATTTTTCCTACTGTGCTGTTAATTCCGGAAGCCACTGCCGTTCCTGTTAAAAGTGCCAGAAAGATGGCAAGGAGGATACAGGTGGCGGTTATCTTCTTAATCATATCTACTTTCATAAGGATCTGATTCTTAGGTATAATCCCATAGAGATAGAATTCTGTAGCGTTGATGTTCCGGAATATAAAATAATTCATTCCCTTTTCTCCAGGCACTAAAAGGCTGCCGCTATTGTTGTTTCTCGCTTTCTCCTTTTCAAATACCCCTGCTTTATCCAGAGTATAGTGTTCTTGGTTTAAAGGGCTTTCTATCTTACTGTCACTGTTTAGCCAAAGTGCAATTTCGCTGCTCTGTCCAAAGTCCGCTTCTTTTAATACTTTTTCCAGCGCATCCTTTTTTAAATCAATTACGATATATCCAAGGGTTTTTCCTGATTTATTCTGCAGAGCTCTTATATAAGAAAACCCTATCTTATTATCATCCAGCTTTAACATCTGGCTTAAGTAGTCATGACCTTTAATCCAGACTTCTTTTTCACCATTTAAAAGGTTACTTAGAAAGTCAGAGCTTTCAAAGATATCATAGCTGTAATCCGAACTGAAATTTGCAAAGGAAGATATGGCGTCCTGCTTTTTAGATAGAATACTGGCAGCATAGATATACTTATCAGCTCCCGCCATCGCTATTACATCCTTATAGGCAGCATCATAAGCGCTATATTCTTCCTGACTCCCTTTTTTATAGGCACCGGCATAGTATTTGGCAATATTGGCATTGGAGGAAAGCTGGTTTGCCTTGGTTCTGATAGACTCCATTACCAGTTCTATATAATCCCCCCGTGCCGTCAGGGTGCTTAGAGCAGCCTCCCTGTAGGTCTCTCCCAAAACGGCGGAAGACTTTGAGTAGGTAAAAGCGCCTGTCAGCAGAATTAATATCGCCGGAATAAAGTAACTTATTATTATCCTGAATCTGATGGAATGAAAACCGAAGGATTTGCTCCTCCGTTTATCCTTTAACCGCATTTTTGTATTCATTGAGACTCCTTATCGTCTATCGCCTTGTTCTTAAGTAGTCCTGCAATTTTGTCGCTAAGGCGTTCATAGTATTACTTAACCGCTCCGTCTGTTACCCCGCTGATAATATAACGCTGCATGAATATATACATCACAATGGTCGGTATCGCAACAAAGAGTATTGCCGATGACATTAAGGGCCAGTCCGCCATCCTGTCTCCGGCAAAGGAGTTTAAGGCTGTTGCTACGGTTTTCAGATTGGATTTTGGCATATACATATATGGGGTAAAGAAATCGTTGTAAATTCCAAGCACCTTTAATATGGCACCTGTTGCAAGGGCCGGCTTCATCTGGGGCAGAATAATGGACCAGTATATCCTAAGTCTGGATGCACCGTCTATTCTTGCACTTTCATCCAATGCTACCGGTATCTGGTTGATAAACTGAAGAAATATATAGATCTGCATAATATCCGTTCCGATATAGAGGAGCATTCCCGCAAGCCTGGTATTATAAAGTCCCAGATTTCTGATTAAGGTAAAAGTGGCTATGGTTACTGTCATTGCCGGGATAAAGGTAGGTACTAAAAACAATAAAAGCATCAGTTTCTTTAATACGAAATCAAATCTTCCCATGGCGTATGCTACCATCGTTCCGGTTAGCAGGGATACCGGAACACTAACGCCAATCAGAATCAATGTATTTTTAAAACCAAGAGCAAACTTACCTGTTACAAAGGCTTTTGCATAATTTTTAAAATTCAGTATGTTTTCGGGTAATGCATATACACCCTTTAGCATATATTCCTGATTGCTTTTTAAGGATACATTTAACAATATCAGAAGAGGTGTAAAAACAAGTATCATAAAAAATATTAATATGGCATAGCTTGCTATTCTTCCGGCTTTATTGCTTATGATAAAGGTATCCTTTATCATCAAATCGTCTTTTGGCTTGGTTTTTTTACTTATTATACTCATTCCTTCTTATTCCCCCTTAGCAGCAGCCTCTGTACAGCTACAATTAACAGAATCATTACTAACAGGATAATACCCATTACGGCTGCCTTGCCGTATTTTTTATAATCAAAGGCCAAAGCCAGGGATTTCGTAATAAATGTATCGGTTCTGCCATTGGGACCGCCTTTTGTAATCATAAATGGCTCAAAATATGCCTGTAAGGCCCCGTTGATACTTAAGAGCAGGGATATCTCTACCATCCCCTTTATGTTTGGAAAGGTTATATAGCGTACTGTCTGTTTGAAATCGGCTCCGTCCACTCTTGCTGCTTCATATATTTCACCCGGAATAGACTGAAGTGCAGCAATAAATATTACCATGGTAAAGCCCACATACTTCCAAAAACTGATAAAAGAAAGTGCGAAATTTGAAAAATAACTTGCCGTCAGGAAATGAATCTGATGACTTTCAAAGCCCAGTGCCCGTATAATAACATTAACCGGTGAATTGGTATAATCGTACATATAGTTAAACATAAAGGCTACCGCTACACCATTAATAATATAGGGCATAAAAATCACCGAGCGGAACATATTTTTCTTCTGTAAGTTGGAATTTAGCAGGATTGCCAGAAACAATCCGACAAACTGCTGGATAATTGCTGTGATAATGTAAGCGGCATTGTTTGCAAATACTTCAAATAATTCTTTTTGTCCTAAAACATCTTTAAAGTTCTTAAAGCCCACATAGTGAAAATCCTTGGACAGACCGTTCCAGTCTGTAAAGCTTAACTGAAAAAGCTTCATTAAAGGATAATAAGAAAACATCAGTAATAAAATCACAGGTACTAAGAGAAAGCCTATCACTGTAATTCTGTCCTTCACTTTTGTTTTGATCTTCATGACTTGCCCTCCTTTTACAGAGAATTCTTTGACGGAATCCTCCCTTTTCAATCATTCGAAAGAGATTGTTTTTTATTTCCTTTGTAATAGAAAGGAGCTACCTTTTGTTTTTTCTTTTCCGGCAGCTCCTTTACAAAGAGAATCAGTTTATTGCTGATGTTATTTTACGAAATTCGGCCTTGCTTCCGCCCATTTCTTATTCCATTCATCTACCATAGCTTGAGCCTTCGTATCGTCAGATTCCAGTACATAAGACATTAAGAAGGACTGTTCATCTAATTCAATCTCATTTTTAATGTTTGTAAATGCAGCGTCAGGGATTTCACATTCGGATACAGAAACGCCGTAGGACAATAATTCAGCTGCATAAGGGTCTGTATTCTGAACTGTTTTATCAGAAGGTAAGGTGTTGCATGCAAGAGCATATTTTCCGCCTTCTAACATGAATTTTAAGAAGGCTTCTGCAACAGCAGTGTCTTTACAGTCTTTGGAGATTCCCCATGATTTTCCGGGAACAGAGAATACTGCCTTTGCTCCGGGGAACGGGAACATACCAACATCTTCTGATTTTGCACCGCCCTCAACAACCTGTGCAGGGAACCATGTTTCTGCATAGAACATAGCAGTTTTTCCCTGAGAGATATCAAGCTTGAACTGATCCCAGTTTGCGGATATGATATCTTTCTCCAGATAATTCATCTGATACATTTTTCTTATAGTGTTCATTGACTCTAACATAGTCTTATCAAAGATTTCATCCTGGTTAACATATACATTCTTGCCCTGTGTGTTGCCGTTTAAAGTAACCTGAACCATGTCCCAGGATACCCATGGATAAATAGGCCATACATCCTTAAATGCGGTTCCCATAGGAGTGATGCCGGCTGCTTTTAACTTGGCACATACATCCCAGAATTCATCCATCGTCTTAGGCACATCGGTAATCCCGGCCTGACGGAAAGCTGCTTTGTTGTATACTACGCCGGTATAGTTAACGCTATCGCTGATTGCATATATTTTTCCGTCATTACCTGTGGTATTCTTTGAAAATAAGAAATTGTCAAAGTTGATATCAAGGTCATCTATGGGTTTAAAGTAATCTGCATAGGTGTCCTGGCTCATTCCATCAATAACCTGAAAAAGATCCGGTGCTTCACCGCCTGCTACGCGGGTGGATATTACATTTTCATAGTCTTTGATTGCTTCAAATTCTACGGTCGTGCCAGGATGCGCATCCATAAATTCTTTTGCAAGGTCTGCTAAAGTGGTATCTACCAGATTTGTCATATTAGTAGCAACTACGATCTTACCGCTTAAAGCTTCTTCTGTCGGCGTAGCTGCCGTATCTGTACTGCCGGTATTTTCTGTATTTGTACCGGAATTCGCATTTTTGTTGTCTGTGGAGGTCTGATTATTTCCCTTACTGCCGCAGCCGGTTAAGGCTGTCAGTATCATTGTCAGAACTAAAAGTCTCGCAATAATTTTTTTCATTTTGCCATCTCCCATATTGTGATTGTTAAGTACTTCAAGATGCATCTCTTAAGTACTATTATAGTGAAACTGCGGCTTCTTTAAAATAACTCTGCTTTGCTTTTCTATGCAATTTTTTAGATTTTAGAGCCTTATTTTACAGTTACACTATATTTCTGCTTATGTTTACCATAATGTACCACAACGGTATCCGTTCCTTTGGATTTGGCAGTGGCCTTACCTGTTGTCTTTCCTATAACCACCTTACCGGCAGAAAGAGTTGAAAAGGTAACATCCTTTGTCAGATACCCGGATACCTTCACACGGAAGGTAAGAGTACTTCCAAGCTTCATGGACTTAACAGGATTTATAAGCTTAACCTCTGCTTTGGCAACTTTTATTTTCGTAACAAAGGTCTTAGAATAGCCATCAATCGTTACTGTTGTCTTTACGGTAGTACTTCCGGCTCCCTTTGCAGTTACCGTACCGGATTTGGATACGGCGGCAACCTTTGTGTCAGCTGACTTGTAAGAAATCGAAATATTAGATAAACCGCTTTCTTTTGCTGCCAGGATATTGTCTGTAAGAACTGCCTTTACTGCTGCCGTCTTTCCGGTCGTTCCTCCGGCATAAAGGGTTTTTGCGGCAGGAGTGACCTTAATGTTTTTTAGCTCGCCCGAAAGCATGGGTTTATCAGAAAAGACAAGTGCATAATCAGATGCATGGGTGAATTCTAAGGTTATCTCGCCATTTTCCTTAACCCTTCCAAGCGATATTAATTCGAATGTCTTCTTTGCCTTATCATAGTAAAACAGATTCCCTGCCAGTCCCTTATTGGTACTTGGGGCAGTTAATGTCAATTCTGCCTTAAAACCAAACTCACCTTCATAATTTAAGTGCAAAGGAATATAGGACGAACTGCCGGTAAGTTCCTTTAATTCCTGTAAAGGCAGTCCGCTTTCAGACTTTGTAAGAGATAAGTCAATTACATCCTTTATATTTCCGGTAATATCTTTTCCGTCAACGGTCCAGCTATATCCGTCAAACACAAATTTCACTATTAGCTTATTATCCTTTAGAACCTTGAAAATATCACCGGAGATACTTGTTTCCTGGTTCATATTAAGAATAACATTTGTATTTTTCAGAGAAGCCAATGCTGTCTTAATGTTCTCCCAGCCGCTGCCGTAACCTTCCAGAACAGGCTTTGCAGGAGTGACTGAAGGACTTGGTGCAGGATTTGGTGCGGGATTTGGATCCGGGTCCGGATCAGGGTCCGGTGTACTTCCGGGAGTGGTGTCCTTCACATCAATTGTCAGTATTACCGGATTTCCCTTGTCAAAGGTTACTGTTAATTGTTTCTGCCCTACCGGCTGTGACATCAAGAAACTATCATTTATGGTAAGCGCACTTCCGGATACCGTACAAGCGCTTCCGCTGACAACCTCTCCGCTGCTGGTAATGCCTGTTATCACAGCCGCATCTCCCCAGATTACCGTAAAGCTTATGCCTCCACCGGAAGACGTATATTTGTCATATTCCTGCTGCCTCGGTGTAATGTCCGCACTTACGACACTTTCTAAGTCCCCTGTTCTCTTTAAGAAAATATCATCCAGGCCAAAGCCCTTCTTTGTAACCTCTCCATAAAAATGGCAGGCAAATAAATCTCCGTCAGTGACCTTGATTCCGGTTAAGGTAAGCTGTACCCATTTGCCCTTCTGTGTATTATCATAATGTACCTGGTTCCGGTTCGTACCGTTAACCAGTGCTTCCATATAGCCGTCTCCAAAGCTTCCGTCTGAAGATAATTTAATCCAGGCACTTAGTTCATAGGTACCGGCTCTTAAACCGCTTACCTCTCTGCTAAGGTCATAGGTATAGGCATTGTCTGCATAACCGGCAAATTTGCGGCTGCCTTCCACATCGGCGGTACTTCCTGCCTGGTGCCCGTTTGTCTCGGTTTTAACAGGTGACCAGCCATCTCCGCCGGTATAAGTAACAGTGTAACCCTCCGGTAAATTCGGCCAGTCCGCATTATGGCTTTCCATATCTCCGTTTGGCATATGGTTGACATCAGCTGTTTTATAGAGTGTAACCTTCTGGATAGCAAATACCAGTCCGTCAGTGCCATCCGGCGCCTGTGCCAAAAAGCCAAGAGAAAGCTTTCCGTTTGTAACCTTTATATTTTCTATGGTAATATCCTTCCAGGTATCTGTAGTATCCAGGAAGTTGGACTTATAGGTATCCTCTCCTGTAACCGCATACATTCTGGAATCGGTAAAGCCTGATTTTACACGCATCTTTGCCGTCATCTGATAGATTCCGTCCGGCACGTTAATCTCTTTCTTAACATCAACGGAATAGGCATTCTGCGCCCACCACAGAAGTGAATTCTCAATCTTTCCGTCAGCTCCCGACTGGGTAATTGTCCAATCGGAGGGAATGCCAGCCAGAGAAGAAAAATCCATCTCATAAACCTTCTCGTACTGTACAGGTGATACCTCCACGTTACCTTCCACGTTTAAAGTAAGCTTCTTATTATCACTTGCGATTACATCACCGTTATGGTAATTGATGCTTGCACTGACATCTACTGTACCGTTATATACTTTGCTGTCTTTTGTAAGCTCATATTCCCACATGCCGTTTACAACAGGCACATTTACGCTTTTACTGCCTATTTTTAAGGCTGCATAATTTACCTTTTCCGCGGTTCCTGAAATCTTATAGGGGAACTGGGTCACTGTTTCATTATCTGCATTTGCAATTGCAACCTTTGCGTCCTTTAAATCATCCTTGAAATCGGCACCCTTAATATCATCAAAGTACAAGGTTCCTTTCGTTACCTCTTTTACCTGATTGGTATAGATAGAAAACTTCACAATGTTTAAATTATTATCAAGGGTTCCGGTTCTGGGATCCCAGCTTGGTGCCTTGAAGGATTCAAAGGGCATATAAAGCTCCGTAGGACCGGCGCCTGTCATAAGCCCCACTGATTCCCAGGATAATCCGTCAGAAGTCTGAAGCTGTATGGTAAGGGAATTGCCCGAACCATCGGGTACATACCAGAGCTTGATACCGTCATAATCCTTTAAATTCAGATAATCCATGGTCTTTGTTGCTCCAGCGTAGCCGGCACTTCCATAATCATAGTCGATACGCATACCATAGGAGGCTTCTGATTTTTTCTCAACATCCAGCGAAATGTTAAAGGCACCGCCGCCGGTATTCCTTGAATAAGCTGCATTTAACAGGGTATTGGAGCCGTTATAGCCTTCATAATCATCTACTTTGGTCAAACTGCTTACATAGATATTATCAACAGCGAACTCATAACTCTGTCCACCCTTTTGATAGGTTATTCCTACTCCGTAATTTCCGGTATAAAAATTATTCTCATCCAGTACTAACTGCATACCGTCAATACTGCCATCTGCGCTCTCTACTCCGATTCTAAAGTCAGCAACTTTAGAAAAATCAGGTGTTTCCGCTGTCTCATAGCCCTCGCCGGCTACTGCCCTCATGGTATTAAACTCGAATTTAAGCATCTGTGAGGAGCCGCCCATTACACTGTCCGCTTCCCATTGGATGCCGTTCTTGTCTGTAAGCCTTAAAACCGCTTTGTCACTTGTTCCATTTCCCTTTACCCAGGCATACAGACAATCATAGCCTGAAAAATCAATATTATTTAATTCTTTTATAAATAATCCTGTTGTATTATTCAGACTTAAGGTATATGCTGCCTGAAGCTTTGTGAGACTTCCAAAGTAATATTCCCCATCCTCCAGCACATTAACAGGCGCTTTATCAGCCATGGGAAGTCTCTTGCTTCCGGAAGCTGCTTCTACTGATTTTACAATTACCTTTTCTTTTCCTGCCGGATAAGTTATTTTAATGAAACGCACCGGATTTGTAACATCGAGATCTGCAAAAATGAGCTTTGTATATTCGCCTGACATCTCTTTGTTATCATTCGGGGATATTTTCGTATACAAAACCCCATCCATAGAATATTCGACCTTTACCTCGCTCACATCCTTTGCATATAAGGTAATCCGGTAAGAGGTCATATCGTCTCCGGTTTTATAAATGAGTTCTGCCCCATTTTCATCCTTTGTGGCAAGACCTTTCACATCTCCGCTTGCTGTATAATCCAAGTTATTACTCTTATAAGCATAAAGAGGATTGGCAGAATCGAAGGTTTCATCCTGTATAAAAGCATTGGCAGGAGCCTTCTTGCCCTGATACAATTCTGCCTCGTCATGGAAACTGTAAATCACCTGGATGCTGTCTAATATGCAGGCATTATTACCGCCAATGTACACTCTTAAGAAATAACTTCCTTCCGGTATACTATCGGAAGAATATTTTACTCCATCCTTAGTGAGACCGATTTCCTGATAGGTAATATCGTCCTTTGATACATACGCTCTTGGAGCGCTGGAAGGCTCTCCCTTTGTTACAATGCTTACTTTCGAAAGGATATCTCCGGTAAAGTATGTAATATAACCGTCGGTGCTGCTGTCATTCTTTAAGGTGCTGCCGGAAACCGTTACATTGGCCGAATGATCATAGCTGTAAGTATTACGGATCTCGGCAGGGTTCTGGTCTGTACTGGATACGCTTATCATGTCCAGATTATCCGTTATATCATGGCTTGCTGATTCTGTAGACACTGCATTGGACCATAGTCCCGCACCGGTTTCATTGCATGCTCTTAAACGGTAGGAATAAGTCTCACCGGTTATGGCTGTAATGTCATGATAACCTGCTATACACGGAACCTCTTTATTTTCCCAGTTTCGTCCTGAATCATATACATAGTCGTTCTTATCTGCAATCGTTTTCCAATCACCTTCCGAAGGGTTTTCTCCTTCTGCCCTCTGAATTTCATACCATGCACCGCCTACAACGCCCCGCCATTTGATGTCGCCCACAGAAGTAATGCTATAAAGAAGGGGGCTCTCCTCCGTTTCAGGAGCAGGTATCGGAATAAGCCTTGCCTCCTCTATGGTGGCTGCTTTCCCGTTCATTAGCTGGGCATAGGCATAAATGGTTCTGACAATATTGGTTTCATCGTAGTAATCCCCCGAAGGAAAACCCGGCCAGTGATAAGCTGCCCAGTTGCCCGGATCTTCGGGATGAAAATAATAGCCATATCCATCCTTATGGGCTCTTAAGCTCCACATCATAATACCGTTGGTGCCGGAGTCAATTCCCTGCTTAAATACCTTGTCAACATCCTGATATTTCGTATAGGTTCCGAATTCCCCAAGAATAAAGGGCTTTCCGTTTCCATTTGCATGAGCCATCTCGGTATCATTCTTTAATTTCTGTGAAAAAGAACCCGTATAGTAATGACTTCCCAGAATATCTACATTCGGGTCAGTTAAAGATGCTGCCGTGGCATCCATCTTACCATCAAGCACTAATTGTTTGATTCCGGCAGATTTCAGATGGGCAGCAATTTCTGTTGTCCAATCCTGCGGAAACTTCGGATTAGAAGTACTGTCATAGGCAGCGATTTCATTTCCTGTTTCCCAGCACAGAACCGCCGGGTCATCCTTATACTTAACGCCGGTTACCGTATTAGTCCTCTCCATCAGATGGCTGATCATCTGCTCAAATAATTCACGGCAGGTTTCGTTGGTATAGAACTGCCATGCATTGGGATCAAGACTGTCCGTTGTGTTAATCGTAATACCTGCCAGTCTGCAATAACCGTCAATACCGCCTACCCAGTGCCAATGATCTACGAGAGGTATAATCACTCTGATGCCGTACTCGTTGCAGATAGCAAGGAGCTTATCCAGCTTATTTAAGGCATCCTCATTAAAGGTCAGATTTCCCTGCCCGTCCACTCCGGTAACATAGGCAGTCCCTGCATTTTTCCCATTATAAACCGGTATGGTATAAGTTCTGGTAACATTTCCTCCCATTGCCTCAATGGTCTTAATTGCATTCCTCTGTTCCCATTCATTGTCACTGGTAGCTTGCGGATAGTTCAAGGAAGCGAATTTCAATTCTTTATCACCATCCATTAGCTTAATCCCTTGAGTAGTGACATAATTTTGAAATACCGTTCTAAACTCAGGTGCATAGTCAATTATCATACCTGTTGGCTGCCCCGTTTCCTCTGCAGCGGCTGCGGCGGGCTTTAAATTCATACCCGTAAACAGCATGGCAACACTGGTCATAACTGCTATGATTTTCTTTACTTTTTTTGCACGCATTTTTCCCTCTCCTTTATCATAATGCTTGCCCTTAAGATATTTCTTAAAAGCATTATCTCAATGGTAGCACGGGAAGGGCCTTCATTTAACAACTCGATTTTGGGTTTCTATGCAATTTTTTATCCTCTCATAAAACTTCTTAGGTCTGCAGGTCTTTATTCCACAAAAAAACATGGAATAATATCAGTCATCCGGTTTCCTGGTTCAAGGCCGGATATTCATGATATTTCCCATGTTCTTTGTCTTAGCTGATAATCTTTCTATACTCCTTTGGAGACATTCCTATTTTCTTCTTAAAAGCTCTTCCGAATGAAACAGCATCCTCATAACCCACCTTACACCCAATCTCATATACCTTCACAGTAGGGTTTAAAAGAAGATTCTTTGCCATCTCAATCCGGGTATCCAAAAGATAATCGGTGAAATTAAAGCCTGTCTCCTTCTTAAAAAGACTGCTGAAATAAGACGGGTTTAATTCCACATGCTCTGCTACATCATTTAAGGTAATTGACTCCATATAATGCTTATCAATATACTTCTTTGCCATTTCAATACGCTTCTTACTGCGCCGCTCTCTTTCCTGCTTCATGCTCTGAATAGCACCGCGGAATAGAAAAAGCAGTTTATTTTTTAATTCCTCGGAGGTATTTACATACTGTATTGCATATTCATATTCTGTTTCATTTAAAGACATGGCTTCTTTAAAATCCTTTACCTGAAAAAGAAGCAGCTCCAGAACCATTTTAATCCGCAGGCGAAATTCCACCGGGTCCGCTCCCATCAACTCATGAAATATCTTTTCTGTTTCATCCTTAACTTTAATATAGTCACATAAATCAAGCGCATCCGCTAATCCCTTCATCAGTTCCTCGGAAGTTATGGCTATGTCTTTACACGGCAAGGATAGCTCGTCATAGAAAATCAGGTTGCCCTTTCCAAGATAGAATCTCGCTTCTGCCGCTGTTACAGCTTCTGCAAAAGCCTTGCCTGCCTCCGCAAGCATACTAAATCTTCTGCTGGTTCCCAGAGTGAAACTCATTCCCTCTTCAGGAGGAGTATTCAGAAAAAATGAATGGTATTTATAGTACAGCTCTTTTTCTACTGCATTAGCTTTACTTTCAATGAAAACTGCTATAGAGTCATGGGCAATATAGGCATAATACTTATTGTTCTGATCCAGCCGGAACAGATTCGTAATCTTTATAAACGCCTGTTCCATAATTCCCTCCGCAGGAAGCTTTTCTGCGTTCTCCTTATACCAGTTATCCGTACGCAGCACCATGATGCCAAAATTTCCGGTTAAAGGAAGGCTGATTCTTGCTGCTGCCTCTGCCATTTCTTCCTCTGTCTTGAACTTTCCATGAAGCAGTTTATTAATAATCTTTTCCTGATAAACATTGTGATACTCTTCTACAATGCCTTTATCTTTCATATCCTTTGCAATGTCTGCCTTCAACTTCTGTAAAAGAGCAAGAAAATCGCTCTTATTGATAGGCTTTAATATATAGTCCACGGCTCCGTCCATAAAGGCATTCCGCACATACTTAAAATCGTCAAAACCGCTCAGCACAATGATACGTACTACAGAATTGAACTTCCTGATTTCACGTATCAGCTCGAGGCCATCCATAACAGGCATTCTGATGTCTGTAATAACAAGGTCTATATCTTCATTCTTTTTAATTTCTTCCAGAGCTAACTCTCCGTCAGAAGCTTCTCCGACAATTGTACAATTCAACTCACTTTTTTCTATGGTTTTTCGCAATCCCAATCGTATAATCTGATCATCATCTACGATGAAAATTTTCAAATTGTACACCTCCTTTAGCATCCCGGATAAAGCCTTCTATCATTATAATAGAATTTGCTTGCCAATACAAGCTTTATTTTGTACAATATAGCCAATGAAAAAACATCTGTAACGATACAGAGAAGAGGTATTCATGAACGACTATCAAAATACAGCTCCAAAAAAAGACCAGAACATACTTCACCGGCTGAAGATACGCTTAACAGATATCCCTATTTTTAATAGACTAACCATCATCATCGTTCTGGTATTTTTCGCGATTTTTTTGCTGTCCTACACTAACTTTTCTACCTTTACAAAAGATAAACGGCAGACTACTTTAAATACGGTGAATCAAACCAATCATCAGGCTATCAGCAAGATAGATGACTATATTGCCGACCTTTCCAATATCACCAAATTTCCGCTTACTCATAAATACAATGATATCAGCTACCTTAGAGAACTGGAATCCTTTCAAGAGGATGGTGTGTCCTCTTTGATTTTCCAAAAGCTGAATGAACAGATGTTTAATGATATCCTGGGTTACAAGCAGTCCCTGACCTCCTGCTTTATCTTTAACACCTCCGGTAAGGCGGATTATAAGGTAGAAGTGCCAATCTATAAAGCCTTTAACCCGTCAAAAGAGCCCTGGTTTTTAGAGACCATTAAAAAATTCGGAAAGCCCAATATTGTTCGGACCTATGAACTTCCTTATGTAGTAAAAAAGAGCAGTCCCCACTATGTATTTGGAATATCAAGAGGAATTGTCCGCTTTGAAACAAGCACGGTAATCGGCGTGCTGCTAGTGAATACGGATATTGACTATCTTCGTAAGGTATGTGATAACATGAAGGTATCAAACGATGAACGGATTGTTATATTAGACGGAGATTACACCATTTATGACACAAAAGAAGAATATATCGCAAAGATTACCCCCGATGATATCAAGGCTCTTCACTCAGCAGGGGAAAATAAAATCAAAAAAGTTGACATGGATGGGCAGGAGCTTTGGATATCCTCAATTGAATCCTCTTACACGGGCTGGCACATTATACGTTTAATACCCACAAAGGATTTATTCAGTGACCTGGAAAGCATGCAGCGCTCCACGGTTCTATTTTCAGCTATTATATTAATTATTACTGTACTCGTCATACTTCTGATATCCAGGCAGATTGTCAATCCCATCAAAAAGCTGCAAATGTTCATGAAACTGGCAGAGACCGGGAACTTTGGCAACCCTGTAAATATCACTTCCCATGATGAAATCGGAAGCCTTGCCCACTCCTTTAACTCCATGATTCAAAAGATTAACAGCTTAATCCAGGAAGTATACCTTGAGCAGATTAAACAGGGCGAAACAGAGCTGCAGATGCTTCAGTCCCAGATAAATCCGCACTTTTTATATAATACGCTGGAATCCATCAGCATGATGGCAACCATCAATGATGATGATACTACTTCAGAAATGGCTTCCGATTTAGGAATTATACTGCGTTACGGCATCAGCAAGGATAAGAGTATCGTAATCGTAGCCGAAGAAATATGCATCCTTGAAAAATATATCCGTCTTCAGGGAATACGTTTTCATGACTCCTATAAGGTCGAATTGTCTATCGATGAAGCCATTCTCCAACACGAAATGATTAAGCTGATTCTCCAGCCGATTGTAGAAAATGCCATCTATCATGGCATGAACACGATACGAAAAGACGGTCTTATTGCTGTACAAGGTTATGAGTCTGACGGTTTACTGCACTTTATAGTTTCGGACAACGGAAAAGGTATGGACAAAGAGCAGACGGCATCCTTAAACGGTTATATTAACGATGAAAATAATAACTTTAAAAGTATTGGCCTGCGAAACGTAAATAAACGGATAAAGCTGCGCTATGGAGAGGCTTACGGCATAACCATAACAAGTCAGCTGAATGAGGGTACTACCGTAACAGTAGTATTTCCGTCAGAGCCGGTCTAACATAATTATTTTATAAACCCCTAAAATTGCATCTTAACGCAGTAGTGAAAATATGTATATAAATCCAAAAACATGCAATATTTTTAACTCTCCCCCTATGCTATTATGAAAAATGAGAAGGAGGTGCTTTATGAAGCGCAAAGTTACTTACAGAATATTTAGTGTTTTACTGTCTTTTGTACTGCTGGTATCCGGGTTGCTTATTCCGAAAGAAACCCGTGCTGCCGGTGAAAATCTGGCCTATCAAAAGACCGTTATCGTATCTTCCACAGAATCCTCAAGCTATCCAGGTTCCTATGCTGTAGATGCCAACGGTAACACCCGCTGGTCTTCTGCTTATGCGGATAACCAGTACATTATTGTCGACTTAGGTAAGAATTATACGGTATCAAGTGTGCGGCTGGCCTGGGAATCTGCCTATGCCTCCCAGTTCCAGATTCAGACTTCTCTTGACAACTCCGCCTGGACCACTGTCTATTCCAATTACAACGGAACTGGCGGAAGCAATTCCATCAGCTTTTCCGCAACCACCGCACGGTATGTAAAGGTCTACTTAATAAAGCGGGCAACATCCTATGGGTTCTCTCTTTATGAATTTGAGATTTACAGCGCGGCAGGCACCGGTGTGTTAGACTACCTTTACAGCATCAGCGGAAGTAAAACGGTAATCGGTATCCATAACAGGGAACCCAATTCCGACCCTGATGTACAAACGGAAAAGGCTTATAGCATAACCGGGCAATATCCCGGCCTATGGAGCGGAGATTTCTTATTTTCCTCTGATGATGTTGCCAACCGCTGGACTATGATATATGAATGTAAAAAGCAGTGGGATAAAGGTTCCATGGTTCAGCTAATGATGCATGTTGTTCCGCCCACCCAGTCAGAACCGGGCTCCTGGGACGGAGGTGTTGTAAGCACTTTAAATGACAGCCAGTGGAGCAGTCTGATTACTGACGGCGGAACGTTAAACAAAGCCTGGAAAACCCGGTTAGACCAATACGCCGTATACCTCCAGTATCTTAAAGACAATGGCGTTACCGTGCTCTTTAGACCCTTCCATGAAATGAATCAAAGCATTTTCTGGTGGGCTGGCCGCACAGGCAGCAACGGAACCGCAGCTCTTTACCGTTTGACCCGTGATTATCTGCAAAACGTAAAAGGCCTTACCAACCTTATCTGGGTATGGGATATGCAGGATCTTGATTATAACTGGAGTACTTATAACCCGGGTTCTGCCTACTGGGATATCTTCGCACTGGATATTTACAACTCGGACGGCTTTACCGATTATAAATACAATCAGGCCTTAAACATAGCCGGAAGCAAACCCATTGCCATCGGGGAATGCGCAAAATTGCCCACAGCCTCAAAGCTTTTATCGCAGCCCCGATGGGTATTCTGTATGAGCTGGGCGGAGCTTACCTTCAGCAATAACTCCAATTCCGAAATACAGAATCTGTACTGGGCTTCCAATGTTATTGTCCAAAATGAATTACCTGATTTGAAATAAATTATTATCAGCTAAAGCAAAGCAGAGTATATTTACAGCGGTCTGACACAGGGTTCTGTAAAAGGGTAATCAAAAAAAATTAGTTTTCGGAACACAGGGCTCTCACCGGATAGCGCAGAACTGTTTTCATATTGGAAGAACTGCCCTTTCGCGGGTCAGAAAGGTATATCTCATGATGCTGCCTTTCCTCCGACAAATCAAAAACAAAATTATTATTTTCTGTAAAATGTTTCATCTTTTCAAGGGTTACCGGTTCCTCATCAAAGCTGCCAATATGCATACACTGTACGCACAAGCCTTCCGTAAAAGTTACAAGCCTCGCCTTTTCCAACGTAAGGTGAGGCTTTTTCCTTCTCGTCAGCTGTACAGCTATTTTAAAAACTGCCTCGTCTACAAAGTCGGGCTGGCGGATCATTGATGTCCAGTAAAGCTTCTCTTTTTGTGTTCCGTCAAATTCCTCATTATTTTCCACCTGCCATAGTCCTTCTAACGGCAGTACAACATAGTCAACATAACCAGCAGGCGCCTGCTCCTTCTTAAAGAGCATCTTAATTGTATAAGACAATGCATAAAGTATTTCTACTGCTTCCTGATATTCTCCACCAGGTTCATTGGGATCTCCATGTCCATCCACCTGAATAAATCTCATGGCGGGAACATCTATTATTTTCGGGGTTGCTTCGGGTTGATACAGCTCTTTAAATGCTTTTTTGTAATCCACCTTATCCATATTATCCGCTCCTTTTTCATTTATAACTATACTGATACCCATTGCAGTACTGCACCAAAAGAAATGTGAAAAATTCCTTTTATTTTTCACACTAACACCCGTGCATTTCGCAAGTTTACTTGCGAAACTGCCCAAATAGAAAGTGAAAAATGCTTTTTATTTTTCACATTATATCAAATAAAATAAGACACCTGTATGTCATGTTATAAATTTCCCTTTAAATAATGACTGATCCATTTTTCAACCTCTTCTCTTGGAAGGGGTTTGCAGCGGTAATATCCCTGCATTGCATCACAATCTTCGTCCATTAAGTAATTGAATTGGTCTTCTGTCTCAACACCTTCTGCAATTACAGTCATCTCTGATTTATGAGCAATAGAGATTATATCATCAATAATCAAGGTATTACGGGCTTTTACGGCAATTGAGTCAACAAAGCTTTTATCGATTTTGACCACATCAATAGGCAGGTTCTGCAGGTAATACAGAGAAGAATATCCTGTCCCGAAATCATCCAGTAAAATATGTATCCCCATTTTTCTGATTTCTCTTAATTTTTCAACACTTACTTCTATTGATTTTATAATACAGCTTTCGGTTATCTCTATTTGCAGATAGCGGGGATCAATTCCCGCAACTTCGAGAAGACTTGCTAAATCGGTGACAAAATCCTCGTCCTCTAATTGTATTTTTGATACATTTACTGCAATAGGGATTCCATAAGGGCCCTGTTCCTGCCATGTTCTGCTCTGGCGGCAGGCTTCTTCTAAAACCCACCGGCCAATTTGCTTAATCAGCCCGGTTTCCTCTGCTATCGGTATAAATTCTGCCGGAGATATTAAGCCTTTCTTTTGATGGAACCATCGAATCAAGGCCTCCATGCCGATAACCTTTCCATCCGACATTCTGATACACGGCTGATAATATAGACGAAATTCGCCTCGCTCCAGTGCTTTCCTTAAGTCCGCCTCCATTTCTGTTCTTATGGTGACCTCACTTAACATCTCTTCGCTGAAGAATTTATAATTACTCCTTCCGGCTTCTTTCGCAGTATACATAGCGGTATCTGCATTCCTTAATATCTTTTGATATTCCTGTCCATCATCCGGTATAACCGTAACCCCTATGCTTGCCGACACATAGACCTCACAGTCCCCAAGCATCCAATGATGGCAGATCAGGCTGTGAATCCTGTCAGCCCATAGAACAATCTCGTCTCTGGCTGTAATATTTTCAATCAGAGCGACAAATTCGTCTCCGCCAGCCCGGTAAACAGAATAATCATTCACCCTTAACGTTTCCAGTTCTTTTGCAACCAGCTTTAACAATACATCTCCGTAATCATGACCCAGTGTATCATTAATATGCTTGAAATTATCAAGGTCAATATAGTACAAAGCGGTATAGACATTTTGATTCCGCTCTTTTAAAATACGCTCGAGCTTATCATTTAGCATAATCCTGTTGGGGATATTCGTTAAAAAGTCATAATAGGCCAGCCGGAATATTTTTTCTTCGTGCTCCTTTGTATCAGTAATATCCGTAATCGACCCTGCCATTCTTATGGCCTTTCCTTCTGCATCCCGTAACACCTTCGCTTTGAGTAAAATCCAAATCAATTGGTTCTGATTGGTTAACAACCGATACTCTACATCAAAGTTCTGACTATTTTCCTGTTCGCAGGTCTGGTAATATTCTCTTATCTTATCCTGATCTTCTTTCAGGATATCCTGTGCCCACTTTGATAAAAAGTCATGTATATCAGGTTCTTGATATCCCATCCTTTTAGCCCATTTTTCCGATAAAAAGACCGTATCTGTTGTCAAATCCCAGTCCCAGAGCCCATCATTCGCTCCCTCGGCAACCAACCGGTATCTCTCTTCACTTTTTTCCAAAGCTATCTTGCTCGCTTCAATTTCCTCATATTGAGCCTGGATTTCTTCGAATTGGGCCTGCAGTTCCTCATGGGTAGCCGTTAATTCATCGTTTGCAATGGACAGCTTATTATAATTTACAGCTAATCTCTTTTTCAGCAGCGTTATATAAAACCGAAGCAAAAGAATAAGTGCAGTTACTGTTGTAACAGCAACAGCAACAATTACGATAATTTTTATAAGAAGGTTTCTTTTATAATAGTCCGAATGGGTATAATAATATTTTGTATATACAGCTTCGAATACGCCGCTCCTCTTCAGCTGCCTTATTCTTTTATTCATGTATTCCACAAGGTCAGGCCTGTTCTTACTAACTGCGTATGCATACTCACGGGGGTAGAGATGCTCCAGCTTACTGACAATAGAACCTTTCATCTTTAAGCTAATCAACAAGGTATCGATTAACTGTTCGTTCTCAAAAATTGCATCAAGCTTACCGCTTTCCAAATCTGTAATTGCTTCAGATAAGTCCTCATATGCACCATAGTTAGTGCTGCCCACTTTCTCCTTAAGGACTCCCTCTGAATAATAACCTTTGCCAACTCCAACTTTAAGTGTCTTCAAATCTTTCAGAGAAATATCCCGGTAGCCTGCGCGGGTATAAACAGAAATGGAGGAATTAAATATATTATCGGTATATAATACCTCCTTCTTTCTCGCCTCTGTTACGGCAATAATACCTGCCGTATCAATTTCACCTTCCACTAATCTTTTATAGACAAGCTCCCACTTATCATAAGAATGTTCTACCTTATAATCAGCGGTATTAAATATCAAATTGGTCAAGTCCGGGTCAAATCCATAGATATAATTTCCATTCGTATATGTAAGGGGAGGATAATCTTCGTCAACCTGATAGACTACCTTGGAAGAATCAGCGGCATAGGCAGGATATTGAAACACCGCGCCTGCAAAGACTATGCAAAATAAACAACAGACTATTTTTCTAGTAAACACTTTGATCCTAAACTCCATTAGTCCTCCCTCTTTCCTCAAATACGCTTAAGCAATCGGATACTCGCTCTATATTGACAGCATTCCTGCTTTCGGTCATAATCTGTCAAATGCAATACTTTGCAAGGAAAAATATTCATTTGTGTGCATTTCCATTATATAATGCCCAGTCGAAATATGCAAGTTTACTCAGGCTGTATTAAGTATGTAATGTATTACAAACCTTTCTATTAATATATATTCAATTGTTACAATAACAGTGGTGCTGCAACAGTATTTTTATAAAATTCCAATTAGGTAAAGAAATTGACATTTTGTTCATAATTTATAGATATTTTTCTAATCAGACTGTAATGTTGTGAGTGAGATGATAACCAGAAGTCATAGCAGAATTGATGCAAACCTTTAACATGCTAAATCTGTTGATATTTTGAAAAATACATAAGGAGATGATGTCTATGCTAAAAATCGCAATTTGCGATGATATAAAAGAATACAATAAAAATATGGAAAAATATATTATGCGCTATGGGCAAGAAAATCATGTCGAGGTAAAAATTCAAAGCTACTGCAGCGGGGAATATTTGCTAATGTTTTATCATAAAAAAAAGTATGATATTATCTTTTTAGATTTTGAAATGCCGGAAATGAATGGGCTAGAAGTTGCCAAAAAAATAAGAGAAATAGACAATCAGGTAAGTTTAATTTTTTGTACTGCATATTTTACTTTACCTAATATCCAAAGCGGATATGATGTAGAGGCAACTGATTTTCTCAAAAAACCTGTTTTTTACAAAAAGCTTGAAACTATCCTAAGTAATATTTATCATAGAAAATTAACAAACAAGGAAGAAAAACTTGTAATCAAAAATAAAGATGGCATCTTCACAATCCAAATATCGGACATAATCTTTATTGAAACAATAAATAAAAATATTCTTATTCATACGACGAAGGAAAAAATATATTGTTATAAAAAAATGTATGATTTTGAAAATATATTAGTAAATCAAAGATTTTATAGATGCCATAACAGCTACTTGTTAAATTTAGACTATATAGACAAACTTACAGACAGCTCTGCAATTTTGACTACCGGCCATATTGTCTCAGTTAGTAAATATAAAAGAAAGCAATTAATTAAAAAAATAGCAGAATTTCTAGGAGAAAGTGTATGATAGCTCTACCTATGTCAATCCAATCAAAAAGTTGTGCTATTTAAGCAAAAAATGTTGTTTGAATATAATGTAATATTTATACTGGTTTTACCAGCAGGAAGGAGGGGGATTATGGATACAAAAATGAATTGTGAGCAAGAATCAGAAGAGGTAATGATGACTGAGGAGGAAATCAGGGCATACAGCGGTTGCACAACTCGTACACAGATGTGCCTAAGCGATTGCCCATGGCCATTTCCAGGAACATATATTTCATCCGGAGAATGAAACATCAAGAAGTATAAATAAGGTTGCTGGTATTATTATTACCGGTGACTTTATTTTTTGTACTCAGTTAAAATAAAACTATCCGCTTTGCCTATAATTCTGATCATGATAATATTACTTTGGAGGGGTGTTATGTATACAGTAACAATGGAGGTTAACCAAATTTGTAATCTTAACTGTAAATACTGCTATTTAGAGAAGAAAAATGGAACAGTAATGTCTGAGGAGCTAGCATATAAATGCATTGATTTTGCTTTTTATAAGGCAGCTCTTCATAAAGAATCAAAACTATGGTTTGATTTTGTTGGAGGAGAGGCATTATTATCTTTTGAGTTGTTAAAAAAAATAGAAAATTATATAAACGAAAAAAGGCAACTAAATGATTTTGATATAATATTTTCAATTACTACCAATGGCACAGTAATGAATAATGAAATATATGATTGGTTAGTTCACAATAACGTTCGTATAAAATTAAGTATTGATGGCACCGAACCAATTCATGATAAAAACAGAATATTAGCTAACGGGAAGGGAAGTTTTTCAGTACTGATGAGTAATATACCATTTTTTAAGAAATATGAAAAAGAAAGCGGTAATATGATACAGGCAACCCATGTTATTACCAAAAATAACTATCAGTCATATTATGATTCTTGTAAATATCTTGTGAATGAGTTAGGAATGCATATTATAGATTCAGCAATTGACCTTTCTTGTAATTGGAACGAATACGAATTAGAGCAAATCTCCGAAAATATGGAGCAAATTATGACTCTCTTTGAAGGAAAAGTCAACCAAAAATCGCCCTTTTTATGGGGAACCCTTATTGATATGCAAAATTTTAATAAAAAATTAAATACCTGTTATATATGCGGTGCCGGGCTTATTAGTTGTTATATTCGCACAGATGGTAGTATTTATGCCTGTGCTGCAAATTTAGAACCGCAGTATTCATTAGGGAATATTAATGAGGGCTTGCAGATTGATAAAATAATTATACTAAAAAATATACATTCAATTGAGAATGAAAAATGCCAAATATGTAATATCTACGATATTTGTACGGCTAAAGGATGCCTTATGAATAATCTAAAAGTAAATTCGGATATAAATAAACCATGTCAAATATTATGTCTGTTAGAGCAAGAAAAGTTTAAATTATATAAAAAATATAAGAAAATTTTAACATTTGACATAGATAAAAAACTTAATTATGTAGTATAATTAGCAGGTAATGATTTTAAATTTCCAACACATTTAATAACAATATATTGCAAAATTAGTATATTCAAAATATTACCTATGAAAATATTATTTGGAAGCAGGAGGCAAGAATGATTAAAATAGCCTTATGTGATGATGAAAAATACTTTTTAGATAAACTTGAAAAAATGTTAAAAGATTATAGTAAGAGAAATAATATAGACTTTGTAATAAGAAAATTTAACAGTTCAATTCAATTAATGGAATCCTTAAAATTGGATTTCCAGATTTATTTTCTGGATATACAGATGCCTAATATGAATGGTATTGAATTAGCAAAAATATTACGTAAACATGATGCAGATACATATATGGTTTTTATTACTTCTTATAGACAATATATGCCCATAGGCTATGAGGTCAATGCCGCAAATTACTTAGAAAAGCCTGTTGACCAGAAATCAGTTGACCGTGAATTGGACAGGGCAATAAAGCGATTAAAAAGTTATCAGCAGTTATATCTTACGGTGAAAAATTTGGATGGTTTTTACAAAGTATATTTACATAACTTGAGATTTATAGAAACTCGTGATAGAAAATCCCTTTTACACACAGAAGCAGGAGATATTATATCATATAAAAAATTACTTGAATTAGAGCAAGAATTAGCCGAACATTCCTTTTTTCGCTGCCATAATAGCTATATAGTAAACATTGCTTATGTAGAAAAAATTGTTGGTTTAGATATTTACCTGACAACAGGTGAAAAAATTTATACCAGCAAAGCCAAGAAAAAGGAGTTGTTACAACGTCTAGCAGAAGAAATGGGATGTGTTGGGAATGTTATATTATAACATTATGAAATTATTTCTAATATTTATAAATTCATTGCTAATTTTATTTATTTTTAAAAGGACACGCTCTTTCAAGGAAATATTTTACAGTAGCTCAACCAGAGTCAATCGTACTCTTAAAATACTTTGTATAGCTTTATTAACATACCTAAGATTTTTAGAGTCTGTGTTTGGCATACATATTGCGTATATTTATTTAACTTTTATAATAACAGTGCTGGCAATTGGAATGCTAGTTAATAATTATACATTTAAATACAGTACAATTGTTTGTTGTTTTTTAATCTCATATTATACGCTTGCACAGATTACCGTTTTTAGTTACATGTATATTAAAACTAAAACTACATGTATAGCTCTATTAGGAAAAGTCTTTCAGGCAGAAATATTTATTAAAATAGAAATTATTTTAGCGTTCCTAATTATAATAACATCAAAGTTAGCATGGAAAATACCCATGCAAATATCTCGCTTAAATTGGCTTACAATTATTATTCCACTAATAATAAACTGCACTTATCTTATATTGTTTGCCGATAAGCTATACTATAATACTTCTAACTTTAATTCTACTGTTTCAGTAATTACAATTCTAATTGCAGGTGCCGTTGTACTATTAGGAGGATTATGTAATATTGCTGTAGCAGAATATTATTTAGAAGTTAAAGAAATTGAAAATGAAACAAAACTTCAAATTAGTGAAGTAAAATTAAAGTATGATTATTATATGCAGCTGAGCAAAGATATGGATGAAGTCAGAAAATTAAGCCATGATATAAGGGGGCATTTAAATGCATTAGAAGGGGTGCAGGATAATATAAGAAAATCAGAATACATTGATAGTATTATGAACCGTCTAGATGGTTTCGAAAACCATTACGATACAGGAAACCCTTTTATTGATAATATTTTATATAAGAAGAAAAAAGATTCGGCTGAGAATCACATCCAGTTTAAAGCATATGTGGATTTAAAAGAATTTAATAAAATAAAAGATGAAGACCTATGTACAGTTTTTTCTAATGCAATAGAGAATGCAATGAGAGAATGTATTGAGAGAAAAAAAGAATGTCCTGATGGCGAAAATATTATACTGATAAAAGCCGGAAGAAAGAGAGGTTTTCTATTTATTACTTGCGAAAATAGTATTCGTAAGAAACAGGCTGATTACGTACAGGTGAGTTTGAAGACAACTAAAAAAGACAAAAAACTTCATGGCTATGGGCTAAGGAATATAAATGCCGCTCTGCAAAAGTATAGTGGTGAATTTTCTATAAAGGTAGAAAATGATATCTTCTATTTATTTATTGTTATACCGTTGGAATGACTTATGTGGATAAGTCTATATAATTTTTGGTGGGTAGATATATACTAAAACATGTTTTTGTATCTGGAGTTGAATCAACAACTATATATCCTCCCTGTAAAGTTATTATCTCTCTTGCAATATATAAACCCAGCCCATTTCCTTGGGTCACTGTAGAATTTCCTCTCCAAAAACGCTTAAATATACGCGGTATATCCTCTTCTTTTATTCCTATACCCGTATCAGAAACCGAAATTTTTATATGAGCTTCTGTTTGTTCCAATAATATATTTATGCTGCCTTTTTGGAGTGTATATTTAACGGAATTATCCAATATATTCACCAAAGCTTCCTCGGTCCATTTAGGATCGTGGGTAATGAGATATTCATTACTATTGTTAAATGTTATTTCGATTTCCTTTTTTTCAGCAGCGATTACTATTTCCTCTAAGGCTGCTATAATTGTCTGATTTATAGAAGCCTTTTGAGGAGATAGGTTAATAAGTTTGTTTTCCAGCCTTGATGCAATTGTAAGTGATTTTATTAAAAAATCAATTTTTTCTATTTGATTATTTTGTATTACAAGATATTTTTTTTGTTCCTCACCGGTTATTGTATATTCCATCAAAGCAGTATTTAATAATTTTAAATTAGTCACAGGTGTTTTTATTTGATGGGAAATATCAGAAATATACGTTTGTAAATTGGTTTTATCCTCCGTTATTGTTTCTCTATTGGCTTGCAAAATATCATACACTTTATAAATTCGATGGTATATCTTAGAAAAATAATTATTTTCATTTGTATTTCTTTCTTCTGATATTTCATTATCGGCCATATTGTCCAATAGGACTAATATATCCTTAAAAAATATGACTTTGCTTTTTCTATCACTTGCAAATATAGTAATAAAAATTAGAATTAGGCTTATTTGTGGTATTAAATATGAAAATACAGACTGCTTACTATTAAAAAATAAGATAGCAGTTACTGCAATATACACTATTATTTCTATAAAGATAATAAACTTTATTATTCTCTTATTTTTATTTTTCATAAATATCTCCTAACCACATATAACCGGTACCATATATAGTCTTAATATGATGGCATCCTTGCTTATCAACCTTACTTCTTATACGGCATATGATTGCATTTAAGGATGTTTCATCCACATAGTTGCCACGGCAATCCCAAAGCTTATCCAAAAGGATTTCCCTGGTTAAGACTCTGCCTGAATTGTCTATTAGCAGTTTTAAAGTCTTAAATTCTAACGGTGTTAATTCTACTAATTTTCCATCAATAATAACTTTTTGAGAATTAAAATTTACCTCCAGATATCCATCCTTATATATTTGAGCACCGGTTTTGTGTGATAAACGTCCAATTATGACTGATATTTTTTTCAACAAAACAGTAAATGAAAAAGGTTTCGTGATATAATCTTCAGCGCCTAAGTCATATCCTTTTATAACCGATGATTCCATATCATCTGCAGTTAAGAATACAATTGCACAGTTATATAAATTCTTAATAGATTTACATAGCAAAAAACCATTTTCATCAGGTAAGCAAACATCTAATAATATTAAATCAAAAGTATGTAATCGTATGCTCTCTAAAGCCTCTGAAGCTGTATAAGAAGAAATGGTATGATAGCCAGCATTTTTAAGGTTTATTGCCAATGTATCATTTAAAACCCTATCATCTTCAATTATTAGTATTGTGCTCAAAAAACACCTCCTGCTAACCTTTCAATGATTGCAAATGATTAATATATGAACTCAAGTTATATCTTACATTTTCTTTTGGTTCATAATAGAATAGAGAGTAATCTATGAATGCTTTTACCAATAAGCATTTAGGATCTGAATCATCATCAGATACCGCACATTTTCCTCCGCACAGATATCTATATATGCAGGAACAGCAAATATTTTTATTATCAACACAAAAGGTCTGTTTGATCATTGGAAGCTCCAGTTTACTGTTTAATTTCTCCAATAATTCTTGGGATGAGTCTTCTAATATATTACCTATTTTAAATTCATCGTTCTCTAAAGATTGGCACATATAAATATTACCTTCTGGAAATATTGACATAATTTTTCCATATCCACCACAACCTTTTCGTATCTGCACAGGAGCAAAGAAAATTTCTGCTACTAATTTATCTTCGTATTTTTTTTCTAATATATATTTTGCCACATTAGTGAATAAATCAATTTGATTGTTCACACTTATAATATTGCCATTTTCTTTAGCTCTGCCAACGGGCACCGTGTTCGTTAAAAGAAATTGCGTATTATACTTTGCTGCATAGTCAATTGCTGTTAGCAATTTTTGTTCATTGGTACCATCATATACAAAACTCAAGGCAATTTCAATCCCATTTTGTTGACATAATTCTATGTTTTGAATTAATTTTTGTTCTAATTTATCATTTCCAATCATATGGGCTACACTAAAGTCAATTTCGTCTATATTATTTTTTATGCCATGTACAAATTCTTTTTTTATTTCTAATCCATTACTTTGTAATGCAATGTGGCATTTTACACTGTTTTTGACCATCTCAATTATTTTTAAAAGATCCTGTTTTATGAGTGGTTCCCCTCCGGTAATAATTAATTTATGCGGCGTACATTCCTTTAAAAATGGCACAACATAATTTTTAATAGAATCCGCCGTAAACTCCTTGCTTAAATCCATATTTTGATTTGCGTTGATAGCACAGAAATCGCAATTCATATTACATTGTCTTGTAACCATTAAATATATAGTATTAATACGCTCCCTGTTACTATGTATGCGTTTTTGCAAATCAACTTGCTCTTGCCAAATTGGAAATAATCTTTTTTGTATTAAAATATCATCTAAATTATCGGATGTTCTTTTGCTCACACCTAAACATACCGCATTTTCAGGATCAATCAATGCTACTTTGTTTCTATTTTCAACTTTAATGAACTTAGGCAATATATTGTTTTGCATTACTTATTTCCCCTTTCATATGCATTTCTAATATTTTGTAATTGTTGTTCGGTAAGATTCTTTTCTATTAGGCTGTAAAACACTTTTGTCATAAAACAATTAATTTCAACTGATTTATAAATATCCTTATTAACTAAATAATTTGCTGCAATACAGCCCCTGGTCTTACAATGTTCTACATAAACGCAATGAGTACATTTTAAGTCCGTTTTATCTTCGGCATAGGCTATTTCTCGGATTTTAGGCACATTCAATCCTATATTGGCAGAACCTATTTTAAATTTTTCTATCTCAGCACAAGTGTAAATACCACCATCAGTAGCAACATACGCCGTACACAAACCAGCTTTGCAGAAATAAAAACACACTGGAGTCACATATGCTTTTATATACTGTGCAAATAGATTCCAGTAAATCTCCTTACTGGTTCTTACCAAATAATCTATATAAAACTTAAATACTTCTTCAACACAATTACTTAATTCTTTTTTTTCTTTTTCTGGCCACTCGCAGTGATAATCAATAGCTGTCTCGATTTTTGTAAATCCAGAATCTATTAAAAACTTAAAAGTTTCCATAAAATAATTGTAATTATTTCTTGTTATGACATGCGCAACAGAAATCTTTTTCCCAGTATCAATCTCATATTTTTTAAAAAGAGATTGTTTCTCTGCTATTAAGGAATAACTTCCCTTATCAGCATAATCCCTTCTATTAATATCATGTACATATTCCGGACCATCCAAGCTAAGTTTAACATCAAAATTGTAATTGGTTAAAAATTCAGCAATTTTATTTGTCAAAAGTGTTCCATTAATAGTAGTGCTAAATTTATAAAGCAACCCGTAACAGCTACATTCTTGTATCACATAATAAACAATTTCTTTCATAGTGCTGTATGCCATTAAAGGTTCTCCACCAATAAAATAAACTAATAAAGTTTTATCATATTGCTTTTTCGCCTCATGAATGGCTATATTAATAGCACCTTTTGCAGTCTCTATATTCATATAAGAATTCTTTTTTTCTCCTAAATAGCAATAACTACAATTCAAGTTACATCTATTAATAATTTCTAATGATAAAGTATACATCTTACTCCTCCTAAATTAGATGAAAAGTTGCTGAATACACTTATGCTGACTTATATGCTGACCTATTCTTTCATATAAGCTAAATAACGGATATCTTAAAATAATCTCCTTGTCAGGTAGTCCTTCGAGTAATTGTAATATAGTTTGTTTATATGGTTCTATTTCCACAAAAGAATTGCAATCAATAAATAGTATATCCCATGGCGAAATATTGGGATGATTTCTATCAAGGTTGCCCACCTCCTCTATGAACTCAGCGCAAAATACCGTAGTAGTTACTTCATTTATAAAACGTTCCTCCAGAGAATCTCCCAAACGGTTACTTAAAAAAAGGCTTTTTTTTGACTTTAGCTTTGAATATGGATAATGCTGATTTAAAGGACTCTTTTCAAAAAAATCAAGAAACTTTTTGTAATCTTGTTTATAATGGCTTAATAGTCCTGTTATCTTTGCATTGGCAAAACTATTTCCCGGAATCAATTTAGGAACACCCAAATGATAGATAGAAAAATAGCTGGATGAAAAACATAATTCATTCATTCCTTCATTATATGTAAGTATATCCGTGCGTTCTGCACTATCTACACAGCGAACGCTTAAAACAAATGGAAAGATTGCTGGATAAGTAGCTTCTACATTACTATTGGAATGAGCTGCTATAATTAATATTCCACTATCATAAGCCCTTTTACAGACCTGTTCCAGTTCTTTATGGTTACGATATTCATCCCCTATACTTAAATTAATTATATCTACGTTTTCCTGCATCAAATATTCAAGTCCATCAATTAAAGCCTGTACCGAACATTTTAGTTTTGAATTTATTATTGTTACTAATAAAACCTCTGCATCTGGATTCTCTTTAAAAATATAGGCACACACATATTCTGAATGAGTAAAAAGGGCCCCTTTTTCCAGTTGTTCCTTCGTCCAAACTTCCTTCCTTATTATTGACAATTTCTTGTTGTTGAAAAATGGATTTTCAAAGGTTCCATCTGTATCTAATACACCTATTTTCATTTAAACTCTTACCCTTCCCCCTTTAAACCACTCAAATAAATCACTTCATCAGCTTCTGCTAACTCATTTGGATTGTGAGTAGCAAATAAAATAATTTTCTCCTTGGATAATGTATGGATTAAATTATAGAAGTTTTTTCTCCTTGCTTCATCAATATTAGCGGTTGCCTCATCAAATATTAATATGTCCGCCTCTTTTAAAATATTGCGTAATACATCTAACCGACGTAATTGTCCTTCTGAAAAATTATATGGCTCTGTTTTGATTTCTGTATCCCATTTCTCTGGCAGCAACTCAATATCTTCATAAAGCCCTAGACATTCACTTAGGTATTCTATTCTATTTTTTGATTCCATACCAAATAGATTTATATTATTCCAAAGTGAATCTTTAAAGAATTGTGAGCGTTGCATGACCACTCCAATTTTATCCCAATAATTTTGAAGGTTTAATGTATTTATTGGCCTTCCATTGATTAAAATGTTGCCGCTGGTTGGTTGTAGGATACCCGATAGTAAAGAAAAAAGTGTGCTTTTACCTTGTCCGCTTTCACCGTGAATAGCATATATAGATCCTTGTTTAAATTTAAAATTCACATTGCTGAAAACTTTTTTATCTATATCTGCATATCTAAAATCCAAATTTCTTATTTCAATAGACTCAATTTTTTGTGATATACTAAACTTATTATTTTCAATATCTGTATACTCTAGCAAATCATTAACATCCCTTAAAGAAACAATGGCCGTGTGATATTCATTAGCAAAAGAAGAAATCCCAATAATAGGATTCATGATTATGGATTGATAATTCATTAATGCCATAATGGTTCCAACCGTCATATTTCCATCAAAAATTTCCTTCGCACCAACTCCCCATATAATGAGTGTTCCTAAAAATTGTATAAGCAAGACTATCCATTTATTTATAATATACAGCAAATTTTGTTTATTGGTTTCCTTTTTATATACCTGATTTTGTTTGTAATACTTATCATTAATATACTTATAACAATTGCAAATTCTAATTGTAAACCAATTATTATAAGTCTCCGTCAGTACACTTGTTGTATCATTATACCCCTGCAGAACTCTTTCACTTGTTTCTTGTATAAGATTTCCTAATAATCTACTAATAACCGGGACACTTACTAATAGTGCTATATTAGTTAATGCAATACCCTTATGAATGGATAGCATATAGGGAGGGACCACTACTAATATTACAACATTGGAAATCAATGTAATTATACTCGTTACTCCACACTGTTTAATCGCAGTTACATCTTTATCCACTTTTAATAGCAAATTGCTAAGCTCCACTTTTCTAAAAAATTCCGCTTGGACTGTTCCAAGTTTATCATGTATAGATTGTCTCATATCAGCGGCTATTTTTTCAGAAATCATACTTGTTATATACATCTGTATATATGTTATTGTATAACTAAAAAGTAGCATTCCTAAAAAAATTATTAGCATAACAAAAAAGCTGCTGACCTTTACATTTGCGGGAGCGCTTAAGTCATCTACAATATCTCCCTGCATTTGCGGTCGAATCAAAGAAATAGCAGCATTCACTACTATGATAAAAACTAATAGAATATATATTGGGAATAGTTGTTTTTTGCATGCAAACTTTTTTAAAAATTGAGAGTATACTCCTTTTTTTTTAATCATCTACAGATCCTCATTTTTTTCTGTATTTGGATTCCCATCTCACTAAGGCGCAAACTATCCTGCTCTATATATTGCATAAATCCATTTAGCCGCTGTTTGATTTCAGCGTCAGGGTTGTCTGAAAGATACATAAGAACCTTCAATACTTCCGGATAAAAAACATGTTCGTATTGACACACAGAATCGTCTGGAATATTAATACTCCCTGTACGAATAAGATTCATATATCCACACTTCATACCATGGCAAAAATCACGTATCTTGCAATCCTTGCATTTATTATCTGATTTATCATAATGTGACAAGGCCACCATTTTTCCACGCCTTATATCTATTGACTCCTCATGAATATCACCTATCACATATTTTTCATTATCAGTTAAAAAACCACATGGATATATTTTTCCGTCTGGCATGATTTTAAAATTACTAATCCCAGCATCACACATAGAAAAATGATTTCCAAAATCACATAAAATATTTAAAAACTTTCCATCATATTGGTCAATACTAAATTTACGCTCCTGGCTATATTCTTGTATATAATAGTCTGTAATCTTTTCTACCTGATTTTTAAATTCCGCAAGAGAATTTTTTGAAAACTTCAAATAAACATCAGGGATCATACATATGTTGTTCAAACCATTCTCATGTAAGAATTTTATATTCTGGAACATATGTGGGATTGTTTCATTTGTTATCGTCATTCTAACAGAGTATTGCATTCCACTATCACGTACTTTTTTAATATTTTGAAATATTTTTTCATAACAAAATTCATTGTTTCTAGGAATCCTATTTAAATTATGAGCTTTCTCAGTGCCATCAAAGCTCAAACGTATATCAAAATTATTTTTTTTCATAAATTTGATAAAATCATCATCCATTAAGGAACAATTTGTTGTTATATAATACTTGACTATGCGATCGGGATATTGTTCTTCTATGTAATTTACAGCCTGATAAATTAAATTTTTCTTCAATAACGGCTCTCCACCAAGAAAATCAAGCAAAATCTTTTTGCTATTATCATAATGAAATATAAAATTTATCGTGTTAATTAATCTATCTTTACTTAGCTGCAGCTGCTGTTTATAATTCTCATAGCAATAGGAACATTTGAAATTACAATCAGTTGTTAAATAAATTGTATATGACATTCTTTACCTTTCCTCCTTATCGTATTAAATTTATTTTAAAATATATCATCAATTAGCGTTTATCTACTTTTTTTGCTTACATTGTCTTTTTTATTACCTAAATAGTTATAATACAATGATACAATTGACATTTACATAAATATAAAATAGAGAGGAGATCTCCTTAGACTCCTCTCAAACCATCTGATTATTTATTAAAGTTTAATTATCACCGAAAGCTGCTTCTATAATCATGTCATATGTCTGCTTTACTGATGTTAAAACTATGCTCTTTTTAAATCGTAAATCAAAGAATGACTACTCCTTCTATTCAGGTATAATGATAAAATGAACTGAATCATAATAATTACACCATAAAATATAAGATATACACCTAATGGAAAATGATATTGTCTGACCGCTCCCGTACCTTTAAAGGAGTTAACTACAAAATAGCTAATTGGTGATCCTATGATTGTAGCAACTACCAATGATATTAGTACTAAAATTTCATTTTCAATTATCCGTGTTTTCTGGAGCTGACGCCTTGTCATACCAATACTCAATAAAATACTTGTTTCTTTTTTTCGTAGTGTATGGTTAGTTAATGTTAGATTTATCAAGCTAATAATGCCAAACCCGGCCAATACCATAACCAGGACATATAATGTAAAAAAGAGAGCTCCATATAAATTATTATAATTTTTAACGTAGTCTGCTTTTTTTTCAAAGGTAAGCTCTGGATATTTGGATAGCAATTCCAGAATATTTGTTTCTATTTCTTCATTGTATTTTGTTTCTGTTATTATTTCCCAATCGAGAGCCAGGTTGTAATCTGCACTTTTCTGCAAAATTTCTACAGGCATTCTTATCATATGTTGAAATCCATCTGCACTGCCTGTAATACCCATTACTGTAAAGTCCTTCGTAAGAACAGTACCATTGCTTTGCCAAAAAGATATGGATACCTTATCACCAACTTTAGGTTCATAACCATAGACATCTTTAAATAAATTCTCAGATGTGTTTACTATAATTCCATTATTCTTTATAAGTTCGGAATAACTTACCGTTCCATCTACCTTAGCTATCTCCAGTTTTTTTTCGTCTTGCCGTGAATAACCCCATATCGTCGTCTGGTCTGAAATATCTTTATTTTCAAATCGAAAGATACTTGTTGTACCAAACCATTCTTTGATTTCCTTAACCCCATTTATAGAGAGAATCTTCTTTTTTAAATCCATCGTTAATGCATTATTGACAGACTGTAAAGCACCTTTCCCATAATTTTGTGCCTCACTGTCTAACTCCTTATATATATCCCAGTTCCCTTCAAAGCATACTTTATAGTCACCATATTGAAAATCTGTGGTCGTCACCATACTTTCTGCTGATATGGAACTCTGTAAACTGGCACAACATATAAAAATTATACCGCAAAAGGTCAACGAAAGAATTGTAAGTATTGATTTTTTTTTGTTTCGTTTTAAGTTTAATTCAGCAAAACGAAAGGCTGTATATTTTATACTTTTTTTATGTCTTTTTATGTTCTCTGTACTGGTTCTATTGAAGCCAATAGCCTCAATGGGAGAAATGAGAGATGCAGCTTTAGCCGGGCTATATATACTGATTTTTAGAGTAATCAGCCCAAATATAAGAGCAGTTATTGCCGCTATTATAAAATTCAGATAATACCATCCTCTTGGACGTATTATATACCCTATTATTGCTCCACAAATTACCCCTGCAATCATGCCAGGAATAGCAATAAACAACCCTTCAAGAGCAACCATACGGTATATCTGCTTTTTGACCATACCAATAGCCCGCAATTGACCGTATTCAACAATTTTTTTATTTACAGATATATAAAATATACTATACACAACCAAATATGCTGCAAATAATATAACTGCCATAACCATAGCCATCTGTACAATTTCTTTACTACTATATTTTTCACTCAAGTTCTTATATTTACTGCTAAACATTATATTCTTATCAGGAATATTATTCTCTGCAGCTATTCGGTATATGTTATCTTTGATCTGTGAATATTCCATGTTTTGTGAGTTTTTCAAGAAAAGATACACAGAATAATCTTTATATTCCCCATTGTTAAAATCATCCAATAATTCTTTCGTACAGTAAATACTGATTGTGTTTGGAGGTTCGACATCCAATGTAGCAATAGCAGTTATCTTATATTTACTTATCCCATTCCCCAAATTTAAACTTAACTGCTTTCCTAATGACGTCCCTTCCGGCAAATACTTTAAACTCTCCTTTGTAACCATAATTTCATTTATACTATGTGGTATTTTTCCCTCTAATTTTTTATAGAAGAAATTACTGAAATAGGTAGTTTGGATAATAAATCTGTCATTATACTTCACTTTGGGTAAAGTGCCTAAAATAATAACTTTTTTTATCTGACTATCTTGCTCTATAATATTAATGGTATTTTGATCTATGTGGTCAAACACCGCTTGATGCTGCATTTTTGCATCTTTCTCTGTTTCCTTTTGTACTCCTAAAATAGTAAGGATAAATGCCATAATAAGAGTGATCGCCACCATAAACGTAACAAAAGAAAAAAAGCTTTGCATTTTATCACTTTTTATATTTCTGATTGCAATTCTGCTTATAACTTTATTATTATGTTCTTTCAGCACAATGACCTCCTCACTCTTTTACCTTTCCATCTTCAATTCTTATAATACGATCCGCTAACTGTGCTATTTGGTTGTTATGCGTAATCATCACAATTGTCTGCTGAAATTTATTACTTGTATATTTTAATAACCCCAATACATCAGCGCTGGTTTTACTATCCAAGTTACCTGTAGGCTCATCTGCCAGAATAATTGCAGGCTTCGTAATTAAAGCTCTGGCAATTGCTACCCGTTGTTGTTGCCCCCCCGAAAGATTATTTGGCATGTTGCTCAATTTGCTTTCTAATCCCAATATCTTTGTGATTTCTTCAAAGAACATTTTATCTGTACTATCATTATCTAATTCTACAGGTAAAACTATGTTTTCATATATATTCAATACCGGAACTAAATTATAATTTTGAAATACAAATCCTATATTCCGCCTGCGAAATATAGTAAGTTCCTCATCTGATAATTTAGCTAACTCTTTTCCACGAACACGTACACTGCCGGATGTGGGGATATCTAATCCTCCCATAATATTAAGTAAAGTGGATTTTCCAGACCCTGATGTACCAACAATAGCTACAAACTCCCCTTGATCTATATATAAATTAACTCCATCAAGTGCTTTAGTAATGTTTGGATCATTGCCATAATATTTCCTTAGATTGTTCGCTTCAAGCACATGCATAATATTTCCTCCACATATTATTTTCTATTAATATAACTCCCAAATATTGCGAAATAATTATTTTCTTAGTAAGTTTTAAAGACTAAAATAGACTGCGTTTTCTATATTAATTATAAATCAATTATGCTCCTTTTCACTAAAAATAGCTTTAGCCATGTTCATGGGAACTTAATTCCCTCAACATGGCTAAAAGCTCTAACATCATGATATTATTTAGTCAAATAACATTATCGATTACCGTTTATTAATGCTGTGTGGAAAGGAAAACAATCTGTGATACAGTGTGTCTGCGCTGATCCACAATCCTTTTCATAGATATTAACTTCTTCTTCTTTTAATTCTTCGTTCATTAAAATTTGTTTTTCATCCATGTTAGTTTCCTCCTAAAAAATTATATGTTCTGGTTCTATGATATATATCATAGTTTAAATATACAGCACTTTTATTAATTGGAAATATTTATTGCTTAAATGGCCTATTTTACTTTCTAGTTGGATTAATGAAACTATTTTGAGTAATAAAAACCTAATCCCTTTTATTATAGGAATCAAAGCATTCTTTGATCTCCAATTTAGCTTGCACTTTAATAAATATACTAAATAGCATAGTGCTGTCTACAAAGATTTACTGTGCTGAAGAAAATAAGGAGATTTTTCATCTGCTAGATAAAAAAGCAAGATTGATATAATAATTATTCCGGCTGTTCATTTATTATATAGAAGAGACCTTTACAATGAATTGAATAAAGTGAATTGAATATATTATAATAAATTCATTTTATAAGTAACGAGAATGAATAAAAGAATAAAGGTGCGCTACAATGGCTAATGGTACTCAAAATAATGAGAGCATTCAAAGAATTCTAAATCCGTCAGATATCAGTATATCATCAGAATATAGTATTGAGGTTTTTGCACAGGGATTGGATTCACCAAGCAGTATGATATTTACAAACGAGGGGGATATGCTCGTTGCTGAATCAGGTTATACATCAGGAAACCCAAGAGTATTACGACTGGTTAATGGTCGTTTTGAAGTAATCGCAGACCGGTTTAATGTACCACTGACAGGAATTAATTATTTTAATGGAGTTATCTATGTATCCCATAGGGGTTTTATCAGCGTAGTAGAACAAAATGGAACAAGACGAAATATCATAACCGGGCTGCCCAGTAATGGTGACTATTATAACAGCAGAGTAGTGGTAGGTCCCGACAATAAATTGTATTTTGGGCAAGGAACGGCTACAAATTCCGGGGTAGTGGGATTGGATAACGATTGGGTTTTCACGAACCCATTGGTTTGTGATTACCCAGGTGAATACATCATACTCAATGCACAGAACTTTGAAACAGATAATATATTGATTGAACAGCCGGAAAGGGAAGCCATCTATACCGGGGCTTATTCTCCCTATGGGGTACTAATGTACCTTTTGAAATCAGAAAAGGTGTCGTAAGAGCATCTGGCAGCGTTTTAAGGTCTAACCTCGACGGTACAGAACTTGAACTTTTCGCTTGGGGATTTAGGAATCCGGTCTATATTAAATTTGATGAGCTAGGTCGCTTATTTGCAGCAAATAATGGATACGAGATTAGAGGAAGCAGACCCATAGCAAATGCTCCTGATGAATTTTTTTTAGTGGTATCCGGAATATGGTATGGATGGCCCGATTATTCCGGCGGAGAACCCATTACCTTGCCCAGGTTCAAGCCCGATAGAGGACCACAACCCGAATTTTTGATAACACAGCATCCCAATGTTGCTCCAAGGCCTTTTGCAATCTTCCCTCCGAATTCTGCTATCATGGGTTTTGATTTTAATTATAATAGAACATTTGGACCTTATGGCGATGCTTATATTGCCGAATTTGGCGGCAGCGGAACCAGAAGAGTCGGATATACAACACCCAATATCGGTACTGGACAAAGAATAGCCAGAATTGATATGCTTACCGGAGGGGTTACTACATTTGCAATCAATAAATCCGGTTATCCGGCATCACTTACCTCGGAGGGTGGATTTGAAAGGCCCGCTGATGTCGTGTTTGGACCAGATGGCGCAATGTATGTATTGGACTTAGGATGGAGCGACCCTGACAGTCCCGGCGTTTTTGTGCCCAACACCGGAGTGATATGGCGGATATCCAGAAATCAATAAAAAGGCTCTAAATCTTAGAATCAACTAGATTTAGAACCTTTTGTTCTTAGAGGCGACAACCAGATTTGAACTATTTGAACCTTACCAGAACCCGCATAGAAAGGAGGGGTTTCAATCTCTGATACTGGTTGCACCCAGTTTGCACCTAGATACAATTCAACAAATAATACTATCTTTATCAGTATCCTACAAGAATTAATTATCTTTTTCTTAATTAACATAAGCGATTAAAATAAATTATATTTGCATTACCATACTCGGCATTTGCTTTATTTAATTCTTTTTCGCTTACAAATTTATACTCATCACCAATAATTCCTATAGTTATAGCCCTTACTTCTTCGCCTATTTTATCGAATAACATTATGTATTTATAAATTAATTTTAATTTCCCACTTTTAAGGTCTAAACTATACTTTGCTACATTGTGCCCACCTGAGGTAAAAATGCCAGATTTATCAGCCGAAATGGGATACGCTGTTCCATCAGAACCAATATTCCCAAATCTTGTTATTTCATTGTTAATAGGATAATAAATATCTGTCCCAATTGTAACTTCACCTTGATTTTTAAACTTATAAACCCCATTTGAAAGTAGAAGAATAGGATAATCATAACCCACTAATTCTATAAAAGAGTAATAATATTTTTCTCCTTGACAGTTAAAATTCTTTAAGAACTCATCATAAACATCAGTATTTTCTATATATTTATTTTCTGGTACGATTTTACTAACTTCTTTGTTTGACATTCTTTCATTTGGTTCTCTTATAAAATTAATGCAATATACTAAGACGCATATACAACTTAATACCATAATAAAGCTAAATAATAATTGGAATTTTTTGCTCATATTAATCACCATCTTTTTTTATAAATATATGGTCTATTTTGAAATATAGAATTTACATACAAGTACCTATTCTAAGTTGCAGACAAGTAAATTCTTAATTAAATTAAAATTAGGTGTAGTAAGATGAACTAATCATCAAAGTGTACCTCCTACACTTCTATAAATGGTATATGCTTTTTCTGGCATTAATTAATGTATATCCATATTTGCCTGAATTCGGGTTGTAAAATGAAAGTAATAGTACATGCATTGTGAATAAGTGTAGCGAAATAAAATAAAGCAGTGAAACTCCACATCAGAGAAAGTGGAATCCAGATAGTGAATATCTGTTTATTAAGGATTCCAGGCCTTTAGCAACCGTAACCTTTAACCGCAGGAACAGCTCGGTCATACTACTCTTACCATGACAAATGGATATTTGAAAAAATATCACCCCACGTTCAGAGACATATAACAAAGTAAACCACATTTTAGACTAGCATAACAGATGAAAATATTCTTCAAAAGCAAAAGGTTTCATAAGTTAAACAGCTTGCACCTACTTGCACCAAATTATCCGAACAAAAAAATCTCTAAACCCGTATTCTTAAAGGTTTAGAGACCATTCTTTTAGAGGCGACAACCAGATTTGAACTGGTGATCAGGGTGTTGCAGACCCATGCCTTACCACTTGGCTATGTCGCCATATATATCATATTTTATCAAGTAAATCTTAACTTATTACCTATAAAAAACTCCCCGAGTAGGGCTCGAACCTACAACCCCACGGTTAACAGCCGTGTGCTCTACCATTGAGCTATCGAGGAATACGGGATTTATTGTAATACTTTTCATTTAAAAAGTCAATACCCCATTAATGTACTTTTAATCTACACATTGAACCATCCAAAAGAACCATTTTAAGGTCAAGCCCTCGACCTATTAGTATTAGTCAGCTGCATGCATTGCTGCACTTCCACCTCTAACCTATCCACCTGATCGTCTTTCAGGGGTCTTACTAGCTTACGCTATGGGATATCTCATCTTGAGGGGGGCTTCACGCTTAGATGCCTTCAGCGTTTATCCCTTCCCGACTTGGCTACCCGGCCATGCACTTGGCAGTGCAACCGGTACACCAGAGGTCAGTCCAACCCGGTCCTCTCGTACTAAGGTCAGCTCCTCTCAAATATCCTACGCCCGCGCCGGATAGGGACCGAACTGTCTCACGACGTTCTGAACCCAGCTC
>NZ_FRFD01000012.1 GCF_900143645.1 Anaerocolumna xylanovorans DSM 12503 | reverse complement strand
TAACTGAATACGTGATCGAACAACACCCCTATAATAATTGCGCTGGTGATGTGACATGGGCTGACTGCTCGCTAAGAAAATATCTTAACAGTGAGTTTTATAACAAATTCACCGCGGCCGAACAGTCAAGAATCATTCCGGCATTGAACAAAAACCACGACAATCAGTGGTACGGTTCAAGAGGCGGAGAAGATACTTGGGATTACATATTTCTTCTAAGCATTGAAGAAGTAGTGTGTAAATATTTCGGTGACAGCAGTAAAAACCTTGAAAACCGCAGCGCCAAACAACGATACTGGTTTCAAAGGAAAGACCAAAACAACAACAAGCGAAGATCGACATTCGATGGGTATGTATGGTGGTGGTGGCTTCGGTCGTCCGGGCGTGACAATAGAAGAGCCGTATATATCCACGGCGACGGCAATGTAGGCATTCAGGGAAATGGCACCTTCCGCTACAGCAGCAACACGATTCATCCTTCAACAGGCGATAACAGCGGCGGAGTTCGTCCCGCTCTGTGGCTGAGCTTGGAATTATAAACTTGGGGCACTTTTCAAGTGGTTCGATTATCATTACAACATAAAGGACATCAATACAAAGGAGAAAATTAAAATGAGCAAGTACGAAAACGCAATGAAACTGATGGAGGAGCGGTGCGGAAATGGCAAGGAAGAAGTGATTGCCCTTGCGACAATATCACTATCTCCGAGCGCTGCCGGAAATCCCCGCCCCGCTGTCCGTATGGTCTGCGCCTATTATGAAGGCGGCGTATTTTATGTTTCTACGGATGCAAAGAAAAATAAAATGCTGCAAATTGAGAAGAACGCCGAGGTTTCCGTCGGTGGGTTAGGCTGGTATGCGTTCCAGGGCACGGCCGAAAATCTCGGTTGGGTCAAAGACGAGAAGAATGCGGAAATCAGAGCGAAGTTCAAAAGCATCTTCGATTGGTTCGATGAAGTTGGCGACGAAAACAATCCGACCTCAATCGTTCTGCGTATCACCCTTACAGAAGGTACTATTACTGACAATGAAAGAAAATACGGTGAACAGCAGTATGAAGTTGATTTTATCAATCATACGGCAAAATAAATAAATACGTATAGTATTGTTGAGGGAGAGTCTGTAGAAAATACAGATGAAACGACAAATATACATTGGACGAAACCAGAGGAAATTGAAGAGATAATCAACAATTTTCCAGAAAAAATATTTCCAATGGATGTGCTGCCCTTAAAAAAATATATACAGTTGACGAGTTGGATTCCCAGCTATTGGAATGAGAAGTCAGAATTTGCAAATCAGTTTTAGAGATATAAGGCAAAGTAAATTACAAGAGGTGAAATACATGAGAAAAACGCTTCAGGATGTGGCAAGCTATTTGAAGGAAATTATGGTGCCTGAAACGCACGAAGCATATGCAATCAATCCTGCATATACAAATGTTTCACTTGAAGAGAGCATACAGGAGGGTGTTCTGGCATTCAGAGCCTTTTTGGTTCGGCTTTACGATGTTTTATATGCCAAAGGCGATGTCTATGATAGTAGCAAAAAAGTTGCCCATGAATATGAAAACCGCACTACGCTTTCGGTGTATTATCCATTCCTGCACAATGTAAGCACCATACTAATGAACATAGGTTATCATGGCATGCCAGTTGAAAACACGCAATCTCTCGCCTGTGGAAATACCGTATTCAATGGAAAGCTGCCTGTTAGCAAAAACCTTGAATGCCTGCGGTTTCTGGCGGATTGCGGTATTTGCATTGACGGTATAGACATAAATGAAAAAAAGCAAAACTTATCAGACATCAAAACCATAAAGATTACATATCCAGATAACCCCACTATGCTGACAGGCCTGAAGGTCATGGCAATCGCCGAAATAGACCATGGCACCCTCGTCAATCAGGATATTTTTTTGCGCTGTGATTACAGGGTATTGAAAAAGGATGAAACCGATGTGCTTTCCATCGTGCAGGATACGATAAAGCATTTATCCGCAGATGTGCAGGATTTCATTCTGCAACTGCATCAGCGCTATCTGGATAAAGGACTTACCTGCGTTGTGGAAGTAAAAGGGTTTCATATCTATATGAAGTATTGTTATAAACGGAAAGATTTATGGGGAATTAACGCTTCCCTCAACAACGGCTATCATATCAATGTGAAATCGACAAAGACGCACGAATACACTGACACCATCAAAACGTTTCCTCCAATTTTGCAGGAACTGATTGCAAAGGGATATGGCTGCGGCAGAAAAAGAGAAATCGGTCATTGTGATGGCGGTTGCCGTGGACTTCCCATATCGTTGGATGATTCTGTTTTAGATATACGAGATGACATTGAAACATGGTTTGATCAAGAATTTTCATGCTTGCAAAAGAAATAAACATTTTATTCATTGCGCCTTTCAAGCATAAGTACGACAAATTCCAATTTGCGTAATCGAGATATATAAAGAGTACCTTTTAATAATCGTATAAAGAAGAGCCAATATCCGGATAAATGAATTCCGGGTATTGGCTCTTTTTATTATGTACAGAAGGAGACAAAAGTGTGGAAAAAATGAATTACCAAAGCGAAGAATTTATGTTATTACGAAGTTTTCAGATATAAAACTATCTATTCAATCCGGTTTAGTAAAGAATCCAGGTTAATACGTAAAACATCCTTACTTTATGAAAGAAGATTAATCAATAGTCCTGAATTAGCAGCAGCGTTAGGACAGCAGTTATTTGATACCTATGATATTGGATGAGGGATGGTTTTTGTACCATTGCTTTTAAATAGTAGAAAGTGAATTGTGAATATGTATTTAATAAATATTTAAGATCATATTGTAATCTGGAATAGTGTTTAAAATATATTTGGGGTATAGTAAAATTATGTATTTTGATTTATAATCATGTAAATAATGCAGGACAAAGATTACCAAGGTAAAACCAGCGATAAATATGGATTTATAAGGTCGCCTTAAATCTTGCTGGAGGAGGAGTCAAAGATGAAGTGGAAAATGAAAATTTTGGGTATTTTACTTATTGTTTTGGTGCTGTTATTCCAAACTGCTTGTAACAAATCAAGAGACACAAGTGGTAACACCAATTCTGATAGCTCTACAACAGGCGTAATTGGCACTCCAACCGAGGCTATGGTTACTGAAACTCCTACAGAACCAATAAGTACATCGCCAGAGCCGCAGTCGGATACATCATCGGCAAGTAATAATAAAAAAGAGACAGATATTTCTATTAAGCCGTATGATGATATAAGAGCTACAGATGATAAAGAAAGAATATTTAAAGAAAATGAATATAGTGCGGATGATATGATTACATTTACTTTTAACGAAGGCACTGTTCTAAAAGGCAACGAAAATCGACAGAAGGAAATTATGAATAATGGTAAAAATCCCGGACTTGGTGTCAGAGAACTGCACAAAGAAGGTATTACAGGTAAAGGCATTAATGTTGCGATTATTGACCAGAATCTTTTACTTCATCATCCGGAATTTGACGGAAAAATAGTGGAATATCATGATACCGGTTGTGAAAAGGATGTAAATAACGGTTCAATGCACGCTCCAGCAGTTACAAGTATTTTGGTTGGTAACACCGTGGGAGTAGCACCAGATGCAAAGGTTTATTTTGCTGCTGCACCATCATGGACTGGAGATAGTGAGTTTTTTGCAAAAGGACTTTATTGGATTATTGAAGAAAATAAAAAACTGCCTGATGATGAAAAAATTCGTGTTGTGTCAGTTTCGGCGGCTCCCTCAGGATATGGTTCTCCATTTACAAAGAATTTGAATATGTGGGATGAAGCAGTTCTTGCAGCGCAAGAGGAAGGAATCCTGGTATTAGATTGCCGAGATAATCAAACAACAGGTATTATTGCTCCTGCATTTTATGACCCGGAGAATCCCGATAAAGTATCAATGTGTAAAGGAGGATTCCCTACATCGACCTATGTAATTCTATCTTCGAAAATAGGCGTACCGATTTCATATAGGACAGTTGCCGAAGAATATGAAGAAGGCTCCCCTTCTTACCAGTATACTGGACAAGGAGGGTTAAGTTGGGGTATACCTTATGGGGCAGGAGTATTAGCTTTGGGATGGCAGGTTGACCCGACTTTAGGCAATGACCAGATAGTTCAAATTCTCTTTGAGACCTGCTCTAAAGCGAATGATGGAAGTAATATAATAAATCCAATTGCATTTATAGATGCCATTAAAAAAGCGAAGAAATAGGACAACAAGCTATAGAAACGAGCCAATATCTGGATAAGTGGATTCTAGTATTGGCTCTTTTATTATGTATAAAAAGGAGACAAAAGGTATGGGAAGGGCAGTTTACCAAAGGGAGGACGTTATGAGAGAACTACTGTTACGATTAGTGCCAATAGCAGTAAATGCGCCTAATGCTGTGCTTTGAGTACTGGTTTTGTAAACGTAAGATCTATGGGGGCAGGGTTTTTTCTTAAAATATCATTTAGATATAGAAAACTCATGTATTTTGATTTATTATTAATCTTAAAGTGATACGTTGAATATAAGATAAAGATTATTGATGCAGGAAGAATCACGTTATTAAGCCCGCCCAAATATAAACCGGAGGTATTAATGAATCAAACGCAAGATTATAATGAGTTTAATGAAATTTTGAGATTACTTGCTTTCCTGCCTGAAATTCAGGAATCTATCGGAGCTTATTATCTTAAGAACAGTAAATGGGTCAGCAGACAGTCGGAGTCGGCATATGAAGGAGAGGCCCCCAATTTTCCCTTGTGTAAACGAAAGCCATACACTAGATTAATTGTTGTTATTTATAAACTAATCGAATTCGCAGATGGCAAAATGGTTACTACAAAAAAAGTTAAGAGCTATCAAGCAGCAACTAATTTTAATTTATATAACAATCCCAATCATGAGGGCTTCGGAAAAGATAGATATGATAATATTGAAAATGAACTTGAAAAGTGCAATGGGATTATTTCTGAAAATAATGCATTAGAATTGCTTAAAAAGAATGTAATACCTGGTGATGAGCAATGGTCAGCCGTATATAATCTGACAAGAAGAAGTGTTATGGTAACCTTTTCCAGAGATTATCACCATGTGTACAAATACGAATTATAAGTATTGAGAGTATAAAAGGAAGTGAAGAACGATGAAAAGAATATATTGGGATATTTTTGCAAAAGACAGTCTGGGAGGGTTATTCGGTACAATTGGACAAACAACGGGTATGGATGATGCCGCGCCCATTTGTTATATCAATGAGAAGAAAGAATGCTTTTTGATTGCAAATAGCCTAAGAATTTTTTTGCGGATGGTTACGTCTGAATGTGAGTGGAGAACGAACATGATTCCTAGTCATGGTATTGTATTCTACAAATCTAAAACAGACGCAGAGCACAGTTTGGAATTTTTAGAAATATGTCAAGGGATTGAAAACAGTGATTGCTAAAATTCAATTAAAGGAGGCACAGATTTGAATTTAAAAAAATTACGAAAGAATGTTGTGATAATCCTTTGCATTTTAATATTTGTTGCGTGTAGTTCGAAAGACAGCAACAATGAAGGCAAAAAGGATAATCCTATCAAAGCAGTAAGTAATACTGTATCAGAAAGCGAAAAAGAAGAAGATAACAAATTTCCTGTTAAGTGGTATGCCGATGTAAATGAGTATGGTATTGCACCCAGTGAATTAACTAGTAAGGATATGGAAAGACCGGAGAACAGCAGCGAATGGACGAAAACATTGGTGATAAAATATCCGCAGCTATATAATCTGGAAGACTATGAAAAAGAAAAGAATATAAATGATATGCTGTATAGAGAAGCTGCGTATTATCATGACACACTAGGGAGTAGAGATTATATTGAATACAGCGTTGATTATGAAATAATGGAAGCAAACGATGACAGAATAAGTATATTGTTTCTGGGAGAAGTAAGTGACCATCAGACATCAAATAGATTTGCTCATGCAATTACTATTGATATCAAAAGTGAAAAGCAATTGGAACTTAAAGACTTCCTTATGATTGATAAATCATTTGTCGAAGATCATTTATATACGGATTTTGATGTTGTCGAGAATAATTTTGATGATGTGACTGATAACACGCCATTTGTTGAAGCTTTCGTTGAAAGCTTTGAACAAGCCGCTCATACCAATGACTTCTATATTAAAGGAAGTGATATTGGAATCATTATACCTACGCATGATAGTATGGGATATATCTTGATTCAAGGCAATATAGAAAACAAGTAATAATAGACAAAACAGATACACATAACTTTTAATCAGGATATCCAGGGCTAGAACTCCTGGAAGTGCACCTTAGGTCCCGGGTTGGCAGACAGATGAGCTGGCAGGTTGGGACTTTTTGTTATGCAAAAAAGTTTGGAAGAGAAATAGTAGAAAAGTGCCGGAAGATTCTATATAATAATAGCAATAAATTATTTAATGGAGTTATGTTCGTATAACAAAAAAAGAAGGGAAAGGTGAAAAAGCTTATATTGGGAAAAGCAAAGAAATAATAATACCTGCTAATGTACATACAATAGGTTATGAAACTTCTAATCACCCATTAATGCAGCAGGAGAAAAACAAGACGCGAAAGGAATTATTATGAAGATTGTATTTATAAGGCATGGAGAACCGGATAAAACCTATGTGGATGAAAAAGGCTTTATTGGACTGGGAAGAGACTTGGCTCCATTAACAGAAAATGGAATTATGCAGGCAAAGGAAGCTTCTAACAGTTCACTGTTAAACAGAGCGCAAATAATAATCTCTTCACCTTATACGAGAGCTTTATATACTGCGGCTATTATATCGAAAAATATAGGAGTGGATATTCTGGTCGAAGTAGATTTGCATGAATTTCTTTCAGATAAGACTTTTATGGTGAAGGGTGAAGAAGAAAATTCCCTGCTACATAAAGAATTTATCAAATATATGGGTGAATATCCGAAAGGTGAGACAAGAAAGTGGGAGACTATTCCTGAAATAATTAAACGTACGAAGCCTGTAATGGACAAGTATTTTGATTTGGGATATGAAAAAATAATCGTTGTAGCACATGGGGGTATAATCAGAAGGTATACCGGAATAGGGGTAATTGCATACGGCGAGGTCTTGGAAATGGAGTATGACAAAGACTTTAAATGTTACGGCTGGGTATAAAGAGAAGTAAGATATCCTTAGGAGTTAGATTGAAAAATGCATTGCATTTTTCAAATCTCTTATTTGAGCAGTATCGTGTAGATTGCTTGCAATCTACTGACAGGCCTGCGATATGCATGGGGGTTAGTGTGAAAATTAAAAGACAATTTTCACACACAAGTTTGTGCCTGCGAAATCCTCGGCACAAACTTGAGGTGTACAGAGGAAGGCATGGTTATTAAAATGAAAATACAAGAGATACTGAATAGATTGGTTGAGTGCAGCCGCCGCATTCTTAAAGATAATCTGGTTGGAGTATACCTGCATGGGTCCATTGCGATGGGCTGCTTTAATCCGGGAAAAAGTGATATTGATATTTTACTTGTAACAGAAAAAGAAGCTATCGATCAGCAAAAGAGAGATTTGATGGATAGTATCATCGTTTTAAATGAAACTGCTCCGGCCAAAGGAATTGAAATGAGTTTGGTCCGCAGTGAGTATTGTAAGAACTTTATATATCCAACACCTTTTGATTTGCATTTTTCTGTAACACATTTAAACTGGTATAAAAATAATCCCGATGAATATATCGAAAAGATGAATGGCACAGATCCTGACCTGGCGGCACATTTTGTTATTATTAAGAATAGAGGAATTGTGCTTTATGGAAAAGAAATAAAGGATTTATTTGGGGAGATACCAAGTGATGCATATCTGGAGAGCATAAAAAATGATGTTTCAGAGGCGGAAAAGGATATTTCTGATAATCCGGTCTATACCATATTAAATCTTTGCAGAGTCCTGGCTTACGTACAGGATAAATTAGTTCTTTCGAAAAAAGAAGGCGGGGAATGGGGTATAAAAAATATTGATAAGGGATTTGGGCCGTTAATACAGGAAGCCATGGAATGTTATGGCACTGATAAAACCATGGTGCTGGACGATTCCCTTGCGTTCCAATACTGCGCCTATATGAAAAGAAAGATTGGATTATAAGATTTGACAGGTAAGATGATCACAGAAAATTAAATATGAGAACAGGGAAACTCTCTTTGCGTGGAAATATCCCTGGCAATGACAGGCTCCTTCCGGGATTTATGAAATTCAGAATGGGAGCTTCTTTAATGACTTCGCCGGTTAACAGAAAGGAACAGAATTACCGATAAAGGGAGAAATAAGCGGGTAAATATGAATAATAATTTATAAAATATGAATATTGATTGCATTCTGGTTGCAAAAAAAACAAAAGAGTATTATAATGAGCACAGAATATTCAACAAAGCATACGTAAATTACTTGCGGCAGTTTTAATAGCAAGGTAAGAATGAATGTATAAATATACAAAACAAAGTAAAGCAACCAGGGTATAGGAGGATAATTGATGAAAACAAAGATTTTTGTGGACGGAAGCGAAGGAACCACCGGTCTTCGGATACATGAACGTTTTAAGGACCGTCAGGATATAGATTTGTTGACCATATCGCCGGAGCTAAGGAAAGATGGAGCAGAAAGAAAGAAGCTGATTAATGCATCCGATATTACCTTTCTATGCCTGCCCGATGCAGCCGCAAAGGAATCGGTGGCAATGGTGGAAAATGAGAAGGTAAAAATTATAGATACTTCAACAGCGCATAGAACTAACAGTGACTGGGCATATGGTTTTCCAGAGCTTTCCTTAGAGCATAGGACTAAGATTCAGAAGGGAAAGCGGATTGCTGTTCCCGGCTGTCATGCGACGGGATTTATTGCCTTGGTGTATCCTTTAATTAAGAAAGGAATTCTTCCTGCTGATTATCCTATCAGCAGTTTTTCCCTGACAGGATACAGCGGCGGCGGAAAGAAAATGATTGCAGAGTATGAGGCAAAAACCCGTGGGAGGGAGTATGATGCCCCCAGGGAATATGCCCTAAGCCAGCAGCACAAGCATTTAAAAGAAATGAAGCTTATTACAGGACTTAACAGAGAGCCGTTGTTTTCTCCTATTGTAGCGGATTATTACAGCGGTATGCTGGTTTCCGTTCCTTTATATGCGGATATGCTGCTAAAACTGCATACGCCGGAACTTATTCAGGAGTTTTTTGCAGACTATTATAAGAACGAATTATTCGTAAAGGTTATGCCATATGGTGCGGAGGCTGATAAAAAAGGTTTCTTAAGCGGAATTGACTGCTCTGGCTGGGATGGCCTTAACATTTACATTGCCGGTAATGCGGAAAGGCTTGTTTTATCTTCACAATTTGATAATTTGGGTAAAGGAGCTTCCGGCGCCGCAATTCAGTGTCTGAACCTGATGCTCGGATGCAGGGAGAATGAAGGCTTAAGTCTATAAAAAACTGTTGTTTTTGCGGGAAGTATGTTATGATATGAATAATATTGGCTTATAAAAGGATTTTAAAAGCTAAGAATCCTTTTTCATTAGAAAGGAAAAGAAATGGAAAAGCAAGATACAGCCCGCGTAAATAACAAGGTGCATAAGCATATTAAAGAAGATGGCACTGTCTGCATTCACAGCCATGAAGATGGCATAGAGCATAAACACAGTCATCAAAATACAAAAGCAGTATTAAACCGCCTATCCCGTGCATCCGGTCATCTCGAATCTGTAAAGCGTATGATTGAAGATGGGAAGGATTGCAGTGAAGTGCTTATTCAGCTTTCTGCGGTCATTGCTGCTCTTAACAGCACTGGAAAGATAATACTGGAAGATCATATACAAAATTGTATTGTGGATGCAATAGAATCCGGAGATAACACTTCTATTGAAAACCTGAATAAGGCAATCGACAGATTCATTAAATAAAAAGGGCCTGCCATTTATATGCGCCAGGCGATACCTACATGCCCCTATCCCTATCCGGGGCATATTTTATGCCTAAAAATCCTAAACGGATAAATTAACGCTATGGAATGCCTTAAAATACCGGGCTGAAATACCATATTTTTTTAAAAATTATATCCCCCCCAGTGGCTTGTTTTCTGCCGTAAGTCCGTTATAATTCAAATAGATTAGTAAATACAAAGGAGAGTATTCGTTATGCATATGGCAGATGCGCTTATTGCACCCGCTGTAGCAGCAACTATGTATGCTGCTTCCGGTGTAACAACAGCCTATTCGATAAAAAAGGTCAGATTTGAAAATGACCCGAAGAAAATACCTACTATGGGGATTATGTCAGCATTTGTTTTTGCTACACAGATGATTAATTTTACCATCCCCGGAACCGGATCCAGCGGTCATTTATGCGGAGGATTGCTTTTATCTATATTATTAGGACCTTACGCGGGATTTCTTTCAATGGTATCAGTGCTGCTGATACAATGCCTGCTATTTGCAGATGGAGGGCTGTTAGCGCTTGGTGCAAATATATGGAACATGGCCTTTTACGGGTGCTTTGTGGGGTACCTCCTAATTTACCGCCCTCTTACCAAAAAGACCATGAACAGGACAAAAATTATGCTGGCATCTGTTTTGGGAAGTGTGATAAGCTTACAGCTGGGTGCATTCAGTGTAACATTAGAAACACTGTTTTCCGGGATTACTGCTCTGTCTTTTGGACAGTTCTTAGCTCTTATGCAGCCAATTCACCTTGCCATTGGTACGGTAGAGGGACTGATTACAGGAACAGTGGTAATCTTTTTATATAACACAAGACCTGAGCTTCTTAGAAAAGATGCACCGGAAGGAAAATTCAGCTATAAGAAAGTCATGGTAATTCTTGGGGTAACGGTGCTTTTAATAGGAGGAGGATTGTCTCTGGCAGCTTCTTCGAATCCCGACGGACTTGAATGGTCCATTGAAAAAATGACCGGAAGCACAGAGATGAATGCAAAGGATAACTATGCGGACACTGTGCAGTCAGCGGCTAAGGTTCAGGAAAAGACAGCCCTTCTTCCTGACTATGCTTTTCCGGACAGCAATTCTCCGGCAGGAACCTCTTTTTCAGGCATTTTCGGAGCAGCAATCGTGGCAGCAGTTACTGTTGGCTGCTGTGTTTTGTTTAAAATGTTTCGTAAAAAAGACAGTACTACATAAACATCATTCTATCAGTAAATAATAACAAAGTTTTAGGAAGGCGGATTCCTCAAAAAGGAGGAGACTGCCTTCCTATTCATGCATAGGAGAGATTTGGTTAGTGTGAAAAATAAGAAGCATTTTTCACTTTCTATTTGGGCAGTTTCGCAAGCGAACTTGCGAAATGCATGGGGATTAGTGTGAAAAATAAGAAGCACTTCACAGGAAAGGCATGGCTATTAATATGGCAAAAATTACAGATGCTATCTTTGCCGTCCATGAATTGGAGGAAATGGCAGATAGAAAGCTTGAGGTTAACAAGGTACACCCATTGGTGAAGCTTGTTATTACCTTAGCATATATGATATTAGTGGTATCATTTCATAAATATAATTTACCGGGATTATTGCCCTTTATTCTGTATCCCCTGATTCTTTTAAAGCTGTCAGATATTCCGGTTAAGGCCTGTCTTGGGAAAATAAGAGGACTTCTTCCTCTTCTTTTATTTATTGGAATATTCAATCCGATATTTGACAGTGCACCATATGTTTACATTGCCGGCATTGGAATATCGGGAGGAATTATATCTATGGTCACCCTGTTTTTAAAGGGTATGTACTGCATATCAGCGTCTTTTCTTTTAATTGCTACCACCGGAATTGACGGGATATGCTATGCTCTGCGGCTTTTACACATTCCCAATATACTGGTGACGCAGTTTTTGCTGACTTACCGCTATATTACGGTGCTGATGGCAGAGGCCAATGGGGTATATCAGGCATATTCTTTAAGAGCGCCGGGAGAAAAAGGTGTAAAGTATAAGATATGGGGCTCTCTTATTGGGCAGCTTTTGCTCCGCTCCATTGACCGGGCAGGAAATCTTTATGAAAGCATGCTGCTGCGGGGATTTAACGGAGAATTCGCCTATATTAAGAAAACGAAAGCACAGGGAAGGGATTATGCTTTTCTCTCCTTATGGCTTGGAATATTTGCAGTGCTTTATTTTGGCATTAAGATATTGATTTGATAAAATACTATTTATTTAGAAGAAGGAGGTCATTATGTGGTTGGCAAAGGCGAAGGATTCCGTTAAGAATATAAAAGTGAATACAAATCAGGAGAATGGATATAAAGGTATCATTGAATGCAGTAATCTATCCTTTTCCTATGAGAGTGGAATGGAGATATTAAAGGATATTACTTTCACCACAAGGGAAGGAGAATCTGTTGGCATTGTAGGTGCAAATGGCGCAGGAAAATCTACCCTTCTTCGAATACTGGTAGGATTGGAAACAACTTATAGCGGAGAGGTTCTAATTGATAAGATTCCTGTAAGCAGAGATACCTTAGCAGCAGTAAGAGCCCATGCAGGCTATTTGTTTCAGGATTCGGACAATCAGCTCTTTACCCAGAGCGTTTATCAGGACGTGGCTTTTGCTCCGAGAAATTATGGACTTGGGGAGGAAGATGTTGATAAAAGAGTAATGGAAGCACTTAATACCATGGGGATTACACATTTAAAAGACAAGCAGATTTATAAAATGTCGGGCGGTGAGAAGAAGATGGCGTCCATTGCTACGCTGCTGTCCATGACTCCGGATATTCTTTTGTTTGATGAACCTTCCATTGCACTTGATCCAAGCAACCGCAGGACCCTTATTAATGTTCTTAACCGGCTGGAATTAACAAAACTAATTGCCTCTCATGATTTGGATTTGATTCTTGAAACCTGCTCCAGAGTGATATTGATTTCTGAAGGAGGAATTGTGAAGGAAGGACCGGCAGAAGAGATTCTAAAGGATAAAAAATTGTTGGAATCCAACCATCTGGAGCTGCCTTTATGCATGCAGGGCTATACGCCTTTTAAAGGAGGCTCCGGGGAAAATTGAGAAGGCAAAAGTGATATTCCCGGCAGCAATCATCATAAGACCGGTCTTGACAAGAGTGCTATAAGAAGAGCAATATAACCATAGAAAGAAATATATTTTTGAAAATCAGGACATTATTAAAATTGCCGGATATTCAGAAAAGAGGTCAAGATGAACATAGAAGGATTACCAAGCCAGAAGCTTCGTAAAATCGCTCCGGAATTAGATCCTTTGAGAAGAGGAATGGGGTGGAGTATTGAGGATTTATCAAAACCGCAGATTATGATTGAGAGTACCTTTGGGGACAGCCATCCGGGAAGTGCCCATCTTTTTGGACTGGTGGAAAAGGCAGCAGAGGGAATTAAGGATAAAGGAGCGAAAGCCTCAAGGTATTTTACCACGGACATCTGTGACGGGATGGCCCAGGGGCATGACGGCATCAACTATTCCCTGGTATCCAGGGAAACCATTGCAAATATGATAGAGATTCATGCAGGAGCAACGCCCTTTGACGGCGGAGTTTTTATCGCAAGCTGTGATAAGGGAGTTCCTGCCCACCTAATGGGAATCGGCAGAGTGAATATTCCTTCTATTATGGTTACTGGCGGAGTAATGGATGCAGGGCCAAAGCTACTGACCCTGGAGCAGATAGGAGCCTACAGTGCTATGTTTAGGAGGGGCGAGATAACAGAAGAGGAATTAAATTATTATAAATACAATGCCTGCCCTTCCTGCGGCGCCTGCTCCTTTATGGGAACAGCCTCCAGTATGCAGATTATGGCGGAAGCACTGGGACTAATGTTACCGGGAAGTGCCTTGATGCCTGCTATGTGTGAAGATTTGTCATCGCAGGCAAAGGCAGCAGGAGAGCAGATTGTAAAGCTTGCCAGGGAGGGAATAAAAGCAAGAGATATTGTAACAATGAAATCCTTTGAAAATGCGGTTATGGTTCATGCCGCCATATCCGGGTCTACAAACTGTCTCTTACATATGCCTTCTATTGCCAGAGAATTCGGCTATGAACTTGACAGTGACAGCTTTGATAAGCTTCACCGGGGGGCTCATTACCTTTTAGATATAAGGCCCGCAGGAAAATGGCCTGCACAGTATTTTTACTATGCAGGAGGGGTGCCGGCAGTAATGGAGGAAATTAAGAGAAGCCTTCATCTGGATGTATTAACGGTTACCGGAAAGACACTGGGAGAGAACTTAGAAGAGCTAAAGCAAAACGGTTATTATGAGAAATGCTATTCTTACTTGCAAGAGACAGGATTAAAAAGAGAGGATATTATCCGCCCCTTTGATAGTCCTATTGGAAGAAATGGAACCATTGCAGTATTAAAGGGTAATCTGGCACCGGAAGGCGCTGTGGTAAAGCATTCTGCCGTTCCGAAGGAAATGTATAAGGCTGTTCTTACCGCAAGGCCCTTTGACTGTGAAGAAGAAGCATTAGAGGCTGTATTAAGTAAGGTAATAAAACCCGGTGATGCGGTTATTATCCGTTATGAGGGGCCAAAGGGGAGCGGTATGCCGGAGATGTTTTATACGACGGAAGCCATATCCTCTGACACAGAGCTTGCAAAATCGATCGCCCTTATTACGGACGGACGCTTTTCCGGCGCTTCCAAGGGGCCTGCCATTGGACATGTCTCGCCGGAGGCAGCAGAAGGCGGACCGATTGCCCTTGTGGAAGAAGGAGATATGATATTGCTGGATATTGAAAACCGCGTTCTTAAGCTAATAGGAGTAAACGGACAGCCCTTAGCAGAAGAAGTGATGGATAAAATTTTGGAGGAAAGAAGAAAGAACTTTACTCCTAAGGAGTCAAAATATAAAAAAGGTGTATTAAATATATATGCAAAACACGCTGTATCCCCTATGAAGGGCGGTTATATGGAGTAGTGCGTTCAATTTTAATAATAACAATATGAAAATAGTAAAAATTAATATCTTGGAAGATACTAAAGAGTAAGTACATTTCATTTTGAAATACAAAAGAAAGGAAAATGCTATGAAACCTTCCAAGATATATTACGAACCGGATGTTTTAGGATATAAATTAGGCAGGGAATTGCAGGAGAAATACAAGGACCTTCCGTGGATACCCATAGAAAGCCACAATAACATCGAGGAGCTTAGGACCAAGGAAAACAAGGAATTTAAGGAGTTAAAGACCCTCCTGATCCTTGGTACCAGAAAGACCCACAAGTATTCCCCGAATTTTAAGGTGTCGGATTACTTAGTACCATTTACCTCTTCCGGCTGCACCGCTATGTGCCTGTACTGTTATCTGGTCTGCAACTATAACAAATGCTCCTATCTAAGAGTATTTGTTAACCGGGAAGAAATGATGAATAAGCTTATCCGGTTTTCTGAAAAAAGTGATACGGAAAATGTCTTTGAAATCGGAAGCAACAGTGACCTCATATTGGAGAATACCATTACCGGAAATCTTCCCTGGATATTAGAAGAATTCTTAAGAGCAAAAAAGGGAAAGCTGACCTTTCCGACGAAATTTAACATGGTAGAACCCATGCTGAATATCAATCATCAGGGCAGGGTCATCTTTCGGATGTCGGTAAATCCCCAGCCTATTATCAGCAATATAGAAATCGGCACAGCATCCTTACAAAACCGGATTGAAGCTTTAAACAAAGTGGCAGAAGCAGATTACCCGGTAGGGATATTGATAGCACCCGTTATACTGTTAGATAATTGGAAGAACCTTTATACAGAGCTTTTGGATATTCTGGCGGAAACACTTTCACCAAAGGTAAAGAAAACGATGTTCATTGAAATCATCTTTATGACTTACAGCTTTATTCACAGAAGTATCAATAAAGAAGCCTTTCCTGATGCGATGGAGCTTTATGATAAAGAACGTATGAAGGGCAGAGGTATGGGAAAATATTGTTACAGGCCGGAGCTGCGGGAAGACGGAGAGAGGTTTTTGTTAGAGGAGATTGACAGGCGGTTTGGAAAGGATAAAATTCTATACTTTAGTTGAAGTGACTTGTTAAAATAAAGACCGGTTAGCACGTCTTACAGGCTGCTAACCGGTCTTTATTTTTATTTGTGTGAACCCCTAATGATAATGCCAGTTATTACTTTGTTACCTTTATCTTCTTGGAAACAGTGTAATTTCCAAGGGTTGCAGTTATTACTGTTGTTCCGGCCTTTTTACTGGTTACTTTGCCGGTGCTTGTAACAGCAGCAACTGATTTGTCACTGGAAGACCATTTAACGGCTCCTGTGATACCATTTGCTTTTACCTTAAAGGTGTAGCTCTTGCCAAGCTTGATAGCGCCTGTTGAAGAAGAGAAAGCAAGGCTTGGTTTCTTAACGGTAATCTTAGTCTGGAGCTTGTAAGTGGTATCACCCTGGGTAACAGCGGAAGTAATCGTTACGGTACCTGTTTTTAGGGTAGTGATTAAGCCGTTTTTATCTACTTTTGCAACTTTGCTGTTGCTGCTGCTATAGGTAATCTTAGCAGTTCCAAGTAAATTACTGAACACCAGCTGCAGATTGTTTCCTTCATAGAGGGTTGCAGTTTTGGTGGTGACAGCGGGAGCTTCCAATGTACCTTTTACAAATCTGGCGTTAAGGTCAGGATTTAAAGCTCCCTTGGAACCAAGTTCCTTTAAAGAAGCAATTACAGTCTCGTTGTCCAGAGTGTTGGTATTAGTCTTGGAAACAACATCTGTTAAAAATACGGTATATTTGTTACCGCCGGTTGCAAGGTACTCATTGGTTAAAATAGTATATGTCTTATTTAAGTCAATGGGGGTGCCGTCAGCAATGCGGATATCAAATACCTGATGGTCTTCCGGAAGGGTTAAATCGTATTTGGCTGTCAAACCTGCCATCTGCATGTTTGAAGAATCATTGCCGACTATCTGTTCCAGAAGTTTAACTACCTGTGCGCCGGTCATCTGAACCGTATATAACAGGTTATTGAAAGGAAATACAGTATACATATCATATGCTGTCAGCTTCTTTGCATCGAAGTTGCAGCGGATACCGCCATCATTACAGAAAACGAAATCTGCATCCTTCTGCCCGGAAAGCATTAAATCGGTAACAAAGTTACCCATAGTTGTGGTCAGGGAATCACCGATATAATTTCTGTCTAAAGCAACCGGAAGGTCTGCCATTTCCTTATTCAGTCTTGGCGCTACGCTGTCAACTGACATATTGCTGATAGTTACAATCTCACTGTCTAAGTTTTTAGCGTTTTCAGGTGTGTTATATAAGTTGGAAAGATTTGTCTTATCGTAAACAGATACAAAAGTGGGGTTATCTATGGTAACGCCGCCATTTGCCTTTATTGTCATGGTTGCTTTTGAATAACCATAGCCATAGCAGTTAGCTTCTGCATAAGGAATACCGCTTTGAGACTTGCCATTTTCAGTCTTATGGGAGTGTCCGCCGAACAGAAAATCTACATAGTTATGGTCAAATAATTCTGCAGCTTCCGCAGCATCCTGATGAGCTAATACGATAACGGCATCGGCTTCTTTGCTGTCCTTTAATTTCTTTGCAAGATCATTTACAAGGCTTACATCCTCGCTGATGGTGTAGGGTGCAATCATAGCTGCCATAATATCTACGGAATATTCTGCAGCCCAGCCTATAATAGCAACTTTTTTGCCGCCGCGTTCTACGATAGTATAATCCTGGGTGTAAGGGATTTTATTCTTGGTTCCTGCATAGTATACGTTGCAGGCCAGTACAGGGGTAGAACTGTTAATGTATGTACCATTTTTGGTTAATACTGCATCAAGTCCCCAGTCAAATTCATGGTTGCCAAGTCCATGGGCATCATAATCCATGGCATCAAAGGACTGTACCACATATTTACCATAAGAGAAATTAGAGATGGGAGTTCCCTGGAAGGAATCACCGCCATTTAATAAAATCACATTTCCCTGGCTGCGGTAATTGTCGAATGCCTTTGACATATACGCCAAACGGTATTGATTGGTGGAGCTGTCTGATAAATTGGTAACTTCTACCGTATGTCCGTGTATATCAGTTGTTTCCAGCAAGGTAATTGTTACATCACCGGAGCTGCTTTCTGCCTTTACTGTGCTGCCTGGAACTCCAAGTAATCCGATAACCAGGGCCAGAGTAAGCAATACGGATAAAAGTTTGCTAAATCTTGTTTTCATAGAATCCTCCTCTACGTGTTATACAGTTTTTGCCTCCACACCGTGGAATTCACACCATGGAATCCACACAATGGAAACTATAACCATTATAATTCATTTTTTATTATTTCGCAAGTCTTTGTCCATTATAATGTCCGTATACAGGGGACTATTACAGCACAGATTATTCTAAATAAAAGAAGCTTAAACACCTCCTATCACAGGATGAAATTAGGACATTTGACCTGTTTTATACATAGTATTCTGACAAAACTTGTTCGCTTGCCGCATACAAAACGGACAACAGGGTAAGGCCTTATATCATCCAAAACAAAGCTGAAAATTATCTTATGAAATTTGTAAATATTCGCTCTTCCTGCACAGGCAGAGAAACACCTGATTTCTTTCCGGCTTCCAGGCATTTTAACATCCATGCCATATTTCTGCCGAGAGTTCTCATAACCTGCATGCCCTCCAAATCCTGTCTGACTTCTTCGGGAGTATTCCCATGTACCATATTCCAGTAGGTCGAAGATACTACTGGCATACCGGCAATCGTAAAGTATTTGTTTAACTGATCCAAAGAAGCAGTGGAACCGGCCCTCCTGCAGCTTACCACAGCGGCTCCCGGTTTGTAGGAAAAGCCATCGCCGGAATAAAAGAAACGGTCTAAGAAAGAAGTCATGGCACCGGAGGCAGAGGCGTAATGTACAGGGGCTCCAAAAATAAACCCGTCGGCTTCTGCAGCCAGCTCCAATGCCTTGTTTACCGTGTCATCATCATAGGCACACTTGCCGGGGAATTTGGAACAGACCCCGCAATCCATACAGCCTCTGATTGGCTTATTTCCTATATGAAATATTTCAGTGGAAATTTGCTCCTCATTCAGAACTTTCTCGACTTCTTCTAATGCTGTATAGGTACAGCCGTGTATGTTAGGACTTCCGTTAATTAGTAAAACCTTCATATAAATACCCTCATTTCTTGTGATATTGATTGGGAACTCCTTAATCATAGCACCTATTTCCGTCCGGGAAAAGAGAAAAAGATTGTTTTTATCAGGGGATTTGATACAATGGATGTTAAATAATACTAGTGTGAAAAGGCAGGTATTCTTAAGTGAACCTATATGACAGTTTATTAAAATACAAAGATGAGGGATATTATCCCATGCATATGCCGGGACATAAAAGAAATACAGAGCTGCTTACTATGGTGAATCCGTATTCCATTGATATTACAGAGATTGAGGGCTTTGACAATCTTCACAGGGCAGAGGGCATTCTAAAGGAAGGAATGGAGAGCTGGGCGAAAATCTATGGTTCCAAAGAAACCTATTATCTGGTGGGAGGAAGTTCTGCCGGAATTCTGGCCGGAATCTCTGCCTGCACTGATAGAGGGGATAAGATTCTTGTAGCGAGAAATTGCCATAAATCCGTCTACAATGCCATATATTTAAAGGGCTTAAGGCCCGTATACTTCTATCCAGGCAGGATAAAAAGCGTTGGGATAAACGGAAGTATACCGCCAGGGGAAATAGAAGAATATCTTAAGAAGGAAAAGGATATCAAGCTTATTGTGATAACCTCTCCGACTTATGAAGGGATAGTATCCGATGTTGCAGGAATAGCAGAAGCTGCCCACCGGTATGGAATCCCCCTTATGGTGGATGAGGCCCATGGAGCCCATCTGGGTCTTTTCTCCGGATTTTTGCAGGGCTCTGTCACCCAGGGAGCGGATATTGTGGTACACAGTATTCATAAGACCTTGCCGGCGTTTACCCAGAGTGCCTTGCTTCATGCAAATGGCGGGCTGATAAAGAGGGAGAAGCTTATAAGATATCTTTCGATTTACCAGAGTACAAGCCCTTCCTATCTATTAATGGCGGGTATGGACAAATGCAGAGAGCTTTTGGAAAACAGAGGAAAGGAACTGTTTTCTGTTTATTATAGCCGGCTGGCGGAATTCTATCTGGCAGCAGAAAAATTTAAGAATATAAGGATACTAACCGATAACATAGTAAAGACGGAAGGCTCTTATGCCTTTGACCCTTCCAAGCTCGTTCTTAGCGTAAAAGGAACAGGCAGTACCGGAAAGGAGCTTTATGATGAGCTTCTTGGCTCTTACAAAATTCAGATGGAGATGGTCTCCGGAGACTATGTTCTGGGAATGACCAGCATCGCTGACAGAAAAGAAGGCTTTGACAGATTACTGGAGGCTCTTTCTAAGATAGATGACCAATTGGCAGGGAACGGGAAAGAAAAACAGGAGGAAGAGGAGATGGAATTTACACCGCCGCCTGTAGCTATGTCCTGTGAGGAGGCATTGGATTCTCCGGTAAGGAGTATTCCTCTAAAGGGCAGCGAGGGACGGATTTCAGCAGAATATATTTATTTGTATCCGCCGGGAATACCGCTTTTGGTGCCCGGAGAAAAGGTGACAGAAAATCTCCTTTCAAAAATGGCAGTTTATAAAAAACAGGGTCTGACAATCCAGGGCATGGATGATCTTAATGCCGATAGGATAAAGGTTGTGGAGGAAGGGCTTAAAATATAGGTAAAGGAATGGATAAGAGTATGCACAGGCTATTTGTTGTTATGGGTAAAAGCTCATCAGGGAAAGATACGGTATTTAAGGAAATTACGCATATGGCAGAGCTGCCCTTAAAGACAATCGTAGGATATACCACAAGACCAATTCGGGATGGAGAAAAGAATGGGGAGGAATATTTCTTTGTCAGCAAGGCAGAGCTGTCTGCCTGCAAAAAAGAGAACAGGGTCATTGAGCATAGGGCCTATGATACCATGCACGGAGTATGGGACTATTTTACCGTAGATGACGGACAGATTGACCTTGAAAAGGGTAGTTCCATTATGATTGGCACACTGGAATCCTACAGGCAGATACGAAAGTACTTTGGGGAGGAAAGGGTTTATCCGGTTTATCTGGAGGTGGAGGATGGTCTTCGCTTAGAGCGGGCCCTTTCCCGGGAAAGGACCCAGAAAAATCCCAAGTACGCAGAGCTTTGCCGCAGATATCTGGCTGACGAGGAGGATTTTAAGGAAGAGTATTTAAGAGAACTTGGAATTGGCAAGAGATATAGCAATGAGGACAGTAAAAGGTGCATTGAGGAAATAACAAGAGATATCAGGGCAAATATGGGAAATTAAAATTTTTCTATATATTTTGTCCTGGTTATGCTATAATGGAAACTGGAAATTATGTATGTATTTACAATGAAATTTGAAAAGCAATTTCTGATAAGATACCTTATTTAAAGGATGCAAGCCATGCAGGAAAGGAGAGGGAACAATGGATATAAAAGTTAATCAGCTGCAGCCTGCCCCGCAGATCGAACCCAAAGCACCTCTACCGGAAGCAGACGGCTCTTTTAAATTCACGTTAATCAGCAATATAGAGGAACAGGGATTAAAGGAACGCTTAAACCTCATGATGCAGGAAATTACCCAGCAGGGCAAGAAGCTGGGGAAACATATGGATGTCCGGGATATGAAAAAATACCGGCAGCTCATTAAGGAATTCATGAATGAGGTAGTGAACCGCTCCCATAAGTTCAGCAGGGAGAATTTCCTGGACAGAAGGGGACGTCACCGTGTATATGGTATGATAAAGCTCATCGATCAGAACCTGGACGAGCTGGCGCTGGAATTAATCAAGGATGAGAAAGATACTATTGCCATATTAAATAAAATAGATGAAATCAGGGGATTACTTTTGGATATACTTGCATAATGAAGGGATGGTAAGAAATGGCTGAATTTCACCAGATAATTGGTCATGAGCAGATCATAGAGCATTTAAAGACTGCCATCAGGACACAGACGGTATCCCATGCTTACATCTTTGCCGGAGAAGAAGGAATGGGAAAGAGAACACTGGCTGCAGCCTTTACAAAGGGTATCCAGTGTGAGAATAAGAAAGAAGACGGAGACAGCTGCGGCACTTGTAAATCCTGTTTGCAGGCAGAATCAAAAAATCATCCGGATATTATTTATGTTACCCATGAAAAGGCAAGTCTTGGTGTGGATGATATCAGAAGTAAGCTAAACAATGATATTTTAGTAAAGCCCTACAGCAGCAGCCGTAAAATATATATCATTGAAGACGGGGAGAAGATGACAGAGCAGGCACAAAATGCTCTTCTTAAGACCCTGGAAACTCCGCCCGCCTATGCGGTTATCATTTTGCTGACCAATAATATCAATGCATTTCTTCCCACGATTCTTTCAAGGTGTGTCATTCTTAAATTAAATCCTGTGAAAGAGGAAGACATCAAAAATTATTTAATGCAGGTTTATAAGATTCCTGATTATCAGGCGGAGCTTAGCGCAGTATTTTCCCAGGGTAATGTCGGAAGGGCGATATCCTATTCTTCCAGTGAGAATTTTGCGGCGATGAAGGACAAGGTTCTTCACCTGTTAAGGTATATTGACCAAATGGAGCTGTATGAGTTGATAGAGGGACTTAAGGATATATCGGAACAGAAGGGAAATATTGAAGAATACTTAGACCTGATTACCTTATGGTTCCGCGATATTCTGATGTTTAAGGTAACAAAGGATATGAATCTTTTATTGTATAAGGGTGAGTATTCTGAAATAGTAAAACAGGCCAATAAAAGAAGTTATGAGGGCCTGGAGGAAATTATCAAGGCAGTAGAGAAGGCAAAGATACGTATTAATGCCAATGTAAATTTTGACATTGTAATGGAACTTATGTTTCTTACCATAAAAGAAAACTAGGGAAAGAGGTTTGTATGACGAATGTAATTGGTGTTCGGTTCAGAAGGGCCGGCAAGATTTACTTTTTTGATCCAGCCGGATATGAGATAAAGCAGGGAGACAATGTAATTGTTGAAACAGCAAGGGGAGTTGAGTATGGCCACGTGGTCATAGGCCCAAGGGATGTAGAGGAGAATAAGATTATCCAGCCGCTAAAGCCGGTAATCAGGACTGCAACTTTAGAGGATGACGAGATAGAGGCCAGAAATAAGGTCAAAGAAAAAGAAGCTTTTCAGATATGCTTAGAAAAGATTAAAAAGCATGAGCTGGAAATGAAGCTCATTGATTCGGAATATACCTTTGATAACAACAAGGTATTATTCTACTTTACGGCAGACGGAAGAATTGACTTCAGAGAGCTTGTAAAGGACTTAGCAAGTGTATTTAAGACCCGTATCGAGTTGCGCCAGATTGGAGTCAGGGATGAGACAAAAGTGGTCGGAGGTATTGGAATCTGCGGAAGACCCCTGTGCTGCCATACCCATCTTTCAGAGTTCGCCCCCGTATCCATTAAGATGGCAAAGGAACAGAACCTGTCTCTAAATCCTACGAAAATCTCCGGAGTCTGCGGACGATTAATGTGCTGCTTAAAGCATGAAGAGGAGGCTTATGAGGATTTAAATAGCAAGCTTCCTAATGTAGGGGATATGGTTACTACAAATGACGGTTTTAAGGGTGAGGTACAAAGCGTTACGGTATTAAAGCAGTTAGTAAAGGTAATTATAACCCTTGAAAATGATGAAAAGGAAGTCAGGGAATACAAAACCTCTGACCTTAAGTTCACTGCAAGAAAGCGCAAGGAAAAAGTGGCGCTTGACGATGAATTAAGAGTACTTGAACTGCTTGAAATGAAGGAAGGAAAGTCCCATCTGGATGATGTATAGGCTATGAGCGATGCAAATAATATCCACGGGGAAAGTAAGGATTATCTGCTTCCCGGGGAGAGAATAGATGAACTGCAGCGAAACGGCTATAAGATTATACAAAACAGTAAAAAGTTTTGCTTTGGCATGGACGCGGTACTCCTCTCCGGCTTTGTAAAAGTAAGGGAGGGAGAAAGGGTGTTAGACCTTGGAACCGGCACCGGAATCATACCGATACTTTTAGAAGCAAAAACCAGGGGAGAACATTTTACGGGGCTTGAGCTGCAGGAAGAAAGTGCTGATATGGCAAGAAGAAGTGTCAGCCTTAATGGGCTGGAACAAAAGATATCAATCGTTACAGGAGATATCAAGGAAGCAGGGACTATCTTTGGAGCTGCTTCCTTTCATGTAGTTACCAGCAATCCGCCCTATATGAATAATCTTCATGGACTTAAGAACCCGGATCTTCCAAAGGCCATAGCAAGGCATGAGATATATTGTACCCTTGAGGATGTTGTGCGGGAGACGGCCAGAGTGTTAAAGCCCGGAGGAAGGTTCTATCTGGTACACAGGCCCTTCCGCCTGATTGAGATCATTAATACTCTGACTGCTTATAAGCTGGAGCCTAAGAGGATGAAGATGGTTCATCCTTTTATTGATAAAGAGCCTAATATGGTATTAATTGAGGCAGTGAAAGGAGGAGGCTCCATGATCAGCGTGGAACCTCCGCTCATTGTATATAAGGAAATAAATCAGTATACCGATGAAATCTATGATATCTACGGCTATTAGTTTCAAAGGATACATGCGCTGATGGCGGAAAGGCTTTCTGAATGGATAACAGGGAGTAAAATTCTGGGATTACGCTTTAGAAAAGAGGAGAGCGATGGCAGGGACTTTATATTTATGTGCTACGCCTATAGGTAATTTAGAAGATATTACCTTAAGGGTTCTTCGTACCCTGAAGGAAGTGGATCTGATTGCAGCAGAAGATACAAGGCACAGTATTAAGCTATTGAACCATTTTGGGATAAATACCCCCATGACCAGTTATCATGAATACAATAAAATTGAAAAAGGGCGCTATCTGATTGGCTTGTTAAAGGAAGGGCAGAATATTGCCCTGATTACCGATGCCGGTACTCCAGGGATTTCCGATCCGGGAGAAGAGATTGTAAAAATGGCCTATGAAGAGGAGGTTCCCGTCACTTCACTTCCGGGACCTTCTGCTGTTATCACCGGTCTGACTCTTTCAGGTCTTCCCACAAGGCGTTTTGTTTTCGAGGCTTTTCTGCCCTCGGATAAGAAGGAAAGGCAGAATATATTAAAAGAGCTGGAAACAGAGACCAGAACAATTGTGATTTACGAGGCTCCTCACAGGCTGCTTAGGACCCTGAAAGAACTTTTAGAGAATCTGGGAGACAGAAAGGTAACTGTAATAAGAGAGCTGACCAAGAAACATGAGACAGCATTGCTTACAAGTTTAACAGAGGCAGTCAGGTATTATGAGGCAGAGGAACCCAAAGGGGAATGCATATTGGTATTAGAAGGACTGAAGGCGGAAGAACTCATCAAGAGGGAAAGAAAGAAGTATGAAATGCTCTCTCTTGACGATCATATGAAGATTTATCTTGACAAAGGGATGGATAAAAAAGAAGCTATGAAAGCAGTAGCTACCGACAGAGGGGTATCAAAAAGGGAAATCTACCAACAACTATTATTGGGATAAAATGGATTTTTAGCGAAAGAAAGAGCCCGAAGAGAATTGGTAATGCCTTATCTCCCAGGCTCGTTCTTTGAGCTGTATTATTCGATAATACCTACTAACTTTGCAAGCTCCATAATAGATTCTTTAGAAATCTTCTTACCGTGATAATCAATAAGACTGTCTTTGGATCCGTTGAAGATATCTGCAGGCTCATATTTTCTTAATATGATTCTGTCCTCATCAACAAAGATTTCAAGGGGATCTCTTTCCCCAACTCCAAGTGTTCTTCTAAGCTCAATGGGAAGAGTTATTCTTCCTAACTCATCAAGCTTTCTTACAATTCCTGTGCTTTTCATATATATGTACCTCCTACAATACTTAATTAAAATACCATACAAATATTAGAAAGTCAATAAATGAAATATAAAATTAAGCAAGTATTTAGTATTTTATAGAAAAAAATGTAATAAAAGTATTAAATAATAACGAAAAATAGCTTACGAAACAACGAATTTAGCAATTTAAAGAGATGACGCGTGACAAAAATCTGCAAAAAAGAACAAAATTGAAACGTATTCAACAAATAATATGACATAAACTGACAATTCGAATACCAGTTATTTACAGAATGCCAAGAATGATTTTAAGAGTATGGGAATATAGTATTAGTAAAAGATTGGAATAGGGTTGGAGAGGCCTTTATGCTGAATTATCTTTGGGGATTTATGATAATTATCGGTGTTATTGTAGGGGCAATGACGGGAAAGATTGATGCGGTAAATGCAGCAGCATTATCCTCCGCCAAGGAAGCAATTGTTTTGTGTATAACAATGCTGGGATTTACAGCTCTTTGGACCGGTATTATGCAGGTGGCGCGGTCAGCTGGTATTATAGATGCTATGACCAGGGGAATAAATCCGTTACTAAGACTTTTATTTCCGGATATACCGGATAAACATCCGGCAAAGGAGTATATAGCTTCTAATATGATTGCTAATTTCTTAGGGCTGGGCTGGGCTGCTACACCAATGGGACTAAAAGCCATGCAGGAATTAAAAAAACTTAATCAAGACAAAGAAATTGCCAGCTGTGATATGTGCACCTTTTTGATTATTAATATTTCAGCTTTGCAGCTGATTCCTGTTAATATTATTGCATATAGAACACAATACGGTTCGGTAAATCCTACGGAAATTCTTGGAGCCGCACTTGTTGCGACCAGCGTTTCTACCCTGGCTGGTATACTTTTTTCTATCGTGGCAAGAAAGCTTGCAAGGAGCAAATAAGGAAGATAAAGGAGAAGGAGAATTCACATAGAAAGGATGCCGGTATCCTCCTTCACAAAATATAATGGCAGAGGAACTGGTAAGACAGTCCTTGGAGGAACATATTGAAATTTATATTATATATTTCAGATTACTTAATGCCGTTTGTCATATTTTACATAGTTGGACTTGGATTGCTAATGAAAGCACCGGTTTTTCAGGAGTTTACAAAAGGAGCAGAAGATGGCTTTAAGGTAGTTTTAAATATTATGCCGACATTAGTTGGGCTTATGGTAGCAATCGGAATTATGAGGGCCTCGGGAGTCCTTGATTTACTGGCAGGAGCCATAAAACCGCTTACAAACCTGCTCCATTTTCCTTCGGAATTGGTACCCCTTGTTACGGTCAGGCTGTTTTCTGCTTCTGCTGCCACCAGCCTTGTGCTGGATATCTTCAAGCAGCATGGCCCCGATTCCTATCTCGGAAGACTTACTTCTGTCATAATGAGCTGCACCGAGACAATTTTTTATACCATGAGCGTATATTTTATGACAGCTAAAGTTAAAAAAACAAGATATACACTGGCAGGTGCACTCTTTGCAACCTTAGCCGGTATCGTTGCCAGTGTGGTATTGACAAAAATAGTATTCTAGAAAAGTGAAAATGGAACAGGAAAAGGAAGGATGACCGATTATCCTTCCTTTTTCTGCGATAAAAATGATTCAATTCATTGACACAAAATCCCATAAGGGTTATAATGAAATTCCTTTCGCAAAGTTCGTACTACCACCCCTTTCTGGCAAAATCCAGAAAGATAAGCTTGGAAAGATATGGAAGTTTGATTCGTTTATGGATATGCCCGGGAAGCAGCACCCACGCTTACGGATATGCCCTCTGATGATGAAAGATGTGAAATATTACTACCAGGAGGCAAATGAATATGATTGAGGTAACGAGGGTTACAAAGACCTTCAAGGTTGCAAGGCGCAGTGCAGGTCTAAAGGAGGCACTAAAGTCTTTCGTGCACCGGCAATACCAGGAGGTAAGAGCACTTAACGATATTTCCTTTACCATAGGAGATGGTGAGATGGTAGGGTATATCGGTCCCAACGGTGCCGGAAAGAGCAGCACCATTAAGATACTAAGCGGGATTTTGACACCCGATGGGGGAAACTGCCTGGTTAATGGCAAAGTACCCTGGAAAGAAAGAGTGGAGCATGTAAAGGACATCGGAGTAGTATTTGGGCAGCGTTCCCAGCTTTGGTGGGATGTTCCGATACTGGATTCCTATGAGCTGATACGGGATATCTACCGTGTAAAGGAAGCCGAGTATAGAAAAAACCTTTCGGAGTTGACAGAGCTTTTGGATTTGGGAGAGATCTTAAGGACTCCTGCCAGACAGCTTTCCTTAGGGCAGAGGATGCGGTGTGAGATTGGAGCTTCCCTTTTGCATAGCCCTAAAATCCTGTTCCTGGATGAGCCCACCATTGGTTTGGATGCGGTTTCAAAAATAGCGGTGAGGAATTTTATCCTGGAACGGAACAGACAGCATGGAACAACTGTTATATTAACTACTCACGACATGCAGGACATTGAAGCGCTTACCAAAAGGATTCTCCTTATCGGTAAGGGGAAGATACTTCTCGACGGAAATCTGGAGGAAGTAAAGGGGACATTCTCAAAGGTGAAGCAGCTTACGGTTCAGTACAGCGGCGCAGTACCTAAGATGGCGGAAGGCATGAGGCTTTCAGTAAAAGAACAGGAGGTCAGGGAGCAAAGCTTATCGGGCCAGGGAATCCTTACTATACAGGTGGATACCGATGTGCTTAAGGTATCAGAGGCAATCTCTTATCTGTCTTCCCAGACAGAGATAACAGATATCTCTGTAGCCGGAGCTTCCTTAGATGATGTTGTCGTAGGCTTGTATAAGCAATACGAAATATAGGAGGTGGCTTTTGATGAAAAAATACCTCTCTTTTTTTCGTATCAGATTTACCTATGGACTTACCTACCGGGCAGCGGCCCTGGCAGGAATTGTGACGCAGTTTGCCTGGGGAGCTTTAGAAATCCTGATGTTTAAGGCCTTTTATGATTATAACAGGGCTTCCTTTCCAATGGATTTTTCTGCCCTGACTTCTTACATCTGGCTGCAGCAGGCGCTTTTGGCCTTATACATGGTATGGTTTTTTGAGCTGGAACTTTTTGATTTGATTGTAAGCGGAAATGTAGCTTATGAATTATGCAGGCCCATATCCTTATATAACATGTGGTTTACAAGAAATATGGCTACCAGGCTGTCGAAGGCGGTACTTAGGGCTTTTCCCATACTGATCGTGGCAGTTCTTTTGCCTGAACCCTACGGCTTATCCCTTCCAAAGGATACAAAGGCAGCTTTTTGGTTTTTAATATCCTTAATGTTAGCCTTTCTTGTGGTGATAGCTTTTTGCATGATTGTTTATATTATCTGTTTTTATACCATTTCTTCCCTTGGTGTACGGCTTCTGACATCGGCGATATCGGAGCTTTTAACAGGCGCAGTAATACCTCTGCCCTTTTTTCCGGAAAAGCTTGGGAAAGTGGTTTCTTACCTTCCTTTTGCTTCCATGCAGAATCTCCCTCTTCGAATTTATGGCGGAGATATTTTGGGTTCAGAGATTTATAAAGGCATTTTGTTACAGGTATTCTGGTGTGCTGCATTGGTCTTAACCGGTAAATGGATGTTAAGCCATGCTTTGCATAAGGTCACTGTTCAGGGAGGTTAAGTGTAATTATGAGGCAGATGGAAACAATGTGTTTTTAAGAAAGGAGCGCCTATGAGATTGTATTTAAAGTACTTTACCATACAGTTAAAAAGTGCCATGGAATATAAAACCTCCTTTATCCTGACCACCATAGGACAGTTTCTGGTATCCTTTAACGGATTCTTAGGAATTCTTTTTATGTTTCAAAGGTTTCACGAGATAAAGGGTTTTCGATTCAGCGAGATTTTATTATGCTTTTCCATTGTACTGATGCAGTTTTCACTGGCAGAATGCTTTGCCAGGGGATTTGACGGATTTGCCTCTCTTCTTTCAAATGGCAGTTTTGACAGGATTATGGTAAGGCCCAGGAATGTAATACTGCAGGTTCTGGGTACAAGGATAGAGCTTACCAGGCTGGGGCGTATGGTACAGGCCATTTTTATGTTTGTGTATGGCATAGCAAAATCACAAGTATCCTGGAATGTGCCCAGGATACTTGCAGTTATCTTTATGATACTTGGAGGTACGGCAGTATTTTTTGGTTTGTTTTTAATCTATGCAGCCCTTTGCTTTTTTACCCTGGAAGGGCTGGAATTTATGAATGTGCTTACAGACGGGGCCAGAGAATTCGGCAAGTATCCTATTAGTATTTATGGGAATAAGGTACTGCTATTTTGCACTTTTTTGGTACCCTATGCATTAATACAGTACTATCCGCTGTTATATATACTGGGAAAGAGTGATAAGAGCTTTTATTTGGTCCTTCCGCTTATTGCCTGTTTATTTCTGATTCCCTGCTTCCATCTATGGAAGTTTGGCATAAGACACTATAAATCAACAGGGTCGTAAGGTTATTTCTGCGTCTTTAGCCAGCTCTTCATATGACCTTCGATAATCTCAAAGGGAGCAGGGCCGGTGTCCAGTAAGAATTTGTGGAAATTTTTCAGGTTAAAGTCATATCCCAAATACTTTTCGGCCTTGTTCCGTAAATTCGTAAATTCCAGATAGCCGATGCCGTACTCCGGATAAAGAGCCGGTTCTTCCACCATGGTTGAGAATAAGACCCTGGCTGTAGATTTATCTGTGATACCAAACTGTTTCAGATAGGAAGCAGTCTGTGCTAAAGTCCAGCCTTCATAGTTGATGCCCAGATCCAGACGGCAGTACAGAGCCATATTGGCTGCCATGCTGTGATCAAGAAAGGAGGCTTCTGCTTCCGAAAAACCAGCCATATGGTAGGAGTAGAATTCCACATAAGTAGCCCAGCCTTCGGCATAACCGCTAAAGTTTAAAAGGTTTCTTATGGGTGCCGGATTCGTACTCCGAAAGTATACCGACTGGTAGAGGTGGCCCGGATAACCTTCATGGGCCAGGGTATTAAATATCGGCTGTTTGTCATAGTCAGAATTTTGATTAATATAGATAACATTATTTTTAAAGTTATCTATAGCAGGTACTAAATACATGGCAGGACTTAAATAATCCTGAAGGGATTTATGTACATACTTTACAGTAAAATCCACGTTTGGGCAGGGAGGAAAATCTTCCTTTATGGCACCTCTTAAATACTCCAGGATTTCCTTTGGTTTAGAGAGGGGATAGGAAACATTTGCAGCTTCCTGATAGATATTGGAATCCTTTGTTACCAGTGCATTTAAGGCCTTCAGATTATTGCTTATGGAGTCATTAAGCATAGTAATAAGCTCTTCCGGGGAGCGGCTGGTGCCGGTATTGGAGGCTAAGAGATAGCTGTAGTATTCCTTACCCTTAGGGAAGCCTGCAAGCCCGCCGTCATTTGTTCCTGTTCCCTTAAGACTTTTTAGGGTATCGATCAAGAGCTGGTAGGCAGGTATCACACTATTTAAAACAGCATCTTTGTTGGCCTTTTTATAAGCCTTGATTTCCTTTTTTGAAAGCCCCTTATAGGAAGATACCCTGTCGTTAAATACTTCGATGAGATAATTGTTATCTTTATCGGATATAAAGGATTCGCATTGGGCTAAAATACTGTCCACAACGGTATCATTCATAAAAAGTCCTGCTTTGGACTTTTGTTTTTCATATTCACAGATTTCTTTGAAATAATCGTAAGTGTTAGGAAGAAGCTTCACGTAGGTATCAATATCTTCCTTGGTATAAAAATTGTACTCCGCAAGCAGCACGGGAAGTTGTGCCTGAAGACCGGTGGTGGGCCCCAGAACTTCACTGTACAAAGGGAAATTACCGCTTTTTAGCTCAAGGTTCCAAGTGTTTTTTAATATGTCATAAGTCAGCTTTTGGTTGTCACTTAAGCCGCTGTAAGAAAAATCCTTTAAGGCAGCAAGATAATTTTCTGTTGCCAGGAGGGATTTTTTCATTTCGCCTAAGGAATAATGTCCGAAGGTAACAGGGGGATTTGTAATACCGTAATTCCTGGGATTAGCCAGAGAAAAGTTAAGAGTCAGAGTGTCCCGGGTCACCTCATTTTTAAAGACCTCGTTGGTAAAGCTGTCAAAATCCTTCTGCGTAGATTCCGTATTTACTTTCTTCTCGCAGCCTGCTGCCGACAATATAATCAGAAGCAGGGAAAAGAAAACCAAAAATAGTTTTCTGCATTTTTTCATAAATTCATACCTTCCTTTGAGCAAATAGGAACCGTTAGCGATACCTATATGAAACATATAGGTTTTCTAACAGTTTGTCAAGCATAAAGGGCACATTTTAATGCCTCTTTTAGTATAACTTATGATAATAAAATGAAAACCATTCATGAAATAAAAGGGTATAAATCTTGTTGACAGAGAGGCTGACGGGTGTTACGATGTAAAAACAAAGGTTATAACGTTATAACAATATAATGAATGAGTTAAAAGAAGCAGAAATAGAAAGGAATAGTAACTATGAAAAATTGGACAATATATTTAATCCACCATTCCCATACGGATATCGGGTACACCGAACGGCAGGAAAAGCTGATGAACTATCACAGAGACTTTATTCTGCAGGTCATAAAAATTCTGGATGACCTTCATTCCGGTAAACTGCCTGGCTGTGAAGGCTTCAAATGGCAGTGCGAGAATCAGTGGCAGATAGAGAATTTCTATGCCAATGCAACGAAAGAGCAGACAAAGAAATTTGAATATTATGTTAAGACCGGTGAGATTGGACTTTCCGGAAATTATCTGAATATGACAGAGTTAGTTGACAGAGAGGTTTTGTTTTCAAGAACAGGAAAAGCAAAGAGTTATGGAGAACGCATCGGGGTACCGGTTAAGAGCGGAATGTCTGCCGATATTAACGGCTATGCATGGGGATATCCCGATATTCTTAGTGAATGTGGAGTGGAAAACCTTTTGTGTGCGCTTCATCCCCATCATGGTATGTTCCCTCTGTACCGGAAGCAGCAGCCCTTTTATTGGCAGGGACCGAAGAAGAACAAGATTCTGGTCTGGGGAGGCGAGCACTACCATATGGGAAATGAGATGTTCTTATGCCCTCATGGAGGTTCCTCTTACATGCTGTTTGACGATATCCGGGAAGAACTGGCAGGGGGAATTCATACCTTAAGGGAAGAGGAGACAGAAGAAAAAGAGCTTGCGATAGCCCAGACAAGAATTTTAAGATATAGTGCCAACCTGGAACAGGAGGGCTACGCTTATGATTTCTTCCCGCTGATGGTTTCCGGGGCAATCACGGATAATGCCCCGCCTAATGCCTATGTGGCAAAGAGAGTGAATGACCTTAATAAACTGTTTGAAGGTAAGATTACGATTAAAATGGTTACGCTGGATGAATTCTTTGAGAAAGTCAGAAGCAGCAAAGAAATAATTCCTGCCTATGAGGGGGATTTCACGGACTGGTGGGCAGACGGGGTCGGCTCTACTGCCAACACTGTAAAAATATGCAGGGAAGCCCAGAGAAAATATGACCTGTGTAAAAAGCTCGATCCGGAAAATAAGCTGGGGGATGCAAAACTTCTGGAAAATGCAGCTGAAAATATCATGCTTTATGCAGAGCATACCTGGGGCTATTCTTCTTCTGTTTCAGAGCCCTGGGATTCGCTGGTTGCCTGCCTGGAAAAGAAAAAGGATGCCTATGCCATCAATGCTAATACCGATGTTTCAAGAAATCTTGACTTAATCCTTTCCGGATTAGGCGAGGTCTCCATCGATGCTGACAAGCAGCAGAGGTATAAGGCAATAAATCCCCACCCTTTCCGGTACCGGGGAACTGTAAAGCTCTATATTGAGTATTGGGAATACCTTGAGGGCAATACCTTAAATACCAGGGCTGTACCGGAAGCTTATGATGAAAAGACAGGAGAAAAACTGATATGCCAGGGGCATAGAACAGCCAGAGCCTATGAGGTGGAGGTCATGGTGGATTTAGCTCCAAAAGAAGAGAAGATAATCAAATTAAAGCAGAACTTTGAAAATACGGGTACCATCAAAAACCATGCCCATATCGGATCAGAAGGAATCGGGGACCTTGAAACCGGAAAGGAATATTTAGAGACTCCATTTTTGATTGAGACAGATTACTTTAAGGTAGAGTTTTCAAAAGAGAAGGGTATTGCCTCTATTCTCAATAAGGAGACCGGTCAATTCATCACAGATAATACACTGGCAGAAGGCGCCTTTTCCGGTATTTATGAACTTACTCCCATTAAGGATAACAATCCCTGCGAGGTAAGAAGGCAGATGGGAAGGAACCGCTGCAGTATCGCTACTCAAAGAAGCGTTGCAAAGCTTACTGATATTGTGATTATAGAGAGCGGGGAGGTATTTGTTACAGCAAGACTTTCCTATGAGCTTCCCGGCATCAGGTATTACAGCGTACTTTTAAAAATCTATAAAGGGTTTCCCATGTTGGAAGCCAGAGTCTGCCTGCACAAGGACAGTGTTTGGGATCCGGAAAACCTGTATGTGGCCCTGCCCTTTATCACTGACCAAAGTGCAGAAACCTATGTAGATAAGACTGGCTGTATCCTGCGTCCCGGTATCGACCAGCTCCCTGGTACCTGCCAAAACTTTTACCTGATTCAGAATGGCCTTGTGCGGACAGGAAGGGATACGGATGTTATTATAAGCACAAAGGATGCACCCCTGATTTCTTTCGGAAAAAGGGAAGCAGCTCCGATTCGCTTGTGTGATGGAAAAAACACGGAACTTAATAGGTCCACTCCCTACTCCTGGATTATGAATAACTTTTGGGAGACGAATTTTAAGGCGGATCTTGGCGGGTTCTATGAATTTACCTATACGGTAATCACAGGTAAGCAGGAGTCACCCAGGCAGGCCATGGAATACTGTAAGGCAGTCAATGAAGGTATTCTGGGATTTTATATTTAAGGAAATCGATGGTTATGATGGGATTGGCAGAGTTTACGGACCAATGGAAGATATGGAGGGAAAAGCAATGACACTGGATAGGGGTAAAGCCGCAGTAGCTTTATATCTGCAAATGTCTAAACAGATTGCCGAGGCAATCGAAAAGGGAGATTATGCACCGGGACAGATTATCCCGAGTGAAAAGCAATTTCAGGAGCAATTTGGTGTGAGCAGGATGACAGTCCGGCTTGCAATCGGAGAGCTGGTAAACAAAGGATATGTGGAACGCATGAGAGGGATAGGAACGGTTGTCACCTATGGAAAGATCGAGGAAAATCTCAAGCGGGTTATCAGCTTTTCGGAGGAAATGCAGCTTCATGGAATTACTATGCAGACAAGCTGTTGTGAGATTAAAGTGGTTGCCGCCAGTGAAAAGGTAGCCGGCAGCCTCAATGTAAAAGTCAGTTCCACGGTATATGAGCTGACCCGTGTCAGATGCGTCAATAACCGGCCGCTGGTATACTCCATAACTTATCTTAAAATACCGAACCTGCCATTAGATGCAGGCTTATACAGTGATTCTTTGTATAAATTTCTAAGTGATAAATACAATATAAATATTGCAAGGGCGGGAGATCAACTGGAAGCAACACTGGCAGAAGGCTCAGTTGCAAAATATCTGGAGGTTGCTTTGGGATTCCCGGCCTTTAAAAGGACAAGAATATCATATGACCAGCATGATAATGAGGTTGAATATTCCGTTTGCTATTATCCCGGGGATAAATACAGGTATTCTGTTAATCTTTAACTATGACTTAAAGCCTTTCTTTTTTCAGAACACCAAAGGCTCTTTCCAACTGTATCAGCCGGCTGACCCACAAATCAGAAGAAAACAATATGGAATTTATTACATTAACAATAATATGGAACCTCTAAATAAATACTCTCGTCTAATCAGTGTAAAGGCTAAAGAAAGGAGATACTTAAATAATTTTTTCGGTACAAATGAGATTACCAGATAAAACAAAGTTAAAAACATATCCGGATAGAAGTTACTATAAAACTTGCACTGAGAAAAACGAGGTATTATTTATGATAAAAACAAAGTTTCTGAAAGCGATTATGTTAGGTTTATGTGTATCCACCTTTTACACCGGAGTGGCATTTGCAGATACAATTGATAGTAAATCGGCAGAAGTAACCACACAGGATACAGGGGCAGAAAGTGATTTATTAAAATTGCAAAGTGAAATTGACCAGTATGTGTTTGCTGATCATTTTAATGAGATTGAAAAGAAGGGCTTTACCGTAACCCAAACCAGCCAGGCTGATAATTATGTTGAAATTGGTATTACTCCATTCAGTGATGATAATGCAAATTATTTGTATGATATATTTGGTAAGGACAAAGTTAAGGTTGTGAAAGGAGAGGAAGCGGTATTATATAAAACCAATGAGGCGGTAGCTCCGGACACAGCAGTATCTTCCGAAATGATTGATAATGACCTTGTAACCAGACAGGATGAAGTAAATAAAGCACTGTTTGAGGATAAGGCATCTAAGTTGGAAGCCAAGGGTATCTCTATTATGTATACGACTCCCCTTGACGGTTATATTGAAGTTGGTATTCGTCCGTATAATGAAGACAATGCTAAGTTCATTTATGATTTAACAGGGGAAGATAAAGTAAAAGTCGTTGAGGGTAAAGAACCTGAATTAATGGCAACTACCGGTCTTGCAACAGATGATGTAATGACCGACACAGCAGTAAATGACGGGAAGGAAATAGCGCAGGAAGATAGTGTTAAGGCTGTCAGTGCAGTGGATAAGGCTCCGGCAGCAAAGAAAGCCAATAATATCTTACCAATAGCAGGTATCGTCGGAGTTGCTGTATTGCTTGGCGGTGCGGTAGTCCTTTCACAGAAAAAGAAAATTACAAGGTAGTATAAGATAAATATGACTGTTGCAAAATTCTTAATTATTGAAGCTGTGCTTAGAATTTTGCAGCAGTTTTTTTGTGAAATCCTTATGGATTTTCTGCAAGGCACTGGAAAATCAGAGTTGACAAAAATTGAGCCGGGTGTTATGCTAAAATTCAATTGATGTATGATGTCGATTAAAGTTGACAATACTATATATAATAATCAAAGGCTGTGAAAAGAAGAGTAGATTTATTTTTACGTGGACAGAGAGCCCTTTTATTGCTGAAAGAGGGTCACGGAAAATTATCGAAGATGGTCTTGGAGCTTCGCACCGAATGGGAGACCTTTAGGCTGCGACGGGAACACCCGTTATCATGATAACCTGTAATAAGTCCAATATAGACGGTCTGAAAGGGCAAGTTGGATCAGCAGGAAAGAGGGCCCTATCAGGGCTGAATTAAAGTGGTACCGCGGGAATATGTTCTCGTCTTTAAATAAGACGGGGGCTTTTTTTATATGATAGGAAATTCTAATTGTAACGGGAGGCATTATTTATGTGTAATTGTAAAAAACCTTATTATATCACAACTGCCATTGCTTATACCTCAGGGAAGCCTCATATCGGCAATACCTATGAGATTGTACTGGCAGACAGTATTGCAAGATTTAAAAGGCAGCAGGGATTTGACGTGTTTTTTCAGACAGGAACCGATGAACATGGACAGAAGATTGAGAATAAGGCAGAGGCTGCAGGGATTACCCCGAAAGAATTTGTAGACGGAGTTGCCGGACAGATTAAAGATATATGGGACCTGATGAATACCTCCTATGATAAATTTATCCGTACGACAGATACTTACCATGAGGAACAGGTTCAGAAAATCTTTCAGAAGCTTTATGAGAAGGGAGATATCTATAAGGGATATTATGAGGGACTTTATTGTACTCCCTGCGAATCTTTCTTTACCCCGTCCCAGGTGGTAGACGGCAAATGTCCCGACTGCGGAGCAGAGGTACAGCCTGCTAAGGAGGAGGCTTACTTCTTAAAGTTAAGCAATTATACCGACAGGCTTATTGATCATATTAAGACGCATCCTGAATTTATCCAGCCGGAGAGCAGAAAGAACGAGATGATGAATAATTTCCTTCTGCCCGGACTCCAGGATCTTTGCGTATCCAGAACTTCCTTTAAATGGGGAATACCCGTAAGCTTTGATAAAAGCCACGTGGTTTATGTATGGCTGGATGCATTAAGCAACTATATTACCGGTTTGGGCTTTGATGCCGACGGCAATCATGGCGAGCTGTATAAAAAGTACTGGCCGGCAGACCTTCACCTGATTGGAAAGGATATCTTAAGATTCCATACCATTTACTGGCCCATTATGCTAATGGCACTTGATGTGCCGCTTCCGAAGCAGGTATTTGGTCATCCCTGGTTATTGCAGGGAGAGGGCAAGATGAGTAAGTCCAAGGGAAATGTGCTTTATGCGGATGAGTTGGTGTCCTATTTTGGCGTGGATGCAGTCAGATACTTTGTACTTCATGAGATGCCCTTTGACAATGACGGAGTAATAACATGGGAACTAATGGTTGAGAGAATGAATTCTGATCTTGCCAACACCCTTGGAAATCTGGTAAACAGAACGATTTCCATGTCCAATAAATATTTTGACGGTACCGTTCGAAATGCAGGTGTTAAAGAGCCGGTAGACGAGGAATTAAAGGAACTGGCTGTTAGGACCGGTGATAAGGTAGTGGCAAAGATGGAGCAGTTAAGAGTGGCAGATGCTCTTACGGAAATCTTTACCCTGTTTAAGAGATGCAATAAATACATTGATGAGACAATGCCCTGGGCCCTGGCAAAGGAAGAGGATAAGAAGGAAAGGCTTGAGACCGTCCTTTATAACCTGGTAGAAAGTATTACAATCGGTGCCAGCCTGTTAAAAGCTTTTATGCCTGAAACCGCCGATAAGATTCTTAGCCAGTTAAATGCAGGCTTAAGAAATATAGATAATCTTAAGGAGTTCGGTTTGTATCCTGACGGAAATCAGGTTACAAAGACACCGGAGATCTTATTTGCAAGACTTGACATCAAAGAAGTCCTTGAGAAAGTGGAAGCGCAGAAAGCCGCCGAAGTGAAAGAGGAAGATGGCGGAGAGCAGGCAGATGATAAAGGACAGGAAACAGTGATTGACCTTCCTGCCAAAGAAGAAATTACCTATGAGGATTTTGCTAAAATGCAGTTTCAGGTCGGTGAGATTATCGCCTGTGAGGAAGTTCCAAAGTCCAAGAAGCTCCTTTGCTCCCAGGTAAAGATCGGAAGCCAGGTAAAGCAGATTGTATCCGGTATTAAGGCATATTACACACCGGAGCAGATGGTAGGAAAGAAGGTCATGGTATTAGTTAATCTAAAGCCCGCGAAACTTGCCGGAATTCTATCAGAAGGAATGTTATTATGTGCAGAGGATGAGAATGGCGGCCTTGCACTCATGGTACCGGAAAAGGATATGACACCCGGAGCGGAAATCTGCTAAAAACCTTAGGCCTATATGAAAGACTGGAAAAGCTGTTACAGTGTGTTGCGGAAGTTACACATACTGTAGCAGCTTTTAAATTCATCCATTGACTTTCCAAAATATAACCCCTATAACAAAAATTAACCTGGAAGCGGTAGCATCTGCAATGAAATCATACTGTCTTATCGTGAAGGAGTTTGATGAATATGCCGCCAAGCACTGAACGGTTCTGAAATCCTATTTGGCGGCCGGTCACCGTATCATACCAGTCGGTAAAGGGAACGCGGCTGGTGGTTTCACAAAGGGAGCACCAAAGCGAATGAATAATTGTGTCAAATAGTTCTCTTGAATTGCACAGGGTAGCCACCCATACCATCCAGTCCGACTTTGTATAGGTATTCCGAGAGTCCAGCGGAAGTCCGTATTGGTTCATCTGTTTTAAGTAATAACCGGCTTCTTTTTGGATAATATCTTTTGGAAAGACATTTAACCCAAGCAATTCGTCCCATACCATATTGTATTTCATACTCCAGGTTCCTGTGGTGCCAAAAGCCAGCTTATAATGATCCTCTTCTGCACTCCGCTGTTTCCACTCCGCGGCCATTTCTTCGGACAGGTGCTTGTATTCGTCCGCCAGATCCAATTTTCCAAGCATTCTGCTCATCTTGGAGAAGGCAGCAAGAGCAACAATGGCCTTAATAGAAAGGTTTGCATTATGCGCAAGATGCCCGGCAAAGTCATCCGTGCATAGCTGGTTTTCAGGATCCAGCCCGTTTTCTTTGAGATAACCGGCCCACTTGCACAAAAGGTCCCAATTTTTAGAAGCAAAGTCTGCATTTTCATCCCGGATACTGACAGCGGCAGACATTATCAGCATATTGCCGCATTCTTCAACTGGCATCTGATATTTAAGAAGCAGCTTTCCATTTTCCAGACCGTATACCTGGCCGTTGGCTTTTGGATAACATCCTGCATCGTGAGGGGCAAATTCGTAAGGCCAGGCTTCCGATGCAGCGTATTTGAAAATCGGCCGCATCATACCCTTCACCAGTTCGGTATTGTACAGCAGAAATAACGGGATAGAAGGGTAACTGACATCTACGGTAGCCATACAGCCATTACTGAAATTTTCTTTGGAAAAGAATAAAATATTACCGTCCGGGTCTGCTGCAATCTTATGGGCTGCGATTGCCTGCCTGTAAGCCAACGACAGTAAATCATAATATTTTTCTCCGCCGGCTGCGAGAGCATCCGCTTTTAGTGTATTATTGAAATGGGAACACTTTTCCATAACATCCCGGTAACTTAAGATACTGCACTTTAGCATTTCGTCAAAAGAGGAGAAAGTACGTGTCCAGTATCCGGGAAGCTTCTGATTAAAATATTCTACGGAATAAATATCATCATAAGCCAGTACCAGACAGGCAGAGGCATATTTTTCCGGGGTGACCATCCCAAAATCGGCCACACTGGCCAGAACAGGCCATGCTTCCATTACGGGGGCAGCCTCCTCTGCAGGCAGGTCTTCTTCTGCAATGTTACCGGTAAGTATAAAAGTTTTCCTTAAACCAGAATCACCGGTACGAACCATCGAACCCGGGGTCTTTATAGCAGCCAGATTCACTGAACCCCAGTCTATACGCAAGTCATCTCCGGTACGGTTTAAGACATTCTGCTCTGCTGCCCTGGCGTATACACAAGCGATATCATCACTAAGACTTTTACGGCCTAATAATACCTCCTGCCTGGTGTTATTCACGCACCACTCAGCTGTTATATCGAAATAGATACTTACCCTATGATTTTTTCCGTCAATTGATGAGGCTTTGAAAGTGATATAAGATGCAGGTCTTGCCAGAAGGTCAAGATCCTCCATCAAAAGGGGCGTTGTAAAATCAACAGTCAGTTCGATACCTCCGTCTGAAAATGTGTATATGCTGGAAAGCGGCTTGATTTCCAGATTATTTTGCTTCATGTCAGGACAATCAGGATAATCGGATTGTCCCGCACTGGGAGGAAGCTTTCCGGCAAATAAGAATGGATTGCCGTCTACCAGGATAAGTCCGGTCATGGAGTTTTTTGCTCCTGTCCAGTGACGGGTATAGTCTCCGTTTAGCCGGTCGGTCATCGACCATACGTTAAAATAGGGGTCCACCGTAACCAATGGAATGGCAGGTGCTCTGAATTGAGTATTCATAATGTCCTCCTTTATGTAACTTGAAAGTTAATAATATAACTAAAATGTAACTTAATTATAAAAAGCACATTTTCAATTGTCAATAGGAACTTTCAATTTAACATGCATATATGCCTTATATGAAATAATCAGAGAGTGAATGGAAAATAAATATTCACAACAGGGCTTTTAGAAGATTTCTTGACTTGTTAACTATTTGGTTATACAATAAAATACAAAAATAAAAAGCATTTTTCACATGCAAATTCATGCCTGCGGGCCAAAGTTTGCAGGTAAAGGAAAGGGTATGGTTATTTTTATGAAAATAGATGTGAGCACAGACAATATCAAATTTTTTGAAGCGCTTTCTTCGGCAACCCGCATTCGTATTTTGGAGATGCTATCCTGCGGACCGATGAATGTGAAAGAGATAGCCGAAGCCCTGGAGATGTCCTCTGCTATAGTAACCAGGCACATTCAGCAATTGGAAGAGGCAGGAATTATTAAATGTGAGAACTCTTCCGGCATCCGAGGTATTCAAAAAATATGTAATCTTGATCTGGACCAGGCAGTGTTATTTTTTCGGCCGAGAGGAAAACAAAGCAGTACCATCAAGCATTCTATTCCTGTTGGACAGTATCACGCTTACAGCATTACCCCTACCTGCGGGCTGTCTTCAGATTCCAGGATAATCGGCCTGCTTGATGATCCCAGATATTTTGCGGATCCTGATCATACGAAGGCAAACATTTTGTGGTTTGGCAGCGGTTGGGTTGAATATCGTATTCCAAATTATCTGCTCGGAAACCAGGAGGCCCGGTACATAGAAATTTCCATGGAAATTTGTTCGGAAGCTCCGGGCTATAATGAAAACTGGCCATCTGACATCAGCTTTTTTATCAATGGGATTGAAGTTGGAATGTGGACTTCTCCCGGAGATTTTGGGGACAGTAAAGGCGTGTTCACACCTGATTGGTGGAACCACGGAACCCAGCATGGCTTATTGAAAACATTGCTGGTCAGTACGGAAGGAAGCTATATGGACGGTATAAGTATTTCAAACGTGACAATAGGTGAGCTTGGTATCAGCTATGGACAAGATATTGTGCTTAGGATTGCAAATACGGAGACAGCCAGAAATGTAGGGGGTATTACCATTTTCGGAAAAAATTTCGGAAATTACGATCAGGATATTAATGTTACAATTGATTACCGGAATAGAGTAAAAATATAAAATTCAAAGCTTTAAAAAATCATAACAAAGCAGAAAGCGACAAAAACTAATAAATTAAGGATATATCTGATTTAATGAGCTTTTAAATAAGCGGCTTTGAGATATATTATGCAGGATGACATATCAAAAGCCGCTTTTAGGGTAAATGGATCTTTTGAAAATGGGTATAGCTGGTTTATGACATAATTTTATCCAGTTCCGGATTCATTGCATAGAAATTCTTAGCATCCATATGCTCCTGAACTCGTACCAAAGCTTCACCGAAACGCTGGAAGTGGATAACTTCCCTCTCTCTTAGGAAACGGATAGGCTCTACGATTTCAGGATCTGTAACCAAACGGAGGATATTGTCATAGGTGGTCCTGGCCTTCTGTTCAGCTGCCAGATCTTCTGTCAGGTCTGTCAAAGCATCTCCTTTTGACTGGAAAAAGCAGGAGTTAAAAGGAATTCCGCCGGCAGCCTGGGGCCATAGACCGGTTGTATGGTCGATATAATAAGCATCAAAGCCACTGGTTTTTAAATCTTCCGCTGTCAGATTCTTTGTCAGCTGATATACAATAGCGCTGATAATCTCCATGTGTGCAAGTTCTTCTGTACCGATATCGGTCAGCAGGCCGGTTATTTCTTTGTAAGGCATGGAATAACGCTGGGACAGATAACGCATGGAAGCGGCTAATTCTCCATCAGGTCCTCCGAACTGGCTTATAATAAGCTGCGCCATTTTCGGATTTGGAGTCGAGATTTTTACTGGAAACTGTAATCTTCTTTCATAAGTCCACATCTTACATTGCTCCTTCCCATGGCCATGGGCAATGAACCCAGTACCACATCGTATTTTCTTTTACCCGGTACTGCTCAATGGGACCATAGGCAGTCTCGTATTCTGACAAAGCTTTTTCTCTTTCGCTCCTAAAATTTTCATAATAGGCAAGAGCTTCCTTGTCAAAAGGATGGGTATCCAGGAATAAACGCACCTCGTCCAGAGCAAAGCTGACTTCCTGAAGTTTTTTCATTGCTTCACATTTTCCTTCCGTCATAGCAAGGCACCTCCTGTTCCGTAAAAGGGCAAATCGAATTCCTGGAAAATAGTACCGGCCTGAAAGCCCTGTTCCGGTTCATACAAACCTTTAAAGCATTGCTTCTTAATTGTCACCATAGCAAGAGGCATCATAATGGGAGCATTTTCTTCCTGATTGTCACAGGGCAGTGTGGGAATACCCTCGTTAGGAGTATCTTTTGGCATAAACGTGTAATTAGCCTGTGTGATGTTCATAGTAGGTTCCTTTCTAAAAATAATAAAAATGCATATACTAATTCTTGCTTTTATTATTTTATAAGGCGTTGACAGATGCAATAAAAAAGAACAAAATGTTCTTCATTCATAGTGTCTCATCTCTAAAAGATAAGATTCAGGGAAATGGAGAGAAGAAAGGAAAAGACTAGTGAATATGGAAGAAATCATGGACAAACAGATAGGTAATCACGTATAATGTCTTAATGGAATTACGTCATTAACTTGTAAATATAAATTTTAAAATTTTTAACTGCGTATTCAGGAATATCAAATCAAAGAGTTGATATTCACAAAAGAGGTTAGTGTGAAAATTAAAAAAACAATTCTCACTTTTTATTTGGGCAGTTTCGCAAGTAAACTTGCGAAATGCATGGGGGTTATTATGATTTTTGAGACGCATGCGCATTATGATGATGAAGCATTTAATGAAGACAGAAGTGAATTAATAGAAAGCTTAAAGGACGCCGGAATCGGCTATGTAGTTAATATCGGAGCAAGTCTTGAAAGCTCCGGGGCTTCTCTTAAGCTGGCAGAAAAATACCCGTTTTTTTATGCAGCGGTAGGAGTGCATCCAAGCGAAACAGGAGAGCTGACAGAGGAGAATTTTGGCCGGTTAAGAGAAGCCTGCAAGAACCAGAAAGTGGTTGCCGTTGGAGAAATAGGACTTGATTATTACTGGGATACACCGGAGAGAGAAATCCAGAAAGAATGGTTCCTAAGACAGATGGAGCTTGCCAAAGAAGTTAAGCTTCCGGCGGTTATCCATAGCAGAGATGCGGCAGAGGACACCCTTAAGATGATACAAAGCAGCAACTTGAAATCCGTAGGCGGCATCATACATTGCTTTTCCTATGCGAAAGAAATGGCAAAGGCCTATATTGACATGGGCTTTTATCTGGGAATCGGAGGGGTGCTGACCTTTAAAAATGCGAAAAAGCTCAAGGAAGTGGTAGAATACGCACCCATAGAAAGTCTGGTGTTGGAAACAGACTCACCGTACCTGGCTCCGGAGCCGAACAGAGGAAAGAGAAATTCCTCGCTAAATCTAACCTATGTGGCACAAAAGATAGCCGAAATCAAGGGATTAGACTATGAAACAGTGATTGCTGTAACAGAGCAGAATGCAAGGAAGGTATACCGTTTAAACTGACTGAAAAATATGAATTAATAAAAGTTGCAAGAAGAAAGAGCAGATACTTTCTTTCGGCAGCACAGAAAGGACGTATGGATGGCAACTCTGGGAAATCCCAAGGAAACAATAGAGGTATTAAATAAATATCATTTTAATTTTCAGAAAAAGTACGGACAGAATTTTTTAATCGATACTCGCGTTCTGGATAAGATCGTAAAGGCAGCGGAGGTAACGAAGGACGACCTGGTAGTGGAAATCGGACCGGGAATCGGTACCCTTACCCAGTACCTCTGTGAAGCGGCACGAGAAGTGGTCGCAGTTGAAATTGACAAAAACCTGATACCGATATTAGAGGATACTCTTTCCGCCTATGATAATGTCACCATCTTAAATGAAGATATCTTAAAAGTGGATTTAAACAGGCTGGTACAGGAAAGAAATGCAGGAAAGCCCGTTAAGGTAGTGGCAAACCTTCCCTATTATATCACAACTCCTATTATTATGGGATTGTTCGAGGCCCATGTTCCGGTGGAGAATATAACCGTCATGGTACAAAAAGAGGTTGCCGACAGGATGCAGGCAGGTCCCGGAGGCAAGGATTACGGTGCCCTGTCCCTGGCCGTTCAGTACTATGCAAAACCCTATATTGCTGCTAATGTTCCTCCCAACTGCTTTATGCCAAGACCTAATGTGGGTTCGGCAGTAATCAGGCTTACGCTTCATGATGAAAAGCCGGTGGTCATTAAGGATGAGAACCTTTTGTTTAAACTAATCCGTGCTTCTTTTAATCAAAGGAGGAAGACCCTTGCCAACGGTCTTAATAACAATGAGGAAATCAAGCTTTCCAAAGAACTTATCACAGAGGCAATCACAGAGCTTAATCTGTCTCCAAGTATCAGGGGAGAGGCGCTTACCTTATCTGACTTTGCTGCCTTAAGTAATCTGATTTACGAAAAGCAGGAGTTAATGAATTATGTCGAAAAAATGTAGCTTTTATATTGACATATTCCTTGCAGAATGATATCTTTTACTGGCAAAGTCAGACGAGAACAGATAACCCCGTATTTAGAAGGAGACATTAGAATGTACTTAGGCAAGATAACAGGTAATATCATAGTAGGACAATCAGGAGGACCAACTGCGGCAATCAATTCCAGCCTTGCAGGTGTTTACAAGGCAGGAAAGGAACTGGGTGCAGAAAAGGTATTTGGAATGCTGCATGGAATCCAGGGACTTTTAGCAGGAAAGCTGATTGATTTGTCAGAAAAGATAACCTGTGATTTGGAACTGGAACTGCTAAAGAGAACACCTGCCGCATATCTTGGGTCCTGCCGGTATAAGCTCCCGGATTATAACAAGGATGCAAAGGATTACGAGAAGTTATTCCGGATATTAAAGGAACAGGATATATCGGCATTTTTCTATATCGGAGGCAATGACTCCATGGATTCTATACGAAAGCTTTCAGAATACGGCGAACTTATAAGCAGTCCTATTCGCTTTATTGGAATTCCAAAGACCATAGATAATGACCTTGAGATAACGGATCATACACCGGGTTATGGAAGTGCAGCCAAGTTTATAGCCGCGGCTACCAAGGAAATTATCAGAGACAGTCTGGTGTATAACCAGAAGAATCTGACGATTATAGAAATTATGGGAAGGCATGCAGGGTGGCTTACGGCTGCCGCGGCCCTTTCAAAGGGGCAGGATTGTGAAGGAGCAGACCGCATCTATCTTCCGGAGAAAGATTTTGATAAAGAGACTTTTTTAAAGGATATTAATTCCTTACAAAAAGAAAAGCAATCGCTGGTAATAGCAGTCTCTGAAGGAATCCACCTGGCAGACGGAAGATTCGTCTGTGAGCTTTCTGATAAGGAGTTTTATGTAGACGAATTCGGACATACCATGTTAACCGGTGCCGGTGCCTATTTATCAGCGCTGGTGAAGAAGGAGCTTGGCTGCAAGACAAGAGCCATTGAGCTTAATACCCTGCAAAGATGTGCCTCCCACATAGCGTCTCTTTCTGACATTGAAGAGGCCTTTGAAGTAGGAAGAAGGGGTGTTATGGCTGCGGCTGACGGAGTGACCGGTGAGATGGCAGTTATTAAGAGGGTATCCGATTCCCCTTACCATTGTACTTATGAGACACATAACATCAAACAGATAGCCAATATGGAGAAAAATGTTCCCCTAAGCTGGATTAACCAAGGGGATGACGGAATGAGTGAAGAGTTCATCCGGTATGCCAAACCGTTGATTATGGGAGAAGTAATGCCGATTATGGTAAACGGACTGCCCATGCATCTGGAATATGTAGGCGGAAGATAAAGGAAACCCATATAGTTGTATTAAAGGAGAGAAGGCATGTTGTATTCAGAAACGAAACTGAATGCAGGATGCCTTCTTTTTTATTAAACACCTAAAATAGTATTAATTATACATTTATTATGTTGGAATAAGAGAAAAAGTATTTGGCAGAGGAATCGAATATTGCTATTTTTCAGAATTTATTATATTATTCAGTAAAATATTTACTTGTGAAGACCTGGCAAAAAATCATGACTGGAGGCAGCAGATGCAATTAATCGGATTGGTTTTAGCGACACTTGTAATCTTAACGGCTTTAGATATAAGAAAAAATAGGTTACTAAAAGATGTTGTGATAAAAGATTTTGGAAAAGAAAAAGGAAATCTTCACTGTGAAGCTGAAATAGACAGCATAAGGTACTATTATAATTGCAAAAAATCCTGTACGGATGTGGACGATATCACATGGAATGATCTGGATATGAACCGGATATTTAATGAGATGAATACCTCCATTACCAATATAGGAACAGAGTATTTATATGCTTTGCTTCATAAGACAGAAAACAGAGAAGAAGTATTAAAAGAAAGAGATAGAATCACAAAAGCCATCGATGAAAAGGATGAGCTAAGAATACGGCTGCAAATGATTTTATGGAAGATCGGAAGAAGCTATAACCATTCCGTCTATGAAACCTTAGATAAATGCAGAGAAATAAGGATAGGCTCCATCTATCCTCATTTACTGGTGCTCTTTAGCTTTGTTTTATCATGCCTTTTGCTGTTTTACAATTTATGGGCCGGAGGTTTGGCTTTAACAGGCTGTATTATTCTGTCCAGGATATCTTACTATAAAACAATGAAAAGAATCCCGGATTTTCATCAGTGGTACTTAAAGTGCTTTGCAAAGATGCTAAAGGCCGCCGGTCATTTAGAAATGCAAAGGGATGAGGAGATGGAAAGCTACGCTGCCAAACTAAAAGATATCAGAAAATATTTTAAATGGATACAAATAAAATCGATTTTTTTAACAAATCATGGTACAGGAATTGTCACGGATGCGGCTGACCTGATATTAGACTATATCCGTATTCTGACCCATGCGGATATTATCATCCTGCATAGCCTGTCAAGAACCATAACTGCCCATTTTGATAAGGTAGAACAGCTGTATGAAATAATTGGCTTTCTGGATTCCATGATTTGTGTGGCTTCTTATAAAAGACAGCTGCCGTATTTTTCAAGCCCGGATTTCTGTAAGGAGGATAAGAAGATACTGGAGGCAGAGGGGTTGTATCATCCACTGATTGAACAGCCGGTAACGAATTCCATCAGAGAAGATAAGAGCATTATCCTGACCGGTTCCAATGCTTCCGGCAAGTCCACATTTTTAAAGACGGTAGCAATAAATGCCATATTATCTCAGACGATATTTATTTCAACCGCCAGATATTATCACGCAAACTACTTTCAAGTGTTTACATCCATGGCATTAACGGATAACCTTGTGAATCAGGAAAGTTATTTTATAGTTGAAATTAAATCAATAAAGCGCATCCTGGAAAGGGGGGACAGGCAAAGGCCTGTATTATGCTGTATTGATGAAGTGCTCCGCGGTACCAATACCCTGGAGAGGATTGCAGCATCTTCGGAAATATTAACCGAGCTTGGCAGTGATAATGCAATATGCATAGCTGCGACACATGATATTGAGCTGGCTTCTATATTGGAAGGACTATATTCCAATTATCATTTCAGAGAAAAAGTTACAGAGGATGAAATTACCTTTGATTATCAGCTTCATAAAGGAATATCAACCACCAGAAATGCAATTAAACTTCTAAAAATGATGGGATATGCAGACAACATTATCGAACGGGCAAATAAAAGATTGGATGATTACATAAAAAGCGGTTCCTGGAGTCATTCGCATAAGTGGCTTTGACCCACTGTGCATCCGAACAATGAAGGCTGGTTTCGAAAAACGACAATTTTACAGATAAAAGGAAACAACATAAATTCAGCTTGATAACAGGAAAAAGGAGGTGAAAAAGATTATTCATTATAACTGGAAGTATGTAATGATGAAACTGGTTCGTACCTGCAGAAAGAAACATTTAGAATACCGGGGACCGTATCAGCTGAAGATTTTGCAGAAAGCAATGCCTACGGCTGATTCCGAATATGAACCGGTTCCCATGTTTTATGTGGAAACGGAAGATCATCAATACCACGGGATGCTGGCAGTTAATTTAATTGAGTATAGGAAAGGTAGGGTGGGACAGTATTATAGAATGGGCGGTGTGATATTATACACCAGAAAAGAAGGCTGCTACTACATATCAAAATATGATAATCCCAAGACTGCAATTCGGAAAATGGTCTGGGGGACCAGAATACAGCTTATTGTGGCTGCAGCTATTTTGTTTGTTATTTTATTACTGTAGAGTATTGGAACAGAGAGCTTTTTCTACAGTTTCCCCCTTTATTGCTGTATATCCAAATAATAACAAATAAAGGGGAGCCTGTAAATGATTTTTGCTGCTATCTTACTGAATGATAGAAACGATTGCGTTCCTTATCAGTGATTCCTTTACATTAATAACTTTCTGGTTGCTGCTGCCCCTCCAGTAAAGCTTCGTGTCCTTAAGAGCCTCTATAAATCTTCCGTCCACAAGAACATCCAGCTTCTCAACAAGGGGGAGGTATTTTACTTCCTCCCAGGAAAAGCCCGTATACAGCCAGATATTCTTATCCGGGAATTTAATTCTTATTTCAGTTATCAAGTCCTCTACATCCTTTCGGTTTACAGGATGCAAAGGGTCTCCGCCGGAAAAGGTGATGCCTTCTATGTAAGGCTTTCTCAGCTCTTCAAAGATTTCTTCTTTGGCAGCCTCATCAAAGGGCAAACCTCCGTTTATATTCCAGGTTACAGGGTTGTGGCAGCCCTTGCAGCCATGATTACAGCCGGCTACCCATAATACCACCCGAAGGCCGGTACCGTTAAGCATATCGTCTTTGGTTATATTGTGATAGCGCATTACATACTTTTCCTTTCCTTGATTTCTGCCATTTTTGCCGCATTCAGACGGGTATCTCCCTTTACTCTTGAATAGGAAAGGTATCCGTTCATACGGTCAATTTTTGTAAGGTTGGAGCTGCCGCATTTCGGGCAAATATCCATTTCAAGCTCCTGATGCCCGCAGTCATCACAGTAAGCTAAGGAAAGATTGACACCTTCATAAAAGCCCATCTCCATGGCCCGTCTTAGCAAAGCCTTTATAGCGTTGATATTGTAATCAATAGGATACTTTACATACTGAATTTTTCCGCCGTTTGACAGGTTCCAGAAGCGGTATTCCAAATCCTGCTTCTTTGTCGGTGTAATTTCTTCTGTTACGTGGCAGTGGAAGCTGTTGCTTACATACTCCCTGTCGGACACATTCTCAATAATCCCGTATTTCTTACGGAACTGCTGCACCTGAAGTCCGCACAGGCTCTCTGCAGGTGTGCCGTAGATGGCGTACAGGCGGTGGTCTTCTTCTTTGAATTTATTAATCTTTTCATTGATATGAGCTAATGCTTCAATGGCAAAGGCACCGTCCTCTGCCAGGGACTTTTTATTGTAAAGCTGCTGCAATTCGTTCAGGGCAGTAATACCAAAGGAGGCAGTTGCAGATTCCAGTAATGGCTTAATCTTATCATGAATTCCTAAATGCCCGCCGTAGAAGCCTCCTTCGCAATAGGCAAGGGGATTGGTAGAAGCACGAAGCTCGCTTAAATAATCATAGGTGCGAAGGTGAAGCTTACGGATTAGGTTAAGGTAATAGTCTAACACCTCATAAAAATCCTTTCCTTCCTGTCTGGCTTTTGCAAGGATCATAGGAAGGTGAAGGCTTACGGCGCCAATATTAAAGCGTCCGGTAAAGATAGGGGTATCCTCTTCATTTGCCGGATACATACCTCCCTCCTTATACCAGGGGGAAAGGAAAGCCCTGCAGCCCATAGGGCTTATAATTTGCCCGTATTTCTTGTAGATGCTGGGGACATAACCTTCTCCGGTAAGGCTTAACCAATCGGGATACATGGTCTTACTGGAGCAGCGGATTCCGGCTTCAAATACTTCTTCCAGCTCGCAGCCCTCTCCGTGAAGGTTTTTATCATAAAGAAATACAATCTTGGGAAAGAGTACCGGCTTCTTGCATTCCTTCTTACCCTGTCCTTTTCTTCGGACATCAAGGAGCGCAATGGAAGCCATCTTGGCAAAACGGCCCTTTCCGGTTCCGGCAGTAACGGTGATGAAGGGATAATCCCCGCGGCTGGAAGCAACGGTATTAAATTTGTATTCCCAGCCCTGAAAACCCTGCTCAAAGTCTATCTTTACATCTTTAAGAGCTTCTTCTTCCGCTTTTTCGGAAGAAATTCCAAGAGAGAGGTATTTATCATATAAGAGCTTATAGGATTTCTCTGCATAAGGCTCTAACAGCAAATCCACGCTGGGAACGGTAAAGCCGCCGTACTGCTGGCTGGCGGCACTAAGTACAATATCACCGATTACATCAAAGGCCACATTTAAAGTCTTAGGCTCATTATACCAGAGGTTTCCCATCTCAAAACCGCCTTTTAGTACGCTCTTTACATCAAAGAGGCAGCAGTTCATGGTGTCTCTTCTGGCAGACATGTCGTGGATATAGATATAACCGTCTCTGGCGGCCTGTAATTCCTCGGTGGTAAGGAAAAATTTCTGGTAAAGCTCTTTATTTAACTGGTTAAAGATAAGGCTTCTTTTGGTGGATACCAGGGCGCTGTCGGTGTTGCTGTTCTCTTTATCACCGATATACATGATGGACTGGCTCTTCTTATATACCTCATCTAACATATGTACAAAATCCTGCTTGTAATTGCGGTAATCGCGGTAGCTCTTTGCGACAAGGGGATTGGTTTTCTCTAAGGCGCCTTCTACAATATTGTGCATCTCCCGGATATAGATTTCCTCCCTGTTCATGGAAAGAACCTTTTCTTCCACAAACGTACAGATAAAATCGTGCTCCTCATCTGTAAATTGAATCAGAGCGCGCTGTGCGGACTTGTCGACTGCCTGCAGCACCTTTTGTACGTTAAATTCTTCTTTGGTATTATCCTTTTTCACTATTCTTATCATCTGACACTAATCCTCCATGCATATTGCAAGTCTGCTTACTTGAAAAATGTATTTTCTTTGCTATGTATTTACTTAGGGGCTAACCTATATCATGTAGCATTATAACACATCCACACAAGATATTGTAGATAGAAAATAAAAAAATTCGAAAATTTTTTCAAGCGGTAATTCAAAAAGAAATCTTTCAGGGATATCGTGTCCTTAATTTGCCGTGTTAATTAGTACTTTCCAATTGAGCCTGTTTATGATATCCTTGTATAGCAAAGAGTTTGAGAAAATATAAAGCAAACACAGGCAGGAATAGAAGGAGCAATAAAGAATGAATCTGCTGAATATAGAAAAGATGAGCAAAAGCTTTACAGATAAAATACTGTTTGACAAAGTATCCTTGGGCATTAACGAGGGGGATAAAATCGGCGTTATCGGCATCAACGGTACAGGAAAGTCAACCCTTCTAAAGATAATTGCAGGTCTTGAGGAGACAGATGAAGGAGGCGTTGTGAAGGGAAAGAATATCAGGATTGAATATCTTCCCCAGATTCCTGAATTTGATGAGAGTTTAAATATATTGGAAAATGTGGTTAAGGATAAGAAGGCAAAAGAGGAATACAGGGATTTAGAGGGAGAAGCAAAAGCCATGCTTCTAAAGCTTTCGATTCCTGATGTTACGGAAAGTACCGCTGCCTTGTCGGGAGGCCAGAAAAAGAGAGTGGCATTGGTAAGAACCCTTCTTACACCGGCAGATATTCTGGTATTGGATGAGCCTACCAACCACCTGGATGATACCATGGCAGAATGGCTGGAGGATTATTTAAGGAAATACCAGGGAGCCTTTTTGATGGTAACCCATGACAGGTACTTCCTTGATAAGGTAACCAATAAGATTGTGGAGATTGATAAGGGCGCTCTTTATACCTATACTGCCAATTATACCAAGTTCTTAGAGCTCAAGGCAGCCAGAGAGGACATGGAAGCCGCCACCGAAAGAAAGAAAAAGAGCTTATACCGCATGGATTTAGAGTGGATGATGCGGGGAGCAAGAGCCCGTTCCACCAAGCAAAAGGCTCATATTATGCGCTTTGAGGAGCTTAAGAACCGAAAGGGGATAGAAGAGGACAAGTCTGTTGAGATAAATGCGCTTTCTTCAAGGCTTGGGAAGAAAACCATTGAAATCAACGGAATCTCAAAGGCCTATGGAGAGAAGGTACTTTTTAGAGACTTCAGCTATATTATGCTGCGGGGTGACAGGCTTGGAATCGTGGGGCCTAACGGAAGCGGAAAATCTACATTGCTTAAAATCATCACAGGAGTTCTGACGCCCGACGAAGGCTCTGTAATTACTGGAGAAACTGTTAAGATTGGCTACTTTTCACAGGAAAATGAATACATGGATCAAAGCCTTAAGGTGATTGATTATATCCGGAATGTGGCAGAATATATAGAGACAGCAGACGGAACAGCCACGGCTTCCCAGATGCTTGAGAGGTTTTTATTTGCGGGAAGCTTACAGTATTCCCTTATCTCCAAGCTTTCAGGAGGGGAGAGAAGAAGGCTTTACCTGCTTAAGGTGCTGATGGAAGCCCCCAATGTTTTGATATTAGACGAGCCTACCAATGACTTAGACATTACCACTCTTACAATTTTGGAGGATTATCTGGACACTTATGACGGTATTGTACTGGCAGTATCCCATGACAGGTATTTCTTAGACAGAATGGCGGAGAGAATCTTAGCTTTTGAACCGGACGGTGTAATCAGACAGTATGAAGGCGGCTTTACCGACTATAAAGAGAAGATTTTAGCGGAAAGAGAAGCGGAGGATAAAACCTTAGCAGAAAATAAAGCTTCCGATAAGAAGACGGAGGTAGGGGAAAGCTATAAGGCAAGACCCAGAGAAGCAAAATTAAAATTCTCCTATAAAGAGCAGAGGGAATATGACACCATAGAAGGTGACATCGCAGCCTTGGAGGAACGCCTTGCAGACCTGGAGGGTGAGATAGAAAAAGCTTCTTCTGACTATACAAAGCTGAATACTCTGATGGCGGAAAAAGAAGAGCATGAGAAGGCCTTAGAGGAAAAGATGGAGAGATGGATGTATTTAAGCGAGCTTGCAGGTGCGATACAGGAACAAAAGGAATCAATTAAAGGAGGAATTATAGAATGACAAAGATTGAACTGGTAAGAGCAGAAATGGTAAAGGCTATGAAGGCAGGAGATAAGGGAAGAAAGGATTCTCTGTCCGCACTTCTTACCGCTCTAAAAAATGTGGCAATCGATAAGAGAGCTGATTTGACTGAAGAGGAGGAAAATACAGTAGTCTTAAAGGAGATGAAGCAGTTAAAAGAAACCTTGGAGGCTGCTCCTTCCGACAGAACGGACATTATTGACGAGTGTAATTTAAGACTTGCTGTTTTAGGTGAATTTGCGCCTGCATTCTTAAGTGAAGAAGAAATCAAGCAGGTGATACAGGAGGTTCTTTCAGGGCTTGGAATTACATCCCCTACCGCAAAGGATAAGGGAAAGATTATGAAGGAATTAATGCCAAGGGTAAAGGGAAAAGCGGACGGCAAGCTGGTAAATGACCTGGTAGCCGCTATTTTTACAGAATAACGATTCTTTTATAAGTCATAAAAAGACTTCCGGTACAATATAATGGTTGTAAATAACAGTACTAAGATTGTACCAGAACCCTGCAGTTACTCTGGCACAGGAAAAGGGAGTCTATTATGGCTGATTATAAAAGACTGGTTTCATACATGTATTTATATGAGGAGGGTAAAAAGAGGAATAACATAGGCTATGCCAGGGTTGAGACGAGAAACGGGCAGTGCAAGTATACCATTCATATAACCGCCCTTGGTCTGAATGAGAAGCAGTTAAAGGCCTATGTATTTCGAAGAAAAGACACGGGGATAGAGGGAGTACTTCTTGGAACCCTTCTGGTAAAAAATAATACAGGTGATTTTAGAGTAATGACAGATTCAGCCCATATTATGAATTCATCCTACGGGATGGAAGATATGGGAGGGATTGTTCTTGTGTTTTCTGACCGGAAATTCTTTGCAACGGAATGGGATGGTAAACCCATAACTATGGGCATGGTATCAGGCATAGACAGAAAGGAAGAAAGAAAATCTGTAAGAGAAACGGAGAAGGTAAGCAGCCCGGTGGAAGAAGAACCAAAAGAAATGAAGGCAGCTAATCTTGCAGAAGTGCTTTTTGAATATGCCAAGACCTCAAAAGAGGAAGAAGAAGTGCCTGCCGTAAAGAAAGAGCAAAGCGAGAGTGACAAGTCCTTAAAAGACCTGCTGACACCAAATATCAATATTTTGCTGGAGGAAGATACTGATTCAGATAAAAGTGAGGAAGAAGCCTCTGAAAGCCTTCTTCACACAGAGAAGGAACCAGTTACAGTCCGGGAAGATTTGACAGAAGCTTTGGATGGCATAACCGGGGAAGAAGCAGAAAATGGGGAAGAAGACGCAAAGAATATACAGGAAGAAACAGAACGCAAGGAAAGTATAGAGAATATAGAAAATAAAGAAAACATAGAACAAGAAGAAAGCATAGAAAATGCAGAAAGTATAGAACAAGAAGCAAAAGAAGCGGAAGGGGCCTTGGAATTAGGCGGCAAGCCCATATTTGAGGATCATCCGCTGGCAAAGCAGATATACCATAATTTTCCTAAAATGTATCCTTTCGAAGACAATGAAATAGCCTGGTGTGCAAGAATTGAGCCGAAGGACATTGGTATGCTTCCCATGGAGCTTTGGGGACTGGGAAATAACAGCTTTCTCCTTCACGGATTTTACAGCTACCGTCATTTGATTTTTGCCAGGGTAAATGACAGGACCGGGCAGAATTATATCCTTGGAGTGCCGGGTATCTATCATAACCGGGAAAAGTTTATGGCTAAAATGTTTGGTTTTGAGAACTTTAAATGTGCAAAGAGAAAACCACAGAGAACGGGAGAGTTCGGCTACTGGTATATACCGGTTTTGCTGAACAGCCAGGCATAGGAAGATATAAAAGAAGATATGATAAAAGCTGCCAAAACAGTCTAAGGGCTGTTTCAGGCAGCTTTTATCATGGTATTTTACTGCATTTCATGATTTATATAAGCATATCTTGCGTGGTCTTCCCACTTGTGGTTGATTTTTATACTGGATATGGCAAGTCCTTCATATTGAAAACCAAGCTTCCTGGCCAGGTGGATGGAGCGGAGGTTGGAGGGCATAATATTGGCTTCAATCCGATGGATTTCATAATCGGTGAAAAGGGATTTCAGAGCTTCTCTTATACCTTCAATGGCATAACCCTGACCCAAATAGCGGTGGTCGAATTTGTATCCTATCTGACAAGTATAATAGGAGCCTTTTACAATGTTATAAAAATTAACCGAACCTATAATGGTATGAGGATCATTTCTTAAAAAGGCCCAATAGCGAAGAAGCTTTGACTGCTGCATCAGATTGTATTCGATTGATAAGGAAAGCCTTTGGTAAGAAAGAGTATAGAAATTTATATCTCTTTCCGGCTCCCACGGTTCAAAATTCTCTTTGTTCTGCGCATAAAAATTTAGAACTTTATCTGCTTCGTTAGGGTGCAGTACCCTAAGCTGCAACCTGTCGGTTTGAATGTTCATCTGCATATGAACTCTCCTATGCCAAATTATAGTTGTGAAAGACTGCTGGTCTCTTAATCAACTCCCCTAAGTTCCACCTTTAAAGCATAGGGAAGAAGCATAGGAAGCATATTAAGAAGTTCTTCTTTGGAATAACTGTGAAATCCGGGAGATATCACATCTTCCGATTCTTTATAGGATTGAAGGTAATAGGCTTTTGCACCCTTAATCCATTCCCCGATTAAAATAAGATCCGAAGGACTATGAAGCTCTTTTATAATTGTTGTCCGGAATTCATAATCAACTTTATCCATAAGCAAAAGTTTGATGCTTTCGGATATGTTCTTTAAGGGAAAATTGCTTTTTCCAATGGCAGCAGGATATTTCAGAGGGCTGCTCTTGATGTCCATTGCTACATAATCCAGAAGTTTTTGGGATAGCAATTTTTCCAGAAGGATGGGGTTGCTTCCGTTGGTATCCAGCTTTACCAAAAACCCCAAGTCTTTAATTTTCTTTATAAAATCAGCGAGATCAGCTTCTAAAGTAGGCTCACCGCCGGTAATACACACGCCTTCTAAGATTCCTTTTCTTTTTTTTAATGTACTTAAGACCTCTTCTTCCGGTATAGCAGGAAGGCTGTCCGGAGATAATACGAGAGAAGCGTTGTGACAAAAGGGACATAAGAAATTGCAGCCGCCAAGGAAAATTGTTGCCGCAAGATGTCCGGGATAATCAAGTAATGTAGTTTTTTGAAAACCATGTATTCTCATAACATCCTCTTTTAAATATATGTACAGACAGCGGGTTATATGAAAGTAATTGCTTGCTCCGGGAATATACCCGTGGTATATTAATAATAGCAAATATATTCCTGTTCGTCCAGTTAAATCCCACTAAGCCCTATGCATATCACAAGTTTGCTTGCGATACTGCCTAAATAACTGAACAGGTAAGAACAAGATATGTCTGGAAGGAAACAACATGGATTTAAGATATATGAAAGAAGCTTTAAAGGAAGCAAAAAAAGCAGCGAAAATCGGTGAAGTACCCATAGGCTGCGTTATTGTATATAAGGATAAAATTATCGGGAGAGGTTATAATAGGAGAAACACCCAAAAAACCACTCTTGCCCATGCAGAAATTACTGCCATACAAAAAGCCAGTAAAGCTATGGGGGATTGGCGGCTGGAGGACTGTACCCTCTATGTGACCCTGGAACCCTGTCAGATGTGTGCGGGTGCCATTGTTCAGGCCAGAATAAAAGAGGTGATCGTAGGAGCCATGAATCCAAAAGCAGGATGTGCAGGTTCAATTCTAAATATCCTTCAGATGGAGGAATTTAATCATCGGGTGGAACTGACTACCGGTATCATGGAAGAAGAATGCAAAAAGGTATTGCAGGATTTCTTTGTTGACCTTAGAATCCGCAACAGAAAAGAAAAAGAGGAAAAAAGAAAAGAGATGGAGAGGGAAGGAGTTACTTGACTTTGCGGCTGAAATAAAGTATACTAACTTAGCAATTACAATGTCATAAAATTTCCGTGCAGCCGGGGAGATAGCGGTGCCCTGTACCTGCAATCCGCTACAGCAGGGGTGATGTCTTGCCCAGGGTGTTATACTGTAGGGCAGCCCCTTATAAGTGATGTTGACGTTTGGGTCTTACGCAACAGGAATTCGTGAATCGTGTCAGGTCAGGAATGAAGCAGCACTAAGCGAAAGCTCCTGTGTGCCGTGAGGGTGCCTGAGCCGAGTTAACTGTATGGGTAACGCTTATGGTATACATTCAAAGCAAGACGCACGGATTAATATAATAGATTTTATCATCTGGTAAAGATGTCGTCACATAAAATGTGGACGGCATTTTCTGGTTTCTATAGAATTCTCCAAGTTTATATATCAAAAATGCTTCGTTAAGGATGCCCACGGGTTGTTTTATATCCATCCTTCCGCCCTTGATAGAAGCTTTCAAAGGCCTATTTCCAAAAAGATGCGGTAAGTTTACCCATATTGGTGCTTTTTTACTATACCTGGAACCGATAAATATGCAAAATTCATCTTCCGAATTGTCGGTTTATGGATTATAATAGATTATACGCAAAAGATTGCTGAGGTGAGTCATGGGAATAGTAATTAATCATAATGCAGTAAATCAGGTAGATAAGAATACAACAATATATCTGGAAGGGGAGCATGTTAAAGGGGTAGCAATTATTCTAAAGGGAAGAGTGCTTGCCAAAAGCAAGGGAACCAGAGTAGTGCTTGGTACCGGTAATTTTATCGGGGCAAGTGATTTGAGCTTTGGCAGATATCTGTGCTCTTACGAAGCTTTTGATGAAGTGCTGTTCTATAGCTTTCCGGTACAGCGAATGGAAGAAGTAGCAGATATTTTTACAATAAATAAAGATTATAAAGGGTTAATGTCTGCATCCTTGTCCAGATATGTGGCTGAAATTGAAAAGATTTATTCACAACTTCGTAATGCGGCAGAGGATATCTATGAATTTGCCGATAAGTACCATGGGAAATATATGGAGCTTGGCAGCAAGCTGGGATATTCCGTCAATCCAATAACGGCATTAAAGGAACTTGAGCCTTATAACGAAGAAACCCTGCTGGATGATAAAAAACTGGAATATTACAAAGAAAGTGCCAGGATATCCGTGGATACCTGGAAGAGCTTTTGCTCTTACGGGGAAATTGTAGCACTGTATACACTGGAAGATACTCAGGAGATTATAAGCCAGATGCTGTCCGAATGCAGCAGAATGTCAGATTATCTTGAAAGCCTTTTACTTGGTCTTATCAGTAATTCGGATAACTGCCTGTATAAAAGTTATGCTTCTCTTGCGATAAACATCGAAGAAACAGGAGGAGACAACAGAGAGTTAATCAGGGTGGTAGACGCTATCGTCGAACGTATTAACTATCTGGAAAAGACCTTTGAGGAAAAGCTTGGGAGGAAATGCAAGGTTGACAGAAAGCGTATGGAGGAAATCTACTATATGCTTATCTCCAAATCCTCTAATCGCAAGGAACAGGTAGAGAACAATTTTCAGTATACCGAAGATGAAGCAAAGGAAGTTACCGAGACTCTTCAGGGAGCGTTACAGCAGATATGTGTTTACGCCTTGTATGATACCGAAAAGGCGGATGAAATGGCACAGGGAATGTTGGATTTTATTAATTTGAGAGATAAGTTCTCAACAGATGACAGAATAAGAATTCTTAGAAGAAAGCTGACACAGCATTTTTACGAGCTTTACGAGAGCGTATTTCTAAAAGCATGCAGAGATGGAAATGCACCCAAAATAATTGATTTATTCTTAAAGTACGGCTTTCTGGACGAAAGGCTCTTAACTACTGACCAGATAAGGGAATTGTATTTTCTTGATGATGAGATGCTTAAGCAGACAGGACATTGCAAGGTTTATGATATAAAGACCTGGCTTACCTGCATTTATAAAGGAGAAAAGGAACCCTCCAAAAACGAATTTGACCAGGAATATGTAGATTGGTTAAGAAACAACCGTAAGAGAGGGGAAATTACAGAAGAAGGGGAAAAAGAAGCATTAACAAATCCTATTTTAAAAGTTAAATATGAAATGCAGAATATGTTCCGCTATAACAGCAAGGTTGTAAATGGACAGTTCAGCACATTCGTACCTTTCCTCTGGGGTGAGAGTATCGTAAAAAGTTTTCAGAATATGCTGTTAACGCCTGAGCGTATAAATTCCGCTGTGAATAATTTGCTGGAGGTTGACTACTCCATCTTTCACAGGGAAATATTATATGTAAACCAGGCAAAGGGCATTGCAAAAGAATACCTTATGCAGCCGGTTTATCCTGACATTATTCTGATGCCGGTCATGGGTTACCATGGGGTTATGTGGCAGGAGATTACAGGAAAGAAAAAGAGCAGAGAAGGGCGTTTCATATTCCCTATGTTTGCGGATGCCAATTTTAATGATATGCTGATTAAGGTATGCGGAAAGTTCCGCTGGGAGCTTTGCAGAAGTATCCAGGGAAATGCCTGGAATAATATCAAGGAAAAGTCCCTGACCTCTGAATATGCCGACTACATACAGTTTTACCGTAAGAATAGAGACATTTCAGAAGAAATGAGGGAAAAGATTAAGGCTCAGATACAAAAGGGCAGAAATAATTACAGAGAGATTTTTGTAATTGACTATGAAGGCTGGGTAAAGGGAGAGGCTACCGGAGCTGTCAAATTAAACAGGATAGCCCGTGAAATTCTTGCTACCTACTGCCCTTTTAAAAAGGAAATCCGTGAGCATCTAAAAGGGATGCCTTTGTTTGCCGAAGCAATGGAGCGGCATGCAAGAAACACAATAAAGAAAATTAAGGATACAGAACTTAGATACCGTGCCCTGGAAAAAGACGGGGGAGAAGTAATCAAAGAGCTTAAGGACACCCTGGATTTCTATAAGAGTCTATAGTTTTTTTCTTATACATATCATACTTTCTAATGGCAGACCGGCTGATTCAAGCCGGCCTGCTATTTTTTGAATCCTTCTTTGCTGTATCTTGAATAGAAAGAGGTATTTTATTTTTATAATTAGAGCCTCAATTATTTTAGAAAAATGATACCCTGGCTGGGAAAGTCGTGTTTCAACCCACCATGCGACCTTCCCGATTTTGGATTGAGTCATATATATACAAATAAATGTAATATATATTTGACATAATGATGTATTAATGATACAATGACGGTGGAGGTAGCAACAATGGGTAAAAATTTAAGAATAAAAGCTGCCAGAGCGGCAAAAGACATGACACAAAAAGACCTTGCAGATGCCGTTGGAGTTGCACGCCAGACAATGAACGCTATCGAAAAAGGAGATTATAACCCTTCAATAAATCTGTGCATAGCAATTTGCAAGGTCCTTGGAAAAACTCTTGACCAACTTTTTTGGGAGGATGATGAATATGAAAATCAATGAAAACCGCTTGGATGAAATGCAGAAAGAAAAACGTAACAGCATTGGAAATCAGATGTTTATGCTAATGTTTTACGCCCTTTTACTGGATTCGGGACTCTATGGGGGAGGAATCCGCTGGCTTCCCTATCCTTCCAATATTATGGTGATTATCATGGCGTGTATGGGGATATATCTTATCAGAATAATAGGGGCAAATGCTTATCTGCCTCCAAGAACTGACAGCAAAAAGACGGTAATATCCTCTGTTATAGCAGTTATCTTTTCCGTTGTTCTGGTGGTAGCTGCTTTTTGGTTATTCAAAAGCCTATCGGGTTCTTCTGCTCCAGAAGCTTCAAATGATAATTCTGCATTAATACTATTTATTGTATCCGCAACAGGGTTATTCATTTCCCTGATTGTTGCAGTAATAAAAAGAGCGAACGAAAAGGATAAACATGATGAATAGGCCTAAGTGCAAACGAAGCGGGTGCTGCAATTAAATTATGGATTGCGGCACCCTTTTTTGCGGCAGATGTAAATCAGGGATTGGTAATTGCGCCTCCAAAGGGCGGGAAAGAACTTGTATAAATACAGTGAAAATGGTAAGATAGATTCCATAAAAGAACTATTTGAGGTATTGGTGGCGAAAAGGAGGCTGCGATGGAACGGTATGATAACATTGTAAAAATAGAAGAAATCCGCAAGTTAACAGATGAAGGACAATACCAGAAAGCTGTCAAGATCCTTGACACCATGGATTTACGCAGAATAAAGTCTTTGACCGATTTAAGCATTTTAGCCGATGTGTTAACGGAAACCGAGCGGTATGATGAGGCCATGGAGCTCCTTTACAGGATTTATGAGAAATCGAAAACAAGGCGTGTTCTCTATCAGATGGTAGAGCTTTCGATAAAAAGGGGAGATGTGGATCAGGCAGAGGAGTGCTTTCTGAAATACAAAAGGTCGGCCTCTGATGATTCCTATTGTTTTATATTCCGCTATTATATAGATAAATTAAAGGGAGAGCCGGCAGATGTTCTGATAGATTCTTTAGAGCAGCTAAAGGAATACGAATATATTGAAGTTTGGGCTTATGAACTTGCCAAGCTTTACCATAAGGCAGGGATGAAGGACAAGTGTGTCAGGGAATGTTCCGATATTATCCTTTGGTTTGGAGACGGTATCTATGTAGAAAAGGCCAAGCTCTTAAAAGCCTATTATGTCGGAGAGATTGATCCGGTGCACATTTTAAAGGCGAAGGATAAAAATGAAACAAGGCAGAGGCTGGGACTTGATAAGACCAAGGATTATCGAAATATCAGAGAACAGATAAACGAGTATCTTGCAGAAGAAGAAAAAGAGGAAGATACCGAAGACAGCTATGCGGAGCCTGAAGATACCCAGACAGGTGAAGAGGAAGAAACGGTAATAATAAAAGCAGATAAAAAAGAGGAACCTGTCACGGAAGAAAAGCAGGGGGAAGAAGAACCGGAAAGTGCAAAGACAGAAAACGCAGGACTTGAAAATCCGGAACCCGAAAGGATAGAACAGGATGCTGTAGAACCTGAAAGTACAGAGCATAGCAGCATAGAAGCCCAAAGTGCAGAACCGGATAGGATAGAACAGGATGACATGGAACCCCAAAGCACAGAACTGGATAGAACAGAACCCGATGCGCTAACGGCAGAGAGCATCTTTTCTTTATTTGAGAAGGCTTCCTTTGATTACCAGAGGGAATTGGGCGGCTTCCTGCAATCGGAGGAAATAAAAGAGCAGTTTCGTTATTGCCTTGAAAATATACTTTCCGATTCTGCAAATACGAAATTCTTATGTATTAGCGGAGAAAAAGAAAGCGGTAAGACTTCTCTGGCTCTAAAGATCTGTAAGGTGCTGTATTGCCTTAATTGGATAAAAACAGACAGGATTGCCAAAATAACAGGGGAGAAGCTTAATAAAATTGACATTCTAAAGCAAAAGGAGAAACTCTACGGAAGCTCCCTGATTATAGAAAATCCCGGAGAAATTCAGGCAGAAACGGCACAGAGGCTCTATGCTTTCTTTCAGGAAACGCAGGATAATATTTTCGCGGTAATGGAAGGGACAAAAGACGAGATTACTGATTTTTTAGACAACTATCCGTATTTAAAAGAATATTTTGCTTATGAAATCTCACTTGCTCCATATAGTCTAAAGCAGCTTGTTTTCTTTGCAAAACAATATCTTGAGAATAACAATTATAAGCTAAAGGATGAGACAAAAGAAGAATTTGTAAAGATCTTAAAAGAAGCACAGGCTGCGTGCAGCGATAGGGAAGCCTATGGAGAGACAATGAGACTAGCTGTAAAAGCAAAGAAAGCCGCCGACAAAAGATATAAATCACTGTTAGGGGATATATTAAACAGCGGGAAACTGACAGAAGAGGATTTATTATATATAATAAAAGAAGATCTTATAACGGAGGAAATATAATAGGATGGGAAACCAGATATTTGTAATAGGGCATGTCAATCCGGATACGGATTCTATATGTTCAGCTATCGCATATGCGAATTTGAAAAGTAAGCTGACAGGGGAAGACTATGTGCCGAAAAGGGCAGGACATATCAATTCAGAGACAAAATTTGTTCTGGAAGCCTTTAAAGCAAGTGCACCGGCGTATCTGCCGGATGTCCGCACGCAGGTCAAAGACATTGAAGTCCGCAGGACAAAAGGAGTAGAAAAAAATATCTCTTTAAAAGAAGCGTGGTCCTATATGAGAAAAAACAATGTGGTGACCCTCCCTATAGTGGATACCGAAAATCATCTGGAAGGACTTATAACGGTAGGTGATATCACGAAATCCTATATGGATGTCTATGATAACAGAATTCTCACAAAAGCCCATACGCCCTGCAGAAATCTGGTGGAGACCCTGGAAGGGGAATTACTCGTAGGAAGCGGAGAGGAAATGTTCCGTGAAGGCAAGGTATTAATTGCAGCAGCCAACCCTGACCTTATGGAAAATTATATTGAAAAAGATGATGTTGTGATATTGGGAAACCGCTATGAGTCCCAGCTATGTGCTATCGAGATGAATGCAGGCTGTATCATTGTATGTGACGGAGCAAGCGTATCCAAGACTATTACCAGGATGGCACAGAACAACAACTGTATTATTATAAAGACACCTTATGATACCTTTACTGCGGCCAGACTTATTAACCAAAGCATACCGATTCAGTTTTTTATGACAGATAAGGATATCCTCTTTTTTACCAAGGAGGATTACATTGAAGATATTAAAGGCATCATGGCGCAAAAGCGGCACAGAGACTTTCCCATATTGGATAAAGACGGACATTATTTTGGAATGATATCAAGAAGAAATCTGTTAGGAGCAAAAAGAAAGCAGATTATTCTGGTAGACCATAATGAGAAATCCCAGGCAGTTGACGGGCTAGAAGATGCAGAAATATTAGAAATCATAGACCATCACAGGCTTGGCAGTCTGGAAACTATCAATCCCGTATTTTTCAGGAACCAGCCTTTAGGATGTACGGCGACCATTATCTATCAGATGTATCAGGAGCACCAGATAGAAATTGAGCCTAAGATAGCAGGGCTTCTTTGTGCTGCTATACTGTCGGATACGCTGGTATACCGTTCACCGACCTGTACGGAAGCAGATAAACAGGCTGCACAGGCATTGGCTTTGATTGCAGGAATACAGACAGAGGAATTTGCCGGAAGAATGTTTGCAGCAGGCAGTGATTTAACGAATAAGAGTCCGGAAGAAATCTTTTATCAGGATTTCAAAAAATTTACTGCCGGAGAGGTTACCTTTGGAGTAGGGCAGATTAGTTCCATGAGCAGGGAAGAGCTTGATAAAATAAAAGAATCCCTGGTTCCCTATATGCAGAAAGCTTATCATGAGCATGGAGTGGAAATGCTGTTCTTTATGCTCACCAGCATTATGGACAGTTCTACAGAGTTCCTATATCAGGGTGCGGGAGCCAAGGAGATGCTAATTAATACCTTCCACTTTGACAAAAATGACAAAGTATTTTACCTTGAGAATGTTGTATCCAGGAAGAAACAGGTAATACCCGCATTAATGCTGGCGTTGCAGGAAAACTAATCCTGTATCTTAAATTGAAGGGTTACAGGTGTTTTTAGATTCTTGCCGCCTTTTGATTTCACATTTCTTGTTATGGTTAAAATATAGGATTCGTTTTGGGAATAAGCCTCAAGAGGCTCAATCTCTATGTATTGGTTGATGGTATCATAACGGATATAGGTCTTTAAGGGCATTTGGTTTACCGTAGTCACATAAAGATTCTTATTATTGACAGTTGCAGGATCAAGAGGGGCAGTAAATTTGACACGCCAAACGAATTTACCGGTGCGGAATTTAAGGGACTGTTTCACTTTGTCCTGAACATTTTGTGTTACAGATTCTATTAAAATCAGATTATCAGCCATATTTAATGCCTCCTTAATTGAAGTTTATTGTAGGATATTGTTTTTCTTAAGTCTATTATAGGAACGAAAATATGTTCCTATAATCGGATGCACGGCGGCAAAAGAACCGCCTTTTATCAGAAATTTGAAAAGCAATTTCTAATAAGTTATATTATACAATAAAATGAAGAAAAATGATAGTGCTAGAAAAGAGGTAAAAATGGAAAAAGAATTTTGGAAACCCGGCAATATGCTCTACCCTCTTCCTGCTGTAATGGTAGGCTGCAGGGATAAGGCAGGGAGAAATAATATCATCACAGTTGCATGGACGGGGACGGTCTGTACCAATCCGCCAATGGTATATATTTCTCTTAGAAAAGAGCGGTATTCCTATGATATTATTAAAGAGACAGGAGAATTTACCATAAATCTCACGGATGAAAACCTTGTAAGAGCGGCAGATTACTGCGGGGTCAAATCCGGAAGAAATGTGGATAAATTCAAGGAAATGAAATTAACGCCTGTAAAAGGAATTAATGTGGATGCTCCGTGTATTGCAGAAGCACCTGTTAACATAGAATGTAAGTTAAAGGAAATTATCCCATTGGGTTCTCATGACATGTTTCTTTCAGAAGTGCTCGGAGTCCATGCAGCCAGTAAGTATATGAACGAAAAAGGAAAATTTGATTTGAATAAAGCGAAGCCGATTGTTTATTCCCATGGCGAATATTATGGACTGGGAGAGCTGCTGGGAACATTTGGCTATAGTGTCAAAAAATAAATAGCATGAAAAGGCGTTCTGCCGGAAAAAATAAAAAGTACTTGGCGAAGAGTGATAAAGATGTTATAATCACTACATTATGTGCGAAAGGACATGCCCATGAAAAATATTATTTTAGTTGGAATGCCTTCAGCCGGTAAGAGTACCATTGGAATCATCCTTGCTAAGGTTTTAGGATATCAGTTTCTTGATTCCGACCTATTGATTCAGGAGCAGGAAAAAGAGTTATTAAAGGATATCATTGACAAAAGAGGAATAGATGGTTTTCTGGCTATTGAAAATCAGATTAATAGTGAAATAGATGCCGTAAATACAGTAATTGCCACAGGGGGAAGCGTAATTTACGGAAAGGAAGCGATGGAACATCTGCGGGAGAATGGGATTATTGTCTATATCAAGCTGTCGCTTCAGACAATAACCGAACGCCTGGGAAATATGAAGCAAAGAGGAGTTGTACTAAGAACGGGGCAGGATCTTAAGATGCTTTATGACGAGAGATGCCCTCTTTATGAGAAATATGCTCACATTACAGTGAGTGGGGAACAATTAAACACAGAAGAACTTATGGAAAAGATTATAGAAGAGATTGATTTATACAAAGAGGAATAACAGAAAGCATAAATCAGAGAAAAATTATTTACAACCTGCAGTTTTATGATATAATCAAGGTGATTTATGAAGCGAATACAAAAGACATTCTGAATATAGAGAATATGATATGGCGGCCTCTTTGCATGAAGCATAAGCGAAAGAGGTTTTAATTTTGCGTAAAAGCCATATGTAATATTTATTAAGTAAGCTGGTAAAGAGGTGTGCGATGGAGCAATATATTATAAAAGGTGGTAAGGCCTTGCAAGGAGAGGTCACTATCGGTGGCGCTAAAAATGCTGCACTTGGTATTATATGTGCGGCAATAATGACAGATGAACCGGTCGTGATAGGAAACTTACCGGATATCGGGGATATTCATGTGCTTTTACAGGCCATTGAAGAAATAGGTGCCAAAGTTGAGAGAATAGATGAGCATACCGTAAGGGTTAACGGGAAGAGCATTGATTCTGATATTGGAATTGATTATGACTTTATCAGGAAAATCAGAGCTTCCTACTATCTGCTGGGAGCACTTTTAGGAAAGTATAAAAAAGCTCAGGTGGCACTGCCGGGAGGCTGTAATATCGGAAGCCGTCCCATTGACCAGCATATCAAAGGGCTGGAGGCATTAGGTGCTGTTGTTAAAATTGAGCATGGAATGATAAAAGCCAAGGCCGATAAGCTGCAAGGAAACCATATTTATCTGGATTGTGCCAGCGTGGGAGCCACCATTAATATTATGCTTGCTGCCTGTCTTTCAGAGGGAGTCACCATTATTGAGAACTCTGCCAAGGAGCCTCATGTAGTTGATGTCGCAAACTTCTTAAACAGCATGGGAGCGAATATCAAGGGCACCGGAACGGATGTTATCCGTATTAAGGGTGTAGAGAAGTTAAATGGAAGTGAATATACCATTATCCCTGACCAGATTGAAGCAGGAACGTTTATGTTTGCTGCGGCAGCTACAAAGGGTGATGTACTGATTAAAAATGTTATACCAAAGCATTTGGAAGCAATAACGGCTAAGCTGATTGAGATTGGAACACATGTCGAGGAGTATGATGATGCTATCAGAGTAAGTGCAACGGGTATTCTTGGACATACTCATGTTAAGACATTGCCTTATCCTGGCTTTCCAACAGATATGCAGCCGCAGATTTCAGCTGTTTTAGTCACCTCCGAAGGGACAAGTATTGTAACGGAGACGTTGTTTGAGAACAGGCTCCGTTATGTGGATGAGCTTTCCAGGATGGGGGCTAACATTAAAGTAGAGGGAAACACAGCTGTTATTGTAGGTGTTAAAAATCTTACGGGAGCTATTGTAAGTGCTCCTGATTTAAGAGCCGGGGCAGCGCTTGTAATAGCCGGTCTTGCAGCAACAGGCTTTACTCTTGTAGAGCAGGTTGAATATATCGAAAGAGGCTATGAGAATTTTGAAAGAAAGATGCAGGGACTTGGAGCTATTATGGCGAAACTGGATGCAGAAGATGAAAAAGCCATTCAGAAGTTTAAGCTGAAAGTCAGCTAGAATATTTTTATGATAAAAAGAGCGCGTCGCATTTGCTACGCGCTCTTTTGGCTATCAAACTATAAAATGACTCAATATTGACATCTCAAATTTAATATGCTAATATTAAATTTATGAATGAATAGAAAAGTATTCATTCATAAATCGGGTCAACTTATATCTTTGGAGGTCAATCATGAAAAAGGTTATCGCGTTAATAGGAAGTCAGCAGAAGCGAGGGACATATGATGCAGTTCTTAAATTCGGGAATTACTTAAAGTCCTATGGTGAAATTGAATTTGAATATATCTTTTTACATGATTACAACCTTGAATATTGCAGAGGATGCAAGTTGTGCTTTGATAAAGGAGAAGAATATTGTCCTTTAAAGGATGACAGGGATATTCTGATTGATAAGATAAGTCATTCGGACGGCGTCATATTTGCATCTCCCAATTACTCGTTTCATATTTCTGCGCGAATGAAAAACATGTTTGACAGACTGGCCTTTATCTTTCATAGACCGCGTTTTTTTGGGAAAGCTTGTACAGCTATTGTCACCCAGGGCATTTATGGCGGAAACAAAATTGTAAAGTATCTGAATGCCATGGGGGAAAATCTCGGTTTTCATGCGGCAAAAGGATGCGTTTTAGCAACACTGGAGCCTGGTACGGAAGCCATGCGCAGGAAAAATGACAGAAGAATAAAAAAGGCAGCATCAGCCTTTTACAAAGAACTGATGCGCACAACGCCTTCGCCTTCCATTTTCAGGCTGATGCTATTCCGGCTTTCACGAACAAGTATGAGCGTTATGATAGATGAAGCATACCGGGATTTCCGTTATTATCAGGAAAAGGGATGGTTTAAGTCTGATTATTATTATGAAACTTCATTAGGGCCTGTAAAAAAGGCTGTTGGGCACTTCTTTGATTTTTTAGGAAGAAAAATGTCCGCCTAAAAGGACATACATGAAAGCAGGGAGATATGAAATAATGGATAAAAAAGCAGAAATATACCGTTGTGGAAAGCACTTGTTTAGTTTAAAAGGTTTTAAGGATACAAATGTTGCTGAAATTATGAAAATGGCGGGAATGGCCGCAGGTACGTTCTATAATTACTACCCATCAAAAGAAACGCTGTTTTTGGATATTTACAACGAAGAAAACGTTATTTTAAAAAAGAGCATCATGGAATCCTTAGATGTAAATGCCGACCCCATGCATACCATGCAGCAAATGATGCTTTTAAATTATCAGGGTATGAACTCAAATCCAATATTGCGGGAATGGTACAACAGAGATGTATTTAACAAAATAGAAAAGAGCTTTTGTGAAGAAAAAGGACTTAAGAATGTAGACTTTCTTTACAGCAATTTTATCGAAATCGTAAGGGAATGGCAAGCAGCTGGCAGGATGAGAAGTGATATTGATGCGGAGTTGATTATGGCGATGTTTACTGCCTTGATTGTTGCCGAAACACACAAGGACGAGATTGGAATTCAGTATTTTCCCCATCTGATAGAATACCTGGCTGAGTTCACAATGAAGGGACTTCTGGATTGCCCTGCCAGAACCTTGAATGAAGAGGAGGATGACCTATGAGAACAGCTGTAATATCGTATTCGTACACAGGCAACAATAAAGCCTTGGCATGCAGTGTTGCCAAAGAATTATCAGCAGATCACATTGAAATTTCTGTGAGTAAAGCAAGGACGATGCAGTCAATTATTTGGGATATGATCTTTGGCAGGATGCCAAAGGTGGAGCCTTCCCCGGATATTATAACAACCTATGACAGAGTCTTGTTTTTTGCTCCTGTCTGGATGGGACATATTGCATCGCCGCTTCGCCCGTACCTTCACTATTTAAAAAAACATCCGAACAGGTATGGTTTTATTTCCATCAGCGGAGGCGCAGACGGGACCAATCCAAAATTAAAAGACGATTTAAAAAAGAGAACCGGAGCAGAACCCATTGCCTTGTTGGATCTGCACATTGCCGACTTATTATCATCCTCTCAAAAACCTGCCCGCAAAGACACATCCAGCTATCAGTTAAAGGAAAAAGACTTAAAACAATTGACAGATTTAGCGGTAGGCGTGATAAAAAACTAATTTAAAAGGGGCCGTCGCAAAATAGAATTTATATTTCGTATTTTGCGACAGCCCCTTCTCTTTATTTAATAAATTCAAATTACAGAATGGCTGCTACGGATAATTCTCTTTCTTTTGATAAATCAATAAAAGAGGATCCAAGCTGGATTATTGGCTTTGATAAAGCATGCTGATTGATAAGGCGGATTTCTCCTTCCGCACCATTGCTTAAGCGGACGCGGTTGCCGACATAAGCCTGTACAATCTTTTCTAAAAAGAGCAGTATGTAAGCCGGATCATATTTTTGAAGACCTTCTGATTCAAAGACGGAGATAGCTTCAAAAGGACTTAAGGCCGGACGGTATACTCTTGCCGAAGTCATGGCGTCATAAACATCAAGAATACCGATAATTTTTGCAAAGGGTTCAATCTTATCTCCCTTAAGCCTGTATGGGTAGCCGCTGCCATCACAGCGTTCATGATGCATCAGGGCAGCATCGGCAATTCTGGGATCAAGGCCCTTGTTTCTTAAAATGTTGTATCCCTGTATGGTATGGGTTTTAATAGTTACATAATCGGAAGGAGTCAGTTTCTCCTGCTTATTGACTAATTCGTTAGGCAGGGAGAGCTTTCCTATGTCATGGAGAAGACCGGCCAGAGTAAGGAGCTCAAGCTCTTTTTCCGGAAGCTTCATCCATTGGCCAAACACATTGCTAAGAAGAGATACATTCATGCAATGTACATAGGTAATGTCATCGTATTCTCTCATACAGTGAAGCATGTCAAAAACATGTATTCCATTGCGGGTTTTTTGAAGTAAGTCGGTGGTGTGCTCCAGCAATTCATTGATATTAATAGACTCATTTTTATCTGTCAGCTTGTTTAATTCGCCCTTAAAAGCAGTTACTTTTTCGGTGAAGGCAGATTGGAATTCCTTGAACTCGGCGCTTTCGCGCACTTTCTGGGAATAACTCATATCTTGGGCTAGCTTTGGAGTTTCTTTTCTTTCTAAAATAATATTAAATTCAGTGATAGAATTAAATTTCAAACGTGTGATAATTCTGTCAGTAAGAACCACTCCCTTGGATATTACTAACTGGTTGGATGCGTTGTATATGTCATCTGCCACAATTAGACCGGGCCGGGCCTGCCTTATGGAAATTCTTTGTTTACTCACTTCTATTCCGCTCCTATCCGCGTCTTATCTGGCGCATATGGTTACAGATTTTTAATCCATCTGCAATTTCCAATATATAGCCTTAGTATAGAAAAAAGCGCGAGAATTGTCAATAAAAAAATGCTTGACAAAGGCGGGGGGATGCTATATTCTACACTTACAAGTATAATATTATATAACATATTTCTCTTATTCAGAGTGACGGAGAGTAAAGGCTCTATGAAGTCACGGCAACCCCCTTTGCGGAAGGTGCCAACCTGAGCGAGTAATCGAACAATAAGAGGGTTTGATTTTTTTTCAAGTCCGCTTATAGCAGGGCTTTTTTTAGTTTATAGGAATAACAAACCAAAGTTTGCTATTTACGAAAGGAGAAAAATGAACAAATTATTATTTACATCAGAATCAGTAACAGAGGGGCATCCCGATAAAATCTGTGACCAGGTATCAGATGCGGTATTAGACGCTATGCTGGAACAGGATCCTATGAGCCGTGTTGCCTGCGAAACAGCCATTACAACAGGCTTAGTACTGGTAATGGGAGAAATCACAACAAAGGGTTATGTGGATATTCAGAAGATAGTACGCGATACAATCCGTGAGATAGGCTATGACAGATCCGACTATGGATTTGACGCTGATACCTGCGGAGTTATCGTAGCACTTGATGAGCAGTCTCCGGATATTGCCATGGGAGTTAATAAGGCACTGGAAGCAAAGGAACATACCATGTCAGAGGATGAACTGGAAGCAATCGGAGCAGGCGATCAGGGTATGATGTTTGGCTTTGCCAGCAATGAAACAGAGGAGTATCTTCCTTATCCTATCTCCCTGGCCCATAAGCTGACAAAGCAGCTGACAAAGGTTCGTAAGGACGGTACCCTTGCTTATCTAAGACCGGACGGAAAATCACAGGTAACAGTTGAATACAATGAAGAAGGCAAACCTGTACATTTGAATGCTGTAGTGCTTTCTACCCAGCATAATCCGGAGGTTACCCAGGAACAGATACATAAAGACATTAAGAAGTATGTATTTGATGAAGTGCTTCCGAAGGAATTGGTGGATGAGAAGACAAAGTTCTTTATCAATCCTACGGGCCGCTTTGTAATTGGCGGACCTAACGGAGACAGCGGTTTAACCGGACGTAAGATTATCGTTGACACCTACGGCGGATATGCCCGTCACGGCGGCGGAGCCTTTTCCGGTAAGGACTGCACCAAGGTTGACCGTTCTGCTTCTTATGCTGCCCGTTATGTTGCAAAGAATGTTGTAGCGGCAGGGCTTGCAGATAAATGTGAAATCCAGCTTTCCTATGCTATCGGCGTTGCACAGCCTACCTCAATTATGGTTGATACTTTTGGGACAAGCAGTTTAAGCTCTGAGGAATTAGTTGAGATTATCAGAGAGAATTTTGACCTTCGTCCGGCAGGAATTATCAAGATGCTGGATTTAAGACGCCCTATCTACAAACAGACAGCAGCTTACGGACATTTCGGCAGAAATGATCTTAATCTGCCCTGGGAGAAAACAGATAAGGCAGAATTGCTTAAGAAGTATAAGAAATAATACATGAAATAAGAACAGGAGGTATTCTGCCATATCCGGCAGATACCTCCTGTTCTTTTATTATTCTTTACATGGATTATTTTGTGAAACAGGGGGTATACCAGCTTTTAACGATAATACGGCTGACGAGGAGTTCATAAAATATTTGGAAAGTTCATAGTTATTTTCCGTGTAGAACCGGCAGGCTTATGGTATAATACGGGTAGAAACTATGGAATAATCTGATAGGAGGATTAACCTTGAAATTAAAAGGCAGGCTTCTGACAGCCTTTCTTATTATAACGACGATACCTCTTTTACTGGTCTGCCTTTCCTTGAGCCTTATTATTGGGTATCAGAACAATGAGATAAAGCAAACCTACGATGTAAAAACCAATTCTATTACGGCAATTTCGAATCCTGTACAGCTTTTAAGCAGGCTTACAAGAGGAGTATATAATGAAATTGTTTTAACAGCAGCAAAGGCCCCGGCAAAATTCGAAGAGGAAGAGTATATCGCCTATCTTGAGAAGGAGTTGAAGGGGAAATATTCTTATCTTGTTATAAGAAAAGGAAATGATTATATATATACCGGTAATGATAAAAGATTTAGTGAAATAAAGGAAAACATCCCAGCCTTTGGTGAACACACCGGAAATGCAGAGGGTGGATTATACGTAGACGGAAGTTCCCCATTTTTGTTAAAGCAGCAGGATTTTTACTACAGTGACGGGACCGAGGGAAGCATATTTATTATAACCGAACTGGATACATTGATTCCGCAGATAAAGGCATCTGCCATCCAGCTCCTTTTATCACTGATATCTATTATTATTCTTACGGCCTCGGTACTTATTATATGGATTTACCGAAGTATTATTATTCCAATAAACACTCTTCATGCTGCAACCAATGCCATGAAAGAGGGAAATCTGGATTATTCAATTGAAGGAGATCCGGAGGATGAGATTGGGCAGCTCTGTGTGGACTTTGAGGAAATGAGAATTCAGCTAAAGGAGTTAATTGATGTCAGGCTCCGTTATGAGCAGGAGATGAAGGAATTAATCAGTAATATCTCCCATGACCTAAGGACTCCCATAACAGCAATTAAGGGCTATGCAGAGGGAATTATGGACGGTGTGGCAGATACAAAGGAGAAGCAGGAGAAATATATAAAGACCATATACACCAAGGCAAACGACTTATCGGTTCTGGTGGATGAGCTGTCCTTTTATTCAAAGATTGACTGTGACACCATGCCTTATACCTTTTCCTGCATCAATTTGGGAGATTATTTTGAAGACTGCTTGGGAGAGATTACCCTTGACCTGGAAGTAAAGAATATTGAGGTAGAATATCATAACGATACGGATAACGATACAAAAGTGAATGTAGATGCGGAGCAGCTAAAGCGTGTTATCAGTAATATTGTTGGGAATTCCGTTAAATATATGGGAAACAGGCAGGGGCATATTGATATCCGTATTATGGATGGTGCAGAATTTAACAGGGCAGAGGAGGTAGTTGTCAGTATAGGGGACAACGGTGTTGGAATTTCTGCAAGAGACCTTCCTTTTATATTTGAAAGGTTTTACAGGGCAGATGCCTCCAGAAATTCTACCAGAGGAGGCACTGGACTTGGGCTTGCTATAGTAAAGAAAATTATCGAAGACCATATGGGGACCATATGGGCGGAGAGTGAAGAGGATAATGGGACAACGGTATATTTTACATTAAGAAAGTGTAAGGAGGATGTCAAAAATGAGCAGGATACTGATTGTGGAAGATGAGATGGCAATCGCAGAATTGGAAAAGGACTATCTTGAGCTTAGCGATTTTGAGGTTGAGATAGAAAACGCAGGAGATAAGGGCCTTGAGAGAGCCTTAAAGGAAGAGTTTAACTTGATAATATTGGATTTGATGCTTCCGGGTATGGACGGATTTGAAATCTGCAAGGGTATCCGCAGTGCGAAGAACATTCCAATCCTCATGGTATCCGCCAAAAAAGAGGATATTGATAAAATCAGAGGCCTTGGCATGGGAGCAGATGATTATATTACAAAGCCCTTTAGTCCAAGCGAGCTGGTGGCAAGAGTAAAGGCACACCTTGCCCGGTATGAGCGCCTGACCGGGGACAGCCTAAAGGAAAACGAAGTCGTAGAAATCAGAGGATTAAAGATTGACAAGACAGCCAGAAGAGTATACGTTAATAATGAGGAGAGAAACTTTACCACAAAGGAATTCGACCTGCTTACCTTCTTAGCAGAAAACCCTAACCGGGTATATACCAAGGAGGAACTTTTCCAGAAAATCTGGGACATGGATTCCATAGGTGATATTGCTACTGTCACGGTGCATATCAAAAAAATCAGAGAAAAGATAGAATTTAATACTTCAAAACCCCAGTATATTGAGACAATCTGGGGAGTGGGCTATCGTTTTAAGGTATAAACTTTAAAGTATAAATAAGAAAAGGAGAAGAAGTGTTATGGAGACAAGAATTGCATTAGTTGGTATTATTGTGGAAAATCTTGATAAGGTGGAGGAGGTTAATCATATCCTTCATGATTTCGGACAGTTTATTATAGGCAGAATGGGACTTCCCATAAGAGACCAGGAGATGAATATTATCAGTATTGTTGTAGAAGCAGATAATAACACCATCAACTCCCTTTCAGGGAAGCTTGGCATGCTGGAGGGTATCAATGTAAAGACAGTGTATTCCAAAGCAGGAGCAAACCAGGCGGAATAGAGTTAAAATTGTAATGCGTTACTCTGACAGGCTTTACTTGTGCCATGTACCGTGTTATAATGTTAACCATTAAACTTTAAGAAAAGTTTTGGTAAACGATTAGGAGGACACTATGCATATCACGATAACAGGAAATCTAGGGAGCGGAAAATCTACAATCTGCAAAATATTGGAGGACAAGTACGGCTTTGAGATTTATTCTACAGGGAAGGTTCAGAGAGAACTGGCGAGGCAGATGAACATAACGACCCTTGAGATGAACCAGTTAATGTGCAGTGACCATAAATACGATAACATGATAGACGACACAACAGCCAGGATATCCAGAGAGAATCCGGATAAGAACATTATTTTTGATTCCAGATTGGCCTGGCATTTCGTGGAGAAATCTTTTAAGGTATTTCTTTCAGTGGGCTTAGATATTGCAGCAGAAAGAGTAATGAAGGATAACAGGGGAAAGGAAGAGCAGTATTCCTCTATCGAAGAAGCAAAGGAAAAATTATTCCAGAGAGCACAGACGGAAAATATGCGTTATAAAGATATTTATAATTTGGAATATTTTAATTTTTCCAATTATAACCTGGTAATTGAAAGTGCTTATTCCTCACCGGAGCTTATTGCCTCTATTATTATGAAAGAAGCAAAGGATTATTATGCTTTGATAGCTGATAACCACGGACAGATGGTAGATAGGACCAGAATATTACTGTCTCCCAAATCCCTGTATAAGGAAGAAGTCACGAAAGAAGAAAGAAATGCTCTAAAAGGCAGGATTTCTGAATACGAAAAAATAAAAGAGCTTCCGAATGTTCAGATTGCAGCCTGGAAAGATGGTGACAGTTATCAGGTATTAAGCGCATTAGAGGAAGTAAAAGCGGCAAAAGAAGCAGGTGTTCCCTTTCTTTTGACAGCCTTAAATATTCAATAAAACCATTCTTTTGAAATTGATGAAATAATCACCTAACATACAAATGGCCTTTTGGAAGATAATAAAAACAGAGAGTATTTATTAAATAAATACTCTCTGTTTTTCTCTTTTTATAGGATTCATATCTGGTACTTTTATCTAAAGATTTTCTTGGGATTTCATCAGGAGCGGAAGGGAGGAAGCTATGACTTTTAAGGATAATAATAAGGTTAAGATGTTGGGTGTCGTCATGCTTACAGTATTTGGAGTGTATATTGGATTGGAATATATGCTGCCTCTTTTTGCTCCTTTTATTATAGCCTATTTAATAGCAGCGGCTTTATCACCGGTAGTCAAGTTCTTAAACCGTACGACAAGGCTCCCAAAGCTTTTAGGAGCGATTATATCTTTAAGTTTACTAATTGCAGTAATTGGCTTTATTTTATATAACCTAGGTGATATGTTGTTAAATCAGGTGGTAGCGCTGCTTAAGAATTTCCCTATTTACTTATCTGTTCTGACAGGATATATTGATAAGCTTTGCGAAGGGTGTGACAAATGTCTTGGGATTAAGCTTGGTACCGTACAGAATTTTATTTATACGAACTTTGACGGAGTGCTGGTGATTATTAAGAATAAGATAATGCCTGTTATTACTACAAGAAGCATCAATCTGCTGATTGGAATGTTAGGTTTTATCGGAATACTTTTAATTATGCTGGTAAGTATCCTGCTGCTGATTAAGGATGATGAACAGTATAGGGAGGGAGTAAGAAATTCGGTTTTTTATAAAGATATCCATCTTGTTACTTCGAAGCTGTCCGGTATGGGTATTGCTTATTTAAAGACCCAGGGAATTATGCTGCTGCTGATTTCACTCATATGTACCGTATCAATGTTTTTAATCCACAACAAATATGCCCTTCTGGTGGGAATTGGAATTGGAGTGGTGGATGCTTTCCCGATACTGGGGAGCGGTATGATTTTGATTCCCTGGGCAGTTATCAATCTGTTCCAGAAGGATATTTATTCTGCTGCCATACTTTTTACGGCATATGTCGGATGCCAGCTTTTACGCCAGACTGTGGAGCCGAAGCTTTTTGGAAACCGTATAGGCATCAAGCCGGTCTATACCATGATGGCCATGTACGTGGGAGTTAAGTTATTCGGTTTTTTTGGTTTCCTTCTCGGACCGGTAGGACTGGTTTTGATTGTTACGATTATAAAGGAAGCCAGAAGCCGGTTAGGAGATGCTTAAGCCGGGTATCTTATGAGAAAAAGTGGTTGACAAAGCCTTTTAGGTAGCATAAAATCAATATACAAAGCGAAGAAAAGGAATAGTATATAAACGTTATCCTCCCAGAGAGAGAATAGATTGGTGTGAGATTCTTAGGATGACCTTATAGAACCTGCCTTGGAGCACTGTATGAAAATGCAGCGTAAAGCCGGCGTTAACGGTGTTAAAGTGAACTGGCGACAGTTAATTAGGGTGGTACCGCCGAGGTCTTTCGGTCCCTTGTGGAGGAAGGGCTTTTTTTATTGCCTTTCTCTGTATAAACGTAAGGTTTATAAATAATTGTCCTGAAAGGAGAGTCACTATGGCAAAAGAAAAGAAACTGGTGGAAGCAATAACCTCTATGGAAGAGGATTTTGCCCAATGGTACACAGATGTTGTAAAAAAAGCGGAATTAATTGATTATTCCAGCGTAAGAGGATGTATGATCCTAAGGCCCGGTGGATATTCCATCTGGGAAAACATCCAGAAGGAATTAGACAGAAGATTTAAGGAAACAGGGGTAGAGAACGTGTATATGCCCATGTTTATACCGGAAAGCTTATTGCAGAAGGAAAAGGACCATGTAGAAGGCTTTGCGCCGGAGGTTGCCTGGGTAACCCACGGAGGTCTGGAACCTTTACAGGAAAGAATGTGCGTAAGGCCTACTTCCGAGACCCTTTTCTGCGACCACTACGCTAATATTATACAGTCCTACAGAGATTTGCCCAAGGTATATAACCAGTGGTGCTCAGTTGTGCGCTGGGAGAAGACCACAAGACCTTTCTTACGTTCCGTAGAGTTTTTGTGGCAGGAGGGGCATACGGCACATGCAACAGCAGAGGAAGCAGAAGAGAGGACTATTCAGATGTTAAATCTCTATGCGGATTTTTGTGAAGAGGTTCTTGCCATCCCTATGATAAGGGGTAAGAAGACGGATAAAGAGAAATTTGCAGGAGCAAAGGACACCTATACCATAGAAGCACTCATGCATGACGGAAAGGCACTTCAGTCAGGCACCAGCCATAATTTTGGCGACGGTTTCGCCCATGCCTTTGATATCCAGTATACGGATAAGGATAACAAACTCCAATATGTACATCAGACTTCCTGGGGAATGACCACCAGACTTATCGGTGCTATCATTATGGTACATGGAGATAACAGCGGGCTTGTACTTCCTCCGAGAATTGCACCTACCCAGGTGATGATTGTTCCTATTGCACAGCATAAAGAGGGAGTGCTTGAAAAGGCAGCAGAATTAAGAGAGCGTCTGGGAGCCTTCCGTGTGAAGGTAGATGATACGGATAAGAGCCCCGGCTGGAAATTCAGCGAGCAGGAAATGAGAGGAATTCCTGTCCGCATTGAGATTGGGCCGAAGGATATTGAAGAAAACCAGGCAGTCATTGTACGCCGTGATACCAGAGAAAAGCTTATAGTATCCCTGGATAATCTGGCAGAGAAAGTAGGAGAAATCCTCGATACCATGCAAAGGGAAATGCTTGAAAGAGCAAGAATCCACAGGGATGCCCATACCTATCAGGCAACGAATTTCGAGGAGTTTAAGGAAGCTGTTGCAACAAAGCCCGGCTTTGTAAAGGCCATGTGGTGCGGAGATCAGGCTTGTGAGGATAAAATCAAGGAAGAGACAGGTGCTACCTCCAGATGTATGCCCTTTAAGCAGGAGGAAATAGCAGATACCTGCATATGCTGCGGAAAGAAAGCAAAGTCTATGGTTTACTGGGGCAAGGCTTATTAATAAAGAAAGAACGGCACTGACAGCAAACAAAATAAATGAAAAAGGAGGCAGGATTTCATCCCTGCCTCCTTTTTCTTAGGGGAGTTATAGAGGTTGAGCTTTAAGCTCCGTATACTTTAAGACGTTCTTCCAAAGGTACGAAAGATTTCTCGCCCGGTGCGGCTGTGGGTTTTCCAAAAGGCATCTGGCCGATTAATTTATAGGAGGCGGGAATATCCCACTCTTTCTTTACGGCTTCTTCGATTAGCTCGTTGTAATGCTGGAGAGAGGCTCCAAGGCCTTCTGTTTCCAGTCCGGCCCAAACTACAAGCTGTAACATACCATTTGATTGCTGTGCCCATACGGGGAAGTTATCCTTATACAGGGAATATTCTTTTTGTAAATATTCTACGATGCCGTTGTCATCAAAGAAAAGTACGGTTCCGTGACCTGCTTTAAAGGAATCTATTTTTTCCTGTGTAGAAGCAAAGCTTTCTGCAGGTACGATTTTTCTTAAGGATTCCAGAGCGATATCCCATAGCTTATCGTGTTCCTTTCCAAATAATAATACAACCTTGCCGCTTTGGGAGTTGAAAGCAGAGGGAGAATACTTAACGGCCTCTTCTACGATTTCTTTAATTCTTTCATCGGATACTGGTGATTCTTTGCTGATAGCATATACCGTGCGTCTGTCTTTAATTGCTTCAAAAAAACTCTTCATAGTAAAATCCTCCTGAATTTGATTTAATATTATTTTGGTTAAAAATATGTCCTTTCATACCGGCACTAATAATACTAACTAGTACTATATACGGTAATAGGAAGGTGTATTAAGATACACCGGAAAGTTTAACTAGTATTTCTCTTAGACTCTGTTTTTCTGATTCGGATAATTCTTTAAAAATGGAGTTGATATTATCCAGATAGCGGGGAATCAGGTCATCCATTAAAGATTTTCCTTTATCGGTTATCCGAATAAGCTTCACTCTCTTATCCTGTGGGTCCGTGCATTGCTGGATCAGTCCGTCTTTTGCCAGATTGTCGATTACTACGGTCATGTTACCGCCGGTAGCCAGTATTTTCTCTATGATATCACAGATTCTTAAATCACCAAGGTCATAGAGGACTTCTAAAACTTCAAATTGAGAGGCGGTAAGGCCGCTGTCCTTTATTATACTTAGCTCCTTCCTATGGACGTGCTGGCTGCATCGGTTCAGTGCACGAAGGGTATGAATGTTAACTTCTGTTTGTGTGTCAAATAGTGTTTTGTTTTCCATGGCTCTAATATACTACTAATTAGTAATAATGTCAATAGCACAAAATTAAATTTTGCAAAATGTTTTTAACGATACCAAATATCACCGTTTTTATACCAAATAGCACATAGGGATTGATTTGGAATAAGTTTCCCATTAGAATTAGAGCATAAAAGAAATCCCAATAAAATTAAAAGAGGAAGAGAGATATGCTGAATCATTACCGAATTGCCACATGTGATGATGAAATCTATTATCAGGACGAGCTGTGCAACCTGTTGAAGACCTACGAGAATGAAAGCGGAAACAAACTGGACATATGCAGGTTCAGCAGCGGAGAAAAACTATTAGAGCAGTATGAAGAAGCCATTTTCCATATTCTTATTCTGGATATTGAAATGGGAGGGCTGTCTGGTATGGAGACAGCGAAGGAAATACGAAAGATAGATGAAGATGTTATCATCATATTTGCCACCAGCTTTGATAACTATGCGCTGGGGGCTTTTGAAGTGAATGCCCTGAATTATCTTGTAAAGCCGGTAGATTATGTGAAGTTAAAAAAAGTAATGTCCATAGCCACTGCCGCGGTAGACTTTAAAAGAGATCAAATCAGTGCCAGGAAAAGGTATCTGGAGGTCCGTGTTAAGAATACGGATGTGCATGTTGAGATAGCAAAAATAAAGTATATAGAAAAGAAGCGTAATGCCAGTGTTATACATACTTCGGATAACGAATACGCCTGTTATGAACCTTTAGCACAGCTCCATGACAGGCTTGATGTGAATAAATTCTGTTATGTACATCAGGGTTATATCGTGAATCTGGATATGATACAGGAGGTTGGAAAGACCATGATAGTGCTGGCAGACTATATAGAAGTACCGATCAGCAGAAAATATTATAAGAGTATAAAGGAACGTTTCATGAACCGGATATATGTAAAATTGCAGCAACAGACCTCTTAATAATTGAGCAGCAGAATTTTACCGTGAACACAGAGGGGAGATATTAATAAGCCCGATTCCGTGAATTTGTCTGCCCTTTTTAAAGAGCAGGTAAAGGCAATAGCAATCTTTTCAGGCGTCGGATTGAATTTATTATTCCTGTTTTTATTAGGATATTTTAATAATAAAAATAACAAACAAGATAAATAGTTTTGTTTGGAGCTGAAACGAAGCAGTAAACCCTTTAATAATTCGGCAGCAGTATCTTAACCTTAAAAATAGAATTATCGTAAGTATAATGAAATTCTCCGTTATACTTCTCACAGACTTCGGAAACATTCAAAAGTCCGATTCCGTGAAATTCCTTATCCTTTTTTGATGTAACGAGATATCCGTTTTTCTTTAAGGGTTTTGCCAGATAGGGATTTTCACATTGTATAACAAGATAGGTACCTGCTTGTGCAATAGAAACAGTCAGGTATTTGTCTGCAATCTTGGCTTCCAGGGCTTCTATGGCATTATCCAGTATATTGCCAAGCATAATCGTAAAATCCATATCCGTTAATTTATAAATCTTCTCAAAGGCAGCAGTATAGGTAAAGCGAATGCCTTTTCTTTCACATTCCACTTTTTTTGACTGCAAGATAGCAGAAATGGTTGCATTATTGGTAATTACAAGGTCTCCGGCGGATTTCGTTGCGTCCGTAATTTTCTCTAAATAAGTAAGGGCCTCTGAGTAGTCTTTTTGTTCTAAGCGGCCTGCAATTATACCAAGATGATTCTTAAAGTCATGGCGGAGGGACATGAGTTGCGTTGACTTTTCGGACAGCTCATCATAATAGCTCTGAGTAAGCTCATATTTTTGCTGTTGCAATTGCTTAAGCGCAGCTTCCTGGAGAGAGTCTACGATTTTTTCATAAATGGAAAGAATTAAAACAATTAAGAGAATATTAATCAAAAAGATAATCATGACCATATTCTCAAGGGTTTCTTGGGATGAATTCAGCGTATAGACATATATAATAAAAGCACTTAATGCAAGGATAATAAGTCCCAGTATAAGGTAGACATATACTTTGTATGGATTATTAATGGGCTGTTTTTTTAACTTTTTGTAGTGAAGAAAGAAGCAAAATATTATGTAAGTGATTGAATTTAGCAAGATTCCTTTCAAATTCTGATAAAAATTATTATCGAGTAAATTTAATGCACCGGACAGGAAATCCATAATTACCGTAATTATAATAAATGCTATCCACATTAAACCATAAAAGAGAATAAAAAACTTAAAGGTAAAGATAAAACATTTCTTAATAGCGATGATATAAAATATTTTAACATAGGTAAGGTAGCTTAATGCCAGTATAATAAAAAAAATCGTTGCATCCATTGATAGTGTACTGAAAAGAATTTGTATTGGTACATAAAAGTATAATCTTTTCGCATAAAGCTTATCTTGATTTTTATGTATTAGAAAAAAGTCACAGTATTTATTAAAAACAAGAAAAGTTAATAAATTATAAGTGATGTCTATACATAATGAGATAAAGTGGTTGTTCATAAAGGCCCCTCTTATATGAATTTGTATTATTTAAAAAGATATGTACATCCTTATATTACCACAAATCGATAAAAATTATAATAAATTTGAGTAAGGTTAGCCGTAAAATAACATAGATATATACCAAATAGCACCGTTATTTTACCAAATAGCACATCGCTATTGTTTTATGTGCCAAAAAATGATAAATTCAACTCATCAAAAGGAGGCGAATTATGAAAAATAAAAATACGGATATTTTATCAGAAAAGCAATGGAAAGACATGGACGATAATGAATTAGAAAAAACAGTTGGAGGGGACTCTATATTTAGAAATATTGTTTCCGTAGTGTGCCAAGAAATGAAAGAGATACTAAAGCGCCCTTAAAGAACTATAGGAATGGAATGCACTTCGAGCCATATGACACTAAAGGTGCCATGCACCAATTACAACGACTTGACGAGGAATCTAAACGATAAACAAAAGAGGAATATATGTTTCGCAAATACTATTGCATTAAACAACATGATATGACGGACTGTGGTGCGGCATGCCTGGCAACCATTTCAAAGCAGTATGGATTTAAAACATCTATTACGAAAATAAGAGAAGTGGCAGGAACGGACAGGCAGGGAACCAATGCCTATGGCGTTATCAAAGCAGCGGAACAGCTCGGATTCAGCGCAAAAGGAGTAAAAGGCGATAAGAACGCACTTTTCTCTAAGTTTCCGCTGCCCTGTATCGCCCATGTGGTGGTGGATGGAGCCTTGCTCCATTATGTAGTAATACATAAGATTACATCCAAGCAAATTATTTTGGCAGATCCGGGAAAAGGAATTGTAAAATTGACCCCGGAAGAATTCCTTGGCGCAGGGGCAGTAAGTGGAAAGCCACCTGTATATCAATGGTCAGGAATCTTAATCCTCCTGGTTCCTGGCCAGACCTTTGAAAAGGGAGATGAAACGAAGGGGCTGTTTGAGCGTTTCTTTTCCTTACTCATTCCGCAAAGACGTCTGCTGCTTCATGTATTTGTGGCATCACTTCTTATAACGGCAATGGGAATATTGGGTTCCTTTTATTTTAAGGTACTGTTAGATGATGTTCTTTCAGCCGGATTAATTAAAACATTACATATATTGTCCGTGGGAATAATATTATTAAATCTTTTTAAGGTTATTTTATCAGCCTTCCGCTCCCATTTGATGCTGTATTTAAGCCAAAAGCTGGATATTGCTTTGCTGCTCGGATATTACAGACATGTACTGAAGCTGCCCATGAACTTTTTTGGTACCAGAAAAGTGGGAGAAATTATCTCACGTTTTAACGATGCTTCCAAGGTAAGAGATGCCATATCAGGGGCAACCCTTACCATTATGATAGATACTCTGATGGCGGTTGCCGGAGGAGTGATACTTTATATGCAGAACGCCTATATGTTTGGCGTGACTGCTGTAGTGATTGTCTTATACTTCATTATTGTTTTGAGTTTTAATAAATGGTATAAGAAGCTAAACCAGGCCCAGATGGAAGACAATGCGCAGCTGACCTCCTACATGGTCGAATCCCTAAATGGTATTCAGACAGTGAAAGCCTACAATGCTGAGAGAAAAGTTGAATTGGAAACAGAAAAAAAATTCATCAAGCTTTTAAAAAGCGTATTCAAGATCAGTTGGGTGAGTAATCTCCAAGGCTCCCTCGTAGGCTTCACAGAATTAACCGGCGGCATTGTCATTCTATGGGTAGGGGCTTATCAGACTATCAAAGGAAATATTACAATTGGACAATTGATAGCCTTTAATTCCCTGTTAGCTTATTTTCTTGAACCGGTTAAGAATCTGATTAACCTTCAACCGCAGATGCAGACAGCGGTGGTTGCAGCGGACAGGCTGGGAGAAATCCTGGACCTGGAGGCGGAAAGAACAGAAGGAGAGAATAAGAAAATTAATCCGGCAGATTTAAAGGGAGATATACAATTTAAAAACGTTACATTTCGTTATGGAACCAGAAGAGCGGTATTAGAGGGGATTAACATACACATCAGGCAAGGGGAGAAAATTGCCCTGGTAGGGGAAAGCGGTTCCGGCAAGACGACACTTTCCAAGCTTCTCCTGAATCTCTACAGCGTAGAGTCAGGAGAAGTTTTAATTAATGATTACAATATAAAAGATATTCAACTGGAAGCCTTAAGGGAGCGTATTGCTTATATACCCCAGGAGACATTCCTTTTTAGCGGAAGCATTATGGATAATCTGATGCTGGGACTGGAAAATGTAACACCCGAAGAAGTAATCGAAGCTTCCAAAAAGGCACAGGCCCATGATTTTATCAATGAGCTGCCTTTAAGGTACGAGACAAGGTTAGAAGAGAATGGTTCCAATTTATCCGGAGGGCAAAGACAGCGCCTTGCTATCGCCAGAGCAATACTAAAGAAACCGGACATATTAATACTTGATGAGGCTACCAGTAATTTGGATTCGATTACGGAGCGGGCAATTGAGAATACCATTGAGGAGTACAGTAAGGACATGACAACGGTAATTATTGCCCATAGGTTAAGTACTATCAGAAGATGTGACAGAATTTATGTAATGGAAAAAGGGAAAGTCATTGAAGATGGAAGCCATCAGGCATTATTGGATAGAGATGGACAGTATGCAAGGCTTTGGAAGCAGCAAACCGGATAAAGTAATAACTTTAACTGTAATAAAGCTTAAGCTTTTAATGAAATGTTTTACTTTAAATGGATTAAATAGAACAGAAAATATAGCCTGGTTCATTCTGGCATATTCAATTGTTCTATGCATTGGAATGGTTCTGGACCGGATATCTTATGAAAAGATAAAAGAACCTTATAATAAGGCCATTTTGGAACTTAATAAGGGAAAATATTAATACGAGACATCAATAAAAAATAGATAATTTATATATTTATGGCTATACGTCAAAGGGAAAGAAATAAATTAAAGAACTTAAACAATAGATAAATCCAGAAAGAGACTATCTGATGAAACCAATTATATTAAATTTAAACGAAATGTCTGACAGCAGGGAAGTTTACGAATCAAAGCCGAATATATTCCTATCCCTGTTTGTATACCTGGTGCTTGGAATGTTTCTTGTGGCACTTATTTGGACGTACTTTGGGAAAATAGATATTGTAGTAAAGTCCGAAGGAATTCTGCGCCCTAATAAGCAAGTGGCAACTGTTGTTAATAACTATGCCGGAACCATTGAAACCGTTAATATTGAAGATGGGCAGAAGGTGGAAAAGGGAGATGTGCTCTATGTCATAGAGCATGATGACCTGTTAAAGCAAAAGGACTATTATGAGAAACAGATGTCAGAAATCACAAAAGAACTTGAAAATCTGAAGACATATAAGAAGTCCATTGAAGACGGAGAAAATTATTTTGATAAGAACGAAGAAGAATACTACTTAAAATACCGTAGTTTTTACATAAATTATAAGATATCCCAAAAGGATACGGATTATAAAAATCAGGCAAGAAGATTGAATCAAGCGTCCGTAGCAAAGCAGCTATCCGAAGAGGAGGCACGGCTTTTAAATCTTACGAAGCTGGAACAGTCCATTACCGGAGGGGAAAATCCTTTTCAGGCTGCAGGGGGTGAGAAGGAGTACTATGACCTTTACAGGAAGTATCAGAGTGATTATAAAACCCTGGTGCAAAAGTATGACAGTACTGAATCGGAAATCCGCCTGTCGACTACTGCGGAGGGGGTAGTGGATTCCTTAGAGTATTACACCGGGAGAAAGACGGGATTAAATCTCTTAAAGAAAAGTATAGAACAAGGAAAAAGCCTGTTTACGGATAACAGCAGCTACAGCCTGCAATACCAGGAATATGAGAATAAGCTGGCGGAATTAAATACAGCTTACGGGCAGGCAAAAGAAGACTATGATATAAATAAAGCTCTGGCTGGACTTGCCGTAACAGAGTGGGAAGTGGAACAGTCCCAGATAAAAGTCCAGGATGCAAAGAGGGCAATTGATACCTATGAGGCTTCCTACTTAAAAGAAATTAAAAACAATATAGCAGAAACAGAGAAAAGCATCGAAGAGCTTAAACTTTCCCAGAAAGGGACTCTAAGTAAGGAGGATCTTCTTAAAAAGAGCGAAGAAGAGAGAGAGAATGCACTATTGAATTTTCAGTTAAACTATCAGGTGGATCTGCGGGACAAAATAACTGCCTTAAAGGATAGTATAAAGTCCCTTACGGATAACCTTGATAATCTGAAGCTGGAAGATAAAAAGGTTCTTATGACCGGAGGAAAGGCAAAGACGGATGCTGCCTTGGAGGAATATAAGAATACGGAGATACGAGGTACCATTGACAGCATCAAGGCTGACGAAGATAAGAAGAAAGAACTGGCAGCGGCAATAGAGAAGCTTAATTCCCAGATAGAGGATGCTGCGGTGAAAGCAGCGAAAACGGGAGTTATTAATAGCGGTACGGAACTTGTAACGGGAGATACCTTAAATGCCGGAACTCCGGTGATGACAATTATACCGGATAACGAAAGCAGCTTTAAGGCTAATATTTATGTCAGCAATAAAGATATTGGGAAATTAAAAGAAGGTATGCAAGTGAAATTTAATGTCTATGCTCTTCCTAATAATGAATATGGATATCTGACAGGCAGGATAACAAAGATATCCAAGGACCTTAAGGTGGACGAGAAAAATGCAAGTGGCTACTATCTGGTGGAAGCGTCTATAAATGGAAAGTCCCTTTATGATTCCAAGGGAAAAGAGGCAGCGCTTAAGACAGGAATGTCCTGTCAGGCCCAGATGATTATAGAAAACAAACGTATTCTTAAGTTTGTACTGGAGAAAATGAACTTCTTAAAGAATTAGAGGACAAGACACGGATGAAAAGGGTTAAGAAATGTGATGTATTTAAAACAGGAAAGTTGCTTTTAATCTGCCTTGTGATTACAACCTTCTGCCTGTGCAGCAAAACGGTATCTGCGGAGACTGTATCCTATCTTTTGCCGGGAGGCGGGAAGGCCTATGATTTCAGGGATGTCATAGGCAGATACGAAAGTTATGGCATAGATTATCAGATTAACAGGCTGCAGAACGAACTGCAGGCAGCGAAGGCATTGACAGCAGGAGACACTTACAATAATGCACGGTCAGACTACCTGTATGTTCAGGCTAAAATACAGGAGCTTAGCGCGGCAAAGGATAGGCTGCTTGATTCAAAGAATAAACTGTTGGCACAAAGCAGTGAAGCTATGGCAGTTGGTGAAAGTAATACAAGTGAAGGGGATACTCCTGCGGCAGGCAGCGAGGCAGAGGATATTAAGGCGCTTATCATGCAGGCAGATAATCAGCTAAGTGCGGTAGAGGCAGAGATTGCCTCCTATCAAAAGAATGCGGCTGTTCTTGCTAAAAGTGCTTCCGATGCCAAGTTGTCCCAGGATCTTGCGGAGTTTTATAAAAACTATCAGAACCTGTTAACACAGGACGGAAGGGATAAGGCAAGGCATAGTTTTATGCAGAGCTGCCTGAATTTGATAATCAACGAAGAGGGAATAAAGTATTATACCTTAAACCAGGAATACATTGGGATGCAAAAACAGATAGAAGATATAAAGTATCAGCATGGGTATTCCACCAAGGGGCGTATTGATGATATTTCCTTAAGTCTTCTGGAAAATGACAGACTATTTGGGGAAAAGCAGAATGATTATAATTTTTTAAGTTCCTGCATCAAGAGGGAGACCGGCATTGCAGAAAATGATACAATCCAATTCAATATTACATTGGACCACAAAAACTATACGGCAGCAAGTAAAGTAAATGCATTTATGGATAGTACCCCAGCCTATCTGCAGCTTAAAAATATGGAGACCAGTTATCAAAATTATCTTTCTTCCGATGCTATGGCAAGTTCCGCCTACAGGCGCCAAACTGAACTAACGGTAGAAAGTTACAGACTGCAAAAGGTTCAAGTAGGGCGGCAGATAGAGGATTATGTGAAAAAGGCAATCAACGCCTATGAAGGAGCTTTCCGTAAGATGTTATCGGCAAAAACAGAGCTGGACATTGCGGATAATAAGTGTAAAATAATAGAAGAGAGCTTTAAATGCAAAAGAGCTACGCAGTTAGAGGTAAAAAAGGCTTATCTGGACAGGCAGTCTGTGAGCCTGAAGTTTTATAGCTGCTGTATGGAAGTAATGCAGTGGGAGGATATCCTGGATAATAACATTTATCAGGAGAATCAATAAGTTTTGGAAAGGTTCTTCTCTTTGGAACATTAATGGTAGTTTCTATAATATATTTTTCGATAAATTACCTGGCAGTAGAAATTAAATACATAAAATGGGGAACACATGAGAAAAAAAATAATCGTTTTTGGAGCGCTGATTAGCATTGACCAACTGCTGAAAGGGATAGTCTATTATACTTTAATGGGTGCAGATTACAGAACGGCAAATGGAAAATTAGGGTTTTTCCCATATATGAATAAAGATCAGTTGTCGGTGTTTAATAATGAGTTGAATATGAACTTAAGCCTTGGTATACTGCTTATTATCAATATAATATCCATAATAGCATTAGTGCTTATTTATATTTTGTTTAAGAAAAGGGAATATACGGACAGGTACTTTGATTATGCCATTCTGATAATGGAAGCGGGGTGCGTATGCTCACTGGCGGATAAACTGCTTTATCAGGGCAGCCTTGATTACCTCCTTGCCGGGAATAAGATATGTGATGCAAAAGATATATATTTAGGAGCAGGGATAGTTCTGTTTTGTATTTATCTATATTATTATGGGAGGCACAAAAGAAATTCCGCACATACAGGTTAAGACAGTAAAATAACGGTGAACAGATGCAGGGGTGGGAACTGACAGGAGAATATACGAATGCGGAAAAGAGATGGGTTTATAATTACAGCTGCAGCAGTGCTTATTGCAACAGCAATGATGCTTCCAAGGTTTTTGGAGACCGGATTCTCTGTTCATATAGGGATTGGCTGGTTGTGTGAGTCAGTGATACAATTTCTGATAGGCATTGTGGGATATTACTGCATCAGGGAATATAGATACCGGAAGTTAAAGGGCTGTAAGGTATATCGGTTTTACAGAATACCCGATGCAGCGGCAGGCGCGGTTCTTTTAGCAGCTATGGCAATTTATCTGGTTCAGAATTATTGGATTCTTAATGGCGGTGATATAATCGGGGTAACGCCGCTCTATAGTTTTTACTGGATGATACTGCTTGATATATGGGGATGGTTTTCCAACTGCATTTACATAAATGACCGGATTTGTTATATACCGACGCACAATAAAGAGTTTGAACTTCAAACTATCATAAACTATAACATTGAGAATAAAACCGCATCTGTCTTTTTGTTGGAACTGATTACCGAAGAAAGAAGCTACAAGGTCACTGCTTCAAGATATATGACCGAGGGCTTTCAAAAGGCTTATAGCAAGGAGGTAGGATTAAAGGTCTATTAACCCTCCTGTAACAGGAAAGAAAATTAATACAGCAATAGTTTCTCAACTACAAATTAATGAATATTCAACCGTAGGTTGGATATTTAGGAAAGGCATGGATATTAACATGAAAAAAGCAGGAAAATATTTGGCACCGGTTCTACCCCTTTTAATGGCATTCGTAATACAAATTCTTGGAGGTATATGGGTTGGACTTATCTATGCCGTTGTAAAAGGGGTTCAGCTGGCTTCCCAAGACGGACTTGATATGGAGACTGTACAGGAAGCTATCACAAACGATTTACAAAACCCGGAGTTTCTTCTGCTGCTGTCGGCAGTATTAGGTGTTATTGATATTATTGTGTTTGGAATTTGGTTAAAGAAGCTTAAAAGGCAGGAAGAAACTATTGAACAGGCAAACAGCCTCTCTGTACAAAGGGTGCTCCTTATTATTGTACTTGGCCTTTGCCTTCAGATCGGGCTTTCTGCCATACTTACCCTGATATCCCATTTAAGACCGGAGTGGTTTGAGGAATACGGAAAGCTTATGGAACAGCTGGGCATGGGCACTTCATTTTTCTCCTTTTTGTATGTCGGAATCATAGGGCCTATTGCAGAAGAATTGATTTGCCGTGGAGTTATCATGAAGAAAGCAAGGAGGGTTATGCCCTTTTTCGCTGCAAACATCTTGCAGGCACTTCTTTTTGGAATCTACCACATGAACATGGTTCAGGGTCTGTATGCATTTGCCATCGGCCTTTGCTTCGGGCTTATGCGCTACACCTTTAATACACTTGCGGCTCCCATTGCCCTTCATATGTCGGTTAATTTAAGCGGTATATTCCTTGGCTATTTCCTCTCGGACAAGGTACTTTTAAATCCTGTGACCGGGGTGCCTCTCTTTGCTTTAAGTGCAGCGGGTATCATATTAATTCTTATTCATTTTATCAAGCTGTCTAAAAAGGTTGGGTTGGAAGAGGTCCCTTATACTTATGATGAATATTAAACCTTAAAAAAAATTTGTTATCCTTCCTGACTTCGGCTATAATAAAGATAGTAAGTCAGGAAGGATTTTTTTATGAGGATACAACTGCCAAAAGATGTGGATTATATTATAAAGGAATTGCAGAAACAAGGATACGAAGCCTATGCGGTAGGTGGATGCGTCAGAGATGTAATATTAGGAAGAGAGCCGGAGGACTGGGATATCACCACCTCGGCAAGTCCCATGCAGGTAAAGGGAATTTTTAAAAGAACCGTTGACACAGGTATTCTCCACGGTACGGTTACTGTCATGCTGGATAAGACAGGCTATGAGGTCACCACCTACCGGATTGACGGGGAATATGAAGATAGCAGACACCCGAAGGAAGTGACCTATACCCCTTATATTTCAGAGGATTTAATGAGAAGGGATTTCACCATAAACGCTATGGCATATAATGAAGAAAGCGGGCTGGTAGATATTTTTGAGGGGCTTAAGGATATAGAGGAAGGGCGTATCCGCTGTGTTGGAAGTGCTAAGAAGCGTTTTGATGAAGATGCGCTGCGGATACTAAGGGCTGTACGCTTTTCTGCCCAGCTTGGCTTTCACATTGAAAAGGAAACTCTTCTTGCTGCAAGGGAGATGGCAAAGAATCTTGAGAATATCAGTGCAGAGCGGATAAGAACAGAGATTAATAAGCTCTTACTCTCGCCAAATCCGGACAGGCTTTTAATTGCTTATGAGCTTGGAATTACAGAAGTGGTGTTTACAGAGTTTGACCGTATGATGACGGAGGGTAAGCCTGTCTTAAAGGGAGAAGAACCTTTGGGGATTTTTGCTTTAAGAGGCGTTAAGCTTATCAGGGATGCGGGGAGCTTCTGCGGCAAAGGGAAAGAGTCTTTGATACTTGCCTGGGCGATGCTTTTGCATGGACTTTTGGCAGAGGAAGGAAAAGAGGTCTTAAAAAGGCTTAAATTTGACAATGAAACCGTTGATTATGTATACCGGCTTATAACCTGGTATGGCTATGAATTTACACTCACTCCCTATGGAATGAGAAAGGCGGCTAACACCATCGGAAAGGATCTGATGGAAATGCTTTTTCAGATGAAAGCTGCACTTATTCTGGCGGAGGAGGGGAATCTTTTAAACGAAAAGGGAAAGAAGCTTGAGGAAGCCAAGGAGCTCTATGAGGAAATACTGAAAAAGCAGGAGTGCATCGAATTGAAGGACATGATGCTTAACGGTAAGGACTTAATTGAGCTTGGATTTAAGCCCGGTAAGGCAATGGGACAGGTATTAGGAGAGCTTTTAGAGACAGTATTAACAGATCCGGACCTTAATACCAGAGAGAGCTTAATAGCCCTGGCAGCAGAAAAAATATTGCCTTAAAATTTATTCGGAATCCATAGGATTCCTGTCATGAAAAACTGCATTATATCATAGGATTAGAAGAGACACCCTATGATGCGGTGCAATAGTTTGAGTCAGGAGGCTTTCCTATGGAGGATAGAAATCTAGAAATTTTTAGACAATATAATATAAAAATCTATAACACATATAGAATCAGGGGGGCATTTATAGCAGAAACGGATAAGGGACTCAAGCTGTTGAAAAGCTTGGAAAGCTCGAAAAGCCGGGTGGAATTTGAGAATACCCTCTTAGAATATCTGTATGACTATCCTTATGTGGATTTATATATGAGAAATAATGCCGGGGAACTGATAACAGAGGATGGAGCCGGCAATAAGTACTTGTTAAAGAACTGGTTCCCGGGAGAAGAGTGTAATCTTCGCAATGAGTCCGATATTGCCAACGGTGCCGCTAATCTAGCCTTACTTCACAGCTGCTTAAGGGAAGTACCGTTATCGGAAGAGCAGGTTATGAAAAATACCGGACCGGATCTCATTGAGCTTTTTGATAAAAGAAACCGGGAGCTTAAAAGAGTCAGAGGCTATATCCGGGAAAAGAAAAAGAAAAATGAATTCGAACTGTGTTATATTAATTGTTATGATGAGTTCTATGAGCAGGCAAAAGAAGCCAGCAGGCTCCTTCTTGAAAGCAATTACAGGGAGCTTATGAAGGAAGCAAAGGAACATAGTTATATTTGTCACGGTAACTATACCTATCATAATATTATCATGGTTCACGCTGCCCAGGGAGCAGGCGCCTTACCGAGAGCTAATATGCGGGAAGGTCTTATATCTGCTGCTGTTTTTAAAAACAAGCCGGATGTGGAAATGGCAACGACCAATTTTGACAAGTCCTGTATTGGAGTACAGTGTACGGATTTGTACTTTTATATACGGAAGTGTCTGGAGAAGAATGATTGGGACATTGATACCGGCAGCATGATACTTGATACATATAATGACATCCTGCCTCTTGACAGGGATGAGAGAAGGCTTCTATACATACTGCTTTTGTATCCGGAGAAATTCTGGAAAATTACGAATTTCTACTATAATGGCAAGAAATCCTGGGTGCCCCAGAGAAATATCCAAAAGCTGACCAGTACATGGGATCAGTCAAGGGGAAGAAAAAAATTCCTGGAATGTCTTGCCGGTACCCTGAGCTAAAGCAACAAGAGCAGTAATTCTTGAGTTTTTACAGTATATGTCTTATAATTGAAGAAAGCAAAACATAACTTATTGAAAAACTTTGAGTGAGGAAGTACATTGGAAGAAAAAATGCCGGTAAAGAAAAAACAAAAGAGTAATAGCTTTATATTCCTGCTTATAGGAGGCTTTATCCTTATATTAATTGTAAGCCTGGCAACCATGCTGCCTAAGACACCGGTGAAAGGCGACGGTTCAGACACAGTACAAAATACTGCAGACCAGGCTGCAAAAGGAAATGAAAGCCAGCTGATTGCTGTTATTACGGGCAGAGATGATATGATGCCGGGATTTACTCTGCGAAATATAGAAGACGGACAAGATTTGAGCCTTACTTTAACGGGAGGCTCTGCTGTTATGGACAAATACGGAAAGAATGTGGTAGCTGACAGCCTTAAGATTGGTGATTTGGCCGAAGTTACCTATGATGCGGATACCAGCATCATCATCAGCCTCAAACTGTGGGATCAGGCCTGGCGTTATGAGGGAATAAAGAACTGGAGCGTAAATACAGAGGAAGGCACCTTCACAATTGCCGACAGGCTGTATAAATATCCGGATTATCTTTTGATTACCAGGGAGGGAAAGTCCTTAACTTTAAATGATCTCGATAAGACAGATGAGTTGATGGCAATCGGATATGAAAAAAACGTTTATTCTATTCTTGTTACAAAAGGACATGGTACTTTGCGCTTTGAAGACTATGGTGATTTCCTGGGAGGAACTGTTTATATCGGAAAAAAGGAAATCCTTCCTATTGAAGAGAATATGGTTGTTACCGTAAGAGAAGGTGATTATGATATCACCATGGAAAAAGGAAGCTTTTCCGGCACAAAGACCGTGACGGTTCTGCCAGATAAGGAAACAGAGGTTAATATGGGAGAATTTAAGAAGCCTCCCGTTAAGACCTGTAAGGTTAATTTTCATATAACACCCCTTGGAGCAGAGCTCTACATTGATAATCTGCTGGTTTTTTATGATAATCCGGTTGACATAGAGTATGGTGAGCATGATATCAAGGTTTCTCTTGGCGGATATAAAACCTATACCGGAACCCTTGAGACAGAGGAGGAAGAAAAGGATATTTTTATCAAGCTTGTAGAATCGGACAATAAGAGCGAGGAGAGCAGTGCATCAGAGAACGGCTCTGACACAAATTCAGGCTCCGGGAATACCGATTCAACAGACACCAATACAAACGGGACAAACACAAACGGGGCAAATAACAGTTCCACGGATACGGGTTCCTCCAATACCTCTTCTAATGGTACAACTTCCGACAATGGCAGCACAAATTATGTCTATATACAGAGCCCGGACGGAGCATCTGTGTATGTAAATGGTGAGTTTAAAGGAATTGCACCGGTCAGTTTTCCGAAGACAACCGCAGGGCAGCTCTATATAACCTTTATCCAATCAGGTTATGAAACTAAGACCTATACGGTAGAGGTAAAAAATGATGGAGAGGATACCAAATTAAATTTTCCTGCTCTTGAGGCATCCAAATAAAGCAGAAGGTCTTCTCTTGCATATTTTTTGTTTACGGGCATAGAATACTGTAAGTAGACTTTATGCGGAGGCTAAAGAGGAATGGAAAAGACCGGATTTTTCCTGGCAGTAAGAAGAATTATCAGAGGAAGAACACTTGCAATAGGCCTTTTACTTATTATATTTGCAGGGAACTTCCTGCTTTTAACAGGCTGTAAAACAGAAGATACCGGCGGAAAGAAAATAAAAGATTTGGAATTTACCATAGTTGAGGATGCAGATGTACCGGAACCCCTTATGAAAATGATAAATGAGAAGAAGAAAGAACCCTTTAAGCTTTCTTATTCCGATACGGAAAATCTATACATAGTGGTGGGATACGGCGAGCAGCCTACAGGCGGATACAGTATTGCCGTTAATGCGGTGTATCTTACGGATAATGCGGTTGTTGTGGATACCGATCTTTTAGGACCGGGTGAGAATGAGCAGGTAACAAATGCACTTACTTATCCGTATGTCGTAATAAAGACAGCATTTATTGATAAAACCCCAAAATATAAGTAGAATAAATATAAGAAAAGGCAGTTGCTGTGAGAACTCAAAAAGAGTCAATCACAGCAACTGTTTTTATTCTCAAAATTATATAAAATATATATAAAACCTATAAAACTTAGAAGAAATATGTGCATTATTTTGGAAAAAATGGGCATACTAGCATACGATAGTAAAATATTAACAAGGCATATTGCCTTTTTAATTCACCGTCCATCATGTTTTATATAAACAAGTAGGAAAAACGTCCTGAATTGTCAGAATATTATTTGACATTTATACAAATTCGTGATATAATAAGATTGGTGTTTAATGTTTGTGTTCCGAATTATTGGTTTGATATCTAAAACCCTTAATATAAATAGGCATACCCATAAGGAGGCTGTTATGATGATGAAACAAGCAGATGTAAGCAAGGTTCGCAGAGAAGTAGTCAGTCACATAGGAAGCAGAGTCAAGATTAAGGCTAATAGGGGCAGAAATAAAATTGACATAACAGAAGGTATCATTACAGAAACCTATCCGAGTATCTTTCTGGTAAAAATAGAAGATGGATCATCTGATACATTTAAGACATTATCTTTTAGCTATGCTGATGTTTTGACAAAGGATGTACAAATGATGCTGTGCTAGTGTGAATTATTGAAAAGCATTTTTCAATTTCTATTTAGGCGGTATCGTAAACAGTTAGTGCTAATTGAGAAGGAAGGGCCTTCCCTTATATTTTATAAGGGGGGCTTTTTTTGCGTTAAAGAAAAATCATTCATAAATATAACCTCCCACGAATATGATGTGGTATAAGACAAGGAGGGATATTTTTGTGGAACTGATAAGGAAAAATGTTCATATGAATAAATTAAAATGTCAAACCAGCCTTCAGCTTACCCTGGATGATGACTTTAATGTGCCGGATGCAAAGCCTGATATTTATAAAATTATTAAAGAACAAGGCACGGTCAAAATCAATGATGTAAAAATGTCTAACGGCAAGCTTATGGTAAATGGCTCTCTGAATTTTAATGTCCTTTACTTAAGTGATGAAAATGCAAGACCCTTACATAATATGTCGGGTGAGATTCCTTTTGATGAATTGATTCATATGGATGACGCCTGTGCAGGTGATGATGCAGTTGTCAATTGGGAGTTGGAGGATATGACCACAGGGCTGATTAACTCCAGAAAATTAAGTGTAAAAGCAATTGTATGCCTGACGGTATTAGTGGAGGATTTATATGATGAAGCTACCGCCGTTGGCATTGAGGATGACGGAGACACTCAATTTCAAAATAAAACCATTACGGTTACTGATGTGGCAGTAGATAAACGGGATACCTACAGGGTAAAAGACCAGATTCATCTGCCCGCCAATAAAGGTAATATTTCTGAGATTCTTTACAGTGAAGTGGAGCTAAGAAATGTAGAAGTAAGGCTTCTTGAGGATAAGTTCGCAGTAAAGGGTGAAGTGCTTGTTTTCTTCATCTATGCGGGGGAGAGTGAAGACAATCCGGTAGATTATTATGAATCAGAGATACCGTTTAGCACAACGATTGACTGCAATGGCTGTACAGAGGATATGGTTGATAATATCGTCTTTACCATAGCAGGAAAGAACCTGGAAGTGGTACCGGATGCTGACGGTGAAGAGCGTATCGTAGACGTGGAAGCAGTTATTGAGATGGCTATCAAAATGTACGAGGAAGAGGATCTGGAACTGTTAAGCGACGTTTATTCTCCTTACAAGGATCTGGTTCCGGTTATGAAGGAAGCTCATTATGAGAGCCTGTTAGTAAAGAATAACAGTAAGGTGCGTGCGAATGACAGAATCCGTATTGCATCCGGCCAGCCTGAGATTCTGCAGATATGCCATGCCTCAGGAGATGTCAAGGTAGACGACATAGAAGTAGTTGACAATGGACTTGAGGTTAACGGCGTCGTAGAAGTACAGATACTCTATATCTGCCCGGATGATAAGAGACCTTTAAATTCTATTAAAGGAATGGTTCCTTTTAATCAAACCATTGAGGCAAGGGGAATTAATCCTGAAAGTATTTACCGTATAAAGCCTTCTTTAGAGCAGCTTAGCGTAATGGCTCTTGACGGGGAAGAAATGGAAGTGAAGGCAGGAGTCGGGCTTAGCACTATTGTTTTTAATTCTCTGACAGAACCAATTATAGCAGATGTGCTGGAACATGAGCTGGACTATGATAAGTTAAAGAACATGCCAAGTATGGTTGGCTATGTGGTGAAAAACAACGACAGCCTGTGGAGTATTGCCAAAAAATACTACAGCACGGTGGATAAATTAAAAGAATTAAACGATCTGGCAGATGAAAATATTAAGCAGGGCGATAAGCTTTTGATTACCAAGCGGGTAGACAGAATAATCTAGATTAGGCAAGAATTTATAGACAGGGCATAACAGAGGAGGTAAGCTGTACCCTGTAGGTAAGACACAGAAAAAGAAGCTGTGTCTTACCTACGGGGTACAGTTTACCTCTTTATTTACTGTGATTCATCAGTGGAAGGATTCTTCCAACTGTTGAGTTTCTTTAAAGTGGCGTCCAGAGTTTTCTTGCAAATATCCGGCAGCTCTCCGCCCCAGACTTTTGTTGCCTGTTCAAAGCCGGTTTTCACAGCTTCTATCATTTCGTCTGCCTTTTCGGGATTATCTGCCGCCAGTGCCCTGGCAAAGGATACTAAACGGTCAGAAGTCTGTTCAATTCCCCAGTAGCCGTCTTCTGCAATATCCGCCTGAGCTTGCTTTGCGGTTTCTTCGTCAACCGAATATTCCTTGCTTTGCAAAAAGTTCCACATACCGGCTGCATCGAAAGTCTTACCCTGCGCCAGCATCATTTTTTGAACCAGGCTTCTAAGCTGTTCGGCTCTGTTTTCGGTATCTTCCTTTAATGCTTTAATTACAGCTGCATTCTGTGCCTTTGGCTTGGAATTGCCAGTTGTATGCGCCGATTTCTCATAGATATCGGCAAAAGATGAAGTTTTACTGGAGGTCTTACCGGCAGCTTTCACTGAAGGTATATAAGTATTTGCTGTAATTCCATTTACATTCATGCTATCCCTCCCATACATATCGCAGGCATGCCTGTAGATTGCTTACAATCTACACGATTGCTTACAATCTACACGATTGCTTACAATCTACATGATACTGCTTCAATAAGAAGTGTGTCTTTTGTGCATATGAAATTTGAGCCATGTATTTTTAAGACACAAACCCTGTGATTGAAAGTTCCAAAAAATTATTCTGATGTTAATAATATCGGAAGGATTTTATAAAAACTTAAGGCTTGGCTGGAATAAACCGGTTAAATATACCTGTTTTCCCAGTTTTCCTGTTTTAAAATGGTAGAAAGCCCTTTCTGCGTTTTCTTTACTGTCAAAGAGTCCAAACACAGTCGGACCGCTTCCGCTCATCAGGGAAGTGATAGCGCCGGCATTAATAAGCTGTTCTTTAATCTCCCCGATAACCGGGTATTCCTTTGTTGTTACTGTTTCCAGTACATTTCCGAAATGTTTCACCGCACCATGTAAGTCGTTTTCCTTAATTGCCAGAAGAATAGCATCAATATCCGGGTGGTCAATTTCTTCGTTTAATTTCAGATTTTCATAGACATACCGGGTAGATACATTAATTCCGGGCTTTACAATAAGTACATAGCAGGAAGGAAAGGGAGGAAGAGGGGTAAGCTTCTCGCCGATACCTTCTGACAGGGCAGTGCCCCTTATAAGGCAGTAAGGTACATCTGCTCCCAGCTTAAGTCCCAACGCCAGAAGCTCCTCCTTTGGAAGTCTTAGATGAAAAAGCCGGTTTAGGCCGTAAAGAACAGCGGCAGCATTGCTGCTTCCTCCTGCGAGGCCCGCGGCAACCGGTATTTTCTTATCCAGTATGATATGGACGCCCTGGCTGATATTATAGGTTTTCTTTATCAAAGCAGCAGCTTTATATACAAGGTTATTTTCATCTGTGGGAAGATAAGGAAGATTGGTCTTTACGGTTATTGAAGTATTGTTGGTACGGAGAATGGACACCTTATCATACAGGCCTATGGTCTGCATAATCATACGGACCTCGTGATAGCCGTCTTCTCTTTTTCTCACCACATCTAAACCCAGGTTAATCTTGGCATATGCTTTCAGCTTAATGGAATTCATGGATACTCCTTTGCTTGTACGAAAGTATTCTACGACTTGATTCATTGCACATATTCATCTCAAGTCATGTTACCTTATTATAAGCTTAGGAAAAGCACATTGCAAGAATTAACTCTCTTTGGAAAAGCAGTCCTTAATGACATCAAACAGCTTAAATTTAATTTTAATATCTGCCTTTTTACAGGAAAAGACAGAATTATATTCTTCTTCTGTTAAAACATGCTTAAGTTGATTTTTGGAGTCCTTTGGCACTACGCTGTAAGTGGCATCAACAAAGCAAAGGGGAGGAAACATAACACACCACCAATTCTGCCCCTGTGCCTTTCCTATTTCGATTCGCAGGGCTTCATACTGGCCCGGCGGCAGGGTAAGATCACCGTAAACTTTAATGGGAAAATAGCCTTTTTCAAGAGATGCCTTTACGGTATAATGATATCCGTTATTTTCTATAACTTCTTCTGCTAATTCTTCAATTTTTGGCAGTTGTTTTTCAATAATATGCCTTGCTGCGTCAATGTCTTTGGTACCTGATAACACCGGGTAGAGATTCTGCGTCAGGGCAGATTTCACCTTTAGCTTTAAGGCCTGGTCATCTGTGGAATCGCTGTTTGCAATAACATGAAAACGTATGATTTCGGAAGCAATATCCTTTTGCATGGCCTCTGCGCTTTGACCGGAGCTGCTAAAAGCTTTAAAAGATAAAAGAATGCAGATAAGGCAAAGGGAAAGTGATGCAATTAAATTTATGGAATTTTTCCTATGTAAGTATAATAAAATATGAGAGTGCAGGTTTTTCAATCGAATTCCCGTGCATACCGCAGGCTTGCCGGCAGATTGCGGGCAATCTGCAGTATTGCTTAAATAAAAATTTGAAAAATGCTTTTTATTTTTCAAATTATGACCTCCTTCAAATAAGTTGTTTAATTAAGTATGGGAAAGAAAACGTAAACTTAAACAAAATACCCGAAAAGAATAAAAGCCTTGCGATTTATAAAAAGAAAGTGTAAAATAAAAAAGGCTATATGTATAAAATGGATGTAATAGGTGTGCTTTTTTCTGCTTTTTAGCGGTGAAAACCAGAATACAATGGGAAAATGAAAAAATAAAAATAGATGGGAAAGTCATAAACTTTTCAATTAAGAATTAACGAATATTCAATCAAAAATTGGATATTCAGAAAAGAGGTCAATATGAGTAAAAAAACAGTTGCAGTACTGTTCGGAGGACAGTCTTCTGAGCATGAAGTTTCCTGCATTTCCGCTACTACAGTTATCAATAATATCAATACAGGCATTTATAATATTGTCATTATAGGTATTACAAAAGAAGGAAAATGGCTTAAGGTAAACAATACAGAGGAAATAACCTCCGGTTCATGGAGGCAGAATACACAAACAGCCGTAATCCTGCCGGATGCTTCTATGAAATGTGCAATAATATTAAATGGAGAAAAAGCGGAAAGCATAAAAATAGATGTAGTATTTCCAGTACTTCATGGACTTTATGGAGAGGACGGCACAATACAGGGACTTTTAGAGCTGGCCAGGATCCCCTATGTCGGATGCGGAGTGTTAGCTTCTGCGGTATCCATGGATAAACTATATACGAAGATTGTCGTAGATGCTCTTGGAATCAGACAGGCAAAATATGTAGCTGTTACAAAAAAGGAACTTTCTGACATGGCGGAAGCTGTTAAAAAAGTGGAGAAGGAATTATCCTATCCGGTATTTATCAAACCCTCCAATGCAGGCTCATCCAGAGGTATTTCAAAAGCCGGAGCAAAAGAAGAACTGATAGAAGGATTAAAGCTTGCAAGTGAGCATGACCGCAAGATTTTGGTAGAGGAAACAATTAACGGACGGGAAGTTGAATGCGCCGTTCTGGGAGGCAATGAGCCAAAGGCCTCCGGTGTCGGTGAGATTATAGCAGCAGCCCAGTTCTATGACTATGATGCAAAATATAACAATGCAGAATCTAAGACCGTACTCTCTCCTGAGTTACCGGCAGGTGCAGCTGAAACAATAAGAGACTATGCCATAAGAATATTTAAGGCAGTGGACGGACATGGTTTGTCAAGGGTAGATTTCTTCGTGGACAGAAATACCGGCGAGGTTATTTTTAACGAGATTAATACCATGCCTGGCTTTACCTCCATCAGCATGTATCCCATGCTTTGGGAAGGCAAAGGAATCGGAAAGCCTCAATTGGTAGAGAAATTATTGCAGCTTGCCTTTACCAGAGCAGCAGAAGCAGGAGGAGAGAGTGATGCCTTGTAATGCACCCATCGGTGTTTTTGATTCCGGTATCGGGGGATTGACAGTAGCCAGGGAAATTATGAGACAAATTCCGGGAGAAACCATAATCTACTTTGGGGATACTGCAAGGGTTCCATACGGAAGTAAATCACAAAAGACAATCATAACTTACTCAAAACAAATTGTTAAATTCTTGCAGACGAAAAATGTGAAGGCAATTGTAATAGCCTGTAATACGGCAAGTGCGCTGGCTCTTGAAGCAGTGGCAAAGGAGGTTAGCATTCCAGTAATCGGAGTGGTAAAGCCGGGAGCCAAAGTAGCCTCTATGACAACAAAAAACGGCAATATCGGTATAATCGGTACGGAAGCTACTATTAACAGCGGTATTTATAACACATATATAGAAGAATTAAATCCGGATGTCAGAGTTTATGGAAAGGCTTGTCCCCTGTTCGTTCCTTTGGTGGAGGAAGGGTGGCTTACAGATCCGGTAACAGTAGAGATAGCAAAAAGGTACATCAGCAGTCTTTTAGAATTGAATATTGATACGCTGGTACTTGGCTGTACCCATTATCCGCTTATCAGGAATATCATTGGAAATATTGTTGGTGAAAATGTGACACTGGTCAATCCTGCTTATGAGACAGCCATAGAGTTAAAGGAAGTACTTATGCGGGCAGGACTTGAGAATCTGGAACCTCACAGAGAACATAAATTCTATGTGAGTGATGGTGCGGACAAATTTAAGCGGTTTGCAAATACCATACTTCCCTGTGATGTGGTAGAGACAGAAGACGTCAACATTGAAAGCTTTGCTGATTCGTTGTTAGCTTCTTATTAAGAGCATATGGGGCAGTAATCATAATTAGGAGGATTCCATGAAAAAAGATGTGTTGGTTTCCATATCTGGGCTTCAATATGAGGTTGATAAGGACGAGCCTATTGAAGTGATTTCTGTCGGACAGTATTATAATAAAAACGGAAAGCATTATATCTGTTATGATGAAATATTAGAAGAATCTGACGGAGTAACCAGTTGTACGGTTAAGGCAGCACCCGGACAAATAGATATTATTAAAAAAGGTGCAAATAATGTCCATATGGTTTTTGAAACGGGAAAGAAGAATACTACCTACTACAATACACCCTATGGAGATTTGCAGATAGGTGTGTATACGGCGAAGATTCAGGTAAATGAAGAAGAGGATAAGCTGTCGCTTCAGATTAACTACGGACTTGATATTAATTACGCCTTTGTCGCTGATTGTCAGATACAGATGAAGATAACCTCAAGAAAACAATAAATAAAAATACCCTCTGTCAAATGGATTCCGTTTCAGACAGAGGGTATTTTCTTATTTAGGAAGTTATTTTTTTGTAAAGATACCTTTAACTTTTGCAAATAATTTCTTCTTTTCCGGCTTAACTTCCAGTCCGGAACGTAAACCTTTTACATCCATGATGTAAATACCGTTCATTACGGCTTTTATTTCTTTCTTAACAGGGATAAGATCAAAAATCTTATCATCACACATTAAGTTCATGATCTTAGGTCCGATTTTGGCTTTTACAATTGGAACCTTCGAACGGCGCAGATATTTAGGAGTCTGATCCACCACAATTTTTGGCAGATCGGCTTCTTTAAGCTTTATGCGCTTTTTATCTATTACTAAAATAGAAACTGATTGGGCACCTGCTCTCATCTGAGCCTGACCTTCTTCGGAACGTTTCTGAAGCTTCCTCCCGTAGATGGACAAAGCAATAAATGCTGCGAGGATTACAACCAGAACTATAATCAATACAATAAGACCGACTTTCAACATTCTACCTCCTTCCCCTGAATTTGCAATGGATTTATTGTATCATTATTTTTTAAAAAGTTCAAGTAATTAAGAGGTCTCTTTTGCATTTTTCTCAAGCATCGTACGGATAATATTCTGCACATAGGAGCCTAAGAATTTACGCTCCTCTTTGCTTAAAGAATCCGCATATACGGGTTTTCCGTATTCAATTGTCACATGTGCTCTCCTTATCCAGGGAGTGTGGTTCTCAAAGAGATTGTCTGTATTAGTGAGTGCTACCGGAATAATCGGACAGCCGGTTTTTTCTGCGATTTTTAAGCTGCCTTCTTTAAAGGGAAGCATATCCTCACCATGGTTTCTGGTTCCTTCCGGAGAGATAAAAACAGAATACCCCTGCTTTACCAGTTCTACTCCCGTAAGTATCATTTTAAGCCCTTCTCTGGGGTTATCCCTGTCTAAAAACAGGCAGTTTAAGTATTTCATCCAGACTCTTAGGATTGGGACCTTCTTAATTTCCTTTTTTGCCACGAAGCCTGTCAGTGTCGGCACGGTGGAGTATGCCAGAACAATATCAAAATAGCTGCGGTGATTTGATACATATAATACTGCCTGATCCTTTGGAACATTTTCAAGCCCTTTCACTTCGTATTTGGCACCGCTTAAAAATAATATCACATGAAATGCCCATGAAACAATCCGCTGGGAAGATGCCGCTTTCTTTCTGGGATTGATTTTCCCCAGAATTATTTCGTATAGAAACACAGGAAGACTGACAATAAAAAATACTAGTAAAAACAGTAAGACAATTAAGGTTTTCATAAACCCTCCTATTATGATTTCATCCTTTCCATTATATCATTATCCATTGCAGAATTTCAACAATTTACAATTTCCTTAAGTATTATTAAAAATACGCCTATTTCTTGTACTCTGAAAATAATGTGTTATAATATCAGAGAAGGACTGGTGAAAATGATTTAAGATAGGGTAATTAGTTTAAAAATGCGTTGCATTTTTAAAATTCCTGTTTGAGCAGTACTGCAGATTGCTCGCAATCTGCAAGTGAACTTGCGAAATGCACGGGATTAATGTGACAAATACGAAAGATTATCCAGAAAGAGGGAATAATGGGAAGAGAAAACTTGACTCTGCTGACAGACTTTTATGAACTGACAATGATGCAGGGATACTATAAAAATAAAACCAATGAAACGGTTGTATTTGACGTATTTTACCGAAACAACCCCTCCGGCAGCGGATACTCCATTTGTGCCGGTCTGGAACAGGTTATTGATTACATCAAGAATCTTTGCTTTATGGAGGAAGATATCAGCTACTTAAGAAGCCTTGGCATGTTTGAAGAGGATTTTCTGGAATATCTGAAAGGCTTTCATTTTACCGGTGATATTTATGCGGTAGAGGAAGGAACAGTGGTATTTCCGATGGAACCGCTTCTTAAGGTAATTGCACCCATAATGGAAGCACAGCTGATTGAGACAGCTATCTTAAACATTATCAATCACCAAAGTCTTATAGCAACAAAGGCTTCCAGAGTGTGCTATGCGGCAAAGGGAGAGCCGGTCATGGAATTTGGGCTAAGAAGAGCGCAAGGTCCTGATGCGGGAATATATGGTGCAAGAGCCGCCGTAATTGGAGGCTGTGTAGGTACCAGCAATGTTTTAACAGCCAAAATGTTTGATGTTCCTGCTCTTGGAACTCATGCACATAGCTGGATTATGAGTTTTGAGGATGAAATTACGGCATTTCGTGAATATGCCCAGCTGTATCCTCAAAATACCACCCTTTTGGTAGACACTTATGACACTCTGCGTTCCGGCATGCCAAATGCCATCAAAGTGTTCAGTGAACTGAAAGAGGCAGGTAAGATGCCGTTAAAATACGGGATCCGTTTGGACAGCGGCGATCTTGCCTATCTGTCCAAGAAGGCAAGGAAGATGTTGAATGAAGCCGGTTTTCCTGATGCGGTTATCGTTGCTTCCAGTGACCTTGACGAATACTTAATAGATTCCCTTAAGACGCAGGGAGCAGCTATCAATTCCTGGGGTGTTGGCACAAATTTGATTACTTCAAAGGATTGCCCGGCCTTTGGCGGAGTGTATAAGCTTGCTGCAATTAAGAAGGGGAATGAATTTATACCAAAGATTAAATTGTCAGAGAATCAGTGGAAGATAACGAATCCTGGCAATAAGACCATATATAGAATTTATGATAAGGAAACCGGCAAAATAAAAGCGGACTTAATTTCCATGGCATATGAGGTCTATAAAGAGGAATATCCTCTAAAGATTTTTGATCCGATGGCCACCTGGAAGAAGACCTATTTAAAGGGCGGAAGCTATACCTTGCGTGAGCTGCTGGTGCCTATTTTCGCAGGAGGAAAATGTGTATATGAATCCCCTAACGTTATGGACATCAGGGCATACTGCCAGCGAGAGCTTGACACTCTTTGGGATGAGACCAGAAGACTTGTAAATCCTCATGATGTATATGTGGATTTATCAAATGATTTATACCAGTTAAAGCATTCACTGCTTGATACCATCAATGTTGCTGGAAATAATTAAGCAGGAATAAAGTACGGAGAGATTATGCAAAACAGAAGGAAAAAAGTCAGAAGAATAAAAATGATAAGAAGAATTCTTATAGTGGGGCTGCCTGTTATACTAATAGGCGGAATGGGCTATTTTTCCTTGAAAGATTTAGCAAGCACCAACGAATCTGCTGCCTCCGGTCATTTTTATAACAATTCCTCATATAAGGATGGTGATTCCGAATATGATAAAGATGATGACGGAAAGACAAAGGGAGATAGTTCTGTGGCTGCACAGGAAGAAGAAATTACAAATAATGACGATGTAGTCTTGGACACCACACCGGACAGTCTGACAGTGCTGGTAAATAAAGAATTAAGACTGCCATCGGATTATATTCCGGCAGATTTAGTAATACCCGATGTGAACTTTTCCATTTCTTATTATGATGAAAAGAAACTGATGCGAAAATCTGCTGCCCAGGCCCTAAAAGAGCTGTTTGATGCAGCGGCGGATAACGGACTTGATTTGTGCGGGGTTTCAGCGTACCGCTCCTATGAAAGGCAATATGAAATATTTACCAATAATGTCAAGACTCAAGGTATGGGCCATACGGTAAAATATTCGGCTATTCCGGGATATAGTGAGCACCAGACAGGACTTGCCATTGATATATCAACAAAATCCGCAAACTACCGGATAGATGATTCTTTTGCGGATACCGATGAGTATAAGTGGCTTAAGGATAATGCACACCTGTATGGCTTCGTTATACGTTACCCAGAGGATAAGACCAGTATAACGGGATATTCCTTTGAACCCTGGCACATCCGCTATGTGGGAAAGGCTCTGGCAAAGTTTCTTTATGAGAATGATATGTGCTTGGAGGAATACTATAAGTTTGAACCTACAGAGGATTACAGCCAGTGTATAAATTATGACAACCTGGAGGACTACGGAATCAATCCGGATGATGTAAAGGTACCGACAAAGGCACCGACAAAAGTGCCGACACCGACGCCGACTGAAACGCCGACTCCCAGTGAGGAGCCAAGTGTGACTCCCACACCTTCTGTTACGCCCACCAAAAAGCCGGGGAAGGATAAGCCTACGGTAACAGTAACCCCTACTCCGACAGAAGAGGTAACACAAACACCGGAGGTGACGCCTACCGAGGAAATAACCCCTACTCCGGATGTTACAGATGGAGCGTCTGATTCTGGGGATGGAACCTCTGGGGCAAATGCACAGACTCCCTAGGATAAGAAAATAAACATAGAACTTTTGATATATAATAAGACAGCAGCTGTCAAAGGCCTTAATAAGTGACCTTTGACAGCTGCTTTTTTCCTGCAAATCATGAAAGTTTATGACGGAATAAAAATATATAAATTAAAAACAGCCTCATTGCATAATAGGAAAAGATGCTTTATTCTTTAGCTATGGAAACTTTTCACACACAACTTTGTGCCTGCGGCCCAAAGTTTACAGGTACAGGAAAGGCATGACTATTAATATGGCAAATGAACAGAACAAGGATTTCAATGCTATGCTGCAGGATGGTAAGGGAATGCCTAAGGTACAGATTATCACGGATGAAAAAAGCATCGAAAAGTATGGCGGTAAACGGATGTATTTTGCACCGCCGCTTGATTATGACAGAGTAATGAAGACAGTACCCATAGGTAAGGTTATCACGGTAGGTGAAATCAGGGAATATTTTGCTAAGAGAAATAATGCAGATTTTACGGATCCAATTACCGCAGGAATTTTTGTCTCTATTGCAGCATGGGCAAGCGAGCAGAGAGATAACGATAAATCACCATATTGGAGAACGCTGAAAGCGGATGGTGAATTAAATCCAAAATATCCGGGCGGTGTAAAAGTACAGAAGGAAAAGCTTGAGGCGGAAGGACATACCATAGTAAAGCGCGGAAGAAGCAATATCAGATATTATGTAAAGGACTATCAGAACAACTTGTACCAACTGTGTAATAGTTTATAAAAGGGAATGAGGAAGAATGATGAAAGTAAGAGAGGACTATACCTGCCCTTTAGAAATCGTCCATGACATTATCAAAGGGAAGTGGAAAACGATTATCTTGTTTCAGCTTAGAAATGGCAGCATACAGCTGTCAAAATTAGAGCGGGATATTGTAGGGATCAATCAGAAAATGCTGCTGCAGCAATTGAAGGAATTACAGGAATTCGGATTAGTGGATAAACGGGTCTTTGAAGGTTATCCCTTACATGTGGAATATTTTCTGACAGAAGGCAGAGGCATGAAGATTCTTAAAGCGATTACAATTATGCAGGAAATCGGCATTGAATATATGGTGGAGCATGGCATGACAGAGATGCTTGAAAGGAAAGTCATCAGTTACAAGGACAAGGAGCGGGATACCCACAAATAAGTGGGTAATTTACGCCTTCAAAAGACAGCGCTATAATAACCTTTATAATATAACCGGAGGTTAGGGAAATGAAAAGTGCTATTGTTTTAATTGATATCCAAAATGACTACTTTGAAGGCGGGAAAAATGAACTGCACCATTCGGATAAGGCAGCGGTACATGCCAAACAGGCGCTGAACTTTTTTAGAAACGCCAAAATGCCTGTTTATCATGTTCAGCATGTCAGCGGCGGGGAAGGTGCCACGTTTTTTCTGCCGGATACCAACGGAGCGGAGATTCATAAGAGTGTCACACCTCTTGCAGAGGAAAAAGTTTTCGTAAAGCACGCACCCAATGCTTTTTATAATACTGGTTTATCCGGGGAGCTTTTAAGCAATGGCATTAATCATCTTGTCATTTGCGGTATGATGAGCCACATGTGTATTGATACAACCGTCAGAGCTGCATGGGACTATGGATTTTCGGTTACGGTACTTGAAGATGCCTGTACGACAATGGACTTGGTCTTAAAGAACGGTGCTGTAATTCCCGCCGAAACAGTACACAATACATTTATGGCATCACTTAATGGAACGTTCGCAAAGGTACTGCAAGCAGATGATTTATGCCATGGGGAGCTGCAATAAATAGCCCATATGCTCTGACGGTGAAGATAATGGACATGACGATCCCCCGTGCGTTTGCACAGAGATAACGCAAGGATTCTATTGTAATGAATGGATAATTACAGTATAATGGGAATGACATATAACGTAATCGGTATCTCAAATATTTCATGTTTCAGTCATTCATATGCAGCGCTGTAGCAAAACCGGAAACCAGAGGAAAGTACAGCAGGTATGAAAAGGAAGGAGGATAGGAGTGAAAGATGATCCTTTCACTTCCCCCTGATTTTGCACGCGTGCTAAAGCACGCAGATGGGAGCCCAAAATGAAAACTAAGACTATTGTTTTTAAAGAAGCGAATGATCTATATGAGTTCAACCGTCAGGCAGAAAGATGCAAGACGGATATCAGAGTGAAGACACAGAGCGGAACCTTTGATTTTGATGCCAAGACACTGTTAGGACTTTTTTTTGCACTGAATTTACCTTCCATTGATGTTTATTATGAGGAATCAGAAAAAGAATTTGATGAATACCTAAGCACTCTGGAGCAGACAGAAGAACTTTCGGATTGACAAATAAAAATTTTTATACTATGATTATGAATTATAATATTATAAAGATTACAAAGACCATGACGGAGAGAGTAGAAATCAGCGAACCTCAAAGCGAGCCGGGGAGAGTGAAAGCCCGGTACCAGTAGCAGATTTACGAAAATCACTCCCAAGTTGCAAGCTGAAAGCAAAGTTAGTAAGCCGCGCCGGTATCTGCCGTTATACAGATAGCATATCATGTTCCTTTTTGGGAAAGCTTAGAGAGGAAACGTATGTAAATAGGTGGTACAATGAGGCACAAACGCTCTCATCCTGTTTATGGATGGGAGCTTTTTTATCTTATAGGAAAGCACGTCCTATGAAATAAAAAGCCCGACCGGCAGGATGCACACCTCGCGGCGAGGAAGTTTATTGCTATGCATTCCGCTCGGGCGCGAAAGTGTCAGCAAGCGGACACTTTTAATCACAGTAAGGAGGATATCACATGTATGATAAGGTCTCTACGAATCTGAACTTTGTAGAACGTGAAAAGGAAGTATTAAAATTCTGGAAGAATGAAAAAATCTTCGAAAGAACCATTGAAGAAAGAAAAAACGGGAAACCCTATACCTTTTATGACGGACCACCCACAGCAAACGGAAAGCCCCATATCGGTCACGTATTAACCAGGGTTATAAAGGATATCATACCCAGATACCGCACCATGAAGGGCTATAATGTATTAAGAAAGGCCGGCTGGGATACCCATGGATTACCGGTTGAGCTAGAGGTTGAGAAAAAGCTTGGACTTGACGGGAAAGAGCAGATTGAAGAGTATGGCTTGGAGCCCTTTATCCACCAATGTAAGGAAAGTGTGTGGAAGTACAAGGGAATGTGGGAAGATTTCTCCGAGACTGTAGGCTATTGGGTGGACATGGAAGACCCTTATGTTACCTATGACAACAAGTTTATTGAGTCCGAATGGTGGGCTCTTAAGCAAATCTGGGAAAAGGGACTTTTATATAAGGGCTTTAAGATTGTCCCCTACTGCCCAAGATGCGGAACCCCTCTCTCCAGTAACGAAGTGGCAATGGGCTATAAAGATGTAAAAGAAAAGTCCGTTATTGCAAAGTTCAGGGTAAAGGGTGAAGAAAACGAATATATTCTTGCCTGGACAACGACTCCCTGGACCTTACCTTCCAACGTGGCACTCTGCGTTAACCCGAAAGAAACCTATGTTAAAGCATCTGTTAAGCTAAATGCCAAAGGAGATATTATAAAGGCGGACAGTGAAGACAAAGAAGCCGTAAAAACCGAAAAGTACATTCTGGCAGAGGCACTTCTTTCTGTAATCGACGGGGAATATACCGTAGAAGAGACTTATGCTGGTACGGACCTTGAGTACAAGGAATACGAACCTTTATTTGACTATGTAAAGCCGGATAAGAAAGCTTACTATGTAACCTGTGATACTTATGTAACCTTAACAGACGGTACCGGCGTTGTTCATATTGCACCTGCCTTTGGTGAGGATGATGCCAGTGTCGGCCGCAGATATGATCTTCCCTTTGTACAGTTAGTTGATGGAAAAGGCGAGATGAAGCCTGAAGTAACCGACTTTGCCGGTATGTTTTGCAAGAAGGCAGATGAAGGCATTATAAAGCTCTTAGCTACTAAGAACCTCTTATTTAAGACTTTGAAATTCGAGCACAGCTATCCTTTCTGCTGGCGCTGTGATACACCTCTTATCTACTATGCAAGAGACTCCTGGTTTATCAAGATGACAGAGGTAAAGGACCAGTTGGTTGCAAACAATAATACCATTAACTGGATGCCGGAGAGTATCGGACAGGGAAGGTTCGGAGACTGGATTAAGAACGTTCAGGACTGGGGTATCAGCCGTGACCGTTACTGGGGAACTCCCCTTAATATCTGGGAATGTGAGGACGGACACCGTCATGCCATCGGAAGCATTGAGGAACTAAAATCCATGTCCGATAACTGCCCGGATGATATCGAGCTTCACAGACCTTTCATTGATGCCGTAACAATCAAGTGTCCTGAGTGCGGCAAGGAAATGAAGCGTGTAAAGCCGGTAATTGACTGTTGGTTCGATTCCGGTTCTATGCCTTTCGCGCAATGGCATTATCCATTTGAAAATAAGGAAATGTTCGAGAAGAATTTCCCGGCAGATTTTATCAGTGAAGCGGTAGACCAGACCAGAGGATGGTTCTATTCCCTCCTTGCCATCTCGACCCTGATATTTGAGAAGTCTCCTTATAAGAATGTAATTGTGCTTGGACACGTTCAGGATGAGAACGGACAGAAGATGTCCAAGTCCAAAGGCAATGCCGTAGATCCTTTTGATACTCTGTCAGAGCATGGAGCCGATGCGGTACGCTGGTATTTCTATATTAACAGTGCGTTATGGCTTCCCAACCGTTTCCACAGCGGTGCGGTAACGGAAGGACAGAGGAAATTCATGGGTACTTTCTGGAACACCTATGCTTTCTTTGTACTCTATGCCAACATAGATGAATTTGACGCCACAAAATATACTCTGGATTACGATAAGCTGTCTGTTATGGATAAGTGGATGCTGTCCAAGTTAAATACCCTTGTTAAGACCGTTGACAGCCATCTGGAGAGCTACCGCATTACAGAGGCAGCAAGACTGCTGGATGATTTTGTGGATGAGATGAGTAACTGGTACGTAAGAAGAAGCAGGGAACGCTTCTGGGCAAAGGGAATGGAGCAGGATAAGATCAATGCCTATATGACCCTTTATACCACGCTGATTACCCTGGCAAAGATATCTGCTCCTTTTATTCCTTACATGACAGAGGATATTTACCGCAATCTGGTAGTTAAGATTGATAAATCTGCGCCTCAAAGTATCCACTTATGCGAATATCCTTCCTACAGGGAAGATTATATCGACAAGGAGCTTGAGAAGAATATGGAAGCACTTCTGGATATCGTGGTGCTGGGCCGTGCCTGCCGTAATACTGCCAATATCAAGAACAGGCAGCCCATTGGCACCATGTATGTAAAGGCGGATTATTCCTATACCGATGAGAAGGGCGAACAGGCAGAAGGACTTCCTTCTTTCTATCTTAGCATCATAGAAGAAGAATTAAATGTGAAGAAGGTTGTATTTACACAGGATGTGAGAAACTTTACCTCCTACAGCTTTAAGCCCCAGTTAAAGACCTTAGGACCGAAGTTTGGCAAGCAAATCGGTGCCATCCGCGGGATTTTGGCAGGACTTAACGGCAACGAAGCCATGGATGAAATCAATGCTACAGGGAAACTTAAGATTACTCTTGAAGGAACAGAAAGCTACCTGGAAAAGGATGATTTATTAATTGAAGCTGCTCAGACCGAAGGCTTCGTATCCGATTCTGATAAGGGAATTACGGTAGTTCTGGAAACCAGGTTAACTCCTGAACTGATTGAAGAAGGTTTTGTAAGAGAACTTATCAGTAAGATACAGACCATGAGAAAAGATGCCGGCTTTGAGGTAATGGACCATATTCTGATATATCAGGAAGGCAATGAAGTAATCAAGGGAATCTTTGAAAGAAATGCCGAAGAAATTAAATCAGAGGTATTGGCAGAGGAGATTACGCTTGGAGAAACCAAGGGATTTACCAAGGAATGGAATATTAACGGTGAAAATGTAGTGCTTGGAGTTGTTAAAAAATAAAATGATAAAAAATAAGGCGGGCCGTTTCATTGCTTATAGAATGAAACGGCCCGCTTTATTTTTAGGCAGTTATTATCTTAATGATGTTCGTATTGAGTTTACCGGTTTAAATCCATCAGATTTATTTAAAGGGTGGTTTCGTCAGTATTACTTTCCTCGCGGCTGCTTTCTGTCTCACTGCTGTCTGTACGGTAATTTCCGGCTTCGCTGTTTTCATCATAGCCATATTCTTCCTGGTTTCTTGCAGACACCCTTTCCGTGACTTCCTTTAGAAAGGCATCATAATTCTTCCTATAAAGTTTTGCAAGCTCATCGGAATATTCGCAGCATACCCTTAAATTTTCTGATACTGCTCCAATCAGACCGGCTGCGGTTTCTTCTTTATTACAGTTAATAGTAATGGGAGCTTTTACGCCCTTAAAGTAAAAAAGTACCTGATAGCTCTTTCCCACAGTAATAAAGTAGGTCTTATGCCTGATAAGCTTTAGGTGGACCCAAACTAAATCCTTTGTGTTCCCCAGCATAAGGGATGTATTTTTCTTTCCGATGATATAATCGGAGGTAACAAGGCCTGTAAAGCCGGCGGACTTTAAGGTATTTATATAAAGACAGGTTCCGTCTGCTGCTGCGCGGTTGATACTGTATTCAATATCCTCAGCGTTGCCGGTCTTGGCAAGCTTTCTGTAAAACTTGGACAGCCTGTAATTAAATATAATAAGAAGCTGATAAAGGAAAAATGCCAGTGATATTAGAAAGCCCGAAAGAATAACCAAGAATAATGCCTGGTCACCCAGACGGCCATTTTCTGGGATAGTTACACAGATTTCCGGTACATTTTCTTTTACTACGGAGGAATCTATCCCGAAGGCATCACTTAAGGTAGTAACCATTTCGTCATAGGCTTCCATGTGATATTCATTGCCATTTAAGGCGTCTAAGTTTGCCACAGCAGTTACCGAGGTTAGTTCCTCTTCGGACATATCAAGGTAATTCTTTGGTAAGAGGGTTAACAGATAGCCATCATCTAACACCAGAACTCCATATACCTGGGAAAGCTTTTCTTCACTTGATTTTATGCCGTTTACAGTATTATAACTATAGATGCCATAGTCCAGAAAATAAATATCTGCCTTCTTTAATTGAAAATAAAATTTACCCTGTTTGTGGAGGGATTGAATCCCTTCTACACTGTTTTCCTCTGCCAGAGGAGTAAATAAGGTGCTCCATTTATGAGATTCCTGGGTATAGCCTGCCACAAAAATAAAAATAAGAATCAGGCTTATCAATAATGGGCCTCGGGTATTTTTCTGGATAATTTTTCTTAAGTAATTTTGTTCCATGTTGACCTCTTTCTTGGAGGGCAGCTTTGTATTACTGCCCTTCTCCCATCTTTTTTTCCGGGTATCGGCTTTAGAAGCACTACCCCGGAATACGCTTTTCCATTATAACATACAATAAAAGTATTCTGCAAAATTAATTTACTAAAAAATGCTATTACAAGTGAAAACCATATGGGTATTGATGATATATATATGGATAAAATACATATTGATGTCTGTTTTGGAATAATCTTTAAAGTTTTCCCTTGTATACCTGCCAAGGCATAAGATATAATGTGTATAACAAGCAACCTGGATATGTGTGAAGAAAAGGCACAGAACAAAAGAGTACAGCCGTATGGAAACTTTTATTAAAAGGAATGCCATGGCATGGACAAATAGGAGGCTATATGCAAGAATTTGACAAAAAAGAATTTAAAAAGAATGTAGAGGAATATATCGGTGTGTTTTTCCGAAGGCCCATTGAGGATGCCACAAGGCAGCAGGTGTATCAGGGCGTTGCCTTTACTGTAAAGAATATGATTATAGATGACTGGTTGGAGGCTCATAAGGCTTACGAGGAACAGGATTTAAAGACAGTTTACTATCTTTCCATGGAATTTTTGGTAGGCAGGGCATTAGGAAATATGATTACCAATTTAAAAGCAGATGCATCCATCAGAGAAGCCGTGGAGGAATTGGGCTATGACCTGGAGAATATTGAAGATGAGGAGCCGGATGCAGCTCTTGGAAATGGAGGGCTTGGAAGATTGGCTGCCTGTTTCTTGGATTCCCTGTCAACACTTGGGTATCCTGCCTATGGCTGCGGAATCCGTTATAAATATGGAATGTTCGAGCAAAAAATAGAGAACGGCTATCAGGTGGAGGTACCGGATAATTGGTTAAAGGACGGTAACCCGTTTGAAATAAAGAGAAGTGAGTATGCAACTACTGTGAAGTTTGGCGGCTATGTAAGAATGATTCGGGATGAATATGGCAATGACCGTTTTATTCAGGAAAATTACCAGTCTGTCAGGGCAATCCCCTATGATATGCCCATATTAGGTTATGGAAACCATGTGGTAAATACGCTTCGTATCTGGAATGCAGAAGCTATTGACACTTTTAATCTGGATTCTTTTGATAAGGGAGAATACCAGAAGGCAGTTGAACAGCAGAATCTTGCAAGAACAATCTGTGAGGTACTTTATCCAAATGACCACCATATTGCTGGAAAGGAACTTCGCCTGAAACAGCAATATTTCTTTGTATCTGCCAGTATCCAGAGAGCAGTGGCAAAGTATATGGAAAGGCACGATGATATCCATAATCTTCATGAGAAGGTGTGTTTCCAGTTAAATGATACCCATCCGACTGTAACGGTACCGGAGCTTATGAGAATACTCTTAGACGACTATTACCTGGGATGGGAGGAAGCATGGAGTATTACGACAAAGACCTGTGCTTATACCAATCATACTATCATGTCTGAAGCATTGGAGAAATGGCCTATCGATCTGTTCAAAAGACTGCTTCCCAGAATTTATCAGGTAGTGGAGGAAATCAACCGCAGATTTATTCTGCAGATATTAAAGGAATATCCTTCGGAAGCAAAAAAGATAGAAAAGATGGCAATTCTTTATGACGGCCAGGTAAGGATGGCAAACCTTGCTATTGTAGGAAGCTTTTCTGTCAACGGGGTAGCAAAGCTTCATACGGAAATACTGAAAAAACAGGAATTAAAGGATTTTTATGAAATGTTCCCCGGAAAATTCAACAATAAAACCAATGGTATCACCCAGAGAAGATTTCTTCTTCACGGCAACCCCCTGTTGGCTTCCTGGGTAACACATAAGATTGGTGACGGCTGGATTACGGACTTATCTCAGATGCAGAGGCTTATACCCTACGCAGAGGATAAACAAAGTCAGAAGGAATTTCTTGAAATCAAATACAAAAACAAACTGCGTCTTATGAATTACATTAAGGAGAAGAATGGTATTACCGTAAGTCCGGATTCCATCTTTGACGTACAGGTTAAAAGGCTTCATGAATACAAAAGGCAGCTGCTTAATATTCTCCACGTAATGTATCTTTACAATAAGATAAAGGATAATCCTGATATGGAATTTTATCCAAGGACTTTCATCTTTGGAGCAAAAGCGTCGGCGGGCTATGAGAGGGCTAAAGCAATTATCAAGCTTATAAACAGTGTGGGCGAGGTAGTGAATAATGACAGCACGATCCAAGATAAAATCAAGGTCGTCTTCATAGAAAATTACAGGGTATCCAATGCAGAAATAATCTTTGCTGCAGCGGATGTATCCGAGCAGATATCAACAGCCAGTAAAGAAGCTTCGGGGACAGGAAACATGAAGTTTATGCTAAACGGTGCATTGACACTTGGAACACTGGATGGCGCCAATGTTGAGATTGTTGAAGAAGTAGGAGAAGAAAATGCGTTTCTCTTCGGGCTTCATTCCGACGAAGTAATAGAATATGAACATCAGGGGGGATACAACCCCAGAGAGGTATATAATTCCGATAAGGAGATTAAGCGGGTAGTAGACCAATTGGTAGACGGTACCTATAGCAAGGAAGATAAAACACTTTTTGCATCTCTTTATGAATCTCTGCTTTCAGGGAGAGGAGGAGAACCTGCGGACAGGTATTTTATCCTAAAGGATTTCAGATCTTATGAGGAGGCTCAAAAGAAAGTTGAGAAGGCATACTGCAATAAGGAAGGCTGGGCAAAATCAGCTTTAATGAATATTGCGAAGTGCGGTAAGTTCTCATCAGACCGTACAATTGAAGAATATGTAAGGGATATTTGGCATCTGACGAAGGTTCATAGATAATACTTCCTACTAATCAGCTAAATTATTGTTTCACACTATTCCCCGTGCATATCGCAAGCCTGCTTGCGATACTGCCCAAATAGAAAGTGAAAAATGTTTTTTATTTTTCACACTATTTGATACATGAATAAAAAAATCATTTCTGGTGAAAATATATCTAGAGGTGATGATAATGAAAAAACATAGCTTAGCTGAATTTTTCAAGAGCAAAAGCTTTTACGTGTTATTGGGCATCGGGGCATTAGCTATCATTGCTATAACGGTAGTCAGCTTAAATCAGCCTTCAGGAAAGAATGAAGGGCAAAATCTTGCAGATTTAAACACGCCTGACTCTAATGTAGCTGATAATGGCTCTCTGGGAGCCACAGATGTTCCTGATAACACAACCCCCTCGGATACTGCTAAAAATGTGCCTGGCAGTTCATCCGGCGGTACCAAAGAAGCTCAGGTGACCCCAACAGAACCAGGCGGTGCCGGAGATAATTTAGAAAGTGCTAATGCAGAAGATGATCCCAATTATAAGCATGCATTAGAAGAAAAGGAAGCAGCAGAAAAAGCAGCAGATGCCAGCAAAGGCAAACAGGAAGATACTGCAAAAGCTGCGGATGACACCAAGGAAGTTATGACAGCCGATTCTTTGTATTTTGATACAGAAAAGGGTCTGTCCTGGCCGATTAATGGTGATGTATTGATTAACTACAGTCCAGACAGAGTGATTTATTTTAAGACCTTAGAGCAGTTCCGCTGCAACCCTGCTGTTGTTATTCAAGCCAAAGTCGGGGCAGAGGTAACAAATGCAGCTACGGGTATAATCACTTCTATTACAAAGGAAGATGAAACAGGTGTTACAGTTAAGGTCAATATCGGAAGCGGATATAGTCTGGTATATGGCCAATTGGATGATAGCCTGAAAGCTAAGGTAGGTGACATGGTAGAAAAAGGAGAAGTCCTTGGAACAATTGCAAAGCCTACTATGTACTACTCCGTAGAGGGAGGCAACCTTTATTTCATGGTAGAGAAGAACAAAGAAACTCTTGATCCCATGACCTTGCTAAAGAAATGATATAACCAGAACAAAAATCATTAAAAAGGCTGTTCCTTACGGGAGTCCAGCCTTTTTTTCGTGTATGGCGTGCAAGGTTTTTTGCCTGTCTTAGCAGGAACAATTACCTGCTTTTAGAATATAATACTATTATGAAAGCAGCCATTCGTGCTTTTTTTGATAATCAAGTACTAAGAGGTCTACATATCTAAAAATTTCGCAGCTGAACTTCTTATACTTTTAGTTTCCTTCTTGAAAAGCACAAATAATATTTGGCTGCTTGACATAGATATGCAAAAAGGTGGGCGAGCGAAAATTTTTTTGCCGCCCATTTTTTGATATGCTTGACTTTAGGAAGTCACTGTGTGTACAATGATATGCATAGATTTATATGACAGGAAACCTAACATGGATAAAATAGAACATAAAAAGATACTTCATATTTATGCCCAAACGATAAAAATAATTGCAAGGAATATTCTTTATCTCGTTATTGGACAGGGTATATTAATGGCTGCCGCGTATTTTCTGCTCTTTCCCCTTGTTAACGAGATAGTGGATATAACATTAAAGCTTACGGGCTACAGCTATATCACAGTAGGGAATATCGACAGCTTTTTGCTCCGACCGGTCACTATTCTAATGCTCTTGATACTGTTTATTATCATTGGTATTTTTCTGACTCTGGATATCTTGTTTTTGATTACTTTTTTTGCACTGACAGAACGTGGGCAGAAAATAAAGATTTCTATCTTGGTAAAGCTTACGGTATACCGTCTTTTCTACTGCCTGAAAAAAGGCAGGGCAGCGGCACTGATTACTTCGTGGATATTAGCCATATTAAGCGGCATACCCTTCATTTTCTTTTCCATATGGCGTTTTCGGATACTTCACTATTATATGGAGGCAGCCCCTGACGGATATCTGGCGCTTGCTGCAATACTTTTTATTGCCGGGCTGCTGCTATTTCTTTATTATGTCGGTCCTTATTATTATCACAGTCTTTTGACCGAAAAAAGCGGAATCCTGGCGGTGAGTAAAAAAGATATTCTGCCTCATGAGCGGAGGAACCTTCTCATTTCAATAAGCGGATGGAATATTCTCCTGGCAGGCGTTTTGTTCCTGATATATGTTTTTACCATGAGTATGACAGCGCTGCTGGTATCCGGTTTCACAGACAGAATACAGGCAACAGCAACCTTTATTGAAGTATATGATAGTATGAGTGTGTATCTTGCACTGATTATCTTTGTATTTGGAATAACCGCCAATATGGCTCTGATTTCCTATACTTTTCACCGTTACAGAAAGCTTAAAATCAACGGACACGAAGAGGCGGAGGGTTTCTTCAAGCCAGCCTATCCCTATAAAAAGATAATATATTTCTTGATAATAGCTTTATTTTCAATTAATTTTTACTATTTTTACCAGGTGGTGCGAAATGGATCAGCTCTTGAATATATGAATATGGAGGATATCCAGGTCACTTCCCATAGAGGTTATTCTCATTCCGTGCCGGAGAATACTCTCGCAGCAGTCAGTAAGGCAATCGCAGAAAAGGCGGATTATGTTGAGGTAGATGTCAGGGTCACAAAGGATGGCGAAATGGTGCTTTTACATGATACCAGCTTAAAAAGGACCACCGGATTTAACAAATATATATGGGATGTACCTTATGAGCAGGTAAGTGAGCTGGATGCCGGAAGCTGGTTTGGGAGTGAGTTTACAGGTACAAAGATTCCCACCCTGCGTGAGCTTTTTGACCTTTGCAAGGGACAGATAAAGATTAACATGGATTTGAAATACCGTAACGATTCGGAAGAGCTTGCACAAAAAGTGGTAGCTCTTATTGGGGAATATGATATGCAAAAGCAATGTGTCATTACATCTACCAGTATTCGCTGCTTAAAGGAGGTAAAGGAAGCAAATCCCGAAATCAGGACGGGGTATATTACGTATGGGATTTACACAAGCCTTTTTGGGAATGATGCAATTGACTTTTTCAGCATGAAATCAAATCTCGTCACAAAGAATATTGTGAATGAAGTGCATAGAAACGGCAAGAAGGTACTTGCCTGGACAGTCAATACCAGAAGTGAAGTAGAACGGTTAAAAAGGCTTGGGATAGATAATATTATAACGGATAATCCAGCCTATATCAGGGAAATCCTTCAAAGAGACGATTCGGATAAATTCCTTACTACTTTATTAAAAGTAATAAAAGAGTAGTTTTGTGTGATTCTTCCTATTGACTGTTAAGCAAGAAAATAATACTATTATAGTAAGTTTATTTGAGGCAAGACTAGCTTGGGCTAAGGAGGAGACTATATGAGTGAAGAAACAAAAGCGCTTGCAGCAAAGCTGTTTAATGATGTTTGGGCTTTGATGGATAAAGAGGGAAGATCGGAAGAGGAAAATTATCTTATGGTCCATATGGTACATGCATCTTTATACCATTGGATACAAGTCGGGACGCCTCATAATATCTATGTAGGGGAATGGCAGGTATCAAGGGTATATGCCCTTCTTGGCAATTTCGATTCCTGTTTATATCATGGAAAGAGAGCCCTTCATTTATGCGAGGTGAATGGTTTCGGGGGATTTGACCTGGCATATGCCTATGAGGCTTTAGCAAGGGCATATCTGGTGAAGGGAAATAAAAGTGAATGTACCAAATATCTGGAGCTGGCATTAAGAGAAGCCGAAAAGGTGGAAAACAAAGAAGATAAAGAAATACTTACAAAGGATTTGGACGAGCTGCAGAATAAGATTATGATACAATTTATGAACTAAAGAAAAGATGTTTTAAGATAGGTGTGAAAAATAATCAGGCAGGGCCTTTTATGAGAATAGAATCATGAAAAGTCCTGTTTTTTTTGTGTGCCATGTGACAGGAGAGCAAGCCATGTCCTGCCCCACCTGACGTATGACTTGTACAAAGGGATATTTCTTGGCAAAGAAGAAAAGAACCGTATATATTTATATAATGTGGATTTTGTGCAATTGAGAAAAGCACAAAAGAACATTATAATGAGACTAGCATGTAACAATCAGCAATAGAAAGAGGTATTCGTCCAATGAACAGAGTAAGGAACTATCTGAACCGAATAGATACCATATTTAACCGCATGATAGCCTCTTTTGTTATTTTAGTTGTACTGGTAGTGCTTATTATCGGAGGGATTTTAACAATACAGTTTTCTTATAACTACAACCGGAAGATAGAGGAATTGGAGCAGTACCGTCTTGAATACCTGGAGCATAAAATCAACAATCTGTTTGAGGAGTCCAACCGGATTATACAGGAAATTACAAGCCTGGGCAATAAAGATAAGGAGCTTCAAAGCTTTTTGTATCATCCCATGAAGAATGATTTTTTCAAGGCGGTTAATTTACTGGAATATCTGCAAATACTAGGTTCTCAAAATGACTCCTTTGTATCAAGCCTTGAGCTTTATGTTCAGAATAATGATGTCTGGATTTCTACCTTTACGGGAATTAACTATACGGAGGAAGATGCAAAGAAATTTAAAGAGAGTCTTGATATATTTGAATCGGAAGTACAGTTCCAAGGCAGTAAAAGATGGATATCAGACAGAATTATGAAGTACAGTACGAGAGAAATACCGGTGTATTCGGTAACTTCCGGTTACCCATTGTATACGGAGGAGGAATCAAGATACAAAGGATATGTTATTGTTAATATACGTAAGGAAGTCCTGCAGGAATTGCTGCGGGATTACCTCACCCGAGGACTGGATGCAGTTGCAATCATAAACAGCCGGGGCGATATTGTAGATGCAGAGGGTAATGTAGAAGGATTTCATAATTTTATGGACAGAGATAAAAAATATATGGATGAGATTCTTGCTAATAAAGGAAAGAAGCGGTTTTATACAGTAAAGGACCATATTATCATGAGCCAGTCTGTTGCCATGGGAGATTGGACGATTGTCAATCTGATTTCTACCAAGGAATATTTTGATGAGACGAGAGCAATCCAGACCAGAATTGTTATAATATCCTTACTGGTGGTCCTGCTTGGAATAGTGCTGTCCTATTGCTTTGCCAGGAAACTATATCAGCCATTTAATACCGTCATGACTAGGTTGATGAAAGCAAAGTTAGACAAAAAGGCGAGGGAAAGTGAATATTATTACATAGACAGGGCAATGGAAGAACTTTGTGACAAAGCGGATGAAAAGGAAAAGGTATTAAATGATAATAAAAACATCATAAAGAGTGATTTTGTTGTAAGGATTCTTACTGCGAAACTAAGTGACAGGAAATCCACGGAGGATAAGCTGAAATTCTTAGGGTATTACTGTGATTATCCGCAGAACCATGTTTTGATGATTAAGATTCATCCCAAAATATATGAAAATCTGGATGAAATGTTAAAGAGTCTGATTATTTATAATATGATTAACTATTTTGATAATTATAAAAATGATTATCTGCAATGCCTGTCGGCTGACTTGTTTGACGGGAAAGTATGCGTAATCGTATCGGAAAAAGGTTCCGGAAAAGAAGAGCTGAAGGCCTTAAGAAATAAGTTCACCGATTATATGAAGATGAATTTCTCTATTGACCCCATTATATTGCAAAGCAGTACTTTTAAAGAACTGGGCATTGCCCACGAGGCATATCTTAGTTTATTAAAGCTGTCGGAGTACGTTTATTTTCTTCCAAGAACGTATTTTATTGATGCAGAAGTGCTGGGAGACAGGCTGGAAAGACAAAGAGATACGATGGATTGTCATTATGAAACCTTCAGTGAAGCGCTGGTTACCAGAGACATTGAAATCATCCGTAAAATACTAAAGGATTTTATTGATGAAGCAAGTATGCTGACGGTTTCAACGAATTATTTAAACGGAGCTATTTTGAAGTATTTATTCATATACAACTATTTCATGAGAGATATTATGAAGGGAAAGGATAATGAAACCCAGCACTTTACGGATGTAAATGACCAGTATGATGTGGAGGATTTCTATTATTGGTTCCTAAGTCTCATAGAAAATACATTCGATGAATTAGATAAAGTGGAGAATAATCCATCAAAAACGGTGGCAGGGCTGATTGAAAAGGTTATTATGGAGAACCTGGGAGAAGAATTGTCCTTAGAATTTATCGCGGAGAAGGTCTTCTTAAGCCCTAAATACATCAGCCGTTTATTTAAGGATGAGAAAGGCATTAATATCACACAGTTTATTACCGACTGCAAATTAAAAAAGGCTGCTAAATTATTAATTGAAACCAATATGCCTTTAGATGAATTGATCAAAAAGATTGGATTTGGCAGTTCCAATTATTTTATTAAGAAGTTTAAGGAAAAATATTCTGTAACACCGGTACAATACCGGCGTAATTCCATTATGTAAAAGCGGTACTTTTATACGTACTGCCGTCTGTAAAGAGCTCTATGAATCTCTTACCTGCACCAGGCAAAGGGAGTTCACAGGGCTTTTTTGTGTAGGTTTCCGGTGAAGACAGGCCATACCAAAAAACCACAGGGGGAAAGCGGAAAAAATGATAAAAAGCAGAAATTCTGCTATTCCCGGTAACAGCCTTAAAGAAGATACTTCATGAAATTATACACGGATAAGGAATATTTTCAATTGAGATTCCAGGCAATTCCCCCTATGATGGGGGTGTAACGTTACTGAGGCAAAAAGAGAGGAGGTTGAAAATGCTATTAAAGAAAATAAAAAAATGTAAAGTGGAATTAAAAACAAATATATGGTTATATATGATGTTTTTACCGGTATTTATCTGGTATTTATTATTTTCCTATCTTCCTATGGGAGGGATGGTTATCGCATTCCAGAAGTACGATATTGTGAAGGGGATATTACATAGTCCATGGGTTGGCTTTCGAAACTTTAAAATATTATTTGATGATCCGTATTTTTTCCGTTTGTTTCGTAACACACTTTTGATGAATGTTTACGGTTTAGTTTTTGGTTTTCCGTTACCGATTATATTAGCCATTGCTTTTAATGAAATACGGCGGAAAAAATTTAAAAAAATAACACAGACGATTAGTTATCTGCCCTATTTTATATCTTCCGTCGTAGTAATGTCCATGGTAATACAATTTGTTTCAACAACAGGCTTGGTGAATGTATTCTTAAATCATCTGGGAATAAAAAGTATTCATTTTCTGCAGGAAGCCAAGTATTTCCGGACTATTTTTATCAGTACGGGAATCTGGCAGGGAACAGGCTTTGGGGCGATTATCTATATGGCGGCTTTGGCGGGGATTTCCAATGACCAGTATGAAGCCGCAACAGTGGATGGTGCAGGCAAGTTCCAGAAAATGATGTACATTACCCTGCCGGGGCTGGCACCTACCATCGTAATTATGCTGTTGATTAATTTAGGTTCTATCCTAAATGTCGGACATGAACGAATTATTCTCTTGTATAATCCATCTATTTACGAGACGGCAGATGTATTTAATTCCTACATCTACAGGGAAGGTATTCTGAACAGAAGGTACAGCTATGGTCAGGCAATGACGATATTTCAAAATGTGGTAGGTTTTGCTTTAGTATACATGGCAAACAAGATCACCAGGAAATTAGATGGAACTACCCTGTGGTAATAAATTGGAAGGCGGTTAAGTATGAAACAAAAAATGGGTGTCAGTGAAATTGCATTTGTGAGTGTATGTTACATCATTATCGTAGTTATATGTATCGCTACACTTTATCCCTTTCTTTACCTGATATCAGCATCCTTAAGTTCGGCTGCCAGTGTCATGCGGAATGAAGTGTTCCTTTTCCCAAAGGATATTACCTTAAGAGCATATACGGTGGTATTAAAGTATAGAGGAATTTGGCTGGCCTATGGAAACACTATATTTTACACCGGCGTCGGCACGGTACTTAGCTTAGTGCTGACTATTCTGGCAGCTTACCCTCTTTCTAAGGAAAGATGGGCACCCAGAAAGGTTATGAGTCTGTTTGTGGTATTTACCATGTGGTTTAGCGGCGGAATGATTCCGTTCTATTTGGTGATGCGAAGTCTTCATCTGCTGGACAGCCGTTTAGGGATATTGCTATATCCGGCCATCAGTGCTTTTTATGTTATTATCTTTCGGACCCACTTTCAAAGTCTTCCGGTATCCCTGGAAGAGTCGGCAAAGTTGGAAGGAGCCAATGACCTGCAGATATTAGTAAAGATTCTTGTTCCCCTGTCAAAGCCGATTATGGCTGCCATAGCACTGTATTATGCAGTCAGCCGTTGGAATTCTTATTTTTGGGAGATGCTCTTACTTAGTGATGATAAAAAAGTACCCGTACAGGTATTGTTACAGAGGATTATCATATCCAGCCAACTGGGTCAGGATATAGCAAAAGCACTATCTCCCGGGGAGGCAAGTATACCGACCACAATTAAGTTTGCGGCAATTATGATAACGACAATACCTATTATTGTAATATATCCATTCCTCCAAAAGTATTTTGTAAGCGGAGCATTGGTGGGCAGTGTAAAAGAATAAGGAAAGGCAGTACCGCAGGTTAGCCTGCGATAAGCATAAGAACTATGTTAAAATAATAAAGAGGAGGATTTTTATGTTATTTCAGCAAGCAAAAAAATGTATGAGTTTAGTTCTGGTATTGGTACTTGCCATCGGCCTGCTGGCCGGCTGTGCCAAAGGAACAAAGGAAGAGAAGACGGGCAGCAACAACGCTGCCACTGATTCCATTACCCAGCCGGAAAGCAGCGAACCGGTGGAAATATCCATGTTTTTACCAAGTCGTCTGCCGGAAGCCATCTATGATAAAGACACAATGACTTTTAAGACATTGGCAGAAAAACTGAATCTGAAGTTAGATATCGAATCTGTAGTTCAAAGTGAAGCAAAACAGAAATTCAGAGTAATTGTTTCTTCCGGTGATTACCCGGATGTTATGGCAGGCACAGTAAGTGATGTTAATACCTTTGGTATGTCCGGAGCTTTTATGCCGCTGGATGACCTTATCGACCAATATGCGCCCAATATTAAAAAATATTTGGTGGAAAATAAAGAAGCGATGGCACAGTGTGTCGGCAGCGACGGTAAGATATACGGAATTCCCATGTTATCTGCCATACGTACGGCTATGGGATATAACATCCGTATGGACTGGCTTAAGAAACTGAATTTGGAAGTTCCCGTTACTATTGATGACTGGCACAATGTCCTGACAGCGTTTAAAACCAATGATTTAAACGGCCATGGAGCCGGTGATGTCACGCCTTTAATCTTTGACCGTGCCTGGGAAAATTATTTTATGAATTTTGCGGATGCCTGGGGAATCGAACTAAATGGAAACAATGATTATTGGATGATAAAAGACGGGGAAGTAGCTTTTGCTCCCATCCTTCCGGAAACAAAGGAATTTCTGGCTACTATGGCAAAGTGGTATAAGGAAGGCTTGATTGACAGTGAATTCATTACAAGGGAAGACACAAATAATTACCATATCTTAAATAATAAAGCAGGTGCCACCTGTTATTGGACCGGATATATTGCAGGACAGAATATCAATTCTGAAGTATTGAAAAACGATCCAAATACAAACTGGCAGGTAATTCAGCCCCCTGTGTTAAAAGAGGGACAGGATCCAAAGACCTACAGCCAGCAGTCAGCAATAGTAGGTTTTTCTTGGGCAATATCAAGTTCTGCAAAAAATGCCGAAGATATTATCAAGATGTTTGACTATGTTTATAGCGATGAAGGCTCCCTGCTGTTTAACTTTGGTATCGAGGGAGACAGTTATGAGATGGTAAATGGGGTGCCACAGTATACGGATAAGGTTAACAACAGTGAAGGCGGACGTGTCAACTGGTTACGTGCCAACGGATTGCAGGCATTAATCGGAATAAGGCAGATGCCGGAATATGAAGCAGCTTCCTGTGCAAATGAGGATGTGAAAGCGCAATTGTTCAACTATATCGACAAGGATTATTTCTATCCCTATAACCCTACTTTAACGCTGACAGCAGCAGAGCAGGAAATCTATGATATTAAGATGAGTGCTGTTAAGACCTATGTTGATGAAGAGCTTCTTAAGTTCTTCATAGGCTCAAGACCCATCGGGGAATTTGACGATTTTGTTTCCAGAGTAAAGGAACTGGGTATTGATGAGATGACGACCTTAAAGAAACAGGCTTATGACAGGTATAAATCAGTAGCAGAATAAAAAGATAAATATCGGAGCTGTTGCATTTTGAGTAATCTGCAACAGCTCCCTGTAAGTATGCGGAGAAAATGTAAAGAAAACACAGGACGGACAGGAAAGGAAAATGAAATGTTAAGTTTTGGTACAGGCGGATGGAGAGCAATTATAGGAGACGAATTTACAAGGGATAACATCTCATCACTTGCGCAGGCTATTGCAGATTACATAAAGAATCAGGCAGACCAGAGAGAAGCATTAGGATTTGTTATCGGTTACGACAGGCGCTTTCTATCACAAAAAGCAGCAGTATGGATGAGTGAAGTTATGGCGGCAAATGGATTAACAGTCTATTTTATCAAAGAAGTGGCACCTACCCCTTTGATTATGTATACCATCTTAAGCAGTGGGCTGGAGTATGGGATAGCCGTTACGGCAAGCCATAATTCTTCAGACTATAATGGCGTAAAATTATTTGTGGATGGAGGAAAGGATGCTACCCAGGATATAACAGACCAGGTAGAGGTGAATTGGAACCGCTTAAAGCAAAAAGATATCAAAAGGATGGAATATGATGAAGCTCTAAGGCTTGGCAGGATTCAGATAACAGATCCTTTTAACAGCTATATAGATAATATTTTAAGCAGCATTGAGCTGGAAAAAATTAAGGAAAGGCGTTTGAAAATATTAATTGATCCCATGTATGGTGTTTCCAGAACCTGCCTTGCGGCTGTGCTGGTATCCGCAAGATGCCAGGTTGACGTTATTAATGACCGGCATGACCCATTATTCGGAGGCAGATTGCCATCCCCCTCTGCCAATACCCTAAATAAGTTAAAGGATATGGTAGTGGAGAGAAATTATGACCTGGGAGTTGCAACCGACGGAGATGCAGACAGGCTCGGTATCGTTGATGAAAAGGGAAATTTCATCCATCCCAACGATATTCTGGTGCTTTTGTATTACTATCTGCTGGAATATAAGAAGCTAAGGGGCAGCGTTGTAAGAAATATCGCTACGACCCATCTGCTTGACCGTATTGCAATAGATCACGGGCAAGTATGCTATGAGGTTCCGGTTGGATTTAAGCATATCAGCAGTGCTATGGAAGAGCATCAGGCAATCATTGGCGGAGAGAGCAGCGGCGGACTGACTATAAACGGCCGTATCCGCGGTAAAGACGGGATCTTTGCAGCTGCCTTAATGGCAGAGCTGATCAGTGTGGCGGGGAAAAATATATCCGGACTGTTAGAGGAGATTCATGAGCGCTACGGAAGACTTTGGTCAGAGGAGCGGGATTATTCTTTTTCGGAGAAAAGAAAAAAAGAACTGTACCGTCTTTTGTTTGAAGAAAAGAAACTTCCAGCTTATTCTGAACCGGTAAAACATATCAGCTATCTGGATGGGGTAAAAATATATTTTGAAAATGACGGGTGGATTATTGTGCGTTTTTCCGGTACGGAACCGGTGCTTCGCATATTTTCCGAAATGGAGTCAAAGGAAGAGGCATATGAAGCAGTAAAACAGATGGAAGAATTTTTACAGTTGAATCAGATAAAAGCCACAGCCTAGGAAGGGAGGCCGCTATATATGAGGATGGAGGAAGAGATTGATTTCTACGCAAAACAATTGCAGCTGATACAGGAGAAAAGTGAAGAAATCTGTGCGATGCCGGGAAATACGTATTTTCTTAGTGACGGGAGCATATTGTGCTTTCCGAGAAAGGACGGAGATAACCGCTTTCCCTACGGCACAAAAGGATTTAATTTCTGGACCTATGCTTCCGGGTATATGCATGCAAACGATGGACTGTTTTCTCCCTTCATACGGGCAAATGAGGGGCAGGAACCAAAGATTGCTTTCTTTGCAGGATGGAAGGGAGAAGATAACTATGAGGTCCTTTCTTTGCTGGCAGTACCAAGGCTTCCGGAAACAAAGTTCCCGGAAGTTATACGGTATACGGTCTTTAACAGGACCTGTACTAACTATATCACACAAGTCAGACAGATGAGGTTTGCTATTCGTGTGCTGGCAGATGAAAAGAAAGGAATGTACTTTACGGTTTTAATGCAAAACTTTGGAGACAAAGAGCAGGAATTCTATTTATCGCCTTATGTTAACCCATTTTTAAGCAATAGTATCTTTGAGAATTCAGAGCACAGATGGTTTCGAAAGGGGGAGTTCAAAAAAGGCGGGACCGATGACTCCGGACGGTTTATCTTTTCTGTCAATGAAGATTTATCCCGCACGAAATCCGTTACCAATTATGGTGTCCTTGAACAGAAGGTAATCCTGACAGAGGGGTGCCGTTTACAAAAGCAGGAGGCCACAACATCCAGATACCAGTATGTGGGCGGAATTTACAGCAGTCTACATATTGGGGAAGCTCTAAAGAGAGGAGGGTTTGGAAAGGCAGTCCATACTACGGCATTTAATGATACTGCCATTGCAGGAGAACTGCTATATTTTTCTGTTCCTGCCCGCCAGTCCGTACGTTTGGAGCTTACCTTCCGCTATTGCATCCATTCGGATAGTTCGAAAGATCTCGAGTTATTATTACAAAAGCAGAATCCCTGTCAGACTGATGAACTGGTCCAGGCTAAGAACAGGGAAGAGAAGGAGGAAGATAAAAGATTATTGGCTGAATTCGGAACTTCTGCCGTAAAAGGTTTTGATAACAGGGTGTTCACACATTTTTTTACCTATCTAAAGTACCAGGTTACCTTCTGCTCTTTGATTAAAGGATATGTCCAGCTGGCAGAGAGTTCCCTGATTGGTATAAGGGATGTGTTTCAGGCAATAGAAGGGATGCTGTATTATAACCCGGAAGCAGCAAGAGCTAAAATGCTGGAAGCCTTAGGCTTTATTGCGCCAAATGGAAGATGCCCAAGGCAGTATGCCCTTCCGGTTAGCAAGGATGCGGCACCGGTAATGGATTTAAGAGAATTTATCGACCAGGGGGTATGGGTCATCAATACGTTGACGGCCTATCTGAAATTCACCGGAGATTTTGAAATATTAGAAGAATCCTGCGGCTATTATGAGATTGTGGATGAGAAAAGAAGAAGTGTAAGATTAAGCGCTAAGACGGACAGTGTCCTGGCCCATATGCTTTGTATTATGGATTATCTCATACAGAATCAGGACCCGGTGACGGGCTGTATCAGGGCACTTTACGGGGATTGGAACGATGCCCTTGACGGATTGGGAGTGAGCATGGACGGTACAGGGGAGTTTGGCAACGGGGTATCGGTTATGGTAACTCTTCAGGTATATCAGAATCTTTATGATATGGAGGAGCTGCTGCAACTTCTGGGTGGCTATGAGGAAATAATTAAAAGCTATCAAAAGGTATCGGAGGAAATAGAAAAGGGCCTTAAAAGACATGCAGTAATAGAGAATGAAGAGGGAGAGAAGCGGATTGTACACGGCTGGGGCGACAGGCAGGCCTATTATGTAGGAAGCTATCAGGATCCCGATTTGGTTTCCCGTTATGGGATTACCTCCAATGCTTTCTGGGTAATAAGCGGCCTGTACAAAAAGGATAGAGAAAGAAAAGAAATGATATTGGAGGCCTTTGCACATTTGGATTCCCGATTTGGACTTAAAACCTTTGAGCCGTATTTTAAGCCGGATACTCCGGGAGTCGGACGGATTTATAAATTGCCTCCAGGTACAGCAGAGAACGGTGCTGCTTATATTCACGCCACTGCCTTTGGAATTATGGCATTATTTATGATGGGGGAACCGGAAAAAGCCTGGGAACAATTAAGGAAGATTCTGCCCTTTACCCATGAACATATATCCTGCTCCCCTTATGTAATGCCAAATTCCTATGGTGATAATCTTTTCTTAAATATTGACGGGGAATCCATGCAGGACTGGCAGACGGGAAGTTCCAATGTAGTATTAAAGATTCTTCTGCGCTTTGTCTTCGGCTTTCAGGCGGAATACGGCGGATTCTTTCTGCAGCCTGCAGCCTGGATTCCTTTTGAAAACTATCAGTTCAGCCTGAAATACCAAAATAGCCTGCTGCAGATACACTATTGCAAGAAGAACAGCAAAAAGCGTACTTTCTTTGTAAATCAGGAGGTATATCCTTCTATATGGGATGAAGATATGAAAATTGATAAATTGTGGATGGATAAAAAAGACTTAAAAGAAACGGTTATCATTTTAATAGAAGACTAAAAAGTTCAAAATTTATATCCTGTAAAAAAATACAAGTTATTTTTAGAAAAATCTCCATAGTATCTCCATATCGGACAGCTACAATAAGATTATATTTTTGAGTGAGCAAGTACAGGAGGAAGGGTATGGAGAATACTAAGATTCATGGGGTTCTTATGGTCGAAGGCCTTAAGGATGAGATAAGTGCGGAAAAGATAGAAGAAGTACTTAGAGCCTGTAAAGGAGTTCTGCAGGTAAAAGCAGTCCTGCAAAGCGCCAATATTTATCTGACATATGAAAAAGAAGAAGTAAGCCTGGAAGAGTTAGCGGATGCAGTGGAAAGCTTAGGTTACCGGGTTTTAAACAAGCCTGCGGGAAGCAGGGTTTTTAACAGTACCCTGACCGGTCTGGTCCTTTCCATTAAAGGAATGTCCTGCGTATCCTGTGAAGCTAAAATTGAAAAAAGACTGAATGAGCTAAAAGGAGTGGAGAAAGCAAAGGTCAGCTATAAGAATGCAAATGCAGTTATTTCCTACAACTCCCAGGTGATAAGCCAGGGGCAGATAGAAAAGGAAATTGAAAAACTGGATTATGGCATTGGCAGAGAAAAGGACAGAAAAACAGGTAAGGGTGCGGAAGGCTTAAACCAAATACTTGGAATCGGAATTATACTGCTTGCAGTTTATTTGATACAGAAAAATACCGGTGTCTTTCAGTTTGTGCCTCAGATAAATCAGAATATGAGCTATGGAATATTGTTTTTAGTGGGTATTCTTACATCGGTCCACTGTATTGCCATGTGCGGAGGAATCAATCTATCCCAGTGTGTGCCTGCTAATGCCAGGGAGACAGCGGGAAGCGGAATATCAAAATATAAGCCGGGACTTTTATATAATGCCGGCAGGGTAGTATCTTATACGGTTATTGGAGGTATCGTGGGGGCTTTTGGTTCTGTTATAAGCCTGTCGGGTACGGCGAGAGGAGCAGTAGCAGTAATCTCCGGTATCTTCATGGTAGTTATGGGGCTGAATATGCTGAACATTTTTCCGGCTTTAAGAAAAATCATGCCCCGCATGCCAAAGATATTCCGAAAGAAACTGGCGGCGTCAGGAAGAATGAAAGGACCTTTTTATATCGGACTTTTAAACGGATTAATGCCCTGCGGACCTCTTCAGTCCATGCAGCTGTATGCCCTTGGAACAGGGAGCTTTATAGGAGGGGCCCTGTCCATGCTCCTATTCAGTCTTGGTACCGTTCCTCTGATGTTTGGCTTTAGTGCCGTAGCAGGGCTGTTAAGCAGTAAATATACGAAGAAGATGATGAAGATAAGCGCTGCGCTGGTCATGGCCCTTGGAGTTATTATGCTAAACAGAGGTTTAAGCTTATCCGGCATTGACCTTGTCCATGCCTCCATTACAGCAGAAGCGGGAAATACAGCAAAAGTAGAAGAAAATGTCCAGGTTGTTACAACGAAACTGCAGTCAGGAAGCTATGAGCCTATCGTAGTGCAAAAAGGTGTTCCTGTTAAATGGATCATAAAGGCTGAAAAGAAGGACCTCAATGGCTGCAATGATACAATTATCATACCAAAATATAACATACAGGCGGCCTTAAAGGAAGGGGACAATATCATTGAATTTACCCCTGACGAGACAGGTACAATTCCTTATTCCTGCTGGATGGGAATGATACGAAGCAGCATAGAGGTGGTAGATAATATCAATACCGAATCTGGTAAAGATACGGTTATATCAAAGAGCCAAAATCTGCTGGAGGATAGCAGTACATCCGGCGGCTGCTGCGGTACGACGCCAAAAGGTTTTGAGAACGGCAAGATTCCTACTGATAATATAACGGTTGCCGAAGTAAAGGATGGAAAGCAGGAAGTAACTGTTACAGTAGATGGCAACGGATACACACCAGCCGTCATTGTACTGCAAAAGGGTGTGGATGCCAGGATTAAGTTTGAAGGCAAGGATTTAAACAGCTGCAACAGTACTGTGGTATTTCCGGAATATCAGGGGCAGATTGACTTAACAAAGGAGACAGAAACTCCCTGGCTTCCTACCACAGCGGATTACACTTTTCAGTGCAGTATGAATATGCTTCACGGTTATGTAAAGGTAGTGGATGATGTTAAGAATGTCAACCTGGATGAAATCAAAAGTGAAGTGGGAAATTACACACCCTCTGCCGGTTCTTCCTCCGGAGGCTGTTGCGGCGGTGAAGAGTAGTGTGAATTATTAAAAGCATAATTCACACCCTGATTTGAGGCAGTAAATCATCTGCAAGCAGATGATTTATGCCATGGGAGCTAGTGTGAAAAATAGAAAGCATTTTTCACTTTTGATTTAGGCAGTTTCGCAAGTAAACTTGCGAAATGCATGGGTGTTAGTGTGAAATAAAAATGAGTGTAAGCCTGACAAAAGGAATATCTCCTTTGTTACTGCTTACACTCATTTCTATTTCACAGCCTTTTTAGCCACAGCCTTTATGTCCAGGCTTTTAGCTCTGTTTCGGTAGCCAGTACATAATGCTGTCCGCCGATATGCTGCTGCACTCCTTTTGTATAATCGATTCCGCTGGTGCCATAATCGTAGGACATGGCAATCCGTTTCTTTTCTATCTTAGGATTGGCCTGCGGGATGGCAGAGAGCAGGGATTTGGTATAAGGATGAATAGGGTTTTGAAATATCTCATCCTTGGTTCCGGTCTCAACCATATGTCCCAGATGCAAAACACCAATGCGGTCTGAAATATACTTTACCATCGATAAATCATGGGCGATGAAAAGATAAGCAGTTCCGGTTTCCTGCTGAATATCTTTCATAAGATTAATAACCTGTGCCTGTATGGATACATCAAGAGCGCTGATGGCTTCGTCTGCAATAATCAGGTCAGGATTCATAATCAGGGCTCTGGCGATACCGATACGCTGCCTTTGTCCGCCGGAAAACTGGTGGGGGTAGCGGTTGGCATGTTCTCTTGAAAGACCAACCATATCAAGTATGCGGTAGACCTTTTCCTTTCTCTCTTGCTGTGAGGCATACATATGGTGGATATCAAGTCCCTGTGCAATGATATCTATGACCTTCTTGCGGGGATTTAAGCATGCCATGGGGTCCTGGAATATCATCTGCATCTTGGTCCTTAGATGGGTGGTATCCTTGGCGGAAAGCTTCCCGGATATATTCACACCCTGAAAGAGGATATCACCTTCTGTCGGTTCATAAAGTCTTATGATGGAACGGCCGATGGTGGATTTTCCGCTTCCGGATTCTCCTACCAGGCCATAGGTCTCACCGGGATAGAGTACAAAAGAGACGCCGTCCACGGCCTTTATGATAAAGCGGCGGTTTATTCTAAAATATTGCTTTAGATCTTTTACTTCCAATAAGGGCTGTGCCATCTTATTTCGCCTCCTTTAGCATGTAATCAATTCTTTGGCGTAATTCTCCCGGCATCTCCACCTTAGGAGCATTTTCATGAAGAAGCCAGGTAGAGGCATAATGGGTATCGGTAATGTGAAACATCGGCGGCTCCTTGCGAAAGTCGATATTAAGGGCATAGATATTTCTGGGTGCAAAGGAGTCTCCTTCAATCCGGTGCAAGAGGTTTGGCGGACTTCCTGGTATGGTATAGAGCTTGTCATCATTACAGTTAAGGTCCGGCATGGCAGAGAGAAGTCCCCAGGTATAAGGGTGCTTCGGATCATAGAAAATCTCATCCACAGTACCCTTTTCTACAATCTTTCCGGCATACATAACGGCTACATAGTCTGCTACCTTTGCAACAACGCCCAAGTCATGAGTGATATAAATAACGGATATGCCTGTCTTTTCCTGAATGTCCTTAATTAATTCCAGTATCTTGGACTGAATAGTAACATCCAGCGCAGTGGTGGGCTCATCACAGATTAATAGCTCAGGGTCACAGGCCAGGGCAATTGCAATGACAACTCTCTGGCGCATACCGCCGGAGAGCTGATGAGGATAATTCTTCATGCGCTTTTCCGGATTGGTAATGCCAACTAACTCTAAGAGGGATACAGCCTTTTGGTAAGCTTCCTTCTTAGGCGTTTTATAGTGGTAAATCATACCTTCCATAATCTGCGCACCAACCGTCATGGTGGGGTTTAAGGAGGTCATAGGGTCCTGAAATACCATAGAGATACGCTTTCCATTGATACGTCTCCGTATTTCTTTTTTGGAGAATTTTAATAAATCTTCCTTTATCTCTTTGTCTCCCCTGTGATAGGTAAATTCGATGCTTCCGCTGTCTATTCTGCCGTTATTGCTTAAGATGCCCATAATGGCTTTTACAGTTACGGATTTACCGCTGCCGCTTTCACCAACAATAGCCAGGGTTTCTCCTTTATAGAGGGAGAGATTCATGCCTCTTATGACATTCACTTCGCCGGCAGAGGTTTTAAAAGTTATTGACAGGTCCTTAATGGAGAGGACTTTCTCTTTTTTCTTATTTTCCATTTTTATAACCATGCTCCTTTCAACTATACCTCTTTCATCTTCGGGTCAAAGGCATCTCTTAGGCCGTCAGCCACCAGGTTAAAGCTTAACATGATAATTGCCAGAACAATAACTGGAAATACAATCATGTAAGGATGGGTGGTAAAGGATTTAAAGGCATCACTGATTAAAGTACCAAGAGAAGCAAGGGGCTGCGGCACACCAAGACCGATAAAGGCTAAGAAGGCCTCGGTAAAGATGGCATTGGGAATGGAAAACATGGACATAACAATTAACTGCCCAAATATATTCGGAAGGATTTCACGGAATATAATAAAGAAATCTTTGGCACCCAATGTCTTTGAAGCCAGGATAAATTCCTGCTCCTTAAGTTTCAATACCTGAGCTCTTGCAATCTTACTCATACCAATCCAGCCGGTTATAGCCAGGGCCAGGGTAATGGTCAGCAATCCCGGTCTGAATACAAGAATCAAAAGAGTTACAATAACAAGAGTAGGAATTCCGTTTAATATTTCTGAAAATCTCTGAAGGAACATATCCACCTTGCCGCCAAAATAGCCGGAGATAAGTCCGTATCCCATACCAAAGCACATATCTACTAAAACGGCTACCAGAGCAATGTAGAGAGAGATACGGGTTCCGATCCAGGTTCTCGTGAAGATATCGCGTCCCAGTACATCGGTGCCGAACCAGTAATAAACATCTTCAAGACCGGTTGTTTTAGAAGAGTCAGCCGAAATGTACTTGTTCTGCTTTATTGCTCCCTGGGAGGTGTGCATTTTTTCCGAACCGTCCAGAAAGCCGATCTTTTCAAGTCCCGGAACTCTTGGAGCCAGGTTCTGGTGGGTGATATTTTGGTCATAGTACGTGCGGCCGCTCATGTGAGGACCTACTATAGCCATAAGAATAACCAGGAGGATGAAGATAAGTCCCACAACGGCCCCCTTATTATTTGTAAAGCGCTTTAGGATATCATGCCAATAGGATTGGCTTGCATAAGTTTCATCTATCTGGGATATCTTTTCACTTCCTAGAAGGTCAAAATCACCAGGCAGAAATTCTGTTTTTATGTTTGGATTATTCATTGCCAGCCCCCTTTACAAGTCTGATTCTGGGATCGATAACACCGTACAGGATATCGACTATTAGCATAATGCCAATGTACATTAAGCTGTAGATAAAGGTCAGGGCCACTACAACATTGTAGTCATTGGACTGTATGGCAGATACTAAAAGACTTCCGATGCCCGGTATGGAAAAGAGCTTTTCAATTACCAGACTTCCTGTCATAAGACCGACTACCAGAGGGGCCAGAACAGTTATGATAGGAATCAGGGCATTTCTTAAAGCATGCCTGAAAATGAGGCGGAAGCTGTTAATACCTTTGCTTTCCGCAAGCAGCATGTAATCAGAGCCCAGGACTTCAAGCATTTCAGTTCTTGTAAATCTGGCAACAGTTGCAATGGTAAACATGCAAAGGGAAATCGTAGGCATAATCGAGGAGTCAAAAGGTTTCTTTACATCATAGAGGATAGGAAACCATTTTAAACGAAAGCCTAAACCATATATCAAAGCCATGGCGAATACGTAGGAAGGAAGGCTGACACCCAATACGGAAATAACCGTTGTGATAGTATCGAATATGGTATTATGCTTTATGGCAGCAATAAGACCCAGAATAAGACCTATAACGGTTCCAATAAGAATCGCCTGTCCGCCCAGCCTTAAGGATATGGGAAGCCTTGTCTGAAGGAGGGATGTAATAGGTGTATTTTTCGATATCGTATAGGAAACTCCGAAGTCACCGGAGAGCATTGCCTTAATGTAATTAAAAAACCTTATGAGCATTGGTTTATCCAAGCCATACTTTTTATTTAAGATTGCCTTTTGTGCAGCAGTCAGTTTTTCATCGTTAAATGGTGAACCTGGCATAAATTCAAGCATTAGGAATAATACCAGCAGGATTACCAATAATGTCACGATAGAAATTGCTACCCTTTTAAGTATATATTTTTTCACGTAACCACTCTCCTTACCATATACAATGCATAAATGACGCTGTCAACGGTGAGTTAACACGCCTGACAGCGTCATAAATATATATATGGATATCTGTTTAATAGAATATTTCAATAATATCTGAATTATTATTCCAACATCCATAATTGAAATCAAAAGTCCAGGTTAATAAGTTCAGTCATTAATTCCAATCTACTTCTTCGTTGCATCCTTATAGATACGGTTAATGCCTACAGAGTGGAATTCAATGCCTTCTACACCGGATTTAATCATTACGGCATCACCCTTTTGATATACAGGGAAGATTACGGCATTATCCATTACAATTTTTTCTGCATTCTTTAAGGCTTCCCATCTCTTAGCAGGATCTAAGGCAAGTTCGCCTTTCTTGGCAGATTCGATAATAGCATCATAGTCAGAGTTAGACCAGAAACCATAGTTGTTTGGATTACCGGTTTCCCACATATCCAGATATGTCATAGGATCTGAATAGTCAGGACCCCAACGTGTAAGTCCAAGTTCAAAGTCGCCGGACTGCATTCTTTCTACACGGTTTTTCTTCGGCATGGTTTCAATCTTAATGGTAATGCCGGGAAGAGTGGTCTGGATTTCAGACTGGATAAACTGTGCAACGTTCTGAGCAGATTCCGTATCTTCAACAATCATGGTGTATGTTAATTTATCTATGCCAAGCTCTGCCTGAGCTTTCTTCCAGTAATCCTGAGCTTTTGTCTTATCACTGGGAAGGTAAGTACCAGTGGTTTCGCGGAAATCTTTTCCGTCAGGACCGGTAGCAAGGAGAGTAGGAACAGCAAAATCAGCTACAATAGAACCATCTTTTAAGATATTGCTTACGATAGCGGATTTGTCATAGGCAAGTGCCAGAGCCATACGAAGATTCAGGTTCTCAAGTCCTTTTACCTTCTGGTTCGGGGAGATGTACCATAAGTAACCAGCCATAATATTGTGGAACTCTGTATCAGCCTGGAACTGTTCTACCTGCTCACCGGAAAGGGTAACAACGTCTAAGTCACCGTTCTGATAGGAAAGCATAGCTGTCTGGGAATCCTTGATTACCTGATAATTGATGCCATCCAAACCAACCTTGCCAGCATCCCAGTAGTCAGGATTTTTTACTAAGGAAATAGTAGTTGCAGCAGGCTCATAAGATGTAATCTTAAAAGCACCGTTGCTTAAAATCGTATCCGGTGAAGTACCGTAGCTATCCCCTGCGTTGGTAAAGAAATCTTCATTTACCGGCAGAAAGGAAGGGAATGCCAACAGGGATTCAAAGAAAGGAACCGGAACATCAAGCTGAACTTCTAAGGTCTTGTCGTCCTTTGCTGTTACGCCTAATTCTTCAATACCTTTTTTGCCTCCGATAATATCGGCAGCATTCTTGATGTTTGCGATTTCTGCAATAAAGGAATATTCACTGGCAACTGTGGGATCTACCAATCTCCTCCAGGCAAATACGAAATCTTTCGCAGTAACGGGAGTTCCGTTAGACCATTTTGCGTCCTTTAAGGTGAAGGTATAGGTAAGTCCGTCATCGCTCTTTTGTACGTCTTGTGCCATTGCAAGTGCCGGAAGACCGGAAGCGTCAATGGTGTAGAGACCTTCTGTAACATCAGATAATACTTCAAAGGAAGTACCGTCCGTTGCTATCTGCGGATCCAAAGAAGCAACTTCCACATCGAATTGAACATTTAATACATTGCCGCCGGCAGCATTTTCATCCGTACCTTCTGTAGCGGCAGGTGAATCTGTACCTGCATTATTCGTCTTTTCTTCCGTGTTTTTACCGCTGCAGGCAGTTAAGGATAATACCAAAACAAGAGAAAAGAATAATGCCACTAATTTTTTCACTTTTATCACAAATGTTCCTCCTTTTTAATGGAAACAAAAAACGGCCGCAAAAAGGAAACCTTTTCGCGACCGCTTTGTCTCGTAAATATTATGGGTCTATTATATTATATATAATGTATTTGTCAACTAATATTTGATAAATAATGAACATTTCCATAACTTTACTCTTGTATTTTAAATGTATAAATCATATTTTGACAATCCATATACCAGTAATATATAGGGTTTGCAAATCGTTTTTCTATATACGCATATTAAAAGACAGGGTCAATTCATCTGTTGCTGAAAACGTATACAGAAATTCAGTATATGGTATATGGGCTGGAATAAAAAAGAGGAGAGTAGTTACTCTCCTCTTAAGTCACTGCTTATTTTACGCTGTTAACTGTTCTCTTAACATAGCTTGTATGAAGAACCTCATGAGCCTTATGGCTGCCGGGTTTACCAAAATATTCGGCATAAAGCTGCTTGATAGCAGGGTTCTCATGGGACTTTCTATAAGACATGGAGGTGTCAAGATCATATAATACCTTGGCACGCATAGATCTGATATCATTAAAGTTACGGATGTTAGCAGGAACCTGAGGCATACCGCCGCCGTTTACACAGCCGCCGGGGCAACCCATAATCTCAATAAAGTGATATTCTGCTTCGCCGTTCTTAACCTTTGTAAGAAGCTCTTTGGCATTGGAAAGGCCGGAAGCAACTGCTACCTTAACGTCCATTCCTGCTACATTGTAAGTAGCTTCCTTAATACCCTTGATACCTCTTATTTCCTTAAAATCAAGGCTCTTTAATTCTTCGCCGGTTAACTCTTCCACTGCGGTACGAAGTGCAGCTTCCATAACACCGCCGGTAGCACCGAAGATTACACCGGCACCTGTTGACATACCAAGAGGAGAATCGAATTCCTCATCAGGAAGGGAAGTAAAGTTAATACCTGCACGGCTTATCATTCTTCCAAGTTCTCTTACGGTAAGAGCGATATCCACATCGGCTACTCCTGCTGCCTCCTGGTCATCTCTTCCTACTTCGAACTTCTTAGCGGTACAAGGCATGATACTTACCATTACGATATCCTTCGGATCAATGCCCATCTTCTCTGCATAGTAGGTCTTAGCGGTAGCACCAAACATCTGCTGAGGAGATTTACAGCTGGATAAGTTCTCTGTCATATCAGGGAAATAGTGCTCGCAGTATTTAACCCAGCCGGGTGAACAGGAGGTGATTAAAGGAAGTACACCGCCATTTTGCACACGGTCAAGGAATTCATGAGCTTCTTCCATAATTGTTAAGTCAGCAGCGAAATCGGTATCAAATACCTTATCAAAGCCAAGTCTTCTAAGAGCAGCTACCATCTTGCCTTCTACGTTGGTACCGATAGGAAGGCCGAATTCTTCGCCAAGTCCTGCACGAACGGAAGGGGCCGTCTGAACGATAACATGCTTTGTGGAATCTGCAATTGCTGCAAATACATCGGATGTGTAGTCTTTCTCAGATAATGCACCGGTAGGACATACTGCGATACACTGGCCGCAGGATACACAGCTTGTGTCACCAAGACCCATATCAAAGGGTGATGCAATGTTAGTCTTAAAGCCACGGTCATTAGGACCGATAACACCTACGCTCTGAATTTTGTCGCAGACAGCGGAACAGCGTCTGCAAAGAATACATTTGTTATTGTCGCGGTACATATGTGCTGCGGAATAATCAATATCGTATTTCGGATTTTCTCCGTCGTAACGGCCTTCATCCTCTACCTTTAAATCCTTGCATAATTTCTGAAGTTCGCAGTCACCGCTTCTTATGCAGGATAAACATTTTCTGTCATGAGTGGAAAGGATTAATTCCAGAGTTTTTTTCCTGGATTCTAATACTTTGGGGGTATTGGTCAATACTTCCATACCCTCGTTTACGGGATATACACAGGAAGCAACAAGGCTTCTGGCGCCTTTTACTTCTACTACGCAGATACGGCAGGCTCCGATTTCGTTGATTTCCTTCAGATAGCAAAGAGTAGGTATTTCAATGTGCGCTAACTTTGCAGCTTCTAGAATAGTGGAGCCCTTGGGTACAGCGATCTCTGTACCGTTTATTTTTATATTAACGGTTTCCATCTTTAACCTCCTATAAATTAGTAGAAACAGGTTTACTGTTTAGATATAGCACCAAAACGGCATTTTTCCATACATGCACCGCACTTGATACACTTGTTCTGGTGAATAACATGTGCTTCCTTAACCTTACCTTCGATAGCACCGTTCGGACATACTCTTGCGCAAAGAGTACAGCCCTTGCACTTGTCTGCATCGATAACATAGGAAAGGAGTGCCTTACATACGCCGGAAGGGCATTTTTTATCTACAACATGGGCAACATACTCATTCCTAAAGTACTTCAAAGTAGAAAGTACGGGGTTGGGAGCTGTCTGGCCTAAGCCACAGAGGGAGTTGTCTTTGATGTAATAGCAAAGTTCCTCTAATTTATCAAGGTCTTCCAAGGTTCCCTGGCCCTTTGTAATCTTATCAAGTATTTCGTATAGTCTCTTTGTTCCGATACGGCAAGGCGTACATTTTCCGCAGGATTCATCTACGGTAAACTCTAAGAAGAATTTCGCGATATCCACCATACAGTTGTCTTCATCCATAACGATAAGACCGCCGGAACCCATCATGGAGCCAATGCTTATCAGATTATCGTAGTCAATAGGAATATCATAGTGCTGTTCAGGGATACATCCGCCGGAAGGACCGCCGGTCTGAGCTGCCTTGAATTTCTTTCCGTTAGGAATACCGCCGCCGATTTCTTCTACAACATCTCTTAAGGTTGTACCCATAGGAATTTCTACAAGGCCGGTATTCTTAATCTTACCGCCGAGAGCAAATACTTTGGTTCCCTTGGATTTTTCAGTACCCATGGATGAAAACCACTGTGCACCGTTTAAGATAATCTGGGGAATGTTAGCATAGGTTTCTACGTTATTTAATATAGTAGGTTTTCCAAATAAACCTTTCTGTGCAGGGAAAGGAGGTCTGGGACGAGGCTCACCTCTATTGCCTTCGATGGAGGTCATAAGAGCTGTTTCCTCACCGCAAACGAAAGCGCCGGCACCAAGTCTTAAACCGATATCAAAATTAAAGCCTGTTCCGAAGATGTTGTCTCCAAGCATTCCGTATTCTCTTGCCTGATCAATGGCAATTTGAAGACGTTCAACAGCGATAGGGTACTCTGCACGTATATAGATATAACCCTGGGATGCGCCGATAGCATAACCGGCAATAGCCATAGCCTCTAATACTACGTGAGGGTCACCTTCCAAAACGGAACGGTCCATGAAAGCACCTGGATCGCCTTCGTCGGCATTACAGCATACATATTTCTGGTCAGCGTCATTTCCTTTGGCAAGCTTCCACTTTAATCCGGTAGGGAAACCGCCGCCGCCTCTACCGCGAAGACCGCTGTCTAAGAGGGTTTGTATTACATCATCGGGAGTATATTCGGTAAGTACTTTACCTAATGCCGAATATCCGTCGGTTCCGATGTATTCTTCAATATTTTCGGGATTAATAACACCACAGTTACGAAGAGCAATTCTGTGCTGCTTCTTATAGAAATCGGTTTCATTTAAAGATTTGATTCCGTCTTCTGTAACGGTTTCAGTATATAACAGACGCTGTACGGGTCTTCCCTTTAATAAGTGCTCGGATACGATTTCCGAAACATCTTCTTCCTTTACCATGGAATAGAAGCAGGCATCGGGATATACGATCATGATGGGACCTAAGGCACAAAGACCGTGGCAGCCTGTCTGAACAACGGATACTTCCTTTTCCAGGCCGTTTTTCTTGATTTCTTCTTGCAGAGCTTCAATTATTTTAACACTTCCGGAGGAAGTACATCCTGTGCCGCCGCAAACTAATACATGTGAACGAAACATGCTTTATATCCTCCCTTCGGAACTGATAATGTATTTTTCAACTACCTTACCGCCGATAAGGTGTTTTTCTACAACTTCCAGTGCTTTCTCCGGTGTCATTTTTATATAGGTTATTTTCTCTTTACCGGGTTCAAATACTTCCACAATAGGTTCATACTGGCACAGTCCGATGCATCCGGTCTGTACAACAGCGATATTTGTAAGATTTTTTTCCTGAACAGCGTCAGAAAGAGCTGTGAGTACAGGTCTTGCACCGCTTGCAATACCACAGGTAGCCATACCGACAACCACTCTGGTCTGGCTGGCAGTTTCAGAACGAAGACCGATCTGGCCTTGCATTTTTTCTCTGATGGCCTTTAACTCTTCAAGAGTTTTCATAAGATATCCTCCTTATTTTTTTAATAAAACGCCATTGTTAAAAACTTGTCAATAAATAAGAAATAACTACAAGATTGTTTTATATTTATCTAGATATATAATGTGAAAAATAGAAAGCATTTTTCACTTTCTATTTAAGCAGTTTCGCAAGTGAACTTGCGAAATGCATGGGGATTTTTATAATTAAAAGTAAGTATCACCGTTCAATTCTGCATGATTCTCCTTTAAGAAATCCTTGACAAAGGATGAAACCTCGGGGTCATTTAAAGGAACATCATGAAGTATACCGCGTAATTCTTTTGTGTCCAGTACAAAGAAATTTTTGTTTACCTTATAGGTATAGAGAAAATCAATATCCGGATAAAAAGTTATTAAGCTGTACATGGTACTTGTCATATCGCCTAAAGGCATTCGGTCAATGTGGGTCAGTTTAAAAGTGGCTTTTATCTTTGTCCCGATTCCGGGAGCAGAGTCCAGGTGAAATTCACCACCGCAGTTTAAGGATGCCTGCTTGAAAAATGGAATTCCAAGGCCTACCTTTCTGGTAGTTCTTGTTGTATAGAAAGGATCCTGTGCTTTTATAGCCTGTTCACTTGTCATCCCGCAGCCATTGTCATTGATTTTTACCGTTAGAAAATCTGTGCCCTGATTGATATCTACCAATATTTCAATAAGAGTGGCATGGGCATTTACCGAATTCTGTGCAATATCTAATATGTTTAATGAAATTTCAGTCATCATGGAATTTGTTACTCGTATTTAGCAATTATATCCTTTACATCATCTACAGTAAGCCTTCCGTATACATCACTATTGATTGTAAGGACAGGGGCCAGACCACAGGCACCGATACAGCGACAGGCATCTAAGGAGAATTTGCCGTCAGGGGTGCACTCGCCGCCTTCGATTTTCAGAAGCTCGGAAATTTTGTTAAAAATATCTCCGGAACCTTTTACATAGCAAGCAGTACCTAAACATACGGAAACTTTATATTTTCCCTTGGGATTTAAGGAAAATTGTGAGTAAAAGGTTGCTACACCATATACTTTTTCGAGGGGAATATCCATCTCATTTGATATGATAGTTTGAACCTCTATGGGTAGATAGCCGTAGATTTCTTGTGCTTCCTGCAGGACAGGCATTAAGGCACCTTTGTCATGTTTATGAGCATTAATGACTTTGAGAAGTTCCGCTTCCTGCTCCTTGGAACCGTTGAATGGAACTGTTTTCTTCTGGGAACTCATTCTTTAACCTCCTTGATTTTTTAGCTGTTTTATACGCTACCTGCCGAACTATAGATAAACTTCTTTCGACAAACAACATCAGTATAACATGGTATTGATAAAAAATCTACAGGTAACTTAAATTTAACAAATCTTACAAACTAAATTCGATAAAATGTAATGATAATACACAAAAATGATAAGCATTGAAAAAAATGTTTGGCAATGATATACTGGAGATGATTTATAGCGGAAGAAATATGAACACAAATATACAAAACGAAGGTTTCGGCGGTGAAATTTTCAACTACCAATTAATGAACATCCAGTCAAAGATTGGATGTTCAGGAAAGAGGTTATTATGACCATTCAGGATGTAATGGATATATTAGGTGCCAGCCTTATCTGCGGAGAAGAGCATCTGAACAAAGAGGTTCATACAGCCTGCGGTTCGGATATGATGAGTGATGTTCTTGCTTTTGTAAAGGATCAATCCGTACTGCTTACGGGACTTTGCAATCCACAGGTTATCAGGACTGCGGAAATGATGGATATTATCTGTATTGTGTTTGTCAGGGGAAAGAGGCCGGATGAGGTTATGATTGAGCTGGCAAAGGACAGCCATATCGTGATTCTTGCCACGAACCGTCAGATGTTTTCTGCCTGCGGCAGGCTTTATGAGAAAGGATTAAGGGGAGGTGCTTCCCATTGAGTCAGCAAATAGAGTTAAAGTATAACATATCAGCAGATGATTTTACGAGGGCCGGAGAAGCTTCAAGTGATGTTAAGTCAAAACTGAAACAGATGGGGGTTAGCCCGGAGTCAGTAAGAAAGGTTGCCATTGCCATGTATGAAGGCGAAATTAATATGGTAATCCATGCTCATGGAGGGGAAATCAAGGTTACGATTTCGCCGGAGGAAATACTGATGGTGTTAAAGGATAAGGGGCCTGGAATACCGGATATTGATCTTGCCATGCAGGCCGGATATTCTACGGCGCCGGATAAGGTCCGGTCGCTGGGGTTTGGAGCCGGAATGGGGCTTCCTAATATGAAGAAGTATTCGGATGAGATGAATATAGAAACAGAATTGGGGATAGGGACTACTGTGACTATGTCGGTTAAGTTGCAATAGTCAGATAGGAGTAGGTATGGATAAGTTTTTTACTGCCGTCCGCCTGCAGGAGGATTTGTGCAAGGGGTGTATAAATTGCATTAAGAGGTGTCCTACTCAGGCTATCAGGGTACGGAAAGGAAAAGCTGTCATTACAAAGGAATTCTGTATTGACTGTGGGGAATGCATTCGTATTTGTCCCCATCACGCAAAGCTGGCGGTGTATGATCCCATCAGCATATTAAATAACTATGAATACACGGTTGCCCTTCCGGCGCCTGCTCTGTACGGGCAGTTTAACAACCTGGAGGACGTAAATATAGTATTGACGGCATTAAAGAAATTCGGATTTGATGATGTGTATGAAGTCAGCGGAGCGGCGGAAGTGGTTTCGGCATTGTCAAGAAAGTATATTGAAGAGCATCAGGAGGATTTGCCGCTTATCAGCACGGCCTGTCCTTCTGTAGTACGGTTAATCAGGGTGCGGTTTCCAAATTTGATTGAGCATCTTCTTCCTATAAAAGCACCGGTTGATGTGGCAGCTTCCCTGGCAAGGGAAAGGGCTATGAAAGACACGGGACTTCCCGGGGATAAGATTGGAATAATCTTTATTTCACCCTGCCCTGCCAAAGTAAGTGCCGTAAAGGATCCCCTTGGATATGAAAAGAGCGATGTGGACGGTGTTCTTGCCATCAAGGATATCTATCCCAGACTTTTAAGCCTTATGAAGGAAGTGGAGGAGAAAAGAGAAGTCGAGGATCTTGCCATATCCGGTAAAATAGGTATCAGCTGGGGAGGCACCGGCGGAGAAGCGGGAGGCCTCTTAACGGATAATTATCTTGCTGCCGATGGTATTGAAAATGTAATCAGGGTATTGGAAGATTTGGAGGACCAGAAATTTTCCGCTCTGGAATTTATTGAGCTGAATGCCTGTAACGGAGGCTGTGTGGGAGGAGTACTTACAGTTGAAAATCCTTTTGTGGCGAAAGTAAAGTTAAAACGTCTCCGCAAATATATGCCGGTAGCCTGTAATCATCTGCCGCAAGCTAAGGTAAAGGATTGGGAATGGACCGAAGGGGTTACCTATGAACCGGTATTTAAGCTTGGACTTAATATGAAAGAAAGTATTGAGCGGTTAGCCAAGGTAGAAGAACTTTGCGAAAAATTCCCGGGACTTGACTGCGGTTCCTGCGGAGCACCCACCTGTAAGGCGCTGGCAGAGGATGTAGTGAGAGGAATTGCCGGAGAGCAGGACTGCATCCATATCCTAAGACAGTATATTCATAAATTATCCGGTGAAATCAGTAAGCTTGATAATTAGAAATATAATATTAGAAAGGACAGGAATATGACAGTAAGAGAGCTTCTTGAAAAAAACATATTCAAGTTGGTGAATGAAGGAGAAAATACAGGCAGGGAAATTTCGGTGCCTTATTGCTGTGATTTACTAAGCATTGCTATGGGAAAGGCTCCAAGCGGAGCAGCCTGGGTAACGGTTATGGCAAATATTAATACCCTTGCGGTTGCTGCCTTAACAGAAGTGGCCTGTATTATTCTGGCAGAAGGGGTACTGCCGGATGAACAAACAGTAAATAAAGCAAAGGAGCAGGGTATTACGCTATTGGCGGCAGAAGAGCCGGTATTTGAGACTTCCCTGCAGGTTTATAACTTACTAAATGCATAACCTTTCTTATGATCTTCATCTTCATTCCTGCTTATCTCCCTGCGGAGATACGGACATGACCCCGGGTAATATTGCAGGTATGGCTGCTGTTAAGGAGCTGGATGTAATAGCACTTACAGACCACAATACCTGTAAGAATTGTCCGCCCTTTTTAAAGCAGGCAAATGATTTTGGAATACTTGCCATTCCCGGAATGGAGCTTTGTACCAGAGAAGAAGTACATGTTCTATGCCTTTTTGAGGAATTAGAGGCTGCCATGGAATTTGACAAGTATGTTTACAGCCATCTCTTTAAAGTGAAAAACAAAGCAGAGATTTTTGGAGAACAGCTTCTGGTAAATGAAGAAGATGAAGTATATGGGGAGGAAGAGTACCTTCTTCTGAATGCAGCTGATATTGGGTTTGATGAGGTATACGATCTGGTAAAAGGCTATAACGGAATAATGATACCGGCGCATATTGACAAAAGTGCCAACAGCCTTATAGCAAATCTCGGATTCATCCCTCCGGACTCCCGATTTACTTGTGTGGAAGTAAAGGAGGAAGGCAGGACGAAAGAATTAAAGGAGAAACATCCTTATCTGAATCAGTGCAGGATTATCTACGATTCCGACGCCCATTACCTGGAACACATCAATGAACCTGTTCATTTCCTCCAGGCAGCGGAAAGAAACAGACGGGAAGTTCTTAAGGCATTAATAACTCCCTGATTTACTTTCTATGCATGGAGAATTCCAAATCCTTATAATTGTCCATGTTTTCATGGATTTTGCGCTCATCGGCTTTCCCAAATAATTTGTCGCGGTTAACGTTTGCCAGTCTTCCGGTCAAAACGCCTCCCGGACCATTTTGGCATCCGCCTTCGCAGGCCATACCCTCCAGGAAGTCTTCCGGAAGCTTTCCCAGCTTTAAAAGTGCAAGGGCTTTTTTACATTCCAAAGCACCGTTGCATTGTTTTACAGTTATATCTGCATTTTCTTCTTTTTCTTTTAAAGACTCAAGAACCGAAGCAGTTACACCGCCGGATATACAGAATTTCTTTCCGTAGATGCTTCCTTGCTGGATAGTGTCAGGGGAGGCGGCCGGTTCAACTTCCTTTGCCCGAAGCATAGCAGCGAGTTCATCTAAAGTAAGCGCATAATCAGCACCCTGGAGTGTGATGGTATCCAGAACTTCTCCTTTTTTGGCAATGCAGGGACCGACGAATACACAGACAGCATTCGGGTACAGAGCTTTTATAAGCCTTGCGGTAGCAGTCATGGGAGATATGGTGGTCGACATATTGGAAACCAGCTGCGGGAAATGCTTGCGTATCATCTTAACAAAGGCAGGGCAGCAGGAGGTAGTCATCTTTTTTCCCTCCTTGTAGCTTTCAGCCCATTCTTCGCTTTCACTGGCAGCTACGAAATCCGCGCCCAAAGCAACCTCGAATACACCGGCAAATCCCAGCTCTTTAATTGCGTTTGTCATGGAAGAGAAGGTAATGTCTGCGCCGAATTGTCCTTCCCAGGCAGGAGCCAGCATGGCATAAACCGGGCGGGGGGAATTCAGCAAAAGGTCGATAACGTCCGTGATAAAGGAACGGTCTGAGATGGCACCAAATGGACAGTTTTTGATGCAGGAGCCGCAGTCAATGCAGCGTTCTTCATTAATTACGACAATGTTATTTTCATCCATAGTGATCGCATCCACCGGACAGCTTTTTTTACAGGGGCGCATTAAATCAGCAATGGCATTATAGGGACAGACCTGGGAACATTTTGTACATTCCTTGCATTTGGCAGGGTCGATGTAAGCTCTGTCCCGGAGCATAGTGATGGCTCCGAAATTACAGGCAGCCTGGCAGCGTTTTCCAACGCATTTCTGGCAGTTGTCTGTTACGACGAAACGTGTGATGGGGCAGCCCTCACAGGCTGAGTTAATAACCTGAACAATATTTTTATTATCTTTTCCGGCAGAAGGAGATTTCCCTTCGGCTAAACGGATTCTTTGGCGTATGATTTCACGCTCTTTATAGATACAACAGCGAAAGTTTGCCTGCGGACCGGGTATGAGTTTATAAGGCAGAGCGTCTTTCTTTTCATCCAGTTCACCCAGAAAAGACAATTTTGCTACCTGGTACAGGACTTCCTGTTTAATAGTGTCAATATTGGTATCATTTCCAAACATTCTATTACTCCTTTTAAGGTTGTTTGCGGGTACTAAGGTGTGCCGCCTGGGGAAGACGGGGCTGGTGAAATATAAGGCATTTCACTAATAATATTGTATGTGTACTTCTTTTCCGATAGCGGTCACAGCTTCCTTTAGCTGGTCTACCAGGTGAAGGCGGATGCTTAAGTTAAAGGGAAGAGAAGGATTTTGATGGGCTTCATTCATTGCCTTTCCGACAAAGAGACATAGGATGGAACAGTCTTCTATAATATATTTGGCTACCCTGGAACCTCCGTTGTCCTTATCAAGCTCTTCAAAGAATTGTTCATCAACGGGTCCGTCCTTATACTGCTTAATCAGATCCAAAGCTCTGGACAGAGTCAGAACACCTTCTGTAACAAGGTCAATGCCTTCCATTTTTGCAATAGGAGGAAGGGAAGGGTCCGTGTAATTCAAAGAGGTAACCAGAGGGCGCTTTAAAATGCGGGAGGCTATATTTGCACTGGTACCGCCGCATATGATTTTCTTTCCCTGGCTGTGTATGAAGTCATGGATTAAACGCGTATCATCTTCCGGGTTGTAGGGAGGACCGGTAAAAAGGTCAATGCTTCTTGCCTGTGTAATGCGCAGAATCGCAACGGTTGTATCATCACCCGGAAGCTGCATGTACAAATCGTCGCAGGCTTTGATTAATGTGTTGGCAAGTCTGGAGGCAGAGAGGGTTTCCTTTGCTGCTGACAGGGCATATTCGGCGACATTTTGCCAGCTCCATCCGAAGTTGAGCAGGTTTCCTACACCGGCATGGATTACTCCGTCGCTCATAAGGATGAAGCAATCGTTTTGTTCAGCCTGGAAACGGCATTCCCTAATCACCTTGTTTTCCAGAACACGTTCTGTAAAAGGAAGGGAAAAGATTTTTCCTTTTCTGATTACGATACAGGAAGGATTGTCAAATTCGGCAAGATAGACTTGCCCGTCATGAGAAACCTGAAGAATGCTAAAGGTCGAATAAGCTATCTGCCTTACCTGACAGACGGGTAATGTTTTGGCGATGGTTTCAATGCAATCATCAATAGAGGCCCCGTTTAAAAACATGGTTCCTAATATTTTTGAGGTCAGAGTGGCAAGAATATTCGCCTTTACTCCGCTTCCCATACCGTCTGCCAGAATCATAATATCGGAATCAACCGTTTTAAGAAGTTCTACTTTGTCACCGCATAGCTCTTCTTTTATTTTATTTAAACTTTTATATGCTGCATCAATACTAAAATTCATATTTACACCTACTGCTTTTTATTTCATGTTAAGCCATGCCCTTTCCAACGCGCCGCAAGTTTGTGCCGAGGATTTCGCAGGCACAAATTTATGTGTGAAAATTATCTTTTTAATTTTCACACTAATCCCCATGCATTTCGCAAGTCTGCTTGCGAAACTGCCCAAATCAAAAGTGAATTATGCTTTTCAATAATTCACATTAGCTCCTACTGGTTGTACGGGTTCTTATCGGGAGCATCCAGACCGTCGTAGAGGATAGTGTCACGAAGTTTCGTCAGAGTGACTTTTGTTTCTGCTGTGGTTTCGCCTAAAAGGCCGGCTATCTGCTGGGCAACCATCATCTGCTTATCGATTACCTTCTGGGCCATCTCAATGGTGTCCATCTTTATCTTGTAAGCTACCTGATTTCTCTCTTCTTCCTTCGAAATATCCTGGAGGATACCAAGGACACCTTTAAGCTTGGGAATATATACGATGCTTTGAAGAACGGTAATACCAGGGTCCTTTAAAGTCACCTTTTTACCAAAGACAGAGGATTTGGTGTTTATAACTTCTTCAAAATCAGCAGAATCCAACAGTTCATATAAGTACATATCAAGAGCTTTTGCACGGGCTATATGAAAATATTTCTCCGCTGCGCTGTTAAATTCCACAATCTTCATATCGGAATCGGCAATAATCAGCATATTGGGCGTGGTATCCAGGACTACATTTGCCATGGATTGGGCTTTTTCATGCATGTAAGGGATACACATGGTAAGCTCCGCTTTGCCCTGGTATACGGCAATTGCTTTTTCACGGCAGCTCCGGTAGCCGCAGGCACCGCAGTTTAATTCATCTTCCGGGGTGATTTTGCCGATTTTTTGGAGAATGGCAGTTATTTCTTCATCGGAGGGTATAGGATCCTTCGGAGAACGGTCAAAGAAAACTCTGCTAAAGGAAATATCTTTTGCACGTTCGTAGAAGCTTTCTTCTTTTTGTGCAACCTTGGGGATTGCTTCTTCCATATCAAGCTTGACTTTAAAACGTGAGATGTTCTCTCTGTTTAATGCAGAGCCTTTAATACAGCCGCCGCTGCAAATGTCGGCTTCTATGAAACTGCCGCTTACCTCATTGCGTTCCATGCTTTCAAATAGTTCTATGCAATTTCTTATACCATGTACATAGAACTTCCGGTATGAATTCGGTGCCTCCATTGTGGCAACCACAGAGGATAAAACGCCGCTGCTGATAGGGTAGAGACGGTTTACTTTCGGATCCGGGTTATCAAAGGGAGAATCGGGGAGGGTATCTATCTGAATATTTTCTTCTAAAAGCCAGCTCTCCAGTTCCGTAAAATTGATGACAGCATCAATAAACCCACTGGTTCGGGAATCACTCTCGGCCTCCCTTTTCTTCGCGATGCAGGGACCTAAAAATACGATTTTTGCCTTGGGATTTATGGTACGGCGGATGAGCTTGCCGTGGGCTATCATAGGAGAGTCTACCGGTGCCATGTATTGGGTAAGGGAGGGGTAGTATATTTCTATCAGGTCATTCACGCTGGGGCAGCAGGTTGTAATAATATTTTCCATCTTACCTTCTGCTAACAGTTTGTCATACTCCGCTGTAACGAAAGCGGCGCCTTCTGCGGTTTCACGTACGGAAGAAAAACCAAGCTTTAAAAGGGCGGTAACTACCTGTCCGGGGGTTTTATATTTTAGTACACCAAGATAGGAGGGGGCAAGAGACACGATTGTTTCGACCCCTTCTTTGATGTAACCCTTCACCTTGTCAAGATCACTGATAAAATATTTGGCATTCTGGGGACAGGCTTCCAGGCAATGACCGCAGAGAATGCATTTGTCATTCATAATCTGAGCCTGCTCGTGGTTTACAGTTATGGCCTTTACCTCACAGGTCCTTACACATTTATAGCAATTTCTGCATTTGGCTTCTTTAAAACTAATGACATTCATCTTTCAGGCCCCCTAAAACCTCCTCCATAAAGAACTCCTTCGTGTTGCCGGGTGTCAGGGAATAGGATTTATCATCCACTTTTACACAGACACCCTTCACACATTCACCCATGCAAAAAGAGCCCGTAAGCTGTACCTGTTCCTCTATCTTGTATTCCTTTATCAGAGACTCCAATGTATGCACAATTTCTCTTGAACCCTTCAGGTGGCAAGAACTTCCTATACAAATCGTAACTACCATAGTCATATCCTCCTTGTAAACAGACTGATTAGAAAAGATTGTCATAAATTTAACAATATCTAAAAGAATTCTAGCACTTTATAAGGGAACTGTCAAAGGATAAATGAGGATATTCTTTATTTGTTCGCTGAATCTGCAAAATGATTTTACATTGGTAATTCATCTAAATTGTGGTATAATATTTATTATTCTATAGAACAAAGGAGCCCGTAAAATGGAACTAATAACAATCCGGGAGCTTTACCGGGAAAAAGAGAAATATATCGGAAAGGAAATCACAGTTGGCGGCTGGGTCAGAAGTATCAGGGATTCAAAAGCCTTTGGCTTTATCGTACTTCATGACGGAACCTACTTTGAGACCCTTCAGATCGTATATCATGATACCATGGAAAACTTTGCGGAGATATCAAAGCTGAATGTTGGCTCTGCGCTGATAATAAAGGGAGAACTGGTGGCGACACCGGAGGCCAAGCAGCCTTTTGAAATCCAGGCAGTTTCTATTGAAATAGAAGGAAGCTCTTCGGTAGACTATCCCCTTCAAAAGAAGAGACACAGCTTAGAGTTCCTTCGTACCATCTCCCACTTAAGACCCAGAACCAATACCTTTCAGGCGGTATTCAGAGTCCGTTCTCTGATTGCCTATGCCATTCACAAATATTTTCAGGACAGGGATTTTGTCTATGTCCATACACCCTTAATTACCGGAAGCGATGCAGAAGGTGCCGGAGAGATGTTCCAGGTAACAACGCTGGATTTGGAGAAGATTCCTTTTACTCCGGAGGGTAAAGTTGACTTTAATGAGGATTTCTTTGGTAAGGCAACCAACCTTACCGTAAGCGGCCAGCTAAACGGAGAGACCTATGCCATGGCATTCCGTAACATCTACACCTTTGGTCCTACTTTCCGTGCGGAGAATTCCAATACTACCCGTCACGCCGCCGAGTTCTGGATGATTGAACCGGAGATTGCCTTTGCGGATTTAAAAGATGATATGGCATTGGCAGAAGGTATGATTAAGTTTGTTATCCGCTATGTACTGGAAAATGCACCGGAAGAGATGAAGTTCTTTAATGAATTTGTGGATAAGGGCTTACTTGACAGGTTAACCCATGTGATGAATTCTGAATTCGGACATGTTACCTATACAGAGGCAGTTGAACTTTTAGAAAAGAACAACGACAAATTCGAATATAAGGTAAGCTGGGGCTGTGACCTTCAGACAGAGCATGAACGTTACCTGACAGAAGAAATCTTTAAAAAGCCTGTATTCGTAACAGATTATCCGAAGGAGATCAAAGCCTTCTATATGAAATTAAATGAGGATAACAAGACCGTTGCCGCTATGGACTTACTGGTTCCCGGAATCGGTGAAATTATCGGCGGAAGTCAGAGAGAAGACAACTATGACAAGCTGGTTGCCAGAATGGATGAGCTTGGTCTTAAGAAAGAGGACTATGATTTCTATCTGGACTTAAGAAAATACGGTTCAGCAAGACATGCAGGTTTCGGACTCGGCTTCGAACGCTGTGTAATGTATCTCACCGGTATGGGTAATATCAGGGACGTTGTACCTTTCCCACGTACGGTAAATAACTGCGAGCTGTAAGAGAGCAAAAAGATAAGTATAGAATTTTCGATGAAGCAAATGCACAAAGCTGGTTTCATGAAGCAGATAAAATAAGCAAAGAAAGAGGATATCCCCAGAATGACAGTTTATCATTTTGAAGATATCCTCTTTGCTTTGTTTAGACCTTGGTAAATGTTACGGATTATTTAGAAGCCGGTATGTATTAATACCGGTTCTTTTTTGCGAAGAGAAAACCCTTCTCCGGAAAAATAACATTTCTATATTTGTTCAGGACAATCAACAGGAATATGCCCAGTACTCCGCAGGATAATACCTCTCCGATTCCCACCGTTGCCATCATAACGGGGATTGGAAGAACAAGCCCATAAGCATAGCGTAACACCCAGGGAATAATCAGAGTATTGAATACAATGGGAGGCAGAGGGACAAGGTACTTGCTGCGGCGTAACAGATAGGAGCCTGTTGCACCAAGTAAGGTTGCCAGAGTACCAAAGGTGATGTCCAGAATATCAGCACCGCCTAAGAAGTTGCCTAAAAGGCAGCCAATGGTTAGTCCCGGAATGGCAGCTGGAGTAAAAAAGGGCAGTATGGTCAATGCTTCCGCAATTCGTATCTGAATATTGGAAAAGCTGATGGGCTTAAACACAAAGACCAGTACCACATAGATGGCAGCGATAAGCGCAGCCTGAGTGATAAAATGTGTTTTGTTTTTCATGTGAAATTCTCCTTTAGTTTTGTTTTACGAGTGGAAGGTCACGAACACTCGATATTAGATTGAGGAAAGCCTTGAATTATGAGACTTTACGACCTTATTAGTATAACATGAAAATGAGGGCTGTCAAGAGTTGACTCAATTTTTGATACCAGATGCTAGAATGGGCATAAAGAGATAAAAGATTGAAGAAACATTTTGGCAAAGGACTTATAAAAAAGTAAACGACAGGTTTAGTTAAATATTATACTTATAAGAATTAATATGGTATTATCACATTAATAAATGCTATACTTGCTTTATCAAAGAACTAATTTTACATATCGGGCATGCTTATGTAAGGAAATGAGGGTATATGAATTCACGAATAATAGGGAATAGAATAGCAAAGTATAGGAAAATTCATAATTTGACGCAAGATGATTTAGCTGAAAAGCTGGTAATTACACCTCAAGCAGTCAGTCGCTGGGAGAACGGTCATACATTACCCGAAACCAGTATTTTAACAGATTTATGCAGAATTCTCCAGATTTCAGTAGATGGGCTTTTGTCTGATAAAGAAGATATAAAAACGGCAAGAGAAGAACTGCCGGATGAATTAAGAGATGTTCAAAAATTATGGGATGGTTATTCTGACAATTGGTATAAGCGGTATAGGTCAAAGGAAATAATAGATGGAATTGTGAATGATCCGTCAAGTGCATTTCATCCTACGGTATGGAGCAGGATTAAAGAAGTATTTCCATCTATGAAAGGAAAGAAAATATGTGTCCCATCAAGTGGTGATAATCACGCCGTATTTGCATTTGCTATACTTGGTGCTAAGGTAACTTCTTGTGATATATCAGAACAACAGCTTGGCAATGCTTCCAAAATTGCAGCAGAATATAATTGGGATATAGAATTTATTTGTGACGATACCAGACATTTATTAAAATTGACAAGTGAGACTTATGATTTGGTTTATACATCCAATGGAGTTCATGTATGGATAGATGATCTGGTTTCCATGTATAAGTCTATTTATCGAATTCTTAAGAAAAATGGTTCATTTATGATGTATGATGTACATCCGTTTTTACGTCCTTTTGACGATTCTGAACTTACATTGAAAATTTTAAAACCATATGATTGCACAGGGCCTTTTGAAGACGATGATGATGGCGTTCCTAATGGCGTAATGACATATACATGGCGTATGCAGGATTTATGCAATTCTATTATTAAATCAGGGCTTCAAATGATACGAATGGAGGAGGTATATGCAGAATATGGTACTTTCTGGTTTGTTGGGCGTGATGATGAACACTATATATCGAAGGAGGAAAAAGATAAATGTGCAGATTGGAAGACTAATCCATATGCAGCATTGCCACAGTGGCTGATGATACAAGCTACAAAGTGATTATTTTGGACTGGTATTATGATGTATCTAATATATTTCACCATAAAATATATACTTTAAAAAAGTGATGTTACTACTACAACATAGGTAAAAGGAAACATTGGGTTAAAACCTATGCTTGTTCTAAATGTTGAATAAAATGATTATCCTAGGCTTTCACAGGGGGCAGGATAATCATTTTTTGTTAACCATTTTAATCAAATGAACAGCAAGAGTGATTAAATTTATAACAAAGGTAGAAAATGTTATCATTAAAGATAAAGTTTCTGCAACTGTCATAAGGCTCACTCCCCTTTCTATGTAAAGTCAAGGTAAGTTCACCTCCTCTTATGTAAAAATAAGAGTACGAGCATTCATAATTATCACAGGCCAATAAAATTGAATTTACTCCTGTTACCATAGGAGTATTGGGGCATAGAGTAGTAAAAAACGATGATATTTGGAAATTAATGTTTTTATTTATGACTCAATTTTCTGACTCAACTCGGTATTTTTCAGATGAAATCAGATAAAAAGAGATAAAGCTAAAATTCTTAAAAAAGCCTTCATCCATGGGAAGGATAAAGGCTGATAGAACCAGATAGAAGAACTACTCCGAATGTTTTGTTTTCCGTCAGGAAGGTCTCGAACTGACGTCATAATATTTGGCAAGCCCTTTGTTTATAAGGAATTGCAGCTTCTTAAGTATAACATGAAAATGGGGCTTGTCAAGCGTTGTTGAAGTTTAAAGCCTCTGCTTGCCCTAAGCAACTAAGAAGCTTTTATCCCTTGGAAAGATAAAGGCTGATAAAAGACAGAACATAACAACATCTGTATTAGTTATCATATTATATTATAAAAATCAACTTGAGGGTATGAATGAATATTCACGTAGTCCAGCCTGGTGAGACCATCTACACCATAGCAAACAGTTATGGCGTATCGCCTGAAAGATTGTCTGTAGAAAATGATATAATAGACCCGAACAGTTTAACAATAGGAGAAGCCCTTGTAATTATCAGGCCAGGTCAGACCTATATTGTACAAGAGGGAGACAGCTTAGAGAGTATTGCAAAAAACCATGAAATGGATGTTATGGAGCTGCTTAGAAATAATCCGAATGTTTCAGGCAGGGAGCTTTATACAGGTGAAGAGCTGGTGATAAGTTATATCGGCAGAAAAACTGTACCAATTAAAACAAATGGATTTGCATATCCTTTTATTGACAGAAGTGTTCTTCGAAAAACCTTGCCATATTTGACTTACCTTACTGTTTATTCTTATGAGATTACACGAAAGGGCAATCTGATAGATATTGATGATTCAGAAATTATACAGATGGCCGGGGATTATGGTGTGGCACCGATTATGTTTATAACTGCACCAGATGAAGGAGATAACGTTGATACAGATATAGCGCATATCTTAATCAGCGACGAGCAAGTACAAAATACATTCATTGATGATACCTTAAGTATTCTCCATAATAAAGGTTATTACGGAATAAATATTAATACCCCGTATATACAGCCGCAGGATAGGCAGTCTTATGTGGATTTCATAGCAGGTATAACAGAGCGTCTAAATAGCGAAGGGTTTTTAGTAATTGTTACAATAGCTCCCAGTACTTTTGAAGTATCAACAGGAATTATATATAAAGGAATTGATTATATCGGTCTAAGCCAGGCTGCAAACAATGTATTATATCAGTTAACATATGCATGGAAATATCCCTATAGTCTTCCGATAAGTGTACTGCCTTTTGAAGCAGTTATGCGGACACTGGATAAGGCCACAACACTGATTCCGCCGGAAAAATGTATTGTAGGTACTTCAATTGTCGGTTACCTTTGGGAATTTCCTTATTTTGCAGCCAGAACCAATACAAATTTTTTAAACTATCACTCTGCAATCGAATTGGCAAAGGATACGGGTTCTATTATTGAATTTAACGAACCTTCCCGTTCTTCCTATTTTCAGTATATAGAAAATGAACGTGAATATATGGCATGGTTCAAAGACAGCAGAGTTATATATCCAACATTGGCATATTCGCAAGGTTACGGATTAGAGGGTATTTCATTATGGAATATAATGTACTTCATAACAAACATTTGGCTGATGGTTAATTCATTATATGCCATTGAGAAAATTTAATTATCTGCAAAATATACATTCCCTAATTCTGCTGCTTCCAGTATTTTTGCAGCTGTGAGCCTGTCAGAGCCATGGCAAATTCCTTTTTTAACAACAGGAATGCTTCCAGTTCATTCAGAATTTGAAACAGGATTGCCCTGTTTTCGAATTCTTCACGGCTGCCTGGGAGCGGGTCCGACTTAAACTCCAATTTTATTTCCTGTAACCTTTTAAGAAGATCAAGAGCATTATTATATTCATGAAACGTTGCCGCGATATGACGAATGAAATTTGCAATTTTGTATGCCTGATCGGGAACAGTATCTACGGATGCAATGTGGGAATAGATTCTTTTTAGGATAGTACTTTGATTTTTTCGCATCTGCATATACTGGATATAATATCTGGTATCACTTAGCAGGGTGTTATTCATATTTTCATATGCTCTGGAGATCGCCTCATTCAGGTGTGTTTCCAATGGAAGAAAAGACTGGATTTGGATCATTTCCTTTGTATGGGCTAAAAGGGCAGAGGATATGCTGTTCAGAATTAACTTCATATCCTCTTCGATCATTATTTGATCTTGTTTTATTGCCAGAGTATTTCGTGGAATATAAAGGTTAAGAAGAACGCCCACTCCGGCCCCGATGACTAGCAGAGATAGCTCATTTGAAATCCAGTAGAAGTCGATTGATTTTTCAATAAGAAAATGAGTGGTCAAAACGGCATTCATAGCAATACCATCCTCCAGCTTAAGGAAGTAGCAGCAGCCTACAAAGACAAGCAGGAAAACCCCAAATGAAAACGCATGATAACCAAGGAGGCTGAAAATAAGAAAGGCTGTTGCAATGGATAAAAGAAAGGATAGAAAACGTTTTCCTGTTATAAGAAAGGTTTCTTTCTTTGTACTCTGTATACTCAAAAGAGTGATTATTCCGGCAGAAGCACTGTAATGAAGGCCAAGTTTGTCTGCAGAAAGAATGGCAATGCAGCTTCCGATGGCTATTTTTATTAGCTGTATATAGTTTATCTTCCTTATCAGGTTTCTTCGAACAGGTTGATTCATGGGCGGCGCTCCCTTCTTTCCTAAGTCTTTCCGTAATTATTATAACTGCTTTTTCACACGTCTCCCCACCGGTGAAATTTATTAACAGGAATATGGAACTTATCCAGTACCTTGCCGATGATTTGGAGATTCATATCGTCTAAGCTGGCAACATTGCTGTAATAAGGTACGACAGGAGGCATAATATATGCGCCTGTCTCTGCCAGAGTCAGCATATTTCTTAAATGAATGGTACTTAAAGGACTTTCTCTTGGAATTAGGACCAGTTTTCTGCGCTCCTTTAAGGTAACGTCTGCTGCCCGAAGGAGCAAATTATCGGAATAACCGCAGGCAATGCCTGCTACAGTCTTCATACTGCACGGAATAATTACCATTCCCTCCGTTTGATAGGTACCGCTGGCTATTCTTCCGCCATAATCGTTGATATCATATATAACATCAGCCATGGCTTCTACCTGGGATAGGGTATAACTAGTCTCCTGGGCTATGGTCAGCTGTGCACCTTTGGAGATTACCAGATGTGTTTCCCAGCCAGGACAGGTTTTCATCAGCTGAAGAAGCTTTATGGTAAGAACTGCGCCGCTTGCCCCGCTCATTCCGACGACTAATCTTTTTTTATCATTTGACAGGGGATTCTGCTCCATAATTATTTCCTCTTTCTTCTTATTATTTCAATTTCATAGGGTGAGGAGTATTAAGCCTGTTAATATCCATGCTATTTTGTAGATCTGGTTACAGGCTGCTCCCGGTATAACTCCATTTGCATATGCGGTAAGCGAGATAATCAATTGATACAAATAATAAAAAGCCGATTACTGCAATCGTTATAATCCCGATGTACATTTCTATATAATTAATCCGTGACCACGCATCCAGAATATAATACCCCATTCCATAGGTGGTACCATAGCCCTCCACAAAGAATAGTATGGACACTGCAGCTCCAAGAGATACCCGAAGGCTGGTAAGTAATTGGGGCAGAATAGCAGGCAGGGTAACATGGCGGATGATGGCAAGGTTACCGGCTCCCGTACTTTTAATGAACTGATACATGGTTTTGTCAATGGCCTGAATACTGTCACGTACCGAGACGATAACCTGGAATACAATGACCAGTACCATAATTACTACTTTTGATCCGTCCCTCATGCCAAGAAGCAGCATTGCAATGGGCAGCAGAGCGGTTTTGGGAATGGGATAACTAAAATAAATCAAAGGGTACAGGATGCGGTTTGCCCTCCTGGAATAAGCAAGGAGTATCCCGGCGGGAACACCAATGATTAAGGATATGGCCAGACCGGCTCCAATTCTTCTTAAGCTATACAAAATATGTATCAGCATATGATCTTTCAAAACGATAGCAAAGCTTTGATATACACGGAGGGGGTTGGGAATTACGGGGGTATCTGTCAGAAGAAATGCAATAAGCCAGATTAGATTGATTGACAGAAAACCCTGTACAAATATCATACATTGTTTTAATAGTTTATTCAAATGTGTCCATCCCTTCCTCCTTCGTTACTAACTGCTGGCGGAGTATCTGTTTTGCTGTAAGATAGTCCGCATGATCGGGATATAATTGTCCGAAGTACGGGTTATTTTTTTGATACTTGATGTTACCGCCCTGAGCATCCATTACAGAAAGGATATTGCCCAGATAAAGAGCCTCTTCAATGCTATGGGTCACCAGAATAGTAGTGGGTTTCTGATACTTCCATACTCTTAAGAACAGCTCTCGGGCTTCCGCCCTGGTGATTTCATCCAACGCGGAGAAGGGTTCGTCCATCAGCAGTAAATCAGGCTCCAGGAGAAAAGCTCTTGCGATGGCACTTCTTTGTAATTGCCCGCCGCTTAATTCATTTGGATACTTATTAAGGATATCCTGAATATTAAGAGCTTTTGAGAGCCGGTTCAACTCTTGCGTATGCTTATTCTTATGATATTCTTTGCGGATTTTTAGGGGGAGCAGGCAATTTTCCCTGACGGTTTTCCAGGGGAGCAGACCGCAGTTTTGGGGGATGAGACCTATTTTGTGCTGCTTTGGACTTAAGGGGTATCCTTGGTCCCTGGCAGCAAATTCCATAGTACCGCTTTCTGCTGCCAGAGAACCTGCAAGGGCATTTATCAGGGTAGATTTGCCGCAGCCGGAGGGACCCAGTATCGCCAATGACTCTCCTTCCTGCAATTGAAAGGAGAGATGGCAGATTACCGGATTGTCACCCTGTTTGGATTTATAGTGAATGGATAAATCATTTATAATCAGCATAGCATTCCTCATCTATTCGGGATAACTTATTTTGAATAAACATCATATACCATCTGTTCATAGGTCAGGTCAGAACTGCAAAGTTCCTTTTTACTTGCCCATGCGATGGCGGATTCTACATCTTCTCTTGGCGGAAGTTTACTCTCGCGGAAGGGTTCTATAGTAATCTGTCCCTTCATTTCTTCCGGATATCCTACGGTTTTAATTACAATATCCTCATAACTGGAGATATCGGTCTTGTTAATGTATGCAACTGCCTCGTTATAAGCTAAGTATAAGTCCCTGACGGCTTCGGACTTTTCATCCAGAACTTTCTTGGTAAAGGCAGATACAGCCGGGTACAGGCCGATATCATTGGCACTGCCTAAATATACGGCTCCGTCGTTTAGTACAATAGAAGCAAAGGGCTCCGGTAATAAGCCAAGGTCAATTTTATTATTACGAAGCAGTTCAACCCGGTCAGGAATACGGGGAACGATTTCCTTTACAACAGAGTCACTTTCCATGGAATTTTTCGCTAAGATCTGATCCAAGGTATAATCAATTAAGGTGTTCTGGGAGATTGCAATACTTTTTCCCTTAATATCATTCATAGAAGTAATACCGCTGCTTTTGCCTGCTACCAGTACATAGTCACCATCGGTAATTCCTGTGATTTTAACGTCAAAGTCAGCATTTTGATAGATGCATACTCCGATATAATCTGTCAATACCCCATCCAGCTCACCGGCAAGAAAAGCAGCATCCCGGTCTTTGGCAGAGGTAAAGACTTCAAGCTGCAAATCCAAATTGTATTTATCGGCTAGACCCAGTTCATTAATCATGACATAGGGAATAACATCATAGGAGGACATCATTCCGATCCGAAGAACCGTTTTTGCAGACGGAGCTGCTGTTGTTTCCGGGGCATTTGTAACATTTTCGGAAGCTGCTTCTTTAGAAGGCTTCGGTGCGTTTGTTGAAGCATTTGTATTTGTTGATTTGTTATCGGCTTTACAGCCGGCTAAAAGTAACGTAATGAAACAGAATGTGAGGAGAATTTGTAAGCTTTTTTTCATTGTTATATCCTTGCTCCTTTCAAAGGCTGGAGACTTTGTGCGTAGCACAAATCTCCTACCCCATTTTCTTTTTAGATTTTTTCACTTTTAAGTATTCTTCATTATATATTTTGCGGCTTAAAACAGCAGTGCATCCAATACCCCGGTGATTAGCAGGACAATACTGACCAATTGGTTGACGCTGTAAGAGGCAATATTGACATTTGTTAAATTCGTTGGTGAAACCAGACGGTATTCCATGATAAATAAACATATGATAATGATTAGTCCAATAAAGTATATCGCGCCCAGCTCCGGTGCCAGCAGGCCAATTATTCCAAGGCACAGAACGGTTATAATATGAAAGAGCATAGCTATTTTCAGGGCATTCCTGACACCGAATTTAACCGGGATGGAATGAAGTCCGTTGGCTGTATCAAAATCATAATCCTGTGAGCCATAGATAATGTCAAAGCCGGCAACCCATAAGGTGTTGGCAGCTCCCATAAAGAGAGGGAGCAGAGTCAGCTTTCCGGTTACGGCAAGCCAGGCTCCAACAGGTGCACAGGCGCAGGTGACACCTAAAACCAGGTGGCACAGCCAGGTAAAACGTTTGCAGTAAGAGTAGATAATCATTAAAAATAAAGCAACCGGTGATAACAGGAAACAGATAAAATTCAATTGATAGGCGCCAACCAGCATAACCAGAAAGCAGAGGGAAGCAAAGAGAATTACATCCTTCTTCTTTATTTCTCCTTTGGGTATCTGGCGGCCTGCTGTTCTGGGATTTCTGGCATCAATTTCAGCATCAATAACACGGTTAATTGCATTGGCACCGGTTCTGGCACCTAAAAAGCACACTAAAATCCAGAATAAGGTAATGAGCTTTGGAAGCCTCCCTGCTGCCAGGAGCATGGACAGGAGTGCAAAGCTTAAGGAAAAGATAGTGTGGGAAAACATCACCAGCTTCCCGTAATCCTTAACTTTTTGTATAACTTTCGCTAATATCATAATGCCTCCATCTTTCGTTAACCAGTTGTTTCATCTCTTGTGTCATCATTATATCTTTTGGCCATTCTCTGGTTAAGCCCTCTTCTTTCCACTTTTTAGTGGCATCAATGCCGATTTTACCGTCGATAATGACGAAATCTCTTTTTGCATCAATGTTATTAAACACCTTCCACATAACGGTGGACAAGTCTTCTGGGTTAACTTCCTGATCCACTGCAATCACAAATTTATCACTATGACGGTTCATATATTCGGACAGAACTTCCTTTGCCTGCCCGGGGTGCTCTTTGCAGAGGGTTATAATTTGATAGGTATTGGTCAGCGGACTCGTCTTCTGTGCTTTTCTTTTGCCTGTTGCATCCATTCCAAGGCGGTTTCCGTATAAAGCTTCATTGGAAGAATGGTCCAGGGCGTCCAGTGGTCCTTCTGATATTATAAGACTTGTGTCTGCATCTACCTGAGTCAGTACGGCATCCCGTACCTGCTTTATATCCTGCACATCTACCGCAGCATCTACCACAACAATCAATTTGGTATACATCATCTGACCCATTCCCCAGATGGCATTCATTGCCTTTATAGCCGCTCCGGGATAGTGTGCTTTGATGGATACAATCGCGCAGTTGTGAAAGACTCCTTCCAGAGGCAGATTCATATCCACCAGCTCCGGAATAATCATGCGAAGCATCGGCAGGAAGATTCGTTCCGTTGCCTTTGCCATATAGCAATCCTCCATGGGAGGCTTTCCGACCACAGTAGCCGGATAGATTGCATCTTTCCGGTGGGTAATGCAGGTGACATGAAACCGTGGATAATAATCCGCAAGAGAGTAGTAACCCGTGTGGTCGCCAAAGGGCCCTTCCAATACCAGCTCTTCCTTTGGATCTACATAGCCTTCCAGTACAAATTCTGCATTAGCCGGTACATAAATATCATTGGTAATGCACTTTACCATCCGCACCCTGGATTTACGAAGCCATCCGGCTAACATCATCTCATCAAGCATGGGGGGCATGGGAGCCGTGGAGGCGTAGGTAATGGCAGGATCACAGCCAAGGGCTACCGATACCGGCATTCGCTGTCCCCGTTCCTGATATCCTTTATAAATTTCGGAACCATCTTTATGCTTATGCCAATGCATACCTGTGCTGGTTTTATCAAGGAGCTGGAGACGGTACATTCCCACGTTCTGGCGCCTGGTGTTTATATCTTTTGTAAAGACCAGGGGCAGGGTTACAAATTTACCTGCATCTTCCGGCCAGCATTTTAAAACAGGAAGAGTATCTAAATCTACCTCCCGTTCAATGACCTCCTGGCATTTGCCCTTTCTTCCTGACTTGGAAGGCAGTGCATATAGAAGGCGTAATAAGCGCGGAGTGCTTTTTATAAGCTTTTTTACGGACAGGTAATTCCCGAAATTTAAGTATTCGGCTATCAGGGCACCAAGCTCGTCCAACTCTTTCGCGCCTAACCCCTTACTCATTCTATTGTAGCTGCCCATTGCGTTAATTAGAAGAGGATATTTTGAACCGTTCACCTGCTCAAATAATAAGGCCGGTCCATGTGCTTTAGAAACACGGTCTGCAATTTCTGTAATTTCAAGTTCCGAAGAAACCTCTGTACGAATCCGTTTTAATTCTCCGAGTTTCTCCAGCTCTTCTATAAATGAATGTAAATCCTTATGTGACATGTGACACACCCTTTGTTTGGAATTAATGGATATATTTTAACCATATCTTAGAAAAGTAACATATATATACTAAATCAGAAACAAAAGTTATTCAATAGCAGAATTTAACACCGGTACAGATTAGTATATGAATGGTAAAAGAAAAAACAGTTGACAATCATTATAGACAAGTGTATATTATTAACATAGACAAATGTAGATTATAAATATTGGGAGATTGGAATATGAAGAGAAAAGAGCAGATAAATGAGGATAGTACAATTAACAGGGCTTCTGATGTACCGGTTGATTTCTTAACCAGATTGCCGGAAACAGAGTTTGAGGTTATGTCAGTGGTATGGAGAAACATCCCGCCTGTAACAACTGCAGCACTCATGAATCAACTTGGCAATGAAAAAGGGTGGAAGCTGCAGACATTAGTCACCTTATTAAACCGTTTAACAGAACGTGGCTTTTTGCGCAGTGAGAAATTAGGAAAAGAACGCACCTATTATCCTTGTGTAAAACAGGAGGACTACATCCAATATGAAACTGCACTTTTTGTGGAACGGTATCACCATAATTCCTTATTTCAGCTGGTTAATGCTTTCTCGGGGAACAATAAACTAAGCAAAGATGAAATAAACGAATTAAGCTCCTGGCTGAAAAATCAAAAGGATGAATAGGTTACTATGATGGAACTATTTTATTTATGTTTTACAAATTCTCTTAATATGGCCTTCTTCATTTTATTACTGGTTCTGCTGGAGCCACTATTAAAAAGATATTTTTCTGCGGTTTGTCTATACCGTATCTGGGTGATATTACTGATCGGATTATTAATACCAATACGTTTTGATGCCACGAAATCTTTATTTTACATCAGTTTACCGCGGATATCTGTTGAGAATAAGGTTGATACTGACATTCAAAAAAGTAGGGAAGCCTATCGTAAAATAGAAAAAGATAATCCGCCACAAAAACAGTTAGCCAGAGATACAATGAGTACCAATAATAGCCGAAAAGGGATTTGGAATCACTTTATCAGGGAATTAGTAACAGCTAAAGCTTCCTATGTTATTCAAAACAGATATTTTATTTTGAGTCTGATTTGGAGCTTTGGAGCAATCTTTCTGCTGACCGTAAAAGGTGTTAAGTATTATTTGTACCGAAGATGGTTAAAACGGTTCATAATGCCTATTGATGAAGAGGACTTAATGAAAGAATATAGCCAATGCATTCAGGAATTACACTGTAATCACAGAAAAATTAAAATTCATAAATGCTCTGTTATTACAGGACCCATGTCAATTGGTATTTTCAGACCTGCAATTCTATTGCCGGAGGAAGCATACTCGCAAAAAGACCTCTATTTTATATTCAGGCATGAGCTTATCCACATTCTTAGAAGGGATTCTTTGATTAAATTAATCCGGTTGATAGTGCTGTCGCTTAACTGGTATAATCCACTTTGCTATATACTTTCCAGGCATTTGGAGGAGTGGTGCGAAGTTTCCTGCGACGAACAGGTTCTTCGTAATTCAACCAGGTCTGACTGCCTGGGGTATGGAGAGCTGCTTTTAAAGTATACAGAAGTTGAAAAACAAATGACATCTATGATCAATATGATTGGAGGGAATAATATGAAAAACAGACTGCGTTTGATAGTCGAACATAGAAAGAAGCGTTCCAGTATTGTACTCGTTTTAGCGGTGCTGTGCGCCGTATTTACAACAGCAATTGTGTCTGCAAGCAACCGCACAGACACATTGGCATCTGATAATATTACAGTACCAACGGAAGAAGCGTCAACGCAAATAGAGGAATCAGAGGATGCTATAGCAGCAAATAATAACAGTGATTCAATTGACAGCGAAACACCGGAGCAAAATATTGAAGTTACTGATTCAAATTTAAACAATTGCGAAGCAGTAGTTGAATATGCAATACAGGCAGAGGGTACCCCGTATATATGGGGAGGGAATGATCTTAGTATTGGTGTTGATTCCAGCGGATTTACACAGGCAATTTATAAAGAAATTGGTTATGACATTCCCAGGACATCAAGGGAACAGGCTGAAACATTCAAAAAAGTCTCATTGGATAGTCTGCAGCCAGGCGATTTAATCTTCTATGCAAGTTCAGGAGATAATGAAGTAAATCATGTCGGCATCTATATTGGAGAGGATAAGATTATTCATGCAAAGAATGCGCATGATGGTGTGACCATTCAAGATATTAACTACCGTAAACCATTAAGTGCAGGCAGAGTTATTTGATTTAGCAAAAAGAGGGCTGTTTCCAGCCCTCTTTTTGTTAATCTAATCTTATTCAACGGACTTTAAGGACTCCGCCATATTAATCCGGTCGATTTTCCGAATCAGCACTGCATTGACAAATATGGTCAGACCAATGGTTACCGCCAGAGCATAAAGGTAGCTTGCGGGCAATATCCGTATATTAAAGGATACCGCTTCAATCTTAATCTGCTCCATGACAAAACGGTGCAGCAGGATGCCTGCCGGAAGGCCGAATATCATACTGATGATGGTAATTACGATATTTTCCCTGAAAACGTAACTGTAGGTTTCAGAAGGATAAAAGCCAAGAACCTTAATTGTTGCAATTTCCCGGTTACGTTCCGTAATATTAATATTGCTAAGGTTGTACATAACGACAAAGGAAAGTGCGCAGGCACAGGCAATAACCAGCCAGACAATATAGTTAAGGCTGTTCATCATATTGGTTACGCGTTTTCTGGTATCAGCGGTAACAATGACGTTGGATGCCCCATAATCCTTCATGAGTTTGGCGGAAATATCATAAATCTGACTGGAATCCGTTCTGGCATAGGCTGTCTTATAGGAACACTTCTGCCCGAAGACTTTCTGGTAGGTTGCTCCGCTCATATACATGTAGTTATAGGCATAATTCTTAAATATGCCGCCGATGGTAACGGTGTAGTTCTCGGTATTGTTCAGAGTAATGGCCATGGTATCGCCTGTTTCTAACCCTTCCGTTTCCGCAAGCCGGTCATTGATTGCAACATAGCCATAACTTGGAAAGGAAAATGGCTTACCGTTAAAATGAAGGTCGATTACCTTTGTGATAGCAGGGTCATCACTTGCAATTACATTCACCTTCTGGCTTCCCTTTTTATTTGTGACCTCATAGGTGTCAGTACAGATGAATACGCATTCGGAAAGCAGGTTAGCGGTATCCCTTTTAAAGCGGGACGTCTCTTCATCTGTTTGCACTTGGGGAAATGAGATGGTGTAGTCATATAACATAATGGTATCAAACTGATCATCGGCAATATTGCTGATGGAATCATTTAACCCCAATCCGGCTAACAAGAGTGCCGTACAGCCTCCCGTACCAAGGATCATCATAACGAGCCTTTTTTTATAACGCAAAATATTACGGACGGATACTTTGCGAAGGAAAGTTATTTTGCTCCATAGAAATGGAATCCGTTCAAGGAAAATACGCTTACCGGATTTTGGAGCCTTTGGCCTCATTAGTTCTGCCGGCATCTGTGACAGTTCTGTCCGGCAGGCGACATAGGTTGCACCTACGGAGCAGAGGAGGGAAACCGCCAGAGTAAGCAGAGCTAAATATCCGCTGAATACATATTTTATCTCTGCAAAATTATAAATCATCTTATAGGCCTGCCAGATAGCAAAGGGGAATAGCTTCGTGCCGGTAAAGTACCCCAGGATACAGCCAAGAATTGCGGCACTTCCCGAATAGGATACATATTTTAAGGCAATGGATTTATTGCTATAGCCAAGAGCCTTTAAGGTTCCGATTTGGGTTCGCTGTTCGTCCACCATTCTCGTCATGGTAGTACTGCAGACCAGGGCAGCAACGAGAAAGAAGAAGATGGGGAATATCTTTGCAATACCTTCAACAACGGAGGAATCATTTTCAAAGCCTGCGTAGCCGACGTTCTTGCTTCTGTCCAATACATAACAGGTTGGCTTAGCAATATCTTGTACTTTGGCTTTGGCATCATTAATTTTGCCAAGTGCATCTGCCAGCTTGTACTTGGCATCGGATAAGGAATCCTCTGTTTCTTTTTTTGCCTTATTATAGTTCTTTAAACCATCATCATATTGCTTTTTTGCATCTGCCAGCGCTGTCTTACCGTCAGCAATTTGCTTTTTATAGTTTTCAAGAGTTTGTTTTGCTTCTGTGAGCTGTGATTCAGCCAAGACAAGCTGCTTTTTGGTTGAGGCAAATTTGGCGTTTGCAGTTTCTTTTGAAATATCAAGTTGCGCCTGCGCTGCATTTATCTGCGCCAAAGAGACCGTTAAAGCCTGGTATTGCTTGATTACGTCGGAATCGTCCATTTGAGCCAAAGCCTGTTTTACCTGCTCCAGTTGTGCGGCGTAGGTTTTATATTCTGTACTGGTTTTGTCTGTAAGCCGGACAAGGGCACCTTCCAGGGAAGTTTTTGATTGTTCCAATTTGCTGTGTTGGTCAAGGACACCGCTTTGTTCAATCTGTTTCATTGCAGCAGCCACTTTTGAGCGGTTGGTCTTAATCTCTTTCTGTTTGGCCGCAAGAGTATCCTGGGTATCTTTCTTTTTCTTCTCATATTCTGCTTTAGAATTAGTATAATCAGCCAGGGATGTGTTATATTTTTCTTCCTTTTCCTCCAGCTGCCCCGTACTGTCTGTTAACAGTTTTTCCTTTTTGGTGATTTCAGCTTTGCCATCCTCTAACTTTTTTAAGGAGGCATTCAATTTATTATCTGCGCCTGTTTTCTGTGTCACATATTTGGCTTGGGAAGCGTCATATTCACTTTGGGAATCGGCTATTTTTTCATTGGCATCCTTTAGGATATCCTGATAGCGAAGTTCCGCCCGGTAATTGACAGCATCCGTTAAGGGCTGCTTCATAGCAAAGACGGCATCCTCATAATCTTTACTGAAGATTTGGCCGTTATCATTGTTCATAGTGACATAGATTTCACTATAATAATCAAAGGAAAAGCCGCCCTTCGGGATGTAGAGGAAGGCGTTTACAAAGCCCCCCGCAAGCTTTGTGGTGCCGCGGTCGCTGCGGTACATATAATTGACAGAGTTGCATAGACCCACAATTGTGTATTTCTCATAGGCAAAGCTGTTTATGATATCTTTATCATTTTTACCGGAAAGGCTTATGGTCTTACCAATATCATCTTTTGTGAAGTTAAGAGCATCAGCAACACATTCATTATCTGCCTTAGGCAGTCTGCCGGCAGTTAAGTTTACCTGATTTAATTTCCCGGTTATGGAATGGGCTTTTAGAATGACATCGTCCTGGCCGTTAAAATCCGCCATAAAGTCGGCAGATACAGCACCTTCTGCAGCTTTAATTCCATCCAGTTCATTCATGTAACGGATATCTTCATCCGTAAATCCCAGGGTTGACAGCAAGCGGTAATCATACATATTGGATTTTTTAATATAAGTGTCACCCATTTGTATCATCGCTTCTTTGGTTATCTTAAGTCCGGAGAAAAAGCCGACACCAAGGGCAATTATTACAAGGATTGCAATATAGCGCCCTAAGGTATGGCTTACTTCCCGACGGTTGTTTTTGTTCCATGCAGAATTCATCATTACCATTCAATCTCCTCAATGGATATTACTTTTTCATTCTTACGTACTGACGATACGCTGCCGTTCTTGACATGGATTATGCGGTCAGCCATAGCGGTTAAAGCAGATTTCTCCCTTCTCTGCTTCAAAACTGATATCACGCAAAGCATGAACTTTCACATCACCTGAATGATATACTTTTCCCACCTTTTCAAACCGGACAAAAGCACTCATGATAAGCCTCCTTAGCAAGTTTTAACAATTGAACTATAGTATAGCATAGTCTTTTATAATAAAAAAATCAATCAATAGAATAAGTGAAATACCACTTGACATCTTATACTATGTAATATATAGTATAAGACATAAAGAGGTATGGAATGAAGCAAAGGTTAAATAATCAAAGAAGGAGCCAATATGGATATACAATTAAAAAAAGGGCTGTTGGAGTTCTGTGTACTTGCTGTTCTGAAAAAGTCGGATTCCTATGGTTATCAGATAATTAAGGATATTTCTGTCTGTGTTGAAATTTCAGAATCCACTTTGTATCCAATATTGAAAAGGCTGGAAGCCGGTTCTTATCTGGAAACATATTCTGTTGAGCATAACAGCCGCTTAAGGAAGTACTATAGGATTACCGGTAGCGGAAGAGATTATGTCGATGATTTTCTGGAAGAATGGCAGCAGGTAATGAAAATCTATTATTTTATCAAAGGAGAGGAGAACGGTGATGAATAAAGCAGAGTTTTTGAAAGAACTGGCAGCTGATTTGCACAGGATGAAGGATGTGGAAAAGAATAAGTTTACGAATTACTACGAGGAAATGATTGCTGATTATACGGAAAATGGTATATCCGAAGAAGATGCGGTACAAAAAATAGGCGATCCGAAGAAAATTGCGGAGGAGCTTTTGAATGAGTATGACAGCGTACAGATAAAGCTTCCATCTACCGGCAGCAAAATATTAAATGTCACGTTGATTATTATTGGCTTCCCGCTGTGGGGAAGCATACTGCTTGCAGCAGTTTTAATGATTCTTTCAGCTTACATGCTTTTATGGTGTATTCCTTTTATAACGGGAGTTGGCTGTATCGGATTTTTTACCTCCTCTCTTATTGGAATAATCGGCTCTCCTTTTATTATGGCAAAGGGGATATCGGCAGGCATAATGCAGTTAGGAGCAGGTGTTGCTTTAACAGGTATTTCAATACTCTTAGGGATAGTAACAATTATCCTGTCAAAGAAGTTTGTTATTATAACGAAAAACTTCAGTAACAGGATGATTTCCCTGTTTAGGAGGAAGGTGGTGGTACAAAGATGATTCAAAAGTATAAGAAAAAATGCATGATATTAAGTCTTATATTAATTGTAACGGGTACACTTATTTCCATTATTGGTTTTGGCACGGCCGGTTTTCATTACAGCCGATTAAAGGAAAGTGCAAAGGGTGATGTATGGTATCAAACAATCCATACAGACGGTAATAATTTATGGTATGGAATAAAACTGGATGATGATATAAACTTATTTGTTATTGGAAACAGTGATTGATATTAATTGAAGGACAGCTGCCAGGCAGCTGTCTTTTTGCTTGGATAATAATTATTCTAAGTTTATTCCGGCAAATCGGCTCCATAATGAGGAGCTGGGTAAAGCAGAAGAAACCATCATCATATTTTTTACTCCTTAGCATATTTTTGCTGGAACGGATGAGAGTTAATTATTAATATTATTCCTTGTCCGCTCAAAGAAGTCTCCTACAGCTGATACCATAACAGAGAAACAAAAAATATGACAAAATAATAATTCCACATCAAGATTTAAGGGAAAAAACACCATTTAGTTGTCAGAAAACAGAAAATATTATTTAAAATTGACATGGAATAATTTATCAGATATAATAGGAAAAAATATCTATGGAAGAATGTAGAAAATAACGCTAAGTAGTGGAAGTTTAAATCAAATTATTACAGGAGTGGAAAATATTGTTTAAATCAAAAACAAAAGAAAAAGAGCCGGCTTATTACACAACTGATACGAATATGCCTGCTCTGAATTATAAGGTCTATTATTTTAATATGGTTGAGAGAGTGGGCTATTTTATACTGGCGTTTATCGTTGGTGCGGCAGTTGCATATTTGTTTTATGGAGGAATGGGGAAAAACCAGTTTGGTGAAGCTACCCGGCTTACCTATATGCTTAATGTTACAATTTGTACTGTTGTAGGATGTATAGCAGGGGTGATGTTTCTGCCGGTCAGGACTGCGCAGATTATAGATAAGCGGAGAAGAATACTGAAGATGCAATTCAGAGAGCTGTTAGATTCTCTTGAAACCTCTGTAGGAAGCGGTAAAACTGTTGTAGATGCGTTTCGTGAGGCTTATGAAGATCTGCAGGTGCTTTTCACAAAGGATTCTTATATAGTAAAAGAGCTGGAAATTATCAATGAAGGACTGGTTAATAATCTTAGAATTGAGGATATGCTGCAAGATTTTGGAATACGGAGTGGTGTAGAGGATATATCCAGCTTTTCCAATGTGTTTGATACGGTTTACCGGAAAGGCGGTAATATCAAAGACGTTATTAAAAGCACTCACCAAATTATTACGGAGAAGATGGAAGTGGAGCAGCAAATTGAAACTATTGTAACCAGCAGTAAGACGGAACAAAAGATTATGATGGCAATGCCGATTGCATTAATTGGAATTATAAAGATGATGAGTCCTGAGTTTTCGGCTAATTTTGCAACAGTAACGGGTATTCTTGCTACGACGGCAGCTGTTGTGATTTTTGTAATTGCATATTACATTGGTAAAATAATTTTAAATATTAAAATATAAGGGGGAGGAGATATGTTTTTATCTATAGGCAGCGTTGTACTGCTTTCTATTGGGAGTTTATTTGCTTTAATCTATATTATCCTTCTTGCAGGTTCCAGAAAATACAAGGATTTTATACTGGCACTGGATGAGAAAAATTATCCGCTGCATGATCTTTACGGTGTGGGATACCGGTTGCTGGATGTTATTCACTACCGGTATAATTCCAAACGGGAACTGGAACGGCACAAAGAGTTCGAACTGGTGTATGGAGAACGGTATGCGGATTTCTATTTATCAGCTAATGCGGCACAGAGAATAACCTTATCTTTTACTCTGTTTATTGCCGGATTTGCTTTTTTTGGCATTGTAAATGATATTACGGTATTGATGGTATTTTTTATGTTTTCAGGAGTGGCCTATTATTATTACGCTACCCTTGCATCGAAGGTTATTAAAAAAAAATCGGAAGAGCTTTTAAGCGAGTTTCCGGATGTGGTTGCCAAGCTGGCGCTTCTGATTAATGCCGGAATGATTATGAAAGAGGCCTGGAAGAAGATTGCATTTAACGGTACCGGATTAATTTATGAGGAAATGAAAAAAACGGTGGATGAAATGGAGAATGGAAAGGCTGAGCTGGATGCCTATTATGATTTCGGTGTTCGGTGTGTTATTCCGGAAATTAAGAAGTTTACTTCAACCATGATGCAGGGACTGGTTAAGGGAAATCAGGAATTTGCCATTATGATAAGGGAACAGAGTAAGGAAATGTGGGAAAAGAAGCAGCACCTGGTGAAGCAGCAGGGTGAGAAAGCGGCAAGTAAGCTGCTGCTGCCCATTTGTCTGATGTTTATTGGCATCCTGATTATGATAATTGTGCCTATTTTCACAAACCTTGGAGTTTGATGAACATAGAAAATAAAGAAAGAACCGGAGGGAGAAGAAATGATGGGAAGTTTAATTTACTTCAGGATTGTATTGAAAAACAAAATGAGCGATTTATTTATGGATGAAAGAGGTGAGGTAAATATTGTCGCAATTGTAGTACTGATTGGAATTGCTGTTATACTTGCTGCTTTTTTTAAGGATCAGATTAAGAAATTGCTGGACACACTATTTACAGCAATCAGCGGCAAGGCATCTGATGCAGTTACAAAGAATGTAAGTTAGCCTAAAAACAGGAAGGATATGGTTCGGTAAGTCATTTGACATTACCGGATCATATCTATGTAACGGTATGAATGGAGGCAAAGATGGAAAGAGAACAGAATAAAACAAAAAACAGAATTATGGCTGAAGATGCTTTTGCTATTGTTGAAGCCTCTATTGTTTTCCCGGTAATGTTTTTTGTATTATTTTTTATTATATTTATCGGAAATGCCTATTATCAGATTGCCCAGGTGGACTCCTGCGTGGCCCAGGCAGCAATCAGAGGAGCACAGTATGTGGCGGACCCCCAGCAGTATGATATGAAAAAGTACGGGACCTTTCCCGTAGCAATTAAAAATGTTGAGCCATACCGTTATATTCTGGGAGAAATCGGTGATGGCAGCATCAATAAGACGGAAAAGAAAGTCACGGAGGAAGTTCTAGATGAGGTCAGCCGTAGCGTGGGCTTTTTTTCTGAGATGAAGCCTCAAGTCACCTCCAATGAAAGCAGTATTGCGGAATTTCATAATTATATCATATACGCTACCTTTTCCGTCCAGCTGAATTATGAAATTAAGTTTCCCATTAAGTTTTTGGGAGATAAGGAGCCTTCCATATTGAAGCTGGCATCCTGTGCGGAGGTGGCAGTGGATGATACGACGGAATTTATCCGTAATGTAGATATGGCAATTGATTTGACAGCCGGAACCAAGGCCGGACAGAAAATATCCGAGCTTTTCTCCAAGGTAAATGGCTATATAAACAAGTTCAGCCAGAAGTAAAAATATTTTTGGTTTTTGTAAGTGAGGGTCGGAGGAGAAATGAAATGAGTTGGATACTTGACGGCATAGTAATATTTATACTTTTGATAGGAGTTATTGTATATTTATCTTGGGATAAAATGAAAGAGACAGCAGGATTTAAGCAGAAATGGGCGGTATTGTGCGGAGAAGAGGACAAAAAGAAACTCTATTGGCTGGTAATGCTATGTGCAGGTATTATTCTGATGGTATGGATGCAAATGCTGTATGGTGACCGTTCCAACTTAAGTATGGGGCAAATAAAGGTTCTGACACTGGTCATGATATTGTTTGCATGCGCGTGGACTGATATGGAAAAGTATATTATACCTAATTTTATTATCCTGATCGGAGCAGGTATTCGATTGCTCTACTATATACCGGAGCTGATTTTATACCAAGCCGGTTTTTTTTCGGTTCTGAAGGATGATTTAATTGGAATTCTGGTGGTAGCTGCTTTTTTACTAATTGGACTGCTGATTGTCAGAAGTGGCCTTGGTATGGGTGATGTTAAGCTGCTTCTGGTTATGGCATTCTATCAGGGACTTACAGGTATTATCAGTTCCTTATTTTTCTCATTGCTGATAGCATTTGTCGGTTCGGTATATCTATTAGTTACCAAAAAGAAAAAGAGGAAAGATACGATTCCCTTTGCTCCTTTTATATTGGCAGGCACCTATTTATCTATTATATTAACAGGCTTCTAGCAGAAGGAGGGTTTGACCATGAGAGGAACGAAAACAATAGTAGCGGCAGGAATTATAGTATTTTTTGCTTTTGCATGGTACACGCTGTTTTCCAACAGTACCAGGCTCCAAAAGGAATATGAAAGCTGCCTGGCAGATGCCAGACAGAAGATGGAAATGGGTATAACGAAGGATGCTACGGATCAATATATGAAAGCTTTATCTATGTACGAGAGCCTTGATTTAAGGCTTGAAATTGCAGAGTACTATTATAAAACCGGACAATATGACAATTATGACGAGTGGTGCCATACGCTAATGGCGAAATATCCCAGGAAAAAAGAAGGATATGAAAAAATGGCTTCTTATTATCAGGAAACAGAGGATTATTATGAGTGCTATGATATATTGAATGCTGCGGCACAGAGAAAATTAAAATCTGAACAGTTAAGTAAGATTCAACAGAATATATACTATAAATATGAGCTTAAAAAAGTATCCCTTGAGGCTTATAAAATATATTCATCAGGCTATTATGCAGTCAAAAAGGAAGAAAAAAATTGGGGGTACTGTGATGCGAGAGGGGATAACAAAATAGCATATAACTATGCCGAGGCCCAGTGCTTTACAAGCAGCGGACTTGCGCCGGTAAAAAGTATGGATGGTGAGTTTTACCTGATTGACAAGGACGGCAATAAAAAATATGTGGATATTGAAAAGAAGAAGATAGAAGAGTGCTCGCCCTTGTCTGAGGACAAGATGGCGGTTAAGATAGACGGACGTTATTGTTATGTGGATGTAAACTTTAAAAAACAATTTGGTGATTACGATTATGCTACTGCATTTAATAATGGGGTGGCAGCTGTGAAGGAAGGGCAGAATTGGTTTATTATAAATAAAAATGGAGAAAAGATACAGGAGCAGGCATATCAGAATGTCATAATTGATGAGAAGCAGGTGGCTTTCCGCAATAGCTGTGCTTTTGTACAAATAAATGATACCTATCGGATGATTAATACAAAGGGAGAGCAGGTAGGGGACCAGGCATGGGAGGATGCGAAGCTGTTTCTTTCAGATCTGCCGGCCTGTGTGAAATCCCAGGGCAGATGGGGGTTTGTTGATGCAAATGGACAATGGGTGATAAAACCCTCTTATCTGGATGCAAAGCCATTTACAAATGGCCTGGCACCGGTGCGGACAGACAGCGGTTGGGGGTATATCGATTTGGAGCAGAAAGAACAGGTAATCCCATGTGAGTTTGATGACGCCGGAAATTTCAATGATGGAGGCTGTGCTTGGGTTATGAAAGAGGGACGCTGGAATATGTTATTCCTATACCGGTTGAATAAACGTTAGAAAGATTAATTTTACGTGGATTCTTCCACAGAGAAGGAGCAGGTATGAAGATTAAGTTAGCTATACTGGAAAAAGACCCTAATTATCTCAATAGAATAGTTACGGTGTTTAATAACAAATATGCGGATAAGCTTGAAATTTATTCCTTTACGGACCAGGATATTGCAATGAAGCAGCTGGAGGCGGCAAATATCGATGTTCTCGCGGCCAGTGAAAATTTCAGAATCGATACGGAAAAACTTCCTAAGAGATGTGGATTTGCCTATCTGGTAGAATCGAGTAGTATTGAAACTTTATATGATTCAGGTACAATATGCAAATTTCAGAAAGCCGATCTGATTTATAAAGAGATACTTGGAATCTATTCGGAAGCAGCCGCCGGTATTACCGGTATACGGCTGGATGGTAATGACGAACTTAAAATTATCACTTTTCTGTCTGCCGGCGGCGGTACGGGAAGTTCCCTGACGGCGGCTGCATGCGCACTGTTTGCGGCAAGAAGGGGGAAAAGGGTTCTTTATTTGAATCTCGAACAGTTTGGCGATACGAAGCTTTACTTTCATGCAGAGGGACAGATGGATATGAATGATGTGATTTATGCTATAAAAAGCAAACGGTCCAATCTGGCGTTAAAGCTTGAAAGTGCTGTAAAACGTGATCTGTCCGGTGTTTATTTTTATGAATCAAGCAATATGGCTCTGGATATTGTCGGACTGAAAAAAGAGGATATTGAAAGATTAATTCAGGAGCTGAAAGTAACAACATTATATGACTATATTATTATGGACACGGATTTTAATATGGATGAAAAATGCTTTTGCATATTAAAGTATTCCAGCGATATAGTCTGCGTATCAGATGGTTCAGTGACCTCCAATCTAAAGTTCCAGCGGGCGGCTGCATCTCTGGCAGAGCTTGATCACAGCCAGAATCAACAGATTTCCCATCATATCAGCATCTTGTATAATAAATTCAGTAATAAGGCAAGCAGCACAATAGAAGGAAACGATTATAAGACCATAGGAGGAATACCCAAATTTGAAGGAGCTTCCTTGCAGCAGATAATGGAACAGATGGCATCTATGGGCGTATTTAATGAGCTGATATCGTAACAGGAGGAATGTGGCATGGATGATGAAAAATTAATCGCTTCGGTTAAAAAATATATATACGATAATCTTCCTCTTAGCAGCCTGAGCGATGAGGAATTACAGGGACAGATAGAAGATATCGTACGCAGCAGGTTAAAGGACTGCTATATACCGATTGACCGTCAGGTTTCAATTGTGCAGCAGGTATTCAGTTCAATCCGAGGTCTTGGCCTGCTGGACAGTATTATTAGTGACGATACGATAACAGAGGTAATGATTAATGGGCCGGAAAATATCTTTATAGAGCAAAACGGGCATTTATTTAAGCTGGATCGGACCTTTGAAAGCCAGAGACAGTTGGAAGATATCATACAGCGTATAGTAAGTCTGGCAGGAAGAGAAGTTAATCAGGCCAATCCCATCGTAGATACGAGACTGCCGGACGGCTCCCGTGTAAATGTCGTATTGCCGCCCATTGCATTATGCGGACCCACCATAACAATCCGTAAGTTTTCCAAGACACCAATGACGGTGGAAAAGCTGATTGAATATGGCTCTATTACAAGGGAAATTGCAGAAAAGCTCAAACTCCTTGTTAAGGCTAAATATAACATCTTCATCAGCGGAGGTACCGGGTCAGGTAAGACGACCTTTTTAAATGCATTATCTAACTTTATACCGAAGGAAGAGCGTGTTATTACGATAGAAGATTCGGCGGAGCTTCAGATTAAAGGAGTGGATAACCTTGTAAGTATGGAAACCAGAAATGCAAATGCATCCGGAACCGGAGAGATTACGATAAGACAGCTTATCAAATCCTCACTGCGTATGCGTCCTGAACGTATTGTAGTAGGAGAGGTGCGTGGAGGGGAAGCTCTTGACATGCTTCAGGCCATGAATACCGGTCATGACGGTTCTCTTTCCACCGGCCATGCCAATTCGACAAAAGATATGCTAAGCCGCCTGGAAACCATGGTATTAACCGGTGCACAAGGGCTGCCATTGGAAGCAATCCGCCAGCAGATTGCTTCTGCAGTGGATATTGTCATCCATTTGTCAAGATTAAGGGACCATTCCAGAAAGACAATGGAGATTACTGAGATTGTCGGATATGAGAACGGACAGATTATTTTAAACCCGCTTTATGTATTTGAAGAGGATGAGAACAGTACACTTGAGAAAGTTTCAGGAAGCCTTAAGAGAACCGGTAATCCGATGAAAAATGATTTTAAGTTGAAGCTTGCCGGAGTAAGGCAGGAAATATAGACAGGGGGTAGGGAATAGTATGAATGAGTTTAAGTATGAGAATCAGGGTATTTATACTTATCTGGTATATGAAATGAAAAAAGAAGAATTGATTGATACATTAAGCCTTGGCATGATTACAAATAATAAGATAAAGGGTGTACTTCCCGTAATATTTACACAAATGGACGATACGAGATATCTTAAATATAATGTTTCATCCCAGGTGAGTCTTAGGCAGTTTTTTGAAGGAACGGCCACAAAGAAACGACTGCTGGGGGTATTTTTAAGTATAGCTTCCGGCATCCTGGAGGCAGAAGAATACATGATAGATGCGGGAAGCTTTATGTTAGATCTGGATTATATATTTGTAGATGTGACTGCCAGTGAGGCATCACTTATCTGTCTGCCGGTTGTCCGGCAAGAGTCTGCCAATTATGAAATCAGCCGGTTCTTTAAAGAAATTGTATTCAGCACACAATTTGATCAAAGTGAAAACTGTGATTATGTAGCAAAACTGATAAGTTTCTTAAACTGCACCGGTACATTTTCTCTTGATAACTTTAAGCGTGTAGTAGAGAGTCTGCTATATGGTCAGAATAATCCCAATAGAGCAAAGGCAAAGCCGGAAGATTCTGCCCAAAGACCAATACAGCCTGCAAGGCCGGTTCCGCCGATTCCACAGAGCCAGCCTGTAATGGCCAGCCAGCCCCAGCCTGTATCACAGGAAGCCAGAGCAATACCGCCTTCCCGTCCTGCGGCGGAGATACCAAAGGCAATGGTACCCCAGAACAATAACGATAGTAAGAATATAAAAAAGAAGGAACCTCAGATAGTTACAAATTCGGTAGGCCGGCAGATTGCCGTACCGGGTATGAAACCGGAAGAAACCAGTCAGCCCAAGGAAGAAGGAAAGAAGAAAGGTTTATGGTCACTGGGAAGAAAAAAGGAAGATAAGAAAAGTAAGATACAGTTATCTGTACCTGTACCTCCTATGCCGGATACCAGTTATGCCAATGCAAACAAACCGGTGCCGATGCCGACGGCCGGACAGGCGGTATATCAAAACGTGGGAATGCCCCTGTCACAGGAGGTTCCTCCCATAGCTGCTACCTGTGAGAGGAAGGGGGACTTTGGCGAAACAACGGTATTATCCAATGCTATGGACGGCGGAACGGTTGTACTTGGACCAAGCGCACAGAACACTTTCCGCCCTTATCTGGTAAGATTAAAAAGCCGTGAAATAGTCTATCTGGATAAACCGGTATTCCGTATAGGCAAAGAGAAGAACTTTGTTGATTATTTTATAGGAGATAATGCGGCAGTAAGCCGGAGCCACGCGAGTATACTCACCAAGGGTAATAATGTATATATCATTGACACGAATTCTAAAAATCACACTTACATAAACGGGCAGCAGATTTCAAGCAACGTAGAGATACCTTTAAAGCATGGGATGAAGATACTGCTGGCAAATGAAGAATTTGAATATATGCAGTATTAAAGCAATTAGTATTTTCAGGGGGAATAGATTGAAAGGAGTTAGTATGAACTATCTGGTATCGGCCAGTACGGATGTGGGAATTAAAAAGACTACGAACCAGGACAGCCTGACGGTAAAAACAATTGAGACAGACAACGGGTATTTTGCTTTTGCCGTAATGTGTGATGGAATGGGCGGACTGCAGAAGGGAGAGCTGGCCAGTGCAACGGTGGTAAAAGCGTTTACTGACTGGCTGTATATGAACAGGAACAGGATATTCCGGGAGAATATGGAAGACTCCATTATCAGGAATGAATGGGAACAGCTGGTGAAGGAACAGAATCGAAAAATTATGGATTATGGGCGGAGAAACGGAGTATCTTTGGGGACTACCGCCACTGTCATGCTGCTGACCGAGTACAGATATTACATATTAAATGTAGGTGACTCCAGAGCTTATGAGATTACCGAAGAGATAAGGCAGCTTACGGAGGACCAGACTGTGGTAGCCAGAGAGGTGCGGTTTGGGAGAATGACCGAGGAGGAAGCCAGGCAGGACCTCAGGCGAAATGTGCTGCTGCAGTGTATTGGGGCATCCGGTGATGTATACCCTGATATGTTCTTTGGAGAGACGAAAAAAGATGCGGTCTATATGCTGTGTTCGGATGGCTTCCGGCATCAGATTACCGCGGAGGAGATACGTTCTATGTTAAATCCTTCAGTGCTTCTGGATACCGGAAGCATGAAAAGAAGCGAGGAATATTTGATAGATTTGAATAAGCGCAGAATGGAAACCGATAATATTTCGATTGTCACCATTCGGACGTTTTAGGGGGATAGGACTGTTATGCTTGAGATAGGAATGCTTGTTGACGGTAAATATAAAGTACTCAATAAGATAGGCCAGGGTGGTATGAGCGTGGTTTATCTGGCGATGAATGAGAAGGCTAATAAGCAGTGGGCTATTAAGGAAGTGCGAAAAGACGGAATCAAGGACTTTGAGGTAGTAAAGCAGGGGCTGATTGTCGAGACAGACTTGTTAAAGAAACTTGACCATCCTAATCTGCCCAGTATTATTGATGTAATCGAGGAGAAAGATACCCTTTTAATTGTTATGGATTATATACAGGGCAATCCTCTTAGCAAGTATCTGGAGGAATACGGTGCCCAGCCCCAGAAAGATGTAATAGAATGGGCTAAGCAGCTCTGTGATGTGCTTGCCTATCTGCATTCCAGAAAGCCTCCGATTATTTACCGGGATATGAAGCCTGCCAATGTAATGCTGAAACCGGATGGAAGTGTGACGCTGATTGATTTTGGAACGGCAAGAGAATTTAAGGAGAGGAATCTTGCCGATACTACATGCCTGGGAACGATAGGCTATGCGGCACCGGAGCAGTTCGGAGGTCAGGGACAGACGGATGTAAGAACGGATATTTACTGCCTTGGAGCAACTCTGTATCACCTGGTAACAGGGCACAATCCCTGTGAGCCGCCTTATGAAATACTTCCGATACGGGAGATTAACCCTGGTTTATCGAACGGTCTTGAAAAAATCATTTTAAAATGTACCCAAAAAAATCCGGACGACAGATACCAATCCTGTGAAGAGCTTATGTATGCCCTGGAACATTATGATGAAATGGATGACCTATACAAAAGGAAACAGAAAAAAAGACTGGGTACCTTTATCGGTGTTGCAATGTTAAGCCTTATATGTATATTTGTGTCGGCCTTTGGTTATGTATCGGCGGAGAGTAAACAGGGAGAGAACTATGACATCATGCTGGCAAAGGCCAAGGATACGGATAACAGTGAAGAGCAGCGTCTTCTGCTATATACCGATGCAATCGGTATTGATCCTGCCAACACGAAGGCCTACATGGAGATTATTGATTTGTTTCTGAATGGTGACAGTCAGGAAGGAAGTTTTTCGAAAGAAGAAGCCAATTATGTTACCAGACTGAAAGCCGGAGTTGATGTGAAGGAAGCCGGAGGGTATTTAAAGACAATTTATCCGTTAGATGAGTTAAAGAAAGCAGATCTGAAGGGATATCAGGAAGTCTGCTTTGAGATAGCAATGCTGTACTGGTATGATTATGAGGTGACTTCCGACCGGTATACCCTGGCAGTAGAATGGTTCCGGGAGGCAGGGGATGTGAATGCAATGGCAGCTTTGTACTGTGATATCGGAGAATGCCAGCAGCAGATTAAGAAATACGCCGGACAAAACCGTACGGAGAAGATGTATGAGACTTACAAAGAACTATGGGAAAAGCTGACGCAGTTAAAACGGGAAGTTCAGGATATGGAAGACAGCGATATAAAGCTGCTTGTCTGGAAAGAGCTGATTACTGTGGCATCTGATAAAGCAGCTTATTTTGCCTATAATATCGGAGCAGATGAAATTATCGGTGTAATTGAGGATATTAAGGATAATGCGGTAAAGCTTAAGAAAGAAACGAAATATGATGATCTTAAGAATGCCATAGACAATGTGGTGCAGCTTACGGGGGAGGCGGAGGAAAGAATCCGGTCCGCGTATAAATAAAGGGGAGGGGCATTATGACGTATGAAATTTATAGAAATATATATATCATAGGGGAAATACTGGCCGGTATATTTCTTGCCGGGACGGTAGTACTGTTCTTTGTATTTCGTATTCCTAAGATCATCGGTGACCTGACCGGCAGGAATGCAAAGAAGGCCATATACGGTATTAGGATGAAGAACCGTACGACATCCCTGAAAAAGCACGAAATTACAATGGAAATAAAAAGAAAGAATCAGAATGTAATTACAGAAACTCTGAAGATGGATAATGGTGCAGGAGAGGAAACGGCAGTACTTCTCCCATCAGGAGAGGAAACAATGGTACTGTCCCCGGCGGAGGATACGGTTCTGCTTCAAAATGTATCACTTACACCGGATACGGATATCACATTTGTCCATACGGATGAAGTAATTGATTAGGAAGTCTCGCAAGTAAACGTACGAAGTGCAGGGGGATTAAGATGGAAGACAAATCGGGACGGATATTGATGGGGTGTATAACTGGAATGCTGGCTCTTGTGGCAGTATCCATACTGTTTATGCCTTATTCGGGAAGCAGGGTATTGGATGGAGATGTTCGTTTTATGTATTATACGGGAATCCTTTTCTGGGCCTCCTTAAGCACGGCGTATATTCTGATTGTGATTCTATACGTAAGGAATCGAGGGAAGGGAAAAAAGAAGGACAGAAGGCTGCCGGCAGTGTTCTGCTTTTTTAAAAGTACGAAAGCAAAGCTGTATGACTGGATGTTTCTGATTAGTGCGGCTGGTTTTGCACTCTGTGCGGTTACGGACAGGTTAAGTCAATATGTCAGTTGTATTATGCTGGCAGCACTTGTTTTTGCATTCCATATGCATATTTTATATAACTGTAATTTGGCGGATAACACGGGGAAGGAGAAATAACAAATGAGAAGGCTGAAATCTGAATTAATAAGGAGAATAGGAGCATTATTCGTAGCCTTTATTCTGGCAGTCAGTACACCGGTATCCAGTTATGGCTATATCTATGCGGCGGAGACAGAAATGACAGGCTATACAATCTGTGTACAGGATAAGGATAATAATAATGTTCTGGAAGGAGCACAGATATATATCACATACAAGGTTCTTGATGCGGAGGCTGCAACCGGTTCGGCAATTACAGTCGGAACTGGTTCGGCAATTACGGAAGCTTCGTCTGGCACGGATGAGCCGGAAGAGATTTCCTTGACTTACTCAACAGATGAGAATGGAAAGGCAGTAATCGGCGAATTTGCTGATCTGGATTTTACGGATGGAAAGCAATATGAGGTGAATTGCACCATAAGCCTGGAGGATTACCAGACGGTAACAGAGAATTATACATTTACGGACGAAAGCCAGGTAAATGACATACGAATTGTTCAATTGGAGAAATTACCGGCGGTAACGGTAAGCGGGGTAATTAAGTGTGAGGAGAAGGGCGTAGATAATGCCCGGATAATATTAACCGGAAGTAAAGGGCAGGCAGAAACCACTACTGATGCGGATGGAAGCTTTGAGATTGATAATGTAGTCCAAAATGGGAATTATCAATTAAAAGTTACCCATGAGAAATATCAGACCTATTATATGATAATAAGTCCGGAGAATCTTGAAGTTTATCAGAAGATAGAACTAACGGAAAAGCTTAGACAAGAAGATTTTGAATTTTTGGAAAATATGGTAAGCGGTGTTACTGTGGAGAATTATAATAGTTATCCTGTTAACGTGGTTACCGGTGGAGCAATTGGCGGAATTGTTACATATGAGATTGTACCTGGAGGACCGGGAAACGGCCAGATCGAGCTTGATCATACGACAGGAAAGATCACCGGGATTTTGAAGGCAGGAGATGTGGAAATAAAGGCAGCAAACAGCGGTGATGATACCTATGCCCCTGCCGAAGCTGTTTATATGCTAAAGATTGAAAAGGCGGAGAATGATACCCTGGACTTCACCAGCGCTTCAAAAGCTCAGACAGAGATTCTGGCTACGGGCAGGCCTTCTTATACGGCAGAGAGCAGGAAAGGAACAGGAAGTATTACCTATAAAGTTATAAGCGACGAGGGGGAGAATACCGGGAGAGCCGGCTTTGAATCCGGTAATATTTTGGTACCCCAAAAAGCGGGGAAAGTTAAAGTACAGGCGGTTCAGGCAGAAGATGATTTATATAAAGAGGCTGTAAGCGATGAACTTACCATCAACATAAGCAAGGCACCGCAGACAGGATTTGGATTTGAAAAAACCAATCCGGCGGATATTGATATTGATGAGTTTTTTACGAATCCTGCATCGGGAAGTATTGGGACAAACTCAGAGATTACCTATCATTCATCTGATTCCAGTGTGGCTGAGGTTGATAATAACGGAAAACTGCACCTGCAGAAAGCCGGTAAGGTAGATGTAACGGCCTTCAGAGCGGGGAACGATATATACGCAAATGCAGTTGCAGAATATGGAATAACAATATTAAGAGGAGAGGACAAGGAGTTTTCTTTTGTAAATGGAGGAGAAATAGAAATTGTATATGGTGAGTCTCTCTCCAATCCGGCAAGAGCATCGGCTTCTTATCATGGTGAAATTGAATACCATGTGGAATCCGGCAGTGAATGTGCGGCAGTGGACCAGGATGGGAATATTACAACGACGGGAGTTGGAACTGCTGTTATTGCAGCCATCAGAGATATGGATGACAGGTATCAGCAGAAAAAAATAACCTATAAGCTTATTATTATAAAAGCAGAACAAAAAGATTTCGAATTTGATTCGGCAATGAAAACCAATATGGTATATGGAGAGGAACAGACCCTGTCCACAGCAGGAGGAATTGCCGAAGGAACAGTTAAATATTATGTCATAGCGGGAAGTGATACAGCAAAAGTAGATGAAGATACCGGAGAACTGACAACGCTAAAAGCGGGAAGTGTTACTGTTAAGGCAGTTAAGACGGGAAATAACCTGTATAACGAGGGCAGCTGTGAGATTGTAATTCATATTGAAAAAGCGGAACAGGCACCTCTTCTTTTCCAGAAGGAAGGAGTACAGACCATTAAGTACCTTGATGCATTCGTGAATGCGGTTCAGGAAGAAAGCGGAAGTGGAGCCGGTGCGGTTGCCTACACAGCGGAAAGCGGGGATACCGGTGCGGTAACTGTGGACGGGCAGACCGGTGAGATTACTACCTTAAAGAGCGGCACTGTTGTAATTAAGGCTGTGAAGTCAGCGGATGATTGCTATAAGGAGGCATTTACAGAATACACACTGACAGTGGAAAAGATTGATCAGGCTCCTTTGGTTTTTGAAAATCCGGAGGTTACGGAGATTATTTATGGATCCATCTTTAAAAATGCTTTAACACCGGACAGCGGAAGCGGCCATGGTGATATCAGTTATGTTATTCAGGAAGGATCAGGTAATGAATTAGCTGATGTAACCGCGGACGGAACAATTCTGTATTCCAAAAGAGGTCTGGGGACCATTACGGTAACGGCAATCAAGGCTGCGGATGACTGCTATCTCGAGGCCCGTGTATCCTATGCGGCGGAACTTAAATATGCCCAGGTACCGGATGAAGCATATACACTCGATGGAGAGAAGGCTAAGACCGGCAAATGGTATATCAGCGATGTAAAGATAAAGGCAAAAGAGGGATACTGGATATCAGAAGGAAATGATGTGGATTCCCTGTGGGAGGACGACATTACAGTCAGCCGGGAGGGAAGAAATGATAAAACAGTGTATTTCAGAAGTAAGGCGGATAACGGTATAACAGCCGGATGTACAATTTCGGAACTTCTGATTGATAAAACCGCACCGGATGAAAAATCCCTGAAAATTTCATACAGCCAGCCGGTGACGGATATAATGCTGAATATGATTACTTTTGGTTTTTATAAAATACCGGTTAAGGTAACTATTGAGGGAGAGGACTTTGAATCAGGCATTGACCGTTTTATATACTCCTGCTTTGTTACCAATGAAGATGGAATTAATGCAGGTGTCCAGGATGTTGTTATTCCAAAAGAAAATATCAGCTATACCAATGATGGAAGCAAGGCCAGTGCATCCTTTGAGATACCGTCACAGTTCTACGGATATGTTTCCTTTACTGCAGTTGATGGTGCGGAGCATACAAGTATGAAGAGGGATGAAAAGACTCTTGTAGTGGATTCCATAGCACCTAAACTAAAGATAACTTATAATGCGCCAAGGAATGCAGTGGATAAGACCTCTTTTGCTAAGGTATCTGCAATAAATGAGAATACGCTGTTATTTTACAATGGAACGGTCACCGCGACTCTGAATGTGGAAGAGAATAATTTTTATCCTGAAGATATTAAAATCAACTTACAGCGTTTAAAGGATGGAAATGTGATATCGTCCCAATACTATACGGCTGCCCCTGCAAATTCGGCTGAAGGAGAGATAGTTTGGAATAAGACCCAGAGCGGATATACGGCTGGCATACAATTAACGGAAGAAGGAGAGTACAAATTTTTAATCGAATATCAGGATAAATCCGGAAATATAATGGAATATAGTGCGTCGCAGGAGTCAAAGGGAGCCACCGGTGCCTATACCTCCAATGTGATCATTATTGATAAAACCAGTCCGGTAGTTGGTATTGATGGCTCCGGTACGTCAAGCAGTTCTTATTATAAAGAAAACAAAGATATTCATTTTTCAGTACGGGAATATTACTTTAATCCGGAATATCTGACTATTAATATTACTGCTAAGGATATACGGGGGAATTCAGCCGTCGGCTATGAAACAGGAACCACAATATCCTATCTTAAAAACAGACAGAACTGGACCCGGTCTTCGGACGGATTATGGACCAGTAAGGTAACCTTTGATGCGGATGCGAATTACAGCATCGATATGTCCTATCAGGATTTTGCAGATAATCAGGATTCCGGCAAAGCGAGTATATCCTTTACTGTGGATAAGAAGGCACCGGAAAAAGATAAAATGCAGATTCAATACGGTACTCCGGTCATAGAGAAAATTGTAGAGAACATTACCTTTGGATATTATAAGGCACCGGTTACCGTAACTTTGAATGCAGAAGATGTAACATCAGGTGTAAGCAGTATGACATACCGCTATTCTGTTGACAAGAATACGAGCAGTGTGAATAAGGGAATGGAGACGGAGGCGGTTGTCAATGAAGATAAGCTTAAGTTTACTGATGATAAAATGAGAGCCAGTTATTCTTTTGATATACCGGCGCAATTTTACGGGAAAGTGGAATTCAGTGCGTCAGATAAAGCAGGAAATGTAAGTGAGAAGCTGACGGGGGACCGGACAGTTGTAGTGGATAATATTGCACCCACCTGTAAGCTTAGTTATCAGCCGATTCAGGTAGTGAACGGATCGGATCTTAAAACTGTGGAAGCTTACCAGAATGGGGATAATTCCATTTTATATTTTAATACTATGATATCTGCCGGCATAGAAGTAACCGAATCGAATTTCTATCAGGATGACATCAGGATAACAATATCGAAAGACGGCGTTGTCCAAAAGGCATATGCCCCTGATAAATGGACAAAGAACGGGGACGTATGGAAAAATAATATCAGAATTGCCGGTGATGGAGATTATATTATTAAGGTAGAATACACGGACCGGTCCGGTAATGCCATGACCTCCTATACCTCCAATAAGCTTGTTATTGATACAACAAAACCGGTTATAACGGTAACCTACCCTGAAAAGGATATCATACAAAAGAACGGAGACCGCAGCTATTACGACAGAACAAAGAAGGTATCGGTTCAGATAAAAGACCGGAATTTTAGAGCGGAGGATGTAGAAGCAGTTGTTACGGCAGAGAATGTCCAGGGAAATGAAGTCGCTGTTGAAAATTATAACAGGTATTTAAAGAATCAGAATAACTGGACACAAAGTGGTGATGTATACGAAGCCGTTTTGGATTATACAACGGATGCAAATTATACATTTACCATGAGCTGTAAAGATCTTGCCTGCAATGAGGCACCACCTTACAGTATGGACCAGTTTACCGTTGACACAAAAGCTCCCGGCGGGCTGACTATTCATTACAGTGAAAGTGTTCTTGATAATATAGTCCAGGCTGTTACCATGGGATATTATAATGCACCGGTTACGGTGACAATTACAGCAGAGGATGAAACTTCCGGAATCGAGCACTTTACATATGACTATATAAAAGAAGAAGGCTTGAATGCTGCCAGCGCCCAACTGCTGGATGCACTGTTAAAAGAAGCAGATATTTCCTATTCCGATGACCATAAGACGGCAACTGCCAGATTCACAGTACCGAAGAAAGACTTTAACCAGCTGGAACAATTCAGAGGAACGGTTGCTTTTACAGCGGTTGATTATGCCGGTATAGAATCCGAGGTGAAAGACAAAAAGGAACTTGTTGTAGATAACATCTCGCCGGTTATGAACGTAACCTATAATGAACCAAAAAAACAAGAAAATGGAACGAACTATTATGATGGGGAAGTCAATGCGGTCTTCCGTATAACCGAAGCTAATTTCTATCAGGAGGATGTTGCTCTGACGCTGGAAAGAGATGGAGGAAGTCCCCAGAATATTCAGGTATCCTGGCTGCAGAACCAAAGTGACTGGACCGCAAATATTACGCTGCCGGCTCCGAAAGACCACAGCGGAGATGGAATCTATCAATTTAGATCGGAATATAAGGACCGTTCCGGTAACGGTATGAGTGACTATGTCTCAGACAAGATTGTAATAGATACCACGGCCCCGGCGGTGGAAGTTACCGGCATTGCAGACCGCTCTGCCAATAAAGAGGATAAAGTCGGCTTTACCATCCGGGCAAAAGATATTAATCTCAATGTCTTTCAGCCGGAACTTACCTCTATTGTGCAGGATGAAGAAGGAAAGTTTCAGGAGGTAAATATACCTTTGGGTAATCCGAAGGTTATCAAGCAGGGGGAAGAATATACCTATACTGTTGCCAATCTTGAAGCAGATGGGGTCTATAGCCTGTTCTGCAAGGCAGCTGACAAGGCGGGTAATGTAAGCACTGCCGTATCACTGGGAGATAAGGATCAAAATAAATATGAAAAAGAGTATGGAAACAGCCGGGAGATTTTAAAATTCTCAGTAAACCGAAATGGCTCCACTTTTAATTTTAATAAGAGTGCTCTGAATCTGATGAAGGATTATTATGTTCAGAAGGTAGAAGGAAGCATTATCCTGGAAGAGATTAACGTGGATCCGCTGCAGGAATATGATATAACCCTTAATAAAAAGCTGCTGGAAAAAGGGCGTGATTATACGGTGGAAGAGAGCAGCAAAGAGGGAGGCTGGTGCCGCTATACGTACATTCTAAAGCCGGAACTGTTTGAGGCAGAAGGAGAGTATTCAGTGGTTGCAGCTTCAAAAGATAAGACAGGAACCATGGCTTACAGTGATATTAAAAAGGCTGAAATGGCGTTTGTAGTGGATAGGACTAAGCCGGAGATTGTAGTTGCCGGACTGGAAAGTGAAGGAAGATACCGTACCGATATCAAGGATGTAACCGTCATACCAAGAGATCCGGGCGGCAAGGTTCAGGAGATTAAGGTTATAAAGAACAATACGGATGATCTTCTGTATCTGTCGGAAAATAAACTGGACGAACAGCTGGTCAGCCAGAATGAAAAACTTAAGTTTAATGTAACAGGAGGAATGAACCAGAAGGTAGCCATCTATTGCAAGGACAAGGCAGGAAATGAAACTGTCCAGAAGTATGATAAGATTACTGTATCTACAGAATGGTATGTACTGTTCTATTCCAATAAACCTCTCTTTTGGGGAACTGTAGCCGGAGGAGGTGCCGTATCGGCAGGTGGTATTACAGCAACGGCGTTCTTCCGGAGAAGAAGGTTATTTTAAGCTTTGAAAACAGCTGATTGAGAAAGGAGTTAGGTTAAAATGAAAGAACAGAAGGTAACGGTGAAACAGAACCGGTTTCCGGAATAGGGAGGATGTCTGGATGCAGAAATTTATACAGAAGCAAAAGGGAGCCATATCTATCTTCCTTGTCATCATCCTGCTTCCGATGCTGACTATAGGCTGTACCATGGTAGATATGTCCCGGATCAGCCTGGCCCGGGCCACGGCGGAATCGGCAGGGGATCTGGCTTTGAATACAGGGCTGACCTGTTATGACAATGTACTGAAGGATATGTATGGACTGTTTGCCGTGTCACAGGACTACGATTCGCTAATGTCCAATCTGTCGGATTATTACCGGAACAGCTTGCAGGCTACGGGCTTAAGTGAACGGGAAACGGATGATTACTTGGGACAGATCATGGATTACCTGGAAGGGGTCAGCCGGAGCGGAGATTTTACAGATTTGCTGCAGATACATCCGGCAGAGGAGGATTCGATTACGGTAAGCCATCCACAGGGGGCAACACTCATTAACCCGGCCCTGTTAAAGAGCCAGATTGTGCAGTTTATGAAATACCGGGGACCCATTAACATGGGTTTGGGCTTTCTGGATTCCCTAAAAAGTTTTACGACTTTAGGGGATCAGATGGATGTGGTGGATAAAAGGAATGAGTATTATGACGAGCAGAAGACCGTAATCGAGAGCTGTGAGACGGCCTGGAAGGCAATGTATGCCTATCAGAATCTGGGATTGAAGGAAGAAAAATTTAAAACAGAGAAGAAATCCTTTGACGGATACCTTAGAAAGTATATCTTTATCAGTGATAATCTGATAAAGGATTATTATGAGGGGAATAAGTATTTTATCAAGCAGGCTCCCACCTATGCAACGGGAGGAGGCATGGATTATACCTTTTATTATAAGAGTACAAGGCCGGTACAGATTGGGAGTGCTTCCGTAGGCAGCTGGAGTGCACTGGAAGGATATGCGAATAAAATGCAGACAGCCATGGCAGCTTACGAGCAGGGAATTAAAACGGATGCGGTTAAACGCCTGCATATTGATCTGAAAGAAGGCGTCTATGAGATTCAGAGGGTTATCCAATACAACAAAACCATTGGAGCGGGAGGGAACTACGGAGACTTGATGCATGATGTCTATGTGGCATATGAAACTTACAGGGCCGCATTAAGGGATATTGACGATACCATAGATGACCTTGAGGAAGCCATATCGGACCGGAATGAGCGAATCAGCGATCTGGAGGACTCCCTGTCAGAAGAGGCACCGGAAGGGGAGGAAACGAGTCCGGAACAATCGGCCTCCCGGAAAGAGGGTATACGGGCTTCCATTGACAGCCTGGAAGATGCCAATGAACGGGACCGGGAAAAAATTACGGAAAGAGAAAAGTGGAAGGCAGACGCAGCAGGCTGGACCGGCAGTTTTGACACATTTTATAAAAGAAGTGATGTAATGCCTCGCTTTGCCGACATCAGTCAAAAGATGAAAGCGACGGTAAACGGAACATCCAAGCTCTCCTATGACGGAAGTATGGATACCTTTTCCAATGCAGACCTGGCAGAGGGAGTGTTCTCAAATGCAAAACTGGGGGAAATCAGCGGGGAGGCTCAGGCCTTTTATGATCTGCTGGAGGATGGCAAGAAGCAGCTTGGGATAGCCGAGACGGAACTGTCCAGTGTACTGGAAAAGGTAAAAACCGGAGGTGCCTTAGAAAGTGCGGAAGGTGCCTGGAAAGAATCAGCCGGAAAGGACAGCATCCAGGGAATGGCCGTGTCAGAGCAGAATCTGGCGGAGGTAGATTCGGTACATGAGTTCATCAATGAAAATGATGTAAGTGATCTGCTAAAGCACATCTTCTGCGCAAAAGCGACGCTGAAAGCAGCCCAGGAACAGATGGATAAGTATAAATATGGAAAAGAACCCATCCGGGAGGTTACAGACTTTAAGGCAGCCATAGAGTCACTAAAGACCGCACAAAAGGATTTTACAGCAGGCTGGGAGAATCAGTCCATCCTAAGCAAAGATTTAACAGAAGCCGCAGACACACTTTTTGAAGAGGCCTACCAGAAACCAGAGAATGGAATCACCGCGGAATGGGCGGATCCCATAGATAACCCGGACCTGGAAAAAATAGATCACCGGTTTTATGCCTTTTTAAAAAATACATTCCATGCGGTAACGGATGATAATGACAGCTACGAAACAAATAAAAAAGCAAAAAACAAGGAACTGAAAGACAAAGAAAAGAAACTGGACGATTTTGCAAAAACAGGTGAGGATGAGGTTCAGGGCGATTCGGGAAGCACAAGCTACCAGATTACCGGAGATACCCGCCCTTCGGTGCAGTGGCCGGGAATCAAAGCAGAGGTAATCAAGGAGAACCAGACGGCCATGTCGGAGTATCAGGCAGAAACGGAAACCGGGAGCGATCCGAAGCTGGACCTGACGGTGGACTCTAAAGGGAAGGGGCTTGGGCAGTCGCTGATTACTATGTTTTCCGGGCTTGGCAGTGCCATTGCCGACCTGGGAGTGGGACTTCGGGATAATCTGTTCCTGTGTGACTATATTATGAACATGTTCAGCTACGATACCATAGAAAAGGAAGCCCTATGGGAGGCCAACGGTTCGGAGCCAAGCCTGTCCGTAGTAAAGAGCAGCCTGCACAGCAGTTCCTTCACTCTTGAGGGCCGCAGCGTATCAACCGTTGCATATGGCAGTGACGGAAAATCCTTAAAGGAAGGTCTGGAGCATTCCCAGGATGTTCAGAAGGCACTGTTGACCCTGACCAATGTACCGGTCTGCCCGGAGCATAATGCGGCCTATCTGTCCGAGGTGGAATACATGGTATATGGGAAGAACAGCAGCAGTACTGCCTATGGAACCATCTATGGAATCCGCTTTGCTTTTAATACGGTCTATGCTTTTTCCGATTCCAGCATAAGAGACGGAGCCAGGGGTATCGCCATGGCCATCTTCGGTACACCGCCCCTGACCTTCCTGGTCCCCATTGCACAGGCAGCAATCATCATCGGGGTGGCCTTAGCAGAATCGGCCCTGGACTTGCAGTGCTTAAAGGCAGGAATGGCAGTGCCGTTGTATAAGAATAAGAATACCTGGATGTTAAGCTTTCAGAACCTGTTTGAAAATGCAAAGGATCTGCTGTTGGATACAGCAGCGGAAAAAGCGAAGAGCTGGACGGACCGGACCGTGGATACCGCGGCATCGGAACTGGATAAATGGCTGAGTATGACGGGGGAGGAGTTGAAGAATAAGTCCGGAGCTGAAATAAAAAAATTGAGCGATGCGGTGCAGGATTCGTTAACAACCTCGGTAAACCAGTATGCCGGTACGGCAATTGACCAGTTAAATACCATATGCCAAAAAGCCCGGATGTTAAAGAATGCCGGACAGCTGGAGGATAAGAATGGGAATCCCATATCCGAAGAGGCTTATGTAGAGCAGGCATTGACCGATTGGCTGGAAGGGGGAGGCGATATAAAGGAAAGTGTCGTGTATCTTGCCAAAAAAGAAGCTATCAATGTAATCGTGACAGAAGGGTTTATTGCCCAAGCGCTGGATTGGGTAGAAAATATGAGTGAAGGGACTATTTCAGCATATAATGATTTTATATCTGATATGAGTGAAGAAATAGAAAGTAAATTTACAGAAAGTGAAAATGCAGTAAATAAATATATTGATAAGGCAGTCAATTCGGTCAGTACAGCAGTATCACAGGGAGCTGATGAATTAAAGGATACTATCAATACTTCCATTGACGGTATGGTTTCAAAATACGGCAGCGGGACTAAAGTAGATGCAAATGTCAATGTAGTAGCGTCGCTGTATTCCTATCAGTACAGTGACTATCTCCGCCTGTTCCTGATGATTAGCCTGATGGCGAATCAGGAGAAAACATTGCTGCGGATGGGTGACGTGATCCAGAGCAACATGAATTTAAAGCGAGAGGGTTTCCTGCTTAAGAACAGCGGGACCTACCTGCAGCTGGATGCGGTATTGGAGGTGAAACCACTCTTTATGAAGCTGCCATTTATGCCGGAGGATACCGAGGAGCTTTTAGAAGACACCAGGTGGTATACGATCCGATATCATGGAATACAAGGATATTAATAAAAGAAGAGGAGAAAAATATGAAACAAAATAAAGTAGTAAAAAAAGGAATATACGTCCTGTTGTTGGGACTGGTGCTGTGTGTAGGAGCATGCAGTAAAAAAGAAACAAAAGAAAATATCAAGGCACCAGCTGATACGACTGCCACTCCGGAGGTTAGTGAGGAAACAGGAACACCGGAACCGGATGATGGGGAGAAGCCAACCCAGGAGCCGGAAAAAGAGTTAGAGGATAGTAAGGAAACCACAGAAGAGCCACAGTTTTTATATGATGGAGAACCGATAGATGCGGTTGAGTTCAGAGCTTCTTCTCAAAATTTAGCCTTTGACCGTCCCATGTATCAGTTTGTGAGGGAAGGACGAACCCAAGTATTTAACCGAGCTGGATCGCTATTTATAGCATATTCCGTATTGAAAGAGGAGCATCCGGAATTGACTGCGAAAGATGTAATGGCATCAAAGTTAAATGAAGATTTT
>NZ_FRFD01000009.1:207121-317314 GCF_900143645.1 Anaerocolumna xylanovorans DSM 12503 | reverse complement strand
AAAGAAATATGGAATAATTCAATCTATGTCTCGTAAAGGAAACTGTTACGATAATTGCATTATGGAGACTTTTTTCGGAAGACTAAAGACCGAAATGTTTTATGGTCATGAAAAGGATTTTGGATCCTTCGATGAATTTAAGAAAGCAATAGATGAATATATAGATTATTATAATAACAGGAGAATTCAATCAAAAACAAAATGGATGCCTCCTGTAATATACAGGAAGACATCCATCAAGAGTGCCTAATCATCCAGTTGAATAATGATGTGTCCAGAAAACTGGGTACATATCAAAGATTAATCTAACTTTGGAGGTACATTTTTTATGTCTATGTATACTGTTGAATTAAAGAAAGAAGTAGTTGAATATTATCTTGCTGGAAAGGGATCATTTACAGATACTGCTGAAAAATTCTATGTAGATAGAGGTGATGTTAGGAAATGGGTTGCTGCTTACCGCTGTCACGGGCCAGATGGTCTTACAACAAAGAATGGAACTTATACTGGAGAATTTAAATTATCTGTATTAAAATATATGCAAGATACTGGCTCCTCTGCGCGTAATGCTGCAGCTCATTTCAACATACCAGGCTTTACAACTGTATGTAAGTGGAAAAGTATCTATATTGAGAAAGGTCTGGATGATTTCTAAAAAAAAGATAGAAATCAGAGAGCGTATGATGCAGGAAAAACATCAGAAGAAATCATCATCAAAACAATAGATGATCTACGTCCGAAATATAAACTTGAGCAACTTCTTTCGTTTGCAGGAATACCCCGCAGTACTTATTATCAGCGGAAAAGAATGAAACAACCCTATAAATATGCCTCGGTGAAGGAGATAATCCATCAGGTCTTCCATGAAAATAAGGGCAGATATGGATATCGGAAGATTACTTTGGAACTCTGCAATCGTGGTTATCCTTTGAATCATAAGACTGTACAAAATCTTATGAAACTGGAAAAACTAAAATGCACCATAGATTACGTAAATATCGTTCTTGAGGAGGATTTTATATGATAAATATTAAACATAAATCAATTATTGTAATTGGCTTCATAATTCTAATAGTTTTATCCACATCAGGATGTAAAAAAACAGAGGAAAACAACATTCCACCAAATAACAATACAACTACTCCTACGTTGACGCCGACACCTGGGCCCAAGCTAAGCCCTACACCTGCTGCCACAACAACCCCCTTACCTACACCAACTCAAGGTGAAGGAACCTCAACATCTAAAATAGATGAAAGTTGGATAAAAGCTTATTATGATTATATTGTGAATAATGAAGCTCAATATGCTCCTTATCTGTTGCTGATAGATTTAAATTTTGATGGAGTGCCTGAATTATTTGACATTTTTATTGCAGAAGGCGGTCAAGTTTATCAAAATGGCATAACATTTATGGAGGGAAAAGTTATGCCAATTAATAATGATAAAATGAATGTTTCTGTTTTTGTTGGCACGACGTCAAACGTAAAAGAAGAAAAAGTATGGTATACTCGATATTATCCTTTTGGTTTTCATAACTCGACGGGGTCGGAAATAGATATTAATAGTTATAACTGTTCAGATTTGTTTGATATCACAGGAGCAAATCTTTTTCAGATAGGTTTCACAAATACAAACTCTGATGGACCAGACGCTTCATCAGTTAATGTGAGTATATTAAAAGATGGTAAAAGTGTGAATGTTGCTTCACAGGATAAACAATCAATAATTAATTGGTATCTTAATGATAAAAATTCCGATTTTGGCTCGGAATGGTATAATAATCAAAGACTAGCTGTAGAGGAATTAAATTCACTTTCGCCTTTAGCAGAATTTGAAGGGGAATTAAATATACAAGAGCAAAAATCAACAAATGTTGATTTAAGTAAATGTTATACCACAACTAGCGGTAAAGATTCACTTGATTATAAACTTTTTTATAATCAGGTGATTAGTTGGTATAATGAGAATCAAATAAAACAATGGGAATTTTTTAAATAAATACACTACATAGGAGAGAAGTTTGAATTATGAATTCCGGGACGTTTATTCTATACTATATGCAGTTAGATTTCGTTAGCTGTGTTGGCAGCCGAAGCGGCAGCTAGGCGAGGATTTTTATAATCTCTGCAGAAAAGCAGCATTACCCCTTGACTCTTTCTTTAGGGAAGCCTTTATACTAGACTCATCACAAAAAACCAGAAAAGAGGTCGAAACCAATGAACAACCTAATCAAAATCAAAGATGTATCAAGCAAGTATAGCATAACAGCCCGCACACTGCGCTATTATGAGGACATGGGGCTGATAAACAGTACCCGAAGCGATGACTACGCATACAGGATGTACGACGAAAGCGCTGTCAGGCGGCTTGAGCAAATACTCATTTTACGCAAGCTGAATATTAGCATAAAAGACATTCAGCGTATTTTCAGCACGTCCAGTTCCGACATAGTTTTAGAAGTGCTGGAAAAGAAAGTGCAGAACATAGACGATGAAGTTGCTCTCCTGCATGAGTTGAAAGATATTGTTCTGGACTTCATACGTGAAATAGAACAAGTAGATTTTGCTGACAATTCCGATATAAAACTGCTGTATGACAAAGCGAAAGAACTAGAAACACAGTTGATAAGCGTTGACTATATCGGCAAGCCCTCCAATATAACCCGCTTGATTGAAATAACGGAAAAGTTAGATAAAAAGATTCCTGATATAATGGTCGTCAGGATACCGGGATTCAAAGCGGTAACGTGCGGCGACCAACCGTGGGGAGAAATGTTCAAAGAAGGCGGATATATGTACCAATTGTGGCAGCATTGTCATTTGTATAAGAGTGTGATTTTCGATTGTTTTGATTTTTTGCTGTCTAAAAATGACAAAGCCGAATGGATATGCGCCGTTAAAGACGGTGTTACCGACGTTGATGTAAGCCCTTTGAAATTAATCGATTTTCCGGGAGGCTTATACGCTATGGCGGTAAGCATTGACGAAGACGACGAGAGCATACAGAAAGTGGAAGATAAAGTTTGCCGATGGATTGAAAGCACAAATTTTGAGCTTGACAAAGGCAGCAATGTTATGTTCAATATGCCTTATTTATATGAAGATGGAAGAGATATTGCCTATAAAGACATAGAAAAGGGACTTGGCTATAAACAAATGCAAAGATATTTTCCAATCAAGTTAAAAGATGATTTCAGGTAATATACAGGGAGGCACTTATGCAAATAGGAGATAAAATAGCATTTGACAAATATGAATGGAGAGTGCTTGACATACAAAACAATACGGCTTTGATTATAACCGAAAATATTATAGAGCAACGCGCTTACCATGACGCTTATAAGGATATAACATGGGCTGACTGCTCGTTAAGAAAATATCTTAACGATGAATTTTATGACAAATTCACCGCAGCTGATAAATCAAGAATAATTCCGGTAATAAATAAAAATCTTGACAATCAGTGGTATGGTTCAAAAGGCGGAGCAGATACGAGGGACAGCATATTCTTGTTAAGCCTTGAGGAAGTGTGCAAATATTTCGGTGACAGCCGTTCAAAACTGCAAAACCGAGGAAAAAATCAAAGATATTGGTTTGAAAGAAAAGATGAAAACAACAGTAAGCGATTAGCAAGACTTCAGGGTAAAGAATGGGATTGGTGGTGGTGGCTTCGATCCCCCGGCCGCGTTAATGTAAAAGCCGTGTATATCTTCGGCACTGACGGTAATATAGGTATTCAAGGCAACAATATATTGAAAGGCAACATCAGCGATGGCAAATGTACAGGCGGTGTCCGTCCTGCTTTGTGGTTGAAGCTGTAATAGAATCGGATAATAAGCACAACACCACCCACGGTGGTCGGCTATCCATATATTGAAGTTGGTTTAGTTGTAGACAGGCTGTAGACACTTAACAGACAGTGTGCATTTCTCCTTATTTATATGGTTTGCGGACAGTGACAAAGTTCGGATCCCGTCTCGCGCTTCTTATAAAAGGTATCGCAAATCCTTACAAATCAAGGGTTTGCGATTTTTTATTGCTCGAAAATAATGTGGGTAGCATCCTTTTTCTTTTGAACGGAGCGGAATTTAACCTCGGCATGCGTATTTGGCAATTGTTTACTAAAGCGAACTAACAGGATTCGAATTGGTGCATTTATAATTCGGAAAAAAGTTTAAGGTTGCTGTACTACTATACAGAATGATATCATTTTAATAGAATTTGCTTTAGATAACATCGAATAAAGGCAGAAATATAGTTATTTATACGAGGGGGAATAATGATGAATATATTAAGACAAATGAGAATTGAAACGGAGAGATTAGTGATTAGACCATATAGGGAAGAAGATTTAGAAGAGTGCTTTAAATTAATGCAAAACAAAGAACTATTCAAATATTTGGATATGGATGTTATGTCATTTGAAGATTATAAAGGCTTATTTAATTGGTTAATTGATTGTTATAAAATAGGCTTTGATGGAGATTTTAAATATTCCTTCAATATAACCATGAAGGAAAGTGGCACCCACATAGGCTGGTGTGGCATAGGAGGAGTTGAGTTCGAACACAATCAGAAGGAGATTTTTTACTTAATAGGAAGGGAATACTGGGGGAAAGGTTACGCTAAAGAAGCATCGGCGGCATTGCTTGACTACGGGTTCAATGTCATAGGGGTAAATGAAATCGTAGGGCTTTGTAAACCAGAGAATATTGCTTCAAAGAAGGTTCTTGAAAATCTTGGTTTGAAATTTAGATATATGGTAGAAGGGCTTCCAAAGGAATTTGATTTCTATAATGGTGAACCTTTTTATTCACTTACAAAAGAAGAATACTTACAAAAAACATAAGACTTTGTTATGGTTATATAGCATTATAATAATATGTAAAGATAAAAATGGAGCTTAATTAAGTGGATATCAAGAATTGCATATGGTTATGATGTTTACAATCTTCAAATACCTGGTGGCTGTAATGTAATGCCAGAACTTTCTGCTGCTGGATTGTGGACAACACCGACTGACCTTTCTATATTTGGAATTGAGATTATGAAAGCAATTAACGGGAATAGTAGATTTATGAGTAAACGTTCAGCGCAACTTATGATAACTAAAGTTAACCAAGCGGCTCCAACAGGATTGGGATTTTTTGTATCAGAAAGAGATGGACATAGATGCTTTGGGCACGATGGCTGTAATAATGGTTATCATTCAAATATGGTATTCTCTCCTGATAAAGGAAATGGTGCAGTTGCAATGAATAATGCAGATATAGGAGCTGAAATAGTTTATGAAGTAACAGAGGCAATTTTTAAATAATGCCCAATTATTACTACAGGCACTCTGTAATTATATAGTTCAAACAGTTTATAGAGATAGTAAACAATAGTAGATATCAAAATAAATATAATGTAAAATAACACTAAAAGATTTGTATAATGACTTTGTATGTTTCTTGCATACAGAATCTTTATGGGGGTTAAGATTTTGATTACAATAAGAGAATTGTGGGATAAAGATATGCTGGAGGCGATTCAGCTTAAAGCACTTTGTTTGCCAGAGGAATTGGCAGGGATGTCAGAAGAAAAGTTAAATATAGAGAAGGAGTATTCATATTGGACTAATTGGATGCATGCAGGAATTGAAAATAATGATGTAAGAGCTTTACTTGGTGCATTTGAAAATGACAAAATGCTCGGAGTGGCTTTTGTTAGCTATGCGGAAATAGAAGATTCAAATTCTGGGATTGAATTAAATGGATTATGGGTTTACCCCGAAATGAGGGGGAGAGGAATTTCCTTAATGTTAATATCGAAAATCTTAGATTACTACGAAAAGTTAGGACTAAAAGAGATTATTGTATATAACTATCACAATTCATCTTCTAATTCATTCTATAGAAAATTAGGAGCAAAAGTGTTTAAAACAGAGCTTCAGATGGATGGCAAAATTCCTACAGATGTATTTAAATGTGATATCCCTGCAATGATAGATTACATTAGTAAGAGCACGGTAAAGTATAAGATGGATTTTTATTAGCTTTAAAATGTTTTGAAAATTATAAGCAGGAATTTGTAGGGAGGGAAAGCAATGAATGTGGAATTACAACTTGTAAAATTAGAAGAAAGAGAAATTCTTAGTAATCTGCTGGAAAAGTATGATTATGAGTTTTCACAATATGATAATCGAGATGTGAATAAACTGGGATTGTATGGGTATCAATATCTTGATTATTATTGGACAGAAAAAAACAGATGGGCATATTTTATCATTGTGGATGGAAATCTTGCGGGATTTGTAATGGTTATCGATTTTCCGGAAGTTGATGATAGAGATACGGATTTTCAAATCGCTGAATTTTTTGTAATGTATAAATATCGCCGCACAGGTGTTGGTAAACAAGCTATTTTTAAGGTGCTAGATATCCACAAAGGTAAATGGCAATTAAAACGACATCCTAAAAACTTGCCGTCTGTTTATTTTTGGGATAAGGTTATTAGTGATTATACAAACGGTAATTATGAATTAGTCAATTCATATCCCCGGACTGAATATGATGATGGTACTTTGGCAGATGTTTTCTTTTTTAATTCATAAAATAAACGTAACAACTTTGATCAATCTATAGTTTCGAGTTTTTGGCTCTCCTTTTATGATGTTACACTTTTTCCCAGCAAAGATTGACTTTCTACATCACGAAAAGTATAATTTAAGTACATTCTATATGAATTACTGAAACAAATGATTTAGTGATTGAGTAATAAATGCTATCATTAGGCCTGAAAATTAATACTCGACAAGATTTTATATTATTTTAAATTTGGAGAACAAAACATGTGGTGTCATTTTTTATATAACAACAATAGAATTCGTTAGTAAGCAGAACTTATGCAAATCAGCATAGGTGATTTTGTTGTATAATAAAGGAGACAATAACATGAAGATAGATAATAGCATTATTAAACATTATTTAAAAAATGTGATGTTTATTACAGGTACAGCATATGCTGGTAAGTCAACAATGGTAGCTTTGCTGGCAAAAAAATATGGATTAGTTCAATGTGGAGAGAATTATCACTCCCGAGTGGCAGATGAAATTATAGTGCCGGAACGTCAACCAAATCTGTGTTATTTTAAAACAATGAAAGATTGGCAGGAGTTTTTGAATAGGACACCTGAAGAATATGAAGAATGGATTCTGGGGTGCTCACTGGAAGCAGCTGAGTTTGAAGTGGCTGAATTAATTGGTATTTCTCAAAACCAACGAGTAATTGTGGATACTAATATACCCCTTTATATATTGCATGATATTGCAGATTATCATCAGGTGGCAATAATGCTGTCACCACAGGCAATGTCAGTTGAGAAGTTTTTTGACCGTGATGACCCTGACAAGGCTTTTCTAAAAGAGCAGATAATGAAAGCAGAAAATCCCCAAAAAACAATGGAGAATTTTAAAGCCTGTCTGGCTAAAGTGAATAGTAAAAGGCATTATGATGAATTTGCTGCGAGTGGATTTTTTACACTAGTAAGAACGGATACTAATAAAGACACCAAGGATGAGACTGTAAAAATCCTATCAGCTCATTTTGGACTTCAATAAAGTAATCATTTATTTTATATAATGGTGAAATCATCAGTTATAACATTTCAGAAAAACCCATATTTCTGCAGATAGTAGATATGCTGGAAAAGGCCCTTTAAAATCAGAGCTTTTATATCATGAAGAATTTGAATCTATGAAACAGTTCCAGAAGAAACTGGAGGAATATATAGAGTATTACAATAACTATCGTATTAAGAGTAAACTAAAAGGACTTAGTCCTGCACAACACAGAACTAAGTCCAAAGTAGCTTAAATATTTATGTCCAACCTTTGGGGGTCAGATCATTTTCAAGGGTTTTTTTATTGCGCTGATATGTGCACTACTTTTTGACATTGCTTTATTCATGGACTATTGGTATAGCAGTTATGTGCATATTGGCTTTTACAGAAAACAACTTTATATTTATAGTTGACAGAAGGCATACGCTTTTTTGTGAAAGTGTAGAAAGTACACATTAAAAATTGGTGTATACAAATTAATGGAAAATTAATTTTACTTTATTTATTTAACATGATAATATGGTGGCAGAAATATATGGACAGGAAGTTTTAGGAGGATTCTATGCAATTATTTATTAATAAGCTGCTAAGCAGTGTCTTACAAATTATAGTATTCACAATTGTTCCATTTATATGGTGGTTAGTTTCTGCGAAAGAGAAAGAAAGTTTTTTTTCGTGGGTAGGTATAAAAAAGATAAAATCCGAGAAAAGAACAACTGTATGGAGAATGACATTTTTTGTAACAATAGGATTTATGATTATCTCCATTTTTATTTTATATATCCTTAAAGGAACCGAGACAGCAACTTCAGATTTCGCTGGTATGGGAATAAAAGTATTACCCGCAGCATTAATATATGCTTTTCTTAATACGGCATTACCGGAAGAATTACTATTTAGAGGATTTTTATTAAAACGACTAGAAAATAAATTTGGTTTTACGATTGCAAATATACTGCAAAGTATGTTGTTTGGCATTATGCATGGAATTATGTTTATTTCTTTAATAGGTATCTTAAAAGCCGTTCTGGTAATAGTTTTCACTGCTTCGATTGCATGGTTTATGGGATATGTAAACGAGAAAAAGGCAAATGGTTCCATATGCCCAAGTTGGATAATACATAGCTTGTCAAATACTGTTTCGTCATTGATTTCTATGTTTTCAATTATTTAAATATTTATAACTTCAAACTTGTTAACGTAATCCCCCATAAAACCAGATAATATATCAAGAGATTACTACAAAAAATATGTGCACTATTATGTGCACATAAACCAGAAGTGGATGAACCCCCTTTTTGTTTCTTAAAACACAATACTTCTCTAGCCAGTAGTTAAAACTTCTGCTCGTCATTCTTTCACTGTTGGTCTGTGTAAAAAAGTATTCACTTTCAGATGAGAGTTTTCGGCTTCTTCCAGAAGCTTTTATGCTTTTTCCGTTTATTCTTTCCTTGTCAACAATCTCCATCTTATGAATATATACTTCGCTATCCAGTATATCTTCGTTTACTCGCAGGTGTAACGAGTAAACGTTATCTTGTCTGTAGTAAGAGGTGTATACATTCGCTTTATGTGTAAAGAATATGCTTCTTTCAAGTCAGATTGACTTTCTGTATGTTGAAAGATATAATTTATATAAATTTATTGTTGAAGGATGAAGAGAATGAAGATAGAAAAAGTCAATTCCAAAAACGCGATATATCAAAAGTTTGAAGTTTTGAAAAGCAATCGCAATAAAAGATATAAGTATCAAGAATTCTTAGTTGAAGGCGTTAGAAATATTAATGAAGCCATAAAAAACAAATGGGAGATTAAAGCTTTTTTATATTGCCCGGAAATGCCTCTATCAAATTGGGCCAATGGCTTATTGAGCACCATCAAGACAAGCACAAATTATGAATTATCCCAAGTGTTAATGAATGAAATCAGCGGAAAAGAAGACACTTCAGAATTATTGGCCATTCTTAAGATGAACGAAGATGACTTGGGGAGTTTGGTATTTTCTGACAATCCGGTTATAGCTCTATTTGATAGACCTTCGAATAAAGGGAATTTAGGAACCATTATCCGTTCATGCGATTCATTGGGTGTAGAAGCCTTATTAATTACAGGACACTCCGTTGACTTATATGACCCAGATGTTATCACTTCTTCTATGGGTTCGTTTTTCAACATGAAAGTTATATGTGTACCAGAAAATCAGAAAGTCTTTGATTTTATTAAAACAATGAAAAAGAATTATCCAACTTTTCAATCTATAGGAACGACTGCACACAAAGAACATCCGCTATACAACTTAGATTTGACAAAGCCAACACTGTTTATGATTGGCAATGAAACAGAGGGTTTAAGCTATGCATTTCAAGAAAATTGCGATATATTAGGAACAATTCCCATGGTTGAAACATCATATGCATCATCCTTTAATGTTGGTTGTGCTGCAACCGTTATGTTTTACGAAGCATATAGACAAAGATTTCAATTCAAAAATTGATTGTGTGCGAGGATTTGCCCGAATCTCTTCCCGCGCTCTTTTAAAAAGCATCGCAAATTCTTATAAATCAAGGATTTGCGATTTTTTCTTACCTTAAAATCATGTGTGCGGTATAATGAGATAAATTATAGTTATCATAAGTTAAGTGAACCGGAAATTATTGATATAATACAAATCAGACTGCCGGGTTGGCGTAGCCACAATTGAAATATACACAGCTGCCGCCATTGTGTGATGCTCTCAAAAAGGAGATTGCTATAATGAAAATACAAAAGGTCATATGCGTGATTTTAAGCTGTTCTATGGTTGTATTATTACAGGGATTGACGGATATTGATGAACAAATTCAAGCAGGCTTTGATCTTTTTAAAGGTAAAGTTGTATCCTTTAATAAAGATTTACTGGGGTCTGAGGAAAAATCTATTGAGCATGGAAAAACAACGCTGCTTGAAAGGTATTGGTTTGTTAAAGATATTCTAACGGATACGGACGAAGTATATGAAATTGACATTAACGCATACATTATTTACGAGAACGATAAAAACAGGGAAGGCATATCGCAAATCACTGTTACAGGCAGCGATGGTACAGAATATAAAATAGGCTACAAATGGCCCAGTTATTATAGAGAGGGCTCAGACATGTCGTACAAGGTCATAAATGCATTTAGCGAAAATGACATAGATGGACTTAAATCCATGTTCTGCGCTAAAACCCTGGAAATAGCGGACATTGATGAACAAATTCAAAAGGGATTTGATTTTTTTGAAGGTAAAGCAACTATGGGAAAAGTTGAGGGGGAGAATATAGTTTATGATGGAAATCATGATTATGATACTTCTGTCAGCGAAAATGAGATTGTGAAAAACAATGAACCGACTCAAACCTCCATAACCGTACTTAACGAAAACATTGAAACCGATGCGGGCAAGGTATATAAAATTGAATTTTACGCATATCTTCTTCATGCTGAAAATGAAACTTATAAAGGGATATCACAAATCGTTATTATAAGCGATGATGGTACAAAACAAGTCATAGGTGAAAAAACAAACTAAATGATAATTAGCGAAATATGCATAATACAAATTTGTGTGCGGGGATTTGTTCGAAGCCCGCCTCGCGCTTATGAAATCCCTTGATTTTCAAGTTTTTTGCTGCGCTGAGTGGAAGAATCTTGTAGCTCGATAATTCACGAGTGAATTTAGGGCATGCTTCCATCAGTTCTGGCAAGAACTCATGGATTATTTTTATCATAAAGCAAGGAAGTGTAGAGGCCACGTTTAAAATTGGTATACACGGGTAAAAGGGGTTAAAAGTGGAAATATATACTTGATTTTGGATGCTATTAGATTTATAATAATTAAGTTAGTATAAAAAGACTTCAATTTACTTGCGGAAGGGGCTGATTAAATTATGAAAAAAATGAATATGGTGAGAAATCAATAATTTAATATTGAAGTATGCAGAAAGCATTTGCTTCTTGCGTACAAGAACCCTTTTGTAAATACTGTATAAACAGACTTGCCAATGGGCAAGTTTTTTTGTACCCAAAATTGGAGGGAAATCATTGAAAATGAAAGAAAATGGAACAGAAATGCATGCTGTTGTTTGCGAAGTTCAACGAGAATTGTTTACGTTAATATGTGAACAGGGAGAAGTTCATGCAAAATTAAGAGGATCTTTTTATAAAGAAAATAGCATATTCCCCGTTGTAGGGGATAAAGTATTAATTTGCGTTAATCAAAGTGGATATTCTATTATTGAAAAAGTCTTTGAGAGAAAAAGTAAGTTTTCAAGAACAGATTTTTCAGGACATTTGGCAGGTGTTGGGAAATCTACTCTTTTGAATGCAATTGCAGGTGAAGAACTGATGAGAGTCAGTGAGATACGTGAAAACGATTCAAAGGGACGTCATACTACTACCCACAGGCAATTGATGATGCATTTTCAGATATAACTGAACTTTTTGGCAATTGTAAATATAGTAATTGTACACATACGACGGAAGCTGGCTGTGCAGTAAAAAAAGCAATTGAAAACATGATTATTTCTAACGAACGCTGGAAATTGTATTGTCAATTGAGAAATGAAAATGAATGGGGTCAAAAGAAAGCTGTTTATACAGCCAAACAAAAGTCAAAGGATAAAATTAGCAGGAAATAAAACATGATGGTACACTTGATGAAATGTTGTCCTATTCAGATATATATTAAAATGAAATGAAGGAAAGGGAAATGTATGATGAATGAAGTAATACTTGCAGAAAATGCAATAGCATGGGCAAAAGCACATGTCGGCTCGAAAGAATATCAGTTGAAGTGTTTAGGGTTCATAGAGGATTCACTTGAAAAAAGCAACGGGATTGAGATATTTGGTGGTGATTCCGCGAAAGAATCAGCTGCCTTATATGCTGCACATGAAAATACCGGTCTACCACCTAAAGGTACATTTGTATTCTATGGCTGTGTGGGTGTAGTTGGTGACAAGCTTGCAGATTGGGGACATTGCGGATTATCTCTCGGTAATGGTGAAGTGATTCATGCATGGAATGTTGTTCGCATTGATAATTATTTAGAGGTGGAAAGATTACCGGCAGCTCCTGGCTGGAGTCAACCAAAATATATTGGATGGGTACCACTTGAACGAATTTTGGTGGGTTATCAAAAGAAAAACTATTGACACCCATCATACTTCCTAATTTGGCATTCATGGCCGCAGGCATCGTCATTGGCATTTTGCAGGAAACTTTCTTGGAAGTTCAATAAAAGGATTTAATGAGGGTGAGATTGAGTAAATCCCAATTTAGCAGCAAAGCTGCCAATCAAAGGAGTCAAATATGTTATGAATAAACAAATTAGAAACTCTGCCAAAGCGCTTATTATTAGAGACGGAAAAATGTTGGCAATTAAGATAAATGATAATGGAGATATTTTTTATATTATGCCCGGAGGAGGCCAGAATGCTGAAGAATTGTTGACAGATGCCGTTCGTAGAGAAGTTGCTGAAGAAATGGGATTTATGGTAGAACCAAAAGAGCTGGCTTTTGTTGTTGAAGAAGTTCATGGAGAAACTTTTCATCGTGTTGATTTAATCTTTCTATGTGACTATATTGGTGAAATTGAAGATGCTGTGCTTCATGGAGATACAAATCAAGCAGGTTATGATTGGCTTGATATACAAACTTTAATTACCCAACCCTTATATCCTTCAAAACTGCGCAGGCAAATTATGAATTTCTATTATGGCGACAAGTATAAAGTATATTTGGGTAACGAGGAAATAGGTGATCCTGAATGTTTGGATTAGCAAATTACATGGAAGTTATTGCGGAAGTGAAGTTGATGAATGTATCTATTAGATAAAGCAATTGGGATATTTGCTTAACAATTGACAAAATACAGCATATGGATATAATAGGTACATAATATATAATTTGAAAGGCGGTGTCTGTTTGGTAGTGATTCTGTAATGTGCATTTATTAATTTATTTAGGACAATAGCGAGATTACCCGCTTTGTGTACTTAATTATGCCTTACAGAAAATACGAAACTGACATATAGCTGATAGAATGTATTACAGGTATAGTATTTTCGCTATATCTCTTTTCTTTTCTGTAAGGTAAACATTGAAAAATTTATTTAAGAAAGGAAAAGAAAATGAAGAATTTAAAAAGTAAAAAGTACGATAATGAATTTGTAAAAGCTAATATGATGGGACCAAATTCAATGATAGTTCTGGAGAACTTATTAGAGAATGTTCAATTAACAAGCAATATGAGAGTATTAGATTTAGGATGCGGTAATGGTCTGACATCCATCTTTCTCGCAAAAGAATACGGGCTACAGGTATTTGCAGTAGATTTATGGATTTCAGCAAGTGAAAATTATAAACGCTTTTCAAAGATGAATTTAGAAAATCAGATTATTCCAATTCATGCTGACGCGACACAATTACCTTTTGCAGACGAATATTTCGATGCTGTTATCAGTGTTGATGCATATCACTATTTTGGAAGCAATGATACTTATTTCGACTCAAACCTATCTAAAATTTTAAAGAAAAATGCTCTAATTGCTATAGCTGTTCCGGGAATGAAATACGAAATGCATAATAGTATTCCAGATGAAATGAAACCGTATTGGAGCAAGGAAGCAGTTACAACATGGAACTCTTGTGAATGGTGGAGAAAAATATTTTCAAAATCTGATAAAATTGAAATTAAGAGCATACGGGAAATGGATTGTTTTAAAGAAGCATGGCAAGATTGGTTCAAAACGGAAAATAGCTATGCAATGGCTGATAAACTTATGCTTGAAATCGACAACGGAAGATATATGAACTTAATTTCTATTATTGGGAATAGACAGCAGTAAAACCTTTAAATCAAAGTGAGTATAAGAGTTGGATGCACTGGAAAGTCCCTTTCCATTGGTGTTTTTTCGGGGGGATATTTTATGTTTAGTTTGCCAAGTAAAAAAATATATATGTTTGCAGGCGATTTTTAAGTGTTATATCGCTTTGGCGTTATAATAAATAACGGGGAAAGGAGAAGTAAAATGACTGATGTAAGAAGAGTGAATGGAGGATACACTTTAAAATAACCTCTATAAATTTAAGGAGGAAGTTTAATGATAGTTTATATCGAAGATGAGAAACAAAAAGAATTGATTTCAAGTACTATATTATCTGATTTACCTGATTGGTTTGGGTTACCGGATAGTACAGCCGAATACATTAGATGCAGTAAAGAACTGCCTTTTTGGGCAGAGATAGAAAATGATACAGCAAAAGGGTTTATTACTTTAAAAGAAACAAGTTCATATACTGCTGAAATTTATGTTATGGGTGTACGAAAGGCAGTACATAAAAATGGTATTGGAAAGAAATTATTTGATGCGTTTTATTCTTATGCAAAAGAGCATGGCTATTCGTTTATACAGGTAAAAACCGTAGAAGAAGGTCACTATGACGAATACGACAGGACAATTCAGTTTTATAAAAAATTAGGTTTTAAAGAACTTGAATGTTTCCCTACATTATGGGATGAATGGAATCCTTGTCAAATTTATATAATGGCAATTAAGTAAATCCGCATTTTTGATTCGGATTTTGCTTCATATCCTATTTCCGGCTCTTTTAATTTCACCAGAAACCTTGAGAATTCAGGGGTTCTGGTGATTTTTATCAACATTGTATTGATGGATAAAAATAAAATATTATAATATGGTAATAGAGATTTCAGAGAATTACAGGAGTAAAATAAATAGTAATTTATATGGAGCTGGGAATGTGAGTGCAGAAATAAAAATGGTAGATTATTCTGATATTTCATTTGCAATGAAGCTGATCGAAGAATGCTTTGATAAGTTTGTTGCACCGGATTATTCAGAAAAAGGAATCAGAATATTTAAAGACAGCTTTATACATAACCAGAGGTTTATTGATAAATTTTCTGATGGGAGTGAGAGAATGTATGGAGCATATAGTGAGGGAATCCTTGTTGGATGTCTTTCTATAAGCAATCATAATACGATCTCATGCGTGTTTGTAAAAGGAGAATTTCATAGAAAAGGAATAGGTACTTTGCTATTTGATACGGTAATAAAGGAATTGAAAGAGCATAATCAAAGATTCATTAAGCTTAATGCTTCCCCATATGCTGTTCCGTTTTATCATGCGATTGGTTTTGAAGACATTGGAGAAGCGGTTGATTATGAAGGAATCAGGTATACACCTATGATATATGATTTCTTTATGTGCGATTAGGTATGGTGTCAATTATCATTGATGCTTACAAAAAACGTTTTCTTTTTAAATTGTATAATATTGACTTAATTCGACAATAGTGGTATTCTTCTAAATAATACCAGTTAATTATGAGGGAAAAGGAGACGTTAAAAGAGGTTATGGACGCTATTAATCAAGGGGAAAAAGTCAGGAAGTTTAATGAGAAAAAGGAAAGAAACAAAGTTATTAATAAGTTTATATTTCTGGGAACTACAATTTTATATGCATTATATATAGGGGTTCTGGTTGGGAATTGCCTGTCAAAGGAAATTCCTTTTATATTGGCTGTCATTCTTATTGTTTTGTGCTGTCTTGCAACGGGCATCAATGCCTTCACTTTTATGAAAAAAGCAACCAGTAATATATTGGGATGGGGAAGCTTAACCAGTTACATGATTATCTACTCTATTTTTCTTTTTAGTAATGGAAGCAGTTTTGTCAGAATTAGTGCGATACCTGTACTAGTTGCAGTAATTTTATTTTATGATACCAAATTAGTAAAAATCTTCTGTATTTGGAATGCTGTTATTAATATCATTTATTCGGTTTTATTAGTTATGTCAAAATCCGATAATATGCTGCAGAATATCCTGGAGCTGATTATTATCTTATTGACACTTAACACCATATATAAATGTACGGATATTGGACACCGGTTTTCTCATGATTCCCTGCATGCTGTTAAGGATCAACAGGAAATGCAGGAAGAAATGTTAAGTGATATACTAGAGATTGCCAGGATTGTTAAAAATGCTGCCTCTCAAAGTAACCAAATAGTGCAAAGTTTAGGTGAATCCACTCAAATTGTCAACACTGCCATTGGAGAGATTTCTGCCAGTACGCAGACTACCGCCAGTAACATTCAGGAACAGACCGTTATGACACAGACAATCCAGCAATCTATCAATCAAACGGTACAATATTCTGAAAAGATGGTAGTGATTGCTGACAACTCATCCGAGGCTATTGGTAGTGGGCTGCAGATAATGGGGAACTTAAAAGAGCAGTCAGCGTACATTGCATCAGCAAATGCAGCAGTAGTTAATTCTATGGAGAAGCTGCAGGATAAGATGAAAGAAGTCCAGGATATAGCAGGTATCATTTTCAGCATATCCAGCCAAACCAATTTACTGGCATTGAATGCTTCGATAGAGAGCGCCAGAGCAGGAGAAGCAGGAAAGGGATTTGCTGTTGTAGCAGAGGAAATCAGGCACCTGGCAGAACAGACCAGAAATTCTACCGAGAATATAAAGAGGATAATTGACGAATTGAACCAGAATGCAGCAGAAGCCACTGGTAATGTAAAGGAGTCTATTGTATCTGCAGAAAATCAGGGAAGCCTTATCACAACAGCATCGCAAAGTTTTGAAAAGATAAATGAAGATGTAAGTACATTATCCGGACATATTGAAGAAATTGATAAGATGCTGTCAGAGCTGGCAGAAGCGAATAATCAGATTGTTGACAACATCAGTCAGTTGTCAGCCACAACGGAAGAAATCACGGCAGGCTCCGAAGAAGTATCAGCAATTAGTGAAAAAAATCTTCAAAATGCGGAAAGTACGAAGGAATACCTGAAAGAAGTGCTTCACACAACAGAGCGGTTTGATAAATACCTGGAGAATTAGTGATATTTTGTTTATATAAAAACAGATGATTCATATAACAGACAGATAAACTATGATTTGTGGAGACGAATTATCATGAAAAAAATATTAAAGTATATAGGTATTGTTTTATTGATTCTCTTACCATTCGCGGTGTTATTTGTTCCAATTGGGAATAATATTATTCTTGATAAATATACCAATAAATTAAAACATGTTAAATTAAACGCAGATTATGAAGTATTAGCAAAAGATAGTGAATGCGGGAAATTAGTAGGAAACGGGAATGGAATGCAATATTTTTCAGCATTATTAATCCACTCAAAGGAACCTTTGAAATGGGAGAATAAACACGAAGAAGGCATATTTCTTGTTGCCGTAAATAATGATTCCTTTAATGATTTTATAGAGGGATACGATTTCGGGAGTTCCTGCAATAACATTAAGAAGAAACTGGAGAAAATTAATAATACCGAAAATCACTATGTGATGTATTCATTTTACAATGCAGATCTGGATTCAATATGGAATGATGATTTACGAGCTCATTAAATTCATATAAGCCGGAGCTGTTTTGAGGATTAGCGGTGCCGGCACAAAGATACCTTTTAAAAACCTGCCAGCTATGAAAAATAGCTGGCAGGTTTTTGTTCTCAATTAAGAATGAGAGCATCATTTTATGACTTATATATCATAAAGATATAAATAGATATCTTTGAGTTTAAAATATTTTACCTGTAATAAACTTGAATTATATTACGGTTAGTGATATATTTATTACAGTAAACGTAATAGTAGAAGGAGAGAGTGCGTGAGAGATAATACAAAAGGAGGGGCTCTGACAGAAGTTACATTCTTCATTTTGCTGGCCTTATATGAAGCAAGACATGGGTATGGCATAATGCAGTTCGTGGAGAAAGAGACCCAGGGGCGCTTGAATATAGGAGCTGGTTCTTTGTATGGTGCGCTAAATGTTCTGCTGGAAAAAGGATGGATCTGCCATGCCGATGCTGGGACCGGGCGCAAAAAAGAGTATCTGATAACTGAAACAGGAAAAAAAATCGCAGAAGCTGAATTGATAAGATTAAAAAGCTTAACTGTAACAGCTTCAAGAATTATTGGGGGTAAAGGTTGAAAGAAAATATAAAAATGAAAAAATATTACCGCTTTTTTGGCGGACGGTTAAGTACACAGGAAAGATGGTTAAATGAAATGGCACATAAAGGATATCATCTGGTTAAAACAAGTAAGATTTCTTATGAATTTGAGGAATGTCAACCGGATCAATATCAATATTCTGTGGAGTTTGTTGCAAATCAATCTTATAAAAAAGAAAGAGAATACCGTGATTTCCTTGAAGAAATGGGCTATACCGTGTTTTATAAAAATATAAATCTGAATTTTTCCAGATACAAGATGGTTTGGAGACCTTATGGGAGCGGTACTGGACAAATTTCTGCCAATCCCGGAAGCTATAATAAAGAATTGTTTATTGTTAAAAAGAAAAATGACGGGCGTCCCTTTGAATTGCATACAACAAATACAGATATCGCTGCTTATTATAAACCAATAAGAAATGCATGGTTGACGAGTGTAATACTGTTCGTTGCATTATCTCTTTGGCAATATATCAGTAACCAGACTTTTTCAAAAGAGGTAATCATTTTCGGCCTAATTGGAATTCTGTTTCTAATTCCTGTTATTTTCTATCAAAAAGAAATCTGCCATTTTGTTAAGGCAGCAAAAGCAAAAGAGTAAATCAGCAGGTGTTATCATTGAAAAAATCTATTTTTAAAGTTGCAGATAAAGTATTGGAGGAAGAGGCCTGTGGAAAATAAAGAAAAAATAATCAACGCATATGCATCAGGAAATGAAATTAACCGTGCAGCAGAAGCTGGAACGTATGGGATGGAGTTTATAAATACCAAGAAAATACTGAAAGGATATATAGCAAGAGACAAGCGGGTTCTTGAAATTGGATGCGGCGGAGGATACTACGGAATGTATTTTGCGGCTTCTTGCCAGGAATATACAGGCGTTGATTTATCTCCTGCAAATATTCAGGTATTTAAAGAACTGATAAAAGAAAAGGGGTACGATAATGTAAAAGCAGAGGTTGGAGATGCAACTGATTTATGCAGCATAGAAGATAACAGTTTTGATGTTGTATTGTGCCTTGGTCCCATGTACCATTTGAACCCGGAAGGCCGTTCAAAATGTATGGCAGAATGTGAGAGAATCTGCAAACCGGGTGGTACTGTAGCAATTGCATTTATCAATAAGGCGGGAGTTATTGCGAAATTTGCACCTGTATTCGGATGGGACAAAATATTAACATCTAAGATTGATGATTATGTACTGACTCAGGGCATTGATGATATAAATCCGGATATTTTCTTCTATACAATGCCGGAGGAAATGATTGCAGAGTCTATGAAGGCAGGACTTACTTATGAACGCTTGGCAGGACTGGACTTTCTGCTTTCAGATGATGTAATAGCAAATTTAAGTGAGGAACAGCGAAAAGTATGGTTTCATCTTTCGGATTTGATTGTAGCCAGTGAATATTGCACCGGTTTAGCGAACCATGCAATGCTGATTTGCAGAAAGCAGTAATTGTATAAAACAAAACCTCTATGGAAAGCATACTTGACATTTGGAAAGGAAAGTATTATAGTACTCTTATGGAAAGTGAACTTTACATAGAAAGGAGGCTCCTCTTGAAAAATCGTCTTGAAGAAATACGGAAAAGCAAAGGAATTAAGCAGGAAGATTTAGCAGCAGTGCTTGAAGTGTCGAGACAAACAATCGGCTCTCTTGAAAACGGCAGGTATAATCCATCCATTATCTTAGCATTTAAAATTGCCCGTTACTTTAACATGAGTATTGAAGAAATTTTTATCTATGAGGAGGAGATACAATGAAAAATCATAGAATCAATTATTATATATCCGGAGCAGGCTTATTATTGCTTGGAGCAGGGCTATTCTGGATAAAGACTTTATCCGATCCTCAGGGGGTTATGCGCGCTCTGCCATATATTTTTATCGGCATTGGATGCGGGGGATTCGGCCATGGTATGGGAAATATCATAAACTTCAGAGCATTAAAGAATAATCCTGACGCTGCAAAGCAAATTGAAATTGAGAAGACGGATGAACGTAATATTGCAATTGGAAACCGGGCGAAAGCCAAAGCTTATGACATGATGATATTTGTTTTTGGGGCATTAATGCTTTCATTTGCATTAATGCAGATAGATATAACTGCCGTTTTACTGCTGGTCATTGCTTATTTATTTGTCATTGGATACAGTATTTATTATCGATCCAAATACGAGAAGGAAATGTGAGATAAATATCAGCACAGGTACAATGCAGGGGAGCGCTCCCTGTAAGTTAGACATGGAGAAATAAGCTGTGCTAAACTTACAGGGAAGAGTTTACCCCGCATTAAATAGGAGATGTTACCTGGAAATTAATTCTTTCGTGCAACAATTAAAAATCTGTGTTCTCTGTTGGATATATAGCCTTTCTGCTTTCTTTCTTTTTCTAAGGCTTTTATTTGATCAAAATATTTGCGGGCAGAGAAATCTGGAAATTCCCATACTATTTGCTTAGCAAAATAAACTACGGCACCAAGGTCAAATAATTTCATCAGCGGCATTTCTTCCATTTGCTCAAGAACTGTAAAGCAGTGGCCCTGTAACAGCTCGACATTATGCTGTAAATCATGGTGAGGAAATGGCAGAGGAATCTGTCCAAGCAATTTTTCAACCAGCTCTCTGTCGTTTTGCCCGCCCACCTGCTGCGTTATAAAATACCCGCCAGGCTTAAGTACCCGGTAAACTTCAGAGGCATCAAAGGATTCGTGCCTGTTAATCACTAAATCAAACTGCTCGTCCGGATAATCTAATTTGTCATTCTCACCTACGTATCTTACCGTTATACCCAAAGGCTCTAAGCGTTCCCTGCATAAGCGCAGATTGGGCTGATAGCCTTCTGTAACAGAAATCAAAGGATATGGATGGCCTAAGTATAGGATAAACTCACCGCCGCCCGTTCCCATATCGAGAAGAATGTCCGTAGGTTTCCTATATTTATTTATAATAGATGTGTAATCCCAGGAAAGCATTTCACTTTCCCATCTGCTGTCAAGATAGGTAAAATCCCATCCCTGAAAGGCGTGTTGTTCTTCTTTTAATAAATACTCCATTAATTCTAAATCATTCATAATGCACTTCTCCTTGTAATTTATTTATAAGGAAACCGGTGCAGTTCTGATAACATTTCACTATATAATTTTCCTCGATGCAATATGCTGCCAGACGGCTTATGAATAAGCCTTAAACTGCACCGAGTAGTTATCTCGCATTTTCCACATAAGGTGTTCACCCCTTTATACTGCCCTGTAAGTTCAGGGTCAGACTGATTTGCTTAAAGCACAGTATAATTATATAATACAGTGTTTGATTTTGCCAGTACAAACGAAAGATTTTCGGCATATTAAGCCCCATGCATTTCGCAAGTTTGCCAGTAAATTGCTTGCAATCTACACGAAACTGCCCAAATAAGAAATTAAAAAATGCAATGCATACTTTAAAACACCCCCTGCTGCGTCTGTAATAACGGATGAGACGCATTTCAGGAGGTGTTTTAAAATATTAGGGGAAACAAAATATCTATTGAAAGCAATCGATACAGACGAGGGGGGTCATGTATCAGATTGTGCTTTCCCATATAATTTAGCAAATAACAAATAAAGAAATTCGCCAACCTCAAGAATTTCCAGGTTAAGGCTTTGTTCTGCAATATGGATAAAAATATCAGTATATCCAAGTGAATTCAGCTTATCGGTAAAGCTGCTCTCCAAATTACGGGATAACTCTCCCTGGTGTTCTTCTGCATGCAGTACGAATAGAAGCATATTACCGGCATAATGACCAATCCAGTCGTTTGGAGAAGGCAGGAAGGACTGGATGGAATCTATCAGAAAAGCTGGGAACTCATGTGTATCAGTATATTGTTCCGGCAAGGTAAAAGCAGCGGCGATTAATGTCAGGGGCATATTATCAGCCTTGGCTGTTTGGATTTCCAGAGGCAGCTGCTTATCAATATAGTATCTGGTATAAAACCCGGTGTTAGCATCTTTGAATCTGTCTGTGTTGTTAACAGAAAAGCTCTGGTCGATATTGATGACAGACTGATTAGAGATGTCTTTTAGGATTTCTGTAATATAAACTGCTTTTCCGATATATTCAGGGAAAGCAAGAACCAGGTAGGTCTGCTCGTTTTTGTGTTCTAATTTAAAAAAAGTATCATTTTGCATATAAGCACGCATGGAAATACAATTCTGACAGGCTTCATTTCTGGTCCAGAAACTATAGCAGATTAATTTGGTATTGGGCATGTCATTTCCGAATATAAGCCAGGATGTATGTTCAACGGGGTCAACGACCCGGGCGGCATCATAAAATCCCTCAAAGTGGGTAAGTCTTGACCTGATTTGCTGGAGTGCCATGGAAATAAGAGTATTGTTTGTTGTTTGAACCTGTGCTTGTGTACCGGAATGATTTATACCATGTACGTTTCGGTAATCAGAAGGCGTGAATCCGGTGTATTTTTTAAATACAGCAGCAAAATGATTCTGATAATGAAAGCCTACATTTTGTGCGACCTCTAAGATATTAATGCTTTTTTCCAGAAGTATTTTCTGGCTTTGTTCAATTCGAATCTTATTTATGTTATCGTTAAGGGAAAGGCCGGTTTCCGATTTTATCAGGTTTGATATGTAATAAGTGCTTAGCCTGGTTATGTTGGATAAATCCTTTAATGTTATTTTTTCGCTGTAATGATTATAAAGGTAATCCAATATTTTTCTTACAGGCTGGGAGTAGATGCTTTTTTTGCTGTCAGAAACTGCTTTTGCAAATTCAACCAGGACATTTTTCATCATTTCAAAAAGGTCTGTTATATTTTCGGCAGATTCCATCCTAAGAATCATGTCATCAGCCATATCCAGGGTTTGAATATATGGTGCACCCGCATCCACAGCAATATAGGAGGCCATGGAACACAGCTTAATAAAATTGTTTTTAATGCTTCTGATATGATCTGTTTTATGCAATTGATACATTGGGGTATCAGCTGCACTTTGCTGATTTAAGATATAAGTGATTTTCTTGGTGTCTCCTTCCTTTATGGCACTTTTAATGCTAAGATAGGTAGAGGAAGGAATATGCCGTTCCAGTCCCTTTATATTCAAAAGGTGGGTGGCAGCGGACGGTGGTTTTATAGTGCTGCTTGCTGTATCAGGATAGCTTTTTAATATTTGAAGAGCTGTATTTTCTTTGAAGAATATCGAGCAAATGGAATATAGGACAGTTCCATAAGACATAACTTTATCATAAGCAAAACTTTTCTTTTTTGACAAAATTTTATGAATGTTTTCTTTGTTCTGATTAGGAACATGAGCGCAGGACACAAAAGCATTAAGGTCGATTTCCGATACTTGGTTAACCAGTATAGGTTCTGTGACTATAGCACCAAGATATTTATTGTCTCGTATTAAGAATACTACATGGCAAATAATATTATTGTGTAAGAAAAAAGCAAAATATTTATTGTCGTGGACAACATCTGAAAAAGTTTCAGCAAGGAAAGACAATAACTTGTTAAGCCCTAAGCAGGAAAACTCGTACAGGGAAAGAGGTTCAGGATGAGATGAAATCAAATTCAACCGGGGGTCATAAAAGTAAGAACCGGTTTCTGTAACCTTATAGAAGGTATCCATAATCCGTTTTATATAAATACTGGCTTCCTGCAAATTAATTCCTCCTTTTGGTAAAAATATAATACAAAATATTACAAGAATCAACATAGTTATAAAATTTTCCTGCTATTTTTTCTAATTTCACAATTTTTTATCCACAACAATCTTATATTGGTATATAATTATTATAACAACATGATTAAAAAAGGTTTTCATGGAAGGATATGGATGTTCTGACCAGTTACTTGAAATAAAAAATATTAAATTACAATAGGAGGGTTTATGGACGTATATATTGCGCGACAACCAATCTTCAATCGTAAAATGAAGGTATATGGATATGAACTCCTTTACAGACAGAGTAATAATAACTATTTTGAGGGAGCAGATGATGATCAGGCAACAACTACATTGATAAATGATTCCTTTTCGGTATTCGGGTTTCAGGAGCTTATAGAGCAGACAAGAGGCTTTATCAATTTCTCGCAGAATCTTATTCTGGGTGAGTTGGCTTATATGCTTCCAAAAGACCAGGTAGTGATAGAAATATTGGAGCGGGTAGAGCCAAATGAAAAGGTGATAGAGGCCTGTAAAAAGCTAAAGGAAAAAGGGTATATCCTGGCCCTGGATGACTTTGTTCTTGAACAGTATACGAAAGATTATTTGCCGCTCATTGAAATGGCAGACATCATTAAGGTTGAATTTCCCGCTATTAAAGGCGACGGAATACAGAAAATTATTGATAAGTTTGGCAGAAGAATAACATTTTTGGCGGAAAAGGTGGAAACCAGAGAAGAGCATCAGCGTGCCATGAATATGGGATTTAAACTCTTTCAAGGATACTATTTCAGCAAGCCGGTTATGGAAAATCTAAAGGATATTGGGGCTTTAAATGTTAATCTGGTCCGTATTATGAATGTTCTTAATATTGAACCGATAGACTATGATAAAATTGCAGAAATCATACAGCAGGATGTCGGACTTTCTTACAAATTCCTAAAGATGTCAAACTCGGTATATTATGGAGCAAGATATCAGATAAAAAGTATTAAACAAGGCCTTCTATTCATGGGATTCGATGAAATCAAGCGTTGGATATACCTGATGATGTTAAGAGGAGTACAATGTATAGATAACGCAGAGCTGGTCAAAAACTCAATAGTCAGAGGAAAGATGCTGTCTTTATTGGCTAAGGAGCTGCAAATAAAGGATGAATCTGATTATTTTATCGGGGGGATGTTTTCCTCCATTGATGTACTTATGAATACCAGCATGGATAAGGCATTAATAGGACTTCCTCTGTCCATGGATGTAAGAGAGGCGCTGCTTGGAAAGAAGAATCAGTTTAGATGGTATCTGGATACCGTTCTTGCACTTGAACAGGCAAATTGGGAGCAGCTATTGTTAGATTCCATTTATCCCGGGGTACCGGCAGAGAGATATATGGCATTGTATTTTGAGGCTATAAAGTGGCAAAGGACACTTAAGGATAAGTAACAGGTGAGGTAGAAGATATCTGGAATATGGTATCGCAGAATTTAAAACACCTCTTAAAAGTGGTTTACACTTAAAGAGGTGTTTTAAATTAATGAGGGGAAACAAAATGTACTTTATTGAAAGCAATCGACACAAGTGAGGGGACATGCATCAGATTGAACTTTCCTAAATATTTTTATATTTGTTAATAATATAATACAAAATTCAACACAATGCAATAGGAGAAAAAAATATTCACAATAAATAAAATTTTTTGAATTTTTAATTATATTTGCATATGTAATGGGAGGCTTGGAATATGAGGTGATATTTGCTTGACTATATCCTATTGGAAACTTTTATATATGGTATCAATTAAACTATAAATATGAAATAAAATGCCACTTTTTAGAGTTTAACCGTTTACATTAGATTGCTTATATGCTAATATAATACAAAGTACATGCAGAATATGTCAAAAGATAAAAGCATGATTGTCCCGCTAAGGCGGATGAAAGGTCAGGGAAATTGTCGCATGGAGAAAAATGGCGGATTACAGAGCTGCTTAAGATGCGGGAATATGTTTTTTTATTCAGGGATAGGAAAATGTATCTGTGATAGTTGTAAAAAAGAGGACGAAGAAGAATTCCAGGCGGTAAAGAATTATATATATGACCATCCTCTTGCAACAATCATGGAAGTGTCTAAGGAGACAGGTGTTAGAGTCATTAGAATAAAGAATTATTTAAAAGATGGGCGGCTGATTATATCAGATGAGTCTCCTATTTTTATTAATTGTGAAGTGTGCGGCGGCAGTATAAAATATGGGCGCTTTTGCCGTGAATGTGCGGATACGATGACCAATGAAATGAGAAATGCCATGAAGGTTGATGAGTATCAGGTAGGAGAAAAGCCTAATCCTACTATAAGAACAAGATTTCTTGAACGATAATAAAAAAGATATTGACATGGAGCTAGGCTTGTACTATAATATTGTTTGTGTTCGCCAGATGGTGTAATAAATGCCATAGGTTGAAATTACAAATATGCGCGAGTGGCTCAGTGGTGGAGTATCGCCTTGCCAAGGCGAGGGTCGCGGGTTCGAATCCCGTCTCGCGCTTACGAAATCCCTTGATTTTCAAGGGATTTTTTGTTGCGCATGATATATGCACCATATGTGCACTAGTTTTTCTTGTTCTTTTTATTGCTACTATTCAGAGCTTTGTTCATAATGTCCAAGTTCTCTTGTTCGGTATTGGGATTGTAAATATAGCTTAGAGTAGTCCTTTCATCGACCTGTCCAAGAATATCCCTTATCTTATCCAAGGGCATTCCTTCCGTACTCAAGCGACTTGCAGTTGTCCTTCTTGTGCAATGAGGACTTTTGTATGTAATTCCTGCATCTCTGCAATACTTACTAAGCCAATAGGTTACTGCTCTTGCAATTAATTGCTCCCCATTTCTTTCAAAGATAAATTCACCTTCGGGATTAAGTTCTTTAGCTTTTCTTATGATATCCTTTGCTACGTCAGTAAGAGAAATAAAACGGTATTCCGAGTCATTTTCCTTCTTAAGATGCTCCACTATCTGGACACCGGCACTCTTAAAATTCTCTCCGTCAAAGACAAGTACCTTTTCTTCCATCCTTTGAATTGCTATCTTTCCATACTCTATATCAGAGAATTTAAGTGCTACGCCTTCTCCGATACGGACACCAAGTTGGAATATAAGCTGAATGCACAATGCTTCTAACGTGCTTTTCTCTTCAAGATGGGTATCTAAAGCATTGAATTCATCATTCAAATATAGCTTGGAACCATCACTCTTCTTTCTGACAGCACGGAATTTTGCTTTGATATAGATTCCATTCATTGGATTTTCCATAATAATCTCTTCATCGATAGCAATCCGCATCAGCGCAATCATTATGCTTTTCATGTTGTTATACTCTCTGTTAGAGAGATTAAATTTGGTAATGGTAGCATTAAAGAAATCATTCAGCATCTTGGTGGTTAGCTTTGAAATCGGTACATAAATGATGGAATGGTCTTTGTAATACTTATTCCAATGCTCATTATCCCGTCTGACGGTTTTAATATTAAGGCTCTTGTCATTAAGTCGTTCTGCTTTCCATTCTGGGAACAATTCATTTAAGGTCAATTTCTTCTTATTCTCAAAGTAAAACAGATACAGTTTATCAAGCATATCCTCCATGGTTACTGCGGATATCTGCTTAAGCTTGCCATCCTCCCTTACTGTTGTAATTACTCTGCCATTGGTACGGCTATTAATTGCATATGGATGCTTTTGTTCTACTAATTTTTTACGTGTCATCTTCAACATATCATCCACTTCTGATACGGTTAGGATATCACGACTAATTGCTTCTTGCAACATTTTATCAAAATTTAACATAACGAAACCCTTCTTTCAGAAAAAAGGCTTCTGTTTGTTATAAATATTCTTTGATTCAGAGTGTCAGATTTTAATTCTGCCTTATCATTGTTAATAGTTACTTTATCCGCCTTTATGGCGATTGTTTTCGCGTTCCCTATGTAAATCTTCTTTGTGGAGAATCTTGTAATCCAATAATTCACGAATGAATTTAGGAGATGCCTTTATCAATTCCGGCAAGAAGTCTTTAATAATTCTTACAATGATGTCATACAATTTGATTTTCTGTCTTGATTCATCAAGATAAACCTGACGCAGGCGCTCATCTGATACCTTGATATTCAGAATGTCATTGGTTTTATCCTTCTCCAAGGATAACTCTTTCTTTATTTCAGAGAGTTTTTTCTGTTGATTTTGAATTTCTTGGTTTTGGGCAAGAATTAATTCATCCTTATCTTTTACCGTTTGATTTAGGCTTTCTTTTTCTTTCTGAAGAAGAGAGTTCTTTTCTCGTTCTATCTTCAGCGCATAGTTGACGGCTTTTTGTTGCTTTATAACATCTTTAATATTAAAAAGATTAATTTGTTCTTCCGGTTCTATATCTTTTGCCCTTTCAGCAAGTTCCTGTTCTTTCTTAATGATTTCTGGTTCCAGCTTTTTCAGTGACTTTTTTGCTTCTTTTAATTTGAATTCTTCTACTTCCAAATGCTTTTGGGCTTCGCCAAAATCATGCATTTCTCCTCGGTCAAAGCCATATTTTTTGCCGACCGCATTATACATATAATCCTGAAATTTGCGATAACTGAATTGTCCTTTCCATAGTTCTGTTATGGAGACTTTCTTACAATCCTTCTTTTTATCATGGACTATTGGTATTGCAATTACATGCATATGAGGTGTTACTTTCCCTTCGGGAAAGAGAGCCTTCATTTCCTCATCCAGAGGATGAAACACCTCATCTCGGTGTACCTGTGCTGATAAGATAATCATATCTGGAAAGTACTTCTGAAGTGTCTGCAATACTTTCTTAAAGAATATATCTTGTTCTTCAAGACTCATTTCTGATATTTTCTCATTCGGTGGATACACCAGAAATTCATCCAAAAACTTTGTTTGCTTATCCACTGCACCTTGCACTTTTAGCTGCCCTTTGAATTCTCCGCTTTCATACATGCGATTGAAAGCAGTGAGATAGGTTTCTCCATCTTTCAGATTATTAACTATGTTGGTGTTAAGATGAGAAAGCGATGCGTCAATGTTTTTGTTTCCGTAATTTTTCAGCTTTCTAAAATTGTGTTGATAGGGAAAATGCATCTTGGATTTTATGTGACCCTGATGTCTTACAATGCAAACATTTGCCATAAATTTTTACTCCTTAAAAATTTGTTAATCTGTTTCATTAATTAAAATGACAGGCAAATTTAAAAAGGAGCATTTTTTTCCATTTTTTCAGAATATGATTTTCAGCTCTTACCATTCAGATTATCTGAATTAACTCACTAGGGCAGTTAAACTGCAACTGCCCTGCTCGCTCTCCGAGGGGTCTGCGACGCTTTTGCATCATCCTTACATCAAAACAACGAAGGATCCATGTGCAGCATGGAGCTTCGTTGTTACGATTATACATTCTACGATATTGTTGATATTCCAGTATAAAATATATAGATAAGTGTTTTATTAAATTCATTTGACTGCCTATTTTTATACGAAAATAGAATTACATTTCTTCAAATTTGGAGAAAGCATACACAATTTAAGAAAGTGTAGGAAGTTCATATTGATAATTGGTATACACTTATTACTGGTAAATTTATTTACTTATTATATTTATATGTTATAATGATGTTTAAAATAGGGAGTTTTAGATGGGAAGGGAGTATTATGAATTTAAAATATATTAAAGCCAAAAAAGATGATGCAGACTTGATAATCAAAATCTATAACGCATCATTCTATGATGATTATATTAAGTATGGAGAATGCCCTGCTTATGGTAGGACAAGAGCAAATATGGAAGAATCCATAGAAAATTTCCCCAAATTCATTATTTATAATGATGACAATCCTATTGGAGCTATTTCAGTTGCAGATAAGGGAAATGGAGAATATTATCTCGGATGTCTCTGTGTAATTCCAGAATTTCAAGGTAAGGGAATTGGTACACAAGCCTTTAAATTTATGTTGGATTTTTATTCAGACTGGAATAAAGTAACATTAGTAACACCTGCAGACAAAGAAGAAAACATTGCTTTTTACACTAAGAAATGCGGATTTAAAATAGATGGCACTGAGATGAATGGAAATGTAAAAGAAGTTCATTTTTTAATAGAACGATAAATTCAAATTGTCAACGAGGTTGCTAATTAAGCAAATCTATTTTTCCATATTTGATATATAAAAATATGTGCACTATTATGTGCACATAAATCAGAAGTGGATGGAACCCCTTTCTTTTCAGTATTTGTAGCATAGGATTATGGTTCGAATCCCGTCTCGCGCTTGTCTAAGAATGGCGGGAAAGCTAGTAAAATATTGATTCTGTTATGTCCAAGGAACCGGCTAGCAATCAGCATGGCTCTTTTATCATAACAGACACCTTTCAAGTCACACCGGCAATGGTAACGTTCATTCTTTGGTATTTTCTCAAGCGGTCTAGCTAACATATTGTAGACTTCTGTGCAATATTCGCTACGGAAAGAATGCACGTCCATATCAGAAACATATGACCACACTTTTCTGCTTCCGGCTTCCTCCATACGTTTCACAACCGCTTCAACGTTTGATATGATGAGAGCTTCACGGTATCTGACGCCCTTTGCCCCTCTGGTGACGGCTATGTAATATAACCCATTCTTCATTATTAGCTGCGTTCTCCTTAGATGTTTTAGTTCCTTCTTACGTAATCCGGTTGCCTTGCAGAATTCTATGAACTTCTTATTCTTTGTTACAGAGAAATTTTTATCACGCTTTGCCGCCTTCCTGCTTCTGGTGATACCTGCCCTATGGCGTATGCCGGTCTTTATAAAATTCTCTGATGTACAATCATAAACTTTTGCTAAGGCACATGCTTCCAATTTCTGAGTATGTGGAGAAAGCACCAATCTTGTAGTCAGCCATTCATCTGCATACTGCCTGCATTCATCCAGCGTCCGGCAGCCATAATGTTCCTTGCACCATTTCACGAAATAGCATGCATGCTTTAGATAATCCTTGAAGGTTCCCCATGTATAGATTTTATGCATGGTGATACTTTCCTCATAGGTCAATTTTTCCCGGGAACCGGTTTCTTTTTTTCGGTCCGCTTCGTGCTGTCAGCGTTCTTGTCATCATTTCTTGGTTGACCGATTGCTAACTTGGATTTCAGTTTCATCTCTACCCGATGAACCAGTGATTCATGTTTTTCTCTGTTTCGAGCCATATTTACCTCTTTTCTGCGCAAGCTAATTGCGCCTGACAAAGTTGTGCTTTGGGCACAAACTTACCATGCGGAAGTACTTTTACTTTCGCTATAACCACCATAATTTCAATTGTATTTTTGTTTAAGCTGAGCACGCCCAATTTATTTAAATCACAGGGCATAGTGATTATTACTCCTACGGATACAGTCAAAGGGTATCCAGCCTAACCATTATCAACGGAGCGGCTTTTAATGGTCTACAATCTCAAATACAGTGGTTTGTCAGATATATTTCTCTATACAGATACGTCCTGAGTCGGAGGAACTTCGTTCCTTCTTCTTTTCTTCGTCCAGACAGCCGGTTTACCGGCTATAACGCTTTATCTGATAACAGATATTGCCTTATGAAAACAAAACATGTGTCTGTATTGAAAAGGGTACTCTTTACGGTATATGTAGATATACACTTTGTATAATCAGTTGACTTCCTATATTTAGAAATGTATAATAAAATAAATTTTTATTTACTTTACAAATACTGCAAAAACGAACTATTAATTTAGAAGTTAACCACGAGGATTATTTATATTATGGAGATTGCTATGTCAAAAATTATAAGGCATGAAGTAAATGAGGAATGGGCGTACTCCGGCATTGTTGAAGCAGGTAATTTTGTTTTTCTCTCTTTCTGTGAAGGAAATGTTGGACAATCCATTGAAGCGCAGGTGAACGGTGCAATTGACGATATGTGCCGCCGCTTAGAAATGGTCGGTTTATCCTTGGAATCGATTGTAAAAGTGGACGTGATGATGAAGGACCCGTGGAATATCCCAATTATGGAGAAGGTATTTAAGCAACGCTTTAATGGCAACTATCCGGCAAGGAAAACTATTTCCACCGAATTTGCGAATAAAGGTGGTGTAGATGGTCTTCAAATACAAATAGATGCAATAGCTTTTAAGGGATAATCAGCAGTATATACAATTTGTGAAATTTGAAACAAAAGTGTTTTAGTTAAGAGCTTATATTTTTTGAATAGCATAATGTACGGAAATATTCTACGAAATAACGAAAAGAAAGAAGTGGTACATCAATGAACAATGTAATTTATTGGCTTCTTGAAAGGGAAACCCCAGAGGTAAAATACCGCACAATGATAGAGTTTTTAGATATTCCAAAAGATGATTCTGAAGTAAAAAAGACTTATGACGATTTATTGAAGTCAGACACTGTCAGGTTAATCATGGATAAGTTTAAGCTTAATAAAAAATGGGAAGATGTCACTGCTTTATGTGCGCTTGCGGAATTTGGCGTAACACGCTTTGATGTTCCTATTGATGATTATATGGAACGTGTCATTAGGAATATGGATCGCAGTATGAAATGTGCCAAAATATTGCTATTAAGGAATTTGGTGTCCCTTGGTTATTACGAGCATACATGGGTGAAAGAAGAAATATCTATAGCCTTTTCCACCATACGGGAAGATGGTACATGCCGGTGCCTGGACAAAACTAAGAAAACAAACGACTCTAAGCTTCCCGACATGGGGTGCTACAGACAAACTACAACCTACCTTTTGCTTGCGGCGGAGTTGAAAAAGATTGGCGTTATTCTGCCACAGTTTAAATCGCTGATAAACTTTTATATCAGCCATTACGTTGCATTCCACCCTGATAACCAAGGAAAGGCAATCATTGAAGAAATGGTGGGGACATATTATCCATTTGACCATGTGAAATTGGGTTTACAAATGACTATATACGGTCTTTCGGTTCTTGGCGGGGCGAATCATCCTAATTGTAATAAAGCGTTAGAATTGTTAGATAGCAAAAAAGATTATGATGGTAAATATATTCTTGATAAATCCTTTCCGTATTTTGAGGTTGGGAAAATAGGTGAACCCAATAAATGGATAACATTATATGCATTGCTATCTGAAAAATATCGCAAAGTATAAGCATTTCCGCCGTCGAATTACTTCGCAGTTTTTCACATTAGCAAATCAATTTTTACATAAAAAAACACACATCCAATGTGTGCAAGAATGTGTGCAGATAAATAACAGAAGCCGCAAACCTCCTATTTATCAGTGTTTTTGTGTGCGGGGATTTGTTCGAATCCCGTCTCGCGCTTAATGGAAAATGGCAGGAAAGCTAGTAAAATCAAGCTTTCCTGTTTTTTGTATCTAAAAATCATGTGTGCATTATGTTAGGGGATAATCATATGTATACATTATATGATAATTTTTCAGATTATTAAGCCGTTATCAATTGAAACTTATAATTTTTTAAAAATTGGTTAATATGTAAGTTATAAGGTAATGTAAACTATTTTTATAGGATGGAAATAGATGGAAGCATTCAAAAGAATTCCTGCACATATTGGTATTATACCCGATGGTAATAGGCGATGGGCTGCAGAGAATGGATATCAAAAAAAAGATGGATATATTCACGGTATTGCGCCAGGATTCGAGCTATATGAGATGATGCTTGAATTTGGTATAAAAGAAGCTACCTTTTATGGCTTTACAAAAGATAATAACAAAAGGGATAAGGAGCAGAGAGATGCTTTTACAAAAGCCTGCATTGATGCAGTTGAATTATTAAGCGGAAAAGATGCTAATCTACTAGTGATTGGAAATACTGAATCAACAGCATTTCCCAAGGAGTTGTTAAAATATGCAAATAAAAGAATTAATTTTGGTCGAGGTTTAATTAACCTTAATTTTCTCGTAAATTATGATTGGGAGTGGGATTTAAAAAACCTCATAGTGAATAAAAAGTTAGAGTCTTATGATATACCAAGAGTAGACCTAATAATAAGATGGGGAGGACGTAGACGATTAAGTGGTTTTCTACCTGCTCAATCAGTCTATGCAGATTTTTTTATAGTTGATGATTATTGGCCAAGTTTCAACAAATCACATTTTTTGGATGCTTTAAGATGGTATCAAGATTGTGATGTTACATTAGGAGGTTAATTATCATCATTAATATAGAAAATTTCCTCCTTTAAAAATTTGTTAATCTGGTACATTAATAAAAATGACAGACGAATTTAAAAAGGAGCGCTTTTTTACGATTTTTCAGAAAATAATTTTCAGCTCTTTTAATTCAGAATATCTGTAGTAAACTCACTAGGGCAGTTTCACAACTATTATATTATATTTATTTATTTTCCTTGATATGATAATATAGTATTTGAAATCGACAAACAGGAAGTTGCGGAGGTTTTTATGGAACGTATTTTGATTATAGGTGGCAATGGTTGCGGAAAAACGACATTGGCACAAAAATTAGCCAAAAAATTGGAACTTCCATTAATTCATCTTGATGTTCTATATTGGAGAGATAATTGGAAAAATGCTTTAAAAGATGAATTTGATGAGTTGTTAATGAAAGAGCTCTCAAAACCAAAATGGATTATAGACGGAAATATGAATCGTTCAATACCTCTTAGACTAAAGTATTGTGATACTGTGATTTACATGGATTTCTCACGCACTATGTGTGTTTATGGTGCGATAATGAGAGTGGTCAAAAATTATGGAAAAAGCCGCTTTGATATGGGAGGTTATTGCCCTGAAAAATTCGATAAAGAAAAAATTGAGTTTATAAAGACTATTTGGAACCATGATAAGACGAATAGAAAACGGTTTTATGATATGCTTAATAATGAAAGTGCTGTAAACAAAATAGTTTTGAAAAATCGCAGGCAAGTAAATGAATTTTTGCGGAGATTATGAGAATAATTCATTGGAAATATATAATTAAACAAATTATTGTGAAGGGAACTAATCAAAAATGCCTTATGCAGAGTTTGGAATCATTGACTGTATTGACAAAGAAAAGGACTATTCAGAATATGAACCGGATAAATATAAATGTATTACTATAAATGATGACATCTATATTAATGATTGGTGGGATAAATTGGCTTACATAAAGACATACTTTCACAATCTGAATCGACCGTCAACTGCACTTGCTCGCTGGGGAATAACCATCATCCCACCAGAATCTCTGCCAGCCTTTCAAGATATAGTAATTTCAGACAAAAGAATAAATGACGATGAAAGTCTTGTACTTTTAGCTGATATGATACAGCTGGCTATTGATAATGACAAGTACATGATACATTTTGGGGTCTGATTATCAAGTTGTGTTTCAAGTATTTGATTTGGAGAGATTAAATGGGTAAAAAGAAAAGAGAGCACATTGTTTTTGACCAAATCCTGTCCTGCGCTTAACTAATTTCCCTGGAGGCTTTGAGAATTCAAGGCTTCTGGGGAATTTTTATCTCTGAAAGCGTATTTACAATCTGCCAAAGCTTATTGGAATTTGTCGGCTTAGATAAGATGAAATGTTAGAATGGACATAATAATATAAAGGAAAAAATAGATATAACTATTTGTGGAATTTACACATATTGGCAGATGTGTTAAAGTATAGAATATTGTTGTTTTGGAAGTCCGCTTGCAATGCGATGAGTAGCCGTTATTGGAATATACACTACCACTGATTAGAATTTATGGAGGAATTTGTGTTTAAATTAAATAACAATGATTTTAATAAAGTAATACAATTAGTCAAATCCCAAAATGAATTATCTGTACTTTCTGTTATAAAAGGTGCTATGCCTGGTGAAATATATGTAAACAGTATTGATAATCCAACAGCTGCATTGATAAGGACCTGTGAATGTAACTTAATCGCGGGTAATTCTAATGATGCCAATTTTAATTCTGAAGTATCTATGGTATTAGATTTTTGGGACCCGTTAACGCCCGATTCAAGTGAGTGGATAGATCTAATACCTACTATTCATAAAAATCCCTTTATCAGAAAATATAAAAGAAGGCATTATATATTATCTGTTGATGATTTTAAGGAATGCAAGGAAACTTTAAAAGATGGTTTTATACTTGAGAAAGTTGACATTGATTTATTAAGGCAAAGAAACTATGAAAACTCTGAGAAACTACTTGAATGGACTGCGGACTGGGGAGATGATGCAAAATTTCAAAAGTATGGAGCAGGATATTTTATACATAATGGCAAGGTTATTGTAAGTTGGTCATTGAGTGATTGCAGTTTTGACAAGAAAATCACAATTGGAATACATACAGATGAAAGATATAGAAAAAATGGGTTTGGAAAAACAGTTGTTTCTGCAGTTGTTAAGGATTGTTTTACGAAAGGTTACGAAAAAATAAATTGGCTTTGTGTAGATACTAATAAGGGGTCAATCGCATTAGCCGAAAAATTAGGATTTAAATACAATAATAATTATTATGCTTTTTCAACATATCCGCCAATTGAGAATATAAAAGATTTATCTGAATCTGAATGGTTTGAATGGGGTGAATATTTAGAAAATGCTTCTAAAACCCAGGATTGTTTGATATCGAGTTCTATGTATTGTTATATAAAATCTAATGATATTGAAAAAACCATTAGTATTATGACCTCTATGGAGCAGAGAAAAATCACCCTGGATTATTCAAGTATTAAAGATTATATTATTTATCTTCAAAACTATGGTTTGGGTTCTAATTTTAGAAGCCAGGTTTGGTTAGATTTTCTAAACAAAAATATTCCTTGTTGAACTTAAATCTTCGTTAGTAATACTTGTAGAATATTGTTAACCTGCTTAAGAAGAGCTCTTTTGAGTAAGGAATATTCCCATCCGGTGTTTGACAAGGCCAGTGGATTAAACTAAAATGACCTTATAGGAAAGAGCAGAATGAGGCCAAAAATTGAAGAGAGGTGTTCCTTGATGACAAATAACGAAATGAATCCTAAGGTTGATGAATTTTTAAGTAAAGCCCAAAAGTGGCAGGAGGAATTTGAGAAATTAAGGATGATCATTCTTGACTGTCAGCTGACCGAAGAGTTGAAGTGGGGTAAACCTTGTTACTCGTTTCAGAAAAACAATATAGTTTTAATACATGGATTTAAAGAGTATTGTGCGCTTTTGTTTATCAAAGGTGCTTTGCTAAAGGATCCCCGTGGCATTCTGGTCCGGCAAACGGAGAATGTGCAGGCGGGACGCCAGGTTCGGTTCACCAATGTTGAGGAAATAATTGATATGGAAGAGGTCTTAAAAGCCTATATTTATGAAGCTGTTGAAATTGAAAAAGCCGGTTTGGAAGTGGAGTTTAAGAAGAATACAGAATTTATAATTCCGGAAGAATTTCAAAATAAATTAGATGAAAACCCTGCCTTAAAGGCTGCTTTTGAAGCATTGACGCCGGGAAGGCAAAGAGCGTACATTCTTTATTTCTCTCAACCCAAGCAATCTAAAACCCGAGAGTCAAGGGTTGAAAAATATAGGCAGCAAATTTTAGAGGGAAAGGGATTAAATGATTAGCTCCAGTGAAAAAGCTATTGCCAGGTTTACCAAATTGGTGGTTTTGCAATAGCTTTTTCTTTTAAGAAAGACAGCATTAGACTATTCTATTTACAATAACCGGTTTCAAAGTCAATTAAATTCTTAAGTGGTGTACCGGCAAGGTGGTTCTCTATATTTGCAGCTGCAATTTCTACAATCTTATCCAAGGTCTCAGGTAAATGATAAGAGCCGGATACATGGGGAGTTATCATTATATTTTTCTCTTTCCATAAAGGATGTTCGGATGGGAGCGGTTCCGGGTCAGTTACATCTAGGCCGGCAGCAGAAATATCTTGATTTTGTACTGCTGCTAAAAGAGCATCTTGATCTACGGCACTTCCTCGTCCTCCATTTAAAAATATACCTGTATTTTTCATTTTGGAGAAAAATTCTGCATTATAAAGATGATAGGTAGATGGTGTGTTAGGAAGAAAGGAAACAATGATATCTGCTTTCGGTATGATTTCATAGAAATCTTCCATTAGGTGCAGTTCATCCACTTGTTTCGGGCAATCGCTTTTACGGCGCTTGATACCAATGACATAAGCACCTAAAGCCTTTGCCATTCCGGCGAAATATAGCCCAATATCACCTAGCCCGATGACCGTTACTATAGCATTGGAAATAGAGGTAACCGTACCATAATCATTCCATTCCCCGGTTACTCTATCATCTCTATAAAGATGTAATTTTTTCTGCAGACACATCATTATTCCAAACATATGCTCCGCTACAGTTTTTCCGTATGCTCCGGTGGCATTGGTCAGTATAGTGCCGGAAGAAAGAACTCCCGGCAGGATGTAAGCATCTGCTCCGGCAGAATTTAATTGAAGTAATTCCAGGTTATTGGATGCACTTATATAAGAAACAGGCACATTACCGACAATTATTTCTGAATTTTGTACCATATCAATGGTTACTTCTGATAAAGGAACATACTGAAAACTGCAATTTGTAACATTCCTCTCCAGGCGTTTTTTGTGATATTCTGTTATCGGCAGCGTTACTAAAATTCGTTTCATCATGATTTTCTGTCCTTTCTTTTACCCTGTTGCATTTAGATTATCTAATTTAAAGTTACACGAATATTTTATATGCTTATCATAAATATAACCTATTAAAAAGTCAATTCATTCTGGGATTTTATAATTATTAGCATTGAGGGGAGAATGGCATGGGAATAATATTTCGAAAATACGAAAGTCAATTAGGGATTATATTATAAAGTACAAAAGGAGAAGTTTATGTTAGTAGAGGTAAAGGTTGCTGAAGAATATAATAATAACGGATATTTGATCTATGCAGATAATTTTCCTGGCGCATATGTACGCGGAAGATATGAAGAAGAAGCTTTGGGCAAGTTAAAAAATGAAATTTTCCAATATCTTTCATGGAGAGATGACAGCCTGGCTGAAATAGATATCAATATTATTGTGGTTGACCGAAAAAAATCAGAATTAAACGTTGAAGATGCAGATAGTGATATAATATTTACCAGCGAGAAAGAACCGTTGACACAGGAAGAATATTTAACATTAAAGAAGTTCGCTTTAAAATCAGCAGCAGATTTTCAGTCTTTATATGATTCAATACCGGATAAGGCAAACTCCATCTTGCCGGTAAGAAAAACTTTTTATGGATTGATACCAAGAACGGCAGAGGAAATGTATTTACATACCAAAAATGTTAACTCATATTATTTCGGAGAGATTGGCATTGAAGTTGATAATGAACCGGACATATTCGCATGCCGGAAAGAAGGGTTTGAAAAATTAGAGACTTATGTCAATTATTTAAGCAACGAAGTAAAATCTGGAAGTTATAATGAAGAATGGTCCTTAAGAAAATTATTAAGAAGATTTATTTGGCATGATAGAATACATGCAAAAGCCATGTACAGGATGGCGTGCAAATTGTACGGAAAAGAAAATGCAGTAAACCCATTTAGGTTTATGGTGTAATACTTATATTATAATATGGTTGTATAAAATAACGCAGGACCGGTAAAGATGGGCCTGCATTATTTTGTTATAATTTAATAGGTCGTCATAAGCTACGTATTTAGTGAATTGGTACACAAATTTCACAGTAATGCTCTTTAACCAGTTCAGCCTTATATCTTTCTAAGGTGGGCCTTGATTTATCCAACTGATAGTTTTGATTGAATAACTCCGGGAAAATTGCAAACCATGCTTTCTGAACAGCTTCAGCGGTATGGCTTATTTTAACGACTGCATATTTTCCACTGTGAATACAGCCCTCATTAATAGAATCGTCATCAATGCAATAATCATTTGAAATAACCAGGCAAGTATCATAACGGCAATTTTTGGGTTCAACCAGTTCAGGGTTATCATGAGCAATTCCCAGTATGACGGATTTTTCATCAAGTAGGCCTTTAGACTGTGCCCATGTTTTTAGTTCCTCCATTATTTGTACATTATTCTGTCCATAAGGACCAATTTGCCTTATATATGCAATTCTGCAATATGGAATGTTTTCTATTTTTATATCCAATATCTATTTTCCTTTTTCTTTTTTAGTACATCGATGTCTGAAATCATCCTATAATGATATAAAATTTTTAGCAAGTTATTTTTTAAAATTTTCCAATTTCTCTTGCAACTTTAATGCGGTGGCGTTAAATAGATACTTTTCTGTTAGGTTATGGATTGACCTCCTAAATGTAAATAAGGAGATTTCTATAATTAATATTGACAGGCTAATGGTTGTTAGCTATAATAAAGCTAACAATCATTAGCCTTAATTTTAAGAGGAAATAAAACATGCGTGATACGAAGGAAACGATTTTAGAAAAGGCATTGGCCTTATTTTCTGTCAAAGGATATGATGGGGTATCCATGTCAGACATTGCTGATGCAGTTGGCATCAAAGCAGCATCCATATATAAACACTATTCCGGTAAAGAAGATATTTTTTATACAATCGTGCAGAGATTCGAAGAAAAGACGGAAAGTATTTTTGAGCCGGCATTACCTGATGGCAGAGAATACTTGGATATATCACGGGAAACCTTGGTTTATATGATTCAGCAAACATTTCAGGTATATGCAGAAGAGCCATTTGTGTCAAAATGCAGAAAGCTATTTTTGATAAGTGCTTTTAACAGGGAAGATATTGGTAATTTGTATGCAAAGTATTTTATTGTGGCACCTATGCAGTATCAGGCGGCGATATTTGAAATCATTCTAAAGGCGAAAGCTTTGGAGGGAAGGGATACTGCTATGATGGCATACCATTTTTATACCCCGATTCTTATTTTATTGCAGGAATATGATTATAAAAATATAACAATGGAAGAAGCATTAAAAAAGATAGAATTATTGGTTACTCAATTCGCGGAGGTGTATGGCTTATGAAAATTGCAGTAGTTCATGGACAGTTACATAAGGGGAGTACCTATCATATAACCCGGATGTTATTGGAGAAGTTGAATTGTGTGAAGGAAGATGTTTCGGAGTTCTATGTGAATGGTATTGGAGATTGTGTAGGGTGCTTCCAATGCATCATGAAGGGAGAGGATACCTGTCCCCATCGCAGGCAGACAGAAGATATTATAAAAGCACTGGAAGAAGCGGATATAATAGTAATTGATTCACCGACTTATGTATTAAGTGTGTCCGGTCAGCTGAAGACTTTTTTGGACCATATGGGATATCGTTGGATATCCCACAGGCCATACCCCTCCATGAAGCAGAAAATAGGAGTTGCTATTTCAACTACGGCAGGAGCAGGAGCCAGAAAGACCACGAAATTTATTGCATCCCAGATGTCCTGGTGGGCAGTAGGGAAGACATATCAGCTGCCGGTAACAGTTTCTGCAATGAACTGGGAGCAAGTGAATGCAAAAAGAAAAGTGCAGGCAGAAAGAAAGGCAGCCAATATCGCAAAAGCAATCCGGCATAAATCAGGTCATGTGAAACCAGGAATTAAAGCCAGGTTTATGTTTTTTCTAATGAAGCAGATGCATAAAGGCATGGATTACAATCCGGTCGATATGAATTACTGGAAGGAAAAGGGCTGGATTTAACTTTAGGATAATGCGGCTATTTGTGGGAATTTAAGATTTCTTTAATTTCCGGTATGGTTTTACCGCTCTGGCGCATTGCTCTGATTTCCTCGATGCGGCATAATGCCTCTACCCTTTTGTATCTTCGGGTCAGATTCGTATCTGCCTGTTCAAAGGGCAGCATTCCTTCCTCGGTATAAAACTTAAGGGTACTGTATCTGGTATTTGCCAGCCGTACCAGCTCACCAATTGTTACATATTCCGAATCCATTATTTTTTCAATTGTCCGTTGTCTTGACATAGCCTGCTCCTTACAGATTATAAAGGCGTAATCTTACTCCGTGAATTGGTACATATCCTCCGATAGCTTCCGGGAGTAGCTCATATTTAACGTTATCGATTTTTACGATGGGGACATCACCGCTGCGAAGCACCTCATAAATATGTCCCTGGGCAGATATTCGATCCAAAACATTTTTCAACCGCATCTCTGCATTGGGAAAATATCCTTCGGTATCAATAAATATAGATTGTTTCCTTTCAAAGAATGGAAATATGAAGTTCAGGCCTTTTCCTGTTTCAGTAGCAGCTGCATGGCTCTTCATGCGAAGGAAATCGGCTGATACAGTGCCCCAGAGAGAACGCAGTTCAATGGGATACAGGGCTTTTGCCAGTGTGCTTTCATTGCGAAGTGTTGTAATCCGCTTGGTTATCTTATCCTGCTCATAGAGGGAAAAGACCTGAAAGAAGCACAAAGATTCTAAAAGCAGCCATACCATAATAATGCTTTCGTCTGAAATGGGGCCTTCTTCCAGAAATTCAGCCTTTAACAGATCCAGCTGGCAGTCGAATTCTTTCGGATTGCTGACATAGGTTTTCAGCTTGATATTTTTATCGAAATATAAATCACAGCCCAGTAAACTACTTACCCTTGAAATTAACTGATAATTTTGTAAGCGCTCTGCATAGGTGCGTTCCAGTGCTTTCTTATTTGCTTTCTTGATAGCAACCTTTATATCCTTTTCATTAAAATTCCATTTATCAGCAGTGCCGTTATAATTTTCTTCAAGATACACAGCAACAGCTAATATCTTTAAAACATTTTGCTTTGCTACTTCCCTGTGTTCACTTTCCTTACTATTAAAGCTAATAAGTGCAAAACGTTCTGCTAATGTCAAATCCATAAAAATCCTCCATTGCCTGCTATTTAATAATTTGTTTTTAGTTACTACTTACTACTTACTATTTATAATACCACTTTGCATATGGAATTGCAATATCATACATTGTTAAATTTACGCCCATTGGAATACACTGGCATGTGTAAAAAAGAATGATATAATGGGTAAAATTGCAGACATAAATATAATAAAAGCCCTACAGCTTTCCCTTGGACACCGCAATGGGGCAGTGTATTACAGGAAAGCTGTAGGGCTTCTTTTGTCATGGTTTAATCTATGGTAAGTTTTGAAAGCAAATCTGCCAGGTTATAATACATTTGCTCAATTCCGCTTCGGTCGTATTTCATTGCGCAAACCTCAATATGGTCGGTATTATCAAATTCACCAAGGTAATTCCATTCGCCTTTTACAGCGGTACCGGTATAATTTACGGTTTGATCTGTTGAACCGACCTTGGGGCTCATGGCTGATATTACGCTTACAACACCGTCATTTTGCCACCAGCTTTCGTCTATTGGAACCTCGCCGTTTTTATTATTGGTATACATGCCCATAAAAATCGAACTCTTTAAAAGGAGTGGATTCATATTCCTGTTTGGCACATAAAAATGTGTCAGCTGATCTTCGTGGGTATCTGCACACGCAATTGAAAAATAATAGATATCATTTTGTGCTTTTACATAGGAATTAAAATCCCTGGAGCCTTCCGGTGTTAAATCCCAGATACTTAAATCCTTGGTTTCTTTCCAGATATTACTGTTGATTACTTTGTTGTAGTAGTCTGAATAGGATTCACCGGGTTCTCTGCTTAAACCCCATTGGTCTAATTTGAAATCATAATTCATGTTATCTAAATGAACGCTGTTGCTGCCTTTAATTGCGGCAATTGATGCAATGAATTGATGCACCAGGGGCTCAATACCACATTGACGGTGTGCTTCCTGACTTCCGTCATGAGGAGTGGCAATAGTGGCAATGCTGGATATCCATGATTTTCCGCCGGTAAAAAGGGGACTGATACTTCCGTCTGTGGTAGACGATACTTCGTTTGCATCACCATTTTCTAAAAGCTGGGCTAACAGACGGATGGTTTGTCCGCCCATACTGTGGCCGATCAGATGGACTTTTTGAATATCACCGGAAGCGTCCAGAGTTCCAATCTGCTTGTAAACACCGGGATAAGTCTTTCCATATCTCGCATGCCCATACTCTTTGGAATGTGCCTCGCCATAATCAACTACTCCACCCACTATGTACGCATACAGTTCGCATGCCCTGTCCCAGTTACTGGAAACGGGACCGATAGAAGGAGAATATACTGTATATCCTTTTGCGGTAAGCTTTTGAGTCAGACTTTCTGCACCTCCCCAGTAATAGACTCCGTCCGGTTCATTGCCGCCCCAGCCAAAACAACCATGTACCATGATGATGGGATAATTGTTCCCATAAACAGCGGCATCATTATTATCTGCAGCTTTTACAACAGGAACCGAAATCAGATAAAAGACTGTACAGATGATAAGAACAGATGCCATAATTCTTTTTAAATAAGATACCTTCATACTTATACCCCTTTCTTTTATATCTTAAAATAAATTTTACCTTGTCCACCGTTTATTAGTGGGGTTGGTGACTTCGTTATAGCATATGGCTATATTGCAGTCAAACTTCTAAAATGGTTATATTAAGCACTAAAATTTGATTGGGAGCCTGCAAACATCCAATATTTTACATATACATTATTTTACTTTTAATTCCTGCTATACTTGTCAGTTGACAAATAATAAGTAAATAGAAGTGTGGCTGTAGCTGCCATTTTATCTCAATTAGTGCTGCTGCAGAAAATATGATTTTAATTGTTATTTGAATTGCAAAAGAGGAGTAACATTCTTTATAATGTATATAAAATCAAAGGATAAGTTAGATATTATAGGAGGCTTTAAAAATGACAGTTGTTTATTTTGTGAGGCACGCTGAACCTAATTATAATAATCATAATGATGAAACAAGAGAACTTACCGATGATCATATGAATTGTATCAGTATTGAAAAGATCAATGTATTTACGAAATAAAATACGGAGGCATAAGCTATATTACATGTGAAATTATAAAAAGGGTAAGGTGGTTGATCTATGAAAATAGGTGAAGTAGGATTACTGACAAATGATGTAGTCAGGCTGGCGGATTTTTATAAGGCATTATTAAATATTGACAACGGTAGTAGTGATATTGTGCATCAGACACTTATCGCAGATGAAACCATGCTGACAATTTATAATGATGGAAGTGTTAAAGAAAACAATAACCGGAACATGTGCCTTGCTTTTACTGTTGATGATGTGGATGAAGAATATCAAAAGTTATTGAAATTGGGGACGGATATAATTGAAAAACCAGAAACGCGTCCCTGGGGTGCCAGAAATATGAGCTTTTATGACCCGGACAGAAATATTATATATTTTCGCAGTTTTATATAACTCATGGCATTCAGGATAAGTCCCGCCCTATACTGTAAAAACTGCTACAGGCAGGAACCTAAACGCCAGGCACTATCCTTATCAATATAATTATATTCTTTAACGGATTGCAGGATAGAAGCTGCCGCCTCCTCATAATAGCCCTGCGCGGCATATATTTCGCCAAGTTTTGTATAGGCATCCAGAATAAAAAGCTTTGGAATGCCGGGCAAAAGTTTGCCAGAAGCAGACATTCCTTCTGATTTTAGCAGTATTTCAAATACTGTGTAAAAGAAACTGTAATCAAAAGAAGAGGCGTACCCTTCCGGGAAACTTTCAGGCAGGAGATAGCTTGCAATCAGGAAGCAGGTATTTTTTCTTTTGTCAGTCAGACTGCTAAAAAAGCCATACAATTTATCAAGGTGTAGGGTATCATGAAATAGCAGGCTTAAGAAAAAGTAGGAAGGTACCTCATCCTTGTAACATGCAAGAGCAGACAAGGAGAGTTTTTCTTCAAAGAATGCCAAAAAGGCAGAAACTGCTTTTTCATACTCATGAAGATAAAAGGAGAGCTTTCCGGTCAGAAACAGGTAATCCCCTTTCCATTCTGAAAACAGGTTACTCTGTTCTAAAATAGTTTGTGCTGATTTATAAAGCCTTGTTTCTGTCAGTATATGAACGGCATGAAGAAGCTTTTCACCGTAATCGGCATAGGGCAGATAACTCATTAACTGGTCAAAGAGCAAAAAGTCATCTGTGTATAGATGGGAAAGAGCCTTTCCAAGAGATATTGTACAACCTGGGGATTCCTTGTATTGTAGAGATTTGGCATAACAATCGACGGCGCTTAAATACACTTCCTCTTCCGTATATATATCCCCAAGGGAAAGATAGGCCTTATAGGTACCGCAGCCTCCGGTGAAGCGGAATCTGGTCGGTGCTTCACCCATAGACAGGCAGCGCTTAAAGGAGGAAATCGCCAGCAGATGGCGGTGGCTGCTTTGATAGATACAGCCCCTTAAGTACTCGAAATCGGTACACTCGGGATAATAAGCCAGTCCCTCTGCCGCGAAAGCCAGAGCCTTTACGGAATTTTTCATGGTCATGCAGCAAAGGATGATACGGTAGAAGATATGCGGAAAATACGCCTGTGTAAGGGCTTTCTTTTCATAGGATTTCAAGTAGTAGTCCAGGGCTTTGTTAATTTCGCCCTGTGCCATGTATTCATTTGCAATATTAAAGAGAAAATAGGGGTCGGAAGGGTTATCTGCCAGCTGCTTTTTTAAGAGCGGCATGTTCCGTGTATGTTTTTGTTTCTTTTCAACGGCTTTCTCCGTATAGCCGTAATGAAAAAGAGTGACATCGGCAAGGGTGAAGAGGGAGGCATCAAAGCGGCCTCCTTTTTTATTAATCTGTTCGTGAATTCTGCCCTCAAAGTAATATTCCCCTGTATTTCTTAGCAGCCGGAAGGCATAATGAACGGAATATTCCTTTGTATTCTCCTCATTAAAATAGTTAAGAAGAGTAAAATGGTAACCATCATATTTTTCATCGCCAAGAAGATTTAAGAAGACTTCTGAATCCTCTCTGTTAAAGATTTCATCCGCATCGAGAAGCAGTATCCAATCGCAGGAGGCTTTTTCCAATGTTAAGTTCCTTGCCTTGGAGAAATCATCTTCCCAGGGAATATCAAATACCTGTGCGTTATATCTTGCAGCAATTTCTTTTGAATTATCAGATGAGCCCGTATCGCCGATTATAATCTCATCTACAATATCTGTAACACTGTTAAGGCATCTATCCAGTATCCAATCCTCATCTTTTACAATCATACACAGACTTACGGTTTTCTTATTTTCCATGGCTGGTTCTATCCCTTTTAAAGCGGATGTGTTCACCATTAAGGTATTCAAAGAATACCTAACTTGACACTGCTATTTTACTATTGTATGAGAGAAGGCAGTGATCCGCGGTCTTTAACCGGACTGTTTCCCGTGATTTTACGGTAGGCTCTGTAAAAGGCAGAATAATCCGAAAAGCCGCAGAGACGGGAAGCTTCTTCTGCACTGTGACCTCCCATAAGCAGCTGTTTGGCGTAAATGACACGTTTATAGGTCAGATAATCCCAAAGTGTGGTTCCGGTTGCCCTTCGGAAGACTTTGTTTAGATGATGTTTGCTAAGGCAGAACCTTTCGGCAATGAAATCAAGGGTTATCTGACTGGTAAAATGCTCATTTAAGTAGTTGATCACCTGATTGATGGTTTCAGAGTTTCCTTCCGTTTTATCAGGGATACCGGTTTTGCTTTGGCATGCCTTAATACGTGATAAGAGTGCTTCCAGATAGACAGGAACGAAAGTATCACGAAGATCAGCCGGGAGCTTTGCACATTCAATCAATGCCTCCAGAAAGGGGTAGAATTTCTCCTTTGCTGTTCCCTCGTAATAAATCTCTTTCTTATCCTCCCTGGTGACGCCTGGAAATACCGACAACAGCATTGTTCTCCGCTCCATGGATAACAGTTCCGGGAAGAAATGCAAGGCAATCCGGCGGTAGGTCGTATCACTGTTAATCCGTACTCCGTGAAAGACATTAGGAGCCAGGAGCAGCATACTGTGAGGAACCGGCTTGTAGTGTTTACCTTCTACCAAATAATCCACATCGCCTTCCAAAAAGTAGTAGACTTCAAAGAAGTTATGACAATGGAGCTGATAGTCCTTGCTTGTTTCATTGCTGTAGCTGTAGCCAAACATAATGTGTTCCGTTGTGATTTCTGCCAGTGCTGCCATAGGAAGCTCCTTTCAAGCCTTCGTTTTCTTAACTATAAAACAAAACCGCTATATTTACAATATAATTGTCCTCATATGCAATGGTATATACCGGGAAGATACGGTAGAATCAAACTAGAAGAAAACAAAAGAAAATAAGGAAAAGAGGCATAAACTTATGGAAGTGGGAGCGCAGCTATATACGGTAAGAAATTATATCCAAACAGAAGAAGATTTTGAGAGGACTATTAAAAAGATTGCAGATATTGGGTACCGTTATGTACAGATATCTGGAGCCGGAAAGGGGATAGCCCCGGAAAAGCTTCGGGAAATCTGCGACAGCCATGGCGTAAAGACGGTATTGACTCACAGTGATGTCAACCGTATTTTGTATGATACGGAGAATTTGATTAAGGAACATGACATCTTAGGCTGTCCTTATATTGGACTTGGAGCCATGCCTGAGAAATACAGGGGAGCGGACTGGCTGCCTTATTTTTATGAGGATTTTAAGGAGCCGGTAAAGAAAATTGCTGCAAGCGGGAAGCTTTTTATGTATCATAATCACAATTTTGAATTTGAGAAGGAAAATGGGGTAACCATACTGGAGAGGCTTTTGGAAGTTTTTACACCCCGGGAGATGGGAATAACTTTGGATACCTACTGGGTACAGGCAGCAGGAGCAGATGTTATCTGCTGGATTAAGAAACTAAAAGACAGATTGCCCTGTGTGCATCTTAAGGATATGGCGGTAGTTGGCGGCAATGGGGTGATGGCACCTGTCGGAGAAGGAAACCTTAATTTTTCAGGAATACTGGAGGCGTTAGAGGAAACCAACTGTGACTATCTGCTGGTGGAACAGGACACCTGCCAGACCAGTCCCTTTGGCTGCTTGAAACAAAGCTATGACAATCTGAAGAAATTGGGATATTAACAGAAAGGATTAAGGTTGAAAGAAAATATAAATGAAAGAGGTTAGAATCGGGATTATCGGAATCGGAAATATGGGAAGCACCCATGCAGAGAATATTAAAAAAGGTGAAATACCAGGACTTATACTGACTGCGGTGGCAGACAGAAAGGAAAGCAGAAGGGAATGGGTACGTGCTAATCTGGGAGAAGAGGTTGTTATCTTCTTAGAAGGAGAAGAGTTGATTGCTTCCGGCCTTTGTGATGCAGTACTGGTGGCTACACCTCATTATCAGCATCCGGGTCTTGTAATCAGTGCATTTCATCATGGGCTTCATGCCTTATGTGAGAAGCCGGCAGGAGTATACACAAAACAGGTCAGAGAAATGAATGAGGAGGCAGAAAAGCACAATCTGGTATTTGCCATGATGTTTAACCAAAGGACCAATCCGGTCTATAAAAAGATGCAGGAGTTGGTAGAGGGTAAAAGTCTCGGGGAAATAAAACGGGTCAACTGGATCATTACGGACTGGTACCGTACCCAGGCTTACTATGATTCAGGGGACTGGAGAGCGACCTGGGACGGTGAGGGAGGAGGCGTACTTTTAAACCAATGCCCTCATAACCTGGATTTATTGCAGTGGATATGCGGTATGCCAAAAGAGGTACAGGCATTTTGCCATAACGGCAAATGGCATAACATTGAGGTGGAGGATGATGTGACGGCTTATTTTACACTGGAAAACGGTGCTACAGGCGTATTCATTACCTCAACAGGTGATGCACCGGGAACCAACCGTTTTGAAATCACTTTGGAAAAGGGAAAGTTAGTGAGCGAAGAGGGTAAGCTTACCTTGTATGAACTTGCAGTAAATGAAAGAGAATACTGCTTTACAGCTACGGAAGGCTTTAAAAGGCCGGAAGGGGCTTATAGGGAATTAGACATTACAGGAGAGAACAGCCAGCATATAGGAGTGTTAAAAGCTTTTGCAGCAAGGATTCTTTCAGGAACTCCCTTAATAGCTGACGGAAGAGAAGGAATACAGGGGCTGATGCTTTCCAATGCCATGCATTTATCCTCCTGGTTAAATAAGCCGGTAACACTTCCCATAGACGAAGAGTTATTTTTGGAAGAACTTAATAAGAGAAGAGAGGCATCTGCCCGTAAAGAGAATGTGAAGGAAATCACTTTTGATACAAAAGGCAGCTACGGTAGCAAAAATGGAAACTGAAATAAGAGCAGCAATCGTAGGGTGCGGCAGTATTGCACAGGTTCATGCGGCCTGTCTGGACAGGCAAAAAGGGATAAAGCTTACTTCTGTCTGTGACATCAGAAAAGAGAGGGCAGAAGAGATTGCAAGACGGTATGGGGCGAAGGTGTATACTTCCTTGGAGGAAATGTTACGGGAAGAGGACCTTCAAGTGCTTCATATCTGCACGCCCCACTATCTTCATGTTCCGATGGCAGAAGCCGCATTAACAAAGGGAATGCATGTATTCATGGAGAAGCCGCCGGCCATGAGCTATGAGGAATATGCCGGATTAAAAGAAGCAGCAGGTACATCAAAAGGTCAGTTAGGACTATGCTTTCAGAACCGTTATAATCCCGGAACCCTGCAAGCAGCAGAGCTTATGAAGCACGGCATACCGGGAAAGGTCATAGGGGGAAGGGCTCTTGTCAGTTGGAGCAGGAATAAAGAATATTATACAGAGAGCGGCTGGAGAGGCAGCCTTAAGACAGAGGGAGGAGGAGTCTTGATCAATCAGGCGGTACATTCTCTGGATTTACTTACCCTGTTTCTTGGAAAGCCGGTTAAAGCAGATGCCGTAATGGCAAACCATCATCTGAAAGGTATTATAGAGGTGGAAGATATGATGGAAGCCTATATTCAGTACGAAAACGGTGTAAAGGGCTGCTTTTATGCGACAACAGCTTATTGTACCAATATGCCGCCCATTATTGAACTGCACTGTGAGAATATGAATCTGCGTATTGAAGAGATGAGAACAGCCTGCTTTGATTTTGAAGGCAGGGAAATAGATACCGGGAAGTTTCCTGTGAGTTTAGCAAAACAAAAGGAAAGTATGGGCAAAAGCTATTGGGGAGCAGGGCATCAGGATTGCATTACGGACTATTACCAGGCATTAAAGGAAGGAAAGAAGGTTCCTTTGGGTATCGAACAGATAAAAGACACGGTGGGACTAATGCTGGCGATATATGAATCGGCTAGAAATGGGAAAGAAGTTATCCTGTAAGCGTGAAGAAAAGGCATCATGCTGGAAAGGATGAATAAATGAAGGAGGACGGCATGCTTAAACTTTCTAAGATAACAGGCTTTGCAGATGAAATCAGTGAGGAGCTTAAAATCCAGATAAGACTTTTAAAAGAGCTTGGAATGGAATATCTGGAATTTCGCAGTGCAGGAGGCAGGAGCGTGGCAGATTTTGCTGCGGGAGAAGTAAAAGAGATAAGGGCATACTTAGACAGTGAGGGGATAAAGGTATCAGCCATTGGTTCTCCCGTAGGAAAGATATCTATAAATGACAGCTTTAAGGAGCATTTTGACAGCTTTAAGAGGGTAGCGGAAACAGCCCATATCCTTAATACCCCTAATATCAGGATATTCAGCTTTTATATCCCGGAGACAGAAGAGGCGGGAAAATATAAAAATGAAGTGATTGAACGCCTTGGAAGGCTTAAAGATTATGGGAAAAGCAATGGGGTAATTCTGCTGCACGAGAATGAAAAGGGTATTTACGGTGATTCTGCCCTTCGCTGCAAAGATATTATGGAAGCCCTTTTTGGTGACAGCTTTAAAGCGGTATTTGACTTCGCAAATTTTGTACAGTGCAAAGAGGACACGGTAAAGGCCTATGAACTCTTAAAACCGTATATTTCCTATGTGCATATAAAAGATGCGTTAAAGGAAACCGGAGAAGTCAGAGTAGCAGGAGAGGGAGACGGCAGGGTGAAGGAAATACTAAAAGAGCTTGATAAAGAAGGATACCGGGGATTTTTAAGCCTTGAGCCTCATCTTGCGGATTTTGCAGGTTTCCGGCAGCTTGAGAGAGACGGAATGAACTTTTCTCTTTCTGATAGTGAGAGGGCGTTTACAATGGCCTATGAAGCTTTGAGGAATATATTGAACCAATAAGCCCTGTAAAGCATATAATAACACAAAGATTTCTATGGTGAAGCAAGCTTGGGTATTAATAGTGTTAATGTAAGGGAATATCAGTTAAAGGGAGAGATGGAGTACAAGGGACAGAAGCTTTTGACCTATGAGATTCAGTATCCGCAATTTGCTTCAGAGCGGTTTCGCAGCTTCGCAAGAAAGCTTAGTGTATATTACAAGGCAGAGGCTACCCTTTACAAGAAGTATCATGTAACAAAGCTTTTTCAAATGGCAATTGATGATTATGAATACGCCACTGCCAATGATTTTCCGGTGAGGGCCTACGAAGTGTTAACAAATTATACAATTACGTATAATGACAACTGTGTATTAAGCCTGTTCTTTGACCGGTATGAATATACAGGAGGAGCCCATGGAATGACAACCAGAAGTGCAGATACCTGGAATTTAAAAAGCGGAAGAAGAATAGAATTGTCGGAATTTTTTCCGGGAAAGAAAGATTATACATCTTATATCATTGATGAAATAAACAAGCAGATAGCAAATAACATGATAGATAACAGTACCTTATATTTTGATGATGTAAAGGATCTGGTAAGAGAGAATTTTAATGAAAAGAACTTCTATGTAGTACCGGGAGGAATAATAATATTCTTCCAACTTTATGAAATCGCTCCCTATTCTAACGGAATACAGGCCTTTCTTATACCCTTTAAGGAGGGAGGGGCAGTACCTGTGCGCTGCTAGTATGGGCTGCTGCAAAAGCTATTTTGGATGGCGTAAGAAATCCCGTCGCTTTTTTCGTAATACACTGTCTTGAATCTGGTGTAAAGGAAAGCAACGGGATTTCTTATGTTCTTTAAATTTATCGGAAATTATCTTCATCGTGGTAATAAAGATATCTTTCCAGCTCTTCTTTTGATTGAAATTCCTTAGAATATGCCAGGAATTCGTCCCTCTTTGCATCATCCAGTTCCAGAAAAGCATCCCTTGCTGCTACATCATTGGCAAGATAAACTGCCAGAGCAGGGGGGAGCATATTATTAAATCCCAGGAAATTATCCATAAAATCATCCTTTCTTTCACATTCACACTATCTTTTAATAATTGTTACAGGAATAGGTTTTACAGGAAAGAATTAATTATACAATCCTTTTTTTGGATGAAAGGAAAGGTTGTATTTGAACAAGGCTTACGTTATAATAAAAACAGGCAGGATGGAAGAAAATAACTAAAGCTGTCGAAGCTGAATTAAGAAAGAAAAAAAGCGGGAGGTTATTTTATGGAGAAATACAGAATACTTGTGAAAGGTATTGTCCAATATGAAGATAAATATTTGTTGGTGGAGAGATGGTATGATGACAGGATCATGGATCCGTACCAATGGGAATTCATAGATGGAAAACTGGAATTCGGAGAAAGTCCGGAAAAGGGAGTGCTTCGTATTGTTTATGAAAATGCAGGGCTTACTGCCCATATTAACCGGATATTATATACATGGTCTTTTATGATAGGTGATGTCTGCAACATAGGAATCTGCTTCCATCTTCTGTGTATGAGTGATGATGTGGTTCTTTCGGAAGAATTAAATGATTTTAAATGGGTAACGAAAGAAGAAATTGAGAAATATGCAAGCAATAAGGCGATGTTGGAAGATATTGCAAAGGCTGAATTATAAAACTTTTAACTATAGTACAAGCTTATGATGTACAAGCCGTGTAAAAGAATGGAGGATAATGTGTCGGTATTAATTAAGAAAGGCCATGTACTGGACCCTTCTACCGGGGTGGACGGAATAAGGGATCTGTATGTAAAAAATGGACTCGTAGCAGCAGTTGGTAAGAATCTTGAGATTACTGCGGATGTGGTCATTGATGCGGAAGGACTTTACGTTATGCCGGGATTTATTGATTTGCATGTGCACTTAAGAGAGCCTGGCTTCGAATACAAGGAAACCATTATGACTGGCTCCCGGGCGGCGGCACGGGGTGGTTTTACCACTATATGCCCCATGCCAAATACCAGGCCGGCTATTGACAGCAAAGAGATGATTGAGTGGCTCAAGGAGAAGGAAAAAAAGGAAGCGCGGGTTCATATTCTTCCCATAGGCGCCGTAACATACGGACAGGCCGGTGAAGAACTGGCAGATATTGCAGGAATGGCAGCATCAGGGGCGGCAGCTATCAGTGAGGATGGAAAATCGGTTATGAGTACTTCCCTTTACAGAGAAGGGATGCTTAAGGCAAAAGAGGCAGGAATTCCGGTATTTGCCCATTGTGAAGACAAGGATTTGGCAGGAGATGGAGTCATTAATGAAGGAAATGTAGCAAAAGAGCTTCATTTACCCGGTATTTCCAATGCCGTTGAAGATATTATTGCAATCAGGGATATCCTGCTTGCCAAGGAAACAGGAGTAAGGCTTCATCTGTGCCACTGTTCCACAAAAGACAGCGTAGCTTTCCTTGAATGGGCTAAGAAAGAGGGACTTCCCGTAACGGGAGAAGTGTGCCCCCATCATTTTACCCTGACGGATGATGATATCCCTTGTGACGACAGCAATTATAAGATGAATCCTCCCCTAAGAAGCAAAGAGGATGTACAGGCATTAAAAGAGGGGCTTAAGAACGGTGTATTGGATGCAATTGCAACAGACCATGCACCTCACAGCAAAGAGGAGAAAGAAAAATCATTTCTTCATTCACCATTTGGCATAGTAGGCCTGGAGACAGCTTTTGCCCTTTCTTATACCGAACTGGTGGAACCGGGAATACTTACCTTTATGGAACTTGTGAAAAAGCTTAGTTATAACCCGGCAGATATACTGGGGATAGAAAGAGGAAGCCTAAGGGAAGGGAAGGCAGCTGATATCGTAATTGTTGATACCGGTGAGTGGTATAAGATAGATAAAGAGACTTTTGCTTCCATGGGCAGAAATACCCCTTTTCATGGCAGAAGAGTAAAAGGAAAAATAAAGTACACCCTTGTTGACGGACAGGTGGTTTATAAAGACTGACAAAAATTATAAAACGGAGGCAGTAATGATTCAGCAGTTAATTAACAAAATCCAGAAAACAGAGGCACCCATTGTTGTAGGACTTGACCCCATGCTTGATTATATTCCGGAACAGATAAAGGAAAAGGCATACAAGGAAAAAGGGGAAACATTAGCAGGAGCAGCAGAAGCCATCTGGCAGTTTAACAAAGGAATAGTAGATGCAACCTATGACCTGATACCGGCTGTAAAGCCGCAGATTGCTATGTATGAGCAGTTTGGTATTGAAGGTCTGATAGCTTATAAAAAGACCATTGAATACTGCAAGGAAAAAGGACTTGTTGTTATCGGAGATATCAAAAGAGGAGATATTGGCTCTACCTCTGCTGCCTATGCCGTAGGACATTTGGGAAAGGTTACGGTAGGAAAGAATACGTATAAGGGTTTTGATGAAGACTTTGCCACGGTAAATCCATATTTGGGCTCTGATGGTGTCAAGCCATTTATTGATGTCTGCAAGGAAGAAAAGAAGGGACTCTTCATTCTGGTTAAGACCTCCAATCCCTCCAGCGGTGAAATTCAGGATAAGCTCGTTGACGGAAAACCCTTATATGAGCTGATTGGTGAGATGGTTTCAGAATGGGGAAGGGAGCATATGGGAGACAGCTACAGCTATATCGGAGCGGTCGTTGGTGCTACTTATCCGGAAATGGGAAAGATACTAAGAAAGCTTATGCCAAAGACTTATATCCTGGTTCCCGGTTACGGAGCACAGGGAGGAAAGGCAGAAGATTTAGTGGATTACTTTAACAAGGACGGTCTTGGCGCCATTGTCAGTTCCTCCAGGGGTATTATTGCTGCCTATAAGGCTAAGAATTATGAAAAATTCGGACCGGAGGCCTATGCAGACGCTTCCAGACAGGCTGTTATTGACATGAGAGAAGAGATTAATACAGCACTGGTAAAAGGTGGTATTAAATAATATCAGGGCTGTTGTAAAATAAACGGCAGAAGAAGTCCTGCAATTTTCCTGTAACACACGGGCTTAAGTTCGGTGTGAAGAATAGCTGCAGGGCTTTTTCTGTTAAAATTACTATTTACTGCTTTTTGTCAATAAAAATAATCTGTTATACATATCGTGTTCAGGATAGTAGATTTCCTGATAATCTGTAATCTCAAAACCGGCGGAGAGTATATCCCGCCATTCTTCTGTTGTGTTATTCCATAGATAAAACCCATCATTTAAGAGATTGTCTTTTATTACCGTTATACCCCATTCCTCCATCTGTTCTTTTGTGATATAAGGATTCAATTTAACGAGTACTTTTCCGGATGTTTTCAGAATACGGTTAATATGTAACAGCAGGCTGCGGGCATCTTCTGGGTATAAATTATCTACGACATTAGACAGGATAACAGCATCAAATGTACTATCCTGTATATCACTTAGTTTTTCCAGTCCGCCGTCAATAAAAGCAAATGTTCCATTGGAAGTTGATAATTTTCTTTTTTCCGCAATTCTTATTGCTATGTCGGATATATCGATGCCTGTGTGATTTTTTGTTCCGCGTATGGAACAAAGAAAAATCAAAGTACCGTGTCCGCAGCCAAAATCCAAGACAGCTTCCGTATCCTGGCATAGCCAGTCTAATGCCCGGTCAAACACATCATTCCCGGTTGATTTTGCTGCAGGGATTGAAATCTGTTCTATTGCTTCGTAAATTGCATTTTCCTGTACTCTTATTTCTTCATATTTTTCTGACAAGATGCACCTCCACACATAAAAAGTCCCCTTCATCATTTGCTGTATACATTATACAGCAATATACTAATAGGATGCTATAATTAATTGTGATATAAGAATAGCCATCTTAAAAAAATACAATAAATAAAACTAAATATATTCATGAAGCGAAACACCAAATGGCTGTTATTCGTGTTATAATTTATGCAATGAAATATTTGGGAGGAGCTAAAGTTGAAAGGAATATATTATAATTCATCTATCCGTAAGAAAATACTGCTGGTGATTTTAGTATTTTCCCTGCTTTTGGTTGGTTCGACTACCATGATAACAGTACTGATATCCCGCAGTACATTAAAGGATCAACTAATCTATAACAGAAAGATGAGTATTGGCTGGCTGCAGGACCGGTTAGGCCTTGAAACAAAAGACTATATAAATCAATTTTACAATTTCGAAGTCAATAAGGGAATCAAAAACGTCATCATGGATTGGTGCAAAACAGGAAAGAGCCTGGATTATACCTCAAAACTGCAGCTTATCACAGCCATGAATACCGTAATAAGCATGGATAGTAACATCAATTCCATTGAAATATTTAATCTGAAGACAAATCAGGTCCTGGTAGCCAAGCGTTCCGGAGCGGATATGCAAGCGGCAGGAGATAAACTGAAGTTTTGGAAGGATAGAGAGAAATCTCTGCAGACGAACATTGTGTTTAAACGGGAAGGGAAAGAAATTATGATAGCCCATCAGGTTTATGACTTTTATGAGAATGTACCGGTTGCATTGATAACAATAAAGATAAGACCATATGAAATTCAGGACATATTAGAAAATATTAAAACAACAGAAGATGAATCGGTGATGCTTTTTAATGATGAGCAGGAATTAATAGAGGCTGATTACAGCAAAAGCGATTCCAAAATACAGACAGCAGACCTGGCAAAGGTTATTGAGAAATTTGCAAAGGGCAAGGAACAGGAATTCTACTATAAAGATAATTTCTGGTTTTACAGAAGTGTGAATAGAGGAAAGCTGATAATCCTTTTTGCGGTGCCAAGTTTCGTGATTACCAATGCTATGAGGCAGATGCTGATTGCCGGATCAATTATTTCCGGTATTGCAGTGATTATCTCCATTGGCGGTTCTGTTTTATTTTCGGGTATTTTTAGTAAGCCGATTATTGCACTTGCAGAGAAGATGAAAACAGCAATGATTAATAACTATTCCGAAGAGATTCCCTCTGATAGAAAGGATGAAATCGGAATACTGCAAAACAGCTTTAATCTAATGATGGAACGTAACCAAAGGTTAATAAAGCAGGAATACCAAAGTAAGATAGAAAAAAGAGAGGCACAGGTCAGAGCGCTGCAGGCACAGATAAACCCGCATTTCATGCATAACACCTTACAGACTATAGGCGGAATTGCTTTAGAAAAGAACGTAACTAAAATCTATGATATGACTACCTCCTTAAGTGATATTATGCGTTACTCTTTAAGCTTTACCAGGGAGATGGTGTGCATCAGAGAGGAAATACGCTATTTACAGGAGTATTTGAATATTCAAAATGAAAGATTTGATAACCGGATAGAATTTGAAGTACAGGTAAAAAAGGAGCTGATGGAATATGTGGTTCCCAAGCTTATCTTACAGCCAATACTGGAAAACAGCCTTGGGCATGGACTCATCAATAAAACAGGAACGTGGAAGATACAGTTAAAGGCCATGCTTACGGAAGAAGATGATTTGCTGTTAGAAATCAGTGATAACGGTATTGGTTTATCACAGGAGAGGTTGGCACAAATTCGTGAGATATTAAGAGGAGATGCGGGAAATGCATTAAAAACAAGCTCCCATATTGGACTCGGAAATGTACATTCACGTATAAGGCTAAAGTATCCTGATACAAAATACGGAGTCACCATTGAAAGCCAGACAGGGGAAGGGACAACCGTCCGGATACTCACAAAGGCCGTGAAGGAGAATAGAAAATATGACATTGGTGAAAGCAGTGATTATTGATGATGAAACCTGGACCAGAAAGGTTATCAGGCAATTGGGATACTGGGAAGAATTTGGTATCCGGATTGTTGGGGAAGCTTCTGACGGAGAGTATGGTCTGGAGCTGATACATCACATGAAGCCGGAAATTATCCTGGTTGATGTAAATATGCCGCTGTTAAACGGACTTGATTTGATTACCGCACTGCGGGGGGAAGGCAATGATGCCTGTGTTATCTTTGTCAGCGGGTATGATAATTATGAATTTGTCCGAAGCGCCATGAAGTTGGGAGCTTTGGATTATCTCCTAAAACCGGTAAAGCAGGAGGAGCTGAATCAGCTGTTAAGAAAATGCGTTCATACACTTCGGGAGAAAAAGGACGTAAGGGGAGAAAATTTAATCGGAAGCTTTTTAGATACTGCCTGGGCCGGAAGCTATTATAAGCTTAGGGATTCCCTTGCAGATGCCATGATTACCAGTGATATGCAGGTAATGAGGAGTATTCTGAATGACATCTATGAACTTATAGCAAAGAATGAATCAGAGCCGGTTCCAAAAGGGAGTATGATATGCATTTATTATTCCATGCTTGGTATCTTGCAGCAGTTTATCATGGAAAGGCAGTATGATGCGAAGGAAATCTTTGAGGGTAAAAGTACTGTCTTTGTATTCAGCAAAGAATGTTCCTTTGAAGAAATGTATAGCTTTCTGACAGATTTATATTATACGGCTTATACTAGAATACAGGAGTTGATCCATACCAGAAACCGGATTGATATAAAACAAATCATAGAGTATGTAAAAGAACATTATACGGAGGGAATCACCTTAGAGCAGGCTGCCGCGACTTTTTTCATCAGTAAGGAATATTTAAGCAAGATATTTAAAACGGTTGCAGGGAAAGGATTTTCAGAGTATGTTACCTCCCTTCGTATGGAACGTGCGAAAGAGCTGATAGTCTCCTACAAGATTCCGATAAAGGAGGTTGGTGAAATGCTTGGCTATGTTGATCAGGCGCATTTCTATAAGACCTTTAAAAAGTTCTATGGGAGAACTCCAGGAGAGCTGAAGGAAGATAATAATATACAATAAACTTAAACTGAAATGGAAAATGTTATTTACCATCCGGTATCTTATAATGTATTCAGACGGGAGATAGATGACATAAGAAGTGTAAAACATATTATTATATTCAGTCGGGAGGATTAGTTATGAAATCAGTAAGAAGGCTGCTGGCTTTGGGTGTGGCGGTAAGCGTAATTTTTTCTATGGGGGCCTGTGCAAAGAATGAGACAAAGGAACAACAGACTCAAGCACCGGTGAAAGAAGTGGAATTAAATGTCATGATGAGTTTTCCGCAGTATATGGACCAGTGGGAAACCTATTGCAAGCAATTTGAAGCTAAAATGGAAGAAAAAGGGATTAAGGTGAAGGTGAACCTGGAGATGCCAAGCTCCGATCAGTTCGAAAGTGTATTACAGGCCAGGATCTCCGGGGATGATGCACCGGACCTTTATACGCTGCATAGCAATAACATAGCCGCGTATGCGAAGGCAGGGAACCTGACGGATCTTACAAACCAGCCCCTTACAGGCAAAATTTATGAAAACGTAAGAAAAACTGTCACAGTGGATGGTAAAGTATTAGCGGTACCAATTGAGAGCCAGGCATGGGGAGTATTGTATAATAAAGATATTTTTGAAAAATGCGGTCTGAAAGCCCCTGATACATTGGATGAATTAAAGAATGTCTGCAAGGTTTTAAAGGAAAAAGGATATGCACCGTTTATGCTTGCCTTCCAGGAACAGTGGGTGCCTCAGCTTATGACAGCCCTTACCATAGGAGGAAAGGTCTCAGGGGAGAATAAGGACTGGCTGGAGAGAATGTATAAGGATGAAGCTTCCTATGAGGAAATTAAGGATATCTTCGATCCGATTGATGTTATCATCCAAAATGGTACGCAAAGGCCAATGGAAGAAGGCAGTGAGGCCGGAAGCGCAGATTTTGCAAATGGAAAGGCAGCCATGTATGTACAGGGAACCTGGGCAGCCCAGACTATTATGACAACAAATCCTAATATGAATATGGGAGTATTTCCGCTTCCTATCAATAACAATAAAGACTGTACTCTTGTGAATCTGTCAACCTCAACGACCTTAGGGGTATATCCTAACAGCAAGAATCTCGATATTGCTCTTGAATTTGCAAATTATGTACTGGATGATAAGGATTCCTCAGCACTTTTTAAATCCTGTTCCTTTAACCCTTTGGCAACGGTTCATAATTATGAATCCTCACCCTGGGTTGCTGATGCATCCAAATACGTAGAGCAGGGACGCTCTTATCAGGATTTGGTATTACCCTCGGCAGTAACAGATGAGCAGGGAAAATTACTGCAGGAATATTGTGTCGGTGCAGTGAAGGCGGATGAAATTATAAAGAAACTGGATGAGACTTTTAAAGAATCAAATGCTTTTAATAAGTAAAAAGTTAAGGGGCGGGCAAATGCCTGCTCCTTTTCTATCAGAATGAGGAGAAATAAAATGCATAGCAAGAAACGGGAAAACCTGACATTAATGCTCTTTGTGACACCGGCTTTGATCGTATACATCATCTTTAAACTTTATCCTGCCATAGCAGGTATGTTTTATGCATTGACGGATTGGAACGGTTTAAATAGGAGCTACCACTTTGTGGGAATCAGCAACTTTAAAGAAATTATGGCGGATACCGATTATTGGAATTCCCTTCTGTTTACAACGAAATATGTGGTGGTAATGCTTGTTGTAGCTAATGTTACCGCACTTATGTTTGCTGTTGCAATTGAGAGCAGGGCAAAGGGAAGGGGGATTTTCCGGACGCTTTTTTATATGCCGAATATGATTAGCATGATTATCGGCGGATATATGTGGTCCTTTATCTTTACAAAGGTGTTGTACTATCTGGCGGATAACTGGGGAATTACTTTTCTTGATAAATCCTGGATTGGTGACCCGAAGTATGCATTCATTGCCATTATCATTGTATCTGTATGGGGCTCTGCCGGATACCTGATGATTATCTATATGGCAGCCCTGCAGGGAGTTCCGGAATACTTAAAAGAGTCCGCCAGTTTAGACGGTGCCAATGCATGGCACAGGTTTTGGAAGATTATTTTTCCAATGATTCAGCCGGCTTTGACAATTTGTATTTTCTGGACATTAAATTCAGCTTTTCAGGTCTTTGATGTTATATACTCCCTGACGGGCGGAGGGCCGGGAAGGGTAACACAATCGGTTGCTATTAATATTTATGAGGAAGCCTTTTCAGGAAATATCCGGTATGGTTATGCAACAGCGAAATCATCGGTGCTCTTTCTTATTATACTTCTGATTACCATTATCCAGCTAAGGATTATGAAGGGAAAGGAGCAGGAACTTTAATATGTTAAGAAAAAAATCCATCTTTGATGTTATGATTTATCTTCTGTTGGCATTGGTAGCAGTCTTCTGGCTGTTTCCGCTGATTATGGCATTTGTCAATTCCTTTAAAACAAACGGAGAGCTGTTAACGAATGTCCTGTCAATGCCAAAGACGATTGACTTGAAAAATTACATACGTACCATTGAGAAAATGCATTACATTCGAAGCTTTGGCAATACGGTTCTGTTATCCTCCCTTAGTGTGGTTCTTATCATACTGTTTTCTGCCTTAGCCGGATGGAAACTATGCCGCACCAAAACAAAGCTCTCATCTGCTATTTTCAGCCTGTTTGTCTTTTCCATGCTGATACCTTTCAGTTCTATTATGATTCCCTTGTACCGGGTAGTACTGGCATTTCATATCAAGAATTCACTGGTGGGACTTTCTTTTGTTTACGCTGGACTGGGAGTCAGTATGGCTATTTTCCTTTACCATGGTTTTGTAAAAGGAATACCGATAGACTTGGAGGAGGCGGCTGCTATTGACGGCTGCAATAATATAAAAACCTTTTCACGCATTGTATTTCCCATGTTAAAACCCATAACGGCAACGATTTGTATTACCAATGTTTTGTGGGTATGGAATGATTTCCTTTTGCCTTTGATAAATATATCGGATAATAAAAAGTATACGCTGCTGTTATCGACCAATACCTTATTCGGACAGTACAGCAGTGATTGGTCCGCCATTTTAAGTGCCCTTATCCTGGCGGCAATACCGGTTATTATTTTCTATGCCATTTTTCAGAAGCAGATTTTAAAAGGGATTGCCGAGGGAGCGGTAAAAGGGTGAAATTACTCAATTGTTAACTTTTCTGTAAGTTAGTTTATCAAATTGTAAAATTAATTAAAGTTTAATTAATGGTATTCTTTCAAAAATAGTGTATAATCCTCTCTTGTAAGTAATAATCTATTACTGATATCAGGATGGCCATAACAGTACAGCGTGAGGGAGGACAAAGCATTGGTCTTTAGCAGTCTAGAGTTTATTTTTCGTTTTTTACCGGCATTCCTGGTACTATATTACCTGGTACCTGTGAGGTATCGGAATGTTGTTCTTCTTCTGGGAAGTATAATTTTTTATACTTTAGGTGATTATAAATACCTTATTTTACTTTTCTTATCTGTTATAGTCAACTATATTGCAGCAAAAAATATAAGACAGCAAAGGCAGGCACCGACACGAAAAAAAGCATGGCTGATTGCAGCATTAATGTACAATTTCGGCATGCTCTTTTTCTTTAAATATATTAACTTTGCAATTGAAAATATCAATGGAATCCTAACTATGATTTCCCCGGATGCTGTCATAGCATCTCTTAAAACGGGGCTGCCGCTTGGAGTCAGCTTCTATACCTTTCAGGCAGCAGCCTATATAATTGATGTCTACCGGGGAGATGTGGAGGAGGAGCCATCTATCCTGCAACTTGGTACATATCTTTTCATGTTCCCTAAGCTGGTATCAGGGCCGATAACCCCATATGAGGACATAAAGGCACAGCTTGTCTGCCGGAGAAACAGTTTCTTAAAAGTAGAAGAGGGGTTAAAAGTCTTTACCATCGGGCTTGGCATGAAGGTTTTATTAGCCAACCGCATCGGAATACTTTGGAATGATATACAGACGATTGGATTTCAGAGCATCTCAACGCCGCTTGCCTGGCTTGGAGCATTTGGTTACAGTTTACAGCTTTACTTTGATTTTCAAGGATATACGCTGATGGCAATAGGGATAGGAAAGATGATGGGATTTGAGCTGCCTGATAATTTCAATCATCCCTATATATCAAAATCCGTTACGGAATTTTGGCGCAGATGGCATATTACTCTGGGAAAATGGTTTAAGAATTACGTATATATACCGCTTGGAGGCAACCGAAGAGGAAAGGGGCGTCTTGCCTTCAATCTGTTTGTTGTGTGGCTGCTTACCGGTCTGTGGCATGGAGCCAGCTGGAATTACATTCTTTGGGGCTTGTCACTATTTTTTCTGATTTTGCTGGAAAAGCTCTATTTAAAACCTTATCTGGATAAATCAAAGGTTTTGGCAAGACTCTATATGCTGCTTGTCATACCGCTTACCTGGATGCTGTTTGCTATCAATAACCTTACGGATGCAGGGATTTATTTCGGAAGAATGTTTTCTTTGGTTCCCGGGATAAGCGTAAATCCTTATGATATTATAAAATATCTGGGGCAGTACAAATGGCTCTTCCTGTTCGGAATCTTCTTTTGCCTTCCCTATGGGCAGAAGTGGTTTGAAAAGTATAAGAACAGTATTTGGAGTACAGGAATACTATTTTTAATTTTCTGGTATTGTGTATACCAGCTTGCAAATGGGATAAATAATCCCTTTCTGTATTTTCAGTTTTAAAAAGCGAATGTAACAGAAAATTCGGGTTGAAAAAACAAAAATGCTGTAAAGATTTGATATTTTCGAAAGGAGTTAGTATGAAGTCCTTTAAGAATCCGGGGAGATATCCCTTTATGATGCTGCTGATTTTTAGTACCCTGATCCTTACGGTACTGGGCTATATAGGCAAAGACACCGTTTATGCGGGTTATTCTGTGAATTTATTTAAGAACCCGCAGCTTGCGGTGGTTTTTGAGGGGATAAAGGACAGGAATTATCCGTGGAAAGCAGCAAAAGACGACACTTCTTTAGATATAAATAAAGAAGTGGCTGACAATAGTGAAGCAAATGTGGATGACACAGCAGATGAAAATGCTTCAATAGAGAAAAATACATCGGAAAACAGTCACAAGGATGATACGATAGATAAAACCACCGGTAGCAAGGCAGAGGATACGGGCAAAACAACGGGAGAAGATAAGGCAGATAACGGTAATTCAAATAATACGGAAAAAGAGGATGTATCTGCTTCCGGCGGCTCAAAGGATGCAAAAGATTCAAAGGATGCAAAAGATTCAAAGGATGCAAAAGATTCAAAGGATGCAAAAGATCCGGAGGGTGCAAAAGATTCAGAGAATGCAAAAAATCCGGAGGATTCAAAGGGCGCAAAGGATTCAGCGGATTCAAAGGATTCAAAAGACTCAAAGAATTCGAAAAAGCCAACGGATTCAAAGCCTGGGGCCAAAGAAGATACCTATGAGTTTGCTACTGTAAAAGAAAGCTATTTTAAAGATGCTTTGTTCATCGGAGACTCCAGAACCGTTGGGCTGTCAGAATATTCAGGGTGGGAAGACCCAACCTATTACGCCGATGTAGGTCTTACCATATATGATATTTTTGATAAGAAAGTGGCAGAGGTTGACGGACAAAAGATTACAATAGAGGAAGCTTTAAAAAAGAAAAGTTTTAAGAAAATATATGTTATGTTAGGCATCAACGAAATGGGAACCGGCACGGCCAAGACCTTTACCGCGGAATATAAAAAGGTAGTGGGGAAGATAGAAAAACTGCAGCCGGACGCCACTATATTTGTAGAAGCCATTATGAATGTAACGAAGAAAAAATCCGATACGGACCCTATATTTAACAATAAAAACATCAAAGAGAGAAATGAACACCTTGCCAGGCTTGCCGATAATAAGAAAGTCTTTTATATTGATGTGAATGAAGCAATTACGGACAATACAGGGGGGATACCGGAAAAATACACCTTTGATAATATCCATTTGAAGGCTGTTTATTATAAAATATGGACGGACTTTCTGTTAAAGCATGGGGTTGTTAAAAAGTAATTTCTTATTTTCCTGTTTTATCTGGCTGGCGGCCTGCGATAGAGTATAATCGAGAGGGCCGCCGGCTTTCTTGGCATTTACTGTTCTTTCTAAAGTTTGGCATCTGCAATCTCCACAATGTCTTCTTCCGCTGCCACCGGCTCGGCATCTGTCTCTGGTTTGACTTTCTTTCCGGCATTCTGCACATATTCAATCAGCAGAGAGGAAATAATTACTGTTACCAGAGAATAAGCAATACGGTTAAGGGAAATATAGGTCAGAGATAAGCCCAGGACGGTGATATCCGTAGCAAGGTATACACGTGAAATACGGCAATGGAGTAATTTTGAAAGAATCAGTGCCAATGCATCGTCACCGCCGCTTGAGGCTCCCTGCCTGATAATAAGGCCGACACCGATACCCACAAAGAGACCCCCGGCAATGGCTGCCGCAAGAGGATAGGAGGAAAGGTTTGGAAGTACCGGAGGAAACTGTTCCCATAGTTTAAAAAATCCAGCCAGGCATAGGGTTGAGACAAGAGATATCTTAATAAAATCCTTTCCCAGATACCGGAAGGCAAAGCCGTAGCAGAGAATGTCCAATATCGGAGTTAGAAGGGACGGTGATATGCCGGTCCAATTGTTTAAGAGGAGAATCAACCCTAATACACCGCCCTCAGTGATGTGGGTCTGTCTGTGAATGTTATATATTCCGAAGGAAGAGATGGCAGTGCCGAGCAGGATAGCTGCCATCTTTCCGGTGGTTAAAAGTCTTTTTTTATTCTTTGAAAATAACATAGTTGTTTTACCTTTCTGGTTTTTCGTATACTTGAGAGAGGATATCCCTACCAATTTAGTTTAAACTCTGGTATAATACCAATGTCAAGTACCTTATAAATTATCCCGGGCGGCAAGGAGGTTATACACCTGTGAAGGATTATTATAAAATTAACGAGATATCAAAGCTTTATGGTATAGGAGTAGACTCTCTGCGCTACTATGAAAGAATTGGGATACTAAAACCCAAAAGAGATGTTAACGGTTACAGGTTGTACAGTCTCAAGGATATTTACAAACTGAATATTATCTCTGATTTAAGAGGGTTGGATTTTTCTATGAAACAAATTAGAGAATACCTTGATCATCAGAGTATCGATAATACTCTGGCCCTTCTTAAGGAGGAAGAGGATTTTATAGCAGAGCAGTTAAAAAGCCTTAAAAACAGAAAACAGATAATTAAAGAGCGGATGGCTGCCTTAACGGAAGCATCCGGGACGAAAGCGGATATCTATACGGTGAAAGCATTGCCGGAGCGTCCCTGCGTCCGGATAAATGAGTATATTACCAGAGATGAAGAAATGGATTTTGCGGTAAAGAAGCTCCATAGGAAGCATGAAAGCAAGATACGTGATTTCGGAAATCAGGCAATTGGAGCGACAGTAGCTTTGGAGGATATTAATAATGGGCTTATAAATGTTTACCATAATGTATTTTTTATTCTGGAGCCTGCAGCTGCCGTGTATGATTTTCTGATACCAAAGGGACAGTATCTGTCCTGCCATTACAGGGGAGAATACCTTCAAAGCACAGAGCGGATAAGGGATATGCTTAACCTTGCCAGAGAGAGGAAGTATCAGGTATTGAGTGATCCCTTTGAAATATACATTATCGACAACCGGGAAACCATGAAGCAGGAAGAATTTCTAACGGAAATTCAGGTTAGAATTTTTTGATTAGCCGTGTTAAATGTTCATTGGGGCAGAGAAAGGTATGGAGTTAACCGGGTGTACGAAAAATGGAGGAAAGTATGAGCAGAAGAAAACAATTAAAAATGAGAAAGGTAGGGCTTGAGCATCTGGAGCAGTACAATCAGCTGTTAAGATATGTTTTCCAGGTGACGGACAGGGAACTGCATCAGAGCGGCTGGGAAGAGGATGAGATTATTAGGGCTAAGTCACCTGTGTTAGAGCAGGCAGATGTTCTTGGCTGGTTTGATGGTGATAAATTGATATCCCAGGCAGCAGTATATCCCTTTCAGGTACGTATCTTTAACCAGACTTATGACATGGGAGGGCTTACAGGAGTAGGTACTTACCCGGAATATTCCGGCCAGGGACTGATGCATAAGCTCTTGTGCCAGGCACTTGAAAATATGCGCAGCCGCAAGCAATCTATATCGTATCTGTATCCTTATTCCATCCCCTATTACCGCAGAAAGGGCTGGGAGATCATATCAGACGTCATTACCTTTGAGATTAACGATTACCAGCTTCCAAAGAATAAACGGGTATCCGGTGAAATAGAGCGTGTTACAGTAGAAAGCGACCAGGTAAAGAAGGCCTATGAGCGTTTTGCAATGCTGACCCATGGTGCCATGCTTCGTAATGAGCTTGCCTGGAACGAATATTGGCTCTGGGATACGGATGACTTAATGGCTGCCATTTATTATAACGAGGCGGGGCAGCCTGACGGATACGTCCTTTATTGGATTTCAGATGAAGTTTTTCATATCAAGGATATGATTTTTATAAATGAAGAAGCGCGCATTGGATTATGGAACTTTATCAGTGCCCATTTTTCCATGATTTCTAAGGTTATTGGGAATATCCATACCGACGAACCTCTGGCTTTTCTTTTAGAAGATGCGGATATTAAAGAAACCATATCACCTTACTTTATGGCACGTATAGTAGATTTGGAGATGTTTATTGCAGCGTATCCCTTTAAGCCGGATACATCAGACAGAGAATGGACCTTTACGTTGGATGATCCTTTGCTTTCCTGGAATCAGGGAACCTTTACCCTGCATATAACAGCCGGAGGAAAAGGAAAGGTAATCCGTACGGGGGAGAAGAGCTCTGATAAGATAGATATTCAGACTATGACTACTATGCTTTTGGGCTATAAGCGGCCGGATTATCTGCAAAAGATCGGACGTATATCCTGCAGTCCACAGACTCTGGATATGTTAGAGGATGCAATAGAACAGCAGACCCCTTATTTCTCGGATTATTTTTAACGTATCAGTATTCTCTATATGCCATGAGTACCGTAAACAACTCTATACCTATTCGGAAATTCTGCTTTTAATTGAAAAATACGGCTTGCCTTAGGTGTGGAACCCGGACGGAATTTACGGACCGGAGCGTTACATAGAGGTGCAGGTCTGGAGTGATAATATCCCGGGAATCCTATTGGCATGCCGATAATAAAAGGATGAATAAATAGAACTATGCTGCAAATACTGTTAAAAATATCATGTTGGAGGCATAGTTATGAAAAAGAAAACAGAAAAAGAAGAACAGCGAAAATCCAAGGAAACCTTTAACCAGACTACTCATAAGGAAACACCGGAAAACCAGAATCAGGCTCATAACGTGGTCAGAGAAGGCACCGGTCCTATCAACCAGCGGAAATAAATAAAAAAACAGTAGTACTATAAATATGAAAAGCCCTATAGCTCTCTGCAATATGCCGTTAAAAGGCAGGCAGGGAGTTTATAGGGCTTTATCTTTATACTTTCTTAACAACGGAGCCTGGTATCTGAACACCTTATTAATACAAAATTTGCTATTATCATAGGTACAGTAAGGCAAAAAGATAATTAACAAAGATGGGAGTGATAGGAATGGGAACTGTGATAGTTCTGGCAGGTATAACCGGACTTGGATTGCTGGTATATCTTTTTTATGTCTTATTTCGAGGTGAGAATATATGAGTAAGATTATATTGCAGGAGGTTTTATTCCTGATTTTATTGGTTGGATTTTCTATCCCTCTGGGGCTTTTCATGTATAAGGTGATGAGCGGTGAAAAAGTATTTTTAACGAGACTGTTAAAGCCGGTGGAGAATTGTTTTTACCGGCTTATGGGAATTAAGGCAGAGGAAGAAATGAGTGCAAAGAAATATGCCTTCTCGGTAATTATCTTTAGCATGGCAGGCTTTCTCTTTCTGTTCCTGCTATTGCTGCTTCAGGGAATACTTCCCTTTAATACGGAAGGAATGAAGGGATTAAGCTTTGACCTGGCATTTAATACCACAGCAAGCTTTGTTACCAACACAAACTGGCAGGCATATTCCGGGGAGTCCTCTCTTTCCTACCTGTCACAGTTCTTAGGACTTACGGTTCAGAATTTCGTATCTGCCGGAGTGGGAATTGCGGTGCTTTTTGCCTTGATAAGAGGATTTATTATAAAAGAAAAGAAAGCAATCGGAAACTTTTGGGCTGATGTTACAAGAGCCGTGGTATATATACTGCTTCCCCTCTCCCTTGTGGTGGCCGTACTTTTAGTGTCCCAGGGAGTGGTGCAGAATTTCTCCTCCTATAAGGAGATTACTGCATTGCAGGATGGTGCCGCACAGATTCTGCCCATGGGACCGGCGGCCAGCCAGGTTGCCATCAAGCAGTTAGGAACCAACGGAGGTGGATTTTTCGGAATGAACTCTGCTTATCCTTTTGAAAATCCTACTTCCTTTTCCAATCTGCTTCAGATGCTTTCCATCCTTTTGATACCGGCAGCCCTTCTGGTAAGCTTTGGTAAAGCAGTTAAGGATAAGAGACAGGGAAGAACTCTGTATGCAGTCATGATGATTTTGTTTGTGGCAGCTCTTATTTTTACTACGGTAAGTGAACAATATACGGCTCCGTCCTATGCGGGAGTTTCCTATTCCGGCAACATGGAAGGAAAGGAGACCATTCATGGTGTGGGCATGTCTTCTCTGTGGGCAGTTGTAACGACGGCCGCTTCCAACGGTTCTGTCAATGCCATGCATGACAGTCTCACTCCTCTTGGCGGATTGATGCCTTTATTTTTAATGCAGCTTGGAGAAATCGTATTCGGCGGAGCAGGAAGCGGCCTATACGGAATCCTTAGCTTTGTATTATTGGCGGTATTTATAGCCGGTCTAATGGTGGGCAGGACGCCGGAATATCTGGGAAAAAAGGTTGAACCCTATGATATGAAGATGGTATGCCTGCTTATTCTGGTACCGCCCTTAGTATCCCTTTTAGGAACAGGAGCCGCTGTTTTGATGCCCTCCGTACAAGGATGGCTTACGAACTCCGGTGCTCATGGATTTTCAGAAATTTTGTATGCCTTTTCCTCTATGGGCAATAACAACGGAAGTGCCTTTGGAGGATTTACGGCCAATACGCCTTTTACGAATATCACAGGGGGAGTTATCATGCTCCTTGCAAGATTTATTCCGTTAATAGCGGTGATTTTCCTTGGCGGCAATATGGCGGGGAAAAAGCCCGTAGCAGCAAGTGAAGGAACCCTTTCCACCAGTAACGGCATGTTTGCGGGACTCTTGATCGGAGTTATCCTGATTGTTACGGCATTAAGCTTCCTGCCGGCTCTTGCGCTGGGGCCTGTGGCGGATTATTTCACAACGCGTTAAAGAAGGAGACTGACTTTATGAAAGAAAAAAGTTTTGATAAAAGTATTATACTGGATGCCCTGGCACAATCCTTTAAAAAGCTTGACCCCAGGGTGCAGGTGCATAATCCGGTTATGCTTGTTGTATATATAGGGGCTGTATTTACTACACTGCTTTTTATCCTGTCTTTTGCGGGAATAAGGGATGAAAGTGCAGGCTATACCTTTACCATATCGGTTATTTTGTGGTTTACCTGCCTGTTTGCCAACTTTGCGGAAGCTATTGCGGAAGGCAGGGGACGCGCCCAGGCACAGTCCTTAAGAAGTGCCAGAAAGGATGTTAAGGCAAAGAAATTACTTTCGGAAACCGATGTCAGCAAGTATACGGAAGTGTTGTCAAACAGCCTGAAAAAAGGCGATATTGTCTATGTTGCCGCAGGGGAACAGGTACCCATGGACGGAGAAGTAATAGACGGTGCCGCTTCCGTGGATGAAAGTGCCATAACCGGGGAATCAGCACCGGTAATCAGAGAATCCGGCGGTGACAGAAGCGCTGTTACCGGAGGTACGACACTGGTATCTGACTGGCTGATTATCCGTATTACAGCAGAGGCAGGAGAAAGCTTTCTGGATAAAATGATTGCCATGGTAGAAGGTGCCGCAAGAAAGAAAACGCCAAATGAAATCGCTCTTCAGATTCTTTTAGTAACGTTAACTATCATATTTTTAGTTGTTACCGCAATGCTTCTGCCCTTTACGGACTTTGCAAGCAGGCAGGCAAAGAGAGGTGCCCCTATATCCATCACCAATATTATTGCCTTGTTGGTGTGCCTGGCGCCTACTACCATTGGAGCCCTTTTATCTTCTATCGGTATTGCCGGTATGAGCCGGTTAAATCAGGCAAATGTACTGGCCATGAGCGGAAGGGCAATTGAAGCGGCCGGAGACGTGGATGTTTTACTTCTTGATAAGACAGGCACCATAACTCTTGGAAACCGCCAGGCCAGTGAATTTATCCCGGTAAAGGGAGTTACGGAAGAAGAGCTTGCCGATGCTGCCCAGTTATCCTCCATAGCCGATGAAACGGCGGAAGGCCGCAGTATTGTAGTACTGGCAAAAGAAAAGTTTGGCATACGGGGGAGAGATTTATCGAAGCTTCAGGCAACCTTTATTGAATTTACGGCAAAGACCCGTATGAGCGGTATAGATTATCAGAAAAATGAAATCAGAAAAGGAGCTGCCGAGGCTGTAAAGGATTATGTAACGGGAAAGGGCGGCCGGTATACCGAAGAATGTGAGAGAATCGTCAAGGAAGTTGCCAAGGCCGGAGGTACGCCTCTGGTGGTAGCAAAGAATGGAAAAGCACTTGGTGTTATCTATCTGAAGGATATTGTTAAGAATGGCGTAAAGGAACGTTTTGACGATTTACGTAAGATGGGAATTAAGACCATTATGATTACCGGCGACAATCCTATGACCGCAGCAGCAATTGCAGCGGAAGCAGGAGTGGATGATTTTCTGGCAGAAGCTACGCCGGAGGCAAAGCTTACCTTAATCCGCGATTACCAGTCAAAGGGACATCTGGTTGCCATGACAGGTGACGGCACCAATGATGCCCCTGCCCTTGCCCAGGCTGATGTGGCGGTTGCCATGAATTCCGGTACCCAGGCGGCAAAGGAAGCAGGAAATATGGTGGATCTGGATTCCAATCCTACCAAACTTATAGATATCGTACGTATTGGAAAGCAGTTATTAATGACCAGAGGTTCCCTGACTACTTTCTCTGTTGCCAATGACGTTGCCAAATACTTTGCCATTATACCGGTATTGTTCTTTTCGATTTACCCGCAGCTGTCCGTGCTTAATTTCATGGGCCTGACCAGTACTTACAGTGCTATCCTCTCTGCCATTATCTACAATGCCCTTATTATCATTGCATTGATACCATTGGCTTTAAGAGGGGTTAAATACAGAGAACTTCCGGCTGGAAAGCTCCTTCAGAGAAATCTTTTTATATACGGCCTTGGCGGAATTATAGCACCGTTTATAGCAATAAAGGTAATTGATATATTACTGGCCTTTTTTGGCTTTGTATAATTATATGCCGCACTGGCGGCAGAAGGAGAGGTAAACTTAATATGAAAAGCAGCAGAGGAGTTCTAAGACCGGCAATTGTATGTCTTCTTTTGATGACGGCCTTATGCGGTGTGCTTTATACCGCGGCAGTTACAGGAATTGCCGGAATTTTCTTTCCGCAGAAAGCAAACGGAAGTATCATTACGGTCACTTTAAAGGACGGCAGCAGGAAGGAATACGGTTCTGCTCTTATCGCACAGGAATTTTCCGACCCGAAATACTTAATCGGAAGGCCTCTTGGCACCAGCAATCTTTCACCGACAAGCGCTGAGCAAAAAAAGCTGGTAGAAAAAAGAATAGAATGGTGGCATAACCTTGACCCGGATAATAAAAGGGAAATACCTTCGGATTTAGTAACGGCATCTGCCAGTGGAGTTGATCCGGGTATATCACCTGATGCCGCCGCTTATCAAGCGGGCAGAATAGCAAGGGAGAGGGGAATGACAGAAGATGAGGTAAAAGAGATTATTGATAAATACACCATAAGATCATTCCTTGGCATCTTTGGAGAACCGGCGGTGAATGTATTAAAGGTGAATCTGGCCCTGGATGGCTTGCTGTAAAAAAACCAAGCTGATAAGATATTAAAATGATTTATGTGATATAATAATGAAAGATAAAAGGAATGGGAAAATCCGGGTGAAAAAAGAGTGCCAGGCTGGCAGTATCGCAAGTAAACTTTCGATATGCATGGAGGAGTAACATGGATAATCAGGATTATCGCCCGGATCCCGAGGCGATTTTAGAAAAAATAAAAGATGAGGAAGAAAAAGAAACCGGAAAATTAAAAATTTTCTTCGGATATGCTGCCGGAGTCGGGAAAACTTACGCTATGCTGGATGAAGCAAAGGACCGTTACAATATGGGAACGGATGTCCTGGTTGGATATGCAGAGCCCCATGAACGCCCTGAAACTTTGCGGTTTTTAGAGGGACTTCCTGTACTGCCGCCTAAAATTATACCGTATAAAAGCATGGAGTTAAAGGAATTTGACCTGGACGAGGCTTTGAAAAGAAAGCCGCGGCTGATTCTGGTGGATGAACTGGCCCATACCAATGCAGCAGGTTCCAGGAACCGTAAACGCTATCAGGATGTGGAAGAGCTTTTGAATGCAGGAATTGATGTTTACACTACGGTAAATGTGCAGCATCTTGAAAGCCTTAATAATGTGGTTGAAGATGTTACCAGAATAACGGTAAGGGAAACCGTTCCTGATTACATATTTGACAGGGCAGATATGGTTAAGGTGATTGATATAGAGCCGGAAGAGCTATTGCACCGGTTAAAGGAGGGCAAGGTCTACCGGGAGGAGCGGGCAAAAACTGCCATGAACAATTTCTTTACGGTGGAAAATCTAAAGGTCTTACGGGAAATTGCCCTTAGAAAGGCCACGGAGCGTATCAGTAATGAAAACCAGAATGAACGGGTCATGCAGGAAAAGATGGCAAGTACCAAATTCTTAGTCTGCATAGGAGCCTCCCCTTCCTCTGCAAAATGTCTTCGTTGGACAGCCAGAGCAGCGGAAGCCTTTCATGCCCACTGGATTGCGGTATATGTAGAAGAAGAGGATATGCCTGCATCGGAGCAAAAACAGGCTATCAGAGAGAATATGGAACTGGCTGAGAAGTTGGGGGCAGAGGTGACCACCCTGAACGGACATGATATTGCCGAAACCATAGCAGAGTATGCCAGACTGTCGGGAATCACGAATATTGTAGTAGGAAAGAGCCGGAACAAAAAGACGATAAAGAGCCTTTTCGAAATGGATTTTGAAGACAAGTTGATTTCTCTGCTTCCGCAGATAGAGGTTCATATTATTCCGGACAGTGCACTGACAAGAAGATTTAAGGCAAAAGGCAGGCTGATTTTTTTAAAGCCTCATCTTAGCTTTAAAGGCAGTGATATGATTAAAATGGCTGGTATCCTTTTAATTTCCCTTCTTCTTTGTGAAGGACTGCAGACCTTAAATTTTGGGGAGCAGAATGTTATTATGGTATTCATTTTGTCAGTACTTATTGTCTCCAGGATTACGGAAGGCTATTTTTACGGAGTGTTTGGTTCCATTGTCAGTGTACTGCTCTTTAACTTCTTTTTCACAGAACCGTATTTTACCTTTAATGCCATTGGCAACGGATATCCCCTGACTTTTTTAATAATGCTTCTGGTGGCTTTGATTACAAGTGCTCTGACTGTAAGAATCAAGACACAGGCAAGGCTGGCCGTTGAGAGAGAGCACCGTACGGAAGTTATGTACGAAATCAATAAAAAGCTTCTTGCTACCAGAGAAACTGAAAATATTGTTTCCCTTGTTCTGGATTATGCAGTGAAGCTTTTTGGCAGATCTGTTATACTCTATACTATAAATGATAAGGCAGAAATGAATGGCGGCTTTTTGCAGTCCGAAGAAGAGGAAGATGCCTCTTTTATGCGGTCAGACGATGAAAAGGCAGTCGCTCATTGGGTATTTGTCAATCAGAAAAGAGCCGGAGCCGGAACGGATACCTTAATGGGTGCCGGAGCATATTACCAGCCGGTACTGTTTCAGGGTAATGTACTGGCAGTAATTGGGCTTTCCTGTAAAAAAGGGAACCTGGATCATAATAACCGGCTGTTTTTAAGAATGATCGCACCTCTTGTTGCTATGGCACTGGAGCGCCAGAGGCTAAGTGATGAGCAGAGGAATATTCTTGTAGAGACAGAAAAGGAAAAGATGCGGAGTAATCTTTTACGTGCCATTTCCCATGATCTTCGTACTCCCCTTACCGGAATTTTAGGAGCCAGTTCCGCCATATTGGAAAATGAAGGTACTTTAAATGCGGAGACCAACCACCAGCTGGTTGTAAATATCAGGGAGGATTCCCAGTGGCTTATCAGAATGGTGGAGAATCTCTTATCCGTTACCCGTATTAAGGAAGGTACGATGAATGTGACAAAGACACTGGAAGCCGGGGAAGAAGTGATTGCGGAAGCTGTGGGCAGGATCCGGATTCGGTATCCTGGCAGAAATATCCTGGTGAAGGTACCGGAAGAACTTTTAGAGGTGCCTATGGATGGGACTTTGATTGCACAGGTTATTATTAATCTTTTGGAAAATGCCATAAAGCATTCCAAAGAGGACGCATTCATTGAAATACATCTTGAGAAACAGGAAAAATGGGCGGTATTTGAGGTGCTGGATAATGGAAGAGGTATACTAAAAGAGGATGTTCCCTATATCTTCGACAGTTATATGCCGGGCGGGGATAAGCCCTTAGACTCTTCCAGGGGAATGGGAATCGGCCTTTCCATCTGTATGTCGATTATAAAAGCCCATAACGGCAGAATGGAAGCCGAAAACCGCAGCGGAGGAGGCGCAGCTTTCCGCTTTTATCTGCCGGTAGAAGAAAATTGAGAAGGAGATGAAATGGAATATGGAACCTTTAATTTTGGTAGTAGAAGATGATGAGACCATAGGTAATTTTATTTCTGCGGTATTAACGGCAAATGGCTATAAGGTAATCCGGTGTACAGGCGGAAAAGAGGCCATCCAGATGAATGCCTCCCATGTTCCTGATTTAATCCTGCTGGATTTGGGACTGCCGGATATGGATGGCCTTGAAGTACTAAAAAACATCCGTATGTGGTCAAAGATTCCAATTGTTGTAGTATCGGCCAGAGGTTATGAAAGGGAGAAGGTCCAGGCACTGGATATGGAGGCAGATGATTATATCGTAAAGCCTTTTGGTACCTCGGAATTACTTGCCCGTATACGGACAGCCCTAAGGCACGGCATCAGGAGCAAGGATGGAGAAGAAAAGCAGGAGAGCTTTGTCACTATAGGGGAATTGAAAATCGATTTTGATAAAAGAATTGTTCAAATGGCAGGAGAGAGGATACACTTAACACCCATAGAATATAAGATTTTGGCGTTACTCTCCAGGCATCCGGGAAAAGTATTGACCCATGATTATATCATAAGGGAAATATGGGGTCCCTATGCCAATGAAAGCCGTACCCTTAGGGTGAATATGGCTAACATCCGCAGAAAGATTGAGAAGAATCCGGGTGAACCGCAATATATCCTGACAGAAATGGGTGTAGGTTACCGAATGGCAGATAAATAAAAAAGCGAAAGGCATTTGTAAAAGAAAGTATAAAATAATGGAATTTGGAAGATATTATCTGCCAGGAGGTAATATCATGGATGCAAATGCAGAGTATTTAAATTATATTTACCAGAATGCCCAGATGGGGACCGAAACCATCGGACAGCTTCTGGATATTGTAGAAGAGAAAGAGTTTAAAGATATTTTAAATTCCCAGTACAAGGAGTATGAAGCTATTGAGAAGGAAGCGGAAAGGATTCTAAGGGAAAAGAGCAAGGAAGAAAAGGATATCAGCCTGTACCAGAAGGTATCGGCCTATATCATGATTAATGTAAAGACCCTTACGGATAAATCTGCCTCCCATATAGCAGAAATGATGATGCAGGGCAGTACGATGGGAGTAATAGACATTATCCGGAATAACCGTAAGTATCAGGAAGCGGATAAGGAGATTGTAAGCCTGGGGCAAAGACTTTTAAAATTTGAAGAAAATAATATCAGCGAATGTAAGAAATTTATATAAAAATATCAAAGAAAAATGGCGTGGGGCTGTTGCAAATTATTTTGGAGAGTATGATCCAAAATGCAGCAGCCTCACGTTTTTCTTTTCTGTCAATATTTTTAGTAGACAATTTATGCATTTCTGATTATGATAGAAGAAATGAAAAAATACCGGCAGCAAACCTGCATAAATATACAGCAAAGCAGGAATAAGAGAAAGGTCATTGAAGGAGAGAGGATAAAACCATGGAATTAAGAGAGTATTTAACGGAACATAAACTAATAACAGACGGTGCCATGGGTACCTATTATTCCAGATTTTTAAACAATGACAGTGCAGTTTCGGAATTTGGCAACCTGACAGAAGAAGATACCATTGTAAATATACATCAGGCCTATATTAAGGCCGGTGCAGAGCTGATCCGCACCAATACCTTTGCGGCTAACCGCCAGACTCTGAATCAGACAAAGGAAGAACAAAAGGAACTGATTAAAAAAGCCTATCAGCTTGCTAAGAGAGCCGTTAAGAAAGCCAAAGAGCAAGTCTATATTGCCTGCGACATCGGTCCCATTCCGGAAAACGGAACCAGAACAGAGGAGGACATCCTTTCAGAATATCAGGATATCTGTAATGCCTTCCTAGAAGAGGGCGGAGATATCTTTCTCTTTGAAACTTTTTCGGATTTTTACTACTTAAAGCCGCTTGTTAAGTATATAAGGGATAAGAAACCCGCTGCTTTTATCATAACGGATTTTTGCTTAAATAAGAATGGCTTTACGGCAAAGGGAATCAGCGCCAGGTCAATCTTAGAAACCATAGAGGAAACAGATGAAATTGAAGCGGGAGGATTTAACTGCGGTATCGGTTCCGGACATATGTACCAGATATTAAGAAAGCTCACTCTTCCTGCCGGCAAATTCATCTTTGCAATGCCAAATGCCGGATACCCTGAGCAATTCAGGAACCGTTTGATATTCATGGATAATGAGGGGTATTTCAGGGAAAATATCCAGAGGATATGTGAATTGGGTATTGATGCGGTGGGAGGATGCTGCGGTACCACGCCGGATTACATTAAGAATATGGCAGAGAAGCTTTCCTTAGAGGAATCTTACAGAGGCGAACGAAAAGTATTATCGGTTATGCGGGAAGCGAAGGTTGAAGTAAGGCCCAATGAATTCTATCAGGTTTTTAAAGAAAAGAAGAAGGTAGTAGCTGTTGAGCTTGATCCGCCCTTTGATGCAAAAGATGAAGCGGTCATTGCCTGTGCACACAGGCTAAAGGAAACGGGGACGGATATCATTACCCTTGCAGATTCTCCTATGGGAAGAAGCCGTGTGGATTCTGTACTTATGGCCTTAAAGCTTCACAATGAGACAGGGCTCCCGGTGATGCCTCATATCTGCTGCCGGGATAAGAATATGATTGCCATGCGCTCTTGCATACTGGGAGCTTACACGAATGGTATCCGCAATATTCTTGTTGTAACCGGAGATCCCATTCCAAGTGAACACAGGCAGTCCACCACAGGAGTATTTGACTATAATTCCATCCAGCTCATGAATTATGTGAAGGAAATGAACCGGGAACATTTTGCACAGGAACCCATCTATTATGGAGGAGCCTTAAATTACGGCAGAGGTCCGATAGAGAAGGTGATTGAACGGATGGAAAAGAAGATAGAGGCAGGGGCAAGTTACTTTTTGACCCAGCCGGTATTTACAGAAGAAGATATCAGAAGGCTTGAGGAGATTAAGGCAAAGGTTAATACCAAGATTCTCTGCGGCATTATGCCCTTAGTAAGTTACCGGAATGCCAACTTTATCAAGAATGAAATATCCGGTATTCATGTGCCGGACTGGGTAGTAGAAAAATACCGCCCCGATATGGACAAAGCAGAAGCGGAATGGGTAGGTGCGGATATTGCCAGTCAGATAATAAAGGATTTAAGCCCTTATGCAGACGGTTATTACTTTATGCTTCCCTTTAACCGGGTAAGCCTGATGGAGAAGATCATAATTAAGTAAGGATGTATGGCGGGAGGCGGTAAACATATGAAGGATGCACAGAATAATATTATTGTCAGAGAATCCTTTTCTATGGCATATATGGGAGGAGAGATATGGTTTTGCCAATTGGATGCCCTCTATGACCGGAAAGAACTTGTGATGGAAAAATTTCAAAAAGATATGGATTCCATAAAAAGACCTTCGGCTACCGGGCTTATAGGTATCAACTTAAACCAGACAGCTGTTGACAAAGAGATGGCAACAGAGATAGCGGACCGGCTGATAGAATTCCAAAAGCTTCGAAGAGTTGTATTTGTAGGTGTTGACCGGAAAATAAAGAAGGTTATCAAAGAGCAGTTTAATCACAGCGGTAAAGGCATAAGCTTTGCCTTTAACTTTATAGATGACTTCGAAAAAGCAAAGATGTGGCTATGTGGAAATTAAAAAGCAATTTCCATTTCTGATTGGAGTGCGCACTTAAGCGCGCCACATGGAGTCTATGTGGAAAATAAATTTTCTTACTACATATTTATGAATATTCATAATAATTGATATTCAGGAAAGAGGTTGCCATGACGAAAGAAAAATTCAGAGAACTTATAAAGCAAAAGATTGTTTTGCTGGACGGTGCAACCGGCAGCAATATGCAAAAAGCCGGTATGCCGGTAGGAGTATGCCCGGAGGAATGGATTCTAAAAAATCCTGATGCCTTAATTAAGCTCCAAAAGGAATATATCCAGGCGGGGACGGATATTCTCTATGCACCTACCTTCACAGGGAACCGGATTAAGCTTACGGAATATGGCTTGGAAGACAGGATATCGGAAATCAATCAGGAGCTTGTGAAGCTCTCAAAGAAGGCTGCCAGGGAAGCCAAAGCGGACAGGGAGGTATATATTGCAGGAGATATCACCATGACAGGGCAGCAGCTTTATCCGGTGGGAACCCTTATGTTTGAGGAACTGGTGGAGGTATATAAGGAGCAGATTGCTTACCTTCTTCTTGCAGGGGTGGATCTTTTTGTTATTGAGACCATGATGAGCCTTCAGGAGTGCAGGGCAGCTCTGTTAGCCGTAAAGGAGGCCTGTGATCTTCCGGTAATGATTACCCTGACCTTTAATGAGAATAACCGGACACTTTACGGAACAGACCCTGTAACAGCCATTACGGTTCTTCAGAAGATGGGTGCGGATGCGGTTGGTGTTAACTGTTCCACCGGACCGGAGGGGATGTATGAAATTGTAAAGGAAATGAAGCGGTATGCCTCTGTTCCTATTATTGCAAAGCCAAATGCAGGGCTGCCGCAGCTTATAAATGATGAAACCGTATTTACCATGGAGAGTGAAGAATTTGCACGGGAAACAAAAAGACTTGCAGAAGCAGGGGCAGGAATTATAGGAGGATGCTGCGGAACTACGCCAAGACATCTGGCTGTACTTCATGAGGCAGTGAGAGGTCTCACACCGCCTGTTCTTAACCCTGAAAGGGTGAGAATACTGACCACAGAGCGAAGGGCACTTAAAATACCGGATACCGGAAAATTCTTAATTATTGGTGAGCGGATTAATCCTACCGGAAAGAAAGCCCTTCAGGAAGAATTACGGCAGGGAAACTTTCAGATGGTGACGGATTTTGCAAGAAAGCAGGAAGAAGACGGTGCAGATATTCTGGATGTTAATATGGGTATGAACGGAATTGATGAGAAAGAAACAATGGTAAATGCCGTGTATGAAGTTACCGGATTTTCGAACCTGCCCTTAAGTATTGATTCCAGCCATATTAATGTAATGGAGGATGCCCTTCGCATCTACCCGGGACGTGCTCTTATAAACTCCATCTCTTTAGAGAAGGAAAAGATAGAAAAACTTCTGCCCATTGCGAAAAAATACGGAGCTATGTTTATACTTCTTCCATTATCGGATAAAGGCCTTCCAAAGGATTTAGAAGAGAAGAAAGAAATCATTCATACAATTCTAAAAGCGGCAGAGGAAAATGGTCTGACAAGAGAAGATATTGTGGTTGACGGGCTTGTGAATACCGTGGGTGCCAACAAAGAAGCTGCTCTTCAAACTCTGGAGACCATACGCTATTGCAAGGAAGAATTGGGACTGGCAACGGTGGTAGGATTATCAAATATTTCCTTTGGGCTCCCGGAGAGGCAGTTTGTCAACAGCACCTTCCTGGCAATTGCTATTAAGGAAGGCTTAACCATGGCAATTGCAAATCCCTCCCAGGAACTTTTGATGAATACCGCCTTTGCGGCAGACCTTCTTGCAGCAAAGGCGGAAGCGGATATCCGCTATATAAAGAGGGTGACAGATCATCCGGCTTCCGTTATTTCCGGTACAGAGCATAAAGGCCCTGGCAGTAGTGCGGCGGATGGGAATAAAAAGAAAGAAGAGAAAGAAAATCTGTCAGAGGCATTACAAAAGGGGATTTTCTATCAGGTTTATGAGGCTGTTATTAAGGGAAATAAGAGAGAGGTTCTAAATAAGGTGAAAGAAGCTCTAAAGGAAGAAGTAAAACCCTCTTTTGTACTGGACGAGCTTTTAATTCCTGGGATTAATGAGGTGGGAAGGCTTTTTGATAAGCAGATTTATTTCCTCCCCCAATTGATTTCTTCCGCAGAAACCATGAAGACAGCTGTTGATTATCTGGAACCGCTGTTAAAGGAAGGACAGGAAGAGAAGAAAAAGCTGGCAACTGTGGTAATTGCCACAGTATCAGGGGATGTCCATGATATCGGTAAGAATCTGGTGGTTCTGATGCTTAAAAATTACGGCTTTGATGTGATTGACCTGGGTAAGGATGTGCCCACCGAGAAAGTTATTGAGACAGCAAAGGAGCACAATGCGGATGTTATTGCATTATCTGCCCTTATGACCACAACCATGCTGGAAATGAAGAAGGTAATAGCCCTTAAGAAAGAAGCAGGTATTAAGGCTAAGATTGTTATCGGGGGTGCGGTTATTACACAAAGCTATGCGGATGAAATAGGAGCCGACGGCTACGCAAAAGATGCCGGAGAGACCGTAGCAGTAATTAAGAAGCTTTTGAAAATATAATTTTTGGAGGAATAAGTTATGGATAGCAAACTGGAAACAAAATGTATTCATGAAGGCTGGAAGCCTAAGAGGGGGGAGCCCCGTCAGCTGCCGATTTATCAGAGTACTACCTTTAAATATGATACCAGCGAAGAAATGGGGCAGCTGTTTGATCTGGAGGCAGAAGGGTATTTTTATACAAGACTTCAAAACCCGACGAATGATGCAGTAGCAGGTAAAATATGTGCGTTGGAAGGCGGAGTGGCAGCAATGTTAACTTCTTCCGGACAGGCAGCTAATTTTTATGCTGTTTTTAATATATGTGAGACAGGGGATCATTTTATAGCTTCTTCCGCCATTTACGGAGGAACCTTTAACCTGTTTGGCGTAACCATGAAGAAAATGGGTATTGAGTGTACCTTTGTGGACCAGGAGCTGTCAGAGGAAGAGCTCTCCAAGTACTTTAAGCCTAATACAAAGGCAGTATTTGGAGAGACAATTACCAATCCCACCGTTTCAGTCCTGGATATTGAAAAATTTGCCAGACTGGCGCATTCCCATGGGGTTCCGTTAATTATTGACAATACCTTTGCAACGCCTATTAATTGCAGGCCTTTTGAGTGGGGAGCAGATATTGTAACCCATTCCACTACCAAGTATATGGACGGACATGCAGCGGGTGTGGGCGGCTGTATTGTGGACAGCGGTAATTTTGACTGGAATGCCCATGCTGATAAATTTCCTGGGCTTACAACACCGGATGATTCCTATCATGGTATTATATATGCAGAAAAGTTCGGAAAAGCTGCTTATATCACCAAGGCAACTTCACAGCTTATGAGGGACTTCGGCGCTGTCCAATCTCCGCAGAATGCTTTTTACTTAAATCTTGGACTGGAAACTCTTCATCTGCGCATGAGGCAGCACTGTGAGAATGCCCTGGCAGCTGCAAGATTTCTAGAAAAGAATGAAAAGGTTGCATGGGTGAATTACTCCGGTCTGGAAAGTGATAAATATCATTCACTGGCAGAAAAATACCTGCCTAAGGGGTCCTGCGGAGTACTGGCATTTGGAGTAAAAGGCGGAAGAGACATGGCAATAAAGTTTATGGATAGCTTAAAGCTGGCTTCCATTGTAACACATGTTGCCGACAGTAAAACCTGCCTGCTGCATCCGGCAAGCCATACACACAGGCAGCTCACGGATGAACAGCTAAGGGAATCCGGAGTGGCACCGGATCTGATACGTCTTTCCGTAGGGGTAGAAAATGCAGAGGATATCATAGAGGATTTAAGACAGGCACTGGAACAGATATAGACAGAGAAACTATAGAAAAGAGATTGCATGGTACAATGATAGTAGATACCTGCAATCTTTTTTCATTTTGTGCATTATGAAGATAAAAAAATCGCATAATGCAAATGTATTATGGAAATTGCTATTTTTTAAAAGCTATCTTGACTTAGGGAAAAAAAGAACTATAATTAATGGTTGAACACCTCAATAGTTGAAGTGTTCAACTAAAACAAGCTTATAACCAACAATAAGAGCTTGATTATAGGAAGTTCTTAAGGAGGAAAGAATAGAAATGGCAGATATACAGGACGACAGGAAACTGGAAGAAACCATAACACGGGAGCTTTTCACTTCTTTTAGCAATGTACGCAAGCTGATGGGAAAGGTTCATTCCAACAGAGTGCTTCATCCGGCAGAGTTCATGATGTTAGGAGCTATCCATCACGGTGGTGGCAAGTGCGGAGAGGACAAAGGGGAAGACTGTGCTCCCGGCGTTAGTATAAGCGAGCTTTGTAAAAGGGCTCATTCTACCAAATCTGCCACATCCAAAATGTTAAAAGGTTTAGAAGAAAAGGATTATATCAAAAGAATAACAGATACCAGGGACCGCAGAGTAGTTTATATTACACTTACGGAAACCGGGAATGAGATTATCCAGGATTCCACGAAAAGAATCCATGAATTTATGGAAAAGACAATTCAGAAAATGGGAGAGGAAGAAGCCAGGAATCTGATTCATACACTCAACAGGCTATATGATGCCATGCAGGAGGTAACAAAGGAATCCGATGAAAGCAGCACGCTTTAATCCCTAAAGATGACAGAAAAAACATAACAGAAAGGAGCAGCTATGTTAAAAATATTAAAGCTGTTAAAATCCTCCTGGGCTATTATGCTTGTAGTGATAGCTCTTTTAGGACTTCAGGCTTATTGCGATTTATCCCTTCCTACTTATACTTCCGATATTGTGGATGTGGGAATACAGGGAGGAGGAATAAAAAGTGCAGTTCCAGAGGCAATAGAGGAAAACTATATGAAAGCGGTTCTCTATTTCCTGGATGATAAGGGACAGAAGGAAGTACTGGATTCCTATACATTAGTAACAAAAGATTCCGTATCCGCAGAAGAATACAAGGATTATCTTGATAAATATCCGGCTTTGGAAAAGGAAAATATCTATGTTCTTAAGGATTTAGACAAGGAGAAAACGGATAATCTAGACCAGATTATCGATGACCCTATGTTAATCGTAGGTTCCTTAGGAATGGAAGGTGATGCCACGGCAAAATTAAAGGAGCAGGTTGCCAAATTAGTTCCGGCTGAGTTACAAAAAGCCCCTTTATTAGCGATGATAATTTCCTTACCAAAAGAAGAAGCAAATAAATTCCTGGAGCCAATTACGAAGAAAATAGAAGACACGCCGGATTCCCTGAAATCCCAGGGGGCAGCAGCAATCGTGAAGTACGAATACCAGGCACTGGGAATGGATACCGATAAGATTCAGACCCATTATATTTTATTTACGGGCTTAAAAATGCTTGGATTAGCTCTTATCGCCATGATTTCTACCGTACTGGTAGGCTTTTTCGCTTCCAGGATGGCAGCCAAACTGGGAAAAGAGTTAAGAGGCAAGGTATTCCGAAAGGTTGTAAGCTTTTCTAATTCAGAGTTCGACCACTTCTCAACGGCATCTCTTATTACAAGAAACACCAATGATATCCAGCAAATTCAGACGATGTTGGTATTTTTGATCCGAATCGTATTTTATTCGCCGATTCTTGCTATCGGCGGTATTGTTAAGGTTCTAAATACCAATGTATCCATGACCTGGATTATTGCACTGGCGGTTATCCTGATTATTACGATTGTAGGTACCTTATTTATTGTAGCTATGCCGAAATTCAAGTCATTACAGAAACTGTTAGACCGTTTGAATCTTGTAACCAGAGAGATACTTACCGGACTTTCCGTAATTCGTGCCTTTCATAAGGAGCAGTCGGAAGAAGTACGCTTTGATGAAGCCAACAGGGATTTGACGAAGACCAATCTGTTTGTAAACCGGGCAATGACATTTATGATGCCATTAATGATGCTTGTTATGAACGGTGTATCCGTTCTTATTATCTGGAGCGGTGCTCACGGTGTCAATAACGGAGAAATGCAGGTAGGTGACCTGATGGCATTCCTGCAATATACCATGCAGATTATCATGTCATTCTTAATGTTCTCCATGATATCTATTATGCTGCCAAGAGCATCGGTCGCAGCAGGGCGTGTATTAGAGGTGCTGGATTCCAAGGTAACGATACATGATCCTGTCTGTCCCCAAGCACTTCTGCCGGATAAAAAGGGTTATGTGGAATTTAAATCTGTTGATTTCAAATACCCCAATGCAGATGATAAAGTATTAGAGGATATCAGCTTTACTGCAGAACCGGGTAAAACAACAGCCATTATCGGAAGTACCGGAAGCGGTAAATCCACAATGGTACATTTGATTCCGAGATTTTATGATGTTACGGGCGGAAATATTTTCGTGGATGGTGTTGATATCAGAGAGTTGAATCAGCATGACCTAAGGGATAAGATCGGCTTTGTACCGCAAAAGGGAGTACTCTTTACCGGTACCATTGAATCCAATATTAAATACGGCAAGACAGATGCCAGTGAAGAAGAGATGAAAAAGGCTGCCCGCATTGCACAGGCGGTTGATTTTATTGAGGAGAAGACAGAAAAATATCAGACTCCCATATCCCAGGGCGGCAGTAACGTATCCGGCGGTCAAAAACAAAGGCTTTCTATTGCAAGAGCAATTGCTAAAGATCCGGAAATCTTTATATTCGATGACAGTTTTTCTGCATTGGATTACAAGACGGACGTATTGCTTCGTAAAGCTTTAAATGAAGAAATTGAGAATAAGACAATTATTATTGTAGCGCAAAGAATTTCAACCATTCTTCATGCAGATCAGATTATAGTACTGGATGACGGTAAGATCGTCGGAAAAGGCACTCATAAAGAACTGTTAAAGAACTGCGATGTTTACAACCAAATTGCGTTATCACAGTTGTCAAAGGAGGAATTGGCATATGAGTGATGAAAAGAATGTACAGACAGCAAAAACGGCAAAGCATTCCAGAGGCCCCATGGGCGGAGGTCCTTTCGGAGGACCGGTAGAAAAGCCCAAGGATTTTAAAGGATCCATATCAAAGCTTGTAAAATATATATCCGCTTATAAAATCAGTATTATAATTGCCATACTGTTTGCAATAGGAAGTACAATTTTCTTTATCATAGGACCTAAAATACTTGGTCATGTTACAACAGATATATTCAAAGGACTTTTAGGCAAAGTACAGGGTACAGGAGAAATAGACTTTACTAAAATCGGAGAAACGCTTCTTCTGCTTTTAGGATTCTATGTTATCAGTTCTATATTCTCCTTTGTGCAGAGCTATATCATGACAGGCGTAACCCAAAAGGTTACTTATCGAATGAGAAAAGAGATTTCCAGCAAGATAAACCGTATGCCCATGAAATACTTTGAAACAAAGACTGTGGGTGAAGTATTATCAAGAGTAACCAATGATGTTGATGTCCTGGGACAGAGCTTGAATCAGAGTATCACACCCATTATAACCGCCGTCACCCAGATAATTGGTATCACTGTCATGATGATTTCCATAAGCGGCAGAATGACTCTGGTAGCAATCCTTACTCTTCCGATTTCTTCTTTATTAATTGCTTTTATAATGAAGAAATCCCAGAAATACTTTAAATCCCAGCAGGAATATTTAGGCCACGTTAACGGCCAGGTGGAAGAAGTTTATTCCGGACATAATATTGTGAAGGCCTTTAACGGGGAAGAGCAGGTAATTGAAGAATTTGAAAAGGCAAATAATACGCTTTATAATTCAGCCTGGAAGTCCCAGTTCCTATCCGGCATGATGCACCCTATTATGGCTTTCGTCGGAAATCTTGGATATGTTGCTGTGTCAATCTTAGGAGGCTATCTGGTTATTAAAAAGACGATCGAGGTTGGTGATATCCAGTCCTTTATCCAGTATGTAAGAAGCTTTAACCAGCCCATTGCACAGATAGCGCAGATATCCACACAGCTTCAGCAGACCGCTGCAGCTGCAGAAAGGGTATTTGAATTCTTAAATGAAGCCGAAGAAGACCAGTTTGCCGCCAATCCGGTAAATACCGAAACTGTAGTCAGCAGGGTAGAATTTAACCATGTACATTTTGGCTATGACCCTGATAAAATCATTATCAATGACTTTTCGGCAAAGATTGAGCCAGGTCAGAAGATTGCTATCGTAGGACCCACCGGAGCAGGAAAGACTACTATGGTGAAGCTGTTAATGCGTTTCTATGATGTTAATTCCGGTGATATCTTAATTGACGGACACAATATCAAAGACTTTAACCGTGGTGAGCTTCGTAAGATGTTCGGTATGGTATTGCAGGATACATGGCTTTTTAACGGAAGTATCATGGAAAATATCCGTTACGGCAAGGAAGATGCTACGGATGAAGAAGTAATTGCAGCCGCCAGAGCCGCCCATGCCCATCACTTTATCCAGACGCTTCCCGGCGGCTATCAGATGGAGCTGAATGAAGAAGCCAGCAATGTATCCCAGGGACAGAAACAGCTCTTAACGATTGCAAGAGCCATTCTTGCAGATCCTAAGATTCTGATTCTGGATGAAGCAACCAGTTCTGTTGATACCAGAACAGAGGTGAGAATCCAGAAAGCAATGGATAACCTGATGAAGGGAAGAACCAGCTTCGTTATTGCCCACAGACTCTCAACAATCCGTGATGCGGACATTATCCTTGTAATGAAGGATGGTGACATTGTAGAACAGGGCAGCCACGAAGAGCTCTTAAAGAAGAACGGCTTCTATGCAAGCCTCTACAACTCACAGTTTGAAGAGACAGCTTAATTGGAGATTAGCACACCCTGATTTGAGGCAGTAAATCATCTCCAGGCAGATGGTTTATGCAATGGGGTCGGTAAGATAGATTAAGTTAAATATAGGGACGTAGAATTTCCCCCTGGGAAATATCCTTGTCAGGGTATTTTCAGGGGGATTTTTTTATTCATTTTTTCATAACTTTTTTGCCATGGCTTTGACATGGTTTGTAAATAACATAAAAGCAACGTATTATTTCTATTCAAAGCTCATGATATAGGAGGAGATATGAGAAAATCAGTAAAATTTGTTCTTTATTTTATAATCGCACTTACTCTGTTCTCACTGGCACCTAAGACCGTGCGGGCAGCATCCGAATACTATTTGACAAAGGATAATCTAAAGACCTACCAGGGAGAAGAAGTTTTTGTATTTACGGAAAATGTAATTGGTGCCGACTTTCTGGAAAGCTGGTCAAGCTATCCAAACGTAAAGGAGGTCATCATTGCAAAAGGAGTAACTTCTTTTAACTGGGTATTTTTAACCGGACATACTTTTCCCAATGTGGAAAAGGTACAGATATCAGAGACGGTATCCCAAATGACGTTTATCAGCAGTGCCGATATGGGATTATCAAAACTAAAATCTATTGAGGTTGCCAAGAATAATGCGAACTATACCTCTGATAAGGGCTGCCTGTTTAATAAGAATAAAACAGTCCTGATACAATATCCCGCCGCATCGACGAATACTTCCTATGTAATTCCTGATACGGTCACAAGTATCAATGCAGATGCTTTCAGAGGCGCAGACAATCTTACTACTCTTACACTGGGAGCAAAGCTTGGAAGCAACCAGCTTAAGAATATAAGAACATTAAAGAATATCAAAGAATTTAAAGTCAGTAAAAAAAATACTGCCTATAGTGTAAAAAGCGGTGTGATCTTTAACAAAAAAGGAGATACTCTGCTTTGGTATCCCAATGGAAAGGGAACTGTTTACAGTGTACCCTCCGGGACACGTACAATTGGAGAAAATGCCTTTTACAATAGTAAAGTAAAAAAAGTAACCCTTCCCCAAGGCCTGAAGACGATAGAGAAAAATGCTTTCGGTACCTGTACAAAGCTAACTGCCATAACGATACCAAAATCCGTTACAAAGATGGAGCCGTTGAATTTTGATATGACAGGATCCCTGAAGACGATTTCAGTGGAAAGCGGAAATAAGAATTATGCTTCGTATAAAGGAATTCTTTATAATGCAAAGAAAACAGAAATTATTTCTGTTCCCTCCGCCTACAAAAGTGAAGTACTCCAATTTCCAAGCACCCTGAAGAGTCTGGATTTATCATATTATTTTAAGCAGTCCAAAGAGATTGTTATTCCAAGAGATCTCACAGAAATTAAATATGGCGCTGACATAAATTACAGTAAGATTTCACTGGAAAAGGGAAATAAAAAGTTCACCCTTTATAATGGGTCTCTTTACAGCAAGGATAAGACAGTATTATATCTGTTAAAAAAGCAGAGCAAACAGGAATTTCCCTCTGCCTTAAAGAACCTTTCTGTTTCCTATTATTTAAAGAATTCCGGCGTTACAGAACTGGTTATCCCTCAAAATGCCAAGTTCTATGACTGGGTCTATATTCCCACCTTGAAGAAGATAACGGTGGCAAAAGACAGCAAGTACCATACCATGGAAAACGGAATGGTGTTTAACAAGGATAAAACAGTATTATATGAGGTACCAAACGATACAAAGGAGCTTATTATTCCTGAAACGGTAAAGAAGATTGACGGCAATATCTTTACAAAACCGAATCTGACCAAAATTTATATACCGCCAAAGGTTACGGATATTTATTCAGGCTATCTTAGATGGCTGAAAAGCGGGGCCTCCATTGAGGTGGCGCCGGATAACAGTGCATACACCAGTATTGACGGTGTTTTGTATAATAAGGATGTTACACAGCTGCTATACTATCCGGTAAATAGACAAGAGAAAGAATATGTTATGCCGGATACCGTAAAATCCATTGCAGCAGTTATTTCTGAAAATCCTTATCTGGAAAGTATAACTTTGTCAGCAGGGTTAACGGTAAGCGATGGGTTCCAGCTGGCATACAGCAAAGCCTTAAAGGAGATAAAGGTCGGTGCGGAAAGTACGGCTTTTAAAACTGTGGATGGAGTATTATATAACAAAGATATGACACAGCTGTTAGCATATCCCAGCCAAAAGACAGACAAGGCCTTTTCTATTCCGGATACGGTTATTACCGTGTCAGGCTTTCAATGTAAAGAATGGGTTTTTAAAAAGGGCAGTGATTACTACCAATATACTTATGGAAGCTTTTCACATCCCTATCTGGAAACACTTGCCGTCGGAAAAAATGTGAAGGAACTGTTTTATAATTCCTTAGGATATGGTATCGTAGACTTTTCCAGTCTTAAGAGTGTAGAGGTTAGTGAAGAGAATCCGAATTATCACATGAAGGACGGTATATTATACAATGAGAATTATACAACAATGTATTACTATTCAAAAGACCGCACGGATACGATTTTAACAATTCCGTCCACCGTAAATGAAATAAATTATGCTTTTATTAATGCTGTAGTCAACAACAAATATCTGCAGTCCATAAAAGTAGAAGACAGCAAAAACTTCAGTACAGATGGTACGGCACTCTATAATTATGCAGGGAATAAGCTGTATTTTAAACTGGGTGATACAGAATATCTGAAAAGCGTATTTAGCAATTAGTATCTGGAAACGCAGGATATAATTTATAATAAGGGAAGGCTTTCCTGTACCCTGTTTCCGTAAAAATCCGGAAACTTACAGGAAAGCCTTCCCTTTCTTATTTATCAGTTTTTCCGCTTAGGTTTTGTGTATAGATGTGGATGGCATCTCTTAAGAATTCTGCCAGTCCTTCCTGCTCCTTATCATAATAAGCCTTAAAGCGTTCATCTGCCACGTACATATTACCCAGGCCTGCATGTGCCTCCGGGGTGTATGGGACAGCATTGCCCCAGCTGATAGTCAGCCATTCCATGTGAAGACGTGCTGCCTCCTGGGCTGTTTCACTTCCCGGATCCCTGGTAAGGAAGGCTTCTTTTAAGGTTTCGTTGATTTGGTTTCTAAGGTCCTCCCAGTGTTCATATTCTTCCTTTGATAAGTTGAGCATCTTTTTATTGGATTCTTCTACGACTTTATCACCATATTTTTCACGTATTTCTTTTCCGTATTTTTCTTCGTTTTCTCTTACAAGGTCTTTTTTAAAACCTTCGAATTTTTCTTTATCACTCATGGTATTCCTCCCTGTTTCATTATCAATTGTTTTGTCAACGGTAGTAATTAATATATCCAGCCTGGCTCTTTCAGCCAACAGCTTTTCCCGGTGTTCCTCTAAAGCTTTCAGACTGTCAAAATCAGGCTTTAGGACAATGGCCCGGATATCCTCAAGGCCAAAGCCCAATTCCTTATAAAATAGTATCTGCTGGAGAAGAGAGACTTCCTTCTCTCCATATATGCGGTAGCCGGAAGAACTGATTCTTAATGGTTTCAGCAGTCCGATGCTGTCATAATACCGCAGGGTTCTGGTGCTGATACCTGCTGTTTTGCTTAACTTTAGTATACTGTATTCCATAGGTCCTCCCTAACTTGCTGTTTTTATTGTGTGCACACCTATGAGCTTCTTATAAACCGCCCCCAGGCAGCGGTTATCTTAAGCTCTGTAGACATCATAAACCTTTACGGAACGTTAAAGTCAATAGGAAAGAGAAAAAAATTTTAAATTTTAAATAAGATAATACATGAATTATTGTTGAATACCATATTGTAATTTCAATTTTACAGCTTCATAATGGAATTTAACTGTTGTTAACATGATGTTTACGTTTGATTTACAAAGGAAAGGTTAGTTTTATTATGCTATTTACCAGAAAGCAGCTCTTTCAATTGATTCTGCCGCTGATTGCTGAACAGTTTCTTGCAGTATCCGTTGGGCTGGTGGATGTTATGATGGTATCCAGAGCGGCCGGTGAAGCCGGCATAGCCGGAGTATCTCTGGTTGATACCTTAAATGTTCTTTTAATTACTCTCTTTTCCTCTCTGGCGACGGGAGGAGCGGTAGTATCTTCACAGTATCTTGGAAAGAAGGAAGCGGATAATGCCAGTAAGGCCGGCGGACAGCTTATCATAACTACCTTGTTTTTTGCTCTTATCATTATGGCAGTCTCTCTTATTGGAAATGAAAATATACTAAGAGTGCTTTATGGGGAAGCGGAAAAGGACATTATGAAAAGCGCAACCATATATTTCTTTATTACTGCCTTTTCCTTTCCTTTTCTGGCAGTATATAATTCCTGCGCTGCCCTGTTTCGTGCAATGGGGAATTCGAAGATATCCATGTATGTTTCTATTATAATGAACCTTATTAATATCGCCGGAATTTTTATTATGGTATTTCTCTTTCATATGGGGGTGGAAGGAGTTGCTGTTCCCACATTAGTAGCAAGAGCGGCCTCTGCTGTTATTATCTTTGCTCTGATCAGGCAGAAGAAAAATATCATCCATGTAAATAATATTCTTCATGCAGGAATTGACTTTCCGATGATTAAACGGATATTAAATATTGGTGTTCCAAACGGTCTGGAGAACAGTATCTTTCAGATCGGTAAGATTCTGGTACAAGGCTTAATCACAAGCCTTGGAGGAGTAGCAATAGCAGCCAACGGCGTGGCAGGTACCATAGCCGGATTTGCATTAATACCAGGCAGTGCCATGGGGTTAGCTATGATTACGGTAGTAGGCCGGTGTGTTGGCGCGGAAGATATAGCACAGGCGAAGAAATATACTGTAAAGCTGATGAAGCTGTGCTATCTTATCCTTGGTGTGTTAAATATCGGAATATTTCTGTTTAGGGTGCCAATCATAGGACTTTTTGATTTGTCAGGACCTTCTGAAAAGACTACGATAGCGCTGATTATCTACCATAGCATCTGCTGCTGTATTATCTGGCCGCTGTCCTTTGTTCTGCCCAATGCCTTAAGAGCTGCCAATGATGTAAAGACCACAATGGGCGTCTCCATCATATCCATGTGGGTATGGCGTATTGGATTCAGTTATTTCCTTGTGAAAGGTCTTCACATGGGAGTAATGGGGGTGTGGGTTGCCATGACCATCGACTGGCTGTTCCGGGGAATCTGCTTTACTCTACGGTTTGCGGGAGGCAGATGGGGCAAACATGCCTATTTGAAATAGGAACCTCAATTTATCCAAGTAATTCAAATCCAGCAGTGCTAAGAAGCCCTCGTCTGACATAAAATGTTACTACAGTTTATGGATGAGGGCTTTCTTTTTATGAAAAAACTTAAAATTGGAATAATGATAGAGGCGGCATTAATGCTGGCGGCTGTTGGGATTATTCTTTTTGGCAGCAGTAACAGCGGAGGGATCAAGCAATTTATGACGGAAACCTTTCTGCCTCGTTTTCTTACAACGAGTTCGGGGGAAGGAACAGAAAAGAAATACATAAAATGGGTGGATTTTGATGTCTGCGCTGAAGCTATGGAGAAAGCCTGCGATTTGGATGTCGCTTCACAATCAGAGAATGTCAAATTAAATTGGATAGAGTTATTGGCATATGTGGGCACCCGCTATGGCGGGGATTTTTCAAGATATAAGGAAAAGGACCTTACTGCCCTTGCCGATAAGTTAAAGAGCGGTGAGACCACAATGGAGGCCCTTACAAAGGATATGAAATACTACTCCTATTATCTGGAAGCCTATACGGCAGTTCTTGGGGGAATGGTAGGGGAATATGAAGCAGAGATTCCAAAGGAAGAGAATGCGAAAGAGAAGGTATGGGTTAAGAAATATGGATTAAAAGCCTATCTTCCCCTTGCAAGATACTTTCCTTACAGTGATTATGACGACTTTGGTGTATCCAGGACTTATGGCTATAAAAGAAGACATTTGGGACATGATATGATGGGACAGGTGGGAACGCCGGTAATTGCCGTAGAATCCGGATATGTGGAAGCACTTGGCTGGAACCGGTACGGAGGCTGGCGGATTGGCATCCGAAGCTTTGACGGAAAACGTTATTACTATTATGCACACCTTAGAAAGAATTACCCTTACAATAAAGAACTGGCAGCAGGAAGCATCGTTCAGGCAGGAGACGTTATAGGATATCTGGGCAGAACAGGCTACAGCAGCACGGAAAATGTGAATAATATTGATACTCCCCATCTGCATTTTGGCTTGCAGCTGATCTTTGATGAATCCCAGAAGGAAGGAACAAATGAAATCTGGGTGGATTGTTATGAAATAGTTCGATTTCTGTACCGCAACCGGTCAGAGACCGCAAAGGTGGCGGATTCCAAGGAGTGGAAACGTGTCTATAATATCAAGGACCCGGCGGTGGCAGAATTCGAGAAGAATAAAGGCAATACCAATATTGTACCGCATAATACCGATGAGGATACGGGAGATTCCATTGATGGGACCGGACAGTAGATATATAAATACACTAATAATAAAAACATATAAAATGTTAGCACTACTGTAACGTTTTGTATGTTTTTTTCGTCTATACTAATGAAGAAGATAAAACAGGGAGGCAGGAATGGGAACGGAAGAAAATGATAAAATGGAACGTATCGGCTCCGAGGCAGAAATCAGAAAATGGATAGAAAAGCTTTGCCTGGATACCTGGAGGGAAGTTTACCGGTATATTTACTATAAAGTAGGAAACAGGGAAGAGGCAGAGGATATTACCCAGGAAACCTATGCAAGGGCTATGGTATATCTGAAGAAGGAATACGCAGTAGTTGAAAATTACAGCGCTTATTTAAAGGCCATTGCATTAAACATAGTGAGGGATGAATGGAGAAAGCAGAAAAAAGAGCCGGTGAGCATTAACATAGAAGAGTTGGACTTAGAAGGGCAGGAAGAGGATTTTACCAGGACCTTAGAGCAAAGGAGGGCTCTAAAGGATGCGATGGAGAGTTTAAAAGAGGAGCAAAGGCGTGTGGTGGAGCTTAGAATATTAAAAGGCTATTCGGTAAAAGAAACGGCTGTCATCTTAAAGAAAAAGGAGTCCCACATAAGAGTTCTCCAGCTTCGTGCCTTGGAGAAACTGGCAGGGATTTTAAAGGAAAATATTTGGTGAAATAAAAAGCAGTTCACACGCAGTTTGTGCCTGGGGCCCAAAGTTTGCAGGTATAGGAAAGGGAAAGGTTAATAAAATGAGAAAAGAGAAGATAATTTCAGAATATATAGACAGATTGAACCAGGAACAGGTACCCGGCAAGGAAGCATGGGCAGAGGAAGAAATAAAGGAACTGACGGATACTATCAGGGCATTAAAAAGTCTGGAAGAACCTGTTTACCCGGAAGAGGGCTTTGAAAAGCAGCTCTCGGATACCATGTGGAGAGCATATAAGGAAACAGGAGAGAAGGAAAGGAAGGAACCTGCAAAAAGAGGCAGTAAACTGCCTAAGCGGGTATTCTGGGGGGCAGCAGCGGCGGCAGCTGTGTTCTTGGGGGTACTTTACCTAAAAGGACCGATTTTCTCCGGTACAGACCCTGTATATGCCATGGAACAGGCTTATGAAAAGGCAAATGCCTATCATGGGATATTAACTGTCACTTCGATAAACGGAGAGGGACAGCGTAATGTTCAGGCAGTCAGGGAAGTGTGGGCGGACAAGGAAGGCCGGTATTATGTCAAGGAATTACAGGGGATTCAGAAGGGGCTTATCACTGCCAATAACAACAAAGAGAAATGGCAGATGAAAAAGGAAGATAATTATATCAGCCTGTATGCAGCATTTCCTGACAATTACTCCTTTACCTTTGAAATCGGGAAGGAAATAAAAGAGATTGAGGAGGCAAAGGCAGTAAAAGAAGCAGACGAGGATACAATTGGAGGAGTGCAGGCGGTTCTTTATAAAGTCACACCAAAGGGAGGGGATACCTATAGCCTATGGCTGGATAAAAATACAGGGATGCCTCTTAAAAAGCAAAGTGCTATGGTAAATGGAATAGCGTATGAGCTAAGTTATAAGGATATTGCTTACACAAGCAGCATACCAAAAGAATATTTAAGCTACGGTGATTTGACCGGATATGTCGTAAACAGAGAAGATAACTGGCAGCTTTGCGCTACGATGGAAGAAGCAGAGGGTATATCAGGCTTTACACCGGAGTTACCGGATATTTCGGAGACTTCCTACAGCATGATGGAGATATCGGCAAATGCAGCGGATAAGGCACTAAAGGTCTACTACGGACTTGATGGGCAGGAGAATAAGATTGCTGTTATAGAAAAAGCTGCAGCTGCAAAAGAAGAAAGCAGTAAAGCTGTTACGGGCTCAATTGGTTCTATAAAAGCGGAAATCATAACGGATGCAGAAGGAACTGACATTGAAGCCGGCAGTAAGGCTGTAAGCATTGCGGCAGAGAGCTTTGGGCAGCAGACGGGTATTACCAGCATCCGCTGGCAGCAGGATGGAATAGCATATCAGATTATTGGTAACGGCTCCATGGATGAAATCAATGTCTTTGTCAAAGCACTGACAGGAAATAAGGCTGTTCTTCCGGAGGTAAAAGAAGATACACCACAGGTAAAGGCAGATTATGATATTAAGACAGAGGAAGAGACGCAAAAAGGTGTGGATGCCGGACACCAGCCCTGGAAGCTTGACCCTGCTTTTGTGGCACAGGTATTTACGAGTCTTTTGCTCTATCCGGAAGGAATAACAGGAGATTACCCGATTCCCTATGAAGACTTTAAGGTAACAAAAAATACCGGAAGTTCCGTGGTGATTGAAGTGGATAATAAGAAGTCCCCGGTTTCAAAAATATATTTAAAACAGCTTGTAAGACAGGACAGCACCGGTATCTGGACAGTTGTCGGATATGATAAGAATAATAATTACAGGAAAAACTAATTACATTTGTCATATTCTCTCATGACTGCATTCACTTACATTATTTTTCCGGAACAATTATACTGTGGAAGAATAACAAATAAGAATGCAAAGGGGAAGGACATGAAAGTTTTTCTAAAGTATGTGCTAAGAAGTATGACAGAGAAAAAAGGCCGATTTTTTCTGCTTATTATTGCTATTTCCATCAGTATGGCTTTATTGGTAGCCAGTACCGGGATGATTGATATTATCTTGGACAGCATTGTTGCACCGCAGTTGGAATCCTATGAAAACAAAGATATTGTGATTAATTCAACGGACAAAAGTTCCTATTTTTATTCGGATGAAGGGTTGAATACAAAAGGACTGGACGAGAAAAGCATTTCCAAAGAATTGTATTTGCCGGGCAGTATGGCTGATAAAGCCGGTACGGATGAGGAAACGATGCTGACGGTCATAGTACGGGGAAGAGAAAAGGCATATATCAACCAGAAGATAATAACAGAAGGCGATTTGAAGAACTTTGACGGAGAATCCTGTATCATATCGGAAAGGACGGCAGATAAGAGAAATCTAAAGCTGAATGATACAATAAAAGCAGTAATTGGAGGAGCGACAAAAAGCTTTAAAATAAGAGCGATAAGCGGAACAGCCGGTGTTTTTTACAGTGACAGCAAGGATTCCTTTACTGTCATAGTGCCATATGAATATTTGAGCAAGGACTTGGGGGCCGAAGGTAAATATAACTTAATATTGGCTGATTCCGGGGAAAAGACAATAAAAGAAGGAATAGATACCTTTAACGCTGGTAATAAGATGTTTACTGCTGAAAAACTGTTTGATGAAGATATGGTAAAAGATCAAACGGCAAGCTTTAAAGCTTTATTGTATGTGATGCTTATTGTAGTAGTTGTTATGAGTTCCATCATTATTTACAGCTCTTTTAAATTAATTATAACGGAGCGGTTATCAACAATAGGTGCTTTTCTAAGCCAGGGAGCTACCGTAGGTAAGGTGAAATTCATTCTATACCTGGAAAGCTTTACCTATGGTGTTTTCGGAGCGTTACTGGGCAATGGGCTGGGCATTGCAGCGCTATATGTAATTAACCGGATGATATCACCGCTTAAAGAGTACGGAATATACGGAATAGTTGTAATAGAACCAGCTTACATTATAATCGGAACAGTATTTGCAATTGTTTTATCCATTATCTCTGCAAGTCTGCCGGTCCGTAAAATCTCAAAATTACAGGTAAAGGATATTATCCTAAACGATGTTAGGATTACGAAAGCTATAGGGTGGAAAAAATTCATTATCGGAATTATTATGCTGGCAGGTTCCCTTGCTGCTTATCTGATATTTAAGGAGGAGTTAAAAGGATTCTCAGCTATTGTTTTAGTCGTATCCTTAAGCGGATTGATTTTTGCTTATCCTAAGCTGATTGATTTGATATCCGGTTACTTTTACCGGTTATTCCGTGGTAAGAGTAAAAATGTGATTTATGCAATTAATAACCTGCGTACTTCCAAAATACTCCTTGGGAATATTTCATTGATTATTATATCATTGACTTCTATTATTACCATAGCATCCTTAGGTGCCAGTATGATTAATGTGGTAACCGAAGCGTATACCAAGCTGGTATTTGATGTCGAAATCGACAATATCTCTACCGTCAGGGAAAATGCAGAAGAATCCACAACAGATTATCTGGTAAGAGAGCTTAACAAAATGGGGATAGAAGATGAGGAGATAAATAGATTAAGCTTCCAGCAGGGAGAACTTCGCAATGAAACAGACTTAAAAGTACCCGTATCTGTAATGGGAATCAATCCGGATACCTATGTCGAATACAACCGGTATCTGCAGCTTGATAAAGCAGAGTATAAAAAATATCTGGATAACTTAGGGCAGGATGAGGATGGAGTTATCATCACAACGGTTTTAAGCAAAAAAACAGGTAAAAGAACCGGAGATAATGTTGAGGTTACCTGCAACGGATTAAAGCAGACACTAAAAGTTGCCGGTGTGGTTGATGGAAAATTATTTAATAACGGATATTTTATATTGGTCAAACTGGATACCTTAAAGGAATTTTTTGCAGTTCCTTTTGCAAATACAATTACATTCAATACGGATAAAGATATTGATAAGGTTATGAAAGATTTAAAGCCTGTATTAAGAGAGGTCGGAGCAAAGGCAATTACAAGAGAGGAAATGTGTGAGAAGAATTTAGAGGCAAATGAAATGCTTGTAAATGCATTAAGTATCTTCTCCTATATGGCAATTATTATAGCTGGCTTAGGTATAGTCAATAATGTTTCGATTAGCTTCTTACAGAGGAAAAAAGAATTTGCGGTACTGGCATCTGTAGGAATGGAGAATACAGGAAGAACGAAAATTATATTTTTTGAATCGATTGCATCGGTAACCTGGGCAATGCTTTTAACGATAATTTATAGTTTCTTTGGATTGAGGCTGATTTCAATCATGACAAAATCAATCGGATTTGATATGGATATCGTACTTGATGGGGCTTCACTTCCATTGATATATGCAATCTCTTTAGGGATTGTGTTAATAGCAACGGTTCCCGTTTATTTTAGAAGCAGAAAACTTTCAATTATACAGGAATTAAAATATGAATGACCAGGAGGATGGATGCAATGAAAGCATTAGAGGTTAGTAATTTAACAAAATCTTTTCTGACGGGAAAAGAGGAGGCACAGGTGTTAAAAGGAATAGATTTCAGCGTAGATAAGGGTGAATTTGTATCAATAATGGGACCAAGCGGCAGTGGAAAATCAACTTTGCTTTATCTTTTGGGAGGACTCGATAAACCAACCGGCGGTAATATTTATTTTGAAGGAAAAGATTTAAGTACGGTAAAGAAAAAAGAAATGAGTAAATTACGAAGAACAAAAATTGGCTTTGTATTTCAATTTTATAATCTGGTTCAAAATCTAAGCGTAGAAGATAATATTATGCTTCCTATTATCCTGGATGGTAAAAATCCACGTAATTATGAAATAAAGCTGACAGAAATACTGGAAACCATCGGGCTTTCCGATAAAAGGAAACAAACGCCGAGAGAGCTTTCCGGAGGACAGCAGCAGAGAGTGGCAATTGCAAGGGCCTTAATTGCAGACCCGGAAATCATCTTTTTGGATGAGCCCATTGGTAATCTGGATTCGAAAACGGGCAAAGAAATCATGGAACTCTTCCGAAAGATTAATGTAAAGTACGGAAAGACTCTGATCCAGGTTACTCATTCTCAAAGCGCAGCGCAGTATGGAACATCAATTATACGTTTGGTTGACGGTGAGATAGTAGAGCAAAGAGAAGTTGTGGCTATATAAAGTCAAAGGGAGGGAAGTTGCGTAAAGCATCCCTCCTTTTTCCATGCAAAAACAAAGGTTATATCTCCATTTCTGGAATTAAGCTTCTCATAGCATGTATGGTTTTATCAATTAAGTCTTTTAATTCAATCTCCATCATTTCTGCCCCCCGGTTAATGACATCACGGCTGCAGCCTGCGGCAAAATTGGCTGTCTTGTACTTTTTCATAACAGATTTCACTTCCAGATCGGACACACTTCTTGAGGGTCTCATAAGCGCTACCGCACCGATAAGGCCGGTAAGCTCGTCCACAGCATACAGGACTTTCTCCATATAGCGTTCAGGCTTAATATCTACAGTGAGCTGATAGCCATGGCTTGCTGTGGCATGGATAATGCTTTCATCGATATCCAGCTCTTTCATAATTTCCTGTAATTTTATGCAATGCTCCTCGGGGTAAAGTTCAAAATCCAGATCATGAAGCATGCCGACGCTCTTCCAGTAAGCAGTATTTTCAGGGTCGTATTCCTTAGCGAAGTACTCCATAACTCCGGCTACAATCCTGCCGTGCTTTAGATGAAAGTCGTCCTTATTGTATTTCTGTAAGATTTCATAAGCTTGTTCCGGTGTAGGTATATAACTCATAAGTTCTCCTTTCGATGTGTGTATAAATATACTTACGAATATAGCACTGACGGATACCTTTGTCAAATAGCATGACTTTTTTGAATGAATGTATTGTCGCAGGAATAAGATGAAAACAGCAGATATTATATCGTCAGGAGAATATTTTAATGGGAGAAGCCATCATAAATACCGCAATTGCCGCCTTGAGAAAGGACCCTGGAAAGAGAGGGGAACTGGCAGACGAGGACTTTTATGGGAGAAAGGTTGAGATACTAAAACAAGTGGAAGGCGGCTTTAGTTACATCAAGACCCAGTACGGTTATTGTGGATATACAGAAAGACAGAATCTGATAACGGAGGAGAAGAAGATAAGGGCTTGGGAAGAAGCCTTTAAAAAGCTGGTAGTAGTACCTTTCGCCGATATTTTGGATATTCCGTCTGTAAGAGGCGGGAATATTATTACCCTTTGCAAGGGGGCCCTGCTCACAGTACTTTCGGCTGCAGATTCACAGGGATATGTTAAGGTGGGATTAAGCAACGGAGAAACCGGCTATACCAAAGAAGGGTTTCTTAAGGAATATAAAGCAGATTACTCTATGGAAAAAGAGGAAGAATTGCGGTATGATATCATACAGACGGCTTATTCTTATATGGGCTGCCAGTACCGGTGGGGCGGAAAAAGTCCCTTAGGAGTAGACTGTTCGGGGCTTACCTTTATGGCATACCAGATGAATGGCATAACCATATACCGGGATGCTTCTATTATAGAGGGCTACCCTGTAAAACCCATACAAAGGGAACAGAAGAAGCCTGGAGATTTACTTTTCTTTGGAGGGCATGTGGCAATCTACCTGGGAGAAGAAAAGTATATCCATTCCACAGCCAGAAACGGCAGTGACGGTGTGGCAATTAACAGCCTTGATCCACAGAATTTGTTATACCGGGAAGATCTTGCCAAGCGCTTGAAAGAAGTCGGCAGTATCTTTTATAGATAGAAGATGAGCAGAAATCATGAAATATAACAGTGAGAATGAAAGGAAAGAAAATCTATGAAAATAGTGGATATGCATTGTGATACCATATCAGAGTTGTTTCAGAGGATGAAAGACAAAAGGGCAGATACCCTTGCTAAGAATGAACTGCATATTGATATTGAGAAAATGAAGAAGGGGGATTACCTTCTTCAGAACTTTGCTATGTTTGTGGATTTGAATGAAAGAGAGGATGCCCTTTTCTATTGTTTAGAATTAATAGACTTGTATTACAGACAGATGGAACTGAACCAGGAAGTGATTGCTCCGGTCTTTTGCTATGAAGATATTGAAAGAAACAAAAAAGACGGGAAAATGTCGGCTCTCTTAACCATTGAAGAGGGCGGTGTAACCAGGGGAAGCCTTGCCCATCTAAGGAACTTCTACCGGCTGGGTGTAAGAATGCTAACTCTTACCTGGAATCATGAGAACGGCATTGGTTATCCCAATGTTACCATAAAGGACGGCAGGCCGGACTGGCATACTCCAAACACTGCAGACGGACTGACAGATTTCGGGCTGGAGTTTATTCAGGAGATGGAGAATATCGGGATGATAATTGATGTGTCCCATCTGTCCGATGCAGGCTTTTACCAGGTGCTTGCGCATACGACAAAACCCTTTGTGGCAAGCCATTCCAATGCCAGAAGTATTTGCCCCCATGTAAGGAACTTAACGGATGATATGATTTATAAGCTTTCTGGCAGGGGGGGAGTCATGGGGATGAACTTTTACCCTGCTTTTCTGGGGGAGGATGCTGATGCCGGTACAATTAAAGCCATTGTAAAAAACATCCTTCATATACGAAATGTCGGCGGTTACGAATGTATCGGTCTGGGTTCAGACTTTGACGGTATACCGGGACATGACGAATTAAAGGACAGCTCCTGCATGCCTCTCTTAGCAGAAGCACTGGAGAAAGCGGGGCTAAGCAATCATGAAATCGAGGCGGTATTCTATAAGAATGTATTAAGGGTATATAAGGAGCTGTTATAAAATACGAACCGGAATTATTTACAGCAGTAAAGAGCGCATGTCCTTTATCATCATCAAGTATTGGATAAAAAAGATATTGTAAAGTTGACACTTTGCAATATCTTTTTTATGTACATTGCCGTATCAGGTAAAGCTTCCCCATTATGAAGAATAATGACCTAATGTTATTGATGGTATTATAATGTTAAAATATTAATATAATGATATTGACAATAGTGTATGACGTACAGTATAATAAAACAGAGGTGATGAAATGGAATCAATAGAAAATATAGTTAATTCTTTAACTGTGGAACTGAAAAGAGGTTCCCTGGTACTTTTAGTTCTTAGTCAGCTCCGTAAGAATGAGTATGGGTATTCTCTGGTTCAGAAGCTGGAAGAAAAAAATATACCTGTGGAAGCAGGAACTCTGTATCCTTTACTGCGCAGACTGGAGAAACAGAATCTGCTGATAAGTGAGTGGGATACAAGTGAGAGCCGGCCCCGGAAGTTTTACAGACTTAGCAAAGAAGGGGAAGAAGTATTTATCAAGTTAAAGAAGGAATGGAATTCTCTTTCAAAACAGCTGGATTCCGTTTTAAGGGAGGAGGAAGAAAATGAAAATGATTGACCAGTATGTATATGCTGTTACGAAATACCTGCCTGCAGACAGCCGTGAAGATGTAGGGAAGGAACTGCGTGCCAATATTGAAGATATGCTGCCTGATGAGCCTACGGAAGATGAGGTGTACCAGGTATTGAAAAAACTTGGAAGTCCAATAAAGCTGGCGGATGAATATATCCCGCAGAAAAGATATCTCATAGGGCCCGGGTATTACGACAGGTATATTATGACACTGAAAACCGTTATTGGTATTTGTATTGTTGTCTTTATAAGCCTGGAGATGATCTCCTGGATTTCGAATCCGGAAATCACAGATTCGTTAAGCGGTTATCTTGCCGGTATGATAAGCGGCCTGATTTCCGCCGTATTGGAAGGTGCAATACAAGGAGCTTTGTGGGTAACTTTGGTGTTCGTTATTTTAGAGAAAACAGGTATTGAATCGGGAGATATACCGATTCTTAATAAGAAATGGTCTCCGGATGAACTAAAGGATATGTCTGTTCAGGGAAATAACAGGATAACCAGAGGAGAGACAGTTATTTCCCTGTTTATGACGGTGCTTTTTACGGCTTTATTATATTTCAAGCCTCATTTAATTGCTTTGTATTTAAAAGGAGAGAGCGGTAATACGGAAATATTTCCATTATTCCAATCTGACAGATTACGGATATATATTCCTGTTATTCTGCTTTTTACAGTCCTGCAGCTTGGCATGTTCATCGGAAAGTTTATGAAGGGATATTGGAATAGGCCTCTGTCAGCTGCCAATGCGGCTTATAATATGGCGTCCTGTATACTTATTGCGGTAATGCTGACAGATAAACTTTTATTTAATCAGGAATTCTTTACCCGTATGGCACTATATTTGAATGAAACTCCGAAACATTATATGGCTCTTTGGGAGAATAGAATAATCTGGGTCATACTTGGTATTTTTGTTGTGATTGCTGTTTGGGACAGTATTGCAGTATGGATAAAAGGTTTTGGGAAAAAAGGGTGACTTACGGACATGGAGGGCATATATTCCCTCTTAGCCAAATTTTCTTTGGACTGGCACGAAATAAATTATAATAAATATATTTATTGTAACAGCTAAGTTACAAGGAGATATGCAATGAAGAGAAAGGGAATAGCAGTACTGGCTATACTCCTGCTTGTAGCAGTATTTTTACCCGGCTGCAGTAAAGGTGACGGTAACCTGACGAAAGTGCAGTTAAATGAAGTGGCACATTCCATGTTCTATGCTCCTCAATATGCGGCAATTGAACTTGGGTATTTTAAGGACGAAGGACTGGATGTTAAACTGGTAAATGGACTCGGAGCCGATAAAACAATGACGGCCGTTCTGTCAGGAGATGCTGATATTGGTTTTATGGGACCGGAAGCAACTATCTACGTGTACAATGAAGGAAAAGAAGATTATGTGGTTAACTTTGCACAGTTGACACAGCGTGCAGGAAATTTCTTAGTGACCAGAGATAAAAATGAGGATTTTACCTGGGATAACATAAAAGGGAAAACTGTCATTGGCGGCCGGGCAGGCGGAATGCCGGAGATGGTATTTGAGTACATTTTAAAGAAGAATGGCATAGATCCTAAAACAGATCTGAACCTTGTCCAGAATATTGATTTCGGACTGACGGCACAGGCATTTGCAGCAGGCAACGGGGACTATACCATAGAGTTTGAACCTGCAGCTACAGCTCTGGAAAAGGAAGGTACCGGCAAGGTTGCAGCTTCTCTTGGCGTAGAGAGCGGAAAGGTTCCCTATACCGTTTACTCTGCCAAGAAGAGCTATATTGATAAGCATCCGGAAGTTATCCAGAAATTCACCAATGCCATCCAGAAGGGGCTTGATTATGTGAATTCTCATAAACCGGAGGAAATCGCTAAGACAATACAGCCGCAGTTTAAGGAGACAGATCCCGATACCCTTACTGCGATTGTAAAGAGGTATTATGACCAGCAGACCTGGAAAGAAAATACCGTATTGAAAGAAGATAACTTTACACTTTTACAGGATATTCTGGAGGATGGCGGAGTTATCAGTACAAGAGCACCCTATGATAAGCTGGTAACAACGGTGTATGCGGAAAAAGCAAAATAAATAGTAAAAGGCTATTATGTACTTGTATAATGGGGCAGCTGTATGAAGTGGGCAGCTGCCCCATTATTTTTGAGCTGTTTTTCAAAGGACCAGATGCCTTCCGAGAGCCAAGGGAAGCAAGAGCTAAGAGAAGCAGGAGATTAAGATTAGAATTCGCTAAGACGGATAGACAAATACCGAAAAAAGGTATACTATATTACGTATATTTCCAAAAAAGGTATGTTTGGTAATCATTGTTATTGTTCTTATAGTTATTGAAATATTAACAGGAATTTCAAATTTCTGATTTTGAGGAGGAACTATGAAGAAGAGAAAGCAAATGGGGGCCTTTGGGTGGATTGTAGTATTCTTTCTTTTTATTGCGGCAATGGTAGGAATATGTTATTTAATCAGCAGACATTTTAATTATGATTACATGCATGTGTTGGAATCTGTGGGAATCCTGCTGATTGCAATAGGAGGAGTATCCTCACTGGGGGATTTAAGTATCAGGAGCAATGTAAGAGATAATCAGACGAAGTTATCCAGAAAGTGGTCCAGAGGATTTACAGAGGACATCAAACTGGCGGCAGACAACAGGGCTTTCTCTGTTATTATGGGTATTGCCGGAATATTGCTCTTAGTAGTACCTGTTATTTTTAATATTCGGTAAGGATATGGAAGAGTTAACGAAAAAAACCTTCAAACAGATGGAATGAACCGCTTTCTGTCAAGCAGACAGTGAGAAAACAAGAATTTTTATTTTTAAACTGTTTACTACAAGGAGAACATATCATATTTTACATCAGTTTGAAGGTTTATACAAGCTTTGGGATACTACCGGGAAGAACGGCCTTATTTGATAATTTCATTAGACTTTTTAAAATAAAGCTTGTTAAACAAAACTTGGGAATTTTCGGGTTTGTATTCAGCAGCTTTATTATTATATATTATCGCTTCATCCAAATTTCCAAGTCGATCATAACATACACTTAATTGTATATTCGGTATAAAATCCCAGTAATCGTGCAAAATGAAGCCCCAACCTTCAGCAGGTTTCTCTAGTTGCAGAGCTATTTTATACCAGACAATGGCTTTATCATATTCTTCTTTATCTAAATAGTAAAAGCCAAGGTGGCAGCATATTTCTGCTCTTGGAGTATCATATTCGAAACTTCTTAATAATATTTTCAACATGTTGTGCAAATCATGCTTAATATAATAACAAATCGCTAAGTCGCTACAAGCACGTATATTATCTTCTAGATACCCTTCCCCGGTATCTAAAAATTTATTATAATATTTAATGGCATCGTCATATCTTCCGCTTTCTGAAAGCTCCCTGGCGTAATAGAAAAGACCTCTCGGCGTTAAATCAGCACCCGTTGAAATGATTTTTTCATAAATTAATAAATTCCTCCCTGATGAGGAGGGGTGTAATTTTTGATGAGTGATATGAATGTCGGAATTTATTACGATACCGTTTATTTGCAGATATTCGTGGACAGCTTCCTTCCACTCGTAATTATTAATTCGTTTTGACAGACGTTCTCTAAAATAAGATAAGGTTACAGTGCCATGTTCATCAAAAGCGACGTCATACTTCATCATAACCATATCAATAGCAGGTAATAAAGTTTGCTTAAGATTGATAAATTTTTCTTTATCTTTTTCTAAAATCACATCATCGGCATCCAACCAAAGAATATAATCCATAACAGCTTTAGAATAGGAAAAATTTCTGGCAGCTGAAAAATCATCAATCCATTTAAAATCATAAATTTTATCCGTGAATCCACTGGCTATTTCCTTAGTATTGTCTGTTGAGCCTGTGTCAACAATTATAATTTCGTCAACAATGTCTTTAACGGAATTCAAGCATCTTGCAATAACATTTTCTTCATTTTTAACAATCATACATAGACTAATAGTTATCATAGCTTCACTCCATAATAAAATTAATTTTCAGGTTACTGATTTAATTACAGATTTGTCACGATACACGTTAGTTTCAACGTAATATCGTGACGAACCTGTTATATTTACAGTTATAATAAAATTGTCAATGATAATTAATGTTAATTTTATATAGGTTAACTGCTTAATTTTTGTATTAAGATGGAGGCATTAGCATTAGTTTGGGTTCCACCAGCCAATGTTTGCAGTGTAACAGCAGCAGCACTGGAGTGATTTCTTAAGGTTATGGTATCTCCAGCAGATACAGTAAGAATAACCATGCCTGGATTTGGCTGTGTTCCAGCTCCGGAACCGTAGATACTTCCCATAAGAGGAGCACCGTTAAGAAAAAGAGCAAATTGATTTGGCTCCACGCCTGCTGCATTGAAGTGTATTGCATAATCGCCTGCGCTGCCTATACTTATTGTTGATGTTCCAGGTGCATGTGTTATTGGACCAACAATGACACCATTATCACTAAAGAGTATATCTGCTTCAATTGCTACAACCTGAGCTGCTAAATTATAAATATAGGCATAAATTGTACTTCCCGCGCCGGTAGCTCCAGTGGCACCGGTAGCGCCGGTAGGACCAGTAGCGCCCGTTAGACCGACGCCAGTGGCACCGGTAGGTCCGGTAGCACCCGTTAGACCGACGCCAGTAGCACCAGTAGGACCGGTAGGACCAGTAGCACCAGTAGCACCAGTAGCACCAGTGGGGCCAGCAGGACCGGTAGCACCCGTTAGACCGACACCAGTGGCACCGGTAGCGCCAGTAGGACCAATAGCGCCAGCAGGTCCAGTAGCACCGGTAGCACCAGTGGCGCCGGCAGGACCGGTAGCACCTGTTAAACCAACGCCGGTAGCGCCAGTGGGACCGGCAGGACCGGTAGCACCTGTTAAGCCAACGCCAGTGGCACCGGTAGCGCCAGTAGGACC
>NZ_FRFD01000009.1:149064-206751 GCF_900143645.1 Anaerocolumna xylanovorans DSM 12503 | reverse complement strand
GTAGCGCCAGTGGGACCGGCAGGACCGGTAGCACCTGTTAGGCCAACGCCAGTGGCACCGGTAGCGCCAGTAGGACCAGCAGGACCGGTAGCACCTGTTAAGCCAATGCCGGTAGCGCCAGTAGGGCCAGCAGGACCGGTAGCACCTGTTAAGCCAGCGCCGGTAGCGCCAGTAGGACCAGTGGCACCAGTAGCACCAGTAGCGCCAGTAGCGCCAGTAGGACCGGTAGCACCTGTTAAGCCAACGCCAGTGGCACCGGTAGCGCCAGCAGGACCAGTAGCCCCACCACCGGGACCGGTAGCGCCAGTAGGACCAGCAGGACCGGTAGCACCTGTTAAGCCAATGCCGGTAGCGCCAGTAGGGCCAGCAGGACCGGTAGCACCCGTTAAACCGACACCGGTAGCGCCGGTAGGACCAGTGGCACCGGTAGCACCTGTTAAACCAACGCCCGTAGCACCAGTAGGGCCAGCAGGCCCGGTAGCACCTGTTAAACCAACGCCCGTAGCGCCGGTAGCTCCAGTGGCACCAGTGGCACCGGTAGCACCAGTAGGTCCGGTAGGACCTACGTAGCAACAGCAATCAGGCGGCGGGCAAGGATTAGGCGGACATGGATTAGGCTGGCAAGGATTATGTGGGAATGGATCAGGCACCGGACAAAAATAACGGTTATTACTATAATAATCTTGCGCATGAACCCAATCAGATAAATTACATTTATTATCATTTGAATCATTATTATTCATTCGTGTTATATCTCTGGGATTCTTCTTCATATAATCACCTTGTATAATAAAGTTATAGATAGCTCATTATACCTTTCCTTTCCATTTCTATTTTTTTCTAATCTGCATTAGAGGTTGTGAATTATTTAAAAGCAGTGCTAATATATAAATAACAGTTTCTTAGAATCTAAAAACAGGATTTTCAATTATTTAAGATTTCAGATATATTATTGCATTAACTGATATTCGCTGCATCTAAAGATTAATTATTAGTATAAATATCATAATCATTATATGCTGAAAATGTATTTTTGTTTAAAATCAAAGGGAAATCTGGTGTTTTATTTTGAAATCACTCGAAAAACAGATTTTAAGTACGGCATATCCTTAATGAAAGATAATTATAAATATTTAATTCGACAATCTCATACGGTTTGCCGAAGGTAATGCCCCGTTTAGGAAACAGCTTTGTGCTCACTATTCTGATGTCCAGCTGTACAAAAGAATGTATGAAGCGAAGAATATCTGCTAGCCTTTATTATTCTATAAAATCCATGAAACACAGTAAAGGCTGAACCTCTTGCCCTTACTGTGTTTCATGGATTTTTGTGTATTATAATTAAATTCCGGAGGAGGAACTTTGTAAAGTGAGTTTACACAAAACAATAAACATACCCATTTTACATTCGCTGGGCAGCATCCAGTGCCAAAGCAGACCTTTCACATTCTTCCGTCAGCATGGTTACCTGATAGCACAGAGGACTTCCCTTCATTTTTTCGGAAGCATAGCTTAGTCCGTTGGTACGCTCATCCAGAAGGGGATGGTCTATCTGTCCGGGATCGCCTAAGAGTATGACTTTGGTGCCTTTTCCCACTCTTGTTACGATACCCTTTACCTGTTTGGGAGTCAGGTTCTGGGCTTCGTCAATAATCAGATAGGTATGCGTAATGGAACGGCCTCTGATAAAATTCATAGCTTCTGCCATAATAATTCCGCGGGAGAATAGCTCATCTATCTTACCTCTTAATTCCTTTTCGTTTTTATATCTTTCGTTTTCATTTTTGTCTACCAGAATTTCCAGATTGTCAATAATGGGTCTTAAATAAGGTGCTATTTTTTCCTGCTCTGTTCCGGGAAGGAATCCAATATCCTCATCAAATTGCACATTGGGTCTTGTTATTAAGATTTTCCGGTAACTTTTCTTATCGGCATTAAAAATCTTCTCAAGACCTACTGCAAGAGAATAGAAGGTCTTAGCTGTACCTGCAGGGCCTTTTACGATAACCAAAGGGGCAGTATCTGCCTCCAGCATCAGAGCTTCCTGAAGAAATTTCTGCCCTACATTGACAGGCTTTACACCAAAAGGCTCTTCTTTTAAATTCTTTAAGGGAACGATAAGCTTGCCGTTAAACCGGCCTAAGAGTGTTTTCTTTTCATTGGTTTCGGAATGTATGATAAAGAACTGGTTATAGACTGGCTGCACTTTCTGCTTAAAAGGCGGCATATCAACAGCAGAGGAGATTTCCGTATGGGAAAAGGCTTCAGCATCAGCACTAAGATATATCTGATCCAAAGAGAGTCCCTTTTTCTTAAATTCATTCATAGCTTTATCCGGTGCATATACATCTGTTCTTCCGGTATACTGTTCCTTTAAGAGAGGAGATTGCTCTGTTGTAAAATCTTCGGCTGTGATTCCTATTTTTTGTGATTTAAGACGTACGATAATATCCTTTGTAACAAGAATTACGGCTTCTCCCTTTTCTGACAGACCCTTGCAAACCTTTAGAATACGATTATCGTTGGAATCGGAGGCAAAGCCAAAGGGAAGGTCGACATGTATAAAGTTTGCCTCAATTTTCAGATTTCCGCCAGTCTTTAGAGCTACGCCTTCGAATAAGTTGCCGGTCTGTCTTAGCTGTTCCAAAAAACGTATAGACTGTCTTGCATTGGCGCCCCGCTCACTTTCTTCATTTTTTAACTTATCTAGTTCCTCCAGTACAGCAATAGGAAGAACGACTTTGTTTTCTTCAAAAGAGAGCAGTGCATAAGGGGATTGAATCAGAACATTGGTGTCCAAAACATAGGTTTTTATCATAGGAAGCCTCCATCAGGTATATTTTGGATAAAGAAAAAGAAAGCCTGCTGCAGTATTTGGGCAGTAAGCTTTCTTAAGGTTTATAGTTTAGTTTGTGAAGAGGAATGTATTTTTTAGATGGAAACTGGCGTTTAGCAAAGAACAGAAACATGGCAATACTGTAGAGAAAGGAAAGAACCCAAAAAGCCGGCTTCCACACAACACTGTGCAGTATTATCATAGGCTTACCTCCTTAAGGATAAAATGAGTTGATTTTGTTTCTAATTTATTTATAACCTATCAGCGTCTATCAGACAATCGTATCTATGTAAATTGTTTATCATATTTATGTAAACTTGACAGGTGAAGTATTTAAGTTATATCAGGCACAGAGACAGCAGTTCTTAAAAGAGCCTTTGCATAAAAAAACCGGAGCTAAGGATAGATATGCTTAGTTCCGGTTTCTTATAATTTGTTTGAAGTCAGATGATCAGCTTTTATTCTTCAGAAGTTTCTTCTGATTCTTCTGAAACTTTGGTAGCTTTTTCTCCTACATGGCTCTTGCAGCCACAATCGCAGGAATCTTCCTCTTCGTCGTCATCAAAGTCATCATCGAAGTCATCGTCGAAATCTTCCAGATAGTCCGGGGTAAAATATCTGTATACGGCATAAGCAATACCGGCTACAGCAGCCACAGCACCGATGACAGCTAATATTGTTACGATGCAGTTGCCGGATTTTTTCTCTTCTTTTTTGTGTAACAAATCACCTAGCTTTACCGCATTTAGTAAATCGTCCATTTTTGCATTCATAATAGCACATCCTTTCTGCGTGAAATAAATTCAACTTTATTATACCACGAACAAGCTTATTTTACTATAAAAAATCTGGAAAATCATTGTATTTATGATAATTTCTTCAATTTTGCAAAAGAAGCCAACATTTTTTTGGTGCCTGTCGTCCCAAAATCTACGGTAACTTCATAATCTTTTCCCGCATTGTTGATATTTGTAACAAGACCTACTCCAAATTTAATATGGGAAACAGTATCTCCAATTCCATAGTCTATCGTTCCGAGGTTACTGCCTCCGAATTCTCTGGGAGGCTGTGTAAAGGGCTTATTCTTATCGAAAATACTTCCCATATCCCGGTTAGAGGAGGCAGCTGGATTGGTGCTGTGTGCTACGCCGGCCGGCTGTAAGCGGCTGTTAAATTCCGGAACCAGGCTGGCGTGGGAATTGCTGCGGAAGGGATTTGAATTATAAGGATTTTGTTCCATGGTAAGAAGGTATCTTGGGATTTCTCTGATAAATCTTGAAGGTCTGTTAAACTGGGTTTCCCCTCGTAACATACGCTGGGAGCAGGCACTTAGGGAAAGACGCTTCATCGCCCTTGTAATGCCTACATAGCAGAGCCTTCTCTCTTCCTCAATTTCTGTCTCCGGGTCATCGGCGTGAATGGACATGTAACTTGGGAAGATACCCTCTTCCATACCGCACAGGTATACATAAGGGAACTCAAGACCCTTGGCACTGTGAAGTGTCATCAGCACTACTACATTGTTATCCTCTGTAAGGTTATCAATATCGGATACTAAGGCTACTTCCTCCAGAAAATCGCTTAAGGAAGGCGGTTCTAAGGCTGCTTCTTCAAAGGCGACGATTTTACTTTTTAATTCACCGATAATTTCAATACGGTCATCCTCATTTTCCAATTCCTGCCCTTTTAGATCCTCTATGTAACCGGTGGCCTCAATGATTTCATCCAGCAAGTCGCTGATGGAATAATCAGGGCGGCTGATGTTGGATTTTAATATCTCAATCAGACTTACAAAAGGAGATATCCTGGCAGCTGCCCTTTGAAGGCCCGGAATATAATCAGCCTGGCGGAGGGCTTCATAGAAGCTGATATCGTTTCGGATTGCATATTCTTCCACTTTGTCAATGGTTGCAAGACCGATTCCGCGTTTAGGTATGTTAATAATACGTTTTACAGCAAGGCTGTCTTGTCCGTTGCCAATGGTTTTTAAGTAGGAGAGTAAATCTTTTACTTCCTTACGGGCATAGAAGTTGATACTGCCGATAATCTTATAGGGAATATTTTTTACTACCAGCTTTTCTTCAAAGATACGGGACTGGGCGTTGGTGCGGTAAAGAATAGCAAAATCCTGATAGGAGGCTTCCTCTGACTGGACAGCCTGGGCAATCTCATTAACGATACATTCAGCCTCCTGGGAATCTCTGTCGAACTGGGTAAAATGTACTACATCGCCTTCCGCATTATCCGTCCACAGGGCCTTGTCCTTTCTGCCGACATTATTGGCTATGACTTCATTGGCAGCTTCTAATATCCGTTTGGTGGAACGGTAGTTTTGTTCCAGTTTGATAACCTTCGCCTGGGGATATTCTTTTTCAAAGTTTAGGATATTAAAAATATTGGCACCGCGGAATTTATAGATAGACTGGTCATCATCACCAACTACGCATAGATTATGCTCTCTAAGGCCTTCTTCATTTACACCGTCTGCCAAAAGCTTAATCAGTTTAAACTGTGCCGTGTTGGTATCCTGATACTCGTCCACCATAATGTATTGGAAGCGCCTTTGATAATAAGCCAGGGCTTCCTTACTGGTCTGAAACAATTCTATGGTCTTGCAGATCAGGTCATCAAAATCCAGGGCATTATTTGCCCTAAGGCGCTTCTGGTATTCCTTGTAGACAGCAGCATACTTGCCCTTTGTAAAATCCCCGACAGCCCTTAGTTCATATTCTTCCGGTGTAATTAATTCATCTTTGGCAGAAGAGATAACGGACAAAAGGCTTCTTTCTTTCATATTCTTTGTATCAATTTGAAGATATTTGCAGATCTCTCTCATAAGAGTCTTCTGGTCGTCACTGTCGTAAATAGTAAAGCCCTTATCAAAACCTAATACATCAATCCATCTTCTTAGGATTCTGACACAAGTGGAATGAAAGGTGCTGACCCAGATATTTTCTGAACCGTAACCTACAATATTATCCACACGTTCTCTCATCTCACCGGCTGCCTTATTGGTAAAGGTCAGTGCAAGAATGTTCCAGGGGTTTACGCCTTTGTTCTCCATCAGATAGGCAATCCTGTGGGTCAATACGCGGGTTTTGCCGGAGCCTGCTCCTGCCAGGATTAGAAGAGGTCCCTTATCGTGTTCGACAGCCCTTTTTTGTTCTGCGTTTAAGGTATCGTAAATACTCATGCTAATTCACCTTTCCTGTATGTTTAAAATCTCCCAAAGGTTAACAAAGTCCTTCTGGGATAGGTATGCTTTCTTCTTTTGTATTTTTTGCATCCTGATCAGGTAAACAAAAGTAATCCGTAAGCAAACATATGTTTAATTATATCATGGAATAGGGGCAGAGACAAGGGAAGGAAACTATCTTCTTAAAGGTTGTCATTGACCGGCAACAACGGCGGAATTCTCTTCTGTGGAAGAGTCAGGCTCCAGATTACTTTTTTGAACGGAAATGGTGGCAATAGTACTGCTGATTTGTGATAATAATACTGCTAGAAGGTCCAATTCATCCGTTGTTTTGTCTTTTGCGATTGCGATGGCAAGAGAAGCGGCTAAGGCAGCTAATTCTTCCGGACACATAAAATTCACCTCTTATCAGTATATGAAAAGAGAGTGAAAGGGGTGTAGCTTTAAATTTCATAAACCGAGTTAAATATTTGTTTACATCAAGTTTTCCATACTATATAATGAGAGAAGAGGTGATTGTAATGGAGTTTAGGGATGATAAATATTTAAAGACTCTTATACGGGGGATGAAGAAGCTGGATTATATTGATCCGGATGACATTCCCAACATTGATTTATATATGGACCAGGTCACAACCTTTATGGATGAGCATTTGAAGTCCTCCAAGCGTTACAGTGAGGATAAACTGCTTACAAAGACCATGATAAATAACTATACCAAGAACAATTTACTGCCAGCTCCCAATAAGAAGAAGTATACCAAAGAGCACATGCTGATGCTGATTTTTATATATTATTTTAAAAATATCCTTAGCATTAACGATATCCAACAGATATTTAATCCTCTTACTGAGAAATATTATGGGGGTAATTCAGAAATCGGCTTAGAGCAGATATACAAAGAAGTCTTCCAATATGAAGAAGAGCAGATGGATAATCTGCTTAAGGATGTTATCAGAAAATACCGGAAATCCCAGGAGACTTTTAAAGATATAAAATCGCCGGAAGACAAAGAGTTCTTAAATACTTTTTCCTTCATTTGCATGCTGGGCTTTGATGTTTATTTAAAAAAGCAGATGATTGAAAAGCTTATAGATGATGCCGCAAAGGACATGGAGAAAAAATAATAAAGTCTGGCTGAAGGATAACCCTTAAGACAGACTTTATTATTTTGCTCTTATTCGTTTTTAATCTCGCCGCTATCTGAATCGTCTTCTTTAAAGTCTGGTATTCGTGAAAATACCATATCGTATCCATCCTTCCCATAATTTAAGGAACGGTTTACCCGGCTGATCGTAGCTGTTGAAGCACCTGTTTTTTCAGCAATTTCCAAATAAGTCTTATGGTCGCGCAGCATCCTGGCAACTTCAAAACGCTGTGACAGGGACAGCAGTTCATTTACCGTACAGATATCTTCAAAGAAAGTATAACATTCTTCCTGGCTCTTCAAACTCAAGATGGCTTCAAATAAATAATCCACAGCATGGGTTCTTATATTTTTGCTCAATTTTTCATCTCCTGATTCGTGTATTCTTACTATTATAAGATATTATATATTTTAACACTACGCAGTTTTAAAGTAAAGGGTTATTTTTTATGCGGAGGAGCCCATAAATACTATATTATCTATCTTTGTATTTTGGTTATTTTCATCTTTGGCAGCATTTTGACTGTTATAATAAATGCTAAGTTCATCGGTACTTACTATAGTATATTTTTGCAGTCACAGTAGAATATTCCTGCCACATGCGAAATGTGTCCCCGGTATGAAGGGGATTATTGGGAAGGTGCCTTTTTATATAGCGAATATTGTGGTATTATGTAGTGCGAGTGCCAATAACAGGAGGGTTAATCAGAATAAATTAGGAGAAGGAAAGGTTACTACACTATATTTTAAAGATGCATACAACTATAATTATATGGTCGGGTTACTTTATAATGAAGATGAAAATAAATCTGACGATTGGATTTCTATTAACTATCATTTGGATGATGATAACTAAATTGATGCCATACTTATATATGATGATAGGAGTGTCAAAAGCCCTGTTTCAATATGTTTACAGGCAATTTGCACAGAGCAGAAAGAACGAATGCGCCTTGGAACCAGCGCATGAGTCTTTCTGCTCTGTGCAAATTGCCGTCCCGTTGTGAAAGACTGGACTTTTGATGTCGTAATCAATGGAAAGTGCGGTGAGCCTGGGGTATTAGCGGATAAAAAATATATCGTATTTTTCGTGCTGGATTCTTGCACAAAGAAGCAAATTATGTTAACATATAATAGAAATAAGAACATATGTTTTGAAAATACCCAAAATTAATGAAATCCCTGCCCTAAAAACAAAGCGTTACAATACAATATAATATCATACCTGTAGGAGGAAGAGATTTGCTGCTCAATTTACATGTAAAGAATTTTGCGATTATTGATGAAGTAGATATTACCTTAAAAGACGGTCTTAACATACTGACAGGAGAAACAGGAGCCGGTAAATCAATCATAATCGGTTCTGTTAATGTATGCCTTGGGGGTAAAATAAGCAAGGATATTATAAGGCACGGGGCGGATTATGCCATGGTTGAACTGTTGTTTGAAACTAACAGCAGGATGGTCACAGATAAAATGAAGGAATTGGATCTTCCTTTTGACGATGGACAGGTTCTTATAACCAGGAAGATTACCAACGGAAAAAGCATCAGTAAAATAAACGGTGAGACAGTAACAGCCCAAAACCTGAAGGAAATAGCAGGACTGCTGATTGATATACATGGACAGCATGAGCACCAGTCACTATTGTACAGAGAAAATTATCTGGATATTATTGACCGTTTTGCCAAGGAAGAAGCTTCTGCCATAAAACAGGGATTGTCAAAGGAATACGACACTTTAGCGGAGCTAAAGAGGCAGTTATCGCAGCTGAAAATAGATGAAGACAAACGCCTAAGAGAAATTTCCTATCTGGAATATGAAGTGAAAGAAATAACGGAAGCCCATTTAAAGCAGGGAGAAGATAAAGAGCTGGATGATGAATATAAAAAGCTTTCCAATGCGAGAATCATTGCAGAGGGACTTTCGCAGGTACATGAGTACATGGGTTATCAATCTGCAGGCTCTGCAGGAGATAACATTGGAAGAAGCGTGAAACAGCTGGCAAAATTAATGGACTATGACAAGGAACTGAAGGGATTTTATAACCAAATCATTGATCTGGAAACACTTGTAGATGAGTTCAACAGAAATCTGTCGGAATACACATCGGATTTGAGCAATCATGAAGAGAATTTTAAAGGAATTGAGGAACGTTTGAATCTGATCAATCATCTCAAAGCAAAATACGGCAACTCCCTTGAAGACATTGAGAAGGTAATGGAAGAGGGAGAAGAAAAGCTGGAGCAGTACTATCATTATGAAGAGACTCTGCAGGCTTTGAACCGGAAGATTGGACAGCAGGAAAAGGAAGTAAAGAGCCTTTGCGAAAAGCTCTCAGAAATCAGAGAGAAGAATGCTAAGATTCTGTCTGCCCGCATCAGGGAGGCATTACTGGATTTGAATTTCCTGGATATACAGTTTACCATTGAACTAACCAGAAAGGAACACTATTCCCCGAATGGTTTTGATGACGCAGAATTTCTGATATCAGTAAATCCCGGCGAGGAATTAAAAATACTTTCAAAAGTTGCTTCCGGGGGTGAGCTGTCAAGAATAATGCTTGCAATAAAATCGGTCTTTGCCGATAAGGACGAGATTGAAGCTTTAATATTTGATGAGATAGACACCGGTATCAGCGGAAGAACCGCCCAGAAGGTGTCGGAGAAATTATCAGAGATTTCTAAGAGCCATCAGGTAATATGCATCACTCACCTGGCACAGATAGCTTCTATGGCAGATAACCACTATATTATTGAAAAACATACGGATGGAATCACAACAAAAACGGACATAAGGCAGTTAAAAGAGGAGGAATCCATAGCTGAAATTGCACGCATTCTTGGAGGAACTGTGATTACAAAGACAGTAATTGAGAGTGCAAAGGAAATGAAGCAGATGGCGAAAAAAAACAAAAAAAGTTAGTTTGAAATTGGATTTCTTACACATACTAACATAAGGCAGGTATTTAAGGATATACGCTAAAAGTGTGTATCCTTTTGTTTTGTAATGACAAAATTTATTACAATTGGCTGATTATTTTATTTTTGGAAATAACGTGGACTAATAAAATAAAAATAAAAGTTAAAAATATGCCTATACCTATAAAAAAGCGTTAGATGCGTAGAGGAGCTAATATCATGCATAGAAAATCCGTTTACAGAAAAATCCTAGTCCTTGTACTGTGCATAAACATAATTACATTGCTTTATTTTACTTACCGCTACATTGACAGCAGTGTACCGGATTCTATCAAAATCATGGTAGGAGAAAATGAGGAATTTAATTTCAATCTTCCGATGGAGGGCAGAGTTACATCCGCAGATGTAGATGTATTAAACGTAAACAATAAAAATGTTCCCAAGGATTTAATCAAGCTTGATCTTAACAAACCATTTACTCTGAAATCAAGTTCCAAAGGAAATTATAAAATTCACCTGAAGCTTTTTGGATTCCTGGATTTTAAAGAAGTTACTTTAGGGGTAATTGACCAAAAGGAATTAATACCCTGCGGTAATCCAATAGGAATTTATATAGAAACCAATGGAGTTATGGTTTTGGGTACAGGAGTTATTAACGGAGAAGACGGACTTAATTATGAACCCTCTTTAAACAAGCTAAAAACCGGTGATTATATTACTAAAATAAATGATACGGTAATCCATAATAAGGAGGAGCTGATTGAAGAGATACAGCATTGTGATGGGAAAGATATTAAGGTCACTCTGCGCAGGGATGATAAAATAACCGAATACAAGGTAACGCCTGTAAAGACGGCAGATGGGGAATATAAGATAGGGGCGTGGATAAGGGATAACACGCAAGGCATCGGCACGTTGACCTTTATTACAAAGGATGGGCAATTTGGAGCTTTAGGTCATGGCATTACGGACATTGATACAAGTTTGCTGATGGAGATTGAGCGGGGTTATCTTTACAATGCGGATATCATGACCATTATAAAAGGCAAACAGGGAGTCCCGGGAGAATTAATCGGGCTTATTAATCAGGATGACAGTAATAAAATCGGAAATATAAAGAAAAACACCAACCAGGGTATATTTGGAAATATCGGCTCCGGTTTTGTGAGGGCAAACGAACACGATGCGGTTCCCGTAGGCTTAAAACAGGAAATAAAGCTTGGACCGGCTACCATTCTTAGCTGTGTGGAGAATGAGGTAAAAGAATACAGCATTAATATCGATAAGATTGATATTAACAGTCAAAGTCCCAATAAGGGTATGGTAATAAGCATTACTGACCATACGCTTCTGGAAAAAACAGGAGGAATTGTTCAGGGAATGAGCGGAAGTCCGATTATACAAAACGGTAAGATAATCGGAGCGGTTACCCATGTATTTATACAGGATTCCGCCAAGGGTTACGGGACATTTATTGAAAATATGATTAATAATCTGGATGCGGATTAAAATTTCACCGCAATCGACTTAATGTAACTGCAGCTGTAAAAAACAACAGTATTTAACAGTAAAGGTCTCTGTGTCGTAAATTGCGATAAGAAAGAATTGATAAAATGGAAATAAATGTATATAATATGGATATGTAAATAATTAACAAAACATTATTTGCAGATTAATTGAATTGACGTCACTCATCCGTAATATATTATGTAAAAGGCTGTATATTTTAAGTTGATTTTTAAAATCAGTAGAAAAAGCCGAGTTTTTGTTAAAGAATATGGAAAATATTGACTTGGTTGCCATGAAGAGGTATAATATAGTACGGATGAACTATTTTTTACGCAGATGTCACACAAAGGAGGTTATAAGCTATACAAGTCAGACAAAATCTATAAATGAAAGGAATATTTTGGGAGGAAAACAAAGTGGGTAAGATCAATGTAGCAATTGTGGATGACAACGAAAGAATCGTGAAGCTGTTAGAGGAGATCTTGAAGGGAGACTCCGATATTGAGGTGGTAGGAACAGCTGACAATGGTATTGATGCACTGGAAGTTATTAAGGAAAAGAAACCGGATGTTGTACTTTTGGATTTGATTATGCCTAAATTGGATGGTTTGGGTGTAATGGAAAAAGTCAGACTTGATGATAGCTTCAAAAGTATACCGGCATTTATCGTAATTACAGCAATCGGGCAGGAAGGTGTAACAGAAAACGCATTCGAATTAGGCGCAAGCTATTATATTATGAAACCCTTTGATAACAATATGGTACTCACCAGAATTAAACAAATCAGAGGCGATTTACATAATACAAAAGTGTTTGAAAATCATCGGGTGAGTACTTACGAAAGTAAGGATGATTATAAAGAAAGAAACCTGGAGTCGGATGTAACAAATATAATTCATGAAATCGGAGTGCCTGCTCACATTAAAGGATATCAGTATTTAAGGGATGCAATTATGATGTCAGTTAATGATAGTGAAATGTTAAATTCCATTACCAAATTATTATATCCCTCCATTGCCAAGAGGCACAAAACAACGCCAAGCAGAGTGGAAAGAGCTATCAGACATGCTATTGAAGTAGCCTGGAGCAGAGGTAAAATGGATACAATTGATGAACTGTTTGGCTATACTGTCAGCAACGGAAAAGGAAAACCGACCAATTCGGAATTCGTAGCCTTAATAGCTGATAAAATAAGATTAGAATATAAATTAAGAGCATAATAGGTGGGAAACCTACTGTAAAAAATATACTGCTTCAGTAAAAGGGGTACGATGCTTACAAAAGTATCGTTTTACTGAAGCAGTTTTTTGTTGAAAATGAACTTTGCTAATGGTGGAAAATCATGTATAATCAAAATATACCAGTTTACTATAAATATTCCGGAGGTAGTTATGAAGAAAATATTATTTGCAGCTTCTGAATGTGTACCATATTTGAAAACAGGCGGTCTTGCAGACGTTGTGGGTGCCTTGCCAAAATACATTAATAAGGAAGAGTATGATGTACGGGTCGTAATGCCAAAATATAAAATCATACCGGAAGCTTTAAAAGAAAAGATGGTATATAAGTTTAACTTCTATATGGATCTTGCCTGGAGGCGTAAATACGTAGGGGTATTTGAAATTATAGAAGACGGGATACATTACTATTTTATCGATAATGAATTTTATTTTTGTGGAAATACACCTTACGGTAGTATATATGAAGATATTGAAAAATTCGCTTATTTCTCAAAAGCAGTTCTTGCTATTCTTTCGCTGATCGACTTTAAGCCGGATATTGTACATTGCCATGATTGGCAGACAGGTCTTGTTCCGGTTTATTTAAAGGATTTGTTTTCCGGTGATCAATTTTACCACGGTATTAAATCTGTTATGACTATACATAACCTTAAATTTCAAGGGATATGGGATCTTAAGACGGTTAAAGATATAACAGGATTGGGAGATTATTATTTTACTCCGGATAAATTAGAAGCTTATGGCGATGCCAATTACCTAAAGGGTGGTATTACCTACGCAGACAAGGTAACGACTGTCAGTAAGACTTATGCCGAAGAGATAAAAACACCTTATTATGGAGAGGCACTTGACGGTCTTATGAGGGCAAGAAGTAATTTTCTTGAAGGAATTGTAAATGGTATTGATTATGAGGAATATGATCCTGCTAATGATCCCTTTATACCTTTTCATTATAATGCAAAAAATTTCCGTAAGGAAAAGATTAAGAATAAAAAAGCCCTTCAGGAAGAGTTAGGACTTAAGGTGGATCAGAAGAAGTTTATGATAGGAATTGTATCCAGACTGACGGACCAGAAAGGCTTTGACCTGATTGACTGTGTGATTGAAAATATCTGTACGGAGGATGTACAGCTGGTTGTTGTCGGTACCGGAGAAGCCAAGTATGAGAATCTGTTCAGGCATTATGCCTGGAAGTATGGAGACAGGGTTTCTGCCAATATATATTTTTCAGAAGAAAGAGCACACAAAGTCTATGCTGCCTGTGATGCTTTTCTTATGCCGTCACTGTTTGAACCCTGCGGTTTAAGCCAGCTAATCAGCCTGCGATACGGAACGGTGCCGATTGTAAGAGAAACCGGCGGTTTAAAGGATACTGTGGCACCCTATAATGAATTTGAAAGCAGCGGAACAGGTTTTAGCTTCCACAATTATAATGCTCATGAAATGCTTTCTATTATAAATTACGCAAAATCTGTTTATTACAATAAAAAAAGAGAATGGAACAAACTGGTGGATCGGGGAATGGCAATGGACTATTCCTGGAAAACCTCTGCCCTTCTTTATGAGGAATTATATGACAGGATGTTATCCTGACAGCAATATTTTTAATTACTATTTTTTTGCCTGCATAAGAAAGTGTCCTCTTTGAGATAATAGGTTTAGATAATGTGCAAAAACCAACGCAGTTATCTGAAAATAGCAAAAGGAGGAAACTAAGAATGAGTAACCTATCCAAACTTGACGTTCAAAATCTGAGACATTTATTGGTATTTGGGGAATCTGACAAGCAGAAATATCAGACTTACGCTGAGCAGTGTACAGATCCTAATGTAAAGCAGTTTTTCCAAAAAGAAGTCCAGTCAGCAGAACAGACAAGACAAAAATTAATTCAATTTCTTAAATAGGAGGTTTCATTATGCAGGAACAGGCAATGGTAACAGATGCGCTGAATTCAATTAATGCAGGGCTAAAAAGCTTGGGAGATATGATATCACAGGCAGAAGATCAGCAACTTAGGCAGACTTTACAGCAGATGAGAAATGATGCGGAAACTTGCCAGCATGAATTGTATACGATAGCTAAAAGTAAAAATTATTATCAACCGGCACAAAAGGCTACGCCGGAAGAAATTGATACTGTAAGAAGTTTTATATCACAATCCTCTGGTCAGCCAATGAGATAATTTACTGTGAATCAGGGAAGGAAGCTGCAGATTTATAGAGGCAGCCTCCCGTTCCCGGTTCCAGTTTAAGGACTTATACATAGATGCCCATAGAGCAGCAGGAAAAAATCCCCTATTGGGATTTAGCTACAGTTAAAATGCACAAAGAAATTTATTCCTGAAAAGTATTTGTGAAGTATCTATTAATCTTGATGTAATTTATATTTTACACTTGATATTTTCCTGTAAAAAAGGTAAAATAATATAGTGTTTGAGAAAATTTTGTCAATCATATTGGTTAATAGCTGTCGCTCCTACATAAAGTTGATGTTATGGAACATTATGGCAGCATATTATAAAATTAACAATTAGGAGGAATAAAAATGGCAGTAAAAGTAGCAATTAATGGTTTCGGACGTATTGGACGTCTTGCATTCAGACAGATGTTTGGAGCAGAAGGATATGAAATCGTAGCTATCAACGACTTAACAAATCCTACAATGCTTGCACACTTATTAAAATATGATTCCGCACAGGGAAGATATGCTAAAGGAGATACTGTAGTAGCAAAAGAATCTTCTATCGTTGTTGACGGAAAAGAAATCAAAATTTATGCAGAAGCTGACGCTAAGAAACTTCCTTGGGGAGAAATCGGTGTAGATGTAGTTCTTGAGTGTACAGGCTTCTATGTATCAAAAGCTAAATCCCAGGCTCATATCGATGCTGGCGCTAAAAAAGTTGTTATCTCTGCTCCTGCAGGCGATGATCTTCCTACCGTAGTATTTGGTGTAAACGAGGAAATATTAAAGGCTGAAGATACAATTATCTCCGCTGCTTCCTGTACAACCAACTGCTTAGCACCTATGGCAAACACTTTAAATAAATTAGCACCTATCGTAAAAGGCTTCATGACTACAATCCATGCTTACACAGGAGATCAGATGGTACTTGACGGACCTCACAGAAAAGGCGATTTAAGAAGAGCCCGTGCTGCTGCCGTTAATATCGTTCCTAACTCCACCGGCGCTGCTAAAGCTATCGGTCTTGTAATTCCTGAATTAGCCGGCAAATTAGACGGAGCTGCTCAGAGAGTACCCGTTCCTACCGGTTCTACAACAGAATTAGTATCAGTTGTTGAAGGAAAAGTTTCCAAAGCAGATGTTAATGCTGCAATGAAGGCTGCTGCAAATCCTTCCTTCGGTTACACAGAAGAAGAATTAGTATCCTCCGATATCATCGGTATTTCAGAAGGTTCTTTATTTGATGCTACCCAGACTAAGGTAACAGACTTGGGAAACGGACAGACTTTAGTAAAGACCGTTGCTTGGTATGACAATGAAAATTCCTACACAAGCCAGATGGTAAGAACAATTAAATATTTTGCTGAATTAGCATAATATTGGACTGTTAATTTCATAATTTATTGATCCTATTATGGGTCCGGTCTTTGAAAGGAAGTCGAGGAACGTTTACCGAACCCTCCTGTGATTTTCTATAAAGATACGGGCCCTATATTAATGTGTAACATCATATTGAAAGGAGCAATTACATGCTTAATAAGAAATCCATCGATGACATTAACGTAAAAGGAAAAAGAGTTCTTGTCCGCTGTGACTTTAACGTACCCCTTCAGGAAGGCAAGATTACAGACGAAAACCGTCTGGTAGCAGCACTTCCCACCATTCAGAAATTAATCAAAGACGGGGGAAAGATTATTCTTTGCTCTCATCTTGGAAAACCTAAGGGAGAGCCGAAGCCGGAATTATCTTTAGCACCTGTGGCAGTAAGGCTTTCTGAACTGTTAGGACAGCCTGTAACATTTGCAGCAGATGCTACTGTAGTTGGCGAGAATGCAAAAAAGGCCGTATCTGAAATGAAAGACGGAGATGTTGTCCTTCTTGAAAATACACGTTACAGAGCAGAAGAGACCAAAAATGTTGACGCTTTCAGCGAAGATCTTGCATCCATCTGTGATGTATTTGTAAACGATGCTTTCGGTACCGCACACAGAGCTCACTGCTCCAATGTTGGTATTACTAAATATGTTGATACAGCAGTTGTAGGTTACTTAATGCAGAAGGAAATTGATTTCCTTGGAAATGCGGTAAATAATCCTGAAAGACCTTTTGTAGCTATCCTTGGCGGTTCCAAGGTATCCAGTAAGATTTCCGTAATCAACAACCTTCTTGATAAGGTAGATACCCTTATTATCGGTGGTGGTATGGCATATACTTTCTTAAAGGCAAAGGGCGAGGAAATCGGAAACTCCATGTTAGAGGCTGATTATCTTGACTATGCAAAAGAAATGATAGAAAAGGCTGAAGAAAAAGGCGTTAAGCTCTTAATTCCCGTTGACACGGTAGAAGCAAAAGAATTCTCCAATGATGCAGAATTTAAGACTGTAACCAGCGAAGAAGGAATTGATGAAGGCTGGCTTGGACTTGATATCGGTGAGAAGACCTGCAAACTTTATGCAGATGCCTTAAAAGAAGCTAAGACAGTTGTTTGGAATGGACCTATGGGTGTATTCGAAATGTCTAACTTTGCAACAGGTACTATTGCAGTAGCCAAGGCTCTGGCTGATCTTGATGCTGTTACAATCATCGGCGGCGGTGATTCCGCGGCAGCCGTTAATATTTTAGGCTTTGGCGATAAGATGACACATATCTCAACAGGCGGCGGTGCTTCTCTTGAATTCCTGGAAGGAAAAGAACTTCCCGGCGTTGCTGCGGCAAATGATAAATAAAACAATTTAAAATATAGGGACTGGCAGCGGTAATGCCTGACAGTCCCTTTTCTTGATAAAAAGGAGAAAAGTTATGCGCAGAAAAATTATTGCAGGAAACTGGAAGATGAATAAGACTCCCAGTGAGACCATTACCCTTATTAATCAGTTAAAACCCCTTGTAGCAACAGAGGAAGCAGATGTAGTATTTTGTGTACCGGCAATTTCTTTAACCACTGCTGTCACTGCTGCAAAAGGTTCCAACATACAAATCGGTGCTGAAAATATGCATTTTGAAGAAAACGGTGCTTATACCGGTGAAATCGCTCCCGCCATGCTTGATGATATCGGCGTTCGTTACGTTATAATCGGACATTCTGAAAGAAGAGAATACTTTGCAGAAACAGATGTTACAGTAAATAAGAAAGTATTAAAGGCTTTCGAACATGGTATTACTCCTATCATCTGCTGCGGTGAATCTCTTACACAGAGAGAACAGGGAGTAACCATTGACTTTATCCGTCAGCAGATTAAGATCGCCTTCTTAAATGTAACTCCTGACCAGGCTAAGACAGCAGTTATTGCTTATGAGCCTATCTGGGCTATCGGAACCGGTAAAGTTGCAACCTCTGCACAGGCACAGGAAGTATGCAAGGCAATCCGTGACTGCATCTCTGAAATATATGACACCGATACTGCAGAAGCAATCAGAATCCAGTATGGCGGAAGTGTTACAGCAGATTCTGCTGCCGAATTATTCTCCCAGCCGGATATTGATGGCGGCCTTGTAGGCGGAGCCAGCTTAAAACCAGATTTTGGGAAAATTGTTAATTATAAATAAATTATTTGCACTTTCAAAAGATTGGTTTATAATGAAACTGTAACACCATCTTACATTGGGTGAATAACCCTATGTAAGAATTCGCAGTATTAAACTGCCGGAAATTATTGAGACAGAATGAGGCTCACAGTGTGCTGATGCAACTTAAGATCTTCATCTTTCGTGAGCTTTCGGAAAAGGAGTATCATATGAGTAAAAAACCTACAGTATTAATGATATTAGATGGTTACGGTTTAAACGATAAGACCGAGGGCAATGCAATAAAATTAGCAAAAAGGCCGGTAATGGATAGAATAATGGCTGAATATCCATGGGTAAAGGGATATGCAAGCGGCCTGGCAGTTGGACTTCCGGACGGACAGATGGGTAATTCAGAAGTAGGGCATCTGAATATGGGTGCAGGAAGAATTATTTACCAGGAGTTAACCAGAATTACAAAAGAAATTGAAGATGGTGATTTCTTTAAGAACGAAGCGTTAAAGAAAGCAATGGAAAATTGCAGGGAGAATAACTCTGACCTGCATTTATACGGACTGCTCTCAGACGGTGGTGTACACAGCCATATCACACATGTATACGGATTATTAGAGATGGCTAAGAGAGAGGGCGTAAAGAATGTGTATGTGCATGCATTCTTAGACGGAAGAGATACACCTCCTACCTCCGGTAAAGGCTATGTTCTTGCTCTGGAAGAGAAGATGAAGGAGCTTGGAATCGGCAAGGTAGCTTCTGTTATGGGACGTTACTATGCAATGGACCGCGATAACCGCTGGGACAGAGTAGAAAAGGCTTACCGTGCTTTAGCTAATGGTGAAGGAGCAGAGGCAGAAAGTGCCGCAGAAGCTATTCAGGCTTCTTATGATAAGGAAGTAAACGATGAATTCGTAATACCCGCAGTAGTAAAGGAAAATGGAAAACCCGTTGCTGTTATTAAGGAAAAGGATTCGGTTATCTTCTTTAACTTTAGACCTGACCGCGCAAGGGAAATAACAAGAGCTTTCTGTGATGACGAATTCAAGGGATTTGAAAGAGCAAAGGGAAGAATGGATTTAACCTATGTATGCTTTACGGAGTATGATGTCACCATTGAACACAAATTAGTTGCATTCCATAAGGTATCCATTGACCATACTTTTGGTGAATTCCTTGCTGAAAATCATTTAAAACAGTTAAGAATAGCAGAAACCGAAAAATATGCTCATGTAACCTTCTTCTTTAACGGCGGCGTGGAAGTTCCTAATGAAGGTGAAGAAAGAATACTTGTAAGCTCACCCAAGGTTGCAACTTATGATTTACAGCCTGAAATGAGTGCCTATACAGTTGCAGAAAAGCTGGCAGAAGCAATTGAGTCCTTAAAATACGATGTAATTATTGTTAACTTTGCAAATCCGGATATGGTAGGACACACCGGTATCGTAGAAGCAGCCGTTAAGGCAGTGGAAGCAATTGACGAATGTGTAGACAAGGTATATAATGCTCTGATAAAGGTTGACGGTCAGATGTTTATCTGCGCCGACCACGGAAATGTAGAACAGTTAATTGATTATAAGACAAGAGAACCCTTTACAGCTCATACCACCAACCCGGTACCTTTTATCCTTGTAAATTATGATAAGGGATATGGTCTAAGAGAAAACGGATGCCTTGCTGATATCGCACCTACTCTTATTGAGATGATGGGAATGACAAAACCGGTTGAAATGACAGGAAAATCACTGTTAATTAAAAAATAAGTTAAGTGTTGTCTTTTGAGACAGCCTGTGTTATAATCAAAATAGTGCGTTAGGAGGTGTCTTAATGGAAGTATTAAAAATAATCATCACAGTTATATTTGTTATTGCATGCATTGCATTATCTGTATGTGTATTAGCACAAGAAGGCAAATCTGCCGGTCTTTCCGGTTCCATCAGCGGCTTAGCAGATACTTATTGGGGTAAGAATAGAAGCAGATCCAAGGAAGGTGGCTTATTAAAAGCAACCATCGCTCTTAGTACTGTATTTTTTATTTTATCCATAGTGTTAAACATAATATAAGTAGACTTAAAAGTATGATAATGGAAGCATCCCTGGATCCGAGGCGGATTTATGGGGTGCTTTTATTTATGGAAAATCTTCCGAATTTTCTATAAATAAAAAACCTCCGCTAAGGATGGCATAAAGTTCTGTAAGATACAGTGTTAAATACAGGAGAATTATGGTATACTATTGATAATAATACAACAGTATGGAGTTAAAGTCTGAATAAGCAGAAAGAGGATATATGGATAAAATATTATTAGAAGAAAGAAAAAAAATTCTGCTTGAATTTATAAGCAGTACAGAATATAAACCAATGAAATTAAAGGAAATGGCCGGTATTCTGCAAGTGCCAAGAAATGAAAAGAATGATTTCAGAGAAATCGTGGAAGCATTAGTGGAAGACGGCAAAATTGAGGCAGATAATTCAGGAAAATACAGGGTTTCTGATAATAATACGAAAACAGGTATTTTTACAGGCACCCAAAGAGGATTTGGCTTTGTTGTCATTGAAGGGGAAGAGGAAGATATCTTTATACCGGAGAATGGAACAAAGGGTGCCCTTCATAATGATAAGGTGCTCGTAAGCATTAAGGGTCAGCAAACAGGTAAGCGAAAAGAAGGAGAGGTCCTTCGTATTTTAGAGCGCGGCAATACTACTGTAGTCGGTACCTTTGAAAAAAGTAAGAATTACGGTTTTGTCATACCGGATAATACGAAATTCGGAAAGGATATCTTTATACAAAAGGAGCATACCAAGGGTGCGGTTAATGGACACAAAGTAGTCGTAAAGTTAACCAAGTTCGGTGATAAGCAAAAGAGCCCTGAAGGAAAGGTTATTGAAATTCTGGGTCACATCAATGATCCCGGTGTTGACATTAAGTCGGTTATCGCAGCTTATAATCTGCCCCTTGAATTTCCGGAGGAAGTGTTAGGGCAGGTTGAAAAGACAGAAGAAGAAATAGAGAAAGAGGAGCTTAAGGGAAGAAAAGATATAAGAAGTCTTCCTACTGTAACCATAGACGGAGAAGATGCCAAAGACCTGGATGATGCCATTACCCTTTCCAAAGAAGGCGGTATTTATCATCTTGGTGTTCATATTGCGGATGTTTCCCATTATGTGAGAGAGAATACACCTCTTGATAAGGAAGCCTTAAGCAGGGGAACCAGTGTGTATCTGGTTGACAGGGTAATCCCCATGCTGCCTCATAAGCTGTCCAATGGGATATGTTCCCTGAATGCAGGAAGCGACAGACTGGCCCTAAGCTGTATCATGGATATTGATGAAAAAGGAAATGTTATTGGACATGAGATTGCAGAAACCGTTATCTGCGTAAACAGGCGGATGACCTACACCAGTGTAAAGAAAATTTTGGAAGATAAGGATGAAGAAGAGATAAGGGAATATGAGGAATTGGTTCCTATGTTTCTTTTAATGGAGGAGCTTGCTGAAATTCTAAGAGAGAAAAGGAGAAAACGGGGTTCCATTGACTTTGATTTCCCGGAGAGCAAAGTGGTATTAAATAAAGAAGGGCATCCCATTGAGATCAAGCCCTATGACAGGAATAAGGCCACCAAGATAATCGAAGACTTTATGCTGATTGCAAACGAAACAGTAGCAGAGGATTATTTCTGGCAGGAGATACCTTTTGTATACCGTGTCCATGAGAATCCGGATTCCGACAGAATCAAGGAACTTGGTATCTTTATTAACAACTTTGGTTACAGCATACGTATCACTCAGGAGGATATTCACCCGAAAGAATTGCAAAAGCTTCTGCGAAAGATAGAGGGTACACAGGAGGAAGCATTAATCAGCAGACTCACACTCCGTTCCATGAAGCGGGCCAGGTATTCTGCTGAGAGTGACGGGCATTTTGGCCTGGCAGCGAAGTATTACTGCCACTTTACCTCACCTATCAGAAGATATCCGGATTTACAGATTCACCGCATTATAAAAGAAAATTTAAAAGGAAACCTAAGTGATAAGCGGTACAGCCATTACGACAAGATACTTCCGGATGTAGCCAGACAGGCAAGCATTACTGAGAGAAGAGCAGACGATGCCGAAAGAGATGTCTTAAAGCTTAAGAAGGTTGAATATATGAGTGATCATATCGGAGAAGAATTCGACGGTGTGATTTCCGGAATAACAAATTGGGGCATGTACGTGGAGCTTCCCAATACGGTGGAGGGACTTGTCCGGGTAACGGATATGGAGGATGATTTCTATGTCTATGATGAAGAGAAATACTCCATGACGGGAGAGCATACCAGAAAGAGCTATAAACTTGGCCAGAAGGTAAGGGTTGAAGTCGCAGATACGGATAAATGGCAGAAGGTCATTGATTTTCGGCTGGTAGAAGAATAATGTAAGTTAATAAATCGGGAGATAGAGTATATGGCAAAAGACAGTATCAAAATGATTGCAAATAATAAAAAAGCCAGATTTGACTTCTTTATTGAAGATACCTTTGAGGCGGGAATCGTGCTGCACGGTACCGAGGTAAAGTCCTTAAGGATGGGTAAGTGCAGTGTAAAGGAATCTTTTATCCGCATAGAGAAGGGAGAGGTTTACATCTATGGCATGCACATCAGCCCTTATGAAAAGGGAAATATATTTAACAAAGACCCTCTTCGGATTAAGAAACTGCTGCTTCATAATTATGAAATTAATAAGATTATGGGAAAAGTGGCGCAAAAGGGCTATACCGTTGTGCCGCTGACCGTTTATTTAAAAGGCAGCCTTGTGAAGGTTGAAATCGGTTTGGCCAGGGGAAAGAAACTCTATGATAAGAGGGATGACATAGCCAAGAAGGACCAGAGAAGAGAAGCAGAGAAAGACTTTAAGGTTAAGAATCTGTATTAATTATAAAAGGGCAACCCGTACGTGATAAACCAGACAGAAAAAGCAGTCAGGCTTATCACCTAAAAGTACAGGTTGCTCTTTTCTATTAGAAGGATTAACGGCACCAGTGCAAAGAGGATATTACAATAGAAGGTCCGGCATTGAGAAAGAATATTTTAGGAGTGTTGTTAATAAATCTGTCAACGGCACAGCCCCTTTTTCTGACTGCCAGCTCTGTGCTGGCACATTGGCCAAAATCACAGTAGCAGGCACATATACAGTCCAGAAAAGGATTCATTTCGTTTCCGTAGCAAACCTTTTTGCATTCACCAATATGCAGGCAGAATTCTTCTCTGCGAAAAATGCATCCTACATTATCTCTTTCTCTGACAGTTAATGTCACATTCAGTTCGGCACAGGTATCATTTATGAATTCTTTGATGCCCTCCATAGCCACCTCCATACATATTGTCAAAACAATCGACACATTTATATAGTATTATATGTCGGTTATTTTTCTTTTGTGATGAAAGCGGGCTAAGGATAAAATTTTTTCACCATACCATTCCATAAGATGTCAGCTATCATTAGAACAAAATATTCAATGTTATTATACTGGTATATATCATCTGCATATTGCATATTCTTTCTTTTTGTTGCTTCTTCCAAGGTCATGGATAAGAGATAGGAAAATAAATTCTCCAATTGCTGCTGTTCCCAATAGGGATTCATAAGGGCCAGCTGTGAGGAAAGAGCCTTTGTGTTGGCATTCCAAACTGTCATTGTACGGTTAAAAGTTGCAGTATCGCCGGCAATTACAGCTTCTACCAAATCAATACTAAGTTTTATGTGTGTTCTGAATATATTTTCAAAGACATCTGTCATTTCTTTGTCATAATATATCTGAAATAGCCCGGACAAATCAATAGGTATCTCCAATATCCGGTTTAGAATGACCTCCTGATCCCCCAGGTTTGATACTCTGCTGACAATCAGAAATCTCATCCACATGGAATAATCAGAAAAGTATTGCCGCAATACATTTCTTAAATCTTCTTTTGAATAATATCCGGTATGTTTATTATTATCCAAAGTGATACCTCATTGGAAACTGTCTTTTATAGTTTATGTTATGAAAGAAGGACTGCTTTCATGTGAAAAATATCTTTCTGGCAAAGAGAGGGCAATTTTTAGAGTTTGCTGCATATAATGGTCTAATGTCAGAAAAGATGAAATGAGGAAAAGGAGTTATTATGAAATATCAGGAATATGAAAATATATTAAAAGAAGCATTGTTAGAATATCTGCAAAGTGGAGGCTCTTTGGTTGATGCGGCATTGAAGGACATACCTAAGGAATACATATACGAATTTGATAAAAAATACCCGGAGGATACGAAAAAACAGTTAATTGACAAGGCTCACCGGGCAATGAGAATGAAGAAAGATCTTCCGGAGGGGATCAGACTGGTGAAAGTTATCCTAAAAAAATAAAAATCTATAATCAGTTTCTAAAAGCATTTGTGAGGATTGAAAATCCTGCCAGGGAGGGTGAAATTAAAATCAGAAAGAAAAAAAGAAGTTCCATAAAAGGAGGAAAGGCTGCTGTAAACTTATTATGCGGATAAGTTTACAGCGGCCCTTTTTATGAAAAAAATTATTTAACCAAGAATTCTCTTGTGTTTACAATAATTATTATACCGTTCATATATGTATATACTTTGAATAAAGTATAAATAATTCTTTAAAAATTTACTTGCCATATATGGATAAAACGTCTTATAATGTAAATAAATAACTTGGATAAAAATGTATTATTTTTATTGAAATAGATAGTTTGAAAAAGGTGATGCATTATTCAAACTTTTATTTGGGCAATATCGCAAGTAACTTGTGAAATTCATGAGGTATATTATGTCAAATCAAAATGAACTGAATAGAATTACTGATATTCTGCTAAGTAAAGAGAGTGATTTTGGGGAACTGAAACGTGGAGCAGAAGAAATGTATCATTTCTTCTCAAAAATTGCCATGGTAACAGAAAATGCAGCCAGTAAAGAGACGATTTATCTGCCAAAAGGCAAAGCTATTGCAACGTATTGGGCTGGCGTATGTGTTAATGAATTTATGAGGACGTGTACTTATTTGCGTGGGATCTATCAGGCAATATTAGATTGCCGGAAGCATTTTTCCGGAACAGTTCATATTTTTTATGCAGGATGCGGACCCTTTGGAACATTGTTGGTACCTTTTACAACTTTTTTTAACAGTGATGAGATAAAAATTACCTTTGCGGACATTAATTCACATAGCCTGGAATGTCTTCAAAGAGTAATTCATGAGCTTGGAATAGAAGAATATGTGGCAGGAATTATTCAGGATGATCTGACCGAATATAAAAATAAGCAGGATATACCAATACATATGATGGTAACAGAGACGATGAACAGTGCACTTCAAAAGGAACCTCAAGTTGCTATTACAGGCAGGCTTTCACCCTTGATAGGAGAGGGCGGAATACTGATTCCTGAAAAAGTAACCATATCAGCTGCATTAATTGATAGGGCGAAGGAACGGGAATATATCCTGGGCAATGCTATGGGAGAAAGTTTTATACACTCCCTTGGAACAGTATTTACACTGGATAAAGAAACCGGAAATATTTTTGAGGAGAAAGTAATTGATGTGCCGGAACAGCTTGAAGGCGGCTATAATGTGCTGTGTCTGATGACGGATATTCAGGTATATAAGGAGGCATGCCTTACCTACAACCAGTGTTCCCTAACCCTTCCGGTAAGAGTATTATCTATTGACTGGAATAATAACGAAATAATGGGGATAGGGTTTCGATATCAAATCAGCGAAAATCCTGGATTTGTGCATCGTTGTATAAAAAAGAAAATTAATGCAGAAAGGATTTTCATAGAAGAAGTTAAAACAGCCCATAAGGAGATTCTCTTTCATATTTTCAAAGATATTCATCCGGAGCTTGCAGTGTTTGAAAGTATACCGGGAGGACAAACAGATATGCTGTTAAAGCACCAGTTTGAGCAGGAGCAGGCGCATCTTGGCCGGGAATATCAGAATCTTGAACGGAGTATCATTATACTTGATGGAATTCCGATTGGTTATGTATATGTTGACATGGGTGCAGAAATCAGGCTGGTTGAGATTGGATTATTGGAAGGCTGCAGAAGAAAAGGAATTGGAAGCCATGTTGTAGGGGATATTCTTAAAAAAGCGAAGTTTCAAGGAAAGAAAGTATCCTTGCAAGTATTCTGGTTTAATAATGCAGCATATGAATTCTATAAAAACATGGGTTTTTGTATGGTTCATAATAACGGACCTGCCTGTGAGATGCTCTGCCAACCCATCTAAAGGCAGCATAGTTGTACCACTCTATCTTGATATCATACTGCTAACAGCAGTTTATGGTAAATAGCAATATACAAAGGAGGATATGTATGGATTTCTATTTGGGGATGATTATCCCATGGGCAATTAACTTTGAACCGGAGGGATTTATGCTCTGCGACGGAAGAACTCTTCCCATTGCACAGTATCAGGCATTATATGCCTTAATTGGAAATTACTACGGCGGGGATGGAAGAACAAACTTTGCGCTGCCGAATTTAAGAGGAAGATTCCCTCTTGGTTGCAGCCAAACCCTTCCGGTGGGAACTTCAGGCAATGCTACAAGTGATGGGAGAGGAACGGCTTCTGTCACTGCCAACGTTGCTTTGACAGCGGCTAATATACCGGGACATACACACACCTTTACCGGTACTCCGGTAACGGCAGACTTTATCAATGGTTCAGCCACCGTGACAACCTCAATTCCTGCCACCACGGACACCGCAACCGGAACAGCGACCAATACCCCTGCTGAGAATGCAATCTTTGGAGTGGCAAAGTCCGCACAGGCTCCCTTTGCAGCAAGCAATATTTACCGCACGGGTGGGGCAAAGAATGTTGATATGGCTGCTTCTAGCTCTGTTGCATCAGTATCCGGCAGCGTTACGGTAACGGCAGCCGGTAATGTTTCCTCACCGGCTGGAAATCCCGTACCGGTGGCAGTAAATGGTTTGGCAAGTATTACCTATCCTTTTCTGGCAATAAATTATTATATTTGTGTACAGGGATTATTTCCTTCCAGGCAGTAACAAAAGTATCAGCAGCAGAGCCGGATATAAACTTAAGGCTCTGCTGCATCATATCGAATACTCTGCTTTATTTCTGCATAAATCATAAAGTGTAGCAATGAATTGCATTTATTATAGAGTTTAAATTATAGAAGGAGGAAAATGGATGAAGATATTGCAAAGGTACAGGGCGTGTCTTAAGATATTTTTGACAGTGGTGTTTGTCGTTGTTTGTGTACTGGTTGGTGATAGTAGCAGGGTGTTTGCAGAGATTCCTTCAGATTATCAATCGAGATGGAGGTTTGAGAACAACACAGCTGATGAAAAGAATAGCGCACCTCTGGATTATTGCTATCAGTATGATAGTGTTAGCATGGCAAATAATCCGGTAGGAAATGCCATGTTTTCCAATAATGCAAAAGAAGGTCTCGGAAGTCTTTCCTTTTATGATTTTAATTATTATATAAGTAACGCCATAACATCAGGGGAAAATTATGCTCTGTCCATGATGATTTATATTGATCCAAGCTATGAAAATGAAACAATGCAGAGTATTGCCATGCTTAATAATGGTGCTAATCTGATATATAATCCGGATGGCAGTAAAAGACTGGACTTAAATATTTATATGGCAGACAGCAGCTATCATGATGTATGGTCCAATAGTATATCTCCGGGGAAGTGGTATCATGTTGTTATTGTAAGAGACGGTAGTTTATTTAAACTATATCTTAATGGTATAGAGAGTCAGGAAACTGTTTTGGGAAGCTTACCGATAGATTTTGGTATTACGCTTGGCGGTACGGGTGACAGCCGGTTTTACGGCTATATGGACGATATGATACTTTATAATTCGCAATTAAATCAAACCCTGATTTCCGGCATGAGTAGTACTTATTTTAAAATACCTTCTGATATAACACTTAGTAATGCTTCCGTTGCGGAGAACTCCACAGCGGTAGGAAGCTTAAGCAGTACAGATGAGGACAGCACAGCTTTTTCCTATTCTCTGGTGGATTCAGTAAACTATCCGGATAACAATTACTTTACGATATCAGGCAGTAATCTGGCGTTTATCACAGCTCCTGATTATGAAACAAAATCAAGTTATACAATATGCATCCGGACACAGGATGAGACTGGCCTAACCTATACGAAGGAATTCACTGTATCGGTAACGGATGTCAATGAGGCACCGACTAGTCTGAGCCTTAGTAATAACAGCATTGCAGAGAACAGTCCTTTGGGGACGGTAATCGGTACCCTTACAGGAACGGATCCGGAAGGAGATATCTTAACTTATTCACTTCCGGCAGGATTAGATGATAATGCATCCTTTACGGTTGCAGGAAATGAATTAAGGCTTAATGTTGTTCCGAATTATGAGGTTAAAAGCAGTTATTCAATTACAGTAAGGGTTTCAGATGGAACGAACAATTACGATAAGAACTTTACGGTTAATATAACGAATGTGAACGAGGCACCGATGGATATATTCCTTTCGGCTGCCAATGTAAATGAACATACGGCGGCAGGAATAACCGTTGGGAATCTGACGGGAGCTGATCCTGACAGTGCAGACAGCTTTACATATGCTCTTGTAAGCGGCAGCGGAGATACTGACAACAGCAGCTTTGCGATTATCGGGAATACATTGAAGTTTACAGAAGTCGCTGATTATGAGGTTAAAAACAACTACAGTATCCGGGTAAAGGTTACTGACAGTGGTTCTTTAACCTTTGAAAAGGTATTCACCATATCGGTAACAGACGGCAATGACCCGCCTTCGGATATTACATTGACCGGCGGTTCGGTTGACGAGAATGTCATCAATGGGACAGCAGGTACTTTGGAGGCAGTTGATCCGAACACAGGTGATACCTTTACTTATGTTTTGACTGCGGGCAGCGGAGACACTGATAATGCAAGCTTTATTATTACAGGCAACACGCTGAAATTAATAGCAGCACCGGATTATGAAGTAAAGAACAGCTGCAATGTACGAATCCGGATGACGGATAATGGTGGCCTTTTCTGTGAGAAAGCCTTTATCATTGCTATAGCAGATGTGAATGAAGCACCGACGGATATTACCCTATCCAATTCTTCGATAGCAGAAAATCTGGCAGCGGGGACAGTGATAGGAACTCTTTTGGGAACAGACCCTGATTCAGGGGAGTCTCTGACCTATTCGCTTCCAGGTGGTTTGGATGATAACAGCAGTTTTGTGATAACGGGAAATCTGCTGAAGTTGAATATTGCAGCAGATTATGAAACAAAGAGCAGCTATAGTGTTACCGTAAGGGTTACTGACAGTGCATCCCATACCTGCGATAAAACATTTACAATTACTATTATAAATGGAAACGATGCACCTTCTGATATTGCACTTTCCGGTAACAGCGTAATAGAGAATTGTGCGGTTGGTACTGTGGTCGGGACACTTAGCTCAACAGATCAGGATACGGCAGATACTTATTCCTATACCTTAGCGGCAGGCACAGGGGATGCGGATAATGCGGTTTTTAGCATTAGCGGAAATGTTTTAAAGGTAGCAGGAACTATTGATTATGAATTAAAACCGAGTTACAGCATCCGTATCAGAACGATGGATAATGGCGGTTTATATTATGAAAAGGTATTTACAATCAGTGTAACGGATAGTGATGACCCTCCAACGGATATTATGCTGTCTGCTGCTTCGGTACCTGAAAATTCTGCAGCCGGTATACCGGTGGGGACATTAAGCAGTGCGGATACTCCTGGAGATTCTTTTACATATACACTTGTAAATGGTGCAGGAGATACGGATAATGCACTTTTCTACATATCAGGTGATAAGCTTATGCTTAATTTTTCACCGGATTATGAGGTGAAGAACAGCTACAGTATTCGTGTTCGCACCACCGATTCTGGCAGCTTAAGTTATGAGAAAGCATTTACAATAAACATATCGGATGTGAAAGAAGCTCCAACGGATATTACATTATCTGCCAACCTAATATCAGAAAATGCACTGGTGGCGGCAACGATTGGAATATTTAACTGTACCGATCCGGATCATGGAGAAGCCTATACTTATTCATTGGTGCCAGGTACAGGAGATACCGATAATGGAAGTTTTCGTATTGAAGCTAATGAATTGAAGCTTGCAGCAGCACTGGATTATGAAACCAAGAACAGCTGCAATATTCGTGTGAGTGTCAGTGATGGCAGCTATACCTTTGAGAAGCAGTTTAATATTCTGATACTGGATGGAAATGACGCACCGACTAATATTTTGCTTTCCGCTGACAGTGTTGCAGAAAATACTTCTGCCGGAACTATAATTGCAGCTTTAAATGCAGCTGATTCAAACACAGGTGATACCTTTACATATTCTTTGGTAAATGGAGCCGGAGCCGGTGATAATGCCAGTTTTACAATTGACGGAAACAGTTTGAAATTAGCAGTTTCACCGGATTACGAAACAAAATCCAGCTATGCAATAAGAATCCGGGTTACTGATAACGGCGGCTTATTCTATGAAAAAGCCTTTACAATAGCCGTTACAGATGTAAATGAAGCACCTGCGGACATTGCTTTATCGGAAAATTCCATTGAGGAGAACAGTGCAGCCGGTACGGTAATCGGGAGGTTTTCTGCAGTCGATGGGGATGCTGCAAGTACTTTTACCTATACGCTGGTAAGCGGAAATGGAGATACTGATAATGCCAGCTTTACGATAGAAGGAAATGAACTAAAGGCAGCAATTGTTCCTGATTATGAAAAAAAGAACAGTTATACGGTGCGTATCAGAGTGACCGATGCCGGCCATTTGTATTTTGAGAAGGCATTTACAATTACGGTTAGAGATGTATCAGAAAATACCGGTGGGGTGTCTGCGCCCTCTGTATCTGATTCTGGCAATACCAAAGAATCAAAATCAACAGAGAAATTCACTCTGGATGTAACCAATGGCAAGAATGATAAAAGCATTGCAAAGGTCGGGATTGAAAGAACGACAGAGGCTGATGGAACCATAAAAGATAATGTTGTTTATGATGAAGCAGGCACAAAGGAAACGATTAAGCGCCTTCAGGAAGAAAAAGGAGATACAGCAAGAATTGCAATACCGGATATCGGCGGTAAAGCGGCAGAGGTTAAGGTTACAATACCGAAAAAATCCCTGAAGCTATTATCAGATGGAAAAATCAATTTAAAGATCAATACAAAAGATGTAAAAATCAGTGTTCCGAATGCTTCTTTGAAGAAGGCGGACAATAAATTGGATAAAGACTTATATTTCCAGGTCATTCCGGTGAAGGAACAAAAACAGCGCGAAGAGATTCTTGGCAGGGCAAAGGATAACAGTCTGGTAATAAAAATGATGCAGGGAAATAATTTTACTCTTGTCGGAAAGCCGATGATAGTAGAGACCGATATGCCCTCTGCGGCAGTTGAATTAGTATTACCCCTTGAAGGAATTACAATTCCAACCAATCCAGCAGAAAGAAAGGCCTTCTTAGACAGACTGGCGATTTTCATTGAACATAGCGATGGGAATAAAGAGATAATAAAAGGTGAGGTAGTGGAATATGTAAAGGGTGTTTACGGACTTAAATTCCGTGTTCAAAATTTCAGCACCTTTACCGTTCTCCTTAATCAAACCATTAAGAAATCAGCACAATGCAGTATGCAAAAGCTAAACGGAACAAAGGTCAAAGGAAGTAAAGTAATAATTACGGTGCCAAATACCAGGACATCTTTAACGTTAGATACTGCTGTCAGTAAAAATGCTTCTTGGAGAGTGTATTCCGATTCTGCCTGCAAAAAAGTTATCAAAAAGGAAAAGATAACATTAAAAACCGGAAAAAATAATGTTTATATTAAAGTAGTAGCAGAGGATGGTAAGCATTATAAGATATACGCTGTAACCATCATCCGCAGCAGTAAGACCGCAGTCAAGTAAAAATTTTTATTTCATATTGCATATAACAGTTAAGCAGAAGGAAGTCAGAAAAATACAATTATTTTCTGATTTCCTTCCGTTGGACACATTTTAGACACAATTGCTGGTTATAATATGTCTTACAGCTATTATAAGTATAACTTTAGAAAGTCTGCAAACCATAAGAATCCTATATTCGGGGTTGTACTGGTTTCGACGGGGGTTTTGAAGTTGCGGAAGCCATTCGCGGACTAGGACCGCGTCAACAACTTAGAATTAAAATTAAACGCAGACGATAATTTAGCGTACGCTGCCTAATGGCAGCTGTCGAACTTAAGATTCTTGCGGCTTAAGACCTCGGCATCAAATTAGCAAGGCACTTTGTCTTCAAAGCTTTGAGAGGATAAAAGAATTATGAAGCTACCAAAGTCATGAGCCTGTCAATCGGCGCTTGACGGAGGGAATAAACAAAAGATTGACTGTGATGGGAGATGCTGCAATGAATGGGCTTTCGGACAGGGGTTCGATTCCCCTCAGCTCCACTAATGAAGCCTTGTAAATCAAGGGTTTTTAGCATTTGTAAATTGTAGGGATGTGTCCGACTATCATCGGTTAAAGGTGGTGTCCGACAAGGGTTTCCTACAATTTTTTTATTTAAGGAGATGCCGAAATGCCTAAAAGACTGATGTTGGAGAATTATGTCACTTCGAATACAGAAGAATAGCTTCACTGTCTGAAGAGAGGCTTAGCTATACGTCATACACTTGGGTTTAAAATTGAACTGGAAGTAGGAAATTATGAAAAAAGTTACCAAATGGCATATATTAGTGATTGGATTAATAATTTTTACATTGGCAGGAGTATTTTTATGGTGGGGACTTAGCTATGTAAATACTACTTTTGATAAATTATTGATTGTTATTGCTACAGTTCTATTAGTTTTATTAAGTAGTATCTTTTTTGTATTATTTGGAATCAGTTTTGGGAAAACACATAATGTTTTTTTGTATGATAAGAAAACAAAAAAGGATATTCTATTAGAAAATTTGACATTTGAAAGAGTTTGTGAGTTTTTGAATGTATATTTAGGAATAGTATTCCATGGTAATAAGTGTTTAATAGTAACGGATGCTTTTAATAGTGACTTGTTAGAAGATGTTCCCAAAGAATACCATCCATTAATTCAAATACGGGTATTAATAATCTGAATAGAAATGGATTCAGATGATAAATGGAAGCAATTCGCCCTTGCAGATAAAATTAATATAGATGCAATGGAAGAAGCTTTATTTAATTGTGGTGAATATTTGATATCATCAAAAATCCAATATTTATGGGCTTCATACACTGGGGATGATACAGATATAAAAGCTTTCTTTTGTAATAATATTGAGTATCTTAAAGAATTTTTCTTAAATTATGTAAAAGTCAATATACATTCATTTGATTAACCTAAATTTTATGAATAGAAAAGATAAATATCAGATGGGCAAGGTATACTAAACGGTTGCCTTCCCTTTTTTTATCCCCAACATCCCTGTCATAATTTAGGGACGGGACATTAAGGGGTAACTAGATGCCAGTCCGAAGTGGGAAGTATCAGCAATTTTTGTAGGAAATCATACCGACCATTATTTGATTGAAATGGTAAAATATACCTCTAAAAATTGTTCCCTCAACCGTTTACATTACCTTTTTGTATGATGCACTAATTTCAACAGAAATCCAAAATCAACTACCCTATAATGCAAAAATCGCTGAAACACCGATAGAATAAGGCTTTCAATGAAGTCGGGATTCTATGGGACAGGGATTTTTTATTTAATATGAATATCATTCATTAAGCGTTCTCTTAAGAATTCCCCGGGAGGTATTTGGACTTTAGCAGGTTCATCTTCATGAAATATTAATAGATGCAAGAAATGCCAGAAACATTCGAAAGTGGAATAAATACATAAAGAGGGAATTGTGTTGGTAGTTGAGTAATCCATAAAAAACCTGCCAAGCCAAAAATACTTGCACCTGTTAGAAAAAAGAAAAATGGATACGGGCCTGGAGGATTTGGTGATGATGCGATTAAATTAATAATAGACCAGTGTTCTACTAAGCAAGTGGCGGATGGCAGATATTTTCCTTGAGCGGAATCGTCGTTGTCCGAAGCTGATCTTGGAGTTGGTGGAGGCTGCGGTATTGATTGTCCCGAAGGAATGGTAGATAATAAAGCACCATAAAGATATACAATTTGTTGCAGCTCAATTAAATTATATATCTGGCCGGTTTCATTTGTTGTTTCATTTAGGTTTCTGGGAGGATATGCGCCAATTGGACATAACATCTCTAGTTGGCTGACATGTAGCATTTAACGCCTCGAAATTAGTTTTAATATAATATATCAAGAAATTGCATTATTGTTACAATAGAAAGCCGGTGACTTGAAATGCGAAGGTATAATTTTAGACAGAGGAGTGGCCAGCAGGTTATCCTACTGGCCGGTTTATGAAAAAAATTTATGTCAGCAAGGTGGGGACCCTTGTTGTTATCTTATGAACTTAGTATACCGTTCATATGTGTCCCTGGTATGAAGGGTTATTGAAAAGATTGTGAACAGTTGGAGGTGAGAGGTTCATTTAGGGTATGGGTAGACAATCCGAAACAAAAGACTAATAGAAATAAGCTCATTAAGATATATTCTGATAGGTTGGGCAAAGCAAGGAGGGGGATTCTAAGAATAGAGGCATTTATCAAAGTCACTTCGTAAATACGTTTTATGCCGGACATGTAACCTCCTATGTCGCTATAGCGGTATAAATAGTATTGAATAAAAAATCAATTCCGGCCTGAAACTAGATGATGATTGGGGAGCCAAGACTACGGTCAACGTAAATGCTTTCCGAAAGAAACAGGGATGGCCGTAGAATAGCAAGTTTGGGAAAATAGCTCTAAAGAAGTTGTTGCGATACCCGGAAAGCATGGTATAATTTACACATATGTTCAGTCATCTTTAGGACAACTATTCGCATACAAATGAGAAAGCATTCATAATGAATGATAGGAGAGCACGATAAAAATGAAAAGAGTCAAGATTATGATGACGCTGTTAATACCTGCTTTGCTTTTTAGTGCGTGTAATGGTGCGGATCGATCATCAACAGCTTCTGACCCCTCCGCATTACAGTCAATGTTAACGGAACAAATTCCTGATGATTTTGGATTTACCTATATTCATAATTTTATAGAAGTTGATACTTTCAATTCCACAATAAAAAATACATACTATTTTAGCGAGGGAGACCCGGATGCAATAACAGACTTCTCTTTTTCTCATGAGCAGTTAGAGAAGATTTATGAAGCCTTTATACAATATGACATCCAGGACCTGCCTGAAGAAATCGATCCCGATAAAGGCTTTATGTCCATACCTCCGTCATATTATGAACTGCTATATATCTCGGATGGCGAAACAAAAAACATATCCTGCCGCACAGGCGCTGACATAGACCAGGAAGGAATATCGGAAGATAACAATAATTTTGTAAAGTTCATGGCGGAAGTCTGGAATTATGTTTATGAATCTGATGCATATCAGCGTCTTCCATCCGGTCCAGAAACAGAATGAATCTGCCACGCCATTGTATTAATCAAATGAAAGTTGGGAGACAATAATAAGAGGCAAGTTAATGTCATATAAAATTTTGAGAATAAAAATAAAGCAGGAGGCCCTTATATGTTAGGTCATTATCTGATGTTCAACAGAAACTGTGCAGAGGCTATCAAAATTTATGAAAAAGCCTTTGATGCAAAAACCATAGAAATTCAAAAGTACGGTGATATGCCGCCGAATCCGGCCTTCACTATTCCCGAAAGCGACAAAGAACTCGTTTTACATGCACGGCTTCAATTGGACGGTATGGAGATTATGTGTGCCGACAGCTCGGAAAAGAGCATGAGCGGCGATAATATGTATGTCTCTGTCACCACAAAGGATGAAGCTTTTGTTCAAAAGGCATGGGATGTCCTAAAGCAGGACGGAGAAGTCTATATGGAGCTCACTTCATCGTTTTTCGCAGCCTTGCATGGCTCTTTAAAGGATAAGTTTGGTATCAACTGGATGTTTACCGTTTTGAAATAAGCAGAAGCTATTCAGACGCAAAGCATTGGGAAAGGAGGTAATAATGACAAAAAACGAAATTCTCACAATTCTTAGCAGTTTGAGCAACGAAAAGCGAAAGCAGATGTATATGAAGAACGGTGCGGGTGAAAACACTTATGGTGTTTTACTGGGGGAACTGCGGAAACTGGCAAAGCAATTGGGGACAAACCACGAATTGGCCTTGGAGCTCTGGCATAGCGGAAACACAGAAGCAAAATGGCTCGCGTGTATGCTGTTTGATGCAAAGCAGCTGACTATAGACGAAGCGAGGGATATGGTTTCTAAAATAACTTATCCTGATATCATTGATAAATTCGTTGGCGAAGTTATCTGCAAAACTAAGTTTTCCGACATTCTTGCGGAAGAATGGTCAGTTTCGGGAGAGGATAACCTGGGCCGTGCTGGCTGGAATATAATTGTTCACAAAGTATCGGACGGTGAATTAACCAATGAAGCGTTAGAGAAGCTTCTTGAAACAATTGAAGCCGAATTGCAGACTGTGACTCCAGGCAAACAATGGGCTATGAATCACGCGTTGTGCGAGGTAGGGATATGCTATCCGCAATTTACAGAGCGGTGCATAACTCTTGGTGAAACCCTGGGCGTATACCGGGATTTAAAAGTGCCGAAAGGCTGCACCTCCGCCTATGCTCCGAATTGGATAGCGGCTGTTATTAAAAAAAGAAATAAAGATAATCACAGATGACTTGAATTATTTCTGAAATTGGATATTAATAATCGGAAAAGTGCGGTCCTGCTTTTGAGGTATTTCATGCTAAACCCATGCATTTTGCAAGTTTACTTGCGAAACTGCTTAAATCGAAAGTGAAAAATATTCTCTATTTTTCACACTAAACAGGAGGATGTATGCAAGGATATAACTGTATCATGGTATATAGCCAGGATAGCAGGAGGTTACTATTCTGCAAAAGAACGAAGGATCCGTATAAGGGCCTTTACAATCTGGTAGGCGGGAAAATAGAGAAAAATGAGAATGGATACGAAGCGGCTTATCGGGAATTGAAGGAAGAGACGGGTATTGACCGATTTAACATTCAACTCAATCATATGATGGATTTTACTTATTACAATCAAAACTGCTGTGTGGAAGTTTATGCGGGACAATTAAACTCGGAAGTTGTACTATGCGAAGAAGCACATCCTCTTGAGTGGCTGGATGTTAATGAGAATTATTTTGATTCTGCCAGATTTGCAGGGGAAGGGAATATTGGACATATGATTGAGCAGGTAAAGATTTATGGGATGGGACGGAAGAGAGAATAAATATATTACCGCAATTCATACCCGATCTTAATAAGAAACCTGTTAAAGAGGGTTTATTTTAAGAAGCCGGTTGCTGCTGCAGCTGACTTCTTTTTTTGTCTTTTTAGAATTCTCCTGCATCTCCATAACTTCTACAAATCAATTTGCTATTCTTGGATTCAGAAAACGAAAGGAGATGTAGGATGGGAGCCGGTACAAAAACTAAGAAGCTGCGCATCGGCGGAATGACCTGCGTAAGCTGTCAAAATAAAATCGAGAAAAAGCTTCGCAATACGGCCGGAATTGAAATGGCAGAGGTGAGTTACAATGCAGGAACCGCTGTCATTACTTATGATACGGATATTATTTTATTGAAAAATATAGCCCAGATTATTGAAAGTCTGGACTATAAAGTGCTGCCTGAAAATGAGGGGCAAGAGTCGGATTTAAACCGTATTATCGAGATTTTGATTATTATTGCTTCTTTTTATATGATCTTACAGCACTTTGGCATTCTGAATCTTTTGGTACCCAGTAAGCTTGCTGATGTCAATATGGGCTATGGAATGCTGTTTGTAATCGGTCTGGTTACTTCAGTACACTGTGTGGCCATGTGCGGTGGAATCAATCTTTCCCAATGTATTCCATACGGAGAGGGAGGGGATGAGAAGAAGAGCCGTTTTTCTGCCTTCAGACCGGCATTCCTTTATAATCTTGGACGGGTTATTTCCTACACCGCAGTAGGCTTTATTGTTGGTGCTCTTGGCTCCGTGATTACTTTTTCCAATACGCTGCAAGGGATACTCAAGCTGATAGCCGGTGTATTTATGGTTGTCATGGGTATTAACATGCTGGGTATCGCTCCTTGGCTTCGTAAGTTCAATCCAAGAATGCCCAGAATTTTTGCCAGTAAAGTCTATAAGAAAAAGGCAAATAGCAAGAGTCCGCTGATTGTCGGCTTACTCAACGGATTAATGCCATGCGGTCCCTTGCAGGCTATGCAAATTTATGCGCTGTCCACCGGGAACCCGTTTGCGGGTGCATTTTCCATGTTTCTTTTCAGCCTTGGAACCGTGCCGCTGATGTTCGGACTTGGAGTATTCTCAGCAGCACTTGGAAAAAAATTCGCACATAGGGTTATGACAGCCGGTGCGGTGTTAGTGGTAGTCCTTGGTCTGTCAATGTTTTCACAGGGCTGGAGCCTGTCAGGCTTTCATCTTTCTGTCCTGTCCCAAAATGGCGGGGAGGCTGTAAAAGATGGGGGCAGTCCGGTAAAAATTGAGAATGGTGTGCAAATTGTCAACAGTACTCTTTCTTCGGGCAGATATCCTAATATTGAAGTTCAGGCAGGGACACCGGTGAAGTGGACTATAGATGCACCCAAGGGCAGTATTAACGGTTGTAACAACCGGATGCTCATTCGGGAGTATGGTATTGAGTATTCTTTCAAAACGGGTGAGAATGTAATTGAATTCACCCCCACGAAAACAGGAAAAGTCCAATATACCTGCTGGATGGGTATGATTCGCGGCTCTATTAACGTGGTAGAGGCTGGTGATGTGAAAGATACAGCAAATGCTGCGGGTTCCGGTGAAGATAATTCTGTCCCGGATGACCTGGAAGAGGAAGATTTATCGGCGGAACCGATACCTGCAGGCTATGCTATCCCGACGGATGCAGTGGCAATTGCAAAGGAAATTAAGAATCAAAATGGGGATAATGTTCAGCAGGTTACCATTGAATTGACGGATGACGGTTTCAAAGCTGCTGTTATGGTAGTTAAATCCGGCTTGAACGCAGAATGGAATATCATTGATAATTCTTCTGACCAGGAGGGGATACAGCTTCTTGTTCCTTATTTTCAAACACAGCTTCAACTTGAAAAAGGGGAGAATCCACTCTATTTTATCCCCACTGAAAGTTTTGATTTTTCTACCGGTGACAATGCCTTCTATGGATACGTGAAGGTTGTAGATTCTCCTGGCAGCGTGGATGTGGATGCAGTTAAGGCAGAAGTGCAAAAATTTAAGACTCAAATATGGCCGCCTGAGACTTTTCAGCCGGCAGGAAGCGGTGCGTCCTGCCATTAGCAGGCAAAACAGCAGTTATTTTGAATATATAAAGTAAAATTATATACAGGAGGTTATTAAAAATGGTGCAGAAACCACAACCACAAAATAATAAAAACAGTAGCAGAAAGCATATACCCAAAAGGAAAAAGTGGGTCATTCCTGCTGCCATATCGTCAGCTATCCTTGTAATAATAATTGTGGTGGTTGCATTGGCAACCCGTAATTCAGGCACGGGAAATACAGCACAGGATCTTGTTATTCCTGTCAGTGAAATTTCAAGTACGGCAAAATTTTATCCTGTCACGGTAGATGGCACCAAAATGGAGGTTGTTGCGGTTAAAGCACCTGATGGAACAATTCGTACGGCATTTAACACCTGCGAGGTATGCTATGATTCAGGCAGGGGATATTATAAGCAGGAAGGTGACGTTTTGGTATGCCAGAACTGCGGTAACCGTTTCTCTATGGACCGTGTTGAGGTTGAGGCAGGCAGCTGTAATCCCTGGCCCATTTTTGACAAAGATAAGACTGTGACAGAGGAATCTATTACGATTTCCAAGGATTTTCTGAAAGAATCCAGGCAGATATTTGCCGATTGGAAAACAGAATATTAAAGAAAACAGAGAGGTGAATCATATATGGATAGTCAGGTTCTTAGCATACGAGGTATGACCTGTGCGGCCTGCGCGCAGAGAATCGAAAAAACAGTGCAAAAGCTTTCAGGAATCAGCCAGGCGACCGTAAATCTGGCAAGTGAAAAGCTGTTTGTAGAATACGACAGCGATAGCTTACAACTCCCGGCTATTAAGGAAGCAGTGGAGAAAATCGGGTATGAGGTTGTGGAAAAAACGGATAATGCCAGTGTGACCATTCCGATTGGGGGCATGACCTGTGCGGCCTGTGCCCAGCGGGTCGAAAAGGCCATTAAGAAATTAGAGGGTGTAGCAAGCGTATCGGTGAATTTTGCGACTGAAAAGGCCACGGTCACGTATGAACCGCAGAAACTGCGGATTTCAGCTATAAAGGAATCCATTGAAAAGGCCGGATACAAAGCCCTGGAAATCAATAAGGTGAACGCATCGGATGAGGACCGTGTCCGTAAGCAGCGGGAAATCAAAACCCTCTGGACGAAATTCATTGTTTCTGCTGTGTTCTCCCTGCCGCTTTTGTACATTGCAATGGTACCGATGCTTAAGTTTGTGCGGCTTCCTTTTCCGGCAGGGCTTAACCCGATGCAGTATCCTCTGATTTATGCATTGATTGAGCTGCTGCTGGTTATTCCGGTCATTGGCGTAGGTTATAAATTCTACACTATTGGGTATAAATCGCTTATCAGGCGAAGTCCGAACATGGATTCCCTTATTGCCATCGGAACCACAGCAGCTGTCATATACAGCCTTTTCAATCTATTCCAGATTGCAGGGGGGGATTTTAAGGCCGTTGAATCACTTTATTTTGAAACAGCAGGTGTCATCATCACATTGATTCTTCTGGGTAAATCCCTGGAGGCTGTATCTAAGGGCAGAACCAGCGAAGCAATCAAGAAGCTTATGGGACTTGCGCCTAAAACAGCAATTATTGTGGAAGAGGGTATAGAGAAAGAAATTCCCATTGATGAAGTGGAAATCGGTGATGTTATTGTGGTAAAGCCCGGTGCGAAAATACCTGTGGACGGTACAGTACTGGATGGTCATACCGCAATCGATGAATCCATGCTGACGGGTGAGAGTATGCCGGTGGATAAGAAAGCAGGTGATGCAGTTTATGCCGCTTCTCTAAACACAACGGGAAATGTCCGGTTCAGGGCTGAAAAGATTGGCAGTGATACCGCATTGGCACAAATTATTAAGCTGGTGGAGGATGCACAGGGTTCCAAAGCTCCTATTGCGCAAATGGCAGATATTGTTTCCGGTTACTTTGTTCCTGTAGTTTGTATCATTGCACTTTTAGCAGGAATTGCGTGGTTTTTTGGAACAGGCGGTGATATTAAGCTGGCACTCACCATATTCATTTCGGTGCTTGTTATTGCCTGCCCCTGTGCTCTGGGACTTGCAACACCGACCGCCATTATGGTTAGTACCGGCAAGGGTGCAGAAAACGGCATTCTTATAAAAGGCGGAGAAGCACTGGAGACAGCGCATAAAATCAATACCATTGTGTTTGATAAGACCGGTACCATAACCGAAGGCAAGCCGTCCGTAACGGATGTGCTTGCGGTAAATGGAATGGGAGAAGAAGAACTGTTACAGCTTACAGCATCAGCTGAGAAGGGTTCAGAGCATCCTCTGGGTCAGGCGATTGTCCATAGTGCAGAAGATATGGGGATGAAGCTGTTTAACGCAGAGCGCTTTGAGTCTCTTACAGGACGCGGTATTGTGACAGAGATTAATAATCAGACCGTCCTTGCGGGAAACCGTAAGCTGATGGAGGAATACAGTATATCCCTTAAAGGAATGGAGGAAGCCGCAGACCGGCTGGCCGAAGAAGGAAAAACACCGATGTATGTGGCACTGGAGGGCAAACTGGCCGGTATTGTGGCGGTAGCCGATGTGGTGAAGGAATCCAGCCATGCTGCTATTGACAGCCTGCATAAGATGGGCATTGAAGTGGCCATGATTACTGGTGACAACAAAAAGACAGCTACTGCAATTGCCAAACAGGTAGGTATTGACAGGGTGCTTTCCGAGGTACTGCCCCAGGATAAGTCTAATGAAGTAAAGAAACTGCAAACCGAAGGCCGCAAGGTGGCTATGGTAGGTGACGGAATCAATGATGCCCCTGCACTGGCGCAGGCTGATATTGGTATTGCTATCGGCTCCGGTACGGATGTGGCGATGGAATCAGCTGATATTGTATTGATGCGCTCCGACCTTATGGATGTGCCAACAGCCATCAATCTTAGCAAGCGGACAATCCGCAACATCAAACAGAACCTCTTTTGGGCCTTTGGGTACAATGTAGTCGGAATACCCATAGCAGCAGGGCTTTTACACCTGCTCTTTAATGGACCGCTGCTTAATCCGATTTTTGCGGCGGCAGCTATGAGCCTTAGTTCGGTTTCCGTACTGACAAATGCGTTAAGGTTAAAAAGATTTAAACCAACTACAAAACAGGATAAGGGGAGTGCAGCATGAAAAAGAATAAAAAAGTAATCATAGGAATAGGAGCGGCGGTTATTGCAGTCGCTGTGATAGTGATTGTCGTTCTGAAAGTGGTGAGCGGTAATTTGGATGTGGTTGGGAAGGAATCCATTACATCCTTTGAAAAGGTGCTGAACACCATCCCTGATAAGGTGAAAGCCGATGAGATGAATGCAGGCTGGTCCCTTGAAGCGCCGGACGGCAGTGTGCGGTTCATCTGGAGTGAAGATTACAGTAAGAGTCCCCTTCATGATGTTATGCTGGAATTTGATGCAGCCCCTTTTGTTAATGCAGGGCTTGATGTCAGCAAGCTGCCGGAAAACTATGCGGCATATGAAGGGATGCTGATGGTGGGCATAAAGCTTGGCAGTGACGAGATGACCTACCAGGGTAACCCCACACCCTTAGCGGCATATGAGCAGATTGTTAAGAAGTACCGCAGCTCTATCAACTACCATACAGCCCTTGACCATTACGGCGTAAAGTTAGGTGGTGGAAACATGTTTGAGTGGGCGAAGGACATGGCAGTCAATACTGCTACGGACAAAGACCAGGATAAAGACATCGTGTTTGTTTTAAATCCCGAACCGTTGATTGCAGCAGGTGTTAACCCGGAACAGGTAGAAGGCTGGGCATATGCGCAGGTGCCCGTAGAGGAAAATGGAAAAACGGCAGATGTCTATAAATTCTTAAAGCCTTTTAATTTGCAATAATATAAGATGGGATTGTTAGGTTGAAAAATAAATTTTTCAACTACGTATTCAGGAATATCAAATCAAAGATTTGATATTCACAAAAGGAGTTAATATAAAGTTATAGATTGAGAATCAGGGCTGCGGTGTGGTAAAATGACAGAAGAAAAGAGGGTTATTATGCTAAGAAAAAGTAAAAATGTCCTTGTGGTGGATGATGAACCTAAGATATTAGAGGTGCTTACCTCCCTTCTGGAAAGTAAAGGTTTTCACGTGTTTCCTGCTGAAAATGGCAGTAAGGCTCTTAAAATATTTGATACGGAAAACATCGCGCTTGTCATTTTGGATTTAATGCTGCCGGATATTTCAGGCGAAGAGGTGTGTGAATATATTCGCCGGAAATCCCGTATCCCTGTTATCATGCTGACTGCAAAGGTAGAAGAGAATGATGTGGTTGAAGGGCTTTCTCTTGGTGCGGATGATTATGTAACAAAGCCCTTCAGACTGAAAGAATTGTATGCGAGGGTGGAGGCTTTGCTTCGCCGGACTGAAAATGACCAGGTATCTTTGACAGCACGGAACTCATGGAAGGACGGAGATTTGTTCGTGGATTTTGAGAGAAATGAAGTGCGGAAAAAAGGCGTCCCGGTAGCGTTGACACCCAGCGAACAAAAAATTCTGTCGGCACTTATAAAATACCCTGGGAAGGTTTTTTCCAGAGAAGAGCTAATCGAAATTGCATTGGGAAGCGACTTTGCCGGATACGACAGAACCGTTGACAGCCATGTTAAGAATATTCGAAAGAAACTGGAGGATAACCCCAAAAATCCGGTTTATATACTGACAATTCCCGGCTTGGGATATAAGTTCGGAGGTGAATAAATGAATGAGGAGGCTTAGGACGCAGTTATCGTTATTCATATTATTGACGCTGCTGGTTACTATCGGACTGATTGGTGTGTTTTCTAACTGGTTTATAAATTGGGAGTTTGAAAAGTATATCACGAAGACAGAGCAAAGGAGAAGCGAAAATATTGTTACCGACCTTGGCAAGCAGTATGACGGATTCAAACGGGATTGGCAGCTTGGTTATGTGCATATGATTGGCATGTACTCTTTGTATGACGGATATATTCTGAAAGTCTATGATGCGGATGGGAATACCATATGGGATGCATGGAATCATGACATGGCACTTTGCGGTCAGATAATGGAGGAAATTTCAGCACGTATGGAGAAGATGGGAACTGTGGGAGGCTTTGTCGAGCACACATACGACATTGACCAGAACGGGAAAAAAATAGGTTCCGTTTCTGTTAAATACTACGGTCCCTATTTTCTAAGTGATGAGGATTTCACCTTTATCAAGGCTTTGAATACGGTTCTGCTTATAATCGGCATTTTGTCAAGCGTGTTTTCAGTATTGGTTGGATGCCTGCTGGCGAGAAGGATTTCACGCCCTGTTACCAAGACTGCTTATATAGCCAAGCAAATATCAGAGGGTAACTATGACATCCGGTTTGAGAGGGGAACGAAAATACGGGAATTGAATGATCTGGTTACTGCAATCAATCACCTGGCAAGTGCGTTAAGTGAGCAGGAGAAGCTAAGAAAGCGCCTGACCACAGATGTGGCACATGAACTTAGAACACCGTTAACTGCTGTAAGCTCCCACCTGGAGGCGATGATTGACGGATTATGGGAAGTGACGCCGGAAAGACTGCAAAGCTGTTATGATGAGATTGGGCGCCTCGGTACGCTGGTTGCTGATTTGGAGCGTCTGGCAAAGATCGAGGGTGAAAATTTAAAGCTGAACAAGTCACGGCTTGATTTATTAGATATAGTTCATACGGTGTCTAATAATATGAACGCTGAAATCAACAAGAAAAATCTGTCGTTTGCAATTGAAGGGAATTCATCCTTCGTGCAGGCTGATAAAGACAGGATGAACCAGGTAGTTACCAATCTGCTTTCAAATGCGGTCAAATATACACCGGAAGGCGGAAGTATACAAATAGAGGTAACAGGTACAAACAAAACCGGTATTATTAAGGTAAGAGATAATGGAATCGGGATTCCGGAAAGTGAACATTCACTCATTTTTGAACGTTTTTACCGGACTGATAAATCCCGCAATCGTAAAACCGGCGGTGCAGGCATTGGACTGACGATCGTAAAATCTATTGTTGCAGCCCATGGAGGAACAGTATCCGTAGAAAGCAACGCAGAACAGGGAAGTTGTTTTACTGTAAGCATTCCAAAAGGTGAGGAAGAGTAGAAGTGTTCTAATTAGTTTTCTTCTTACCTGCAAATGTAAGACGGATGGCTTTTTTGTTACAGCAGTCGGCACATCCTCCGCACAGAATACATTCGTTATGCCGCATATTATTTGTCTGTACCATGTTAACAACGTCTATGCTCATAGGACAGGCCTTGGAACATAATCCGCATTGTACGCATTTTTTAGAATCTGTTTCCAGGTGCAAGGACGGATATCCAAGGCGGTCCTTTATTTTCGTCCCGATAATCATAAATGGTGCCATCCAGCAGATGGAGTGGCACATACCGCGTTTGCCAAGAGTAAGTGCGAGAACGGTAATCAGAGCAATAATGAAAAGGTATACTATGTATCCTGTTACGCCGGAGGCCGATATTCCATGGTCCGTCATATAGAAAAAGTTCACACTTTTGATTCCGCCGGCAGTAATAAAGCCCAAAATGATTGTAAAAAGCCAGGGAACCCAGATTATGTATTTGATCCGATTGGTGTTCTTACCGGTTATTTTTTTATCTACAACCAGGGAACAACATTCCTGCAGTCCTCCGGCAGGACATATCCATCCGCAGAAGGCTCTTCCAAAGACCAGAGAGAAAAAGAACAAAGCAGCGAAGATCAGGAAACTTCCTGTTGCAATTCCCAAAAAGCTTCCCTGAATAATCAGAACGGGAGAGAAATAAAACAAGGTTATGGGAAATAGCATAAAAGAGATTAAAAGCAAAAGTTTACGTGTTTTCTGACGTTTCATAATTTACCTCCGGTTTTATATTTTTCTGGATAAATTCAAGGGCTTCTTCTGCCCATTCCAGATAAGCCTTATACAGGTGTTCACCAAATAAGACTGTCAGGTAATAATAAAGATGGTCCTGATTATCTTTAAGGACTGCCGAAAGATTGGTCTTAAATGTTTGGATAAGCTGTAAGTCGCCCGTATGCCTGTTCTGAAATTCTTCAATTCTTTTAATATTGTCCTTTGGATTACCAAGACCGCCAAAAAACAGCTTTAAGAGGATTTCATACCTGACATATTCACTTTCATTAGGCTGTGCCAGCCAGTTTATTAATTTCTGTTTACCTGTTTCTGTAATGGAATATACAATTCGGTCAGGGCCTTTTTCTGACTGGGCTTTTGTACCTGTTACAGAGCCCTCTGCTTCCAGAGTCTTTAAGGTAGGATAAAGCTGTCCGTAACCCACATCCCAAAATTGTGAAATCGATAAATCAATCTTCTTCTTTAGATCATATCCGCTTGAGTCTTCATGGGCCAGCAAGCCCAATATAATGTAAGCTGTTGTGTTTTTCTGCGCCATTTTTTCCCTCTGTTTATAAGTTATTATTGGTATGACATAACTATATCAAAATGATATAGTTATGTCAAGGTTGGAAATGAGTAAAATGATTAATCACATTGTTTGTTGTTGCTGGTTGGATTTTTTGTATGTATATGGTAAGCTGGATATATTACTAAAAGCCTTTGGCAAGGCAGAAACGAGGTAAAGGTTGAAAGAAAAGGTATTACTGTTTAATATCCCCTTAAGAGAGAAAAGACTAAAAATCGGAAGGGCACTTCTTCCCTTAAATATAGCGGTCAAAGCAATTGAGCGTAAGGAATATGGTCAAAGCATAGGGTACCTGGCAGGATATAAGGATATGCCAGAAACCAGGGAAATCTATGACGGAGAAGAATTAGAAGGAGAGATGGTGATAATGGCAGGTCTTTCCGGCGGAAGAACAGAAATGGTATTAGCGGCACTAAGAAAAGCCGGAGTTCAAAAGACATGCCTAAAGGCGGTCCTCACTGATACAAACCGGTTTTGGAACGCCAAGGCGCTTTATGAAGAGCTTGGGAAAGAGTACAATCGGATGAATGGACAGTCTTAAGCCTCTGAATCTGGCAGCCGAAAAAGAACAGGATAGTTTCGGTTAGGATTTTTCCTTATGTTCAGCCAATATAGAGAATATCACTTACACCGCGTTCTTTATCCTTTCCTAAGGGGCTATTTACAACTTTACCCATAAAATACATAGTAGAGGAGCCGCCGCCGTCCAGATTATAGGCGTCTGTACAGCCAAGACTTACAAATAATTCTGAAAATTCGTCAAGGGTCATGCCCTTACTGTAACCCCGGCTTCGCCCGTCAACAACAACGAAGACATAATGATTCGGGCTTATAATACCGACTCCTGTTCTGGGATTGGAACCCTGGATGGTATGGTTGCCGAAATTTGTATCAATTTCAGTCTTGCCAAGTCCGGTTATTGCCTTACCGTTTTCTACAAGAGCGGGTCCAAAGGACAGGGTCTGTGTTACACCTTCCTTAACCAATTCTTCGGCTGTCGTGGTGGCTTCATCATATATCTTCATGGAGCCGTCGGAATAGAAGGAAAGGCCGGTCCTTGCCGGAACATCCCGAAAGATTTTACCGTTTCGGATTATGATACCATCATCCCGAAAACCATAATAATCACCATTTATTGCAAAAATAGCATTATTCGTACTTGCAATGATCGAGGTATCCTCTACAATATTTTGTCCGAATTTATTGTCCGCAAAGGCTGATTTTAAACTGGAGGAATCTTTTATGGTAACATCAGCGGTGTAATAGGTTATGGTGTCATTTCCTGTGCCCGTTGTCATTTTGTTGATCTTAATTGTGACAGTATCACTGTTGTAATTCCAGTCATCTGCGGTATATTCCGTATCAGAATCTTCCGTTCCGGTATTGGCGGTATCCAGAGCATTGTTCACTTTAACATGCCGGATGAGATAGCGGTTGGCAGCCATATAAAGCAATACGGCAATCAATAGAACTACCGGAATTAGAATGATAATCGGTTTCTTACTGTGTTTTTTATCTGTGTGCAAAGAAGCAGCTCCTTTTAAAATGCTATTGTTTCCTCTAGTATAGGAGGATATTATGTTCAGGCTGTTAGGGAACTGTGATTTTTTTGTGGATTTCTTTTTGCTATTCGGCGAATAAGGTTAAATATCCGGGATAAACGCAGCGGACCGCTTGAAAAATCTTACCAGTGGTAGTACAATGGCAGAAAGTTCCTGCTCTAAAAAGTAAGAGGATGGTAAGTAATTATGAGAGCCTTTATTAAGAAAGCATTGCAGAATTTTGCGATAATACTGCTGATTCTTGTTGCCGTAAAGGATATATTTATATCATTGCCACTAAGAGGTTATGGCAGGCTGCATAATCTGATAAATGGAATACATCCGCAGCTATTTATACAGCCCCGTGGTATTCTTCCTTTCCTCTCCGGTACGCTTATGCTGTTGCTGGCATACAGGCTCTATAAAAGGGTACGTCTGGCATGGCTGATTGAGATAATTGCCCTTACCGTAGGACTTACCTATCATCTTGCAAGGCATCAGGTGCTGCCGGTTCATTCTGTTTTGCTTGATGTATTTGTACTTATAGTGCTTCTTGCTTCCTATAAAGACTTTGCAAGAAGCAGTGACAGGATAACAGTAAGGAGAGCCATAGGCTTTATTCTTTGCTCCTTTATTCTTGTACTGACCAATGCAGCTATCGGATTGTTCTTATTGAAAGCGGATATCCGCAGTATCCATTCCATATATGATGCCATTTTTAGTTCGGTAAAACTGCTGGTTTTAATGGATACAAGCAGTCTTGGGATTAAGGGACAGGCGGGAAAGTTTTACGCAGATACACTTATTATTATTAACTGGATATGTATTATGACCTCTGCCTTTCTTTTATTAAAGCCCCTTGTATGTAATCCTATTGCCGCCAAGCAGGGAAAACACAGGGCACGTCAGATGGTTTTGAAATACGGAGACAATCCAATGGCTTATCTTGCTCTGGAAAATGATAAAAAATACTTTTTTGCAGGCAATGTGGAAGGCTTTTGTGCCTATAACCTGGCGGGAAATGTATTTACTGTGTGCGGTGATATGATATGTGATGAGAAGGACGGCTTTTTATTTTTAATGGAAATTACGGATTTTTGCAGAAAAAACGGCTATAGTATCCTGTTTATCAACATTACGGATAAATTCTTCTCCATGTTAAAAATGGCGGGGTTTGGAATTGTAAAATATGGAGAAGATGCCTGCTTTTATCTGGCGGATTATAACCTTGCAGGCGGAAGGGCTGCAAAGGTAAGGGCAGCCATAAACCATGCAAACAAAGCGGGAATAACTGTTTTTGAATACAAGCCTCATGAAAAGAAGGAGCACTTGATTGAAAAGCAGATGCAGTCCATAACGGAGGAATGGCTGATACAAAAGGGCGGAGCAGAGATGGGCTTTATGCTTGGCGGAACGGGATTAAATGACCCTTTGGACAGAAGATATTTCTATGCTCTTGATGCAGAGGGAGAGATGCTTGGCTTTGTGGTTTTTCTTCCGTATATGGAAGGTAAGGCATATCTTGCGGATGTTACCAGGAGAAGGAGCAATGCTCCCCAGGGGGTGCTGGAGAAGATTATTTACGATGCATTCATGGTAATGAAGGGAGAAGGTGTAATATGGGGCAATATGGGACTTTCTCCTTTGTATAACATATGCAGGGAGCAAAACTCCAGTTTCACAGAAAAGATATTTGGCTTTATTTATGAAAACATGAATAAAACTTATGACTTTCAGGCATTGCACCATGCCAAGCTAAAATACGGTCCGACGGAGTGGCAGCCCAGGTATCTTGCTTATAGTCCAAGGCCGTTTTCCTTGAATTTCGGCTATGCCATATTAAAAGTACAGATGCCAAAGAATATGTTTAAGACGATACTGCCAAATCTGCTTAAACTGGACCGCCAATAAAGGAATGATAAGAATTTACTTGACAGGGCAGAGATAAGAATTATAGAATAAGAAAAATATTCCATTTGTGCAGGGAAGAAGAGGCTAATAGCGCCCTATAAGGGCAGCTATAGGAATGAAAGGAGCAGGAGATGAAAATTATTGCAATTAACGGAAGTCCAAGAAAAAAGGGAAATACGGCAGAGCTTCTTAAGAAGGCATTAGAAGGAGCAAAGGAAAATGGAGCCAAGACAAAGCTCTATCATTTATATGAGCTGGAGTATACAGGTTGTGTCAGCTGTTTTGCCTGTAAGAAAAAGGGCAATGGCTGCAATGGGCTTTGTGTAATAAAGGACGATTTAAAAGAGGTATTGGAGGAAATACTAAAATGTGATGCACTCATAATAGGTTCTCCCTTCTATTTTTCCGATGTAACAGGGGAGATAAGGTCCTTTTTGGAAAGACTGCTTTTTCCGATATTATCCTATAATGCAGGAGAAAGAGAGCTTCTTAAGAGAAGCATACCCTCGGCCTTTGTGTATACCATGAATGTACCAAAAGAGCAGTATGAGGCCTTGGGATATAAGACTCTGGCAGAGAGAAACCAGAATATTATCGGGGGATTATTAAAAGCGGAATCAAAAATTTTAGTGTCCTGTGATACGTATCAGTTTAAAGATTATGACAAATATGATGCCAGCCGTTTTTCTGCGGAGGAAAAGGAAAAAGTCAGAAAGGAACAGTTCCCGTTGGATTTGCAGGAAGCCTTTGAAATCGGAAAACAGCTTACGCTAATAAATTGACGCAGAGGGTTAGCTGTGTTATCATACTCGGAGAAAGAGAAATCTACAAAAGATAATAGGGAAGGGCAATAAGAAAAGAAAGGGAAATAGTACGAGATGAAAAAAAATCAGGCTACAATTCTAGTTATTTTAATTCTTCTGATTGGAGCGGTAGGTGTCGGCTTTGCAATAAAGAACGGCAAATCCGCTGGAAGTTCCGCCGTATCCGGATATGAAGACCAGTTAGCAGCACCTCAAAAAGGAGATACCGTTGCGGAAATCGTTGTAAAGGGATTCGGTTCCATCCATGTAAAGTTCTTTCAAAAAGAAGCTCCCAAGGCAGTGGAGAATTTTACGACCCATGCAGAGAAGGGATATTATAACGGTTTGACTTTCCACAGGATTATCGATAACTTTATGATTCAGGGCGGAGATCCGACCGGAACCGGTGCAGGCGGAGACAGTATCTGGGGAGGGGCATTTGAAGATGAATTTTCAGATAATCTCCAGCCTTACAGAGGAGCTCTTTGCATGGCAAACAGCGGTGCAAATACCAATGGAAGCCAGTTCTTTATCGTTCAGGATAAGGATACCTATGATGAAGCTACCTTAAGCAATCTGGAACAGCAGACTGGAAACAAATTCAACAAAGATGCAATAGAAGGCTATGGTAAAGTTGGAGGAACTCCCTGGCTCTACCGTGCGCATACTGTTTTTGGACAGGTTTATGAAGGCCTTGACATATTAGATTCCATTGCAGCAACAAAGGCGGATGAGAATGGCAGACCTGCTACGGATGTTGAGATAGAAAAGATAACCGTATCAAAATATGGAGAATAAATTGCTGCATTCTGTATGAATGAAACAGCAGTAATAAGAAATAATGATAAGGACTGCCTGTTTTTGGGCAGTCCTTACCTTTTCCTGCTAAAAACATACGTTTCTATAATAAATATTGGAAGTATGTTTTTCACACACCAATATTTATTATAGAACCAAACATACTTTTTTCATAAATATCTGTTATAATCATGTTATAAAACTAAAAGTTCGGATACATATAAAAGATTACACACCATAAAACATGGAAGAGGTTGGATTATGATGGACAAATTAAAAGTTTTAGTTGTAGATGATGAAAGCAGAATGAGAAAGCTGGTAAAGGATTTTTTAAGTAAGAAAAATTATGAGGTATGTGAGGCGGAAAATGGTGAACAGGCTGTGGATATGTTCTTTAACACCAAAGAGATCTCACTGATTATATTGGATGTTATGATGCCAAAAATGGACGGATGGCAGGTATGCCGTGAAATCAGACAGTATTCCAAGGTTCCTATTATTATGCTGACTGCAAAAAGTGATGAAAAGGATGAACTGTTGGGCTTTGAGCTGGGCGTGGATGAGTATATATCAAAACCCTTCAGTCCCAAGATACTTGTTGCCAGGGTAGAAGCAATCCTTCGAAGGACCAATGTATTAGAAGAAGGAGTCGTAGAAGTTGGAGGCATTGTATTAGATAAAGCTGCCCACATGGTAAAGATTGACAATGAATCCATTGATTTAAGCTTTAAGGAATTCGAGCTTTTGACCTATTTTATCACCAATCAGGGTGTCGCCTTATCCAGAGAGAGGATATTGAACAATGTCTGGAATTATGACTACTTTGGAGATGCCAGGACCATTGATACCCATGTGAAGAAGTTAAGAAGCAAAATGGGAGCTAAGGGTGACTATATTAAGACCATATGGGGCATGGGATATAAGTTTGAAGTAGACTAGAAAGAGGCTGAATATAGAATGAAGCACAGAGCAAGAAAGTTCTTTTATAAGGATTCTATCAGGATAAAGTTAACCCTTACCCTTGCCTTATTAATAACGGCAACCATAGGAATCCTCTGGGTCTTAAACAGGACATTCCTGGAACAGTATTACATTACAAGCAAGGCAAAAAGCCTTGAAAATACCTATATGGACATTAAGAAGGTTATTGATAATGCAAAGGATACAAATGAAGTAACCAGTACGATAGATGTTATGTTTGAAAAGTATATTGAAAAGCGGAATATAAGCCCCTATATTTATATCAATAAAATGTGGTTTTACCGGAATGAATGGATTTCGCTGGAAGATGCTCCTAATGCGTTGGTTGACCGCATAAACCAGATCAGAGACCTGGTGTTTTCTTCAGACAGGCTTATAAAGTCAACGGAGGATTATGACATATTTATGGCATATGATCCAAAGCTTGATACGAAATATCTGGAGCTCTTAGAAAAACCTAATAATAAAAGCTTTATCATACTTTTATCCAACCTGGAAAGCATGAAGGAAAGTGCAAAGGTAGCCAACCAGTTTCTTGCCTATGTTGGCACGGGTGCCGTTATCATTTCCATTCTAATCATGCTTTGGATCAGCAAGAAGTTTACGAATCCGATTCTGCAGCTTGCCGGTATAGCCAAAAAAATGAGTTACCTGGATTTTGATGTTAAGTATCATGTGAAATCCCAGGATGAGATAGGAGAACTTGGAAGCAGTATAAATGCCTTGTCTGAGAAGCTGGAAAGCACCATATCTGAATTAAAACGCGCCAATAATGAGTTGTTGTCCGATATTGAGAATAAAGTCCAGATAGATGAAATGCGAAAGGATTTCCTATCAAATGTTACCCATGAATTAAAGACGCCTATTGCCTTGATACAGGGCTATGCGGAAGGGTTAAAGGACAATGTCAACGATGATGAAGACAGCAGGGATTTTTACTGTGAGGTTATTGTTGACGAAGCGCAGAAGATGAATACCATGGTGAAAAAGCTCTTATCCTTAAACCAGATTGAATTTGGCAACAGTCAGCCTAATATCGAGCGTTTTGATCTGACTGCCCTTGTGACGTCAGTCATTCATTCTACGGAGATTCTAATGGAGCAGAAGAAGGTTGCCCTTCACTTCGAGCAGACAGAACCGCTGTATGTATGGGCGGATGAATATATGATAGAAGAAGTGATGACGAATTATATAAGTAATGCTCTGAATCATGTTGAAGGACCCAGAATTATCGAAGTAAAATTCATCAGGAAGGACGGTGTTGTCAGGGTTGTGGTATTTAATACAGGGATGCCGATACCGGAGGAAGATTTAGAGAATATCTGGATTAAATTCTATAAAGTCGATAAAGCCAGAACAAGAGAATATGGCGGAAGCGGCATAGGTCTATCCATTGTAAAAGCAATTATGGATTCCCACAACCAGCAATGCGGTGTTATAAACCATGCCAATGGGGTGGAATTCTGGTTTGAACTGGATACAAAAGTTCAATAGGAAAATAAAAATTTTCGTTGCCCATTTTTGTAAATAGTGGTATTATATATCCATATATACTTGCTACGGAGGATGAACGATGAAAAAAACATTCTTAATGCTGGTGTTGGCATGCGGTTTGCTTCTCACGGGCTGCGCACAGCTGACAGGATTAACAGATAAACAAAGTGATGTTATTGCAGAATATATGGCAGGTTCTGTGTTAAGATATACAGATAATTATATGGAAGGACTGGTATATCCGGAGGACATAGCAGATAAGACCAGTGATAAAACCACAGATACCAAAGAAAGTTCTGACAATAATTCCAGTAAGACAGATGACAAGGCCCAGACTGAAAGCACAGCAGCTGAGAGTACCTCCGCTAAAGCTGGCAGCAGTATGGAGTATCAGAAATTTTACAAGATCTTAAGTGATGATAGTTATCAGGTGAAGTTCAAAGGTTTTAAACTATATGATTCTTATGCTCAGAGAGACAATTACTTTACTTTACAGCCTACCGACGGGAAGAAGCTTCTTGTGGTTAACTTTAAGGTTACAAACACAACAAAGAAAGCCGTAAAGGTGAATTTGGGCAAAATACATATAGATTACAAGCTGCATACGGCGAATGGAAAGGCTTATTCTCCTATGGTAACCTTATTGGATACAGATTTGAATTATTTGAATTATACTTTAAAAGGCGGTAAATCGGATGACGCAGTACTGGTATTTGATGTACCGGCGAAAATAAATAATGATGGGCTTACTCTAAGTATTTCACTAAACGGACAAAATACGGAAATTAATCTGAATGAATAATGAAATTTCTTAAAGGAGCAAAGTAATGACTTATACAGAAAAAAAGAGGACAAAATTATTTGGACTGCCTCTCACCTTTACATCTTACACCATATCCGATGAAAAAATAACGATCACAAGCGGATTTTTAAATATTACAGTAGATGATGCTTATATGTATAAAGTACAGGATGTGAAGCTTACGAAGAGCTTTTGGGAAAGAGTCTATGGATTGGGTTCCCTGACCTGCTACACGGGAGATACCACTCACCCGGAGCTTAGAATTGTACACATAAAGAAGGCTACGGAAATAAAGGAATTTTTACTGACAGCTTCCGAAGAAGCAAGAAGAAAGAGAAGAGCACTTCATACAATGGAAATATAAAGTATAGATAAGGACGAGCTTTTTAGCTTGTCCTTATCTATGCAATAGAAATTGCTGTAATAGAAAATATTGCAATTTCTATTACAGCAAATAAGAATTGCCGTGAGAAAATATCTTTCGGATAAATATCTTCTCACGGCAATTTTGCTTAGTATATAATATGGGGAGGAGAGAGTGAAAGTCTTAAATTAATCTTTATTTTCACTTTCTAGATACATTATAGGATGAATTTATGAGTAAAGTGTGACGATAATAAAAATAAATTGTGAACATTATACCTTAAAAGGAAGAATGGAGCTTCTAAAAAGTTATGAATTACAAGTTACTTGCGGATACTGCTATGCTGGCAGGAGAAATTATGTTAATAAGCGGAGCTGAGACTTATAGGGTCGAAGATACCATGAGCAGAATATTAAGGACCTCTGGACTTGAGAAAACAGAAACCTTTGTAACTCCTACCGGTATCTTTTTATGCCTTGATGATGCTGCAATTGACGGCATTACCCTTGTTAAAAGGGTGGATAACCGTGTTACTAACATAGCCTATATATATGAAGCCAATAACGTTTCAAGAGATCTGTGTGCCGGTATTATTTCTGTGGAAGAAGCTTATCTGGAATTAAAACGTATAAAGACCAGAAAGCAGTACAGTAACTATCTGGTTTATCCCTGTACAATTATCGGGTCCTCTGCCTTTACCATCCTGTTGGGCGGGGATTTGCTTAATAGTATTATAGCAGGATTAAACGGAGTTTTTATCGTTCTTGCCACCATTCTGACAATGAAATTGAATATAAATACTTTTATAAAGAATTTGTCTGCCTCTGTTTTAATAGCCTTTAACAGTATGCTTTTCCTGCATTATATGGGAAACTATATACAACTGGATGCTTTAATCGGCGGTTCTATTATGCCACTGCTTCCGGGAGTTGCCATAACGAATGCCATCAGAGACACTCTGCAGGGAGACTATATGTCAGGCGGGGCAAGGGCTATCGAATCTTTTGTATTAGCCGCATCCAGTGCGGTAGGAATAGGTATTGGAATGGCCCTTTATTCTATTATGGCAGGAGGTATAAACCTATGATGCTTATACAGGTAGTGGGGGCTTTTATTGCTGTCGTTGCCTTTGCTGTCATTATCGGTGTTCCGAAAAAATTTTTGGTACATGCAGGGCTTGTCGGTGCGGTGGGCTGGTTTGTATATTTGCTGTTAGCACCTGTGGGATTGAGTATTGTGGGAAGGATGTTTTTTGCAGCTCTTATGGTGGCCTTGATATCGCACAGCTTTGCAAGGCTTTTAAAAGCTCCTGTAACCTTATTTTTGATTGCGGGAATTCTTCCTTTGGTTCCCGGAGTAGGTATGTACCGCATTGTTTATAATCTCATAACAAATAATAATGCCCTGGCAGGGCACTATATGAATGAAACCCTTCAGATAGCGGGGATGATAGCCCTTGCTATTTTCATTATGGATACGATATTCCGTATCTTTCAGAAGAAAATGTGAATAAAAAGCATTTCACACCTTTTATTCAGGCAGTATC
>NZ_FRFD01000009.1:0-148721 GCF_900143645.1 Anaerocolumna xylanovorans DSM 12503 | reverse complement strand
GCAGTATCGCAAGCAAGCTTGCGATATGCACGGGAGTGGGAGTGGTCGATAAAAGAAAAAATTAGCAGGAGAAACACATGAGAATCGGTTTGGTAAGACATTTTAAGGTGAATTGCCCACATAAAAGAATGATGACATCGGAGGAATTCCGCCAGTGGTCCGAACGCTATGAGAGGGCAAAAGTAATTAAGAATAAAGTAGAAATGTACGGCAGCAAATGGGATATCTGCTATGTAAGTGATTTACCAAGGGCAATTACCACGGCAAAAGAGGTTTACAGCGGTAATCTACATATTGATAAATTGCTTAGGGAGGTGGATAACGCTCCCTTTATCCATACGGAAAGAATAAAGCTGCCTTTTGAAATATGGCATGTATGCGGAAGGCTGGCATGGTACTTTAAGTCTAAAAGCCAGCCGGAGACCAGAGAGGAAACCAGAAAGCGCATTGAAGCATTTCTGAATAAGATTGACTGGTCGAAAGAAAGTGTCCTGATAGTATTCCATGGATTTATGCTGTATAATTTTCAGAAAGAACTCAAAAAAAGAGGTTTTACCGGAGAGAGAGTCAGAAGGGTAAAGAATGGAGTACTGTATCAGTTTATTGGAGAAAATCCTGTAAGTACAGAGTCTGCATCAGATGACAAAGAGCAGTCGGTTTCATAATGCTTAGTAATTGATATTCACAAAAGGAGTAAAGTGAAAAATAAAAAGCATTTTTCACTTTCTATTTGGACAGTACGTGTAGATTGCAAGCAATCTACTGGTAAACTTACGATATGCATGGGGAGTAAAATGAAAATTACACTGATAAGTGTTGGAAAAATAAAGGAAAATTATTTGACACAGGCTATTTTAGAATATTCTAAAAGGCTTAGTCGGTATACAAAACTTGAGATTATAGAAGTTGCCGATGAAAAGACACCGGATAGAGCAAGCGAAGCAGAAGAACTCCAGATAAAAAGTACGGAGGGTGAGCGAATCTTAAAACAGATCAAGGACAGCTCTTATTGTCTGGCACTGGCGATAGAAGGAAAGATGTATGATTCGGTAGAATTTGCGGAACAGCTTGAGAAGCTAAGAATAAATGGGAAGAGCCACCTGACCTTTCTGATTGGTGGTTCTTTAGGGTTAAGCGAAGAGGTTTTAAAAAGGGCAGATACCCTTATCAGTTTTTCTAAAATGACATTTCCCCATCAGCTGATGCGGGTTATTTTGCTGGAACAGATATACAGAGCTTACCGTATCACTGCCGGTGAACCGTATCATAAGTAACGGAAGGAATAGCCTTAACCATTGATATAACTTGGTTAAGGCTATATTTACAAATGGAGATACTGTATCACAAGTAAAATTCTAAATATTTTTATCAGAAAAATTAAATTAACTAGCAGTTAGTTTTTGTGAATAAAAGATGAAAATGCTTCAATTGTTTCAATTATATAACTTTGATATGATTTAATTAGTGAAGGCCTAAGTTAATTAAATGGATAGAGAAGCGGAGGAAATTATTTTATGAAGATAAGTGAGGTTATCAGGAGCTGCAGAAAAAAAGAAAATCTTACGCAAGAACAAGTTGCCAGTTATTTAAATATAAGTGCACCAGCAGTGAACAAGTGGGAAAATGGAATATCCTATCCGGATATAACACTGCTATCACCTCTTGCGCGTGTTCTAAAAATTGATGTTAATACTTTATTAGCATTTAATGAGGAATTAACGGATGCAGAAGTAAATAAATTTGCAAAAGAGGTTGGTGAAATGGTATCAAAAGAGGGATACCAAAAGGCGTTTGAAAGGGGCGGTAATTTAATCAGGCAATATTCAAGCTGTGATGAGTTAATATTGAGAATATCAACGTTATTAAGATTACATCTGGCTGCATCCCAAACTGAGGAAAAAGATAAATATGAAGGAAAACTTATTGCTTGGATTGAATTTGTAGCAGCAGGCAGCAATGAGAAGACAGCATCTATGGCTAAAATATCCTTATCGGCTATATACAGAGAGAAAGAAGAGTATGAAAAAGCCCAAGAAATGTTAGATAAAATTCCAGAACCAGAGTTAGGTATTGAAAAGAAAATTCAACAGGCGCTGCTATTTGAAAGCAGCGGAAAAATTGAGGAGACTTACGGCGTTTGTGAAGAAATGCTGTTAAAAGATGCTCATGAAGCATTAGGTGTTTTATCTTTAATAATAGGGCTGTTATTAAAAGAAAATAAGTTTAGTGAGGCGGAAGAATATACAGAGCGGGCTAAATGGCTGGTTGGGATGTTTGATTTAGGAGCATACCATAAATATGCATTAGATTTATCTTTAGCAAAGGAAAAGCAAGATAAAGAAAAAGCGATAGAGATAATTATAAATATGGTAAATGAAGCAGACAGCATAGATGATTTTATGAAGTCAAAACTATATAGGCACAGAAAATTAAAGGTGACCAATAGCTGGAGCAAAGATAAATATGAAAGATTAGTAAAAGGGACAATTAAGCAAGATAAAACCCTTGATTTTGTAAAAAGTGATCCCAAGATAAAGTTTCTGCTGGAATAATACTCAAATCGGCTACGGCAGAAGTATCTTCACATTCATAGGTGTATCTGATATACTTGATATTATCTATTAATAATATCATAAGTAAAGCGGATAGATATCCTAAATTGCATAAAAATTAAGATGTACATGGAGGAAATTATGAATATATATTTAATAAGACACGGCAGACAGAATAGTCCCTTATGCAATGTAAACGTAGAACTGGCCGAAGAAGGAAAACGACAGGCAGAACTTCTTGGCAGACGCTTGGAGGGGTATCGCATCGATGCTCTTTATTCCAGTGATTTAATAAGAGCGGTAGAGACAGCCGGTATATTAAATAAATACTTAGACCAAGACCATCTAATCAGAGAAGATATCCGGGAAATATCCTTTGGACTTTTAGAAGGAAAGTCTAACGAAGAAATCGAAAGTGAATTTGCTGACTTTAGAAAGGAGCAGCTGTTACTGGAGAAAGATATTCCCTATCCGGGTGGGGAATGCGGAGGACAGGTATTTGAAAGGGCTATGAGAACCGTAGAGGAAATCCTAAGTTCTGATAAGTCAAATGTTGCAGTTGTAACCCATGGAGGTGTAATAAGGGCGCTGGTTTCAGGCTTACTGGGACTTGATATGAGCAAAAAACTGCTGCTTGGTGTATCCCTTGAGAATACCAGTATCACTCATCTGGTGTATAATAAAGATAAAAACCGCTTTTATCTGCAGCGGTTCAATGACTATGCCCATCTGGAAGGGGAAGAAGGACTGCTTCGGGCTATATTATAATTATAACCTAATCCCCATGTCTTTTCAAAGACTGCAAACTTTGGGCCGCAGGTACAAATTTGCGTTTGAAAAATCTTGATTTTTCAAACTAACCCTCATGCATTTCGCAAGTTTACTTGCGAAACTGCCTAAATCAAAAGTGAAAAATGCTTTCTATTTTTCACGCTAACCCTCATGCATTTCGCAAGTTTACTTGCGAAACTGCCTAAATCAAAAGTGAAAAATGCTTTCTATTTTTCACACTAACCCTCATGCATTTCGCAAGTTTACTTGCGAAACTGCCTAAATCAAAAGTGAAAAATGCTTTCTATTTTTCACACTAACCCTCATGTAGTACTGCTCTGCTGATTTTAGCAGATAAATCATAGAATCAGAGGATGTAAAGATTATACATCAATGGATTTTCGGAAAAATACTCAGAGTTTTTGAATAAAAATACTTGAAATTTTCAAAAAACATGGTACAATACTAGCATTAATATTAATTATTTTAAATATTTATAAGGTATCTTCCATTCGTCAACGAAGGCTGAATGCCCTTGCTTGACGTATTTTTATGGATGCAGAATGAAAGGTTCCTTATCTGGAAATGAAAAGGAGTTAGTATGAAAAAGATTGTGTGTTTAATGCTGGCAGCTGTGACAGCTGTTTCTTTGGCAGGATGTGGTAAGTCTTCGGATGATAATAAGCTGATTGTGGGTACGGAGGCAGGTTTTGCACCCTATGAATATATGGAGGGTGATAAGGTAGTAGGAATTGATATGGATATTGCTCAGGCAATTGCAGACGCTATGGATAAAGAACTGGTAATCAAGAATATGGAATTTCAGGGTGCACTTGCGGCAGTACAAAGCGGTAAGGTGGATTTTGTAGCGGCAGGTGTTTCGGTGGATGAGGACCGTAAGAAAAAGATGGACTTTTCCCATGAATATGTAAGCTCTACGGAAGTTGTTGTTGTGAATAAGGACGCTTCCAATGTAACCGGCATAAAAGACTTAAATGATAAGATTATTGGCGTTCAGGAAGGAAATATTGCGGATTTTTATATAAGCAATCCGGACAATGTAACCACTGATTCAAAGAATATTAAGAGATATTCCAAGTTTGTTCAGGCTGCAGAAGATCTTAAAAACAATAAGATTGACTGTATCGTAATGGATCAGTACCCTGCACAGGAATTGGTAGCAGCTAATGATTCCCTTGTGATATTAAAGAAGAGTGATGGTACGGATGATGTACTGTTTGAAGATAAGTATGCGATTGCTGTTAAGAAGGGAAATACCGAGCTTCTTAATAAGATCAATGAGGTAATTGACCAGTTGATCAAAGATGGTAAGATTGAAGAATTTACTGCAAAACATACAAAAACAGGCAGTAAGTAGATATACTAATTATTATTGGTGAAGTGGATAGACTTAATAGTTAGCAGCAGCCAAGGTATTATTGTCTGCTGCTAATTATGCGTAAAGAAGGAGAAAAAAATTGGACGCAATACTTAATTGGTTTAATCAGGTAGGTCAGAGCTATTATGATGCCTTTATAACAGAACATAGATATATGTTTTACCTGGAGGGACTTAGAAATACTCTGCTTATATCCTTCCTTGCACTCCTGATTGGAGCTTTTCTTGGAATACTGGTGGCAGTAATCCGCTTTTCAACTGCAAACATAAAAGGTCTTCACTGGATTAAGAGTCTGTGTAACCTGTATGTAACGATAATCAGAGGCACACCGGTGCTGCTGCAGCTGTTAATCATCTATAATTTGATTTTTACCGCAAGAAATACCAACGAAATTATTGTGGCGGGTATCTGCTTTGGTATCAATTCCGGAGCTTATGTAGCGGAAATTGTAAGAGCGGGAATTGAATCCATAGACAAGGGGCAGTATGAAGCAGGACGTTCTCTGGGATTAAACGGCAATCAGACCATGTTTACAATAATCATGCCCCAGGCGATTAAGAACATATTGCCGGCTCTTGGAAATGAATTTATCGTGTTGATTAAGGAAACGTCCGTTGCCAGTATCATTGCAATTACAGATTTGTCAAAGGCAGCCCAGTTTATTGGCTCAAGGACTTATGATGTACTGCCGCCTTTAATAATAGCCGCTGCCTGCTACCTGATTATGGTAATAGGATTTACAAAGCTTTTACATTTTATAGAAGGGAGGATGGACCAAGGTGATAGAAACTAAAAATCTGAAAAAACAGTTTGGCTCCCATGTCGTACTAAGTGATATCTCCGAGACCATTGAGAAGGGTGAAAAAGTGGTTGTTATCGGTCCCTCCGGTTCCGGTAAATCTACGTTTCTGCGCTGCCTTAACCTGCTTGAGGTGCCTGACGGGGGAGAAATATGGTTTGAAGGAAAGAATATCTTAGATTCTAAAAATAACATTAATGTATTAAGAAGAAAAATGGGAATGGTATTCCAGCAATTTAACCTCTTCCCTCATAAGACGGTGAAGGAAAATATTACCCTTGCTCCGATAAAGCTTGGAGTTATGAATAAGGCGGAAGCGGAGGCAAAGGCAATGGAGCTTCTAAAACGTGTCGGGCTTCCGGAAAAAGCAGATAGTTATCCCAAGCAGCTCTCCGGCGGTCAAAAGCAGAGAATTGCCATTGCCCGTGCCCTTGCCATGAATCCCGATGTGATGCTCTTTGATGAGCCGACCTCAGCTCTGGACCCTGAAATGGTAGGAGAAGTATTAGAGCTTATGAAAGAGCTTGCTGCCGACGGCATGACAATGGTAGTGGTAACTCATGAAATGGGCTTTGCCAAAGAGGTTGGAACCAGGGTTCTGTTTATGGATCAGGGAAGAATTATGGAGCAGAATACACCGGAGGAATTTTTTAACAATCCAACTAACCCGAGACTAAAAGAATTCTTATCAAAAGTGCTGTAAGAAAAGTCTGATAGGAAGAGATTCATAGTTGTTTCTCCTAAATGATAAAAATACTCGTTAAAAGTATTGACAAGTCGGAGCGTATTCTTTAGTATTTCCTATATATTGATGTATTAATTCAGATTTGCTTAATTAACTACAAGATATATATAAACTACTGGAATTACAGTCAGGAGAAATAGGTTGAAAAAACAAAAACTGTTTTTTCAACTACCAATTAACGAATATCCAATCCAAGATTGGATATTCAGGAAAGAGGTTAGAATGAGAGAAGAATGGAATGGTTTTGCACCCGGAAGCTGGACGACGGATATCAACGTCAGGAGCTTCATTCAACATAATTATACACCCTACGAGGGAGATGGTTCTTTCCTTGCAGGCTCTACAGAAAAGACACAAAAGGTTTGGGAGAAGGTTCTTGAACTGATGCAAGTGGAGAACCAGAAAGGAATTGTGGACGCAGAAACAACAAAACCCTCCACAATTACTGCTTTTGGTGCAGGATATCTGGACAAAGACAATGAGGTTATTGTCGGCTTCCAGACAGATAAACCTCTAAAGCGCGGGATTATGCCAAACGGCGGAATCCGTGTGGTAAAAAGTGCGCTGGAATCCTATGGCTACGAGCTGGATGAGAGAACAGAAGAGATTTATACCCATCTTAGGAAGACCCATAATGATGGGGTATTCGCCGCTTATACCGATTCTATGAGAAAGGCCAGACATACCGGTATTATAACAGGTCTGCCGGACGCCTATGGAAGAGGACGTATCATCGGAGATTACAGAAGAGTAGCACTTTACGGAGTGGATACCCTTATTCAGGAAAAGATAGACCAGAAAAAGCTGTTGGAGCGCAATACTCTGGAGTCACCTGAAATTTTGTTAAGAGAAGAAATTTCCGAGCAGATTAATGCATTGAAAGAATTAAAGGCTATGGCCTCAAGCTATGGTTATGATATCAGCGGTCCTGCTAAGAATTCTCTGGAAGCAACCCAATGGACCTATTTTGCATATCTTGGTGCGATTAAGGAACAGGATGGAGCAGCCATGAGTTTAGGCAGAGTAAGTACCTTCCTTGATATTTACTATGAGAGAGATTTAAAGAATGGATTGATAACAGAAGAGGAAGTACAAGAAATCGTAGACCAGTTTGTTATGAAGCTGCGTATGGTACGATTCCTTCGTACCCCTTCCTATAATGATTTGTTTTCAGGGGATCCGACCTGGGTAACAGAAGCAATCGGAGGTATGGGACTTGACGGACGTACTCTGGTTACCAAGAGCAGTTTCCGTGTTCTTCATACCCTTTACAATTTAGGAGCGGCTCCGGAACCAAATCTTACGGTACTGTGGTCAACTTTCCTGCCCCAGGCGTTTAAGGATTTCTGCGCTAAGGTATCCATTGATACAAGCTCCATCCAGTATGAGAGTGATGATATCATGAGAGATGTATGGGGAGATGATTATGCCATCGCCTGCTGCGTATCTGCCATGAGAGTCGGAAAGCAGATGCAGTTCTTCGGGGCACGTGCCAACCTTGCCAAAGCTCTTCTTTATGCGATTAATGGCGGAAAAGACGAAAAAACCGGTGAGCAGGTAGGGCCGATGTTTGAACCTGTAAGGGGAGAATATCTGGATTATGATGAAGTAATGATGAAATTTGACCAGACACTGGAATGGCTGGCAGAGCTTTATATCAATACCCTGAATGTTATCCATTATATGCATGATAAATATAATTACGAGAGACTGCAGATGGCTCTTCATGATATCTCCATACTCCGTACGGAAGCCTGCGGTATGGCCGGACTTTCTGTTGTGGCAGATTCCCTGTCCGCAATCAAATACGCCAAGGTAAAGGTTGTTCGCGATGAAAAGGGTCTTGCAGTAGACTATGAAATAGATGGTGAATATCCTGCTTTCGGAAACAATGATGACCGTGTGGATCAGATTGCAGTAGAATTAGTGGAAAGATTCATGAATAAGCTAAGGAAGTTTAAGACTTACCGTAATGCAAAACAGACACTTTCTATTCTTACCATTACTTCCAACGTAGTATATGGCAAGAAGACAGGAAATACACCTGACGGAAGAAAAGCAGGAGAGCCTTTTGCACCGGGTGCAAATCCCATGCACGGAAGGGATAAGAAGGGAGCCGTTGCTTCCATGGCATCGGTTGCCAAGCTTCCCTACAGGCATGCAGAAGATGGTATTTCCTATACATTCTCCATTGTACCCAAGGCATTGGGAAAGAGTGAAGGCGAAAGAGTCGGTAATCTTGTAGGTCTTTTGGATGGATACTTCTTTGACAAGGGACACCATATCAATGTGAATGTATTTGACAGAGAAACACTCTTAGATGCAATGGATCATCCGGAAAAATATCCGCAGCTTACTATCCGTGTTTCAGGGTATGCTGTTAACTTCGTTAAATTAAACAGAGAACAGCAGCTTGATGTTATTAACCGTACTTTCCATGAGAGGTAATTGCAGAGTCTTTGTAATTTGAAATATGAGGTGAATGAGGGGCTTGTTCCCATTATAGAAAGCAATGTATTTTGTCTTGCGGACAGGATTCAATTGGGCTTATAATGGTTACAGGCCCTGCATGTCTATAAAGAGGGAGTCCTATACCTTGGAGCAAAGCGAAAGAGGTGGTTATTATGAATATAACAGGAAGGGTACACTCAGTGGAAAGCTGCGGTACGGTAGATGGACCCGGTGTCAGATTCGTGGTATTTATGCAGGGGTGTCCCCTAAGATGCCAGTTCTGTCACAATCCGGATACCTGGGATACCAATAAAGGAACCATATATACGCCGGATCAGCTTATGAGTGAGATTATAAAATATAAATCCTATATGATATTTTCCGGAGGCGGAGTAACCTTTACCGGCGGAGAGCCGCTTTTACAGGCAGATTTCATTCTGGAAATGAGCAAAAGGTGCAAGAAAGAAGGAATATCCGTAGCGGTGGACACTTCCGGCTATGTGTTTTCCGATACAGTGGAACAGGTGCTGGAGAATACGGATCTTGTACTTTTGGACATTAAAAATTATGACCCAGAGGTATATAGCAGGGTGACAGGTGTAGAATTGGCCCCAACCCTTAAATTCCTGGACTATACAAGGGATAAAGCCATCAATACTTGGCTTCGCTATGTATTGGTTCCGGGACTTACGGATAACTTAGAGAGTGTCAGGGCTTTGGCAGAGCATCTAAAGAACTATTCCAATATTTCAAGGATAGAAATTCTTCCCTTCCATAAGATGGGAGAATATAAGTGGGAAGCCTTAGGCTATGAATATAAGCTGTATGACACCAGGGAACCGGATAAGAAACTGCTGGAAGAGGTGAAAGGAATCTTTCTCACCTCCGGAATACCTCTTGCAAATTAAAAAAAATTAAAATATACTATCAGGTAGAACTGCTGCAGAGAAATGTCTCCTTAAGATTATGCGGCAGTTCTTTAAAATTCAAGAGTAAAAGTGGGGTTTTGCTGTGATAACGATAAAAGAAATAGCGGATATGCTAGGGATTAGTACGACCACAGTTAACAATGTGATACACGGAAAGACCGGTCAGGTGTCCAAGAAGACTATTGAGAAGGTACAAAAGGTTATTGAAGAATATGAGTATGTTCCCAATATGAATGCAAGAAACCTTGCCCAGAATAAATCCAAAATCATTGGATTTGCCATGAAGGCAAGAAGTGATAAATATGAAAATGCACTAAAGGATACCTATACCGGCGAACTGGTGGGAGCAATTGAGAAATGTCTTCGTATCAGCGGTTACTTTTTGATGATTTATATCTCAGAGGATTTAAACCAGATAATTAATTATGTATCTACCTGGAATGTTGATGGCCTGATACTGCTTGGAATGGCCGGAGATGACTGTATTTTGCTGAAAAGAAAAGTCAATAAGCCTATGGTATTTATCGACAGCTATTTTTACGAGGATGTCATGGAATATGTGAATGTAGGGCTTAAGGACATGCAGGGCGGCTATGAAATGACTAAATATTTGCTGGAGTGCGGGCATAGAAAGATAGGATTTGTTGCGGATAACTGTCTGGGAGTTGATAGGGAAAGATTCATGGGATATAAACAGGCACTCACTGAATATCAGGTAACCTATAAGGATGAGGATTTCTTTTGGCTTACCCCGGGTGAAAAAGGGATGGAAGACAGTCTGAAAGAACTGTTTAAGCATTTGCCCGGTTACACAGCCTTATTCTGTGCGTCGGATTACTATGCCATATATGTTATGAATTATCTAAGGGACCACGGGAAGCGGATACCGGATGATATCTCCATAACAGGCTTTGACGATAATGTATACTCACAGATCATACGCCCTGCGCTGACAACAGTTCATCAGGAAGTATCTCAAAAAGGTGAAATAGCAGTTGAAAAAATCTTAAAGCTTGTAAATGGAGAAGAAATAAAAGAAAGAATTATTATCCTTCCCGTAAAGGTAATAGCCCGGCAAAGTGTTAAAAAGCTTACAAAAACATTATAATACCGAATAGTTATACAATCCATAGCTCATGGTTATGTCTATTAAGATGTGATTATGAGCTTTTCTTTGGTTTATAGATAGAATCAAGTGCGGCAATATAGAGAAATGCTGCATAAAGTTTAATATTGCGCATTTGTATCAAGCACTGTAGAGCATATTATTTAAGATATTGGAAATAACACAGGCAATAATATCGGAATAAACTAAAAAAAAGATACTAAGCTAAAAAAAGGGCACTTTAAATAAAATATTATAATGGTAACATATTCTATGTTAGGTAATTTCAATATCCTAATTTTGATAAAATCAATTTTAGGATATTCAGAGTAAAGAGTTTCAATTGGGAGGTAATATAAAAATGTATGATAAAACGTCAGTCATAATGCCTACCTATAACCGCAGCGAATTCTTAAATTTAACACTGGCTGGGTTTACAATTCAGACAAGCAAAGATTTCAATATAGTTATAGTAGATGATGGCAGTATAGATGATACAAAGGCAGTAGTAGATACCTATCAGGGCAAGCTGGATATTACTTATGTGCATCAAGAAAACAGGGGGCGTTCCAAATCAAGAAATACCGGGCTGAAACATACGAATGCAAATCATATTATTTTTTGTGATGATGACAGAATTCCAAACAAAAATTTCATAGCAGTACATCAGGCGAACAAGAGTCAGAATCTTGCAGCAATGGGCATGAAAGAAAAGATTCTCGTAAGGTACAATTCAAAGATGCAATGGAAAGAAAACTCTCTGAAGATATTAATCAAACAGCTTAAGGAACCAAAAAAAGACATTTTTACAGAAGATTTTTTCACTGAAAGAGATATAGTAACTGATTTTGAAAATATTATCAGCACCTTTAGCGTAGGGGGATCTACTGACAATTACCGCGATGTTGTTGAGAAATACGGAAACAATCTTGAGGGTTTCTATTTTCCATGGGTCACAGGAACGACAGCTAATATGTCCTTTGTACGGAAAAATATAGAGGATTTCCTCTTTGACGAAAACTATACTTCTTGGGGCATGGAAGATACGGATTATTCCTTTATGTTATATCAACGGGGATATCGATTCAGAATGATAGACGATGCAGTTAACTATCACCAGAATCATCCAGGAAATTTTTCTCTCGAAAGGGATAGCCTGAACAAAAATGTCAAATATTTTTGTCAGAAATATGATGATTTATCCTGCTATTTATTTGCCAATATGTTTGGCATAAAGCGTATGTCCATGATTGAATTAAATGAGCTATACCATGCGGTGACAGAGAAAACAGTAGGTGAAGACTCCGTAGAAGAAACACTAAAGAAGCTGTTAACAAACACTCTTTATTAGGAGAAACCTAAGGATGGAAAATATAATTGAACTGAAAAATCTCAGCAAAGATTTTAAGATTCTGAATAAAAAGAGTGGTAAATTTAGTGTTGTTAAGGATTTATTTTCAACTGATTATACTGTGGAAAGAGCCGTGAATCAGATTAATTTAAATATCGGTAAGGGCGAAATTGTGGGATTTATAGGACCGAATGGTGCCGGAAAGTCTACCACGATTAAGATGTTAACCGGCGTTTTGGTTCCGACAGAGGGAACCGTACTTGTAAATGGTTTTATACCCTATAAACACAGAGTAAAATATGTGAAGGAAATTGGGGTTGTAATGGGCCAGAGAAGTCAGCTCTGGTGGGATTTGTCAGTGGAAGATTCTTTTAAGGTGATGAAAGAAATGTATGAATTAAGTGATGCAGAGTATGCAGAGAACATGAGAATATTTGAAGAGGAACTCTGCATATCGGAGCTTTTTGATAAATCAGTCCGTCACTTATCATTAGGACAAAAAATGCTGTGCGAGATAGTAGCGGTGCTGCTTTATAATCCCAAGGTGATTTTCCTGGATGAACCAACAATTGGTCTTGACATTTCGGTAAAGACTAAAATAAGAAAAATAATTAAGAGGATGAACAGCCAGCAAGGGGTCACCGTTATTCTTACAACCCACGATATCAGCGATATTGAAGCTTTATGTGACAGAGTTGTTATCATAGATCATGGCACTATCATTTTTGATGACTCCATGAACAAGATGAAACAGCTTGTTGGGAGTGAAAGGAAAATTATTGAAATAACAACAAAAAAGGTGATTTCCGATGAGCTTACAGAAAAAATAAAAGGAATGTTTACAAAGGAGCATCTGCAGATTAATCCGGCTTCGAACAAAAGGATGGATATTATCTGTGATAGCGGTGAGGTGGATATCAATGAGCTTCTGCTACAGATAATGGAATATGTCGGAATAGAGGATATCAATACGGTTGGAGTAAAAATAGAAGATATTGTCCGACAGGTATACGAGGGAAACTTGTTATGAAAAAACATACAATTTTAATCATTGCCGGGATAAAGAGTTCCTTTGCTTACCGCTTTAAGATTATAACCAGCTTGTTTTTTAATGCCGCCTATTTATTTATTTTATATTATATTTGGAAAGGTATTTATGGATCCCAAGAAACAGTAGCCGGCTTAACCTTCACCCAAACGTATAATTATATGGCTGTTTCGACCATATTAAGTTCTTTATTTAATTCCCGAACTGACTGGCGGATGTCCATAAAGGTACAAACTGGTAATATACTTGGATATTACATGAAACCCTTACCCATAGAGCTTCAATTTTTTTATGAAGCGATAGGAAATGTAATGGTTCAGTTTTTTATAGTGCTTTCTCCAGTGATTTTATTTATGGCGTTTACAGCCGGACTAACTGATTACAGGAATGTGCTTTTTTTTATCCTTTCACTGCCTTTTGCATTTATTATTAATTTCTGCTTTGAATACATAATTGGTACAATTTCATTCTATACGGAATCTTTGTGGGGGATAATCATTTTAAAGAATGCGGTTGTATCCTTTTTATCTGGTGGATTAATTCCTTTAAAATTTTTTCCGGAAAGTGTCCGGAATGTAATTAAATGGTTACCATTTCGAGGAGTGATTGATATTCCCCTTGAAATTTTATTTGGATATATATCGAATTATGGGTTTGTACTGAAAAATATTGCAATTCAGGTGTTTTGGGCAGTTATTTTGGTATGGATTTCCCGTTGCTTTTATAAAAAGTCAGAAAAGGCGCTTATTGTAAATGGAGGGTAATTTAAAAGATTTTTAAAATTCTATTTAGGCAGTAATACCGACCGAAAGATCTGAGTAGATTTGTGGTATATATGGGGTGTGAAATGAGAAAAAGTACTAAGTATTATACAAAAATTTATCTGATGTTAATCTCAAAATATGTAAAAGCCCGTATGGCTTACAGAGCGGATTTTCTAATCAGCCTGATTGGCATCTTTATAGAAAATACTATAGGATTGTTGTTTTATTCCGTTGTTTTTATGCGTGTAACTTATATTGGCGGCTGGGGGTATAATGAACTTCTATTTATATACGGGTTCCTTGTAACAGCCTCATCCGTTTTTCATGTTTTCTTTGGAAATATGTTTAATCTGAAAACCTATATAGTAAACGGAGATTTTACCAAGTTCTATTTCAGGCCGATGAACATACTGTTTTCTTTTGTATCGGAATACATAGATATAAAATCGATTTTTCAAGTTATTATCGGCATCTATTTAATGGTTATTTCCTCAAATACGCTGAATATCATTTGGGATTTTCAGATGGTATTGTTATTGATTCTTCTGATAATTAGTTCAGGAATCATAATAATTTCAACAATGACTATTTGTGCCTCCTTGGGATTTTGGGTAAGAGATCCATCTGTTATTATGGACTTTATGCTTAAGGTGAAGGATTACTCAAAATATCCTATGACAATTTATAACAAAATATTACAGCTCTTTTTTTCTATAATTATTCCACTGGGCTTTATGTCCTATTATCCATCGCTATTGTTTTTGAAGAATTCAGTTGTCAGGTATATGTGGATAGTGCCCTTTCAGCTTATTGTCAGTGCTGTATATTTTTTTATAGCAGTGTTTGTTTTTCAGAAGGGAACTAGATTTTATGAAGGTGCAGGCAGTTGATTATAATGTAATATACCTGCAAAATATTGTGATTGTAACAAAAAGATCTTAATCCCGCCCCATTACTACATTCAGAGCCATTTAAGTGTTTTTATCGGTTCTATAATAAATATTGGAATGTGTTTTATGACACTCCCAATATTTATTATAGAACCTTTTTTTATAGAAAATTCACCAAGTCACATTCTTTATTGTGTGGATAAATTTGCATTTTAATGAGTATTCTATAATAAATCAATTTCATATTGCAGGGAAGGAAGTGAAAATATGGTAACAATTGGTCTGTTTCTATAAAAAATCTGTAATATTGCACAAATAGAAAACAAAAAAATAGAAATATATGCTTGTAAATTTCTAAATAAGATGGTAATATAATAAATACGAAGACCTTATGCGCAAAAGGTGAAGTAAAATATTAAAGAATATTGGAGGTTTTACATGAAAAAAAGATTGTTAGCTGTTTTACTCGCGTGCATGCTCGCAGCGGTATCCTTAACCGGCTGTGCAGGCAACAACACCAAGAACAATACCAATGGCAATAATAATACCCCGACAACAGACGATAAGGGTTCAACTTCTAAGGGGAATGGAAAAGCAATCCGTCTGGTAAATGGTAAGATCGAAATCGACAATCAGTTAAAAAGCTTTGCAGCAGCATATAAAGAAAAAACCGGGCAGGAAGTTATCATTGAATCCCTGGGTGGCGGTGTTGATATCAACGGAACTTTAAAGGGCTATCTTGCAGCAGGAAATATGCCTGATATCTTTGTTTTTGGCGGTGAAGGCGACTACCAGACATGGAAGAGTTATATGACGGACTTAAGCGGTGAAAGCTGGGCTTCCCAGACAGACTTCGGCTTTAAGGATGCTGACGGTAAGACAGTAGGTTTCCCTTATGCAGTAGAAGGTTATGGAATTACTTACAATGCGGATGTTCTTAAAAAAGCCGGTGTTGATCCGAAATCTCTTGTGAACTACGACGCTTACAAGGCAGCTTTTGAAAAGATTGATTCTATGAAGGATGAACTTGGTTTAACAGCTGTATGCTCTGTTGCGGCAGAAGCAGGACAGATGTACTGGTCAACAGGCAACCATATTTTTGGATATTATTTATCAGCAGGTTTAAAGAGAGATGATACCACTTATATTGACATGTTAAAAGAAGGCAAGGTGGATGATCAAAGACTTGGACAGTTTGCTGATTTTACAAAGATGCTCTTTAGTTATTCTGATCCTACGGTTTTAATTTCCGGTACCTATGATGACCAGTTAGCACTCTGGGCACAGGGAAAGACAGCTTTTGTAACACAGGGTAACTGGATAGATCCCTCCCTCCCTGATTATAATGTTAAATTTGATTGCGGAATCGCACCGTTGGCCTTCTTAAAAGAAGATACCGCAGGCGTTCTGGCTGATTGTCCTTCCTGGTGGTCAGTATACAATGAAGGCAAGAACATTGATGCCTGCAAGGCTTTCTTAAATGACCTTGCTACTTCTGCCGAAGGACAGAAAGCATTGGTAAAAGACTGCGGCATGATATCACCTTACAAGACCTGTACAGAGGTTCCTGAAACACCTCTTGCAGTCAGCTTAAAGAGCTACATTGATGCAGGAAATACTTATTCCTGGCAGTGGACAAAAATGCCGGAAGGTATTGCGCAGAATGCAACCGGTGCAGTATTTGAATTATATGCAAAGGGCGACCTTGGCAAAGATGAGTTTGTTAAAATGTTAAGCAGTACAATTGCTGATTACGTTAAAAAATAAAGATGGCAGGAAAGGACTGCTGTATTCCGCTTAGGGTTGCAGCAGTCCGATTATTGCAGTAATCTAAGGCAAGGCTGCCATGTGATAGGAGGATTAGAGTGAATACACAGCTAAAAAGAACTTTCTCCCTGATAGAAATAATAGTCGGATTATGTGCAATGGCTTTTGCCTTGTACCTGGATTTTACAGGAAATGAAAGCAGTTACAGAGGGATATTGCTGGCGGCAGGGCTTGTACTTATCGTAGCGGGACTATTTATACTGCCTACCAAAAAACACCGTTCCATTGTAAATGTCCTGTTTTTGCTTCCGGTCTTACTAACGTTTTTTTTCACAGTTTTGAATCCGTTTATTCTGGGTATTTTCTATTCCCTGACAGACTGGAACGGTATAAAGTTTACAAAGTTTGTAGGAATAGGCAATTACATTACCATGTTTCAGTCAAGGGACTATGTTTATTCCTTTTTGATTACTTTTCTCTATACGATACTGAATATGATTTTTGTGAATATTGCAGCATTTGCTCTTGCACTTTTATGTACATCAAAGGTAAGAGGAAGAAATTTTTACCGTGCTTCCTTCTTCCTGCCGAACCTTATCGGCGGTATTGTTTTAGGTTATGTATGGCAGTTTATTTTCAACAAAGTATTTACAGCTGCTATTGCAGGCAGCCAGTCAATGCTTACTGACCCTAATTTGGCACTGGCAGCAATTCTGATTGTAAGTACCTGGCAGTACGCAGGATATATTATGATGATTTACGTAACAGGCCTTCAGGGAGTACCGAAAGATATTATGGAGGCTTCCAATGTAGACGGGGCAAACTGGTGGGTAGCCTTAAAGAGAATCAAAATGCCCATGATTGCCAATACCTTTACTGTATGTATGTTTTTAACATTGGTAAATTCCTTTAAACAGTTTGACCTAAACCTTGCTATAACAAATGGAGCACCCAGCAGGATACTGCAGGGAAAGGCAGTGCTGTCTACGGAATTTATGGCCCTGAATATTTATAAAACAGCAATTGCAAAAAATGAATATGCCCTGGGGCAGACAAAAGCCGTTGTTTTCTTTATCATTCTGGCTATTGTATCGCTTACTCAGGTTTCCATAAATAAGAGAAAGGAGGTTGAAATGTGATGAAAACGAGAAAAATCAATTTATTATTTGGTGAGATAGCAGGAATTATATTATCCATTATCGTTTTGCTGCCCTTTCTCCTGGTACTCTTTAACTCATCTAAAAAAAGTGCAGATATTGTTATCAGCCCTATTAAACCTCCGACAAATATCAGTCAGTTGTTTACAAATCTAGGAAATGTAATCAATAATCAGAATTTCAGTTATTGGAAATCCTTTTCAAGTTCTTTGATTATTACAGTGGTGTCCTTGGCTTTGCTGTCTTTATTTTCCGGTATGGCAGCCTGGGTTTTGGTGAGAAATAAAAAGAAATGGTCCAGTGTTATATTTATGCTTTTTGTAGCCGCTATGGTTATTCCTTTTCAGGTAGTTATGCTTCCGCTTTTATCTACTTTCCGAAGCCTATCTTCCTTTACGGGCATACAGTTTCTTAGCAGCTATACCGGAATTATCTTTGCCTATCTGGGTTTTGGCGGTTCCATGTCTATCTTTATCCTTCACGGCTTCATTAAGGGAATTCCTTATGAGTTAGAGGAAGCAGCATGGATTGACGGCTGCAGTCCGGAAGGGACTTTTTTTAGAATTATATTCCCCTTGTTAAAGCCGGTACAGATGACTGTCCTGATTCTAAACGGTATCTGGATATGGAATGATTATTTGCTTCCATCCCTTATGCTTGGGCTCAACGGAAGAATAAAGACTCTGCCGGTTGCGGTAAGCAGCTTTGTAGGATCTTATGTAAAACAGTGGGATTTAATTCTGACAGCGGCACTTTTGGCCATGATTCCTATCATTATCTTGTTCGCATTTGCACAGAGGCAGATTATACAGGGAATGGTAGAAGGTGCTATAAAGTAAGAAGGAGGTTGATATGCAAAAGAAGTGGTGGCATGATAAGATTGCCTATCAAATATACCCTAAGAGTTTTTATGATGCAGACGGAGACGGAATTGGGGATTTAAGAGGAATAATAAACAAATTGGACTATTTGCAGGAACTGGGAGTGGATATTCTGTGGCTGTCACCGATATTTTGTTCTCCTTTAGCAGATCAGGGATATGACATATCCGATTACTATAATATTGACCCAAGATTCGGTACAATGGATGATATGGAAGAATTAATAGCCAGGGCCAGGGAAAAGAATATGTATATTCTGATGGATCTGGTGGTAAACCACTGTTCTGATGAACATATTTGGTTTAAAGAAGCCTTAAAAGATCCGGACGGCAGATATGGAAAGTATTTTTATATAGAGGAAGGAAAGGATGGGAAGCCCCCCTGCAACTGGCGTTCCTATTTTGGAGGAAGTGCCTGGGAAATCATTCCCGGCACGGATAAATATTATTTCCATGCCTTTCATAAGAAGCAGCCGGATTTGAATTGGGAAAATCCAGAGGTCAGGCAGGAAATCTATAAGATGATAAACTGGTGGCTTAACAAGGGGCTTGGCGGTTTCCGTATTGATGCGATTATCAATATAAAGAAGGTGCTTCCTTTTAAGGATTATAAGCCTGACAGAGAGGACGGCATGGTCAGTATTAAGACCATGTTAAAGGAAGCAGAAGGAATCGGAGAATTCTTATCAGAGATGAAAAGGGAGACCTTTGAGAAGTACGATGCCTTTACGGTTGGAGAAGTGTTTGACGCCAAAGAAGAAGAGATGCCTTTGTTCTTTGGAGAAGACGGGTATTTTTCCAGTATCTTTGAGTTCGGCCCGGCACTTATCGGAAAAAGCGCTAATGGCTGGTATGATTGCCAGGAGGTTACAACAAAAGAGTATAAGGCTACCTGCTTTAGGAGTCAGGAGAAAGCAGACAAAGTAGGCTTTATGTCAAACATTATAGAAAACCATGATGAGCCCAGAGGGGTAAATGAATTTATATCCGAAGAGGACTTATCAGAGACCAGTAAGAAGCTTTTAGCTGCCATATATTTTCTTCAAAAGGGAATTCCGTTTATCTATCAGGGACAGGAGCTGGGAATGGAAAATACGGTGTTTCATTCCATAGAAGAAGTGGATGATATATCCACAAAGGATGAGTATCAGATTGCTTTGGATGCAGGCTGCAGTAAAGAAGAAGCGCTAAGGATTGTAAGCAAATACAGCCGTGACAATGCAAGAACGCCCTTCCAGTGGAATGATGGGATAAACGCCGGATTTTCCGAAGGAAAATCATGGCTGCCATTAAACCCTAATTATCCTTCTATCAATGCCAAAGAGCAGATGGGAAGAGAAGACTCGGTATTTCATTTTTACAGGAAACTGATTGAGCTAAGGAAAGAAGAGGAATATAAGGAAGTTCTGGTATACGGTAAATTTGTACCTGTTCTTCCGGAGAAAGAAAACTTTATGGCTTATCTTAGAAAAGGACAGGAAAAGACCATTCTTGTCGCCGCTAATTTCCAAAGAGAGTGTGCGGCTATCAAGCTGCCTGTCAGGTGTAAGAAAATACTTCTGAATAATTATGAGGATGTTAAGAGAGAAGGAAGTACCGTAATCTTTGACGGTTATCAGGTAGTGGTGATGGAAGTAGAGCAGCTGGCGGAATTAGTAAAACAGTAAATTAATAGATAGAACCAATATAACAAATAAAAGCCGGGGGAAACAGTCGTTAGAACTGTTTTTCCAGGCTTTTTGGATGTCAAATTAAAACTAAAGCATAAAGGATTCTATTACATGTGCTATGCCGTCTTCGTCGTTGGAGAGAGTAATATAATCTGCCTTGCTTTTTACAATATCCTGGGCATTTGCCATTGCAACACCCATTCCGGCATATTCTATCATAGAGATATCATTAAAGCCATCTCCGCAGCTAATCATCTGTTCCCTGGACAAGCCCAGGCAGTCAAGAAGCTTACCAAGAGAATATGCTTTATCAATATTTTTAGGCATAATCTCGAGAAAATAAGGTTCTGAACGATAGATATTTAAGCCTTCGCTAAGATCAGCCTTAAGTTCGGGTTCCATCCTTTTTAAAATATCCGGTTCACCGGTCATAAGGCATTTATTAATATCAAACTGTATATACGCTACAAAATCATCCACTTGCTTTATCGGAATACCATTAACTCTGGCTTCTGTCTCCATAAATCTATCAATCTTAGAGTCGGTTATAACACAGTCACCTTCATAGGATATAAGACCAACCTCATTTTTACTGGCAGCAGCATGAAGAAGGGGAAGATAATCCCGGTTCAATACCTGCTGAAAGATAATTTCGTTATCTTTGCAGTTAATTACTTTTGCTCCATTGAAAGAAAGAATATAACCGTTGTATTCGGATAGCTTTAATTTTCTGGCAAGAGGAAGGATTCCCGGGGTGGGACGTCCGGAGGCTAATACTACCTTGTGGCCTCTTTCCTGAATTGCCATGATGGAACGATAGGTTTTGTCTGATATTTCTTTCTTGGAATTGGTCAGTGTTCCGTCTATGTCCAGAACAAGAATCTCGTATGCCATGTTATATCCTTTCTTACATGCTCTCTAAACAGCTCAAATAGTTTATGCAGAGATTTTTGCCCATGGATTTACCTTGATATAATGCCTGGTCTGCGCAGGTAATATTCTTCTCTACAGTCAGATCAGGGTCGTATTTGACAACACCGCCTGTTATGGTGCAATGAAAATCGGTGCTTTCAAAGGTAAAGGTATATCTTTCAACTTCTTTTCGTAATTTATCTGCTATCTTCATAGCAGTATCTATATCGGCATTGGGCAGAAATACCAGGAATTCTTCACCGCCCCAGCGGCTTATGGTATCCTCTTCTCTCAATATGAGCCTAAAAATATTGGATATATTGACCAAAGCAATGTCTCCGGCATTATGTCCGTATACGTCATTAATATTCTTAAAGTTGTCCACATCAAAAAGAATCAGAGCAAATTCTGTATAATCAGATTCAACATATTCATGGAGTTTCTCCATAAAATAACGCCTGTTATACAGCTTTGTAAGGTAATCGGTAATAGCCATTTCCTTTAATTCCTTCATGAGAAGCTGAAGTTCACGCTGGTTTTTTACATTCTGCATATGAACCTTAACACGTGCCTTAAGCTCTTCCGGGATAAAGGGCTTTGATACATAATCGGCAGCTCCTACCTCAAAACCTCGAAGAACGGACTCTGAATCATTGTTTCCTGTGATGAAGATGATTGGTATATCCTTGGTTTCAGGGAAACCCTTTAAGATCTTGCAGGTCTCATATCCGTCTATACCGGTCATCATAATGTCTAACAGTATCAGGGTGGGACGAAGTGTCTTGGCAATTGGAATGCTTTCCTCCCCTGAATGGGCAATAGCTATGTGCAATGATGAGGACTCTAAAATATCCTTTATAATGGTACATATAATCTCACTGTCATCAACTACCAAGACTGTATCCTTTTCCATAACAAATCTCCTTGCATAATTAAAATTGCAATACTGAAACTATTAACTAATTTTATATTATAGCATTTTGGAGAAAATTTCAACTTAATCCAACAGAAATTAAAAAAAATGTTGAGCTAAATGGGGTTTTAGCAGATTATAGTATAATTTAAGGATTTATGCTGCATATAAATTAATAGTTTTTACCGCAGATTAACGGCGGTACCGGAAACAGTCACCATAAGCATACCATTATCGGCGCCTAAAACCTCATAATCCACATCAACAGCTACAACAGCGTCTGCTCCCATACTTCTGGCCCGTTCCTCCATTTCTCTTATTGCATTTTGCCTTGCCTGGATTAATTCATCCTCATAAGTAGATGAACGGCCTCCAAAGAAATTGGATAATCCGGCAGCAAAATCTTTTATAAAGTTAACACCGGATATGACTTCACCAAAAACAATACCCTTGTACTCTGTTATGGTTCTTCCTTCAATCGTATTTGTAGTTGTAATAATCATGTTTATACCTTCTTTCCTATTATAATTTTCTTTCAATCTAACTTCCAGATGATTTACACTTTTGAATTATACAGTATATGCCTTAAGCATTTGTGAGAAGAGTATTAACATTTTATTAGAAATTAATTCTTATTGCCCTGTTTCATAGCCCTCACTTTTAAGGAGAGGCCAAAGAGGTTAATAAAGCCTTCTGCATCCTTATGGTTGTAAAGCTCACCGGTTGTAAAGGAAGCTATACTTTCATTATATAAAGAATAAGGAGAAGTAGTACCCTGTTTGATAATGTTTCCTTTATACAGTTTAAGCTTTACTTCACCGGTTACGTATTCCTGTGTGGAATCTACGAAAGCCTGGAGAGCTTCTCTTAAAGGAGTAAACCATTTGCCTTCGTATACAACATCGGCAAATTTATCACCAATACCCTTCTTGTAGGCGAGCGTGTCACGGTCTAATATCAGTTCTTCCAAAGCAGTATGTGCTTCCATCAGAATTGTTCCGCCCGGTGTTTCATATACGCCACGGGACTTCATACCAACTACGCGGTTTTCTACGATATCTACAATACCGACGCCGTGCTTGCCCCCTAATTCGTTAAGCTTCTCAATGATTTCGGATGCTTTCATGGCCTCGCCGTTTAGTGTGGCAGGAATACCTTTTTCAAAAGAAAGTGTTAAGTATTCACCTTCCTCCGGAGCTTTCTCGGGAGAAACACCAAGAACCAGCAGGTGGTCGTAATTAGGAGCATTGGCAGGGTCCTCAAGCTCCAGACCTTCATGGCTGATATGCCAGAGGTTCCTGTCTCGACTGTAGCTGTTATCAGCGGAAAAAGGAAGGTGGATACCGTGATTTTCGCAGTATTCAATTTCCTCTTCACGGGAGGAGATATCCCAGATGCGCCAGGGGGCGATAATCTTTAAATCAGGGGCTAAAGCTTTAATGCCAAGTTCAAAGCGCACCTGGTCGTTTCCCTTGCCGGTGGCACCGTGGCAAATAGCGGTTGCATTTTCCAGTCTTGCAATCTCTACCAGACGTTTGGCAATTACAGGTCTTGCCATGGAAGTTCCGAGTAAATATTTATTTTCGTAAACGGCACCTGCCTTTACGCAAGGCAATACGAAATCATCCACAAATTCTTCTACGACATCTTCAATATAGAGCTTTACGGCACCTGATGCCTTGGCTCTTTCTTCCAGACCGTCCAGTTCATTGCCCTGCCCAACATTAATGCATACACAAACAACATCATAATCATAGTTTTCTTTTAACCAGGGTATAATGACAGTGGTATCAAGACCTCCGGAATAAGCAAGTATAACTTTCTCTTTCATTTTGAATCCTCCTAATTTTTAATTTTAAATTATTATAAATATACATCAATGTGTTATTTTATGCAATACCTATTTTGAAAATCATAAAAAGAATAGGCCTTCTTTTCCCTTTATGGACAAACATTTGCCGCAATGATATAATTTGGGAAAATGGAAAGAGAACATTACTTAAGGAGGAATACTATGTATAAAATTATATTGGCATCCGGTTCACCAAGAAGAAGGGAAATCTTAGAACAGGCAGGAGTAAAGTTTGAGATAAAGGTAAGCAATGCAGAAGAGATAACAGACAAAACAAATCCCTCTGATATGGTGGAGGAACTGGCACGCTTAAAAGCAGAAGCTATAAAAAAGGAAGCAGAAGGAGACTTTCTTATTATTAGTGCGGATACACTGGTATTCCTTGACGGTAAGCCTCTTGGAAAACCAAGGAACAGCGAGGAAGCTTATCATATGCTTAAGCTTCTTTCCGGCAGAAAGCATGAGGTATATACGGGAGTTGCCATTGTAATAGGAGAAAAAGAAAAAACAGAGAAGAGGCTGGTCTTCCATCAGATGAGCCGTGTAGAGGTGGAAACTTTAACGGAGGAGCAGATTGAAAGCTATATTGCCACCGGTGAACCCTTTGACAAGGCGGGGGCTTATGCCATTCAGGGAAGGTTTGCAGTGCATATAAGCGGCATTGAAGGAGAGTATAATAATATTGTAGGGCTTCCCATAGCAAAGATTTATCATGAGCTTTTAAAGGAAGGGATCGATATTTTAAAAAAATAAAATTAGGTATTGCATAATAATTTATTAATGTGTATAATTATAAATTAATTAGAGAAGAAAGAAAGCCGCAGCTCTGACAGCATTACAAGCAGAATTGCAGCATAGGAGGTATACACATGGAGATTATTAGCGGTGGGGTGACTGCCCCAAAAGGATATAAAGCAGCAGGTATTTATGCAGGAATTAAGAAAAAGAAAAAGGATATGGCATTGGTCTACAGCGTTGTTCCGGCAAAGGCCGCAGGTACCTTTACGACCAATCTGGTAAAAGCAGCCCCTGTAATATGGGATAGGAAGATTATACAGGAATATGGCATGGCTCAGGCAGTAGTACTTAACAGCGGAGTTGCCAATGCCTGTACCGGTGCTTTGGGAACAGAGAACAATGAAAAGATGGCTGCCTTTATGGCTTCGGAATTAGGCCTTAAGAAAGAAGCAGTACTGACAGCTTCTACAGGTGTTATCGGCAGACAGCTTCCTATTGAAGCTATCGCAGAGGGCTGTAAGCTGCTGAAACAAGAGCTGGGTGAGGACAAGGAACATGCTGGACTGGCGGCAGAAGCAATCATGACTACGGACACTTTTGCAAAGCAATATGCCATTTCTTTTGAACTAAACGGAATACCTGTAACAATAGGCGGAATGTCCAAAGGGTCCGGCATGATACATCCCAATATGGCTACAATGCTTGGAGTCATTACAACGGACCTTGCCATCAGTAAGGAACTGCTGATTGAAGCCATTAGAGAAGATGTGAAGGACAGCTTTAATATGATATCCGTTGACAGGGATACCTCTACCAATGATTCTCTTCTGATATTGGCTAACGGAATGGCAGGCAACGAAGAAATTACAGAAAAAAATGAAGCTTATGAAATCTTTGTAAAAGCTCTCCATACGATTACAACAGAGCTTGCCAAAATGATGGCTTCCGACGGGGAAGGTGCAACCAAACTGTTTGAATGCAGAGTAACAGGAGCGGATACCAAGGAGCAGGCGGTCATATTAAGCAAATCCATTATTACCTCCAATCTGGTAAAGACTGCCATATACGGTAATGATGCCAACTGGGGAAGAATTCTTTGTGCAATGGGTTATGCAGGAGCCTCATTTGACCCTGATAAAGTTGATTTATATATTGAAAGCTGCGCAGGCTCTTTAAAGCTTGTGGAAAATGGAATGGCTATGGATTACAGCGAAGAAATGGCAACGGAAATCTTAAAGCAAAAGGAAGTAAGTGCAATTGCTGACATTAAGAGCGGCAATTGTATGGCTACGGCCTGGGGCTGTGATCTGACAGATAAATATGTGTATATTAATGCGGACTATCGTTCATAAAAAAGCCATTCTTATTTTAAATCAAATTTTATCGCAGGAGGAGTTCATATGGAACCCATGGACCAGATACTTATGAAAGCGCAGACTCTGATTGAAGCGCTTCCCTATATACAGAAATTCAATAATAAGAAAGTTGTTGTAAAATACGGTGGCAGCGCCATGTTAGATGAGAATCTTCAATTAAATGTTATAAAGGATGTGGCACTTTTAAAGCTTGTTGGCATGCAGCCCATCATTGTCCATGGAGGAGGAAAGGAAATCTCCAAGTGGGTAAGTCTTTTAGGGCATGAATCCACCTTTGTGGAAGGCTTAAGAGTAACCGATGAAGAGACCATGGAAGTGGCAGAGATGGTTCTTGGCAAGGTAAATAAGAATCTTGTGCAGATGATTGAAAAGCTTGGTGTAAAAGCTGTTGGCATCAGCGGCAAGGACGGCTCTACCTTAAAGGTAGAAAAGAAATATGCAAATGGCCAGGACATCGGTTATGTAGGGAATATCACCGAAGTAAATGCAGATTTAATTAATACGCTGATTGATAATAACTTTATTCCGGTTATTGCGCCTATCGGACTGGACGCGGATTACCATGCCTATAACATAAATGCGGATGATGCTGCCTGTGCGGTAGCAACAGCAATCGGAGCAGAGAAACTGGCATTCCTTACAGATATCGAAGGTGTTTATACCGATCCGTCCGATAAAAACACCCTTATTTCCGTGCTGACGCTGGAAAAAGCAGATAAGCTGATGACCAATGGATTTATCGGAGGAGGCATGCTGCCAAAGCTTAAGAATTGCATTGATGCTGTTAAGGGAGGCGTTTCCAGAGTGCATATTCTGGATGGCAGAATGGAACATTGCCTGTTGCTGGAGTTCTTTACAAACAGAGGAATCGGAACAGCTATTCTTAGCAATGAAAGTATTCTGTTTGATAATGAGAAAATGCAGGCAGAAGGTTAAGGAGGGAAAGCGATGGAAGAATACATAAAGGAAGCAGAAAACCTGTTGATGCATACCTATTCAAGATATAAGATAGTTCTTGACAGAGGTGAAGGTGTTTATTTATATGATACGGACGGGAAGAAATACCTTGATTTTGGCGCCGGTATTGCAGTATTTGCTTTAGGTTACGGTAATACAGAGTATAACAGTGCATTAAAGGCACAGATTGATAAACTTCTTCATACCTCCAATTACTTCTATAATGTACCTTCCATTAAGGCAGCCGCAAGGCTGGCAGGGGCTTCCGGTATGGATAGGGTATTTTTTACTAACAGCGGAACAGAAGCTATCGAGGGAGCTATTAAGCTTGCCAGAAAGTATTATTACAAGAAGCATCATACAGGGGACAGTCAGATTATCGCAATGAACCGTTCCTTTCACGGAAGAAGCATGGGAGCGCTTTCAGTAACCGGCCAGCCTTCTTACAGGGAAGCTTTTGAGCCTTTGATCGGTGGGGTTGTTTTTACGGACTTAAATTCCATAGAAGATATAAAGGCAAAGATCAATGAAAAGACCTGCGCTATTTTATTAGAGCCGGTTCAGGCAGAAGGTGGCGTCTATCCGGCTGATGAAGAATATCTTAAGGAGTTAAGAAGGCTGTGCGATGAAAAAGATATTCTGCTTATCTTCGATGAAATACAATGCGGTATGGGAAGAACCGGCAGTATGTTTGCATGGCAGGAATATGGTGTAAAGCCGGATATCTTAACTGCTGCCAAGGCTCTTGGCTGCGGTGTTCCCGTAGGAGCCTTTGCAGCTGTGGAAAAAGTCTGCAAAGCATTTGAGCCGGGAGACCACGGTACCACCTACGGCGGAAATCCATTTACGGCGGCAGCGGTAAATGCAGTATTCGACCAGTATGAAAAGCTTAATCTTCTCCACCATGTAAAGGAGGTATCTGCTTATCTTGAAGATAGGTTAGATGAACTGGCAGAAAACCATAAGGAAATCAAAGAAAGAAGAGGAAAGGGGTTACTCCAGGGACTTGAATTTGAATATCCGGTAAAGGATATTATCTTAAAGGCTATGGATAATAACCTGATACTGTTTTCTGCAGGAAGCAATGTGTTAAGATTTATTCCGCCCCTTGTTATAACAAAGGAGCATGTGGATGAGATGATAGAAATACTGAAAAAAGTAATTTAATATAGAGTAAATTATCCCATAATTGTACAGACTATGAAAGAGCGTTTCTGCCGGCGGCTGGTTAAACTTCCGCATGGCAGAATTTACTGAAATATAGGAAAGGATGTACAGTTATGGGATTTTTGGGATTTATCATGGCCATTATTTCAGGAGCCCTTATGAGTATTCAGGGGGTTTTTAATACAGGAGTAACGAAACAGACAAGCGTTTGGGTATCTGCAAGCTTCGTCCAGCTTACGGCTTTTATCGTATGCATCATTGCCTGGTTTATAACCGGCAGGGAAGGAAGTTTTGGAGGCCTTTTTAAAATCGACAACAAGTATATGCTCTTAGGAGGCGCTATCGGAGCCTTCATCACCTTTACTGTCATTAAGAGCGTAGGCGCCTTAGGACCTGCCAAAGCCATTATGGTAATTGTCACCTCCCAGGTCATTGTAGCCTATCTTATCGAGCTTCTTGGCATATTCGGAGCAGAGAAAGCGGATTTTGACTGGCGCAAACTAATAGGAGTAGCATTGGTAATCGGAGGTATCCTAACCTTTAAATGGGAGTAAATTTTACGATTTTCTTAAGGTTACAAACTTTTCAAAATACCTATTGTAATACCACAATTTATTAGGTAGAATGATAACATGCAAATGTATTGAGGATACGGTTTGCCGGCCTTTCTGAAACTAGAAAGGTGTCGCTATGAAAAAGTATAAATATTTAAAAGCAGGTCTTATAGCTGTCTTTCTTGTTCTGACAGGAATTATCTACAGCTGTCAGAGAAATGGAAAAGAACAACTTGACAGCACTTTAGGCACTCCCCTTACAGCAGAGGAAACAAAGCAGACGGATGCTCCTACTAATTTACCGGAAGATACCGATAAAGAGAAAGAAGAAATTACCGGTACGCCAAAGGAAGAAAAGTGCTATGTCCATATTTGCGGTGAAGTCAAAAAACCTGGAGTCTATGAGGTTTCAAAGGAAGCCAGAATTTTTGAGATAGTGGATTTGGCAGGCGGTTTTACAAAAGAAGCGGACAAGGATTATATCAATCAGGCAGCTTCCATAGAAGACGGCCAGCAGATATACATTCCTGCCAAAGAAGAGGTACTTAAGGGAGAAAAGGCCAAAGCAGCGGATTCAGGGAAAAACCCCGGGTCAGGACAAACAAGAGACAATACAGGAAACAGCGGTAAAATCAATATCAATATCAATACTGCTGCGAAGGAAGAACTTTGCTCCCTGCCTGGTATTGGAGAAGCAAAGGCAGACAGCATAATAGATTACAGGACAAACCACGGCAGATTCCAGAGTATTGAAGAATTAAAAGAAATTGATGGAATCAAGGATGGAGTCTATAATAAAATAAAAGATAGGATTATCAGTGAATAGGATATAGGTGATTATTGTGGGAAAAAAGGTGCTTGTTGTAGATGATGAAAAGTTAATAGTGAAGGGAATCCGCTTCAGCCTGGAGCAGGACGGTATGGAAGTGGACTGTGCTTATGACGGTGAGGAGGCCCTGGAGGCAGCCAAGAAGAAGGAATATGATGTAGTGCTCTTAGATGTCATGCTTCCGAAGATGACAGGTTTTGAAATATGCCAGCAGATAAGGGAATTTTCAAATATGCCGATTATCATGCTTACTGCCAAGGGAGATGATATGGATAAAATTCTTGGGCTGGAATACGGAGCAGATGATTATATTACAAAGCCCTTTAATATTTTAGAGGTAAAGGCAAGAATTAAGGCCATTATGCGCCGCAGTACCAAGCAAAATGCGGATGTTCAGGCAAAGGTTGTTGTATTTGGAGATTTAAAAATCGACTGCGAAAGCAGAAGAGTATATGTAAATAGCAAAGAAGTGAATTTAACTGCAAAAGAGTTTGATTTGCTGGAGTTATTGATATTCAATCCAAATAAAGTCTATAGCAGAGAAAACTTACTTAATACAGTTTGGGGATATGATTATCCCGGAGATGTTAGAACAGTGGATGTGCATATAAGAAGACTTCGTGAAAAGATTGAAGATAATCCCAGCGAGCCTAAATATGTACATACAAAATGGGGTGTTGGCTATTTTTTCCAAAATTAAAGAAGGATTCTGGTTTTTAAAGAGCATGAGAGTGCATGCTCTTCTTGCTCTTTTTATAATAGGTATCATACCTCTTTTGTTCTTTTCCTGGGAAATCTTAAATACTTACGACAGTACTGCCACAAACCAGAGAAAAGCAGAGGTGCAGAGCCAGGGAAATTCCCTTGCCAATCTTTTGGTGTCGTCGGGATATCTTCAGGATTCTACCATTGAAGAGGTGAATACGGAGGTTTTAAGGCTTGCAAATCTCTACGAGGGAAGAATTCTTGTAATAGACAATAAGCTTAATATACTGAAAGATACCTATGGAGTTGAGGACGGAAACATCATTATATCTGAGGATGTTATCAAATGCCTTAAAGGGAGCAGCAGTGTTTTCCACAATAATCATGCTAATAATATCGAAATGACAATACCAATCACCCAAACCTCTTCCAAAGAAATTGCGGGTGTTATTCTTATGAACTTTTCTACGAAGAACATTCAGAATATCTATACAATACTGTATAAAAAGACAACGGTTTTATTTGTTACCACGATAATACTGATATTCATTTATGCCTTTTTCTATTCGGGTGTATTCACGAAACCATTTTTGAATCTAAAAAAGGCTATCGGACATCTGACAGAAGGGTATATGGATGATGAGGTAAAGATTGATGGCTTTTATGAAGTACAGCAAATTTCTATTTCCTTAAATCAGATGCTTACAAGAATTAAGAATTTGGAGAATTCCAGGCAGGAATTTGTATCCAATGTATCCCATGAACTGAAAACACCTCTGACCTCTGTTAAGGTACTGGCAGATTCTCTTTTGATGCAGGAGAATGTACAGCCAGAACTCTACAGGGAATTCCTTATTGATATAGCAGATGAGATTGAAAGAGAGAACAAAATTATCAATGATCTTTTATCTCTGGTAAAGCTTGATAAGACTGCCAGTGATATGAATATTACTTCTATCAAGATTAATGATTTACTGGAACTTGTGTTAAAGAGGCTTCGTCCTATTGCCAAGAAAAACAATATTGAGCTTATCTATGAAAGCTACAGGCCGGTAATTGCAGAAGTGGATGAGGTGAAGCTGTCTTTGGCTTTCTCCAATCTGATAGAGAATGCCATTAAATATAATGTGGAGGATGGCTGGGTAAGGGTATCCTTAAATGCGGACCACAAATATTTTTATGTAAAGGTTTCGGATTCCGGCATTGGCATCCCGGAGGAAGCGCAGGATTCCATCTTTGACCGCTTCTATAGAGTGGATAAAGCACGTTCCAGAGGGACAGGAGGAACGGGCCTTGGACTTGCTATCACCAAGAATGCTGTCCATATGCATAAGGGCGCAATAAAGGTGTACAGCAAAGAAAATGAAGGAACCACCTTTACCGTACGTATTCCTATTAATTACATTGCGTAATGGCGCAGATAATAGAGTTAAGGAAAGAGGTTTAAATGAGAGGATTAATCCATAAACGGCATAAAAACAGAATAGAAAAAAGCCTGGCTTTGACCTTTCTTGTGCTGCTGTTTGGTGTCCTTGCCACCGGAGGATGCAGCGAGAGGGGGAAGGATTCGGCAAAGAATCAGAATGGTCCCTTTGTCTACTGTATTGATCAGGCTGAAACAAAAATAGTGCAGGTAAATTACACTCCCAAGTCAAAGACCAAAGAAGACCTGGTAAAGGAGTATCTGGAAGCTCTCTCGGTAGAACCGGATGATATTACCTTGAAGCGGGCTATTCCGGATGGACTTTATGTGGAAAAAGCGGTATTTAGTGAGAGCGGACTAAGTTTGAAATTTAATTCAGCTTATAATAATCTTACAGGAATAACAGAAGTGTTGGCAAGAGCCTGCATCATTAAGACACTTTGCCAGATTGAAGGGGTGGATGATGTTTCATTTTATGTAGGCGGGTCGCCATTAACCGGGCTTAACGGCAATCCCATAGGCTTTAAAAATGAAAAAGATTTTATTGATGGCAGCAGCGCGGAAGATGTATATATTACCGTATATTTTGCCAATGAAAAGGGCAATAAACTGGTTCCAAGTGATTTGAAAGTTTCCTATGACGGAAATATGCAGCCTATCGAAAAAACTATTATTGGAGCACTGATGGAAGGGCCGGTTGAGGCCAATATGAAAAAATGCATCCCTGACGGGACGCGGCTTTTAAAAGTTACTACCAAGGATGGAATCTGCTACGTGGATTTCAATGAAAATTTCCTAAACAAGGTAGAGGGGGTTAAAGCAGAAGTAGTGCTGTATTCCGTAATTAACTCTTTGGATGAATTATCAACAGTTAATAAAGTGCAGTTTACAATTAACGGTTCCACAAAAAAGACTTTTCAGGAGGACATTCCCTTTGACGGTCTTTTCGAGAGGAATCTGGATTTGATTGCCGGAGATAAATAATGGAGATTAAGAGACCTTTTATATGGATTCTTGCCGCATATCTTGCAGGACTTGCCGCATATGCATGCTCCTTGCAAAAAGCGGTAATTATAGGCGTGGGTATATTACTTGCAGTACTCTTATTTTTTCTCATGCCGGGAGGAAAAAGGAACAGGCTTAAGAATTATTTTTTTCTTCTGCTTCTTCCCGTTCTGTTTGCTGCCGGGTATGGGCAGATAAATAAAGCGCTTCTTGCACCGCCGGGCGATAAGGATTTTAAAGAAAAGCAGAAGGCCTGGGCAAAAGGGGAAATAAGCCTTGTGGAAGAGACGGATAAATACACAAGGCTTACGGTAAAGAATTCGGTACTTACCTTAGAAAAAGGCAAAAGCTATACAGAACTTAAAATTTTAGTCTATATAGATCAAAAAGAAAGCTATTCCATCGGCAATAAGGTGAAGATATCCGGTACTGTAATGAAGTTTACAAAGGCTTCCAATCCCGGACAGTTCAATGAATATCTATACTATAAGACCAAAAAATATCATTACAAATTCTATGCAGATTCTGTTACAGTCGTAAACTCTGAAATAAATTCTTATTATCAAACCCTTTATAGAATAAAAAAACAATTGACTAACACTTATTATAAACTTCTTCCGGAAAAGAACGCAGGAATTCTTACGGCCATGATGCTAGGTGATACAGGTAATCTGGATGCCGGTATAAAGGAATTATACAGAGAAAATGGCATAACCCATATCCTCGCCATATCAGGCTTACATATATCCCTCCTGGGGCTTACCTTGTACAAGATATTCAGGCGGCTTCATATGCCTCTTCTTCCATCTACGTTATTAACCCATCTCTTCTTATATTCCTACGGGGTGCTGACCGGCTATGGTGTATCCACCAACAGGGCTGTGGTTATGATGAGTGTATATATGGCAGCAGTTCTGGCGGGAAGAACTTATGATCTGCTCTCTGGTACTGCTTTTAGTGCTCTTATTATTCTGCTGCAAAGGCCTCTTGAAATCACCGGAGCCGGCTTTCTTCTTTCCTTTGGTGCTGTTATCGGAATAGGTGCGGTATATCCTGCACTGCAAAAGGCGTTATCCGGGAAAAAAGAGAAGCTTCAAAAACCAGAATCGAAGCATAAAACAGCTCCTGATGTAAAGAGAAAGCTGATTGAAATAATAAAACAGTATAATAAGATGTTATTGCAGACATTTCTTGCAAGCGCAGGGGTCCAACTAATTCTTCTTCCTATCCTATTGTGGTATTTTTATGAGATACCGGTCTATTCACCTTTTATAAATCTTTTAATCATCCCATTATCCTCTTTGTTAACAATACTGGCCTTTATCTCCGTTCTGGCAGGCTGCTTTTGTGTGCCCTTAGGAATCTTTTTAATGGGCAGCGTAAACTATATTCTGGAATTTTATGAAGCAGTCTGTCTGGTAGGTTCCGGTCTGCCATATAAAAGCATCCTTACGGGGAGACCGGATATTCTTGTGATTTTCACCTTTTATACGACTCTCTTTTTCTTTGTACAGTGTAACCGGAAGAGGGGAAGACGGATAAGTCTGTTGTTATTATTTTCATTTGCTCTTCTGCTGTCACCGGTAAAAGAAAATAATCTGGAAGTGACCTTTTTGGATGTGGGACAGGGAGATGGGATATTCTTAAAACTGCCTGATAATACCACTATTCTCGTGGACGGAGGAAGCTCTGACGTAAAGAATCTTGGAAAATACAGGCTGGAGCCATTTCTAAAATTCCAGGGGATAAATGAGATTGATTATGCTATTGTTACTCATGGAGACAGCGATCACTATTCCGGTATCCTCGAATTGATGCAAAAGGACTATAAGGGAGATATCAGAATAAAGAATCTGATACTTCCGGGTGTTCCACTGGAGGAAGACGCTTATCAGAATCTTATACGGGCAGCCGGAGAAAAAGATACCCTGGTATCTGTGCTTAACGCAGGAGATTATATCAGCAGAGGCAGCGTATACCTTTCCTGTCTTTGGCCGGATAAGAAAGCTTCTGAATTACCGGGGGCATTTTCTGATACAAATAGCCACTCTATTGTTTTGGGACTGCATTATCTGGAGTTTGACCTCTTGCTTACAGGGGACCTGGAAGGGATGGGAGAAGAGCAGATTACAAAGAGCATAAAAGAAGCAGGGCAGCAGTATGATATCCTAAAGGTGGCTCATCATGGGTCAAAATACTCAACAGGGGATGAATTTTTGAATGCCGTATCGCCTGGCTTTGCCATTATTTCCTGCGGAGCCGGCAATTCTTACGGACATCCTCATAAGGAAACCATAAACCGCCTTATGGAATGCAAAAGCACAATTCTTCAAACGACAGAGAGTGGAGCTATTACTGTAATAACGGACGGAAATAGAATAAGAATAAAAATGAAAAAGTGAAAATTGTTTCTTAATTTTCACATGAGCCCTGTTAGGAAGCATAAATGTATGCTATAATATAGCAGACTGCCATACGGAATGGTGTGCACTATAATAAACCAAATGAGGAGGAAGGCAAGGTAAAGGAATGAATTTTATTGAAATTTTGAAGGTTATTTTTTACGGAATCGTGGAAGGTATTACAGAATGGCTTCCCATCAGCAGCACGGGACATATGATATTGGTGGAAGAGCTGATGCCCTTAAATGTCAGCGAGAAATTTATGGAAATGTTCAGGGTGGTTATACAGCTTGGGGCAATACTTGCAGTTCTTGTTCTCTACTGGAATAAAATCTTTCCCTTTCAGCTGAAGGATAAAAATAAACCCTTTGTAAAAGGGGATATTATGAATATGTGGTTTAAAATAATTGTTGCGGTGATTCCTGCGGGAGTTATCGGAATACTTTATGATGACAAGATCGATGCGGCGTTTTATAATTACATAACAGTAGCAATAACACTGATTGTTTATGGTATTCTTTTTATTCTTATTGAAAACCGCAATAAAAAGGGACATTTTAGAATAACCAGTCTTTCACAAATTACTTACCAGACAGCCATTATTATCGGTATCTTCCAGGTACTTTCCCTGATTCCTGGAACCTCCAGATCGGGGGCTACCATACTTGGAGCTATATTAATTGGCGTATCCAGAGGGGTTGCGGCAGAATTCACCTTCTTTTTGGCAATTCCGGTCATGTTTGGAGCAAGCCTTATTAAGATGATGAAATTTGGACTAAATTACACCGCAAACGATGTCCTGGTTCTGATACTTGGCATGTTAAGCGCTTTTGTAGTTTCTATACTGGCTATTAAGTTTCTTATGGGATATATTAAGAAACATGATTTTAAGGCATTCGGTATTTACCGTATTGTATTGGGAATCCTGGTTGTGATATATTTCCTGGCAGTACATTAACCGGCAGGATTATAAATTGAGATGTTTTATAAAAAGGGAGTATGCCAGAATATGGTATTATTCCCTTTTGTTGTAATATTGACTTATACCCTCACCAACAATATGTACAATAGAAAAATATATTTAAAACCTATTGACAACAAATTACACAACTGCTATAATTAGTTTAACGTTAAACGAACAATACATCACAAATACATATCAGTAGTTTAACGTAAAACTATATAAGGACTTATTTGAAAGGAAGGGGAAGATTTATGAAAAAAACGAAAAGACTTGTTAGTATGCTTATGTGCTTCCTATTGATCGCAACCATGCTTGTTGGCTGCAAGAAGGATAACAACACAGCAAATACAAGTAAAAATGACACACCGGCAACAACAGAAGAGGCAACTCCTACGGAAGCAGCAACAGACACTCCTGCTGAGAAATTCCAGTTAAAGCTTGGTATCTGGCCTGAAGATACATTACCGGATGATATTAAGCTTCATGAAGGATATGTAAAGACTTTTAATGAGACACATCCTAATGTAGAAGTAGTTCCTGATCATTATAAATATGCAACAGATACATTCGTTTCTCTTGCAGAATCAGGCAATCTTCCTACCATCTTCGAAACATGGTATACAGAACCTCAGAAGTTAATCAACGGTGGTTTCGTAGCTGATATTACTGATGAATTAAAAGCAAGAGGCTGGGATACAGCAATGAATCCTTCTATTCTTAACCTGCTTTCCAAGGATGGCAAGATATATGGTATTCCTCGTGACGGGTATGCTCTTGGCCTGATGGTGAACGTTGAACTTTTTGAAGATGCCGGTTTAGTTGATGCAAACGGATACCCTAAATATCCTAAGACATGGGATGAACTTGCACAGACAGCTAAAACTATCAAAGATAAGACAGGTCAGGCCGGTCTTTGCCTTTTAGCTAAGGATAATGCAGGCGGCTGGCATTTCAGCAATATTGCCTGGGCATTTGGTGCAACCTTAACTCTTGAAAAAGACGGCAAATTCGTTGCTAACGTAAATACACCTGAAGCAATCAAAGCAATGGAATATGTTAAATCCTTAAAATGGGATTATGATGTGCTTACTCCCGATCCTACCAACGAAGATTGGGGAACTGGTTTTGTAAACTTAGGAACAAGCACAGCAGCTATGTATATTGCAGCTAACGACGCTGTTAACCAACCTACACAGGTTAATGGTCTTCCTGTTGACAAATTATCTTTAGTACCCATGCCTGCAGGTCCTGGCGGACAGTATTCCTTATCCGGCGGTACTCCTTACATGTTCTCTAAGGATGCTACTCCTGATCAGATTAATGCAGCTCTTGACTATCTGGAAGTTATGGGTAAAGCTCCCGTTGCTACCGATGATGCTATTGCTGGTATGAAGGCTGATGCTCAGAACAAGAATGACAACGGCGTACCTGTAATTCCTCGTTTCCCTTGCTGGGTTGACCAGAAAGTTCTTGATGCTGAAAGTGCAGTTCAAAAAGAGTACAGTAATGTTGATATGAATCTTTACAATGATTACTTTAACATCATTAAGGCAGATGGTAATTTAAGATTGGAAGAACCCGGTTCTGCACAGGATTTATATGCTGAACTTACAAAAGTTCTTCAGGCAGTTATTACTGACAAGAAGGCAGATGTTGCATCTCTTATGAAGACAGCTAACGATAACTATCAGAAACTTCTTGATGAAAATGTAAACAAATAATAAATAAATAGTTACACGAGTTGATGGGGATCTTAGGTGAGATGCCCATCAACTCTGATAAGACAGATTGAATTACAAGGAGGGCAGGAAAATTGGCTGAAACGAAAAATGACTTAGCAAATAGGACACCGAGAACTACTAGTAGGATGAAGAGAAAAGATTTAACAGGATGGCTTATCATGCTGCCGACACTCCTGTTATTTGCATTTTTTGTGTGGGAGCCATTGGTTGAAAGTATCCGACTCTCCCTTTATACCGCAAAAGGAATTCGCTTAGAAAAATTTGTAGGCTTCAGCAATTATATGAAAGTACTAAAGCACCCGGATTTCCTTGCGGCATTTTCCAACACATTTGTATATATTTTATGGTCTTTGATTATTGGATTCTTAGTTCCCATTATCATAGCAGTGCTGATAACAGAAACAACTCATTTCAGAAGCTTTTTTAGAGTAGGGGTATACTTCCCCAATATTATGCCGGGACTTGCTACAGTACTTATGTGGGGTTTCTTTTTCCGTCCCGGAAATACCGGCGTTTTAAACATATTACTGGATAAAATCGGTGTAGCGCCTCAGATATGGCTCACCAATCCCAAATGGACCATTCCCCTTATTGTGCTTGCAATGACCTGGAAAGGTGCAGGTTCCACTGCCTTAATTTACATGGCAGGTATATCAAATATTAATCCCGAGCTTTACGAAGCAGCAACCATAGACGGCGCGGGTATCTTAAGCAGAATGCGATACATTACAGTCCCCAGCATCTTTTCTCTGGGCAAGACTTTACTTATCCTGCAAATAATCTCTGTGTTCCAGATAATCTACGAACCTTTGGTTATGACAAACGGCGGACCAAACAATGCAAGTATTTCTATTATGCAGTTAGTGTATAATTACGCTTTCAGGGATTACAACTATCCGATGGCAGCAGCATTGTCCGTTATGATGAGTATCGTGCTAATTATATTAAGCGGTTTGTATTTTAAAATTACCGCTTCCAAAGAAAATTAAGGGGGTGTTTGAATGTTCTTTGATAATTACAGAAAAAAAGAAGACGGAGTTGTCCGTTTTTATGACCTTCATTCCAAACGCACCAAAATATTACTTATTGCAATTTATATCATCTGCTTTGCTATTATCATAGTATCCCTGTTTCCTCCTGTATGGGTATTCCTTGCAAGTTTTAAGGATATCCGGGAATTCAGAAGAAGCGCAACCATATTGCCTTCAAGCTTTGATCTTGACACTTATATAAAGACATGGGGAGATTTGAAATTTGCAAAGTATTATATTAACTCCTCCATATCCGTTGTAGGCAGCGTTGTATGTGCGGTCGTATTTAACGGACTGATAGCATACGTTATTGGAATTTTAAAACCAAAGGGACATAAGATAGTGTTTGGCCTGGTTATGTGGAGTTTGCTGATTCCTGCAACAACAAGTGTTGTAGCGTTATTCGTAAACATTAACAGAATAGGATTAAACCAGTCCTTTTTACCGCTGTGGCTTTCCTTTGGTGCCAATGCATTTTATGTAATATTATTCAAGCAGTTTTTTGAAGGTCTGCCCAAGGAATTGATTGAGGCAGCCAAGTTAGACGGATGCGGATATCTAAAGACCTTTGCCAGAATCGTACTTCCTCTGTCAAAGTCCATCGTTATGGTAGTGGTTATATTTGCAATTAATGCTGCCTGGTCCGATTTCCTCTTGCCTTATCTGGTATTAAACGGTTCAGGGAAGGAAACGGTTATGGTTCGCTTATTTCTGTTTAGAACCTCCACTGCAACAGATGTAGAAGTTCTAAGAGCGGTAGCTTTTTCAATTATACCTCCTATCATTTTATTTACTATTTTCCAAAAACAAATTACAGAAGGCGCAGCAGCAGGAGCATTAAAGGGGTAGAGTATGGCAAAATCAGCAGATATTTATTATAAATTAGACCCGTGGAAGATTATTGAAAAGGGCTTTAACAAAGAATATGCAAAGGTTTCTGAATCTGTGTTTTCCCTAGGGAATGAATACATGGGAACCAGAGGCAGTTTTGAGGAAGGATATTCCGGAGACAGCCTGATAGGCAATTACTTCAATGGGATATACGAAGCGGCAGAATTAGAGAAATCCGGTTATAAGGGAATTATAGACAGAACAGAATTTATCGTGAATTCCGCAGACTGGTTATATACAAGGATTGAAGCAGACGGTGAGAGTGCGGACCTTAATACCAGTGCATTTGAAGATTTTGAGAGAGTGCTGGATTTAAAGAGCGGTATTTTAACCAGAAGCTATACATGGAATTTAAGGAGCGGCAAGAAAATTAAGCTGGAATTTGAACGCTTTTTATCCATGAAAGAGGCAGAGGCTGCCGTTCAAAGGATTAAGATAACACCTGTTGATTTTACAGGCGGGATAATACTCTCTTCCGGTATTGATTTTACACAGATTCATCATATGACTGGTAAAAGTATGTGGAATGTAGTTGATATTGCATCAGAGGATACTGCTATCAGCATGTTGGGAAGCACTGTCAGTACGGACCAGGCTCTTTTGGTAAGTTGTCTGTTTCAGTGTGATTACAGTAGTAAGTCTGACTGCAGGGAAGAAAAGAAGTTAGTAAGAAGGTTTGTGCTGGCAGCAGAAGAAGGAAAGACCTTAGAGTTTACTAAAATTATAAGGAATATCAGCCGTAAAGGTACAGGCAAAGAAGATAAGGAAGCTTTTGATAAGAAGTGCCAGGAAAACTTTAAGGTATTAAGAGCGTTAAGTTATGAGAAATTAAAGGAAGATACCCTTAACTGGTGGAAAAACACCTGGGAGGATTCTGACATTGCAATTGACGGAGACGAATTAAACCAACAGGGTATCCGATATTGTATCTTCCAGATGCACCAGACCTATCACGGTGCCGACAAGGGAACCATTATTGGTGCAAAGGGTTTAACCGGAGAAGCTTACAGCGGAAATACTTTCTGGGACACGGAAGCCTACTGTCTGCCCTTTTACATCTTTAATAATACGGAAGCAGCCAAACATCTGCTTGAATTCCGTTACCTGACACTTACCGAGGCAATGGAAAGAGCAAAAGAATTGGATTGCAAGGGTGCTTTTTATCCCATTGCTACCATCACGGGAAGAGAGTGCTGTTCCTTGTGGCAGCATGCCAGCTTACAGCTGCAGGCTTCTACGGCAGTTGCTTATGGGTACTGGCATTACGAGAACATAACCGGAGATGAGGAATTTCTCTTTAACATGGGACTTCCTATCTTGATTGAGCTTAGCAGAATGCTTGCAACAAGAGGAGACTGGAGTGCGGATAAGACACGTTATGGCTTTTATGGTGTAATGGGTCCTGATGAATTCCAGATGATGGTTAACAATAATTGCTATACCAATTATCTTGGAAAGAAGACGCTGGAATATACCCTTGATGTTTTAAACAGGTGTTCAGAAAAAGCTCCGGACAGGTATCAGGAGGTTATAAAAGAACGGGGACTTACGGCAGAGGAAGTAAAGTATTTCCGAAGTATTGCAGAACATATGTATATTCCTTATGAAAAGGAAACCGGTGTATTTGAGCAGCATGAAGGATATTTTAACCTGCCTCATGTAGATATTGATGAAATACCCATAGAGGAATTCCCTTTATACCATCACTGGACCTATGACAGAATATACCGCAACGACATGTTAAAGCAGCCGGATGTTTTGATGTTTATGCTGATGTATAACAGCGATTTTACAGAGGAACAGCTAAGAAGTAATTATGAATATTATGAGCCCAGATGTATCCATGAGAGTTCTCTTTCACCCTCTGTTCACTCTATCCTGGCTTCACAGATAGGAAAGGAAGAGGAGGCTTATAAGTTCTTTGGATTTGCCACCAGAATGGATATGGATAACTATAACAGAAACACAGGCGAGGGACTTCATACTACGTCTATTGCAGCAGCCTGGATGAACATCGTCTATGGATTTGGCGGTATGAGGTCTGACGGGAAAGAACTTTCCTTTGCTCCTTCTCTTCCGAAGGAATGGAAAGGCTATTCCTTCAAGATTCATTTTAAAGAGGACGTTCTTTTCGTCAGAGTAGATGGAAAGAATGTAAAAATCACCTCCAAGAAGGGGGCAGGCATACCGGTTCTGATTTATGGAAAGCCATATACTTTAGGGAAGGAAGAATTAGTGATTCCTATCTCCCGTTAGGAAAGGAATTAACTTATGGTTAACTGGAAGATTGAAGAAAATGGATTTGATGAAGAAAAAGCGACAGGTCTTGGGAATAAGTTCTTAACCGGCAATGGCTATATGGGTATCAGAGGAACCTTGGAAGAGTTTAAGAGGGAACAGTTCCCGGCTATTAACCTTTCCGGTATCTATGACCAGGTAGGAAACGGCTGGAGGGAACCTCTTAATGCCCCTAACGGTCTTTTTACCAGAATCCTTGCAGCGGGTGAGGAATATGCCCTGCCGGAAAAAGAATGTCTTTCCCATAAGATGACCCTGGATTTCAGGCATGGAATCTTTCACAGAGAGACTGCTTTTCAGACGGTAAAGGGCAAAGTACTTCTTGAAACACAGCGCTTTGCCAGTATGGATGAAAAACACCTCATTTGCCTGAAGGTTAAAATAACACCTTCCTTTGACGGCAGTCTTGAGGTGCTCACGGGAATAGACGGAGATGTCTGGGATATTAACGGGCCCCATTATGACAAGGTAGAAACCGGTACCGAGGAAGAGGTTATATGTGCCCTTGGAATCACCCATGAAAATAAAGATGAAGTTGTAGTTTGCGAAAGTTTTGATGCTGCCTTTGCGGCAGAAGAAGTGACAGAAAGTGCCGGCAGAAAGATTGTCAGACATCTGAAGCTTACGGTTAAGGCAGGGGAAGAATATACCTTCTATAAGTATATCAGCGTATACACCAGTAAGGATTTGCAAGGCTATAAGGAAGAGGCAAAAGCCCTTGCAGTCCAGGCAAAGTCTAAGGGCTATGAAAGCCTGTACGCAAAGCATTGCAGCAAGTGGGAAGAGGTGTGGAATGTATCGGAGGTTCTGATTGAAGGAGACGATGAAGCCATGGAATCACTTAATTATTCCTTATATCATCTTCACAGCATTGCCCCCAGACATTCAAAGAGCCTGTCCATTGCAGCAAGAGGGCTTTCCGGTCAGACCTATAAGGGAGCGGTATTTTGGGATACGGAAATGTTTATGCTGGACTTCTTTCTCTTTACGGAGCCGGAGGTTGCAAAAACACTGTTAAAATACCGTATCGACACCTTGGAAGGTGCAAAAAAGAAAGCAAAAGGCTATGGTTTTAACGGAGCCTTCTATGCCTGGGAGAGCCAGGAGGGCGGCTTTGATGCCTGTTCGGATTACAACGTAACGGATGTATTTACCGGACGTCCCATGCGCACTTATTTTAAAGATAAGCAGATACACATTTCAGCAGCAGTTGCTTATGGCATTATGCGTTATGTACAGTTTACGGGTAAAGATGATTTACTGAAAGAAGGCGGTGCAGAGGTAATCATTGAATGTGCCAAATTCTACTACAGTCTTTTAGTAAAGCGAGTAAATAAAGACTGCTATGAATTGTGGGATGTTATCGGACCTGATGAATACCATGAAAGAGTGAATAATAATGCCTATACCAACCGGATGGCTAAGCTTACATTCGATTCGGCTGTAAATATATTGGAAAATTATACAGAGCAGGATAGTGTCCTCTATAAAGAACTTTATAATAAGTTTAAAGATGCAGCAGAGCATTTATATATCCCTTCACCGGATAAAGAAACAGGAGTTATTGAACAGTTTGACGGATATGAACAATTGGAGGAAGTTACGGTTTCAGAGGTCAAATCAAGACTTCTGCATGAAAAGGAATATTGGGGAGGAGCTTATGGTGTCGCTTCCCATACCAAGGTAATCAAACAGGCGGATGTGGTAACCATGGTTAACCTCTTTTCCGGGGAATACGATAAGGATACCCTTTATAAGAACTGGGCTTATTATGAGCCGAGAACAGAGCATGGTTCTTCTTTAAGTGCCTGCATGTATTCCATGCTTGCCTGTAAGTGTGATATGGCAGAGAAAGCTTATCCTTTCTTTATTAAGTCTGCAAAGGCAGATTTAGTGGATGGAGGAAAGCAGTGGGCAGGACTGATTTATATAGGAGGTACGCATCCGGCTGCCAGCGGAGGAGCTTATATGACCGCAGTGGAAGGATTTGGAGGACTCCATATTGAAAATGGGACTTTAAAAGCAGAGTCAAAACTGCCTGATGGATGGAGCAAATTAAGCTTTAAGGTTTATTATCTGGGAGAATTGCATCAGGTAACTATAACAAAAGAAGAAGCCAGGGTAGAGAAGATAAATTGAATTAGAAAAAGAAAAGGGGATGAATAAATTGACATCCCCTTCTGACTAATTAAAAAGTGATTTTACACTTTGACGTTCCACAAGATGAATAGGAAGAATAATTTCCCTGTTGGGAATGGGCTTATTGTCCAGCTTGTCCATTAGGAAATAAACAGCCAATTTTCCCTTTAAGGGCGCATCCTGATGAATTGTGGTGAGTGTCGGACAGGTTAACTGGCACAGGTTAATATCATCAAAACCTATAATGGATATATCTTCCGGGACTTTTTTGCCTGCCTGTTTAAGACCTGCCATAATACCGGCAGCCAGGATATCAGCGGTGGCAAAGACTGCGGTTATATCCTTTCTTGCCGCAAGTTTTGTACCCAGGGCAATGGTGGTAGCCGTGTCAAGCTCCTGCTCGAATACAATATTCTGGCGGAAGGGAACGCCGGCTTCCTTTAAGGCATTCTTATATCCCTGAAAACGTTCATAAACAACGCCCTTTTCTTTAATGCTGGGTGAAGCGAAAGCAATATTTTCGTGGCCCTTATCCAGTAAATACCTGGTTGCAGTATAGCCGCCGTCATAATCCTCCAAGCCTACATTGCAGATATTAGGATGGGATACATAGCTATCAATTAATACTACAGGAATTTTAAGACTTGTCAGGGCTTCAAAAAATTCATCCTGGAATACACCGGTACAGAAAAGGCCGTCCACATTCCAGTTGTGCAAAAAGTTTATCAAGTCAGATGTAGTTTCTACTGTACGAAGCATTAAATAGTAGCCGTTTTCCCTTAAGGTTTTTTCAATAGAACCAATAAAGGCGGAGTGGAAGGGGTCTTCTACAATACTTTCCTTTTTATTTGAAGTAAGGTGGCTGATCATTCCAATAACTTTGGAAGAACTGGACACCAGGGAGCGTGCGGACATATTCGGAACATAACCCAGTTTATCTATAGCTTCGTTAATGCGGGTAATAGTTTCTGCTGATACGCGGCCTGTCTTTCCGTGGATCACATTGGAGACAGTAGTACAGCTTACCCCTACGGCTTGTGCAATATCCTTAATGGTGGTCATTTGAATGTTCCTTTCTTTAGCGGGTTTAATGTTAAACTTAAGTGTAAATAGTTTAACATAACCAGGGGAAAATGTACAGATTAAAAAAGCAGCAATAAATTCAAAGGAGATGAGATCATGATAAAAGGAGTAATTTTTGACTTGGATGGGGTTTTGGTTTCAACGGACGAAATGCACTTTAAAGCATGGAAAATGTTAGCCGAAGAGCTTGGTATAGATAAATTTTCAAAAGAAGATAACAAAAAGCAAAAAGGTGTAAGCAGAATGGAATCATTGGAGGTGGTTCTTAGCAAGGGCAGCAGGATTTATACAGTGGCAGAAAAGGAGGAACTGGCAGAGCGGAAGAATAATTTCTATAAAGAGCTTCTTACGGAACTTAATGAGAGCGCCATACTTCCGGGAGTAGTGGAGTGCCTGAAAATGTTAAGGAATAAGGGGATTCTGATAGGAATCGGTTCAGTAAGCAAAAATGCGCCGATCATCTTAACAAAAACCGGGCTCATGGAATATGTCGATAAGGTAAGCTGCGGGCTGGATATAACAAAGTCAAAACCGGACCCGGAAGTATTTGAGGTAGCAGCTAATAAGCTGGGACTTAAATATGAAGAATGCCTTGTAGTCGAGGATTCTTTTGCCGGAATAGTGGCAGGAAAGGCAGCACATATGAAAACCCTTGGAGTTGGGACCGAATATGAACAGCTCCGTGCGGATTATGAAGCGCCGGGTCTTGAGGCAGACATTGACTGGAAGACTATCTTAGAGTCATAAGGAATGGAGGAGGGTATTTACATGAAAGGTAAGAAAAAAGCAATTATAGTGGTTGAGTGGTTTGCAATTCTCGCGCTTGTTATAACTGCAGCGGCAGCGGGAAAACACTTAAGGGACAGAACAGAAGAGGTCAGTAAAATGATAAGTTACGAAGGGTCCAAGCTGGTGCTGTATGACGGTCCAAAGTCTCTAAAAGATGAGACAGCGGATGACCTGGCAAGTGCCAGTGAGAAGGAAAGAAACTTTGCCTTATTGCATTGCACAGACACAAAGGTCAAAGTAGACGGCTATGACTGTTATGTATATGATACCAACGTAAATCATAACAGAGCCTGGTATCCGGACTATATGCCGCCTCAGTCAAGAACTCCTATTACTTACTTTGACTTTGAGAGTGTTGCAAAAATTGAGGTTAGTGTACCAAATATGGACTTAAAATCAGTAAAGGTAAGCCCCTTAAGCTATAGTATCAAGCCTGAAGTAGATACCGCAGCCAAAACAATAACCTTTACCATTACGAAACCGGATAATTATACCGTAACATTTAACGATTCGCCGGAACGTGCTCTTCATATCTTTGCAAATCCCATTGATACGGATGCACCCACTAAGAGCAGCGATACTGTAAAATATATCGGACCTGGTGAGTGGAATATTGAAAATATTGTGTTAGAAAACAATCAGACACTGTACCTGGCAGGCGGTGCCGTTGTACATGGCATTATCAATTCTAATTACGCAAAGAATATTAAGGTGGAAGGAAGAGGAATTCTTGACGGGTCCGGCTTTGAAGGCTGGATGGGTAAGACTGCTTATGTTCCCCTTAAATTTGATGATTGTGATGGTGTTACCCTAAAGGATATTATCGTATTAAATCCCAATGCATGGGTATGCTCTGCCAAAAGTTCAACAAACGGTGTGATTGATGGAATACGTATTATATCCTCAAGGCCCAACGGTGATGGCATCACCTTACAGTCCTGCACCAATTACCAGGTATCTGACTGCTTTGTAAGAAGCTGGGATGACTCCCTGGTTATTAAGAATTATGAAGGCAGTTCTTCGGATATATCTTTTAAAAATATGCAGCTCTGGACGGACTTTGCCCAATCCATGGAAATTGGCTACGAAACCAATAAGGGACAGCAAAAGGATGTATCCATATCCAATATAAGCTTTGAAGATATTACCGTACTAAATAACTTCCACAAGCCGGTAATATCCGTACATAATGCCGATGATGCAACCGTAAAGGACATAACCTTTAAAAACATAACGGTTGAAAATGCCCAGATGGGTTCAGGGGATGGGGATGAGATGCCTTACCTTATTGACCTTCATATACCGAAGACCTCTAACTGGACCTCCACCAAGGAAAGGGGACAGATCGATGGGGTAACCATTGATAATGTAAAAGTGCTTTCCGGTAAATTCAGTCCGTCAAGAATTGAAGGCTTTGATGAAGCACATAAGATTAAGAATATTACCATCAGTAATCTGGAAATTCTGGGAGAGAAGATAACCGGCCTTGATCAGGGAAAATTCGAGGTTGATCCTGATACGACTGAAAATATAGCCATTAAATAGAAAGTTTATAAAGGAGGATAGTCAGATGAAAATAGTACGTCCCATCATCATTGTACTTTTATTGGCAGCCAATATATATCTTATCGGATATGCACCGGGAAAAATAAAGGAACCGCCTAAGAATATTGAGGCCGGCAATGTAACGGTTATAAGTACGCCGGATCAGGCAGAGAGTATGGAGCATCCGGACTTTAAGAAAAAAGAATATAAGCTGGTACTGCCGGAAGGCACTAATATCGCATTGAAGAAGAAAGTAACGGCAAGCAGCTTTGCAGATGTTTACACACCAAGAAAGGTAACCGACGGAGTTGCTCTTGGAGTATCCTACTGGGAAGGGAAATCAGATTATCCCAATTACCTTACGGTAGACTTAGAGAGCAAGCAAAAGTTCCATGCAATAAGGGCTGCTTTAAGCCCTATGGCCATATGGGGAAAGAGAACCCAGACCTTTGCAGTAAATCTTAGCGATGATGGAGTGAACTTTACGCCCTTTATCGAAAGCAGGCAATATACCTTCGATCCGGATACGGGCAATGAAGTACAGCTGCTTTTTGATGATACCGAGGCCAGATATGTGCAGCTGGTATTTACAGAGAATTCCGGAGCCGGCGGCGGTCAGGTAGCGGAGTTTGAGGTTTACCAGAAGTAACGGTGGAAAGGGGTTAAAGTGAAAGCACAAAGGAAAATCAAAACAGGTTACAGTATCAGATTTCGCTTAATCGGTGCATTTCTGATACCCACCTCGTTTATTATTCTATTGGGAGTGGTAAGTTATTTTTTAGCATCTAAGGGAATGGTAGCAAACTATGTGAATTCCAGTAAAGTAAGTCTGAATATGATGGGGGAGTATTTTGACCTTGGACTTACCAATATATCAAGTAAAGCAATTGATATCATTTCAGATGAAACTACTCAGAGGTACTATTCCAAGTATTACTCTGATAAACCCACAGAAGAAATCAGCCGGTATAAGGAAGTACAAAAAAAGATACTGGCCGCCGCGGCAGCCGATAAATCAATATCTAATATCTCTGTATTTGCAGGTTACGGGCATCCTGTTTCATCGGCGGGAACTCTAAAGGACAGCTTTTATACGGATTTTACAGCATCGGATGATTATGCTCTTTTAACGGATGGCGGGAAAGAGAAGAATTGGACCGGAAGCCATCCTTTTCTGGATGAGACTTTAAAAATCAAATCTTCTGATTATGGTATCAGCTACATTAAAAGAATAACCAATACCGGGTATAAGCAGATTGGTTATGTAGCGGTCGATGTAAAAAAGAGCTTTTTTACACAAATTTTTGCAGAGTCAAGCTTTGGAAAGGGGAGCCTTAGCGGATATGTTACTGCCGATGGTAAAGCTGTCTTAAGTGAAGAAGAAAAAGGAAAAACAGCCATTACGGATACGTCCTTCTACAAGGAAATGCGGAAGGAGAAACAGTCATCCAATGCAAAGTATGTGGTATATAATGGGGAAGACTATCTCTTTGTATATGCAAAATCAGCGCTGAACGGTTCCGTGACATTTGCCTTAATTCCGGATTCCCTGGTTACAGCCCAGGCAAATGCGGTCAAGGTGATAACCATGGTAATTATGGCATTGGCAGTAATAATTGCCCTTGTTATCGGAATATCTATATCCGGCGGCATCAGCTCTGCCATCTGTAAAACCAACAGGGTTTTGGATGCTGCTGCAACCGGGGATTTAAGGCAGCAGATCCATCTGAAAAGAAAGGATGAATTCAACCTGCTGGCAAAGAGTATCAATGCCATGTTTGAAGGAATGCATGACCTGATTCAGAATATATTTGGTATCAGCAAGCAGACGGCAGGCATGTCTGTGAAAGTATCAGGTACTTCGGAATTATTGGTCAATGCTTCAAAGGATATTGCCATGACCGTTACGGAAATAGACCAGGGAATTTCCTCTCTTGCAAGAGATGCCGAGAGTTGCTTTAACGGTATGTCCGAACTGGCAGAGCATATCGGTACCCAGGAAGAAAATGCCGGTAATATCCGGACCATTGCAGAAAATACCAACATTACTTTAAGCAGGGGCTTAAAGAATATAGAGGAGCTAAACAGTAAGCAAAAGGATACTTCGGACATCACCCAGGCAGTTATCAGCAATATCCTGAATCTCGAAAAACAGTCCGATGCTATTATAGAAATCGTAGAAGCAATCAATGAGATTGCGGAACAGACGAGGCTTCTCTCCTTAAACGCATCCATTGAAGCTGCCAGAGCAGGTACTTATGGAAAAGGTTTTTCCGTTGTGGCTGACGAGATAAGAAAGCTCTCCGAGCAGTCCTCAGGGGAGGCAGGAAGAATCGGAGAAATTGTGGCACGGATCAGGCAGAGTACCCAGGAGACCGCCACAGTGGCGACAAAGGCAAATGATATCGTAACAAAGCAGGAAAATACCTTAAATGGGACGCTGGAGGCCTTTAACGGTATCAATACCCATGTATCCAGGCTGACAGAAAGTTTAAATGAGATTATATCAGGGCTTGGGCGTATTGGTGAGTTAAAGAACGAAACCCTTTCGGCTATTGAGAGTATATCGGCAACCCTTGAAGAAACCTCTGCTGCCTCTGCACAATTAGGTACAACGGCAGAGCACCAGCTTTTGGCAGTAGAAGAGCTGAATAAGGCAGTGGAAGAATTGAACCAGGAGACAGAAAACATGGAAAGCTCTGTTAAGATGTTTAAAATCCATTCCTGAGAATTTGGTTAAACATACGGCCTGTAAAAGAAACAGCTCCTGATTACCGGCAGCCCTATGAATTTCTGATATAGCATGCAGAAATCCATGGGGCTTTTGGCAGTTCGAGGATAGTGTGAATTATTGAAAAGCATAATTCATACGCAAGTTTATGCCTGCGAAATCCTCGGCACAAACTTGAGGTGTATTGAGGAAGGCATGGGAGCTAGTGTGAAAAATAGAAAGCATTTTTCACTTTCTATTTGGGCAGTTTCGTGTAGATTGCGAAATGCATGTATATTAAATTCAGACTTGACAGGAGGAAAGAGAAGGTGTATTTTAATATTATAGACACCCCACGGGGGTGTGGTAATGAAACACAAGGTATCATATTTCTATTTATGCTTTCCCGGAAAATTGGGGATATTAGTTTTGTGATATTTATGAAAGGGGGACACAATGAATCAGAAATTTTCTGTTACTGGAATGACCTGTTCTGCCTGCTCTGCAGCTGTTGAGAAAGGCGTTAAGAATGTGAAAGGTGTGGATTCTGTTGTTGTGAATCTGCTTGGCAACAGTATGTTAGTAGAGTATGACGGGGAAGTTACCGGCCAGAATACGATAATTCAGGCTGTAGAAAATGCAGGCTATCATGCTTCTGTTTTTGTGAAAGGAAAAGAAGCAAAGAGCAGTGAAACAGCAGAGAATAAGGTACAGACGGAATTAAAGGAAATGAAGCAGAGAATCCTGATCTCTTTCTGTTTTCTGATACCGTTATTATACATTGCAATGGGACATATGCTTAAGTTTCCGTTACCTGCATTTCTTCATGGTGAAAAGAATTCTGTAACCTTCGCTTTTCTGCAATTTTTGCTGACTCTGCCCATTGTCTATACGAACCGCAAATATTACCAGATGGGCTTTAAGACACTCTTTAAGGGACATCCCAATATGGATTCCCTGATTGCCATAGGTTCCGGTGCTGCCATATGCTATGGTATTTTTGCAATTTTTCGAATTGGCTATGGACTTGGGGTTATGGATATGGATGTGGTAATGCAGTATTCCATGGATCTTTATTTTGAATCGGCGGCTACCATATTAACGCTTATAACCCTGGGTAAATTTTTAGAAGCCAGATCAAAAGGAAAGACCTCGGAAGCAATCAGTAAGCTTATGGATCTATCTCCAAAGACCGCTGTGGTGGTAAGAGATGGGAAAGAAACAGAAATTCCGATCGAAGAAGTCGTAATCGGAGATATCCTGGCAGTCCGTCCCGGACAGAGTATTCCGGTGGATGGAGTAATCACAGAGGGCAACACGGCTGTGGATCAATCCGCATTGACCGGTGAGAGCATTCCGGTGGAAAAGAGTGCAGGAGACAAAGTCATGGGAGCGACGATTAATAAAACAGGATTCTTTTTGTTCCGTGCGGAAAAGGTGGGAGATGATACTACTCTTTCCCAGATTATACAGCTTGTGGAGGATGCCAATACCTCTAAGGCACCAATTGCAAAGCTTGCGGATAAAATCAGCGGTGTATTTGTACCGGTGGTTATAACTATAGCAGTATTGGCAACGGTGATTTGGCTGCTTACGGGAGAGACCTTTGAATTTGCACTTTCCATAGGCATAGCGGTGCTTGTGATTTCCTGCCCTTGTGCATTGGGGCTTGCCACACCGGTTGCAATTATGGTAGGAACGGGAAAGGGAGCAAGCAACGGTATATTAATCAAGTCGGCGGAAGCTCTTGAGATAGCCCATAAGATCAATACGGTAATTCTTGATAAGACAGGAACTATCACAGAAGGTAAGCCAAAGGTGACGGATATTTTAACAGCAGAAGGTGTCAGTGAAGAAGAGCTGTTAAAAACAGCAGCCACCATTGAAAAGCCTTCGGAACATCCCTTAGCGGAAGCAATTCTGGAAAAGGCAGACGAAAAAAAGATTCTTCCCCTTGCTGTTACAGAATTTCAGGCAATATCCGGAAGAGGAATCATTGCAAAAGACAAGGACGAAAGCTATTATTCCGGAAACAGCTATATGATGAAAGAGCAGGGAATTGATGTTACAAAGCTTCTTAAGGCAGCAGAAGACCTGGCAGAAGACGGTAAGACGCCTTTGTTCTTTGCAAAGGGCAAAAAGTTTTTAGGTGTGATAGCCGTAGCAGATGTAGTTAAGCCTACCAGCATGGCTGCTATTAAGGAATTAAAGAGTCTTGGTATTGACGTTGTTATGCTGACAGGGGATAATAAAAAGACAGCCCAAGCAATCAGGCGCCAGCTTCAGATAGATAAGGTAATAGCGGAAGTGCTGCCGCAGGATAAGGAAAGTGAAGTAAGAAAGCTGCAGCAGGCAGGTAAGAAGGTAGCCATGATTGGAGACGGAATAAATGATGCACCTGCTCTTGCAAGAGCAGATGTGGGAATTGCCATTGGAGCCGGAACAGATATTGCCATTGAATCCGCCGATATTGTGCTTATGAAGAGTGATTTGCTGGATGCGGTTACGGCTATTACCCTTAGTAAGGCAACCATACGAAATATCAAAGAGAATCTCTTCTGGGCTTTCTTTTATAATACTATCGGGATTCCATTGGCAGCCGGCGTATTTTATGGTATACTCAATTGGAAATTAAATCCCATGTTTGCAGCCGCTGCAATGAGTTTAAGCTCTGTATGCGTAGTGACGAATGCACTTAGGCTCCGTTTCTTTAAGCCAAAATACAAAACGCTGTAAAGAATAAATTGAATCATAAAAATAAGCCTTAACACAGCAACAGACAGAAGGCTGAAAGAAAATATAAAACAGAAAGGATGCCATTAAGAATGGCAATGCCGCAGAATTTTCTGCAAAAAATTCTGCGGCATGGAATGGTGTGAATATGAAAAAAGTAATGAAAATTGAAGGTATGTCCTGCGGACATTGCCAGGCCAGTGTAGAAAAGGCTTTAAGTACTATTAATGGAGTAAAAGCGAAAGTAAATCTTGGTAAAAAGGAAGCTGTGATTGAATATTCTGCTGATATCAACGATGATGTATTTATTAATGCTGTTACGGAAGCAGGATATGAAGTTGTATCGATTGCAGAAAAGAAGGGACTTTTTGGAAAATAAGCGAGGAAAGAGAGTAGCATGAAAGCAGATAAAGAGAAAATCACGCGTCTGTTGAAAACAGCCAGAGGGCAGTTGGACGGACTGTTAAAAATGGTAGAGGAAGACAGATACTGCATTGATATTTCCAATCAGATATCGGCTACCCAGGCAATTCTTCAAAAAATCAATAATGAAATCATTCAGTCGCATTTAAAAAGCTGTGTAAAGGATAGCTTTGAACGGGGAAGTGAAGAAGACAAGGCTGATAAAATCGAAGAAATTGTGAAATTGCTGGATAAGCTTACAAAATAATCCAGTATTAATAGCTCGAAAAAGCAAATAAAAGACTGCTGGTGAAGTATTTTGCTGGCAGTCTTTTGGTATTCTGACAATGAACTCCTGAATTATAACCGCAAAAATAACAAATTATAATATAGATTCATTAAGTTATTCTTAATTTTAAAAAATACACTTTTCATTTGACAAAAAGCTGTGATATAATTGTTCGAGATTTAACGCAAAACATAAAAAAATTTAACAATTTGTTTTCTTTTTAATGGAAACATAGTATAATTATGGATTATATAGGAGCGTAGGGATGGATAATCAGGATAAAGAAGGTAATGAGGGGAAGAAGAATTCCCTCGGGGGTACAAATCCGCAAAGCAGTAACAATGACTGGACTTCTTATACAGGGGATTTAGGGAAGGGCATCAACAGTTATAGCGGTGAGGATGACAATTTCATGCAGGAAGTGAATGCTTCTTTAGCACAACAGATTAGCTCTGAGTTGGAGGATAATAATACGGATACAATAAATGAATCAAATAAGAAGAAAAAGATGCCAAAGGGATTAAAGATATTTACGATTGTGTTTTCCGGATTAATGCTGTTACTTGCATTGCTGGTATTTACGCCGGCAGGTCAAAAGCTATTGTTTACGCTGGCAGGAAACTATATTTACAATAAGCTTGATTACGATAAGGGGAATAACCCAAACGGGCAGGAAACAAACAATAATGTAAGTGTTACGCCCACTCCTGCACAGCCTGCAAAGGATGTTATAAATGTTCTGCTTATTGGTGTGGAAGAAATCGGCGGAGCTTCCAATACAGACTCTATGATTGTAGCTTCTATGAATACAAAGGATAAAACCGTGAAACTGACTTCCATCATGCGTGACTTGTATGTGGAAATACCGGGGCATGATAATAATAAATTGAATGCGGCCTATGCATTAGGCGGTGTTGACCTTTTATATCAAACGCTGAAACAAAATTTTGGAATAGATATCGATGGATATATGATGGTTAATTTTTCTGCTTTTGAACAGATTGTGGATTTGGTGGGCGGTGTGGAAGTTTCACTTACGTCAACGGAAGCAAACTATCTGAATACTACGAATTATATCTCTGATCCGTCTAACCGTCGTGTTCATGAAGGCAGCCAGCTTATGAACGGCAACCAGGCACTTGGCTACTGCAGGGTACGTAAGGTATCAACGGGAACAGAAAACAATGACTTTGGAAGAACCCAAAGACAGAGAGTTGTTTTAAATGCTATATTTGATAAGTTAAAGAGTAAGAATCTGATTCAGTTAGGCTTATTTATGAATGATGTGCTTACCAAGGTTGAGATTAAAACGGACATCAATAATTCCGATTTTAACAATTACATGCAGTGGGGAGCAAGTATGAATCTCAAAGAACTGCAGAATTACAGGATACCTTCTGACGGAAGTTACGGCTCTATAAAGGTACGAATCGGAAAATACAATCAGGATGTATTAGTACCCACCGATTGGGATGCAACCAGAACAGAAATCCATAATTTCATATATGGAAGCGGCGAGGCAGTTGCAAGTGATGTGACGGTAACACCGACGGACGAACCTTCATCAGGACAATAGAATATTCTAATAAAGGCACCCTTACTTATTGCTAAAAGCGAAATCTTTCATTGCAATAAGTAAGGGTTTTTTTGTGGGGATAAACCGGTTGGCAGCATTAAAAAATCAAGTTGACAACAGAGCATATAAGTAGTATTATGCGGATAGATACTTAGATAATTATCTAAATATCTATCTACTTGAAAGGAGAAGTTGCAGGAATGCTTCAAATTATTAATTTCAGTAAAAGCTACGAAGGGAAAAAGGCTGTGGATAACCTTTCCCTGGAAGTGAAGTCCGGTGATATATATGGCTTTATTGGCCACAACGGTGCAGGCAAAACTACGACCTTAAAAGCAGTTTCGGGAATTTTGGATTTTGAAGAGGGAGATATTATTATTGATGGGGTTTCAATTAAGAAGGATGCGTTAAGCTGCAAGAAAAAGATGGCTTATATCCCGGATAATCCGGATATCTATGAGCATTTAACGGGAATGGAATTCCTGAAATTTATTGGAGATATTTATGAAGTAGAAAAGAATGAAAGAATTCCCTGTATAGAAAGGTTCGGGAATGAGTTTGAGATGCTCTCTGCTTTATCAGAGCCTGTCGGTACCTATTCCCATGGTATGAAGCAAAAGTTAGTGCTTATGTCTGCTTTTCTTCATAAGCCTAAACTGCTGCTTTTAGATGAACCTTTTATGGGATTAGACCCTAAGGCCGCCCATACCTTAAAGAACCTTATGAAGGAAATGTGCAGCGAAGGCAGTGCCATATTCTTTTCTACCCACGTTTTAGAGGTGGCTGAAAAGCTGTGTAATAAGATAGCTGTAATTAAAGGCGGTAAACTGATTGAATCGGGAGAGACCGAAAAGGTAAAAGGCAATCAAAGCCTTGAGGATGTATTTTTGGAACTGACCAGGGAATAGAAGAGGAAAGAGGTTATCATGAAAGAATGGAATATGCTTATCCGGCTCATAAAAGTCCAGTTTCCGGCGGTGTTTGACCTGCCCTTTCTAAAGAAAGGGAAAAAGAAGCTGTTAAGTAACAGCATATCAAAGGTACTTCTGTCAGCATTTACGGTATTCCTTTTGGCTGTATCCTTTGTCTACAGTTATGGCATTGGTAAAGGATTGGAGTCAATAGGAAGAGCAGATATGCTTATAGAGCTGGCAGCGGGGGTTGCTTCTGTTGCCATATTTTTTACCACTGTATATAAAATCAGAGGAATTATATTTGATTTTAAAGACTTTGATTTTCTTTTATCATTGCCTTTAAAATTCACTACTGTTGTGACAGGCAGATTATTGCTTTTGTATCTTATTAATCTTCCCGCTGCTGTTATTATTATGATTCCCGCGGGAATATCCTATAGTCTGATTACAGGATGGGATATTGCAGCATTATTGATAAATCTGGCAGGAATGCTGCTGCTTCCCTTATTTCCTGTAACGTTGGCAGCCATGGCAGGAGTACTGATAGCTTTTATAGCTTCCAGGTTCCGAAGCAGCAAGCTGATAAATATTATTTTCATATTTACCGTACTGCTTATCTTTATGGCAGTTCCTTATTTTGGCGGCATGGGAACTTTTGAAAGTGTGTCACGAATATATCCTATAGCAGCTCTTTACAAAAGGGCAGTGTGGGGAAAGAAAATCTTATCCATAGTGATATACATCCTGATATCCCTTGGAAGCTTTGGGATTTTCGCAGGAGTGACAGGGAAGAGATTTATAGCCCTTAATACAGCGCTAAGTAAAAAGACCGGAAGCAGAAAGAAGAAGGCATTAAAGGCTCAGGCTGGTTCTCCTTTTTTAGCTTTGTATACGAAAGAAGTAAAGCGGTATTTTTCATCTGTTAATTATGTAGTCAATACCGGATTTGGGATGGTATTACTGACTGTTTTTAGCGTGGCTTCCCTGTTTCTGCCGCCGGATTTTTTGACCAAGCTCCTTAAAGTGCCAAATGCAGCAGAAGTAATCAAGCAGTTCTTACCGGAGTTTGTAGCCTTTAGCGTGGCAATGACCTGTATCAGTGCCAGTTCCATATCCCTGGAGGGGAAAAACCTCTGGCTTATGAAGTCACTGCCTTTATCGGCAGGTATGATATTTCGCAGCAAGATAGCGGTTAATCTAGTTATGACTGTGCCATTGGTACTAATAGATTCTCTTTTGCTGGATGTCGGTTTCGGACTTGACTTTATGGAGTTTATTAGTATTGTGGCATTTGGAGTTAGTATAAGCTTCTATACTTCAATTTCCGGTTTGTTATTCAACCTGCTTTTGCCGAAGTTTGACTGGAGTTCGGAGATTACGGTTATAAAGCAGAGTATGGCAGTGCTTGCTTCCATATTTACCGGATTCGTGGCAGCAATGCTTCGGGTAGCAGTAAAGAGTATATTGCCGGCAGTTACAGGTTTTGCAGCTCTGCTTATCGGAACAGTACTGTTAGCAGCAATAACTGCTATTCTTTATCTGTTTCTCCGAAAGACAGGAGAGAAAAGATTCGGAGCCTTTTAAGGTAAATGGGCAGTACCGTGCAGATTACAAGTAATTACTGGCAGGCAGGCGGTATGCACGAGAAAGGAGCTAGTGTGAACGATGTATTTAAAGCCTTATCCGATCCTACAAGGCGTAAGATACTTGAATTATTATCAAAAAAAGACATGAACGCAGGTGAAATTGCGGATTATTTTAATATCAGCAAGCCCTCCATCAGCCATCATCTGGCAATTCTTAAAAATGCAGATTTAATCAGTGATGAGAGGAAAGGGCAGAATATTGTATATACCTTAAATACTACGGTGTTTCAGGATGTGGTCCGATGGTTTTTTGATATAACAAAGAGCGAGGAAGAAAAAGAAGAGCAAGACAAAATGCTAAAAGGCGGACAAGGAGAGAAACAGGATGAGTAAGAGGACACATATTATCTTATGGATAGCAACGCTGTTATCCTATATTGGTATTTTAATTGTGTATAGGAAACTGCCGCAGACAGTTCCGATACACTGGGATAGTAATTGGGAAGCCAATGGTTATGCAGATAAGAGGTTTATGTTTCTGATAGGCGCACTGCCAGCTATATTAAATGGATTTTTTTATATTTTAAAAGACATAGACCCAAGAAGAAAAAATTATGATCCAAAAACCTATGGGATTATCAGAGCCTCAATTGTTGTTTTGACTATATTTTTTACCTGGGTTACGGTGGTGGCTGCCTTAAAGGTGGATTTGGATTTTAAACTGTTTGTTCCGGCAGGTCTTGGAATTGCCTTTCTAGTTATTGGTAATTATCTTCCCAAAGTCAAGAATAACTTCTTTATGGGTATTAAGAATCCCTGGACCTTATCCGATGACAGCGTTTGGCGAAAGACCCATAAAGCAGGTGGGTATTTCTTTATAGCTCTTGGAATTTTAATGCTTCCTATTGGTGTCATAAAGGAAAGAACTTACAGCCAGGTTGTATTTGGATTATTGCTGGCAGGTGTTATAGCAATCAATGTATATTCGTATATTCTTTACAAAAGAGACCACAAATAACGGTCAGAAATAGAAAAGAAGGAGCATGAAAGCTGCCTTCTTTTTTATTATTATAAATTCGTTAACCAGGCTTCACAATGCTTAATTGCTTCCAGCATTGCCACGGTACCGGGAGCCCCCTTGGTACCCCGTTTTTCTACACAGGTTTTAAGGGAAATGGCCTCATAGATATCAGATTCGAATACAGGAGAAACAGCCTTAAATTCTTCCAGGCTTAAATCATCCAAAGCAGCACCTTTTCCGATACAATAGATTACTAACTGCCCGATGATTCCATGGGCATCACGGAAAGGAACTCCGTGGTTTACCAGATAATCGGCAGCATCGGTTGCATTGGTAAAGCCGCCCTTTGCACTGGCCGCCATTTTTTCCTTGTTAAAGGCTGTGGTAGAAAGCATATCCGTAAAGAGCTTAAGGCATCCCTTTATGGTATCCATGGCATCAAAGGTCAATTCTTTGTCTTCCTGCATATCTTTGTTGTAAGCTAAAGGAAGGCCTTTCATAGTGGTAAGAAGGGAAACCAGGGAACCGTATACACGGCCTGTCTTTCCTCTGATTAATTCTGCAATATCAGGGTTTTTCTTCTGGGGCATGATGCTGCTGCCGGTGGAATAGGCATCGTCCAATTCTACGAATTGATATTCATTGGTATTCCAGATAATGATTTCTTCACAGAAACGGCTTAAATGCATCATGATAATGGAAAAGTCACTTAAACTTTCAAGGAGATAATCCCTGTCGGAGACGGAATCCATGCTGTTATTGGTAGCACCGTAAAATCCAAGCAGACTTGCGGTATATTCTCTGTCAAGAGGATAGGTGGTTCCTGCAAGGGCACCAGCACCAAGGGGAGAATAATTAAGTCTCTCAAGGGCATCACTCAATCTTTCATAATCCCTTTTAAACATTTCGAAATAAGCGCCCAGATGGTGGGAGAGAGTGAGCGGCTGGGCTTTTTGCAGATGGGTGAAGCCAGGCATATAGGTATCAAGATGCTCCTTCATAAGCTTTAGAAGAAGGTTTAGCAAATCCTTTAGAAGCTCTCTGATACTGATAAGCTCCTTTCTGGTATAAAGCTTCATATCAAGGGCAACCTGGTCGTTGCGGCTTCTTCCTGTGTGCAGTTTCTTTCCGGTATTACCTGTTCTTTCAATGAGAATTGATTCTACAAAGCTGTGAATATCCTCCTTGGCCTCATCAAATTGGAGCTTGCCTTCTGTAAGTTCAGACTTAATATGATTTAATTCCTTAACCAGCAGGCTGCATTCTTCTTTTTCTAGGATTCCCTGCTCTGCCAGCATGGTTACATGGGCGATGCTCCCTTCAATGTCTTCCTGATAAAATTTACTGTCAAAGGAAAGGGATGCATTAAAATTATGGACTAATTCATTGGTTTCCTTTGTAAAACGTCCGCCCCATAGCTTCATTTTAACCTCTTTTCTGAATGTCAAATTTTTGATCTGATATTCCTGATATTTTACGTTATCCGTTCATTTCTTTTATTAGCCGCGGTTTATTTAAGCAATACCACAAGCAGGCTTACGGTATGCATGGGAAATATATGACTTTGAAATTAACTAATTATACAATATATATTATAAATATACAAGAATATATTTGATATGAATTTAATCAGAAAAGCACCGGAATGAATCAGATTCAGCTTTCCGGTGCTTTTTATGGGTTTAATTCATATTAAAGGTTATAAAGTTTTGTATATTTATCTGTCAGATAGGTAATATAATAATCAGCATTTAAGTCTTCCTTCATCATTTCGTTTAGAAGTTCGGAAGTGTTTTTGGTAGCACCATATTTATGGATGTGTTCTTTTAAGAAATCTACAATAGGAGTTAAGTTACCCTGTTTTAAATGTTCTTCAACCGGAATTGCCTGTTCCATATAGCTGTAAATCTGTGCGGCAATGGCACTTCCTAAAGCGTAGGAAGGGAAATATCCGACGTTACCGCAGGCCCAATGGATATCCTGTAAGATGCCTTCTGCATCATTCCCGGGTTCAATTCCTAAATATTCTTTGTATTTGCGGTTCCATATGGCAGGAAGGTCTTTTACGGGTACATTTTCTTCAAAAATCATCTTTTCAATTTCATAACGGATGATTACGTGAAGGGAATAGGAGAGTTCATCCGCTTCCGTGCGGATTAAGCCAGGTGCTGCTTTATTAATTCCCGCTATAAACTGTGAGAGGGAAACGTCCTTTAACTGTTCAGGAAAGTACGCGGCTAATTTCGGATAAACCGGAATCCAGAAGGATTCACTTCTACCAAGCATATTTTCAAAGAAACGGGACTGGGATTCATGAACTCCCATGGAACTGCCGCCGCCTGCCGGAGTAAGAGTGATAGCATCATCAACATTCATTTCATAGATGGCGTGTCCGCTCTCGTGGATTACGGAAAAGATGGAGCTTTCCAAGTTATCGGGATAAATATGGGTGGTGATTCTTACATCTTTGTTATGAAGATTCGTGGTAAAGGGATGGGCACTTTCTGCAAGAACGCCCTTGGTAAAGTCAAAACCTACATAAGCTGCGATAAACTTTGCAAAGTCTAACTGCTTCTCTTTGTCAAAGGTCTGATAATTGTAGGACTTATCAATCATATCCTTCTTCTCTGTAACTTGCTTTAACAAAGGCACAAGAGAGGCTTTTATCTTATCAAAAAAGATGTCTAATTTTTCCATGGAAAAGTCTTCTTCAAAATCGCTTAAAAGGATATCATAAGCCTTTTGTCCTTCTTTTTTACGGTAGTTAGCAAATTTTTTCTGGTAGCTTATTATTTCTTCCAGTGTGGGAGCAAATTCTTCAAAGGATTTATTGCCTTTTGCCCTGGCCCAAATACCGGTGGACTTTACAATTAATTCACTGTAGGCCCTGTATTCTTCGGGAGGAATAGATTCCATCTGTTCGTAGGATTTTTTCATGTTTTTGATAATGGACTTTTGGTTAAAATCAAGATTTTTCTGCTCCTCTTCACTGGATAAGGTAACCAGAAGCTCTTTGACTTCATCGTTTATAAAAGCTTTAAAATATTCACCGGAGATAACCCCGACTGCCTTAGAAGTATTTTCTGCCGCAGCTTCCGGGGCAAGGGTTTCATTATCCCATTCGAATAAGGTTATTGCTTCCCGAAAGGAAATAATCTTTTCAATATATTCACATAATTTATCATAGTTTTTGCTCATAAAGCATCTCCTTTATTTATTATTTTTTTCCAGTATATCATAGGAAGGGAGCATTCAGCAACCCTAAGAAGGTATCAATAAGAACAGTTTAACCTTTATGAATACCTGCAAAGGGATTGCCTATAATATATCTTATCAGAAATTGTTTTTTAAATTGAAATATAGGGTTATACCAGAAGGAGATTTGACTATGAAGAAGCATTTTGAGATTGAAAAGGTAACAGGAAGAGAGATTTTGGATTCCAGAGGGAATCCGACTGTGGAGGTTGAAGTGTTACTGGCGGACGGAAGCCTTGGACGGGCGGCAGTGCCTTCCGGAGCCTCTACAGGAGCTTTTGAGGCGGTGGAGTTAAGGGACAATGACAAGAAGAGATACCTTGGCAATGGTGTGAAAAAGGCCGTGGAAAATGTCAACAAGGTGATTGCAAAGGAAATTGTTGGACTTAATGCCTTAAACCAGGTGGAAATTGACAAGAAAATGATTGAAGCAGACGGAACAGAAAATAAAGGAAAGCTGGGAGCCAATGCAATTCTTGGAGCCTCGCTGGCAACAGCAAAGGCAGCCGCCGAAGCCATACATCTTCCTCTGTACCAGTATATCGGTGGCGTGAATGCAAAGGTTCTGCCGGTTCCCATGATGAATATTATAAATGGCGGCAAGCATGCGGATTCCAGTCTTAACATCCAGGAATTTATGATTATGCCCATTGGTGCGAAGTGCTTTTCCGAAGGGCTGGAATGGAGTACAACAGTATTTCATACCTTGAAAAAGCTGTTAAAGGGTGACGGGTATGTTACGGCCGTAGGAGATGAAGGCGGATTTGCACCGAAGTTTAATAGTGACGAGGAAGCACTTGAGTATATCGTAAGAGCAGTAGGAGAAGCAGGCTTTGAACCGGGAAAGGATTTTGGCATTGCCATGGATGTAGCCTCAACGGAAATGTATGAGGAAGCAAAAAAGGCCGGCAGAGAAGGTGAGTACCTGTTCTGGAAAGCCGGAGAATACAAGAGCGTAGAGGATATGATTGCCTATCTTGAAGATTTATGCAGCAGGTATCCGGTAATGTCCATCGAAGACGGTCTTGCCGAGGAAGATTTTGCAGGCTGGGAAAAGCTCACTAATAGGCTTGGAAGCAGAATTCAGTTAGTGGGAGATGATTTATTTGTAACGAATACCAAAAGGATTAAGAAAGGAATTGAGCTTGGTGTTTCCAATTCTGTCCTGATTAAGTTCAATCAGATAGGTACGCTGACAGAGACCTTAGAGGCAATTGAAATGGCGAAAAATAATAAATGGACGGCAATTGTCTCCCATAGGTCAGGAGAGACAGAGGATGTGACACTTGCAGATATTGCAGTTGCTACCAATGCAGGGCAGATTAAGACAGGAGCACCGTCAAGAAGCGACCGTGTGGCAAAATACAACAGGCTTTTAAGAATTGAAGAACAGTTAGGGGACAGTGCGGTATACCTTGGGAAAAACTGCTTTCAGATAAAATAAGAACTTAAAAAACGACTTTAAAGGGCATCCTCCAATATCCAGATAGGGAGGATGCCCTTTGTCGGTTCATTGCTTTAAAGGGACGGTGAATACATTGCTTATAATACAGCGGAAGCCCTTAATAATATTCCCACTGACCAGCTTATGGTTTTCTTTGGGGCATAAGTTAATATCCATAGTATAGCCTAGATGATCATAGATTGCGGAAATATTCTGCATGCTTTCATTGTACGGAGCTAAATCCCTTTTTTTCCGAAGCTCGTATACATCCATAAATATCCTCTTCTTTCTCTCTGGTGCGTTTTGTTTTCTATAATAATATTATTATACTCATATCAGAGGATTTTTTCAATTATTTATTTCTTTTGCTCTTTTGAAGCTCTACTACAACAATCGGCAGGAAGGAAAGAACCAATACGATGGACCACTGGGCAGGTGTTAAGGGTACAACCTTAAAGATATCGGCCAGAGGCTTTACGGATATTACAATTACTTGCAGGAAAGCGCATACAATAAAGGAAAGCACAAGCTTGATGTTCGTAAACAGCCCGATTTTAGTAATGGAATGCTCGCTTCTCATATTAAAAGAATGGAACAGCTGAGAGAGGCTTAAAACTGCAAATGCCATGGTTCTTCCGATATAGGGCGTTGTAAGTGCTGCAAGTTCTACTGTTCTTGAGTTTCTGGTTAAATCTCCCGGCAGTGCGGCACTGTCAAAGAACCGGATGCCGATAATAAAAGCTAAGAGCGCCAGAGAACCAATTAAAATTCCTTCTGTGATGATCTTAACAGTCAGACCGTCAGAGAACATACCCTTGTCAGGAGAATTTGGCTTCTTTTTCATAATATCCTTATCAGGAGGGTCTACTCCCAGGGAAATAGCAGGTAATGAATCCGTCACCAGATTTACCCATAGAAGCTGGACGGCAATTAAAGGCGAGGGAAGACCAAAAATGATGGCAACAAAGATGGTCAGTATTTCTCCTATATTACAGGAAAGGAGAAAATGAACCGCTTTTTTAATATTATCATAGATGCCTCTGCCTTCCTTCACGGCGGCTACAATTGTGGCAAAATTGTCATCTGTCAGTATCATATCGGCTGCGTTTTTGGCTACATCAGTTCCGGTAATTCCCATGGCACAGCCGATATCGGCGGCCTTTAGGGCAGGAGCATCGTTTACTCCGTCCCCAGTCATGGCAACCACTTCACCTCTTGCCTGTAAGGCTTTCACAATCCGAACCTTGTGTTCCGGTGAAACTCTCGCAAATACCCTGTAATTCTTGATTCTTTCCACCAGTTCCTCCTGGGTTATCTGTGATAACTCTGCTCCTGTCATGGCCTGTGGGATGGAAGAGTTGTAAGTGGAATGACCGCTTGTGATTTCTGCTGCACGAAGCTCTGCCATAGAAGATTCTTTCGTTAATATTCCAAGCTCTTTTGCAATGGCACAGGCCGTCGAAACATGGTCTCCGGTTATCATAACAGGTGTGATACCGGCCATCTGGCAGGTCAGGACCGCCTCACGAACCTCAGGTCTTGGCGGATCGATCATTCCAATCAGGCCTGCCAGTGTCAGCCCCTGCTCCAGGCGTGCTGTCCTGTCTTTTTGTGTTCCGTTATTATTCTTTAGCCTGGCAGGAAAGGAGCTGTCAGCTGAATAGTCTTTGTAGGCTACGGCGATAACACGCAGTGCTTTGGCTGTCATTCCCTCGTTCAGACGTATCAGCTGCTCTCTAAGAGTATGGGTAATGGGAGTATCTCTGTTTCCGCGGTAAACATTTGTGCACTCGGACAGCAGTATATCAAAAGCTCCTTTTGTAATCTGCCGGTAACCGCCGTCGGGCAGCCTATGTATGGTAGTCATTTGCTTTCTGGCTGAATCAAAGGGAATTTCATATATTCTGGGATGTAATAAATCAAGCTGGGGTTTGTTTAGTCCTACCTGGTAGGCAGCCATTATCAGGGCATTTTCCGTAGGCTCACCGGTAGCAGATACTGTCTGGTGCTTTCTTTTTCCGGATGTCTGCAGTATGGCATCGTTACACAGGCTTGCGAGGGTAAGAAGAAGCTTTCCGGTACTGCCGTCAGGAGCTTCTTTTCCTTTACTGGAGCAAATTTCCGTTACTGTCATTTTGTTCTGGGTCAGGGTACCGGTCTTATCGGAACAGATAACGGTAGCGCTTCCAAGGGTTTCAACAGCAGGAAGCTTTCTTATGACGGCGTTTTTCTTTGCCATTCTTTGTACGCCAAGGGAGAGCATAATGGTAACAATGGCAGGAAGTCCCTCCGGTATGGCAGCCACGGCAAGGCTTACTGCGGTCATAAACATCTCAAATATAGGCCGGTTTTTTAAGATACCGATTAAAAAGATAATAATACAGATAATAAGGGCAGCAATACCCAGTACTTTGCCGGTAGCAGCCAGCCTTTTTTGCAGGGGGGTCATGGGAGTTTCATCTTCCATAATCAGTCTGGCTATATGCCCGACCTCTGTATGCATCCCCGTTGCTGTTACCATGGCCGTACCCCGGCCGTAGGTTACGATTCCGGTAGCGGCCACCATGTTGATACGTTCTGCCGGCAGGATATTTTCTTTTAATACGGTATCAGAGTCCTTTTCTATTGGGTGGGATTCACCGGTCAGGGAAGCTTCGTCAATTTTTAAATTAACTGCAGTCAGAAGTCTTGCATCAGCAGGTACAAAATGCCCCGTTTCGAGATATATAATATCACCGGGAACCAATTCCTTGGCATCTATATTCTCAATCACACCTTCCCGCATAACCAGAGCAGCAGGTGCGGACATTTTTTGAAGGGCTTCCAGAGATTTTTCGGCCTTGCTTTCCTGTAAAACTCCCAGGACAGCATTTAATGTGATGATAAGAATTATAATTGCAGGCTCTACAAAATCCAATTCTCCGTGTAAAAAGGAAACAAAAAAGGAAACCAGAGCGGCAAAAATCAACGTCAATATCATAAAATCCTTGAATTGGCTGATAAACCTCAAGAATAAAGGCGTTTTTTTCTTGGTTTCAAGCAGGTTAAACCCATATTTTCTCTGCCGCTTTGCCGCTTCCTTTTTCGTCAATCCTGTAAGTGCAGAGTCCAGTTCCCGCAGAGCTTCTTCCTTTGTAATACTGTGCCAATTGGTCATTTATAACACCTATTGCATATCCCAATTCCAATGTGTGGGGATTTTGCTCCTTTCTCTATTTTCATGAAACATCTATGTCAAGTTAATTATATGACGGGCTCTTCCTTTTTATTTCATATAGAGCAGTAAAGCGCAGGAACTAATTAAATACCACACAGCTATTAACAAGTGTGACAAACAGTGGTATAATTTAGAACATGTTTGTTTCAGAAAGTCTGCATTCAGTTAGAAGCAGGCAAAACATTGAGCCAAAAAGTGAAAGGAAAGCGTTTTCACATGAAAAAAAAGCATTTTCGGGTAAAACAAAAATATTTCAATATAGGAAATATAGGGATTTTTTTAAAGCCGTATAAAAAGCTTCTGGTAATAGGACCGGCGTTTAAACTGATGGAAGCAATACTGGAACTATTTCTGCCGTTTCTTATGTCAAAGGTAATTGATGTGGGTATAAAGAACGGGGACAGGGATTATGTTTATAAAATAGGAATCATTATGCTGGTGACAGCCGTAGTAGGGGTCATATGCGCCTTGGTATGCCAATACAGTGCTTCCCTGGTATCCCAGGGAGTCGGAACGGATATCAGAAATGAACTGTTCAGGCATATGGAAACCCTGTCAGGAAGGGAACAGGATAAGTTTGGGACGGCTTCTCTGGTCAACCGTATAACCAACGATGTAAACCAGGTGCAGCTGGCAGTCGCCATGTTTATAAGACTGGTTATCCGTGCGCCCTTTCTTTGCATAGGCGGTCTTATTATGTCCTTTCTGCTGGATGTACAGCTGTCCCTTATACTCCTTCTCATCCTCCCGGTCTTTGTTGCGGTTTTGTATTATACCATGAGAAAATCAATCCCCCTATATGGAAACGTACAAAAGAAACTGGATGAAATATCCCTAAGCGTAAGAGAAAATCTAAGCGGGGTAAGAGTTATCAGGGCATTTGCAGGAACCTTAAAGGAGGAGAATAAGTTTAACAGGATAAATGATGAATATGCTCTGAATTCCGTTAAGGTAGGGAAGATTTCAGCAATGCTGAATCCTCTGACTACGCTGATATTAAATATTGCAATCGCAGCGATTATTTGGCTGGGAGCCGTCAGGGTGGATAAGGGACTGATGGAAACCGGAGAAGTAATTGCCATAGTAGGATATGTCACGCAGATACTTGCAGCGTTGATTGTAATATCAAACCTGCTGGTTATTTTTACAAAAGCCTATACCAGTGCCGGGAGAATCAGCGAAGTATTAAGTACCAGGACAAGTATTAAAAGTCCTAAGGAAGGCAGTACAAAAGAGGCAGTATACGATGAAAAGACACCTGCTGTAGAATTCGACGGAGTTTTCTTTGCATATAAGGAGGATAACGATAATATAAAAGAAACAAGCAGGTATGCTTTAAATAACATATCCTTTCAGGTGATGAGGGGAGAAACCTTTGGTATTATCGGCGGTACGGGTTCCGGAAAATCCTCTGTAGTGAATTTGATTCCAAGGTTTTATGATTCTTTGCTTGGTTCTGTAAAAGTATCCGGCAGGGATGTGAAGGAATATGAGCTTTCAGAGCTAAGGGCAAAAATTGGTATGGTTCCTCAAAGGTCTGTTCTGATAACCGGTACAATCGCAGAAAACCTAAGATGGGGAAAGGAAGAGAGCACCCTTATAGAGCTAAAGGAAGCAGCAGCCATTGCACAGGCAGATGAATTCATAAATTCCCAGACAGAAGGCTATGATGCACCCATAAGAAGAGGCGGAGTAAATGTATCAGGAGGGCAAAGGCAAAGATTGGCCATAGCCAGAGCCTTGGTAAGAAAACCGGAAATACTGATTTTAGATGACAGCTTTAATGCCCTTGATTTTGCAACAGATGCCGCCTTAAGAAAGGCACTTAAGGAAAAGACAGAAGGAATGACAGTTTTTCTTATTTCCCAAAGAGCCAGTACTTTACAAAACTGTGACCAGATAATGGTTTTAAATGAAGGAGAGATAGCAGGTATTGGTACTCATGAGGAGCTCCTTAGGAATTGTGAGGTTTACGAAGAAATATGCCATTCCCAGCAGCTTCATGAAACCAGGGAAGAAGGGGGGCAGCTATGAGAAGTAAAAAGGATGACAGGAAAAAAACAACCGGTAAAAGGCTGTGGGTATATATTGGGAAGAGCAAGAAGCTGCTTTTAACAGCCTTCCTTTTTTCAGTGATTGGAAATACCATGGGAGTGTTTACGCCTTTGTTAATGGGAAAAGCAATTGACAAAATAGCAGGAGCAGGAAAGGTTGACTTTCCGGCACTTCGTACTCTATTGCTTCTGATGCTGCTACTTTATCTGGTTAGCAGCCTCTTTCAGTGGTTTATGTCAGTTCTTAGCAATAAGGCTTCCAATAATACCGTAAGAGAGCTGCGGGGGGATGCTTTTTGTAAGCTTAACAAATTGCCGGTCAGCTACTTTGACAGGCATCCCCACGGTGATATTATCAGCAGGCTGACCAATGATATTGATTCCATATCTGATGGAATCTTTCAGGGAATTACACAGATAATGTCCTCGGTGGTTATTATAACGGGAAGTTTTGTATTTATGATGATAATAAGTCCGCTGATAACTCTTGGGGTAATCCTTGTGACACCTCTGTGCTTCTTTCTGGCTTCCTTTATAGCAAAGCATTCCAGAAGGATGTTTCGCATGCAGTCAAGCCTTACAGGGGAACTGAATGGTTATGCAGAGGAAATCATAGAAAACCAAAAGCTTGTAATGGCCTTTGGCTATGAAGAGAAGGTGGCGGCGCATTTTAAAGAGCAGAATGAAAAGCTTTACCGTGCAGGGCAGAAGGCCCAATGGTATTCCTCCCTTACCAATCCTACCACAAGACTCGTTAACAACATTGCATATGTACTGGTCACGGTAGCGGGAGGTATTTTAAGCCTGGCAGGAAGGCTTTCTGTCGGCAATATTGCAAGCTTTCTCACCTATTCCAATCAGTTTGCCAAGCCAATCAATGAAATTACAGCGGTAGCTTCCCAGATTCAGGCAGCCTTTGCTTCGGCAGAAAGAGTATTTGCCCTTCTGGATGAAGAGGAGGAGCTTGACAGGGCAGAGCCCTTTGAGGAATTAGCAGAATGCCAGGGGAATGTGGAATTTTGTAATGTATATTTTTCTTACAAGAAGGAGCTTCCCTTAATAGAGAACTTTAACCTGAAAGTAAAAAAGGGGAGTACCATAGCAATTGTAGGGCCTACCGGCTCCGGTAAAACAACCCTTGTAAATCTTTTAATGAGATTCTATGAGCTTGATGGCGGGCATATACTCATTGATGATAAGGACATCCTTCATGTCAGGAAAGATGAGTTAAGGAAAAGCATAGGAATGGTACTTCAGGAGAGCTGGCTTATCAGCGGAACCGTTGCTGAGAACATAGCATACGGAAGGAAAGAGGTATCAAGGGAAGAAATTGTAAATGCGGCCAAAGCCGTAAAAGCCCATGGATTTATTATGAGGCTTAGGGATGGATACGATACCATAATAGAGGAAGACGGAAGGAATCTTTCCCAGGGACAGAAGCAATTGCTTACCATAGCCAGAGTTTTAATAATGGATCCTCCCATGCTGATATTAGATGAAGCGACCAGCAGCATTGACACCCGAACAGAGATAAAGATACAGGAGGCTTTCTTAAAAATGATGAAGGGGAGAACCAGCTTTGTAATAGCCCACAGACTTTCCACTATAAAGGAGGCAGATACTATCCTGGTATTAAAAAACGGCAATATCGTCGAACAGGGTGACCACAAGGAACTGCTTCGTAAAAAAGGCTTTTATTATACGCTGTACCATTCCCAATTTTCGTCTTAATAGATTTGAAACAGTTTTGCCATAAGATTAACACAAAATTTGCTTATGGTTACAGTACTAAAAAATGAGACAAAATATGGAAAGCATAATAGCTGCAAGGAGTAATCAATGATACGTTCAAAAAAAATGCTACAAAAGATTATGCTCTTAAGCATTGCCGCACTAATGATAAGTTTTTTTTCTCCGGTAAGGACAGAAGCAGAGATAAATAAACCATACTATATTAAAGTAAATAAACAGCAAAACTGTGTTACAGTTTACGGAAAGGATGAGAAGGGATATTATACGGTACCGGTAAAAGCTATGGTGTGCTCAGTTGGTGTGGATACACCCCTGGGGGTCTTTCAAACACCTGCCAAATACCGTTGGAAGCTGCTGATGGGAGATGTTTGGGGACAGTACTCTACCAGAATTGTAAAAGGAATCCTATTTCATTCCGTCTGGTATTACAAGATGGATGCCTCCACACTGTCCGAGAGGCAGTATAATAAGCTTGGAACTACAGCATCCCATGGCTGTGTAAGGCTGACGGTAGAGGATGCCAAATGGATATATGATAATTGCCCCCTTGGTACAAGTGTAGAAATATATAATGGAAAAGATCCGGGACCCCTTGGCAAGCCGGAAGCAGTAAAACTATATGCAGGTTCGGGCTGGGACCCCACGGACCCCAGCAAAAATAATCCCTATCTGCAAAAACTGCCCACTTTAAAAGGTGCCGGAAGTAAATCGGTGGAGTGGGGCTCTAAGGTGGATTTGTATGCGGGAGTTAAGGCAGTATCTTCTACCGGGCTTGATATTACAAAGAACATAAAAGCTTCCGGGAAAGTTGACAGCTTTACAGCCGGAAGTTATAAAATTACTTATTCAGTGAATGACACACTGGGGAAAAAGACAAGCAAAACAGTAACTATTACAGTGAAGCAGTGTAAGAGTGCACCTGTTATAAAAGGAGTGGCGGACAGTGTTGTGGGAAAGGCTGCCGTAATTGACAAAGCCTATGCCCTCAAGGGAATATCGGCGTATCTCTCCACGAAAAAGCTTTCGAGTAAAGATATCCAGGTTGTAATAAACAAGGTCAATGCGAACGAATACAGCCTAAAATACAGTGTAAAAGCTGAAAATAACAAGATAGGCAAGGCAGCAGCGACAGTCCTGGTTGACACGGCTCCGCCTGTTTTAGAAGGCGCCTCTTTTAAAAGCATTACCAAGGAACAGCTGCTGGCAGGAAAAGAGGGAATCCTTAAGTTAGCAAGGGAAGATATAGCGGTACAGGATGACTATTCAGAACTGACTGCCGCTGATGTGAAAATAACGGTAGAACCAAGAGAAGACTATGCATTTCTGATTCATTACAAGGTATCTGATAAAGCAGGAAATGTCACAAAGGAAACGGTACAGTACACTTATTTTGACAGCGTGCGCATAGAAGGAGTCCAAAACCGGTATGATGTACCAAAGGATACGGAAATGGATGATGTGTTCGCATTGTCAGGAATTCATGCATTTGCCAGTGATAATACAGACTGTACGGAACTTATAACAGTGGGTATTTGGACTGGTGACAATAAAAACTATGAGATAACTTATACCATTGCAGGACAGGATGGCAAGGAAATTTCTGTAACCTGTTATTATACGCAAAGTTCAGACAATACCGGAGAACACAGCCAGACGGGTCAGAACGGACAGTAGAAGATAGAAGAAGGGCTGCCGCAGAACAGTCATATAGCTGAAAGCTATTTGCTGTTTGGCGGCAGCCCTTATCATTTTAACCCCTTTCGTGAATATCAAATCTTTGATTTGATATTCCTGAATACGTAGTTGAAAAATTCATTTTTCACACTAGCTCCCATGGCATAAATCGTCTGCTTGCAGATGATTTACTGCCTCAAATCAGGGTGTGAAATGTTTTCTATTTCACACTAACAGCCATGCCTTCCTCAATACACCTCAAGTTTGTGCCGAGGATTTCGCAGGCATTTGTGTGAATTATGCTTTTCAATAATTCACACTATGATCTTGGTGATTTAGCCATCTTTTTAATCATTTCAACCTTCTGCCTATCAGCAGGAGACATATCCTTTGTCAGGATGTCTACCAGTAAATCATTTTCTTCCTTTGTAAAGGTTAAGTTCATTGACTTAAGCTTGGCATTTGCTGTCATCAGCAGGGGTAGTACCTTATCCTGCGATTTCCCTTCAGCTTCATTTGCCAATTCCACAAGGATTGCAAGCTTTCTGGCATCAATATTCTTCATTGCCGGGTGATTCATCCACGAAAAGTTATTCATAGCTGCCTCCATTCCACAAAATAATTATTCCTGCATCATATTAAACATCATTGAAAAGTTATCGAAGGTGCTTTTTTGCTCCGGTGTCAGCATAGAGCTTAAAATTTCCATCATGTCCGGACTAAATCCGGTGCCGCCGGTGCCGCTGTTTTCCTTACTGTTTTCCTGGTTTTCTCCGGTACTTTGCTGGAAAGCCATCATGTTTGACAGAGAAGAGTAGGTTTCAAACATATTTTTCATTCTTAAAAAGTTAAGTATATTATCAATGATTTGTTTTTCTTTGGCATAGCAGACATTACGGATACTGTTTAACAAAGCTTCTATATCAATACTTTGCATATTCAAGCCAGAGGCGGACACGCGATCATCATTTTTGACAGTTTGTAAGGTATCCATAAGCTCGGAGGTTTTAATAATCAAGCTGGCAGATTCCTGTGTCCGGCCATCCAGGTGCGGGAGAGCTGCTTTCATGATATCAACCATGTGCTTTAGGGGATTTTCAGAAGAAGCTTCACTGGAAGTATCAGAACTATCAGAGCTTTTACTATTTCCGGCAGACTCATAGCTGGATGTATTATCTGTATTATAAGAGTAACCGGAGTTATTCATATCCTCTGCCCCATAGGTATATCCGTAATCACTGGTTATTGTGGCACCGTGGGGATATCCATAAGAGTCTCCATTGCTCCAATTACCGGTACCAAAATCCCCATATGTATTTTCTGTGTTATTGTCCGCAGGGGGGGGAGAAGATCCATTTGCTGTGTCTGGATTATTTATTTCATTTTCCTCTCCTTTGCCGGAGGAATTTGGAATACCGTTATCTTCCATGGTTGTGACCTTTCTGGTTTATCATTATACTATATTCGGGGAAGAAAAAAATATAACCAATAGGAGTGACAAGCTGTCAGAAAAAAGGCAATAAAAAGATTCCGCAACAGTTTGTTACAGAATCTTTTTCTCGTTTAGAATGTCCCTTAACAGGGATAAAAGTGTTTTATTCCTATACAGGATATGTCAGACGGGTTTCATCAATACCGGTGAGAACTTCTCTAAGAAATTTATCTGCCAGATATTTGGCCATAGAAAGGTTCATGTCAAGATAATTACCGCAGTTAACAGCGGCAGCACCAGGGACCTCTCCGGTAAAATCCCGGATAAATTCATACATCTCGGTGATGAGTGGAACGACCTCACTGGACTTGTAATCGCCGGCAAGAATAAGATAAAATCCGGTACGGCAGCCCATAGGGCCAAAATAAATCGTCTTGTCAGAAAATTGAGGGTGGTTTCTTAAAAAGGTTGCGGCAAGATGCTCGATGGTATGAATTTCGGCTGTATTCATAACAGGTTCATAATTCGGCCTTGTCATTCGGATATCAAAGGTGGTAAGGGTTTCAGAACCAGCCATATCCTTTCTTGATACATAAATACCTGGCAGCAGCCTTAGATGATCAATTGTAAAGCTTGCAATCTGTTCCATTTTTTCTCCTTTCGGGTTCTTATATTATGTTATGCTTTATCAGTAAAGACTTAATGTCATGAATATTATAGCATATCAAAGGGGAGTGTAAAAGAAAAAAATAGTATACGCAAAAGGGGATATGGGATATAATAAAAAGGCAAAGGAGGGCATTATGTGGGACAGCATAATTTTTGATTTAGACGGGACCTTGTGGGACGCAACGGATGGGGCGGCAGTAGTATGGGCAGATGAAGCAAAGAAGTATAGTGAAGTGAAGGATACTGTTACCGCAGATAATCTAAAGGCTCTTTATGGATTACCTCTGGAAGAAATAGCAGTCAGACTGCTGCCGAGTGCCAGAAAAGAAACGGCTCTTGCTATTATGAGAGAAAGTGTAATAAGACAATGCCCATATCTTGAAAAAGATGGAGGAATTCTTTATCCGGGGCTTATTGAAACGCTAAAGGAATTAAAGAAAAGATATAAGCTTTTTATAGTCAGCAATTGCGAAGAGGGTTATATCCAGTGCTTCTTAAACGCCCACGGATTATGGGATGTTTTTACGGATTTTGAGTACCCGGGCAGAAGTGGACAGTTAAAGGCTGAAAATATAGGAAACGTCGCTAAGAGAAATGATTTAAAGGATCCGGTCTATGTAGGAGATACAATGGGAGATTTCTTAGCAGCTGCTAAGGCAAAAGTACCGTTCATCTACGCAAGATACGGCTTTGGGAAGGTAGAGGGCTATGAGCGGGCCATTGACAGCTTCCCGGAACTCCTGACTTTTTGACGAATACTTTATTGTTGACTTCTATTGACAGAATGGGTATACTTAAGGCAGAAAAGAAAAATAGAAATGCCGATGATTAAGAGTAGTAGTCAGATTGATCTGCTTACAGAGAGCTGGTAAAAAGGTGCAAGCCGGCAGCGGATTCTGAATGAATGGACTTATAGGCTCGGGAGGAAAGGGAAATCCCAAGTAATGCCCGACGGGAGCTTCATCCGTTATCAGCGGAGCATATATTTTGTATATGAAATTAAGAGGGCGTTTTACGCCAAGCCGGGTGGCACCGCAGAAGTTATGACTTTTGTCCCAGTAGATATTACACTAGTAATATGCTGTGGCAGAGGTCCTTTTTATGTTGAGGAAATTTATTTTTCAATAAAGTTTGATATTCACGGAAGGAGATAAATTATGTTAGACGGAAAGAAAGTATTATTCAGCGGAATGCAGGCAACAGGGAATATCACCCTGGGTAATTATATGGGAGCATTAAAGAATTGGGTTGCATTAAATAATGATGAGGCATACCAATGCTTTTACTGTGTGGTGGATCTTCATTCCCTCACGATAAGGCAGGACCCGGCAGAGTTAAGAAAAAGGGCCAGAACTCTTTTAAGTCTCTATATTGCTGCCGGCTTAGACCCGGTAAAGAACTGCATCTATTACCAGTCTCATGTATCCGGGCACGCAGAGCTTAGCTGGATATTAAACTGCTTTACCTATATGGGAGAGTTAAACCGTATGACCCAGTTTAAGGATAAGGCAGCAAAGCATACGGACAATATCAATGCCGGTCTTTTTACCTATCCGGTACTTATGGCAGCAGATATCCTTTTGTTCCAGACAGATGTAGTTCCTGTGGGAATTGACCAGAAGCAGCATCTGGAAATAACCAGGGATATTGCAGAGCGCTTTAACGGTATATACGGGGATGTATTTACCATACCGGAGCCTTATATCGGAAAGGTTGGGGCAAAAATCATGAGTTTGCAGGAGCCGGATAAGAAGATGTCCAAGTCCGATGAGAATGTCAATGCTACGATTTATCTGATGGATGATGCGGATACGGTTATCCGTAAGTTCAAAAGAGCAGTGACAGATTCAGAGAATGAAATCCGGTATGCGGATGAAAAACCTGGAATCAAGAATCTGATTGATATCTATTCTGCTGTTACTGACAAGACACCGGCTGAAGTTGAGAGAGAATTTGACGGCAGGGGTTATGGTGATTTTAAACTGGCAGTAGGAGAATCGGTAAATGGTGTCCTGCGTCCTATTCATGAGAGGATGGAGGAACTTACAAAGGATAAAGCTTACGTAGACGGCATCATAAAAGATAACGCTGAAAAAGCCACCTATTTTGCAACCAAGACTCTTAGGAAGGTACAGAAAAAGATAGGGCTTCCGGAGAGAATACGTTAAGACAGAAAAATAAAAGGATAGGCGTTTATGAAAATAATTTTCTTAGAAACAGATTCCCTGGGGGATGATGTGGATTTATCCATATTTGATGCATTGGGAGAGGTCATAAAATATAATAAGGGTGATGTCCGCAAGAACAAAGAGCGAATAAAGGAAGCGGATATCCTGGTAATGAATAAGGTACCCATGGATGAAGAAAACCTTAAAGAGGCAGAAAACCTAAAGCTTATCTGCATTACGGGCACCGGCACCAATATGGTGGATTTTCCTTATGTGAACAGGAGGGGGATAGCAGTAGCAAATGTAAAGGGTTACTCAACCCAGTCGGTTGTCCAGCATACCTTTGCATTGTTTTTCTACCTTTATGAGAAGCTAAGCCACTATGATGCCTTTGTAAAATCCGGCGGCTATGTAAAAAGCGATATTTTCAGCTGCTTTGATGAAAAATTCAATGAGCTGTCGGGAAAGACCTGGGGAATTATAGGCCTTGGAGATATCGGAAAAGGGGTTGCAGGCATAGCGAAAGCCTTTGGCTGTCAGATAATCTATTATTCTACCTCCGGAAAAAATCAGAATGAAGATTACACCAGGGTAGATTTTGATACCTTATTAAGAGAATCAGATATTATCTCCATACATGCTCCTTTAAATGACGATACAAGGAATCTTATCGGAGAAGAAGCCTTTCGGGAGATGAAATCTACGGCCATCCTTCTAAACCTTGGCAGGGGGCCCATTATTGGGGAAGAGGCTTTATACAAAGCCTTATCGGAAGGCTGGATTGCCGGAGCGGGGCTTGATGTGTTAAGACAGGAGCCTATGTCGGCAGAGAATCCCTTATTGCAGATTCAGGACAGCAAACGTCTGATAATTACTCCTCATATTGCCTGGGCTACAGTAGAAGCAAGAAAAAGATGTGTAGCTGAGGTCTTTGAGAATATGAAAGCCTTCTTAAAGGGAGAAGAGAGAAACCGTGTAATAAAATAAAGCAGTGAACAGGAAAGGCGGTATGTACTCATTTGCAGAGAACATACCGCCTTCGGGTTTTGATTACTTGCTACTGTACGGACTTTACTTCATTCCATTTCTTGATATAGAGAGCATCCATTTTTTCACCAAGATAATGGTAGGTGGTGCAGCGATCTAAGACATCCTGACCGGGAAAAGCAATAGGGCTGTTCTTGATATCTTCATCTGTAATTAACTCTCTGGCAGCCTTATTGGGGGTAGAGTAGGTGATATAGTTAAAATTCTTAAGGGCAATTTCAGGATCACACATGAAATTAATCCATTTTTCCGCATACTCCTTATTGGGAGCATTTTTAGGGATTACCCATCCGTCTATCCAGACATTAGAGCCTTCCTTCGGAACGACATATTCCAGGTCGGGATTTTCTCTCCGGGTAAAGATAGCCTCTCCGGAATAAATAACTCCAATAGGACTTTCGCCGCCGATCATCTTATCCCTTACCTGATCTACCACATAAGCATCTACAAGAGGCTTTTGTTCCTGTAAAAGCTTCTTCGCTTCGTCTATTTGAGCTTCATCGGTAGAATTAATAGAGTAACCAAGGTAGCTTAGAGCAATGGCAAAAGCATCTCTTACGCTGTTAATCATTAAGATATCACCGGCATAGCCATTTTTCTCAATGAAATCCTTATCAAATAATGCACCCCAGCTGTCTATGGGTTCTTTAATCATAGTTTTATTGTACAGGATTCCTACAGTACCCCAACAGTAAGGCACGCTGTACTGGTTACCGGGATCGAATTGTTCCGCACTTTTTAAATAAGAAGGGTCGATATTCTTAATATTTGGAATATTGTTATAATCAATCTTGGCAAGAAGTCCCTCACCAATCATCTTTTCAACCATATAGTCCGAAGGACATACGACATCATACTTTTGTGAACCGGTTGCAATAATGGGATACATATCTTCGTTTTGTTCGTAGTAACTCATAACCACGTTGATTCCGGTTTCCTTTTCAAAGAGTTTTTCCACCTCGGGATCAATATATTCTCCCCAGTTATAAACCAAAAGCTTTGGAGAATTACTTTTGGAACAGCCGGTAACAACTCCAGTGCTGGTTAGGATAAGACTGCATAGGAGCAGCAGTGCGGTTATTCTTTTCATTGTTTTACTCCTTTCGTAAATATCAATCTTTGATTTGATATTCTATATCTTTAAATTGTCATCTTCAGGCATTCCTTAAGGGCTTTTCACCATGTTCCTTATCCTTCTTCCGGTTGATCAGCACCAAAAGAATCAGGATACTGATAAATAGAAGTGTGGAAAGGGCATACATCTCAGGTTTGATTCCTTTTCTGACCTCCGTATAGATAATAGTGGAGAGTGTGTCAAAACCTGCCCCTTTGGTAAAATAAGTGATAACAAAGTCATCCAGTGACATGGTAAAGGCCAGCAGAAAGCCGGAAAGAATACCTGGGAAAATATCCGGCAGTATGATCTTAAAAAAGGCATAGGATTTTGTAGCACCTAAATCCCTGGCGGCCTCATATATAATGGCATTCTGTCTGGTAAGCCTTGGCATGACACTTAAGATAACATAGGGTATATTAAAGGTTATATGGGACATTAATATACTGGAAAAGCTTAAGGGGTAATTTAATGCTATAAATAGCAGCATCAGGGAGATACCCGTTACAATATCCGCATTCATCATAGGAACATTGGAGATTCCAAGAAGAATGCCTCGTGGAATCTTTTTCATGTTGCTGATGGCAAGGCAGGCACAGGTACCGATAACGGAAGCGATGATTGCCGCCAGTAAAGCAATAATCAAAGTGTTTCTAAGTGCCTCCATAATCGCTTCATCCTGGAAGAGGTTATGATACCAGGTAAAGGTAAAGCCTCCCCATCTGGAGCGGGACTTGGATTTATTAAAGGACAGTATAATAAGGATAAAGATGGGAGCATATAAAAACAGCAGAATTAATCCCAAATAAAAACGGGAAAAAAATTTCTTTACCATATGTTCTTACCCTCCGATTCCTTGTCGTATTTGGTAAGGATAGCCATACTGAACAGGATAAATACCATCAGAACCAAAGACAGGCCTGAACCCGTATGCCAGTTGTTCACAGTCTTAAATTGCTGCTCAATGATATTTCCGATTAAGACTACCTTGCTGCCGCCTAAAATATCCGATATAACGAAAGTGGTTAAGGACGGTACAAACACCATCGTAATACCGCTTACTACACCGGGCAGGGACAGGGGAAGGATAACCTTTAAAAAGGTTAAAAGGGAATTTGCACCTAAATCCCTGGCGGCATTTATGTAATCATCACTTATTTTTGACAGCGAATTATAAATGGGAAGTATCATAAAGGGCAGAAAATTATAAACCATACCGAATATGATAGCTCCGGGAGTATTGATTAAATCAAGGGCAGGCAGGTGCAAGAGCTTAAGAAAGGTATTGATAACACCCGTCTTTTCCAGAATGTTCTGCCACGCCAGTGTTCTTAGAAGAAAGTTCATCCACATGGGAAGAATAAATATCATAATAATAAAGGAATTATTCTTTAGCTTCATACCGTGAAGAATTAAGGACAGCGGATAGGCTAATAGTAAGCAAATTGCAGTACTGACTAAGGACAGCTCTAAGGAAAGCCATAGGGATGCCAGATTAATAGGGTCTGTTATCAGGGAAATGTTACTTAGGGTGAAGCCGCCCCCCTCGGCAGTGAAGCCATAGTATATTATGATAAAGAGCGGAATGATAACAAATATGCCCATCCAAATAGTGTAGGGATAGGAAAGCCATTTCTTAGTATTCATCCGGTGTCGCAGCCTCCTCATCCTCTGATTGGGGTTTGTTCATAATGTGAATATCAAAGGGATCCACCTTAATACCTACCTTGCTTCCTACGGGGAAGAGGTCAGTACTGTGCACCAGCCATTCATGACCGCCGGCAAGTACTTCCATTTCGTAATGTACACCTTTAAATATCAGAGAAGTGACCACACCGTTAAGGGCAGATTCCTCCTCCTTTATAAGGTCAATATCTTCCGGTCTTATTACCACATCCACAGGCTGGTTCTTCCCAAAGTCTTTATCTACACAGGCGAACTTCGTGCCGAGAATACTGACAAGCCCATCCTCCAGCATAGTGGATGGAATGATATTGCTCTCACCGATAAAGTCAGCTACGAAGGCATTCTTAGGTTCATTGTATATCATTTCCGGGGTTCCCACCTGTTGGATATAACCCTGATTCATGACAACGATGGTGTCGGACATAGTAAGGGCCTCTTCCTGGTCATGGGTTACGTAGATAAAAGTAATTCCAAGTTCATTTTTTAGGCGGATAAGCTCATACTGCATATCCTGGCGAAGCTTAAGATCCAAGGCTCCCAGGGGTTCGTCCAGTAAAAGTACCTTCGGTTCGTTTACAATGGCTCTGGCGATTGCAATACGCTGCTGCTGTCCTCCGCTTAAGGAATCAGGGCTGCGGTTTTCAAAGCCTTCCAGATTGACAAGTTTCAGGGCATATTTTATTTTATCCTGTATATAGGTTTTGCTTTTTTTCTTAATCTTTAATCCAAAGGCAATATTTTCAGCAATGCTCATATGAGGAAAAAGAGCGTACTTTTGAAATACGGTATTTAACGGCCTTTCATTGGGAGGGAGCTTTGTAACATCTTTTCCGTCAAAGATCACCTTGCCACTGTCAGGATTTTCAAAGCCGCCGATAATGCGAAGGGTAGTAGTTTTTCCGCAGCCGCTGGGACCGAGAAGGGTCAAAAATTCATTTTCCTTAATATATAAATCCAGATTATCCAAAACGACATTGTCGCCAAATTTTTTCGTAATTCCCATTAAATCAATCAGCTTACCGCCAGCCATTGCAAAATCCTCCTATGTAATCATGAAAAAATCGTCAGGTGCTATTAAACCGCCTGCCGGTTATAATTATATAAATTAAAAGCTTGGGGGTGTGGATATCCACAGCAAGCTGGCACCCTGCTTATCAGAAGCAGTTATATAGTGGTTTTTACCAGCTTTATAATAAAAGGACTCTCCTTTTTTTGCCTTAAAGGTCTTATTCCCGATGTGAAGAATGATACTGCCGCTTAAGACATATCCGAATTCTTCCCCTTCATGAGGGTTATCAGGATAGGTAGAGCCGCCAGGTTCTAAGGTAAGCAAAATAGGTTCCAGCATATTCTTTTGAGCATTGGGTATGATCCATTGGATATTGTTCTTTAATTCGGAATCATACTTTTCAAAATAGTCTGTTTTTTTAAATACCACCTGTTCGGTAGAAGTATCTGAAAAGAATTCCTCCAGATTGGTGCCAAGGCATTGCAGGATATCTACTAAGGTAGCAATGGAGGGGCTTGTTAAGTCTCTTTCCACCTGGGAGATGAAACCTTTGGAAAGCTCGGCTCTGTCTGCAAGCTCTTCCTGGGTCAAATTCTTCTGTACACGAAGTTCCTTGATCTTTCCACCAATTTTCATATATACCTCTTTCCTGAATAACAAACTTAATGACATTAAACTCAAAGTTTAGTGTTGCTAAACAGCACATCACTTATTATACACGGAATTAGTCCTATGTCAATGATTTATTTATTTTTATACAGGAAAATGAATAGGACGCAGAAAGTGCTGTAAATAAAAAGAAAAGGGGCTGTAAAAGCCCCCTTTGTACATTAAATTTAATAACGGTTTAAAGATAGATTTGCAAGTATTTTATATACCTCTCTGCCAATAGTAATTGCAAGTACTGTTGTGACAAGATCCTTAGCAAGCATCAAAGGTACGGAAGGTAAAAGCCATGCACCGGTTACACGGTAATATCCTAACAATCCAAGGAGGTGGCATACCAGTAATCCGCAGATGCTAAAGAAAACATCGGCATAATAGGATTTTTTACTGCCTAAGCCTGTAAGATATACCATAGGAAGAAATCCAATCAGATAACCGCCGGTGGGGCCAACCAGGGAATCCAGTCCGCCTCCGAAATTGGCGAAGACAGGGATACCTACAAGTCCCATTAAAAGATATAACAGCACAGAGGAAAATCCGGATTTTTTGCCCAGAATGGTGCCGATTAAGACAATTCCAAAGGTCTGCATGGTCATGGGAATTCCTCCCGGGAGCATAAAAGAAATCTGTGATAATACGGATAAAACAGCAGTAAAAAGTGCGATTTTAACCATTTCCTGAGTTGTAAAGAATTTTTGTTTCATCAGTCACCCTGTTCTTTCTGAAAAAATTTGATAATAGAATCCATCTTAGAGGTCATGCTCACAAAAAGCATGTCCACTAAGGTTATAGCTGCCATTGCCTCAACCACTACAACGGCTCTTGGAACAATAACCGGATCATGGCGTCCTTTGATTTTGATATCGATATTTTCGCCTGCTTTATTAATGGTTCTTTGGTTCATGGCAATAGAAGCAGTGGGTTTTACGGCAGCCCGGAAAACAATCTCGGAGCCGTCACTGATTCCGCCTAAGATTCCGCCGGCATGATTGCTTAGTTTGGTTACCTTTCCATCAGCTGCGTACAGAAAGGGATCATTATTTTCTATGCCTGTCTTTTCAGCAGCCAGAAAGCCGGAACCAAATTCAATTCCCTTAACGGCACCAATGGAAAGTACAGCCTTGCCCAGGTTGGCATCCAGCTTATCAAAGACCGGTTCCCCCACACCTGCCGGAACCCCTGAAATAATACACTCAATCACACCGCCAACGGAATTAAGTTCTTTGATTTTTTCCTGCATCAGTGTTTCGGCAGCGGCAGAAGCCTCCATATCAGGCATATAGAAGGGGCTCTTAAAGATATTATCCTTATTGCATTTTGCATAGTCAATGGTTATATTACCAATTGACTTTGTGTAAGCGCAAACATTGATGCCGAGTTCCTTTAGGATGGAAGAGGCAATGGCGCCGGCGGCTACCCTTCCGATAGTCTCTCTTCCGGAAGACCTGCCTCCGCCTCTGTAATCCCGAAAACCATACTTTGTATCATAAGTATAGTCAGCATGTCCGGGGCGGTAATAACCTGCTATTTCAGAATAATCCTTTGAGATCTGGTTGGTATTCATAACAGCCAGAGAAATGGGAGTTCCGGTAGTCCTGCCTTCAAATACACCGGATAATATTTTAACGGTATCTGCTTCATTCCTTTGGGTGGTGTATCTTGTCTGTCCGGGGCGCCTTCTGTCGAGAAATACCTGTATCGCTTCCTCATTCAGTTCAAGGCCTGCCGGACATCCGTCTATTACTGCACCGATTCCCTGACCATGGGATTCTCCCCAGGTTGTAATACGAAACATGGAGCCAAATGTTGAACCAGCCATATTAACCTCTTTCCGATATAAAACGCTATATCCATAAATATTTTCCTTAGTATATAAGAAAACCAAGTATTTATCAATATCTTTCGAGGACATTTTAAAAATACAATTCATATATTGTAATGATTGGTAAAGAAATAGTGAAAGAATAATTTACCCGGATACCAGGTTAACGTCTTTTATTCTAATAAGTCTGTTAGTTCTAAATACACTCTTTTTCCAGCTATTTTGAGGCGTTAGTACTATTTTAGGAAGTACTGCAAGTGAGCTCGCCCTATGCATGAGCGTTATGTTAAGAATAATTTACAAGGAGGTAATTATGCCAAATTATTATTATGCAAATAAAGGGAATGATAATAAAAAAGCAAATAGTATGAATGAGGGTAATCATAATACAGATTATTCCTTTGCGGATAAAAAAGGAGAGAGGGTTGAAAAGTCCTCAAAAGATTTAGTTATAGATGGCAATTCGGTCTATGAAATAGATCCGGACTGTTATGAAAGAGTCAAACAAAACAGGCTTAATGCCAGAGGAGATTGGAGCAGGAGATAAAGCGATGAAGATGCAACAGCCCTGTCCTTATGGGGCTGTTGCAAAGATAATTTAAAGAATAACCAGAATCAAATTAAAATATAACAGTTCCGGGAAGCCGAAAAAAGCTGCCACATGGCAGCTTTTTCCCGGTTTGATGTAGCTTCTAATTAATACTGTAGCAATTAGAAGGAGTTTCCGCATAAGCAAAGGATTAAGATAATCCAGATAATGGAGCCACAGCCGTCGTTTCCGCCGCATCCGCATCCACTGTTATTAAAACCGCCTCCTAAGAATCCGTTACCTCCACCACAGCAGCATAAAAGAAGAATTAGAATCCATGCGCTGTTGCCACTACCACATCCGCATCCACCACCGCAGTTTGTTGCAGCTAAATCACTCATGTATGAGCCTCCTATTTGTTATTACACTGTATAATATGAAAACTGGCTTGCCCTATTTCCTATATTTAAGAGAGAAATTGTTGAGCTTTTTCGACATTTACCGTTAATGCCTTGTACAGGGGAAGTATAAAAGGTTAGCGTTGTACCATTTTATTAGAGATGCTATAATATTTGGTAATATAGGAATATTCAATCACAGATTGCATATGCAGAAAAGAGGTTAGGTTGAAAAAACAAAAATGCTGTTTTTTCAACTACGTATTCAGGAATATCAAATCAAAGATTTGATATTCACGAAAGGAGTTAATATGAAAATTAAGGCAGAAGATACTATGGTTTTGGTTATTGATGTACAGGAAAAGCTGGTTCCTGTTATGAAAAATAGTACAAAGTGTGTCCGGAATATAAAGCTTTTAACAGAAGGGTTATCATTGCTTAATATTCCTTTTTTGATAACCCAGCAGTATACAAAGGGCCTTGGCATGACAGTACCTGAAATCAGAGGCTGTTTAACTCCCTTCTCTTATTACGAGAAGATAACTTTTAGCTGCTATGAAAATGAAGAAATCCGGGAAAGTATAAAAAACTTTCAGCGAAAAAACATAATTCTTTGCGGAATAGAAGCACATATCTGCGTACTTCAGACAGCAGTGGATTTAAGAGCTGCCGGCTATCAGGTTATTGCAGTGACTGACTGTATGGATTCCAGAAAGGAAGAAGACAGGGAAGAAGCATTGAAACGATTTGCTTATGAAGGGATAATGACAGCAACCTATGAGTCGTTATTATTTGAGCTGACCCGCAGTGCTGGAAGTGATATTTTCAAAGCCATTTCCAGGTTAATTAAATAAGAATATTACAAGCCTGCTTTTCATATACCTTATATAAATTATGACCCTATTGCCTAAAATTCCGTTATGGAATGTTTAGGGGAATCAAGTATTTGATGTTATTATTTGGAAAATAATCATGATACAAGTTAATAATCTAACAGATTAAGAGAATATTAAAAATAAAATAATTATAAAAATAATAATCATTATTGAAATTATCAAAGAGTAGGGTTATAATGGTGTAAAGATTTTAGAAAAGGAGGAAGACTATGTACAATATTTTGATTGGCGGTGCAGCAGGTCAGGGAATTGACACCACTGTTGCAATACTGGAGAAACTTTTAAAACACTCTGGTTATTATATCTATACCACCAGGGATTTTATGTCCCGTGTACGCGGCGGCCACAATTTTTCTATGATCCGTTTTGGAACAGAGAAGATAACTTCTCATAGTGACAGAATAGATGGCATTATTGCTTTAAATGATGAGACCATTCATCTGCATAAACATAAACTAACAGAGAAGGGATTTATTCTTTGCGACAGCGGCTTATCCTATGCAGAACCCGGAGCAATTAAGCTGGACATGGAAAAACAGGCAAAGGAGCTTGGAAATATAAGAGTATCCGGTATTATAGGCATAGGTGCTGTGCTAAAGCTTTTTGGCGAACCGTTTACATATGTGGAAGAAGTCATGGAAAAAATCATAAGGAAGGAACTCTTAGAAATCAACTTAAAAGCCATGCAAATTGGCTATGACAGTGTCACACCTGTATTCAGTCATCTTGACGGACCTTTTAAGGATTACATGCTGATATCCGGCAGTAAGGCTTTAGGGCTTGGTGCAATAGCCGGCGGGCTTAAGTTCTACTCAGCCTATCCTATGTCACCTTCTACGGCGGTTATGGAATACCTTGCAAGAGTAGGGAATGAAGCAGGAGTGGTAGTAGAACAGGCGGAGGATGAAATTGCTGCTATTAACATGGCCCTGGGAGCTTCCTATACAGGTGCCAGAGCAATGACAGGAACCAGCGGCGGAGGCTTTTGCTTAAAGGTTGAGGCACTTGGATTTTCCGGAATAGCTGAAATTCCTCTGGTTGCAGTGGATGTACAGCGCCCCGGACCGGCTACGGGACTTCCGACCAGAACCGAACAAAGTGATCTGAAGTTCGTTATATCGGCAGCACAAGGGGAATTCCCCCGGATGGTTATTGCCTTAAGAAATCAGGAGGATGCCTTTTACCAGACAGCCAGAGCGCTTAATATGGCTGAAAAGTACCAGATACCGGTCATTCTCTTAAGTGACCAGTATCTTGGTGATACAACCGCCTGCGTAAAACCTTATGATACATCGGGGATTACCCTTGTAAAACATGCCGAAGAGGCAGAGGGTGAGTATCTGCGGTATAAGATTACAGAGGATGGTATCTCTCCCAGGCTGATACCTGGAATAACAGAGCATTTGGTTGCGGTAGACAGTGATGAGCATGATGAAAGAGGTTTTATCACGGAGTCAGCCGAAGTTCGTAATGCTATGATGGATAAGAGGATGAGAAAGCTTGATAAACTGATAGAAGAATTACAGGAGCCGGAGTTTATCGGGGAAGAAGACTGCAAAGTCTTATTATTAGGCTGGGGTTCCACTTATGGTCCTATTACGGAGGCGGTTACTACTTTAAATAAGCTTGGAAAGGGCAGTTTTGGTGCCCTTGTCTTTGGGGATATTTATCCTCTTCCCAAAAAGCATCTGAAAAAGTATGCCAAGGGCAGGATATTGATTAATGTGGAACAAAATGCTACCGGCCAGCTTGCATCTTTGATAAGAGAAGAGGCCTGCATAGACTGCAATAGGAGCATTTTAAAATATGACGGCAGACAGATTTCCGGAGAGGAAATCGTAAAGCAGGTTTTGGAAGGAGGTTTTTAACTGTATGGGTAAATTTCAAACTTACGAGACGGCATGGTGCCCCGGCTGTGGCAACTTTGCCATATTAAACAGTTTAAAAACAGCCCTTGAAGAGCTTGATAAAGAGCCAAGAGATGTATTAATGGTAGCCGGTATCGGCCAGGCGGCCAAGACACCGCAGTATATCAGCGCAAACAGTTTCTGCGGGCTTCACGGAAGGGCTCTTCCTGCGGCTGTGGCAGCCAAGATTGCAAATGAAAAACTTACGGTAATCGTAGATTCCGGTGACGGTGATTCCTACGGTGAAGGCGGAAATCATTTTATCCATAACATCAGACGAAATGTGAATATTACCCATTTTGTTCATGATAACCAGATATACGGGCTTACGAAAGGGCAGGCATCCCCCACCAGTAAGGAAGGGCATGTTACCCCGGTACAGACAAGCGGCAGTATCAATGTACCGCTAAATCCCGTGCTGATGGCAATTGCTGCGGGAGCCGGATTTGTTGCAAGAGGCTTCAGCGGAGATGCAAAGCAGTTAGTAACCCTGATGAAGGAGGCTATTTTGTATCCCGGTTATGCGTTTGTGGATATCATGCAGCCTTGTATCAGCTTTAACAAGATAAATACTTTTTCTTATTATAAGAATACTGTCAGACCTCTTAGTGAGGATTATGACCCTGCGGATAAGAAAGCAGCTATACTTATGGCAATGGAAGAAGAATGGATTCCTACGGGAATACTTTACCGTGAGGATAAGCTGGATTTTCACAGAAAGCATAAACTCTTAAAAGAAGGTAAGACTTTAATAAAACAGGAGCAAAATCAGAATGTCCTTGAAGACCTGATTCAAAGTTTTATCTAAGAATCCGTATGAAGTCAGTAAGGAAGGGCAGTGTGGATTGTTTTGTTAAGCACTGCCCTCCCTGAAAATAAATAATTTATTATAGGAGGTTAAAGATGGCAGTTAAAAATGCAATGACCAGTGATTTTCTACATTCTGCTTATGGCGGAGAGAGCATGGCGCATATGAGGTACTTAACCTGGGGAACTATGGCCGAGAAAGAAGGTTTTCCTAACATAGCTAAATTATTTGAGGCGATTGCCTATGCAGAAAGGGTACATGCTAATAACCATTTCAAGGAAATCGGAGGCAATACGGCAGATGCTACCGTAGTAGCAGGGGCAGTATTCGGAACCGGTAAAACCGTAGACAATCTGCAGGGAGCTATCAACGGAGAGCTTCATGAGGTAGAGCAGATGTATCCCGTTTACCTGAATGCAGCAGAGTTCCAGGAAGAAAAGGGTGCACAGAGATCCTTCCATTTTGCTCTGGAAGCTGAGAAGATTCATGCGGAATTATTCAAACAGGCACAGGATGCGGCAAAAGGCAATCAGGATATTAAACTAGAAGCAGTTTATGTCTGTCCTATATGCGGACATACCATATTGGATGGTGCGCCTGATAACTGTCCTGTATGCGGTGCAAAGAAAGAAATGTATAAGAAGTTTTAATGAATGAAAGAAGGGGCTGTCGCACTAAGTATTAGTGCGCAGCTTCTTTTGACTGTAAAAAAATTCTTGCGATGGCGAGAAACATAAACAAACTACATAACAAGATTCAAAATGGAAAGACTGGAATGCATTTATTATGCGTTTATGATGGAGCAACGCGACTAATTGAAGCAATATTAATGTGAAAATAATTATTGGAATAATAATCCTCTTTTTTACAGTAGTTGTTTGTTTTATAATTGTAGGGACCATTCATTTCAAGAGTGTGAAATGTTTGTGTCTAAGAAAGTAAATTATAAACTTTATAGGGGGATTTTATGAGATCATATAGAATACTTAAAAAATCATTAGGAATGTTATTGATCGTAATACTTTTCGTTGTACAAATTTTTAGCAGTTCTGTTATAGTACAGGCAGATACAGGATATGATAAAACGGCGCCAATTCTGAATGGATTAACAATCTCAAATGCAGATAATATTGACACGGAGAAAGGAATGAAAATTACCTTTGATTTGAAAGAGGACGGAGTAGGCGTAAACAATATAATTATCTATTTTAAAGGGCAAGAAAGTGGAAAGATAAGGGTTTTACAGTATTTTGCATCACCAGATGAAGGAATAAATCCATTATATTCGGGAAAGACAACGGTGACTTTATCATTTAATGAAAAATTCTTCTATGAGGAGATGTACTTTTTAGAAGATATCTATTTATCTGATGCGAATGGAAATATTAGTGAATACAGCGTTCAAAAGGGAGCAGAATGTTTAAAAAATTCAACATCTAAAATAATTGTTACACATTCAACAACTACAGATTTTACGGAACCTAAACTTAACAATATGACTATAGAAAACGCGGACAATATTGATTCTTCAACTGGATTAATTAACATAAATGTTGATACTATAGATGATGGAAGTGGGATAAATGATATTACTCTATCATTTAGAAATGAAAAAAATGCGCTTTTCTATGTACACTGGCAGGTTTACAGCATATACCCTGATGGAAATGAACTACATACTGGTAAGTATAATCTAATAGCTATGATTCAGGATCCTTTAGTAGTGGGTTCTTATACACTTGAAAGGGTCACTTTGTCTGATCATGGCGGCAATTATACAGAGTATACTCCGGACTCTCCTGAATGGAGTAAGTTCACACAGAAAATTACTGTTACTAAATCAAACTATGAAGTAAGTACGACACCTACTATTAAGTCTATTAATCTTGATAACACAACAATAGTAACACCGGATTGTCTTGAGGTTCCTATAACTATAACTACGGGTAAATATGGTGTGAGCTGTGTATTTATTATATTAATTAATGAAGAAGGAGGAAATGTATTCCTATCATGGTACTCGGATACACCAATAATGAGCGGAACCTATAGATTGAAGTTTCCCATAGACCCATTTCAAGGAGAAGGAAAATATAAAATTGATTATATTCAAGTTTCTCCAGCTGTGGGAAGCGACGTAGCGTATGATAGAAAGGATTTAAAAAAGGTAAGCGGATTTATAGATCCAACTATAACAATTAACAGCGCTTTCGATATAACTTATAATGGAGCGACTGGAAATGTTGATGCGGCAGTACTTGCAATTAATTCCATGAATGAAGGGCAGACTGCAGTATTGGATTTTCGTAATAACAATAAAGCAGATAAAAGACTTTTTCAAGCAATTGCCGGAAAAGATAAAACAGTTGTATTTGAGAATAATGATGTACAATGGATATTTAACGGCAAGGACATTAATCCGGATAATTGTAAGACTATCAATCTGAATGTAAATATCAGTAAGAAGAGGGGTTCGGATTATGGATGTGCAAATGATGATTATATCCTTCGTATGCAATATGCTGAGAATGGGGTTCTTCCCGGAAAAGTTCAGATGCGTATAAGTAATGAATTTTTAAAGGAAAAATATAAGGTCACATCGGATATGATATTATCTTATTATGATCAAGCTCCTGATGTGCTTGATACAGACGTTGAATGTGCTGGCGATGGCTATACTGAATATGAGATTAGTCATAATTCTACTTACATATTATCAGCAAATATGCCGGTGTTAAACTTTCCTCAATTAGTAAAAGCTAATTGCGTGAAATATTCTTATATTAAACTAAATTGGAATAGGGTAGCTGGAGCAAATGGATATTATATTTATCGCTCTTCTAGCAAGACAGGTGGCTATAAGAAAGTTGGCACTGTTACAAATGCCAGTCAATTAACATGGTCAGATAAATCTATTTCAATCGGTAAAACATATTATTATAAGATTCAAGCACGAGGGGCTAAAAATAATATTAAAGCAAAATATAGTGCTGTAATATCTTGTACAAATGCTCCGTCTGTTACGAAAGGCCTGAAGTTGTCCAGTAAAAGTAAAACATCCCTGAAACTTACCTGGGCAAAGCAGACTGGCGTTACTGGTTATAAAATTTACCAATATAAAAACTCAAAATGGATTGAGATAAAAACAATAAAAAATTATTATACAACGTCAAGTACAATGAAAGGACTTGCGTCCGGAACAACATATAAATTTAAGATTAGAGCATATAAAACGAGTAATAAAAAGATTGCCTATGGTGCCTATAGTAAGGTAATTACTGTATCTACAAAATAATCAAAATGGTAATTAAAAGTATATTGAAAGTCTAAGTTTTTCTAACCCCCCGAATGTAGATAAGGAAAGGGGATTTTTGGGGAAAAGGAAGCTGCCACTTCACGATTTATCAATCGTTAAAGCGACAGCTCCTTCTTCTGTAAGGGGACTTTCATTACAGCAGGAAACATATCTTTCTTATTGCAGAAGCCTTGGGATGTTAAGAAGACCCCAGCCCTGTTTGGCCCAGGGATAGCCAAGGTCTATGGCACAGTCCCTTAGTTTAAGTTTAACTTCTTTATTGGTAAGTGAGGGATACACAGAAAGTAAAAGAGCAATTGCACCGGTCACAATGGGAGTAGCCATGGAGGTGCCGCTCTTGACGGTATACATCAGATTGGAATAATCATTTCTGGGATTATTTAAAACATTGTAGCGGTATCTTTGGTAATTCTTCATGGTGCCGCAGGATACGATGTTGGAACCGGGAGCTACGATATCCGGCTTCTTTACACAGGAAGCGGTAGGTCCTCTGCCGGAATAGTCCATTGTTTTGTTGCCGAAAAGCTCCACGGTAATCCGGTCGTCTGAGGAGCCGACGGTAATTACTTTTCGGCTGATGCCGGGAGTGGAGATGGACATGGGGCCGGGACCGTTATTACCGGCAGCAACTACGACGACAATACCTGCATCCCAAACAGCGTTAACACCTTTTACTAACAGAGAATTTTCATCGGCGTTATCTTTGGTAGTGGTGCCAACGGATATGTTGACGACCCGGATGTTATATTTAGCCTTGTTATCAATAATCCATTGCAGGCCGGCTAAAACATCCGATATATTCCCGTCACCCTTTTGATCTAACACCTTGATGCTGATAATATCGCATTTTGGGGCAATGCCGCAGTACCTGCCCCCGGAGAGAAAACCGTTTCCGCCAATGATACCGGATACATGGCTTCCATGCCCGTTATCGTCATAGGGTTCAATGCGTCCGTGTATCAGATCGTAAAAGGCCCTGATGCGGTTTTTTCCTTCTACAAAATCTTTATGCATGCAGATTCCGGTATCTACGACCGCGACCCCTACATTTCCCCCCATAATATTTCTGTCATGTGCCCATTTCAGATCTATAATATCCGCAACGCGGTTCATCTGTGCCGTAATATGGGTATCCAGTTCGTAACTCCACAATTGATTTTCTGACTGGAGGTTCTTTAGCATATCCGGCTCCACCTCTATAACATAAGAATCAATCATAGGCAATTTATATTTTAGCTTACCCATAGAAGCAACTTCGTTATAGTTATTTTCATAATCACTGCAGCGGACAATAATCTGTACCTTTTCTTTTTGATTCATATGGCAGCCATTCTTTCCTTTCGGTCTTATTAATCTTATGAGGATTCTTCTTGTCTTTATGCGAAATATCATTTAAAATCATGAAACTATTTTCCTCTATCCAGACAAACCAAAAGGTCTGCAGACATAATATCACTTTACAATTATTTTATAAAATGTTTATTTTTTATTTATTGATTAATTGTTATATATGTTGTATAACAATTAATGTAAATAGAACAAATAAACAAACAAGAGGACCGACACAAGGAATGGCCCTTACAGGAAAAGGAGTGATTTTTATGTTAAGACCTATGCTATATGAACAGACAAAACCAGCTTTATTTAGCAACCTGTTTGACAATTTCTTTGATGATTTTTTTAACCGTTTTGACAGAGGAAGCACGGATGTGCTTGATAAAGGGGACCATTATCTCTTACAGGCAGAGCTTCCGGGCTTTAAGAAGGAAGATATCTCTGTCAACCTTGAAAATGATATGCTGATTATTAAAGCAAATCATCAGGAAGAGGTGAAGGAGGAAAAGGGAAATTATATCAGAAGAGAGAGAAACCTAAGTTCCTACCAGAGAGCTTTTTCTGCAGCAGGAGTTGATAAAGACAGAATAATGGCATCTTATAATAATGGTATACTGGAGGTTACGCTTCCAAAAACGGATGCCATAACCGATAGTGGCAGAACAATTGAAATACAGTAACTATGACTTAAAGCATGGTAATTCAAAGGCTGTTTTGATGAGATAAGGAGCTGCAGATGCAGCCCCTTATCTCCATCGGAACAGCCTTTTTACATTATCTTTACAATATGGCCATATAGGATTTACAGGGAATTGTTAGATTAATTCTGAATAAGAAAACGGGGTTAAGATGGAGGCTATATGAAGAATAATACAAAAGAAAAAAAGCAAAGAATGGCCAAAAAGAGGAAGAGCAGCAGAATTCGTATAAAGGATAGGATAAATCAGATTTATGATTTACCCATAGGAAAGAGACTTAAGATTATCTTTGGTTATATAGGCATAGTAGTTTTATTAATGGTAGCAGTATCACTGGTAAATATCATATCATTAAGGAATATGACCAATGAATTTCATTCTCAGATTTACACCACAGAAGAAAGAATATTAAAGGCGCAGGTTTCTATGAAAAACATAGAAAACAACATTTACCGCAGTTATATTACTAAGAATAAGAATCTGTGCAGTAAATATATCGAAAGCTCCGAAGCAGAATATGGCTTATTGGATTCCTACATAAAGCAACTGTCTTCCATTCCTGTATTACAAAAAGGGAAAAACAAAGAGACAATAAAAAGCCTGCAGCTGGAACTTAAAAAAGCGGACCGCTATAGACAGGAGATATTAAAGAGTGCTAAAGTATTTGACCAGGATAAAATATACAGTACCTATAAAAATGATTATGTCCCCATACACAGCCATATGCTGGAAGAATTTGAGGAATTAGAAAATTTCACCGCTTCCTACGGACAGCATTTTATGCAGGTCACCAATATTAAAGTTGCAGTCAGCATTGGTCTTTTCCTGCTGCTGTTTGCTGTTGGAGCTCTTAGTTGTATTCACATACTGAAAAGAACAATCAAGAGTATTATAAAGCCTGTGGACAGCATCATGACGGTAATGAAAGAGATAGCGGATGGTAATTTAGGTGTGGAGCTGCACATAACTTCTAAAGATGAGATGGGAATCCTGTGTCAGGGGATTATGATAACAATAGAGAAATTGAATAACTACATTAATAATATTACTTATGTAGTAAAACAATTAGAGCAAAAGAATCTTGCCGTATTGGTAGACCTTGATTATGAAGGGGATTTTAAGCCGATAAAGACATCTCTTGAAAATACAATCCTATCCTTTAAAAAGGTGATAGAAGCAATATCTCTGACTGCAAGGGATATAACAACCGGTTCTGCCCAGATAGCACTTACTGCCAAAACTGTGGCAGATGGAAGTGTGGAACAAAACAACAGAATAAATAGCTTAATGGGAGAGGTTGAAGCGATTGTTGAGATGATAAATACAAATACTTTGCAGACCGGTCAGGTCAGCGAACTCACAAAAGCAGCTGTAAGTGCAGCCAGAGAAGGTGATGGCAGTATGAAAAGGGTGTTGGAAGATATGGAGGTTATAAAGCAGCAGGCAGAAGAAATATCCCAGATTATTGCCGTTATTGAGCAAATAGCGGAACAGACCAATCTTTTGGCGCTTAATGCAGCGATAGAAGCTTCCAGGGCAGGTGAAAATGGAAAAGGCTTTGGGGTAGTAGCATCCGAAATCGGAAAATTAGCTGCCAGATGCAGCCAGGCGGTGCAATCCACTTCTGGCTTAATAAACAGTACCGTAAATGCTATTCGGTCAGGAGCAGAACAAGCAGACAATACAGCGGGGAATTTTAAAAGGATCGTGAAAGTGGCAGAAGAGACCAACGATGTAATGGAAAAGCTGGCCCATAATACCAGTGGAATAGAAAATGAGCTAAAAAATACCCATGTATTTCTTAAAGGTATAACACCGATCATTGAAAAAAATGCTGCAGCTGCACAAGAAAGTGCTGCTATGAGTGAAGAATTTATTATTCAGGCGGACAAGCTGGAAGGGTATTTAAAGGAATATTCCATGAGCTAAATACTGTTATTATATTTTTTAAAAGAAGGAAATAACAGACACAAAACCGCGTATCTATCATATTTATATGGTAGGAAGCGAAAAAAAGCTTCCCTTATATTATTGTGCAGGATATTTTGTCCTGAATTCATGAAAGGAGCTTTTTGCATGAACGCTGGTTTTAATTCATCAGATCCTGGAAAAGCAGGTAAGCGTCTAAAAGATGATAAATCTACCGTTTCGGCAACCGGTTTAAACGGTGGATGGAATACAGGCCGTCCTGGCGATTGCTGTGGACAGATTCCTTCTTGCCCGCCTCCTTGTCCGCCTCCTTGCCCACAACCCGGCCCTCCTGGCCCTCCCGGCCCGCAGGGTCCTCAAGGCCCTCAAGGCCCGTTAGGTCCCATGGGTCCTAGAGGTCCGGCAGGCCCGGCAGGCCCGCCCGGTCAGCAAGGTCCGGCAGGAGCTACGGGAGCCACAGGATCCACAGGACCGGCAGGAGCACCTGGTCCGATAGGTCCTACAGGTCCCCAAGGAGAACAAGGTCCTATTGGTTTGACAGGAGCAACAGGCGCCACAGGTCCGGCAGGAGCAACAGGACCGCAGGGAGATCCCGGTCCGGCAGGTCCGCAAGGAGAAGCAGGCCCGGCAGGTCCACAGGGTCCGGCAGGAGCCACAGGTCCGCAAGGCCTGCAAGGAGAAGCAGGTCCGGCAGGTCTGCAAGGAGAAACGGGAGCCACAGGTTCGCAAGGTCCGGCAGGGGCTACAGGCCCGGCAGGTCCGCAGGGGCCACAAGGTCCAACAGGAAACACAGGAGCCACAGGAGCATCAGGTCCGGCAGGAGCTACAGGCCCGGCAGGTCCGCAGGGAGAACAAGGCCCGGCAGGCCCGGCAGGAGCCACAGGAGCCACAGGTCCGCAAGGTCCGGCAGGAGCCACAGGCCCGCAAGGTGAAACCGGGGCCACAGGAGCCACAGGAGCATCAGGCCCGGCAGGTCCACAAGGTCCGGCAGGAGCCATAGGCCCGGCAGGTCCGCAAGGAGAAGCAGGTCCGGCAGGTCCTCAGGGAGAAACGGGAGCAACCGGAGCCACAGGTTCGGCAGGAGCCACAGGCCCGGCAGGTCCGCAAGGAGAACAAGGTCCGGCAGGCCCGGCAGGAGCCACGGGAGCTACAGGTCCGCAAGGCCCGGCAGGAGCCACAGGTCCCCAAGGTGAAACAGGAGCTACAGGAGCATCAGGCCCGGCAGGTCCACAAGGTCCCGCAGGAGCCATAGGTCCGGCAGGTCCGCAAGGAGAAGCAGGCCCGGCAGGTCCGCAGGGAGAAACGGGAGCAACTGGAGCTACAGGTTCGGCAGGAGCCACAGGCCCGGCAGGTCCGCAGGGAGAACAAGGCCCAGCAGGAGCTACGGGAGCAACCGGAGCCACAGGCCCGCAAGGTCCGGCAGGAGCTACAGGCCCGCAAGGTGAAACCGGAGCTACCGGAGCCACAGGAGCATCAGGCCCGGCAGGTCCACAAGGTCCGGCAGGAGCCATAGGTCCGGCAGGTCCGCAAGGAGAAGCAGGTCCGGCAGGTCCGCAGGGAGAAACGGGAGCAACTGGAGCCACAGGTCCGGCAGGAGCCACAGGCCCGGCAGGTCCGCAGGGTGAAACAGGGCCGGCAGGAGCAACAGGAGCCACGGGAGCAACTGGAGCCACAGGGCCGGCAGGAGCCACAGGTCCCCAAGGTCCGCAAGGAGAAGCAGGTCCGGCAGGTCCACAGGGAGAAGCAGGCCCGGCAGGTTCGCAAGGCCCGGCAGGAGCCACAGGTCCAGCAGGTCCACAGGGAGACCCAGGTCCGGCAGGAGCTACGGGAGCAACAGGAGCTACAGGGCCGCAAGGTCCGGCAGGAGCCACAGGCCCGCAAGGCGCGCAGGGAGACCCAGGCCCGGCAGGTCCACAGGGTGAAGCAGGTCCGGCAGGAGCCCAAGGCCCGGCAGGAGCCACAGGCCCGCAAGGCGCGCAGGGAGATCCCGGTCCGGCAGGTCCGCAAGGTCCAGCAGGTCCACAGGGACCGCAAGGCCCTCCAGGACCGGCAGGAGTCAATTCTTACGTTTTCCGTTATAGTACAAATTCTGACAGAACCATAGCCGGCGGTGCTGAATTTGTATTTGATAGCGGAAATGTTCCGAGTTCGCCTGTTGGTATTTTATTGCCCAATACTACGGATACGGTATTGACGGAAACAGGCGCATATCTTATTACGTTTGAAGCAAATGTATTAGGAACTCTCACATCTGTGTCCATTAATCTTAATGGAACACCAATCCCGGGAGGAACTACTGGTGATACAGCTACAACGATAAGAGTAGAAATCACTGCAATTGTAGAGGTAACTACCGCACCGGCTACTATAACAGTTACGAACGATTCTTTTATTTCCATTACTTTCCCTGATCTTGCACCAGGCAGCGTAGTAGCAGCTCTTACAATTTTAAAATTATCATAATAGTTAACAATAAGGCGCCCGGTCTTAAGGACGCCTTGTTGTTGTGTATTTTGCCTGGGTAAAGTTTATTGCCTATATTGGCGTATAAGCAGGTCAGCCGGGATGTATACTTAATTTGTAATAGACGGGAGAAGTATTAATTTATAATTAGTAAAATATGATATTTTACTAAAAGATAATAAAGTGAAGAAATGAGGAAATTAGACAATTTAAACAGAATAGCTATTCAAAAAATTAAAAAGATATATATGTTTTTGAGATAATATAATTAAAATCGATAAGTTGGAAAATATTTTAAGTAAAAATAATATATTTTACTTAGTAAAACAGTTGACTTTTACTATATGGATATATTATAATACAAATATCAAAAACATATAATTTATTGGAGGTATTCATATGAAAAAGAAAGTTTTTGTAGCAACAGCACTTGTAATTGCTATGGCAGCTTCCCTTATGGGGTGTAAGGCGTCGGACAAGCAAAATGCGGACGGAGTAAAAAGCATTCGTTTTGCTTCCTGGGATAACAGCAAAGACCTGGAAGAACAGCAGAAACTAGTAGACAAGTTCAATGAAGCACATAAAGATATCAAGGTAACTCTGGAAGCCTACGGCAGCGACTTTGACACAAAAATAGCAGCGGGCATGGGTTCAAAGGATGCACCGGACGTTATGTATATGTGGAATTATCCTGCTTATTATGAAGGACTGGAACCTCTTGATTCCTACATTGAGAAGGAAGGACAGACTTATAAGGATAATTTCTATGAGACATTGTGGAGCTATAACAAGATGGGGGATACCATTTATGGAATTCCGGTAGGTTTTACCACACATGTTTTGTACTATAACAAAGATATTTTTGATGCAGCAGGAGTTGCTTATCCTACGGCAGAATGGACGTTTAAGGAATTAGCGGATGCTGCTAAGAAGCTTACCGATACCAGTAAGAACATCACCGGGTTTGGCTTTAAACGAGTTCCGGATCCCTATGATTTTGAAATGTATCTGTGGAGTAATGGCACGGCACTTTCCGATGATAAGGGTAATTTGAAAGATTATGTAAACAGTGACGCGTCTGTTCAGGTACTTAGTACCTTTCAGAACATGGAGAAGGAAGGCATCGCTGTAGCCACAGATAAAGACGGCACAGATGAGATGCTGGCAGGTAAGATAGCAATGTATATTAACGGTTCCTGGCCGATTTCTTCCTTCAATGATGCGAAACTGAATTATGGCGTTGTGCAAATTCCTATGTTTAAGGAAGGAAGTCCGTCTGTCAGTATATTAAGCTCTTCCGGGCTTGCCATGTCAAAGGATTCTAAGAATAAAGATGCTGCCTGGGAATTTATTAAATACTGGACCAGCGAAGATTTAAACAAAGCGCGTATTCAATATGAATTACCGGTTTTAAAATCTGTGGTACAATCAGAAAGTATTGAAAGCGATGCAATAAAAGGTGTTTTCTATTCCATGTTACAGCAAAGTGAAGGATATACACCTACCTCCTTTAAGACCCAGGAGTGGAGTGAGATATCGGATGCTTTGAGTACAGCATTTGAGCGGATCTTCAATTCTACCGTATATGATGACCCCAAAACAGTACTGGATGAGGTGGCAGAACAGTAAGGACAAAAAGGTCCGATTGATGGAAAAGGTGAATGACGCATGAAAAGAAAAGGAAGATTACGAAAAGCTACCCCCTATTTATTTATATTGCCCTGGATTGTCGGATTTTTGGTTTTTACACTTGGCCCTCTGTTATTATCTCTGGTAATGAGCTTCTTTAACTGGTCGATTGTATCAAAACCAAGCTTTGCAGGCTTTGGAAATTACATTGAAATGTTTACAAAAGACCCCCAGTTTTATAAGTCCCTGGCTATCACACTGAAATTTGCAGCAATCTTTGTGCCCCTTAATCTGATAATAGCATTGGCTCTGGCCATGCTTATCACACAGCCTGTAAAAGGAGTTACGGTTTTCCGTACCATTTATTACATTCCGGCTGTTGTATCGGGAGTTGCTATTTCCATCATCTGGGGATGGATATTAAACGGAGATTACGGGATATTGAACTACTTTTTGTCCCTTATCGGAATCAAAGGACCGAAGTGGCTTGTAGATCCGGCATGGGCACTCTTTGCAATCGTTCTGGCAAGTGCCTGGGGCGTTGGTACCATGATGCTGATATTCTATACGGATATCAAGAACATACCCATAGATCTATATGAAGCAGCTTCCTTAGACGGAGCCAGCCATGTAGGGCAGTTCTTTAAGATTACCATACCCATCATAACGCCAACCATATTATTTAATGTAATAACCTCTTTAATATCAGCTTTGCAGCAACTGACTCTGGTGCTTTTGCTAACGGGAGGAGGACCCCTTAAGTCTACCTATTTCTATGGTATGTTCGTATATAACAACGCCTTTAAGCATCATAAGCTCGGGTATGCCAGTGCCAATGCATGGGTTATGTTTATCGTAATATTAATTTTGACATCGATTGTGTTCAAATCCTCTTCCGCATGGGTGTTCTATGAAACGGAAGTAAAGGAGGGGAAAAAGAAATGAAGACTTCAAAAAAATATAAAGTAATTATGTATGTTATTTTAGGCGCTGTTGCCGTATATTTTCTGTTTCCCCTTCTATGGATGATTTTAACCGCCTTTAAGACGGAAGCAGAGGCTCAGGGCTATCCTCCCAAGTTCCTGCCGGACAAATGGCTTATCAGCAACTTTGTTACAGCATGGCAGTCACAGGAATTTACCCGCTTTTTGATGAATTCCGTGCTGGTAACCGTTATGACGACCATAGGGCAGATACTTTCCTGCTCTTTGGTGGCCTACGGTTTTGCAAGATATAATTTCCGATTTAAAAATATATTGTTTATGATACTTTTAGCAACCATGATGATTCCCTGGGATGTAACCATGATTCCCATGTACATGGAGTTTAAGGCTTTTGGCTGGATTAACTCCTTAAAGACCCTGATTGTCCCCTCCTTTTTCGGGTCAGCCTACTACATCTTTTTATTAAGGCAGTTTTTAATGGGAATACCAAAGGATTTTGAAGAGGCAGCCAGAATTGACGGCGCCAATGCTTTTGAAATCTATTCCAGAATCTTCATGCCAATGATGAAGCCCCAGCTGATATTAATCGGAATCTTAAATATTCTGACGGTTTGGAATGATTACCTTGGACCGTTGATTTTCTTACAGGACAGAAGCAAATACACCCTGGCATTAGGACTGGCTTCCTTTAAAGGGGTACATGAAACACAGATTATACCTTTAATGTGTATTACAATTATTATGATAATTCCGCCGGTCTTAGTATTTATTGCCGCTCAGAAATACATTGTCGAAGGTAAGAGCGGAGCGATTAAATGACAGGAGGAACCAATATGGAACGACAGAAGAAACGGTGGGAAGACCATACCGTTATGCATATTAACAGACTTTTAGGGCATGCGGCCTTTGACCGCTATCCGTCCTATGAAGCAGCTCTAAGGGAGGATAAAAGTAAACGGGACGTAATAAGCTTAAACGGCAGCTGGGACTTTTTATACCTGGAGGCTCCGGAATATTCCCCTTCGGACTTTTATAAGCCGGAAGCAGATACAAAGGAATGGGGTACCATAACGGTACCTTCCTGCTGGCAGCTTAAAGGCTACGGGCAGATGCACTATACCGATGTATTGTATTTATTCCCCATAAATCCTCCTTATGTACCGACGAAAAACCCTACTGGTATTTACAGAAGAAGCTTTGCAGTAGGAGAGGAATGGCTTAACAACCGCACAATTATCAAATTCCACGGAATAGAAAGTGCCTATGACCTGTGGGTAAACGGACAATATGTCGGTTACAGCAAGGTCAGCAGGATGTCAGCAGAATTCGACCTGACAGGTATTATAACGGCAGGAGAGAACCAGATTACCGTAAGAGTGTACCAGTGGAGTGACGGTACCTACTTAGAAGATCAGGATATGTGGTGGTTAAGCGGTATTTACAGGGATGTGGAACTTATCAATATGGGCCATACCTGTATACGGGACTGCCATATAGAAACAGACTTGAATGAAACCTATGAAGATGGTATTCTTAAAGTTAAGGTTCTTATGGATAAACCTTCAGGGGATACCTCTCTGCAATGGGTATTGCTTGATGAAGAAGAGAAGACTATTTCGGAAGGTTCGCTGGCAAACATAAGTGAAACAACCGGAATCCATATTCCGGTAGAGAAGGTTAAGCTCTGGAATGCGGAAAAGCCTTATGGATATACCTTCCTTCTGATGAGATATCAGGGGGAAGAATTAAAGGAAGCCATACCTTTTTATGCAGGCTTTCGTAAAATTGAAATCAAAGGAAGTACCTTTACTGTAAACGGAAAGGCAGTGCTGTTAAACGGTGTTAACAGGCATGATTTTGACCCGGAAAACGGCAGGACAGTAACAAAGGAGAATATGCTCTCTGATATCTTACTGATGAAGCAGCATAATATCAATGCAATCCGCTGCTCTCATTATCCGGCTAATGAGTACCTTTATGAGCTTTGCGACCGGTATGGACTTTATGTGATAGATGAAGCGGATTTAGAGTGCCATGGCTTTGAGCTTTCAGGCGAATATAACCGTATCAGCAACGACCCTTCCTGGGAGAACGCTTATGTGGACCGCGTCAAACGAATGATTGAAAGAGACCGCAACCATCCCTGTATCATCATGTGGTCTCTGGGAAATGAATCAAGCTTTGGCTGTAATTTTGAGAAGATGGCACGTATTGCAAAGGAACTGGATCCTACAAGATTAATACACTATGAGGGTGATTCAGAAGCAAAAGTGACGGATGTGTATTCTACCATGTATACAAGGTTAAATAAGCTGATTGAAATAGGCGAAGGAGACCAGGGGGAGAATAAACCCCATGTCATGTGTGAATATGGTCATTCCATGGGAAACGGTCCGGGAGGACTTTTCGAGTACCAGCAGGTATACCGGAAATATGAAAGACTTCAGGGCGGCTTTATATGGGAATGGTTTGACCATGGAATTGAGACCAGGAGAGATAATGGAGAGATTTATTATAAATACGGCGGAGATTATGGAGATACACCAACCAACGGGAGTTTCTGCATAGACGGGCTTCTATTCCCTGACCGTACTCCAAGCCCTGCCCTGAAGGAATACAAGCACGTTATTGCTCCGGTAAAAGCAGTGCTAAAAAGCTGGGAAGACAGGCTTATTGAGGTGGAGAACTGCTATGATTTCTTAAGCCTTGAACATCTGGAATTACAGTGGAATATAAGCTATGATGATAAGGTGCTTTTTGAAGGAGAGCGGAAGGACTTAAATGTATTGCCGGGAACAAAGCAGGAAATGAAGCTTTCCTGTGGTCCAATCACGCCTTTGCCAAACACGGATTATTACCTGAATCTTATCTTTGTATTAAAAGAGGATACTTCTTATGCCAAAGCCGGTCATCTGGTAGCAAGAGAGCAGTTTCACCTGCCTGTTTTTCTGGAAGAAAGAAGTAAATATTCAGAGAAAGACAGTTTTAACGTGGTTTCCGGTGAAACAGAGATTGTCATTCAGAATGAAAACACAGAGGTTGTATTTAATACGGTTTACGGAACATTGGTATCCTACAAGGCATATGGCAGGGAACTGGTTAATAAGGGACCGGAATTGACGGTTGACAGAGCTATTATTGATAATGACATGTACAAGAAAGAGGATTGGAGAAACAAGTATTTTCTTCAACTGTCCAGTGAACAGTTAGAGGCCATGCAGATAGAGCAAAAGAAAGAGAATGTTGTGGTAACTTTCTATAAGTATTTCTCCTGCTTAAATCAATCCTGGGGGTACTATTTAATATACCGCTATCACCTCCACAGTGACGGAAAGTTAGAATTAAAGCTAACAGGAGAAGTGAGAAAGGAAGGCGAAATATTCCCTTCCATGCTTCCAAGAATCGGAATAGTCTTTCATACGCCAAAGCTTACGGAAGTGGCCTGGTATGGTAAGGGCTATGAAGAGAATTACTGTGACAGTGCCAAGGCAGCCTTTATGGGGGTCTACAGAGGAAATGTCGGCAGCTTCCATACGGATTACGCATATCCCCAGGAGAATGGGCACAGGGAACAGGTCAAGTGGTTCAGTTTAACGGACGGTAAGGAAGGTCTGTTAATAAAAGCTGCAGGTCCTGTGGGCATCAATGTACATGACTATACAAAAGAAGCTCTGGAAAAGGCAGCACATATTGGATGTATTGAGAAAAGTGATGATGTTGTTGTGAATATAGATTACAGGCAATCGGGACTTGGCAGCAACAGCTGCGGAGAGGAACAGCTGGAACCTTACAGGACAGCGCTTGAGGATTTTAAGATACATCTGGAATTCTCTAAGGTGAAGGCATTTGATGAGATAGCAGAAAGCAAGAAGATATACTTTTAACGGAGAGGTAGTGTGAAAAATAAAAAGCATTTCACACCCTGATTTGAGGCAATAAATCATCTGCAAGCAGGTGATTTATGCCATGGGAGCTATTATGAAATTTGATATCAGAAAAATTCCCTTCAGCCGCTTTGGCTCTTACTTTGCCATATCGGAAGAAGAAAGCAGCGGCCGGTGGTATCTTAGAGATCTTCATGGAGGAGATGAAGCTGTCTCCAATATTTATGAGATCCTATTCCCGGAAGCGGAAAACGCTGCTATTGAAGTAGAAGCCACAGAAACCCTGCTCATATTCCGGCAGAAGGATGAAGAAAAAAGAAGTGTGTCCATCGTGTTTGGAAAAGAAAACACCGTACACATAAAGCTTAGCGGTATGTCCCTTTATCTGAAAGCCCTGGGAGGAAAATACGACAGCCTTGTTCCTTACGGCAAAAATAAGTGGGAACATACCTTATATTCCAAGGAGAGAAGAATCCTCTTTACAGTAGAAGAGGGATATGCAAAGAGTTACGGCACATGGAAGATGACAGGGACAGAAGGAGCCGGGATGCTGTTTACACCGGAAGAAGAGGCCGGATATATTGTCCTTGAGAATTACCGTACGGTTTGGAAGAAGAAGGAGTATCCATCTTTTGAAGAGGTACAGGAATGTCTTAAGGAGGAGTACAAAAGATGGCAGAATTCCATGCCCGGTATCCCGGGAGTATACGAGGAAGAGACCGCTCTTGCCCGTTATCTTTCCTGGACTAATTTTATAGGCAGGGAAGGAGTGCTAAAAGAGCCTTCTATGTACAGCTCCAAGAACTGGATGTTTAATATATGGAGCTGGGACAATTGCTTTTCAGCACTGCCTTTAAGCTATGAACAGCCGGAGTTAGCCTACAGCCAGTTGAAAGTTTTCTACGGAATACAGGATGTAAGCGGCTGTTATCCCGATTATGTAAATGACAGGTTTTATTCCTACAGCTGCTGCAAGCCTCCCATCCACGCCTGGACCTTTCAGAAAATACGAAAGAATAACGGCTACTTTGATGAAAAGGAAAGAATTACAGAATCCTATGAAAGCTTTAAAAAGGTGGCAGAGTATTGGGTGAACTGCCGTATCAAACAGGAAGGGGCACTGCCGGAATACAATCACGGAAATGATTCCGGCTGGGATAATGCATCTGTGTTCCATCAGGGAGTACCGGTGGAGGCACCGGACCTTACAGCTTATTTGATTCGGCAGATGGATATTTTAAGCGGTATGGCAGCAGAGCTTGGTAAGGAAGAAGATAAAAATTATTTTAAAGAAACTGCAGACAGGCTCTTTGACACTTTGATGAAGAGATTATATAATGGAAGAAAATTCATTGCACGCTCCGTTACTACCGGGCAGCCTATCACACAGGGAGACAGCCTGCTTTTGTACCTGCCGGTTGTTATTGGATACCGTCTGCCGGGAGAAATTCTTGACCGGATGGTTTTGGATTTGGAGGAAAGGTTTGAGGCTGTTTACGGATTATGCACAGAAAGCCTTGCAAGTCCCTTCTATAAAGAAGGGGGATATTGGCTTGGACCTGTATGGGCACCGGTTACGTATATTATGCTGGATGCTTTGCGGGAAAACGGCTATGAAGAGTTTGCAAGGCGGCTTGCTGAAAAGTTCGTAAAGCTTGCACGTATTGGACTCATGGCGGAAAATTATGATCCGGTTAACGGAAAGGGCTATGATGATCCTGCCTTTTCCTGGACTTCCTGTGTTTTTCTGCAATTACTAAAAGAATATCCGGATATTCAGGAAAGAGGTTAGGTTGAAAAATAAATTTTCAACTACCAATTAACGAATATCCAATCAGAGATAGGATATTCAGGAAAGAGGTTAGAATGAAGAAGCACCTTGGCAGCTTGGGGCTGCTGCTTACAGCTATTATCTGGGGCAGCGGCTTTGTAGCCAATAATATAGCACTTGAGACAATGACACCTTTGCAAGTTTTATGCATCCGCTTTTTTATTGGAGCTGTCCTAATGGGAGCTATTGCCTTTAAAAGGTTTAAAGGTATTAGAAAACAGGAAATCATAGCAGGGACAATTCTTGGTATTATTTTATTTACAGCCTTTGTGGCCCAGACCTTTGGGTTAAAATATACCACACCATCCAAGAATGCCTTTTTAACAGCAACCAACGTGGTGATAGTACCGTTTATTGCTTTCCTGCTCAACAAAAAAAAGGTGGATCGTTACAGCAGTGCCGGTGCCGTTATGGCAATTACAGGAATCGGCATACTCTCTTTAAGAGGGAATTTAAGCCTTTCCTTTGGGGATGCCCTTACTCTTCTTTGTGCCCTTTGCTTTGCCTTCCATATATTTTATACCGGAGAATTTGCACAGAAGTATGATGTACTGGTACTTACTGCCATACAAATGCTGGTTGCATTTTTGTTGTCTTTTATTGTAATATTACCGGTAGAGGGTATCAATTTTTCTGTGAGCGGCAATGGACTTATCAGTGTTATATATCTGGGCGTCTTTTCAACAACTATAGCCTTTTTCCTGCAAACGGTGGCACAAAAATATACGACTGAAACCAAAGCTGCCGTTATTCTGTCCATGGAATCTGTATTCGGAACGCTGTTCTCTATTCTGATAGTCCATGAAAGGATAACACTAAAAATGGTTGCCGGCTGCCTGCTGATACTTGCAGCGGTTATTATTGCAGAAACAAAACCGAAATTCATAAGAAAATGAAATAATCAGGGGTGATATATATGGCAACAATTAAGGACATAGCAGAAAAAGCGGGAGTATCTATTTCAACGGTTTCACGTGTATTAAACTACGATGAGACATTAAATGTTCCTGATGAAACAAAACAGAAGGTTTTTGAGGCCGCGGAAGAATTAGACTATATTGTAAAGGAAAAGAAAAAACGCAAGAAAAAGCTCAATATTGGTGTATACTACAGCTACTCCATTGAAGAGGAGTTAGCAGATACCTATTACCTGTATGTCAGAGTGGCAATTGAGAAGGAAATTGCCTCCAAGAACCAGAAGCGCCGGACGGTGACGGCAGAGGATACAGAAGAAAGCTTAAAAAATGTAGATGGCATCATCTGCCTTGGAACCTTTAACAGACAGATGGTGAAAAAGATAGAAGGCTTTCATAAGCCTGTGGTATTTGTAGACAGTTCTCCTGATGAATCCAAATTTGATTCGGTAGTCATAAATTTTGAGCGGGCCACCAGAAAAGTTCTGGATTACTTAAGCGGCATGCAGCATAGAAAGATTGCTTTTATCGGAGGACATGAGACTGACGCCCAGGGAAACAGTGTTGATGATATAAGAAAGAGGCTCTATGAACGATACATGAAAGAGCTGGGACTTTACCGGGAAGAATATGTTAAGATTGGAGAATATAATCCGAAGTTTGGATACACTTTGCTAAAAGAGCTTTTAGCCCTTACAGAACCGCCTACAGCTGTTTTTGTTGCAAATGATTCCCTTGCGGTCGGCTGTTATAAGGCGGCAAATGAGCTGGGGTTAAAAGTTCCGGAGGATATTAGTATCGTAGGATTTAATGATTTGGCAACAACAAAGTATATGGTTCCTCCCCTTACAACCGTACGCTTATACATGGAATTTATGGGAGAAACAGCGGTTTCCCTGATGATGGAGCGAATTGAAACGGAACGGGAAATTTGTAAGATGGTTACTATACCTACAAAGTTAATAGAGAGAGAAAGCTGTAAGCCGCCCAGAGAAGCATAAAGCCTCCTGGGGGGCTTTCTTGTACAATCAGCAAAATTTTATTTGGAAGATTAGGAAAAGGCGAATTGTGTAGAATAGCAGGAACATATCAGTGAATTTGTCATATATATAATGTAGGATTTCAAAATCCTATTTCATTGGAGAGGAGTTTTTGCATGAATAGTAAAGATTCGTCAAAAAGCAAATCCTTTACTGATAGCCAAGACGACATGATTGTAAGTGCCGCAAATCTTTATGGACCATGGAACCCTGGAAGGCCAAATTGCTGCAATCCGGATCCATGCAGACCACCGTGCCCGCCGCCGTGCCCGCCCGGACCGCCCGGACCTCCTGGACCGCCCGGACCTAGGGGACCAATAGGACCACAAGGACCACAGGGAGCCACAGGACCACGAGGGCCACAAGGACCACAAGGACCAATAGGACCGCAGGGACCACAGGGAGCCACCGGAGCCACCGGGGCTACAGGAGCTACAGGGCCAGTAGGACCGGTAGGACCGGTAGGACCGATAGGACCACAAGGACCAGTAGGACCGATAGGACCGGCAGGACCAACGGGAGCAACTGGAGCTACAGGACCGGCAGGGCCGGCAGGAGCTACAGGACCGCAGGGACCGCAAGGACCGGCAGGAGCCACCGGAGCTACAGGACCGCAGGGACCGACAGGAGCTACAGGAGCTACAGGAGCTACAGGAGCTACCGGAGCCACCGGAGCCACAGGACCGGCAGGCCCGGCAGGAGCCCCCGGAGCCACAGGACCGCAGGGACCGCAAGGACCGGCAGGAGCTACAGGACCAGCAGGACCGGCAGGAGCCACAGGAGCTACCGGAGCCACAGGAGCCACAGGGGCAACCGGAGCTACCGGAGCGCCAGGTACTCCAGGAGCAGGTACTATTATACCTTATGCATCCGGTAATGTTGTTGCATTGACGACAATACTCGGTGGATTAATTGGTACCACAGCAGCAGTCGGTTTTGGAAATTCAGCTACAGGAATTCAGATAATTAATGGTATAATTGATACTACTAATATTACTGATTTTGCATTTTCAATGCCTAGAGATGGAACAATAAACTCTCTGGCAGCATATTTTAGTGTGGATGCAGGCGTCAGCTTGATTGGCACTACAGTCCAGATTACCGCACAGCTGTACAGTGCATCATCTTCTAATAACCAATTTACTGCTATACCAGGAGCAACAGTACAGCTGACACCAACCCTTACCGGTATAATATCTATCGGAGATAGAGTCAGTGGAATTACCACAGGCCTGTCTATACCTGTAGCAGCAGAAACAAGATTACTGCTCATATTCTCCGCATCTGTTGTTGCCGGTGCAGGAATTGCTACAACTATCGTAGGTTATGCAAGTGCAGGGCTTGGCATTTCATAAAATTAATTTTATAGCCTCCTAATCAGATATAAAAGGGATACTGTCGTTAGAATCAATGCATTCTTTCGGCAGGTATCCCTTTTATATTGATGAATGTTTTCATTATAACATACATTAAGAAAGTATTTGACAATATGGCAATAAATACATATACTAGTATACAAGTATATTAATTTGGAGGTAGCCGGAATGGAAATGACTTTACGCTGGTTTGGAAAGAAATTTGACTCTGTTACATTAGAACAGATAAGACAGATACCGGGAGTAGAAGGAGTTATAACGACATTATATGATATTCCTGCCGGAGAAGTCTGGCCTTTGGAGCGGATTTTAAAGCTACAGTCAGAGGTTAATGAGATTGGATTAAAGATAAGCGGAATTGAAAGCGTTAATATCCATGACGCAATTAAGACAGGAGATAAGAGCAGGGACTATTATATTGATAATTATATAGAAACCTTGAAAAACCTGGGAGAGAGCGGCATAAGAATGGTTTGCTATAATTTTATGCCGGTATTTGATTGGACCCGTTCAGATCTTGCTAAAAAAAGAGAAGACGGTTCCACCGTATTATCCTATGACCAGGATATCATTGATGCCATTGACCCTGAAAAAATGTTTGGGGCAATCGAAAAGAAAAGCAATGGGTTTATTCTACCCGGCTGGGAGCCAGAGAGGCTTGGGAAGGTCAAGGAACTGTTTAAACAGTACAGGGAGGTTGATGATGAGAAACTGTTTCATAACCTGGTATATTTCCTGAAAGCAATCCGGCCGGTTTGTGAAAAATATGGAATCCATATGGCAATTCATCCGGATGACCCTGCATGGCCGGTATTCAAGCTCCCCAGGATTGTAACCGGAAAGGAATCCATCCTGCGTATACTAAAGGCGGTGGACAGTGAATTCAATGGCATTACTCTGTGTACAGGCTCTCTTGGCTCAAAAAGAGAAAACGATATATGTGATATTATTAAGGCAGCACAGGGAAGAATACATTTTGCCCATTTAAGGAACATAAGACATCTTTCAGCTGGAAAATTTGATGAGGCGGCCCATTTATCAAGAGACGGCTCTCTCGATATGTATGCTATTGTAAAAACCCTCTATGGAAGCGGCTTTTGCGGACCGGTGCGTCCTGACCACGGAAGAAGCATATGGGGAGAGAAATCCATGCCGGGCTATGGCTTATATGACAGGGCACTTGGTGCCTGCTATTTGAATGGTTTAATTGAAGCAGCAGAAAAAGAAGAATCAGAATCTGTTTGAGAGGAGGATAGTTAAATGAAACTTAACCTTGAAGAATTAAAGCAAAGTGGGATATGGAAGGAGAAAGGCTATGAACTGCCTTGGTTTAACATTGCAGAAATGCATTTTGAAACCAGAAATAATCCTGAATGGATTCACTTTGGAGGCGGAAACATATTCAGGGCCTTTCCTGCCTGCATCTGCCAGAAACTTTTAAACAAAGGAGTACAAAAGACCGGTATTATAGTAGCGGAAGGCTTTGATTATGAGATCATTGAAAGGATATATAAACAACATGATAATTTAAGTATTCTTGCAGCCTTAAATCCTGACGGCAGCATTGAAAAGACAGTCATTGCCAGTGTGGCAGAGGCTCTTTGCATGGATACCGCAAATACAGCACATTGGTCCAGGTTAACGGAAATCTTTCGGGCACCGAGCCTTAAGATGGCTTCCTTCACCATAACAGAAAAGGGTTATAGCCTTATTAACGGGAACAGGGAATATACAAAAGAGGTTATTGAAGATTTTGAACATGGACCCTTTCAGGTAGTCAGCTATATGGGGAAACTTACGGCGCTTTGCTATGAAAGGTTTATGGCAGGGGAATTGCCATTGACGCTTGTGAGTATGGACAATTGCTCTCATAATGGGACAAGATTAAAGGAAGCGGTACTTCTGCTTACGGAAAAATGGATAGAAAGCGGCAGGGTGGATGCCAGATTTTTAGAGTATATGAAACAGAAAGTAACTTACCCATGGACTATGATTGATAAAATTACACCCCGTCCGTCAAAAGAAGTGGAAGAATATTTGTTAAACACAGGGGTTGAGGATATTGCGGCCTGTACTACGGAAAGGAACACCTACTGTGCCCCTTTTGTCAATGCCGAAAAGCCGCAGTACCTTGTTATTGAAGAGGATTTTGCCGGCGGAAGGCCATTTTTGGAGATGGAAGGAGTCATATTTACAACCAGAGATATTGTGGATAAGGTAGAGAAAATGAAGGTGTGCACCTGCCTCAATCCACTGCATACGGCTCTTGCCATATTCGGATGCCTTTTAGGCTATCAAAAAATCAGTGAAGAAATGAAGGATGAAGAACTTAAGGCACTTGTCTATAAGATTGGATATGAAGAAGGGCTGCCGGCAGTGAAAGATCCGGGCATCATAAGGCCGGAACAGTTTCTTTCAGAAGTTTTAACAAAACGTCTGCCCAATCCGTTCATTCCTGATACACCCCAAAGAATAGCCTGTGATACTTCGCAAAAATTAGGCATTCGCTTTGGAGAGACGATCAAGGCATATGGGGAGAAAAAAAAGGCGGCCTCTCTTACCTTTATCCCGCTGGTTCTTGCTGGCTGGTGCCGGTATCTGATGGGGATTGACGATGAAGGAAATCCATTTACCTTAAGTGCAGACCCGGTTCTTGTTTCCGTTACCCCTCTGTTTCAGGGCGTTAAGCTTGGAAAAGAGGAAAATGTCCATGACCTTTTAAAGCAATTATTGGGCAGAGAAGATATCTTTGGTGTTAATCTGTATCAGGTAGGCCTGGGAGAACGGATAGAGGGCTATTTTAGTGAAATGAAGGAAGGGCAGCATGCCATCCGCAGTACATTGAAAAAATATCTTAGACAGGAATAGGTAAGGGAAAATGGAAATACTGGAAAGATACACAAAAGAAACGGCAAGGGAATATGCCTTAAGGGTTATCCGGCACAATATTATATCTTTGGAACTGGTTCCGGGCAGCCTGGTAAGTGAAAATGAATTGGCAAAAGAACTTGGCACTAGCAGAACGCCTGTAAGGGAGGCGCTGATTGAATTAAGTAAGATAAATTTAGTTGAGATATATCCTCAAAAAGGAAGTTATATTTCATTGATAAATCATGATCTGGTGGAAGAAGCGAGATTTGTAAGGCTTTTGCTGGAAGCAGCCATTGCAGAAGAGGCCTGTGACAGGGCCGAAGAAAAGGATATCAAAGCATTGGAAGAAAATATAAGGCTTCAGGAGGTATACCAGGGGAATGACTGGGAGAATAAGCTTCTTGAGCTGGATAATGAATTCCATGAAATCCTTTTCAAGATATGCAAGAAACAATTTACTTATAATTTACTGACGGGAATGATGACTCATTTTGACAGAGTCAGAAGGCTTAGCCTGACAGTAGTAAAGGACTCTAAGATTCTTAAAGACCACAAATCCCTGGTGGAGGCTATAAAACTTAGGGACAAGCAGACTGCAAGAGAGGTCATAACAAAGCATCTTTCCCGTTATGAGCTTGATGAAGAGACGTTGAGGAAGAATTATGGAGAATATTATAAAAGTTAATCTTCTGTGTTATAATAAAGCCTACAAATAATGCAGAAAGAAGGAGTTATTATGGCTGATATATCAAATAAAGAAATATACCTCGCAGGAGGGTGCTTTTGGGGAACGGAGAAGTATCTTTCCGGCATACAGGGGATAACAAATACCAGCGTAGGATATGCCAACGGCAATACAGAAAACCCTACGTACCAGGAAGTATGCAATAACAATACAGGACATGCCGAAACAGTTCATGTTGTTTATGACCCTGAAAAAATAGATTTGGCATTTATTCTGGAGCTTTATTATGACGTTATAAATCCAACCTCTGTTAATAAGCAGGGAGCAGACGAAGGAAGCCAGTACCGCACCGGGATTTATTATGTGGACGAAGAGGATTTGCCGGTAATCAGGGAATCCCTTAAAGAATTGCAGAAAAAATATGATAAGCCCATTGCGATTGAAGTACAGCCTTTAAAAAATTATTACATGGCAGAAGAATACCATCAAAAGTACCTGGATAAGAATCCGAATGGCTATTGCCATATTAGACCTGATAAATTTGAAAAGGCGAGAATGGCAACAAAATAGAGACTTGATAATAAAATATTTCATTTCATAAAATTCATAAAAGTTACAAATCCTATAGTATTGATAATAGTTCTCAAAAATGATGTTGACTGTAAAAGCCTTTACAGAATACAATTATATGAGAACGGTTATCAATAAACAACTTAGGGAGAATTTTATGAGCGAAGATATTTTTATTATGGGTGAGGACAGAACTTCTTCTTATGTGGCTTTTACTCTGGCCAATTGCTGTATGCCCACCCTTGTTAAAATGAAGCCGTCCAGTCTGGTTAGTTTCCGTAAGAGGTATATTGACAGCAGAGACAATTTTTTTAAGGCACTTATAAGGGAAATAGAGAGTTTTGGCTGTCAATACCGTATACTTTATGAAGGGGAAAATGATATTTATATAATAGTATATGACAAGGTGCTGCTTTATGAGGTTCTGCTAAGAAATATAGATAATCCTCTGTTTCTGGGTAAAGGATACAAGCTTGATGACTGTTATCCGGAGGAAACTTTAGAGTGTTTAAAAGAAAGGTATGGCAGATACCAACGGAACAAGAACCTGGGACTTACGAAGGATTTTCCTCATGAAATCGGTATTATTCTGGGATATCCGGCAGCTGATGTGGAGGAGTATATCAGAAATAACGGTGAGAATTATATTCTGTGCGGCTATTGGAAGGTTTACCGGAATGCAGAAGAAGCAGTAAAACTATTTGCAGTCTTTTCCAGAATACGAGGGGATGCAATGAAATTATTTTTTTCCGGAAGACCACTGTCGGAATTAAAAGGAGGAATTGACAGGGCTTAAGTTTAATGCTATCATAATTCAGGTCGAATGGCGACATTTTTTATGATTTTGCAGAACGGAGCAGGAAATGTTAAACCAATTTTCAAGAACAGAACTTTTATTTGGCAAAGACAGTATGGAAAGGCTTAAAAACGCAAGAGTTGCGATTTTTGGCATCGGCGGGGTCGGAGGTTATACGGCGGAGGCCCTGGCAAGAAGCGGCGTAGGTATTTTTGACCTTTTTGACGATGATAAAGTGTGCCTGACAAATATTAATCGTCAGATTATTGCTACCAGAAAGACTGTGGGGAAGTATAAGGTTGAAGTTATGAAGGAACGGATACTGGAGATTAACCCTGAGGCAGTAGTAAATACTCATCAGACCTTTTATACTCCGGAGGTTGCCGAACAGTATGATTTTTCGGAATACACCTATATTGTTGATGCTATTGACACGGTAACCGGCAAGATTGAGCTTGTTTTAAGGGCAGATAACAGCGGTGTGCCCATTATAAGCTGCATGGGAGCCGGAAATAAATTAGATCCAACCATGTTTGAGGTGACAGACATCTATAAAACCAGTGTATGTCCTCTGGCAAAGGTTATGAGAAAAGAATTAAAGATTAGAGGAGTCAAAAAACTTAAGGTTGTTTATTCCAAGGAACCTGCCAGGAAGCCGTTAGAAGATATGTCTATCAGCTGCAGAAGCAACTGCATCTGTCCTCCGGGGGCCCAGAGGAAATGTACCGAGAGAAGGCAGATTCCGGGAAGCAATGCCTTTGTCCCGTCTGTGGCCGGGCTTATAATTGCCGGAGAAGTAATAAAGGATATAACAGGAATACGATAAATAAAAACTACAGTATGCTGTTTTGGTTACTGTAGTTTTTTTACTCTAATAAATAGTCTGAATTGTATTTAATTTACCAAAAAGACAAACAATTCATATATAAAAATTTGCTCCTTGAGAAAAATACAGTAAACTATAGCAGAAACAGTCAATATGTGTTATAATAGGTAAAATTACAGTTTGTGGAATAAATAGAGGGGAATCTATGCATAAGATAAAGCGGCTATTATACGTTACAGTCTGTATACTGCTGACGCTGATTATTTGTTGGGGGTACAGCAGTTTAACTGCATATTCTGCCACTGACAGGCAAGGGAAGAACATACTTTTTATAAGCTCTTATAATGAAAATTTTCCAAGTGTTCCCGATCAGATTAAAGGAATCCGTTCAATATTCCCGGAAGAGGAATATAGTATTGATTTTGAATATATGGATTCCAAGCGTTTTGTTACCGAGCAGAGCAGAAAGTTGTTCCATGACCTTCTTCAATATAAGATTGAAGACCTTCCTGCCTATGATGGTATTATTGTAGGTGATGATTATGCACTGCAATTTGTTATGGATTATCAGCAGGAATTGTTCTCTGGTATTCCCATAACCTTTTTTGGTGTCAATGATATGAACAGAGTCAAAGAGGCAGAAGAGAGAACGAATATAACAGGAATCGTAGAAGAGCTTTCGATTAAGGATAATATCAGTCTGGGATTAAAGCTGAATAAAAAAGCAAAAAAGGTTGTTGCCATTGTTGATAATACGCTAACAGGAATCGGTGATGAAAATCAGTTTATTTCTTTAAAGGATGAATTTCCGGAACTTGCGTTTGAAGAGATAAATGTAGCAGAGCATACCTTTGCAGAGGTTGGAGAGCAAGTTGGCAAGCTGGGGCAGGATACTATTTTATTATATTTGAGTATGTATACGGATAAAACAGGTGCCAATATGACCATACCGGAAGCTTCGGCAATCTTAAGCAAAGCGGCCAGTATTCCCATTATCCGGGCAGAGGTCGGTGGGGTCGGCAATGGAATACTGGGCGGGAAAATGCATTCTTATTATCATTCCGGTGAAAAAGCGGCAAATCTTCTTAAAAAGGTTTTTGAGGGAACGCCTGTTGACTCACTTCCGGTTATCTACAAAAGTCCCAATTATTATGTCTTTGATTATAAGGTTTTAAAAAAATTTAACATACCATTACATAGTCTTCCCAAGGACTCCACAATAATAGGGAAAAATGCTACTTTTATTGAGCAGCACCCGGTGCTTACTGCAAATATTATTGTGATAGCTTCTCTTTTTACTCTGGTTATCATATTGCTTAGTACGGATAATATCAGAAGAAGAAAAATGGATAAATTATTACAGGAAAGCCATGAAGAGCTGGTTCAGACTTATGAAGAACTGACAGCATCGGAAGAAGAGTTAAGAGGACAGTATGATCTTTCCCAGCGGCATATGGAGAATATCGAAATACTGAATCAGAAGTACAGCATTGCTGTTGAAAGTACCGGCAGTGCAGTCTGGGAATATGACGTTACCCTAAGAACCCTTTCGATATCCGAAGAATTTATAAATAGTATTAATCCACAGCTTGCGCAGATAAAGAATATTGACATTTTCCTTGAAAAGTTTTTATGCGAGGAAGACCGGGATAATATATTGTCACAATATGAACGGTATATTAAGGGCGAGACTGATAAGATTTATATGGAGCTTATGCTGTATAACAGTGAAAATAAAAAAAGATGGGTGATGATTAGCGGCAGAGGAATCCATGACCTAAAAGGGACTGTAATGTCACTTAACGGGTTGCTGATAGATATTACGAAAATAAAGGAGCAGGAGGAGTATATCAACTATCTGGCCCGCAATGACTATATGACAAATCTTCCAAACAGGGTAAGCTTTATGGATAAGATAAAGTCAGAATTGGAGCTAAAATCCTGCGGTGCCATACTTCTGCTTGATATTGATAATTTTAAAGTTATTAATGATACCATGGGGCATCTCTATGGAGACAGGATGCTGTCAGCAATTGCAGAACGCATAAATACAATTGTAACTGATAACGTCTGGGCCTACCGTTTTGGCGGAGATGAATTTTTAATACTGATAACCGGTGCTGAAAATGAACAGTTGGCAGAGGGCTATCTTTTAAAATTAAAAGAACTGTTTGCTAAACCAATAAGGCTTATGGGAAAAGAACATTTCGTGAAGTTCAGTATTGGAGTGACTGTTTTCCCGAAAGACAGTTCTGATATGGAACGTTTGTTGATCAATGCGGATACTGCTATGTATTACGTAAAAGACAACGGCAAGGGCAGCCATATGTTTTACAGTGATAAGATTATGGAGGATATCAGAAGCAGGGCTGAAATTGAGGATATCTTAAGGGATGCTCTAAGAGAAGATGGCTTGCGTCTTGTATATCAGCCGCAGATAAATGTAGTTACGGGAAAGATTGATGAATTCGAGGCACTTCTTCGCTTAAAGGACAGGAATTTATCACCGGCAAAATTTATTGAAGTGGCGGAGATGAGCGGATTAATTATTGAAATCGGCAGATGGGTAACCAAGGAAGCCATCAGGCAAATGGCCAAATGGCGGGATGAAGGATATCCCTTAAAACCGGTTGCGATTAATTTTTCAGGGAAGCAGCTTAGTGACAGGGAGTATATTTCTTTCCTAAGCAGTACTCTGGAGGAATACCAGATAGATTCGAGGTATGTGGAAATTGAAATTACAGAAAGCATACTGGTGGAAGAGACGGAAAATACACTGGCATTTTTAAATGAGTTAAAGAGTCTGGGGATAAGGATTGCCATGGACGATTTTGGAACGGGGTATTCCTCCCTTAATTATCTCACATTTATTCCTGTGGACAAAATCAAGCTGGATAAGTCTTTGTGTGAGAAATTTATAAATCTGGATAACAGCAGTGTGATGAGCAGCCTGATTGGTCTTATGCACAGCCTGGACCTGATTATAACGGCAGAGGGCATTGAGGAGACCTATCAGTATCACAGACTGAAGGAAGGCGGCTGCGACCTTATTCAGGGATATCTGTTCAGCAAACCTCTTGCCAGCCAGGAAATTGAAAAAATATATAATCATAATTTTATAGGATAAAAGGTACAATAAAGTTTGTACAGGTGGGTTAATCAGCTGCCGCAAGGATCATTTCCATGACCTTTGCAGCAGCTTTTTTATGCAATAGGAAATTACATCCTATTGCATAAAAAGCCCTCTTGCGGGATTCTTTGTTCTGAACAACTATAATTGGTTATCTTTGTATATTTTAAAGCAATTTGGTTAATTTATAACTGTATCACAATATGGAAAAGGAGAAAACTATGCAGGAGAAAAAAAAAGACGCCTTAAACTCGTTACAGAATAAAAGATTGGATAAGGTAAAAGCCACAAACAGTGAAGAAACAGCAGCCTGGGCCAATGAAGAAAAAATAATAGACGACAGTAATGTGTCTATCCCTTCGGAATACGAAGTGGGGAAGGCAAAGAATTGGGTCGATAACGGAAGCCAGTTATAAATTTGCAGTTAATAATGCATAGTGTGAAATGAAAAACGTTTCACACCCTGATTTGAGGCAGTAAATCATCTGCAAGCAGACGATTTATGCAATGTGAGCTAATGTAAAATGAAAAAAATAGAAAGATAGAAAGGGTGTAAAAATGTCTAAAATATCAATGACTGTGGACGGTAATACAGCCGCCGCCTATGCAGCCTATGCTTTTACCGATGTAGCGGCAATATATCCCATAACCCCATCCTCTAACATGGCGGAAGTTACCGATGATTGGGCGGCAAAGGGAAGAAAAAATATTTTCGGCCAAAATGTAAATGTAGTAGAAATGCAATCGGAAGCAGGTGCTGCCGGTGCATTTCATGGTTCCTTACAAGCGGGTGCCCTGACAACAACCTTTACGGCGTCTCAGGGATTGCTGCTTATGATTCCGAATATGTATAAGACGGCTGGAGAATTACTCCCCGGTGTTTTTCATGTCAGTGCAAGAGCATTGGCAGCCCATGCCTTAAGTATTTTTGGAGACCATCAGGATGTTATGGCAGTCAGGCAGACAGGGTGTGCTATGTTGGCAAGCGGCTCCGTACAAGAGGTGATTGACCTGGCACCGGTTGCTCATCTTGCGGCTATTAAGGGACGGCTGCCCTTTGTACATTTCTTTGACGGATTTCGGACCTCACATGAAATTCAGAAAGTGGAAGCGCTGGAGTATGAAGATTATGCTTCCCTTCTGGACATGGAAGCTTTAAAGGAATTCAGGGAAAGGGCTCTCTCCCCCAATCATCCGGTTACCAGAGGAACAGCCCAGAATCCGGATATTTATTTTCAGGGAAGAGAATCCAGCAATAGTTTTTATGACAATCTGATTCCTGTAGTAGAAGAATACCTGGAGAAAACGGCAAAATTGACCGGACGTAAATACGGTTTATTTGATTATTATGGGGCGGAAGATGCCGAGTGTATTATTATTGCCATGGGCTCTGTGACTCAGACCATAGAAGAGACGATTGACTATCACAACAGTAAAGGTGAAAAATACGGGCTTGTGAAAGTACACCTCTACAGACCCTTTAGCATGAAGCATCTAATTGGCTGTATCCCGAAATCGGTCAAAAAGATTGCGGTGCTTGACAGGACAAAGGAGCCCGGAGCACTTTATGAACCTCTTTATATGGATATCTGTGCCAGCTTTTCGGACAGACCGGATAAACCACTTATTATTGGCGGACGTTTTGGTCTTGGCTCGAAGGATACAGGACCTGCCGACATTACAGCTGTTTTTGAAAACCTGAAGGCAGAAAATCCAAAGGACCACTTTACGATTGGTATTACAGATGATATTACGGAAACTTCTCTTCCCCTGATACCGAAATTCCTGGCAGAACCGGAAGGAAGAAAGTCCTGTAAATTCTGGGGACTGGGTTCGGACGGTACCGTGGGAGCCAACAAACAGGCAATTATGATAATCGGAAATTCCACGGATTATAATGCCCAGGCATATTTTGACTATGATTCCAAAAAATCCGGCGGTATTACCATGTCCCATTTAAGATTTGGCAAATCCCCGATAAAATCCACCTATCTGGTAGACCATGCAGATTATGTGGCATGCCATAACCAGTCTTATATCAATAAATATGATATGCTAAGCGACTTAAAGCCAGGAGGCATATTTGTTCTGAACTGCCGGTGGAAGGATGAGGAATTGGAAGAAATGCTGCCTGCCAGAGTTAAAAGAGTATTGGCGGAAAAGGCAGTCAGGTTCTTTACCATTGACGCGGTAAGCATTGCATCGGAAATTGGCCTTGGCAACCGCATTAACATGATAATGCAGGGAGCCTTCTTTAAACTCATCGATATACTTCCGGAAGAGGTATTTGTAAAGAAATTAAAGGATGCGGCAGCCTATTCCTACAGTAAAAAAGGAGAACAGGTTGTGGCTATGAACCATGCAGCCATTGATAAAGGAGTATTAGGAATTCATGAAGTAAAAGTACCAAAGAGCTGGAAGGATGCTGCAGAAGAAAGGGAAGAAGCAGAGAAGGAACCGGAATTCGTACGTGATATTATGCGTCCCATGCAGGAGCAGAAAGGGAATGCCTTACCTGTCAGTGCATTTGCCGGAAGAGAGGACGGAACCTTCCCAAATGGCTCCACAGCCTTTGAAAAACGTGGTATTGCCGTTAATGTACCGGAATGGATTGATAAAAACTGCATCCAATGCAACCAGTGTTCTTTGGTTTGTCCCCACGCGGTTATCAGGCCTTTTTTGATGACAGAGGAAGAAATGAAGGATGCTCCAAAGGACTATACCGCCATTAAGGCAACGGGAAAAGGCTTGGAGAATTATTCTTTCCGTATACAGGTAAGTACCATGGATTGTACCGGATGCGGCAATTGTGCGGATATCTGTCCTGCAAAAGAGAAGGCCCTGGTTATGAAGCCAATTGACACCCAGACAGGGACACAGGTTCCCAATTGGAAATATGCCTTTTATGAAGTGGGTCATAAAAGTGACCTTCCTCTGGGAAACAGCGTAAAGGAGAGTCAGTTCAAGCAGCCCTTGATTGAGTTTTCGGGAGCCTGCGCCGGCTGCGGTGAAACTCCTTATATTAAGCTGATTACACAGCTCTTTGGTGACAGGATGATGATTGCCAATGCAACAGGCTGTTCTTCTATCTGGGGAGCATCTGCACCAAGTACCTCCTACACTTCAAACAGAGAAGGAAGAGGACCGGCCTGGGCCAATTCCCTTTTTGAGGATAATGCGGAATATGGCTTTGGTATGTATTTGGGTAATAAGCAAATCCGTAACAAACTAGAGTGTCTGATGAAAGAACTCTTAGATACCGGTATCGAGGATAATCTCAAGGAATTGATTAATGACTGGATTCACTACAGAGAAGACGGTGAAATCAGCAAAACTGCCAGTGAGAAGCTCTTAAAGGAGCTGTCAGGATATAAAAGTGCCGATAAGAAAAAAGAAAAGCTGATAGAAGAGCTTCTTGAGAAAAAGGATTATCTGATTAAGCGTTCCCATTGGATTGTAGGAGGTGACGGCTGGGCATACGACATAGGCTATGGCGGACTTGATCAGGTTATGTCTTCCGGTGAGGATATCAATGTATTGGTATTTGACACCGAAGTCTATTCCAATACCGGCGGTCAGGCATCTAAGTCTACTCCGGTGGCAGCTGTTGCCAAGTTCGCAGCCTCCGGTAAAAAATCCGGTAAAAAGGATTTGGGGAGAATGATGATGACCTATGGCAATGTCTATGTTGCCCAGGTAGGAATCCATGCGGATAACAACCAGCTGTTAAAGGCAATAAAGGAAGCAGAAAGCTATAAAGGACCTTCCATTATCATTGCTTATTCACCCTGCATCAGCCATGGTATAAAGGTGGGAATGGGTAAGAGCATGGAGACAGTAAAAGAAGCTGTAAAGGCAGGCTATTGGCATCTGTACCGTTATAACCCCGAGCTTAAGAAGGAGGGTAAGAATCCTTTTCTTCTGGATTCCAAAGAACCGGCAGGGAACTTTAGAGACTTCCTTATGGGGCAGGTGCGTTACAGTTCCCTTGTAAAGGCTTATCCCAAGGAATCGGAAGATTTGTTTAAGAAGGCAGAGGAACAGGCCAGAGAGCGCTATCTGACTTACCGGACCCTGGCAGACCTTAAAGTTTGATTATTGTTTTACTGCACCATAGCGGGTTTATTACCGTATTATGGTGCAGTTTTTTTATCTTAGGAAATTATGTTCTATTAAGATAAAAAGCCTGACTCTTTCTTTCCAGTAGTTTCCTCTATGGGATTGTTGCGTAAAAATTACAGTAGAACTTGACAGAGAGCAGGGTGCTATAGTATAACTGCATATGTTATTGCATATTGATGCAAAAAAACTTTTGAATATTAAAAAAGAAGCTATTGACAAATTAAGAGAAAGGTAGTATAAATTATTCATACAAATCATATCAAAAAAGTATGAAATAAACAAAACACAGGTGAAGGTATGATTGAAGTAAAACAGTTAACAAAGGAATTTTCAATTGCTAAGAATAAAAAGCTTACAGTTCTAAATGACGTTAATCTGGTAATTGAAGATGGAGATATCTTTGGAATAATAGGAATGAGCGGGGCCGGTAAAAGTACTTTTATCAGATGCTTGAATCTGCTGGAAAGGCCTACCAGAGGAAGCATTCTTATTGAAGGAGTGGATATAACTAAGAAAAAAGGCAGGGAGTTACTCTCTCTTCGGAAACAAATCGGAATGATCTTTCAGAATTTTAATCTGCTGATGCAAAAGAATGTAAGCAAAAATATTGCCTTTGGCCTTGAAATAACAAGGGTAAAGGATTATAAGATTCCCGGTATATCCGATGAGGACTACAAAAAACTTGGATTTTTTAAGAAGAGGAGCCTTAAGAAAAAAGAAATAGGAAGACGGGTAGATGAATTACTTAAGCTGGTAGACTTAGAGGAGAAAAAGTATGAATATCCTTCCAAACTAAGCGGCGGACAGCGTCAAAGGGTAGCAATTGCAAGAGCACTTGCTACAAATCCTTCCATCCTTCTGTGTGATGAAGCAACCTCCGCTCTTGACAGCAGAACCACGGAATCCATACTAAAGCTGCTAAAGAGGATTAATGAGGAGACTAAAGTTACCATCATTATGATTACCCATGAAATGAATGTGGTGCAAAAGATATGCAACAAAGTTGCTGTTCTGGACAAATCAGAGATTGTAGCCTCCGGTTATACCAGAGAGGTGTTTAGTGATACCTCATCGGAAATTGTAGCACAGTTATTAGGGGGAGGGGAAGAATAATGGATATTCAGGTACTAAAGACGTTGTATTCCGACTATGGAAGTATGCTTTTTCAAGGAATTTTAGATACTCTTTTTATGGTCTTTGCCTCAGTGGCAGCAGCTTACATAATGGGTATTCCCATTGGGATTTTGACAGAAGTAACAAGAAAAGGCGGGATTCGCCCGCTTCCGGTACTTAACAGTATATTAGGCTTTATCATCAATATAGGCAGATCCATTCCCTTTATTATATTATTGGTAGCGGTTATGCCTGTTACCAGAATAATAGCGGGAACTACCATAGGGCCCGAGGCAGCAACAGTACCTCTTATCATTGCAGCGACACCCTTTGTAGGAAGAATGGTGGAGAATTCCCTAAGAGAGGTGGATGCCGGTGTGATTGAAGCCGCTAAAGCAATGGGAGCTGACACCCTGCAGATAATATACAAAGTACTGCTTCCGGAAGCATTGCCTTCGCTCATTATGGGAGCTTCACTTGCAACGATAACCCTGGTAGGATACACAGCAATGGCAGGAGCCGTAGGAGGAAGAGGCTTAGGAGATATCGCATTAAGATTCGGCTACTACAGATATGAGGCAGATGTTATGGTTGCAACTATTATTCTGCTCATCATTATGGTTCAGATAATCCAAAGTATGGGACATTTTTTGTCCAAGAAGATTGATAAAAGAGGAAAAGGAGAGAATTGATTATGAAAAAAGCGAAAAGACTGGCAGCATCTGTATTAAGTTTATTATTGGTGGGGACCTTACTTGCAGGCTGCGGAACAAAGAATAATACGGCCGGATCAGAGAGCACCCCTACTGCAGAACCTACAAAAGAAACAACTTCTGATGATCAGAAAGCAGACCAGAAAGAATTAACAGAAATAGTAGTTGGAGCTACTGTTGAACCTCATGCCACCATTTTAAATTCCGATGCAGTGAAGAATTCTCTTGCAGAACAGGGATATTCTATTAAGGTAGTTGAGTATACCGACTATATACAGCCTAATGTAGCTACTGAGGACGGAAGCCTGGATGCTAACTTCTTCCAGCATGTACCCTATCTTGATGATTTCAATTCCAAGAACGGTACACATTTAAAGGCAGTGGCAAACGTACATTTTGAGCCTCTTGGAATTTATCCCGGCAAGACAAAGACTCTTGATGCCCTGGCTGAAGGAGCGCAAATTGCAGTTCCCAATGATACCACTAATGAAGCAAGAGCTTTACTTTTATTAGAAAAAGCAGGTCTTATTAAATTAAAGGAAAATATCGGACTGGACGCTACTATAAAGGATATTACTGAAAATCCTAAAAAGCTAAAGATTGTTGAAATTGAAGCCGCACAGACTGCAAAGGTATTACAGGATGTGGATGCTGCTGTTATTAACGGAAATTATGCTTTAAGCGAAGGACTTTCCGCTTCAACGGATGCCCTGTTAGTAGAAGATGCTTCCTCAGATGCAGCAAAAACATATGCAAATGTAATCGTAGTAAAAGAAGGAAATGAAGAATCCGATAAGACAAAAGCTCTTATCAAAGCGGTTACCTCGGAAGAAACCAAGAAATTCATTGAGGATAAATGGCAGGGAGCAGTAGTGCCGGTATTTTAAAGAAAGAAGAAAAGAAAGAAATACTAAGATAATATACAGTGCAGTCGGAATTTGCATAAATCCGGCTGCATTTTATCGTTTTAAGGATTGTTTTGTCACCTGTACCGAGGTATAATAGGTGCATAGCAAAAATCTATGAAAGGAAAAACGTTAGGATATTAGCGTAGACGGTTTATGAAGATAAAACATAAGATATCAATTGCAGCAGCAGCGGTGTTACTTTGCTTTATTGCGACTGTAGGTATTTTCTTTCGAATGACGGTTAAGGATGTAGTACTGGAGGAGATTAAGGAAAGACTGGCCAGCAACTCTGCCAGCGGGCTGCTTCTTTTGGACAGTGAGATACCGGGGCAGTGGCATACAGATGGTGACAAGATTTATAAGGGAGATACCCTGATGAATGACAATACAGAACTTCTGGATAAGTTATCCCAGGAAACAGGAGTAATGTATACTCTTTTTGCAGGAGATACCAGGGCGGTAACAACAATAAAGGATGCTGACGGCAGCAGGGTAGTTGGGACGAAGGCAGCTGATAATGTTGCCGAGACTGTAATTAAGGATAAAAAAATATATTCCGATAAAGCAGTCATCCTGAAAAAAGAAGCTTATGCCTATTATGTACCTATACTGGATGAGAATAACAATGTAGTTGGTATGTGGTTTAACGGTATTTATACAAAGGATATCGATAAACATTTGCTAAGCAGTTCAGTTCATATCATTGCAATACTTGGAATAATGCTGGTAGCGGGATTTGTGGTTTCTTACATATTGGGGCATTTTATATCCAAAAGTTTCTCTAAGATCAAAGAAAGCATGTCCAAAATAGAAGAAGGCGATCTGACGGGAATCTTTTCGGAGAAGCAGATGCTGCGGCGTGATGAGTCCGGTGATATCAACCGTTCATTTACCCGTATGCAGCAGAACATACTGAAAATATTGGAGAATATTCATACTGAAAGCAGAAAGATAAAGGAATCCATTGATGGCATGGTAACCAGCGCTAACAATGTTTATGATGATATTGAAAATATTTCTGCCACAACAGAGGAACTCTCAGCAGGAATGGAAGAAACAGCCGCATCTGTTCAGGAAATCAGCAATACGGCAGGAGATATAGAAGGTGAGATTATTTCCGTAGCAGAGAAGCTGGAAAATGGCCTTACGGTATCCGTGCAGATCAAAGGAAGAGCAGACGGATTAAAGCGATCGGCTTTAGGCTCCCAGCAGACAGCAGTTACAGCATATGATGCTGCCAATAAGAAGCTTAGAAATTCCATAGAAAAGACAAAGGCAATTGAAGAAATCAAGTCTTTATCCCAGACAATTCTCTCCATTACGTCCCAGACGAACCTTTTGGCACTCAATGCATCCATTGAATCTGCCAGAGCAGGTGAAGCCGGAAAAGGATTTGCGGTTGTTGCAGAGCAGATTCGTATATTAGCAGAGGATTCCAAGGCAGCTGTTTCAAAGATAGAATCAATCTCCTCTCTGGTAGCAGATGCGGTGGAAGAATTGGTAATGGATTCACAGAATATCTTAAACTTTGTGGATAATCAGGTGATCAAGGACTATGAAAATACGGTCCGTATCGGAGAACAGTATGATATGGATGCTAATACCGTCGAAGGGATGGTATCAGAGCTAACAGATACAACAGAAAAGTTAAAGCAATCCATACAATATATAAGGACTGCCATTGAAGAGGTAACACTGGCGACCAATGAAGGAGCAAAGGGAGCTTCCGATATTGCTGAAAAATCTTCTTCCATTGCTGAAAAAACCGCGGAGGTTTTAGAGCAGGTAAAGTTAAATGAGAAAAGCGCAGATACCTTAAATAAATTAATTGCTTTCTTTAAGGTAAAAGCCTAACGGCATGAAACGCTTTTAATAAAAAAGCTTCTAAGAAAAGAGTGTGTTAACAAACGGCAGCACTCTAATCTTAGAAGCTCTTTTTAATCTAAGTATTTTAAATGGCAAGTGTAATCTTATACTTATCAAGCCAATAATTAATCTGCAGAAGATAAGCTAACATTTGCGGACCTGCCATTAACTGGCCAAACCAGGGCTTTCCATAATCGGAAGGAGTGGAGAGAAAGTCTGCGATTTTTTGCTTATCGACTAACCGGTTAATAGGAGAGGAAGGATCTTTTAGTATTTCTCCAAGGCGGTCAGCAAGGATACCTTCATAGTGGGGATTATAGGTTTTGGGATAGGGGCTTTTTTTGCGGTAGAGTACTTCATCCGGAAGAAGACCTTTGGCAGATTCCCGGAGCAGATGCTTTACTACGCCATTCCGGCATTTGATATCCCAGGGGACATTCCAGACATAATCCAGTATTCTATGGTCTGCCAAAGGGACCCTGGCTTCCAGGCCTGAAAACATACTGGTTCTGTCCATGCGGTCTAAAAGAGTTGCCATAAACCATTTAATATTAAGATAAGAGATTTCTCTGCGCCTGCTCTCTTCCGGGCTTTCAGAGGAAAGTTTTGGAGTTTCAGAGACGGAAGCTTCGTAGGTTTTATTGATGTAATCCTCAAGATTAAGATCCTTCAGAAGGTCATCCTTTAATAGCTGCGTTCTGGGGAGAATATTTCTGGACCAGGGAAAGGCATGGGCTTCAAAGGCTTCTTTACTGTGAAACCAGGGATACCCGCCAAAGATTTCATCGGCACATTCACCGGTTAGAGTAACTTTATTATATTTTTTTACTTCGCTGCAAAAGTACAGCAAGGAGGAATCCACATCTGCCATACCGGGCAGATCCTTTGCATCCACTGCTTTATACAGGGCATCCGCAAGCTTGATATTATCACATTCTAAATAAGTGTGATTAGTGTTGAAATGTTTCACCATTAAATCTACATAAGGACGGTCTCTGGAGGGCTGAAAATCATTTGCCTTAAAATATTTATCATTACCGGCAAAGTCGAAGGAGAAGGTATTAAGTCTTTCCCCTCTTTTACTAAGCTCACTGGCACAGACTGCGGTTACAATACTGCTGTCAACACCGCCGGAGAGAAAGGTGCAGATAGGAATATCCGATACCATCTGTCTTATAATGGAATCTTTTAGCAAGAAGGCGGTCTTTTCAATGGTTTCCTCGTAGGAATCCGTGTGGGGCCTGCTGGTCAGTTTCCAGTATTGGTACATTTTCATGCCGTCACGGGTATACACATTATAGTAGCCCGGAAGGACTTCTTTGCAGTCTTTAAATACGCCGTTTCCATAAGTTCTGGCAGGACCAAGGCCAAATACCTCACAAAGACCGTCACGGTCAACTATGGGGCTTATTCCGGGATATTCAAAGAGCACTTTTAATTCCGAGCCAAACACGCAGACAGAATTTGTTACGGTATAAAAAAGAGGTTTTATTCCCAGGCGGTCCCTGAAGATGCTTAGGGTTTCATTATAGGAGTCCCAGATAGCAAATGCAAAGATACCGTTTAATTCCTTTACAAAGTCATTTCCGTACTCAATAATTCCCACCAAAATAACCTCTGTATCGCTGGTGGTCTGAAAGCGCCATCCCCTAAGCTCTAAATTCTCCCGTAATTCGGCGGTATTATAGAGTTCACCGTTATATATAATCGTATATAACCGGTTCCCAATCTTTCTGCTCATAGGCTGTTTGCCGTTTGTCAGGTCGATAATGGAGAGCCTGGCATGGGCAAAACCGGTATGTTCATCCAGCATGTATCCATCTTCATCAGGACCCCTGTGCTTAATACAGTTTTTCATATTTGCCAGAATATTCTGCCATTTAGCGGATCTGCTGGTGTAATTCTCCTTGAAGCTGCAAAAACCTGCTATACCGCACAATTTTGCCACCATCCTTAATCATAATAGTTATTCTATGCATAACAAAAAAGTATGATACTTTGCCATATTGTGTTTCTGAAAAAGATGTTTTATAATGAAAGGAGTTATTCGGATAAAATAGGGAAATGTGCTATATTTGAGAATAAAATATCTTTTTAAGGAGGAAATTTATGAAAGGTACAGTTGTTTCATCCTGGGTGCAATCCTGCAGAAAATTGTATGGCAATGAGGTTGTAAATAATGCTTTGAAGAATTTTAACCTTTCGAATGACCATATATTTACGCCCTTTGAGGACGTTGAAGACAGAGTAGCAAGAGGAATTGTCGATCATATCGGAAACCAGTTAGGCAAAACAACAAAAGAAATTTGGAATACCATGGGTGAAGAGAATATAAAAACCTTCAGCAAGAACTACCCGGGATTTTTCCGTCATGAATCTGCTTACCAGTTCCTGAAATCTATGAATGATGTCCATATAATAGTAATGAAGCGTTTCCGAGGAGCAAAGCCTCCCCTCCTTGATGTAGTTCCCATCTCTTCCCATGAAATATTATTTACATACCGTTCTAAAAGAGGAATGGTTGACTATCTTATTGGTTTGACACAAGGCGCTATCAAGCATTTTAATGAAAACGCCAATATTGAAATCCTGTATCAGAAGGAAGAAGAAACACAGTTAAAAATAACCTTTGAGAAGGAAATCCAGTCTACTAAAAAGTACCGTATCAACAAACTCCTATCTTTAGGCTTTATAAAAAATACAGGTGCAAAAGCTGCAGTTGTCAATACGGTAGTTGTTGCTGCTTCCTCTCTTTTATTATCAGAGGGCTGGCTAAAAACAGTGGTAATAGCTGCGGTGGCATTCGTAATTTCAGTATTGTCAAGTGGTCTCTTAAACCGTCCGAAAAAGATGATTATACAGGAACTTAAAAACCTAAGCGGCCGTAAATTTGTAGAGTCCATTGTTTTAGAATCAGGGGATGAATATGAAACCTATATGGAGCAGATAAATGAAATCAAGAGAAATATCCAGAAGGATTTCATTGGCTTTAATGCAATTGTAGACGAATTGTACACCTTTAATAAGTCAGTTTCAGAGATTGCCGGAACCATGAAGAATACCTCGGACGATATCACAGCTGTTCTTGACCAGGTTGCACAGGCTGCCATTACCCAGGCAGAGGATACCACAAAGGCCATAACCATCCTGGACGGAAGCGTTCAGAATGTAACAGGTATTTCCAATGATGGACAGAAGAATAAAACACAGATTGAAGAGGCAGTTACCGGTATTGAGGAAAGCTTTGAGAATGTACAGGCTACGGCTGGACAGATTACGAATGTTTTATACAGCTTTAGCAACATCAAAAAGGAAAGTACGGATTTAAAGAACAATGCAGATGATATCACTCAAATCGTATTGATTGTAGCTGCAATTGCAAAGCAGATAAATCTGCTGGCTTTAAATGCATCTATTGAAGCAGCAAGGGCAGGAGAAGCAGGAAAAGGCTTTACCGTTGTAGCAGAAGAGGTCAGAAAACTTTCGGAAGAAACCAACCAGGCAGTAAAGCAGATAAACGAAAGCCTTATGAACTTTGCTTCCAGTATCGGTGTTGTGGTAGAGGGCATAGACACCCAGTACATGGTATTGGAAAGTGAGAATACCAAGCTGACAAATGCCGTTATGAAGTCCAGCCAGATGAACCAGAATCTGAAAGTGGTATCCGAATTTCTCATTAAGAATTCCACGGAATTAAAATCAGAGGCAGATAACATAACCGTACTTTTTGATGGTATCCAGAACCTGGCGGCCATTGCAGAGGAAAATTCCGCATCCACCCAGGAGGCAAATTCCAACGTAACCGTTTATGTAGAGCAGATTAAAAAGCTTACGGAACAAATTACAGTATTTGATACCATGATACAGAATTTCCAGGAAGATTTAAGCAACTATATTATATAAATTATGAATTAATAAAAGACCTTAGCACTTTAGGAGAGAATGTCTCTTAAGATGCTAAGGTCTTTTTTATATAGTTTTGAAGATGTTATTTGATAAAATGGGTTCCGGTCTTTCCGTGTATGGCATCGAGAGCTTTGCTGATGTGGGTAACGACAGCTTTTCTGTCATCACCGCCGGATATGAATTTAACGGAAGCCTCAACTTTAGGCAGGATGGAACCTGCTTCAAATATATTATCTTTCATGTATTCCTGTGCTTCCAAGACAGTCAGTGTGTCCAATGGATGCTCATTCGCCTGGCCATAGGCATAAGAAACCTTCTCCACGCCTGTCAGGAACAGAAGCACCTGTGCACCTACTGCTTCGGCAAGCAATGCACTGGTGGCATCCTTTTCAATTACTGCACTTGCACCCTTTAAGACAGTACCCTGTTCCAGTACGGGAATGCCCCCGCCGCCTGCCGCAATTACCACCTGGCCTGCTGCCAGCAGAGCATTGATGGAATCAATCTCATAGATTTCAAGGGGCTTGGGAGAAGCAATGATTCTGCGGTATCCCTTTTCTTCTTTTATAACATGGTTCCCCTTCTTTTTTTCTTTTTCGGCTTCCTCTTCGGACATGTACCGTCCTATGATTTTGGTGGGATTTGCAAAGGCTTCGTCAAAGGGGTCTACCTTTACCTGTGTGATGATGGTGGCAACCGGCTTGTAAAGGCCTCTGTTTAATAATTCCGTACGGAGTATGTTCTGAAGGTCATATCCCATATAGCCCTGACTTAGGGAGCTGCATACAGGCATGGGAGCCACTGTATAGTGGTTATCCAGCCTCGCAAATTCTGTCATGGCAGTATGGAGCATGCCCACCTGGGGACCATTGCTGTGAGTTATAACAATATCATAATTATCTTCAACCAAATCCGCAATTGCTCCTGCTGCCTTTTTAATTGCCTTCTGCTGTTCAGGAAACGTTTCGCCGAAAGCATTTCTGCCCAAGGCAACGACTATTCTCTTCTTTGGCATAACAGTACCTCTTTTCTAAAGAATTAGTAGCAGAAGCACTGGTCTTTTTAAGCTTCTGCAAAATGATAGATGCCCTTATTATATTATATTTCCCAAAAAAAGAAAAGCGAAAAGAACTGTTAATAAAACTTATTACTATTCATAATAAATTACAATAAATGATTTCTTGCGTTTCGAGTAAAAATATGATAGTTTAATATGGTAACGTGATGACACATCATCTAATTGCATTGAAAAATCTGTACTTGACAACACAAGTATAATTGTATACAATAAGGCAAAATAATGACTTAAGATATAAAGGAATGAGGAGTGAAGCGATGGAAAACAGGAAAGTATTTATGAACCGCCACAATAATCTGCTTCAACTGGAAGAGCATCTATATACTCTCGTTGATGTAGAACAGCCAAATGTTTTCAGGAATTTATTTCCCTATGATGAGATACCCAAAATAGCTTTCAATGACAGAATAGTACCTCATAATTTCCCGGAAGAAATATGGATAACGGATACTACCTTCCGCGATGGACAACAGTCCAGGGCTCCTTATTCTACAGAACAGATTGTTACGATATTTGATTATCTTCACAGGCTTGGAGGACCGAAAGGAATTATCAGGCAGAGTGAATTTTTTCTTTACAGTAAAAAGGACCGGGATGCAGTATACAAATGCATGGAGAAGGGCTACCAGTTTCCGGAGGTCACCTCTTGGATCAGAGCCAGTAAAAAAGATTTCCAATTGGTCAAGGATATCGGAATGAAGGAGACCGGAATCCTGGTAAGCTGCTCTGATTATCATATCTTCTATAAGATGAAGATGACAAGAAGAGAGGCCATGAACCATTATTTAAACATTGTCCAGGAATGTCTTGAAACAGGTGTTGCTCCAAGATGCCACTTAGAGGATATTACCCGTTCGGATATCCACGGATTTGTTATTCCATTTTGCATGGAACTTATGCAGTTGGGAGAAAGGTATAAGATTCCGGTTAAGATAAGGGCTTGTGATACTATGGGATATGGAGTTAATTTTTCAGGTGCAGTAATTCCAAGATCGGTTCAGGGAATTATTTATGGCCTTGTCACCCATGGCGGTATCCCTTCACAGTTACTGGAATGGCATGGGCACAATGATTTTTATAAGGCAGTTACGAATTCTACTACCGCATGGCTCTATGGTGCCTGTGGGGTAAACTGTTCCCTGTTTGGTATTGGCGAACGTACCGGGAATACACCATTAGAAGCCATGGTATTTGAATATGCGCAGCTAAAAGGAACCCTGGACGGAATGGATACAACGGTAATTACCGAACTTGCAGAGTATTTTACAAGGGAAATAGGGTATAAGATTCCCCAGAGAACTCCCTTTGTCGGAAAGAACTTCAACGTAACCCGAGCCGGAATTCATGCGGATGGGCTATTGAAAAATGAAGAAATATATAATATATTTGATACAGAGAAATTTTTGAACAGACCCGTATTAGTGTCAGTATCCAATACATCAGGTCTTGCAGGAATTGCTCACTGGATTAACAGCTATTTTAGGCTCAAAGGAAGCGAAGCTGTCGATAAGAATGATCCGTTGGTTGTTAAAGTAAAGGAATGGGTTGATAAAGAATATGACGGCGGACGTGTTACAGTTATAACCGATGAGGAGCTTATAGCAGTTATTAATGAGATCAAGGAAAAATAAGGGAACAAAATTACAAAACCAATAGAAGAAAGGCATGGTGTATAATGACAGAGTACATACAGGCAGCAAAAGAAAAATTCGGAAAACTTTTAGAGGAACAGTTAGCACGTGTTGAGGCAATGAAGCAGCAAGCTGATTTTGTCAATTATAAAGAACTGGATCAAATAATTATCGGCGTATGCGGCGGTGATGGAATAGGTCCTGCTATCACGGGTCAGACAGAGAGAGTATTGGAATTTCTCTTAAGGGAGGAAGTTAAGAAGGGAAAAGTTGCATTTAAAGTGATAGACGGATTAACAATTGAACACAGAGCAGAGACCTTAAAAGCAATTCCGGAAGATGTATTAACAGAATTAAAGGCCTGCCATGTAATATTAAAAGGACCTACTACAACACCCAGAAAGGGAGATCCCTGGCCGAATGTTGAGAGTGCCAATGTTGCTATGAGAAAGGAACTGGATTTGTTCGCCAATATGCGTCCGGTCCGTATACCGGAGCAGGGAATCGACTGGACCTTCTTCCGCGAAAATACGGAGGGTGCTTATGCCGTGGGCAGTAAAGGATTTCCTGTCACAGAAGATTTAGGAGTTGACTTTACCTTTGTAACCAGCCAGGGAACAGAAAGAATTATAAGAGCTGCTTTTGAATATGCAAAAGCAAACGGCAAAACAAGAGTAACGGCAGTAACCAAGGCAAATATCATTAAGACGACAGACGGCAAGTTCTTAGATATATTTAAAGAAATAGCAAAAGAATATCCCGGCATAGAAGCAGATGACTGGTATATTGATATTATGACTGCCAAGCTGGTAGATGAAAAAAGAAGAAGAGATTTTCAGGTGCTTGTGCTTCCGAATCTTTACGGGGATATTCTTACGGATGAGGCGGCTGAATTCCAGGGAGGTGTCGGAACAGCAGGAAGTGCCAATATCGGTAAGGAATATGCGATGTTTGAAGCCATTCATGGTTCAGCACCCAGAATGGTAGATGAAGGAAGAGAGATTTATGCAGATCCCTGCAGTGTAATCAGGGCCGGCGCCATGCTGTTATCCCACATCGGTTATCAGGAGGAAGCGGATAAGCTCTACAAAGCTCTTGATATCTGTACTATAACGGAAAGGAAGTTAGTTATCACAGGAAGAAATACCGGTGCAACCAGTGCAGAGTTTGCTGAGTATCTAATGGAGACCATTGAAAAGCTTTAGGAGGAACCTTGTGGACGAAAAAGATGTTCATAACGACAATACGGATAAATATTCCCTTCGAGGCAGAGTATTTACAAAAATCAGGGAAGATATATTATCAGGTAAATATAAGCAGAATGATGAATTGAAAGAAACAACCATTGGACAGGAATTAGGTGTCAGCCGTACTCCGGTAAGAGAAGCGTTAAGGCAGCTGGAGCTGGAGGGACTTGTTAACATCATACCGAATAAGGGAGCTTATGTTAACGGGATTTCGGAGAAAGATATCCATGACATCTATATCATCCGTTCTTATCTGGAAGGACTATGCGCAAAATGGGCTTGTGAATACATAACCCAGGAGCAGATTGATGCGTTGGAGGAGGTTGTTTATCTTTCTGAATTTCATGCCAAAAAGGAGCATCATGAACAGATAGTGGAATTGGATAATAAATTTCACCAGCTGATTTATGAGGCATCCAACAGCAAGATATTAAACCACATTTTATCGGATTTTCACCACTATGTGCAGCGAATCCGGAAGATAACCCTGGCCTCTGACATGCGGGCTGCTAATTCCAATAAAGAGCATACTGCCATATTGGATGCTATCCGCCAGAGGGACGGCGAAAAAGCAGAGATGCTGGCACATGAACATATTATGAGTACAATCCGAAACATCAGTGAAAGAGGGCTGTAGTTCCAGGATATGCGAGGAAGACTTTCAGCAGGAAATCCTGTCTGGCAATGAATTATAAAAGTGAGAGAAGAGGCTGTTGCAGCCTCTCTCTTTTTGTTATAATCTTGTTATATAGTCAAATATAGAAACAAAAGAAAAGGAGCATGGAATGGGATTATTTGATTTATTCAACAAGAAACTGGAAAAGAAAATACAGCCTGACAATTTAAGCATGATGCTTGCAATTCCGGAAAAGGAGGATATAGAAGATCAGGAAATCCTCTTAAGCCGCCTTGATGCAGTGCCGGAGATACATATTATATCCCGTAAGAAAGAAGATTATAAGATGTCACTGGTAATAGAATACAGGGAACAGGAATTTCAGCTTCTCCTATACCCCGACAGCTTTGTATTGCCCGAATTCTACAGGCAGCAGCATCTGTTTCCCGATGTGGATATGAAAAAGCTTGCGTTAGCCGAATCAGGTATTACAGTTGAGATGCTTTTTGGTGAGAACAGTCTGGAATCCTATCATTTGCAGTTAAAGATCATGCATAGTATGTTACCGGATATGCTGGCTTTACTTGATATCAGCTCTGAAAAAATTCTTTCCGGCAGATGGGTGGCTATGGCGGCAGCTTCCAAGGTGCCACCGGCCCCAAGGTATATCTATACAGTACAGGCTGTTTCAGATGAGGATGAAGTTTGGCTTCACACTCATGGACTGAACCGCTGCGGAATAACAGAACTGGAAGTGCTTCATTCTACGAAAATTACCTATAACAGTCACTATAATATCATTGAGACTGCCGCTAACAGACTGTTGGAAGCAGAAGAACCCATTAAGGAGAAAGAGCCGTTATATCTGGCAAGACTGTCCGAGGATATTTATATGATAATTACATTGATTCCCTGGGCAGAGGCCCTTAAGGAATATGATGAAGACATCCTTGGAGGCAAAAACGACCGGAAGGAAAGCCATAACGGTTATACGAGTGCAATATTTGTCTATCACACCGAAGCGGATTATAAAAAGAAAAAGTACAACCCTGTTTCCATTTATGACGAGGTGCTAAAAGATAATCCGATTTATATGATAACCAATGCCGAAACAGCCAGAATGCGAAGCCTTGCAATTGAAAGGATCAATTATGTCAGGAAAGCATTAGAGCAGGAAGAGAATCATATACTTGTTAAAATCGGCCTGATTGTTGATGAGGAATTTCAGAACGAGGATAATTTTCATGAGCATATTTGGTTTGAGCTTCTCGAATTCAATGGAAATAAGGTGACGGGAGAACTGACACAGGAGCCGTATTATGTAAAAGATATGCATACGGGAAGTGTGGGAACCTATGATATGGAAGATATTACTGACTGGTTAATCTTTACCCCTGAACGCAGATTATCACCTGATGATGCCTATTTGTTTGAAATGCAATAATAAAGATATTAAGAAAAAGGGTATGGCAGAGAACTCGTATGAGATTCACTGCCATACCCCTTTATTTATTCGGCTAATTCTTCCCAGATTTGCAGTAGTTCATCCAATCTTGCTTCAATAGTTTTCTTTTCCTTAGTCAGCCTGACAAGTTCGTCCGGGTTGGTATAAATCGATTCCTGTGTAAGGAGCATATCAATTTCCTCATTGCGAAGCTCCAGCCGGTGTATTTCATCCTCGGTTTTCTTTAAGTCATTCTGGCGCTTGCGTATGTTAGACTGTTCCTGCTTTTGCTGTTTCCAGTCAAGCTTATTTATGGATTCGTCCGTCTCTTTGCCGCCTTTGTTTGAACCTTCTTCACTTTTTGTACCCCCGAATTCAAGGGCAATACGCTCTTCGCGCTTCTCAAGGTAATAATCATAATCGCCGATATAATTTATCAGGATATTGCCGGTAAGGTCCATAATTCTGGTGGCAGTCTTGTTGATAAAGTAACGGTCATGGGAAACATAGAGTACGGTTCCGGTATAACTGTTAATGGCATTCTCAAGAATTTCCTTGGAGGTAATATCAAGGTGGTTGGTAGGCTCATCCAGTATCAAAAGATTTGCTTCCGAAAGCATCAGCTTTGCCAAAGATACCCGGCCCTTTTCTCCGCCGCTGATGTCCTTGATTCTCTTAAATACATCATCCCCGGTAAAAAGAAAGGCAGCCAGTATATTCCGGATGGAGGTATTATCCATATCCGGGTAAGCGTCACTTAATTCATCAAAAAGAGTCTTGTCCGAATCCAGCACCTGATGTTCCTGATCGTAATAACCGATTTTGACTTTAGAGCCAAGTGTTACCTTGCCGGAGTCAGCAAAAAGCAGTTCGTTTATGATTTTAAGCAGAGTAGTCTTACCGGTACCGTTATTGCCGATTATAGCAACCTTTTCGCTGCGCTTAATCTCGAAGTTAAGATCTTTAAATAGCATTAGATTACCAAAGGATTTTGACAGGGCTTCCACCTTTAATACATCATTTCCGCTTATGACATGAGGCTCTAATGTAATGTTCATCTGAGGCTCATATGTCACGGGTTTATCCAGCCTTTCCACTTTTTCAAGCATCTTTTCCCGGCTTTCCGCCCTGCGGATGGATTTTTCCCGGTTAAAGGAGCGAAGCTTTGCAATAACTTCTTCCTGATGCTTGATTTCTCTTTGCTGGTTTAAGTAATGCTTATACATAGCATCACGAAGCATGGCCTTTTTTTCGGCATAAGCCGTATAGCTGCCATCATAGGAGATGGCCTTGCCCTGTTCCAGTTCTACGACTTTTGTTACAACTTTGTCGAGAAAATAGCGGTCATGGGCAATTACAACCACAGAACCGGGATAATTCAAAAGGAAAGTTTCGAGCCATGCAATGGATTCCATGTCAAGATGGTTGGTAGGCTCATCCAGAAGAATCAAATCCGGCTTGCTAAGGAGTAATTTTCCCAGAGCAACACGGGTCTTTTGACCGCCGGAAAGGGTTGTTACAGGCTTTGAAAATTCTTCTTCCGTAAAACCTAAGCCTTTTAAAATACCGACAACTTCACTTTTATAAGAATATCCGTTTTTTAATTCGAATTCATGAGTAAGCCTTGTGTAGCTTGCGAGCATCTGGTCTAACTGACTGCCGGAAACACCTTTCATGGAGGTTTCTAACTGTCTTATGGAGTTTTCAATTTCAATAACTTCTTTTTTTACTGTCAGGATTTCATCATAGATAGAATTTTCAGAAGACAGTCCTTGATGCTGTGCAAGATAGCCCACCGTACAGCCTTTAGCAAAGACGATTTCTCCATCATCCGGTGCAAGCTCTCCCATAATAATTTTAAAAAGGGTTGATTTACCTGCTCCATTTATACCGATAACAGCAGCCTTTTCTCTTTCATTGACATGAAAAGAAATGCTGTTAAGAATTTGGTCCGTTCCAAAGCTTTTGGAAATATTTTTACATGCTAAAATCATTTTCATTGCCTTTCTCTTTGGATTTCTATTTAGAATGATACTGGAACACCTGTAAAAAGTCAAGCAAATGAAAGGGAATCAGTATTTGACAAATAAATATCATTCACATATAATAACTTATTAGGATGAATAATTATGGAGTTTCAATATCCTCTTTAACATAGGAAAAGCGGCAGGTTACCTATAAAATATTTTATATATTTATAGGTGCCATTTTTGCAGTTTAGGGCAAAATGTTTTATAATATTAATCTAAAGGAGGGTTATAAGTGCAAGGGAAAGAAATATCATTAGCTGTAATACAGCGTTTACCCAGATATTACCGCTATTTAGGCGAGTTGTTGGAAAACGACGTGGTGCGTATATCATCGAAGGAGTTAAGTGAAAGAATGAACGTAACTGCCTCCCAGATAAGACAGGATTTAAATAATTTCGGCGGATTCGGGCAGCAGGGGTATGGCTATAACGTAGAATATTTGTACTCGGAGATTGCCAAGATACTGGGGCTTGACAGAAGGTATAATGTAATTATAATCGGAGCAGGTAATCTGGGACAGGCTTTGGCAAATTATACGGACTTTGAAAGAAGAGGCTTTTATATTAAGGGAATCTTTGATGTGAATCCCAGGCTTGAAGGAATATCAATAAGAGGTATCGAGATTCAGCTGATGGACAATCTGGAAGATTTTGTGAAGAAAAATAAGGTTCATATAGCAGCGCTTACAATACCTAAGATAAAGGCTCCTCAGACGGCAAAGATAGTTGCGGAACTTGGAATCAAGGCAATATGGAACTTTGCACCGGTGGATTTGAATCTTCCTTCTGATGTAATTGTAGAAAACGTGCATCTGGCGGAAAGTCTGATGCGTATATCCTATACGCTTAAAGATATGGAAACAGAGAGCGGGGATGAGGAAGACAGGAAGGCAGGGACAGCAGCACCGGAGGATGGACAGTGATTGACCGCATTGTCTAAGCTATGCAGGAGTGATGGGAGTATACATGAGAAAAAAAGAAGAAGTGGATTTTGCTAAAATTTTTAAGGGAAAAAAAATACCGATTGTAGTTCTGGATGAGCGATGGCATCAATTGTTCCCGGATTATGATAAGCCTGCACAGGTAAAAGTCCTGGAGAGCAAGCTTAATGAGTTAATGAAGCAGCAGGGGAAGCTGACCAACGACTTAAAAGATTTAAAAAAATTAAAGAACCAGCTGATGGGTGAAATTATAACCCATATGGATGTTAATGATACCAAGGAAGGTAAATTAAAGGAAAAGAAGCTGGACCAGAATCAAAGGCTTATCAGAGAAATTGGGGATAAGATAAAGGATGCTGAAAACCAGCTTATTGACTTACCCTATCAGATAAAAGATGCCAATGAGGAATTGATTATAGAAAGTACAGCTATTTGCTATAAAAGGTTAAGTGACAATACAGAAAAAATTGCTGAAATAAATCAATGGATTCAGTCCATAAGAGAACAGCTCAAGGTAAAGATCCTGGAAAAGCAGGATATGGAAATGAAAAATACGGATATATACAACTATATGCATGATATGCTGGGACCGGATTTATTGCAGGAATTGGATGAAGATATCAAAAAAGGAAAATAATTTACCATGATTATTGGCATCGGCACAGATTTAATTGAAATAAAAAGGGTAATAAAAGCCTGTGAAAAAGAAGCTTTTCGAAAGAAAATATATACATCCTTGGAGCTGGAGCTGGCATCTAAAGATAGGATAAAACTTGCCGGGAACTTTGCTGTGAAAGAAGCAGTATCCAAAATGTTTGGAACAGGTTTTTACGGTGTTAACCCTTTGGATATTGAAGTATTGCGGGATAATTTAGGAAAGCCTTATGTAAACCTTCATAATGGCGCAAGAGAATTAGCGGATAAGATGGACTTAAAAAGGATTCTGGTAACAATAACGAATACCAGCGAACTTGTCAGTGCCTTTGTTGTTGGAGAGAACGCAGAATAGGCATGCAATGGGAGTTTATATGAAATATCTGGTCAGTTCAGGTGAAATGAAAGAAATTGATAAAAAAACCATAGAAGACATGGGGATTCCTGCCATTGTACTGATGGAACGGGCTGCTTTAAAAGTAGCAGAAGCAGTGGAAGAATATATAAAAGCATCGGAGAGTGTCTATAAAACCAATAAAGTTCTTGTGATATGCGGGACGGGAAATAACGGCGCAGACGGTATCGCTGCGGCAAGGATTCTTTCCTGTAAGGGACATGATGTGAAAATCCATGTGATAGGTGATAAGAAGTCAGCATCTGCTTTATTTTGTCAGCAGTCAGAAATTGCTGTGAATTTTGGTGTGCCGATGATTAGCAATCTGAATTCCGCAGAATATACTATTGATGAAAGTACGATTCTGATAGATGCTATTTTTGGCGTGGGATTGAATAGAGAAGTTACAGGCATCTATAAGGACATCATTGATAAGATAAATTTTTCAGCTAAAAGGAAAGTATTTTCAGTGGATATTCCTTCGGGGCTTTCCGGTGATTCCGGTTTTCCCATGGGAACAGCTGTTATAGCGGACAGCACAATCACCTTTGGATATCAAAAGATAGGAATGGTGATGTATCCCGGCTGTAACTATGCAGGTGAAGTAACCGTTGAGGATATAGGTTTTGCAGGAGAAGAAAAGCTTGGGATAAATCTAAAATATTTTACGTATGAAAAAGAAGATTTGAAGTTGCTTCCCTGCCGGAGGGCATATTCAAACAAAGGAAGTTACGGAAAAGTATTAGTGATAGCAGGCTCTGCCAATATGTCAGGAGCAGCTTATTTTTCTGCAAAAGCTGCCTACAAGACAGGAGCAGGACTTGTTAAGATTATGACAAATGAAAAGAACCGCATAAGCCTTCAGACTGCTTTGCCGGAAGCTTTGCTGTGCACCTATCCCGATGGAGAGCTTACAAAACCGCAGCTTGATGCCCTGAAAGAAGAACTGGCATGGGCGGATGTTCTCGTAATTGGTCCGGGAATTGGAAGAAAGAAAGAAGCAGAAAAGCTTTTGGAACTGGTTTTGGAAAACGTAAATGTTCCTCTTATAATTGATGGCGATGCCATCTGGCTCTTAGGACAAAGAATAAATGCCTTGCAGAAAGAACAGGATTTTTCTCCCGGAGATTTAAAAAGGGAAGAAGTTCTATTATTCGGCAGAATCAGGTATTTGAAGAGCATCTTGCCGGATAAGGCAATCATAACTCCCCACTTAAAGGAATTAAGTTATCTTCTTGCAGTTTCAGTAGAAAGGATTCAGCAGGAATTATTAAAGACAGCGAATCAATGCATGGAAGAAAACCATATGATATATGCAATCAAGGATGCGAGAACAGTAGTAGCCTTTGCAGGTAAGCAGTATATTAATATGTCAGGAAATAACGGAATGGCAACCGGAGGCTCCGGGGATGTATTAACGGGCGTTATAGCAGGCTTGATTGCAGGCGGACTTGAAGAATATACGGCAGCAGCACTTGGAGTATATGTTCATGGTCTGGCAGGGGATTTTGCCTGTGAAGAGTTGGGAGAGTATTCATTGATGGCTACGGATATAAGCGATTATATTTCGAAAGTAATGAGCAGGAAATAAAGATTCTGCGTAGGCAGAAGTAGATGGAGGAACATATGACAGCAGGAAATATCGATTTGACTTCAATTGAAGAATTTCATTCAAAATATTACAGAGCGGCAGCAAATATCGATCTAGATGCCATATGCAGTAATATAGACAATACAAGAAAATTGTTGGATGATAAGACTAAGCTGATGGTTATCTTAAAGGCGGATGGATATGGGCATGGCGCAGTCCCCATAGCTAAGGCTCTTTCTGATATGGCGGTAGACTGCTTTGGCATTGCAATATTGGAGGAAGGTATTGAGCTTAGGAAAGCAGGGATTGATAAGCCGCTTCTGATACTGGGGTATACACCTAAGGGTCAGTATAAGAAGCTGGTAGAGTATGACATCACCCAGACCATATTCCAATATAGTGCAGCAAAGGATTTATCCGAAGAAGCATTAAGCCAGGGTAAAACAGCAAAAATTCATATAAAGCTGGATACCGGTATGAGCAGAATCGGATTCTTTGATGATGAAGAAAGCATACAGGAAATCAAAGAAATTTCGCAGTTAAAGGGTATTGAGGTAGAAGGTATATTCTCTCATTTTGCCTGTGCAGACGAGACGGATAAGACTTCAGCCAACAGGCAGTTAAAGAGATTTCTTGATTTTATAGATGAATTGAAGGAAGAAGGAATTAATATACCTATAAGGCACATAGCAAACAGTGCTGCCATTATTGATATTCCGGAAGCCAGACTTGATATGGTAAGAAGCGGAATTTCCACCTATGGGCTGTACCCTTCTGAGGATGTCAATAAAGATGTATTAGAGCTGAAGCCTGCTATGGAAATCAAATCCCATGTCAGCTATGTGAAAGAAGTTGATGCAGGGGTAGGGGTTAGCTATGGAAGTACTTATATAACGGGAGGCAAAACCAGAATAGCAACCATACCGGTAGGATATGGGGATGGTTATCCGAGGCAGCTTTCTTCTAAGGGGAGAGTTTTGATTCATGGCATGTCGGCTCCTATTATTGGAAGAGTATGTATGGATCAATTTATGGTAGACGTTACAAATATTCCGGATGTAAATCAAGGTGATACTGTAACCTTAATCGGAAGGGATAAGGATGAGTTCATATCGGTTGAGGAAGTGGCAAATATGTCTTATTCTTTTAATTATGAATTTATTTGTAATGTTGGCAAGCGAATCCCGCGTATATATTACCGTAACAATAAAGTTTGGAATATTGGGATTTAATCTAACGGAGAAAGCAGAAGCAGAAATAATCACAATAAGAGAATATTTTATGGAATACACCGGTCAGAATTGGGAAATAATAAGACTAAAGCCATAAAATGGAGAGTGAAAAAAGTGATTATTAAACGTGGTGACATCTTTTATGCTGACTTAAGACCAGTAATAGGCTCTGAACAGGGAGGAGTAAGACCAGTCCTGATAATACAGAATGACACTGGAAACAAGCACAGCCCCACAGTGATCTGTGCAGCGATAACTTCAAAAATGAATAAAGCAAAGCTCCCTACTCATGTGGAGATTGATGCGGATAAATATGGAATTATAAAAGACTCCGTTATTTTGCTGGAACAAGTAAGAACAATTGACAAATCAAGGTTGAAAGAAAAGGTATGTCATCTGGACCAAGACGTGCTAAAAAAAATAAATCGAGCGCTATTAATAAGTTTTGCTTTGGATACATACATCAAACCTGAATAAAAAACCAAAAAGAGAAAACAAAAAATTATAACCGCTCTGTATAGCCTGCCTTTGCAGGATGCAGAGCGGTTTTTTATTATCCCTTTAGAGTTTGTCTAATATTTCCTTACGTTTTTGTTGATACTCTTCGGAAGTTATCAAATTTTTATCATAGAGATCCTGTAATTCTGTCAGACGGTCTTTAACAGAGAGATTAGCAGATGTACGTGCAGAGGAATCAAGGGAATTCTCCATATCATCAATTATTATTTCATGGGAAGCTACGCCTTTATCAGAAAAGGCATTATATGCATTTGTAATAGTAATGATAACAGCTATGAAGGTCCAAAGAAATCCAAATGGGCCAAAGGTGGGTATTGCCATAAAAAGACCTATCATGCAAAATATAATCCCAATAAAAAAGCCGGCCAGTGATTGGCCCTTGCCCGGTTTAACACGTACGCGTCTATTCATAATCATCCTCCATAAAATAATTTTCCCGGCAAAACAACTGTAAAGCATTTACATGAATTATACAATAATAAACGATAAAAGACTACTTAAAATTGTATTAAAAACCGTTAATCTGCTTATAAGTTGAATAAATAAACTGTTTTCTGTATAATAAGGAAAGAAGGGCAGTGAAAATAAGAAAAAGGAGGGAAAGGAATGATGACTGGAATTCTGGGTATATGGATTATTCAATTGATCATTATTGCAGTTCTTGTTGGACTTGTAATTTATGCATTGGTTCTTGCTATAGTAGCTTTAAAGATTTATATAAATAAAAACCGGAATTATAAACAATAGAGTATTTAAGGTTCTTGTACTATCAAAATATCATTAATGGTGAAAGCCTGGCCAGCCATGCTAATTGAGGCAATGGAATGATAGACCTTAGAGATAGTTTTGTAAAACGTATACAGTGAATGAGGGCATCCTGCTTATAGTGGGATGCTCTTTTTATCTTATAGGAAATAACGCCCTATAAGATAAAAAAAGTCCTACGGTCGGGATGCACATGATGCGCCAAGGAAGTTGTCACTGCGTGACGGCGCATCAGCGCCAGAGTCCGGCAAGCCAGACTCTTTCTTGCAATAGGCAAAGTTGACAGACTTCCAATACTCATAAGAGAAGAAATGAAATATATCTTAGTTTGAAAAATCAAGATTTTCCAAACTAGCACAATTAATATTAAGTTGCGTATATTAAACTAGAATAAATAGTAAAAAATGGAAATATATTGTATAACAAATAATAGGAGGAAACTGCCATATGGATTATGCCCAAGCTACTTTAGCCAAAAAATATAAAGCCTATGAAAAACACCACCATAATCCTGAAGATGTAAAAATAAATAAAGGTACAAAAACGAAAAAACATAATAATAAGATAAGTATTAATGAAATAAGTGACAAGGAATTATATAATAAAGGATGTGTTGGCATGAATGATTATGAAAAAGTTATTGATAAAATTGACAAGCTGCGTCTTGAAATAAAGGATGATATAAATTTACAAAGTTGTAAAATTAATGAGCTTGAAAAAAACATTAATGATTTTAAAAGTGACATTTTCAAACATACGTTAGAACAATATAAATTCTGGATTGGCATATCAATTAGTGTAATAGTAAGTATAGCAGGCATCATAACAACTGTAATTACGTCGAGGTAATAATTCGATGTTTATCATAATAGATTTATAGGAGCAGATAAAATGCTAATTTATAAAAATATATTACTGTTATAACCATAGCAGCTTCCCTCCAGGCGGTTGCTTTTTTTTGATGAAGAAAAGAAAGATGTATAATGTGTAGAATAGATTATATTGCAGACGAAACGATTGAAAATACATAGGCATAGCATTTATGTAAAAAGGATTTATTAAATAACTTCAACAGTAAAAATAATCAAAATAAAAAATTCAAAAAACACAAAGAGAAAACGCCTGAAATCAAGTCTTAAAAAGACCGGATATCAGGCGTTTCCTTGCGTATAATAGGGTGGGAGTAGAAAGTGTTTTTATTCACTATCCAATTACTAATATAGAGCAAAAGTGTGTACACTTTGTGACGAGATTCTGAACAAAGTATAAAAATAAAAAGAAATATATATATCCTTGGAGTTGGAATATTCTACTTAGTCAGCAGAGTATACTGAAAACTAATATATTCATATTAAACCTATTTAATAATAAAAAAGGAGTATATAATAGCTGTTATGATAGGGTAATCAAATTTTATTTTAAAATATTAACGGAACGGATGTGAAAATGATATGATTAGGTGCTGCAGATTAGAGGATTTAGAGCAGATGACGGATTTGGCATTTTTGAAAAATAATGAACCGGAGTATTTTTCTGCATTTTGTCCCAGCAAACGTATCAGTATAAAAGGTGATTTTGAAAATGGTATGAATTCAGGCGATTCTATCTATGCAGGTTACTTCCAAGATAATCTATTGAAAGGCTTTATCGGAGGATATGTGGATAAAGAGAGGGAAAATGTAGATTGTATTGGCCCTTTTACCGCAGAATCTTATAATGGTATTTTCCATGAATTATTTCAGTTTTTAAGGAATCAGTTACCTTTAGATTATAAATATACCTTTTATATCGGTTCAGAGAATAAAGAGTGTATTCATTTTATGGAAGAGTTAAATGCTTTAAGTACCGGTAATGAATATACACTTTATATAGAGAAAAAGGAATATAAAAATGGCGAGATAAGCCAGGAACTCACAGAATATTCGAAAGAATATAAGGAGCAGCTGATAAACCTGCACGATACAATATTTCCAGGAGTATATATAAGCGGCAAGGGAATAATAGAATCTTTGGGAAAGTCTCGTGAAGTATGCTGTATCATAAAGGAAAATGAATTAGTCGGCTACTGTGTATTAAGAAATTATAATGGTACTTCTAATGGAACAATTGAGGTGCTTGCAGTAAAAGAAAAATACAGGCATCAAGGATACGGAAGAAAACTTCTTAACAGCATGATAAAGAAAGCATTTGATTCCTATAACAAAGAAAGACTTAATCTCATAGTGGATCAAATAAACCAGAATGCATTATCCTTGTACTATTCCATTGGTTTTAAATTAAATCAGGTGAATTGTGCTTACATAATAAAATGAATCTTTTCAATTAGTTTATTTTATGAAGGAAGAAGAATATGAATAATAGCGAAATAGATAAACGTAATATTTTGGATAAAGAACCGTTTTCTTATAAAATAACAAAAGATAAAAAGGTACTTATCTATTGGAATGGTAAACAGGTCAGCCTATTAAGAGGAAAAGAAAGCGAACGTTTTTTGGCAAGGATACAAAATGTGGACTTAAAAGAAGTTCAATTAATACTTGCAAAAATAACAGGAAACTTTAAACGTGGCAATGAAAAAGATAACAAAGCAAAATACGAATGAGATTAAAATTTAAGTCCGGGTATTTTAAATAATTGTCTGGAAAATCAGTACAACTGTTTGGAGTGCTTACTTCATACAATATCTTACCAAAAATGATACGAAATTCTATATAAAGTCGAAAGTAATATCCTAATACGGATGATAAATTAAATTGTATTTTCAACAAAGTTATATAAAGGATGTAATATAGAAATGATAGGTGATTACTTAGGAAGTTGATTGGTAAGGACATCAGGCTTACATCTTATATCACGTAAGTGCTATATGGTATTTAATGAGGCTTTTATCTTAAATGATATATTAAGGCATTAAATAAAAAAATGATAAAAAGTTGTTGACGCATGTATAATAATGTGATATGATATAAAAGTTGTCGGAAACGACAGCAAAACACAAGAACCTTGATAACTGAACAGTGAAACAACCCTGAAATTTTCTTTAAAATTTCATTCAAAATAGAAAGCTTCGGCTTTGGATTTTGAAAAAGAACAGTATCAGAAATGATACGACCTAAAAAAACAGTAAAGTAGTGTGTGATTTGCATCACAGACTAACGGAAATTAACGATTGTTTAAAGTTTGGTTTATGTTATAAACCAAAGCTTCTAAATAGCCAATGTTAATTCTGAAATGATTAAACTTTAATTTGAGAGTTTGATCCTGGCTCAGGATGAACGCTGGCGGCGTGCTTAACACATGCAAGTCGAACGGAGTTAAGAGTGGAAGTTTTCGGATGGAAACTT
>NZ_FRFD01000013.1 GCF_900143645.1 Anaerocolumna xylanovorans DSM 12503 | reverse complement strand
CAAATCCTATATTATTGATTACAGATTTCCTTACTGCTCCTTCTATGTTATATGTATATGCATGTACTATAACTTTTCTTGTTGCATATTTAAATGAAACCTTTGTACTACTTTGTTGAATGATTGTCTGACCTGGCTGGAAGTCTCCTGATACGCTATCAGAATCATTATAGGTGGTCATCAAATAACCATTTGCATCATAGTAACGGTAGTATAGCCACAACCTTACTACATCTTTCGTATTGTTAGTTAATTCATAATACTCTATTGTTCCATCCGGGCTTTCGTATGCCTTTGCTCCAATGCCTTTTGAATATTCGTCCTGATATTCCAAACTAGAAAATGCTTTTACATATACTCGTATTACAGCATCTTTCCCAGCATCAATAGAATATTTTATACTACTTTGCGGAGTTCCCAATACAGCTGTAAATTTGTAATTTCCTGCCCCTGAACTTGTAGTATATCCATCTGTATTTGTCCATGATTTGACAGGGAAAGTAACGGTATCACCATTAGCCGCCACCCCAACAACAGACGCCGGAAGCCCCAACTCATCAACAGACTTTAATGTTTCTCCTGCTGTTCCGGCACAAATTGATGTCAATGCCTGAAAATATGTAATATTTCTTGTTAAATCTCCGGAGGATGAGCCTCCACCGGAACTGCTTCCTCCTCCTGATGGTGCACCTCCGCCTGAACCATTTCCAGTAGTAGTATTTGTTACATTTCCAGTACCGTCTACAGTAGCATTTTTCCCTGAATCCACATTTTGTTTATTACCATTTGGAGTATCGATAGTAACAGACCCTTTTGTATTATTTGTAACTTCTACAGACTTATCTTTATTTCCGGAAGCCACCTTACTGCCTTCTGCTCCGGCACTTAAATTAATCTCTGTATTAGAATTCGTAGATACGGTCAAAGCAATGTTCGATGTAAGCGATGTTCCATCAGCAGAAGCTCCGACAGTTATTGGAATAGATGCAGTTGAGCTTCCATTGATAGTAATAGATGTTCTTGCCTTTATTTCCACCGCCTCTACCGTTCCCGTTACGTTAATTGCAACACTAGCCTTCGAATCTACAGAAATCTTAGCAACATTTCCTTTTACATCCAGAACAAAATTTGAGTTATTATGTACGATTTGAATTTCAGCAATATCAGCATCCTCAGGAATTACTACATGTCCCGCAGATGCATCAATGATAAGCACATTTCCTTTGGCATTTTCAGTCCAGGTATCAGAAGCAATTTGATTTAGCGTAATGGACTTGAAGGTTGCATTATTTACAATATCTGCATTTGGCGTATTAACGACCAAATCTGTATCACTATAATTTCCCTTAGGAATAGTCAGTGTAATTTTTTTATCGGTCTTAATTGTAATAAGGTCATAATTTTCATGAGACAACGCTGCATCAAGGGCTTCCTGTGTCCCGACCTCAATCGTCATTAACGGAGTAACATTTACTGTCGTCTTTAGGGTATACGACTTCGCAGTTCTTGTTGATGTCTTGGGAATAACGACCTTACATGTAATTACAGCCGTACCTTCAGAAACCGCTGCAACACCACCATCAGAAGATACTGTAACAACATCCTTGTTGCTGCTTGTATACACATAGGTAGCTTTTTTATAAGTATTTTTTATATCTAATGTGACTTTTTCTCCCTGTTTTACTGAATACTTAGTCTTACCAAACTTTGGAGTAATAACTTTTACACTTGCCGTAAGAGTCTGACTCTTACCAGAAGTCACCACCTTACACTTAATGGTAGCAGTTCCATCTGATATTCCTTTTACGACCCCTTCCTGTGTCACTGCTGCAACTTTTTTATTGGTACTTGACCATTTTACCGTTGCCCCGGCATTCATGTTTTTCACGTTTAAGTTCTGTTCCATTCCTTTGGCTATTGTAACCGAAATAAAACCTAATGTTGTCTTTTGTGTTGCTGCATTAGCTTGTACACACGTTATAGGAAGACTTGTCATCAATATAGCAAGAACCAACACAAACGTATAACACTTTTTGAAACTTTTTCTTTTTTTCATAAGAATACTTTCCCCTTTATACAGCACATTTCCTGTGCAGACCATATTTTACATTATATTCTATATCTATGGAACAATCAACATAATCACACCAAATCTTCTTTCGTTAATGTTCATTTGTTCAAGACATCCCTAACTCTCCGCTTAAGCCTTTATTTAATGCGTACTCAACAGCTCACGTATTCAATAAAACACCCATTTCCAACTTTAACTAATTCAATTTCTTCTGACCAATTTTCCCATAACGCAAAAAGAGGATATCTCCTAAATTTCTTTAGAAAATATCCTCTAAATAGTGCTTTCACTATTATGTTTGTCTCTTTAACCGATTTGTAAATCTTTTTACACTCTCTGTTATGACTATAAAATTTCTTGGCCAGAAATGCTCAAATCTTTTTCAGAAGACCTGCAACCCTTGGTTTTACTGAATTTATTTATCTATGCTCTTCATAGTCGGGAAATCATTCTTGATATTTTATGTCTCTTCATAGGTCTCTATTTCCTTATTTCTTGCATGTTCTATTTGTGTTGCCAATTCATTATTCTCAACAACTCTATATAAATGGTCGTAAATCTGTCGTAAGTTGGTCGTAAATGTTAATCCGTATCTTTTTGCTGCCCTTTTTCTGTGCTTTGAATAATCCTCGAGGATTGTCTTCATCTGTCCTTCAAAATCTACGCCTTGATCTCTATCAAACGGTAGTCCCATCTGCAGAAGTTGAATTTCACTTGTATCATTATACATCAAGTTAGTCTATTGTTTTGGTTCTTTTAACAGCACCACTTTTGTGGTTTATTGATGTAACTTATGCTTTCTTAAATTCACTTATGATTAAGCTTTTTAACGACATTATGGTTACTGTGCATATGTCCATGTATGTGGTAGGCGCTGCTGTAGAGTTTTGTCTATTCCAGCAGCGGATAGTGACAAAACACAATCTCCGCATCCCCGTCTTTCAACGTCATGAGCTGATCAACTGAAGTAAAGTATGACAGTTCTTCGATATCCTGAAGCAGATAGCTGTCATGGTTGGTTGCCTGCCGCCAGATGCTTCCTGCCGTTTAACTACTTCATGTAACATGTAAAGCTTTATCGCTGTGATTATATGACATGCCTAAGAAAATATAAGTCGTCCTTTTGGTAACCCTGCTATTTTGCCCAACTATCATAAACCGGTAACTCATTCAATGCTCGTAAAAGGTCTGTTGTTGGAGCTTTACCACTTTGGTTCCCTAAATGCTGGTCTGTCTGGGATATTCTACCCAGATAACGCTTCACCATATTGGCGGAGAAACCGTACTGGTTACGGTCAAAATAATAGGAGCATGGGTTCATAAAAAGCATACCTTATAGCCCTCATTAAAATAATGGTAGAATTTACTTTTTATTTCCCATATAATGATAACTGAAAAAGCTATTTTTTCAATAATCTTAACATTATCAAGTTGTTTTTACAAATGATTTTTAAGGAGGTACTCATGATTATTTCAAAGAATGGATTTATATCCATTGCAAACAAAGAAGAATTAGATTTACCGAAACGTTGGGACGGAATTGATTTCCATAGTTCCTTAAGCTCATTATACGAACAGTACTTCTTTATGTTAACCAGTTACATAAATCCTAAAGATCTAACTGAAATACAGACTATTTGTAATGAAATATTAAATTGTATTGATTGTTATCATAACGGCCTTCCCAATAAAGCTTTCTTGCATATGGATTTAATTATGAATATATTAATGAAGTATTCGCTAGCTATCTACAAAAAAACAGGATGGTCCGGCGCATTTGAACAAAATGATCCACTTATGTTGTATCGAATACGTAATGTTCAAAACAATATAAATTATAATCGAAAGGACATTTTTCATACACCATATAATTTACGTTCAAAGGTATCAACCTGCAGATATAGCATATCCGGTTACCCATGTCTTTATCTAGGCACCTCTCTCGAACTTTGTTGTGAAGAAGCAAAAATAGGGAGTTTAAAAGACCTGCCAATTACATCACGATTTAAGCTTGAGCGAAATCTGAATAATTTTGGTCCAGAAATTGATGTAATAGAACTTGCTATAAAACCAAAAGATTTCATTTTTGATGAACAAGATCGTAGTAATCAAAACACTAAAATAATTGAAAAAAATAAACATGGCAGAAACTTCAAAAGGCGTATTCTAAATGACATTAAGGTTATGAATAATTATTTATATTGGTACCCACTAATTGCTGCTTGTTCATTCATTAGGGTAAACAAGCAAGATCCTTTTGCTTCTGAATATATAATTCCACAACTCCTTATGCAATGGATACGAAATGAGAGTACTAATGAAAAACTCATAGGCATTCGATACTTTTCTTGTGCTTCTGAACGAGCATCGGAACTTGGGTTTAATTATGTTTTTCCTGCCAGTGGTGAAAAAGATCCCCACAATGAACAATATTGCAGAATCCTAACGAAATCTTTTAAACTTACAAAGCCCATTTATATTCATGAATTTAATTCTGTATATGATTGTGAGCTTCAACTCAAAACATCTACTGATTTTGATTATATATAGGCATTATCTGGGTGATACTCCATTATTATTTCAACTTCCAATAAGATTATATTTTTCCTGAATCCATATAGTTAAAAGTGAAATCATTTCACTTTTAACTATATGTTTCTTGGCTTTATACTTCATAATCGGTAAAACCTAATGCTTTTCTTATGTTTCTTCTAACCAATTTAAATACTTCAGATAATACATATACAAATAATGTTGAAAGAAGAAATGCGGGACCTAATATCTTATACACATAATAGCTACAATACATTAGTAATAACCAAATCCCTAATGAAATACCATATGTACAATACCTGTAAATCAGTTCATATCTTGTTAATATATCTATCCCCTTAATCAAAACAAAAGCAAGGCCACAGCATATAAAAACTATTGCCATATAAAGTACTGTCCCATTATATAGATGAAATAACTTTAATATATGATTATTATATTCCAATATATTATTTGGGATTATTATATCATCACTAAGCATTAATAGGCGGGAAATAGAATTAGCGCTTAAATAATAAATTTCTATGATCCATAACACTTGCAAAATTGTATATTCGTTTAATTTTCCCAACGTATTCGCTATAAAATCTTTCGCTTTTTCCTGCATTCATGTCCTCCCATCATAATTATCAAGTTTCAATATATCCGTTATTATATGAACACCAAACTATCTTACCCTTCTTGTAAAAAAAGTGGCTTCGACATTTTTTAATTCTATTTACTGATGGCGAGATAGAAATGGTTCCAGTTAGGTGCCACGTTATCGACCATCCTGGACGGTAACGTGGATTTAAATTTAATTCAATATTATCATTACAGCCACAGGGGCATTTAAAAGTAAAGTAATTCCACATTTCATTTTCGCCAGTAATATAGACCGTATTAGCATCAACTACATCCGGCAAATCTGTTGTTATTTTTATGATATCCGACTTTTGAATTTTAAAAATATTTAATATACGATTCATTAGTAAGCATATTTTATATTTTTTCATTATCTCTCCTTAAAAAATCAATCTTAATAAAGGGCTGATATCACCCACTCCTATATTTTTTCCAAACCAGGAGCAAGGTTTAGTGATAGGCTGCCCAACTATTCTTGGTACCATTAAGTCCACTCTTATAGCTTCATAACTTACGTTATCTTCTTCTCTAAAAGGGTGTATTCTTGCTAATATCTCAAGAACTGCCATGCTTGATGCCAGCATATTTACCGGAATAACTGCCGGACTACTTTCATGAGCTCCTATGATGTACTTTTCCTCAAGCCGTTTCGTGTATTCCTCTGGATTCTCACGTAATAATGTGGCTGCTACTAACGAATCTGTATTATATACCCCTCTACTATATAGACTAGATTCTCCTGGGATAATATAATGAATTGCTGTTGTTACTTCATCAACCCCACCATTTCCGTCAGCCTTCAGTTTCACTCCCACATCGAAATATGGTATTGAGTAATATGTCGATATCAAATTAAGCTGATGCCTACCATCCACAGAATCCATGCACCCAATCAAGATGTCACATTGTGATAGGCATCTGATTGTATTTTCTTCAGTAATAACAGTACAAAGATCTACCACTTTTGTATTAAGGCCGCTTCTTTCAATAGCTTCCTTTTGAACGGTTGTTTTCTTTTTCATTCCCTCACAATCTTTTTGGGATGAATTCAAAATTCTCCCAAGATTTTCTTTTTTAACTATATCATCATCAACTAACACCAAGGTACCGACATTCATACGATATAGCTGCTCAACAACAATGCTACCGGTACCAGATATCCCTACAATACCAAAGGTTAGATTCGAGAGTAGGTTTGTGGTCTTTGTACCGAATACCTGTTGTGTGCGAATATTAATATCTGATATATCACTTTCAATATTAGGTTTTAAATAGAAACAGACATCATTTCCAATAACAGATGTTGTATCTATCAATTCTATTTCATCCAGACTGCATACATATGTATACAAAATATTTGTTTCAAGATTAACCAGTGCCAGAAAAATTTTAGTAAAATTAATCCCTTTGCTGTCCAATATTGTTTTTATGGATGCTAAAGCATTATCCATAGAAATACTGGCATTTGCAAAAATTACGATATCTTTATACTTTAGCAGCCCATCACTTGACGATATATAATTTAGCACTTGAATGCTATCCACGACACTGAAGCTTCGATAAGTAACATCACCTTCCCAATATCCACCCCCAAGACTTGCTACTGCAAATATCTTCTCGTCGCAAATAATAGAGGTTACTTTTTCAAGCTGCTTTTGCAGAATTCTAAATCTTCTATATTCTTTCATCTACCTAACCTACCTTATCTTAAATTCTCTGGCAAGCCAATCTTCAATTGCCATAACATGAGTAATAATTGAATCATTCATCGGATCCCATTTGTTAGGACCGTCCGTAGGGTAATGTCTGGACCATCTTTGAAAATTCTTCCCATCGATATTCATACTAGTTTCTGTCTGCCTTATTATAAGTCCATCTTTTCTTTTAATATCCGGATAGAAATATACCATATCTAATCTGGCCATAGGATAGTTTGTAGGTATTTCTATGGCTGCAATAGCGTTATCAACAGTATATCCTTCCTGAATACGAAAATTAGGCAGTAAAATCCATTTACTAGCTTCTTTTACAGCTTCCCATTCAGGAAACGAAGTTCCTAAGAACTCCGTTTCCTCCTCGGGAAGATCAAATTCCCTTCGTGGATTCATCTTTAACCCTCCGTTTGATCGCGTGATATATAGGTAAACTTTTCAATTCCCGGCTTCAGAAATGATACAATCTGGTCAAGCTTAATTTCTTCGTAAATACCACCATGTAACTTCATATCAAGCTTATAATTTTCCGGGGGTATAAGTCCGGCCAATTCACATATTTCTCTACCGGTCATTTCCTCTACGTTTACTTCATACACCTTGTTTTTAACCTGAAACTTGTACTTGGCACCCTTCGGTGGTTTCTTCTGTTCTTTTGCGTACTCCGCTAAATCAATTACCATTGTTTCATTATTTTCCATAAAATTGCCTCCATCTTATTAATTAATAGGTTTCTATTTCTATAAGTTCTCCCTTGGAGCTTCTAACCGTATCCTTTTATCCTCATGCTTTATCCTTTCCGAGCACAAAAAAAACATCGGTCACAATTCCGATGCTTTTTAACGCTCTATTCTTATAATAGTCATGAATTTTTTCAAGTGTGTAAAATACATCGTATCTTCCACACAGGTCATGTCTTCATCATTAACTTTAAACCATTTTTCGGCATCAACTTCACCTGTTGCCTGCCCATCTTGCATTGATTTTCTTGTTATATCACTACATGTGATACAATCTTCCAATGTGAGCTTTAATTCCTTTGAGCGTATCTTCCATTCCAGTCGTTCTCCATCATGATAATATATCGCAACCTCATCAATACAATTCTTAATTAATGCGACCGCTGCTGCTGATAGTGATGTTTCATATTGCTTTGAAACTTTCTCAACCAATTTTGAGGAGACATCCTCAATTTTAAGATATTCCTGTAATGCTCTATGTGGCAGAAGCAATTCCGAAGCAAAATCATTTGCTTCCGTCTCTATCATATTACTTGTCTTTAGTTCATTCATCATATCGTCAGTACAACTATGGCGGCCTTGGTGCATAATCAAATGACCAAGTTCATGGGCTATGGTAAATCTTTTCCTTCCATTATATTCAATATTAGGATCAACCGCAATCAGCCTATGTAAACCTTCCGCTTTGCATGCTCCCATTATCTTATCTCCAAGGAAGCACTCTCTGTAACGAATATTCATATTATCGATTATTTGAAACAAATTTACTTTTGCAGATATTTCATAATTATATTGACTTCTTACCTCGTTAGCCTTGGATATTGGATTACTGATTATTCTTTTACTCTTCATCAGGGAAGTCCTCATCAAATAATTTATCAATAATATCTGAATTTAGGTCGGCACCTTTCTCGCTATGGAAATTAGCTACCTTGCTATAACCATAATACTCTTCCTTATATTCATTCAATTTTGAAAAGATTGATTTAAACTTATCTGTCGCTTTTTTGCTACTTGTAAGTTCGACAAACTTTGCCAATTCGAGGAACTCTTCTCTATCTGCCGTTTCCACCTCATTGCTAAAGTCATACAGATTAACCTCTTCTCCATCGATAAGCTTATCTGAATATATACTTAAAGCCTTTTCAAGTTGAAGCATATTAATTACCTCCTACATTCATATATGTCCTAAATAGCTATTTACCGTCGCACTAATTATAGACTTTTTGAAAATTATTTTTAAGTGCCCTTATCGCCCTACAGTACATTGATTCCACCGCTTCTTCTGATTTCCCGGATATTTCAGCTATTTGTTTCGTTTTCATTCCATTCATTTTCAACTGTAATACCATTTTATGATCCGATGATAACCCAGTAATTGCTGTTTCTAATGCCTGACGTTGCTCCTCCTCAATAATAATATGCAATGGATTCTTATTAAAGAAATTGTCAGAATCGTCAAGTATTTCATCTTCTTCGCCTATTACTACTTCTATAGCATTACTTCTCTTTTTAATACGATAGAGTTCTTGTGTTTTAAGCTTTGCAATGCCTATTACATAAGTTGTAAATTTACTATTACCATTATAATAACTTAATTTTTCAATGCTTTTTTGCAATACATCTTGTATTATTTCCTCTTTATCATCTTCTGAAATTATTGAATTATTTGTTCTACTATAAACATATTTCGTCAGCATGGGAAAAACTTCTGCATATAGTTGTTCGCCCGCTTTTGTTTCACCAGTCAAATATCTATGTACCAAGTTATAATCATCTTGATATTTTATCTGCATTAAGTCTCCTCCTCTGTTTCTGTGGAAATTATAGTAATACTAGGACTATGTCAACTATGAATACCCAGAAAATTATTGTGGAATATATTTGCTCGATTCAGGATTTATTTTCCTATATTGTAACACTAAATCCAATTAATTGGCAATAAAAATCGCCCTTACAATACATTGAGTTTTGATCAGCTGTTAGTGTCCCGTTACCGGCAAATAATGATGAGCATGAAGCGAGTTTCTCAACAGAGAAATGAGCCATGCGAAATAAGCTAAAGCCCATAATAAAAAGCGCCAAACCCACGACCTTTCGGTCATAAGCTGACGCTCGTTTACTCGGTATTCTTTTGCAAAAGAATATAGAACTTTTGAAAAGATTTTGTCGTCCTCTAAAATTGTTCATTGTAAATATAACACACTTGTTTTAGGGTTAAAAGAACATTATAGTCATCGATGGTAATCAGTTTGTAATCAATAATCTAATTTATCCTTCGCCCAAATAGGTAAAGCAACATATTTTCCATCCTCATAAATTGTTTTTACGATGATTGGATTAATCGAAATCGTGTCATTCCTTCCAAAACTTAATTTACCTAATGAAATCTTTTGAGGAAGTCCGTTCTCATTTATTTTACAAAGACGTTTTTGCGGATCACCTAATAAATGGAAGAAAATCTCTCCTGAATACTCTAAAATCCCGTCTTTCATACTTGCACCATCATCTGGATAAGCAATCACCCAAACTTTTTGTCCATCATTCTTTTCAAAACAGAAAAGATTATTTTGATAAAAATTCATATATTCACATAGTTTATAAAAATTGCTAAAATACCGCTTATCTCGAATACCCATCTCATTCTTTTCCAATTCGTCAAATCTGTATGATCCAATAAGCAAAAAAATAAGCGATATTGTACTTTCTCTTATATAATCTATTTTGCTCCAATCATGAATATTATCTTTATGGGTATAACCATTTCTAATAGTTACATATTCAAATATTTTTTTCTTCACATATTCTTTTGCTGGAGCAGATAATTCATCAGATAATATATCCAAATTATCTTCATAAAAATGTGCCATTGAACCAATAGTTGTATCAAGATAGTCCTTCTTTGAAATCGTTCTATCGCAAAGGGCATCAGTCAAATCTGAACGATTTTTTTTAATATTTCTTCTAGGGTTATCATCTTTACGCAAACAAATCAAACTGTATAAAAGTTGTTCAATAGTCTTAAAATAACTGATACCTATTACTGTCAAATCAATCGCCTTGGCTTTTTTCATCGAATTGTAAAGCCACTCAGCAGTAATAAAGCTTTCAGCAAACTCACGCTTTCCAAGCATTATCGAATACAATTCATTCTTGAAGGAACTCTCTATCAAGCCAAAATTTTCATTATCCAACTCTGCAATGTTTTTACTTTGCGTAAATCGTCCAATTAATATACTAGCGTAATCCTTTGTTAACAAGTCATGTTCAACTATTCTTCTAAAGTCAATACTTGCTCTCGGAGTCAATGACTTAACACAAAAATAACTTAAATATTCCTTCACCCCACGCAAATACTCGTTAAACTGGTTTTCAAATATACTATATGAATCGCTTCCAAACTCTTTTTCCCAAAACCATTTAAATGAGTAAAAGTTATGTCCACGTCCTGGATCACTCTCATCATCATTGTGATTAATAATTTGAAGGTAAGCGTAATCTTGAACTAAAAATATGTACTTACATTTATCAGACTTGTACCTTTGTAGGATTCTTTCTGTGTTTTCCCCGCCTTCATTTTTCCACAGATTATCTTTCATTACTTGCTTAAAAATATATAAATTCCTGGTATTATAATCAGATATTGCAAACACTATTGGACGCAATAATCCACAGTCTTCATCCACATCAAATATAACCTCATGTGGTCTTCCTTGATTTGCCATCTCATTAGAAATATTTTTTGCAAGACAATTAAACGTTACCAATCTAATATATTCATATATATCCATATACTTATCAAAATCATTATCTTCTAATTTCAAAATAGAGTTCTGCCTAACAATACTAAGGCCCAATTCCGTTTCCTCTGGTCTTGCAGCATGAACATTTCTATAACTCGTTATAGCTTTTAATGCATTCTCCATAAAACCGTTTTCCACAACTCACTTCTCCTTTCAAAAAGAGCGCACAGATTACTCTGTACGCTCCCCCGCTGGTTAGTCCTGCGGTGCATCGATGTAGTATTTTGCAACTACACCTGCAGCAGTTACAGCTAATGCTGTAACAAGATCGAGAACAAATTTTACGGTTCTAGCATTTACCTTCATGGCAAATACCTCCTTATATTAAGTAGTAGACACCCTATGTGCCCCTAATCCAACCGTAAAACCAGCAGATATATTATATCATTGTTTACATAAAACCGAAACAGTATTTTATTCACAGACTTTTGTTCTTATTCATTCATAAATCTGCTTCTGAAAAATAAATGATTTTAAGTATTCACACCAATTCTCAAGCAACACTTCCACGAATACCATGAATGTCAATCCCACGAACAAAGCTACGCATACACCAACTGTTATTCCTACACATACCTATTGTTATTTTACTAACATCCCAATTCCTCCAGTTCATATCGTTATGGTCTGCCACCCTGACACTCAGGATACTTTCTTAACCACACATCATGTTCGTTTGCATGATCTTATTTCCACAATTCAGACACTCTATATCATAAAACCATTGTCCATTGCCCGTTCCGGGCATAGATGTCTTTCCATTGTTTCTCTGACTATTTTTATTCACATATCCTCTTTCAGTACTGTTCTTAATAGTTCCTTCTCTCTTAGATTGACTATTCACCTGACAACTCGGACATTTCTTCTCGTAAATATTACTACCATTCGCATGGTACTTATGTCCACAATTCAAACACTCCATATCATAAAACCATTGTCCATAGTCTGTTCCTGGCTTCGATGTTTTTCCATTGTTTCTCTGATTGTTTTTGTTGATATATCCAGTCTCTGTTGTACTCATAATTTCAATCTCCTCCTTTTGATAATGCATATTCTCTTTATATTCAGTACCTATATCTGTGGTACATACAATTCGCTGCTCTTTCGGTATTTTCTTTTTATTGCTCTTTTCACTACACTTCACAATAACCGTCACCAAAATTATCGCAGCTATAATCCACCCATACTTCGTAATAACTCCAATTACAAGTATCATTGCTATCGGTGCTGCAATCTGGTCCACTTTATATCGATACCGATTTTCCTGATATTTTCTATAACGTCTATATGATGAATCCATCTACTTCGCCTCCTAACTAAATCAAGAAACTATCTTTATATCTACGCAGTACATCCTCAACTTCCTTCCATATCCATACTCGTTCCCCGTCGTCTTCAAAGACTCTTCCGTGACTTTTCGGTCCGTCAATTTTCATCTGTGAATAGTTGTTTTTAAAAGTCGGTACGTATAATTCTGAGCGTTCCTTTTTACTACACAATAATTCCATTGTATCCAGTGTTACCTCTCCGGTGGCCTGTTCAGCCTCAAAAAAAGCTCTTATAATCTTATGATTATACTGGTTTGGCTTTAATGCCCAAACCGGAATTCTTTGAGCTGCCTTTCTGTAATAATCTATTTCACTGTCTGCACTTGGCTTCTTTATCGTATTTGGACTATATTCGTGCGATGCTCTTTCAAATGTTTTTGCAATATATGCTCGCATACAATTTTCTACAGCATCATCCTCATCTTCATTCGTAAGGTGCAATGCGATACAGAACTTCTCATAAACATCATTATCTAGTGAAAATGTAATCTCTTTCTTCATTGATTCATCATTCCCTTCTCTTCTTATTTTGTATTATAATTAGTCGCTTAGTATTTGTCAATACTAATTATACTAATTTATTAGTTACTAACTTTAACAACTTGAACTCGCATCCGTACTCACAGGCTGTAAGTCGGAAGGCTCTCATTTTAATCACATCCATTAATCTCTTCCGTCCGGTACCCTTAGCCTAGCACAGGTTCTCATACTGTCAACATATCAACATTTCTCTTAATATCCGCACTTTCCCCGAAAATAAAAAACACTCCCAAGATTTCTCTCAGGAGTATTCTACTCTCTTCCGGTAAAACTCTTATTTTTATTGCTTCTAATTTCCTTTTGGATTACAAGTCAATCAATTCCATGACATAGCATTCTGCAACATTTGCATACGTGATTTGATTCTCCCGAAACACTGATAAATACTATTTTTACTTCTTCAGCACCTTCATCGTTGGGAAATCATTCTTGACATTGTAAATCCTTTTATATGTCTTCATATCCTTATTGCTTGCATGTACTGTTTTCTTGTCATTTCAATATTTTAACTACTCTTTATAAATGGTCGTAAATCTGTCGTAAGTTGGTCCTAAGAAAATTTAAGGATTAATAATAAATTTGGATGAATTCCTATTAATAGTCATTTTATCGCCAGATTCGGCTTCAAATATCATAGCTATTCTCTTATTATATAATACATCTTTCCATGCAGGATTATTGTCTGCGAGCATTTCCACTATCTCTTTTATACTCTCTTCGTCAAGTTCAGTTAATTTTTTTGATAAAGTAAACCAAGTTAGCTCTGTTGATATTTTATCTACAATTACTGCAAACATATTTCTCTCTTCCATTATTCATTCTCTCCTTCCATCTTATTCATTTTAAATTTAACAAGTCTTTGAGCCTTGAAGTAATCCTCGAAGTTAATCATTTCTGACTTCTTTAACTCCTTTGTTGCATCAGTATAAATTTGAAGTGTCGTCTCTGCATCTGCATGACCTAATATATCCTGCATAGCCTTGATGTTAACTCCTGCTTCGCACATTCTTGTTGTGAACGTATGTCGGAGAGAATGATTACTGAAGCGAGGTAACGTTACAACTTCCTTATCTTTTGCATTATCTAAGACCTCATAATTACAATCTCTAATAATACGTCTCAATGCTTTGTTAAGTGTTCCTTGGTGTTGTACACCGCCAAACCGATTGATAAAGATAAAGTCTGTATATCCATCAACAGTTGCCTCGCAAGTAATTTCGCATTCCTTTTGGTATTCTTTTTCCATTATAAAAGCTTCTTTAACTTTTGGCAGCATAGGAATTATTCTTTCTCCGGCTTTTGTCTTTGGAGTATTTACGGCAAATCCACATCTTTCCGAACCTCCCTTGTCAAAATATACGAGTGTATGATTTACACTAATTGTTTCTTCTTCCAAATCAATGTCGCACCAACGTAAACCGACTATTTCGCCGACACGCATCCCTGTCCACATCATAACAATAAATATAGGATACCATCTATGATACTTCCCATTCTTACTTAAATATTGTTCAAACAATTCCTGCTCAGGTACAGTCAAAGCCCTTCTTTTTTCAGAATCAGCATTGTGGGCTCTTTTTAGTTCCTTTAAGGCATTATCACTGGGATTATAGCGCAAATACTCATCTTCGACACCTAATTCCAGCACTTGATGCAGTACTGTATGTATATTATCAATCGTATTTGCCTTAACATGCTGTGTATCTGCCAAATAATTATAAAAGGCTCTAACATCTGATCGTTTTAAATCAACTATATGCATTTCGCCAAAATCGGGCTTCACAAACTGTGTGTACATATATTTGTAATTCTGAAATGTATTAAGCTTTAAACCCTTTTTCAGCTGCACCCACCGGTAATATAGATCATTAATACTTAGATCGTTCTTGTCTGCTCTAATGCCATCTAAAGCATCTCTAAGTACATCGATCTCTTTATCCCTTAGTTCATCAAGCGATTTAGCGTAAATGGAATGTCGTTTTCCTCGTTTATCTCTCCACTTATACTCATAAGTTCCATTAGTTCTTTGATGTTCCCCATCTTTTAGAACACGTCCTTTATCATCTTTACGCCTCTCTACGGCCATAAGTCCTCCTTTGGCATAGAGGACATTTTCAGCACTATACTATACTAATTATGTCCTCTGAGCCATTTGTGATTTGTATTCAATATTAAATCGAATACTCTTTTTCTAAATACTCATCGAATAATTTCCGCTTAATTAGCCGCTTACTTCCACACCATAGAACAAAGCGACAATTTGTATCGTCCGTAAGATATCTGAGCCTATTGATACCGATACCAAAATAGGCTGCTGCTTCTTCAAGTGTCAGATTCGACTTTTCCCAAACCGGGACTTCTTTCTTCATAATAAAATCTTAGGCGAGGACCCCACTATTTTAACCGTGGCAGGTGCCGCCATCCTCCTTTCTTTAAGAAGTACAAAATACTTGGTGAACATTATCTATAAAACTGTTCTATACTTATTATGTGGAAAGATAAGTTCATCAAGTTGTCATTAAATCTCCTATTCTGAATTATTTGTATTTATTAGTATTCGAAAGGCTATATATCTATTATGTGACCATGTCATGTTCTTCATTTTTTGTGAGAAAACGAATTAAATCAATCAAACTTTATGGTTGTGTGCTTTTATGAAAAAAAGTAATTGCAATGTCCTTTCAATTGGTCATTTCACTCTTTCTGCAATATAATAAACAAGTTCCTTTTTTCTCTGTTACACCACAACGAAAAAGATCAGCCCGAAAGCTGATCTTTTTTTAATCTTTATTTCAAATTAAATACTTGCTTTTACTACCAAGTTATATTTTTCGATATATATATGCAGATATTTTCACGGTTCTCATAAATGTAATGAAATAATGCTCGTCTTGTCATATCCTCACATTTCTGCTCAATTATTCTCTGAAACTCCAATTTAATTACTTCACAGGTATTATCACCCTCGTACTTCCTAATAGACTCACCAATAATTTTTCCAGACCAATACGGATCCAACGCATCAATTATTTCTTTAATCTCCAATTTATGTTGTTCAATGTTCTCAAGTAACATTCTTTTCCAATTATCTCTCTGTTCTCTTTTCATATAACTCGAATAAATTTCTTGATATTCTACAGAATTCAAATCAGACAATGCAGCTAATTTATCAATTGCATTTACACTAGTAAGAAGATCCTTTAACACATCAAACAACAATTCTCTCCATTCATCATCTTCCATATTATCTAAGTTTTCTTTTATGTAAACAAGATCATTATGTATATTTTCTAAATTTTTTAACTTATTATTCCCAATATCTTCATACCAATAACGGCCAATTTTATCTTCTATGTCCTTATTTAAAATACTCTCTTCGATTAATTTGGGGAAATCACACGACAACCATTTCTGTGCAATTCTTTCTACTTCTATGATAGCTTGTTTTTCCGCTTCTTCTCGCTTAACATGTATCAATATTTTATCCGTATCTTTGTCTTTTATCACAAGTTCTACCACTCTTAAACGTTCATCAGCCTTCTCAATAAATTTTCCAGCAGAATTGCCTTCTGTCACCAACAAAGTTCTTGTAAAATACGGACGTCCTTTTTTATAAGTATCAATACCTAAATGAAGATTTTTTCCATTGAGTCCCTTCAATAACAGGTATTTGACTTTTACCTCAGTCTGTGGAATCTTACCACCTGGATAAAATAAGTATTCACAATTTTTTATTATTGTATCTAAACACGCCATACTGCATATCCTATCTTCATAATCTTTATATGCATTAGGATTAACAGATTTAACTGCCGCGAGGTCGATGTTTCCACTTTCAATCTCGCTGATGAATCTTGTTCCATCCATTGGAACATCTTCATATATGTGATCAATTCCAGAAATATGAAATATTTCAGTTGTATCTCGGAAAAAAAGTTTTACAGTTTCACCGTTTTTTAATGTAAAAATGAATATTCTCTTGCATAAATAGTTTTCATAAAATTCTTTTAACAGATCTAATGAAATTTCTGCTTCCGCTGGAATATAATTAATATCAATTAAGTCTCCTACAGTTAACAACTTTATCCTCCTGTATATGAATAAAGGCTTGATTCCTAAGAATCAAGCCCATACGTTCTTCATGATGGATAGCTGACAACATATCACCTATTGCCGAGCGTTCATGGTATATTTTAAGTCCCCCACTAGGGAAAGAGGTGCTACCCAGTTGAGCCTCCCAAAAGATTTCTCTTTTCACTTATAGTATATGCAAAAACAATAAAAAATGCAAGAAATATTTTTACTATTCATAATTAATAATTGAAATAATCATAATTTCCCATTGTCACCACATGTAGGATTCACTGCTACACAAAGTGTAGCAGTGAATCCTACATGTGTCAAGAGTACAATTTAATTAATTCAAAAGTGAAAATTTAAAATAATTCCACTCCTCTTTTATCCATAAATTTATTACTATTACAAGAGTACGAATTTATATTATTTCTAAATCTTTGTTCTATATCTATCCGATTATCTTCTATTTCCTGTGATAATAAGAAATATGTCTCAATATGTGGAATCGCAATAATACGTCTTTCCATATCATTTTTATAACTCGAAATTAAATGGCAAGGTGTGAATTCAATTTTTTTACTTCTCATATTACTTTCAATCTGACTAAGTTTTAATATATCTGATTCTACATAATCTGATATTGGTTTCGAACTAAACACTCTAGAAGGCAAATTATCTGGAAAAAAACCGCATTTTACAATATTTTTCTCGTAAGTTTCATAGTGATCTCCTTAAAATAATACAATTACATTCAGCTAAACTTCTTCCTTTTTTTCCTTAATCCACTTTTGTATATTTTCTACATACTTTAGCCAATTTTCATTTTCCGCAACAACTTCCATAATATCATAGTAAACATCCTTTCCAGTTCCCATCTGCTCTTCAATTTTTCCAATCCACTCATGACTATTGTTTACATTTCTTATTTTTTTTGCACATGTGACACATTCTTCTTCACTGTCCATTGCCACAAGCATTGAATGTATATATTCTTCGGGAGGTGTATTCTTAGGCAACTCAAATTGTACAATTATTGAAAGAGCTTTTTCTATTTTATCACCGTGTTCTTGCTCTGTTCCAGACAATACGCTTTGTAAACGCTTCTTTTTTTCTTCTCTTGTAATATATTTATCCCCATCAGTTACTACCAAAAACTTACTTAATTCTTCTCCATCAAGGACTTTTCCAGCCGCTACTGTAAATGCATTTTCTATAGCTCCATAACAAATAATATTTATGTATTTTCGCATTTTGAGATCTTTTGCCACTTTACTAACAATAGATTGCGCTAAATAGTCTTCTACATAAATTGAAAAGGGCTTTTCAGTTTTCCCACTTAACTCATATAACAAATCCGGATTTACTGTATTATATACAAGTATTTTACCATCTTTATGATCTAAATACTTAATATCTGCATATTGTTCAAGATCAAGCATTTCCATTGAATGTGTAGAAAAAATAATTTGTAATTTTTTGGTGCATGCAATATCTGACAATATTTCGATTAATTTTCTAAATGCATTTGCATGTAAAAGCAAATCAATTTCATCTATAAGAATCATTGAATATTGATGTGCATTATATACCGTCTGTAATATCTTAATAACTCGTTGCTCTCCAGCTCCCATACTCAAAGCAGAATAATTAATATTTGCTTTTGTTCGTACACCAATATAATTTTTTTTTCGTGTTTCATGAAGCATTAATTCTGCATAATCTTTTTGCATTATATAGGCTGCATCTGTTACTATTTTTTTCACATGTTTTTCGGTTATATTTTTTGATATATAATTAATAAACGATGTGCTTTTTTCTATTTCAATTTCAGGAATACAAGACGTAATTCCAATATAAAATACATCCCTCTCTGGCCGATTACTATATCTTGCCCACCGATAACCCTTTTTTTCATATTTTTTTTGGGTTACTTCTCCCAAATTTTCATCATAATTTACTACAGTAAACGAACTCCCCCTCCAATTTGCATCCGGAGTTGGAGTGAAAAATTCACTAAATACATAATTTTCTCCTTTTTCAAATGGCATATATACACATGCCAGAGCGTGAAGAATAGTAGATTTTCCCGATCCATTTACGCCCATTAGTGCTGTCAAATTTTTTTCGAATTTTAACTCTAAATCATTTAATCCTTTGAGTTTTTTAATATAAATCTCTTTGAGAATTAGCTTAGAGAAAATAATATTGCTGTTTTTTTCTTTGTTTTCAATAGTATTCCCTATACTCTCAGTGTTATTTTTTATTTTATTAATGTTATCTATCAGAATTAGTATTCGATCAGCAATAGCACTTACTATATACACGTTAGATTCATTTGCAATCTTATTATACATACGTCTTTTATTTAAACAGAAATTATAATCCATATCAGCAAGACCTTTGAGATTTGCTATTTCATTATGTGTAAATCTCCTTGGTCCAATAGAATCAACCAAGTAATTTTCATATGCTCTACCTAAATATACATTCTTTGTTTCTTTCAATTCATTAATTTTTTTTACATATATCTGTCCTGCTTCCAAATCCTTGATCGGAAAATTATTTACTCTATACCAGCTCTCTGCATTGTCGATTTTTTCAAAAGGCAACTCATTAACAGCTTCAAAATAAACTGTCTCTGGGAATTCGAACTTCTCATACGATAAATTCAATATTCCAATGAAATATCCTTGCTTTCCCACAACTGGATAACCCGAAAAATTCATCTCATCATAAATTTGATAAAAAACTTCATATCCAAGTGTAATATAATTTGACATATAGGATTCCAAATTGTACTTAATATTAGCAATAATATGTACCGGCACTTCAATCAGGAAAAACTGTGGCCTTTTTTGTGATATTATATTATATATCACATGATTAATATCTCTATTATTATCAAATTTTCCTTTCCTAGCTACTGAAAATGCTTGAATGGCGTAATTTGCTATAATTATATCAACATCAGGTAAATTGCTTGAATCAATTTCCAGAATGTCACTATTAGTAACTTTATCTTTTGCAGTAATTTTTTCTAATATTTTGCAATTTTCTGAATCGTTATCAATCACTTTAACAACATCAAATCCCTTTTTTTGAAAAGCATGCACCTTTCCACCTAAACCACCATTTAAGTCTAATACTCGTTTTCCAATCATAATCTTTCTTCTCCTAGGTAACTATAATTTACTTTCTCCTTAAAGCAGATAATGTTTTTTCATTATATTTCTAACAAAAAATCTATTTTCTAACCTATTCGGTGTATCATTCATATGTATACTTGTTTTAACTCTGGATTTATTAAAATATCTTTTCTTTCATCTTTATTCATATAACAATAATTACACTTCCCAGCTCCTCGTTTACCTATTACCTGAATTCACATATACTTTATTTCATTAATTATTAGCGGAAATTTATTCGTTCTGACAAATTTATTTTACCATATTTAGTTAGCATAACAAGCTATATTTGGAAATATTACATATTACAACCAAATAATCCGGATTGTGTTTTCTCATAATTAAGGAACCCGTAATCACGTCTATACAATTTAATTGCAACAAACAAAGAATCTCTTCAATTATTTATAGAGAGTATATATCCGAACCATTTGGCTAAAAAGGAGTTAGTAAAATTTAATTTCTCACAAAATGATGAAACAGATTTTTTCTTACATAATAAAAATATAATTGAGAAAGGATGATTTTTATGGATAACCAGAAAAATATTAAAAGATTTGAAAGTCTCTTAGAAAAAGTTAATCGGAATGGAGTGAACGAACTGATTAATTACATTAGAACGGATACAGACTTTTATTCTGCTCCGGCATCTACGCAGTTCCATCTTGCATGTGAGGGCGGTTTGTTGCTTCATAGTCTGAATATATATGATTTTTTGGCTATTAAGAAGCTATGTCTCGTGTGGAATAAAGTTCTTAAGGATATTTCAGATGAAAGTTTAATTCTTGTTGCACTTTTGCATGATTTGTGTAAGGCCAATTTTTATACCAAAGGTACAAGAAATCAAAAAACATACGATGCAGACAAAGTAGCAGCTGCACCAAAAGGTGAGGTGAAGCATGATGGTATGGGTGATTTTATCTGGGAAAGTGTAGAAAGGTATGTAATCGATGATAAAATGCCTTTAGGACACGGAGAAAAAAGCGTAATACTCATAAATCGGTTCATCAATCTAACAACTGATGAGATTATGGCGATTCGTTGGCATATGGGATTTTCTGAGGAAAAGTCTCTTTATCCGAGTCTAGGAAAAGCCATGGAGGAATATCCACTCGTATTAGCACTCCATGAAGCTGACCTTGAAGGGTCCAAAATTATCGAAGGCCCCTTTGGAAACAAAGCAGAAGCGAATGATATTTTGCTAGAGATAGTAGAACGTCCAGCTCAAAATAATGACAATGACGAACCGAATCCTTTTGACTAGCCAAGTATCAGCGAATAGAACAAATAGAGACAGGGAATTCTGATATGAGTTCCCTGCCTTATTATTCTAATGCATTTATTATTCATTACTTGTTTTCGTTTCTATCATAACATTAAGCCTGCTTCAAAGGTCTTACAGTGTCATCGCACCTTCCCATTTAAATAATTTTTCTTAGTTTCGCTATTTCTTCTTTCATTGCCCTATTTTCTTCAATTATCTGATTGTACTCATCAATTGTAAGTATGTAATGGCTGTAATAATCATATTCTCTCACTGCTCTAAAGCCATCGTGCGTTGGTAATGCTTTTAGCATCTATTCCGCCTCCTTAAGATTTGAGATAAATCGGTAACTACTTTAAATGCGCTATAATGGCTTTTAATTTTACCATCTTCGCCTGCAATAATAAGTTATAATCTCTTCAGCCTGTTCTTCCGTCAAGCCATCTTCTCCACCTGTATAGCCATGCGCCGACTGTCGTACTTCATCCTGCAGACAGTCAACATACAGAACATCCTCTTCTACGCCTTTTTGTAGAGCATCGATATCTTTTTGCAGCATTGGCGGAATGGTATAGTCTGTTTTTAGTTGTGTGAATTCTGGCATTTTCACTCGCACCGGTCTTTCTGGCACGCCATGGGTATATTCAGAACCTGTTAATTTATTCTTGAGTTGGATCTTACCTTGAGCGTCATCTATTGCCTCTTGTAGCCCCTGTATAATACTCTCGTACATTTTCCCCATAAGTCATCTCCCATTTCTATGAACTATATCTCCTCATTAATGTATCCCATTGATATGAGCTGATTCGTCCACCCATGCACATTAACTTTGCACCGATATCTATTGATTGAACGCAGTTATCATATTCTCCATACCTTCCGGCAGCATCATACTCTTCTGCTTCCTTTAAGAGCTCAATATAATCTGGTAATAATTTTTCGAGAAAATCAATTTCGACTGAATAGTCTACGTACGTACATTTGTACTGATCCTTCTTAATTATTAATCACATGATGATTTTAGTGGAATATTTTCATGTATCTCGCATCCTAAATATATATCATTAAGGCGCACATTAGATACATCGTAGCCTTTTTCGTTTAGTTTCTCCTTATACTTTGTTGAAATAGTGGTACATGTGTTTATTAATCTGTCCATGCTACATTTTTTATCGAAATCTGTTTGTAGCATATAGACAGAACAATCATCTGGTAAAGGATCTGCGTACATAGTGGATGCGTTATCTACAAATATGACACTGTACCCGTTTAGCTCCGCGGCTTTTTGGACATCTATTCTGCCTTTCTTCCTTACATTCATAATAAATGTATACTTCTGATTTTTTACAACAAGATCCCCAGGGGTAATCATCTTATCGTTGCCATAGATATCTTTAATCATCATCGGATAAATCAACCTCCTCGTCTTCATATGTCTCAGTTCCTATGTATCATTATAAATTATTGGTTCTTTTCCTTCTCGGAAAAATTCACTAGGGTACAAATTATTTTGAGAAACTCAAAATAATTCGTAGGGTAATCTACATCGTATAATATTTTAAGTACATATTCCTTCTTATCTAGTCATCTTGTTTCTGTTTCTTTTTCTACCAGACGAACAGTAACCACACTAGGCGCTTCTGTCCGGTGAATAACTAACGTAGGCACTTCATCAATCTGCATAATTCTTGCCCAAGGATCTATTTTTAGCGCTTTTTCACGAAGATATTTTAGAAAACCTGAACTGGAGCGATAAGTCTGTATTTCTTGTTTCCTCATAAAACTATCATATTCGTTTTTCATAATCATAATCATTTTGCGTTTTCTAAGCATATCGGTTTACTCCTTCCAACTTCCTCTTTGCTCTAATCAATTATCTGATGTAGCAGACCCATCTTTAATTACACCCACTTTTCAAATTTCTAAATTATAAGCTCGAAACATTATTACCAATCTTTTCCCTTAAAAGCTTGTCAAGAGTAGGTCTGCTGATATTCAGTGTTTTCGCAAAGGCAGCCTTTGTCAGTTCCCGTTGCATATACTGATTGTGACACCGATTCCAAATTTGGTCGTCAATTTTCTTTACCTGCTCACCCTTAAACTTACCCTCTCTTTTCGCAATGGCAATTCCTTCGGCTTGCCTTTCAAGCATATTCTGTCTCTCAAATTCTGCAATGGCACCAATCATCGTAAGCATCAGTTTTCCGGTTGGTGTACTACTATCAATGTTTTCCTTATTACTTACGATATGAACACCCTTTGCTTTTATTTTTTCATTAATAGATAAAAGATCTTTCGTGCTTCTAGCCAGTCGTGAAAAATCATGTACGTAAATCGTATCTCCTTCCCTGACATAATCCAACATTGCCTGTAGCTGTGGCCGGTTCGTATCCTTGCCACTGACTTTTTCAGTGAACCACTTTTCGATATTATGCTTTTTAAGTGCTTCGACCTGACGGCCTTCATTCTGTTCTACTGTCGATACTCGGATATAAGCCACATTCATAAAGAATATTTCCTTTCGTAAAATTAATCTTAATCTACGTTTACATCTTGTAAAATGATTGTAGTTTTGAGTTTGTATTTACATACTTCATGGTACTACCATCTGTAAATTCCATGCATACTCTATTTTTACGCGATCATAGTAAAGTTTCCGTTTTGGCTTATGGGTTTAAATCAGAAGAAAGGATCTCATGAAATCCCAATAACATCTCCATCTTCTTTCTCAAGAGTTTTGAGCGAGAACTTTTTGTCCTTGCATAACGTATCACATTTGGCATATGGTATGTTGTTTTCTATCGAAATTTTCAGATCCCGAATGAGCGCTTCTCTTTCCTTAATCATCCGTCCCAGAATATCTTGCTGTTCATAAGTCTGGGTTACGCCGCCAAGCTGGAATTCTTCAGCAGCAGTAGGATTAAACTTGTGACTTGCCCACTCTGCAATGATCCCATACTTATTTGTTAGAATAATAAACGGAATATCGAAAAACTGCTTCAGGATGATAAATCCAATCATATACAGCGGGATCATGATTATTCCGGAGACAACGATCCCATGTTTAACATAATTTTCAACTCCAGCGTTATACTTTGTAATTGCGCTGACAAAGGAAATGAAGGTCGCTACAACAATTGGGATTGAGAATCTTCCGAGAAACGGATGATTACTACCAACCTTTGGACCAAGTGCTAATCCCTGGTATCCCATCTTTGCAGAGATAATACCGCCATCGAAGAACATGTCAAAGGCTCTAAGGATGACGTAAAGAGGCATAACAAGCCAAGAGAGCAGAAGAGCAGGGATTCTCTTACGTCTCTTGCTGTACATAGCTGCTTTTGCCGCATCTTCGTTCGTCATGAGGTTTTCTATGCCATTTTTGTGTGCCTTAAGAGTAGCGTCATACATTGTTCTTAAAGCACCTCCAGCAGAAATACTTTTTTCGAGAGCACTGATGTGAGTCAATCGTTCAATGTTAATCTGAGTCTGTTTCTTATCGCTCTTTGCAGAACCGGTAGTAGCAGATACTTTGATAGATACGGTGTTAAGCATATCATTTACATCAGTATCTTCGTTTCTTACTGCCACAGGCGTAATAGAGCGAAGAACATACTTTTTACCTTCTGTCGAATTTCTGAACTCAAGAGTTTTTTGTACCTGTTCCATCTTCCAGCCCCATTCTGAGCGTACAATCTGCCCAGTCTGAGGGTGTTGTACTTTACCGTTTAATTTGTAATGAAGACCGGCATCAGGCAGAGCCGTTATATACTCTGTCGGCCAGATTTCGAGTCCTTTTAAGAAATCGCTGTGTTCCATATCTTGGGCTTGTGCCACAGTAGGGTATCCTTGTCTGGATGCATAGCTGATTATGATATTATTTGCTGCACTTGGATTCATATTGTTTCTCCTTCCTAATAAAGATTCGTTGACCAATAATAAACTGCACCATAGATCAATACACCCGTCACAAGAATGCGGAAAATTCTTTCTATTGTGCAGTTATTAATGAGTGGGATTCTGAATCGGTATACCGTAATTGGATACAACCACATAATTCCATCTGGAGTAAGAGTGTCAACGAGCATATGCCATATACATCCAACACTCATAGATAAACCCAAAACAGCGATCCAGGTGAAATCAAGAGATGTTACTTTGCCAAGCACGAATGCTATTAAAAGAAATGGAAATGCCACACCAACTACATTAATCATTGTATGTACCACCCCACGGCGATCCAGCTTATTTTCCCAGTGTAGATCTACATCCTCTGCATTCAAATTAGATTCGTCAAGATCAATATCAGGGTAGACACTCCCCGCCGCTACCCCTACCACAATAGCCGCCATAATTCCAAGTTTAGATGCAGGTGAAATATTCATAACATCTATTTTTTGAATTGCGCTTCCACCTAAAAGCAAAGATAATCCTATTCCTGTCTCAAAATGTGTTTTGAGAGTCATAATATATAAATCTCCTTCCGATTCAATAATAATTGGTTACGTAACTATTATGTGGCATAACCAAAAACGAGCACGGTGTGAGAAAACAACTGAGAGCTTTTCAACAAGTCGAGCGCCCGTTTGGAAAACACTATCTTGTCTGGTGCAGTTCCTCTTTTAGTTCTGTATGAAACATTCCTTAATCTATCTTAATACCATGCAGTTTATTTATCATATAATCATGTTCATTGTTATAATTGTACTCTTTTGTTGTCGAAAATTTTACTTTCCATTCATCAGTCCCAGTTAATCCATGGTGCAAATATGTATAATAAAAGTACCCATTCTTCCAATATCCATCTTTTTCTGTGGCTATCTCATAAAATCCCCCAAGAATATTTAACTCATAGATTTTACCGTCAAGTAATAAAAGGGTCGGCGAATCTAAGACAACCCCATTTTCCACTGTCGCACCTATTACATGTGCACATTTCTGTGTCCTAATGCCATCTAAAAATAAATCAAATATTCTCGCCGGATGATATCCCTTACCGTTTATTATTCTCACAGCCTCCCTAACTATTTCAATTCTAATCTCAGGATTAGTATATAGCTCGTCTCCATGCTGCACGTAAGCATCTACAATTCCCTTTAAAGCAGAACCAAGACTTCTCGATAACTCTTCTTCCTTTATATTATAAAGTCCTCCATAAAACCAATTGTTTACAAACATATTTTCATACCAGCTATCATATTTTCCTGTCAGATTGATAACTACAATAACTAAAGCATAATTCTGATTTTCCGCAATGACTGTAGTTGCGCCGGTCATATCTCCTGCCTTTACAAAACCATCACTATCAACTGTACAGATTCGCTCATCTATTACTTCCCATTCAAAATCGTCATTTTCAAAGTCAATGCCTTTTTCTTTGTCATACTGTCTTAACAATAGCTGATATGATTTATGTGTTTTATCAAAATATATAACATCGGAATTGATTTGCGGGTAACTGCAATCGGTCTTACCCGTACCAGTATTGTCACCGGCTCTTCCTTCCTGATTGTCAAACCACTCTGGATTTACAATGTAAGATTCGAGGTTCTCTAATGTGTATGCGTATGCCTTATCTGTATTTAAGGGTAAACACTCTGTTAATACCAACAGTAACACTCCTAAAAATTTTAGCATTTTTCTCATAATGTACATCCTCTCTTCTATGGCATCTTCCATGTGACAAAATCTTCAAGCACTTTCCAGACATTATAGTTGATTTCATATTTTTTTCTCCAGGAGCCATCTTTTAGCTGACTTAGAGTAATATCATATGGATCGTTTGTCTTACGTCCTGCAGCGGTGTCTACACCTGTCCATAGTGTCATCTCAGGTCTAAAACCCGATAGGTCTGTAAATGGATGGTTCCAACGTAAATCTCCATCGTATGACACCGATAAACCACGATACATCATATCTTTACCATCAATATAGTAAGGACTTGTTCCGTAAAGCCAGTTATACTCTGCGTATCCATCTTTGGATGTTGGGATTTCCTTTGACAGAGCATAATTTGAAGGCTTTGACTTGGTATCTTTACCGTCAAACTTGTAGATACTCATCATACCAGTATAAGCAGTGGTATTGCATGTATTCCAGCAGAATCTGTTCTCAATATGGTCAGATATCGTAAAATCGATATCCACACCCTGCAAGGAATCAAATACAAAGCCCTTAAACCTTCCGTCTTTTTTAATAAACTTGTTGTTCCAGGTTTGATTTGTAAGGCTTTTACCTGTATATAACTGAGTCCAATTTTCGAATATGAAATACTCATCATAATCAAGCGTTTTCTGGGCTACAAGGTAGTAACTTGCAGAAAGGTTTGCACCTTTTCCTCGGAATTTTTGCTGTGCATATTTGAAGTCAGTGCCATACATAGTATAAATTATCTGTACTTTTTCAACTTTCCACACAATAGATTCTTTGCCATTTTTGGTGTTTCCGTCTTGCTCATAAATAAATGATTTTGTTATAACCGTGTCACCAACCTGGAGATTGTACTTAAGAAGATTATCCGGTAACAGATCCTTGTCAGAAAGCGTAACGGTGCGTGCTTTCCCCGCAAAAGACGGTCTCTTTGTAAACTCATATACGTTTATGACTTTAGGGTTTACGTTTTCTGGGTAGTCGTAATACACTCGGCCGCTCGATATACTTGCGTCAGTATTTGGATTACCTTGCCCGCCGCTATAATAATTATCAAACAGATCTACAGTCTTATCACCTTCCCAATCGGCTTTTGTATAAACCAGATATTTCGACATATCGGTCTTTTTTACCGTGGTTTTGGTTGATTTTGATGCTGAAGCTGCCATCGCTTCTTTCTGCCCATAACCGTCCATCGTAATTAAAAGGATGGATAGTAATGCGCAGAATATTAATAACCTCTTTTTTTTCATGGGATTCCTCCATATGTTATATTCGTAAAAAAATTATGTTTAGATATTATGTTTAAAATTTCCCTGTTCCCACTAGAATTCGTTTTATTTCCATTCTGTTCCTTTACCTTTTCAAAGACCGGAATTAAGAGATGCTCCATACGAACACACATTGTTTCAATATAATACTGCTTTTGAGCCACAGAACAGATAATTTTCCAAAACTTCACCTTTAGAAGGAGTGTACCAAATATTTGTTTTAATATCAATATTAACTTCATCTTTAGAAGGAGATATTTGACTATGAAAATATTTTGGGACGGAATTTCAAAGAACATAATTGGAAGTAAAATTAAGACTTTAAGAAAAGAGAATAACCTTACGCAGAAAGAGTTAGCAGAAAAACTTCAATTAGAAGGACATGAATTCTCAGATTTGACAATATTACGAATAGAGCAAGGAAAACGATTTGTTTCCGATTTTGAGGTTATCATTTTAGCCGATTTCTTTGGAATAACAACTGATGAGTTATTGATAAAGGATCATAAAGACGATAAATCTATGTAAATCAAATAAATGCAAATAAAAATACCATCGTTCCGAAACTATTGAGACGATGGTATTTTTAAGAAAGGGTATCTCTATCTTCTCTACACTTCGTATCTGACCAACGAATTCAGTTTTTATAGTATATTATAAATGTCATTACTTATGAAAAATTCCACCTGAATGAAAACCATTTTGAGGGTTTTCCTCTCTTCTTCTTTGCTAGTAACATAAGGTTCCGTCATCTTCATTGTTATCATAATCACGTCTAATCACTCCATTTATACACTCATCGAAAAAATTGTATATCGTATAAAACTTATATTCAATTTTTTGTCCTACTTGTCCATATCTTTGTTTCAAAATTTTCAGTTCAACATCTCGTGGATACTTTTGTTTTGCTTCGTCCACATTAAATCCGCTAGCTCCTGTACCTTTTAGCTGCAGGCCTATCACTGTATCGCAGGAATATTCAATATTTCCGCTGTCCTTAAATGATCTGAAGGACACTTCGGCATCGTAATTTTCACGATTAAAGGAGGATATGATGATGATTGGAAGATTATTATAATCCGACAGTACTTTGAGCCTTTTTAAATTGTAATCGGCAATTTGTTTGTCCGATGCACTTTTCAGCTTTTCTGGCGGATCGAGAATCTGTAAATAGTCGACAACGATGAAAGGATGCTTATCATACACATCAATATAAGTTTCGACGTATCGATATATCTTCTCAACGCTATATGGCTCAGCTCCACATCCGACAAGAGTGATGTTTTCGCCTGTTTCTGCTATTTTCTCTGCAGCACTACTAATCACGTTCCACTCCTGATCAGAAAATTTTGATGCAATACTTTCTGATCGCAACATATCAGACGATTTTGCAAGATGCGGATCCTTCGGAGTATCAATAAAAGTCTGACGACTTACTGCCTTTGCTGTAAGGTCAACTACCTCCATCTCCAATGAAAAAATGATGACCGGATTACCCGTCTGGGCAACATGATTAGCTATCTGCATTGCAAACGTCGATTTGCCAAGGGAACTAATCGCGCCAATACAGTGCAACCCAGCAGTCAGGCCACCATTTAAGGTATTATCGAGCTTAACGAAACCTGTAGGATACTTTTTCTTATATAAAGATGCGTTGTTTTTAATAATAAACTGGCTTGCGATAACTGACATCTTTTGATTTGCAGACGTCTCCTTAAATCGTGCAGTCATCTGATTATCAGAATCTTTAGTTTGTTGCATTATCATGATAATATACCTGCAGGGCAAGATATCTTGGGCCTGTATACTCCTTTCTGTGCAATAGTTATAATGTTATTTTGTGAAAACGATATACTATAGTCGCTTCGCTCCGTCCTAACCAAGGAAAATCAAATATTTTACATGATATGACTTACAATTTATTTTTCAATTGTTGCATTTACATATTTGTATCCTGTAGTAAAATGTTTCACTCGGTATGGCCAGGGAGCGAAGCGACCATACAGTTAATATGACATATAGTGGGCTTACAGAAGGGGATTGCTCAAAAAGCATATCCCCTTCTGTAAGTCTATACATTACTTACAGTAATACTTACACTCCAAAACATTGAATTCCTAGAACCTTTGATAATACTGTTTTTGACGGTATTTTTACCCCTCCGACGTGTCACCGGTTTTTCCTCAGCATGTCACCGGTTTTTTTCCAACGTGTCACCGGTTTTTCACCTGCTTTCCGATATAAACTTGGTAACCCATGACTGGAGATGCTGGATTTTTGGTACCAGAGGTACGATATTCCTCAAAATCATTTATTATCTTCTTATCTTTCAATGATAAAAGTGTGCTTTTCACGATTTTGTTTATCATAAACTTAGTTTTTTTCCTCCAGATATCATCATTGTCGTCCGGAATATATCCCAATTCAGCATAAAGTCCTTGTGCCTCTTTATTCTCATACCAGAGATACGAAATCTTATTACTATGCATTTTGTTTTTCTTGTTTAAGATTTGTGCTACTCGCTTGATTACATATCTTTTGATCAATATGGCGTCATCAGTATCACTGTAATACTTCTGTGTATCCAGTAATTCCGCAGGGACATTAATGATCTGTTGTACAAGCTCCGCATATGTATAAAGGGCAGGTTTGCGTAGTACAGGATATGCAATGATTTCTGTACCATTGGACTGATATATCGCTTCAATCTTATCAAGAGGAAGTAGATAGCTTTCATATACATACTTTTTTATCTTGTCTTTTGTATCTCTTCTCGTATTCATCTCATCCTTGCAGTCGATCTTGATATGTATGTACCGAAGCTTGTCAATGCTTTTTCGTATCACTACAAGTTTTTGTTGAGTAACTTTTTGTTTCGTGTTGCCTGACAGCACCTTTGCAATCCACTCAGCTGTTAAAATCATCTGTCCACTGCACATGATTGTATATGCCGCATCCATGACAGCCATGTCAAACTGTGTCACCTGCTGAGATAGTGTGATACATGGATCTGCCCAGATATTAACAAGGTTGATAATACTATCCTGCATTAATATCTTGATCTCTTTAATTTGCTCACCAATCGGAATATCCTTTGTCGATATAATTCGACTGATTTTAGAATTGTTCATATACTGCTTTCCAAAATTAAGTACTGGCAGCTTCTCAATATCGTCTACAACTTCAGGTATTGCTATCTCCTTCTTTTGCATTTATATCTTCCTCTCATTAAATCACTCCTTATTAAGTACCTTAATTACATGACCATCAACATTGCTTAACAATCTAACTACATTATGCCTACACATTATTGGCTAATCATGTCATTACTTTATATCTTTTGAGTACATCTCCTCTGTTGCGAATCAAAATGTACCCCTATAATAAGAATAGAAACATTAGTAAGCATAATATCTTATATTGGAATTATACCTGAAAGAATATTGTAAACAGAAAGCACAGGCAAACCTTTTTAAGATCATAACATAAAAACGGAAGCTACTAACCTCATTCTCGTTGACAGCTTCCTTGGCGTTTGAAATCATATAATTAAGTCAAGAAACCATTACACTAGCAGGATATTTGAACGTGTTTTAGTATTATTGCATGAAGCTTTTGAACTAATCCTCAAAGAACTCATGGTACCTATGTAAAGGATTATCTTCCCCATTCGTCAATTCGTTAAGGTTAACATACCATTTAACATTGCTACTATATGGCTCAACGCTAAGTGTAAGCGTATTTTCATAATCCAAGTCTATACCGGAAACATTTAGAACATAAAGCTTGAAGAGTTTTCCGGTTATCGAAATGCAATACAAATCTTCAAATACATAGCACATTGCGTCATCACCAAGCGACGACGTACAATCAGATCCAACCACATAATAGCATCCAATATCGCCCCATTCAACAACAGAATCTGTTACCGGTTTTGTTTGAAGTTCCTGCTTTTCTAAAAATTCGCGTACAGCTTCTGATGAACTGTCCTTAACGAACAGCTTTAATGCTGCTTCACTTGTAATCCTTCCATTTGGATCAACCACATCGCACAAAACCTCAAATCACCGTTCCTCCTAAATTGATTCACTTACCATAACCATAGCATCTTTAAAAAATTCTTCTTTCATTTAATGTACCTCCCTTAACGGTTTTTATTTTTATTAGTTACAATTATATTATGTGGACACTATTTATTTTTTAATAAAAGGCATCTAAATGTGTTCCAAGATTATCACCTCTCTCAAAAATTAGCGCTCAATATAAGTAAAATATAATAAATGACCTATCACCTTTCGCAGTCTTATTTTCAGCCACCTTATCTAAGGTATGAAGTCCTTTATTTGATCCCTCCGCATGTGTATACAAAACCTAATCAAGGCAAAAATATTATTGTCGCAAAATGACAACTAATCTTTCTAAAAACCCATATTTTCATAACAATCTTCAATTCCTGTTACCAAATCTTGATCATCAACTTCAAATACCTGATTTTCCTTTACATCTCCCTGACCCTCTATTGAACCTGCAAGTTTTCTTTCAATATTATCAAATGTCCTTCGTAGGAATTGCTCTAAACCTTCAAACATTTCTCTTGGAAGACACCTTTTCATGTTTCGGATAATAAATCCATCTGGCCTAAATATCTCTTCTATGATTACCATAAAAATCTCTTTAACACGATCTCGCAGTCTAATTTCAACTTCCTGCTCAACTATCTTCTGAAAGTGATTTTCTCGCTTTTCAGCAGCGTCTTCTCTCTTTGCAATATCCTGAGACAGTGCAGATAAGCTTTCCGCCCAAGATTCTAGCTTCTTAGCCTCCAATCTCCACTTTTCAACATATTCACGATCTTCTCTTGCACGCTGTAACACTTCTGGAAGCATTTTACTGGCCTCTTCTTTTACTACTGCATTAAAGTTACGCTCTCTTTCTGCAAGCTCTTTCTCACGTCTCTTAAGATCATTAGCAAGTGCAACATCATTTAATAATCTCTCGTATTCATACTGGACCAAATGGGGTTGAGATGATTCATCTCGTACTCTTTTTAGTTCTTTCATATGCTTCTTATGATCTTTTTCACTTAGAGCCGTATCTGTTCTTAAGATACGTACTTTCTCAAGCCTCTTCTCCTCCACAATACGCTCACCTTCGGTTATAACAAGCTCATTTTTTGTCTTTTCTTTCATCTGGCTAAGAATCAGATTCTGATTAGCAATTTTTACAGCTTCTTCACGTTGTTGGTGATTAAAATCAGCTGGTTTAAACTTTTTTCCTTTTGAAGTAGCCCCATTCAAAAGTCCTTTAGCATCTATCCCCCTCTTACCCATTTCTTCAATCATTCGTGGATGAAGCTCAGATCTGTAATCGTAACCAAAATTACTGAACTTAGCCACACTATAAGTTATACTACCGTCTTCTCGCTTCGTAGTAGGGTAGGCAGCTGCATGTAAATGAGGGAAACTTTCATCCATATGGCAAATTACATATAAAACGTCATCGTCTCGTATTCCTGATATTTTCTTCCAGGCTTCAAAGAATACAGTAAAAAACACTTTAACCTTTGCTTTTTCTTCTTCTGTAAATCTATAATCTTTTATTTTACTCATAGCGGACTTGTATTCCGGACTTTCTGTCTTTTCATCATTTTCAATGTGGTTAACTACAGCTGCGTACTCAGCATCAGTAATACCGTAATCAATTCGTAAATAATCTCTTGGTAGAGTACCAATCAAACATGCACATTTTGACAGTTGCCTTTCTTCACCTTGCATTCGAGCAGCACGTCCAGTTACTTCTTTGTGGTGTTCAGCAAGCGTTCTTCCTCTATTTCTTTTATTTACATTGCTTGGGTCCAATATCTCATGATGTGGTATAATTTCAAAATTATCACAAGTTCTGGTTGGATCAATTAATGCATTCCCTTCTTTTTCTTTGCTCCATTCTGATGTCTTTTTCTTTATTGTACGCATAGCTTCATAGAACGCTGTCTCAACCTGTTTATATGTCATACTATCATAAACCATATCTCTTACCGCATCCTTTCATAGTGCTACTCAAGATGGGGGTAACAAGTTACCCCTCACTCATAAAACATTATGTGGTCGGTAAAAATAAATAATAAAAGGCCGCTCCTGTTAAGAAACGGCCTCGATTTTGTATACTATTATTCTGTGATAGCCCTGAGGAAACCACTTACATTCGCTTTGGATCCATTGGGGTAAATCGTAGCCCCTGGGAGCACTGATTTGATCTCTTCTCCCAGCATTTCGGAGGTACCTCCGGTAAATACTAATCTCATCATCGAAAGATTCCATCCATTGGCTTCACATTTATTCAAAATGGTCTGAACATGTCTCTTTTTGAAATCAGCAATAAATTCTCTTGAACCTTCCTTGATACCATTTTCCCTTGTGTTATCAACAATGTAGCCATCCTTTATGATATCATCCATCATCCACTGAGGGATATCAGTATTATACTTGCTTGAAAGAGCGTTCTTAAGATTCTGTGTGAGAACATTGCTGCCAAGAGTATCTGTATAAAGTGTTGACAGGACTGGAACACCAAGATTGTAGGTCGAACAATTAATATTGAGACCACCTATGTCAATTACAGCAATTAACGACTTTCCATACTTCTCAGGCTCTAAAAAGATGACACCAGAGCTTTCTGGCAACACTATGACTGAACGAATCACCAAATACTTTGTTGTATCTCCTACTTTAATATAGATCTGCTTACCCGGAAACATAAAATCCTTATAAGTATTTCTACTCTCAGGATTTTCATATACCGATAATGGGCACCCGATTGCGACTACAATCTCATCACCCGAATTGCACAGTTGATGCAGTGCTGTATAAGTTGCAATCTTATGTAAATCTTCTGCTTTACTTGACTTAGCTGAATTACTTTCAGCTTGCTCTCCTAACAGATATCTCTTACCACCATACTCTACGATATAGCTTTGTCCTTGTGCTTCGTTTCTTATTGTTTCTTCCATCTTGGTTCTAAAAACAAGACTCTTTTCAGTGCCATCCTGTCTGAGCGTCATTGCTTTTGTTGCGTATTTTCCACTATCTACTGCTACATACTTCATCGTAATTTTTTCCTCTCTTTCTCAAATCATTGTTGGTTACTGGGTGAACTGAGCTTCCATAAGAGCTGCCTTATATGGATAACCCTCATTCAACCTGTCTGCTAGCACCTTAAGCTGAATTGGCTTAAGGACTTCATAATCAATGCCCTTTTGCTGCATAGATATCAGCTGTTCTTCTATGAACATTGAATAGGGATTGTCCTTTTTTGTTTCATTAACTGGTGTCCCATCCGGAAAAGTAGGTATTATTACGTTAGATGCCATGTCAACCGTTTTTTCAATTTCCGACCGTACCATTATTTTCGAGACCTCTGTTACCACTTCTTGGACTGATTGGTTTGCCTTCTTTTGACCTGTTTTCTGTTCTTTTTTTAGCTTGGGTAACTCTTCATCAGTGATGATAATTTTCGGATTAATTAATCCCGAATTGGCCAACAGAGTACAAATTATCTTTTTCTTCGCTCTATCCGAGTTAACCAGAAATAAATAACAGGCTCGTTCCTCTGCTTTTGACAAGTCAAAACTAAGATAAACTGTTCTTCTCAAATCCGATCCTCTCTTTCTCTAATATTTTTTAGCGAATAAGGAAAGGTTCCTTATATTTTTATTATGTATATACCAAATTAAAATACCTAAAGCATATTATTTTTGCATGAACATACTGCTTATGCATTTTGCATATACATAACGGTTTTGCTGTAAATCAATAACAACCAGTCTTTGCTGTTTCGAAAAGTACACTCACATACCTACTTACCACTTATTAATTTCATAAAAACGGACACTGTTCTTTGTCATTATAATTATCAAATGCCAAGTTATCTGCCATTGTACTGCAGTGAATTATTAGACATGCTGAGGTTATTAATGCAATATGATTTAAAAGTGAAACGTCATTTCCTACAATTGCCATCCGGCAGGTATTGACATAAAATCTGTAAAACGCAACAGTCTTCTTGTAGTAATCAGCAAGTTCCACGTTAATATCAAAATTTGGTTTTTGATCTTCCAAAAATGCTATTGCTCGGTCGAACAATTCATCATTTTTATTATCTGTACTAATATCAACAATATATGCTGATATCAAATCCATAAGAAAATCAAGGGCTGTTTGCATACACTCCTCCACTTGTTTTAGTAACCTTCTCATTTCCCAATTATTGTTTAAATAATATGTCGTTACCTTGGAATATCCGTCAGCCAGATCACTTATATCATCTAGTACTATAAGCATTGCCGTAGTAACATCAGCCGTAATAATTTTATGAAAAACCAAAATGTATTTTGCAGCTATCATTTTTCTACGTGCAATAATATCATCTTGAACTCTACTTCCATCTTCGATGACTTTCTCAAGTGAACTAATATAGTCCCCCGAAACTTTAAACGCTTGTATTCTTGTTTTTGTTACACGATAAAACGTATAGAGATCACGTCTATCCATAAGATTATGCCTCTTCTGCTAATTTTACTGCTATTTCTTCTGGCAGCATCGCTCTAAGCTGTACTCCGATTGATATGTAGTCCAACTGTGCAGAAAGAAAATGTATTCCTCCCAGATATATTAGATATAAAAGTATTTCGTATGACTGTGATTTCTCAAGTGTAAGTAATCGTGAAAATGCTGCCTCTTCAAATGAATCTGGTTTCATATTATTAGCTACATATCCGGCAAGCTCAAAAAGTATACGTTCGCAGTTCATCTGTTTAATCTTTATCTTCTGCATATCGAAGATCTCAATTCCGCTTGTGTCAGCTGTACGACAGAGGTTAACGACCTGATTGTAGACACGAATGATTTCTTCCTGTTCCTCCTTTGTAAGTGGTTCGTTCTGAATTTTCTTGTGGACTTCTTTAAGTTCCCATAGATACGCTGATATACATTTCATAATGATTCCTCCTGCAATTATAAAATTTATTAGATACACACACATTATGTGGCACAGTGCTTATCACAAAATCTTATGAGAAAACAAAATCGTATTTTGAAGCAAAAAAAAAGCCCCCTAATGAAGGGGGGATAGGTTAGCATACGTTATGTCATCAAATCTCTACAAGCCTTGATTTTACTGGCTTTTCAGTTCAAAATCAATGCTTGGAATATTACGCAGGAATCCTCGATGTTACTCCGTCAGGCTCTGTAGAGCTTATAAATCTTAACTTTCACGATTATTATATTCCATCTTTATCCGAATCAGATGGTATATTTGTGTTAATCGATAACTATTTCTCCTATTCCGTATCCTGCATCTATGGTTTTTCCACCTTTCAAAACAAATTCCAGAAACATCTAATAGATTTCGGACATGTCAGCACTCATAAAAACCTAAATTGTTATGTCCTTTCATATTTTTGACGTTTCCATTCTCCGTATCCTTGTAATTTTGCTGCTTCATAAACCGGTAGCAGGTTATGACTCAGTATGTTTTTAAATTGAACTTTCGTATTTCCACTTATAAAGAGAGTTTCAGTTGCCCATATTGCATTCAGGTTATCCTTTCTACAGTCTTCAAATTTCTGCCTCATAGCATCATTAGAAAAAATACATCCATATAAAAAATATAGATTTTCTGAGAACCCCTTAAAATAGGCATCCCAACTAGGGAGATGATTATTTTTGCTTGAATTAAGCTGTTTGTCGATCGGAGTAAGATTCCAAAGTTCATCGTTAGCTATGTATGATCTAGGTACAAAGTGATCCAGATCAAAACGTGATATTTCCAGATCATCTCCTGTGTAAATGTCATGAAGCGGTTTACCAGTAATCTGAGTGGTCATCTTCCACAATTCTCTTGCGCACAACAGTTTTCGTTCACTTTCCATTGAAAGCTTGTAAATAATCCCTGGAACACCAGGATTTCTGTCTTGAAGAAAACGGATTTTGTTCAATTGAATCCAGCTAGTGATTACAAGATAGTTATCCTTCAACAGTTTTCGCCATTGCTTGCTAATATGGACTTTCTTCTGCAATCCTCTTCCATCAATCACTGTATAAAAAAGATTTTGAGTTTCATTAATCTTTTCCATATAAGCAATCAATCTCCTATATGCCCTTCTATCAAGAAGACTCATACCTTCAGCATCCAAAAAAGACGATAGCAGTCTATAAGGCACATAATTTGTTAGTTTCGACTTGTCATCTTTTATTTCCTGACTGCATTCAGCGATGGCTCGCATAATTTGGTCTTTAGTGGCATTCTGTGGAAGATCCGTCTTGTCCTGAATCGTATTAATTGCATGTTCAAGAAAATTCTCTGTAATTCCTTTGATCGTGGGTCCCAAACGTAAATGATATTGAGTGACAGAATACCATGCCTCACAAATCATCTCATCAATTACTTTTTCAAAAGAAAAGTCATCTTCGTTATCCCTTGCAAGATTAATCACCGATTCCATCCAATAAAACTTATAGCATTGAGATGGATCATCCAGCATTTGGGCAAATTTTAATGTGTTAAGATTGTTTTCATATATAACATCAGAAACTAATTCCAGGTCCAATACGGCACCTCCTCAAGCTACCACACCATACTTTTAGCCACATTGATCAGCTCAGAAAAATTCTCTTTCAATAAATTTATATCTGTTTCAGGTCCCCAGCTTACTCTAATAGAGTTTTCTATTCGCTCTACAGGTAAACCCATTGCGGAGAGAACATAACTCGGTGAATAACTATGAGAAGTACAGGCAGACCCATTTGATAAACCACAATATTGCTTAGTTGATAGCATAAGTGCTTCTGATGCTACACCATCAATACAAATATTTATAGCACTGCTTATACAACTATTGGCATCACCATTTATCTGATATTGAATTCCAGATTCATCCAATATCTTCATAATCTCTTTTTTTATTGATTCGGTTTTCTTTTCATTGTCCTTATACTCATTCAGAGCCAGTTCACATGCCTTTCCGCAGCCAGCAGTCAGTGCCACAGGTATTGTGCCTGGTCTTATACCATGTTCCTGCTGTCCACCAAAAGTAATCGCTTTTACAGGCGGCAGCTTATATGCCTTCTTCTTCAGGACAAGTACGCCTATTCCTTGTGGCCCTCGTAGCTTATGCGCACTGAAAGAGAGCATATTGTACTTAAGTTTTTGCAGCTCCTCAACAAGTTTGCCACAGCTCTGTGTTGCATCTACATGAAACAAGACACCTCGTTTTTCGAGTTCGGCTCCGATTTCTTCTACAGGCTGAATAATTCCCGTCTCATTATTTACATGCATAACACTAACAAGCAACGTATCATCTCTTACTTTCCTCAGTATTTCATCTGTACTGACACGGCCAGCCTCATCAGGGGCAACAATATCTATTTCATATCCTTTATTGCCCAAATGTTTTACTGTCTCTAATACTGCCTTGTGCTCGATTGAAGTTGTAATTATATGGTGTTTGCTGGTTGTATCTGCATACTCTTCAAGCCCACGAATTGCTATATTATTACTTTCAGTAGCTCCGCTTGTAAAAAAAACCTCTCCTGTATCAACCTTTAGAAGCGATGCAACCTGTTTTCTGGCTGTTTCAACAACATTCCTTGCATTGTCACCATATTCATGTGTTCTACTGTCAGCATTTCCTATGTCTTCCGTGTACACTGACATCATTGTTTCCAAGACTCTGGAATCTATCGGTGCTGACGCATTATAATCTAAATATATACTCATGCCTTTTCCTTTACCGCCAACTTAACTAAATCATCTATACTCTTGATAAATCCGGTTCCGCACAAATGTGCAATACCTCTTTCCAGATTTAATCTAAAGTATTTGGCAACAGTTTCTTCATCAGTTGGTAATTTCATGTTTATACACCATGCCTTTACCAATGCTTCATATATTTCATAATAATCTCCACCGAAGGTAAACCATGACATTTCCAGATTGCTGTCCGCAACTATCTCAATATCCGTAGGTAAAGTCTTTTCGCTTAGCGAATAACATAATGCCCAGCGGCAGAGTATATTCCAATTTTTAATTCCAGTCTTTGCTTTTAATCTCGATAATTGATCTTTCGCTTGCTGCGAGAGTCTTATTTGATTCATTATCATGCTATCACCTAAAAATACCCTCTTCTTATTGTTGTACTCTTTGTTAATTCATCATAGTCCAGCGTAAACTCATCACCTACATTTTCAACCATCATTTGATAATAGCTCTGATCTATCTCTGAATCTGTAGAAAGAATAATTGTCTGCGCACTTGCATTAGGAAAATATGTTTTTATTAACGCAGTCCTATGTAACGAATCCAATCTTGATAATGGTGTGTCAATTATCACAGGAAGCTTTTTCTTCGAACATATAGCAAGTGCCCATAATATAGCAATAACCATTAGTTGCTTCTCACCTGCGGACAATGAACTCTTCGGAACTTCTTTCCCTTGCGACGACAAATACTTAAGATCTAATGTCATCGGGTCCATAACAATCGTATCTATAAGGTTCTTCTTGTTTGCCAGTTTTTTATAACACTCCGTTATGGTTTGACCCAAAACATCAGTTTTTCTTGTCTGTAATGCAATCATGTATTTATCCAAGATATGCATCGCCATATTGGTATACTTAATAGTTCTATCAGTCTCGTCTTGCGTTTCAGCCTGAGATAGATACTTTTCAACTGCCTGATTAAATTCAGCAGTAGACGATATCACTCTCGAATTAATTGATGTCCTTTCCTGTTGTAGTGCTGACAGTTTGACCTTATCCTCTATACAAATCTGTTCAGCTTTTTTTATCTTTCCATATATTTCAGTTAGCTCCGTTTCATTTACATCCACAGAAAGGTAACTATCAAACTCGTCCAGCTGTCTCTTGAGTTTTCTTTTTGAGGATATCGTAGCACGAGCTACTTTCAGTGATTCCTCAATTTTGCTCTCAGCCAATGAATTTGTTTGGAATAAAGCCAAATCCGATAACTGGTAAAGCGGTTCAGTTACATTATCCTCAACATTTCTACTGATATACTCTATAAACTTGCTTCCTGCATCGGCGTTTTCTGTATAAGTTGACTTGAACTCATCAAATAACACACTTATCTGAGATAAAGACTGCTTCAAAATTGCCTCATCATGCTCATCTTCCGCTTGCAGCTTTATTTCCATGATCAGATCTCTTACCAATGCTAGTGGAAGTTCTCCTGATGCTAAAACCATAAGCTGTTCCTCATTTGAGGCGTACTCAGCATTTACTTTCGCCCTTTGATCGAGGGTTTTTTGGCGCTGTTCCGCAGCATCTCCACCTCTTGCTATGTATTTCTGATGCAGTGTCACAAGCTGATCGTTATCCTTTGCAATTTTGTCCTCTATCTTCAATATTTCCTGATCCACTTTGTTAAGATCTTGTAAAGCGGAATCTTTTGCTTCTCGAAGTTTTTGAACTCTTTCAGCCGCCTCAGATGTCTTATTCTCTTTTCCAATTTTTTTTATGTTACGGGTCAGGTCATTATTCAATACATCTAATATTGAAATGCCAAGCATTGATCGTATAGATTCCTTCAGCTGGTCATTCGTTTCATCAACTGCTAAATTAGCAATCTTTTCACCATCAAAGAAGAAGAAGCTTGAAAGGGCACTTGGAAGAATGTTCTCAACAAACATTGCCCAGTTTTTGCTCAAAAATTCACTCTCTTGATAATCTTTTTTTACAGTGATAACCTCATTCGTTCTTTTGGAAACACTATCCCATTCTCTTCGGACAAGATACTTTTCCTTAATTTCATTATCGATTTCAAACTCGAGCTCTACATAGCAAGTCTGACTGGCATCATTTCTATTTACATATGAACGCAAATATTGGTTATAGGATTTATAATTACTTTCACTATATGCAAACGAATTCGGTCCATATAAAGCAAGTAAAATAGCCTCGAGAAATGTGGTTTTTCCACGGCCGTTCATTCCACCAATAAGAACTATTGGTTTATAACTATTAAATTCAAATGTATTTGTACCTGCATAAATTCCAAAGTTATGCATAGTAAACCTTTTAATTATCATGCGTCTTCTTCCTCTGATTCTGAATATTCAGATTCATTTGTCTGATAGTCCAAGAATTTTTCGTTATATTTTCCGCCATTTTCTTTCTTACGTACCATCTTGGCAGTATAGAATTTTGTTGCATCCTCTTCATTCTTATAGAATGTCTTTCCGATTACTTCATTAATACTTTCCAGAATTCCTTTTCGCAAATTAACATTGGATGCATTGTTCTCAATATCTATTAATGAATACATCATCTCAAATGACAATTCTTCATCGGGATAAAGTTCTGTACAGACATCTCTAAGAATATCCCACTCGTCTTTTCCAAAACTATCATTATGAATCCATTCAAGATCCTCAAATTCCTTCCCTATTACTTCTTCGTAAATTCTTGGAAGAGAATCATCAAACTCATGCTTATTTTCAAGCCAAATACGTCGAATTGCCATAAGCTCCGAAAGCCTTATAAGTTCGATATCATGAAATTCTTCAGGTCCATTCTGATTTATATCCTTCTGAATTGTCAGCAGTTCACGCAGCCACTGTTCACGTACCTCCTTTTTATATGGTCCATGAAATAGTTTACCATAATTACCCTGCAAATTACCTTTCATTCTCCTGAAGCTTCGTCTACTGCTGTCGCCTACTAAATCGCCAAAATGATTACGGAACTCAAGCAGCGGAGTCATCCATTCTTTTTCTTCGTCGTTTGCTATCATTGCTTCCATGGACTTATCACTTTCAACCATAGTGCAAACCCAGCACCCAAAACGGCTTTTTCCACATGACGGAAGGCTCTTATCTACCATAAGTGGGCATTCATTATCGGCTGTTGCTCCTCTGTACATCGTCAAAAGATCCATGTTCGAATAATTCCACGGATTCTTGTATTGCATAAGAAACACCCATACATCATCATCTGACCAAGCTTCCAAAGGAGAAAAAACAAGCTCATTAGCCAATGTTGGATTCGGGCTAAGCAGCTCTCTAACTCGCCTTTTTTCAAGATTGAGCATCGTTCTCGCACGGCGAGAGCTCTCCTGTTTTCTTGTTCCAAGGACTAAGATTATCTCTCCGTGCTCAGCTATCTTTTCTTTTATAAATTTGTTTACCGGCTGTATTTTCAATCTATCGGTACACCATCTGTATTTCATTCTTGGAAAGGGATATCCCCTTCCAATAAGATTTACCCAAAAAGTGTTATCATAATCCGGAATTAATCTTTCAGGCACAAAAGGTAATTTTTCTTCTTTGGTCTTTTTCTTCATTGCCTCCAATGATTTTTCAACCCATTTAGACACAACTGGAGACTCAACCAGTGTATCGGTGTTCATGATATGAATAGGTTTTTTTCTATCTTTCTCCGGTAACCCTTCTATTGCCATCCATACAAGCTGAACAGCTGCGGTACTATCCTTTCCCCCTGAGTATCCAATCATCCAAGGAATTTCATCTGCCAAATATAAGTTACGGACAGTTTCCAGCATACCTTCTATTGTTTCTTTTGTTATGTTTCCCATCTAGGTTCGTACTCTCCTATACTATTTTCTTATGAGACTCCTCCGCATCCAGCTCTTCCTGCGATAGAGGGATTCCCATTTCTATCTTTATTATGTTGCCTATTAACAATGTTGCCTTTTTATTTGTTATTATCCTCCCATTCTTACCTATAGCTCGCATAAGCCATGTTTTCGAATTACGGTTCCAATTTATATTGCCCAACCTTTCTATATACTCATCCATATTTACATCACTGTGAACATAGAAATAATTACCTACTCTTCCCAGGGCTTGAATAACTATGCTTTGCGTTGCAATATAATTTTCTCGCAAATCAACTTTTGTAATTTCCTTGTTTTGCAGTTCCTGCCACTGTTGCATATTTTTTACAATATGTGACCAATACTCATTCAGAAATGCTTCTGCATTCTTCCCTATGTTTCTACCTACTATAAGCTTATTTGCTGTATAAAATGTATTCAACGTAAAGAGACTCGAAGAAAACTTGCCAAGTATGTCTTTTTCTTTATCTGTGTATAAATTCAGAAACTCTATATTCCATATGACATTCCTTGTCATTACAGCCATCTCATCACGTGAGTCATATAACTCTGCAATTGAATTTGATGTTTTGACCGCATTTTTGTTCAGATCTGTAAATATCTGCTGACTTCTTTCAAGTCCCTTATCAGCATAAAAAACAATAGATATTGTTTCATCTCCAAGACTTTCATCTTCTCGTAAAGCTTCTAATATTGCAGACTTTCTATGTTGACCATCATTGATCAGAAACTTAGAGTCCATAGAAACCTCAAGCATACCTGTATCATTATTGAGGCCACTTGGCATAAATTTATATTTCCCATCGATAGAGGCAGCTAAAGCCGAAAAAACATAACTATCACGATTTTCAAGAATATATTTACTAATTACCGGTATTCTTGCCTCGTTCAACTTCCTTTGTGCTCTATATTCCGGTAGTACAAACTCGTCTTCATTTGAAGGAAACAGCTTTGTCAGCATATTCAGTGGAACCATGGCTATGTAATATTCCTTGCCAGCCTGGACACCTTTAACAACCGGAAATTTATATATAAAATCCATATTTTCTCCATTCAAAAAGGATATACTTAAGTATATCCTTGTAATGCTATCAAGTCAATTAATAATTATACACATTTGATTACTTTCTCAACCCTATCGAGAAAGAAAGCTTGATTCTACCAGATAAATCCTCTTCCCTAATCCAGTTAAGCACTTTATCTGACAAATCTTTTAATGTTGCCTTTCCAGAATTCATGTTCTGCAGGAATGTAACTATGTCCGGATCCAAGCCAAGCCCATCGATCAACTCATTTGCACTTTCCAGACTTTTTGAGAGATTCTTAAACGTATTAAGGTCAAGCGTCCAGGTATCAGCCTGTTTAATCTTGTCCAAGCATTCGTTGACCTTCTCCGATTCAATTCCAGATATGACCTTCAATGTACTCACGGTGGCACCCGTGAGATCAGAATACTGTTTTTGCCAGTTTTTCTTTGAATCAACTTGTAAGCTAGTAAATTTGCCATCCGCAGACTTAACATCGTCTTTGTCTGCCAATCCAGAATCAACGGCCTTACGGAGTTCATCGATTAATGCCTGTATCTCATCAAGAATTATATTCTGTTGAGAAATATTGTTGCTGTTTTTAAGAAAAGCCATAACTTCTGAGTGCTTATCAAGTTGCGTCACGAGTATACGATATTTTGCATCGGTCTGGTCTTGTTGTGCTTTGTTTGCTTGCAAGTCCTCAAGCTTTCGGAGATTTCCCATATCAATAACTCGCTTTTCCATTTCACTTATTATCATATGTTCAATCACCTCATTCCATTTAATTTCTGTTCACACTTATCCAATTGTTCTATCTCCAGCGTATATCTTTGATTTTCTTTTGACGGTTGTATATCTTGCACAGCTTCAAGTCTTTTCGCCATCTTCAGGTCAACAGTTTCGATATCCTTATCAAGCTGTACTAATAAGTCTACTAAAGGTTGCAGTATACTTACCGGATCTGATGAAAATGTCATAAGTATTGTTAGCGGGTCGGCTTCATCCATTACTTCGCTGATATCGTGCAAAGCCTTTGCAATCTGTGTAGCTAATTTTTTAACCTTATCCGTTGAATTTACTGAAATGTTTATCTGTGTTTTTTCAACATTCTCATAGAATTTCTTTGCTACTTCCACCAATTTCAAAATATCTTCTTCTTCAATTTTATCATCATCAAATTTGTCGATAATTAGATTTAGGGATTCCTTTGAAGCAAATAATTCCGCCTTTGACACGCTGTCTATGCGTTCCAAAATGTCTTGTAGGTATGTATATGCATCTCGTCTAAGTTTTACTTTGTCATCAGCCTGTTGGTCATCTTCCGGGATAGTTAATTTATTAGTTTTTACTCTTCTTACAGTGTTTGCTAATCCCAGTGCATCTAAAACAACCACAGTACCGCCACTACCCTGGGTAATATTAAAATACTGTCTAATGGTATCACGATTTGTTTGATCGGCTCCCTTTTGGTTGATTAAATTTACAAGTGAATTCCACTCTTTACTATGTGAATTCTGCATTGCCTTATTAGGCTTATTTGTATACAGACAATCTGCTGTAAGATTCTTAAGAGATCTTTCCCTGAATTCTCCGCAAAGGATTAATCTATACATTTCAGCAGCAACAGCTGCATCAATATAATTTACCGGAGTATTTTTCTTATATTCTCCTACAGCTTTTACTACCTCATCCTTGACAGTTGAAGTCCATGAAGTGACTAAATATGCATCAAAATCAGAATCCGGATAATCCCAACTTTGATTTCCATATTCTCTCCATCTGATAAATGCACTTACTATATTTAAGCTATCCCATGTTGCCGGAAGAATATAAAAGCCCGTTCCTTTAGTCTGTTTTTCAAAAATAACAAGCTTTGCTGCAGAGGCCTTCACTTTTGAGACATTATCCATTGACATTCCTTCTGCCTGCCAGTTAATAGCTGAAAAGAGAAAGTTACACATATCTTCCTTAGCAGCACGAATAATACCTAATGTACCACCAGTTGCCGAAAGATCGATTGCCGCGCCAATTGACCACTTAGTTAAAATAATATTTGCATCATTAAACCTTTTTATTTTCTCTGGAGATACGGGTCTCTGTTCTGGGTTTTGTACTGGTGCAGGTCCCGGAGTCGGTCGTGGTTCCGTAATTGATCCTTGTCCAGGCGTTGGTCCAGGTTTTATTTCACCAAACTTTAATATTGGTAGACTCAGTTCCTCATATATTTTTTCATTAATTCCCGCAATGTATGATATTCCTTTATCTTCATACTTTTCCGGCTTTCCGTTACCCCAAATGCTGATGAATCTCAAAACTCTATCTGTCTGATCTTCATCCTTCACCTGATTATGAATCATGAAACTTAGAGTCGTATTAACATTAACCATGTTATATTTAACACTCGGAAAGTCTTGAGGATTATATAAAATGTCATTAACAACGGGCTCAATAATATCCCTTATTACATATCTGGGTGTCTTATGACCATTAGTGAGGCCATACTGATATAAATACTTAATACTTACCTTTGTGAATGGATATAGACTTATTTTTTTCCCAAATCCACAATCATGCGTTTCCCAGTTACTTCCTTCTTTCGCTTCGTGAATAGGATAATCTTCTGCTTTTGCTTGATTATTCACCCACGACTCTACAATTTCTTCAGGCAAAGACATTGTATTCAAGTATCTTCCTACAAACTCAAATAAGCCAGATTCATCCAGTACATCACTAGGAATATAAACATATTTCGTTACTCTGTCTTTATGGTTATCTTTAAAATTGTGCTGCAAATAGTTACCTGTTGTTCCAACCACAGAAGACAATCTGCAGATATTTTCGCCATTTCTAACACCAGTGTGCTCCTCCATCAGTGCATCAAGCAAGGCAGTATCAACACCAGTAAAGGAAGTAACATCCTCTATGAACAGCGTTAGATTTTTTCCAAGCTTATATAATTCTTTTCGAATGTCTTGAAATATCTGTTTGAAATCACCAGGCTCTATTCCTGCACATCTTTGAATAACGTCATTCACAAATTGATTGAGATATGCTGCGATTTTCTCCGCGTCTTCTTTTCCTGTATCATCAGCCATAAACTCTCTGGCCATTTTCTCTGCTTTAGGGTCTGCTCCAGCTCTTTGTATATTATCAAAAAAATCTGTAGATACATAAAAATCCTTTGGCTCAAACTTAGCAACAGTATCCCTGTCTACCAGAGTATGTTCTGCAATTCTAGAGTACATTCTTTCTATAGGTCCATCAAATGACATCAAATGATCATGAACTATTTCATTGTTCAAAAAAGCCTCAAGTCTTTTCCTTTTCACATTATTGATTTCGATATCATGCTCATCATTATCATTGTGTATCTCAATAATAAAATTGTGATAGATCATGTCTTTCAGCTTATTTTCATCTACTGAAACAGACGCTTTGACAAGACGTTCGTACACTTCTCTATTGCTTATTCCTTGCACTTCAGGCTTTTCTAAAAGTTGCCTAATAGTTCCCTTTAAGGTGTTATCACTCCTTCGAATAAAAAGAATAACTTCATTCTCCAGTTTTGCCTGCTGGAATTTTGCTTCAAACCATCTAATCAAATGTGATTTTCCGGTTCCACTTTGACCATAAACAACAATGAACTGATGCAGATTGTTAGGATTAAGTACATAATTCGTAAAGATCTGCTCTTCGGTATATGCTTTTTCTTTAGTTGGCATGAGCACAAACTTATCCAAAATATGTATACGTTTAATTGCCACATGTGTTGCAAGAAAATCTCCCTGAGAGGCAGTAATAGAATCTGGTTTTACAACATATGAAATTCTTTCTTTTGCTATTTCTGAGTTCATATCTAGCCCCCTCGATTATTTACATATCGTTATGTTGGTTACTGAATCATTGAATGGATGGGCTACCATTGGATAGATTTCCCACATATCTTTCTGGTCACCTATATGCTGAAGCTTAATCAGACCGCTATCATAGAGAGCCCTCAATCCATTAGAAACTCCATAATTGAACCGTTGTCTTGCCGTTATTGAGTTCACCACTATATTACATGCCGGCCTAATAGCATCAACAAAATCACTTACTGAATATAATTTTCCTTTCTCCAATTCCGAGCTGCAAATAACATCCCAGATAAAAACCTTTGCATTTGGGATAAAGAACATGTCTTGAAGGTATCCAAATCCTAGATAAGATACCCAGAATCTCCATGCACGTATTGCCATGGCATCAACTGGTAGACCAGTTAACTGTGATAATTCCGGTCCCATATTAGCTATGTTTTTTTCGCCTTTCAGAATATTAGTGTCTTTCTCAAAAAGGGCTTTTGTTACTGCATAAAATTGTCCATCATTAAAATTATCAAGTTTACCATTTATATAAACTCTCATCGAATCCATAGTCTTGATTGTCTTAGAATCAACAGCTAAAGAAATCAAATCATCTGATATAGAAATCAACCCTAATTCTTCGGCAGCATTTCTATAATCAGCATAATATGATGTACCATTTTCTAAGTAATCCGGTTCCATGCGGGCCCTCAAGTCTGCATTTGTAGCTGGGCCTTTTTCAACTAATTTGCATAGCGCATATACTCTCTCAGGAATTGCAGGAGTAACCATTTTATCTCCAAACATTCTTTACCTCCATCAAATAATGTTTTCTAACGCAGTCACCTGGCCTGCTATCAGTTCTGTAAATGTCTTATCAATACTTTTAAACTCAAAGTTATGACTAATTATATGAACAACTTTTATGCCCGACCGTCCCACAAGATACTGTTTCACAATTCTGTACTTTTCAAATGCCTTACCGTCATCATTTGGATATATAACAGCAACTACTCCTGATATAAAGTAATATGCCGATATTTTTATCAATCCCAGCAGTTCCTCTTCGCCAATAATAAACATATTTCTGGCATCAAGCTTGCATATAATATCATTACAAATACTGGATGTTTCGTCATTCATTAGTATGACAGTAGAGATTCCTTTTTTAGCTAATATCTTCATAGTACTGATATCTACATTATTCGGAGCCATAATAGCCATATCATCTCCGTCTCCAACAAATGCCATTGCTTCAGAGCTTATCAATTTTTTAGGTTCTCTTACTGGCATTTTTAACGGATAATCTCTAGAATCTCCAATAATTGCTGTTGTATGTGCATTACATCCAGCGCAATATTCAGACACTTTCTGATATGTATCATAAAACATCTCTGATATGCATTCCGAATTAATTTTTTTCGTTGCAATTACCATTCTGGAATAAGCACCTGAAAATGATTCCCACTCCAAAGACCTGTAGTGATCAATAACATTTGTCAGTGCATCATCTGTACTTCTTAGTGCATCATCCAATATTTGTACAATAAAAATATACTTCCCATTCTCAGTTATAACATCATCAACCCTGATCAAGCCATATCTTCTAAGGAACAGCAAGACATACACATTCCAGTTCATATCTGTATCACTAGTTGGTGAATCATCCATCGGATCCAGTGCATAGTTAGGCTTAATAGTTGTGTCAATGTATATTTTGTTATCAAGACGTCTTGAATTCACATTGTTATATATGCTATCCCAACGTCTGACTAATTTCTCCGTAGTTAAGACTCGTTTAGAAATACGATTGCGCCCGATTTTCTCATCTTCTATGTAAAGGCATAAAACACTAAGACATGGCAGTCTGTCTCTTCCACCCCTACCAAGTTCCTGATAATATGCATTTGGATTTTCTGGAATATAGGTATGTATTACAGTCCTTACATCCTGTTTGTCCACGCCTACACCAAATGCAGAGGTAGCTATCATTATTTCAAATCTATCATCAACCCATTCATCGATCAGTGTTCTACGCTTGGAATTACTTGTTAACCCAGTAAATGTCACAACATTATTTATTCCATTTTCATGAAGCAATTTCTTTAGCTCATCCGCCTCTACAGGCCTTGCCACGTATATAATCATAGGATGTGGCAATTTCTTTACGAGTTCAATAAGTTTTTTCTGTTTAGCTGTATATGACTTATTATTTATTACCATGTATCTTGGTTCATGGCGCAATTCATCGCACCTAACCTCAATCCATTTGTCTTCTTGAGAGAAAAAAGACTTTAATATATCAATGCTTTTCTGTTCAAATGTTGCAGAGAGTAAAAAAGTCCTTAAGTTCGGATTAGAAAATATAAGATTTTTCCTCCAGGATTCAAGGCACTGATAATCAACACGAAAAGAAGCCCCCCAGTCAACAACAATATGAGCCTCATCAATTACTATATTTTTCAGGTACCTCTTCTTGTTTGCCTCGCTTATCGCATTTTTAAATCCCTGATTATTAATGAGCGCTTCCGGTGAAATAAAAAGCATTTTCGCCGTCTGATCCTTTACTGCCTTTATTATTGGTGCAGCATCCACATCACTACTGTATGAAAAGATTTCAGCATCAACATCACGATTCTTGATTATCTGCTTTGCTACTCGAACCTGATCAATTGCCAGCGATACAGTAGGAACAATAATAATGGTAAGCCCGTCTTTTTGATATGAAATGGTTTGGGTAATTAAACTCTTTCCACCGCCAGTAGGAAGTGATACCAATGTTGTATATCCATCCGGTGTATTCAATGCACCATATACAGATAGTTTCTGCGCATGTGTTTTAAAAGCCGAGAACTCCGTCAGGTGGTATATAAAAGGATCCGTTGTTAGGATATAACCCGACTCTGTTTCTATAGGTGCATTTCCAGAATATACTTGGTTTACAAAATCCGTTATGACTCCATCCGGTAATTGTAATGAAGTAAAATAACGTTGCTTTTCATCATCGAATGAAATGGCATAATCATTTGTCTTAGGAATGCGAAATGGCAATGATATACTTGTTTTAAACACTAATAAATACTCACGAATCGCCAATAAAAAGTCTTCATAAAATGAGCGACTTCCTTTGTATAATTCATAAGCAATAAACAGTCTTTTAACTGTTTTTAAAGCAAACATATCTACAACATTTTCTGCAATACTATAGTCTATGACAAGCTTTTCTAACTTCCCACCAATATACTTTTCAACAAGAATTTCCAATTCACTCTGATTCTTCATTCGTCTTCACCATCAAAATATAAGTTGCAGAATCCAATACCAGTTTCGGATGTCTTATACTCTCAAGAATAATCTGCTGCGTATCTCTTAATTCCTCAATTCCATCATCATCTATCCCATAAAACTCCGCATTTGCTACTCTTGCTGATAGGTTTCTCTCCATCTCTTCCCTAGCGCCGCGTACATTAGATCTTTTTTTAAAAACCTCATGCGCTTTTTCTGCAGATTCTTTACGTGCATTAGCAACTATATTTTGCCAATTCTCTGTTGAATATGTAGTTTTGAACCATCCAACATTGGTTAAGTCTTCTGGAATAGTCGTTCTCATTAAACCAGGAGACTTGCTTCGTTTTCCCAAATGTACAATCTTGCTCTTGTTAAATCCACTATTGATTATCTGTGTAAACTCTCGAATAACCATCTCATCACTTATTGATTCTTCATTAACTATTGAAATAGGGACAACAACCTGCTCAGACATAAGATAATTTCTGTACGGGCTAAGAGCATAGATAGATACATTGCTATCTAACAGATAAGAGATGTTTGGCATCAAGGACCATACAAAAACAATTCCGCACCAATTAATTCCTGCAGGTAATACAAATGCACTGGCCTGACCTTTGCATGAATTAATTGCATTGTCCACGATACAGTCGAAAACTTCGTCGCCTGGTGCGAAGAAATGAAGATAATCGTTCTCTATAGCATTTTTTCTTATAAACGTTCCCCTGATTGATCTGTCTACTGACTTTATTGATTTTGATCTGTTGTATGCTGCTTGGACATCATTCACAATCTTATTTTGTTTCTCATCCAAATATTCATTCCACTTAGGCGGGATAAGTTGCGAGTTAATAGCTGATTGTGGTGAAAAAGACGAAGCCGAATACATAATTGTTTCATTTTTACAGTTTTGACCTTTGAATCCGGCAAGAGTTGCCCAATTGATCATTGTATTTGCAAAGAGCTGGTTTTCATTTTGCGCATAGTAATTAATCAGGCGTTTCAATTCCATATACATCGGTCTGAATATAAAGCCTGCAGCATCATAGTTTTGCTCCTTGCGAATCGCGTCTCTCATAGAAGAAGCAAGTTCTATTATCTTCGGTATCCTATCAAAAAGACCATATTTGAAATCTTCTCTTATTGCAGTGACAATTTCATTGTTAATATCCTTCATGATTATTTCCATACCGCTCAATGATTGATTAAAGATATGGAGACCATCTTTATAAAATTTAAATAATGCATCCTCGAAAGTATCCTCTGTATGAACAACAACCGAAAACACAATTGGTCTGGACGGATCTCTCTCCAAACGATCCAAACGTCCAATCCTCTGTTCAATCGAACTAGCATCCCATGATAAGTCTATGTGCAATATATAGTCTGCGCATTGGAAATTTCTTCCTTCTCCTCCGGTGTAGTCACAAAGCATAATTCGACATTCCTGATCATTCTGGAACCTAAAAGCATTTATCTCAATTTCTTCAGCTGACATATCCGCTCCATAGAAACTGATTTCTTCCGGTTTGAACATTTTAAGAAGTGCACTACGATAGGCTGAAAAAGTCTCTATGAAATTAGTGAATAAGACAATTTTCTTATCATAATATTCATCATATAAGGCATTAAGAATTGTAATCAGCCTTGTAGAGAAACTATCAGCAAAGGAATCTGGGTCATTCATTATTTCATCAATATGATCTAAATTATACTGTTCTGAATTCTCCCATTTTTTTGCATTATCACTAATAGACCCATCCGTGTTTGATATTTTTAAGTCATGGAGTTGCTTTGAAAAAGCCCAAGGCGAACTAAAAAAAGCTGACAGTAATGGTTTAACTTCCTGTTCAACATCAAGATTCTCATTTTCGGTTTCCATCAGAATCCAGTCAGTAAGACCTTGATATGTTAGACTTTCATATACATTTTTATCCTCGTCCAAACAATAGCTTAGCTCTTCTAATTCCCGCGAAGCCATAAGTTTTTCTTCACTATCCTCAGATTCAAGGATTTTTCTTCTATTTCTTATAATATTGCTTTCAATCTGGTAGTTACTGCAAATGTATGAAATAACAACTTTTATAGAATATACTGCTAAATCATCAGCATTAATATCTATTTTTTCGAATAAATCTGTTAGTTTTTCATCTGCTAATTCTTCACAGATTTCTTCAAGATCATCATGTATTTCCTCAAAAAGATCCTGGCAGTCTTCACTTTCATGTGGATCGGTCTCATCTACTTTCGCCGCCTCTATCTCTTCTTCATAATCGCCAAGGTCATCTAAGATTAAAGCAGTTTTTTGTATTATCCTGCTCTGTTTTTCAACCAGCTCGCCAAATTCTTCCGATGTGTACGAATCATATTTTTGAGGAAGCAACAACCTAAGTAAGTCCAGGTATTCATCTTTTTTCTGTTGGACAGGTGTAGCGCTTAGAAGAAGTATATTTTTTGCGTTAATGCTTATCGTGTGCAGCTTCTTATACTGAAATTCATCAACTAGATATCTATGAACCTCGTCAACTATTACAAATCCCCAATTATGGTTCAAATCATCCATAGTAAGTTCGTCTATGGCTTTAAGCGTTACAGAATTGTTATTTGTATCTGGTTCAAGCGATATTTTAAATTTGAATAAAAGTTCCGTTTCCCACTGTGCCTTTAGCATTTTGGGAACAACGATTAAAGCCTGCACGTTACTCTTGTTCTGTATTTGAATTTTAAATACAGAAATAGCCTCTATTGTCTTTCCCATTCCGACTTCATCAGCAAGCATATATCTGCATGGATCTTCCTGTAGGCATCTCATAATAGTGTTAATCTGATGCGGTAGCAGATATATCTTTGACCCTGCCAGTTCCTTGAAACCATACATTGAATTTTCGAGAATATTCATACTTCTGGAAACTATAGTTCTTCCAAAATACCAGCATGGATTCTGAAACTCATAACGTCTCAATTGTAACGCCGGATCTACCTGTCCATTGTTAAATGAAGCGACTATATCTTTTTCGCATACCTTAAGAACTTCCTTGCTATTTATATTCTGAATATAGTAGTAGAAAAATCCATCTTTTTCCTTAATACAAGACAACACTTTACATGACTCTTTTTTGTATACAACAACAGAGTTAATAAACATACTGCAATGATCCACTACAGATTCAGGTAGTTCAATTTTTCCTTTTAGAATATCTTCAAAAAATAGCAAATAATTAAATGGGTCAAATATCATGACACTAACTGTTTTTTGAAACTCATCCCTCTTTATAACCTGTCCACATACAAAAACTCGCGGATCGGTCATACTTTCCTTGTCTGCAGGGCATCTAACATACATTTTCTCTGCTATCATAATTGTCATCTCCATCTACTGATCTGTGTTAGCATAATAAGTAACACATATTTCTCGATTAGTGCAATACTTACACCAAATATGTGAATTGGCCTTATATTTAAAGTTATTTAGCTTTTCCTCTGCCAGTTCTTGATCAATTTTATCCTGATTTACTTCTATAAATATATCTTTAAGAACATCCTGTTTATAATTCTTTGGATCCTCAAGCTTTTTATAAATGAAAAGATCTCGGATCATCATATATTCGCGATCTTTTTCAGTTAATACAGGGAATTTCTTTTGACTGCTCAATCTTCCACGTACATTATTAATCACATCCATGCGGTTGATATTTAGCACATACGGAAAATACTTTTTCAGTTCATCATATATTTCATTTAGTTTTTCAACTAAAACAACCTCGCTACATGGTAATCCCTGCATCTTCTCTTTCGTTTCATTCTCAAGCCATACTTCCAGATATTTCATAAGCAAAAAATTGTCTTTATATACCGTATTCATTTCTATCAGCGACTCCATCATGAATCTATAGCGGCATATTCTGTATCTGTAATAATCATAATGATTGAATGCAGCTCCGTTACTTCCTTTCAGGATTATTCCAGTTGTGTCCTCTAATTTTTCGCCAAAATGAGTCGCTGAATACTTCCTTTCTTCAATCCCGAGGATTTTTAAAAGATAATACGGATCTTTTTCTCGATCTCCATCTCTTTTTACATAGCTAAGCTTATATTTACCTCTGTTAAACTGAAGGCCAAAGATCAATGCATATCTTTTAAAATACTTATATTCTTTTCTAGATCTAACATATACTTGATATTTCCAGTCTACAGGATCCTGCGCCACTTCAAAAAAGTCTGCATTCAACGGCCAAGTAAACTCTGAATTTTTACCCCCGTTCATATCCTCATCAGACAGGCATGCAAAATGTAGAGTTGTCTTTTCATCATTGTGAGTTCGTAAAACATCACCATCAATCTGCTCAAAATTACGAACAATCCAGTTTGCGCTTTTCCCTGGCTTTGTTTCTTGAACCAAATACAGAGACATAGTAGACTTTAAACATTCAAATGACGCAGAAGCATCGATAGATTCAACCTCATCTAATCTTGCAAGTACCCTACTGATAATATCGGAAAAGTCATCATCAAGCTGTCTATCTTCAACAATTTCTTCTTGAAGATATTTTTTAAGTCGATTATAAAAGTCTTTGAAGTTATGTGGCCTTTTTTCAAAATCCTCATAAAAAAATGCAGCCAGCTCTTCTAAATCATTTAGTGCCTTTTCAAGCCTTCCAATTTCCTCTGCAGATATTGCATAATATGATATATGATTTACATATTTCTGGCGAGTGGTATCTGTTATATACTTTTGGTTTTTACACACACGTTTAAGACGAGAAAGCATCTCATCTACTGTAGTACATCCATCAAATAATGCTTTTATTTTTTCAAAAATCGAAACCAGTTCTCCAGGACGTGTTTCTTCTAAGATACCAGCCCCAAGACATTCGACTATATCATTAATATCAGCGATATTTATTCCATTTGTTCCGGTATCCCACATATTGGCAATCGAAATAAAGAAATGCCCTAACGGATAATTCAAAAACTGTCTTTCGCCAAACTGATCAGGAAAATAAATTTTAAGAATATCATTGGCAGAGCTATCCGCAGCATATATCTGTTCGCTCATAGCCGTCATTGGATGATCAGGATCTTTTTTCTGCGCATTTTCGAAGACCTTTGCTGTGTATCCTGCAAATTCAGTCATGTTATCAAATTCAAGGATTTCATATGGTTTACTTATTACCACATCATCTTTTCTGCCGTTGAGCATTTTTCCAATATTATCAGCAAGTACATTTCCTTCATAGCTAACTGATGAAGAATCTGTAGAGTAAAACTCGTTTCCCTCCTCATCAACAATAGGGCAGTCAAATGCTGAATAAATATCAATCCAAGTTTGATATACAGTTTTATATTGTTTTTGATAGTTGAATAGTAAAATCACATTTTTATATTTACCAATCTCTTCTATCGTTCGAAGCATAATCGGTGAAAACTGGTGCACGCCATGAATTACAACAGTATCTAAATCTAAAGAACCAACATCAAATCCTTCTTTCGCCTTTGTGACCGCATCTATTAACGCTTGTGTTACTTCTTCAATTGAAAAGTCCTCTTTTAATTCAAAATCTTTTTTCTTATCTGAGTTTAGAACCTTGTTAAATATTTCAACTATGTATACCTGTTCCGGAGTGAGCTTATCCTCGACAATGTCATTTATGTCCATTCTTAATTCGAACATTGTCCTAATGCTAGTAAATACATCATCTCTATTGAACAAAAAGGCTTTTCCAAGGTTCTCCTGATCTTTATCAGATAATACTGAAAATGTACCGGCATTGATGATGTTATCAATATCAGTATGCTGTCTCACTGCACATGCGGTGCTTAGCCATTCTGAATATAGTGACTCTGTCAAATTACGCACAGTTGTAACTCTTCCAGCCTCAAAATCCTTGCTATAGATTTTCCGAAGTCCATTTACAAGCGTCTGTGAGACACAGAAATATGGACATTTTATTATTTTTTTCCATAGATTTTTGTTTTCTTTTAATCTGTATGGATCATGATACACATATATTTCAATAGACATCTTAATCCTCCAAAATAGATCCCCAGCTAATTGGTGACTTGTCATCGATATTTTTTATCCAAATGCAATTCTTTATCGCCCTTGTTAATGCTACATACAATATTCTTGATTCTTCAGCAATTTGTTCATTAAACTCATCCGGGTCACAATAGTTTGAATTACTTTCTCTTATCTTATTTTCGAACTGAACAACATAAGACATCTTGGATTCTAAGTAGTTTGCCTCGAGTTTGACCTTATTTGTGTTCCCAATATCATCATCTGTGTAAGGCAAGATAACCGTTGCATATTCAAGTCCTTTTGATTTATGTACAGTCGTACAAACGATGTGAATTCCTTTATCATCAAATTCAACTGTCCTGGCCATTTGCCTTTGTCCTGTCAATATATTAATCCCCAAATATACATTAATCTGGTTTAATGTCAGCGCATCAACCCTTGAAAACTTGATTATCTTTTCTAGTAGGTATTCATAATTGGACATATAGAACTTTTGCCCATCAAACTGCTTACTATATTGCTTCCATGGTCTTAGTGCTTCGTATATCTGCTTAAGTACAAACAAAACTGGCTGTGAATACACTTCACTAACAACCTTTCTCCATGTTTTTCTCATGCGTAGTTCAAAGAATTCATCTAAAACACGAACTAATTCTTTCTTTGTCTCCGTTTCAGAAAGGCCTCGAAGTTTAGCATAATCTAATATCAAATCTGTATAATTAGATTCTATAAAATTAGCCAAATAAACAGGATTAGTGTTATTGCAAAGTGCAGAAACCAACTTATAAAAATCTATAGTTGATTCAAGCTGAAACAGATCACCGCCCGTTTTAATTTCAATATTCAATTCTCCGCCATCTTTTTCAGCAGCTTTCAGAACGCTGTCCACCTGCCAATTATTTCTGACAAGTACAGCTATTGTTCGTTCTTCTTTTTTTAGTTCTTTATGTGCCATTAACTTTTCAAGTTTGATCTTTTCTGCCTTTATTATCCCCATGATAGTCTCATATCTTATATCATCATCCTTTGCATGACAAGGAACGCATACAAGTAACTCCTCATCTTTAGCTTCCTTACATACTTCACTCGATAATCTGTCTTTCTCATATGTGTACGGGAGTGTTCCCTGACTTCCCATACTCTTGAATATTTCATCATAAAGATTCAATAAACGACTGTCAGTTCTATAGTTTATATTCAGTTTATGAACATCCCAGCCATCACTATTATTTCCCTTCAACTTTGTGAAGGCACTAAGTTTAGCTCCCCTAAATCTATAAATACTCTGCTTTAAATCTCCTACTACAAAGAGTTTGCAATCTGCATTAATTGCCTTCTGCAATCTTTGAAACACCTCAATCTGAACATCGTCCGTATCCTGAAATTCATCAATAAACAGATATCTGATATGATAATTCTCCAGCTTTGTACAACCTTCTATGAGAATCTTATTCAAAATAAGTATACATTCTTTTAAGTCAATCTCGTTATATATCTTCATTCCATCCAAGTATTCTCTCTCTGCCTGAAATACAACACTCTCTATTAATTTATTCATGTACGGAATATTATTTTCAACCGTTGTTCCCATTTCAGACCCTGAGATGGAATCAAAATCAATGCTCTTATCTAACAGTCGATCTGCAATACCCATGATTTTCTTCTTGAGATCATATACCGGTACAGGTAACTCATTGGCAAAATTCGGGTTTTCTTCTTCCATATTTTCAAGAAACTCGCTCAAGTAAACATCATATTTTTTCCCCTATCATATTCATTTGCAGATATCTTGAAATTAGTTCCCAGTCCAGTATATAAAGATTCCTTACGAAGTAACTCTATTGCAAATTTATGAATTGTAGAAATATTAGATCTGTCTACATCTTCAACAAACTTCAAGAACCTCTCATTGCCTGTTAACACAAAATAGTTAACAAACATCTGCTTAAGACGTTTTTTCATGTTTATGGCTGCTTCATTTGTAAAGGTAACCATGGCAATTTCATCTGCAAAAGATGCAACAGAATGATCAATCTTATTGCATAAATAAGCTACGCGAGAAACCATAGAATATGTTTTACCAGTTCCAGCCCCTGCCTCTACTAGTATATTTTTCTCTGTAGTTGCGTGTTCTACACCATACTGCTGAATATTAAAAGTGCAACATTCTGATATATGATTGAGAATTGCCTGTGACTTTGCATCTACCTTTCCTTCTACTACATATACATCTTCACTGGTGATTTTCGAAAGTGTATGTATGAGATACATATCAAAGTTAAAAATACGGAATGATGTATCAAAGCAATATTTCTTAACACCTTTATCATAACCAACTCTAAGGTTATTTCCCTTAACATCCATATTATGTTTCTTCAATTCTGAATCTATTTGCTCAACAATTTGCACATATGAATTCTTATCATCCAAAAACAGAATTTGCTTTGTGCCTTCAAAATAAGCCTCTACTATTGCTATCCTCCTACTAACATCAACACTTCCAGGTATAATTGACAGCATTGAATAAGGGCGCTCCTTAACCTCTGTCTTTGAAATAATTAAATTAGGTTCCAAGTCATGCCTAATCTTTAGCATCAGGTCATATGAAAAATCTGCATGCGGCATAATATCTGCCACTTTGTATGCTTGATTAATCTTATTTCGTAATGCTTGTTCACTTTCAATATCTTCTTTAAAAATTGTAAGACTTGGCTCAGATACAACATCTAATTTAATAGAATGATACTCATCTTCAGTTATAAATGGATAACACACCATATCATAGACAAGTGGAGTCACATTGTATTTCTGCGATATCTTTCCCAATATAGCAAACCTGTAAGCTCTGGCCTGTTTTTTAGGTGATCTCTGTGGTTTATCATATCCTTCAACTATAATTTCATCTATTCCTTTTACAATGACTTTTGAGCTCATCCACCCTTTTACTTCAATCACAAGAACACCCTTGTTTTCCATGAGCAAACAGAAGTCATATTCTCTTCCATTAACCTCCCGATTGTGATAGGCAACAACATCGCTTGGCAAATAGTCAGAAATACTTTGCCATACTTTGGCTTCACCCTTATAATCATCTGGTTTTTGATCAATCATTTTAGCCATGATATTTCCCCTAACTGATAAGCAAGTATCATATATTCTTCATATATTTCCCACTCTTAACTCTCTCATCTTTCGGCTTAACAGCATCCGCTGGTATAGCCCATGATGAGTCAATTTTAATTGCTCCGTGTATTCGGTTATCTGCACATAAGACCTGGATTCTTCTCTTTGAAATATCCCACTTGTCTGCAGTTTGACGTATTGATAAATATTCCATACTTCGATCTCCATTTTCTCGATCATAATCAATAAAACATGACATAAAAATTATAAGCCTAACTGCGAATAATATCAATCTAATTATTTCCATATGTATCTAATCAGTAAATACTGGTATTTATTTACTTCATCTACTAACTGGTAAGTAGTGCATCGTACTTGACCTTGTGCGATTACGTGGTCAATTATTTGCTGACTCCTTTTTCAAGTAGTTAGTTATTGTATCTCAACCTTAGATAATGGGAATTTTTAAGAAGTTTCAAAAGAATCCGACTAGACATGGAAAGACGGCATATTAAATGATTCATACGTGTTTATTGGCAACAATAAAGTGAGAGAAATCAAACTGACTATTGTTGCACAGTCGTGTCTTCGGAACGATATGCGCATGGACTCTTTGATATATCATACATAAATTATACTCCTTACTCGAATATAAAAAAGAATCCCCTGTTTCCAAGAGATTCTTTTAAATATGCTTTACTATTTGGTCGTAAGTTGGTCGTAAATCTTGACCTTAATTTTCTCAAACCCGCATAAATACAGGCTTTATTATTCCTTATTCTTCATCGTCGGGAACAAAAGAACATCCCTGATGGCTGCGGAATCTGTAAGCAGCATTACAAGACGGTCAATGCCGATACCGATACCTCCTGTAGGCGGCATACCGTATTCCAGTGCATTTAAGAAGTCTTCATCCATGGAATTGGCTTCTTCATCTCCGGCAGCTTTTAAAGCCTCCTGCGCTTCAAATCGGCCCCTCTGGTCAATGGGGTCATTTAATTCCGAGAAAGCATTTGCCATCTCTCTCTTTGTAATGAACAGCTCAAATCTTTCTGTGAAATCAGGGGCCTCCGGCTTTCTCTTGGCAAGAGGTGATATTTCCACAGGATGGTCCATAATAAAGGTAGGCTGTACCAGGTTCTCTTCCACGTATTCTTCGAAGAAAAGATTGATGATGTCACCCTTCTTATGTCTCTCCTCATATTCAATATGACGCTCTTTGGCAATCGCCTTTGCTTCTTCTTCGGTCTTGACCTGCGTAAAGTCAACTCCGGAATATTTCTTAACAGCCTCCAACATGGTAAGCCGTTCAAAAGGCTTGCTTAAATCGATCTCAACACCGTCATAGGAAATTGTCGTGGTTCCCAGTACATTCTGTGCCACTGTACGGAAAAGCTCTTCTGCCAAATCCATCATGCCATAGTAATCGGTATATGCCTGATATAATTCCAGAAGGGTAAATTCAGGATTATGCCTTACAGAAAGTCCTTCGTTACGGAATACTCTTCCGATTTCATAAACTCTCTCAAGTCCGCCGACAATCAATCTCTTTAGGTAAAGCTCCAGGGATATTCTTAAATGAATATCTTCGTCCAGCGCATTGTGATGAGTATTAAAAGGCTTCGCCGCAGCACCGCCGGCATTGGGAACAAGAACAGGTGTCTCAACTTCAATAAAGTTCTTACTGTCCAGATATTTTCGAATCTCTCTTATAATGAAGGAGCGTTTTACGAAGGTATCCTTTACTTCCGGATTTACAATAAGGTCCACATACCTTTGACGGTATCTGGTATCGGTATCCTTAAGTCCATGGTATTTTTCAGGCAGTATCTGAAGGCTCTTTGTCAAAAGAACAATACTTGTAACTTTGATGGAGATTTCTTCCGTATGTGTCTTAAACACCTCACCGGTTATTCCAACAATATCACCGATATCATATTTCTTAAATTCTGCATAAGAGTCATCCCCTATGGTATCCTTCTTTACGTATGCCTGAATATCACCCTTAATATCACGAAGGTTCATGAAGGAAGCCTTTCCCATCACACGTTTGGACATAATACGTCCGGCAACGGATACTTCTTTTCCTTCAAGTGCTTCAAATCCCTCTTCAATATCCTTTGAATGATGTGTAACCTGGTACTTCATTACCTGAAAAGGATCCTTGCCATTTTCTTTTAGCTCGGCAAGTTTATTTCTTCTTACCTTCAAAAGCTCATTAAGCTCCTGCTCTGTCTGTACCTTTTCCTCCGCCTGTATCTTTTCCTCAGCCACTTTTCTTCATCCTTTCTAAAAAAATCAATTGGATCTTTGTATTTCCAGAATTTTGTACTGTAATAAGCCTGAATGGGTCTCAACATTAACAATATCCCCAACTCTCGCACCAATCAATGCTTTACCGACCGGTGATTCATTGGAGATCTTTCCTTTAAGACTATTGGCTTCCGTAGATCCTACGATTTTATATTCCATCTCATCTTCAAATTCAATGTCAAGTATCTTAACCCTGCAGCCTATATTAATTACATCTACCTCGACTTCGTCTTCCACAACGACTTCCGCATTTTTTAAGATTTTATCTATCTCTTCAATTCTTCCTTCTATCTCTCTTTGTTCATCCTTCGCTGCATCGTATTCCGCATTTTCAGATAAGTCTCCCTGTTCCCTGGCTTCCTTTATCTTCTGTGCAACATCCTTACGTCTGTTGACTTTTAAATCCTGTAACTCTTCCTCTAAAAGTCTTAATCCCTCATAGGTCAAAATGTTCTTTTTATCTGCCATATTTAAACACCCTTCCTCCGTTTCAATCGTATTAACGATACATTCAAAGTATTATAACTTATCACTGGTTTGTTGTCAATAATTTACCCTTGCAGTTTGTAAGTACTTTATATCTTATCATGGTATGCCCAAAAATATTCCGCATCATATCATTAACTTTTTTGGGATTTTTATTCCTCATGATAATATTTTAACCTAATGATTTTTTATTTTTCACCTGCTTCCCCTTTGTTACAGCTTCTTACAAAGCAGGACATGCTTAGAGCCCGGCATCCTCCCTTTTCATCCAAAAACCGTGCTGTTTTGACCGGTTTTTTACTCCAAAAACAGTACCGGATGATTTATTAAAAATTCGAATAAGTACGAATTAACTCTTTACACATCTGTCGAATAGTGTTATTCTCTACTATAGGTATTTTACCATATTTTCTTATAATATATTATAAGAAATCGGCTAATGCCATACATAACCAGTTACATAATTAACAATGTCCAGTAATTGAGGCGCACGGTGAGGTGACTCATTCTTTTTGTGTTCATTTATTTTCTCAATTACTGCATTCTTTAAGGAGGATAATATAACATGGCTAGAAAAATGAAAACCATGGATGGAAATAATGCTGCGGCACATGTCTCCTATGCATTTACCGATGTTGCAGCCATCTATCCAATCACACCGTCTTCAGTTATGGCTGAAGTTACTGACGCATGGTCTGCTCAGGGAAGAAAGAACATTTTCGGACATGAAGTACAGGTTACCGAAATGCAGTCTGAAGCTGGTGCAGCTGGTACCGTTCACGGTTCCTTACAGGCAGGTGCTTTGACAACTACCTTTACCGCATCACAGGGCTTACTTTTAATGATCCCTAATATGTACAAAATCGCAGGTGAATTACTTCCCTGTGTTATTGATGTTTCTGCCCGTGCTTTAGCAAGCCACGCACTGTCAATCTTCGGTGACCACTCCGACGTATATGCATGCCGCCAGACAGGTTTTGCAATGCTTTGTTCCGGAAATGTACAGGAAGTTATGGACTTAGGTGCTGTTGCACATCTTTCTACTATAAAGGGACGAGTTCCTTTCCTTCATTTCTTCGATGGTTTCCGTACTTCCCATGAGATCCAGAAAATTGAGATGTGGGATTATGAAGATTTAAAAGAAATGACAGATCTGGATGCCGTTACTGCATTCCGTAAGCGTGCATTAAATCCGGAACATCCCGTAACACGCGGTACTGCACAGAATCCTGATATCTTCTTCCAGGCCAGAGAAGCATGTAATCCTTACTATGATGCTATTCCCGGTATCGTAGAAGAATATATGGGTAAAGTAAATGAGAAACTCGGAACAGATTATAAACTGTTCAACTACTATGGTGCTGCCGATGCTACCCATGTAATCATTGCTATGGGTTCCGTATGCGATACCATTGAAGAAACCATTGATTACTTAACAGCAAAAGGTGAGAAGGTTGGTTTAATCAAGGTTAGACTTTTCAGACCTTTCTCTATTAAGCATTTATTAGATGTCATTCCTGATTCCGTTAAACAAATCAGTGTACTTGACAGAACAAAAGAGCCCGGTGCCCTTGGCGAGCCTTTATGGTTAGATATTGTAGCTGCCTTAAAGGAAACCAAATTCAAGGACATCCCTGTATTCACCGGCCGTTACGGTTTAGGCTCCAAAGATACTACACCCGGACAGATTGTTTCTGTTTATAACAATGCAGAGAAGAAGAAATTTACAATCGGTATCACAGATGACGTAACAAATCTTTCTCTTGAAACAACAAAAAAGACAAATACCACTCCCGAAGCAACTATCAGCTGCAAATTCTGGGGACTTGGTGCTGACGGTACTGTAGGTGCTAACAAGAACTCCATCAAGATCATCGGTGACCATACAGACATGTATGCTCAGGCTTATTTTGATTATGACTCCAAAAAGTCCGGCGGTATTACAACCTCCCACTTACGTTTCGGTAAGGCTCCTATTAAGTCTACTTACCTTGTAAGCCAGGCTAACTTCGTTGCCTGCCACAATCCTTCCTATGTGAGAAAATACAACATGGTTCAGGATTTAAAGGACGGCGGAACATTCTTATTAAACTGCGGATGGACAATGGAAGAAATTGAAGCTCACTTACCTGGACAGGTTAAGCGTTATATTGCTGAGCATAACATCAAATTCTACACCATCGACGGTATCAGCATTGGTAAGGAAATCGGTCTTGGCGGACGTATTAATACCGTATTACAGGCTGCTTTCTTTAAATTAGCTAACATCATTCCTGTTGAAGATGCTGTTAAATACATGAAAGCAGCAGCTACTGCTTCTTACAGCAAGAAGGGTGACGCTATTGTTAAGATGAATCATGATGCTATTGACCGCGGTATTACCGATGTGAAAGAAGTTAAGGTTCCCGCTTCCTGGGCTGATGCAACAGATGAAAGCCTTCTTAGCGTTGCAACTGGTTCCAGAACAGAGGTCGTAGATTATGTAAATAAAATCCAGAATGTTGTTAATGCCCAGGACGGTTACAGTCTTCCCGTTTCTACTTTTGCAGATATGGCAGACGGTACTTTCCCCTTAGGCTCTGCTGCATTTGAAAAACGTGGTATCGCAGTAGATGTTCCCAGCTGGCATCCGGAAAACTGTATCCAGTGTAACTTCTGTTCTTATGTATGCCCTCATGCATCCATTCGTCCTGTTGCTATGACAGAAGAACAGGTTGCTAACGCTCCTGAAGGCTCCTTAAATGTTGATTTAACCGGTATGCCCGGATTCAAATTCGCTATCTCCGTATCTGCACTGGATTGCCAGGGCTGCGGTTCCTGCGTAAATGTTTGTCCTGGTAAGAAGGGCGAAAAAGCTCTTACAATGGAAAGTTTAGACAGCCAGTTAGATTCACAGAAATTATTTGATTACGGCGTAGAGATTGGATATCCTAATGAAGTTGTTACCAAATTCAAGGAAACAACTGTTAAGGGAAGCCAGTTCAAGAAACCTTTACTTGAGTTCTCCGGTGCCTGCGCAGGCTGCGGTGAAACACCTTACGCTAAACTTGCTACACAGTTATTCGGAGACAGAATGTACATTGCCAATGCAACCGGATGCTCTTCTATCTGGGGCGGCAGCGCACCTTCCACTCCTTATACCGTAAATAAAGAAGGCAAAGGTCCCGCTTGGGCTAACTCCTTATTCGAAGATAATGCAGAGTACGGCTATGGTATGGCTCTTGCACAGAAAGCTCTTAGAAAACGTCTTATCTCTTCCGTAGAAGCACTTTCTGCTGTTGTTGAGAAAGAAGATATCAAGGCTGCCTGCGAGCAATATCTTGCTACAAAAGATTCCAGCGCATTAAACGGAACTGCTTCCACAGAATTAATTGCTGCTCTTGAAAGCTGCAGCTGTGATAATGAAGACAGAGCTAACATCTTAGCAAACAAAGATTTCTTATCCAAGAAATCCCAGTGGATCCTTGGCGGTGACGGATGGGCTTATGATATCGGCTTCGGCGGATTAGACCATGTAATTGCCAGCGGCGAAGATGTTAACATCTTAGTATTTGATACGGAAGTTTACTCCAATACAGGCGGACAGTCCTCCAAGTCCACACCTACCGGTGCTATTGCTCAGTTCGCTGCTGCCGGTAAGGAAGTTAAGAAGAAGGACTTAGCTGCTATCGCAATGAGCTATGGCTATGTATACGTAGCACAGATTGCTCAGGGTGCTGATTACAACCAGTGCGTAAAAGCATTTGTTGAAGCTGAAAGCTACAATGGACCTTCCATTATCATTGCTTATGCTCCTTGTATCAACCATGGTATCAAGGGTGGTATGAAGGGTGCTCAGACAGAAGAGAAACGTGCAGTTGCCTGCGGATACTGGCACTTATTCCGTTTCGATCCCCGTCTGGAAATACAGGGCAAGAATCCCTTCCAGTTAGACTCCAAAGAGCCTACTGCTGATTATCAGGAATTCCTTTCTAACGAAGTACGATATAGCTCTCTTGCACGTTCTAACCCTGAAAGAGCAAAGGACCTCTTTGCAAAGTCAGAGGCCAGTGCAAAGGCTAAGTATAAGAAGCTTGTACGTCTTGCTTCCTGGGAAGACTAATTCTAAGTAAAATATAAAACGGCCGAAATAAGCATGCAAAAGAGGCTGTACACAAACGGTTTTAACCGCTGGTGTACAGCCTCTTTATTAATCACTGCCCCAGTCACAATACCTTCTTTAAGAAAGGGATACGCCTGAATATGTAATGTGAGAAGAGAAAACTTAGCGGAATACCAAGGATGCAGGCAAGAAGGAATTTTATTACCGGATCCGTATGTAAATTCGTCATTGCAAGGGTGACTGCTATGATAACCGGAGCGTGGAACACATAAACTGCAAAGGAATTATCAGACAATGTTTTTACAAACCTTGACTGCTTATTGTATTTTTCTCTAAACACTGTGATAAGGCCGATTGACATGGCCACTGCCGTAAATGATTCCCACAGAGCATAGGCTGCGCTCTGCCAATGCAAGCCCCCATAAAGCAAGCCATCATTTCCATTTAAGGCTCCGCCTGCCAGTATAATTACCGCCCAGCATAGGATGCCCGGAACCAAAGCCGCAAACAGCCATTTACGCCCGGATTGATAGGTCAGCTTAGAGAACCAGCGGTATTTTCCCGCTGTTACTCCTACGATGAATAGAATGATATACTGGGCAAAATAACAAAGCTGCATGTTCAGGATACTTGTACCGATTGGCTGTACCAGCCTAATCAGGAATGCACCTGCAAAAATTAAAAGAATCAACAGAATGGCTGCACCCATGCCCGGCAGTTCCTTTTCTCCATTCTCCTGCTGCTTCTTTGATACTTTACGGAGGAGGGCATAAACAATGTTAAAAATAAGCAGGGCAAAGGCGAACCAGAGAGGACCGCTTGATCCAAGGAAGTCAAGGCTCACTATGTACTGTATATAAACTTCTATAGCACTATGTCCTTCCCATGTATAATCCAACAAAACCACCATGATGAACGGAGTGATAAGCAGCATATAAATCAGAGTAGGAATTCCCAATCGGATAAGACGGTCTTTTATGAACCTTTGAAAGCCTTTTTTATCATAGGATTTCTTAACAAAGTAACCTGATATCAGAAATAAGAATCCCATAAAATAAGCCTGGGTAAAGGATTGATACAAACCAAAAAATGCTGTCTGGAATATGCCAAGCTCTTTTCTTTCTACCGTATACCAGCCTCCTATCCCGCTGTATGTAACTGCCAGATGCATCATTACTACGAAAATAATCATTAATAACCGCAGATTATCAATATATAGATACCTTTCCTTCTCTTTACCATCCGTCATAGCTGCTCCTCCCTGTCTCCCGGCCTAATTTAACTTTTCTACTAATTTATGGCATTATATCACAGAAATTCTCCATTGAAAAGAATAATCGCGTAATGATATATAAGATTTTACAGCTTCCATACTATGTAATGCAAAAAAAACAGAGTAGAAAAGTTCTACTCTGTAAAAAATTTAAATTACCTAAATGATACAAATCTTCGAATGGATTCAACAATCGGTACATCTATTAATTTATTTTGTTATAATTTGGCTTTATGCCACCTTTACATTAGCAGCTTTAATTTTCTTGCTTTTAGGATCTTTCTCGATATCAAAAATAACTCTTTGACCTTCATCAAGATTTCTAAAACCATTTGATTCAATAGCTGAAAAGTGTACAAAAATATCTTCTCCACTATTATCATCTGTGATAAAGCCATAACCTTTTTGTGAATTAAACCATTTTACTGTACCATTGTTCATTAATAGTACCTCCATTTTCTTATTCGCATCAATATAAAAAAATTGACTTGCTATCAAATCATTCTAAAATAATGACTTGAAATACAGGTCAACATAATGATTTATTTGATTACTGTGTAACTATAACATACTCTTGTTCGGGTGTCAACCATTTTTTACAATATTTAGATTTATATTTTTATTTTGCAGTATCCGCCCTATATAATACTACAAAAGATTAAGATAATTTAATCCTTAGCCCTCTTACCGCAGACAAATGTCATCGTGATTACCGATTACCGTATGAGAAGTCCTGCAACCAGCATGATAACCGGTATGGTAACAATCGCTGCCATGGTACTGACAGCATAAAGCTCCGACGCATACAAATGGTTCTTATTGTAGCGTAAGGCAAACAGCATTCCTGTTGCCGCCACGGGGCATCCTGCTGCCAATATGGCCGTTGTCAGGATTGTGTTATTAATAGGCAGCTTATAATATAGTAATGTTAACAGCACGGGAATGGCAAGCTGCTTTACAAAGATAACCAGATAAATTCTCCATTTTAAAAATACTTTTTTAAGGTCTGACTGTGCCATGGTTACTCCTGCTATTATCATAGCAAGGGGTGTGTTCATCGACGCTACGTAGTCCATTGAACGGTATAGCACCTGGGGTATTCTGATATTGAGAAGAAAAAGCAGCAATCCGGCAATTATGCCGATAAAGGTCGGTGATACCAATGTCTTTAGCATGGCCTTTGGGTTTCTGTGCCCCGTCATAAGTATAACGCCATGGGTCCAGATTAACAGGTTAAATACCGTCATATAGGCAGTCAGATAGAATACTCCTTCGCTTCCATATAAGCTGTTAATCAAAGGGATTCCCATAAAGCCGCAGTTGGAATAAATACAGGAAAACCTCTCTAAGGGAATGTCTTGCTTATCCTTTCCCCTCACAAACAGCCATGCTGCCGCTATGGCTATGAAATGGCTGATAAAGGCCAGAATAAATGAAACGGCCAGTCCATTAAGCAGTTCTTTATTAAACTCTCTTTGATAGGAATTAAAAATTAACAGTGGATTCACAATCAGAAGTAAGAAATCCGACAGCTTTTTGTTGGTCTCATGATTGATAATCTTAATCTTATAGCACAAAAAGCCCAGAATCATTATCAGAAACATAACCAGTATTTGGTTTAGTGCAATCACAGCTAATGACATAAGATACCTCTTCGGTAAAAATAAATAAACTAATAAGCATACTTCGATATCATAACAAAATAACGATACCCTGTCAATTGCCTTAGTATGGAACCTTATATCAAAAATGCAGAAGCTGCATTATAATAATTTACAACTGCACCTTCTGCATTAATAATATGTTTTCGCCCTTTAAGCGCTGGCTCTTTCTTTTATATTTTCTTTATTTATAAGCAGCTCTTTTGAACTGTCACAGGATTTTTTACAATAAACGATAACAGGTGCAACCTTTTGAACCATATAGCCCGGTATCTTTTCGTAGATACTGTCTTCTTCCGCCGCACTCTTCTCAAATACTCCGGCTCCGGCCAACAAGAACACAAATAACGGAAGGGTCTGAAGCCACATAAGGGTAATATCCGTAATTCCATGTACGAGGGCTGCTCCTGTAACCCCCAGTATAAGAGAGGTTATCCTAATATCCCCCTGATAGTAGCATCTCTTTATAACACTTACCAGGTATTTGGCAACTGCTCCCACTAAAACGGCACTTCCAAGAATTCCGTAGTTCAAAAGTGACTCCAGCATCATATTATGGGAATGAGGTACGATCTTACCGGTCTGAAGGGTATTGTATGCATAGGTCATAGTTCCCTTGCCAAAAAGCGGTGCTTCTTTGACATAGAGAATTGCATCTCTCCATATCTGAAAACGCATACTTAATGTAAGATTTGCCTGGGATATTCTTGGAATGACATCCGGATTAATAACCAATATCAATGCAATTCCAATGAGGGCAGCTCCTACAAAGGAAGCAAGCAAACGGTAATAACGAAGTACAAAAAACATAACAGAGATTCCGGCCAGTACCTCTACCCAGCCAAACATACTTTGGCTTAAGTAAATATTAATAAGGTTCATTACGATTGCTGTACAGAATATATACGGGTTACCTTGTCTGGTAAGTAATTTATAGGTACTGATCAAAACAACCGTTGCCGATATCGTTGCAAAGTAGTTTGGATAAAAGAATATGCTGCATACCCGTTCGTAATGAAGGTATCCGCCAGATATCATAGCCTGTTCAGCCAATGCATAGACCGTTGAAAAGCAGCTGAATATGCACATGACACTAAGACTCTTTTCATAAAGCTCTGCCGTCATAACATGATACTGGAATATTCCTAAAATAGCCGCCAGCATAAAGGCAAAGCCTCCCAATACTCCCATCCAATTCCCATAGATTAAGGACACCATCTGGAAAAACAACTGGAAATATAGAATTCCTTTAAATTCCTTATGTAGCAGGCATATTTCTCTCGTCTGTTTATTAATGGCTATATAAATAGCAATGGAAACCAATATTACCGCGGATATCATATAAGGTAAAAATATGGATGCAGCCGCAGCCATCACCAGATTGTTATCCGTCAATATATTCTCCGCTGCTTTTGTAAGTTCGTTTTTATGGATATTCGATTTTATATGAAATTGTGTATTTTCTATTTTACTGATAATTGCTTTATCTTTTATGATAACCCGCCTCTTTTCATATTGAGTGCTTTCTCATTAAGAAAGAACTTCCACTATCAGAAGACTGAAGTTAAGCTCATTTCTGTCTATCACAATGAGGCATTTTATCATATAATAATTTAATTATCAATTTGGTATACCCTTAATCTTAATTATGAATTTCTTAATTTTTTTAAAGATTTATGAAGATTTTTTAAGATTTCACCCGGACAACCTTACTTTTCTTTCCTGATTTTTAGTATTCTATCCCTCTTCTGGCAGTAATTTTTCTGTCGTAAGGGTGCTTTATTTTCCTGATTTCGGATACATAATCAGCATATTCTAAAAACACCGGAGCCGGCTCTCTTCCTGTAAGCACCAGCTCCAGATCATCCCTTTTCTCCTTTACCAGCTTCTCCACTAACCCTCTGTCAAGCAGATTATAATTATAGGCTGCACACACTTCGTCGAGAACCAGCATATCGCAGTGCTCTCTTTCTACCATGTCCAATGCAGCCTTAAGATTTTTGTTATGAAGTTCTGTGATGGCAAGCTTATCCTCTTCTGTCATCCGGTTAAAGAATCCATAGTCCTTCTCATTACGAATTACCGTAATCAGGTCTATCTTTCTTAATATTTCGATTTCACCGGACTCCATCGCCTTTAAAAACTGAAGGAATACTACTTTCATACCGCATCCCGCTGCCCTTATACTAAGTCCTGCTGCTGCAGTAGTTTTCCCTTTGCCGTCACCGCAGTATACATGTATCAATCCCTTGCTCATTTTCAACTTAACCTCTCTTATGCGGAGTATTTGGTGTTTCTTTCCGTACGAAGCACATAATCCCTTGCCCCCTCAACTCTTTTCAAAGTCAAGTGATATCCGCCCTCTAACAGGCCCCTGGTTGTAAAATAGCTTTTCATACGTTCTGTTAAGTCCTTTGCCAGGTCATTGATGGATTCGTAATCTGAAAGATCCATCTCTTCCAACAGCTTGGCTGTCTGTTTGATACCTTCAAGCTGCTTTTCATATATAGTCAGATTCCCGTGATAAGTAAAATTCTTAATAACCCGGTCATTATGTTCCTGGTGAGAGGTCTCGACATGTTCGTTGATTTCATTTATAAGATCATTTAGCTCAATTCTTAAAATGTCCACATACTTATTTACCTTTCGTACCATCCCTTTGCTCCTTCCTTATGGGAAACATCATCCCAATCCGTATCTGATATTTTCCAGTTCCACCGTCTTAATTTTATCATAATTTACCATGCACCACAATAATTTTATGAGATTATTTCCCCTTATTTGCTAATATTTCTTGACAGTTGCCTTCTTCTCCCATTATTATATAACAAATTATAGATACAAGATAGAATCTTATCAGCAATATGTACAAAAATAGTCTCAAAAAATGGGTTGCTGCAATTATAACTTAAGATTGCCGCAACCCACTCTGACACTCATTATCTTTTATGATGCTTATAACTTCTTTAAAAATTCATAGTCATTTTGGATGCTTTCCCATATAGGCTTGTCATATTCCTCATGCTCCAGCACAAAATACGATGCATATTCTGCAGCTTCCTGTATTGTCTTCATATCCAGGCAGCCTTCCGGCATATCCACATTTTCCTTTGTCTCATTTATCTGCTTCATATGAATCAATTCAATCTTCTTCCCTGACTTCTTAATATAGTCTACCGGCTCAACGCCTGCGTAAGCTGCCCAGAATACATCCAATTCCAGAATTACGTCTTCCCTTGTCAGTTCAGCTAAAAGGTCCAGTGCATACTTTCCATTAATTATTTTAAACTCTTGAGCATGGTTGTGGTAGCCTACTTTAATGCCGCTTCCTTCTGCCAGCCTCGCCGCATTGTTTAAAACTTCCGCCAGTTCTTTGACTTCTTCTAAAGTCTCTGTACTGGCATATGGACAAATGATATATTTAGAACCGATTGCCTTATGATACCCAAGCTCTTCTAAAAAACCCTCCTCAAATCTTTGGACGCCAACATGCGCCCCTACAGAATAGAGGTTTTTCTCTTTTAAAAAGGCTGCCATTTCTTCTGCTGACAACCCGCCATAGCCTGCAAATTCCACGCCCTGAAAGCCGATATCAGCTACCTTTTCTACTGCTCCCTTAAAATCCTTCTCGGTTTCTGTATGAACTGAGTAAAGCTGTATTGATATTTCCATCTTTCCTCTCTTTCCGTCCTTTCTGCTGCCGTTTATACCGCTGCTTCTGACTTTCTGCCCCAACTGTAAATAATTCATTTTATGGATACGGTTACTGCCTGATAGTTATTTTCTTTCCTGTGGCCTGTGACTCATAGGCTGCTTCCATTAATTGAGTAAGAGTTATGGAATCTTCTATTCCAAAGGCCGCCTTCTCTTCCCGCCGGTCATCTGCCCACATAACCAGGGGCGAAGGAAGCGCTTCGGGAAGTTTTTCTACTGTGATCCATTCCCCGCCGGTCTCTTTGGCGGCATAGCGGATACTTTCCCCTATCATAAGAGTTCCTTCAGTTCCGCTTATCTCCAGGATGGGCGGCGTATAACGGGATACAAAGCCGGTCTCTGCCACACCGGTAGCCCCTTCTGCAAATTCTATTACAGAAACCGCATTATCCTCCACTCCATGCCCTGTAATGTCTGTAAATAAGGACAGGACACTTACAGGTGTTCCAAGCAGCCAGGCTAACAGGTACATAGGATGAGCACCCAGGTCAATCATGGCGCCTCCGCCGCACTGCTCCCTGTTATAAAAATGTTCCGGCAGCCATTCACCGATACTTCCGTCATGTACATTCCGCATTCTGGCATAGGTAATACGTCCAAGGCTTCCCTTTTCTACCAATTCTTTTGCAAAGAGAAAGCGGCTTTCACATTTCTTTACCAGAGAAAGAGTAATATCGCTGCCCTGTTCTAAAAGAGCTTCCTTAATCTCCAGGCAGTCCGAAACAGTGAGTGCCAGAACCTTTTCGCTAAACACCTTTTTACCCGCCTTGATGGCTTTTAGGATAAGCTCCTTATGCAGGGAGGTGGGAGCAGTTATTACCACTCCTTCAATATCAGAATTTGCTAAAAGCTCGTCGTAGTCCTTATAAAAAGGCACCTCAAACCTGTCAGCAAAGCTTCTTCCCCTCTCTTCTTCCTCATCCCAGACAGCAGAAATCCTGCTGTCTGTCTTTTCTATTATTTCTTTTGTATAGCCTTCTGCATGAACATGCCAGTAGCTGATAATTGCTATATTCATCTTATTTATTTCCTTCCTGTTATATCAGTCAAAGTACACAGGCTGCCCTGTCCTTGCGGAGGTGTAGATAGCTTCCAGTATCTCTGATACCACGCAAGCCTGTTCCGGCTTTACAACCACCTCTGTATCATTCTTAACAGCATCAATCCAGCGTCTTGCCTCAACCTCAGCGGGATTATCGGATATACCTTCATAGAAAGCAACTCCGCCGCTTGATAAATCCGGCTTAATCTCAACCAGCCTGTTAAACTCTGCCTTATTGATGGTAACTCCCCCCTTAATCTGTGCTCCTGCATCTGTTCCGCAAAGAACAGTACTGCCTTCCTGAATAGGCTCAATAGTATTCAGTGCCCAGCTGGATTCCAGGATAATGGTTGCCCCATTTTTCATTACGATAAAGCCAAATGCGGAATCCTCCATGGTATTTTCTCCTTCTTTCCAGCCGCCCCACGGATTGCCGCATTCCGGATCGCTTACCTTCTTATATTTTGTACCAACAACCATCCTAGGCTCATAGTTATTCATAAGGTATAAGGTAACATCCAAAGAGTGGGTACCGATATCAATTAAGGGACCGCCGCCCTGCTCATACTCGTTTAAGAATACACCCCAGTTGGGAGTGCCTCTTCTTCTTACCGCAAAAGCTTTGGCAAAATAGATATCTCCTAAATCTCCTCTTTCAATCACGCTCTTAAGATAGATAGCTTCCGGTTTATGCCTGTGCTGGTATCCGATCGTTAACTTCTTACCGGTCTCTTGGGCTGCTGCTACCATCTTTCTGGCATCCTCCGCAGTCTTTGCCATGGGCTTTTCACACATTACATGCTTGCCGGCATAGAGGGAATCAATGGATATCGGGGCATGGGAGCGGTTGGGGGTGCATACATGAACCACCTCGATTTCCTCATCCTTTAACAATTCCTTATAATCCGTATAAACCTTGGCATCAGGAGTACCATACTGCTCCTTTGCCTTTACCGCTCTCTCTTCGATAAGGTCACAGAAGGCCACTATTTCTACATCTGACAATTTGCTTAAAGAGGGCATGTGTTTTCCGTTTGCAATTCCGCCGCAGCCAATAATTCCAATCTTTACTTTTCTCTCCATTATATCTTCTCCTTTTTGCTTATTTATTTTTGTTGATTTTTCTTAAATATAGCATAATCACTTTGTCCATGATATAATAAATACATAAAAAAATATCAAAAATTTGTCCTTAAAGGAGTGCAGCTTTGGAACAGACTTATTATATTGAAAAACGGAATCCCAATGCGGAGCTTCCCCGGAAGTTCAGTGTCCACACCCAGGAAAAGAAGGGCCCCGGGGTTATGGTCCACGCCCATATCCATGATTACATTGAAATCCTTTATGCACAGTCCGGACAGTTCCGTATTCTGTTAAACAACAAGGATTATACCTTTGGTGAAGGTGATATGGTACTTATTAATTCCAATGAAATACATAATGTATTCTCTCAGGGAGAAGCTTTCAACCAATATATCTGCATTAAATTCGAGCCGGAAATGCTCTACACCTCCCAATCCCTGCTGGAAATGAAATATTTAATGCCCTTTATCCTAAAGGAATCCACCCATCAGAAGATATTTACAAAGGAGGAGATTAAGGCTACCATACTTCCTTCCATTCTTCATGATATCAATACCGAATATAAGGAATCCCGGTATGGCTTTGAACTTGCTATCCGTGCAGATATCCTGACACTCTTTTTATACATCTTAAGGAACTGGCATAAGCAGGATATTGATTTAAATATTGATGTCCCTATTAATAAGGAAATGGAAAAGCAGCTTAAGAAGGTTTTTGATTATATTGAAGACAATTATCAGAAGGATATAACCGTAAGAGAAATGGCAAAATACTGCCATATGAGCTACAGCTATTTTTCAAGAATGTTTAAGAAAGTAATGAAAAAGAGCTTCAAAGAATATCTGACTTACGTACGTATCTTAAAAGCAGAGAAACTCTTAATCAGTACCAACAGTACCATTACAGAAATTGCCCTGGAGACAGGATTTACTACCTCCAGCTATTTTATCAGCCAGTTTAAAGAATTAAAGAACATCAGTCCCAAACAGTACCGGAAGAATTATATGACTAATTAATGACAAAGAAAAGAGGGGATGCGCTTACCACCTCATGGTAAGTGCATCCCCCACCCGCTCTATACTAAAAGTCTGAATACCTGTTCTGCCGTATCCCTTAGATTATCTGCGGCATTCTTAGAGTTCATGGCCTCTTCCAAGGTCACAATCTCCCTTATAACCGGGAAAAACGCATCAATTCCCATCCGGTTGCATTCCGCTGCTTCCCTGGTAACACTTCCTGCAAAGGCTATAACCTTCCTGCCATACCTTTTTGCCAGTTTTGCAACTCCAACGGGAGCTTTTCCCATGCCTGACTGTCCGTCCAGCCGTCCTTCGCCGGTTATTATATAATCCGCATCTTTTATTTCTTCTTCCAGATTAACGGCCTTCATAACCATTTCAATTCCTGGCATAAGCTGTCCTTTTAGATATGCCAAAAAGCAAAAGCCAAGTCCTCCCGCTGCTCCCGCTCCCGGATACCCGGAATAATCCGTGCCTGTGAACTTCTTTGTAAGGGCGGCATAATTCCTCATTCCTGCTTCCAACACCTCCAGGTCATCTGCCAATGCTCCCTTTTGGGGTCCGAAGACATGGGTAGCTCCAAGGGGACCGCACAGAGGGTTACTCACATCACAGGCTATATGAAAACGGCACTCTGCCAGGTCTGCCGGCACATTTTCACAGGATATCCCGGCAATGTCTTTTAAGCTTCCTCCTCCCTGTTCTACTTTCTCCCCTGTCTTATCAAAGAATTCATAGCCTAAGGCCATCAAAAGGCCGGTGCCGCCATCGTTGGTTGCACTGCCGCCGATACCCACAAGAAAATTCCGGCAGCCATTTTTCATGGCATCCAAAATCATTTCCCCTACGCCAAAAGTAGTGGCAGTCATAGGATTGCGCTCCTTTACCCTGCAAAGGGTGATTCCGGCAGCCTGGGCCATTTCGATGACGGCCGTTTTATCATCCGAAAGAATTCCATACATAGCTTCCACCGGTTTGCCCATGGGTCCGGTGACCATTTTAAAAACTTTTCTTCCCCCCATTCCGTTTAAGAGGGCCTCTGCCGTACCTTCGCCGCCGTCCCCAAGGGGTTTTATAATAATCTTGGCATCTTCACTTACCCTTTGTATTCCTTCCTTTACCGCATTCCCCGCTTCCATTGAGGTCAGGCTCCCCTTAAAGGAATCCATTGCAACTACTACCTTCATAGATCCATCTCCTATTATTGCCGTCCTATATCAGGCAATTGATAACCTCGGTAACAGAGCCCTTTGACAGGATATTATCCGCAGTTTCTTTTGCCTCTTTGTAATCGGTCTCTCTTAAGCGGCTCTTAACACGTGATATTTCCCCTGCGGACATACTGAATTCGTCCAGTCCCATGCCAAGTAACAATACGGCAGCTTTTTCATCACTTGCAAACTCCCCGCACATGCCCGCCTTAATCCCCTGCTTATGGGCTGCCCGTATCGTTGCGGCAATGGCCCGCAATACGGAAGGATGGTAGGAATTATAAATTTCAGCAACCTTTTCATTTCCTCTGTCAGCTGCAAGAAAATACTGCGTCAGGTCATTGGTTCCGATACTGAAAAAATCTGCTTCCTTTGCCAGCTCCTCCGCAATCATAACAGCTGCGGGTGTTTCAATCATAATTCCTGTCTGGATATCTTTTTTATAGGGAATCCCTTCCTCTTCCAGTTCCTTTTTACACTGTTCAAGGATTTTATTGGCTTCCCTTATTTCCTCCACGGAGGTTATCATAGGATACATAATCCGGACATTCCCAAAGGCTCCGGCTCTTAGAATAGCTCTTAACTGGGGCTTAAAGATATCCGGCTCCTTCAGGCAGATTCTGATTGCCCGGTAACCCAGGAAAGGATTCTCTTCCTTTGGAAGCTGCCAGTACTTAAGTTCCTTGTCACCGCCGATATCCAAGGTTCTTATGGTAAGTTCCTTGTCCTTTAACAGGCAGGCTGCTTCCTTATAAGCAAAAAACTGCTCCTCCTCAGTAGGAAAATGATCCGAGCCCATATACAAAAACTCCGACCGAAACAAACCTATTCCATCTATTTCATATTCTGCTGCCCCGCGGACTTCCTCCGGATTGCCTGCATTGGCACACAATTCAAACCGTATCCCATCCTTCGTAAGGGATGGAAGTCCTGCGGACTCCCTAAGGCGTTTCTCTTCCTCCCGCCATTTTCCTGCTTTCTCTTCATATTCTTCAATCAAATCCTTAGAAGGCTCCGCAAAGATTTCTCCTGCTCCCGCATCCATTATGATAAAGTCCTTATCCTTTACACCTTTAAGGACACCTTCTGCTCCCGTAAGACAGGGAATTCCAAGGTTTTTTGCCATAATAGACACATGGCTTGTAGCTCCGCCAAGTTCCATTACAAAACCTGCAACCAGCTTAAGATTCATCTTTGCCGTATCCGAGGGAGTCAGTTCCCTGGCTATTATGATGGATTTTTCCTCTATTCCCTCAAAAGGATTTTCATTTTCTCCCGATAAAATAGTAAGAAGCCTCTCACAGACATCCTTCATGTCTGCTGCCCTCTCCCGCATATATTCATCTTCCATGCTCTCAAAGATGAAGACAAATTCCCCGCTGGTTTCAAGGAGCGCCTCCTCGGCACACATTAATTTGTCTTTAATTTTATTCTCCACTCCCTCACGCAGAGCAATATCAGAGGCAAGGGCTGCATGAGCGGCAAATATTTCGGATTTCCCTGAAAGCTCCATAAGCTCCCTGCATCCTTCCTCTACGGCCTCATCAAATCTCTTGATTTCTGCCGTAATATTATCTCCGGTAATTTTGTCATATACGGTTCTGATTTCCTTTTTTTCGATAATACGCGCCGGGCCCAGCGCATATCCTCTTGAATAGGTTTTCTTTACCTTCCATGTCTTCATTGTATCTCTCCTTTTTATTCTTCACCCAGTCCGCCTGCAATAGCTTCCAGTAATATTTTTAAATCCTGCTCCTCTGTCTCTCCTTCACAGATCACCTCAATTTCGGTTCCTTTGGTAATCCCGGCACTCATTAGAATAAGGATACTTTTCGGATTGACTTCCATCCCGCCGGATATTATTTTAATATCAGAACTAAGGCCTGCTGCAAGCTTGGAGAGCTCTGTTGCAGGCCTCATATGAATCCCTGATTTATTTACAACTGTGATTTTTTCTTTTACCATAATATTATCATTCTCCTTTCCTGCATACCTCAAGCCTCTGCTTTCACATTCCAATTATTCTTTCTTTCCTCCAGCGCAAGGGAATCCTTCGCCAGCATATCCCAGATTGCATCGATTTCCCAAGGTTCAAGCTCCTTATCCCTGGATTTGTGTATGTCAATCAGTACCTGTCTTAACTGGGAACGTTTTATGACAGCCATACCTACTTTATTATCCGCTATATTTAAGCTGCATTGGTCAGGAAATACCGCTATCCGGTAGATTTCTGTACTTATCTTTGTTATTTTACCCTGCAGCTTCATGACAAAATCATTCATTTCCTGTACGAGCTTTTTACTTATATTCCCTGTTACATTTCCTTTGTTATTACATATTTTAAAGCAAAATACTCCGCTTGACAATATTATTATAATATATGGAAGGGGCTGCTTCTGATTTGTCCCCTTATAGAACTGATATAATATTCTGCTTTTCCCAAACAACTCCTCAAAGTCACTGCTTACAGAAAGCTTTCTTATCCGCTTTCTTTTTGTCACATATTCCAGATACCCGGAATATATCATCTGGTGGACACTTCTTTTATACATACCATAGCCGGATATTAACCTTAGCAAATACACCAGCAAAGCACTTACCGCCAAACCAAATACCAATTCATCCATAACAGCCTTCCCCCTTTTATTTTAGTCCGGAGATTGCAATCCCGGGGCTGCTGCAAAGATAACGCTGCAGCAGTCCCCTTCTTCTTTTTTAATCCAATTCGGCGCCTGTATACCGCTCAAAAGTATACCGTCCGCTGGAGCCGATTAATCTCATATAACGTTTAATAAACTGTTTCATTGCTTCTTCGGCTGCCATATTCACATCCATGTAGTCAATGTCCGGATTTTTTGCTATTGCATCCGCCATTGCCTGTCTGCCATGCTTGAAAAGGTCCGTGCACACATTTATCTTATTAATCCCGCTTTCAACCACTTTTTTTATGTTCTCATCCCCTGCACCGGAGCCGCCGTGCAGTACAAGGGGCATCTTTAAAGTTTCTTTTAGCTGCTTTAACCTGCCGAAGTCCAGTTCGGGAACAAAGCCCTTAGGATAACTTCCATGAGCCGTTCCAATGGCAACCGCCAGACAATCACATTTGGTCCTGCTGGCAAATTCCTTTGCCTGGGAGGGATTGGTATACAAATCCGTTTTTATATTGTCCTGTTGGTTTGCCATTCCCACGTGACCTAACTCTGCTTCGCAGGATAAGCCTTTTCCATGGGCCAGAGATGCTATCAGGGCTGTTCTTCTGACATTTTCCTCGAATTCAAAGCCCGAGGCATCGATCATTACACTGGAAAACCCACATTGGACGGCATAAGCTATGTCTTCGTAACTGCTTCCGTGATCCAGATTAAAAGCAACGGGAACCATAACTCTTTCTGCCATATCCCGTATCATGGGAGCCAGAATTTCCGGATGTCCGTGAGCCTTCATCTGTCTGGGGGATATATTGATAATTACTGCTGAATGTTCTTCGGAAGCAGACGAAATGATAGCTTTGGCCTGTTCCATGTTGACACAGTTAATAGCCATAACTGCATAATTATTTTCATGTGCGTGAAGCAGCATCTCTTTCATGGATACATACATTTTTAATTCCTCCTGAATACTTTAGCCTGACTCTTATACTTAGATTAGTGGTGAGGACATATCCTCATCTATATAGCCTTCCGGAAGAGGTCTTCTCAAGATGGCATAAAGGACGCCCGTTATACATGCACCAAGAGCCCAGAAACCAATAAATAACAAGGGATTGGAAGTCATGGCAATTACAAATGCTCCGCCGTGTACAGCCGGTGATTCCAGCCCTGCCATCATACATAAGCCTCCGGTAATGGCACCGCCTGTCATACAGGATGCACATACTCGAACGGGGTCTTTCAATAAGAAGGGTATAACACCTTCCTGTACATAGCAGGCCGAAAGCAGTACCAGGGATTTTGCCTGTTCTCTTTCACCGTCGCTGAATTTCTTTTTACCGCCTAAAAACGTAGCAAGAGCAATACCCATAGGTGCTGTCATACCTGCACACATCTTTGCAGAAGTGGGGATAAAGAATCCGTCTGCATTTAATCCATTAACAAAAAGGGCTGCTGTCTTATTAATAGGTCCGCCATGGTCCGCACAAATCATTGCTCCGATTACTGCGCCAAACAGGAATTTGGAACCGCCGTTTAAGGATGTCAGGAAACCTGTAAGCAATTTCATAAAGGCTGAAATCGGGATTCCCAGGATGTAATACATAATAAGCCCCGCTGCCAACGTTACTAGGGTAGGAATGACCAGAATGGGCATAATACCGGACAGAGCTTTTGGAACCTTAATTTTCTTAGCGGCAATAACCAGATAGCCTACCAGGATACCGCCTACAAGACCACCGACGAAGCCGGTATTTAAAGTAGTTGCAATAGCTCCCATAGCAAGTCCGGGCGCTATACCGGGCTTATCCGCCATAGCATAGGCAATAAAGGCTGCAATAGCAGGTACCGTAAAGCCCATAAGCGCCTGGCCGATAAGCATGATTACCTTTGCCAGGGAATCAATGTCTGTCATTCTTGTTGCAATATCATAGCCTCCGAGCATTTTTGCAATTGCCTGGAGCACACCGCCTCCTACGATTACTGGAATCATGTAGGAAATACCGGTCATTATGGAATCTTTCAGGAACATAAACTGATTTTTTTTGCTTTTTGATTTCCTTTTAATCTCTGCCATTATTCAATCGCCTCCAACAATTCTTCTACAATACTCTTTGCATCTTTTACCGCCTCGCTTACGCTGACGTTCAAGGTAGGAATCGGCTCAAACCGGCCGCTGTTCTTGATCCTGATATCGCTGGCTATGATGCATCCGTCTGCCCTTTTAATATCTTCTTTGGTGATTTCATTTTCAACCCCTTGTGCTCCCTGTGTTTCCACCTTAACTTCCAGACCTTTGGCTTTGGCTGCCTTCTCCAGATTCGCCGCTGCCATATAGGTGTGGGCAATTCCGACCGGACAGCTTGTCACACATACAATATACATAGTCTACCTTCCTCCCATAAATAATTTTTCTATTTCTTCAACGGTGGCGGCATGTGTCAATATATCTACAAAGTCGTCATCCATTAAATTCCTGGCAAGCTGTGACAGCATTTTCAGATGTTCATCTTCACCGTTATCAGGAGCCGCAAGCATTATGACATAACTGACAGGCTTCCCGTCCAGTGAATTCCATTCAACGCTGTTCTTTAGTTTGATTAGTGCAAAGGAAGCTTCCTTGACCGCTGCACTTTTGCAGTGGGGAATTGCAACTCCCTTTCCTATTCCCGTGGTGCATTCCCTTTCCCTTTCAAATACGCCCTCTGCGTATTTATCTTTATCTGTAACCTTTCCTGCTTCATACATTAAAGCTGCAATGCTTTTTATTATTTCATTTTTATCGTTTCCGGGAAATTCAAACCGGATAACCTTTTCGTCAATCAATGTGCTTAAATTTATTTCCATTGCTGTACCTCCTGTTCTTGAGCTTAGTATATCAACAGTTTTCCTGTTCCACAAATCAATTCCTTGCACTATATTGGTGCATTTTTAGTTTTTTATTCTCATTCGCCTGTACTAATTATACATAATGCACAACAAATCTAACTTTTTATATATTGCTCCCCTCTTTTACTGGTAATTTAGCATATATATCATTCTGTAAATACAGCTTTGTTAACTTTTTTGCATCATATTGGTGTAACTGTATAACTATTCTTTTCCCAATTAACAGCGCTATAATGAAGCTACATCTGAAAGGAGGCAACAAACTTATGATTAACTTTGAATTTCACACACCCACCAAGGTTATCTTCGGTAAAAACACGGAAACCCTGGCTGGAAAAGAAATCGCATCCCGAGGCTATAAGAAAGTTCTGATTCATTTTGGCGGAACCTATCTGTATGAGAACGGTGTACTTGACAGAGTGCACAAAAGCCTTGAAGAAAGCGGCATATCCTATATCGATCTTGGAGGTGTGGTTCCCAATCCCCACATGTCCCTGGTCAAAGAAGGCGTAAAACTCTGCAAGGAAGAGGGCGTGGACTTTCTTCTGCCCATCGGAGGCGGAAGCCCCATTGATTCTGCAAAGGCTATCGCTTACGGACTTGTAAATGATTTCGACCTGACCGATTTATACATGGGAAGTGTAACTACTAATAAGATTGCTCCCCTGGGCTGCATCTCCACTATCGCAGCCACCGGCTCTGAAACCAGCAATTCTTCCGTTATAACCATTGAAGAGGGTATGTTAAAGCGCTCCTACAACCATGACTGCTCCCGTCCCATCTTTGCCATCATGAATCCCGAACTTACCTACACTCTGCCGGCTTACCAGACTGCCAGCGGTGCCGCAGATATTATGATGCATACCATGGAACGCTATTTTACCAACACGGAACACACCGAGCTGATCGACCGTATGGCAGAGGGGCTGCTTGTTACTGTCAGGGAAGCCGCTGTAAAAGCCTTAAAAAGCCCCAGTGATTACAATGCCAGGGCAGACCTTATGTGGGCCGGCAGCCTGTCCCATAACGGACTTACCGGTACCGGAAGGGTAGCGGACTTTGCCTCCCACAAAATCGAACACGAGATGGGCGGTATGTTCGACGTCGCCCATGGTGCCGGGCTTTGTGCCATCTGGGGAAGCTGGGCACGCTATGTATATAAAACAAATGTGGCTCGTTTTGCCAGGTTTGCCGTTAAGGTTTTTGATGCCCCATTGAATCTTTTTGACCTGGAGGAAACGGCGTTAAAGGGAATAGAAGGCTGGGAGAACTGGTGTAAAAAGATAGGCATGCCGACTACTATGGCAGCCCTTGGAATTCATCCTACAGATGAACAGATTGAAGAAATGGCAGAAAAATGCGTTACGGCCGGAGGCGGACAGATAGGTTTCTTTAAGCCCCTTTATAAAGAGGATGTTGTCCGGATATTCAATATGGCGAAATAAGGTGCCCTTTGGCACCTTACTTCGCTATAACATCACTTAATCTCTCGGCATTCATGATTTTTGCCAGATAAGAGGTATCCTTTGTAAGCTCCGCCAAGTCTGTAAATACTTTTTTAAACTGCTCCTGGGCTCTTGCATCCAGAGCAAGCATAAGGATTATCTGAACCTTCTCATTTCCCCACAGGATGGGCTTCTTAAGTGTAAGAAGCCCTATTCCTATTTTCTTTACATACCCTTCAAAGGCATGGGGAACAGCTATGAAATCACCGATGGAAGTAGCTGATAATTCCTCTCTTTTAAAAGCAGACTCAATGAAGCCTTCTTCCACATATTTCTCATGCAGCAGGCGGTTTCCTAAAAGCCTTATTACTTCTTCCCTGGTTTTTAAATCACATTTGAAAATGGATATCCTTTCATCCATCAGAGAAAATAAGCTTTCATATTTTCCTTTATCCGCTGCTTGGGCAGCCATAATATTCCCATACAGTTTTTTCTCAATGGCAGAGATATCACTTTCTGACAGGATGGGGGATACAAAGAGAACCTCCGTCCCTTCCAATAAAAGAGGCACAGTTGAAATCACAAGATCCTGATGTCCCGGATGAATCTCATTCTCCGCATCCTTTACGGAAAGTACCTTGTTGATATTAATGCGGGGGAATATCCGCTTAAGCTTTGCTTCAATAAACTGTGAGGTACCAAGCCCGCTGCCGCATACTACTACGATATCAGGATTATTCCTTGACTTCTGGGCTTTCTCCCTCTCTAAGCTGGCTCCGAGGTAAATAGCAATGTCACATATTTCATCCTCTCCCAGTTCCATACCGAACTTATCTTTAATACGCTTTGCCATAAAGGAAGCGACCTCTACCTCATATACCAGCTCTTCCTTTACCATATGCTTCATGGGATTGGACAGGTGTATCTGGTGTCTTAGGCGGTTAAACATAGCCTTTAGATGCATATAAAGCGCACACTTTAACATCTCATCCCTGGGCAGGTTTTCATGAAAGACAATTCCCGCTTCCATTAATATTTCCTCCCAGCTCTGTAAATCGTAATCTTCCGCTCCGTCCGGCTCCAGCAGGCTCTCTTCCGCTGTCAGGGAATTCATCCGGGTATTCATTCCTTCCAGATTCATCATCAGATAGGCCATATCCCCGGGGGATAAGGTAATGGAATACTCCTTTTCCAATCTTTCGGATAAATACAGGACAATACTCCATTCCTTTTTATTTTGGTAAGCTTTCAGGTCTGCTTCCCCAATGGTACAGCCTTTGCCTTTTTGTATGCGCTTAACCACAATAGTAAGCTGTATAACCAGCTCTGAATAGGCGGTATCTGCCAGCAAAAATTCAAATTTGTTTTCTGCATCCTGAATGATATTATTAATGGCCGCCAGAGGAATACCTTCAAAAAAAGGCTGCAGCCGGTCTGCTATCTGGCTGCCCTGTACGGATATATTTTTTCTTATAATAGAGGCTTTTGCAATTCTAAGCTGTCCTTCCTCTCCGATAAGACGCATGCCGTACTTGACCTTTTTTTCCACAATAATACCCTGCTTTTTAAAAAAGGGCTCCAATTCATTCATGCAGTTAACAATCGTTCCTTTACTGACGAACATGGAATTGGCTATGGACTCCATGGAAATATACCCGTCTGCGTCTAAAAGCTTTAACGCCACAAAATATTTTCTGTTTTCCGGTACCAGATAGGAGGATTCTTCTCCGTTTCGAAGGAGCTCGTCCAGATATTCCTTTCCGCGGGAATCATAGGTCAGCCATATTCCCTTACCGGTTTTTGTATGAAGAATACATCCCGTTTTTTCTTCCCCTAGTTCCTCGGAAATACGCTTGATGTCCGTCTTTACGGTACGGGGACTGATATGCATTGCATTCGCAAGCTCAGCCACCGTAAAATCCCTGTTTTTTGTATATAGCAGTTCTAATATCTTCTTCTCCCGGGTTAATAGCATTGCTTCACCTCATTGCTTTTTTACTGACGCAATTAACTGTAGTTCTCTCCCCATACTTATTTTTATTATACCCTAAAATTTGCTTTGGCAAAAGATATCTTTCTTTATTCCGCTTTGGTAAAGTACATGGAGATCCCCTGTCCCCCGCCAATACACATGCTTATCATGGCATCCTTTTTCTCTGTTTTTTGAAGTTCATACAGAACCTTAACTGCCAGAACAACTCCCGTTGCTCCGATTGGATGTCCGATAGAAATGCCTCCCCCGTATATATTCACCTTGTCCCCGTCCAGTCCTAAATCCCTGCGTACCGCATAGGCCTGGCTTGCAAAGGCTTCATTGATTTCAAACATATCAATATCCTTTAGATCCAGGGAGAGCTTTTCTCCAAGCTTTTCACTGGAAAGCTTGGGTGCGTAACCCATCAGGGCGCCGTCATTTCCGGCTACTGCAAAGCCTTTGACAGTTAGTATGGGCTTAATACCAAGCTCCCTTGCTTTTTCTGCCGACATCACTACCACGGCAGCGGCTCCGTCATTTAAGCTGGAGGCATTACCGGGTGTAACCGTACCGTCCTTTACAAAACAGGGCTTTAATTTCTGGAGCTTTTCCATGGTGAGCCCTTCTCTTGGACCTTCATCTGTGTCAAAGATAGTAATATCACCCTTTTTACCTTTTAATTCAATGGGGAGGATTTCTTCTTTAAATTTGCCCTCCTTAATAGCATTCACTGCCCTTTGGTGGCTCTCTAATGCAAAGCTGTCCTGCTCTTCTCTTGTGACATTGTATTCCCTGGCAACATTTTCTGCCGTTACCCCATTATGATAAGGTCCTAAAGGCCAGGTCAGGATGTCGATTACACCATCCTCAAAGGTCTTATGCCCCATTCTGGCTCCCCATCTGGCATCCTTGACATAGTAAGGCAGCTGGGATATATTTTCTGTTCCTGCCGCTACTACGATATCTGCCTGCCCTGTCTGTATCTCCATTACCGCATCGGCTATGGCCTGAAGCCCGGAGCCGCACTGCCTGTTGACGGAATAAGCCGTCACAGCATCAGGAAGACCTGCTGTAAGGCTGACTGCCCTTGCAACAAAGCCGCATTCTGCAATCTGTCCTACCTGCCCTACAATTACCTCGTCAATATCCTCCGGTGCAAGTCCCGCTCTTTTTACCGCTTCCCTTACCACCATTGCTCCCATATCAATAGCCGATATATCCTTTAAACTGCCCCCAAAATTCCCTATGGGAGTTCTCGTTCCGCTTACAATTACAACTTCTTTTAAGTCTGCCATAATAATCCTCCTTTTACGGCGCGGTATCTGTTTTCCCCGCGTATGTTACTTGTTATAGGAATAAAATCCTTTTCCTGATTTTCTGCCAAGATGTCCTGCCTTTACCATATTTTCTAAGATTGGGCAGGGTCTGTATTTACTGTCTTTAAAACCATTATAAAGTCCTGTCATGGTAGCAAGCATTACATCAATACCGACAAAGTCACATAGTTCCAGCGGTCCCATAGGATGGTTTGCTCCAAGCCTCATAGCAGCATCCACATCCTCCGCTTTGCAGCCTTCCATCACTAAAAAGGCAGCTTCATTCATCATGGGTACCAGAATCCGGTTTACGATAAATCCCGGAAGTTCCGGACAATCCACGACTTCTTTACCGATTGCTATGGCAAATTCCCTGACCTTTTGATAGGTTTCCTCCGTTGTGGCAATTCCTCTGATTAGTTCTGCCAGCTTCATAACCGGGGCAGGATAGAAAAAGTGTACTCCCATTACCTTATCCGGTCTTTTCGTAGCTGCGGCCATTTCAGAAATACTAAGGCCGGATGTATTAGACACGATAATGGCTCCTTCTTTTGCTGCCTCATCAGCCATGCGAAAGATTTCTTTCTTAATCTCCATCTTTTCCGGCACAGCTTCGATAATAATATCCGCTTCCCTTAAATCCTTCATATCCGTACTGTAGCGTATCCTTCCCAGTATTTCCTGCTTCTGCTCTTCTGTCATGGTGCCTTTTGCAATTTTTTTGCTGTAAAGGTTTTCGATATTTGCCTTTGCTTTTGAAAGGGCAGGTTCAAAGGTGTCCACATTTACTACTTCAAAGCCTGCCTGGGCACAGGTCTGGGCGATCCCGCCTCCCATTAATCCGGCTCCGATAACTGCTAATTTTCTCATATTAACCTCTTTCCTGAATATTCAATCTCTGATTGAATATTCGATAATTAGTAGTTGAAAAAACAGCATTTTTGTTTTTTCAACATATCTCCATCCTTTATTTCAATATTTTATTTTTCAAACCAAAAGTTCCGTCCTGAATAAAAAGCTCCTTATCCATTTCTTTCAGTGCAGGACTTACGATTGGTTTAAAATCCATGCGGTCCAGAATATCCTCTTTCAGCTTAAGGCCCGGTGCAATTTCCGTAAGCACCACTCCCTCTTCTGCCAGCTCAAAAACCGCCCGCTCCGTAACGATTACGACCATCTGTTTTTTCTTTCTTGCAAAGGGTCCGTTAAAGGATATCTGTGCTACCTGACTTACCATTTTCTTAATCTTGCCTTCTTTTTTGATAACCAGCTTACCGTCTTCAAAGCCGTATTCCGCCCCTCCTGCCGTAAAGGTTCCAAGAAAAACCACCTTCTTGGCGTTCTGGGTGATATCAATAAATCCTCCGGCTCCGGTACACCTGGTTCCCATTTTGGTAGAATTGACATTACCGGAGCCATCCAGCTCTCCCAAACCCATAAAAGTCAAGTCAACTCCTGCTCCGTTATAGTAGTCCATCTGCTCATGGTGTCCGATCATGGCACACAGATTCTGCCCGATGCCAAAATCAATGCCTCCGGCCTGTACTCCTCCGTAGATACCGGATTCCACCGTTATCATAATATCCTCGGAGATACCTTCTTCACTGCAGATTTTACCCACCATATCATTTGGGATACCGGTTCCTAAATTCACCACCGCACCGGGGTATAACTCCAAGGTTCCCCTTCTGGCTATAAATTTTCTCTCATTAAAGGGTGCCGGCTCGATATTGCCCCAAGGCACCCTAAGCTGCCCGCAGTAAGAGGGGTCAAAGTACCAGGAAGAGGTCTGTCTGTGATCTGTGAGAGGATTCTCACAAACTACAACGGCGTCTATAAATACTCCCGGAACCGTTACCTCTTTGGGATTAAGGGTTCCGAAGGCCGCTACCTTCTTAACCTGGGCGATTACCTTGCCGCCATAACGCTTTGCCGCCATAACCGCCGGAAGTACCTCCAGCTTCATGGCTTCTTCCGTGGTTGTCAGATTTCCCATTTCATCACAGACAGTACCGCGAATAAGACAAATATCAATGGGAATCTCCCGGTAAAACATGTATTCTTCCTCTTTATAAGTCAGGATTTCCGTAATGTCTTCCAGCACCTTGGTCCTTTCATTCATTTTACCGCCCTCAATGCGGGGATCGATAAAGGTCCCAAGGCCGACCTTTGACATTTTCCCGGGAAGTCCGCAGGCCATGCTCCGGTATAACTGGGCTATCTGCCCCTGTGGAAGGCAGTAAGCCTCTACCTTATTTTCTGCTATCATTTCCATCCACTTCGGCTGAAGTCCCCAGTGGGAACCAATAATCCTTTTCACCAGTCCCTCATGGGCTAAGTGCTGGATTCCGTCTTTTCTGTCACTTTGCCCGCAGGAATGGAGCAGTGTCAGGTTCTTTGGATGCCCTGTTTTTTCATAGCTCTTCTCAATTTCTTTTAATATGGACTCGCTGGCACTGACCAAAGTCATTGCTACAGGACACAAGGTATCCCCGTCCCGGATCATAGCTGCAGCTTCCCTTGCTGTCACAAAATTTGCTTTTATCATATTGGATTCCTTTCAAACATTTCCCTGATTATTTTTTTATTCGTCTTCATTCCGGCAGTCTTAGGTATCTCGTCAAGAAAGAGGTATTTGACCGGTATCTTAAACTTTGCCATTTTAGGCTCTAAGGCTTTCCTGATATCCTCTGCATTTACCTTCTGCCCCTTCGGAATAACAACAGCTGCTGCAGCTGATTCCCCATAAAGGGAATCTTTTATTCCGACTACTGCGGCATCCTTAAGAAAGGGCAGCTTTAAAAGTTCCTCTTCCACATCCGTACACCATATCTTCTCGCCGCCCCGGTTAATCATATCTTTCTTACGGTCAACGATAAATACATAGCTTTCCTCGTTGCAGTACCCCATATCGCCGGTATTAAGCCAATGCTCTGAATCAATAAGGCTTGTATCCATCTTATAATAACCGCCGGTAACTACATTTCCCCTTATCCATACTTCACCGGTTTCAAGATATCCTTTCTCATTTCCTTCCTCATCCAATATCTTGAGTTCCAGCCCGGGGACAGGCTTTCCGGCTGCACCGGCGAAAATACTGGTTGGTGCATCCCCCGGAAATATAACAGCAGGTGATGAGGTCTCTGTCATACCGTATACTACCTGAATCTTAGCCTGCGGCAGCCACTTATGAAGCTCTCTTAGTTTTTCCGTCGGCATATAACTGCCTCCGCAGGCGAGGATTCTTAGACTCGTAAGCATGGGATATTCCTCCTTATGCTCTAACATCAGGCTGTATACGGTAGGAGCTCCATGCATAAAGGTAATACCGTTTTGCCTGATGCACTCCAGTATCCTTACGGCATCATACCGTTTATACAGATAAACCGTTCCGCCGGTGAATACAAACAGGCCCAGGAGTGCTACCATACCGGTAATGTGATAAACAGGCACCGGTATGATGGTTTTATCCTGTGCAGTAATACCAAGTATCCTATGGTAAATAGCAACTGCATTCATGACATTGTAATTCCGAAGCACTACCCCCTTACTCCTGGAGGTGGTGCCGGAAGTAAACATGATGATTACTTCATCCGATAAGTTCCCCTCCCCCACACTTTCTTCTCCGTAAAAGCCGCTTCGTAAAAGATGCCGGAATCCAAATCCCGCTTCTTCGTTTTCTGACTCCAACAGTCTGATACCTGCCTCCTCATAAGGCTTCATCCAGCCTTTAAAAGTCTCACTGAATATCAGTACATCCAAATCCGCTTTCATAATCAAGTGCGCTGCTTCCGTTTCCTTGTATTTCGTGGGAAAGGGAACAGCAATGGCGCCTAATTTTACAACTGCAAAAAATGCCGTACAAAATTCAATACTGTTATGTAAAAGCAGCCCTACGTGCTTTCCTTTGGTTACTTGCAGGTTATTTTTCAGCCACCAGGCCATTTTGTCCGTCATTGCAAGAAATTCACGATATGAATAGGAGCGCTCCCAATTATCGCAAAATAATATCTTATCCGGGTACCGATCCGCTGACAACCTCAATGCGTGATACAGGCTGCTTGGCATATCGGTATAGGATAGAACCTGTATCCCGTTAAACACTGTACTCTCCATATCCTGGGTAATGGAGTCATCCCATAGTGTGCTTCCTTTAATCATACCCCGCCTCTTTTCCATGTTAAGTTAACCATATCCAATGATACGAGTGTTTGGTATCATTTCTGATAATGTATTCATCAAGCAATTGCATTTTATGAGAGCGCTCTCATAAAATATTCATGCATTTATCATAATACCAAGTCTATACTTTTGTCAATTATATAGAATCACCATTTTTAGCTTTTAATTTTGTGCATATTTTTATTTAAAATTTTAAATATCTAAGCATTCTTTATCACCTGATGAAATTCCTATATATTCTCTGTATAAGCGCGAACATTTTTTGGTACCGCTCTCACTACTTTTAACTTTTCATATATATTCCTATGTGCTATAATGATACTGATGCAACACTATTATACTTTGAATTTTTCGGAAATGAGGGATATGTTTGTCCAAGAAAATAGATATTGAATATATTGCTAAGGAGGCCGGTGTTTCCCGCTCCACTGTCTCCAGAGTGCTTATGAACAGCACAAAGGTAAAAGAAGAAACAAGAAACAGGATATTAGAGGTAATGGAAAAGGCAAATTATCATCCCAGCATTGTAGCCAGAGGACTGGCTACCGGCAGACTTAATATGGTTGCCCTCATTGTAAGTGATATCCGGAATCCCTTTTATGCAGAGCTCATCTGGGTTATTAATAACAGTCTTCGGGAAAAGGGCTATCTTATGACCCTATATAACAGCTCCCAGATAGCCGGCGAAAACGACCAGCATTTACAGAAGCTTTTAGATTATGGTTTTTCCGGCATTATTATAGCGGATGCCCGTAATGAAAAATCCTTCGGAGAAATTTTAAAAGGTGCTTCCTGCCCCATTGTACTCGTTAACCGTGAGATTGATTTTATGGCAGGGTATGACAGTATCTCCATAGACAATAAAATGGGCGGCTATCTTGCAACCACCCATCTGCTGTCCTTGGGACACCGGAAAATAGCAATGCTTCGGGGACCGGAAATATCCACTACCAGTCAGAAGCGGTATGAAGGATATCTTCATGCTTTAAAGGAATATCATGTTGAGCCTGTCCCATCTTATGTCCACTGCGGGACCCTGAATATGGAATCCGGCCAGCAATTTGCCCGTAAGATACTGATGCGCCCCGATGCTCCTACTGCTGCTTTTATCGGGGGCGATTTGATGACCTATGGCGTAATGGACGAATTGATACGGAACGGAATACGGATACCGGAAGATGTCAGCATAGTAGGTTTTGATGATATTCCCTTATCCGGCACCAGCTTTATCAATCTTACCACTATAAGCCATCCATATGACAAGATAGGGACTTTGGTAGCAGACCGGATTATAGAACGGATTAACGGTAATGACGAGCCTATCACAAAGATAGTCCTGACCCCCACCTTAAAGGTCCGTTCAAGTACAAGGGCGCTTATTTGAACTTCCCGCCTTGCTATTGCATTTAATGTTTATGGTAATATAAAAACCTAGCAGATTCTTGGAAGTCCTTCTCCGTATAATACATCGATAACACGGCTTCCTCCAAAGGCTGTTGTCATTACAACTTTTGACCCAGCCTGTATGGTGCCGATTACCGCAGCATTTTCACCGTACCGGGATTCTTTCATTATCTGCAATGCTCTTTTGGCATCCTTTTGTGCTACGACAGCAATTAACTTTCCTTCATTTGCCATATAAAGAGGATCAAGTCCTAATATATCGCAAAAGCCCTTTACCTGCGGGCTGACAGGAAGTGCCCTTTCCTCTATCTCTACCTTGCAGGAAGAGGAAGCAGATACTTCATTTAGAACTGTGGCAAGTCCGCCTCTGGTCACATCCCGCATACAGTGAATATCAATTCCTGCCATTATGAGATTCATCACGATTTCTTTTAAAGGCGCACAATCGCTCTTGATATCGTTCTCTATTTCCATCCGGTGGGACATAATAGCCGTATGGTGCTCTCCTAAGTTACCGGACAGGAGAATGATATCCCCCTCCTTGCAAGCCGAAATACTGATTCCTTCTCTTTCAATCTCACCGATTCCGGCAGTATTGATGTAGATACCGCCTTTTCCTTCTATCACCTTGGTATCTCCCGCCACAATCTGGGCTCCTGCCTCTTTCGCTGCTGCTGCCATAGAGGCTGCAATATGTTCCAGGTCCGTAAGAGAGGCTCCTTCTTCTATGATAAAGCCGGCCGTTAAGTATTTCGGATTAGCTCCCATCATAAGAAGGTCATTGACCGTACCGCAAACTGCAACCTTTCCGATGTCTCCTCCCTTAAAAAACATAGGCGTTACTACAAAGGAATCCGTGGTAAAGGCAATCTTTTCTTTTACCGTAAGAACAGCACTGTCTTCCATTTTTTGCAGGACCGGATTGGAAAAATGCTTTACAAAGACTTCATTTATCAAGCTCGTTGTCTGCTTCCCTCCGCTTCCGTAGGACATATCAATATGCATATTAACCTCTTTCCTGAATATTCAATCTCTGATTGAATATTCGATAATTGGTAGTTGAAAAAACAGCATTTTTGTTTTTTCAACCTAACCGCTTCTCATTACCGGTTCTTATACCAGATTCCGCAGGCTCCTTCCGAGGATACCATGCAGGGACCCAACGCATCCATAGGCGTGCATCTCTTACCAAAAGCAGGACACTCTATGGGCTGGATTCTTCCCAGTATGACATCGGTACAGCTGCAGCCCTTCGGAAGAGTTTCTTCTGCAAAGGCCTCTTCGCTTCCGGCATCGTATTTTAAGAATTCTTCCCTGAGCCTAAGTCCGGAACCCGGTATAGTGCCGATTCCCCTCCAGTAGGCATCACAGGGTTCAAAGTATTTCATAATTGCACCAAAAGCCTTTTCATTTCCTTCTTCCTTTACAGCGCTGGTATATAGATTCTTTACCCGGTATTCTTCCGTACTAAGCTGGGTCATTATTTCATAGATAGAGGCTAAGATATGCTCTCCCTCAAAGCCTGTTACAACAAAAGGCTTTTGGTATTTTTTTGCTAAAGGCTCATATATCTTGCTGCCAATAATAACACTCACATGTCCCGGGCATAAAAATCCGTCAATCTCCTCCTTCTCACAAAGATAAGAGAGCGCAGGAACTATGGTCTTTACCGCAATAAGAAGCTTCAAGTTCCGAATCCCCTCTTTTTCCATCTCCTCCAAGAGGATGGCATAAAGAGGAGCCGTGGTCTCAAAGCCTACTGCTGCAAAGATATAATTTGTCTGTGGATTTTGCTTTGCAAGGGCAAGGGACTGCAAGGGGGAATAGAGATAGCTTATCTGTCCGCCCAAAGCCTTTGCCTGAGTCAGGGAATACTCACTTCCCCGCACCTTCATCATATCGCCAAAGGTAAGCACCTGATGGTTTTCTTTCAAAGAGTATTCTACCAGCTTATCAATATAGGCTGAAGGTGTTACGCATACAGGGCAGCCAGGCCCCGATATCAGTCTGATTTCTGCAGGCAATATGGAACGGATTCCTGCCTTAAAGATACTTGCGGTATGGGTGCCGCAGACCTCCATAATCTTAATTGTTCTTCCTTTATAGCCCTTAAGCTCCTTCTTTACCTGCTCCAGTGTCATTTCTTATAACCTCATCCAATTCTGCAAAGATATCTATCATTTCCTGTGCTGTTTCTGTCTGTACCACTTCAATGGCAAAGCCTGCATGGATAAGAATGTAGTCGCCTAACTTGGCGTCCACAAGGCTGATATTTGCCTCAAATATATTTCCCATGATATCGGCTTTGGCAGTGTCTCCATGAATCTCAATTATTTTTCCCGGTATTGCTACGCACATATTTGCCTCTCTTCCTGCACATGTTTTCTGCTCATACATCCCTTTCTAATCCGATAAACGCCTGCCCCAGGCTGATACAGCCATCTCCCGGGGGAACTGACTCATTGCGGTAAACATTAAAACCGCTTTCTGTCAGCAGCGCCTTGACCTTCTCTAAAAGCAGCGTATTTCCAAACACTCCGCCGCTTAGTGCGATGTCATTTATATTCTGATTTCTATTTATTTCTTTACATAAAGTAAGGACCGCTTCCGCAACCGCATAGTGAAAACCAAGAGCCAGAGCCCCTGTTCCTTCTGTTTCTTTTAACTGTACCAGGCTCTTTAAAACAGGTGCCGGGTCCAAAAGATACATTTCCTCTTCTTTTTTGATTGCAAATTGGAGGCTGACAGGTTCTGCTCCATTTATAAGGGCCTTTCTTGCCTCCTGTTCCAGTAAAATGGCCGCCTCTGCTTCATAACGGTTTTCCATACAGATACCAAGAAGGGCGGATACTCCGTCAAAGAGCCTTCCCATACTGGAGGTAAGATAGGTATTGGTATTGCATTTCAATGCTGCTCTTATAAGGGGTGTCCTCTCGTCCGGCAGTGCCTTCTCAAGGCCTTCCTGTAACAGATAGCACAGAGCAATCTTTTTCACATCCTTTAAGGAAGCATCCCCTCCTATCAGGGAAGTATAACGCAAATGTCCCGCTCTTGTAAAGTCTCCGCCTTCACAGATTAAGAACTCGCTGCCCCAGATATTCCCGTCCGTACCATAACCGGTGCCGTCAAAGGCAATCCCCAGTACCTTGCCCTTTAGGCGGTGTTCTGCCATGACTGAAGCAATATGGGCATGATGGTGCTGCACCTGTAACAGGGGAAGCTTTAGGCTTCTGGCAAATTCAGCGGAGAAATAGCCGGGATGCATATCGCAGACTGCAAGCTTTGGTTCTGCTGAAAAGAGCTTTTTTAAATCCTTATAAGAGTTCTCATACTCCTTTAGGATATCATACTCTTCTAAGTCCCCGAAATACTGGGAAAGTACCGCTCTTCCCTCCTTATAAAAGCAAAAAGCAGCCTTTAGATCCCCGCCGGCACAAAAGATATCCGCCCCGCTCTTTTCCATCAAAAGAGGAGAAGGCACATACCCCCTGCTTCTTCGTATCATCTGCGGTTTTCCCATTGTTATCCTTACTACAGAGTCATCAACAGAGCGGAGAATTTTTCTTTGGTGATACAAGATGCCGTCCAGATACCCGCTTTCTACGCCTAACATCTCTTCATCCTGTCTTATGATAGGCTTGCCCGACTCATTGGCACTGGTCATAATCAGCGGTCCAAGCTCTTTCGTCAAAAGCAATTGAATGGGCGTATAGGGAAGAAAGGCACCAAGGTAAATGCTCTCTTCGCTGACTTCCTCTGCCATTTTGCGCCTCTTCTCATAAAGCAGTACAATGGGCTTTGCCTTGTCAAGGAGAAGCTTTTCTTCTTCCATTGAAACCTTGGCATATTCCTTAACCGTATTGATATCCGGAAAGCACAGGGCAAAGGGCTTCTTTTCCCTTCCCTTTAAGAGCCTAAGCCGTTTTACAGTCTCAGGTGAAAAGGGCGTGCAGACATAATGATAACCGCCGATTCCTTTCACTGCAATAATTCCGCCATTTTTCAGTGCTGTCAGAGCCTCCCTAAAGGCATCTTCCCCTTTGGTAGAGCATGGGTTGTCCGAAGACCTGCCGCCCTTTTTGTCCTTCCATAAAAGATAAGGGCCGCAAGCTTTGCAGGAGATGGTTTCCGCATGAAAACGCCTGTCTTCCTTGGAGGTGTATTCCCCCTCGCAGGTTTTACACATGGGAAACTCCCTCATTACTGTGGTCTGCCTGTCATAGGGCGTTTGCTCTAATATAGTATATCTGGGCCCGCAGGCGGCACAACTGATAAAGGGATGATGATATCTTCGGTTTCCTTTTTCTAGCACCTCTTTGGCACACTTATCGCAAAGTCCGATATCAGGCGTTAAAGAAAAAGTATGAAGGCTTTCTGCGCTGGATTTTATAATAAAACCCTCTTTATTTCCTTCCGTTAAAAACCTCTCCTCTGTAATATCCTCTTCTTCCACAGCATGAATTTCATAGTCCTTGCCCTTATTATCCTTAAGTTCACCTAAAAATGCATTAAGAACTTCCCCTGGCGCTTTTGCTATGATCTCGACAATTCCGCCGAGGTTACATACACTTCCATCCACTCCCAGCCGCACCGCCAGAGAATATACAAAAGGGCGGAAACCCACCCCCTGTACCAGACCATATATCAGATAACGCTTTATAACGTTTCCTTTTTTTCCTTTATCCACTTCACTACTTCCTCATAGCCTTCTCCGCTTTTTGCAGATACTTTGATAACGGGAGCTGTCTTATTCTGGGCGCGGACGCCTTTTAAGAAGAATTCCTCATCAAAATCCACATAGGGTATCAGGTCGCATTTATTCAGCAATATAATATCTGCCTTTTCAAAAGCCAAAGGATATTTATATGGCTTATCACTGCCTTCGGTAACAGTTGAAATCAGCATTTTCACATGCTCTCCAATCTGGAATTCCGCAGGGCATACAAGATTTCCGATATTCTCAATGAAGAGTACACCGGGTTTCAGAGGCAACTCTCCTGCTGCCTTTTCAATAAGAGGAGAATCCAAATGGCAGGCACCGCCTGTATTAATCTGGATGGCATCAACACCCAGAGACTGTAAAAGCTTCGTATCAAAGTCTGCTTCAATATCTCCCTCAATGACATAGGAAGTGATACCGGAAAGCCCCTTGATTATCTGTACCAGTGAGGAAGTCTTGCCAACACCGGGCGCTCCCATTACATTCACGGCAAAGATTCCTTTTTTCGTAAAGCTATCCTTTGTCTGTGCCGCTACTTCGTCATTTTTATCGTACACAGCTTCCATAATTTCGATTTCTTTTGTCTCTTCCATGCTAAACCTCTTTCCTGAATATCCAATCTTTGATTGGATATTCCATAATTGGTAGTTGAAAAATTTATTTTTCAACCAAAGCCGCCTTTCTTATATAAGCTTATGCATACCGCAAGCCTGCCTGCGATAATGCTTTTTTATTTATCATACAAATGCAATGGGTGCTGCCGGAAAACACAAGCATCCCAGCCGCACCTCTATGAAGTCTCGTTATTTAATCTCAATAGATTTTAAATAGAATTCCTTCCCAATCTCTGTAGGCTCTCCCTCTCCTTTACAATAAGGACATTCAAAGGAAAAAGGACGTCTTTCAAAATATTCCCCACAGGAAGTGCATTTTAATTTTGGTTTTACCCTTTCAATATTAAGCTTTGCCCTTTCACAAAGGGTCCCTTCTGCTATGATATCAAAGTACAGGTTGATAGACTCCCCTACATAACCGGAATAGTCTCCCACCACCAGATTAATGGCTTCAACAGAAGAGGCACCCTGCTCTTTTGCATACTTTTCAGCCATCTCAATTATGTGCTGGGTAATAGGATACTCATGCATTGGTAAACTTATCCTTTGATTCACCATAGGATGGTGTTGTGTAATGATTATCCATGGACAGGCATTTCTTAGGGCATACCTCGCTGCAATAACCGCACTGGATGCACTTTAACCTGTCGATCCCCCAGGAAACAGAAGCCTTATCGACCTGGATTGCCCCCGTAGGACAGCGTCTTTGGCACATACCGCAATAAATACACTGCGGCATATCAATCTCTATCTTTCCCCTGGTACGCTCATATTTATCCTTTTCCTTTAAAGGATAAAGCGTTGTGTAAGGACCATGAAATAAGCTCTTAAACAGGGTTTTTGACATATTAAGTATGGCCATATCGTTTCACTCCATTCTGGTTTGTTACTTATCTTTTAACTCCCATACATCTCGCAAGTTACTTGCGAAACTGCCATAAATCAAAAATAAAAATTACTATTCAAACTTTCAAACTATCTCTCCGTACAGCTTATGCAGGGATCAATTGTTAGGATAAGAATTGGTACATCTGCTAAAGAACAGCCCTTTAAGGTCTCCAAAAGTGCGGGTACATTGGCAAACGTCGGTGTTCTGACTCTCACTCTGTCAAGGAATTTCGTACCGTTTGCTTTTGCATAATATATTACCTCTCCTCTCGGCTGTTCCACTCTGGTGAAATATTCACCATTGGGATTTCCCACTACCTTCGTTTTTATTTCACCTTCCGGAATCAGGCTGATTGCCTGTCTTATCAGGTCAATGGACTGGAATATTTCCTTAATACGTACAGTGGTCCTGGCATAAGAATCACCGTCTGTATCAATGATGGGTTCAAACTTCAAATATTTATAAGCTGCATACCCCTGTGTTCTCATATCAAAGGGAAGGCCGCTGGCTTTTGCCATAGGTCCTACCGCTCCCAAATCATGGGCCAGCTGCTTTGAAAGTACGCCCACGCCCTTGGTACGGTATTTTACAGAAGAATCTTTAAAGAACACGGCTGTAAGCTCCGTAAGTTCCTTCTCGATAATATCCATTGATTCATTGATTTTCTTTAATGTCTCGCTGCTTATATCTTTTCTGACGCCGCCGATATCGCATACGGAAAAAATAACTCTGCCTCCGGTGGTTTCTTCGAAGATATCAAGCACTCGCTCCCTTAAACGCCAGGAATGCATGAAAAGGCTTTCAAAGCCAAAGGCATCTGCCAAAAGTCCAAGCCATAAAAGATGACTGTGCATTCTGGAAAGTTCTGCCCAGATAGTTCTTAGATAGTCGGCCCTGTCCGGAATCTTAACATCCATGATGCTTTCAATGGACATGCAATAGCCCATTCCATGCATAAAAGAACAGATCCCGCAGATTCTCTCTGCTACATAAGTGTATTGCTGGAAGTCTTTCTTCTCTACCAGCTTCTCAAGTCCTCTGTGAATGTATCCAATCTGCGGAATTGCTTCCACAACTGTTTCATCCTCCAGCACCAAATCCAGGTGAATCGGTTCCGGCAATACCGGATGCTGCGGCCCAAAGGGGATTACTGTACGTTCGCTCATGCCTTCTCCTCCTTCTTCGCAAATGGTGTTTCTATCGGTATTCTATATAACTGATTATTAAAATCAAGAGTAATATTTCTTATCTTTGCACCGAATAATTCCTTGATTTCATTTTCATAAAGAAAAGCATAGGAATAAAGCGGGCTGATACTGTCAACTTCCGTGTCTGCATCAATTTCCAGTCTAAGATTAATAAAGTCATATTCCTTATCAAAAGAATAAGTAAGTTCTATTCCTTCTTTTGCTGTAGCAGATATAGCCACAAGACGGTATCCTTCATGATTTAACGAAACAGCATGGGAAAGAAGCTCTCCTGTCTGTATCACTTTTATATTTTGTTCCATAATTATAACCATGCTCCTTTCAAAGTCTGGAGACTTTGTGCGCAGCACAAATCTCCGGTTGAAAAAATGTAATCTTTCAACCTTCACCTTCATTTCTGCACTGCCTTTTACATATTCCAAGCTTGTGGTCGCAGCGCAGACACAAACTGTCAAACGAAAGATTTGAAACTTCTTTTACTTTTTAACGGCTGATTTCTTCTTAGAAAGCGCCTTCTGCTTCTCTTCCAGAACGGCCAGAGCCTTCACAACCCCGTCAATAATGGATTCGGGACGGGCAGCACAGCCGGGTACATATACATCAACAGGCAGTACTTTGTCTACGCCGCCGACAATATTATAGCAATCGGCAAAGATTCCTCCTGAGGTCGCACAGATACCTACGGCTACTACCACCTTAGGTTCCGGCATCTGCTCATAGAGCTGTTTTACAATAGGTATATTCTGCTCATTGACGCTTCCCGTAATCAAAAGGATATCCGCATGCTTCGGATTGCCTGTATTTATAATGCCAAATCTCTCCACATCATACAGAGGTGTAAGACAGGCAAGTACTTCGATATCACAGCCATTGCAGCTGGAACCGTCATAATGTAATATCCACGGTGATTTCTTGACAAAATTCATAAGAACCTCTCTTTTTAGCAGCAATATCTATTCTGCTGTTTGTCTGATATATTATTTAAAATAGGACAGTATGATTAAATTCAAAGAACCTAAAACAGCGGTTACAATCCATGCTGACTTTAATGCAAAGTTCCATTTCATTCTGGCAAATCCGTTATCAATTAAAATCTCCAGGAAATATACCAAAAAGCAGGCAATAATGCCAACCAGAATGCTGATTGGATTTTTCGTGGCAAAGAAAAGGAAGATAAACGTAAATGCTATGATTTCCTCATACCAGTGCGTAACTTCTATTACTGCCAGATCCTTGCCGGAATATTCTGTCGTAATACCCTGTACAATTTCCTGATGACCGTGATGGGACATACTAAAGTCAAAGGGTGATTTTCTTAACTTAAAGGTCAGTATAAATACAAATCCAAGGAACATACCCGGCAGATATACAATTGCCGGAATATCATTTTTTACAATATCGCTGACAAAGAAGCTCTTATCTGCAAGATAAAAACCGATACCGGTAAGAAGCACCATCGGCTCATAGGCCATCATCTGCAACAGCTCTCTTTCGGAACCCACCAGACTGTAAGGTGAATTGGAAGCATAGCCTCCCAGGATAAAGAGAACAGAGCCAAGAGTTAATGCAAACACCGCCAACAGGATATCCCCACCAACTAAAAGTATAACAGCGGTCAATATAACAAAAATAAGGGACAGGTATACGTAAAACCGGTGCATCAGATTAACTTCTATCGGTTCCTTTTGTATCAGCTTAAACACATCATAAAAAGGCTGCAGTATCGGCGGACCCTGTCTGCCCTGCATTCTTGCAGTTATTACCCGGTCTATCCCGGTAAGCAATCCGCCTACAATAGGCGTTAATATTATTATGGCTAAAATTTTGATAATTAACATTATTTTGCAAGCCCTCCAATTAGAAGTATTATGCCAAGTACTAAAATAAGAACAGCAATGATATTTCCTATATAAAGCATCTTCTTACTGTCAAAATACTCGGTAAGGTACCAGTTACGCATCGTGGCCTTGCGCTTCTCTCCCAGGCCTCCATAGAAGGTCTCGTTATCTCCGGTATTTTCACCTGCCATATAAATCGGTACAATACGTCTCTTATCTTTCTTGTAAATCGGAATAAAGCTAATCGGAATGATAATTAGCATGGCTAACATCATAATCATCAGATTCACATCGCTGGTGCCAATGGGTATCACGGCATCTTTACCAAAAAGCTCTGTAAGGTAAGGAATCAGAGCATAATCCGATATAAAAGGAAATGCAAAACAGGATACTATTACAAGAATTGCATGGATTGTAATAGGTATCTCTTCGTGAATGGAAAGCTTGTGGTCATTTTTTTGTTTCTTATTGGAACCGGAAACCAGCTTACCCATCCACTTTGCCCAGTAGAACAGGGTAACGGCACTTCCGTAAGCAATTACTACAACGGATAATATATGCTTGGAATCAATAAATGCTTTCATTGCTACCCATTTGGAAATCAGCATCCCAAAGGGTGCTAAGAACATACCGGCAATACCGATAAACATAAACAGGTTCAACTTTCTGGACACCTCTGCCAAAACGGCCATATCTTCTACGTCACGGCTTCCTATCTGGTGTTCAATCGATCCTACGCAAAGGAACATCAGGGACTTGGAGGAAGCATGGAATATGATCAAAAGGATGGCTGCCCATAAAGCCTCCTGGCTGCCAATGCTTGCACAGATTACGATAAGACCTAAGTTTGCTACGGTAGAGTAGGCAAGAATCTTCTTGCCGTCACTCTGTGTTACTGCTGCTAAAGAGCTAAGAAGGAAGGTTACACATCCGATTCCTGTAACAGCAATTCCAACCGGTGAATTTCCAAGTAAAGGTGCCAGTCTGATAATCAGGTAAACACCGGCCTTAACCATGGTTGCTGAATGAAGCAGAGCAGAAGAAGGCGTGGGTGCTACCATGGCTCCAAGAAGCCAGGAAGAGAACGGGAACTGCGCAGACTTTGTAAGGGCCGCCAGAGCAAGTAAAAATACCGGTATCATGACCGCGGCTTCCGGCTGCATGGAGGTCAGCACGGACAGTTCCAATGTCTTGTAATGGATTCCAATAAATACGATGGCAAAGGCAAAAGCGACACCGCCGCCTAGATTAATTGCCAACGCACGATAAGAATTTCTCTTTGCTTCTTCTGTTTTCGTATAGCCGATAAGCAGGAAAGAACAAAGAGATGTAATCTCCCAGCAAAAATACAGCCAGGTCATGTTATTGCTTAATACAAGCCCGAACATGGCTGATAAGAATAAGAATAATACGGACAAGAAAAAGGATTTTCTTTCGGCATATTCTTTATGATGGTGGTGGTAATCCCTCATATACCCAACTGCATAAATGCAGATAAGGCTTCCGATAATACCTACGATAAGCACCATAATTCCGGACAGCTTATCATACACCATGTCTTTTGCAACCTCTATTTCATGTCCTCTGGCTAATTCAAACCATAAAATAAGGGGGGTCTGGATAATTGAAAATACAGATACAATGTACTTCTTGTCCCTTATACCTATTGTGATAACGTAGCCTGCTATAAGGACTTCTAAAACCATTATGAGGTATGAGATTGCTTCCTCTCCCTGATAAGAGAAGGTAATGCCGTTCTGAAAATACGTAACAGTCACCAGTACGGCTAAGAGGGCAATACAGGCTGCCCCAATAGTAACAATAGCGCCTCTGATTTTATCATTTCTGATAAGAAAGGTTAAAACAGCTATTGCCAATGGAAATAAAATGAGTGTGGTTATTAAGTTCATATTTGTCACCTTGTCGTCATTTTTTTAAGGCATGTCATAAGAAATGCAGTCTTTTAAGACTGCCTTTTAAACAACTATCCTTTTATTCATCACATTATACGTGATTATGTCTAATTATACACCTAAATAGTTTACAATGCAAAGCTATTGTTTACTTTTTGTATAAAATTTTCTGATTTTAGAAAGAATTTTTTGTCTAATTGTTTAAATTTTAACAAGATTTATTCGTATATTGTATAGACAGTTCCATCGTATGATGAGGTTAGTTTTGCATTTATATACGTATTATTGACAATACATCTTCAATTGATGACAGCCACCAATGTATTACAAAAAATACAAAATAAAATATTAACAATGTTTTTTTGCTGCCTTAGTCCTTTGAATTAACTATTAATGGAAATATCTCCAAAAAAGACCTCCTGACAGATGCTCTATGCAATCCATCCAAAGGCCTTTGTAGTCAAAATCAGTTATCGGTGTTTGTGTCCGTGCCAGTATCTTTAAAAATCTCCGGATAATCTTCCTTTATGGAATTATCCATTTCTTCCAGTACCATTGTCTGCTTGGTTATTGTATAGAGACAGCGCATCTGGGCGTATATCTCTTTTGCTTTTTCAAAATATCCTTGTTTATAAAGAAGTTTAAATTTCATAAAAAACAAACCCGGTAAAAATCTTAAGCTGTTCTCCTGAATGGAAAAATCAATACCTTTTTCAATGAGTTCCTCGGCTTTTTCATACTTTTCCTCATTGAGAAGCTGATAGCTTAAATTATTGAGAGTATTTTGGTAAATCTTTTTTGAAAACTGAGATGCCTGATACATCGGATAGGGTGATGACAAAACGTAGTTTTCCAAAGTATACAGTAAATCAAATAATATTTTAAGTCCAATATCTTCCCTATTAAGCGAAATATAATCCAAACCCATACAGCTTATAATTGATAATCCAACATTGGAATATGTACTTTTTCTAATGCTATCCAGAGTAAAGGATGGATTTTCTATCATAATACCTTTAAGACAATGGTTTAAGGAAGAAGTATAGTTCTCTTCAAAGGCAGCGCAGATAGCCTTTGCATAATAAATATGCTGTAAATTCTCACCTTTCTTGAAATCCTTATGCTTTTCATACTTCTCGGCCAAGCTCTTGATTAATCCCATATCTCCTTTTGCAATAGCATTATTTAATGCCTGGATACCCTCAAATCCGATAATTGTATTTACGGAAAAATACATTTTGAAATATTCATTCAAATCCATATTAAATTTGATAGATAACTGGTTCAGTAAGTAAAGGGAAGGCTCAAAGTCTCCCTTTTCAATACGGTAAATCTGTTTCGGAGTACAGATATCCTTCGCCAGCTGCTCCCTTGTTAAATTTCTGGATTCTCTTAGTTCCCGCAGGAATACACCAAAATGCTCATAACTCATATGTCTTGTCCGCCTTTTCTTTCGATGGACATAAGTGTCCATTTATATGAAAAAAATACAATGCTATAATCTAATCATCAATAAATTTCTATCTGAAAGGAGGGTATAACATGAAGAAATTTACAAAGGTACGTTATATTATTGCATTATTATTGGTTCTTGCCACTGTTTCAAGCATAGCTACGCCAACCAGAAGTACAGGCTTAATAACAACTTTAGGAGAGCCTGGATTTAACTGGCTCTTAGAAACAAGATAGTTATCCATAATGTATTATAGCATATCCTGGAAAAGGTTACAAATTTTTTGGCTCTGCCGAGACACATATAATTTGATGACCTGGCTTTTATGTATTTCGGCAGAGGGTACGCACCCATAATATGAAATATTTTAAAAGATTCATATGTTCTTAACTTAATAACTAAAGAGGATGAGCATAACTGCCTAAAGGCAGTGACGCAAAGCTACAGGGCCTAAGCCTTACAGGTATGGCAGCCAGTTGCAATTATTTCCTGTGAAATATAGTCAAAAATAATATAAGAGGCTGATCCACTTGTGATTTGAAAAGTGAGGGGTTTTAATGAGCAAAAGAGGCAGCAGTATCAACAGTGTCCACAAGATACCCAAGAGTACCGTTTTTGACGATATGTGCGAGCGGTACAGTGTTATAGCTGAGCAGACAAACCTAATTATTTTTGACATGAATTTTGTGGATGATAAGCTCTATGTGTCTGATAATTTTATTGAGTCGGCAGGGATATCCGTATGCAATAAGAAAAACATATTAAAATGTCTTCTTGAAACAAAGTACATACATCCAAATGATATCTCCAAATTCAAAGATTTTATAAGAGCTTGCAGCCCAAAAGGTGCTTCCGTATCCTTAACTTTCCGCAGAAGGAACGAAAAGGGTGAATATGTCTGGATTCGCTGTAAGAAAAAATGTTACTTTGATGCAGAGAATAAACTGACAAGGGTTCTCGGAACCGCACAGGATATTTCTAAGGAAATGGTTGCAAACCCATTGAAAGGAATAGATTTTTTCAAAGGACAAGCCTTGGGTCTTCCTTCCTTCAACAAGTTCGAAGCCAGAACAAAACGTATTCGCGCGAATTATCCTGGCAAAAAATTCGCAGTAATTGTGCTTGATGTAAAACGTTTTAGTGTTATCAACGATTTGTATGGTAACAAAGAGGGGGATAGTGTATTAAAATATATCGGAAGTATCTTGTCTTCCAACAAATCCAGCTGTTATGCATGCTGCAGATTATATGCAGATAATTTTGCTGTGTTTACTGAATACAGGAATGACTCCGAAATCTATGATTTTGCTTTTGTTTTGAAGCAGCGTATGAAAAAGTATCCGTTAAAGATGGAGATTGCTTTTTCCATAGGGGTCTGCCGGGTCGATCATGCTGATATGCCAATATCTGTATTATGCGAACGTGCCAATCTGACAAAGAAATCCATAAAGCATGATGTATTAAAGACTCTTGCATTTTATGAGGATTCCTTAAGAAAGCGCAACCTGGAAGATACCGATATCGAAAATGAAATGATGTCTGCTTTGAAAAATCACCAGTTTGAAATGTATCTGCAGCCCAAGATGTCTATCCCAACGACGGAAATCGTTGGTGCAGAAGCATTGGTGCGCTGGAATCATCCCGAAAAAGGATTAATCACACCGGACAATTTCATCCATCTTTTTGAGAAGAATGGTTTTATTGTCAAACTTGATTATTATATCTGGGAAAAAGCATTTCGAACAATTGCTGGTTGGATAAAAGAAAACTACCCGGTTATACCAATATCGGTTAATGTATCACGTGTACATTTTGGTAACTCTGATTTTGTAGAAAAACTGATTTATCTTTCGGAAAGGTACCATGTGCCTCCTACGTGCATTGAACTTGAAATTACAGAATCTGCTTTCTTTAATTATAAGGGGGACTTGCAGACTAAGCTGTACACCTTAAAAGATAAGGGTTTCAAGCTTTCCTTAGATGATTTCGGTACCGGGTATTCTACCCTAAATTGTCTAAAGGATATTCCATTGGATATCCTGAAGATGGACAAAGCCTTCCTTGCCGGAACTGGGGAGAACCGCAAGGAAGAAACTGTCCTTGAATATACGATTGCTTTAGCAAGAAGCCTTGGCATTGAAGTAGTTGCAGAAGGTGTTGAGAACTTCAGCCAGGCAGAATTCTTATACAGGTCTGGTTGTGAGATTGCACAGGGATATTTTTATTCACCGCCGCTGCCTGTTATTACGTTTGAAAAGTATGCTGGTCTTACCTAACCATAGAAAGCAAGCTGGTGTCCACATGTGTTCTTTCCTGCGGCACCAGCTTAAAGCTACTGTTCTATTCCTACGGTATATAAGAGATTTTGTACATCTGCCGCAGAGGCCCCATAACTTTTGATATTGTTTCCGAGAATCTTTGAAGCTTCTTCTTTTGTAATGCTCTGTGTTACTGCTCTTTCTTTTCCATCCTCTATCAGTGTATACTTCCAGCTTACCTCACTTAAATTTTCTATCAATGCCAGCATGCAAAAGGCATACTTTTTCATAGTACTGTCAAAATTGTCCTGCTCTTTGTCCTTTATACTTTCTTCAAACAGCAGAGTGTAGCCATAAGGCTCTTTCTTTGTCTGCAGTTCATTCTTAAAGTTCCCAAGTACCCTTCCCACTTTAAGATCTGCTACTATCCTGCCATTGGCAGACATATTACCCACATAGGGATTCTTATGCTCATACAGGGTATTTGCCAATAAGCCGGGTTCTGTGTTTCCCCACGGGTGATAGGTTCTTATCCAGACCTCCGCTTCCGTTTTTGCCGCCGAAAGATTCATACCGCTGCTCCAGATTAAGGTCTTTGCAGACTTCCCGTCTTCATATCCCTTTAATCCTTCATACAAGTATATATTTTTAATACCGCTCATCTTCGTGTCGAATTCCCAGCGGCTGTAATCGTCCGTATTTTCTGCAAAGCTGTTTTCTGCTGTTTTCGTATTCTTAAGCCGCAGCTTATCCGTCTTAAGTGTAATATAAATATCCCCTTTTTCCTCAAACCAGCTTACACCTTTTGCGTGAATGGCATCCGAAACCTTTAAGGCAAAATAGACATTGGAATTCGACAGCATACTCAAATCCTCCACGGTTACTTCACTATCTTTCACAGCTCTGGTTGTGACCGAATAAAGCAGGGCTGATATTCCAAATACAATAACAACTGCCATTGCCAGGATACCAGTTAATAAGGCTTTGGTTTTTGACCTTTTCCAGCGGGACGAGATTTTTTTAATGACTTCTTCTTCCTGTCTGTCCACTGCGGATATCTCTCCTTTATAACTTTCCAGCTCCCTTTTACAGCTTTCACACCCTTCTATATGCTCTTCCACCGCCCTTTTACTGTCTTCACTGCATACACCATCTATATAAAGAGGCAGCAAGTCTTTTATAATATCACAGGTCTTTTCCATTTTCCATTTCCTCCATTAATGCTCTAATCATTTTCTTGCTGCGATAAAAAGTGACTCTTGCCCAGCTTTCGGTCTTATTAAATAATTCTGCTATCTGTAAAAAAGACAGTTCTCCGAAAATCCTTAAGGAAAATACCTCTTTATAAGGTTCTTCCATATTATGCAGATGTTTATGAATCGTAAACACCATCTCTTTGTCCTCAAGCCGTATAACAAAATCCCTGTCATCCGGTACCTGCTCCCACTCTTCTACTGATTCTGCCCTTTGCTTTTTGCAATAGGTATAGTAGCTGTTCTTTGCAATCTGGCACAGCCAGGTACTGATTCTGGATTCTCCCCGAAAACGTCCTATATTTTTTAATGCCTTATAAAAAGTCTCCTGGGTTATCTCTTCCGCAACGGACTGACTGGCACATAAGCCAAGGATATAGGCGTACACCGTCTTAAAGTGCTCCTTATATATCCGGTCAAAGTCCATATTCTCCACTTTTTATCACCTCGTTTCTTCCTGTTACATAGATTAGACTTGCCATTTCTTATTTCGTTACAACAATTATAATAAAAACAAGAAAGAGTCTGGCAAGCCAGACTCTGGCGCTGATGCGCCGTCACGCAGTGACAACTTCCCCGGCGCATCATAATGGAACTTTTCTACATCAGATTTTAACCTTTGATAAATTTACTGACCTTTTTAGGATTCGCTCCTGCATTGAGCCGATTAATCCACTGATATATCTTTTCATATGCATCATCCGGTTTTATCTTCAGAGCTTCTTTTATAATCTCTTTACCAAAAAAGTCCTCTGTCAGGCAGAAAACCGTAGAAGACCAGCCATATTCTTCCCCTGCCTTTGATGTCTTTCTGGCCCTGCCGCACATGGTAATGTAGAATTTCATCTGAAGCTCCGTCATGGCTGCATCAAACCTTGCCTTATCCTCTGCGCTAAAACCTCCATACTGCTTTATCAGGTGAAGAGGCAGCTCCTTGTATTCTGTAAGCAGCCGGTAAATCTTTCTGGCAAAGAGGCTGATATTCCCATTCTCATATTCCTCTTCCAACTCCCTGTCCCCTCTTCTGACTGCATAAAAGTAAGGATACCATTCCCTGGTTATATAACCGCTCTTTTTAAAGAAGAACTTGCCATAGGCAATATCGGTTTCCTCATTTAATACTCTCATTCTCCATTCCCATGGATCGGTATCTGCATCCTCTGTATGCCACTGTATGGTATCCCCGTAATAATCACAAAGTGAAAACACTCCCTCATTATTCACTCCTCCTGTACTCATCCCTGCCTTATAAAGATTCTCTTTAAAGTCCTGAAAATTATAAATAGTAGCCAGCATATATCTTTCCCCTTTCATTCCAATGTTATATTCCTGCCATACCAGTTTTATTTTCTTCATTTTAACCTCTTTCGTCAATATCAAATTTTTAATTTGATATTCCTGAATACGTAGTTGAAAAATTTATTTTTCAACCTAACAGAACCCGGAACCACTTTGCAATCATATAAGAAATGAATAAATATAAACGAAAAACATCGTACACTTCCAAAGGTCTCCTTCATACATTTGCCCTGTATAACGTGAAAGGAGCTGCTGCAAAATTAATCCAAATGCAACAGCTCCCAACTAATACTATTCCAGCAGTATATCTGCCAATACCTTCGGTATGGCCTGCAATGCCGCCTGCCTTTCTACCGCTCCGATATCGTAGGCAACCTTGGGCATTCCATATACAACAGAGGTTTTTTCATCCTGCCCGATAGTCCTGGCGCCTTTTCTTCGCATAGACAAAAGACCTCTGGCACCGTCATATCCCATGCCCGTCAGAATGATTCCCACGGCATTTTTACCGGCTTCTTTTGCTATGGAATCAAACAGCACATCAATGGAAGGGCAATGCCCATTAACCTTTTCTGCTTCAAATACTTCTGCTATATAGCCCTCTTTTGCTCTTTTGATCCTCATATGCCGGTCCCCGGGTGCTAAAAGGACACGCCCTTTTCGTATGACATCTCCGGATTCTGCTTCCTTTACCTCAAGTGAAGTCTGGGTGTTTAGTCTTCTTGCGAACATACCCGAAAACACAGGCGGTATATGCTGTGTTATCACGATGCCAGGTATGCCGACCGGCAACTGCTTTAATATCTGATAAAGAGCTTCTGTCCCTCCGGTAGAGGCGCCCATAGCAATTATTTTTCCAAGCGGAAATTCCATGTCTGCGGGAAGACCGTCCCCTGACATTTCCTTCTGTTCAACGACCTTCGCTGCTGCTGCCATCTTAATCTTTGTAATCAGATCCAGGTAAAACAGCTGCATGGCAGAGGAAGTCTTCTCTTCCGGCTTGGAAATAAAGTCCACCGCACCGGCATCCATTGCTTCAAAGACCGCATTGCTCCTTCCGCTTATTACAATTACTGGCAGCGGATACTGCGGAAGCAGCCTTCGAATAAATTCAATACCATTCATTCTTGGCATTTCCACATCGCAAATCATGACATCCGGCTCGAATTCAATGATTTTGTCCCTCGCCATAAAGGGATCCTCTGCTCCTGCCACTACTTCTATTTGCCTGTCCTGCCTGATTCCACGTATGATTGCTTCCCGAAATACAATACTGTCATCTACAACCAATACCTTTATTTTATCTCTAACCATAAATCCTCTGTTTTGTTTTCCGGTATACGGAAGGCATAACATACTGAAGGCCGATGTCTTCTTTATTAATAGCTTCCGAATGACCGATAAACAGATATCCCCCCTCTGCCAAATTCTCCTGCAGTTTCCGAATCAGCTTGTCCTTATCTGCCTGATCAAAATAAATCATTACATTTCTGCAAAAAATCACATGAAACTTCTTTTTAAAAGGATATACTTCCTCCATAAGATTAAATCTGCGAAAGATTACTTCTTTCTTCAGAAAATCCTTAACCTCCCACTGGTCATCCTCTTTCATATAAAAATAATCCCTCTTCCATTCATTCGGCAAGGGTGCCGTATTCTCCTTGGAATAGGTAGCTTTTCTGGCAATATCCAGAGCGCTTACGGAAATATCAGTCGCAAGTACCTTCGTATCCCACCAAAGCTTTTCTCTGCCCAAAAATTCATTATTCAAGATAGCAAGTGTATAGGCTTCCTCTCCCGTCGAACAGGCAGCACACCAGATACGCATGTCTCTGTCGGTTACGGTATTCTTAAGTTTCGGCAGGATATCCTTTTCGTAAAACCGGAAATGCTCCGACTCTCTCATGAAAAAGGTATGGTTTGTCGTGAGTTTGTCAATCATTTCCGTAATCTCACTCTCAGAGCTGTTTTGTGTAAGGTATGTAAAATACTCCGTAAAGCTTTGCATATTGTACCGGTATAGTGTATTTTGCAATCTGCTGTTTACCAATGCCTTTTTTTCGCTTTTCAGATTAATTCCGCAATATTTGTGGATATAATCTGCCAGCTGCCTGAATTCATTTTCTGTTATTTCTACCATAGGAGGCCACTCTAATATTTCCCAAATTCTTCATCACTTAATATGATTTTTTTTATTTTTTCCGGGTTATGTCCTCCGTCGATCTTCTTTGAACTGTTATTATGGCCGTATCTGAAGTCGGAACTGGCGGCTTCTTTGCGGATATCATAATTCTTCTGATTTTTTAATTTAAATTTCTGCACCTGATCCTCCAATAATACTGCCTGGCTTGCCAATTCTTCACTGGCTGCTGCGCTTTCTTCGGAGGTGGAGGAATTCGTCTGGATTACAGTCGATACCTGGATAATACCCTGATTTACCTGCTCAATCCCTATGGACTGCTCATTGGAAGCAACCGATATACTACTGATCAGACTTGCTACATTTTCTATACCTTCTACAATCTTCTTAAGCGCTGCAGCTGTATCATTGGCAATTTTCGTTCCGCTTTCAGATTTCTTTACAGCACCTTCTATCATGGCCGTTGTCTCTTTTGCTGCATCAGCTGAACGGGCCGCCAGATTACGTACCTCCTCCGCAACAACTGCAAAGCCTTTGCCATGCTGCCCTGCTCTTGCTGCTTCTACCGCCGCATTTAAGGCAAGAATATTAGTTTGGAAGGCAATATCATCAATTACTTTTATAATCTTAGATATGTTCATGGAGGCATTGTTTATATCCTCCATTGCTCGAAGCATTTCCTGCATCTGGGCATTTCCGTCCATCGCACTAAGTTTTGTCTGCCCTGTAATTGAATTTGCCTTATCGGCATTATCGGCATTGGTTTTGATTTGTGCAGATATTTCTTCCACAGATGCAGACAGTTCTTCAATGGTACTGGCCTGCTCGGTAGCTCCCTGGGAAAGTACAATGCTTGTATCGGAAAGCTGGGAGGAACCGATGGAAACCTGCTGTGCAGCGGTACTGATGCTTGCCATGACTCCATTCAGATTATCGACCATTTTACGTATAGCTTCAGACAGGATACCTATCTCGTCTTTTCCACGAGCTTCCACCTCTAAATCCAGGTCTCCCTGTGCAACCCGTTCAGCAACCCCAACCATATTTACTATAGGCTTACTGATTATACGGGAAAGTATAATCCCAAGAAAAACAGCAATTAAGACTGCTACGACAACGATGCCAACTACAAGATCAATCGTCTTCCGGGAATCCGCGCTATATTGTTTGGATAAGCTGCTTCCGCCCTCGTCTTTTAACTCGAATAATTTATCGATATCCGTTGTTATTTCCGCTACCAATTCCGCACTGCTATTTTTCTTTAATAAAGCGGTGGCGTCTTCTTTTTGACCATCCAGAGCCAATTGTATTATCTGTTCCTGCAAAGGCTGGTATTCATCTAATGCAGCCGTCAGATTAGCAAATACCTCTTTTCCTTCCGCTGTCTGAAGAGAGCTTTCAAATACAGAAAGGGATTTCGTCATTTCTCCATGATAAGTTTCCGCTTTCTCCACATATTCCTTTTGCTTCGCATTGTCCTCCTCTAACAGCAGATCTCTAAGACTAACACGTATCTGCTGGAAATCCAGAGAGGCCTCTGCGATATTTCCCAATGGCGTACCGTAATTCTGATATAGGGAAGTGTATTTCTTATCCATGGAATAAAGGTTGTAAATTCCTACTCCTCCGACAGCCCCTGCAATGGCTGCAACTATAACAAATCCTATAAGAAGCTTTGTAGCGATTCTTAAATCTCTAAATTTCATCCTTTGTAAACCAATAACCTTAAGGCTAGGCCTGTGGTATTGCCACTATTTTTCATCCGGAAGATATAACTGTGGCATCCTTTCTTTTTAATTTCTTCCGGTCTGTGCTTTTTAGATATTTATCAAATTCTCCTGCTCCTGCTCATTAAGCAGATGCTCACAATCCAATATAAGCTTTACCTCATTTCCTGCCTTACCAATCCCTTTCATGAAACGGTTCCCGCCGCTTTTTACATCAGGAGGGGATACGATGTCTTCTTCCGGTATTGTCAACACTTCTGCTACGCTGTCAACAATAAGTCCGATCGACAATGCATTAATATCTATTACGATAACACAGGTTCTGTCATTGTATTCCCTGGGTGCCTTTTTAAACCGCAGCCGTATATCCATCACCGGTATAATTTTGCCTCGCAGATTGATGATTCCCTTCATGTAAGCCGGAAGCTCCGGTATCTCTGTGACAGGCTGTATTCCGATAATCTCTGTCACATACTTAATTTCTATCCCATATACTTCGCTTCCTATCTGGAATGTCAAGTACCTGTCCTTTTGCGTATCCTCCTCTTCCTCTATAAATCTCTGCGCGTCATCCATGCCATCCTCTCCTTCCCATTGTTTTATGATACTTTCGTAAATCCAAAGTCCTCCAACACCTTTGCTATTTTTTCAACATCAAGAGGTTTTGCTGCATAAGCATCACATCCGATATCCATGGCGTCCTGAACTATCTTGGTCTCTGCAAGTGCCGTAGTCATAATGATTTTTGCTCTTTTTTCCGGAAGCATATTTTTCTGTTCTTCCAGTTCCCGTATAGATTTTAATACTTTAACACCATCTACCTTCGGCATCATAATATCAAGACAGATCAGGTCATAATGCTGGTTCTCCCGTACTGCCATTAAAAATGCATCCAATGCTTCCAGCCCGTCCACTACCAGATCGCATTCCCCGTACCTGCTTAAAAATTTATATAAGAATTTTCTGCTTATCAAGTCATCCTCAGCAATTAGTATTCTCATATCCTGCCACCTCCTTCTTATTCGTCTTAGACCAAGCTGTCAGCCCAGCTGTTCCCTGATAATTGTCAGCTCCTCCTTCATCTTTTGATAGTTTTTCTTCACTTTCTCCATCTCTTCCTTTCTGGCAGACAATTCCGTCTTAAAGCAAATGTCTTTTAATACATCCAATCCGGCTTTTATAGCCTGCTCTTTGATTTGATGTGCCATCTTCTCTGTTACTTCAAAATCCCAGCCTTCTATTGCTTTGCCAAGCTCCTTTATATTTCCCGAAAGTTCCTTTAACAGCTCCTCTGTCTTCGGAGAGGATTTTTCTTTCTCTATCCGGGTAAGGTACTTTATTTCTCCGTTCTTATCCAAATAAACTCCCTCCGGGTATGAGTTTTTTTCAATCATATTGAAAAGCATATCCATGTTTACAGGTTTGGGCAGATAGCCGTCAATCCCCATCTGCAGGAATCTTTCCTTATCTCCTTCAAGGGCATAGGCAGTCAGGACAACTATTGGAATATGCTTCCCGTCTCTTTCCATCTGCCTGATTTTCTGGGTGGCCTCAAATCCATTCATCTCCGGCATCTGGATATCCATCAGTATAATATCGTACTTTTTGTCCCTAAACATCCCTACCGCTTCTTTTCCGTTACGGGCAAGCTCAACCTTATGTCCCCGCTTCTTTAACATATTGGTGGTAACCATCTGATTAATCTCATCATCCTCCACCAGCAGTATGTTCAGAGGATTGTCTGTTTTCCGCATTTCCGGTATGTTTCTTTTTGTACTTGCAACCGGAATTCCTTCTCTGAATTTAAGGCGGAAGAAAAAGCTGCTGCCCTCTCCTTCTTTGCTCTCAACTTCTATGGTACCTCCCATTATCTCTATGAGCCTTTTTGCAATGGCAAGTCCAAGCCCCGTACCTCCGTATTTTTTTGTAAAGGAATGTTCCACCTGATGAAAACTTGTGAACAGAGAAGAAAGATTATTCTCTGCAATTCCAATACCGGTGTCAGATATCCGGAACAGTAATTCTATCATCCCCTGTACTTCTCCGGTCTTACTGATTTCCAGGCTGACATAACCTTTATTGGTGAATTTAACGGCATTGCTCATCAGATTATCAATAATCTGCCGAAGGTGCCCCAAATCTCCGTTCAAATATGTTGGAATGTCCTCCTGCAAGGAATATTTTAGTGAGAGTCCCTTTTCCTCTACACGTACGGTGTACAATTTAACAAGTTCCTGCATCATCTCTTTGATATCAAAATCTTTGTATTCAATAGACATCTTCCCGGCTTCCATCTTGGAGAAATCCAATACATCGTTTATGATGTTTAGCAGAGAACCCGCACATGCCTTGGCTGTTATCAGATTTTCCTTCTGCTCGTCATTTAATTCCGTCAGCAGTGTAAGGTCAATCATGCCGGTCATTCCGTTAATAGGAGTCCTGATTTCATGGCTCATATTTGCCAAAAACTCACTTTTAGCCTGGTTGGCAGCCTCTGCGCGCTCCTGGCTTATACGTATTTCCCTTTCTGTCCTTTTCCTCTCGGTTATGTCCCGGATGATACTAAATAGTATCATCTTTTCTCCGATATTAACCAGCTGCGTACTGACCTCTGTTTCGAAAATGCTCCCATCTTTCCGTTTATGTACAGCTTCCAAAAAAATCTCTTTTTGCCTGCTTTTATTAAGCCTCTCTCTTGCTAAATGGCTATCCAGCCAGATGTTTCCGATACTCATGCCGGTCAATTCTTCTTTTGTATACCCATAAGCTTCCAGTGCGGATTTACTTGCTTCCAGGATGGTCCCGTCCGGCTCCATCATGACAACAATATCCCTTGCACTGATAAATATAGTCCGGTAGCGTTCCAGTCTTTCTTCTGCTTCCCTGCGCTTTTGTATGTTAAGAATGGAAGCCAAGTATCCTTTAAGTTCTCCTTGCAGATTATAATAGGGTGCATGTGCTACAATGCACCAATCATATGCTCCGTCCTTTCTGCGTATCCGTATTTCCGATTGGAAATATTCCTGGCTTTTCATTGCTTTCTCCCGGATAGTAACATACTTTTGCAAATCTTCCGGATGAATGGATTCATACCATCCGAACCCCAGTGCCTCTTCCAGGCTTTTCCCGTAAAAATCCAACCATACTTTATTGGCATAGGTACAGGCAAGTTTACTGTCCGTCTGCCATATAAAGGATGGGATCTGATCCAATATATTCCGGCAGGAATCTCTTGCCTCTATAATTGTTTTTTCTTTGTTCTTGCTCTCCGTAATATCCGTTAGGGTTATCAGACTGTATTTTGCAAAGTTGAATGATATCGGTGCTACGCTGATGCGAAACCAGTATTCGCTTTGGTTGCCGCTGCAAGACGGTGTCTTTTGCTGTTCGATATTCCCGCTTTTGATATCCTGTCCAAAGGCCAAGCTGACTGCCTTGCAGAATTTACAGTTTTTACACAGGGGTCCCTTGCCGCACCGGAAGTTATTTATTACGCTGTCTGTACAGGGAAAGCTGTCGGTGAATGGATTTCCTATAATTTCCTCCCTGCTCCGGTTTAAGTACTGCAGGGCCGTGTCATTTATCTGTGTTATGGTATACTCCCTGTCTATGGTAACCATGCCTACGTCTGCATAATCGAAAATCATTTTCAGATTATTCTTTTCATTCAGGTTTTCAATTTCCAGTTTTTTAAGCCTTGTAATATCCCTGAATGTAACCACCGCTCCGCGTATTGCAGAATTCTGGTCAACGATTGGTGTAAAGGTTGCTGAAATGTATTTTTCATTATTGCTGCCCGTTCTTAGGACTGTATTGTTTTTAAGTCCCTTGATCTTTTCGCCGCTTAGCACTTCTCCAATCGGACTTTCCACCCTTGTACCGCTCCTGGCATCCCATAAGCTTACTACCTGTCCGAAATCTTTTCCTCTTGCTTCTTCGGCTTTTATCTCCAATATGCTCTCTGCTGCTTCATTCATATAAATGATTTTTTGTTCCATATTCGTAGAAACAACGCCTTCTCCGATTGAAGACAGAGTGGCTTGTGCAAGTGCAACAGCCTCATCGGACATCATACTTTCATACATGGTTATCACCCCTTTTTATCAGGCTTTAACAATCAGCCAGACCTGCTGCATCAAGAATAAGGCTGATGCTTCCGTCTCCCAATAAGGTACAGCCCGCCAGTCCTTTGATCTGTTTCATTTTCCGTATATAAGCCGGCAGGGATTTTACTACAACCTGCTGCTGTCCAATCAGTTCATCTGCAAAGATACAAAAGAGCTTGCCCTCCTGTCTTACAACAACGATAATACCTTCTGTAAAACAGGTTATCTTAGTTTTTACATCATAAAGCCGGTGAAGCCTTAGAACGGGATAACTCTGCCCTCTGATCATTAGTATCTCTCTGCCTTCCGGGTCTATTATAATATCCCTTTCCCGCGGTCTTAAGGATTCTATGATAGATACCATAGGAATCGTATAATAAGAGTCGCCCACTCTTAAGTTCATACCATCTATAATTGCCAGGGTTAAAGGGATGGATAAGGTAGTGGACATTCCCTTACCAGGTTTACTGTCCACCGTTACCGTCCCTCCAATAGCGCGGATGTTCTGCATTACTACATCCATTCCCACACCACGTCCTGAGTATTCCGAAACGTCATCTTTCGTTGAAAAGCCCGGCAGAAAGAGCAGGTTGAATACTTCCTTATCCTCCATTTCTTCCGGATTTTTTGGTAACAGGTTAAGGCTCTGTGCTTTCTTAAGAATATCTTCTCTTTTTAATCCTTTGCCGTCATCCCTTACTATTATCCTGACATCTCCTCCTGCATTTTTCGCTTCCAAAGTGATAACTCCGGTTCTGTCCTTGTTCTGCATAAGCCTTTCCTCCGGCGGCTCTATGCCGTGATCGGCAGCGTTTCTTACAAGATGCATCAGGGGATCGGAAATATGCTCAATAATATTTTTATCTACCTCGGTATCCTCTCCGATTATTTGAAGCGTGATTTCCTTCTTTAGCTGTTTGCTCATATCCCTGACAATCCGCTGCATTTTTAGGAAAACCGGTCCTAAGGGAACCATACGCACGGACATTACCGTATCCTGAAGCTCATCGGTAATTTTCTTTAACTGCCGCGCCGCCTTGTGGAAATTTCCAAGCTCCAAGCCTTTTAAGTCCGGGTTCTGGGTTACCATGGCTTCTGCTATTACCATTTCACCTACCAGATCCATTAGTTTGTCAAGCTTACTGACATTCACGCTGATTATACCCTGATTTGCCGATGAATGGCCTTCCTTTGGAACATCATTTATCCTCTTGGAAATACCCTCTGCCGCCTTAACAGTATCCTTACTGTTTTCGTGTCCTTTTTCTCCCAGGTTGGTAAGCTCCAGCTTTTTTAAAAATATTGTATTTTCTAAAAGTTCTTTTATCTGTTCATAGGATTCATTGGATTGAAAGAATATAAGAAAACCGTCTTTTTGAATCTTTTCAATACACTCACTGGTATCTTCCAGATTTTCCGGCTCGTGGCAGATTTCTCCCGCTGTTCCACTAAGTTCATGAATTACGGTAAAGGCACGTATGTTTTCCAGCTCACAATCATCCTCAAAGAAGATGACTGCTTTATAGGCATATTTGTATTGCGAAATATTTACCCTGTCCTGGCTTATGTAATACTTCTTTGGCTTTTCTTCTCTTCGCTTTTCATCTATGGGCATATTAACTGATCCACAGTTTGCTTTTAGCTCTGACAGAATATTTTTAATGCTTCCCGCTATTTCTTTCGAATCACCGTCTGCCTTATCGCCATTCTTTATCTTTTCTAATTCAACCTTGATAAAGTCAATGCTTTGGAAAACAGCGTCACAAATGAAAGAACAGTCAACCTCTTCGGGCTTTTCTTCCCTTAGGAAATAAAATAAATCCTCTGCTGTATGTGCAAGAACCGATATATTTTGAAACATCATCATGGCAGAAGATCCTTTTATGGTATGCATGATGCGGAATATTTCATTGATATCTGATACGGCAAAGCCCGTCCCTTTTTCACATTTTAGTACCGTCTGCTCCAGCTGTTCCAGGAGCTGGGATGTTTCAAAAATATACACATCCAGCATCGGTTCATTTGTAATTTTGTCCTGCACATTATACCTCCCCAATGGAATTTATATTGATAACAGTTTTTGAACAGTTTTTAACATCTGCTCCTCTTTAAAGGGTTTAATGATAAAAGTCTTAGCGCCCGACAGGATGGATTCTCTTACCATAGCCTCCTGTCCCATAGCGGAAATCATCATGACAACAGCCTTCGGATCATACTCTATGATTAATTTAAGTGCTTCAATTCCTGTCATATCAGGCATCGTAATATCCATCGTTACCAAGTCAGGCTTAAATTCTTTATATCTTTGAACTGCTTCCATTCCGTTTGATGCCTCGTAAAATTCAAATTGTCCTTCCTTTTCCAACATGTTCTTAATTGATAGTCTCATAAAAACCATATCATCTACAATAAGGATTTTTTTCATTTACTTTCCTCCCTCTATTATAAAAATTCTATCCAGTAAAAGCTGCAATGCTGATACTGTGCGCTCTTTTAAGGGAAACTTCTTTCCTTCCATTCTCCACATCAGTATAACCTCTCTGCATAACCCTGATATGATATCCCCGACGGCTTCCGCATCGGTATCCTCTCTTAGATATCCCTTTATTTTGGCATCTTTCACTAAAAGAGTGATATATTTAAGTCTTTGAAAATAGATAGTTTCCACTTTGCTTTTTAATTCCGGATCATACCGGAGTACATCCAATATCTGAATAATAGCTGTAATAGCAGGATAATTCTCATAATATTCTGTGGACAAGCTTACAAAAAAGAGAATTGCTTCTTTGGGATTTGCTTTCCTGTATCTGGCAGACTGAAAAATATCTTCGTCAAATTTAGCAAAATAATCCAAAACCGCTGCAAGCAGATCGTTTTTATTTTTAAAATGTCTGAATAAGGTTGCTTCCGACACCTCTTCTCTTTTCGCAATTTCTTTTGTAGATAGTCCCTGAATTCCCAACTCATCTATAAGATCAATTGTAGTGATAATCAGTCTATCCCTGCGATGTAATACTTGACTTTTCATAATTTCTCCTACGAATTCCACAAATCTGGTTACTGTATGCCTATATAAGAAAAATGAAAAATACATCGTATCTTCCATTCCAATCTTATACCGTAGTAACCACTTACTCACATTATAGTATTTTTTACCAATTTGTCAATTATTTATTAGGAAAAATGTACTATATTGCAACATTTTGATAATAATTGTCGTTTTATGGTACTATGGTTAATAACCCGGCAAAAAGCCGGCCGCATAAAAATAACCGGGCAGTATAAGACCTTATAAAAGTCTGTGTGCCCGGTTCTATATTCTATCTTGTTTTCCTATACTACTTTTCTCCAGATTAACACCCATGCATATCGCAGACCCGCCAGTAGATTGCTTGCAATCTACACGATACTGCCCAAATAGAAAGTGAAAAATGCTTTCTATTTTTCACACTACGTCCCGCCAGATAATTGCCAGTAATAAAAAAGCAATTCCTCCTGCCATAAGATAATACTTCTCCTGAAAGCTTCCATATTGCATTGAAAACAAAAAGAGATTGCCCATATATTTCTTACCGGCCCCGAAGTTCAGCAAAAAATACAGAATAGATGCCATATACCCTAAGACCGGCTGATTGGATAGGGAAAAGAAAAATGCTCCCAGTCCCCCCAGAAAAACACTGTTTGCCAAAAAACAGAAAAACATTTTTCCAAAGGGAAATTGGCACCCGCCTCTTATCATCCACAGAAGAAATAATAACCCCACTGCTGACAGGAAAAACAACGCACACAGAATGCGAAGCAGATGGTTTAACAGCATGGGTTCCTTCTTAGAGGCAACAATATCTCTGATATCCCTGTCTATGTCCGGTGAAAATACTGTCATTAAAAATATAATTCCTGTAAGGCTTAAAAATACTTCAATAACCTTGGCAGTCTGCTGTACATTCAGGTTCTCAAGTCCTATAGCAACGGGGGATAACAGGCAGAGTATAAATACCAGCAATGCAGGAATCCACAGATTATGCTTTAGATTTACGAATATGAGCTTTTGATACCTTTCCATTTTTTATATAAATTCCTTTCCTCTTACATTCATAGAGATAAACAAGTGCCGCTGTCAGTACCAGAGCGGCCACAGTGTATACGATACGATTCCACACAAGCGAATCCCGGGATTTATAAAAAACACTATATTCTCCCAGACTGTTAAACCTTGGAATAAGGTTATAGCCAAAGCCGCCTATCATCTGGCTGACGTTTGCCAAAAGAGATGCAAACCACCATATTACCTGTATCAGAATAGGGAATACTCCTTCTGTCAGTTCTCCCAGGAAATAACCCAGAGCTGTAACTGCCATAATGCTTGGCAGAAGCCATCCTGTACAATATTTTAGAAAAGCAAGGTAATCCGCTGTAATCCCTGCCTTCCCTGCCGCATAGACCGCCTGGGATAGAGGAAGCAGGGACAGAAGCAGTATGGGCAAGAACAGTATAGTGCATATGGCTGCCATACGGGCTGTTATTATAACAGCCGAAGAAGCACTCTTTCCATAAAGCACTCCCTTTGCATGGCTGTGCTTATCCTTCAGCACTCTGGATGTAACGAAAAATACCGGTATAATTCCCAAAAGAATACCAAAGTAATCACAGTACAGCCTGGCATAGGCACCGGAAAAACGGTCCTTTTCTTTCATCTGATTATACTCATGCAAAGCCTCCTCATAGGTGAGCGGCACTCTTGCATTGCTCTTTAAATAGGTATCTCCATACTTGCTTCCATTTCCGATAAGTTTAGCTGCCTGCTCCATATATCCAAGAAATTCATCATAGGTAATGTCCTTAGAAAGCTTTAAATCCAACGGAGCTGCTTCCGTCTGATAGGATGCCCCTCCCGATGATTCGTATTTCACTCCCCTTTTATAGTCATTTATTATCTTTTTAAATTCCTCATCCGTTTTGCCGGTGAGTTTTTCTATAATAACTTCTATTTTTTCTGTTTTTTCTTTATTCAGCCGGACGCCTTTGTAAAACCCCATAGGATAAGTTACATAAACTCCATAACAGTATTCATACAGCAGATTGTCCATGGCAGTCTCCATAATCACCTTTTCGTCTGTGCTGTAATGATAGCCATAGCTCTCTTTCCCCGGCTCCGGCTTTGCCGGAACGTCTTCCGACCCCATCTGCGTCAGATAAAAGAACAGGATAACTGCCAGATATCCAAAAAACATGATGCTTTTGCACCACATCTTGCATTCCTTCCGAAACAATGTCAGCCACATACAGCCTTACCTCCTTCTCTTCCCATCAGATAAAGGTAGGCGTCTTCCGCACTCGGTTCTGTAAGCACTGCCTTTTCAAAGGGAGTACCCTCTTCCGAGAGAAAACGCACCTCCGCCATGCTTCCCTTTGATAAGATTGCCGTAACGATATGCTTTGCTTTCAGCTCCTCTAATTCCATTCTGGATATTTCCGCTGTATAAACTTTCCCTTCTGCCATCTCTATCAGTTCTCTTACCGTTCCTCGAAATAATAACTTTCCGTTATCCAATACTGCAATATCCTCACAGGTTGCCTCAATGTCCCCTACAATGTGAGTTGAGAGAAGAACGATTCTGTCCTGGGCAATCTCACACAAGAGATTACGAAAGCGCACTCTCTCTTCCGGATCAAGTCCTGCCGTAGGTTCATCTACGATCAGAATCTGCGGATTATGCAGGATTGCCTGTGCAATGCCAAGCCTCCTTCTCATCCCTCCTGACATGGCCCTTACCTTGGTTCTGTGATTAGCAGACAGATTTACCTTATCAAGAAGCTCCGGGATGCGCTTCTTCCTCTCCTCCTTCTTCATACCTGAAAGGGTACCAAGATAGTCCATCACTTCATAGGCTGTCATTCCGCCATACATGGAAAAATCCTGGGGCAGATATCCTGTCATACTGCGTATTTTTTTCGTTTCACGGATGTTGATTCCATTGACGCTTATCTCTCCTTCTGTTGGATTATGTAAGGTTGCAAGAATTTTCATCAGTGTTGTCTTACCTGCGCCATTCCTTCCTAAAAGTCCGAACATTCCCTCGCTGATGGTCAGATTAATCCCATCAACAGCCTTTTTCTTTCCGTAATATTTACTTACGTTTTTTAGAATTATCTCCTGATTCATATTAGGTTTTTCCTTTCCATCACTCCAAAATTCCATAAATAAAGAATGTGCCAGGGCACATTCTTTATTCTATCTCTTAAATATCTATCTTTTCACTACAATATAAAAAAACTCGCACAAACAATTCCGCCTCCATGAATCCCATTGGTCATCTCAAGGGTTCCGCCATGCTTTTCACATAAGAGTTTACAGATGGTAAGTCCAATGCCAAAATGCCCTTTTTCAGTTGTAAAATAGGGCTTTTTCGCATTTAGCAGTGCTCTTTTATCAAAACCTGCGCCATCATCCTTAATGTAGAGAAAAAGCTTTCCGTTCTCAAGCTGAATCTGCACCTGAATCTTTTCCCTTGCATAACGTAGTGCATTACTGATAAGATTTTCTGCCACCTCTAAGGCAGCTCTGTTATCAAGAAAGATCTCCTCTCCTTCATAGCCTTCCTCACAATTCAACCTGGCAGAAATTCCGGAAGCTTCCATTCCAAAGAGAAGTTTTTCTATTTGTGAAAGAAGTTCCCCTGCCGTACTCTTTTCCCTTTTTAATTCCAAATCTTCAAAGGTATTTATCTCCTTCATAGTGCCGGAAAACTCTTCCAGCCTGTCAACCTGGTTTTCAATCAGGGAAAGCATTTCAAAGAGCTTCTCTTCCGATATCTGTCCGCCGGGCTGGAACTTACGAAGTATCTGGGTATAGCCCTTCATGACCGTCAGGGGCGTCCTGATGTCATGGGCAAAGGCTGCATTTAATTCCCTCTGGTCCTTCACCAGCTTCCATACATTCTTCCGGTTGTCGATTAGCTGAAGACGCATCCGGTTAAAGGCCTCGCAGATATCCCCCATTTCATCACCGCTTAGATAACGGCAGTCCAGGCTTAAATCATCCCTGCCCATAGCTTCCATTTCTTTTTTTAGAATTTCTAACGGCTCCCTTAATTTGTTCTTGTAATACATATGGCTGACCATAACAATAGCAATGCTTGCATAAACCAGGACAGAAAGTGACTCCAGCACCTCCAGAAAATACATCTTATTCTTAATACTTTCAGGCAGGTTTACGGTATCGGCAATGTAACCCTCGTTGTCCTTATAAATTACAACATAATCTGTTACCCCTTCCGCCGACATAATAACATTCTTCCACCCCTCGCAGAACAGATAGGTGGCATAATAGCAAAGACCGCATAGAAAAATTGCGATTATAATATAAAATCCCAGTGCTTTTTTCAGACTGGAATTTTTTAAGAACTTTTTTATCTTCTCTAACTGCTTCTCTACATAATCCATCGGTAGCCCACTCCCCATACCGTTTCTATAACATCCTTTTGACAATATCTTCCAAACTTTGTCCGAATCCTTCTGATATGCTCTGTTATAATATTGCTGCTGCCATCCTTGTCAAATCCCCAAAGCTTTTCATAGATAGTTTCCTTATCAAATACCTGTCCTTTGTGAAGGCTTAATATTTCCACAATATCAAATTCCGTTCTGGTTAAGTCTATCTCCTTTTCACCCCAGAAAACCCTTCTGGTGTCGTATTCAATTAAAAGCTCTCCGGCAATTCTTACCTTCTGCGTTCCTTTTTGCCTTCCCTCCCTGCGTAAATGAGCAGCTACTCTGGCACCCAGTTCCTCCAGGCTGAAGGGCTTCGTGATATAATCGTCCCCACCAAGTAAAAACCCATTAATTTTATCCTGCTCCTCCACCTTGGCAGTCAAAAAAACAATAGGCACATTCACATGGTTTCGTATTCTTTTACAAACGGACAGCCCATCCATATCCGGCATATTAATATCCAGCAATATAATATCAGGGTTAACTGCTATTCTTTCAATTGCAGAACAGCCACTGTCTGCGGTATATACAAGATACCCCGACAGTTCGAAATAGTCCTTTAACATTCTTAGTATATCTTCTTCATCATCTGCAATTAATATTTTATAGGCCATTTTTACTTTCCTTTTTCTATTAACCTTTACAATGCCTGCTAATATAAAATTTACTGTATAAATATCTACAAATTATCTATTCTCCGTATCCTTTATCTTTTCTTTTTCGATAACCGCTTTAGCACTTCATTATAGGAATGGTCGATCATATCCAGCAGCAAGTTACTGTCTTCAAAGTCATTAAGGTATACTGTGTTAAAATACGGCTGCTGCATCTTCGGACAATGGTATCCCTTTACCACAATATCCGGAAATGCCGTTCTAAAAAACTGCCCATACTCTGTCTCGCACCGTAAAGTTATTTTATAGTCACCTTCCAAAGGATACACCTGTGCAAATATCCCTCCGCCATTTAACCTGTAACAGATGGGAATGTCGCCAAAAGGATAATCTTCATATGCATTTTCTTTACCCATACAATATTGTTTTATTTCTTCTACATTCATGATATCCGCCGCTCCCTGCCATTAACGGTAATAACAGCTTATACATCTTCCGTTTTCTTCCTTTAATTGTACCACTACAGGACCTGCTATTACCAGACTATTTTTATCCTCTTCAAAGGTAATCTCTACAAAATGAGTACACAATATCAAATTTTTATATCTTATCATATTCATAGGGTCATACCCAGTTATGATTCCTGCCCTTGTCACCTTTTCCCTGCTTTTTCGGAAGAAAGTACGAAATTGCTCTTTTTGCCTCTGCTTACGCTCTGTAAGGAGCTTTTCTATCCCGCTATAAGCCTCTAACTCCACTTCTGTTTCCTGTAAACGGCCTGCAGCAAGCTCCCATACTGTCCTCTTTTCTTTTCCTACCTTGTGGTAAATATCGATTCCCGCTTCAGAAAGCAGGAGCATAAGGATAGCTCCTGTTATATAGGATATTTTTCTGATATCAAACTGTACGAATGAGCATTCCCCTAATATCCCTCTATATTTTTCCAATCTTTCTTCGTAAAGCTTATCATCAATCTGCTTTAATACCATAAGAGACGTGTACTCAGCCATTCCCTCCAGCGTTTCCGTCCTATACTCTTCACAAATAAAATCCCCTATTAAAAACGCTCTTTTCCTGCGGCATGCACCAATAAGAGCAAGAATCCTTCTTAACTCTTCCCTGTCCTTTTCCTTTACAGACCTTGCAAGCAGCAGATTTTCATTGTACTTTCCGAATAAATTCCATATATCAAGGGGATAGCAAAGCAGTTTAAAATCATTAGGATACCTCTCTTCCCCCATTTCCTGCTGGAAGGCATGAAACATTTCATGAGCAATTTCCGCTGCTAATTCCTCCGCCTTTACCTTTTCCTCCGAATCCACCCGCCAAATAGCCAAAAGGTCACCTTTCCACAATATGCAGGTATTTCCCCTAAAAGCAGGATCATAGGATACCTCTCCTGTCCTAAGATAAACTGTATTATCATTATAAAGAGCATACGGATATCGATGAAAGCCATTCCATATCCTCTTAAAATCTACTCTTTTAAGAATAGCATAAATCTCATCATATAATTCTCTCATAAAAAAAGTCCCCCTTTGGTATTTTCTATAGTTTAAACTACCAAAGAGAGACTTTTCAATATGAAAATCTATGTGTTTTTCATAGCTTTCAGGCTAAAGCTTGTTTTCTGAAAGCTGTTAACAGCTCTATTACCTCTGCCACCTCTTCTGCCCTTCCGGTCAATATTATCCTTGCCTTTCCTGCCTTCTTATCATAATGATAGGAGAATTGGATTTCTTTATAACCTCCCGTATTTATTTTATTAAGGAGCCTATCACAGATTTTCTTTCCATCCTCCTCCCTGTCAAACTGCATATTATAGATAGAACACAGGGTATCCTCTGCTTGTTTTCTGCCTTTTAGAAAATGTTCCACCAGGCTTTCTGCCTTTCCTTTCAGCCCTTGTTTTACAAACCTTTCTTCCAAAAAATCTTCCAAATTTCCATTATCAAAATACCATGTTCCCTTTACCAAACTGCCCTTTAGCAGACCTCTCTTCATATAATTTCTGATTGTCCTGTCCGTAAACCCGGTCATCTTAGAGATATCCGCTATAGTGAATATCTTTTTTTCTTTCCATGCTCTTATCATAGGCGTCCGGTTCTCACCCAGATATCCTAAAACTTCAACCTCTTCAAAACCGGCCCTTTTTAAGGCTTCTACTTCATGCTCCAGCGTAAGAGGAATATCAAAATGCACAAAAGTCCCTTCCGGTATCCCGTCCCGTTTCCTTCTGCGTATATATTCCGAAAGTAATAATTCTTCCTCTTCTATAGAGCCCGCTATGTAGTCGCATTCAATATAGCATCCGCCTGCCTTTAAGCTCTCATAAAGTTTTCTGAATACTTCTGCTTTCTTATCTGCTGTAAAATGATGCAGTGTTTCAAAGGATACTGCTGCATCATAACATTCCTCCCCAAAAGGTTCCTTAAAATAATCCCCGCAGATGATACAAAGTTCCTTCTTCCCATGCTTTGACCGAAGACGGTTTAACATGTCCTCGGACAAATCAATCGCCGTTACCTGCATCCCCGGAAACCTGTCAAATATGGCATCCAGCTCAAGCCCTGTTCCGCAGCCAATATCAAGCAGTTTCTTCGTTTCATCAGGAAGCACCTGTGCTATCCATGCATAATAATCTTTCCACAAAGCCATATGCTCTTCATAGCCGTCAATCCTGGCGCTGAAAAACTGCCCCATCTCCTCAAGTCTTATATCTTTTGTCTCTTTCAGCCAATTCTTTAATTCCAGCAGTTCTTTCTGCTGCTTCTCATCCATAAAAAACACCTCTTTTCGGTAATTGCAATCGGTAATATATCGGAATAACCGTAATCTTTTATCAATACCTCAAAACCTCCATATATAATTTACGCATGGGACAGTGTCGGAAAACGAAGCTGCTTTTCTTGGAATTCCTCCCATCCTTTTCCAAGGATAAAAAGAGTTGTATCCTCTTCTCTTAATTCCTCCCTGTCAAATCCATGGGAAGACAGAGGCGTAAACCCTAATATCACTTTTGTGATATCCTTTCCAAACGCGGCTATTACTCTATCCAGCTCTGCCTCTTTTTCTGAAATAACATGGTGGAGATAGAGGGTACCTTCTTCTTCCTCTGCAATTACATAGGTCTTAAGTTCTTGAATATAATAAACAGAATTCTTCATAAAATAAGTGAGGTAAAACATCCATATGCCCATATTATCCATCTCAAAAAGACTGTTTTTCCGGCCCTTTCTTATTATTTCTTCCATATAACCATAACTTCTTTTATCCGTCATAGGCCATGCAACAGCTCTTTTTTCGCCTGTGTCCCTTACTTTTTTACTGTACTGATATTCTGCGGCCTTTTCAAATCCGAATTTCGGGTAATAATCCAGTACACTGTCATTGGCAAACAGATAAATTCCGTCGCAGGTATCCTTATAATCCGTTACTATCCGCTCCATCAGCAGCCTGTTTAATCCTTTTCCTCTGTACTCCTCATCTGTCATTACCGTACCAAGCTGTATGAAGGATTTTCTTTTCCCGTTTAAATCAAACAACATCTTATTTACTGATACATTGGAGACAATCCTCCTGCCATCCATTATGGAATAAGGAATGTAATCCTCCCGCCAGAATCCAAGCTGATACCACTCTTCAAAACGGATTCCAAAGGTCTTTTGCGCCAATGCATCAAAACTTACTCTAAGACCCTCATCCTGTTTATAATCTGAAATAAATGCAAAGTTTTCCATCCTAATCCCCATGCCTTTCCCAAGGACTGCAAACTTTGAGCCGCAGGCACAAAGTTTCGTTTGAAAAATCTTGATTTTTCAAACTATTTCCCTTCTATAAAATATTGTAATAAAAAGCTGCCTTAAATTCCACCTTAAAATTTTTTATAGACTTCTTTGTACCAATTTCGGTTTTATTACGATAAAAAAGTACCTTGGCTTTCTAAGAACTTATACTAGAATAGCCAGGTACTTCTTTATCCCTCTTAACCAGAATACTTATTTTGTAAGCATCTGATTTAAGAGGGTTATCCATTTAATTGCAGCTTTTTTCGGCCCTATTAAACCGTTATCATTTTACCGGATATATTACCGCTTCCATATCACCTTCCAGCAGAAGGTGGTTATAAGGTTCCTTGGGATAAACCGATACGGCTGCCGGTATCAGGCCTTCTTCCGCAAACAATTCCAGAAGGGACACATCAAAAATCATCTCCAGCCGGTAATCTCCCTTTTGATATCTTTTGACAGATACTTTATTGAACATGGCATACCTTGCGCTAAAGTCCTTTTCATCGGCATTTGTTCTGTCAATGATAATTTCATCTCCGGAAACCTCTATTGTCAGCTTTTCACCGCAGCCATTATGCAAGTTAATCTTACCGCTTCCTTTTCCTGTAACTGTCAGTCCAAAGCTTTCCCATTCCAGATTACTCTCCTTCTCAACGGGCAAACTGCCTGCCATAAGCTTTTCAAGTCCCATGGGACTTAAGGCAATACGGTATCCGGCAGAAGTTTTCTTTAAATCTGCCTTAGCAGCAAGGGACATCTGGCCACGGTATTTGCCCGTCGGGGTTTCATTTGCATAGGCCCAATTGTCAGCCCAGCCCACCAAAATATTGCTTTCCGCATTCTGAAAGGTTACCGCTGCATAATAATCCGTGCCGTAATTTAACCAAAGCGGTTCTTTCTCCTTTTCCGTATCAATAAACTTATCTCCGTCAAAGGTGCCGATAAAGTACTGGGTTTTATGCTCTACATTTCCTTTTGTCTCATCCCCAATTATCATACTGATAATCAGCACCCATTTTGTTCCTTCCCCGGTCTGTACCGGGAAGCAGTCCGGGCATTCACAGATGCCCTTAAGTCCGTTCTCTCCTGCTATAAATTCTCCGGTCTGCTCCCATTCCTTTAAGTTCTTCGAGCTATAGAAATTTACTCTGTCTCCGGCAGCAATGACAAGGCTCCAGGAATTTCTGACCGGATTCCAAAAAGCTTTAGGATCCCTGAAATCCTTGATATTCGAGTCCTCAAGAACAGGGTTATTTTCATACTTTATGAAATGCAGATAATCCGTACTGTAAGCAATGCTTTGGACTTCTTTTTTCGTATCCGGATCATGATTGGTATAAATCGCCACCATAGGCGGTCTCTCTGCCGTACCAAAACCGGAAGTGTTTAAGGCGTCAAATACACAGCTGCCGGAAAAAATCATCCCCAGCTCATCAGGGCAGATGGCAACGGGCAGATGCTGCCAGTGAAGCAGGTCAGCGGAAATCGCATGCCCCCAATGGATATCCCCCCATCTGGCTTCCTCTGTATTATGCTGATAAAATAAATGATACATACCATCGGCATATACCATACCATTTGGATCATTGGTCCACATGGATAAAGGTGTAAAGTGTACCTTGGGCCTGTAATTATGTCTTTCCTGTAAATTCATCTCGTTTAAGTCTCCCTGCTCTGCTGATATGTTTCTCATTCCTTAATTTGTTTTATTTGTTTCTGTCAACTGCTGTCTGATAAATATTAAGTAAATCTGATAATCCTGCGGCGTCTAATTCGGATAAATAAGACTTCCAGTTATCATCCGTTACGCCGCCGGTAATCCATTGGTTAATGTATCTGTCAACAACATCGGAAATAGTAGGCTGAATCTGTGCCAGTCTGGACAGCTCCTCCGTGGTCATCATTACACGGGGTATGGAATCATATTCCTTCATAATATCGTCTTTGCCGTTTATCTTCTGATTCTCAAGGAGCTGTACGGCATCATAGGCATAACCTGCATATTTCTCATAATATTCATTCAGTACAATCATGGAGCCGCGGCAGGTGGTAGAATTCACACGTGCTGTACCAAAGGTAGTGTACTCTGTTTGAGGCACATACCTTCCCTGGTCATCTAACGGAGTCCTAAGAACTCCATTATCATCTTTTACATAGTTATAGCCTTCTGCACCCCAGTTGGACTGTATGGAAACATAAGGGTCACCAACCATATAATCTACAAACTTAGCAATTACGTGAGGGAATTTGCAGCTGGTGGTAATGGCGGTGTCAGAGGAATCCTGCAATTCAGAGAAATTGTTCTCAAAACCGCTCATGCCGTTCTCGCCCTTTAATCTGGGAATTGCAACATATTCATCATGTACATCAAGGTTGGTAATTTCCTGATCCGTCCAGGTAGCAAAGCTTCCGATTCTTGCAACATCTTCTTTAATTAAAGAGGATTTATAAGCGGCACTTTCATCTGCCTCAAAGGAACCATTCCAAACCAGACCTTCTTTATAAAGCATATTGAAGAATTCAGCTGTTTTTCTGAATGCCTCATCCTTTGCCGTAAAGGTTACCTTATCATCAACCAGTCTTAAATGGTCAGCATAAGCATTTCCGCCGCAGTAAGAATCCGCACTGCCGAAAGCTCCTGTGAAACGGTAGAATAAATTATAGGAACCAAACGTATCGGTTGCACCAAACCAGGAAGCCATGGGAATTTCATCTGCCTTGCCGTTGCCGTTTAAATCACCGCCGTCGCGGAAAGCTTTCAGGCAGTTCACCCATTCGTCAACCGTAGCAGGCACAGCCAGCCCAAGCTTATCAAGCCAGGTCTTATTAATGAGGAAAGGTCCTCCGGTTAATACAAGTCCGTACATTTCTTCTATGTAAGGGAAGCCGTAAGTATGTCCGTCCGGTGCCTTGATTTCTTTCCAGTAGTTCTCGCTGTCATCCAGTATCTTTTTTAAGTGGGGCATATCGTTATTAATCAGGTTCTCCGTAGGAAGGAAGATATCCTGGTCGGCATATTGAACTACAATATTACCGGATTTACCGTCACCGAAATTCCAGAATACATCGGGAAGTTCCTCTCCGGAAGCCAACATCAGGTTAATCTTCTCCTGGGCTCCTTCCTGAGGGATGGATTGCCAGTCAAATTCAACTCCCGTATCCTCAAACCATTTCTTACACATTGCCAGTTCCCCAACAGGCACCGTACGCTCTGCAGTATTAACAATCAGGGCAGAAATTTTACCGTATTTCTTCTCAAAGGCCTCTGGGTCCTTTATGATAGGTAAAGAACCGTCCAGATTAATTAATCCGGCATCCACAGCCTCCTGCTCCTCCGCAGTCAAAGATTTTCCGTCGCCTGATGCATTCTTTGAGGAGCCCTTATCCTTGCAGCCGCCAAGTACGCTTACAACCAAAACCACAATAAGTAACAATGAAACAACCTTCTTCATAACTAAATCCTCCTTCTATATTCTATTAATCTTAACCCGCCAAGAAAGGTAAGATACTATCCCGGCAGTATTAATTCTGTTATCCCTTTACTGCTCCGATTGTAACGCCTTTGGCAAAATATTTTTGCAGGAAAGGGTATGCCATCAGCAAAGGAGCAGCGGACACTACCACGATACAATATTTAAGCTGTTCTGCCAGCTTTTGCTTGGTAACCATGGCATCTCCCGAGGAACCCATCTGATTGGCCTGGTTCATTAATACCAGATTTCTTAAGACTACCTGCAGAGGCATCTTGGAATCATCCTGCAAATACATCAGGGCATTGAAAAACTGGTTCCACATAGCCGTTGCATAGAACAGGCACATTACCGCAATAATGGTCTTTGACAGCGGTATGGCAATCCGGAAGAAAAACCCAAAGTCCGAACATCCATCCATCTTGGCTGCCTCCAAAAGCTCATCCGGCAGACCGGAGGAGAAAAAGGAACGGCATACAATCAGGTTATAGGCGGATACTGCTACCGGCAGTACCATAGCCCAGATGGTATTGTAAATGCCAAGGTTTCGAATAGTTAAATATAAAGGAATAATTCCTCCGTTAAAGAACATGGTAAAAGTGAATAAGAATATCAATCCCCGGCGTCCTGCCAGGTCCTTTCTGGATAAGGCGTAGCCTGCCGGTACGGTAGCAATAAGTGCCACAATTGTTCCTGCCACTGTATAAAGTATGGTGTTTTTATAAGCCGTCCAAAGCGGCATGTAATTTAAAGTCGTTATGTATCCTTTTAAATACACCTTCACCGGGTAAAGCAAAGGTTTTCCGGAATTTACAATAACCGGGTCCGTTACAGAAGCTATAACCACGTAATAGAGAGGGTAAACAATAACGATGCACAGAATCAGCATTATCAGCCCATTGCATATCTGAAAAATGCGGTCTCCTTTTGATAACTTCATCAACCGATGTTTCTTTGTACGTATCTTCATTTTAATAACCATGCCCTTTCCTGTACCTCCTAAAAGATACTGATATCGCTTGCTTTTCTTGCTATCCTGTTGGCTGCCACCAGGATAATGAAATTGACAACGGAATTGAATAGTCCCACTGCCGTAGCAAAGCTGTATTGTGCCGTCTGCAGACCCACCTTATAAACATAAGTGGAGATTAATTCACTGACAATGGTATTGGAACCGTTCTGCATCAGGTAGGCCTTTTCATAACCAATGTTCATAATATTTCCTATCTGTAAAATCAGCATGAGTATTATAGTCGGCATAATTAGGGGAATATCGATATATAAAATCCTTTGAAATCTGGAAGCACCGTCAATGGTCGCCGCCTCATAATAATCAGGGCTGATGGCGGTAAGGGCTGCGATAAAAATTACTGCGTTAAAGCCCATTGTCTGCCAGATATTTGATCCGATAAATAATGTACGAAACCACTCCGGAAGAGAGGTAAATAAAATCCCCTTGCCGCCGGATCCCAGACGGATATTATTAATCACACCATTTGCCGAGAACATAACAGTAATAATGCTGACAACAACTACATTTGACATAAAGTATGGTGCATAACTGATCGTTTGGATTGTTTTCTGAATTCCTTTTTTCTGAATCTGATTCAGAAGCAGCGCAAATATGATAGGTATCGGAAACGCAATGACCAGACTTTCCAAGCTGATAATTACCGTATTCCATATGGCATGAACAGCAATGCTGGTACTGAAAAACTGTTTAAAGTATTTAAGCAGCGGATCTGCCCAGGGACTTGCCATAATTCCCGCCCGGATTTTATAATCCTTAAATGCAATAACCAAGCCATACATCGGATAATAGGCAAAAATCAAGGCCCAAAGCAATGCCGGTATTAACAAAACATAGAGCTGCCAGCATTTTAAAACCTGCTTCACTGACAAAAACTGAATTCTCTGTCTTTTTTTCATATCTTTACCCTCTCTCACATCATACAAAACTGTTTATATGGAACCCGTTCCATATATGCATTATAATCACTTTTCACTATACTGTCAATATATATTTATATATTTTTATATATTTCATTGTTTTTATCCAGTGTTTTTTGTATATATGTTCCTTACAAGCAAAAAGAAGGACCCTTTCCTTAGAAAAGAATCCTTCTTTTTGTTCAATCTATTATGGAACGCTCTATGTTGTTCCACCCTGTTTCCATGTAACAGGTACTATTTTCCTCATTGTTTGCGGCTCATTGCCATCAATCATATCCAGAACCATATCCACACAATTTCTGGCAAGTTCTCCGCAATCCTGCACAACAACAGATAATTCCGGATAGGTTAGATTCGTTATCTCGGTACCATCATACCCTATTATCTTTAGCTGGTCCGGCACTTTAATCCCCATCTTCTGTGCTACTACAAGACAGCTCATTGCTCCGATATCATTGGTCATAAGCCCGTCTGCTTCCTGAATAACATCCATGTATTGGAGGACAATGCTTTTATTATAAGCATAACTTAGCGCATCCCACTTGGTCCCTATGGTAATGACCTCACATTGATTCTCCTGCAATATCTGTGCCAGTACCTCATGACGCAGATTGGTAGTCTCCGATTTCCTTCCGGCTGTAAATTGAACCACCTTACGGCAGCCATCTCTTAAAAAGGCTTCTGCTGCCAGTCTTCCTCCCTGCCCATGGTCGGATAGAACAATAGGAACATCCGGTCCCCAATTTCTGTCCATACTGACAATTGCCCTGCCTTTGCGTCCCTCAAAATCCGCAAGAGAGTCTACACAAGCAATGATTCCGTCTACCATATTACGGTCCAGCATGTCCATAAAGCTCTGCTGCCTGTTAACAATACCAATAGTATTGCAAGCCAGGCATTTATATCCATGCTTTGACAGCTCCATTTCAATGTGCCGCATCATCTTTGCAAAAAAAGGATGCTCCAGATTTGGCACCATGACTCCCACAATTCCGTTCCTATTTCTAAAAAGCTGCTTTGCAAGCTCATTGGGGGTATACTCCAGTTCGTTTACCGCATCTATGATTTTCTGCCTTGTTTCTTCTGCCACATAGCCCGTATTATTTAAAGCCCTTGAGACGGTTCCCACCCCGACTCCCGCTCTTTTTGCCACTTCCCTGATGTTAGCCATCCATACCCTCCTTTGTAACCTGATAAACCAAATATTAAGCCTACTATAACATTTCCTTTCAGGAAAAACAAGAAAGGAAACTGATTGCCCGGCAGCTTGTAAAAATTCCAGTAGACATTCTGTTTATTTATTAGTAATATAAATTGATTGCCAAAATTTTAGCTTTGACAGTCATACCAATCTGCATTACCTACATAGGGGGAGGATATACGTGGAAACTCAAATGAAATTTGGTTTTAAAGATAAAAAGAGAATTTTTTCTGTTATTATAGCAGTTATTCTTATGGGACTGTCGCTGTCTTTTCTCATTCGTTTAAATTTCGGAACAGACCCCTGCTCCGCCATGAACTTAGGCATATCCAGGCATTTGCATCTTTCCTTTGGAACCTGGCTGGTGCTGTTCAATTTTATTTTGTTTATACTTGTTATTCTATTTGACCGTTCACAGATTGGCTGGGGTACACTTGCCAACATGCTGCTGGTCGGGTATAGTGCGGACTTTTTCAGATGGCTGTTTGACTTTATCCTGCCTGATAATGCCTTTACGGCTTTAAGTATCCGGATTGTCGTTTTAATACCTTCCCTGCTTATTTTCGTATTAGCTGCTGCCGTCTACATGGCTGTAGATCTTGGCTCTGCACCCTATGACGCCCTTTCATTTATCATTGCTTCCAAGCTAAAGAAAATTCCCTTCCGCATTATACGTATTGCCTGGGACATGACTGCCTGCCTCATTGGATTTTTACTTGGCAGTACTATCGGCATTGTTACCGTGCTGATTGCTTTTTTACTGGGTCCGGTTATTGCCTGGGTCAAAGAAAAAATCAATCGTTTTCTATAAACTTTCCCCATATTAAACCCATGAAGGCGTTTTCCAAGAACTCTTTGACAGGCTCATAGGTTTTATCCTTTTGGGCCTGTTTGATCCGCAGGGACTTTGTTCAATTTTGCAAATCGCGGGAGGCCGCCTTCCGTAGGGGGATATGATTCTCCCTGAATTAACGGCAGGGCGTATTCGATAAATTTTCGGTTTACCCCGTTGCCTTCCTTGTTAATCCATTCTCCCGGAACTTTCTTTTCAACATTTGCAGCATCTCTTAAGTCAACAAGCTTTATACTGCATTTATATTCAGGACCGTCTTCTCTCTCAAAGCCTATCATATAGCCCGACTTGCCTTCAACTGCACTTCTGACCGCCACTTGTCCGGCAAAATATGCTTCATCGACGTCTGTCTTAGAGGCACAATGGGCAGCACATCTTTGAAGCAAACTAAACTCAATGTATCTGACCGGAGCATCCGTTTTATCTTTCAGAGCTTTTACCAGTACCGGCGCCAATCCTCCCAGCTGCATGTGGCCAAAGGAATCCTTATTACCCGAGAGATCAGAGCTGTATTCTGCGATATATCTGCCGCTTTTATCCTTTATTCCTTCTGAAACAGCTACCATAACATTCTTATTTTTACTATAAAGCAAATCTGTTTCTTTTACAAAGTTACTTATATTAAATTCCACTTCAGGAAGGTATATAAGATCAGGACCGCTGCCCTTATGGGAGGCAAGAGCGGTAGAAGCGGTAAGCCAGCCCGCATTTCTGCCCATTATCTCTAAAACGGTAATTTTTCCTTTATCATAAGCTTTAGTATCGTGGTAAATTTCCATTGCGGAAGTTGCAATGTATTTTGCCGCACTTCCAAATCCAGGGCAATGATCGGTACCCCAGATATCATTATCAATTGTCTTAGGGATTCCAATTACTCTGCAATCGTAATTTACCTGTTTAAGATAATCGCTGATTTTATTGCAGGTATCCATGGAATCATTTCCGCCATTATAGAAGAAATATCTGATATTGTACTTCTTAAGCACTTCCAGAATTCTTTTATAATCCGTATCATCCTTGGCATCTTTCAGTTTATAGCGGATTGAGCCCAGTGCCGACGACGGTGTAGTCTTTAATAATTCAAGCACGTAGGGAATCTCTTTACGCATGTCGTAAAATTCTTCCTTAAGTACTCCCTGGATTCCATATGCCAAGCCGTATATTTCAGTAATGCATCTGTGCCTCATAGCTTCTTTAAAAACGCCTGCCGCACTGGCATTAATTACGGACGTCGGTCCTCCTGACTGCCCGAAAATACAAGCACCTTTTAATCCTTCCACTTTTAAAAACCTCCTTAAACAGATTGGACTTGTGTTTCAGACACAAGCCCCTATCCGTTCCTCTGACGCCGCACTAAGTTAATCATAACGTAACTGATTATTCTTTTGACAAATAATTTAGTATTTCAGACATTTTCATAAATTCTTCAATCGATTGAGCAATTTCCTTTACTCCATTTTCTTCTTGCTTTGTCTTTAGCAGCGTCACCTTACTTAACTCCGATGTCTTAGTAACCGAATCATTGATTTGACGGATAAAGCCTTTTATTTTATCCATTGTAGTCTTTGATTCACCGGATAGCTTGCGGATTCTTTCGGCAATTACGTCAAATCCTAATCCGTTCTGCCCAATCCTTGCCGCTTCAATTGTTGCATTTATTCCTAATAATTGAATCTCATCTGCAATGTCCCGAATAAATTCCGTTATTGTGTTGATTTCCTTTGACAGGCTCTTCACATTTTTTATTTCACTATTGAGCATATTCTGGCTATTTGTAACCTCAGTGGCCGATGATGCCAATTCATTAATGGTTTCTGTCATTTGAGAAACATTTTCCTGGATTTCTGCCGCCATTTTTATAAGTGAAAGTCTCTGGTATCCCATTCGTGAGAATTCGCCCGTTACTAAATAAAGAAGATATGCAGCTGCACGGACCTGTTCCTCCGGCAAAATTTTTACTTTCTCTATTTCCCTTAAATATTCATCAGGGTCTGCGCCTATTTCTTTCGCTACTTGTAAGAATACTTCCTTGTCGGGTAATGCTGTCAACACCTGACCGCCTAACATCGTACCAATCAGTCTTCCATCCAAGAGAATAGGTGCCGCAAAATCCATCAGACCATTTTTGCAATAATAAACTGCAGGCTTTCCCGTTTTTGCACTTTCAGCCCCGCCAAAAGCATCGCTTTGCATACACCTTTTAGCCCCTTGGGCGCACCCGCGGTTTGATTTCATACAAAAATCCGTAAAATTTGATCCCTTCGTAACAGGAATACCATCTTCATCCGTAATGATACTGGAGACACCAACAGCATTTGAAAAAGCATCCTGAAATCTTTGTAAAAATTCAAGACTGATCATATCCGTAAGTTTAAGCTTACTCTTATCCTCATCATAATTAAATGTTTCCTTCACCCTATTACCTCATATGATGATTTATCCAGTCGACAGCATCCTTCATTACTTCATCCCTATTGATTTCATTAAGCATTTCATGCCTTCCTCCCGGATAAAGCTTTAAGGTTACATCTTTAATCCCATATTTCTTATATGTATTGTAAAGTTTTGTAACACCCTTGCCATATTTACCTACCGGGTCTTTGTCACCGGAGAAAATAAAAATCGGCAATTTTTTCGGTATGAGGCTTAGATTCTCCTTATTCTCAACGTCTTTTAAACCAGATGTAAAATCATAAAAGAATCCGCCGGTAAATACTGTACCGCAAAAAGGATCATTTACATATTTGTCAACCTCTTCCTTATCTCTGGTCAGCCAGTCAAATTCTGTTCTGTTTGGTTTAAATTTATTATTGTAGCTGCCAAAAAACATTTGATTCATCTTCTCACTCGCCGTTTTTCTGCCATGCTTTTTTACTTCCTTTCCAGCTAGCAGCCTCGCTACGCCAAGCATGATTCCCTGCTTTCCGTTTGAACCTGACAGTATTGCTCCTTTTAAATCATTACCATACAGCATGATGTATCTTTGCACTGCAAAAGACCCCATGCTGTGACCCAATAAAAACAACGGTAAATCCGGATATTCCTGTTTTATGATCATGCTTAACTGATGAATATCCTTTACAAGCCAATCAAATCCGTCTTTATCAGCAAGATACCCTAACTTTGCAGGATCACCGGCTGTTTTTCCGTGTCCTCTGTGGTCATTCGCATAGACAATAAAGCCTTCCTTTACCAAAACCTCTGCAAATCTTTCATACCTATTTGCTGTTTCCGCCATGCCATGTGCAAACTGTACAATACCCTTCACTTTGACATTCTCATCCGGTTTCCAGACATAGACAAATATTTTTGTCCCTTCCTCTGACTTAAAATCAAGATTACCTGAAACCACAACCATTCCTCCTTGCCACAATAGCAAACTTTTTACCTTACTCTATCTCTTGAATTGATTCACAATATAAGTGAAAATAATGCCTATTGCTGTTGCCCCTGCATCAGGCATATTAATGCTTCTTTCACCCAGATAGCTTGCTCTGCCCTTTGAAGCCACAATCAGCTTCGTCTTTTCGGCACCTTCTACAGCTTCCCGTGCACTTTTTTTCATCGCATCCAATATATCTTCGCCTTCTTTGGCACTTATCTTTAAGGATTCTGTTGCAGGAATCAAAGCATCCAATAAAGTCTTATCCCCAAGCTTTGCTCCGCCTCTTTTTTGTATGCCATCAACAGCACTCTGCAATAGCCCACTCATTTCTTCCAGGGTGATTTCTGTTTTACCTTCCGCATACTTCCCTGCACTACGAAAAGCTGAACCCCATATCGGGCCGGAGGCTCCCCCGCAATTTTCAGTTATAATCATTCCACAGTCTTTCAGGAATAAACCGGTATCTTCTTTCGAAAGCCCGGCCCATTCGCTTCTTAATATTTTAAATCCTTTTGCCAGTGACATTCCAAAATCACCATCACCGGCTGCAGAATCCAATTCACAAAAGTACACTTCATTTTCTATAATGACCTCTGCCATTAAATCAATTATTTTAACAATATCACTTGCATATAACTTTTCCATATATTAACTCCTTTCGTAAATAGCAAATTTATTATTACCAGATCTTTATCGCGGGTGTATCTGAAGGCTCATCAAGTAATTCCTTCAACTCCTGATCGAGTCTAAGTAAGGTTACAGATGCCCCTGCCATATCAATAGAGGTCATATAGTTACCTACAAAAGTTTTATAAATCTTTATCCCTCTTTTTGCTATGGCATTGCTTACTGAGTTGTTCAAAAGATACAATTCCTGAACCGGAGATGCCCCAAGTCCGTTTATGAGAAGTGCGACTTCATCCCCTTGCTGATATGGAATATCCTTCACAATTCTTTCTACCATTTTTTCTGCAAGTTCATCGGCAGGAACAATCTTTTCACGCACTATTCCCGGCTCACCATGAATGCCTACGCCAAATTCCATTTCATCTTCTTCCAAAGTAAATATTGGTGTCCCCTTTGCCGGTACTGTACAGGAGGTGAATGCAAACCCAATTGACCTTACATTTGCAATTGTTTTTTCAGCTACAGCCTTAACCTGTGAGAGATCCATTCCTTTTTCCGCTGCCGCGCCTGCTATTTTATGCACAAACACAGTACCTGCAACGCCTCTTCGTCCAATTGTATATAAGCTGTCTTTTACAGCCACATCATCATTTACATATACTTTTTCAACTACGATATCTTCATCTTCCGCCATTTCAGAGGCAGCATCAAAATTCATGCAATCTCCGGAATAGTTTTTAATAATTAATAGAGTACCTCTATTCGACCGTGTTTCCAGGATAGCGTTGTATATCTGAATTGTCGAAGGAGAGGCAAATACATCCCCGCAAACTGCGGCATCTAACATCCCTGTACCCACATATCCTGCATGGGCCGGTTCATGCCCGCTCCCTCCGCCGCTGATTAAGCTGACTTTATCTTTATTAAGCCTTTTCCTTTTAATGATTTTATATTTTTCAGATAAAACTAGTTCCGGATGTGCCAGTACTATTCCTTTACACATTTCATCCACTACCGTTTCCGGCCTGTTAATAATTTTTTTCATAATCATCCTCCTATTTTGCTTTATAAGCTTTTCCTATCGCATCCGCAGTAGCAATGGCAGCTGCAACTGTCTCTGTACTTACCGGGAATGGCATGGAATAAATAGATTCCTCCGGCTCACACGCTTTTTGGGCTACTTTCATTAGCTCTTCTCTGGAAACAGAGTCCACTCCGATATCCGCCAGACACACCGGCAAACCAATTCTCACACAAAAATCCAATACCTCATATAATTCTTCTTCCGGTGCATTTTCTAGTACAAGCTGTGCAATCGTACCAAAAGCCACTTTTTCTCCATGGAAATATTTATGGGTTCCAGGGAGCATTGTCAATCCATCATGGATAGCATGGGCAGCCGCAAGCCCTCCGCTTTCAAAGCCTAAGCCGGATAAAAGGATATTGGCTTCTATAATATTTTCTAAGGCCGGGGTAACCATGTTACAGTCACAGGCAAATTTTGCTTTTTCACCCTCTTTTAACAGGGTCTTATAACATAATTCCGCTAAGGCAATTGCTGTATTTGTCCCTTTTGCTTCTTCGCATAAGCCTTCTCTGAAACCGCACGGCAGGCCTGCATTAACCTTTGAATAAGAATCTTTCGTTGCTCTCGCCTCAAAATAAGTAGATAATGCATCACCCATACCGGATACTAAAAATCGGGTAGGTGCATTGGCGATTATTGTTGTATCAATCAGAATTACACTTGGACTTTGTTTAAAGTATGCATAGTCATCAAACACTCCATCCGGTGTATACAGGACTGCGGAATGGCTGGTAGGTGCATCCGTAGCTGCAATTGTAGGACAGATAATCAAGGCCTCACCCATAGCGACACATTTAGCAGTATCAATAGCCTTACCCCCTCCTAATCCAATGGTGCAGGCACATCCATTCTCTTTTGCAACTTGCTGCAGCCTTGCTACTTCCTCTCTGGAGCATTCGCCCTTAAACCCGCTTTCTATAAAAGTGATCTGAAATTTTTCCGAAGTAGCATCCAACTTCTCTCTTACTCTGGCTACATCATCGGAGTGAGCAATCAAAAGTGCCGATTTACCGAAGCTTTTCACAAAATACCCCAGATTTAACAATTCATCTTCTCCCTGTACATACTTTGTTGGGCAAATAAATGCTTTTCTCATATATATCCTCCTTTAAATTTGTTATAATGTATAATTGCAATGCATATATACAATTATTTATAGTTATTTTTTACATTTTCATTGTAGCATGCCATCAAAGAAATAACATTGGACTATAGCATCTATTCATATAAAATAAAAGTCAAAAATTTTAGTTAATAATGTAAAATTTTCGTATCATTAAATTAGGTTTTATTTGCAGCAAGCCCATACATACTTGACTTTTCACTTTCTTTCACTATATAATCGGAATATATAGCAATATTATAATAATATTTTCCTGTCAATATTTTTTCTATCATGAAAATCAATTTTTGCATGGAGGAATATAAATTTGAAAATAACCTTAACAGATATACATCAAATTGTTAATCCCGCTAAATTTCAAAAAATTCAGGAGGATATTTCTCAAGCTACGGAGCTTGCGCTTATTACTGTTGATTACAAGGGGGTCCCTCTTACTACTCACAGTAATTGCAGCGAATTCTGTAAGAAGGTACGTTCCTCCAAGTATGGGGGATATTGTGAAAAATGCGACTCTCATGGAGGGCTGGAAGCAGCACGGATACGCAAGCCCTTTATTTATCTGTGCCACGCGGGACTTGTAGATTTTGCCATCCCGATTATTGTAGACGATTTATATTTAGGTGCATTTATGGCCGGACAGGTACTTTTGGCCCCGGAAGATGCTGAACATGAACCCGAACATATTCTGCATAGAATCGACAGCACAATAGACATCTCCTGTGACGCCAATCTGCAGGAAAGCTATTCCCAGCTTCCTGTTATGCGTTTAACAAAGATTATAGCCCTGGCTAATATGATTTTACATATAGGCAATTATTGTGTAGAAGTTGCTATTCTTAATAAAACTGTTACTGAAATAACTTCTAAAGATAAGAAAACGAAATCAGATAAAGCCCCTGACTACTCTTATGACAGCGCCTATAATAATACAAAGACAATTATCAACCGCCCTGCCAAGGAATCCAATAAGCTTTTAGAACCTGCCTATGCCTATATAAAAAAGCATCCCGAGGAAAAGATATATCTCTCTAAAATAGCTGCTCTATGCAATATTTCCCCCAGCTATTTCAGTAAGCTGTTTGCAAAAGAAAATACCGGAAACCTCTCTGACTATGTAAACCACATTAAAGTAGAACGTGCAAAAGAGCTTCTGCATAACACGGACTGGTCTATTCGTACCATTGCCGAAAGTTTGGGTTATGATGACTGCGGCTATTTCATTAAAGTTTTTAAACGTGATACACAAAAAACTCCTCTGGAGTATCGGAATGACTTTACGACAACATCTATATCTAAAATCAACATTATGAACCAGATCTAAACCATATAGCCTCCCGTATTTTATTGCGGGCTGCTTATTCTCTTTATCACTTCGGCCAATTATAAGGGGGTATATAAAAAGTGTTAACTTTTTATATACCCCCTTATAATTGAAAGGAATAGCAGAGAGAACAGGTCAACTAATATTTCCTTCATTAAAGCTATAGATCCCGTTCCTTTATCAATAGATTCTCCGTGGGTTTTACCCGGCTTAGGAATAAGACATAGAGCAGACAGAATATCAGCATACTGGCAGGCAGGATGTAAAAGGAGCCCCGTAATCCGATTAAGTCCGTCAGCTTTCCAAAAAAAGCATTAAAGCATATGTCACATACCGTTGCCAGGCTTATAATAGCACCGGTGGCGGTAGCAATTCCTTCTTCCCGAAAAAAACTCCGTATCATAAGCACCAGTGTTGGATACACAATAGAAATACTAATCCCGGAAATGCTAAGAAGTACTATCCACTTTCCGCCAAGAAGAATTCCGGCGATATAAAAAACAGTTCCCAAACTTGCAAATATGCCGATACTTTTGGAAACTCCAATCTTTTGGACAGCCGGTGCCAAAAGAAGACGCCCCAGGGTTATCCCGCCGAAAAACACGGACAGGTATCCTGCAGAGATTTTTGCTGTCATCTTAAGCTCTTCGGTGCCATAGATTAAAAGCCAGTTCAGTATCCCATGCTCTGCTATGAAATAAAAACCAAACAGCAGGGTAAAGAACAAAAAAGCCGGTGTTTTCATAATATCCCTGTAAGATACCGCCTTCTTCTCTCCTTTTACATCCGGGATGTCTTTAAAAAGAAGAAATAAAAGACCCGCCAAAGCAATAACAATAAGCCCTATATTAACCGACTTCCAGACTGCAAAGTTCAAAGAAATCCTTCCTATCCCGCTCTGGCTGCCACTGGTACCGATGCCCTGTACAAAATACAGCACATTGACAATCAGCCCGGGGGATGCGGTAAAGATTACCGGCACCAGAATGTTAATTGTCGTATTTATCAGGGTAGATGCACCCACACATAAGAACATTCCTACCAGCAATACCAGATAGTTATCCGTCAGGATAAACAAAAGGATGCCGCTCATCCAGATGAAAAGCACACAGATAAATACCTGCTTCTTTCGGAACCGGTCAATAAAGGCCCCGCCTAAGAATAAAAATGCCAGATTTCCAATATAGCTGACGGTTATGATCAGGGAAACCTGTGTTGCATTTAATCTGAAATGTTCTGTAAATACCATGGCAAAAATACCGCGCAGGCTGTCATTGGCTCCCATAGCAATCATAATAAGCATAAAGCTTATAAATAACACGGTCTTATTCTTCATCTCTTAGCTTCCTTTAGGTTTCTTCTTTTCCTTCTAAATAAATCAATAAACTCCAATAAAGGATAAGGTAGGTGCAATCCTGGCATCCAGAATATGAATCCTTATATGCCCTGTCTTTACGGCAGAAAGGGGAATGATACGCTTATATCCCACAACAGTTCCCTCATAAAGGGTAACAGACCTGCTGCCTGCCTCTGCCGTAACTTTAAACTGTTCAATACGCTGGCTAAGGGTAATATTTTCCTTTAACACAATATATCTTACTGTCTGTTCCATGTCCCATTGAAGGTCGATCACACAGGCGGTTCTTTTATCCTCCGTCCGAAAATAAGTCTCATAACTGTCCTCTCTTACCTGTTCGATGCCAAATCCATCAAGCTGGCAGTCAGAAGAAAGCCTTGCACTTAAGAGCAGATTTTGGTAAAAGCTATTCTTTAAAGAATCACCCAGTTCCTTTAGCCTTTCCACATCCTTTTCATAAATCAGTCCCTCCCCGGTGGGAGGTATATTCAAAAGAAAAGCGGCATTACCGCCAACAGAGCTGTAATAGATGGAGAGCAGCTCTGACAGGGAGCGAACCATCTTATCCTCTTCTTTATGATAAAACCAGCCCGGGCGGATAGAAGTATTAACCTCTGCCGGATACCAGATGAAATCCTTCTCATCCGCCAGAACTTTCCTGCTTCCAAGGTCCAAGTCTGCCGCGGTAATTTTTCTCTCCCGGAAGGCAGAATGGTCTTTTTGCTGGCTTTTTTCCGCAATCGTCTCCGTTTCACTGGTTCTTCCCGGTACCACGCTCCATTCCGAGGGCCTGGTATCCCCTGCCTCATTTCCGCACCAGCGGATGTCCGGTCCGCAGACACTGATACAGGCACCAGACTGAAATTCTCTTATAATGCTATAGTACCTTTCCCAGTCATATTTCTGTTTTTTACCATTGCTTCCTTCTCCGCAGGCTCCGTCAAACCAGACGGAAAATATCTCGCCGTAACCGGTCAAAAGCTCTGTGAGCTGATTGACAAAGAAGTCATTATATACCTCTCCAAAGCCATAGGTTTCCTGATTCCTGTCCCAGGGCGAAAGATATATCCCAAACTGTAGGCCTCCTCTTTTGCAGGCCTGTGATACTTCCCTTACGATGTCTCCCTTTCCTTCCCTGTAAGGACTGGCCGCAACGGTATGCTTTGTATACCGGCTGGGCCATAAGCAGAAACCGTCATGGTGCTTACAAGTCAGAATAAGTCCCTTCATGCCGGCTGCCTTTACCGCCCCTACCCATTGGTCCGCATCCAGCCTGTCCGGATGAAAGCTTGCGGGATTCTCTGTTCCGTCTCCCCATTCCCTTCCGGTAACCGTATTGATACCAAAATGGATAAAAGCATAGAATTCCAGCTGCTGGTGGGCAAGCTGCCTGGCACTTGGAACAATCTTAATCAATTCTCTATCCAGCTCTTCCATTCTCAATCCTCAAACATTTCAATGGTAACCAGATTATCCATGAAGCGATAGCGGAACCGTACAACCGTATTATCTTTCTCCACCTTAAAGAAGCCTTTATTGCTGGAACCGCTTCTGGGATAGGTATCATAGCAGTAGGTTGCAGAAAGGGTTCCATAGGTGGATACGGCATAATCGTACTCACCGGCATAAGGCATTACTACCGACAGGGTATAGGTATTATCCCCGATATAGTACATCCTTGTAATCTCACTGTTGGAATCGTTCTTTATTGCTCCCACAAAGGGCTGAAAGCTTCCGTACACCACGATTTTCTCCGGCAGTTTCATACCGGTGGCTTCATCATAAACATTTTTGGCTCCGTAATCTAAGAGTCCCGGAGGATTTCCGGCCTTTTTACGAAGAGCATCCCCTGTTTCCCAAAGCCTTTTCACCGTTTCTTCCTGACTAAAGCCCATAGGGCAGGCAGGACTCTTTTCATTAATCTGGTAATAATCCTGATAATCCATCGCTGCGTTATCGGCCCGTTTCATATATACAGCTGCCTTATCAAGGGTTCTTCTGAACGGTATTTCAAAGTAGGCATTTACATTGTTAACAGCCGTCCACTTATAGGTATATTCCAAAAAGTGCTTTTGACCTTCTTCGTCCTGATTCGCAAACCAGCCAATCTGGTCATACCCCCACCAGTCCATCCAGGCCCGTTCTTCATAGGAGTAACGGTGAAAATCCTCTGTCACTTTGCCGCCCCAGTTGTCATACTCCATCAGATAGGGCATGACCTCTGCGCAAAATCCATTGGGATTTTCTCCTCCTTCGCTAAAGCCTTCCCTTACAAGAACCAGCTTTTCCCCTTTTCTGTCCAGTAAAGGATATCTGGTAAAGGGCATGGCGTGATAGTCAAGAAGCAGCTTTCCCCTGATACTGATGCCATGGCTATGGGCATCTAAGAGTACCTTATGCCTTCTCCCATGAATTCTGGCATAGTCACGTATCATTCCGGTTAATTCTGCCATCTTCACCATCCCTAAGTCATTGGCAGTATAAAGATGTATCTGTCCCATATGAAGGGCCTCATAGCCTGCATCGATATATCTGGTGGCACGGTAATAAAACCAGAGCCTGGTCTCTAATTCATTGATATCGGGAAGTGCTCCGTCCTCTCCCCAGATAAATCCCCGGGGCTTCTGGGGAAAGCGCATTTTCTCAAAGCAAAAACCCCTGTCTTCTGTCTCCATCCCAAAGGCTTCAAATACATAGGCCGGTACTTTAAAATTCTCTATGTGCCGGTATACCGCTTCAAAGATACAAGCCTGCAGGATAATATCCGGGTCTATTTCATGCACCCGGTCTGCCAGGTACTTTGACTTGCTAAAATGCTCTTCGTCATCCTCATCAGGTTCCCAGATTCCGGAAGCCCTGCCGATGAACTTTACTCCCATATTTTTTAATGCCCTTAAATCATCTTCCAAGGTCTTCGTATGGACAAAAAAGGCTGCTGTTACCGCTCTGGAAAGATAATTTTCCAGAACGTCTTTTTCAATTATGGTATCAAAATAATAATTCCTCATTGTAATTTCTGTCCTTCCTTATTCTGCATAAACCTGCATTACAAAGAGAGCAAATAAAGAATTCGCCCAGGCAAACCATTCCCTGGTGAATTTCGACGGGTCCCCGCAATGGAATCCCTCATGCATTACCTGACAGCCGGCATCGGTTTCAAGAATTACTTTAAGAAGTTCTTCTTTCTCTTCCCGGCTTACAGCCGTAAGTCCCTGCATGGTAAGGGAAATGTGCCAGATATAATCCTCTGGTGTGTGGGGACTTCCGATGCCTTTCGCCTTACTTCCCTCGTAATAATACGGATTAGCAGAACTTAATATAAACTTTCTGGTATTTTGGTATACCCTGTCCTCCTCGTCCTTATAGCGCAGCCAGGGTATTGACAGTAAGCTTGGTACATTGGCATCATCCATGAGATTGTAATTGCCAAACCCATCGGTTTCATAAGCGTAGATTTCACCGTATTTCTCATGCTGTATAATACCGTATTTCCGGATTCCGTCCTCTATTTCTCCATGAAGTTTCTCTATCTGTGCTGTAAGCGCACTGTCTTGAAAAATGTTTTGCGCAATCTCTTCCATATAACCCAGTACGGTAGCGGCAAACATATTAGCAGGAATCAGATAGCCATAACGGCAGGCGTCATCGCTGGGGCGAAAGCCTGACCAGGTCATTCCCGTATAGCCGCAGGGCTCACCGCGGCCTTCCCTGGTCAAGGTATCCGAAGGCGGGCAGTTTACGCGTACAAAGGAATAGGAAGAATCATTCTCATGATTTTGTTCTCTCTTCCACAAATCCAGAATGGTTTTAAATACCTTCTCCACCTCACCGGTAAAAACAGAAGCATCTCCGGTAACCTTCCAATATTCATGAAGCAGCCAGACGGGGTAGCAAAGAGAATCCACCTCGTATTTACGTTCCCAGTTCCAGGGATTAGACTCTGTAATGTCCACTTCCCAGCATCTGCCGTTGGCTTCTTCGTTAAAGGCATTGGCATAGGGATCTATGAGTATATAACGCATCTGTCTTTTGATTAATCCTTTGATAAATTCTGCGATAATAGGGTATTCCCTGGCAAAGGGAAGATAATGCACTACCTGGGCAGAGGAGTCCCTTAACCACATGGCTTCGATGTCCCCTGTAAATACAAAGGCCTCTCCCTCTTCTAAAAATCTCGTTGTTGTTTTTGCCGTACTGGCATAGCAGTTAAGAAATGTCTGATGCAGCTTTTCTTCACCGGAAAATCTTTCTCCTATTTTCTCTGCAATTTCTGTTACTGCCTCGTTTAGTTTAAGTTGTTTTTCTTCTGGTCTCATAATGTGATAATCTCCTTCTGCTGCTATTTTAACAGAAGTGTCCTTTTCTTTAAACTCTTTAAAATATTTTTTTTATTCTAAAAAGGCAGCCACAGAAGCCGTTAGGATACCGGAGGCACCTTTTGCGTGCATACTGCTCTCACTTCTGTTTACTGATGTACCGACGATATCCATGTGAATCCAGGCAGTATCCTCTTCTATAAATTCCTCCAGGAAACAGGCCGCTGCATTGGCGGCTCCGTCGCCTTCCGGAGCATAGTTTATAAGGTCCGCTGTCTGGGTACGGTACAAAAGCCTATGGTAACATTCATCCAGCGGAAGCCTCCATACCTTTTCTCCCTGGATTTTTGCCGTTTCCCCAAATGCCCTGCATATGGCTTCCTCATTGGAATAAATTCCAGAGATTTCATCTCCCAGTGCCTTTCTGCAGGAATTGGTCAGGGTGGCAAGGTCAAGAATCGTCTTCGCTCCCTTTCTTTTTGCATAAGTCAGGGCATCACAAAGGATAAGTCTCCCTTCCGCATCCGTATTGTACACCTCTACCGTCTTGCCGGACATGGTCGTTATGACATCTCCCATCCTTAAAGCAGAAGGACCGATAAGATTCTCCACTGCCGGTATAATAAGAAGAAGGTTCTTTTTGCTTTTCTGCCTGACGGCTATTTCAAAAGCTGCTGCCATATTGGCGGCACCGCACATATCGTATTTCATGCCATCCATAGAAGAAAGGGATTTTAAATGGTAACCGCCGCTGTCAAACATAACTCCCTTCCCAACTAAGGCGGTCACTGGTGCTCCTTTTAGGCCTTCGTAATAAAGAGTAATAAGTCTGGCTTCCTCTGTGCTTCCGCCATTGACCCCAAGGATTCCGCCGCTGTGCAGGGCGCTTAACTCCTGGCCTCCTAATATTTCGCATTCCAGCCCATAGTCCCTGGCCAAATCCTCCAAATATCCGGAAAACTCTTTGGCACGAAGATAATTTGCCGGCATGTCTCCAAGCATTCTGGCATAATTTATACACTGGCCGTAATCAGCTGCTTTGGCGAGACTTTTTCCTAATGGGGTACTGTTTATAATAGTAACCATGCAGGATTTTTTTTCTTCCTTTAACTCATCCCTAAGGGAATAGATTCTTTTTCCGGGCAATTCCTTTATCTTTTCTGCTGCAAAGGAATAAGCCCCGTAGTACATGGCCTTTACAATGGCCTCTGCAATCTCCTGTTCCTGCAAGCCCGGTAACTGCAAGCCTTCCAGGACAATCTGGCAGTCCCCTGATAACTCCCTGCCAAAGGTGCAAAAAGCATCTCTTAGACTTTCAAGCCCTGACTTTCTTCCCTGCTCCAGCATTAGAAAAGTTACACAAAGGCTTCCTTCTTCCTCTTTAAGAAATACCGTCTGCTGCCCGGCATTCTTCTGCCTCTTAAGCACGCCCTCAAATACGTGGAGTATCTTCTCCCAAATCACCGGTGAAGGACCTCCTGCCAGCTTTTTAAGCCTTTCTTTTAACTCTTCTGCCTCCCTGTAGGGAATTACCAGCAGATCATCAGAAGCTTTCTCATATCTTTTATTTTCTGTAAATTTCATAGTCTTTCCCATGCAGGCTCCCATGGCATAAAGCCTGCGGTACTGCCTTTCTGCTTTTATTATAGATTTCTCCAAATACGTCCTTCGTGCGTTTATCCTGCCTCTAAAACCGAAGTAACAGAGTCTTAATCTCATAGGGCTTTACCAGAAGCCGGATGGGGCCTGTCTCATAATCCCCCATGGGCTCTTCCATCAGGCTGCATTCACACCAGGCCTTTACAGGAAGGGCAGTTTCTACCAGTACCGCCTTTCTGGCACCGGTGAATTCATGGAAGCGGACTACTACTTCCTTAGATTCTTCCGCCTGTTTCATGCAATCCACGGATATATTATCTTCGCTGAAGCGTAAAAAGCTTTCTCCCAATCCCTGCACTTTTCCGGGAACTGCCGTAAGCGGATTATTCAGGTCAAAGGCCTCCTTTTCCAAGTCACTTTCATACCACTCTTCCCTGTGAGGATAGAGGGCATAGGTGAACTCATGAAACCCTAAGTCCGCCTTGTAATCAGGATCTATGGCAGACTTTATCAGGGTAAGACGGATCGTATCCTCAAAGATGTCATGACCGTATTTGCAATCATTTAATAAGGCCACGCCATAACCGGTCTCACTGATGTCCGCCCATTTATGGGCTGCCACCTCAAATTTTGCCGCCTCCCAGCTGGTGTTTCTGGTAATAGGTCTTCGGATATTTCCAAATTGAATGTCGAATCTGGCATCTACTGCCCTTATATTTACGGGAAAAGCTGTTTTTAAGAGCTTTTGCTGCTCCTGCCACTCTACTTCTGTCTTAAAATCAATACGCTTTTTGTTGTAATACAGGCACATACGCTGGGTAATCACTGATTTATGATAATTCCATTTGAAAGTAACAAAGATGCCAAGGGCATTTTCTTCCACGAAAAGCTCCCTTAAATCCTCTACAATTTCCATCTTGTCATGATGGGTCGCCTCCAGTTCCCAGGCGTCAAAACATCTGGGCTTATCTTCAAATACCTGGAAGACATTGCTGCATTTACCATCAGCCAAAATCTCTCTGGCGGCTTCCCTGTCATAGATACTGGTCAGCTGGCCTTTATTGTTCCAGGCAACCCGGTAATAGGCAGTTGAAATCTCCCGGACAGCATCTTCTCCCGTAAATCTTTTTACAGGAAGGGGTTTCTCTGCTGTTTTCTTGAGAACAGTAAAGGAGAAAGGCTCCATATTCTTTACGAAAGCAAGGGTTCCGCCCTCTTCTGCCAGGCAATCCAGCACCTCGCCCTTTTCATCCACAAAGGCAGTACCAGCCTCTGTCCCCGGTATGAAAACATAGGAGCTTCGTTTCCAGTTGGAATTATTCCAAACGGTATAGGTTCCCTCTTCCCTGCTATATAGACTTTGGTTTACCTTTAGCATCACGCTTTCTATATGCTTTTTGGCAATACTATAGTTTACGCGGCTGTCCTCATACACTTCTCTGATGGAGGAACCGGGCAGAATATCATGAAACTGATGGCAAAGTACAATCTTCCAGGCTCTGGTAAGCTCTTCTGCCGGATAGGCAAGCTGCGAAAATATTTCTGCCAGTACCGATAACATCTCTGCATCTCTTAGAGAGAATTCCATCTTTCGGTTCATCCTCTTGTTATAGGCCTGGGAAGTATAGGTACCTCTATGGAATTCCAGGTACAATTCCCCGTCCCATACCGGAAGATAACCTTCCAGTTCATTCTTTTCAACCGTATCATTCAGCCTGTGAAAGTACTCTGCTGCACTCTCTGTCTTTACGTGGGGAATCCCCGGAAGCTTATTTAAGTGCTTTATGGTTTCCAGCATATCACGGTTGGGTCCGCCGCCCCCATCGCCGTATCCATAAGCTATGAGCAAATCCCTGTTTAAATCCTTATTGCTGTAATTATCCCAGATTCCCTTTACGGCATAGGGCCTGGTATCTCCGTTATAGGTATAGTAATCGGAACCCTGATCTGTAGTGGTAATAAAATGTGATACTATCTCTGTTCCGTCCATTCCTCTCCATAAAAAGGTATCATAGGGAAGTTTATTCATGTCATTCCAGCTTATCTTTGTTGTCATAAAGGTGTGGATACCGGATTTTTTCAGTATCTGGGGAAGTGCCCAGGAATACCCGAATACATCCGGCAGCCAGAGAAAATCGTTAGTATAGCCAAATTCCCTCTCAAAGAAAAGCTTTCCCATTAAAATCTGCCTTACAAGAGACTCTCCGCTTACCAGGTTGCAGTCACACTCAACCCACATGGAACCGGAGGGTTCCCATTTGCCTTCTTTCACCCTTTGCTGTATTTTCTCATAGATATCCGGATAATTCTCCTTGATAAAGTCATAAAGCTGGGCCTGGGTCTGGAGGAAATGGTAGTAGGGGTAATTCTCCATCATCCGGTTTACGGTAGAAAAAGAGCGGGCTGCCTTTTCTCTGGTATGCTTAAGCCTCCAAAGCCAGGCAACGTCAATATGGGTATGCCCTAAAAGGCTGACGCTGACATCAGGTTTCCCTCTTCCGTCCAGTTTGCTGTCCAGATATTCATAAGCATTTCCTATGCTCTCATAAAAGGAAGGGGACCCTGTTTCCGTATAATTCACCAGCTGAAAAGTTTTCACCAATATGCTAAGAAGCCATTCCTTATACTCATGGTTTTTATCCAATAAATCATAGGTCTCCATTGCACTTCTGGTAAGAAAGTAGAAATCATCTGTCTTATGGTCCAGTACCCCAAACTGGGCACGTTCTATCTCCATGGGCATATCCTTTGGTACACCTCCGCCGCTAAGACCGGACCATACGCGAAATTTTAAATCAAACTCCGTACCGTTTTCTGCTACCTCAAAGAATACTTCCTTGTGGTTGCCATCCACTCCCTGATAGGGTACGCCGTTTAAGTACAAGAGGCTTTCAAAATGGCTGTTGTTTCCCGTTCCTTCCGGAACTCCGAAATCAAAAAGTCCAACAACCTCTTCCTCTTTCATATCCTCCGGGATGGAAATATGGGTACACAGCCAGTTGTACTGATCCCACCCCTTCCAGCGGTAACCAATTCCTACCTCCACCGGTTCTCCCTGGGGAAGCCTGTTCCCGTTGCTGCCGTCATCCCCATACCAGTGAAAAACAGGAATATCCTTTAGCTTCTTATAGCGCTGTTCTTTCAGTTCCTCTATTAAATGATTGATTCTGTCTCTGTTGTGAAAATCAAAGGGCATATCTTTCTCCTTTCATACTAACACCCATGCATTTCGCAAGTTTACCAGTAGATTGCTTGCAATCTACACGAAACTGCCTAAATCAAAAGTGAAAAATGCTTTCTATTTTTCACACTAGCTCCCATGGCATAAACCATCTGCTTGCAGATGATTTACTGCCTCAAATCAGGGTGTAAAATGCTTTTATTTTACACTAAACATTCCATAAGCCCCGTCATAACGTTCCACCAGTCTTTTTGCAAGAGAATAGGAATTGATGAGCGGATGCAGCGTCAATGCCTGAATAGCGGTTTCTTTTGACTTTGTTCTGACAGCTTCTATCGTAAGCTTTTCATACATTTTAATCATTCGGATGAGAAGATAAGAAGACTCCGGTACCTCTCCAATGGGAACTGGGCATATACCCTTCTTTGATACATTACAGGTAACCTCAATTACATCCTGATCCAAAAGCCCCTTGATGCAGCCATTGTTTTCTATGGATAAAACCAGGTTGCAGCCTTCCTCACTTTGCAGTCCTTCAATACAGTCTAACATTACGCCTGCATAGCCCATTCCGTCAGGAACTTCCAGGACACCTCTTTTAATCTCTTCCCTTTTGCCGCTTCCTGTTTCAATACTCATATAGGAGCTTTCTCTAAGTGCCATATAGTAAAGGAATATTTGAAGTGCTCCTTCGGGGTCTGCTTCCATATCCATGTTCTTTAATTCCTTCATCATTTCACCATTGACCGCTTCAATGGTTTTGCCTCTGGTTTCCCCTGACTTTAGGATATTTTCCAAGGCCTTTTCCCTGTGATAGAAATAATACAGATATTCATTGGGCAGAAATCCGGTAGAACGCAAAAGCTCCGGGTCAAACATGGAGAATTCCTGGACTTTATTTAAGAAGTCATCATCCTTAAGTAAGCTTTGCAGTATTTCTTTTTCCTTCACCTTAACACTTCTTATCCAGGACAAATGATTTAAGCCAAAGAACTCCACATACAAATCCTTTTCCTCTACTCCCAGCGCCTTTGCCATGCGGACTTTCGTGCTGCTGGGTGCATCACAGATTCCGATTATCCTGTCATAGCCGGCACTTTTTAGTGCCTGGGTGACCAGTCCGGAAGGGTTTGTAAAGTTAAATATCCAGGCATTTGGTGCATAAGTGCGTATCAGCTCACAATATTCAAGGAGTACCGGTATGGTGCGGACAGCCATGGAGAAACCTCCCACTCCCGTTGTTTCCTGTCCGATAACACCTTCCTCGAGGGCAATGGTTTCATCTATCACTCTGGAATGATCCCCGCCAACTCTTAAGGTAGTTACGATGTAATCCGCTCCGGTAATAGCCTCTATGGGGTTCTTTGCAATCTCCAGTTTAAGTTCTTCTTTTCTCCTGCCTATTACATGGGAGCAAAGCTTTCCGATAATCTCCTGTTTCTCACTGTCAATATCGTATAGCACCACCTTGTCTATGTTTAATTTCTTATAGCGTGCTAACAGACCGTTGATAAATATAACGGTCCTGACACCTGCTCCTCCGATTACTGCAATCTTCATAACTTTTACCTCCCTTTCTGTTCTTCCATAAATTCATATAGTCTGTTTTCTGAAGGAAATGCTGTATTTCCTCCATAAGCTGTTACCGATAGGGCTCCGCAGGCATTTCCTATCAATAAACATTCTGTCAGACTTTTTCCTTTTAAATACCCATAGATAAACCCTGCATTAAAGGAATCCCCCGCCCCCGTAGTATCTGCCGCCTTCACCTGATAGGGGGCAGCCTGGCAGAATTCACTGCCGGAATACGCAATGGAGCCTTTCTTCCCAAGCTTGGCAACAGCAATCTTTGCACGTGCTGCAAAATCCTTTATGGCCTCTCCGGCCTCTGCTTTCCTTCCGTAATGGATGGCTTCTGTTTCATTCATAAATAAGACATCAATGAAGGGAAACAGTTCATAGATTCCTTCATACCATTCACCGGAGGCATCCCAGCCCACATCGAAGCTGATGCTTACACTTTTAAGCTTTTTTACTTCCGCCAAAAGTTTCAGATATTCTCTGTGATTTTGCCTTCCCGCGTAGCCGGTAACATGGATATGTCTTGCCTGCCGTACCTTATTAAGATCTATGTCCTTAAGATTTATTTCTGCATTGGTTCCCCTGTAGGTTAAGAAAGAACGGTCCTTTTCATTGGTAAAGCTTAAGGAAATGCCTGTCTTATTTTTATTACTAAAGCTTAACAGGGAGTTATCCACATTGCTTTTATGAAACTCCTCCAGAATAAATCTTCCATAGCAATCTTCCCCGATGGAGCCTTGAAAAACAGGTTTAAGGCCTAACTTGCCAAGCCCCAGGGTAAAAAGAGCTGCTCCGCCTCCCACGTAGGTATCCATGGTATTTGTTAAGTCCTCCTGTCCCGGTTCCGGAAACTTCTCTACACCGGGAATAATGATATCCACATTTACATCACCATAAATAAATGCATCCCATTTCTTTTCTGTCATTTTAACCTCCATGCATTTCGCAAGTTTATTTGCGAAATTGCCTAAATAGAAAGTGAAAAATGTTTTTTATTTTTTACACTGATTCCTTTCCTTATGTATTTGCTATTGCCCCGCTTCTCTTCCTGGCATATTTTTGAAGTTCATTCAGTGTGAAGGACTGTACCCCGACAAAAACTGCTCCGTAAATAACTGCTGTCACTCCAAAAATAAAACCTCCATATAGCATAACCGCTAAATTAATCACTCCCATGGTATAGGCTATGTTTAATTTGCTCCATTTTTTATTCAATATTAGGGCAAGTACATCAAATCCCACTGTTGTCGCCTTTGCCTGAAGGCACATATAATATCCTGCGCCTACCCCTGCCGCACTTAGCAAAACAGATAACAGCTTGGGAAGATGTACGGTAAATCCAAGCTTACTAAACACATTGAACAGGGCCAGGTAGCAGATACAGCTGAATATTGTCCCAAAGAAATATTCCTTTCCCAGTCCGATATAGCATAAGCCTAGCAGCAATAGTGTTACCACATTAACCAGATACACTGTGGGAACGTCCAACAGCTTTGCCGATACCATGGAAAAGCTTGTTACCCCTCCGTTTATTATGTGGTTTGGTACCGTAATACAAGCATAGCAAAATGTGATAAGCAGATTGCCAATTAGAATATCCCTATATTTTCTCCAATTCATTTTATTATTTTGACCTCTTTCTTTCAAAAGCCTTGAATTTTAACTATATAAAAAATTCTTTACCCGCGCGCTTCTCATAATTAATATCACACCTTTTATCAGAGCAGCACCGCAGACATCCTGCAGGTATGCACGAAAGATAGTATAAATTACACGTTGGTAAAGAATCCTATGTTCTATTCTTTCACTTATTCTTTTACCGCACCTATCATGGCACCCTGCGCAAAATACTTCTGGATAAAGGGATAAACGCATAGGATAGGTACTGTTGTCACAACCACTGCCGCCATTTTCAATGAATCTGAAGTAACAGTATTGGCATTCTGGGCAATAGCCTGTGAAACCGTTGTAACTTCCCTGCTGGCCATTGCTTTTGATAACATCTGCTGCAACACGGTCTGAACCGGCCACAAATTGCTGGAGCGCATGTAGAAGGCTCCTGAAAACCAGTCATTCCAATGGTTTACTGCCGTATATAAGCCAATAACTGCAATTACCGGTTTGCTAAGGGGAATAATAATGGTTCCAAATGTCCTGAAATATCCGCAGCCGTCTAATTTAGCCGACTCCTCGAGACTGTCCGGGATTGTTTCAAAAAAGGTCCTCATCATTAATAAATAAGTAACACTGACAAGTCCTGGTACAACATAGACCCAAAAGCTGTCTACCAATCCAAGTTTGTTATATTGAATATAAGTAGGTATCATACCGCCGCTAAAGAGCATGGTAAAAGTAATCAGAATGGTAATTATCTTTCTTCCCGGCAATTCCTTTTCCTTTAAGGAATAGGCCGCAAAGGAGGTGACTAAAAGGCTGGCCAACGTACCGATAACTGTACGTGATATGGTGATAACATAGGCCTTCATAATGGATCCGTCCTGGAATACTTCTTTATAGTTAGCCCATGTAAATTTTCTAGTCCAGAAATATATTCCCCCTTTGGCTGCATCTTTTCCATCATTAAAGGATAAAGCAACGATATTAATACAGGGAAGAATAATCATAAGACAAAGTCCTATCAAAACGCAATAGATAAAGACCTGTAATACCTGCTCAGAAAAACTGGCTTTTATCCTGTTCTTTTTCATGTAAGCACCACCTTATCCTTGTCTTTACGGGACCAGCAGCAGAAATGCCTGCTGCTGGTTTTTAAGTCCCGTTTTAGTTCCTGTTTTAATTATTTTGTGTAGAAGTCGATTGATTCTTTGTCATCTTTATATAATTTGCCGATGTATTCAATAAAGGTATCATTGCCTGCCTGCTTTAACTGCTCACGGAAGGATTCCACTATCTTCTTAACTTCCTCATCAGAGTTAGCATAAATTGCCTGTACCAGCATATCCTTATAGTTTAACAGAGACATCTGGGCTTTTACGTCTGCCAGGGAATCTGCGGACAAGTAAGCGGTTGCATCAAGACCCGGAACCAGCTTTAAGGTTCTTGGATAATCCTTTGCAATTTCTACCGATCTGGCAAATGTAGTGCTGGAACCTGCACCGGGACGGCTTTCTCCAAAGTTATTCAATCTGTCCAGATTGGTTAAAACATAATCAAAGAAGGCAAATCCTGCACCGCCAAAACCGGCACCGATTTTATTTACCAGATAATCCTTATCTCCTTCATTGAGTTTTGCCAGAGCTTCGTCCGTCAGAACGGGCTTGCCGTCTACCATGTTATAAGATACTCCTTCCACGCCATATTCAGAAAGCATCTGGCCTTCCGGCGTAGAGAGATAATCAAAGAACTTTAGGATTTCTTCCGGATTCTTTGCATCGGCTGAAATGGCAAATGCTCCATAACCGGATTTACCATGTACAACTTTTGAATTATTTCCGGTAAAATCATTTAAAGGTCCCAATGGAGTCCAATCATCAGAACCGTAAATAATCTCCTGATAATTGTGGACATCTGCCATAATAGCTGAATTATGTGATTTAGATACCTCTTCCGCACGGGTGGAATCCATCGTAAAGAATTCAGGATTCATAAGTCCTTCTGCCAGAAGTTTTCTTACGTAATTAATTTTTTCGTAAACATAATCGGTATCTATTTCATGCTTGATGGTTCCGTCATCTGTAATGTTATAACCATCACTTACTCCCCAGTTATATCCGGGTGTAATGTACTCCAGGGTATCAGAAGAACCGCCCCAGTATTTCGGTCCTAACGGATATACTGCATTGCCGTTATCATCTTTAAATCCGCCATTCTTAATCTTTACCAGTAAGTCATAGAACTGCTCCTGTGTATTAACCTTATAAGGATCTATGCCTAACGCATCTACGATGGATTTTTGGATATACAAACCACCCACATAAGCATCTTCAGGATTATACTGCAAAGACCTGTCCTCGGAATCAATACTAAACTGGAGAATGTAAGCAGCTCCGTCAAATTCATCACGGAAAGTAATATTTTTCTTGGTGTCGTTTGGAAGATAGTCATCCTCTAAATAGCGGCTGTATACCTTCGTATCTTTAAGATAGCCGGACACATCCGCAAACATACCTTCACGGGCAGCCTTTAAAAGGATAGGGAACTCCGGTCTGGTGGAGTCATTCAGATAGGAAACGATAACGTCCGGAACAGTACCGGAAGCTAACTGTGCCGCCATGACACTGGAATCGCTGTCGCCAGGTGTATACTGGATATTCAGCTTAATACCCGTACGCTTGGTTATCTCTTTCATAACCTCTGTGTTATTCAAGTCCTTGGGTAAACTGTTTCCGATATCGTCTACATAGGCTTGAATTGTGATAGTTCTGTCAGCAATCCAGGTATCCGGCTTATCAGCCGGGGCATCGGTAGTCCCTGATGAACCGTTGTTATCAGACGTATTTTTGTCTGATTTGGAACAGGCCGCTGCACTGGAAACCACTAAGGCAGCAATAAGCCCCAATGTAAGGAAACGTTTTAAAAAAGTTTTTTTCATAAATACCTCCTTGTTTTATATATGATTAGGCGTTTGTAAAACGCTAGCTCCCTTTTACGAAAGATGAAACTTTCCTGTTTACCATAGACTGACTTCTGTAAATTTCTTTGACAGCTTATTGCATACAACAACCAGCACCAGTCCTACCACACCCTGTACCAGCCCTACTGCCGTAGCATAACCAAACTGTCCGTTCATAAGGCCTATACGTACAACAAAAGTATCCAGGGTATCTGCTACTGACATGTTTCCCGGTGTCCTTAACAGGTATATTTGTTCAAAACCGCTGGAGAGCAATCCGCCCACGCCCATGATGAATAAAAGTCCAATGGTTCCTCTGATACCCGGCAGGGTAATATGCCACATCTTTTTTAATTTAGAACATCCATCAATGCTTGCCGCCTCATAGAGGGATAAATCAACCCCGCTGATAGCCGCCAGATAGATAATGGAATCCCATCCGATATTCCTCCATAAATCCATAGAGAACAGCAGCCTGAAAAAGTATTTCGCATCCATTAGAAAGAACGTGCCGGAATCTCCTCCCAGTTTTCCGATTATCTGATTTACCACACCTGTGTTTGGAGCCAATATCCTTTGCAGCATGGTAACAATGATTACGGTAGACAGAAAGTGGGGCAGATAAGTAATAGTCTGGCTGATTTTCTTGAATTTCATGTTGCGGACTTCATTCAGCAATAATGCCAGGATAATCGCAAAAGGGAATTCAAGAATGCATTTGATAAAGCCCACCGTTAAGGTATTCCGAAGTAAACGCAGGAAATCAAAGCTGGTAAAGAAGGTTTTAAAGTATCGGAATCCCACCCAGGGGCTTCCCCAGATTCCCTTTCGGAAGGAATAATCCTTAAAGGCCAGAACAACACCCCCCATTGGAATATAACAAATTAAAATGTAATAAATGATGCAGGGCACCAGCATCAAATATAAGGGCCAGAATTTTAAAAGCCTTTTACCAAGGGACCTTTTTGTATGTACTTGCTGTTCTTTTATAACGGTTCCGGCTGCCATGCTGTTTCTCCTCTCTTTTAATCTGATTTTATTATAAAAAATCAGGCCTGCTCCCACAATAGACGAAACTTCTTGATTTAGTGTAAATTTCTACACACTAGCTCCCATGCCTTTCCCAAAGACTGCAAACTATTCTCAAAGGAAAATCGGATTTGACCAGGCCTTTTTGCCATACTGGTCAGTAATCTCAATTCTTATATAGCCGGTACCTTTGGGAATAGTAAAAGAGGCTTCCCTTATATCTTTTCCAAACTTATCATAAACATTAAGACCATGCTCCGGCCATGCGACAAAAGCGATGGATTTTACGGGACTTGTCTGAATGGATATTGTATTTTCCTCTCTGTCGATTGCCAGAATTTCCGGCCCATTGGAGGCATAAAAGTCGCCGGTCTTTAAGCTGTTTACAATGTTTTTTTGTGACAGTCCTTCCGCAGATACGCATATCCAGCCTCCAAAATACTCCCTGACATTAAGGTGGAGATCTTCCGCATGGGCATCATCGGAAGCAAAACCATAGACCTTTTTACCCCTTCTTAGCAAATAGTCCCAGTAATCCGTAGCATACCCTGTAAGGCTTTCCCTGTCGCAATTATTGTTATAAACTTCTATCCCTAAGTATCCTTCCGGCTCTAACAGTTCCTCATATTCCATCTTGGTCCACCTTGGATGGTTGATAATACAGATATTTCCTCTTCTTACATACTCATCAATGGTCTCCTGGGGATCCTGTTCTGTCACCGGCCAGATACCTTCGGCTTCAAACCGCTCCTTCACCTCTACGGAATAATCTGCAATGGCATGAATGTGGTAACAGCTGTCTCCGACCTCTCCCTCCATGCCGTCTAATACAATGAATTCTTCGTTGTCCTTAATACTGCTGACATAATATTTGCGGTGGTCTGAGATACAAAGGAACTGATATCCCATATCCTTATAGGCCTTAAGGATTTTATTCAGTTCATAAGGTCCGTCTGACCGGGTGGTATGGGTATGAAGATTGCCCTTATAAATATTCTCAAACTTCGGATAAATTCTCTGCTTCATTTTTAACTCCTTTCGCAGCTATGCTTTTATGGTATTTTCGGTTTTATTTCTTTGTATTAAGCTTATGAAACTTGGCTCTTTTCCACAATGGATAAATCTTCGCAGAACAGTGGATATTTTTATATCTTTCGCCTGCTGCCTTGCACACATAATTTTAACGTAGTATATTGAAGCTGACAGCCGGATGCCCATCATGGTGTCTTCCGGTGAACATCAAACTTTGATTTGATATTCACGAAAGGAGTTAGAATGAAAACTATTTATACCGCAGGAGGTATACTAAATAAAGGCTTTGTCGGCCAGATATCCTATACCGTCTGCCTGGATAAGGAATACCATGAAATGGATATTGCCTTTACCTTTGACAAACAGCACTATACGGACATCACAGAGGAATTAAAGGCCGAATTGACCGCTGCCTGTGAAGGTGAGTACGAAACGGAAATTGCAACAGAAGAACAAATAAATAGTGCCATTGCCGGCATGAAAACGGAAATTCATACCATAGCCACCATGAACGATAATTTTATCGGAGGTATACATAAGCAGTTAACGGAAAGGCATATGCACTATTCTACAGAGTATACCAGCGAGGGCTGTCTTCCCCAGGAAAGCCTTCACGGAGTAATCCGGCTTACCCTGGTGGTATTTAACGTGATACTGGATGATACCCATTATGAAGTAACCTTATCCGTAAATGAGGAGGAAAGGGGAGGTTTACATGTATAAACGCTTAGAGCTGCATAACCATACAACAGAGTCAGACGGCAGCCTCACTCCTGCTGCTTTGATTGATTTTCTCCAAAAAGACAAGGTAGATGCCTTTGCCATTACCGATCATAACACCATCTCCGGCCATGGGAAAATAAAAGAATTTCTTATCAAAAACTCCTCTCCTATTTCCTGCATCTACGGAATGGAGTACACCACCTATTACGGACATATTCTGTGCTTTAACTTAACGGAATATGTCCCCTGGGAGAATATCAACATCCATAAACCGGAACTTTTATTTGCCGCTGCCCGGGAAAAAGGCGCTCTTGTGGGAGTTGCACATCCCTTCTCCTATGGTCATCCCTTTGCCAGAGGCTGCCGCTTTGACATGGAAATTCATGATTTTAACTCCTTTGACTTTATAGAGATATTCAATAATTTAGAACCTCTCCATGAGGTAAATGAACGGGGATTAATCTGGTGGGAAGAGTTGGTTTTAAAAGGTTACCCCCTTGCCTTTACCTGCGGGATGGACCTTCACGGCAGCTGGGATATGAGTAACCATTATGCCACCTATATCGAAGGCACCCTGGATGGTGACATATCGGAAGAACTGGAAACTGCTATAAGGCATCAAAGAACCTGGATATCCAGAGGCCCCCTCCTTGTGGCAGCCGTGGAAAAAGAAAAGGAAGATATCACCTTTACCATAGCAGATACCGGTAAACCAGGTTACCTTCACGAGGATTCGGACCCTTATTATCTTTCTATAAGAACAAAAAAAGGAATTCTTACAAAAGAAATCTCCGTAAGAATTCCAGCTGTTGTTACCTTGAAAGAATTGGAGTATGAACCAATCCTTTTGCCAAAGCTCTATCATAAGGATACCCGAATTGAAAATCTGATTGCCGTAGCACCTGCCATAAAGCTGTAAAAACTCTTTATTGCTTGCGGTGGGTTCTGCGGTATTCAAGCGGTGTCAGACCTGTGGCTTTTTTAAATACGCGAAAGAAGTACTGGCTGTCTTCATAGCCAACTTCCTTGGAAATATCTACTATGCTTTTATCAGAGCTTACCAGATATTCGCAGGCCTTCTTAATGCGCAGCTCCTTAATGAAGTTCACCGTAGTCTGGCCCGTTTCTTTTTTAAATATTGTTGAAAAATAATTGGGACTGATGGCAAATTTCTCGGCCAGCTCATTTATTGCAATATCCCTGTTATAATTGTCTTTAATATACTTTATTCCCATCTTTATCTTATTTCTTGCATTGATATCAATATCCGCATTGACCTGTATACAGTCTAACACCAGCATATACAAATAACTGCGGAGTTCATCCATGGACTGGAAGGTGTCAAAAATATCAAAGTTTAAAATCAGTTTTTCCATATTTTTTGAGTCATTTGTAAAGACCGGATTTGCCGCATTCAAAAGGATGTTAATAATCCGCGCCCATATTATACGGATGTAGGCAGCATTATATCTCTTGATATTCTCATCTGAAAAAATATCATTGATTAAAAATTCAATATTTCCTGCGTCCCGGCGTTCAATATACTGGTGAAGCATATGAAGCTCCGAAGCGGGAAACTGGTCGGCCGAAAGTATTCTGATATCGTCATAAAAATACAAGTTACTTTTGCCATGAATAATCCTTTGCAAAAGAGCCTCCTGGGCCTCCTTATGACATTCTGCCGATATTTCCGGAAGGGCAGAGCTAAAACCAAAGGTAAGGGATACCTTAAGCTTTCTGCGCATATGATTGGATAGGCTGGTAAATAGCTTCTCCGCTTCAATACGAAGCTGATTTTTATTGCTGTGAGATATCAGGGCAAAGAGCTGGTTCATGTTTGCCAGGTTACTTACTATGATTTTATCGCATTGTGAAACCAGCTCACTGTAAACATTTCTGATAGAGAATTTAACCAGCTCGATATCCCGGTAGGCAAAGCTTCCCTGCTCATAGCTTTCCACATCAATATTAATAAGTGCCAGCATGACCCATTTGTTTTTGACGGAGAATTCCTGGTACACCAATTTTGAGTATTCTGTCTGCCATAAGGGTGAATCCGTCCTTAGAAGATTATTAACGCTTCTGTCAAACAGCAGTCTTCTCCTCTCTGCAATTGAGCGGTTACCCTCGCTGACGGTACGTTTAAGATCCTCCATTTCCGCCAGCTTGGCTGCAGCCTCCTCCACTGCCTTTTTCAGAGAATCATTTGAAATAGGCTTTAAGAGATAGGCCTTTACCCCCAGCTGGATTGCCTGCTCCGCATATTCAAATTCCGCATATCCGCTAAGAATAATAAATTGGATATTAGGATACAGAGGTCTTACCTGATTGATAAACGACAGTCCATCTATTTTTCCCATCCGGATGTCCGTAATGACAATATCCACTTCGTGCTCCTTTAGGATTTCCATGGCCTGTTCGGCATTTTCCGCTTCATACAATGCCGGAGGCATTAATTCCAGATATTCCAATCTGGCTTTGATACCATCTCTGATCAGTTTTTCATCGTCTGCAATTAAAATATTACGTTCCATACGATGCTCCTCCCTACTGTGTTAATGGCAAATTTATAGTAAAGCAGCTTCCCCGGTTTGGGGTGCTTTCAATGGTTATGCCATATTCGCTGCCACAGGCAAGCTTGATTCTCTGATTCACGTTACGGATTCCGATGCTGTGCCGCTTCTTATCCTGAATATTAGTATCGCCTATATACCGGCTGATTTCTTCCACTCTCTCTGGGCTCATCCCTACCCCGTCATCCTCAATCTTTATTTCAAGTATCTCCTCTTTCCTGCTGATAGATATCTCCAGGGTTCCTTTTCCTTCCATGTTGCTTAGGCCATGGACAATGGCGTTTTCTACAATGGGCTGCAGAATAAAACGAAGAATCCGCTTGTTCTCTGCTTCCTTGTCCACATTGTAAAATACTTCGAATTTGTTCCCGAATCTGGTCTGCTGGATGTACACATAGTTCTTCGTATGCACCAGCTCCTGAGTCACCGTCACAAACTCTCCATAATTTTTACCCAGGCTGTAGCGAAAGTTCTCACCGAGCTTTTCGCACAAATCACAGATTACAAATACCTTATTCACCGCAGCAATGGAGCTGATGGTTTCAAGGGTATTGTAGAGAAAATGTGGATTAATCTGCAGCTGAAGATTACGGAATTCACTTTCCTTTTTTTCTAATTGCTGAATATAGTTTTTCTTAATAAGCCCGTCCAGTTTTAAAAGCATATGGCTGAACTGCCGATCAAGTATGGTAATCTCATCATTTCCCTCAATTTCTTCTGTAATAGTAAGATCTCCGGTTTCCGCTACCTTGAACTTATCAATAAGCCTTGCTACCCTTCTTGAAAAGCCCCTGGTAAAGAAAAAGGCTGTAATTACGATTACTATAACTACCATAAGAAAGATAGGAAATAAGGTACTCTCAATTTCAGACTTCTTATTTATCAGCTGCTTGTTACTGAATAGAAATATCATCTTAAGTCCGTAATTTTTCTCGTAACCCGTACAGACCATAGCATCTTCATAATAATTGATGCGCTTCTTACTAAGTTGTTCAAAGGTCATTTTTTCCGTGATGCCGTTATACTTCGGATCAGAAGAATAGACAGTATGATTGCCGCTGTCCAAAACAATAACATCATAGGAATAGGTCTCTTCCTTTTTATCCAGCGTAGGCGAAAAAAGCTTCTCCATATACAGATCCAGTTTAATAAAGCCGATATATTTGCTTTTATAAGTGGCAACATCCAAATAGACGATTTTTTGAATGAGGGAGAGGATAGTGCTCTTTTTGTCAATGGAGGAATAGATAAAATAATCCTGAGTCAACGCCTCATGATTGATATACCAGATTTCCTTACTTGCTCCCTCCATGGTCGTCACCCTGCTGCCATAGACTTTATTATCGGAAATATCCGAATACACCATGCAATTACGGAGTTCGGAGCTGTCCAGATGAAGGGATTTATTGATTTCAACACTCACATTGGTTCCCTTTACATAGGGGTTCGTGTTCTCCGTTCTGCCAAGCAGGGTATCTAATATGATCGTATTATTAGATATTTGTTTTAAGCTGTCCTTGTATTGATAGAAACGGCTCTCCAGATTCGATGTATATTGGGCCGCCAGCTGATAATGGGAGTTCACCAACTCTTCGGTGACCATACTGTTAATTTTCCGAAATAAAACTATTCCCACAAATATAATCGGGATAAAGCTGATAATTACCGTAAACAGTACCAGCTGGGTGAATATGGTGCCGGAATGCAATATATTTCGGTGTTTTTGCTTCGCCTTCTTTTTCATTCCTATCTCTCCAATTGTTTACCTTGCTCTTTTATTCGTTAGGGCATTCGCCTTTTCTTACTGCAATAATAACAGATAAATAATCCTTTATCATTTCTCTTGTAACATTCATCTGCATTAAATATAAATCTGACAATGTTTTTTTAAAATGTAAAATCATATCTCTATCCTTAGTTTCAGGCGGGACAGGTGTATATTCGGTCAAAAATACTGTTCTTGCAACATCATACAAATAATTTCCATGGCAGATATTCATAAAGTCTATGACATATGGCTGCCCTCCCCCGATTAATATATTACCAACGTGATAATCACCATGACAAAGCGTGTTTCCATCGGATAATTTATCAATCATCTGCAATATTTCTTTTTGTTCCTCTAATGATAATAATGTATTTGGTATATGATACCTTAAAAAATCTTTGTAATTTGGCACGTTGCTAATTTCATTTTGAAGAATTGACTTATGCAGCTTTGCCATACATATTGCACATTCCTGTAAATCTCCTGTTTTCATGACCCAATCAAGTAAGGATTCCCCTTCCACTCTGTCATAAATAATGCCATTTTGTTCTTTATAAGAAATCATTTCATATGCCTTGGGTTTTGAAAAATTCATATCTCTAATTGCCATTGCATTATGATATTCGCTCTCTGCCGATTCATTGGGATATCCTGTATTAAAAAGCTTAAGTACTTTGTTTCCTTCCCATTCATAAACGCTTGCTGTATAACCAACACCAATTATCTTCCCTGAATTCATACATTCAATCCCCTCATTATCCACAAATCACATGGTAAATTTTCTTTCTTTCATTGCTGCCAACAACTGCGGCGTTATTCTATGCGTCATTATATATTATCTGGCAGCCACTTTCAATGAATTCCCCATATTATCTTGTGAACTATTAACAATGTTTCTAAATAGTTTAGTTTTCAAATACAACAAAATCCCTGTAACTATACTAGTTACAGGGATTTATTTAGCTGGGCTACAAGGATTCGAACCTTGAGATGCTGGAGTCAGAGTCCAGTGCCTTACCGTTTGGCGATAGCCCAATATCCATTATTTTCTTGTGTTTTCTGACAAGCTCTCTGTCAGCCACGTATGATATTATAACTCAAACTATTTTAAAACGCAAGCATTAATTTTAATTTTTTTGAATTTTTTTAATTTTTCATGTTTTCTCATTTTCTTATAAAAAGGCAAAAAAGAGCTTATAACAAACCTCTACCCTGATTTGCTATAAGCTCTATAACATACCGTCTCCCCATAGGTATGTTTCCTGTATTACTTTAACTACTCATCCTCACTGTGTAGTTTTTGCATAGCAAATACTGCCTTGCATACAAGCTAGCAAAAAAATACATAAAAAAAGCTCCCCTTCGGTAACTGGCTGCCACCTAAATGATACATTTAGTAAGGCCCTCTAGCTTTGCGCCCCTGCTTTTCAACAGGTTTGCCTTTGTCGGTGAAAACACCTTATTTACCGCACAATAAACTTTTCTTATTTGCCTATAATTCTAACATACTTAAACGTTAATGTAAACCCAATTTTATACTGTTTTCACCGTATCAAAAGGAGACAGAGCGAATTTCCCCTGCCTCCAAATTTTATATGGGCTCCCCCCTTAAACTGATGAAGGTGTTGTAAATATCAATGATGCCATATCCCCATTCCGGATTGGGATATGTATTATTAGGATCTCTCCTTGCACCTCTGATAAGCAGGTTCTTTATTTCAACACTATCAAGCTGCGAATAATAGCCCGATTGTATGCCCCATTGCAGCAGCATAGCCGTTATTCCGGCAGCGTGGGCAGCCGCTACGCTGGTACCTGTTCTCCTCCCATAAATTCCTCCCGGTTCCGGCCCTGTTAGATTCACCCCAGGCGCAGCTAAGCTTGGTGTTACTGCGCCGACCCTTGTAAACCCTCTCCCGGCCTGTAAATACAAACTGTTATTTGTATAATCATAGGCCGTAACAACTATCGGAATTATGGAATTACCAGGTGATGTTACAGTGACATTCGGGCTTGGCTGAACAAAATATGTTTCTGTTCCCAAAAAATCCGTAATCGGCAGCCATATATGGAATTCTGAATTCAAATCCCCGCTGGAATAGACTTTAAATCTCCAGATGCCCTCTGTCGGGTTATCGAAATTCACTAAAATCAGCTGATCACCTGTCTGAGTTTCCAGAAGAAAATAATCTACATGAATCACTGACTCCTCAAAGATGAATCTTATTTCCCTGGATTCTCCTATTCTTGCAGGTATTCGTGGTATATATTCACCTGTAGGAGAGAGAATATCAATAGAAAATGTTCCGGGTGCATTTCCCCAAAGCTGCATAGAAAATCCTTTAACATTCGGCCCAACCCTAAGCTCCACCATATTTGACTGTTCACTTCCCCTGCTAATGACACCGTGGAAATGATGCCCTGCACTCCCTTCATTTCCAGCTGCAACTGATACGGCAATACCTGGCTGATCTGCAAGAATTGATATAAAGTTTGTCAGCGCTCCTCTTCCGTCATGAGATCCCTGGGAAGAACCAAGGCCAAAGCATATGGCAATAGGCCTTGACAATCTTCTGGCTATGTCAACCAGATAGCGAACGCCAAACATAATGTCATTTTCCTGAAAAGCAATCGCATCCGAAGGTACTCGAAAAATCTTCCTGATGTTTTGCTTTGCCTGTTTTAATTTTACTACAACAAGCTCTGACATTGGAACTACTCCTGAAAAACTATTCTGTTGGCTGGGAGTACCGGCTGCAATACCCGCCATGAATGTACCATGTCCTAATTCATCTGTAGTTGGGACAATAGAACGTGGATTATCACTCCTTAAAGCTTCATTTATCTGTTCCCTGCTATACTCTGTGCCATAATAGTAACTATCCGGATAGGGACCGGTATGAATCGTCTGATCCCATATAGCTGCAATTCTCGTGGTTCCGTCAGCATTGCGAAAGGCTTCATGAGTATAGTCAATACCGGTATCCACTATCCCTATCAGAACTCCCTCCCCCAGCAATGCAAGATTTGGTACATTTCTAACGCGGATTACACCGGAAGCTTCCAGGCTGCCGACATCCATTAAGCCGTATAAACTGGGGAATATCCCATATCCATAATTACGTAACAAATCCTCCACTACAACATTCACTGTCGGTGTATATGTTACTGCATAGTTATCGTCAACGATGTTGTAACAGGTATTAGGGACTGCTTCCAAGGTGCTGAAATCTTTTCTATATTCAACAATAAAATCGCTGTAATCCTCTCCTATAATCCAATCCCTGCAAATTTGATCCAAAGTTTTATTCCCTCTAACTAAGCTTAATTAAATATATGTTTTGTAACGGTGTTTATTCTTTTTTAACGAAAGCCATAAAAATAACATTTTAGGTGTAAAATTATTTTAACCGGCATTGTAGGTAAACACACAGAATGTTATAATAGTTCCATTGGATAAAAATCGTTCACGATTAAATTTGTTCATTAGGAGGCAATTTATGTTGATATATTTAGGTATACTATTTCTGTTACTCATTCTGCTGTATTTTAATGCCATTATGCCCCGCGTATTTAATAGAAAGGATTTCTCACCATATAAAGGAAGATACTACGCGCATAGGGGGCTCCACAGTGATCCGGATAAAATACCTGAAAATTCCCTGACAGCGTTCAAACTTGCTGTAGCACATAATTACGGAATAGAAATGGACGTGCAGCTCTCAAAGGATAATATTCCTGTCGTCTTTCATGATTTTACTCTTAAGAGAGTCTGCCGGTTAAACAAAAAGGTTCATGATCTAACTTATGATGAGTTAAAAGAATTGCACTTAAACCAATCAAATGAAACGATACCGACCCTACAGGAGGTGCTTGATACCGTTAAAGGAAACGTTCCTCTTATTATTGAGTTTAAAGTGGAGTATATGGATACCTCCGTATGCGACATTACCGCACCCATGCTGGAAAAATACAACGGAACCTATTGTGTTGAATCCTTCAATCCTCTTGTATTGCTTTGGTACAAAAGAAAGCGTCCACATATTATAAGAGGCCAATTAGCAAGCAATCTGGTAAAGGACAAGGAAGTTGGAAGTGTTGCATTATTTTTTATACTGCAAAATCTTCTTTTAAATTTCCTGACCAAGCCTGACTTTATCTCCTTTAATTATAAATACCAGAAGATGCTGTCTTTTTCGCTATGCAGGCATTTCTACCACACTCCTTCCTTTGCCTGGACTATTAAGAACCAGAAAAGCCTGGAAGAAAGTAAGGACAGCTTTGATTATTTCATATTCGATCATTTTATACCCGATCAAAATGAAAGCAGCCTGGTCTAAGGCATGTCTCATAAAATGGATCGGATGTCCAGAGTAATTAAAATCTACTGGAATTTTGCAGAAAATAATATTGCAGATTCAAGGAAGAGGTATCAAAACTCTTCCTTTTTTTGTACAGGTTCAAAATTTTTAATGGCTGTTTTCAAGAATTTAAAGAATTGGACAGTACATACCTTCTTATAGTGACTTAGCTTGGGGCAATAATACTTGTGCTATGCTTCCAGCCGGATCAGGGATGAAAAAGTTTATTCGGAAACTATAACATGACGTGCTGTTGTCATATTATAGATAGTAAGATATGGATATGCTCAAGAAAGCCGAAACGAAAATTCTTCCCTATGCCAGAACTGCTTTTCAGAAAGGAGCAAATACCATGGAAATTATTACGGTCAACTCGAACAATATTGAGCAAGAGCATATATGTTGTGCTATAACGGAAAAAAAGGGTGAAACCTGTGTGTCGTCTAAAAAGGCGTGGTTGAAAGAACGCTTTAAGGATGGATTGATATTCAGGAAGCTGGATGCACGAGGCAAGGTGTTTATTGAGTATATCCCTGCTGAAAAAGCATGGTGTCCCATCATTGCGGATGGATATATGCATATTAACTGTTTTTGGGTATCAGGACAATTCAAAGGACAAGGTTATGCTAACCAGCTTTTGGAACAATGTATTGCTGATGCAAAAGCAAAAGGAAAATGTGGCCTGACTGCCCTTTCCTCAACAAAAAAGATGCCATTTTTATCTGACCCAAAGTATTTGAGGTATAAGGGATTCCAAGTGGCGGATTCGGCAGCCCCATATTATAATCTTTTATATCTACCATTTGATGAGAAAGCCCCTATTCCTAAATTCAGAGATTGTGCCAAACAAGGCAAAATCAGAGAGAAAGGCATGGTGCTTTATTACTCTAATCAATGTCCTCATACGGATAAATACGCTCCTATTATTAAGGAGATAGCGGAGCAGCATGGCACAACGGTTATACTCCGTAAAATAGAAACGGCTGAACAGGCGCAAAATGCCCCGGCACCATTTACGACTTACAGTTTCTTTTATAATGGGGATTTTGTTACAAACGAGATTTTTGCAGAAAAAAAGTTTGAAAAGTTTTTAGCATCTAATGTACTATAGGTTAAATTGTGACAGAAATAAACGCAAGAAAAAAGCTGCCTCACCAGCAGCTTTTCTCACTTTATCTCATGCTCTTTACAGCCTTATCTATCTACATCATATTTCTTAATCCTAATATGCCTTGTATCTTCAAAACTACACATTTCTTTGATTTCATCTAATTCTAGGTCAAGCCCTCGACCTATTAGTATTAGTCAGCTGCATGCATTGCTGCACTTCCACCTCTAACCTATCCACCTGATCGTCTTTCAGGGGTCTTACTAGCTTACGCTATGGGATATCTCATCTTGAGGGGGGCTTCACGCTTAGATGCCTTCAGCGTTTATCCCTTCCCGACTTGGCTACCCGGCCATGCACTTGGCAGTGCAACCGGTACACCAGAGGTCAGTCCAACCCGGTCCTCTCGTACTAAGGTCAGCTCCTCTCAAATATCCTACGCCCGCGCCGGATAGGGACCGAACT
>NZ_FRFD01000005.1 GCF_900143645.1 Anaerocolumna xylanovorans DSM 12503 | reverse complement strand
ACCGAAGCCACCACCACCATACATACCCATCGAATGTCGATCTTCGCTTGTTGTTGTTTTGGTCTTTCCTTTGAAACCAGTATCGTTGTTTGGCGCTGCGGTTTTCAAGGTTTTTACTGCTGTCACCGAAATATTTGCACACTACTTCTTCAATGCTTAGAAGAAATATGTAATCCCAAGTATCTTCTCCGCCTCTTGAACCGTACCACTGATTGTCGTGGTTTTTGTTCAATGCCGGAATGATTCTTGACTGTTCGGCCGCGGTGAATTTGTTATAAAACTCACTGTTAAGATATTTTCTTAGCGAGCAGTCAGCCCATGTCACATCACCAGCGCAATTATTATAGGGGTGTTGTTCGATCACGTATTCAGTTATAATCAAGGCCGCATTGCCTTGTATATCAAGAATGTGCCAATGATAACCGCCAAATGGCACAACCCCGCAGCTCTTTCGTCTTAACATACCAATCGACCGCACTTCCAGTAAACACACTGCTTCTCCTGACTATCGCCTAAACAAAAAAGGAACCAAACCCGAAAGTTTGATTCCTTTTTCATGCAAGTGTTATTCTCGCAATATACTGCAGTCGACGGGACTTGAACCCGTACGAGCGCAATGCTCACTAGATCCTTAGTAATGGGATAGCGTATTTTCTAGTGATATTTGATGTTATTTGGTGTTATTTCGTTTTTTCTTCATGTTAAAGCGTCCATTATTTTTTGATTTGTACATAAGATGTTATTGGTGTTGATGTAGTGGTTGATGTATATTTTGATATACATCAAAAATATCCTTTATATTTTATGCTTATGATAATGCAGTTCATCAATCTTATATGTTTCAACATTAACACACTCGAACAAATCCGCATAAAATACTGCTAAATTGTATCCATTTGTGTTCATTACGCTATTATACTCAACAGCAGCATACTCATATTTATCATCGTGCCTAATACTCTTTATAAAATCTACAATATACTGTGTTGGGACATAATCTAATATGCTGTCGCTCCTGCGAAGAGCTTTGCCCATCTCATCATTTATTTTATTTAAATGCTCTTTATTTATTGCATGCTCTCTGCAATCAAAACCTTCAATAAACGGACTTATCCTATTGATTCGTTTCAAATCAACCACAATAATATCCTCTTTTAATACGAATTCTCCAATGGATATAAAATCATACGCTCCTGCTCTTATTTCATGAATGGTTGTTTCTCGGCTTTCCCCTAAATACAAGCAACTAATTCCTGCAGCATTAGCTCGTCCATCGGTTGCTTTATCTGACGGCGGTGCTCCCATCTCGTTCTTTGATAACCCACTTGCAGTACTTATTCTGCCTCTAAAAAAAGTAGTACCTTTTTTGTATGGCTTCCTAATATAGGAGCAAAACTTATCAAGCAATTCCAGATTAATATAGTGTGTATGAAATCTATTTTTGGTTTTTAGAGCCTCAACAAAGTCTTTCCATGAATTAGTAGTCAATAATGAATGTTGCATTAAATATTCTTCTTCATACAATTCCCGTAGACCTATTGGCTGATCAAAAAGCTCCGAATTATATATGTACTTGTCTTTACAAACGCTTGTTATTATTTTATAGATATCGGATTCATTTATATTATTAAAGATTTCCCAATTCCTTAACAATTCATCTTTCAATAATCTTGTTTCACTTTTAGGAAATGCCACTGGCAACAATGAAATAGGTGTATAAATACTTATCAAATCATCAAACAATGGTATCAGCTGTTCATTTTTTTCAGTATTGTATATGTATACATCTTTACTATGGCAAATTTGACATTCTCCTACAATCCCAAAGTTTCTAATAATCGGGACAATTTCACTATCTTTAAAGCACTTTTCACAAAAGATCATACTTTACTCCCTATCTAAAAACTCACCAATCAATTCAAGATGATGCATAATCGATAATTTTTTCACTATACCAAGACCAGGATATGCCTCTCTTCGATATAAATCTTCAAATTCTTTTATTCCTTTGGTTTTTAATTGCATTTTTTTATTCCATAAAACTAATTTTTCTAACGCTTCTTTAAATTTTCCGGCTGGATCGGTAATATCATCATTAGAATCCGATACAAAGTGAATAATTCTTAAGCTATAATCTTCTGCAAAATAAACAATATGAATTGCAACCGCATATGGAGCAAATCCAGTATCACTATACTCTGCACCAACAACTGAATAATCGGCAAATCCTACATACCCGTCTTCTGCATAATATAAATGATCCTCTGAAAATGGCTCATCTATTCCCTCATAGTCAGTATTTCTCTCCAGCTTTTTAAACTTATCATCAAGCATTACCCTCTGTTTACGTATTTTTCTTCTGACCCCACTCTCATCCGGTATCAGATTAAATATAGTATTTTTATCTTCGAAGAACTTTTCATATTTTTGAACCGCATCTTTATCCAGAGAAATTGTAACCATTTTGCCATCATATTTCTTAATAAATTTTTTAATTTGTTCTTCATCACTTTTCTTATTCAACAATTGCGCATATATTATTTGATCATTTTCTTTCACAGATTTAATAAAGGCCTGTGCGAGGGATGCATTTTTTTCATCTTTCATTTCTTTTGTAAAATTTCCGACTTCGGGATTGTTAACCAGAATCAGTTGCTTTTTAGCATCACTATATGCACCCACAGTCTTAATTAGCATGGATGTTAGTTTTACTGGTTCAATTATTGGTACGATTTTTTCACTTAATAAACCTTCTGCTAGTAACTCTCTAAGTCCAATTAGCTCATATTGCTTACCTCTTAAATAAGGCAAATACATCTACATCCCTCCAAACTGATTATATAAAAAGCTATTTAATCTGCTATAATCTGCCTCTTTTAAATCCATGAAATATGTCAAAAACTTCAGTTCATATGGTACATTTTGATATAATTCTTTTTCGACTTTTGTTCTTTTCTTTAATTGTGCAATAAATAATTCATATACTTTATCTAAATCTACTTTTAAAAATAGATTAAGGCATTCGCTATAATACTTAAATTGAGTGACTTGAGGAAGTTCACCATACACCTGCATAATTATCGATTCATATTCTGATTTTCTTAATATTTTAAAAATAATATTTTTATCCAGAGAATCACTATATTTTAAAGGTTTTTGAATTATTGATAAACTGCCATTATTCTGCAAAACATATATCCCAATAGGCTTATTAATTATTTCAAGTTTATTTTCAAGTAAAGCCAGATTTTCTTTGCATGTAATTACCGATACATGATCAAAAGCTTTATAATAATCATTTATTTGATTTTCTAATCTATCCAAGTTATCCAATTCTGTTTTAATTTCATAAGCAATTGCTTTACCGTTAATCAATACAAAATCTGCTTTAGACTTTGAAATAGGTATTTCAGTTAATGCAACCGTTGTATTAATGCTATGAACACCTAACAATAATTTATTCAGTAATGTATTTTTATAATAATATTCGTTTCTATAATTCTTTTTTAATTCAGTATATATTTCACTGATTAATTCTACATTTTTCTTATTTTCCGGATTCTTTACATATCTTAGTATTACTGATTTATATATCTCATCATCAGTCGAATCAATAATATCTCGAAAAGTATTTCTAGAAAAAAATCGGTTTAAAACCGCGCTTTTATTTTCCCTCATACTTTTCACCTCCACTTAATTTATTTACATTCGTTAAGAGCATTATAGCACATTAACTACTATAGTACTAAGATAAATAAGGGAAATAAATGAATTTTTATTAATATACCACATTTTTACTGCAAATACAACTTTTTGTAATACTGTTATATTTGTATATTATAAGTAAATAGAAGGCATTACAAAATATCAATGTAATGCCTCTAAGAACTTACCTATTTGCCTTTTCCTTTGACATGTCATTTCTAAATCTAAATTCATAACTTTCTTTGTTATAAAATATTCCTTATCCTTTGTGAATTGTATTCTTTCACTAATTCTCTGAAAAACAGGAAAAAGACCATATCTTAATTATAATCAGAACTTGCTTGCATATTTTTTTGCCCATGTTGAATATAACGGATTTGTCCATGTGGTACCATCATCATAATATACCTTTTTAACACAAGTATGTACTTTTTTCACCTTACTGCTTACTGAACAGTTTACTATTTTTAAATTATTGGCATATATTGTTCCGTTGTATTCAAAATCTGAATTCCATTTATTTAACCGTGTTCCTTTATTATCATATTGGAAAACAGCAAATTCCACGTAAGTTATATCCTTTTTCTTATTGTTATTATTGATGTATATATCAGCTAAATATAATTTTGAAACCGAATTATATTCTATACTAAGATCATCAAGCGAATACGCTGCCTGCAACTTAAGTTTTTGATCTAAGGTCTGAGCCTTTACCTTTACTGTGCATGTGGCTTTTTGTCCATTACAGAAGGTAAAAGTAATCTTGCATGTCCCTGCTCCTTTTGCAACTATTTCATACTTATCCGCATCATATATAGCAACTTTTTTATCGGTAGAGGTATAGGATGTAGGAACAATTAATATGTACTCTTTCGGCGATACCTTGAATTCAACTTCCTTTCGGGTGCCATAATCCAAGTTAATATTACCAGGTACTGAAAATTTTGTTTTTACGACTGTAACCTTACACGTATATTTCTTTCCTTTATATTTTCCCGTAATAATGCAAGTCCCTGATTTATACGCCAAAACCAGACCATCTTTATCAACTGTCGCCACTTGCTTATTACTTGATGACCATTCAATTTTACCTATTTCACTAGGTCTTGTTGAATATTCTTTTTCCTTAATATCAAGTGTTTCACTCATGCCCGATATAAGCTTTAAAGTTTTATCTGTTATTTCTAGCTCTGGCTCTATTTCTTCATCAGAACCGTACGTATCATCTGTATATTCTTCATCATTATCGTCCGTATAATCATTGCCAGCAGTATTTTTTTCATCTTCTTCTCCAGCCGCCAAATACTCTATTCCTAGAGTGTACTCTGCATATGCTGCTGTATCATCGCTGTTCTGAAGCGATACTTGAAGATTGTAAACACCTGGATCTAATTGAACCGTAATGACATTATTTGAACTTTCATTGTAATCATTGATAAAAATATCTTTATAAAATCCATAATTTAGTTCTCCTTGGCTAATTGCAAATTGCAATAATTCAATTCCGTCTGTTGATTCAAATATGAATTTACACTTTTGTTTTTCCGTTAAAGTAAAAGTATAATTGTTAGTATCCTTAGGTACATATGTATTACCTCCAGATGCTGCATTTGCATCATACATTAAAATTCCAGAATAACTTGTATTTTCTGCCGCTTTGCTTATAATCGGATTGATATTTGGGATTAAATTTGCTACAAATAGAAAGCATAATATAAATGCAAAAATCCGATACATTCTCTTTTTCATACATTTCCTCCTATGTTTATGCCTCTTTTTCCGTATTCCTCTTTTTAAATTCCTTTATCATCTTATGCAGATGACGTTCCGTATAATTAAATTTTACAGCTACCTGCTTTATACTTTTTCCATTCTTATCATCAATCACCTGCCTCATTATGTAATCCGTAGTAAATAGTTTCATTGGAAATGTTACCTGTTGCCCCTTCAAATGGTTATATATTTGAAGGGCATTTTCTACCCCAATGATTTCTGCAATATCCCGATAAATCCCGGCTAAATCCTGAGCCTCAATCGGTTGGTTTTCTTCCACTCCATCACCGCCTGTATATTTGTAAACGACTTACATAATTTTAGCCCATTTATTAAGTCAATTCATTGATGATTGACATGGTCATTTTCCTTGTAAATATCCTTTTTAATTCCATATGGTTTGTATACTTTTCTCCCTATGGAAAGTCAAAATATTGCGTGGTAGATTTCTATGTCCCCCCTCGCGTACGGTTCTGGGTTCGTCCCAGACTTTCTATAGTGATAATATATAACCAAAGATAAATCCTGTTTCAGAATTACAGGGGAAGGATTGCCCGGTCAGGCAATCCTTATTTCCTCTGAATTAAGATCATAATAATAGACATTATCCGAAAGATATTCTCCTTCTGAAACTGTAGTCTGGTTTACATCTTGAACCATTCCTCTTAAGTCTGCAGCATTCATACCTTTACCAGAAACAACCAGCGTTTCATGGATACTGCTGGGCAAAATAAAAAGACCATCTGCATTCAGGCTTTGTGCCAGATTTTTTAGAAGGTCTTTATAAAATACAGCATATGCTCCATTCAACTTTTCTTTATTGGATATAATAAACATTTCTTTTTCGGTAGCCGGAATAGAAGATTCCCCTTTTAGCATCTGTAATAGCTCATCACTTTCTATATCATCACTGTCACCGGAAGTATCTAATAGCATTTCCATCATGAAGTCGCTCATCTTCTGAATAGAAGGTGGAACCATTTGGTTCATATTGTCTTCTGCCTGGGCAAATAACTCCTCAAACGATGTTTTCCACATATCAAGCATAGTCTGGCGGATCAAGCAGCTCATTTCTCCCCTATGATCCAAGACGATATAAGGGATAACTGACAAATCCAGAATACCTTTATGCGGAACCTCACAAAGAAGTTCCCTGTTTTTTTCCCTGTTGATTACCTTAAGCCTTAATTTGGGCTTAATCCATTCATAATCCTGCAGCTCTGCATAGCACTTGCGAGGATCTGGATGGATGCATTCGATTATACTGCTTATCGCTGTTACAATATCCATGATATTTTTACCCTTTATCAACTCTTGAAAATATTCCTCCAGGTAAATGACTGGACTCACAACATTGTTTTTCTTTTGTGCCGTAATTCCAAGGGCTTTATGGTTGATTTTCTGTACCTCCCGAAACTCTATAGTTACCTCATCCCCATATTTTTTTGCAAGCTCTTTCACAATCATATCTCCAAATGCTTTTCGTTCCATATTCTAATCCTCCTTCACATCTTTCTGATTACCTTCTGCCGATTTTTCCATCACTTGATACTGTCCATCGATTACATCCTCGTTCTGCACCTCTGACATATCAACGGAAAGTTCCGTTTTTACCGTTTCATCTGTTGTCAAAATTCTTTGAAAATCAGTCTTTAACGGAGCATATTTTAGTACCTTTTTGATCACAGTTTTTTTTGCCATATCATCATAATTACTTTTCCATGGGCTGTATTGGCTTGTAAAACCTTTGGAATAGGTCTGTGCGTGGAGATCAATGTCCTCCTTACTCATGACCTCAAAACCAAAGCCTCCATTGTCCAGCTTAAACAGAGCATATACTAATATCATTTTTCCCCGGTTACAGAGAGCTGGCTTATGTATCAATCTCGAATTTAGCCCAAGCTCATACTCAAATATGTCATTCTCATAGACGCATTGCGCCTGTATAGTTTGTACCTTTTCATTGCGATAGACAAGATCTATCATTCCTTTGAAGCCAAGCTGGAACTGGCATTCCATTTTCCCCTTATTCTGATAAGGAATCAGGTAAGCCTGACCTAAGGAGGTATTCGGCTCAAGCCCTAATTGTGCCGCATTCATGAGTGCCGCCAGAAAACTCATCTGGGAGCATTCTGCCAACTTCGGTGTATTATTAAGGGCAGACAGTGCCATTCTTGTAAACCTCTCTGGGGTAATCACCGATGGTAGAGCCTTCTTAATCTCTGGCTCCAGCACCTTGACCATATCTGCAATACTCATATTTTTTGTAAGCTTCACATCCTGGTTTTCCGTTTTCTTTTCTAATGCCGTTTTGATATCAGTCATGTCCATTTCCTCCTTCTTCTATGCCGCTTTCACCAGAAATCTACGGCTGTTGGTGACCTTACAGTATTTCTCGTAAATATCTGGTCTTTCCTGCTTCAGCCGTTCCACATCAAGTTTTGCTGTTGCTGTATTCTTCCAAGTAATCCGGTATGAAGTATTTGCTGCTGTCTCTGCATCAGCCATAAAGAGTTTGATTTCTTGCTCGATCCTTCGCTTTTCCTGTTCCAGACGCTCAATTATACCGTTTAATTCCTCTCTTCGCTGAAGGGCTTCATCAAATCCCTGTAGAAGTAGAGCAGTATCAGAACGGGCAGTTCCAAAATATTGGTTAATTAACTCATCTGCCGGTTTGGAACCATCCGGTTCAGGCATAATTCCTTTGCATACATGGTTGTTCCAGAAATCCATTTCCAGCTTAATTAGGTTATTTATAATTTCCTCATCCCTTTCAACCTTGGCATACTTAAATTCCTTTCCAAGAATCAAAACTGCAATATACCATGCCTTTGCTCCGGTTACCGCCATATAGTGATAGCATTGGAGCAGGTAGTGAGGCGGAACATCTCCCCCCTTCCATTTGTCCGCATTGAAAAGATTAGCCGTCTTACACTCCAGACCGATATTTTCACCAACTACTAGGCGGTCGACATTGGCGAACATAAAGGGATGCTCTTCATTATAAAAAATTGCATTTGCTCTACGAACCTTTAATCCCGTTTCCTCCATGAAGCGGCTTGCCACATACTCCTCCAGATCTCTTCCCTGTCTCATTGCTTCATTATCCCTATCCTCAATTTCTTCACTCATCTTATCTTGATATACATGGATTGCACTGGAATAGGGATTTAATCCACAGATGGCACCTGCATCCGATCCACCTATCCCCATTTTGCGATATTTTAACCACTCTTCGTGACTTAATCCTATGGTTGAAATCAGCTTCTTCATAATTGAAAATCCTCCTTCATCTGTAAATCGATATACCCATTTTTAATTCTTTTTTCTTCCTGTAAGCTGACGTACTGGCCATCTTCACCAAGAATAATATGATCCAACAGCCCAATTCCAAGCAGTCTGCCTGCCTCCTCTAACCGCTTCGTAACATCAAGATCCTCCTGCGATGGTTCCGGTATGCCGGAAGGATGGTTGTGAAAGCAAATAATATTCACAGCATTATCCAGAATGGCATGTTTAAATATCTCTCTTATTTGTACAAGGCAAGAATTCACTGTCCCTACCGAAACAATTTCAACTGCTAACGGTGTGTTCTTTGCATCAAGAGAAACAACTACCATCATTTCACGATCTGCATATTCAAATAATCCTTTGACAAGTCCGGCTGCTTCTCCCGGTGTTTTGAATCTGCGAACCTCATAAAGAAGTGAGCCTTCCTTGATAATCTGGGTCTTGATAATGCCAACCCTTTTCTTTGGTACCGGATTCTTCATTAACTGTATGACCTCTTCTTGCTTACTCATAAACTAAGCTACCTCCCTATTCATTGCCTGAAAAATGGCACAAAAAATCCCCATTACCAAAACGGCAATGGGGTAATACTAAGCGATTGCTTTCATCATCTGGTACGCCCGGTCAATCAGGGCATTTCCTTCTATTGTCTTTAAAAACAGGTTTTCCTTATAATTCACTGTTTCTCTGAGAGGTGCAGCATGGGTCGCGAAATCAGATACTGCATTGATAAAGCGGTAAGCATTCTTACCCACATGCCTTAAATCTGGGGCATCATAGTACCTCGCTCTGACTTCATCCTTTAAGCGGATAATATTTTTCTTCTGCTGTTCGCTGGCATCACTTTGAACCGGAAGGAGAAGATCAATATATTCGGATACCTTCTGGTCAATCAATTTCACACGCTGTAATCCTTCAATCTCCTTCCCAAGCTCATCCATATACCTCTCGGCAAGAAATAGTGTCTGTGTGGCTTCTTCTAACTTGTTCTGCATGTTTCCGGTATGAATGGTAGCCCAACTACGCTTTGCAGTGTTTAACGCCAGATTCAATGTATTCTGGCACACCACGCGGATTGGAGTGATAGCTGCCTTGATGGCACCGGAGCCATCATGAGAATTAAAGAATACAAGATAAGGGCTGATTCGCTCCCCGGTAATAATGTATTCCTGTGGAAGCTTTGCTAAAAGCCATACCCTTTTGCCTTCCTGAAGCGATCCAGCTGTTTCATAGCGGACACCCTCGCCCAAGAGTGCATCGGTAAAGGCAAAGGCCTCCGTATTTTGGACGACCTTATAGCGATCTGTCACAACTCCAAGCACCTTATTGTCCGTATCACGGATATTTGCCTTATAACCCTCCAGTGCAATACCCTCCTCGGTTATAACGGACTGTTGAACAACATTCCAGTTAAGTCCTGCCATAATGAGTGCATCTGCCGAGAGTGGAGCATTCTCCACTCTGGTTCCTAATCCGTGCCATGGTTTTTCTCTTGTGTAAAACATGGTTTCTACATTTGCTGACATATAATCATCCTCCTTGAAATAGATTAATTTAATTTCAAAGTAATAATATATAAGTCATTGTAGGAGTATTGACATTTGCATATAATCACTTGCAATGTATCATAAGGTTCAAGTAGATTAATTGTTAATAAAGCGAGCGACTAAATTATATCGTGTTTCATCAATTTGCTTAATTTCTGTTTTAAACTTTATCTCTTCTTCATTTATATCATCAATATATTCCTCCACCCATTCTATATCTTCAAAAGTCAGACCATATCTCAACATCCAAATATGTCTCATGCTATCTGTGCCATATTTCACATATTTAGCAAGTTTATCTGCTCTTATATCATTTGTTCTTTCATAGTATTGTGCAAATGCTGCATAAAAAATATCACTTAACTTAAATCCGATAATTTTATCCAAATAATCGTAAGTGTCAAAAACTATTCTATCATAATCCACATCTTTGGCTTTCACTTCCCTATTACCAAACATACTAAAATTCCTAATGTTTTTATCTGGTATATCCTTGCATTCTGTAACAAAGGCAGCATATAGACCATCTAATTCTCTTTGGCTAATTATTTTATTAAACCCATCAGCGTTCTTAATTTCAGCTTGTAAACTTTTTCTTTTTTGCAAACAACTAGCATAGGAATATCTATAAAAACAAATATCTTTAAAAGTTTTACAATGGATTTTCCATATCATTATTTTTATAGCCGTATCAAATACACTCTTTTCTCCATCATACATTCTTCTATCAAGATACATTTCATATAATTCTTCGAAATGCCTATAGATTTTAAGCTTGTATTGCGGATCTTGATTAATGGTTTCAAGAGAAATAAGCACATCATTACAAAACATATCCCCCAACAATCTCTCAATGATTTCGTCGGTACTACGTTGAGATAATTTTTCTAATTGCTTTTCTGTTAGATTATATTTATCCGATAAAGTTCCTGTTAAAATTGCCTCTTTAAAATCTTTATAATCATCGTTAACATTATCCTCATCAAGCAATGAAACTTCTTTTAACGTATCCTCTGCCAAAAAAATTTCTCTAAACTTTGACATATTATTTTTATGCATAATGATATAGCCATAATCAAACTTATTCTCTAATGTTGATCTTCCTGCTCGCCCGATTAAGTTTTTTAAAGCTAACGGTTTACTTGCCTTAAATGTATTTAAAAAAACCACTTCAAAAGGCATATTAATTCCTTGTTCTAAAGTCGATGTGGCAAAACAAATTCGACAAAACCCTTCTTGTGTAAAACGTTCAAGTATCATTCTTGCCTGAAGAGGAAGAGAACCATGATGAACAACTACACCATGTTTTAGCAAATGAAGCATCTGTGAATACATATCACTATCCTCTTTATCAGTCGCTCCTATATAGCTCTTTATCTGGCTAATATACTTTTTGGCTGCTATATCTGTAATACTCGTACACATCCTTATGTAACGGTCAAATTCATCAAATACTTCCTTTTTATATATACTGGCCTTACTTGTATAAACCAAAACACTTCCACCCGACTTAATAGCTTTTTCAATTGGATCAAAATTACATAAAATCTTCTGACTGCCCATCATTTTTTTATCAATTCCGAAGTGGTAATAATTATCTTTCTCATAGACTAAAAACATCTGTCCCACATTTTTTTGAATATATTGATATGAATATGACTTATTCTCATCAAAATGATTTTTTATTATTTGTGCTTCCGGGTTTTTAACAAATGGATGCGCAAATATAAATTTAGAATTTGGATATGCTTTTTGAATTCTTCGCACTATACTATCAAAATACAAACCACGACTCGAATCTTCATCACTTAATTGAGCCTCATCAAACATAAAATATTCTATATTAAATTCGTCTTTGTGTTTAAATAACTCCTTACACCTTTCAGGAGTTACAATAAATACATTTCTTTTGGCATATTTTGTATTTATCTTATCAATAAATGTTAATATATTCACGGTTTTATCAGTTATTAGTCTGCAAATTCTAAAATAATATTCATTAATTAATGCTCTTGAAGGAACTATAACAACCACATCTAACTCACTATTTTCTATTATATTTCGAAATACATATGATTTTCCTGTACTTGTTGGAGCCGAAAAACTAAAGCATTGATTGTTACTTATTCCCTTGACAATACTTACTTGTACAGGTGTATAAGTATAATTATACTGTTCACTTACATATTTCTTATACATTCCAAATATTGAATCTGTTAATGTCTCAACTGGAATTTCTTTATAATTAACACCCATATATTTTAATATCTCATTTTTATAATTAACAAACTCTTCGGGAGCATATATGTTTAAGTATAATAAAATTTCCATATCTGTGATTGATACCGGTCCAATGATATATAAATTATTCAATACTTTTCTAAAAATTTTATCTATGTCTCTATGTTCAATTATTTGTTTTATGATATTATTCATACATTCACCGCCACATATATTATTTCCTTATGTGTTACTAACTCATTATAATATTTATTTTGTAGTATGCCTGAAATTATATTTTTAGACGGTGTTTTCTTTGACGAAAAGGCTATAGAGTACGCTTTTTCTCCTTTACTAGCATTTGATAAAGAACTAGGTTCAAAAAACTTATCGATATCATTTAAATCAGATATGTCTTGTTTCTCTTTAATAAAACGAGCAACTTGTTTCATTCCATTCCCATATGCATTCTGATCAGCTAGATATTTTGCTTCACCAAATATAATGATATTATTACCATTTAATGAATAGTAATCAAAACCTGGGTTTCCTATAACTTGTTCTTTAAATAATTCTGCAAGTGGTATATCTTTATATTTCAGCCTTGATGCAATTGCCTCTTTTGCCATTTCTGAAACAATATATTCACCAGTATTGCTTGTAACTTTATCCTTTTTCTCCATTTTAAGACTTCCAGCGAGGTAAGTTGCCGTATCCTTTGCTCTTTTTTCAAAACTCATTCTTATATATTCTTGATCAAAATCTGCTATCCATGATAAATCTGATAGCACATGCAATATATCTTCAATCGCTTTTGATAAATCTTCTGGTTCAACTCGTATAAATGTCACATGACTATTCAATATATCCATTTTCTCGCATTCAATAATCTTCACATTCATCCTCCTTGTGTGGAATAAAATACTACCCTTCGTTCATTTGTGTATATTAAAGATTGATTATATTATTGTTTCCCCATATATTACAAACCAGATTTTCTATATAATGTAAAATTTATCCATCAAATTAGAAAGGTATATCAAAATAATCCATAACACAAATCTTTAATTGTGTTTGACATCAATCAGCCTTCCGTTATAAAATATAATAAAAACGAGGTTGATAAAATGAAAGAATTCAAGAATTTTCAGTTCAATTGTCAGAACTGTGATAATATTATAACTATACCCGACCTTAATGACTTATTCGTATCAAGTGGTAGTACTGAAAGGAGTATGGGTTATGAAGTACTCTATACTTTTAATTCAAAGGATAATGTTGTTCTAAATTGTCAACATTGTAATGTTAATTATGATCTTGAGGTATCAATTGAACAATATCCTGAAGGCGTATTTAATGTACTCCACACAAATCAAACACTTTCAGAAGTTGCTGAACCATACGAAAATGATTAAAAGAATTACTTACATATATTTCATCAATCCCATTTGCTGTCCATCCATTATAGAATTACAGCCGATTTTTCGTTGCTTTCAGCCAAACCAAGGAATATCCTTTACATTTCGTTACCGTTCTTTACTACTTCTTTATAACCTATGTACATAATTTATCCTTGTAATAAATTAAAAGTATTTCAGCCCATCTATGTTATAATTAGAAGTGATATGGTAAATATCTTATAATTTTACATTATATACCATACTCATGTTTTATGCAATTATATCGTCGCCTTATTTATTGACTCTTAAATATGATTTTGTTAGAATACAATATAGAGAACAATGTTGTTATCAGTGTTGTTATCATGGAGGTTAACATGGCAGATGTGAATGTATTGCTTACACAAGCTTTAGAGGAAGTTCGGAAGATTAACAAGGATGAAATCTTCTTGATTAAAGATTTATTTAAGGGCTATGAATGGAACCGTATTCCACATAAAGACAGATTATTATTAGGCGTACTATTTATAAAGTACATAAACGATAATGATTGTGTCATTAAGCCTATAGAGAAAAACACCTCAAAACAGCAAAGATATAAAAAAACATCAAATAATTCGGCTCGGGGCATAATAAAAAGCAATTTGATGAAATAATTTTTGTAATTTAGATTATCTATAATAATTTATAAGGCTGGGGGCTATTTTGAGATACTCTCAGAAGCTATCCAGCCTTAAGCGATGCTCTTTTGCCTGTCAAAAAAAAATTTGAACAGATTACTTTAGTATAAAAATATTCTGGTTCTTAACTCAAGTGAAACATGACAGTAGCAATTATTCAACTGATCACATAGGAATATCAGGTGACCACTTCCCTGACACCCCTATGTAGTTATTGTTTGAATCATGTAAAATACATATCCCATACCAAATCCGAATTGCGTCTCAGTTCTTTAATTAAATCATTAAAAATATATCTTTCTCCTGGAAATCTAGATCCATCAATGTATGAAAGCGTATTAATTGCAAAATGTACATGTAAATTACCATTCTGTCTATAATAGCCCTCATCATGAATTCCAAATACAATCTGAAATCTGGCTCCAAAATACTGGGCTATAGTAAATGCAATTTGAAATGCCTGCTCAGGAGTAATATAATCTTCCTTATCTGGGTCAAAAGATAAAACCAAATGCCTTACTTTTTTCTTTGTATCACCTTCCTTCCGTATCCGCTTAATCAGATTAAAATGATCAATAACAGCTTTTGTATCATACAAATCCACACCAATTCCAGAATATAAACCACTAAAACACTTCAATGGATCAAGAATATAACCTACTACGTATTCTACAGCATACAGGTTTGAATAACTTCTTTCTCTTACTATAAGATTTGGCATAATATGTGGCACATCCTTTCTGCATTACTGATATTAATATTAGGATGTTTCATTTTAAGAAAACTTAATTCTGTCATTAAATTACAGGTGATTTCTGTCATTTTAAAAACATCTGGTTCGTATATGATGGCTTCCTTATTTGTTGTGCAATTAAGAAGATACTGAGTTACTGATAGTCCTTCTTTTTCTGCATTTGTCTGTATCTTATCTTTTTCATCCTTGGTACACCTAAAACTTACATTTGCCACTGTATTCATTGTGCTCCTCCTTAAATATTCTCATTTTTATCTTTGCTCTTCTAAAAACATAATTTTAGCAAGTAGGTTTATTGCATTACACAATAAATCTAGCCTACTTTATTGTTATAAGATTATAAAAAATTAAAATTGATTATAATCGGTTATACTGTCTTTTTCCTGATTTTATTAACTCATTATAATCAGTGTAATTTCTCTCTATGCTATTAACATTTTAATATACAAAAAATAAACGAGGGGAGAGGTAATCATGCTCAACGATTATGGGGATTTGTTAACCATCCAAGAACTATGCGAAATACTTAACATCGGCAAAAACACAGCATACCTTCTACTGGGACACAAAGAAATTAAGGCTTTTCGTATTGGACGTACTTGGAAAATACCCAAAGTATCCCTTGAAGAATATATCCGAAATCAAAGCAGTCATTTACTATAATCAACTAAAGCCGGGGTCAATGACCCCGCTTTAGTTGCTTCCGTCGTCATCTTATGAATTAATAATCTTATCCGTTAACTTATCAATGGATTTTACCTTAGTTTCATGAATGAGGTGTGTATAAATGTCGATTGTTGTCGAAATAGAAGAATGTCCCATGAGTTCTTGTATGACCTTAGGGGATTCGCCTTCATTCAGGAGTATCGATGCAAAAGTGTGTCTCATATCGTGAAAACGCTTCCGCTCAATACCTGCTTTTTTCAAGAGCGAATGAAACATACGAAGTAATTTTCTAGGACAAATAAAATTACCATCCGGCATTGCAAAGACAAGATCCTGGTCATTATAAATATCCCTATTACGGATTTTTTCTTCATTTTGATATTTCTTATGTTTCTTGAGTGCAGCAATAACCATATCATTGAGTGGGATGCAGCGCTTGCTTTTAGATGTTTTTGGTTCCATAAGTATAAGCTTATATTTATTTGCCACTGTATTCTCAGTATCTAAAACCCGGCACAGAGAATGTCTTACATAAAGCTTCTTCTCATCAAAATTTATGGCGTTCCATGTGATAGCTAAGATTTCGCCCTTACGTAGACCACTGAATATCTCAAGTAAAATCAATGTATATATGGAGCTGTCCTTAGCCACTTCTATTAACTTTTTTACCTCATCAGTTGACAGTGGTACAATTTCTTTCACTTCTCTAGCGGGTAGAACTGCCGCACTGCTAACGTTTTTACTAATTAGTCCATTGCGAACTGCTTGTTCTAAAGCCCCATGAATTATGATATGTAAATACCTTACGCTACGATTTGACAGCTTTCCTTTCCCATCACTTCTTCCATTGACTAATTTTTCATTGTAGTATGCCTGTAATTGAGTAGTGGTCAATTTTGAGATCTGAGTTTTACCCAACTTACTATTTTTAATATGCGTCCCAAAATATATCATATAATTCTCATATGTTGTCTGCTTCAAAATTAGCTTTTTATAATTTACAAGCCACTCATACATCCAATCCTCAAAAAACATTGAAGAATTTTCGGAGATTGTTCCTCGTAGATTACTATCTTGAATTGCTTTAAGCTTGTCCTTAGCTATTTTCTGCGTTTTCCCATATACATATTTTTTCTTTTCTTTACCGTTAATAATAACAGTACAGCATCCACACCATAATCCATTTTTTCTCGGATAAATTGAACCCTCTCCATTGGATCTTTTTTTAGCCATTTGCTTTCCTCCTTGGCAAATTTTTTCATAAAAAAGCTACCTATGTAGTAATCACACAGATAGCTTTTAAAATAAATATTTAATTGGTTACTATAGCGTTTACAAATTTGTTGAAGAATTGATAAATATCTCAAACCTTTTTTTTGGAATAACAAACCTGTTTCCCAATCTTAATACTGGAATTTTTCCCTCTCGTGCGAGTTGGTACATTAAACTTCTACCAACACCAACAATCTTTGCTGCTTCATCAATACTGTACGTAATTTTTTCCATAATGATTCTTCCTTTCTGTGTTGATTAATCCTTTGGATATTGTCCAATATTAATTTGTTCATAAGTCAATATTTTTTTATTTTTGAATTTAGAAATAAACAAATGAGTAATAATCTAGCTATAGATTTTATTTGTATACCTTAATTAATAATTCACCTCTTCGTGTGGAAAATTATCTAAATATGAGCTATAATGTGGTAATATTGGAATTTTTTTGGCACACATTTGGTTTTGGAACACCAACTAAGGGGGTCTTTTATGAACGGTAACGGCAATATCACTGATAGTCAAAACGACATACCTGATATGCAGATTGCTTTAAAGAAACAACATTCAAATGATTTTCAGACTAATAAAATATTAGATCAGCAAGAAAAAATGGAACAACTAGTAAAAGAATATAAACTACTATATATTCATCTCTGCTTTTTTCACTACAAAAACCAAATTTTTGAGGAGACCTTTTCCTCAGAAACACTATCCAACTATTTTTATCACTACAAAAACCGCCTGTTTTATACTGGAAATAACATGCACACGCTTATAGAAGTAAAAGATACCCTTACTTTTTTCAGTATATTAGGCTTATCCTCCTTCATTCTGGAAATGGAAGATGAATTAGTGAAAAGTATAAAACTTCTCATAAAAACATATAACTTTGCTGCGGAATCACATTATCAACATTTAGTAAGGATACATAAAATCGAAAATAATATCCAAAAAGAATTTTATTTAGATAATCCCGTATATAAGTTCTTTTATATTAACAAGACCTTGTACGGACTTTTAGATAATCGGTTTGTTTGCCTCACTCAACGAAATATAAAAGCTATAAACAAGCAAAAGCTAGGAACTAAGTATGATGAAGCTTTTTGGACTAAACTTGTTTCTTATATTCCAAAAGAATTAGAGCGTCAAACCCTACTCCCTCCAAAGATAATACGTCCTAATAATTTCTCTATGGTTCCAGAAGATATTCGCACTGATAAAAGTGAGTACATTTATGCTAGCGTAGCAAATCAGAACAAAATAATTATTTATGATGATACAAGCAAGCGTTTTATTGCATTCGGTGGAAATTCTATTACTGTACCTAATCAGATAATGCTTTCGTCACCAGAGATTATTGCTTTTTCTGAAACATTAGTACACCTTCTCTATTATATCTTTGGCGATATTGGTAATATAAGTAATTATTCAAAATTTATAACCTCCTGTGAATCTCCGGTATTATTAATGAATAAGCTTTTTATCTTATCCGGTACCAGCGTAAGCCGCGATATAATAAGGGAGTTTACACTCAATATTTTAGCTTATGGAAATACAACAACAATTAGCCGAAAAGGGAAATTAGCATATTATAATTGTACCGATAATATTCCAAGTTTATTAGAACAACACTTAGAAACATTTTTATATTATAACGAATTAGATATTTCTAGTGTTCCAAAAACATATGATTTGGGAAATATAAGAAAAATGATTCTAGGAAAGAATATATTTAAGACTGATGTTATCATGAAAAAGATTAATTATATTAATACTATGCCTTTTGTATATTATTCAACTAATCAAAAAATGGAACACTGGTTTCAAACCCACCTACCATGTCAAATATTGGAGTTTAAAGGGTTAGATAAACACATAGATATTATTCAACATTTAATACAATCTATGAGTAGAAATGAATGGATTAAACTAAAAACTTTCTTTTCATTGCAAGGTCTCAAATTGCTCTCCCTTCCTAAAAAGACCAATGTGCAGCAAAAAAGCGAGCCAATTTCATATACATTAGATGATGCTCTCGACATATTTCTTACTGAATACTGCATCTCTGATACTTTAAACGAACATAAGGGCTTTTTTACCTATGGAGAAGATTTATACAATTCTTATGTAACGTTCATAGAAAAGAATTACAAATTTGATCCAGTTAAAAAAGGATCCTTTATAAAAGCTATTAAGGCAAAAGAAATATATGAATATAAAAAGCCTCGCGCTTCAAGAAGCGATAATAAGTATGCATTTATAGGAATACAAGTCAATCAAATCAAATTGCAAAGTCCCACCGAATTAATGCCTGTAGATGATAATCTGTTAAAGTTGAAAGAATTTGTAGAAGAGTTTGAATATATATTAAATGATATACGAATCGAGTATTATAATTAGGAGCTCCATATACTAGCCGCAAATATTATGCCACCTGGGAATACCAGGTGGCATTTTTAATTGCCCTTCTATGCGCATCAGAGTTGTATTGTGAATAATGTTACTTCATTAAAAAGAAGCAGAATGATATGTTTAAAATTATTTACATTGACCTTTCATATCAGCCGAGTAGATAAGGGAAATATTCCTCGTTGATGTACCTGTTGATGTAAACATCAAAAAACAAGGGCTCCAAAGTTTTATCCAAACTCTGAAACCCTTGATTTTACTACTGCAGTCGACGGGACTTGAACCCGTACGGTCGCAATGACCACTAGATCCTTAGTCTAGCGCGTATGCCAATTCCGCCACGACTGCACAGCTATAAACATAGATTGTTCACTATTTTTTTCACCAGCGAACGAATTATATTATAACAAACATATTTTTAAAATGCAACATTTATTTTTCTTTTTCATTCAAATATTTTGGATTTTCTAGACTTTTTTAATTTTTAAAGACTTTTTATAAGAGCTTTCATCTTTTAGAAATCAGGCTGCGCTTTTGTTTTACAGACAGCCTGATTCTTAAAGATTTTCTGCTTACTGCAGAGTTTCTTTTTTTAATCGGATTGGATACCGGCAGGCCTGATACTCTTCGGATGATGCAGGCAGCAGTATTCCTCCAAGCATAAGCATTTCTCCGGCATATTCTTTTCCTTCCACTTCATAGATTGCCTCCGGTATAAGTCCCTTTAACTTAACTGTCAATGGACTTGGATTGGCCTGCAAGCCTGTTGCCACGGCACAGAATAATCCTTCTTTCTTATCTTTTGAAACAAACTGCCAGGCAGTTACCCTTGTATCCTCATAGGGGCTTGTAAGACGGTAGTAGTCTCCTTCGTGTATCAGACCGTAATAAGAATTATATTCCTTTACCTGTCCCCGTATAAGCTCCTTTTCCTCCGCTGTCAGCTTATTTAAATCAAGTTCATAGCCAAAACTTCCAGCCATAGCTACAGTTCCTCTGGTTTCCCAGGGTGTCCTTCTGCCGGTCTGATGGTTGGGGCTTGCCGACACATGGGAACCTACCGTACCGATAGGGTATCCAAAGGAAGTGCCATACTGTATCTTTAAGCGCTCAATGGCATCCGTATCATCGCTGCACCAAATCTGCGGTGCATAATAAAGCATACCTGCATCAAATCTTCCTCCTCCGCCGCTGCAGCCCTCTAACAGGATATGGGGATACCTTGCTGTAAGCTCCTCTAAGAACCGGTACAGATTAAGAACATAGCGGTGGCTTAGCTCTCCCTGGCGCTCTGCCGGCAAGGCTGCCGAATACAGATTGGTGATGCTCCGGTTCATATCCCATTTGATATATTCTAATTCTACTTCATCTAATATCTGAAATACCATATCCTTTACCGCCTGGTACACTTCATCCCTGGAAAAGTCAAGTACCAGCTGAGATCTGGAACGGTTAGGGTTTCGCCCAGGTATTTTTATAGCCCAATCGGGATGAGCACGGTAAAGGCTGCTGTCCTCCGATACCATCTCCGGCTCAAACCACAGGCCGAACTTTAACCCCATATCATGGACTTTCTGTGACAGTTCTTTTAAGCTTCCCTTTAACTTCTTTTCATTTACATACCAGTCTCCCAGTCCGCTAAGATCATTATCCCTCTTGCCAAACCAGCCGTCATCCAGCACCAGCATCTCAATTCCAAGCTCTTTTGCATCCGTTGCAATGGCAAGAAGTTTATCCCCATCAAAATCAAAATAGGTGGCTTCCCAGTTATTAATTAATACCGGACGCTTTTTATGTTTCCACTCACCTCGGACTACATGCTCTCTTATGGCATCATGATACCGATGTGTTAACCCCGTAAATCCTTCATGGCTGTATATAAGGGCTGCTTCCGGAAGCAGGAGCCTCTCTCCTTCTCCTAATTTCCAGGTAAAGGTATCCGGCTGAATTCCCATTACAAACCTTGTCTGGTCTATCTGGTCCACCTCTGCTTCTGCCAGAAAGGAACCACTGTACAAAAAGGAAATTCCATAGCAGTCTCCGTAATCCTCCGTGGTTTCTTTTTTGCATAGGATAACAAAGGGATTATGTTGATGGCTTGAGGTTCCTCTTACACTTCCAATGGACTGCCTTCCATGATGCAGGGGTGTCCTCTCAAACTCCCGCTCCATGGCATGCTTTCCATAAAAATGAACCATATCCAGCCTGTCATTTGTAAAGTCCAGACATAAGGATAAAGCACGGTTTAAGATAATATTCTTCCTCCCGCTGTTTATCACTTCTGCCGCCCTTGTAATTATGTCTTTTTCGTACAAGACCCCATAATAAAGCTTTATTTCTACTCCTGTAGTCTTATCCTCCAGACGGATAATAAGTGTTTCACCTTCTCCTTCTTCCCAATACATGGAAGGAAGCCCCTTTAATGAATATTTTCCTTTATGCAATTCATGGGACTTATAACGAAAGTCAATGGAATTACTGCCGTCTTCATGGATTACCTGTATACAGTCCGTCCGGTAATCACCAATGCCAAAACACGGATATTCAAGAGGCAGACAGTCAAGGGAAAAGGTTCTGTCCTTTTCTGCTTCATATGGATTTCCGGAGAATCCCCTGTCTGCGCGCATGATAAGATAGGACAGATCTCCATCCCCTATCTTTTGCCCATAATATGTGTGAAGGAGCACTCCATGTTCCGCCACCTTCATCTGATAGGCTGAATTTTTTGTCTGTAAAGTAAAAACCTTTGTTTTCTCATTATATAAAATTGCCATTTGCTTCTGTCTCCTGTTTTTATTTATCTTCCATAATTTCAACCAAAGCGCTGTCACAGCCATCAAATTCCAGGGTAAGCCTGCCGTCTGTTACCCGGTATTCCTTTTCTGTCCATAATTCTCTGACGCGGCATTCGTCCGGAAGTCCGGCCCTCTTAAAATCAAAGATTATGCCTTCCTTTTCCTTCTCCCAGTGAAATAATGCCGCATATTGCTTTACATGCAGATTTAAAGTAAAGAAATTACAGGCTGTAGTCCCGGCTGCTTCTACCGGACGAAAGCTTTTTCCTGCTGCCGCAATGCGATTTATCTCTGCAAGGCAGCCAAGCTTTTTTGCCCTCTCTTTCGCTTCTGGTTCCGCTGGTTTTCTATTTATTTCAGATATATTTTCTGGCTCTTTGCTCCTACTTCTGATAGTATCTTCCCCCATACCGTAATCATCACTTAGCATCATTACCGTTCCTGCTATTACAGAAGCCGTATACCTTGCCCTTGCCTCACCCAAAAGGCTGCTTCTGTCTGCCTGGAAGCTCTGATACAGTGATATATGGTCGGGATCGTTATAGGCATATAGCCTGCCGGACTGCCACCATGCATAGGTAAGGGCATTAAGAACATATTCCGTATCCTCTGCCAATCCAAAGGCGTCGCAGGAGAAGCGCCTGGCGTGGCCATAACCGCAGGGAAATAAGGGCGCAATGGAAAGACTGATGAAAAAAGACCTTCCTGCCCTCTCTTCCGATAAGTGTTCTGTCAGAAACTCATACCCCTCTGTTATTGCCTGCCTTCCTGTCATAACCGCCTTATTATAATGCACTCCTTCCATCGCTCCATGACTTAAAAAGTCCAGTTTCACATAGTCAAAGCCCCAGCGGATAAACTGCTCCGTCTGCTGCTCCATATACTGCTTCCACAGAGGGTGGGTCACATCCATGGGAACCGCACCATCCACCCTTGGCAGCAATCTTCCGTTACTATCTTTTAATAGGATTTCCCTATAGCAATGCCCTTTTGCCCCGGGAATCTCCTCTTCTTCCTCCTGTCCGAACCAGGCAAAGGGAGCCGCATAGATTCCTGCCTTTTGTCCCTGGGAATGAAGTTCCTGCACCAAAGTAATCAGCTGCTCCTCCGGTATCCGGTTCCAGCCTGCATCCAGATTCACATAGGTTATCTGGTTATTTTGGTATCCATTTGGCATTAACTCTTCTCTAAGGAACCGTCCGGCTTCCCTGTAATTTTTTTCATTCAGGCGAAAAGCAAGGCCGGACCAGCTGTTCCAGCCAAATGGAACTCCTTCTTCCCAGGGAAGGATTGCCTTCTCTTTTCTTATATATTCCCCGTATTGCTCCAGCAAATTCCTGTAATCTTCTCCGTATAACAGAATAAAGCGGGAGGAAGCCACTTCTTTTCCCCTAACTATTCCATGTTCCAGCGTATCATGGGTTTCCATATCCGCCACACCACAACAAGCCCTAAGCACTCTTGCATCATTGCCGGAGCAGATTATTCCGTTCTTCCATATATCAAAATCCATAGCCCCTATGACAAGGCCTTCCCTGCTTTTCTCCTCAAAGATGGCTGTTACGTCATAGCTTGCTCTTCCCGGTCTTAAGGGCACAGCCTCATATCTGACCCACATAGTATTATCATAAGGCACTAAAAGCATTTTCGTCCAAAGGCTCTTTAAGAAGTCAGGGCTGTCATTATCCGGTGCTTCTGTCACCAGCGGCATCATGCGTCTGACACTTACTTCATTGCTGTTTTCGTCAGAGAGTACGCATTGGACTCTAAGGCTCCCGTCTTCTTCTAAACTTATCTTTTCTGTAAAGAGTATCCCAATATCCGATTGAAAGCAGGTCTCTAGCACCTCTTTCTTATCTGTGCCCTGCCCTGCTGCAGAAGATATCTCCTTCTTTTCTGCTTTTATCAGCGTACAGTGCCTTGTGTCCAGCTCTTCTCCTTCTTCCAGAACTGCCTGTCCATAAAAGCCAAGTATTTTTTTACCATTAATCCAGTAACTGAATCTGCCGCTATCCTCCTGCAGGATATTATACCTCCCGGCTGTAAGTTTTTCCATATAGGCTCCTTTCCCAAATACCCAAACTTTGATTTGATATTTACCGGTTAAATAATTACCAGCAATATTATTCCATTTCCATTCTTTTATTTTCTTTAAGTAAAAACCGGTCTGCAGGGAAGTTATAGAACTTCATTACAGACCGGCAATTTACTCTCTTCTCCTGTATTAACCGCTTATTATTTACTTATTCCCCAGAGCTTCATACGGTCCTGGTAAGCTTTGGTTATATAGCTTTCTACATCCTTCAGACCGGAGGCATTCATGTCCTGAATCATGGTCTTATAAGTTGAAAGTGCCTCATCTTCGCTTGCAGCGTCTACCATCTTAGGAAAGGCCTGGTCATATATATCTTTTATCTTCTGCCACTTTAAGCCTTCCGGTGTACTTCCGGCTGGTTCCATTCCTGCAAAGTCTGCGGAATCCCAGGCATCGGATTTACCAAAGCTCTTGTTGGCAAATTCTGCGGTAGGCTGAAGCTCATATTTAGTAGCCACATCATAAGGAGTACCGTCACTGCCGTAGCCATTCTTAATGAACCAGGTCCACTTTCTGATACCGGTACTTAAGCTTTCTTTATCAAAGTCTGTCTGGAAGCCTTTCACAACATCTTCATTCGGAACATGCTTGCTGTCCTTCATCTGCCAGTCTTTTCCTTCAATACCCCACATCATCAGGTATTGGCCTTCTTCACTTACAAGGAAATCAATTAATTTGATAGCAGCTTCGGGATTCTTGCAGTTATCGGTGATACCGATGGCATCCCAGCCAAGGGTTGATCTTCCGTTATAAGTAGTCTGGGAAGCATCCATATCGTCAGGAACTACCTTGTAGGAATAAAACTGTGCGTCAGCTCCTACCGTACTTGCAAGACTTGTGTTTGCAGCGTCTGTATCCCAGTAAGATGCAAAGGTACAGAATACATTCCCGCTGGACATCTTCTGAATCCATTGTTCTTTCTTATTAACTACCCATTCCTTGTCTAAGAGTCCTGCTGTATAAAGGCCATTCATGAACTTAATAACATCCTGGTATTTCGGATCCTGGGCTCTGTGCTGGAGAGAATCGTCAGATGTCAGATAATAGGTCTTCATGCCAAACATTCCGTAAATTGTTGATTCGTAATTCTTATCATCTCCGTTAAGGGTAACGGCAATGCTGTCTTTTCCGTCAATGGTAGGATGTTTTTCTTTGAATTTTTTCAGGATATCTACAAATTCTGATAACTTAAAGGGTTCTGCACTTTCTGCCCTGTCTTTGCCTACGATTTCCGCAAGCAGATCTTTTCTCATCAGAACGCCGGCAGAAGCATCCGGGTCAACACCATACCAGTTATTCAGATAATAATTCTTTCCGTCGGTGTAACGGCTCTTAGTTAATACATCTCCGTACATCTGCTTTACATTAGGTGCGTATTTGTCAATCAAATCATTTAAGGATATTAAGGCACCTGCTTCTATATAGCGGTTAACGATTTCATTTCCTCTGTCCATCAATACGATATCCGGGTAGTTCTGTCCGGTTAACATGAGGTTCAGCTTCTCCAGTGGATCTCCGGAAGGATTCTCTACCTGAATATTCACACCTGTCTTTTCCATAATTGTCTTAGCGACCTCATCATCAAAGGTCTTGCTTCCGGAATTCTTATCAAAGAATGTAATGGTAACCTTCTCCCCATCTGTATTACCGGTTGATTCTTTCGTTCCTGAATTGCTGCTTTTGGCACAGCCTGCGAAGGTTGTAGCCGCCAGTACAACTGCCATAAAGGCTGCTGCTATTCTTTTCTTGTTCATAACATTTCTCCTCCTTTACATTATCAGCTTTTAACTGCTCCTAACATAATACCTTTTACAAAATACTTCTGGATAAAGGGATATACCATAATGATTGGTATAGTCGCAACCATGGTGGCAGCCATTCGGATACTGTCCGGTGTCACGCTTTGGCCAACTCGGTTGGCTGTCTGATTGGCTGCCGCCGTCTGATACTGGTTTAATATCTCTACCAGAACGGACTGCATTACCTTTAAGGATTGGGAATTTGTATATAAATAGGCATCAAACCAGGAGTTCCAGTGCATAATTGCCACAAAGAGAGCAATTGTCATAATAATGGGTTTGCTTAAGGGCAGTATGATTCTTGTGAAAATGATTAAATCATTGGCACCGTCTATCTTGGAAGATTCAAACAGCTCCTGAGGCATTCCCTCAATATAGCTTCTTACCAGTATCATATTGTAAACACTGATGAGATTCGGAAATATAAAAACAACAAAGTGATTTAACATATTTAAATTCTTCAGCACCATATAGTAGGGTACCAAGCCGCCGCCAAAATACATGGTAAATACAAAGAGAATCGTGATAGGCTTTTTCCACAACAGCTCCTGTCTGGAAAGCACATAGGCAAGGGCCGTGGTTGCAAGTACTGCTAAAGGTGTTCCCACCGCCGTTCTTAAAACTGTAACCAGTATGGAATGCAGGAAAGTCGATCTGGTTAAAATATCCTTATAGCTTGCAAGGCTTAATTTTCTTGGAAGGAAATAGATACCTCCTCTGATAGCATCTGTAGCATCGTTGATGGATATTATGAAAATATTCCAGAAAGGATATACACAGATTACCACAACCAAAGCAAGAAAGAAAAAGGATACTATATCAAATACTCTGTCGGAAGGCGCATACTGTCTTTTTATTTTAATATCTTTCATCTAATCCCTCCTTAGAATAATGCCGTGTTATCGTTAAAGCGCTTGGATATCCTGTTAGCGCTCATTACCAGTACAAAAGATACTGCCGATTTAAACAGCCCTACTGCGGTACCATAGGAATACATGCCGTTTTTTAAACCATAGCGGTAAGCGTAAGTATCTAAAACATCCGAATAGTTCAGAATGGAGTCATTTCCCATTAAAAGCTGCTGTTCAAAGCCGGTATTCAAGATTCCGCCGATTGCCAGAATCAGCATGATAATGATCGTGGGCTTTAGGGAAGGCAGTGTAATATTGATAATCTTTTGTACCCTTGTGGCACCATCCACATCTGCCGCCTCATACATATCCTGGCTGATTCCCGATATGGCTGCCAGATAAATAATTGCATTATAGCCAAGGATCTTCCATCCGTTTGCTATGGCAATAATCCACCAAAAATAAGGCCCATGCTGGAAGAAGAGGATTTCCTGGTGCGTCATCCCAAGTCCCAACAGCATCTTATTGATAACCCCGTCGGAAGACAGGAAGGTTATAAAGATATTTGCTGCAATTACCCAGGAAATAAAATACGGAAGATAAGAAGAAGTCTGTATGAATTTCTTTATCTTAACACTCCTTATCTCGTTTAAGCAGACCGCTAAAAAGATGGGCAGCGGAAAGGAAAACAAAAGAGTCAGAAGGCTCGTAGCAAGGGTATTTCGCATGATGGTTAAAAAGTCTGTCTGAAAGAAATATTTAAACCAATCCATCCCTACAAACTTGGATTGTATCAGATCTGAAAAATACCCTTTCCCTTTTGGCGTATAATTGACAAATGCCATATAAAGCCCGCTCATAGGCGCATAGCATATCAGTATTACCCACGCAAGAGCCGGCAGAAGCAGTAAAAATAAGTACCTTTGCTCCCACATCCTTTTTCTTACGCTTTTGTTAGGCTTTACAGCAACTGTAACTGCTTTTTTCATAATGATAACCATACTCCTTTCAAAGTCCGGAGACTTTGTGCATAGCACAAATCTCTGGTCGAAAGAATAGAACCTTTCAACCTTCCCTCCTTCTATAATGCATTCTACCGGAATTTATGGCAGGGAACAATCAAAGGATTTTATGATTCCTGTTGATTTTTAAAGCTCTTAATCAAAAGCTGCCATAGGAATTTTGATATTTAACACTTTCTATCAATTTTTAACGATTTTCCCCCTGCTGCTTCATCCTGGCTGTAGTCCGTGTATATCCTTTTCTCCATAAAAAGACCCGAAGAAGCTGCTTAATATTTTCCTTAAGCTTACTTCTTCGGGTCTTTCACTGATAACTTCCATCCATTTTTAAGAAAATACCTGGGGAATCTCCACTCTGACGCAGGTTCCGGTACCATAAGTACTGCTTACACTGACACCATACTGCTCACCGTAATTTAGCTTCACACGGATATCTACATTTTTAAGGCCATATCCTTCTTCCGAGTTCTTTAACTCCTTTCTTAGCCGTTCAAACTTCTCTGTCTCAATTCCAATCCCGTCATCCTTTACCTCAAAAATGAGGCGGTCCTTTGTAAGAGCTACGGTTACCCGGATGTGAAGAATCTGTTCTTCATCCTTTCTGCCATGATGGATGGCATTTTCCACCAGAGGCTGCAAGAGAAGCTTAATTGTCCGAAAAGCAAGGGCTTTTCTGTCTACTTCATAGTTGATTTCCACTGTGTCTTCAAAACGGAGCATTTGAATTTTCATATAGTTCTGCAACAGCTCCACTTCCTCCTGAACGGATACCACCTGCTTTCCCTTATTTAAGGATATGCGGTAGAAATTCGCCAGATACCGGACACTCATCATGGTCTTCTTACCGCCTTCCCGCATTGCCATGGAGGAAATGACGGACAGAGCATTATAAAGAAAATGTGGGTTGATTTGCTCCTGTAAAAGATTCATTTCACTGGACTTTATTTTTAACTTCTTTTCGTAATTCTCGGCAATCAGTAATTGTATCTTACTGTTTAAGGTGTTGATGGCAGCTGCAATGATGCCGATCTCATCCTTTCCCATATCCTTTAAGAGATAGTCAAATTCTCCGTCTCCCAGCTTCTTAGCCGCATAGACCACCTTATTTACCCGACCGGATATCCATCTGCTGTACAAATAAATAGACAGAAACATTCCTACCGAGCTGACAAAGAAAATAAGAATAATATCCCTTGCCACCTCCCTTGTAGCCTCCACTAAGGATTCCTGATTCACCATCATAATAAGCCTGGTTCCATAAAGACTGCTGCGGGCTGTGCATATCTTGGAGATACCCTCAATGTCAAGAGAACTGCCTTTCCCGCTTACCGGTATATCCTCCCAGTTCTCTGTTATACTTCCCATTCCTTTTCCAATAACCTCTTTATCGGAAGAAGCCATTATCTGCCCCTGGCCGTTGACCCAGTAGACTTCCTGGTTGCTGTTGGTTATTTTTATCTGGTCGTTAAAGGAACTTCCATCAATCTTTAAAAGCAGTATATTTCTGACATCACTGTAGTGGTAATAATTTAAAAGCCTTTCCAATGCAACATAATTTTTCTTTCCCTTGGAGATGATTCCGGCTACCTGCGGGTTTCCCTTGGAGGAAAGTGCACTCTTAAGCCAATCCTGATTAAGCTCCTTTTCATTATAAAAATAGTAATTATCACTGGGAAGCGTATCATTATTGCTGTAGATACTGATACCGGCAATATTGGATTCCACCAGCATAATACTGCTTAACAGGTTATCAATATAACTGAACATCTCCCAATAATCCGAATTTGTATAATCCTTTACAAGATAGCCGTTAAACATTTGGTTTGTGTACAATATATCCATTACCGTTTTGTATGCCTCCAGGGAAGAATCCAGATTCTGTCCGATCTGTCCCAGGGACTGGCGCATATTCCGGTAGCTCTCCTCTAACAGGATATTCTTTGTCTTCTGGCTGTTATATCCGGTTACAATAATCATGGGTAAAATGGCAAAGATAACATAACCCACCATCAGCTTATAGATAAATTTAATATTTTTAAACCATCTTGCGATATTCATTTGGCGTTACCCCGTATTTCTTTGCAAAGACCGTACTAAAATATGATTCATTCTCATATCCCACCAGCCTGCCGACTTCTTTTACCCGTAATGTTTTGTCCTTTAGAAGTTCACAGGCCTTTAAAAGCCTGTAATCTGTTACGTATTCCAATATCGTTTGTCCCATGCTTTCCCTGAAAAGGCTTCTAAGATAATTTGGTGAAAGATGCACTTCTAAGGCCATTTCCTCCACACTGCATACTCCTGAATAGTTACGCACCAGATATTCCTTGATTCGGGCAATTATATGATAATTCGGATCTTTGTGCTGCTTTGTAAAAAAAGCAAGTATGCCGTCGCAATAGCAAACCAATGCTTCCAATATATCCTCCCAATACCTGCCTCCCAGTATTTTCTGTTCCCAGTCTTCTTCTCTTTCTGCCATCCAGAGGGTCAGCTGGGGGTCCCCTGCTACAAGACTGCTCTTAAGCTCATAGTAAAAGCCATAGGCCTGCCTGATACACTCATCCTTTTTAAGTGCGGTAAAATCTGCAAGAATTGCCCGCAGCCCCGCTTCTGCCCTGTCCTTTTCACCATTCTTAACCGCTTTATAAAAGTTTGCCTTCCGTTCAGAGGCTTGTCCGCTGTCCGCTGCCTGTCTGCTGTTTTTATCCCACTCTTCCTTACCCGCATCAAAAATTCCGCCCTTTGTTTCAAAGAATATACGCTCTTTCAGTTTTACTAACTGCTTCGTCTTTTCCTTTAGGTTAAGTAGCGGTATTTTCTCTTTAAAGCAGGCTATACTGTAATTACCTCCAAGTATACTCTGTATTCTTTTGGCGCCGTCCCAAAAATACAGATGACTATGCAAAACTGCTACTAAGACGTCCCCTATCAAAAATAAGTGGTACACCTCCCCCAGATTGTCCCCATTCCTTTGAAGCAGCTCTTCTGCCTCTGCACCGTATACGGCCAGCAGCCCATAGGTCACTTCATTTAAAGGACGTTGGAAATAGCAGATAGAAAGGCGCTTTGCTTTTTCCTCTTTCATATCGCCTCTGCACAGCTGCTCTATCATCTGCTTTGCCGCCACACTTACGGATACTTCCGCTGTTTTTTCACTTTCTATCTGTTTCTCTATCCTTAAAAGCAGCTTCTCCACCTCTTCTGTCATAAAGGGCTTTAGGATATAATCTGCTGCCTGTACCTTAAAGGCTTCCTTCACATATTCAAAGTCATCATAGCCGGTAAGAAATATGATTTTTGTTTTGTATCCTTCTTCCCGTACTCTTTTTGCAAGTTCTATCCCTGTCATAATAGGCATCTGAATATCTGTTATCATAATATCAGGTTCATTTTGTACAATACATTCAAGAGCACTGCGGCCGTTACGTGCCGTATAGACCCGGTCCACCAATATCTTATCCCAATTGATATAATCCCTTAGGGTATCCAGTTCGATTTTCTCATCCTCCACCAATAAAACACTATACATAGCATAACCTCCTCCGGCAAATACCATATGGTTTTATTATAGCAAAGTCTTTCACAAAAAAACAGGTTAAAAAATGTGCCACAAATCCTGACAGATTTATGGCACAGCATTCATTGTTGTTTTATAGAATTAAACGGAAGCAAAAAAATCCTTCTCCTTTAAGGTTATCAAGAGCTCCGCTAACAGCGAATTAGCCCAGGCGAACCAGGGTCTTGTATACTCACTTGGATTACCTGGATGAAAAGCTTCATGCATAAAGTAAGTCTTATCATGGGTGGCAGAAAGCATGGATAAACAGCTCCTTATTTCCTCTTCGCTATCAGAGGTCAGTGCCTGCATGATAATTCCTATATGCCATACCATTCCTTTTGGCGTATGAGGACTTCCTATTCCCGCGGCAAAGCTTCCGCAGCTGTAATAGGGATTCTCACCTGACAGCACAAATCTTCTGGTATTTTTATAAAGCTCATCTTCCCTGCTGCAATAGTTTAGATAGGGCATTGCCAAAAGGCTTGGCGAATTGGCATCATCCATCAGATTATAATTGCCAAAGCCGTCTGTCTCATAGGCATATATCCTGCCATATCCTCCGCGCTCTACGATTCCGTAATCTGATATTCCATCCTGTATTTCTTCTGCCAGACCCGTATATGCCATGGCAAGTTCATTATTCTTATAGACTTCCCTTAGTATTTCCGCTCCGTAGGTCAATGCCGCCACTGCCATCATATTAGAAGGAATCAGATAGCCGAATTTACAGCAGTCATCAGAGGGGCGAAACCCCGACCAGGTCATGCCGGTGTGATTGACAGGTCTTCCCTTTCCCTGATTGATAAGTGTGTCTGTCTTGGCGCAATGCTGCCTTTGAAAGGAATAAGGAGAGCTTTCATGGTTCTGTTCGGTACGAAATACCTTTAATACCAGCTTTAACATTGTCAGGAAACCCTCGGTAAATATGTTCTCCCTATTTGTTTCCTTCCAGTAATGATATGCCAGGTAAAGGGGAGAGCACAGTGAATCTGTTTCATACTTTCTCTCCCACACATGGGGATTTAACCGGGTGATATCCTGATGTCCCCTGCCATCGGCACTCTCATTAAAAGCATTGGCATAGGGGTCAATGGCAACCAGCTCTGTCTGCTTTTGAATGACTCCTTCCAGAATTTCCTGCAGTTCTTTATCTTCCTTTGCATATCTTACATAGTGCCTTACCTGTGCCGCTGAATCTCTTAGCCACATAGCCGGTATATCACCCGTAATTACAAAATAGCTTCCGTCCTCTAATTGCTTTACTGTGGTCTCTATGGTATTTAAAAAGCATTGCTTTACAAAAGGAGCCATATCCGGGCAGGCGGCCTTATAGTATGCTTCCACCTCCCCTGCCTTTTCCAGTAAGATTTCCGGTATTTTTATCATAAGTTTCTCCTTTATTCCCAGTTAAACAGCATGGACACTCCTGCCGAACAGCCCCAGGCAGAATAAAAAGTATCCTCTGTCTTCTGGTTCCACAAGGTCCACATGATTCCTTTGGTGTTGCGGTTATTCCAGGCCGCCTGTGCATTCTTTTCAAGCCAGTCCTTATACTGGTCCTGTCCGCATTCTCTGACGAATTTGCCCATCCATCTGGCCAGTATTCCCTTAAATCCCGGCAAATCCCTGCCATCTCCTTCGGTATTCATTATCTGCCCTGAAAACATGGTATTTACCGTATAATCGGCAGCCAGTACGGCATCCTTTAAATAGCTTTCATCCTTCGAGTATTGGTACAGCATCATAGCCGCGCCGATAAAGGTACCCTGGTTATAGGTAGAAGCCCATTGATTGACTCCTGTTGTTAAATCATAAGCATCAAAAACAGCTCCTGTTGTTCCGAATAAATTTTCCTTTTCCCATTTATAAATCATCAAAGCCTTCTCTATGTATTCATCCTCGCCGGTTATCTTATGCAAAAGGCAGGCTGCAATGACAGCCGGACAGTTGATACAGGAATTCTTTGTCTTATTCTCTGTTTTCCAGAAAAGTCCACCGCCCAGATCCTCGCTCCACGCCCTGTCAAAAACAATTTTAAAATGCTTTCTGGCCTGTTCTAAATATTCACTCTGTCCGGTTGCCTCATACGCCCTTGCACAGCCGATAGTCATCCACATAATATCATCGTTAAACTCGTTAGAAGACCAGTCTGACCCGTGTTCCTTCACAAAGCCGCGGTACATTTCATCCATTAAGTCCAGATATTTCTTATCCTTTGTCTGCTCATAGGCATCTATTACTATCTCAAATATTTCTGCCTGCTGCCAGAAGTCTTCTCCTGCAATATAACCGCCGTCTCCCTCTTTTACATAGAAATTTGTAAGAAAAACATCCATTGCTTTTTTTGCCGTATTCAAATCCGGCACCGTTTTTTTCTCTGTGTCTGTTATATTATCTGCCATTCTGTCCTTTTTACCTCCCGTCATACTATTGCTTATAAGTACGCCTCCAAGAATGCACGCCGCCGCCAGAATTAGTATAACTGAAAAAATAATAGCTCTCCTGAATTTTTTCATATCTATTATCTCCCTGTATCTGCACACTGGTTCTAACTTAACCTGTACGCCATTTCAAGCAGCATAATTCCGCTTAAATGCTGGGCTAAATCCACGCACTTTTCTTCTTGGGCATCCCAGTGCCCGCCTGCAAGTCCGTTTTTGTTAATTCCCCGTTCTATAAGGCAGCTTGCATTCTGCTGTATTGTCTTTTTTATTTCACTATGCTCTTCTGACTTTTCTGCCAGCAGATTAAGATATCTTATGTATATCCCTTTAAAAAGGCCGCAGTCATCCACTCCTTCATATGGAAATATTCCATTGCAAGCAGCTGTAAACTCCCCTTTGGTTACTTCCGCTATCTTCACCGCAAGCTCCAAGTCAGCATTTTCTTTCTGAATCTCATACCTTTCCAGTAAAGCTCCTATAACAACTCCCTGATTGTAGGTATATTTCCATTCATAATCAATTTTTCCGTCTCCCAGACGGTTAAGACCGTCCCAGATAAAGCCAGTTTCAGGGTCTGTCAGATTTTTAAGATTCCAGGAGAGGATTTTATCTCCCCACTCCAGGTCTTCCTTTTTTAAAAATCTTTGATACAGGCGGTAAGCCAGTATAGCTGCCGGTGCATTGGCCGGAGTATTGCGGTAATCACGCTGGTCCTTCTTCCAGCCCATTCCCCCAAGATCTTCATTCCAGGCTGTTTTTATATCTTCCCACAATAAAAGAACCTGATCCTTATATTTATTATCCTGTGTCACATCAAAAAACCGGAGAATAGCCAAAGCCGTCCACTCCATGTCATCATACCAGTTATGAAGGAACGTATTCCCATTTCTTATAAAAACCCCGTTATACTCCGCTTCTGCCCTTATGAGATATTTCTTATCCTTCGTTCTTAGGTATCCGTCTAACAGGCAGTCTATGGCATGGGCATGCCACCAGTAAATCCAGTTCTCCTCTTCCTGCAAGGGATAATGATTCTGAAATACCCCCTCCTTCTCATCCCAGAAATACTCCATGAGACTATCCTGCAATTTTTCGCAGTAATCCTCTATTTTATACATAACAACCTCTTTTCCGGTATCCATTCATTCTTAGACACATCCGCAGTATTGCCTTATAAATACTTCTGCCGTTTTTAATTTGTAAGAAAGCTGCAAAGCCTTATTTTATTATTTCTTCTACCATAAGGTTTGCAGCCTTCCTACTAAGTTACTTACCGGCCGCTTCTGCCAGTATGGTATCTCCCTGCTTCTGGGCATTGGCAAGTGCGTCTTCCGCACTGATTTCACCTGCTACATATTTTTGCAGCTGTGGTATCAGCGCAAGGCCTTCCAAGTCAGAATAGCCGGGCACCTTGGAACGTATTCCCGCATAGCTCATAGTATCAGAGAATACCTTAAGTACATCGTCATCCATAAAGTAAGGATCCTTGGCAGCATCTATATTAGCAGGCAGATTTCCGCTGATCTTGGCAAATTCCACACCGTTTTCCGGCTTGGTAGTCCACCACTTAATAAAGTCCCATGCTGCATCTGCATGCTTTGCTTTATTGGGAACAATCAGACCAAAACCACCCATCATAGCCGATTTAGCGCCTGTGGGACCTTCCGGCTGACCGATTACGCCAAAATTAACACCTGCTTCTTTATAGCTTTGCAGTGTCCAGGGACCGTTAAAGGTCATAGCAACCTTACCGGCCTTAAAGCCGTCCCCGCCAAATCCATCTTCAAAACCAAGGTCATACACCTTATCTTCATTCAATAATTGATTCCAGTATTTTAATACAGCAAGACCTGCATCGGAATTAAAGGCTGCCTTTGCGGTCGCAGAAGAATCATCAATCATCTTGCCTCCTGCCTGCTGGATCCAGTTGTTAAAAAGTCCTACATCCTTTAAGGAGAAACCAGCCTGCACCAGTTTTCCATTTTCTCTCTTGGTTAATTTAACAGCAGCATCCCGTAAGGTGTCCCAAGTTGTAATAGATGCCGGGTCAATGCCTGCTGCACTGAACATATCCTTGTTGTAAAATATAACTCTGGTATCCACTGTTAAAGGAATTCCATAAAGCTTTCCGTCATAGGTCAGCTCATCCGTAGCAGGACTGTAGAATTTGCTCATATCAATGCTGTCTTTCTTTACATAGTCATCGAGCTGGGTAAAAGCGCCTTTCGGTGCATATACACTGGTATTAAAACGGTCCCACAATACCACATCGGGTGCTTCGTTACTTACGATTGCAGTTAAAAGCTTCTCTTCCATGCTGTCTTGTACCGCATAGGTGATATGATATTTGGACTGTGATTTGTTATAGGCATCCAGCTGCTTATCCAATTGTCCTACCTGATCGCCTCCCCAGGAACCCCACATTGTAATTTCTACTGTTTTACCATCCGTGCTGTTATCTCCGGATGATGTATCCTGAACATTCTTCTTGTCCGAAGAACCGCAGCCGGATAACATACCTGCCACCATCCCCATAGTAAGAAGCAAGGCAGCGGCTTTTCTTAAGTTGCTTTTTGCATTCTTTTTCATATATCTTCCTCCTTTTTAATAAATATAAAAATTATTTGCTGCCGGTAAAAGCAATTCCCTGTATATAATACTTTTGCGCAAATACAAAGAGCAGCAAGGTTGGCAAGGTGGCAATAACGGTTCCCGCCATAAGCGGACCGTAGCTGGTATTATACTGGTACTGGAAAGTTGACAGACCCACCTGAATGGTCATCATTTCCTTGGAGTTCAGTACAATCATCGGCCACATAAAGGCATTCCATCCGGATTGGAATGTCATAATGCCAAGTGTCATAGCTGCCGGCTTTATCAGCGGCAAATAAATTTTCCAGAATATTTTAAATTCGCTGCATCCGTCAACTCTTGCAGCTTCCGCCAGGTCATCCGGCAGCGTTTCAAAAAACTGCTTCATAAAGAATACGGCAAAGGCACCTACTGCACCGGGCAATATAATTGCCGCATAATTATTGATAAATCCTCTGCCGCCCTGTCCGAAAATATTATTTCCTCCAACCAGCGGAAAATACTTCAATACCAGAAACTGCGGTATCATCGTAACAATTCCCGGAATCATCATGGAAGAAAGGAGAATTGCAAAGGAGAGCTTTCTTCCGCTAAACTTTAACTTTGCATAGGAATAACCGGCAAGAGCTCCTAAAAATACATTGGTAACAACGCCGCTTACCGCCAGTACCATGGAATTGATAAAATACCGTAAGAACGGAATCGTATCAAAAACATCCTTATAGTTATTCATAGAAAAATTCTTTGACAGCAGGGAAAGAGAATTTGAAAATATCTCTTTTTCCGGCTTTAAGGAGGTCGCCACCATCCATAAAAGCGGATAAACCGTTACCAATGCAATGAGACAGGCTCCCGCATACCATGATATATCACCAAATGTTTTCTTTGTCCGCATATCTATCCTCCTATATTTCAGCCTTATTTATCTTCTGGTTGATTATTGTCATTGTAACGATTATCAGGAATAAGACCAGAGATATGGCAGAAGCATATCCCATATTCAGATTGTTAAAGCCGTTGTTGTATATATAGTATACCAGGGTAATAGTAGCATTTCCCGGTCCGCCCTTTGTCAGTACGAAGGCCTGGTCAAATACCTGAAAGGTGCCGATTATCAGCATGGTTGATACCAGAAAGGTCGTTTTTGTAAGAGAAGGCATTGTAATATAACGAAATCTCTGCAGTCTTCCCGCTCCCTCTACTTTAGCCGCCTCATAGTAGGTTCCCGGTATTCCCTTAAGCCCCGACAGGAAAATCATCATGTTCCCGCCAAATCCGGCCCATAAGCTCATCATAACAATGGATAGCATCGCCAGCTTGGAATCATAAAGCCAGGCAGGTCCGTCTATTCCGAAAATTCCAAGAATTCCGTTAAGAAGACCGAGCTGGGGATTTAAAATCCAAAACCACAGTGTGGCTGTGGCAACCGATGAAGAAAGGACCGGCAAATAAAACAAAGTACGGAACAAGCCCACCATTCTTCTTTCCGAATTCAGGAACAAGGCTGTACCAAGAGATAACAGCAAGCCCAGGGGTACATAAAGAACCGTATAATAACAGGTATTTCTTAGGGCTATCCAGAAAAATTCATCATGGATCATTTTCTTAAAATTATGTAGTCCGGAAAATTTCGGAGCATTGATGATATCATAATCTGTAAAGCTCAAGCCGATAGCCATTGCCATGGGAAGGAGTGTAAATATAAGAAACAGTAATACCGGCGGCGCTACGAATAACCTTCCTATGAGATTTTGTTTTCTCATTATCCTATTTTTATCTTTCAATTGTATGTCCCCCTTCATTCTTTGTTACATTTTCTTTCAATCTTCTTTTTCCGCCATCTTGTTATATTTGATATATCATATAACAAAATACTTCGCCGTCATTTTATCCTTTTCTCCGTATAATACGGATGTCTTATTGTATATTATGACATGTATATTCCATAAGGATTATTTCCTTTCAGCTATTATACACATATATTAGCATCTAAAAGTTCCATTGTCAATATATAAATAATATTTATTATATTATTTATATCATTTATATCATTGTTTCTATTTTCATATGCTAAACACAGCTATCCGGGTAGTGCCGCTCTTATTCAGTCCAATAAAAACAGGTAAACCAATAGCTGCGCTAAGCAGCTGCTGATTTACCTAAAATAGTTTGTATAAATTTACTGTTTTTATTCGTGACCGGACAGTTACTTCCTTTATTCATTTGCTTCTATCAAAGCGTATGGAACAAGCAAGGTCTTAATGCTCTTATCACCTTTGATTTTAGCATCCAGCAGCTCCACACTTTTCACACCGACTGCGTCTTCGTCCTGCCGTATATGTGTGAACTTGAATTCATTCATAATATTGCTGACCTCATCAAAACATACAACCGGTCTCTCTTTTTCCAGCCCAAGCTTACATAAGGCGCGGTAAACGATTCTTGCAAGTTCATACTCTACAACGAAAAATGCATTTGTTTCCTTATGTTCCTTTACAAAATCAGAAATTCTCTCAATATCCTTTTTTAAGTTCTCTTCTGTTCTGTGTTTTGGAAGAGTAGCCCTTAAATCAGTCATCCACATTGATTCATTGGTTATAAGTCCCCGTTCCATGCAGCATTCCACAAATCCGCTCTGCCGTTCTGCTATTGTCGGTGTGTCAATGGCATCCGGGGAGACAAAGCAGATATTGCGGTATCCCCTGTCAAGCAGATACCCTGTCAGTTCCTTGGAAGCAGCAGCATTGTCCGTCCCTACAAAGGATACCGGTATCCCCTTTAATCTTCTGTCAATTGCCACTACCGGGAAATCCTCCACTACAAGCTTTAATACCTTGGAATTATAATTTTCATCGTGGACGCACATAATAATTATCCCTTCCACTCCTAAAGCTATCATTTCATCAATGGCTTTGGATTCCTCCTCTAATTTTCCAAAGGAACAGCGGAGTACATAATTAACCCCTCTTTTCTCACACTCATTCTCAATTCCCAGCAAAATCTGACAACCGAAACTGGCACCGAATCCATCCATGATAACGCCGATTAATCTTCCTCTTCTGGGTATATTCTTCGAACCTGCCATTTCTTCTTCCTTTGGTACCGTAACAAAAGACCCCTTGCCCGGTAAACGTCTTATGTAGCCCTGTTCGGAGAGCTTTTCCAACGCTGCTTTACTTGTAATCCTGCTTACATGATACTTCTCTGCCAGTTCCTTCTCGGATGGTATTCTATCCCCTTTTAAATACTCTCCTTTTCGGATAGCATCATATATCTCATTATAAATTTCTTCATACAACGGTCTTTGTTTCATGCCAGCCTCCATGTGGCGCGCTTTGGCGCACACTCCAATCAAATGCGGATTTTGATTATTAATGATATATCATTTATTACATTCTAGCATGCTGCGCTTGACTTGTCAATTCATCCCCTTATCAATCTTAGGGCAATTCCATAAAGAATATTTTGAAGAATCGAGTTACAAATCTAAAAAATACAAAACAAATGACTTGACATATTTCATATAAAAGTCTAATATGAAGTAAACTATCAGTTTACTTTTATGCACTTAAGTGAAAGGCGATGAAATGGGCACTATTGAAAGAAAAGCAAAAGAAAAAGAAATCCGAAAAGATGATATTATTCAGGCTGCCGAACATGTCTTCTTTACCAAGGGCTATAGTGCTTCCACAATGGATGATGTGGCAAAGGAAGCCCAGTTCAGCAAAAGAACGCTGTATATGTATTTTAGCAGCAAGGAACAGATATATTTTGAGATTATGACAAGGGGCTACCGTCTTTTTCTCGCTATGCTGGTTTCAGAAAATGCTGACAGCGGCAGCAAGAATCCACTGGAAGGTTTAAAGGCTCTGTTTTACAAGTTCTACTCCTTTAGCAAAGAGTATCCCCACCATTTCCAGGCCATAATGGAATACCAGAACAGGGAGATTGATTTTTCCAGTACCATTACCTCAAAGTCCAAAGAGGAATGCTACCAATTGGGCGAGGAAGTACTTAAGCACTTAATTAAACTTTTAAGAGAAGGAATATCAGATGGAACATTTCTCTCTGTCCTTAATCCTGAAAAAACAGCTCTGATATTATGGTCCTGCACCCTTGGGATATTTAATACTGCTGATAAGAAGGAAAATTATTTAAAGAACTATTATAACCTCACAGGCGAAGAGCTGATAAATGGCTCCTATTCCCTTATCCTTGGTTCCATACTAAATAAGAACAACTGATGATTTGACAGTAGAAAAGAGGTATTTATGAAGAAAGGAAAGAAGAAATTAATGATTATCATTTCATCCCCCATTATCCTGCTTGTGGCTGTATTAATTACCCTCTTTGCAATCAGCGGCATCTTTATGCCTTCCGACTATTTAAAACCTTGGAGTAATGCCTACCAGAACCGCTTTGAAGACCCGAGGCTTAAACTCTCTGCCTGTGGCCTGTTGGCTGCAAACGGACATAATATGCAGCCTTGGAAGATCAGGCTGGATAAGAAGGATTCTTCTGTTTTCTACCTGTATGCAGACAGCTCCCGCGTCACGAAAGAGGTGGACCCGCTTGCAAGGCAGATGATGATAAGTCAGGGAACCTTTTTGGAATATGTAAAAATTACCGGAGATGAACTTGGCACCCCTGTTACCATAAGTCTTTTCCCAGAGGGTACCTATGACGAAGACCATTTATATGAAAGCATGGATGCGTACCCGGTAGCAAAAATTACACTAAGTAAGGCAGCTCCCGTAAAAACCATGCTGTATGATGCTATTTTTCTGCCCGATACCAACAGAGGAGATTATCAGAATAAAGTTCTGCCCTTAGAAGATATGAGTTCTTTAGAAGATACAAAGGATTTTGACGGTATAACAGCAAATATCCGCAGTAATAAATCAGAACTTGCCGTTTTAGGCGATTTTGCCGTAAAGGCTGCCCAAATTGAAGCCAATACCAGCCGGGTTATGACGGAAACCGAAGTCATATTCCGTTCCAACGAATACCAGAAAAATAAGTACCGCTACGGCTTTTCCGTGGAGGGCCAGGGAACTTCCGGGTTTATGAAGCATATCCTGCAAGGTATCGTAACTATATTCCCTTCTATGAACAGCGGTAAGGCTCAAAAAGATACTTTTATCTCCTCCACAAAAAAATCCGTTGCCAATACTCCTTCTTATCTTTTGCTGATTTCAAAAGATAACAGCCGTTTCAGTCAGGTAGAAAGCGGCATGGCCTACAGTTACTGTATTCTGAAAGCTCACAGTATGGGACTTGTGATGCAGCCTTTAAGTCAGGTTCTGGAAGAATATGATGAAATGAAAGAGGTATATGCAGATATACAGAAACAGTACGGAGAAGGCGGAACCATACAGATGCTTATGAGGCTCGGATATCCCACGTCAGATGCCCCACGAAGTATGAGGCAGGATGTGACCAGTCTTTTGATGAAGTAAACCTAACACCAAATCAATTTAACGACCAGGAGTGCCATCAGAATCCATGCTGTTACTCTTCATTGCAAGCACTATTGCCGGAATGACTGCCTTAAGATTTTTAGATCTTTCCTTTAGATTCATAACATAACCTCCTAATAAAAGATTAAAAGAAAAGAGCCTTTTAATGATTAAAAGGCTCTTTTTTGTATTCTCTTTATAGATTAAGCGACCTTGGACTTTGCAAGCTCTGTTAAAGCTGTGAAGCCGGCAGGATCGTTAATAGCCATGTCAGATAACATCTTTCTGTTAATCTCTATGCCGGCAACCTTTAAGCCGTGCATTAATTTGCTGTAAGAAATTCCATTCATTCTTGCAGCTGCATTGATTCTGGCGATCCATAACTGTCTGAACTGTCTCTTTCTCTGCTTTCTTCCTGCAAATGAAGAGGTTAATGCTCTCATTACGGATTGTTTTGCTACTCTATATTGTTTTGATCTGGCTCCTCTGTAACCTTTTGCCAGTTTTAATACTCTCTTATGTTTTTTCTTAGCATTTAAGCCGCCTTTAATTCTAGCCATGTTCTATTTCCCTCCTTCGCACCCAATCTTATAGATAAGGCATAATCTTCTTCATATTTTTAACTTTAGTCGCACCCGTTATAGTTGCTTTTCTAAGATTTCTTTTTCTCTTTGTGCTCTTCTTTGTTAAGATATGGCTCTTGTATGCCTTCATTCTCTTTAATTTTCCTGTACCTGTCTTTTTAAAGCGCTTTGCTGCTGATCTACTGGTTTTAATCTTAGGCATGATATTTCCTCCTTCATTATGTTACAATAAGTTCCCTAATGGTTGTCCTATTGTTTTATTTTATTATTATGACACCTGCAAAATCCATCATGACCTTGTTTTAGTATTAAGAAACACAGGCTAACGGATGTTAGCCCATCCTCCTGCATCACGGAAATTTACCAAGTGTAATTAACGTTTCTCAGCAAGGAACATTATCATATTCCTGCCTTCTAACTTTGCCGGTTTTTCAACGATTGCAATGTCTTCAAGCTTTGAAAAGAAACTATCCAAAATCTGTTTACTGGAAGACATATGTGCCATCTCTCTGCCGCGGAAACGAAGGGCAACCTTTACCTTATCACCTTTTGTCAGGAATTTTCTGGCCTGACCTGCCTTGGTATTTAAGTCATTGTCATCAATGTTGGGTGATAAGCGGATTTCCTTTACTTCAGTTACTTTCTGTTTCTTCTTCGCTTCTTTTTCTTTTCTTGCCAGCTCATACTTGTATTTACCATAATCGATAATCTTACATACAGGTGGCTTTGCGGTAGGAGCAATCTTTACCAAATCCAGATTTGCTTCCTTGGCTAACTTCATGGCATCTTTGACAGGCATGATTCCTAATTGCTCGCCTTCTTCTCCGATTAAACGGATTTCCTTGTCTCTGATCTGCTCGTTAATCATTAATTCACTAATAGTACTGCACCTCCATAGGTTTGTTTATATAATAAGTTAGTGTAATCCGGCTCCGCCGGACACATGGGCATATAAAAAATGGATAGCAAAGACTATCCACCGTATTATTCGTCATATGAAGCCAAGCTGACTTAAGGAAAACTCCTCATTACCCGACTGTCATTCTCTGCAAACTAATGCAGTTCCGAAATATAAACCCAAGTCACGAACCGGTGCTAAGGTGAGAGTGGATACTCTGCTTTATTGTATCGTCGAATTACCATAAAGATAATTCACAAGCTTTATTAGTGTAACATAGTTCTTCTGCTATGTCAATATATTATTTCATAGTTTGCTCTATTTTCTATTATATATTTTATTTCAATAAACATAATCTACAATTTTAAATTTATTTATACATAATCTTATATCTTGACACTGTAAAGATTCTATATTATAATCTTTACAGTGTCAAGTTTATCAGAAAGGAGATATACACAGTTGAGCGAAAAACCTTATCATCATGGCAATCTGCGGACCGAACTTATCGAAGCCGGTATTGAAATCATTAATAATGAAGGTTTAAACAGCTTTTCCTTACGAAAGGTTGCAGCAAAATGCAATGTAAGCCACACTGCCCCTTACAGCCACTTCAAAGATATTGATGCCCTTGTTAATGCCATGGGCGAATATGTAACAGGACAGTTTATGAATAAACTGCAGGCCTCTATTGCCGAAAAGGAGGACGGCACCGAGGCTGTCTCATCACTTGGCCTGGCTTATATTGAATTTTTCATAGAAAATCCGCAGTATTTTCAATTTCTCTTTTACCATTCCGGATTAACCATTAATCTTGACAAGAAGAATCCGGATGATTATCCTCCCTTTGCTTTGTTTCGGACGACCGCTTATAAAATGTTTGAGAAAAATGGCTCGCCAAAAGAAGCCTATCCCGAGGGGCTTGCTTCTCTCTGGTCTGTGGTTCATGGTATTGTTGCTTTACTCACCAATAGCAGCATCCATTATTCCGGAGACTGGCAGCAGGTTTTTATAAATATCATTAAATAGAAGGAGGTTATTATGAGAATACTAATTCATGATTTGAGTCCGCAGGAATTTACAGCACTGGGCCTGACGGTGGATTCAGACACAACTGTTATCTCCGATAACGGAACTATTAAAAATTGTATTGGATGCTTCGGGTGCTGGATTAAAACGCCTGGGATGTGCGTGATAAAAGACGATTACAGAAATATGGGGCAATTATTATCCAAATGCGATGAACTTATTATTATCAGCAGCTGCCTTTATGGAAGCTACAGCCCCTTTGTGCGGAATGTGCTTGACAGAAGTATTTCTTTTCTGCTTCCCTATTTTATGCATAAGAATGGAGAAACCCACCATAAAAACCGCTACAATAACCACTTTACCCTGTCAGTGCATTTTTATGGCAATGACATAACCGAAGCGGAGCGGGAAACTGCAAAGGAATTGGTGGCAGCTAACAGTATTAATTTTCATTGCCATGAAAATAGAGTTTATTTTTATCATAATCTGCAGTCGGTAAAGGAGGAATTACATTGAAAATCGCTATAATAGACGGAAGTCCAAAATCAAAGGACAGTGCTTCGTCATTCTTTATCAAAAAACTTGAGCCAATGATAAGTTCCGAAAATGAGATCTCACATTACAATATCAGCAAGAAACCTCTTGTCAGCGAACAATACCAGGAACTATGCCGTATGGATGCGCTTATTTTTGCATTTCCGCTATATATTGACGCTATCCCCTCCCACTTATTCAGAATGCTTGCCACTCTTGAAGAATATATAAAGAAGGAATGCCAAAAGACTATTTATGTATATGCCATCATTAATAACGGATTTTACGAAGGAAAACAAAACCATATCGCTATTAAAATCCTGCAGAATTGGTGTATGCGCACTGGTCTGCAATTCGGGCAGGCAATCGGGCAGGGTGCCGGTGAAATGATGCATTTTGTTGAGAAGGTTCCTCTCGGACACGGTCCCCTAAAGAATCTGGGGGAAAACCTAAACCATCTGGCAGATACTATTAATTCACACAATACCGGTGCAACCATAGTATTCAGCCCCAACTTTCCAAGATTTGCGTGGAAATTTAATGCTGTTCATTTTTTCTGGAATCAGTCAGCTAAAAAGAATGGATTACGAAAAAAAGACATCTTAAGAAGGCTTTAGTTAATACAGGGAAGTCTTATGCAAAACATCCATACCCTATATGGCTGCTTTGTATAAGACTTCCCCTTTGGTTAATTTCTATATTATTAATCTCTTCCGAATTCAGACAGCCTAAGCTCCTTGTTACGGTCAAGCACAGTCTGGATACTCCAGTTGTGTATAAAAAGAAGCAGCGGATTTCCTTTTAAGTCCTTTACTTTCTTGGTATCAGCGGTAACATTTAGCTTGCTGGCATCCAATCCCTTGTTCTCAATCCAGCGGATATACTCATAGCCAAGAGGCTCTAAGCGGATTTCCACACCATATTCTGATTCCAGGCGGAACTTCAATACATCAAACTGAAGTACGCCAACCACACCGACAATGATTTCTTCCATTCCGGTATTATACTCCTGGAATATCTGGATAGCACCTTCCTGGGCTATCTGGGTAACGCCTTTTAGGAACTGCTTTCTCTTCATGGTGTCTACCTGCCTTACCTTGGCAAAATGTTCCGGTGAAAAGGTAGGTATCCCTTCGTACTCAAACTTTTTATCGGATAAGCACAGGGTATCCCCGATTGAGAAAATACCCGGGTCAAACACACCGATAATATCTCCTGCATAAGCTTCTTCGATAATCTTTCTCTCCTGGGCCATTAATTGCTGTGGCTGGGAAAGTCTGATTTTTTTGCCTCCCTGTACGTGATTTACTTCCATGCCGGCTTCAAATTTACCGGAGCAGATTCTCATAAAGGCAATCCTGTCTCTGTGGGCTTTGTTCATATTGGCCTGAATTTTAAACACAAAGGCAGAAAATCCATTTTCTGCGGGGTCAACGTAACCTTCGGAGGATTTTCTGGAAAGGGGAGGCGTGGTCATATTTAAGAAATGCTCTAAAAAGGTTTTTACGCCGAAATTGGTGAGGGCAGAACCAAAGAAAACCGGTGTTAATCTTCCCTGCCTTACCTCATCTAAATCAAATTCGCTTCCGGCACCCTCTAAAAGCTCTATTTCTTCGTTTAAGATGCCGTGGTTTTCTTTTCCGATAAGGGAATCCAGACTTTCATCTCCTAAATTCACCTCTATGGTATCTACTTCCTTTTGTCCGCTGTTTGCGGCAAAAAAGCGCAGAATGTGCTTTGACTCCCTGTCATATACTCCCTTAAAGTTCTTACCGGAGCCAATAGGCCAATTGACAGGACAGGTCTTAATTCCCAGAACTGTCTCAATATCATCCAATAATTCAAAGGTATCCTTCGCTTCCCGGTCCATCTTATTAATGAACGTAAAGATGGGAATTCCTCTCATAACACAGACCTTAAACAGTTTCTTGGTCTGGTTTTCCACACCCTTAGAAGCATCAATTACCATGACAGCAGAATCTGCCGCCATCAAAGTACGGTAAGTATCCTCTGAGAAGTCCTGATGTCCCGGGGTATCCAGTATATTAATACAATAATCACCGTAATTAAACTGCATAACAGACGAGGTTACGGAAATACCACGCTGTTTTTCTATTTCCATCCAATCGGACACGGCATGCCTGTCAGTTTTCTTTCCCTTTACAGATCCGGCAAGATTGATGGCGCCTCCATAAAGCAGAAGCTTTTCCGTCAATGTGGTTTTACCGGCATCGGGATGGGATATGATAGCAAAGGTCCGTCTTTTATTTATTTCCTTGGTATAGTCTTCCAAAACAATTCCTCCAGCTTTCTAGGGTTAAGGCAGCTTTCCCGCGGAAAACGCCTCAAAACTACTTAATCATATAATACATTTCCATTCCTTGTCAAGGTCATTATAAATATAATATTTACCATTGATAAGCACTTTTTAGGAAATCAATCTCTTCCCTGTGCCCGGGAAGGTCCGTAGGAGTTTCTAAAATAAATACCAGGTCCTTTAATTTCGGATGATTTATGATGCCTTTTGTGGCTTCTGCTCCCATACTCCCCATGCCGATTCTTGCATGCCTGTCCTTATGGTCGCCTCTGCCATCCATGCTGTCGTTAAGATGAAAGGCCTTTAGTTTCTGAATTCCTATTACCCGGTCAAATTCCTCCACTACTTTATCAAGCTCTTCTGCCACATCATAGCCGGCATTCCACATATGGCAGGCATCCATGCAGACTCCGACCTTATCCTGTAAGCGTACACGCTTGAGCACTTCCTGTATCTCTTCAAAGCGCCTTCCCATCTCGCTTCCCTTTCCCGCCATGGTTTCTAAGAGAACTGTCGTATGCATGTCCTTAGACATCACCTGATTCAGCATATCAGCAATCTGCTTTATTGCCTCTTCTTCCTCCTGTCCTAAACGGCTTCCCGGATGGAAATTATAGAAACTCCCCGGAAAATATTCCATCCGCTCAAGGTCTTCTGCAAACATCCGGGCAGACAGCTCTCTAAGATGACTATTGGAAGAGCAGGCATTCAGGGTATAGGGTGCATGGGCCATGATTGTCGTAAAATTGTTCTTTTCCATCAGCTCTTTGAATTTGGACATATCTATATAATCCGGGACCTTTGCTTTCGCTCCTCTTGGATTACGTGCAAAAAACTGCAGGGTATTAGCCCCTATCAAAAGGGCATCTTTACCCATTCTTTCATAACCTTTTGCTACTGATAAATGTGTTCCTATTTTTAACATTTTCTTATCCGCTTTCTACATTTGCTTATAGTCTTGATGTATACGAGGTTTCTTCCAAATGAATTTTATGCCAAAAGAAGTTCTATACATTTCTCCCTGCATAGGCGAAAGGCTTTTCAAGTACTTTCAACCTGTGTCAGAGGAAAAATATAGAACCTCTTTACTTAACGCTTCCCTTTGAAGCAATTCCTGCTATAACAAAGCAACTGCTTTATGCCTGCTGCTCTACTTCAATCTTTCTGATTTCTTTTGTTCTGATTTCCTTGCAGATATCATTAACGAAAACGGAAAGTTCCTTCTGTCCTTCATCCCCAAGGTAACGGCTTCTTACGGATACAAGGCCTTCCTCTTCTTCTTTTTGTCCTACCACCAACAGGTAAGGAACACGGTCAAGTCTGGCTTCGCGGATCTTATAACCGATTTTCTCCGCACGTTCGTCAACACTGCAGCGAACTCCGTTGTCTTTTAGCTCTGCTTCTACCTTCTTTGCATACTCATGATATTTCTCGGAGATAGGAAGCACTCTTACCGGCTCCGGGCACAGCCAGGTAGGGAACTGCCCTGCATACTTTTCAATAAGCCAGGCAAGTGTTCTTTCATAGCAGCCCAGACTGGTTCTGTGGATAATATATGGACGTTTCTTTTCACCGTTCTGGTCAATATAGTACATATCAAACTGTTCTGCTATGATAGCATCCCACTGGATGGTTATCATCGTATCTTCCTTACCGTATACATTCTTTGCCTGAATATCTACCTTCGGACCATAGAAGGCAGCTTCTCCGTCTGCTTCGGTAAAAGGAATGTTTAATTCCGTTAATACATTACGGATTCTTCCCTGGGTCTCTTCCCAGATTTCTTCCGTACCGATATATTTTTCTTTGTTGCTGGGGTCCCATTTGGACAGACGGTAGGTTACGTCTTCCTCCAAGCCCAGTGTCTTTAAGCAGTATCTTGCAAGGTCAAGACAGCCTTTGAACTCTTCATCCATTTGATCAGGTCTTACAATTAAATGTCCTTCAGAAATGGTGAACTGGCGGACACGGGTAAGTCCGTGCATCTCACCGGAATCCTCATTACGGAATAAGGTTGAAGTCTCGCCGTAACGTAAGGGCAGGTCACGGTAGGATCTCTGTGCAGATTTGTATACATAATACTGGAAAGGACATGTCATAGGGCGAAGGGCATATACTTCCTTATCTTTCTCTTCGTCACCTAAGACAAACATGCCTTCTTTATAGTGATCCCAATGACCGGATATCTTGTATAAATCACTCTTTGCCATGAAAGGAGTCCTGGTCCTGACATAGCCTCTCTTCTCTTCTTCGTCCTCAATCCATCTTTGCAGTGTCTGGATAATCTTCACACCATTTGGCATGATAAGGGGAAGTCCCTGCCCGATCACATCCACTGTTGTGAAAAGTTCCATCTCACGTCCAAGCTTATTGTGGTCACGTCTCTTGATATCTTCCAGATGTTCAAGATACGCATCCATGTCAGCATTCTTGGTATAGGCTGTTCCATATACTCTGGTTAACATCTTATTCTTCTCGGAACCTCTCCAGTAAGCACCTGAGGAGGAAATTAATTTGATTGCCTTGATTCCCTTGGTACTCATTAAGTGAGGTCCTGCACAAAGGTCTGTGAATTCACCCTGGCTGTAGAAAGAGATTTCTTCACCTTCAGGTAAATCCTTGATTAATTCTACTTTATAGGGTTCATTTCTTTCTTCCATAAAGCGGATTGCTTCTTCTCTGGGAAGAGTAAAACGCTTAATCTCGGCACCTTCCTTGATGATCTTCTTCATTTCCTTTTCCAGTTCATCCAGAGCTGTCCTGTCAAAAGGCTCTACATCAAAATCATAGTAGAATCCGGTGTCAATAGAAGGACCGATTGCAAGCTTGGCACTGGGATACAGGCGCTTTACCGCCTCTGCCAGTACGTGAGAGGCAGTATGCCTGTAAGCTGCCTTACCGCCTTCATCTTCAAAGGTCAGAATGCTTAAATGGCTGTCTTTGTCTACTACTGTTCTAAGGTCTGCCACCTTACCGTCAAGCTCTGCGGCACATGCCATTCTAGCCAGGCCTTCACTGATATCCTTTGCTATGTCTATGATTGCCATCTGGCTTTCGTATTCTTTTACCGAACCGTCTTTTAACGTAATCTTCATAATTTACACCCACTTGTATATCGCAGGCTTGCCGGTAGATTGCTTGCAAGCTACACGATACTGCCACAAATAAAAAGAGTGAAAGATTCTTTTCGTGGCATCCTTTCATTTTTTAAATTTTCTTTCACTCCTATCCTCCATTTCCGCGCTCCTAAAACTGTGTTTAACGTTCACAAGCGCAAACTTTTTGAAATTCTTTCCTGACAACTAACCTGTATAAAAGCATCAAAAAAGCTCATCTCTTTCGGCTGCTTTAAACAGTACGAAAGGGACGAGCATATATCTCGCGGTTCCACCCTCATTGGATTGTAAATTCCCACTTCATTTGATGATAACGGTATCGGCCGGGCTGGATTGGAGCCACTCGGAGGTAGTCTTCGGACGCTTCCTGATAGGATATTCTCAGCACTTCATATCCTTCTCTGTAACATTTCACATCTTACTCTTCTCGTCATTGTATTTTCCTATTGATAAACCTCATTATAGCATTCCATTTTTTTTTGTCAAGTGGAATTTTAAGGCGTCTGGTACGAACACATAACGAATGCTTTTGGGTATTTCCTTAAAACAGATAATTAATCTTTTTATTTTCTGAATAGTCCGTCTGTTCGGAAGAATGCCTCTCTTCCAATACTTCCGCATAAACTGCTTCCACGCTTTTTCCAAAAGCTTCTGTGGAGAACTTCTGCATAAGTTTTCTGGCATTTTCACCATAAGGAGTTATTTTATCTGCGAAGAGTACTTTATCAAGCCCGCTCATTAATTCCTCTTTATTATTGAATTTATATCCGTTTACTCCATCTATCAGAATGTCATTTAAGCAGTCATCCTCTTTTGCTACCGCCGGAAGCCCTGCTGCCATGGCTTCAATGTAGGTTAATCCCTGTGTCTCGCTCTTAGAAGCACTTACAAACACATCCCCCAGCTGATAGTATAAGCCTATCTTATCCCAGGGCTTTGCACCGGCAAATATTATTCTGTCCTCCAGCTTAAGGGCTCTGGTTCTGGACCGTAATTCATCCATTTCCGGCCCCCCTCCTATTACCAGGAACTTCACTGTTTTTCTTTCCTTCATGTAACCTTCCATTGCATTGACGATTTCAATGATGTTTTTCTCCCTGGAAACCCGGCCTACATAAAGGATAACCTTTTCCTCTTTCCCAATGGAATACTCCCCTTTTAACCGCTTAATTTCTTCCGGCTGATAAAGAAACGGATCAAATTTCTTTAAATCCACTCCGGTGGGTATGACAGAAATATCCCTGTGTACGCTGTATTTTTGAAGGAGCTCCCGTACCTTTTCCGTAGGTACGATTACATGGGCTACCGTATTGCAGCAGACTTTTGTGAATATCCTTGCAAAGGCTTTTGCCCTTCCGTCAAGGCTCTTAAAATGAGTCAGATAATGGGTATAATCTTCATATATTGTATGATAAGTGTGTATCATGGGGATTTTTAATTCCTTTGCCATGATACGGCCGAATATGCCCAGGGAAAATTCTGTATGGGTATGGATAATATCCAGATTCAGTTTTTTTATAGTTCCTGCCAGTTTGGGCTGATAAAACATTCCGATGCGTCTTTCCGTAATCAGTATAAAGGGAAGGCTTGGCACGCGAAAAACATTGTATTCGTATTCCGGAGCCCCCGGTGTTGTGGTAGTAAACACATACACCGTATGCCCCAATGTTTCTAATTCTCTTTTTAATATGAATACCGAATTGGCGACCCCATTGATTTCGGGATAATATGTTTCTGTAAATAAACCTATATTCACAACTTTTGTCCTCCTTATGTGGAGTTTTCTTTATAACGTTCCAATCAACTTATCTTTTTCAAGAATATGGTGAACCAGCCAGTCATTTAAAAACTCCATAATGTCTAAGAGAGTTCCTGTCTGATTGTGGTCCATACTGTCAAAATCAATGCCGTTTACTTTTTCAATAAAATCATCATGTTCTGTCTTATGGGACAGGAATTTTTTATAGCCTATGCTTAGCATGTAAGCTTCTTCATCTGCAAAATGCTGAATGGCGTATTCTTTTAATCTTACGATAATTGCAACAATATTGTCGAACTTATCTGCAACAAATTCTTTTTTCAACAGCATATAGGCTTCATCTGCGATATGAAATAGTTCCTTATGCTGCATATCAATTTTCTCCACACCAATATAATATTCATCTTTCATCTCGTACATATCATTTTCTCCTTTGGTATTTCATATTCATTTTCTGATTAATAAAAATATTCCACATTAATCAAGAATTACCGGAATTTCTTCTTTCAGTTTAAGGCTGTCTGGCGTAACTATGCAATTCATGGCAATGATTTTTACACCCTGGCTATTTGCTCTGCGCAGTGCTTCTCCGAATTCTTTATGGGTCCTGTCATTTGGCTTAAAATATTTTGCAGCTTCCATTTGTACGACAAATAAAATATATGCATCATATCCTTCCTGTAGACACTCACACAGCTCTCGGATATGCTTGACTCCCCTCTCGGTAGGAGCATCCGGGAAAAGTACTGTCCCTTCCTCTTCCAGCGTTACGCCTTTCACCTCCATAAATATTTTCTTTCCGGATGTTTCCAGATAAAAATCAAATCTGGAATTCTTATATACCTGTTCAGGCTTTATCTTTAGAGTGTCCTTTAAAAGATTTCCTTCCTTAAGCCACTCATAAACCACTTTATTGGGCGCCTGTGAGTCCATGTTAATGAGATGTATGCCTTTTTGTACGGCTATTAACGAATATCTGGTGCTGCGTTTAGGATTAAGGGCTTCTTCCAGGTAGACAGTAACTCCAGGTATTAAAAGCTCCTTACAGCGCCCTGTATTTTTGACGTGGCATTTTACAGTCTCCCCGTCAATTTCTACATATGCGATAAAACGGTTGGGCCGTGAAACAAAAATACCTTTCTTAATACTATTATATCTCACGCTAACCCCCATGCATTTCGCAAGTTTACTTGCGAAACTGCCCAAATCAAAAGTGAAAAAAGCTTTTTATTTTTCACAATAATCCTTCTTTCTGTCCTGGCACCATTTTTCTAAATTTTCCTATGCGTCCTCCATTATAGCATCTCTGCAATTTCCCGGCAATATCTATTTTAATTAGCAAATTTTACTTTTCTTTTATACCAACTTGTCTTATAATGAATATTGAAAATGCCAGATTAGTATCTCTCTATGTGTATAATTTTGATAAGCATATGCATATACTGTAAAACGAAAGGAAGTATGTTCATTATGAAGAAATTTGGTAAATTTTTATTTGGTACTGTCTCCGTCGCTACATTGGCCTGCGGTGCTTATTATCTTTACAAAAACATCTTAAATAAGGATTCCGATGATGATTTCGATGATTTTGAAGACGACTTTGAAGACTTCGACGCGGAAGAAGATACTCCCTCCTCTGACAAAAAGGAGACTAGAGAATATGTCTCTATAAATATTACCTCCGGAGAGACAGCAAGCACCGGGGATGAGGAAGAAAAACCTTCAACAGAAAAATGACAGCAAGAAAGGGAATTTACAATTGTAAATTCCCTTTCTTTTTTTACTCTTTTATAAGGTTTTCCAGCTTACTTAACAAGTCCTCTCCACGAGTAACTGTGTAAGTAACTGTGTCATCTTCTGCACGTTCATCTGTAACATCTAATATACTATTCTTATAGAATTGATAAGTAACCTTCTTTTCCTCTTTGCTTGTTACCACAAAGCAATATACATACTTTCCTGACGGTTTTGTATCGGCAGCCTGTATTGTATAATTTCCCAATAAGTCATACAGCTTCACGGCACTGTCAACACTCATCTGCTGCTGGCTTCCTTCCTGGTTCAGCAGAATAAAGGATTGTATATCATCCTTCTCAATAGCACTTACTGTTATGGAGGAGTCCGCACCTTTTAAAGACGGCAAATCTGTTCCGGTACCAGGTGCCTCCTTTGCCATACTAAAACTAATATCCTTCCTCTCATCTGCACCGGTAGTCTGGTCTGCATTGCCAGCGGTACCTTCCGCGGCTTTAGGACTTGCGCTTCCATTATCGCCGGTACCTGCATCAGCTGTCTGGGAAGGCTCTGCACTTTCTATCGCCTGCATAGTATAACTTTTATCTTGTGCGGTCAGAGAACCGCTGTCCATTTTTTCTCCGGTCATATTGTTTTGGTAAGCCCATACTGCCGTTGCCAGGATAAAAACTGCAGCGGCGGCTCCTGCAAACCTTTTGACAGGAAATCTCTTTTTCTTCTGTGCATCCTCTGCTGCATTATCCGTATCAAAAGTCCCAGCTTCTCTGATTCTTGAAAGTGTCCTTTGAATCAGGTCTTCGGATACGACAAAGTTATCCGTTTCAAAAGCTGCTTCTAAATGTCTTTTTAATTCCATATCATCCCTGTCAGGTGAAGGATTTTTGCCAGTTATTTTCTTTTCCATTGTCATATCCTCCCTTCAAGGCTAAGCCTTAGCTTCTCTTTCGCTCTGGATAAACGGCTTTTTGCAGTTCCTTCCGCTATTCCTAAAAGCTTTGCGGCTTCTGTAACCGTCATATCCTGATAATATACACACAAAAGCACATCCTTGTATTTCTGAGGCAGATTAATTACTGCGTCTCTTACCATCCTGCTTTCATCTGCCTGTTCAACGGCCCGGTAATCATCTTCTCCGGCCAGTGTATTTTCGTGCACTTCGGTCAGTTGTGTCACTTTCTGGTTCCATGCGCTTTTTATATAATCTTTGCAGGCATTGATCGTTATTCGAATGATCCAGGTTTTTATACTGCTCTCCCCCTGAAAGGTGTGAAGTTTCTGGTTTACTTTTATAAATACCTCCTGAAAGATATCCTCTGCCAGATGACTGTCTTTTACGTACATATAAGCTGTCCGCAAAACATCATTACCATACTTTCTCATCAAGGCCTCGATATCATAGACCTCTTGGTTTTCCTGGTACATTTAAGTGTCCCCCTAATATACGATGATAACCTCATTCCCGGATATCCAACTCTGATTGGATACCTCGTTACTAGGCTCCTCTATCTAATCCGGACAGTCTTCGTATACTATCATAGATTAGACGAAATAAATCACATTATAGTTCCCCAATTATTTATATTAATCCAAATTTTTTAAGTCCGTAGTAAATTCCATCCTCTTTGATGGATAATGTTTTATATTTGGCTGCTTTTAATACTTCCGGATAGCTGTTTCCCATGGCAATACCATATTGGACGAAGGATAGCATTTCGGTATCATTGGTGCTGTCTCCAAAAGCATAAGTATCTTCCCTGTCCGCCCCCAGATGTTTAAGAAATATCTGTATTCCTGTTGATTTGTCATAGCCCTTTGGCGTCATTTCAAAGTTCCCGTCAATATGATAAATCAAATGATACTTTTCTTTCAGCTTCTCATCCGCCATATCCATTCGGCTGCCTGCCGCAGGATAGCAGGTGAACTTATTGATAACATAATCTTTGTTATTAGCATTTCCAAGCTTAGAACAGGTATATTTTTTTGCAAATGCAACTGCCTCTTGATACTCTTCTGACTTATCTGCTTCATCAATATAAATATATTCGGGTCCCTCCAGGATAAAATGAATACCGCACTCTCTAAGAATAGCTATGGTTTCTTCTCCCTCATCCGGTCCCATGACCTTATTGTGAATCACTTTTTTGTTGTATTCAACATAGGTTCCGGCTCCTGCCACCAGTCCCGGAAATCCCAAATCAATAAGGTAATCCGGAACCATAACTCTTGCCCTGCCCGTACAGATTACCGGGATATGTCCTTTTCTTAAAAGCTCCTTTATTGCCTGCTTTGTAAGTTCGCTTACCCCCACCTCCTGGTCATAGAGTGTACCGTCTATATCAAAAAATATTATTTTTCTGTCCATTTTAACCTCTTTCGTGCATACCGCAAGCCTGCTTGCGGTACTGCTCAAATAGAAAGTGAATCTTATGATGCACCTCTAAACAAATGCCTTCTCTGAATTCTGTGTGAGTTTATAAAGTCCTGCATATACTCCGTCTTCTTTCAGCAATTCCTCGTGGCTGCCTCTTTCTGCGATGCCCTCCTCCGTAAGCACAATAATATTACCGGCATTGCGTATGGTAGAAAGCCTGTGGGCAATTACAAAGGTAGTTCTGTTTTTAGCAAGCTTTTCTAAAGATTCCTGAACGATCTTTTCGCTTTCATTGTCAAGTGCAGAGGTTGCCTCGTCAAAGATCAATACCGGCGGATTCTTTAAAAAGACTCTTGCAATACTGATACGCTGCTTCTGTCCTCCTGATAATTTCACACCTCTCTGCCCGATATAGGTATTATAACCGTCCGGCAATTCCATAATAAATTCATGGGCATTGGCATTTTTAGCAGCTTCTATAATTTCCTCATCCGTTGCTTCCAGTTTGCCATAACGGATATTGTCCATAACGTTTCCGGCAAAAAGGTATACCTCCTGCTGCACAATACCGATATTTTTTCTTAAGGAACGAAGCTTTATATCTCTTACATCCTTTCCATCCAGAAGAATTTCTCCGTCTGCCACTTCATAGAATCTTGGAATGAGACTGCAAAGGGTGGTTTTCCCCACACCGGAGGGACCGACAAGTGCCACATAATCACCAGCGCCCACCTTTAAATCAATATTTCGGAATACCTCGGATTTTGTTTCATTATATTTGAAAGAAACGTTTTTAAACTCAATGTTTCCCTTTACATCCTTTAAGTTCACCGCTTCTTTCTTGTCCACGATATCCGGCTGTATCTCCATAATCTCCATAAAGCGGTCAAATCCGGTAATACCGTTCTGGAACTGCTCCGTGAAGTTAATGAGCTTTCTTACGGGTTCTATGATATTATTGATGTAGAGCAGGAAAGTTAAGAGATCTGAAAGAGCAATAATATCCTTTGCGATAAAGACTGAACCGCCCACGATAACAGCGATATTAATAAAAGTCGTACACATGCCAAGCCCTGAATGAAAGGTTGCCATCTGCCAGTAACTGTCTCTCTTACTCTCTACAAAACGCATATTTCCATCATGGAACTTGTCAATTTCACGTTTTTCATTGGCAAAGGATTTTACCACACGAATACCGGATAAGTTATCTTCTATCTGGGCATTAATTTCTGATATCCTGTCTCTGTTCCTGCGAAAAGCCTTGTTCATCTTATGCTGCATATGATAAGCAAAGGTAAACATGATGGGGATAAAGGCAAACACAATAATCGTAATAGGAAGATTTATCTGTATCAAAATAACAAAAGCACCCACGAATTTGATAATGGATATTACAATATCCTCCGGACCGTGATGGCATAGCTCTGTGATATCGAATAAATCATTGGTTATTCTGGACATAAGCTGCCCGGTTTTCTGGTTATCATAGAAATTAAAGGAAAGCTTCTGATAATGCTCAAAGATATCGTTTCGCATATCATATTCCATTTTTGCTCCCATAACATGCCCCTGGTAGGCGATATAGAAGTTGGATACAAATTCAAGTATAGCCAACCCTATCATAACTAATGCAAGCTTTATAATTGTGGAGAAAATCTGTGATATATCATATTTTCCCAAAAGGTCATTTGTTATGTATCTTACGATTAAGGGATACACAAGAGATATGGCTGCTGCCGTAAGTGCGAAAAACATATCCGAAAGAAACAATCCCTTATATGGTTTATAGTAGGATAAAAACTTTTTTGCTCGGGAATTCATTTATTTACCTGTGCCTTTCCATTATAAATTAAGTTTATTTCACTTTAATCATAATAAAAGCCTGACCCCTTTGCAACACCTAATTTTAGAAAGTGCTAACTGGTCAGGCTTAGATTTGTTTAGATAGATTATCTGGATAACCTCTTTGCCATGTCATACATATACTGATCGATATCCTTGCTCATAGCCAGAGCTTCTTTGATGTCATAATCAACGAATTCACCGTCTCTGTAACCTACCACACGGTTGCTGGCACCTTTGCAAAGTAAATCAACGGCAAGGGAACCCATGATAGAGGCATAAACTCTGTCTCTGCAGGTAGGACTTCCTCCACGCTGGATATGGCCGATTATTGTTGCTCTCGTTTCAATTCCGGTAGCAGCTTCGATTCGCTTGGCCATTCCGTAGGAATCACCGATACCTTCTGCATTTACAATGATATGGTGTGTTTTACCAATCTGCTTCCTATGGATAATATTATCAATGATGTTCTGTTCGTTGTGGTCATATCTTTCCGTAATCAGGATATCCTCTGCTCCGTTGGCTATTCCGCACCACAAAGCAATATAACCGGCATTTCTTCCCATGACTTCAATGATACTGCATCTTTCATGGGATGTTGAGGTATCTCTTACCTTATCAATAGCCTCCATAGCAGTATTTACTGCCGTATCAAATCCGATGGTATAATCGGTACAAGAAATATCAAGGTCAATTGTTCCCGGAAGTCCAATAGTGTTAATACCTCTTGCGGCAAGCTTTTCTGCTCCCTGGAAGGAACCGTCTCCTCCGATAACAACTACACCGTCAATGCCATGCTTTCTGCAGATTTCAGCTCCTTTATCCTGTCCTTCCGAAGTCATAAATTCCTTACTTCTGGCAGTATAAAGAATAGTGCCGCCGCGTTGTATCGTATCGGATACACTCTTTCCGTCCATATCCACAATATCTTCTTCCAACAGGCCGCTGAATCCTCTGCGTATTCCTTTAACCTTTAATCCGTTAGCCAATGCAGTTCTGACTACAGCTCTGATTGCTGCATTCATTCCGGGGGCATCTCCGCCACTTGTCAGTACTCCTATTGTCTTAATCTCTTTTGCCATATCGTTCACCTCCAAGAAACTTGAATCGTTCTTATTTTACCCCTTTTTTCTTGCTTTTTCAATACTCATTTCTACCACCCTGACGTTCCGTTCGCCATAAGTTTCGAAGAGTTTCGTCAATAGTACCTTTTCTGCCTTAATACTTTTGGATTTCGGCAGTTGTTTTATTGCTTTTTCACATTCCAAATAGATGCAAACCTGATCATTGCCATCATATTGGCTTAAAATACTGTATAGTCTTTGTTCATCTTGCACAAAGCTCTCTTTATCCTTATATTTGATCCATACTTCCTTAGGATTCTCGGCAAAAGATATGATTTCCTGGCAGATAAGCTTGGCTGCTTTTTCTTCCTCTACTGCTATTTTTCCCTTAACCAGTATTTTATTATCCTCGTAAATGTTCGTTTTATACTTTTCATAATCCTTCGGAAAGAGAATAATTTCTACTGCTCCGGCCATATCCTCCAGGGTAATAAATGCCATCATGGAGTTATTTCTGGTAGTTTTAACAGTTTTTGCAGAAATAATTCCTCCAACTACAGCCATCGCTCCATCTTCTACCTTTGTCTGCCCGGTTTCCTCATCCAGAGCGAAATCAAGAGTGGTATTGGTAACATTCTTTTTAAGCAGCTCTTCATAGCTTTCCAGCGGATGTCCGCTTACATAGATGCCCATAACTTCTTTTTCCAGTGCCAGCATCTGCTCCTTGGAATATTCTCCTACTTCCGGATAAGTAATCTCCATTTCCTGCTTATCCTCCGGCTCCGCAAAGTCAAAGAGAGAAAGCTGTCCGGTTAAGTTTTTCTTCCTGTTCTGGACAACCTCATCCAATACCTGGACGTATACCATCATTTTCTGTTTTCTGGTTCCGGAAAGGCTGTCAAAGGCACCGGACTTAATAAAACTTTCCACCGTCCTTTTATTTACTTCTTTCCCGGAAAGTCTCTCTGCAAAGTCCTTTAAGGAGGTAAAAGGACCGCCTGCTTCCCTTTCTCTTACAACACTTTCAATTACCGGTCTTCCAAGGCCTTTTATGGCAGAAAGTCCATACCGGATGGCGCCTCCTGATACAGAGAAGGTAGCATCGCCTTCATTGATATCGGGAGGAAGTATCTTAATCCCCATCTGACGGCAGGTAAAGATATACTCTGCCACCTTACCGGCATTGTCAATTACAGATGTCAGTAAAGCTGCCATGAATTCCAGGGGATAATAGCATTTTAAATAAGCGGTCTGGTAAGATACTACCGCATAAGCCGCTGCATGGGACTTATTAAAGGCATACTTTGCAAAGTCCGTCATCTCATCAAAGATATGGTTTGCCACTGCTTCCGGTATACCGTTCTTTATGCAGCCCAGCACCCCTTCTTCTTCATTGCCATAGACAAAGTTGTATCTCTCCTTTTCCATAACCGATGCCTTTTTCTTTGACATGGCACGGCGCACCAGATCGCTTCGTCCATAGCTGTAGCCTGCCAGCTCCCTTACGATCTGCATAACCTGCTCCTGGTATACGATACAGCCGTAGGTAGGAGAAAGAATAGGCTCTAACTGGGAACATTCATAGACAATATTCCCTTCGTTATTTTTACCCTTAATGTACTTTGGTATAAAATCCATAGGCCCCGGTCTGTAAAGAGAGATTCCGGCTATGATATCCTCCATGCTCTTGGGCTTTAATTCCTTCATGAAGCTCTTCATACCGGTACTTTCAAGCTGGAATACCCCTTCTGTTTTAGCGGCGGCTATCATAGCATATACGGCAGAGTCTTCATAATCTATCTTATCAATATCAAGAAGTTCGTCTTCCCCTTTGTTTTTATTTAGCAGACGGACTGCATTTTGAATTACCGTGAGGGTTCGAAGTCCTAAAAAGTCCATCTTTAAGAGTCCTAATTCCTCTAATGTGGTCATGGTAAACTGGGTGGTAACGGAATCGTCGGAGGCTCTGGACACCGGTACATATTCCACTACCGGGGCCTTACTGATTACGACGCCTGCCGCATGCATGGAGGTATGTCTTGGAAGTCCTTCCAGACGCAGGGACATGTCAATAAGATACCTTATCTCCTCATCGGAATCATACAATCCCTTTAACTCCTTATTAATCTCCAAGGCTCTTCCGATGGTAATGCCAAGCTCCATGGGAATCATTTTTGCCACGGTATCCACTCTGGCATATCCTAAATCCAATGCCCTTCCTACATCGCGGATTACCGCTCTGGCAGCCATGGTTCCAAATGTTACAATCTGCACCACGCGGTCCTTGCCATACTTCCTGACCACATAGTCAATAACCTCCTGTCTGCGTTCATAACAGAAGTCGATATCAATATCGGGCATGGTAAGCCGTTCAGGATTTAAGAACCTTTCAAAGAGCAGATTATACTTTATGGGGTCAATATTGGTAATTCCCAGAGAATAGGATACCAGGCTTCCTGCCGCACTTCCTCTTCCCGGCCCTACACTGATGCCGTTATCCCTGGCATATTTGATAAAATCCCCTACAATTAAGAAGTAATCCACAAAACCCATATTGGTGATGGTATCTATTTCATAATTCAGCCTGTCCAAAAGCTCCTCATAGGAAGACGGATACCTGTCCTTAAGGCCCTCATAGCAAAGCTTCTTCAGATATTCCAATGCCGTAAAGCCCTGGGGTACATCAAATTTCGGCAGCTTATATTCTCCGAATTCTATGGTTACATTACATCTGTCAGCTATTTTTTGCGTATTTTCAAGAGCATTCAGCGCATAGGGAAAGAGCTTTTTCATCTCCTCCTCGGATTTAATAAAAAACTGTCCGCCTTCATACCGCATACGGTTCTCATCGGATACCTTCTTCTGTGTCTGGATGCATAGAAGGATATCATGAGCCTGCGCGTCACTTTCCATGGTATAATGTACGTCATTGGTTGCGACCAGAGGAATTCCGGTTTCCCCGCTTAAGCGAAGAAGTCCCTGATTGACATCCGCCTGTTCAGATATTCCGTGATCCTGCAATTCCAGAAAGAAGTTTCCTTCTCCGAATGTCTGAAGGTAATGAAGTGCCGCTCTCTTTCCTTCTTCGTAAAAGCCCTTGCGCAGATAGTTTGCCACCTCGCCTGCCAGACAGGCACTAAGTGCAATCAGCCCCTCGCTGTATTTTTCCAATACCTCGAAATCTACACGGGGCTTGTAGTAAAAGCCTTCTAAAAATCCTGCCGATACTATCTTCATAAGGTTTTGGTAACCTGTGTTGTTTTCTGCCAGCAAAATCAGGTGATAATACCTCTCATCGGAGGCCCCGGCTTCTCTGTCAAAGCGGGAACCGGGTGCTACATATACCTCACAGCCGATAATCGGTTTAATTCCTCCGGCAAGGCAGGCTTTATAAAAATCAATAACTCCGTACATAACGCCATGGTCTGTAATAGCCATGCTGTTCATGCCAAGTTCTTTCACTCTGGCTACCATCTCCTTGATCTTGCCGGAACCGTCAAGAAGACTATATTCTGTATGTAAATGCAAATGAGTAAAGCTCATATTGTACCGTTCCCTTCTAAAACTGTATTACCTGCACGTTGTACTGCCATTTTCATGTATCAATAACTATTATTATACCTCACTTGTTCCCGGATTACCATATTGCAATAAGAAACCCTCAAAGGAATTTTTCAATTCATACAAGGTCAATATTGTGCTAGTTTTGAAAAGGATAGCTCTATATACAGCGATTTTCCGGTGCTATTATTAGAATAAGTAAAACTAATCAAAGATTTGATATTCACAAAGGAGGTTATCATGAGAATTCTATTTATTGATATTGACACACTCCGTCCGGATCACATGGGCTGTTACGGATATCACCGTAATACTACTCCCAATCTGGACCGGATAGCAGCAGAGGGAATCCGCTTTAACAGCTATTACTGTTCCGATGCCCCCTGTCTACCCTCAAGAGCCAGTCTGGTAAGCGGCATGTTCGGCATTCGAAACGGTGCTGTGGGACACGGCGGTACTGCTGCCGATAGAAGACTTCAGGGACCTGCAAGGGACTTTGTCGCTTCCTATGACCAGGAAAACTTCCATAATATTTTCCGGCAGGCCGGAATGCATACGGTTTCTATCAGTACCTTTGCAGAGCGCCATTCATCCTGGTGGTTCCATGCAGGTTTCCAGGAGATTTATGATATTGGAAAAAGGGGAGGTGAATCGGGGGAGGAAATTCTCCCGGTAGCTCTCGACTGGATTGAGAGAAATGGAAGTAAAGACGATTGGTTCTTACATCTGCACCTCTGGGATCCTCATACTCCTTACCGTACTCCCCTTGGCTTTCCCAATCCCTTTAAAGATGAGCCTTTAAACAGCTGGATTACGGAAGAAGTGTTTCAAAAGCATTTAAAACATGTTGGGCCTCATTCTATCAATGAGCTTGGCATGTACAGTGATTACGAATCTCCGGAACATCCAAAACAGCTTGGAAAAGCTACAAATCTGGCTGAAATGAAACATGTTATAGATGAGTATGACTGTGGAATCTATTATGCGGATTACATTATGGGGCAGGTATTTGACGCTTTAGAAGCGAAAGGAATTTACGATGATATGGCCGTAATTCTGACCTCTGACCACGGAGAGACTATGGGTGAACTTGGTATCTATTCCGAGCATGGTACCGCCGACCAGGCAACCTGCCGAATTCCATTTCTGATGAAATGGCCGGGCGGAATGAGGGGACATATTGACCACAGCCTTCACTACAGCCTTGACCTGCTTCCTACCATGGCGGACCTGTTAGGTACTCCAAAATACGAAAATTGGGACGGCGAAAGCTTCTCTCCTGTGATAACAGAAGGTGCTGATGCCGGGTGGGACAGTCTGGTGATTTCCCAGATGGCACATGTATGCCAGAGATCTGCACGTTTTGGTGACTGGTTATATATCAGAACCTACCATGACGGATATCATTTATTTGACCGTGAGATGCTCTTTAACATCAAAGAAGATCCTTATGAACAATTTGACCGTAAAGAGGAACTCCCGGAGCTTTGTGATAAAGGTGCCAGAATCATTCTTGACTGGCATGACAGGGCAATGATGAAGTCGAGAGCAGAAATCGACCCTTTGTGGACCGTAATGAAGGAAAACGGACCATATCACACCTGGCATGCCCTTGATAATTATGTAAAACGGCTGACTAAGACCGGCAGAGAAGAAGGTGCCAAGGAATTAATCAACCGCTATAAAACGAAACAGGGATTATGGTGGTAGAGCTATCATAATGTTTTTTTGTAGTTAACCGGGGATATCCCTCTTTTCCTGCGAAACATCCTTGAAAAGTAGTTGTAATCATCAAAGCCTACTAAAAAGCCTGCCTCATTTACCGGAACTCCATTGCTGATAAAAACCGCTGCTCTTTCACAGCGTATTTCATTTCTGTAATCCAGTACGGTAAATCCGGTATGCTTTTTAAATATCCGGCACATATAAGACTCCGATAACCCCGCCTCTTCCGCTATCTGTTTTAAGGTCAGTTTGTCCTTGTAATGAGAGGCAATAAAGAAAAGTATCTTCTTAGTCAATTCAAGGGTAATGCCTGATGGATTATCCTCTGTCTTATCTTTATCAGCCAGCATAAAGCTGCGCAGCAGGTAGGACAGGATATGCCACAGAGTACCATAAATCTGAAGCTCGTATCCTTCCTCCTGTTTAAAATATTCCTGTATAATCTCCTGAAAAAATGCCGCTAATACCGAATCCCTTCCCAAAAACGTAGGAATATACCTCAAATATACGGAACCAGGGGAGAAGCTGGAGCTTTCAAGTAGTTTCTCCAGGTCTATCTGTATAATATAATGCTCCGTATTGTCTAAGAATCTGGCTCCCCGGTGTGGCTCACACCAGTTTATACAGCCGATTTCTCCCTCTTTAAGCCACCCCTGCCTGCCATTGCAGAGGATAAATACACCACCGGAGATAACATAATAGAACTCCAGCTGTTCATGCCAATGAAGCACACAGCCTTTGTAGCTTTCATTGGTATAGTTATGGAGAATTTTTACCGGTAATTTATCATTTGACATCTTAACAAATTCATATGACAGCTGTTCCATATTAATCCCATGCCCTTTTCAGTGCACCTCAAATTTGGGCCGAGGATTTCGCAGGCACAAATTTGTGTGTAAAAAATCTTATTATTTTTCACACTACCTCTGTTCCAAGAATTGTCCTCTATTTTATTTCTCCCATTTAGGCCTGTCTTTATCTATTACCTTGCTTAAATCAAATAAATCCTCCAGTCTTTCCGGGAATTCCAACATGGCCTGTCCATCCATAGGCCTTCTGGTCATTCTTACATAATCATCCTTTATCTGCATCCAAGGTTCCTTAAACACTCCGCAGAAATAATCAAAGCCCAATTTTTTCAGATATTTAAATTTATCACTGCTGTAATGTCCCATGGTGGTTTCTATATCAAGACCAAAGGGGAAAATATAGATGTCGGTAGGTCCTATCAGGCTTCCGACTTCCTTCTCCCAGCGGTCGGTATCCTTTACGGTGAAGGAATACGTAGCCTTTCCCATGTCTCTGTGCCCATAACTGTGGGAAGCAAATTCCCAGCCTTTTTCTTTCATTACCTTTACAATCTTCTTTACCGTTTCCTGATCCTCTTTGTAGGTTGCCGATTTGGGATCATTGGTGCGGTAGCCTAATGAGCCGTCATAGCCGGTTAATGCCAGAATTGCCTTTGCTCCCTTATAGGAAAAATCAGGATGTTCCTTTACAAACTTCTCAAGAAGCGGCACCATATCATAATCTCCGATGCTTACGCTGCCATCGTCCATAACCATTTCCGTGGTAGGATTGTTATCCTTATCCAATACGATTCTTCTTGCAAAACCGTCCCCTGTCATATACTCATAGTAATTCACATCATCCTGGGATATTACAAGGGGTTTCTTATCCGGAGGGAGCATGATATCTCCCGCTTCAAAGCTCTCTTTACCGTCTGCATCCTTTACCTTATGGGCAACATCATGAATCTTAACCAGTACATAGCCCTGGTCATAAAGCTGTTCCAACATCGCATTAAATTCCGATACGGTGGTCATATAATAGTTATAACCCTTCTGCTTATAGTCTCCGTCGAAGGCCTTACTGGTATCTGCTACCAGTATATGAAAGAAGATGTGGTTAATCTGCTCTGCGGAATCATATGCCCCAAAGCGCTTTAAAGTACTCTTCTTCTCCTCATAGCCTGCCAAGGCATCTGTAAGCACTTTAACCTGTGTATAGTTATCAAACCCTTTAACTAAGGAAATTGCTTTGTCATAGTCATACTGCATGGCATACAAATCTGCCTGTCCCAGAAGCTTTTCTGCTTCTTCTTCTCTTTTCTCCTCTTCTGTCTGTTCTGTTGGTGTCGGTGTTTCTGTTACGCCTGAATTTGTTCCGGAAGGAGTTGCATCTCCGGATGTATTCTGTCCTGTTTTATCCGGATTCTTATCATCATCATGAACAAAGTTCTTCATAAAGATAAAATATCCGGCAACAATCACGCAAATTAACACTGCTTCGATAATCAGCAGACCTAGTTTATTGTATTTTTTATTATTTCTCTTATTAGACATCCTGGTAGCTTCCTTTCTAAACAGCGCTTTTGTCTTTTATTTTACACTACTTTTCTTTATAATTAGTATCCCTTTTTATGTATTAGTTATGATAGATATTTTTTCCTGTTCCAGAAACATTCTTTTTATATTATAACATAGAAAATACAGGAAATGTTTAAGGTTTTATTACATTAATATGATATTTTATTACAAAAGCCTTTTACACAGCAAAAGAGAGCCATATACTGCAAAACCATATATCAGCCCTCTTTCCGTATGTCCCTTATTATCAACAGTTTTTGCTGTCTATTTACTGCTTAAATATTTTTCGATATTCTCCATAGCAACTTCCTCGTCTGCCCCCTCAGCAGTAACAGTAACCTCTTCTCCTGCAATAAGTCCAAGGCTCATCATTCCCATAATACTCTTGGCATTAACCTTTTTCTCATCACATTCAACATAGATACTGCTTTCATATTGACTGGCAACCTGTACAAGCAATGCAACCGGTCTTGCCTCCAACCCCGTTGGAATATTAATCAATATTTTCTTTGTTACCATAATTTACTTCCTCCTTTTGTTCCCTTAAGTTATCAGCTAATATACTAAGTTTCCTCAATCTATGGTTAACACCTGATTTACCTATAGGCGGATTAAGCAATGCACCTAATTCTTTCAAAGAGCTTTCAGGGTATTCCAACCGAAGTTCGGCGATCTCCTCCAGCCCTTCTGCTAACTCTCCCAACCCCACAGTATTCTTCAAATATCTGATATCTTCCAACTGCTTCGAGGCGGCCATTACTGTTTTATTGATATTGGCTGCTTCACAATTCACCTGCCGGTTAATTGAATTTCTCATCTCTTTTAGTATACGTACATTTTCTAAATTCATGAGTGCTACATGAGCTTCCATGATATTTAACAAATCCACTATTTGAGAACCTTCTTTTACATAAACTACATAATACTTTTTTCTTCTGACAATTTTCGCATCAACAGAAAAGCTATTAATGATATCTCTGATCTGTATTGCCTTGTCCTCATTTGGTGCAACAATTTCAAAATGATATGTCTTTTCAGGATCACTAATCGAGCCTGCAGCTAAAAAAGCCCCTCTGATAAACGCCCTTTTACAGCAGACGTTCTGTATTACAAGATTACTGATGGCAGACAGATTTTCACCAATTTCCATGGACTCATCTATTAGCTTGGTAGCTTTTAAGATTCTGACAGCATCATCATGCCCGACAATGCTTAAAGTATACATCTTACTCATCTTAAGATAAGAGTTCCGTCTGATTGAAATTTCTGTATTTATATTAAAGGTTTTCTTTATTAATGTAAAGTACTTTCTTGCAACGGTTATGTTTTCTGTATGAATTTTCAAAGTAATGCAATCTTTGTCATTGATAAGTACTCGTCCGCACAGGCTGATTACCGCTGCAATTTCGGCTATCATACAGTGTCTGGCAGGACTTAGCTGTCTGGACAGCTCATCCTTCACTTCTTTGGAAAATGACATAGCTTATCTCCTTGCATCTTTTTCGATATCCCTGTGCTCAACCTTTAAGCCGTATTTCAGGCTTTTAAGCCTGCTATAAAGCTCATTTGCCAGCGTTACAGAACGGTGTTTTCCGCCAGTACAGCCTATACTGATAACCAGTTGATTCTTACCCTCAATGATATAATTAGGAATCAGGAAGTTTAACATATCATATAGCTTATCTAAAAATTCGGCTGCCTGGGGAGCCTTCAGTACAAAATCCCTGACCGGACTGTCATTCCCTGTCTGATGCTTTAGCCTTGCATCATAAAAAGGATTGGGTAAGAACCGGACATCAAATACCAAATCGGAATCCATGGGGATTCCATATTTAAATCCAAAAGATAGTATCGTAATATAAAAATTACTATATTTTTCGTTCAGTGTATAGATTTTATCTATCTGGCTTTTTAATTCCCTTGTAAGCAGCTGGCTGGTATCAATAATCACATCTGCCTTTTTCTTGATAAACTCAAGCTTCTTTCTTTCTGTGCCGATACCCTGCTCCACCCGTCCCCCGCCCGATAAGGGGTGGATCCTTCTGGTTTCTTTATACCGTTTAACCAAAACTTCATCTGAAGCATCCAGATAAAGTATTTCGTAATGATAACCGTCTTTCGTAATTTCCTTTAAGATACCACCTAATTCCTCCAGGGCCTGTCCGCTGCGAATGTCAATTCCTAATGCTACCTTATCGAATTTTTCATTTCCGCTAAAGGTAATCTGGACGAACTTATAAATAAGCTGTATTGGAAGGTTATCTACACAAAAATACCCTGCATCCTCCAGCATTTTAAGTGCCGAGCTTTTGCCCGCTCCTGACATTCCTGTTACAATAACTAGTCTCATTGGTTATCCTGGCCTTTCTTTCCTTAGAATTCTCCTAAAAGCCGTACCTCCGGTTCCAGTCTGACTCCCTGTTTTTCATAGACGATACGGATGACATCCTGAATCAGTGTATATACCTCTAAAGCCGTTGCGCCTCCTTTGTTTATTACAAAGCCGCAGTGCTTCTCTGAAACTTCTGCATTTCCGACACTGTATCCCCTAAGTCCGGAGTCCATAATCAGTTTGCCGGCGAAATGACCCTCCGGCCTTTTAAAGGTACTTCCTGCACTGGGATATTCCAGAGGCTGTTTTTCTTTCCGCTTTTTTGTAAGTTCAGCCATAGCAGCCCGAATGTCTTCTTCTTTTCCTTCTTTTAAGAGCAGAGAAACAGAAAGAACTACCATTTTCTCCTCCTGCACAATACTTTGACGGTAACCAAGGCGAAGTTCATCCTTGTTCAGGAAACGTATCCGCCCGTCTGTATCCAGCACAGTGGCATCGCAAATGATATCCTTCATCTCCCCGCCATAGGCACCGGCATTCATAGTAACAGCTCCGCCCAAGGTTCCTGGAATTCCGCTTGCAAATTCAAAGCCTGTCAGACTTCTTTTTGCTATTTCCTCCGCCATTTTAGAAAGGGAAGCTCCGGACTGTGCAGTCACTTTATTTCCTTCTATCTCTATACGGCTAAAGTTCTTAGCCAGTTTTATTATAACTCCGTGATATCCCCGGTCACTGACTAAGAGATTGCTTCCTTTTCCCAGAATAAAGAAAGGCATCTTTTCTTCTTTACACAGCTTTATTGCTTCTGCCACCTGGTTTTCTTCCTCCGGTAACAGAAAATAATCTGCCGGTCCGCCTATCTGAAAGGATGTATGTCTTGCAAGAAGTTCTTCTGTCTTTATTTGTTCTCCCTTAAACAGGCTTTGTAATCTCTGATAAAATACCTCACTCATATTTACTCCACATAAGGGAATATCCTTCCCTTTCGTTAACTGTCTTATTTAATATATGATTTATTCTAATTTGATATACCTGGAACTACTTTGCTTCTATCATACAATAAGCAGGGTGGTTTCGCAATACCATTCCGCCACGTTATTTTCCCAGAATTAATTTGGCACTGCCGTAAATACCTGCATCGTTTTCCAGGGTAGCTAACTTAAATTCTTTTCCCTTCAGGGCAAGCATTACATTCTGCTCATAGTGTTTTTTGATTACTTCAATTAGCATCTCTCCCGCTTTTGACACTCCTCCGCCGATTACAAAGGCTTCCGGATCCACCACAGCCGCCACATGGGAAAGAGCAATGCCTAAATATCTTCCCAACTGATCAACTGAACGAAGGGCAAGCACATCTCCTTTTTTTGCTGCATCAAAAATTGCTTTTGCAGAAAGTACAGGCACTTCTCTTAAGGAAGAAGGTTCATCACTGCCCTCAAGCATCCTCTTTGTTTCCTTTACAATACCTGTGGCAGAAGCAAATTGCTCCAGACATCCATGTTTTGTACAATTACAGCTTTCAGGCTCATCATAACTTACGGTAACATGTCCGATTTCCCCCGCTGCTCCATTACTTCCGGTTACAATCTTTCCGTCCAGAATAACACCGCCGCCTACGCCGGTTCCCAAGGTTACCATAATCAGATCCTTGTAGCCTTTTCCGCCTCCCTGCCACATCTCGCCCAGGGCAGCTACATTGGCATCATTTCCGACCTTGGTGTCAAAACCTGTAAGAGTTTTCATTTCCTGTGCTACGTTAATGATTCCCCATCCTAAATTTACACACTGCAGAACAGTACCATCTTCTCTTACCGGTCCCGGAACTCCGATTCCGATTCCGATGATATCATCTCTATTTAAGGATTTTTCCTCGATTTTTTTCTCCAAAGAAGCAGCCACATCCTTTAAAATAAAGCTTCCTTTCTCCTCTTTTCTTGTGGGAATCTCCCATTTATCCGAAAGTTCTCCCTCTTTTGTGAATATTCCAAGCTTTACGGAAGTTCCCCCGATATCAATGCCAAAGCATAAATTTCCCATAGTATTTTTCTGCCTTTCTGTTCTTACTGTTTTCTTATATTGTGAATGCTTTAATATTCCTCATCATCCGGTCTTGATTTTTTCATCAGATTATTGGTTACCCTGTTGTACAGCTCCTGCGCAGCATTATAGCCCATCTTCTTCTGCCTGTAGTTAACAGCGGCAGATTCTACGATAATTGCCAGATTCCTGCCGGGTCTTATAGGTATGGAATGGCACACTACCTTATTCCCTAAAAATTCCGTGTACTGCTCCTCCAGTCCCAGACGGTCATATTCCTGATCCTTATTCCATTCCTCCAGCTTAATAACCAAATCAATGGACTGGGTATTCTTTACACTTTCCACACCAAAAAGGGTCTTTACATCTATGATACCGATACCGCGAAGCTCAATAAAATGCCTTGTAATATCCGGAGCCGTTCCGATTAAGGTGTCATCGCTGACTTTTTTAATCTCCACCACATCATCCGTTACCAGACGGTGTCCTCTTTTGATAAGCTCCAAAGCCGCTTCGCTCTTTCCGATTCCACTTTCACCGGTGATTAATATTCCTTCACCATAGACATCCACTAATACACCATGAATGGAAATACGGGGAGCCAGTTCGACATTAAGCCACCTGATTACCTCTGCCATAAAAGAGGAGGTAGTCTTGGCAGTTCTTAAGAGCGGAATTCCTTTTTCATAGGCAAGCTTTATAAGTTCTTCCCTAACCTCCATATTTCTGCAAAATACGATGCAGGGTACTTTGTAGTCCATAAGCTTGGAAAAAATCCCAAGATCATCTTCTGTCATTTTCTGCAAAAAAGCACTCTCTACATGCCCGATTACCTGAACCCTTTCCGAATCAAAATAATCAAAGAAACCAGCCAACTGCAACGCCGGTCTGTTTACATCCGGCTGTGACAGCTTAATGTGCCTGATATCCAATTCAGGGGTGAGATTTTCAAGGTTCATCTTTTCAATTAATTTTGATAATTGTACCGTATACATAACTCTCCCTTCCCGCAAAACGCCCTTCATCCGGGGCTGCTTCATCCATGTTATTTTATCACAGCCAAAGGCTGCATGCAAATATAAACATAAATGCTGTAATATTTCTTTAATCTACACCATTTTCCTCTTCCTTATGAAAAAAGCCGTATACCTGTTTTGCTGCCCGTATGTTCATAGTTTCAATTGCCGCAAGCTCCTCCACCGTGGCAGCTTTCACAGCCTCTAAGGACTGGTAATGCTTCATTAAGGCTCTTCTTCTTGCTGTACCGACTCCTTCAATATCGTCCAAAATGGAATGAACCTGATTTTTGCCCCTTAAGCTTCTGTGATATTCTATGGCAAAACGGTGCGTCTCATCCTGTATTCTTGTAATCAGTTTAAAGGTTTCGGAAGCAGGCGACAAAGGAAGTTCTTCATTGTCAAACAGGAGTCCCCTTGTTCTGTGGTTATCATCCTTTACCATACCACATACAGGAATGGAAAGCCTTAATTCTTCCAGAACTTTTAAGGCAATATGTACCTGCCCCTTTCCGCCGTCCATAAGGATAAGGTCCGGATACCGGTTAAAGCTTCCATATTCTTCGTCCAACATCTTTTCTTTTAATTCTTCCTGCTCCTTCATACCATGTGTAAACCTCCTGATTAACACCTCCTGCATGGAAGCATAGTCATCCGGTCCTTTAACAGATTTTATCTTGAATTTTCTATAGTCGTTGCGCTTTGGTTTTCCATTTTCATATACTACCATAGAACCAACTGAATCAAAACCGCTGATGTTGGAAATATCAAATGCCTCAATGCGGCGCAGGCCGGGTATGTTAAGCATTTCTCCAAGAATAGCTAACGCTCCTGTGGTTTTGGCTTCTTCCCTCTTTATCTTTTCTGCATCCTGCTGCAATACAAGGGACGCATTCTTTCTGGCCAGTTCTACTAACCGTTCTTTTTCTCCCTTTACCGGCATCTTGATGTGGACCTTCTGCCCTCTTTTGGCAGTAAGCCATTCTTCGAGGATTCCCTCTTCCTCCACCGTATCGCTGACATAAAGCTCCCTTGGTACATAAGGAGTTCCGGCATAAAACTGCTTGATAAAACTGGTTATGAGACTGCTCCTGGTTTCACTCATGACATTGGTCAGATAATGGTGTTCTCTTCCGATAAGCTTTCCTCCCCGTATAAAGAATACCTGTACCACTGCTTCATCTCCTGCACTGGCCACTGCCAGTACATCCCTGTCTTCCTGTTCCTGTCCTGTAATTTTCTGTTTTTCGGATATCTGCTTTACACTGCTTAGCAGATCCCTGTAGCCCGCTGCTTCTTCAAAGTCCATCTTTTCAGAAGCTTCAAGCATTTTGCCCTCTAATTGTCTTAAGACCGGTGCAAAGTTGCCGTTTAAAAATTCCAGCGCCTGGTTTACGGATTCCTTGTACCCTTCCTTTGAAATATAACCCTGGCAAGGTGCCTTGCATTGCTTAATATGGTAATATAGGCAGGGCCTCTCTTTTCCAATATCCTTGGGAAGATTGCGGTTGCAGGTTCTGGTTAAGTAAAGCTTCTGGATAAGTTCAATGGTATCCTTTACCGCCTTAGAACTGGTGTAGGGACCAAAATACTTTGCCTTATCCTTCCCCCTCTGCCTGGCAAAGAGAACTCTCGGAAAATCTTCCTGTATGGTAACCTTGATATAAGGATAGCTTTTATCATCCTTAAGCATGGTATTATATTTGGGGCGGTGCTCCTTAATCAGGTTACATTCCAGTACCAGGGCCTCTAATTCAGAATCCGTAATGATATATTCAAAATACTGGATTCTTGCAACCATCTGCTGGATCTTTGGTGTTAAATTTCTGCTGTTTTGAAAGTACTGCCTTACCCTGTTCTTAAGGCTGATGGCTTTGCCGACATATATGATAGTGTCATGCTTGTCGTGCATAATGTAAACTCCGGGCTTTGCCGGTAATTTCTTTAGTTCTTCTTCTATGTTAAAATACATCCCTTGCTCCTTTCTGCCTGAAAGAAATAGGAAATTGATTTCCTTACAAAACAAAATAATTCGGTGTATGGCTGTCATCCGAACAAGATACTTTCACAGGACCATACACCGAATCTTTTCTTTACCTGTAAAACCGTTTTGGGCAGTCTCTCCGGTATTATCAGTCGGTTGTTTCTTTATTCATATCAAGATTTATTATGTGGCTGCTAAAAGGATTGCTTTCTGCCTCTTCCTCTATAGAAGTTTTCTCTTTATCACCGGCTGTTTCGCCATCCTTCTCTTTCGCTTTTTTGCCGATGAAGCTAAGTCCTTTTTCTTCCCTTACCTGGTTAAGAATTTCCATAAACTCTTTTCCGGTGATGGTTTCCTTCTCCACAAGGTAGTCTGCTATCCTGTCCAGTACTTCCCTGTTTCCAGCCAATTGTTTCTGGGCTTTTACATAGCACTCTTTTAAGATGTTCATTACCTCATGGTCTATCTCTGCCGCAGTAGCATCTCCGCAATTTAATACCGGTCTTCCATCCAGATAGCGGCTTTCAACGGATTCCAGTCCCATAAGCCCAAATCTTTCGCTCATACCATACTGGGTTACCATAGCTCTGGCTAACTCTGTTGCCTTTTCAATATCATTGGAGGCACCAGTCGTAATGGAATGGAATACAAGCTCCTCTGCGGCACGTCCGCCATATAAGGTAACAATTCTGGTGATGAGCTCATCCTTGCTCATTAAATACTTCTCTTCCTCCGGTACCTGCATGACATAACCTAAAGAGCCCATGGTTCTTGGTACAATGGTAATCTTCTGGACCGGCTCCGCATCTTTTTCAAGTGCTGTAACCAGTGCATGCCCGACTTCATGGTAAGCAACGATTTTTTTCTCTTCCTTGCTTAGGATACGGTCCTTCTTTTCCTTACCGGCAATAACCACTTCTACGGATTCAAATAAGTCCTCCTGGGTTACTACATTTCTGCCCTGCTTTACTGCAAGAATGGCAGCTTCATTTATCATATTGGCAAGATCGGAACCTACTGCTCCGGAGGTTGCCAGTGCAATTCCTTCTAAATCCACGGAATCATGCATCAGTACATCCTTGGCATGAACCTTTAATATATCTACTCTTCCTTTTAAATCCGGCTTATCTACAATAATTCTTCTGTCGAAACGTCCCGGACGAAGAAGCGCCTTATCCAGAACCTCCGGCCGGTTGGTGGCAGCTAAGATAACCAGACCTTTGGAAGAATCAAAACCATCCATTTCAGAAAGCAGCTGGTTTAAAGTCTGCTCTCTTTCATCGTTACCGCCGCCGTAATGGCTGTCTCTGCTCTTACCGATGGCATCAACCTCATCAATAAAAATAATACAGGGTGCCATCTGCTGTGCCTGCTTAAACAAATCCCTTACCCTGGAAGCACCGACACCGACGAACATTTCCACAAAATCAGAACCGGACAGCGAGAAGAACGGAACTTTTGCTTCTCCTGCTACCGCCTTGGCAAGCAGGGTCTTACCGGTTCCCGGAGGTCCTACCAACAGAGCGCCCTTGGGAAGCTTTGCGCCAATACGGGTATATTTACCGGGATTGTGAAGGAAATCCACCAATTCTTTTAAAGATTCCTTGGCTTCCTCCTGACCGGCTACATCCTTAAAGGTAACACCCGTCTCTTTCTCCACATAAACCTTCGCGTTACTTTTTCCTACTCCTCCCATCATACCGCCGCTGTTTTTTGAAATCATGCGGAAGAGGAAGTACCACACAACATAGATAAGTAAAAATGGTACCACCCATGCAATGATGATATCCAGAATGGAGCTTTTGGTATCGGAAACATCTCCCTTGAAATCAACCTTTGCCTTTTGCAGCCTTGTTACCAGCTGTTCATCATCAATCCGGCCTGTATAATATTTGATATTATACACGTCACTTGGCTGTTCCTTGGGTTCTATTACTATCCGGTCAGACTCCAGCTTTACAGCTTTTATTTTGCCTTCGTCCAACATACTTAAAAATTTATTATAGGTTATTTCTATATTGCTGCCTTCCTGGAGCTGTTTTGCCAGAAAAGAGAATAATATTAAGGTTATAACGGCAGCCAGCAGAATATACAGCAATGGCTTCTTATTATTGTTGTTTGCTCCGGGCTTGTTATTATTCCTGTTTTTGTTATCCATACCCAACCTCCTTCGTATCCTTATTATCGTCCGGCAGATTTTTGTTATACTTCTGCCGCATTTTGCCGGCAGGTTCCCCTAATCCGACTCTGCACTTATCCATACGGATATATATGGATTGTGCCTGTATGGATTTATAACTCTATTACTGATCTTTCTTATCCCTTCTATTATATTTTTCAGTCTTTTACCGATATCTTCTTTATATAATAACAACTAATGTCTTAAAAGCTCCACTTCATTATAATGTGAGTTTCTGCATAAATCAATATGTATGTCATGAAATTTTTCTTGTATAAATTAAAAAACTATGAAGTTTTTTTACTTTTTTGAAATTTGCACTGGATTTCTTCAGATAATAATAGTATAATAGCTGGTGATTGTTTAAAATTAGCACAATGCCTTAAAACGATGGAGAACTGGTAACGTCGACTATTTAAGGCGTTTTTCATTATAAACAAGGTCTCTACATACTCTATTCAAATATCAAAGGAGGAATCATGTAATGGGTGTCAAGTATGTTTTTGTTACCGGTGGTGTTGTTTCAGGATTAGGCAAAGGTATAACCGCCGCTTCTCTAGGCAGGTTATTGAAGGAACGGGGTTACAAGGTTACCATGCAGAAATTCGATCCTTATATTAATATCGACCCGGGTACCATGAACCCCATTCAGCATGGTGAAGTATTCGTAACAGATGACGGTGCTGAAACAGATTTGGATCTGGGGCATTATGAACGTTTTATTGATGAGAGCCTAACCAAGAAATCCAATGTTACAACCGGTAAGATATATTGGTCCGTCCTTTCCAAAGAACGAAGGGGAGATTTTGGAGGAGGAACCGTTCAGGTTATCCCTCATATCACCAATGAAATTAAAAACCGTTTCTACCACAATGACGGATGCAAAGATACTCAAATTGCCATCATTGAAGTCGGCGGAACCGTCGGTGATATTGAAAGCCAGCCCTTTTTAGAAGCAATCCGCCAATTCCAGCATGATGTCGGTCATGAAAATGCTATTCTTATCCACGTTACTCTAATTCCCTATTTAAGGGCATCCGGTGAAATGAAGACCAAACCCACTCAGGCCAGTGTAAAAGAGCTTCAGGGTATGGGTATCCGCCCGGATATCATTGTATGCCGTACCGAGCACCCCCTAGAACCCGGCATCAAAGAAAAAATAGCTTTATTCTGCAATGTTCCCAGCAATCATGTTATCCAAAACCTTGATGTTGAAACCTTATATGAAGCACCTCTTGCAATGGAAAAAGAGCATTTGGCTAACATAGCCTGTGATTGTTTAGGCCTTGAATGTCCTGTTCCTGATTTAAGCTCCTGGGAGAACATGGTTGATGCACTCAAGCATCCTGAAAAAGAAGTCACTATCGCCTTAGTCGGAAAATATACCCAGCTTCATGATGCCTATATCAGTGTGGTTGAATCCTTAAAGCATGGAGCAGTTCCCCATAAGGCTTCTGTAAATATCAAATGGATTCCTTCTGAAACCCTGACAGATGAGAATGCTGCCGGAATCTTAGACGGTGTAAGCGGTGTTTTAGTTCCCGGTGGTTTCGGTGACAGAGGAATTGAAGGAAAAATCTCTGCTATCCGTTATGCCCGTGAAAATGGAATTCCTTTCCTGGGACTTTGCCTTGGTATGCAGCTTGCCATCGTGGAAATCTCACGCCATGTCATCGGCTTTACAGATGCTCACAGCGTCGAATTAGACCCGGCTACTACCCATCCGGTAATTCATCTGATGCCCGAACAGGACGGCATTGAAGATATCGGAGGTACCCTAAGACTTGGCTCATATCCTTGCGTTCTGGATGAAACCAGCAAAGCATACAAGCTTTACGGAGATAAAGTCATTCATGAACGCCACAGACACCGCTATGAGGTTAACAATTACTACCGTGAAGATTTCATACGCGGCGGTATTAAATTATCCGGTTTATCACCGGACGGCCGTATTGTGGAAATGATGGAATTCTCTGACCATCCCTGGTTCGTAGCTACCCAGGCCCATCCGGAATTTAAGTCCAGGCCCAACAGGCCCCATCCTCTGTTTGATGGATTTGTAGGTGCAGCAATTAAGTATCAGGAGGGGCATACAAACTAAGAGATGAAATAAATAAAAGTTAATAAAAATTAGGCAACTGGTTTGGCTTCATACCTCCAGTTGCCTTTTTTGTTCTAAAAGTTATATACTTCCTTTAATTTTTTTATATGGTTTGTCTTTATATTATCATCTCTTAAAAAGCGAGCGTATTGCTGTTAATGCTGATCCAAGAAAAATGCAGATATCTGAAATATTAAAGACAATCTTCTTTAAGAATTTAAAGCTAAAATAATCAACTACATATCCTCTGGTAAAACGATCATATATATTACTCAAAGCTCCTCCCAGTATAAGCGATAACGCAATTTTCAGAAGTTTATCCCCTTTTCTCGGAAGAAGAAAAATAAAAATCAGCAGGATTACCCCAAAGAAGGTCAAAGACATGGTTTTTACAATCTTCACATCATTTTCAAGGAAATTCAACATGGCACCCTTATTATGATAGCGTTCTATCACAATATTGCCATTTAGTATTTCCTCCTTTTTATGCATCACCTTATTCTTCTCAATATAATCTTTTATCTTCAATTCTGCCAGGAATATCACTGCAACTATAATCAAATATACCATACTCTTCCTCCTGTATCTGCAAATAACATGTCTTCATGTTCCTCTTCTCTTATTATAGTAAATTTTTACATGCACATCAAGAGATACTTGAAAATTAAAAAGCAATTTTCCAACTGCCAAATCAACAAATATCCAATCATAGATTGGATATTCAGAAAAGAGATTGAGATTGTAATCAGAAAATATTTCTGTCTAAATTAAACTATCCCGAAGTTTGGCAGCCTGCCTTCTGTAATCATGCGCCTCTTTTATGTTCCCTGCCATTTCATAACAGGAAGCGATCCTTTCCAGGGGAAAATCCTTGCTATAGTGGATATTTAATTCCGCCTCTGTTTCAAAGGCAGCATTCATATACCAGATAACCGCTTCATTGATATCTGCCTGATTATAAAAGTACTCTCCGACTTCATAACACACTTCGGCACTTGCTTTCCCTGACGCTATATTTTTAAGACCATACTTTAGTATAAGTTCAGAATCATTTTTTATACGTCCGCAGCGAACCAGGATGCACTGGATAAGCTTCATCCTGCTTTCAGAAATCTCCTGTTTTAGAAGGCTTTCAAAAAACGGCTCTGCCATCAGAAAATCTTCATCTTTTCCGGCAATAAACAACTCTCTGGCATACATTCCAATTAATTTGTCCGAAAAGGAAATCCCCCTCTGAATCAGTCTCTGAAAAATACCAAAATCTCTTACAGCATGGTTATTTTCGGGCATATGCAAAATCTCAATCTCACTGTCATATATAACAGGATCTAACATAACTGTCTCATGTATGGGATCTGTCCAGGTAAACTGACGCAGTCTTTTAAACAGCTTTGGCCTGTATTCCGCATTGAAATTATAGGTGGTATTAAACTCAAGCTGATTGGTATACAACATTTGGACAATGTCAACTTCCGGCAGCAAGCATTGCTTTAACTTAAAAAACCGCTCCCTGTTAATTTCATCAATCACTTCGTCGGCATCTGCAACATAGATATAATCCATTATGGCCTTCGAAAAAGAAAAATTCCTGGCAGCTGAAAAGTCATCTACCCACTCAAAATCAAACACCTTGCAGCCATAGCTTTCGGCAATTTCCTTTGTCCTGTCAGACGATCCGGTATCCACGAGTATAATCTCATCCGCTAATCCCGCAAGACTGTCAAGGCATCTTTTTAAGACTTTTTCTTCATTTTTTACAATCATGCAAACACTTATAGTTATCATACTTCGACCTCATTCAGGGGTATAATTTAATTACAAGGATGTATTTTCTTGTTTTTGTAATAAATGACCATAAATTTCCCATTTGCTTGGCAGAAAAAGCTAGTACTTTAGTCCTGCTTTACAAATAAATTGTAAATTAATGGATGGCATTTTGCACAAGTATTTTGTAAATTATCGTCGATTTACCAATATTGTACTATAATTGTAGTGGTGCTATAATACAAATATAGCAAATGTCTTTGCTATATCACTTCTATTAAACGAAAGCTTTCCATATCGTCAGCCTGCTCTGATGGTGCAAAGTCCACGTTTATCTGGTACTTCTGGATTAATCCGGTAAGAATTCTTAAGAATTGGAGTTTTTAGGGCGGGGATGCACTAAAAACTCCTTTTTCGCGAAAATATGATATAGAATTACAGTCTTGGCTTAATTCAATAACTGATTTGTTATTACTGCAGCTCTGGCATTTAAGACCAGAAGAAAGGGCAGAATCTTATCCTTTAACACCTCTGCAGCGCCATTATCATCTTTTTCTCTTATTGCCCTTTCAAGCCCAAGAATTCCTTCATTAATCTGCTCTTTATCAATTATTGCTTCGCCGGCATTAATTATATCCATCGTATGGTTTAACACTTCGATCGTCCAATTAATTCCATGAATGACCATATTTAAGAATTCTTCTGTATCTTCCTGTCTGTTACCTTTTAATTCTGAAATTACAGTTTCAACAGCGGGGATAAGCTTTTTTGAGTAGTCATAAAACTCGCCTAACACCTCAATCTGCTGCTGTTTCATCGATTGTTCCTGCATTGGTATTTTTTCTGTACCAGAATCATTCTAAATAACTCGGTGCAAAAAACCTCCTTTAATATATTCTATTATTTATATCGGATGTTTTTACCGGTATAAATAGGGCGTATATCCTGAAAATTCATTGTATGGAATAATATTATGAATTCCCATCTCTCTTAACTGGCGGATAATTTCATCCGATTCCTTCGTTGTAATAACAACAGTAATACTCTTAAGGTCAGGAAATGAAGTAAGGTAATCCGGCTGAAAAACTATCGTTCTATCAATCAAGCTCATGTTTTTTTCAGGGTTATTATCCAGAAATCCAATAACATTCCACTTGTCATCTTCATTGCTGTTTCTTAAAAACTGAAGAAATTTTTGTCCTATTCTGCCTGCTCCAAATAGAAATAATTTCTTTCCGCTAATTTCCTTACAAATTAATTTCTTTATATATGTCGAACTGGTGCTCTCGGTATAAGGGAAAAATTCTATAGTTGAACCTACTTCTTCCAGCCTTTCCTTATCATATAACCATCCTGGCACTTCGGCATAATCGCTCCCTGAAAATTGACAATCAAAGTGATACAACTTCCAGGAGTCCAGCTTACCTGCATTTTCGAAAGTTACGGGAACCGCCTCATCCACTCCTTTAACAGAACTTACAATTTCAATTCTTTCTTCAAAAGGAATAAAGGGAAGTTTTTTCTTAAAATGCACTACCAGTTCATCCACCAAAACGCCAACAATCAAATAGTCACAATTGTCTTTCGCTCGTTTTATCATATTTAAGTGTCCTACATGGAATAAATCATACACTCCTGCCATATAACCGATATTATATTTTTTCATTCTTCTCATCCTCTCCGTAAGGATTACCCTTCCTTATTCTCATCCTCTAGAATCCACTCTCTGTTTTGTACATATATGCAATATTCTGTAATCCCCATATCGCTTAATTGCTCTTCAATCTGCTTATAATAAACATTGCACAGAAACAGCTTTCTTTGGGCTGCCGGGACACTTAATATCTCAACCGGATTACGTACTTCTACTCCGCATTTAATGGTTCCCCACTTTTCCGGATTATTATCTACTAAGAAAGCTGGCGGATACTTTTTCCCAAATTGTTTCATATAATCTTCAACCATCAGACCGGAACCAAATAAAATAATATCTTTACCTGCAGCATCCCTAAAAGAATGCGCATATCTTTTATTAAATGTCTGAAAAGGGATATCTGGAATAAATAGTTCCTGGTGATGAGGTATTCTTTCTTCCACCGGAGGATATACCATATAGTTTTTTGCAACAGTCATTTCCAGACAACGCTTATAGCCTGCCGGTGCCGGAAGCTTCCGGTCTTCAAACTCCAAATATACAATCTCTTTAAAGTCCTCTTTATAAAAAACCTTCATTCCCTGATAATGGGTGCATATTCCCATCAATTCCTGACTTGGGTTTTCGCTGTAGGAACAGCATGTATTTAATTCTTGGATTAATTTCTGTTTGCTTTTGAACTTAGATACAAGCCTGTACCAATTCCATTTTATTCTGTTTAATTTTCCAAATGTATACATCTCTTTTCCATATGTTTTAGCATACAGTAATTCGTAAAGCCGGTCTGCCTTCTTACGCTGTTTTTTTCGGAATTTTTCATTTATATCATAGGCATCCAATGGAAAGATATCAATCCAAATTCCCTGATTACAGCCACGCCCCCAATTCTTCAAGTCCATGGCAGTTGAATGATTGTCCCTTAATCGCGCGTACGCTCCAAAAAAACACTCCATATCATTCTCAGCTGTCTGTAAAAACACATCTCCGCCAAATATATCAGATGGTAATGTTAGAAATTTATCATAATCCTCTCTTGGCAATGCGATGTCCACATCGTCATCCCATGGAATAAACCCTTTATGTCTTACCGCCCCCAGCAGAGTTCCCCTGATAATATAAAAATGCAGCTGATTTTCCCTGCACACGTTTTCTATTATATCCAGCAAACGAAGTTGGATAGCCCAGATTTTCTTCATTTTATCGGATACTTTATAATCCGCAATAATCTCATCCTTGTGATTAAGCAGCTCCGCCTTCTTATAAATGCGTTCCCTGTTGATACGGCTCCAATCATAAAATGTCTTATTTTCCTCCAGCCGCCTGATCTGAATAAGAAAGCTTATATCCTGCTTCTCATAAATATCCCATACCCGTTCCAAGTTAAAATGCTTTTTCATCTCATCCAGCATAACCAAGCTTTCGGCTTCTGGTATGAAAGCATAGGTATTCTTTAATGCTCTGAATAGCACATAATTTGCCGGATAATTGTAATAAACAAATTCCTGATCGAAAAAAAGAAAATCATCATTTACCCAAAATGCATTCATAGGAATCATTTCAATATAAGCCTTGGACAATATAATTCCAAAGTCTAAGTCCCCTGCGTCTTCTTTCCTCATTAGTTTCTTCTCTTCCACTGCCTGAAGAATCGCATTACAGTCAGGTGAAACAGGCTCCGAAGATTTCGCAATATAAGTAAACAGGCGTTCAAAATATTCGTATAAGTCAATATCTTTCTGCAATACCTTCTTTTTAAGACAGGCAGAAGCCATCTGCTCCTTTACCAACGGCATTATGGCGGTATCTCCCTCCAGCTTTATATCGACAGCAGGAATCCCCCTATTCCGGATATCCTGGATATTATTATATAATCCTCGAATATTCGTAATGCCTCCTGAAAATATTGCTTGCTTCGTAACGGTCTTATTATTATGGATAGCTGTGACAGTTCCCCTCTCATGTCCTCTGTCCGGCGTCACTGTTGCAAAATCTACTGAACAGGGTTTTGCATTAATTGAGCATTCCACTAAAAATGAATTTGCAAAAAATTCAAACACACCATTCTCAACAATATCATCATATAAATCTGTCTCGACTGCCACCAGAGAATCCTTCTTAACGTAATAAGGAACCAGTCTTTCTCCCACTCTTGTCTGCGGCAGATAATTCTGGGAATAAATAATCTGAGGAGTCTTATAGTCTGGCAGCGGATAATAGAACTTGTAAACATCCAGGCCGGCCATCTTCAGGATAACTGTTAATTCCTCTTTACTAAAGGAGTAACCCCCTGTCCCAAAAGGATAATGGTTCAGCCCGTCAAAAGGCCTTCCGGTGTGCGGTTCCTCTGCACCGCAGATATATTTTAAGCCAAAGCGATTTTCTAGCGCCAACAGAATCTTTCCATTTGGTGCAAGCAGATTTTTCAGTTTCTGCAGGTATTCTGAATATACTTTTCTATCGCTGCTTCCTCTTCCCTGTCTTTCCAGAATTCCAGTAAGAACAATAAAATCAAACTTTTGCTGGAAATTCATTGTTGATACATCGCCAATGCAAATTTCCAGATTATGAATATCTTCAAACCTTTTTGCTAATGCTTCTGCTCTTACTTTAGATTTCTCAGTAGCAATTACATTCTTACACTTATGGCAGAACAAACCTGTTAACGCACCAAAACCAGCCCCTATCTCCAATAGAGTCGAATTCTTTCCGAAATCATACCAACTATACAATCCCCACCGCATTTCACTCAATTGAAAAAAAGCTGGCCAACTGTTATCCTGTTTTATTATCTCTGTAAAATCACCATCAGGATTTTTTTCAATATAATTTATTATTTTCTGATCATTATAGGATATTTTTGAAGGCTGATTCGTCCGTTGTTCAAATTGTGTATTTAAAATTGCCATTTTACTTCACTCCCGATGATTATAGCCTTGGTCTCGGCTTAATCCAAAGAATTTTTTTCTTCGGCACGCCTAACTCCAGTAGAACCGTAATTATTTCATCCACTACTTTCTTGTCAAGAACACCGATAACCACCTGATCATATTCTAATTCTCTAATAACTGCAGGATTCTGAATATCTAATTTCTGTGCCTGATATTTTTCATAGTTTGTATCAATCCATGCAAGAATATTGTATTCCGGTCTATGCATAAGCTGTGAGTGGAGCAGTTGTCCTCTTTTACCAGCTGCGTATAGAATGATATTTTTCTCAATTAAATTATATTCATCTGCAAAAGTATGGTTCTCGCCCCAGCCAGCGTCGATTCCGGGACAACTATTGGGAGTTCTGTTCCAGTTATTTTCCCTGTTTTTTCTTTTGTACTGTAATACCAGTTCCTTTTCCTCCTCACTGCAGCGCAGCAATGAGTATTCAAGAGAACTTCCCTTATAATACATCTCAATCGGCTCATTATACCTGGTTAGGAATATCTGCTGCAATTGCTCCCGGCTAAGTTTCGGTGCAAATAAAGCTTCTTCCCTATCACGTCCTGTATGATTGAATGGCATTTCTCCAAAATAATTTAATGTTTCTTCGTCAGGGGTCTGTGTAATATATTTTAAATATTGTAAATAAAACGGGATATGTTCATCGACATTTATATTATAGTTTAGTACTCCATTGTATAAATCAACAAATTGCATAACACCATCAATATATCGATTATAGCCATGCCGCTCTAATGCAGCTTGTTCATCTGCTCCAAGCACAGGGACTATTGTTCCATCTTCATCTTTATATCCAATCGTTTGTCCATGAGGAGCTCTGCATAATTCTTCTACTATATAAGCAAGCGGTTCATCTATCGGCATGTAAACATAACTAATTCCAAACTCCTTCTTACTGAGTCGAACTTTGTTAAAGAAAAAAGACTGAATCGGTTCATTGGATATGTCTTTACATATCTTCGCCAAACACTCTTGTGTCAATCCGCTCCCAAATAATTCCACAAACGCAACAGTGTGATCTATTACTCCAACCTCCTGTTTAATATAAGATACCAGAAGTTTTCTTTTTTCCCGCTGTATCTCATATACCTGCTGCCCAAAATGAATATCTTCGCTAAGAATTCCAATTATAGCTTCTACTGCACTTGTTGTCAGTATTTTCTTTTCCAGTTTCTCATATTTGGGCAGATAGCATCTTAGTACCGCCAATGGAACTTCAAATAAGTCTGCAATTTCCTCTAAAGAATGAATCATATGAATGGATGAATTTTTAATAATTCTACCCAGGTCATCGTTTATCGTATCTATAGAAGGCATTCTCAACGCTTTTCTTGAACCATAAAAATAAGAAGTCTTTATATCCTGCTTATTCAATTCAATTACCCTGTCGGCTATTTTTTTTAAAACATATCCGTCCCTGGCAACAAAATATAATCTTCTTATCCCCTTTTTCTCGCACTGCTTCAAAATCCATATAATATAAGGCAGAAGCACTGGGGCACCAATACTGCTGCCTATTTCAAAAGCCTTTTTGTCCAATACTGCTTTAATTTCCAACTTATTTTCCGTATAAAAAATTCGCCCATTTCTAGCCGTACCAATTAAAAGTTGGACTGTCACATTATTTTCAGAAGAATATACTAATTGTTTTTCATATGGCTGTAATTCCTCAAATTGGTAATGTTCTGCCTGTATTCCATATGATGCCGCACTTAATATATCCGCATCTAAATTATCTCCTCGATGAACCCACTGTTTATAGAAGCCTTTGTTTTCTTTCTCCGCAACCAGTTCATATAATTTTCCTGATTCCTTCGTTTTACTATAATCAGAAGATACGTATATAGGAATTGCCTTAAATACCGCATCGGCCTTTATTAACATTTTACGTATAATTTCTTCTCCCAAGTACATGTCCGATATAAGAACAACTTTATTTCCTGCCTCTATTAAACTTCTTACCTCTTCAATATTCGACGATATTCCAATTATATTCTCTAATTCCACCTTAATTTCCAATGCCTTAATACGCTCTAGCTGTTCTTCTGATAGGAGCCCGCATGCCCCTATTATTTCGTATATCTGTGCAAGCGTAATGTCATTAATGAAATTATCACAATAATTAGATCTTGCAAGTTTTTCAGCAGATATACGCAGATAATAGAAATGATTCCTTATATGCTCATCAATATCCTTATATTCTTTGTTTTTTTGTAAATACTGTTCCATCATTGCAAAAATGCCATTCGAGGTGGCTGTTGTTCTGGTTATAAGCGTATCAAAAATATCAAATGAATACATGTAATTGGCTCCTTCGTATTAACATCAATATATTTCTTTCTGTTTTTACCATATATCAACACACCTTCTTATCCACCTCATTAACTGTTGGCGTAAATAAATATCAAGCTCTGTTTGAAAATCCATACTCAATTCTTTTGACTGATGGATCATCTTTTTAAAGATGTTAAGGGCACTCTTAATTTCCTGCATGTGAGCAGCATAATTATTCTCCTCGTTCATTAGCCTGTTTAATAATTCAAGTTCTTCATCTGTAAGAGTAAAGCCGCTTTTACCAAGTGACAACCTTTGTAAATAGGCAAAATGCTCTTTTCGCTTTCCCTTTTCATCTCTTTTTACTCTTGAAGTTTCACTTCCATTATAATATCTATGTTTTAATAGTAATTCATCAATATTAGACATTGTGGCAACCTTAGAACACTCAATCCAAAACAGAAAATCTTCCATTCCATAGCATTTTTCCTGATATCTCATACCATAATTATCAATAACCTTTCTTCTTAACATTACTTCGCTATTATGGTATATACATCGAAAAAGGAAATTTACTTTTATATATAAGGGATTATTAAACACAATTTTGTCCGTGTTAATAATATTATCATTTTCATCAATTGCTTGTACTTTTCCGCCAACGATATCAATATCTTCCCTCTCCTCCAAAAATTTAACTTGTTTTTCAATTCTCCCAGGCAGAGATATGTCGTCATCATCCATGATAGCTATATATTTTCCGGTAGCATAATCCAGTCCTGCATTCCGTGAATATGCTATCCCCTTATTTTGAGGATTATTAATAACATAAATTCTATCATCTTTATATGTTCTTACGATTCTCATTGTCGAATCGGTAGGACAATCATTTATAATTATAAGTTCTATATTTTTATACGACTGCTCTAAAATGGAGTCAATAGCTGTTTTAATATAATGCTCTGCATTGTAAACAGGCATGATAACACTTACTTTTGGGTTCAATATACATACCTCTCTTATATTGTTTCTGATTTTATCCATCTCTACTTCTTAGGCATACAGCCAATCAGTTAACCTATATCGGTTATTGAATAAATCCACCGTATTTTTATCATATCTTTTAAGCTTTTCATCCATCTCAATCACTTTTTCATTTAAGTTCTCTTCACCATATTCGCTAATCACCATTTGCTCTATCTCACTATAGTATTTATCAGGCGATAATACACGATAATACATTGCTCCTTTATGTTTATAATGTTCAATGCATTGTCGATTTACACCGTAATTTTCCAATTGTTGCTTTACATCATCAAAGCTCTTTTGGCAGCTTATTATCCATAAAATTTCTTCCGACGTGGTACTAACTTCATTGAATTGTTTAACCGGTATATTACGGTAGAATTGATTAGAATGTCTTGAATCATTATCACAAAAGCTACATATATTCCCAAGTCCATTATTCATCAATGCATCACATATTTGTTTACCGTTGTTAGTAAACCCCCATATGATAACTTTATTATAATTTCGGCATTTATTAATGAGGTATCTTATATCCATATTGGCCATATTATCTTCACATTTCTTCGCCCACTCGTCATATAAAGGATTTTGTTTAAAAGCCTCTGCCAACTTCCACCAAGTGTTTGCTCCCTTGTAATTTTTGCTGTTCCACGGCTTATAGACGCCACCCATATGCAAAACAAATGGCCGGTCCGAATCAAAATCAAAATCTTCTTCCGTATACTTTAAATGCTTTAATAGCTTGATCGTTTTTCCCTGATAAAAATGAAACAAATTATATTTTAATGGAATTATACCTACTTTCCCATAACAGCATTTATTTAAAACATCCTGATCTTCGTACCAATTTTCTTTAAATACCTGCTCCATAAATTTAGATGTAAGATTATCCTGCCTTATCCGTTTTAAATTAAGAATTAGAACTCCGGCATTTACATAGGTATCTCTGGAAGCTAGTCCCACGCATTTTTCATGTATTTTATTGCGTTCAGAATCTTCAATAATATGACAATCCAAAACTCCTGTAATATAGTTGTCCCCAATTTTTTTTTCATACAGCTCCTTTAAATCTCCATTTACCAGTAAATCACAATCCAGATAGATACATTTATCCCATTCCGTTATATACTTGGCTAATAACAAACGGTTATAAGAAGCCTTAGACAAGTGCTTACAGTTAATAACCGCATCTTCAAAAATATCTTCCTGTATTTTTATTGTTTTTATAGTGTATCTTTCTCTATATTCATTCATTTCATTTGTTAGGCTATTTATATCATCTTGAAGATTGTCCGCTGTCATAATGTAAAAAACAAAATTCTCTTTTGAATTTTTTAGTATAGAAAGCATAACAACATGTGCTTGTAAGATATATGCCCTATCAACACCAAAAGCAACTGGTATCATATAAAAATCCACCTTCCTATTTATTCAATAAACTCCATATTTTTATGTCTCATAATATTCCCTGACATATCCAAATTTTCATCTGTCAAATTCCCACAACTGATTCATATTACTCAGCTTTTCCGCCCAGGTTTTCTTGCATAAAATCAGCAATTCATCACAATAATCCAAGTCCTGATGTCTCGCTTGATTGACTATATCCCGCAACACAGCTTGAAACTCTTTTGCTTCCTCCCAGAATTCACAATTTCCATTCTTTTCAGTCATCACCTTATTAATTAATTGTAACTGTTTTTCCGATAATCGAAATCCGCTTTCATACAAGGAATATCTCTGTAATTCAGCATATAGCTTTTTACGTTCTTCGAATTTTTTCTCCATGATACGGCTGCTTTCATTTTCTGAATGCTTCCGATATTTTAATAAGATATTTTCCAAATTGCTCATATTGCATACTTTGGAACATTCTATCCAAAACCTGAAATCTTCCATACCTAAATAATTATCCCGAAACCGTATACCATATTGATCAATTATATTTCTCCGAAACATCACCGTACTATTCATGTGTGCATTTTTAAAAAGATACACCGCCTTTATAAATTTAGGATTATAAAAAGGAATAACCGATCTACGGATAAAGCCACCATTAGCATCAATTATATCACACCTGCCGCCGATTACATCAATCTCTGGCCTTTTTTCCAAAAAGTCCACTTCAATTTCCAATCTTTCAGGGAGCGAGATATCATCGTCATCCATAAGCGCAATATATTTTCCCTGACTATGCTCTAGTCCAATATTCCTGGAATATGCTATCCCAGAATTGACCTTGTTATTGAATATTTTTATTCTCTTATCTGTATACTTATAAACGATATCCATGCTATTATCCGTAGGGCAATCGTTAATAATAATTAGTTCAAAATTACCATAAGACTGTGTTAATATTGAATCAATCGCCTCTCTGATATAATTTTCCGCGTTATATACAGGCATAATTACACTTACCATGGGTTTCATCTTATCCGTCTCCAATATTAATCACAAAATTTAGGCTTCCACTTTCTGCATCCAGAAACTTCCTCCCCCTATGTTTTTATCAACCAAGGGCCAATTATCAAGAAAAACTTCAGGACATTTTCTTTCCAGCATGTTTTGAAAATATATAATTTTATACTTCTTATTATTTTGCAAGAAAGCTCTTAATAAATATATCTCATTCCAAACCTGACCTTTTTCAATCCATTCCAATGGGTACTCGAAAGGATAAAATATATCGTGAAAATGAATATATACCCCCTTCTTAAGCCGGGGTAAAATTTCAAAAAACAAATAGTTTACATCTGATCCCATTTTTGATACATGAGTGGAATCAATAAATAATATATCTCCTTCTTCTAACTTTAAAAATTCATTTACATCCAGCTTTTCCAGTTTTGTTTCCAATAATTTAATATTGTCTGTCTTTTTTAATATGGATTTCAATAAATCAGGATAAGGCTCTATAAAAGTTAATTGAACACTGTCGTTTAAGTAATACTCATTTGTATCAAGGGTGACCGCAGAGGACCATCCGGACCCCACTTCTATTATTCTTTTAGGTTTAATATATTGCAACATGCAATGTAAACCAATCGCATCAGTCGGTGATAAACCTGTATTATAATAACGATATCTGTAATTTGATTTTTCTTTATTATTGATATCCTTCCACGCTGGAATTGCAGCGTAATACTTTAATATATGAGACAGCAACTCAATTTGGCCTCTCTCATTTAAATCTATATCCAGCAGCTGTTTGTCTATATTATATAAAGTCTCCGTTTTTTGCTTAATATCTGATAATTCCGGATATAAACTATAAAAATGTCCGATTGGAAAAAAGCCTGCATATGATTGCGGTATTGACATGATAATATCCAATGCCATTGATGGCAAGACACACCTGTATCTCTTACTCAGCTCTATAAAAATTTCATTACTCTTTTTAGGAGATATAAATAAAATACTTTCATCGTTCTTACAAGGTACTTTATCTAGCGGATAACACATCACCCCATCAATAGATTTAAATTGTTTATTGATATCATTATCGCAAAAGCAAAATACGTCAATATGTAAGCTTCTTAAGTACTGTAAAAATGTCTTTCCCCTTTTTCCTGCACCGAATATTATAATTTTATCAAGATTATATGCTTCTTTAATTTCAATTAATAAATTATTCAACATTATTATTGTCGCTCCTATCATAAATCAATCTATCACTACATTTTTAAAGTTAAAAAGCATATAAATTTACCGATGCATTTTATTAGTAACATAATTACATATTCAAATCTCTATAAAATTATGGCAAATACATTGCTATAGCCTTTATTTTTGCTATTCACTATATAACTTTTCCATAATTTTAACCTGCTCTTTAATGTCATATCCTGCATGTCTTATTTGCCCCAATGCAGATTTACGATTATAACCACCCATTATTTTCTTTGTCTCTTCATACCACATTTCTAAATCTAAGGGCAATCTTTTAATATTCTCCGTAATTTCAGTTTCTTCCGGAACTGTATCACTTGCAAGGCATTTTAAACCTGTGGATTGTGCTTCTATAACCGCCATACCTAGTCCTTCAAAAAAAGACGGCATTATAAACAAATCCATTGCGTTTAAATACAATTCCACCTTATCAGTCCAGTCAATAATACTAACTATATTTTCCAAGCCATATTTTTTAATTTTATACCGAATATTATCCTTCTCTATACCTTCTCCGACCAATAATAGCCTTGCATTACGATTTTCCTTAAATATTTTATTAAAAAGTTCAATCATAAAACTATGATTTTTTATAGCTGAAAACCTCCCGCTATTCCCTATAACAAAACATCCATCAAAGTTTAGTCTTTTCCTCATAATGTTTCTAGCTTCAATATTAAAGCTAAATTTATCAATATTAATTGCATTTTTTATTATTCTAATTCTTTCTTTAGGTATTTGCGTCCCATAAAGCCAGTCTGCAGCCTTTTGAGAACACGCACAAAAATGTGTTGCATCATTCACTGTAAACCTGTTTTTATACTCATTATGTAATTCTAATTTTTTGGATTTCAAAATATCACTATTTACATATATAGAAGAGCCATGGGAGTGTACAATTACCTTTTTAATTCCTAATTCCATTGCTATACTTTCCATCTCATACCCCATCCAATATGATGTATGCAAATGAAAGACATCATAGTCTTGTTCTAGAATTTTAGTAAGCGATTTTTTCAATGTTCCTTTATCTGATGTCTTTTCTATATATTTTATATCAGAATCATTCCACTCACTCTCATAATATTCTTTACATGAAACCAGTATATCGTTCTTAAATTTATTTCTATCCATATACCTTGCATAATTGGCAACAAAAGCTTGTATTCCACCATGTATGTCATTATTTGGCATCTTATGTAGAATTTTTATCATTTTCCTCCTCCGCTTCAATAATTTCCTGCACCTGAACAGTTTCTGTATAATATATCATAAGTATCCCTTAAAGACATCTATTCTTTAATAGTTTTTATAAATTCCCATTGATAATATTTTCATATGATTATTCATCTGAATTCCTTATTATATGTTCAAAGCTGAAATCTATATACTCTATGGACTTTTCCACCTGTATTGCTGCCTTAACTTCTGTTACTTCTGCTCCTGCGCTGATACAATATCGGCATGCATTCAAATAATGGTCGGATGAAAGAAAGTTTTTAATGTGAATTTTCAATTCTTCATTACTCACTGAATCCTTTAGGATATCGACATAGTCACTTGCATAATCCGGTATCATTTTTAATTCTGTAGCATGAGCACTTCTAGGACACCTATATAATTTATCTTTCTTTATTGTATAACAATTTCTCGCACTACAATATGTAAACATCCTTTGTGCTTCTTCTTCACTATAGCCCCTGTCCTGCAGAATCCCATAACAGTTCCAAGTATCATATTTTCTTACAAAATACCTTATAGAATTATTATCAAATAGTATCTTTAATTGCTCTGTTTTATTTTTACTTACATCATAATCAGAAATATGGACAACTACATTATCATGTTTTAAAGAATCTAATATTCTCTGTGTCGGAATTATCGTCCCATTCGTGTGAATATCAATTATCCCTACTTTTGCATGATTGTAATATGCATCAATTAGTTTATATAATTCTTGATTAAGAAAAGGCTCTCCCCCTAGCAACCGGAATTCCGAAACTCTGTCAACTACAGATAAAAGCCGGTCTAATACATTTTTTAGATATTGTATATTTACATTTTGGGGATGCTGATAGTATTGCATCAGATAAGAACAGTCTTTACATTTTAATGTACAAGCTTCGCTAACATTAATTTCCAGTTTCCCTATACAGAGCCTGTCCTCTTCTTGTCCATGATGAATTACATCTATATATCTGGCTTTATTTGCCAAAATATCCTGTGCCTGAAATGACAAGCGTTCATCCGGTATACGGATATTCATAATTTCTTCCATATCGTAATAATTTCTGCAATTTAAACGGTTACACGTATCTATCATCTCATAAAAATAATTTACAGATGCCAGTAGAATTATAGCATCCTTATAGCTTGGCAATTCCTCTGGTTTTATTATTGCTATTCCAAATGCTTTTCTATTTTTTTCAACTCTGTCACAAAAAAAATCAGGTTTTATACCATAACATTCTAATCCTCGTAATGCAATTTCACCACATGTCCCAGCCCCATAAATAATTATTTTTCTATTGTGCTGAAACCTATCTATTTTAAAAGGTTCCGTTATTCTCATTATATGTCTCCTTTTGTTCCCATCTGGATTGCTGCAGGTATACTTTCTCTGTTCCAATCTCCACCGTCACAGTATTCACATGCTGTCAAATATTTTTTACATTCGATAAGTTTAAGCATCTGTATTCGTAAATCCTCGTGTGAAACTGTCCCATCGTTGAAATCAACATATTCTTCTCCATGTGCCTCAAAAGCACATAAGTTTTGACCATGAGCGGACCGCGGACAATTGTGTATTTTTCCCCTAAGCATTGTATAATTCTTTTTCCAAAAGCATAGTTCATAATTTTTTTGCAGCGTTTCAGCAGAATACATCCTTTTCTTGATACCACCTAAATTAGTCCAATTTTCATATTTCTTTACAACATATCGTACACCATTATCCAAGAGTACCTGACCAAGTTCCCTTAATTTTTGTTGCTTAAGACCATAATCTGATATCTGTACCAGCACATTACTTTTTCTCATTGATTGGATGGTTAACACATCCGGTATTATCGTTCCATTAGTAAAGATTGTTATTCCTCCGATTTTGGGATGATCATGGTACCGGTCCATTATTTTATATATTTCTTTGTTTAAAAATGGCTCACCACCTAAGATATATATTTCAGATATATAATCCATGACTGAAAGAAACCGTGCAAAAGCCGGTTCATACTTATCAATATCCACTATCTCCGGATGTTTATAATATTGCATTAGATTGCTGCAATCACGACATTTTAATGAACAACTTTCACAAACAACATAATCAATATGATTGATATTTAGCCTTCCCTCACCTTGCCCATGTTCCAGCATATTTCTATATCCATTTATGTCGTGAAGCCTCCCTTTCGCTCTCCCTGACAGTTTATCCTCCGGCAGCGGTAGCTGAAGCAAATACTCCATATCATAATATTCATTGCATCCATAAGACTTACAATTTTCCTTTATTTCATAAAAATAATTAAAGGATGCCAATATAATAATAGCATCTTTATGCTCAGTCAATTCCTGCGGACTTAAAATTTGTATACCATATTTTTTATCGCCACCTAATGCACGGTCACAAAAATAATCCGGTCTGATTCCTATGTACTCCAATGCCCAATATGCTATTTCCCCATATACTGTCGCTCCATAGATAATCACTTCCCTGTTTTTATCATAATTCTCTTTTGTAAATGCCTGTGTACTTCTCATGTATTCCCTCTAATCTAATAATTCATATATTCTTTTTATTCGTTCAGGGTACCTCTGATTAGTCCGTATATATTCATTCAAATAAGTCTTTATATCCTTTTTATGTGAATGTTCATGATACCAGTCACCTTCTCTTTTTGCAGACTCTACAAAATTAGCAGCATGATATACGTAAAATCGTTTTAGCCATATCGCAGTTTCTTCTGTTATTCCATTTTCTTTCAATATCTGAATTGCCATTTTATAAGCTAACAATCTGTCATTATATTTTTTCGAATTGTATTCCTTTGATAACGAGTTTTCCCTGTTTACATGATGATAGAAAGCTTTTTCTACATGAATTGCTTTATATGTCCTTAACGCAAACTTAACTATAAATACTACATCCTCACCAATTTCCAAATTTTCTTCGAATTGAATTGGCTCATCTTTTATAATAATAGATTTGCGAAATACTTTATTCCATAACCATGCCGTAATTCCATGGTAATGTTCTCTTTCAAAAGCATATTTTAACAACTGCTTCCCATCAAATACAGGCAATACAACCCGCTCATTTTTACGTATCCTACTTTCCATGCCTGTATCTATATAAAAATCACTTACAGCTACGTCTGCCTTTGTGATATCTAATTGGCAAATCATGTCTTCATACATAGAATCTTCAATATAATCATCAGAATCAATAAAAGCTATATATTCCCCTCTTGATTCACCTATACCGATATTTCTCGCTTTAGACACCCCGGAATGGAAACTGCTGACGATATGAAGTCTTTTATCTTGGGATTGGTAGCGTTTACACACTGACAGTGTTCTGTCTGCCGAACCATCGTCAACACATATGACTTCATAATCCTGAAATGTTAAGTTCCGTATGCTATCCAAACACTTGCCAATATAATCTTCAGCATTATACATTGGAATAATGATTGACAACTTAGGCATTTCTCCTCCTATTCTGTGCCATTAATACTCCTGCTCCAATTGCATCTAACATGCTTTCTTCATTCGCCCTTCCTTCGCCTGCTTTTCCAAAAGCCGTGCCATGGTCTACAGACACTCTTATAATAGGCAATCCTATTGTACAGTTGATACCGCTAACCGACTCAAAACCATTGTTATCTGCATCATATCTAAATCCACTTAATTTTAACGGTATATGCCCCTGGTCATGATACATTGCCACGACAATATCAAATTGTCCTCCTGCACATTTCACAAAAACTGTATCCGGTGATTCCGGTCCCGTAACATTAATCCCTTTTCTCTTGGCTTCTTCTATAGCAGGTAAAATTTCATTAGCTTCCTCTTTCCCAAATAAACCATTTTCGGAGCAATGAGGATTAAGGCCTGCCACTCCTATCTTGGGCTTTTCAATCCCTAGCATTTTTACACCCTGTTCCGCCAATTCAATAACCTCCAGTACTCTGGCCTTTTTTACACGTTCACACGCTTCACGCAAAGATACATGTGTTGATACATGAATTACTCTAAGATTTTTACTGGCAAGAAGCATTGCATATTTACTGGTTCCTGTATATTCTGCAAATATTTCAGTATGCCCGCTATAAAAATGCCCAGCCATATTAATAGACTCTTTATTTATAGGTGCCGTAATAACAGCATCCACTTTACAATCCATAGCAAGTTGAATGGCATATATTACATAGTGAAACGCCGCATCTCCGCATAATGTACTATTTTTTTTGTATTCCCAACTTTCCTTTGTTAAATAGCCTAAATTAATGAAATCTATTATTCCTAATTCTCCCCTTGCTTCCTCTGGACTTGTTATTTCATTTAAAGCTAAATCCAAGCCACAAAAATGAATTGCATCAGATAATGCTTCATAATCACCCACTACTATAGGAATACTACTATTATACACCCTCTCTTTGCTTAAGGCCTTAATTATTATCTCTGTACCTATACCTGCAGGATCCCCCATCGTAATGGCAAGCCTTTCCCTTTTCTGCTGCATTCTATCCCTCCAAGATTTACTCTGATTTTTCATCTTCTGCAATTCGTTTGCGTATTTCAGAAGTAGATATTCCCTTAGTATAGGGTATATAAATAACATCTACCCCCAAGGGTTTCAACAATTTTTCGAAATAGTTCCATCTTTCTGTGCCCTTCCAGTCATCTCCAATAAAAACAGCGTCAAACTGATATAATTTCCACAGTTCAACCTTGTCCCGAAACCTTGTTATAACAGCCTGATCCACACCCTTTATGGCTTCCACTATTTTGCATCTGTCTTCTTCATTTATCAGTGGCTGACGGTGTTTATATTCTTTTACTACATTATCGCTATGAACACCCACAATTAAGTAGTCACAGTATTCTCTTGCCTGATTAATCATATTCAGGTGTCCTACATGAAACATATCGTACACGCCATCCGTATACCCTATTTTATACTTATGCATATTCTATCCTCATATATCTACTCTAAATATCCAGAAGTTTTAATTCTGAAACCGGATGAGTCTTGCGTTTTTCTATAGGCGGCAATTCCATATAATTTCCATACTTGTATTTCAGATAACCATCATAATCAACTGCACATGGGAGCATTAGTCCTTCAAACTCTATCTCACTTAATTCTGTATACCATCTTATATCATATCCGTATTTTCCCCTTGGGGTAGGAAATGTAAGAATTCGAACTTCTTTTGCTTCTTTTCCGGTCCAGTGACTGATAAATCTATTGTATGATTTATACAATCTTTTTTCAGGAATCTTATCTAATATCAAGTAGGCCAGTCTTTCCAAACCAACTGACTGATTTTTACCTATTCTGGCCCAAAAAGCCTTCCTGTAAAGAAAGCACTCAAAAAAATGTATTTTCCTTATAAGAATATTATCCGGTATGCTATCAAAAGGCATAATGTCAATAAAAATCCCTTGTTCATATGGCATGTCCTCCTGATACAGACGAACAAACTTAGTATCTTTTCTTCTTAGTTTCCCATAACCCCAGCGATACCCTTTGGTATTACGATAATCCTGAAAATAAAAGCGGGATTTATCCAATTCCGATTTACATGCTTTACGGAATTTTTCATACTCTTGTCTTAGGAACCCTATGTCCGCATCGTCATCCCATGGAATATATCCGCCACATCTCGCTGCCCCCAGCATAGTGCCGCCAACTATATTATATTTAATTCCACATTTCTTACAAATGCGGTCCAGTTCAATAATAAGTTCCAGCTGAATAACCTGTATTTGGCGCAATTCATCTTCTGAGATTTTATATCCCATTCTATTAGCCTTTATATCCTGCACGAGCAGTTCCTCCCTGTTCCATTATTGAGTTTTTATATATTCGTGGATACGCTTTCCTATACTTTCATTTTGTGTTATAGGCCTTCTTTTTGCTTCATTTTCTGGTAAGTTTTTAATGTATTCAAAATAATATGTTAAAGAACGGTATTCTTCGTTCTCATTCGTTATCAAAGAACCACTTCCATTATTAACCGCAGGTACAAACATTTCATCCTGTATTTTTCTAAAGCTTTTATCTGATAAACGCACTTTTATCTTTCGTTTTACACTCATATCTTTTTTATTTAAAACCAGTAAGCTTTCATCATAAGCCAGCATTACATAAAGGTCATCATCAAATTCACGCACCATCTCAATATTTCCCCATGACCTAAAAAGTGTAAACTTCCTATCTGCTATACTACATTGAACCTCTATTATAAACGGTTTGAATGTAGCATTTTCTAAATCAATCTCCACGATGCATTCTCCCTGTATTGGGAAAGCATACAGTTTACTTTCAAACCGATACCACCAGCCAAATATTTGCAGCATTTCCTTCCCGCTTTGATTAACCCACTCTAAGTATCCATCGTATTCTTCATATTGGTTTGTGATAATACTCCACCTTACTATTTTACTGCTATGATATGGCAATAACCATGCGTAATCTTCTACAATTTCTATATCATTGTAGGTATTGTCCTTGCTTCCAACTTCAAAATATTCCCATGAATCATCATCCAGATTATATTTAATAACACCATTGCTTTGTGCGCATGGAAGCCAGATAATATTGCCTGTTCTTTTCATTCTGCCAACAAATGCAGGCTTTTCCATACTATATTTGTTGCAACGCCTCTTATACTCATCCATAAAGCCGTTAATACGGTTAAAGCGCTCTGTCTGTTCATTATATCTCGCAATGCCATTATGTCCACTAGGCTTTAGGATGATTTCGTTCTCATAAAAATCCAAATCGATGAAATTCATACTTTCTGGATCTGGGAAGTAGATTTTTTTTAAAATCTTACTGTCTATATTGTATAAGCACATATCTTTCGCACGTAAAGGCGATAAATATATTTTATTCCCTCTTTTTTGAATATAACGATACAAGTCAATTTCTTTCATTTCTGTATCCGGTATCCTTGTAAGGATTTCCACATTACCTGTTTCCAAATCCATTTCACATACCGCCTGATATTTTTTGCTTACAAACCACCCCACATTTTCTCCCAAAATAATGTCATAAACGGATAACGCTTTCATTTCTTCATCCGATATGTCCGGTACCTCACCCATAATATTACCATCTAAAATAAAAATCGGTTTACCTGTAACTTCAAACATATCTACCATAGATGACGTAACTTCTCCTATATATGCATCCGATAATGCTACAGATAGTTCTGGATTTGAGGTATTATCATATATTCCAATAGCTTCTCCTATAAACATCTCTTTAAGTCTGTTATACTCTCCATATAATTCTGGAGTCATGGACTGCAGAGTCGCTTCTAATAGAGGATGTGGTCTCCACAACAGTACAATCCCCTTTGCTCTTTTAGCCGTTTCAAAAACATATTCCATCTTTTTTAATAGCCTATCTTTTAAATTCAACAGGCCTGTTACGCTGATATTATACATAATGACTTTATTCTTCGTGCCGTTCGTATTAAAAATTAACTTTCTCCACTCTTTTGGCATCTCCGGTGAACTCGCACACAGCTTCAGAAGCTTGTCAACCTTAGGTGAGCCAATTGCCACAAGTTTTTCACGTGATATTAAGCAATCAATATCATTAAACATTGATTCATTTTGTAAAATAATCCTGTTAGCATGTAAATACGCAGGAAGCAGACTATGGGATTGTGGCATATGACTGCCTGTAAGGAAATACGGAATATACACCAGCATGTCCGTATATGTTTTAATTTTAGAACTATAAAAATCGGGATGAATTTTAGTTACTTTATTGGCAGCATCATAAGGATTATGAATATAGATAACTTCAGGATGCTCCTCTGCAAGGTTATAGTCTTTAAAATGTGTAATCGGAACATAATCAGGAAACCTATCCCCTTCGTAGTGCATAATCCCAGCAGAACCATCGGCATTGCATTCAAAATAAGGAATAGGAATTACATAGCAATTGCAATTCTTTTCCTCCTTCGCTGCAATCCAAATACTTTCCATTGAGTCCCACATACTTGCCTGATACGGCAAAAATACAATGTTATAGGTTTCTTTGAACTTATCAAGTGCCGTCCTAAAATCCCGAATATAATTTGATAAATTCTGAATTAATATACTTCTGTTAGTGACGTCTGCTTCCTGGCTAATCTCCCACACAGCTTCACAATAACCTTCCAACATCCGTACTGCTTCTGTCCCTTCTCCATCAGAGTTCTCAATCGTGTTTCCCATCTGTATAACAGTTATTTGCTCATCCGTCAACAGCTCTAAAACTTCTTCTCTCCGATTTTCATTTGAGAGCGAAGTCAGAACCTTATTGGCTTCTTCAATGGAATTGGTTATATTCATTAATTTTTTCTTAATAGTTTTTCTCATCTTATATTCCCTGCCAGAAATTATTCTATTTTATTCGAGTTTGTACCATTAATTTTCCTGTCTCCGCTGTTCCATAAATTTCTCAACGATTTCAGCCATTGCAATGGACTCCTCCTGTGTTAACCGAAATGTCTGTTTTCCATGGCCATTAATCCTGGAAATGAACTCGCTTATTTCATAACGCAGACCATCACCCATAAACTTTGGTGAGTACTTGTCCACTTTATTGGGATTCTCATAACGGACTTCAAAAGATTTTGTAAGCCACCATGGTGATGGAGCCAAAATATATCCCTTCGTTCCTGCAATTATCAGCTGACCTTCTGATTTCACTCCCACACCGGTTTTCGACAGACCAAGACTGTTATTATAATTAAAATAAATTTTCGTGTACAAGTCAACCCCATTATCTGCAAGAATACTGTCAATCTTTATTTCTTTAAAGTCACATCCCAACAATTTAAAGATAGGCAGCAACGTATAGCTTCCAAATTCTAAGAATGCACCGCCATATTCCTGGTCTACCATTTCTCTAAGCTGCGGATCCGTTAATCGTGAAAAACAAGCTTCAACATCCTTGACTTCCCCAATTACACCGCTTTTTGCAACATTTATCATCTCGGCAAATCCCGGACAATAAGCAGTTTTAATGCCTTCCATTAAGATCAGCCCATTTTCATTTGCGATTTTGTATAATTCCTCCGCCTGAGCTTTACTAAAGGCTAAAGGCTTTTCACATAACACATGTTTTCCATGATTTAATGCCTGCTTTGCATACTCGAAGTGAGTCTCGTGTATAGATGCAATATATATTGCATCTATACTATGTATGAATTCCCAATAATCTGCCGAATAATATTCCATCTCATATTTTTCGCCAAATATTTTTGCATTTATTCCATGAGGATTGTAAACACTGCGTACATGAATACCGCTTACATACTTTGCTTCTGCAATAAACCTTGGAGCAATTCTTCCGGTTCCTACGATACCTAACCTGATAATTGGAAATTTGCTCTTACGGAGCATTGTTGACGATATGTCCGGCGTTCTTTCAAGGTATATTACCTTGCATAAAATTCCAAGATAATCAAACACTCCTGTCCAATCCGATCCCAGGGTAAATATGTCAATATCGTATTTTTTTATATCTTCTTCCTTCTGACCTTCATGGTCTTCAATAATAATTTCATCAGCAAAGCCTGTTTTTTTTACATTATCTATTCGTTCCAGCAAGGAATCCACAACATTTAATTTTCCACGCTGCAAATCAAAATGTTCCGTTGTAACTCCAACAATTAAATAATCACCCAGCTCTTTTGCCCTTTTCAATAATTTATAGTGCCCTTCATGAAATAGATCAAAAGAACCATATGTAATGACTTTCTTCATAGATTCTCCTTGCCAGTTTCTTAATGATTGATATAAAAGGAATATAAAATCTTTCTAAATTAATTTCCGTTACAATAAACTTCATCATATATTTTATCGACATACTTCCCCATAATAATTACCTTTTGCCATTCGAAAAGCTTTCAACAATCTGCCCTGCCCTATCCGGATAATTGGTAATTACAGCATCCACTCTCGCTTCAGCCATCCTTTTTATATCAGCCCGTTCATTTACGTTCCACACATGCACTCTGACATCTTTTTCCCTGCACTCTTCTAAAAATCTTGGATACTTTATATTTGCTATCTCCGGATGAATGGCATAAGCACCATTTTTCCTTGCATACCCTGCGATATCTATGAAACCATCCCCATACAAAAATGCTACTTTTACATCATCCTGCAATTTCTTTAAATGTATCATGGATGAATGGTTAAATGAAGAATACACAATCCTGTCCTCCATTTTATATTTTAGGGCAAGTTTCAATACCTTTTCTTCCAACCCCTCATAGAAATAGATATGATTTTTTAATTCAAGGTTAACGGTAACTTCTTCATCCTGCAACAGATTGTATACCTCTTCCAGTGTTGGTATCTCCACTTTCCCGTAAGCCGGAAATTGCATATTAAAATTAAAACTCTTTATTTCCTCTAAAGTATAATCCCAAACATTACCCATCCCATCACTAACCCTGTTTATGGCTTCGTCATGAATAACAACAGGAACTCCGTCTTTGGTCAGCTGTACATCCAACTCTATTCCATCAGAACCTAACCCCACTGCAAGCGCAAATGCCGGCAGTGTGTTTTCCGGTGCATAAGCCGATGCACCTCGATGTGCCCAAACTTTCGTTTTGCGGTTTCTTCTTTTTTCCTCCAGTAATTGTTTGCGTATACTTTCCTTTTTGGAACAGTCAACCACTCTGTCTTCTCCCGCGCCAAAACGTACCATATGAATCTTTTCTTTTTCTATGTCAAGGATTACTGTATCCCATAAATCCTGTGTTACAGTATTAGGACAGCGCTTCGGTGCAATGGCTCCTTCCGGTTTCATACCTGCAAAACATTCACACTTGGCACAGGCAATGGATACCAAAGGAAAGCTACAGTTTTCATAAATAGAATCTGCATGGATATGTCCATAAAAATACCCCAATATGTGAAACTTATCTTTCGAATTAAATTCTTCCAGTACATCCATCATCCTTTCTCCGTTGCGTATTGAATGGCTCCAATAGTCAAGCTCCGCGAAAGGGGCATCATGAGAAAAGACCAATACTTTTCCGCCGTCTTTCATGCTTTCCAGCGTTTCTCTAACCCATTCAACTTCTTTGTCTGAAAAACCATAACGGATCGGGGCCTCGTAATCAAAAGAATGAAGAAACAAACACCTTAGATTATGTTTTGGATAATCCACATAATAATAAGGAGCAGTCAGCTCATTACCATCATTTAGATATAGCTTCATCTGCTCTTCTATCGTAAATTTTTCCGAATTGTTACGGAAATAATTAGAATCATGATTACCTAGAACCATACGTACCGGAATATTGCAGGAACGTAAATCTCTCAATACTGCTTTCGCATAGTCAGAAGTGACTTTCGCAGAAGTTATGCCATCTGTCACATCACCCAGGTGGATAATCTCATCAAAATGAACCTGTTCATGGATGGCTTGTATGTTAAATGCCGTATCCTCCCAGGTTCCGTTTACTGTATAGTGTGTATCAGTAAGCACACAAAAAGCCAAAAAGTCCTTCCGTAAATGAAGTATATCCTGAACTGTCTTCTTAATTTCTTCTTTAAAGCATTGTTTTATATTTTTCTCTTCCTTAGCTGCTTCATATCTTAAAGCTTCACTGCCTCTTTTGGCATCTGGCAGCGTAATATCCTGCCCATCTCTTCTCTTTAAGCAAACACGAAAATAACATTCTTCTTCAAATACATATTCCTCGTCTGTGTAGGAGTCCGGTGTTAAATTCTGCAAATAGGTAGTCCAGTTACTTTCACGCTGATATTCATATGTATAAATATATTTCATATCTCTTTTAAGAGAAAAAAGAGCCACTGCGTAAAGATACTCGTCAGAAAATAATGAAATCCGATCTCCTGCCACTGCCTTATATAAATGCTCTGTTGCCATATGCTTCGGTGAATTTAGAACCAATGTCCCATCTGCCAAAGCAGTGCGGATTCCTGCTTTTAATTCTACTGGTACTAATCTGTCCATACTTTTTATTACTCCCGTAAATTAACTTTTCTTCAAACTACAAGACTAAAAAATTCTATTATCAAGAAAAGATACCATCCTTTAAACTCATAATACCTTCCATTTTAACCCCGGTTATACGCATAAAATATTCCATGTCTTCTTGTTCGTATCGAAAATCCAACAATGTATTTTTTAGTTCATTGACTTCAAACTTTAAATCTTTATGTAAATGAAATATCAAATTTTCAGTTACTATTGTCTCAAGTCTTTGTACCAGTGAAATCATGGCATCCAGCTTTATCGTTAATCTTTTCTCTTTCTTCTCGTAACAGATTCCTTGGACGGTGTTTTCTATATCCACCCAGTCTGCATTAAGTTTTCCTATAATATCCTGGAATTGATACACCAGCTTTTTTTCATCTTCTCCCATCTGGTATTGTTTTTTACTTTCAAGCAGGTATATTGTATTATTTTTATCTATTACAAACTTCTCCTCAAGCTGGAATTCACTCAATTCCAATCCTTCTTCAGGTGCATGATAGAGTATTATTTCCCCTTTATAATCTAATATCTGGTTTATTTCTGATAAAATTACGCTTTCTTTTTTTCCCAATCCCCGATAATCTATCAGAAATAGATTGCATTTATTCCGTATTTCATTTCCCACTTCATGTATATAATCGATAAATGCAGGAATAAACTCTTCCATATCATAATCGGTCTTCCGGCTTACAGGCAATGAAAATACCAGGTCTTCCCTATTAAAAAAATCAACATATTGAACCACTTGGCCTAGCAGCACTTCATCCCCTGTCAACACAGCCTTTAATGTTCTTTCAGTAGATGAAAAATACCGGATCAAAAGAGCATGAATCACTAATAGCATCTCTTTCTCTCTTTCTGGCAAATCGGATTTTGTTACCAGATTCCATAATTCTATGTATAATTCATACTGTATTTTTCTTGGCAAAAGGCATAGGTTTGTATACTTATTATTAAAATCAAGCAATTTTATTGATAGCAGGTGATCTTTAACTACCACACACTTATCCTTTAAACAAATTTCCAAGCTATTCATAGTTCACTTCACTCTCATTGCTTTCTAATAAATGCATTATCTTCTTCATGCTAACTTCATAGTTAAAAAATCTCTCACAATACTTTACAATTTCTCTGCTGTTATTTTTAAGTACAATTTCAAAATCGGTATTACATATTTCCAGCAATATATTACTCAATCCAGCTACATCATTTATTTCAAATACTTTTCCGCACATACCGCCATTGGTCATCTCTTCCGATGCGGCAATATCACTGCACACTATATAGCATCCTCTTTTTGCCGCCTCTACAAATACATTGGGAGATCCTCCTTCAGAAACAGAAGTTAGTGCAAATATCCTTGCTGCTCTGTATTCCTTATCCAACAAATGCTTATCTGCTATTTTGCCGGTGAAGATAATCCTGTTCCTCAAATCAGGAAATTTAACAAAATATTCCTTTATATAAGATTCGAATTCAGGTTCTATACTGCCTACCAACTTCACTTTCCATTCTTTAAGACAATCCGCACACATAGCAAACGCCTCCAGAAGTACCCAGTTTGCCTTATGATAACTTCCAATCCGTCCAACCGTTAAAATTATATTTTCTTTTTCCCTATAATCTATTTCACGGCTTTCCTCACAGCTATCATCCAGTCTTAAAAAGCCATTCGTAAGATAGTCAATCTGATACGGCCATTTTCGGGATAAAAGCCGTTTAATACGCTTGGATTCACAGGTAATAACCGTACAATTTTCATATAAACTCTTATAGTCCTCTCGATTTACAGGAATCTTATCCACCCAATCAGGGCTGGCATCCAGCTTAAGTATTACCTTTCCATCTTTCCGCAGCTTTTTATATAAGGGCACAATTTCCGTATAAATAGAGTAAGATCCAAAGCAAAAAAGAATATCTATACTTTGATAATTTTTTTCAATATAAGTACAGCATTGCTTCGTCCATTCTTCCATATTTACTGCCGCCGGCTGAATATCAAGTTCCAGCCCTGGCAGCATCTCAAGATATGAATATTCCTCTTTTTTAGCAGTCACCAAGACCACCCTATAGCCGTACAATTTATGGAATGTATATGGAACCAAACAGGTATCCTTAAGGAGCTGTTCATTCCGGTAATAGATATACGGACATATATTATAGATTGTCATACAAGTACATTTCCCTCCATGGATTGTCTTATATATAGTGCTAAATGACCCAATCGCTTAAAACAGGAACTTGGGGAGCACTTCCTACTTAATCTTTTACTTGGCATTACAACTTTCGCCCTTTTTCTTCTGATTTCATTCTATCATATCCATCAGCTTTCGTAAAGCAGGCCTATATTCCCTGCATTTCTTATAATATCTTACAGCATTTTCATTATTTCCCAGGCATTCATAAATCACTCCGATATTATAAAAGGCAAGATATCCGTTTACGCCATCCACCTTACTGCAAGGCTTTTCAGCTGCCTTTTCAAGTTCAATGATAGCCTCTTCAAACTTACCATTGTTCATTAGTATTAAACCTGTCAGAAATAAAAAGTCTGCAGAATGGCTAAACTCATCATAAATATTTAACATCTGCAAAGCCGTTTCATACTGTCCCGTGTTAATTAAAGTATAGCCATAACTTTCAACCATGTCCTGAACATATTCCAAACGTGGGTCCAAATCAAAATACAGAGCATGCCCAAAGTACTCACAGGCACTATGATAATCTTCCTCCATATAAAAACTCTTTCCCAACTGGTATAAAAGGTAAGGATCCTCCGGGTCTTGCTCCTGTGCAGCCTTTAAAAGTTTGATATTACGCTGTGTTTTACTCCGGCGTGCTGTTAAATCCCCTTCATATCCCAGATGCTCTACCACTATCGGTACATCATAGGTTATGCTGACAGTTTGTGCAGCCTCTCTTTTGTAAAGGGGAACAAGCTGTTCATGAATCCTTCCTTCGTACTGATAGAGTTCCTTCGAAAACAGCCGGCTCACGCGCTCCCGTTGTTTATATGTATAATTGTTCCGTGTATACTGACTAACTATAAGAATCCTGCCGATTCCCTCCGGACATATATGGTTCAGCCTCTCCACCTCATCTCTGTCCATGCTTTGTAACTGTTCATCTGCATCCAGCACCAGAATATGCTCATTGCTTGCTTGGCTGATAGAATAATTTCTGGCTGTCGAAAAGTCATCCTCCCAGATAAAATCATACACCCTGTCCGTATATCTGCAGGCAATTTCTTTCGTTCTATCAGTCGAACCGGTATCTACGATAATCATTTCATCCACATAGCCAGCTGCGCTTTTAAGGCATCTCTCCAGATTGGCCTCTTCATTCTTAACAATCATACAGAGACTAATACTATGCATATTTCTCCCTTTCTCCTGTCAGGTCAGTTACTTTTAGCAAACCCTCTGCACACAATATCCATCATTTCCTTTACCCGCATGGGGTAAGTGTGGCTTTCCTCTATCCGCTTTTTTCCGTTCCTTGCAATTTCTTCTCTTTCTTCCTCATGTTCCAGATAATAGGCCGTTTTCTCCAGCAAATCCAATTCACTTTCATAGACTTCCAATTCCTTGCCGATGACAAAATGGGAACTTAATTCTTCCTGGTAATTTGTAAGGCAAAAGCCACCTGCCGACAGGATATCCATGGTCCTTAAATTAATACCGGTCTGAATGCAGCGCAAGGTAGAATTAATATTAATCTTACTCCTTTGGAACACTTTATACATCTCCGCCCCATAGGGAACTGTCCCACAGTTGATTATGTTGGGCACTTCCAGCCTTTCGTTGGAATACAGGTATATCCTGAAATATTGGGCTAAATAACGAAGCATACTCTCTCTCTCAAGATTTGCTGTTTTCTTTGCCAAAAACTGACTTGCAAAAATATCCCTGTAACTTGCCCAATACTGGTCTCCCAAATCCATTTTAATATATTTTAAGATTTCGCCTAATAGTTCCTCTGACAAAAGTTCCGGCAGCATGTAGTAACCATAAACCCTCCTCTGTGCCTCCATAATGCCCTCCAGATATCCTTTTAATCTATCCGGCAGATATTTAATTTCGTCAAATAGATTATATGTCTGATAAAGAGCCCCAACAAAAGTAACCTCTGAAGAATATCCTGTAGAATCCTTTTCTATTCCTGTTACTCCCGCCAATGGAAGATAATGAACTGTCTGAATTCCCTTATCTCTGAATTCCTCGTACTGTCTCCTGTCAAATAAAAAGATATAATTATTGGGACTTCCCACTTCGACTGAATACATCGTAAGCAATGGGCTGTCATAAACCCATGACAGATACCTTATATTAGTATTTCTTGCAATAATAGACAGCATCGGTAAAAAGTTAAAGGTGCACAGCAACTCATATCCCTTATCCTTTATCCTCTCAACTAGCCGATTCTGAAAAACCATATCATCCTCATCCAGCATATGGGGAACCTTCATATGAGTTACCTCATATCCCTGATTTTCAAGCTCTCTTATCCAATTTTCAGCCCCATAGCAGGGCCATTCCAGAAACAGTATTTTCATATTATCTTATCTCCTCAGTCCCTCTGTTACAGCATAGAAGACATCCCCTACTCTTTGTTGTAAGGAAAAATCTTCCTTAACTCTTCTCCTTCCCCTTATTGCAATTTGCTTTCGCTCCTCCTCGTGTTCCAAGTAATATTCAATTTTATCCTGTAGTTCTTTCATATCTTCATATACGACAATTTCCTCTCCGATAACAAAGGAGGACGCTATTTTGTCCTGATAATTTGTTATAACAAATCCTCCTGCTCCCATTACACGAAGCATATCATAGGGAATTCCCGTTCTGCACTTACGGGAAGCAACATTGACATTCACAGTGCAAAGCCCATCTCCTTCATGGAAGATCTCCATATCTTTCATTATCTGCACCGCTTCCTCCCGTTCGTTCCGTGTTATCGTATCGCATAAGAAATCATCTATCCGCACCTGAAGGTTTTTTTGATAATAGTCTTTTCCCCTCATTGGCTCTAACAGAATCTTTCCCAATTCTGTTTTTCTTTTCTTTGTTATTAAATTCGGAAGGAAATGGTACCCGTACACCCTCTGCTGTGCTTCTATCAACCCCCTGACATACCCCTTCATATATTCAGAGCAATCTTCCTTCATATAATAAACAGGATATTCCATATTCCAGTTACACAATCCGACAGTTCCCGGCACCTCTGAAAGTACGTCCGCCTTAGCCCCCGGTGGTAGATAAAATATATGCCCGGGATTCTTCTTCCAAAACCTCTCAGCTATATGCCCCTCCGCAACAAAAACGAAGTTCCAGGGATTTTGTATCGTACTGGAATATAGAGTATTCCAGGATTCTCCTATAATCCAGGCAACATACGGAACCTTTTCTACAAGGCAAGCTCTTGAAATAACCGGAATATACTCCATGCTCCACACCATATCTGCTCCGTACTCTTTGATATAATCTGAAAGAGCCTGTATATATTCCACATCGTAGTCCTTATCCTTAAGAATCCTTGCGAATTCTCCCACCTCAAGTGCCTCTCTTCTTAACTCCTCCGCAACTGCCGTCTCCATTCTCTGCCCCACTTTACATATTACCGCACGCATCTGCTTTTCTCTCCTTCCTCTACAATTCGAAAGATTTCCTGCAGCCGCATTTTATAGCCATGATATTTTTTAACCTTCTCATAACCGTTTCGGGCAATTTTTCTTCTCTCTTCTTCGTGGTTTAAATAATATTCGATTTTTTGCAACATGTCTTCCTCATTAATGAAATAATCGAAATCTACTCCCGGCTCAAAATGCTTCAGCATATCAGCCTGATAGTTCGTTAAAAGGAAACCTCCGGCGGCCATAATATCCCAGCATCTTAAGGGGATTCCTGTTTTAATGGAACGAAGTGTCATATTCAAATTAATCTTACTATGCCTGAATACCAGAGGCATCTCTTTATAGTAATCTACACCGCCTTTATTTACTGCCTTCTTATACCTCTTTGTACTGCTTAAGGTAAATACATTTAAAGCAAAGCTTTCAGATACCTTCTTTATCATATTACGCCTTTCCCTTAGCGTCACATTGGGAGCAAGGTAATAACCGGCATAGAGACTGACAGAAGAAGCAATGGTTCCCTCTTCTTTATCCATTTTAAGCCCCTCCAAAATACACTTCTGGATATCCGCCGGCTCTAATACCTCCTCCAGAAAATTTGCACTCTGCAGCTGTGCTTGTGCCTCTGCTATTGCATCTGCATATCCCCTAAAAAATTCCGGACTTGCTTTATAAATTTTCCTTTGGATATCCGTCTTTTTTTCGTAAAGCTTCCCCACAAAGGCTACATCTCCTTTAAAACGATCCACCTGCTCCTTTGTCTCCGTAATGGTATCTATATAGATTGTCTCCGCCGCCAGAGGCATGTAATAGACATTGCGGATTCCCTCTCTCTTTAATCCATCGCATTGATCCTGGTCAAAGGAAAATATATAGCACTCCGGATAATATGCCGTTGTATTCCACACCTGAAAAAGGGGGCTGTCATAAAGCCAGGATATATATATAACCCCATTCTCATGACAGGCTCTGGCAATGGCACTAAAAAAATTATAGCTCAATACTATGTCAAAGTATTGATAAGATAACACTTTAATAGCCTCCCTGACATAGCTCTCATCTGTGTTGTCCTTATTTGGATTAAACTCCACCCTCTCTACTTCATGCCCCAGTTCCTCCAATGCTTTTACCACATGCATCGCGCCAAAGCATTGCCATTCAATAAACAAAATCCTCATTTTAACTCCTTCATTCTATATTCAAAAAATGCCGCTAAACCGTATTCTCATTCTTACGGTCCGGCAGCTCAGTTACCCTTATCTATATATCGGCTAAAAATCCAAATGAATTAAGCATATTCGCTATTTTATAAACAAAAAAAGCCGATATAATATCGGCTTTTTTGTTTTTGTTAAGTATTATCTTAATAAAGAAAGAACACCCTGTGTTGCCTGATTTGCCTGGGCAAGCATTGACTGAGCAGCCTGCTGAAGAATACTGTCTTTGGAATACTTAACCATTTCTTTTGCCATATCAACATCACGGATACGGGACTCTGCTGACTGTAAGTTCTCAGCTGTATTGTCTGCATTAGCAATTGTATGCTCCAGACGGTTCTGCATAGCACCCATTGTAGAACGCTGATTGGAAACATCTGAAATCGCTTTGTCAATAACAGAAAGCTGAGCGGTTGCATTTGCATATGTATCCACACTGGCACTAACAGCATTAACTGCTAATGTAGTTGCATCCATCTTGCTGATGTTAAAGGAAATGCTCTGGCTTCCGTTTGCTCCAACCTGAAGGTTCAGGCCTGTGGTAGAAAAGCTACCTGACAATAATTTCTGCTTATTGAATTCTGTCTGCTCTGAAATTCTTGTAATTTCTGATGTGAGCTGACCTAACTCTTCTTTGATTGCATCACGGTCTGTAGATACATTGGTATCATTAGATGCCTGTACTGTTAATTCTCTCATTCTCTGAAGAATGGAATGAGTCTCATTTAACGCGCCTTCTGCTGTCTGGATAAGAGAAATACCATCCTGGGCATTGGTGGAAGCCTGCTCTAAGCCTCTGATCTGTCCACGCATTTTTTCAGAGATGGAAAGTCCTGCTGCATCATCGCCTGCACGGTTGATTCTGTAACCGGAAGATAATTTCTCTGTTGACTTAGAAAGATTTGTGTTGGTAACGCCTAATTGTCTGTTGGTATTGGCTGCTGCCATATTGTGTTGTACTATCATATGTAATTCCTCCTTGAATGTTCAGCAGCATCCGTGCTGCTGTTGTATTTAAGTAAATTTACTTTACTTATTATATATATCGACATTTCTCTCGGATACTTTATATCTAAACTTGATTTTTTTATTTTTTTTTGTCTAAAAAGTAAGATTGCCCCTCCTGATGCTGGTTGGTCATATTCTGCTGGTATCTGTCCGCCACCTGACTGCTGTTCTTAAAGCTTCGTATCTCCTGACGCTTTCCTGCCAGAAAAAAGAGGAGTTTTTCCTTGTTCTTTGATTCCAGAGCCTGAAGATTTACGCTTTTTTCAGTGATACTGCGTATCAGCTGCTGCGCTTTAAGAATGCTTTGCTGATACTCGGAATTTCTTGCATGAAGCTCCTTTTCCACCCGCTGGTACAAAGCCTCAAAGCCATCCTCCAGCATGTTCAGATTCCTGATGAGCTTCTCCTTCTCTTCCATGGCAGTATCAAACTTATCCATAGAGAAGTCTTTTTCTTCCAACAATTTCTCCTGCTCTCTGGTAATTCCCATTAAGGAGGTAAGAAGTTCTTCCTTCTTATACAAAGTATCCAGGAGAATATTTATATATACCGCATTTTGATCTTTTGCCATCTTATTCTCTCTCTTATTGTGCCTTACTTAACTTCATGACCTCTTTCCAAGTATCTCTCATTTCTCTGATATATCCAAGGGCCTCCTCCAAAATCTCCTTCTCCTTCTTCACGTTAGCATCTACCAGGCGGCGATAAATATAATCATAAACCTGTTCGAAATCTTTTGCTACCGGGTACTTGTGATCCAGAGTGTAACGCAGCTCCATAATAATATTCTCAGTCTTCACAATATTGAGATGAACTTTCTCAATGTCACCGTTTTCGATTGCCATCATTGCTATATTAGCAAACTTGATTGCTCCTTCATATAACATTAATGTAAGTTCTGCCGGAGAAGCCGTCTGTATTGCATTATTCTGATAAGTCATAGCCGCATTAATTGCCATTGTTTTTTCCTCCAATTGTCTCCATCACTATATTAATCTTAGATACAATCAAATCAACTGCCGAGCAGTCCGGCCAGAGATTTACTGCTGGACTGTATCTTTGCAAGTGCCGATTCCATTGCTGAGAACTGCTTATAATACCGGTCCTCCATGTCCTGCAGTCTGGTTTCCCAAGCGGATATTTGCTTGGTATAATCGGTGACTTGATTCTTCATCTCTTTGTCATTATAAAAAGTTAATGCACTGCTTATGGAACTGCTCTTCATCTTGTCCTGCATAGAGGTATAGAGCTTACCAAATATCCCAGAAAGTGCACTTGCCACCGCATCCGGATCCGAGGAAAGAGCTTCCTTCAGTTTATTGGTATTGACTGAATAGGTAGAATCATCGGGATCACCCTGAATATGAAGCAGTCCCTTTTCTGTATAAGCCCCTGTTGTTATCCCTAAAGTAGCCAAAGAATAACTCTTGCCATTAACCGTTACACTGCCCTGAAGACTGGTTCTTAAAGTACTTAAGACACTATCCAGTGTGTCATCCCTTCGAAGAAGAGAATCTTTAATTTTGCCTTCCCATAACTCAATCTGCTTATCAGACATGGATTCCTTCTGGTCATCGGTTAAAGGTTCATAGCCTTTGGCAGAATCCGCGTTGTACAGAGTATTCATCTCCGTCAGGATATCATTATAAGCCTTCACGAAGTTCTTGACCATATCATAGGTAGCCTGTGAATCATTCGTTACACTGACACTTACAGTAGTCCCGGCCTGTGCACCTACCAGATTATAAGTGATTCCAGCCGCTGTAAAAGTATTTCCGGTAGTCGTTAATTCAGCTCCATCCAATATAACCGTTGAGTCGGCTGCTTTCTTTAAGATAAAATCACTTGCGCCCCCTGAACTGGTTACAGATGTCTTTCCATTAACCGTAGTCATTTCCGTATCTGCGAGTCCCAAATTTTTTAACTTTCCTGCTAAAGGCGCGGAAATTGAATTGGAATACGCTGTGTAAGCTGTTTTATATTGGTTTGTGGCAGTGGAAATGGATGTTGCCCCCGTATCCAGCTTTAATTCAGCAGCCTTTGCCGTTACCAGCGCAGAGCCTTCTGCCGTGGAAGTATAGGAATTAGCCGCATTACTTACAGCTGTTGCCAAAGTATTCTTATAAAGTTCTTCGGCTTTTTTCTTAAGAGCTTCCTCTTCTGTAGTGCCATAATTGTATACATCTTTATACAGTCTTTCATACTCAGCCTTGATAGCATCATTTCTCTCATCAACGGTTGCGTAATTTACTGTACCTTCGTTCATTTTCTTATTGATATTGTCTGTAGCTTCCTTCATAAGAGCTGACTTGGCACTGTTTATTGCAGCTTCCGTGAAAGTCTCCGGAGATTTTACTTTTCCGTCACTATCCAGCTCATAATAGCTTTTCTGAACAGCAGTTTTTATATCCTCATAAGCCTTCTTGATATCCTCCGTACCCACTCCTGTTGCTGCATTATTAAGATCATTCAGACGGTTTTGGCTTACAATCTTCTTGGCTGCCTGAGTATAAAAGCTCTCTTCCATGTCAGAGACCTTCTGCTTCGCATTCTGAAGGTTCGTCCATGCAGTTACCTTATCCGTAACAGAATCATCCTCGTAGAGCGCCTGCTTCTTTGCCAGATCTTCCAATAAAGAACGGTAGCTTGACACCTGTGAATCCGTAAGACCCGCTGCTGTTTTTAATGCATCCGCTGCTGTTGAAAGTGCTGAACTTGTGGATGTATCCATTGTATAGGTCTGGATGGAAAATGCATTGGCTTCCCCACTGTTCTTACCGCTTATAAAGAATCTCCCCTGGCTTTCATCAAAGCTTGCGTTAAGGCCGGCCGCCTTCATGGTATTTACCACGTCTGCAACCGTTGTATCAGCCGTGACTTCCAGATTCTTAACGGTTGCACTGCTTCCCGCTCCGGAAGTAATCCTAATGATAGTTCCTGCGTCCATTACGCCTTTCGAAACCAATGTATCGGTGCTCTTTAAGTCAATCTTTCCCCCTGTTATGTATTGAGCAGAAGCAAGGTTTTTTACTTCTACTGTATGGGAACCGCTTCCGGCCGCAGATGATGCTGTTGCCGTTACCATATTCTCATTAGAGGAAGTTACTTTCTTCGCGGTATAATTTCCTGCCAAACGCACCTTTGAGAGTTGATCTGTATACAACTTATACAGCTTCGTGTTCAAATCAGCCCATTTTTCCTGTTTCCATCCCAGTTTGGTCTTCTGCTGCTCCAGCTTCGTCTTCTTTGCAGACTTCGCTGTCATAAGCTCTTTTATAATCGAATCGGTATCTAAGCCAGATATCATTCCCGACATTCTAATCGACATACTTCCTCACATCCTTCCTACCTCTTCTCATCTACCAGTATACCTGCCAGTTCCCAAACCTTAGCTAACATTTCAAGGCTTTTTTCAGGCGGTATTTCTTTGATTACTTCATTCGTTGTTTCATCAATCATCTTAATTGAAATTCTGTTTGTTTTGTCATCTACCGAGTATTCGCATCTTGTTCTTGTTGCCTTAAAGTTTGCTTCCGATATGGTTGCTTTAATTTGCCTTGCTGCTTCATCCGGGTTCTTTCCTGTAGTATCGCTTTGAGGACCATCAGCTTCCTTATCTTTGTATATTGCTGCAGGCACCTGTGTTCCGGCAGTCGCTGCAGTAATCGGACCCTGCTTTACCGGAGTTCCAGCGGAGTAAACCGGATCCTTTGAAACCCTATTAGCGGTATCATTGTAACCACCTGCTGTAATACTATCAATTGCCATAATAATCCACCTCCATGTTGTTATTGCTCATTTAAGCATCCTTGCTTATAATTAAAGTAATAAGATAATTTAATGCTGCTTCTTTTTTTATCGACATATATTGTTATTTTATTAATAGTTCCCATACATATCACAGGTCCACTTGCGATACTGCCCGAATAAAAAGTGAAAAATACTTTTATTGAAATAAGTTTTTTAAAGCATCCGCCGAAATTTCGCTGGTTGCTGCTTCTTTATTAGAATCTTGAATCTGAAGATAGATTTCTTTGCGGTAAATGGGGATTGCTTTGGGAGCATTAATTCCTATTTTTACCTGGTCACCTTTCACTTCAAGAATAGTAAGTTCTATGTCATTACCGATTATAATAGATTCACCGATTTTCCTGGATAATGCCAGCATACTATTCCCCCCCTACCTCTTTCATCTTCCGGATGACCTCATAAATGTTGTATCTTACCGGATAGTCATTATTCTCAACTATAATCTGGCATCCCTTTCGGGTATCCGAGTTAATAATAAAGGGAGCTTTCAGATTCACGGTTACCTTCGTCTTATCTTCCGGCACTGTTATTGTGACTAAAACCAATGCGTTTTCATCACTTATTTCGCCCAAAGGAGTTAATAAGGCATCTTCTATGGTCGGATTATAATCAGCCTTTACATATAAAGGATTCATAACCGGAATGGCAAGTCCAGGTTCTTCTACGCATTGAAGCCATGATATCATAGGTTTTTCACCTTCTTCGATATCATACAGGATAGTATACTTAATATATTCTTCAAAGCCCATAACACCCTGCGGAAATTCTATTATTTTATCTTCTTCCAGATCTATTTCACCAAAATATTTCGTTTTTATAAACATGGTATGATTATCCTTCCTTCCTTAAATGCTGTGGCAATATTCTCTCCTTTTACAGAAAATCCAACAGGCTTGCTTTCACTATTTTTCCTGCTGCATTTAGGGATGCATTATATATAACCTCTGCGGAACTTAATCTGACATAAGTTTCAGCAACATCCGCATCTTCATTATTTGACATCAGCTCTTCAAAGTTTACTTGCTGGCTTGATAATCTGTCTTCTGTAAGATCAAGTCTGGTAGAACGGGTTCCCAAGTCTGCTACGGCTGTATTTAATTTATCCTGGGCATTTTTGCTTCCAAGTATTCCTTTATTAAATTTATCCTGCATTATGTCAGTCTTTAGTTTAAATTCCGTCTGGAGATTGGTTAAGGTTGTATTCAAATTATCAATAGCAACCTGTGACAGACTTTTGTCTTCCAGATTTTTTTTAACTTCTGCTATTTTACCTTCTACCGCTTCTACATCTTTAACCGCATACAGAATTTCATCAATATCCCTGCCTATACTGTGGTCAAAGGCATCTTTTGCCTGTGTATTGATTGTAAGGCTTTGATTGAAATTTATTTCGTACTGGATTTGCTGGTCGAATACCTTATATGTTATATTATTGGTATTATCCTTGCAGTCAAAGTAACTCTCCGGTTTTAAATCCCCCGTCTCAAAATTGCTTTTCCCATAATCCACAGTGATTTTTTGGGCTCCCTGCATCGAGGCATATACCGTATCGGATAAAATCAATTCACCGGTTTCCGGAATATAGTTTACCTTGCCAGAAGCCGGATTATACGGATCAATAGCAGTATTGGATAACGATGCCTGTACGATATCAGCTGCAGCTATTGTTTTTGTTACTCCATTTTTATCTACATAGGTTATGTCTTTATTCGGTATTCCGCTTAGATTCGAGGCATCAAGATTCTCATAGGATAATCTCAATCTGTGGGTATTTATCGTAGTGGGTGCTGCTGTATCCGGTCCGCCCCCCACACCGTAAGATATTTTTGTTATCGCATCCAAATCATTACCGGTAAAATTTTCTGTAATCGTATAATTCACAGAAGTATTCTCTTCAAAGCTTAAGCTGGAATTTGTTTTATAACCTGTAAAGACATATCTTCCGGCATAATTTGCATTACCTTCCTGATAAATCTGCTTTTTCATTTCATTCAGTGTTTCCACTATACTGCTTCTGTCAGAAGCTGTTAAGGAATCCGTTGCTCCCTGTACACAACTGCTGTTTATCTTTGTCATGACTTGATTCATATTTTTGAGAGCTTCTTCCGTTACATCCATCCAGGATCTGGCATCAGGAATATTCTTTTCGTAATACTGATTCAATTCCGACAGGTTCGTCCTTAATTTCAATGCTCTGACCGCTACAATAGGATCCTGCGAGGGACGCTGTATCTTTTTGCCCGTAGAATATTGTTCATCTAATGTGTTAAGAAGATTCTTATTCTTATTGATACTCGTCATCATATTATTGGTCATCATCTTATTGGTTATTCTCATCTGTGTGCCCCTTTCCCGGATTGTTTCAAACTGCCGGTTGGTCTATGCTATATCTCTTACCAAGCTTTATACTCCAGTGCCATTAATCAGCTTATCATATATTTCATTCATAACAGAAATAACCTTTGCTGACAAATTATATGCCTTCTGGTACATCACCAGATTCATTGCTTCCTCATCCACATCTACACCGGACACTGAAAGTCTTTGATTGCTGATTACACCTAAAATGTCTTTCTGGTTTTTGGCATTATTGGTTGCCTTTTTGGAATCAATCCCCACCTCTGCTACCATTGTCTGGAAGAAGGAAGAAGGTGTTCCCTGTTTGAACATGCCCGCCTTGTCTTTCAGTGCTATTAATTTGTCAACTACTGTCTTGTCCTCTACTCCATTTGTAATTTCCTTACCGGAAGTCGCAATCATAGAGGGGTTTTTAAAAACATCTGCCGCTACCGAAAAATTACCTGCTGTTAAATTATAATATCCTATTGTATCAAGATTATAATCATCTCCGGTGGCAGGTGAAACTCCCGTAAAGAAATTAACACCCATGTTATTCTTCAGATCGTATCCCGTCTTATGGATGGCATTGAAGTTTTCAGAAAATGTTCTGACCAATTCATTAAGCTGGCTCATATAGTAGGGAATACCTTTGTAATCAATACTCTCTCCAATAGCTGCCGTACTGCCCGGAGAGGCATTGGTTGCCTTATCCAGATGAAAGGTATATTCCAATTGCTGGGTTACTGCGTTTTTTGTGACCTCAAAGCTGTTATATTTGCATTGTTGATTATCTATTGTAATATAGCCTTCTGAGGGGATATTTAGTTTCTCAATATCATTAATGCTGCTTTGCCCAAGAGTAACTGTTTTTTTGTCCGTACTTACTGACTGCACGGTTCCTTTCAATGTCTCCTGATTATTGCCGTCTCTGACCTGCAGCAGGGCGCTTAAATAGCCTTGGGAAATACTATTCTGAAACGCAAAATTATTTCCATTGTTCCACTGTATTTCATAAAGTCCATCTGCGTCACTTTGGTTTACTTTTTCAGTACGGGGCACTACCTTCAAAGTATTATATTCTCCGGTATTGACAAGAACTTGCCCTTCGATTTTTACGACATAACTGGTAACACCTACGTTCTGTCCTACTACATTTTCATCAACGGATACATTCACAATGCCGGACAGCTCATCTATAAGAAGTCCCCTCTGATCTCTTAGATCATTTGCAGTACCGCCGCCTGCTTCCAAAGTATTTATTTGCTTTGTCACCTCAGCAACCTGCTGTCCCAAAGAATTTATCCTGTCTACCTGTGTTTTTACTTCAAAATTACATTCCTGCTGTATGCCTGTAAGGCTGTTAGCCATACCGTTAAAATATTCTGTCAGGTTCTTGGCATAATTAACCAACTGCGTCCTTGTTGTAGCACTGGAAGGATTCTTCGATAATTCCTGAAGGCTGGTGAATAAGGAATTATATGACGTCGTAAAGCCCGCAACGCTGACCTCATTAAAATAATTTTCTATCTCTGTCATATAATACTCTTTTGCCTGATACTCGCCGTAGGTAGTATTACTGCTACGGTATTTCAAGTCATAGTAAGCATCCCTTGCCTGAGTTATTTCGGTGGCAGTTGCTCCTGCTCCCACCATACCATAAGAACCGTTTACTCTGATCGCATTCGCTGCCTTTTGGTTCAGAATCTGCCTTGTATAGCCCTCTGTTTCTGTGTTGGATATGTTATGGGCTGTGGTATTAATGGCTGCCTGATATGTATATAACCCGGATGTTCCGATATTTAATCCAAAAAATGTTGACGGCATCTTTTATACCCCTTCTTTTATAGTCTGGTTACGATATGCTCCATCATCTGGTCAATTACTGTGATAAACCTGGAGGATGCATTATAAGCATGCTGATATTTTATCAGGTTTGTTAACTCTTCATCAGATGATACTCCCATAATTGATTGTCTCTGATCATCAATGTTTTGAACCATGGTTGCCTGATTCTGACTGATTGTATTAAGCTCATTTCCCCAGGTTCCGATTTCTCCCGTGAAGTTTGTATAATAATCTTTAAATGTTGAAACAGCAAGACTGTTCGGTGAAAGAGCGGCAAAGGGTTTATTCCACAGAGCTAATAATTTTTCTGCTGACTTTACATCAACCCCTACTACTTCTTTTCCGGCACTTAAAGGAAGCTTGGAATAATTATTGGAGATTTCAGGATTAATTTCAATCTCTCCCAATGTAAACAGAGAGTATATATCAGAAGAGTTTTCTTTATTATATATTCTCACATTCTTTATAGTGGTAGTCCCATCACCGTTATCAATTGTCACCGGCACCGAAGCACTGTATCGGTCTGTGGATTTTCTGTTAAATAAAGCTTCTCCCTGAGTATAGTCCGGCTTGTCCATGCCATAAGGTGCGTTATCCTCGTCCAGTATCATTATCTTTTCACCGGCATTCAGAGTAACACCATTTGGCAGGGTAACATTGCCCGCTAACGTAACTTCTTTATTGGGAGAAAAGATATCATTAATTGAGGTTACTATTCCATGGATAAGCTGGTCAAACTGTGCCTGGGCTGTCATAATGACCGAAACATTAACCGTGCTGTTGTATTCTTTCACTTTACCTGCATAATCGGCTAATGCCGCATCATAGTCAGCATCTGACATACCTGATGTCTTAACCGGCTTTACCGGTATGTCTGTATAATTGGCCTTGTCGGAACCTCTTGACACCAGTAACCCTTTTAAAGAACCAATATCTGTATTATTTTCTGTTGAAATCGGCAAATCCATCCGGTACACATCTCTGTTAAAAGAAGCCCAAACAGGCTTTAACAGATCCGATGACTCACTGACCTTTGCCACATCCATCTTGTAAGTTTCATTTTCCGTAACCAGAGGCATATCCTCTGCACTTACTGTTACTACTCCAATTGAATTTTCTTTGTATGTAATATTTATGATACCGCCAAGCTCATCCAAAAGATTATTTCTTTCATCTCTTAAATCATTGGCATGTTCCTGGCCATTGCTTTCATATAAAGATATTTTTTGATTAAGATTATATATTTTATCCGCAATATCATTTACAGTGTTTACCTTTTCCATAATCTGCTTATTCAGATTCACCTGATAATTGCTTAATTGTTTTGATATATTATCGGCTCTTTCCAAAAAGCTCCGTGCATCCTCCAGAAGAGACGCGCGGTTCTCAATAGTATCGGGAGTTTTTGCAAATTCCTGCAGGGAAACCCATAAATCATTAATCGAATCCTGAAAGGCAACTCCCTCCAACTCACCGAACATACTCTCCACTTCTTGTACTGTCTCATATTGAGTCTGGTAAAACCCCTGTCTTCCAAGCTCTGTACGGTAAGATTTGTCGTAGAACATATTACGAACCTGTCTTACGGTTTCAATGTCTACACCAAGCCCCGTCTGGAGGGTTGATATGTGGTTTACTCCCCACTTCTGGTATGCAAAGTCAGCCATTACTACCTGTTGTCTCGTATAGCCCTTGGTATTGACATTAGCCAGATTGTGGGCTGTTGTATTAAGTGCATTCTGGCTTGCAGTAAGTCCTGAAACCCCTACTTGTAAGCTGCTTGATAAGCTCATATAATTTCACCTGCTTTTGTATTATTGTCCACCGGCATTCCGGTTCATTCCATTCTGCTACTGCTTCGCATCAAACATCCCTGGCTGCGCAGAAAGCATATCTACCTGGGCTGCTCCCTTATTGTAGCTGTTATTCCCCGGTGACGTCCTTGCACTTTGTATAAAATTCATATTGAACTCAATCATCTCCAGGGATTGTTGTATCAAAGATTTGTTATGATTATTGATTTGCGCAAGATTTTGAACGGTTCTTTTCAGAGTGTCGTGTATTTCTATCAGCTTGTTCTTCTCAACCGGCTGCTTTTCCATCATCTGTATGACAGTCCTGATATTAATGGCCCTTGGGTCTTTGCTGACCACTATGCCTATATTTTTTATAATCTCTTCCCTCTTCTTCTCCATCCCGCTGATTCTATCTGCTAATATCTGCTCTTTCTCGGTTACTTCCTGGAGACTTTTAAGGTCATTCTTAACAATAACCTGGGTTTTTTCTCTGGCCATGGGAAGAAGCTCCTGATAAATTTCGCATTCCTGGCTCAGAGTTGTTATTAATTCTTCGATTAAACTAGCCACAGCCCGACCTCTTTCTGAATCTGCATCTGATTATATGGTTTTCTCAAAATAACTGTCTACTATATGGGAAGCTACCTCTTCCATGTTGACATTGTAAGTACCGGACTGCATCTGTGTCTTTATTGCTTTTACTTTATCCTCTCGGACATCCGGTATCTGACCAAGCACCTGTTTAACCGCCTGATAGTCCTTCGCCGTGCTTGATATTTCTAATTTGTCTTTTCCTGACACACTTACCGTCTTGGCTACCTTTTGTGTACTATTTGCCTGATATACCTGTGAAATTTTATTGTATGCATCAATACGCATCCTTTTCACCACCTAACTGTCTTTCTATTTACTATGTAATAGTTATCGGCCATTCGTTCTATTATATTAAGAGCTGGTAAAATATTTTTTATCACAAAAAAAGAGACCGTGCATAATTTCCTTGCTGCAACAGTCTCTTTTTAGTAATATCCGTTCTTTTCTTAAGTGTATTAATACTTCATATCCTTTAATACATCACAAAAATCAAAGGTACTAAAATAATCCCTGGGAGTTTCTTTTCTTCGGATTAGCTTAACAGAACCGTCTTCTCTTAACAAAAGCTCTGCGGATTTTAATTTGCCGTTATAATTGTAACCCATCGCATATCCGTGGGCGCCGGTATCATGAATGACGATGAAATCACCCTTCTCAATCTTTGGAAGCATACGGTCGATGGCAAATTTATCATTGTTCTCACAAAGAGAGCCTGTTATATCATACATATGGTCACAGGGCTCATTCTCTTTTCCCGCTACCGTTATGTGATGATAGGCGCCATACATGGCAGGCCTCATAAGATCAACTGCACAGGCATCTAAACCAATATATTCTTTATATATATGCTTTTCATGAATAGCAGCGGCTACCAAATGTCCATACGGTGCCAGCATAAAGCGTCCCAGCTCCGTATAAATTGCCACGTCTTCCATGCCAGCCGGTATCATCACCTCTTCAAATGCCTTCCTCACTCCTTCACCAATAGCCAGAATATCATTCGGTTCCTGCTCCGGTCTATAAGGAATCCCTACCCCTCCTGACAGGTTGATGAACTTGATTTTAACACCGGTCTTTTCCTTTAATTCTACTGCCAGCTCAAAAAGTATTTTAGCAAGAACCGGGTAATATTCATTGCTTACCGTATTGCTTGCAAGAAAAGAATGAAGCCCGAATTCCTCCGCTCCCAAATCTTTAAGCTTCTTATAGCCTTCTATTACCTGCTCCTTGGTAAAGCCGTACTTAGCGTCCCCGGGATTGTCCATAATACCGTTGCTGATAGTAAATACCCCACCGGGATTATAACGGCAGCAAATAGTTTTAGGGATACCTGTCAGCTCTTTTAATATATCAATATGGGTAAAATCATCCAGGTTAATAATCGAATTCAATTCTTTTGCCTTAACAAATTCCTCGGGAGGTGTTGTATTGGAAGAAAACATGATTTCATTTTCTTTAAACCCAAGAGCTTCTGACAGCATTAACTCTGTCATAGAGGAGCAGTCCGCTCCGCAGCCCTCTTCTTTCAGTATTTGCAGTATAAAGGGATTGGGGGTAGCCTTTATTGCAAAGTATTCTTTGAATCCTTTATTCCAGGAAAAAGCCTGTCTTAACTTTCTTGCATTTTCACGGATTCCCTTTTCATCATACAAGTGAAAAGGCGTAGGATATTCTTTTACGATCTCCTCCAGTTGTTCCTTGGTCACAAAAGGTTTCTTCATATTACGCTCATCCTTTCTGTATTTATTAATCCCCTATATATTATTTCTTTTAAGGAACACTATATTATACCTTTCGTTCCTTGTCAATACAATTTACTGCATATTTTTTATCAAATGTCTAAAATCTCTGTAATTTTACTATTCATAACAAAGTCGCAATAATCCTCAATCGTTTTAATGGGAGTTTCCACCGTAATCCCTATGTGCCTGTCTTTCTTGTGATGGGAATCAGATCCTCCCGTCACAGGTTTGTTCCAAGTTTCCGCATACTCCTTTGCGAGCCTGTTATAGATTGGGTCATCGTTTCCCCCATTCATAATTTCTACCGCATCTTCAAGTTCAGGAGTAGGCGCTAAATCTGCTAAGTGAGAACGTCTTCGAAAAGGGTGGGCATGTACAACAAATCCTCCGGCTTCTTTTATCTTTCTGTAATGTTCTTCCGGACTAAGACCAAGAATACTCCTGTTATGAATAAGCCATTCCTTATCAAGCCCATATATGAGGAAATCCATTCCCTTTATGCTTTCTTCCCAGCCAAAGAAAACCGATAATCCAATTTTCTTTCCTTCCTTATATGCTTCCTCATAACCTTTTACAAATCCCTCCACCCATTGTTCCCAAGGCAGTTTACGGGACACAGCCGTATTTCCGTTGTAAAAATGATCTGTAATTATAATCCCGTCATATCCCAGTTCTTTATAAAGCCTTGCCTGCTTGCTGCCGCTAATGTCAGCGCAGGCACTTCCTTCCCTTGTGTGTACGTGTGTATCATATTTATAAGTCTTCATACTTTTCTCCGCTTTTCTTTCGAATTTAAAATTAAAGTCCAATAAACAGCTCTACTATAGCATGCCTGGATTGACATTACAATATGTAGTCTGCCGGGAACAGTTACTGGCATTCTTAATGGAATAGGGATTCCTGAACGAGAAAATGAATAAATATGGACAGAAATCACCATCCCTCTTTAAAGATATCCTTCGCTCTATTTACTTTTTCGGGTATTAAGTATAAACTAATGTTTGATACCATAAAAGGAAGGATAGTACCATGGAATTAATCGATCAATTTATGTCCTTTGGACTTACCAGACAGGAATCGAATATTTATCTGACCCTTCAGGTTAACGGTGAGCTTACCGGTTATGAAGTGGCTAAACTTACCGGTATTTCCCGTTCCAATACCTATAATGCCTTAGCGGGACTGGTAGATAAGGGCGCCGCTTACGTTATGGAGGGTAATGTCACGAAATACACGGCAGTTGCTTTTGAAGAATTCAGCAGTAATGCAATACACAAGCTGACTACCATCAGAGATAGAATAATTTCTAATCTTCCGGAGAGAAAGAAAGAGACCGGCGGATATATCACGATTAAAGGTGAAGAGCACATAATAAATAAGCTTCGTAACCTGTTAAGTGAGACCGAGAGCCGTATCTATATCAGCGTTTCTTCGGATATCCTGGATATTATCCGGCCTGATGTACAAAGGCTGATTGTAGAAAAGAAAAAGGTTGTGGTTCTGACTGACAGTCCAAAAGGTCTTGAAGGTGCTATCATCTATATAAAAGAACAGGTTAATCATCAAATACGTCTTATCGTAGATTCCTGCAAGGTACTGACCGGTGAAATAACGGATAAGGACTTCTCCACCTGTCTCTATTCCAGAAATCAGAATCTGGTGGATGTTTTCAAAGAAATGCTGCAAAATGAAATTACTTTGCTGCAGCTAAAAGAAAAGGAACCTGACCGGTAAATATGCCGCGGAGGTTCCTTTTTCATTTATTTTAACGGGAATCCTTGAAGTGTTTGTCCCGGACATCTGCCTGACAGATGTCCGGCAGATAACCAAATAACTGGATTTTAGACTCCAAATATGTTAGAATAACTCTAATTGATGATTTACGAAAGGAAATAAATGTATGGAACAATATACCGGCAGTCAGATTGTAGTGTTAGAAGGTTTAGAGGCTGTTAGAAAGCGTCCCGGTATGTATATCGGAAGCACCGGTTCAAGAGGTCTTCATCATCTGATATGGGAAATCCTTGACAACGGAATTGATGAACATCTGGCGGGCTTTTGCACCCAGATAGATGTTATCTTAAAGAAAGACGGGGGTATTACCTTAAGGGATAACGGAAGAGGTGTCCCGGTGGATATACACCCAACAAAAAAAATCCCTACCGCCAGAGTAGTCTATACGATTCTCCATGCAGGCGGAAAATTCGGCGGAACTGCTTATAAAGTATCCGGCGGACTTCACGGTGTAGGTGCCTCTGTTGTAAATGCTCTTTCTAAACGCATGATTGTAGAAATCCGAAAGGATGGTAAAATCTATCAGGATGAATATATAAACGGCGGACATCCTGCCACAAAGCTTGTGGACGGGCTGTTACCGGTTGTGGGAAAATGCACTAAAAATGACACCGGAACTTCCGTCACCTTCTATCCGGATGATACCATCTTTGAAACGGTGGAATTTAAAGCTGATACCATCAAAAAGAAGCTAAAGGAAGTTGCCTACCTCAATAAAAATCTTTCTATTCATTTTCTGGACGAGAATACCAAAGAAGAAACCATTTATCAGGAGGAATTTGGTATTAAAAGCTTTGTTTCCTACTTGAACCGCGAATCTACTGTTCTTCATGAGGAGCCTGTCTATCTATGCGGTCAAAGAGGTGAAATTGAAGTAGAAGTAGCTTTCCAGTATACAGATTCCTTTACCGAACAGATAAATGCTTACTGTAACCGTATTAATGTAGTAGACGGCGGTACTCTTGTAACAGGCTTCAAAACCGCCCTCACAAGGGTTATTAACCAGTACGCCAGAGAACTTGGCATCTTAAAAGAAAAGGATGAAAATTTAGACGGCAAAGATATCCGAAACGGTCTTGTTGTTATCATCTCCATCAAGCATCCCGACCCTCAGTTTGAAGGGCAGACTAAGACAAAGCTTGGTAATACCGATGCCAAAAGTGCGGTAGATGAAATCTTTTCTGCAGAAGTCCAGCGCTATTTTGATAAAAATGTAGAAGTACTGAAACGCATTATTGATAATTCCATGAAATCCTATAATGCCAGAAGGGCCGGCGATAAGGCAAGACTTGCCGTATTAAAGCAAATCTCTGATTCCGATGCCAAAGTAAAATTAGCCTCCTGTTCCTCTAAAAAAGCGGAGGAATGTGAAGTATATATTGTAGAGGGAGATTCCGCCGGCGGTACGGTAAAGACAGCCAGAGACCGCCGTACACAGGCCGTTCTGCCCTTACGCGGAAAGATACTGAATGTTGAAAAATCCTCTCTGGAAAAAATTCTAGTAAATAATGAAATTAAGTCCATGATTGCCTCCTTTGGCTGTGGAATCGGAGATGACTTTGATATTAACAAACTCCGCTACGGAAAAATCATTATCCTAACCGATGCCGACGTTGACGGCGCCCACATCAGTACTCTTCTTCTGACCTTCTTCTACCGCTTTATGCCGGAGCTTATTCTGGAAGGAAGGATTTACCGCGGGCTGCCGCCTTTATATAAAGTAGAATACGAAGGAATCTTAAAAGGAAAGAAAAAGAAGCAGTCAGAGTACCTGTTTAATGACTTTGAACTGGAAAAATTCCGGAAGATAAACGGAAATAAAATCTTAAACCTTCAGCGTTATAAAGGCCTTGGCGAGATGGATGCCTCCCAGCTTTGGGAAACTACTTTGAATCCGGAAACCAGAGTACTTGCGCAGGTTACTATAAGTGATACCGTAGAAGCAGACGAAATTACTTCTGTTCTCATGAGCAGTAATGTTCCTCCCAGAAGGAGCTTTATCATGGAAGAAGCAAAGTATGCAAAACTTGATATATAAAGAAATGAAAGGATGCCACCGATAGATTCTTTCACGCAGTTCTATTTGTGGCAATATTGCAGGCAAGCCTGCGATATGCAATGGGAGGAATCATGAAACAAAATACAGAAAATATTATACAGATGGATTACTCGGAGGAAATGAAAATTTCCTACAGAGATTATGCTATGAGCGTTATTATAGCAAGAGCACTTCCTGACGTAAGAGACGGGCTAAAGCCAGTGCAGCGGCGTATCCTCTATGCTATGAAGGAACTGGGGCTTGACCCTGCTAAACCCCACCGTAAAAGTGCCCGTATCGTAGGTGATACCATGGGTAAATACCATCCTCACGGAGACAGTTCCATCTATGATGCACTGGTACGTATGACGGAAGATTATTCTATGTCCATCCCATTAGTAGACGGACATGGGAATTTTGGTTCCATAGACGGTGACGGAAGTGCTGCCATGCGTTATACAGAGGCAAGGCTCTCCGAAGGCGCCATGACAATGCTTGATCACCTGGAAAAAGGACTGGTACCCTTTATCCCTAACTTCGACGACAGTGAGAAGGAACCGGCGGTTCTACCCGCTATGATTCCAAATCTTTTAATCAATGGCTCTACCGGAATTGCCGTAGGTATGGCAACCAATATTCCTCCTCACAATCCTGCCGAAGTGATAGACGGTGCCATTGCTTACCTTGATAATCCTGCCATCACCTTGGAAAAGCTGATGAAATATATCCCCGGCCCTGATTTTCCTACCGGGGGAATGATTATCAACCAGGAAGACATAGGAAGTATCTACGAAGCCGGCGAAGGTAAAATCCGTCTTCGTGCCGCAACCGAAATTGAAAATGGTGAAAACGGACGCAAAAATATTATTATCACTGAAATCCCCTACACGGTAGCCGGTAATAAAACAAAACTTGTAGAAAGCCTTGTTAACCTTATGAAGGACAAGGTATTTGATGAAATCTATGACGTAAGGGATGAATCCTCCAAGGAAGGCATCCGTATCGTTATTGAAGTAAAAAAGGACAGGGATATCGAGAATCTGTTAAACGGCCTTTATAAAAAGACTTTAATGGAGGATACTTACGGTGTTAATATGCTGGCAGTAAAAGACCAGCAGCCTATCGTATTTTCACTGAAAGCTATGCTAAAGGAATTTGTTGTCTTCCAGGAGGAGCTTTATACCAAAGAATACGAACATCTTCTTGCTAAGGCAGAAAACAGGCTGGAAATTGTAGATGGCTTGATACGTGCCACAGATGTTATCGACTTAATTATCGAAATATTAAGAGGAAGCTCATCCATCGCTCAGGCTAAGGGCTGCTTGACTCTGGGAGATATCACAGATATTAAGTTTAAATCAAAGGCATCTGAAAAGCAGGCGAAAACTCTTGACTTTACGGAACGTCAGGCAGAAGCAATCCTTTCCATGCCCTTAAGCCGTTTAATCGGGCTGGAAATCCTCAAATTACACGAAGAGAACGATTCCTTAAAGAAAAGTATTGATGAATACAAATTAATCCTTAGTGACTCGTCTGAATTGTATAAGGTCATAAAAAATACTCTGAAAAATTATAAAAAAACCTTTAATGTACCCAGAAGGACGAAGTTAACATCAATTACCAATGTGGATTATGTGGAAGAGGTAAAGATTGAAGACATTTATATCCTGATAGACCGGTTCGGCTATACCAAATCCATTGATACAGTCTCCTATTCCAGATTGTCCGAGGATACCTTAAAGGAATATCCTCACATCATATTGTGCAAAAACACGGACAAGCTCTGTCTCTTTACAGCAGAGGGAAATATGTATCAGGTGAAGGTCTCCCAGATACCAAAGTGCAAAATCAAGGATAAAGGTGCTCTTATACACACTCTTTGTAAGGTAGATAAGGAAAATATCCTGACATATACCTCTTTTGAACAGCTATTTGAATCACAGCTTGTATTTTCCACCAAAGCAGGCTATATTAAGCTCGTATCAGGTATTGAGTTTGAAACCAACCGTACTGCCATATCCGCCACCAAATTAGAAGCAGCGGATGAGGTGGTAAGTGTAATCATGTTATCGGCAGGAGAGGCTCTTGCCAAGGATTCCAAGGTTATTATACTTACGGAAAAAGGGGCATCCCTTGGATTCTTATTGGCGGAAATCCCCGAAATGAAAAAGACAGGGCGAGGTGTCAAATCCATTGAACTGGATAAAGGCGACTTTGTAGCATTGACTGTCATTCCGAAAGCATCTGATGAATTCTTTCTATACAAAGAAAAAGAATTGAACATAAAAAAAGTCCGCTTAAGAAAAAGAGGACAAAAGGGACAGAAGGCACAGTTGTAAAAACAAAATCGACTGTTTTATTATATATATTGTTCCCAAATTAAAAGGCCGGTTAAAAATCAACCGGCCTTTTTCATATCTGATATTTCTAACGAAGCAAAACTTATCTGCTGCCTTTATCGTATGGAATGCCTTCTGCTCTGGGAGCCTGAGAATTCTTAGAAGAAAAGGCAAGAATTACGAGGGTTGCGATATAAGGAATCATCTTATATATTTCATTGGATATCGGAAGATCTCTTAAAACCGGTACTACTGAATAGGCAGAAGCAAAGGTTTTCATGATACCAAAGAAGAATGCTGCTGCAATAATCTTGTTGGTTCTCCACTGACCGAAGATTAAAACGGCCAAAGCAAGGAAACCGTAACCGGCAACGCTGGCATTAAAGTTTGTGGAAGTAGGTACGATAAATACAAGACCTCCGATACCGGCTAATGCACCAGATATCATAACACCTGCATAACGGATTTTATACACGTTGATACCAACCGAATCCGCTGCCTGTGGATGCTCACCGCAGGCTCTAAGTCTTAAGCCAAATCTTGTCTTACTGATAACAATTCCGGAAAGGATAGCAATTCCAAGTCCGATATAAGTTGTTATATAGCAGTTCTGGAACAGAAGGGGTCCAAGTACCGGAATATCTCCAAGTACCGGAACTTTGTTAATACGAAAAGTATCCTTAAACTGTATCTGCTGAACGCCCTGTATCATTCTTGCTATGAACACTACGAAAGCAGGAGCAAACATATTAAGAGCAGTACCACTAATGGTCTGATCTGCTTTCAGGTTAATGGAAGCAAAAGCATGTAATAGGGAAAATATTGCACCGGTAACACCGGAAACCAGTAAGGCAAGGAGTAAAAGAAGCTGTCCGCTCATTCTGGATTCAAAGATATGCATAAAGCCGATTCCAAAAAATCCTCCCATTACCATGATACCTTCCAAAGCGATATTAATAACACCGCTTCGCTCGGAGAACATTCCTCCCAATGCGACAATCAAAAGAGGGATAGCAAAAAACATGGTCTGCTGTACAATAAAATATATAATATCCATTACTTTTCCTCCTTTACTGCCCCGGACTCAGAAGGTCTTCTGCGGAATCTATCAAGTAAACTCTTAATTAACAGAGCAAATGCTCCAAAGTAAATAATAGTAGATATAATAATATCAACGACTTCAGGTACAAAATTATAAAGCTGAATATTATTTCCGCCAACTGTAATATGTCCGATAAACAGGCCGGCAAACAAAATACCAATTGGATTGGATATACCAAGCAGAGCAACGGAAATACCGTTAAAGCCCTGAGGTGCCAAAACATCCACTACCTGGAGGTACTTACCGGATCCTGCAAGATAAAGAAGTCCGCCGCCAAGACCGGAAAGTGCACCGGCTATGGTCATGGAAAGAATGATATTTCTCTTAGCATTGATACCTGCATAACGGCTCGCTTCAGGACTAAGTCCGCAGGCCTTTAACTCATATCCAAAGATTGTCTTATTTAAAACAATATAAATAACAATCACTGCCAGTATCGCAATAAATATACTGATATTTATATTACTGTAGTTAAATAACTTATCAAGTCCTGCTTTGGGAATATTAGCAGTCTTAGCAACAGGAACTGACTGATTCCTTACAGGGTCATATACAAACTTTACAATCAAAATATTAACAAGGTACATTCCGATGTAATTCATCATGATAGAAGTAATAACCTCGTTTACATTGGCAATCGCCTTTAAAATACCTGGTACCATTCCCCAGATTGCCCCTGCAATTAAGGCACCAAGAAGTGCAACGATCCAATGTGCACCAGCTGGTAAGAAGGTCCATTTTACACCGATATAAACTGCTGCAAAGGCTCCACAGGTAAACTGTCCGGGAGCACCAATATTAAATAGTCCGGTCTTAAAAGCAAATCCAACGGACAGACCGGTTAAAATTATGGGGGTAGCCACATAAAGTACCTGTGCTATACCGGATAATCCATCCGTAAAGCCGCCCTTTAGTATCATTCCGAAGGCCGGGAAAGCCTGCCTGGCATTACTAAAAAGCAATATTACCAATCCGAAAAGAAGTCCGGCGGCAATCGCTGCGATGGATGCGATAAAATCCTTGCCGCCCTTGCTTAACTCAAATTTCTGCTTCTTCATACAAATCCTCTCTCCTGCTCATAGGCAAACTCTTTGTGATAGTTTTAAGATACAAAGAGTTTATTTCCCGGCATTATTTCGCAATTTTTCTCTTGGAACCAGACATATAAAGACCTAATTCCTGTACAGTTACCTCTTTCGGATCCAAATCCGCTACAATTTCACCTTCATATATAACCAGAATACGGTCACTTACTTCCATAACTTCATCTAATTCCAGAGATATTAAAAGCACTGCCTTTCCGTTATCTCTCTGCTTAATCAGCTGTTTATGAATGTACTCCGTGGCTCCGACATCAAGCCCTCTGGTAGGCTGTACAGCCAGTACAATATCCGGATCCCTGTCAAGCTCTCTTGCAATAATAACCTTCTGCTGGTTACCTCCCGACATTCCTCTGGTTACAGAATTTTCATCCTGTCCGCTTCGGATATCATACTGCTTGATTAATTTCTTGGCATACTCTCTTACCGCATCAAAACGGATAAATCCATGTCTTTGAAATCTTGGTTCAAAATATGTCTGAAGTACAACATTTTGCTGTACGGTATAATCCAGTACCAGACCATGTCTATGCCTGTCCTCCGGTATATGTGCCATCCCCGCAAGGGATCTCTTTCGGATGGAATCCTTCGTAATATCTTTTCCGTTAATCTCTATCTTACCGGATTGAAGAGGTATCAAGCCTGTAATACCGTATACCAGCTCCGATTGCCCGTTGCCGTCGATACCTGCAATGCAGACAATCTCTCCTCTTCGTACCTCGAAGGATACATCGTCAACCACTTTCTTATGAGAAATTTTTGATACAACTGAAAGATTTTCAACCTTTAATGTTACATTGCCTAATTTTTCTTCCGCTTTGTCAAGATTGAAGTTTACCTTACGTCCTACCATCATCTCCGACATGGTTTCTCTGGTCGCAGTCTCTACATCAATAGTACCGATATACTTGCCCTTTCGAAGGACCGTACAGCGGTTTGCAACCGCTTTAATTTCGTTTAATTTATGTGAAATAAATATAATAGATTTTCCTTCATCTACCAGATTCTTCATTATTTTCATTAACTCATCGATTTCCTGGGGTGTAAGTACAGCCGTCGGCTCATCGAAAATCAAAATCTCATTATCGCAGTAAAGCATTTTTAATATTTCAACTCTTTGCTGCATTCCTACCGTAATATCTGAAATGTAGGAATCAGGATCTATCTTCAACTTATAATGCTCACTTAATTCTACAACCTTTTTTCTGGCCTCGTCCATTTTAAGGAAACCGCCATTTACGGTCTCTCTGCCTAAAACGATGCTTTCCAGGACTGTGAAATTATGCACCAGTTTAAAATGCTGATGTACCATACCTATATTCAAATTATTGGCATCATTGGGATTATTGATCTTAACGGGCTTGCCGTTTATCTTTATCTCCCCCTGTTCTGCCTGATATAAGCCGAATAAAACGCTCATCAGTGTAGACTTTCCTGCTCCGTTCTCTCCTAAAAGAGCATGAACTTCCCCTTTTTTCACACATAGCGTTACATCATCAAGAGCTTTGAAATTACCAAACTCTTTTGTAATATGATTCATTTCAATGACATATTCCATACAGTCCTCCTAAGCATTCTTTAAAAATGAGGGTACTTATATAATATAGGCACCCTCATTGCTTTTACACAATCCTTTAACCTGCTATTACTTCACCATCTGAACCTTAACAAATTGAAGAGTAAGGCCGCTGGCATCAGCAATTGCTTTGCCGTCTTTATCCAGTGCTGTTGTATCATTTAAGATAGTAAATTCTTTTTTAACAATCTTATCATAAATTGCTGTATAATCTTCTTTTGTGAACTTTGCAAATCTGGAACTATCCATAGGAAGCTCAACACCCTCTGTTGTAGCATCCAGTGTTACAGATGTTCCGCCAGGGAATGTGTTATTATAAAATGTTCCTAAAGCGTCAAAAACAGATTTCTTTAAGTTCTTCATGGAAGAAGTAATAACTGTATCAGACTCTGATGCCTGGTCAACGTCAACACCGATTACTTTCTTTCCGCCAGCTTCTGCAGCCTTCATTACGGAGTTACCAACAGCACCGCCGCAAGCGAAGATTACTTCTGTTCCTTCATTATACCAGGAAGCTGCTTTTGCCTGATTATCAGGAGTAGCATCAAAGTTACCAACATAGGTGTATTTTAAATCAACACTGCCATCTGCAAGTCCTAATTCTTTTGCTGCTGCGTCAGCACCCTGTGCAAATCCATAACCATAACGGATAACAGCGGGAACTGCAACACCACCCATAAAGCCTAACTTTGTATATCCTTCTTTAACAATTGCATAACCTGCAAGGAAACCTGCTTCCTGCTCTGCATAGAAGATAGAGTAGCTATTGGAAGCAATATCAGGTGTATAATCACCTGCGTGAGGAACACCATCTAAGATGATGAATTTTACATCAGGATATTTTGTCTGTGCTGTGTGCACAGGAACCTCGAAAAGATATCCGGGGCAAACAATAATCTTTGCGCCGCCCTTAACAGCAAGGTCAATGCTTGTTAAATAAGCATCATCGGATTTTTCTGTAGGTTTGTAATATTTGTATGTCTTGTTGTTCTCTTTTGCATAAGCCTCAACACCTTCCCAGGCACCCTGGTTGAAGGATTTGTCATCGATGGTACCGATATCGGTAATTAATGCAATTTCATACTGGTCAGAACCTGCTGCATCCTTTGTTACCTCTGGTGTAGCTTCTGATCCGGATGTATTTCCGGTGTTTGTGTTCTTATTACCGTTGTTACTCTTGGTACCGCATGCTGCTAATGAAAATACTAACGTCATGACTAAAGCGATACTTAATGCTTTTTTGAATAACTTCATTTTTTCATTCCTCCCTAAATAGTATTCTTTTTTTTCATAAATCGTTTGCCTTTATAAGGCAAATCCCACTGCGCATCTTCTCCTCTTATATGGCGATGCCGTTGTTGTCCTTTTGATTCCTTTTCTCTGCCATGGAGTTATCCTAACTCCGAGTTATCCTAACTTCGAGTTATGCTATCTCCAGAGCGATCTTCATCATGTCGCGGAAGCTCTCCTGACGTTCCTCTGCTGTGGTAGCTTCTCCTGTTACTAAAGAATCAGAAATGGTACAGATAGCAAGTGCGTTCTTACCCGCTCTTGCAGCGTTCATATAAAGTGCTGCTGCCTCCATCTCCACACAGAGAACTCCCATCTTGGCCCACTTCATTGTGCTCTGAGAATCATCATAAAAGGTATCTGAGGATAAGAAATTACCTGCCATATAGTGAACTCCCATTTCTTCTGTCACCTGTATTGCTTTGTGCAAAAGTTCATAGGAAGCGATGGGCGCAAATGTTCCAGGCAGTTCAAACTGACTGGCATACGCTGAGTTGGTGCAGGCTCCCATAGCAAATGCTACATCTCGGATTTTTAAATCCTTATGCATGGAACCGGCAGTTCCGATGCGGATAATGTTTTCCACATCATAATAACGATACAGCTCATAGGAATAAATACCGATGGAAGGCATACCCATTCCGCTTGCCATTACGGAAACCTTCTTTCCTTTATAAGTTCCGGTATATCCGTTAACTCCCCTGACAGGATTAACTAATACAGCATTATCAAGGTAAGTTTCTGCTACCAATTTTGCTCTTAAGGGATCTCCGGGCATTAATACAGTTTTTCCAAAATCGCCCTTCCCAGCCGCTATATGCGGTGTAGGTGTACTCATAGTATTCCTCCTCATTGCCTATTTTAAATCATTGCGCATAATCTGTCTATCACAAACATACTATCGACAGGATACAGAGTTAATTAATTAAAACGAAGCATTTTTCTTAATATTTTTAACTTCTTTGCTTAAATACCTTCATTTTAATAACTTTCTGCTTTTAATCCTCTCACCAGGTTTACTGCTGAACTTGTTCCGATTCTGCTGCAGCCGGCTTCTATAAATGCTCTCAAGTCTTCCAGAGAACGAACCCCTCCCGCAGCCTTTATCCTAACCGCAGGGCCGATATGCTCCTTAAATAAAGCAACATCTTCCAAGGTAGCACCATTTGTTCCAAATCCGGTAGAAGTTTTGATAAAATCAGCATTTGCATTGGTTACTGCATGGCACATAGCTATCTTTTCTTCCTTGGTAAGATAACAGGTCTCTATAATAACCTTTAAGATTTTATCACCTGTTATCTGTTTTAACAAGGCAATTTCTTCTTCTATTTTTTTATATTCGCCATTTTTGACATCCGTTAAATTAATTACCATATCAATTTCAGATGCTCCATCTTCCAGTGCCTGCTTGCATTCAAAGGCTTTCGTTTCCTTTGTGTTGTATCCTAAAGGAAAACCGATTACTGTACATATAGTAAGCCTGTCTCCGTATTCTTTCTTAATACGTCCTACATAACTGGGAGGAATACATACGGATGCAGTTTGAAATTCCAGAGCTTCTTCACATAATTGTTTAATGTCTTCCCAGGAAGCAACTGCCTTTAACAAAGTATGATCCACATAACGCAGCATTTCTAATTCTTTCATATCAACCTCTTTTCCAAACACTCCAATCGTCCAGATGATTCGTACAATTTACACAATCAAAACAAACATCTAAATCAAAATTGTAGTATGCTTTTCATTTCCTAGTTCTATACTACCACTTTTATTGGTATTGGTCAACAAATTTTTGTTCCACTTTTCACATTTTTTGTTGTTTTATTGTTCTAATTAAATCATTTCATATAATATTAAGAATTATGTTGAATATATATCCACAAAATGTTATAATACTAACATAAATTATTATGCTATATTACTATGTTAATATTTACCGAATATCATTTACCGCTATGTCTTTACTATATTGTTAATGAGGAGTTAAGAATGAGCAAGAAGACAGACCGGCTTAACCGGCTTATCGATATTATTAAAACTAAAAACGGAGCTTCCATTAAGGAGCTGGCAGCTATGCTGGGAGTATCCGAGATGACAATACGCAGGGACTTGGACGTCCTGGAACAGCATAGTATTGTAAATAGCGTGTATGGAGCTGCTATCTATAACCCTACTTCTGATAATCCTACCTTTAAAGGCAAGGAGGGAGCAGAATATAGCATCGGTATCCCTTACGAAGTGTCAAATGCCAAAAGTGCCAAAGATGCCGAAAAGAAAAGTATCGGTTCTTATGCCGCTTCCCTGATTAATCCCGGCGATATTATCGTAATTGATTCCGGTTCGACTACGGAAATGCTTGCAGAATACGTTCCTGATGATACGAAAGCCACGATTCTATGCTATAACGCCAATATCCTTAACTCTCTTCGTTTAAAGGAAAATCTAACCCTGATATTCTCCGGGGGGAAATACCATCCAAAAACACAGATGGTCGAAAGCTTTCAGGGAGTTGAATTAATAAAAAGTATGAGGTTTACAAAAGCCTTTATATCTGCCGCAGGGGTTCATGCAAGTCTTGGCATAACCTGTGTATACGATTATGAAGTTCCTACCAAACTGGCAATTATGCAATCCTCTGTTGAGAAAATACTTATTTTTGACTCCAGTAAATTCAATCAGGTGAAGCCCGCTTATATTGGAAGCTTAACGGATTTTAATACCATAATAACAGACGATAAAATTCCGGAGGAATGGAAAGAGCTTATTCAATCCAAAAACATTAAGCTGCACATTGTACCAACCCAGAAATAAAAGTTTTTAAACGCTGTGAAAGAACGGATTAAAAAAACCATTCTTCACAGCGTTTCTTATTAAAAGAAGGTCAGCGCTTTACCATAACAATCGTTACCAACTGCTGTAAGCAAATATTACTGCTCTTTTCTTGGCTTCTTTTTCATAAGAGGGAACTCACCGCTCTCTCTTAGGTTTTTAAGTTTCTGCACTTTAAAGGCCTTAAACCTGTCCGCATCCGTTTTATCTAATACTTTATATTCTGCCATTTTATCCAACAGCTTCGCTTCGTCATCCATTTCTGCTTCAAGCAGAGCATAGATATCCTCCTTCTGTTGTTTGGTCAGGGATTGCCAGGCAGTTTCGGCCTTTTTTATTTTTTGATCAAAAGCAGCATCTTTGCTGTTTTTATCCTTGTTTACTTCTGACAGTGTTGCCGATCCAGTATTTGTCTCCGCTGCGTTTGCTGTGATTGTTCCTAATCCGGCCGCATAGAGTAAGCCGGTCAGAGCAAGACCGCATAACTTTATTTTATTCATTCAGCTTCCTCACTTTCCTGAATGGCAAAACACTAACCTTCTTACTTAGTGTTTCCGACAGATGTGAAAAAATTGTGAAAAATATAAAAAAATTAATTTCATGGACAAACACCTTTGGCATAGGCTAAAATCAAGATAGAAATTACCGTCAGCTAAAGGAAGTAAGAATGTACTGTATAATAACTGCTGCCGCACGTTAAATTTGTTATAGGAAATGTCGGGAAAACTCAAGTTATATCATATAAAATGAATCCAAGAGGTGATGATAACTATGCAATCAGACTGGACAACAAGAATGAACTCGGTAATTGATTATGTGGAGGAGCATTTAAGCCAGGATATTGAGGAGAACGACATCAGCCGGATAATTGCCTGCCCCTTCTCCTTATTTCACAATTCCTTTACCCAGATTACCGGTATCTCCTTTGCTGAATATATCAGAAGGCGAAGATTAACCTTAGCAGCCTATGACCTGCAAAATACCGACGAAAAAGTAATTGATATTGCCCTAAAGTACGGCTATCAATCCGCCGATTCTTTCCGGGTAGCTTTTAAAAGGCTGCATGGCCTTTCTCCGTCTGATGTCAGAACATCAAGCGTTACTCTCACCTTCTACTGTAAGCTGCATTTTGAATTGAATATTAAGGGGGTAGAGAAAATGAATTATACCATCTTGGAAAAAGAACCTTTTAAGGTAATCGGCGTACGAAGAACCACTCCTTACGGAGGCGGGACATGGGCTGTAGTAAAAAGCGACGGCAGCAATGAAAGAATCAATGAGCTCTGCGGAAGATTTTTTGGTCTTGGATTATGCTTTGGCTTTGGCCCTGACGGAAGCAATGACTATATGTGCGGCATTGAATGGAATGGAGCGGATGCCGCCGGTTTTGATACCTATGAGTATCCAAAGGCCACATGGCTTCGCTTCGAAGCAAAGGGAAGTATCGCAGAACAAACTCTGGGTAATGTCTGGTACCGTATCAATAATGAATTCCTTCCTCAGAGTAAATACCAAAAATCCGGGCTTCCCACCATAGAAAAGTACCTCTTCTGGGATGAGGGCACCGATAGCTGCTTTGTGGAAATCTTAATTCCGGTAACTGTGAAGAAAGACCGCCTATAATTTAATGTTAATGTCCTTTTCAATAATTCACACTAATCTCACAAAGTGTAGCTTCCCCTCTTACCCCGCTCTGGATAGATGTGATACCGCATCTTACCATTGATTCGGTAGCTTCCTGGGTGTAGAAGGCATAATGCTGCGTATACAGTACATTAGGAAATTGCTTCAGATACAAAAGGGACCTCTTATCAACAATCTTAGTGCCTACATGTACATGCATGACACCTGTCTCTTCCTCCAAAGTATCGATGCCGGCACCACCTACATGCTCCTCTTCCAGTGCTTTAATTAAACTTTCCGTATCAATAAGCTGGCCTCTTGCCGTATTGATTAAAATAACACCTTTTTTCATTTTTTGAATCGTTTCCTCATTAATCATATGATAATTATCTTCAGTAAGCGGTGTATGAAGGGTAATAATATCACTTTGCGCATATAATGTGTCCAAATCCACATATTCGGCAAACTCTTTTACTATAGGATTTTTAAACTTATCGTAAGCAATAATTTTGCACCCAAAACCGCTTAAGCTTTTTATAACAGCAGAACCAATCTTACCTGTACCGATAACGCCAACGGTAAGACTTCGCATCTCACGTCCCATCATACCTTCCAGTGAAAAATCATTTACAAGTGCCCTGCAGATAGATATCTTGGCTTTACGCAGCATAATAAGCATCATCATTACCGTGAAATCCGCTACGTTATTGGGACTATAGTAAGCGTGGTAGGCATGGATGCCAAGTTCTTTTACTGCTGCCATATCAAAATGGTCATAGCCGATTGTTCTGGTGGATAGGTGCACAATGCCATATTCTTTCATTTTGATAAGTACTTCTCTGTTTACCTTACTGTAACCATGTACAGATATCCCGTCAAATTCCTCTGCTTCCTCCAAGGTTTCAAGTGTGAGATGCTTATCGGTAAGCACAATTTCATCTGTGAATTCCTTCTGTAATGCTTCCAGTATACTTTTCTCAAAATCAGTTACATCATACACATATATTTTCATCTGTTTACCTCATTCTGTTTATATTTATTATTGACTGCCTGCCTTGTCTTCTGCATGGACAATATTGAATTTTTAATATCTTCATAGAGATGCTCTTTTCCAATTGCCCTAAGGACTTCTCTGTCAAACTTCTCCCTGGCTTCGTCCTTTAGCTCTCTTTCAACATCCATAACTCCCCGTTTTACAACATGGTGGAATAACTCAATAATCGTCTTTTTGTCTTCTTCAGAAATCATTTTGGGATTAATCATATTAATCCTTGCAAACCTGTCCTTACTGGCATCCAATACTCCCAAACCACGTCCAAATCCAATTGCTTCTATAGCAAACATACCATATAATGAATTCAAAAGTGCAAACAGTAAGTCTTTCTGCTCCGTGTTATCTTTCATTGCTAAAGCCGTAAGACGTTGGTCAATCAATGCCTGCTGCGCTAATTTTGCCACAAAAAGCCTCTTATCCGGGTTAATAGCTGTAACAAAATCCGCCTTGGAATCATCACTCATCTGATACCATGCTTCTTTTTGCGTATGATGTATACTTTCTGTAAGCGGCTTACCTTTTTCATTACATAGGCCGGAAAACTTTTCAATCCACTTCAGCGCACCTTCATGACCAAGGCTTTTCAACTCATCAATGGAATTTTTACAGCAAAAAGCCTTCCTGTCCGGTTCCGCGATAAAATTCTTTATGTTTCGGGGTGTTTTTAACATCGGCACCAAATGATCTGTCTCAATGTTACAAGCGCCATTAATGTAAAACATATCATTCCAGCCTTTACGCTCACCTCTGACCATTGTAAAGTTGTCGCTGATGGGAATCAGTTTTTCATTGATATCCTGCATCCAGTCAATGTTGTGAAATAATGCATTTAAAGAAATCCCTTTTGCCAGAACAGATATTATTTCGCCTACTGTATAGCTTTTCATTTTTATAAGTGAAGAATCCAGTTCTTCTTTCAGTACTATACAGCTTATGAGACTTTCAAGCTGTTCTGAATCCAAATTCTTCAATTCCTTCTGTGTAAGGCAAAAATTAATCTTTTTACTTTTATCCGGAAGAGATATCTTCTTTTTCTGCATCACAAGCAGTGTTGCCACAACGTCTGCATTCTCGAACCATCTGCCGCAATTGCTTAGCACCACCGACTGTATATCATAGTAATATAACAGGGCATTATAAAAATCCTTTCCTACATCTGTTCCTAACCACGAATTTGAAAGTATAATTCCAAGCCTTCCATTCTCCTCCAATAATTCGTATATTTTGAACGGCAGGAACATATACAAGTCCGTTTTTCCCAGTTTAAAGCTTATCCCTGTATTCACCTTTATTGCATCTGCACATTTTTTTATATGTTCATACTCATCCGATGCTATATTATTATATTTTACGAATGGAAAATTCGAAATAACGGCGCTGAATGCAGGAATCTGCCTGACCAAATCCAATCCGTCTGCCGGGTTTTTAATAATTACTTCCTTTCCTGCTTCCACATCAAATATATCGCTTTGAAACATATTTATTGGAATATTCAATGACTCTATACTGGTAAGGGCTATATTCGAAATCTGCAATGGATATGCATGCTTATCTGATATCCAGGTAGTCGCAAAGGTATCTTCTGCAGATTTTAACCGGTTCATCTTATTATTTATAATTGCTTTTGCAATTGTTCCTGTTCCCGAACATAAATCCGCACAATGGCCGTTCCAATTTTCGACTGTTATCTGGCACAGCAAATCTGCCAGCCAAAAGGGTGTAGAAAACTGCCCTCTGATTTCACGCTTTGCAGTATTTACAGTCCCTTCCAACAAATCCTGTAAAACACTTTGATCAATGTTTTCAACTTTACTGTTATATAAAAACTGGTTGTAATCAATTATATCTACCCATGTGTCTTCAGGAATCAGGTCATTGTAGTCGATTTTATGGAATACGTTATAGAAATCTCCCTGGCTGATTATCTGGTCAATAATTTCGTTGCCCTCTTCCGGTGAAGTTGAATTATCAATATATTTGATTAAATCAGCACAATTATGATATTTCTTAATTAAATTGGCAAACATAATCCGGTTTGCCCAATTTATAAGGATAGTCTTGGCATATGCCGAATACATATTGGTTTCATCCTTCTCATACTCCTGCTGAAAAGCATTCCACCAAACCTTCATTTTTCTTTCCATTATCATGCTGTTACTGACTTCTGTCCGGAGATTTTCTGCCACCAGCCCTTTATTCCTTTGAACTATTTCCGTCAGCAAATTATCTGTTAACGCCTCTGTTATTGGGGCAGTGGAAATCTCCCCGTTTACTAAATACTCATTAACCGTCATAATAATGTCTCTTATTACCGGTACCCATTCGTTTTTGTACGTGGTAACATCCGGCCTCGTCTTGATATTTCCCGTGCCGGTCCATGCTTTTGCCTCATAAAATGTATCATCTGTGCCTTTTATGTACAACTTTCCATATGTGAAGTTCCAAATAACAAAACTGTTTAGTCCAAGTGCTTTGGCTTTTCGTGCTGCATCCTTGATAAGAGCTTCATCGGTAATTAATACATCCGGCATTTTCAGCTCCCATCCCTGTAATCTCCTGTTTTGTGCTTCATCCTCAAAAAGGAGCACATCCGGAAACATACTCTTTTTATTGACTGAAATCGTGCTTTCCCCACCGGCACACTTTATTTTAAGGCCTAAGCCCTGCAGCATTAAATTAATCTGCGTAATAATCTCTATTGCCCAGCTTCTCTCATTACGCCTTACTATTGTCCCCATATTATATCTACCTCTCTTCAAATTCCGCTATAAGGTTTTGTACCTTAATGTACTTTTTCGTCTTCTTGTCCAAACCTTCCCATGCAAGAAACAGCCTTCTTTTTGCTACATCGATATAATCAATTTCTTCCCGTTTAAACAATGCCACATTTTCATTCTTTTCTATGCCAATAAAATTACGTCCCTCCATTAATGCCGCAACAAGAAATGAGCCGCTGCCAAAGGTATTATCCAGTATTATGTCACCCGGATTCGTATAGGTTCTCACCATGTATCTGCCAAGCCCAATTGGTTTCTGTGTGGGATGTAAAACTGCACCTTCCGATTCTGCTGTTTTTACATAAATAATATCTGTTGGATATCTTTCTCCCTCACTTGCAACGCGAACCGGGTCGAAATCGCCATAATTTCCACATAGCTGATTCTTCCTGGTACCCTTATCATACGGTTCCCCCTGTGTCATTTGAGGGTGATACGTCGGCTGCTTTTTATAAAATACGCATACATCTTCATATTTACGCAAAGGCTGCTTTTTCGCATTTAGAAAATTAGTCGGCTTCGACTTTTCCCATACCCATTTGTATTTGTAAATATTAGGCTGGCTAAGTATCAGCTTTGCAGTAAAAATCCCATTAGAGGTCAGGACAATTGCGCCATTAGGCTTGATAATCCGGTTATACTGTTTCCATAATCCCTCTAAAGGTATGTAGGAATCCCATTGGTTTTGCGTCATTCCGTATGGCAAATCACACAGAATCATATCCACACTTCCATCCGGGATTTTATTCATATATTCTAAACAATCGCCTTCAAAAAGCCGGTTCATCACTTCATCCATATTGATATCTTCCGTGTTGGTCCTCTTCATTCAATTCCACCTCAAATTATTGTATATAGTAATCATAGCATAACGCCTTCACGAACACAAGTTCGTTTTCTTTTATCCGCCGGCTTTTTGGATGTGCTGGGAATTAACCAGGTCTTTCCTTTCTTAACGACTCCCTCAATCCGGTTCTGTTCACATAAAATAGCAATTCGTCTGGGGCTTATCCTCCACTTTTCTGACATCTCGATTGTCGTCATATAATTCATGCCAAAACCTCCTCACCATTGTTTTCATTATATTCATTTATCTGAACAATAGCAAGCAAAGAAAGAACAATTATCATTTTTCGGATTTTGAAACCGAATATTTTTTTAAAATAGTCGGCCTTCTTAATAGAAATGATATTGTCCAAGAAAATTTGTTTGAAAAAGTTTACACTTCTTGTATTTTGGTTGATGCACTAAGGCAAGAAAAATCTGCTTTTTCCCATAGTGATTTAGATTTTGATATATTTAAACATCAAGTTATGGAAGCAATCCTTAATTTACTATCTTTGTAAACTATACTTTCCCGCCCCTATCCGGTGGTGCAGAAAACCTCCCGTCTCCGGTCAACATGGCCCGGAAACGGGGGCTCTGCATAATACTTCCGGCTGTATTTTGTAACCCTGCACCCATTAAACACGATTCAGGCTTTAACGCAGTCAACTCTCGCTTCTATTTACAATTTGCACATAAAAATCCCCTGGGATTTATGTATATACATCGTTCCCTTATCCTTTATAATCTTTGCAATGGCTTTTTTAAACTCTTTTTCTCTTTTTTTCAGAATATCAGCTGCATTGCCCGGATAGGAATACGCATAAGAATATATCACATCCACATTGTCTACCCGTAAATCGTTATCCTGTATTTCTAATTCTACATTGCTAAACACAGTCTCCAGCTGCTCTTTTCCATTTTCAAGCCGGAATTTATTTGTTATCCATTGAAATGGCATTTCAATACTTCTATCGAATTTAACAATAAAATTATTCAGCTCCTGCATATGTGTAATCCCTACTGTAGAACAGCAAAACCTGCCTGTTTCCGTCAGTATATTTCTAATATTTCGAAACAGCTCTTCCCGGTTATCAATATGATATAACATATGATTGGCGATGATTAAGTCGAACTTTTCTCCTTTTATCTGCAAATCGTTGGCGTCCATTTGCATAAATCTGATTTGGATATTTCTTTTTTTCAATGTCTCACCATAACACTCCATAGTTTTTCTGGCCTTTTCCAGCATTCCTTCTGAATAATCTGTAAGCAGAATCTCTATATTATCCGGCAACTGCTCTATATTTTCTTTCCAAAACAGTCCATTCCCACAACCAAGCTCCAATACCTTCATGCCTGATTCAATATTAAGGCGCTCATATATCCAGTCCATCCACGGAATTTTGGCGGTACTATAGTTATGAATATTAATCCTCTTCTGAAGGTTTTCATCATTATGATATTGTTTTTCCAGCTTTTCTTTTTCTGTTGAGACCTGTATCACATTGACCAAACACTCCCAGGCATCCTGCTCACTGGCGTTCTCCGCCTTCTCTACCGCCCTAATAATCCTTTCCATATGATCTCGCTTTTCATATAAAAGCGCTTTCTGGGCAGCCAAAGATTTCTTCAAATCCAAATCTTTGTCCTCCCTTATCATCGATTCAATCTGCTCCAAAGAAAAACCAACATATTTTAGCATTACTATTTTCTGCAGGGTTTCAACAGATTTCTGGTTGTATAACCTATAGCCATTTTCAGAATAATGAATGGGTTTCAATATTTTTCTCTTGTCATAATAACGGATTGTCCTTACCGAGACTCCTGACAAATCTGCAATTTCTCCTGCTGTAAATAACTTATCTTCCATATACTTACCTGCCTTAACGATTATTCCATTCATGAATTGGTAATTACATTTTAAAGCATTCCCTTGCGTAATGGTCAATACTTTTATTGCGGAATAATAAAAAAACTGCAGATTGCTCTACAGCTTAGTGTTGTATCCATCGTCGCCCTCAAGGGTATCTCTTTCAACCGAATCACTGACCTCAACAAATTCCATTCTTTTGCAGTCGAACCCCCAATGCAGTGGATTGAACCACCAATTCATAGAATGCAATCTATTATTTATATAATCTTTTAAGAATTCACTGTCCACGATTTTTGACAGTGCCTTTATCTCATATTCAAACCAATACTTCCGATAATCAAACTTCGTATTGCACTTCCAACCACTCTCATTTATTCTTTTATTCTTTTGCGATTCTCTCATAGAAATTTCGTCAATAATTCTCTCAAGCAAACACCACAACGCATCATTTATATCCCCGGATAGCAAAAGCAAATGCAGGCTTCCCCTGTCACCAAATTCCACATAATAGTATCCATGTTCTTTGTGATATCCACAGTTCTTTGTATAATAAATATTGGTTTTCAACCTTTCTGATATTACCGCTTCATATTCACCCGGAATTTGTAACTCAGCCAAATATAAATGTACTTTTTCGCATAATTCCTTCCAAACCTTTTCTTCCTCTTCCGTCATTTTATAATAAGACAGCTGACTTGCTGATTTTTCATTTTCTATTTCAGCGTATTTATTGTCTCCATTGAAACGTTGTGTTGGTTTTATTTTTTCGCTTGTACATATATTTGCATAAGTAGATTTTAAATTTGGATTGTTAATATAATATAATTTATCTGACACTGACCTACTCCACTTCCCTTTATTTTATGTTTTTATAAAATTGGCCGCATTTATCCTTCAGCACTCTTCAAACAGAAGCGTAGCTTCATCAAAACTAATATCCTTTACCTCTTCTGCTTCTGTTCTCAAATCCTTTTTCACGGTATATAATCTGACATTTTCGAATTTACTGCCAAAATCCTTATAATCCAATGAATAATGATTCCAGTGCAGGCCATATTTATCCCGCTGCACATCTTTAGGGAGAAAACCGGCCCGCATCATGTAGTCCTGCTCCATGTCTTTGTCTGTACCATTCACTTCAACTCCAAAAACTATTTTGTTATCCCGAATACGAATTTCTTCTTTTTGATGATTGATTTCCAGACATAATTTTAAGGAATACCTCTCAATAATATTTTTATCATTGATACTTATTGTCTTCATAAATATGTCATCATGTTCCTTACCGACTACATCAATATAATTCACAAACCCCTTATCTTTTGACTTAGAATAAAGCTTTATTACTTCATTCCGCATAGAATATTCATAATTTCTGATATCCCTAAAGCCATATTTATAACTGATTATGTTCATGCATACCCTCACTATTCTTCAGAACTCACCAGCTTCGACTGATAGGCTGCTATATTCTTACATTTTTGAATAAAGCCGTAAAAATCAATACCACAGGCATTTTTATCATCATTTTCTGCAAACCCATGAATAATCTTTTCACTACTTGAAAAAAATGCCTTTGCCTTATACTTTACTCTGACCTCACAAGAACCAATGCAGCCTATGCTCCTGGAATCATGAATTTTCATCTTTGGAGCAAGCTGTTCATAAAAATATTCTTCCTCCAGCGCATGTATTAAATAATCCTTTTCCCATTTGGCAAGCTGCTTTTCGTATACGTCACATTCACTGTAAGTATCAGCGTCACTGTTATACTGTGCCAGAAACTTCATATACGCTGGTTCTTCATATAGGTCCGGTAATTTATGCGCATGATATATTACACTTAACCTGTATCCGGCGTCATTTTGTACAATCCTGACACACCAACCCTGATTTTGGGAATAACGGTTTAAATACAACTCGAGAAAGTCGTTTTTATCACAAAAGCTCTCATAATTTTTATATACATGCTCTTTATTTATCTCCAGCTTTGTTGAAATACTAATGCACTTCTGCATTTCCCGAATATTTTGCTTTGCAATTCTCTCATAACACTTTTCTATATTTTTTGCTGATGTTATATCTGGCTCTTCTTTCTGTTTCAAGTCATTATAACGTTCTTTAGAAATGTTACCATTAGCCTGGGCTTGCTTAAGATATTCGAGATATGTTTTATAATCAATTTCGGTATAGGTATTTTCACTATAGGTTACAAAAGAGCGTTCTATGCACCTTGAATATTCAGTTACATATTTGTTAGTAATCATATCAATACCAACAGAAAATACATACTCATAGCTTTTTATATCTACTGTAAATATTTCCGCATAATATGGATTGCTATGTCTTTGTGTATTTCTCATATCTCACCGCTTCTCCTGCTATTTATATAATACAAAGCTCCATGACAATCCTTTTCTGGAAATTGTGCCTACTAAACTTACACCAAGATTTCGACTGTACTTTTTTAAATTCCACTTTTTTAAGTATTTATTTTTTATTTATAGCTATTAAAATACCATTTCATTCTTTACAAGCGATACGTTACGTGATATATTTAGGTTAGAAAAGGAACAACCGTCCACAAGATGGTTTGACCGATTATATGAGAAGCAATGCCACCCGTACCGGCCAAAGTATCAGGGTGGTTTTGCTATGTAAAGCTACTTACAAAACGTAAAAATGAAAGTAAGCATGGCCTTAAAATCAAAATGATTTTTCATAGGCATCACCTCCATTCCTAAAGAATGACGGTCAAAGCACCCTGTAACACGATTGTCCCATGAAGCTATTCTATCATAACTCCATATTGCTGACAACTTATATAGGCCTCACATAACCAGTAAAAATATAGCTGACATCTGTGTTAGGGCAAAGGAAAAGCATCGTTATATCATGAATATAGTTATCAATTAACAATATATTTTTATGAACTTTGATATTAAAACTGTTTCTGATGTTCTCCCTTTAATTTTGAAATTAAAAAATAGGTAAATTAGGACTTTTAGGATAAGAAAAACTCGAAAAGAATGATTGAGCCAACGATCTTAGTACTGTATTTTTAAAATTTGTGAGTAAATAAGAGAGTGGCAAGACAGTCATATACAAAGGCTGTGTTCCAAAAAACCCTTGATTCCAGATGCATTTACAATTAAAACAAATTATAAAGCTGAGATAGCAAACTTGCTTGAGAAATACGAAGTTATTAAACAGTATTTATAGGTCGGATAGTAATTTGGCTGTAGAAAAGGGAATGGAAGAAATTCTTATAAAACGATAGAAAGAAGGTATAACTAATGAATTTTGGAAAATCAATCCGGTTATTTCTTATAGAAGGAATCCCAGACGGAAGATGGATGTGCGAATTATCAAACTGGACTGGAAAAGCCTATAAAATTCCAAGAACATATGTTAAGTCTAGTTGTGACCGTCAAGAATTAAAAAACACAGGGATTTATTTTCTTTTTGGAAAGGATGACGAATCTGGCATAGACCAAGTCTACATAGGAGAAGCAGAGAATATATACAGTCGCTTAATGCAACATTTAAGTGAAAAAGACTTTTGGAATGAATGTGTTGTCTTTATTAGCAAGGACAACAATTTAAACAAAGCTCATGTGAAATATTTAGAAAATAAAATATATACTCTCGCCAAAGAAGCTGGCCGCTATAAACTCACAAATTCCAATACCCCTACTCTTTCCTCCCTATCAGAATCTGATGGTGCCGAGATGGACGAATTTATTGAAAATGCGAAATTATTATTAAGTGCTGTCGGTCATAAAGTACTCGAAAATGCCACTGGTTCATTATTAAATGGAAAAAGCATATCAAAGTTCTATCTTGAGAGTTCAGGTTTTAAAGCAAATGGAAGTCCCACTTCAGATGGATTTGTTATTTATAAAGGTTCCAAAATTTCAAATACCGTTGCCAGCTCGCTAACCAAAAGCGTTATTTCTAAACGGCAAAATCTAATTGATACTGGTATAATTGATTCTAATCTTACATTTACACAAGACTTTTTATTTAGCAGCCCTTCGATTGCTGCTGCAATTGTCGTAGGATATAGTATTAATGGTCGTATTGCGTGGAAAACCACAAAAGGTATCTCACTAAAAGAATTTGAATCATAATAAGTTTTAAAGATTTCCAGTTCATTTTACCTGAATTTGTAAAATGTCTTAATTTCACAATTAACTTTTTATATAAATATAGCTATTTTCTCTTTAAAGAATTTTCAAAACGAATAATAAGAAGAGATAAAACTATTTATAAAAATATTTATTAGTTTTGTTTCTTCTTTATCCGTAAATACACTTCTTTCGGCCATATGGATACTAGTTATCATGCTTGATCTTAAATCTGCGATATAGCTTTGTTTTTCCTCCCTTTTGATATAATCATGATAATCCTGTCCATAAAATGGGTATCCTTACTGTAAACATGAGTCGTCTTATTATCATCCCATAATTCTTTAAAAATACGTCACTCAAATTAATATAGGTATAAACACTGACTTCTGCTCTGCTATCTCCAAACAGATTTTTAAAATGAAATAGACGATACAATCATAGTTCCTGTAGTTTGAGGCAAAATACCATGTCTACAAGAACATTCAAAGTCTTTGAAACTCACTCACTGAATCTTAATACGGTAGCCGAAGAATCTCTCTCCTATAATATCTACACCCATAAACTAAAAGTTTATTCTTCCTCTTCAAATAATTCCTTGCCAGTACCTCAAATTATTTTACAAGATAAATATGTTGAGCAACTCGGCTTTTCTATTGACTCCAGTATCCTTGTAGAATGCCATGAAAATAAACTAATTACCTTAAAAGATGATAATTTTAAATAAAATTTTCAAAACAAAAATGCCCCATTTCAAAGTCTTTCTTATCTGTTCTATTTTGTTCTGTTTTTGGGATAATCCTTTTTTCTCCTCAAGGATAACGGACTTTGCCCCTGAACGCGACTTCAACCTTGTAGTCTTATTATAGGATATGCACCTATTTTCAAGGCGAGAATCGCTCCTAGCGCGGCTTGATAGAAATCTCTCAAACAATCAGATACTTTAAATAAACATCCCTATTCAATTGTAAAGTTTAATGTCACATTTAAGTATATCTTAGTCATATTACAGAATATAAGTAATATCTTCTTTTCCATCAGGATTATTCTTTCTATCTTCTTCCTCAATCCTTTTTGACATCACAACCTCTCGTTCTGTCTCTTATTAATATTGCTTTAGCCAATAAAAATAATCATCAAGAAATGTCCAAGGTGTATCTAAATGATTCATTCCAGGATACAGCGTCAGCTTAACATCCTTTCCCAGCAAATCCATTGCTTCATATAAATCTTCCGAATGGTGATATGCTACTCTTTCGTCCGCCATTCCCTGGACTATGTATAGCGGTGTATCTATCTTATCCGGCCATTTGATTGCCGAACGTTTCTCATATTCCTCGCTATCCGACTTTGGATTTCCAACCAATTCTCGTAAAATCCCGGTCATTTCTGTATTTCCAATCTGATTCATTTCCACATAATACTTTTTCAAATCTGTAATTCCTGCACCTGCAACTGCCGCATCTATACGCTTATCACAGCTTAAAACAATATAGGTTTCCATTGCACCGCGGGACCATCCAAACAAATATAATTTCCCGTTTGTGCAATCAAGTTTTTTCGCATAATCAATCAACTTAATTACATCCATGACATCAGCACCGCCAAATTCGTCTTCTCCGGAACTTTCTCCGCCGCCGCGATACTGTGTTCCCATGGTAATAAACCCATATCTTGCAAAGAACTCAATTGTCGTTGGATCCAATTCTCCATAATCTCGGTTTCCACCACGATTGAAAATCAGTACAGGATAGGATTTCACCATGTAATCTTTAGGTGCGGCAACATAACCGTCGATTGTTTCATTTCCACTCTTGTAGTTGATCCGGTAGCTCAAAATCTGGTCTGCCGGAAGTAAAACCGAATCTTCTTTTTGATATTCCACATAATCCATATATTCTTTTTTTAATCCCCTACTATATGATTCCAATTCCTCCAGGTAGTCAGTGTCAGTATCTATTCTATCCATACGAATTCCTGATTCCCAGGCTTGCATTGTTTCATCTAATGAATGCTTTTTCTCGTTTAACCTGATTATCCAAATGAGTCCTATGCACACCGCTATAATAATTATTGCGATAATAGAAATCACTTGCCATAGCCTACAGTTGCACTTTCTTTTCATAATATTCTCCATTTATTTTATTAACTCATCAATTTTTTCATTCAGCATCGAAATCTTCTAATGCACTTTTCTCAGTATCAAACTTGTCTTCAAAAATGCATCCCATTTTTTTCCTTTATAACAATAACTTGCCGTGTTTTAACACCTTTGAAAATATAATAATATATAGTAATTTTTTTTCAATAGACACATCTGTCTATTGCATACTTCCTGTTTTAGATTGATGACGTATAATTAATTTCACAAATTTAATTTCATAAAAAATAGACATGGTCTATAGCCGTTTGGTAAAATAAAGTCACCACAACCAAATCTCACAAAGGAGGCTATGGAACATGTCCGATAACATTATACAATTAAATCAGGAACTTATCCATAACGAATTGAAAGATTTAGTACGTAACAGCGTTGAGGAAACCCTTAATGCCTTGCTGGATCATGAAGCAGATGAACTCGTTAATGCCGATAAATATGAACGTTCCGGTGAACGTAAAGGATATCGTTCTGAACATTACAGCAGAAACTTTCAAACCACGGCTGGTGAGGTCAAATTGAAAATGCCAAAGTTAAAGGGCGTTCCGTTTGAAACTGCCATTATTGAGCGATATCGCCACAGAGAATGCTCTGTAGAAGAAGCTCTCATTGAAATGTATCTCGCAGGTGTTTCTGTTCGTCGTGTTGAGGATATTACCGAGGCATTATGGGGAACCAAAGTTTCACCTGGCACAATAAGCAATCTAAATAAAAAAGCTTATGAGCACATTGAGACATGGAGAAGCCGCAAACTTAGCGGTTCTTATCCCTATATTTATGTAGATGGTGTTTACTTAAAACGCAGTTGGGGCGGTGAAATACAAAACGTCTCTATCCTTGTTGCCATTGGAGTCAACGAGGATGGATGTCGTGAAATCATTGGGGCGGCAGAAGGTATGAAGGAAGACCGCGAAAGCTGGAGAACATTCTTTGTATGGCTAAAAGAACGTGGTCTGGCCGGAGTGCGCCTAATTATCGGTGATAAATGTCTTGGGATGCTCGAATCCATTCCAGAAGTATTTCCAGATGCAAAGTATCAAAGATGTACTGTTCATTTCTACCGGAATATATTTTCAGCTACTCCTCGTAATAAGATGAAAGAAGTCTCTATGCTGCTTAAGGCTATCCATGCTCAAGAGTGTAAAACATCTGCAAAGGAAAAGGCTAAACAGGTAGCGGATAAACTTCGTGAGATGAAATTAACTTCGGCAGCTAAAAAAGTCGAAGATGGAATCGACGAGACCCTAACATACATGGATTTTCCCAGCCAACACTGGACGAGAATCCGCACCAACAATACCATTGAAAGACTGAATCGTGAAATCAAACGCAGAACCCGTGCAATTGGCGCTTTCCCTGATGGGCAAAGTGCTTTGATGCTTGTATGTGCCAGACTGCGTCATGTAGCTGGAACCCAATGGGGTACAAAGCGCTACATGATTATGGAGCATCTAAAAGAATTGGATCTCCAGAACCAGTCTGATATCATAGCCGACTGACTACCGGTTACTGGACGGTTGAAATACAATTTGCGAAAAAATCTTGACACCATCTGTTTTTAAATTGTTGAATTTTATGTATTATTTTGTTTTTTTTGTGGCGTGGAAGAATTTTAGAATCAAAATAGAATCACTCGATTGAGACTGCAAAAAAATTTGATTAACCTTCTTGTTAATACAACCACTCAATCCTGTTTAGCTCTTCTAAATACTTTTTACCTTTTTCTTTGTCAATCATCTTAATAAAATAAGCAATTCCATATAAATGCTCTTTATAAAATGACTTATCGCACTTAATTCTTGTCATATGCTCTTGTACACCATACTTTTTACAATAGTATATTGCATTTTCAATTTCCTTAATCGTTCTTTTAGATAATGATACTTTCTTGTTTACAGTAAGTCCAGTCACTTCTTGACGCTGATTTGAATACTGTAATCTCAATTTTCCTTTATTAACATCGTATCCTTCTTCTTCAATAATTTTACAAATTATTGGCACAAGTGATTTTATTACTTTCTTGCCAGAGAAAGTAATATCATCTGCATATCTTGTGTAATCACATTCAACAGCACCTGCCAATTTAGATAATCTCTTGTCCATTTTTAGTAAAACTATATTTGATAAGCTTGGACTGGCTGGGGATCCTTGTGGTAATACGTTATCCACATTTGTACACATCTTTGTCAATAAGTGTGAAACTTGATTGGTGTAACCTATATAACGGAAAAATTTAAAAACCTTTTGATATGTAATACTGGGAAAAAAATCTTTAATATCAATATTGATAACTAATTCCTTTCCAACGTGAGGCAAAGCATTGCCATAAATGGAATGATTCTTTCTAAACCCTTGCGCAGAATCGGATATCTTAAATTTATCAATAATGTTTTCCTTAATCCATAATTGTCTCAGTTTTAATTCTTCACTCGGAGCCTCAATTTTTCTGTATCCCCCTGATTTTTTAGGGATCATAAATTTTCGATACATTTCATTTCGATTCACTCCAAAATATGCACTTTGCTTTTGCTTAGGAATTTTCAAAATTTTTCTAAGATGTCTAAGATTAAATATTACAGGAATATCGTTATCCTCTAATCTACCTATGTATATTTTGATTAATTGATATGCATCTTGACTTATAATACTTTTTTCTTTTGCATCTTCATACATGTTTTCACTTCCATTTTATCTATAATAAATACTGGCACTTACCTAACTGTTATTATGAAATTATGAGCAACCGCGCGGAAATCGGAGATTGTAGCGCAATCCAGTGTTGCGAATAATTGAATCTATTGGTAATCGCACTAGGCGAAGCCTGGGCTATATATATGGTAAGGTTCAGCAACAAGCCTTTAGGCTGCGCTGACCGCCATAAATATAGCACTTTATAAGTAATCTTATCTATAGAAAAGCTACTTGCTTTTCATTTTCTAAGTGCCAGTATGTATTAACCTATTTTAATATTTATATCCCCCAAAAGTCTTTTCGAAGTTTTTGGGTACATAAGTCTGTGGAGCAGAAAATTCGACTTTTTTTTCTTTCAAATTCATCTCTTTGACATCTGATATTTTTGTTATTGATATCATTTGCTTTAATTTATTAGTAGATTTGATTCTACCTTCTGCCATAGATATATATTTATTACTCAATAAATACCCTATAGCTCCATCCATTTGTTCTTCAGACATTCCAAACTTACTACATGCATCTTGATAATTAAACTTCAAATCTTGATTTACCAAATATATCATTAAAAAAATATATCGTTCGTCTTCTTCATGACTCTTTATTATTTTTTTACTTCGTTCTTGCTTACGTTGTTTTGCCTCTCTTTGCATTTGCGACAATATCGTATTTTTCTTTTTATATCTCCTGAAAATGGCAAAGAAATCTTCTCCTTCATGCCAAAATAGACCAAGTGTGTTATTAGGTGAATTATATTCAAACGACAATAATGCTTGTGTGTTTTCATATCCTAAATAATAGTTCTGCTTAACATTATGATTTAAACATACTTTACAATATTCATCTTGCTTTTTTGTAGCAACATCTTTAATAAAAATCTTTTCATTTTCGAATACTTTGTTTTCATAAACTAAACTTAATATTCTAACCTCTATACATTGTTCTTTTGCATATTGTAATAAGTTTTCTAAAGCAATCTTTGACATCTGAATCGTAAGAATGTAAAACAACGTATTTTTACAATTTTCGTTTTCTTCAATGCAGTGTTCAATTGTATTTTTAACAGTTTTTCCACTACCGCTATAATCATCTAATATCGCAATTTTCTTGGGGATTTTACCTTGTTGCAATAATCCATAAATATTCTTTGTTGATGAGTCATAGATATTGTTGATCAGCCAAAACTTATTGTAAAATTCATCTGAAAATCCAACTCCATATTCTTTATAAACTGGAATAAACGTCACATCATCAGGGATCTCTTTAAACTCATCAACAAATTTCTTATATAACTGCATGATACTATCTTTTAATTTTCTAGAAGTATAATATTGAAAATGTTTTAACAACTCCAAAATTATATCTCTTTCCATTTCATCAAACTGCATAATCCATTGATCAATTTTAGCATCAAACTCTTTTCTAACTTCAGTACCTCCCCACTTACGTGTTACTGATAAATATTTAAGTTGTTGCTTTTCCAAATAATCACCTCCTGGAAACTTGTCAGAGTAGTTATTGCACATTATGTTAAAATAAAGTACAACAATCACAAGTTAATAAACTGATATGTAGTCCCTTAATTTCATATATGTTGGACTTTCATTCAACTTTGTAGTATTAACAATAGTAAATCTACTATCTTTTTCTTTCATAAGCACAATATATTCATCAAATATGTAAGCCCTATACATATCAAATAGTGGTAATAGCGCATGACAATACTGCATAATATATTTAAAATCATCGCTTATAGCCTCTTGGATTTGTTTATTACCAATGTCAAAATCAAATCTTAATCTATACGGCCTGAATAACAATAAATTTTTCTTTGTTGCTAATGTTTTCAAAAAATCACATATATCATTTTCTATCCCTTGTTGCTTTGGTGCATTGTTCCTCAATTCACATAATTGTGCAGAATCCAATCCTCTTATAGCAGTGTTTAAACGTGTACCATTCATTGAACTATTTTCTTTTTGTGGTAAAATTGTGATAAAACGCCCTTCGCAATGACACTTTTTGTGCTGATAAAATACTCCTTGCTTGTAATGCCGTTTTGCTCGCTATATGTTTAAAATCCATTTTATATTTTTAGAATTGCAATCACATTCACCGTTTGATTCAATTTGTGGACTTACAAAATTCTCCTCTTCTGATTTTTCACGAAAGAAAGATGATTTATTCACAATTTCAAGTAAATAGTTTTCATAATTACACTCTGGTTCACCCTTTACAAAATCCTTAATAATCAGTTCCGATGGCAATAATTTTTCTCGTAATATTTTGTCAAACATGATATTTTACTCCTCATAATTATACGAAAGAAACATATACTCTTTAGCTTTTTTCTTCTAATAGATTATGAAGCACACATAGCATGGAAGTTTTATCTCTTTGCAGTTTCTTTTATGCCTTTCGGACAGTGTATCTAAAATCATTATTTATCTTCCTTTGAATCTTGATATATTACCTCATACAGCATCTTCATAACAAATTCAACTCGTTTTCCTTTCCAAACAACAATTTTTATAACAGTTTTTCTTCAACTAATTGTTCAAAATATTATTACGCTTACTTGTATATGCTTCAATGAAAATTGTAGCTCTTTCATCAAACAATTTCTGATAATTATTAACATCAGAATATTCATGAAATTTCGTCTCTGAAATAAGCTCATATTTTACTATTTGATCTTTAAGCCATTGGCTAGTGATTAAAATCAATCTTTTATTACTTTTTGCAACATTTTCATCTTTTGGAAGCAAGCCAAGATTTAGAAGATTGTCTTGTATAACACCTTTTCTTTCAATAGTTGATTCATTAAATAAAGTTTGCGGAATAATATGATCCATTTCAATTTCATAACTTGTGTCTGGTCCTTGTATACTTTTTAAGCAATAAAAATGATAGAGTAAAGGTTTCATAATTGCCATGGAAATATCTGCTGATTCAATAGCACTATACGCAAAAATTTGATCTTCGAGTATTGTTCTCCATTTATCTTCTTTTACTGACACAAAAAGATCCGGTTCATTATCAAGTGCCAAGATATTGTTTGCAATTTTCGAGTCACTGGAGCCTCTCCACTGCTTATTTATATATTCAAAAATAAGCTTATCCCACAAAATGAAGCAATTTTTTTGGAACTGTTTAGCCTTTGAATCACCTAACGGTTTTCCCTTTCTGCACCAATCCTTATATGCAATTACAATAAAATCCAAGGCTATTGCGTCACTAGTCAACTCCATAATTGAAGTATTCCAAGATTTGAAATATTTAAAATAATCAAATGACGAAATCAATTTGAACATATTTTGAAAATCATTAACCAAACTTTCAATATCTGAACTCCAATTCAGATTACTTGCCTTACTCAATCCCTCAATATCCTCTTTTTTTACCCCACCAACATATATACTTGAGAGAATCTTAAAACCATATGTTAATTCCTTTTCGAAATCTGTTTTTGTATCTGTGAATTTCTTTAAAATAAAATTCTTCCCGATTCTATTTAAAAATGTTGCTGGTAAATCCCACCTAACTACATTCGTTTGTACAGTTCCAATCCTTTTATATAATTCCTTTGTCGCATCAACTGCAGCTTGTGACGGATTATCAACCGCGATATTCCAATGCGGTTTAGCTGATAATATCTCTACTGCTGTTAATTTTTCACCTTCTGAATTGATAATATTGAAGATCTTCTGCGAATCTGATGGTGAAAGATTTTTCACTTCTATCATACCTATTTTGCAATTAGTAAGAAGCGTATCTATTTTTTCAACAATAAGGATTCTTTCCTTTATTTCTTTCCATTTTTCATGAACTAATGCTTGAGTTTTTTTCTCATCCTGAATATCACATCTAACACTTAAAAATTTATAGAAAGACTTCTCATCATCATAATTTATATATTCATCGTCACAGTACTTACGGTACTCATCAATAAATGTCTTCACTCGACGTGATGATAATTTTGTTCCAGTTAGATCAACTTCCAAGTATGGTAGTCTATTTACATATTTAGTAAAATCAAATGGTTTTGTAAAACCTGTATTCTTTTTTTGCTTATTGTGAATCACTTTAATAATTTCAAGCAATAGTTCCAACCCATATGCATTTGCATCAATATTATCATCTTTTTCATCATTTACTGCTTCTGAAACATCTTCTCCTGGATCTAATTGTGTCATTTCAAAATCATCATCCAACTCTGCCTCTATATATTCACTAATCTTAAAATTAAATTTTTCTTCAATTTCACTTGGTTGATCAGAATTCTTAAAACCAATAAATCGTTTTGCCCAATTATATATGTTTTCGGGATCATCATACATCATTACTAATGCATTTTTTCTCTGCCTACCATCTAAAAGCCATCGAACAATTTTCCCTTTACTTTCGTCAACACTTAATATACATACACCAACAGGATATTCCTTAAACAGACTTATACACAATTGAAAATTTTTCTTTTCTTCCCAAGTTTGTTTTCTCTGAAAACGTGGAAGCTTAACATTTCTATCTGTGATAAATGTCTTTATTGATTCAGGTCTAATCTCGTACATTATTATTTTCCCCTTTGATTACGCTTATTTCAAACATTTTTTGGGCATATATTCAAAATCTCTGTCTCATATTTACACCGGGATCATTATCCCATGTTGTCTATATTCTCCCTTTATTTGTAATTTCAATAAATTTACATACATTAGAATCCATACTTGTTAAAAATCTAAGTTTACTTAATTGTATGTTCCACTTTTCTATATTTCTGCTTACTACTATTTGGCTTATCCGGTATTGTCATTTCAATATATCCCAGTTCTGATGCTGGTAATAAATAATTATCCCTAAATGATGGTCTGTGCTTTAATCCTAACAACTCCATCATTTCCTTGGTTGAATATTCCTTATCACCCATAACCTCTAGTAACTTCTCGACTTGTTCAGAGACTCGTTCGGTGACTTGTTCGGTATCTGCAATTTCGCATAATGCATCATAAACTGTAGTTAGTAAAAACTCCACAAATTTACCCGAATCTGCACTATGGTCACATTCTCCCAACACTTTATAATATTCTTCCTGACGTTCCCTAATTAATGTTTCAATGGGCAGCCATCCAAACAACGACTTCCATTTATACAGCAATAGTGTCTGCCACATGCGTCCCATCCTACCATTACCATCGGCAAATGGATGGATAAATTCAAATTCATAATGAAACACACAGCTTTTTATCAATGGATGAACCTCTGCTTTTTTGGCCCAATCCACCAAGTCTTTAATTAAATGTGGTACCTGGTTTGCGGGAGGTGCCATATGAACCAACTGCTTCCCTGCAAAAACTCCTACGCCACCACTTCGAAACGTTCCAGCTTCCTTTGTAAGCTCATTCATCAATACTATATGGGCTAATAACATATCTTTAATTGAATATGGATTCAGCTCCAAAAGTTTGTTATATGCTTCAAATGCATTCTTTACTTCGCATATTTCATCTGGCGCTCCAAGAATCCGCTTTCCATTAATGATATCAGTAACCTGATCTAGGGATAACGAATTATTTTCTATCGCTAGGGATGCATGAATCGTACGGATACGGTTATCTCTTCTAAGCCTTGGATTATTACTCATATTATCGTTTATAGTGATTTTGGTTATTATTTCAGTAATAGCAGAAATTAAATTTACTGTTTTATCTGATATTGTATATGGTGGAATATAACCTTTTTCGCTCATATTTTTCCTCACTTTGTGCTAGTTTGCACTTTCAAAATTCATACATTTAAACTTTTCATCACTTGTACATAATTATACCGTACAAGAATTGGTAATGCTACTACTTTTTTCATTTTATTTTACTAACTCTCATACCGAAAAAACTCCCTCGCCATCATCTTCGCTGTTGCCAGATTATATCCCTTCTTCAAATACCCCTGAACAATATTCCCAAACATATCTTTTACTATTTCAGCTTCAATATCACAATATGCCTGCCTCTCTCCAAACAATGCCATTGCAACATATTCAAATGGATTATGTTCTAGTAATCTATGCAGCTTTGTCAGTGCCTGCTCCGTTGTGCGTAGCTTCGCTTCCACTTCTTCACATTTTATTTTTAGGAAGTTACCATCTTTATAGGCAACCTCCACGCATCCATTATCATCGTTAAACTCACAACCAATAATATTTCTCATATCATCCATAACAATTCCCCTTTCTTATCTGTGCTTATCTTCTTGGTTTCTATTAGACCAGTAAAATCCATTACATTGTCGCTCAATTTCAATAATCTTGTCAACCTGTTCTGTTCCAGCATGACGTTTCACTCGTTCAAGATCATCCGCTTGTCCTGTAGTCCCTCAATTTGCTTATCCTTTTCAAATAGCTCTTATACCAGAATTCAATGAAACACCTATCAAAGAGATTTAGTTCTTGTTTGTAGTTCAGACTACAAACAAGAGCTTGAAAAATATAAAAATCCTTTATACAGCTTGTGTTATAAAGTTCATGGAACTCAAGATAATTTTATTATAGTCTCTTTAGAAATAATGGCAAAAAGCTCTCTTTCATCTTCTTCAATTTTGACCGATGAAGTTATCATAATACTTACTGATATCTCTATCGATAGAATGAATAACCAAATAGGAAAAGGTGGTTTTGGTAAAGTATATAAATATTATGATGAACAAAAAGAAGATGTTTTTGCATATAAGATATATGATCCTAACATATTTCAGGACAGTGAACCTGCAATAATGAAAAAACGTTTCCTACGCGAAGGCAAAAAGTTATTAAACTACTCTCATGCAAATGTTGTAAAACTTTTGACTATGGTTTTCTAGGCAATGAAAGTGCCTATATTAAAATGGCGTTTATTTCAGGGCATCGCCTGTCTGAGTTTGTCTTACAAAATGATCCTTTGCCCAAAGCACTTAAAGAGAAATTATGTCGTGAATATATTTCTGGTATGGCATATGTTCATTCAAAAACAGATATGCATAGAGATATTAGTTATTCTAATGTTATGGTTAATTCCAATAACGAAATAAAAATATTAGACTTTGGATTTGCATGAAATAAGGAAGATAGTAATTACGATGCTGCTTACAAAGATATTGAACAAGCTGATTGTGACACAAAACTTATAGAAGCCATCAAAATATGTTTAAACCAAGATTCTGAACAACGTTTTAAAGATGCACTTTCGTTGCAAGATTTTGTTACCGCTTCATCAACGATTTCTACAACTCAAAGTTTCTCTTTTGATGAATTCAGAGATTTGATTAATCACGGGGTCAGAATTCAGTTTATGCCTTCTTGCCTGCCCAAAATAGAAGAAATAAAACACATGATAAACAAAGAACTTTTCAAATCAATATTAGACTTCTATACAACTTCTAATGATGTCACAAGAAGCCTCTTTCTTAAAGGATTTTTGACAATTATACTGAAAGTTCATATGATTTCGAATTACCATTTAATTAATAATAGAATCAAACCAGAATCACAGTCAAAAAATAACGCTACAACCCTTGATTTTACTGGATTGTAGCGTTTCTCCTATCACTCAAACTCTATCGTAGCCGGTGGTTTCCCAGTGCAATCATAGAGTACTCTATTTACATGTTTTACTTCATTCACAATTCTTGAAGACACCTTACCAAGTACTTCCCACGGTAATTCTGCTGCTTCCGCAGTCATGAAGTCCGTAGTGGTTACGGCTCTTAATGCTACCGCATAGTCATAGGTTCTTTCATCCCCCATAACACCAACGGAACGCATATTAGTTAAAGCTGCAAAGTACTGTCCGATGCTTCTGTCAATCCCGGCATTGGCAATTTCCTCACGGTAGATAGCGTCTGCCTCCTGAATTATCTTAACCTTTTCTTCGGTTATGTCACCGATGATGCGGATAGCAAGACCGGGGCCGGGGAAAGGCTGTCTGAATACAAGCTTTTCAGGGATTCCAAGTTCAAGGCCGGCTTTACGTACTTCATCCTTGAATAAGTCTCTTAAAGGTTCAATGATTTCTTTAAAATCAACATAATCGGGAAGTCCGCCTACATTATGGTGGCTCTTAATTACAGCCGATTTTCCTAAACCGCTTTCAATAACATCAGGGTAAATGGTTCCCTGTACCAGATAATCCACGGTTCCGATTTTTTTGGCTTCTTCTTCGAATACACGAATGAATTCTTCGCCGATAATCTTTCTCTTTGCTTCCGGTTCAGCCACTCCGGCTAACTTATCATAGAATCTCTGCTGAGCATTTACTCTTACAAAATTAACATCAAATTGCTCGGTGAATATCTTCTCTACTTCATCGCCCTCGTTCTTACGGAGTAAGCCGTGGTCTACGAAGATACAGGTCAACTGTCTTCCTACTGCCTTGCTTATCATTACTGCAGCCACAGAGGAATCTACACCGCCGGATAAAGCGCAGAGGACTTTCTTATCACCGATTTTTTCTTTCAGCTTCTTAATGGATTGTTCGGCAAAGGAGTCCATCTTCCAATCTCCCGAACATCCGCAGACTTCATAGAGGAAATTGTGAAGCATCTTCGTACCTTCCTGAGTATGGACTACTTCCGGGTGGAATTGTACTCCATAAAGCTTCTTTGCAGGCATTTCCAGGCCCGCTGCCGGACAGGAAGCTGAAGTTGCTGTGATTTCAAAGCCTTCCGGAAGCTTCTCCACATAGTCGGTATGGCTCATCCAGCAAACTGAGGTTTCGGCAACATCTTTAAATAGCAGGGATTTTGCATTGACTGTTACTTCCGTCTTTCCATACTCTCTTACTGTAGCACTGGTTACCTTGCCGCCTAACAGATGCGTCATAAGCTGACAGCCATAGCAGATGCCAAGTACCGGTATCCCAAGTTCAAAGATTTCCTTCTCACAGTGAGGTGCCTCTTCTGCATAAACACTGGCAGGACCTCCTGTAAATATGATACCTTTGGGTGCTATTTCCTTAATCTTTTCAATGCTTGTATTATAGGGTAATACTTCACAGTAAACATTACACTCCCTTACTCTTCTTGCAATGAGCTGGTTATACTGTCCCCCAAAATCAAGGACTATTACCATTTCCTTATCCACTGGCTTTTCCTCCTAATGCTGTTTCTCCATTCATTCTTCACAATAGTGACTATTATTAACCGGCTGTATTCCTTGCATACACGCCATCCCAAAATATTTTATAATTATAACAGACTTTCTAAGCGCTGGCAATCCCATAATCATTTACCGTCACGGCAAACTCCTGAAAGAATGCCTCTGCCATTTCAGTGTCATAAGGAATCCTTCAATAGAAAATTAATAAATATAATAAATCTCTAAACACAAAAACTTCTATATATAGATATAGGGCAGGACCTGCTAAGTCCCACCCCATTCATTTATCCGAAGTCACTAATCTCCATGCGTATCGCAAGCTTGCCAGCAGATTTCTGGCAAGCTGCGATACTGTTCAAATAAGAATTTGAAAAATGCATGGCATTTTTCAAACCATCCACTATTGATTGGATGCCGCACCGAATATACAACATTACATATCCGTTGCTACCCTTCCTATAACTGTCTGTTTAATCTTTGTCAGCTCATCCAGATTCTTGTAGTAAGAAGGCAGGAACTCCTCCATAAAGATATCTGCTTCTTCTATGTGAAGCTCCGTTATGGCTCCTGTAAGGCTGTCCTTTGCATTGGCAAATTCCGTGTTACCGGCCTTTTCCTCCTGAATACATTTTATCAGGGCGGAAAGCTTATCGGCAGCCTTTACTAACTTCCAAAGATACTTCTCTTCTTCCTTCGGGAAAAAGAGCGGTTCATACTCCTCTTTTAAATCTCCCGGCAGCATATGAAGGAGCCTTTTTGCCGCCTCTTCCTCAATTTCCTTAAAAGCTCCCTGTATGTTCCCGTTATAGTACTTAATAGGCGTTGGCATATCGCCTGTGATAATCTCAGTAGAATCATGAAAAAGTGCTATCAAAGCAGCTTTCTCTCCGTTTAAGTTCTTTTTCAGCCTTTTGTTCCCTATTACAGCCAGAGCGTGGGCAAGGATACTTACCTCAAGGGTATGCTCTGAAACATTCTCAGGTCTGGAATTACGCATCAATGACCAGCGTTCGATATATTTCATTCTGGATAACATGGCATAGAAATTACTTTCCATTTATACCACCGCCTCTTTATGCTCTTCCAGCATTTTCTTGATATAATAACCGGTATAGGAATTAGTCATCTCAGCCACCTCTTCCGGAGTTCCCTTGGCAATAACAGTACCTCCCTTGTCTCCTCCTTCCGGTCCCATGTCAATGATGTAATCGGCTGTCTTAATAACATCCAGATTATGCTCAATAACAACCACAGAGTTTCCACCCTCCGACAGTCTTCTTAGTATCTCAATAAGCTTATGAACATCAGCAAAATGAAGTCCTGTGGTAGGCTCATCCAGGATATAGATGGTCTTTCCGGTACTGCGTTTGCTAAGCTCTGTTGCCAGCTTGATTCTTTGTGCCTCGCCGCCGGATAACGTGGTGGAAGGCTGTCCGAGACGGATATAAGAAAGTCCTACATCATAAAGGGTTTCTATCTTCCTCCGAATGGAAGGCATGTTCTCAAAGTACTTCATGGCTTCCTCTACCGTCATGTCAAGAACATCATAAATATTCTTACCCTTATAACGTACTTCAAGGGTTTCACGGTTGTAACGCTTACCGCCGCATACTTCGCAGGGTACGTAAACATCCGGCAGGAAATTCATCTCAATTTTGATGATACCATCTCCAGAGCAGGCTTCACAGCGTCCGCCCTTCACATTGAAACTGAACCGTCCCTTTGAGTAGCCTTTCATTTTCGCATCGGCAGTGGCCGCAAATAAATCTCTTATCTGGTCAAATACACCGGTATAAGTGGCAGGGTTGGATCTTGGTGTCCTTCCAATGGGAGACTGGTCTATGTTAATAACCTTATCCAATTTCTCTATCCCAAGCATTGCTTCATGTTTTCCTGGAATACAGCGGGCCCTGTTTAAGTCTCTGGCAAGCCTCTTATGAAGAATCTCAGTAATCAGTGAGCTTTTACCGGAACCGGATACACCGGTTACACAAGTCATTACACCAAGAGGAATATCTACTGTGACATTCTTAAGGTTATTCTCCCTGGCACCCTTGATTGTCAGAAAGCCGGTAGGCTTTCTTCTTTCCTGCGGTACCGGAATCTTAATTCTGCCGCTAAGATATGCTCCTGTTATGGATTCCTCCACCCTCATAATCTCCTCGGCTGTTCCTTCGGCAATAACTTCTCCTCCGTGTTCTCCTGCTCCGGGTCCGATATCTATAATATAATCCGCAGCAAACATGGTATCTTCATCATGTTCGACTACTATCAGTGTATTGCCTAAGTCTTTCAGATTCTTTAAGGTCTTTAGCAGTTTATCATTGTCCCTCTGATGAAGGCCGATGCTGGGTTCATCCAATATATAGGCAACTCCCACCAGGCCGGAGCCAATCTGGGTAGCAAGGCGGATTCTCTGTGCTTCTCCTCCGGATAAGGTTCCGGTAGCTCTGGATAAAGACAGATAATCTAATCCCACATTAATTAAGAAGCCTACTCTTGCTTTAATTTCCTTTAACACCAGTTCACCGATTTTAAGCTGTGTCGGTGTCAATTCCAGATTATTCATGAAAGCACTTAGGTCTCTGATAGAATAATCGGTGACCTCTGAAATATTCTTATCTCCGATGGTAACTGCCAGGGCTCCTTTTTTAAGCCTCTTGCCGCCACACTCTTTGCAGGGAGTGGTTTTCATATAGGTTTCATACTCCTGCCTGGTACTCTCAGAGCCTGTTTCCCGGTAGCGTCTTTCCACATTCCTAATTAAACCTTCAAAGGCGACGTCATAAATTCCCTCGCCCCTTTGCCCTTTATATCTAACCTTAACGACTCTGCCGCCGGTTCCGTGCATCATCACATGCTTGATATCATCCGGCAAGTCATCGTAGGGAGTGTTCAAACTAAATTTGTATTCCTTTGCCAGAGCCTCCAGCGTACACCTTGTGTAGCTTGACTTATCCGTTGCCGACTGCCATCCAGGTGCTGCAATAGCTCCTTCTGCAAGGCTTAAGGAACCGTCGGGAAGGAGAAGCTCCTCTGCGAATTCCATCTTGTTCCCAAGACCATGGCATTCCGGGCAGGCTCCAAAGGGATTGTTAAAAGAAAAGCTTCTTGGCTCGATTTCTTCAATGCTGATATTACAATCAGGGCAGGCAAAATTCTGGCTGAAGCTTAGAGTTTCTTCCTCTCCCACATCTACTATTAAAAGTCCCTCGGAAAGCTTAAGTACGCTCTCGATAGAATCGGAAAGCCTTTTTTCAATTCCCTTCTTAACGATCAGACGGTCTACAATTATTTCAATGTTATGCTTAATATTCTTATCCAGCTTGATTTCTTCCGTCAGTTCATAAAGATGCCCGTCCACCATTACACGGATATAACCGCTCTTTTTCGCCTGTTCCAGAAGCTTTACATGTTCTCCCTTTCTTCCTCTTATTACCGGTGCCAGAAGCTGTATTCTGCTTCCTTCCTTCAGGCGCATGATTTCATCCACCATCTGGTCTACGGTCTGCTTTTTGATTTCCTTCCCGCACTTCGGGCAATGGGGGATTCCCACTCTGGCATATAATAACCGGAAATAATCATAAATCTCCGTTACTGTTCCCACGGTAGAACGTGGATTCCGGTTAGTGGATTTCTGGTCTATGGAAATGGCAGGTGAAAGCCCTTCAATGCTCTCTACATTTGGCTTTTCCATCTGTCCTAAGAATTGCCTTGCATAGGAGGAGAGAGATTCCATGTACCGTCTCTGCCCTTCTGCATATATGGTATCAAAGGCCAGAGAGGATTTGCCGGAGCCGCTAAGTCCCGTCAGTACGACAAATTCATCTCTGGGAATGTTAACACTGATATTTTTTAAGTTATGTTCCTTGGCTCCCCTGATTTTAATATAATGTTTCTTATTAGCCATTATTACCTCTCTTCTGGATATTTACTCTTTAATGTCCTTCTGTGCTTTGTCTTCGGCCTCTTTTTTAATCCGCTTCCATTTCATTTAGCTGTTTCTTTAATTCCAGCAAATGATCCCTAAGCTGAGCTGCCAATTCAAAATTAAGCTCTGCAGCAGCGGTCCGCATATCCTTTGAAACCTTCTTTACTACAGTCTCCAGCTCTTTTCTGGACATGGATTCCGGATCCTTATCCATCTTATAGAAGTCCTTATCCGCCTTCTTGGAGATTCGGATCAACTCCCTTATCTTCTTCTGGATAGTCGTGGGGGTGATCCCATGCTCTTCATTATAGCTCTGCTGGATTACTCTTCTTCGGTTGGTTTCTGATATTGCCCTATGCATGGATTCCGTTATGTTATCCGCATACATGATTACCCGTCCTTCCGAGTTACGGGCTGCACGCCCGATGGTCTGAATCAGGGATGTCTCCGAACGCAGGAATCCTTCCTTATCTGCATCCAGTATGGCGACCAGGGTAATCTCCGGTATATCAAGTCCCTCTCTTAACAGGTTGATTCCCACCAAGACATCAAAAACATCCATACGCATGTCACGGATTATCTCCGAACGCTCCAGGGTATCAATATCCGAATGGAGATATTTTACCCGGATGCCTACTTCCCGCATATAATCGGTCAAATCCTCTGCCATCCGCTTGGTCAGCGTCGTTACCAGTATCTTGTTCTTATTGGCTGTCTCTTTATTTACCTCTCCGATCAGGTCATCAATTTGTCCGTTAACGGGCCGCACCATAACCTCCGGGTCCAATAAACCGGTGGGCCTTATAATCTGTTCTGCACGCAAAAGCTCGTGCTCATGCTCGTAAACAGATGGGGTGGCGGAAACAAAGAGCATCTGGTTAATCTTATTCTCAAATTCCCCGAAATTTAAAGGTCTGTTATCCTTGGCAGAAGGCAGGCGGAAGCCAAAGTCTACCAAAGTGCTTTTTCTTGCCTGATCGCCCGCATACATACCCCGTACCTGCGGTATGGTAATATGGGACTCATCGACAATAATTAAATAATCCTCCGGAAAATAGTCCATCAGTGTATGGGGAGTACTGCCGGGTGCCTGTCCTGAAAGATGCCTGGAATAATTCTCAATACCGGAGCAAAAACCGGTCTCTCTTAGCATCTCAATGTCAAAGTTTGTTCTTTCTGCAATTCTCTGCGCCTCTAAAAGCTTGTCCTCGCTCTTAAAATAGCGTACTCTTTCTTCCGCCTCTTCCTCTATGGTCTTAATAGCTGCCTCTAACTTCTCCTGGGATACCACATAGTGAGAGGCAGGAAAGATTGCAATATGTTCCAACGTACATTTTATTTCTCCGGTAAGGACATCGATCTCTGAAATGCGGTCTATCTCATCTCCAAAGAACTCCACACGAATTGCCCTGTCATCGGATGTAACCGGGAATATCTCTACTACATCCCCATTTACACGGAAGGTTCCGCGCTTAAAATCCATGTTGTTTCTGGTGTACTGTAAGTCCACCAGCTTTCTTAATATTTCATCCCGTTCCCTTACCATGCCGGGGCGCAGGGAAATAACCATTTCCTGATAATCAATGGGGTCTCCCAAACCGTAAATACAGGAGACGCTGGCTACAATAATAACATCTCTTCTCTCTGAGAGCGCTGCCGTAGCAGAGTGCCTTAGCTTATCAATCTCATCATTAATGGCAGAATCCTTTTCGATATAAGTATCCGTAGAGGGGACATATGCCTCCGGCTGGTAATAATCGTAGTAGCTTACAAAATATTCAACGGAATTCTCCGGGAAAAACTCCTTGAATTCACCATAAAGCTGTGCTGCCAGAGTCTTATTATGGGCAATTATCAGAGTAGGACGGTTCAAGGCCTGAATTACATTTGCCATAGTAAAAGTCTTACCGGACCCGGTTACGCCGAGCAGGGTTTCAAACTGGTTACCTTCTTTAAAACCTTTTACAAGCTGTTCTATTGCTTCCGGCTGGTCCCCTGTGGGCGCAAATTCCGATACTAGCTTAAAATCACTCATGTTCCTATCCTTTCTGACTGGTCTGTCATACTTTATCCTTCTATACTTTAATCATTATGGGCTATATAACCCGCCTTTATCACCGGGAATTCCATAATGACATAGGTTATTCCATCTATCAAATAATTTCAAGTCATTATATCATATCTGAATTTTGAATGCAATATTTTTCGAATGTCTGTTCTGTTCCTGTATATAGAAAAGCAGACAGCTGATATCGGTTTTCTTGTCACTTTTTACAGTAACTTTTCGATACCTGCTGTCTGCCTCATAACTTACTTAGCTGCTTTTATCTTCTTATTCAAAATTTCAAGGGCCTTTTGAAGCTGATTATCTTCACTCTTCTCAATTACTACCTTCTGGCGGAGTGACTCTTTTAGTTCAACGGTTACATCCGGTGCAATTCCTATCTTATGGATATTTCTTCCCTTTGGTGTATAATATTTGGAAACAGTTACCTTGATGGCAGTTCCGTCACTTAATGGCAGGATGGATTGTACAATGCCCTTTCCAAAGCTTGTGGTACCTACAATTGTTCCGATCTTATAGTCCTGAATGGCACCGGCAAAGATCTCGGAAGCGCTGGCACTGTTCCCGTTGATAAGAACAGCCAGAGGTTTCGTAAACTCTTCCTTACCGTCGCATTTGTATTCATCACGGTTGCCGTATTTGTCTTCGGTATAAACTATCATTCCCTTAGGAAGCATGCGTTTTAACATATCTACGACGGTATCAAGAAGTCCGCCGGGATTATTTCTGATATCAATAACAAGCCCCTTTTCTCCCTGTTTTTCAAGGTCATTAACAGCAGCACGGAACTGCTCGGCAGTTATTTCATCAAATTCAGAAACAGCAATATAACCGATCTTACCCTCTAACATCTCATATTCAATGGTGGGAACTTCAACTTTCTTTCTTGTTATAGTAAAATCAATGGGTTTTGATTTTCCTTCACGGATAATGGTAACCTTTACCGTTGTTCCCTCTTTCCCTTTAATCTTACCTACCACCTCTGAAATATCCTTACCGGTTACTTCTTCTCCATTTACCTTATACAAAACATCTCCGGGCAAAATACCTGCTTCGTAGGCAGGACCGCCCACAAATGGCTTCACGATGGAAAGGACCCCTGTCTTTACATTAGATGATACCGTTGCACCAATGCCATAATAAACACCGCTGGAAGATTCCATTAAAGCAGCATACTCATCCTTTGTGTAGTATACGGAATATGGGTCCTTCAGACTTTCCAGCAGCCCTTTATATATTCCTTCTGCCATTGTGTTTTTATCCACATCTTCCATGTAGTACTTATCTATCAGACCTTCCAGCTTATTAAGCTTATTCATGATTTCCTGGTCTGTAGCTTCCGTTTTTGCAGCACTGGCATTTTCTGTTTTTACATTTGAGTTTTCTCTTGTGAGGTTTTCATTCACATTATTCACATTATTCACAAAGACTGCAACAACAATTGCTACGATAACAAATGTTGCCGCTAATCCGGATAAAAATCCGTTCAGAAACTTATTCTTCATCGTTTTTAACCTCTTTTCCGGGTCAGTCAGTACCAGGCTGCCCCTAATCTATTATCTGGCCATTATGCGGCTGCGCCGCTGCCTTGTGCTATTAGCACACTAATAGCTGACATAATTCAGCGGATTCTTATATTCATCGTTAACTGTAACGGCAAAATGCAGATGCGGTCCTGTAGAGATTCCTGTAGAACCTACCAAACCAATCTCCTGTCCCTGGCTTACCTCATCTCCCTTTGACACCAGAAGCTTGGAACAGTGCATATAGGTGGTATACGTACTATTGCCATGATAAATCATAATATAATTTCCGCAGGAAACACTATAAGCAGCAACTGCCACTGTACCTCCAGCTGCAGCTACAATTTTCGTACCGCTGGGTGCTCCGATATCTATTCCCTTATGGTATGTACTCGCTCCTTCCGTAGGCTGGCTGCGGTACCCAAAACCGGAGGTTATTCTGCTGCTTGCAGGAACCGGCCAGATAAAGCCCTCTGCGGAAACTCCGGAAGAATTATTCTCTTCGGGAGTTTCTTCTGTACCTGAATTCTGTGATTCTTCCTGCTTTCTCTTTTCTTCCTCTTCTTTTCTCCTTCGTTCCTCTTCTTCTCTTTTTCTTTTTTCCTCTGCCTCTATTCTCTTTCTTTCCGCTTCTAAGAGCTGTTCAATCGCAGCCTCCTGGTCTTCAATCTTCTGGCTGTACTGTTCTGATAATGCCTGGCTTTCTTTTATACTGCTTGTATATTTGACAACTTCTGCACCTTTCTGTTTTACCAGGTTTTGTATCGTACCCTGCTCGTAGGTTTTCTCATCCTTAAGGCTGTTAAGTTCCTCAAGCTGTGCCTTTTGCTCCTTTTCTTTCTTTGTTACTTCCTCTTTCAGGTGTTTATATTCCTCCAGAAGTCCGTTGTCATATTCCGTGATTTTCTCCATATATTCCATTTGGTTAAGCATATCGGAAAAATTATCGGACTGTAAAAGTATCTCCAATACCCCTGTATCCCCATTTTCATACATATACTTAATCCGGCTTTTCATAATGGAATACTGATCTTTTTCTTTTTCCTTTGCTGTTTGTAATTCTTCCTTTGTCACCTTTAAATTACTATTCGCTTTTTTTATCTTACCCTCAAGTTTTTCTACTTCTGTTGTCAGATCATTTAACTCCATATCCAGCTTTTCGATATAGTTAAGTATATCATTTTTTCCTTTTTCTAATTCCTTAATTTTCGATTCTGTTTCTTCCTTTTTTTTCTCCAGTGTTGTCTTACCTTCTTTTGCCTTCTCGATTTCTCCTGCATAACTTAAAATACTCTGAGTAGCAAAAACCAGAATCAGAAAAAACACTGCAAATAACTTACCTTTTTTACATAAAAATTCCTTCATACTGAAAGGATGGTTCTGAACCATTGTACTTTGCTTCTTTTTCATCCGCACCTCTTCCCTTACCTCACAAATCCTGTTCCTATTTGCCTTCTTTTAACTTAAGCTGCCTTCTCACTGTCAGATAACTGCCAAAGAAGCCAATTCCAACTCCCAAAATCAGGCACATCGGAACCAGTGTCTTAAATATACCATTAAGTTCAATGAAACGAAAACTTCGGAAAATATTATTATATTTTCCTGAAATATAATCTATCAATCTGTTGTACATAAAGTACAAAAGTCCGAGAGGAATAACCGAGCCTAAAATGCCGATTATCACTCCTTCTACTATAAACGGCGCACGGATAAAAGAATCCTTTGCTCCGATTAATTTCATAATCGCTATTTCTTCTTTCCTTACAGCAATACCCATAGTGACTGTGGTATTAATCAGGAATATCGCTACGGCAAAAAGAATAATGATAATTGCTCCCGAAATATACCCTACGAGGGCGTTAAAGCTCTTAAAGGTATTGGCAATGGTATCGGAATGGTTTACCTGCCTTACACCATCGAGCCTTTCTATGTAAGTTACCAGGGATTTTTGCATGGAAACATCATTTAACCTGACAGAATAGGAAGCTGAATCCTTTAAAGGGTTATCATCTCCAAAACTTTCAGCAAGTTCTTTGTTTAGATATTTCTCTTTATAGTTTTCCCAGGTTTGTTCAGCGGAAACGAATGTAACAGAAGCAACTTCGGCTCTGGTCTTAATCTCCTCCCCGATTTTATCAATCTGTTCCTGGCCGATTCCTTTGTCAAAAAAAACCGTTACTCCCACAGAAGTTTCGGCTGTCTTAACCATATACTGAAAATTTGCTACTACGAAATAAAAAATACCGAAGAGAAACAAACAAGCAGCAATGGTTCCTATGGAAGCAGCAGAAAACATTCTGTTTCTGCGGATATTCTTAAAACCCTGTTTCATGCTGTAACCTATTGTACTAATACGCATGGGAATATCCACCTCTTTGCTCATCACTGATTAATATACCTTTATTCATGGTAATCACCCTCTTTTGCATTTTATCAACGATTTCCTTGTTATGTGTTACCACAACGACAGTAGTTCCCCGTTTGTTGATATCCTCTAACAGCTTCATAATTTCCCAGGAATTCTTCGGGTCCAGATTGCCGGTAGGCTCATCTGCCAGTAAAATGACCGGATTATTCACCAATGCCCTTGCCAAAGCCACCCTTTGCTGTTCTCCTCCTGACAGTTCTGTAGGAAGGGATTTCTGTTTATCCAGTAATCCCATAAGAGAAAGCATAAATGGAACCTGCCTTCTGATAGTACTTCCCGGTACCTCAATTACTCTTTGGGCAAATGCCACATTCTCATATACATTTCGGTCCTTTAACAAGCGGAAATTCTGGAATACAACACCGATTCCCCTTCTGTACTTGGCAACCTGTCTGTGCCTCATCCTTGTCAGGTCCTTGAAATTCACATAAATCTTTCCGTTTGTGGGTTCAATTTCTTTTAAAATAAGCTTAATCAGAGTTGACTTTCCCGAACCACTGCTGCCGACAATAAATACAAATTCACCTTTTCGAATCTGAAAGCTGATATTATTTATGGCAGGTGTTCCCTTCTGGTACGTTTTTGACACCCGTTCAAAGACAATAACCGGTGCATCCGCCTCTTCTATTTCTTTGTTTCTGTTGTAATTCATTCTGCCTTATACCTTTCTGACCTGCTCTTTATAATTTATAGAAAATTCAAGAAGTTTCCTATAAATTATAAAACAAAAGAGGGCGGGCTAACAAGAGAAAGCCCGGACCCTCTTATCACAACAATATGATATCTTAAGCTTTTCCCTAGTATTCCAGTGTCTCCATATATTTCATATATTTCACAACCATCAGGGCAATCTTAAAAGTAATAGCATCTTCAAAAACTCTTAAGTCCAGATTGGTGCTCTTTTGAAGTTTATCCAGACGGTAAACCAGTGTATTTCTGTGAATATACAGCTGTCTGGAGGTCTCCGAAACGTTAAGATTGTTCTCAAAAAACTTATTGATAGTGGTTAATGTCTCTTCATCAAATTCATCCGGAGATTTCCCGTCAAAGATTTCTTTAATGAACATTTTGCACAAAGGCATGGGCAGCTGATAAATCAAACGTCCGATACCAAGATTGCTGTATGCCATTACATTTCTGTCGCTATAGAAAATCTTGCCGACATCCAATGCCATCTTAGCTTCCTTATAGGATCTTGAAACATCTTTAATCTCATTTATTATGGTACCAAATGCCACATGCACCTTGGTCATAGCTTCTGTATTGAGCATGTCCAGTATGATTTTTGCCGTCTTATTCATATCGTCATAGTTTTCAGTAGGCTTTAGCTCTTTTACAAGAATAATATTCTTTTCATCTACGGCAGTGATGAAATCCTTGGTCTTACCCGAGAAAAGACTTCTTACAGTTTCAAGGGCATTAATATCCTTCTCGTTCTTTGTCTCAATAATAAAAACAACTCTTCTGACATCTGTCTCAATATGCAGTTTTTTAGCTCTGTTATAAATGTCAACCAGTAACAGGTTATCAAGTAAAAGATTCTTGATAAAGTTATCCTTATCATATCTTTCCTTATAAGCCACTAAAAGATTTTGTATCTGGAAGGAAGCAATCTTTCCTACCATGTATACATCATCACTGTCACCCTTTGCTAATATTACATATTCTAACTGATGTTCGTCAAACACCTTAAAAAATTGATAGCCTTGAAGCACCTGACTGTCAGCGGGGGAATCCACAAAATTGAGCACTGCATTTTCATAATCATCTGCATTATTAATAGTAGTCGCTAATGTCTTTCCTTCTGTGTCCATTACACAAAGGTCAATCCTGGTAATGCCCTTTAGGCCTTCTATGGTACTTTGCAGGATCTGATTTGATATCATATTGTCACTCCTTTTTCATTTTGTTCTCAAAATTCAAATTTTATACCCACTATTTTAGCATTGATTTCGTAGAAAGTAAACTAAATTTACACAAATTTAATAATATTTTTAGTACAATAATATTAATTCCCACTGTTTTATATATAGTTTATTAATCGAATTATATTTCCGGATTCATAGATAAGGGACAGCAAATACCCATTCATAAAATTCGGGCAGTATCTTAATCAACAAAAAGTTGTTAAAATACTGCCCGAATAAATTTTTTACTTAATATAAACCGCCTAATCCGCCAAGAGAAGATGTAATTCCCTCCGGAAGATAGAGTTTATAGCATAGCTTATACATAATCAGACTTACAACTATCATAAGGACCAGTGAAAGAAAAACTATGTAAACACGCTTATCGGCATTGGATACAGAGGCTTTTACAGCTATATAAAAATACAAATAGCTTAAAATGGCTCCTGCCGCATAACATACCAAACCATATGTCGGACTTATAAATCCTACAACAATAGCCACCACAGTTACTACAATCATAGCAACACTTTTTCCGGATACTGTACACAGCATATTCTTATATGTAACCTGCTGTTTTAACAGTAGGTTGTGCAAAAGCAATACTATTCCGGCTAATATGGCATTAAGTGCGACTCCCAATATGAGGGATACAACAAAGATCTTACCAAGAGGAAATTTATATCCTATAGACAGGTCACTTCCTCCAAAGATACTTCCAATGGATCCCATTATTCCGCCCATCAGAGTACTGATTACTTTATTGACTTTTTGAAACAGTACTAAGAGATACAATCCATACAATATGCCTTCAAGAGCAATTATTCCTAATGCTATGTTTACATTCCCTTCTGCCATAAAGCTGCTTAACTCAGCATCAGGTTTCTTTATTATTTTAAGAATCGTATCAAAAAGTTTCTTCAAGTAAACACTGGATGCTGCTCCAGCAGCTGCTCCGGCATTTTTTACTTCCTGAAATGTTTCTTGTGCTGCTGCAACAGGCGGTTTCTCTGCTTCTGTACTGCTTTGCACTTCTACCGTTTGCTCCCCCTGACAATTACATACTTCACCGTCTTCTAATTCCTTACCGCAATTTACGCAAAATTTTCCCATGTTATGTATTCTCCTTCTAATAATAGTAGATTGAATTAAGATAAATATAAGAGATTACCCATTTATCCCCTTCCAGCTGATAGGTAACATCATAGCTGTCTCCCGTAGAATCACTGCGTTCCTCAAGGTCTCCCGTCCACCAATCCTTACTGGTATACTCGTAATCAAAGGTTACATTCATGCTGATAGTCTGGGGTGAGATACTGTAACCTGAAATATATTCCGCGCCCCCGCTGAAATCACGAAGTGTTAGATTGGTAATGCCCGTTCCATCGTCGTTCTTCATCATCTCAACCAGACTCTCATATGCTCCCTGATACTCACTTTGTACATCTTGGTCGGAAGAGAATAATCCTTTTACTTCATCAAATCCTTTGCCTTCTAATGCTGCCTTGTAAATTGCAATATAATCATCTTCAGCCTGCTTTACCAGACCGTCTATGACATCCTGTTTTAAGGTAATCTCTGAAAGCATATAATCATAAGTAGTATCATTTTCAGGATATATTTCTTCTTTCACATCTTCTGTATAAGGAGAAGTTACCTCTATCGTATGCTTTCCTCTTAAAATACTCTTAACATTGTAACGGTCAATCCCATCTTCTGTTGATTCCAGGCTGTCCGCAGATACCTTCTGACCATCTACTGATACTTTCATACCGCTTGGTACTTCAATGGAGTAATCCGAAACCAGTAATGTTTCCGGCGATACTTCCCATTTATCAAAAATATAAAATTCCTTTTTACCAACCTTTATCAGGTTAATTGTCATCTCCTGCTGCCCTGAGGAGCCGTCTGCAATATAATAAACTGTCATAGCCTTTGCAAGACCATTGATTTTTCTATCCGCTCCACCAATATTCATCGCATTTTGCGCTACTGTAAAATTCTTAATTTTGCTATAGTCCAATTCATTGTCCATGGCTTCTTTGAAGCTTTCCGCATTGATAAAATTAGTTTTTTCAAGGTCCAGATAAGAAAATGCCTGTTTCCAATCCTCTTTCTGAATACTCTTCATATAACGTTCAGTTACTTTTTCCGGACTATAGTAAGATTGCCCCATCTTAAAACCGGCAAAAAGCAGAATAGCTATTCCTACTACAGCAGCAATCATTACTTTTTTCCATGTCTTCATGGGTGGCTTAGCAGGAGCTTGTATAGTTTTAACTTCTACTGGTTTTACTTCTGCCGGTTTAACTTCTACTGGTTTTACTTCTACCGGGCCCTGCTTTGGTAATGGCATTTCCATCTTTGCTCCGCAGGCTTCGCAGAATTTTGCTCCGTCTGCATTTTTTGTTCCGCACTGTTCACAATACATTCAAGTACTCCTTTTACCCTATTATATTTTGCATCAAAACTAATACCATATAATCTCTTTTGCCGCTCTTTTATGACAAACTTTTTTAGATTAGTTCTCATACATTAATATATGATACATAATTTTTCCAGGATAATCAATATGTTCTGTAACATATTATCATTTTTGTTTGATTTATGTAATTTCATGCTAGCTCCCATGGTATAAACCATCTGCTTGCAGATGATTTATTGCCTCAAATCAGGGTGTGAAATGTTTTTTATTTCACACTAATTCCCATGCATTTCGCAAGTTTACTTGCGAAACTGCCTAAATAGAAAGTGAAAAATGCTTTTTATTTTTCGCACTAATTCCCATGCATATCACAGGCCCGCCTGCGATACTGCCCTAATAAGAAATTTGAAAAATGATTTTCATTTTTCACACTGGCTTTGTGCCAATCCCACAAAAAACAGAGAGCCGCTCCCTGCGCTCTCTGTTTATTATAATCACATATAATTTTTTATTTAAATTAGTGTGTAATAACCTGCTCTGTTTCCTTATCAAATACATGAACCTTTGTTAAATCAAATGCCACTTTAATTGTATCGCCAGGTCTTGCAGTTGTACGAGGATTTACTCTTGCAGTTACATCAAACTGGTCTACTGAGAAATACAGGTAAACTTCAGCACCTAATAATTCATATACTCTTACCGTTGCATTTACAACGCTGTCAGGTGAACTGCTGATGAACATTTCTTCATCTTTTACATCTTCAGGACGAATACCTAACATAACTGTCTTATTCTCATATCCGCCATCAAGGATTTTCTTACCCTTTGCTTCCGGTAATTTAATAGAATGTGTACCGAACTGTAAAGCAACGGTGTTTCCACTCTTTACAACGGTAGATTCAATAACGTTCATCTGAGGAGAACCAATGAAAGTTGCTACGAATAAGTTATTCGGCATGTTATACAGATTCTGAGGAGAATCCACCTGCTGAATGATACCATCTTTCATAACTACGATTCTTGTTCCCAGTGTCATAGCTTCTGTCTGGTCATGTGTTACATAGATAATGGTTGTCTGCAATCTCTGATGTAATTTAGAAATCTCAATACGCATCTGTACTCTTAGCTTGGCATCCAGGTTGGATAAAGGCTCATCCATAAGGAATACCTTAGGATTACGAACGATAGCACGACCCATAGCAACACGCTGTCTCTGTCCACCGGATAAAGCCTTCGGCTTACGGTCTAATAAATGTTCAATATCAAGAGTTCTGGCAGCCTCACGAACTAATTTATCAATCTGATCCTTCGGAGTCTTTCTTAACTTAAGACCAAATGCCATATTGTCATAAACAGACATGTGAGGATACAAAGCATAGTTCTGGAAAACCATCGCAATATCTCTGTCCTTGGGTTCAACATCATTCACTATTTTATCATTGATCCATAATTCACCGCCAGTAATTTCTTCCAAACCGGCGATCATACGTAATGTTGTAGATTTACCGCAACCTGAAGGTCCTACGAAGATGATGAATTCCCTATCAGCAATTTCCAGATTAAAATCTTTAACAGCTACAAAACCATTAGGATATGTTTTGTTAATGTTTTTTAAAGATAAGCTTGCCATTTTATAAATTCCTCCCTAAAATTTTATGTCATCATGTGCTCTGTCTTGTACTATTACTATATGTCTAACTATACACTATTAGCACAGCTAACACCATATCCCAATTCCACAAATTAATTTTTAGGGTTTTGTATACTTTGTATATTCGTCACGAAAATAAGTATTTTTACCGATTTTTCACTGATTGGCTGATAAATTTACTGTCTATATTCTCTAAAACCTTCTCCCATAACTTCTCTGGCATCACTTACAATAATGAAGGCTTTGGGATCAACTTCTGCCACCAATTCTTTTATTTCAACGATTTCCTTTTTTGATACCACGCAAAAAAGCATTTTTTTATCCCGATTGGAATACATACCCGTTGCTGAGATGCCTGTTACACCCCTGTCAAGTTCCGCCATAATCTTCTCTGCTATCCGTTCATATTCATCCGATATGATGTACGCCATCTTGGCAAATTTAAGTCCTTCCAGAATACTGTCGGATATTTTCGTGGTAATATATACGGCTATTATAGCGTAAAGAGCCTTCGTGATACCAAAGCTGATAATACCTACCATTACCACGATGCCGTCTACCACTGTCAAAATCCTCGGTACGGAATAATAGGGCTTGAATTTATGGATTATCATTGCCAGTAAATCCGTACCTCCCGTAGATGCATTAGCAGCAAACACAAGGCCGATTCCTACTCCGCCGATAACTCCGCCAAAAACTGCTGCCAGAAGATAATCCTGTCCTATAAAATTAAAGCTTGTAGGTACCAGCGCAAGTGCAATGGTAAAGCTTACTTCCGCGAACAGCGCATGTTTTACAAAGGTCTTTCCGCGGACGATAATGGCGGTAATAAACAATGGTATATTTAACATCAGATTTGTCAGCCAGAGCGGTATTCCGCCTTCGACAAACACACCTGTCACCTTCTTTATTACAATAGCAAGTCCGGACAATCCTCCCGTTACCATTTGCAGCGGCTCATATACTACATTGACCGATACCGCCATTAAGAAAGTTCCTACTATAATAAGGACATAATGAGTAAATTTATTTTTATAAAGATGTGCTTCCATGATACATCCACCTTTTCTACGGGTTTATTGTCTGAACTCTATTTCTTTTATTTTGGCCCTTTGCCTGTTCTTTATACGATATCTTCCAAACATTCCATATGCCTCTATGGATAATACATCCGTAATAGCCAAAATATAGTATATCAGAATCCCGCCTCAAAGACAAGGCAGTCTGCTAAAGCGGCACAGTGCCAGCTGCAAAATTAAATTTTTCTTTAAAATAACTTTCCAGCTCTTCATAGGGCAGTCTTATCTGTTCCATGGTATCCCTCTGTCTTATTGTTACCGTTTCCTTTTCCAGGGTATCATCATCTATGGTAATTGCATAAGGTGTTCCTATTACATCCCCTCTCCGGTAGCGTTTTCCGATATTACCGGCATCATCATAGGAAACCATGTATTTCCTTTTTAAGTGGTTATAAATTTCAAGGGCTTTTTCTGTGTGGCGCTTCTTTATAAGCGGGAGTACATTAATCTTGATTGGCGCCAGAAAAGCCGGCAGCCGCAATACCTGTCTGGTCTCCCCTTCTTTTACTTCTTCCATAAGTGTTTCAAAGAGCAAAGCAAGCACGATTCTGTCCAGACCATAAGTGGACTCTATAATATAGGGAATATATTTTTCCTTCGTCTCTTCCTCAAAGTATTCAAGGCTCTTACCGGAATACTCCTGATGCCTTGTAAGATCAAAATCCGTCCTGTTGTGGGTTCCGTTTATCTCTCCCCAGCCAAAGGGAAAAAGATATTCGATATCGCAGGCCGCCTTGGCATAATGCGCAAGCTTCTCATGGTCATGGTGTCTTAAATTCTCTCTCTTAATTCCTAAGAATTCAAAGAATTGAATTCCATAATTTTTAAAATAATCATACAAGGCTTCATCTTCTCCCTTTTTGCAAAAAGTCTGATATTCCATCTGCTCGAACTCAATGGTACGGAAGGTAAAATTACCCGGTGTAATTTCATTCCGGAAAGCCTTTCCTATCTGTCCGATACCAAAGGGCAGCTTTGTACGCATGCTCCGCATAACATTTAAGAAATTCACATACTCTCCCTGGGCGTTTTCCGGCCTTAGATAAATGGTGGATGCGCTTTCTTCTGTCACTCCCCTCCGGGTGGCAAACATCAGATTAAACTGCCTGATATCTGTAAAATCAGATTTACCGCACTTAGGGCATGGGATTTCCTTTTCTCTAATATAGCGAAGCATTTTCTCCTGGGTCATGGTGTCAGCATTTGCCTCATCGGTATAGTCATTTATGAGATTATCCGCCCGGTGCCTGGTCTTGCAGCTTTTGCAGTCAATAAGAGGGTCTGAAAATCCTGCCAGATGTCCGCTGGCTTCCCACACCGTAGGATTCATCAAAATATCCGAATCCAGCTCATAGCTGTTATCCCTGGTCTGTATAAAGTAATACCGCCAGGCATCCTTGATATTGTTCTTAAGTCTTGTACCCAAGGGGCCGTAATCCCAGGTATTCGCAAGTCCTCCATATATCTCACTTCCCCTGAATATAAACCCGTACTGACTGCAGTAAGCCATTAAGTCCTCCATAGTAAATTCTTTCATTGTAATACCCATGCCTTTCCTGTACCTGCGAACTTTGGGCCGCAGAGACAAATTTGTGTGCGAAAAATACTTTTCATTTTATAAAACTAAAAGCTATGACGCATAACTTCCCCACAAAAAAAGCCCTAAGCAATCTATAATTGCTTAGGGCGAACAATATCTGTCCGTGGTACTACCTAAATTCAGGATAACCTGCACTCTTGTTACGGCACGAGTATACACTTTATGCCGCTTCCCCTGATAACGGTGGATTTTCCGTTGGTCTCTACTTGAATTCCGTTCAAGCCACAGCTTGAGGGCGCCTTCCCTGTACTTTTCCTAAAGATTCGCACCAGCCATCTTCTCTCTGAAATCAAAGTAACAGCTACTATTCCCTGTCATAGCCTTTTTTGTATTGGTGGTATTGTAACACAGCTTTGCAGCAGAAGCAAGGGATTAATGTGTAAACATCCCTTCCTTGCAGCCGGAACATTCCTTATTACCGCATAATGCACAGGCTAATCCACACATAGCCAAATCTTTTCCTCATAAAAGTTCATATAATTTTCCTCCTTTATGCAATCCTCCGGGTTGAACTTTATCAGCTCCCATTCTCCTGTTTCCCCTCTTCGGTACTGTGCAATCTCAATGTCCGTGTCATTGGTCAGCTGATAAAACACAATCAGATAATCTTTCCCATCCTTTCCCCTAAACGAAATATTCTTTATATATCCTTCCTGCTTTGTAGGGTACATTTTTTCAATCATATCACACCAGCCTCCATACCGTACCTGCACAGACATTTCAGCATCATATGCCCAGCCATGGTAAGGTGCACACAGGTAATCTTCTCCGTGAAATTCCAGGTTGGATATTTTATATTCCCCGTTTTCTTTTTGCAGGTCTGCAAAACCATAATAATATGCGAAGCTCCCCTGGTTCCTTTCGTTACCCTCTATGGTTTCCAGTTCTATAAAATAGCGCAGGATATTATCCCGGTTCTCATACAGAGGTACATTGTGGTATTTCAGTAAACTGATATGCAGGATATTTTCAAAGGTTTTTAGGTACTGCTCATAGGTCAGCCGCTCCTGATAAGATTTGGTAAGGAAGTTATAGGCTGCCGGATAGGGTATGACGCTATCACCAAGAGTCCCACAGCCTGCCCCCTTTCCCTTTACCAGGTTAGCAGCTTCCCGCAGAATACTGAAATAGTTTAGTATTGTATCCTCTGGTGTGCTAAAAAGGGAGGAAGGCAGTACTATTTCCGATGTCTTTTTATCCATGTAATCTCTAAAAAATTGAAAGTCAAAGCGGGTATTTAGAACCGGCAGCTTTGATGGTCTAAAGTAGGTTTCTGTATCTTCACTTTGGGTTCTTATGCCGCTGTTATACGAGTCAGCAGCGGCATAATATCTTCCGCCCATTACCATTGCGGGAACATCTTTGCCTTGGTGGTAATTTTTCATGCCAAAAAGAAATAATAAGAAAAACAGCACAATAAGAAACGGAACCAGAAACATTAAATTTCTTTTGCTGCCCGTCAATACTTCTTTCATAAAAATTCCTCTGGTCTGATACCCTCTTTCTTTAAACATATGATAAGCTCTGATGTTTAAGACTTTCATAGAATTTGCATTCCACAGGTTTTTTCGATATAATGAAAAGAAGTGTTATATACAAATCTGCAGTGATAAGAAATATTTCAGGAGGTTATATGAATTCCAAAACCGTATTGATAACCGGCGCTTCCAGAGGTATCGGAAAAGCTATTGCCCTGCGTTTTGCCAGAGAAGGTTTTCGCATTGCCATTACCTGCAAAAATAGTAAAAATGAACTTCTTCGTACAAAAGCAGAGATTGAAAGTATTGGTTCGCCTTGTCTTGCCTATGTAGGAGACATGGGAAGCTACCCTGCCGTGGAAGAACTCTTCAAATTGATTAATAAAACACTTGGACCGGTTCATGTACTTGTTAATAATGCCGGGATTTCTCATGTAGGACTGTTTACCGAAACAGATATAACTGCCTGGAATACTGTCATAAATTCCAACCTCACCTCTGTTTACAACTGCTGCAGCCAGGCTGTACCGGATATGGTAAGGATAAAAGCAGGCAAAATCGTCAACATTTCCTCCGTGTGGGGTGTCTGCGGAGCCTCCTGTGAGGTAGCCTATTCTGCTTCCAAAGGCGGAATAAATGCCTTTACAAAAGCTCTGGCAAAGGAACTTGCTCCAAGCAACATACAGGTTAATGCCATTGCCTGCGGTGCAATTGATACTTCTATGAATTCCTTCTTATCCAATGCAGATAAGGAAGCCCTGACAGAAGAAATTCCCGCTAACCGTTTAGGGAAAGCGGAAGAAGTAGCCGAACTTGCCTGGCAATTGGCCGGCGGAAATGAATATTTAAACGGACAGGTGATTGCCCTGGACGGAGCGTGGATTTAGAGAGGGGAGTTGTCACTGCGTGACGGCGCATCAGCACCAGAGTCTGGCAAGCCAGACTCTTTCTCATCTTACTTCGAGAATAAATATTCCCTTGCCTCGAAATGCTTCGTCCCATCCATGCTGTCATATTCTCTGTCACCAATATAATGAAATCCCACCTTCTCCATTACTTTGCCGGAGTACAGATTTTCTTTTGCATGATAGGCATAGAGATGTTTTTGCTTTAGTTCTGTAACGGCAAACTCCAGTATTCTGGCTGCTGCTTCCGTGGTGTATCCCTGATGCCAGCATTCTTTCATAATATTATAGCCCAGGTCATACATCCCTCTGATTTCCCTGTAGTAGATTCCTCCGCTTCCTATTAGTCTATGGTCTGACTTTCTTTCAAAGCCCCATTCATAAATACCTTCTGTATCTATATTCTCCTCTGTCTTTTCCAGCCATTCCCTGGTGACTTCTGCATTTGCATGGGTGCTCCAGCTCATAAACCTTGCCACCTCCGGATCACTTCCCCAATTCTCATATACTTCCCTTGCATCCGCAGCTTTTAAAGGCCGCAGGATAAGCCTTTCTGTTTCAAGTACCGGTGTTCTCATTCATCTGCTCCTTCCTTAATATATCCAGACTATGGTTTGTCGCTCCTATCAAATCCTGCCTTTCGCACACAGACAGGTGATATCTTATGTATAGTTCATATAATTCATCATCCATGCCGTCTATGACATCCTGCATATAATTGGCTGCCCCATCTGCGGCAATCAAATGGATTCTTGTTACTCCCATTCCTTCGGTAAGCCTTTTAATATCTTCCGTACGTACAATTTCAAACAGATCTTCCGGCCTGGAAATACAGTGAAAATCCTCTGTTAACATATTCTTACTTATACATTCCCGCAATTGATTTTTCCCAAAGCAATACTGCAGTATAGTGGCCTCATTCATGCAATAAGCTACAAGAATATACCCTTTTGCCTTTGTTACCCGAATTGCCTCCTGCAAGGCTTTTTTCTTATCTTCCTCCGTATAAAGGTGGTACATTGGTCCAAGAACAAGGGTCATGTCAAAGGTTTCATCCCCATAGCCTGACAAATCCAGTGCATTTCCCTGCCTTGCCGTGATTCGGTAACCTTCCTTAACTTTTGACTTTAATATATTCAGATTATGTTCTACCAGCTCAATAGAGTCTACCGAATATCCCGCCTGTGCCAGAGCGATGGAATAACGCCCTGTTCCTGCTCCAACTTCCAGAATCCTGCAATTTCCCTTGTCTTCCTCCGGCAAGAATTTATGAATGTAGGTCATAGTCGTTACATACTCCACCTGCCCATGTCTTCTTAGAAGCCTGCCCTCCTCGTCGTAGTTATTGTAATACGCTTCTAAATAATCCATTGTATCCATATGCTTCTCTCCCTTCATTTAAGCTTATTCGAACAGAAAATAAAAAACCGGTATTTGTATACAGCTTATACAAATACCGGTTTATAAATAATAGAAGTAGTTCTGCCAAATAATATAGCTTCCACTAATGATCTGGCCCGGTATCCGTATATGATATTTCAAGCTTTGATGGCATAAAAAAGTATCCGGCGTTATATTCATAACCCCAGCTCATGGTATAGGACGATTCCATTGTGCTTAAAGATACATTTTTCATATTAACTCCCATTGCATAGATCATCTGCTTGCAGATGATTTACTGCTTTCGTGAATATCGCAAGCTTACGGTTACCGCAGTTACCATTATTAGATGCTTTTTTGATATTATATGCTTATTCCGGAAAATGTCAATACCCTTACTTCTTTATTATTTTTCTTTTTGCTGCTCCAAAGATATCTTCAAGAGATTCCAATGTACTGCCTTACCTGTCCGCCACACTGATAGCTTCAATGGCAACACTTCCTCCCTTTACCACTTCGATACGGTTAGGGAAAGAACTTTGCAGAAGCTTTATGATAGCATTGTTTTTGCTCTCCGTCTGAACACATTCCAAAAGCAGGCTGCTTCTGTCACAGTCAATGATAGATATAGCGTAAACCTTGGAAATCCGGAAGGCTTCCTCTTTCTCTGCTGCATTCAAGCTGTTTATCTTTACAAATAATATTTCCTTCATATGGATGGGGATGTCGGTAAAATCCACTACCTTGATTACTTCCACACAGCGGTTTAACTGCTTTTTTATCTGTTCAAAGGTACTCTCGTCACTGGTAACGCTAATGGTCATACGGGAGATGGTTTCATCCTCTGTTTCTCCCACGGTAAGACTGTCCATATTGTAGGATTTTCCGGAAAAAAGACCTGATATTTTTGCCAGTACACCGATTTCATTCTCCACATAAAGGGAAATCCATCTCTTCTTGATTATATTTTCAATTGCTTTTCCCATGTTTTTGTCCTTTCTGTTTTCCTCTTACAGGATTAATCTATCACCATTTCGTTAAGCGGCTTTCCCGTTGGTACAATCGGATACACATTTGCTTCCGGTTCTATGATGAACTCAATAAGGGTAGGAGTGTTCTTACTCTTTATGGCTGTTTCCAGGGCTTCTTCTATTTCTTCCTCCCTTTCAACACGGATTCCGATTGCATCATAGCTTTCTGCAAGCTTCACAAAGTCAGGGGTATATTTCGGACAGCATTTTTCAGGATTCTTACAATCTCTCATGCAGCTTCTCCGCGCTGCCAAGCAGGTATAGGAATAACGGCCGCCGTAAAACATCTCCTGCCACTGGCGCACATTCCCAAGATAAGCATTATTAAATACACAGAGTATCAGCGGAAGCTCCAGACATACTGCCGTTGCCATCTCCTGGATATTCATCTGCATGCCCCCGTCACCGGATATGCAAAGAACTGGCGTATCCGGATTTCCAAGCTTGGCTCCAATAGCTGCCGGAAGACCATATCCCATGGTGCCAAGCCCTCCAGAGGTAAGAAGCTTCCTGCTATGGTCCATCTCAAGATACTGGGTGGTCCACATCTGGTTCTGGCCTACATCCGTTACTACGATAAGGTCCTTAAATTTCTCATTGATTTTATTTATGATAATTTCAGGGGTCATGCCCTCATATTTTTTCATCTCAAGAGGATGCTCCTCTTTCCAGCTCATAATTTCATCTGTCCATTCGGATATGGGAAGAGGCTTTGCTTCCTCCAGTATTTTTAAAATAGCGGTCTTGGCATCTGCTACAATAGGAATGTCCACCTGAATATTTCTTGATATGGACGCGGCATCGATATCAATATGGATAATGGCTGCCAGTTTGGCAAATTCGGTTATCTTGCCGGTGATACGGTCGTTGAATCTGGTACCGATGGAAAACAGCACATCACATTCGCTGATAGCGCGGTTAGCGGCATAATTTCCATGAATGCCGATATTGCCAACATAAAGGGGATGATTTGTAGGAATGGCTCCTTTTCCCATGATAGTGGTAATAACGGGCATTCCGGTAAGCTCTGCCAGTCTGGTAAGTTCTTTACCGGCACCGGATATGTTAACTCCCCCTCCTACTAAGAGTACCGGCTGCTTAGCCTGGCTTAAGACACTCATTGCTCTTCTTACCTGGCCTACATGCACTCCGGTACTGGGCTTGTAACCCCGGATGGAAACCTCTAAAGGGTATTCATCACTTCCCATTGCCTGCTGGATATCCTTTGGCAGATCCACTACGACAGGGCCTGGTTTACCGGACTTGGCAATAAAAAAAGCTTCCTTTATAATTCTGGCAAGGTCCTTTCTATCCCTTACCGTTATAGCATGCTTGCAGATATTTCTGGTGATTCCCACGATATCTACCTCCTGGAAGGCATCATTTCCGATAAGGTGGGTAGGCACCTGCCCGGTAAAGCACACCAAAGGGACACTGTCATAATTGGCGGTAGCAATACCCGTTACTAAGTTGGTGGCACCGGGACCGCTGGTAACCAGACAGACTCCGACCTTTCCCGTGGAACGGGCATAACCGTCCGCCGCATGTATCAATCCCTGTTCATGCCTTGGCAGAATGACTTCGATTCCCTCGGTGTCATAGAGTGCATCAAATAAATCAATTACCTGCCCTCCCGGATAGGCAAAGAGGGTATCAACTCCTTCTTCCTTTAATGCCTTTACAAAAAGCTCTGTTCCTCTTATTTCCATGGTCTTCCTCCTTCTTAACTGCATGGGATACATCCTAGCCTTCCCAGCCTCTTGTGAAATGGGTGAAAAAAAGCCCTAAGCTAAAGTTTTAGCTTAGGGCGAATAATTATCCGTGTTACCACCTAAATTCAGAGAGAAATCTCTGCACTCATTCCGATACGGAGCCTTTGGCATAATTATGCAAAGATATCGATACCGTTTTCCGTGTAACGGCGGAAACTTCCGTTGAAGCCTACTAAAGAATCACTTGTCTTCTCTTTCGGTCCACTGCTCAAAGGCTACTTCCATACTTCCTAAATGAAGACTTCCACCAACCATCTTCTCTCTGAAATCCGGGTGAGTATGTACTCCTCCTTGTCACTGCATTTGGACTGTATATTTATTAGTCATTAATTTATCATATACCGGAATACTTGTCAACGAAAATTTTTTTACTTTTCTTTCACCGGTATCCAGATTTCACTGACATAATCCTTACTGGAACTATCACCGTCTGTGTAGTATTCAAAATCATAATCCAATACCAGCTCATAATTTGCCTGGGGAAGCCACTCACTGTATACCCTTTTCCACATATTCTGGATAGCCTCCGGCATCGGGCCTATGCAGCGAAATACTGCCCATGTATGTGCCGGTATGCTGTATTCCTTAAAATCTCCTGTAATTTCTTTGGCATCTTCTTTTCTATCCCCTATACCATATTGGTATTCCTTGCTCCCTTTTTCAGAGGGCAGGCAGATTCCCAGTTTTCCGCATACTTTTTTATCAAGTCCTTCTCTGTAATATTCCTCCCAGAACTTTGGAATATCCGTCGCATTGTTTTGGTAATTGAATGTCCTCGTCATAAGAACAACCTCAAATGCTTCTTTTTTCTCAATTCTGTAATCCATACTGCTTCCACCTTCCATTATAATTTTGATTATAAGGCGGTTAAAGGATTTTAGACTGGTCCCCTGCTTTTTAGCCTGTACGGGAGTTATCCCATGGAACCTTTTAAAGGCTTTCGCAAAACTTTCGGGGGAATCATAACCATATTTTAATGCCGCATCAATTACTTTGCTCTCCTTCTTAAGAAGTTCCTGCCCGGCCAGAGACAGGCGCCTGTTTCTGATATATTCTCCTACCGTCAGTCCCGTAAGAAGGGTAAATGTTCTCTGAAAATGATGATTTGACACGTATACCTGCTCTGCTATTTCTTCACATTCCAGATTGCTAAGAAGATTTTCCTCCATGTAATCAATTGCCTTTTCCAGGGTTTGAATCCAATCCATACTAACCTCCATGCCTTTTGCCATCGCCTTACGTACCTATCTTATCAAAAACACTCTGCCAGGTCCTATCCAAAAGTGCTCTTATATGTCCGGTTTATTTTTAGTTCCCAAAATTTATATTCTTTTTCTTAAATGTTCACAATATCTTCAATATTCCTTCAAACTCTATACACATGTGAACGTTATAATGAATTCATAAGATAAAGAAAGAAACAAACACAAATTAAAAAGCAATAAAATCTTAGCGTAAATCAAGGCTCCCCAACCTTGTTGACATAAACTTTTTTTCATAAATGGCCGGCAGAATTTCTGCCGGCCCCTCCTCTTTTTACAGGGTAATCCTGTATTTATCTTTCTATAAGATACCTTCTTTGCAATTCCTCTTCTTCCTCTTTTGTTACCTTTAAAGCCCTGGTTATATACCCTGAAAAGGAGCCATACTGTTTTTCTGCTGCCTGATAGGCTGTTTTAAGATATTCTTCGTTTACTGTCAGAGCAATCTCAACAATACTGCACTGTTCATCTGAAAGGCCCTGATTCTTTAGTTTTCCCAGCAGCCTTAAGTTTTCTTCTCTTCTTAATTCATTAGTCTTTAAATAATCTGTAAAGATATCATCCTTACTTACGTCAAGAATTGTTAAGATAATAGCGGCAGCCAATCCTGTCCTGTCTTTGCCTGCAAAGCAATGGAAAAGAAATGCTCCCTCCCGCTGCTTTAGCAGTAACTCGAGAAACTCTCTAAAACCTCTCTGCGCTCCTTCATTTGAAACCATCTGTTCATAAAGGCTGTTCATATGGAAATTTGCCCCGTGGACATCCCGAACAGATTCCAGGCTTCCCAAGTCTGCACCGGTTTCATGGATTTTCTTTAGGATATCAATATTATGATAAACCGTTCCCAGGATATCATCATCCGGATTCACACTGTATTCCTTTTCTCCCCGCAGGTCAACAATTGTTTTCAGTTGATATTCTTTTGCGAGTATCTCCCTGTCTTTCACAGAAAGCTTTACCAGTTCTCCCGAGCGAAGAATACTAAAGGGACGGATTCTTCTGCCGTCTTTGCCTTTCAGTCCGCCCAAATCCCTGAAATTTACTGGTTTGGTAAGGTTCTTCATAACCGTTTCCACCTTTCTCCTCTGCCTTGGTACTATCCTTTTTAAGTCTAGCAAAATCCCACTTTAAAGTCAAATATAGCCTGGCTATTCTTTTTTACTCTCCGACAGGAATTATCCTGGTGGCTACTCTCTCCCCAAACCATTCGTCGTGTTCAACAAATATAAGGGTCGGATTTATGGCAAGGATTGCCCTTTCTAATTGTTCTCTGAAATAAATATCCATGTAATTGAGCGGTTCATCCAAAAGAATCAGATGATTTTCCATGGAAAGTGCTCTTGCTATTTCAATTTTTTTTAGCTCACCTTTGCTAAAGGTCTCTAACGGACGGTCAAAAAGTGAGTCCGGAAGATCAAAAAGGCGGCACAGGTTTTCAAAATTGTCAGCATTTATACCCGCTTCGGTTATAATTTCTTTTAGATATCCTTCCTTCCACAGAGGCTCCTGCAGGGTCTCCGTAATCCTAAGCCCCTCTGCCCGTGTAATTCCTCTGGTGGAAAGCCTGCCCATAATCAGTTTTAACAGGGTGGTCTTACCGGCTCCGTTCTCACCCTTTACCCAGATACGGTCTCCTTGCTTTACCACAAAGGATAGTCCAAAGAACAGTTCCCTGCCTTCATAGGAATACATAATATCCTTCCCTTTCACAAGCCAGGCACCCTCTGTTTCCAACTGTTCAAATTCAAGATTTTTCGTTGTCTCAAAATTAAGAAGCAGAGATTTCTTTTCCTCTATCTTATCCTTTATCTGCTGCTCCGAACGTTTCGCCTGCCCCATATAGGCTTTTACACCATTGGTCCTTGCATGGCTGGCAAAAGCATATTTCTGGGCATTGGCTGTTCCCGCCCAGGCCCGGCTTTCCTTGGAATGCCGCTCCAGCTGCTTTACCTCTCTGCTTAATCTATCCCCTGCTCTTGCTTCAAACTCATCCTTTAAGTCCTTATTCTGCTTCCAGGTAGTAAAGTTTCCCTGCTCAAGGGTGATATCCGATTTATTAATTGCCAGGATATGGTCTGCCACTTCATCTAAAAATCCCCTGTCATGGGATACTACCAAAAAGCCCTTTTTCCGTCTTAAATACTCCGCCACATCCTTTTTTCCGCGAATGTCCAGATGATTGGTGGGCTCATCCAGTAAAAGATAGGTGTCTTTCCGCAGAAACAGCGCTATTAGAAGCACTTTGGTTTTCTCTCCTTCCGACAGAAGGGAAAAGTCCCGAAGCAGGAGCTCCTCTGCCAGTTTCATACGGTACATCTCTTTCTTAATGCGGCTCTCCATAGAGAAGCCATCAAGCTCCAGGTACCGTCCAAGGGCCTCCATGTCTTCCAGATTGTCCTCTAAGGTTCTTAAGCCTCCGATATTTTCTTTTATGACATCCATGGTAAGAGGATATTTTACTTTATTTTCATAAGGAAACAGTTCTGTGTCCGTTTCCATACTAATTTTCCCGTTATCCGGCAAGAGCTCCCTGTGAAGAAGCTTTAAAAAGGTAGTCTTTCCCCTTCCGTTCCTTCCAATCAGTCCAAGCCTCCAGTCGGTATCCAGATTGAGTGTGATTTTTTCAAATATTGGTTCATAAAAAGTCTTATAGCTAAAACTCATATCAGTTATTATAATTTGCGACATATTGTTCATTCCTTTCCTGACTGTTATCCCTCGTCAGGACAGGCCCGGGTGATGACGTCTTTTGCCAGGCCTATACTGACTCTAACCTTAAACGTAAACGAATCCACATAATATGTGATACCTCCTTCTATAACCCATTGACAGGCATAAAAATACCCACCTTTTATCAGACTACCATAAAACGGATGCTATCCGCATAAAGTAATCCCAGCAAACCGTATCAAAATAACGCTCTTTAAAAAGAGCTGTTATCCTGATAAAAATCAGCGCAGTCTGCTGTTGTTAAAAAGTAGGTGAATTAACATAATCCTATTTCAACCTCTGCTTTCAGAAGATATTTCTACCATAGCATAAAATTCTTCCTCCGGCAACTGTTTTCTTGTATCTATTGCTTTCTTCCTTACTGTAACAACGGTACTTTCTAAAAGATAATTCTGCGTACTGCTTAAGATACCTTTTTGGAAAAGCTCTTTTACAGCACTTCTGCTTATCTTCATTATTTCTGCCATTACCCTGTCCGTCCGTACCTTAATACCATAAGGATTTTTTATTACAAACTCTTCCTTTTCCTCCCGCCCTATTTCCTCAAGTCTTACAATATCATAAGGAATATCTGAAATATCTATTTCTACCCTGTTTTCTACGAAAATGGATTTTTTTGTACCATAGTAAAAAGCCAGGTCTTTGTCATTCCTAAGAAATGCTTCATATTCCCTCTGCTGCAGGGCGGATGCCCGGACACGCTCATATACGCTAAGATTGTAGGTGTTATTACAGGTCTCACACTGGTATATCAGCCAAACATCTATCTGCTTGCCATTTGCATTTACCCTGAAGTTGTTTGAATTTTTATAATATGACTTACCCTTGCATTTAGGGCAATTTTTAAGAATCCTGTAGGATTCCTTGGGTTGTATCAAATAATAGCTCATTTTGCATCTCCTTTATGAAACAAATGGATTTGCAAAGGCTATTCCTGTTAAATTATTTGCAATAGCCTTTGCTATGCAAAATGAAATGGCGTAGTCATACAAGCATCCCTCCTTTGATTACAGGATACACTGCCGGGATGATCTCTTCTACCTCATACTTTTTTAGAAAAAAGTGTGTTCACAAATGCAATAATTCTTATCACATCCAGGAAACTCTATATCTCATACCAAATAATTTCATTCGCCTCTAACTCTAATTCAAAGCTGCTGGAATCACCTCGGTAAATCGTTGTATTTTGCGGCTCATAGGTGTTATTTACAACACAATACTTGTTATTCTTCACATAAGCATGTACTTCTACGTTAAAGTTGCTGGAGAACCATTTATTTAAGTTTTCTTCATCGTGAGTACTCCAAAGAATGCTTCGATACAAAACTCTGCTATTTTCAAAACTATATGGCAGACCACTTAGATAAACACTTCTTCCCTTGCCAAATTCATTGACTGCCATTTGAACTTCTTTCTCTTTCTGAACAAGAACGGTGGCACCGTCTAAAGCATACATATTTTTCTTACCCTCACCGAAATCAACTTCTGACCTGCAATCTTCGGTGATAAAGTGTCTGCTGGCAGCATCCCAGTTGTATTTATCGTAATTTAAAGTAAATCCGGTTTCCTTTTCTATTCCGAAGACATTTGCCAGCTGGATATAACGTCCCTGATACTGGTGCCCTGTAGGTTCACCAATTCCAATTAAGCCGCCGCCTTCATAAACAAACTGACGGATTGCACTTGAGACCGCCGCATCTTCCCAGGCTTCTCCGCCGGTATGTGCCGTATCACCATCCCCTACATTAATGATGACATCAATATTCTTTAAGAGGTTACTGTCATTTCTGATATCGTCAAAGTTAATAAAGGATACTTCAAATGGTGTGCCGCTTAAAGCTTCTATCACCCCTGCATAACTATAATTTTGTTTCTGGTAAAGTGCATGATGTACCATATGGGCACCCCAGGCACGCATCTTACCCCAGCTGTTTAACACTGCCACCCGTTTGATACAGTAAGGTGTTGTACCCTTAATGTTTTCATACAGCTCACGGAATTCATTGCAGACAGATTCCACATAGTCAATAAACTCCGGGAACTGACAGGCAAGTTTTAAATAACCGCCATATCCGATCCTATCAATGGGCTTTCTTAAGATAGCACGTCTTGCGGTAACCCAATTTACTTTAGCTTCCTTAACAGGATCCCCTCCTTCATAAAAAGTATCAGGGAAGAAATAAGGAAGAAACCTTCCTTCGGTATATTTTACATCTGAAATATCACTGATCAGCCGAAGGGTGCTGCCATTTCCTACACTTCCAACGACTGCATCCAGACCGATTGTTTTAAACTCTTCCATAAATGGTTCTGTTCCTATCCAGTGGTCCCCCAGAAACATCATGGCTTCCTTGCCATATTCATGGGTGATATCTACCATTTCCTTTGCTAACTTTGCCACTTCACGTCTCTGAAACGCCTGGAAATCTTTGAACTCTTTGCTTGGGATACGGTACTGGTTATTATAATATCCCTGATCAATGATAAACTCCGGACGGAATTTATAACCCGCTTCTTTCTCAAACTGTTCTAAGATATAGGGAGATACTGAGGCTGAATATCCATACCAGTCAACATACTTTTCACGCATCATCTCATCAAAGATTAAGGTAAACTGGTGGAAAAATGTTGTGTACCGGATAACATCAACATAGGGATGCTCTTCCATAAACTTACGAAGGCGAAGCATGGAATAGGCTCTTGTCTTTGGCTGCCTTACATCAAAGGTAATCTGATGTTCCACATCCTTCCACTCATTGGTTACTGCATTATACATATGTACCGGGTCCCAGATAAGGTATGCAAGAAAGCTGACTGTGTAGTTGTGAAACGGACTGCAGTTTGTAATTATGACTTCTCCTGCTTCTTTCTCATAGCTCCAGTCCTCTGCCGGAACTATCAAGCCTGTACTACGGTCAATGACTTCCCACCAGCGTGTTTTATCATCATAATCGTTCACCTTCATGAGGTCGGCTGCTATTCCCTTTAGCAATGGAATACGCAGATTTTTTTCTGCCGCTGTGTAAAAGGAAGTCATAATATAGCATTGCTGTACTTCTTCGGGATGTGCCTTTGCCCATTCATTATCCTTACGGGTTGTGTAATAAGTGCTGTACACTTTCGCTTGAACGGCTTTTAACTCCTCCGGATAATCAGTACCGTCACAATCACGGATAGCATCTGCTCCCCATTTATTCAATAACTCAATTGTTTCCGGAACAACATCAATGTCTGTTGGTATTGTAACCCTTCCGGTTAACATTGTATTCGTTTTCATCTCTACCGCCATTCCGGCGCCTTAACGCCCTTTAATCAAACTAGTATTATTAAATATGTGTATTTCTTTACCTGTATTTTCTATTATAAAGATACAGCAATAACAGTATTCCGCATAAGCCTGCAATCATGGTGTATAACCCCTGATAACCTACGCTCTTCTGCCCGATAATAACCAAGCCCACACAAACAACAAGGCATATACATTTTAGAATGACTGCCAGCATTTTCATCGTATTTTCCATATAAATAGCCATGCCCTTTCCTGTACCTGCAAACTTTGGGCCGCAGGCACAAATTTGGATATCCGTGCACCTATTCTTTCAAACCGCCAAGAGTCATACCCTGTGTCAGTTTCTTTTGCACTATAATATACAGTATCAGAGTCGGCAGCATAACCAGAACAAGGCCTGCATACATACGGCCATATTGAGCTGCGGCATTCTGCGCTTTCATCAGGTTCATCAGACCGACCGGAAGTGTCTTTGCACCTTTTGGATCCGTTAACACCGTAATTGCTATGATGTACTCATTCCAGAAGGACAAGAAGTTGAACAGGATTACTGTAATAATACTTGGCCTGGCCATTGGTAATATTACTTTTACCATCGTCCTTAAATATCCGCTTCCGTCAATATAGGCTGCCTCTTCGTAAGTCCTTGGTATCGTTACAAAGTAACCGGACAATAGGTAAATGGTAAAGGGAAGTGCGGTTGCAGCATAAACAAGTGCCAGAACATAAATATTATTTAAGAAAAACGGAGAGAGACCCCAGCTTTTCAACACCTTATCCGCATCAATAAACATCAGAAAGATTGGAACTACAATGTAGTTTACATTGATAAACAGACCGGCCATAAAAAGAATATTTAAGATTTTACGCAGTCTGAACTTAAATCTGCTAAGGCAATAGGCTGCCGGCAAGGCAACAACTAAAAGGATAACAAGGGCTACTACTGTAACAATCACACTGTTTAGCATATATTCGCCCATGTGCGCGCTGCCCCAGGCATCCATAAAATTCTGGAAATAGAAGGATTCCGGAAGCCTCCAGGGACTGCCGTAAAATTCATTATTCTTCTTAATTGAAGCTATAAATACCCAGCCTACGGGTACAATAATTGATATTGCTAACAATCCTAATATAAGATAAATTATAATTTTCTTTAATGGAAGTTTATGCATGTGTTCAGCCTCCTACAATTCTATTGGTTCGCGTTTGGTAATCAGGTTCACAATTCCGCTTAAAGCAAATGAGAACAAGAATACTACAACACCAATCGCCATACCATATCCGTAGCTGGAATTTGTGTAGGCCTGTTTATACATATAGCTTAGGAACACCTCTGTACTGCCGTCCGGTCCTCCGCTCGTCATTGCCTTTACGAGCATAAAGCTAAGATTAATACTGCTTATGATAAAGAACGTTAAGGTCGTTCTGATATTAGTCCAAATTAATGGGATTGTCAGACTAAAGAACTGACGGATACGGCTGGCGCCTTCAATATCGGCGCTTTCGTATACACTCTCCGGAACACTTGCCATACTGGCCATATACATGACCATGTAATAGCCAATGGCTTGCCATATCATGGCCATCGCAATTGAAAATATAACAATTTTCTGATCTCCCAGCCAATAGACCGGTTCGCTTCCCTTATCCCGAAAGAGAGCCAGAATACTATTGAGTAATCCATTTTTCGAATCCAGAATCGCACTAAAAATAGCGCTGATAATTACAATGGATAAAATGTTTGGTATATAGAAAACAATGCGGAAGAAGTTCTGTCCTACAATCTTTTCTCTGGTTAAGATTGCCGCAAAAACAAGGGCAACCGCTATGGTTATAACACTGACAATAACAATTAATAGCACTGTATTCTCAAAGGCTTGTAAAAACTTCATATCCTGTGCAAGTTTTTCAAAGTTATCAAATCCTACAAAGGTTTTATTCGGCGAATATCCGCCCCATTTGTAAAGTGACATTTTAAATATATTAATCGTTGGTATAATCATAAAGATTGTAAACAAAATTACTGCCGGCGCTACACATAAGAATATAAATACTGATTTTCCTCTATTTTTCATGACTATCTCCTGTTAAAAAAACGGTGAGTTAGGTTGCTACTCACCGTTTATATTCGCCTACCTGGTACTGTAAAGTATGCTTTTTATGTTTTATTGTTTTAATGCGGCACGGAGCAGATCGCTGTCTTTTTTAACTAATTCGATCCACTGAGCCTTGGTTTTATCTCCACTTACTAAGGAGTTAACTGTTCCAAATACAGTATCAGCAAAGTTTACACCTTCTACAGGATCTGTTGCTGCAAAACTGCCTAAAGCAGCTTTAGCGCCATTATCATAAATGCTGTAGAACATCTTGTTGTCGCCTTCTAATTTGTCAGCAAATCCAACGATTGGCTGAATAGCACCGGACTCTGCGAAGATCTGTGCTGCTTCATCAGAATACATATATGCTACGAATTGCTTTGCTGCGTCTTTGTTTTCAGCTGCTGCCGGAACCCATAACTGCTCAAACCATGTATAGGAATAAGCATCTCCGCCCTTAGCGATTGCGGGAAGTGCCGTGAAGCCCCACTCAAAACCATCAGCACGGGGAGCATCCTTCATTTCACCAACAACCCAGGTACCATTTGGCATAAATAACGCCTTGTTATCTAAGATTAACTGCTGGTTTTTAAGGTAGTTATCATTGTTTGCATTGGACGGAACTGATTTTTCTGTATAAGAAGCTAATTTTTCAACAATGTCAAATGCTTTGTTTGCTTCTGCAGTATCCCAGATACCGTCTGCGTAAGTAGTAGCTTTTTGGAAGAAATCTGCACCGCCTACTTCATAAAGAAGAGCGTAGAAGAATGCGTCAAAGTATCCTGCTGTCGGATATGCAAATAATGCAATACCATCTGCTTTTGCCTTATCTCCTAATTCCCACATCTCATCCCAGGTTGTCGGAACTGTCCAGCCTTTTTCTGCAAATAAGCCTTTGTTGAAGAACAAACCGCATGGGCTGTAGAACATAGGTGCCATGTATGTTTTTCCGTCATTATAAGGATTTGTCAAAGAAGATTCTGTAAATCCGCCGGCGATTTTATCGCTGACTTTCTTGTCTTCTCCCGGAACTGTCATGCTTAAAACATCTGTGATATCTTCTAAGCCATTTTCTTTTATTAAAGTCTCTGTCAAAGCTGCCGGACGGCCTGTAGCTAAATGAACAACATCCGGATAATCTCCCGCTTTCATTCCTGCACCAATGACATCCTCTAAGGATTTGTCAGTTGTAAGCTCTACTTTAATTCCTGTTTTTGCTGTAAATGCTGCGCAAACCTTCGTCCACATGTCAGCACCGTAAGCTGTTTCAATAGCTGCTACCTTAATTGTAACATCTGGCTTTGGTGTCTCGGTGGCTTCCTCTTTGGCAGGTTCTGAAGTTGCGGCAGGTGTTGCATTAGCACCTGTATTAGTCTCATCTTTTTTCGCACAACCAGCGAAGGAACTAATCATCAATGCAAGTACCAAGAAAATACTAACAAACTTTTTCATATATTTATCCTCCTTTACGACTATGTATGTAGTATACAGTATTTAATTTTATAAACAATAGAAATTTTGCTTTCTTCTTTATATATATTGCTGCACAATATATATAAGAAACAATTAGCAATCATGTCTTTAAGATTTTTTTGTACAATATCCACATAATACCAGATTAATTATTATTTTACTGTAATTGTGGTTTTAAATGTTTTTTGTGTCCCGTCACTTAATTTAGCAGTCACTGTAATTGCAACCTTTCCGGCCTTTTTACCCGTTACCGTTCCGGTACTTGAAACAGCTGCAATCTTACTGTTACTTGTTTTATATGTAATTGAGACTGCCCTCACGCCTTTCTGGGATACCTTATCCTTTTTGAAAGAATTGACTTTTTCAAGAGTAACAGGCAATGCTACATTTAAAGCAGTTTTCTTGCCTTTCTGGAGGGTAGTACTTGATGCTTTTACTTTAATCTGACCAAGGATAGGAGTTATTACTTGGGAATCAGGCTTATCTCCAAGGAGAACATAATTTTCACCGTGTACTAAGTTCATAGTAATATACCCGTTTTTATCTACGATATACTTACTGGAAGGCAGCTCTTCCAATTTCTTCGTCTTTTCATTGAAGGAATATAAATATACGGTATCAGCAGGCTTTATTCCCGTTTGATTGCCTACATAAAGCTTAATGGCAGCACTTGCCGGAAATGTCCCTTTCTGTTCAAATTTCAGGAGAATACCATCCGCTACCTCCTTACTTACCTTTATAATACCCTTTAGCTTATCTTCTTTATTCGCAGGAGCCATTGTGAATCCGACATTAATATCAGCTGGCTTGGAAGCGGAATGTTTTATGGAATCCCCTGTAAAGGTCCAACTATATAATTCCTTACCATCAGCATCTTTTACTGCCACTTTAACATCAGTACCGTTCTTTTTGGATGCAGTTATTGTAGCCTTGGTAATCTTAATACCGGAAATATCAATATCTTTGGCCTGTATGTCATCTAAAGATTTTGATAGAACAGCTGTTATAACAGTATTTCCTTTAGTATCTGTGGTTTTTGAAGTAGTGATCTTAACATCGCCGGGATTACCGGGTGTTGGTGTTACCGGTTGTGTCGGCTTCGCCGGTTCTGTGGGCTTTGCAGGCTCTGTCGGCTTTGCAGGTTCCGTTGGCTCTGCAGGTCCCGTTGGCTGGACATTGACCGGTTCTAATTTAATACTGATTGTTTCATCCTTCGTTACAGTAAATACTATATTCTCCTTTGACACATACCCCGGAGCATTTATTGTATAAGTATAATTTCCTTCCGGAAGATGATAGCTTCCATCCGCCTCCGGTTCAATGACTGTATTGTCTTTCATTACAGTAATCTTTGCCGAACCTGGTTCTGCATTGAACTGGATACGGTAACTTTTTTCTACCGGTTCTCCGTCTGTAATATCTGTAATTTTTAAATTATCCAGTATAAAATCTCTCTGTCCGACAGACCCATCGGCAGAAACTCCTGTTCCATACAGACCAAACCATGTCTGTCCGGAAGCATCACCGGTAACTGTTGTTGTAAAATGTTTCGGAACATCGGATACTTCGAAAATCGTACCGGTATCTGTAGTTTTATTTCCTACGCCCAGAGCAAAGGCATATCCTCCATTCAGCACTGTTTCATAATCAAATTCAACCCTGTATTTTCTTCCGGCTTCAAATCTGAAGTTCTGGGGTATTGTCTGATATATCATTCCTTCCTCAATAGAATGATGCTTTAAGGACCAATTGCCGGATATTACATCATCTAATACTCTTCCGCTCCACCCTTTTTGAGTATAGGGGGCATGCAGCTCTGACAGATGAGTTCTTGGATCGGTGACACCTTGTGCAGGGCCTAACACAAAAGGATACAATCCGGATACTACACTTTCGAAATCCTGCTGAAAGATATTCTTATTTACATAATTATTTAAAGTTTTCTTCACAATGCGAATATCATCAAAGTAAGTGATTCCGGTGCCTTTCCCACGCTTTAGCGTTAATGTTGCAACAGAGGAAGCTGCCGTGAAGCTTACCTGCATCGTCTGCATGTAGCTGCCGCTGCCATTATTTTTCTGATTGGTGTAATTGTTATGTCCATCTGCTGAGATATAGTTATGAACAAAGGAAGCATTCGCATAGCTGCTTACAACTTGTGTGCCGCTTTTTACTTCTAAAGTACCGGCACTTGTACTCCGGTTATCAACAGACACTAAAGCAACATAATTCTTACCTGCCTCCAAACCTGTAATTGTTTGTGACAAAGAAGTATCTTCTTTCGTATCTGCTATTTTCAGTGTTTCATTGCCATCAATTTTAATTACAGATGCAGCAGATGTATCGCCTTTTATATCCCATGCCTTCAAATCATTGCTGTTAAAGCCCGGGTCTTCAATATTGGATGCTTCTCCCCAGTTAACGCCGGTATTTTTTTCTCTGGCACCCTTATATATTACATAAGCAGTCCCCGGCTTTGCTTCCAGCGTAATGGAGCCGTCTTTAACTTCAACTGTGGTTCCGTCTAATCTTCCCTGGTCAGATAATTCATATACTTTGATATTGGTACAGTCTTTCCAGCTGTCGATCAGCTGCCAGGTTGTAGTCCCGCCGTCTTTATTCCAATGATATAGTTTATCTTCTGCAGCCTCCGGTAAAGTCTGGGAGCTTTCAGTCAAAGCGCCAAAATTCCAAGGCAGCAGATAGGTTTCACCATCTAACACTTTCGTGCCGTTAAAGGTTATAATACGTTCTCTGGATCCGTCGTCTTTTCTGGTTACCACTACTTTATCCGCATTTTCAGCATATGCGTCACTCTTTAGTGTAATCTCTTTCTCCAGATTAGTCTCTGACATATCGCCTGCCTGGTCTTTCCAGTTTGTAACTACATAATGCTGCAGAAATTTTGTGGGAAGGTTGGTATTAAAGGTAACATCAATATATTTATCAAAGTCATATTCACCCTGCCAGCCTTCAAAACCTTCCAAATCCAATCCACCCAGCAACGGATTGTCTGCGGTACCTTTATAAGAGGGATAATTAAGAACCCAGGAGTCTTTCTGGTGATTGCGGATAAAGCGGATTAATTCGCTGTTGATTCCCTTGGAAGTAGATCCGCCATAGGTTGCATCTGTTGCCCAATGCTGCCAGGTAGAATCATATTCTACTGCGGTACCAAATTCGGTGCTAAAACGCCAGCCCAGGGAATTAATCTGCTCCGCTATTCTTCTGCTCTCCCAGGAATCTCCGTACCATACATCAAGATAAATGAAATCGAGATTGCCCTTTGTTGCCTCATTTAGTTCATTTAATCTTATTTTTCTTTCACCGGATACTAAATCATAATTACGGTTGATGGTATAAGAAGGGTCCAACCAGTCCCAGCCATCGGGATTGCCATTAATAAATTCTTCTTTAAATGCTTTTGCCTCCGGATAGGTCTCCTGTGCATTAATATGTACGCCAAAGGTTGCATTGTAATTATGTCCGGAAGTAAGAAGGGTATTAATATCCGCCTCACCGCCCATTCGTTCTCCAACAGCACCATAATCAGGATGCCCGGAGTCATGGCCTTCATTGGCATATCCTTTTAATAAGACAGCTTGCCCTAATCCGTCTGTTGCAAGGAATACTTTTTTTACGTTGTCGAGTGTCTTTAAGAATGGATTGGTAGCCTGGCTTGCAAAGTTCATAGGAATACGGTATGCTACTACATCTGCAACCTCCTCCCAGCCTGCCGGATTATTCATAATCTCTCTGTAGGCAATGGCTCCGTCCTGCCAGTCTGTAATGCTATCACCGTTAACATCAGGTGTAATAATAATTTTAGCCATTGGTGTTGATTTGGTAACGTTTGCTTCTGTCTGTTCCGTTACAGGATAATATTCATAAATCCATGGTGAACTGGTTAATGAGATTGATTTGTATTCTTCCAATTTGTCATTATAACCGCTGCCGGAATTTCTGGTAATTCTTAAATCACTGTTGGCTTCTGAATTGCTCCATATACCTGCACTTAATTTATTGGAAGAAAGAACACCATAAGCATACCCGCTCGGAGCATCCACCGTATAATTTTTATCCAAAGCTACGGTTGTATCTCCTGTTACAGTAGTATTGCCTGAAAGTACGGCACCTTTAAATTGTGCATTTTGCTGATCGCTCGTAATTGTTATCATATTAAAATCAGGTATTTCAATCGATTTTAAATTCTCCGTACTATGATTTTTAATTGAAGTAAGGGTAAGTCCCGCCTGATTGCCTTCAACGTGAATCTGTGCCGTAATCTCGGCATTAATCTGATTATCTTCATCAATTGCTGTCAAAGTATATTCTGCCGTATCCTTTTTGTCATTAATAACACAGGATACCTGCGGATATACAACAACACCGTTTAACTTCAATGCATAAATACTCTTTTCCTGACCTTTGAATATTTCACCTTTACAGGAATCCTCATTGATCCAGGTATAATCAATAATTCTTGGAAATACCTTATCAATCTTAACACTTAGCTTATCCGATGCGATAGTATCGATTACCGCAGGGGTATTCGGTGCCTTTGCAGGTAATACTTCCTGTATCTTAATATTATCAATAAGGTAGCTATTGCTGTTACGGGATTTAATAAAACCAAAATAGCCTGCATCTCTTTGGGCACCATTTCCAAGGGCTCCGGATATTACCTTAACGCCATTTACCCAGAGAGTAATATCTCCATCCAGCACTTTTGCCTTTATATGCGTTTTTTCTCCCGGGCTTAAGGGACTTCCGTCATACATGCTGGACCAGGCATTGGTAGAATTATCGGGATTCCAATGCTCATAAAACCATAGTCCGTCTGAATCGCCGGTTCCAACATATATCAAGTCCCTTGCTGCCACACTTGTATTGGCTCTAAGTGCCACACCAAAACGGATATCGCTCAATTTTGTTTTAGATGTACCGTTGGCAGGAACAATATCTGCTTCAATATAACCATTGGTAATCTTTTTCGTTGTAGTATCTGCAATAATCGCTCCGTTACTGCCGGTACTTGGTACGGTTACCTGCAATGCATGACCGTCACCGTATGTGACGCGTTCAAAAGATGCGCTGCCGGTACCGATATTGGCAAAAGCAGAGATATCTTCATGACCGGTTTCAAAATCATTGCTATAGGAATAGGGTTCAGAAGGGGTTTCTTCTTCCGTTTCCAGCATCTTGATATAACTAACGGATTTGATGGTTACATCGACCTGCTCATCACCATATTTTCCTGCTTTAAATCCGATCTTTCCGGCAGGCAGGTTTTTGAATACAGTCTGATCAAATCCGGCTTCGGCACTTAAGTCAATGTTCGTTCCATCATTGATCCAAAGATATAGTTTTTCATCGGATGCAGTTATTTTTAATTTAATGTCCTGACCTACCTGTGGAAGTGCACCGGCCGCATCACTAAAATATCCGTAACTATCATTTGCTCCGCCGTCCTTATATTCCCAGAACCAGCCGGATACTTCATCAAAGCCAACGAATACAAAATGTGTCGGATCAATATATCTTAAATACATACCGGTAGTTGCTCCACCATAGGCTGCGCCCGGAGTAAGGACCGCTTCAAAAGATCCGTTCTTAAAATCTCCGGCAGTGATATCCATTAATTTTGCACTGGATTCATAAGTATTATCATCACCGGCATTGGCGGTTAATCTAATTCCGCTTACCTTATCGTTCGCAGTTACGGCTGCCGTTTCGCCGCTTGCGCTGGATTTTAATTTCCAATCATTCACACCGGCTGCTATACCATTGAACTTGATGTCTTTTAGGGTCACATCCGTTACGGCTGTACCATAGGTACCGGCTTTAAATAAGATTTCGCCTTCGGACAGGCTGGAAAAGGGAGAGGTATCAATTACTTTTTCAGCACCGTTTAAGGTAACCTTCATTTCATTGTTGGTGCCAAATTCAATTTTTACTTTTACTTCTTCCCCCGCATTAGGTGCTGTTTGATTTAACGAAGGCCAATCTCCGGCGCCATTTATTTTATATTCATAGAACCAGTTGCTGGAGGAATCGTAGCCTATAAAGATACAGTTGTTTGTGTCTTTATAGTTGAGAAAGATACCAAATCTGGAATCTGCTTTACTGCTGTTTGGTACAACGGTAAATTCGATTGCTCCGCCGGATACTGCCTTTAGGCTATCATTCCCCAATAACGCCGGGTTATTACCGTTATTGTTTTGGGGACCCGATACCAAACGAATCGATGGAGTTTGATTTTCCTTCATTGTTTCAAAAGAACCATGGCTATCAATTAATTGCCATGTATCCTGCTGTAGTGCATTGTCCACAGATATTATTTCGGGACTGCCTGCATTTACCGATACCGTTGGTGCTGTATCAGATGCTTTTGCCGGAATCACATTTATCTGGGACGGTATTAATGTTACCACTAACAAAATTGATACGAATAACTTGAGCTTCCTACATTTCATTGAGATTATCCTTCCTTTCATGTTATACTTGTACAATACCATTTTTAATTTTATAAACAATGGAATTTTTGCTTTCTTCTTTATAAATATTGCTGTATAATAGACATAATAAACAATTTGCAATTATATTTTTAATATTTTTGTACAATATTTACATGACAGGAAGGGGAAAGTTATGAGCAACAGCCGTTATAATTTTAAGACAGAGAATGAATGCGAAGCGTCCATGATACATCAGGAGGACTCCACTCTTACCTATACTTTTAACCCTGACGGCAAGCAGGGGAATCAGGCAATTCATGTTACTTTGCTCTATGTGGCACTGGCAAAATACGGAAATGACTGGATAAGCCTTCCCCATTCCCATAACTTCACAGAGTTCTTTTACATCACCAATGGAACCGGGAAATTCTCTGTGGAATCAGAAACTTTTGATGTGAAATCCAATGATCTCATCATCTTAAATCCCACCATTGTACATACCGAAATTTCAAATCCTTCAAAGCCAATGGAATATATCGTGCTGGGAGTGGAAGGAATTCAGTTTCAGACAGAAAACCGGGGCTGTATCCTCTTAAACAGTTCTGCTCATAAATCTGATTTGCATCTTTACTTTAATACCCTTGCACATGAGATGAAGCGCGACCAGCCATACCGTGACTTTGTATGCCAGAACTTATTAAATATCATCTTTACCATCATTCTCCGAAATGATGCCTTTAAGGTCTCCATCCTCACCGGACCGCGCCTGACAAGAGAATGCAGTATCGCGAAAAAATATATCGAAGATCACTATAGTGAGAATATAACTATTGAAACCTTAAGTTCTCTTGTGCACTTAAATAAATACTATTTTGCACATAATTTTGCCAAGCAGTTCGGAACTTCACCAATCAATTATTTAATCAAGAGGCGGATTGATGAAAGTAAGCATCTGCTTGCAAATACCAATTATTCTTTATCCTCGATATCTCAGATTGTGGGCTTTTCTTCTCCCAGTTACTTTTCTCAGGCATTTAAAAGAACTACCAATATATCTCCTCAGGAATATAGGAAAATGTATCAGGGCTCCATTTCAGTATCGCATTAAAACAATGGGGAGCTTCCTGTATTCGGAAGCTCCCCTGAAAGGATACTCTTTATTTATTCTGACTTAATCACGATATCCGTTGGGATTATTGCACTGCCAGCGATAAGAATCTTCGCACATCTGTGCAAGCTCTCTTTCTGCACAAAAGCCAAGTTCCTCTTTTGCCAGACCCGGATCAGCATAACATGTTGCAATATCACCCGGTCTTCTTGCTTTCACAACATAAGGGATCGGCTTTTTACAGCTTTTTGAGAAGGCAGCAACCATCTCAAAAACACTGTAGCCCTTACCCGTACCCAGGTTATAAGTCTTTACACCTTCTATTTTGTCCAGCTTCTCAATGGACTTCACATGGCCAACCGCAAGGTCGGTAACATGGATATAATCTCTTACGCCACTGCCGTCTTTTGTTTCATAATCGTCACCAAATACTTGCAGCTCTTTTAATTTGCCAACTGCTACCTGAGTAATGTATGGTACCAAATTATTTGGAATACCAAGGGGATCTTCTCCGATCATCCCGCTCTCATCCGCACCAATGGGATTAAAATAGCGTAACAGGATAATCTTCCATTCGCTGTCAGCTACTGCTAAGTCTCTTAACATCTCTTCCTGCATTAATTTTGTTCTTCCGTATGGATTGGTAACAGACAGCGGGAAATCTTCCTTAATCGGCACTGTATGGGGATTACCATATACAGTTGCAGAGGAACTAAATACCAGTTTCTTTACATGAAACTCTGTCATCACTTCGCACAGCACCAGCGTTGATACTAAGTTGTTATAGTAATATGCCAGCGGCTTCTGAACAGATTCTCCCACTGCTTTTAATCCCGCAAAATGAATAACTGCTTCTATCTTCTCTTTTTCAAATACTGCCCTTAATTTTTCCTTATCTTCCACATTGAACTCATAAAAAGTCAGATCTCTGCCGGCTAATTTTTTCACTCTCTCTAATGACTCTTTTGAAGAGTTACTTAAGTTATCAATAACAACAACATCATAGCCCTTTCTTAACAACTCAAGGCAGGTATGGCTTCCTATGTATCCTGCACCACCTGTAACTAATATTGACATATTCAGCTCCCATCTGCGTGCTTTAGCACGCGTATAAAATCAGGGGGAGTGAAAGTTTCCTTTCACTCTTTTCCCTTTTCAAGCAGATAACCGTTAACGGTACTTTGCAACTATTTCATTCATCTCATTCCATTTCTGTTCCATATCAAGAACAAGTGCCATTTGGGTATGGCAGCGGTCTAAGTTATGTTCCTCCCGGTGAATCCGGAAGTAAACATCACCCTCTAAATAATCCGTCAGAAAACGCATTCCGCATTCCAGCGTCATAGTCTTCGCCCCATGGGGCAGCATGGAGATTTCAGTATCTGTCAGACTGCCTTCACAACCGGTTAAATATCCTTTTACATATTGTTCAAACAAATCCAAATCCAAACTTACTTTGGATAAATCCTTTTCATCTTCCGCCGCCGTGTTCGCACCAAAACGAATAGAATCACCAAAATCAAAGAGGGACAGACCGGGCATAACGGTATCTAAATCGATAACACACAGGCCCTTCCCCGTCTTATTATCTATCATAACATTATTAAGCTTCGTATCATTATGTGTTACACGAAGCGGGAGTTTTCCTTCATCCAAGTAGTTCTTGCAGCACTCCATATCCTCTTTTCTCTTGATAAAAAACTCAATCTCATCCTTTACCTCTTTGGCACGGTTACATTTATCCTCTTTCACGACCTGTAAAAAACGTTCATAACGTAACGGTGTATTATGAAAATCCGGTATTACCTCATACAGACCGGATGCATCAAAGGCGGATAACAGCTTCTGAAATCTGCCAAAAGCAACAGCACTCTGATAAAAATCCTCCGGCTTATCAACCTGTTCAAAGCAGCTGGCATCTTCAATAAAAAGGTACATTCTCCAGAAAGACCCCTCGCTGTCTGAATAAAAGGAATTACCGTTCCTGGTACTTATTACAGTTACGACTTCCCTAAACTCATCCCCTCCGAGTTTTTTTACCTCCTCTTTTAAAAATGAGGTTACCTGGGTGATGTTAAACATTAATTTTTCAGGATCTTTAAAGATGCTATGGTTAATACGCTGTAATATGTATCTTTTTTCTTTCACATCCTCTTTAAAAACCACGGCAAAAGTATCATTGATATGTCCATTTCCATACCTTCCATAACTTTTGACATTTCCTTCTGTCTGAAACTGTGCAATTGCTTTTTCTATTAACTCACTCTTTATTTCTCTTGTCATAACAACAACCATGCCTTTCTCATACTATCACTTCCACAATAATTTTGCTACCCTTACCATAAATTTTCCGGATAAACACCCTGTTTTTTTAACTTTGCTATCTCTCTTAACACAACTTCCTTATCCTCTTTATAGGTAACACCAAACCACTGGTCCTTAGAGTGCAGCACTTCTACCTGTGCCTTTTGTGTTTCAATCATATGCTGAACAACGGTAGGCAGGAAAAACTCACTTTTAAGCGGGTTATCTAAAACCTCTGTCTTTAAAAACGTATCAAATTCTTTCTCCAGTTCTTCCATTATGTTCGCCTGGAAGCCCCACAGATTCATAGATACGGTACTGTCAGATGAAATATCTTCCCATTTGTCCTTCTCGTTATCATAGTACTTGGCACCTTCAGGAAACTTTTCAATCCTCGTTCTTTCTGTAATCTTGGTTAAGAAACCTTCCTCATTAACGCCACATACACCTCTTGCAACAGATCCATGCTCTGTTAACGTATTTTTTAACTGATATCCAACCATAGCATAAAGGTTTTTTTGGCTCTCTGCCTTAGAACTTAAGAAATCATATATTTTTGTAAATGCTTCACGGCCATAGAAATCATCGGCATTAATTACTGCAAACGGTCCCTGTATTTTATCTTTGCAGCATAAGACCGCATGACCTGTACCCCACGGTTTTACTCTTCCTTCCGGTATTAAAGAACTTTCCGGTACTTTTGCAATCTCCTGATAAACAAACTCGACATCATCAATATTTTTGGTACAATTTCCAATTACTTTTTTAAAATCTTCTTCAATTTCTTTCTTAATGATAAAAACCACTTTCCGGAACCCGGCTTTGATTGCATCAAAAATCGAAAAATCAATAATGATATGCCCCTGCTCATCAACAGAATCAATTTGCTTTAAACCGCCATATCTGCTTCCCATTCCGGCCGCCATAATTACTAATACTGGTTTTTCCATATGATTACTTCCTCCCATGTGTTTTATTAAAGTTTGAAAAATGTAACGTAACTTGCATTGTTACGCAAATTGTTTATCTCTGTTTACGTTTATATTAGCACTTGTTTCATGATTTGTAAACAGGTAAAAACATATTTTTTCACTTTATAAATTCTATGAATACATATTGAATTTTTTATGAATTGTTAATTTCATAACTATCCGCTATATAAACCATGAATTTTTTGCCTAAACATTGACAATTAAATAAAAATGGGGTAAAGTAAATATACAACGTAACAGCAACTAAACAATCTTTGTTATGATCCATAACTATTTATAGAAAGGGAACTACACCTATGAGTACCATACGAGAAGTTGCAAAACTGGCGAATGTCTCAATCGCCACTGTCTCCCGTGTTTTAAATAATGATACCAAATATAAGATGACCGAAGAAACAAAGAAGCGGGTACTTGATGCAGTGAATCAATTAAATTACACTCCCGTTACAGTACAACGCAAGAAGACGCACAAGTCTAATGCAGAAGCCCTCTTAAATGCAAAAATAGGCTGTATTTTAAGAGTGACAAAGAAAGGCTATAATGACCCTTACTATATGTCTATCCTTGCCGGCGTAGAAAAACAATTAAGAGAACTTGGCATTGACTTAGCTTTTATTAAATCTGCACCCATTCTTCAGGATAAGAATCATTTAAGCGCGGCATTCAGCGATTCTTTGGATGGTCTGGTTTTAATGGAACCTTTGAGCGATAATATCTATCAATATATCAAAAAACATGTTCCTCATATCATTGGAATTGATACCTTAAGAGATGATATCGATGATGTCGGCTATGACCATTTGCAAAATGGTATCTTAGCAACGAAACACCTCATTGATAAAGGACACAAAGAGATCGGATTTATCGGCGGAAGCGGTGAATCCGGGGATATTAAAGACAGCCAGCGTTATCAGGGCTACATAATTGCAATGCACAAAGCTGGCTTACCTGTTCATAAAGAATGGGTCATAGACTGTGGCTGGAATGAAGACGAATGTGCCGGGAAAGTCGATGAATTATGTAAGAGCAATCACTATCCCACTGCTTTTTTTGCAGCAAGTGACCTGATGGCTATGGCTGCAATGAAGAGTTTTTATACCAATGGTATCCCGGTGCCAATGAGAGTGGCTGTCATTGGAATGTCAGATATTGAAATGTCCCAGTACTCCAATCCTCCCCTTACCACATATCATGTTCCAAAAGAGGAAATCGGCAAGGTTGCTGCCAATCTGCTGCTTGCCAGAATTAAAGGCTATGAAACATTGCCCCAAAAAATCATCTTACCTACTACTTTTGTTGAAAGAAGCTCAACTTAAAAACACAGCTGCCGTAAAAAAGGTTCCTTCCTGACAAGATGTTATATCTCATTCTTATCAAGTTGGAACCATTTATCATTATCAATTTAAAGAACTTTCAACACACTGGGCCTCATTACCGCAAAGCCCGGGACGAAAAGAATATGGCACCGCAATGTTGTCTTTATATGACAAGCGCCTCCCTGCCTTTGACTGCCCCTCTCTGAATTATATCATAGGTAATGCAGACCGGGCGTCCCGATCGCGGCTCCCGGACAACTTCCGCATCAATAGAAAATGTACTCCGCAATACAGCAGGTGTCATGACCTGCTCGGGAGTTCCAAACTTAATGATTTCCCCCTCTCGGATTGCAATCATATAATCCGAAAAGCGGGCTGCCAGATTCAGGTCATGAAGTACCATAGCAATGGTACAGCCCTGCTCTCTGTTCAGATCCCACAAAAGCTCCAATACCTCAAGCTGGTGGGCAAGATCCAGATAAGTTGTCGGTTCATCCAACAGGATATGATCCGTCTGCTGGGCAAGTGCCATGGCAATCCATACCCGCTGACGCTGGCCTCCTGACAGAGTATCAATCTCCCTGTTCTTAAGCTCTGTAAGTCTGGTAACAGAAAGAGCCCACTCTATAATTTTCTTATCCTCCGCCGTCAGTTTTCCAAACCCCTGCTGATGGGGAAAGCGTCCATATGCGATAAGTTCACTTACCGTAAGGCCGCTGGGGGCTGTGGGTGTCTGGGGAAGAATCGCCATTTTCCTGGCAATTTCTTTCGTAGACAGGGTACGGATATCTTCACCATTTAAAAATACCGCTCCGTTTTTTGGCTTCAAAATCCTCCCCACCGCTTTAAGTACGGTGGATTTTCCGCATCCGTTGGGACCGATGATGGAGGTGATTTTTCCGTGAGAAATCTTCATATTTAATCCCCGGACAATCAAAGCCTCTTCATAGGAAATATCCAGGTTTTGGGTTGTTATACTATTCATAAGGGACCTCCTAATTTGACTTAGCCAATAAATATAGAAAATACGGTGTGCTAAGCACGGTAATTATTATTCCGGTAGGGATATCCGTTCCAAAGCTAATAGTTCGGGTTATTGTGTCCGCCAGCAGTACTATAATTGCTCCTGCAAGGCAAGAGGCCGGCAGCAGAAACTTATGGTCAGGCCCTACCAGTTTTCTTGCCATATGGGGTGATATCATGCCCACAAAGAAAAAGTTACCGCCAAGGGATACGCTTCCTGCGGCCAACGCCACTGCTGCAATGGAAAGCCCCAGAAATTCCTGCTTTACCGCAGTACCCAGACCCTTTGCCATTTGATTACCAAGATTTAACACGTTCAATATTCTGGACTTATAGAATACATAACCGCAGAGAACAAGTGTCCATGGGATAAGAATAACGAGATAGTCCCAACTGTCTCCCCAAAGGCTTCCTGCATACCAACGCTGCATAAAATCCATCTGATATTGGTCAAGCCTTAGTACCAGAAGTGTCGTTGCAGCGCCATATCCGCTCCCAAGGGCAACGCCGGTCAGAATCAGTCCTGTAGGTGAGATATCCTTACCCCGACGGTAGGACAGAAAGAAAATCAGCCCAGCTGCAATCATTCCGCCTAAAAATGCCAGCAGCGGCAGAGCAATGGCAGAAGAAGTTCCCTTGGCTGCAAAAACCACAACGTACAGCAATACGAACAATCCCGAACCGGAGCTGATGCCAAGGGTACCGGGACTCGCCATATCATTGCGCAGCAGGCTCTGCATGATACAGCCGGAAGCCCCCATTCCGATTCCCGTCAATACGGCAAGTGTAATACGAGGCAGACGGAATTCAAGTATAATCAGGTTCTGTCTCTGGGTACCCTTACCCAGGACAACCTTCAGTACCTCCATGGGTGAAAGATTCATTTTCCCGGTATTGATACTGATAACTGCTATAGCAATTGCCGCAAAAATCATCAGAATAATGACTAATAGCTTTTTTTTCATCAATCAAACTCCCTCCTTTGCTTCCTTGCAAGATATAGGAAGTATGGCACACCGACTACTGCAAATATCACGCTGATGGGTGTTTCAAAAGGCTTGTTGATAATACGTCCTATCAAATCAGCCGCCACGGTAAGCAGTGCCCCATAAAGTCCGGAAGCAGGAATGATATACCGGTAATCCACTCCTACCAGATATCGGACGATGTGGGGGGTAATAAGTCCGATGAATCCTACCGGACCAATAACAATGACCGACAGACCGGTAAGCACTAATACTATCAAAGTGGAAATCCCCTTCACCATCCGGATTTTTAATCCCAACCCTGTGGCAACCTCTTCTCCAAGGCTCATCAGGGTTACAGCGGGAGACAATGCCACCGCTGTCAAAACCCCTATAATAAAGAAAGGGGCCACAACGGCCAGTTCACTCCACTTGGCTCCTGCTGTTCCACCGGCTGTCCAATAGGCCAGCGCCTGTCCCAAATTATACCGGATGGCTATATATTGACTAAAAGCTTCAAACAGCATTGAGATTGAAATACCGGCCAGAACCAGTCTCTGTGGTGTCATCCCACGCTTTCCTAACGATGCAATGAAATAGGTCATGCTGGTTGTGATGGCTGCCCCCAAACAGGCAAACAGCATCGTCGCACCGTAAGTTCTGCCGGGCAGATATGCCATGCACAAGGCTATGGCAAAGGTTGCTCCCGAACTGATGCCCATAAGACCCGAATCCGCCAAAGGATTACGTGTCGTTCCTTGCATAATTGCACCGCAGATGGCAAGGCTGCAGCCCACAATAATATCTGCCACCGTACGCGGAAAACGAAGTGTATGAATAATCTGATGCTCTGTCAGTGCAGGGTCGAAGTGAAATACCGCTTCCCACGCTGTCAAAAGCCGCATGTTGGCAGCTCCAAAGGAAATAGATGCTGCGGATACAAGCACCAGCAAACAGCTCCCCACCACCAGATAAAACAAAAAACGTGTTGTACTGCTTAGTTGCCTATTAGAGAGTTTGCTTCGCATTAATATGTTCCTTTCAAAAATGTTTTTCATGTTCCGGCACCGGAGATGCTTCCACTTTGAGCTTCTTTAATCTAAAGGGGCAAACTCACGCAAGCTGCCCCATACCGATGACTGACTTACTGTGCCTGTGTTAATGCGATAAGTTTACCTAATATGTAGTCAAGCTGGGCTGTCAGGCTGGCAGCATCAGAATAATAGAACAAACCGCTCATATTTCCCGGTATAGTAACCACTTTGCCCTCCTGTACGGCAGGAATGGTCTTCCATATCTGTGTTTTCTCGTACTCGGAGGGTACATCCTCCACCGCATCATAAGGGCGGAACCAGATCATATAATCACCAAAATAATCCGCAGCCACCTCGTAGCTTAAGCCTTCCCGTCCTTCTCCTGTTTCTTTAACCAGCTTTTCCAGTTTATCAGGCTTTTGTAATCCCAGATATTTGTAAAGAAGGGTACCTCCCCGGGATTCGGTTTCGTAATAAACCCCATAGGAACCGGATCCCCAGTCCTCGTTAACACTGAAAGTTTTATCTTTGTACTCTTTGCTCTGCAGTTTTTCTTTCGCTTCTGCCAGTTTTGTTTCAAAATTTTGAACCACTGCTTCTGCCTGTGCAGTATGCCCTGTCGCCTCTCCGATTACCTTAAGCCTCTCAAGGGAGGTAATATTGCTCTCCGGAATCACCAGCACAGGGGCAATCTTATTAAACTTACTGAAATCCTCTTCGCTATAGGTGATAATGAGATCCGGCTCAAGCTTCATTACATCCTCCGGCTCCCAATTTTCAATCTTGGTTGTGGAGACAAGTTTATCATAAAAGGGCATCGCCTCATGTTCCCAGCCAAAATAGCCTACTACATTCAGCCCCAGGGAAAACACATCACCAAGATACCAGTTTACAACCACTCTTTGAGGATCTGCCGGTACCTCAATATCACCCATCACCGTATTGACCGTACGGGCAGCAGCACTTTCATTGGAAGTACTTTCCGCTCCCTCCGTAGCCTTAATGGCATCACCGGAAGTCTCTTTCCCTCCATTATTTTTATTGCTGCAGCCAGCAGCCGTCAAAACCAGAATAATACATAAAACGGCCGCAACCGTACTTTTCCTAAATATTTTCATCTTTATACCCATTGTATATCACAGGCTTGCCAGTAGATTGCTTGCAAGCTGCACGATACTGCCACAAATAAAAATGAGTGAAAGAATCTATATGTGGCATCCTTTCATTTTTAAATTTTCTTTCACTCTAGTTCCCATGCATTTCGCAAGTTTACTTGCGAAACTGCTTAAATCAAAAGTGAAAAATGCTTTTTATTTTTCACATTAGTTCCCATGCATATATTGAATTATAAAACTGTGTGCACACAGCGGCATTTAGTTAGCTTTGACTAACTTCAAAATCTTAGCATACCGTTTTTTCTATGTCAATAGGAGCAGGCCAGACTTTAGAATCGGATTAGTCTTATCACATATTGGATTATAATTACCTCTATAGACCCATTGGAAAATATGATATAATAAGAGAAATTTGAAATGAGATAAGGAGGTTTATAATATGGCATATACACAGGAATATGAATTGGGATGGGGTGCATGGGCTGAAAGCTTTGGGTTTCCTGTTCACCGCCACAATCACTATGCCAATTATACCCTCCCCTCCAGTTGGAAAAACGGCTGGATCATGGAAGTTCATCCCGCACCAGGCCTTTTTGCTGCCAGTGCATGGTTCACTCCTGCCAAGACCTTGAATTATACCATGCACATTAACCGTCCCTGCTTATGGATTTTCTGCATTGACTGCGGTGATATCACTATTACTCAAAAAGGGAAGCCTGCTTATAAGCTGCTCCCCTTTAACCGCTTGTTTATCAATCCCTGTTCCCCGCTGCACATTACGATTCCCTCCGGTTCACATGCCTGTTTTACAAGTGTTCTGATATTTGATGATTTTATTGAGACTTTTCTTACTGCCAATAATATTTCCTATCCCATCCGGGTTGAGGATGCCAAGCTATGGAAACCGCAGCATGCAGGTCATCCCAATATCATGATGGTTCTGGAACAGATACGCTGGGGAATCCGCGGCAACAGAATGCCTGCACCTGCCTATCTGTGCAAGGCCATTGAGCTTCTTTGCCTGATCGCGCATAATGCCGAACAGGAAACGCATCTGCGCAGCCGCCGCCAGCACGTTACCTGGAATGATGAGGTGAAACTGTACCGTGTCAGCGACCGGATTGATATGGATCCTTTTAATCCCCCGGCCATAGAGGAGATGTGCAAATTGGCAGAAATGAGTGAAAGCAAGCTAAGGATTTCTTTCAAGAGTCTTTACGGGCTGACAATCTTCAATTACACACGGGAAGCCCTAATGAAACGTGCCATGCAGATGCTTGCCGATGATGAGTTGAATATTAAAAACATTGCCGCACTGTGCGGTTATGAAAATCCGGCCAAATTCACAGCTGTATTCAAGCAAGTCCATGGAATTACCCCCAGTGAATTCCGCAAGGGATTTGAGCTATGAATACAGCACCAGAAGGTGTCACTTTAGGAATGATTTGTTTTATAAATATATTAATTCCCGATTTTAAATGATTGAATGGAAATCTTTAAATCCGCAGCATTATTTTGCAGAATTTTAACAGCTTCATTTAATTTAGTTACAGCCTCTAGCTGCTGCTGTGTTGTTGCATCTACTTCCTCAGAAGCTGCTGATGTTTCTTCTGCAATTGCAGAAATACTTTCCATAGAATTCAGAGTATCAACTTTAGCCTTTTCCATATTGGATATACTTCCCATGATCTTATCTAATTTAACAGATAAATTATCAACATGTCCATTAATGTTGTTAAATAATGCTACTACATTCGTTAAACTTTCCTCAGATGTTCTGGAGATAGTCTCTGTTTGTTTTACAGTAACCACTGTCCTGGCGGTTTTCTTTTTTATATTATCAATAATTTCTTTAATCTCATTGGAAGCATCCATTGATCCTTTCGCCAGTTTTCCAATTTCATCTGCCACTACGGAGAATCCTCTGCCATGGATTCCTGCTCTGGCTGCTTCAATAGAAGCATTTAAAGATAACAGATTTGTCTGTTCAGCAATGGAATTCATCACATCTACGATTTCTGTAATCGTTTGAGACTCCTTGTCTAATTCTTCAATCTCCTGTATTGTTTCGTTAATAATAATCATATTAGCTCTCGTAGCTTTATTCAACTGATCGACTTTTTCTATACCATCTTTCACTTCAATCTTCGTGGCATTAGCAATCTCTTCAATAGCATATGTATTCTGATGCACTGTGTTAATTTTATCTGTAAGTTCATTTGTCTGTTTCAGACACTGTTCCGTATCGCCTGCCTGCAAAGATATGCCTTCTTGAATCTCTGTGATGGCATATGAAATATCTTTAGAAGATGTCAGCAGAAGCTCTGAGTTCTGATTAACATAATCTGCTGATTGAATCACCGAATTACCAACTTCAGATGCTTTCATTATGAGCACTCTCATATTTTTAACCATATTATTGATACTCTTTGATAAAACCTGAAATTCATCTTTTCTCTTTGTCTGGATATTTACAGTAAGATCACCTTCTGCAGCTAAAGTTAATTTTTTGATTATATTTTTAATTTCTCTGCTTATTCCTCTGGCAACTAATACCCCCATAACCAAAGCAATACTTGAAGCGATCAGTACAATAATAATTGTCAGTGCTTTAATTGAATCTGCTTTATCTGTTAAAGAAGCAGAAGGAATTAATGCGCATAGTAAAGCGCCGGTTTCTCCAACCTTCGAATAGATAAACAAATATTTACTTTTATTAAACTCTATGTAAGAATTTCCCTGGCTTTTTTCAGCTGTAATTGCCTCTTTGTAATATGATTTATCTGCAAATTGAAACTCTTTCGTTTTACCGTCAGGAGTGATTTCTCTTCCATCCGGTGATATAAATGCAACCATACTATTTGGCGGAAGATTTAGTGATTTCAGTGCATCTGTAATTATGTTCATTTTAACATCTATTATAATATAACCAATCTGTTTAAAAGAATCATTCACAAACTTGGTCGTTAGTGAAAAAGCATAATCACTTTTATCAATTTTTAAAGCTCCATCTATATAATTATGATACCCTGACCATAAACTGACCTTATCACTTTTATCGATTTGAATACCGTCTTCTGAAGCGGCAAATTCTTCATATGGTTTTTGATTCGCTCCAAAATGACTTTTTGATGTTATAGAATTTCCATACTTCGTCAAAAGCGATATAGTTCCTATATACCGGTCTGTAATTGCAGTTTTCTTCACCGTACCCGATACATTTTTATATATTTCCAGTTCTTTTATTACATCAGAGGTAAAATGGCCTGAATACAAGCGTGCTGCATCTGAATTATTGTTCAGTTGAGTAGCCTTATCTTCAATGTTACTTAAGATTACTTTGTAATAATCGCTCATTGAATTAAATGATGCAATATTAGCCTGCGTAAAGATTTGTATTAGTGACTTCGATGCATTAAGATAAGCTGTAATGCCTAATATTAAAATAAATAGTATCGGAACCAAGAAATACATCGTTAACTTTAGACGTATGCTATGCAATGCCGGCTTTTTTCTTCTATTTTTCAAATTTATTGATGCTTTCATTTCTTTTGCTCTTTTCATCATCAAATCATTACCAACTTTCTTAGTTGTCATCAACTATGTTTACTTTACTTTTAAACATATCTTATAGCAATAATATAATTGCTATGTTTTTTATATATCTTGTCACTTATTAGAAATAATGTCCCCGTGCCCCAATCCTCATCTTACCTGCTGCTTTTGTTGAAAGAAGCCGGGCCTGACAAAAAAAGAGCATAACCACAATGGGGTTATACTCTTTTTACATTCATTTCATCTGATTTATAATGCGCTGTATACTCTTTACGGACAGGAAATACTTCTCTGCTATCTCATTCCCTTTCATTCCTTTTTTGTAATCAAGGTAAATACTTCTATTCCGCTCTTTTAATTCCGTACGGATATTGGTATTCTCTCCCCAGTCTCTTCTGGCATTTTCTTTTCTTGGAATATAGATACATTCTCCGTCCACATAATTCTGAATCAGCTCAATAATTTCACTTGGCAGAATCTGCTCTGCTCTTCTATAGCCCATTGCGCCCTCCTAAAATAATTACTATTAGGATTAGCAGCGGCTACAACAATTTTATTTTCTAAAAATGCGATAGCCGATGCTACGCATTAATAACATGTCGTCTCATAAAAAAACCATGCCCTTTCCTGTACCTGCAAACTTTGGACCGCAGGCACAAATTTACGTATGAAAAATTCATCGCATTTTTCATACTCCCCCTTTATTACTTTTTGGGTATTCCTTTTGTAATTTTAACCCATATCTTTCATTTTGGCAAGGCTTATATGCGGCTTTTATTCCCGCATTTTCAAGGCATCTGCCATCTTGATCTTTTGAATCCTTTTTCGGTGCAATGCATTTACCGCAAAATAGGTGAGCATTCCTATCAATACGATTTCCCCATATTGGTATGGTTTTATATAGAATTCAAAATAGCCGTCCATTTTGATAAATACAAACTTCATGATTTGGCTCATGCAAAAAACATCAAGAGGAAGAGTTACAATCAGGGAAACCAATACCGTATAAGTAATAGAGTTTAAGTAAATCCTGTTTATTTCCTTGTCCTCATAGCCAAAAACCTTCATGAAAGAAATGGATATGGCATTCTTCTCTATTACAACCTTAGTTAAAATATACATTAATACCAGAAAGATAATAACAGACATCAGGAATATAATGTACTGCATAGGCCCCATGGATTTATCTATCTGCCTGCCAAGCTTTAGCATATCCTCCATTGTAATAACAGAAGCGGTATATTCTTTTGCAATCTTAAGTTCCGCATCCGAAAAATAGCCATTAAAATAAGTACTGTCCTTTCCGATAAGCCTGTTTAATTCCTCCCTTGACAAGAAGACAGAAAGTGCTCCGGCATATTCATAGGTCCCCAGTATCTTCTCTTTATAGGTCTTATCCTTAAATTTGTTGTACAGGGCAATGGTATCTCCGGTTTTCTTTCCCAGCTTTTTTAAAAGGTTTTCCGAGAGGTACACCCCTTCTGTATTATCTTTTACAGGCAGACCCTGAAAATAATTCGAGTTTTCCTGAATACCATAGACACTGACTTCAATATTTTCACCAGCCAGTTTATAATAGCTTTCCATAGAGGCAAAGGTAAACTTCTCCGGCTCCTTTTCTGAAAGAACTGCCGCATTTTGCTTCCCCTCTGCAGCTGTCTGGCTGCTTTTCTTCGTATAGTCCGCCGGTGCCTTTAGAATATATTGGTAGGAACTCTTTGCTGAATTCACAACATCCTTTTCATATTTATCAATGGTAGTTGTGATACACAATCCCCACATAAGTATGAAGCTTGCAAAAAATATTCCGACGAATAATACCAGATAATTGGATTTGTTCTGGAAGATAATCCGTAACCGGAAGCGGTTTAAAAAGGAGAAGTCCGGAAGCTTTACGGCACGCTTTCCCTTCTTGCCTTTTAATTCCTTCCGCAGAAACTGTAAGGGCGTTAAGGACATTTTCTTAAGCAGGAACAGATAGTTTATTACTAGCAGCAATATAACCGGTATTACCGTTGTATCCAGGAAAGCGTCCCCATTCCAAAAGGTATGGTAAGGCGGAAGACTGTAGCTTCCGTAGTACATGCCCTTCATGAAATTAACAATTGCCGTATACCCGATAAGATTTCCGCACAGCCCGCTGAATGCCGATATAATCAGTGGAGGCGCCATATAGTGGCAGATAAGTTCATGCTTTTTGTAACCCGAAGCCAGAAGCGTTCCAATAATGGGAGCTTCACTTTCAATGGTATTTCCTATTATCACGCTGAATACGAACCCCATAATAACAATGATTATGTACAAAAGAGTCTTCATCATGGGGATATCGGACCCCATATCATCTCCCACAAAGGAAATTGCCTGATTGTTTTCTGCCAGGGAATAATCCAGTACGACATTTGTTTTACTAATCTCTGCTATAATTTCATCGGATTTTTTATTTCTTCCCTCCTGTGAAAGAGCTTTATCCTGAAAATGAAAGGAATAATGATTTACCAGCTCTTTCCCCTGAAAATTCTGAAATGCCGTGTCTTTTACCACTGCCACTCCAAAAGTTGAAGCATCAAACATAATATCATTCCGGTTCTCAAAGAGGGCACTGTAGTCCGAAGCTGCTATGAAACCGGTGATTTTATAATCCTTTCCTGCAATTTCAATGGTATCCCCAATCTTTATTCCATGGTATTCTGCAAACAGGCGGTCAAGGGCTATCCCGGTATCTGTTTCCGGCATGGCGCCCTTCATTAGCTGTATCAGATTGATATCCTTTCTCTCATGGAGCAGCCTTAATGTTATGGCAGAATCAGAAGCCTCATGGTTTTTAGAAAATGTATCGGATAATTTATAATCCCTGTAAAAATCCTCATACACCTTAATACCAACCTTCTCTATACCTTTTAACGCGGTATCATCCAGGGAATAAGCCGTAATAAAGCCTCCATCTTCAATACTTGATTTCTCAAAATTATCATTATAAATATGTTTGGCACTTTCTGCTGCCACCAGAAATCCCGATACAAGTGCAATTACGGTAGCCATCATTAAGAATACTGCCAGATATCTGCCCAGATTGTGTTTAATTTCCCGCGGCAGTCTTTTATTTAACGGATTTTTCATGACTGCTGCCTCCCTACCATTCCAATTCTTTTGCACTGACTAAAACTTCATTCGTATATTCTTTCACAATCTTTCCATCATGCATCTTCATAACTTTATGGGCCATATTTTTAATGGCATCGTTATGGGTTACGATAATAATGGTATTGCCATACCGGCGGTTAATATCTTCAATAAGCTCTAAGATTTCCTTGGAAGTACTATAATCCAAAGCTCCTGTAGGTTCATCGCATAAAAGAAGTCCCGGATTCTTCACCAGTGCACGGCCAATGGCACATCTTTGCTGCTGCCCTCCTGAAAGCTGGTTCGGGAATTTATCCTTATGTTCCCAAAGTCCAAGCATCTTCAAAAGCTCATCCGTATTGAACGGTGACTTGCTAAGATAGGCACACACCTCTATATTTTCCTTTGCCGTTAAATCCGGTACCAGATTGTAAAACTGAAAGACAAATCCAAGATTCTCCCTTCGGTAGCCTGCTATCTGCTTTTCACTGCTTCCAGCCAGATTTAAGCCATTTACAATAATTTCTCCCCCGTCCATATGCTCAATTCCACCGATAATATTAAGCAGCGTGGATTTACCTGAACCTGACGGACCAAGGAGGACACATATCTGTCCTTTCTCGATATCCGTGTTGATTCCCTTTAGTACCTTAACGGCATTATCACCTTCTCCATACACCTTCTCTACATTTCTTAGTGTTAAATACATGCTTGGCTCCCATCTGCGTGCTTATTAGCACCCTTCAGGTGTGCTAAAGCACGCGTATAAAATCAAGGGGAGTGAACGATTTATCTTTCACTCTTTCCCTCGTTTCCGCGCTGCTTCCTACCATAAGTCTGAACGCCTTCATCCTCTGCCTGCGCTTATATTGTCAATGCTTTAACATTGTTATACAACATCATTTTTAAAATATCATCAATTATTTTCCTAAAAGGCCTTTATTGAGAAATATTATCATTCTCTTTATCTTTTCAGCCTGACTGTATTATAACAAAAATATGTTTCTTTATGCCTTCGCCATGGAGTTTTTATGGCTTAAATGGCAGAAGCTATAACCAGGTAAATACGAATTAAGAAATAGCTCGCTTTTATGTATTTACATCTGGCTTACAATGGGATAATATAAGGTGTAAAAATTCTATGCAGGTAAAGATACATTGAGTTTTACAGAATAACTCAGATGTGGCAATGAGCTATTTTTCAGAAGAATATGACCATAAAACAATGAATAAAGGACGGAATAGGATTCGTATATGGAAAATATGAAAAACACAGAAAATACCGGAAGTGTCATTATGGATGCTGAAGAAGAGAAAAAAGAACAGAGCTATCAAAAATTAGTTAGCATGATGAAGAGTCTGGAATGCATGCCTCCCACCTTTTCAAAATCAGAGATTTATTCAAGTACGGCAAATAAATTTTCCGAGCTGGCAGGCTATAAGGATAGCGATGAATACGTTACCCTATGTAAGCAGCTGGCCAGGCAGACAAATGATGAAGTCTTAAAGAAGCTCTATGAAAGCGCAAATGAAAAGAAACGCAGAGCTAAGAGTGCAACGGATTACCGTTCGGCTGCGGATGAGTTCCGCAAGGCCGGCGGCTTTCTGGATTCAGAAAATTTGGCGAATGAATGTGACCGCTTAGGCTCCCACCTCGAAAAGAAAGGGGCCGGAAAATTCTTCTTAGTCATAGGAGTAGTTATTCTTGGCATCCTTGCCATTATTCTTACGCTTGTTACCCCTGTCGTTAAATATAATGTGGCAAATGTCCTTTATAAGGCAGATTCTTATAAATATGCTCTGAAATTTTACAATCGGGCAGGTGATTATAAAGAGAGCAAGCAAAGAATTATTGTGTGCCAATACAATATAGGTCTGGATCTGGAGGAAAAGGATGATTATCTGGGAGCAAAGAGAGCCTTTGCAGCAGCCGGAGATTACAAGGACAGCGATGCCAAAAAAGTAAATGCACTGAAACAGTTTCTAAAGCATAGTGAGGCAGGAACTCTTGTCAAAATCGGCAAATACACCTGGAGAATTCTAGCTATTGAAGATAATCAGGTATTATTAATAAAGAAAAACGCTCTTAAAAAGAAGGCTTTTCATACCACACTGGAGGATGTAACGTGGGAGAATTCTACTCTTCACCAGTATCTCAATACAGACTTTTTGAATGACGCTTTTTCAAAGGAAGAGCAGAAGAATATTATCCACACGAAGGTAAAAAACAGTGATAATGCAACCTACGGCACTGATGGCGGAAAGGATACTCTTGACTTTCTATTCCTTTTAAGCATTGACGAAGCCAAACAGTATGAATCGATATTTAAAAATTTCAAAAACAATAGCTGGCTGCGTACACCGGGAGGCAATCCAAACAGCGCTGCTTTTCTTTCAGAAAAAGGCCTGATAATGGATTACGGTTATGCCGTAACAAGCGATGAGTTTTCCGCTGCACCGGCTATGTGGTTTAATCTTGATTAAGCTTAGGAAACATTATATTTCGTGAAGAATATGATACGTGTTTCACACCCCGGTTTATGCCATGGGAACGAAAGAAAGGGATTGCTGCAGAGTAATTTAAAATGCAGCAATCCCTTTTCTGTTATGCAAATTAGTTGTGTATTAGGCACGCTTTTATATTCAACCCATCGAAAGCAGTTCCTTCCCTTTTTGCAGCCGTTCATAGACCTGCGGATAAAAGTCCCTTTCTTTATCATACTTCATCAGGTAGAATAAGTTTAATATATACATATTGATATTCCTTATTGTCGTCTCATCCCCAGCTCTTTTTACCGCTTCTTCGGCATCATTCAGGAAATAATGCCAGTTGGTAAGAAATTTCTCATTCTTTTTAAGATCCTTTGTATCAATCCAATTGCTGACCTTAACCTTCGTCCGGCTGGTATTTGCACATTCATTTATTTGCAGAAAATACCGAAATCTATGGTTTTCATAAACTCTCCCCAAGGGAAATATTCTGCATATTCCCGGCCGGAAGCCATGAATGCTGCACCTTCCTTCATCATTTAAGAAAGAACACTGTTCCATAGCACCCTTCATCTTAAGATTGGGAAGAATGATACCATCTACCAGATTCAGTTCAATCTTATCCGCCAATAACTCTTCGAAGGTCTGGTTAAGATCTGTTGTAAGCTGATAGATATCGTAAGGATCAAGAATAATGGAATTTCCCATGCCATGACAGCAGGTAGCCTTTCCCATGCAGCCATTGCAGCTGACCTCTACAAGATCATCGGTATCATACAGATAACCGTCAGATATCTCATTAAGACTTATTTGCCTCTTCATCTTCTTTCTCTCCTGCTTTTCTCATATATTCCATGAGCTTTGGCTGTATCAGAGGGTATGTCCAATTGTCTGGCAGCTCCTCTGTTATTATTATTTCCTCTATCTCACTGTGCAGTTCGTTTTCAAATTCCTCGATTTCTGCATAGTAGAGCATGCCAAAGGACTCCTCGGCTCCAGCCTTTGCTACCGAATAGGCACAGACAGGGCGAATACTGTATGTAACCGCTCCTGTTTCTTCGTATAGCTCCCGCTTTGCCGTATCCAGAATGGCCTCACCCTCTTCTCTGTGACCACCCGGCATTTCATAGGTACTTCGCTCCCTATGCCTGCAAAAGACCCATTTCCCCCCGGTCTTTGCCATAATAACCGCGAACTTAAACTTTTCATCCGGGACCGTTTCATAGAATCTAACTTCTGGCATTATGCAGCTTCCTCCCTTTTTAAGTGTACTGATACATCCAATTATAACACAGGGAATTTATAAATCAAACAAGCTTAACTGTACGCCTGCCTGCTTGTCTTCATATAAATGCATATAGTCAAATAACTGCTTTGTACCGCAGACAATTCTCTGCTTCCTGCACTCACGCCTTACAAGGTCCGCGAGATTTTTATTATTCGGTGAGAATATTTCATAGTCATTTCCATAGGTCTTTCTGTACTTCTCCTTCATGCCCGGAAAATGCTCCTCCAGCTTTTGATAAAAGTACTGCCTGTCACCATCCCTCAAGGTTACTCCAATATGAAAAAACAGAATCCCATAAACCTTTGCTTTTATGCAATAATCTAAGATTCCCCGTATATTTTCCTCCGTATCATTGATAAAGGGAAGTATCGGAGTCATCCAGCAAACCGTGGAAATCCCCTCTTCCTTCATAATATTAAGCACCTCTGCCCGCCGCTTTGTCGTACAGACATTTGGTTCTAAGATTTTGCAAAGTTCCTCGTCATACGTAGTTAATGTCATCTGGACAACGCACTTTGACTTCTTATTAATACTTCGCAGCAAATCCAAATCCCTTAAGATCAAATCGGATTTCGTCTGGATGGCCAGTCCAAATCCATACTCATCAATCAATTCCAGGCACTGTCTTGTCAGTTGCAGCTTATTCTCTATAGGAAGGTACGGGTCACTCATGGCCCCTGTGCCAATCATACATTTCTTTCGCTTACTCCTTAATGCTTTTTCCAATAATTCCACCGCATTGGATTTGACTTCAATATCCTCAAAATCATGCTGTATCTGATAGCAGGTACTTCTTGCATCACAGTAAATACAGCCATGGGTACAGCCTCTGTAGATATTCATGCCGTTCTGGGCAGATAAGATAGACTTCACCTCTTTCTCATGCATGTTCCGCCTCCTTTCCGTAAGAATCATTTTTACTTATATTTCTCTGCAATTTTTTCCAGCGACAAAGTGAATTCCGCCCGCAGTTCTTCGGGCTTTATAATTTCTACGCTGTCCATAAAGCCCAGCAGATATCGAAACAGTGACTCCTTATCCCACCACACAAACTCAAGATATATCCTGCCGTCTTCCTTCTTTTGCATTTTCTCTGTATCAAATTCCTCCATCAGCCTCCACTTAACAGATTCCTCAAAAGCTGCCGTTATCCTAAGGCTTTCCTTGTTAAATGCCTCCATCCCCGTATCTACGGGCTCTTCTACCTTCCTTGGCTCAAAGCACTCTTCCAATACTTCAATTTCATCCATCCGCCCTAATTTGAATAAGCGGAATTCTTCCCTTAACCGGCAAAATCCCCAGATATACCATGCCTGCCAGCGAAATAGCAAAAGATAGGGTTCTATTATCCTTATACTGTCCCCACTGGGAGCAAAATACCTGATAGATACCAGTTTATGGCCTTCGATTGCCCCCTGGAACAGCTCTATCTTTGGTGCCAGGGACTTGGTGTTCCAATTTGAGAGGTCAAGGAGTATATGGTTATTGTTTGAGAGAATATCTGAATTATTTACAGACAGCTTATCCATTAGCCTCTGATACTTATTTCCTCCCGATATACTATCAAGGCTTTGCAGTCCCTTTAAGACCGCCTGCATTTCTGTGGTGGTAAGAAGTGTCCGATCCATCTTATACCCGTCCATAATTGAAATGCCGCCATCAATACCTTGCCTGGTAACAATAGGAATCCCCGCTTTACAAAGGTCCTCTACATCTCTGTGAATCGTTCTCCGTGAAACCTCAAACTTCTCTGCAAGTACCGGAGAAGTCACCTTTTCCTGCTGCAAAAGAATTGATAAAATTCCAATTAGCCTGTCAATTTTCATTCATACCTCCACATACGAAAGGCGGACCTAAGGTACTGCCGCAATATAGCTTCTTTATGCTTTATTATACCCATTAAATCAAGACAGCTATATGTCATGTTTTATCATTATATCAAACAAACTGGTCTGGTGCTCCTTTATGGACTTCACTGCCCTTTCCGTTATCCGGTCTTCTGCAGTTGCTCTTCCGCACAAAAGCGGTGAATTCACATCATAAACAGCAGTATTTGCCTTTATCCTCTCATTGCTGTCATTGGCATAACAATATTTACAGCCATTCAAACAAGTATTGTATGCTCCGATTTCAACACTTTCAATACAGCCGCATTCTGCTCTCTGATTCTTATCCTTCTCTGCTTTTATCGTGTACCCTGTAATTTGCTCTATCAATTCTTTATCAATACAGCTGCTATGCTTTATACCGCAGGCAGATAAGTCAATTCTTTCCGCACAGGTCTCAATTTGCATATTATTACTTTTAGCAATGCAGGCTAAGCGAGAAGCAAAATTTAAAATATCAGCTGTATTAATATCCCTTGTCCCTATTTCGTTCATACTCTTTTTGATTTTGGCATACAAGTCAACAAAGCTGATAACCACCCTGCCGCAATATCCATTTAACGCAGAAGCAATCTCATTAAATGCTTTTATATGATAATCCTCTGAATATTTATCAGTAATAATGATTGGATCGTATCTCCATATGACTTTTTCTTTTCCAATCTTAGCTGAAAGCTGTTGAAAAACCGGAATCATTTTTTCCCTCTTATGAGGTAAATAAGGCTCGATGTCTTTTCCATATCCGGTAAGTGTAAATTGAAAATAGTATTTATATCCTTTCAGCTGCTCTAATTTATCCAGCATAGATTCGGGGTTTTTCGTCCAGAAAACAATACAATCCACTACCTCCGGAGAGATGTCTATTTTACTGACTTGATGTTGATTCATTGGATTTCTCACATACAAATAGCCTTCTTTTATTCTGTTTAAAAACCATTCCGAATAGTAATTGGGTATGTCTGTCCGTCTGCTGGCACTTAATATCACTTTTCTGCTTCCTTTCATAAATTAAAACCAGGACTGCTGTACTTAAATCAGAGCATCCTGTATTTTCTCTTTATTTCTCTTAACAAAAGAAAATAAATCGGCAGAGCCTTTTGCTGATTTTTCATCTCCCGTTCCTAAAAAATACGCTGTAAACAATAATTCTATATTTTGCATTACGCAGATAATTGCATTCCTTTCAACATCTAACAAGATGGCAATGGAATCATACCCCTTAATTACCTGCCGTATTATTTCATACCATCTTTCCTCTTCAACACGGTTATTATCTCCCTCAAGAAGAAGCCCTAACAAGAAATAGCATAAATCAAATATACGTATATTGCTTTGGCTTAAATCAAAATCAATATATCCGGAAAATACTCCATCATCAAAAAGAAAGTTTCCCAAATGCACATCCCGGTGAATCAACTGTTTGGGCAAATCATCATAAACTTCTGCCAGCTCATTGATCGAATCCTTTATATCATTCATTTCCAAATACTCTACTTTAAATTTGGAGAAATTCTCACTTACCCACCCATTCATCTCCTCAAGTATGCTGCCATTCCAACAGCTTATATGCTCTTCGCACGTCTGGAATGCAATATGAAGTTTCGCCAGTATTGTCCCAAACTCAAAAAACCACCTATCATCACATTCATTCAGGTTAACAATATTCTTTCCTTTCAGCTTTGTTGTAAGTATATAAAATTCCTTGCCATTCTCTGAGTAGTCCCTTCCGTCCGGCAGTTTGATAATCTTCGGAACAGGGATTCCTGCCTCATAAAGAGTTTGCATCATTACAATATTTCTCTGCAGTGTGGTTGGATCATCATAAACTTTCAACACATACGAATTATTAATATCCCATGCTGAATGATATATCTGAACAGGCGTACTCTCTATATTCCATTCTTTGATTAATTTCTCTGTCATATTACCCCCCATGCATTTCACACTACACCCATGCATATCGCAAGTTTACTTGCGATACTGCTCAAATAGAAAGTGAAAAATACATGGTATTTTTCACACTAATCCCTTATAGACTCTCTGCCAGTCAGTTTTTCCCCAAGATGGTTTTGCCCAACTTTCCGTAAAACAAGCTGTATAGGGTACATTTTTCTTCATTGATGTCTGCATTTTCATTCGTTACAAATATAAAAAAGCCCAAGGGAGAGCCCCCCGAAACGCTTCCATTTTGTTTTAATGCATCCTTCATAAAATGCATGTGGTTTGTGAATATAGCGTACAAAGAAACAGAAGCCTAAAAATGTCTGAAGAAATCCCCATGTACATTGAAACAAAATGTAAAGGAGTACCCAAACTTTCTTTTTCATCTATCGGCTGCTCCCTTCCCCTCCGTTACCGCTTTCTATCGCATAAACCAATCTATTTCGCATTATTTAAAATATTCATAATACTCTTCATCTGAATCGCATTTAAGTAATATGCCACTTTTAAAATAAGACAGTGTACTCATATCATCGCTGTCTACAATAATCTTCATATTGGGATTGAAACCTATATTTTTACTATAATCTTTATATATTGAATTGATCGAATTTTTGAGGTGCTCATATAAATCCTTATCCTCTGTGTTATTTAACACGATCTTTAAAATAATATAGCCGCCTCTGTCCTTTTTCAATTTTAAGTTTTTCTCTATAAATTCATAAATATTATATAACTTAACACCTTTTTTATTATTAACCAGCCATTTTGCCCATTCGTCAGAATCGTTATAGTTGTTTTGTTTTCGCTCCGTATTTGATAAAGACTCGTAGTCGGTCAAAATATATACTTCATTTAAATCGGAATATTCTTCTATGGAATCAGAAATATCCTCCGCCATAATCTCCGTCATTTTATTATAGACATTAGCAGCCATTGTGTATGTGTAACCCGAGTATCTTGTATTTAACTCAAAGGTATCCTCATCTCCGTTACTATCAGTAAAATATATTGTATTGACCACATATTTCGATGTTCCCCCCAAAGCATTATTAGAAGATTGCATTTCAGAGGTGTATCTCCAATCTTTACTCTGAAAAGTATAATCCAAATAACTTTTTTGGGACTTCAAATAATTATCACCTTGGTCTGCGCATCCTGTCAATGTTAGTGAGAACAGTATAGTTATCATAAAACACAGCAAATATCCTGCCTTTTTGCCTGTTTTACATTTTATCTTTTGCTTCATTGCAACTCCCCTTATAAATTACCCTCTGTATTTATTGTAAATTATACCTTATTCTATGATAACATGTAATTAAATAAAATGATACAATTGAATAGCGTCATATCATTTCAGTATCTATAAGATAACGGTTATTGTAATACCTAAATATCTTTTATCCTATCTATCCATTATCTTACATAACAGAACATCAATGAAATAAGCGGCGGCACAATAAAAAATCATCCCATAGAAAAAGGCGGCATTATGTACCCCACTTAGGTAATAAAATGGCGGCAGCAGGTACTGTATCAGCCTGAATCCCCTGATTGCAAAAAAGACCGGACACAGCACAAACATTCCCATCATCAGAAATGGGATGCATGCCCCCATTCTCTTTAACGTTCTGCATAGCCTTCGCAGCAGATTGCAAAATCCTGCTGACATCAGGATGTATCCGCCCATCAGCAGCAATTCCTTCTTCCATGTCATAAAGATGCCGGAAAAGTAAAGTGCCAGCAAAACCGCTGTGCCGGCATACAACATAGCCGTTACCTGGTATCCATAAATAAACAGCTGCCTCTTTGCCGCAGGCAGCCAGGAAATGATACCCATTTCCTCATCCTGCAGATAATACATAGTAGAAGCAATACCGCACAGAATAACAATAAGTGCCAGCATTCCTCTAAGAGGCGCCGTAAGATAGTTCAACTCTTCTGCCTCTTCTGTAGATTCCGTCGGATTTACAAAGGCAAAACGAAAAAGGGAACCCTCCACATCAGTAGCTCTATAATCTCTCTCCAACTCTTCCTCTGTTATCTCAATTCCCTTCATCAAATCATTGCGAATAAAATTCTGGTATAAAGAATAAGAAATATAAGAATACAATGCTCCATAAAGTTTCTCTCTGGACAACTGCAAAGGTACATTATCTTCCCGTTCCACAATACTTATCAACGGTTCTTCCGAAAGATTGTCTGCCGTATAAGTGTCCAGTCTATCCTGCATCTGCTCCTTGAATATCCATGCTGCATCTGCTTTACCTTCTCTGACAATTTCATAGGCTTCCTCTATGGAAGAACCCAGGATATAACGCAAAACTCCTCTGTTTTCTACCAAATCCGAAACAATTTTTGAAGACAGTTTATCCTCTTTATCCTCCTGGCACAGCAGAATAGTCAGCATCCCACTCTCCTGCCTGGACACCGTTTTCATTGCCAGCACTAAAATTGGCACTGCACAAAGAAGCAGAAAAAAGCTGTATTTTTTCATAAGACGCTTACTTAGCAAATAATACCATACTAAAAGTCTCCGCATTCTTCCCATGTTGTCTCTCCCTAGCCTTTTCCTATTTTCCGCTTTCTAACCAGAACAGCAAGTAATAAAAAGAAAGTCAGATATAGCAGTATAACAGCAAGTTTCCCCAAAGCAGTCTGTGAAATCAGACAGCTATCCATGTATTTCAGCGCGACTCCCGTAGGGAGCACCCCTGCCAGTTTCTCAATACTTTCCGGAAAAAAGTACAATGGATAAAAACATCCCGATAAATAACCCAGACATACGGAACACAAAAACTGCAGCAGAATACCACTGACCATTCCGGAGACTGTTTCATACAGCCATAATTGAAATGCAGAAAGCATTGCCGCTACAGGAACTATCCTTATTATAAAATATAATAGGACTGCTCCCTCCTTACCCTTCCATTCCGGTATCTGAAAACCCGTCATTTTCATACCAATTTCCAGAATCACCGCTATACAAAACAGACTTGCCAGCATAAGTGCCAGATATGCCAGATATTCTCCGAACACCTGGCAGGCGGCGCCTTGCCCCCTTGCTGCCAGCAGCCTGGGCAGCGCTGCATCCTTCCTGATAAGCAGGGATGCGCCGTTAATCCCCCACAATAGCAGAAAAAACAAAATAATACTGCACACATAATATCCCATCATGGATAACTGGTTGGATACCCCTATGATTTTCAATTCATAGAGGCTTGCCCGATTTAAAATAAAATTAATATACCGCAGATTCATGTCATCCGTAGCTTTTCCCAGTCTATCCTGCATATTATTTTCTTTCACAAATTTCCGCATACCATAAATGGCATTTTGCGACTCTGTAAGCAAACTGGATATGGTCTCTGCCAGTTCATTCATTATAATCGTACCCAATCCCACAGAACCACTGGAAGTAACATAGGTAATCTGCTTATTCTCACCCCAGGCAATGGAATCCATAAAACCATCCGGTATACTGACATAGGCTGAAAGTTCCCCTGCGTTTAACCCTGCGATGGCTTCCTTCTCTGTCATAGGCTGAAACTCTACTGCGAAACGGGAAGAATCCATATTCTTTATGGCATAAATTCCAAAGCCTAAATAGGAATCCGAAAGATCTCCCACAAGGCCTATTTCTACCTTTTGTTTTTCCTCACCAGAAGCGTCTGTCTCTAACAATAAATGTGCCAAAAGTACCATGCTTCCGGTCAATAACAGTGTCATCAACAATATGGATGGGAAAGTTTTTCCCATCCTTTTCAGCTGTATCCAAAGATATATCAAAAAATTTTCCATTAAACTGTTCCCTTACAGTATTCCCACCAGGCGATGCACATTGCCGTCATAATTGTAAGGCATCAAATGCCCTTCCTTCAATATATACCATTTGTCGCACAATTCCAGTTCCTGTACATCATGCGTAGTCAGCAGTATACAGCCGCCATGGGCCTTAAAATCCTTCAGATAATTGTAAATACGTTCCTTGCATATCAGATCCAAAGCTGCTGAAGCCTCATCTAATAATAAAACAGAAGGTTGTCTGGCCACAGAACAGCCGATAGACAGTCTCTTCTTCATTCCTCCGGACATCTTACGCACCGGCGTTTTGATGAATTCATCAATTCCAAGCATTGACAATACTCCATCCGATAATTCTTTTTTCAACTCGCCTCTGTCATACCAGAGCAAAAGATTGTCCCATGCTGTTAATTCTTCCAAAAGGGGGCTGCCCTGAGGTACATAGCCTACCAGCTGTGCCCTCAGCTTTGTATCTTGCAGCAGATTCTTACCCTGCCAGAGGAATTCTCCCTCATCCCCCCTCTGGACTCCCGCCAGAATGGAAAGCAACGTAGATTTACCACAGCCATTGCAGCCTAAAATCCCCACGCAGCTTCCTTCCTGTATGGTAAATGAAATATCCTGTAATACCATTTTCTTTTTGTATTTTTTTTGAATATTGCTAATCTCTATCATTTTAGTACCAATAATATGGCAATACGTCATCCATGTTTATATTCCTAAGTTCATCTATCCACTCAGACGGAAGATCTGTGTTACTCAATTTATCAAGGAATCCATTCCAATCAAAGGTATCTGTCCATCCACTGACATCATACTCATCATCTGTAAAAACGACCTTACTGTCATCCGGCAGATTTATCTTCTTCCCGCTTCCAGTATTGGCGGATATCATCAGGATCCCCCAAAGTTTATTGTTCTCTAACAATGACAGCTTGGTACTGGCAGAATCCTTTTTCATAGATACATCCATCTTCAGTGCCATATCTTTTATATAAGAAGATATATCATAAGTGTCTGCCATAGAAAAAACCTTACTTATCTGAGAAGATGGCTTTACAGTAAAAGTACCATTAACATAACCATCCCTCATATTTTCAGCATCAAAATCTTTTACATTTATATCTATCAACCCATCGCCATTATATGTCGCTTCAAAATCACCATCTATCTTACTGCCGGAACGCTTACCGCTGCCCGACAGGCTGTAGGTATTGTCCTCGTATTTTACAGATGCTTCAAAACCAAAGTTCTTGCCTTTCTCTGGCATGAGTACTTCTATCTTTCCGTCATCAAATTCGATACTTCTTCCCTTAATCTCACCCTTGCTGTCAACCCATACCGTCATATTCTGCAAGCCTTCATATGCACTTAATTCATCTATGTTTTCCAAAGAATCTTTAATCCCATCCTGGAAACTCTCATATAAATCCTCTGAATCCCCATATTCAGAATTCATATCTTCATATACAGAATCCAGTTTTTTAATGATATCTTCCAGTTCCTTGTCATCTTGCATAGTCTTCAGAATTGCTTCCGTCATATCTCTGATGGTATCTCCATCAATCTTTATCTCTAACACTGTCAGCTTCTGGGTAATCCCTTCTTCACTCAATGTTGCACTGCTCTTTTTCACATCATCTACATAGCTCATTGCAAGGGAAAAGTATTTATTCAACAGCTTGTTTACTTCATCTTTATCAGGACAGCTGTCATACATCTTTTTCATCATATCCAGAGATTTGAACAGTTCATCCATATCACTAAGCTTCATGCCCAGGTACTTCTCGGTCAGCTCTGGCAGCTGCAAATATGCAATTTCCTTTTCCAAATCCAAAGTCGCATCACCACTAATCAGCTTATCCCCGTTAACAGTCAGCTTCATATTGGTATTCAGAAGATTATCCTTTACCGAAGCATCAAAGGAAATGCCTGCTTTCTTCAGCCAAGACACATCAATGCCCTGTGTCCCTAACATATTGAGGGCATCCTGGCCTTTCTCACCCAATTCCAGATTTATTTCACCACTAGCGCTCCTATCATACCAATGAAATGATTCTCTCACATTACTGTCATATAAAGAGGCTACTACAGAAAATGTATCCTCCATTGATTTTGCCTCTACGTACTGATAATATTTTTCCGGTGAAGAAAATGTACTTATGGCAAAATTTTGAATAGCAGCTGCATTGGCCACTCCACCTATAAGCAGTAAAACGACTGCTGCCGCAACGATAATTATTGCCTTCTTTCCCCTGAACTTTATACCTTTTCGTTTACCCGGCAAAACTTCAGAGGAAATCCCCTGATTTGCCGCAGAATTATACCCGGCTGCCGCGGAATTATATCCAGCCGCTGCTGAATCATATGCTGCCGCCGCAGGGTCATAAGCTTCCCCCGCAGGATCATAAGCTTCTGCCGCAGGATTATAAGCAGCCGCTGCAGGATCATAAGCTTCCGGCTGCTCCGCATTCTCTGTCCCTTCCACTGGCTGAACATTATTTTGGTCTTCCGGCTGACTATCTCTCTCAATACGATATCCGCATTTCGTACAGAATTTACTCGTATCTTGTACTGCACTTCCACAATTTCTACAAAACATATCTTTTCTCCTCCCAAATTCCTATCTGTAATTGTCACAGAATCCCAGCCTACCATCTCTATCTTTTCACATGGTTTTATATTAGATAAGAAAGAGTCTGGCTTGCCAGACTCTGGCGCTGATGCGCCGTCACGCAGTGACAACTTCTTTGGAACAGCAAGCTTGCTGTAATACTGCTGAAATTAAGTACAACTTAGTATTATTTAACCTTGCAAAACTGATTTTGTCAATATATAACTGCAAAAAACTACATTTTACCTTATTTTTTGCAAAATAATTATTTTGCTATATGTAAAAACATCAGGAGTGCAGCATCATTCGGCGTGTCACTCCCTGGAAAAACTTAACTGAAAGCAAAGAAAAACCCCTGCAAACGTAGAGTTTGCAAGGGTTTGAACATACCTGCTTATTATCTCTTTGAGAACTGAGGAGCACGACGTGCGGCTTTTAAACCGTACTTCTTTCTTTCTTTCATTCTAGGATCTCTTGTTAAGAATCCAGCTTTCTTTAATACAGGACGGTAATCCTGATCAGCATGTAATAATGCTCTGGATATTCCGTGACGGATAGCGCCAGCCTGACCAGTGAAGCCACCTCCATGAACGTTAACAAGGACATCAAATTTATCTACTGTATCAGTAATGGTAAGAGGCTGACGAACGATTAATTTTAAAGTCTCAAGTCCGAAATACTCATCCATATCTCTTTTATTGATTGTAACTTTACCAGTTCCGGGTACTAAATATACTCTGGCAATACTGCTTTTTCTTCTTCCAGTTCCGTAGTATTTTGCTTTAGCCAATGTTTTTTCCTCCTTTCAGTCTGGATTAATATTTAATCTCTAATACTTCCGGTTTCTGAGCTGCATTATCATGCTCAGGACCAGCGTATACGTGTAATTTTGTAATCATCTGTCTTCCTAAAGGTCCCTTAGGCAACATACCCTTTATTGCAATGCTGATTGCATCTGTAGGTTTCTTAGCCATTAATTCCCTTAAGGTTGTCTCTCTCATACCACCAACATAATCGGAGTGGTTGTAGTATATTTTCTGATCCAGCTTCTTACCGGTTACTTTAATCTTTTCTGCATTTACAACGATAACATAGTCGCCGGTGTCAATGAAAGGTGTATAAGTAGGCTTGTTCTTGCCTCTTAAAATTTTAGCAATTTCGGATGAAAGACGTCCTAAAGTATGTCCTGTTGCATCTATCACATACCATTTTCTTTCAATGGTTGATGCGCTTGCCATATAGCTTTTCATTGGATACCCTCCTTATTTCATTCAATCTATTTGTCATTTTCTTAAATTTACATGTTAAAATACCTTACCGGGGCTTGGTTCTGGTATTCTCACGTCACATCTCCATATTATACAACATCGTGCCTGGAGTGTCAATAGATTTTATTGATGTATTCAATTTTTTCCAAAGTTAATCCCTGTGCCGGCGCTTTTGGACCTGCAAAAGCACGGTTCTTCTTTTCCAGGATTTCTTTTACCCGGAGCGGCTGCATGGAACCAAGACCAACCTTTATTAACGTACCCGCAATGATCCTCACCATATTATATAAAAATCCACTTCCCGTGATTCTTATAGTAATGGCTTCTCCTGACCGTTCAACCTTGATACCGTAGATAATGCGCGTAGTGTCTATTACCTGTGACCTTGCGGAACAAAAGCTTTTAAAATCATGCTCTCCGATTAAATAAGAGGCAGCTTCTGCCATAAGCTCTTCCTGCAAGGGGTTATATACAAAATACGAATACAGTCTTTCTGTGGGTATGGGAAATCTGGAATTTAATATCCGATAGCAATAAGTCTTCCTGCTGACGCATCTTCTTGGGTGAAAGTCCGCTTCCACTTCTCTCGATTCCCTTATAATTATATCATCCGGAAGTCTTTGATTCAGGGCATAGGATATCTTCTCTCCCGGTATTCTGGTTTCACTGTCAAAGACAGCTATATTTCCCAATGCATGTACTCCCGAATCCGTTCTGCTTGCCCCTGTTACTGTCACAGGTTCCCGCAAAAGTTCCGTTAAACTCCGGTTTAACACCTCTTCAATTGTAATTCCGTTAGGTTGTACCTGCCAACCGCAGTAATTTGTGCCGTCGTAGGCAACCACCAGCATAATCCTTTTCATCATCTTAACCATTCTGCCGCGGGTTTTTAGTATGCCGCATCCATAATACAAGCGGCCTTTCTGCGGCTACATTGATATGTTCATTTAATATCTGATAGAAGCACATAATTTCAGGGATACCTTTTTAAGTTAAAACATCAGCAAATCCACATGGTTTAATACAATTATTCCCGCAAAAAATACTGCTAAAACCAGATAGGACACCATATCCCTTCCCGTATATTTTAAAGGCTTCATTTTGGTTCTTCCTTCACCTCCGCGGTAGCACCTTGCTTCCATTGCCATAGCAAGGTCATTTGCCCTGCGAAAAGCGGATACAAAAAGAGGTACCAATAAAGGAATAAGTCCTTTTGCTTTTTTTACCAGACCCCCGGTTTCAAAATCCGCACCCCTGGCTGTCTGGGCTTTCATGATTTTATCCGTTTCTTCCATTAAAATCGGGATAAATCTCAAAGCAATTGACATCATCATGGATATTTCATGTACAGGCACTTTTACCTTCTTTAAAGGCCCCATAAGGCTCTCTAATCCGTCTGTGAGATGATTAGGGGTTGTTGTAAAGGTCATCAGGGAAGAACCGATTATGAGTAAAACCAGACGTATTGCCATAGTAATGCAAAGTCTGATTCCCTGTTTTGTAATTGTAATAATTCCAGCCTTAAATACCGGATCACCCTGGGTAAAGAGCAGATTAAATACCAGGGTAAACAATAAAATTGCAATAATCGGCTTAAGCCCTCTTAATATGAACTTCACCGGCACTTTTGACAACCTTATAACTGCCAGAAGGGCTAACGCCGCCAGCAGATATCCAATATAAGAGTCAATTACAAACAGTGCGATGATATAAACAATAGTCCCCACTAATTTCACTCTAGGGTCCAGCTTATGAATCAGGGAATCTGCAGGATAATATTGTCCAATTGTTATGTCACGAATCATTTTAACCCCTTTCGTAAATATCAAATCTTTGATTTGATATTCCTGAATACGTAGTTGAAAAAACGGTTTTTGTTTTTTCAACCTGACCCTCCATGCATATCGCGGGCTTGCCAGCAGATTGCTCGCAAGCTGTGATACTGCCCAAATAAAAATTAAAAATTGCTTTTCAAATTTTACCGGTCACATCTTTGATTTTACTATTTTTTTAGTATCCGAAGAATCTCTTCTCTGGCTTCCTCCACTGTAGTCGCACTTGTTTTTACAGGTATTCCTCTGTCTTTTAACTCATGCATGACATAGGTTACCTGGGGCGCTGCAAGTCCCATTTGTTCCAATTCTTTATAGTGTTCAAATACTTTATGGGGAGTGTCATAAAAAGCAATGCCTCCGTTGTTCATAACCACCAGCTTATCGGCATATTTTGCTACATCCTCCATGCTATGGGATACCAGGATGATGGTAATTCCGCTTCCCTTATGAAGCTTATTTATTTGCTCCAATATCTCATCCCTGCCTTTGGGATCAAGGCCGGCAGTCGGTTCATCCAGAATCAGAACTTCCGGTTTCATTGCCAGGACACCTGCTATGGCAACTCTTCGCTTCTGTCCCCCGGAAAGCTCAAATGGAGAAACATCAACCATCTCTTCTCCCAGTCCTACCATTCTAATTGCTTCATAGGCTCTTACATCTACCTCCAACTGATCCAGACCAAGATTCTTTGGCCCAAAGCTCACATCCCTATACACTGTTGTCTCAAAAAGCTGGTGCTCCGGATACTGAAAGACAAGTCCTACCTTACTTCTCAAATACTTCATACTGAAATCTTTTTCATAGATATCCTGTCCATTAAAGTAAATAGTTCCGCCAGTTGCCCGTAACAAGCCATTTAGATGCTGTATTAAGGTAGATTTTCCTGAACCTGTGTGTCCTATCAATCCTATAAATTCTCCGTCATTAATAACCAGATTGATATCTTTTAAGGCATGCTTTTCATAAGCGGTCTGTGGGCTGTATACATACTGTAACTTATCTATTATAATTGGCATAACTACCTCTTTTCTATACTTCTTGGTATCCTGTATCTTAAGCGTTAGCTGCACATCTTTTTCGTATTGTACTATGCCTATGAGCTTATACCTATAATAATGTTATTCTTTTTTCAGTGCACATACTGCCTTTACAAGCTCGTCTACCGTAAGGATTCCCTCCGGTATCTTAAGGCCGCTTTTCCTTAATTCGTAGCTTAATTCTGTGACCTGCGGAACATCCAGGCGATACCTTTTTAGTTGTTCTACCTCTTTAAAGATTTCCCTTGGTGTTCCTTCCATAACTACCTTTCCCTTATCCATTACAAAAACTTTATCTGCATTAATAACTTCTTCCATGTAATGTGTTATGAGGATGACCGTTACTTTTTCTTTCTTGTTTAACTCCATTACCGTTTCAATGACTTCCTTACGTCCCATAGGATCAAGCATGGCCGTTGGTTCATCCAATACGATACATTGAGGCTTCATGGCCATGATTCCGGCTATAGCAACTCTTTGTTTTTGTCCGCCGGATAGCTTATTGGGAGAATGCTTGCGGTATTCTAACATTCCAACTGCCTTTAAGCTCTTCTCAACCCTTTCCCAGATTTCTTCTGTAGGTACTCCCAGATTCTCTGCGCCAAAGCCCACATCCTCTTCTACTACAGTCCCTATAATCTGATTATCCGGATTCTGAAAAACCATGCCGGCATTCTGTCTGATATCCCATAAATGCTCTTCTTCTCTGGTGTTGATTCCTCCCACCCATACAGAGCCCTCCGTAGGTGTCAGTATCGCATTGATATGTTTAGCAAGTGTCGACTTACCGGAACCATTATGCCCCAATATCGCTATAAAATCACCTTTATTAATCCTCAAGTCTACATTATCAACAGCACGATTGATTGATTCCACTTCTCCCTCATCATTTCGTCTGATATATTCAAAAACAAGACCTTCTGTCTTCACCATTTCCATATAAACCTCTTTCCTGCAAATCTGCCAATTAAGAAGTACGAAATACTTTTTACATTTTAAATTATTATCTCCATAAATGCAACGTATTTTTCATTGATACCTCTGTCCAAATGGCTTAACCGCATTTTACGTCCCATTTCCTCTTTCTTCCTTGTTACTTGAATCTTTCTATGGTAAAATATATTAAATATGTTTTTAAAACTCCATACAGTAAACAGAGAAAAGAGGTACACAATCATGGCTGAAAATGAAAATAATGAACCCACGACCTTTTCTGCTAAAAAAGAGATATTCAGTTGGATAAAGCTCATACTGCTTGCCCTGGTGATATCCTTTGTTTTAAATCACTATATTATAGTAAGTGCAGAAGTTCCAACCGGCTCTATGGAAAATACCGTTATGACCGGCGACCGTATTATTGCTTCAAGGCTTAGCTACCACTTTCACGAACCAAAGCGCGGTGACATTATTGTATTTAGTTTTCCCGATGATGAAAGTCAGAACTACTTAAAACGTATTATCGGGCTTCCCGGAGAAACCGTTGATATAAAAGATGGCAAGGTCTATATCAATGGCAGTAAAACACCGTTAAAAGAAGATTACTTAAGAGAAACTCCCGTAGGAGATTATGGCCCCTACACCGTACCTGTGGATTCTTACTTTATGATGGGTGATAACAGAAATGATTCTTTCGATTCAAGATTCTGGGAACATACCTTTGCTACCAGAGATGAAATTATAGGAAAGGCAGAATTTCGTTACTACCCGCATCCGAAATTGTTAAAATAATAAAAAGGCAGAAGCAACTTTGTATTTTAAGTTCTTCTGCCTTATCTATTATTCTCTTGGATTAAACTAACTCGATGAGTACTTCCATCGCAGCGTCACCTTTACGCTGGCCAATCTTTACGATTCTTGTATAGCCACCGTTACGGTTTACATACTTCGGAGCAATTTCCTCAAAAAGTTTATCTGTTACATCAACAGTCTTTGTATTTCTCTTTCTTCCGGCTGCTTCTGCAGGAACTTCCGTTACAGTGTAAAGGTACTTTAACATCTGTCTTCTTGCATGAAGACGGGATGCATTGTCCTTTGTAACAGTTTTTTCAACTTCATCATAAACGGTAACTTTCTTTCCGTTTACTACTTCTTTTACATTCTTGCCATCTTTATCTTTACGGGCAACTTTTGCTTTTACCGTAACTGTTTCGAAATTATCTTTTTCCTTCACAGCTAAAGCAATCATGCTCTCAGCTATTTTACGGATTTCTTTTGCTTTGGCTTCTGTTGTTCTAATCTTGCCGTGATATAACAGGCTGGTCACCTGGTTTCTCAGCAACGCTTTTCTCTGACTGGATGTTCTTCCAAGTTTTCTATAGGCTGCCATTTCTTTCCCTCCTTTGACTTCTGAATTTAGTCATCGCTTACATTAAGTGATAAGCCAAGCTCTTTCAGTTTTGCAAGTACTTCCTCTAATGACTTACGACCAAGGTTTCTTACCTTCATCATATCTTCAGAAGTTTTATTCGTTAATTCTTCTACCGTATTAATTCCGGCTCTCTTAAGACAATTATAAGAGCGAACGGATAGCTCCAGTTCGTCAATATTCATTTCCAGAACTTTTTCTTTCTCGTTATCTTCTTTTTCTACCATGATTTCTGCTGTCTTGGCATTTTCAGATAAATCGATAAAGGAATTTAAGTGCTCACTTAGAACCTTGGCAGCAAGGCTGACAGCTTCATCGGGAGCTAAAGTTCCATTGGTAAATACATCAAGTGTAAGCTTATCAAAGTCAGTAATCTGTCCAACACGGGTATTCTCAACGCTTAAGTTAACACGCTCAACAGGAGTGTAAATGGAGTCAATCGGAATTACACCAATAGGCAGGTCATCATTCTTGTTCTTGTCTGCACTGATATATCCTCTGCCTTTTGTTATAGTAATTTCCATATACAGTTTGCTGTCACTTCCACCATTCAGAGTTGCAAGTACCAGTTCAGGATTTAAGATTTCGATGTCGGGATCAGCCTGGATATCTCCTGCTGTTACGACTCCTTCTCCTTCGAATTCAATGTAAGCCGTTTTGGGCTCATTTGTCTCACTGGTATTTTTAATTGCAAGGCTCTTTAAGTTCATTATAATTTCAGTTACGTCTTCTTTCACTCCGGGAATTGCGCTAAATTCATGAACTACACCTTCAATCTTAACTTGGCTGACTGCAGCTCCGGGTAAGGATGAAAGCATAATTCTGCGTAAAGAATTGCCCAAGGTTGTACCGTATCCTCTTTCCAAAGGTTCTACTACAAAACGTCCAAATTTTTTATCTTCAGAGATTTCTGCAATTTCAATTTTTGGTTTCTCAAAATCAAACACAATAGGACCCTCCTTTTGGGTTATTATGATACGATTAATGATTACTTAGAATACAACTCGACGATAAGCATTTCATTTACCGGAACATCAATTTGATCTCTTGAAGGAAGCTCTTTAACTGTACCTTTTAAAGCTTCATGATCTACTTCAAGCCAAGCCGGAACAGTTCTTCCAGCTGTTACTTCTAATACATCTTTATATCTCTGTGCGCTCTTGAATTTCTCTTTAATTTCAATAACGTCTCCAGCTTTTACTGTGTAGGAAGGAATGTTGATGCACTTGCCGTTTACTAAAACATGCTTGTGGTCAACAATCTGTCTTGCTTCACTTCTGGTTCTGCCGAATCCCAAACGGAAAACTACGTTATCCAGTCTAAGCTCCAGAAGAATCATCAGGTTCTCACCGGTAGTACCGATTTTCATTTTCTTTGCTTTATCAAAGTTATTTCTGAAAGGTTTCTCCAGAACGCCATAGATAAACTTAGCTTTCTGTTTTTCTCTTAACTGTGTGCCATATTCACTGACTTTTTTACCTGCTCTGGAAGAAGTTCTGTTGGACTTCTTATCAATTCCTAAATAAGCCGGTTCCAGTCCAAGTGTTCTACATTTCTTTAATACAGGACCCATATCTCTTGCCATTGTTACTTACCTCCTATTAGACTCTTCTGCGTTTAGGCGGTCTACATCCGTTATGAGGAACCGGTGTGACATCCTTAATACTTGTTACTTCAATGCCGCAAGCCTGAAGTGCACGGATTGCTGCTTCTCTTCCTGACCCGGGACCTTTAACCATAACGTCAACAGATTTTAAACCATGAACTAAAGCTGCTTTAGCTGCAGTTTCAGCTGCCATCTGTGCTGCATAAGGAGTTGACTTTCTGGAACCTCTAAAGCCTAAGCCGCCGGCGCTGGCCCATGAAAGAGCGTTGCCTTCTGCATCTGTCAGAGTAACAATTGTATTGTTAAAAGATGACTGGATATGTGCCTGTCCACGATCAACGTTTTTCTTAACACGTTTCTTAGTCACTTTTTTTGCTATTTTCTTAGCCATTTAACAAACCCTCCTATTGGATTTTAATTACCTTATTTCGTGACTATTCAGCCACACATGCATAAGTTATGCAGCAAATACTGCCGCAAAATGCATAGTTTAACGCTGAAAAATTCGAATTTCACTGAACTTTTCAGGGTAACTGGATAATTATTATTTCTTCTTGTTAGCAACCGTACGCTTAGGACCTTTTCTGGTTCTTGCGTTGGTCTTGGTCTTTTGTCCACGAACGGGAAGGCCTTTCCTATGACGGATTCCTCTGTAGCAACCGATTTCCTGGAGTCTCTTGATGTTAAGCGCTACTTCCCTGCGTAAATCACCTTCAACCATCTGAGTTGCATCAATAATATCACGAATTCTGCCAACTTCTTCGTCTGTTAAATCTCTAACACGTGTGTCAGGATTAACATTTGCTTCTTTTAAAATACGGTTAGAACTTACTCTGCCGATACCATATACATAAGTAAGACCGATTTCTACACGTTTCTCTCTTGGTAAATCTACACCACTGATACGAGCCATGTGCGTATTACACCTCCGTTAATTTTAGGTTGTTCTGAAAAGGAAAAAGATAAGTATCATATAGCAATGTAACCGTGTCTTTCACACCTGCCGCAGGCTATATGGTGAAATGCATACCTCTTCTCACCCTTCACGGATAGTACCTCAAGGTAAAATCTTTGTGGTAATATCCTCCTCTTAGTTTTAAAACATTTTCAAGATAAAATAATGATTTTTCGCAACGAACAACACTTCCTGGTGTCTCATTGCGCAGCCGCTTTAAATTGTGACAGACTAACCCCTAGGGTTAACCCGCTGAAACCCCATAGATTTCAAGATAAACTTCTTAGTTTACCCACAATATCACAATTGCAAAAATGCAGATTGTAACACAGAAAGCAAGAACTATTTACTCCGTTTACAAAACAAACGTATTATATTAAACAGTTAAGCTTCCGACAGGACAGCCTTAACTAATTATTAGCCTTGTCTTTGTTTGTGTCTGGGATTTTCACAGATTACTCTGATACTTCCCTTTCTTTTAATAATCTTGCACTTTTCACAGATGGGTTTTACTGATGACCTTACTTTCACAGTAATTCACTCCTTTCAAAAAAAGTCCGTCTATCATTATAGCATTTGACAGATAGAAAATCAAGTAAAATTTGTTATTTTATTTATCTCTCCAAATAATTCTTCCTTTAGTTAAGTCATAGGGAGATAATTCCAAAGTTACTTTGTCGCCGGGTACAATTTTAATAAAATTCATACGTAGTTTTCCGCTGATATGTGCAAGAACACGATGTCCATTTTCAAGCTCTACCTGAAACATAGCATTAGGCAGCTTTTCAATAACGGTTCCTTCAATTTCAACTACATCAGATTTTGACATTAAGTCACCTCCATAATTTGAAGAAGTACAACATACTATAGGGATAATTCCCCTTTTGCTATTTTACTGTAAGTTTTTATTGCTCTTTTGATATCTTCATTCCGGGTTGTTATTTTTTCATCATTCATCCATGGAAGGAGGTTTTCTACCCCTTCTATGAGTTTCATATGCTTTTTGTTTTTTTTCTTTGGGTTATTTAATGTTCTCGCAGTACCATCCACTAAATATACATATTCCAATTCTTCTCTGTATATGACATAGCATTTACCAATGTCATGACCTGCCGTGGATACTGCACCTTTGCCTGTCAAATATTTCACTTTTGCCTGCTCCGTCGTTCTTTTTTGCTGTATTTTATAAAGATAGAATTTCCGGCTCGCCTTCTGTGATCAAAATCGTATTTTCATAGTGGGCAGACAGGGATCTGTCCTCTGTTACTACTGTCCAGTCATCGTCTTCCCAATATACTTCAGGACGTCCGGCATTTATCATAGGCTCGATTGCTAAGGTCATTCCTGCCGCAAGCTTTATTCCTCTTCTTTTTTGTGAGAAGTTTGGAATCTGCGGATCTTCATGCAGACTTGTACCGATACCATGTCCTACCAGGTCTCTTACAACGGAGAATCCAAAGGCTTCTGCGTAATTCTGAATGGCAGAGGATATGTCATTTAAATGATTGCCAGTTTTTGCATATTTAATACCCTCAAAAAAACTTTGCTTTGTAACCTGTATCAGTTTTTCTGCTTCTTCCGTAATATCCCCTACAGCCCAGGTTCTTGCGGCATCTGAATGATATCCTTTATATATCACACCTGCATCCAAGCTTACAATATCGCCATTGTTTAATATTCTTCCCTTGGAGGGGATTCCATGAACCACCTGATCATTTACGGAAACACAGACAGATGCAGGATAGCCGTTATAATTAAGAAAGGAAGCTATGCAGCCATATCCCTTTATTAATTCACGTGCCTTTTTGTCAATATCCAGGGTCGTTATCCCCGGCATTATGATTGCTTTTAATTCCTCGTGTACGGCAGCTAATATCTTACCTGCTTCCCGCATGAGTTCAATTTCTCTTTGTGACTTTATCGTTACTGACATAAGTTCTCCCTGCATCTGTTCTTTTTAACTTACGTCTCTGACTTATCTGTTTTTCGACAGGTTTTGACGCTTGCCATACTATGGATAATTTTATTATAATTGATAATTAGTCAAGTATTTTTAAGATATCTTCAAACGTATCCGACATGGTCTTTCTTCCGTCTACTTCTTTTAAGATACCCTGTTTGTTGTAATAGTCAATTAAAGGCTGTGTCTGGTCATGATATACTTCAAGACGTTTTAAAACTGTCTCTGGCTTATCATCTTCTCTTAATACGATTTCACTGCCGCAGACATCACAGATTCCCTCAACCTTAGTAGGGATATTCACAAGATGGTAAGTAGCTCCGCAATTCAGGCAGGCTCTTCTTCCTGACATTCTCTCTACGATGTAATTATCAGCTACCTCTACGTTGATAGCATAGTCAACCTTCTCACCGATAGCTAAAAGTGCGGCGTCCAGAGCCTCTGCCTGGGGAATTGTTCTGGGGAAACCATCTAATATATAGCCTTTTTCACAGTCAGCCTGTTTTAATCTGTCAACTACCAGGTCAACTACCAGTTCATCGGGTACTAAGAGACCCTGGTCCATATATACCTTTGCCTTATTTCCGAGCTCTGTGCCATTCTTGATATTCGCTCTGAAAATATCACCTGTTGAAATGTGAGGGATTCCGAACTTTTCTGCTATTCTTTTAGCCTGTGTTCCTTTTCCTGCGCCTGGTGCGCCTAACATAATGATCTTCATTGTGTTACTCCTTTCTATAAGCAATCTGCAAATGGCGGGGCTGTGCCCCGCCTGCAGTTTTTCTATATTTTATTAATCATTTAAGAACCCTTTGTAATGACGTACTAACATTTGTGACTCAATCTGCTTCATAGTCTCGAGAACTACACCAACGATAATGATGATGGAAGTACCGCCAAAAGTTACCTGTGCATTAAATGCTCCTGCAAAGAAGATAGGAACGACAGATACAAGGGTTAAACCGATGGCGCCGATTAAGATTACGTTATTCACTACTTTTGTGAGGTATTCTGTTGTAGGCTTTCCGGGACGAATACCGGGTACAAAGCCTCCCTGTTTCTTCATATTATTGGATACTTCAAGCGGATTAAATGTGATTGAAGTATAAAAATAAGCAAAGAAGATGATTAAAGCAATATAAATGAGTAAACCTAAGGTATATTTGAATTCACCAAAGTCTCTAAAATCGCACCAGTTATTCTGATTTAATAAGTACAATATCTTAGGCCATACATCAGCTCTTGCAGGCTGTACTCCAAAAAAGGAGGATACAACGATAGGGAACTGCATGATAGATCCCGCGAAGATAACCGGAATAACACCTGCGGTATTTACTTTTAAAGGAATATGGGAGGATTGTCCACCAACCATCTTTCTTCCTTGTACTTTTTTTGCATACTGAACAGGGATTTTTCTCTGTGCACTCTGCAATAAAACTACAAATGCAATTACAAATACTGTTACTAACAAGATTATTATAGTGCCAATAATACCATTCATTACACTGGAAGCACCGGTAACGAACTTTCTGAAAAGGCTTGTAAAATCGCTTGGCAACTTTGCAACGATATTAATTAAAAGGATTATTGAGATACCATTTCCAACGCCTTTTTCTGTAATTCTTTCACCTAACCACATTAAGAAGGTAGAACCTGCCGTTAAAGTAGCAACTACAATTACTACGTTAGAGAAAGTGGTACCGCCAATAAGTAAACCTGATCTGCCAAATCCAATTGCCATAGCAGCAGATTCAACTAAAGATAAAGCAACATTCAGGTAACGTGTAAACTCGGCGATTTTCTTTCTTCCGTCTTCACCGTCTTTTTGCAGCTCTTCCAGCTTAGGAATAGCGATGGTAAGAAGCTGCATAATGATGGATGCTGTAATGTAAGGTGTAATATTCAATGCAAGTATTGACATCCGAGTAAAAGAACCACCAGTTAAAGTATCAAAGAAACCTAAAGAAGTCTGGCTTGTCACCCATTGGGAGAAATACTCCCTGTTTATTTCTGGTACAGGGAGCTGGCAGCCAAGTCTTACGATTATTAATGCGATAAAAGTAAACACTAACTTATTTCTTATGTCTTTAATCTTAAAAGCATTTCGGATTGTTTTAAACATCTCCTAAATCACCTCAGCATTTCCACCAAGAGCTTTAATTTTCTCTGCAGCGGATTCGCTGAATGCAGATACTTTAACGTCAAGCTTCTTAGTAAGTTCTCCATTTCCTAGGATCTTAACACCATCTCTTGGGTTCCTTACAATACCGTACTCCATTAAGGAGTCGATTGTAACTACAGAACCATCTTCAAAAACATTCAGTCTGTCTACATTAATAGCCACGATTTCTTTTGTATTTCTATTTGTAAAACCTCTCTTTGGCAAGGTTCTGATAAAAGGTGTCTGACCACCTTCGAAACCTACTCTGGGTGCGCCGGAACGTGCCTTCTGTCCTTTATGTCCTTTACCTGCAGTCTTACCATTACCTGAACCATGTCCACGGCCTTTTCTGAAATTTCCACTGTGCTTGGAACCTTCTGCCGGTCTTAATTCTGATAAATTCATCTAGTACACCTCCTTACTTTCTTCGGAATTATATCTCTTCTACCTTTACTAAATGTCTTACCTGATTAACCATTCCTCTAACACATGCATTATCGGGTAATTCTACCGTCTTTTGAAGCTTCTTAAGTCCTAACGCTTCCACTGTCTTCTTGTGTTTCGGAATAGAACTGATCGTAGACTTTACTAAAGTAATTTTTAATTTCTCTGCCATTTTGGGCACCTCCCTAGCCTAACATCTCTTCTACAGTGATACCGCGGAGTTTAGCCACTTCCTCGGGTGTCTTTAACTGGCTTAATCCATCAATAGTTGCTAAAACTACGTTCTGCTTATTATTGGAGCCAAGTGACTTTGTACGGATGTTCTTAAAGCCAGCAAGTTCCAGTACATTACGTACAGGGCCACCGGCAATGATACCGGTACCTTCCGGTGAGCGCTTCATAAGAACGGTTGCACTTCCGAATTTACCTGTATAGTCATGAGGAACACTTCCGTTTTCATCAATAGGAAATGATATTAACTTCTTCTTGGCATCTTCAATTCCCTTGCGGATAGCTTCCGGAATTTCTGTTGCTTTTCCAAGTCCTGCTCCTACATGGCCGTTTTTATCACCAACTACTACCAAAGCAGTAAAGCGGAAGTTACGTCCACCTTTTACTACTTTCGTAACACGTTTAATGGATACTACCTTTTCTTCTAACTCCAGTTGATCAGTATCAACGATTGTACGTTTCATGCGTTTCCCTCCTCGCTTAGAATTCCAGACCAGCTTCTCTAGCTGCTTCTGCTAATGCTTTAACTTTACCCTGATATATGAAACCGCCTCTGTCAAAGACAACAGCCTTGATACCTTTTTCAAGTGCTTTCTTTGCAATAACAGTTCCTAAATATGCTGCTGCAGCTACGTCATTTGTCTTATCAAGCTCAGCTTTAACGTCCTTTTGCAAGGTGGAAGCTGATACTAAAGTATTACCAACTGTATCGTCAATAATCTGAGCATACATATGGGTATTACTTCTAAACACAGCAAGACGCGGTCTTTCAGGAGTTCCGGAAAAACGATTACGTAATTTTCTATGTTTATTTACACGAACTTTGGATCTTGCTTCTTTACTAACCATTTTTATTTCACCTCCAATTATTTCTTACCAGTCTTACCAACTTTACGTCTGATAACTTCATCAGCATATTTAATACCCTTGCCCTTGTAAGGTTCAGGTCTTCTCTTATCTCTGATTTCAGCAGCGTATTGTCCGACTTTTTCTTTATCGATACCTTTAACTGTAATTTTATTCTGTCCTTCTAATACAGCTTCAATGCCTTCGGGATCAACCATAACTACAGGATGGGAATATCCTAATGTTAATGTTAATTCCTTTCCGGACTTAGCAGCTCTATAACCAACACCGTTGATTTCAAGTACTTTCTCATATCCGGCAGTTACACCTGTTACCATATTGGCAACTAATGTTCTTGTAAGACCGTGTAAAGACTTCATTTTCTTTAAGTCATTGGGTCTTGTAACAACGATTTCTGTACCTTCAATCTTTATATCCATTTCTGAGGGTAACACTCTTTCTAATGTTCCCTTAGGACCTTTTACAGTCACTTTATTATTTTCTGCTATATCAACGGTTACACCTGCCGGTATAGCGATAGGCATTCTTCCTATACGTGACATGCCCGCACCTCCTATGGTTTTATATACTCCATTTCCTTCTTCCGTGAGAAAGATTCAAATGGGGTATTGGATTAATTTTTACAACACTCTGTTTTTTATTTCTCCTGCACATAAAGCAGGGAAAAATCGTATCGTTTTATCTTACCAAATGAAGGCAAGAACTTCTCCGCCTACGTTTAACTTTCTTGCTTCCTTGTCTGTTACGACGCCCTTGTTAGTGGAAATGATGGCTACACCAAGTCCTCCAAGAACCTTAGGAAGCTCTTCCGTGTTGGCATAAACGCGGAGTCCGGGTTTGGAAATTCTCTTAAGACCGGTAATGATCTTAACATTTTTATCCTTACCATATTTTAATGTAACATGGATATTCTTAAAACCGTCTACTTCTTCAATGTCATACTTTCTGATATAACCTTCTTTTAGAAGGATATCAGCAATAGCTATTTTCATTTTTGAAGCCGGTATATCTACTGTATCATGTTTTGCAGTATTTGCATTACGAATTCTTGTAAGCATATCTGCAATAGGATCGCTCATTGTCATGTTGTTTGCCTCCTTCCTTTTAATTACCAGCTTGCTTTCTTAACGCCTGGTATTTGTCCCTTATATGCTAATTCACGGAAGCAGATTCTGCAAACTCCGTATTTTCTTAAATAACCATGTGGACGGCCACAGATTCTGCAGCGGTTATACTCCCTGGTGGAAAACTTCTGGGGACGTTGCTGCTTTATTTTCATAGACGTTTTAGCCATGAAATTCCCTCCTAACTATTTTTTGAATGGCATACCGAATAATGTCAATAATTCACGGGCTTCTTCATCAGTCTTGGCAGTTGTAACGAAAATTACATCCATACCTCTGACTTTGTCAATTTTATCATATTCGATTTCCGGGAAAATAACCTGTTCCTTAATTCCAAGAGCATAGTTTCCTCTTCCGTCAAATGCATTAGCGCTTACACCTCTAAAGTCACGTACTCGAGGGAGTGCAAGATTAATCAGACGATCAGCGAACTCATACATCCTGTCTCCTCTTAAGGTGACTTTGCATCCGATAGGCATGCCTTCCCTGATTTTAAAGTTAGCTACGGATTTCTTAGCTTTGGTAACAACAGCCTTCTGTCCGGCTATGGTTTCCATATCTTTAATGGCAGCATCTAAAAGCTTGGAGTTTTCCTTTGCTTCGCCGACACCCATATTAATAACGATCTTGTTTAATTTGGGTACTTCCAGTGTGTTTTTATATGCGAATTTCTTTTCCATTCCGGCTACAATTTCATTCAAATAAAATTCTTTTAATCTAGTCAACTTGTGGGACCTCCTCTCTTAGAATTAGTCAATTACGTCGCCGGTTGCTTTAGCGATACGTACTTTTTTGGAACCTTTTTTACCTTCAACGGTAGTAAAACCGATTCTTGTAGTCTTTCCCTTGTGAACATACATAACGTTGGATGCATCGATAGGTGCTTCCTGATGCATGATACCGCCCTTAGGATTGGACTGGCTGGCTTTTGCATGCTTTGTTATCATGTTAACGCCTTCAATCAGTACTTTTCCGTCTGTAACAGCAATTACTTTACCTTCTTTGCCTTTATCTTTACCGGTGATAACTTTCACGTTATCTCCCTTTTTGATTTTTAACATTGACACAGGTTTCCACCTCCTTATAGTACTTCTGGTGCTAATGAAACAATCTTCATGAACTGTTTCTCTCTTAATTCCCTGGCAACAGGTCCGAAGATACGTGTTCCTTTGGGATTTTTGTCTTCTTTTATAATAACAGCTGCGTTCTCATCGAATTTGATGTAGGAACCGTCTTTACGGCGTGCACCTTTTACAGTACGAACAACAACAGCCTTTACAACGTCACCTTTTTTCACAACACCGCCTGGTGTTGCATCTTTAACCGTGGCAACAATAATATCGCCGATATTAGCGTATCTTCTTGTAGATCCGCCAAGTACCCTGATGCAGAGTAATTCTTTTGCACCGGTATTATCAGCAACCCTTAGTCTTGATTCCTGTTGTATCATGACCTTACTCCTTTCAGAATCTCATTATTTCGCTTTCTCGATAATCTCAACAAGTCTCCATCTCTTATCCTTGGATAGAGGTCTTGTCTCCATAACTTTTACTCTGTCACCGATACCGCATTCATTATTTTCATCATGAGCCTTTAACTTATAAGTTCTCTTTACGATCTTGTTATACAAAGGATGCTTTACATGGTCAATAACTGCTACAGTGATTGTCTTATCCATTTTATCGCTTATCACCTTACCGGTACGAACTTTTCTCAGATTTCTTTCCACAACAATTCTCCTTTCCCAATAACCCCGTCGCATACCGCGAGCTTGCTTGTGGTACTGCCTCAATAAAGAGTGAAAATTATCTTTAATTTCCACATAACCACTGGGAGCATTGATATATACTATTTAAAATTAGTTAGAAGCTTTTGCTTTTTCAGAAATAACTGTCTGGATTCTGGCAATGTTCTTTCTGACTTCTTTGATACGGCTGGTGTTATCCAACTGATTCGTCGCGTTCTGGAACCTTAAGTTGAAAAGTTCCTTTTTAGCAGCTACTAATTCTTCGTTCAGTTCACTGACTGTTTTCACTTTTAAATCTTCTAAATATTTACTAGTTTTCACTGCCCGCACCTCCTTCTAATTCTGCGCGAGAGACGATTTTGCACTTAACAGGAAGTTTATGCATCGCAAGTCTTAAAGCTTCTCTTGCAGTTTCTTCCGGAACACCCGCAATTTCAAACATAACGCGTCCCGGTTTTACAACAGCTACCCAGTACTCTAAGGAGCCTTTACCGGAACCCATACGAGTTTCAGCCGGTTTGGTTGTTACTGGCTTATCGGGGAATATTTTAATCCAAACTTTACCGCCACGCTTGATGTAACGTGTCATCGCGATACGGGCTGCTTCGATTTGGTTTGATTTAATCCAAGCTGGTTCTAATGATACCAGACCAAATTCGCCGTTAGAGATAGTATTACCTCTCGTTGCCTTTCCTGCCATGGAGCCACGGAACTGTTTACGGCGCTTTACTCTTTTTGGCATTAACATTATTTATCGCTCCCTTCCTTTTTTGCCTTTGTGGGAAGTACTTCACCTTGATAAATCCAAACTTTAACGCCTATTTTACCAAAGGTGGTGTCTGCTTCTGCAAATCCATAGTCAATATCCGCACGTAATGTCTGTAACGGAATAGTTCCTTCACTGTAGAATTCTGTACGAGCCATATCAGCGCCGCCAAGACGTCCTGCAACAGCAGCTTTGATTCCCTTTGCTCCTGATTTCATAGTTCTTGACATGGTGGACTTCATAGCTCTTCTGAAAGATATACGGTTCTCAAGCTGAGCTGCAATATTTTCTGCTACTAACTGGGCATTTAAGTCCGGTTTTTTAATTTCCTTTATGTCTACCATAAGTTTCTTTGCAGTAAACTTCTGGATTTCAATTTTTAATTTCTCGATTTCCTGTCCGCCTTTACCGATAACCACACCCGGTTTTGCAGTAAAGATAATAACCTTTAAGCGGTCAGAAGCACGTTCAATTTCGATTTTTGCAATACCTGCACTGTATAATTTCTTTTTCAGGTATGTTCTGATATTGTAGTCTTCTACTAAGTTGTCTGCAAAATCAGCTTCTGCATACCATCTTGAATCCCAGTCTTTGATAACTCCGACTCTTAAACCATGAGGATTAACTTTCTGTCCCATTATTGCCCTCCTTATCTTTCATTTAGTACAACAGTGATATGACTTAATCTCTTTAAGATTCTGTAAGCCCTTCCCTGTGCCCTAGGTCTGATTCTTTTCATTGTAGGAGCCTGGTTTGCGTAGCACTCCTGAATATATAACTTGCTCACGTCCATGTGGTTATTGTTTTCAGCGTTTGCAATTGCTGATTTCAACACTTTTTCTATAACAGTTGAAGCATATCTGGGATTATAAGCTAAAATACCAAGAGCTGTTTCAACGTCTTTACCTCGAATGGCGTCTAAAACGAAACAAGCTTTCTGTACAGACACTCTTGCATAGGAAACCTTTGCACTGGGTCTTGTATCCTTATTCTCATTTCTTTCTCTTTTGATCTGGGATCTATGTCCTTTCGCCATGGATGAAACCTCCTTTCAATGTTACTTTATCTCTTCGTCTTCTTTTCGTCTTTTCCATGTCCTCTGTAGGTTCTGGTTGCAACAAATTCACCTAACTTGTGGCCAACCATGTCTTCTGTAACATATACAGGCACATGTCTTCTGCCATCATGTACAGCAATGGTGTGCATAACCATCTGAGGGAAAATCGTAGAACGACGTGACCATGTCTTGATTACAGATTTGTCACCTGCTTTATTCATAGCATCTATCTTTTTAAGCAGATGCTCATCAGCGAACGGTCCTTTTTTTAATGAACGAGCCATAGGTTTAACCTCCTTAATTATTTAACAGTTTTACCGTCTCTTCTTCTTACAATCATCTTGTTAGACGCTTTGTTGGTTTTTCTGGTCTTTAAACCAAGAGCAGGTTTACCCCAAGGTGTAACAGGACCTGAACGGCCGATACCAGTCTTACCTTCACCACCACCGTGAGGATGGTCGTTAGGATTCATAACGGAACCGCGGACTGTAGGTCTGATACCCATGTGACGCTTACGGCCGGCTTTACCGATGTTTATTAATTCGTGGTCAATGTTGCCCACCTGTCCAATGGTAGCGCGGCAGATGATAGGAACTAATCTCATTTCACCGGATGGAAGACGAAGTGTTGCGTACTTTCCTTCTTTCGCCATTAACTGTGCTGCATTACCTGCAGAACGAACTAACTGGCCGCCTTTTCCAGGATATAATTCAATGTTGTGGATCTGTGTACCAACAGGAATATTCTGAAGAGGTAAGCAATTTCCTACTCTTACTTCTGCAGTTTCACCATTCATCAGTGTAGTTCCTACCTGTAATCCGTTAGGAGCAAGGATATAGGCCTTCTCACCGTCTGCATAGCAGATTAATGCGATATTTGCTGTTCTGTTGGGATCATATTCGATTGTCAGGACCTTTGCAGGTACTCCGTCTTTTCTTCTCTTGAAATCTATTAATCTATATTTTCTTCTAGAGCCGCCGCCCTGGTGTCTTACTGTAATCTTTCCTTGATTGTTACGTCCTGCATTCTTGTTTAAGGAAACAACTAAGGATTTTTCAGGTGTGGATGTTGTAATTTCTGAAAAATCGGATGAGGTCATATTTCTTCTGGAAGGTGTATATGGGTTAAACTTTTTGATTCCCATCTTTTGCACTCCTTTCGAGCAATTATTTTATTCCGTTATCGGCGAATAAACACCATAGTTTGTTACTTGATTTTACAGTCCGGAGAAAATCTCAATTTCAGGGCTGTCAGCAGTCAGTTTAACAATTGCTTTCTTAACTTTAGAAGTCTTTCCTGCTGTATTTCCACGTCTGCGGTTTTTTCCGTCCAGGTTCATAGTATTAACACTTACAACCTTGGCTCCGGCAAACATCTTCTCAACTGCTTCTTTGATCTGATTCTTTGTAGCATTGGGATGAACAGAGAAAGTGTACTTCTTGTCAGCCATAGAGTTCATACTTTTTTCTGTTACGATTGGTTTTAAAATCACATCATAAAATTTTAAATCAGCCATTATGCGTACACCTCCTCAATTTTTGCTACCGCATCCTTGGTGAGTACCAGTGTATCATACTTTAAGATATCAAATACATTGATAGTTCCAGGAAACGCTGTAAGCACAGTGGGGATGTTTCTTGCGGAAAGGATTACATTCTCATCCTTTTCCCCTGTAACCACAAGTGCCTTGTTTACTTTTAAATTATCAAGAACTTTTACAAAGTTCTTTGTTTTAACTTCGCTTAACTTTAATTCATCCAATACGAAAATCTTCTTTTCTTCCACTCTGGAAGTCAAGGCAGACTTAAGAGCAATCTGCTTCTCTTTCTTGTTCATCTTGAATGAATAATCTCTCGGCTTGGGAGCAAATACAATTCCGCCGCCCTTCCACTGAGGAGATCTTGTTGAACCCTGTCTTGCGTGACCGGTTCCCTTCTGTCTCCAGGGTTTTCTTCCGCCGCCGCTTACTTCTGCACGTGTCTTGGCGCTCTGTGTACCCTGACGTTTATTAGCAAGCTGTAAAACAACTGCCATATGAACTAAATGATCGTTAACTTCTACTCCGAAGACAGCATCGTTAAGTTCGATAGAACCAACTTCTTTGCCTTCCATATTATAAACAGATACGTTTGCCATCTGTGTCGTCCTCCTTTCTCAAAGCTTCTAGTTTGCTTTTACAGTATTCTTTAACATTACTAAAGATTTCTTAGGTCCGGGAACGGCACCTTTAACTAAAATAATGTTTTTTTCAGCATCAATTCTTACAACTTCCAGATTCTGAACCGTTACCTTTACATGACCCATATGGCCAGGCATGTGTTTTCCCTTAAATACACGTCCGGGTGTTGTAGCAGCACCGTTGGAACCTGCATGTCTGTGGAATTTGGAACCGTGAGCCATAGGTCCTCTGGACTGTCCGTATCTCTTGATTGCGCCCTGGAATCCCTTACCCTTTGATTTTGCAGTAGCATCAACTCTGTCACCTTCTGCAAAGATGTCAGCCTTGATTTCTTGTCCTACTGTATAATCAGAGGTATTATCAAACTTGAACTCTTTAAGATATTTTTTGTTGGCAACTTTTGCTTTTGCAAAGTGTCCTTTTCTCGGTTTATTAACCAATACTTCGCGGATATCGCCATAACCTACCTGAACAGCTGTGTATCCGTCATTTTCAATTGTTTTAACCTGTGTTACAACGCAAGGTCCTGCCTGTAATACAGTTACCGGAATCAAGCTTCCGTTTTCATTGAAAATCTGAGTCATTCCGACTTTCGTTGTTAAAATTGCTTTCTTCATTACTTGCACCTCCTGTTTAATCTACAGCGGATTACGCATTACACGCAATCATCCTAGATGGTCTACCTTGGTGCAGGTTCTCTTGTAGAACCTTACCCTATATATAAACCCTAAAGGATTTTGTCTTTACTTGCTTTCGATGATTATTTTGTCTTCATCTTGATGTCGATGTACACACCGGCAGGCATTTCCAGTCTGGATAAAGAATCTACCGTCTTCTGTGTGGGTGTGATGATATCGATCAATCTCTTGTGGGTTCTCTGCTCAAACTGCTCTCTGGAATCCTTATATTTGTGTACCGCTCTAAGAATTGTAACTATTTCTTTCTTAGTAGGTAGGGGTACAGGTCCGCTCACCTTTGATCCTGTCTTTTTTACAGTCTCGATGATTTTCGCAGCTGACTGATCGATTAACTGATGGTCATACGCTTTCAATGTAATCCTCATTACTTGACTTGCCATAAAAAAAGTCGCCTCCTTTTCGCACTTAATAGCAGTACGACAAGCGGTGACTGTACACTCGGCCGTGTGTGTCCCGTCTTTAAAGCCCACGCGCGCCTCCATATCAGGAAGCCAGAGCCTTAGGGTACTCACACTCATCTGCCAGATATTCTTTGCAGAATTTTTATTTGTACAGTGACTTGTCGCCAGTTTCATAACTTGACATTCGCTCCACGGAAAACCTACATATTTATGTAGCAACCTCACGCTTCTACGCTATCAATGTCACAGCAGTACTAATTATACTATAGGAAAATCAATAATGCAAGAAGATTTTTTAATTTTTTTTATTATTTTATATCATAGCTCATATTCCATATTATGAACCCTGTACACAGAAAGGATGTAAATTATAAAAGAGTATTAACGTTAGGGGATATCCTATACGCTAATACTCTTTCTTCCTATAACAATTTAAATTAATAATTTGCTTAATACTGCTTTTCAGTTGAATACCGGGAAATCTTCTTCGATATGGCACTCAATGTGTTCTTACTTATGCTCTGCCCTGCATCCGCCGTGGTATCAACCGTTATCCATTTGTCAGTTTCCTTTATATAAACCTGATTCCATGCATGATATCCTGTGATATCCTTTGAAGTTCCCATTGTAACCTTTGCAGGTACTCCAACACTTCTTAGCATGGATGCAAATAATACGGAATAGTCATAGCAAATTCCTGTTTTCTTCTCCAAAGTGCCATCTGCATTTGAGAAGTATAAGTTTTGTACTGTAGCTGCCTTTTTATAATCATATTTTATGTTTTTTACTATGTAGTTATATATTGCAAGAACTTTCTCCGTATCCGTAGTACTGTCTGCCGTAAGCTCTTCCGCTTTCTTTACAGTCTTCTTAGCAGAATCCCAATTTACGATTATATTACTCTGCAAATACAGATTCTTGGAATCTTCATTTTTGTATTCAACGGTCTGTTCCGCTTTCAGTGTATAATTCTGCCCGCCAACCGGTGCCAGAAGCTGAACTTTATAGGTTCCTTTTCCTCCCTGCAGAGGAATTCTAATTCCGTCGCTATAATTATATACGTAAATAGAATCTTCTTTTATGGTTCTTACCACATAGGCATCCGATTCTTTTACAGGATAATCAACCGTTATGATTCCGTTGGCTAACTCACTTTCATCTAAAAAGCTATCAGATTCTGCGGCCGCAGCTATCGAAGAAGTTTCCGGAACGCTTACAAACAACACTGCTGCTAAGATTATGATAACCAATCTTTTTAAAGAATTGTACATAAAAATACCCTCCTTTCGGTAACTGGCTGTCATCCCATTTATCTCTGGGGAAGACCCTATAGCTTTGCGTCACCAGCTTTCACTGGTTTTGCCTTTATCGGTGGAAAGCACCGAAAATATATATTATAGAAGGTTATGAAGTTACATCCGTCAGTCTTCAGATAATTTATTAATTGCAATACCATAACTCAAATACTCGATATTGATAATCATTATCTTCTTAATTCACTAACTTTCTTTTATAAGAACAACATATCATATATTATTCCATTTGTGAATAGTACATTTCAACAAATATTTATCTTATTTTTCTTCATTTTACACAAACAAGCATTCCTTTCTAAAAAAGCTGCGGAGCCATCCCCTATCCTGCAAGAGAACTTGCTCTTGTAAGATAGCAGACAGTCTGCAGCCTTCCTATTTTATTTGCTGTTTCCCATCTTCTTCTTTCTGCCGGTAACTGCAATTACTCCTGCTGCCATACCGGTTAGTGCAATCGGAAGAATACCAATGGGGATATTTTCACCAGTCTTAGGTATATGGGGACCTTTTCCCTTGTCTCCGGAACCGGTCTTATCAGAATCCTTAGGACCATTGCCCAGCGGAACTTTATCCACATCAATATGAATCGGTATTTCTTCTGTTGTACCGTCGGGATGCGTTACTGTTACTGTAAATTCGTCCTTGCCTGTGAATCCGGGGTCCGGTGTATAAATCCAATTTCCATCCTTATCCACTGTTACTTTGCCGTTATCAGGTTCCTTTCCCGGGGATGTAGTGGAGCCCTCCGGTACCGGTACCTTTCCGCCCTTCGGTGTATTCTCCGGAGTGATTTCAACAATTGGTTCCGGAGTAGGCGTCAATGTCGGCTTGCTGCTTGGAGTCGGTATGGGAGTTCCAGTGGGCGCTTTCGTTGGAACCGGGGTAGGACTTACAGATACCGTAGGTGTGGGACTTGCCGGCGTATTAGTGGGTACTGTTGGTGTGGGGCTTGCCGGTGTATTGGTGGGTACTGTTGGTGTAGGGCTTGCCGGTGTATTGGTGGGTACTGTTGGTGTAGGGCTTGCCGGTGTATTAGTGGGCTCTTGGCTTGGCTCTGCACTTGGAGTAGCAGTTACTTTTTCATTCTTTACCGTAACTTCAAATTCCATCTTCGTGTTATCAATTTTAACAGGAATCGGTGCACCTATTACATATCCCGTGGGAGCTTTCACTTCTGTCACTGTATAGGTGTCAAATTTTAAGTTATCAACTGAAGCCGTTCCATTACTATCCGTGGTAAGATGAGCAACCACGGTACCTTTGGAATCCTTCACCTCAAATTCTGCTCCGGAAAGCTTCTCGGTTGAAGTAGCCTTATCCGTCTTTTTAATTACAAGTTTACGGAGCTTCTCATTGACACAGGTAACGTCTGTAACTTGGCTTGAGCTGGCATTCAATGTAACTGTCATGATATTATCATCTGGCAGCTGATATCCACCAGGAGGCGTTAATTCTTCTATAGTATAAGTACCAAATACCAGGTTACCAATCATTATCCTGCCGCTGCTATCTGTCTGATAGGATACTCCGCTTAATCCCGGGCCTGTGATTTTAAATTCAGCACCTTCAAGAGGAGTAGTTCCATCGGCATCTTTTTTAATTATCTGAATCTTCCTAAGCTTCTGGTTTGTAACGGTAACAGCATTGAATTTAGATGTATTCAGTGTCACCGGTATCCAGTTTGAGGAATCACTGGAATCCGGAAGCTGATAACCATTCGGAGCTGTTATTTCTTTCAGATAATAATCTCCGTCTATAATTCCTGCCCTGTTAATCAGAACCGTAACGGTTCCATCCTCTCCTGTTACCAGGGAATCATATATAACGTCATGATTTAACTTTAAAAGCTGGAACTTTGCGCCCTGAAGTTTTATCCCACTATCCGATGCATCCACTTTTGTGATGGTGAATTCACCGATTTCTCCGGTAGCAGTTCCGCCAGAGGATATTTTCTTGACAGTTATATCATTATCTTTACTATTATTACTAGTCGTAACTCCATTTCCGGCGAATTCTATCCGGTTGCTTAAGGATGCGTTATTGACAACATTATCCGATATTTTTGTCGCATAAGTTATCTTATATTCATTGTTGATTTCCCCTGCAAACTCAAGGCGGAAAGACTGAACCTTGGTAACCGGATCCTCTGTTATATTCACACTATAGGTGGTACCGCCGGGTATAACTTCTAAGTATCCTGCAGGAATACGTTTCTCCACCTTAATGCTGCCATAGACATAATTATGGCCTGCTGACAGAGTATCCGTAAGAACTGCATCCCGAATCAGGGATAAACTGGTGTTAAACTGTATTGTCCAGTCTATATAAGGCTTATTGCCGTCTCTTTGTTTACCCTCCTTTGTAAGAAATACATCTTGCTTATTATCCGGGAAGGTAACCGTTTTTGTCAGAGTGTCCGATACCGGCTCATTGCTTCCATTTCTGATACCTGTGACTGCTGCCGTGTTCGTATACATACCCTGTGACTGGTTGAGCAGCTCTGTGGTATAACTAATACGGTAAGGAGAAGTTACAGTTCCAAAATTGATGATAAAGCCTCCGTCACCTTTGGTCACTTGGATTCCGGCAGCTGTAAGATTGGTCACTTCAGAACCCCTAATAACATTTCCATTTGCATCTGTAGTACAGTTATATATTTTTACGGAGTCAGTTTTTAATTTCAGCTGGGTGGTATCCCATCCATTATCTGTCACCACAAAATTCTTCAAATTTTCCGACAGGTAATTCACATCCACTGTCCAGTCAATTTCTCTGGCTGCTCTGCCGGTACCATTTAAAATTACAGTACCATTCTTAGCTCCATTATGGGCGGCAGAATCTTTAATATCTTTCTTCACGACAATCGGAAGAGGGGTTACATCTCCCTTGCTGTCTTCCGTCCATTTACTGGCAGCCGTATTTTGGTATTGCTTTAGTAATAAACCATCCTGTTCAGACCATTCGCGGTCAAACCGTGTCTGGTAATTTATTGTGTATACCGCCCCTTGTACATCCTTAAGGAACGTTATTACAAACCCGCCCTCATCTGAATTCACCGAAAGAGTATAGTCCTTACCGGATCCCTCTTCCAAAGGAGTACCGTCTCGTTTTACCACAACAGTGCCGGATTTCAGTTTCTGTCCTCCCTCCACTATCTTGCCGGAGGTAAACACAGTCTGGAAAGTATCCGTTATAACCAAACTCTTCATGGGTTCTTTCTTGGGGTCAATGGTTATTCCCCATGAAAGGGTCTTATTCGCATAGTCTATACCCGTATTTACTTTTCCTACGGTGTTTTTAATGGTCGGGGTTTTTGTAACATCACGTCCGTTCCAGTCTGTACCGGTTCCTGTGCCGATTCCCACTCCGCCAACAGTTCCGCTAAGGGTTGCCTTATTGGTATAGGAGCCCTGGTTAACATCCTCTATTCCCGTTCGGTAAGTGATGCGGTACGCTCCCGTAATTTGGGGGCCAAAGTCTATGGTATAAGATTTGGCTGCAGGATCATAAGTATATTTACCAGAAATAAAATTACTTGTTACATCTTCTCCGGGTGTTTCTTCGCCATTAGGACCTATACCTAATTTAACTATCTTGAAATCAGTTGGTATTCCCAATCCGTCTCCAATTTTATCCGTTAATTTAGGAGCATTGATGCTCTCTTCTCTCTTATTAATGTCAACGGTCCAGTCAATGTATTTGTCTTCATAATCAATATGACTGTCATCACCCAGCTTTGTTAAATAAACTCCCCTTGTTATATCTGCTTTTGCAGTTTCAGGTTTTTGGTTCAAGGGTGTAGTTTCGCTGGTATCATAGATATCGGCCGAATTGGTAAAGCTGGTCTTGGTTCTATTCGTAATATCGGTGGTATACTCCAGCTTATATGCTCTGTTGATTTGATTATTAAACGTTATTTTTATAGGATTAGCATCAATCTCCGCTGTGTATTCTGCTGCGCTAAGGGCTCCTCCGTCATCTACCCATCCACTGCCATTGTACTTAATCGGAGTAATCTTAACACTTCCAGGCAGTTCAAGCCCGGCCGGAAGGGTATCCTTTATAATTGCCTTGTTTATTGTTGTCTCACTTAAGTTCACATAAACCGTCCAGTTTATACTATTGGGGTTGTATGACCTATCAAGTTCCACGCCCTTTTTAAGAACTGCTCCTCTTGGCGTGGATACAGTGGCAGACTTTTTCTCAAGGAAGCCTTCCGGAGCGCCTGGCTTCTGTCCGCTTAATTTCACCTCATTGGTAAAGGAGGTCTGCCCTATACCTGCCGGATCAATGGTGGTTCTGTACTTAATGCGGTAAGCACCGTCAATCTCTCCCAGTGCTATTTTTAATTCACCGCCTGAACCCGTGTTTGTAATACCGGTTATAGCAGAACCTGTCACTATTTTAGCACCGTCCAGGCCCACTTCCAGTTTATAAACTTCAAGAGAGCTTTCCTCCAATGTAAGATTCTCCGGTATGCTGTCTTCTACCATGGCATTTGTAATATGTTCCAGTTTCTGATTCAGGTCCACTTCCCAATCTATGTAAGATGCATTCAGATTTGCGTTTGCAGCTCCTTTCTTGGTCAGGGTATCGCTAATATTCTTCGGCTGAAACTTTACATATGTTATGGCACTTCCTGAAACAGGAAAGGTAATCTCTACAGGGTTGCTTCCGCTGGCAGGAATCTTAAATGGTACTTGTGATAATATTACCGTACCCTCAATGTCAAGCTGTACCGTTGCTTTAAAAGTCAGCCTTAGCTTCCCGTCATCCGAAAAACTGTAAGTTCCTATATCTCCCTGGCTGGAATTCAAATTTCCGTTGACAGCTTCATTAAGCCCATCAAAATACTGAACCGGAAAGTCTACTTCCATGTAATCCCCTTCATTGATAGGATTTGTATTTGCCAATTTCCAGTTAATGAATAAATCCACCGTAGAGTCCTGCCCTATGGGGTCCTGATTCACGTTTCCTGAGTTTATTTCCACCCCGTTAACCTTTAGCGCCACCGAGGTGATATAGGCCTCTTCCGGTGAAAGCTGCCTGGGTTCCCCTGCTGCATATGCCAGTGTTCCCGGCAATGAGCCTCCACAGAGCGACAAAAGCAAGACGAAAACCAGCATCTTGCTTATACTGCTCTTTATTTTTTTACTTATATTCATCTCTTCCTCCTTATATATGTTAAATTTAGTCAGGCATTTGTGAAACGCTGCATCCCATATAAATACTCTCTGTCCGGTATCTTTTTCAGATGCAGGCGGATGCTTTCTATTTATCCGTATATTCATTATATCCGGGCCCACTGAACAAATTCTAAACAAAAGGAGTAAAATTCTAAGAAACTTTATTCTTTTTTGATATATTTCCGATATAATTCAATAACTTTCCTTGATGGTACAATCCCTAAGTCCTCCCATAAAACCTTGCAATAATATTTATATGCCTCCATCATCTCCTTCGTATTACCCGTGTCGGCATAATAATTTATCAGCATAATAACATATCTTTCATTGTAGATATCCATCTTAAACATTTTTTGCATACATTTTTCGACTATTTCATTTTGAAATTCTTTCCTGTTTTTTTCTGCATATTTTTGAAGGCAGCTTAAATAGGTGTTTTTTAAGCTCTGCCGTTCATAAATACACCAATTGTACTCATCCAGCTCGAACAAATCCCCTTCATAAAGTTCTAATATTCTTTTCATCTGTTCAGGAGCAGGATTAGTCTCCTCCAATAGGTCCTTTAATTCATCCAAATCACTCTTAATTGGCAAGTTCAAGACATACTGGTCATTTATGTACTGCAATCCATCCTCAATCTGCAATTCTTTTATGACCTTTCTTAACTGATATACCGTTGTATGCAAAAGAGCTGTGCCTTTATCCAAAGCTACCTCCGGCCACAATTCTTCCAGTATGCGGTACTTATTTACGGGCTTCTCCTTATTCAGCCAAAGGTAGCAAAACATTTCTTTCCCCTTTTTTGTACGCCACCGCATTGGAACTAAAGCCTCTTCTTCCGTGAACATTTGAAATGCCCCCAAAGAATGAATCCATATATTAGTTTTATTTCCATTTGACTGGACTTTTTGAATCCGCTTCAGTCTCTGTCTTTCCTCTATCTTTTGAACTGCTCTCTCCAGCCTGGTCATTGTTACCGGTTTTAACAGGTAATCCACAGCATCCACTTCAAAAGCATCCACAGCATACTGCGAATAAGCGGTAACAAATATAACCCCTGGAGAGGAATCCATACAGAGCAATTCCTGGGCGAATTGTAAACCATGCCGCCCTCCCATCTCAAGGTCTAAAAATACAGCATCTGCCCCTTCTGTCTTAAGTCTGGCTAATGCTTTTTCCGGATCCGTGTATTTGCCCAAAATCTGGATGTCTCCTATTTTCTTTAACATTCTTTCGAGAACTTCCAATGCTATTTCTTCATCATCTACCAACAATACCCTCATAACTTCCACCCTAACCGCTTCTTAATCAACACTCTTTATAAAATCATGCTTTCCTATTGTAATGGTATGTTCCTCAAATTAATCGTGATACAAGTTCCCTTACCTTCTTCACTTTCCAACGTCAAATCCGAATTTTTCATTAATCTTATCTTCTTTAAAACATTCGAAAACCCAATCCGATGATTTTTCTCTGCTAAAAGCTCTTCCTGTTTCACTTTTGATATCCCCATTCCATTATCTTTAATCTGTATTACAACTCCATTCTCTTCCGCCCGCTTAATGGCTATCTCTACCACAATCTTTTTATCCCGATCCAAAATCCCATGCTGTACGGCATTCTCTACCAAAGGCTGCAAAGTCAGCGCCGGCAATTCAAAATCAAGGGTTTCATCCAGATCATAAATAATCTCTAAGCGTTCCTGATAGCGCATTTTCTCAATGGATAAGTATGCTTTCATCAGCTCTACTTCTCTCTCAATAGAAACAAAGGAATTATAGCTGTTAAAGTCCAATTTAGCGCGAAAATAAGTCGATAGGTGCTGCAGCGCCTCACAAGCCTGCTCTGCATCCTTATAGCTTAGCCCGATAATGGTGTTTAAGGTATTGTACAAAAAATGCGGCATAATCTGCGCATGCAGTTTCTTATGTTCCTGATTTATTGCTTCCTTCGCAGAATTCTTTACTAAGAGCAGGGTTTCGATACGAACCTTCAGCTCTTCCCAGGAAAAAGGTATTTTCATAAAGTCATTTATTCCTGTCTGAACTGACTTTTGCAATTCCTTTGCCTGCCAGCCTTCCGTTAAGATAATGACAGGAAGTTCAGCCATCGTATAATGCTCTCTGATTCTCTGACAGGTTTCATAACCCTTTACATTATCCATACTCAAATCAAGGATTATTAAATCAATCTTTTCCTCCCGTACGAATTCGGGCACTTTATCATAAGAGTCAAAAACGATAAGCGTATATTTTTCTTCCTGGTTCAAACGCAATAATTCTCTTAGAAGCCTCTCTTCTCTTAATGCTATTAGTATTGTCTCATTCTTTGACCCATCAAATCTGACATATTCCGGTTCTTTCTCTTCTCTTAGGCCGGTATATTCCGGTTTTTCTAAAAGTAAAGGTACCTTAAGTTCTTCTTTGCCCTTTGTTTTGGCCAAAGGCATACTGAACGTAAACCGGGACCCTTTCCCCTGCTCTGATACCAGCCATATTCTTCCGCCCATCAGTTCTACAAGATTCTTCGTTATTCCAAGGCCCAATCCAAATCCTTCCGCCTCACCCGTCCCTTGTTTTTTCCCCTGATAAAAAGGAATAAAAATAATCTCTCTCTGGGATTTGGGAATTCCTGTTCCGGTATCTCTTACAGATATAAAGGCTTCATTTCCGTGTACTTCTGCCGATATGGCGATTTCTCCTGCTTCCGTAAACTTAACCGCATTATGCATCAGGTGGTACATGATCTGTCTTAATTTTCTCTTGTCACTCTTTATTCCCGGAAAATCGCCTGGGATATTCTTAAGGATTTTCAGATTCTTTCTATCATAAACCAGATATTCAAGATCTGTTATGATACTTTTAAGCATCTCGCCGTCAATGTCTTCTATCTGGATTTTTATATCCTGATTTTCACCGGATGCCTCCAGCATCTCTTCCAGGATACTAAAGACATTCTTTCCCTCCCTGTTAACCTGCATAATATTTTGCTGCTGATAAAAGCTTAGAGGCCCCTTTTCACCCTTTAGCAGGGTTTCGGACAGGTCAATAATACTGTTAGTGGGTTTTTGCAATTCTAATGAGGTCTTTGCCAGAAATTTGTCTTTCATATGGTCATAAGCCAGTAACTGTGAGGATAACTGGTCTACTTTTCGAAATGCCAGTCTTGAACGGTAATACATAAAAGTAATTTGCATCAGAATCATAGCCAGCATCATGATGGTTGGTACTTTTCCCACACTGATATCAAATAAAAAACTAAGTCCCAAAGCGCTTAAATAGCAGAAAAATACCGTACTTAAAACAATTATATATCCGGCATAATCCACTCCTTTTAAAAATGCCCTGCACAGGATACTTATGATATAAAAGAGGGTACCAGCAATAATCACAACTATTATCACCTTATGCTGGTAAAGAGAAATTCCCATATTAAGCACAGAGCCATAAGGTACCCAGTTAAAATACGGCCCCACTAAAAGCAAAATAATACCCAAGAAAACAACAACTTTCTTTATTGCATATTCTTTAAATAAATAATTAATTAAAAGAAGAATGCAAAAGAACGATAAATACATAACATATATCTGGAATTCGAAAAAGAGCAGAATATCTTTCGGCAGAGGGAATATATCCCGTATCAGCTTCTCGCCGATGGTTGATATGTAAATACCCTGCAAGATTAAAAAAAATCCAAAGTAAAGGAGACTTCTTGAACCTTTCTTCCACAAAGAAGAGCCTGCCAGACAGAATCCAACAACCATACAGCAGGAGACTACAAAAACTTCCATGGCCCGGTCTGCATCTCTGTGCTTAAGTATTCCATCGGCAGTTCCAAACTCTATATAGTGTAATATTCCTCCTATCTCACCGGAATAGCCTTCTATCTGTATTACTAATTCCAGCTCATTTCCAGAAGAACCACCAATTCCTAAGAGCCCTTTTCTATCAGTAGTAAACTCTTTCGCCTGGTCTGTTGACTGCCCGTTTCCGCACACTTTCGTGCCATTTATATACACGGCCAGCCCACATTTTATATCCTCGGATCTGATTCCGTAACTTCCATCTTCCGGTACCTCTAACCGCAGCCGGAAGGTACCGGAATCATAAGAATGCAAACTATAACCCGCATAGTTTCTCCAATCCTTGGGCACCTCTACAAATTTTCTTAATCGGGTGTATTCTTTAAATATATCTTCGTCTTGTTTCGGAATAATCAGCTTTCCAGGATAGAATTCCCATGTTCCTCCAATTTTTACCGTCTCTTGTTTATAAAAATCCCAACCTGCCAGGGAAAGTACCCCATCCTTAGCAGATATGAGATTTTTATTAGGTGAATTATTCAAGTGAATCAGCCCCAGTATATTGGCTGCCAAGATTACAATGCAGATAATAACTGCCGTTCTTCTCCTTCTTTTCATCCAGCCCTCTCATTCCATCTTCTGACACAAGTTTTCCAAATCTTCTGACCGCTGTTGTTATTTTGAATATGCTTTCCTATATAATCTGGCTGCTGCTCCAACGCCCTGATGCTCCGCAGGGAAGAACCAGATTATTTGATGTTACCGGAATCCCTATTTCCTCTGCCTTTACGGCTCCTCCAAATCTGCTCTGTATTTCAAGCCCCAGCAAATAAGAAAGTACCGCCGGCTGCAGGCCTGTGGTATAGGAATTTATCAGGAAAAACAACGGATTTTCTTTTAATGCGCCAGTACACAGTTTTACAAAGGAATGAATGTTTTCTTCAATCTTCCACGTCTCACCCTTAGGACCTCTTCCGTAGGATGGAGGATCCATTATAATGGCATCATACAGATTTCCTCTGCGTATTTCCCTCTCTACGAACTTTACGCAGTCATCTACAATATAGCGTATAGGTGCTTCCGACAAACCCGAAAGAGCAGCATTCTCCTTCGCCCATGTTACCATTCCCTTGGAGGCATCTACATGAGTCACGCTTGCACCTGCCTTTGCAGCAGCAATGGTGGCTCCGCCCGTATAAGCAAAAAGATTTAATACCTTAACTTCTTTCTGTGGATTTTTCTCTTTATCCTTTTTGATAATATCGTAAAACCAGTCCCAATTAGCAGCCTGCTCCGGAAATAATCCCGTATGCTTAAAGTTAAATGGCTGTAAGTGAAATACCATATCCCTGTAGGTAACATTCCATTCCTTCGGCAAATCGAAGAATTCCCATTCCCCGCCGCCTTTGCTGCTGCGATGGTAATGTCCGTTTGGCTTCTTCCACCTGGCATCTGTTTGCTTTGTATCCCAAAGCACCTGTGGGTCCGGCCTGACCAGAATATACTCTCCCCAGCGCTCTAATTTTTCTCCGTTTGAAGTATCTATTACCTCATAATCCTTCCATTTATCCGCAAGCCACATATCTTTATCTTTCTCTCTTTCTTTTTACAGTGTAAACTGCACACGATATTTTCCCTTTGTTCTGTGATACAACAAATCTACTATACTTCCAGAAGTTTTTCAAGTAATTTACATGGGAATGTTGCTTAAATACCGAAAACTTTATTTACAGATACCATTACAGCGCAAAAATTCCAAGATATTCAACTGTTACACCTGCCTGTTACAGGCTAAATATCTTGGAATTTGCTTTTGATATCATCTTTAAACAATGTAAAATCAGTCTTATTCCTGTTGATTCTAATGTCAGGAGTTTCCCTGCCGCACAGAGGATTCCCTTATTATGGTCTCTGTATTGATGGTTATTATCTCTTTGGGAAGGTCCATATTATCAATTCGCCAGATAAGCTGCTGTACAAGCCTGCGCCCCATTCTCTGATTACCGATGTGAGCGGTTGTCAATGCGGGAGAAAGCAGCTCTACTTCTTCTTTATCGTCGAAACCCGTTACCGCGACCTCCTCCGGGACCTTAATCCCTCTCCTCTTAAGCCACAGCATAACATCCTTGGCAATATCATCATTGGCACATACAATGGCTTCCGGAAGCTCTTTCAGTTTCTCAAGTTCTGTATGTACTTCTTCCTGTTTATAGTATTTGTGTTCCACATGGCGGGTAATAAGATACTGCTCCTCCGGTTCGATTCCATAGCATAAAAGCGCAGCCCTGTATCCCTCATAGCGGTCCATGATTGTCCTGCAATAGCTGGTATCTCCAATAAAAGCAATCTTTTTGTTTCCCTGGCTTAACAAATGTTCCGTTATTTTTTTCGTGGTATGAAAGCCTTCAAACAGAACAATGTCCCCCATGGAAGATATATCAAAAACATCACTGGGCCCATCTAAAAATACCACCGGAACATCCTTTTTTAATATCAGTTCAAGAAACTCTTTGTGGAATACATTTAATATGATAATACCGCTCATATCTGTGTCTACGTCAAGAGGTGCAATATGTTTTGCCTCATCTTCTTCGCTGATAAAATTAAGCTGCAGTTTGCAGTTGTTTTTATTCAGCTCATCTGATATTCCCATAATAATACGGTTCCAAAAGGTAGACAGTTCCCTTCTTGCAAATACGACAACCGTCCTTAACTTTTCTAACTTGTCTTTTATTTTATATTCATTTAGTACAAGGGGAGACAATTTGGAATATCCCATTTCATAAGCTTTCTTAATTACTACATACCGCGTTTCATACGCTACCGTATCACTGTTATTTAATGCCTTTGCCACAGTATTGCGGGACAGATTCAATTCCTTCGCCACATCCTGTATTGTAATCTTTTTCAATTGCTTGCCTCCCTATTAACGTAATCTGCTTCCTAGCCAGGATATCTATTACATCAAATCTGCTTATGTATCATTCCAGACAACAAAAATGCACAATAAGTTAACAAAATGTTCACAATCAGACTTGCATCTATCTTACATAAATAATTTACAACAGTGCATGAATCCTGTCAATCTGTATTTAACAGATTAAGAAATTAATCTTTCTAATCTTCCCATTAGGATTTTAACCATATTTTAACTTGACTATAGAACAGGAAAAAGATAAACTTATGTTGAAAACAATAACTGGAAATTAAATGAACGGAGGATTTTTCATGGGTATTTTAACAAGATTTAAGGACATTATGTCCAGTAACATTAATGCTCTTTTGGATAAAGCAGAGGATCCCGAAAAGATGATAGATCAGTGTTTAAGAAACCTGACCAGTGATTTAGGCAAGGTAAAGGCCGAAACCGCTGCCATTATGGCAGAGGAACAGCGGGCAAAACGTGTACTGGATGATTGCAAAGAAGAAATCGAAAAGATGCAGTCTTATGCAGTAAAGGCCCTGGAAGCAGGTAATGAAGATGACGCAAGAAAATTCCTTGAGCAAAAAGCTTCTTTAACTTCTAAATTAAACGGCTTGCAGGAGGCTTACGACCTCTCCCATACCAATGCAGTCCGCATGAGAGAAATGCATGATAAACTGGTTTCTGACATTAACGAGCTGGAATCCAGAAAAGATATGATTAAGGGCAAGCTTGCTGTTGCTAAAACCCAGGAACGCATGAATAAGATGAACTCTTCCTTTGCAAGTGCAAATGATTCCATTGCAAGCTTCTCAAAATACGAAGAAATGGCCGATAAAGCCCTTGATAAAGCAAATGCCATGGCTGAACTTAACTCTTCCAGCCCGGATTCTTCCATAAAGGATCTCACCAAAAAATACAACCAGGGTGCCGGGGTAGAGGATGAATTGGCCGCCTTAAAAGCAAGCCTTAACAAGTAAATGAATCAAATCTGGATAAACAAATAAACTATCCGTCGAAATAGCGGCTTTATGCCGCTGTTTTCGTATGCAGTTTTCTTTTGTACAGGAAGAAACTTTATATTATAATAGTGGAAATGAGCATGGTGGGAGGTAACATATGGTAGTGCAATATAAATGCCCGGACTGCGGCGCTGATATGGCGTTTGACAGTACTACGGGAACACTGCATTGTGACAGCTGCGGTAAAAATATGAACATCGAAGAGATGGACAGCAGCCGGGCAAACGGGAAGGAAAGCCACACATATAAGAACAATCAGGAAGAAAGCGGAGAAGCTCATAACCATCAGGAGGAGGTAAACGAATATCAATGCAATAACTGCGGTGCGGTGCTGATAACTGATAAGGATACCACCGCCACTACCTGCAGCTTCTGCGGTGCCGCTGTCGTACTTTCAGACCGCCTTTCGGGAAGCTTTGCTCCATCTCTGGTAATTCCCTTTTCTATTAACAAAGCGCAGGCACAGGACGCCTTTAAAAAATGGTGCAAGAAAGGGCGTCTGACTCCAAAGGGTTTTATGAGTGCTAGCCGGATCAAGAGTATAACCGGCATTTATGTTCCTTTCTGGCTGTATGACCTTAACGGTCTGGGGACTGCCAACGCAACCTGTACCAAAGTCAGAAGTTATGAAAGAGGCGATTACATCTATACGGAAACCGATTATTTTGATGTACACCGAAAAGTCAGCCTGAATTATTTAAAGGTTCCCACCGATGCTTCCGAGAAAATGGATGACAAAATGATGGATAAACTGGAACCATACCATTACCAGGATTTAAAGGGGTTTCAGATGCCATACCTTGCAGGCTATCTGGCAGAAAAGTATAATTATAATGATAACGACCTGTTTCACCGTGTGGAATCCAGAGTGCAGCAGTATGTAGACAACTATATCAGTCAGACAATATATGGATATGCCACCACTGCCTATCATTTCAAAGACATTAATATCCGGAAGTTAAAAGCAGAATATGCCTTGTTTCCCGTCTGGATGGTATGTTATGATTATAAGCAATCCGAGCATACTTTTGCCATGAACGGACAGACCGGCAAAATCGTAGGAAAACCTCCCTTAAGCGCAGGCAAGATTGCTGCCTGGTTTACCGGTATCAGTGCTGCCGCCTTTCTTATTATAAAGATTATTGCAATCTTGTCAGGAGGTCCTATTCTATGAAAACAGTTTACAGAAAATCCGCACTGTCGGCTTTTATTCTGTTCTTTGCAGTTCTTGCAGGCCTCTTTTTCTTCGGAAGATATCCTCTTTCCGTAAATGCTTCCGCGGAAGATGATAAGCAGTATGTATATGACAATTACGGTCTTTTCTCGGAGGAAGACGTAAATGAACTGACGGATGCCTGCCTTAAGTACCGTGAAGAAGCACAGGCCGATATTATTATGATTACTTCAAATAATCTGGGAGGCAAAGCCGCTATCGACTATTTGGAAGATTTCTACGATGAAAAGGGCTTCGGCTATGATGAGAAATTCGGCAGTACCGTAATGATGCTGGTCTATATAGGTGAAGACAGACGCAATGTTACTATTCACGGCTACGGAAAGGCAGAATATTACGTAAATAATGACCGCATCGAACATATATTAGATGACCTCTCTCCTTTTTTGAAGGAGAAGAAATACAAAAAGGCCTTTGTGGAATTCGCCAAGGAATCTGCTTATTATATGAATGAGAGCGAGGGAGTAAAGGAAGCCCCCGCTTCCAATGACCCTGATTCCGGTAATTACTATGGTGAATCCTCCTATGACGGTCCCAGCAACTACTACGGGGAAGAGAAGGAAAGTCCTTTCTACAATACCTTGGTCCAACTGGGTATTGCTCTTGTCATCGGCGCTGTGTCCGTCGCAGTAATGGCCTTTAACTCCGGCGGCAGAATGACCGTACAGGGAAAGGATTATATGGATGGCAGCAATTCCGGCATCTTAGAAAGCAGCGACGATTACCTTCGCACCACAACAACAAGAGTGAAAAAGCCTACGCCACAAAGTGACGATGGTCCAAGAAGCAGCGGCGGAGGCGGCGTTTCAAGCGGCGGCCACTCCCACAGCGGGGGCAGCAGGGACTTTTGATATAAGTTTATAAAATATTACAACACGGAAAGGAAAACGAACGATGGGTTTCTTTAAAGATCAATTATCCAATGTAGTGGAATGGGAAGAATTCAGAGAAGACATGATATTTTGGAAATGGAGCAACCGGGAAATTAAAAAAGGCAGTAGACTTATTATCCGGCCCGGGCAGGACGCCATATTTTTATTTAACGGCAAGGTAGAAGGAGTTTTTCAGGACGAGGGGGATTACGATATCGAATCCCAGATTATTCCCTTTCTTTCCACTTTAAGCGGTTTTAGATTCGGCTTTAACAGCGGCATGCGTGCAGAGGTCTTATTTATCAATACAAAGGAATTCACCGTGAAATGGGGAACAAAAAATGCCATTAATATTCCTGCCCCTTCTCTTCCCGGCGGGCTTCCTATCCGCTCTAACGGCACTTTTCAGTTTAAGGTAAAGGATTATATCAAGCTGATTGATAAGATTGCCGGCGTTAAGGAAAGCTACCTCGTAGAGGATGTAAAGCTTCGTATTACCGCAATCTTAGACCAGCTTCTTATGAAATGGATTGCAAAAGAAGGAAAGGATATGTTTAACCTCCAGGCCAATTCCTATGACATCGCAACCGGTATCAAGACAGATCTTGATATGCAGCTGTTCGATACCGGACTTAGCATAACGGGCTTTCAGATAATGAGCTTTACCTATCCGGAGGAGGTTCAGGCAATGATAAATAAGAATGCCTCCTATGGAATGGTCGGTGATCTTAACCGTTACCAGCAGGTAGCCATGACGGACGGACTTCTTTCCGGCAAGCAGGGCGGCAACAGTCTGGCATCCGATATGGCAGGCATGATGATGGGTGCAAATATGGCCAGCCAAGTGATTGACAGGATGAATAACGCCGGCACGAACCAGGGAACTCCTTCAAATAATGGTGCAAAACCCAACTTCTGCCCTAACTGCGGTCAAAAAACTACCAGTGCGAACTTTTGTCCTAATTGCGGAAATAAGCTATAATTATGCGGCAGAAGACTTACTTTCCAGCTTAGAATAACAGGCAGAGGAACAATTCCTGTAATAAAGTGAATTGTTCCTCTGCCTTACTTTTATTTTCAGCCCACTGCAAATACCGGGTCATGTACCAGCTTGTCTAACTTTTCTTCCGCGTCCAAAAGGCTTGTTCCCTTTATGCCGAAATAGAACTTTATTTTGGGTTCGGTACCGGAAGGTCTTACAGCACACCATGCATCTTCTTCCAGCTCAAAGTAAAGTACATCGGACTTTGGAAGCCCTGTAGGTGTTACTTCTTTTGTCAGCAGATCCGTGATGGTATCTTTTTCATAATCCCTGAATTTTAATACCTTAAGACCGCCTGCTGTCAAAGGAGGATTCTTGCGGTAATTTCCCATGATTTCCTTAATCTTCTCCATACCTTCGATACCCTTTAAGGTAACAGAAACCAGGTCTTCTTTAAAATATCCGTACTTCTCAAATACACGGTTCATCTGCTCATAAAGTGTGATACCCTGTGTCCTGTAAAAAGCCGCCGCCTCACACAAAGCCATAACAGCAACAACCGCATCCTTATCCCTGGCATGTGTGCCTACAAGACAGCCATAGCTCTCTTCAAAACCAAATACATATTCGTGGGAACCGTTTTCCTCAAAGAGCTTAATCTGCTCTCCGATATATTTAAAGCCGGTTAACACCTCAATGAGTGCTGCACCGTAATAAGCTGCGATTCTGTCCGATATATTTCCGGTTACAATCGTCTTGATAAGAGCCGCGTTTTCAGGGAGAGTATGATGGGCAGCCTTCTGTGAGAAAACATACTCTGCAATCAATGCTCCTGACATATTTCCCGTAAAAAGCCTGAACTCTCCGTCTTCTCCCCTCACCTGTACACCAAGCCTGTCAGCATCCGGGTCAGTTGCAAGGATTAAATCGGCACCAACTTCATCTGCTAATTTCTTAGCGAGGGTAAATACCTTCGGGTCCTCCGGATTGGGATATCCAACCGTAGGGAAATTGCCGTCAGGAAGCTCTTGTTCTTTTACAACATATACATTCGTAAAGCCTAATTCCTTTAAAATTCTTCTAACCGGAAGGTTGCCTGTTCCATGAAGAGGCGTATAGACAATCTTCATATCCTTGCATTCATCTGCTATGGGATTTATAACAAGCTTTTTAAGCTCCTCTATGTACCTGTCATCTATTTCTTTGCCAATGGTATGGTACAGTCCTCTTTCTACTGCATCCTCCATATCCATTGTCTCAACGGCAGAATATTCGGTTATGGCATTTACTTCGCCTATTATTTCTACATCCTTGGGGTATGTTATCTGAGCGCCATCCTCCCAGTATACCTTGTATCCGTTATATTCCGGCGGATTATGGCTTGCCGTAATTACAATGCCGGCTATGCATCCAAGTTCTCTTACTGAAAAAGAAAGTTCCGGCGTTGGCCTTAAGGATTCGAATACATAAGCCTTAATTCCATTTGCATTGAGGCAAAGAGCGGCATCCTTTGCAAATTCCGGCGACATTCTTCTGGAATCATAGGCTATGGCTACGCCCTTCTTTTCACCGCCCTGTTTCACGATGTAATTAGCAAGCCCCTGGGTTGCTTTTCTTACCGTATAGAGATTCATACGGTTGTTTCCCGCTCCTAATACTCCTCTTAGCCCTCCCGTACCAAATTCCAGGTCTTTATAAAAACGATCCTTGATTTCATTATCGTTGCCTTGCAGGGCAAGGAGCTCTTTTTTAGTATCCTCATCAAAATATTCTCCGGTTATCCATTGCTTATATTTCTCCAAATAGTCCACTGTCTTAGTCTCCTTCCATCACTTTTTTATCATCCTTATTGTACTGAATTTTCAATGAACTTGCAATGGATTTTATCGCGAAACAGATCAGATTATTCCGATGGTATCATCGTCTCCTATCTTTACGTTATGCTCCTTGATGTAGCGGACAATCTCATCCAGTGTTGTGAATGCAAGTCCTACATAGCTGTCTGCCGCACCGTAGTAGATAGCAATTCTTCCTGTTTCCGCATCATGCAAAGTAGCACAGGGGAATACAACATTGGCCACAAAGCCCCTTTCTTCATACCATTCCTCCGGCGTCAAAATGAAATTTTCAGAACGGTATTTCACGATAGAGGGATTCTCTGCATCGAGAATTGCCGCTCCCATACTGTATACATAGCCGTTACAGGTTCCTGCAACCCCATGGTAGAATAAAAGCCATCCTTCTGTGGTTTCGATAGGCGCTGCTCCTCCTCCTATCTTAAGAGTCTGCCACCATTGACCGTTTCCCTTGGTCATAACATGTTTATGCTTGCCCCAATATACCAAATCCGGGCTTTCACTTAAGAAGATATCACCAAAGGGTGTATGTCCGCTGTCGCTTGGACGGGATAAGAGCATAAAGTTTCCGTTAATCTTTCTGGGGAAAAACACACCATTTCTATTAAAGGGCAGGAATGGGTTATCAAGCCTTACAAAGGTCCTAAAATCGGTAGTTTTTGCAAGTCCTAAAGCAGCACCGTAAAAGTCCGTACACCAGATAATATAATATGTATCTTCTACCTTTATCAGCCTGGGATCATATGCATATCTTGGCATGTATGGCTCTCCCTTTTCATTGACAAAGGGAATCTTCTCTTCATTATAAGTCCAGTGGATACCATCCTCACTGTGTCCCAAATACAAATGCGGTACGCCGTTCTTCTGTTCACCTCGGAACACTCCGATAAATTTGCCTTCATAAGGCACAACTGCACTGTTAAATATTCTGGCAACTCCTTTTAGCGGATTCCTTCCTATAATCGGGTTTTCGGAATACCTCCATACAGGTCCTGCCTCATTTGCCGGTTTTTCCTGCCAGGGAATATTGGGCTGACTTTCTGCCAGCATCCTAACCTTATCCATATAAAATCTCCTTTTCACTTAAAATGCACAATAATGCATCATGTTGCAGCTTCTCAAATATAATCTGTTTTCGCATTAATTTTCTTATCGCTATGGTTATTATAGATTATTTGCTCTATTCTGTCAATATTATGTGCATTTATATTTCATATTTCTTATTTTTATATTTCATTTAATGTGCATTTATTAGCAAATGTGTTCACTTTGCACTTGCCAATATGCAGCTACTATTTATCCAGAGACCGATTAATAGTATTTTTATGAGATAAGGAGTTAGGCAGTAAAAACAAAAAAGCCGGTAAAAATGATCCATGATCATTTTTACCGGCTTCCTAAATTACAGAATCATTTTTAATTAAGCTTTTCCTACGGAACCAAAAAGCTCCATCTTCTCTTTTACAGTTGCTTTAATAGCTTCAAAGCCGGGAGCTAACAGTTTACGGGGATCGAAGCCTTTGCCGGAAAGGTCTTTGCCTTCCTCAATGTATTTACGGGTAGCTGCTGCAAAGGAAAGCTGGCACTCTGTGTTAACATTAATCTTAGCTACACCAAGAGAGATTGCTTTCTTTATCATATCTTCCGGAATTCCTGTACCGCCATGAAGAACTAAAGGCATATCACCAGTTAAAGCCTGGATGGAATCCAATGCATCAAAGCGAAGTCCGGGCCAGTTAGCAGGATATTTTCCGTGGATATTACCGATACCGGCAGCAAGCATTGTTACTCCAAGATCTGCAATAGACTTGCACTCATTAGGATCTGCAACTTCACCGGCACCAACAACACCATCTTCTTCTCCGCCGATGGAGCCTACTTCTGCTTCCAGGGAAAGTCCCTTTTCTCCGCAGATTTTAACTAATTCTCTTGTCTTTTCGATGTTTTCTTCGATAGGATAATGGGAACCATCAAACATGATGGAAGAAAATCCGGCTTCGATGCATTTGAAAGAACCTTCATAGCTGCCGTGATCTAAGTGAAGTGCAACAGGAACAGTAATCTTTAATTCGTCAATCATGGCTGTTACCATGCTTGCAACGGTTTTATAACCGCACATATATTTTCCGGCGCCTTCTGATACTCCAAGGATTACAGGGGAATTTAATTCCTGAGCTGTCAAAAGGACTGCCTTTGTCCACTCAAGGTTGTTAATATTGAACTGGCCTACTGCATAATGTCCGGCCTTTGCTTTATTAAGCATATCTTTTGCTGATACTAGCATATTCATACCTCCATTTTGTTCAAATATTGTTTGCTAAAATAGAACCTCTAGCTATTATACCTCATTTATAGGAAAAAGAAAATATAATTTTCCATGTTGCTCATATTCTGTTATTTTTTTATCAATAATGTTTCCTGCAAAATACTCTTTATTCGAATGTATGTTTGTGTTATAATAAAGCCGTAACTTCTATCATCAGCCATTCAGGAAAGAGGCCATTATGAAGGACAGATTAATATTTCACATTGATGTCAATTCTGCTTTTCTTAGCTGGGAAGCCGTCCATAGGCTTAGCAGGGACAAAAATGCCGCTGATCTAAGGGCAATCCCTTCTGCTGTGGGCGGAGAACTTAAGACCCGGCATGGTGTAATCCTTGCAAAGTCCCATCCTGCGAAAGCCTATGGCATTAATACCGGGGAACCGGTTGTAAATGCCCTTAAAAAATGTCCTTCTTTGTACCTTGTTCCGCCAAATCATGGTTTGTATGAGGAATATTCGAAATCCCTGCAGGAACTTCTATACCAATATACTCCTGCCATTGAACCCTTTTCCATTGATGAAGCTTTTCTTGATATGACAAGTGCCCTTCCTTATGGCTTAACTCCCCTTGAGACTGCAATGACAATTGCCGCCAGAGTACGAAACGAGCTTAATTTCACTGTAAATATCGGTATTTCCTCGAATAAGCTTCTGGCAAAAATGGCTTCCGACTTTGAAAAGCCGGATAAAATACACACCTTATTTCCTTCCGAAATAAGCAAGAAGATGTGGCCTCTTCCTCTGGAGGAACTTTTCTTTGTAGGACGTTCCTCTGCCAGAATCTTAAAAAACTTAGGGCTTCGCACCATCGGAGACATTGCTGCTACGGCTCCCGACCTTCTCAAAGCCCACCTTGGTAAAAAGCACGGTGAACTTATATATGCCTACTCCCGCGGTATTGATACAAGCCCTGTGGAAGTCTGTCCCGCTGCCGCCAAATGTATCGGCAACAGTCTTACTCTGTCCCAGGATATCACGGACTTTAACAACGCCAGACAAATACTTCTGCTCTTAAGTGAAAGCGTTGGAGCAAGGCTTCGAAAGGAAAATGTAAAGGCTGCCTGTATAACGGTAGAAATGCGGGATTGTGACTTTAATAACCAGACCCACCAGGAAACTCTTTTTCTCCCCACCAATACCACCGATGCTATCTTCCAAACTGCCTGTAAGCTCCTAAAGGAATCCTGGAAAGGTGCCCCCTTAAGACTTCTTGGAGTCAGAGCCGGAAAGCTTGAGGAAAAGAAAGAATATACCCAGCTCTCCCTCTTCTCAATGAAAGAAGATGAAAAGAAGGAAAAGCTTGACCAGGCACTTGACAGCATAAGGGAAAAATATGGAACTGATTCCATTAAACGGGCAGCTTTACTTAAGCCTAAGAATTAATGGCAATCACAGCTTCCCTCTTTATGCTCATGCTCTCCGTCCTGACAGACACAGGTTGCTTTACCGCCATTCTCCTGCAAGCTGCCGTCCAAATAAGCGGCTGCCGCCACATCAGCATCTCCTGACGTACCGGGAATAACCAGAATACCGCCTGTCATAAGCCCTTCCATCGCTTCCATGCCAATTCCGCCGCAAATCACCACATTGATTTTTTCCCTCTTCATCATTTCAACGGTCTTACCATGCCCTTCACCTGCGGCAGAAAGGATTGCTTTACCAACTAACTCATTATCTTTGATTTCATAAAGGGTGAATTCTGCTGCCTTTCCAAAATGGCCGAATACGTTATTATTACCGTCTGTCGGGATTGCAATGCGAAGAAAGCTCTTTTTACTTTCTCCTTTTTTCTCCCCTAACATCGCCTTTAAGGCATCTGCTGCATCGAAAAGCCAGGGACCATTAAGCTCTTCAATCTGTTCCTTGTCAACTGCCTCTGCAATAGAAGGATGAATGGGTATCCTGCCCAAAACAGGAAGATGATACTTTTCTGCGGTTTCTTCTACATGGCTGGTTCCAAAAACACTTATTTTCTCGCCGCAGTTACCGCATTCCAGATAGCTGTAATTCTCCACAATGCCCAGGATAGGAATATTCATAGCTTCCGCCATGTTTACAGCCTTTGATACGATCATGGATACCAGTTCCTGGGGAGATGTCACTATAATTACTCCGTCAACAGGCAGGGATTGGAATACTGTCAGGGGCACATCCCCGGTTCCCGGAGGCATATCCACAAACATGTAGTCCACATCATCCCATAAAACATCTGACCAAAACTGCTTTACTGTTCCGGCAATAACGGGGCCTCTCCAGATTACCGGTGTATCTTCTGTTTCCAGGAGCAAATTGACTGACATTATTTTTACGCCCTTTTTACTGATGGCGGGGAATATACCAAGTTCATTTCCCTGTGCCTTACTGTGTATGCCAAATGCTTTTGGAATGGAAGGTCCTGTGATATCAGCATCCAGAATAGCTGTATGAAAGCCTTCCCTGTTTAACAGCACACTCAAATAGGAGGTTACAAAGGACTTTCCAACCCCTCCTTTTCCGCTGACGATACCAATTACCTTTTTAACCTTACTGTAAGGGTTTAATGGCTCTCTGAAATCATCCTTTTCCTTACTTCTGGAAGAACAGGAAGCCTGGCAGCTGGAACAACTATCCCCGCAGCTGCTTTGTGTTTCATATGTTTCACTCATTTTCCGTAACCTCTTTTCTACATTTTTTACATCTCATACTGCATCTGCAGCCCGGTGAAACCTGATAGTTTCCTCCGGCTATTGTGATGCCTCTGCCCTCTAAGAGGGCTTCTGCAACCTTATGTCTTGCCGCATACAAAATACGCTGGAGGGTTCCTCTGGAAATATTCATGCTATGGGCTGCCATCTCCTGGTCCATTCCCTCAAAGTCACATAACCTCAAGGCTTCCAGCTCATCAATCTGTATTTCGGTATAACCCTTTTCCTCCGCTGCCGGATTCAAGGTTCTATGTTTATATTCTGCACAGATAAATCTGCATTTTTCATTTCCTGGCAAAGAAAGCTCCTTTCCGCTGACATGTGCTTTTATTATATCAGCCGCTTTGCGTATAGCGTGCATATGCACATGTCACATTATACTCTTTGTGCATTTTCTGTCAAGGTCTTAGCTGACCCTTGCAGAAAATTATTCCTTACTGCAGTAGCAAATAATCAATACCTGAATATGATGTAATAATAGAATGAAAAGGAGTATTATCTTGGCAATACGAATTTTTATAGATCAGGGGCATAATCCCCAGGGAATCAACGCAGGCGCGGAAGGCTTTGGTTTAAGAGAACAGGATATTACCTATCAGGTAGGCATCTATCTGGCAAATATATTAAATGCAGATCCCCGCTTTGAGGCACGTACCTCCCGGACCAGTCCGGAGCAGGTTTTGGGCTTCAGTAACACCACCAGCCTCGCAGAACGTGTACGCCTTGCCAATACCTGGCCGGCAGATTATTTCCTAAGCATACACTGCAACGCAAGTGACAACCCGGCATTAAACGGAACAGAATGTTATGTTTACGAAAATTACAGCCAATCCTATTACCTGGCCGAACGTATCCTTCTAGCCATTGTTGACAGGCTTGGAACCTTCAACAACGGAGTGCGCATCAATCCTTCCCTCTACGTATTAAGAAGGACGAATATGCCGGCGGTTCTGGTTGAGCTTGCTTACATTACCAATTATGAGGATTCTCAAAAACTGGCGAACAGACAATATGATTTTGCCTATGCAATCTATCAGGGATTATTAAATTATTTCGGTTTTGAGCCGAATGAATAAGCAATACACAGGGGTTGTTGCAAAACCATCTGACAACCCCTTTCCGCTTAAAAATTACTTCCGTTAAAACCCCAATAACTTACTTCTTCATATTTTACATATATTTGGCCTGGGTCAATGGAAAGCTCCTCTTTTAAGATTTTAGAAATCTCGGAAGTGAGCTTGTCATAGGCTTCGCCGCCGGACTTTCCAAAAAGCTTAACTTCTACAAAAGCAATGGGCTTATCGGATTTTCCCTGAAAATAAAGACTTGAATCACCTTCAAAGGATAACATAAGCCAGTTCTCACTTTTACCGGGCAAGATACTGATAGCCTTCCCTAATCTTTCTTTTATTTTTATTTCTTTTTCTTTTGGGATGGCAATATTAGTTTTTGTGCTGATATAGGGCATAATATGAAACCTCCTTCACTTAAATTCTATACAATAGATAATGGAACATTCTTAGAATAGAAGAAAATCCCTCAATTTGTCAAGACCATTGTTCTTTTAATTTAATGGATATTTTCACAGCTTGGCACATATTTTATTCTAAAGACAATAGGCTTTGATGTACATTTTTCGCGTTATTTCGGCTTTCGAGATAAATTTAATCTTTTCTTATCGGACAGCCTGTGCTATAATGATATTTGGTGGTAATTTTGTCCCATGAAACTTATTTACTAAATATTTTTGCATGAAATGTCCCTTGAATAATCATACTAGACTTGGGGCACTTAATTTTGTAAAGGGTTTCTTTTTATCGTATGGTGCTAATTTAATGAGACCCATGGAGGAATATGATGAGCGAAGCAACACATAATTTTGAAGAAAGACTTAAAGAACTGCTATCCTATGCCAATGATAACAAAGGTGTAGTAGATGTGGGGAAAGTTAATGATTTTTTTAAAGAGATGAACCTTGAAGTAAGGCAAATCGATAAAATATATGAATATCTTGAGGCGCATAATATTGTCATCTTGAATCCAATAGAAGAAGACGAACCGGATGATGAAGTTATTTTAGACCTGGAAGACAGCGATGAGGCTGCCTTGCTGGACATTGATGACTTGTCCACGATTGGCAGTATGTCAGACGACCCGGTTAAGCTGTACTTAAAGGAAATCGGAAGCTATCCTTTGCTTTCCATTGCTGAGGAAATAGAGCTTGCCAAGAAGATCGAAGAGGGAGATGCCCATGCCAAGCAGATTCTGGCAGAATCCAATCTTAGACTCGTTGTAAGTATTGCAAAGCGTTATGTAGGCCGCGGACTTTCCTTTCTTGATTTGATTCAAGAGGGCAATTTAGGTCTGATCAAGGCCGTTGATAAATTCGATTACAGTAAGGGTTATAAATTCAGTACCTATGCTACCTGGTGGATTCGCCAGGCAATTACCAGATCCATTGCCGACCAGTCCAGAACCATACGTATTCCGGTACATATGTCTGAGGTTATAAACAAGACATACCGTGTATCCAGAAGCTTGCTGCAAAGTCTGGGAAGAGAACCCAGCGAACAGGAAATTGCCGATGCCATGAAGCTTCCCATTGAAAAAGTCAGGGAAATCTTAAAAGTATCCGCTGACCCCATCTCTCTTGATACACCAATCGGCGAAGAGGATGACAGCCACTTAGGTGATTTTATTAAAGATGACTCTATTATGGGACCGGAGGATGCCGCTTCCTATTCTGTACTGCAGGACCAGATATCAAAGCTCCTTGAAACTCTGACCGAGAGAGAGCAAAGAGTCCTGATTCTCCGTTTCGGCTTAAAAGACGGAAGAACCAGAACCTTAGAGGAAGTTGGAAAAGAATTTAATGTTACCCGTGAACGTATCCGTCAGATAGAGGCAAAAGCGTTAAGAAAATTAAGACACCCCAGCAGAGCGCGCATGTTAAAAGGCTATGACATTATGTAAGGCAAGCATTTATCCCCATAGCAGGAGGTTGATATAAGCACTATGAAAAGAATCCTATTAATGGCACTAAAAAGTGTGTTCCAGCTTCCCTTATGGCTGATTCTCTTAAACAAATATAAAAAGCATCCGGAAAAATATGATGAGAAGACCCGATACAGCTTCCTTAGCCATTTAACCAGGATAGTCAATAAAAGAGGCGGAATACGTATAACCTGTACAGGAACCGAGAACCTGCCAAAGGAAAACGGCTATGTATTATACGGAAACCATCAGGGGCTCTTTGATGCACTGCTGCTTCTTGAGACCCATGAAAAGCCCTTTGCTACCATATCCAAAATCGAAATTAAGAATATTCCTTTTCTTCGGGATGTATTCACTCTCCTTGGTTCAAAATTCATTGTAAGAGAGGATGTACGTCAATCCCTGACGGTATTAAATGAGGTTACGGCAGAGGTAAAGCAGGGAAGAAATTATCTGATTTTCCCGGAAGGCACACGTTCAAAAATGGGAAACCAGATACAGGAATTTAAAGGCGGCAGCTTTAAATGTGCTATGAATGCCAAGTCTCCTATTGTTCCCCTTGCAATCCTTAATTCCTACAAGGTGTTTGATACCAGTTCTATTAAGAAGGTCGACGTTCAGATACACTATTTAAAACCCTTATATTATGAAGATTATAAAGGTATGAAATCCAATGATATTGCCCGCTATGTAGAAGAAGCTATCAGGCTTAAGATAGCGGAAGCAGAAATGAATGCATAACTTTCATTTACAATAGGAGAAGCTTTAGCCTAACTGGGCTGAAGCTTCTTTTTATTTGTGTTAATTCCTCTAGTTCATTATGTGAACAAGGTAGTATTTAGATTGACTTTCATCCATTCAAAGAATTTGAGATTAAACAGGCATTTTACATCATCCTCCATATTTCCAATTACAAATTCCAATATTTTAATGATGTAACCATTTGCCTTTGAGAACCCTTCTTTGTTTAAATTGGCAGATGCTTCAGTCAGCCAAATGAATTGTTCCTCCGGAATAACCTCATTTATCTTTTTCAGCCCCAGATAAGCGTAGTCCTTATCATATAGATACCTTAATAATTTGGCGCTTTCTGCAATGGAATTGTCCATGATCCTTGAAGCCCACGGATAATTCATGCGGCGGTAAGCTCCGTCAGCCTCTACAAAATTATACAGGGAATCATTGAAACAGTCCGCCAGCTCCTCTTTCGTTACTGTTTTAAGCTCTGCAGCATAATCTGCAAATTTACCGGAAGGGTCATATATAATTTTAGCTTTATCCGTATGCGGCATGGTATCTGCTGTTACTGTATACAAATCAAAGTGCAGGCCATTATTATATATAGCAACAATTTGCTCTGCAACAAAGTTCACTTGTTCGGCATAGATAAGAGGCAGATAATTTCCCAAATATTCCAACCGTCTTTCCAGAAATGATTCCCTATTTTCATTCGTAACGACTATGTACATATCAACATCCGAGAATTCATCATCATCCCCGCGTCCTATTGAACCTTTTACTAAAATTGCTTCGCATATACCATCTTTTATGATTACCTGACTGACTTTTTCAATTGCATCATATGTTCTCATAATCCGTTCCTCAACTCATTTTTAGGTGTTTATTCATAATAGCAGCAACCATGCATTGCGGCAGAGGCTGATTTTATTATAAGAACGTAAGGGTTCCTTCCTTACAATTAATAACCGCTTCTGTACCATAGGGTATCGCTATTTTGGGCTCTGTATGTCCGAAATTAACATTATATAGAACGGGAAGGCTTTCTTTCCCAAATTCCTTTAGCACTCTTTTAATAACCTCTTTGTACTCTTCATAGTATTTTTCTCCATAAGGCTTTGCCCAAAGGATTCCGTTTGTCCTTTCGAAAATCCCCATCATTCCATACATTCTTAGAGCACATTCAACATACCAGACAGGAGGCATCTCCTCGGAGGTCTCAAAGAACAGGATGGTATCTTCAAATTCCTCTATGGAGGGGAACAGCTCCGTTCCACGAAGCATATCAAATACCTCAAGGCAGCCGCCAAGAAGTCTTCCTCTTACATTTTTTGTTCCCTGAAGCACTTCATAGCCTTTATTAGGGCTATATTTTCTTTCCTGATATTTGTTTCCCAGCTCCCACGGAAGATATTCACTGGTCCACTCAGGTGCCGGTTTGATTTCGCCCATGGGTTCTTCATCAAATAATGCCCTTTTAAGATATTCTGCCGTATAGGGATGCATCTTTACATTTTCCGCAAAGTCCACCAGCAGGCAAGGCCCATATATACTGGATATTCCAGCCTTATAGCAAATCAAATGGGAAGTGGTGGTATCGGAATATCCAAGAAAAACTTTCGGATTCTCTCTTATTACGGATAAGTCCAGATAAGGCAGCATACGAATACTTTCTATCCCGCCAATACAGGAGATGATACCTTTAATAGAGGGATCTCTGAAAGCGTTTAATAGGTCCTTTGCCCTCTCTTCGGGATGATTGCAGATATATTCTGTTCCGGAGAGGGTATGCTCCATTTCCACAGCTTCCAGCCCAAAGACCTCCTTAAGGCGGGCTTTTCCCTGTTCATATCTCCATAAAACATCCGCATCCCCTGCAATTCCTGACGACAGGCTTATCAGGGCAACTTTATCTCCTTTTTTAAGCTTCTTTGGTATTATCAAATCTTTCATAGAAATAACCATGCTCTTTCCTGTACCTGCAAACTTCGGGCCCCAGGTACAAAATTGCGTTTGAAAATGCACCTCATATTTAAACTATTTTCTTCTATTTGTTAGCATAAGGGGTTTTCCGTCAGATAATCCCTGTCTGACCTGCCGCAATCAGGGAAATGTCCTTTCCACTATCCGTGCTTTCCAGAAAATAATGATAAAATCTTTCTGCCAGGCTGCCTGGCTTAATGATTCGTTTCCCTTCCTCAAAAGAATACCAGCCTGCCCTGTCCACTTCCTCGGTCATCTTGCTTAAATCTTCCGAATCTGCCATACTTATATAATTAAATATCAGGGTATTGGAACCCGGATAATATTCACTTTTCATAAACCGATAAGCAGCAACCGTCATTCCCATCTCTTCCATTACTTCTCTGGCCAATGCATGCTCTGCAGATTCACCTTTGTTAATATAACCCGCCACAAGAATATTGTCTGTTTTCCCGTACTGCTGGATTAACAAGACCTTATTCTTATCCCTGTTTATAAGTACAGTACTGATTGCAGTATTAAATACCGGAAAACGGAAGGCTTCACAGCTTTTACAATAAGGAACAAGCCCTTCTTCCTTGCATTTCTTAAGTTCCAGCCTGGTCCCGCATTCCGCACAATAATTCATAAGAAGTCCAGCCATTTTCCACCTCGCCAATTATAAAAGCTGTTCCCTGACCGGAAACAGCTTTTTTCTATTCCTTATTAAAGGTCTTCCTCTTCTACTTCCTCTTCCACTTTGGTTCCGCAGCTCAAGCAGTAAGCAGCATCCTTTGGAAGCTCTGCCCCACAGCTTTCACAGCATTTGGTTCCTTTTAAGGTCTGGATATCTTTTTTCAGCTCTGTGATTTTGTCCATGGAAACTGTTATCTCTCCGCAAAGCCCTTCGTAGTCATAATTTTCTTCATGCAAATGGGCATTGTAGTAAGCACGGCCAATCTCAATATAGTTTTTATTTATCTTATCCTTTTCACTGCTTATCTGGCTGCTTAACTTAGCTGCGTCAGCAACTTCCTTTGCCTTTTTCGCCAGTTCCTTACTCTTTCCTGTTATGGTACCGCCAACTTTTTCAAAAAAATCCATTGTATTACCTCCTTATATGGTATTTTATCTTTATACTATATATGCTGTATTGTCTGTCTCCATTAGTATATGTCAATAGTATCATAATTTGCAATAAATGCAAGTATGTTAATCGCTTTTTAATCAAACCGGTACAAATCTTACAGAACACTCTAATAGAAAGCTAATATACCCTTTCGATTACCGGCACAGAAGAATCCCCTGTTTTCCCTTTCGCACCGCCTGCAAACAGCACATTAGAGGAAACCATGGGATTTCTTCCATTATTCAATATTGTTTTCAACAGACCATATACTTTATCCTATTATTTATCAAAAGCAGGGTTAAATGCATAGAAATTCTTGGAATCCAGATTATCCTGAACTATCCTCATGGATTCACCGAATCTCTGGAAGTGAACGATTTCTCTTTCTCTTAAGAAACGGATAGGGGCGATAATATCAGGATCATTAACCAGGCGGAGGATATTGTCATAGGTGGTTCTTGCCTTCTGCTCAGCTGCCATATCTTCATGGAGATCTGTAATCGGGTCGCCTTTTGACTGGAACGTAGTGGAGCTAAAAGGAACTCCGCCTGCTGACTGCGGCCAAAGGCCTACCGTATGGTCTACAAAATAGGTGTCAAATCCGGAAGCTTTGATTTCGTCAATGCTAAGATTTCTTGTCAGCTGACGTACAATGGTACAAATCATTTCAACATGAGCCAACTCTTCCGTTCCGATATCTGTTAAAATGCCTTTTACTTCATTATAAGGCATAGCAAATCTTTGTGCGAGGTAACGCTGCGAGGCACCGAGTTCTCCGTCAGGACCGCCGAACTGTGTCATAATGATTTTAGCAGCAGCGGCATTTGGTGTCTTAATATTAATAGGAAATTGCAGTCTTTTTTCATATACCCACATAATCAGCACTCTCCTTCCCAAGGCCAGGGGTCATTGATCCACGTCCACATATTGGAGGGAGCTACATCATAAGCTGATAACGGGCCGTAACAATCCCTATATTCCTCCATGGCTTCATTTCTAATTTGCCTATACATCTGGTAATATTCCATTGCTTCTTTGTCACAAGGATGGGTATCAAGGAACAGGACGGTGTCATGAACAGCCAGGCTGGCTTCATTAATAATGCACATTAACTGATCTCTGCTTTTATTCGTCATGATCTGCCACCCCTTCCTCTGCACATATTACCTGCTCCTAAGAAAGGCAAATCCAATTCCTGAAATATAGTTCCTGCTTTCATTGCAGCCCCTGTATCGTAAATATTTCTCCATTTCTGCATCGGAACATAAGACATTGCCAACGGCAATTTGTCAAGACACTTATCAATGCTGCTTAGAGTATCACATCCGCTTTTCGTATCACATCCGTTTTTTATATCACATCCGCTTTTTACAGCTTCTAAAACCGGTGTAACACCACAGCCGCATTGCTGATTCTGATTATAGCCCATATTTCTGCTATTCTGGGGGTACATCGGACGTCTGTAGTTATCCATCTGGTAAACTCCTTTATAAGATATATATTATCTTATGAAATCAGATGATGTTGGTGACATAATACAGGGGAAATTTGCATAGATTGCAAGATCATGAATTTACCCTGGACACGGTGATTCCCCTTTACAAAATCAGGGTTCTGTGGTATGATGACACCATTATAAAAGAATTAAGAAAGGATGGTTTTGATGTCGGTATTATCTGTAAGAGAGGTTTCTAAGAATTAACCTAACCGAATAAGGTAAAGTATTATCGGGATGTGACAGAAGTTTATTTATTTTAATAAACTTTATTTGCTGCATACTTTTGCTATGTGCTTTCCTTAAGACTACAGAAAATACTCAATCTGCCATCACAATATAGAGGCAGGCGTAGCAGGTATATACCGCTATGCTTATTTTTGTACCCACAGGGAGTTTTCTGTTTATTTCCTGTGGGTACTTTTATTATTTTACTCTTAAAAACAGAAAGGATTAGAACAATGTTTAATAAAACTTACCATACTTTAGAATTTGATACCATAAGAACCATGCTATGTGAAAGAGCAGTATCAGATAATGCCAAAGCTAAACTCATGATGCTCTCCCCTCTGCTCTCATTATCTGAGGTTAATCTTAAAATAAAGGAAACCACCGAAGCTAAGGCTATCTTAACAGCTCTTGGAACGCCGCCGCTTCCCTCTATGAAGGACATGGATAAATATCTGGAACTGGCCTCCATAGGAAGTATGCTGTTACCGGAACAGCTGCTTTCTGTTGCCCAGTTTCTTACTGCCACAAAGCGCTTAAAATCATACCTTCTAAAGGCTGAATTTTTACAGACGGACATTGCCTATTATGGCAACTCCTTTGCAGACCTTACTTCCCTGACCGAAGAAATCAACCGCTGCCTTCGTGGAAATCAGGTGGAAAATGAGGCTTCCAGGGAACTGAAAGGGATAAGAAGAAGCATGGAACAGCTCCAGACAGAGATTCGAAATAAGCTGGAGAATCTGTTAAGGAGCAAGAAGGAATGGTTCTCGGAAAGTTATGTTTCCTCAAGGAACGGGCATTATGTCCTCCCTGTAAAGAAAGAATACAAGAATCAGATAAGCGGCTCTACCCAAGACATCTCTTCCACCGGTTCCACCTGCTTTATCGTTCCTAATACGGTATTAAAGCTGGAGGAAGAACTCTCTCTTCTTAAAATCGGAGAGGAAAATGAAGTCAGACGAATCCTGTACCTGCTGACAGGAATGATAGCAGAGGCTTCTTCGGATATTTATCTGAATATGCAGGCTATGGAAACACTTGATATTCTCTTTGCCAAGGCAAAGCTAAGTGTGGATATGCAGGGAGCGGCACCTCATATGAACCATGAGCGAAGGATATCCATTACCGGGGGGCGGCATCCTCTTTTAAATGCCAAAGAATGTGTTCCCCTTGATTTCAGACTGGGAGAAGGCATACAGGGAGTTATTGTCACCGGCCCTAATACCGGCGGCAAGACAGTAGCCGTAAAAACTGTCGGACTTCTTTCCCTCATGGCACAATGCGGCCTCCATGTTCCCTGCATAGAGGCTGAATTAGCCATGAACAACGGGATTTTTTGTGACATCGGAGACGGTCAGAGCATCACAGAGAATCTCTCCACCTTCTCTTCCCACATTACAAATATTATTGAGATTTTAAAGAGTTCCAATGAGGAAAGCCTGGTACTCTTAGATGAACTTGGCTCCGGCACTGATCCGGCTGAAGGCATGGGAATTGCCATTGCTATTTTAGAGGAGCTTCGCCGGAAGAACTGTCTCTTTGTTGCTACCACCCATTACCCCGAGGTAAAGGAATATGCAGCAAAGACGAAAGGGCTTATAAATGCCAGAATGGCCTTTGACAAGGAAAGCCTAAAACCCCTCTACCATTTGGAAATCGGAGAAGCCGGCGAAAGCTGTGCCCTCTATATTGCAAAACGTTTAGGAATGGCGGAAGGCATGTTGGCAAGAGCCTATAAGGAAGCTTACCGCCGGAATTCTTATGAGTCCTCCCATCAGACTTATGGCGGATTATCACCTGTTTCTGATACCGCTTCTATGAAGGAACCTTTGGCTGACAGTACCCCTTCCTATTCTGCCTCTTCCGTCTTTCCAAAGATTGAGGCCGGGAAAAAGGACCCTGTCCAGAAGAAAAGCAACGCAGCCTCCAAATATACCATAGGGGACAGTGTTATGGTCTATCCCCAGAAAAAAATTGGAATTGTATTTCAAGTTGCAGATGAGAAAGGACTTATCGGTGTCCAGCTTCAAAAGAAAAAGGAATTCGTAAACCACAAGCGCCTAAAGCTAATATCTCCGGCCCTGGAGCTATATCCTCCGGATTATGATTTCTCTATTATCTTTGACACGGTTACCAACCGGAAAGCCCGGCACAAGATGGGAAAAGGACACCAGCCGGGTCTTGAAATAAATTATCCTTCCATTAAGCCCTGACCTTCCATTTTCACCACATTGCACCATTTTTTTGGAAAATTAGCAATTTTAATCAAATTTTAATTGTACTATGGGACAATTACATAGTACAATTATAGTTCAAAGTATATTCTTCTACAGAATAGAAAAAACTAGTTCCAAACCATTAAAATCTGCTGGTTTATGTCCATTACCCGAATAAATCTGCCGGATAAAAATTATAAGAGAGGTGTTTTTATGTGGTTTTCAAAACCTACGAAAGAAGCTTTAAAAGAGCTTAATGTAGACCCATCCCAGGGGCTTAGCTCTGCGGAAGCTAAAAGCAGGTTGGAAAAGTACGGGCCCAACAAATTAAAGGGAAAGCCCAAGAAAAGCCTGTTATCACTGTTTATGTCCCAATTAAAGGATATGCTTATTTATGTACTTTTAGGGGCTGCTGTCATTACAATATTCATCAAGGAATATGCAGACGCCATTATTATTCTTTTAGTGGTTATCCTGAATGCAGTAATCGGCGTAATTCAGGAATCCAAGGCAGAAAAAGCAGTGGAAGCCCTGCAAAAGATGACTACACCCAAATCCTTAGTCCGCCGCGACGGTGAAGTAAAAGAAATCAACTCCGAAGAGGTGGTACCCGGTGACATTATTATTCTTGATGCCGGCCGGTTTATACCTGCTGATATCAGGCTGATTGAAAGTGCCAACCTTCAGATTGAGGAATCCGCCCTGACCGGTGAATCCGTTCCTTCCAGCAAGGATTCTTTAATACTTTTGGAGGACCCCAAAACGCCTATCGGTGATAAAGCCAATATGGCATTTATGTCCACTCTCGTGACTTACGGACGTGGTGAAGGTGTTGTAACTGCTACGGCAATGGATACGGAAATCGGTAAGATTGCAAAGATTCTGGATGAGGACAACGATGAATTAACCCCCTTGCAAAGACGCCTTGAAGAACTTGGTAAAACCCTCGGCTATCTGGCAATCGGCATCTGCGTTCTGATATTTGTCATAGCCCTTATACAAAAGCGTGATTTATTTGAGATGTTCTTAACAGCTATCAGCCTCGCCGTTGCTGCCATTCCGGAAGGCCTTGCCGCTATTGTTGCCATTGTACTGGCCCTTGGCGTTACCAGAATGTCAAAGATTAATGCTATTGTAAAGAAACTTCCTGCTGTTGAAACTTTAGGTTCTGTCAATATTATCTGCTCTGATAAGACAGGTACCCTGACCCAGAACAAGATGACAGTGGTTAAAACCTACACTCTTAATAATTTAAGAGATATCCCTGCCGGAAAGGATACCCTGACTCCTTCCTCCGACGAAAAAGAACTGATAAGATCCTTTGTCCTTTGCTCCGATGCCACCTATGAGAATGGCGCCGGTACCGGAGATCCTACAGAAATCGCACTTGTAGTAATGGGTGAGCGTTTTAACCTTACCAGGAACTTCCTGAACAATGCCCACAAGCGTGTTGGAGAAAAACCCTTTGATTCTGACAGAAAGCTGATGTCTACCCTGAATGAAGAAAACGGTACTTACCGTGTCCATACAAAAGGTGCTATTGACAATCTGCTCCGCATATCTACGACTATCCTGCAGGACGGCAAGGTTGTTCCCCTGACAGACGAAATCAGGAAACGCATCCTAAAGGTAACGGAAGAGATGTCGGATTCTGCTCTAAGAGTCTTAGGTGTAGCCTATAAGGATTCGGAATCTGTGATTGATGCCAAAGAGATGGAAAAAGAACTGACGATCGTCGGAATTGTGGGTATGATCGACCCGCCAAGACTTGAGGTAAAGGATTCCATACAGGAAGCAAAGGCTGCCGGTATTACACCGATTATGATAACCGGCGACCATAAGAATACAGCAGTTGCTATCGCAAAGGAACTTGGTATTGCCGATTCTATCAGCCAGAGCCTTACAGGTGCTGAAATTGATGAAATGTCCGATGAGGAATTTTCTGAAAAGATTAATCACTACAGAGTATTTGCGAGAGTTTCTCCCGAACATAAGGTTAAGATTGTAAGGGCATTTAAGGCCCATGGAAATATCGTATCTATGACCGGAGACGGCGTAAATGATGCACCTTCCCTTAAATATGCAGACATTGGTGTTGCCATGGGTATTACGGGAACGGATGTTGCAAAGGGTGCCAGCGATATGATTCTCACTGATGATAATTTTTCAACCATCGTTAATGCTATTGAAGAAGGAAGAAATATCTATAACAATATTAAGAAATCGGTTATCTTCCTTCTTTCCTGTAACTTGGGTGAGGTAATTTCCATTCTTTTCTCCATCCTGTTTTTCTGGCCGGTACCATTAGCAGCTACCCAGCTTTTATGGATTAACCTGATTACAGATTCCCTGCCTGCTATCGCCCTTGGTATTGACCCCGGCGATAAGGATGTTATGAAGCTCAAGCCAAGAGATCCAAAGCAGAGCTTTTTTGCAGAAGGCTCCGGTGCCCGTGCGGTAATCGGCGGTTTCTTAATCGGACTTCTGACCTTAACTGCCTTCTTCTTTGGAATGTATGAACATGGCTTTAATATCTTTACAAATCTGGCAAAAGAGGTTACAAAGTCCTCTGATTACAACACCGCTTTAATTTATGCCAGAACTATGGCTTTCGTAGTATTAGCAGCTTCCCAGCTCTTTTACTCCCTCTCTATGAGAAGCCATGATAAGTCCATCTTTAAGATTGGTCTGTTTAAAAACAAGTTTCTTATTGCTTCTATTATCATCGGACTTTTATTACAGGAAGTTGTAATCTCCGTACCATTCTTAGCAGATGCTTTCGGAGTTCATAACATCAGCTTAAAAGATTGGGGACTTGTTATTCTGTTCTCACTGGTACCTTTAACAGTCAATGAGCTGATTAAATTTTTTGTCAGTCTTACAAAAAGACCAACCGCCGCATAAATTTGTCCATTTCTCCGACCTCCTTCGGGTTGGAAAAGAGCATAAAAAATCCCTGAAAGAAATCTTTCATTGATTCTTTCAGGGATTTTTTTAATTAACCTTCACATCGTCCTTCTTTGTAAAAACGACCGATAGGATTACACTTAATAACAAAATTGCAAAGATTACAAACAGTGACAGTTCTACGGATATATGTAGATCAAACAGCAATGAAACCAACTTAAATCCGGTAAAGGTAAGAATGAGGGCAACACCATATTTTACATACTGGAACCGCTCCTGAACCTTGCTTAGAACAAAATACATACTTCGCAGTCCTAATATTGCAAAAATATTGGAAGTGTATACGATAAAAGGGTCTGTTGATATGGAAAAAACAGCCGGTATGGAATCTATCGCAAATAGGATATCAGTGAATTCTATCAATATTATTATGGCAAATAAGGGGGTGGCATAAAGAACTTTACCTTTTCTTACAAAAAACCTGTCCCCTTCCAGCTCGTTAGTAACAGGTATGATTTTACCCAATATTTTGATAATTCCACTTTCCTTAAAGTTCGTATTTTCCTCTTGTTTTAGCATCATCTTTATACCGCTGACAATTAATATCGCACCAAAGATATAAAGAACCCATTCGAATTTATCTACAATTGTAACTCCCAGCAGTATGAATATCAGCCTTAGGATAATGGCACCTAAAATTCCATAATTCAGTACACGCCTTTGATAATTGGCCTTGATGCCGAAGCTGGAAAAGACCATAAGGAACAAAAAGAGGTTGTCTACGCTAAGAGACTGCTCAATTACATAACCTCCCAAGAATTCCAACGCTTTTTCTTTTCCTGCAAATATATAGATGCCCATGTTAAAGCATAGCGCTAATCCGACCCAAAATAATACCCATGATAGTGCTTTTTTTGTTGACAATGAAATATCCTCCTCGGTTTTTTTGTTATTCATCTGCTGTAGTTGATTTTCCTTTACAATCATATGCACAGCCTTTCTGTTGCACTTCTCTAAGAAAATATGCGTCTGTCCTCTATTTAATTCCTCCTTTAATGAGGGGTTAAAAAAAGACTTTTAATATTAACTGGCATTGTCAGAAAATATTAAAAGTCTTGCTATCCGGTTACGGAGCATAAAGCCAGGCAATCAGTATGTGCCGGTTGTTGACTTTATATCTTGTAAGCTACTCCCTCTTAATGGACTCTAGTATAACATGGGATAAAAGTCCCTGTCAAGTTCCGCTACTTGCTGCTTTCATTTACCAGTTCATCCAGGGTACCAAAGGTGTATCCCATCTCTTCCCATTTCGTTAGAAGTTCGTCTAATATTTCTGCATTGGTCTTTGAAGTGCTGTGAAGCAAAACGATTGCCCCCGGATGGATTCTGCCAAGAAGCTTTTTAAATGCCTGCTCTTTTGTCGGCTGTTTATCCTGATACCAGTCTACGTAGGCAAGACTCCAAAAGAATGTCTTATAGCCTAATTCCTTTGCCATTTCAAGATTGGGAATGCTGTACTTTCCCTGCGGCGCCCTATAGTACTTCGTCAGCTTTTGTCCGGTAACCTCCTCATAACTCTTCTCCAGATCTCCCAATTCTTTCTGGAAGGCTTCCTTAGAGGAAATGCTGGACATATTGGGATGGTTGTATGTATGGTTTCCCACCTGATGCCCTTCTGCCACTATCCGCTTAAGTAAATCCGGACTGGTCTTAATAAAATTACCGACTACAAAAAAGGTAGCATGAACGTTATGCTTTTTCAATGCATCCAGAATAGGCGGCATATTTCCATTTTCATATCCTGCATCAAAGGTCAGGTAAATGACCTTTTTACTTGTATCTCCTATATAATAAGCATCGTATTTTTTCATCTCATCCGCTGTGGCATTGGCTTTTGGCGGCTGCCCTTCTGTGGAAAAACCAAGTCCCCAGTTAGCTTCTTCTTTCACACTATCCTTGCCGTAAGCCTGTACCAGCATGGCGACACCTCCGCCCAAGAAATAGGCACAAATGAAAAGCATCGCAATGATAATACATTTTTTATATGGTATGTTATTCAAAATAAACTCCCTTACCCTTTTTATACAATATATTTTACGGATTAGCCTATGATTCCTCCATGCATTGTCCTTTCTGTATCTTTCCTAAAAAATTTCAAATAAAAATAGTTTTTAAACACTGTTTTTAAACTTCATGCTTTAATTTGTAAATTTATTACTGTATAATAATGGTAACAGAGCAACTAAGTGCAGGCATTATAAAAAAGCCCGCACTTTTTTTACTCTGTGGAAACTATTAACCGGCAACGTTAATAAGGAGGGTATAGTGTGAAATTAGAAACATTTCACACGCAACTTTGTGCCTGCGGCCCAAAGTTTGCAGGTACAGGAAAGGGCATGGGTAATTTTATGTATCAATTTCAAAGGAAGCACAGGGGTTTAAAACAAAAGCTATTAAGTTTCATTTTAACGGTAACAATGATTGCCATAGGGTCGTATTTGCCGGCACTGGGAACTTCGGGGAGAGTTCAGGCAGCAGCGACGGTAATTACATCCATGGCGTACTTTTCGGCATCCGACGGTCCGGTTATCTCTCACTCCGGTGTGGGACAGGCCAGCTATGGCTTTGTGATGCCGGTATTTAACGGCGGTGCTGCCACCTGGCAGGATGTAGCCTCTGACTTAAAGGTCAATGTCAAGGTAAACGGAAGCTGGGTTGATATCGACAGTACCGATTTTGTTTACAACCAGAACTGGGGAAACTGGAATGACGGCGGCTTTTACGGCTATTGGTTTACTATATCTAAAACCACCTACCTCCAGCTCGCTTCCCGCTCAACCGGTGTTACACTGGACTATACTTTAGAATTTACCAGCATACCAAAGACCACTATCACCTCTATGGCACCTACCCAAGGGCCTGTCATCACCGCTGATACAACCGGAGGTTCCGGCTTTACTTATCCTGTCTTTAACGGGAATGCTTCTATTCCCTATGCTGCAGTTGCAGAGGATTTAAGACTCTTTGTAAAGCCAGTTAACAGCAGTGAATGGATAAGTATCGATAACAATGCCGCCAGCGGCTGGATTTATGACAGCAATTTCGGACAATTTACCGACGGTGGAGGCGGTTACTGGTTTATCGTAAGCGAATCCATCAATGTGAAGCTTGTTTCCGCCACTTCCGGCGCTTCTTTTATCTATACCATAAACTACAACACACCTGTAAGAAACACCTACCAGCTTACTGCTTTCGATACCACCCGGTATACCGCCGGTGAGACGGGTGCCATCGGTGTTCCCCTGCCGAAGATAGACGGCGGTGCTCCGGTTAAATCTGAACTTGATAACTTCGTTTATGAAATTAAGATAAACGGAAACTGGGCAGAACTTGGTGATTACAGCCAAAGCGGCTTCCGCTACCAGGCAAACGGCTATAACAGCTTATCCGATGCCAACCAGTGGGGTTATTTCGCCGACCATATCTATGGGCTGTGGTTCCAGCCAATTCAGACTGATATGGAACTTCGTATCGGCTACCCCCTAAACGGGCAAAAGGGCGGTTCTGTCGGCAGCAACTATATTTATTATACTTTTATCGGTAATCCGGATGCACCCCGTCCCGATGTATCAGACCTTGGTAATATTGAGATTGGAACACCGGACAACCCATCTATTAACGGCCTGAACCTTATCTGGCAGGATGAATTTGGCGGTTCTTCCTTAAATACAAGTAAATGGAGCTATAATACCGGCTATTATATGAGCGATGATCCCAATAGCTGGGGCTGGGGAAATAATGAACTGGAGTATTATACCGACAGTACAAAAAACATCTATCTATCAGACGGTAAATTAAATATTACCGCTTATAATGAACCCAAATCCTTCCCCCAGGACCCTGCCCGGTATGCCACCTATTCTTCCGGTAAAATCACCACAAAAAATAGCTTCTCCTTCCATGAGGGAAGAATTGATTTCAGAGCCAAGCTTCCTACCGGGAACGGTATCTGGCCTGCCCTTTGGATGCTTCCTTTAGAAGACCGTTACGGAACCTGGGCGGCCTCCGGTGAGGTAGATGTTATGGAAGCGAAGGGAAGACTTTCCGGCATTACCAGCGGTGCTCTGCATTTTGGAGGCCAATGGCCTGCTGACCGTTATATCAGCGGCGAATATGCATTTCCAAGCGGTCAGACCTTTAACAATGACTACCATGTATACAGCGTCGTATGGGAAAATGACAATTTCAAATGGTATGTAGACGGTAAGTGCTTCTTAAAGGTCACAAAGGAACAGTGGTATTCTGCCGGTGCTCCGGACAATAAAAATGCTCCCTTTGACCAGCCTTTTTATGTTATCATGAATCTGGCAATAGGCGGTACCTTTGACGGCGGACTGACACCTGGTGCCGGGGATATCCCTGCTACTATGCAGGTAGATTATGTACGTGTCTATAAAGAATCCGGCGGCGGGACCCCGGGAACCGTTGCTGTAACCGGAATCTCCCTTGATAAGAGCAGTGCTGCTCTCCTCCCCGGGGATACCCTGGGCCTTACCCCGACGGTTACTCCTTCCAATGCTGCCAACAAGGCTGTTGCCTGGTCCTCCAGTAATACTTCTGTTGCAACAGTTTCAGGCGGTAATGTCACGGCAGTAGCTCCGGGAAGCGCTGTTATTACTGCCACCACAGAGGATGGCGGCTACCATGCCTCCTGTTCGGTAACTGTAACGAATCCGCCGCCTGTTGTAGTTACTATAGGAGATGCCGTTAAGGGTCTTAAGAAAACCGGGGATAATGTGCTGTTCTATGTCAATGGCGCAGCCTTTGCCGACCTGCATTATATCCTTAATAACGGAGGGCAGATAAATATAGCCATGGCACCGGATGGCAAAGGCAATTTCACCTATCCGCTTAATAACCTTGTCTATGGCGATACCATAAAGTATTTCTTTACCTATAATCCGGGCGGAGGAGCTCTTGATACCCAGTGGTTTACCTATATTCACGGAGTGACACAGGGGACAGACGGAGGTTCTTCTACCGCCTCCAATGTTGCCATAAATAAATCCGTCCTTTGTTCCGGTTCGGAAAATGATACTTTTCCCGCTTCCTACCTGACAGATAATAACACTGCCACCAGATGGTCTTCCAACTTTGCCGATGATGCCTGGTTTGTTCTTGACCTTGGAAACAGCTGCCGGATAAGCCAGCTGATATTAAACTGGGAGGCAGCTTACGGTAAAAAGTATGAGATTTTAGTATCTTCCGATGGAGTAAATTTCACCAGCCTGTTAAACCAGGCTAATGGTACCGGCGAAGTAGAAACCTATAACCTCACTCCGGTTACTGCAAGGTATGTGAAGTTTAAAGGAATCGAAAGAGCCTTGCCTTACGGCTATTCCCTGTGGGAATTCCAGGTAATGGGGACTGCCGCGAATTAATATCACATCGGCCGGTTATCCACTGATTTAAAGCAGAAAAACGGAGGCTGTTCTTAGTTGATTCTCTAAGAGCGGCCTCCGGTGCCATGTTGAAATCTTTTTATCTTTTGCCAATTCCGCTGCAATACCAAGTAAATGCTCCGGTTTATTTAAACCAATAGGCCGATTTTTCTTATTTTCTATCATATTTGTATGGTTTTCGCTTTGATCAAACGATAGGCTTATACATTACAGCACCCCTTTTTATAAATAAGTGCTTAACGGCGCACTTTCTGCAGGTACAGCATAAGCTCTGCCCTGCTGTTCAGCTCAAGCTTTTCCAGAATCCTTGATACATAGTTCTTAACGGTGCCTTCTGTTACGAACATATCCTCACTAATCACCTTATTGCTTTTCCCTTTTAGAATGTGCTCTGCTACTTCCAATTCTCTTTGGGTTAAAAGACTTAGAATCTTCTCCTCTTCTCTCTTTATGACCGATATGCTTTGGCTGTCTTTCACAGAGTCCAGGGCTTTTACTACCTTTGCGGCGACCTTGGGATTTAGAAGAACATTTCCCTCACAGACAGCTATTATGGAGCGGATAATTTCCGCCGAACTGGAATCCTTTAAGATATATCCGTCTGCCCCATTTTTTAACACCTCAAAAATATAGCTGTCCTCATAAAAGGTTGTAAGAATAATGATCTTTATGTGGGGGTACATTTCCTTAACCATCCTGGTGGCCTCAATCCCATCCATCACCGGCATTCTGATATCCATCAGGATAACTTCAGGCAATAATATGGCAAGTTTATCAAGAAGGTCCCTCCCATTTGTGGCCTCTCCAATAATCTCAATTTCATCTCCCATGCTTAAAATCATCTTTAAACCTTCCCTGACACTCTCCTGGTCATCTGCAATTATAACATTAATCATAAAAGCCCTTCCTTTTCCAGCCTGGGTATAACAGCTTCAACAGCAAAGCCGCCTTCCCTGGCAGAGGTAAATTGAATACCTCCTCCCAGAAGCTTTACTCTTTCTTCCATTCCTGCTATACCGTCTGATTTTATGATATTTTCGTTCACAGCCCCATTATTTTCTACTCGTAAGCTGATGGCATCCGCCTTCCCCAGGATATTTATCGTAAATAGCGTAGCCCTTCCATGCTTTATTCCATTGGTTATTGCCTCTCTGATAATTTTATAAATACAGCTTTTAATATCCGGAGGCTCTCCTTCTATGGAGTCGTCCACATTAAGACGAAATCTCACACTGCTGCTCTCCTTGAAATTATGGAACAGCTCATTGATTGCTTGTCTTAACTGCTCGGTATGAGTAGTATCCTTTAACAGGCTTACTACTCTTCTTAAGTCGTTTACGCAGTCTTTCGTCATATCTCTGGTTTTGTGTATGACTTCCATTGCTTTTTCCGGCTTCGTGGTAATCACATTTTCCGCATACTCCAGACTCATATTAAGAGCCATCAGGGAATGCCCCATGGAGTCATGCAGTTCCTGGGCAATCCTGTTCCTTTCCTTGGCTTTGGTAAGTTCCTCTATTTTATCTGCATAAGTTTTTAAGGTCATATTGGCTTCCTCTAATTCCTCATTCAGCTTTTCATATTTCAGCTTTTCTCCCATCACGCTGCGGAATAAGAACAATACCAGACATGGCATAAAAAGATTTAAAAATATCTCTATAAAATCACTATAAGCACTTTTCAATGTGCTAAAATCCACAAGTGCAGTAAAGGATACCATATAAGCCACAAAATAAAAGACGATTAACCTTTTGTTTAGCTTACCATTAAAAATGATAATTTCAATGAGTAAAATAATATTAAAAATATATATTCCTGTAAATAAAATTTCGTAATTCAAACATCCAAGGACAAGAACGCTTAGTCCATAAGATAGGGAAAAGCATATATTCCGGTTCTTTTTTAAGAAATTTCTCCGGCAATAATTATTGACGGTAAACAGGAAAAGCAGCCCTATTAATACTCCTACCTTTAAGGGGCTATCAATCTTAAGGATACGCATAACGGAAAGAACCGTAATAATTGCTGTAATGATTTTAAAGATGTAATTTCTCTTTTCCAAGGATAATAAAAAGTCCATCTGATTACTCCTTTGCAATAAGCTGATTTGCTTATGTTACCTGTTAAGACTATTATACCATGTAATTGCCTGAAGCTACATATTACCAAAGTAATAGATTTTTGAGTACTATAGTGAATATCCATCTTCCTTTTTGCGGTGTAGAATACCTATCATAACAGGAAAGAAAGAGGTACTAACCATGCTCCGGTTAAAAAATATAACAAAAAAATATAAAGATTTCACAGCTGTAGAGGACGTTTCCTTTGAGGTCGGAAAGGGCGAAATATTTGGACTCTTAGGCCCTAACGGTGCCGGAAAATCAACGATTGTTTCGATGATAGGAACCATTTTACAGCCTACAAAAGGTGAAATCTTTATCGATGGTATCTCACTAAGTGAAAACCCCCACGATTGTAAAACACGAATGGGAATTGTACCCCAGGAATTGGCACTCTACCAATCTTTAACCGCCAGAGATAACCTTGAATTTTTCGGCAGCCTTTACGGACTCTATGGGAACCGCTTAAAGCAGCGGGTATCAGAGGTTCTGGATATTTTAAAGCTTACAGGCAAAGGAAATCAGGAGGTATCAGAATATTCCGGCGGTATGAAAAGAAGGGTCAACTTTGGCATTGCCCTCATGAATTCCCCTAAATTACTGATATTGGATGAACCCACAGTGGGTATTGATCCCCAATCCAGAAGCCATATATTGGATACTATCAGACGTTTAAAAGAAGAGAAAGGGGTGGCCGTGGTTTATACCAGCCATTATATGGAGGAAGTGGAGTGTCTATGTGAGAGGGTTGGTATTGTCGATCATGGGAATCTCATTGCACTGGGTTCTAAGGATGGATTAAAACAGGAATTGGATGCCTGTGATACCTTAACCGCAAGCTTTAGCAAAGCAAACCCCGATGCCTTGAAACGTTTAGAAACGATTCGGGGCGTAAAAAGGACTTCTGTGGAAAAAGATATGATAACACTGCTTGTTTCACCAGGTTCCAATGTTCTTGATATCGTAGAGGATATGAAAAATACCGGTATCCGCCTTACAAGTTTTCAATATGAGGAAATTAATCTGGAGAGTATTTTTCTTCAATTAACAGGAAAATCCCTAAGGAATTAGCCGAAGCTAGTTGAAAAATAAAAAGCATTTTTTACACGCAATTTTGTGCCTGCCCAAAATTTGCAGGTACAGGAAAGGGCATAGTTATTTTTATGGATAAAATAATACATTTTACCTTGCTGGATTTTAAACAATTGATGAAAAGCAAGACCTTTTACTTAAAACTGATATTGTTTCCCATGGTTTTAATCATACTGCTTGGCAGGGCTCTTGGCGGCAGTGACGGTACTATTTCCTCCTTCTCTTTGGTTGTCTTTAATGAAGACGTAGGGGATTCCAGTAACAGCCAGCCAATTTCCTTTGGAAAGACTCTGGAAAATAAAGTTTTTCAGTCGAAAGATGCTGCCAGTCTGTTTCATACCGTAACCGCAGCAAGCTATAAGGAAGGTATTAATCTAATACAGGATAAAAAAGCTTCTGTATTTGTTTATATCCCAAAGAATTTTACAAAAGCTGTCCTGCAGCAGGAAAACAACGGTATTGTTATAACAGCAGGTAGAGATACTTCTTTTGATAAAAGTATTATCACCAGTATTTTGGAGCAATTTCTCCGCAATACTCAGGTGACTCTTACCGAAGAAAAAGCACTTGGTACGCTCTTAAATACCTCCGGAAATACAGTGGCTGACATGACAAAAATTCAGAAGCAGCTAAATACTTCTTCTCCCGTTACCATACCCGAAGTTTCTACAAATCCTAAGGCAATTCCTATCAGTGCCATGCAGTATGTTTCCATTGCCATGGTTGTTCTATTTTCCATTTCCACCGCTTTTACTCTTGCACACAAAGTGGTAGAAGAAAAGCTTAATTATACACTCTTTCGGATAAAGTCAACTCCAGCCCACCAGTTTCAATATGTGTCCGGCAAGTTGTGCAGTATTCTTTTTACCCTCGTCATTCAAATGAGTGCTGTTATACTCCTTTGCAGGCTGATTTATGGGATGACGTGGGGAAATCCAGAATTAATCTTGCTCACAACAATACTTTATGCCTTTTCCATTGGCTCACCCATTCTTCTGTGGGGACTGCTTGCCAAGGATCAAAATGCCGTTTCAAGCCTTGCTTCACCCATCCTTTTTGGCCTGGGCTTTCTTGGAGGTTCCTTTGTCAGCAGTAATGCCTTGCCAAAAAGCTTACAGCCTATACAGAATCTTATTCCCAATGGTAACGCCCTTAATTGCTATCTTTTGCTTTGTGAGGGCAAGGGTTTTGCTGACATTGGGGACAACCTGCTGCAATTATTCTTAATGGGAACCCTTTTTCTGATTCTGACTTTATTTATCTTTCGCGGAAAGGAGATTATAAGACATGGAAATACTAATCATGATAAAAAAACAATTAAAGCTGCTATTTTCTAACCGACTTATCATATTTGCAGGAATTGCCGTACCTGTGATACTCACCTACTTGTTTTCCAATTCCATAAGCAGCTCCGAAAAACCCTGCCTTTACGTAGCAGATCTAAGCAAAAGCTTCTATTCCAGGCAGCTTCTGCAAATGATAACCAGCCATAAGGATATTACCGTTGTAAACACCAGCAGAGCGGAAATCCTTAAAAAGGTTGACGACCAGCTTATTCCAATGGGTCTTGTGATAGACAAAGGCTTTGACAATGCCCTTTTAAATAATAAGCCTCTTCCTGCAGAGATTATCAAAAACTTTGAATCCGCCGATTCAGCTGTGCTAAAACAGGTGCTAAATACAGAGCTGTCCATCTTAAAAAAAATCGTGTCCGACTCATCCTTTCTTTCAAAAGAACTGAATGTGCCCGTAAACAGCCTTACTACTAAGTTATTTGACGGTATAGAAAATACTTCTGCCGCCGAGATTAATAACAATGCCGCTGATACCCGGGCACTTAAACAGGAGACAATGATACAGACACTCCTTGGCTTTCTGGTAATGTTTATCTGGTTTGCCATCACCCAGGGCTTTCGCACCTTAATCGAGGAAAGAGAGAACAATACCTATTACAGGCTGTTAAGCACCCCTGCCAGCTATAACAGATATCTGGCTGCCAAAATAGCTGCTGCCTATCTGTTTGGAGCATTTCATATTCTGGCAGTGCTTCTTGTCGGAAAGTACTTCTTAAAGCTCCCCGTTTTTAGCCACCTTCTGCCTGCCATCCTTATCTTTGCCGTTTATATCTTCTTACTATGCGGCATTAGCTTGCCCTTAGCCCTGTTTATGAAACGGCATGAAGACTTTACTGTTACATTTGCTGTTATTATCATTGCTACCGGAATACTGGGAGGTTCCTTCTTCTCTCTGGAAACAGCTCCAAGATATCTGGTACTGCTTTCAAAATTTACTCCGGAAAGCTGGGGACAGAAGCTGCTTGAAGCAGTATTATTCCACAACAGCTCAATTGCCTCCCAGTTAGGACCCTTGTTATCTCTTATGGGTATTGCTTTACTATGCATGACAGCGGCATTTACAGTATTCTCTATAGCTTTTAGGCGAAAAGCCGCTAATTAATAATCCAATAAGAAGTCACTTTTGCTTTACCACAGAAGAATGTCATTCCCCTTAAGCTTATAGATTGCTTCCATAAAGAAGTAATCCCCATAGATAATATTCATGTGCTTATTGGTATGATAGGCCTCGGAACAGTTTTGTATGATGCAATCACAATCCTTCGTCCAGTCACTTCTCTTCTCCGTAAGGGCTTTCAACATCTTTAAGGCTGCACTTAAATACAAGTCCTTCTCATATTTTCCTACTGCTTTGGCTATCTCTATCAGACCGCAGGCTGCAATTGCTGCGGCACAGGAATCCTCCCAGGCATCCTCCCCAGGCTGCCTGAAATCTATGGGTATCAGACCGCTCTCCGGGATATTGGCAATAAAGTAATGGGCCACCCGTTTGGCAGCATTAAGATACTCTTCTTTTTTCATATGAATATAACTTAGAGTAAAGCCATATAAAGCCCAGGCTTGTCCTCTCGTCCAGGAAGAGCCGTTCTCATAGCCCTGCCCTCCGTGGGTTCTGACCTTCTCACCGGTCTTTGAATCAAATTCCACAATATGCTCACAGGAACCGTCAGGTCTTATAAAATGAGCCATAGCAGTATCTGCATGCATTAACGCAATGTGGCTGAATCTTGGATCTTTTGTCTCATCAGAAGCCCAGTATAGGAGGGGAATATTCATCATGCAGTCAATAATTGCCCATCCAGTATTATCCTCTCCGTTCCCCCAGTCATTCCAGGCCCTAATAAACTTACCAACAGAATTAAAGCGTCCTGCTAAAAGATTGGCAGCATATAATCCTCTCTTTTTTGCTTCCGGATTTTTAGTCAGCCTGTAATCTGCCACAGCCGTTAACAGCCACATAAAACCCGCATCATGATGGATCCCATAGAAATCTGCAAAGCACTGGTCGAGCCTTTTTTCTGATATCCTTGCATACTCTGCATATTTTTCCTCTCCGGTTTCCTGATACATAAGCCAGAGCATCCCTCCCCAAAATCCATTGGTCCACCAATTAAGTCCTTCAGACATGCGGTAAGACTTATCACTGTCATTGTAGGTATCATGGGTTCCGTTTACGGTTGTATAGGGTATCTTATCCCTTGACTTCTCACTGACCCATGCCATTTTTTCCTTTATCTTTTCCACTGTTTCCTCAATCCATTGCTTATCTTTGTCTGTAATCATAATAATAACCATGCCCTTTCCTGTACCTGCGAATTTGGGGCCGCAGGCACAAATTTGAGTGTAAATTATGCTTTTCAATAATTCACACCCGCTCCATGAATAAACCAAAACTGTCCTTTTTCCTTTCTGGAAAACAAAAAAACAGTTCCTATTCCGGCTGATATATTAGCCTAAGTCCTATAATTTATCATAATCTCTTTCTTTTGTAAGAACAATGCTTTATAATATTATAAACTTACCATTTCTGCTTTTTTACCGGAGGGATATTCTGTGATTACTGTAACAAACTGCGGCCACGACTCAAGGCACAAAACAAATTTTTGTATGCTCCGAAAGTCAGGTGTTCCCAATTACATTCTGCTGCTGGTCAAAACCGAGGCCCTTTTCGAACTGGATGGGGCCATGACTGCAACCAATCCGAATATGGCGATTCTTTTTGACCGGAATACCTGTACCCATTATGAAGGTGTGGCGGACTTTTATAATGATGACTGGATTCATTTTGATTTTATGGGAGAGCCCTCTCTTCTTAAGTCTTTAAATATCCCATTTAACCGCCCTATTTACCTGCCCCAAATGAATTCTCTCTCCAATTATGTCCGCCTGCTGGTACAGGAAAACCATTCGGATTCTCTTCACCGGGAACAGGTGCAGGATTCTCTTATGCGCATTCTTCTCTACAGTCTGGATTCCCAGATTGCCCTGCTGCCGGCAAACAGTAAAAGCAGCCGGTATTATCCAATTATGAACCAGCTGCGGATGAATATTCATAATACCCCTCATAAAAGCTGGACGGTAGATATGATGGCGGATTCCGTTCACATAAGTCCTTCTTATTTTCAGCATCTCTATAAAGAACTCTTTTCTATTTCCTGTATGCAGGAGGTTATCCTGGCCAGAATTGAAAGGGCAAAATTCTACCTCTCCACTACTGATATGCCCGTAAAGACATTGTCCGACCTTTGCGGCTATGAAAATGAGCTGCATTTTATACGGCAATTCAAGAAAAAGGAAGGACTTACTCCCACCCAATACCGGCATCTTTTTAAGGCCGCCCTGGAAGAGAGATTTCCATACCCCTAAAATTAAAAATCCACAGAGCAGTAAACTAATTTATCATGCTCTGTGGATTTGAATTAAATTTTATTTGACCTTAATATTAATTTTAATGATTTTGGATTTATGTGAATATAATTCCACCTTAAGTGTGACTGTTGCCTTTCCTTGTTTTATGGCTGTTATCGTACCATCCTTTGCTACCTTTAAAACCTTTTGATTACTGGATTTATAGCTGATTACCACAGCACCCTTTATGTCCGGCACTGATTTATCCAAAAGATTATTGGTTAACTTTAAAGTATTTGGTATCTTTGTTGTTATTGCTGATTTTTCTCCTGCACTTATTAAATAAGAACTGCGTGGTACTGTAATACGGCTCAATAGATTTAATTGCTCTTTAGCAGGTACCTTTTTAGACAATAATACATATTCTCCTCCTTCAAAAAACGGTATCACCGCATAACCATCTTTATCTACTGCCAGCCCGGAGGTATAAGGAATTGTTTCATACTTCTGTAATTTATCATTATATTGATACATATAGAAGGTTTTGCCGGCATCTAAGGTGCCAGTATCTTTCACATGAATCTTCAACCGGGAAGGTATCTCTGTCTTATTATCACCTAATTCTACAACTAATCCCTTTTGATTCTTATCCTTAAAAGATATAGCACTATGTTCTTTTATATCCTTTATTATAAAGGATGCCTTAAGATCTTTAAGATTTTGGGATGAAAGTTCCAGGTCCTTCTTACTGATTAGCCATTCGGCCATTTTTTTACCGGTATGGTCTTTAACCTCTACCGTTATATTACGTCCTTCTTTTTCTGCTGCCTGCAAGGCCTCTTTGGGTACGGTTATATTTACTTCTGTCAGCTTGATATTTTCTTTGTTATCAAACTCATATTTTAATATGGATTGCTCTGTTACATTTCCTTTACTGTCTAAAATAGTATTTTCTGCTGACTTAACAGTCTTGTTACTGATCAAATCCTTAACAGAAACTATTTTAGAAGTTATTGTCTGCCCTGTTTTACTGTTATATTCCGTAGTAATCCTGGTAGTAGTTCTTACATTATCTTTGGTTTCTACATTTTCCACAACCGTTGTATTATTCTTAGGTACCGTATTTCCGGAGCCGGAATTGTTATCCGGCTTCGTGTTACCTGAATCTGTTTCTCCCGGCTTCGTCTCTCCCGGATCTGTTCCTCCAGGATTTGTTTCTCCAGGCTCCGTCTCCCCTGGCTTCGTTTCTCCCGGATCTGTTCCTCCAGGCTCCGTCTCTCCAGGCTCCGTCTCTCCCGGCTCCATCTCTCCCGGCTTCGTCTCTGCTTTTATAAATTCTGCGAGAAATACTTTTCCCTTTGCCCCAGGATTGGAATTAATGGTTATAACGGTATTCTTTCCGGACAATCCGGCTGTCATTCCCTCTGATAAAGATGTAATAGTACCATATGGAATCTCTACTGCAATCTTCATTGTACTGCGTAAACTTGTTGGATCCGATACGGAAACAGTAAAGCCCGCAGGGGTTTCCTGTACCATTACGGAAGCCGGACCATCTGAAGTTACTTTTCCTGCTGTTATACTCTTTCCTGCTTCCTGCCAGAAATTCATTGCTGCAATGTTCAGTTTGTTTTCAAATACCGCATGTACATCAGAGGTATTTGCAAGAATTGTTACATCTGGTGATGCCTCATACTCTTTTGTTTTTTCCAAAGCAGCTCCCGGTAACAGCACATAAGCATATGCAGCATCCTTTGGTTGGACACCATGATCGATATACATGGTGGCATATCCCCTGGCCAATGGGTCATCCGAATACCGCATTCCCGATAAACCATTGATATCTTCCCACTTTCCGGTTCTGCTTTCTTTAAATGCCTTTACTGTCTCACCTTCCGGGAAATAATATCCTATCCCTTTGCCGTCCTTCTCTGACAGGTAAGCCCAATGCACATTTTTATATTCATCATCTTCTTGATCCTTAACTATTACTTCCTTTTTCGTTGTTACTGTAAATCCTTTATGATCATGATTTGCCCATGGTGTTCCGTAGCCATTGGCACATAAGGTGAAAAACTTGTCAGGAAGTTTTAAAGCCGTTACTTTACTAAAGTCAACGTCACAAGTAACTGTATCATCCTCTGTAATATGTAAGTACGATACATCAACCATGCCTTCTAAAGTACCCGGTGTATAAAATCCAATGCTTGTAATCCTGGTAGGATTATTTAAGCTGCTCATAAATACACCTGTTCTTGTAACAACATTATTATTTTGATCCGTTATTTTTATAGTAATCGTTTGAGAGGCCGGAATAATTTCTGCTTCCACTGTAAACCATTGCCTGCCGTCAATATTAAAATCACCGCCTGCACCCCCCCAGGCTTTTAATGCACCTGTAGTTCCATTGTTTAAGAACAATTCATAAGCTACGCCTGAAACGCCGCTGTTTGTTTCCCCATAAATACGCAGTGCCGAATTCCGTTTACCTTCCGGAAAACGTATTTTTGTTTTCAGCTTAATACTCTTAGCCGTTTTGCTTATGGGGTAATTTAAAGAATGTGCATGTATCTTGTCCGCAGCAGTATTGGAGGCGTCATATACCGGGGCATAAACAGAAAGATAAGGAATCTCTTTTCTGTTGTTGTTTATATTGACCTCCTGGCCGTTAATGAGAAAACGATTGGTCAGCTCTGTATCGATTCTTCTATTTTCAACTACCGTTTCCGCCCTGGAAGTTAAACCGGTATTTTTAATGTGAATGTCTGAACCCAATGAAACAATTTCATCATCGAACATAAACCAGGATTTCTTAGCCTCCACACCATCTCTTACCGCACCATTTCCCATAGCTGTAACCTGTAACCCGGTCGCTCCGTATTTATCCAAACTGGTGCCGCCCACCCAATCATTTGGATTCGTTGTCCCGGCACCGGCCGCTTTCCCTCTGGCAGCATCATATAGCGTTGTGATACCCGGAAGCCTAAGTAAGTCTGCCGTTGCCCAATAACCGTCACGGAAATGATTAATATCTGCTGTATTTAAAAATAATGCGCCATCCGAAACATTCCACAGTTTATATCCTTCCGTATTGATGGATTCAAAGTTAGCAATTTTCTTAGAGTGCTTTGATATTACAGCCATATAATTATCCGTATGATCAACTACTTTATCCATATTAGAATATGTATATACTCCTGCTTTTACATTTGCCGGCTGAATAGACTTATCATTTAAAATATTGATACAGGCAGTTAATTCACCTGGTCTGACTAATCTGCCCAGCAAGGCGCCATCCTCTAAAAGCCACTTTTTCACAACCTGCTTCACTTTAAGTGCGGCATCCGGTGACAAAGAGTCCGACATAACGGCTAATTGGCCTGCGCTGGTCCTGAATTGTGCCGTTTCCCTTGTGACACTTCTTCCTGCGACTGCATCTGAAATAGTTCCTGCATAGTGAAGAGGTATATAGCTTTCTAATAGAACATTATCATAGAAAGTATCTCTTTCATCGCCGAATTTCATCTCAAATTCCGTATCTTTTAAAACAGGAAGAATTCTGCTCATGGCTGAAATTAAAGCGGAACCGTATCCTCCGGTATAGGCGTAAATAGAATGGTCAATGTAAGAGCCGTCTTTATACCATCCGTTTCCGGAAGTAACGTATTCAAACAACTCTTTTCCAAACCGTTCTTTCAGATTTATTAAAAGCTTGCCGTCTTTCTTTAATATGCCATAGTACATAGCATTTAAGCCAATATCCGCAAGGTTCGCACTGGTATAGCTTCCCCAGTCGTTTGCCTTTTGATAGGCCATTGCATCCATATAGGTATCATAGCGTTCTTTGGTTAATTGTGAATTACCCTGTAATAAGATCATAATAGGTAATAATTGAGCCGGTACCCCGATTTGGTGATCCCACCAGTTCCCGTAATAATTTACGCTGCTGCTGTTTTTAGGCACATTCCGCCCATACCATTTGTTGTTGATCATAAAATCAACGGCTGCCATTACTTCCTTTATTACTCTTTCATTTTGATATAAATCTGTTCCATTGGTAGCATAAGCCTGTGTCAGTTTCAATAAATATGTAAATGTGGTAGTTAAGTCAGCACTATTTGCATTGGCCCCTCCTGCAAGTACAGGCTTCACCCCTTGAAAAATTCTATCCCTGGTTGTATCTGAGGACGGGATAAGTATATTCCAGTATTTGTTAGCTTCATTATTTAACTTATCTACATATGCTTTTAAAGCATCATTCCCTAAATCAAATGTAGAATCAGGCATAACTCCTAATATCTGCCGGTATGCCCGGTCATATAACTGATTAAATTCATTCTTGCCTTCCTCTGCCTTTTTTAGTTCGGCATAAAAAGTTTTTCCCTGCACACCTGCCGTAGTGACTGCAATACCGGTTTTTCCATTTTCAGCAGATACCGCTATACTTCCATCACCGCTTTTTACCTCATAGGTACCGTCTAACGTAATGCTTACACTGGCTTGTAACTGTGTCGGATCGGAAATACCAAGGATTAACCCGTCTTCCGTTTCTTTCACCGTTATGGAAGAGGGTCCGTCTGATGCAATTCCATTGACGCTTCCCTTTGACCAAAAGTTATATCCGCTTACTCCCAGTGTTTTTTCTCTCACCGCCTGAACTGCATCCGTATTCGATAATATCTCAATCTGGGGTGATTCCTGGTAACTGCTTGTTTCCTCTGCCGTCAAGCCCGGTAATAGAACATAGCTGTAAGATTCCTTATCGGGATTGCTGCTGTGGTCAATAGCAAGGCTTAGGTAATTTCTCGTTACCGGAACAGCCGCTTCCGAATTTGCCGGCACAGAGGTATTAATATCCCTCCAGCTGCCGGTTCTTGCCTCCCTTAACAGGCTTAATTCCGCTGCCTTCGGAAAATAGTAACCAATAGAATCAGAGCCATCCTTTAAATTCCCCGACAGCCAGGCATAACTTACATTACCCATTGTCTTAGAATCCCCCATACTATTTATTTCGGGTGTTCCATTGATTAGTAATGTATTATTTCCATTAATCTTACGGTTTTCTACAATCGTTTCTGTCTTTTTATTTTCTGATGAAGTAATTCCTGCTCCCAGGGCAACTACTTCATTATCAAAATTAAACCAGGATTTTTTACCGGTCAGGCTGCTGTTTTCAACTTCAAATTCCATACCCGCAGAACCGTATAAATCAAGTACGGAAGAACCTCCAACCCAGCTTTTTGTACTGGTATGGGCATTCCAGGTTGAGCTTATGGTACCTTCCGTATGATCCGTGGTAATGCCGGGCAATCTCATAGGATCAACTGTCGGCCAATAATTATCGGCAAATTGGGACTGGTCGCCATTATATAGATATAATGCACCGTCTGACATGTGATAGCCCTTTATGTTTTCACCATTACCATACTCAAAGCTGCCGGTCCTTTTAGAATACATACTAATTCCCAAGGAAAATTTATCAGTGTGGTGGACAGCCTTGTCCATAACAGAAAACATCTTAAAATAAGGGGTGCCATCTTCCGGAATTATTCCGGAGTTATTTAATATATTTTTGGCCTCTGTCATTTCTCCCGCTGACATGCCGGCCAGATAGTTTTCATCATATGCCATGGCACTTTGCAAGTGTTTTTTTACAAAGCCCTGAATATTGGATTTTACAGGCTCCGGCGCCGTTACAGATAATAACAAAGCTCCTTGTAAAACTCCCTGACCGGCAGTAAGATCTGTTCTGGAGGGCCTTGCAATTCCTCTTCCGCTGACCATATCCATAATAGCCCCGTTTGCAAACAATGGACGGTATCCGTTCCATATCCATTCATATACATTTTCTGCATTGGGATCTGATACTTCCCAGGGAGTTCCATCTGCTAAAAATAATATTTTCTCAATTCCTTTTAGTAAGGTTGCTCCATATCCTCCGGTATAGGCAAGATTTGTATGCTGTATACAGGAGCCATCCTCGTAAAATCCATCTCCTGAAGTGACATAAGGCAATACTGTACTGACTGCATCTTTTGAGAAGCTGATGCCCGTACTCTCCCTTCCAATGACTGATTTTAATGCTGATACCAGTGAAGTATCCATGAGGTTCGCACTGGTCATGTCCATCTTGCCCCAGCCCTGTACTTTGTACGCATAGTTGGGATTTTCATTAAATTTCTCTAAGGTTTTAACTTCTTTGTTAATAAATTCTTTATCCAGTACATCATACATCAAAATAACGGTATTCGCTAAGTTCTGGGGCATTCCGATCTGCCAATGCCACCAATTTCCGTATAGCTTGTCTTTTACACTATAATTTTCATTATATACATTGGTATACATCCATTCCAAAGCGGATATGATTTCTGTCTTCAGTGCTTCATTCTTATAATACTGGGAGCCTTTTGACGCATATGCCAATGCCATGGCATAAATCCGCTCAAAGGCCGTCTCAAAGGCTGCCGAATCCGCTGAATTGCTTGACGGCTTATAAGAAACCTTCAGGTTTAAATCACTCCATAAGGTAGTTCTTGTATCCGTTCCCGTTGGTTTCGCAATTAACGTGTCAATATAAGCCTTTGCCGTTTTGTCCATCTGTTCCATGTTTTTTATATAGTCACTGTCAGATATATCTGTAAAATTATTACCGGTTAACCGGTCAGACCATTTCTGTCTTACTGTATCAAAGACTTCTTTTACGGAGGAATCTTCAACTATAACGAAACAGGAGGTTTGATACTCCCCTAAAGAAGCTGTAACGGTAGCGTTACCTGTTTTTAGTCCTGTTACTTTCGCTTTATTTCCGCTGCCTTCCACAGATACCACTGACGGATCGGAAGAATCATAGGTAATCCCGCTTAAGTCCACGGTATTATCATCGCAGGCAGTTACCAGTTCAAAGTTCTCTGAAACTGCTATTTTTTTCTCTGTTTCGTTTAAATTTAGTTTTGGTGAACGCACTAATCTCACATCATCCACCCATACGGTTCCGGTTAAATATTCAAAAAAGATCTCTAAACGGATACGTCCGACATCAATTGTTTCATTGATTTCAACAGGTAATTTCAGAGTTGTCCAGCCATCTGTTGTTCCCGCTATTTTGGCACTTGTCCCATAGGTTTGTAAGGTAGCATTATTCCCGCTGCTTAAAGGGCGATAGGTTTGCATCCTTAAATATATACCCGCTCCGCTAACGGCTTCCGTTTTAACCTTTGCAGAAAATTCATAGCTGCCTTTCAAATTCATATTGTCCACATTGGTGTATATTTCAAAACGCCCGGTGTTGTCCCCGGAAGCATATTTCACCGCTTGCTGTCCGTCATAAGATATTTCTTTATCCAAAGAAAATTTAACAGAGCCTGGGTTCACAGTCGGCACCTTTGCTGCCCACATATCATTCCAATACATAGGGCTGATCTTATCTGCCCACCAATTAGCAGCCGTACCGGTTGCCGCCTGTTCTTCTTCAAAGCTGCTGTTATTGGACCCGGCCAGATTCAGCAGATTGCTTACTGATTTGGTTTCCAGGTTCTCACCGGTATCTTTTTCATCTTTCATCTCTGAAACCTCCGGTACCTCCATCGCTAATGCCGGAATTAGGCTGTTTCCCATAAAGCATAATATTATTAACAGTGAAACAGCTTTTACTTTTAGTTGATTTACTTTTCTCATACCTTCCTCCTTGTTTTTCGTTTAATAGGCATTGAAATGCCTGGACCCATTAACTTAAAACGAAACACCCCTATATAGCTATAGTTCAAATATAATTTAACAGACAATATATACAATGTTATATAAGCAATATTATTACTTTATAGTCAATATTTATATTATTGCTTTACAGGCAGGATATACATTATTAAAATTCCACTATTTTCGTTACGATTTATCCTGTAACTATATTTTTATACCAACCAGACTTTTACAGCAAAAAATGATGCACCGAAGAAATTTAAGGCCTCTTCTATGCATCATTTTATTTATTTTAATTTTAATCCATTTTGCAGCAGTTCCTTGCCAGTATTCATTTATAGCCATAAATTTATAGGAAAGGATACCAGGTTTTAACCATGCTGTGCTATCGCTCTTGATTTTGACAGATACAGTGCTATTACAAAGAAAAGGACAGCAAATATAAGCTCTATTCCGAAATTCCGTAAAATAGTATGATACTGCTTTGTTGTATTGACAAAAGAATCAATGGCCTCATTATTTACTACATACCAATAAGTGGGCAGTACCTTTGAGAATTGGACCACCGATTTACTCATATATTCCAGCGGTACAAAAATGCCGCCAAGGAAGCTAAGTCCAAGACTGATAACGTTAGCGGCCATATTCATGGCATTTAATGTCTTTACCAAAAAACTCACCATATAGATTAGGCTCATTGCCACCAGTAAAAATACCAGACTGTTTAAGATAAATAACGCTCCCTTTCCGGTCAGTATATCCGTGCGGTATAAAAGCAGGGAGAGCAGTACAAATACGGCCCAACAAACAAAGCTAAAGACACCGCAAGCTAAAAGCAGGATGGAATTTTTGCGGAGTTCAGGCATAGAAGAGCACTTTATTCTCCAATCCAGATCCTTCTTACGGAAAATCAAGAGAATACTTCCCACACCGGTCATTAACATACCGATAAGCACATAAGGAATATAGAGGTAATAGTAATAGGCGCTGCTCTTTTCCTCACTTGCTCCCTGTACCTTATAAAGCTTCACATCTGCCGTGATTTCAGAGTTCTTAAGTGTGTTCTTTGCAGCTTCCTCTGCGGAAAAACCTGCTGCCATATAGGTACTTAATTCAGAGAGGTACTGGTCAATCTTACTGTCTAAGAGCTTTCCGGAAATGCTCTGCGGAACCTTGACATTTTCTACGATATCTTCGTACTTTCCTGTCTTTATTCCCTCTTCAAATCCCTTCTTGATAATCAGGACATATTCTACATTCTGATAAAAAAGCTCGTCGGATATACTTTGCTTATCATCCTTAATCTCTACGATTTTCTGGGTATTGCTAAGATAATCGTAGAGACTCTTACTAAGTACGGAATTATCCCGGTCTAAAACGGCTACCTTAACCTTCGCATCCTTATACACTGCCTCCGTCTGCTTCTTTCCGTTGCCGGACATCAATACGGATAAGGCTAAGAAAATCATAAAATAAATGATAACACTGACAGATCGTTTCTTTAATGTCTTAAAAAAGACTTGGAATATTTTCATATCGGGTCCTCCTTAACAGTAAATAGCTTCCGGTAATAAGCAGCGCGGCTATCACTCCCATAATAGCAATATCGCTGTAAAATCTGTCAAAACTTTCGTACATATTAAGGGAATACAGACAGTCCGTAATCAACGCGGCAGGATTAATCCTGTTTAAGAGAGGCGCATGATGCTCCACGATATCCTTCATATTACCAATCATCAGACCGCTTAAAAATGAAAGGATCAGGCTAAGAGCAGACATAATAGCACCCTTTAGTGAGGCAGATATTTTACTGATAGAGCCTGTAAATGTTCCCATGGAGACTCCGATAACCGAGCCTAAGAATCCGGTTGCCAGGATATAAGGAATCCTTGTTCCAAAATCTATCTTTAATATTACAATCAGATAGAAGAATAGTATGAGAATCGAGGAATAATTTACAATAACGGCGCCAAGATAATCCGCAAAGATTACCTTTAGCTTATGGGCCGGTGCAATTCCCCTTCTTGCCCCTATAGCGGACAGGTTTGCCTGGATATCCTCAACGGCGCGGCTTCCCATAAAGGAGCCATAAAGACAGGTCATGGCAATAAGTGCAAAAAAATACTGGGATAAGCTGTTCATCTTGGTATTGGAAAAAGAAATCTCTTTGTTAAAGGAAATATTCTTCGATAATATGCTTACGGCAGATTCTAATTTTTCCGGATGAGTACTTCCAATCTGCTCATAGATTGCTTTATTTTTAAGATATCCTTCCAAAAAGGATTTGATAATGGTTTTGTTTATGCCATCACCGGAAACCATGACCGAAAGCTCGGGCGAGGTGTAAATAATGCCGTCTATCCGGCCTTTTTTCAAAAGCTCTTTGGCATTTCCCTCCCCGGTTTTGGTTACTTCAAATATCCGGTCCTTCGTATCCTTGCTTAAGCTGTCAAGCACTGATTCAAAGGTTGCATCCGTATTTCCTTCCGAAACAAAGGCTACCGGTACCGGGTTAAAGTTATACTCATCGCTATTCATCATGTTACCAAAAGCCAGGTAAAAGAAAGTACCCAATACAAGGGGAAAGGCAAATACCCAGCCAAGCAGGTCTTTTTCTCTGAAAAGACTTTTTAATTTATATTTTAATAAGTGTAAGAACATGGCGCCTCTTTCCTTTCCCTCTTAATCCCTAAGTTCTTTGCCGGTAATTTCAAGAAATACATCATTTAATGTGGGAAGCTCCGAATGAACACGTCCGAAGGAAATTCCCCTCTCCTGCAGATAATCCATTACGTGTATCAGGTTGTGGTTACCTCCGTCACATTTTACAGTAAGGCGTTCCTCCGAATACTCCACCGAATATACATGCTTTAGCTGCCGGATATTATCCATGTCTTCCGCAGGAAGAGACCTGATATCTATATAAATCGTTTCATTGTTCTTTATCCTGCGCTTTAACTCCTCTGCCGTACCTTCTGCAAGGTTCTTACCCTTATCCATAATAACAATCCGGGAGCATATTTCCTCCACCTCTTCCATATAGTGGGAGGTATAGATAATGGTTGCACCCTGCTTGTTTAACTCCAGAATTCCCTCCAGGATTTTATTCCGGCTCTGGGGGTCTACTGCCACGGTAGGCTCATCTAAGACAATCAGCTTGGGTTTGTGGGCAATGCCGCAGGCGATATTCAGCCTTCGAAGCAAGCCGCCGGAGAGCTTTTTAGGATAGTAATTTTTAAAATCCCCAAGCTCTACAAACTGGATAGCTTCCTCTACATACTTTTTTCTAAGTGCTTTTTCTTCTATGTAGAGTCCACAGAAGAAGTCAATGTTTTCATAGACAGTGAGAGTATCAAAAACGGCAACATTCTGAAAAATTACTCCGATATTCTTCTTTAAAGAGTAACTTTCCGGTTTCATTTTCTCTCCAAATACCTCTATTTTTCCCTCATGAAAGCTTAAAAGGGACAGAAGACAGTTTAAGGTAGTGGTCTTGCCGGAACCGTTTGGTCCTAACAGTCCAAGTATCTCTCCTTCTTTTATTTCAAGGTTAAAATGGTCGACAGCAGTCAAATTCTTATAATTTTTAACCAAATTCTCAATCTTTACGACTGTTTCACTCATTCTCTTTCTCCTCCCGGAAATTATTGGTGCATATTGGTATATTACCAGTTCCCTGTAAGGATGAATAGTGTAAATTGTAAAGAGTTCTTATGACAATTGTCATAAGAACTCTTTAAGTGAACTTATTCAGTCTTTTAAGCTCTGGCATAGGCAATCAGAGTTGCCAGTACCTTTTTAACCATTTTCATCTCCTGCATACTCTCTGTCATTCTTTCCACAAAACAGGTAATATCTCTAATTTCTATGAAAGTTTCGTCCCTGTTTCCGCTTAAATACTTATCAAGGCTTTCCGTCAGCTGCTCTGATTGCTGCGGACGGAATAATGTCGATATGGTATAATAGAGCTCCTTTGCTTCCGGAGTCCACCTGTATTTATCATAAATACCACCGGACATACTTTTTTCTCTCTCCATCCTCTGGTCTTGCAGCATGGAAAGGCTGAATTCTCCTTCTTCCGGCAGGTCAAACCTCTCATATTGTTCCTTCGGTGCCTCACTGCTCTTAAGAAGGGTAAGCATGCCATTTATGAGCCTTGTCTCTGTCTCCCTGTCGTCAATATTATGAGTCTGCCCAGGGTCTTCCATCGTATCAAAAAGCAGATTCTTGGCAAGGCAGAGGCTGGATGGGTTGGATACCTTAAATTGCAGGACCTTTGCTCCCTTTGTAAATCCAAAACCTTCAGAGAGCTCCGCCCCCTTAAGCTTGTCTACGGAAAACATATTATTCATATTGGCAGGCATCAGCGTATATTCATAAAAATCCACGGATTTCTCCGGCGCTCTAAGATAGGTAAAACGTCCGTCACTGGTATTTAGCGTGCCGCCAAAATAGCCGTATAATATCTGCTCATGGATAACTTCATTCTCTGCATAAGCCTTACCTAATACCTTTCCCTGCATATCCTTTGGAATATCCGCTCCAAAGAACTCTAACAGGGTTGCCGGGATGTCAATGGTCTGGGCCAGCTTGTCACATACTCCCGCCGTCTTATAACGGGGGTCATAAAGGAAGAAAGGAGTGTTAGCAACTTCATTATACAAAGGCGCGATATTCTTCGCCCACCAATTATGTTCTCCCAGTAAAAATCCATGGTCTGTACAAACAATCAACATCGTATCTTTCCATAGATTGTGCTCATCCATCACATCCAAAACCAATCCCAGCTTGGCATCGCACATGCTGACTAATGCACTGTATTCAGCTCTGATATGATTTACCAGTTCCTCACTCTCCCTTACCGGTCCATAGCTTGGCCAGTCAAAATGCTTTCCGCTGTAAGCATGGGGATACATATCCCTATATTCTTTTTGTGCAAAGAAAGGTTCATGGGGGTCAAAGGTTTCTATCTGCAGGAACCAGTTATCACTGTCTTTATTGGTCTCGATAAATTCAAGCCCTGCAGCAAAGGTCCTGGACTGGGGCATCTCCTTATCACAGGTAAGGTATTTGCGGTTAATCCAGTCCTGCCTCCAAAGCCTTGGCATGTCCTGTGCTTTCTGGTAATTCTCACAGAGCGGAATATCCGGGTCCCCTACCTCCCCTTTCCAGTAATCCCCCTCCTGCCCTCTGAAAACCTCCCAGGAAGAATAACGGTTATGGTAAGTACACCCTCCATCCTCCAGATAATGATAATGGTCCGTAACAAGATGGGTATAGGTTCCATGCTCCCTTAACAGTTGGGGCATAGAGTCGTCAAAAGGTTCTACCGGACCCCATCCCCGGTGTAAAAAGTTATACCGTCCGGTGTGAAGTTCACGGCGGGCAGGCATACAGGGCATGCTCCCAACAAAGAAATTGTCAAACCGCATTGCCCTTTTTGCCAGCCGTTCAAAGTTTGGTGTGCGAACCGAAGCACTGCCATAAGGAGAGAGATAACTTTTACTAAGACTGTCATACATAACCATAATTGCTTTCATATACTGCCTCCTTCCTATCGGGAAATAAGTCCTTTCTTTCTCCCTTCTTCAACTGCCATCATCCGGGAGGAAACACCAAGTTTTCCAAAAATACTAAGTACATGTGTCTTAACGGTAGCCTGGGAAATGCACAGCCTTTCTGCAATTTCCCTGTTGGTAATGCCCTGTGCCAATTCCATCAGAACCTCTGTCTCGCGTTCAGATAAGGTTTCCGGTTCCCTGGTCTCTGCCATTTCCACCCCGCAGGTATTTAAAATGTCCTTAAGAAAAGAGAGTTCCGCAGGAGGCATTGTAGCTTTCACCTCCTCCTTCATGAAAAGTTCCTTAAGCAGAGTAATAATCGCTTCCCGCTCCAGATAAAAAGGCATCAGGATACGGTCCTCCCATGCGTAGTGTATGGCTTCTTTTAACAAATTATCTATTTCTCTGTGCCTTAAAGTCTTTTCTATACGAAAGGAAAGCATAACTACCTTTAAAAGCCCTGCCTCTATGAGCCGCAGCTTATTCTTATGCAAACGGGAAAAAGTCATGATGTCATCTGTTTCCTTAAAAGCTTCCCCGCTTTCTCCCCTCTTAAAGAGAAGTCTTGCCCGTAAAAGCCTCATAAAGGGCTGCGCCCTGTAACTTGACGCGGTTTCCAGTTCTGCTATGAATTTCTCTTCTATCTCCTTCGGTAATTTTCCGATGCAGTCAAGTTCATAAATTAATCTTCCCAAGGTCAGTCTGCTAAGGTTAGGATACTCTTTTAAGATTTCTTCCACCTTCAGGACGCATCTTTCCTTGTCACCATACAACAAACTTAACTCCGCCTCATGAAAAATAAGTGTTACCCTGGCAACATCCATCCGAATATGCTTGGAATTCATCAATGCACGGGAATCTTCCAGTGCCTTTTTTGCTTCTTCAAGCTCCATCCTTCTCATATAAATCCCAACCAGTCCGAAATAGTAACTCGTACCGACCCCGGACATCATGGAAGGATGGCAGAACAGTTCATCTGCTTTTACATAACAGGCAAGGCTGTCATTCATACGTCCGATTTCTTCATATACCTGGGCTAACTGGGTATAGCCAAAGAATTCTACAAATATATTTATCCCTTTGCTTGTCTGGATTGCCTTAAGAGCACAGTTTTCTGCTTCCCCATACTCCATCTGCTCTATCAGGGCCGCAGAGTTTTCCACAAGTATCATGGCTTTTGCCGCCTGTCCAAAGGGAAGGCATTCAATCTGTGCAGCGGACAGAGCATGGTATTCCGGTAATATCAGATCACTATGTGTAATATAGCCTTCTGCGAACTGGACGATATGAAAAATATCCGAATCCCCATAATATTCCCGAAACTTATCGTAGAGTACCCGGCACCGTTCCATATTCATATTACCAAGGTTATACATAAAACACTGGGCCGCAAGATCTGCATCCGACATTAATTTATCAACCGGCACCTTGTCAAGATAGCCCCATGCCTCTATCCTGCCGTCCATATCCTTCGCTATAGAAAGAACACTGTCATATTCCCTGGCAGCATAATATCCTCCCAGCGCTTCTTCAAAATCTCCCCGTTCCAGAAAAATAGCGGCAGCTTTTTTGTAAAGCTCCTTTTTCTGCTTATCGGAAAGCTTCTTAAATTGTTCCGCAAGATACTCTGTTAGAATGTTATGGTAGCGGTATACACGGTTTTCCTCGTCAATACAGACAATAAACAGATTTTTGCGGATAAGTTCCTCCACCATCTCTTCAAAGTCCGTCACGGAATAATCTTCAAGTAGCTCTATACATATCGCAGCATCAAAATAAGAGAGAAAGCTCGTTCTTACCAGGAAAGTCTTCTCTCTCTCCGCCAGGGATTCAAATAATTCATGGGTCAGGTATTCGGCTGCAATGCCTCCTCCCGCTCTTAAAAACTGTCCGGAATACTGCCCTGCTGCTACCGATAGCTGCAAGCCGCCGATCCAGCCCTCTGCATACTTATTAAGTTTTGCAAGCTCTTCTTCACCTTCTGTCAGTTTCAGGGTATCTCTTAAAAAGGACATTCCCTCTTCAAAAGATAACTTCATCTGCTTTCCGTCAATATAAAGGAATCTTCCGGACATTACTAAAGGCCCCAGATACACGGGCGGGTCCTCTCTGGATAAAAAGAACAGATGAAAATTAGCCGGCATGGATTTTAAAAAGAATTCAAGGGTCTTAATCAGCACTTCATCCTTTATGTACTGAACATCATCCAGGACCATATAGTAATCTTCTTCACTGCACAGCCTGTTAATCAGCATAATCAGCAGTCCCTCCATATGAGAGGGATCCGGATTTGCCCTCATTATGTCAAGAAATGCCTCATCCTCCTCCCAGAATGCACTGGCAGCCGCCGTAAAATACATCCAAAAAGAATAAACATTTGCATTGGAAGCATCCATTGACACCCAACAGACATTCTTTAGGCCTGCCTCACGGATAAAAGAGGTTAACAAGGTCGTCTTACCGGTGCCTGCACCTCCGCTTATGAAAACCACTCCCATGTCGATACAGTCGGAAAGCTTCTCAAACAAAGCTTTCCGACAGATATAATTTCTTCTCGGTGCGGGGATTTTCAGTTTTGTGGAAAGAAGCAATGCATCGGACGAGAAACTCATAGTAACCCCTTTCGTATATATACGTTCTTTTGAAACCACTTTATTTTCTTCATTATATTCCCGCTTTCTTAACTTTGCAAGACAGCTTCCTGGAATTCTATATCTTTCTTACATACATCTTCCGAAGCTTTTTGCAGGAAAGGATAAACAGTACCGCCGCGAAGGCGATTACATAAATAATGGAAGCGCTATGTTCTATTCCTTTTCCATTTTGCAGATACCCGGCAAAATCCATCAGCTCCTTCTGGGGTAATACCTTAATCATATTGTCCAGCAATTCGTTGTTTTTACTAAAGCTGTAAAAACTGCCGGACAATACAGTTGCCAGCACTGCGATAGAGTTTCCAAGCATCGTGGCATTGTCTGCCTTTTGTATCAGTACATATAAAAGCAATGCTATTGAGATGCCTAAAAGTCCTGTAACTGCTATCAGTCCTGCATATTGCAAAAGAGAAAAGCCAATATTTCTGCCGCTAAGCTTTAGAATGACCAGCAGAATATATTCCGGCAGCAGCAAAGACATGCAATAAATCACATGGGCAGCCAGATAGCCCCCAAAAGAGGAGGGTGCCATAAAAATTCTTCCAAGCTGTCCCAGTTCCTTATCATCTGCAAAAACAAACAGGTTGGAGAAGGACATCATAATAAGAAACATCATCATAAACCCTATAATATTGACCCCCACACCTCTTTCCGTGCCCATTTTGGGAGGCTCTGCTTTCGGGTTTTGAAGCAGATATAACAGCATATCCTTATACTCTGCCCGCCTAAGTGTTTCAATCTGGTAATTTCCTTCCCTATCAAGGCTTACATAAGCATCGTATTTTTGCTCCACAAGTGCTGAATAGGGAGGCTTTTTATCTAAAACTGTTATTTTAAGATGCTCTGACTTCTCTGTGGGAGCGTAAGAAGAATCCTCCGCCACCAAAGCGACACGTCCCTTTACCTGGTGCAGTCCGGAAAGATAAACCGCAAGCATAGTAGAAGAAAGAGCAACCACTGTCATAACAGCTACTAATATTATCCGGGGCTTTGTACGCAGATAATTATTTTTAAGTACGGTAATAAATGTTTTCATAGATAATCCTCCGTTTTAAAGGTCAGACTGCATCCAAGTACAAGAAGCACAGAAATAATGACAGCTGATAAGAATACAAGCAAAAAGCTGTGAAGGCTGTTGTCACAGGAAAGTGTAAAAAACGCTTCATTTATCCACTTTACCGGTGATATCCTTGAGAGAAACGCAACCGCGCTTCCCATTCCGTCCAAGGAAAAAAATGTCCCGCCTAAAACACATAACAGGCTGACTAATGTACTTAATAATGCACTGGCAGCCTCTTCACTGTGAAAGACACAGCAGAAAAAAATTCCAAGGGCTGCCGCGGCAAATTCCACAGGAGCCATCAAAAGAATAAAGTATACCGGATGTACTCCTATGGTTACACCAAGAGAAGCACACAAAATTCCGACCACAATAATGTGAAGAAAATAATCAAAGAGAAAAGAAGCCAGTATCTTGGAGAAATAAATCGGAAAGCTTCCTGCCGGAGAATAAATAATCCGCAGGTTGGCTTTCTTAATATCCCTCTCCATAAAACAATTGGATGCTGTCATAGCTCCATTCAGCATACCGTAGACAATCATGGAAATCAGATAATACTGATAAGACATCTTGCTGTCGGCATAATTCCCGCTTCCTAAAAATCCCATAATCAAAATCAAGAGAACGAAAAAGATTGTATTAGCTCCCACCAGTACCGGGTTTTTAAACAGGTTGATGATGTCTAATTTTAAAATCATAAAAAAACGTCTCATTTTAATGCCTCCATTAATCCCTATGCATATCGCAAGCTTGCTTGCGATATTGCCTAAATAGAAAGTGAAAAATGTTTTTTATTTTTCACACTAATCCCCATGCATTTCGCAAGTTTACTTGCGAAACTGCCTAAATCAAAAGTGAAAAATGCTTTCTATTTTTCACACTAATCCCTTAATTTGCGTCCGGTAAGCTTTAAAAATACCATCTCAAGGCTTGCTGCCTCGCTTGCAATATTTCTTATCTTTTCTCCCCGGTCACTAAGCAGTGCTATAATCCGGTCAAGATTTTCAATTCCCTTTAAGGAGGAAATTTCTAAGATATCTCCGTTTACCTTTACTGATTTTACTCCTTCAATGGAAAAAAGCTCCTCTTCCTTTACTTTTTTGTTCTCCTCCAGCTCAATCGTATACCGTTTTTCATTCCCTATGCTCTCCTTTAGCTCCTCTTTCGTGCCTTCTGCAATAATGGAGCCATGATCCATAATGATGATACGGGAGGATATTGCTTCTACCTCCTCCATATAATGAGTGGTATAGATAACCGTTATCCCATTTTCCCTTAGCCTTCTGATGGAATCAAGAATGTGGTTGCGGCTTTGGGGATCAATCCCTACCGTAGGTTCATCCATGATGACTAATTCCGGGTGATGGGCAATAGCACAAGCTATGTTAAGCCGCCGTTTCATGCCCCCTGAAAAGGTCTTAACCTTATCATTCCTGCGGTCGGTAAGTCCTGCAAATTCCAGCGCCCCGTCAACTGCTTTTGACAATTCCTTTCCGTGAAGTCCATAAAGAGAGGCAAAAAACCTTAAGTTGTGTTCGGCACTCAATTCCTCATACAAAGCAATGTCCTGAGGAACAATTCCTAATACCTGCTTGTAATCCTTAAGCTTTTTGTTAATCCTGCCCCCCTTAAAGAAGATTTCGCCTCCCCCTTTTCCAAGCGTAGCCGTTAATATATTAATTGTCGTACTTTTTCCCGCTCCGTTTGGTCCTAAGATGCAGAGCACCTCACCACGGTATACATCAAAGCTGATTCCCTTTAGAACCTCTTTGTCCTTAAAACTCTTGGTGAGATTACTCACCTTTATCATTTCTTCCATGTTAATAGCCATGCCTTTCCTGTACCTGCAAACTTTTGGCCCCAGGCACAAATTTGTGTGTGAACATTTATTTTTCACACTAGCCCCATGCATTTCGCAAGTTTACTTGCGAAACTGCCCAAATAGAAAGTGAAAAACGCTTTTTATTTTTCACACTAGTTCTTTGATGTTTATTATCATACGGCAGCAAGAAAATAAAAAAATCAACCGTTTGGTTGATTTGAACGGTTGATTTTATATATCCATATGGTTGATATGCTTACCTGCTACCAGGTGCGTATGATCTCTGTGTTATTAAATACCTCTTCCAGCCGGTTGATAAAAGGCGCCACTTCACCAAAATCCAAGGCACGGTGATCAAAGGCAATCGTAAATGGAATTACTTTTCGTATACCGATACGGGTCATCTTATCCTCTGTCAGATATACTCCCGGTTCCTCCTGGAGTACTCCGATTCCGATTGCACAGACCTGGGGTGGTATAATATCTAACAGCGCTACTCTTCCTCTGGTACCTTTAACTGCCGCTCCCAGATTCGAAACGGTAATGGTCCCCTGATCCAACACCTCCCGGCTTAAGATAATTCCCTGCTTTTTCTTTGGAGTTCCGGCTGCGCTCCTTCTGTGTCCGGTCACAATTCCTAGTCCACGGCCGATCACCTTTCCTAATTTGCCGCGCTGCAGGTTCCTAAGGGTATCTTTTAACCCTACTTTAAGAAGGGAAGCTTCCATATCGCAGCTTCCTACTTTTTCCTTGATGCTCTCAATCTGCTCCGCCATGTCCCCTAATGATTTATTTCCCATATCACGCAGATTAACCGTAACCATCCCCCCGTCCGGGAGCAATACCGGCATATTAATATTAATCTTATCTTTTACCGTCATCTGTCCGGAAATCAGAAAGGAACTATACCGCACTTCTGCATTAAGCTGCATGGCAGATTTAATTCCTTCCACAATAACCCGCAAAAGAAGTGTATTAAAGGTAATATTCCCCCGGTATCTGCCGGATGCTTTTAATTTCTTAAATTCCTCATAAACTTTCGTAACATCCGCTTCGTAAACATAGGATACATGGGGGATTTTCTTCCAGCCTTCCTGTGTCACGCTGGCTATTACTCTTTTTCTCATATTAAAATGAGTGCTTTTTTCTATCTTGTTCAATACAGGCCAGCTTTCCCTACCCTTAGAATCTTCATAGATAAATATATTCAGAAACAGTAAAACCGCTGCCTGTCAGCTTCTATTTCCTTACCGCAATCCATACCTCCTGGTTTTATCATACTGCATAGGAGAACAGGACGCCCGACTTTTCATGCCGCATATTGTCTTCAAATAATTTACACTGTTTCATAATGAAGCTCTGTAAACTGGTTGTACCTCTTTATGTCTGTTAATTTTAACCGGGTTTCAAAATCATTCTTCTTAAACAAAGGTATTCCGCTTCCCAAAATAGTTGGTGCAATTGTAATTATCCATTTATCCACCAAGCGGTTTGCTGCAAAGTGATGGAGCAGCTCTCCGCCGCCGACTACCCAGATGTCTTTCCCTTCTTCTGATTTTAATTTTTCTGCAAAATCAACAACATCTCCGTTAAAAAACCGGACATCTCCTTCTTCTCCCTGCTTCGTGCCGGAGAAGACAAAGCATTGCTTTCCTTTATAGGGGAAGTTATCCCCCTCTACATTTTGAATCCAGTCATAGGTTCTCCTGCCTAATATAATCGTATCAATGGTTTCATAAAACTCCTGATAACTGTTATCTCCCTCTCCTTCGGTCTGAAAAAGCCACTCCAGGGAATCCTCTTCTGTGGCTATATATCCATCCAGACTCATAGCAATAAATAAAACAATTTTTCTCATATTATCTCCTTTTGCGACTATGCAAATCTGATTTTTATTAATTATATCATATATTCAATTCTTAGGCAGTCTGAAAATACAGGTGTTTCCCCCGAAAACTGCTGCCGTATCGAAACCTGATATCATAGGCTTTCCGATTATACCTGGTGACCGCACATAATAAAGGCTGCCAATTCCTGTATAGGAACTGACAGCCCGGATATTATACCAATTGCGAAGGTGATGTTTTGTTAAATTCCTTATTACGCCGCGGTTATTATTAGTCACCGGCCGTTATCTTATTAAGAGTATATCTTCCGTCAGAACGAATTCCCTCTATTCCAAGCTTTATACCCGGCTTGCCGGTCTGCGGATCAAGTATGGCAACACACAGGGTATATTCCCCCTTCTTCAAGTTCTTTGGAATTGAAATGCTCTGGGTTGTTACCGTTTCACCGGGAAGCCATTTTGTAATATCTGCGGAAGTTATGGTTTTAGCCGCTATCTTTCCTTTGCTGTCTGCAAGGGAGAGTTCCAAAGGCCAGTTGTAATAAAAAGGTGCTACCCCCTTGTTATTCCACTTCATTTTTACACTTAGATTATTCCCGGTTTTTGCTTTGCCGTTATGCGTGACCGCTTCCAGTACAAAGTTATATCCTATTATATTGGTCAGTGCATCAATGTTGCACTGGTAGAGGTAAGCGTCCTTATCACTCTTAAGCAAATCGGCAGGGGAACAGGGCCCAAGCCATGAGGTATGGCTCTCTCTCACCTGACGCAGTGTATCCATGATGGTGGTATCATCAATATACAATCTTACATTTCCATTGGCAAATTCTCCGCCGGAATAGTTGTTTTTCCAGAAATCAGACATGGCTGAAGCCTTTCTGGCTTCTTCCGGTGAGGAATAGCCGGATGCCGCATCCACATATTCCCCGATTTCATCCCAGCCGTTTTGGGCCCAGTCCAAGAACTGGGCAGTCGTGTCTGCCATGCCGAATACGTCATTAAACAGTCCCAGCTTATTCTTGCTTGCAATGGGGTATGGCTTTCTCATTCCAAGCTTTACTTTCTTAAAGTTATCCAAATAGTGCCCTACATACTTATCGGATATGCTAAGGTCAGGGAATTTACCCGAAATATCCTCCGGCCAATTATGAAATTCCGCCCAGTGACCAAGGCTGCCTATCTGAATAAAGGAGATAATGCCAGGATTATCATATCTTTTTGCTAAAGCTTTTATGGCTTTCTCATGTGCCGCCAGTAAGAGGGGACTATTGTAATCGGGTGCAAAACCGGCACCTATGGCAGGGCTGTTGTACCATTTTCCGCCCTTTCCTCCGTTGTAGTTTTCCTTAACCAGCTTATCATACAGCCACTTTGGAATATCCATATGGTTTGGATTATCGGAAGGGTCATCCATGACAAATCTTAGATTTAACCTGACTCCCTTCTCACGCCAATACTTGAAATGGTACTTTTCCTCGACGGCAGTAAAGTCATATTTTCCTTCTGTAGGCTCTAACTCACTCCACTTAATGTCAAAGTACGCCATTTTCACTTCCTGTGCAAGAGGTTCCTTCACGCTGTCATGGCTTGCCCAGGGAAGCCAGCCTTTATAGGGATTCGCATTGGAGGCATAGTCCTCTGCCGGATAGAAGGTATCTTTTTCACCGGCTGTCTTCCACACACTGGTAACCTTTAGTTTGCTGCCGTTCTGGGGAAGCTTTAATATGTTCTTTCCCTTGTAAGCAATATAGATGCTGCCTTTCGCAGGATTGCCTATCTGGGAAAGTTTTAACTGCATCTTTACGGCATCATCCTGATAGTCCATATACACAGCGGATTTCCTGCTGGCATCAATCAAGTTGTTTCCATTTAGCGGATAGACATAGCCGTCCTTTACGATATAATCGACCCCGGAATAAATTCCATAAAGGAATCCGCCCTTCTTTACATCCAGAATATATTCATTCCGGGTGTTCATGGACCTTCCCTTTACCACCGTATATAATTTCCTGCTGTCCTGCGCTGCCATGAGCGTAAGGGCCGTCTTATCGGCAGCTGTAATCGAGTCGACCTCTGTCCAGTCATTTATCTTTCCGTCTGTTTTGATCCCGTAACCGTTCAAATCTATCACCTTTGCATAAGGAAGCTCAGCCCAAATCTTAGGAGCGAATCCGGTGTCATTGTTAAGCCCCATGGAAATATAGATATTCTTTTTTATATCCTTCATAGAATTTATATCCGTGGATAATTCAAGGCACTGCACCCCGTCCTTTTCTTTTATGACAGCTTCTACAGGTGCTTTTACCTCTGCCCAGTTCCAGTCAGGCCCGACATATTGAAACAGTTTCCATGCTCCGGTGTCATCGGATTCTATTAAAAAGTCGGCACCGGCTCCATTCTCGCCGTATTGCCCCCAGTTTTTATAGCCGGTGGAAGCATTGTTATCCGTATTCAGATAAATGTTGTTATTTGCTTCTTTTAAAGCTTCTCCTAAAACCATTATGTATAGCTTTCCCGTATCTTTATAGGCATACAATTCCTTTATCTTATCCTGCCCTTCTGCAATCTTAAGAGACTTCCATTCCGACACAGAATTTTCCCCATCAATTTTAATGGACGGCGTGGAAATAACGGGAGCCGCCTTGTCGACAGTCATCATTTCCTTGCCTGCACTGGGAATAAGACCATTCTTTCCGTCGTAAAAGCCTATTTTAACTGCCTGGCTTTCTGTTAATCCCAGCACTTTCATATCCAGGCTAACCTCCAGAACAGCATCCTTCCTGACAAGTTTAAAGCCATCCTGTGATTTAACCGGCTGCCACTTTCCTTTATTGAAGCCATAAAGTATATCATCCGTTATTTTGTAATCTACACTGTCAGCCTTCGCCCACCCGGCTGCTGCTGTTCCTGTCTTTTCCTTATTGTTTGTGTCTATATAGAGCGAGTAAGTACCAGTCAATTCTTTTCCTGTTACGCAGATAAAAAGTTGGTTATGTTCCTGAACAGCCATGAGGGATTTCAAGGAACTGCTGCCGGAAGATGTGTTGTACTTTTGCGTCCCCGAAGTCAACTTCGTATCCGCAGCACTCACAAACCCCGATGTAAGCAGCATACATATAACCAGAATAAAGCCTGTCACCCGTTTCATAAACTCTATCTCCTTTCACACTAACCCTCTTAATCTCAAACAATTACTGCTTCCTTAAAGAATTCCGGCAAGTGAAAATTCGGCTTCTCGCTGATAATCGGCGCAAAGCTTGCATAATGCTCATATTCCGGTGTTTCACATATTTTATAAAAATTACAGGTAAAGCTGTCACCGGATTGCAAAGGCTCCCTCCCATACAGGCTGCAGGTCAGCTCCATGGGAATCTTAAGTAAGACCGTCCATCTGTCCTTTTCTATATTCGTTTCACATAATGCCCGAAGCCCGGTATACTCATTGATGAACTTCCTCTCTGTTACCGTACCGAAGGCACTTAGCAATGCCCCATTGGCATTCATTTCAAAGTTCATATATTTCTGATTCCCATGAGCCCCGGAAAAGCTTAAAAATGCCTCCAATGCACTGTCCATATAGACCGGATCGTTTTCCTTGGTAAAGGTACGAAGGGGATTTGCCTCTATGGCAGTCATTGAGATAATCAGGCCATAATCTTTTAGCAGCCCCATCCTCCCATATGCCTTTGGTTTCCCACCCTGCGTCCACTGGTAATGGTCAATGCAAAATACCGCACACTCCTCCAGCTGTTCTAAATCCGTTATTGTATATACACGATATGCCATTCTTCTCCCCCTATTTTATCTTGAATTTTTGTACTTGAAAGAATAAGGCCGCCCCAGTGATCTTAAGACCCTGCTGCCGGGCGGCCCATTTCTTAATGCTGTTTCTTGCTGCTGATTCCTTGTACAGAGGTCATAGGCAATTTTTTATTTATTCTTTGCAGCCTGGAATTCATCCATCTGTTTTTGCACTTCTGCCACATACTCATCAATACCCGCTTTCTTCAGTGCCTCTAAAGCTTTCGGGTACTCTGTATCAAAATCTACAAATCCGTAAAGAATCGGCGCCATCTGCTTTCCTGCCACCTCTTTGATTGCCGTTTCAATTACTTTTACATTCTCATTATTGAAACGGAAGCCAAGCATATTGGAGGTGATGGCCTGGTCATCCCAGCTTTCATAAGTATCAATGTAGCTCTGGTCGATGTTTGGCGCAAATAATTGATAATTTTTATTGCGGAACATCCATTCATAGAAGAACTCGTCATTTGCCAGTTTTTTTATTCTTCCGTCAACGACTTCGTAATCCTTGCCTTTCACACCGTATAACGCCATCAGATAATTATCCTGTGAAGAGTAGATCCAGTTAATAAACTTCATGGCTCCTTCCGGATTCGGTGCTGTCTGCGGGATACAAAGCACTTCTCCGCCGGTTGCAATGATGTAACGTGATTCATCAGGTTTTAATATATAGCTCTTTAACCTGGCATCGGGCGCATTTGCCTTTACACTGTCAATAATCTCATTTTCTTTTCCAAGAGAACCCTCTACCCACAGATACAAGCCGGTCTGCATACGGGAATCCCTCTCATTGTATTTTGTAGTCAGGTCATCGGAATACAAGCCACCATTATACATCTGGCGGTTATATTGTGCAACCTTCTTGAAAGCATCCGTTTCGTAATAATCATATACCTTATTGGTCTTTTCGCCATAAACAACGGTATCTTCATTGGCACACCAGCTCAACTGCTCATCTGCAAAGTATCTGGTCAGGGGCTTAAAGATCGGATCTGCGGGACCTTTCATTTCCGGGAATAGTTCCTTTGCTTTTTCTGCAAATGCCTTCAGGTCTTCTGCTGTCTTAATTTCGGTCATACCGCAGGCTTCCAGGATATCCTGACGGACACAAACCATCTGAAACATGCCGGAAGACGGTGCATATGCAGAAGGAATACCATAAATCTCTCCGTTAATGGTGGCGCCCTTTAATTGCTCCTCGGGAAGCACCTTTAACATATCCTGTCCATACTTATCAATTAAATCATTCAGTACGGATGCCTGCTTCTTATTTACAATGGTAGCAAGATCGGGAAGTCCGTCCCAATACAGGTCAATGGGTTCCTGGGCAGCCAGCATAATATCCTTTTGTTCCCAGTACTGGTCCCATGGCGCATAAACCATCTCCACCTTAATTCCTAAATCCTCTTTCATTTTCTGGGCAAATTCATTTTTCATAAAATCTGACATTCTATCGCTTTCATCACCCGGATAAAGAATTCTCACTGTTTTTGTTTTAGTTTCTTCTTTTGTTTCATTCTTTTTGCCGCATCCCCCAAGTAAACCGATTACCATAATTGCGGCAACGGTCAGTATAAATAGTTTTTTCATTGCTAATCCTCCTTTTGGTTTTATGTTAAGCCTTTTGCCGGCCTACCAACGACTTGACTTGCAGCTTTATTCTTTGACCGCACCTGTCATAATACCCTGAACAAAATACTTTTGTACAAAGGGATATAAAAAGATAATAGGGCCTATGGTAATTACGGTAACTGCCATCTTTACTGTTTCAGAGGGCAGGGCAATCCCTGCTGCAGCACCGGAAGGAACCCTTCCAGAGCTGATGGCATTTACATTGGAAAGTATGGTATACAGGTAATACTGAAGCGGGAATAGATCCTTATTATTAATAAAAATCAGGGCATTCCACCAGTCGTTCCAGTATTGCAGTGCATACATAAGGCCTACGGTTAAGACTGCTGTTTTGCTAAGCGGAATTGCAATCCGCCAATAAATCAAAAGATAGCTTGCTCCGTCTATTTTTGCCGCTTCGTACAGGGACGGCGAAATACTTGAAAAATAGGTTCGCATCAGGAACATGTTCCAGACACTGAAAACAGACGGAAGAATCAATGCCAGGATACTATTTTTTAACCCATAATAGTTAACGCACACTACATACCAGGGAATTAACCCTGCGGAAAATACTATGGTGAAGTTACATAAAAAAGCAATAATATTACGGTACTTTAAACTTTGAATGGACAGGGCAAAAGCAATCATGCTGGTAATAATCATAGCCCCGATGGTACCGGCTGCCGTGACAAAAATAGTAACCCCATAAGATTTTAAAATCCTCATACCGCTGTTTGCAAAAATATAAATATATGTATTAAGGGTAAACTTCTGGGGAAGGGCCGAATATCCATGCATCACAATTTCATGTTCTGAGGAAAGGGATACGCTTAAGGTCAGAACGAGGGGATACAGGCAAAGCAGTCCAAACAAGCCGATAAACAAATAGGCAAACCAAGTTACCAGGTGGTCGCTGAATAATTTGCTTTTTCTCATTAAAATAAGCCCTCCCCATCATTATATTTTTTCGCCATCCGGTTAGCGACAGTTACTAAAATCAATCCCATAACAGACTGGAATAAACCGATTGCGGTTGCGTAAGAAAAGCCCAGTGTTCTCATGGTCTGATAAACATAAGTATCAATAACGGTTACCGCATCAATCAGGACCGGGTTGTTGCCGACAATACCGTAGATCATACCGAAATCGCCGTAGAAAATACGCCCGATACTCATCAGGGTCAGTACAACAGCAGTTGGCTTTAACATGGGAACGGTAAGATATAAAATCCTCTGGAGCTTGCTTGCACCGTCTACCTCTGCCGCCTCGTAAAGGGAACCATCAAAGTTGGCCATAGCTGCCATGTAGATGATGGAACTGTAACCGCTCCACTTCCACATGCTGGCTATTATAATAATACCCTTCCAGTATTTTGGCTCCGCATACCATTTCACTGTCTCCAATCCCATGGAACGCAGCATATTGTTGATAACACCGACATCCGTAGAGAAAAATCCGTAGATAATCGCACCTACTACTACCCAGGAAAGGAAGTACGGAAAAAACATAAAGCTCTGTGTCAATTTCTTAAAAATTTTGCTTCTGACTTCATTGAAAAAAACAGCAATACTGATTGGAACAATTAACCCCAGTATGATTCCAAAAAAGTTGATAAACAATGTATTATAGGTTACCCGCCAACCCATACTGCTCTTGGAAAAGAAGTATTTAAAGTTGTCAAGACCAACAAACTTGCTTCCAAAGATACCATCCACCACATTGAAATCAGTAAACGCCATCCAGGTACCTGCAAAAGGAATGTAGCAAAACATAACCAGTACAACCAGTGCAGGTACACACATAAGGTAAAGTCCTTTGTTTCTTTTCATTTCGCGTATAAATTCTTTTCTCCGGCCTCCTAAAGGCCCCGGTGCCCCGTTTTGGATTTTTTTTGATTTCATAGCTTTTCCCCGCTCTTCTCCGATTTTTTAAGAGTTACGCAGCTGGCTTTTTAGCACATCCACATCAATTATTTCTCCGGTAATTCTGGATTGCTCTGCTGCATAAGCCATTATATGGCTTTCAACAGACTGGGTTATGGAGGATCTGCTGTTATTACTGTCAGCTGATAACTGATAGATAAAGTCTTCCATCAGGGCTACATCTCCTCCTCCGTGTCCTCCCTGTGTCAGACCGGTATGGATGATTCTCTGTTCAAAAGCATCTATCGCATTAGAAGCAAACTTTGTGACCTCAATCTGGTTCAGGCTGTCATCTCCCCGGATTTCACCGTTTTCGCACATTACCTTGATTGTCCGGCTTATTTTATTGGTAAAGCCGCTTAGATTAAAGCTGACTGTTGCATTATTTTTAAATTCGATCAACGCCACCTGATTATCGCATACATCATTATCGCAGCGGTATACACAGCGTCCGTAGGGACCTTCTGCTAAAGCTTTGTTTATTCCTTCTTCCGTCTGATCCTGGGTAAGCACCACAGCCGGCCAGCTGCCTATCACCGGAAGATAAACCTTACGGGCATCAAAGCGGCAGTTCTTAGCCGCTTTACAGGTTAGACAGCGGTCAGAGCTTCCTTCCGGCGCATTCTCTTCCTTGAAATATTTCAGGCTGCCAAAGGAGGTTATTTTCTTCGCTTCACTGCCTACCATCCAGGCAAGGATATCCATATCGTGGCAGGATTTTTGCATAATCAGGGAACTGGATAAGTCGCTCCTTCTCCAGTTTCCCCGGACAAAGGAATGGGCGATATGGTAATTTCCCACATTCTCGTTATGCTGGATGGTAATTACTTTCCCTAACTCTCCGCTGTCAATAACTTCCTTGATTGCCGCAAAAAAGTTCGTGTACCTTAACACATGGCATACAATGACCTTACATCCTTTCTGGTTTGCCTTATCCTGAATCTTAAGACATTCCTTCGGATTGGGGGATATGGGTTTTTCAAGAAGGATATCATAACCCAGTTCAAGGGCAGACATGACCTGTTCATAATGATCCTGATCCATACTTGCTATGATAACAGCATCGGCAATCCTGCCTTTTTGGTAAAAATCTTCTATCTTCTTAAACTGCATTCCAGAGGGAATGCCGAATTTTTCTGCAGCGGCTGCCCTTCTGTTATCCTCCGGCTCCACAACCGCTACAATGTCAGCTTTTTTTGTATTATAGACATATTCGGAATATATCATTCCCCGCTGTCCTGCACCTACTAATGCAATGTTCAATTTTATTTCCTCCCGTAATTTTATTCTCCGGCTCCCATGGCATAAATCGTCTGCTTGCAGATGATTTACTGCCTCAAATCAGGGTGTGAAATGTTTTTTATTTCACACTAGCTCCCATGGCATAAATCCTCTGCTTGCCGCCAGTTAATCGGGAAGCTTTGGGTCCTCCAGCGGATAATACCCGTCCGGATAGAAACCATCCCAGACATGAACCAGGTCCACCGCCGTTTCCTGGCAAACCTCTACCGTTCCCATTCTATAAAAGCCCCCGTTTTCCTCTGCCTGAATGTCTAACTGCATGGGGCTTCCATCGGAAAAGAAAATCCCTGCCGACAAGATGTATTCCCCTTTAGGCAGCGTTGTGAGGGAAACGATCTCATTGTGCGTAATATCTCCCTGTTTCCAGACGCTTCTGTCAATATTTAAAACAAATTCATATCGCTCTTTTTCCCCTTTAAGGCAGAGCTTAAAGTCATATTCCTGATAACAGGGTGCACTGCCCTTATTTACAAGCCAAAAGCGGACCGGCAGTGCCCCCTCCGCCGCTATCTTTTTCGGATAAGTCAATCTTCTTATGGTAAAGTCATAGCCAATATCCATTGGCCGGTTGGAAAGAGCAGCATGCCAGCGCAAGCTTTCCCTTAAGATACCAGGACCAGGAATCTCTTCCTCTATATGAAGCAGTACCGGCATCCGCTCCCAGGCATTAGAAAGCCCATATTCGGCAAATTTCTCACAGCAGTCTATCCAGTTATCTTCCCTGCAATTTACAATAAGTCCAAAAGGCCTTCCCATTTCTTTAAAATACCGGACCAATGTTTCTTGATTAGGGTCAACCAATAGCGGAAACCCTACGGAGGCTTCCAGATAAGCATCCCATACTCTCTGTTCATCCCCCTCTGTGGAAACCACAATACCAATAAGCTCTTCTTTCTTTAGCGCACTTGCCATTCTTCGGATTAAGTGGGCAAAACATTCCTCTTTTCCTTCCTTTAGCCAGGAAGGAGGTGTCTGCTTTATCAAAAGAACCGGATTATGCACCTTAGACAGTTCTTTTTTTAGATGTATAAGGTCATATTTTCCCCGGTCAGGCTCTAACTCCTTCCAGGCAAGTTCAACCAGATGGTACTGCCCTCTGCCCGGATTAGCCGGAGCTTTGGGAAGCGGCAGCGGCCGTATTTTATAAGTCTCATAGGGACTGTAATGCTCCAGTGCATATTTGCCCATGGTCAGTTCCTCCTTATCTTAAATGACTGTCGACAACCTGCCTGAAGCGGTCAATGTCTTCTTCTGTAATATAAGGCATCCGGTCTGTTTTATCTGCCTCTTCCTTAAGGACTATCATGCTAAGATTATTAAAACGTGCCCCTGTTGTCATATAGGCAGCCGCTGCCTTTTGCAGGGAAGTCTTAAGTTCTATCTTTTTTTCATCCGCTTTCCAGTCACCAAAGACCTCATACCGGAGCATGGCATCTCCCTCCCGTACCGGATACAGATAAAACTGGCGCTGAACCTTTATAATATTGCTGGTTTCATTATCAAGCACCAAAGACAGCCTTGAGTCGTATAACCAGCTTTCACTCCAAAAGCCCTTGACAGGCAGTTCAGGAAAGTAAGTCCGGTAGAATTCCAACGCCAGCAGCATGGAATTCTTAAGCCTTTCAGGAGTATATCCCGGTCCCGAAGGCACATGCAGTGCCAGAAGCATATCCCCTGTACTTAAAGCCTTAGTCCACTCCTCTTTAGATAACGTAACAGCAGCTCTCTCCACAAAACCCATTGGATTGATGGGATTGGCGGTAATACTGTTTTCTGTTTCCTCCCAGATTGAAGTAAAAGCTTCTTTCGTATCATAAATCCCGTTAGTTCCATTTAGCTGCCCGTCCCTGCGAAATTCCTCTTTGGGCTGCCAGAGTGCAGTCACCTTTCCGGATGTCTTATTCCGGTACATGGTAAAGGCATCCCCAAAACGGCAGGGAATAAACAGGAAGCGGTCCATAAGAAAGATAGAGCAGGTATAAAAGTTCATATCCCAGGGAAAATCACTCACTGTCATATCTCCCTGCACCAGTTTCTCCAGCTGAGGCTCCATGGGACGAAAGGGAATATCCTCATAATAATGCTCTGGTACTCCCCGTTCCTCCAAAAGTCTTCTGGAGGGAACCACACAGGCCAATAAAAGCAGAAAAGAATAAAGCTCCCTGTACTTTTGCATACATAACGGAGTCATATTACTGTAGTTATCGACATCACAGCGGTTTCTGGCAGAGCACATATCCCATACCAGAAATTTTGAGAAGTAAAACAGCTTTTCATCTGCTTCCACTGCTTCTGCCGCCCTCGTCAGCATCTCCCTTGTCTCTGCCGGAAGGCTGAATCTTTCAAATACTTCCGTTAAAAAGCTTCGTTCAATAAAGTGGCTGTCTTCTTTCTCCCGGTAGCCGGCAAAAAACTGCTCCAGCCCCTCCGGCAGATTGTCAAAGCCGCAATAATTCACATATTCTTTGAATTCATATGATAAATGTTCCATGCTCTTCCCTCTATTCTACAATTAGTTTGCCCAAACAATAGTAACCGTCCCGCCAGCCTTCAATTGCCAGCTTTATATTGCCAACCTCCGGTATCCCCGTCTCGATTCCTATCTCCAGGGTATATTCACCTGTCCCTGCTGTCAGGATAAATTCCTCTTCCCATAAGATATCCATATCCGGCAGCCAGTTTCTGATATCCATCCTGCTGGTAAGGGTCAGCGTGCCTTGTTCGTTCCTTAGACGAACCACCAGCGGATACCTTTGATAAATCGGAGCGACACCGGTATTAGCCCACAAACCCTTTATTTTAAGGCTTTCTCCTCTTTTTACTGCCGGATTATAAGCAAACTTTCTTAATTCAAACCGGTATCCCATTTTTTTCAGCCATCTTTCAACATTGTCCTTCCAGACTTCAGGAACAGTAGTCCCTTTGCTGTTGTAAGAAGAGATATGCCACTTTAACGATTCTTCAATAATATAATCAATGTCCCAGCCCTGGAGAAACCAGTCATTCATGTGCCAACAGGCTTCAAATACTACCGGAGCCTTTTTCCAGGCTTCATCCATTCCAAAGTTGCATATGTTCTGGGGATAAAAGTCCAGCATATGGGACCATTCCTCCTGATGAAAGCCTCCCATATCTCCCAGACAGTCCACCCGAAATCCGATATTCTCTCTTCTCTCCCGAATAATCCTTAAGGATTTTGGATCATGCAGCAGTGCCTGCAGCGGTGTTAATTTAAAGTTATCGATATAAGCATCCGTAATCTGCCTGATACTGTCATCTGTAAGAAACTCTGTGCCTCCGCCTTCACCCCACGCTCCAACCAGTGCCATATCCACCGAGCTTATTACCGGATGCCCGTCAAATTGTTCTGCAAACTTTTCAATAAACCGGGACCAGTACGTGACATAGGGAGAATTCAGCGGGTCAACTCTCCAAAAAGGAAATTCCGGTTCTTCCGGACATTCTGCCCGAAACCACTCCGGGATATCCTCCTCTTCACCCAAAGCATAAGGGGAGCAGCGGACAATTGCCGTACAGCCTGAAGCTTTTGCTGCTTCCAGCTTTTCCTCAAGTACTTCCCACTGGTACCAGCCCTTCCTGACCTCTATATCCTTCCATCTCACTCCGCAGTATGTAACCTTACTGTCCGGATGGTTCCAGGTTCTGCTATTATTTGCAAATCTGTATTTTTCTACCGGATTGCCGCGGTTATCATATATTTGTTCCACTGTCTCCATCAATCCGGGTGCCGCAATAAAACCAATTCCGGGATTCTCAAGCAATGCATCACTTATCTTGGGATATATTATATATGTATCACTCATTGGTTTCTCTCCTTAGGTCCCATGCATAAATAAAGGGTGTTAAATGCTTTTTATTTTACACTAAGTTATATAATTTGTTTGAAATAAGAGGCAGCCGCTGCCTTTATACCACTCTGCCAATTCCTTAAGTCTGGCATCATCACAGCAGAAGTGCTCCGATAAGCATTGATAGCAGTGTAATGTCCCGATATGTTTTCCCAACAGCTTAAGGTTGAGTGCAATCTCATTATTGCTTAATTCCTTTGTACACTTATGGCAATGGACATATTTCATGCTGCTTTTCCCCTCTTTGTTTCACTGTGCTAAAACAACATTAAAGTAAATCCTATTGCTTTGCTTTGTCATTTTGTTACGTTTGTTTACTAAACCTTATAGTGGGATTATATCATCTGAACCGGGAAGTGTAAATACCATTTTTAAATTTATTTTAAGAAAATTTATAAATATTACATTACTTAACGCAAGAAAAATATTCGGCAAAACTTTAATTTTGCAATCCACTTCACATATACTGCAGTACTGCGGCATTTTTCACGGAATTGCCTTATTCGTAGCAGAAAAATTAAGTATTGACAAAGTAGATACGATATCATTATAATTTAACTATATATATTATACGTATTTTTACGTAAAATTACTAAACAAAGACATCGCAGACTGCGTGTTAAGGGGGTAAACCAATTTGAGTACAATCAGAGAAGTAGCGAATCTGGCAAAGGTGTCAGTTGCTACCGTATCCCGGGTATTGAATAACGATACCAAATATAAAATGACGGACGAAACCCGGTCCCGTGTATGGAAAGCTGTTACAGATTTGAATTATACAGTAAAATCCCCCTCAGGTGACAATAAAGCCCATTCAGATAATATATCTGTAAAAATAGGCTGCGTCTTAAGCGTAACAAAGAACAAATATAACGATCCCTATTTTATGTCCATCCTGTCCGGCGTGGAAGAGCAGCTGCGAAACAGCGGTTATGAACTGGCCTTTATTAAAACCGGTGCCGAACTGGAGGATAAAAAAAACTTATACAGTACCTTCAGCAATCCGGTCTCCGGCCTGATTCTGATGGAATCACTAAACAGTGAGACCTATCAGTTCATACGAAACCAGGTTCCTAATATTGTCGGAATCGATACCCAATGGGAGGATATCGACAATGTGGGCTATGACCATTACAGGGTAGCCAATGTGGCAGTACAGCATCTGATTGACAGAGGACATAAAAAGATAGGCTATATCGGCGGCAGCGGAATGAGCGGCAATATAAAATCCAGCCAGAGATACCGCGGTTATTACGCCGCCCTGCATGCTGCCGGATTGCCGGTAAGTCCTGACTGGGTCATTGATTGTGCCTGGGATGAAAATCTTTGTATAGAGAAGGTTAGCCAGCTCTATCAGAAAAAGGATTCGCCTACCGCTTTCTTTGTGGCCAGTGATTTAATGGCTATGGCTGCTTTAAGCAGCTTGTATAATATTGGAATTGCTGTACCGGACAAAGTGGCAGTAATAGGATTGTCAAATATTGAAATATCCAAGTATTCCAATCCCCCCCTTACTACCATTGAGATTCCTACAAGGGAAATCGGTATGGTTGCTGTGGACTTGCTTTTAGCAAGGATTAACGGATATCAGCTTCTTCCAAGAAAAGTAATCCTTCCGACAAACCTGATTTTGCGTAATTCTACTTAAAGCCTTAAGCAAATTGCCGTATTCGGGTATATGCACTGCCCTTTCATCCGTTAAACAAATGCAAACAGAACAGCCTGTAAAGCAAGTTTTTCAAAGCTATACTTTACAGGCTGTTCTGTTTCTTCAGAAAAAAGGTTACTCATGCCGCTGCAATGAAGTGTCTACAGAACTCCATATACGAAATTCTACTTATAGTCCAAAATAACAATTCCTGCTTTTTTATCCACATCCTGCAGGCTCACATCCAGTTCTTTCTCCATTGATACGTTTAACTTTGCAATCTTTACAAACTTCTCTGCTTTTTCGAATACAATCCCTGCCTTCCCTAAGGCTTTGGTCCTGTAATGCATCGGTATTACAATCTTAGGGCTTAACTGCTTCATAACCTTTGCCGCATCTGCTGCATTTAATGTAAACGTGCCTCCCACCGGAAGAAGCAGGATATCTACCTTGCCAATCTCCTGCATCTGCCTGCAGTCAAGCAAATGCCCCAAATCACCGCAGTGGCAGACATTTAAGCCGTCTATTTTAAAGTGATAGACAATATTCTTCCCTCTCTTAGCCCCTAAAACTTTATCGTGAAAGGTTTCTATTCCTTTTATTTCTATGCCGGCGTTTAAAAACTTCCCGGCCTCTTTGATATGTTCAAAAGTTCCGCTGATTGCACCGACATTATTATGGTCCCCATGTTCATGACTTGTCGTAACAATCCCCGCCTCCAGCTCCGGCAGTTTATATCCAAACATATCATGATAAGGGTCCATCACAATTCTGGTCCCATTTTCTGCGGTAATCCTAAAACATGCTTGCCCGTACCATTTAATTTTCATCTTACTTTTCCTTCGCACATTCTAATATATTTTTTCTTTACTGCTTTTGTTTTTCCAGCTTTTTATATACATTAAAATATACCCATACTGCATTGAATAACAGCAAGGCACTGGTGATATAGAATACATGCCGGATGCCAAAAGCCGCAGAAATCTGTCCGCCCATGACAGCTCCCAAAAACACCCCCAGATATCCGGCTGATATGGTAATTCCAAAGATTCTGCCGGTGAGATGACCTGGCGTTATCTTCTTAATGAGGGTATTTACAGAGGGGTTTAGTCCTCCCAGAGTAAGACCCAACAAAAAGCGAAGCCCCATCAGCTGCCAGGGATTTGTTACAAATGCCTGGGGAATATAAATGACCCCGGCAGCAATCAGTGCAAACAGTATGACCTTATGTACCCCGATTCTGTCGGAAAGCCTGCCTAACCGGGGGGCAGAAATAACATTGGCAAGTCCGGAAGCAGAGAACACAAGCCCTGCTATCAGAGCAACATGGCTGGTTTCACTGCTTAGTTTGCCGACATACACGGTTACAATTGGCTCTATAGAGTATAAGCCGAAGGTAATGATAAAAAGGGTTACAGAAAGAACAACGGTCAGCTGTTTTTCCGGAACACTGTTCCATATTTCCCTGAAACGAAGCTGCTTCTTCTCCTCCTTTATAAAATTCTCCTTCACAAACAGCAGTGTTGTCAGGAATGCAACAAACATCAGGGCACCGGTGATAAAAAACACCGGTTGCAAACCGATTCTGTCTTCGATAAATCCTCCGATAGTGGGACCTAACAAAGAGCCTGCAACATTTGCGGTTGAGAGTGTCCCCAAAGCATAACCGGCGTGCTCTTTATCTGTCTGGGTTGCAATCAAGGTCGTACAGGCTGTGCTGTAGCCGGTAATAGCTCCCTGCAATAGCCGCAAAACAATTAAAACATATACATTAGGGGCAAATCCCATGCAGAATACAATAACTCCCATTCCAAGGCTTGCCCTTAGCAGCATGGGCTTTCGTCCCACTTTATCAGCAGCATACCCCCATACAGGCGAAAAGATTGCAGAAACGATATAGGTGATCCCAAAGGCAAGGCCTGAAATCTTATTAATCTCTCCTGAACTGCTAATTCCAAGCTGTCTGATAAAAAGCGGCAGAACCGGTGCAATCTGGCTCATTCCAATCCCTGTGACAAACATTCCAAACCAGCAGACAAGCAAATTTCTTTTCCAAAGCGGCATATAAAAAGACCTCCTAAAGCTGACTTCTATCCATTAACATGTATAATTAACAGATACAGTATAGCGATAGAACGGTCTCTATTCCATGCACGATTCTAAATTCCATGAACAATTCTGCTATTAAATTGTGACGGGGTTATTCCCTCTGATTTTTTAAACATCCGGCTAAAGTAGAATTCATCTGCAAATCCAAGTTCCTGTGCGACTTCCTTCACCTTTTTATTTCCCTCAATTAACAGCTCCTTGGATTTATCTATTTTTAGCTTATTAAAATACTCAATAATCGTATAACCCGTCGTGTCCTTAAAAGTCCTTGACATATAAGCAGGCGTCATATGAACAAGCTTTGACAGCTCCGGGAGGGTTATCCTGGCATTTATATTTTGATGCATATATTGAATGATTTTTTCAACCTTTAAGGATGTCCCATAGCTTTGAGACTGTTTATTCCTGCTTTGCATAATTTCTATTATCAGCTGCTGGAACATGGTCCTGGCGCTGAATTCATAACCTGGAAGCTTTTCATTCCAGCAGTCGACCAGTTTCTGGAATTGCTCTTCAATATGATAGTACTCCTTTATCTCCTGTACCGGCTGCCCTAAAGGTGCTTGCATGTTATCATTGACATTCCATTTTCCATCATTAAAAGTTATACCGGCGAAGCTGAAATGAATTGTCAAAACTCCGGCTGGTACTGTGCTGTCCAACTCTATGGAATAGGGTACGTCAGGACTGATAATCAACAACATCCCTTTTTTTATAGAATATTGCTTATTCCGTATTTTAAAGCTTCCTTTCCCATTGCAGATAAATATAAGCTCATGATGATTCAGAGTTCTTGCCATTTTAGCATTAAATTGTCCCGGCTCTTTGAATTTTCTGCTATTGCAGTAATGAATGTGAAGAAAGACGTCTTTGAGGTTATTCATATTCCCTCCAAATATTAATAGGATACAGCATTTCATATATGCTGCTATTTTACTTCAAAACAGCCGGACAGGCAACTGCTGCTATTTTATGTGTCAATTCTTATCAACTCTGTTATATTTTTACTTCTATAAACCAAGTCGCCTCTTACGGCAAAGCCCCTGTTCCCCCAAAATGCATATGCCTTATCATAATCTTTATTGTCATTAACCGTATCTACATTTCCTCCGGGCATTCAATTCCCAATAAAGACATGGCATCTGCTATTATTTTTTGTACTGCTTTGCATAATAAAAGCCTTGCTTCCTTATATCCCTCTTCTGCCGTTAGTATCCGGCATTCCTGATAAAATTTATTAAACTGAACCGCCAGATTATATACATACCTTGCAAGAACAGAAGGCTCGTATTTTTCTGCTGCCTCCTTAATCGCATCCGGATAATGTCCCACCAACTTTATCAATTCATAGCTGATATTATCTTTCAGATACTCTGTATTACTCTTTAGTTCCTGTATATCCTTTGTGTCAGCCTTCTTTAGAATGCTGCCTGCCCTTGCACAGGTATACTGAATATAAGGAGCTGTCATTCCATCAAAATTCAATACCTCCTCCCAGCTAAAGTTCACGTCTTTGATTAGTTGGTTTACCAGGTCATGATATATAACAGCACCAATACCAATCTTTTTTGCCGTTTCTTCTTTTTCCCTTAACTCTGGATTCTTTTCTTCAATGGCTGTAAGTGCCCGTGAAATCGCCTCCTTCAAAATATCTTCTGCATATAAGATATTTCCTTTTCTGGTCGATACCTTCTTCCCCTCCATAATGACCAGGCCATACGGAATATGATACATATCCTTCGCCCATTCATAGCCCATTACTTCAAGAGCCTTAAATACTTGAGCAAAATGTAACTTCTGCTCTGCTCCGGTAACATACAGGCACTGGGTAAAATCATAAGTTTTCTTCCGGTAAATCGCTGCTGCCATATCCCTGGAATGATAGATGGAGCTGCCATCCTTTTTCGTGATAAGGCAAGGCGGCATGTTATATTGATCGAGATTAACAATATTAGCCCCGTCACTTTCCGTAAGCAGATGTTTTTCTTTTAATTCCTCTGCCAGCGCCGGGACCTTATCCATATAAAAGCTCTCGCCATGGCAGGAATCAAATTCTATATTCAAAAGCTTGTATACCCTGTCAAATTCTTTTAGACTAATCTCCTTAAACCATTTCCAGAAAACAAGGGCTTCTTCATCCGCTTGTTCCATCTTGGCAAACCAGGCCCTTGCTTCCTCCTGCAGAGCGGAATCCTTTTGAACTTCTGCATCAAACTTTATATAAATACGCAAAAGTTCTGCTATTCCACCTTCTTCTACCAATTCTTTGCTGCTCCAATTCTTATATGCCACAATCAGTTTTCCAAACTGGGTTCCCCAGTCTCCAAGATGATTTATCCGCACCACCGAATAGCCACGCTTCGTATAAAGCTTGTATAGGCTGTTTCCAATTATTGTCGTCCTTAAATGTCCGACATGAAAATTTTTTGCAATATTGGGGGAAGAATAATCCATACATATGATTTTCCCTGTCCCAATATCGGAAGAACCATAGTCTTTCTCCAACGCTTTTTGCATGATACTGTCAATATATAATTCCCTGATAAGAAATATATTCAGGTATCCGTTAACAGCCTCTGCCCTACTGATATATCCTGTTTCATTACTTCCGTTTAAGCTTTCTTTGATTTCTTCTGCCAGTAATTTAGGGTTCTTCTTTAACTCTTTTGCCAGCCGGAAGCAAGGCAGCGAAAAATCTCCCATATTTCCTTCTTGCGGTATTTCAATCATTCTTTCAATCTTACTAATGGAAATCCCGTACAAGTTCCTGACTTCTTTCTCTAACAGCTCTCCTATTGTCTTTTTCATCTTTATACCCATCGCACTGCCACAAATAAAAAGATTAAATGAATCGTATTGCGGCACCCTTTCTATAATTTATATTTTCTTTCAACCTTACTCCTCCTGAAATTTTATAAATAAAAAGAACCATAACGGAGGGTATTTTATCACATACCTTCTATTACGGCTCTGCTCGTACTGTAATTGCATAATATCTGAAATCAGCGCCGCATAGAAACAAGACGTACACCTTGTAACCATGCGGTATTTCTCGCCCGGCTACAGGAACTTACGTCTGTCTTCTGCGTCTTAAGCTGTTGATAATATTATTAGACATTGCAATTACTTCCTTCTTTTTAATTTTAATCATTGAAAAATTTATTTTTCAATATAACATACTCTTCGAAATAATGCAATACAAAAATTGGAATTACTGTAATTTAAACATTTCCAAACTATTATTCGCTGATTTTTAAACTCTAACGAATATTTTTCTTATTCCTTAATAATTCTTAATTCCCCAAAATTCGGTTGTCATTCTCGGTATAAATGTTATAATCATTCATGTTTCAAAAGATTTACAGTTAAGAAGGAGGTGGGTTATCCTTGAATTCAGTGCAACAAATTTTAGTAGTTGATGACGATGCGGATATCAGAGAAGTACTCCGTGTTCAACTTGAAAATAAAGGTTATATGGTATTGGAAGCCGTAAACGGTATAAAAGCTGTTGAAGCTGTTTCTGAAAATCCTGATATTGACCTTATCATTTTAGATATCATGATGCCTGAATTGTCAGGTACTGAGGCTTGTGAGGAAATCCGCAAGATATCTTCTGCACCTATATTGTTTTTAACTGCCAAGTCAAAAGTAAGTGACAAAGAGACAGCTTATGAAAACGGCGGCGATGATTACCTTGTCAAACCCTTTTCACAGGCTGAATTGTTCATGAAGGTGCAATCCCTTCTTAGAAGATATGTTGTTTACAAAGGAAAGCCGGAATACAGCCTTAATAACGCTGAAATACATTTGCAGGATATTTTGATTGATACTGCAAACCATGGAGTTTACCGTGAAAGTCAAAGAATTGACCTTACGGATACCGAATTCCAGGTATTAATGTACCTTGTTAAAAATAAAGGGAAAGCCAAGGATGCCAAGGCAATATACGAAGGTGTATGGAACGAAAAATTTCTTCCTGCCTCTACCAATACAATAATGGTACACATATTAAACCTGCGCAAGAAATTAGAATTGGACTTCAACAGCCCTACAATTATACGTACTATTTGGGGAAAGGGATATCAAATTGATGAAGCATAAATCCATCTTCTCCTTACGGTATAAGCAAATATTCGTATTGATATTAGGAACAGCCATCAGCCTTTTCATGTGCTTTTTGGTACAGACCTTCGGAAATCTTGCAATTGAGAAGAAATATCTGAATGAAACCGCCGAAATGAAAAGATTGGTTACTTACCAAAAATCCTTACAGAATTATATTAATAAAAAGCACATATCCATCAAGAATGTAAGGGACATCTCAAAGTGGGTAAAGAGCCAGCAGTATGTTTACCTGATTATTTATGATGATGATGAAATCATCTATGAATCGGGATACTGGGATGACAAATATTCTGCTTATGAGTTTACCCAAGCAGCCGATGAGAGCAGTACTTCAGACGGTGAAAACATTGAGGATGAAATCGGCCGCATTACCTTTAGTGACGGCACATACTATGTCTCCATTATGGATTCCTCTGAATTGAGATGGTATGACATCGTAACTTATGGTTCATTGGGTGTTTTTTTCCTATTTTTGTTTTCCATACTGATACTTTATAATCGCCGTATTATAGCCCGTATTATGCAGTTATCAAAGGAAGTATCCCTGATAGAAAAGGGGGACTTGGAGCAGCCGATTTTTCACAAGGGAAATGATGAAATCTCCCTGCTTGCCGAAAATGCCGACAATATGAGAAGTTCCATTATTGCAAGGCACAAGAGTGAAAAAGAAGCCTGGGAAGCCAACAGTGAATTAATCACTTCCATGTCCCACGATATCCGTACCCCGCTAACCTCTATCATTGGCTACCTTGAAATTCTGGATTCCAAAAATTACCGTTCAGAAGAACAATTTGATAAATATATTAAAAGCTGCAAGGCAAAATCGATTCAGCTGAAGGATTTATCCGATAAACTCTTTCAATACTTTCTCGTATTCGGAAAAGAAAAAATATTAATGCAGATGGAATCCTTTGATGTCAGAATCCTTTTTCAGCAGTTAATCAGTGAGCATGTTTTTGATTTGAGTAACCTGGGCTTTAACGTCAGCCAGACTTTTGAAGAACAGCCCTGTACCATAACCGCCGACATCCAGTACTTAAAACGCTTGTTTGATAATTTATTTTCCAATGTGACAAAATATGCCGACACAAGCGGCCAGATAATCGTTGCCGGATATATTGAAGGCAATAACTTGGTCATCAGTATATTAAATGACATCCGAAAAGACAGTGCAATTTTGGAAAGCACCAATATCGGATTAAAGACTTGTCAGAAGATAGTGGAACAGATGAACGGAACCTTTGAAATAAAGAAGGACCATTCACATTTTGAAGTCCGCACCGTCTTTCCCGTTAAACGAATCAGAGAGGAGTAAACATACATGAGAAATGTTTTAGAATATCTCGAACATTCTGCCGAAAAATACCCCGAAAAAGAAGCTGTGGCAGATATGGCAAATAGCTGCTCCTACAAGGAACTATTGCAGAATTCTAAACGCATTGGCAGTTCACTGACAGCTGCCTCGGCACCCAAAACACCTGTTATTGTATTGATGGATAAAGGAGTGGAAGCCTTAACCGCCTTTATGGGAATCGTTTATGCGGGGTGCTTTTACATCTTGATCAACCCGGAACAGCCGCTCCTTCGTATACAGCAGATATTAAAGGTTTCCGGGGCAGATTGTATCATTACTTTAAACGGTACAGGGAGCGTGCCAAAAGAGCTTTCCTTTACCGGTAAAGTGCTTGATTACTATGAGCTCCTAAAGGGTGACATAGAGGAAGAAAAGTTACAGCTTATCAGAGATTTGTCCCAGGATATCGACCCCCTATATTGTAATTTTACTTCCGGTTCAACCGGTGTTCCCAAAGGTGTATTGGTAAGCCACCGTTCTGTTATTGATTTTATGGAGTATTTTCCTGACCTGTTCCATATAACAGCCGGGGACATTATAGGCAACCAGGCTCCCTTTGACTTTGATGTATCTGTGAAGGACATTTATTCCACCCTTAAAGTTGGGGCAACCATGGTGATTATCCCCAAGCGGCTTTTCTCCATTCCCATGCAGCTGCTTGACTATATCTGTGAGCACAAGGTGACCACCTTGATATGGGCGGTTTCCGCATTATGCATGATTACACAGTTAAAAGGCTTAACCTACAAAGTACCGGTAACAGTAAACAAGATTTTGTTCAGCGGAGAGGCAATGCCAATCAAGCATCTAAAGATTTGGCAGAAGTATCTGCCGGAAGCTTCCTATGTGAATTTGTACGGACCTACGGAAATCACCTGCAACTGCACCTACTACCGCATCAGCAGGGAATTTGAACTGGATGAGACATTGCCCATCGGAAAGGCATTTCCCAATGAAAAGGTCTTTTTACTGGATGAAAATAATGCCTTAATCACAGAGGAAGATATCACCGGTGAACTTTGTGTATCCGGTACGGCTCTGGCACTGGGGTATTACAACAATACAGAGCAAACACAGAAAGCCTTTGTGCAAAATCCCTTGAATCCTCATTATCTGGAGCCTGTCTACCGAACCGGCGACCTCGCCTTTTATAATAAAGACGGTGACCTTTGTTTTGCAGGCCGCAAGGATTTTCAGATCAAACATATGGGGCACCGCATTGAGCTGGAAGAAATCGAGTTGATTATAAATAGTTACCCGGACATTCAAAGAGCCTGCTGTGTCTTTGATACCAGGAAAAACCGGATTACAGCCTTTTATGTAGGAAACATGGAAGGACGGCAGATTCAGGGTAAGATGCAGGAGTCCTTACCGGTATATATGATTCCTTCCGTATTCTCTTCCCTGCCTGAATTGCCAATCACCGCAAACGGAAAGATTGACCGGAAAAAATTACTGGAGCTGTGCGGAGGAAAATAACAATGAACGAAGAGAAATTCAAACAAGCCATCAGCCAATACAGCACTCCCTTCTACCTTTTTGATGTGGATATATTGGACCGGCAAATAGAAAAGATAAGAGCTGCCCTGGGTAAAGATGTGGGATTGTGCTATGCCATGAAGGCCAATCCATTTATTATCAAAGACCTTGAGAATACCGTCGATTGTTTAGAGGTCTGTTCCCCCGGAGAACTTCATATTTGTGAGCGGGCAGGCATCCCAATGGATAAAATCATCCTGTCCGGTGTATATAAAAAGGCAGAAGACTTAGAATACGCCCTTCATCAATATGGAAATCAGATTCTCTATACCGCTGAATCCCTTTCCCACTGGCAAATCCTTGAAGGCTATGCAAAAGCACATCAGCTCCCCCTTCGGGTTCTGCTGCGCTTAACCTCCGGAAACCAGTTTGGCATGGATGAAACCCTGGTGCGGCAGATTATCGGGGAAAGGATGAAGGAATCTGCCGGCGACGACCTGATACACATTGAAGGCATTCATTTCTTTTCCGGTACGCAAAAGAAATCCGCGGCGAAATTTGAACGCGAACTTACCATGCTTGATACCCTTTGTGCCGATTTGAAAGAGCAATATGGCTTTACAGCAGAGAAGTTAGAGTATGGCCCCGGCCTTCCCATTTATTACTTTGAAGAAGAGAAGGATGAGGAAGATGAGATGCTTCATTCCCTTGCCCTTCTGATAAAGAAGCTAAAATTCACCGGTAAAATCACCCTGGAAATGGGCCGGTTCATAGCCGCCTCCTGCGGCTCTTACGTAACCGGTGTTGTGGATACTAAGATAAATAAAAACCAGCCCTACTGCATCGTTGACGGCGGTATGCATCATATAAACTATTACGGGCAAATGTTAGCAATGAAAAAGCCGCCCATCCTCCATTTGGATAAACGGGACGGCGAAACACTGGAATGGACTGTCTGCGGCTCCCTGTGTACGGTAAATGATGTGCTGGTAAAGCAATATCCCTTTACTGACCTTAGAGCAGGAGACACGCTGATTTTTGAAAAGACCGGCGCCTATTCGGTAACGGAAGGAATATCCCTCTTCTTAAGCCGTGAGTTGCCCCAGGTGATTTTATATTCACAAAAAAGTAACTTCCGTGTGGCAAGAGAGCACTTTCCCGCGGATGCCTTAAATTATTTTCAGCCTTCCGAAAACAATAAAACTCTTAAAAATGGAAGCAGTCATTAATTCTACTAAAATAAAAACAATGAAGGAGATTAAACACATGGAAAAATTATTAGAAATCTTAAAGGATATTAACCCAAACATTGATTACGAGACAGAAACACGCTTGATTGATGGCGGCCTATTGGATTCCTTTTCCATCCTTTCCCTTATCCCGGAGTTAGAAGATGCCTTTGAAATCGAAATCACCCCGGTGGAACTAATTCCTGTTAACTTCAATTCAGCAAAAGCAATATGGAGTATGATAAGCCGTTTACAAGAGGAATAACATTATGACTTATAATTCGATTTTATATATTTTCCTATTTTTACCGGTGGTTTTATTGTCCTACCAACTTGTACCAAAACACCACCGCCCGAAGGTACTGTTGCTTGCCAGCTATGTCTTCTTTTATTCGATAAGCGGAAAGCTTCTGGTGTATTTGCTGTTTTCTACACTTGCAATTCACTACATAGGCCTTTGGCTCTCCTATAGCAGAAAAGAATACTCTGACAGAAAAGAACATCCGGTAAATGAACAGACGGCAGACGATAAAAAAGCCTTAAAGGCGGCTTACACCAGGAAAAACCGCGGGATATTGTGGTTTGGAATCGGAATACAGCTTAGTATGTTATTGATATTAAAATACTCTGACTTTTTTGGCGGCAATATTAATCAATTATTAAAGCTGGTATCTTCTCCCGTACTTTTACCCGCCTTCAAGTTTGCCCTGCCTATAGGAATATCCTTTTATACCCTGCAGGCGATCTCCTATCTGGTTGATATTTACTACCAGAAAATAGAGGCAGATGACAATTTGGGAAAGCTGGCACTGTACATGGCATTTTTTCCCCTCCTGATGGAAGGCCCTATCTGCCGTTATTCACAGACAGCAGGAACTTTGTACGAGGGAAAACCTCTGGAATATAAAAATGTAACCTTTGGTATGCAAAGAGTACTCTGGGGATTATTTAAAAAACTTATTATAGCAGACCGGCTAAATATGCTTGTAGTAACGGTTTTCGACAAACCAGATCATTACAGCGGAATTACCATTATCGTGGCAGCCATCCTCTATACCTTCCAGCTATATGCTGATTTTTCAGGCTGTATTGATATCACAATCGGTACCGGTGAGATGTTTGGCGTAACCATTCCCGAAAACTTTAAGCAGCCCTTTTTCTCCAAATCCGCATCGGAATTCTGGAGACGCTGGCATATTACCCTTGGCGCCTGGTTAAAGGATTATATCTTCTATCCCATCTCCTTAACCAAATTCGTTAAGAACCTGGGTAAGAGTTCAAGAGCAAAATACGGCAAGCATATGGGACAGATTATCCCTTCTTCCATTGCCTTATTCGGCGTATGGATTTGCAACGGGCTATGGCACGGAACCGGCTGGAATTATATATTCTTTGGAATATACTACTTTGTTCTGATTTTACTTGGTAATATCTTTGAGCCGCTAATTCAGACGGTTGCAGAATCTTTAAAAATCAACCGTAACAGTGGTATTTATAGCGCTTTACAGACAGTTAAGACACTGCTTATTATCTTTACCGGTGAATTATTTTTCAGAGCCGACGATCTGGGCACCGGTATGCGGATGTTCGGTTCTATTTTTACGGGCTTTCACTTTAATACCCTCACAAATGGCTCCTTACTGAAGTTAGGGCTGTCCCTTGGGGACTTTATAGTAGTGTTGTTTAGCTTGATTATAGTATTGACAGTCGGTATCCTGCACGAACGCGAAATATCAATCCGCGAAAAAATTGCGGGTTGGAATATCGCCCTTCGCTGGGGTTTTCTGTACACGGTTATAGTTCTGGTAATTATTTTCGGAGCTTATGGCGGTGGATATATACCGGCAAAACTAATTTATGCAGGATTTTAAGAGGTAGACTTTATGCAATCAAAACATATTATAAAACCAATTTTATTCTTTTCCGGGCTTTTCATCTTATTGTATGGCTTATCCTATCTATTCCTCCCCTACAACAGCACGGGAGAAGGTCCTTATAAAAAGCTGAACGGCATATTAAGTGCCCCGAAAGACACCATTGATTATATAACACTCGGTGACAGCGAATGCAGTACCAGCATTTCTCCCATGGAGCTCTGGAATAAGCATGGCTATGCAGGGTATAATTGCGGTGTTCCAGGACAGCGCCTGCAGGATACCTACTATCTGCTGCAGCAAATACTTAATAACCAGTCCCCGAAAGTTGTGCTCTTAGAGACCAATGCCTTCTACCGGAGCTTTGATTATTCCAATGCCCTCCAGGATGCTGTTGACAAAGCTGCCCAAAATATATTTCCAGTATACAAATACCATAACAGCTGGAAGTATTTTAACTTAGGCACGCTGGAAAATATCCCAAAGAAACCGGGGCATAAAATACCCCGTGCATACAAAGGATACCAATACAATTCGGTTACCAAGCCCTACCTGGATGGACCCTATGTTCACAAGACCGACAAAATAGAGCCAATTGATGCGCAGCCATTATTTTACCTGAATAAGATTGTGGATTTATGTAAAGAAAGAAACATTCAATTGATTCTATACAGTGCTCCGACACCTTTATGCTGGACCTATGAAAAGCACAATGCGGCAGATTCTTTTGCCAGCAAGAATAATCTAACTTATATCGACTTAAATCTGCATGCTGAGAAATTAAAAATTGACTGGGCAAGAGATACCCGCGATAAGGGAAACCATATGAATTATTACGGTGCCAAGAAAGTAACGGATTATATAGGTGACTATTTGTCAGAACATACGGATTTAACCGACCGCCGCGGTCAAAAACAATATGCCTCCTGGAATACGGCATTGAAAAAATACTTAAAACTGACACAAGTGAGCTAAGGAAATATGTCCTATTTCTTTTCTTCCGGCATCACTATGGACAAAATAAAAGAAAAACAAGATATTGCGATAAAAGTAATAAACAGAATATGCAGGGAGCTGTTCAGAGATGACTTAATCTGTTCTGCCGAAAGAGCAGCATGGGATACCGACGCCTGATATAAGTTACTTGAATCAACACCCTCTATCCCATGATTCATAAAATATCTTGCCACATTCATGTTAAAGATACCGCCGAATATGCTAATGCCAATGGTCTGCCCCAATGTCCGAAGTAATGAATTGGTTGCAACTGCCACACCTCTCATGCTGTATTCAACGGAATCCTGTACGATAATGGTTAAAGCCGTGGTCACTCCGCCAAATCCTATCCCGACAATGAACCCATACAGCAGCACCAATAGAATGGGAGAATTCATTCCTAACGTAGCAAATAACAGGGTACTAATAAGGATAAGGATATTCGAAACCACCGTTACAGCTTTTCCGCCGTACCTAATAAACAATTTTCCCAGAACGAACGTAACGCCAAGCCAGGAAATTGACATCGGTAACATTGCCAGTCCTGATATTGTCGGCTGGTAACCTAAAATGTTTTGTAAGTATAAAGGCATATATACATCTATGCCCATTAAGGTGGCATAAATCAAAAATGACAGCAGATTTACAATTGTGCTTGTTTTTGTAAAAATGCCAGAAGGTATAATGGGCTCCTTTGCCTTCTTTTCGATTTTATAGAACAGGAACAGCAAAAGAGCAGTTACTGCTGCCCCACTTATGGTAAAGAAAGAAGAACGGTAGGAAGCAGTATTCTGACCGAATATAAAAATACTTAAGAGGCTGATCACCGCCAGGGACAATGTAATGATTCCGGCATAATCAATACTTTGCTTTTTCTTTATAGCCGTCTCTTCCAATGAGCTTTGTAAAAAGCCAACCGCTAAGAGTCCAAAAGGAATGTTAATAAAAAATATCCAATGCCAGGAAAGCATATCGATTAAGAATCCTCCTAAGAACGGCCCTACAAGAGTTGCAATTCCCCATACGGTGCTTAATCCGCCCTGAATCTTTGACCTTTCCTCCAGTGGAAATTCATCTCCAACTATGGTGTATGAAATGGTGAGGATTCCTCCTGCACCCAGTCCCTGAATTGCACGAAAGGCAATCAGCATAATCATGCTCTGTGATAAACCGCATAAAAAGCTTCCGGTCAAAAATAGCAGGATTGCAATGATAAGCATCTTTTTTCTTCCATACAAATCCGCAAATTTGCCATAGATAGGTGTAGATATTGCAGACGTCAATAAATATACCGAAAAAACCAGGCTGATAAGTTCAAAGCCATGTAAATCCTTTGTAATGGTAGGCGTTGCCATAGTGACAATTGTTCCTTCAACTGCCGCTAAAAACATAACTAACATAATTGATATGATCAGATTTCTTCTTTTTAAATTCATATTTCATTTCCTTACTCCAGCAGCGGTTCTGCCAAACCGTACTAATATTTTTATTCTCTGTTTAAGCCATTTAAAAGCAAAAAAAATCCAGATAAAATACCGGGCGCACCCGACATCTTATCTGGCATTGCAATTACGATTACAAGCCCTCCGATGACTTCTCTTAGGACAGCAGACTCCTTAAGTTCGGTTAATTATAACATTTTGCCGGAGAAAAAGTCAATTGGCTTTACTCTTCTTTAGGAATCAAAATTCTCCAATAAACTCTCTTTCTTTTCCGGCCTTGCATCTCCATGCTTTACAAATAACATTGTGCACAGCGACAAAAGCGAAAATGTCACCGCATAGGGAAACAGTGTATAGTATGAGACATGCTCCAGCAGCAACCCCGATAAAATAGGCGTAATAATCTGCGCCGACATGGAAAAGGTGTAATATAGTCCGGTATATTTTCCCACATCCGAGCCCTTACTCATCTCAACCACCATGGGATAAGAATTCACATTGATGGCAGCCCATCCAATGCCCGTAATTGCAAAAACAACATTAATCATACTGGAATATTCCCTAAAAAGCATACCTGCAAAATAAGAAGCAGATAGCAGCAGAATTCCGCCGATTATGGTTTTCTTACGTCCAAACTTCCCGGAGATTGCCCCTATAGGCATGTAACTAAAAATAGCAGCAATGGTGGCAATCAAAAGACAGTTGGCAAAACTGCCGCCCTTTAAATCCCACACCTTAACAGCATACCTGGAAAATGCAGTAGTTACAGCATTGTAAGCCATAAACCATAAAAATATGGATGCCAGAATAAATGCCAGGCTCTTTTGAACCTCCTTTGGCAATTTAGCCGAATCCGTTCCGCTTAGATTTTCTTTTTCTTCTTTCTCTGCCTTAATCCCGATTTTATTTTCCTGTACCGTGCTCACTAAAACCATAACGGAAGCCAGCATTAATACTGCAACTGAAAGGAATACCCAGACATAATTCGGCTTATCTACCTGCTGAATCAATATCTTAATCATAACAAGGGAAAATACGCCGCCGGCTGCCCCCATCAGATTAATTACCGCATTGGCTTTGCTTCTTAAAGGCTTTGGCGTTACATCGGGCATTAAAGCCACCGCCGGAGACCGGTAAGAACCCATTGCAATCAGCAGCAAGAATAAAACCACTACAAAGACTATCATATTTTCCTCTAAATCAGCTATGGGAAGTATCATCATCAATATAACCGCAGTTATTGTCCCAAATAAGATAAACGGCGTTCTCTTACCTAACTTTGTATTGACTCTGTCGGAATATGCTCCGAAGACCGGGAGCAGAAAAATTGCAAGTACATTGTCCATGGCCATTACTGTTCCGGTTACTGTTTCACCCAGCTTAAAAGTGTTCTGCAATATCAAAGGAATTATCGTATCGTATAGCTGCCAAAAGGCACAGATTGACATAAATGCCAAGCTGATCAAGAAAGTTCTCTTGTAGTTTAGCTTCATCGGGTTCTCCTTCTCCTCGTGTTTTAAAACAATACCATTATCTTATTAATAACATTAAACAGATGAATCTACAAGCTAAATTATTCGCTAACTCTCATTTTACTCATTATCTTTGTCTTCGTATACTTGACCCCACCTCCATCAATAGACCATAAGGTTCCATAATAGGTAACAATCAGCCCATGATACCAATTAGAGCTTATATATGCTACATTGTCCATAACCTTACTTGGCTTCAGACCGTTATTTTCATCAAGGCTGTAAAGCTCATGTTCGGAAGTAATAAGCATATTCCGGTAAGCATAGATAACATCATCCATAATTTTATATGGCGTATTATCATGATAGGTATCAATTGACCATAACTCTCCATTGTTTTTTATCGCCAGAATATTATAACCGTCATAGGTTACGCTGCTTATTTTATATAAATATTTCTTAGGAGTTAAAATATCTCCCTCTTCGGAAAAGGATCTTATGGGGCTGCTTCCCCAAAGGTACAACGTTCCGGTTTTGCTGATAGCAAGCGAAGTATTGTGTTCAGCTGCAATCTCCTTTATTTTACCCATTATTTTTATTGGTTTTAAAACATCTTTCTTACTATTGTTTCCGACCTGACCAGAAAAGTTATAACCCCAGGCCCACAGTTCCCCATTCTTTTTCAGCGCAAGGACGTGGTTGGAGCCCTGGGATATTTTACTGACACCCTTTAACACCATCTTAGGCCTTGATTCCGAATTATAAGAGCCATTTCCTAATTGTCCCCGGCTGTTGCTGCCCCAGAGCCACACTTCGCCATTCTTTTTCAGGGCTACCGTATAGTTATTACCGGCGGATGTAACCTGTTTTACCCCCGTCAATATTTTCTTTGGCTTTAACCGGTCTGCCACTGTTCCGTCTCCGATTGTTGCATAGACATTACTGCCCCAGCACCATACCTCACCATTGGTTGTAAGGGCTGCCATGTGGTAGCTGCCTTCCTGTACATTTAAAACATTATCAAGAACTTTCTTCGGTTTTGTCCGGTCCTTGGTTGTACCATCCCCTAAGATTCCTCTGCCATTATACCCCCAGCTCCACAGGCTGTTATCTGATTTGATTGCATAATAAGATCCGGCGTCCGTACTTAATATACTTTGATTCTGGTAAGCCCCCATGGCATAAGCTTGTGCGTTTCCGGTTACAGATGTCAATAATAAGATAAACGCCATAATTATGGCAATTCTTCTCTTAGCCATATCGGTTCTCCTCATTTGTAATTCTATTTATAGAAAATATTATAGTAACCAATGTAAAAAAACAAGCAGTTTCTATAATTTCCTTCGGATCTAAAATCAATCCTTAAAAGAGGAATTCGCAAAGGGAGAGCAACAAATGATTGAAAAACCAGCCTGCCGACTTGTAATGTCTGTGCCTGTGCTACATCAACTTTTACTCTTTTGCAATAATAATTTATTGACATTCGATAAATATTCAAATATAATCTACTTATTATTTCAGTGCAATTTAGTGAGGTGCTTTTATGAAACAGAAAACTTTCTTTTTAAAGATGTCTCTTTTTTTAATTGGAATTCCAGTTCTTGCTTTGTGCATACTTGTGCTGCCCTGGATAGGAAATGAAGCAGCCGAACATTATCCGAAACTGGTTTATCTGCCTGTCTTAATTGGCATATATCTAACTGCAATACCCTTTTACTTTGCTTTGTATCAGGCCTTTAAACTTTTAAGCTATATTGATAAGAACAACGCTTTTTCAGAATTATCGGTTAATTCTTTGAAGTATATAAAATACTGTGCAGCCCTGATAAGTATCATATATGCGGTAAGCTTGCCACTTTTTTATCTCATGGCGCAAAAAGACGATGCCCCGGGTATCGTAGTAATCGGATTAGTCTGTACTTTTGCTCCCCTTGTGATTGCAGTTTTTGCAGCAGTTCTCCAAAAGCTATTAGAAAATGCCATTGATATAAAAACAGAAAATGATTTAACAGTTTGAGGTGAACAATATGGCAATTATAATCAATGTCGATGTAATGTTAGCGAAAAGAAAAATGAGCGTAACAGAGCTTTCGGAAAAAGTCGGGATAACCATGGCCAATCTTTCCATCCTAAAGAACGGAAAAGCAAAAGCCATCCGGTTATCAACCTTAGAGGCAATATGTAAAGCGCTGGAATGCCAGCCAGGAGATATTCTGGAATATAGAGATGATATAAATTAAAAGATAGCAGGTGGATGGTTTATGTATGATATCGTTATTGCAGGGGCCGGTCCCGCAGGAGCAAACCTTGCGCGGTTGCTTGGAAATAGATATAAGGTCTTACTGATAGATAAGCGGGACTTGGAAAACGAAAATCCCAAAAACCAGTCAAATAAATGCTGCGGAGGATTACTGGCCCCCGATGCACAGAAAATGATTGCTAAGCTTGGGTTAGGGATACCAAAGGATATTCTGGTGGACCCGCAGCTTTTTGCTGTAAGGACCATTGATTTAACCAATCATCTGGAAAGGCTGTATCAGAGATTCTACTTTAATATTGACAGAGAAAAATTTGACAGATGGCTGGTTTCTCTTCTTCCAAGTGATGTTGATAAGAAATTTAATGCCGTCTTTAAAGCCTTTGCAAAAATACCCGGAGGGTATGAAATTCAATATACTTGCAATGGGCAGGAATTGTATGCCAAAACAAAAGTTTTGGTAGGGGCCGATGGAGCAGCCTCAAGAGTAAGAACTCTTATCGGTAAAAATATAGCTGTCCCTGAAAAATATATTGCAGTTCAGGAATGGTTTGAATGCCCCTATGAGATTCCCTATTACACAGCGATTTTTGACGAAGAAATCAGTGATTTCTATTCCTGGATGATACCAAAGGAGAACTGCTTATTATTGGGTGCAGCCCTTAGACCCAGGGAGAATACCAAAGAAAAATATGAGCTGCTAAAATCAAAGCTGACAAAATTAGGCTTTGATTTTAATCATAAAATAAAAACCGAAGGCGCATTTATCAACAGGACAAGAAAGTTATCGCAATTTTATACCGGGCAGGACGGTATAGCCCTGGTTGGTGAAGCCGCAGGTGCAATAAGCCCCAGCTCCGCAGAAGGAATCAGCTATGCTTTAAAGAGTTCCTTCTGTTTAGCACAGAGCCTTGAAACTGGAATCGACGGATTTTTGGACAGATATAAACAAAAGACAGCCGATATCCGGTTAAATCTGCTCCTTAAAAACTTAAAATCTCCGGCTATGTATAATCCTTTTCTTAGGCAGTTAGCCATGAAATCCGGACTGCAAAGCATTAAATAATTCAAATAAGCGAAACATTCTTTCTACCCTATATGGTATAAACATCTTAAATTTTTTGTTGCCATAGGATCCTTTAGCTTTTCAGCTATGAGGAAACAACTGATTGCTTCCTCATGCTCCCCCAAAAGCCTGAGGGCAATCCCTTTATTGTTCCAGGCCCCTGCATTTTGACTATTGATACCGATTGCTTTGTCATAACAACGGACTGCCTCCGTATAATCACCGGCTTTTCTGAATGCCAGCCCTTTATTTGCCCATGCATCATCATATTGCTCCTGAATCTCTATTGCTTTATCATACCACCGGATTGCATCCTCGTATTCTTCCAGGTCACTTAGTATATTTCCCTTTACATACATCATCCTGGCATTTTCCGGCTCCAGTCTAAGCGCGGCCTCAATATCTTCCAACGCCTCGTCGTATTCCCCCAGATCATCACAGTAACCTGCTTTGTTCAGCCAGGCGGAGGAATTTTCCGAATTCACTTCTATTGCTTTTGTCGCATAATATAAAGCTTCCGAAGTTCTGCCCAGCTGCCCCAGAGAAAAGGCCAGATTATTCCAGGCATAATCAAGTTCAGGAGACAGGGACAGCGCCTTCTTATAACAAAAAATGGCATCTTCATGCATCTCCAAATCACTTAGCACCAGTCCCTTATAATACCAGGCAATATCTTTCTCCGGCATAACCTTAAGTATACATTCAAAGCAGTCCAGCGCCTCCTGGCTTCTTTTTAATTCACATAATGCAGCCCCTTTGTAATAAAGTGCTTCCATGTCATCCGGATTTTCATTGAGTCTTTCCCGGGCTTCCTTTAAAATCTCATCCCATGGCCTGTCAAGCTCCATCCTCATCTTTCCCCCATTCCTTCTTTTTAATAAGACGGATTAACAACCTTGATGTTATTAATCCGAAGACCTACTGCCTCTTCGTTCAACCGTTCAAATGATTCTTTATAATTATCCAGCACATACGGCTTCGTATGGTATGGATACATAAGCTCGGTTGTGGTTCTGGTCAGAATATTTCCCCAATACTGCCTGTTCAGATACTCCATGGTAAAATATACCTCATCATTTATCCCATGATTTATAAGAACCATATCACTCAATTCTACAAGCGGGCAATAGGGATAGTTATTGTATAAATAGGTCAGAAAAGGAGTAATCTCCAAAAAGCAGTACGGCACTTTGAGCCTTAGCTGCTGTGACTGGTAAAATACTCTGAACATGATATCATCACTGGTTTCCATATAGCCGCACTTTGAAACAATCTCCGCTGCCGTATCCATCGGCGTCGGCCACCCAAGAGCCTGACACAGTTCCTGCGTGTATCTTACATAATCCTCTTCTAAACTGGCTATGGGTCTTATCCGTTTCATAGGCTCCCACGCACAATAAAACCGGTATCCGGGATCGAAATCGGTAATGGAAGGATACTCCTCTCTTAGCATAGATAAATAGGGAATACACGGAGGTGAAATAACGATATCGCAGACAGCCAGAAAGGTCAAAAGAAACTCTGTGCTGTTTTTGGCAGGAATATTCTGTGCTGCAAATGCCAGGGTAAAATAATAATCATAATCTTTTGCACTAAAAGACAATCCCCGCAAATACTCCAATGATATTTCCTCTCTCATAAGGAAAAACTCTGCGGCTTTACTGTAGCTCTCGAGAATCCCTTTTGCTGTGAACATATTCATGGCCTTTATTTCCATACTTTGGCTTTCCATATGAAGAATCCGGCTTTTATCTTCCGGAGAACAATCAATAGTCTTATACCTCCTATAGGGAAAGCCGCCGAAAATTCCTTTTAAATATGCTTGCAGCTGCTTGTCAATAGAAGCATATTTCCTGCTGATAAACAGCCCGCAAAAATCAGGTCTGATCTGATTCATGTACTCACAGCCTGCCAGGTATTCCTCCGGCGTATCATTGACATAAGAATTTATCAAATGAAGATCAATCCAGTCAAACAGCCATTTGTTAATCAGATTGTCGCTTCGTAACCTGGAATCGGTCTGTATAACATCTATGACCGGCCGGTCGGCTCCATCAATATTTTGATAATGATAGAGCATATGCTTTGCCATATTGATAACCAGAACTTCTTTATACCGTTCCAGCATTTGAAAGTAGAAACCAAAGGTAGAATACGCCCTTTGAAAATAATGAAAGTATTCATGGATAATTATTTTTAAATAATCATCCACTGCCCCTTTTTCCTTATACTGCTTTAAGGAATTAAAGTAGCTGTTTGAGTCAAAAGAAAATTTTATTTTGCAGGCAAAAATATCAAAATAATTGCTGCTATTCTGATGCTCCTTCTCATGAAAAAGCCTCACTGCCTCATACAGGTCCTTGTCCTTCATCGCCGGTTACCCATTGTCTTTATCGTGGGGGTACCTGCCGCCAGGTAATCCAATGGGAGTTATTCCGCTGATATTGCTGCCTCCGTTCTCGTTTACCGTTTTAAATTCCAGTTTGATTTTCTGAATGTAGCTGCTTTCATCTTTCGATGACAAATCGCTTTTCGCAGAAAAAACCGATAACAGCTTAATATCAAAGCCAACACCGGCTGTCTCATTTTGAACAAAGACACAGTTTGCTTCAAGGGTTAATTTGTCAGTAACAAACAGTCTCGGTAAACCGCTTTTCACTCTTTCTTCTTCACTTTTCATCAATTCCTGCTGAATGATATGTATTGCTTCCCCCAAGGAAATACTATTGTCTAACATTTTATCAAACATCCGACCGCTACCCCCTTTATTATGAATTCTATTGTAGCACAAAATACCATATTATGTAAATCAAATTATTGAATTGGCTCTGGTAAGTATTGTAAATATAATGTAAAATAGAATGGTATGATTTTACAATAAAAACCTATAATAGGAGGAGTTTTTATGAGGGGCACAAAAACAAAATTGATTGCCTGGCTTTTGGCAATACTTTTAGCAGTTCCCATGCTGACCGGCAGTACAGTAACTGCAAAGGAGGCACCAAAGGGCAAAGAGGTTATTACCTATTTCGCAAACTGGTATCTGGATGCCAAACCTGCCAGCAAAGCAGAGGTAGCAGGAATTCCATGGGATAAGGTAACCTATATCAACCATGCATTTTGGGCGGTTGCACCGGCGGACGGTTCTACCGAGACATCCTTTGAAAGACGGGATAACAAATTAGCCGCCAGAACAAAATTTAAAGTTATTTCCACCGATCCCAAAAGCGATTACGAGGACCAGACACCAAGTGCAATTAATCCTTCCATTCCCAGAAATCACTTTGCGGAATATGCGGAATATTCCAAGAAATATCCCTCTGTCAATATCATGATTTCTGTCGGCGGCTGGACCAAATGCGGATATTTTTCAGAGATGGCTTATACCGCAGAGGGACGCAAATCCTTTGTCAACAACTGTATCGCATTAATGGATCAGTATCCCTGGATTGATGGTATTGATATTGACTGGGAATATCCCGGAGGAAACGGCAGCGGTGAACGTTACGGCGGTGACGGTGACGAGGGATGTCCGATTTTTGGTACTGCAGATCAGGATAAAGCAAATTTTGCAGCTTTATTAAAAGACATGAGAGAGGGCTTTGACACCAGATATGGTGCCGGTGTTAAGAAATTAACCTCCTGTGCTTCCTCCTCTACCGGCTGGACACTGCCTTATCAGGACTGGGCTGCTGCCGCTCCCTATCTGGACATGATTAATATCATGACTTATGATATGGCCGGAAGCTGGGACGGAGTAACCGGACACGCTTCCAATATGCCGGATGTCCAAGGTGCCGTAGAATATTTTAAAGCTCTGGGAATCAGTGTTTCCAAATTAAACATCGGTACTCCGTTCTATGCAACGGGGTTTAAAATGAAAAAAATCAGCAAATCTAAAATTGTCGGAGCTCCCATCGAGGATACATACATCAATGGTGATGATTTCACACAGCCAATCTTAAACTCCTACGAAAGTCAGGCTGTAAGCGGCTTCACCACAAAACAGTCCGGTGTCAAAGTTGTTATGGGCTCTGCTTATGATAAAGGCGGAACCGGCTGGCATTACGCTTATGATTCCAAGATGGGCGGAACCTATTTATATAATGACGACCCCAAATCAAAGTACTATAAATATTATTTATCCTATGAAAGTCCGTTGTCCTTACAGGCCAAAATTAATTACATCCAAAGCGAAGGCCTTTGCGGAATTATCATCTGGGAATTCAGCCAGGATGATACCGATAATCCGATGATTACACAGCTTGCCTCCAACCTTCTGCTGCCGCCGGCTGTTGTGAAGATATACGATGCCAACGGAACTCCTGTAAAAAATGCATTTGCAGGCATGACCTTTGCGGACGGAACCGTCAGAAAGGTTTTTGCAAAAGAGGACGGAACAATGGCAGTCAGTGAAATCATCCGCTACCAGGGTGACTCCTACTACTGCGAAGATTCCGGCTCTGTGGCAGTTAATAAGATCATTACGTTTAATGGCGGCAGTTATTATGCATCCGAAACCGGTAAACTTGCTGTGAATAAAGTAATCACTCTCGGTCCTGATAAATATTACACGGACTTAAACGGTGAAATTGTAAAAGGCGAATGGGTCAGCGTTGGCAATAAGAAATATTATTGTTCCAATCCTACCGGACAGATTACTTCGGAAAAGGAAATAAAATAAAAACATCTTTAGGATACTAAGAGGGTGCTTCTCCCTATAGAATTCAAAAATTTATAATTTGGAAGACACCCTCATTTTTTTAATTCCTTTATTTTATGATATTTTTATTCATCTAAATACTTTTTCAATTCTAATACCAATAAATGTACTGTCGTCCCCGGATCATATTTCGATGGTTTAACATTTTTACAGAGATAATCATCCATTCTTCTTTTCGCATTTTTAATTGCTGTATTTACTCCATCATTCAAGTCTACTATATTGTAAATATCATCGTAATTTTTATAATACTTCCCTTCGCCCAAATCACATTCCTCAAAAATTTCAGATAGTTTATTATTCCAAATATCTCTGTGCAATGCTGAATCACTATAATTGAAATGCAGGTAAAGCCAATACTCAAAGGATTGGTTACTCCAGGCAACCTTGTATCCTTTGTTTTCAGCAGTCTTTATTGCGTCATCAAAATCATTAAAGTCATCTTTGTCAAATACCAACCAAATGTTTTGATAAATGATCTTTGCTTTACTGATCAGTTCATCCGTTTTCTCAATTAATTTACAGGTTGAACAGCCTTCTCCATTAATATTAATTGTTGGCAATTCATATACATCTACATTACCGCCCATTTTTCTTTCAATAATGTTAACCATACCTTTAAAATATAAAGGCTCTGTTCTTTCTCCCTCTGTTACTATTAAGTATGAATTTGCATGTGGTTGCTTGTACTCGTATTTTCTTTTCTTTCGTTCTTCCCGATGCTTTTTAAAAAAGTCATCACTCCCCATTTATTCACCTGCTTTCAAGTTAAACTCTTTTAAAAGAGGAATGCCGCCATAGACACCGGATAGATAGTCTTTTTCAAATGATGCATCAGGGCGGACTTTAAAATCAGACAAAGCACTTAGTTCAGAATGCCCCATGTCATCTTTTTGTACAAACCAAATCTGATCTCTCCTGAAGAACCTCCTGTCAAGTAAGGTAGTATCATGAGTTGTATAGATCAATTGCGCTTTCGATGTCTTTTCATAAAACAAATCAATAATAAATTTAAGCAGTAACGGATGTAATTTTACATTTAATTCATCAATAAGCATAGATTTATTAAGCGAAACTGCTGTTCTTGCACACAAGAAAATGGTAATGCTTTTTATTGTACCTTCAGATTCATTAAACAGAGATAAATCATAACAATTTCCATTTTTATCTTTATGAACGGTAAAGAATTGTTCTTCATCTTTTTCTTTTTTATGCCAAATATCTTTGATTCCTATATCTATAGCATCTAAAAAGTTCAATAAGCTCTCTTTACTATCATCAATAACGCGTGGAAGTAGCTTCTCTATCAATCCCAAGTCCTCATAAAAATCTGTATCCATAACCAATGTGTCCATAATACCACCATAAACACTTTTAAAAATATCTGTCTTAAGTTTCAATTTATTAAAAAAAGATAACACTAATGTTTCTGGCGGAATCTGTTCCTTATACATATCGCATTCTTTTCTAACGACAGCTCCAAAATCAATACTTCCATTACCATACCGTTCAAAAACAGTAGTTTTTCTATTCGTTTCTATATTTTTTCTATACATCCATTCAGCTACAATATTCTTGTCATTATATTCAAATCCATACTTATATTCGTATCCATCTAGAATCTCTACAACTTCAAATTCGGTATTTTCATTATCTTCATCAAACTTAAACGGCATATAACAAACTTCTATAGTTTTCAAATCATCACCTGAAACATTATTAAACGATTCCGTAAGCATTTTTTGAAAATAGTAAAAAGCTAAAAATAAATTTGATTTTCCACTTGCGTTTGCTCCATAAATTGCAGCAACTTTTAAGTATTTCTCTTTCATATCTAAATCAATTAAATTGTATTCATGTTCTTTATATGCATTAATTGCGGTCATATCTAACACAGCTTCATCCTTAAACGACAAAAAATTTTTCAACGAGAATTGTACCAACATATTACCACCTCCTTTATTTATATTATATACGCTATTTCGGATTCTATGTCAATATTTTTGAGTATTTTTCGTATTTTTCTCGATATAACATTTAGTTTTTGATATGTTGTAATCAAAATAGGTTCTTAATACTTAATTGGTGTATACAAAGTATTTTCAATTATACATTCTACCATTGGGGAGTTTCCTCATGAATGAATAAGATATCACAGCCAACTTCACAGAATAATGCAAAATTATATAATAATAGACATTGTTTTTACAGCCTGCCGCATGTATGATTGGCCTTAGGAATGAGCATAAGGAGTACGCATAAATGCATTTAAGAACAGTACATAAAATCTCCATAATAAAACCCGGCTCCCGGGGGGACTTATTTTTAGAGAAACAATTAGGCAGCAGCCTGTTTACCTACCGGCAGATTTTTGCCATGTTAGTTCCGTTGATTCTTGACCAGCTTTTTATTAATCTGATCAATCTTTTAACCACTGCCATGATCAGTTCCTCCAGTCAGGAATCTATCTCTGCTGTCAGTATCGTCTCTCCGTTTTATATGGTGGTTTACTCTGTCTTTAATGCAATATCGGTGGGCGGTACGGTAATTGTGGCCCAGTACAAGGGCCGGGGTGATGACAAAAAAATACGCATTGCAGCGGGTCAGATTATCATGTCTTCTGTTGTCCTGGCCATAATTTCCTGTATTCTTTTAGCTACCTGTGCCAGCCAGCTGATTCATGGCATGTTCGGTGCTGCAAGTCCTGTGGTCCAGAAAAAAGCCAGTAACTACCTGATCGGGGTGGCCATATCGCAAATCTTTCTTTCCCTGTATCTTGGAGCTTCCGCCATATTCCGCGGACTGGGAGAGGCAAAAACATGCCTGCGGCTGACCATCATTATTAATTTAATTCATCTGCTGGCAAGCGTTCTGTTTTTAAATGTCATGCACCTTGATATTCTCGGAACAGCCCTTTCCCTAAATATCGCACGTTTTATTGGTGCTGCCGTAGCAATATGGCTGCTGCTTGGCCCTAAGAGCACTTTAGGAATTCATGCACGCCATATTTTTACCTTTCATTTTTCTATTTTAAAATCAATCTTTCACTTAAGCATACCCTATGCCCTGGAACAGGTTTTCTTTTACGGGGGCAGTATGCTGGTGCAGACCTATATAGTACAACTTGGCACGGACAGCGTATCAGCCAATGCCGTGGCCGGCTCTGCCTTTTCGATTTTTTATGCAGCCGGGATTGCGGTCGGCGTCCTCGCCACGACCGTGGTAGGCCAATGCGCCGGTGCGGGAGAAAAAACGCTGGCAAAGCGCTATGGTACCAAAATGGTTCATCTTGGTACCATCACTATCATCCTTTCAATTATCCTGCTGCTACCGCTGATGCCGCTGATTTTGTATCTTTATCAGGCACCGCCAAACACATTGGATATTATTTATACCCTGCTGTGGATAACTATTATTCCCATGCCGTTTTTCTGGTCGGCTTCCAATGTCATGCCCAGCGTACTCCGCTCCACCGGTGATTCTGCTTTTACTTCCACGATTTCCCTGATTACCATGTGGATTATCCGGGTGGGTCTCGGTTATTTCCTTACGATTTCTTTGGGTCTTGGGGTTTATGGGGTATGGGTCAGCATGGGTGCCGAGTGGGTAGTGCGTTCCCTGATTTTCTACCTGCGTTACCGGTCCGGCATATGGCTGACTAAGAGAACCATCGATTGATGGATATTATAACTTCATCAGCATTTCATACTGGCCGACATGTGATTCGAATCCCAATTGGGTCAGGAAATTTTCAATCGGATTCTGTGGGGTTTCGATATTAATAACTGCGATTCTCTCGGATTCTGCAGTTTTTACCAATTCTGCCATAATACTGCTTGCTATGCCCTTGCCCCGGCAGCTTTTGCTTACTGCAATTTGAGGAATATCTCCCGTCTTTTTGTCTATAATGCCATAGCCTGCAATGGCATCATCAAGTCTTACAACGAAACAGGTAAAAGCCTCCAAAAGGGCTTCAACGGAAGCAGCAGAATTCTGCCAGGAAGGTTGGCAGTCCCAAAAATCTTCAACTTGTTGAAAGTCAATTCTGTTAACCTTCTCTGCCTCCCAGGTTCCTCCCTGAATGAATTTATTTTTATTTAACTGAAAGCATGAGAATTCCCTTTGAATCTGAAAGCCTTGCTTTTGGTAAAGTTCCAATGCCGGCTGGTTGGTTTTTATCACCTCAAGCAAATATTGTTCTACCTGCTTTTCCTTAAGCAGATTTTTAATATGTGCTAATATATTGCTTGTAATGCCTTGCCTTCTGCATTCCGGTATAATCCCCGTTGCAATATCATACGCCGTTGTTTTTCCATTCCAACTCCGCAATCCGGTTAAAGCAAACCCTACTAATTTTTGATTTTTGAAAGCTCCTGCCGATATCTCCGGATTATAACCTCTTCTTTGAATCATCTGCTGAAACTTCCAATATGGCAAATCTATCTTAACCTGATAATCAGAAAATGCCTCCACAAATGTTTGATGAAGTGTTTCATTGCTTATTTTGTCTAATGTTTCATATAAAATCATTTTACCTCCTTTTTTGAGAACCCTTAAGACTTAGACGAATTCCGACTATTATCAATGCATTTTAATACCTCAGCAATATCTTTCGATAAGGCTCTAAACCCAACTCCAGTCAACAAGGATATCAGAAACACTCCTGCACTGACAAACATCAAAATAGCATGCCCCGGGTTGTTCATGAATCCGTACCTTATCAGTTCTTCTCCGCCGCCTGCAAATCCCACAAAAGCCAGTATTAATGAGACAGCCGAAAGACCAAACATAATTATAATTACTTTTTTAGTTCTTTCCAAATCATACATACTGTTCCCTCCGCTATAAATTGCAATAGATACCTTTATTGTATAGTCCCGTTCATCAATCGTCAAACAGAATTTAACCAATACTCACACTCTAAGCAGTATCATTAATAAAAGGCTACCCGAATGTTCCTCTGAATTTACTCATCGTAACATTCGAATAGCCTTAAATGAGAAGCTGTAAAACAGGTCTTACAGGTTCATTGCGATATCATAAGCAGCCCAGATAGCATCCATTACATTGGTAGGCTGTTTTGCGTCACCAATCAGATAGACATGCTCTCCCTTGATTTGCTCATACAAAGAGTCATCCGGAATATAACCAATAGACACTACGATATGGTCGGCCGGAATCTCATGTTTCTTCTGGTGCCCCTTGGGTCCGAGTGCAAACATAAGCTTCGCACGGTTAGCAGCATTGGGGTAATTCTTTTCAGTTTCAATAACCACCGCTTTTCCATCTTCAAAGCTTTCTACTACGGCATTCTTAATTACATTTACCTTATAATAATCAAGAAGCTCCATCAACATGTTATAATTAGCCGCAGAAAGCCCAAAGGCATTTAAGATTGTTTCGCTCATCTCAACAACTGTAACCTTCTTGCCTTCCCTGCCTAATAAATAGGCAATTTCACAGCCGGTGAGGCCGCCGCCTACAATGACTACATTCTCACCTTCAATTTTTGTATTGCATAAGGTGTCAAAAGCGTAGGTAACATTGGGAGCGTCAAAGCCCGGCGTATTTAACTTACGCTCCTTTGCACCGGTAGCAGTAAATACTTCATCATATCCGGCTATCATATCAGCAGTCACTTCTGTGTTCATATGAATTGTAATCGGAAGGTTCTTCATCTGACGCTTGTACCATGCAAGTAAATGTTTGTCATCATCTTTAAAATCAGGGGATGCTGCCGCTACGAATACACCGCCAAGTTCGCCGGTTTTTTCATATAAATCCACTTCATGCCCTCTAAGAGAACAGACTCTTGCCGCTTCCATGCCGCCAAGCCCGCCGCCGATTACCATGACTTTTTTCTTCGTTTGCGCAGGCTGTAATTCATAGCTTTTCTCACGTCCGCAGGCAGGATTAACGGCACAGCTGATGTCCTTTCCCTGGAAAATACGTCCAAGGCAGCCTTGATGACAGGAAATACAAGGACGTATGTCTTCCAATTGGCCTGCATAGAACTTATTGCCAAGCTCCGGATCAGCCAGAAGAGGACGCCCCATGCCCATCATATCAACCTGGCCTTCTGCAATAGCCTTTTCTGCCACTTCCGGCTCGTCAAAACGTCCCGCACATACAACCGGGATGCCCACGGCCTTTTTAACTTCGGCCACGTCCTTTAGGTTACAGGCTTTTGGCATATACATCGGCGGATGAGGCCAGAACCAGGAATCATAGCTTCCGTTATCACAGTTAAGCATATCATAACCGAATTCCTCAAGCATTTTTGCTACTGCAATACCTTCCTCCAAATCACGTCCCTTTTCAATAAATTCTTCTCCGGGCAGGGCACCGCGGTTAAAGTCTTTTACATAGCTTCGCACGCTGTAACGCACCGATACGGGAAATTCTTTTCCGCATTTCTCCTTAATCGCTTCCACAATTTCCTTTGCAAAGCGTAAACGGTTTTCAAGAGAACCGCCGTACTCGTCGGTTCGGTTATTGAAAAATGCAACTGCAAACTGGTCCAACAGGTAGCCTTCATGTACTGCATGGATTTCCACACCGTCACCGCCGGCCTGCTTCACCAGATGTGCTGCTTCTGCGAAGTTTTTAATATACTGCTTAATTTCTTCTATGGTTATTCCCCTGTTCTTTATAGTGGGGTCCCATACATTCTGAATCGGTGCAGGAGCCGGGAGCATCTTCCAGGAAGCTTCATCCTCCAGATGTGCCGCACGGCCGTTCATTGCCGTAAGCTGGATAAATACCTTAGAATTGTATTTGTGGATGCCATCCATCAGATATTTCATTTCCGATACATAGTCTTGTGGATGGTTCACCGGGTTCAGATAAGGCATGGGAATAATGGGTACCAGGCCGGTGATGATAAGACCGGTTCCTCCCTTGGCGCGCTCGATATAATAATCTGCGCCATCCTTTGTGTAAGCTCCGGTTTTCATATTCATTAAGCGTGGTGAAAAGACACCCATGGGCATCATGGCAATACGGTTGCGTACTTCCACATTGCCAATTTTGATTGGTGTAAATAAATGTGTAAATTTGTTAGACATACGTTGCTCCCTTCTTACAGCTATTAAGCCGGGTAGTACTACCCCTAACTTTGATAAAATAATAACACTCTTTCATCCCGTCTGTCAATATTAACAGAATACAATTCGGTGAACTATATTTTGTGTAAATTGCCATAACAGACACTTTTGACAAGCCAATTATTCCATGATATTATTCTATATATTACTTAAAGGAGTCCTCGTATGAAGCCTCAAACCAAACGAAAGAAGCAGGCCATTGAGACAAAGGAAAAAATATTCAACTGCGCCGTTGCACTGTTCGCTCAAAACTCTTATGAAAATATAACCGTCGGTGATATCTGCCGTGGGGCCCAGGTGTCTGTCGGTGCATTCTATCATCACTTTAAAAACAAGGAAAGTATATTAAATGAAGGCTATCATCTCTTTGATCTTCAGCTTGAAGAAACCTGGAGCCAGCATCACCCGGCAAATGAACTGGAAGCCATTCGGTTTTTAGTAGCCTATCAAATGCAGTCCATGCAGCAGATGGGTTCCCTGGCCTCTTCCCAATATTTCAAAAACCAGCTAACCAATGAAGAAAAATATATATTGAATAAAGAGCGTTTCTTTTATAAAACGATCTATGAGATGGTACAGCGCAGCGTGAATGGCGGCAGTCTTTTTGGAGACGCTTATATCATAACGGAAGATATATTGAGTACATGCCGCGGTATTATCTATGACTGGTGTTTACATGAAGGAAGTTACGATTTATCGGAAAAAGGCAGACGAACCTTAGATATGGTGCTGAACCATTACGGCAAATAGAAAAAGAAGGCTGAACAAAATGTTGCAGCCTTCTTTTTCTGTTCTATTGATACTATCAGATTACATTAAACTCACGGAGCAGCTTCTCAATATCAGTACCTTCCGCCTTTTTAAGAGCTTCTTTGAGCGCTAATTTTCTCTTTAGTCCGAGATCCAGCTCTGTAAGCTTCTTACCGTCATTGAGTTTAACAGTAGCATTAAGCAAGTCACGAACATCATATGTGCTTCCCCAAACTTCGGGTACACCACGGTCAATATTCAAAAGCGTATAAGCAGCTTCCATACCGGTACGGACAGAATACTCTGTTGTAAAGATTGTATCACGTACTGTTTCGGCAAACTGACCCAGGAATGCAAAGTTCACACTGCCAGCCGGAACAACGGCAGGACGGTCACCACTGCGGCGGGGCATAAAGAATGCAGTAATATAAGGCATCATACAAGGAACTGTATTGGCACTGTGTTCTGCCATATCCTCAATCTCATTTACGGGTACTCCCATGTGGTATAACCACTCCATGCAGATTTCTTTTCCTGTGCATTCACGCATAGGTTTCTTGACATAATTTCCAGGTCTGTCACTAAATAATCCATAAATCCATCCAACCAGCTGATCTTTTGGCTGACTGCGGAAGTGAGGCTGACGGTTAAAGGTCCAGCTAAGCAGCCAGTTAGAATCCTTGGCTGTAACAATTCCACCGGTTACTACTTTTCCGTTGAAAGGATCGCGCTTGCATATATTCTGGATATAGGGAGGAATCCTGTCATCCAGCGTCGTCACGGTCGCTGACATCCAGTTGGTTTGTTCAGGATCATGACAGAATTTATCAGGGTGTCCGAAAGCTTCATCCTGTGCCGCAATCTTGCGCCACATATCCCAGCCGCCGCCTTTCTTAATTTCCGTGTTGTAAGATGCCGGAGTATTTTGATCTCCGAGGGAAGAATTCTCAACACATCCGCCGTTGGTGATGAAGACCAGATCATTTTCGGTAAGGTCAATGTTTTCTTCATTGCCGTCACGGATTATGCTGATACTTTTTGCAACTTTCGCATCTTTTTTAATGTCGAACTTTACATTTTCCACTTTCGTATCGTAGTGGAACTGAACATTGTGAGCCTCCAGATATTTAACCATAGGAAGAATCATGGATTCATACTGGTTGTACTTTGTAAAGCGAAGTGCCCTAAAGTCAGGCAAACCGCCTATATGATGTATAAAACGTTTGATATATAACTTCATTTCCAATGCGCTATGCCAGTTCTCAAAAGCAAACATAGTGCGCCAGTATAACCAGAAATTTGAATTCAGGACTTCATCATCAAATACATCGGTGATACGTTTATCATATAGATCCTCATCCGGTGTGAAGAACAGCTTCATAATCTCAAGAGATCCTTTTTCTGACAGGGCGAACTTACCGTCAGTATGAGCATCATCACCGCGATTAACAGTAGCACGCATCAGAGAGTAGTTCGGGTCATGCTTGTTGAGCCAGTAATATTCATCAAGTACGCTGACACCCTCGGTCTCTATTGAGGGAATAGAATGAAACAGATCCCACATACACTCAAAGTGGTTATCCATCTCGCGTCCACCTCTTACTACATACCCGACGTTATTATACTGATATCCGTCGCAGGCGCCTCCAGGGATTGGATCTTTCTCAAGAACGTGAATTCTTTTTCCATCCATTTGTCCGTCACGAACAAGAAAGCACGCTGCTGAAAGTGCAGCCAGACCAGAACCGATGATGTAAGCTGATTTATTCTCAACTCCTTCTGGTTTTTCCGGACGTACAAACGCTTCATAATTTCCACTAGAATAATACATAATACTACCTCCTTTAAGTCTGAATGTCTTTTACACTTTTCATTTTACCCTTTATTTTTTAACTTACTATAGACAAAACAACTGCCCTGATAAAAATTTTATCAGGGCAGTTGTTTTGTCTAAACTTTAGTCACATCCGGGAATTTGACAAATTTTATCAACGGAATGCTATTTATAGCGTATAAAGCCATATTTTCTTTGGACCTGGCAATAGAAATTCTTTGTCCAAGCCCTCACTCCCATGTCAGAATTCTGCATCTATCCATTCAAATATTGATTGCATAATTGCTCAAAAGTGTCGTATCGTTTGACTTTCCTCCCTACCCTGTTGTATTCTTCCAGATATTCATCCATAATCTTCATGAACTGTTCTTCTAATATGCCCAAATTATCTGCATCAAAATACCGCAGTAAATCAAATTTTTTTGTTCCTACCATTTCTGTCATTTCATCAAGATAATTTTGTACTCCCATAGCAACGTGATAGGCATAAGATTTATCTCCTAATCCAGTACTTATGATAACTTTATTGCGGTAGTTACACCACAATTCTTCATAGGTACCGCGAAGATTATCATATACAGGAACAGGTTGTATAATAAAATCCTGATACATTTTATGGTATAAATCATTAATACTTTTAAGAAATTCATATGATGCACTCCTGATTTCTTCAATTGTCTTTGCATCTATTACAGCCATATATAATTTTTCTAAATCATCCGGAATATAACGGTATGATGTTATCTCCTCCAGATACCTCTTAATACCACGGTGCAGATAGGTATTATTTAAGTTGGTTAATGCATTTAGCAGATTATATAATACTTTGCATGAAGCATTCCTTACAGCACCTATATCTACAGAAAGCAATGCATTGGTATACTCCTGTTTTGCTTTGTCTATATACTTCTCTGCTCTGGTAAGACATTCTTTTCCTATAGGCTTAGCTATGGAATCAAGTGCTTTCTGTTTATATGAATTAAATTTCTCCAAATATTCAGGTTTTGCACAATATATTATCTGTAAATCTATTAGATGTGAAATCATTTCACTCCCAAGATTTGCTTTATCTTCTATTGCCTCCCATGGAGTACAATATATGTCATATCCGACATCCTCCAATATAAAGCAGGAAGCTATGCCCCAGCCTCGGTCTGTATTATTAATTATAATAAGGTCAAGATCGCTTTTTTCATGAAAATCACCGGTACTAAATGAGCCTGTAAGACCAATGATTGCGATATCATCTGCAAAATCTCTCTTCGCACGTTCTATAACCATATTAATAAGTTTTTCATTCTTATCAAAAATCTTTCTTCTTGTTTCAGCATTCATTTTCACTTACCCCCATATGCCAATTTACATTATCAAATTTTCTTAACGGTTCAGCATGCCCCATTACACAAATACCAAAATCAAATCCTTCAATTGCTGTAATTAAAGACCATAATTTATCTTTAAATAGCATTCTCCGTCATTTAGCCTGTAATCTTCTAACAGTATTATTGGGGCATATATCATTATAACATTGTAAATATCTATTAACAATTTGCTTTTATGATTTGTATTTGCTATCATATCACTATAACAACATTAAAATATACTAAAAAGGTGGAGGAACGAATGAACGAAGCATTTTATAAAGTATCAATTTTAAATTCCGAATTCATAAGCGCAAAATCCTTATGGTCATGCAATGGATAATCAAGAGCAAAAACATCAGCGGCGTGTTCGGTATAAAGGTACTCATCCGAAAGCTTTTAATGAAAAATATAAGGAACTGCAGCCAGAGAAATATGCTGATGCCGTGACAAAGGTGATTCAAAAAGGCAGTACTCCCGCCGGTATGCATCGCTCCATTTGTGTGAACGAAATATTGGAAATCTTACAGATTACTCCCGGACAAACCGGATTAGATGCAACACTGGGTTATGGCGGCCATACTTTAGAGATGCTTAAATGTTTAGATTCAAAAGGGCACTTATATTCACTGGATATAGATCCAATTGAATTACCCCGCACCAGGGAGCGTTTAGAACGCTTAGGCTATGATTCTAACATTTTAACAATCAAGCAAATGAACTTTTCTGACATCGATCAGGTTGCTTTAGAATCAGGACCATTGAATTTTGTACTGGCAGATTTGGGTGTCTCTTCCATGCAAATAGACAATCCGGAACGTGGATTTTCATTTAAAAGCGAAGGGCCATTAGACTTACGTCTGAATCCGGATAGAGGTATATCCGCAGCAGAACGTTTAAAAACCATTTCACAAAATGAATTACAGGGTATGCTCCTGGAAAATGCAGACGAGCCGTATTCTGCTGAAATCTCCCGTGCTATTATTGCCGAAATCAAAAAAGGAAGAGAGATATCAACAACAACTTCGCTCCAACAAGTTATCAAAGATACTCTGAAATTCATTCCGGAAGCCACCAGAAATGATGCGGTCAAAAAATCCTGTCAGCGATGCTTTCAAGCGTTGCGAATTGATGTCAATAATGAATTTGAAGTTTTATATGATTTTTTAGAAAAACTTCCGGCCACCCTGACAGAGGGCGGGCGTGTTGCTATCCTTACTTTTCATTCAGGAGAAGACCGTCTTGTTAAAAAATCTTTTAAACGCTTTTATAATCAAGGTGTCTACAAAGAAATAGCTCCCGAGGCTATTCGACCGTCAGCAGCCGAATGCAGTTCCAACAGCCGTGCCCGTTGTGCAAAATTGCGTTGGGCTATAAAATCTTGATTTACCGTTTTCATCACTCTGTTTAACTAAAATAACATTAGCACATGTATCAATAAAGGGGTAAGCCTTTGCCAAACAGTAATATGATTTGCCGAAAGCTCACCTCTTTATCTTTTATAAAAATATTTATTAATAAGTGTTGACATCCTATGATATTCATGATATTATTAAGAAGTTATTTTAGATGCAAATTTTGATTCACATATTTTTGTAAGTCATTAAAACATTTAATGATTTACAAAGATATGTGATTTTTTATTTTCACCGAAAAATATTCAAAATTATATTATTAGGAGGTATCTTTCATGAATAAAGGTACAGTAAAGTGGTTTAATGCACAAAAGGGATTTGGATTTATCACAAACAGCGAAAATGGCGAAGATATATTTGTACATTTCTCAGGAATTGTTACAGATGGCTTTAAATCTTTAGAAGAAAATCAAAACGTAACTTTTGATATTACTAATGGCGCTCGTGGCTTACAGGCTGTTAACGTTGTTTTAGCTTAATTCTATTAAGACCATATAAAGCAGTAGCCCCGGACAAAACAAATTGTTTGTCCGGGGCTATTCTTTATTGTTGAAAAGTTTTAAGAAACTCTGTCACTTCATGCGCAAGCTTGGAAACCTCTTCTACTGTATAGCTGTTATACTCCGCAAACGTGCTTCCCTCACCGCCAAGATTCTTTATGGTGCCATCCGCCTCAACACTGGCTAACATGTTTGGGTTCATATAATGCTTTCCGTCGTAGTTATCTACGAATAACAGGTAGCGTTTACCACTGCTTAACGGCACATCCTCATTTGTATTGGAATGCAGCAAGATCTTAGTACCAGGGTCATCTCCGCTTAAAGTGCTCTCCACACGGGCAGCATATACAACTTCAATATAGCCATATTCGTCTTTTTCCTCTTCGGGGTCAGAGGTAATCGTAACCTCAAGTAATTGCCATCCACGCATAGCCATGCCAAAACTCGATGTGGCAAGTATTAGGGCATCATCCTGTGAAATGCGCATAATCTCCTTGGTAACAGCCTGATAATCCTCACCATCATAACGGTTAAAATCAGGATAATCAGAATGTGACCAGATCCTTCCCTGATCGTCGATTTCAAACAGTACGTCTAAATCACCGTTCAGATAATACTCTCCTTTATAATTTTCCAGTGGAAGCAGGTACACTCCACCCTCACGTAATAGGTTTGTGGCTTCATCACCGGTGCAGCCGCCATATAAATATTGTGTAACATCAATCGCTTTGGGTACATCATCACCCCATACCGTCTCCAGAATTTTCACCGCAGAGGTCTGCTTTTCACTCATATCATCACCTGTTGCAGGAACCGGCTGCGTATCAGCTACTTTGACAATAACAAAGCTGCTAGTCCCATACTCAAAAAAGTTAAGAAAATTAGAGAAGGCAATCCTGTCCATTGCTATATTCAACTCTATTTCAGACAACTTAAAATTTTTTACCGGAAGCCCTTTAATCTCGTCGGATAAATCGGCAATACCGGCTTCTGATTCCGGATTTTGATTCGCCAGATTTGAATTCTTGCCTGAAGAAACTGAATCCGGCAGCTGGTCCGGCGTATCTATACGATTGAAGACAAACACTCCCGCCAGCAAGATAACGCAGGCAGCCGCGACTGCAGTTAATGGTTTCCAATGCATGATCATTCTTTTCTCGCCAGACCGGCTAATTATATTCTCCAACATGTGCTCCTGTGCCGCGCTGTCCGGATCAGTTTTGTTCCAGGAATCGATAATACTCTTATTCTTCATTTAAAAATCACTCCCTAATTGTTCTCGGAGGACATTACGAGCCTCATGTAAATAGTTACGGATTGTTGATTGCGGCTTATGAAGAATCTCTGCTATCTCCACACTTGTATAACCTTCATAATAATACAGATATACAACTGTCTTATATTTATCCGGCAAACCCATGACCACCTTTAGCGTGTCATCGACTTCGATACCCTCGGTACCATACAACTGCTCATAATCCTCCAGATTCTCCCGCCTGCGCCACCAAGCCTTGAGAATATCTTTGCATACATTGGATGCCGTTCTGATCAGCCATGCTTTTTCATGCTCTTCGCTCTCAAAGGCTGCGCTGTATCTGATCATCTTCACAAAGGTATCTTGAACCGCATCTTCGGTATCAGCAGTATTCTTCATGTAAGCAAAGCAGACACGGTAAACGGTTCTTATATGGCGCGAGTATATTTCCGCAATCTCTTTGTCCGTACGCGACAAAGGTTTAGTCATCGTGTTGCCTCCTTTCAATAGTAATACGATTGATGGGCAGGAAGTGTCGGGGTGATTTTTGACAGCGGTAAACGAGTTATTTCCGGTATGAACACCAAAGGCGCAAAAGGATATTGATTCTTTATTCAAATTCTTTCGAAGTCTTAACTAATGATATTATGTCCTTAGACACTATTCTTTTTAAAATGAGAGATGTAATAATAATTTCTATACCTTTCATTATTAAGACAAGAACCAATACTATACTTAGAATACTGATAAATTCCTTTAAACCAAGAAGTATAAAACCAAGGGTTAAACTAAACAGGCTTAATACGATATTAAGTCTGATAAATACGTTACGAATATTATAACTATATATCTGTTTGATCTGATAATCTGAATAACCGTAAAATTTTAAAATCCCCATATCTTTTTGTTGTAATTTCAAAAAAGAGTTAAAGGATAGTATTAGATGCAATGAGGTTAATAAAACCATAACAACGGTAATAACAACAAGTAATATACTGGAACTTTTCAAACTGTTCCCTAATGAATTAAAGGCTGATAATGAATAAATAACCTGATAAGAATTTTTCTCCAGAAGATTTGCAATCAAATCCACATCATAGATATTGTTAACAAAAAGATACAATTCATCAATTACTGAATAATTTTCTAAATCAGGAGAATTGAGAGAGGTCACATCATTACTCAAGCCGTTCATTATTTTAAATATTTTAAGAAAGGCAGATTCATTCGCATAGGCATATTTCAAGTTCTTATGAGAAACTTTATATAATGTTAAAGGTGAATCTTTAAGCTCAATTTCCTTACAGTCCATTCTTAATTTCTGGGATTTACTTGACGAGATACCCCCGTCTTCAATGGTTAAAACCGGAATATCTAAAGTAATTGAACTGTTATCATAATCTTCCATATATAGAGTATCATCCAGAAGCTTAATGTTTTCAATTATATTCTTGTTTTCATCAGTTACTCCATATATTTCCAAAGCTTCATTGGTTTCATAATCAGTAATCCCGAATTTAATAGCATACACTGTACTTAAAGAATACTTTTCCTCCGGAATATTATTATGTGTAAATATGCTTTTAATATAATCCGGATCCTTTATCGTAAGCTGCTGCAAATCAGTATTATCAGACATTTTACTGGTTATTCTTATTATATGTACATTTTTGTTAGAGTTAAAATTTTTATCATTCTGATTTTGTTGATTTCTGTTTATAATTAGAACCGATGACAGCGAAATTAATGTACATATAAATATGAATATAGATACTTTTAAGTAAGAGCTTGATTTTTTTTCTAAATATTTTGAAACCTGGTGTAAATTATAATTCATGTAATTTGCCCTCTTCCATATGTAAATACTTTATATTATAATCTGTACTAATAGTATCATGGCTTACAATTATCACCATCTTATCAGACCATTCTTTCAAAATATAATTAAATGTTTTATTTCTGGTTTCATAGTCCAGTTTAGAAAATGGCTCATCCAATAGAATTATATCCGGTTCGTCTATTGACAAAACGGCCAGCTGCAATCTTTGTCTCTCTCCGCCGGATAAATACTTGATTTTTTCATCTGTTAAATCACCTAAGTCATATTTATATAATAACTTTTCCAGTATAGTAGTGAACACAGATTTGTCGGTATTTTGAGCGCAATATTTTATAAATAAATTTTCTTTGACAGTCAGATTGCTAAAAAGCATTTCATCTTGAAACATATAAGAAAGCTTATTACAACCGGCTATAATTATATTTCCTTTATAATCTCCGTATAAACCGGAAATTAGATTTAGTAATGTTGTTTTACCAATACCGCTTTTACCCTGCAGTACATAAATACCGTTATTTAGTTTAATATTTAAGTCATGGAATATTATTTTATTTTTTATTTTAAAACACAAATTACTTATTATAATTTCTGAATTCATTTTAACTCCTCATGCATTTCACAAGTTTACTTGCGAAACTGCCCAAATAGAAAATGAAAAATACATTGTACTTTTCAACCTACTCCCCATCTTTTAATGATATTTCATTTACAATCCCATTACCGTATAAGATAATGCTGCCTTCTTTCTTTTCAAAGTTAACAATGTCAAATTTATCTTTTAATGTTTTCATTGATATTAAATCTGTAATATAATATTCCAGATCACCATCTTTATTAATATTCACTTGAAACAAAATATCATCGTCATCAAAGAAATAATTAAATGCTCGTTTTGTAAATGTATTCTTATTGTTATAAATATTTTGGCCATCACTGACATATAGTGAATTCTTATATAAAAATATATCATCGCTGATTAAGTTACTTTGTTCAAGTACACTGATATTTGTTTCCAAATTTAATTTATACAGGTTATATGTATCATTTTTACCTTCATAGGCTGTATAATATAAGTTATTGCCTGATATTATACCCTCGCAAATTCTCTGACTATTATCCAATAATACTTTAGCTCCCCAGTTTACGTCAAAGGTCACAATTTTTGATTCTACTATATCCGTATCCGTATATTTTTGAATTAAATAATAATTCGTTCCATCATTAGCAACCAGGGGGAATATTTTTTCATCTTTTTCCATATAGTGAACGATTTCTAATTTATCACCAGAATACTTAAGAATCACATAATTATTCTCAAGACTGTGCCCACTTATAAAATAGTTGTCTTCCTTTGGAAAAGTATATTGAAAGAGATTAGGGGTGTCATCTAAAGCTCTCCATTGTTTTTTTTCCAAATCGTAAATCCCCAGCCGATGTGCCATTAGGCTATACATTATTTTATTATTATCATTAAGATTTATATTAAATAAATCATCAATATTGTCCTTAGGGGTGGAAGGCGCCTTGCTACAGCCTCCCAATAGCAGGATCAGTATTAGTGTAAATATAATGTGTTTTGTTTTAATCATATTTATACCCATTGTATATCGCAGGCAAGCCAGTAGATTGCTTGCAAGCTACGCGATACTGCCTCAAATAAAAAGGAGTGAAAGAATCACATTATGGCACCTTTCTTTTTCTAAATTTTCTTTCACTCTTGGCTTCCATCTGCGTGCTTATTAGCACACTTCTCCCTGAAATTATAAGAAAGAGTCTGGCTTGCCAGACTCTGGTGCTGATGCGCCGTCACGCAGTGACAACTTCCTTGGCGCATCATGTGCATCCTGCCCGCAGGGCTTTTTATCTTATAGGACATAAACTCCTATAAGATAAAGAAACGGAGTTGTTAAGATGCCTTAACAACTCCGCTGATGTTAGCAGCCGCTACTTATGCTGTAAGGTTGATTATCTCCTTTTAGTTTCAAGTAAGAGCTATTAATAAGGTAAATACTATCGGAATCAGAATACTTATATGGTGCGATAGTAAAATTAGAATTCGAATACACCAATTTTGAGCCATTCGTACTTGAATAATACTTTGATGCTTGAATCCATTGCCAACTTTCACTGGTAGTAGCCGAAGCAGATACAGTAGTAGTTGTTCCGGCTCCAACATTAGCACTTAATCCAAGACTGGCTGAATTTTTAAGATTACAGCCTACTGTCCATGTAGATTTGATTTCTTCTACCGTTTTTGAACCGGTATATTTTGAATATAAATAATATGGATATGTTTTAACATTTCCTGATGCCTCACCCGTTTTATGTCTTTCCGTATATGAGACCAGCGAACCACCGGATTGAGCGCTGCAATTTGTAGATTGTTCACTTTGATAATAATTCCATGTATTATATATACCTACATCACCATACGTTTCGTTATTAATTTGCTCGTCCGCTGTTTGGGGTTCGCCAGAAGCACCATCCACAACTTCTGATGCACTAACTATGTTAGTATTCGATAATACTAATGCTAATAACATAAACAATGCAATTCCATTTTTGAATTTTGAATTTCGTTTCATTTTATCTCCTTTCGTGAATACCGCAGGTTTGCCAGTAGATTGCTTGCAATGTACATGATACTGCCTAAATAGAAAGTGAAAAATGTTTTTTATTTTTCACACTAGCTCCTATGCCTTCTTCAGTACCCCTCAAGTTTGTGCCGAGGATTTCGCAGGCACAAACTTGTGTGTGAATTATGCTTTTCAATAATTCACACTAGCTCGCTGTTTTTAATATATACTCATTTTTGTTTTTACAATGATCGATTAAAGTAAGGACTACTCTTTTAATATAAATTTATTACCGGTAATAAGAAATAAAATTCTCCCCCCCTTTACAAAATTTATTTCCTTACATTTCCACATTAATACATTTTTGGCTAACAATCAATATTTCATGTCTATTCTACATGTTTTTTGCCTATTCTACTATTCCAATAGTCATTTTTAAGAGTTTCATTACGAGAAAAATGAGTTTCATAGGGATATGATTGAGCTGAATATTGAATTATAATTCATAGCTTCCCGACGCTTTAATAACCTGTTCTGTCAACCAGGAGCAGCGGTATTCACCGTGATTCCACCTTTTTCGGCTTCCATGGCAATTGCTCCTCGGAAAGGCTTCAATCTATACAAAAGGGCAAGACCACTGTAAAATGGTCTTGCCCTTCTATTTTAATCATATAACTGCATCGTCATTCCAAGTACGCCTTTTTTATCATCAATCTCTAATTTGAAATACTTTTCATAATTTGATGAATAAGTGTAAACCCAATATCCCATATCAGCCGCTCTATAGGTCTCATCCGGTTTACCGTAAGCCTTTACGACTTCTTTTAAAGTACTTCCTGATTTAATTCCACCGGGTAAAGCAAACGAAACAGGGTTTTTTGCAAATCTATTATTAATATTAATCGTCCATATTTTACATTTTTTAATATCTTTTGCTTTTTTATCTGTATTGATAAAGCCCGCTATAATTTCAGAATCATACTTTGTATTATTAAGATATATTGTTCCGGTAATTTTATCACCACTGTTCATAACATAACTATCATGACCGTAATCAGATAAGTTGAAGTCCCAACCGTTATCTTTCAGCTGTTTAAAATCAAAGAACAATTTATATGCTTCACCGTTCATCGTAAACTCAAGGTCTTTCCAATTTTTTGATAACTTCTGGCTTCCTTGTACTTTTACTTTACATGTATACTTTTTACTGCCAACCTTAGCTGTTATGACAGCTGATCCATTAGACACGGCAGTTACTTTACCACCTGTTGATACTGTTGCAACCTTCTTATTACTGCTTGACCAACTTACTGTGCTTGTAGTACCAGTTATTTTTAGGGTTTGTGTCTTCCCTGCGCTCAGAGTTAGCGTGGTATTGCTAATCTTAACAGTTGCTGCCTCTGTTCTTTGCTCATAAATGAGAGTATAGGAAGCAATGATTGTGATACATAAAAGAATGCTGGTTAGTAGTTTTAGTGATTTTTTCATGGTCCTTCTCCTCTGTAATTATCGTTAAAGACTATTATAGTATCTTTCTTCCTTGTATACCATAAGATTCCTATACATATTATATCTATTCATACATAAGATGTAAATCACTATTTGTTGTATTTTTGTAGAAAAAAGGCATTTTTTAATATCTCTATCCAACAAAATTGATCAATTCACAATCAAAAATTTTTTTTCATCTTAACCGATTCCAATTTCGTTTAGAAATTCACCAACAGTCTTATCATATTCTTCCTTGTTCTTTGTATAGCTTGTAACATGGTTTGCATTGTCAAACAGCTTTATCTTTTTTATGCCTTTCTTAATATCGTACATTCTAACACTCATTTCGTAAGGCCTTTCTGAATATTTTCAACTTCTTTTATATGTCTGTCAATTTCTTGTTTTAATAAAATATATTTTTTTCAAGACTGTTTTTATACTCTTCTGGTATATAATTATTAATTGGAGGATACAAAAACAGGAAAATTTTCTTTTCAATTAATATGTTCTATATTCCCTCGCTCTAAAAAAGAAATACTATTTACAAGTTCTAAAATTAATTGTTCTTCTTTACTCATAATAGTTTCACCTAAATCATGATGCCACTGTATCATTTAATATCTTGATACCATTATTCCTTTCATATATTCTGAGTTATTATGAAATTCATAAATTTCCTTTTTTTCAGTCTCTGTACATCCTATAAGTATTTTTATTTCTGAATCTTTTTTTAATAAATCTACTGTACAAATTATTGTTTCTATATTATTATCAGGAGAAGACCCTCTCCAAATATCAATACCATCCCCATCCATTGAAAATGTATTTTTCAAGTATCCATAATCAGCAATATATTTAATCCCGGGGTATTTAGGATGGCACGTGCCTTTAGGCCTATCAATTACTATCTCAGACTGACTGACTATTTTATCAATATAACTCCAAAAATCTTTATCGTATTTCATTTAGCGCCCCATATAATGCAAATGCATAATATTATTCCTTCCTTAAATTTTATATCGCTGGTTCGTCCTAATATAGATACACTTTAAGGTCTTGAACCATTTTTGACTTTATGTCGGCTTTAATATTATGCTATTTTTAGGAAAAAACAGTAATACATCCTTATTTATACAAATTTTGCGATGACTTCTTATTCTGTCTTTTATTTATGTGCAAACTTTGTTTCATTTTATAAATTTGGGGAAATTATCCGCCACTTTTGTTTCTAATCAGAGCCTAATAAAGCTGTTCCGGCTTTTTTGGCCATTGCCCTGCCAGTCTTTTTATTGACTGCAAGGATGGATTCCTTCGTGGAACTCCACAGGATATCGGCAATTTTCACTCCATATCCCTTGGCCACATAGGTATAGCTGCCGCTCTCCTTCATGAAAGTATTCTTGTCCATCTCAATAACCCCCGGGAATATCCACAGAATTTAATACCCTATCGCGACACCGGTAGTATTTTGGCAGTTTTGTCACCCAAATAATCTCGTATGGTCACTTCGGCTGTATAGTTGTCGATATTTTTAAATTCTGCTTTCCCTATCCTGTCATTTGTTGGTGAAATATATGCTATTATGCCATTATTGTTTTGTACAAAAACATTTCCACTGAATACCGGTCTATTTTTGCCGATTGCGCCAAATTGTACCAGTGAGTATTTGGCTTTGTACAGCACGTTTTTACTGACCGTTCCTCCTTTATTCCACACAGGTCCCTCCCACCAGGTAATTGCGTTTCCAGCATAGCTTTTATCTATCCAGGTGTGGTAATTCTTGCTGCTGCTCCAGCCGTAACCGCTGTACATAATGTAGTTATCAGTAATGTTTATCCCACTAAACTTAATTTTACCTGCGTTACCCGCTTCTTTATCCTCATAGTGTTCACCAACAAGTACGCCTGACACACAACGTTCAATCAGGTTCCCGCGAATTGTCATACCATTACAGTTCCATGCCGTGTCAAAATAGTCGAATTCAACGGTAATACCTCCATCGAAGCAATCGTGTACATAGTTATTTAGCGCTTTATTGTTGTTTCCTTCCAGCCTTATTCCTTCGCCTGAAGTTGGGACAAAAGGCTCACTGTATGCCGACAGCCAGGGTTCATCAGATGCGGCGCCCGCTCCGATTATATGAGAACCACCGCCGACCCAGGCCACTTCACAATTTTGATATGTTACATTGTTTCCTCCCGAACGGTCAAGCCCCATTGTACTGCGGTACATAACGCAGATATTATCAACCACGATATTATTTCCGCCGTAGATAATACCTGTATAACCAGCCGCAGGCTGAACTGATGACTGAAATTCAATCGTTTTATAGAGCGCTCCCGGATTTCCTTTGTCACAGCGTAAATAGATTGGGCCGTTTGAGTCTACATCGTGTACTCCGTAGGGAATTTGATATTTGCTCATATCAAATGTTGAATAAAACTGTAAGTCATACGTCAATTCGGCGGCAATATTAAACTTTGTTTTATAATCTTTACAGGACAACGCCTGTTTGCCGTTCCAGTAGGAAAATACGCGTGTGGCATAACTTTTACCGTCATTAAATACGATACCACCGCAATCTGAAATATCTTTGTAAAATTTCCATATTTTAATTCCATTTTTTTCATACCATAAAGACCATTTCGCCGCGCCGGCGCCACTTTCAGGAGAACCGTAGATTCTAGGCTTTTCGCCTTCTCCATAGGCCGAATAAGTCACTCCGTCAATACCCCAGCAGCTTATGCTTCCACGCCATAGACCGCCACGTTCAAGAAAAATTCCATCACCATTTTTAATGACATGATTGTCCAGTGCCCAGCGGATTTTTTCAAGTGTCGCCCACGGTTTATCAGGCGACAGCCCGTCGTTATTATCATCTCCGCTATTGGAAACATAGTATTTGGCGCCGGTTACAGTTACAGTCGTCGGACTGCTTCGTATCACTTGTTTTCGTTTCTCGGCTTTGTCCAGTATGGCAATGTCGTCTGCATTTTTCGGCCTCTCGGTGACAGGGAACGCACTTTCAGAGGAATCATACAATCTCAACGCCACGAGCAATGCTTCGGTATACAAAAAATTTTTGTCGGGACGCATTGTATTTTTAGCAGTGTCATAGTCAAAAAGTGTTTTGCCACTATAAAGTGACACTCTGCCAAACGCATAACGATATGCGACGCCACAGTCATCCCATTCATATATATACTTGTCATTCTTAAATCCGCCTCCACCATAGGGAGCATGGTTAGGAATATATTTATAGGGATCTTTTATTTTACCTATCTCGTCCCATACTTTTTCGCCAATCTTATCATTAATTTCTCCCCAATTGGCATTAAATTCCGGATAATCTCCACCGAGCGTATTTGCCGCATTAAGGACGATCATCATTCCTTCAAACCGCGTCATAACCTTTTTTGACGTTCGTGCGTTCTTGAACTTCGCTTTCCACCCGGCAAGTTTACTCTTGTCTGCCAATTCAACCGTCCTGTCAATCATGCTCATAAATTGTGCATAGGTTACAGCCGGGTTGTCTAAACGGTATGTTCCGAACCCGAGCGTCATGGCTCTGGCAAGTTCCGGATTAGAGTAAGTTCTGGCTGCATACACCGGAGTGGGGGACAGAATGAGTGATACAACGAGAATTAACGAAAGTATACGTTTACAAAAAGACATATTCCTCCCCCAAGAATGGTTACGCTTTTGCATATAGACAACCTCCTATCGATTAATATGAGATAACGGTATTGTACCGCTTTTTTCCAGTGGCGTCAATTTGCACCTCTACTACGGAATTAATAATTTCAAACGCCGGATGGTCCGGTGTATTATCAATCTTTCGCCCGCATCCCTTCACTGCCATGAAACTTATTACCGAGATGATTATAATTTGAATGCTCTGTTGAACAAATCCTGCATGGCCGCATTTGGCGCAATACCAAGCTCTGCTTTATATAGCTTTTCGATTTTGTTATAATGCATAACCAATGATACCTTATCTTTCTTTATAAAAAACAGTTTCAGCAGCATTCCGTTTAAATCATCGTCAAGGGGAACTTTTGTCAGGGCCTCCTGAAGGATTTTTTCAGCATTTGCATAATCCATCCCGGTTTCGTAGTATTTGACAAAATCAAAAACCAAACTGCAATACCTTCTTGAATATTCTTCAACCTTACTTTGAGACCAGCGATACTCATTTTCATCCAGGTAATTCCCTTTGTATAAGCTAAGAACTTTTTTGTATCTTTCAATAGATGCTGCTGACAATATAATCTTGGTATTTGTAATTGTTTCAAACTCAGCAGAATCAATATATACCTCTGGTAGCTCCAGCTTGTATCTGCCATTTACAAACGCGAAATCAAATTTAATATTTGCCGACAACAGCGTCTTCTTTACCTGATAAACGGTCGTATACAAATTCACATTGAGTTTTTCCGTTTCACATTCCGGCCAAAGAGCTTGTGTGATCTTCCATTTCGAAACTTCATTATTTAAATTTTGCAGCATGAAGGCGAAAAGCTCTTCTGCCTTTGAGGTGCGCCATTTGACAGCTTGTCTGTATCCGGCCCCGTACACCAATAATCTGCCAAAACAATATATGCGGCCTTTGTCCGCGGGCATTTGGGGAGAAACCGGCGACGGCTTTATTTTTTTCAGCCTTGTTATCGTCTGTGAAATATAGTCTGAAGATAACGGTTTGAGTATATAATTGATAGCGTTTACCCGAAAAGCTTCGAGGGCGTATTTGTCATAGGCGGTAACGAATACGATCTCAATATCGTTACCTGCCTCTATGATTTTTTCAGCAAGCTCCAGTCCGGACATTTCAGGCATTTCTATATCGAGAAACGCAACGTCAGGTTTTAGATTCTGCACTTCCGAAAGGGCGTGCACAGCACTCATGAAAGAACCGACAACACATATCTGTCCGGTTTTCTCAAGTAAGAGCTTGAGAACCTCAACTGCAGGTTTCTCATCATCAACAATAATTGCTCTTAACATATGTCGCAGCACCCCCTTATGCAATACCCTCAGATATTTTTATTGTTACAGCGGTTCCTTCACCTTCTGTGCTGAGGATATCAATCTGCGCATCTCTCCAGCCCCTGATACGTCTGCTGACATTGAAAAAGCCGACTCCGTCGTTTGCCGATTCGTTGTTTCTTAATTTATCGAGCTTTTCCGCCGGCATCCCTATTCCCGTATCACAGACCCCTATGATAATAACACCCTCTCTTTTTTTCACCGATATAAGGACGGTTCCGCCAGTGCTTTTTTTACACAGCCCGTGCTTTATAGCATTTTCCACTAAAGGCTGAATGCAAAAAGAAGGTATTTCCATTCTCAAAAATTTCGGGTCAATATCGTATTCAACATTTATCAGCTCGCCAAAACGAGCTTTTTCTATTTCAACATAGGCTTTTATTAACTCAATTTCTCTCGCTAACGGGACTATCATTAATTTATGGTCAATATCAAATATGAGTCTTAAATATTTACTGAAATTAACAAGCAGGTTCGCCGCCTTTTCGCTGTCCGTATAGCAAAACGAGACCATAGTGTTAATTGCGTTATACAAAAAATGGGGTTTAATCTGCGCCTGGAGAAAAGCAAGCTCATTATTCATTGCTTCTTCATTAGAATCCTTTAGCGCCGCAAGATTATCATGACTATATCGTATCAAAACCTTAGCCAGCAGATACGAACAGAGGAATATAAAACACGCGACAAAAATCTCCATGAGCATATCGCTGTCCAATTCTCCTGCGAAATATATCTTGACACCGGGCAGCAGAACAGCGATTACACTCATAAAAAAAATCCGACGGGTTAGCTTCACATTAGAAAAAATAGTAGAAGCAAAAATCGGAAGGATGTAAGAGCATAACAAAACTTTTGCAATGTCATGGGTCAAAGAAAGGTAGAGAGAAAAGATTATAAAAAGCGAAACAGATAAATATTCCTTCGCCGAAAGTGAAAAACCGGCGGATCGAACAAACCTGTCGACCGACAAATTTAAAACAAAAAAACCTATCGCAGGTAAAATGATATAATTACGCAGATAAATATCGGGAGGCCAGGCAAGAACGTTTCTTGCCACAAAATACCAGATCACATGCGCCAGGATTATAAGGGCAGCCGTGACATGACCGACATTTACAATATAATGGCACCATTTATTTAAATCTATTGGCATTTTTTGCCCGGCATTCATATTCCATCTCACCTTTTTTCAAATTGATGCAGAGGTTATCTTCCCTAGTATATTGTAGTATTCCCTCTGGGTTGAGTTTGCGGTTTGAAACAAGCTGATACCAGCTTTTCCATTAATCTTTCTTAGAGCCTTTTATCGCTTGTTTTCATTTTGGCACCTCTTCGTTTTGATACATAATACAAAAATATTTTATCATTTTCCCATTCGTTTTACAACCCTGTTGTTATAGCTGATTCCACTCATCCATTTCACTATTCTTTATTTCGATATTCCAGAGGCGTTATTCCTAATGTCTTTTTAAATACTCTGTAAAAATATTGAGTATCTTCATAACCTACTATCTGCGCAATCTCATGAATTGAACTATGTGTGTTCCTTAGCAAATCACAAGCTTTTTCAATACGGGTATCTTTAAGATAATTTGTTAACGTAACACCTGTCTCCTGCTTAAAAATTGTCGAAAAGTAATTAGGATTAACGGAAAAATGACCTGCCAGTTCTTTTACCGTAATTTCATTCACATAGTTTCTCTTGATATACTCTTTTGCTTTCCCAATAATCTCACGGCAATTAGCATTTACACTCGTATCTTCCTTAAGAATCCGGGTCATGGTATCGTACAGATAATCAACTATCTGTTGGGGATTATCTGAATGATCAATTACTTCATCAGAAAGCAGTTGCTGAATACTAATGCTGTTCTCATGCTCATCCATTATGCTGCAATTTTTCAGTATAATACGGATAATTTCATAATAAATGCTTTTTACATACTCCGCCTTGCGATTACGAAGGTTATCATTTGAAAAAATCTCCTGTAATATAACCCTTATATTCTTATAATCACCAACAGTAACGTATCTCTCCAATATACGCAGTTGATGCTCGGCCAATTCAAACTTTGCATTATAGTCAATCCTGTCATAGCTGAATATCCTGCTATTATTTACCAGTCTCATGTTGAGTGCCGACACAGCCTGTTTATAGATTTCCGGTGATATCTTACTGCATATACCACTGATGGCAATTGTAACAGAAATAGTTACATATTTAATGATTTTTGAATACAAGTCATATGCAAAAGTTTTGCATAAACGCTGAAGCTCTTCTGCATCCGGATGCGCAATGATAATCATAACCTGTGTTACATCTTTGAGATTATCCACAACTGCGAAATTATTATTTGGGCGGATTTCATCAGCAATATTTTTAATTGCATATTTAATAAGTCCGATATCCTCATATTTAAATGTTGAGTCGGAATAACTGGAGCTGTCAACATGGATTAGCAGCAGCATGTAATTATATATTTTATCTTCTCCCATGGGGCTAAACTGCACAGATCCCTCTGTACCACCAGCTTCATTTCTGCTGTGAAGGGCCTTGTTGATCGCGCGTTCCAGAACCAGAGTTTCATTACTCTCCTCTAAACGTTTCTTTTTTGTCTCTATTTGGCCAATTTCTTTTTGTTTTTCTATATTCACAATAACATGCTCCACTGCCTCCGCAAGATCCTCTTCCGGTACCGGCTTCAGTAAATAACTGCTTACCCCCATATTCAATGCCTGCTCCGCATATTGAAATTCTGCATAGCCGCTTATAATAATAAATTGCACCGCAGTATATATTTTCTTAATCTCACGGATCAAATCAATTCCACTCATCTCCGGAAGGCGAATATCCGTAATCACAATATCCGGCTTATTTTCTCTAATGAAAATAAGTGCGGTTTCCGCATCCTCCGACTCACGAATCCAATCAAATTGAAATCCATGATTTGTAAGCTTTGATACAATTCCTTTCCTTATCCATTGCTCATCGTCAACAACCAATACTTTGTACATTTTTTCCCTCCATCCGACTATTCAGCGGCAATATAATGCGAACTTGGGTACCCGCTGATAGTTTACTGCGAATCTGCAGGCCATATTGTTCTCCAAACATTAGCCTAATACGGGTATTAACATTTTTGACTCCTATACTTCTATTCTCCTCCTCATGTAAAACCGTCTTTATCTGACTGATGTATTCGTTTAAATCATCTACCTGCTTTTCACTCATGCCTACCCCATCGTCATAAATATCAATGATAAGATTGTCTTCAGCAGAAGTTGCAGATATTTCAATACAACCCTGGCGCTTGTTTCCTTCAAAGCCGTGTATAATTGAGTTCTCAACAATTGGCTGCAGGATAAAGCGCGGAATTTTACTTCTTTTCAAGTCATCGGGTATTTCAATGACAGGGGTTATGGTATCACCAAACCGAACATTCTGTATATAAAAATAATTCATTACGTGCTGTATTTCTTCATTCAATGCAACCAGCTCTGTACCGCTTTTATTAATACTATACCGAAACATCATTCCTAATTTTTCGCTGACCTTGCTGATATCGGGACATCCCTTTATTGAAGCCATACCGCTGATGGATTCCAACGTATTATATAAGAAATGGGGATTAATTTGAAGCTGTAAGGCTTTTAATTCCGCTTCCTGCATGGCGATCCATTGAATATAGTTCTTGTCAATCTGCTCATTCAGGCTTATTATCATATGGTTAAATGCGGCATCAATCATCCCAATCTCATCATTTCCATAGATAACATCCTTGACACTTAAATCCCCTTTTCCTATCTTTTTTATCTTTTTTATCAGTTGGTTGGTCCGCCTGGAATATGCCGTTGTGAACAGGAAGGTCAGTAATATCATAAAAGCCAGCATAATCAGCAGTATCATAAAGATAAATACATACGTATCATTAAATTTTTGATCTAATTTGTTATTCTGAAATATGAGGCATACCTTCCAATTGCAGCCGTTAATATTATCAACAACTGCTATCCGGTTACTGTATTCTGGGCTTAATATGATATGTCCTGACTGCCCACGGGACGGATTAATCATATCTGTCAGCTCTTCTTCCGGGAATACCTGATCCGAATTCGTATAGATAATTTCACTTTCCGGATTCAGAACAAACAAATCATAAGCTTCCATAGCAGCATTCTTCTGACTTACTCCAAAGAACTCATGGGCAAGTAAATCAATTTTAATCAATCCCAGTTCTTTTGTATAAGTATTACCATTCAAATTAGGTATGAATTTTACAAATGATAATAAATCAATATTCAAAGCATCCACTGTATACTGATAATCATAAATTGGCTTTCTTTGCCTGAAAGTCTCAACAAACCACTGCTCATCAGCCACCTGCTCATAATTACTCAAATGCATACCGTCTCTTGGGAACTTATCACTTTTTGCATAAAGCATAATGCTATAAATCTCTTGCGGATTTTTTGCATAAATTAAATTATCAATTTCACGGTAAAATAATCTCCAAATATCAATTGTATCTTTCACACTATATTTGTCCTGCTTTGAAAATACATTCTGCACTGTGCCATTGACCACAATCGAATCAATTAAGCTGTTATATATATTAATCTTATTTTCCAAGTTGGAAACATACTGTGATGCTACCAGTTCGTAGGAAGAGGCCACTTCATTACGCATAATCTGCCTAAAACGGCTATAGAATAGTACAGACATCAATATCAGCGGAATCAGACTAAGGACAAAGGAAGAGAGCATAAATTTACGGACAATGGGAGTATCCTGATATAGAGACAGTATCATTCTTTTGATTGTTTTCATAACTTACATGTCACCTCGTGTGAAGGAAAGTTTAACACAGAAAGGCTACCAACGTCTAGCTTGGTAACCTTTACTGTCAGCTTTACTGTATTAATAAATATAATCTGCGTATTCCGGCTTTTGCATTTCCTTTGTTACCCATTCCTCATATTCTGTAACGCCGCCATCGCGAAGCTGCTGACGGAATTGCTCAAGGATTTTTAATGCTTCTTCATCAGAGTCCGCAAAATATGCACGCTCTGTGGCATCCCGATACGCATTCCAGTCTATCAAGGAACTAATCTCCTCCTTCTTAGGATAATTCTTTGTTACATCTTTAATTGTGTACCCGGACAGGAACTCAATCTGGCGGACTGATTTTGCCTGCTCATACCATACATCAGGTTTATCTGCATCACCCGGCTGCAATTCACCATAAGCACTTAATCTTTTGTCAAGACAAATCATATCTGTAAAAGTTGATCTGATACCCATATCCTGAAGATCTTTTGCGTTGGCTTTATATTTATCAAGCCACTCCTGCTTCATTCTGGGTTTCCCGTCAACCATCTCATATTGCTCCCCCTCAACACCGTAATAGGCAAGGAGCTGGCCTTCATCTGAATTAATATAATTAAGTACTTTAATTGCAGCTTCCGGATTTTTGCATGTACTGGGAAGGAACATTACCGGTGTGCCGTTACGATCCGGCATTTCCACCACGGTAGTTTTACCGTCCGACCACGGCAGCGGCCCTATTGCGATATACTGCATTTCGGGATTCGTTTTATAAAGTGTTGAACTCATAAATTCACTGATATGGAAATAATGGTTGCCAACGATTGCCACACGGCCTGTTGCCATCTTTTCTTTACCCTGTGTATCTGATTGGCGTAAACATTCGGGATCAAATAGCCCTTCTGATATCAGCTTTCTCATATACAATACGCGGTCATCCACCGCAGGATTATTCGCACGATATACGAACTTTCCATCAATATAGTCAAATTCTTCTCTGCGATCCTGACGGAACGGGCGCCAGAATTCTACATAATCCCATCCGTCTCCCCATGCACCGGCAGGAATGACTTCCTTCCCGTTGATATCCTTAAATCCGCCTTCTTTAATCTTCTTCATAAGATCATAAAGGGCATCGGCAGAATTTATGCTTGCTGGGTCTATATTTAAAGCATCTAAGATATCTTTTCTGCAATACAGTCCACCGCCCCAATTTAGCACATCTTCATTGGTAGCCGGTGCCTGCTGCGGAAGTACGTACTGCTTTCCTTCAAATTCAGGATCATTGACATCATTCTCCTTATACCCAACGGCAATACCGGTTGTAAGTGCAGGCTTTAGATTTTCACCATATTTTTCAATCAATGGATTAAGGTCTAAGAGCAGACCTTCCTTGGCAGCCTTCTTAATAACCACTGTTTCGGCACTTGTACCGCCCCAATACGGTGCATTCACAATATCCGGCATATTTCCGGAGGCAAACATCAGGTTCAGTCGTTCCACTTCGCTTGTAGTAATATACTCAATTTCAAGAGACACCCCTGTCGCCTCTTTAATCTTCTGAGCTACTATATTGTTCACGGAATCTGACATACCACTGCTTGATGCACCGTTCCAGCACATCAGGAACTTAAGTGTAACATCTTCCTTTTTTCCGGTATCCGCCGGAGTAGCCGTGTCACTCTGTGTTTGTCCGGAATTATCTCCTTCCTTGGATGTTTTACTGCCCTTCGTCTGACACCCCGCTAATGAGGATACCAGAAATATCATGATCAGTAACAATCCGGTTAGTTGCCTAAATTTCTTTTTCATACCTTTTCCTCCTATAATTTATTATAACTGCCCTTAGGGCGATTATACAATACTCATTATCCTTTGACAGAACCTATCATGATTCCCTTCACAAAGTATTTCTGTAAAAAAGGATAAACACATAAAATTGGCAGAGTCATAACCATGATGAAGGCCATCTTTAATGATTCGGGTGTTGTACTGCTTACTGCTGTTGCAATATTGGTATTCATTTTAGTCGCATCAAAAGTCGCACTTTCAAAGGTTGCTTCATTTAAAATATTCTGAAGCAGGGTTGCCACCGGAAACAGCTCTTTATTCTGGACATAATACGCTCCTGTAAACCATTCATTCCAATGAGACACACCAAAAAACAGCATAATTGTAGCTAAAACCGGTTTAGACAGGGGCAGAAACATCTGTAAAAAAACCCTGGCGTATCCGCAACCGTCAATGCGAGCCGATTCTCCAATCGATTCGGGTATTGTTTCAAAGTAAGTCCGCAGCAGCATAATATTAAAGAAGTTATATATTTGCGGCAAGACATATACCCATACACTTTGTGTAAGCTTCAGCTGACGGAGCAGTATGTAATAAGGTATCATTCCGCCGCTGAATATCGTAGTGAAAAAGAAGAAAAAAATTATAAATCTTCTGCCTGGCATATCTTTAAAGGCCAGTGCATAGGCCAACATAGCACACATGATTGTTCCAATCAGCGTACCTATGACAGTTCTGAATATGGTTATTCCATATGCATTCAGAATATTGCCATCCTGAAATACCTTGATATAATTAGCAAACGTTATTTTCCTTGGCCAAAAATAAATTCCTCCTTTTAGTGTGTCATACCCATCATTAAACGACAGAACTAAAATATAAATAAATGGATATAGTGTTATAATTCCAAGAAAACATAGGGCGCTGTAATTTAAAATAGTACCAATTTGTATTTTACCTTTTTTCATCATTCCTCTTCTCCAATCATCTACCACAAGGATACTTCAGCCAGTTTTCTTGTGATTTTATTGACTATGATAACCAGGATAAGTCCGATAACACTTTGGAACAAACCCGCAACCGTGGCATACTCATAACGTCCCTGTTGAATTCCCTGTTGAATAATCTGTGTATCTAATATCATGGACAAGGCACTGTTTCCGGGTGTCTTTAGAAGAATAATCTGCTCATAACCGGCTTTCAGAAGGTTTCCGATATTAAGTAAAAATAAGATACATGCCGTGGGCATAATATTAGGAAGCGTAATATGCAGCATGCTTTTCCACTTTCCGGCTCCATCAATACTTGCGGCCTCGTATAACTGCTGGTCTATTCCGGATAAAGCCGAGAGATATACGATTGAGTTCCACCCGACGTTTTTCCATATGTCCGTAAATAATACCAACGGATAAAACCAGTTTTTTTCTCCCATAAAGTAAATAGCTTCTTTATGAAACACATTTACCAGAATGTTGTTAATGATGCCGTCATGAGGGGATATGAATTTAACCAGAACCGCAATACACACTACCCACGAAACAAAATAAGGAAGATATGTCACTGTTTGAATTGCTTTCTTAAAGTACTTATTCGATACTTCATTAATCATCAGCGCCAGTATGATCGGAGCCGGAAATCCTATTACCATTTTTAACAAACTGATAATGACCGTATTCTGCAACAGCGGCCAGAACATCCTGTCATGTATGAATTGATTAAAATAACGCATTCCCACCCAGGGGCTTTCCCATATTGACATATTAAAATGAAATTCCTTAAAGCCCAGTGCAAGACCGTACATCGGTATATAGCAAAAGATAATATACCAGGCCACCGCAGGCAGGATAAAAATATATAAAGCCCGATAACGCCATATTCTTCTTCGTAAATGTTTATCTGACAATCTCATATGTGCCTCCTTCATAAAATCAGGTCGATCAATCCTGTATATCTCTGTCTATAAGTGAATTATATCTGCTGATAAATATTTATATAATGGATAAATCTCAACTTCTATGTGGATAAAACTTTGTTCTATTGATACAAAAGCCTCCTTATCGAACAAAACTCAACCAGATGATCTATATCCGGACACTGCCAGTATAAAACAAAGAAATCTCCAACCATCTTCCAACTTTTATCCATTTCATACCAATCAAATAAAAGCTACTTTAATTATGTAACATTTACTATTGAGGGTTTACTTATTAAACTGAGGAGGTACTTTAATGAAGAATCTAAAAGACAAGTCAAAAAAAACACTGGTAATATTCTTAACTGCATTATTAATTATTTCAACATTTTTACCAGGCCCGGTAACTGTTAAGGCCCACACTTCTACCATTGCTGATGTTGCTATGGATGCATTTCAGAATTATTGCTATAACCCAAACACCAAACTATACTACGGGAATACTGATAAGAACAGCGTTGCTGCAATATGGACCCATGCAATTTTTTGGAACACGGTAATGGATGCATACGAAAGAACCGGTGACAGTAAGTATCTTACCTTAATCAATGATATTTACGAAGGCGGATATGCGCAATATGACGGATATAATTGGAATAATCAGGAGGTATGGTTTGTTTTTGATGATTTGATGTGGTGGATTATTTCAATGGCCCGTGCTTACGAAATTACGGGAAATACGGAATACCTTGACGTAGCCTTAGATGGCTTTGATAATGTATATTCCAGAGCCTATGATTCTGTTAATGGCGGCGTTTTTTGGGGATTTGGGCCGAACGGCATGGGAAAAGGTCATAAAAACTCATGCATCAACTATCCGACGATCATAGCAGCCCTGCAATTTTATGAAATAACCGGTAATGTGGACTATCTGAATAAAGCAACGGATATCTACAGTTGGGCACGAACCCACCTTTTCAATGCCTCAACCGGCAGCGTCCCTGATCTGATATCCGACCAGGGAATTGTAGATTGGACCAATTATACATATAATCAGGGCACAATGATTGGAGCTGCTTCTATGCTCTATCTTGCCACCGGCAACATAAGTTACCTAAACGATGCAAATTTGGCAGCCAATTATACCAGGGAAGTCATGTGCAATAATGACGGTATCTTACCTGCGGAAGGTGATTGGAATGAACAGGGTACCATGAAAGCGATTTTTGCACACTATATTTCTGTCCTTATCAATGACTGCGGGCAGACACAATGGCTATCTTGGATTAATGACAATATTAACCTGGTCTGGTCAAACAGGGATAATCAGCGAAATCTGATGTACAGAGATTATACGGTTCCCTGCTCAAGCGGTATGATCCAGACCTACGAAGCCAGCAGTGCGGTTGCCTTTCTACAGGTTATCCCTCCTGATCAATCGGAGAACAAGCTGTCTATACCAACACCCCAGATAACCGTTTATGAGAATGATCAATATGGCGGTGCGTCTTATATTTTACGTCCCGGGCGATATACAAGGGAAGCACTCACAAATGCCGGTGTTCCGGATAACTGGATGACATCACTAAAAGTTCCTGACGGATGTACTGTTGAAATTTACAGTGACGATAATTTTGCCGGTACCATGTGGGAATTCACAGGTGATTCATCTAATATAGGCCCTACGGCAAATGACCAAATGACTTCTTGCATTATTTATTATGATAGAGGTGTCACATTTTATTCCGGGGATCTGTTTCAAGGCAGCGCCGTAACACTTACCAAGGGAACCTATTCCCTGGATGAATTAATACAATTGGGTATTCCTAATGACTCTGTAAGTTCACTGGCAATTCCCAAGAATTGTTCTGTTACTATCTACGAAAATATGCTTTTTGACGGTCAATCATGGCTCTTTAACTATGGTACTCATAATGTTGGAGCCGCATGCAATGATAAAATGTCTTCCGTAAGGATTTATTAATCTAAATACATTATAAACAATACCAGGGGCTGTCGCGACAGCCCCTGTTTTATCAACATTTGAGTTATATCCACTCAATTACTAACAATCGTCTACTCTCATTCCTTTCATTAACAGGTATATTAAAGTCAACAAAAATAGATTAAGGAGATGAACCATGAATCTGGCACCCGAAACGATAACATCTGTGGCAAGAACCGCCGATAAGTTTTCTGTTAATGAGAACCAGAAAAAGATGTTTATTAATTGCTTTTTATCCACACTAAATACAACAACAAGAATTATAGATGACAACACCACCTTCATTTTTACCGGTGATATCCCGGCAATGTGGCTGCGGGATTCATCAGCCCAGGTACGTCACTACATTCCGTTTGCAAGGACGGATCACGGCTTGCAGCGCGTTATTGAAGGCCTGATCAGACGCCAAATTAATTATATACACATAGACCCATATGCAAATGCCTTCAATGAAGAGCCTAATAATAATGGCTTTCGTGATGATATCACCTTACAGAATCCCTGGGTCTGGGAACGTAAATATGAAATCGACTCACTCTGCTATCCAATCTCTCTTGCATGGCAATATTGGAAGGCAACAGGGATCAGTAGTATATTTGACGAAAACTTCCGTCATGCAGCAGCCCTCATCCTTGACCTTTGGACTACAGAGCAGCACCACCCAACACAATCCAGGTATTCCTTTATAAGAAATAACGCTCCTGAAAGTGATACTCTGACAAATGGCGGAAAAGGCGCTCCTGTAAAAGAAACCGGTCTTACCTGGTCTGGCTTCCGCCCCAGTGATGATGCATGCAAATATGGCTATTTAATACCTTCCAACATGTTTGCGGTTGTTGTTTTACGTTACATCGGCAATATTTGCGAAAGTGTATGGAATGATGAGCAACTTTATCAGAAAGCGAGACACCTGGAGCAAACAATTGATGCTGCAATACACAGGCACGGTATCATTAAGCACCCGGACTATGGTTCAATTTATGCTTATGAAGTTGACGGCTTCGGTAATTATCTCCTGATGGATGATGCTAATATACCGAGCCTTTTATCCATCCCCTATTTAGGATATACAACCTATGATGATCAAATATATCAAAATACACGGCGTTTTGTACTGAGCAAGGATAATCCCTGCTTTTATACCGGTAAATTTGCAAAAGGGATTGGCAGCCCGCATACGCCAAATGGTAATGTATGGCCTATTGGCCTTGCCATGCAAGGCTTAACATCCTCTTCTGCTGATGAAATGGACCAAATGATTGAACTTTTAATAAATACGGATGGCAGCACCGGTGCTATGCATGAGAGTTTCCACCCTGATAATCCTGATATCTTTACCCGGTCATGGTTTGCATGGGCAGACAGTTTATTCGCAGAATTAATTATAAAACGATATTACGAAGCAGAAAGGGGATAATAATGAAGAAAGAACTCGAAATCATAAAGATTCATCAAACACCATGGATTTTAAATGATAACGGTGTTTTAAAAAGTGAAACACTCCTTCACATAGACACTTCTCTGGAGGATTGTGTTATTACTGCACGTATATTGGTACCGGGACAGCCTGTATACAGCCAAACGATTGGACCTGCTGCGTGGGGTAAGTCTGCTATCAGACTTCTCGTTCCCGAATTAATAAAAGATAATGATATTGTTACATTTTCACTGTTTGCATGGAATGGGAATATAGAAAGAGAATTAGCCTCTATTTCTCTTCCCCAGAGAAAAATCCGCCACTGGAAAATCTATGTAGCTCACGATATGCACCTTGATATCGGCTACACTGACTATCAGGAGGATTTAATTTACAAATTGTTTCCTGAATATCTTGATGAGGTATTGGAAAAAATTGATACCACCAAAGAGTGGGAGAAAGACAATCAATTGAAATATCCGGTGGAAGCCTCCTACTTGCTGTACGGTTCTGCCCTGGCGGCCCGCAATGCCGATTGGATTGAAAAATTAAAGGGAAATCTTATATCAAAACGTATGAACTATCCTTATAACTATTTGCATTTTGCAACCGAGGGTATGGGTACGGAACAAATCGTCAGACAGAATTATTATTCTGCCAGATTTCTCAATGATATCCTTGGAACACCTCCTGCAAAGTTCGCGGTTCATACCGATGATGCAGGGTTTTCCTGGTCCCATGTTGATGCATTGACCAGTGCAGGTCAAAAATACCTTTCCTTTCGTTTACAGGATAGCAATTGGAATTATGAGGACGGACACAGTCCGAAGTATCCCCGCCTTTTTTATCTTAGAGGCCGGACACCGGAGAGTAAATTACTGACATTTGATGGGCCTGTATATCATTTTGATGATTTTGGTTTTCGGGAATCTGCGCTTGATATCACAATTAAACGGATCACCGATCTGTTCTTAGACAGGCAGACTGAAGATTACCCTTATGATTCCTATTTAATACATCTTACCAAGGTCCGTGATAATTCCGGAATTGAGCCAAATGTCATGCATAATATACAAGCTCTTAATTCACGTACCGATGATGAAGACAGGCCTTATGTCTTTCCTCATTTCATTAATTCACTTGTTGAGGATTTCTTTGAGGATATTGAAACACATTACAAAGACATAATTCCCAGCGTCCAGGGAACACTGGAAAGCTTTTGGAGCTTTGGAGCCGCCCAGGTATCCTATGAAACATCAATAAGCAAGGAAAATCACGAAAATGTACCGGTTGCAGAATATTTTTCAGCGCTTGCATCCGCGCTTGTTCCCGGGCATCCTTACCCGTATACCAATCTTTTCCGGGCATATGATGACATGATGTTAACAGATGAACATAACTGGGCGAGTTGGAAATATTACGTTAACGATGAGCAGTTAAAATGGTCCCGGAACAAAGTACTTGAGCCGCAAAGGATTGCAAGACATCTGCTTGACACTTCCTTCACAGCGTTAGAGTCACTGGTTCCAACGGAAGGACCAACCATCTTCGTATATAACAATAGTGCATGGGAACGGACAGATATAGTCACCATAGAAACAGAAACTTTTCCGCACCCATTTGAAATTGTAGATACATGCACAGGCATAAGTCTTCCTTGGCAAAAAACATCCGATGGGAGCCTCTGCTTTATAGCCTCTCTGGTTCCTCAATATGGATACAAGGCTTTTCGAATAATTCCAGGCAGCACACCAGTCAAAAGCAAAAAAGCAGTTGCTGTGACTGGAAATGTAATAGAGAATGATTATTTTAAAGTCACCATAGATACCAGCGGCTGCATTTGCAGCTGTATTGATAAGCAAAATAATGAAAAAGAACTGGTAGATCCTGCTGCTCCCCATAAGATGAATCAATTTGTCTATTATACCTCTAAAAACGAATTATACGATAATGTTCTATATACAGAAGATGAAATCTCCAATGCAGCTATCTCCTCAGAAACAGGCGCTGTAATGGGCATGCTTGTTTCTGAGGGCCGTACCCGCGGGGTTGAAAAAGTTGTCAGAAAAGTTATTCTTTATGCAGATTTACCTCGTATAGACATTATCAATGAAGTATTCAAAGCAGACGCGCCGCCGGATTATACAGAATGTGCAGAAGAAGGTTTCTTTACATTTCCCTTCAACATGGATAATTTTCGGATTACACACGATACACCGGCCGGTGAAGTAGAGCCTTATGTAAATCCAGATATTTATCTCCCAACACATCAGCTCTATTGGTCAAATACTGATTTTTATGTAGTAAATCACTGGATTAATGTTCAAGGTGATAAAGACAGCATATTATTTACTTCTGTCAATGCACCTCTAGTTCAATATGGAGGCCGCCGCACCTGTCATTGGGACAAAAACTATCAAATAAAATATCCATGGATATATAATTGGGTATTCAATAACTTTTGGAAAACCAACTTCACCTATACTCAGCCCGGTCCGGTTACCTACAGATATAGTATTACTACGCAAAAAGCCTGTGACTGGAAACAGGCACAGGCCGATAGATTCGGATTTGATATTACGAATCCTTTAAAATCACACATTATCTGCCATGCACAAACCGGCTCCCTGCCATATAATGCATATAGCTTTCTCAAAATAAACAGGGATAATGTTATAGCCACCTCTGTGAAAATGGCAGAAAGCAATGGCAATGGGTTAATCATACGCTTTCATGAAACGAGGGGCCTTGAATGCAATGTATGCGTTGATATATCCGGCCTGTTATTAAACGCATACATTATTGAAACGGATGTTATAGAAAATGATACTGCTCCTATTCCTTCTTGCGAAGGCAGGTTCTGCTTCTCCATTCCCGCTTATGGCTGGAAAACATTCCGACTGCTGCAGATAGAGTCTTGTCCGGCACCAAGCATTATAGATGCCTGTATCACAGAAGGCGGTACAATTGTGAAATGGACAATGCCGGATGAATATTCCTATCTGTGCTATGCACTTTACAGAGGAACAAATGAGGATTTTATTCCGGGTATAGGTAATTATCTTGCCACAATAGATACTCCCTATTACTATGATAAGCAGGTTGTATATAATCTAATGAATGACTATTACTACAAGGTACAAGCAATCGGTTTAAAAGAAAAAAGTGAATTTTCTTTCAGTACCAAAGCTTGCCCCAAAGATATCACAAGCATTCCCCCCACAATACCCGGACATCCTATGGGAGAAGCTTTTGGAAACTACCGGATATCTCTATCCTGGGAGTCTTCCATAGATTATAATGGTATGCTAAAGGGCTATAGAATTTATAGGAATGGAGTGCTATTCAAAAATATCTCTTCCTCTATGACGAGCTGGATGGATGTTGGATTATATCGGAATACCGAATACTCCTATGAGATTACTGCGTTTAACGAAGCCGGTCTTGAATCCGAAAAAAGCCAAAAGATTACGGTTTGTACAACCGATTATAACTATATAGGAGACATCGCCCCTATTGCACATATCACCGCCTCATCAGAGCGTGGGCTTGATTCCCTTGTTACGAATATCTCCAATGGCGTATGTGGTATGATCGATCAGGATAATTGGCTTCCTAAAGAAGCAGATACTCTGCCATGGATAAGGATGGAATGGGAAGAAGCACATACAATTGATACAATCTATCTTTGGGGAAGATATGGTGAACCGTTTACCTGCAGCGGGACTCTCACCTTGAATGACGGAACCTGCTTTAGTTTTCGTTCACTAAGAACCGATGGATCGGCTACTAAGTTATCTATTGGCAAACATAGTATAGGCAGCTTGGAAATCAATTTTCTTCACTGGGATATTCAGGGGGGAATCTCTGAAATTCAGTTAATTAGTGAAAATATAGAGGCATGTTTTAGGTAATGATATCCCAAATCCAGTTAAAGGGTTGTAAAAGTGATTGGTCTTATTTCCTTCAACAACCCTATAAGCATACGTTCCACCGTAACGTCCGGCTGTCGCTTTTAAAACAACTTTTGCTTTTAGCATATCCGTCAAAGAAATTTAATCTTTTTCTTCAATAATTATAGCATAAAGGCGAGATAAGAACAAATGTTCTTATCTCGCCTCAAAATATTTTCCTTTTAACTAAAATGCAACGTTTATACCAGTTATTATTTATATCATCTTGGTTATTGCATTATTTCCTCTGTGACAAACACTTTCGCAATGCCTTGAGGAGATAAAAAAGATGCCGATTGAACCTGGTGGAGCCTTGGCGGCAGGGTAGGTTTTACATTTGTAGTATACCTCATCAAAAGGACACCTGACAATAATATGCCTTACATCTATTGTGATATTTTATTAGTTCTTGTAAATTCAATTCCTATATTCTTATTCATCTTTTCAACTTTACCGGAGCCAATCTTTTTTTCGGCTTGTAAGAAACCACCTTTAGATTTCTTCTCTTCTAAAAATTTTTTCATTTTTTCCATATCGTTCACCGACATCTTGTATTCCTCCCTTCAAATATTAATCAAATTCGTTACATTTGTTTTAACAACACGACAGTCTCCACATGCCCGGTATGCGGAAATTGGTCAACTGCCTGGACCTTCTTAAGCTCATACCCCCTGCTTGTAAGGTACTTTAAATCCCTTCCTAAAGTTGCAGGGTCGCAGGATACATAGACCACACGCTTTGGTGCCATTAAGACAATGGTGTCTAAAAGGCTTTCCGCACAGCCCTTTCTGGGCGGGTCCACAACAATAACGTCTGCATCTATCTTCTCCTGCCTGTATTTCTCCGGGAGAACTTCTTCTGCTGCGCCCACAAAGAATTCTGCATTTTCAATTCCGTTAATTCTTGCATTTTCCCTGGCATCCTCAATTGCCTGAGGTATAATTTCCACACCGTACACCTTCTTAGCCTTTGCAGCAAGAAATAAGGAAATGGTACCGATTCCGCAGTACAGATCCCAGACGGTTTCATCTCCCTGCAGACATGCAAATTCCAGGGCTTTTTCATAAAGCACTCTCGTCTGTGCCGGATTTACCTGGTAAAAGGAAAGGGGTGAGATACGAAACTTCACTGCTCCGATATAGTCTGTGATGCAGGGTTCTCCCCATAAAGGCCTTATCTTATTTCCCAGGATAACGTTAGTCTTTTCCTTGTTGATATTTAAGGAAATGCTTTTCATCCCTTTAATACTCTTAAGCTTCTCAACCAGCTTCTCTTTATCAGACAGGTCGTTTCCGTTAATGACCAGACATACCATAATCTCACCGGTTACAAATCCAACGCGGATCAATATGTGTCTTACAAGTCCCTCATGTGTTTCCTCGTTATATATGCTTATATTCTCTTCCTCTAAAAAGGAGCGGACAGCTCTGACAATATCCTCATTTTCCTTTGCCTGAATACAGCAATTGTCAGTATCAATAATAGAATGAGATCCTCCTGCATAAAAGCCGATAGAAAGTTTTCCATTTTTACTCCCAACGGGAAACTGGGCCTTATTCCGGTAATAATACGGATTCTGCATTCCTATAATGGAACAGAGCTCGTACCCTCCGGTGATACCTCCCAGTCTTTCGATACAGTCTGCTACTTTCTTTTGTTTCCTCCGAAGCTGCTCCTCATAATCAAGATGCTGCAAGGTACATCCCCCGCACTGAAGGGCAATCCTGCATCTTGGTTCCACTCGGTAAGGAGAGGGGGTAATTATCTCCATCAGCCTTGCATATCCGTAGTTTTTCTTGCATTTCATGGCACGGACCCGCACCGTATCTCCCACCAGGGCATTCTTTACAAACAGGGTATAGCCCTGGTATTTGCCGATACCTTCTCCGTCATTTCCCATATCTTCTATGTGAATGATACATTCTTCATTTTTCTTTAAGACAGTATCTTCCTTCAATGTTTATCCCTTTCAAAACCAAATTCATTTATCGCGTAAAATAATCCGAAACCAGTTTATTTAGAATATTGTCCTTCTGATGTTTGCTTCAAAGAGTCTGTTTAAGCCAAGCCAGGTGGCCTTTTCATCCCCGCTGTTTAAAAATTCCGTCATGGTCTGAAGCTTTGCATCGGTATTATCGGCAAAGTTCAAAGCCATGGCTTCAATGATAGAAGGTTTCTTGGGTGAACCGTATTCCAATTCTCCATGATGAGCCAGAATGCAGTGCTTAAGCTGAGAAGCCAGCGCTGCCGGAAAGCCTGCCATAGTCTTTATCTTAGCTCCTATAATCTCTGTTCCAATATAGATATGCCCTAACAGCTGACCGTCATCGGTATAATCATTCTCCGGAAATACGGATAGCTCCTCCATCTTACCAATATCATGAAAAATAGCAGCAGTTATGAGTAAATCTCTGTTAATAATCGGATAGTAATCCGCATAATAATCACACAGCCTTACCACTCCTAATGTATGTTCTAAAAGACCTCCCGCAAAGCTGTGATGAACGCTTTTGGCAGCAGAATGCTTCTTAAAGCGTTCAGAAAAGGCTGCATCCTCAACAAAAAAGCTCTCCAGCAGTTTTCTTAAATGGGATTCCTTTACCTTACTGATGTATTTTAACAGCTCACTGTACATTTCATTAACATTTTTTCCTGTTGTAGGCACAAAATCAGAAGGGTCATACTCACCCTCATGGCTTCTGCGGACTCTCTTTATATTAAGCTGGAGCGCTCCCTGAAAGTTCACCATCTGTCCTTCCACGTGGATGTATTCCATGCCTTCAAAATGATCTATCCCCTGGGACAGCTCCCATATCTTACCGTCCAATGTCCCCGTTTTGTCCTGCAGCAGCAGGGAATAATAGCTTTTCCCGGCTTTTGTCTTAAGTGCCTGTTTTGTTTTGCAAAGATAGGTTTCAGATATCATTTCCCCATCTCTTAAATCTCCTATATATCTCATCCTGACCTCTTTCTAATATGAGTAAAACCATAATCTTTTTTACAGATAAGCATGTATTCTCTCCAAATTTGCACCTTCTGTAATTGTATGACTCATTATAACCCATGCGCAATGTCATTTCAACCGCTTTCCTCAACTCCAAATCATAAAAATACCGGACAGCTTCCTGCTGCCCGGCTTCTCTTTCATCTATTTTAAGTTTCCCCAAACTTAAATCCTGCCTTTTAAACCATGCCTTACTTTTTACCATTTACTTCTCCCAATACAACGGACAATTTTATTTCTTTTTCCTTGTCCTTAATCATACGCTTAACGGTCACTTCCACAGTATCCTTAGGCTTTAATGCTGTAATTGCACTGTTAAAGGTACTTACATTGTTGATAGGGGTACTGCCAACGGTCGTTATCATATCTCCGATTTGAAGACCTGCTTCCAGGGCCGGTGAGTTACTTTCTACCTCGGTTACGCAGATAGCATTGGCAAGATCAGCGCTCTCTAAATCCTGCTTTGTCATATCCATGCACTTTACACCAAAATAGCTGCGATCCGTCTGGTTCACCATGGCTTCAATGGTTTTTTTGATTTTGGAAATTCCAATAACAGTACTTACACTTCCGTTATCTTTATCCTTTAATTTATTTGTAATGATTCCTATGACATCCCCGTTTAAGTTTACAATAATGCCGTCGCTGTTTTCATTGGCGGCAACGTCCGTAGTAAATAAATCAATTTTGTTATCCGTTATGTAGGTGCCATAATTTATGCCTGATACAATCCCAAGCTCCATAGAACCGACATAGCCGTTCGGACTTCCAAGTGCTATAATTGGAGAGCCCACAATAAGCGAATAGGATTCTCCCAGTTCAGCTGCCTTTAAGCCCGTCTCATAGGCATCGGGTATGTCTTCCAAGCTCACCGCCAGAACTGCCAGATTCAGATCCTTGTCATAGTCCTGAATGCTTGCCTTTACTGATATATTTTCATTTATCTGGAGCCTGATATCCTTGGCATCCTTTATCTTGTCCAGTGTCACAAGAATAAGCAAATCCACTGAATTATTCGCCAGAATAAGCCCTGTTACATTCTTCGTGACTTCATAACTTTCATTTTCATTCAGTCCGTCTGCCTTACTGCTTGTACTGGTAATGTCAACGATGGAACTGTTCACCCCTGATGCAATTTCTCTTATCTCATAATAAATATTGTTTAAATCCTTTATATCGGCCGCTACATGGCTTTCAATGTATATAGTACCGGGTTTTTGACCTTTTCCGGAAGAATCCTTTCCCCCTTGTCCCTCCGGTGTAGGAGTTACTGTAGGCGTAGGCGTCACAGATACACCGGTACCATTTCCGTCTTCCGGTGTAAGTGTTGGAAATTGAACTGTTTTCTTATCCGTTCCTTCCCCTAAAAGCCTGGCAATGAAAGGATTGGCAAGATAGAATACCGCACAGGCCACAACGGCAAATACACAAGCTAAAATAATCGTCCATAGGAGTGAGCGCAGCATATGAACCTTCCTGCTTCTTCTTTTGGACGATATCTGTTCCTGTATAAACAAAAATTCACTGGAATCCTTATTAGATTTATCTTCTGGCATCTTTAATTCTCTCCGGCTATTCAATCTTTGATGTTGTATCAGAAACCTGATTTTTGATAAATCAGACTGTTTCAATTCCATCCTCCCTTAGGACAATCAGTATACTTATTGTACCATGCACTTATGAACATTATATGAATGAATTGTAAACAAAAGCCAGATACCTGCCTATTTTCAAATTAATGGTTTTAATTTCGGCATAAATAAGGTAAAATAGGGAACGTAGAGCTATCATTATCCGGTATTAATTGTTTAGGAAAGAGGTTACTATGAATGAAAAAGCATTAAAAACCCTTGAATATTATAAAATTATAGAGAAATTATCCGCTTTTGCAGGTTCCGGGCTGGGAAAAGCCTTATGTAACAGCCTCCTGCCTGTAAGTGATATAGAAGAAATCAGAAAAGCCCAAAAAGAAACTTCTGACGCCCTGTCCCGCATCCTAAGGAAGGGAAGTCTTGGCTTTTATGGCGTTCATGATATCAGAGCTTCCTTAAAGCGGTTGGAAGTAGGCTCTGCCCTAAGTGCACAGGAATTGTTATCCTTAAGCTCCGTACTGGATGCTACCGCCAGGATAAGGGCTTACGGCGCAAAGGATTCCGGTGACGGTGAGTCCTCACAAAGCACCCCCGATTCCCTGGAGGAAATGTTTCGCTCCCTGGAGCCGTTAACCCTTTTGAATAACGAAATAAAGCGCTGTATCATAAGCGAGGAGGAGATTGCAGATGATGCAAGCCCTGCTCTTAAAAGTATCCGAAAATCCTTAAAGGTTACCAACGATAAGATTCATGACCAGCTGAATTCCATCGTGAATTCTTCCTCCTCCAAGACCATGCTCCAGGAGAATATCGTTACCATGCGTAACGGCAGGTATTGTATCCCAATCAAGCAGGAATACCGCGGTCAGTTTCCTGGTATGATTCACGACCAGTCCTCTTCCGGCTCCACTCTTTTTGTGGAACCGATGGCAGTTGTAAAGCTAAACAACGATCTGCGGGAACTGGAAATCAAAGAACTCCAGGAAATAGAACGTATACTGGCGGCTTTAAGCGAACAGGCCGGCGCCCACATAGAAAAGCTTTATGACAATATAAGAATACTTCCAAAGCTTGACTTTATCTTTGCAAAGGCCACCCTCTCCAAGCAGATAAAGGGTACGGAAGCAGTGTTTAATGACAAAGGCGTTGTGAATATCAAGAAAGGCCGCCATCCCCTTATTGATGCTAAAAAGGTGGTTCCCATCGATATTACCCTCGGAAAAGATTTTAATCTTCTTGTAATCACCGGTCCTAATACCGGCGGTAAGACAGTATCCTTAAAGACAGTGGGGCTCTTCACCCTTCTCGGTCAGGCCGGTCTTCATATTCCCGCCTTCGACGGTTCAGAACTTGCGGTCTTTGAAGAGGTTTATGCTGATATCGGTGATGAGCAGAGTATTGAGCAATCTTTAAGTACCTTTTCTTCCCATATGACCAATACAGTGTCCATACTGGAAAAGGCAAACTATAAATCCTTAGTTCTGTTTGATGAATTAGGTGCCGGCACAGACCCCACAGAAGGTGCGGCCCTGGCTATGGCTATCTTAAATCACCTGCATAAACGGAGTGTCCGCACCATGGCAACCACCCATTACAGCGAGTTAAAGGTGTATGCCCTTACCACAGAAGGGGTAAGCAATGCCTGCTGTGAGTTTGACGTAGAAACTCTCCGTCCCACCTACAGGCTCCTTATCGGAATTCCCGGTAAGAGCAACGCTTTTGCTATCTCCTCAAAGCTTGGGCTTCCCTCCCACATTATCGAGGATGCGAAGAATCTGATTGGTGTACAGGAAAAGAGCTTTGAGGATGTAATATCAGACCTTGAGAAGAACCGCATAGAGATTGAACGGGAAAAAGAAGAAATTGCCGCTTTAAAGGAGCAGGCAAAGAACCTTCAGTTAAAATTAGAGCAGCAGAACGAAAAACTTGTCAAGGCAAAGGACCGTATTATGGCAGACGCCAATGAAGAAGCAAGAAAGGTCCTTCAGGAGGCCAAGGATGCTGCTGACCGCACCATTAAGAATTTCAACAAATGGGGAGCGGAGGGCGGTCTCGGAAAAGAGATGGAAAATGAACGCAGTAAAATCAGAGGTCTGCTTTCCGAAACAGAGAGTAAGCTCGCCATAAAAGGAAGGCAAAAATCCTCTAAAACTCCCAAACCCGGAGAATTCCGGATCGGAGATGCCATCCATGTTATCAGCCTTGACTTAAAGGGAACCGTAAGCACGCTGCCAAATGCCAAGGGTGATTTGTACGTGCAAATGGGAATCCTCCGTTCACAGGTAAATATCAGCGATATCGAACTTATTGACGAACCGGACATCACAGGTCCTAACATTAACAAATCCGGCAGCGGAAAGATTAAGCTTTCCAAAACCCTTCATATCAGCACTGAAATTAACCTCATCGGGAAAACCGTAGATGAGGCACTGTCAGAGCTGGATAAATACCTGGATGATGCTTATCTGTCCCATCTGCCCCAGGTAACGGTAATACACGGCCGCGGCACCGGCGCCCTGCGCAATGCCGTACACTCCCACCTAAAGAAAACCAAATACGTAAAATCCTACAGGGAAGGTGCTTTTGGAGAAGGCGGTCAGGGAGTTACAATCGTAGAATTCAAATAATAGAAAGGAGCCCTGTATGGTTGCCAAACAGAAAATTCTCATCGTAGATGATGATGTTAATATCGCAGAGCTTATTTCCCTATACCTTACCAAGGAATGTTTTGACACCCTTATGGTACATGACGGAGAAGAGGCCATTGTAAAATTTCAGGAATACCAGCCGAACCTGATGCTTTTGGACCTGATGCTTCCCGGCATTGACGGTTATGAGGTATGCCGTGAAATCAGAAAGAATTCCTCCGTTCCCATTATTATGCTCTCTGCCAAAGGAGAAATCTTTGATAAGGTACTTGGCTTAGAATTAGGAGCGGATGATTATGTCATAAAACCCTTTGATTCCAAGGAATTAGTAGCAAGGGTAAAGGCTGTCTTAAGGCGTTTCCATCAGGTGCCCCAGCAGCCTGTGTCCCAGGCACCTCTTTCAGAACAGACAGGGGATTATGTAGCCTATCCGGATCTTATTATCAATCAGAGCAACTATTCCGTACTGTACTACGAAAATACCATTGAAATGCCTCCCAAGGAACTGGAACTATTCTATTTTCTGGCTTCCCACCCTAATCAGGTCTTTACCAGGGAACAGCTTTTAGATCACATATGGGGCTATGAATACATCGGTGATACCAGAACCGTGGACGTACACATCAAAAGATTGCGGGAAAAAATCAAGGACCATACCTCCTGGAGTCTTTCCACCGTATGGGGTATCGGATACAAATTTGAAGTAAAGAAATGATCAATGGAGATGGAATATGAAGCAGTCCCTTTTTGTAAAACTTGTGATACTTTATCTTTTCTCAGCAGTATTTATGTTCCTGCTTTTAAATACCTACGGTCAAAAGCATTACGAACAAAAGCTGGTGGAAGAAAAGAAGATGCAGCTTTATACCCAGGCTCTTTCCATATCCAACGATTACATGGCAGACTTCTACAACCAGAATTTATCTCCTGAAGATTTGACCGCTAAAATAAAAGCAATGGCAATTATGCTGGACTCCAGAATATGGATTGTCAATAAAAACGGAATCGTTATCTCGGATACGGCCCCTGCTGCAAATGGAAGCGGCTCCATTGATATCTTCGGACTGGACCCCGATTTTTTATACCAATCCTTTCCGAACTCCGCCAGCCTACAAAATGTTCTTTCAGAACCTATGGTCAGTGTTGTATATAAGGTTTTATTTAAGTATCAGGTACGAGGCTATGTGGTTATCCATTATTCCATGAACAAGATACATACGAGCAGTTTATCCTTTACGGATACCTTAAATCTCTGCCTCCTGGTATTTTGCGCCTTACAGGCTGTTATCTTTTCCTTCCTGTATTTTATAACCGTACATCCCTTAAATAAGATTAATAAAGCTGCTCTGGAATATACCAAGGGCAATTACTCCTATTCCATTCCGGTAAACACCAAAGATGAATACGGTGCCCTGGCTTCTTCTCTTTCCTTTATGGCCGGTGAGATAAGAAACCTTGACAATTATCAGAAGAAATTCGTGGCAAATATCTCCCATGATTTCCGTTCTCCTCTGACCTCCATTAAGGGCTATGCGGAAGCCCTGCAAGACGGTACCATTCCTTATGAGATGAAGGACAAATATCTGGGTATCATTCTCTTTGAAACGGACCGCTTAAATAAATTAACCAGCGGCCTGTTAACCCTTAATGGCTTTGAGAACAAAGGAATTCTTCTTGAAATAGCCTCCTTTGACATCAATCACATTATCAAGAAAACAGCCGAAAGCTTTGAGGGAATCTGCAAGAATAAGAAAATCACCTTAAACCTCATCTTTTCCAATAAGGTAACTCTGGTGAATGCCGATATGGGTAAGATTCAGCAAGTCCTTTATAACCTGTTAGACAATGCCATTAAATTCAGCCATCAGAATTCCATCATCAAAATCTCCACCCAGGAAAAAGGGGATAAGGTCTTTGTATCCGTAAAGGATTACGGGATCGGCATACCAAAGGAAAGTATTAACAAGGTATGGGAACGCTTCTATAAAACAGATTCTTCCAGAGGAAAGGACAAGAAGGGGACAGGCCTTGGCTTATCTATCACCAAGGAAATCATAACCGCCCATAATGAGAATATCAATGTTGTCAGCACCCAGGGTGTCGGAACGGAATTTATCTTTACACTGCCGCGCACCGGAGGCTTTATTTAATACAGCATTGGATCCTGTCCTGCTATAATTCTTATGGAAACAGGTTCAAAAAAGCAGTACCACATTCTGATATCATTGCATATCCCATGTGATACTGCTTTTTATAATCCTTTTCTTTTTCCGGGCTTTTTATCCCATTGGCTTCGTGATTTATGCTTCATCCCAGGAATGGCGGTGAAGCTTTCCTGCCAGCCGCATGCCGGAGAAATCATTCTGCCTTAACGCCTCATACAGAACAATTGCTGCGGAATTAGCCAAATTTAACGAACGGATATCTCCCATCATGGGAATCCTGATAGCATTTTCCTTATTATCTAACAGAATTTCCTCCGGTATGCCGGCACTCTCCTTGCCAAACATAATATAGCAGTCCGGTTCATAAGTAGCTTCCGTATAGACCTTTAGAGCCTTGGTAGTAGCCATATAAACCTTGGCTCCGGGATTCTTGATAAGGAAATCTTCATAGTTTTCATAAACTGTGACATCAAGATCTTTCCAGTAGTCAAGTCCTGCCCTTTTAATCTCCTTCTCATCCAGAGAAAAGCCAAGTGGTTTTATCAAATGGAGCCTTGCTCCCGCCGCCACACAGGTACGTCCGATATTTCCCGTGTTAGCGGGGATTTCCGGTTCCAGTAATACGATATTCATAACTTAAATCCTCTTTTCTTAACTGCGGTATTTCTTTACAAACCGCTCAATTCTCTCCGTGGCAATCTTTAGATTGTCTATGGAATAGGCATAGGAAATACGAAGAAATCCTTCGCCGGAGCCTCCAAAGGCTGTACCCGGGACAACCGCCACCTTTTCTTCCAGCAACAGCTTTGTGGCAAATTCATCCGAGGTCATTCCAAGGCTCTTGATACTGGGGAAAATATAAAAAGCTCCATAAGGCTCAAAGCAGGTAAGTCCCATGTCGTTAAAGGCTTTTACCAGATAGTTTCTTCTCTGGTCGTATGCCTCTCTCATGGTTTCCACATCCCCGTCACCGTTTCTTAGTGCTTCCACAGCTGCATACTGACTGGTAGTAGGCGCACACATAATGGCAAACTGGTGAATCTTTATCATCTGCTCTATGATAGGTGCAGGCCCCACGGCATATCCAAGCCTCCAGCCGGTCATGGCATAGGATTTGGAAAATCCGTTTATGACAATGGTTCTATCTTTCATGCCAGGGAACTCTGCAATGGATACATGTTTTCTTCCGTAGGTAAGCTCTGAATATATTTCATCCGATATAACAAAGAGATCTTTTTCAATAATTACCGGTACAATCTCCTCCAAATCCTCTTTTGTCATGACAGACCCGGTGGGATTATTGGGAAAAGGAAGCACTAGGACTTTGGTTTTGTCCGTGATGGAATCTAAGAGGCCTTTCCTGGTAAGCTTAAACTCATCCTCTTCCTTTAGTTCGATAATAACCGGCTTTCCGCCTGCTAAGACAACGCAGGGCACATAGGATACATAGCTTGGCTGGGGAACTAAAACCTCATCATCAGGATCCAACATTGCTCTTAATGCAATGTCAATGGCTTCACTTCCTCCCACGGTTACAACTGTCTCTTGATCATAATCATAGTAAAGTCCAAATCTGCGGCTTAAATAACTGCAGATTTCAATCTTTAATTCCTTTAAACCGGAATTGGAAGTATAGAAGGTTCTGCCCTTTTCCAGGGAGTAAATTCCCTCCTCCCTGATATGCCAGGGAGTATCAAAATCCGGTTCTCCCACACCAAGAGAGATTGCATCCTTCATTTCACTTACAATGTCGAAAAACTTACGTATGCCCGAAGGCTCTATGGTTACAACTTTCTTTGATAACGGGTCTCTCACGGTGTAATCAGCATCCTTTCATCCTTCGATTCTTGAACCAGCGGAAGTCCATGTTCCTTATATTTTTTCAGAACAAAATGAGTAGCGGTACTAAGGACTGCTTCCATGGGTGCTAACTTGCTGGATACAAAATTAGCCACTTCCCTCATGCTCCTTCCTTCAATGATTACCGTAAGGTCAAAGCCACCTGACATCAAATAAACAGACTCTACCTCATCAAATTTATAGATTCTTTCAGCAATCTTATCAAAGCCCTGTCCTCTCTGGGGAGTAACCTTAAGTTCAATCAGGGCAGTAACCTTCTCACTCCCGGTATTATCCCAGTTGATTAAGGTAGGATAGCCGCAAATAATGGTCTGCTCTTCTAATTCTTTTATAGTGGTGCTAACTTCCTCCTCCGTAGAATTTAACATAGCTGCCAAATCCTTTGGTGTCAGTTTGCTGTTTTTATCAATTGCCTGTAATATTTTTTCTTTTAACATTTCAACCCAACTCCTTTCATAGCATAAAGCATCTGCTTGTCTGCGATATTGCCTCAATAAGTTTATTGTTTTACAGCTTTAATCCGGTAAAGTTCATCACTCTTAGGCGGTTCCAGAAACCGTCTTTCATCCTGATTCCGTATTATCCTTCCGAGGTCCTCTGTTAATCTTCCGATTACAACCGCAGGTATGCCATTGTCGCAAAGCATATCTGCCAGTTCGTTTCCTTTCCCGGTAACCAGTAAAAGCGAGCCTCCGCTAAGAAGCTGATAGGGATTAATATCAAAAAATTCACAGATTTCGATTGTTTCCTGCTTTATTGGAATCTTATTCAAATCCGCTGTTAATCCCATTCCCGTTCTGGCTCCCAGTTCCCACAAAGCACCAAAAATTCCGCCATTTGATGCGTTGTGCATTAGCTTTACCTCTAATTTTTCAGAAAGTGCTGCTTCTTTTTCTGTAGGTAAATAACTGATAAACTGTACCGCATTCTGGATGAAGTCATGATTATACCTGGTTGTAAGCTCATTTTTATGCTCTCTGGCAAGGATGGCAGTCCCTAATAGTCCTGCCCACTTTGTCATTACAATCTCATCTCCGGGCAGGACGCCCGCGGATGCGGTAACCCTGCTGCGGCGTATCTTGCCCACTCCTGTGACAGTAACTACCGGCTGGTTTACAAAGGCAGTTATTTCGGTATGCCCTCCCATAATCTCGATATGATAAGCTTCACAGGCTTTTTCTGTTTCCTTTATCATATTCTGTAACAGAGATTCCGGTGACCCTTCCGGCAAGAGAAGGGTTAACAGGATTCCTATCATTTCTCCTCCTGCTGCCGTAATATCATTGGCAGCACTATGTACAGCAACATGGGAAGGCAGGTCCTTACCAAAGGTTATGGGATTAGAGGTAAGTAAGATTCCTTCTTCCTCTCCGGTGCCAAGCAGACAGCAGTCCATTCCCACACCGGGACGTAAAAGCACTTCTTCTCTTCTATGATTTATTTGTCTTAAAACAGAACGCTTTAATATCGGTTCCGATACCTTTCCAATCTGCATGGTAACCTCTTTCCCAGCTGTCAGATATTTGATAAGACAGCCGTTAATACATAACTCTTGATTGTGAAAAGGGGTTGTTGCATAACAAAAATATGTTATGCAGCAACCCACACAGACCTAAAAGCCTGTATCATCTTCCTGGGTACTATCTCCGCTATCGTCTTCCGTGCCCGTTCTTTTATTATTGGCTTTATTACCGTCTGTACTGCCGCTGTTCTCATTTCCTGTCCATACAGGTACTTCCTCTGGATCTTCGGAAGAGGTCTTGGTCTTATCCTTCCCCTTCTTGTCATCTGCGGCATTTTTATCCGGTTCCTCTATCTTTTTGGTACCAACGGTTACATACCTTGGAGAAGCATTGTAAACACTTCTGTTTACTCTGGTGCGGCTTACTTCCACGCCGTCTTCATATACTATCTTATAAAGCTCTGCCGTATATCCGATATGAGCTGACTGGGTAGTATATTCATAAGTCGTAGGCTGGTTCGGGTCCTTTGTTACCACATCCCCACCCGGCTGCTTTTCATTTAATATTACCGTTTCAAACTTTATCTTTCTATTCTCGGTATCCCTTGTTTCATGTCCCCATATCTTAAAATAAATGGTTCTCCCATAGGTTGTAGCTTCAACTACAATAGGCGCATCCGTATTATTTTTAAATCTCAAATTTTTCCAGGTTCCTGCAATGGCAGCATCCCTTGATAAGTCTACATAACTTATGGTCATAGAATGGGAAGAACGCTCCACCACCTCAAGTTCTGAAAGCAGTACCGCATTATATAATGTCGTTGTTACCTGGCAGGCGCCTCCTCCGATGGAATCTACAAGCTTTCCGTTGGAATACGCTCCGGCCTGATAATAACCGTTTTGTGTAGTAAAGGGAGCCAGTTTATCATAAGCGGAAAAAACTTCTCCCGGATATAATACTGTGTTATTGATAAGCCTTGCACCGTTAGCAAGATTCGCCGCCCTGTCCGATGTTGAGGTTGCATAGGTTGTCTGGAAACTTCCTAATACAGTATTGCACTTTTCTACCATTTCCCTGGTATACTTAGGTTGTGTCTCATCTACCTTGGCAGTCAGGCCGATATTATCTCCCGTCCAGTTATTTAAGATGGCATCCTCAATAGCTGCCATCGTTGTTTTCGTATCCACTTTTTGTCCTACTGTTTCATCCGTATATACAAAGTCCCCGTTTTTTCTGGTTACTGTGGCATTCACTGCCTTTACATTATGGCCGGAAAGCTTCTTTTTGGCAAAACTCTTCAGCTTTGTTTCGTCAATGGAGTACTCCATGTGATATGTGATTTTATTTTCCTGCGTATCTTTAAGTTCCTTGTATTGCTTTATAAGATTGCCGGTTTTACCGATTTCCACAGCCTCTTCGATATAATTATTTTCCTTAGAGGCAAAGCCTAAATCACCGACTGTTATCTGCTCTTTTTCACCCTTTATATCAACGGTCACGTTTTTTTGTTTTAGCGTATCCACATAATCTGCTACTGCTTTTTCGGCTTCTTCTTTTGTCATTCCGCCGATATCCACCGTGTCGATGTATACTCCTTTTGTTATTACATCTTCCTCACCTGCCGCAAGGACTTTTGTGAAATTGCCAGCGGATAATAGGAATAATGATAACAAAAAAAGCACTATTCTTACCATTCTCTTGCCGTAATTCATCTCTTACCCTCCTTTGCCAGCATAATTCAAACTTACTGACATATTTCCGTATTATTTCTTTACAAGACACATTTCTTATGTATTAGCCGAATACCTCATCAGAATAATACATTAATTACCATAGGTGCTACCATCGCTAATACCAAAATGATTACGATAATAGTTGATATCATTCTCTTTACTTTACTGCTATTAAAGTTCATATTTTTGCCTTTCCTTTCAATTATAGTATAATTCAAAACCCTTCATTTATTCTGCCTTTATTCAGGATAATTTTATCAATCAGTCTGGAGGCCTCATTTCTGGTCAGCCCCTCTATTTGTTCCACATACTCTATCTTATGATATTTTAGTAAATGATTCAAGTAATTTTTTTGTTTGTCAGTAATTGGCTGGCTTTTTTTCACCTTGTAATTTAAGTCTGCCGGCATAAAAAGTCCACCGTGTTCCGTGAAGAAATCATTGCAAAGATAAGCATAGATAACCGCTGTAGCCTTTGCATCATGAAAAGCTCTGTGGGCACTTGGATTTACAACTTTATAGAGGCTGCAAAGATTGGCAAGGCTCTTGCTTTCCTCTTCCGGAATGGTTCCCTTGCTGATCTTAAGGGTATCGATTCCCTGCTTTTCAAAAGGAATTCCAAGGCGTGAAGTCCCCACCTTCAAAAAGCTATAATCAAACATGATATTATGACCCATTAAAATATCATCCCCTGCAAATTCCACAAAGCGGGGTATAACCTTGTCCTGGTTCTGCGCCTCTTTTAACATGTCCTCCGTGATGCCGGTAAGTTCTATAATCTTTTCCGGCAAAGCCACCGGAGGCTTTACCAGCTCATTGAAATATTCTGTTATCTTTCCTTCTCTTACTTTAACAGCGCCAATCTCTATTATGTAATCCTCTTCCGGTGACAACCCTGTAGTCTCTATGTCAAAGCATACAAAAGATGTTATCCTGTCACTTTTATTCATCGTTTTTTCCCTCCCATCTGCAAAGGTTAAAAAGAAAGCATTCTCTGCACTTTGGGCTTCTGGCAGTACAGATACTCCTGCCGTGGGCGATAATCTGAAGATTATATAAAATCCAATGGTCCCTGGGTAAGACTTTCATAAGGTCAAACTCAATCTTAACCGGATCTTCTTCCTTGGTAAACCCAAGCTTTCCGGATATTCTCTTAACATGGGTATCCACAACTATACTTGGTTCGTGGTACACATTTCCCCGGATGACATTGGCTGTCTTTCTTCCTACGCCCGCCAGTTTTGTAAGTGCATCAATATCACTTGGAACAACTCCCCCATATTCCGTTACAAGGGTCTTTGCACATTCGATGATATTCTTTGCTTTGTTATGGTAAAATCCTGTACTGTGAATGTCCTGTTCCAGCTCCTTTAAGTCCGCCGCCGCAAAGTCTTCCAAGGTTTTGTACTTTACAAATAAGTCTTTTGTAACCAGATTAACCCTTGCATCCGTACACTGGGCACTTAGAATGGTGGCAATCAGAAGCTGCCAGGGTGTCTCGTGGTCTAAATAGCATTTGTATTCCATTGAATAGTGTTCATCCAAAAGGGCAAGAACCTCTCCCACTCTCTCACGTTCTTTCCCCGTAATTCTTTTAACTGCCATACTTATCCCTCTTATCTTTATAAATCAATTATCATCTGTTCCGCCTGTTTGTTCAGAGGATTTCTATGCTTATAATCATACAGAATATAATAATCTCTTCTGACCGCCCTGCCTTTTTCTGCTGACTCTTTTAAGTCAAAAGGATAGTGCTCTATATGAAGCCTGCCTTTAATCTCCTCTGTGCTTCTCTCTTCCTTCAAATAGCCAAAAAGCCTGTCCCTATCCTGATAAAAAGCCTGATAGCGCTTCTTATAGCTTTCAAAATCCTCCGCAAAGGAAGGTCTGCTCTTTAGCTTCTCTCTTAAATATAAATCATGTACCATAAGACACTTTAGTACCTCTGCTTCTTCTGCCAGCCTCTCTTCTTCTATCTTTCCCTTTTCATATTTCAGAAAGAATGACAATAACGCATCATAGCGCCCCATTCTGGAGGAATTCAAAAGAAAAAGCCCCTGCTCCTCATAATAACCGGAAAGCTCTAAAAGCAGGTCAAAGGGAGTTTCAAAGAATTTCATAAGATACTGCAAGGAGTATTCAAACTGACCGCTGTTATAATAGCCTTCCACCATGCTCTCTATTTTTTTAAGAAGCAGAATTTCGTCATAGCTTATCCAATTTGTATAAAGCACCTCATAGGGAGGCTCGTCCTGATAAACAATGCCCCAAAGGTCCTTTTCCCCGTAAAGGGAAGACCCCTTTAGTACCTTTAAAAAGCCCAGCTGAAGCTGGTCGGGCTTCATGGCATATACTTCGTTAAAGGAAGTGCGAAAAGAAGCATAATCCTCATAGGGAAGTCCTGCTATCAGGTCAAGATGCACATGAATGTTTCTGCCCTCCTGTATCTTAGCAACCACTTCCTTGATTTTTTCAAGGCTCATTACACGGTGAATGGCACCAAGGGTCACTTCATTTGCCGATTGTACGCCTATTTCCAGTTGGATAAGTCCTTCTCTTAAGGTCTTAAGAAGCCCAAGCTCATCCTCCCGAAGCAATTCCCCGGCAATTTCAAAATGAAAATTGGTTATTCCATTATCATTTTCCTTTAAAAACTGCCAGATTGCCATCGCATGTCCGTGGTTACAGTTAAAGGTTCTGTCTACGAATTTAACCTGGGGCACCTTAGCTTTTAGGAAAATGGATAATTCCTCTTTTACCTTATCCAAGTCACGGAAGCGTACTTTTTTTCTCTCCGAGGACAGGCAATAACTGCAGGAATAAGGACAACCCCGGCAGGATTCATAATAGATTATCTTATTTTCAAGATCTTTCAGCTCTTCATAGGGAAAAGGAAGAGCATTCATATCCATTTCCTGTCTGACAGAGGTTCTGATAAGCTCATCCGATTCTACTGATTCATTGTCAGGAAATGCTCTGCTTCTCTCTCTGCTCCTAAAACAAATACCTTTAATATCCCTTAAGCTTCCCTTCTTCTCCATATAATAGCAAAGAAGCTCATGAAAAGTTTCTTCGCCTTCTCCGCACATAATTCCGTTGGCGCAGTCCAGCTCTTTTAAAATTTCCTCCGGATCATAGGAAACCTCCGGGCCTCCAAGCCACAGAAGGACATCCGGGAGAATCTTTCTTAATTCCCTGCACAGCTTCTTTACCATGCCAAGATTCCACAGATAGCAGGAAAACCCAATGAAATCAGGCTTTTTCCGGTATATATCCATAAGAATGTCATCCGTGTACTGATTTATCGTATATTCCGCCAGATCTATGGATTCCATGTAGTCACTCGCATAGCTTCTTAGGCTCCTGATTGCCAGGTTTGAATGTATATATTTTGCGTTAATTCCGACTAATAAAATTTTCACAACAAGCTCCTGATGTTTTGCTTATTTGCCTTGGTTAGCTTATCATAACACAAATAGCGGAAAAATGGAATATTCCTTTTCATCCGGTTATTTTTCTGTCTGTTAACAGGTTGTTAAGATGATTATCCAGCCATATTGCAGGTGCAGATAGAGTAAACCACACCAGACTAAAGAGAGGGCATATCTGGCCCCAGGCATTTAAGGGCTGACCGGAATAATCCCACACATTCAGATGCATCCACAGGTTGACTATTAGACCTGCCAATAATTCCACCATAGTTATGGCTAAAGAAGACAGAAACATTCTTCCCGCCAGAGGGATTTCCTGCCGGTATTTTTGGTTGATATGATCGATTAGCAAAAAGCAGATTCCGCCTGCTATTAACATGGAAATATGGGAATAGCCCCGAAACAGGGTTTCAATACCGCAGTAGGTAAAACCACCTACAAAGAAAAAAAGGAGATATTTCAGACTACTATTGTTTATTTTGAGCATACTATTCATTCCTTTCCTCTTAAAATATCTTATTGGTTTGGAATTAGTATACTCGATTATTTTTTTCAAAATCTAAATTTTGCCCTATTCCATCACTTCCCTTGACAGTGGTTTCCAGAATTTTTTTAACACATTCTTTTTCTTAAAAATGGGCATGAAAAAAGCGGGTGATGGGAATCGAACCCACGTATCTAGCTTGGAAGGCTAGTGTTCTACCATTGAACCACACCCGCAAATTACTATGATATTATCAGATTTCCACCCAAAGAATATATCTTTGAAGTCATGCCGGCGACCGGAATCGAACCGGTACGGGCGATTAGGCCCGCAGGATTTTAAGTCCTGTGCGTCTGCCAGTTCCGCCACGCCGGCATCTGAAACTTTCTGACAAGGTTAGATTATAACATAGTTACCTTTACATTTCAATAGTTTTTTTGCTTTCTCTTTCCACAAAGTTTTTAATAATAAGAGAGGATACCGGAGGAAGGTACAGATTTAATATTCCTCCATCGGTATAGTACATTTCAGAGTCGTTTGAGTGTCCTTCTCTTGTTGTTAATATCATTCTGGAAAGTGTGTCCGTATCTTTTATACCGATTCGCCATGCATCAATTCTGACCTCCATGGGGGCTTCGGTATTATTAAGAGCTATGATAAATTTATCCTGTTTATCAAATCTTCCATAACATAAATAGCCGTATCCGGCATGGAGCATAAGATGAGAACCGATTCTAAGAGCCTCATAGGACTTGTGAATATGAATGATATCTCTATGAAACTGTATCAGATCCATATCCTCTCTGCCCCATGGATAGCTCCTCCTGTTATCAGGGTCTGTAAAACCGCATAGACCGGCTTCATCTCCGTAGTAAACCGTCGGAGCACCGGGCCAGGTCATCTGGACTGTTACAGCTTCTCTAAAAACTCCTTTATTGATTCCTGCCTCGGCTGCTTTCGGCCCCATAGTTGCCGTCCTGCCTACCTTCTTATTCGTTCTGGTAAGAAAACGGGAATGGTCATGGTTGGAAAGCTCATTCATTGCCGTAAGAAGGGAAGGCATCTGAAAGCTTGCCATGGCATTCTTCATAAGTCCTTCAAAGGCAGTTCCTGAATTGTAAAGAGTTTCTTCGTAGGAATCACTGTGCTTTTCCATTCCGGTTAAAAACCAGGTCAAAGGTTCCATAAATGCATCATAATTCATGACGGTATCCCATTCGTCTCCTAAGAGCCACTCCCTGGAGTCACCATAATGTTCTGCCAGGACTACCGCTTCTGTATTGGCCTCTTTTACAACTCTTCGAAAGTCCTTCCAGAACTTATGGTTAAATCCTCTGGATAGTCCTAAATCAGCGGCCACATCAAGCCTCCAGCCGTCGCAGTTATAGGGGGGAGATACCCATTTGGCACCGATTTTTAATATCTCCTCATACAATTTTTCAGAGCCCTCATAATTTAGCTTTGGCAGGGTTTCATGACCCCACCAGCCATCATAGCTTCTGTTTTCCGGCCAGCTTTTTTCCTGGAAGTTAAAATAATCCTTGTAAGGGCTTTCCTCTTCCCAATAAGCCCCAACCTGGAATCCCTCCTCCCCTTCATAAATACCTTCTCTGTCAAGCCATTTATGAAAGGAACCGCAATGGTTAAAGACTCCATCCAATATTACTTTCATGCCCCTTTCGTGGGCAATCTCTACAAGCTTAGCAAAAAGCTCATTGCTTTTATTCAGGTTCACGAGGCTGGTTACTCTTTTTTTATAGCGGTAAGCCTTACGGTTATCATATACACCTTCCGGCATGGTTTCTTCACAGTCCTCTTCAATAATGCCAAAGTGAGGGTCTACATAATCATAATCCTGGGTATCATATTTATGATTCGAAGGAGACACAAAAATAGGGTTCAAATAAAGCACCTCTACTCCCAACCCGCTAAGATAGTCAAGCTTCTTAATAACTCCTGCCAAATCTCCTCCATAGAACTCACGGATTCCAACAGCTGCGGGATACTGGTACCAATCTTCTACCTTTCGGGTATAATCTCCGACATAAAAGTATTCCCTGTCTTCCACATCATTCGTTGTGTCTCCATTATAAAACCGGTCCACATATATCTGATAGATTACTGCACCTTTTGCCCAGTCAGGTGTATGAAAACCCGGCGTTAAGTTAAAATGGAATTTATCCTGCAGCCTGTCAACACCACCTGCTTTATTATAATAGCAGGTGCCTGCAGCGTCACTTATTTCAAAGTAATACCTTACCGGTACATCCGTAAGATGAATAGTACTTTCATAATAATCAAAATACTCGTCGCCAGCCACTTTTTCCATCTTTACAGCTTCTATTTCTTTTGCCTCTGTGGCAAGATTAATATTTACTTTTAAATCACCTTTTTCGGTTCGCAGACGGACTTTTACAGCTTCAAATTCCTCCGGTTCCGGGGGAACTCTATAATCCTTCGTACCGTCACTGTACAGCGCACTTTTATTTATCATAATTTCCAGTCAAACCTTTCCGCTTTCCTAATCCTCTCATTTCTGATAACCTATATTAAATCAATTTATTAAAAATAGCAACCGATATCTATTTTTAGACAAAGAAAAAGACAGCTTTCCGAGTGCTGTCTTCTTCTTGGAGAAGGTATTTTGTTACTTATGGGGTGTAGCAAAAACTATATAATGTATTGGGGTTTACGATTATTAGTATACCATCCTATATACAAAAAGTGTGCACAAACATCAAATTTTTTAAAAATATTTTTTGTCTGTTTTTTTCTTATTATTTACCTTCGTAAATACCTCTCCTAAATAAAATATATAAAAACCTTGCAATTTCAAACATTTTTTTGTAATCGTTCTTTATCCCTCTAAAATAGGGGAGTTTTCATTGTTTGACTTACCTTCGCCTCTTTGAAGAAAAAGAGATTCAAATTCTTCTCTGTTAATGCGCTCTTTTTCAATTAAGAGTTTCGCACAGCTATGAAGCACATCCATGTATTCCGTAAGAATTTTTTTTGCTTCAATGTAGCAATTATCAATAATGCCTTTTACTTCATCGTCAATGATTCTGGCAACATTTTCGCTGTAGCTTCTGGTATGTGCTAAATCTCTTCCGATAAACACCTCATCGTCATCGTTGTTATAGTTAACCATGCCCACAGAGGAGGAGAAACCATACTTTGTAATCATGGCTCTGGCTGTCTTTGTCGCTACTTTGATATCCTGGGAAGCACCTGTTGTAATATCGTCAAAGATTAATTCTTCTGCCGCCCTTCCGCCAAGGCCTACAATAATATCCTGTTTCATACCGCCCTTTGTCTGAAACATTTCATCTTTTTCCGGTAGAGGCATGGTATAGCCTGCTGCTCCGTTTCCTGTAGGGATAATGGATATGGTATAAACAGGTCCCACGTCCGGAAGCACATGAAAGAGAATTGCATGACCGGCTTCATGGTAAGCTGTAATTTTCTTTTCCTTTTCAGAGATTACCCTGCTCTTCTTCTCGGTACCGATACCTACCTTGATAAAGGATTTATTGATATCCTCCTGAACAATATAAGAGCGGTTCTCTTTGGCCGCACTGATGGCAGATTCATTTAAAAGGTTCTCAAGATCTGCCCCTGTAAAGCCTGCCGTTGTCTGGGCAATCTGCTTCAGGTCTACGTCCTCTCCAAGAGGTTTTCCCTTGGAATGAACCTGAAGAATCTCTTCCCTTCCCTTTACGTCCGGTCTGCCTACCATAACCTTTCGGTCAAAACGGCCGGGCCTTAAGATAGCAGGGTCTAAGATATCCACACGGTTGGTTGCAGCCATTACGATAATTCCTTCATTGGCACCAAACCCATCCATCTCAACCAACAACTGGTTTAAGGTCTGTTCTCTTTCGTCATGTCCGCCGCCCATACCGGTTCCTCTTCTTCTGGCCACGGCATCAATTTCATCAATAAACACAATACAGGGAGAATGCTTCTTGGCATCCTCAAACAAATCCCTTACTCTGGAAGCACCCACACCTACAAACATTTCCACAAAGTCTGAACCGGAGATACTAAAGAAGGGTACTCCTGCTTCTCCTGCTACTGCCTTTGCAAGGAGTGTCTTACCGGTTCCGGGAGGTCCTTCAAGGAGTACACCTTTGGGGATTCTTGCGCCAACCTGGGTGTATTTCTTGGGAGTCTTTAAGAAATCCACGATTTCCTGTAATTCTTCCTTTTCTTCTTCCAGACCGGCTACGTTCTTAAAGGTCGTTTTCTTATTCTCATCAGTGGTCATCTTTGCACGGCTCTTGCCAAAGTTCATCACCTTGCTGCCGCCACCACCGCCGCCTGCTGCCTGGTTGGTAAGATAGGAGAACAAAAGAATTATCACTACAAAGCCCAAAAGGTAGGGAAGCAGTGTCAGAAACCAGCTTGGCTTGGAAACATCATATAAATGATAAGTAAGGTCTTTATTGTTTTGATTTACGATCTTATCATCTATAACTTTTTGCATCTCATTGACATCAGATACATTAAATTTCTCCACACTCTTATCCTTTAAGGTAATGATCGCTTTTCCGGAAGGAGTCTCCTGATTCTGATAAATCTTAACATCCGTAACATTATTATTCCTTAAATCCTCTAAAAAATTACTGTACTCATAATTATTACCAGGGTTGCTTTTTATATTTTGATGAACAAGTGATAAGACCAAAATAATACCGAGGATAACGAGATAGGCCCCATATCCTTTCAGTTGTCTTTTCACAGACACCCCTCCTTTCTATTATTCAATTACGCCGATATAGGGAAGATTGCGGTACTTTTGCATGTAATCCAGTCCGTAGCCCACCACGAATTTATCGGGGATTTGAAAACCCACATAATCCACTGCAACATCTGTGGTCCTTCTGTCAGGTTTATCCAGAAGAGTGCATATTTTAACACTATTTGGCTTCCTGGTGTTTAAAAGATCCACAAGATATTTCAGTGTATTACCGGAATCAATGATATCCTCGACAATAAGTACATCCTTACCTTCTATGGAATCATCCAAATCCTTAATTATCTTAACCCTTCCTGAACTTACGAAACCATCTCCATAGCTGGAAACTGACATAAAATCAATGGAAAGGGGAACACTGATATGCTTTGCCAGCTCACAGGTTGCAAAGACACCACCCTTTAATACACAGATAAGATGCAGCTCTTTTCCTGCATAATCCTTACTTATCTGCTCTCCCAAACTTTGTATTTTCTTATTAACCTCTTCTTCGGATATTAATACATTAATTGTCTCATTCATTTTGTTCTTCCTCCGTTAATTTTATCTGAAGTATCCTCTTTGTATTCTCATCCACCTTATAGGCTTCACTGATTCTGCTTCCGATTATCCACATAATATGGGGACCATCCGCTAACAAAGGCAGGATATCCCTCTCTTGTCTCGGTATCTTTTCATCTATGAAAAAGGCCTTTAACTTTTTTGTGCCACCCTTCTCATCGATACAAAGATAATCTCCCTGTTTACGGGAGCGGATTAACACAGTATCCTTAATTTTATCATAATCAAACCATTTAGTACAGATACTTTGAGGAATTATCATATTTTTTTTATAATTCAGCAGACTTGCCGTAAGAATCTTTCCTTTTTCGAAAAGAGGAGTGATGCCAGGTATCATAAGCTCTCTTTCCTGTACCGCCTCTCCGGCGCCGGTTACTTCTTCCATCCCCTTTTTCCCCAGGGTCAGCTCGATATGATGATATTCTCTTACAGCAGTAATCCCATAGGGCAGATTTATTCTCTTTCCAGCCTGTTTATCCAAAAGATTTAATACCGCTGCCACATGAAGTGACTCTACATCCTTTAAGCTTTCACTCAATAAGTAAAATGCCTTTCTCACCACTTCTTTTTGTATCACAACGTCTTCTGCCGCAAGTTCCTCTGCCTTTAAGAGAATGCAGGTTTTCTCTTTCTTTATGAGTATTCTCTCTTCTGCCTTTTGTGTGGATTTTTCTATAAACTCTTTAATTTCCGTCAAACTTTGTGCGGCCTTTGCAATATGGGATACCGCCTTTTTGTTTACTGCCTCTGCTTCCTTTAGAATACCCAAGCGTATTTTGTTCCGGCTGTAATCCATGGTAAAGTTGGTGGAGTCGTTCAGATAAGGGATTCCCCTTTCCTGTAAATATGCTTCTATCTCCCATCTTTCAAGGCAAAGCAGGGGTCTTATGATCTTATCCCTTACAGGACTGATACCCGTCAATCCCCTAAGGGCACTTCCTCTGAACATATGAAAAAGAACCGTTTCCGCATTGTCATTTTTATTATGTGCAATTGCGACTTTATTACACTTATATGCAATAAGATACTGATTAAAAACCTCATATCTTGCTTTTCTTCCTGCTTCCTCTAAAGACATGCCGCCTTCCTTTGCAAGCAATGGAATATCCTTGTAAACCGCTGTAAAGGATGCCTTTTCCTTTCTGCAGAGTTCCCGCACATATTCTTCGTCCCTAAGGGCCTCCTCCCCTCTTATTCCATGATTTACGTGGATTACATAAAGGGTCAGCTCATATTCTCTTTGAAGCTCTAAAAGTACATGAAAAAGGCAGACCGAATCCGCTCCGCCGGAAACACCGACAATAATTTGGTCCCCCTTTTCAAGCATTTTATAGTTATCTATATACTGTTTTACCTTATTTGTCATGAATAACTCCAGCGTTTTTTATCATTTTACCTCGAACGGCAGGAAATATCAAGCCTTGCTCCAAAAGCCGGCTACCAGCACTGTCATATCATCTACAGGAACCCAGCCATTTTGTTCCAGAGCCATATTTAAGAGGGCATTCGCCATCTCCTTCGGATTATTAGTCTTAAGGTCTTTTAAGAATTCACTGATGAATTCATCCTTATCCTCCCCAGGTATACAGTCTACTACCCCGTCGGTAGCCATAATGACAAATTCGCCGCTGTATAATTTCTTGGTTATGATTTCATAATCTGCCTTCTGGATGATACCAGCCGGCAAAGAGGTGGAATGGATTACTTCCACCTCTCCTGCTTTTTTAAGAAAGGTAGCGGCAGCTCCCATCTTGATAAAATCGCAAAAGCCCGTGTAAAGATTAATAATGGTCAAATCAATGGTGGAAAAGCTCTCCTCCCTGTCCCGTAATACCATAATGGAATTTATCAGCTTAATGGCAGATTCCTTGCGAAAGCCCGCTTCCATAAACTGCTCTAACAGTTCAATTACCGACTCACTCTCTTCATAGGCCCCCTGCCCTGTACCCATGCCGTCTGCCAGGCTCATAATAAAGGTTCCCGTATCGGGATTTAAGAAGGAATAATTATCCCCGGAAACAGGGTTTTTCTCCTTATTCATTCTGGCAAAGCCGGTATATACCATATAATCCGTATCTTCCACAAAGGTAAAGGTTTCCGGTTCCTTTGCAATCACCTTTTTGCAGCCCTCATAGGGTCTCATGGGTTTGCCGTAGGCTTTTCCTATGATGCCTGCCGCCTCCTTTACGGTAATACAGCGTCCCTTATCCGTCCTTGCCGTTAGATAAATCTCTTTCTTGCCATCCCGTTTTTCAAATATTGCAACCTTTTTAGCCATGATATGATTGCGCCTTAGTTCCGAGGCGATTTTTTCCTTCTTCCCTTCCTCTTCCGATGGCTTATATAAATCCAGGGAGAAATCATCAATAATATTGGCCACCTCTCCCAGTTGTTCTGCAATGGCTGCCCGGCTCTGTGCCAGTTTATTGCTCCAGGTCATGTTAATTCTCGCCACTTCTATGCTTCGCTTGGCTTCTTCCAGAAAATTATCCAGGCAGATGCATCTGGAAGTAAATTCTCCCGGAATCTCATTTAAGGATACGGTTCCGTTTTCATTCACCTGCTCCATAATACGATAGGCCCCCTCATAAGTCTCATAAAAATGCCCCTCCCAGCAAAAGCTGCAATTCTCACAATCCTTGCAGAGCTTTTCGGATAATTGGTCAAACAGCTCCCTTTTATCAAGCTTATCAAGCCCTTCCTTCTGTTCGGAGATGGAGTGAAAGGTTGTAGAAAGATTATGAAAAGATTCTGAAAAGTCCCTCAGCTTCCCCCTGGCAATACTTTGCAGATTCTGATGGACAAACACTTCCTCCTCTCTGTCACTCTCTCCTGTTCCTTTACCGTATATCAGATTTTTAGGCAGGAGGAAAAACAGTACCGCACAGGAAATCAGCACTCCAAACCCTTCCAGATTAAGCTTACTGTCCTTATAAAGCTCTCCTAAGACTAAAAAGCCTCCCGCATAAGCCAAAAAATCCACGATTCTTCCCATCTCCCGAAAGCTTCCGCTGATGATACCAAGCATGCACATAAGGCCCAGCTGGTTCAATTCCCCTGTTCGCAGTGCCATTATAATGCCGCCGGCCGCTCCTATGACTGCGCCAAAGCCGGCCCCATACCGAAAGCCGATAATAAGCACGCTAAACATTGCACAGGTTAGCGGAAGAGAAAAGCCCAGAGATTTCATATCCGGTATACTGTATATGATAACTCCCCCCATAACTGCAAGACCGATAATTTCTTCATTTGACAAGACTTCACTCTTTGCCCTGGGATTGATGACCGACTCCAGTCCTTTCCGAAATACCGGCGCCGATACAAAGACAATGACTCCTTCCGCAAACCCCATCATGATATAATACCCTATGTTACTGTTTAGCGTGCTGTAAAAACAGGTAAGTACCGTAGTAACGGCGGCGGCTATTCCGCCCATAGCCCATATGTTGATTTTCTTACTGCGGTATTCAACCATAGATACCAGAATGGAAAATACAATAATGGCAATCAGATATTTAATCATCTCCGATATTCCCATTACGGATACGACTCCCAGCGCTACCATAACCATAGATAATATACGTCCCTTTGGTTCCAAAAACAGTGCCGCCAGGTACCCCATGGCAAATGGATTTATACCCATAAACACCGCCCGTGCCATAATTACGCCAAGCAGGCTGGTAACTATTCTCCTTATGTTTTGTTCTTTCATTGTTTTTTCTGTCCTCCCTTTTACCTTACAGGACCTGATTTTAACAAACAGTTTTTATTCAAGAGGCCGCTGCCTGTTTAGTCCGTTTAATCCTGTATTATAGGGTTGTACCATTGAAATCTTTGTCAAAACCAAGTGTCCCTATACAAAAAGTTTTTGACAGAATCCTCTTTGCCTGCACGAAAGAATCGAATAGAGAGAGCTCATTTTATTTAAGAAACTAAGATTAGAACTTCTTTTTCTCATAAGAAGCAGTATTAGCTCAATGTATTGGATTCTAAAAAAAGACCGTATTACCTGATTATATACACCAATCAAATAATACGGTCTTTTCAATTATATAATAGCGAAGGACGGATTTGAACCGCCGACACTGCGGGTATGAACCGCATGCTCTAGCCAACTGAGCTACTTCGCCAAAGCAACGAAGACAATTATAACTGCTGCCAAAAAGTTTGTCAAGTCCCATTCGCTCCCATTCCATAAACTTCTGCTTGCAGATGATTTACTGCTTTAAATCAGGGTGTGAAAGTCTTTATTTCACTACTCTTCTGATTTGAAAATAATTTCATCCTTGTAAACTAATCCGAATTTTTCCCTGGCCATTTCCTCAATAAACTTCTTGGTCTGGACATAGGCCTTCTTCTCTTCGATGTCCTCTTCTGTTTTTTTCTCCGCTTCAATCTGGGTGTTTAGCTGCTCGATCTTTTGATCTGCCTTTGCTTCCACCAGATTAAGCTCCTGCTGTTTGTATGTAACAATACCACATATGGACAATACCATAAATGCCGTAAGAATCAGGCCTGTCCGCCTCTTTTGCTTTCTTCGGTTGCGCCCCTTCAAATCTAACCACCTTTTTCTTTATCAGATACGGTTATTTTACTAGATTTCTTATGCTTTTTCAATAATTTTCGTATATTTATCGAAATTTTTTTAAATAGTTTGAATACTCTAGAAAAACCATGTCCTGTTACACGTCCAAGGAAGCGAAAGGGCTTTAAGATTAGATGTATTATATACAAAATTCCCCCTTTAATCTTATTCAGGAATCCCGCTATCAGCTCAACCAGCGGGTCACTGATCAGATTATGGTATAAAAGCATGCCAAGAAACATGCCAAGAATGGCAAACCCCCTGATAATACCGTTATTTTGCTGATACATCATGCGAAATATCAGAACACTGGAAACTGTCCAGTACAATAAGTCCTCTATACCAATAAGAATTGCTCCCCTGGGAAAGACTCTTCTGATAATGCGGAAAACATCATAAAATATCAGCAGATAAATGCCCCAGAGCACACAGTTTCCAAAAAACGCAAGCTCTATAAAAATCTCCTTATTCATTCAATCGCTCCTGCCTGCATACTTTTTGATTCTGCCTATTTAAACAGCCTGCTAATTAAGGATTCCCCTGATTTACCGTATCCGTTTGAATCGGAATAAGTAAGGCTGTCTATCTTTCCGTCCACATCCACCTCACCTTTTTCCAGGGTCAGGCGGTTTACATGAAGTTCATTTCCCCTTATCATTAAGATTCCCTGCTCTGTCTCTAACAGCACTTCACCTGCATCAAAGCTTAAGACATCCTTAACGCCGGTTATCATAGCCTGGCTTCTGGCATTTAAGCTGACTTTATGTAACTTCTGAATTCCCTGTTTTTCATCCATAAAAAAGGCCTCCTAATATACTTTCTCTTAAGTATATTAGAAGACCCTTCATTTCATACCAAAATAATACGAGCTCCCATGCATGTCACATCTGTTTGCAGCTCCTTTATTGCCTGGGCCCAGAGTATAAAAATTGCTTTCTTTACACGATATACTCGTACAGCTCCTTGGCATCGTCCTTTCTCACAGTTTCCTGTACATCCAGTACCTTTACCTTCACTGCCTTACCGCCAAAGCCAATCTCTATGATATCGCCTTCCTTGACAGCAGCAGATGCTTTGGCTGTTTTTCCGTTAATCAGGACACGGCCTGCATCGCAGGCTTCATTTGCCACGGTTCTGCGCTTAATTAATCTGGATACCTTTAAAAATTTATCTAACCTCATAAATACCTCTTCCTTAATAAAAATAAAAATCAAAAAAGAAGCTGTTCTAAAAATCTGTTCCTCCACTTCCAAGCAGTTAACTTACCTTTGGTGAACACGATTCTTAACAACAGCTTCTTTCAGGTTAAATCATCCTATGCGTTGATAACATCCTTTAAAGCTTTACCAGCTTTGAACTTGGGAGCTTTAGATGCGGCAATTGTTATAGCCTCTTTTGTTTGAGGATTTCTTCCGGTTCTTTCAGGTCTTTCAGATACTTCAAAAGTTCCGAAGCCAACTAACTGTACCTTCTCACCTTTTGTAAGTTCTTCTGTAACAACATCAATAAAAGCCTTTAATGCTTTCTCTGAATCCTTCTTGGATAATTCTGTTTTTTCTGCAATTGCTGCAACTAATTCGGCTTTGTTCATGGATTTAACTCCTCCTCTAAAGTAATTGATATTTGTAAAATAACCGTTAGGATTATTTTCTTGTTCTGCAATGCCTTTTAAGACATTGGTTATATCGGTTAAACTTGTACTTTTTCCTCTGTAAGTCCTTCGATATCTACAAATCTATTTATAAACTTATTAGTAGCATTTGTCAAGGAATTTTCTGCATTTAACTGCAAAAATACGGACAAATTTACTATTTGAAACAGAAGATCTTCAAATTTCTCTTCCAATTGGTTCTCCTGCCCCTCTTCCCACTTATTTTTAAGGGTAAAAAGCTCCTTAGAAAGCCTCTCAAAGGTCTTTGTAAGTTCTTCCTTAACCGGACCCTCCTCTTTTCCTTTCTTAGCCCTCTTAATAGCTTTTTCGGCTCTCATAAGAGCAGGAAGGGCCTTGGGAATATCCTTAAGGGTGTCTGACGTACTTTCCTGCTTTTTTTCCTGTTTCTTTATCTCATCCCAATTCTTAACCACCTGGTCAGCATCTATCTGTTCCCTCTCACCAAAGATATGAGGGTGGCGCCTTATCATCTTTTCGCTTTCTCCTGTAATAATGTCCTCTACGGTAAATTCTCCGCTTTCCTCTGCAATCACTGCGTGGAGGGCAATCTGCAGGAGCACATCCCCCAATTCCTCACAAAGATTTTCAGTATTGCCATTCCGGATGGCCTCAACGCTTTCATAAGCCTCTTCTAACATATATTTGTCCAGACTTTCATGGGTCTGCTTTCTGTCCCATGGACAGCCCTTTTCACTGCGCAGATACCGGATAATATCCATAAATTCATCAAAGGTGTACCTTTTATCCATTGTTTCCTCTTTCTTACAGCTTATACATAAAATTTAATAAGTCATAATTTTTCATAGGCATCATCCCCATTCCGAAAGAATGAAGGCCGACTCACCCTGTAACACGATTGCTCCTGGCGTTATTCTATCATATTTCCAAATATCTTACAACTCACTTTCCGCTGCCCTGCTCACTGCTTCAAATCTCTTAAAGATTAGCTGCTAACTGCAGCACCTTCACAAAATCTCTAAATCTTTACAAAAATCTTATAACAACCTAACACAAACAATCTTTTTATTTACCTTCGTATTCAATACAATGTACTTAGCTGTTAATGGTATTGAAGGAGGCAGGTTATGTACTTTTTCACACATCTTTTTATATCAAAAGTTTTATACCGGCACTTTTTACCGGAGGTGGAACTGGATAGACGTTCTTTTTCCTATGGTAATATCAAACCGGACTTACCCTCAAGGTCACGAAATCATCATACCTTGGAAAACTGTCTGTTTACTGTCTGCGATTACTCCAAAGAACTTATGGAAGAAGAAGTAACCTTAGAATACTTATCCGCCCGTTTAGGAGAGATTTGCCACTATGTATGTGATTTCTTCTGCTATTATCACCTGAATGAGCAAATCCATAACAGGCGGCTTCATCATTTCTTCTATGAAGTGGGACTTCACTATAAACTTCGTTCCATCTGGCATAAACATAAAATCCAAATAACTTCCAGTATGCTGGAGCCAAGAAAAGACATCAGTTCCATTATCTTAGAAATGCGTAAGTCTTACTTTTCCCAAACTCCCTGTATGAAAAGGGATATCGATTATGCACTTATGACTTCTGTGTGGGCCTGTGAATCCATTCTCTATTTTATGAAATATCCTTCCGGCTTAACAGGCGGACTTAAACCTGCTATCTGTTCTTTACTAACCGCAGAAGGAGAACTCCTATGAAGGTCGCACTTTTTACCGATACTTACCTGCCGCAGATAAACGGTGTCACAAACACCTTAAATAAGCTTATACAATATTATCAAAGGGCCGGAATTGAATATAAAGTCTTTGTACCAAAGTACGAAACGGAAGACGATGACTGTAATACCTTGCGCTTCTATAGCATCCGGTTCTTTTTATACCCCGAGAACAGGGTTGCCTTTCCAAATACCTTTCGAATTAATTCTGTACTTTCTGATTTCCAGCCGGACCTCATACATATCATGACCGAATTCAACATGGGGCTTGCCGGTTTAAATTATGGAAAAAAGCACGGGATACCTACCATTTCCAACTACACGACCAATTTCTCCCAGTACATGGATTACTACAAAATGCCCTTCTTAAAACAGTCCGTATGGAATTACATGAAATGGTTCCATACCCAAAATGACATTACTCTCTGTCCCTCCTTTTCCGCACAAAAGCTCCTCCACACTTACGGCATCCACAATACAGATATCTTCTCCCGGGGTATTGATTCCGATAACTTCCATGCCATGTACCGCAGTGACAGTTTAAGGGAAGAACTTGGTATTGCAGATAAAACAGCATTCCTCTATGTAGGGCGGGTATCCCATGAAAAGGATCTGGATATTCTTAGTGAGAGCTACCAGACCATCCATGAAAAATATGGGGATAAAGTTGCTCTGGTGATAACAGGGGATGGACCCTATATGGAAAAATGCAGGCAGATTTCCCCGGAAGATACTGTCTTTACAGGCTTTTTAAAGGAGAAAGAGCTTTCGGCAATGTATGCCTCCTGCGATATTTTTATCTGTCCCTCTTCTACGGAAACCTTTGGAAATGTTGTTTTGGAAGCCATGTCTTCGGGTCTTCCCGTAATCGGTGCAGATGCCGGAGGAGTGGGTGAGATTGTTAAGCACCGGCAGACAGGGTTGAAATTTGCGGGAAGGAATGCCAAGGAGCTTACAGCCTGTATGGCGGAACTGTTAGAGAATCCCTCCCTCCAAAATACTCTTAAGAGAAACGGGCGTGAGTACAGCACCTTAAGGTCCTGGGATAAGATATTTGAAGGCCTTATGAATATTTATGAAGACACTATGGCAAAGAAAGGAATAAGCACTGTCGGCGCATGACGAAAGGTGCTTACGGTCGTAAATATGATTCGAATAGCAATTATAGGCAGCGGCTATGTAGGCCTGGTAACAGGGGTATGCCTGTCCGATTTTGGATGGCAGGTAATCTGCGTGGACCGGAATGAGGAATCCATCCATAAGCTGAACACGGGAGTCCCCGCTATATATGAACCCGGGCTTGAGGATTTATTAATAAAAAACTTAAATAACAAAAGAGTCAGCTTCACCACCGACATCAAGGAGGCGGTAAATGCTTCCGATGTTATCTTCATTGCAGTTGGTACTCCCCAAAAAGAAAACGGAAGTGCCGACCTTACCAATGTCTATGAAGCTGCCCATCAAATAGGCAGCTTTATGAAGCAATCTAAAATTATTGTAAATAAGTCAACCGTTCCCGTAGGAACCGGCCAGGCAGTAAAGAAAATCATACGGGAAGAACTCACTTTAAGAGGCATGGATTTTTCCTTTGATGTGGTTTCCAATCCTGAATTCTTAAGGCAGGGCTCGGCCATTCAGGACTTTACTCATGCAGACAGGGTTGTAATTGGAGCAGAATCCAAAGAAGCCATAGAAATGATGAAAGAAATCTACCGGGTTCTATATCTTAATGAAACCCCTTTTCTGATTGTTAATATTGAAACGGCAGAGATGGTAAAGTACGCCTCTAACGCCTTTCTGGCAGCAAAGATATCTTTTGTAAATGAATTATCGGAGCTGTGCGAGAAAACCGGCGCCAACATCCAGCAGGTTGCTAAAGGCATGGGGATGGATGGAAGAATCGGTTATAAATTCCTGCATGCAGGTCCGGGTTACGGCGGAAGCTGCTTTCCAAAGGACACAAAAGCCTTACTGCATATCGGAGAGGTCAACCACTGCAGCCTTGGTATCGTAAAAGCCACCATAGATGCAAATGAAAAGCAAAAGCACCGGATGGTTAGGATGGTATTACAGGCAATGGGGTCCTTAAAAGGGAAGACCTTAGGCATACTTGGCCTGGCTTTTAAAAACAATACTGACGATATGAGAGAAGCTCCTTCCCTGACAATACTTGGTGAGCTGGCTCTGCAAGGCGCAAGCTTTCGTATCTATGATCCAAAGGCCATGCAAAATGCCCTTCCCTTATTGGCAGCAAAGCAGATTCCGGTGTTAGAATGCTGTGAAGATGAATACCATACGGCTTTGGGTGCCGATGCTGTTATCCTGATGACAGAGTGGAACCAGTTTCGAAGTCTGGATCTTGATAAACTTAAATATGGGATGCGGGATTTATATTTCTTTGATTTCAGGAATATTTATTCAAAAGAAATTATGGCAGAAAAGGGCTTTTACTATTACTGCGTAGGGAGGGCATAACTATGAAAGGCGCTGCATTTATCCTATCAGACCGTTGAACATGTCTGTCTGATAGGATAAATGCAGCGCCCATCCATTACTGCTCCATCTGCCTTCCCAAAAAGTAAGCTGCCGTGCTTGCAAGCTTATTCTCCACATCTCCGAATTTCACCTTCGGGTCCTTGGTAAGCACTATTACAGACCCGATTGCATCACCTTCGCTGATAATCGGCCAAATCACCTGATAAGTATATTCCGTATCATCATCGGCAACAATGTGTATAAAATTCTTGTCCTCTTTGGAGGCTAATACACTTTCTCTTTCCTCTATTACGTGTTCAAGTTCCGGTGTTATGGATTTTGAAAGGAGTTCTCTCTTCATGCTGCCAGAGGCTGCCACAAGCTGATCTTTATCCGATATGGCAATAACGTGCCCTGTTGTCTGCGCAAGGGAATCGGCATATTGCTTGGCAAACAGACCTAATTCTCCTATGGGAGAATATTTTTTGAGAATAATTTCACCTTCTCTGTCCGTAAATATTTCTAACGGATCTCCTTCTCTGATTCTTAAAGTACGGCGGATTTCCTTTGGAACCACAACACGTCCCAAGTCATCTATTCTTCTAACGATTCCTGTTGCTTTCATAATTTATTCCTCCATTTTGCATCCTATTCATAATGTGGTTCTTATGGTTATTATTGTTTGTCAAAAGGAATAAATTATACATTGTTGGATTATTTTATATTAAAATTGATTTCGACAGGAAATATTACTTCTTTCATATACAGGCCTTGCGGCGGAAGAGTTATACCGGCATTTTCCCTTCTTTTGCTCTGAAAAATACAGTTTATGTCTTCTGCCTCTCTCTTATGCAGACCTATTTCTAAAAGTGTTCCGGCAATAATTCGTACCATGTTATAAAGAAAACCATTTCCGGTAATCAGTATTCTCACCTGTTTTACTACTTTGTGATAATCTGTCATTGCAACCGGCTCTATTAAAATACTGTCGATTCTTCTGACCGTATCATAATTCTCTCTTTTTTCCGAGGAAAAAGCTCTGAAATCATGGGTACCTGTAAGAAGCCCTGCTGCCTTTTCCATCGGAGAGAGGTCAAGCTCTTCACCAACCTGGCAGACATATTTCCGAAGAAAAACCGAAGGCACTTCATCCACCTCAAAACGGTATTCATAGGTCTTTGCTATAGCACTTTTTCTGCTGTGAAAATCCATAGAAACTTCCGAAAGCTCCGTAACTTTAATATCTTCCGGCAAAATTTCATTGATGTATCGCTGCATTTCTTTTAAGCTAAGATTTGTATGGCACTTAAAATTTGCCGCCTGTCCTATGGCATGAACACCCTTATCGGTTCTGCCGGAGCCTGTTACCTTGATATTTTCCTTAAGCACCAAAGAAAGAGCCTCCTCCAAAACAGATTGGATGGACTTTTTACTCTCTTCTTCCTTAAGCCTCTGCCAGCCTGCATAACCGCTTCCGTCATAGGATACTATTAACTTTATATTCTTAGCTTCCATCTTAACTTCTTTCCCATGGCATAAACCATTCTCTTTTATCATATAGTTTAGGATGACAGTTTCTTACGAGGTAATTATGTTTGAGGTAATTCAACAAATAGATGATATTCTTCTTTTCTTTGTTACAAAAAATTTACATACGCCTTTTATGGATAGGCTCATGATATTCTTCACCACATTGGGAAATTCTTCTCTTCTTTGGACTGCCCTTTGTCTTATCCTGCTTCTTACAAAAAAAGACCGCAAATGGGGCATTCTGCTTGCAGCCGCACTTATTGCAGAGTTCTTACTGTGTGATGATATCTTGAAACCATTTATTGCAAGAGAACGGCCTTTTGTCAGACTTCCCGGTTATCCGGACCTGATTAAAGCCCCTCATTCCTACTCCTTTCCCTCGGGTCACACGATGTCCTCCTTTACAGCAGCCACCATTCTATATTATAGGCAAAAGAGCAGCGGTATTGTCTTTTTTACAATCGCTGCCCTTATCGGTTTTTCCCGGATTTATCTTTTTGTCCATTATCCTTCTGATGTTCTTGGCGGAATGCTATTTGGGATTCTTCTTGCCTTTATCCTTGTAAATACCGCTAAGCGCTGCCTTATCCCTGCTTAGGAGTACTTGTGGGTGCAGTCTCCGGAGTACTTGTTGGCGCAGTCTCTCCGGCACCGCCTTCCGGTGCAGTTTCTTCAGCGTCATCCCGCAGAATCAAAGAAGCCCATACTTTTTCCTTTACCTCTACCTTATAATTATTTGACCACTGCTCATAAAGCTTCTTAAACAATTCATTCTGTCTTTCCTGAATGATTTCTTCCTTCTTCTCTAAGGTAGCATCCTTATCAAAATCACTTACACAATAAATAATGTGATATCCGTATTGGCTCTCTGCAATAGGACTTATCTCCCCGGTTTTAAGAGCAAAGGCGGCATTTTCAAATTCTTCCACCATGTCTCCTTTGCCAAAGGTATATTCTACTTTGCTGTCTTCGGTGTTAGCTTCCGCAAACTTCTTAAAATCCGTTGTTTTTTTTGCTTCCTTTAAGAGCTTTACCGCCCTGTTGTAGGCAGTCTTTTTTTCTGCCACCGTCATGGCCTCTTCCCTGCCATCCTTCTCCACAGTTGTTTTTATCAGTATCTGGTCAACGGTTATCTGCTTTGCTTCCTCATCAGAGACATCTGTGTCCACATCCATGGTCACGGCATCGTAAACCTTCTGATAAACGGTATTTTCCCTGTAGAATTTACGGATCAGATCTTCTGTAACGCCGTATTTTTCTCTATCTTCTTCCGTAATTCCGCTAAAATAATTTGCTGCCTTTTCCTGCACGGTGGCCTCTTCTTCCTCCGACAGGGAAACATTATAGCCGCCTGCCTTATCAAGAATAATTTTGGTCTGAGTGATGAGATTTAATATCTCCTCTTTTGCCTGGTCTTCAAAGGTCGTATTGCTTCCTACATTATAGCTCCATATCTGGTCACTGAAATAGGATTCATACTGGGCTTTCATGAACTGAAAATATAGCATAACCTCATTGTAATATACCTTATTGTTCCCAATGGTTACTACCAACTGCCCCCTATTCTCTTTTGTATCCTCCTCATTCCCGTAATCCTTTGCCGCCTGTACCGTTGGAGCTTTCTCTTCCTTTTGCACAGAGGCTTTCTCCTTACAGGCGGTAAGACTAAGTAACAACGCCGAAGCCATTAATAAACACCCAAATTTTTTCACTGATTTCTTCATGAAAACTCCAATCTTTATCTAAAGCGCATCCTCTTTGTATCTTTATAGTCTCTTATACCTTCCCATTATAAGGTATTATACGGTTTCAATCAATAGCTTAAAATCGTCTAAAAGATTCTTTATCAGCTCAAATATACTTAAGGCATCAGGCTTTCCTCTTCCCTGAATCTTCTTTATCGAATACAGGAAATAAGGATTGGCTTCCGGCACCAGTTTAAAGCAGGGTTCATGTTTCTTTACAAGCTCCGGAATCCTCGCTACGGACAGCTTTGCCTTGGGATACATTACAAACTTAATCTCATCCCCTTTGTACGTAAGGGAGGTAACATAAACACTGTGGCATATGGACTTAATGTGTGCAATGTTTAACAGGTTATTAACACTGGAAGGCATATCCCCAAAGCGGTCCACTAACTCTTCCTGCATGTCAAGGAACTCTTCTTCGGTGTTAATATCTGCAATTCTCTTATAAACATCCAGTTTCTGAAATTCATTTTTAATATAAGTTGCAGGAATATAGGCATCCACATCCATGTCTACCGTGGTTTCAAAGGTTTCTTCTTCTGAAATCTGTCCCTTCATAGTCTTAATGGCATCGTTTAGCATCTTGCAGTAAAGGTCATATCCTACCGCTTCCATGTGACCGCTTTGCTGGGCTCCAAGGAGATTTCCGGCACCTCTGATCTCTAAGTCCCTCATAGCTATCTTAAAACCGGAACCAAGCTCCGTAAATTCCTTAATTGCCTGAAGTCTTTTTTCAGCGATTTCCTTTAACATCTTATCCCTGCGGTACATCAAAAAGGCATAGGCTGTACGGTTGCTTCTGCCGACTCTTCCTCTTAACTGATAGAGCTGGGAAAGCCCCAGTCTGTCTGCATCGTCTATAATCATGGTATTTACATTGGATATGTCAAGTCCTGTCTCAATGATGGTGGTGGATACCAGTACATCAATTTCCCCATTGATAAAGCTGAACATAATGCGCTCCAATTCCCTCTCACTCATCTGACCATGGGCAAAGGATACATTGGCCTCCGGTACCAGGTTGGCAACCTTTGCAGCTATTTCGTCAATACCGTTTACACGGTTATACACATAATAAACCTGTCCTTCTCTGGCTAACTCTCTGTGGATGGCTTCACGGATAATTTCCTCGTTATGCTCCAATACAAAGGTCTGAATGGGCATCCTGTCAACCGGAGGCTCATTTAATACGCTCATGTCACGGATTCCGATAAGGCTCATGTGAAGGGTTCTTGGTATGGGGGTGGCTGTCAGGGTCAATACGTCCACATCCCCTTTTATCTGCTTGATTTTTTCCTTATGGGTTACGCCAAAGCGCTGCTCCTCGTCTACGATCAGCAGTCCCAGGTTCTTAAACTGGATGTCCTTTGACAGTACCCTGTGAGTTCCGATAAGAATATCAAGACTTCCCTTTTTTATCCGCTCTATAACCGATTTTTGCTGAGCAGGTGTCTTAAAACGGGAGAGCATATCAATGCTAACCGGAAAATCCATCATTCTCTGGACAAAGGTATTGTAATGCTGCTGGGCTAAGATAGTTGTGGGAACCAATACCACCACCTGTTTTCCATCGGCAACTGCCTTAAAGGCTGCCCGGATGGCAATTTCCGTCTTTCCATAACCCACATCCCCGCAGACGAGCCTATCCATAATCTTGATGCTTTCCATATCCCGCTTGGTCTCTTCAATGGCTCTTAACTGGTCATCGGTTTCCTCATAAGGAAACATTTCCTCAAACTCATTCTGCCATACCGTATCAGAACTAAAAGCATAGCCTTCCTTTTGCTGGCGCTTTGCATAAAGATCCACCAGCTCTCTGGCAATCTCCTTTACAGCGCTCTTTACCTTGGTCTTGGTATTCTTCCATTCTATGGAATTTAACTTATTAAGCTTATGCTTTCCGGCATCAGCTCCGGCATATTTTTGAATGACATCCAGACCCGTCGCCAGAATATAGAGTACGCCGCCTCCGCCATACTCTATCTTAATATAATCCTTTATAATCTTATCGACCTCTATCTTCTCAATCCCCCGGTATATACCAAGTCCGTGGTTTTCATGAACGACATAGTCACCGATATTAAGGTCTGCAAAACTTTGTATCTTATTGCCGTCATACTCTCTAATCTTCTTTTTTTTCTTCTTTTCCGTGCCAAAGATGTCACTTTCGGAAATAACAACAAGGTTAATAAGGGGGTATTCAAAACCCTTATGAAGATTCCCCCCTGCCACCATAATCTCGCCCTTTTGGATGACCCTGTCCATGTCCTCACTGTAAAAGGCATTTAATTCATGCTCTCTTAAGTCCTCTGACAGACGCTTTGCCCTGGTCTTGGAAGGAGAGAGTAACAGCACTTTGTAGCCGCTCTTTTTCCATTTCAGCAAATCCTGTACCAGGATATCAAAATTATTGTTATAGGGATTGACAGAACGGACTGTCATATCCCATTTATTCTTAACCGCAAAAGAAGGCATTCTTACATCCATGGTGCTAAGAAGCAGGAGACTTTTCTGGCTTAAGCCTGCCAAAAGCTCCTTATAGCTGTAAACGGCATCGCTTTGTCCCGGAAGAATATAGCCCTTTTCAATTCTTCCTATCATGCCTTCCCTGAATTCGGTCTCGACTGCCTCTCCTCTTTCCTGCACCCTGCCAGGTTCATCAAGGAATATAAGAGAATCCTCTCTGGTGAAATAATCAAAGAAAGATACGGTTTCCTCATAAAAATAACGGATATAGCTGTCTATTCCTACAGAGCCCTGAAAGCTCTCTACATTTTCCTTGAATTCATCAATAATGCTCTGGATACGGAAGGCTTCCTCCGTCTTTCTTTGTTCTCTCAACCTCTTAACATGGACTTTCTTCTCTTCTTCCAGCTTCCTAAGTCCTGCTGCCAGCCGCTCTTCACTTAAGACAATTTCTGCTGCCGGGAATATGATAAATTCTTCATGGCGCTCAATGGAGCGCTGACTGCTGACATCAAAGGAGCGGATGGAGTCAATATCATCCCCCCAGAACTCAATACGATAGGGGCATTCCTCTGCCGGCGGAAAGATATCAAGAATTCCTCCTCTTACTGCAAATTCCCCCGGTCCTTCCACCTGTGCCTGCCTTTCATATCCAAGATGGATTAAGGCTGCCTGGAGCTTTGACAGATCACAGGCTTCTCCTTCCTTTAACCTGATGACATTTTTCTTTAGGAAGTTAAGAGGCAGGATTCTATCCATTCCGCCGTCAACGGTGGTTACCACGGTAATGGGCTCTTTGCTTAGAAGCCTTTTTAATATCTTAAGCCTTTCCCTGACAATGGCATTGCCGTGGATATCTGCACTGTAAAAGATAATATCCTTGGCAGGGTAGAAGAAAACATTCTTATCATAGAGCTTATAGTCTTCACAGATTTCTTTCGCCTTTAGGTCATTATAGGTTACAATTAGCTTCTGGGAATATTCCTCTCCCAGTCCGTATATAAGGTGACATTTCTGGGAATCAATACAGCCGGTTATCTGAACCGGTGTATTCTTAAGCTTTAAACTATCCTTTATCTCATTAAATTCTTTCAATTCCTTCAGCGGATTAATAAAGGTTCTCAAGAAGGTGCCTCCTTATTTTCTGTTATATAGATTCATAGCCTGCTCCATTCCCTCTGTCAGAATGGTCTTCACTGCCTCCGAAGCCTTCCCCAGAGCTTCTCTGACGACAGGCTGCTCCTCCTTTGAAAACCTTGAGAGTACATAATCGGCCAAATCCCAGCCTGCCGGTTTATCTCCCACACCTACCCTTACCCTTGGGAAATCTTCTGTCCCCAGATGAGCAATGATACTCTTTATCCCGTTATGCCCTCCGGCACTTCCCTTGGTACGGATGCGGAGTTTTCCGGGCTCTAAGCTGATATCATCATATATGACAATAATATCCTCCGGTTCCACTTTATAAAAATCCTTTAACTCCCTTACACTTTCCCCGCTAAGGTTCATGTAGGTCTGGGGCTGTGCTAAAATCACCTTTTCCCCTGCTATCATTCCTTTTCCGCATATTGCCTTATGTTTTTTAAAGTCCAGAGAAATCCTGTAATCATCGGAAATTTTTGTAATAGCATCAAATCCGATGTTATGCCTGGTGGCCTGATATTCTCTGGTTGGATTTCCAAGTCCTACGATAATGTACATGTTGACCTCTTATATTCATATTTTTTCGCACGCAACAATAGAACGCATCTTTCGATCCGCCCTGATATAAAGGAAGCTGCCTACCACACAGATGGACTTGCAGCCGTTAATTACTATTATTGTGTATATAAATTTATTATATACGAAGGAGGAAGCAATGGCAAGGGAAGAATCGAACTTCTTAAAGTTGTTGAATTCTTTCCCATTTTAGCACCGTACATAGCAGTAAAATCAAAAGAAGCCAGCACCATTAAATGCTGGCTTCAAGTTCGTCATGATTTACACATGATTTGAAATTCATGGTAGCAATATCTGTTTATCATCTTTTTACCGCAGCTTTTCTTCGCTTTTTAAGCAATTTGTATAGTCTTCGACAAATTGCTTCGCTTGATTGACAAACCGCTCTTCCTCTTTCGTAGCTATAACATGGCTTCCGATAAATACGGCTTTTAGCAGGATAATGCTATGATTATCTGTCATTACGAATTGATCGAAATAAGGTATGCGATATTCCTGCCCTTCAAATTGTTTTTCCATATATGAAATGGGCCAGGAATCAACTGTTAAAAAATGCTTGCCTAAGGTATCTCCCGAAAATAGATAATTCACTGCTATCAATATATCCTTTTCTTTGTTTATATATAATAATTGTCTGTTTTTCGGCTTCAACGGATCATTCTCATAAAGGTCATCTTTTTCAATAAAATAATCATTATCGGGTAATGACGCGCTATAATACTCGTCAGTTTCTGATGTGATCTGCGCAAAATTTTCAGATGTCAGATTTTCTTTTATATACAAGAAACTCTTTTCAAAGGATGTATAATAGTCTTTCTCTCCGCCTTTTTGATTGCTATTACATCCAGCCATCATCATGCTAATTATAAGTACTAAAAAATATAAAACATGTTTTTTCTTATCAATTTGTTGTGTCATATGTCTCCGAATATATATCTATATTACTAGACGGATAAACTGTAGCATAAACATAACTTGTTGTATACAGCTTATTATTCATATTTGCAGTATAGGCAGTCCACGTTGTTACAGTCCCTCCAACTTTAGTCCCTCTATAATAAAGATCTATATGCCCTACCTTTCCTTTTGGCACTGTATAAGATAACGAATATCCGACAGCTTCATTTGTGCTGCGGGAATCCTTGTATCCAACACCAACCTGCGTTTTAATATCAGCTAATATACCAGCTTTTATTTCTCCGGTAAATGATACGTTACCACTCCATTCCGATCCTTGAGAAGTCGAATTTGTTACAACTCCGTTCATCACTGCTGGTCCACTTCCATACTTATTATTATGCGAAAAAGTAGCAATAGTTTTAAATTTATCAACTTTTGATGTAACATTATAGTTATAAGAAGAAAAATATGGACCTATAATTACATCATATGGTGTGATTATTTGGCTTTCTGGTATCCCATTTTGTGTCGTTTCTGTTACAGGTGCAACCCAACTTCTAGTTTGGCTCTCATTTTCTTTAGCGAAAGCTGTTATACCATTTAACGTAAATAACATAATCCCTGCCATCATTAGCGCTACTACTTTGTTTTTCATACTCTCAACCTCTCATTCCCAAAGCAAATTAACAGTTGCCTACAAATATTAACACAAATTGTATTTATTGTAAATATATCCCTTCTTAATGATTTGATTAAACAATAAGACCCAAAACCAGATTATTAATCACTAGAATAAATAATTTCTGGCATAAAAAACAAGCTCTACCCTGCAAGCCCGACATAATAATGAAAGATATGTCTAACTTATAAGGTAGAGTTTACCTCTTTCCCACCAGAACGGCTAAATTTTATTAATTTCATCTTATTATCAGTTGAAATTAGGTACGGCTATAGGCTATCCTCCCGTCTTAAGACTGTGCATCCACAAGGATTCCCTTGATATCCTCCATTGACAAATTGCTTTTTTGCGCCTGCTTCTTAATTTCACGCAGCACCTTTTCCTGCTTTTGGGCAATGTCTTCCATAGAGTCCGTCTCATCTCCGGCTTCTTCCGGCTTCTTTTCAGCCTGTACGGCATCTTCTTTTTTGCTTTCGTCCGTCTTTGTATTATCTTCCAACTTCTCATCCGTCTTATCTACTGCTTCATCCAGAAGCATACCGGCAACTTCCTTAGCGGTACCTTTTGCTATCTCTTGCGCATCTTTCCCTGCATCCACAATTGAATGTGTTTTCAGGCGTTCGATACTAATTTCATTTATCACTTTACCGATATCAGCTATCTCACTTGTAGCAGTCTCCATCTTCTTAGACCAGTAGGTCTCCATACTGCTTACTTTCAGTATTTCCTTCTGATAGTCCGTAAGAGGACCCATATTTACCAGTCTGCTCTTCTCGTCTTCTGATAGTGTATCAGGATTGTTATTCGCTTTAATAAGGACATCCAAGTTCTTTTGTTCCTCGGAATCCCCGGATACTCCATAGGATTTTTGTATATCCCCTTTCATTTCCTGAACTGATTTTATTTTATCCTTGTATTCGTCAACATTCGTATTAAGTTCTTTCCGCTGGTTTTTTATCTCCTGAACGCCAGCGTCCACATTAAGCTCTCTTGAAAAAGCGTCCAATATCTTTTTTATGGCCTGCTTTTGTCCCATCGCTTTTTTATTCGCAACGAGGTCCTGATTTACATTCAGGTCACCTGCATATATGCTGCCTGCCGTTTTTTCATGCTTGTTTCTGTGTTTATTGTTTTGGGCAGTTTCATTTAATTCCCTGCCGTTTACGTTGCTGTTGTTTATTTTGTTGTTACTTAAGATTTGTGTTGTTCCCACCTTCATATAAACTCCTTTCGCGAATATCAAACTTTGACTTGATATCCCTGAATACCCATTTTTAAACATTAATTTTGATTCTATGAGTTATATCGGTACTGGGGGCAGGAACTTTATAATCTTAACAAATTTGTAAGAAGTTACCTAATTTTTATTTCCACTTGTAGGATTCTTTCGCCATTACATACTCACTGTAAAAATTGGTTGTATTGAATTCTGCGTCTCTTATATGTCCTTCAAAATCCTTATCAGCCTTTAGGAAATACTCATAGAGCAGAAGATTCTTTTTACTCCTGGTCAACGGATCATCCCAGGTGCAGTCTACGTTATACCATTCGCCATTAAGCTTAACGATATTCCAGCCATGGCTGTCATCGTTTCCGGTACCGGTTATAATCCGGCAGGGAATACCTGCTTCCGTAAACATTTTGTAGGCAATACTCATATACCCCTGACAGGTCGAGCTTTTTCCGATAAGATTAGCATAGGAGGAATAGTTTTTTGCTGAAGTGTCATAGGATGCATTATTTATGATAAAGTCATGTATTTTCTTAATTTTTTCAAAATCGCTTAATTCATTTATTTTCCACTTTTTTAAAAGGTGGCTGACTGTCTCATCTACCAGCTTAGTTTCTTCATAATCTTCGTTATATTTAAATTCATAGGTTACTGTCAGCTTACTTCCAATCCCCACTATATGGGCATATATACTATTTACCTTATATCTTAGATAATCGTAATCGTCCGAGGTACTTTCGTCGTCTATGGCATATACCTGATCAATTACATCCTCTGTAAACCATTCCATACTTTCTACATTGCCTTTATAGGAAAGAACCTTCTTTTCATCCCCATTTAGCATAGCTTCCCTGACCTGCAGGACAAAATCTTCATTATCCTGTTTTTCGCTTAAAACATTCATACTTACATTGCGGCTGATGTGATACCGAAAATTAACCCCAAATAACACAAATGCAATAACGCCGACCCAAAATAATGTCTTGGTTATTTTTCGCATAGAATGGCTCCTTTCTTGCTGTCTATAATAGCTCCCATGGCATAAATCGTCTGCTTGCAGATGATTTACTGCCTCAAATCAGGGCGTGAAATGTTTTCTATTTCACGCTAAGCCGCATGGTTTTCTGCTTTTTAAAACCCAGCAATATCTTTCCATATATAGTAAACACAATTCTATTATACAGCATACTGCTAATCCTATGCAATAACTTTCCGTTTGCAAACGTTTTTAAAAGGGGATGCTGCAAGAAATGTAAGAACCTCCTGCAGCACCCCCTTCTATAGAGTGAAGATGAATTCATTTCGTCTTTTAGGCTTCTATTTTCTCATCATACTCTTCAACGGCTACTTCGTAGCTTTCAAGTATTACTTTCTGAATTTTATCCCTTGTCTCTGAATTAATAGGATGTGCAATATCCCGATATTCCCCGTCTCCTGCTTTTCGGCTGGGCATTGCAATAAATAAGCCTTTTTCCCCTTCAATAACCTTAATATCGTGTACGACAAATTCGTTATCCATAGTAATGGATACCACTGCTTTCATTTTCCCTTCCTTACTTACCTTACGTACACGAACGTCTGTAATTTGCATTTTGTATAGCCCCCTTTAAATTCTTGTCTGTTTTTTATGCGAAAAGGATATTTCCTTTTGCTTTTACATGAGATATCTTTCGTTTCTTTCAATAACGATTTTTACATTATCAGGATCGCCAACATACGTGGAATTGGCCCGAATAGTATCACGGCTCTCAACAATACAATTTTCTATGTAGGTATTGTCCCCGATATGAACATTGTTAAGAATAATCGAGTTCTTTATGGTACAGTTATTCCCGATGTAAACTTTTTTAAATATCACAGAGTTCTCAATTCTGCCATTAACAATACAGCCGCTTGAAATAATACTGTTTCTGACAAGTGAACCCTGATTGTATTTTGCCGGAGGTAAATCATCGATTTTAGAGTAAACATCCGGGTATTGCCTGAAAAAGTAATCCCTGACTTCTTTGTTTAAGAAGTCCATGTTCGTTTTGTAATAAGCTTCTACTGTGGCAATATTGCTCCAGTAAGTATCAATAGGATAGGTATAGATTTTCTTTACATTTTTGTAGCGGATAATAATATCCCTTACAAAATCATATCTGTCTTCTTCTGCTGACCTTTCAAGAAGCTCTATTAAGAGCCTCCGCCTGATAACATAAACCCCGATAGATACCTTCTTATCTGCACTCTTTAAAGGCTTCTCCTCAAAATCAATAATCCTGTTATCTGCATCTGTTTTTACAACACCAAACCGGCTGGTGTCCTCATCCTTATCAAGCTCTTTGCATACGACGGTAATATCTGCTTTCCTGTCAATGTGATACTCTAACACCTTATTATAATCCAGCTTATAGACACCGTCGCCGGAAGCGATAATAACGTAAGGCTCATGGCTGCTCTTTAAATAATTTATATTCTGGTACATAGTGTCTGCTGTACCTCTGTACCAAAAGCTGTTATCGATGGTAATGGTTGGTGTAAATACAAAAAGCCCGCCTTGTTTTCTGCCAAAATCCCACCATTTTGAAGAATTCAGATGCTCATTTAAGGATTTTGCATTATATTGGGTAAAGACAGCTACCTTCTGTACATGGGAATTGCTCATGTTGCTTAGTGCAAAATCGATGCTGCGGTAACTGCCTGCTATGGGCATAGCCGCAATTGCCCTTTTATGGGACAGCTCCTTCATTTTATTGTTATTTCCGCCTGCCAAAACAATCCCTAATGCTCTCATAGTCTCTCACCTGCCTTTATCAGTGTCTCTCCGCTTAAAAGGTACCCATCTGGATAATCAGATGGAAGGGTGACTCCCCGAATAGCAGTGTTCTTACCGATTCTGACGCCTGGCGGTATTACTGTTCCTTCTGCGATTGTGACCAGACCGAAGGAGTAAATCGAAGGTTCTTTCTCATTGGGGATTTCTTCACCCTCACCCAACTCTGCTCCTTTTCCTATAACAGCGCTTTCTGCAACAATCCCTTTATAAACTTTGGCTCCATCTTCTATCACAGCGGATTTCATAATGATGGAATCCCTGACAACGGCACCTTGTCCGATGTAAACACCGGAGCCGATAACAGAATTATGAACCTCCCCGTAAACTTCTGCCCCTTCTCCGATAATTACTTTATCAATAACAGCCTCTTCTCCGATAAATTGTGGCCGGATAATATCACTTTTGGTATATATCTTCCAAAATTCTTCATACAGATTAAATACGGGAACCAGGTCAATCAGCTCCATATTGGCTTCCCAGTATGCCCCCAGGGTTCCTACATCTTTCCAATAACCATTATATTCGTAGGCATATACCCTATCCCCTCTCTTATGGCAGTACGGAATCACATGCTTTCCAAAGTCACAGCCTTTTTGTTCTGATAAGGTAATAAGTGCCTCTCTTAAAACAGACCAGGTGAATATGTATATCCCCATTGAAGCCAGATTACTTCTCGGCTCCTTTGGCTTTTCTTCAAACTCTTTGATCCTCCTGTCTTCATCCGTAATCGCAACACCAAAGCGGCTGGCCTCTTCCCATGGGACCGGTATCGTAGCCAGCGTAATATCGGCATTTTTTTGCTTATGGAAATCAAGCATTGCTTCATAATCCATCTTATAGATATGGTCCCCGCCAAGTATCAGAACATAATCCGGATTATAGTACTCCATGTATTCCATATTCTGGTATATCGCATTAGCAGTACCTGTATACCATTCGCTGCAGGTACTTCTCTCATAGGGCGGCAGAATGGAAACCCCTCCGATATTTCTATCGAGATCCCATGAAATTCCTATCCCTATATGAGTATTTAAACGAAGGGGTTGGTATTGGGTCAGTACCCCGACAGTATCAACACCTGAGTTGATACAGTTACTTAGCGGAAAATCTATAATTCTGTACTTTCCACCGAATGTTACCGCGGGCTTCGCAATGTTTGAGGTCAATACGCCAAGTCTTGAGCCTTGTCCCCCTGCCAGAAGCATTGCGATCATTTCCTTCTTTATCATGCAATCACCTCTCGTTGTTTAATTTGACATTATTATACCATTCATTTACATGTTTGTGAATAAAATTTACAAATATTTTATTAAAATATATATTTTTTATAGCATTATATATAATCATCTGGATATTTTTTCTATTTCCGGTACTATATATTACCATTTTGTCCATTCCTATTATTCTTTTAACCTCCCTTCCTATCGTTTGAAATAATTTTTATACATAAGACCTATCAGACTGTCTGCCGGTAAACTTTGGGGTAAAAAGTTTGCGGCAAAAATTGCGGCAAAAGTTTGCCTACCCAAGTTCCCTCTCTATGTATCCATACATATTATGGGTGTATGCGAAAAAAGGATTTGTTTTTTCAGGGGAATTGATTATAATTACAAATAGGTAAAATACTATTACTAAGTTTATCCCTGCAATTTATGTTTCAGAAAAAGCAATCACAGAGAATAGGAAGTGTCTTATGTATAACATTAACTTTAACACCCCCATCAAGGTACATTTTATAGGCATTGGCGGTATCAGCATGAGCGGTCTGGCAGAGCTTTTACATACCATGCATTTTACAGTCACCGGCTCTGACGCGAAAATGAGTACCACTACCGACCACCTGGAAGGACTCGGCATTACTGTATTCTATGGTCAACGTCCTTCAAATATTACCCCCGATGTAAATCTGGTCGTTTACACCACTGCTGTTAAAGAAGATAACCCGGAGCTGATGGAAGCAAGGCAGCTTGAAATACCCGTTATCGACAGGGCCGAATTATTGGGCCAGGTTATGAAGCGGTATTCCGATGCCATCGCTGTATCCGGTACCCACGGAAAAACCACCACAACTTCTATGATATCCTTGATATTATTGGATGCCGGACTCGATCCTACCATATCCGTAGGCGGCATTCTTGAAAATATCGGAGGCAATATCCGAATTGGCGGTTCCGGACATTTTGTAGTAGAAGCCTGTGAATATACCAATAGCTTTTTAAAATTCAGTCCGACAACAGGTGTCATTTTGAATATAGAACCGGAACATCTGGACTTCTTTAAAGATATTGACGATATCAGAAACTCTTTTAAGCAGTTTACGAAGCTCCTGCCGGAAAACGGTCTTTTAATCTTTAATGGTGATATTGATAATATCACGTATTTTACAAAAGACCTTGCCTGCCCCTTTATTACTTACAGCATCACCAGTGAAGTTTCCCCTGCAGAGGATGCCCTGCATCACTATTATGCAAAGGATATCCACTATGATGCCCAGGGCTTTGGGCAGTACAGCCTTTATGAAGACGGGGAATTTCTTGCCGATATCAACCTTAATATCGTAGGAAGCCACAATATATCCAACTCCTTACCTGCCGTTGCGCTGGCAAGAAGCTATGAGATACCACTTTCTGTGATAGCAGAATCTCTTTCCCGCTTTACAGGTACCAAAAGGCGCTTTGAGAAAAAGGGGACTATTGCAGGTGTTACCATTATTGATGATTATGCACACCACCCAAGCGAAGTAACGGCTACTTTAGAGGCTGCGAAGAATTACCCTCACAGCCGTATCTGTTGTGTATTTCAGCCGCATACCTATAGCAGGACCCGCGCCTTTTTAAATGATTTTGCAGAAAGTCTTTCCCTGGCGGATAAGATTGTATTAACCGACATTTACGCTGCAAGGGAGAAAGACCCCGGAGATATTTCTTCCAGGGATTTGGAAACCGCTTTAAAGGAAAAAGGCAAGGATGTCATCTATATTAAGAGCTTTGATGAAATCCAAAATTATTTATTAGAAAATTGTACGAACGGTGACTTGTTGATAACTATGGGTGCCGGAGACGTTGTAACCATTGGAAATGCCCTTTTAGGACTATAGTTATCCACATTATCCACAACCTTATCAACAATTTCCCTGTGATAAGGCTGTGGATTTTTTAAACTCTCCCTCTCCTATGTTAACGCCTCTGAAATAAATTCAGACCCTTTGAATTTTACAGTGTTCCTGTATATTTTACATAATTTTACATACGTTTTTGAGTGTTTATCCACACCATCCACATTATCCACAATTTTTTTCTTGAAAAGCCTTTCAAAATTTAGCCTATTTTCAAGTACTTTAGACTATGATACAATAGCTTTACAAAGGAAATGAGAGGTTTAAGAAAATGAGTGCAATACTATTAAATTCCAGCCGTGAACGGGGCGTGACCCTTGTGCCTAACTGTTTTATTGATGAATATATGCCCGTTGCCAGCGGTTCCTACGTAAAAGTATATCTTTATCTGCTTCGCTGTATGAACAGCTCTACTGATGTTGGAATTACCATATCATCCATAGCCGACCATCTGGATGAAACGGAAAAAGATATTATTCGTGCTCTGTGCTATTGGGAAAAAGTCAGCCTGATTACTTTGGAAAGAAATGAGCAGCAGGAGATTGTCTCGATTACTGTTAACGAGCCGGATTACAAAACACCGGACAGCAGGGAAAGTCATGAGGCTGTTCCAAGCGAAGCTGCCAGGGATGCGAAACTTGCTGATGAAAAAAAATACCCTTTGGAAACACCGCAGGCCTCTTACGAAGAAATTGCAACATCCAAAACGGCAGAGCCCCCCAGACACCACCTGTTTGAAAAGCCCACTTACTCCGAGGCCCAAATAAAACAACTTACAGAAAATGATGAGGTAAAGTGGCTCTTAAATATCATAGAAATCTATCTGGAGCGCTTAATAAAGCCTTCGGACATGCAATTAATCCTGTATTTGTACGAAAGCCTTGGATTTTCCGCAGAGCTTATTATGTATCTGTACGAATACTGTATTTCAAAAAACAAGAAAAATCCTTCCTACATAGAAGCTGTGGCTCTTTCCTGGGCAGAGGAAGGAATTGATACCGTAGAAAAGGCAGAGGCAAGCACGGCCCTGTACAACAGTAATTACAATGCTATCAATAAGGCTTTCGGATTAAACCGGGCCCCAGGACAGATTGAAAAGCAGTACATAGAGAAATGGCTGAATAAATTCGCCTTTTCCATTGAAATTATCATAGAAGCCTGCAACCGTACGATTCTTCTGACCCAGAAGCCCGATTTTAAATATACGGATAAGATTTTGGAGAACTGGCATAAAAAAGGTGTAAAAGAGTTGTCCCAAATCAGCAAGCTGGATAAAGAACATGCAACTGATGCTGCAAAAGCCAGCACAGCCGTAAATAATTATAATAAGGCACCACAGCAGCCGCGTCCTTCTTCCCAGAACCGTTTTAATGCTTTCCCCCAGCGTTCCTATACAGACGCCGACTATTCCTCCATGGAACAGAAGCTTCTGCAAAAGAAAATGAATTGATGCAATTAAAGGAGATTTTACCCTATGGCTCTTAAAAATTATCAATATAACAAAATCTTAAGGGATTATGATAACAGGCAGCTTGAGGCCAAACATGAGCTTGATACCCGCATGGAGGAGGCATATGGAAAAATCCCCGCCCTGAAAGAAATCGACGATGAGATTGTAACCTGTGCTATCAGCAGTGCCAAAGAAATGCTGACCGGCAATGAGGATGCGCTGGATACCCTAAAGCAGGTGGCCGGAAGTGCAGAAAAAAAACGTGCTGCTCTGCTTAAAGCAAACGGTTATCCGGAAGATTTTTTAAAGCTCCATTACCAATGCCCCGACTGCAGGGATACCGGATATATAGGCAATGAAAAATGTCACTGTTTTAAGCAGGCTATTGTCGATATTGTCTACTCCCAGTCCAATATGAAGGAGGCTATCGGCAGGGAAAATTTCAATACATTTTCTCTTGATTATTATGATGAGACTTACGTGGAGCCCTCTTTGAATATGACTCCCAGAGAGAATATTATCCGGGTGGTAAAGGAATGCAAGTCTTACATTGACAACTTTGATACCGCGAAAGGAAATCTTCTATTATACGGAAATACCGGTGTCGGCAAAACCTTTCTGGCCAACTGCATTGCAAAAGAGCTTTTAGATAAGGCCTTTACCGTCATTTACCTGACCGCCTTCCAGCTCTTTGATATCCTGGAAAAGAACAAATTCGGCAGAGGGGAAGATAATTTCGAATCCCAAAGCCAGTTTGAATATATTTTAGACTGTAACCTGCTTATCATTGATGATCTGGGTACAGAGCTTAACAACTCCTTTGTGAATGTGCAGCTGTATCTTTGCATTAATGAAAGACTGTTAAGAAACAAATCCACCATTATCTCTACCAACTTGTCCCTTGACAATATAAACAGTCTATACAGTGAAAGAGTTTTCTCAAGGATTGCCAGCAATTTCACCCTGCTAAAAATTATAGGCGAGGATATTCGACTAAAAAAACTGTTTTAGCCTTGACTAACTATCCCGATAATGGTATAACGTTAATGGACATTTTATCGTAAACAACGGGGTTTAAGATACTTATCAACTCCCTAAAATTAATTGGAGGTCAAACGAAATGCCGCAGCAAGAAAAAATACTAGAAACGATTCCCGTCGGTACCTTGGGTATTATTGCACTAGAAAGCAGTAAATCTCTTGGTCAAAAGGTAAATGACTACATTGTGGACTGGCGTAAAGCAAGAGAAAGCGAACATACTTCAACCATTGCTTTTGCAGGATATCAACGTGACTCCTACCTTATTGATGCTTACTGCCCGAGATTTGGTACCGGTGAAGCAAAGGGTGTTATCAAAGAATCAGTTCGTGGTTCCGACCTTTATCTGCTTCTGGACGTTTGCAACTACAGTTTAACTTACACGGTATGCGGACATACCAATCATATGTCACCCGATGACCACTATCAGGATTTGAAGAGGATCATTGCAGCAGTCGGCGGAAAGGCAAGAAGAATTACTGTTATCATGCCTTTTCTTTATGAAAGCAGACAGCATAGAAGAAGCTCCAGAGAATCCCTTGACTGCGCCCTGGCCTTACAGGAACTGACCAATATGGGAGTGGAAAGCATTATTACCTTTGATGCCCATGACCCCCGTGTACAAAATGCTATTCCTTTAAAAAGTTTCGAAACCGTTCAGCCTACCTACCAATTTATCAAGGCTCTTGTAAACCATGTACCGGACTTAAAGATAAGCTCCGATAACATGATGGTAATCAGCCCCGACGAAGGCGGCATGAACCGTGCCATTTATTTCGCTAACGTACTGGGCGTAGACCTGGGTATGTTCTATAAACGCCGTGATTATACTACTATCGTAAACGGCCGTAATCCAATTGTTGCCCATGAATTCTTAGGCTCTGATATCGAAGGAAAAGATATGCTTATCATTGATGATATGATCTCCTCCGGTGAAAGTATGATTGACGTTGCCAAGGAATTAAAGAGAAGAAAGGCCGGCAGAATCTTTGTTGCTTCTACCTTCGGATTATTTACCAACGGGCTCCAGAAATTTGATGAAGCCTATGAGCAAGGCTTAATCTACCGAGTGCTTACCACCAATTTGGTTTACCAGACAGAAGAGCTTTTATCAAAGCCTTATTATATCAATGTAGACATGAGCAAATACATTGCTCTCTTAATAGACACCTTGAACCATGATTCCTCTATCAGTAAGCTTTTGAATCCTACTGAAAGAATCCAGAACATTTTGGCCAGAGTAAAAAAATAATTTTTTTGTCGGAATCTATAATGTTTTCGATTTACATGCCGATATAATAGTTATACAAAAGAAAATGCTGTAATAAACAAAAGAAAAAAGGGTATGTAACCTTCGTGGTTACATACCCTTAAATTTTGATATTACCTGTTAAATATCTTTTATAATATTTTTTATAACAGAACCTATGGAACAAACGTATTCCCGCCATTATCCGTTCCCTGGTTATCTCCGCCTTCTCCAGTATCTTCTCCATCACCCGGCTCTTCGGTTGGTTCCTCCGTTGGTTCTTCTGTTATTTCCGTATCTCCTTCGTCATCCGGTTCTGTCGGTTCCTCCGTAATGGTATCTGTTGGAGTTGGCGTAGGCGTTTCCGTGGGAGTTGGTGTCGGTGTTTCGGTTGGAGTCGGCGTAATTCCCTGATCCTTTGCCTTCTCTTCATCCGATCTGGTATCGGTATAGGAAGGGAAGGAAACATTTTCAAGGCCTTTATTAATCACATTCATATAGGTCTTCCAAATAGTTCCGGGATAGGTAGCACCGGCTAAGCCGCTGCTTGTTTTCGGAATATCATAGCCCACCCAGACACCGGTAGTATAGTAAGGTGTATATCCCACAAACCACCCATCCTTTTTATCATTCGTAGTACCTGTCTTTCCTGCACTTATCATGTTGTCAAGGGCAAGTCCTCTTCCGGTACCGTTCTTTATAACTCCTGTCAGCACGTCGGTCATCATGCGGGCTGAATTCTGACTGTAGACCTGCTTCTTTATCATCTTATCGTCTACAATAACATTTCCCTGTGAATCCTTAATGGTCACAATACAGGTGGGCTTTCTGAATATACCGTCATTTTCAAGAGCGGCATAGGCAGAAGTCATCTCCAGGGTACTTACACCATTTGTAAAGCCGCCAAGAGATGCTGCCGGATAATAATCATTCTTATCAATCCTATTAAAGTTCATATTTAAAAGATAGGACAAACCAACCTTGGGGGTCAGTTCTTCAAACAACTGCCAGGCAATGGTATTCCTGGACATCTCCACGGCTTTCCTTAGGGGTATCTTTCCAAGGTATTTCCCATCGGAATTGGAGGGTCCTCCCTTGAATTTATGGTCATCCACCACATTGTCGGGATAATAGCCGTTTTCAAAGGACGGGGTGTATACAATCAGCGGCTTGATGGAGCTGCCGGGCTGGCGAAAGCTCTGGTATGCACGGTTTAATGTAATCCCTTGTGACTCCTGATACCGGCCGCCTACAATAGCAATTACTCTTCCCGTTTTGTTGTCAATGGAAACTGCCGCTCCCTGGAATTTATAAATTCCATCTTTGTTCTTTTCGGTAAAGTCTGCCAAAGTATTATCCACAGCCTTTTGCAGCTCCTCCTGCTTTGTCATATCAATGGAAGTGTAGATACGGTATCCGCCATAATACAAAGATTTCTGGTACTTGGCGTATAACTCATTGTATTCCTTTTCGTATTCCTTCTTATCGTCATCCGATTCGAATTCTGTCTTAAAGACAAATCCCTGCTGCTCCATTAAGGCTCTTGTAGCGCAATAGAAAATATAGGTTTCCACATAATTATTGCGGTCCGGCTTCTTTGTCTTAATCTTAATCTTTTCCGTAAGGGCCTGGTCATATTCTGCCTCGCTGATATTGCCGTCCTTATACATCTGGTATAGGATACGGTCCCTTCTTTTTAAGGTATTCTCCGGGTAATCAAGGGGGTCATATATGGTAGGGTTATTAGGAATGGCGCAAAGATAAGCAATTTGCGAAAGGCTTAGCTTACTTACATTCTTATTAAAATATCCCTTGCTGGCCGCCTGAATTCCGTAATATCCATTGGCAAAATAAATATTATTCAGATAGAACTCCATTATCTGCTTCTTGCTGTACTTCTTCTCCAAGTCTACCGCAAAAAATATTTCCTTTAATTTCCTTTCATAGCTTACCTCATTGGATAAGAAGATATTTCTGGCAAGCTGCTGGGTAATGGTACTGGCCCCTTGTGTAATCTTTCCCTTATGCTTTATCAGTGCCACAACAGCACGGATATTGGCTGTGAGGTCTACTCCGCCATGATCCAAAAACTTCTTATCCTCAATGGAAATCATTGCTTTCACTACATCCGGCGGGATATTCTCATAGGTCAGATAATAAACATCCTTTTCACCCTTTAAAACAGACAAAAGCTTCTTATTATTGTCATACACCAGGCTGGTCTCCATCTGCCTGAAGGTCTCGGGGGTTGATTCACCGACTAATTTATTGGCTTCCTTTTGATATTCCACAAAGGCATCTCCGTATTTATAGTCAAAGAACAGGCAGCCCGCCAGAAAAAGAAGGGAAAACACCAGAAATACTGCTAAAACTGTCAGCCTTACTTTTTGCCTTAAACGTTTATTTTTTTTCTTTTTGTGATTCTTTCCTGTTGTCATATTACCACTGTCCTTATGGGAGGTACCTGCACCGCTGCTTCTCTGTGCGTTACCGCCCGAAGTGCTTCCTGTACCTCTGTTTGTCTGGTTTCGTGTGTCGTTGTTTCTCGAATTATTTTTATTATTTTCCATATATACCTCTTTATACCGTCTGAATAAAAACGGATAGGGAAGCCTTTACGCTTCTCCCAAGTCTACGTAGTTATAAGAAATACCAAGCTCCCTTATTATTTCCCTCTCTCTCCCGTGGCAGGTAAAAATAAGTATCTGCCTGCTGCTCCCGGCGAGATAGGATAAAGCTGCTCTTGTCCTTTTATCGTCATAATAGGCAAAGCAGTCATCAAGAAGAAGAGGAAGCTCTTTGTTATAGAGAATGTCCGATACACCAAGCCGCAGGGCAAATAGAAGCTGCTCCATGGTTCCGGTGCTCAATCTGTCCCAAGCCTTATATTCATCCCCTACCTCTGCCTTCATTTCAAGATTTTCATCTATCCTAATATTGCTGTATTTATCTCCGGTAAGTTCCGACACAAGGCAAGATACCTTACGGTTTAGTACCGTTCCAAAGGAATCATGAATTTTCTGGGAAAGGCCTTTTATGGTCTCCATCGCTGTTGTGACAGCCTCCAGCTCTGTTTTTATTTCTTCTTCTTTTTCCAGGAGTTCTCTTTCTTTCTCCTGACAGAATAATAATTCTTCTTCATTATCTGCCAGAGAATTAAGCTCCCACTTGATTTGTTCTGTCAAAAGCTTCAACCGGTCCCTCTCCTTATAAAGCTCCTCTTTTGCTCTTTGCTGTTCCTCTTTCTTTCCGGTAAAAAAGCTTTTTACCCTTAGAAGGTCCTCTTCTTCCGGTTCATATTGCCGGTCAGGCAGTTTTTCCTTCCAGTCAGGTATCAACATCAGATAGGAAAGCAACTCCTTCTTTTCTTCTGCTGCCAGCTCTTTTAATTGTTCCTCCTGCCCTATGTATTCCCTGATTTGTCCTTCTGTAAATTTTTTTTGCATTTCTGCCTTTATGGAAGCCTCATAAAGAACAGTAAGCTCTTCTTCCTCTTTTACATTGTATTTCGCAAAGGCTTCTTCAATTTTCTTTTTGTTTTTCTGATATTTAGCATCAAGAGCTTTTATGCCCTCTTCATACTCTTTCGCTGCTCTTTGGGTACCTGTATAGAACCTTATAAATACCGCCATAGCGGCAAGAACAAACGGGATGGCTGCCAGCCAGACTTTACTGTGTGCTGTAAAACCAATTAAAAGCGACAGTAAACCTGCCAAAAATAATAGTGATGCACCGGTAAGAGCTTTTCTCGTCCTGCTTTTCTTTTCGGAAGCCTCCAAAAGCAGATGTTCCTTTTCTGCTTCTATTTCTTCTCTCTCCTTAACGGTGTTCTTAATGGCTTCCATATCCTTTTTAAGCTCATTACTCCCCGGATACTGTGTCTTTGCTGTCTCTGTTCTTAAGACATCGGCTTTTTCCCGAAGCTCTCTTATCTGTTCCTTTTTCTTCTCATAGTTCTCCAGTTTATTTTGCATAAGGGGATATCGAAGAAGTGCCTCGTCATATTGCGGTGTTTCTTCTCTTTCTGCGTTGTCATTCTTTTGATGATTTAACCTCTCCTCCGCAGCAAGAAAGTCACACTTAACAGCATTCAGCTGATCCATAAGGCTGTCAGCACGCTGTTCTAAGACCTTTCCCTTCTCTATCAGTTCTTTTGTTTCCTTTAGTTCCTTTAAGGGCCGTTTGCCTTCCAGTTCTTTTTTCTTTCCCTGCAGGAAAGTAAGAGCTTTATTCACATCCACTTCATTGTTCTTAGCCAGGGACAGATTGGTAATATAATTCCGGACTTCTCCCGCAAGCTCTGTACCTGTCCTGATTTTCTGCTGCTCTATACTTACGGTATTGATATAGCCCGATTCCGTAAGCCCTCCCAGCAGTTCTCTTATCTTACTGTTATCGTTACCCAGTTCCCTTCCGGTCTCTAAGTCAAGAAGGGTGGTGTTTTTCTGATTTTTCTCAAGATTGCGGATAATCCGGTACTCTTTTCCCTCCAGAGTAAAATCCAGGCTTCCGCGGTATAGCGCAGGAGTATCCCATGGCTGGTATCTGGTATAGATATCTTCTTTTGAAACCCTTCCTCTGGGCTTTTCAATACCAAAGAGCATTCCCCGGATAAAGGCGTGAACCGTGGATTTGCCGGTCTCATTTTCCCCGTAAACCAGGTTGATACCCTCTTTCAGGGAAATATTCTTCTGATGAAATTTTCCGAAATCCGTTATTTTAAGCTCCCTAAATTGCAACTTTTCTCTCCTTATTTGTAATTCTTGGCTTCTAAAAGGGCTTCCATACCATAATATAATGCTTTTTCCCCAAATTCCTTCGGAAAGTCCCCTTCTTCTATTGCTTTGATATAGAGTCCGATGATATTATCTTCGTTCTCTTCCTTTAAGGCTTTAAAATCATAATCCGGAAGAGTATTATCTGTGACCTCAAGGATATTTCCAAGGGTAAGAAAACTCTCTCTGTCAAATATCATGTCTCTTGCCCGCTTTCCCATAAGGCAGAATTGGTAGATATGTCCTTCTCCCTGACTCTTGATTACAGCTTTTATTCCATCACGGATTTCTCCGTTTGTCATGCCCGGGTGGATTGTCAGTGCCGTCTTTTTATACTGGCACTTTGCCTGGGAAATGAACTCTGAATGAATTGTATTTTTCTCTTCTTCCTTTATAATTACCCCTTTTATAAAGCCCCTCTCCCCTGTCTCATTTTTATCCATGGGTTCTAAGGAGCCGCAGTATGCTATACGTTCCGCCAGGTATTCCGGCTTATGGATGTGCCCCAGCGCAATATAATCAAAGTCAGAGCGAAGCAGGGCATTCTTATCAATAGGGATGTTATCTGCCGTCCCTCCATGAGCAAGTAAAATATTAATTCTCTCTGCGCAGCCGGGGGTTATCTTATCATAAAGAGGCTCCTTTATCTCTCTTGCATGGTAGCTAAAGCCATAAACCTCTGTGTTTATATTCTCAAGATAAATACTGTCCATATCACGGTTAATCAGCATATGTACATTTTCTGTCCAGGAAAAGCCCGTATAGGGAGAGCGTTCGCTGATGTAATCATGATTGCCCGCAATTAGAACCACCTGGGTCTTAGAAAGTCTTCCAAGAGCATAAGATACTTCCTTTAATTCTCTAAGAAGAGGCTGTTTATGAAATAAATCCCCTGCTATTAACAAAAGGTCTATCTCTTCTCTTTCACAAATCTCCGTTATATGAAAAAAGCCGTCCCAGATATCTTTTGCCCTCTGCTCTGACCAGGGAAATCCTCTGTCGGGGCTGGCACCAAGGTGTACATCTGCTATATGAATGAATTTCATAATAATCCTCCATGCTGCCAACGCGCCGCAAATTTGGGCGTCAGCACAAATTTGTGTATGAAAAATGCAATGCATTTTTCATACTAATCCCTTTCTGTAAATGGCAAATCTTTGAAAAGTTTCCGCTTACATTATAACACAGGCTTATAGGGAAAACTATTTAAGTTTCTATTGCAGTATTTTTAAATTTTTTTACAAATTTCTTTCATTTGCAGGGCCGGCCTGAATTTAAAGAGCATTATACCACAGAAAAGCTTTCAAGTCGAGAGCAGCCAGAACATATGGTTGCAGCACAAAAAACCTGCTGCTGCAAAAGTGATTTAATATGCAACAACAGGTTTTACAATGTGATTAAACAGCTTTAAACTCTCTGCTCAAATATTTTAAGATTGCCCGCATTTACTTCATAAGTTCCGGTATCTACTGCCTTCTTAACTTCTTTTCCAGCAAGTACGTCTACAAACAATTCCAGAGGAACACTTCCCCATGCAAAAGGTCTTTGAGCTACTGCAGCGCTTATGCTTCCTTTCTTCATATGCTCTGCTACTGCTTTGGTAAAGTCAACCGTCACAACCTTGATGCCTAACTTATGGCTTTCCACATACCTTGCATAGGCCAAGCCCCAGCCTACATTGGTAGCAAAAAGCAGCCTGGTGTTCGGATAATCCTTAAGCATCTTTGAAATGACTCTCTCTGCATCCTCCTTGGAGGGTTCTCCCATGACACCTACCTGATGCACTGTAATACCGGAATTTTCTCTTAATTCTTTTATAAAGCCCTCGGCCCTTTCTTCAATCGAAGCCAGCTTATAGTCCGTCCACATTCCAACAATAACCTCACCCTTGCCCCCTAAGAGCTGGTTCACTATCTTTCCGGCACTTCTTCCGCATTGCAGGGTATTGGTACCGATAACTGACTCATAGGGAATCCCCTTAACAGGAGACTGGATAAAGATTATTTTTGCGCCTTTGTCCGAAATAGCCTTCAGCTCTTTTGCCACCTCATCATTTTCAATGGGAGAGATTGCAACCCCATCAAATCCGCCTACGGCTATTCTCTTTAAGATATCAACCATTTCCTTTGTTCCCTGCTCCCCTCTGGACCTGGGAGCAAATATCTCAATATCCATGCCAAGTACTTTCGAGGTCTTTTGTGCTTCTTTTGCGGCAGGTTCCCAGAATGGGTCATCCAAATCCCAGACAAGGGCTATCTTTTTTTTCTTCTTGCTTGCCGCAATTATCTTCACAGCAGCGGAATTACGGTCTATTCCTGTTACCTTTTCACATAATTCCCTTGTCATCTTAACCAATACATCCGCCATACTGTTCTGGCTGATGGTTAAGGAGGCAACTTCCTCCGTTGTAGCAGAAGATTCCTCTACGACAGAAGCAATACTTCCAAGAGCTTCAATCAGCGTACTCTTTTCCTGGGTGAGCTGATTTACTTCCTGTCCAAAATCCTCCTGTTTCTTAATAAATACATCCGCTGTATTATTAACCTGCTCAACGGATTTAATTACCTTGTCTACTGCCTGATTCTGTTCTCCGAAAATAGCTGTGGAGGAATCCATTACATCTTTTAAATTGTCCAGCTGGCTGGTAATATCCGATAGGGAATTGCTGATATTTTCACTGGCCTGTCTGCTTTCTTCCGACAGTTTCCTGACTTCCTCCGCAACCACCGCAAAGCCTTTACCGGCTTCACCGGCTCTGGCTGCTTCAATGGAAGCATTCAACGCCAGTAAATTTGTCTGGGAAGCAATACTATATAATACCTTGGTAATCTCTGTTATGTTCTGGGTTTTATTTAAAAGCGTATAGATGGCATTTGAGATTTCCTTCATAACCTTTTCATTCTTTTCCTGGTTCAGGGAAAGATTATGAATGGCCTCCTTGCCTTCTGCATTAACTTTACTCATATCAAAAGCGAGACCGATCAGATCCTTTGATTTTTGGTCCATTTCGTTGATTTTCTCTGAAAGATGGTCAGCAACGCCCATGCATCTTCCGACATCCTCTGCCTGTGTCTGTGCGCCCTGGGCTATGTACTCCGATGAATGTCGCACACTTTGGGAGGCATCGACAATCTCTTCCACCACGCCTTCTAACTGCCCGGATATGGATTTGACATTATCGAACTCATTACGGAACTGGGTAAAATATTTTCGGTAGCTGTGATACAGATCATTCTCATCTTTATTGTCGCTGCCAACAAATTCGCTTTCGAAATCCCAGTCTAACATTCTCTGTATTAAGACTGGGCTTTGTAACTTTCTGCTGCTTTTAAACATGTCCATCCCCCTCTGTATGAATAATATTTGTTTAGTATCTATTCTATCATCATTTTGGGCATATTTCAATTTATTTCTCTAAATTACAACTTTTTACATGTCTTTTTATATTTAATACAGCAGAAACAAACTCGTTTTATGCTAATTATGCATAAAACCACAATTTACTCTTTCCAATACATTACTAATACTTTCAACATTTTGCACAATTCGCTCTTAACTGCCGGCAGTGTTATACTCATATGATAATCCTGCCGGCACAGCCTCTGTAACAATCTTCATGCATTTGTCCCAGGCAGACTCCTTATTTCTTCCTACCCTTCGAAAGTGCCGTTATGGTATTGCTGCCGGCACTAAACCCGGTATCTTTTCCTGTCTGGTTCCAGCCAAGCTTCTCCCAATAAATAAGTACTGCAATTCTCGTTCTGTTCCCATAGTTTCCGTCAAGCGCCAACGGAATAAAGCTCTCACCTGCCAATACCGAATTCAGCTTTTCCTGAAGCCACTTAATATCCGTCACAGAAGATTTTTTACTAATCGTCTTTGTTGGTGTATACGCCTCCGGCACATATTTTACTCCCGTATAATCACAGATTCCTTTACAGATTTCCTGGGCAGATTCCTTCCAATAGGCACTGCTTCCCATCATCTGCAAGGCTTCTTTTTCGTTGGTCATAAAACAGAGCTCTGCCAGAATAGAAGCTTTCGTTCCAAGGGTCTTACAGTTGCACATGGCAAGAGCCATCTTGCTGATTCCCCTGTTCGTCTGCTTGGTCCCCTGTACAAGGTATTTTAATACGCTTTTAGCAAGTTTATCTGATTTGCCGCTATAGGTGTTGTGGATATAGATTCCTACCCCTTCTGCGGAATTAAATGCATTTCCGTCACCATAGGCATTATAGTGTATGCTGACAGAATAATCACATTTGGCTTCCCGGATAGCTGCCTGCCTTTCTGTTAAAGGGGTATCCGCATCATCCTTCGGATTATCATCCTTAAAACCTGTCATAACCGTTTCAAAACCACAGCGCTTTAATTCTTTTATAAGGTTGTAGGCAACTCCTACCGCTGCTACATGCTCCCTGATACTGTCTCCTTTTTTAACATCTGCTTTTCCGTCCTTATTAAAATCCACGTCTGTAGGTACCGGAGGAGTGCGCTTTCCGGCGGTATTATAGCCATGTCCTGCATCTACTGCTATTTTCATATATTCTCCATTCCGCCGCCTGGGGCGGCATAAACTTTAACTACGGACATAATATTATATTTTTGATAAGTCGAAAAAGTGCATTTTTTTATAAGCCTCTTAAATTGCTGCCAGCACCGCCCTGGTTTTATTTCCTGCTTCCCATCCGGTACTTACTCCATTCTTATTCCAGCCAAGCTTCTTCCAATAAAGAAGCAGCGCTGTTCTGGTCTTTTCCCCATAGATTCCATCCACAGCCAATTCCCTAAAACCTGCCTTCCCCTTAAGGCAGCCATTAAGCCTATCCTGCAGCCAGATAATTGCCAAAAAATCCCCTCCCGGTGTTATGGCTTCTTCCGGCCCTTTTGCGTACACAGCCTGTAAGTCGTATTTCCATAATTTATAGGCTTGGATTAATTCCACCAGCTTAATGCTGTAACAGGTATCCGTCGCCCATCCGTCTTTCCTGATAAGCTCGCAGGCTTCCCTGTAATCGGTAATTCCTTTTAAGTTCGAGTATCTGGGATATCCAAGAAATTTGTAATAGCCTGCAATGCCCTCCTCTAAATTGGAATATCTCCGGAACTTCGCCTTTATGGTATAAGGAACCCCTTCCGCTGTCTGCTCACAGGTAGCATATTCCTTACAGGCCGTGCCGCAGGTACTTGACCACTTCATGCCAAAATAATTGTAACAGTCCTTTGCTAACCCGGACTTTCCCCAGCGGGATTCTAAAATAGCCTGGGCTATGGTAAGGCTTGGAAGTATCCGGAAGGCAGGATAGTGTTTTATGGCTGCGACTGCTATTGCTTTTATAAAATCTTCGTTTTTCATAGTAACCTCTTTACTGTCCTTTCTCTATCAGGTTTCTCATAGCTTCATAAAGCCCGGTACTTGCCAGTCCGCTGATCATTCCGCTAAGGACTACTGTCATATTGATGCTTGGGATATTGGCAATTACATTGATAACCGTCCCAAGGATCAACATAGCTGCCGGTATGTACTGGTTATCAAACTTCTTAATGTTCTTAAAGGCATATCCTAAACACAGGCATATCCCAAGGGTAATTACATTGATGTATTGCAGTAAAAATGTGATATCCATATTCTTTTACTCCTTTCACGGGCTTATCTAAGCCCTATCTGCAGGGCTATAAAGCCCAGAATAATTGTTACCGTTCCAGCCGCCAAGAGCCATTTGAACTTATCCCATTTATCGGCATCTCTGCCCTCCAGTTTCGAAAGCCTTTGTATCGTTTCGTTCAAATCAGCCCGCATATATTTCGTTTCGATAGCCAGTTCTTTGATGGCAGTAACAAGGGAGTTATTTTCCTTCATTTCTGCTTCCATCTCGTCCAGCCGGCTTTTATTTGACTTGGAACGCTCGTCTACTTTTATCAGAGCTTTTTCAAGCTCATTTACTTTTTCTTCAATTAACATAACCCTCCTTATTAGATTTCAAAGTGCGGCTTTTACTGAAAACTATAGGGTATCTGATAACCATCCCAGATACCCCACTTTAACTGCCTATCTGTGACAGTCCCAGTTTAAAGCTCATTTAATATTTCTGTTTTTTCTGTTTCAGTCAGCTTTACATATTCCTTTAAGCTATCCTCTGCCGTTCGATTCTCTGATTGCATCCTGCTCTTAATGGCATTAACGAATATTGTTTTCTTCCATGTTGGCATATTCTATCCCCCCATTATTTCGGCTAGTGCAGTGTTTAACGCTGCAACCTGTTCACCAATGAGCTGTACTTCTGTTTTTAGCAAATCCTCATATACAGGTTCGTGTGGTGTCTTTGTAGTGTCAATGGATTTCAGTGTTTTCCCTTCCGGGATTTCAAGTCAGAGAAATGGGACTCCGGCAGGCTCCTGTATGTTTCCCTGGGCCTGATAAAATATTTCACCGGTTGTGTCATAAATTATTACTGTTTTCATTTTTTTGTTCCTTCCTTATTCATATGCTATCCAGTTATGTCGATCGTACAATCCATCAAAAACTGGTAATTTAAATCCAGTATTAGCCACATATGCATTTCCTGTTAGCCTAAAATGTCTGCCTGCGGAATTAGTAGGCGTGTCTATATAGTTATATGTCAGCTGTGTGGCGATAGTCATGATTAATGGTACTCCAAGATAACTTTCGTCATTGCTATTATAAATGGTAAAATTTGTTGGATTACATTTATAAGGCCACGTAATTATAATTGATGGCTTAAAATTTAGACCTGAAACTTCCACGAATACTGATGTCACACTAAGTCCACTACTTGTTATAAACGTTCCGCCTGGTTGAATATTAACTGTTCCGCTTGCCCATCTCTTCCCCTCTATAGCGGTTCCCACTACTCCAAAAATGGATTTGCCAGAAAGGATGTTTCCAGAAAATAAACCAGAGCTGTAAGCTGACACCCATCCTCCTATAGAACTTCCATCAGAAGAACTTCCACCAGGGTTATAGCAGCCCGGTTGTGGCTTCAAGTACACCGTTCCACCTGATGTATACACATCCTTTGCTGCCCAATTGGCGCGAGTGTCGTTATTTGGCATTATACCCGTTATTTTATTGCCATTTACATAAGCTGTATTCCCCGATAATATATTTGGCGCTGTGGCAGTAGCATCCGCTGTATCTACTACACTGCTTTTGCCAGACACACCAAAAATACTTTTACCGGCTTTTATATTATCTGAAACAAAGTTAGAGTCTGCCGCATACACCCATCCCGATAACTGTGTAGGATTATTATGGTCTCCATTTGGATTATAATAGCCTACAGGAGGCTTAAGAAGTATTTGTGTATTAGCGGAATACATATCAGTAGCAGTGTAATTTGCTTGGCTTGCTCCTGAACAATCAGGCATGGTACCTGTTACTTTTGCACCTTTTACATAAGCTGTCATACCTGCAAGTATTTGCTCCGCCTTTGCCGTGGCATCCTCCGTATCCACTCCGGTCTTTATCTGGCCAATAGCCGTTGCAAGCTGACTAAAAGTGGCATCTGTTGGTACTGTAACTTTAGGGTCTACGCCAGTAATAGCCGTCTTTATAGCGGACTTACCATTACTGGCTGACTGAAAAGCCTGGTCTGCCTTATTACTTACGTTTTTAATCTGTTCATCGATAATATCAAAGTTCTCATTTAAACCTTCGATATCAACGTAATCATTAAGCTGTTGCTTTTCTAAATTATAATTGCTTGTTTTTTCTGCCATATTAACCTCTTTCCTGAATATCCAATCTTCGATTGGATATTCGCTAATTGGTAGTTGAAAAATTTATTTTTCAACCTAACTCCTTTCTCTGATTACTTTCCATGTATAAGCTTTTGCTTCCTGCCAGGTCATATTGCTTACATCCTTCCAGGTATTATAGGTATACTCAAAGGCAAAGGACAGATGGGCGGGCTTTATTTCCTCTATGGTCAATGTAAGGTCCGCCATATTGGCCGGGATGCCTTTGGTTCCCACAAACTTTACAGTAAAGTAGTTATTCTTCACATCCTCAATTACCTCTACCTCTCCGTTGGAATAGGCACTGGCGGTCTCTGCAAGCATCTTTTTGGTCACCGTTCCGGTTCCTCTGGCCTTTGCCAAAATCCTTTCCCTTCGAAATCCGTCACTCTTTGTGACATCTACCGTAATTCCATAGATTTTCTCATACCTGCTAAGGAGAGCTGTGGCTGTGTTGATAAAGCACTGATTGACCGTTTCCTCAAATTTAAGAGCCGCTTCTTCTGTTTTTACGGTAAGTATTCTCTGAAGCTCTTCCATCGTTTTGTTTCCCCCATAATAAGGGGGTAAATATTCCATTAGATTCAACTTAATCCACCTCCGATAGGGTGATTGCTCCTGCTATTGGCATCTGGGTATCGTCAATGGATATATTTCCTGTACCCCCATTTAAAAGGAGGTCGGTATAATCAGATATTCCCGCCGTACCTAATAGAAGACTGCCGATTTTGGCATAGCTGACTGAGTAGGCTTCAAAGATGGTTCCCTTTAAATATTCGGCTACAGCTGCCGTAAAATCGGCCGATACCTCACTTAAGAGCCTGGTTCCATTTAAAGTTATCTTTGCTGTTACTGTAATTTCCTTACTTGCCGGGCTGGTTACCGTAACAGCGGCACCAATAGGCCTTACCGTCTCAATATGCTCATATACCTTTGCTTCCAGGCTGGTATCAATAGACATACTGCTGTCTACGATCATCACCTTTACCGTACCGTTACCGTTCCAGAGGGGATACACCTTGGCATCTCCCACTCCCGGGACCTCAAGGGCCCATTTACGGTAATTATATGCATTGCCGCTGGTACTGGGTGACTGGACTAAAGCATAGAATCTGGCTCTTAGATTCTCGTCATTTTCCTCTTCCTCGCCGGCCGTAATGATATCAGTAAGGCTGGCTGTAACATCACTTATGTTATCAATATTTACAAGAGTACCGCTGTAATGGTTACCTATTTCTCCTGCCTGTTCACATTCTCCTTCATAACTATTTGGAACACTACCTCCTCCGGTGCCAGCCGTAAGCTTTCCCGTAACCGTATAAGTGGTTGTCTCCAGTCCCCATCTGCTGCCTATTGGAATCTCTTTATTTGTGGTTATTTTTCTGATTGCTTTGGTAGCAGGCTTTCTTGTAATACCGTAATCGGATACTACACGGTCTAAATATTCATCCACAGCAGTGTCGCCAAATACCAGGTCAATAAAGTTATCCATATTAAAATAGGTTTGGGCAAGCTCATAGGCACAAGGAGCCAGGGCATCATATATAATACTTCCTTCCCTTTTATCCACATCGCTTCCTACACGGCTTAGCATGTCATTTAATATGGTTTCGTAGGTCATTGTTTCGAACATTAATATGTCACCTCCTTTGTCACATTCAAATCTCCGTAGATGCTCTTTACCAGAAAGCTGATGTGGAGCTCATCCCCATTTTCCTCGAACTCAAAATCCGTTACATCACTGATCCTTTCATCGGAGAGAAGGCATTCGGATATCCTGCGTTCTATTTCAATTACTACATAGTCCGGGTCCTTTCCGATTAAGTCCTCCAGGGCGATTCCATAGTCAAAGCTATAGATGGGGTATTCGTACTTTTCCGTATTTAACATCTTATAGACTGCCTGCCATACCGCATCTGCATCCGTAATATATCCCTGGATTTTATCAGGATAGAGGCCATAAGTTCTGCTGCTTTGCACTTCTGTCTCAATTATCAGGTCATCTTCTAATAAATTTGCCGGAATCATTCCACCACCTCCAGTAAATAGTATTGCTGCCCGCCATGGTTTCTTAAGAGCCTGACTTGTTTTCCCGGGGTCAGCCCTTTCTTAAGGTTTCCCTGTACTAACTCTAAGGGCAGAGTCAGCCTGTCACTTATCTGAATTCCTTCCTCCACTACTGTTCCGGTAAGGAGCATACACAGCTTTGCATTATTTAGATAATTCTCTATTATTATTTTAATCTCCTGTATCATATCATTACCTCCAGGCTCATGGTGTGATGAGGTAAAAACTGATGGGTAACACTCTTTACGATAAGCCGTTTATTAAGGCCTATATCCTTTATATATCCATCAAAGCTGGTACCTACCCGTATCTTGGTATTTCCAAGGCACTCAAGGCTTACGCTTTCTGCCTCTCTGTTATAAAGACCTAACAGGCTGTCCGCCATTTTCTTTACCTGTGCACTGCTGTAGTTTTTATCAACCTTCTCAAAATATTGTAAAAATCCATAGGTGTAAATCGACTTGTCATCCTTTACCACTTCTACATTGGATTTCTTTGCCTCTTCATCCACCGTTACCAGCTTTATCATGTTATAAAATTCATCATCAATGGATTTCTCATACTTATAGTCGTAACAAAGACTGGCATCACCAAGTATCAGATTTAATTTAAGATCTCCTATTTCACGCAGCGTTATCTTTCCGAATTCATCCCTTAAGACATACCATTTTCCCTTAGCCTTTAAAGTATCACTGATGGCAGAATAGATAATATCAAGCCAGGTCTTATCTTCCTGAACTCCCACCGGAAGAACAAATCCTGCTTCCGCTATAGTCCCTTTAGTTAAATGAAAATAATTGCACATCTTATGGGTCAGGGTGGATGCCGTATCTTCTTTTAAGAACAGAGTGTCCTTCGCTTTACAGTAACGGAGCTGGTCATAGGCAGTGACGCTTATCTCCTGATCCCGTCCTCTGCTGATTTTAAAGACACGCCCCTGGAAAATGCCTACACTGTTATAAATAAATCGCACAATGCTTCCGTTTTTTATATCCAGTTCCTTCTTTATGTAGGTAAATTCCAACTTGCTGCAGCCCTCATTTAATGTTTCCTGAAAAGAAATCTTTGTCACCAGTTCACTGATGTCATAGACCTTGTCACCGGTTTTTATGATGAAATTAATCATGGGATCACCAGCTTCCATCCGGGGTGAATCAGGGCAGGATTTTTTATCTTATCCTTGTTGGCTTCATATATCTTCGTATATTTTGTCCCATCCCCGTAATATTTTTTTGAAATACCAATCAGTGTGTCTCCTGATACTACAATGTGGTATTTATTTTTCTTGGGATTTTCCGCGTCATTTTTCCCTTTTTCAGGCTTACCCGTAACTTTATTTATTTCATAATAGGGTATTTTATTAAAATCCCGGTATTCTATAAGCTTGAAGGATACATATTTATCCCCTTCTTCTCCGGCTTTTTCGGATATGGACATCTCTTCAATCAGCACCAGGGTATTAATCCTGTCTTTATAGAGGATCCCTTTTTTTGTAACACTGCCGGCTAAGAATCTTACCGGTACTTTTTTCTTTCTCCACTGGGCAAATACATCCAGGTATTTCTTTGCCTCTAAGAATTCTTCCTCTTTCTTAACCTTCACATAACTGTACTGCATGTGGGGAAACTCACATTCAAAGCTGTATTCTTTCAGTTCCATATAAGTTGGAACCGCAATCTGCCCAATCTTTAATACATTGTATTTTTCTACTGCCTGACTGTTTGATACACTGATTTCTTCCGGAGTGGTAGGCAGCCGGTAGGTTGTTCCATTGTAGTCAAAGAATATTGCGTACATTAATATACCCCCTCACTTGCCATGGCAATCTGCTCCCTTAGGATCTTCTTGATTCTGCCTGCTACTTTATTGGCATCAGCTGTCTTATGAACATCTCCGAACTGCACGGATATATTAGGGGCAAGGGAGTTGGTGGCAACATTTGCAATGTAATCCCTCTCTGCAATATTTTTTAAATATTCCTTATCCTCATCCGGCATTTCCACATTCATGGAACCTCCTGCACCTGTTCCTTCTACTTTGAGAGGTTTTGTCTGGTCTCCAAGAATGTTTTTACTTCCCTGGAAAGGGGAAGTAGAACTCCCAGCAGCGCCCCCTTGAAAAGGGGTGTAACCCGGACTCGTCACAGGGTCTTTTGTCATGTATTTATTCAGCGTATCATTAACCGAATTTACGGCATTCTTTGCTTTTCCGGCAAAGTTACTACCGGCTTTTTCTCCATTTAAAGCGGCCTTTTGAACATCCATAGGAGCTTTATAGTCCATATAGACCTTATTTCCCATATCTCCCATTGCTTTTGTTTTTTCTGAAGATAGTGCATCGGTCATTTCAGTAATCCCTGCTGCTATATTTATTTTTTTCCCTGTCAGCTTACTGATAAAAGAAGAAAATCCCTTTCCAATTTTAGTTATATTGCTTAATGCAGTAATCGCAAGGTCAAGAAAAAGAATTTTTATATTCGCTATAGCAATATTAAATGAATTACCCAAGAAATTTACAAGCTCTGCTGTCCCATTCCATGTGTCTATAAAAAAGTTATAAATGTTTGCTCCAAGTTCACCGATATAACCTCCGATTGCAGTACATACCTGTTCAAAAGAAACTCCCATATTTACTAAAATTCCAGTGACCGCCACCAAGAGTCCCACAATTAGAAGAATAGGCCAATTGATTGCCAGCCACGCTGCAGCCTGTGCAAGTAATGGAGGTAACATTCCCCATAATGAGGTTATCATAGACACAAGGGCTACTCCTCCGATAAAGCCTAAAATAAATCCAATTATATTCCAATTTGAAATGATAAAGTCGCACACGCTTGTCGCTACATCTCCCAACAAGCTCATACCTGCTATTATTTTATCTATAAACTGCTGCACCTGGGGATTTGCTATTATCTCGTTTATTTTCTCCAGTACACCGGAAGCCGCCTGTAATGCTCCTTCTTTTAATTTGTCCCAGGTCTCTCCAAAGGTCATTTTGGTATTTGCAAAGGCTCCATTGATATCTCCACTCATTGAGAACATTGCATTTTTTATCACATCTGCCGTAATTTCTCCCTGATCTGCCATTTTATACAGGTCTTCTGAAGACTTACCCGTATAGCTTTTTAAGGATTCCATAACAAGAGGGGTGGTTCCTGAAGCCGCCTGTAAGTCTTCACTTCCAAGACTCCCCTTTGATAGCCTGTCAATCATCTGGTTCATTGCCGCTCCACGATCATCAGTTCCCCCTGCTACAACGGCTTTTTGCATCAGTTCCGCAAAAGCAACAGCGTCATCATTCTTCTTAAAGGTATCACCCGAGGTTGACAGCTTTGCCACATAACCCGACATGTCTTTATAAGTGCTTCTGGAGCTGCCTGCTGCCGCAGCTACTTTTTCATGGAATTTATCCTTAGATGGCTGGCTTCCGTCGTAAACCTTATCCAATTTTGTATTGGACACACTAAGACTATCTGCTAAGTCAAAGGCTTTTGTTACATTTTTCAGTTCTTTGAACTTTCCTATTAAGGCCTTTACCTTATCTCCAGCCTTTGATGCGCTGCTTTTTGCACTATCCAAAGATTTTCCCAGCTGGTTGTTGACAATCAGCATATTGTTTGTGACCTTGCTATAATTTATTGACGTTTTATTTACTGCTGTCAAATTCATGTTCATTGATGCAATCACTGTATTAATATCTGCCATTATCTACTCCTGCCTCCTTTCATCTTTATTTTGTCTGCTTCCCTTCTCTCCGATTCTACCCTTACCATAATACTGGCATAGACAAATGCCTTTTCTCTCTGACTCATGGCGTCTAAAGCGGAGGGCAGAATATGGAGCTTTTGAAGTGCAAAGTGTGCCAGATTGAATTCGGCATCACCTTGCGTTATTCGTTTTTTGCTTCTTCAATATCCTCATTAATATCCGTATCCAGCCCGCTTAAGGTCTGTACTTCAGAAGCAAGAGTAGCGTATTCTCCCACTAGCAGCATATTTTTTAGAACTTCCGTATCTCCAAGACCGTACTTTTCCTGGAGCTTAGCATCATTGAGGTTGGGAAAAACCACCGCGCAGGCAGTAAGTGCCTGTACGTACTCTGTCCGGTTGAAATTCTCCACTCCCTTTTTATCCTTTCTGGTATACTTTTTGATAAGCTGTTCATTTTCTTTCTGGGTAATGGGGTGGATAATGAAAGGAATGACCTTCCCCTCCTCCATAAAACGGTTGGATACTATAACTTCTTTATTTTCTACCTGTACAGGATTTAAGAATGCTTTTAATGAACTCATATTTGTTCTCCTTTTCTTTGCGAACTGAATTTTATATTTTTATTTTTTAAATACCGCAGGCTGCACCTATGCATTATTTTCTGCAGCCTGCAACAACAGAGAAATTCTTTATTCGTTAAAACCTTCCGGCTTGTTAAAAAATTTAAGCTTGTCTATACCGTCAAAGGTAAAATCTGTATCCACCGTGATGGGATCATCGGACTGGTCATCAAGGTTTACAACCGGTATTGTCTTTAGCAGGACATTTTTGAGTATTACCTCCTGCTTGCCAACGCTGGATTGGGGATCTTCATTGGTTACCTTCAAATCAATGGTTCCGAATTTGCCGCCGCTCAAATATTCTACCGCCAGTTTTAACATGTCAGAATCCATAAAGTACATCGTCATGCTTCCGGTTCCTTCCGCCCCTACTATTTTGTGCTGTGTCATACGGTTCCCAAGGGTCTTTCTTGACTGTACGGTTAAGTCCAGCTGTGCTTTTAAAGCGGAAACTTCAAATAGCGGCCTGGAAACACCGTTAATAATGATAAAGGCTGTGCCTTCCTTTGCAGAAATCGTGTCTGCCAATCTTAAATATTGATCTGTCATAGTTTTCATCTCCTTCTTTATGATAAGCTTACAGTTATGTACATCTTCTCAATGCTGTCCACCGGCTGGATATAGCAGTTGATGATAACAGAATCGGAATCTGTACCTTCTTTTACTTCCACATCCTCGGATTTAAAGTTCTTGATAGCAGAAAGCTCTCCAAGCCTTCCAAAGTACTGAATCAGAGTGGCACGAAGAAGGGATCTTCCGTCCTCGTTATTACTCATTGTACCCACGTAATTGGCTTCAAAAATCTCTGTGATATCATTGTTAATACCCTTTAGCGTACGGATAACACGGTTCTTGGTAAATGCCTTTCCCTTCTCTTCTGTCAGAGTTGTAAGTGAGTTGATATCATAAACTGCTGTTACATTCTGTGCAGTGTCCACCTTTAAGATGAATTTTCCTGCTGATACGGCACTTTCCATTTCTGCCTTGGTCATGCGCGGAACCACATCAATGGCACCGGTATATTTCTTGCCGGTATTGGACTGGCTGATTTTCGCTCCTGCGGTAATACCTGCTACCCAGGCAGTTGTCTGTGCCGGAGTCAGAATGCTCTGATCGGATAATTTTACACCGTGGGCAACGTTGATGATATTTTCTGAATTTCCTGTGAAATTAGCAAGTACTGCCTGTATTCCTTTGCCTTCATTTGTTACCATTGCTGTAATCCAGGCTGCAATAGCAGTCTTAATGGCATCAAAGTTCTGTCCGTCATAAGGATAAACAAGTACATCAAAATCCATTGTTTTAGCTGCTGTAAGCGCTGCCTCTACTTCGGCATTTGTATGGGAGGTGCCAAGGTTGTATACCTTTACGGTATTGGCTCCCTTTAAGGCTTCTCCTGCCAAAAAGCTGTCCTGGCTTGTAATGCCGCTTGGATAGTCATTATCCGTTGCTGTTACGGTATAAATATCTCCTTTGGTCCCTTTACTTACTTCCTGTAATAAAAGTACGGTTCCCCTGTCCCCCGGTGTAATGGATAAGGGCGCATTGGTTAAGAAATTAATATAAGCACCGGGTAATATTTTGTTTTGGTTGTTCCATGTTCCTGCCATGTTAATCCTCCTTTATATTGGTTGATAATTCTTTCTGTTCCATCTTTGTGTCACTGGTTTCCCCTGCAACAGTAAACTGTGTTTCAAAGGTAAAATGCAGTACTCCCTGGGCCGTAGCGGATTTCTTTCCCTTAAGCCGGTATTCTAAAAGGTGAAAACTCTCTAATAACGCTATTCCTTTTTGGTAGCAGTCATTATTCGTCTGCCCTGTTAAATTACTGTAATAGGAAACATCAAAAGACAACGAATAATTCTTTCTGCCTCCCAGCCCTCTTCCCTTTACCGCGTTTGTTGTGGTAACAAGAAAAGCCGGTTTTTGATAACCATCAGGCAAGTCCTCATCATATACCGTAACCCCCGGAAAAAGTTCTGTAAGCTTTGCACTTATGGCATCCTTTAGTTCTTTTCCCATGGCTTCCCTCCTTCTTATTTTGTTTTTTCCAGTAGCTGTCCGGTGTGAATTATGCTTTTCAATAATTCACACTAACACCTATGCATTTCGCAAGTTTACTTACGAAACTGCCCAAATAGAAAGTGAAAAATGTCATTTATTTTTCAAACCAAACAACTCCTGATAGGCTGTACGTACTCTTTCTATTTCTTCTTCTGCCCCAAGGACTTCACCTTCCGGAGTAAGAACCAGCCTTTGCTTGTCCATTTTTTCAAAAATAAGCTCTGCATATTTATAGGAAGAAAGTCTTTCTAAAAGCAGTGAATATAGCAGAACATCCCTGTATTTTTCCTCGTCTTTCTTCTTTTCCTGTCCTGCCTGCCATAAAAGCCCCAACATCTCTTCCTTTAACTTTTGGCAGATAAGATTAGACCCTCTCATTTCGTCAATTTGTTCTTTCTGGTGCATAACCTGCCACTCCAGCTCTTTTTTCTTCTGGTTAATCTCATCAAACCTGGCTTTTGGAATGAAGACGCTTTGTTCTTCTTTGTAAAGTGCAAGTACTTTTATGGAAATTTCTTCTGTAAGACCTAATTGCAATAACTGCTTCTTTTTCATAAAATGTTCCTCTCAAATACATTTTTTCACATGGTTTAGTCCAAGCAGCTGAAAACCTCAAAAAACAGCTTTCAGCTTTCGCATTGCGTAAGTATAGGGCATAAAACTCCCCTGATATATTGTTTAATAAAAGAAGAATCCATTATCAATACCATTAAAACCGTATATTTTAAGCATTTTTCTTTACACAAGACAGCACTTGGCATCTTGTTGCTATATCTACTTACTCATTGCGTAAGTACATAATACCACTCCGCTTCTATGTTGTCAATACGTATTACGTAAGTTTTATAAAATATTTTTGTATTTTATTGCGTAGTACGAAAGATTATGATATAATTAACTTAATTTAACATAGGAAATTTCGCACAAAATATGGACTGGAGTGGATTTTATGTCTGTTTTGCAGGAAAGAATTAAAGAACGAAGATCAAGCTTAGGAATGACCTTATTAGAGGTGGCTGACCAATTAGGGATTAAAGAAGCCACTATGCAGCGCTATGAAAGCGGTGAAATAAAAAATATCAAGCATGAAACAATTGTTAATCTGGCAAAGATTTTTCATTGTTCTCCTTCTTATCTGATGGGTTGGGAAGACAGCATTGTCCCTACCACAGCTGCCCACAAAGAGGATAACGAACACTGGACGGAAGAGGAGCTTCATAAAATCGAAGAATATAAGAAGCTTCTATTGGCGGCCAGAGCAAACAAACAGTAACGTTAAGGGGAGATGTGAATGACATACGAAGATTTACAGACGAAATATGACTATTTGTATGTAAAAGAAATGAATCTTTACGAGGTGGAAGGGTTAAAGGGTCTGTATGTAGACGGCTGCATTGCCATAGACAAAAACCTTACCTCCGTTGAAAAAAGCTGTGTCCTTTCCGAAGAAATCGGGCATCATCTTACAACAGCAGGGGATATCCTTGACCAGACTAATACTTCCAACAGAAAGCAGGAATACCGTGCACGGCTTGCTGCTTACGATATACAGATAGGTTTAGAGGGTATTATCCGCTCCCACGAAGCAGGCTGCAACAGCCTCTATACTATGGCGGAATATCTGGAGGTAACAGAAGATTATCTGCTGGAGGCACTTAGCGCTTATGAGAGAAAATATGGCGTTTATGTTGCCTGCAGGAATTATATTATCTACTTTTCACCCTGCCTTGGAGTGTTAAAGCGTTTCGATTAAAGAAGGGAGCTTCTATATGACCAAAAGGGATATAAAGTTTTTACTGACGGATTTGGAGATTTTACATTCCAAAAAGATAACCGAAGCAGAGGCTGCTTCCAAAGACCCGCAAATTATTTATCACGAAAATAATGAAGTCTATGAATGGAAAGAGCCCGAGCTTACCCATGAGGATATTGTGGAAGCCCTCCTTGCCAAGCAGACAGAATCCATAAATGCAATTAAAAATATCTGCTCTTTTTTTGCCTTCGTGCTGGCTGCATTGCTTTTATTGGGTTTTATCCTGTTGCTATCCGTTCGCTTTTAGATGCAGCTTCTAATTCCTGTTGTCTATCTATACTGTACACCAAGCAAGGTAAATGTTAGAAAGAGGACGGTTTATGCACCATCCTCTTTCTATATTCGGCAAGGAGTCCTTTCCGGTATCTTTAAGATTTCAACTCCAATTCCAGCACGGTGTCCTTCTCATCATAAAGCCCTGCTATTTCAAGCTGCACAAAGGCATCCTTGGGATACTCCGAACCATTCCAGGGTCTTTCAATCCTCACTTCTGCCCCATCTTCCAGGATACGGGCTTTTTTAATCCTTCCTTCCAGTCCGGGAAGGCGAAATGATCCTACTCCCCTGTCAAAAATATGAGCATAGAGCATATTTCCTTTTTGAGTGTATCTTCCCCATTCCGGTTTTTCAAGCTCACTCTTCTTGCAGCCATAGATACTGTCTGAATTGACCCGCATCCATTCTCCGATTTCCTTTAAGACGCGGATACTTTCCCTTGGAATCTCTCCCTTGGCATTTGGTCCGACGTTAATCAGCATATTTCCATTCTTACTGACACATTCCACAAGCATATGTATGACGTTCTCTGTTGACTTATATTCCCATGGTTTATTCTTGGCATAGCCCCAGTTCTCATTTAAGGTAAGGCAAAGCTCCCAGGGTATGGATCTTCCAAGGGAATCTACCTCCTCCGAAGAAGGCATTATACATTCAGGTGATACAAAATCTCCGGCATGAAGATCCGGCTCTTCCTTTCTTGCATCCCCTCCAAGCCGGTTATCAATTACAATCTCCGGCTGAAGTTCTCTCATCATAGTGACAAGTTCCTTCGCTCCCCAGGTCTCCTCTGACATATGCTCAAATTCTGTACCTTTTAAGTTCTCGTTTTCATAGGAAAAGTCAAACCACATCAAGTCAATCTTTCCATAGTTAGTAAGCAGCTCCCGCACCTGACCATGAAAATACTCCACATAGTTCTTCCAGTTATGTTTTGCATTCTTAAAGCTTTCTTCTTCACGCATGGGATGCTGCCTGTCACCATAATGAGGGTAATCCGGATGATGCCAGTCCAGCAGGGAATAATAAAATCCTATCTTTATCCCTTCCTCCCTAAAGGCTTCCACATATTCCTTCACCAAATCCCTCTTACATTTGGTATTGGTGCTTTTATAATCGGTATAAGCAGAATCAAAAAGGCAGAATCCATCATGATGTTTGGTGGTTAGAACTGCATATTTCATTCCCGCTTCCTTTGCAAGCTTAGCCCATTCCTTCGGATTATATCTTACCGGGTTAAATTCTTCAAAGTACTGATTATAAGTTTCTATAGACATTTTCTCTGTGCTGCGTACCCATTCTCCTCTGGCTGGAATAGCATACAATCCCCAATGAATAAACATTCCAAACCTTGCATCCATAAACCATTCTGTTCTCTTGGCTCTCTCTTTAAATAATCCCATCACGCTCTCCTTTTTTTCTTCATTGACAAGGTCAGTTTACCATTACTATAATAATTATGTAATGCAAAATACAAACCTAAACTTGAAAAAAATTAACCTGTTATCGAAAGGGGTATTTCATGGATACTTTCAATATAAGCAATCTGTCAAACTTATATATTGACTACTATTACGGAGGATATTCACACCTTGGAAGGTCCTGGAAGGGCTATGACGTTCTATGTCCATTTTGCAAAATATACTACATCACTGAAGGAGAATGCGAAATCAAAATAAAAGGAACGCCTTATTCCGGGAAAAAGGGCCGGATGTTTTTCATCCCTTCTCAGACAAGACATTCCTTTTATCATATAAACGATAATTTTATTACAAAATACTGGATTCATTTTGACATCAAGACCGGAGAGGGCAATCTCTTAAAATATCTAAACCTGCCATATTATATTGATGTAACAGATGATGCCGGCATCGCGAACCATTTTCAGGACATCTTCCGGTCCGCAAGGGATAATTCCCTGCCTAATGCCCTTAGGTTAAAATCCTCCCTGCTGTCCCTCTTTTCAGACTATATTGAGAAGTCCCACCCAGTGCCGGCGGTGGTTTACAATGACAACCACTCCGACTTTAATGGGATTATCACTTATATAAATAATAACTTGGAGAAAAAGATAACTCTGGAGGACTTGGCTGCCAGAATGCATATGCACCCCAACTACTTTATCCGCTTATTTAAGAGTAAAATGGGAACTACTCCTTTCAACTATGTTAATACCTTAAAAGTCGAAAGGGCAAAATCCCTTCTTGAAAATACCCTGCTTCCGGTTTCTGAAATTATGCTCCAGGTAGGTTCCCAGGATTTAAGCTCCTTCTCCAATTTCTTCAAGCACTACACCGGCTATAATCCCGGGAGCTTTCGAAAAGCCTTCGGAAAGGCTCCTGGTCAGGGTGCACCTAATGTTCCACCCTTTTAGCATTATTTTTATCCCCACAAAGGCAGCTCTGCAAAGAGATTTTCCTGGTCGGAATTAATCCAGCCTTTCTTTCCCTTGCTGTTAATTATTCTAAAATATGCTTTCCCTGTTTTTGATACATACATCCGGTCAAAAGTAACCTTATCTCCCTTTTTCACCTGGTAAACAGCTTTCTTTGAACCCGCCTTCTCATAGACAGAAAAGCCCTTGACCGCTTTATAAGTATATTCTCTGGAAAACTTCGTCAGGGTATAGGTACTTGCCGGAACAATGGATATCTTATTATCCTTTAATATAAAGGATACATAACAGTAGTAACATCCGGTTGCCTTGGAATAAATCGGAGTATCAATAGCAGTGGTAAACTTGCCCTTCCCATCGGTTTCTTCGATAGAATACCGGTAAGTACCAAAGTTCTTTGTCAGTTTATCAATATCAAATTTTATCTTATTAACTATTTTTGTTCCGTCATACTGTACAAAAAATGCATTTTTGACACCATCGGATTCCATTCCTGTATGAATAAACAAATCCAAATGATTGTCGTTCTTATACAAATCCAGGATAAATACTCTGAAAAACAGTCCGTCATCCGTCTTTGTCAGGCACAGCTTTTTATTGATATACAGCTTTATGGTAGCCGTATGTTTCTCGTCATTCTCAGTTGTCTTATACTGTATGGTATCTGCCTTACCATCGCCGTTTAAATCATATTGATACGTGGTATCCTTATCTAAGATTTTAACTCCATCCAATCCGCTGCTTTTCTGCGCAGCAAAACTACTTCCTGTCGCCAGTAACAAGCCCATCGTTAAGATACCCAAAAACAAAATCCCTTTTACATAATTGCTTACTTTTAATTTCATATTTATAACCATGCTCCTTTCAAAGTCTGGAGACTTTGTGCGCAGCACAAATCTCCGGTTGAAAGAATTATATTCTTTCAACCTTACACCCATTGCATATCGCAGGAAGACCTGCGATACTGCCAATTACATTGTGGCACCCCTTCTTTTTCTGAATTTTCTTTCACTCTCCACCGCTCCTATAAAATCGGATATTCCTTCCAATATTATATATTCCTTAGTATATGAAATCAAGGAGAACCGCAAAATCATTTCACCCCTCCCTTATAAAGCAATAAACTTTCCATTACAAATACTCTCCCTGTTTAGATAAATATAAAATATCTTCCAACGCGTTTTTTATAATTACTGTATTGACTTCCAAATGTCTCTTCCAGAAATTCCTCTTCTTCCAGTATCTGAAGGTGCATTAGTGTTACAGCCAGAACAGCCATTATGATTAGTACTACGTTTCCAAAAGTGATGCTTACTCCTATGTACGTCAAATCAAATCCTAAAAAGGCAGGATTTCTGCTAATCTTATAAATCCCCGATGTGACCATAGTCGTCTTATCCTGATCAGGAATTCCCGCCCTCCAATTATCCTGCATTGTAATCATAGCAGTAATGAATATGCAAGTACCCAGTCCAAATATCATCAAGCCCAAGCCTCGTATTATCAGACTTTCGAACAGGAAAGTATTTGTTATAGCACTAATCATCATTACTATAGTGATAACTGTACTAAAAATTCTTAATAGCTTCTCTATTATGATTGTCCGAATTAATTTATTTCCCTCTCCCAGTTGATTAGTTTTTATTCCCCGGCTCTTTTGATTAGATAGTTTTAAGAAATAAGCAATATAGAATATTAGGATTTCGATAATTCCAATTATTTGTATCATAGGGTTCCTCCAATAATAATAGTTGAATAATTGTTCAACTATTATTATATTGGTAAATACCGGTTGCTGTCAAGATTTTATAATAGAAATGGTAATTAACTTTCATTTGATACAAAATAATAGAAGCAGCAATGCAATCGTATTGACACCGGTAATATCGGTACAGGCTTCTGTCAAAGAAATAACACTGAAAACTTCTATGTTGTCCATCCGATAAAGACAAAATCAGAGGGCTGTCCACGCCCTCTGATTTTGAGTCATTCTCATATTATTTCATTTAGTTCCATTTTTCTTATTTCACTTTTACTGTAGTTGATTTACTGCTTACTCCGCTTTGGTTTTTTACATACGCAGTAATATTTATGCCTTTTTTTAACTTAGTCTTACAGGTCACTTTCCATTCCCCATTTTTTCCCACGGTGGCGGAATAAGTACTTCCTCCCGTTTTTATGTATACCTGCGTACCAGCCAAGCCAGTCCCCGATATTTCTCTGGAACCGCTTTTATAAGATGTAACTTTGGGAGCAGCAGGTTTCTTGTTATCTATTCCTCTTATTTCAAAGGTGACATCACAGAAATAATTATCCTTACTGCTTCCGGCAATTCTTGCAGTATAAGTTCCATTTTGGGTTGTATAAAATGCATTCTTTTCCAGTGCGTTTTCTCTGTTTTCAGTCTTCCAGGTTTTTTCATTTTGGATATCTTTATATGATGCGGTACCCCCTACAACTCTTATGGTTCCGTTTAAAAAATTCTCCAAATAATTTTCATCATAATCAAAAGTAACCGTTGCGGAAGACTTATCGGCACTTAAAGTAATTTTATCCATCTTAATTCTGGCTGATGCAGGCATAAAGCCCACATAACTCGTTGTTGTTGACACAACATATCCATTCCATCTGCTTATTTGATAATAATATGTGCCGGCATCTACATAGCAAGCCAACGTATTGGTATCATCGGTACTGGGATGCACTTTCGCTATTTTCGATGTTAACGCAAAATTAGAAAACAAACTACAATCCGTATATTTATCATCTTCAAAGAATGTAATAAAAATCCATCCTTTTTCTTTGACAACGATTTTATGGGGATTCCCTGTACCACTCCACTTTGTAGTGATTACGTCCTGGCTGCTAAATTCTATATCGTTATCAATTAAACCCTGTAAATCATCCGGACTGGATAAAATAGAGCATAAAACACTTCCATCCGCCTCCTGCACTGTTTCCGGCTGTTCATTAACCTCGCTTGCCCTCACATAGTTTGCAGGTACCAAACTTAAGACCATAATGATTACCAAGCACTGTTTTAATAATTTTTTCATCTTAATCCCATCCTTTATTTTATTTTGTCATACTTATTATATCGCTTCATAATTTTACCATACCTCAATATATATGTCCATTCCTTATTCCATATTTTGGTCACTTAACGATCAGTCTTTTTATCCTTTCCTATCCAAAATCATGTGTATCATCTAATACCAGGGTCTTTCAGCCATACTCTTTTCAACCCGAAGTCCTTTAATCATATGTGAAATAGCCTCTCCCTTATCTTTATAGGTTTTTATTATTTCCACACCTCCCCGTTCACTTGTGCAGAATACCTGCCAGCCATCTGCTGCTTCTCTGATTCCAATCTGGTTATCCGTGATAACACTTCCGTCAAAGGTATATCTTTTGTACCTGCCAAGCTCTTCTCTTGCTATGATATCCATCGCTTCTTTATAATCCATGCTATTTTCCTCCCTGTTTATTTAATTTTTTTTATGATTCCCAACTCCTCCAGTATGTTTACCGGCAACGGCAGCTGATACTGAATGCCTCCTCCATCCGATCCAAAACCACCAGCTATCTTACCCTGATAGGATTTCAGTTCATCATAAGATTTGATATTCTTATATTCCATGTAACTATCGATTTCTTTTACCAGTTCTTCATCCTTACATGTAGTTATGTACTCTTTTAACTTGCTTAAATCATCTGTAAATTCATATTGGTGGTATTTACTGTCATCTTCCACATATGGCAGCGAACGTTCATCATAACTATATGACTTGCCATCAATCACAGGTGAAGTGAAGGTACCGTTAGAAGGTCCATACCGGTCTATTACCTCTCCCTTTTTAGGATCATACTCGTCTTTATCAGCCTCTCCGTTCGCTTTCAGAACATATCCATTTTTGGGCACCTGATCCCAATCGATTCTTTTATCTCCATTTAGAACTGTCATATTCTTGGGAATCTGTACATCCTCCGGCAGCTCACCTGTTACATCATACAAATCTGCTTGTACAGCGCCATAATTTACTTTTAAATAAATATAAAGTTGCTCCTTTGTCAAGGTAGTCTTGGCAAGAAGCGGATTGGTTGGTTCCGGTGTGGGACTTGGTGTTACAATTGGTGTGGGAGTTGTCTCCGTTTCTTTTCCGGCATCTGTTTTAGTCGGCAGATAGGTCTTATCCACCGTCTGTCCGTCTCCCATAAGCCATCCCTTGGTAATGGCCGTCTGCCTTATGGTAAATTCAATGTCCAGCGGCAGATAAGGAAACAGCTTCACCTTATAGGTGACCACCACCAGGATATCATCTGACTGACTCGGAAACAGCATGGAGCCGGTAAAATCCAGCCCTTTTAAATAAGAACCACTCCCGTCCGGCACCACTTCCAAGGCTTTTAAGCATCCCTCCGCCGTATCTCCCGGTGCCCGTTTCAGATGCTTTTTAATCAGGGCACGGGACACCGGTTCTGCAATCAGCTTGGATTGTGCTACTGAGATGCCCTCACTGACAATCATTTTCGCCATACCGAACATCAGCTGCTGGGGATTCTCTGCCATGGCTTCTATCTGTGCCTGAACGGCAGTGACCGATTCCTTTAACTGGCCTGCATCCTCTTTTATATCTCCGCTCCCGGCAGAAACTGTATCATAGACATTTTTTATGGACTGGCCGGTCTTGTCCCAGGAATCCAGTCCTCCTTGCAAATCACCGCTTAGGGATTCCGCCATTCCTGATGCATCCTGGCTAAGTGATTGTATTGCCTGAAAGGAGCTATCCACGTTTTTAATGACATCATTGATTTCGACCCGTGTTCCCCCTGCCGCCTCGTTTAACTGATCCAGGCTCCCCTTAATCCCAGTTAGTCCATAAATATAGCTGTATTGGGAAATTTCCTTGGCGGTATTGTTAATTGCCACTCCAATCTTAGTCTGTGCCCGGCATAAGGTAACTACGTCATACAGCATCATGAATGCAAACAGGAAAGCCGTTAAGGCGATGGTTGCCTCTATGGTAACGGAACCCCTTTTCCATCTTTTTCTTTTCATGGATACTCCTCCTGATAAGTTCTTTGGTATATATTTAGATGCGAAAACACCTGGTATCCTCTAAAAGGCCGTTGTTGTCCTCTGTCTTAATGACAGCTTCATAAAGAGCGGTTTCACCTCCAGCACCGCATCCAACTGCAGATAGGTCCCGCTGTTCTTTAGCAGGAAACCCTCTCGCTTTAAATTCATATTGCTCTGGATCACATCACCCATCCAAAGCAATGTTTTTTCCTGATTCGCCATCAGATTTATCATCAGGTATATACAAGGATAATCAATCGCTGTATTGCTAAGAATACAGAGAGGCTATTATATTCACAT
>NZ_FRFD01000007.1:250655-329447 GCF_900143645.1 Anaerocolumna xylanovorans DSM 12503 | reverse complement strand
CATTAAAGCGGTACGCGAGCTGGGTTCAGAACGTCGTGAGACAGTTCGGTCCCTATCCGGCGCGGGCGTAGGATATTTGAGAGGAGCTGACCTTAGTACGAGAGGACCGGGTTGGACTGACCTCTGGTGTACCGGTTGCACTGCCAAGTGCATGGCCGGGTAGCCAAGTCGGGAAGGGATAAACGCTGAAGGCATCTAAGCGTGAAGCCCCCCTCAAGATGAGATATCCCATAGCGTAAGCTAGTAAGACCCCTGAAAGACGATCAGGTGGATAGGTTAGAGGTGGAAGTGCAGCAATGCATGCAGCTGACTAATACTAATAGGTCGAGGGCTTGACCTAGAATTAGATGAATTTAAAATGTGTATGTTTATATAAAGTTTAGAATAGTACTAATTATCACCATATGATAATTAGTACTATTTTTTTGTTCTATCAGGAAAACTCAATGCTTCAGCCAGAGTCAACAGGCAGATGCAGTAAAACATTCTTGTGGTATTTTACATAGTTAGGTTATAATAAGTACATACATAAATATAAAAAGTTATAAAGAGTTATTATATAAGGAGGAAGTAATCTTGAAGCTAAAACGGTTATTTTATCATGTAATTCTTTTGAGCATTCTGTCATTCGTATTATTGCTTCCAGTTGGAATCAGTGCTAAAAATGAGGACTTTGTCATTAAAAATGGAACACTCAAAAAGTATCAGGGAAACAGTAAAAATGTTGTAATACCAGATACAGTAACAAGTATCGGAGTCAATGCATTTTACGGTAAAAGTAAGATTGTCAGTATTTCAATACCAAAATCAGTAAAAACAATAGATAACGGAGCATTTGCAAATTGCAGCAGCCTGATAAAAATTACGATTCCAGATTCCGTTATCAGACTTGGTGGGGGTGCTTTCAGCGGCTGTAAAAGTTTAGAACAAATCAAACTGCCTGTCTCTATTGTAGAAATAAACAGCCATACTTTTGCAGAATGTGGTAGTTTAAAGGATATTACAATACCGGGTAAAGTAGCAAGTATCGGTGATTATGCTTTTCAAAGCTGTACTGCATTAAAAAAAATAAAAATACCCAATTCTGTAACAAGCATAGGTAGTTATGCTTTTTCAAATTGTGATAAGTTGGCTGATATAGCGTTATCTCAAAAGCTAAAAGAAATAAAGGAGGGAGCTTTTTACAAGACGGCCTGGTATAAAGTACAATCTAAAAAAGGTGCAATGTTGATTTGTAATGGGATTTTATTCGATGCTATGAAAAGTAAAGGAAAAGTTACAGTGCCTAAAGGAGTTACTGAAATTGGATATAGGGCATTTGCTAATTCTTCCGTTACAGAAGTGATTTTGCCCAAAGGCGTGAAAAAGCTGGGAAGAGAGGCCCTTTCAGTAAGAACCTTAAGTAAAGTAACATTGCCCGACGGCTTAATTGAGATTGGAGACAGTGCATTTTCACAGACGAAGCTGGAAAGCATTAAAATACCTGAAAGCGTTACTTTAATAGATTTTCATGCGTTTAGCCATTGCTCATCCTTAAAGTCCGTAACAATACCGGAGGGAGTGAAGGAGATTGGAGGATGGGCATTTGCCAGCTGTATATCACTTCGGGAAATATCCTTTTCTAAGACTGTTACCAGTATTGGAATTAATGTATTAGACAGTGATGCAGCAATGGAAAAAGTAGAATTCAGCAGTGAGAATCCTGTTTATACATATGAAAACGGGTTTTTACTAAGTAAGGATAAGAAAGTATTGCTAAATTGTTTAAATACCGCAGGAGATATTAAGGTGCCGGAAGGAGTGGAGGATACGGCAGAAGGTATTTTCGATTACATGGAGATATCATCTATTACCTTTCCATCAACAATGAAATACATCAAGAATAATTTATTTGAAGATTGCAGTCGTCTTACCTATATTAAAATTCCCTCTTCTTTGTTGTCCTATGGCAAGCAAATAAGATATGGAGGCCGTTCATTAACCGGTATAGAGGTGTATACGGCCAATAATATTACTAATTACAGCAGTGCAGATGGTGTGCTTTATAATGCTGATAAAACAATACTAATATGTGAACCTTCGATGGATAATGTAACAGTAGCAGATTATGTGACAACTATTTCTGATTATGCCTTTCCCAATGCTAAGGCAAGTGTTACAATTCCCCAAACCGTAACTTTTATCAGTGATGAGGCGTTTGATATTTACAGCATAGCAAGGACGGAAAATGAAACACCATTTTATATATATGGCTACACCGGAAGTGCTGTAGAAGAGTATTGGAAAAAACATAAGGATTTATTTATGGCATATGGGATCCAGTTTCTAGCATATGATGGAATTTATACAATTTCATATAATTTGGACGGCGGTACCAATAATACGGCAAATCCGACAGCCTGTACCCATAATTCAGGCGAAATTGTATTGAAAGAACCAACAAAAGAGGGATATCTCCATCTGTAATGATGGCTGCTGCAGAGGAGAAAGCATAGTCAGGAGTATTCCCGAGAAAAGTCCTGGAAACATTGAAATAATAGAAAAATGGAAGAAAATAGAATGAATATATATGGGTAATTAACACTATTTGTATAATAAGTTTGAAGTTTGTAGAAATATATACTATAATATGATTAACCTGAAAAGAAAGACTATGGGGAAAGAGCTTAGGGAGGACCAAGTATGGAAAGTGGAGTATTACTGGAGAGCGGAACAAATGAACTGGAAATTTTGGAATTTAAGATCGGAGAGAATTTCTATGGAATAAACGTGGCAAAGGTCAGAGAAATATTACCCTACCAGAAACCGACACCAATTCCCAATGCGCATCCCTTTATCGAAGGCATTTTTATGCCAAGGGAAGACATAATTACACTGGTGAATTTAGCAACGGCCCTTCATGTACCTGAAAATGAAGGTGGTGATAAAATTGGTCATATGAATATTGTGACTAATTTTAATAAATTAAATATAGCTTTTCATGTACATGGAGTAGTCGGAATTCACCGTGTATCATGGGAGGATATTAATAAACCGGACAAGACTATTAATGCATCTGCTACCGGTATTCTAAAATGGGACAGTAAATTGATTGTCATTTTAGATTTTGAAAGAATTATAACAGATATTAATCCGGAAACCGGATTGAAAGTCTCTGACATAAGCCATCTGCATAATGGGAAGAGAAATGATATTCCTCTTCTGATTGCCGAAGATTCCCCTTTGTTAGGCAAATTAATCAAAGATTTTCTTGAAAGAGCTGGCTATTCTAATCTGATTATGACTGAAAATGGAGCAGAAGCATGGGAAGTAATTGAAGATTTAAAAAATGCCGGTACTGTTTTTGAAAAAATCAAATGTGTCATAACGGATATTGAAATGCCTCAAATGGATGGGCATCATTTGACAAAACTGATTAAATCCGATAAAGAGTTAAAGGAATTGCCGGTAATTATATTCTCATCGTTAATTAATCCTGAAATGAGAATAAAGGGAAAATCAGTGGGAGCCGATGCTCAGATAACAAAACCTGAGATAGGTACTTTAATTGAAGTAATTGATGGACTAGTAAATGCGTAATTGGGGTTTAGAAATATAAGTATCCTGCCGATATCCTATACATAAGCTTAGACATCAAAGGTGTCGAATGGGCAGAATAAAATGACAGTAAGAGAAAGGTTATATGCCTAGTATGAAGGATGAGAAAGATATAATTAACAATAATGGGGACACCAGAAGTGATAGTTTCAGTAGCGAAGATATTTATAGCCGTTTAAATGAAGCATCGGATATGGAGGATGCAGACGAGGACCTTTTGGCACTTCTTGATATGATATCAGCGCAGGATGAGAAACAGAAGAATAACAGTATTCCGGAAACCGTTAATAAGGTTGCAGAGAAAGAGCCTGTAAAAGAAAAAGAGCCGGACCCTATATTCTCTATGGATGATTTTAATGTGACCGGTGAGGAACCAAGCCATGAGGAGGAAACAGCTGACAGTTTTGCAGCTGATGAGGTTCTTGAGGCAGACTCCAAGGATACCTCTCCAAAATCTAAAAATCTCGACAGTATGGGAGATGTTTTCTCTGATGCACTTAGTGCGATGGACAGACTTGAGGATGAAGAACTTCCGGAAAATTTTGCGGGAAGTCCAAAAGAAAAGTCGGGACTTTTTAGCGGACTTTTTTCAAAGAAAGAGAAAAAAGATAAGAAGGAAGAAGAGAAAGAGCCTAAGGTAAAAACAAAGGCTGAAAAGAAAGAAAAAAAAGCTAAAGATGATAAAAGTAAAGCAGCTAAGCCGGCAGCCCAAGATAAGAATAAGAACAAGAAGCCGGCAGAACCGCAGCTGACAGAAGAAGAAAAGGCAAAAATCGAGAAGAAAAAGGAAGAAAAGGCAAAGAAGGCTGCCGCAAAAGCGGAAAAGAAAAAGGTTGCCGATGCCAAAAAAGCAGAAAAGAAGAAGGCGGCAGCAGACAAAGCAGCAATAAAGCAGCAAAAGAAGCAAGAAAAAAAAGAACTTACCCCTCCCGATCCGGATGATAATGTAAAGTTAAATACTCTTGGGGTAGTATTTATAATGACATTTTTCATACTGATTGCAGGTGTTGTAATTATAGGAACTAAGGCGTATTCCTATAATCTTAGTGTAAAAAGTGCAAGTTTAGAGTACTCCAGAGGAAGATATACAGAAGCTTATTATGAGATATATGGTCTTAATGTTAGAAAGCAGGATTATAAGACTTACGATAGGATCATGACCACTATGTATGTTAATAAAGAGTTGAATTCTTACTATAACTACATGGAAATGAAGAAATACCCGGAGGCGCTGGACTCCCTCTTAAAAGGGCTTGACCGTTATGAGATACATATCGACCATGCGAAGGAACTTGGAATAGAAAAAAATCTATCCTCTGTTAAAAAGCAAATATTAAAAGAATTGAAAAAGTCGTATGGGCTTACTGAAAAACAGGCAAAAACTATTAATACTATTGATGACCAGGCAAAATACAGTGTGAAGGTTATTAATACTGCCAGTGAAAAATACAATAATGATTAGATTTTATTACGATGGAGTGCAGTTGCAGACAATAGAGCTTGTTTGCTGCTGCACTTTAAGTTTAGTAAGAGGAAAGGTGAGTATAAGCTGCATAAAGTTTCTTTTAGACTTGTTTTTATAAATAAGCTATTATAAAATAAAGGAACAAGGAAGCACAACAGAAAGGACAAGGACATGATAGCTATAATTGATTATGATGCAGGTAATTTGAAAAGTGTTGAGAAGGCTTTGCATTATCTGGGAGAAGATGCTGTGGTAACAAGAAGCAGAGAAGAGATACTTATGGCAGATAAGGTAATACTGCCCGGTGTTGGAGCTTTTGGAGAAGCCATGAAAAAGCTTGAGAATTACCATTTGGTTGATGTAATAAAGGAAGCAGCAAGCGGCAAGCCATTCCTTGGTATCTGCCTTGGACTTCAGCTTATGTTTGAATCAAGTGAAGAGGCACCGGGAGTTCCGGGACTCGGCATTTTAAATGGGAGGATTCTTCGTATACCGGATAGTGCAGGACTTAAGATTCCCCATATGGGGTGGAATTCACTTACTATAAAAGAGGGTACAAAGCTTTTTTCCTCTGTTCCTGACCAGTCCTATGTATATTTTGTTCATTCCTATTACCTGAAAGCGGAAAAGGAAGAAGAGGTAGCAGCTTCGACGCAGTATGGAGTTATGATACATGCGGCAGTGGAAAAGGACAATATTTTTGCCTGCCAGTTTCATCCGGAAAAAAGCGGTGAAGTAGGGCTTAAGATATTAAAAAATTTTGCTAAGGTTTAGGAGGCCGAAGATGTTTACAAAAAGGATTATTCCATGTCTGGATGTCCATAACGGACGTGTTGTTAAAGGAATTAATTTTTTAAATTTGCGGGATGCAGGTGATCCGGTGGAAGTCGGACGGGCCTATGATAAAGCAGGTGCAGATGAACTGGTATTCCTGGATATTACGGCTTCTTCTGATGCGAGAGATATTAAGCTTGATATGGTAAGAAGGGTGGCAGAGACTGTTTTCATTCCCTTTACTGTAGGGGGAGGAATCCGAAGCATTGAGGATTTCAGAGCAATATTAAGAGAGGGTGCGGATAAGATTGCTGTGAATACGGCGGCTATTTTAAATCCTGCTTTGATATCCGAAGCAGCAGATAAATTTGGACGGCAGTGTGTGGTAGTTGCAATTGATGCCAAAAGAAGAGAAGATGGGTCCGGGTGGAATATTTATAAAAACGGCGGTCGTGTGGATGTGGGAATTGATGCAGTGGAATGGGCAATGAAAGCGGACAAACTTGGTGCTGGTGAGATTCTGCTTACCAGTATGGATTGTGACGGAACCAAGGATGGATATGATTTAGAGCTTACAAGAATTATTTCGGAAAATGTGTCCATCCCTGTCATTGCCTCAGGAGGTGCAGGTAAGAAAGAGCATTTTCTGGATGCTTTTACGAAAGGAAAGGCAGATGCAGTTCTTGCAGCTTCTCTTTTCCATTATAAGGAACTTGAGATCAGGGATTTAAAGGAGTATCTTAGCAGTAACGGAATTAGCGTAAATTATAGAAAAGCATAATTTACACCTCTCTGATTGGTGGCAGTAATCCATTTGCGGGCAGATGGATTATGCAATGGGAGCTAGTATAAGAAAGGATTAATTGATATGAGTGCCATTACAAATGATTGGTTAGAAGCAATTGGTGAAGAGTTTCGCAAACCTTATTATGCAAACCTTTATCGTTTTATAAAAGAAGAATACAGCAACTATATGATATATCCCCAGGCAGATGATATTTTTAACGCCTTCCATCTGACGCCCTTGAACGAGATTAAGGTGGTTATAATCGGGCAGGATCCCTACCATAATGTGGGACAGGCACATGGGCTATGCTTTTCGGTGAAGCCGGAAGTGGAAATTCCGCCCTCCCTTTTAAATATTTATAAGGAACTGGAGGATGATTTGGGCCTTAGGGTTCCCAATAATGGTTATCTGGTAAAATGGGCCAAGCAGGGAGTTCTTCTCTTGAACACCGTGCTTACGGTGCGGGCACATCAGGCCAATTCCCATCAGGGAAAAGGCTGGGAGGAATTCACGGATGCAGTAATTCATGCGGTGAATTCTATTGACAGACCCATTGTGTTCCTTTTGTGGGGGAGGCCTGCCGGACTTAAGAAACCCATGCTTACCAATCCGAAGCATCTTATTTTGGAGGCGCCGCATCCAAGCCCTCTGTCAGCCTACAGGGGATTTTTCGGCTGCAGGCACTTTAGCAAAACCAATGAATTTCTAAAGGCCAATGGACTTACCCCTATTGACTGGCAGATTGAGGATATTTAAGTGTAAAACGAAGCAATTATAGCATATGAATACCGTATGCGGCATTTTATCAGATACCGCATTGCTATTACCGGAAGTCCAGGCGGTGTATTTGCCCATTCTGCTGATAACAAGCAGAAATATTGAGATAGACCATATCAACAGGGCTTTGCGGCTATCGACACAACAGTAATAATCAAACCAGTCAGGAGATAAGATGTCTTGTAGCTTCCGTATACTTAAAGGGTGAAAAAAATAATTAGCTTGACAAACAAGGGAAACATCAATATAATGAATACAATTTCATAAGTCTTAAAAGCAATGATAAGAAGAAGTAATAGTCGGTAATCCAAACAGAAAGCAGCCGGTAGATGAGAGGCGCATGGCAGTCTGATTATGAATACATCTTTGAGCTGTGCACCGAACCATAGTTTATGAAGTAGGCTGCAACGTAACCTGCACACGTTATAGTGCTAGAGTATAACCCATTTTAATGGAGTACTTGAAGAGGTAAGCAATGCGAATTGTTTATAAAGAAAAGGTGGTAACACGAGATATATGCCCTCGTCCTTTCAGTAGAAGGACGGGGGCTTTTTTGTTCTTTTATAAAACACGCGCTTATCTCATAAAAAATGAGAAAGGACAAGAAGAAAATGAAATCAGTTGAAGAGCAGATGAGAATTATTGCCAAGGGGGCAAAGGAAATTGTAGGAGAGGAGGATTTAAGGAATAAGCTTGTAAGAGCAATTGCGGAAAACAGAGGACTTACTATTAAGTTAGGACTTGATCCAAGTGCGCCGGATATCCACCTGGGACACAGCGTAGTGCTTCGTAAAATACGTCAGATGCAGGATTTAGGGCACAGAGCGGTTATTGTTATCGGAGATTTTACCGGAAGAATCGGAGATCCTACCGGAAAGTCAAAGGGACGGGCAGCACTTAGTGAAGAACAGGTGAAGGAGAATGCCAAGACTTATACGGATCAGATTTTTGAAATTGTAGACCAAGAGAAGACAGAAGTGGTATTTAACAGCAGCTGGCTTAAGCAGCTGGATTTTGAGGAAGTCATACGGCTGGCTGCTTCGGTTACCGTTGCCAGAATACTGGAGAGGGACGATTTCACAGAACGGTATAAGAATAATGTCCCTATCGGTCTTCACGAATTCTTTTATCCCTTGATGCAGGCATATGATTCGGTGGCACTAAAAGCTGATATTGAAATCGGAGGAACAGACCAGACCTTTAACATATTAATGGGGCGCAGCCTTCAGAAATGGATGGGGATGGAAGCGCAGGCAGCAGTCTTTATGCCAATTTTGGAAGGGCTTGACGGAGTAGAAAAGATGAGTAAGAGCCTCGGCAATTATATCGGTATTCATGAGCCTGCCGAGGTTATGTTCAAGAAAGTGATGGAGGTTCCGGACTCCCTGATTATCAGATACTATGAGCTGGTAACGGATGAACATCCTGATGCAGTAGCAAGACTTAAGGAGGAACTTACGCAAGGGCGCAATCCCAGGGATGTAAAGTACGAGTTAGCCAGAATTGTAACGAACTTATATCATAAAGATGAGGCAGCTAATGCCGAGAAATACTACAAGGAAGCTTTTATGAATAAAGGGATACCGGAATCCATACCGGAACTGGTGATTGACTTGGATAAGGATACTCTTGCAGGCATCATTCCAAAGCTTATAGAGGAAGAGTATGTTAAAAGCGGCAGTGAATTCAGGAGGATTTTATCCCAGGGAGGAACATCTCTTAACGGAAGAGTACTTACAATGGAAGAATTGGACCAGGTGCTAATCTGCGGCGATGTTATAAAAATCGGTAAAAAGAAATTCGCAAAGATTATTAAATAAGAGCAGCGGTTGAATGAAACTATCGGCTATGACTGCATCAGACGGAAGACTTTTCTTACGTATGATGCAGTCATAGCCGGTGTTTCTTTTTAAAGGTGCAATCTTTAAACGGTGGATTCCCTGATAATCAGTGAAGTAGTATATTGGGAATAAACACGTGGGATACCGGGGTTCTTGATTCGCTCTATAATGCAGTTGGCTGCCGCAATGCCGAGTTGCTCTTTTGGCGTGTCTATTGTGGTAAGGGGAGGATGTACTTTACCGGATTCAGGAATGTTATCAAAACCTACGATGGAGACGTCTTTTGGGATACGGTATCCCAAGAATTGCAGAGCATGCATTAATTGAATTCCTGTCCAGTCATTGCCGCAGATAAAAACATCCGGCAGGGATTGCATTTTTTTAATCTTATCTATCAGGTAAGGAAAGTCCATAAATTTATCATCCGTATCATAAAGCAGCGAACATTTATCGTCCAGCTTTAATTTGAAGCTTTTTAAGGTTTCGCAGAGGGCATCATATCGTTCCTGAAAGCCCCTTCCGACATTCGAGGAATAAATATCACCTGCAAAGGAAAAACGGCTGGCTCCTTTTTCAATTAATTTTGTAACCAAAAGTTTTAAGTTTATCTTGTTTTCCATTGTTATAATATCTAATTTGCCCATAATCTGCTCATAATCTCTGGGCATATCTACTGTTACAATCGGAAGATTGTATCGGAACAATGCACTGATAACACGCTCATCACAAATCTCTACCAGAATAATTCCTTTTATCATGGGATCACCTAGTATGGAGGGGAATAGAAGGTTCTTAAGGTCATTTTCATTCATAATTCCCAATACAAGGCTATAGCTGTGGGGCCGTAATACGGACTCAATACCTTTTAAAACATTGGTCCAGAATTCAGAATAATTGGCCGATGCCCGGGTCAGAAAAAGAATGGAACCCAGAGTGGCAGCAGAAGCGGAGGAATTGTATTCCATGATGGAATTCTGATAATTCATCTCTCTTGCTTTTTCCTGAATCATCCTTCTGGTTGTATCCGAAACACCCGGACTGCCGCTAAGGGCTTTTGATACTGTGTTGCGCGATATGTGCAAAGCTTCTGCAATATCTTTAATTGTACATTTCATTATCACGGGTCTCCTTTGTTTTTTTTAATTATATTATATAAAGTGAAAAAATGCAAATATAAATGCAAATAATGCATGGGTGCATATGATGGCGAATGATTATTGAAATGACAAAAATGTTCCATAAGAGTAAACACTGTGCATAGGAGGGGATAAATGCACACAAAACATAGTTATCCTTGTATATAATGTATAAAATATATAAAAAATATTTGATAAAAACACAGAAAATATATAATATGCACAAAAACTATTGAAAATAGCTTAAAAAAAATATATTATATAGATGTAGAGAATAATTAAGTTCCAATAGCTAAAGTTAATATAAACTAAAAATGAATTGGTGCAAAATGTGCATTTATTCAAAATGAAAGGTAAGAATGTTTTATGTCAAAATTATTTTATAAGCCAGAAGATGCGTGGGTGGGGGATTTGATTCCCTATTATGAAGACGGGGTATATTATGGTTTTTATCTCCATGATCCAAGGTGTAAGAAAGATGAATATGCAGAGGAAACTACCTGGCATTTGGTGACGACAAAGGATTTTGTCCATTTGGATTACCATGGGGAAGCAATAAAGCGGGGCGGAGAGGATAAGCCCAACAAAAATGCGTATACCGGTTCGGTTATAAAGGACAGCAGTGGGATATATTATGCATATTATACTGCTTATAATGCAGATATTACGATTAATGGAAAGAGTGTCCAGTCTGTGATGAGAGCCAGAGGCACAGACATTTATCATCTGGAAAATGATGAAGATTTCCTGTTTGTGGCGGATGACACTATATATGAATCCTTCGACTGGAGGGATCCTTATGTATTTTGGAATGAAGAGGAAGAACAGTATTGGATGCTCTTAGCTGCCAGAAGAAAGGGGGAAGGAGCATTAAGAGGAGGGTGTATTGCCCTTTGCAAGTCAAAAGACCTAGAGGATTGGAGTTATGCCGAACCATTTTTTGAACCGAATATGTATGTGACCATGGAATGTCCGGAAGTTTTCCGGATGGGAGAATGGTGGTATCTGGTGTTTTCTACTTTTAATGACCGGTTTGTAACCCATTACAGGATGGCAAAAGACCTTAAGGGACCCTGGATTATTCCGGAGGATGATGTATTTGATTCCAGGGCTAATTACGCGATAAAGACAGCTTCCGACGGCAGACAAAGATTTGCTTTCGGCTGGATACCCAGTAAAAAGGGGAGCACTGATTTTGGACCTTGGGAATGGGGAGGGACTATGGTGTTTCATGAAATCTATCAGGAAGAAAATACAGGGTTTCTAAAGGCAAGGCCTGCAAAAGGAATGGAGCAGTATTTTAAGAAAAGTGAAAAACCGGAGCAATTTAGCAGTTTTCATTGTGAAGTAAAGCAGGAACAGGATACCTGGCTTATGAGGAGCCAGATGCTTGGAGCAGCTTTGTTCCCTGTGCCAAAGGATACTTTTAGCTTAGAATTTGATATTGAAGTCGAAGAGGCCTATGAATTTGGAATTGCTGTCCATGTGGATAAAGAAATGGAAAAAGGGTATTTTCTTAAAATGGACCGTAAAAAGAATATGGCTGCATGGGATATGTGGCCAAGAAGCGAACAGGGTTTCTATCAGTGGCAGATAAAGGGGGATATAGCTTATCAGGTAGAAACTGTCAGAAGATTACCGGAGGGGAACAGATACCATATTCTGTTAATACGCGAAGAGGATATCTGTGTAGTATACATAAATAATGAAGTTGCACTGTCAACCAGAATGTATGATCATTGTGGCGGATATGCGGGATTGTACCTGGTGCAGGGAAAAGCCGTTATACGGAAAATAGTTATTAGAACAAAAGGATAGTACTTTTGTTTCGATAAAGAAAAGGAGAGAATAAGATGAAAAAAAGGTTGATTAGCTTACTTATGGTGTTTACAATGGTTACTGCTCTATTAACTGGCTGTGGCGGAAAAACGGATAATACAGGTTCCGGTGGTTCGGATTCCGGAAAGAATCCGTCAAAATCTTCGGAAGAAAAAACGGTTGTAAAATGGCTGGCTTCAAGGCCGGTTGACGGAGCAATTGATTTAACTATGAGAGAGATTGCCAAGCAGTACAGTGAGGAACATGGGGGTAATTGGGAGCTGCAGGTAGAGACAACAGCGGACAGGCCTTCCTATCTTCAAAAACTGAAAACATTGATTGCCGGTAATAATATGCCGGACATTATCGATATTGATGCAGATCCATATTGCAAAGAGTTAGTGGATGCAGGAATGTTGGTAGATGTAAAGTCCTTTTTGAAAGATGAGGGAAAATACGATGATTTTTATCCCATAGCATTAAAATACCAGGAATTTACCGACGGTTCCATGTATACACTGCCTTTGGAATATCATGTGGAAATGATCTGGTATAATAAGGAAATCTTCGCTGCCAATAAGGTGGAAGTTCCAAAGACAGTGGATGAATGGCTGGATGTCTGTGCGAAGTTAAAGGCAAACGGCATAACACCTATTTCCGTAGACGGAGTTGACAGATGGCCGGTACAGCGCTACTTGGCAATGTTACCTTTCCGTGATACCGGTAATGACTATATAATCAATCTTCGTGACGGGAAAGCATCTATGGGGGATGAAACCGGAATGAAATCGATTAAGTTTTTACAGCAGATGGGACAATATTTCAATGAAGGTTTTGCGGCAACGGATTATGCAACTGCCCAGTCTTTATTTCTTGATGGAAAATCTGCCATGTATTATATAGGTGACTGGGAGCAGGCAGCTATGTTAGAGCAGTATGAGGCCGGAAAGGTTGACTATTTTTATCTTCCGACTACTCCTGACGGCAAAACGGGAGCAAACGAATTCTGTGTTAATTCCGGTATCGGTATGGCATTTAATACAAAAACCTTTGATGAGAAAACAAAAGATTTCATACTCTATGTAATCGATAATTATGGTAAAATCTATGCCGGCAGACAGCAGATGTCACCTATTAAGACGGAATTGCCAAAGGATATTAAATTCACGGATCTCTATTTAAGAATTCAGAAAGATATGAACAATACGGGTGAACATTTCTTAAAGCCCTGGGATACTTATCTGGATTCCGGTACCAACGCAATCATGCAGGACAATATGCTGTTGGTAGCTTCCGGGGATATGTCGGCAGAAGATTTTATTAAGCTGGTGGATGATTCCATAGCAGTCAATAAACAATAGGCAAAAAGAGGCTGCCGCAAATGAGATGAAAATAAAGCATTCATTTTGCGGCAGTCCCAAATTGAGGTGACCCATGGGAATATTAAAAGACAAAAAAGCATTCTGGGTATTTTTACTGCCGGGATTATTATTTTATATACTGGCAGTTTTCTACCCCATTGAAGAATCTATCCGGTTAAGTTTTATGAAATGGGGCGGAATAGGGGATAAGAAATTTGTAGGATTCGATAATTATGTACTGATGTTTCAAGACAGAGTTTTTTATAAGGCTTTTTTCAATAATCTGATCTATCTGTTAATTGTTGTTTCCATGCAGCTTATAATAGGTTTGATGTTTGCGGTACTATTATCTTATATGAAGCGTAAAGTTACATTGGTAAAGACATTATATTATGTACCCTGTATAGTAACTACGGTAGCTGTAACCCAATTGTTCCGTAGTATGTATGCTACGGAACCTGAAGGTTTAATAAATCAGATACTAAATGCCGTAGGGCTTAATGGTCTTGCTACTTCCTGGCTTACGAATATTAAAACGGTTTTAGCCTGTGTATCCATTCCGGAAGGATGGAGATTTACAGGTATGTATATGGTTATTTTTTATGCGGCACTGATTTCATTGGACTCGCAGGTATATGAAGCCGCAAAGGTGGATGGGGCCAATGAATGGCAGATTTTGATCCGGATAAAGATGCCTTTGATTAAGCCCATACTTTTACTGACTTTAACCATGTGTCTTACAGGAGCTCTTAGAGGCTTTGACATTCCGTTTTTGTTAACAAGCGGAGGTCCGGGAAATGTCAGTGAATTGATGTCAACATATATGTATAAAAAAGCCTTTTCCAGCAACCAATATGGTTATGGCAGTACCCTTGCGGTATTTATTATTATTGAAAGCATATTGGTGGTGTCTCTCCTAAGAGCAGGCTTTACTTCCAGAGAGGACAGGGAAACCAGAAAAATGCAAAAACTTAAGAAAAAGGGAAGGAGTGTAAAGGACCTATGAAAAAGAAAGCAGGAAAGATTATTTTTAGTTTGATTATTTTATTCTTCTTGGTGATACAGCTTTATCCGATTCTTTGGCTGTTTATGGCCAGCATCAAGCCGACAGTAGAACTGGCTTCAACTCCCTTTTCGTTTCCACACAATCCCACTTTAATGAATTTTATAAAAGTTTTTAAGGATGGTAAAATCGGGTTATACATGTGGAACAGCTTAAAGGTTACGGGCATTTCACTGCTGTTAATTGTGGCATTAAGTTCCACGGCGGGATTTGCATTGGCAAAGTTTAATTTCAGGGCTACAAAGAAAGTATATGCTTTTTTTACCTTTGGTATCATGGTTCCGGTTCAGATTACATTGATTCCTCTGTTTATTTTCTACAGTAAAATAGGAATTCTGAATACCTCTTTTTCGCTGATTCTGCCGCAGGTAGGATTTGCACTGCCGCTTTCTGTCATGATGTTTTACAGTTTCTACAGCTTTTTACCCAATGAGCTGTTGGAAGCGGCTATTGTTGATGGATGCAGTACTTACCGTATTTTTGCAAAAATCGTATTTCCCCTGACCCGAAACACCATAATTACCATTGCATCCATGTACAGTATATTAATCTGGAATGATTTTATTTTTGCTAATACCTTTATTAGTGACAGTGCCGCAAAGACGGTGGCAATGGGCTTAAAGGATTACGTAGGAGCCTTTGGCAATGTGGACTGGGGTTCTACTTTTGCGGCAATTACAATTGCTATACTGCCGCCCATGATTGTTTACTTTGTATTAAACCGCTGGGTTACTGCCGGTATGACGATGGGGGCAACCAAGGGATAATGGAAGGAGGAGATGTTGATGTTTTATAATAGCATGGAGACATTACCGGTTTTAAAGAATGGAAAGAGCAGAGCCATTAACTGGGAAAACAGAAAAGGAGAAAAGGGTAAGGGGGGTATGGCTGCCAGTGAGTTAGGGCCTGGCAGAAAAGGCTCTCCCTGCATTCCGAAGCTGACAGCCGGAGGAACAGAAACTCTGGCCGAAATTGAGGGGCCGGGAGTTGTTCAGCATATCTGGATTACCGTAACCGACCGTACCAGTGACCGCAGCCGTTATGTGCTAAGGGATTTGGTGCTTAGGATGTACTGGGATGGGGAAGCGGAACCTTCTGTAGAGAGTCCTCTGGGAGACTTTTTCTGCTGCGGTTTTGGCGTATCATATCCTGTTAATTCCATGCCTGTCGCAGTAAATCCGACCAGGGGCTTTAACTGCTATTTTCCTATGCCTTTTGAAAAGAAAGCAAAGATTACTATCGAAAATCAGAACGATGAAGATGTCAACGCGTTTTTTTATCAGGTGGATTATTGTTTGTATGATGAATTGCCGGCTAATACCGGCTATTTTCATGCACAATGGAAAAGGGAGCGCCTGACCGAAAAAGGGAAGGATTATGTGATTTTAGACGGAGTAAGAGGAAAAGGGCAGTATGTGGGAACCTATATGGCATTGACAACCCTGGAGCGTTATTGGTACGGAGAAGGCGAAATAAAGTTCTATCTGGACGGTGATGAAAAATATCCGACCATTTGCGGAACCGGAACAGAAGACTACTTTGGCGGGGCTTGGAGCTTTGCAACCCAGGAGAAGGGAAGGACCGTAGAAAATACCTACTGTACAGCCTTTATGGGTTTTCCTTATTATTCAAATCATGATACGTTTATTCACAACGATTACCATAATGATGACCAGATGCCCCAGAGAAGCTTTTACCGGTGGCATATAATGGACCCGGTACTGTTTGAGGAAGATCTGAAAGTAACCATTCAGCAGATTGGAGTATGCCATGGAGGATTATTCGAAAGGCAGGATGATGTGGCAACAGTGGCTTACTGGTATCAGAAAGAACCCCACAACCCCTTTGGACCGCTGCTAAAGCGCAAAGAGCGCTGGCCCAGATAACGTATTCAAAGAGAAGGATGAAATTAGCTTTCAGGCTGCAAAAAGGGTGTCACAAAAGTCTGCCAATCTCATGACTGGCTGACTTTTAGGACACCCTCTTGATGTTTTATTATATACCGGTCTCAAAACTGGTCTTTGAAGTAACCGGAGGCGTGTGGTAGATATCTTTAATTTCCATGTTGTGGAGCGGCTTACTCTCCATATTCTTGACCGCAGTGGCAAGCATAAGCTTGATACGGTTTAATTGGTTAACCTCACTGGCACCGGGATCGTAGTCTACTGCCACAATGTTGGATTCAGGATATCTAAGCCTTAGCTCTTTAATAACACCCTTGCCTACAATGTGGTTAGGAAGGCAGGCAAAAGGTTGGGTACATACAATGTTTTTAACACCGGAATGGATTAATTCTACCATTTCACCGGTTAGAAACCAGCCTTCACCGGTTTGATTACCTACTGACACAATAGGAGTAGCGTATTCAGCGAGAGTTTTAATCGGTACCGGAGGAGTAAAGCGCTTGCTCTTCTCGAAAGAAACCTTTGCTTCCTTTCTGCATAATTCAAGTGCCTTAATTAGCAGGTTACTTATTCTTGCCGAAGACTTTTTAAAGCCTAAATAATCCGCTTTAAAGCTTGCATTATGGAAGGAATACATAAAGAAATCTAATAAATCAGGAACTACTGCTTCTGCTCCCTCTGCCTCCAGTAACTCAACCAGATAGTTGTTGGCGGCAGGGAGGAATTTCACCAGAATTTCACCTACAATACCAACTCTGGGTTTTTTTATATCTTTCAAAGGCAGATTATCAAAGTCTTCAATAATGCCCCTGATGTTTTTCTTGAATTCACCCCACTTTGCATTGGTTACGGCTGTCTTGCACTTTTCATTCCACTTTTGGTACAGAGCATTAGCAGAACCGGGAACTTCTTCATAGGGCCTTGTGCGGTACAATACTCTCATGAATACATCGCCGTATACCAGGGCCTGTACAGCGCTCATTATCAGCTTCGGTGTATATTTCATACCCGGATTCTTTTCCAGTCCCGTTACACTTAAAGAAATAACAGGAATCTGAGTCATACCGGCCTTTGCAAGAGCTCTTCTAATAAAATTAATATAATTGGTGGCACGGCAGCCGCCGCCTGTCTGGGTAATCATGACGGCTACTTTATTTAAGTCATATTTTCCTGACAGCAGTGCATCCATAATCTGTCCTACTACCATCAGAGAGGGGTAGCAGGCATCATTATTAACGTATTTTAAGCCTACATCTACTGCTGAATGATTATCATTGGCCAGAATCTCAACATTGTATCCGCCGGTTCTTAAGGCACTTTGCAGGATATCAAAGTGAATAGGTGACATTTGGGGGCAGAGAAGGGTATAGTTCTTACGCATCTCTTCCGTAAATACAACCCTGGTATGAGCATCTGATGCAATGGGAACATTGCAGGAGGTTTTCTTTCTGTCCCTGTCACTGACAGCGGATAAAAGAGAACGGACCCGGATTCTGGCAGCTCCCAAATTATTTACTTCATCTATTTTTAAGACGGTATAAATCTTGCCGGATTTGGTTAGAATATCATTAACCATATCAGTTGTAACAGCATCCAGACCGCAGCCAAAGGAATTCAATTGAATCAGTTCAAGACTCGGCATAGTCTTTACGTAAGAAGCAGCGGCGTATAGTCTGGAATGGTACATCCACTGGTCAACTGCCACAAGAGGTCTGTCAACCTTTCCTAAGTGGGAAACGGAATCCTCTGTGAGTACGGCAACATCATAAGAGTTAATCAGTTCAGGGATGCCGTGATTGATTTCGGGATCAATATGGTAAGGACGGCCGGCTAAAACAATACCTTTTTTGCCGTTTTCAATCAGGTAAGCAATGGTTTCTTCACCTTTATTCTGAATGTCCTTTCTCTTGGCCTCAAGCTCAGCCCAGGCTTTATGAGCGGCAGACTTTACTTCTTTTGCAGAAGCGTTGTTGATGTCTTTCATAATTGCAACAAGGCGGTTACTTAAGATTTCCTCATTTTCAAAGGACATAAAAGGGTTTTCGTAGCGTATTTTATCACTTCTAAGCTCTTCCACATTGTTCTTGATATTCTCGCTGTAGGAAGCAACAATGGGGCAATTGTAATGGTTACCCGCACCCGGTACTTCGCAGCGTTCATAAGGAACACTTGGATAGAAGATAAAGTCAACTCCCTGCTTGATAAGCCACATAATATGTCCGTGGGCAAGTTTTGCAGGATAGCATTCGGATTCACTGGGAATGGATTCAATTCCCATCTCATAAATCTTTCTGCTTGAATCAGGTGAAAGAATTACGCGGTATCCAAGCTCTGTAAAAAAAGTAAACCAGAAGGGATAATTTTCATACATATTAAGCACTCTTGGTATTCCTACTACGCCTCTGGGGGCTTTATCCTCGGCCAGTGGTTCATAGGAGAAGAGGGACTTTAATTTGTAATCAAATAAATTCGGTACATTGGCTGTATTTTTGGCTTTGCCCAGGCCTTTTTCACAGCGGTTTCCGCTGATAAACTGTCTTCCGCCGGTAAAACGGTTAATGGTAAGACGGCAGTTATTTGTACAGCCTTTGCATCTTGCCATAGAAGATTCAATTGTTAATTCGTTAATTTTATCAAGAGAGAGCAGAGTGCTTTCTTCGCCCTGATAGTGCTCTCTGGCAATTAAGGCTGCACCAAAAGCACCCATAATTCCGGCAATATCCGGTCTTACAGGTTTACAGCCGGTAAGAAGTTCAAAGCTTCTTAGAACTGCCTCGTTATAGAAAGTACCTCCCTGTACAACTACGTGCTCTCCCAAATCCTTCGGGTCGGTAATCTTTATAACCTTAAAGATAGCATTCTTAATAACGGAATAAGCCAGGCCGGAAGAAATATCTGCTACCTGTGCGCCTTCCTTTTGTGCTTGTTTTACTTTGGAATTCATGAACACGGTACATCTGGAACCTAAGTCAACAGGATTTTTGGCAAAAAGAGCAACTTCCGCAAAATCAGCTACTTCATAGTTTAAAGATTTGGCAAAGGTCTCAATAAAGGAACCGCAGCCCGAGGAGCAGGCTTCATTCAACTGGACACTGTCAACGGTATTATTCTTAATCCTGATGCATTTCATATCCTGACCGCCGATATCTAAGATACAGTCTACCTTTGGTTCAAAGAATGCGGCAGCATAGTAGTGGGCGACGGTTTCAACTTCTCCTTCATCCATCATAAGGGCTGATTTCAGAAGAGCTTCACCGTAGCCTGTGGAGCAGGAACGGATTATCCTGGCCTCTTTCGGAAGAATGGAGTAGATTTCTTTCATGGCTTTTATTGCAGTCTTTAAGGGACTGCCGTTGTTATTACTGTAGAAGGAGTACAAAAGGGAGCCGTCTTCACCCACAACAGCTATTTTGGTAGTGGTGGAGCCTGCATCAATACCCAGATAGCAGTCACCTTTATAAGTCTTTAAATCAGCCTTTTTTACTGCTTGTCTGGAATGACGTTCCTTAAAATCGTTATATTCCTTTTTATCCTTAAACAGAGGCGACATACGGTTTACTTCAAAATCCATGGTAATTCCCTCTGTCAGCTTTGCAGCAATCTCCTCCAGAGTAATAAGGGTATCATATTTGCTGTTCATTGCAGCACCTACGGCTGCAAAGAGGTGGGAATGTTCAGGTGCTATTATCTGGTCTTCTGTGAGGTTTAAGGTACGGATAAAAGCGTTCTTTAACTCAGTTAAGAAGTGCAGAGGACCTCCTAAGAAAGCTACATTTCCCCGGATGGGTTTGCCGCAGGCAAGACCGCTGATGGTCTGGCTGACAACTGCCTGAAAGATAGAGGCGGATAAATCCGGCTTTGTTGCACCTTCATTGATTAAGGGCTGGATATCGGATTTAGCAAATACGCCGCATCTTGCGGCTATGGGGTAAATGGCCTTGTATTCTTTCGCATATTCGTTAAGGCCTGATGCATCGGTATTAAGAAGGGTAGCCATCTGGTCTATAAAAGAACCGGTACCCCCTGCGCAAATGCCGTTCATCCTTTGTTCAATTCCGCCGGTAAAATATATAATCTTGGCATCTTCACCGCCAAGTTCGATTGCCACATCAGTTTTCGGAGCATAATTCTGCAGGGAAGTAGATACAGCGACAACCTCCTGTACAAAAGGAATACCAAGATGCTTTGATATAGTAAGACCACCGGAACCGGTTATCATAGGGGCTATTTTTACATTGCCCAATTGTCCGGCAGCATTTTTTAACAGCTTGGCTAGGGTTTCCTGAATGTTAGCAAAATGGCGCTCATATTCAGAGAAGAGGATTTTATTTTCTGTATTTAATACCGCAATTTTAACGGTAGTGGAGCCAATATCGATTCCTAAAGTGTATGGTTTTTTATAATCGCTCAAACGGCTTACCTCCTTAACAAGAATTGTAACACTATAATATATGAGATGAACATAAAATGATTACAACCATAGAAATTGCTTTTCATATTTCTATATTATAGCGTAATTCCGATAACCTATATTATACGACACAAAAATGGGAAGTTCAACACTGGAATTTTACTCTACCGGTTAAATTGGGAAAATATAGAGATATACCAAGGACATAACAGCAATATCTGGAACAAATAACCGTCCTCATTAATATAATATAAGGAAACAAAACGCAGCCTATTGTGACCTGCGGTGAATATTCAGACAATCAGGTTACGGGCGTGGAAGGATGGAACATGAACTTTAGTGAATACCGTTGCATGAATTATGTGATTGAGCAGGGGGACACCCTATATAGCATCAGCAGAGAGAATAATGTCCCCTTGCCTTTAATTTTGAGACTTAATCCCTTTGTAGACATATATAACCTTCAGGTAGGAGACGAGATCTGTATTCCGGTTATTGTAGGGGCAAGTCAGAATGAGGTATTCGAGTATGTAGTGGAAGAAGGAGATTCTGTACAATCAGTACTGGATAGGTTTGAAATCACTCCGGAAGACTTGCTAAAAAATAACAGTTTAAGTCAGATGATGCTTTTACCGGGTACCAGGTTAAATATTCCAAGTGAACCGGAATAAGGAGTTTAAGGGGATACAGAATATGGGAGCTGCTGCAATTTAGAAAAATCCGTACACAAAACAATCTTGCAGCAGCTCTCTTGATGCTGGTTTTGGATATAAAATTTTCATTTTTCTTTTCAAGATTTTTATTTGACTTTAAATGTTAGAAAACATATAATGTAGTGGACACCAAATCACGATAATCAAAGGATGCCAATGGCATCAATTTTAGAGAAAGGACGTAAGCACCGTATGGAAGCGGGACCCAGTTGTGAGTATCGACGATTAAAACAAAATAACGCACTGTACGGGGCAGTTTAGGTCTGAAACTTCTTCTGCTTTGCCGTGCAGTAGAAGGAGTGAATCATGATTGAGATTTTAAAGACATTTGAGGACGGAATACATTATCTTGATACGATTGAGGCAGGATGCTGGGTAGTTATGACGGACCCATCAGCCACGGAATTACTTGAAATATCCGAAAACTGCCACATTGATATTGACCACTTAAGAGCACCTCTGGATGAAGAGGAGCGCTCAAGAATTGAAGTAGAGGATGACTATACCCTGATTTTGGTGGACATCCCTACAATGGAAGAAAGAAACGACAAAGACAGGTATGTTACAATACCTCTTGCTATTATTGTGGCCAAGGATTTTATTATTACGGTATGCCTGGAAGAAACCAAGGTATTAAAAGGCTTTATGGACGGCAGGGTAAGAGACTTTTATACTTATAAGAAAACGAGGTTTATTCTCCAGATTCTTTATAAGAATGCCAGTGTATTCTTACAGTACCTAAGGATTATTGACAGAAGAAGCGAACAGATCGAACATAAATTGCATATCTCAACAAAGAACAGTGAATTGATTGACCTTTTGGAACTGGAAAAAAGCCTGGTGTACTTTACCACCTCTTTGCGGGCAAATGAAGTGGTATTAGAGAAGATGTTAAAGATAGACAGTATAAAGCAATATCCTGAGGATACAGAGCTGCTTGAGGATGTCATCATAGAGAATAAACAGGCCATCGAGATGGCTAATATATACAGCGGAATCTTAAGCGGAACCATGGATGCTTTTGCTTCTGTCATATCAAATAATCTGAATATCGTTATGAAGTTTCTTGCAACCGTCACCATTGTTATGTCCATACCTACAATGATTGCCAGTTTTTTCGGTATGAACGTAGAAGGGATACCCTTTGAACATGCACACTATGGATTTGGCATAATAATCGCTATTACTTTGATTGTGACTTTTTGTATTGCCATGGTATTCCGCAAGAAAGACCTGTTTTAGGAATAATTAAAGGATGTGAATGAATGAATTTTTTAAATAAGCTGGAACGCAAGTTCGGCAGATATGCAATCCATAACCTGATGCTATATGTATCGATTCTCTATGCTACAGGTTTTATTATCAATCAGATAAATCCACTGTTCTATCAGCAGTATTTAATGCTTGATATTGATAAGCTGCTGCAGGGACAGGTATGGAGAATAGTCACCTTTTTAATACAGCCTCAGTTTGATAACATGTTATTTGCTGCCATTGGAATTTACTTTTATTATATGATTGGCTCGGCGTTAGAGAATGCATGGGGAGCTTTTCGTTTTAACCTTTACTATTTTAGCGGCTTGCTGTTAAATGTCCTGGCTGTGGTAGTATATTATATGGTTGCGAATGTCAGCATACCTCTTGGCATGGATTATATCAATTATGCCATGTTCTTAGCTTTTGCCACTTTGTATCCGAATACTCAGATACTGCTTTTCTTCATTATACCTATAAAAATAAAATATTTGGCTTATCTGGATGTGCTGTTTCTCGGAATGCAGCTATATAAAGCCATTGCTTCGGGAAATTATTTTATAGCATTTGCTATTGTTATAGCCCTTGGCAATTTTTTGCTATACTTCTTTTCCAGCAGAAAGTATAAGAGGTTTTCACCGAATGAGGTTAAGAGAAAGCGGAACTTTAAGAGTCAGGTAAGAAGCGGTGAAAAAGGCAATAATGTAGTGGATTTCAACGGAAGAAGGCAAATTACGCGTCATAAATGTGCAATCTGCGGAAGAACAGAGTTAGATGATGAGAATCTGGAATTCAGGTTCTGTTCCAAGTGTGACGGCAACTATGAGTATTGCATGGATCACTTATTTACACATGAGCATGTTAAAAAGCCGGAGAATAGTAATCATTAAATTTTAAATAAAAACAAGACAGGCAGGTATGAGGCATAAACTCAGATATCTGTCTGTTTTCTTAGGAGGAAATTATGGCGTTATTACATGTTGATTTTTTTTCAGACGTATTAGGTATGTGTATGCAAATGGATGTGATTTTACCCCAGCAGACCAATGGGCAGATTGGTATGGAAGGAAAAGGCGTGCCGGGAAAAATCCCGACCCTGTATCTGCTTCATGGAATGAGTGATGACCATACAATCTGGCAAAGAAGGACTTCTATTGAGCGTTATGTAAGTGATTTGGGAATAGCCGTTGTTATGCCCACAACCCATCTTGCCTGGTATACGGATATGGCATGGGGAAACCGTTACTTTGCCTTTATCTCAAAGGAACTGCCCGAAATCTGCCGTTCTTTCTTTGCCAATCTATCCGATAGAAGAGAAGATACCTTTGTGGCAGGCCTGTCTATGGGAGGCTACGGTGCATTAAAGCTTGGGCTTTCGGCTTCTGAAACCTTTGGAATGGCTGCCTCTCTTTCCGGCGGACTGGACGTGGCATCCATTTGCAAGAATATCACGGAGGAAGAAGAAAAGCATTACTGGCAGGGAATCTTTGGACCGTTAGAAAGGGTAGAAGGCAGTACAAATGATTTGTTTGCAGAGGCAAAAAGACTGAAAGAATCCGGAAAGCCTCTTCCCAAGATCTATATGTGGTGCGGTACGGAGGATTTTCTCTATGACCATAATGTACGTATGAAAGAGCATCTTACAAAGCTTTCATATGATTTAACCTATGAGGAATCGCCGGGAGACCACCAGTGGAAATACTGGGATGAAAAGATTCAAAGTGTATTGGAATGGATTGTGAAAAACAGGAATAACGGAATTTAGGAGGAACTTTTTTATGAATAAGCACTTAAGGGCAGTTTGTACGGAAATTGAGAAGGAACAAGAGCTTGACAGAAACCTGCCCGTATTTATCAACCACCTGGTTAACCTTTACAGTCAGTATGCGGAGGTTAAGTTTACCATACATTATTATACTTTTTATGAATATTTTGCAGAAACCTTCCCGAGTGGCTTTGAGGAAGAGGAATCTTTAAAAGAATTCAATGAACTCTTAAAGGAATATTTTCTGGATGGTGAGGCTGGAAGCAAGACAGAGGAAGGAATCGTTAAATTAAATGCGCTTCGTAACAGCTGCATTAAAAAAATGCAGGTTCTTACTGCCTATACAGATATCTTCCAGGTGTATGAGTATGTCTTAAATCGTATTGAATACCGTTTTAAGGATGCAGGGGAGGAGCCTTCTAGGGAGGAGTTTGTTAAAAAGGCCCTTGCTTATATCTTTGATACCAAAGATAATGTCGTGGTTAATGGTAAGATTAAAGAGGTTTTGGGACAGCTTCCCATAAGGATGACCAAGCAGAAATATTTTGAGCTTATAAAAAGCAGTATCTCCCTTTATAAGGATGGGGATATGAGCTCTTTGGAAAGCTTCCTATATATGATTAAGACCTGCTCCATGCTCTATGATGCGGACGAAATGAAGGATTATCCTTATCTTATAAACCTTAGAAAAGATTTTACCAATGAGAATTATAAGGAAATTACAAAGGAACGTTATGAGGAGCTTACAAAGCTTCTTGAAATATCGGCTTCTTATGTTAATACAAGGGTAGATTTTTACTTTGGTTTGCAGGAGTGCATTAATAATCTGTATGTAATGCTCTTATCTTCTCCCTATGTTTATATGGAAGGCGGATATAAACTTGAGAATCTGAAGGAAGAAATGAAATACCTGATCCTTCCCCAGGAAATGGATAAGCTCAGGGAAATTATCAGTGATATAAATAAACAATTCCTGACAGGGGAATTTCTGCCTCTTGGTGAAGAGGTAGAAAAGAAGTTATCCTACACGGAGGGAAAGCAGGAGATATTAATTGAAGAAGTAAGTAAGATTGAAGCCTATCTTCCCGAAATTAAGGGACGTTACCAGGGCTTCATTGAGAGTCTGATGCTTGGGCCGGTATTTAACAGCGTATTGTTATCGGAGAAACTTCTTTCCAGCAGTTTGTTTATCGATCTTGATAAAATAGATAATAAAGAAAAGGTTGATGAGGAAGATATCGTAAAAACCCAGGATGAGGTACTAAGTGAATTATCCCGCCTGTTCTCTGAAAATGAAAGAGCTGTAACAAGAGCTGTTATGGCAAATACCTTAAGTAAGCTGCCGGTCTTCTTTCAAGACCAGGCAGAAATTAAAGAATATATTGCAAATAGCCTGGAGCAGTGCCAGGATAAGGCAGAAAAGACGGCCTGCATTCGTATAATAGAGTCATTTTTTGATAATTAGTCTGTATTTTTCCATTCCATCTGTGGTATAATGTACACGTTAGCGGATTATTCCAATATAAACCAATAGAGGAGAATAGTATCGCAGGCATGCGGTATGCAGGAAAGAGGATGTTATGATAAGGTGGGCGGACAAGCTCTATTTGGGAGAAAGCATTGAAGGCAGGAAAGAGAAGGTTATGAAATCCGTAGAGAGCGGTAAATTAACCTATGCAATTTTTTGCATAACCTATGCTTCTAATCCGGATAATCTGCTGGATATAATAAGTGCCAATGAGCTTAGTTTTCCTTATTACCAAAAGAAAGAAATCCATATTATCGGACTTGCCGGTTCTAAAAGCGAAGCAAGAGAACTGGTTCGGGTCATGATAGAAGAAATATACAGGGAAACCGGCGGCTTTTCGGTAAAGGAATATTTTTAGCTTATTAAGTGCCAAATGAGTTTTCACAGGAGGATCCGAGAATATATGATCCAAATTGTTTTACTGATTTTAAAAATAATAGGGATAATTCTTGCTTCTGTCTTGGGATTACTAATTGCACTTGTTTTGATCGTATTGTTTGTTCCCGTACGTTATAAGCTAAAGGCAGAGTATGAAGAGGATTTTAAGGCAGATGCAAGAATAACATGGCTTTTAAGGATAGTAACTCTTACAGCCGAATACGGTAAGGGAAATATTGAGATCTCGGAAATATCGAAAGAAGAAAATGACCGGGATTTGAATTTCCGAATGAGATTACGGATTTTTGGAAGAATAATATTTGACAGTTCTAAGAAGAAGGAAGAAAAAAAAGAAGTCAGGCTGTCTTTATTCAGAGGGAAGAAGGAAAAAACAAAGCCCGGGATAAAGAAAAAAGAGAAGGCAGCAGATATAATACAGCCGGATATAAAACATAGCCAAGAGGTGCGTACAGGGGAAAAAGCAGAGACAACTGCACGGACAGAAATTGTAAGGATTACAAAAGCGGCGTCTGAAGCAGTAAGCGGCGTGGAAGACGGAGCGAAGGCTGAAGTGAAGGTAAAGGAGCTTAAGAAACCGACAGAAAGTACGCCCGTAGAGGAGAAAAATCCGGATGAACCGAAAAAAGGCATAGTCCATTTCCTTGAAAATATCAGCAGCGGTATAAAGCGGCTATGGGATAAGTTCAAAGCTTTCTTTGCCGGTATAAAGGAAAAGTTAAAAAGTATCCGCTTAGGTTTTTCGGAAATTCATGAAAAATATAACCGGATTCGCTTATTTTTTCAGAATGAAAATAATAAGCTGGGATTGAGATATGGATTTGACAGCCTAAAGGGTATATTAAGACATATAAGGCCGAGGAAAATCAAGGCATATATAGAGTTTGGGACTGGAGATCCCTGCTCTACCGGCCAGCTTCTTGGTGTGGCAGCGGCTTTTATGGGGATGTATAAAAATTCCGTGCAGGTAATTCCTGATTTTGATGAAAAGGTCTTAAAGGGAAATTTTTATTGCAGGGGAAGAATTAGGTCAGTATTTCTGCTCATTATTGGGATTAAGGTAATACGTAACCGGAATATAAGGGCTCTGATTAATAACTTTCAAACATTAAAGGAGGAATTCTAATGGCAGACAATAGCTTTAATAACACCGTGGAGTCATTGTTTAAAGGAATGGATAATTTTATTACTACAAAAACTGTAGTTGGTGATGCTGTAAAATTCGAGGATGGTACGATTATTCTGCCTTTGGTAGATGTAAGCTTTGGCGTTGGCGCGGGGGCATTTTCAAAAGATACAGGCAAGAATAACGCAGGCGGCGGTATGGGTGGTAAGATAACTCCAAGTGCAGTGCTGGTAATTCAAAATGGCTCTACACGCCTTGTGAATGTGAAGAATCAGGACAATGTAACGAAGATACTGGATATGGTGCCGGATGTACTGAATAAATTCAAGAAGGATAAGCCCGAGAAACCGGAAGATGTATCGGATAAGGTGGATGAAGCGTTAAAAAGACAGTCAAAGATTTAAAAGTTTTTCTTGCAATATACCCCTTCATCTGTTACAATAGTTTTGTTTGCAGGTCGAAAGACTTAGAATATACCTAGGGAGGTGCTTTTAATGGCTAAATGTGCAATTTGTGAAAAAAGTGCTCACTTTGGAAATGCTGTGAGTCATTCTCATAGAAGATCAAACAAGATGTGGAAGGCAAATGTGAAGTCTGTTAAGATTCTGGTTAACGGTGCAGCAAAGAAAACTTATGTATGTACTTCATGTCTTAGATCAGGTAAAGTGGAACGTGCATAATCATTTATGATCAGGACCATCGGTGAGCCGGTGGTTCTGGTTTTTTGTACGGAATTATGGATGGCAAAGCAAAATAAGTCTGCCTGATTGTGGCAGACTTATTTTTGTCTATTATAATAGCTGTTAATACTGTCAGCAGGCAAATAGATTATATCCAAGAACTAAGAGAAGGATAATAATGCAAACGGCAAGGATGCCGTTTGTGATAAACAGCATAATTGTCATACCGACAGCTATCCAGAAAAGGATAAAACCGATTAATCTCTTCATAGGCAAACCTCTTTTACAGGGAAGGTAAGGAACTGGGCTGGTAAAAACGGATATGTGGTTTCTTACTAAACAATATATGCAGAATATTTTTTCTTTATATTATAAATAGAAAAAAATATGGAATAATATAAAAAGCATACATAATGCCGTAAGAACAAAATTAGTATTCCATTTTATATAAAAAAAGGTTATAATAGAAAGGAATGGAAACCTAGGGACGTTAACAATACCGTCAGCATATACTTTTCGGGTAGATTCGTCATAGTTAATATTAATAGAATGGAGGATTCCTATGAAGGGACACGTGAATACAAAAATTGGTGAAGTATCAATAGATAATGATGTGCTGGCCAAATACGCAGGCTCATCAGCGGTTGAGTGCTTTGGCGTTATAGGTATGGCATCGGTCAATATGAAAGATGGTCTTGTAAAGCTTCTTAAACGGGAAAGTCTGAAGCATGGTGTGAACATTTTGCTGGAAGATAATAAAATAATTATTGATTTGCATATCATTGTATCTTACGGAGTAAGTATCTCTGCGGTAGCTGAGAACTTAATCAGTAATGTCAAATATAAGGTAGAAGAATTTACCGGTATGGAAGTGGTTAAAATCAATATTTTCGTCGAAGGCGTAAGAGTCATTGACTAGCAGAAGAATTACTGTTAAGGAGGAATAGATTTGTGGTTATAAATACAATAGATGCTGTGATGCTCCGAAAGATGTTTTTAGCGGGGGCAAAAAGCATTGAATCCCAAAAAGAATATATCAATGAATTGAATGTATTTCCTGTACCCGATGGTGATACAGGTACTAATATGACGCTTACTATTATGTCAGCAGCCCGTGAAGTAAGCCAGATGGAGAACCCGACTATGGAGGGGCTCTCAAAAGCAATATCAGGCGGTTCCTTAAGGGGAGCCAGAGGAAATTCAGGTGTAATTCTCTCACAGCTTTTAAGAGGTTTTTGCAAAGAAATTAAAGAATACCAGAAACTGGATACGCTGGCCTTATCAGCAGCCTTCCAGAAGGCGGTGGAGACTGCTTATAAAGCTGTTATGAAACCCAAGGAAGGAACAATCCTTACCGTTGCAAGAGGCGGAGCAGAAAAGGCAGCAAGCCTTGCATCAGAGACGAAGGATCTTGTTTATTTCTGTGGTGAGATTATTAAACATATGGAGGAAGTATTAGCATATACTCCGGAGCTTCTTCCGGTATTAAAGGAAGCCGGTGTTGTAGATTCCGGCGGACAGGGACTTCTTGAGATTGTAAAGGGAGCTTATGATGCACTCCTTGGCAAGGAAGTAGACTTTGACCAGGTTGTGCAGTCAAATAAGGCTTTGCAGGGAGGCCATGTATCCGAAAACGTTGTAAACAGGGAAAATATTGATACAGCTAATATTAAATTCGGTTATTGTACGGAATTCATTATCATGCTGGAGAAGAAATATAACGAAAATACAGATTACGAATTTAAATCCTATTTGGAATCAATAGGCGATTCTCTTGTGGTAGTATCAGATGATGACATTGTCAAGGTTCATGTACATACAAATGATCCTGGACTTGCCATTCAAAAAGCTTTGACCTATGGTTCTCTTTCCAGGATGAAGATTGATAACATGAGGGAAGAGCATCATGAGAGGCTGATTAAAGATGCCGAAAACCTTGCCAGAAAGCAGGCCGAGGAAAAGAAGTCCAAGGAACCGGAGAAGGTAAAGGAAAAGGCAAAGAAGGAAGTGGGATTTATTTCCGTTTCCATCGGAAAAGGCATTAATGAAATCTTTAAGGGACTTGGAGTGGATTATATCATTGCCGGCGGGCAGACCATGAATCCAAGTACGGAAGATCTGTTAAATGCCATTGAAGAAGTGAATGCAGAGACTATTTTCATCCTTCCCAATAACAGTAATATCATTCTGGCAGCAAACCAGGCCAAAGAGCTTACACAGGATAAAAATATCATTGTAATCCCTACAAAGACAGTTCCACAGGGGATTACTGCCATCATCAATTATGTACATGACAAGACCGCAGAGGAAAATGCAGAAAGAATGACTGCTGAAATGAAGAAAGTAAAGAGCGGCCAGGTTACCTATGCAGTCAGAGATACCAATATGGACGGTAAGGAAATCAAACAGGGTGATATCATGGGTCTGGATGAGAAAACCATACTTTCCGTAGGCTCTGATATCGGTGAAACAACCTTTGGATTAGTCTGCGGCCTTACAGATGAGGACTCTGAATTAATCAGCTTGTATTACGGCGAAGAGATAGCAGAGGATGCTGCCGAAGCCTTAGCGGAACGCATCAGAGAAAAGTTCCCCGAAGCAGAAGTGGAAGTCCATTTTGGCGGACAGCCGATTTATTATTATGTTCTGTCAGTAGAATAGAATGATATAAAAAGACAGCGGCTTTACTCCTATGATTCATAATAGATAAAAATAAGGTTCTTGAAGCTGAATGAGAAGGGCGATACAGGCTCTCTAATTAGCTAAAAGAACCTTTTCTAATATCAATATTCAAAAAGGTGGTAGGTTGAAAAATAAAAGACATTTTTCAACTACGTATTCAGGAATATCAAATCGAAGATTTGATATTCACAAAAGGTGGAATGATGAAGGAATTAAAGCTTACAGATTCTGTGACAGAGGTTAAGGGGATTGGTGAGAAAACAGAAAAAGCACTGAATAAATTATCCGTTTTTACGGTATCGGATTTAATCAGGCATTATCCAAGAGGGTATGACGCCTATGAGCCGCCGGTGCCGATAACCTCCGTAAAGGAGGGGGAAAAGGCAGCAATAGAGGCATCCATCATTACCTCTCCTCTTGTTAAACAGGTACGAAACTTAAAAATTATCACGATCAGGGTTAAGGATATAAGCGGAAGCTTAAACCTTAGCTGGTTTAACATGCCCTTTTTAAAGAGCAGACTGATGTCAGGGTATCATTATATATTCAGAGGAAAAGCCATACGTAAAAACGGTGTACTGGTAATAGAGCAGCCGGAGATTTATACCAGAGAGGAATATCAAAGAAAAATGAATATTCTGCAGCCTGTCTATCCTCTTACAGACGGAATTACAAATAATCTTCTTACAAAAGCAATAAAAACAGCTCTGGAGGAAGTAGGGATAATAGAGGACTATCTTCCAAAGTCCATCCAAAAAGAATATAAGCTGATGAGAGGAAAAGATGCTCTTTTAGAGCTGCATTTTCCCAAAGACAAGGAACTGCTTGACAAGGCGAGAAGAAGGCTTATCTTTGATGAATTCTTTCAATTTACTCTGGCACTTTCTTATTTGAAGGAAAGTAAAAAGGGATGGAAGAACAATTTCTCAATAGAGGATAATGAGGGGTGCAAGGAATATGAGGACAGTCTCCCTTATAAATTGACCGGAGCCCAGAAAAGGGCATGGGAGGAAATAGGGAAAGATATGCAGTCAGGGCATACCATGAACCGGTTAATACAGGGAGATGTAGGTTCCGGTAAAACCGTCCTGGCGGCTCTATCCTTACTGTTAACGGCCCTAAACGGCTATCAGGGATGCCTGATGGTACCGACAGAGGTTCTTGCAAAGCAGCATTTTGAGACAATCAATGATGCCTTTCTTGCTTACGGGATTAAGACAGCATTGCTTACCGGCTCCATGACAGCAGCTTCTAAAAGAGAAGTGTATAAAAAGGTGAAGGAAGGAGAAGTTCAGATTATTATAGGAACCCATGCTCTTATTCAGGAAAAGGTGGAATATCTTAAGCTTGCCCTTGTTGTCACGGATGAACAGCACCGTTTTGGGGTAAGGCAAAGAGAGATGCTTTCCGATAAAGGAGAGCACCCCCATGTCCTTGTTATGAGCGCTACTCCCATTCCAAGAACCTTGGCTATAATTCTCTATGGGGACCTTGATATTTCCCTGGTGGATGAGCTTCCCGCAGGAAGGCTTCCGATTAAAAACTGCGTGGTCGACACAGGATACAGGAATACTGCCTATCACTTTATCGGAAAGCAGATTGAGGAGGGGCGGCAGGCCTATGTTATCTGCCCGATGGTAGAAGAAAGTGAAGTAATCGAGGCGGAAAATGTAATCGAATACACAGAAAAGCTTAAGGAAGCGCTGCCTTTTGCAATTGTGGAATACCTCCACGGCAAGATGAAGCCGCAGGAAAAGAATGAAATCATGGAGCGGTTTTCAAAAGGAGAAATACAGGTGCTTGTCTCAACCACAGTTGTTGAGGTTGGAGTGAATGTGCCCAATGCCACAGTTATGATGATTGAAAATGCAGAGCGCTTCGGTCTGGCGCAGCTTCACCAGTTAAGGGGAAGGGTCGGCAGAGGAGGGCACCAGTCCTATTGTATATTGGTGTGCGGCAGAGAGGGAAAGGATATCAGAAAACGGCTTGAAATAATGAACCAGTCCAATGACGGCTTTTATATCGCAGGAGAAGACCTAAAGCTTAGAGGACCGGGAGATATGTTTGGCATAAGGCAAAGCGGTGATATGGAATTTAAGCTGGGAGATATTTATCAGGATGCAAAGGTATTAATGGAAGCCAATGAGGCAGCAGGAAAGCTCTCGAAAGAAGAACTTGAGGCTATTTTTTCGAAATCACCGGAGCTTAAGGAAAAAATTGCAGAGTTTAAGGGTGGGACCTTATAATTAATTTATTATACTAATTTACTTTACTCTTTTTATTTTAATTCGTATATTGTATAATATTTCTAGCATTTACCTGGACAGAATTGGAAAACAGGAAGGAGGGCATATGCAGAGCAGCTACTCAAAAGAAACACTATACAAAATAGGCCATGAAAATTACAATAAGCTAAGCCGCCTATCCTTCCTGCTATTAGAGGGGGGCTATTGGGAAACTCCTCAAAGTGTTATCCATAAAAGTATTGAAGAAGTGCTGGCCCTATATGTTCAGGCAGTATGTGTATCTCTTAGCTTATCCTGCAGGCTGTATCATGAAGAAGATATCCGGTTTATACTGGATATCGTTAAGAGGGACATGCTTGGTATTGAAGATGGTGACATGCTGACAGAAAGTATGAAAGAAGCGGCCGACAGGATTGTGAATTCACCGCCTATCCTTCTTCAGCTATGTAATCTGTATGATCTGGAGAAGAAGGATTGTATAGCCGCCAGCTTTTTAGATGCGCTCTTTAATATTCTTTTGGCACTTACGGACCTTTGCCAGGCCAGAAACAGAGATACCGCTTCGTATCTTATGGCATACTATAAGAAAGTGAATGTTTTTTACAACAGTGGTGATTCTTTTATATACCGCATGGGAGAGAGGGAAGTATTCCGAAAGATTAACAGCGAAGAATTTGGTACAGCTCCATTATTCCTTAGGACCTCCCATAGAATGGCAGGAGAAGAAGGAACTCTGAATGAAAGCACTCACGGAAAAGAAAGCCATAAGGGTAAGAGAAAGCAAGAGGGAAAGACCGCGGAGCAGGAAGAAAGTGCCGTACCGGAAGCAGACTTTGAGACAGAAAAAGATGGTTTGGAGGAATTGCTGTCTGAACTTAATGCTTTGATAGGACTTAATCGGGTAAAGGAGGAAATCAATTCTCTCATTAATCTGATCAAAGTAAAGAAAATCAGAGAAGAATACGGTATGCCTGCCATGAATGTATCCTATCATATGGTTTATACCGGTAATCCGGGTACCGGAAAGACCACGGTAGCAAGACTTGTAGCCGCCATCTATAAAGAACTTGGCATTTTAAGCAAGGGAAACCTGGTGGAGACTGACAGAAGCGGACTGGTAGCAGGATATGTGGGACAAACTGCCCTTAAGGTGAAGGAAGTAGTAGAAGAAGCCTTGGGAGGGGTATTGTTTATTGATGAGGCCTATTCACTGGCGGGAGACAACCTGCCCGGGGATTTCGGGAAGGAAGCCATCGATGCCCTGGTGAAACTGATGGAGGATAACAGGGACAATCTGGTAGTCATCGTTGCAGGGTATAAGGAGGAAATGAAGGCTTTCTTAAAGTCAAATACAGGGCTTATATCAAGATTTAACCGGTTTATAGAATTCCCGGATTATACGGAAAAAGAATTAACGGATATTCTTTTAAGTATGGCAGACAGGGCTGGCCTTACCGTAGAGGAGGAAGCTAAAATGCATATAACAAAATACTTATCCAGGATGGGTACAGAGAAGGCAAAGGAATTTGGCAATGCCAGAGGAATACGCAATATTTTTGAAAAAATACTGATAAACCAGGCAAACCGCCTGGCTGCCTGCGATAAACCAACAAAGGAGCAGGTATCCGTAATTCATCTTACGGATGTCAGGGATATCTAAATAAGAAAATAAAGGAGAAGCGTATGAAGTACAAATATGTTGTAGTAGGAGCCGGATTGGCTGGACTGGCAGCAGCAGAACGAATAGCAGAGGTACTTGATGAAGAGGTTTTGGTAATTGAGAAAAGAAATCATATAGGAGGAAATGTTTATGATTCCTATAATGAAGAAGGCATATTAATCCATAATTACGGACCCCATATTTTCCATACGAATGATAAGGAAGTTTATGAGTATTTAAGCCAGTTTACCCCCTGGTACCATTTCTGGCACAGAGTTTTAACCTATGTGGACGGCAATCTTATCCCCATGCCCATAACTGTTGAAACGGTAAATAAGATGTATAACTTAAATTTAAGCTGCTTTGAGGTTGAAGAATTTTTAGAAAAGCAGGCAGTGCCTATGGGAGAGATTCGGACCAGCAAGGATGTGGCACTAAGTAAGGTCGGGGAAGACATCTATAAGAAAATATTTGAGAATTACACAAGAAAGCAGTGGGGAGTTGATCCGGCTGAACTGGATACCGCCGTTATCTCAAGAATTCCCATCAGGGCAAACAGGGATACCAGATATTTCAGCGATAAATACCAGGGCATGCCCAAATACGGCTATACAAAAATGTGTGAAAACATGATTCGCAATAAAAAAATAAAGATTTTACTGAATACCGATTATAAAGAGGTAATAGGGGACTTGGAATATGACAAATTAATCTATACCGGTCCGACGGATTATTTCTATGATTATAAACACGGAAAGATGGCTTACCGGAGTCTGGAATTCCAGTTTGAGACCTATTCCAGGGAGGAATACCAGGAAGCTCCGGTGGTTAATTATCCTAATGACTATGACTTTACAAGAATTACGGAATTTAAGAAGCTTACAGGACAGGAACATAAAAAAACAACGATTTTAAAGGAATTCCCCACCGGAGAGGGAGAACCCTATTATCCTTTCCCTACAAAGGAGTACCAGCAGCAGTTTAAGCTCTATCAGGCAGACATGGAAAAAGAAGAGAAGGTTGTTTTCCTTGGAAGGCTTGCAGAGTACCGTTACTATAATATGGATGGTGTAGTAAGGCGTGTATTAAATGCCTTTAAAGGAGGTTTCCGTGGATAAGCTGTATATCATAATACCCGCTTATAACGAAGAGGAGAATATCGTAGGTGTCATTAATGAATGGTACAAGGTAGTAGAAGAGGCAGGAAACGGCAGCAGGCTTGTCATTATTGATGACGGCAGCAAGGATAAAACTTTTCAGATAATGCAAGAGGCTGCCGTGGGCAGGGAAGCTTTTATTCCGCTTACCAAGCCAAATGGCGGGCATGGCGCGACCATCCTTTACGGTTATCACTATGCCATAAAAGATGGTGCTGATTATATCTTTCAGACAGATTCAGACGGGCAGACCCTTTCAACGGAATTCTGGGAATTCTGGAAGAACAGAAAAGATTACGACATGATAATCGGACACCGGAAAGGGCGGCAGGACGGATTTTCAAGAGTATTTGTAACAAAGACTTTAAAGTTTGTATTACGCCTTGTATTCCATGTTTCTGTAAAGGATGCCAATACTCCTTTCCGTCTGATGGAAAGTCAGGTTTTGAAAGAAAACATAAAGCTCATACCGGAAAATTATAACCTGTCCAATGTTATAATATCTGTGATATATGCAAAAAAGCATAAAAAGGTCAAATATATTCCCATTACCTTCCGGCCCAGACAGGGAGGAGTAAATTCTATCAATATGAAGAAAATATTCCGTATCGGAAAACAGGCATTAAAGGACTTTTCAGCCATCAGTAAGTATATAGGCTGATAGAAATTTCTTATGGGAAGGACAGGCGTGTAAATGAATTCCAAACATAAAATTATTTTTACATCCGTATTGATAATAGCCGTACTTGTGGCAGGACGGTTCTTACTGGGGAAGGATTTCACCTCATTTTTTAAATGGTGGGGTGTATTGCTTTTGTTAGGAGCAACATTTATCCCCATTGCAGGGATCGTATTTGAGAATTTTCATGACAAAGGATTTTTATTCTCCAAAACCATAGGGATAGCCGCAGCAGGGTATCTTATGTGGCTGTTATCGGCTATCAGGTTACTGAAGTTCTCCTCATTTTCCTGTGTTTTGATAATGGTTCTTTTGATAATTGCCAATGGATTTGTGCTTACCAGATGGAAGAAAAAAAAGCTATCTCTTAACAGAGAGAATATAAAGTCAATACTCATAGAGGAGCTTTTATTCCTGGTATTTTTCCTCCTATGGACCTATATCAGAGGCTTTAAGCCGGAAGCACATGGTACGGAGAAGTTCATGGATTATGGCTTTATGGCGGCTATGATGAGGGCGGATTACATGCCTCCTAAGGATATGTGGTTTGCCGGAAGTACCATTAATTATTATTATGTCGGCCAGTTTCTGGCAACCTTTTTAACCAAGTTGTCCTTTGTCAGAGCCAATGAAGGCTATAATCTCATGATGATGACGCTGGCTGCCCTTGGTTTTGTACTTCCCTATGCCATTGCTTATAATGTAACCTTGCAGTATTTGAAGGATAAAGGCTCCTCTGGCAGATGGAAGGCTCCTTTTGCAGGAATGTTATCCGGTGCCGGCGTATCGCTTGCCGGAAATATACATTTTGTGCTTTTTTACTGGGTAGTTCCTGGAATCCGTTCGTTTCTTGGGATTACGGGAGACTTTAAGAATTACTGGTTTCCCAATTCCACAAGATATATCGGTTACAATCCGGATACCCATGACAAAACAATTCATGAGTTTCCAAGCTACTCCTTTATACTGGGAGATTTGCATGCGCATGTATTAAATATTATGCTGGTGCTTACTGTAACAGCCATTCTCTTTGCATGGTTGTTAAAGCGGAAGAAGTTAATGGAAGAAGGCTATGGGGCGGATAAGAAGCCCAAACTTCTGACAGAGATTCTAAATCCGCATATTTTGCTTATTGGTTTCCTGATTGGCGTATTCCATACCACGAATTTCTGGGATTATCCTATTTATTTTGTGGTTTCGGGGGCTATCATTTTATTTTCTAATATGGTTTTTTATGATTTTAAGATAGAGGCCTATGGAGTGACAGCCATTCAGGGTGCGGCAGTTTTAGCAATTTCTGAAATTACCGCAATGCCCTTTACCTTAACCTTTGACCAGATATCCACGGAAGTCAATCTGACACAGACTCATACACCCCTATACCAGCTGATAGTTCTCTGGGGACTGCCTGCAATCATTGTACTGGGGCTGTTAACAGAGCTTATAATGCTCCAGAGAAGAAGGGACAGGGAGAAAGAACAGGTATCTTTTGAAAGCACCGGAAAACGCTGCTATACTGGTATAAAAGGATTTTTTCAAAATCTTACGGCGTCGGAATTGTTTATCATAACGCTTGGACTTTGTGCCATCGGACTTGTATTAATTCCTGAAGTTATCTATGTAAAAGATATTTATACAGGGGACTATAAAAGAGCCAATACCATGTTTAAGCTGACCTATCAGGCATACATTCTGTTTGGTACAAGTATCGGTTTTATTTTTGCAAAATTTATCCATAAGCCCTCCTTTGTATGGCAGAAAAAATTTACGGTCATTACCCTGGTGCTGTTCCTGTGTACCATTTGGTACAGTGAGGTTTCTGTCAAGGCATGGTACGGGAACATTTTTGAGACGAAAAATTATAAAGGCCTTGATGCGATTGCTTTTATGGGAAATAGCATGCCCGATGATTATGAGACTGTTAAGTGGCTTAATCAAAATATCACCGGCACGCCGGTTGTGTTAGAGGCAAATGGAGACAGCTATACCGATAATGAAAGGATATCCATGGCAACAGGACTTCCGACGGTTCTTGGCTGGTATGTTCATGAATGGCTCTGGCATGGAAATGTCGCTGTTCTGAATCAGAGAATAGAGGATGTAAAGACATTGTATACTACTGCCGATTTGCAGGAAGCAAAAGCAATTATTAAAGAGTATCATATCAAATATATTTACGTAGGCAAGCTGGAGCAGGATAAATTCCCTGAACTGAATAAGGATTTTATAAAGAGCCTTGGGACCATTGTGCTGGATTACGCAGAAAGAGCCGATAAAAACTATGAATCTTTTCTGATTAAGGTTTCAGAGTAAAAATAAAAATTTGAATAAATTACCTGATTATTTCAGAATTTACAGAACATAATAATAGTGTAACAAACAACAACACAGATTATTTGGAGCTGCAAAGATAAGAGCGGCGCAGATAAGAAAATGGAGGAGTTTATTATGCCAAGTAGAAACAGAGCTGAAGTACCTCAGGCAAAAGAAGCTTTAAACAAATTTAAGTATGAAGTAGCTAACGAAATCGGTGTACCTTTAAAACAGGGTTACAACGGAGATTTAACTTCCTATCAAAACGGAAGTGTCGGCGGAATGATGGTTAAGAAAATGATAGCCGAACAGGAAAAGAAAATGTCCGGTCAGCAGTAATATAGAAAAAGAAGGATTTTAGGCTTTAAAGCTTAAAATCCTTCTTTTTTTCATGCATAGAAAATTCGAAAAATTTCCTATGCATGAAAAACAAAATTTGTCAATCTGTGTGATAATAACAATATTTGGATTTTGCCCTGATTTATTGAATATTTTCAGAATATGGAGTAGAATAGTAAGAAGCAGGGAATGTCCTAGGAAACTTGTACTAGGAGGCAAAATTGGGTTGACAAAACAAGAGAATAATATACAATATTAATAGATATTTTTGTGAATTGTAGCATTTTCTAAGTGCCTTTTGTCACACGGGAGTTTATATGAGAGTAATTGCAGGAAAAGCCAAGAGAATACAGCTAAGGACTATTGAAGGTCTGGAGACAAGACCGACCACCGACAGGATCAAAGAAACTCTGTTTAATATGGTGAACAACAGGTTGCTTGACTGCGATTTTTTGGATTTGTTCAGCGGAAGCGGAGCCATAGGGATTGAAGCTTTAAGCAGAGGCGCAGGTTCCGCTGTTTTTGTTGAAAATAATAAGAATGCCATGGAATGCATAAAACATAATCTGAATGTTACCAGACTTGCAGATAGGGGAAAGATTCTTTTAATGGATGCTGTTTCAGCTATCCGCGCTCTTGAGGTGCAGGGAAGAGTGTTTGATATTATTTTTATGGATCCGCCCTACAATCACCTTTATGAGCAGCAGGTGTTGAATGCACTTAGGAATTCAGGGATTGTTTACTGTGATACACTTATAATAATAGAGGCATCCAAGGAGACGGACTTCGACTATTTAGAGGAATCGCCTTTTCATATTATAAAAGAAAAAATATATAAGACCAATAAACATGTTTTTATAGAACCTATACAGTCAGCTTAAGGTTCTGCGATATACACGAAAGAGGTAATGTGAAAATTAAAAAGCAATTTTCACTTTTAATTTAGGCAGTATCGCAGGCAGGCCTGCGATATACACGAAAGAGGTTAGGTTGAAAAATAAATTTTTCAACTACATATTCAGGAATATCAAATCAAAGATTTGATATACACGAAAGAGGTTAGTATGAGAGTTGGAATATATCCGGGAAGTTTTGATCCGGTTACTTTTGGACATATAGATATTATCAAACGTGCTTCCAAATTAGTGGATACCCTAATTATAGGCGTTTTAAAAAACAGCAGTAAAGCTCCCTTGTTTACTACGAAAGAACGGATGGACTTTCTAAGAATTGCAACGGGAGATTTGGATAATATACAAATTGAAGAGTACCAGGGACTTCTGGTAAATTACGCCGGAGAAAAACAGGCAAATGTTATATTCAGAGGTTTAAGGGCAGTAACAGATTTTGAGTATGAACTGCAGCTGGCACAGACGAACCATATACTGAATCCGAATGTGGATACGGTATTCCTTACAACCAGCGTGGAATATGCTTATTTAAGCTCCAGTACGGTGAAGGAAATAGCCAGCTATGGAGGCAGTATTGAGAGATTTGTTCCGGCTCCTATTGTTCAGTCTATTTTCGATAAATATCAAGAATTAAGGAGAGTATAGGATGGGTGCTAGTAGGATAGAACAGTTAATTGAAGATATCTATGAATTTGTAGAGAGTTGCAGGATGCAGCCATTATCATCTACAAAGGTAATAGTACCAAAAGACGAATTGTATGATTTGTTGGATGAATTGCGGCTGCGGACACCGGATGAGATTAAAAGATATCAGAAAATAATTGCAAACAGGGATGCTATCCTTGCCGACGCAGAGGAAAAGGCAGCAGCAATCCTTGCGGAAGCGGGAGAAAGAGCCAATGCTCTTCTTGATGAAAGCGAAATTATGCAGCAGGCATATTATCAGGCAGATGATTTGGTTAAAAAAGCCGAGGAAGAGTCAGAGCGTATTGTTGGTGAGGCCAATCTGGATGCAATGCAGATTCGCCAGGGAGCTCTTTCTTATACGGCCGATATGCTGACAGATGCGGAACAGGTAATTGAAAATGCTTATCAAAGCAGTAAATCCAAATATGACAACCTTTTAAATACTTTAAAAGGAAATTTAGAGATTATTGCAAGTAATAAAAGAGAACTGGCCAGTGATAATTCACAGGAAAATGCTTATGGGCAAAGAGCCATGCAGGAAGCGGCACAGGCCAGGGAAGGTGTAACACAGGAGGAATTCGAAGAATTCGGTTTTGATGAGAACACTTTCTTGAATGGAATTGATTAGGTAATGTATACATAAATGACCGCCATAAAAAGGGCAATGGTCATGTGAAGCAGTTTTTGAAAGACATAAGTACGGATAGACAGCCCTGTATTGCTGATTACACTATTGGTTTGAGCCAGACCGGACAAACCGCCGAATGCTGTAATCATTGTGATCAGGGCTATTTTTGCGTCCATGGAAAGGGCAGCGGTACTGATTTTGTTTATTCCGGTCGTAATCTCTAAGAATCCCAGAATGAGAAGCTTTAATGGGCTGTTATGTGAACCCGTATCCGAAAATATCTGCGCGGCAATGGAAAAAAGGATAACATAACCGCCTACACGGGTTATAATATCAAAAGCATCCATAATGCTTTTGTCCAACTTTCTAAAGTCGAACCGGCTGTTGATATCTTTCTTTACAGAGATATCAGCTGCCTGCAGGCTTAAGGCAGACATTTTGTTCCGGCTTGTTCTGAAAGCATTCCATATCCGTGCAGAAATGAAAGCGGAAGAATAAAGTATCAAGAGCAGGATAAAGCGCATATCCGGCCTGTTTAACTGGGTGAGGGAAATATAGCTCATGATAAACATGGGGCTTGCATTATTGCATAAGCCTAAGAGGTATTGTCCTTCCGATTCCGTAAGCTCTCCCCTTGTGAGCATATCTGCCGTTGTTTTGGCACCTACCGGGATTCCGGAAAGAAATCCGATCAGCACCGGATAGCATCCATTTCTTGATACACCAAAGAGACGGCGGAATACCGGATATAATATTCTGCTTAAAGGGGCGGTAATCCGCATTTGGACGATTAAGTTGGATAAAATCATAAAGGGCAGCAAAGTCGGGAGCAAGGTATTAAACCATAACAGCAGCCCTTTTCTGGCTCCCTGATAGGAGGAGGTCGGAAAGATAAGTATCAGAGCAAGAAAGATAAGAACGCCTGCTCTGGGAAGATTCTTTTTTAAGGTATTTATAGGCAGCATAGTGTAAAGTCAGATGTGAATCTACCTCCTTCTTGTATTACTATAATCTATTTGAAAGAGAGCTTGCATATACCTTAAATACAAATCATTTATTATTTCGGATAAAGGTATAATTTATCGGCAGAGATATGGTATAATAAGGGTGTTTTAATTACTGCCGTAAGAAAGGACAAAGTGATATGGAACAGGTTAAGCTAAAAAAACGAAGTGAAGTGGACTCGAATTTTAAATGGTCCATAGAAGATTTATTTGCAAATGATGGATTATGGAAGCAGGAATATATCGAAACAAAAGAAGAGATAGAAAAGGTAAAGAATTACAGGGGGAAGTTGTCCCAGTCAGGCAAACAGCTGTATGAATTTTTAAGGCTGCAGGATGAAATAACCTTTCATTTGCAAAGAGTATATGTCTATGCCAATGAGAAATATCATGAGGATACCGGTAATAATGTATACCAGGGATTTTCCGAGCAGGCAGGAAATCTGGCAGTGGCTTATAACTCTGCGGTATCTTTTGCCAATGCAGAAATATTGTCCATGCCGGAAGAGGTACTTCATAATTTTATAAAGAATACCCAGGGACTTTCACAATATGAATTCGCTTTAAACGAGATTCTCCGCAATAAGCCTTATACGCTAAGCGGAGAGATGGAGGAACTTTTAGCCCTGGCAGGTGATATGGCTTCTTCGCCCCAGACGATATTCTCTATGTTCAATAACGCTGATATCAAGTTCCCGGCCATTCAGGATGAAAAGGGAGAATTGGTGGAAATAACCCACGGCAGGTTTATAGGATTTTTGGAAAGCGGGGACAAAAGAGTACGAAGAGAAGCTTTTCAGGGGCTGTATGCTTCCTATATAAAATACAAAAACACCCTGGCTGCCGTATACAGTGCGAATGTGAAGCAGGAAGCCTTTTATGCAAAGGCCAGGAAATTCCCATCCACTATGGCAATGAAATTGTATAACAGCAATATACCCGTTGAGGTGTATAAAAATCTTATCGAAACGGTACATGAAAAAATGTCTCTTATGCACCGTTATGTGGCCTTAAGGAAGAAACTTATGGAGCTTGATGAGCTTCATATCTATGATTTGTATACTCCCATCGTAAAGAATGTGGATATCAAATATACCTTTGAGGAGGCAAAAGAGCTTGTTGTAAAAGGACTTTCTCCCCTTGGCGAAAAGTATAAAGAGGTACTTTTAGAAGGCTTTAGAGACAGATGGATTGATATCTATGAGAATCAGGGAAAGAGAAGCGGTGCTTATTCCTGGGGTGCATATGGAACCCATCCCTATGTACTGCTGAATTATAACGGCAGCCTGGATAGTGTATTTACCTTAGCCCACGAGATGGGCCATGCGCTGCACAGCTATTACTCCAACAAAACCCAGCCTATAACCTATTCGGATTATAAGATTTTTGTAGCAGAGGTAGCTTCTACCTGTAATGAAGCGCTACTGATGGAATATATGCTATCCTGTACAGAGGATAAGAAACAGAAGGCATATTTGATTAATCATTTTCTGGAGCAGTTCCGAACAACTCTTTACCGTCAGACTATGTTTGCGGAATTTGAGATGTTAACCCATGAGAAGGTACAAAAGGGAGAAGCTCTGACAGCAGAAGCCTTAAGTACCCAGTATAAAGAACTGGTGGAACAGTACTATGGCAAGGATGTTGTTGCAGATGAGGAGATTGCTTTTGAGTGGTCCCGGATACCGCATTTTTATACTCCTTTTTATGTTTATCAATATGCTACCGGATATTCTGCTGCAATTGCTCTTTCCAGAAAGATATTAAAGGAAGGTGAAAGTGCGGTAGAAGATTATATCGGTAAATTCCTTCAGGGAGGAAATTCCGATTATCCTATTGAGCTGTTAAAAAAAGCAGGGGTGGATATGAGCAGCAAAGAGCCTATAAGGCAGGCACTTGAGCTTTTTGAAGAGCTTCTTAACGAGATGGAAGCCTTGATGGAATAAGCCCATATACAGTTTGGCGTTTAAAACAGGGAATCATCCTGCAGAAGTCAGTCCTGCAGGATGATTCCCTGTTTGTATTCATTTTTAGGCATTATACCGAATTTATTATAGACTATTTCATTGTATAGAGCAGTAGAAAAAAGATCTTCCTGAAACATGGCCTGTGCAGTCTTTGGAAGCTTAACCGCAGTGCCTCCTGTTTTTGTTATCAGGGGAAGCTTGCTTTTCTTTGCCATAGAGCGTAAAAGGGGTGAGGCGGTTTTCCTTATTCCGAGAATTCTTGCGTATTGGGCATAACCGGCTGCTTTATACTGCTTCATGGAATCTTCCGTTATATTAAGGAGAATGTGAAGAAGTGAGCGGTTAAGGCGGGTGAGGGTCCATTGCTTTGATTTCATAACCTTGGCAGCCTCGCTAAATGTCAGGCCCGGTTCCATCAGGCTCTTGATCCTGTTAGCCAGGTCGGGAGTAACATCCAGATATCTGGATAGTGAGGTGCTTGTTTCTGTCATAAGCTTATACTGAAGGAGAAGTGAGAAATCCTCTTCAAAGATGGGCCATGTTTTCTTATAAGTACTATCAAGCAGCGGGAATACTTCCTTTGGAATATGGCTTACAAGGTCCGTAAGCTGCTTTCCGTTTCTGATTGCTCTTCTGATGGCAGTGGCACTGCTTATAACAGAATCCTCCCCTTCATTTAAGGACTCCTTATGGTAAGCTGAAGAAATCCGGGGGATGGTAAGGGGCATAATGTTGCTGTTTAGTGTTGTAAGTGCTTTGATATATTCCATCCCCAGAATATTGTTAGGCGAAGAAAAGAGAGAAATATCCGTCTGCGGCATATATACCTGCAGGGCATCCATTCGGGCCTGGGGAAAGGTTTTTCCGGTTTTTAGGGAGTCGTTTAAGACTTTTTTAAATAAAGGGGGCTCTGTTAATAAAATATCAGAGGCTTCTTTTAATACCTCAATGCTGCCGCATTCACTTCCAAAGCACAGGGAATCTATTACACCAATGCCATTTAAGACAGAAACGGCTCCCATTGAAAAATATTCGGCACTTGCACCGGCAAAGCAGACAGGAAGCTCCAGTACCAAATCAGCACCGCAGGCAAGTGCCATTCTTGTTCTGGTATATTTATCAAGGAAAGCAGGTGCTCCCCGTTGTACATAATTACCGCTCATAACAACAACGCAGTAATCAGCACCTGATAATTTTCTGGCTTCTTTTATATGATGATGATGACCATTATGGAAGGGATTATATTCCGTTATTAATCCTACAACTTTCATACAGACCTCTTTTACGAAAATTATAAATTAGTATAGTAACTATAGTATCTACTATAGAGGAAAAAAGAAAATATGTAAAGGTACTTATATCTGAAAAGCAGGATAAGCGCATGATAATTTTGATTACATAAATCACAAAAAGGGATGCACTTTCAGGAAGTAATTGGTATAATAGTATTGAAAAAATAATTTTTTCAATTAAGCAGTAACGGGTATCAAATCAAAAATTTGATATTCAAGAAAGAGGGGTATATGATAAGGATTGCATTATGTGATGATGAACTGGACGAGCTTCATTTGTTGGAAAGCGTCATAAAGCAATATGAGGGAGAAAGAAATCTCTCGTTCAGGATATCTTCTTTTCGGAATGGGGAAGAGCTCACGAAGGACTGGGAAAACTTCGACATTGTTTTTCTGGATATCAAAATGGGCGGAATGGATGGAATGGAAGCAGCCAAAAACATTCGGAAGAAGGATAAGCAGGTGGAAATTATTTTTACCACCAGCCATATCGGATTGACAAAAGAAGCTTTATCAGTTCATGCTTTTGAGTACCTTGAGAAACCCGTCAATAAGGATACTATTTATTTACAATTGGATGAAGTCTTGGAGAAGATTTCCCAGAATAAACAAGTTTACGCCAAAAGAAAAGAGACCGTTGAAATAAATACCGGTAAAACTACAATCCGCTTTGCGGTAGATGATATTTACTATTTTGAGAGAAGTGACCGTAAAATAAAAGCTGTTACCAAAAGAGGAAATTACATTGTAATGGAAACCATATCCTCCCTGGAACAAAAACTCAAAGACTATGATTTTGTAATGCCGCATCAAAGTTTTGTGGTAAATATAAATCATATGCAGGATTATTATAAAGATGAAATTCTGATGACAAACAACGATAAGGTACCGGTTGCCCAGAAAAGGTCGTCGGAGTTTAAAAGGGTTATGAGGGATTTTTTACAAAAACAGATGGAAAAGAATTTATAAAAAATACATATTATACCAGATTAAGAAAATTTAAAGGAAGGATAGATGCCATATTGCGGTTTTATCCCTTTGATATGGCAATACCACAGGCAGTTCTGCGGTATGGGAATGTATAAATGAATGAAATAATATATGTGGTAGGATTATTGCTTTCAAGTTTCGTATCGGTACATATAATAATGGATTTTATGGGAACCTGTTTTGAAAAGAATGAGAAACGTTTCGCGTATGTGATTTATGAAACTTTATTTGTGCTTATTCTTGCAGGAGTTAATGCAATAGGCAATGAGTGGCTTAACCTTATTACAGTATTTGCGGCGGCAGGATTTTTAGCTGTCCGAATGTACAAGGGTAAATTTATTCATAATCTGCTCTTTGTAGTAATCCTCATAATAGGTATGAGTGCCTGTGAGTCCATTGGCATCTTGCTGATACATAGTTTTTACCACGTATCGGCTGTCAGTGTGGAATCTGCCAGGCTAAGCAGCTTCTATGATATGACCATCAGCCAGATTTTTGTTATTTTTATCAGTCATATGGTTATTATCCGGTTTGCCAAGAAAAAGGACATCAGTAATCTTAACACAAGACAATATCTGTTTACATTTATATATGCAGTTTTTAGTATATTGAATATATATTGTCTTTCTATCCAAATGAGGGATTTGACAAATCAGATTGCATTTGTCTGTGTAGTGATAACCTGTGTGGGAATTGTTATCATAAATACGTATTTCCTTAATATTCTGGAATATGAGTCGGAAAATAACCGGCTGATGTATGAAAACCGTTTGTTTGCACAGCAATCCAGAATGCAGTACCGGTATTATGACAGCCTGGAGCTTCAGTACAGGGAGTCCCTAAGCATCATTCACGATGTAAAGAGGCATATCCGTTCTATTGAAGAGTTGTATAAGCATCAGGAGACGGAAGCAGCAAAGGAATATGCAATAACCATCCATAACAGGCTGGATTCGTTCCGGTTGAATGAATACACTTCTAACCGTATGCTGAATATTATTTTGAATGATAAAATCAGGCTTGCAGAAAGTCATAAAATTGAATTTCAATGTAAAGTTGATGAAATCGATCTAAGCTTTATTGACAACATGGATCTTACGACGATATTTGTCAACCTTTTAGACAATGCAATTGAAGCCTGTGCCAATGTAACAGGCAGCAGGAACATTGATTTTAAGGTGGGGGCATTTAACAATCTTATAGCCATTACTATAAAAAACACAATGGAGGATACAAAGGATAATCCGGCTTATGTCAGCGTAATTGAACATAACCGGAAAGCCCAAAATGAAGGTATTGGTATCCCAAATGTCATCACTGTGATTGAAAAATATAACGGGGACTTAAATATTCAAAAAGAAGGCGGAATATTCACAGTAAGTATTGTTTTATCTAAGAAGGGGAAAGGGCTTAGAGAAATGTAGAATAGACAAAAAATCTGTCGATTAAGCATAGGCCCTTGATTTTGCGGAATACCACTTTATAATGAAGCTGTATATTTACATGGCAGGGGGGGATTCTGGTGCTTGATAAGGCTACGGACAGACTGGTAAATAAGCTGATTAAAAAAAGGGTCATTAAGGAAGAGGAATATGAACTTTACCAGTTTGGAATAGAGACAGCATTTTTAAAAGGATTGCATTTATTGTCGTATTTCATTTTGGGGTTATTGCTTGGAAGAATAATGGAACTCATTATATTTCTTGCAGTTTTTATTCCGTTGCGGGAATATTCGGGGGGATATCACGCTTCTACGAAGCTAAGGTGCTATATTGTATCCTGTATGACGGTTCTTTCTATGCTGGTTATACTTAGGTTATTTCCGAGGGATTTGTATGGCATCAGTATTTATCTGGCAATGTTTTCGGGGGCTTTGCTTTTTCTGCTGATACCGGTAGAAACGAAAAACAAACCTCTGGATGATTCGGAGAAGATATATTATAAAAGCAAAGCCGGCTTTATTATAGTCCTTTTGCTGGTGCTTTCTCTTTTCCTGTCTATGATGAAGCAGATGTCTTATAGCCTCATACTTGCATTAGGTCTTTTTTATGAGTTGATTGCTGCAATTGCCGGTAAATTGATGATGATTGCAGAAAAACCAGATGGTAATAATTGATACCAAAATCTTGTAGAATAGACAAAAAATATGTAGAATAGACAAGGTATATTGATATGGCAGATGATATTTAATATAATAACGATTGTGATAGTTAAATCACAAACAAATTAATTAGGAGGTTTGTCATGAAAAACCAGCTTGAAAAAAAAGTGTTAAATGCAGTATCAAAGATTGCTATGGGTAATGCCAAAAAATCAGCTAATTCTGCTTGCGTATTTTTCGGCTACCAGGCTAAACTTCCAGATTCAGTGAAAGAACTGAAAAAATTCTAATTTGCTAAAAATTCACTCCTACAATTTCTAGCAACAGAGATACTGTTAAGTCTTTTGGCTTAACAGTATCTTTTTTTGTAGAAAAATGCAGAAAGGATACTTGCTATACTGAGGGGTACTATGATACCATAAGCATAGATTTTATTAATACCACAAACTGATTATAATCTGATTTGAAATGGGGAAAAATTGAAAGTATACGATAAATAGTACAAATTTCCGGTAAAATATACACCAAAAATGATTAAATTTCTTACTTGTAACAAAAAAAGTTTTAGTCTATAATGTATGATGAGTTATTATGCTCATTTCCCATGGAATAATATACCTGGCAGGTGTATATCAGATTGGGCAGGAGTATGCAAGAATATATTTTTGTATTACGAAAGGAGATTTTTGTAATGGGATTCATTGACACTATTAAAGAACGGGCAAAACAGAATAAAAAGACCATTGTTCTGCCTGAAACAAGCGACAGGAGAACACTGGAAGCTGCTGCTAAAATATTAAAAGAAGAGATTGCTGACATTATACTTGTAGGCAAGAAGGAAGATATAGAAAAAGGTGCGCAGGGACTTGATATATCAAAAGCTGCCATCGTTGATCCTTTTACTACGGATAAGCTTGGCAGTTATATTGATCTGTTGGTGGAATTAAGAAAAAGCAAGGGTATGACACCGGAAGCGGCAAAGGAAGCACTTACAAAGGATTATCTGACCTTTGGTGTTACCATGGTTAAAGCCGGAGATGCTGATGGTATGGTAGCCGGTGCTATTAATGCAACAGCCAATGTATTAAGACCTTCTCTTCAAATTTTAAAAACAGCACCCGGAACGAAGTTAGTTTCTGCTTTCTTCGTTATGGTCGTACCTGATTGCGAATATGGTGCAAATGGTACCTTCATTTTCTCCGATGCCGGATTAAATCAGAATCCGAATGCAGAAGAGCTGGCTGCAATTGCCGGAAGCTCCGCAAAGAGTTTTCAGCTTTTAGTTGGTGAGGAGCCCGTTGTTGCTATGCTTTCACATTCTACAAAGGGAAGTGCAAAGCATGCAGATGTGGACAAGGTGCTTGAAGCAACAAGGCTTGCAAAAGAAGCATATCCGGATGTTAAAATAGATGGCGAATATCAGTTGGATGCTGCGATTGTTCCCAGTGTAGGTGCACAAAAGGCACCAGGAAGTGATATTGCCGGAAAAGCAAACGTTTTAATTTTCCCTGATTTGGATGCAGGTAACATTGGTTATAAACTTACACAAAGACTTGCAAAAGCAGAAGCTTACGGCCCTATTACCCAGGGTATTGCAAAACCGGTTAATGATTTATCAAGAGGCTGTACAGCAGATGACATTGTAGGTGTTATTGCCATTACTGCAGTTCAGGCTGCTGCAAACTAAGGCATAAACCAGGAAAGAAGGAGAACAAATATGAAAATATTAGTAGTTAATTGTGGAAGTTCATCTTTAAAATATCAGTTAATTGACGCAGAGACAGAAAAGGCACTTGCTGTTGGTATTTGTGAAAGAATAGGAATTGACGGAAGATTGGTTCATACTCCTGCAGGCGGTGAAAAGATCCGCATGGAAGCAGATATGAAGGATCATAAAGCTGCTATCAAATACGTACTGGATGCTTTGACAAGCAGTGAATACGGCGTAATTAAACATCTTGATGAAATCGGAGCAGTAGGACATCGTGTTGTTCATGGCGGTGAGAAATTTGCTTCCTCCACAATTATTACAGAAGAAGTGATTGCAGGAATCGAAGAATGTAGTGACTTGGCACCTCTTCACAACCCTGCTAACTTAATCGGAATCCGCGCCTGCCAGCATTTAATGCCCGGAGTACCTATGGTAGCTGTATTTGATACTGCATTTCATCAGACAATGCCTCAGAAAGCATACCTATATGGTCTTCCTTATGAGTATTATGAAAATTATAAAATCAGAAGATATGGCTTCCACGGAACCAGCCATAGTTTTGTAGCAAAGCGAGCAGTTCAGTTATTAGGTATTGATTCTAATAATTCCAAGGTAATTGTTTGCCATCTTGGAAATGGATCCAGTGTTTCAGCGGTTTTAAACGGTAAATCTATAGATACCAGCATGGGACTTACACCTCTTGAAGGGCTTATCATGGGTACAAGAAGCGGAAGTATAGATCCCGCTATTATTGAGTATCTTATGAAAAAAGAAGGCATGGACATTGACCAGGTAATGGACGTATTGAATAAGAAATCCGGTGTTCTCGGCCTTTCCGGTATCTCCAGTGACTTTAGAGACTTAGAAGATGCTACAGCAGAAGGCAATGAGAAAGCAATCATGGCAGTTGATGTATTTAACTATCATGTAGCAAAAACCATCGGTTCTTATGTTGCCGCCATGAACGGTGTGGATGCCATTGTATTTACAGCAGGTCTTGGTGAAAACGATAAGGCAGTAAGAAAGGGCACCATGAGCTATTTAGGCTATCTGGGTGTAGAGATTAATGAAGAGAACAATAACACCAGAGGTAAAGAGGTAGAGCTCTCCACTCCTGATTCCAAGGTTAAGGTATATATCATTCCGACCAACGAGGAGCTTGCTATTGCAAGAGAGACTGTTGCACTTTTGGCGTAAAATATAGAAATAAGTTCACACATATAGTATAAATATATGCAGAAAAGTCAAAATATACGTTGACAAAATATAATCTACTGATTATAATGGTGACAGTGCGAATTTTTGAAGATAGGAGATTGTTATGCTTATTAACTTGTCTGAGATTATGTCTGTCAAAGGCAATATCGTTTCCATACAAGCTCCCGTCGAAGCAGAGGAATTTTGCATAGAAGGCTTATGTTATCCTTTTGCAGAGAAGGAGCCGGTAAACTTAGAGTTAACCCATTTAGGTGACCGGAGGATAAAGCTGGAAGGCAACACAAAAGTCTCTCTGTTAATTCCGTGCAGCAGATGCCTTAAAGACGTAAAAACCTCTTTTAATCTTGAGTTTTCCAAGGAATTGGACCTTATGAAAGATTCAGAGGACCGTATTAAGGAATTGGATGAAACAAATTATATTAGTGGATATAATCTGGATGTAGAGTTACTTGTCTATGATGAAATATTAGTAAACTTTCCCATGAAGGTTCTGTGTGACGAGAATTGTAAAGGATTTTGCAAGACATGCGGTGCTGATTTAAACAAAGGTGATTGTTCTTGTGAAAAACAGGTCCCGGACCCCAGAATGTCAGTAATCCGAGATATATTCAATAATTTTAAGGAGGTGTAATCATGGGAGCTATCTGTCCGAAGAATAAACATTCCAAAGCGAGAAGAGACAGCCATAGGGCAAACTGGAAAATGTCTGCACCTAATTTAGTAAAGTGCAGCAAGTGCGGTGAATTAATGATGCCTCACAGAGTATGCAAAGCTTGTGGTTCTTATAACAAGAAAGAAATCATTTCTACAGAGAAATAGTTGAAAATCAAGGCCCTTGGGATTTCCCGGGGGCCTTATTTTTTGCATAAAGATTTATAGCTCGATTCTATTTGTAAAAACAATAATAAGGTTCATCTATGAATGAGTTTTAGATGACTTAGCTATACTAATGAGTGTACAATCATTATAGTTTATTAGGAGGTCGCAAAATGGCAGATAATAAAATGAAAAGCACAAAAAATAATAAAAAGGAAGATGGAACTTTTCATTCTAAGCACATTAAGCATGATCCCCAGGCCGAAAGTGCCCGTGCGGTGTTTGGGCTTCAGGGAGATAATTATCAAAATAATAAGAAGTAGAGAGCTGTACTGTAAACAGAGCTGATTTTAATAAGACCTTCAGGTTTCCCTAAAGGTCTTATTTTTGTTTGCCATATTGAACAAACTGTTTCCGGGTTGGAAATTCTAGTTTCCTCCCGGACCGTCTCTGCGCTCGGAATCATCCGGAGATACATCGGATGTCTGCGACACTGTGTGTAGGTCCTTCATAGAGGATTCCGTGCTGGCGTTTGTTGTGTTGACAGCCACATCTTGCATCCTACCAGTTGTCTTATTTTTTGTACTGTTTTTTGAATTACAATTTTTAGTGTTTGCCATACATAAACTCCTTCTGAGACTTTTTTACGTTCTTTTAGGAGAACGGTTCTGTTTATTAACGAACAAAGTTAGTATAACCGCTGTTTCGGGTTTTATGTATGGACTATAGGTGGTAAAAATTTTTAAAAAATAAGAGCAGGCCATCACCAAAGGCTGCCAGTTCATTCGGCTGCATTCCTTTTAGTTTGTCAGTTTCAATATAGGTAATCCTGTCCGCATAATTTTTTCTGAAACATGGTTCGAAAGAAGATTCTCCCCGGGGAATAAAAAGGCTGTCTTTTTTTATGTAGCAGGTTGAAGGGGTGGCTTTTTTCCGGTATTCCTTATCTACATATTGAGCCACACTTTTATGTACTGCCATGTCCTCCAGGGGAAGATAGTAATAATCGGATGGTGGAGTAAGATAATATTTAAGGGTACCCTTATAGACAGGGAGCTTAAATAATAAGGTATTGTCATCAAAAACAGCCGTTACCTGCATGTCTTTTATTGTCTCATTACCGCCCTTAAGGGATATTCTTTCTTTTAGAGGGCAGTATACTGTAAAGCCGGCAGGAAATGAGAAGGGTAATTGACAGGTAAGTAATACCAAGCTTTCTTCCTCTGAAAATTCACAGGATACCGTGGAAAGATTGCCTGTTAAATAGACATCTCCTAATATATCCCTGTAATAAAGCATACCGGATATGGGAAGAAGGCTTTTAACGTCTTCAAAATTATGAAGCAGAAGGATATCTTCCAGGTCACCGGCGCTTGGATTACTGTTTACATTAACGGACACGGATTTATCAACCAGCTTTTCATAAGCAAGCCTTCCTAAGTAGCCGGAATAGACGGAGATAAGCTCTTCGCCGGAGTAAGTATCTTTTCTTTCAAGGCCCAGGCAGCTTTCAATCGCTTTTAAGCGTGTGCTTTCCAGAGAGAGAAATTTCTTAAGCGGCAGTATCAGCTTGTACAAATCAAGGCTTTCAATATGGGAAAAAGGGTCGGGGATTCCATACATTGCCGCTTTTTTCTGTAAAAAAGGAATATCAAAACCACTGCCGTTATAGTGAATGATACGGCGGTATTTCTTTAAAAATTCAGAGAATGCAAGAATCAGTTCGGATTCTTTTTGTGGTTCTGTATTCAGCCACTGGGTTACCTGCCAGGAACCTTCTTTGTAATACATACAGCCTATCAGATAGACATAGGAAGTCTTTGGAGAAAAACCGGTGGTCTCGATATCGAAGAAAAGGATATCTTCTTTTTGATAGGGTTCATGAAGCAGATAAGTATATTCTATTTGAAAGAAAGAATGCTTTGTTTTCATATTGTAAAATCCCTCATAATCTTTATTATAATAATTATTTTAACATAAGAGCGCCGGTTTACAAGTGGGACTTGGAAGGAAAGAAGAGTAAAATAAGGCTATATTTTCTTATTTGGATATGTTAGAATGGTAGCAGTACATATTGATGCAAGGGTGGATTGCCATGTTTGATGTTAATATTTTAGGAGTTAATTTATTACATATCTTATATAATTTTTTTCTTTATTCTATGGTCGGATGGGTTTATGAAAGTACTCTGGTGTCTGTCAAAAAAGGCTCTCTGGTGAATAGAGGATTTCTAAATGGCCCGATAATTCCAATTTATGGTGTAGGAGCTACTATAATATATGTATTCTTCTGGCAGGTCAGAGGGGTTTATCCGCTTATTTTTTTTGGAGGCATGATACTTGCCAGTGCTTTGGAATATTTTACTTCCTGGATTATGGAAGTGATTTTTCATGCCAGATGGTGGGATTACAGCAGCAACCGTTTTAATATAAAGGGGAGGATTTGCTTACTCTCAGCTACTGTCTGGGGAGTTATGTCTTTGCTGGAAATAATGCTGCTTCAACCAAGAGTGGTCAGACTTTTTAATATCATTCCAAGAATTGCAGGCATCTGTGCTGTATCCATCATATTTATCCTGTTTATAATAGATACATGGATTACGGTTGTCCAGACTTTAAAGATGGATAAGATTTTTGCGGAAATGCTGCGCCTTAAGGATGAATTTAACGACTATATTGAAAAAACAAGGATTTATGAGACAAAGGAAGAATTTAAGAAAAAGCTGTCGGGTTATAAAATTTTTGAAATGCCGGATAGAATAAGACAGTTTATGGATGATAATAAAGAAAAACTTTTGGAACGCAACCGTTACCAGAAGGATTTCGATTTTAAGGGCCTGCGTCAGGAAGTGGAGAATCAGATCAGGGAATATATTGCAAAAATCCAGAGTATGGCAGGAACTGCAAGTATTGTCCAGAAACGTTTATTAAAAGCGTTTCCTGATTTGCAGATTGTAAGAAAAATAAAAAGGGCAGAAAAGGATTCCTATGAGATTAACAGGAAGGTCCGGATTGCAGAGAATACAGGCAGGAAGGAAGTAAGAAATATCAGGTGGGCAGATATGAGTACAAATGAGAAAATAATTGGTACCACAAAAGGCTTCTTAAGCGGCTTTTTGAGGGTTACTTTGGTTGGAATACTGGTGCTTATCCAGATGGCAATTATATTTGTGTTAGGATATTGGCTTAGCGGATCAGGTTTTTATATCTATCTTCTTATAGAAATCGCAAGTATTCTTATCATTGTAGGATTGGTAAATGACAACAGGAATTCTTCTTATAAAATTGCATGGATATGCATTATACTCCTGCTGCCGGTGACTGGGCATATCATGTATGCGCTTTGGGGTAAATCCGGTTCTACCAAGAAAATTGAACGTAAGATACTGGCGTGCATTGAGCATGGTGATACTTTTTTAAGCTACGATGCTGATACAACAAAGTCCTATGCAAAAAGATATCCGACAAAGAGCAGAATGTCAAGGTATATGGAGTCACACAAATTCCCCTTATATAAAAACAACAGGATAAGTTATTATCCTATGGGAGAAGACACTTTTGAAGCTATTTTTAAAGATATTGAGGAAGCAAAACATTTTATCTTCATTAATTTCTTCATAGTTGGTGAAGGGGTTTTGTGGGAAAGGATGAGAAAGCTCCTTCTTCAGAAAAGAAGTGAAGGAGTGGAAATCCGGTTTATGTATGATGACTTTGGCGCGTCCCTTCGTACCTCTAAAAATTTCCGGAGGAATCTGGAAGCCGAAGGAATAAGGACAGCCGTATTTAATCCCATTCACAAATATACGGATAAGCTGTATATGAATTACCGCAGTCATCAAAAAATCATTGTAATCGACGGCAATATCGGATATACCGGGGGTATGAACCTTGCAGATGAATATGTGAATCTGATTGAGCGCTTCGGCAAATGGAAGGATAATGCCGTACGGGTAGAGGGAGATGCCGTATGGGGACTTACAGTGACCTTTTTACAGATGTGGGAGATTTGTAAGAGCGGGGAATGGATGGATTATAGCCCTTACCGTCCTACAAAGGTATTTGAAGAGAATGAGGTATATTGCCATGTAATTTCTGACGGCCCGGCTAACAGGCCAAATAATCCGATTGAAAGTATTTATAAACAAATAATTCATTATGCGAAAAAGTATGTGTATATAACAACGCCGTATCTGATAATTGAAGATGATATGAAGCTGGCTCTGATCGAAGCTGCCCAGAGCGGTATTGATGTAAGGATTATTACGCCTAATATTCCGGATAAAAAGAATGTGAAAAGGCTTACTAATTACAATTATGGACAGCTCTTAGACGGCGGTGTAAGAATTTACGAGTATACACCGGGCTTTATCCATGCCAAAACCATTATTAATGAAGACTGCGGTATCGTAGGTACTATTAATATGGATTACAGGAGCTTTTTCCTGCATTATGAATGCGGTTTATGGATGTGCGACAGGGAAACCATAGATGTAATCAAGAATGATCTTATTGGTACAATGGATATCAGCAAGGAAATCACTTATGAGGAATGGAAACAGCGTCCATGGTATTTAAAAGTCTATCAAAGAGTGTTGAACCTATTTTCTACTTTGATGTAAATAAGGGAGGTACGTATGAAAACAGTCAGTTTGAATGGTATGTGGTCCATGAAAATAGATGGAGAAAATGTTTATGGAATTACAGGCGAATTTATGCCTGCCAAAGTTCCGGGCTCTGTTTATGAAACTTTACTTCAGCTTGGAAAAATGCCGGATCCCTATTACAGGGATAATGAATTGGATGCCTTAAAGCTAATGGAGCAGGATTTTACCTATCAGACAGTATTTCATCTGAAGCAGGATATGCTTGATAATGACGGACTTCTTCTTCATTTTGACGGAGTAGATACTCTGGGAGAGGTGTATCTTAATGATACTTTCCTTGGGAAAATATACAATATGCACCGGATTTGGGAGTTTGACATAAAAGAGCTTGCCAGAGCCGGAGAGAATGAATTAAGAGTAGTACTGTTCTCTCCTACAAAATATATCAGGGAAGAACAGGAAAAATGCTATACCGGCGGAAGCTATGACTGCATGGATGGTTATCCCCATCTGCGAAAGGCTCATTGCATGTTCGGCTGGGACTGGGGTCCAAGGCTTCCCGATGCCGGAATATTCAGGGATGTAAAGCTGCTTGGGATTAAGGAATGCCGTTTTGATGAGGTCTATGTAAGGCAGCAGCATGAAAAGGACAGCGTACTTCTTGATATTGACTGGAGCCTTGAATTATTTGGAGAAGAGACCTTATCGGAAGTGGTATTTCAGGTAACAGATCCCAAAGGCAAGATATATGAACAAACAGAAGAAGGGAAGGTTCTTATAACAGAACCGATGCTTTGGTGGCCTAACGGTTATGGGGAACAGCCATTATATACCGTAAAAGGCGAAGTCAGAAATGAAAAAGGCGAAGTGCTTGATGTTTGGGAAAGAAGAATCGGGCTTCGCACTCTTACGATAAAGAGAGAAAAAGATGAGTGGGGAGAAAGCTTCTGCCATGTGGTAAACGGTGTTTCTGTTTTTGCCATGGGAGCGGACTATATCCCGGAGGACAATATTCTTGGCAGGGTTACGAAAGAGCGTACAGAAGTCCTGCTTACGGATTGTATTGCTGCCAACTTTAATACCATTAGAGTATGGGGCGGCGGATATTATCCGGATGACTTTTTCTTTGATCTCTGTGATGAGCTGGGGCTTATGGTTTGGCTTGACTTTATGTATGCCTGTGCAAGCTATGAGTTAAATGATGAATTTGAGGCTAACATCAGGCAGGAAACCATTGAGAATGTTATCCGTATCAGACATCATGCATGCCTTGCAATCTGGTGCGGAAACAATGAAATGGAGGCACAGGTTCAGGATAAGGTATGGAAGCCTACGGCAAAGCAGGTAATGGATTATATTAAGATATATGAATATATCATTCCAAATATCCTTAAGGAATACGATCCTGTAACCTTTTACTGGCCGTCTTCTCCTTCTTCCGGCGGAAATTATGAGGATTCCTTGAATCCTGATAAAGGAGATACCCATTACTGGGATGTTTGGCATGGCAATAAGCCTTTCTCGGAATACCGGAAATTTCACTTCCGTTATGCCTCTGAGTTTGGTTTCCAATCCTTCCCCTGTCTGAAGACCATTGAGAGTTTTACAGAGAAGAAGGACAGGAATATTTTCTCCAGAGTAATGGAAATGCATCAGAGAAATGCGGCTGCCAATGGAAAGATACTGAATTATATTTCAGATAATTATCTCTATCCAAAGGATTTTGACCATTTGATATATACCTCACAGCTGCTTCAGGCAGATGCTATCCGCTATGGTGTGGAGCATTGGAGAAGGCACAGAGGAAGATGCATGGGAGCCATCGTATGGCAGTTGAATGATATATGGCCGGTTGCCTCATGGGCGAGCATTGATTATTATGGACGATGGAAAGCACTTCACTATGCAGAGAAGCGTTTTTTTGCCCCTGTTATGATATCCTGCGAGGAAGAAGGGGAAATGACACAAAGGCCCCATTGCATCGAAGAACCTCATGATATCGTAAAAACGGCAAGGCTTAATGTTGCCAATGAGACCAGGGAGGATATCTTTGGAACAGTACACTGGACACTGCGTAATCCCAAGGCAGAAGTTCTCTTGCAAGGGGAAGAGGAGGTCAATGTTCCTGCTCTTACCAGTGTATGGCTGGATAAGTTAGACTTTAGCAGTTATGATGAATTAGGTATATATTTTGCCTATGAATTCCTTGCAGATGGCAAGGCGGTATCAAAGGGAAGCTGTCTGTTTACAGCTCCGAAGCATTTTGAATTCGAAGAGCCAGGACTTTCCCTGCGTGTGGAAGGTGATAAGATCTTTGTTAATTCCAGAGCTTATGCAAGAAGCGTGGAGATTTCAAACGAAGCGGGAGATTTAAAGATCTCCGATAATTACTTTGATGTGAATGGGGAAGAGGTCTGTGTGGACATTCTTTCCGGCACCAGGGAGAATATAAAAATCCGCTCTGTCTATGATATAGGAGCTTAAGGGAAAGGGTAGTTAATGATAGCATATGTTAAGGGGGAACTTATTCTGGTATCGGAAGAGGGAGTTGTAGTGGAGACGGGCGGTCTGGGCTATGACATCAAGATGCCTCTCTCCAGCTTAAGCAATCTTCCCCGAATCGGAAGTACTATAACGGTTTACACCTATCTTTATGTAAGAGAAGATAATATCGGGTTGTTTGGCTTTTTGACAAAAGAGGACTTAAGTATCTTCAAGCTTTTGATTACCGTTAATGGAATCGGGCCTAAGGGGGCACTTGGAATTCTTTCTTCCATTACGCCGGATGACTTGCGGTTTGCTGTTCTTTCAGAGGACGTTAAGACCATAGCCAAGGCGCCGGGAATTGGCACAAAAACAGCCGGCAAGCTGATATTAGAGTTAAAGGATAAGTTGAAATTAAGTGATGCCTTTGAAGAGCGGCTTTCAAAGAATATAGAGGGAGGCCTTACTCCGAGGGGTGAAGGAAATATCCTGTATGAAGTGAGAAGAGAAGCTATTGAAGCTTTGACGGCCCTTGGATATTCTGCGGCGGAAGCTGCAAAAACCGTAGGTGCTGTTGAAATAAAAGAAGATATGACTGTTGAGGATGTGCTTAAGCTGTCCTTAAAGAATATCAGTTTTTAAGGATGGATGTAAATGGAAAGACGTATTATAACCACGGAATTAACTGAGGAAGACAAACGAATAGAGAACTCACTAAGACCCCAGCTATTAGACAGCTATATCGGACAGGAAAAAGCAAAGGCAAATCTTAAGGTCTATATTGAAGCTGCCAAGCAAAGAGGGGAATCCCTGGATCATGTACTCTTTTATGGCCCACCGGGGCTCGGCAAAACCACGCTGGCGGGGATTATAGCCAATGAAATGGAGGTAAATATGAAGGTTACCTCCGGCCCTGCTATCGAAAAGCCGGGAGAAATGGCGGCAATCCTTAGCAATTTAAAAGAAGGGGATGTACTCTTTGTAGATGAAATCCACCGCTTAAACCGCCAGGTGGAAGAGCTTTTATATCCGGCAATGGAGGACTTTGCGATTGACATTGTTATCGGAAAGGGAGCTGCCGCCAAATCCATCCGTCTGGAGCTGCCAAAATTCACTTTGGTGGGGGCTACTACCAGGGCAGGAATGTTAACACCTCCCTTAAGAGACCGCTTTGGCGTTGTTAACCGTCTGGAGTTTTACACCACCGAAGAGTTAAAGGAAATCATATGCCGCTCTGCCGGTGTGTTAAAGGTGGATATTGACAGTGAAGGAGCCTTTGAGTTAGCGAGACGTTCCAGGGGAACGCCAAGACTTGCTAATAGGCTTCTAAAGAGAGTAAGGGATTTTGCCCAGGTAAAATATGACGGATATATTACGAAGGAAGTAGCAGACTTTGCACTGGATTTACTGGAGGTGGACAAGCTTGGTCTTGATAATATGGACAGGGCGATTATCCTCTCCATGATTGAGAAGTTTAACGGAGGTCCCGTGGGTATCGAAACAGTAGCAGCAACATTAGGGGAAGATTCGGGCACGATAGAAGAGGTCTATGAGCCTTATCTTGTGCAAAACGGATTAATTCTTCGTACCCCCAGAGGCCGTATGGTATCAGGGATTGCCTACCGTCATTTCGGACTGGCAGAAAAGCCGGTTGACCTCTAAGAAAGGCTTGCCTTAAATTCACAGATATATTATAATAAAACAAATAGAAGGAAAGTCAGGAAATACAAGGAAGGTATGCTGTACCGGACAGGTTCAGATAGGATGAGGCAGACCCATGAATAAGATGAACAACATTGAAGTCATCATAAATAATAAAAAATATACCCTGCGCGGCTATGAGAGCGAAGAGTATCTTCAGAAAGTGGCATCTTATATTAATAATAAAAATAGTGAATTCAAGAAGCAGGATTTTTATAAAATGCTCGATTCCGAGATGAAAAGTATTCTGATGGAGATTAATATAGCAGATGATTATTTTAAGGTCCGGGAGCAGGTTCGTGAAATTGAACAGGAAAATGAAGAAAAAGCCAAGGAAATATTTGATTTAAAGCATGAACTGGTATCCCTTACCACCAAGCTTAGCGAGGCAGAAAAGACCATAGCTGCCTTAAAGGAAGAGCTTAACGAGAACCAGAAGAAGATTATAAGGCTTGAAACAGAATTAGGAAGTAACAAGAACACAAAAGGTTAATGAAAAGGCTGCTGCAATCATCAGGGGATTAAGCCCATAGTTGCACCAGCCTGTTTTTTCATTTCGAGAATAAATACAGTAAAAGACAGATGGGAGTTTACATGAAAGCAGTTGAGATATTAGCTCCGGCAGGCTCTTCCCAAAGCTTAAAGGCAGCAGTGAATGCATCCTGTGATGCGGTTTATGTGGGCGGGGTCAAATTCGGAGCAAGGGCATATGCGGATAACTTTACACCGGAAACCATGAAAGAGGCCATTGATTTCGTTCATCTTCATGGAAAGAAAATATATATGACGGTAAATACCCTGCTTAAGAACACAGAGCTTGAGAAGGAACTGTTTGAATATAGCAGGAGATATTATGAGCTGGGAGTGGATGCAATCATTGTCCAGGACCTTGGGGTACTCCATTTCCTTCATGAGAATTTTCCCAAGCTTCCCCTTCATGCCAGTACCCAGATGTCCATTACCATGGGAGAAGGTGCTGGTGTATTAAAGGATATGGGGGTTACAAGGATTGTCAATGCAAGGGAACTTAGTCTTTCGGAAATTAAGGAAATCAGGAAATCAACAGACTTGGAGATTGAATCCTTTGTCCACGGAGCATTATGCTATTGCTATTCCGGTAAATGCCTGCTAAGCAGTATGATCGGAGGCAGAAGCGGTAACAGGGGCAGGTGTGCCCAGCCTTGCCGGATGCCTTATCAGCTTAAGATTGATGGAGAGAATAGAGGGACAGGCTATTATTTAAGTCCAAAGGATATGGAAACCTTAGAAATACTCCCCCAATTAATACAGGCAGGGATAGATTCCTTTAAAATTGAAGGAAGGATGAAGAGTCCGGAATACACCGCAGCAGTAACTTCTGTTTACCGAAAATATACGGATTTATATTATGAGCTTGGAGAAGCAGGCTATGAGGAATACAGAAAGAGTCATGAAGAGGAATTAAAGGGAGATTTAAGGAATCTTTCCGATATCTATAACAGAGGAGGCTTTTCAAGAGGCTATTATGAGGTGCAGAATGGCTTTTCCATGCTGTCTATAGACCGTCCGAACCACAGCGGCGTACTTGTTGGAAAGGTGATAAAGAGTACGGATTCCCAAATGACAATAGAATTAACAGAAGATATCAATGCCCAGGATGTTTTGGAAGTCAGGAAAGAGAACGAAGCCCTTTACGAATATACGGTAAAAACAGGGGAAAATAAGGGGAAGAAAATAACCGCCAACTATAAAAGGGGGTTAAAAATCAAGCCCGGCTGTATGGTTTACCGTACCAGAAATAATTCGCTGTTAGACAAAACAAGGGAAGAATATCTGGAGAAAAAGAGCAGAATACCTGTAAGGGGGCATTTTAAGGCTGAACCGGATGAGCCAATATGCCTTACTTTAAGCTGTTATGAGAAGCAGGTAAGGGTATTTGGAGATAACCCGGATATGGCAAAGAACCAGCCCCTGACCAAAGAGCATCTGTATAAGCAGTTAGACAAGATGGGAGATACTTCTCTTTACTTTGAGGCATTGACAATAGAGCTTACGGGGGAGCTTTTTATTCCCGTGGGAAAATTAAATGAGCTAAGAAGAGAAGGTGTACAGGCTCTGGTGCAGGCGATAACCGAAGGGCACCGCAGAAATGCAGGAATGCAAGAAAAGATTTCCGGCTTTTCCGGCAAGAAGGAAGAGAAGGATTTGGAAGTATCTGTTCTTGTACAGAGAACAGAACAGCTTGAGGCAGTATGGGATAACCCTCATGTAAGTGAAATTATTCTGGAAAGTGATATGACAGCCCTTAATAAACTGACTTATTATACAGAAGAAATAAATAAAAGAGGAAAGCGGACGGTCTTGGCTCTTCCACATGTACTTAGGAGAAAAGGCTATGAGTTGTTCTTACAGAATAAATCTGTCTTGGAAGATAATACTATTAATGGCTATTTAATCAGAACACTGGAAGAGTATGAACTGCTTACGAATAAATTAAAAACCAAAAAGAGATTAATAGGGGATACTTACCTTTACGCAATGAACCGCCATGGTGCAGAGTATCTTAATGAATTGGGTTTTGACGGGATTACGGCACCTTTTGAGTTAAATTATCAGGAACTAAGGGAGGTTTCGGGCCTTTATCAATATATGGCTGTTTATACAAGACTGCCTGTTATGATATCAGCCCAGTGCCTATATCTGACGGACAGCAAAAGAGATAAGAAACCCATTGCGGGAATATCCGAAGAAGCCTGCTGCCTTAAGGAAGCAGAAAATGCTTTTCTATTTGACCGTTTTCAAAATGCCTTTCCGGTTATGAGGCATTGCAGGGATTGCTATAATGTGATTTACAACAGCAAACCTCTTTCCCTTTTGTCCTGCGTAAATGAGGTGGAATCTTTAAATACAGCATATGTCAGGCTGGATTTTACAGGAGAGGATGCAAGGGAAACCAAAGATATCTTAGATAAATATTTGAATGCCTATTTGTTTGGCGAAGCTGCTATGGAAAAGGAAAATGACATTACCAGAGGACATTTTAAAAGAGGCATTGAATAATTTCAAGCATAAATACAGGCAGAGAGAAGGTGATTTTTGTGGTTAACCTGTTATCAGAAATGTCAAAATACGTCATAATTATACTGGTAGCAATATACACATACCTGTCCTACCGGGTACTTGGCATCTTGGATAAAGCAAGGCAGGGCGGAATATATACCAATATGAAATTATTAATATTCGTTTTTCATTTTATCAGCTATGCCATTTTGTTTATCAATTTAAAAAGCAATTGGCTGATAATACTTTATGTGATGGAAATTGTTTCGCTGTTTATTATATTTGGATTCTACCAGTGGGTTTATGTCAATCTCTCAAAGCCATTTCTGTATAATATGGTATTTCTCCTGGTTACCGGATATATTATGATAGCCAGGCTGTCTGCCAAAACATATTATGACAAAGCCTTTAAACAGTTAATCATTGCAACGGCAGCCCTGCTTTTATGCCTGGTGGTTCCTATTATTATAGAAAAGCTTGAATACTTAAGGCATTTGGGCTGGATATATGGAATACTTGGAATTCTGATATTGTTGGGAGTGCTTTTCTGGGGAGTTGAAAATTACGGCGCTACTAACTGGGTTAATATTAAAGGTGTCACCTTTCAGCCTTCGGAATTCGTCAAGATATTATTTGTATTCTGCTTTGCTTCCCTTCTTTCCAGAAGGAAGGATTTTAAATATATCGTAATCGTATCGGCTCTTGCGGCAGTTCATGTAGTGATACTGGTAGCAGAAAAGGATTTAGGCGGAGCCTTTATTTTCTTTATAACCTATCTTATGATGCTCTACACAGCAACGGCCAAGACTCTTTATCTTGCTGCCGGTGTAGCTGCCAGCGTTATGGCCTCTGTTTTAGCTTACCGGTTCTTTTCTCATGTAAGAGTAAGAGTAAAGGCCTGGAAGGACCCCTGGACTTTAATTGACAAGGAAGGCTATCAGGTAGCCCAGTCACTTTTTGCCATAGGGACTGGCGGCTGGTTTGGTATGGGGCTTACCAAAGGTCTTCCTACAAGTATTCCGGTGGCTGACAGTGACTTTATATTTTCTGCCATAGCAGAAGAATTGGGCGGCTTTTTTGCCATCTGCCTGGTATTAATTTGTCTGAATTATTTTGTACTTACGATTAATATTGCCATGCGTTTTGAAAAGGAATTCTATAAGCTTATAGCGCTTGGCTTTGGCGTTATGTATGCCTTTCAGGTGTTTCTCTCCCTTGGAGGAGCTATCAAGCTGATTCCTTCAACGGGTGTTACCCTTCCCTTTGTAAGCTATGGAGGAAGTTCGGTGCTTTGCAGCATTATTATGTTTAGTGTGATTCAGGGGCTCTATGTTCTGAGTCAGGATAGGAACGAAGATGGAAAGAGAAGAAAAAAGCAAAAGGAAAAAGAAATCCCCGTTGATAGCGAGGCGTGAAAAACAAATACAAAAAGATACAAAAGAAAAGCCAAAAAGAAATACCAACAGGGAAGTTATATTTATTGCCTATATGTTTGCGGGACTTTTTCTGCTGGTGATAGGCTTTTATGTGCATTTTATGTTTAGAGACAGTGAGGAGGTAATTAATAATCCTTACAACAAAAGGCAGGATTTATTGGCAGAACAGATAATAAGGGGGGATATTCTCTCTGCCGACGGCAAGGTACTTGCTCATACCCTTGTGGATTCGGATGGCAATGAGACCAGGGATTATCCTTTTAGAAATATTTATGCCCATATAGTAGGAAGATTTTCAAAAGGCAGGACAGGATTGGAGTCTTCAGAGAATTTCCACCTTTTAACTTCTCATATTAATGCGGTCACTAAGGTTGTAAAAGAGCTCTCAGGCGGAAAAAGTATTGGAGACAGTGTTGTAACCACTCTGGATACCAGACTGCAAAAAGCAGCCTATGATGCACTGGGAAGCCATAAAGGGGCAGTCGTTGTGATGGAGCCTTCTTCCGGCAAAATACTTGCCATGGTATCAAAACCTGACTATGATCCCAATCAGATAAATGAGATATGGGATGAACTTACGAAGGAAGATTCGAAGGAGGAAGAAAAGACCTCCCCTCTGGTTAACCGTGCCGCACAGGGCTTATATCCTCCGGGTTCTACCTTTAAGATTCTTACGGCTCTTGAATATATCAGAGAAAACCCGGATTATGAAAAATATGAATATAACTGCACAGGTAAGGGCATATTTAACAGCGTTACGATTAATTGTTACAATAACAAAGCCCATGGAAAGGTGGATTTAAAAGAATCCCTGGCAAAATCCTGTAACTCTTCTTTTGCCAACATCGGAACTACCCTGAATATGAATGCTTTTCGTAAACTCTGTGATACCTTCCTGTTCAATCAAAGTATTCCTGTTGACATGTTGTATAATAAGAGCAGCTTTGTATTAAATGGCAAATCGCCTATTGACCAGATTCCACAGACGGTAATCGGGCAGGGACAGACTCAGATTACCCCTCTTCATAATGCTTTGATTATATCTGCTGTTGCAAACGGCGGCATTATGATGAAGCCTTATGTTGTAGACCATATAGAAAGCCAGAGCGGGGAAGCGGTCAAAAAATACTTTCCGGCAATGTATAGGACTGTAATGACTCCAAAAGAAGCGGAAATCTTAACCTCCTTTATGACGGAGACAGTGGAAAACGGAACTGCGGGTTCCCTTAAAAATGACCGCTATACCGTAGCAGGAAAAACCGGATCAGCGGAGTTTATGGAGGGAAAACCGGCTCATGCCTGGTTTGTGGGTTTTGCACCGGCTGAGAACCCGGATATAGCAGTAAGTATTATTGTAGAAAGTGTCGGTACAGGAAGTGATTATGCAGTTCCCATTGCAAATAAAATATTTAAGACTTATTTTGGAAATAAATAGAAAAATATCTGCCATAACGGTAGAAAATCATGGGGATTTTGTCTTTCTGGTACAGATATTTGTTAGTATTGCATAAATATCAGTTGAACAATTATGTAAAATGATGTATACTGAAAACAGTTATTTGACACACCATAATACAGGAGGAATTGCGATGATTGAAGCAACGAGCTGTGGCGGTGTAGTTATTTTCAGAGGAAAGATTTTACTACTGTATAAGAACTATAAAAACAAATATGAAGGTTGGGTTCTACCGAAAGGAACTGTGGAGGAAGGAGAAGAATTTAAGGAGACAGCCATACGTGAGGTAAAAGAAGAAACAGGGACGGATGCTTCTATAATCAAATATATTGGAAAAAGCCAGTATACATTCAGTACACCACAGAATACAGTAATAAAGGATGTTCATTGGTATTTAATGATGTCTGATAGCTATTACAGCAAACCGCAAAGAGAAGAATATTTTATGGATTCCGGATATTACAAATTTCATGAAGCGTACCACATGTTGAAATTCTCCAACGAGAAGCAGATATTAGAGCGTGCCTATAATGAATATCTGGATTTAAAGAAAAGTAATTTGTGGGGAAACAAAAAATATTTTTGAGGGTCAAAAAAGAGAAGGGAGAATCGGCAGCAAGTTTTGCTGTTGATTCTCTTTTGTGTGTTATAAGTTTGTATTTCCTGGTTTTCTTACAATTTCCTTAATGCACCCTTCCTTTGTTGTAAAAGTGTTACAATTCATTTATAATGAATATATGGGGAAAGTAAAAGTTTCAGTGATGAGAGTTTCTGCATAATTAAAGGAGGTATTTATGAAAAAAAGACGGATTTTATATTCATTTTTAATGGCAGTAGTACTAATACTTACAGCCTGCAGTTCCGGTAAGGAAGAGATGAAATTTACATCTGAAAGCAGGAGTGAACAAAAGGCTGATACAGGCAGCGGAGATAGTTATGGCTATACAGCGGAAACAACGTCAGAGGGCCCGGCAGCTGCGGAGGAATTAAAGGACTCAGGAACATTAGGGGGAGAAACATCTTCTAATACCTCTGCAAACAGTGCGGACTCCGGCAGAAAGAGAATCAGAAGAATCAGCCTGGAGCTGGAAACGGTGGAATTTGACGGAGCTTTAAAGGTCATTACGGAAGAAATGCAAAAGGCCGGAGGTTATGTTGAAAGCTCATCAATAAATGGAAACCGTACAACAAATAATAGCAGCAGAAGTGCACAATATACTCTTCGTATACCCATAGACAAGACCGATGGCTTTGTTAAGATGATGGGAGACAGCATGACTCTTATTCATCAGGAAGAAAACAGTAAAGATGTTACATTGGAATATGTCGATACTGAGAGCAAGGTTAAGACTTTACAAATAGAGCAGGAAAGACTTTTGGCCCTTTTAGAAAAGTCTGATAATATTGATGCTATTATCTCCTTAGAAGACAGACTAAGTGATGTAAGGTATGAACTGGAACAGAACGCATCGGCCCTTCGGACTTATGATAATCTGATAGATTACGCTACAATAACCTTGTATGTCAGCGAGGTAGAAAGAATCACACAAGTGGAAAGCAAAGGAACCGGAAGCAGAATGAAGACGGGCCTTATGAATTCACTTCTTACTATGAGAGACGGTTTTGTGGAGCTTGCAGTCTGGTTTGTTGTAAATCTGCCCTACATTCTATTCTGGGGAGTTGTAATTGGTCTGTCCGCATGGATCTTTGTAAGAAAATTCTATAGAAAAGACAAAAAGAAGTTTCCTGCTTCGAAAGTGAATACAGCAAATGAGAAGAAAGAAGAAGACAATCAAAAGGATTAGAACCCTATAGTTTGCTTTATTATGAAGATTGGAAGAATCTTTATGAAAACTGTATGAATAAGCAGATAAAATTATGCTTGCCATATGGAAGAAGCTGTGTTATAATTCTAATGCTAAATTGCACGTATGTTGATTTCTGGCCGGGTGCCTAATGGTCTGCCAGGAAAGTGAGATATACGGAAGAAAACAACCACATGGAGGTAAATTATGAGCGTTATATCAATGAAGCAGTTATTAGAAGCAGGTGTACATTTCGGACACCAGACAAGAAGATGGAACCCTAAGATGGCAGAGTACATCTACACAGAAAGAAACGGAATCTATATCATTGACCTGCAGAAGTCTGTAGGAAAGGTAGATGAAGCTTATTATGCAATCAAGAATATTGTTGCTGATGGCGGAAAGATTCTTTTTGTAGGAACTAAGAAGCAGGCACAGGATTCCGTTAAGTCCGAAGCAGAACGCTGCAGTATGTTCTTTGTAAATGAGAGATGGTTAGGCGGTATGTTAACAAACTTCAAGACCATCCAGAGCAGAATTACAAGATTGAAGCAGATTGAAACAATGTCCCAGGACGGTACTTTCGAAGTTCTTCCCAAGAAAGAAGTTATCGAATTAAAGAAAGAATGGGAAAAATTAGAGAAGAACCTCGGTGGAATTAAGAATATGAAGACTATTCCTGATGCTATCTTTATAGTAGATCCTAAGAAGGAAAGAATTTGCGTACAGGAAGCTCATGCATTAGGTATTCCTTTAATCGGTATTGCAGATACAAACTGTGATCCCGAAGAACTTGATTATGTAATTCCTGGTAATGATGATGCTATCAGAGCGGTTAAGTTAATCGTTGCTAAAATGGCAGATGCCGTTATCGAAGCAAACCAGGGTGTTCAGATGACTGACAGTACGGAAGAAGCTTCTAATGAGACAGCAGAAGCAGTAGAAGCAGCCGAAAAAAGCTCAACGGAATTTGTAGAAGCATAATGTGAAAAATACGATGTATTTTCATGTTCTAATCCCGGGCGGTAGTAAATCATCTGCAAGCAGATGATTTATGCTATAAGAATTAGTTTGAAAAATAAAAGATATTTTTTAAATTTCTATTCAGGCAGTATCGCAGGTTCGCCTGCGATATGCATGGGGATTAGTGTGAAGCAAAAAACATTGGAGTTAATATAATCAAAAAACGGAGGAATACAAACATGGCTATTACAGCAGCAATGGTTAAAGATTTAAGAGATATGACCGGAGCCGGCATGATGGATTGTAAGAAAGCACTTGCGGCAACCGATGGAGATATGGATAAGGCAGTTGAGTTCTTAAGAGAAAAAGGACTTGCTGCTGCTGAGAAAAAATCAGGAAGAATTGCGGCAGAAGGTATTTGTGATACTACAGTAAGCGAAGACGGTAAAGTAGCTGCTATCGTAGAAGTTAACAGCGAAACAGACTTCGTAGCAAAGAACGAAACTTTCAGGAGCTTTGTTAATGCAGTTGTAAATCAGGCTATGACAACAAACAGCGCTGATATTGATGCATTTTTAGCTGAAAATTGGGCTCTTGATACTTCCAAGACAGTAAAAGAAGAATTATCCAGCCAGATAGCAGTAATCGGTGAAAACATGAACATCAGAAGATTCCAGAAAGTAGTTGCTGAGAATGGTTTTGTTGAATCTTATATCCATGGCGGCGGAAGAATCGGTGTATTAGTTGAAGTTGAAACAACTGTTTGCAACGATGTTGCAAAAGAAGCAGCTAAGAATATTGCTATGCAGATTGCAGCAATTTCTCCTAAGTACGTTCAGAGAACTGAAATTCCTGAAGAATACATTGCTCATGAGAAAGATATCTTAAAGGCTCAGGCAATGAATGAAAATACCGGAAAGCCTGAAAATATCATTGAGAAGATGATTGAAGGCCGTTTAAACAAAGAATTAAAAGAAATCTGCCTTGTAGATCAGGTTTATGTAAAAGACGGAGATTTAACCGTTCAGAAGTATCTTGACACAGTAGCAAAAGAAATCGGTGCTCCCATTGCTATTAAGAGCTTTGTTCGCTTTGAAACCGGTGAAGGTATCGAGAAGAAATCCGAAAACTTTGCCGAAGAAGTTGCAAAGCAGATGGGAAATTAATCAAAGAGTAGCAGCAACTTCTTCGTAAGAAGCTTGCAAAGCAGATGGGAAATTAATTTCATATTTTTAAATAGTGCTAAACCGCCGAAAACCCAGTGTTTCCGGCGGTTTTCTTACGTTTTGCGGTATCGTAAAATACCGCAGGTTTTCGGGGCGAAGTTTGCATCTTACTTATAGACATATGGTGAATCCATTAAATTGAGCTATACCATAAAATTATTATATGATTTCCAAAAGGAAAATTTAATCAGCCATAAACGAACCAGCTTGTTACATATTGTGAAACCCTGGAGCCTGTGTCCGGTGACCAGGAGAAACGATTAGAAAGTGAATTCTATGCAGAGGGAGATATGACAGGCAATTCTTTGCTTATCTGGATCACATATCCCAAAAGGTACGGACATAATTTTGCTTGAGCTAAAAATTAGTTAAGATTTGGGGTAAGCACTATATTGACGTTTTAGTCTAAACGTGTTAGACTGACTTTGGTCTAACAACATACGACAGGAGGGGCGGATATGGAACAATATAAATTGGGTGAAATGGAACAGCGATTTGCAGATCTAATCTGGGAGCATGAGCCGGTCAGCTCCCGAATTCTAACTCAATTATGCGCTGAAGCATTTAATTGGAAACGCACCACCACATACACTATGCTTAAACGTTTATGCGAACGTAAGCTTTTTCAAAATAAGGGTGGCTTGGTGACATCCTTAATGTCTAAAGATGAATTTCAAGCGAGTCAGGGGGAACAGTTTCTGAACGAAACCTTTGCGGGGTCACTACCTAAGTTCATCGCTGCCTTTACGCACAGGAATAAGTTGAGTGAAAAAGAAATAAATGAAATACAGCAGCTCATCAATGAACATAAGGAGGTGAAGTAATGCTGGATAGACTGTTTTTACAGATTCTCAATATGAGCTTTAATGCAAGTGTGGTTATTTTATTTGTATTGTTTGTCCGAATATTACTGAAAAAAGCGCCGAAAGTCTTTTCCTATTCCTTATGGAGCGTGGTTCTATTTCGGCTTATTTGCCCATTTTCTTTTGAGAGCATCTTCAGCATTTTGCCCACAAAAGCGAACCCTATTTCGCAGGATATTGTTTATGCGCCCACACCTAAGATAGATACCGGTGTCACAGTAATCAATAATGCTATAAACCAATCACTGCCTGCTGCAGCACCTCATGCAAGTGTAAATTCCTTGCAAGTATGGGCTTTTCTCGGTGAAATTGTTTGGCTTGCCGGCATTGTTATTTTACTATCCTATAACATTGTATCTTTATTGAAATTGAAAAAAAGACTCAGAAATGCAGTCTGTGAAGATAATAATATTTATATTGTAAAGCAATTGGACACTCCTTTTGTGATGGGGATATTTCGCCCGAGAATTTATCTGCCGAATACTTTATCTGCGGAAGAAAATCAATATATTCTTTTGCATGAGCAAACACATATAAAGCATTTTGACCATGTGGTAAAGCTTTTGTCTTTTTTTGTATTGTGCCTGTACTGGTTCAATCCGCTTGTATGGGTGGCTTTCTTTATAAGTGGCAGAGATATGGAAATGACCTGTGACGAAGCTGTCATAAAGCAACTTGGAAACACTGTTAAAAAAGAGTATTCATCATCGCTACTCGCACTTGCTACCGGCAGGCGGACTGTTGGTGGCACACCCCTTGCTTTTGGTGAAGGGGATACCAAAAGTAGAATAAAAAATATTCTGAACTATAAAAAGCCTGGGTTTTGGGCAGTTATTGTTGCCTTGATTGTGGTTGTCGGTATCTGTGCGGGACTGATGGCAAATCCAATTACCAGGTCAGGATTAAGCTGGGAAAAGCCCACTCTTGCAGCCCAAGACATAAAATTTTATTGGACTGATTCTAATGGAAAAACCGAACTGGAATCAGATTTTGAAGATAATCATGTTACGGTACCTTTTGATAAAATCGTAGATTATGCTACAGGTGATTGTAATAATGATGGTAAAGAGGATGTTGTCATTTTAATTCAATATTCAAATAGTGAACGTTCTTTTATAGCCTCAAGAGTTTATCTTTCACAGGGAAACAATACTTTTGACTATCAAAGAGAACTGATGTCGGAGATTGATCAGAAATATCATGGGCAAAGTGCAAAAGAAGAATTAAATTATGTGCGCGAGAGATTAAATGGTACTCCATCCCCTCAAAATCCATTTTCAGCTTACAAGGATGTATTGCAAAATAAAACTGAATTTATTACCACATCTTACGCAGAAAGTGGAACAAAAACAATATATTTGGATCAGCTTCTCAAGGGTGGGTTAGAAACCTATAAATTTTTGAATTTTACCGTCTTGGATATGGATGGAGATGAAGTACCTGAAATAGTTATACAGTATTGCTTAACCAATGACTATCCGTATCCCGATTATGTTGAAGTATTACATTATAGCGACGGCACAGTTTATGGCTATAATTTTAGTTACAGAGGTTTGTATTCTCTAAAAAGTGATGGCACCTTTAATTGGTCAAATGGTGCGGATGACAATGGATACGCAAAATTGCGTTTCACATTAAATAACTGTGAATATGACAATATAGCATATTGCGAACCAAATTTGCCTGGGGACTCCTATTTTATAGATGGCCAGGCTGTTACAGAGAGTGAATATCAGGCTTTTATGGAAAATCAAGAGAACAAAAAAGATGCAATTTGGTATGATTTTACCAAGGAGAATATTGATAATCAACTTTCTGCAAATTAATAAATTGATTTAAGAAGTACAAAGTATGTATTAAGCAAAGTAGAGATAGTTCTCAATTTTGTAAAAGAGTAAATTGAATTGGCACATCAAAAATTCAGCAACTAATTCAAATAGTAGATAAGGGAGGGAAGTTATGAGTGAAATTAAAAGATACAATATTAATCAAGATTGTGCTTGGTCAGAAATGGTAGAGGCAGGGGATTTTGTTTTTTTAAACTTCTGTGTAGGTAATGTGGGACAACTCTTTGAAGCACAGGTTAATGGGGCGATTGATGATATGGAAAATCGCCTGAAGCAAATAGACTTAACTTTAGATGCTGTTGTTAAGATTGATGTTTTGCTAAGAGATGCTTGGAATATTCCGATTATGGAGGAAGTATTCAAACAACGTTTTAATGGAAAGTATCCAGCAAGAAAAACAATTCAGACCGATTTTGCACATATAGGCGGGCCGGATGGACTTCATATTCAGATAGATGCAATTGCATATAAAAAATAAATGGGAAACTAATCAAAGAGTGGCAGCAAGGTTTGCACGATTTTTAGTTTCTGGTAAGAAATAATAGAATTTAAACAGAGAGGATATGCTTGGTGGCATATCCTTTTTTATTGCTTAAGAATTTAGTCGGGTGTGTAAAAAAACCTAAAGTATTTGTGGGATTCAGAAGGTAAAAGTAAAAAGGACATAGATATTTAAAAAAGAAAAGGAGGGTGATTTTACAGTGGTTTAATGATATCATATAATGGACAGAGAAAATGACAAAGATTTGATATTTACAAAAGGGGTTAATATGAAAAAAACATATGTGGTAGGAATTGCAGGAGGCAGTGCCAGCGGGAAATCTACATTTTGCAGTCAATTGGAAAAGAAGTTAGAAGGAAGCCTGATTAGAGTATTTCATATGGATGACTATTTTAAAGAACCGGAAAACAGGCCGGTTAGTGAGGCACCTGTGACAGGAATTTTATATCTTGATGATAATCATCCGGATACTATGGATTTATTAAGAATGCAGGAAGATGTGGAAGCGGCGATAACAGAAGAGAAATATCAAGTGGTTTTGGTAGAAGGTTTGCTGACTCTCTGGAAAAAAGAGTTATATAAATTATTGAATTTAAAACTGTTTGTTGATTGTCAGGCAGATGAAAGAATTGTTCGCAGGTTGAGGCGAAACATGAGTTGGGGATTGAATTTTGAAGAAGTTTCTAAAGTTTATCTGGATTTAGTGCGTTATCGTCATGAGGAGTATGTGGAACCCAGTAAATGGAAGGCGGATTTGATTCTTAATGGTTCTAATCCTTCAGACACTGCACTTGAAATGGTTGTCCGGCAAATTCAAGAACATATTTGCTGAGCGTTAGTACATAAAGGTCTGTAATTTAGTGTTGTTACTATTTTACAGGCTTTTTTATTTTGAAATCTATTTTTGAAAAAAATTTCTTTCTTTAGTTTAGTAAATTTACTAAAAAAACTCGTAATATGTAAGATAAAAATAGAAAAAATGTATAGAAATTCTTAGTAATATAGTGTAAAATAGTAAAAAATAGAATAAAAATCTATTTTTAGTAAATTATGTAGGCATTTTAAATGCAGAAGGAGGTATTAATGAAAAGAAATGGAAAATTTCAAAAAATGATTACTGCAATACTAGTTGCGGCACTCATTTTGCTGGGAGTTCCAAACGTACCAACCGTTGCTACGGTAGAGGCGGCAGGAATACCGGCACAAGTTACCTTGTCCCACAATCAATGGCCTGGGGATCCGGATGGGGACTATGATATCACAGGTAATATGTGGTATGGTAACAATGGTACAAGCTTTATATTGTATGAGGGGTATAATTCACAGAGCAATTTTAGCGTAGCGGCACAGGGAAATATGAGCGATAATTCACCGAATGCCCAGTCCTTTGTAGTAAACTTTAAGAACAAGGCTATCGGGACTTACTATTACTACGCGGAGCTGGCTAATTCTTACGGAAAATCCAAGAGCTCCATTATCAGCCTGCAGGTGACACAATCGACTGCTACACCGACAATAACGCCGGTACCGACAACAACAGTAACACCGACTGTGATACCAACAGTAACACCTACAACAACACCAACAATAACGCCATCGGTAACACCGACAATAACGCCGCCGGTAACACCGACAATAACACCACCGGTAACACCGACAATAACACCACCGGTAACACCAACAGTGACACCAACACCGACAGCAACAATAACACCGACACCAACAGCAACACCGGTGCCTGGCGGAAAAGCGACCGGTGTTCCGGGCAAACCAACATTGCAGCATAACCAATGGGGTAATGATACGGATGGTACATATGATATCACAGTCAATATGTGGTATGGCAATAACGGAACCAGTTACAAACTGTATGAAAAAATAGGTGCCGGAGGCTCTTACAAGCAGGTATCTGCCGGAGCATTAACGGATAATTCTCCGAGCGTACAAACTTTTGTAATACCGATTACAGGAAGAACCGTTCCGGGTACATACTATTACTATATAGAGCTGGCTAATTCTTATGGAAGTACAAACAGCGACGCAATCAGCCTGAAAGTGGGTTCTGCTGACAGCAGTAAGATTGTAATCGGCACAATTGATGATGATGGTGCCAAGAATCAGTATACAGTAGCACAGGGCACATATACCTTTAACCTGCTGCATGTTGATGCACAGGCTCCCGGGTATACAGTAATATCAAGTAATACTTCTGTTGCAAAGGCTTCCATCACAGATGGAAATAAGTTGAAAATTGAAGCAGTCGGAGCAGGCAGAACCGGATTAAAAATAGTAGAAACAACAACGAAGGAAGAACGTTATATTGGAATCAGGGTGAAAAATGCTGATGGATCCCTTCCTGGTTTGCCAAATTATGTTTCAATCGGGCAGGTTTCCGAGGACACTGCCAATGATTTGAACTTCTGGAAAGATACGGATACCGATGATACAAATAAACGCTGTGATATCAGATATATCTATATCAATGGCGGACCGGTAAATGGATGGAGAAGCTGGACCACCGAAGATGGGGCCAGAGCTAAAACTTACATTACCGAAAGCTTGAAGCTGGGAATGATTCCATACTTTGTATATTACAATATCCCGGATTCCGCAGAAGATTATAATGTTGATATTAAACACATAAATGATACTGCTTATATGAAAGCTTACTATGAGGATCTGAAATTCTTCCTTGATATTTGCAACCAATATGATGAGACCTTTGGTATTGTCCTGGAACCGGATTTTCTTGGTTATATGATGCAGCAGTCAGGAAAGACTCCTTCTAGCATTGCGGCAGCAGGAGTGGAAGCAGCTTATACTTCCGGTATTTTGAAAAAGGGTGTTGATCCTGATTTCCCGAATACCGTAACAGGATTGGTACAATCCATCAATTATATTATCAATAAGACATCTCCTAAGGCTATATTTGGATGGCAGTTTAACACATGGGGATATTCCAAGGATGTACCGGGACAGGGACTTATGCATGCAACGGAAATCTTAGGCTATACTGCCGGCAGAGCTTTTATTCAGAATGCAGCAAAAGAGACCGCACTGTATTATATGGAAGCCGGTATCACATCCTATGGCGCAGACTTTATTTCCATTGACAAGTACGGATTGGATGGAGCATATGAATCTGGTGCGGTTACTAATCCGGCAGGCTCCAGATGGTTATGGAATGCAGACCTTTGGAATAATTATATTTTCTATGCGGGAGTATTACACAGTACAACGGCCTTACCGGTTACGCTGTGGCAGCTCCCTGTAGGACATTTGAATACATCCCAGGAAGCAAATCCTTACACCGGAGGGCTGTTTAAAGAGCTTTCCAATGCAGTTGGATATTATGAGGATTCAGCACCTGACTATTTCTTTGGAGATACCTTTAAACCGGGTTCACAGGCCAGGGTGGACTATTTTTCATCCAATGCATCCAATGATCCTAAGATTAAGGTAAGCAACGGTACCATTACTTATGGTTCTCATATTGAGGAGGCAAAGGCAGCAGGTATTACCTGTATCCTGTTCGGTGCAGGAGTAGGAGCCAGCACAGATGCTGTAGGTTCGCCGCCGGCAGATGATTACTGGTGGATTACGAAAGCACAGAGATACTTAAGAAATCCGGTTTCATTGAACTAAGTTCCGGGACAGCTGTATTTACCGATATATATTTTAACATTTTATAATTTTTATCATATGATAAGTGTAAGAAAGAATGTGCAAGGAGACTCTAAATTGGATGATTATAACTTCTTCCATAAACAGGGTTCTGAAGATGATAAAACTGTAGAGTTTGAGAATGTTGTATCCGGTGAAGAAATTGTATTCCCACCTAACTATGACCCCAGACGTAACCCAAATCAAGGACCAGGACCGGGGCCAAGGCCACCGCAGCCGGGACCAGGACCGGGGCCAAGACCACCACAGCCAGGACCGGGACCGGGGCCAAGACCACCGCAGCCAGGACCAGGGCCGGGGCCAAGACCGCCGCAGCCAGGACCGGGACCGGGGCCAAGACCACCGCAGCCAGGACCAGGACCGGGGCCAAGACCGCCGCAGCCAGG
>NZ_FRFD01000007.1:143437-250605 GCF_900143645.1 Anaerocolumna xylanovorans DSM 12503 | reverse complement strand
CAGCCAGGACCAGGACCGGGGCCAAGACCGCCGCAGCCAGGGCCAGGACCGGGGCCAAGGCCGCCACAGCCTATGATACCGCCGCCCAATTTTATACCAGAATTACCTGCCAATACAGAGGGTCCGGAAGCTTTCCGAATAGGAGGGCAGATAGGTCCTGGCAATCTATGGACCTGTTTTAACCGATTTACTTATGTTTGGCTTATTAATGGAAGTAATTTCTGGTTTTTCCCTACCTTTATAGGAAGAAACCATGTGGAAGGTTTCCGTTGGAGAAGAAATGCATGGGTCTATGAAAGGATTAACTTAAGATTGATATTCTTCTATTTGTGTTTCTAAAGCTTTGGAAAGGGCACTGTCTACTATTGGCAGTGTCCTTTTTACCGATTGGGAATGTCAGTTCAGGGCTGGCAGGGATAAGCCATTATAGGTCAATAGTACTAAAGGTGTTTCTTTCAATTTTCGATGTTTTATGATAGAATATAACAAAAGGGGCAATATAAGGGAGACTTGATAGAAACATGGATAATGGCCGGCCAGAAACAGAAAATACACTTCGCAGGAAAAGGCGTATAAAGCACCTGAAGAATGCGATTATAATAATAATTATAATTTGCTTACTGCTTCCAACTTTACTTTGTGTAATCTTGTTTGGTAAAATTTATTCTCTGGAGAGAAAGATTGATATATTGACAGAGAAACAGGTGGGAATGGAAGAAAAAAGCGGTGAAGCTTTTGAAAAAAATTTATATTATCAGGCAGAAGATTATTCATCTTCACTTGAAGAATCAGAAAAAAACAGTTATAATGAGGAAGAGATGTCAGCTGGCAGTTCTCTGGATACCAGCTTGACCCGAAATGATTCTGCAAGTAATTCAGGTGGAAATTCCGCAGGTTCAAAAGAAGCCATAATATCACCGGCAGCAGCAAAAGATAATGAAGAACAATCAAATAAAAAGACAACAGAGGTATCTTCTGGCAGCAAAGAGGATGCTTTAAATGCAGATGAAAAAGAGCAAGGAGCGCAGGATAAAAAACCGGTCTCTTTAAAAGATACCAGGAAGAATATAGATGAGCAGGAAAGGAAGAAGTATGAAGGAAAGGAAGTATACTTAACCTTTGATGACGGTCCAAGCGGTTACACGGATGATATTCTTAATATTCTGGATAAGTACCATGTAAAGGCAACCTTTTTTGTAATAGGAAAAACGGATGAACAGTCTAAAAAATCATATAAGCGGATAGTGGAAGAAGGGCATTCCATTGGTATGCACTCATATTCTCACGATTATGACCAGATATACAAATCTTTAAAGGCATTTGAAAGTGATTATAAACGAATAAGACAATTGATATATGAAACTACTGGTTTGGAGACGGATATTTACCGTTTTCCGGGAGGAAGCGGTAATGAGGTCAGCAGTACGGATATGTCTGTTTTTATTCGTTATCTCAATAAAGAGAATGTGGTTTATTACGATTGGAATGTGGCAAGCGGTGATGCGACGGGTGTGAATTATAAACCGGAGCAGCTTTGCGATAATATACTGGAAGGTATTGCGGACCATACGAGATCTATCGTACTGATGCATGACACGGATGCCAAGCTGAATACAGTCAGGTCTCTTGATAGCTTACTAAGTACATTGACAGAAAGCGGTGCCAAGTTGCTTGCTTTAAATGATACAGTGAAACCTATCCAGCAGGTAAAACTTAGTTCATCAGAACTTTATAATAAGTAAATTACATAGGAGGAACTTTAAATGGGCTTTTTTAAAGATTTTAAAGATGATTTATCGCAAGCGGTTAATGAATTATTACCGGAAGAGGTTTTAGAGAACGAAGGCAAGGATAATACTTCAGAGGAAGAAAATGAAAGTGCAGCAGCAGAGGGACAAGCAAAAGAAACAGAAGGCGAAACTGCAAAAGAGGAGAAAGAAGATGAGCTGACAGAGGAGGACAATGTAGATAAAGAACTCTTGGAAGCATTGTTAACTTCTGAAACGGAGACTTTAAAGGATGAAGAGCAGGCTGTAAACGAAAAAGAAGAGGATGGGCAGGGTACCGAGACAGAAGAGACTAACGGTGATGGTACAGATCTGACAGAAGAAATAACTATCATAGCAAAGAGTACGGTACTTACCGGTAATCTTCGTACGGACGGATCGCTGGAAGTAATAGGTACTATCAGAGGAGACGTTGACTGTAAAGGAAAGTTATCGGTAATAGGAAATGTGAATGGAAACTGTTCAGCTTCAGATGTTTATATAGGTGCAAAGCGCTTTGAAGGCTCAATTACCAGTGAAGGCAATATAAGAATAGGTCTTGGAACGGTAATCATCGGAGATATTCTTGGAACTGCCGGATTTATTGCAGGTGCTGTTAAAGGTGATATTGATATCAGCGGTCCTATTGTGATTGATTCATCAGCGGTTATTAAGGGAAATATTAAAGCTGCCTCTATTCAGATTAACAATGGTGCTGTTATTGAAGGTTTCTGCTCTCTGTCTTACGCAGCTGTTAATATTGATAACATATTTGAATAATTGGAGGTATTGTAAATGAACAGATATAAAAGAGTCTTACTGAAGCTAAGCGGGGAGGCTCTGGCCGGCGATAAAAAGACCGGTTTTGATGAAGCTACCTGTATTAAAGTTGCAAATCAGGTAAAGCAGCTGGTGCAGGAGGGAATTGAGGTAGGAGTTGTAATAGGCGGGGGTAACTTCTGGAGAGGAAGAACCAGCGAGACAATTGACCGTACAAAGGCTGATCAAATAGGTATGCTGGCAACTGTTATGAATTGTATTTATGTTTCAGAGATTTTCCGTTATGCCGGCATGAAGACTCAGGTACTTACTCCTTTTGAATGCGGCTCAATGACAAAGATTTTCTCAAAGGACAGAGCAAATAAATATTTTGAAAAAGGTATGGTAGTGTTCTTAGCAGGAGGAACAGGGCATCCGTATTTCTCAACGGATACGGGAGTTGTTCTAAGAGCAGTTGAGCTGGAAGCAGATGTGATATTGATGGCAAAGGCAGTGGATGGGGTCTATGACAGTGATCCCAAGAAGAATCCGGGTGCAAAGAAGTACAGTGAGATAAGTCTGAAAGAAGCCCTGGATAAACAGCTTGCAGTGGTGGATTTGTCAGCAACCGTCCTTGCTATGGAAAATAAAATGCCAATGTTAGTATTTGCACTGGAAAAGGAAGAGAGTATTATCAAAGCTGTTCATGGAAAGTCTGACGGAACCGTTGTGACAGCTTAGCGTGAAAAATAAAAACCATTTTTCACTTTTGATTTGTGCAATGTAGATTGCAAGCAATCTACCGGTAAACTTGCGATATGCATGGAAGCTAAAGAATTGGGAATTTATAAGTATTATAATGATAGAGGAGAAAAATTATGGATGCTAGATTGGAACAATACGAAAGCAAAATGACTAAAACACTGGATAATTTAAAGGAAGAGTTCTCTACGATTCGTGCCGGAAGAGCTAACCCTCATTTATTGGATAAACTTAGGGTTGATTACTATGGTACCCCGTCTTCTCTTCAATCCGTTGCAAACGTTTCAGTTCCTGAACCCAGAGTTATTCAGATTCAGCCGTGGGAAAGCAAGCTGATTAAGGATATTGAGAAGGCTATTATTGCTTCTGATCTGGGATTGACACCCAGTAATGACGGAAAGGTTATCAGATTGGTATTTCCTGAACTTACAGAGGAAAGAAGAAAGGATCTGGTAAAGGACATTAAGAAGAAGGCTGAAAATGCTAAGGTTGCTATCCGCAATATCAGAAGAGATGCAAACGATGCAATTAAGAAAATGAACAAAAACAATGAAATATCCGAGGATGAAGTTAAGAATTTAGAAGAGAGTACTCAGAAAGCCACGGATAAATACATTGCTGATGTAGATAAGCTTAGCGAGGACAAATCCAAAGAAATTCTTACGGTATAATCTTTTGAATATTTTACAGAAACTGCTCCAAAATTCAAAGAATTCTATTGTCAAGGCAATAGTTTTTGGATCTTTGAAGCAGTTTTTTTCAGTTGGAGGACTCCATGGGAGAAAAAGTTTCAGATAGAAATGTTCCAAGACATGTTGCGATAATATTAGATGGTAACGGGCGTTGGGCCAAAAAGCGTATGATGCCAAGAAATTATGGGCATGTACAGGGAAGTAAAACAGTTGAAAACATATGCGAAGAAGCATATAATATGGGAGTGGAGTATCTTACAGTTTATGCTTTCTCTACCGAGAACTGGAAGCGGCCCCAAGATGAGGTCGACGCACTGATGAAGCTTCTTCGAAGTTATCTTAAGAATTGCCAGAAGACCAGCAGTAAGAATAATATGAAGGTCCGCGTCTTAGGTGAAATAGACGGATTAAGCGAAGATATACAAAGAAGCATTAATGAACTTGAAGAAATCTCGGCCTCTAACACGGGGCTTCATTTTCAGGTGGCATTAAATTATGGCGGCAGGGATGAAATACTTAGAGCAGCTAAGAAGCTGGCAGAGGATTATAAAGACGGCAAGGTAAATCTTACAGAGATAAGCATGGATAGTTTCTCCGGATATTTGGATACGGAGGGAATTCCTGATCCGGATTTGATGATAAGAACCAGCGGTGAAAAGCGGATATCGAATTTTTTGTTATGGCAGTTGGCCTATACGGAATTTTATTTTACGGATACCTTATGGCCGGATTTTAATAAAGAGGAATTAAGAAAAGCCATTGAATATTACGCAAGCAGAAAGAGAAAGTTTGGCGGTATTGATGAATAATGATTTTTTGGGAGGTAACACATGTTTTGGGTAAGATTACGCAGTTCGGTCATACTAATGGTTATTACCATAGCTGTAATCCTGTTGGGAGGAGATGCTTTATTTGCTGTGGTGCTGGCAATTTCTATTATCGGAATGACAGAATTGTATAAAACAGGGAACCTCAATAAATCACCTCTTGGAATTACAGGCTATGCAGCTGCCATTGTCTTTTTTGCCTTACTGCGCTTTGGGTTGGGAGATTATAATATCTTTTTATTTATTGGGTTTTTATTGGTTTTAATGGTTATTTACGTATTTTTATATCCAAAATACCGGGTAGAGGAGATTACGGCAGCCTTTTTTGGACTTTTTTATGTGGCGGTTATGCTAAGCTTTATTTATCAGGTAAGAATGCTGGAAGGCGGCTTTTATATTGTCTGGCTTATCTTTATTGGTGCATGGGGATCTGATACTAGTGCTTATTGTGTGGGAATGCTGATTGGAAAACATAAAAATTTTACACCTCTAAGCCCCAAGAAATCAATTGAAGGCTGTGTCGGGGGAGTTGTCGGTGCAGCACTCATTGGATTTTTATATGCGCTGATAATTAAAAACCACATTACTAATTTTCATAATATAGAGCTTGCTTTTGCTCTGATTTCAGCCTCTGCCAGTGTGATATCCCAGATAGGAGATTTAGCAGCTTCTGCAATCAAAAGGAATCATGATATCAAGGACTATGGGACTCTTATTCCCGGACATGGCGGTATTCTGGACAGATTCGACAGCATCATTTTTGTTGCCCCTATTGTATATTTCCTTGCAACTATATTATAATAGGGATACTTAAGTTTGGCATTTGCAAAAGGAGTTATGATGAAGTATATATCTATACTGGGTTCTACCGGTTCTATAGGTACTCAAACTTTAGAAATTGTAAGAGAAAATACTGACATAAAAATAGTGGCACTTGCTGCAGGGAGTAATATTTCCCTGCTGGAAGCACAAATCAGGGAGTTTAAACCTGCTTTGGCCGCGGTTTATGATAAAGAAAAGGCAAAAGAACTGGCTGTGAAGGTAAGGGATACAGATACAGCTGTTATGTCAGGGATGGAAGGTTTGATTGTCTGCAGTACTGATATACATACGGATATTGTTGTTACAGCTTTGGTGGGAATGATTGGAATTATTCCTACGGTGGAAGCTATTAAGGCCGGAAAGGACATTGCTCTTGCCAATAAGGAAACACTGGTTACAGCCGGGCATATTATTATGCCGTTAGCAAAGGAAAGACAGGTTCGGATCCTGCCTGTTGACAGTGAACATTCTGCCATTTTTCAGGCTTTAAACGGAGAAGGGAAAAATGAAATAGAAAGAATTATCCTTACAGCTTCCGGCGGGCCCTTTAGGGGCAAAAAAAGAAAAGAATTGGAAAATATCAAAGTGGAAGATGCGCTAAAGCATCCTAATTGGTCCATGGGCAGAAAAATTACTATTGATTCTTCCACTATGGTAAATAAAGGTCTTGAGGTCATGGAGGCCAAATGGTTATTTGATGTGGATTTGGAGAAAATACAAGTAGTCATTCAACCACAGAGTATTATTCATTCTGCTGTCGAATACATGGATGGCAGCGTAATTGCACAAATGGGCATGCCGGATATGAAGCTTCCCATACAGTATGCTCTTTACTATCCTGAAAGAAGAGGTCTAAAGGGAGAAAGAATCGACTTTTTTAAGCTTGGCAGGCTGGATTTTTTTGAGCCGGATTATGAAACTTTTGAAGGGCTTAAATTGGCCTATGAAGCAGCAAAAATGGGGGGCAGTGTGCCAACTGTCTTTAACGCTGCCAATGAATATGCCGTAGCAAAGTTTTTAGACAGGAAGATATCTTACCTGGAAATCACGGATTTGATAAAGACGGCAATAGATATGCACAGATACAGGGAAAACCCTTCTGTTGCTGAGATTCTTGAAGTTGAAAAAGAAACCTATGAATTTCTTGACAGAAGTTTAAAAAGATAACAAGACGGTATAGTTTTATACATTTTCTGCAGCCGTTAACAATAAATATGGTGTAGATACACTAAGATAGGAGAAAGCATGAATATAATTATAGCAATTTTAATATTTAGCGTCCTTATTATCATCCATGAATTAGGGCATTTTCTTTTAGCCAAATCCAATGGGATATTTGTAACAGAATTTTCTATTGGTATGGGCCCAAGAATTCTGTCTATGGTAAAGACAACAAAGGGTTACCGGTTACGGGCATTTATGTCACCTGGAGATTTCGCTGCCGCGAACAGAGAACTGGAAGCAACTATTTACTCCATTAAACTGCTCCCAATCGGCGGTTCCTGTATGATGCTTGGGGAGGATGAAAGCGTAGAGGATGAAAGAGCCTTCAATAAAAAAGGCGTATGGGGCAGGATTTCTGTTGTTTTAGCAGGCCCTATTTTTAATTTTGTATTGGCATTGGTTCTGGCACTCGTTATTGTGGGTATGCGCGGTTATGACCCGGCAAAGGTTACAAATGTGACTTCACAGGCAAAAGAAGCGGGTCTGCAGAATGGAGATGTTATAACCCAAATAAACGGAAAACATATAAACCTTGCTAGGGAATTAGACCTTTATCTTTTTTTCAATCCTTTAAATGAGGCGGATGTGGAACTTACCTATGAACGGGGTGGAGAGAAACATAACGTGACTATAAATCCCGAATATGTTAAAGATTATAAACTGGGATTTTATTATGATGACGGCAATGGTACAATTGTAAAGGAAGTAATGGATAGTTATCCTATGAAGGAAGCCGGACTTCAAAAAGGTGATATTATAACTGAAATCAATGGTACAGTTGTTGAAACAAAAGATGATATCGTGGATTATTTTAAACAGAATCCTATGACGGAAAAGGCCATTGAAATTGTCTATAAAAGAGATGGCACTGTAAATACCGCTTCCGTAACTCCTAAGCTGGCAGGGGAGGGATATACTATAGGTTTTGGTATTGACGGCAGCAGGGTTAAGACGAATGGAATCGGAGTTATAAAATATAGTCTGGCAGAGGTGAAATATGTCATTGTATACACCGTTGACAGTCTTAAAATGTTGTTTACCGGTAAAGTAAAGGCGAATGATTTGGCAGGACCGGTAGGTATTGTGGATATGATTGGAAATATCTATAAAGACAGTGCACCAAGCGGTTTTGTTACAATATTCTTAAGTCTTGCAAGTTTTAGTTTATTACTTAGTGCGAATCTTGGCATTATGAACCTTCTTCCTATCCCTGCACTGGATGGCGGGAGACTGGTATTTTTATTGATTGAGGTGTTTAGAGGAAGACCGGTGGATCAGAACAAGGAAGGCATCGTGCATATGATAGGCTTTATCGCACTGATGATTCTTATGGTATTTGTAATGTTCAACGATTTAAATAGGATTTTTTAATATTTAGGGAAGCACTGATTAATTAGTGTTTCCCTTATATTTTGGGTACCAAAGATGATACTGATAGGTTTATAGAACGAAAACTAATGCTTTAGTTTCCTGGCGAAATATGTAATAACAATATATATAATGTAATTATTATATATATATTGACAAAAAAGTAAAAATATAGTAAATTATAAAAGTGAAAAGTTACAAGTATTTATTGGTATTAATAGTTTTAGTGCTAAATACATATAAAACTATTGTACATAGACAAACATAAAACTAACTGGAGGTAAATATTCTTGAATAATGTATTAGACGCGGTAAATCTTCAAGAAATAACGCTTGAAGAAATGGAAAAAGTTGATGGTGGTGGTATTGGAGAAATATTGTATGAAGGATTATACGGTTATATGTTAGGAAAGGTCATTTGGACACCGGCTAAAATAAGTTGGGAGACTAGTCAGAAGGCAAACCTAGTATATGGTCGTGATTATCAATAACTAAGAGTTTTTAAAAGGATGCATTGCTGAGCTAACTTTTACAGTTAGAGTGTAGTGTGTCCTTTTTTAATTGCCTTAATGAGGCATTTGTGTAAAGTTTTAGTCTATCATTTAAGTAATCGATTATACAAGAGACTGCTTTCTGTTTTAATATTGTAATAAAGATTAGCTATTTGATGAGAAAAAGAATTTAATGAATAATTTTGGATATGAGAAAAGACTTGACTAAAACATTTGAAATGGTAATATTGATAATGAAGATTAAAAGGAATACAGATTTAGTTAAAATAGATTATCAAATTGTTATAATCGATTGGATTAATTTGATGACATAAATTTTATTATTAGTTTGGAGTATTATGAAAAGAATAACAAAAATAGTGAAGATAGGAAATAAACTTATTGGAGGAGGGAACCCGATCCTCATCCAGTCCATGACAAATACAAAGACAGAAGATATAGAAGCCACCACAGAGCAGATTCTAAAGCTGGAAGCAGCAGGCTGTGATATTATACGTTGTGCCGTTCCTACGATGGAGGCAGCTCATGCCATAAAGGAAATTAAGAGGGGAATACATATTCCTCTTGTGGCGGACATTCATTTTGATTACCGCCTGGCCATTGCTGCCATAGAGAATGGGGCAGATAAGGTCAGAATTAATCCCGGAAATATCGGAGGATATGAGAAGCTAAGAGCGGTGGTTGAAGCCGCCAGGGAAAGAAATATTCCCATCCGGGTGGGAGTTAACAGCGGCTCGCTGGAAAAAGAGCTGGTTGAAAAATATGGAGGTGTCACACCGGAAGGTCTGGTGGAAAGTGCTCTTGATAAGGTGAGGGCTATTGAAGATATGGGATATGACAATCTGGTAATCAGCATAAAGTCTTCTGATGTTTTAATGTGTATTAAGGCTCACGAGATGATTGCAGAAAAAACAGCATATCCTCTTCATGTGGGTATAACCGAATCGGGTACCCTGCTCTCCGGCAACATTAAGTCCGCTGTGGGCTTAGGCATTATGCTTTATGAGGGTATCGGCGATACCATCCGGGTATCCTTAACCGGAGATCCTTTGGAGGAAATTAAGTCTGCCAGGCTTATCTTAAAAACACTCGGTCTTAGAAAGGGCGGAGTGGAACTGGTGTCCTGCCCTACCTGCGGAAGGACCCAGATTGACTTGATTGGTCTTGCGGGGCAGGTAGAAGATATGATTCAGGAATTTGACATGGATATCAAGGTAGCAGTAATGGGCTGTGCGGTAAATGGTCCGGGAGAAGCGAAGGAAGCCGATATCGGAATAGCCGGCGGAAAGGGAGAAGGAATACTTATTAAGAAGGGGAAGGTTGTAAGAAAAGTCCCGGAGAATAAGCTTTTGGAAGCCTTAAGGGAAGAACTTCTTGCAATGAAGGCGGATATGCACATGATTTGAGCAGTGCCGAATCTGTTTACAGATACGGCATGCATAGGATTAGACAGAAAAGAGGCGTAAGAAATGGGAATGCTTTTTTTTGAAGTATTTGACCAGTTGGGTGATACACCGGAGGATTTGGTACAGCTATTCAAAGAGGTTGTGATTGCAAAGGTTTGTGTATCCAAGTCCAGGAGTGAGATTAAAATTCATATGGAAAGCGGCAGGCTGATTCAGAAAAAAGAGATAGGCAGAATGGAACAGCTTATAAAGAACAGGCTGTTTTCTGAAACCCCTGATGAGGTCAGGTTTCAGGAAAGCTACCATCTTTCTGCGCAATACACCCCGGAGAATCTCTTTGAAGTCTACAAAGAGAGCATTCTGACGGAATTTCGGGAAAGAAGCATTCTGGAATATAATATATTTGAACTTTCTAAAATAACCTTTGATGGGAACCGGATTACCTTTCAGTGTGAGGAGAGCTTTTTGATTCGAAAGCTGGCAGAGGAATTTAAAAGGCATCTGGTTTCTATCTTTGAGAGGTTTAACCTGTCCGTTTCGATTCTGTTTGATTACTATGAGCCGGTTAAGAAGGAATCGAAAGAGGAATACGAGTTTGTCCGGCTTAGTAACAGTGTACATAATAATTATCAAGAGGATAGTACAGGCAGCAGGGAAACGGCTTCCTCTGCCACACCGGAGAGTGGGGAAGCCTATTCCAAAGAGAAGCCTTTACCCAGTATGCCAAGGGCAGCAAGGGAAGAGAAGAAGAACGATAAGACCTTTACAAAGTCAGAATATACGCCTAAGAAGGTCATACATGATCCGGATACGATATACGGCAGAGGCTTTGAAGGGGAAGCAATTCCCATTGCGGATATACAGGATGAAATCGGTGAAGTTGTTATACGAGGGAAAATACTTGGGACGGATAGCCGGGAACTTCGGAATGAAAAGACCCTGTTTATTTTTACTATAACGGATTTTACTGATTCCATATCGGCCAAGATGTTTCTAAAAACAGAGGAAGCCGCTGAGGTTACGGATGTCTTAAAAAAGGGAAAATTCATTAAGCTTAAAGGAATGGCGCTGATGGATAAATACGACAGGGAGATTTCCATTGGCTCCATTGTCGGAGTAAAAGCAATTCCCGCCTTTACCGTGAAGAGGATGGATAACAGCGTAGAGAAACGTGTGGAGCTCCATGCCCATACCATGATGAGTGATATGGATGCGGTTGTAGATGTAAAGGATTTGGTAAAGAGGGCATTTGAATGGGGGCATAGGGCGGTTGCCATCACAGACCACGGTGTGGTGCAGTCCTTCCCGGAAGCCAATCATACCCTAAGCAAAAAGGATTACCCGGAATCAGAGTGGGAAAGATTGAAGCAGTTTAAGGTAATATACGGAGTAGAAGCCTACCTGGTTGATGACTTAAAGGAAATTGTCGTAAATCCCAAGGGACAGACACTTTCCGATGCCTATGTAGTATTTGATATTGAGACCACAGGCTTTGGGCCTGTTAAGGATAGGATTATTGAAATCGGTGCAGTAAAGGTCAGGGAAGGTGTTATTGTTGATAAATTCAGCAGTTTTATTAACCCAGAGATACCCATACCCCAAAGAATCGAAGAACTTACCGGCATTACAGACGATATGGTAATCGGAGCCCCTAAAATTGATGTAATATTGCTGGAATTTCTGGCATTTTGTGAAGGCAGCGTACTGGTAGCCCATAATGCTTCCTTTGATGTGAGCTTTATCCGCAAAAAGGCAGAGATGCTTGGGATAGAGACGAACTTTACCGTAGTGGATACGGTCGGGATGGCAAGAATGTTAATTCCGGATTTGAATAATTATAAGCTTAACACGGTAGCGAAGTCTCTTCATGTATCTCTTGAAAACCATCACAGGGCGGTAGATGACGCAGGGGCAACTGCAGAGATATTTATAAAACTGCTGCCAAAGCTCTCTGACCTTGGAGTTACTGTCTTAGAGGAAATTGATCCCCTTGGCAAGCTTTCGGCAGATGCTGTTAAGAAGCTTCCTACCTATCATGCGATCATATTAGCGCAAAATGATATCGGGAGAGTGAATTTATACAAGCTTATATCTCTGTCCCATATTCAATATTACCAGAAAAGACCCCGTATCCCCAAGAGCTTATTTCTGGAGAACAGGGAGGGGCTTATAATTGGTTCTGCCTGTGAGGCAGGAGAGCTTTATCAGGCAATCTTAAGGGAGCAGCCGCCGGAAGAAATAAACCGCCTGGCAGAATTCTATGATTATCTGGAAATACAGCCTCTGGCAAACAATGACTTTATGATCGAAAGTGAAAAAATCAATATCAATTCCCGGGAAGAGCTGATGGATATCAACCGCAGAATTGTAAGGCTTGGAGAGGAATTTAATAAGCCGGTGGTTGCTACCTGTGACGTTCATTTCATGGATCCGGAGGATGAGATATACAGGCGGATCCTTTTATATGGAAAAGGAATGAAGGACGCGGATAACCAGGCTCCCCTGTTCTTTCGGACTACGGAGGAGATGCTGGGGGAATTCTCTTATCTTGGGAAGGATAAGGCCTATGAGGTGGTTGTGACCAACACTAATCTGATTGCCGACAGGATAGAGAAGATATCACCGGTGCGCCCGGATAAGTGCCCGCCGGTCATTCCGGATTCTGATAAGACTTTAAGGGAAATCTGCTATAATAAGGCTCATTCCATGTATGGGCCAGAACTTCCAAAACAGGTGGAGGAGAGGTTAGAGCATGAGCTTCGCTCCATCATAACCAATGGTTTTGCAGTTATGTACATTATTGCCCAGAAGCTGGTGTGGAAGTCCAATGAAGACGGCTATCTGGTTGGTTCCAGAGGTTCCGTAGGCTCCTCCTTTGTAGCGACCATGTCAGGTATTACAGAGGTTAATCCCCTGGCAGCCCATTATTACTGTACAAACTGCCATTATTCGGATTTTGATTCTGAAGAAGTAAAAGCCTATGCCGGCAGCAGCGGCTGCGACATGCCGGATAAAAACTGCCCGGTATGCGGACAGCCCTTAAGTAAGGATGGACATGATATTCCCTTTGAAACCTTCTTAGGCTTTAACGGAGACAAGGAGCCGGATATCGACTTGAATTTCTCCGGTGAATACCAAAGCAAGGCTCATGATTATACAGAAGTTATCTTTGGAGAAGGACATACCTTCCGCGCGGGAACTATCGGTACCCTGGCAGATAAGACCGCTTACGGCTTTGTATTAAAATATTATGAGGAACATAACCAGCACAGAAGAAAGGCAGAGATCGAACGTATCGTATCCGGCTGTGTCGGTGTACGAAGAACAACCGGCCAGCATCCCGGCGGTATTATTGTACTTCCTCATGGTGAGGAGATTTATTCCTTTACACCCGTGCAGCGTCCTGCCAATGATATGACTACCAAGACTATAACTACTCATTTTGATTACCATTCCATTGACCATAACCTGTTAAAGCTGGATATACTCGGACACGATGATCCGACAATGATAAGAATGCTTGAGGATCTTACGGGGTTGGATGCCAAGAGTATAAGACTGGATGATGAGAAGGTATTATCCCTTTTTGATAATCTAAGTGCTTTAGGGATAAAGCCGGAGGATTTGGGAGGCTGTGACTTGGGTTGTCTTGGTGTCCCGGAATTCGGCACAGATTTCGTTATGCAGATGCTAAGAGATACAAGACCTAAGAATTTCTCAGACCTTGTACGTATATCAGGACTTTCCCATGGAACGGATGTGTGGCTTAACAATGCACAGACCCTCATTACGGAAGGAAAATGTACTCTGGGTTCTGCTATCTGTACCCGTGATGATATTATGACCTATCTCATTAATATGGGCGTTGACAGCGGACATTCTTTTAAGATAATGGAAAGTGTGCGTAAGGGAAAAGGCCTGACACCGGAAATGGAAGAGGAAATGCTGGCATCAGGGGTGCCGGATTGGTATATCTGGTCCTGTAAACGGATTAAGTATATGTTCCCTAAGGCACATGCGGCAGCTTACGTTATGATGGCCTTTCGTATTGCCTATTTTAAGGTGTATTATCCTTTAGCTTACTATGCGGCTTATTTTTCCATCCGTGCCTCTGCCTTTAACTATGAGCTTATGTGCCTTGGCAAGGAACGGCTGGAGAGGCATATGGCAGACTATAAACGCAGAGGAAATGAGTTAAGTAAAAAGGAGCAGGATACTTATAAGGATATGCGTATCGTGCAGGAGATGTATGCCAGAGGTTTTGAATTTGTACCCATTGATATCTATACGGCAAAGGCAAATCACTTTCAGATAGTTGATGGTAAGCTGATGCCTTCCCTAAGCACCATAGACGGTCTTGGAGATAAAGCTGCCGATGGGGTTGTAGAGGCAGTAAAGGACGGCAAATTCCTGTCAAGGGATGACTTTAGAAGCCGCTGCAAGGTAAGTACGACGGTGGTGGATTTGATGAATGACTTGAGGCTTCTGGGAGATTTGCCGGAGAGCAACCAGATATCTCTGATGGATTTTCTGCAATAATCAAAAAATAATCAGGTACAAAGGCTCTATTGTTGATGTAGAAGCAGCTTGCTTCACATTGGCATAGAGCCTTTTTTATTATGGTTTCCAAAATAATGAATAAAACTACTGCAATAGTCATATTGGTTTTTGTTAATAAAAACCATTAAATGGTAAATTGTACAAAAAAGCAGATAAATAATTAAAAATTTCTAAAAATTGACATCTTGATATTGCAGAAGAGAAATTATATAATGAGGAATCTTCTGGTAAATGTTAGAAAAAATTGCTTGATTTTACAGTACAAGGGGGTACTAAAATGAGGTTTATAACATTAATATTCTTTATTACATTTCTGATTTTTCAAACACTCTATGTATTTGTCCCATTAGTTTCATCCTTTAAAAGAAAACTGAATATAAACCAAAAGGAAAATGGCATATCTGTCTTAATTCCTGCCTATAATGAAGAGTTAGTACTAAAAAACTGTATCAGTGCAGTTGAAAATGTAGAATATTCTAATTTTGAGGTAATTATTATTAATGACGGTTCCAAAGACGGAACAATGGATATGCTGGAACAATTTCTGGACCTGAAAGTGGTTGAAAGGAGGAGGCAGAAAAAGCTGCATTACAATGAGATTAAAAATATCTATCAATCGATGAACCATAAAAAGATTTTGGTGATAGATAAAAGAAACGGCGGGAAGGCTGATGCATTAAATGCAGGAATTGATTGTGCCGGCCATGAAATCATTATTACTCTGGATGCGGACAGTATGCTGGATGCCAAATCTCTTCAGTACATAAATGCGGCTTTTCATAGAGAAGATATAATTGCTGCGGGAGGAACCGTTCACGTGGTTCAGGGGACCTCCAAAAAGGATGGAAAGATTTGGCCTAAATTTCCTGCCAAAAGAATTATCAGGCATCAGGCCCTTCATTATATCCACGGCTTTTATGTGAAAAAGCAGACACAATCTGTATTTAATTCAATTGTTGTAATTTCAGGAGCATTTGGAGCATTTAAGAGAAATATTCTTTTTGAGATAGACGGATTCCGAAGAACTGTTGGTGAGGATATGGATATTACTTTGAAAATTTACAGATACATGAATGAAAACAAGATTAAGAAAAGACTGGTTTATGTTCCGGAGGCAGTATGCTATACGGAGTGCCCGGAGGATTTACACAATTTCGTAAAACAGCGGTTTCGCTGGCAAAATGCATTTATCGATTGCGTTGTTGAATATTGGAAAGCTTTGTTTAATGAATTTAATACATCGCTATCTCTGTTCTTTTTAATTGATGGCTTTTTCTTTGGAACAGTAACAGCCTATACATCAATTTTTATGCCGGTTGTGATTCTGCTTACCGGACAGGGGTACAAGCTTGCACTGCTGTTATATCTGTGTGCTGTAGGTTTTGATATTATTCAAAGTATTGTTGCACTGATTGTCAGCGGACGGTATGGTTACCGTTACTCTTTCAGGGATTATATCAGGATCGCGCTATTTGCACCTATTGATTTATTTGTATTCAAACAGATACCTTTATTTATTAATACAGTCGGGACCATATCCTATTTCTTCCAGGAGGAAAGATGGAATTACATTGAAAGAAAAGGTGAGGTTTCTATATAAGAAAAATGGCAACCTGCGGACAGTTTATACTTACTATAAGAAGGAGAGTATTGAATGAAAAGAAAGACAATCATAAATGAACAAGCTGCGAAAGCTAGAATTTATTACTTAGATATTTTACGTGTATTATCCATTTTGGCAGTGATTACAATTCATGTTACGGCAACAAATGTAAGTGCTATTCGTAACATGGATACCTTTCATTGGTGGTTTGTCAATATACTGAACTCTTTTTCCAGAAGTGCTGTCCCTATTTTCTTCATGATCAGCGGGGCATTGCTGTTAGGCAATGAAAAGAATGGGAATATCAAGGAATTCTTAAAAAAGCGGTTACCAAGGATTGGGATTCCTTTTCTCGTGTGGAGTATTGTTTATTGCGTTTTAAAGCATTATGTAATCGAGCCTGATTATCCTGGGATTTTTTCTTTTGGTAAAATCATGGTGAAAGAGATTCTGCAGGATTCGGTATACCATCATTTATGGTTTGTCTATATAATGCTTGCAATGTACTTTGTAATCCCCTTTGTGAATAAAATAATAAAAAATGCCGCCAAAGAAGAGCTGCAGTTTTTCATTGTCATGTGGTTTTTTGTTACCATTGCCTATACCACTTTTCAAGGAATTTATTACATAAAGACAGAGCAGTATTTTTATATCAGATTTTTAGATATTCCTTTTTACAGTGGATATTTAGGCTTTTTTATTCTGGGCTACTATTTGAAAAACCAGGAGTTTAGCAAAAAGATGAGAGGGATAATTTATGCAGCCGGAGGAAGTGCTATGCTGGCGGCACCAATCCTGACCTATTTGATTACCAGAGGAAAAGATGTATTAAACGAACTTTTCTATGGGAATTTTTCAATTACGACATTCTTAAGTGCGGTGGCAGTCTTCATCCTGTTTAAAAATATAGCATGGGAAGAAAAAATCAATAAACGGTTAATGCGGTTAATTATTTCCATGAGTGAAGCAACCTTTGGAATTTACTTAATCCACTTATTGGTACAGATATACCTGGTCCGCTGTATTGAAACCAGCAGTAAGAGTATTGCAGCTTTTGCCTCTGTATCCGATGTCGTAACGATTGCTGCAGTATTTATGATAAGCTTTTTTATAGTAAAGCTTATCAACTTAAATTCCCGCATCAGCAAAATACTTTTTGGATAAACAGTGCATTTTAGGAGGGCAATTATGAAGAAAAGGAAAATAAGGCTTTGGGTCATAGGCGGGGTATTATTGGCGGCAATTCTGACAGCAGGTCTTTTGGTATTAGAATCCAAAAGGGAGGAGTATGTGGTATCGGCTTATCTGCCGCTGTGGAAGCAGTGGAACTGCAATGAACTTAAGGCAGAGCAGCTGGACATTTTATATATTGCCTTTGCAGGTATAGGTGCAGATCATAAAATTACATTTGCAGACAAAACATATTTGGAAAAAATAAAAGCACTTAGAGAAGCATTTCCTGATCTGACCCTTTGCCTTGCCATAGGCGGATATAATAGTGATGGCTTCTCTGATGCAGCATATTCGGAAGAAAGCAGGAGCGCATTTACAAAGAGCATTATGAGCTTCATACAGAAATATCATTTGGACGGAGTGGATATAGACTGGGAGTTTCCGGTTAATGGAGGCTGGGGAAGTATCAAATGCCGTAAGGAAGATAAACAGAACTTTACCTATCTGTTAAGTTCGTTAAGGAAGGGAATGGATCAGTTGGAAGAAGAGACAGGGAAACGGTATGAGCTTTCTTTTGCTGCCACCTCGGCGGATTGGGGAACGGAGGTGATTGAACCTGATCAGGTACAAAGACTTGTAGACCGGGTTAATCTCATGAGTTATGATTATACGGGTTACTGGGAGAGCACTACCGCCCATCATTCCAATCTTTACAAAAATCCCAAAAGTCCCATTGCAATTAATATTAATGATTCGGTAAAGCACTATATTGCCTCCGGAATTCCCGCAAAAAAGCTTGTACTGGGAATTCCGGCCTATGGCCGCGGCTGGACTGGGGTAACCAATAAAGATAACGGACTGTATCAGACAGCACAAAATTGCATAGATAACTATCAAGTAGATTTATCCTATAATACCTTGTGTAAAAATTATATTAACAAGAACGGATATGTACGCCATTGGGATGAGCAGGCGAAAGCGCCGTATTTGTTCAATGGAAATGAATTTATCACTTATGATGATAAAAAGTCCGTTGCTGTTAAAATGAGTTATGTTAAGAAACACGGCCTGGGGGGAGGGATGTGCTGGGAATATTCACAGGACCAGAATGGGGAACTGATTGGTGTCATGCATGATATATTGCATTAAATATGTATTCGGGAATAACAAAAAGGACTTCTATTTGAGAAGTCCTTTTTTAAACAGCTCATAGGGGAGTCGAACCCCTGTCTCAGCACTGAGAATGCCACATCTTGACCACTTGACCAATGAGCCATATCACATTTAGTATTGTACAACAATCAAATAAAAAATGCAAGTACTATTTTTAAAGTTTTTCAAAAAGTTTTAAAAATAGCTTCAATAGTTGGAAATCTTATGGTGAGTGCATGCCTGTCTCGATTTTATTGACAAAAAACTAATATCTGCTTATAATTAGGTACTAGTGGACTTATTAGGTTTTCGAACCATTATTTATACACAGGAGGCAAATAGAGTGAAGGCGTATGGAGTGAATGAACTAAGAAAAATGTTCTTAGACTTTTTCGAAAGTAAAGGTCATTTAAAAATGGACAGCTTTTCCCTGGTTCCCCAAAATGACAAAAGTTTATTATTAATTAATTCAGGTATGGCACCTCTAAAACCATATTTTACAGGGCAGGAGATACCTCCGAAAAAGCGTGTTACCACCTGTCAGAAATGTATCCGTACCGGTGATATTGAAAATGTAGGAAAGACTGCAAGACACGGTACTTTCTTTGAAATGCTTGGAAACTTCTCCTTTGGAGATTATTTTAAAACAGAAGCAATACACTGGTCCTGGGAATTCTTAACTGAGGTGGTTGGGATTGACCCCAACAGGCTTTATCCTTCCGTATATGAAGAGGACGATGAAGCCTTTGAAATATGGAATAAACAAATCGGAATTGCACCGGAGAGGATCTTTCGTTTCGGCAAGGCTGACAACTTCTGGGAGCATGGTGCAGGTCCTTGCGGTCCCTGCTCAGAGATTTATTATGACCGCGGAGAAAAGTATGGCTGTCATGAGCCCGGCTGTACGGTAGGCTGTGACTGCGACCGTTATATTGAAGTATGGAACAATGTATTTACCCAGTTTGAAAATGACGGCAATGGTCATTATACGGAGCTGGTCCAGAAGAATATCGATACCGGAATGGGACTGGAAAGACTTGCCACTGTTACCCAGGATGTGGATTCTATTTTCGACGTGGATACGATCAAGGCACTCCGCGATAAGGTGTGTGAGGTAGCCGGTGTGACCTATAAGAAGGATCAAAAGACAGATGTATCCATCCGCTTAATTACCGACCATATCCGTTCCGTAACCTTTATGATATCGGACGGCATTATTCCCTCCAACGAAGGAAGAGGCTATGTGCTTCGAAGGCTGTTAAGACGTGCAGCCCGCCATGGAAGGCTTCTTGGAATCAAGGACCGTTTCCTTGCTACCTTAAGCACAACTGTTATTGCAGAATCCAAGGACGGCTATCCGGAACTGGAAGAGAAAAAGGACTATATCTTAAAGCTGCTTACGATAGAAGAAGATAATTTTAACAAGACAATTGATCAGGGTCTTAAGCTTTTATCAGAACTGGAAGAGGTTCTTGTAAAGGAAGGAAAGAATATACTTTCCGGCGAAGATGCCTTTAAGCTCTATGACACTTATGGATTCCCTCTTGACTTAACAAAGGAAATCCTGGAGGAGAAAGGCTTTACCATTGATGAAGAAGGCTTTGCAAAGGCCATGAACGTGCAAAGAGAAACAGCCAGAAGTGCCCGTGCGGTTACCAATTACATGGGTGCGGATGAGACCGTATATTTACAGCTTGATCCCACTCTTACTTCAAGCTTTGCAGGCTATGAAAAAGATGAGACAGATTCAGCGATAATTGCTCTTACCACAGAGACAGAAGTGGTTACAGAGCTTGTTGCAGGACAAAAGGGAACGATCTTTACAAAGGAGACACCTTTTTATGCAACCAGCGGCGGTCAGGCGGCAGATACCGGCGTTATCACAACAGCTGCTGCAGAATTTGAAGTGGAGGACACCATCAAGTTACAGGGCGGTAAAATCGGTCATGTAGGTGTTGTGACCAAGGGAATGATAAAGGCGGGTGAAACAGTTCATCTGGCTATCAGCAAGGAAAGAAGAGGTGACACCAGAAAGAACCACAGTGCTACCCACTTGCTTCAAAAGGCTCTTCGTACAGTAGTAGGTTCCCATGTAGAGCAGGCAGGTTCCTTTGTAAATGAAGACAGGCTGCGTTTTGACTTTACACATTTCTCTGCTCTGACCAGGGAAGAAATCCGTAAAGTAGAAGACATCGTAAATGAACAGATTCAAAATGGCCTAACCGTAAATACTGATATTATGACGATTGAAGAGGCAAAGAAGACCGGTGCTATGGCACTGTTCGGCGAAAAGTACGGAGACAGCGTAAGGGTTGTGACCATGGGTGATTTCAGTAAGGAGTTATGCGGTGGTACCCATGTTTCCAATACAAGTTCCATTATGGTGTTTAAAATCGTTTCTGAAACCGGTGTTGCTGCCGGAGTCAGACGTATCGAAGCACTTACCGGCAAGGGAGTGTTCCGCTATTATGAACAGCTTGAGGCAGAATTAAATCAGGCGGCAAGAACAGCAAAGACAGAGCCTGCACAGCTTTCAGCGAAGATAGAAAGCCTTCAGGAAGAAATAAAAGCGCTGCAGTCTGAGAATGAGAAGTTAAAGAATAAACTTGCCAAGGATGCCCTGGGTGATGTTATGAACCAGGTAACAGAAATCAAGGGAGTTAAGCTTTTGGCAGTAAGAGCAGATGGAGTTGATGTTAACAATCTTAGGAATCTTGGAGACCAGTTAAAGGATAAGATAGGAGAAGGTGTTGTTATTTTAGCTTCTGCTGCTGATGACAAGGTAAACCTGATTGCTATGGTTACGGATGCTGCCATTAAAAAGGGTGCCCATGCCGGCAATCTTATTAAGGAACTGGCTGCATTAGTAGGCGGCGGCGGTGGCGGACGTCCAAACATTGCCCAGGCCGGCGGTAAAAATCCGGCAGGTATTGATGCTCTGATAGAAGCAGCTCCTAAAGCATTAGAAAAACAGTTACAGTAATTCTGCAATTAATACATGAAAATAAAAGCCTTAAAAGATGAAAAAGGTACTACCTGTTTCACTTTTAGGGCTTTTTTGCATCTATGTGAGAAAAGAAGGACATATCTTATTGACAAAGCCGCTCACTTAAAATAATATTTAAAATATAATTTACTAATTATACAAAAAAATATAACAAAAAATTTATAATATGATTCTAAGTTCCAGCATTTGAGCAGTAACGACACTGACAAATGACAAAATATAACAAAATTCTGTACATGGCGATGCAGAAAAGGAGGAAGCTATGAAGGTAGATTATGACAGCAGGCGTATTAACAATTTTAATGTTCTTCTTATTTGGGGGTTGTCGACGGTACTATCCGTCCAGGCTTTTATCAGTACGGGCGTGGATTATGGGATTAAAGTACTTTTGGCAACCTATTCAGCAGCAATATTTTCTACGCTGTTAGCCTTAGGCTGCAGAAAATTTAAGAAGCTTACGAAGCTTGCAGGAATACTGATTCCCCTTTCTGTTGCCGTGTCGGCAAGCTTCTTAAACCATATTGAAAGTGGGGCAATCACGGTAAGAGTGTTCCTTATTTATACCGGAAGCTTTGCTATGGTTGCACTTTATTTTAGCAGGTCAACTCTTTTAGGCTATGCGGCAGTCTTCAATCTTTTTATAATCGGTTCTTTTCTCTATGATCCGCAAGGGTTATTAGGGGATAACCATAATGTAACGGAATTTGTGACCAGACTGGTCTGCCTGGACCTTATGATGTTTATACTTTATATTCTGACAAAATGGGGAAGCGAATATATCTCATCTGCCCAGATGAAAGAAAGAGAAGCGGTAGAAATGACACAAAAGCGGGAAGGTACCTTTGCGGTCATTGATGAGAATACCTTACAGCTTAATGATGCGATATCCAAAGCGTATCAATATATTCAGACAATTGAAACAGTCAGTAACCAAACAACCCAGGTGGTGGATAAGATTGCGGAAGGAATTTCAAAAGAGGCAGAGAGCACAGGAGCCATAGCGAAGAAAGCTGCCGATGCAACGGGAACAATAAAAGAAACACAGGCGATTTCGGCAAAGACAATTGAAAATTCGGGAGAAATGCAGGATATCATCCATGAGAATTCAGAGGGAATTGACATCATGCTGAAACAGATGGACACCATTGAAAATGCAGTTGGAACTGCTATGAATACGGTAGTTGACTTAAAGGACAGTATGGAGCAGATTAACCAGTTTATGGCCAGTATAACTGCCATAGCAAGTCAAACGAATCTGCTTGCCCTGAATGCAGCCATCGAAGCTGCCAGGGCAGGGGAAGCGGGGCAGGGCTTTGCAGTTGTGGCGGAAGAAGTAAGAAATCTGGCGGAAATGAGTTCAAAGACTGTCAAAGAGGTTCTTGTGGTAGTGGAGAAGCTGCAGGAAGCAGCAGCTCAAACATATGATAAGGTAGTAGATGGAAAGGATGCAGTGACAGCGGGCACAAAGGTAATTAAAGAAGTTAAGGACCGTTTTGTGATGCTTAAGAAGAATTCAGAATTAATTAACAGCCAGATTGGAGAGCAGGACTTTAAAATATCCGAAGTTAACACAGCATTTGCTGTGATATTGGATCAACTTGAGAATATTTCCGGTTTATCATCAGAACATGCAGCATCGACAGAAGAAATTCTCGCGTCTATGGAGGAACAGAATCAAAGTATCCGCATAACGACAGGAGAAATGTCAGTAATGCAGAAACTAAGCAGCAGCCTTCGAAATGAGCTGGGTGCAAAGTAGAAAGGATAACCATGAGTTTTCAAGGGTATAAGCTCAAATTTGATCTGTATGCAAGCCATAAAAGCATTTCAGATCCGGCAATGCCCGAACACTTCCATAATTTTACGATTACCCTATATATTAAAAGTTACGGAAATGAGCTTATCCTGTTTGAAAAAATAGAAGAGAATATTTCGGAATGGCTTGAACAGTATCAGAATAAAAGCCTTCATGTCATGTTTATTGAGGCGGCAGGAGATGCGCTCTACCTGGCATTGAAGGAAAAGATAGAAGGAACAGGATTTGAGTTAATACGCCTTGATATCAGTGAGTCCCCCGTTCATGTATATTCTGTTTCTGAGAAAATATTAGATGGCAGTGTCAATCTGCTTGAGTACTCACCTCTTCTTAATGTTTCATGGAATAATCCTGCGGCAGGCGGTACTTTTGAGAGCGGCAATCATTTTGCCGTTGAGAATATAGAAAGTGGCAGTATTGCTGATGAAACAGCGGTTTCTGTCACTCCCGCAAAAGAGAATACAAGCAGGGAAATGGCTTTAACAAAGGAAGAACCTGTAACGGCAGAGCAGGTGTTTTCAGAAATAGCCGCAGCAAAAGAAAGAGGTCAGTCTTTAACAGCCTTTAAGTTTATGCTTTACATATCGGCTATCTTAATTGTCTCTTTAGGAATTATGTATATAGTAAGAGCCGGCGGAAGTTATCCCAAAGGATCTGATATTTTCTGCCATATCTATAGGGCCGATCTGATATTTCAGTCGCTTAAGAAAGGTGTATTCTACCCGTTATATGATCCATACTGGTATAATGGAGTTGAAATTATGCGCTATTGGGGGCCTCTGCCTTTGTATACACTGGCTTTGATGCAGTATTTTGCAGGCGGAGATTCCATGAATGCTTATATATTGTTTACAGGCCTGATATATATTGCGGGAAGTTTAGGCTGGATGCTGTCAGGACTTCGTTATAACCGCATGGGGCTTGCATTTCTATTAGGTATACTTTGGTTTTTTCAACCGGAAAATATGGCAGTGTTTTTTGAAGGCGGCAATCTTCCAAGAGCTTTGATTGCAGCCATTTTGCCATATCTCGTATATTTTATGTGGAATTATTTAAAAGCAGGGAGAATAAGGGATGCCTTAGCAGTTATTTTCTTACAGGGGTTAATCGGTATCTGCCATGGCGGTATAGCAGTCATGCTGTTTGTAACCTTTGCTTTGTTCCTGGGAATATACGGGGCAGTGATGAAGGAGTCAAAGAGAGTACTCTCTTTACTTACAGGTATGCTTTTAGCTTTTGCACTTATCGGCATATGGCTGTATCCTGCCCTGATTGGCGGAGGGGTAACAAGCGGCTCCAGTACGAACCAGGTTATGAAAAATTTCTTTCAAAGCCTTTTTGTTTCCCTTAATCCCATATACCGTTTACAGGGAATGACAGATATTTTTTACTTCGGACTGCCGCTATTCGTATTGCTGGTATTTGGAGTTATTTACGGCAGTAAGGAAACTGTTCCCGCATTTTTAGCAGCAATGCTGATTTTATTTTCCACATCAAAAACGGCCTATGAAATATTCTCAAGACTTCCCATCAGCCAGTTTCTTTGGATGCAAAGATTCATACCGGGAGCAGTGATTTTAGCGCTGTTTGCTTTTTTGCAGTGGAAGAAATTAAAACCATATATAATGGTTCTATTGTGCCTGGCGCTGATACTGGATACCCTTCCGTCTTATAGATATATTTATTCAGGGGTAAATGGGGCACAGGATGTTTATACAGCACAAAGAAATAATGCGGATAATCTGTTGATTAGCGATGCCAAGAAGATAACTTCACAGAGGCTTGCTATACTGGACCTTAGCCGGTATGGAGCATTTGCTCCTTATTATGTGGCAGGTACGGATAAACGAATTAAATATACCTTTGGAGCAGGCTGGGAAGGAGCTCATACGGCATCCAATATTGTGCGGCTAAACACTGCGCTGGCGGGAGGCAATTATTATTATCTGTTTGACAGGTGCTTAGAGCTTGGAAGTGATACGGTGCTCATCCCAACAGTTTTCTTAGAGAATAAAGAGGAAGACATAGACAAGATAGCCGCGGCCGCCGAAAAATCCGGTTATGCACGAAAGGAGAACAGGAACGGCAGTCTGCTTTTTCATAGAAATACGATAAGCAGTTTTGGGGTGGTGACAGACTATGAATATATGGCCATTGGTTCTTCTGCAAAAGATATTGCCTTATTATTCCCTGCCTTTAAAGAAGGGGATTCTCTGCAGCTTGACAGCTATACATACGAGGAATTAAAGGAATATAAAAAAATCTATTTATCAGGATTTACTTATAAGAACAAAAAAGGGGCGGAAGAGCTTTTGACTGCTCTTGCTGGCAGCGGCACGGAAATCTTCATTGATATGAATAAGATACCTGCTGATGCAAAAACAAACCGGTACGAACTGCTAGGGGTGAGTGCCCAGGTTATTTCCTTTAAAGACTATTTTCCAAAGCTTAAGTATGAGGGCGAAAATTACGTTTCTGAAATGTTTGCAGATACGAAAGAAGAGGGGGGCGAAGATTTATCAACCTGGAACACGGTATATTTGGATGGCATCAAAGAGAAAGAAGGAACATGCAATCTGGATGGTACGGAACTGGTTTTTGAAGGAACGGCAGGAAATAAGAACATTCATTTTCTGGGATTTAATCTGCCCTATCATGTTTTGACCAGCCAGGATACAGAAATAGCAGAGCTGTTAAAGCAGATTTTTAAGCTGGATACAGATAGTCTGCCGCTTAGGACAATTGTACCGCTTATCATTTCTTACTGCCATAATAAGATTATTATTACCAGTGATTATGATAATGTTAATACCACCCTTTCCGGTTTGGATATCTTACATGGAAAAGGGACTTTAAAAACGGACAATAATTTGCTGGTGGCTGATAAGGGTATAACAGTAATTACGATTAAGTATCCCTATTTCGTACAAGGGCTGCTCATCAGTATCATAGGAATAACCGGTACGGTTCTTTATTTGTTTTGGTTAAAAAGAAACCGGATGAAAAGTGATAAGGAGGAATAGTTTGAAGAGAATAGTTAAATTCATTTTTACGGCTATCATTCTTATGCAGCTGACCGGGATAAAGGCCTATGCGGATGCTCCGGCTATCACAATTGACGGCTATTTTGATGACTGGATGTCCATGCCGAAAGCAACAGTAACATATAACAGCCAGTATCCCAATTACATCTCCCTTGTAAAAGATGACACTAGTATTTATCTGTTCTATGAAAGCAATAAACAATCATCCGGGTCTTATATACCTTTAGATTCCATCAGCCTGACAATTGGCAGCATAAATACACAGATTTTTTTAAGATATCCTACAAGTTCGGGAACTACCGATTGGAGCAGGGGCGTATATGATCTGGGAAGAGGTACCTATCTTGGGCTAAGCCCTTTTACCTACTGGCCCAATAACAGCCTTGGGGAGGCTGCACTGGTAAAAAATGATGGAAATTATGTGGAAATGCGTATGAGCATAGCAGCTCTGGAGAACAATCTATCCATGCCTTCCGGCACAATTAATAACGGCGCCAGGGTAAGCGTTAATATTCCCGGACTGGGAGGTACTACAGTTTCCGCTGTTGATACACCGACAGGATTCCAGTATGGGTTTGTGATACCGTTGATATTCGGAATTTTTATAGCAAGAAGAGTAATGCACCGTGGACTGACATACGAAAGGCAGATGGCTAAAAGTGAAGCACTATAAAAAGGGTGGCGGAGGCAGTCATGCATGTTTTTGTTTTTATTTGTTTCATTCTGTGGATTTATATGTTAACAGTGTTTCATAGAGGCAAACTTTACTTTTTCCGGTTCCTTTGGGGGAGCATTGGCTTATTTTTGTTTCTTATGATTATAGTACAGCCGGTGGCAACTCCGGTATTGCAATCGCTGGTTTCCTCGATGGCAGGTATTATTGGAAAGATTACGGGAATGTACAGTTCCTACTATGAATATGGGATCTTGTTTATTCAACATGGTAATTCGGCTATTTCATTATATATTGACTATGAATGTTCCGGGATTATTGAGATGATGGTTTTTGTCGCAATGGTTGCCTTTTTTCAGGTGTATGAACCGGGACAGAGGGTAGTGGTGGGTATTCTTGGATGCCTGGGAATATTCTTCGCCAATATTGTGCGTATATTTACCATATGTGCAATTATTTATTTCTTTGGAAACAATTCCTATTATTTTGCTCATACCATAGCTGGAAGAATTGTTTTTTATGTGATGTCCGTGGGATTATATTATTTTACTTTTACAAAAGCACAAGTTGTAAAGCAGAAGGTTGGTGGATTTTCATATGCAGAACATCTTACAGATACTGGCAGCTAAAATTAATTCATGGCTGCCGTGGGTTATAATACCGCTTATGGTTGAAGTATTACCGGCAATTTTCGGATTCTTTATTCTTGTAACAAAAAAGATAAGAAAGAAGAAGGATTCAGAGCTTAAGTATTATCCGCAGATAACAATTATCATACCTGTATATAATTCTGCAGGAAGTCTTAAGAGCTGCCTTGATTCCGTATATTATTCAAGTTATCCCTGTGATAAGGTTGAAATATTTTTAGCAAATAACGGAAGCAGGGATGAGAGCTTTACCATTTTTCAGGATTATCAGAACAGCCATGCCGATATCAATATTAAATGGCTTAATGCAAAGCAGGGGAAGTCCAAAGCACTTAATATGGCTTTGTTTAACAGTGAGGGAAAATATATTATTCACATAGACAGCGACGGCACTTTACAGAAAGATGCCATCCGCAATCTAGTCACCCGGTTTGAAAATGAGGAAGATATCCACTGTATGACTGGTACAATTCTTACCAATCCGGAGATGATTAAGGACAGTAAGGGCTTTTGGCACAGGTTAATGCAGAAAGTGGAATTTTATGAATATGCCCAGGCTTTTTTGGCAGGCAGGAATTTTGAATCGGAATTTAACAGCATTTTTACACTTTCAGGTGCATTTTCAGCCTTCCGCAAATCCACTATTTTAAAGACACAGTTATATAACACAGAAACGGTTTGTGAGGATACACATGTAACCTTCCAGGTAAGGCGCCTGTTAAAGAAAAGGATTGATTTATGTGAAAAGGCAGTCTTTTTTGTGGATCCGATTGACAGTATGAAGACCTTGTATGTACAAAGGCAGAGATGGCAAAGAGGTGAAATTGAGGTTGCCCATATGTTTCCAGCATCGAAGGGCAGAAAAGACTCGCTTTTGTTTCGATTACTGCTGTTTGATCACACCTTTGCCTTTCCGCGTATGATTTGGTATTTTGCTTTGATTTGCCTGACTTTTTTAGATTATCCTTTTCGGTTTATTATAATATCTCTTTGTTTTCTCTATTTTTTATATATTTTATCTGGATTTTTATATTATTTGAATATTATTTCTTATCTGACATGGAATAAAGAATTAAGAAATTTTTATAGCCGCAAGGCTTATGTCATATTTCTTATGCCGGCTTTTAACTTTATTGTTTACTGGTTCCGGCTGGCCGGAATTATCAACAGTATTAAAGGAGCCAGCAACTGGAGAACTAAGACATTGGCAGAAGAGAATAAGATTATAAAGGATATCATCCGGGATGATATCGCGATAATAAAGAAAAAAATAGAAATGCAAAAAAAATACATATATAGAAAAGAGGAAAGATAAAGTTGAGGCGCAAAGGTATAATATTGGGTATTGCCGCAGTATTTTGTCTGATATGGATTGTGTTGATTTTCTATGATATCAGAAGTTATTCTTCAAATATGCATGAATGGTATCGGAATCATCAGGCAGATATGGCAGAGCAGTACTTAAAAGAGGCAGAACGGATTAATACTGTAACGGGAGCTCCTCTAAAAACCATTCTTGCAAAGATTATTGAAGAGGATTATCCGACCTCTGCCGGAAACTACTGTTTTCTGGCTGTGGACGGGCAGGTTATCTTTGAGAAGGACAGAGTATATAAAAGCACTCCCCTTGAAAAATACCTGAATGTAAGCAGTAACGAGCTTCTTCCTGGTAATTTACAGGATGCCTTCACCGGAAAATACAGGATAAGTGACGGAAAGACCTATATTGTAAGCATGGTTAAGTATGAAGATGCAGATGGCATCTGTATTATGGGTATTGCAACCAGTGAAAATTACTTTTCCCAGTTACTGGATACAAAGACATTGCAGTTTCATATGGTTTTTTATACCGGGGTATTGGCTTTGCTTTTAATGGCAGCCTCCTACCATGTAAGCACTAAATTAAAGCAGAATGAAGAACAGATAGCAAAGCAGGAGATGGAGTTAGCAAGCAGCAGACAGGTTATCGACCGGTTAAATGATGATATTTTAGTTTCGGATTTGGGAGAAAAGTATTTGCAGTCAGGCTTTCTGTCGAAAGACATGGTAGTAAAGCTGATGGATCATCTTACAGATGAACAGCTTAAGGCCTGCGTAAAAATCAAGATTGATATAGTTTCCAAGGATTATGGTTTGGTTGCCAATGTTGCAGCTATCCTTGCCAAACTGCAGTATAAAAAGACCATAAGCTGTATATGGAGCGAAAGAGAATTCAGGGTGCTGCTGCTTAATGTGGATATGCAGGAGACATGCCAATTCCTGCAGCAGTTTTATCAAATGTACCAGTTGTATTTTGGGAAAATACCTGCTGATGTTCAGATCCAAAAGGAAGACGTCAGCCTGGATTGGAAGGTGGTATATGGGATATAGCCAGTATAAGTTCAAGTTCTATCTCAATGCCATACATGCAATTTATATACAGGGGGTAATGGGAGAAAAGCATCCTCATACATGGGAAATTGAAATCAGCACCCTAAAGCAGCAAGAGGAGTTTGTACAGTTTAAAGAAGTTGAAGAACCGGTAGAAAAATTTCTGGATAAATACCAGAACAAATTTTTAAATGCTTGTGAGCCCTTTAAGGATATCAACCCGACACTGGAGAATATCACAAATTATCTTTTGAAGGAAATTCAGGCAATCCTGATGCCAATTGGATGGTATATTTTTTGTATTGAGGTTGGGGAGACACCTTCCAGGTCTTATATCATAAGCCTGGTGGAAAATAGAGCAAAATCCGAATTGCAAAAGGCTGATATGGTAAATGATATTATTGCAAATTCATTTCTTACTTAAAAAATAATAGGATATTTCAGTATACGGATATCAGAAAGAGGAACCATGGGATACCTGGAGGAAGTAGCGGTTATCATACCTTCCCTAAACCCGGATGAGAAAATGTTATGCTTTATACAGCAATTAAAGGAAACCGGGTTTAAACATATACTTGTAGTAAATGATGGAAGCAGTACGATATATGAAGAATACTACAGGAGGGCAAAAGAAACTTACGGATGCAATATTTTTAAGCACGGGGTAAATTTGGGAAAGGGAAGAGCACTTAAGGATGCCTTTAATTACATATTAACAGGCAAAGAGAATATCAGGGGAGTTGTTACGGTGGATTCTGACGGCCAGCATAGCGCGGTAGATACACTAAGCTGCGCAAAGGCTTTATGGGAGAATCCTGATGCATTGATTATGGGGTGCAGAAGCTTTGAGGATAAGACAATACCTTTTCGGAGCAGAGCGGGCAATAAGATTACCTGTAAGGTATTAAACCTGTTATGCGGAATTAAAGTTTCTGATACACAGACAGGGCTTAGGGGCATGTCAACGGAATTACTGGAAAAATTCATGACCGTTTCCGGTGAACGTTTTGAATATGAGATGAATATGCTTTTAGCGGTACGGGAATATGGCATATCGGTTATAGAAGTGCCCATAGAAACAATCTATCTGGAAGACAATAAATCCTCTCACTTTAATCCCTTATTGGATTCCCTGCGGATATATTCGTTGTTTGTTAAGTTTTTGGCGGTATCCCTGGCCTCCTTTTTCGTTGATATTCTTCTGTTTATACTATTTAGCAATCTGACCAGGCTGGTATTTCCTGTTGGATTTATTATGGTAAGTACCGTAGCCGCAAGGATAATATCATCCTTCGTGAACTTTTCTTTTAACCGCAGTAAAGTATTTGGGAATACAAATAATGGAGGCAGAGTATTTGTGCGCTATTTCGCCCTCTGCATTGTTCAGATGCTTCTTTCGGCTTTTTTGGTGACTTGGCTGTATTCTGCCATGGGAGCTTTTGAAACTTTAATTAAGGTATTTGTGGATTCTATTTTATTCTTTATCAGCTATCAGGTTCAGATGAAGTGGGTTTTTCGAAACACAAATGTAAACAATATACAAGAGCTTAAGGGACTGAAGGACCAAGCGGACAACGGAAATTATTAAAAAATGTATTGACAAAACATATAATAGACAATATAATTACTGTAGTGCTGTTCAAAAAATACCCAAACAGTTGTATAGGCACAATACACAACTGGAGGGAGGTTAGGTGTGAGACTATGTCAAATGTTATTGTAAAAGATAATGAGACTTTAGATAGTGCTCTACGTAGATTTAAGAGAAACTGTGCGAAGGCCGGCATTCAACAGGAAATCCGTAAAAGAGAGCATTATGAAAAGCCAAGTGTAAGACGTAAGAAAAAGTCTGAAGCTGCCCGTAAGCGTAAATTCAAATAAGTAGCGAAGCTGCTTAAATTAACCCTTGAACACAAAGTTCAGGGGTTTTTATTTTTTTAGTTTTTTCATTTCTAAAAAGCAAAAATTGCTGCATCATCTGAATACGGTACATCCATTTTCCATATGGATGTACCGTATATTTTTTTGAAATTCTTTAGAAATCATTTATATTACATAAACCTGTTCTTTAGTTATTTGCTTTATAATCATGGTTAAAAGTGTGTGTATTAAAATTGGATTGGAGCAGATACGGTGAAAAGAAAAATATCATTTTTAGATTTCATAACTGTTTTGGGTTTTGTGCTGGTAATTGCTTTTTTATTCTATGGCTATAAAGCAAAAATATTCGTATCTTCCGATGCATTACATAGTTTTTTAAGCCGATTCGGAATATTTGCGGATATCATATTTATATTGGTACAGGCTGTACAGGTTGTGATTCCTATTGTTCCGGGGTCAATTGGATGCCTTGCCGGAGTGCTTATCTTTGGACCGGTGAAGGGTTTTCTCTATAATTACATTGGGATATGCATGGGTTCAATTATTGCCTTCCTTTTAGCAAGGCGCTACGGAACCATATTCGTAGAAAAGATTTCAAAGCCCGGACTTTGGAAGAAATACAGTTCATGGCTAAGCAGCGATAAATTTGATAAATGGTTTGCGTTAGCAATCTTCTTTCCTGTAGCCCCTGATGATTTTCTATGTTATCTGGCCGGAATAACAAAAATCTCCCTGAAAAAATTTTCTATCATAATACTGGCAGGCAAACCAGTTTCAATAGCAGCTTATTCGATGGGGTTAAATCTGGTGTTTACTGCGCTGATCCATTCTGTGGGTTATTAGCATAGACAGTTATAAAGCGTTAAACCATCCTCTTGCAGAGGATTTATGCATGATGGAGGTAAAAGAAAATTCAGATACGAAAGGGTGCAGTATATGGAATGCGGGAAAAGTGTGAAAATATGGTTATATAGAGGCGGTTTAAAACTAATACGAAAGAGCGGCATAGGAAAGGCATGGGAACATCAGAAATCAGCACTGGAAAAAACAGGAGTTGCTTATACGCAAAAATTCAGCTTTGATTACGATATTGTCCAGCTAAATACGATTTTTCCGGATTCGGTGCTGGCGGCCCTGTTAGCAAAAGTCATGAGAAAAAAAGTGGTATACTATGCCCACTCCACCATGGAGGACTTTAAAAAGTCCTTTAGGGGTTCTGATTTTTTGGCTCCTTTCTTTAAGAAATGGATACGTTTTTGCTATTGCCTGGGAGATGTAATAATTACACCGACAAAGTATTCGAAAGAGTTATTAGAGGATTATGGTATCAACAAGGAAATTTTATATTTATCCAATGGCATTGATTTGGACTTTTTTAACCGTGATGAGGAATCAGGAAAAAGTTTCCGGGAAAAATACCGCTTTGACAGGAAGGATAAAGTAGTTATTTCTGTTGGTCATTATATTGAAAGAAAAGGCATTGAGGATTTTGTCGAACTGGCCGGGAGAATTCCCGAATACCAGTTTATATGGTTTGGAGATACCAACCTAAAGCTAGTGCCGGATAATATAAAAAAAGCAGTAGAGACGAAACTTCCCAATCTGCATTTTCCGGGATATATTTCAAGTGAAGAACTAAAACAGGCCTATTGCGGCAGTGATTTGTTTCTATTCCTTACAAAAGAGGAAACAGAAGGGATTGTACTGTTAGAAGCATTGGCCCTTAAAATACCCGCGTTAATACGTGATATTCCTGTTTATGAAGGCTGGCTTTTTGACCGTGAACAGATTTATAAAGGCAGAAGTCTTGAGGAATTCGAAAAATTAATACGTGATATTCTAAAAGGAGAGGTTCCTCTGCTTACAGAAGAGGGATATGAGAAGGCAGGCGAAAGAAGTATAGAAAAGATTGGAGAAGCCTTAAAGGGTATATATTCTAACGTATTTGAACCGGAAAAGAGCGGCGCATCCCGCTATTCGTATAAAAATATATAAAACGCTTTCCCAAACTTTCATGCAGGTGCCCAGATTATAAGCATAACTGAGAGAATCCACCCATATATTCTATCATAATCCAGAATAATATGGAGTATTTCGGATGCAGCATAAATTCAAATCCTTGCATGAAAAAAATAAGCAAACTTCGAATAAAGAATTATATAGCAGTATAAATAAAAATAAGAAGAAAGAAGAGGCAGACAGAAGGCCTTTTTTAGAGAACGTTTCAGAGCAATTAAAACTGCCGCCGGATATTTTAGCAGGAGCACCGATTATAACAGCCATGGGAAGAAATGAGGTATGCATTGAGAATTATAAAGGAATTTTAGAATATAACGATACCTTTGTAAAAGTGCTTTCGAAAATAGGAATTATACGGGTGGAGGGCAAGAATTTAAACATACCTTATTTTACAAATGATGAAATGCGTATAACCGGATTGGTATCCGCCATAACTTATATAACACAGAACAAAACGGAGGGCGTCAGATGATTATAAAGCTGGTTCGCTGGCTGCAGGGATTTCTCCTGGTCCGGTTAAAGGGAGTGTCTACGGAGCGTTTCATCAATTTGTGCAGCAATCGTTATATCTATTTGTGGGATTTAAAGTCAAATGGCGAAGATTATGAATTTCGGATTAAATTAAAGGATTATTATAAGTTAAAACCTCTTGCCAAAAAGACAGGAACTCTGCCGTTAGTAAAGAAAAGATACGGTCTTCCCTTTACAATACAGCATTACAAAAAAAGAAGCGGATATGTATTTGGATTTTTACTTTTTCTGGTCATTTTGTACATATTATCTCTGTTTATTTGGGATATTAACGTTTCCGGCGGCTATACTTATACACAAGAAGCGATGGTGAAATTTTTAAGAAATAATGATATTCAGCCGGGACTAAAGAAAAAAGACATTAACTGTCAGGGAATAGAAGATCTGATACGTCACAGCTATAATGATATTGGATGGGTTTCTGCTGAAATAAAAGGTACAAGACTGATTATTAAAATAACAGAGACTAACATGCCCTCTCCGGCGGTAACTAAAACCAATAACTGCCATATTATAGCTTCTAAGGATTGTATTATTACAAAGATTGTGACAAGAACAGGAACTCCGATGGCAGGAATCGGAGATGTGGTAAAGAAAGGAGACGTTCTGGTATCCGGGGTAGTTGATATCATAGGAGATAACGGATTATTGGTGAGAAAACAGCCGATGATTGCTGATGCGGATATTATTGGTAAGACTTTTTATGATTATTCTGATAAATTTTCCTTATACTATACGGATAAGGTCTATACCGGCAAAGAAAAAAAATCTTATACTTTTTCCATATTATTGAAAAAAATAAATTTATACAGACCTAGAATTCCTTATAATAAATATGATATAATTGGGGATGAATTTACATTACATCTTAATGATGAATTTTACCTTCCGGTTTCTATGACTGCAAACCGATATTTAGAATACAGGGAAGAAAAGAAAAAGTATTCGGAGGCAGAGGCAAAAGCCCTGGCGGGAAAGCGGTTAGAACGTTTTATAAAGAAGCTGAAGGAACGAGATGTTACAATATTGGAGAATAATGTCCAGGTAGCTGTAAAGGGGAATGTCTGTACAGCAAACGGTAAGCTTGTGGTATTGGAGTCCGTGAAAGATTATAAGGCTATTGATGACAGTGAGTGGAGGATTATTGATACAGATGAGTCTGATGGAAACGATAATTGATGTGCCTCTTGAGCATGAAAAGAATGTGTTTGGCCAATTTGACGCCTATGTTAAAATGATAGAAAAAACCTTAGCCGTTACTATAATTGTCAGGGATGGTGAGATAAAGTTAATTGGTGAAAATGATAACGTAGTAAAAGCAAAAAGTGTTTTTATGAATCTTTTGGAACTGTCAAAGAGGGGAAATGCTATAACAGAGCAGAATGTAAGCTATGCCCTGTCGCTAAGCCAGGACAACAAAGACGCGGCAATTGTGGAGATTGACCAGGATTTAATCTGCCATACAATTTCCGGTAAACAGATAAAGCCTAAAACCTTAGGGCAAAAGGCTTATGTGGATTTCATACGCAAGAAAATGATTACCTTTGGAGTAGGGCCTGCAGGAACCGGCAAGACCTACCTTGCTATGGCCATGGCAGTAACTGCTTTTAAAAATGACGAGGTAGGAAAGATTATTCTTACAAGGCCTGCCATAGAAGCGGGAGAAAAGTTAGGCTTTCTTCCAGGTGATCTGCAAAGTAAGGTAGACCCTTATCTTAGGCCTCTCTATGATGCATTGTATCAGATTATGGGAGCAGAGGGGTATTTAAAAAATACGGAAAAGGGATTGATAGAGGTGGCACCCTTAGCTTATATGAGAGGGCGGACCTTGGAGAATGCGTTTATTATTTTGGATGAGGCACAAAATACCACGCCTGCCCAGATGAAGATGTTCTTAACACGTATTGGTTTTGGCTCCAAAGTAGTCGTAACCGGTGACTTGTCACAAAAGGATTTGCCAAGCGGAACCCAGTCGGGACTTGATGTTGCTATCAAGGTGCTTAATAAAATTGAAGATATCGGATTTGCCTATTTAACAGGGCAGGATGTGGTTAGGCATCCGCTGGTGCAAAAGATTGTTATGGCATATGAGACTTATGAAAGCAAACTAAGCAAAACGGAATTGAAAAAGGAAAAGTATGGGAGAAAAGGTCCGAAAGGAATTGTCATAAAAAATCCCGACAAAGCTTACCACAGGAAGAGACAAGGCTAGGATGAGCAGATGGAATATATGACAGGGGCATTTTTGATGCACTTTTCAAGATTGGACATTTTAAAAGCAGGGACCTTGGGGATCCTTCTAGTTGTACTGCTGATATTGTATACGGACGGCAGGAAGAAGGATTCCCCTGCTATTCTTGTAACAGTATTATTGTCACTTCCTGGGATACTATTGACAGGAACTGATTTTATGCCGGCTATTTTTATTGGAGTGGCATTTGCTGCAGTAGTCTTAAAAAAAGAAAGCAGTATATTCTTTACCTTGCTATTTTATATTCTTGCAAATTCATTGGAGCGGTTAACCTGGGAAAAGGGGCTTTTTTTCCTCATAAATGGGATATTAATCAGTCTGCTGCCGGTGAACAAAAAAGAAAAAAAACTGTTTTGGTATTCGTTTCTTTTGATAATCTCTGCAGATATTATCATACTTTTAGTAAACAGTAATTTTTCGGTGGAAAGATTTTTGGGATTTCATTCGGCGATAGCTATTGGTTCGGTTATTGTGTCGATTCTGATTGGTAATATTGCAGGTGATTTATTTCAGAAAAGAATGTCAGCTTCTGAAACGAAAGAGGATACAGAGGACCATGAGCTTACCATAGAGAGTATACTTAGGGAGGATTTTGAACTCTATAAGGAGTTAAAGGCTTCCGAAAAGCTTTTTCTGCATGCGGGCAGGATTGCTGCCATATCGGAAGGAGCTGCCATAGCTGCCGGGCTTGATAGAAATACCGCAAGGGCCGGAGGGCTTTATCATGAAATCGGAAGGCTTAAGGGGAAAGATTATGTTGCAGAAGGAATTGCCCTTGCAAAGGAGTATCATTTGCCAGAGGCTATCATAAATATTATTGCATCCCATAACCTGAAGGCGGACAAGCCGGCTTCACCGGAGGGCGCGGTTGTTATGTTCACTGTAAGCCTGGTTGCAGCAAAGGAATATTTTTTAGCAAATAGGAGAGAAGAGGACAAGAAAGCCATGGACCTCTTAAAACTCATGTTGAAATTTATTGATAATCTTTTTGCCATGCGGCTTGAAAAGGACAGCCTTTCAGATTCTAATCTGACAGTTGCCCAGTATATAAAACTAAAGAATTTTTATTTGGATTACTATGGCAAAGAGGAGGACTATCTTGACACTGAATTTTGAATATGAAACAGATATCAAATTAGACCTGGATTATGAATCCCTCATACATAAGGTGGTGGAAAAAGCTCTGGATACGGAGAACTGCCCTTATGAAGTGGAGTTAAACGTTATATTAACGGATAATAAGGAAATTCAGGCAATTAATAAGGAATACAGGCAGATAGATGCACCTACGGATGTACTGTCTTTTCCCATGGTGGATTATGGGATTCCGGCTGATTTTTCACACCTGGAAGAAGAGGCGGATGACTGTTTTAATCCGGAAACAGGGGAACTTTTGCTGGGAGACATTATTGTTTCGGTGGAAAAGGTTATAGGACAAGCCATTGAATACGGTCATTCAAAAGAGAGGGAATTAGGATTTTTAGTTGCCCATAGTATGCTGCATCTGTTTGGATATGACCATATGGAGGAAGAAGAGAGGACTGTTATGGAAGAAAAACAGCGGGAAATTCTTGATGGCCTTCAGATTACAAGGAATAAATAAAAAAGAGGTTGGCGTGAAAATGAAAAAGCGTTTATTAATTTTGGTTGTATTGACTGCTCTTTTAATGATTGGATGCAGTAAAGGTGATAAGAAAAACGGCGCAGAGGTAACTCCGTCAGAAGAACCTACATCGGGCGTTATAGAAACAACGCCCACAGCAGCTCCCACGAAGGCAGAGGAAAGCCACGAAGGGCAGGTAAAGAGCTTACTTACCGGGCAATGGGTAAAGGAAGAAGTTGGAATGAAAAGACCTTTTGCTATTATGTTAAACAACATAGAATATGCCTCACCCCAGAGCGGAACGACAGAAGCCTCTATTCTTTATGAAGCATTGGCAGAGGGCGGCATCACAAGGCTGATGGGAATTTTTGAAGAACTAAATGACAAAAGAATCGGTTCAACCCGTAGTGCCAGACATTATTTTGTAAGTGTTGCGGATGAATATAATGCTATCTTTGTTCATTACGGGCAGACTACCTATGCCACAAAGAAAATAAAAGAGCTGGGAATTGATACATTAAGTGGGTTAAGCAGCATCGGTGAGACGGTTTTTTATCGGGATAACTCCATTAAAGCACCCCATAACGCCTTTACCTCGAAAGAGGGAATAGAAAAGGGAATGAAAATAAAGGGTTATGAGACCGATTATTCCAAGGATTATGAAGGACACTTTAAATTTTATGATGAGGATACGACTCCTGACAGCAATGATGCAGTATCAAAGCTGTCTTTAAGCTTTTCCAGTATATCCAATCCTTATTTTACTTATGATGAGAGCACAAAAACTTATCTTAGATACCAGTTTGGAAAATCCCATATTGATAAGAATACAGGAAAACAGCTGGCATATAAGAATATTATCATCCAGCTTGTGAAGGAATGGAATAAAGATAATCATGGCTACCAGACAATGGATATTGAAAATGCCGAAGGTAAAGGGTATTATATAACAGATGGTAAAAGAATAAAGATAACCTGGAAAAAGAATGAAAATACGAAAAAAATGAGGTATTATGATTCTACAGGGGAAGAGCTTACCATCAACCCGGGAAAAACATATATTGCGCTGTTTCCGGAAAATAGAGAAGAGCATATTCAAATAAATTGAAAGGTTTTTGGCTGAAATGGAATCATACAACGGAATATACCAGGGGGTAAAGCCCAAGGTCGAGAATAAGAGCAATAATTTTTTGGTTCAGGGGAGTATACTGGCTATTGCATCAATAATAGTCAGAATAATCGGAGTAGTTTACAGAATACCGCTAACCTATCTGATTGGTGATGAAGGGATGGGGTATTACGGCTATGCGTTTAATATTTACAATATAGCCCTGATATTGTCCTCTTACAGCCTACCCTTGGCTGTATCGAAGCTGGTAGCTTCCAGGGATGCTAAAAAGCAGTATAAGAATTCCTACCTTGTGTTTCTTTGTGCTCTTGGGTTTGCAATTATTACAGGAACCGCCTTTGCATTGATTTTATATTTCGGTGCTGATTTCTTTGCTGTAATAATCTCAAAGCAGCCGGCAGTAGCGATTCCTTTAAGGGTACTTGCACCGACAATTCTGGTATTTGCAATAATGGGAGTATTAAGAGGTTTTTTCCAGGGAAAGAAAACCATGCTGCCAACTTCTATTTCCCAGATAATTGAACAGGTTGTAAATGCGGTGGTAAGTATTGTTGCTGCTTATTTTCTGGTGAAAAACCACAGCGCTTCCGATAAAATGGCAGCTTATGGTGCTGCGGGGGGAACCCTTGGTACCCTGATAGGAGCAATTGCTTCCCTGATATTTTTAGCTTTTATATTTGCACTGTACAAGCCCGTTGTAGATAAGCAGATGAGGAAGGATAGAAATTCCCTTCCGGAAACAGTGCCGGTAATCCTTAAGGTATTTGGTTTTACTGTTTTACCCGTAATTCTAAGCCAGACCGTTTATAATATCAGTTCCTTAATTGACGGTTCTGTTTTTTCCTATGTACTAAGCGGAAAGGGACTTGGGGATACCGGACGCTCTGCTCTTTGGGGGATTTACACCAATAAATATAATATTCTGGTGAACGTACCGATTTCTATTGCATCTGCTATGGCGGTGGCTATTGTGCCAAGCATTGTTACTTCCAGAGAAGAGGGAGCTCATCTTATTGTAAAGGAAAAGATACATGATTCGATTAAATTCAATATGATTATAGCCATTCCCAGCGCCTTTGGCATAGGAGTATTGGCTTCACCGATACTAAAGTTAATCTTTGGAGATGCCAGTCTTTTGCCTGCCAGAATGTTGGCACTGGGTTCGGTTGCAATTGTATTTTATGCTTTATCTACTTTGACTAATGCCGTATTACAGGGAATTAACAAGATGCATCTGCCGGTAATACATTCTGTGATAGCATTGGTAATACATATTGTGGTACTGTATATTTTATTGAAATTTTTAAATCTTGGTGCCTATGCACTTGTGGTCAGCAATGTGATTTTTGCTCTTATAGTGTGTATATTAAATTGGATTTCCGTGGCAAGACTTTTAAACTATAAGCAGGAGATCAAAAAGACATTTTTAATACCTGCAGGATGTTCTGTCTTTATGGCAGGGGTTGCTTACCTTGTCTATTGGCTGCTGTATACGACAATTAAAAGCAATGCATTAAGTACGCTGTTTGCTATTTGCGTTGCAATGATTGTTTATGCGGTATTACTTCTTGTTTTTAAGGATGTTACGGAAACGGAATTGGTTAAAATGCCTATGGGGCGCACGCTTGCCCGTATCGCAGTTAAGCTTCATCTTTTATAGCTCTTTCCCTTTGCGGATGTATAAACCTTATTTTTAGGTGAATACTTAATGCAAAGGAGTGATATTAGTGAGATATAAAAAGGCAGTAACCTATTTTCTTGGTTTTTTGTCCATAGCATGTATATTTACAGCCTGCTATTATTTTAGCTATAAGCAGGCATTGAAAGAATTTAATGAAAATGCTGTAGAAAGAAATAATGACCTTATCAAGGAACTGAAAGAACAGGGATATCTTAACAATACTGCAAATGCAGCAGAGGCAAAGACCACAGGTGATAATGGGAGCACCGGGAAGGAAGAGGGCTCAGAGGCCGGTGACACGGCGGCCAGTGCCGTTACAAATGCGGTACTTCCTACAACCCAGTATACCCTCCAGACCTATGATATGAAAACAGGCAGCCTGAAGGAGGAGGAACTTCCTACACCAAGCTACCTTATTGGATTGAACAGAGAAGAGGTCATGCAGTACTTAAAGGAATACCTTGCAGATTTGTCGCTAAGTGAATTTGAGAAGGGTCTGGTATCCTTTGAACTGATTTCTTTCTCAAAAGATAATATCGTGCTTCGTAAAACTTACAATTCGGATTCGGTAGAATATAAATATTTCCTTAAAGCAGTGGATGGTTATATTGTAGCCTACTATGGGGATCAGAAAACGGTTTATAACTATACAGGTGTATCCGTTGAAAATCTGGCATTAGAGGACAGGCTTCAGTTAGAAAAAGGAATATTTGTCAAGGACCTGGACGAGCTGTATGCAATTCTGGAGAATTACTCCAGCTGATTATCAGGCTGGGTATAGTACTTTTTGATATCAGCATGGAAATTCAATAACCGTAAGTTCTGCCTGCCCGGTAGTAACGGAATAGGGAGATATAAGGCAGACAGAAAGAGAGCTCTCTTCACTAAAGTCCAAGGTATGAATGAGAAAATTGCCGGCGGATACCGTAACCGGCGTGCTGGCGCAGGCGGTAAACGGCCGGTATATCCGAAAGACTTCTGTCGTCTGACTGTTTTCACAAAGGTTTATGGAAATATCAAGATTCTTTTTCTGCTGGTTATTTTGACCGGTTATATTAAGAGTCAGTGTAATCAGATAATAAGCTCCGCCTTTCAAGAGAATGTAACTGCAGTCGGGAGAAAGTGTGGGACAAAAACAGTTGTCGGAAGAAAAGTTAACTCTCCATTTAAAGAGAGTCATGCAGTTCCAGGTGGAGTCTATGCATGCTTCCTTAAAGGAAGAGATACAGGCAAAGGATTGGCAGGCAGGACCCGGGGGGCCCACTGGACCTATTGGACCGGTATCGCCCTTTTCCCCCCTTTGTCCTCTTGGACCCTGCTTACCTGTCGGACCTATCGGGCCAATAGGGCCAATAGGTCCCGGGCAGCCAGTGGGGCCTGTTGGTCCAGTGGGGCCGATTTCCGAGGTCATGACATCCAGTACACTTTCCATCTTGTTTTTCAGGAAGACTTGCATCTGCATTAGTGTATCAATCAGTGATTCAACACTTTTATTAACCGATAAGATATCCTCTACGGAAGCACAGCTTCCGGTTTTTTTTTCTAATTCGTTTATGACATATTGTATTTTCTCACCTTCTGCATTAATAATGTGGCTTAGTCCCACTTCTTCTAAGGCAATAGAAGCCAGAATCATATTCAGGGCCTTTTCTCTTGTAATATCCGGGCTGATATCCGGAAAATTCGGAATAGACATTAGGGAGCTCCTTTCGTTTTTCTTTTCCGCTGTAAAGCCACTTTATTTTGCAGATATACCTGGTTTTGTTTTGCCTGTAAGGAATCAGGCTTTACTTTTAATGCCTTTGTATTGAATTTCAGTGCTTTTTTATAATCACCCATCCGGTCATAGCAGACGGCGCTTTCAATAAGTGGGATATAGGACCAGCAGTCATGCTGCAGAAAGCCCCAGCATTGTACCGGCTTTTTGAGGGAGAGTATAAATTCAAACCAGAAAGCAGCAGTTTGATAATCCTTTTTTTCCTGGTAATAATAGCCGATTTGACAGCAGATTTCAGCCCTCGGAGTAGTGTAGACAAAACTTCTGAAAAGGCAGGCAAGGGCGCGTTTATCCTGATTCAGCTTAAGGTAGCATTTGGCGAGTTCACTGCAGGCAGAGATATTATCTTCAATCCATCCCATATCCGTATCCAGGAATAACTCGAACTGCCTCGCGGCTTCTGAAAACCGGTCATGATCCCTTAATTCCCTGGCATAATAATAGGTTCCCCGGGGAGAAAGGAATTCCCTTTTTCTTAGTTTTTTTTCGTAGATTTTTAAATTTCTGTCACTTGATTTTTCTCCCGGTATTTTCCCATGAGTGATGCAGAGGTCTGTTTCTAAAACAGGTCCGGTAGTCAGCATATACTCATGAACAGGCTCATGCCATAGAAAGCCGCATTCTCTTTTAGTCATTCTTTCACGGTAATAAGAAAAAACCACATTTCCCTGTAAATCCAGACCGGTGTTATATTTCATCATTACAGTATTAATCTTTGGGTCTATAGTCTCTTTCAATTTAAGAAGCTTGATTCTGTCTTCGGGCAGCAGAAAATCATCTGCATCCAGCCACAGAATGTAGTCCATCGTTGCAAGTCCATAGGAATAATTCCGGGCAGCAGAAAAGTCATCTATCCATTTAAAATCATAAATTTTATCGGTATAGAAGGAACAGATGTCTTTTGTTTTGTCGGTGGAACCGGTATCTGCAATAATAATCTCGTCCACTACTCCATAGACAGAATTCAAGCATCTCTTTATATAATTTTCTTCATTTTTGACAATCATGGCTAAACTGATAGTAACCATTAATAAATCTCCGGTTCATTACATAATTATTATTATATTATATGAGAATAAACTTTTGTAGTGATTCTTACATAGAAGCAGTTTTACAATATTAATTTTATCGTAACCATTGTCAGGATAGAACATAAAATATTATAAATCCAATGTGTCTAAAGGATGGATTATGCCCACTTTAAGTCTTTGTATGATAGTGAAAAATGAAGAAGAGTATATTAAGGCATCTTTAGAAAGTGTAAAAGATATTGCCGATGAGATTATTATTATTGATACAGGCTCTGATGACAGTACAGTGGATATCTGTTCCGGTTATACGGACAAAATATATCAAATGGAGTGGAAAGAAGATTTCAGTGAGGCCCGCAATATGAGTATAGAAAAGGCTTCTTGTGATTGGATACTGTGGATGGATGCTGATGAAAGACTGGTAATAAGGAATAAGGATGCTTTTAAAAGATTACTGTCAGAGCAGGATAGGGATATGTTTTTTGTTAAACTTTTGCATTTGACTGACTCAGAAAGAGAAGAAGAGAAGAAGTACTATATATCTTATCACAACAGACTTTTCAGAAGAAAGAACGGCTTCTATTTTAAAGGCCGTATACATGAGAGGCTTCTTAAAGGTTCGGGCATTGTACCGGAATCAGGTGATGCAAAAGGTTCTGTGGAAATCATTCACTACGGATACACTACAAAACACATGAAAGAAAAAGCATTAAGGAATCTTCAAATCTGCCTGAAGGAAAAAGAAACAGAAACAGATAATCCATGGCTGGATTACTATATAGCTTGCGAATTATACCGGCTGGGGGATATTAAAGATGCATTGGAGCTTGTTAATCACGCAGTTATGGAATTTTTATCTCAAAGTAAAATGCCGCCGGCCTTTCTATATAAACTAAAATATGACATACTCATTTATAACGGAAGCATGGAAAGTGTTTGTGAGGGTTTAGAAAAAGCGGTCAATCTATATAAGGATTATGTTGAACTTCATTTTTATAGAGGAATTGCCTTATTTCAGCTTGGCAGATATGAGGCAGCAAAAAGAGAGTTTTCTTATTGCATTTTACTTGGAGAGGATAATGCAGATTATCTTATCCGGTGCGGCAGTGGAAGCTTTCTTGCATATCATTATATGGGGGAGGCATATTTAAAGTTAGGAGAAAAGGAGAATGCACGTGAAGCTTTCCAGCAGGCATTATTCATTCATCCTGGTTTTACAGAGGCGAAAAAAAGACTGGAAGAACTAAGGATTTAAATTTTAATCAAAGGGGTGCAATTATATGTCACAGCCGAGTTTTCCTTCCATTAGCCCTGCATTGACAAGAGAAGATGTAATTAACCAGATATTATCTTCTATTGCTATGGAAGAATTGGGATTAAGCCACATTATTAACACAGAAGGCGAAAAGCTTCAGTATATTATAGGAACCCTTCCCGGTATAACCGGGCCGGGAGCAACAGTAGACGATGTTCTGGCAGCAAATGATAGTGTCCGCAATATGATAGACGCTATATCGCAGAATCAGCTGCTTTATAAGAATAAAATGCAAAGCGCCTTAGCTTCATCGGAAATGCAGGGTCCCACGGGTCCCACAGGAGCCACAGGAGCCACTGGCCCATCCGGTGGTCCGACAGGTCCGACAGGAGCCACAGGGGCAACGGGGGCGACAGGAGCCGCGGGTCCCACGGGTCCAACCGGTGATACGGGTCCGGCAGGAGCTACAGGAGCAACCGGAGCTGTGGGTTCAGATGGTCCTACAGGAGCAGTCGGCCCGGCAGGAGTCACAGGTCCAGTCGGTGCAGTTGGAGCTACAGGAGTAACGGGAGCCACAGGAGCCACAGGTCCCTTAGGACCGACCGGAGGAGTAGGCCCAATAGGCCCAACGGGAGCCGCAGGAGCCACGGGAGCCACAGGAGCTACAGGAGCCACGGGAGCCACGGGAGCCACAGGCCCCACAGGTCCTACAGGTACCAACGTTACAAGTACAGCAGGCTTTGCAGCTAATACAACGGGAGCTACCATATCGGTAGCGGTAGCAGGAGTTTTAGTTCCCCTCCCAAGCAGTCAGGTATTGCCTCCAGATATTACAGTAAATGGAGCCAATGATACCTTTACCGTTAATACCACAGGGCGTTACAGGCTGTCTTACAATGTTAACACTACGGCTGCATTGATACTTGGCACAAGGCTGTTGATCAATGGCACGGCGCTGTTACAATCCACAGTAGTCCCCCTGTTAAGTTTATCCAGCTTCTCTGCTGAGGTTTTACTTGATGTTACGGCAGGAACAACAGTATCATTACAATTATTTGGATTATTGGGAACAGCGGTCTTATTAAGCGGCTCTGCAGGAGCATCCCTAATGATAGTTCGATTGAGTTAGGAGGGGGAAAATATGTCGCTGCCAAGGTATCCTATCATTGATCCGCCTCTTACCAGAGGAGATTCTATTAACCAGATATTAGCATCTATTGCCCTGGAGGAATTGGGAATGAGCCATATCCTCAATGCAGAAGGGGAAAAGATGCAGTTTGTACTGGGAACACTGCCGGGACTTTCAGGCGGAAGTGCGACCTATGAAGAGGTATTAGAGGTAAATTCAAGTGTTGAAGGGATGTTAAACACGGCACTTGAGAACCAGCTTATGCTAAATTCCAAGATGATGCTTGCTATGAATGCCCCGGTTACTCCAGGAGTTACAGGAGCAACGGGAGCAACAGGAGCCACAGGCCCTGCCACAGGAGCTACAGGAGCCACGGGAGCCACAGGAGCTACCGGACCTGATGGTCCCACGGGAGCAACGGGAGCCTTAGGAGCTGTAGGAGTCACAGGAGCGGCCGGAGCCGCAGGTCTAACGGGAGCAACAGGAGCCACAGGAGCCACAGGCCCTGCGGGAGCCACAGGAGCAACAGGAGCCACAGGAGCTGCAGGTGCAGTGGGAGCAGTTGGTGCCACAGGTCCGGCAGGCCCTGAGGGAGCTACAGGAGCCACAGGAGCCACTGGGGCAGTGGGAGCCGCCGGAGCAACGGGAGCAACGGGAGCCACAGGAGATACAGGACCTGCAGGAGCTACAGGAGCCTTAGGACCGAATCCGTCCGTGACAGCAGGCTTTGCTGCCAATACAACGGGTCCTACGATTACTGTATTGCTGGGTGGAACATTGATTGCCCTTCCGAGTACGCAGCTGTTATCCGCAGATATTTCAGTAAACGGTGCCAATACGGTGTTTACTGTCAATACCTTTGGAAGATACCGTATATCCTACCATATTAATACAACTTTATCGCTGTTAATGGGCAGCAGGCTGATAATAAATGGCTCTGCCAATATTACTTCCACTATCAATCCGGTGCTGTCAACTTCGCAGTATTACAATGAGATTGAGCTTGATTTGGGAGTAGGTGCAACAATATCCTTGCAGATGTTTGCAACTATCATAGGTGCAGCTACTTTAATTAACAATGGTGCAGGTGCGAGCCTGATGATTATACGCTTAAGCTGATGTATTATTGGAAAGACACATTTTTGGCCGGTTTTCAGAAAATGAAAATAAAACCAAAGATGTGTCTTTTATTTTCGTGCCTGTAGTGGTATTATGAATAATCATGTTGCATATTTTATGGGAGCACGGTAAGATTATAATGATAAAAGCAGGTTAAAATGGCTTTAAGTGTTGTGAAAAGAAACAATTATGTGTATAATTGAAAAAAATATAGTACATTTTAGGAGGTCATTAAGAGTGACAGAGGAATATTCACCGAAGAAAATTGAAAAAAAGTGGCAGGACATCTGGGATGAAGAAAATGCTTTTCAAACCGGAATTGATAAGTCCAGACCTAAGTATTATGCCCTTGTTGAGTTTCCTTATCCATCAGGACAAGGACTGCATGTAGGACATCCAAGACCTTATACGGCTCTTGATATCATAGCAAGAAAGAGAAGGCTGGAAGGTTATAATGTTCTATATCCTATGGGTTGGGATGCTTTTGGGCTTCCTACGGAGAATTATGCCATAAAGAACAAAATCCATCCGAGAATTGTAACGGATAATAATATAAAGCATTTCAAAGAACAGCTAAAATCCCTTGGTTATTCCTTTGACTGGGATAGGGAAGTTAATACCACAGATACAGGCTATTATAAATGGACACAGTGGATTTTCTTGAAATTATTTGAAAAAGGACTTGCCTATAAGGCAGAGATGCCTATTAACTGGTGTACCTCCTGTAAGGTAGGGCTTGCAAATGAAGAGGTAGTAAACGGTGTATGTGAGCGCTGCGGCAGCGAAGTTGTCCATAAGGTAAAGAGCCAGTGGATGTTAAAGATAACTGCCTATGCAGACCGTTTAATAGATGACCTTGATTTGGTAGACTATGCGGACCGCATTAAGAATCAGCAGAAGAACTGGATTGGACGCTCAGAAGGAGCCGAAATTGATTTTAAATTAAGCGGCAAAGAAGAAACCTTAAAAATCTTTACAACAAGACCGGATACTCTTTTCGGTGCTACCTATATGGTAATCTCACCGGAGCATGGTTTATTGGATAAATACAAAGATGATATAACAAATTGGGAAGAGATAACTGCCTACAGAGAAGCAGCTGCGAAGAAATCTGATTTTGAAAGAGCAGAGCTTGCCAAGGAAAAAACCGGTGTGGAGATTAAGGGTGTAGCTGCTGTAAATCCTGTGACAGGCAAGGAAATTCCTGTCTGGATTTCGGATTATGTTCTTATGACATACGGAACAGGTGCTATTATGGCAGTACCTGCCCATGATACCAGAGACTGGGAATTCGCAAAGAAATTCGGTCTCCCCATCATTCCTGTAATTGAAGGCGGCAATGTAGAAGAAGAGGCATTTACCGATTATAATGGAAAGCTGATTAATTCCGAGTTCCTTAACGGACTTTACGTGACAGAAGCTAAAAAATGTATGACAGACTGGGTAGAGAAAAAAGGAATCGGAAAGAAGACCGTAAATTTTAAACTTAGAGACTGGGTATTTTCAAGACAGAGGTACTGGGGAGAACCCATTCCCTTAGTACATTGCGACAAATGCGGTTATGTTCCTATTCCTGAAAGTGAGCTTCCGTTGCTTTTGCCGGAGACAGAAAGCTATGAACCCGGTGAAAACGGAGAGTCTCCGATAGCCCGAATGACAGATTGGGTTGAGACTACCTGCCCTCACTGCGGTGGACATGCCCACAGAGAGACGGATACCATGCCCCAATGGGCAGGTTCTTCCTGGTACTTCCTGCGCTATATTGATCCTCACAATGAGGATGCATTTGCATCAAAGGAAGCCTTGGATTACTGGCTGCCGGTAGACTGGTATAACGGCGGAATGGAACACACCACTCTGCATCTTCTCTATTCCAGGTTCTGGCATAAGTTCCTCTATGATCTGGGCTATGTAAGTGAACCTGAACCCTACAAGAAGAGGACCTCTCATGGTATGATTCTTGGTGAGAACGGTGAAAAGATGTCAAAGTCCAGAGGAAATGTAATTAATCCGGACGATATCGTAAATGAATTCGGCGCGGATACCTTACGTACCTATGAGATGTTTATCGGAGCTTTTGAGTTGAGTGCCGCATGGTCCAATGATGGAGTAAAGGGCTGCCGCCGTTTCCTTGAAAGGGTGTGGAAGCTTCAGGATATTCTTACAGAGGAGGAAGGCTACTCCAGGGAATTGGAAGTCAAGATGCACCAGACTATAAAGAAGGTCAGTCTGGATTTTGAAGGACTTAAATTCAATACAGCTATTGCTGCTCTGATGGCATTAATTAATGATTTTAACAAGCTGGGTAAGGTTACAAAAGGGGAATACAGAACCTTCCTTATCCTGTTAAATCCGGTAGCACCCCATATGACAGAAGAGCTTTGGAGTCTGGCAGGTTTTAAGGGCAGGATTTATGAAACAGCATGGCCTGTATGGGAAGAAGATAAGACAATCGAAAACCAGGTTGAAATCGCTGTCCAGGTAAATGGTAAATTAAAAGCAACCGTAATGATTAACAGAGGGGAAGAACAGGAAACTGTTAAGGAGAAGGTCATGAATACGGATGCTATCACGCAGTTCCTTGAAGGCAAAAACATTGTAAAGGAAATCTACGTAAAAGATAAGATTTATAATATTGTGGTGCGTTAGATTAAAAAATGCTGGGAGATTACTGTGCCGGGCGAAATTGTAGGAGGCCGTATGAAGAAGGTTTTAATTGCTGACGATGCCATATTTATGAGAAAAGTACTGGGAGATATCTTAAAGAAGAACGGTTATGAAGTAGTAGGAGAAGCTTCGAACGGAAGAGAAGCTGTGGAAAAATATCTCATGGTTAAACCTGAATTTGTAACAATGGACGTCACCATGCCTGGGATGGATGGATTGGAAGCCCTGCAGGTTATTAAGAAGATTGATAAGAATTGTAAAGTTATTATGGTATCTGCCATGGGTCAGGAAGCTGTGATAATGGACTGTATTCGTGCCGGTGCCAAGGGCTTTATCGTAAAGCCCTTCAGCGAAGGAGATGTACTGGAACAGGTCAAAAAGCTTAGCTTCCTCTAAGACTTTGAATAACAGTAAATAAAAGGGGCTTAAGAAACAGTTTCCAACTGTTTTCTTAAGCCCTTTTCCTTATGATAAGTTTGTTTGTGGCTGCTTTTACCGCCGTGCATCCGGTTATAAAAACAGCCTATGTTTCTATAATGCAGGAGAGTATCAAGTGATTTCATGGAGCCAATGCTTTACCGAAGCTTTGATTTTGTCCTTTTCTTCTTTTGCAGGGTCGGTAAAGGTTATTGTTCCAATAACTGTATTTTCGCTCAAGGCTGATTTTAATTTATCAAAGCATTTATCTGCACCGCCGCCCGCATGACAGGCAAAAAAGGCCAGTTTCTTATTCTTAATGGATACCTTATCCAAAAAAGAGGCAATGGGGGGAGCATAGGAGCTTGCCCATATGGGAGTGCCAATGAATATGGTATCATATTCATCCATATCAGGCAGGTCATTTACAAGGTCAGGCTTTTCATGAAATAATACACTTTTTCCGCCCCAGAAAAACTTGGTAAGACCTCCTTTTGGAATTTCCTTGTCTGGCTTTAACTCTATACAATCAGAATCCAATTCCTCTGTAAGGATATCAGCAATGATTTTTGTATTCCCTTCAAGTGAATAGAAAACAACTAATGTGTTCATCCTTCGCTCCTTTCTAAGCATATAGTGAATATGGCCTAGGTAATATTGCCTACTTGTTATCTTAAGTCATAAGAGCATGTTTGTCAAGAATATGTTAATTTATGGCAGAACAACCCTTTTTATGTGTTTGCTCCGGGTATTGGTTTGAAAAAGATAAAACATTTTTCAAACTTTCTGTTTGGGCAGTATTGTGTAGAGTGCAAGCAAACTACTGGCAAGCCTGCGATATCCATGGGGATTATATGATAAATGGTGGGCAGATATTTATAAGTATGCTATAATATAGCTCAAGTGCCGTAATTTAAAAGTAAAATGGAAGGAGTGACCATATGGGCGGAATATATATTATTGGAGGCGGAGCATCCGGGCTTTTTGCCGCCATATGGGCCGCAAAGAGAAATAAGCAGGTCACGGTTCTGGAACATAAGGACAGACCCGGAAAGAAGATTCTTGCAACGGGAAATGGTAAATGCAATTATACCAATCTTGTACAAACCAAAGAATGCTACCGAAGTAACAATCCTTCTTTTGCGGGAGAGATATTAAAAGCATTTGATACAGACAAAACGGTGGAATTTTTTAAGGAAATTGGTATCTATCCCCATGAGAAGAACGGATATCTTTATCCGAATTCCGGACAGGCCTCCTCTGTACTGGAGGTATTATTGATGGAAGCAGAACGTTTGAATGTTAAAATAGAATGCGATACCCATGTACAGCAAGTTGATAAGAAGCTTAGGATTCTGACGGACAGGAAAGAATATCAGGCAGACAGGATTCTTTTAGCTTCCGGAGGCATGGCAAATCCTGCCCTTGGTTCCGATGGAAGCGGATTTGCAATTGCCAAGGCTCTGGGGCATAAGATTATTACGCCACTCCCGGCGCTTGTCCAGCTAAAATCCAGGGAAAAATACTTTAAGACATTATCGGGAGTACGTACCGAGGCGGAAGTAAGCCTGTATTCCGGAAAGAAGCTGCTTGTAAAAGAAAAGGGAGAAATACTTTTTGCGGATTATGGGGTATCCGGTATTCCGGTTATGCAGGTAAGCCGCTATGCAGCCAAGGCCCTTAGTGAAGGCAGGGAAGCCGTATTGATACTTGACTTCTTTCCTTCTCTTTCAAAAGAAGAAATTAAGGAGATTCTTAGAAGCAGGCTTAAAAGAAACCAAAAGGAATCAATAGAGCAGGCCTTTATAGGGCTTTTGAATAAAAAACTTGCCTATACAGCTTTAAAGGAAAGCGGGATTTTAGTATCCTTAACCCTAAGCCAGCTAAAGGAAGAACAGCTAAACCAATTGGCCCTTAGGCTAAAGGAATGGAAGATACCGGTATCCGAGCCCAATTCCTTTGAACAGGCCCAGGTTACCGCCGGAGGGGTCGATACTCTTTTCATAAATCCGGCAACGATGGAATCAAAGCTGGTAAAAGGATTATTTTTTGCAGGAGAAGTTGTGGATGTGGACGGTACCTGCGGGGGCTATAACCTGCAATGGGCATGGTCCAGCGGTTTCGTAGCCGGCAGTCATTTATAGAAAAGGTGAGAGAAAAGAGGTAACTTATGCTACAGATATCCCAGTTAAAACTTAAAATTGATCATACAGAGAAGGATTTGTACAAGCTGGCAGCAAAGACCCTTAAGATACCCGAACAGGAGATAAAGAAGCTTGTAATTACCAGAAAATCCATAGATGCCAGAAAGGAAGACATCTTTTATGTGTATCAGGTGGAGGCAGAGGTTTCAGAGGAAGAAAAAAAAGCTGCAAGGCTGAAATCTCCCAATGTCACCATAGCAAAGAAAAGTGCATATCAGTTTAAGTCCTCCGGTGAAGCCAGACTGGCAGCCAGGCCTGTTATTGCAGGATTTGGTCCTGCCGGATTATTCTGCGGACTGATGTTAGCCCGCTTTGGTTACTGCCCTGTTATTCTGGAACGGGGGGAAGAAGTGGACAAAAGAGTGGAAACGGTAGAAAGCTTCTGGAATGGCGGTATGTTAAATCTAGAGTCCAATGTACAGTTTGGCGAAGGCGGGGCAGGTACCTTTTCCGATGGGAAGTTAAATACCCTGATAAAGGACCAGTCCGGAAGAAACCATTTTGTACTTCAGATACTGGCAGAGCATGGCGCCCCGGAAGAAATACGTTACTTAAATAAACCCCACATCGGGACGGATAAGCTAAGGAATGTGGTAAAGGCAATCCGGGAGGAAATTATAGCTCTTGGCGGTGAAGTAAGGTTTAATACCTGTCTTACTGATATCATTACAGAACAGGGAGAAGTTACCGGTATTGAGCTTAATCACAAGGAGATTCTTGCCTGTGAGGTGTTAGTACTGGCTCTTGGGCACAGTGCCAGAGATACTTTTAAGATGCTTTACGAAAAGAGTATGAAGCTTACGCCTAAATCCTTTGCAATAGGTCTTCGCATGGAACATCCACAGGAATTGATCAGCAGAAACCAATATGGAAGCAGGTATGAGAAACTGCCGCCGGCAGACTATAAATTGACTCACAACGCAGCAAATAACAGAGGGATTTATTCCTTTTGCATGTGTCCGGGAGGATTCGTAGTCAATGCTTCTTCTGAAGAAGGCCGTATTGCCGTCAATGGGATGAGTAATCATGCCAGAAATGAAAAGAATGCAAACAGTGCTTTAATAGTGACAGTTACACCAGCGGACTTTCCAAAATCGGAGATAGAAAATTACCCTCTGGCAGGTGTTGAATTCCAGCGGATATGGGAGGCCAAAGCTTACGCAGCCGGAAAAGGATCAGTGCCGGTGCAGCTTTACGGAGATTTTAAGAGAAGCAGGACCAGTACGGGATTTGGGAAAATGATGCCTAACCTAAAGGGAGGATACCAGCTTTCGAATCTTAGAGACTGTCTGCCGGATTATGTATCGTCTGCCTTAATAGACGGAATAGAAGCATTTGAACACAAAATAACAGGGTTTTCTGATGAAGAGGCCATTTTATCGGGAGTAGAGACAAGAACTTCCTCACCGCTTAGGATGGAAAGAAATGAGTTCTTTGAGTCCAGTATCAAGGGAATATACCCTTGCGGGGAAGGGGCAGGCTATGCAGGGGGCATTACCTCGGCTGCCGTTGACGGCATCAAGGTATTTGAAGCCATCGCATCAAAATTTAAGAATCCAATATTTACAGGTAATCTCAAATAGGTTACAATAATATTATTTTACAGGAGAATGGCTTAAAGGCAGGAGAGGAAGAAATATGGCTGGCAGAGAGCATTTAAAGAATAAAAAGCGAATTGTTATTAAGATAGGCTCATCCTCATTGACCCATCAGGAGACAGGGAAGATTAATCTTTCAAAGATGGAGAAACTGGTACGCATATTAACCGATTTAAGAAATCAGGGGAAGGATGTTATTCTGGTATCTTCCGGTGCGATTGCAGTCGGGAAAGAGACCCTTGGTATTAGTAACCGTCCCACAGAAAAGTCCGTAAAACAGGCTTGTGCAGCCGTTGGGCAGACAAGGCTTATGATGGTATACCAAAAATTATTTGCCGAATACAATCAGGTTCCGGCACAGATATTAATGACAAAGTATACTATGATTAATGATATCAGCAGGGAAAATGCCCAGAATACCTTTCATGAGCTGTTTGAAATGGGAGTAATACCCATTGTAAATGAAAATGATACCGTAACAACGGATGAAATTGAGTTTGGCGATAATGATACCTTGTCGGCGATTGTAACGGCATTGGTGAATGCTGACTTATTGATCCTTCTGTCCGATATTGACGGGCTTTATACCGATGATCCCAGGCAAAATGCCGAAGCTGTATTTATTGACAGCGTGGAGCATATAGATGAGAAGTTTGAGGGTATGGCCAAGGATTCTTCTACTCTTGTAGGAACAGGTGGTATGGCAACTAAAATAAGTGCCGCAAAGATAGCAACTGCTTCCGGAGCTGACATGGTAATTGCAAACGGAGAAGAAGTGGATATCATCAATTCTATTATGGCAGGGGAGAAAAAGGGAACCTTCTTTTTGGAAAATAAGAATGAAAATTTTAAATTGCTTGATTATATCAGCACCAGGCAGTATCCAAACAAGGTTTAACGATAAAAAATATTATAGCAGGAAAGATGGAAGTCAGGAGCATAAATGGAAGATAATAAATTAGCAAGAATCAATGAATTATATAAGAAATCAAAGGAAGGCGGGCTGACAGAACAGGAAAAAGAAGAACAGGCACAGCTTCGCAGTGAATATATACAGGCGGTGAGGAATAACTTAAGAGGTACCCTTAACCATATATCCGTACTAAATCCGGATGGAACTGTGACAGAGCTTGCTAAAAAGGAAAAGAACTAGATGACAAAGAACGAAGTCAGACAGGAAATAAAGGGTAAAAAGGAAAAGCTCACCAAAGAGCAGATAGCCGCAAAGAGTGAAATTATAACCAAGTACTTCACTGCGTTAACGGAATATAGGAATTGCAGCCAGATAATACTCTATGCCGCCTTTAATCAGGAGGTTAATACCCTGCCCTTAATCAATCAGGCTTTAAAGGACGGTAAAAAAGTAGCACTGCCCAAGGTAATGGGAAAGGATATTGAATTCTTTTACATTGAGTCTTTTAATGATACCGGAATAAGCAGCTTAGGGATACCGGAGCCGGATATTCAAAATAAAATAGAGCTTTTGACAGACACGGTAAATGTAATACTGGTGCCGGGGTTGGCTTTTGATATGGAAGGAAACCGTATCGGTTATGGAAAGAGCTATTATGATGCTTATTTTGCAGCCCATAAGGCAGAATTTTTAAAGATTGCTTTCGCATATGACTTTCAGGTGTATGAAAGCATACCAAGAGAACCCCATGATGTAAAGATAGATTTCATAATTACAGATACTTTTTCGAAAAGCTTTTCCTCCTAGAGGAGAGCACCTAATATATTGGATGTAAGATTGCCAACAGAAAGGAAAGGGTGATTTCATGGAATTAGTGGAAATAGGACAAAAAGCCGGAAAGGCAGCAGCTGTTTTAAACACGCTTAGCAAGGAGAAAAAAGTCATTGGATTAAAGGCCGCTTCCAAAGCCTTAAAAAGCCATGGAGATGAAATTCTGTCGGCTAACTTAAGAGATGTTGAAAATGCCGAAGCAAACGGTATGTCAGAGGCATTAATTGACAGGCTTAAGCTTAATACGGCAAGGATAGAAGCGATGGCAGAGGGACTTTTGGACATTGCAGCCCTGGAAGATCCCATAGGTGAAGTGCTGTCAATGAAGGAAAGACCCAACGGGCTGATTATAGGGCAAAAGAGGGTTCCTATGGGAGTTATCGGTATTATCTACGAATCCAGACCCAATGTAACTGCCGATGCCTTCGGACTATGCTTTAAAACCAGCAATGCCGTCATATTAAAGGGCGGCAGTGATGCCATTCATTCCAATATTGCAATTGTAAAGGTAATCAGAGAAGCACTTGCCTCCTGTGAAATAACAGAGGATTCCATACAATTGGTGGAAGATACCAGCAGAGAGACGGCAAAAGAATTAATGCGCCTGAATAAATACATTAATTTACTGATCCCAAGAGGTGGAGCCGGACTGATTCAGACAGTGGTTGAAAACAGCACAATCCCTGTGATAGAAACAGGAACCGGAAATTGCCATATCTATGTGGATGAATCGGCAGACTTTGACATGGCATTGAGTATTATACACAATGCCAAGACCCAGAGACTCGGAGTGTGCAATGCCTGTGAATCCCTTGTGGTACACAGCCGTATTAAAGATGCATTTATTCCTTTGTTATATAAAATGCTTACAGACAGCCAGGTAGTAATCAGAGGAGATGAAAGAGCCAGAGCCATCTGCCCGGAAATAGAAGCAGCAACAGAAGAGGACTATGGAAAGGAATATCTGGACCGCCTGATATCTTTAAAAGTAGTGGATTCCATCGAGGAAGCCATTGAGCATATCAATCATTACAATACCGGGCATTCGGAGTCCATCATTACAAAGCATTATCAGAATTCCATGAAGTTTTTAAATGAGATTGATGCAGCAGCAGTATATGTCAATGCTTCTACCCGTTTTACGGACGGAGGAGAATTCGGCTTCGGTGCGGAAATTGGTATCAGTACCCAAAAACTTCATGCCAGAGGGCCTATGGGATTGCTGGCCTTAACTTCAACGAAATATATTATCTTCGGTAACGGACAGGTAAGACCCTGATCGTAAGCTTGCGCGGTTAAGTGTTGTAATTTGGGGCTGCATAAGATATAATTTTATGATGCAGCAGTGGTGCAGCCTTGCAAGGCCGTACCTGATAATTGTATTTTGAAAGTTGAGAATAGAAAATGAGCAGTTTACTTATGAATCTTGAAGATGTCAATTTAGATAGTAAGGAACCCATTAACGAGCCCCAGCGCCAGTATTATTTTATGGCTAAATGCAGGGAATGGGTAAAACGTAAGGAAGAGGAGCTTAACAGACAGCTGACCTTTTCAGTCGTAACCTTTGGCTGTCCTACCGTTTAAGTAAAATAGATATTGAAAGAAGTCAATAAATACACGGCTTTTCCTGGAAAGGAAAGTGTGAAAAATGAGTGAAAATAACGTGGCTTATCTTGTGACAAGTGGCTGTTATTCGGACTATGCTGTCGATTCTGTATTTCTGGATAAAGAAAAGGCTTATCTATACGCACAACTTCATCAAATGCGCGTCGAATCGTATGATATTCGCGACAACATGAAAATAATTCCAGGATTAAAAATCAAAGTAATATACAGAAAAGAAACTGGAAAAACAAAAGGCGAATATTTTGATTTTCAGATTCTACGCGCGCAATTAGATAATTATACAAGAAACGAAACAGAATTCAGAAATTACCCAAACATTCAAAAAACATTTTCAAGACTTGAAATCGTCCGATATATTCCATTTAGCGTTACGTTTACAGAGGAAGACGAAAAACACATCAATGATAAATACATGAAAGTATGTTACGACATAATGGCGTATTGCCAGGAACGCGTTTCCGCTGGCTATTCTGACAAGCAGATCAACGGATTCCTGGAATCTAAATTCGAACGTGGAAAGATAGAATGAAGGTGAAAATATGAAATTTGTAATCAGAACACAAGACAGTATTTTGTCGAATCAAACAGAGTATATCGGAACCGGAACCTATGTTGTGAACGGCGAAAAATACGCCGCCCTTGTTGGAACTGATATTTCACAAGCGAAACGTTATTCTAGTTATTCCGGGGCTGAAAATGCTATTAAAAAACTTATGAATTCATGTTGTAACGTATCACTTATAAAATATCAAATTATAGGAGTTGAAGACTGATGGAAGGAAACAAATGTCAATTTGCAATTCCTGGAAAAGAATATTCGACCTGGTACGAATACTCGTACAAATGCGCCGCTTGTTTCGAATGCCGCTACGGAACACCGCCAGACGACAAAACAGCAAAAGAACGTTGCCATAGATATGCGATAGGAATACATAAAAAGAATCACATGTCGCAATAACACGACATATAAAAAGCCGCGACCCACACCGGGGAAGCGGCTTATTTTTATTTATTCGGCCCGTGTTCACACTTTGAAAGATATTCGCCACATATCGGACACCGTTCGACCGAACAGTTCCAATGGTGCCAGCGTCCTTCCTGGGCGAAGCAATCAGGACAAACCGGATTCTTCTTTCCGGCGAAATCGTCGCCAGGATCCCCGACTTTAATTCGCTGATAGCGTTTATTTTGAAAAGAGAATGTTCTTGTTCTACAACCGATCGTCGAACCGATCCGGCCGCCGCAAACTTTACACACTGGCATTTCCGCCGGCCGCGAATAGGAAAATTCGTGTTTCAGACCGTTTACGAATGTTATAGATTGAACACGACCATCTTCAACGACGATCTGATCTATAACCTGATCGACGAAATCTTTCAGAATTTCATTGTCCAGATCAAGAACCATTTGCATATAATCAACATGTTTCTTTGAAACGATACGCTGGGCCACCAGGAAAGCCGACGCCTTTTTGATGAATGACAGGTCGGCCAGATCATCACCGGCCGCGGATCCGTCTTCCAGTTCTTCAATTTGCTTTTCGAAATCAAGAACCTTTTTCGTCAGATCTTTCTTCCTGGAAGAAAATTCTTCTTTCGTCATAGATTCCGGATCGTATAAATAAAGATCTGTAAGTCTTGTGATTGCGTTTTTACACTTGTCTTTTTCACCACGCAGTAAAGAAAGTTGTTCGGCGGTTGAATAGTCCGAGTCGTCACCAGAAAAGCCCAGGGATGGCAAATAGGAACCGTTGGTACTATATTTCAAGGCGGCGAATGTTTCCTTCAACCCGTCAGGCATAATCGAAGACACACTTTCAAATTCTTCACCCTTCAATAATTCCTTTTGTAATTTTTCGATCGAATCAATCTGACCGGAATTCTTCTGGATCCGCGCCAGGTTCGCCACGTAGTTAAAAATGAACGGCCCGATATAACTTTCGTTTATCGTCTTGGAATTGTCGCAATCAAGCATTTTCGAACGCTGGGCGCAACGATACATAGAAGGCCGGAATCCGTTCGCTCTTGCGCGATCCTTTGACGCGATCATGTTTGCGCCGCACTTGCCACAAACCAGGTGTCCAGAAAATGTGTGAATGTACTTCCTGGCGCGTAGATCCGAACTGTCACGCGTCGAAGCATTTTCGTCCATGATTTTATTACACCGGTCAAATTGTTCTCCCAAAATGATTCCTTCGTGATTATTCTTCCGGACGATCCATTCACTTTCTGGTTTCAATGGGCCACGCCCAGCTTCGCGCATGTTATACCGGTACGTTCCAATATAGAACGGGTTTCTGATTATGTCGTGAACTAGTTTCGAAGTCCACTGACCGCCGCGTTTCGATTTTACATGATTGTTATTTAGGTAACGCGTAACTTTCATCGCCGATCTGGTTCTTTCGTATTCGTCAAAAATGAATTGAACGATCTTGACTTCTTCCGGATCCGGTTCCGGAAATCTTGTTTCTTCATTCCACCGATAGCCGACTGGCATTCTTGCACCGTTCCACAATCCATTTTCGGCGCGATCAAGCATGATCCCAGTTACACGTTCGGAAGTCATGTTTCTTTCAAGTTCGGCGAAAATAAGAATGATTTTAAGCATAGCTTCACCGATTGCGGACGAAGTATCGAATTGTTCGTTCATGGAAATAAAAGTCACCTTATGATCTTTTAATTCCTGGTACATTGCCGCAAAGTCAAGAAGATTTCGCGACACACGATCCACTTTGTAAACGATCAGGTGTGAAAATTCGCCAGCGCGAACGCGATTCATCATTTCTTGAAAGTGTGGTCGATCCGTATTCTTTGCGGAATATCCGTCGTCTTCGAATATAACAAATTCGTCTATTCCTAGAAAATCACAATATTCTTTCAGTTTCTTTCGTTGAAAAGGAAGACTATCTTTGTCAACCTGGTATCTTGTCGATACGCGGACATACAAAGCGGCCTTTTTCTTCGTCCAGATTCGAATTCCTGAACGCACTTTTTTATATTTCATTGGACGCCCTTTCCCCAGGCACCGAAAAATGGGTATAAAAAAGAAAACCCATTGATTTTAGCGGCTTTCGATGATATAATAGAAGTTGCTTATTTCCAATATCAGAAGGCCGTTTTCGGTTGTCTGGTGTTAAAGTCGATCGATGATTGCAGTCATTGACCGACTATTTTTTATTTAATTAAGTTTATTGAAAATAATTATCTCAAATTGTAGTAAAATCTTAGTAAATTATCAGTTTATGAAGTTCCTTCCAAAAAGTATAATATAACAGCGCCCGTCCTTTACTGGAAAGGTGTGGTGTTATGAAAATAAAATACATAGAATATGGCGAAAGTGGCATTTATGCGCTTTATTATGCAAAAAGTAAATTGATGTACTACAACTTAGATTTCAACGGAAAGACAAAAATTTATCTGCTAATCTGGTAAAACCGTAAAGGCCGGGTGTTTTTAGTATCTAATCAGTTTTTCATCGCCGCCGCTATTTGCTGTCGGAAACTTTCTTTTTGATTCTTTCGAAGCCTTTCATATTCCACAAAACAAGCATTCACCCATATTCCAAAGCGTAAGATATTTTGAAATAATCACGGTTAATCCGATCGCGCTTGCACCAGTCTACTTTTTAATGCTAATTTTTTCAATACAATATTCATCGGTTTTTTCATCGCGCCAGACATTACACCGGAGCGTATTTTCGGCCAAGAAATACATATGTTTGCAAGGAAGATTCCTTCTTTTGAAATCCTGACAAGAGCAATTTTTAAGTGTTACAAGATATGTATTTCCTGTTGTACCGATAATTTTCCCACTATAACCATTTGACAATGTTGTTTTGATTTTTAAATCATGCTCAACGGAACGCTTTATCCGTTCTTGCTGTTGCCTTGTTTTGTGGATAGAATCGTCGAAGGGAAAGAAAATCCTATCGCTTTCGATTGCTTTTTTCACTGTCTTTTCGCCTGATTTCAAAGCTATGGCGAAAAGAAGAACAAAAATTATAATAAGAATAATTAACATTCGACCGACCTTTCAATTATTTTTAATGTATTCATGTGATTTTTGCACCCGGCATTTATATAAAATTTACATGGCATGAAACTATTATGTAAAATTTACGGGAGGTCGCCGGGTGCTAAAAGGAGTTATGTGCTTATCCGGCGTCTTCCCGTCCTGACTTCACCGGCGGAAACTTCTTTTCTAGTTCTTCTGGTGTTTTCGGTACGCTATCGCGGAAAGCTTGAATTAAAGAATCTTGCGAAAATGTAGGAACACAGCCTTCCGTAAATGCCGGAGCGTTTGGATCTGCTTCGCTTTCCAGAATCGCCTTTGACACTTCAAGGAAAAATTCAATCAATTCATTTCTTTTTTCTGGCTTCAAACTCACAAATTTTTCAATAGCTACATAAGAAGCGTTCGACAAATTGTATTCATATGCTAATTGATCCAATACGTCCGAAGGCGCCGGCTTAAACATTTCGCCGTTTCCATTCCGAAGCCATTCTTCGCAAACATTAAATTTTTCACATATCAACGCTATTACTGGCGCCGAAGGGTTTCTTCTTCCACTTTCATAACCGGTAACAGTGTTTTGGACAGATCCAATTCTTGCCCCGAATTCAGCTTGTGTCAAATCAAGTTCTTTCCTGATTTTCTTAATGCGGTCGCCGATGTCCATTTTGTTTCACCTCACTTTCTGTTTATAAATTACCACACAAAAACGGCGTTGTCAACAAAAAATCGCAAAGGCAACAAAAAGGTATTGACAACACGCGATTGGCAATATATAATAACGGCATAGACAACAAATAACAGCACCAAACGAAAGGAAGTGATTTCATGGGTAAAGTAAATAATGAGCCTTTAACTTCTGAACAGATTACAGACGCAAAGCGTTTGTGCGAAGTTATCAGAGGAGTTCCAGGCGGAAAACGACCTATATTTGAAATCGTTATGCTGGCATATATGAACGGCATGGAAGCCGGCGCCGCATACGCAAAAGACGTTACGCCAACAACCGCGGCCAGACGATAACAAGGGTCGACTTATCAACATAAAGCCGAACAACCGACTGCAATCGGCGGCCTGATGTTGGAAATAAGCGAAAAGAGGTAAAGAAAATTGAATAAGGATTGTTACAGAATTTACGACACTGGTATTCAATACACGAATAACACGGAACGGAATCCTGGTGGCCTGTGGCGTGGACACAAATTCCGCCATTATGGAACACAACACCACATTTTTAACATGCTTCGCGATGAAGGCTTTCAGATCAGCAAGGATTCGAAAGTTCACAGAATCATTCGAAGCAATTATTTCATCGGAAAACGCGGCGACTTGGAATTCTACGCCGAACAATTTCCAAACGGTTTTAAGATCGAATTCTTCCAGAATATAAACTTTGAAAACCCGTGTGGCGGCCGGTACGACTTCCGTAAATTTCAGAAAATGCCATTTCTTATACGACTTCAATATATAAAGTACATGAATAAAATCGTGTATCTTTTGAATATCCTTGAAGATCTAGAAGACGAATCTTGTAAATATTACAAGCTGGCGGAAGATAAGATTAAAGCCGCATACGTCAGAGAATGGCACCACGAACAGAAAGACATGAATTTCAATCTTTCAGACACAGACGGTCAGACACAAGAATCATATAACGGCCGCGATCGCGACAAGAAAACGCTTCACAATGGCGATATTAAGTATTTTCGACACTGGGACGGACGGATCTATCGCGGTAAGGTTTACCACAATATCAATAACATGTGGTGGGTGATCCTAAATAAGTACGAAAGAACAAATATCGCTTCGTTTGAATTGTTCGACCTGACGCCCGATGATTACCTGGGACGTAAGAAGCGCGAAAGGCTTCCGGAAGATTACCAGAAGCGCCGTGAAGCGATTTCAGGAACGAAGACGAAGGAACTTGTCAATGAGCTAAAACGCCGCGGAATAGCGGTCAAAATAGAAAGGAAATAAGCAAATGAAGCATGTAAAAGAATCGGTCGTTTTAAAGTACGACAATAACGGAATGCCTTCCTTCATGGTGAAGGTAGAGAACACGGCACCAACACCAAAAGAAGCGGAAAGAATCTTCTTCGTGAATGGGGTTGAATATGATTCGATTTATCTTTCCCAGTTTTTGAATTCTGTATTCGACGGCCGCGCGTATAGCTTACCATTCCAGGAACCGAAGACCGGAATTTCAATGGACGAAATGATCACCGCGTGTCGTGCGAAGGGTGAAGGCTGGCACCTTCTGACTAATGCTGAATGGAAATATATTCAGGATCAGACGAAGAAAGGCGTTCACGGGAACACAGACGTCGGAAGCTGGCACAAGGACGGAAATGAAAAAGGAATCGAATCAGATTGGGGAAAGACATTGACTGGATCCGGCCCGGCTTCCTGGTTCCACAACGGAAACAAAGAAACCGGAATCGCCGACACCGTGGGGAATGTTTGGAAGACCGTCTCCGGAATGAGATTGAAGAAAGGCGTTCTTCAATACATGCCAGATAACAACGCCGCCGCACCAGACGCGGATCTTTCAAAAGAAAGCGATCAGTTCGTCAATCTTCTTTCGGACGATAAGCCGGTAAAGATTGGCCCACGCGATGGCGCTATCGTGATTACGACCGGCGAAGTCGAAGACGGCTGGGACGCCGTAGAACGCGACGAAGTTTTGATTGATTTGAAAGAGATTCCAGAAATTCTTTCCGACCTGGGTGTCATTACAAAAGACGCCGACGGAGTGGAAGAAAGTCACGAATGGTTCGCGGCAGACGCCAACCTGGAAGAAGCCGTCGAGTTCGTGGGTGGCCGTTACTCCTACACTTCGTACGCTGGGCCTTCCGCGTTGAACTTGAGCCATCCGCGTTCCGGCGTGAGCGCGAACTTCGGCTTCTTTTCCGCTTGTTTGGGGAACCCCGTCACCCGATAACTGTATTCTGTTTGCCCGCGCGATAGCGCGGTTAATAGGCCGAAGAATGGCTGGAAAGGTGGAAGCATGAGAAAACCAACGAATTTCACTTCATACCGTGAAGTTTGCAAGTTATACGAAGAAAGAGGACTGACAGATTATTGTCTTAGAACAGCCGAAGACGTTCTTTTCGTTCACAACTTCGACCTGACAGAAACAACCGGGTTCGAAGATCTGACGGAAGAACAGAAGAAATTATTTATTTCCTACGTCATTACATACATGAACGGACTTGGAATGAATACAAAAATTACATTATGGCCGAAATCAGTCCATTTTGTAAAAGAATATATTTATTGTCAGGCGCCAACCTGGGACGAAGAAGAACAGCGAAACATTCGTTATCAGATCGGCCGCGAATGGATCATACAGAAAGCCAACGGAAGAACAAAGAAATTCAAGAAGTATTTCGATGAAGGAAAAAGCGAAGCTGACGTCGATCAGGTAGCAACAACCGAAAAAGAATATCTTCGCGTTGATTGGAAATATAACGGCGGTTCTGAATGGTTTCATGTTACCGCGCCGAATCAATACTATTAAGGTGGTGGAGTTATGGCAGATAAAGAGAGATCAAACAAAGAGAAAGCCGAAAACCTGAAAGCGATCCTTTCGGGCTTCGGCATACATACAAATTCAGAACTTGACAGCGCACTTTCTGACGCGCTGGAAGCTATGACAATAGGCATTATGACAGAAAAGCCTATGAAAGTAAGAAACACCGCATAAAAAAGCGGTGCAACGCCAAAGATTGGAGCCTTGGGACGTTACACCGGACAGCCTACACCGCAAAGCGCAAGCCTTTAATAATATTAAAGGATAAAACGCGAAATGTCAATGAATAATCGGAATTCTAGTAAATATTACGCCGATAGTATAACACGCGTTACGGATCCATTTTGGAAGGTTACGTGTGGCGGTTGCGGTCACACCTATTTGTCGTGTATTGCAATTTCAAATTGTCCGACGTGCGGTTGTCCAGACGGTGAAAGATTCCTGGGCGAAACACCCTATGACGAAGTTATCGCTGAACGCGTCGAACCGAAAATGAACTTTGCTTCGGAAGAAGCTAGAAAAATTTACTATGAAAAATCAGAGTAAATCAGAGTTTATCAGAGTTCGTCAGAGTTTATCAGAGTTCGTCAGAGTAAATCAGAATAAATCAGAGTTAGAGAGGGGCGATAAGGTGAACAGACTGGGATTTATTGTTCTGTCAATCCTTCGGGCGAACAGTGCAACAAATAAACTGTCTTCAATGTCTGTTCGTGAGATTACGCAGACGGAAGATCTTGAATATAAAGAGAACACAATATTCAAGAAAATTAAGGAATTTGAACAGTCTGGATATATTGGCCGCGGACTGAAAGAAGGACGCGCTGACACGTTTTATATCACGGATTCAGGTTGTGAATTCCTGGAAACTGAAAAGAACTAGACCGCCGGAAGGCGTTAGAAGAAAAGGAGAAATCAGACAATGAAAAGCAAAATTGCATTCGTGGCCGTCGGACAAGCTGGCGGAAACATCGGACAATTATTCGAACAGAAAGGTTTTAATGTTCTTTACGTGAACACTTCCCAGGAAGATCTTGACACCCTGGAAAAAGCAAAATTCAAATATCACATTCCAAACGGCGAAGGTTGCAATAAAGACCGCCGAAAAGCGAAACAGTTAATCATGGACGACTTCGACAATATCGCCGAAGAAATCGAAACAAAGATCAAGGCTGATCTGATTTTTACTATCTTCGCCAGCGGCGGCGGTACCGGATCAGGCGCCGGCCCTATGCTTACAGATCTTTTGATTGACGAAGGCCGCATGATCGGAACAATCACAATCATTCCTGACACCGAAGAAAGCGTAAAATCACATATCAATTCTTACGAATGTTTTTCTGAACTGACCGAAATCAGCGGAACAGCCGCTTGTTTTATTCTGGATAACAAATCCGGCGACAAGCTGGAACTGAATAAAGAGTTTGCCGAATCGTTCTGTTCCTTCCTTGACATTCCAGAGAAGCACAAGAGCGTAAAAGGAAACATCGACAAGGCAGAAATCGAAGAAACACTAAAAGCCCACGGAATGGCCCTTGTGGTTCGCCAGAAGGCCACAGAGAGCGCCGAAATCATCAAAGCAATAAAAGACAACCACTTCGCACCGATTGAAGCTGATAGAGCCGTTAAATACATCACGGCGTCAATGTCTGGCGGCGTCAGAATGTCAGATCTTGAAAAAGCGGTCGGAACACCGATCGACAACTTCCAGACGTTCAACGATGAAGAAACAATTTGTTGTATTTCAGGACTTACTTTTCCACAATCACGACTTGATGTTGTGTATAACAAAGTTTCTGACAACGAAGAAACGATTAAAAAGAACCTTGCGGCAACGCGTGAAACTGGCATGAAAAAAGGCGTGAACTTCCTGGACGATCTGGAACCAGTACAGAGAAAAGCAGAACCTAAAAAGCCGCAATCAAAACGCGACATAATGAGTAAATACTTGTAAAGGGGTGTAACTATGGCGGAAATAAACTGGATCAAACTTCGAATTGACATGTTCGACGATGAAAAAATTAAGATCATTCAGTCAATGCCGGAAGGTGATTCTATACTTGTTATCTGGATCCGCCTTATTGCTTTAGCTGGCAAATGCAACGCGAACGGCCTTGTCTTGGTGGAAGACGAATTTCCTTACAGTGACGAAATGTTGTCTGTCATTTTTAACAAGTCGTTGACCGTTGTTCGCCTGGCACTTTCGACGTTTTCGAAGTTTCACATGGTCGAAAATACGCAAAAAGGAATCTACATAACAAACTTTGACAAACACCAGAACGTCGAAGGAATGGACAAAATTCGCGAACAGAATCGACTTCGCAAGCAGAGAGAAAGAGAGCGCAAACGCGCGTTATTACTGGAATCTAGCGAAGAAGAAGTTCCCGAACTTCCGTGTTTTGACAATGAAGAAAGTCACGCGGAAAACGTGACGTGTCACGTGACGTCACAAGAAATGTCATGTGAAGTCACGCAACAGAGAGAGAATAAGAATAAGAGAAAGAATAAAGATATAAATAATATATCTTCTTACGAAGATATTGTCGGTGATCCGTTACCGGAAACACCGAAACAGCGAATCGACTATGAAGAAATTATGAATGATTATAATTCTACTTGCCGAAGCCTTCCTTCGATAAGGGCTGTTCCAGAAGCCAGGAAAAAGAAAATCAAATCCTTGCTGAATGAACTTGATAAATTAAAACTGTTTAGCGACAAAACGCCTTATGAACGATTACACATTGTTTTCAAGATGGCAAATGAAAGCGACTTTCTTTCCGGTAGAAATGGAAAATGGACGGGTTGTTCCTTTGACTGGCTGTTAAACAAAACAAACGTGTTGAAGATCCTAGAAGGCAACTACACAAACGAAAGGGGCGGCAATGATGGAAGAATCAATTCAGGAAACAATGAACAAAATGTTCCCGGATCTGATAGCGCTACGAGCGAAGCACTTGAAAGATTCCGCAGAAATAGCGGAAACGCCGGCTTATAATTGCCCGATCTGCCACGACACCGGCTGGGAAGAAGTGAAAAACGGAAATTATGTGGCAATGCGTGAATGTAGTTGTGGTTATATGCAACGCCAGAGGATAGCCGGGAAGTTAAAGTTCGCTTCGATCCCGAAGGAATTCGAAGGACACACGGTCGATAATTTTCAAACGGATTGTTATTCGTCCCAGGGCGGCCGCGAACTTGCATTGATGGCGAAGACGATCGCGAAGAAGTATGTCGAACAGTTTTCAGAAATTCAGGAATCAGGCAAAGGCTTATATTTTTATTCAAGCGTGAAGGGATCCGGAAAAACAAGACTGGCCGTTTCAATCGCGAATGATATTATCCAGGAAAAAATGATTTCCGCAAAGTTCGCGACAACGATTCAAATTCTGGATCAGATAAAAGCCACCTGGGGCGGCGCAAGCAAGAACGAAGAAACAGAACAGAAGTTAATTCACGATATTGTTTCCGTCCCCGTCCTGGTGATTGACGACATAGGTGTCGAAGGCGTGAAGGATTGGATCAACGAACGTTTTTATAATATTCTAAACGGCCGCATGATCGAAAAGAAAATCACGATTTTTACAAGTAATTGCAAGATAGAGGAATTAAAGTTCGATGATCGTATCATTAACCGAATTGTCAAAATGGCGCTTCCGGTACAGTTCCCGAACGAATCCATAAGAACGGCGATAGCTAGAAAGGAAAACAGCGAACTACTTGATCGCTTGCTGGGTAAATGATAATTGCAGTAGACTTTGACGGTTGCCTTGCCGCCGGCGGAAAATGGCCGGAAGTAGGAGAACCAAACGAAACCTTGATTAACTGGCTTATGTGTTTGAAAAAAGGCGGACATAAAATCATTTTGTGGACATGCCGCGTTGACGAAGCACTGGAAAAGGCCGTTGAAATGTGTCGGAACAATGGACTTGAATTCGACGCGGTAAACGATAACATTCAGGAGATTAAAGACCTTTACGGCACCAACAGCCGGAAAATAACGGCTGATTATTACATAGACGACAAATCGGTTTATGTTTCATACCAGGAAATGAAGAAGGGGGAAAAAGAAAGTGAATGAGCCAGACGAAAAGATCATAGACAAGATCGAAAAGTTGATTAAACTATCAGCTTCGGACAATGAGAATGAAGCGAAGGCCGCAATGATGAAAGCGCAAGAGTTAATGGCGAAATATGAAATTGACCGCGAAAGGCTTTCAGACGGAAAAGAAGAAAGACCGGTTGTTTCGTTTTCATCGCCGCAGTTCCGTGACGACTGGGTGAAGGACGTCGCCGGTGTTATCGCTCACAATTTCCGTTGTAGGCTGATTATATCAATAGGCAGATATAAAGGCGCCGGTGGAGTGTTCAAGTTAAGATTCTTCGGTTTTGAAGAAGACGCCGAAATCTGTATCAATATTTTCAATTACGCCGTGAAGGTTGTAAGAAAGAGATTCGGAACGTTGCGCGCGATCTATGCAGACGCCGGACGGGAATTCGGAAGAAATGAAAAAATGAACTACACGGAAGGTTTTTGTGCTGGACTTCACTTGAACTTCGAAGAACAGAAGGCACAAAGCCAACAATTTGCCCTGGCCCTGGTAACACCGCCAGAAGTAAACGCGTTTGTCGAACAAATTCCTGGACTGGAAGAAGCGAAAGAACGCGAATACGAAAGAAAGCGCGAACACGACGTTCTTCGCCGTTCTGGTTACATAGACGGAAAAACTTTCCAGAATGCCGGCGACAAGGAAAGGCTGGAAAATGGATATTGATAAATTCGCGAATGGGAATCTAATAAAACAGATCCGCGAAGGAATCAAAGAGATCCTGAACAATATCGCGGACGATCGAACGCCTTCGAAGGCTAGAAGGTGCCTGACGATAAAAATAACATTTAGGCCAAACAAGGACAGAAAGAATATAAAAATATTCATCGAAACAAAAATAAACAAAGCGCCGGTCAGAAGCACCGAAGCGAATATGTTCATCGGACAGAACACAAACGGGGAACCGGTATTCTATAATTCTGAAGTTCAGATTCCAGGGCAGATCAGCATAGAAAAAATGGAAGGTGGTTGAATTGAATTTTGAAAAGTGCAAAGAAAAGTATTTCGTCATTGTGGAAGGTGACGAAAGAGCGATTATCCGCGATTCTTACGAAGCCGCAGAAAGAAAAAGAAAAAAACTTGCAAAGTACAGTAAGGGAAAAAAGATTTTCGTCTTCAAAGCCGGAGAAAGAAACCAGTGATCCGGACAAAGAGATCTTCGAAGACATTCAGAAAATCAAATTCGGATTCGGAGATCAGGAACCAACAGTCGGCGAAGCTGGCGTCGTGTTCGTACATGAAATAGGCCTGGAAAATAGACAAGTCTATGTGATTGTACTTTCAGACAAGTTCGGAACGATTATCTTTTATCTTCCAGAAGAACTGACGGAAAAGATCGCTGACCGCGTGAAGGAACTTCCGATCAGCTTCGACAACTACTTGTATAAATTACTTGATTACAAGCCGGATTCGTTCGAATTCACCTACGCAATGGCACATTGTGGCTACACAGTGGAAGAAGCCGCCGACGCCCTGATTAAATTATCAAACGCAATGAAAGAAAAATATACAAACACCGAAGAACGTTCGAATAACTGGCGGAAATTACACGGCTATCCAATGCGACGAAAGAAAGGAAAAAGAAAACATGAATAAATGGATCGGAAGCGGTACCGTTTCGGAAGAACCGGTTATCAGATATGACGGCGACAAGGCTTCGTTCGTGGCCTTTACCATAATGACAAAGAGAAATACAAAGTATGAAGAAGGAAAACAGATGGTCGATTTCGTTGACTGTAAATGTATCGGGCATAACGCCGAATTTGCGAAGAATTATCTTCGCAAGGGAAAGAAGATTGAAGTCACCGGGCCGTTACAATCTGGATTCTACAAAAACAAAGACGGCGCGAAAGTTTACACGAAGACCGTACTTGTCGAAGAACTTGTTTTCGCAGAAACAAAAGCGGAAGAAGACGCAAGGAAAGAAACAGAACAGACGCCACCACCAGCCGCGCCAGACAATAGTTTCATGGAAATTCCGGAAGGAATAGATCAGGAAATGCCGTTCAATTAAGGGGGTTCAAATGCACAATAGCAATGATTTAAAAGTAAATGGATCCGGCGTTCGCGATGTAACAGCGGAAAAGGCGATTCGAAAAGCAGATCACCATCCTTACGAAGTTACTGAAATGCTGGAAATGCTTCGCAAGATCGCGGATCTATGGGGTTACGAAATAGAAGGCCGCGTCGCCTTCAAGAATAAAAAGACCGGTATCACATACAAGTAAGGCGGTAAGCATGAGAGAAAAAGCAATCGAGAATTTAAAAGAATATGGTTACAAGGCAATCGAAGAAAACGGCGTCCTTATGATCCTTTACGATGGCCCGGAAAAAGCGTTCAACAAAGTTTTCGCTAACGCTTGCGCGATTGCGAAGTCAACCGGATATAAAGCCAGTATCGGCATGAGAAGCACGAAAAAGGAAGGTGAAGCGAATTGAAAACAGTTTTAATCAGCATTAAAAAACAATGGTGGGAAAAGATTCTTTCGGGCGAAAAGGAAATCGAGATCCGAAAGAGCGCACCGAAGGACATTGAATTTCCTTTCAAGGTTGTTTGTTATCAATCCGGAAAAGGAATCGTCGGACATTTCGTTTGTGAATGTATCACAAAATCGAATTTATACCAGTATTTCGAAAGCCGAAGTTGCCTGACGGTGGAAGAATTAAGCAGATACGCAAATTTGAACACCACGCGAAAAGATCAATGTTTGTTCGCCTGGATAATCAAAAAGGGATCCACCGTCGCTTACGATCGTGTGTTTGATGTGAAAACGGTCGGAATGAATCGGCCGCCGCAAAGCTGGTGTTATATTTCAGATTTCACCGGAAACTATGTGTCATATAGCTTCGACAACGAATCTTACGGTTCGACTTACAACAACACCGAAGAAGCGCTGAAGGAAGCACTGGAAGAAATTCAGAGTTTCGAAAAGTATGATTATGACAATGTTCCGAAAAAGGTTTACATCGGTGAATGTGAAATGTTCAAGCCGAACCTTTCTTCTTCTGGCTGGGACGTGATCGAAGCGGCAATCTGCCAGGCGGACGACGAAGGCTTCGGAGAATGGGACGAAGACTATTTGTCAGACGTGACGAAAGAACAGCGCGAAGAACTGGAAGGAGAACTTGACGCCGTGTTCCAGAAATGGATCACAAGACACGGCTTCGAAGCTGGCTTCTACAAAGTGAATTGTTATGATACATACAACTACGTCAACGGAAAATTAGAGAAGGAGAACACCGAACAATGAACCAGGAAGAAAGAGTAAAAGAATTCATGCGTCTTATGACAGACGCCACAAACAAGACCGGCATAACCTACGCCGTGGAACATGGACAGAATATCGTTTTGTTTGATGTAAGATCAAACGAACCGCTGGAACTGGAAATCACAGTCGGAACAGAAGTGAAGAAGACAAACGGTCAGATGCAGATCACGACCTTCGACAAGTCAAACATTCAGGAATAGTCCGGAAAGGTGGCCGTGATGGCGAAAGGAAAGAAAAAGAATAAACGTCCAGAATACGTTGTGATTTGCCGCGAATTCAACCGCGCCCAGGCACGAATCGAAATCAGTGTCATAGATCACGACGTAACGGATCACCTTCTTGATGGATTGATAAAAATTCATTTAAGGGATCCACACAAAAGATACTTCCTGACCTTAAAAAGAGATTACCAGGTTTACGGCCAGGTATATAAAAAGCAAATCGAAACAATGGATATAAAAAACAATAAAAGAATAGTTGAATTAGGCGTTGACCTTAAATAAACCAGAAAGGAAATAAGCAATGAAGAACACACTTACAGACCTGAATAATCATTTATTCGCAGAACTTGAAAGACTTTCAGACGAAGATCTGGACGAAGAAGCAGTAAAAAAAGAGGTTCAAAGAAGCAAAGCAATAACAAGCGTTGCAAAAGTTATTGTTGAAAACGGGAAGCTGGCACTAGATACCATGAAGCACATGGACGAATACGGATATAACAAGGGAAAAGAAGTGAAGGTTCCTGAAATGTTGGAGATGAAAAAATAATGGCGATCCGATACCCGAAAGAAGTAAAAGAATACATAAAGTCTGTTATTCCTGGAAGGCGGTTCGATGAAGTGGCCGATCTTGTGAACAAAAAGTTCAAAACAGATTATTCGGAACAACAAATGTATTCGTTTGCAAAGAATAATAAAATAAAAAACGGACTTGGAACCGGAAGAAAAAATCCGTATTCAGACGTTTTCCCGAAAGAAGTATTTTTATATATTCATAAAAATTACAAAGGCGTAGGCCCGAAAGAAATGTCGGAAAGATTAAATAAAATATTCGACAGATCATACACGAAAGACCAGGTAAAAGAATTTTACGCGAATCATTCGCTGAATAGCGGACTTGATGGAAGATTTAAAAAAGGTCACATTCCGATAAATGGATTCACAAGCGACAATCTTCCGCCTGGCGGTTTCAAATACAGATTCAAGAAAGGCCAGAAATGTAAAAATCATAGACCGGTCGGATCCGAAAGAGTATCGGTTGACGGATATGTCGAAATTAAGGTTGAAGAACCGAATGTCTGGCGACTGAAACAACATGTCGTTTGGGAACAACATAACGGAAAAGTTCCGGAAGGAACGAAGTTGATCTTCCTGGACGGAAACAAGGAAAATGTCACGATTGGAAATCTGGAAGTCGTCACAAATGACGAAATGCTGGAAATGAATCGAAACGGCCTTCGATACGATGATCCGGACTTCACAAGAACGGGGATCCTGATCGCGAAAGTAAATCGAACAGCCGCGAAAAGAAAAAGGGGCGAAGATAATTGAAAAAGACAATTCAAGTCACTTATTACGAATGTCCGGTTTGCGGATATAATCACACAGACCGCCAAAAAGTGTATAAACATTTCACAAGCCACCCGATCAAGGTGAATGAAATCGTATATTGTAAAATATGCGGCGCTGGGTGGAACGTGAAAGCCCGGGGAAAGGAAGCGGCAATCCGAAAAGCGGAAGAATGCTTCCAGAAGCACCAGGAAGAAGGAAATATTGACGAAGTAGCGACCGAAGCGTTCTTTTTGTCACACGGGGCATTCGGTTACGTTAGAAAGGTGGAAACGTGAAAAAATACAGTAAAGGCGGTTTTATAGAGCCAGAAGAAAAAGAAATGATTTCATTTATGCCCTTACAGATCAAAGAAAATTTAAGAACTTGCATTGTTGAATTGCCTGGGAAAAATAAGAGAATGGCGTTGTTCCATAAGTGGATAGATAAAAGCGAAATTATTTCGCCTAGTCCTATGGTTGGCGGACATAGCGGCGGCGAATTAAAATTTACAATGGCAATAGTTGAATTCGAAGATGGAACCGTCAGATGTGTTCTTCCTGAAAGAATTCAGTTCACAGATAACGAATTCAGAAAATATTGTTTTGAGAAGGGGGCGGAAAGATGCGAAAGAATTCAAGCAGAACAGAAGATCAGACGTTCCAGGAATTAAAACCGTTAAATAATAACGATCCAGAACTTGAAGCGGCATACCTGAAATCTTATCCGACTGACGAAATACCAGCCGGCGCCGTCCTTATGGGAACGATTGAAGCGCTGGCTTTCCCGGTCGAGATATTCAAAGATACAGACGGAACATATTTGTCGAGAGTACAAGAAAGGTAAAAATCATGTATAAGAACAATGAACAAGTAATGAAAATCAGCGTAGACGACAAAAAGCTGAAAATGGAAATCAGCATAAAAGACATTGCTTTTTTATTCCAGGGAAGCCCGAACAATTACGATGAATCGAAGGTAAAAAGAGGAAAACAAAAAGAATTCGCCGAATGGATAGCAAAAAAGTTGACAGAAGAAGCAGATCAGGAAACCGGTGATCCATATTGGAGTGAACCATTTGAAAAATTATTCGAAGTAGCACTTGAAGGCGGAACAGAAACGAAGGAAGGCGGACTTGTGTAATATGGCGATGAATAAAATAAAAATTAAACCTGGTTATCACTGGGAATGTAAATATTGCGATTCAACAAGCGCTGTTCAAAGTCCTTATGAAGAAAAAGGGTTCCTTGTTTGCGGACATTGCGGCGCCGAATGGGAAGATTGCAAAATTCAGGTAAAGGACGAACCATTTTATGAGTAAAAGGCCAGAAATAACGAAAATGTTATCGCTATCGGCTGAAAAATACATAAATCCGAATAATGATTCTAGAATCTATATGGCCGCGGAAGTCACTTTCGACTACGCGACCACACATTCGGTTCGCGTTGATTTTATGAAATTTAAGCCGGTAAATAATACAATTTCAGGAATAGAAAAAGGCGATTTCTATTGCTACGAAGTAAAATCGTCGGTCGAAGATTTCCATTCGAAGAACGGACATAACTTCATCGGAGATTTTAACTACTACATCATGCCAGAAGAAGTGTTCGAAGAAGTAAAGAACGAAATTTCTTACAAGGTCGGCGTCCTGGTTCCTGACGGGCTACATTATTGCGGCGAATGGTACGACTTAAAGTCAGTAAAGAAATCAGCCAGGAAAGACAGAGAACGTCCGGTTTCTGAAATGTTGCTTATGATGTTTAGATCTGCCGCCAGGGTGATAAACGGGAAGAAAGGAAAATAGAAATGCAAAATATTAAAATAGGCTTTATATGCTTCGTCGTGTCACTTGTTACGACAATGATTATTCTTCGAATAGCGCGCGTTATCAGAGAAAAACGAGAATTCAAGGAAAGACAACGAATGAACCTGGAACGAATGTATTTCTTCCAGTCCAGAAAATTATCGCAAGTACAGAATGACAAAAGAAGGATCGGCGACATTCTGGAACTTACAAAATCCTATGTTTGCGATAATATTTGTAAATGGCCTTGTGAATGTTCAGACGAAGAAGAAATGAACGAAATTTGTGATAAATGTCAGTTCAATAAGAATTGTGACAAGATAACGGAATATGTGAAAAATTAAACTTTAAAATGTATTGATAAAGGTTGACTTTACATAACAAAAAACGTAAAATAAAAAGACGGAACGCTTTTCACAGCTTTTCCGCCCTTAACCTTTAATAATTATATCACACATTGATATAATTTCAAGGGGAAGCTGGAAATGATAGCGAAACCGTCTAATGACAGAGAAGAAAGGAACCTTTTTACAGAAATTGACCTTCAAATTATGCTATGTAGCGAAAAAATTAAGAATCACCGAAGATCAATTCAAAAAGCGAAGAAAATGTGTGGCTGGTATGGCCCGAACGAAGTCGGCGGCCTGGACTATTCCAGAGATTCCGCGCCTGGCGTACATATTTCATTTCTTGAAGGATTGGAAATGATGAAGCTGGACGAAGAACGGATCCGAACCTTGACCGAAGAACGAAAAGAACTTCGTCGAAGTAAACGCCAGATCCAAAAGATTTATGAAAATCTGACCGGATATGAAGCGCAAATCTATCTAAACCGCGTTATTTTGAAAATGACGCAAGCAAAAACGGCCGATAAAATGTCTTTATCAGTTCGCCAGGTTCAAAGAATTGAAAGCGATATGAAGGACAAAGGCCTTATGTAAAATGAAAGTTTTTTGAACAGATTTTTTCACGTTTTTCGAACACATAGATTTGACAAAAACCTTTATTTCATCGAAAAAACTGACATTTTCGAATGTCGTGTTTTATGTCGTAAAATATGTCGTGGAAATGTCGTGTCGTTCCGTGTTATTATAGTATCGTTGATAAGTGAATCAAAGAACCTTTGAAATCGCGTCGCCGCAAGGTGGCGCTTTTTCTATGGAAGAATGGGGGTGTGGTGATGAATACAGTCGAGCCAATTCGTGACATGAATCTGGTTATGGACGTGGCCGATTATCTGAAATCGAATAACGAACGTGATTATGTAATGTTCATGTTCGGGATTTATACCGGGTTGAGAATATCAGATATTCTTTTATTCCGCGTTAGGGACGTCCGGGAAAAAGACGCTGTTTATATCCGAGAAGAAAAAACCGGGAAGGAAAAGAAATTCCCATTGAACAGCGAATTAAAACCTATCATCACCGAATTCATAAAAGGGAAGAAGGATTTCGAATTCTTATTCAAATCGCCTAACTATCCGAATAAAGCTATCAGCCGCCAGCAAGCCTATAATATATTAAGCACCGCGGCTCATGTGTTCGGTATGGATAACATAGGCACCCACACACTACGAAAGACATTCGGTTATCACATGTACCAGCAGACACACGACGCAGTGACATTGAAGGAGATCTTCAATCATTCCGACATAAGTGTCACACTTCGATACATTGGCATTAACCAGGACAATAAAGACAAGGCTATCAGGAACCTATCATTCAAGAAGACAGGCCGATGATAGTCTTTTTAATTGGCTTAATGACAGACAAATAAAGGGTAGTCATATCTTCGTGCGCCCATGACTTGACACAATGAGCGCGTGACAAATGGAGCATAGACTTTTAGTTCGCGCTTTAATGAAAGAAAACACTTCACAAGTGACTTGACACAATTACAAGATATGTCAAGTAAGTAAGAGAGAGCCGGCGACGCCCGGAATGAACGAGTGTTCGAGAAAAAGCGCCCGGAAAATTTAGGTTCTTCTGGCGAAAATTTTTTCTTTGCGGGTAAGCGAAGCCCAAAATCTTCCTAGAGCCAGACAAAAAAAGTTAGAAGTTGCCGTTTCCTATTTGGGGCCAGAAAAGGGGTGATAATATGGCAAAGAGTGAAACCGAATCCGCGAAGGTTACAGACGTAGACAGTTTGACCGTATCGGCGGCGGTTCTTGGAAACATATTCGGAGTAACAGACCGAAGAATTCGCCAGATGGCGGAAGAAGGTATTATTTCCAGGGCGGCGAAAGGCCGTTACAACCTGGTTGAATCATTGAAGAATTACATTCTTTCGTTAAAACTGGCCGTTGACAGCAACAACGAAGAAAATCCCGACGGTGAACTGGACATTGACGAAGAAAAAGCGCTTCACGAAAGAGTAAAGCGCCACATTTCCGAATTGAAATTACAGACCATGAAAGGAGAACTTCACAAAGCGCAAGACGTTGAAGCCGTCATGTCTGATATGTTATCCGCCTTCAAAACAAGAATGATGAACATTCCTTCGAAGGTTGCGCCAGTCCTGGAAGATCGGGACGCCGGATATATAAAGGACAAATTGACGGAAGAAGTAAACGACGCGCTGAACGAATTAAAAGATTACGATCCGAAGGCCTTTTATAGCGATGAATATGTAGAAGGTGAAGACGATGGGTATTGATAAAAAGATTTCAGTTGAACAATCGGCCGCGATTGCGGAAGATACGGTCGTCGTAAAAAAGCGATCGAAGGATTTACAGATCGAGTATAAAACAATAAAGCTGTTTAAGGATATAGCGAACGTCGTTTCGCCGCCGCCGATCCTGACTGTTAGCCAGTGGGCCGACAGTGAAAGAAGGCTTTCGGCAGAAAGTAGCGCCGAACCTGGACAATGGAACACTGACCGCGCACCGTATCAAAGAGAAATTCTTGACGCGGTAAACGATCCGGAATGCGAAGAAGTTGTTATCATGTCTTCGGCACAGGTCGGAAAAACAGAATTGATTTTGAACATAATCGGATATTATATCGACTATGATCCGGCGCCGATCCTGGTTGTAAACCCTACTATCGAAATGGCGCAGACATTTTCGAAAGATAGACTTGCGCCGATGATTAGGGACACGCCAGCGCTTAACGGAAAAGTCAAAGATTCCAGATCCAGGGATTCAGGAAACACAATTCTTCACAAACAATTTCCTGGTGGACATATTACACTAGCCGGCGCAAATTCCCCGGCGTCCCTGGCGTCGCGTCCTATTCGAATCGTACTTATGGACGAAACGGACAGATACCCGGCCAGCGCTGGAACAGAAGGAAACCCGATCAAATTAGCGGAGAAAAGAACAACTTCCTTCTGGAATCGAAAAAAAATTAAGGTTTCAACACCTACAATCAAAGGCGAAAGTCAGATTGAACGTGAATTCGAAACCGGTTCAATGGAAGAATGGAATGTTCCGTGTCCTTGTTGCGGCAAATATCAGCCGTTCGAATGGGGGCGGATCCACTTTTCCGATGTAACAATGGAATGTAAATTTTGCGGCGAACATATTTCCGAAACAGACTGGAAACAAGGAAAAGGAAAATACGCCGCGAAATATCCGGAAAATAAAAGAAAAAGATCCTTCCACCTAAACGAATTAGCTTCGCCCTGGAAACACTGGGACGAAATAATCAGGGAATTCAAAGACGCACAACACGATCTTAAAGTGAACGGCGACATAAACAAAATGAAAACCTGGATAAATACTTCGCTTGGGGAAACCTGGGAAGAACGCGGCGCCAGTGCCGACGATGATACTTTGTTATCAAGGCGCGAACGATACGAAGCGGAACTTCCAGAAGGAACGCTTCTTCTTACCGCTGGCGTTGACGTTCAGGACGACCGTTTCGAAGTGGAAGTCACCGGCTGGGGCCACGGTTACGAATCTTGGGGTATTAAGTACGAAAAGATTTTCGGAGATCTTGAAAAAGACGAAACCTGGGACAAACTGGAAGAATATCTTGCAAAAGAATTTTTCTTTCTTTCCGGATCGTCGCTTCTGATCGCTTGCACTTGCATAGATACCGGCGGACATTTCACAACACAATGTTATAAATTCCTGAAACGCATGGAAAAAAAGAATAAAAGGATTTACGGAATCAAAGGAATGGGCGGCCCTGGTATTCCTTTAATTCATAAATTGTCAACAAATAACCAGTACAAAGTCAAAGTCTTTATGCTTGGCGTTGACAGTGGAAAAGAAATCCTTATGACGCGATTAAAAACAGTCGATGAAGGGCCGGGCTATTGTCATTTTCCAATCAATGCGGATCGCGGATATAACGAAACCTACATAAAAGGACTAAACAGCGAACAGCGCGTCGTTCATTTGAAAGACGGCCGCCCGGTTATTAAATGGGTGAAGAAATCAGGAACCAGAAACGAACCGCTGGATCTTCGAAATTATTCAACGGCCGCCGCGGAAATACTTCGCCCAGACTGGGACGTCCTGGAAACAAAAATAAAAGCCGGCATTAACTACATGAAAAAGAATCCGGCAAAAAACAAACCAAAACGAAGAACTGGCACCGTAAGCCGCGGCGTTCAGTTGTAAGGCGGTGATATTATGAATCAATTACAGAAGGAACGGCTGGAAAGATATAAAAGCCGTCTGGAAATGTATTATAAGGCGGAAGAAGCGGTTCTTCTTAACCAGGAATACACAATCGGAACTAAGAGCCTGAAAAGGGCTGATCTTGGTTCTATCAGGGCCGCAATAAAAGACCTTGAAAAACAAATTACATTGATGGAAGGCGGCGGAAAAAATAAGGCTTTTCGCCTAGTTCCACGCGACATTTAGAAAGGCGGTGAAGATTAAAAGTGAATATTATTGACAAAATGGTCGAAACCGTCAGTCCTACGTCGGCATTACGACGCCAGCAAAGCAGAATGAAACTTGAAATGATCCGCTCGTTTCAAAATTCCGGCTACGATGAATCAGGCGCTTCCAGATCAAAAAATTCAATGCGTGGGTGGGCGGCGCGAAGCCTTTCGCCCCAGGAAGATATTGACAAGAACCTTCCGACGTTGCGACAGAGATCAAGAAGCCTTTACATGTCGGCACCGATCGCGGCTTCGGCAATTAAGACAAACCGAACAAACATTGTCGGCCAGGGATTGCGGCTGAAAAGTACGATTGATTCTGAATTCCTTGGAATGTCGGCGGAAGAAGCCGCACAATGGCAAAGAACGGCGGAACGTGAATTTGAGTTGTGGGCGGATTCAAAGTTTTGTGATTCAACCAGAACAAACAATTTTTACGAGATACAACAAACCGCGTGTATGTCCTGGCTTATGAATGGCGACGCTTGCGTCCTTATGGAATACGACAGACAACACAGCTTTTTCCCTTACGGGTTACGCGTCCACCTGATCGAATCAGATCGTATTTCTACACCGCATTCGACCGGAAACAATGTGAATCTGTTCGCGACAGATCAGAACACAAAGAATCGCATTTTTAACGGCGTAGAGGTAGACGACAACGGAAGGGTTGTCGCTTATCATGTTTGTTCCACATATCCGAACAGCAACCTTCGGGCGGCGAAGAAGTGGTCACGTGTCAAGGCGTTCGGAGAAAAGACCGGGACACCGAACGTTTTAATGATCTACGAAACAGAACGTCCGGAACAATACCGCGGCGTTCCGTATTTGGCGCCGGTTATCGAAGCACTGAAACAATTAACAAGGTATAGCGAAGCTGAAATGATGGCCGCTGTTATCAACGGATTCTTCACAGTTTTTATTACATCGGAAAACGGAACAACAGAAACCGGATTTACTGGCGTGGTAGACGACGAAGACAGAATGACGAACGATGATTCTTCTTACGAACTAGGCCCTGGCATGGTAAACATGCTTCAACCTGGCGAAAAAATCGAAATCGCGGACGCGAAGCGCCCTTCAACAAACTTCGACGCATTCACAACCGCGCTTGCGAAGTACATCGGCGCCGCCCTTGAAATCCCGGTCGAATTACTGACAAAACATTTCAGTTCTAGTTATTCGGCTTCACGTGCGGCGCTTCTGGAAGCCTGGAAGGCTTTTAAAATGAAACGTAGCTGGTTAGCCGCTGATTTATGTCAGCCGGTTTATGAAATATTCCTTACGGAAGCGATCGCGTCCGGAAGAATCAAAGCGCCAGGTTTTTTCCTGGATCCGATGATAAAGAAAGCATATTGTGGCGCCCAGTGGAACGGGCCAGCCCAGGGAATGCTTGATCCGGTGAAAGAGGTTTCCGCCGCTGAAAAACGTATCAACATAGGAATTTCAACCAGACAGAAGGAAACGATCGAAATGACGGGCGGAGATTTTGAAAGTAACGTTTCACAGCTTGCCCGTGAAAAAGATCTGATGGAAAAAGCCGGACTTTCTACGACCATGAATTCACCGGCGGAAGAAAAAACAGAAAAGGAGAACGACGATGAAGACAACGAAAAGAAACAGAATCGTAAATCAGACGGCACCGACAACGGCGACGGCGACGAATAGATTCTGGAACTTCATTGACAACGGCCAGACGGCCGATCTACAACTTTTCGGTACGATTTCCAGCGAAGAAGACTGGTGGTCGGAAGATTGCGTCACATACCGAAATTTTATTAACGAATTGAACGCCCTGGGAAAGAAGGACACAATCAACGTCCTTATTCAGTCCGGCGGCGGCGATGTATTCGCGGCAAATGCAATTAAAACAGCACTTGAAACAAATAGCGCGAAGATCACCGGAACAATTATCGGACTTTGTGCAAGTGCCGCGACAATCGTGTTGACAGCTTGCGACGTTCGACGAATTGCGAACAATGGCCTTTTAATGGCCCACAATCCAAAAGTTACACTATACGGCGCCTACGAATCGAAAGAACTTTCGAAACTGGCGGAAGTAACTGATAAGGTAAAACAAAGCATTATTAACGCATATATGCAAATTCTGAACAAAACCGAAGAAGAAGTCACCCAGCTAATGGACGACGAATCTTGGTATGTAGGTCAGGAAGCTATCGACGCCGGGTTCTGCAACGAACTAATAGCCGGCGAATCGTTCCAGAATAACGCCCTGGGCGATCATAAAAACTTCATGGTGAACGGCAAAAATTACAACTTCACGAATTACATTGAAGCCGTCGTTCCCGATAACATTCGAAAAAAGGTTCTGAATCTTTCTCGAACGCCGCAGAAAGAAGAAGGGGCTTTTTTTAATACATCAAACCAGAAAGGAAATGAAAACATGGGTGATTTTAACAACCAGACAGCAACACCAGCAACACCAACGGCACCAGCAACACCAGCAATCGTTGACGTTGTACAGTTAAGAAACGCTTATCCTGAATTCTGCAATGCGATTGCGGAAGAAGCTGTTAAAGCTGAAAGAGAGCGTTTAAAAGCGATTGACGCAGTAGCAAAAGGCATTCCTGACGACGTACTGAACAAAGCGAAGTACGATGAACCTATGTCAGCCCAGGATTTGGCTTATGCGCAGATGGTAGCAAACAACGCCGCCGGTCAGCAGACAATGACAAACGTTGTTGATGATCTTAAAAATTCCGGCGCTGGCGAAGTTGGATCCGTTCCAAACGTTGGAAACGATACAACCGGTCAGAAAAAAGAAGAAAAAGAAGCCAAAGTTCACGGATTCGCGAACGCATTAAAAGGCGATAAGAGAAGGGGGACTAAATAATGAATATGTTTCAGAATACCGGCGAATTTACGCCTGATTCCCTGATTGCAAGCAACGAATTTCCTATCCTGAAAGAAGGAATCGGAATCAAAGCCGGCCAGGGCGTATTGAAAAGAGGAACTTTGATCGTTAAAGGAACAGACAAGGCTGGAAGAATCGCCGGAACTACAAACACGGACATGACTGTTTTCGGAATCTTAACAGACAATATCGACACCGGATCCGATGATTCCGCCGAAAACATTCCTATGACTTGCTACATTACCGGCGTATTTAATCGCGACGCGGTAGCAGTCAAAACAGACGCAACTATCGACACTTACGAAGACGACATGAAGGGAATCGGAATGTATCTTCGCAACGTACAGAAATATTAAGAATGGGGGTAAAAGAACATGCCTGATTATACAACTCGCGAAATGATGGAAGCGATCGACCAGACGCCACCCGTCAGATCGTTCTTACAGAGAACTTTCTTCCCAGGAGAAGAAACACACGTTTCAGAGAAAGTCGAATTTGACGTTCGAAAAGGAAAAAGAGTGATGGCGCCACTTGTTAGCCCACGTAAAGGCGGAAAAGTTATCACACGCCAGGGATTCAAGACAAACCAGTTCACAACACCAAAAATCGCACCTGAAAGACCACTTACAATCGACGATATTTCACAGCGCGCGATCGGTGAAAATATTTATAGTCAGAGAACACCAGAGGAACGCGAAGACGAACTTCTGGCAAAGGACGAAACAGATCTTGAAGAAGCAATCGACAGAAGAAAAGAATGGATGTGTAGACAGATTCTTTTTGAAGGCAAGATTGACGTTCAGGACGAAGAAGAAGGCGTTGACGTTCAGATCGACTTCGGATTCGATAATATTACAGTCCTTGGATCTGATGAATTATGGTCGCTTGCAACCGTAAATCCTTTGATCGTTCTTCGCCAGGTTAGAAAGAAGATTATCAAAAACACAGGTTCCGCGCCTGACATTGCAATCTTTTCTTCTGACGCAATCGAAGACTTTATCACAAATCCTTTCATCGAAAAAGCGATGAACATGTTAAACATGAAAAATGTTGTGATCGAACCTCGCGTCGTGGATCCAGCGCTTACATTCTACGGAAGAATCGCAGAACTTGACCTTGATATTTACACATACGACGAATGGTTCTTGAATGACGACGGAGAAGACGAAGCAATGATCCCTTCCGGAACCGTCCTTCTTGGACATTCTAAAGGAGAAGGTCAGATTGAATACGGATCCGTTACACAAATGGAAGATAAGAAATTCGTTACTTACGAAGGAAAACTTGTTCCTAAACAGTACGCCGACGAAAAGAACGAAACAAAGATGTTAAGACTTACTTCCAGACCGCTTCCTAGACCTTTTGACGTTGAATCATGGGCCGTTTTATATGTAAACGGCACACAAGCATAGAAGGGGGTAAATTATGGCTTATAGAACAAAAGTCGAGGTAAGAACGAACGGAAAGGTTTTTAAACCTGGTTCAATTCTTCCTTCTGATATTTCAAAATCAGATCTTTCATTCCTGAAAATGAAGAAATTCGTTGAAGTTGTGGAAGTTCCCGGTTCAGTCCTTGAAGATCCAGAAGACGATTCCGAAGACGATGGATTCGACGACGGTTTCGACGAAATGGATCCGGGCGATTACAAAACAGCGGAAGAAATTAGAAAAATCCGCAAGAAAAAGGACGTTTACACATACGCCGCTTCTATTGGTTTCGACCTTGGCGAAGATTTCGAGGAAAAAGCACTTACAGACCTTCAAGAAATGGTTATTAACCACCAGGAAGAAGTCGAAGCTGGCGCAGATTCAGAAGAATAGGTGATCGAATGAAAAGTTTCAAAGAACAGCTAGAAGAAGATTTTGACAGCACCTTCTTCAATCCGGCCGAATTCGCAGAAACGCATTTGATAAATGACATAAGTGTTCTTGTTGTCGTTGACAACGATACGATTATGGAATTAAATCTAGGCAAAAACGCCGACGCGGACGGAATTTTCACGGACGATAAAATGTTCTTCGTTCAGAAAAAAGACCTTTATTTCGAACCGGTGGCCGGTCAACACATGAAATTCGACGGCGAATATTATGTCGTTTCGAATGTCGTGGAAGATTTCGGCGGCTACACGATCGTTTTGACGGGTAACGAAGATTGATCTATTCAGAAGTAAAGGTTTCGGGAATTGAGGACGTCGAAAAACGCCTGGGAAATATGAAAAAGGAAGCGCCGGCGGTTGTTTCAAGAGCAATCAACCGGGCAATCCAGAACGTAAAGAAAAATATGGGGAAGGAAACTTCTTCACGTTATTTCATTACTTCCGGAGAAGTAAAGAAGACGGTAAATGTCACGAAAGCGACAAAATCACGTCTGAAAGCGGCCGCAATTTCCCAGGGCGGCGGAATCGCGCTGTCAAAATTCAAAGTAAATCCAGGAACACCGGTTCGTTACCGTGGAAAGAGCAGATCGCCGAAGGTTTACAAGGCTGGCGTCAAAAAGTCCGGCGGCGCAAAGCCGTTAGACGGCGATCCGAAGTCTTTCGTTGCGGTTATGAAATCCGGACACAAGGGCGTTTTCACGCGAATTAGTGGCGACGGCCTTCCAATCAAACAAAATTACGGCCCTTCTGTTCCGCAAATGGTGAAAAATGAAGACATTATGAAAATCATCAACAAAGACGCGAACGAAACCCTGAAAAAGAGAATCGACGCGGAAGTCAGCAACATATTGCGGAAGGGGTGAGGTTAGAAAGTGCAAACAGATATTTTTCTTCAAAAAGCACTTGTTGAAGAAGTGAAAGACATTTTAAAGGGCTATACGTCCATGAATAACGGTACATATTGCGATTTCAATGTATATCCGCAGAACTTACCGGCGAAAAAAGGGAAAAACGACGAAGATCATTTTCCTTACGTCCTTGTGTGCCTTGACGAAGAACAGATAAACGGTGAAGAAGATCCGAATATCTGTTCAATTTATTTTCTGGTTGGAATCAAAGACGAAAATCAGAACAAACAAGGTCATTTCGACGTCGCGAACGTTTTGAACATGATCGCCGACCGGCTTCTTGAAAAGCGGCTGATTGCTGATCGTTTCAGAATCACGTTTCCATTAACAAAAAAGTTCCAGGAAGAAGACACCTGGCCGAAGTACATCGGCGGAATGTCTACTTTGTGGACTGTCAACACAATTCAAATTAAGGAGACAGAATATGACTAAAACAGAAGGAAAGGTCATGTATTTAGGGCCTACAATCCGCGGCGTAGTCAAAAATGGCGCCGTTTACGAAGGCGGACTTCCTAAAAAACTTTTTTTAGTTGCAGAAAAGAAGCCTATCGTTAAAAACCTTATTGTTCCACTGGCTGAAATTGTAGAAATCAAAAGAGCAATCGACCAGGAAGGAACGGCCGAAGCGATCGCATATGATAAGATCAGCGAAATTTCGGCCGCAGAAATTAAAACAATCACGGAAGGAGAGTAACAAACATGTCAAATTACAAACATGGTATTAGAACCAGCCACCAGGCGACGGCGCTTTCAGTTCCGATCACTTCTGATGGCTGTTTACAGTGTGTTATCGGTACCGCGCCGGTAAATATGGCCGAAGATCCATATAACACGGTCGGAAAGCCTTTTGTTGTTTATAACAAACCGGCCGCAATTTCCGCAGTCGGATATTCAACAGACTTTGAGAAATACACACTTTGTCAGAGTATTTACGCAACATTTGACGTTTTCGCAGTTGCGCCGCTGATCCTGATTAACGTTTTGGATCCAACAAAACACGTGAAAGCCGAACTTTCAAAGGAATATAACGTCGTAGGTGGAAAAGTTACCATCGACGAAACCGGAATCCTTCTGGATCAGCTTTCTATCGCTTCAAAAGATGGCGGTACAACTTACGTAGCTGATACGGACTATGTAACTTCGTTTAATTCCGATGGTACTGTTTCCGTTGCAATCTCAAAAACTGGCACCGCAAAGGCCGCGACTGAAATCAAAGCGACATTCGTTCAGATTGATCCTGACGCCGTTACTTATGAAGACGTTATCGGTTCTTACAATCTCCAGACAAGAATTCGAACAGGAATGGAACTGATCGGTCAGGTATATCCAAAATATGGCGTTGTTCCTAGCTTGCTTCTTGCGCCTGGTTGGTCGCATATTCCAGCCGTAAATCTTGCGCTGAATGCAAAAGCAAAACTGATTTCCAGCTTATTCACAGCGAAAGCCGTGTCCGATCTTGACACTTCCGAAGGCAAAGCCGAAGGAATGGAAGACGTAAAGGAATATAAGGACGGAAACGCATATTCTGACCGCGACACAATTCCTTTGTGGCCTATGGTTGGCGTTGGAGATTACAAATATTATTACAGTGCGCAGATGGCCGCACACATGCAGTATTTAGCCGCTAGTAATTCCGGCGTTCCTTCAAAATCACCTTCCAACAAGGACATTAAGATCACCGGACTTTATACAAAAGCCGGCGAAGAAGTGTTTATGGAAATGGACGAAGCGAACGATTTTTGTAACGCTTGCGGCGTCGTGACAGCTATCAATATGAACGGCTGGAAGTGCTGGGGAAACAACACGGCGGCTTATCCTTCCACTTCGGATCCGATTGACCGATGGATCAATATTGTTACTATTTTCGATTACATCGAGAATAATTTCAAACTCACATTCTTCCAGAACGTCGATGATCTGACAAATTACCGCCTGATCGACGAAGTCGTTTCCGGCTTCAATATCCAGTTAAACGGATTGCAAGGTTCCGACGACATCGCCGGCGGAGAAATCAGCTTCGACCACGACGAAAATCCAATCAATAACATTTTGGCCGGACACATCAAATTCCATACAAGAATCGGCGGATATACACCAGCCGAAGACATTGAAAACGTATTCGAATTTGATCCTACAATTACCCAGGCCGCGCTTGAAGGGGGTGCTGAATAATGGGATTTAAAATTCCTACCGTTTTAAACAACTTTAATACTTACGGGGCTGGAAGAAAGTATGTCGGCGTATCGTCCGAAGTTGCACTTCCATCTTTCGAAAATATGACAGAAACAATCGACGGCGCCGGTATCGCCGGAGAAATCGAAGAAGCTATCGAAGGCGCTTTCGGATCACTGGAAACAGAAACAACTTTCCAGAATATCAGCCGCGAATACTTCGATTTCGTTACACAGACCGGAAATATTACATATCGCGGATCTATGCAAGTGTTAAACACTTCCACACAGACAAACGATTGTGAAGGCCTTGTTGTTACTACCAGGGGAAAGGTGAAATCCTTCGAACTTGGAAGCCTGAAAAAAGGCGGAAAGGGTGAACCGAAAGTTGTCCGCGAAGTTACTTATATCAAGATCACAATCGGCGGCGAAAACGTCCTTGAACTTGATAAATTCAACATGATCTGGAAGCTGAACGGCGTTGACCGTTTACAGAAAATCAGAAGCCAGATTTAGGAAAGAGAGGAAATAAGCGATGGAAAAAGACACAAAGAACACTGAAATCAAAAGGGAAGACATGATCGGGGAAGATATGATCCCAGTTGCAACAACAACGGAAGAAGCGACAATTTCGCTTCTTCCAAAGAAAGAAGAAACCGACGAACTGGTTATCACATACAGAAAACCGTTCAGTTTCGAAGGCGAAGTTCATAAAGAATTAGACCTTCACGGACTGGAAGATTTAAGAGGACGCGACTTGACGGCTATTGAAAAAGCATTCAACAAAACCGGCGTTTCTTCTGTTATGCCTGAAACAACAACGACATACGCAAAGATTGTTGCTACCAAAGTGACCGGGCTTCCGGCCGAATACTTCGAAGATCTTCCGGTAAGTGAAATCGAAAAAATCAAAAACGCCGTAGTGGGTTTTTTCTACAAAGACGAATAAGATTTGATTCCGGTTCCGACATTCAGAAGACTTCGGTTTATTTGGCTATGTCTACGAATACCGGAATAGATTTTTTTACCGACCTTCCCTTTGATGAATTCATCGACATAGCAAAGGAAGTGAGCGAAATTGGCAAACAAAACAACCTACGAACTCGCTCTTGAAATCGGTGGCAAAATTCAAAGTTCGCTAGACAAGAGCGTGAGCAATGCAAATAAAAAACTGGACTCCATAGGAAATACGGCTAAAAAAATGGCAAAGGCGGCAACGGCCGCCCTTGCTGGAATTGGAATAGCGGCTTTTCTTTCTAACAGCACAAACGCTTCGATGGAATTTGAATCTTCTATGGCTGATGTTGCAAAGGTGGTAGATGGGCTAAAAGATGAAAATGGAAATCTGACACAATCGTATTATGACATGTCGGACGCCATAATAGAAATGTCTAAAAACATTCCAATGACAACAAGTGAACTGTCGTCCATTATGGCCGCGGCCGGAACTGCTGGAATCGCGACAGAAGACTTGCAAAGATTCACAGAAACAGCGGCGAAAATGGGAATAGCCTTTGACAGCACGGCAGAACAAGCCGGGGAATGGATGGCAATTTGGCGGACGGCCCTTGGGCTTTCACAGGACGAAGTAGAAGTCTTGGGCGATCAAATTAACTACCTGGGAAATACGTCCTCCGAAAACGCTATGAAATTATCCGAAATTGTTACAAACATCGGATCGCTTGCGAAAATATCAGGAGTTAGCGGATCTCAATTAGCCGCCCTGGGGGCGGCCACAACGGGAATAAATTCGGACGTCGCGGCAACGGGACTGAAAAATATGTTTGTCGCAATGACGGCCGGAACTTCCGCGACGAAGAAACAACAAGAGGTTCTTGAAAAACTTGGCTTCACATCGTCACAAGTTGCTGAACGTATGCAAAGCGATTCGCAATCTATGATTGTGGATATGCTGGAAGGAATCAATAAATTACCAGAAGCAGAACAAGCCGCGGCAATATCAAATTATTTCGGAAAAGAATCTCTTTCGACGGTTTCTGTACTTGCCGGAAATCTCGGAAACCTAAAGGAACAGTTTGATAAAGTGGCGGATTCCGCCGCATATGCCGGAAGCATGGAAGGGGAATACGCCACCAGGGCGGCCACTTCCGAAAACAACGTTCAATTATTAAAAAATGCTTTTGAAGCATTAAAAATACAAATAGGAAATATGCTTATACCCGTATTGACTGGCGGAGTGAAAATTTTAAATTCTGGAATATCCATTCTTGAAAGGTTCACCGGAAAAGCAAAAGGGGGAGCAGAAGCGGCAACAAATAAGTTTACTGTTTTTTCGAACTGCATTTCCGCGGCGCTTGACAATATCGCTTCCGGAAAGGGAGTTATACAGTCTTTTGAAGAATCAATAAAAGATACATTAGGCGTTTCCGTACCGGATAAGTTCAAAGATTCAATCAAACGAATTGGCAACGAAATTTCTTTTTTAAAGCAAAACGGAATCACAGCTTTTGAAAACCTCAAAGCTAAGATTTCAGAAAACAAACCCACCATTGACCAGGTAATAACAGTAGCCGCCGACTTAAAAAGCAAGCTATATGACGCATGGGAAAATTCAAAACCCACAATAACCTTCATTGCAACAACAGCGCTTCCGGCGGTGGTTGGGGCAATTATGAAAGTGATAGGTGCGGCTGGCACAGTTTACCAGAAATTAGACGAATGGAATCTTTTGATTCCGATCATTGTCGGCATTTCCGGCGCGATTACGGCGTTGAAAATGATAAAATTCGCAAAAGATACTATTGCCAGCGTGAAAGCTGTTAAGGCGTTAGTCACTGTACTTCTCGCGCAGAAAAAGGCCATGCTTGCGAATCTTGCATTGAAGGCAAAGGACAAGCTGGAAACCGCCTATATTTACGGCTTATATGCAAAAGACGCCATTGTAAAAGGCGTAAGCACCGCGGCAACATGGGCACAAACAGCCGCAATGACAGCGTGGAACGCGATTTGTGCGGTAGGAACAGCGGTGACGACAGCACTTGGAGCCGCATTCACATTTTTAACTAGCCCGATCGGACTGGTTGTCCTGGCTATCGCCGCGGTTATTGCTATCGGCGTTTTGCTATACAAAAACTGGGACACCGTGAAGGAAAAGGCTTCACAATTAGGCGACTGGGTTGTCAATGTATTCAACAGCCTAAAAGAAAAAGCGTCGGCCGCGATTCAGGAATTCGCGAATCGGTTCCCGGTTGCGTTCGCCTTTATTTCTTCCGTCTTCGAGAGTTTCCGACAGACGGTTTCCGGAATTTTCAACGGTGTAAAAACTTTCTTTACTGGAATAATTCAATTTTTTACCGGTGTATTCACTGGCGACTGGCAAAAAGCCCTTGACGGATTGAAAAATATCTTTTCAGGCGCTTTTCAGGCGCTTTCTTCCCTGGCGATGGCACCACTTAACCATTTAAAGGGCGTCGTGACGGGAATCTTTTCGGCGATCGACACGGCAACCGGCGGAAAATTAACAAGTATCAAAAATAAAGCGGTGGAAGCCTTCGGAAATATCAGGGACAAAGCCGGCGAAATCATGGGCGCGGCAAAAGATACAATCGCCGAAAAGTTATCGAATATCAAATCAGCCTATGAACAAAACGGCGGCGGAATTAAAGGAATCGCCGCGGCTTCAATCGAGGGAGTGAAAGGCTATTACACGGCCGGATATTCATTTCTTAACAATTTGACAGACGGAAAGCTGGATCAGATACGACAGAGTTTTTCTACAAAACTTGACGCGGCAAAGACGGCGGCTTCGGAGAAATTCGAAGGAATCAAAAGCGCTATTTCTGGGAAGCTGGAAGGCGCGAAGACGGTCGTAACAAATGGCCTGAACGCGATCAAAGGCTTCTTTTCTGGTTGCAAGCTGGAATTTCCTAGTATCAAATTACCACATTTCAACGTTTCAGGCGGCGAAGCGCCGTGGGGAATAGCTGGAAAAGGAACCATGCCGAAATTTTCCGTTGACTGGTACAAAGACGGCGGTATTCTTACCGGCCCGACAATCTTCGGATCAAACGGATCGTCGCTACTTGGTGGCGGTGAAGCTGGAAAAGAAGCGGTTCTTCCGCTTTCTGAATTATGGTCGAATATGAAAACCGTTGTTTCCGGTGTTGTTTCAAAACAGCCAGACGGCGCGACAGACATGTTCGGAAAAGTAAAACAGCTTATCGGCGGACAAACAGCAACAGCGCCGACCGAATCGGCAACAAAAGAACTTTACAACACAATCAATAACAATAATACCGTGAACAAACAGACCGAAAATAAAACTTCGGCTGATTCTTCGAAATTCGTATATGCGCCGAATGTGGTGATCCAGGGCAACGCCAGCAAGGAAGACGTTGAAAGTGCGCTGGATATGTCCCAGGCGAAATTTAATCAGATGATGGCGGAATATCAGCGACAGAAGGGAAGAACTTCTTTCGCGTAGAAAGGGGCTGAAATATGGACGAAAAAAGATACTACACAACCGTACAAGGGGACATGTGGGATTCTATCGCTTATCAATTTTACGGCGATACGAAGTATATAGGCCTTCTTCTACAAAATAATATTGATTTACTGGACGCATTCGTCTTTTCGGCCGGAACTTCTGTTTATATTCCAGAATTACCGGAAGAAGACGAAGAAGACGTTCCAGAATGGAGATTATAAGACGTGAAAGCGCGACAATCTTCCGTCATTGTAAAATACAATGATAAAGACATTACAAAAACCATCACTGACTATATCGAAGGATTTGAATACAAAGACAACGCCAGCGGAACGGCCGACACGGTAACTTTGAAGCTGAATAACAGAAGCGGAAAGTGGTCGGGAAGTTGGATCCCTATTCAGGGCGATTATGTAGAAGCAATTATCAAATTAACAAACTGGAAAAAAGAAGGCGATAACCGAAAATTTAATTGCGGTTATTTTTTAATTGACGATTTGAGTTATTCGGGGCCGCCTTCCCAGGCTTCCATCGGCGGAATATCTACGCCGATCAATACAGATTTTAATGTCACAAAGAAAAACAATACCTGGAAATCTACGAGCGTGAAAGGAATCCTTGAAACAATCGCGAAGAATGCCGGTGTAGGACTTTTCTTTTCCGGTCAAGATTACCCGATTGAAGAATTGGAACAATCAGATCAGGAAGACGTTACATTCGCGTTCAATCTTTGCAAATCCTACAATCTGGCAATGAAACTATACAACAAGAAAATTGTTGTATTCGACCAGACGGACTATGAAAAGAAAGACGCAAGCTACACAATAAATCGCGAAAATGTAGAATCTTATTCAGTTAATCGAAGCATGACGCGAGAATATGACGGCGTAACAATCAGTTACACCGACGCAAGCAAAAATCAAACCCTTACTTATAAATTCCTTCTGAAAAATGGAAACCGGATCCTTAAATTAAACGAAACGGCCGAAAGTCTTCAGGACGCGGAAATCAAAGCGAAGGCGAAGCTGTTAGAACATAACAGACAATGCCAGACTATGAGTATATCAGTAAAGGGCGACACAAAATATATATCCAGTAAATGCGTACAAATGGACGGATTCGGGAAACTGAACGGGAAATATTACATTGATTCAGTTACGCATAACAAGGACGCCGGATCAGGCTATACTTGCAACTTGGATATGCACCTTACAATTTTAGTAAAAGGCGTAACGGTTGCGACCGTTCAATCGGGCGATACAGTCAAAAAAGCGGCGGAATCTTCGGCGGCTTCAAAAACTTATACAATCGTAAGCGGCGACACGTTATGGAAAATCAGTACAAAAAATTTAGGATCTGGCGCTAAGTATATGCAGATCTACAACGCGAATTCGGGTGTTATCGAATCAGCGGCAAAATCACACGGAAAATCTTCTTCCAGCAATGGACACTGGATTTATCCGGGTACAACATTAACAATTCCAGGATAGGGGGCGAATAAAATGTCGGATATGGTAAGAGTTGGATATATTGCGGCCGTGAATTACGCGGACGGAACGGCGCAAGTCGTATATAAAGACCGTGATAATTCTGTTTCGCCCTTCATGCCTTTGTGGTCGAATGAATGGGATCCGCCAGAAAATGACACGCTTGTCTATGTCTTACACCTTCCAAACGGTGGAACAAGGGGAATGATTCTTGTACCGCCTTACACGAACGGCAATCGGCCGCCGGAAGGTAAAAAAGGAATCTGGCGAAAGGATTTCGGCGACGGAAGCTATATCCGTTATGATCGGGAAACAAAACAGCTTGATCTTGTAAGCGATCTTACAAAGGTTGAAGCGATGAATTGTTCCGGAGATCTTACAGTTTCCGGAGATCTTACGGTTTCCGGAACTATTAAAACGACAAAAAGTTTGTCGGCCGGTTCTATTTCGGCCGGTTCCATTAAAACAACGGGGAACGTCCATGTCGGCGGAAATCTGACAGTAGATGGAAGTCACCCGTAAGATTGGCGGTGATATTAAATGATCGGTTATTTCGGCGATATTATCTTCGAAACAAGCGAAGACAAGATCCGAACATTCAGGAATTTAAAACAGGCGGCTTCGGCCACATATTCGGATCACAAGCGGTATAAAAAGAAACCGCAAAGAGAATTTGAAGCGCCAAACAATCAGACCGCTTCTTTTGAAATGAAAATCAAGGCCGGCCACGGCGTAAGCCCACGGAAAATGAAAACGAAAGTGATTAAATACTGTCAAAATGGAACCGTTTGTCCTTTTGTCATTGGCGGCCACAAAATCGGCGGCGGAAAGTGGACGATTGACAGCGTAGACGCGACTTTCGATGAAGTTTGGAATCGCGGCGAACTTGTGTCAGTCACAATTTCCATAACCGCGACAGAATACAGATAAGGCGGTGAAACGACAATGATTGTAATAGACGGCGTACAAATTGAAATAAATGGAACTTATGAAAGAAATCTTCGTCAGGAAATTCTTGACAAGGTTTCTTTTCTTTTATCTTGCGTGAAAGGCACTATTCCGATGAATCGAGATATAGGCCTGGATCCGGATATTATATCGGCGCCCAGCTTCCAGGCGCAAAATCTTTATACAATAAGCGCGATCGAGTTAATCGAAGAATTTGAAACACGTGTCGCGGTGGAAGAAATAGAATTTACAGAATCCGGAACAAGCGGAAATATGATCCCGAAGGTGGTGTTAGTTTACAATGGCGAATGAAATTCAAAAACTTTATGATTTACCGGACATTTCCTTTATCGACGACATAACCTTCGACGATATTCTGGCGGAAATGGTTTCGGACTACGAAACAGAATATGAAAACCAGACTGGACAGTCAATCGTTCTTCGTCCTGGCGACAAAGAACACATTCAGATCAGGATCGAAGCCGCACAATATTATCAAATGTATTTAAAACTGGATAACGCGGCAAAAATGAACCTTCTGAAATATTCAAAGGGCGACTTCCTGAAACACCTGGGCGCGTTCAAGAAGACGTTTATCCAGGAACCGAAGGCCGCAATCCTTACGGCACGATTCACGCTTTCAGAAGTTCGAAGGGAAGTGATCTATATTCCCCGGGGAACAAGAATCACAGCCGGCGACGGAATTTATTTCGAAACTGACGACTACGCAGAAATCACAGCCGGCGATTCATTCGTCGATATTGATTGCACATGTCAGACGGTCGGAACGGTCGGCAATGACTACATAATTGGTCAAATCGAAACGATAGTCGATCCGGTTCCTTATGTGGCTTCTGTTTCCAATGTCACAAAGTCAACCGGCGGAGCCGGAGAAGAAACGGAAGAAAGTTTCCGCGAAAATATCTTCATGGCGCCTTCTTCTTATTCGACGGCTGGCCCTTCTGACGCTTACGAATATTGGGTGAAACAGTACAACAGCGCTTCAATCGAGGACGTCAAAATCTACGAACCAGACGACGCGGTTGTCGATATTCGAATCTTACTACTAAACGGCGAACTTCCTTCCGAAACGTTCTGTTCTGGCGCCCTGGAATACATCAAAGAAAACCCGATTGTTCCAATGACAGACAAAACAACCGTGAAGGCGCCTGACGTCGTTAAATACGACCTGAAAGCGACGTATTACATCGCCAGAAGCGACGTGAACAATATCGCTTCGATTCAGTCGTCTATTGAAGCGGCAAAAGATACATTCATCAACTGGCAAAGAACAAAAATCGGCCGGGATATTAACCCGGACGCATTGACAGAGTTTGTCCGGGCGGCTGGCGGAAAGCGCGTCGTTATTACGTCGCCAGTATTTACAAAGGTTCCGGAAACTTCCGTCGCAAACGAAGAAACAATCGAATTTGTTTATGGCGGTGTTGAAGATGATTAAACTTTCAGACTTTCAGACGAAAAACGCGCTTCCGCCTGAAATGAAAACACCTGAAAGAATCGCTATGTGTTACGCGTTCGATCAGCAAAAGAAAAAGTTCATTGATAGAATAAAACGTGTTCATATATGGGCCGACCTGGATAACGTCAGCGACGACAAGCTGGACTTCCTGGCGGTAGAAAACCGCGTGTTATTTTACAATTCAGATCTGACGCCTGATGTAAAAAGAAAATTGATCCTGAATTCGATTTACTGGTATATGAAATTAGGAACACGCCAGGCAATGGAAGAAATGATTGATATTGTATTCGGGAATGAAAACACTTCCGTCGAAGAATGGTACACATACGCCGGCGAAGCATTTCATTTTCGAATCGCAGTAGGTACAGAGGTAACGCAAACTTCAATAAAAGAATTCTTGCGCTATCTAAACAAAGTAAAAAATGCAAGATCCCGATTCGATTACATGGTATTTCAGAACGGGATCACATTAACCATAAATTCGAAATCTGAATACGCGAAATTCGTTTATACATTTTGCGGCGATATGGAGTGTGGAACGTACCCGGAAATTTCGGTCGGAATGGAAGGCCAGGAAATAGAAATCACCCTGGAAGGCCAGAGCGAAGCCGCAAGCACGATTTACACGGAATCAGGAACCACGCCGGACATTTCCGTCAGGGCCGCCCTGGAAGACAGCCAGATCGGCATTCAGACCGTTTCAGACGCTAACACGATAATTTATCCATCGGACAGCGAAACGGAATCAGGAACCGCGCCAGACGTTTCAATCGGCGCACAATTAAACGAGGTTCAAGTTGACCTTGAAGGCGTTTCTGGATCAGACGAAATCGTCTATCCATCGGACAGCGAATTGGAATCCGGCACATATCCGGATATTTCGACGGGGCTATCCACGGCGGAAAGCGGCGTTTCTGCAACACCTGAAAGTGACGGCTTTAACTTATATTACAACACTGACGCGGACAAATACGCCGCGGAAGAATGAAAGGAGTTCGAAGCATGACAGAAGCAAGCTATATTCCCATGACTTCCGAAGCACTGGAAGACTTGAAGGAATACATGAAGAAATCTATTTCACATGCGGAATACAAATCCGGGAACACCTGGACAAAAATTCCAATTTACAAGGTGGAAACACTGACAGACGGTCGAATCGCTATTTATGTTTTGTTCGACCATGACGCACCGGATCAGATTTCAGGAATCAGATTCTATCATAGAAACGGGTTCTTGTGGGCCGGCGGAAACGAAAGCCTGAACAAAGAGGAATTCGAAGAAGGCGTTCTTTACAGATACACCTTGAAACTTGTTCAGTCTTCGGGCAAAAGTTAGAAGGGAGTGAAAGCAAATGTATATTCCAGTATTATGGCAAGATAGAATTGTCGAACACCCTAGAAGGGTAGCTGTTACGGATTTAGGAAACGGCGTGAAAGAATGGGCGCCTGATCCTGGCGAAGTAATTCAGAGAGGAACACAACAGAGTTCCACAAATTTCGGAAACATGGATTTCGGACTTGTAGAAAATGCGCTGATCGTCGGACTTTTGGGAACAAATCTTCGATACGTCCAGGACACCGTTGATAATTTACGCGGTCAGATCTTGAACGTGGCGCTTACAAATACTTTGAAATACCCAGCTTCAAACGCTGAAAAGACGATCGCACTTCCGCAGATGGTAAACAATACCGACTACGAAGTGACAGCCGAAGTCGTAACGGCAGACGGCCCAGTCGAACGCGTGGAAGTCTACGGAAAGGCGTTAAATGCCTTCAAAGTAAATTATTACGGTAGTGCGAAAAATGTAACTGTAAAACTTCATGTGATCGGGGGATTGTACTAATGGCGGCAAATGTAATTATTAAATCAGACGAAAGAAGACACCAGGAAAGCGAAATGTTAAGAGCCTTCGGCGGTGGTTCTGAAAGAAATTCTTCCCAGGAAAACCGGGAATATGCCGCAGAGATCAACGCGCGCATGAATGAAGTAAAAAGAGAGGTAGGTATTCGATGATGAAAGTTATTGAAGCGAACGAAGGAACAAAGATTCCTTATGAAGTAACAAAGACCTGGCTTTCCTTTGACGATCAGATCATGTTGAATCTGAAAGCAAAAGAGGCCGACAACGATGTGAACATCGACATTACTTCCGACGCCTTCGGCCAGTTGGAAACCGGCGGCGGCATTTATTATGTGGCCCAGATTCTTATTCCGGCCAGACAGTACACGGAAACAGAGGTCGAAAACCCTGACTACGACGAAAGTGTCGAAAATTCCAGCAAAACAATTTTGAAACGCGATCCGGTTCCATTTTCTATGGATAATGTAACATTAACCCTTTACGCGCTGAAAGAAGGTGTATTCAATGAATAATTATAATTTTGACGCTTTAAAATTTGCGGCCGAAGGAATCACCGGCGGCGGCGGAACTGTTCTTCTTGACGACGCTGGGCTTCCTTCCTTCATGGTTCCGGTTGCAAAAAGAACAAACGCCCAGTTATTCACCGGTGGATCTGAAAAGACACATTCCGCCTTTGTAATTGACGACGTGGAATATTCAAAATTCTATCACAGCATGTTTATTAACTGTATGGTGAACGGACTTGCTTATTCCTGGCCTAACATGGATCCTAGAGCGTCCATCAATTACGACGATTCACACAAGGCATGTAACGCGAAGGGCGCCGGCTGGCACCTTGCAAGTATCGCAGAACGCGCCGTTATCGACCATTTGATTTATAAGTCTGGTGTTATCCCACGCGGAAACACACAATTTGGAAAAAGTCATTCCTACACCTATGAAGCTGGTGTCGGAACCGCAAGCGAAAGCGACGGCGCCGGCGGAACCAGAATCACAAGAACGGCGACCGGATCCGGCCCGGCTACATGGACACACGACGGAACCAGAAGCGGAATCGCTGACTGGGTGGGAAATGTTTGGAAATGGACTTCCGGACTTCGTATCGTAAACGGCGAAATCCAGATCTTCGTCGGCAACCAGGCGGCGAAACAAGTTTCACACGTTGACGCTTCCACTTACTGGAAGGCGATTAAACCAGACGGTTCGCTTGTGGCACCTGGAACAACTGGAACATTGAAGTTCACTTCAACCGGAACTATTGGAACTGATCGTGTCGCCGCGACTTCAACTTCAAAAGCATTCAAAGACGTTGCGGCCGCTTCTGGCGTAACAATGCCGGAGATCTTGAAAGAACTTCATTTGTTACCATGTTCGGACATCACAACTTACCAGGGAACCGTTTACTTGAATACCGACGGTGAACGCTTGCCGTTCGTGGGTGGCAGTTGCAACGGCGCTTCGAACGCTGGGCCTTCCGCGTTGGGCTTGAGCGATCCGCGTTCCTACGTGGGCGCGTACGTCGGCTTCTTTTCCGCTTTCATGGAATTGTAATCTGAAATCTGAAAACAGTGTTCTGTTTGGGGCTACGATAGTAGCCCCTATATTTTTACAACAACGACAGCGAAGGGAAGTTATACATGGGGACACAACGATATTATCAGAAACCGAAAGGCGATCCAGAAACCGACGAAGGAAGGGATCAAAGAAACGGACTGATTATTTTACAGAAAACGAAAGATCTTATGCAGTATTTATATACTTCATTCGTAAAATATCCGCGAAGTGAAAAGCTAGGATTTGTCGCAGATTACAAAAAGTGTCTGTTCGCGTTCCTGGGTTACATCATTACGGCGCAAAAGAAATATTTCAAGAAGACAACGCTTCAAGACGCGGACGTCCAGCTTGAATTGTTGCGGCTGTTCAATGATTTGTCGTATGACATGAAATTTATTGATGAAAAGCGTTACAAATTGGTTTCTGAAAAATTGTGTGAGATCGGAAGGCTACTCGGCGGCTGGATCAAATCACAGAAAGAAACCAGCGCAACCGGAAAGTAAAATCCGGTGGGAATAGGTCATTAACGCTTGCCGATCGTGGGTGGCAGTTACAACAACACTTCGAACGCTGGGCCTTCCGCGTTGAACTTGAACAATCCGCGTTCCAACGTGAACACGAACATCGGCTTCTTTTCCGCTTACCCTTTGAGCCAGACGGGAAAGTCTAAGGACTTTTCACAGCGCAAGAAAGGGAAAGGGATCTATTTCCGTTCCGGTGACATTTCCGGAAGAATTAACGTCGCTATCAATGCAGTTAGTAAAATTTGAAGGGTGTAACGGATAGCGCCGCGCCAACGGCCGAAAGCCCAGGCGCATAATTCCAAAAGAAAGGAATTACACAATGAAAACCTTTGACATATCACACGCCGACATTGTGGACTTTGAAAACCTTCTGGAAGCAGACAAGAACGCTTCGAAAGGCAAACATTACCGCGATGAAAACTTGAAATTTTCGGCACATAGGGAAGAAGGGATCATTGATTTACTGAATCAACTTACTTATTTTCACGAAGACGGCGATCCGGACAAACCGCTTGTTTCGTCTTATCACGTGGGAAGATACAGAAGAAAACAGATCTACGAACCGAAACCACGGGTTATTATGGCCCTTCAATATCGCGATCGGTTAGTTCAATGGGCGTATTATCAAAAGTTAAATCCTTTATTCGATAGACAGTTTATAACGCATAGTTACGGTTGTCGTGATGATAAGGGAACGACAAAAGCGCGCGCCCAGCTTCAAACATGGATCAGAAAGGCGAACAGAAGCCCGAAAAAATGGTATGTCTTAAAACTAGACATTGCAAAATATTTTTATCGCGTCGATCACGACGTCCTGATGAATATTCTTTCGAAACATATCAAGGACGAACTGATTCTTCAAGATTTGAATAAATTGATAAATTGCGAAGAAACCGCCTTCGGATTGCCGGCCGGCGTACAACCGGAATTATGCAAATCTGAAGACTGGCTATATAATCGCGGAATGCCGATCGGGAACCTGACAAGTCAAATGTTCGCGAATATCTACTTGAACGAACTGGATCAGTATTGTAAGCATGATTTAAAGATTAAATATTATATCCGGTACATGGACGACATTGTTATCTTGTGGCCGGATAAAGAAGAATTAAAACAGATCTTATCAGAGATCGAACGGTTCCTTGATGAAGTCCTTCACCTGGAACTGAATAACAAGACTTGCATTCGCCCGGCGTTCCTTCCGGTTACATTCGTCGGCGCGCAGATCACGGCGAAGAAAATCCGAATGCGTAGAAGCACCAGGAAAAGAATGTTCAAAAGAATCAAGTTCATTCAGAAACTTTTTGAAGCCGGTCAGATTACCTTCGAAAAGGTAAATAATACAATGCAAAGTTATTTCGGCCTGATCCAGCACTTCACGGCCGGAAATCTGTTAAGAAAGATCATTGACGAATTTTCTTTCCGAATATTTTAACAATTAGCCAGGGAAACCCGGCTTTTTTAATTGTCTAATTTTCAGGAAAGGGGGTTCCAATTATGCCAGAAGTACCATTCGAACGCGAAGTTCTTGATCGTCTGAAAACTATTGAAGTGAAACTTGACGGATATAGACAGATGAAAGCCAGAACATACGAAAACGAAAGAGAAATCATCGAAATCAAGGGGGATCTTGACGAATATCAGAAACGAATTTCAGGGCTTGAAGATAGTAACAAATGGCTTACACGCGCAATCGCCGCCGCTTTAATTTCGGCGCTTGTCGGGTTGTTATTTGCATTTGTGAAAATGGGCGCTGGAATGTAGGAAGGCGGCAACATGAAACAGAGAAGTAGAAGAAAAAGAAAACCAGAATTTTCAAAGCAGATCATGAATGAAGCAAAAACTGAATGCTGGGTTATTACGGCGATCGGTGTATTCTTCGCCTGGAAAGGCCTTGACGTGACACTGTTTAGTTATCTGATTCCGGTTTCCTGGGGCGGATATGCTATCGCCAGGGCTTTTTACTACAACAAGGCAAAAGCCGAAAACGCGATCAAACTTCGCAAAGCATACGAGAAGGCCGGACTTGATTCGGAACCAGCGAAAGAACAGTTTGAAAGTAGCATGAACGAAGAAATTCAATCAAATTATTAGAAGGGAGTACAGATTTATGGACTTACAACCAATTTTAGAAACCATTATCAACGGCGTTCTTGTCGTTGTCATTCCAGTAGTGACAACCGCGGCGATCGCATTCGTTCGCGAAAAAGTAAAAGGAAGCCAGATCGAAGAAGCAATCGACATTGTACTTGACGCCGTGGACGAAACGAACCAGACGTTCGCCGATCAGCTTCGCGCCGACGGAAAGTTCGACGAATACCACCAGAAGGAAGCGCTTGAAAAATCATTAAAGAAATCCTTATCAATGATGAATGAGCGAATGCTTAAATTCCTGGACAAAGAATTCAACGACGCCGAAGCGTGGATCGTGTCGAAGATCGAATCAGCTTGTAAAATAAACAAGGCGGAACGATCCGCCTAGTTGAAGATCTTTTATTTTATCGTGGCGGCCCTTTGCTTTCTTACGGGGCTGATTGTCATTCTTCGGATCCACGCGGTCGAATTGACATTCACGAATAAACACCTGATTGTTTTTGCAATCCTATTATTTTTGTTTTCCATCGCTTGGCCCGTAACGATCGTCGCTTTCCTTTGCGGCGCGTTGCTGGCCTTTCTTTTTGAAAGTTAGAAAGGAGATATTCAAAAATGAGTACAGTAATCTATTCATGCGGACACGATGAAAACGGACGATATTCTGGCGGAAAAGCCGGAGATCAGACCGGAACGGAATGGTACGCAAGAGCCGACTACTTCCCAGGCTGGACGGCGGTATATGAGCCACCGACACCAGCAATCGGAAACAATGTGGCCGCCCAGGCAAAAGCCGGCGCGAATAACAACGCGATCGGTTACGACCAGGGACAGCGAAACACGCTTCGAACCGAAGCAAAGAAACAGAACTGGAACCTTGCGGCAATAAAAACACCATGCGAAGCGGATTGTTCTTCTTCGACGGCCGTTTGTGTTGTGGCCGGTGGCGGATCCACCGACGCGAACATGATGAACGGTTCTTCGAATTGCCCTACCACAAACACGATCGGCGCGCGCCTGGTTGCGGCTGGCTGGAAAGAACACAAAGAATCGAAATATCTGACTTCAAGTGATTTGTGGGGGCCTGGCTGGATTCCAAACCGCGCCGGCCACCATGTCATTATTAACGGAACGGCCGGAAAGAAATATAAAAACGGTTCTTCTTCCGCTAATTCTGGCGGATCCGGCGGCGCTTGCCCTTACAAGGAACCTTCCGCCACATTGAAGAAGGGGAGCAAGGGAAGCGGCGTTTCCTGGTTACAGTGGCACCTTAACACCTTGATCGACAAGGGAATCATCGCCGGCGTTTCAAGACTTGGCGTCGATGGCGACTGGGGAAGCAAAACAGAAGCCGCATTCAAGGCATTTCAAACGAAATATCCTTCCACCGGCACAAACAACAAGCCGGACGGGAAATGCGGATCCGGAAGCCGTAAAAAATTAAAGTCTTTATTTGCATAGAGGAATAGAACACGGGCGGCCGCTTATGCGGTGGCCCAATTGTTTTATAGTTTGAAAGAAGGTTTATTATGACAACAGAACAGAAGAATTTTATTGAAAGTATCGCGAACGCGGTAAAAAAGCACATGGGAAATTATCAGATCAAGGTTGCTTCCCCTATCATCGCCCAGGCGATTATCGAATCAGGCTGGGGAAAATCACAGCTTTCCGCAAAGTATCACAATTATTTCGGGCTGAAATGTGGAAGTTCCTGGAAGGGTGCTAGTGTGAACATGAACACCCAGGAAGAATATAAACCTGGCGTCCTGACACAGATCAGCGACAACTTCCGCGCGTTTGGATCACTGGACGAAGGCGTCAAAGGCTATTTCGATTTTATCAGTTATAGCAGATACGCAAATTTGAAGGGTGTCACAGATCCGGAACAGTACGTCCAGAATATCAAAGCCGACGGCTACGCTACAAGTTCAACCTATGTCAATACTATTATGAATTGCATTAGAACGTACAATCTGACAGCCTACGACGCCACAGAAGCGGCAGAACCGAAGAAAGGCGAAGAAGTTATCGCCCGTGAGGTTATCGCCGGCAAATGGGGCAATGGTGAAGCCAGAAAGGCAAATCTGACCGCCGCCGGATATGACTATTCAAGTATTCAGGAGAAGGTCAACCAGATTCTTTCCGGATCCCAGGCTTCAAACCTGAAATCGAACGAAGAAATCGCCCGTGAAATCATCGCCGGCAAATGGGGGAACGGTCAGGACAGAAAGAACAGACTTTCCTCCGCCGGTTATGACTACGCGGCAATTCAGAAAATTGTCAACACATTATTATAAAAATACATTGTGAAATGTAGAAAGTAAAATATAAATTTACATTTACACTTTACAGATTTTCGATGGTGTGATACAATGGCGCAAGGGAAGGGGTTTAAGGGGGAACAAAACTTCCTTTTGATTTACAGATATATCACGGCTTTTAAATGCCTTCCACGCGTCCAGATTTGCCCCATATTCGCATTTAAAGACGAAAGGCGAAGAAATACCCACACAAAACCGTTAAAACGAAAATACGGCCTTGTGTGGGTTTATTTTTTTACACTGATTTATTCTGATTTTCTCTGACGAACTCTGATTTACTCTGATTTATTCTGATTTTCTCTGAAAGCGTTCACAAGTTCATTGAACTTTTCTTCGCTGATTCCTAACACCCGACCGAATAATTCGCAATAACGACCGTATTCCGAACACCAGTGTTTCGATGATTCCTGATCGCCGGCGGCGGTAGCTTCCAGCGCCTTATCTTGTGCGGCGCTTGCCTTCTGAAAGGCTTGTTTCAATGCTTCTTCAAATTCCTTTGTCATTTTAATTCCTTTCCGGCCGCCAGGGCGGCGGCCCTTGTGATTTATGCTGTTAAAATGTTTTTGCTACTTCTCTATAATGATTCTGAATGTTCACCTGATCCGTAACACATTTACTTTCTTTCCCAAAATTCCATTCAAGACGTTCGATTTCCGGATCCATGTTTCCGGCTAGTTCTTCGAAATGCTTTCCGATTTCTGTTCTATTGATTCCGGAAACAACTTCGATCGTTGCGTGTTCTTCGTTCCATGTTTTGGCTTCAATTCTTTTCACCCAGCTATTCGTACAAACCATGATAGGCCAGAAGCAAATATTTCTTGAAGCTGTGCTGATCTTTCCAGTCTTTGAGATTTTGCGAAGGCTGTGATCCTTGCCGCACCAGTTCGGATCACCATCTGAATTTTCTACATACCAGAAACCATTGTCGTTTTTGAAGTAAGCACCTTCTATTTTTACTACATCGCCCGTTTTAATTTCTACACCGTTTTTATCTAACATTTTTCATTTCCTCGCTTTCTTGTTTTCCTTACCTTGTAATTACATTATACACTTTAAAGTGTAATATGTCAAGCAAAAATGTAAAGGAAACGATTGAAAAATAAAGTATTATTTTACTATTGACATTTTAAAGTGTAAAAAGTAAAATAAGAAAACAAAGAAAGGAAGTGATTGAATGGAACAAATGAACTTGGAAACAGTTGAAAAGATCCGAATGATCGCCGGACGCCGCAATTTGAACATGGGCGACATTGCCGAAGGTACAGATCAGACACGCCAGAACTTTTCGAACAAAATGAAAAGGGGCGATTTTAAAGAATCTGAACTTCGTTCGATCGCCGAAATCTTGAATTGTAGTATTAAGATTTCGTTCATCGACAACGAAACCGGAAAAGAATTATAAATCGAAAGGTAAAAGGAAAAGTGAAAAATATTGACTTAGATAAAATAGATCTGACGGTCGCGCCGCCAGAACATGAGCCAGAAAGACAGTATTATTTTATGGCAAAATGCCGGGTGTACGTGAAGGAACTTGAAAAGAAGCTAGGACGTCGCCCGACCTTTTTTACTCAAACATTCGGGTGTCCTACCGTTTAAGTAAAATAGATATTGAAAGAAGTCAATAAATACACGGCTTTTCCTGGAAAGGAAAGTGTGAAAAATGAGTGAAAATAACG
>NZ_FRFD01000007.1:0-143427 GCF_900143645.1 Anaerocolumna xylanovorans DSM 12503 | reverse complement strand
CAGTATTATTTTATGGCAAAATGCCGGGTGTACGTGAAGGAACTTGAAAAGAAGCTAGGACGTCGCCCGACCTTTTTTACTCAAACATTCGGGTGCCAGATGAATGCCAAGGACTCTGAAAAGCTTGCGGGAATTCTTGAAAAAATAGGATATGTGCAGGTAGAAGGAGAAGAAGCCGATTTTGTTGTGTACAATACCTGTACGGTAAGGGAAAATGCCAATACCAGGGTTTATGGAAGGCTGGGTTACCTAAATAGCCTGAAAAGAAAGAACCCCAATATGATGATTGCTCTTTGCGGCTGTATGATGCAGGAAAATGCAGTGGTAGAAAAAATCAAGAAAAGTTACCGCTTTGTTGATATGATTTTTGGCACCCATAATATATTTAAGCTGGCGGAACTTATGGATACCCGGTTAAGTTCCAAAACCATGATAATCGACATCTGGAAGGATACCAGCCTGATTGTGGAGGATCTTCCAAGTGAGAGGAAATACCGGTTTAAGGCAGGCGTAAATATTATGTATGGCTGTAATAATTTTTGCAGCTATTGTATTGTGCCCTATGTAAGAGGAAGGGAAAGAAGCAGGAATCCAGAGGACATTGTAAAAGAAGTGGAAGAATTAGTTGCTGACGGTGTGGTTGAGATTATGCTTTTGGGACAGAATGTTAATTCCTATGGGAAAAGCCTTAAGGAGCCCCTTAGCTTTGCTGCGTTGCTCTCAAGGCTGGAGCAGATAGAGGGCCTTAAGAGAATACGCTTTATGACCTCCCATCCCAAGGATTTATCCGATGAGCTGATTGAAGTAATGAGAACTTCGGGAAAGATATGCAGGCATCTTCACCTCCCGGTACAATCCGGCAGTACAAGGATTCTAAAGAAAATGAACCGGAATTATACAAGGGAAGATTACTTAAAGCTGGCAGAAAAAATCAGAACTGCCATGCCGGATATCTCCCTTACCACGGATATTATTATAGGCTTTCCCGGTGAAACGGAGGAGGATTTCTTAGAGACGCTGGAAGTTGTAAAAAAGGTGCGTTATGACAGTGCCTATACATTTCTGTACTCCAAGCGTTCCGGTACTCCGGCTGCCGTAATGGAAGGCCAGGTGGAAGAGGCAGTGGCAAAGGAAAGGTTTGACAGGCTTTTAAAAACCGTGCAGGGGATAGCCGGGGAAATGACCGGCAGGATGGAAGGAATGGAAGAAGAGGTTTTGGTGGAAGAGAAAAATTCCCAGAATCCTTCTTTGTTAACCGGCAGGCTAAGTAACAATAGTCTGGTTCACTTTAAGGGCAGCGAAGACCTTATCGGTAAGCTGGTCAGAGTGAAGCTGTCGGAATGCAGGGGATTTTATTATTTTGGAGAATTGGCAAAAAATTGACAAAACGTTGAAAGTGGTTTAACAGAGGGGCATTACACCTTGTTTGAATCGTGTAAGATTTCACATTTCTTTTGATTATTTTCGGTGAAATATGACATAATGCATAAAAATTTAATGGGGATACTTGACATAGTCATTAAAACAGTATAAAATTTATATGTTGTATATTCGTACAATGAAAATTCAATAAGGAGGTGCTCCAGTGCCGGTTGTAAAAGATGTAGTACAAATAGTTTTTGCTATATTAGCGACCCTGGCCATCGCTGTTCCTCTTGTCTGGAAGCTTGCTGTTTCCTACCACGTCAAAGTTGTTGAGGCTAAGATTGGTTCTGCGGAAGAAAAAGCAAGGGAAATCATAGATGAAGCTTTAAAAACGGCTGAAACTAAGAAAAGAGAAGCCTTACTCGAAGCAAAAGAAGAGTCCTTAAAGACTAAGAATGAGTTAGAGAAGGAAACCAAGGAAAGACGAGCAGAAGTTCAACGATATGAAAAAAGGGTTCTGTCCAAGGAAGAGACCCTAGACAGAAAAATCGAAGCACTTGAGAAGAAAGAATCCAGACTTACTGCGAAAGAAGCTGAACTTGATAAAGTCAAGGTTGAAGCCGAAACGCTTCATGCCCAGCAGCTGCAGGAACTGGAGAAGATTTCAGGACTTACCTCCGAACAAGCGAAAGAATATCTTTTAAAGACAGTTGAAGACGAAGTTAAGCATGAAACTGCAATGTTAGTTAAGGAACTTGAAAGCAAAGCAAAAGAAGAAGCAGACAAAAAAGCAAAGGATTATGTTGTTACCGCAATCCAGAAATGCGCAGCAGATCATGTGGCGGAAACTACCATATCCGTTGTACAACTTCCAAACGACGAGATGAAAGGAAGGATAATAGGAAGGGAAGGAAGAAATATCCGTACCTTAGAAACCCTTACAGGAGTGGATCTTATTATAGATGATACCCCTGAGGCTGTTATTCTATCCGGTTTCGATCCCATCAGAAGAGAAGTGGCAAGAATAGCCCTTGAAAAGTTGATTGTGGACGGAAGAATTCATCCTGCCAGAATCGAAGAGATGGTGGAAAAAGCCCAGAAGGAAGTTGAAGTCATGATTCGTGAAGAAGGTGAAGCGGCAACTTTAGAGGTTGGTGTTCATGGAATTCATCCTGAACTTGTGAGACTTCTCGGTAAGATGAAGTTCCGTACAAGTTATGGGCAAAATGCTTTAAAACATTCGATTGAAGTAGCTCAATTATCCGGTTTACTTGCCGGAGAAATAGGCGTTGATATCAGAATGGCAAAGAGAGCCGGATTACTGCATGATATTGGTAAATCTGTTGACCACGAAATGGAAGGCTCACATATTCAAATCGGTGTTGATTTGTGCAGAAAGTATAAGGAATCTGCAATTGTAATTAATGCAGTGGAATCACATCATGGTGATGTGGAGCCGGAATCATTGATTGCGTGCATTGTACAGGCTGCGGACACCATTTCGGCTGCGAGACCGGGTGCCAGAAGAGAGACATTAGAAACATACACAAACAGGTTGAAACAATTAGAAGATATCTCCAATAGCTTTAAGGGAGTAGATAAGTCATTTGCGATACAAGCAGGCAGGGAAGTTCGGATTATGGTAGTACCGGAGCAGATATCCGATGCGGACATGATTTTACTTGCCCGTGACATATCAAAACAGATTGAGTCTGAACTAGAGTATCCGGGTCAGATCAAGGTGAATGTAATCAGGGAATCAAGGGTTACTGATTACGCTAAATAATGAAGTTCTTTGGATGGTCGAAATTCCTGTAAAAGGAATTTCGCCATCTTTTTTTGAAGCAAAACAATTTAACAAATTAACCCAGTAAAGTCAAGGCTCATTCCGGTATGCCTCATAGTCAGCCCTGCCGGTTATCAGATTTATATTGCAATATATGGATAAATATACTACAATTACTAGGAAAATTTATGGATATAGGAAACAGATTAACGTATTCAGAAAAGAGGTTAAGATGAATAAGATAGGTTTTATCGGAGCCGGCAATATGGGATTGCCTATGATAATAGGGGCAGCCAGGGTATTTGGAACAGAGCCGATACTCTTTACCAATAAAAGGGAAGAAAGAAAGGAATATGTCCATCAGAAGACCGGGGTTGCCTATACAGAAGACAATAAATCCCTGGCAGAGGCCTGCAAATATATCGTTCTTGCAGTAAAGCCTCAATTTTTTGGAGATGTTTATAAGGATATCAAAGAGAGTTTAAATAGTGACCATATTATCATATCGATTGCAGCGGGAATTACTATAGATTCTATTAAACAGGCTCTTGGAGAGAGTATCAGGGTTGTGAGAGCTATGCCGAACACGCCGGCTCTTGTAGGAGAAGGAATGTCAGCATTGTGCTTTTCGAAGGATGAATATAGTACCGTAGAAAAGGAATTGATTAACCTGTTCTTTCAATCCTTTGGAAAATTTGAGATATTTGATGAGAATCTGATGAATTCCGTAGTATGTGCCAGCGGAAGCTCGCCGGCTTATGTCTATATGTTTATTGAAGCCCTGGCAGACAGTGCCGTTAAATACGGAATTCCCAGGGATAAGGCTTATAAGCTGACTGCACAGGCTGTGCTTGGAGCAGCTAAGATGGTTCTGGAAACAGGAGAGCATCCGGGTAAGCTAAAAGATCAGGTATGTTCTCCGGGCGGGACTACCATTGCCGCTGTGGAAGCTCTGGAGGAATACGGCTTTCGTAATGCGGTTATGAAGGCGACAGATGCCTGCTATGAAAAGTCCGTTTCCCTGAATAAATAAATCTAAGAAAGGCAAATTTTATGGAAAAAAAGGAATATAAACGTTTAAAGAGAACGCCGATACACAAAGGGCATATCATAGATTTTTATGCGGATACCATGGAGCTGCCCAATGGTAAGACAGCTGAATGGGATTTCATCGGACACAAGGGAGCTGCAGCTATCGTGCCTGTGACGGATGATGGAAAGGTTATCATGGTAAGACAATACCGTAATGCCGTTGAAAAATACACCCTCGAGATTCCGGCAGGAGGATTAAACAGCGGAGAAGATATGAAAACATGTGCAGCCAGGGAGTTGGAGGAAGAAACAGGATACCGTGCAGAGAAGGTTGAACACTTGATTGACCTTTATACCACCGTAGCTTTCTGCAATGAAAAAATCGGTATCTATTACACAGAACATCTGATACCTTCAGAGCAGCATCTGGACGAAGATGAATTTGTGGCAATTGAGAGTTATACCGTCCAGGAATTGGTTGACTTTATTTTTACAGGTCAGATTGAAGATGCAAAAACCATTGCAGCGATTTTAGCTTATAAGGAAAAAAAGAGATAAAATAAAAAGAGGTATCATATGCTTATCATATAGACAAAAGCGTTGGGTGCCGGTATGAACTATTTAAAGCAACAATTACGCAAATTAGGAGAGATAAAGGCAGGGTTATTGCTGGTGGCTTTTGGGGCGGTATTAGGGATACTGTTTGCCAGGATTTTTAAGGATTTTTATTGGGGAAATATTAATATTTTAAACTCCGATTATCTGTACCAGATAAAAACAACCCCCATAGAGCATTCTGTATTATTAAAATATGTATACTGGGATATCTATAAGAACTTTATTCTGTTCTGGTTGGTTTGTATAACCTCCTTTGGCCTGCCCTTTATTGGGCTGTGCCTTACCTATATCGGATTTCAGGGAAGCCTTTTCGTTACAGTAATTCTGATGAGATACAAACTAAAAGGAATACTTCTTATCATCGGATATACTTTTCCGCAGTATCTCATCTATATACCGGTAATCTTTATCAGTCTCCGTTTAGCCTTTTGGCTGAATAAAAGTTTAAGGTATGAGAGCCTGGGGAAAAAGGGCAAGAGGGAAAAAATCCTGAGATATTTGGCTCTTGCAATTCTTTTGGGAATAGTACTTGCGGTAGGAGGACTCTTAGAAACATACATTGGTTCCTTTATTTTAAGAAAATTATTGTATTTTTTCTAGGCAGGATGCTAATTTTGATTTGCAATTCGCCGATTATGCATTATAATTATATTGAATAATCATAGAAGCAAAGGAGAAGTGCTGTATGAAGGCTGTCCTGCAGGAATTTATTACATATATGAAAGAAATAAAAAAAGCAAGTGCCAACACCTGCCTGTCCTATCGGAATGATTTAACAAAATTGGTGAATTACATGTATAGGCAGAATATAACCGAAGCGGATAAGTTAAGTGAGACCAGCTTAAATTCCTATGTACTTACATTGGAAAAGGAAGGCATGGCTCCTTCCACTGTTTCAAGGAATATAGCCTCTATAAAAGCTTTTGTTTTGTATTTGATCAAGAACGGAAAGCTAAGCTGTGATCCTACCGAGAGGATGAAATCACCGAAGGTAGAAAAGAAACCTCATTCATCCCTTTCACCGGAAGAGGTAAATGGCCTTTTGGAGCAGCCAAAACCCGATACGGTCAAGGGCATGAGAGACAAGGCAATGCTGGAGCTTTTGTATGCCACAGGGATTCGGGTTACTGAATTGATCTCTATAAAGTTGGATGACCTTAATCTTAAGAATAGATTCTTACGCTGTTACAGCAGCAAGAAGGAAAGACTGATACCTTTTGGAAATATGGCAAAGCATGCTTTGGAGAATTATTTCAGCCTTGGCAGACCCACTTTGGTAGGTGATGTCAAAACAGACTTTCTCTTTACCAACCTTTCAGGAGAACAAATGAGCAGACAGGGCTTTTGGAAGATTATCAAAGGATATGGAAGAAATGCGGGCATCACAAGAGAAATTACACCGCAGATTCTAAGAAATTCATTTGCCGCACATATGATAGCAAATGGAGCAGATTTAAGAAGCATCCAGGAATTTTTGGGACATGCAGATATTACCACCACACAGTATTATGTACAGGGAACGGACAAGAAGCTTACGAAAGTATATGCAGATACCCATCCCAGGGCATAGCCGTAACTGGTATTAAAATACATTTTACTTTTAGGACGAAAAAAGAAGGGATGCCGGCTGTATGCGGTATCCCTTCTTGATTTGGATAAAAAGTTAATAATTATGTTTAGATATGCTCCGCAATGGTATAAATGAGCTTTTCCGATTCAGCCCAGCCAAGGCAGGCATCTGTTATGGATTTACCATAAGTATGTTCAGATACTTTTTGATTTCCGGGTTCAATGTAGCTTTCGATCATAACACCCTTTACCAGTCTTGCAATTTCGGGATTAACAGACCGGCTGTGAAGGATTTCCTTTACGATACGGGGCTGCTCATAATAAAACTTGTTGGAGTTGGCGTGGTTGGCATCTATGATAGCCGCAGGATAAGATAGCTCTCTTTCGTTATACATATCCAGAAGACGGATTAAATCTTCATAGTGATAATTGGGAATAGCCTGTCCATGCTTGTTGACTGCCCCTCTTAAGATGCAGTGAGCCAGAGGATTTCCGGTGGTCTTTACTTCGCAGGCACGGTATAAAAAGGTATGGGAAGCCTGGGCGGCAACACAGGAATTCAGCATGACCGAGAAATCACCGCTGGTCGGGTTCTTCATGCCTGCCGGACAGTCGATACCGCTTATGGTAAGGCGGTGCTGCTGATTCTCAACGGAACGGGCACCTACGGCAACGTAGGAGAGGATATCCTCCACATAGGGCCAGTTCTCGGGATAGAGCATTTCATCCGCAGCGGTAAGGCCGGTTTCCTTAATTGCCCGTAAGTGAATCTTTCTCATGGCGATAAGGCCTTCCTGTAAATCCGGCTTCTTTTCGGGGTCCGGCTGATGGGCAATTCCCTTATAGCCTTCTCCGGTGGTACGTGGTTTGTTAGTGTAAATGCGTGGGATCAGGATTAATTTATCTTTTACCTTATCCTGAACCTTGGCAAGTCTGTTAATGTAATCGCAGACAGAATCCTCATTGTCAGCGGAGCAGGGACCTATAATAACCAGGAATTTATTGGATTTCTCCATAAAAACATCCTTAATCTCATTATCTCTTTTTTCTTTTGCCAGACTTTCTTTTTCTGTCAGAGAATAACTACTTCGTAGTTCGGCAGGAGATATAACTTCTTTTCGGTAATCGAAACTCATAACAATACTCCTTTGCTTTCTATAATACATACATCTTTTGTTTAAATGCATTGTAGCTGTTTTTTAAAATGAAGTCAACAAGTTTTATAATTATGCAATCAAGCTTTTCCATAGGTTCAAGTTGAAGAATAGTGATTAAAAGAATATAATGAATATGAGAGCTTTTGAATGAAAAGCCAAAAACTGTGAAATATGTATATGATATTGTAACAAGGGATGGTCGCGCTTATTTTCATAAACCGTCCGAGGGAAGGAGAACTCAAATGGAAGACAGAACATTGCCCGCAGCCGGACAACTATTTATAGACAAAGAGAAGAATCTGGTTCAGTTTATTGCAATTGCTATTTATAAGAGAATGGAAGGCGAAATAGCCGTGTACCAGGCATTATCGGGGGATTACAAAGTATATGCAATGCCTTTTGCCGACTTTATAAAAGAAATGGTTCCTTATACACCGTCAAAAGAAAAAGTATCCTCCATGGAAATCGGCCATCTGACAGAGGAAGCAAGCGGTTCCTTTCAAAGACCTGAACAGGAAGAAGCAGCAAAAATTGCAAAAGCAGATTATAAAAGCAGCAATAGGACGGAAGCCTCAGAAACAATAGATCCTGTGCTTCTGGCTTTCCTGGAGGCTGACACCTATGAAGAAAAGCTTAATGTATTAACGGGAAGCCGCAAAAATTTAAATGACAGGATATTAAACCATATGGCCATATCCGTTGATTGCATTATCTCGGATGGGGATATGGAGGATAAAATCAGCAGCTTGGTTTATTGCTTAAAGACTCATGCCAGATTTGAGAATAAGAGGTTCCGTTAGGGCAGGAAAGAACCCTTTCTGATAAGCGGCATATGATACTTCTAGGCATGATTAAAAATGCAAATAGGATGGTGTCTTTAAGGAGTTGAGCAGCTTGAGCTATATAAAAATAGAAATGAAAAAGAGCAATCCCCAGTACAAAAATCATGTACATGAAGTGCAGGGTTATTTAAAGATGGCAAAAGATAATCATTATCACCGCTTTTCTTTTGTGACCGGTGAAGCTGTTTTTACGGGAGCCGGTGATCACTGTCATGAGATCGTTTTCCGAACGGACAATGCTGATGGTCATTATCATGAATTTAAAGGCAGGACTTGTGGTGCCATACCCGCAGGAGACAGGCATGTCCATTATCTGGAGGGACATACAACGGAGGAAAATGGACATTCCCATGGCTTTCGTTTGGTTACACTTATGGAAAATCCCACAGATATTATATAAATTTTGAAAGAGAATGCCGGTTTACGCATCAGCTGAACCGGCATTCTTAAATTTAATACGATATTTTTTCTACCTGAGTTGTAAGCTTTTGAAAGAAATCATCATAATCTGCCGAGGAAGCCAGCTCTTTTACGTTCTGCATCTCCGAGAGAACATCCACCAGAAAATCAAATACTTCCGTAAATGCTTTACGGGAATCCTGGTTTACTCCAATAAGAGCAATAATATAAACCTGCTTTGCGCCCCACTCCATAGGGGTATCACAAATGGCAAAGGAGATAAAGCTTTTCATAACATCTTCCCTTAAGGAATGAGGAACTGCAACACCGTTAAAACCTGTGTCTGAAAGACTTTCTCTTTGTAATACATTCTCTGTGAGGCTTTCTTTGGCAAGGCCAAGAGAAATGGCATTCTGGGTCATTTTTGTAATGGCATCATTTTTATTCTTGAAATCCGGATTCTTATAAAAAAGTTTGGAATCAATAAAATCCGAAAAATAAGTCTTCAAGGCCAGATATTGGTTCCTTTTTAATATGCTCTCTACATTCATTCGGATATTTTCAATGTTATCATTGGTAAGAATGGGGTTAATCACCGTATAGCGGCCGGAAAATTCCATCTCTACCGTTGATATAATTAAGTCTGCCAGACATTTCTCCTGTAAGTATTGGCTAAGGGATACAATGTGCTTAATATAGAGCGAATCTGAAAAAATTCTGGAAATCTTCTCTATGGTTTTTTTATAATTCCCATAATAATCCGTGTAAATAAAGGTGCAGGATACTTTGTTCATATTCTGCAGATTGTTTTCAAAATAACCGCCTATATGAAGAGCAATAAAGGCAATTTCATCTTCTGTCAGGTGGATACCATAATCATTTTCAAATTCCTGTGCCACATAAACAGCTATGTCATAAATGAGGGGATAGGTCCCTTTCATTTTAGCGGTCAACGGATTTCGGGCAGAATAATCGCTTTTAATACGGTTGAACAGATTGCTGACATGAATGATAAATCTGGTTTTAAAGTCATCATCAAAGGGGTCAAGATAGTAAGTGCGTTCTACTTTATCCAGTACATTTTCCGCAATATCAATATACTTTTGCTCCACAGACTGTTTGATATTATCGATATTTACATTACTGTGGTCAACAACCGTAGTATTATGGGACACCGTTAAGAACAACTGGTAAAGCTCTGCATCCGTCATTTCAATATCATAGGTACTGCATAAATATTCTGCCAGCTGTTTAGTAGCGGTAAACTGCTCCGTATCCTGATACAGCTGGATATCCGGTTCCGGCTGTTCCAGATTTGCACCGTTTCTTAGGCGGTCTATCATTACAATTACATGAAGGGCTATGTTATTCAAGGTATAATCGTTGGAGAATAAATCATTGTCCTGAACGAGTATTCTCCAGATGTTCTTTCTAAAATCCCAGAAATGATAATGAAAGGTCAGCAGCTGGATTTCGTCATTGAGGGCAAAGTCATAGCTGTTTGGCAGTATCATATTCCTCATGAGCAGCCGCTTTTCCTTCTCGCCGCCCAGTACAAAAAGCATGTCTTTATTGCGCTTTAAGGCAAGCCCAAAGCCTTCTAAGGTTTTTCTTACGCTTTTTAAATCGTTCTCAATGGTCGCAACGCTGACAAAAAGTTCATCAGAAAAGTCAAAGATATCATACCCGTCTTTTAAGGCAATTAGCTTTTGTATCATATAATTTTGCCGCATTTGGGGGGTATCTGCTTTCTGCCTGTCGACCTTTTCTTTGTAAGGAAAGTATTTTTCGCCATCCAGCCGGTAACCTTCGGAACCTGACTCAATCAAAGAAAAGTCACTGCATTTTTCATTGATGGCAACGATATATTTTCTGATCTGTCTGGTGGATACTTCAAACATATCAGCTAATTTCTGCGCTTTAATCCATTTGCCGCTTTCCTTTACCATATAGTGAAGCAGACTGCTTTGACGGTTCTCTCCCATGATTCTTTCTCCCTAGAAAATGAATTATTAATATATGTATCTTATACTAGATTTGATGAGAAAACAATAATAAATCATACATATTGTCACCTGTTGTCGCATAAAACAAACAGTTCCTGTGAAAAATAACTTGAATTCCACCTGATAGGAACCAGGTTTATTTGAAAGTGCACAAAATAGTCCTTATAATTAAGTCATAAAGCAACAGGGAAAACAAATTTTTCACACGCACAGGAAAGGGCATGGTATTTATATGAAAAAGGTATTATTAGTATGCGGTACGGGGGCATCCAGCGGATTCATGGCAAAAAATATCCGCAAGGCTGCAAAAGAGAAGGGGAAGGAAGTTGATGTAAAGGCCAGAAGTGATTCGGAATTAGATGAGTATATTGAGGAAATTGACTTACTGCTGGTTGGTCCTCATCTGAAATATATGCTGGATGATTTAAAGAAAGAAGCAAAGCCATACAATGTTCCGGTAGAAATTATCCCTGAAGACGCCTATGGAACCCTTGACGGTGAGGCCGTGCTGCAACAGATAGAAAGCCTCATAGAGCTGTAACACCGCCCGCCCAATGAAGAAAGGAAAATGACGCCTATGAAAAAATTTATGGATTGGATGACAGAAAAATTCGCTCCGAAAATGAATAAACTCGCTAAAAATCCCTGGATATCATCCATCCAGGAAGCGATTCTTGCAGCAATGCCATTAATCTTAATCGGTTCTTTTGTTACCATGCTTAATATTATCGGAGATTATGTTTCCTGGTTTCCTGATTTAAGCCTTATTAGCAGCTTTTCCTTTGGATTGCTGGCTTTGTGCCTGGCCTATCAGATTCCTTTTATTCTGATGGAAAAGAAGAAAAACCGTAAGACAGCCAAGCAGGCCGGAATGGCAGGAATTGCCCTGTTCCTTTTATTGATTTATCCCCTGGCAAGTGATATAGCAGGTTACGCGGCAGAAGACGGTTCCTTTAGCGGTACGGAGGGACTTGCCATATTTATGGAACGCATGGGTACACAGGGTATGCTGGCAGCCATTCTTGGAGGCTTGCTGGTAGGCTGCATTATGAATCTGTTTGCAAAACATACCTTCTTTAAAGAAGATTCCGCCATGCCGGATTTCATCATTGTATGGTTTGATACCTTAATTCCCATGCTGGTCATTATCCTTGTCGGCTGGATTTTTACCTTCAAGCTGGGAATCAGTATGTTTACAATTATTAATGATATATTTGCTCCTTTTATTGCGGTAGGACAGTCCTTCTGGGGCTTTGTACTTTTCAACTTCCTTGCATTCGCTTTCCTGTACAGTTTTGGTATCTCTACCTGGGTGCTTTATCCGGTTATGGCAGCGATTGTATTCCCGGCAATCGGAGCAAATGCAGCGGCAGCTTCCGGAGCACATCTTTTTATCCATACCTCCGAGACCACCAATATGTTCCTGATTGGCGGCGGCGGCACAACCTTGGCACTAAATATCCTGATGTTAACAGCAAAATCAAAACGGTTGAAAGTAGTAGGCCGTTCCTGTATCGTCCCGTCTCTTTTCAATATTAATGAACCGGTAGTATTCGGTGCACCCATAGCCTTTAATCCTGTATTGATGATACCTATGTGGATCATGGGATTGCTTGGTCCTATTATTACCTACCTTACCATGTCCTCCGGATTGGTGCCGATACCTAAAAATGTATTCAATTTCTGGTACCTTCCGAGCCCCATAACAGGGTATATGGTAACACAGTCCATTGCCGGTACTATTCTCGTCCTTGTAATCTTTGCGGTTTCCTGCTTAGTATACTATCCTTTCTTAAAGGTGTATGACCGTCAGGAATATGCAAATGAACAGAAGAAATTAAAAGAAGACGAAGCAAATAAGGCAGCAAGAGCATAGGCACTATTTAGAATTCAGGGATATCAAATCAAAGACTTGATATTCACGAAAGGGGTTAAGATGAGCAAAGTATCAAGCGAAGAACTCAATCAATCTGCAATGCAGATTATTATGCTGGCAGGCGACTGCAGAAATCTGCTGACAGAAGCGGTGAAATCTTCTATGGAAGACGCTCCCAGAGAGGGAGTGGATAAGAAGCTGAACCAGGCTAAAGAAAAGATAGTAGAAGCCCACCGCATCCAGACCAGGATGATACAATATACCATTGAAGATGAAGAACTGCAGACGACGCTGCTATTCTCCCATGCACAGGATACACTTATGACCATTTATTCAGAGCTTAATATGACTGGTTATATTATTGATATGTACCGAAAGCTTTCCGACAAAATCAACCAGTAACAGGAGGAGTGCATATGAAGGAATTACAGAATGGCTTTCCGAAAGATTTTCTTTGGGGAGGAGCCATTGCAGCAAATCAGGCAGAAGGAGCATGGGATGCAGAGGGTAAAGGTCCGGGCCTTGCCGATGTGGAGATTCTGCCGGAAAAGTACAGCAGACAAAATATAGTTGGCTTTTATCATACAAAGGAAGAAATCGAGAAAGCCCTGTCCGATAAAGAGGGGTATTATCCAAGAAGGTCAGCCATTGATTTTTATCACAGGTTTGAGGAAGATCTGGAACTGATGAAAGGAATGGGTTTTAAATGCTTTCGAACTTCTTTTAACTGGCCCCGGATTTTTCCAAAAGGCAATGAAGCAGAACCAAATGAAGCCGGGCTTAAGTTCTATGACAGGCTTATTGACAGTATGCTTGAGAAAAACATAGAACCCGTTATGACAATTTCCCACTATGAGATGCCCCTTTATCTGGCAACGGAATATAACGGATGGCGTAGCAGGGAAACCATAGACTTTTTCTTAAACCTTTGCAGAGTCCTGTTTGAAAGGTATCAGAACAAAGTAAAGTACTGGATTATCATAAATCAGGTCAACATGGCGAAAGACTGGTCAGAGTTTGCTTCCCTTGGAATGTTAAAAGACAGCTTTGCAGATGACCGTAACAGTGCTGTTTACCAGGCTCTTCACCACCAGCTTGTGGCCTCTGCAAAGGCGAAAAAGCTGGCGAAGGAAATTAGTCCCAAGATGCAGATTGGAATGATGAACGGAGAAGATTTTGTATATCCTGCCACCTGCAAACCGGAGGACGTTTTCGCGGCAATGGAGAGAAACCGAATGAATAATTACTTCTGTTCTGATGTACTGGTCAGGGGAGAATATCCCGGATATGTTTGTAAGTATTTTAAAGATCACCATATCACAGTGGAAATTACAGAAGAAGATGAAAAGGTACTAAAAGAAAATACCGTGGATTTCTTATCCTTCTCCTACTATTTTACCCAGACCTTAAGTGCCGGTGATGCCAAAAGGCCGCAGCCGAATCCCTACATTGAAAAATCAATCTGGGGCTGGGCGACGGATCCTTTAGGATTACGCCATTCACTGAATCAATACTGGGACCGTTATGGACTGCCGATTTTTATAGCGGAGAACGGACTGGGTGCTTTGGATGAAGTGACGGAGGATGGAAAGATTCATGACCAGTACCGTATTGATTATCTTGCCGCACATATTAAGGCAATAAAAGAAGCCATAAAAGACGGCGTTCAGGTATTCGGATATGCTTCCTGGGGTTCCATTGACATTATCAGCTGCTCTCAGGGAGAGATGAGCAAACGTTATGGTTATATCTACGTAGACCTTGATGACAGGGGCAAGGGAAGCGGTAAACGCTTGAAAAAAGACAGCTATTATTGGTATCAAAAAGTAATTGAATCCAATGGTGAGATTATTTAAGAGTTTTGGAACATCATATACAGTGTCCGCTTAGTCAGACAGCGAAGTTTAAGCTGTCTGACGGCAGCATGGAGGTAGATATGAAAGAATTTCAATATACAGTAACCGATCCGTTAGGTATGCATGCAAGACCTGCCGGATTGCTCGTTAAGGAAGCATCTTCCTGCGAAAGCAGTGTGAAAATTATAAAAGGTAAAAAAAGTGTAGATGCGAAGAGAATCTTCGGAGTAATGGGCCTGGCGGTGAAATACGGTGAAAGAATAACCGTAACAGTGGAAGGGGCGCAGGAAGATAATGAAGCAGCCAGACTGGAAGAATTCATGAGAGATAACCTGTAATCCGTTGCCGGAGCAACCAAAGATGGCGGTACGCAAAAGTTATCGGTCAGGAGGGAATGCTATGAATAGATATAAGGGGAAAAGTGCCTTTCCCTCTATTGCTATTGGGAAAATAATGGTCTTAAAAAAACAGGAGAATACCATCTCCCGTACACATATAGATGATACAGGAGCAGAGATAGAAAGATTTGAAGAAGCAAAGAAGGAAGCACTCTTACAGCTGAATGACCTTTATCAGAAAGCATGCAAAGAAGCAGGAGAGGCAAATGCCGCAGTATTTGAAGTCCATCAGATGATGTTAACAGATGAGGACTTTTTGGAAGCTGTTAAAAACATCATTGAGCTGCAGTCGGTGAATGCAGAATATGCGGTTTCTGTTACAGCGGATAATTTTGCCGGAATGTTCGCGGATTTGGATGATGATTACATGAAAGAGCGCGCAATTGATGTAAAAGATGTGGCAGGACGAGTCGTAAATATCCTGTCTCAAAGAGAAGGAACTGCAAATCACTTTGAAGAGCCTGTCATCATACTCGCAGAGGATCTGACGCCCAGTGAGACAGTACAGTTGGATAAAGAAAAGGTACTTGCCTTTGTAACCAAATCAGGCTCCCTTAATTCCCATACGGTCATACTGGCAAGAACAATGAATATCCCGGCATTAGTAAGTACCGATATTGATATCTTAGAGGAATATAATGGTGTTTTAGCCATTGTAGACGGCCACACCGGACATATTTATCTAAACCCCGATGAGGAAACTTTGAGTAGGATAAAGGAAAAGCAGGCCGGTGACCTGGAAGAAAGAAAATTGCTTCAGGAGCTGAAAGGAAAAGAAACTGTTACGAAAGCCGGACAGAAGATTCACTTGTATGCCAATATCGGCAGCGAAAACGATTTGGGATATGTGCTGCAAAATGGTGCGGAAGGAATCGGTTTGTTCAGAAGTGAATTTTTGTATCTGGAAAACAGGGATTATCCTACGGAGGAGCAGCAGTTTTGCGCATACAAAAAAGTATTGGAAACCATGGGAGGCAAAAAGGTAATCATACGGACCCTGGATATTGGTGCCGATAAGCAGATTGATTACTTTGGACTGGAAAGGGAAGAAAATCCCGCAATGGGATACCGGGCAGTCAGAATCTGCCTGGACCGTCCGGACATCTTTAAAACTCAGCTAAGAGCCCTATACCGGGCGTCGGTTTTCGGAAATCTGTCTATTATGGTGCCTATGATTATATCTGCAGAGGAAGTTACCAGGGTCAAACAAATCATACAGGAAGTAAAAGATGAACTGGACGAAGACGGCATGAAATATTGCAGTACAGAGTTTGGCATTATGATAGAAACTCCGGCTGCTGTAATGATTAGTGGCCAATTGGCAAAAGAAGTTGATTTCTTTAGTATCGGCACCAATGACTTAACACAATATACTCTGGCAATTGACAGGCAGAATCCCAAGCTGGACAAGTTATATAATCCCCATCATCCTGCCCTTATGGAGATGATAAACATAACCGTACAAAATGCCCACAAAAACGGTATCTGGGTCGGAATCTGCGGTGAGTTGGCTTCTGACCTTACAATTACGGATACACTGGTATCCCTTGGAGCAGACGAACTCTCTGTTTCCCCTTCCTATATATTGCCTCTCCGTAAAAAAATCAGGGAAATGTAATTGTTTTTTGATTACAGCTTTCTGCCGCATTTGGGACAGGATATAAAATCCGCGCTGTGCCGGAGACCGCCTCTTTCATTGACAAGGTATGTCCGGTGTTATATAATGAACAAAAGCATGGGTAATACTGTCGGCAAGAAAAGCCCGTCCGGGGCAGCCCTGGATGGGCTTTTCTTTTTCGGAAAGACGGTTGTTATCCAAAGGATGGAATAGGAATAACAGATTATCATATATTTATATGGGAGGTTTATTATGCTGTTAGGTGAATTATTGGAAAAAATAGAATATAAGCTCGTAAGAGGAACCTTGGACACGGAGATTCTTAATCTGGTATATGATTCCAGAAAGGTAACGGAAGGTTCCGTTTTTGTATGTATCAAGGGATTTAAAATAAACGGGCATGATTATGCAAAAGAAGTAATAGCCAAGGGAGCAAAGGCTTTAATCATATCTGAAGAAGTTGAGACAGAAAGCGGGGTTACTTTGATTAAGGTGGAAGATACCCGCCTTGCCTTAGCCTGCATGTCGGCCGCATTCTTTGGCTATCCGGCAGAGAAATTAAAAACCATCGGGATTACAGGTACCAAGGGAAAGACTACCACTTCCTATATGGTACGTTCCATATTAGAAAATGCAGGATTAAAGACCGGGCTGATCGGAACAATTGAAGTCATCATTGGGGATGAGGTTATTCCTGCCGCCAATACCACACCGGAGTCCTACCAGATACAGGAGTATTTGGCTAAAATGGTAGAAATAGGCTGTAAATGCGTAGTGATGGAGGTATCCTCCCAGGGGCTTAAGCTTCACAGAGTAGCTGGCTTTACCTTTGATTATGGTATTTTTACCAACATCGAGCCGGATCATATCGGACCGGATGAGCATAAGGATTTTGAAGAATATATGGAATGCAAGGGCATGTTGTTTAAGAATTGTGTGACAGGTATAGCAAATGCCGACGACCCTCATATGAAGGAGGTTCTAAGGGGATATACCTGTAAGCTTGAAACCTATGGGATAGACAGGCAAGCAGATCTGATGGCTTATAATATCAACCTTCACAGCAGGGAAGGAAGCCTTGGGGTTACCTATCAGTTAAAGGGGCTTTTAGATTATGAGGTATATGTAAATCTCCCGGGAAAGTTCAGTATTTATAATTCCCTGACAGCCATTGCTATTTGCAGGCATTTTGACATCCATAAGGAGGAAGTTTTAAAGGCACTTACAATGGTTAAAGTAAAGGGAAGAGTAGAACCTGTAAATATTTCCTCCAAATTTTCCATGATGATTGATTATGCCCACAATGCCATGAGCTTAGAGAGCCTTTTAACAACCCTAAAGGAATATAAACCAAAGAGGCTGGTGTGCTTATTTGGCTGCGGAGGCAACCGTTCAAAGCTAAGAAGATATGAGATGGGGGAAATATCCTCTAATCTTGCTGACCTGACAGTAGTAACCTCCGATAATCCGAGATTTGAAGAACCCGAGGATATTCTTAACGATGTTATAACAGGGGTTAAAAAGGGAAAGGGCGAATATATAGCAATCATAGACAGAAAAGAAGCAATTAAATATTGCATTGAAAATGCACGTGAGGGTGATGTCATTGTGCTTGCGGGTAAAGGGCATGAGGATTATCAGGAAATCAAGGGTGTGAAATATAAGATGGATGAAAGAGACCTTATCAGGCAGGCCGTAGAAGAAATAAAGGCAGAAGGTAAGACCATCATATAAGAGAAAGTTTAACGAATAGAAGGCAGGATATTACAATGGAAGCATTAACAATAAAGGAAATCGCCCAGGCAGTGGGAGGAAGTATTCTCTGGGGAGATGAAAACAGCAGAATAGAAGAGGTCACAACAAATTCAAAGAAGGCAGCGGAGGGCTCCCTTTTTGTGCCGATTGCGGGAGAAAGAGTTGACGGCCATGACTTTATAAAAGATGCTCTTGCAGGCGGTGCGGCAGCTTGCTTATCACAGAGAAAGATAGAAGAAGTAGAAGGCAAAGCCTGCATATTGGTAGAGGATACCTTACAGGCTTTACAGAAATTCGGCACCTGTTACAGAGAGAAGTTTTCCATACCTGTTATAGGAATTACAGGGAGTGTGGGAAAGACTACCACCAAGGAGATGGTAGCCGCTGCCCTTAGTGCTGCCCGTAATGTGTTAAAGACCGAAGGAAATATGAACAGCCAGGTTGGGCTTCCGCTTATGATGCTAAAGCTTTTAAAAGAGCATGAAATGGGTGTTATCGAGATGGGTATGAGTGAAGAAGGAGAGATGGCAAGGCTTTGTAATATTGCACAGCCGGAAGCTGCCATCATGACAAATATCGGTATCTCTCACATTGCCCAGCTAAAAACCAGGGAAAATATCCGCAAGGAGAAGATGAATATAATCAATGCCTTCAGGGAGGGCGGCTGTCTGGTATTAAACGGGGACGACGACTTGCTGGGCGAAGCGGCATGCTGTTTAAAAAGCGGCGAAGTGAATATTGATTTATCAGAGGTAACAAGAGAAAAGTTTAAGTCCAGCCAGGTTATTACCTATGGAACCGGAGAAGACTGTGATTTCAAAGCTTCTGATATAAGAACGGTATCAGAGGAGACTACCTTTACGCTTACCTATCCAAAGGATAAGGACAGCTTAAATCTTACTCCTTTTCACAAGGAAAATTCCTTAAATGAAAAGAGTACTTTAACAGAAGAAGTTAGCTTAAAGGTCCCGGGGCTCCATAATGTTTACAATGCACTGGCAGCACTTGCTGTTGCCTGGTTCTATCAGATACCGGTAAGTACGGCAAAGGAAGGTTTAAGAGAGTACCGTCCCATTGCAATGAGAGGACAGATAACAGTTGTACATGGGATTAAGATTATTGATGATTCCTATAATGCCAGTCCGGATTCCATGAAGAGCGGGATAAGGGTACTTAAGGAGCTGGAGAATGTCAGACGTCATATAGCAGTGTTGGCAGATGTGAAGGAATTAGGGGAAATATCAAAGCAGAGCCATTATGAGGTAGGACAGTTTATAGCAGGAGAAGGTATTGCCTGTGTCGTTACCATAGGGGAAGAGGCTTATTATATTGCAAAAGCAATAAAAGACAGCGGCGTATCAACAGAGACTCATTCCTTTACAAACAATCAGGAGGCAACAGCCTTTTTGCAATCCTATCTAAAGAGCGGAGACGGTGTTCTTATAAAGGGTTCCAGAGGCATGAAGACCGATGAAATCGTAAAGGAACTTACCAAAGATTAATGAAAGAAAGGCGGAAGCAAGGTAATGAAATATGCAGATATCATAGTTGACATTTCACATGAAGACCTGGATAGAACCTATCAGTACCTGATTCCGGATGATTTAAAGGCAAAGGCGCTGATTGGCATACAGGTATTAATACCCTTTGGCAAAGGCAACAGGCAGATAAAGGGATATATTATAGGACTTTCGGATATCCCTAAATGGAGGGAGGAGGCTATTAAGCCAATTACTTCCATTTTGGAAGATACCTTAATGATAGAGGGGCAGCTTATCACTCTGGCAGGCTGGATTAAGGACACCTTTGGCTCAACCATGAATGAAGCGCTAAAAACAGTGCTGCCTGTAAAGCGGGCTGTAAGGCAAAAGGAAAACAAAGTAATCAGGGCAGCCCTTTCAAAGGAGGAGCTTTCTGCCGTTTTAGAAAGGGAAAAAAAGAAGAATAATAAGGGGAGAGTAAGGCTGTTACAGGAGCTTCTCATACATCCCTCCCTTCAATTTGAGCAGGTTAAAAACGATTTAAACATTTCTGCGGCAACCGTAAAAGATTTGGAAAAAATGGGAATAATACAAAGCGAGGCAAGTGTTCTTTACCGCAATCCCGTAAAGCAGCAGCCTGCAGCCTTAAAAGCGGTTACCTTAAGCCCTTCCCAACAGGAAATCGCAGAGGATTTCTTAAAGGATTACAAAGAGGGAATCCGAAAAACATATCTTTTGTATGGAGTAACAGGCAGCGGAAAGACGGAAGTTTACATTAATATTATTGAAGAAATAATAAAGACAGGTAAACAGGTAATCGTTCTGATACCTGAAATATCCCTGACCTATCAGACAGTAATGCGTTTTTACCAGAAGTTTGGAGAAAGAGTATCCATTATGAACTCCAGGCTTTCCCAGGGAGAAAGGTATGACCAGTATATCAGGGCAAAAAACGGAGACATTGATATCATGATAGGGCCGAGATCAGCGCTTTTTACGCCCTTTAAAGATCTTGGACTGATTATTATGGACGAGGAGCATGAGGGCAGCTATAAAAGTGAGAGTCCTCCTAAATACCACGCCAGAGAGACTGCCATTGAGAGGGCAAGGCTGTGCGGTGCAAGTGTTGTCTTAGGCTCTGCCACACCGTCCCTGGAATCTTATAAGAAAGCTCTGGAGGGGGAATATACTCTCTACCGGCTTTCCGAAAGAGAGGGAATAAGGCAGATGCCCACTATCTGGACAGTTGACCTAAGAGAAGAATTAAAAGCAAGGAATAAGTCCATATTCAGCAGAAAGCTTAAAAGCATGATAGAAGAAAGGCTTCAGAAGAAAGAGCAGGTTATGCTCTTTCTTAACCGCAGGGGCTATGCGGGCTTTGTCTCCTGCAGGAGCTGCGGGCTGGTGTTAAAATGCCCTCATTGTGATATTTCTTTAACTTCCCATAATAACGGAAAGCTTGTCTGCCATTATTGCGGCTATGAGGAAAGCTTTCCGGATAAATGCCCTTCCTGCGGTTCGAAGTATATAGCATCCTTTGGCACCGGCACCCAAAAGGTAGAGGAAATGGCAAAAAAGGAATTTCCGGGAACCAGAATCCTTCGTATGGATATGGACACTACGAAGAAGAAGGGCGGACATGAGGAGATTCTTTCAGCTTTTGCAAAGGGACAGGCAGATATCCTTGTAGGAACCCAGATGATAGTAAAAGGACATGATTTTCCAAGAGTTACTCTTGTTGGCGTTCTGGCAGCGGACTTGTCCCTTTACGCAGCAGATTTCAGAGCTTCGGAGAAGACCTTTCAGCTTCTTACTCAGGCAGCCGGCAGGGCGGGCAGAGCAGAACTTCCGGGAGAGGTTGTCATACAGACCTACCAGACAGACCATCACAGTATTGTATATGCCGGCAAGGGGGATTATGAAGGTTTCTATAAGCAGGAGATGCTTTACCGGAAGCTGATGTCTTATCCGCCTGCTTCCCATATCCTGGCTGTCTTAGCTGCATCCAAAGAAGAAGAAAAGGCATTGAAAGCTTCGGAGCTTTTAACGGAAGCACTGAAGCAATGGGTGGATAAGGAAGAGCTTATAAAATACCATGTGATTGGACCTGCACCGGCAAGACTTTCAAAAGCCAACGATATCTTCCGGTTTTGCTTTTATATAAAGGAAGATGATTATCAAAGACTAGTAGCAGCAAAGGATTTTCTGGACGGTTTTTACCGTTTTAGTGAGGAATTTCAGGGAATTGTGGTACAATTTGACTTTGACCCCATGAACAGTTATTGATTTTCAGTCTGAAAATAGGTAAAATAAACGTATGTTTTTCATAGATTAAAAATAAATTTTTTGGCTATGTATTCGAAAGGAGTTTAAATGGCAATTCGTAATATAAGAACAATCGGAGATTCCATCTTAAACAAGAGAGCAAAAGAGATAACGGAAATGACTCCGAAAATAAAGACATTAATACAGGATATGCTTGATACAATGTACGATGCTTATGGTGTTGGTCTTGCAGCTCCACAGGTAGGCATTTTAAAGAGGATTATAGTAATTGATGTATCGGAAGAGAATGATGCGCCTATCATTCTTATAAATCCGGAAATCCTTGAAACAGACGGAGAACAGATTGGAGAGGAAGGCTGCCTTAGCGTACCCGGAAAGTCCGGCGTTGTAAAGCGGCCCAACTATGCAAAGGTGAAGGCTCTGAATGAGAATATGGAAGAAATCACCGTAGAAGGGACGGAGCTTTTAGCAAGAGCTCTGTGCCATGAGATCGATCACTTAAACGGTGAGCTTTATGTCAATAAGGTAATCGGAGAGCTTCATTCAAACAGTGAGGAATAAAGGAGTACCAAACTTATGAATATTGTTTATATGGGAACACCGGAGATAGCAGCGGTAGTATTAAAAGCACTGCACGATGCCGGACATCATATGATAGCGGCAGTGACCCAGCAGGATAAACCCAAAGGAAGGGGTAATCAAGTACAGTATCCTCCTGTCAAGGAGCTTGCTTTAAGCCTTGACATTCCTGTATATCAGCCAAGGCGTGTGAAGGAACCTGAATTTATAGAAGTATTGAAGGAGTTAAATCCGGAAGTTATCGTAGTAGCGGCCTTTGGACAGATTCTTCCCAAAGCTGTCTTAGAGATTCCAAAGTATGGCTGTATTAATGTACATGCATCCCTGCTTCCAAAATATAGGGGGGCAGCGCCCATTCAATGGAGTATCATCGAGGGAGAAGAAAAGACAGGTATCACCATTATGCATATGGATGAGGGATTAGATACCGGAGACATGATAAGTAAAGCAGAGGTTAACATTGACCCGAAAGAAACCTTTGGAAGCCTTCATGATAAGCTGGCAGAAGCTGCGGGTCCTTTGTTATTGCAGGCACTTTCTGATATTGAAGCCGGTAAGGCAAATAGGATAAAACAAAAGGATGAAGAATCCTCCTATGCGAAGATTCTTGATAAATCCATTGGGCATATTGACTTTAACCAGCCTGCAGAAAAGATTGAAAGATTGATCAGGGGCTTAAATCCCTGGCCCAGTGCCTATACGGCCTTAGAGGGAAAGATTCTTAAGATTTGGGATGCTGATGTTATTTCGGAAGCTGCATATTCCGAAAAAGCATTTCCTGGAGAAGCAGTACTTCCTGGAGAAGTACGTGAAATTGAAAAAGACGCTCTGTTGATACAGACAGGAGAAGGCGTTTTAGCAGTGAAGGAATTGCAGCTTGAGGGAAAGAAAAGAATGACAGCTGAAAACTTTTTGAGGGGATACGAAGTGAAAGTAAAAACCTTGCTTCAATAAGAAAAGGAGGATTTTTAATGTATCCATACTATTATGCCTTTGATCCCACATATATATTAATTATTATTGGTGTGGTTCTGACTCTTTTAGCATCTGCGGTAGTAAATACCACCTTCCGTAAATATTCCAGAGTCCGAAGCTTATCCGGTATGACCGGTGCGCAGGCAGCGCAGAAAATATTAAATTCGGCTGGTATATATGATGTTTCAATTCAGCATATAAGCGGGAACCTTACGGATCATTATGATCCGCGTGGGAAGGTTTTAAGGCTCTCGGATGCTGTATATGATGTAACTTCGGTTGCGGCTATTGGTGTAGCCGCCCATGAATGCGGACACGCCATCCAGCACCAGAACAGTTATATACCCTTGCGTCTGCGTACGGCTATTTTTCCCATTGCCAATTTCGGTTCTAAAATAGCCTGGCCGTTAATTGTGGCCGGAATTATACTAAGCATGTCCCAGACACTGATTTATGCGGGAATACTTTTGTTTTCCTTTGCCGTTTTATTTCAGATAGTCACACTTCCGGTAGAATTCAATGCTTCCAGGAGAGCGGTAAAGATTCTGGATGAATCCGGAATTCTTTACGGGGATGAAGTAAATATTACAAAAAAGGTTCTTGGCGCGGCAGCCTTGACCTATGTAGCAGGAGCCGCCGCCGCTATTCTTCAGCTTTTAAGGCTGCTTATCCTGTTTGGAGGGAGAGACCGTGACAGATAAAAAGAAATCTTCCAGAGAACTGGCATTGGATATCCTTTTAGAGATTCTGGAAAAAGGAGATTTCAGCCACACTCTGCTAAATAAAACCTTGAAAATGCAAAATACCCTGACAAAGCAGGACAGAAGCTTCATCACCAGATTGGTGGAAGGAACCTTAGAGAGGCTTCTTACCCTTGACTATATCTTAAACAGCTATTCCAAAGTCAGGGTAGAAAAAATGAAACCCTTTATCAGGAACCTTCTTCGCATGTCCCTTTATCAGTTAAAATACATGGATCAGGTACCGGACAGCGCAGTCTGCAACGAAGCGGTCAAGATGGCGGAAAAGAGAGGTTTTAAAAGCCTCTCAGGTTTTGTGAACGGCGTATTAAGAAATATCGCAAGAGATTCCAGAGGGGATATATTGCCCGGTGAAGAAAAGGACAGAGAAGAGTATTTGAGTATTCTTTATTCCACACCAAAATGGATGATAGAAAAATGGCTTAAGGAATATGACTACGAGACTGTAAAGAAGATGTTAACAGCCCAATTTGAGGAGAAAAAACACACAACCATACGGGTAAATCTGGCAAAGAACACGGCAGGGGAGCTTGCAGACAGATTAAGGGAAGACAGCATAGAGGTAAAAGAGGGAAGCTATCTGGACTGTGCCCTTAAGATTCAGGGTTTTGAAAGTCTGGATTCCATAAAAGCCTTTAAAGAAGGAAGATTCACAGTACAGGATGAGAGCTCCATGTTGATCGGACTCATTGCGGGTATTAAAGAGAAGGATTACATCATAGATGTGTGCGGGGCTCCGGGCGGAAAAGCTCTTCATGGGGCAGAGCTGCTAAAAGGCACCGGCATGTTAGAAACCAGGGATGTTACAGATTATAAGGTATCCCTGATACAGGAAAACATAGAGAGAATGGGTTTTCACAATATCAGAACGGTAAAATGGGACGCCAGGATAAAGGATGAGGACAGTATCTCAAAGGCTGATATTGTAATTGCAGACCTGCCCTGTTCCGGCCTTGGCGTTATTGGAAAAAAGCCTGATATCAAATACAATATGACTTTGGAAAAACAAGGGGAGCTTGTTAAGCTGCAAAGAGAAATCCTTTCTGTCGTAAGCAGTTACGTAAAGGAAGGCGGTACCTTGATCTATAGTACCTGCACGGTAAACAGGGATGAAAATCTTGGGAATGTAGAATGGTTTATGGAAAATCATCCTTTCTGTCTTCAGAGCCTGGAAGATTATCTTCCCCAAAAACTTTCCGGTGAGACGAAGGAGAAAGGCTATCTTCAGCTGGTTCCGGGGATTCATGATACGGACGGCTTCTTTATGGCGAGGTTAAAAAGGAATATCGGGTCAAAAGCCGGATATTCGGGAAAGAGGTTTCATGAGTAAAACGGATATAAAGTCCTTCAATAAAAAGGAATTGGAGGAATATCTGATTGCTGCCGGCGAAAAGCCTTTCAGGGCTGCACAGGTTTATGAATGGCTTCATGTTAAGCTTATTCAGGACTGTGAAGAGATGATCAATATCCCTAAAAGCCTTAGGACTTTTCTGACGGAACAAGCGGATCTTAAAGAACTCAAGTTAATAAAGACTCTTACATCGAAAACAGGAGAAACAGCAAAGTTCTTATTCCAGCTTGAGGATGGCAATCTGTTAGAATGTGTTCTTATGAAATACCATCACGGGAACAGCATATGTATATCCTCCCAGGTAGGCTGTAAGATGGGCTGCCGCTTCTGTGCTTCAACGTTAAATGGCTTTGAACGGAATCTCACAGCCTCGGAAATGCTAAACCAGGTATATCTGGTACAAAAACTTACTGGTGAGAGAATCTCCAATGTGGTGGTTATGGGTACGGGAGAGCCTCTTGATAATTATGATAATCTTGTAACCTTTATCAGGCTTTTAACGGATGAGAACGGACTTCATATCAGCCAGAGAAATATTACCGTATCTACCTGCGGACTTGCGGACAAGATCAGAAAGCTGGCAGAAGAAAAGTTTCAGATAACCCTGGCCCTGTCTCTTCATGCTTCCAATGACACTGTCAGAAAAGAACTTATGCCCATTGCCAACAAGTTCTCCATTGAAGAGGTTCTTAAGGCCTGTGATTATTATTTTGAACAAACGGGCAGAAGAATGACTTTTGAGTACAGCCTCATAGCCGGAGAGAACGACAGTAAGGAGCAGGCAAGAGAACTTTCTGCTCTGTTAAAAGGGAAGAACGCCCATGTAAATCTCATTCCCGTTAACCCTATAAAAGAGCGGGATTACAGGCAATCCCAGACTGAAAGTGTCAGGAAGTTTAAATTAATACTTGAAAAATACGGAATTAATGTTACTATTAGAAGAGAAATGGGTACAGATATCAACGCTGCCTGCGGACAATTAAGAAAAAGTTACATGGAAGAAACTTCCGAGTAATAGTTTGGAAGTTTTAGGAGGTACAGACATGAAATCATTTTCTATGACAGATACAGGAAAAACCAGGCTTGTCAATCAGGATTATGTGTATGCCCTAGAAGAAAATATAGGTAATTTAGAAAATATATTTATAGTTGCCGATGGTATGGGAGGACACAATGCAGGGGATTACGCTTCCAGGTTCTGTGTAGAAGTTTTTACAGAAACAATTAAAGCAGCAGGAGAAGGTCTGCCGGTTAGTACCATGTCCCGGGCACTTGCCGTTACCAATCAAAAGCTGTTGGAAGAAGCAAAGAGCAGACAAGAACTAAATGGTATGGGTACAACTTTTGTTGCAGCGACTGTTCTAAATAATACCCTTTATGTTGCCAATGTAGGTGACAGCAGGCTGTATCTGATACGAAACAAAGAAATAAAACAGATAACGGAAGATCATTCCCTGGTGGAAGAAATGGTAAAGAATGGGGAGATAGAAAGAGAGCAGATGCGCTTTCATCCCAATAAAAATATTATTACCAGAGCGCTTGGCGCCAGTGAAACGGTTGTGCCTGATTACTTTGAGGTAGAGCTTAATAAGGAAGACATAATACTAATGTGTTCCGATGGGCTTTCCAATATGATGGATGATAAGGATATACTGGAGATAACGAATGAATTTCCGGATGATTTGGAAGGTGCCTGCGGGAAACTGGTGGGAAGAGCCAATGATAATGGCGGAAAAGACAATATATCTATCGTTATGATAAAAATGTAAGAAGAGGTGAGAACATGTTAAAACCGGGTATGTACATCAGTGACCGATACGAAATAATTGATAAAGTTGGTTCCGGTGGTATGGCAGATGTTTATAAAGCAAAATGCCACAGACTGAACCGCTATGTAGCTATTAAGGTACTGAAACCAGAGTTCAGCGATGATACGAACTTTGTAAAGAAATTCCGAGGAGAAGCACAGTCAGCGGCAGGCTTATCCCACCCTAATATTGTCAGTGTATATGATGTAGGAGATGACAACGGTCTTTACTATATCGTTATGGAATTAGTTGAGGGAATAACCTTGAAGCATTTTATTGAGCGAAAGGGTAAGCTTGAGGTTAAGGAAGCAGTGGGAATTGCCATACAGATAGCCATGGGTATGGAAGCTGCTCATAACAACCACATCATTCACAGGGATATCAAACCACAGAATATTATCATTTCCAAGGAAGGAAAAGTTAAGGTTACGGATTTTGGAATTGCAAAGGCGACAAATTCCAATACGATAACCTCTAATGCTATGGGGTCCGTGCATTATCTTTCACCGGAGCAGGCAAGAGGAGGCTACAGTGATGAAAAGAGTGACATTTATTCATTGGGTATCACGATGTATGAAATGCTGTCCGGACAGGTACCCTTTGCCGGAGATAATACGGTGTCCGTAGCCCTATTGCATATTCAGGGAGAAGCAATACCTCTTAGGGAAATTGACCCTTCCATTCCTTTAAGCGTTGAAAAGATAGTCCAGAAATGTATGCAGAAAAAGCCGGAAAGACGGTATCTTTCTGCTTCAGAGCTTATTGCGGACTTAAAACGCTCTATCTCCAATCCCAACGGGGATTTTGTGGTAATACCCGCAGCGGCTGCTACAGATTCTCCCACAATAACAATTTCAGAAGAAGAAGTCAGCCATATCAAAAATGCGTCTTTTCATTCCGGCAGAAATACCGGTTCTTTTGACACGGTAAAAGGAAATACCAATCCTGATTTAAGACATACGAATACAAATCTCAATAAAAAAGTAAAGGATGATGAGGAAGAGATTGACCAGGTAGACCCCAGAATAGAGAAAATCATACTGATTGGCTCCATTATAGTTGGTATTATTCTGGTGGCTTTGATTATCTTCTTTACAGTGAATATATTCCACCTGTTCCCTAATAATAAAGGGGAAAATAATAACCCGGTAGAGACTACGGCTACACCTACGGCAACACCGACAGAGGAAGAAGTACAGACAGTGATTATGCCTTCCGTAGTTGGTTATTCCCTGACGGATGCTGAAAAGATGCTGGCAGAAAAATCAGAGGATTTGCAGATTATAAAAACTGAAAAAGCCTCCGATACGGATGCAAAAGGCATTGTTATGGAGCAATACCCTGCCAAGGGAGCAGAGATTGACAGCGACGGAGAAGTGAGGTTAGTAGTAAGCCTTGGTCCTGACAGCTTTGAGCTGCCGGATGTGTATAACCATCCTCAAAAAGAGGCGGAAACTACCTTAACAGATAAAGGACTTAAAGTGAAATTTAATTCAGAATATAATGATACGGTAGCGGAAGGCAGCGTTATCTCTACAGAGCCTATCAGGGGCAGCCTGGTGAAAGAAGGCGATACCATTACCGTACTTCTAAGCAAGGGGCCCGAAGATACCACCGTATTGGTTCCGGATGTGCGTAATCTTAGCAAGGCAGATGCCGTAGCCAAGTTAAAGGAAAAAGGCCTGGCAGCAGGAAATATTACAAAGGATTATTCCGATACCTATGCAAAAGGAAAGGTTATGAACCAGGGACCTACGGGAGGTTCGGAAGTAACGAAAGGGTCAGCAGTAGACCTGGTACTTAGCTTAGGACCCCAGGGAAATGATACTCCTAAGTCTTATACCGGTTCCGTTACCATTGATGAGAATCCTTTCGATTATCCGGGAGATAGCGGTATCATACTGATTCAGATGGTACAGGACGGTAAGACTACCACCTTGCAGAAGGAAAATAAGGACTATGACAGTTTCCCCATCAGTATTTCCATAAGCAGCCGCAGCGGTTCTGACGCAACGGTAATCATGTTTATAGGCCGAGAAGCTAGCGAAGGAGATCCGGGAGCAGTATCGGAAAACGGTAAGTGGGTTGTATATGAAGAATATGGTAATTCCTGGAACGTAACATTTACTCCGGAAAATTAGTTGTGAAAGAGGTTAGGTTGAAAAATAAATTTTTCAACTACGTATTCAGGAATATCAAATCAGAGATTTGATATTCACGAAAGAGGTTAAGATGACAGGAAAGATAATAAAAGGTATCGGCGGTTTCTATTATGTATTCGCAGAAAACATGGAAATCTATGAATGCAAGGCAAAGGGTATTTTCCGCAATCAGAATATTAAACCGCTGGTAGGCGACGATGTTCTGATGGATATTCTGGATGAGAATTCTAAAAAGGGCAATATAACAGATATCAGGGAAAGACAGAACGAACTTATAAGACCTGCTGTAGCAAATGTTGATCAGGCACTGATTATATTTGCTGCAGCTAAGCCTGCACCTAACCTTAATCTTCTTGACCGGTTTTTGATTTTGATGTTAAAGCAGCAGGTAGAAACGATTATTTGCTTTAATAAGAAGGATGTTGTAACGGAAAAAGAAATCGCTTTACTGGAAGAAACCTACCGGAATTGCGGATACCATACATTGTTTACCAGTACGTATACAGAAGAAGGAATCATTTCCCTAAAGGAATTGCTTGCGCATAAAACCACGGTGTTAGCGGGACCGTCCGGTGTGGGAAAATCCTCTCTTGTCAATTTACTTTCTCCGGAGGCAAATACAAAAACAGGAGAAATCAGTGAAAAGATACAAAGAGGGAAGCACACTACAAGGCATTCCGAGCTGATAGCAATGGGAGAAGGCGGATTTGTAATGGACACGCCTGGCTTTAGTTCTTTATACTTAGCTGACATGGAAAAGGATGAATTAAAGGATTTTTTCCCGGAATTTAATGAATATGCGGATGAATGCAGATTTTTAGGCTGTATGCATTTAAATGAACCCGGATGTAAGGTAAAGGAAGCACTTTCGGATGGGAAGCTTAGCCGTATAAGATATAAGAATTATAAGGATTTGTTTGAGGAACTAAACCAAAAGAAAAAGAAATATTAAGATTGAATATTTGGGAAAGGCATGGCTATTGATATGTATAAATTGGCACCCTCAATCCTGGCCGCCGACTTTTGGCGTCTTGGGGAATATATAAAAGAAGTAGAAGAGGCAGGGGCAGATTATCTTCATATAGATGTGATGGATGGAGCATATGTACCAAGTATTTCCTTTGGGGCACCTGTTATTAAGTCCATAAGGAAAGAATCAAAGATGGTATTTGATGTACATCTTATGGTAGAGGAACCTATCCGCTATCTGGAGGATTTTAAAGAGGCAGGAGCAGATATCATTACAGTTCATGCGGAAGCCTGCAGGCATCTGCACCGTACAGTGGCTAAAATAAAGGAATTGGGGCTGAAGGCAGGAGTTTCTTTAAATCCTTCTACGCCGCTTGTGGAGCTGGAATATATCTATCAGGATATCGATATGGTACTTATTATGAGCGTTAATCCGGGATTTGGAGGCCAGTCTTTTTTACCGCTTGCCCTTGATAAAATAAAAACTCTAAAAGAAATTCTAAAGCAAAGGCAGCTGAATATTGATATAGAAGTTGACGGCGGAATTACTTTGTCAAATGTAGGAGAGGTTTTGAAAGCGGGAGCTGATGTTATAGTGGCGGGAACGGCCGTATTTAACGGCGACATCAAAAAAAATGTAATCGATTTTAAGAGTGCTTTTCCAAAGCCGGAGGCAGTTAAATGAATGGAATAAAGGTACTGATTGTAACCGGAGGGAAAGTTTCCCTTGCCTTTATGAAGGAGTATCTTGACAAAAAAGCTTTTGATAAAATCATAGCGGTGGACAAAGGACTTGAAGCAGTTCAGGCGCTTTCTTTAAAACCGGATTATATTATTGGAGACTTTGATTCCGTATCAAAGGATGTGATTGAATATTACAAAGGCCTTGAAGGGGTTAAGGTGGCAGAATATGATCCCATGAAGGATGCTACGGATACGGAATTGGGCATTTTAGCTGCGATGGAACTAAAGCCGGAAGAAATAGTAATACTTGGGGCTACCGGAAACAGGGCTGATCACATGATAGCGAATGTTTCTCTTTTGTATTTGCCCTTAAGAGAGAATATAAAGACCTCCCTGGTGGATGATCATAATAAAATCTATCTTATAAACCATGATACGGTTTTGTACCGTGGTAAGCTTCATGGACCTTATGTGTCATTGCTTCCCTTTACGGAAATCGTCAAAGGAGTTACCCTGAAAGGATTCTTATATCCTTTGCAAAAGAAGACTCTTACGTTAGGAAGCAGCTTAGGCGTAAGCAATGAAGTGACGGAAGAAAGTGCGGAAATTCTGATGGAATCCGGGATTCTATTGGTAATCGAAGCCAAAGACTGAAAGGAAGAAATATATGAAATTAGGTATAGTGGGTTTACCCAATGTAGGCAAAAGCACATTATTTAACTCTCTCACAAAGGCAGGAGCAGAATCTGCGAATTATCCTTTCTGCACCATAGACCCTAACATAGGTATTGTTGCAGTACCCGATGAACGCTTAAAGGTATTGGGAGATTTGTACCACTCTGAAAAGGTTGTGCCGGCGGCTATTGAATTCGTAGATATTGCAGGCCTTGTAAAGGGAGCCTCCAAAGGTGAGGGACTTGGAAACCAGTTTTTGTCCAATATCAGAGAGGTGGATGCCATAGTTCATGTAGTACGCTGCTTTGAAGACAGTAATATCATTCATGTGGATGGCAGCGTGGATCCGTTAAGGGATATCGAAACGATAAACCTGGAATTGATTTTTTCGGATATGGAGATACTGGAGAGAAGGTTTGCAAGAACCTCAAAGGGTGCTAAAAATGATAAAGCTCTTGCCAAGGAATTAGAGCTTTTAGAAAGGCTGAAAGTACACTTAGAGGGAGGAAAGCTTGCAAAGGGTTTTGCTGTGTTGGATGAAGAGGAGGAAGAACTGCTTTTATCCTATAACCTGCTTACCTATAAGCCGGTAATCTATGCAGCCAATGTGAAAGAAGAGGATTTGGCAGATGAGGGAGTAAACAATGAAAAGGTCGCGCAAGTAAGGGAATTCGCCAAAGCGGAAGGCTCCGAAGCGTTCGTTATATGTGCACAGATAGAACAGGAAATTGCAGAGCTTGAGGAAGAAGAAAAGAAAATGTTCCTTGAGGAATTGGGCTTAAAGGAATCGGGCCTTGAAAAGCTCATTGCTGCCAGTTACCATATTCTTGGGCTTATCAGTTACCTTACGGCAGGGCCCAAGGAAACAAAAGCATGGACTATTAAGAGAGGAACAAAGGCTCCCGGGGCCGCCGGTAAAATTCATTCCGATTTTGAAAGAGGCTTCATCCGTGCTGAAATCGTAAGTTATGATAATCTGACTGAATGCGGTAATTTTAATCTGGCAAAGGAAAAAGGACTGGTTCGTTCAGAGGGAAAAGAATATGTGGTACAAGACGGAGATGTCGTTCTTTTCCGGTTCAATGTCTAAGAAAGTGGTGATATGGGATGCTATTAAGTACAGGTACAAATATCAATTTTCCTAATCTGGGTATCGAGTTGAAAGATGTCGGGTCTTCCATTCATATATTTGGAATTTCAATTGCCTACTATGGTATGATAATAGCCCTTGGCATGGTTGCGGGATATCTGATGGCAGAATGGCAAGCAAAAAGAACGGGACAAAACACCGATTTGTACCTGGATTTTGCCCTATATGCAATTGTACTTTCCGTGATTGGTGCAAGAGTGTATTATGTAGTATTTAACTGGAATGAATATAAGGATTCGCCTCTTGAGGTTTTTGATATCCGAAACGGTGGACTTGCCATATACGGCGGTGTTATTACGGCAGTTTTAGTTGCCTTCATTTATTCCAAAATTAAAAAGATATCTTTTGGACTTCTGGCGGATACAGGCTGTCTTGGACTGATTACTGGACAGATTATCGGCAGATGGGGAAATTTTTTTAACCGGGAAGCCTTTGGTAAATATACAAATGGATTATTTGCCATGCAGTTAAATATTCAGGATGTGAGCAGTGATTATACAATGCCTTTGGCAAACCTGGCACAGAAATTTGCCGGAAAAGAGCAGGCTTACCAGGAGATTTTAGAGATCCGTAACCATACGGTGAATCTTGGTGGTGCCACATATATTCAGGTCCAGCCGACCTTTCTTTATGAGTCGGTGTGCAATCTGATATTACTCATACTTTTAATAATTTACTCAAAGCATAAAAAGTTTAACGGTGAAGTAATCCTCCTTTATTTATTGGGTTATGGACTGGTAAGGGTATGGATAGAAGGCCTTCGGACAGATCAACTGTTTTTATTTAATACGCCTATAGCTGTTTCACAGTTGCTTTCAGGAGTACTGGTTGTTGTATCAAGTATTATCATCCTTATCAAGCGTTATCAATTAAAAAAGAAAACTGCATAAACATACAGGAACTAAAAAGAAGGTGGGACTAATTTCCTACCTTCTTTTTTTGTCGTTTTTTGCGGCAAATAAAGGAAAGAAAAATAAGGCCTCCACAATATATGGTGTGAGGCAAATTTTATACCACAAAACTCCTAAAAAATGTAAAAATTGGAACGTAAATTTATTCAGAAAAGCTTGCCATATTAAATAAAGTGGTATAAAATAGCTGTATGAGTGGTGCAAAGTGGTGCGAAGTGGTTGTAAGTGGAGTAATAATGTGAAAAAGGCATCATATTTTTCACAACCTGATTTGAAACAGTAAATCATTTACAAACAAGTCTGCGATATACATGAGGACTAGGTGGTGAGATTCATGTTCATGGGAGAATATATCCATACGATTGATACAAAGGGAAGAATCATAATGCCCTCCAAATTCAGAGAAGAATTGGGAGAGGATTTTGTGGTTACTTTGGGATTAGATGGATGTCTTTTTGTATATCCTAATGAAGAATGGATGAGTTTCGTAAACCAGTTAAAGACCCTGCCCGGCACCAAGGAAGCAAGGCAGCTGCAGAGATATTTTATGGCGGGTGCCGCTAATTGCGAAGTGGACAAGCAGGGAAGAGTATTGATTCCATCAAAGCTTAGAGAAGCCGCAGCCCTGGAAAAGGACATTGTATTTGTCGGAGTACTAAGCAAGATTGAAATCTGGTGCAAGGAAAGATGGGACAGTAACAATAATTATGAGAATATGGACCAGATTGCTGAACATATGGCGGACTTTGGTTTAAGTTTTTAGTCTGGGAGAAGGATGATTATGGACAAGGAAACGGCACACTTTGAATTCGGCCACATATCGGTATTGCTTAATGAAACCATAGAAATGCTAAATATCCGCCCTGAGGGTATCTATGTTGACGGAACCCTGGGAGGAGGAGGACATTCTTTTGAGATCCTAAAAAGGCTTAACAGCAAAGGAAGGCTGATTGGGATAGATCAGGATGAAGCAGCAATACAGGCAGCAAGCAAAAGACTGAAAGAATTTGAGGACATGGTTACGATTGTCAGAAGTAATTATGTCAATATGAAGGAAGTATTAAAGGAACAAAAGATAGATAAGGTAGACGGTATTTTACTGGATTTGGGAGTATCTTCATACCAGCTTGATACCCTGGAGAGGGGATTTTCCTATAAGGAAGATGCACCCCTGGATATGCGTATGGATACCAGGATGGATATCACAGCCAGAGATATCGTAAATGGATACAGTGAGTATGATTTATACCGGATTATCAGAGATTACGGTGAAGATAAATTTGCAAAGAACATTGCAAAACACATATTAAGAGTGAGAACAGAAAGCCCTATAGAAACAACCGGACAGCTTACAGAGGTGATTAAGGCAGCTATTCCTGCCAAGCTGCGTGTCAACGGACATCCGGCAAAGAAGACCTTTCAGGCAATACGGATAGAGCTTAATAAGGAATTAGAGGTTTTGAGCAATTCCTTAGAGGATATGACGGGACTTTTAAATGACGGAGGAAGGCTTTGCATTATAACCTTCCATTCGTTGGAAGACAGGATCGTGAAATCCTTCTTTAAGAACAAAGAGAATCCCTGTACCTGCCCACCGAGCTTTCCGGTTTGTGTATGCGGAAAGAAACCTTTTGGAATTGTAAAAACCAAGAAAGCAATTTTACCGTCAGAAGAAGAAATACTCTGCAATAAGAGATCGAAAAGTGCAAAGTTAAGAGTGTTTGAGCGCCGTTTATAAGACAGAAGAAAGGGACTTAAGAGGGGGAAAAACATGGAGGAAAATGCAAGAAAATATAGGCAGCAGAATAATAGTTATTATGATGGTAATGCGGTAAGAAAATTAAGAGAGCTTCCATATGAAGAGGAATACTATCCGCAGAAAGCCAGGCCGGAAAAGGAAATACCGGGGAGAGAAGAGCAAAGGGAGCAGACCATCCCTGGAATTACAAGAAATCCCAGGATTCACAGGAAGACCAGAAAGAAGCAGGTATTGGATGTATTTTCTCTGATGGTTCTGACAGTAGCAATCTGTATAACCCTTTATACCTGTGTTGGCTATCTTAATGTGCAGACCAATATAACGAGAAAAAATAATAAAATAGCTGAGCTTGAGAGGAAATTAGCAAAGCTTGAAAATGATAACGAAGCCAATCTGGCTAAAATTGATACATCTGTTGATTTAAACTATATTTATAACTATGCCACTAAAGAACTTGGAATGGTTTATCCTGATGATAAGCAGGTCATTAATTACAAGAGAAATACAAGTGATTATATGAAGCAGTATGCAGAGATTCCACAGACCGATGAAAAATCCCTTCTTGATAGTATAATTAAGAAATAACGTTAGGAGAGATGAGGTAGTTCAATGGAAAAACGCAGGGGAAACCAAAGGAAAGTAAAACCGATAAAGAAGTTTACAAACCGGATGAGTGCAAGACTTATGTTTGTTTTTGGCGTAGTTCTTGCTCTTATGTCGGTGCTGATAGTGAGGATTGCCACCCTTAACCATACAGATGGTGTACGCTATGAAAAAAGGGTACTTTCACAGCAGACTTATACCAGTACAGCGGTTCCGTACCAAAGGGGAAGCATATTTGACAGGAATGGGACGGTGCTTGCTTACAGTGAAAAGGTTTACAATGTAATTCTGGATGTTTATTATGCTCTTTCTGATGAGAAATACAGTGAGCCGACGAGAAAGGCCCTGGCAGACAGCTTTAAGGATGTTACGGAGAAAACTGTAAATGACCTTTACAAAAACAAACCAAACAGCAGATACAGTATAATCAAAAAAGGCATAACCTATGATGATATGGAGAAATTTAAGAAGTTAGAAGAGAAAGATGAAAATATACAGGGTGTGTGGTTTGAGGAAGATTATAATAGAAAATATCCTTATAAGACAATTGCCAGTGATGTTTTAGGTTTTACCGCCAGTGGGAATGTGGGAACCTGGGGAATTGAACAGTATTATAGCGATATTTTAAATGGTACGAACGGTATTGAGTTTGGTTACATAGACACGGATTTAAAGCTTAAACGCACCGTGAAACCTGCTATAAACGGCAGTTCCATCGTTTCTACAATCGATTCCAATGTGCAAAAGGCCGTGGAGGAACAAATCAAGGCTTTTAATACGGAGTACGGAAGTAAAAACATGGGAGTCGTGGTGATGAATCCTAATAACGGAGAGATTCTTGCTATGGCTTCTAATGAAGCATATGACTTGAATAATCCGACGGATTTAACTCCTTTCTATACAAAAGATGAAATTGATAAAATGTCTGATAAAGAGAAGTTAGCTGCGTTAAATAAAATATGGAGAAATTATACGATAAGTGATGCCTATGAGCCGGGTTCTACCTTTAAACCTTTTACTATAGCAGCTGGCCTGGAGGAGAATGTTATTAAGCAGAATGATACCTTCTATTGTGATGGAGTAGAAGATGTTGCAGGTACTCTTATCCACTGCAGCAACCGCTCGGGACATGGTGAGGTAACTCTTACCCAGGCACTTATGAAATCCTGTAATGATGCCCTTATGCAGATTGGGGCAAAGGAAGGAAGCAATTTATTTAGCAGCTACCAGAAGTTTTTTGGCTTTGGGACTAAGACGGGAATTGACCTTCCCGGTGAAGCAAATGGAATTCTTATTGCAAAAGACAAGCTGGGTAAAGTGGACCTGGCCACCAACAGTTTCGGACAAAACTTTACTTCTACCATGATACAGATGGCAGCGGGATTTTCCTCCTTAGTTAATGGAGGCTATTATTATGAACCCCATGTGATGAAAGAGGTTCTAAATGCCAGCGGCGGCATAGCGTCTGCTTACGATAAGAAACTGGTGAAATTGTCAGTTTCCAGTAATACTTCGGAATTTCTAAGAGATGCTCTTTACCTGACAGTACAGGAAGGTACTGCCCAGGGGGCGCAGGTTCCCGGCTATAAGGTGGGCGGTAAAACAGGTACTGCCCAGAAGAGCCCGCGTGCTGACCGTACCTATTTAGTGTCTTTTATCGGTTGTGTTCCGACGGATAATCCTCAGGTCGTTATCTATGTAGTAATAGATGAACCGCAGAATGTTATTAAGCAGGCTGACAGTTCTCTGGCTACTAAGGCGGCAGGGGCTATTTTAAAAGAAATACTGCCTTTATTAGAAATATATCCTACAGAAAAAAGTTCTGACAGCACTGGCGCCGTTTCTTCAGGACCAGGACAGAATACAGGCACCGCAGGGAATAACAGCGGTGAAGCTGCCGGCGGACAATCGGCGGAAGAGCAGAATTCATCGGGACAGACCGGTGGAGGAAATGGAGAGACTACGAATACCGAAGGGCAGGCCGCAAACGGGGGTACCCAGACGGGCCAAAACAGTAACGAGGAAGAAGATCCTGATGCATTACCGGATTAGGGTGAAACTTCATCTTAAATTTATTGTATTATCATAACCCGGGAAGGATTGTCATAAGATGAAACAATCAGATATATGAGGCATCCTTTATGGCAAGAAATAAAACCTTCAACCGCAGGAATGTACTTATTATAGTAACAGTAGTAATAGCAGCAGCAATACTGTTGACAGGAAGGCTTGCTTACTTAATGATTGCAAAATCTGCCGATTATGCCAAACGTGCAGAGGAACTTCATGAAAGAGAGAGGGCAATTAAGGCGGAGAGAGGAATCATATATGACAGAAATGGGGTAGTATTAGCAGATAACAAGCCTGTCAGTACCATTTCCGTTATACATAGTCAGATTACTGACCCGGAGAAAGTAATAAAGCTTCTGTCCGAAAATTTAGGACTTAGTGAAGCCTATATCAAAAAGAGGGTCGAGAAGAATTCCTCTATTGAAAGAATTAAATCCAATGTAGAAAAAACTGTGGCAGATACCATAAGAGAATATGATTTGGATGGAGTCATGGTGGATGAAGACTACAAAAGGTATTATCCTTACGGTGATTTAGCTTCCAAGGTAATAGGATTTACAGGAAGTGATAATCAGGGAATTATAGGTCTTGAGGTTCAATACGATAATTACCTGAAGGGGACGGATGGAACCATACTCACACTTACAACGGCCTATGGCGTTGAAATTGAAAATGCAGCAGAAGACAGAATCGAGCCGGTTGCCGGCAAAGATTTATATACCAGTATAGATGTTAATATCCAAAAATATGCAGAACAGGCAGCACTAAAAGTATTAGAAGCCAAACAGGCCAATAATGTTAAACTGATTCTTATGAATCCTCAAAACGGTGAGATTTATGCCTGTGTAAATGTACCTGAATTTAACTTAAACGATCCATACACGCTTACAGATTCTGCATTAAATGGATTGGATTCTTCGACACTTACGGAGAAACAAAAGAATGATTTACTCAATAATATGTGGCGTAACGCCAGTATCAGCGATACCTATGAGCCTGGCTCGACCTTCAAGGTAGTAACTGCAACGGCAGCCTTAGAGGAAAAGGTTGTAAAGCTGACCGACAGGTTTTATTGTCCGGGTTATAAAATTGTTGAGGACCGCAGAATCCGCTGCCATAAGGTGGGCGGACACGGAAGCGAAGATTTTATTGATGGTATTAAGAACTCCTGCAACCCTGTTTTTATGGAAATAGGAGCAAGGGTCGGAGTTACTAATATGTATAAGTATTTTGGCAGACTGGGTTTGATGCGAAAAACCGGAGTTGACCTTCCGGGTGAGGCAAAATCCATTATGCATAAACCGGAGAATGTCGGGGCAGTTGAACTTGCTACCATGTCCTTCGGCCAGTCTTTCCAGATTACACCTTTGCAGCTTTTAGTTGCAGCCAGTTCTATTGTAAACGGCGGTAAGATAGTTACTCCTCATTTTGGAGTAGAAATTAAGAATAAAGACGGCTCCATAGTAAAAACACTTAAATACAAAGAGGAAGCAGGAGCCGTATCCAAGGAAACTTCTGATTTAATGAAACAGCTTTTAGAAACTGTCGTATCAGAAGGAACTGGTAACAGGGCTTATCTTGCCGGTTATCATATCGGAGGAAAAACTGCTACTTCTGAAAAGCTGCCAAGAAGCAGCAACAAATACATATCTTCTTTTTTAGGCTTTGCTCCTGCTGATAATCCGCAGATTATCGGCATTATACTGATAGATGAACCGGTAGGCATTTACTACGGCGGAACCATTGCGGCGCCGGTTGTTGCTGAGGTTTATGAAGATGTTCTTCCTTATCTTGGGATTCAACCCCAATACACTGAGGAAGAAATAAAGAAAAATAATATCGGTACTATGATTATGCCGGATTTGATCGGTATGACGAAAGCAGAAGTGAAGAAAATGTTAAAGGATTATACTTTTAAGGAGGTATATTACGACGGAGAAGGGGATAAGGTTAAGAGCCAATTCCCGCTGCAAGGAGAAGAAATTAACAATAACAGCAACTTGATTCTATATATGGAATAAATCTCCTGTTTGGGCAGTACTGGCAGGCTTGCCATATGCTTAGGGATAGAATATAATAATCGGTGGCCGTACAGAAGAAAACATACAAAAGAATGAATAGGCATTTTTACGGAGGAAACAGGAATGAATTCTAGGATACTAATGCCGGTTGTCATAGCTTTTGTAATAAGCTTAACATTATGCCCCATACTGATACCATTCTTAAAAAAGTTAAAATGGGGACAATATGTACGAAACAACGGCCCCAAAAGCCATATCAAGAAATCAGGCACACCTACTATGGGTGGCATTGTAATTCTTTTAAGTGTAACATTTACTTCGGTAATGTACATAAAGAATAACAGAGATATGATTCCGGTATTGTTTGCGACAGTAGGATTCGGTCTGATTGGATTTCTGGATGATTATCTTAAAATAATTATGAAGAGGTCCATGGGATTAAAGGTCTGGCAGAAACTTTTAGGGCAAATACTGGTATCAGCGGTGCTTATCAACTATTTTATCTGCTATACCGAGGTAGGAACCTCTATGTTAATACCTTTTACCGGAGGATTTCGGGAAGGAAGATTCTTAGACCTTGGAATCTGGTTTATTCCGTTTATGTTCATAGTACTGCTTGGGACAGTAAACGGTGCCAATTTCACGGATGGGCTTGATGGGCTTGCAGCCAGTGTTACCCTGCTTATTACAACATTTTTTTCAGTGGCGGCTATTGTGCAAAACAGCAGTATCTTTCCTATCACCAATGCGGCAGCAGGAAGCCTGCTTGGCTTTTTGGTATTTAATATCTATCCGGCCAGAGTTTTTATGGGAGATACCGGATCCCTGGCCTTGGGCGGTTTTGTTGCGGCTTCGGCCTTTATGTTAAAAATGCCATTGTTTTTGATAATTGTTGGCCTGGTTTATCTGATCGAGGTAATGTCGGTTATATTGCAGGTAGTATATTTTAGGCTGACAAAGGGAAAACGCATTTTTAGAATGGCACCCATACATCATCATTTTGAATTGTGCGGATGGTCAGAGATGAAGGTAGTATCTGTTTTTTCCATTGCAACAGCCATTTGCTGTATCATTGCCTTACTTGGGATATAAAAAACAAAAGCAGCCGTGTGAAAAATAAAAAGCATTTTTCACTTTCTATTTAGGCAGTACCGCAAGCTTGCTTGCGGTATGCATGGGGATTTTGATGAAATTGAAAATACGAAGAATGTTAGGAAGCGGATATTCACGAAAGGAGTTAAGATGAGACTGGATAATAAAACGGTGCTGGTATTCGGAACAGGTTTAAGCGGTATATCTGCTGTCAGGTTTTTGCAGGATATTACGGATAGCATCATCGTATATGATACCAATGAAAGGCTGGAGGCAGAGACTATAAGAGAGAAACTGCCGCAGAACTTTTCCGGGGAGATTATACTGGGAAATTTATCAGAAGAATACTTAACTAAAATAGATATGGCAGTGCTTAGTCCGGGGGTACCTACGGACCTTCCGGTTGTAAATAAAATGAGGGATAACAATATTGCTATCTGGGGGGAAATAGAGCTTGCTTACTACAAGTCACAGGGACAGATTGCAGCAATTACAGGAACCAACGGTAAGACAACAACCACCTCTCTTGTGGGAGATATTATGAAAACCTTCTATCATGAAGTCTTTGTTGTAGGCAATATCGGAATACCGTATACGGATATTTCGGGAAAGACAACGAAGGATTCTGTCACTGTAATTGAAATGAGCAGCTTCCAGCTTGAAACAATCGTAGATTTTAAGCCCTATGTCAGTGCTATTTTAAATATTACACCGGATCATCTTAACCGTCACCATACCATGGAAAATTATATTGCTGCAAAGCTTAATATAACAAAAAATCAAGACGAAGAAGACATCTGCATATTGAATTATGAGGATGAGGTTTTGAGAGAAGCAGGAAAGAAACTAAAGGCGAATGTATTATACTTTAGCAGCTTAAGAAAGCTTGATAAGGGCATTTATCTGGAAGGGGACAATATCCTCTACAGTGATGGACATACCACGCAAAGCATTGTAAATGTAACACAGATGAATATCTTTGGAAGACATAATTATGAAAATACCATGGCAGCTATCGGCATTGCAATTTGCCTTCATGTTCCTTATGAGTGTATTAATAAGGCTGTCAGGGATTTTGTTGCAGTAGAACACAGGATAGAGTTTGTAACTACCAAAAATGGTGTGAAATATTACAACGACTCCAAGGGAACCAATCCCGATGCATCCATAAAAGCTATTGACTCCATGCCGTTTCCCACCTGTCTTATAGCAGGAGGATATGATAAAGGCTCTGAATATGATGAGTGGGTTGAAGCCTTTGGGGGAAAGATTAAAGCCCTTGTATTAATTGGGCAGACGAAGGATAAAATTGAGGAAACCGCAAAAAGGCATGGCTTTAATGAAATTTACAAAGCAGAGACCCTAAAGGAAGCCGTTGAGGTCTGCTATAAACTGTCACAGGAGGGAGAATGTGTTCTTCTCTCGCCGGCTTGTGCAAGTTGGGATATGTTTCCGAACTATGAGGAAAGAGGACGCCTCTTTAAAGAATACGTAAGAAATCTATAATGACATAAATAAGAGAGGGCGGTATGACAAGGGAAGAAAGAGAAAGAGGAAAACCGAAAAAACTTCATAGCTATTATGATTACAACCTGCTGTTTCTTACAATCTTTCTGGTATGCTTTGGGTTAGTAATGGTTTATAGCACCAGCTCCTATAATGCTGCCAGAGATTACGGAAACCCGGCATTTTACCTGGAGAAGCAGGGAGCATTTGCTGTTTTTGGAGTTATTGTAATGCTTATTGTATCCAAAATAGATTACCGTATTTACAAAGCGAAGCTTCCGGTATTAAGAATCAGACCGATTACAGCCTTATATTTTTTGTGTATTGTTTTACAGATTGCTGTTTTAATATTCGCTAAAGAAATCAATGGATCCAAGCGCTGGCTTTCTTTAGGACCTCTTGGAAAATTTCAGCCCTCGGAGCTGTCAAAGGTTGGCATCATCTTATTTACAGCATTTGTTGTAAGCCTGGCACCAAAGAGGCTGGATAAATTCAGAGGATTCTTAAAGATTTTAATCCTGGTTCTTCCGCTGATTGGACTTGTATTATCCCAGAACTTCAGTACAGCGCTGGTAATGGGACTTATCATGGTTGCCATCTGTTTTGTAGCCAGCAGGAAGAAGCTTTATTTTATTGTATCGGGAGGATTGATGGCAGCAGTTGGTTCCATCTTCATCTTCTTTGTAAGTTACCGAAGTGAAAGAATTGAAGTATGGAAGCATGTTGAGACTCATCCCAAGGGATACCAGATACTCCAGGGGTTATATGCCATAGCCTCCGGACGTGTATTCGGCAAAGGTCTTGGAGAGAGTATGCAAAAGCTGGGATTCATTCCAGAGTCCCATAACGATATGATCTTTGCAGTCATATGTGAAGAACTTGGTTTATTTGGAGCAGTTGCAGTTATCTTACTCTTCGTACTGGTTATTTGGCGTCTCTTTGTAATTGCGGTAAACGCACCGGATCTTTTTGGCGGATTAATCGCTACTGGTGTATTGACACATATAGCAGCACAGGTACTTATTAATATTGCGGTTGTAACAAATACGATTCCGTCTACCGGTATCCCGCTTCCTTTTATCTCCTACGGAGGAAGTTCCCTTTTGGTTTTACTGGCGGAAATGGGAATCGTCCTAAGCGTTTCCAATCAGATAAAATATGAAAGGTAGGTATATTCTTCACCTTTTAACGCAGATTTAGCACCGGCTAAATCTGTAAGGCACAAATACAGAAAATTAACATATAGTAATACTATATCAGGTTTGAGGTGCACCATGACATATATTGAAATTATGGGTGGTAAGAAGTTAAATGGTGAAGTTAACATACAAGGTTCTAAAAATACGGTTTTACCCATATTAGCAGCAACGTTATTGATAAATGGTATTACAAAGCTGAATCATTGTCCTAAGATACTGGATGTTGAACACATGATTAAGATTCTGATAGAAATCGGCTGCAGCGTTACCTGGGAGGACTCCTCTATCATTGTGGACACCAGAGGACTGAATACGGAAGTCGTACCCACGGAATTGGTAAAGAAAATGCGTTCCTCTATTATTCTTTTAGGAGCGCTTCTTGGCAGAAGCCACCATGCAGTTGTGTCTTATCCGGGCGGTTGTACCATAGGAGCCAGACCCATTAATTTTCATCTTGATGCATTTCAGAAAATGAATGTTGCTCTGGAAGAAGAGGACGGGCTGGTTAAGTGCGTTACAAGCGGTATCAAAGGAGCAGATATTTATTTCCCGTCTCCCAGTGTAGGAGCAACGGAAAATGTGATTCTTGCCGGAACATTGGGTTTTGGCAAAACCAGAATATTTAACGCAGCCAGGGAGCCGGAGATACTGGAACTATGCAAGTTTTTAAACTCTGCCGGTGCTAAGATCTATGGAGCAGGCACCAGCAGAATAGAGATTGAGGGAGTAGCTTCTTTGCATCAGACAGAATACAGTGCACCGTCTGATCGGATTGTGGCAGGTACTTATTTGGCTGCAGCAGCGGGTACAGGGGGAGAAGTTACATTAAAAGGTATTGGATGCGGAAGTCTTTCTACCGTCATACAGACGTTAAGAAAAATGGGAAGCCATATAAAATGCGGCCAGGATTCCATTACCATCCGGTCTGGCGGAAATGTAACAGCCATTCCTGAAATTAAAACGGCTCCGTATCCGGGATTTCCTACGGATATGCAGTCACAGATTATGTCAGTGCTTATGAAGGCTTCTGGCAGCAGTAAAATTGTAGAAGAGATCTTTGAAGGCAGGTATCAGAATGTACCGGAGCAGGCCAGGTTTGGAGCGCAGATTTGTTTACATGACAGAGAGGCTTATATTACCGGCGTTCCTGTTCTGAAAGCTTCTGAAGTATCCGCAGGTGAATTAAGGGGGGGAGCAGCGCTGGTAATAGCAGGTCTTATGGCAGAAGGAAAGACCATAGTAAAAAATCCTTATCATATCCAAAGGGGTTATGAGGATATATGCAGAGACTTAAGAACATTGGGAGCACAGATTGATTATAAAGAGGAAAATTAAAAAGTGAGTGGTTAAACTTCGTCAGGAAAGGATAGGAAGCCTTGAAAGCACAAAAGGATAAAAGCAGAAAAAAAATAATACTGTCTGTTCTCTTTGTTTTCCTTGCAGGTTTCCTGCTTTATACGACCTGTAATCTAAGGACTGTAAGCATAACCGGAAGTACCCATTACAGTGAGAAGGAGTTAAAGCAGGAAATACTGTCAAAAAAAACAGATGGAAATACAATTCTTTTTTATTTGAGAATGAAATATGGCAGAAAAAAAACAATTCCCTTTGTGGAGGATATTACAGTTAGTCTTGTTGACAGGCATACGGTGAAGCTCCGTATATATGAAAAGCCGGTTATCGGCTGCATACAGTATATGGGAAGTTACATGTATTTTGACAAGGATGGTATTGTGGCTGAAAGCTCTGAAAAGAAACTGAAAGGAGTACCTTTCATTTCCGGTATTAAGTTTAGCAGCTTTGTACTTTACAATAAGATGGATACGGAAAAAAAAGAACTGTTTCCGGTTATCTTAGAGCTGACCAGATTGATTCAGAAATTTGACCTCAAGGTGGACACAATACAGTTTAATGAGGATTCGGAAGTACTTATAAAAAGCGGACAAAATAAAATCCTTTTAGGAAAAAGAGATACATATGATGAACAGATGGCTGACCTCAAAACGCTTCTGCCAAAAGCTGGCGGTAAAAAGCTTCTTATCGATATGAAGAATTTTGTGGAAGGACAGGAAAAAATTGTTGCCAAGCCTATTGAATAAAACGCAAAAAAAGGTTGATTATTTGCTGGATTAAAGATATGATATTTATTAGAATATCTAGCCTAATATTACTAGAACAGCAATATTGAATATGTTGGCACAATCGTATATAATTAATATAATTTTAGGTGTATAGTGAAGGAGGAAGTACCTTGCTTGAAATAAGAACGAGTGAAGCAGAATCTACTGCAAAAATACTAGTAATCGGAGTAGGAGGTGCAGGAAATAATGCTGTAAATAGAATGATTGAACAAAATATTATTGGAGTTGAATTTATTTGCGTAAACACGGACAAGCAGCATTTAAAGAACTGTAAGGCACCTCAGTGCGTTCAAATTGGTGAAAAGCTGACAAAGGGCCTTGGTGCAGGGGCACAGCCGGAGATTGGAGCCCAGGCTGCGGAAGAGAGCAAGGAAGAACTCATAGAGATAATAAAAGGTGCTGACATGGTATTTGTAACCTGCGGTATGGGCGGCGGAACAGGAACAGGAGCGGCTCCCGTAGTGGCACAGATAGCAAAGGATATGGGAATACTTACAGTAGGTATTGTGACGAAACCCTTCAAATTCGAAGCAAAAGCCCGCATGAACAATGCTCTTTCAGGAATTGAGCGCTTAAAAGAACATGTGGATACTTTAATTGTAATTCCGAATGATAAACTTTTAGAAATTGTGGACAGGCGTACTACTATGCCGGATGCTTTAAAGAAAGCGGATGAAGTATTACAGCAGGGTGTCCAGGGTATAACAGACTTAATCAATGTGCCGGGACTTATTAACCTGGATTTTGCGGACGTTCAGACTGTTATGAAGGACAAGGGTGTTGCCCACATCGGTATCGGTATAGGAAAGGGTGATGACAAATGTATCAGCGCTGTGAATCAGGCGATTACCAGTCCCCTTCTTGAGACAACCATACAGGGAGCATCCCATGTTATTATCAATATATCCGGTGACATCAGCCTTATTGAGGCAAATGAAGCGGCAACGATGGTTCAGGAACTGGCAGGTGAAGCTGCTAATATTATCTTTGGTGCCATGTACGATGAAACTGCACCTGACTATGTTACCATTACGGTAATAGCGACAGGACTGGAAGGAGCAGCTAATACCGGCAGAATTGAGGCAAAGGGACCCAGCTTCCTAAAGCAGCCCACGAGCAGACCGGATTATAAGTTTAACAGCCAGCCGGTGTCTCCTTATGAGAAAGCACAATCCCAGGTGGCAGCAACAAATACGAATGTAAATCCCTCCTATGGCAGCAGCCTTTCACATAACACTACCAGAGAAAATAATGATGCCGGAAGTATTAAAATACCGGAATTTTTGCAAAAGAACCGCAACCATAAATAAGAAAAATAAAAATGCTGATTAACAGCCTGTATCAGGCCTTAAAACCTGATACAGGTCTTTTTTTAACCATTAGTTACCATATATTTACATATTGGTTAATATTCTAACAGGAAACCTGATTATATCGTTGAATAGGCGGGTATATTGTAAGTGAAGGTAAATGAAAACTTAAGTTTAAATACCAGTATTTGACAAAAATAACAGAAGAGAACAGCTATAATAGATTCTATTATAAGTGAAATGAGGGGGTGGCTTTGTATTTAGAAGTTTATGTTGATGTGATTTTTATCATAAATTTCATTATGGATTTTATTCTTTTGGCCACGGTCAAAAGAATATTAAAGTATGAGAGCTCTCATTTAAGGATATGCCTGGGAGCTGGTGTGGGTGCGGCCGGCGCCTGCCTGTTTGCGGTAACACCGGATATAAACCGCCTGTTACGGTTTTTATTGGCCTATTTTTTACTAAGTTATCTCATGGTAAGGATTACTTTTAGCAGAAAATCATGGAGAGAGCGAATCAAAGCAGTGGTGTTACTTTACATTTCAACCTTCTTTTTGGGAGGTCTGCTGAACGGTCTTTATTATTATACCGGATTTGGCTTATATCTTGCAGATAACAGCCGCCTGTATCTGTTATTGGCTTTTGTATCAGGAACAGCGGGAATGCTTATTTTTGCGGGTTTTCTAAAAAAACTTCGGTATAAGGAGTCGGAGCTATATCCGGCAGAACTTGTATTTCGTGAAAAGGTGGTCAGAGCAGTTGGCTTTATGGATACCGGCAATTGCTTAAGGGATCCTTATCTTGGAAAACCGGTTATAGTAACAGAATATACAGTGATTGAACCCTTATTGACGAATTCGGAGAATACTATGTTGCAAAAACTGCTTGATAATTTTGAAGAAGGCTGCTCCTCGGGGGATTTCCTGGAGTGGAAGGAAGCGGCAGGAGAGATTTTGCCCATACGGCTGATCCCTTTTCATTCAGTTGGAAAAAGTGGAATTTTACCAGCTTTCGAATTGGATAAAGTTGTCCTGTGGGAAGGGGAGGAAGAAACTGTCAGGGAGAAAGTTCTGACTGCTGTCAGCAGAAGGAAGCTATCCGTCCGTAAGGATTATCAAATCATTTTACATAAGGAGGTTATGTGAAAATTATAAAAAATTTTCACTTTTTATTTGGGCAGTATCGCAAGCAAACTTGCGATATGCAAGAGGGTTATGTGAAAATTATAAAAATTTTCACTTTTTATTCAGGCAGTATCGTGTAGATTGCAAGCAATCTACTGGCAAACTTGCGATATGCATGGAGTATTATGTAATGGAAAGGGAGGAAAGAGATTAATGCTGTTAAAAATAACTATTCCGAATAAGTTTACTTTTCGGTTGATACCTGATTTCAGGAGTATTTTATTTAATGGGCGCGGTGAGATCCACTATATCGGCGGAGCAGAAGTTCTTCCTGCACCTCTTGATGCCGTAAGGGAGGCACAGGAGATAGCCAGGCTTGGCACAGAGGATGATACCGAAGCAAAATCAATATTAGTGGAGCATAATCTCAGACTGGTTGTATACATAGCAAAAAAATTTGATAATACAGGTGTTGGTGTAGAGGACTTAATATCCATTGGTACAATCGGATTAATTAAGGCCATAAATACCTATAATCCGGATAAGAATATAAAGCTTGCCACCTATGCCTCCAGATGCATTGAAAACGAAATTTTGATGTATTTAAGGCGTAATAATAAAACGAAGCTTGAGGTATCCATTGACGAACCTCTTAACGTGGATTGGGATGGTAATGAGCTCCTTTTATCCGACATTCTTGGCACGGAAGAAGATGTTATCTATCGGAATATAGAGGAAGAAGTTGATAGAAAGCTTCTTGGAAAAGCACTTTCAAAGCTTAGCGAAAGAGAGCGGATTATCGTCCAGTTAAGGTTTGGAATTAACACGGAAGATGGGAATGAACGAACTCAAAAAGAGGTTGCGGACCTTCTTGGAATATCCCAATCTTACATTTCAAGGCTGGAAAAGAAAATAATAAAGAGGCTAAAAAAAGAAATGCTTCGCTTAGAATAAAAAAGGAAATTATTACATCTATTTTTACCGTATAAAGATGACCAGAATAGTAAATCATTTACTTATGCAATGAGTGGAAGAAATGGTTACAGCCACTCCGATACATGACGAAAAAATGATTTGGAGGTTTTCATATGGCTCTTTATAAGGTAGAGATATGTGGTGTAAATACATCGAAATTGCCATTACTGAACAATAGTGAAAAGGAAGAATTGTTTAAACGCATTTTAGAAGGAGATAAAGAGGCCAGGGAATTGTATATAAAAGGAAATCTACGTCTTGTACTTAGTATAATCCAAAGGTTTTCAGGCAGTAATGAAAATGTTGATGATTTATTTCAAATAGGCTGTATTGGGCTTATGAAGGCAATTGATAATTTTGATATTACCCAGAATGTGAAATTCTCCACTTATGCAGTACCTATGATTATTGGGGAAATCAGAAGATATCTAAGAGATAATAACAGTATAAGGGTAAGCAGATCATTAAGAGATACTGCTTATAAAGCAATTTATACAAAAGAAGCATTGCTTAAGAAAAATGACAAGGAGCCCACTGTCTGTGAGATAGCAGAGGAAATCGGAATATCCAAGGAGGATGTTGTGTATGCCCTGGATGCAATACAAAGCCCTGTGTCTTTGTATGAACCCGTATATTCAGAAGGCGGCGATACTCTCTACATCATGGACCAGGTCAGTGATAAAAAGAACAAAGAAGAAAACTGGGTGGAAGAAATAGCCTTAAAGGAAGCTCTGTCAAAATTGTCTGAAAGAGAAAGAGGAATTATCAAACTGCGTTTTTATGAGGGGAAGACCCAAATGGAGGTTGCAAAGGAAATCTGTATTTCCCAGGCGCAGGTATCAAGGCTTGAAAAGTCTGCTCTGAAAAACATGAAAAATTATTTAAGCCAATAGATATATTTTACCATAGCACAGATGCACCCGAACTATTAGATTTTAGCATAGTAAGGGTGCTTTTTGTATTGCTTTTTTTCTTTACCTTTAGTAAGCTATAAAAAGATTGCCATAAGAAAAGGATGAAGAAGAATGACGAAAAAAGAAAATAGGCTTTATAAATTCAGATGGTTCTTTAAGCTGTCTTTTATTTTAGTTATATTTCTGGCTTTCACCGGGTGCTCGGCACAGGATATGAATAGCAATACGGATATTGATACCGGAATCTTAAAGGTTATGTATCTGGATGTGGGACAGGGGGACTCTATCCTTCTTGAATCCCAGGGTGAGGCTATGTTAATTGATGCCGGCGAAGCAGAAAAAGGAGATACGGTTGTTTCGGATATTAAAGCCGAGAATATAAAGGAGCTGAAATACGTAATCGGAACGCATCCTCATAGTGACCATATCGGAGGCCTGGCCCAGGTAATACAAACATTTAAGACGGGTGAAGTATTTTTAAGCGATGTTACATACAATTCCAAGGAATATGATAACCTGTTACAGGTAATTGGAAAAGAGATAAAAATGACCCATCCTTCTGCCGGTGATACATACAGGCTAGGAAATGCTTCTTTTACCTTTGTTACGCCCGCTAAGGAGGACTATGGGGACAATGTCAATAATTACTCCCTGGGAATACGGCTTGTCAATGGAAAAACTTCCTTTCTTTTTACAGGAGATTTGGAAGAAAAGGCAGAAAAGGACCTTGCCTTGAGCGGAAGAAATATTGAAGCGGACGTATTAAAGGTAAACCATCATGGTTCCTTGACCAGCAGCTGTCCTGAATTCTTAAAAGCAGTTGATCCGACCTATGCGATGATATCCTGTGGGAAAAATAACACTTATGGGCATCCTGCCTATGCTACCTTAGCCGGCCTTGAAGAGGAAGATATACAAACCTACCGTACAGATTTGCAGGGAACAATTGTAATTACCAGTGACGGCAAAAATATATCGGTGAAAACAACGGGTAAAATAAAAGATAAGAAAGCGGATAAGAGTAACGAGCTGGTGTATATTACGGAGAAGGGAAATAAGTATCATAGAAAGGATTGTAAGTATATAAAAGGCAACTACAGGTCTGTCTCACTTAAAAAAGCAAAAGAAGAGGGATATGAGCCCTGCCGTGTCTGCAAACCTTAAAAAGGACTGTTTCAGATATAGGGTGATCTGACCAAAAACTTTTCTGCCTCGATATCCACCAGTATTACATCCGTTCCAATCTGCTTAATGCAATTATAGCTGATGATATATTCCTGGTCCCTGCCTATAATGCCCCATATTTTACAGGGACCGGGAACTATGATATGGGTAATTATTCCTGTGTTAACATCGAAATCCAGGTCGCAGACATAGCCAAGTCTCTCTCCGTCTCTGCAATTAATAACTTCCTTTTGCTTTAGATCACATAGTCTCATAAGATAGCCTCCCTATGTCTTAAAATGCCATTATTAATAAATATATGTAACATGAAACAATAAAATATCTTGACCGAAGGAATATCTTTCAATATAATCAACTTAAAATAACTAATAATTTATTTAATATGTTCGAGGGAAGGATAAGGTATATAGTATGAGGTGCCCTTTTTGCAGTGATGAAAATACAAGAGTAATAGACTCAAGACCGGCGGATGACGGAAGCTCCATTCGAAGAAGAAGGCAATGCGATGAATGTTCCAAGCGTTTTACAACCTATGAAAAGGTTGAAGCCATCCCATTGGTTGTAATTAAGAAAGACAATAACAGAGAGCCCTATGACAGGTCGAAAATCGAAGCGGGAGTTTTTCGTTCCTGCCATAAAAGGCCCATATCCGTTGACCAGATGAAAGCACTGGTTGATGAGGTGGAAACCGCCATATTTAATATGGAAGAAAAGGAAATAAAAAGCTCTGTGATCGGCGAGATATTAATGGATAAGCTAAAAGACCTGGATGCGGTGGCCTATGTGAGATTTGCTTCCGTGTACAGGGAATTTAAGGATGTTAATACCTTTATGGATGAACTGAAGAAGATATTGGATACGAAGAAATAAAGCTTGTAAGTCCTTCCATATTTTGTTATACTTTTCATGGATGGTGCTTCTTTCCGGAGACAGGGAAAGGAAGTTAATGTTTAGTAAAGTCTTTAGCGGAGCTGTTCATGGAATTGAGAGCAGGGTCGTCACTGTGGAAGCAGATATCAGTGACGGCCTGCCTGTATTTGACCTGGTAGGATACCTCGGATCGGAGGTGCGGGAAGCCAGGGAACGGGTCCGTATTTCTTTGAAAAACTCTGGTTACCGTTTGCCGGCAAAACGGATAACCATCAATCTTTCGCCGGCAGATATGCGCAAGGAAGGTACGGCGTTTGACTTGCCTATTGCAGTTGCAGTCCTTGTTTCTCTGGGATTTTTGACAGAGGACAGTCTAAAAGATTCCCTATTTATCGGTGAGTTAAGCTTAAGCGGAGAAATCAAAAAAGTTAACGGTGTTTTGCCAATTGTCTACATGGCATATGAGCAGGGCTTTAAAAGGTGCTTTGTTCCTGCTGCCAATGTCAGGGAAGGGGCTGTGGTTCAGGGGATTGAGGTATATGGCGCAGAGAACTTAATCCAACTGGCCGGGTTTTTGAACAAAAAAATACCTCTGGAGCCTTGCATGATAAAGAAAGAAGAGCTTAAACAGGGGAAAGAACCTTATGAGGTTGATTTCTCTGATATCTTAGGGCAGGAGCTTGCGAAACGTGCTATAGAAATTGCTGCATGCGGTATGCATAATATTCTGTTAATCGGTCCTCCCGGTTCGGGGAAGACCATGCTTGCAAGAAGGATACCCACAGTTCTTCCCGAACTGTCTTTTGAAGAAAGTCTGGAAATTTCTAAAATATATAGTGTCTCTGGTCTTTTAAATAATAACCAGTCTTTGATACGAAACAGGCCATTTCGGTCACCACACCACACAATCACTGCAACAGCCTTAACAGGAGGGGGAAGATTTCCGATGCCGGGAGAAATCAGTCTTTCCCATCTGGGGGTATTATTTCTGGATGAATTTCCGGAATTCAACCGTAATACGATTGAGATTCTAAGGCAGCCCTTAGAGGAAAATGAAATAACCATAACAAGGCTTACCGGGACTTACCGGTATCCGGCTAACCTGATGCTCTGCGCTGCCATGAACCCTTGTAATTGCGGGTATTACCCTGACAGAAGTAAGTGCCGCTGCTCCTCTTCCCAGGTAAGGCACTATCTTGGGAAAATCAGCCGTCCGCTGCTGGATAGAATTGACATCAGCATTGAAGTGCCGCAGACAGACTATAAGGAATTAAATAAACAGGGAAAGAACGAAACTTCTGCTTCCATCAGAGAGCGCATCAAACGGGGAAGAAATATGCAGTATGCCCGTTACCGGAATGAAAATATCCAATTCAATTCAGAGCTTAGTTCGAAAATGCTGACTTCTTTTTGCAGACTTGGAAAAGAGGAGGAGAGAATCATGGAAGAGGCTTATAACAGGCTTAATTTGAGCGCCAGGGCTTATCACAGGATATTAAAGGTAGCAAGAACCATTGCAGATCTGGAAGAAGAGGAATGCATAGGTATAAGGCATATCAGCGAGGCAATCTGTTACCGCAGCATGGATAAAAAATATTGGGAGCAGCTCTAGAGCAGGGAAATTATTAGTATTAGCAGGAGGCATATATGACAAAGAAAGAGTATTGGTACTGGCTTTGTTCAATATCAGAGCTGAGCCAAAAGAAAAAGGAAGCGATACTTTCCTTTTTCTCTTCCCCGGAGGAAGCTTTTAAAGAAAAAACAGAGGCCTTTTCAAGGCTTGAGATTCTGACAAACAAGGATATCGAAAGAATAGATAACAGCCGAAAAGAAAGCTCTGTCCAGGAAAACTATGCTAAACTTAAAAGTAAGGGCATATATTTTGTAACAATAGAGGACGGAGAATATCCCGAAAAGCTAAGAAACATATATGAATCCCCTTTAGGAATTTTTTATAAGGGGAAGCTTCCGGCCAAAGAGGGCGTAAATATAGCGGTAATCGGAGCAAGGAACTGTTCGGATTACGGCAGGGAGATGGCAAGAAGCTTTGCAAAGGAACTGGCAAAGGCAGGTGTTGGAATTATCAGCGGATTAGCGGCAGGTATTGACGGGGCAGCTCATGACGGAGCCTTAATGGCAGAGGGGGATACCTTTGGAGTACTTGGCTGCGGAGCAGATATCTGTTATCCGGTGGAAAATTTTAATCTTTATCTGAAAATGTGTATGAGTGGAGGAATCCTTACAGAGTATGCTCCTGGGACACAGCCCAGGGCATATCATTTTCCCATGAGAAACCGGATTATCAGCGGGATGTCCGATGGAATACTGGTAGTAGAAGCCAGAGAAAAAAGCGGTTCCTTAATTACCGTGGATTATGGACTTGAGCAGGGAAAAAACATTTATGCCATACCGGGAAGGCCGGGAGATATTTTAAGTGATGGCTGCAATAATATCCTGAAAATGGGCGCCAAGATGTGCACAGAAACCTATGATATTCTGGAAGATTATATTCTGACTTGTAAAAAAATTACTAAAGGCAATAAAAAAAATGATAAATTACTTGAAGCGAATGAAAAAATAGTGTATGCTTGTTTAAGTCGTATCCCAAAACATTTAAACGACATTGCAAAGGAAGCGGATTTTCCTATCGGAGAATTGGCTTCGCTGCTATTTCAGTTGGAAAGTAAGAATTATATAAAGCAAATCAGAGCAAATTATTATGTGACAGATATAGTGTGAAAAATAAAAGACATTTTTCACTTTTGATTTGAGCAGTTTCGCAAGTAAACTTGCGAAATCCTCGGCACAAACTTGAGGTGTACTGAGGAAGGCATGGGAGCTAGTGTGAAGGGAGAAGAAACTATCTCCTCTCATTAAGAAAGGAAACAGAAATCCAGATAGGGGAGTGTACATGAATCTAGTTATTGTAGAATCACCGGCAAAAGCAAAGACAATAAAGAAATTTTTAGGTACGAATTATGAAGTGGTGGCTTCAAACGGACATGTCAGAGATTTACCGAAGAGCCAGCTTGGCATTGATATAGAAAATGATTTTGAACCCAAGTATATTACAATCAGAGGCAAGGGTGACCTTCTTGCGAAGATTCGAAAAGAAGTTAAAAAAGCAGATAAGATATATCTGGCTACTGACCCTGACCGTGAAGGAGAAGCAATATCCTGGCATTTGACAAAGACTTTAAAGCTGGATGAAAAAGGCAGCAGCAGGATAACTTTTAATGAAATCACCAAAAATGCAGTTAAGGCTTCCATAAAACAGGCAAGGGAAATTGACATGGACCTTGTGGATTCCCAGCAGACCAGACGAATGTTAGACCGTATGGTGGGTTATAGTATAAGCCCTTTGCTGTGGGCAAAGGTTAAGCGGGGGTTAAGTGCAGGGCGTGTGCAATCCGTTGCTCTTCGTATTATCTGCGACAGAGAAGATGAAATTAATGCATTTGTGCCGGAAGAGTACTGGACATTAGAAGGAAGCTTTCAGGTGGAGGGAGAAAAAAAGCCGCTTATAGCAAAGTTTTTACCTGCCTCTTCCGATAAAAAGAATATTGCATCCGAAGAAGAATTAAAAGGTATCTTAAAAGAACTGGAAAATGCAGAATTCAAAATTGCAGAAATTAAAAGGGGAGAGAGGCAAAGAAAAGCGCCGCTGCCCTTTACCACCAGTACTTTACAGCAGGAGGCTGCCAAGACCCTGAATTTCTCCACCTCCAAGACTATGAGGCTGGCGCAGCAGTTATATGAGGGTATTGACATCAAAGGACATGGCACCATAGGTTTAATTACTTATTTAAGAACGGATTCCGTGCGTATCTCAGAAGAAGCAGATACGTTTGCAAGAGATTTTATTGAAAAGAACTATGGAAGTAATTATATATCCGAAGCGGAAGAGAAAAAGGCAAACGGTAAGAAGATACAGGACGCCCATGAAGCTATCCGGCCGACCTATACGGATCTTACACCGGTAATCGTAAAGGAATCTTTAAGCCGTGATTTATTCAGGCTTTACCAGCTTATCTGGAAGCGTTTTGTAGGAAGCCGTATGTCGCCTGCAAGATATGAAACCATCAATGTTAAATTAGAAGCGAAGGGGTATAAGTTTACTGCCTCCGCCTCCAAAATGATATTTGACGGATATTTAAGTGTTTATTCCGAGGAGGAAGAAAGCGAAAGCAGTGCCATGCTAAAGGATATAACGGAGAATTCAAAGGTAAAGCTTTTGGAATTTGATCCCTCCCAGCATTTTACACAGGCGCCGCCCCATTATACAGAAGCCTCCCTGGTTAAGACACTGGAAGAACTTGGTATTGGAAGACCCAGTACCTATTCTCCTACGATTTCAACGATTCTTGCCAGAAGATATGTGATAAAAGAGAATAAGAACCTGTATGTGACTGAGCTTGGTGAAGTAGTGAATAAGATTATGAAAGAAGCTTTTCCCAGTATTGTAGATGTTAATTTTACGGCAAATCTGGAATCACTTTTAGATAAAGTAGAAGATGGAAGTATTTGCTGGAAAACAGTGGTACGTAACTTTTATCCGGACCTTGAGGAAGCAGTTACCAATGCAAAAGACAGTCTGGAGGAAATAAAGATTGAGGATGAAAAGACGGACATCATCTGCGAAGAGTGCGGCAGGAATATGGTCATCAAATATGGGCCCCACGGTAAATTCTTAGCCTGCCCCGGTTTTCCGGAATGTCGTAATACAAAGCCTTACCTTGAGAAAATCGGAGTCGCCTGCCCCTTATGCGGAAAAGATGTTGTAATCCGCAAAACAAAAAAAGGACGTAAATATTACGGATGTGAGAATAATCCGGAATGTGAATTTATGACATGGCAGAAACCTACGGATAAAAAGTGCCCTAAATGCGGCAAAGTACTGATAGAAAAAGGAAACAGCCTGGTGTGTTCCGATGATAAATGTGGGTTTATTGTTGCGAATAAATGAGAAATATAAGAAAAACAGATAAATTTAATTAAAATGTGCGTCAAAAACAAGAAATAACTATTGTTTTTATGAAAAAGGTATGATAATATTTATCTAATGCCAATATAAATGACCGGTATCTTATCTTTTGTGAAATATTACTGGTTATTTTGAAATATCAGGTAAACAAGCGGGGGTACTGGGAGGTTATTTCATGAGTGTACAATTGCTGGATAAGACGAGAAAGATTAACAAGCTGTTACACAATAACAATTCTCACAAGGTTGTATTTAATGACATCTGTGAGGTGTTAAGTGAGATTCTGGAGTCAAATATTCTGGTAATCAGTAAAAAAGGTAAGGTTCTGGGAATTAAGAACAGAGATGATATTGTCGAAATTAAAGAACTGATTAAGGATGCCGTTGGCGGCTACATTGATCAAATGCTGAATGAAAGACTTTTAAACATCCTGTCAACCAAAGAAAATGTCAACTTATTAACTCTCGGTTTTGAGCTTGATACGGATGTTAACTATCAGGCGATTATCATACCGATTGATATCGCAGGAGAGAGGCTCGGAACCCTGTTTCTGTATAAGAGCCAGAAGCAATATGATTTGGATGATATCATACTTAGTGAATATGGAACAACAGTTGTCGGACTTGAGATGATGCGTTCCGTGAATGAAGAAAGCGCAGAGGAAAGCCGTAAAGTACAGATTGTGAAATCTGCAATCAGTACCTTATCTTTTTCAGAACTGGAAGCGATCATTCATATATTCGAGGAACTGGAAGGCACTGAGGGAATTCTTGTTGCAAGTAAAATTGCTGACAGAGTAGGAATTACCAGATCTGTAATTGTCAATGCTCTCCGTAAGTTTGAAAGTGCCGGTGTTATTGAATCACGTTCTTCAGGGATGAAGGGAACTTATATTAAGGTCTTAAATGACGTTGTATTTGAGGAATTGAAAAAATTAAATAAATAGGAATGCTGGTTGGCTGATACCAATTTATGCGATAATAAAAATGGACTTTTAAATTGTATATTTATAAGTCCATTTTTTTGCGGAATTGTTAAAAAATGTAAAAGTAAATTTTGTAAAAATATGATTAAGATATCAATTAAAACTCTTAATACAACTATGATTCTCCGCAGAAAATGTGCATTTGAGCTAATATTCGAATAATTTACATTATATGATATAATAGTACTAATTTCAAAAAATTAACTTGTTTTTTTGTCGTAATATCTTTATAATTGAAACTAGTTACGAAAGGAGTGTAAGTATGATAAATTCAGATTTGTTTAACTATGTAAACATACTAAACAAAGCAGCAGATGCTACTTGGACAAGAGGCAAGCTGTTGACTAACAATCTTGCCAATGTCAGTACTCCGGGCTATAAAAGACAGGACATTGAATTTCAGACCTATTTGGCGGGCGCCTTACAGCAGGGCTCCGGCACTCTCGACAGAAAAGTAGCAGGGGTAGATTTACAGTCAATAGAACCGACTATTTATACAGATAATTCATCCTTAAGCTACAGGCTTGACGGTAATAATGTTGATATAGATACAGAATCAGCGAATTTTGCAGAGAACCAAATTACTCATGATGCTTTGCTGGATGCGATGACACAGGAATTCAGCAGAATAAGAATAGCACTATCCAATAGTTAGGAGGAAAATGAATGTCCGTTATTGATGCAATGAATATAAGTGCAAGCGGTATGACAGCACAAAGACTCCGCATGGATATTATATCGCAGAACATTGCCAATGTGAATACGACCAGAGATGAGGATGGGAACCCTTATAAACGTAAGATTCTGGTTTTTGAAGAGAGAAATACAACACCCTTTGCACAAATCCTGGGAGGGAAGATAAGTGAAGCAGCCGGAGCCGGAGTTAAGGTTACGGAAATCAAGGAAGATACAAAAACTCCAATGAATGTGGTTTATGATCCTTCCCATCCCGATGCGGATGAAAACGGTTATGTAACATATCCGAATGTGAATACTGTTACTGAGATGGCAAATCTGATTGATGCATCCAGAGCTTATGAGGCAAATATTACAGCTTTCAATGGTATGAAGAGCATGGCGCTAAAAGGCCTTGAAGTTGGTAAATAGTGGGGGAACGGTGAATAATGGACATTACACTTCTTAACGGAATATCAGGCGTAAACGCATATGGTACAAATAATACAGGAGTAGAGAAGAGCACTGGGAACAATACTTTCGAAAGTGTGTTTCAGTCTGCTCTTTCTATGTTAAAAGAGACAAATGATTTGTCAAATGCTGCAAAAGAAGCGGAAGTTTCCTATGCATTAGGGCTGTCTGATAACACTTATGACCTTCAGGTTGCGCAGTCAAAAGCCAATCTGTCATTACAGTATACTGTTCAGGTGAGAAATAAGGTATTAGAAGCTTACAAAGAGATTATGAATCTCCAATTCTAACAATGGAACTTAAGGAGCAGTATTATGGTTGACAGACTAAAGCAGATACCAGTTCAATTACTTAATCAATGGAACAAGTACACCAGCAAACAAAAAACAGTAATCATTGCAGTTGTTACCACAGTATTTCTTGCGCTGGTAATATTGGTGACGGTAATGAACAGAACCCAATATAAAGAGCTGATGGACGGCGAGACGAAGAAAGATGTCAGTACGGTTGCCGGGCTGTTAAAGGATGAGGGAATTGCCTATAAGTTGAGTGGTGACGGGATGACAATCAGTGTTGATAAGAAAAGATTCTCAGATGCACTGTTGGTTGTTTATTCAAGTGATGTACCTACAAGCGGATTAACATTGGATCAGTTGGTAAAGAATGATTTAAGCACAACCAACAGTGACCGTAATTTAAAGAACCATCTGTATGTACAGACAGAAATCCGGAATTACCTTATTAAGATGAAGGGAATTAAGGATGCGCAGGTCACATATGTTCCGGAAGAGACAACTTACAGTGTTCTTTCTGAAAAGCAGGATTTACCGGCCAGTGTGGCACTTACCATCACGGATGATTTTGATAAGGCAAATGCCTCTGCGGTAGCGGAATATGTTGCGGCCGCCATTGGAAATGAAACAACGGATAAAATAAAGATAATTGATCAGGACGGCAATCTCTTATTTGGCGGAAAGGATGACCTTTATACGGGGAATGCCAATTCTGTATTGGAGTATAAGGAAAAGCTTCAGAATACCTTTAACAATAATATTTATATGCTGATGCTAAAGCTTGGATATACGGACGTTCAGCCTATGTTTAACTGGAAGATTGATATGAAAAAGGTAACTGAGCTGTACAATGAAAAGATTCCTGCAGACGGGCAGGATCAGGGACTGTATGGTAAATATTACTCATACGATACGAAGAATTCCAGCACGACAAGCAGCGGAACGCCGGGGACAGATTCTAATGATGAAGCATCCTATGATACCGATAACGATTCGGAAAACGGTGCCTCTTCTTCTACGGTTCAAATCGAATATTTGCCCAATGAACGTGTTACAAATACAGAATATGAAGTCGGAGCAGTAGTGCCGGAGGAATCATCAGGCAGTATTATATGTACGAAAGTCGTTACCTATAAGGAAGAAGATTTAAAACTCCAGGGATTACTTGACAATACGACATTTGATAAATATGCATTGGATAACAAAGAACCGAAGCAAATAACCGTAAGTGATGATGTTTACAAGGCAGTGTCCCTTGCAACGGGAATTCCGACAAACGCGATCTCCATTTTAGCTTATGAACAGCCGGTATTTATTCCTGTGGAAAAGGCACAGAGAGACTGGTCATTCTATCTGCAGATCCTCTTGGGTGCTGCAATCGTTGGTCTTTTGATATTTGTAGTATTTAAGGGAACAGCACCTGCCGATATTACAGAGCTTGAGCCGGAGTTATCAGTCGAACAGTTGTTGGCAACTACGAAGGAAAACCAGACCTTGGAGGATATTGAATTCAGCGAGAAGTCAGAAGCAAAGAAGATGATAGAAAAGTTTGTGGACGAGAATCCGGATGCCGTTGCCCAGCTCTTGAGGAACTGGCTAAACGACGAATGGGGTTGATAAGGAGGAGAATATGGCAAAGAATACAGAAATATCGGGAGTACAAAAAGCCGCTGTTCTCTTAATATCCTTAGGGCCCGAGAAATCGGCCAGTATTTTTAAGCATTTGAAGGAAGATGAGATAGAACAGTTAACATTGGAAATTGCCAATACAAGAAGCATTTCACCAGCTACCAAGGAACAGGTATTGGATGAGTTTTATGAGATATGCCTTGCACAGCAGTATATTGCAGAAGGTGGTATTGCTTATGCAAAAGAGCTTCTGGAAAAGGCTTTAGGAGAAGACAAGGCAAAGGATGTTATTGGAAAGCTGACAGCTTCCTTGCAGGTTCGTCCTTTTGAATTCGTCAGGAAAGCAGATGCCAGCCAGATGTTAAACTTTATTCAGGATGAGCATCCACAGACCATTGCCCTCATTCTCTCCTACCTGTCCTCCGGTCAGGCATCTGCCATTATATCAGCCCTTGCGCCGGATAAACAGGCAGATGTTGCAAAGCGTATTGCACAGATGGACCGTACATCTCCGGATGTAATCAAAGAAGTGGAAAGAGTGCTGGAGCGTAAATTATCCTCCCTTGTTAATCAGGATTATACCATCGTGGGCGGCGTAGATTCTATTGTATCTATCTTAAATACTGTAGACAGAGGAACTGAAAAACATATTATGGAAACTCTTGAAATTGAAGAGCCAGAGCTTGCAGATGAAATCAGAAGGAAGATGTTTGTATTTGAAGACATTCTTACTCTGGATGACCGCTCGATACAAAGAGTACTTCGTGAGGTTGACAATAATGAATTGGCAGTAGCATTGAAGGCTTCTAATGAAGAAGTACAGAATGTTATCTTTAACAATCTGTCCAAACGTCTTGCAGCTATGATAAAGGAAGATATGGAATTCATGGGTCCTGTCCGCTTGAAGGATGTTGAAGAAGCACAGCAGAAGATTGTTAATATTATTAGAAAATTAGAGGACTCCGCTGAGATTATCATTTCCAGAGGTGGAGGTGATGAGATTATTGTCTAATCTTATTAAATCAAGATATATAGCAGTAAGTGCAGAAGATAAATTCGTAATTGACTCAAATGAAAGAAGTGAGGAATTCAGACTTATCAATTTTGCAAATAAGCCCCAGGTTCATGTTATCAATAAAGAAATACCCGAATCGTTAGAAGGCTTTAAGCCGGGAATAGATGCGCCTGTAATAGAGACAGAGGAAACGGAAAGTGAAGATGAGCTAAGAAGCCGTCTGGAAGATATGATTTCAAAGGCGGAAGAAGAAGCGGCGCTTATCCGGAAGATAGCAGAAGAAGAGAGCAAAGCCAATTGCAGAAGGCTGTATGATGATTCTACACGAAAAGGCTATGATGACGGGTTCAAAAAGGGAATGGAAGAAGCTCTCAAGAGAAAAGAGGAATATGAAAAGCTTGAGAGAGAGCTTAAGAAGGAATACGAAGAAAAAACGGCAGCCTTAGAACCTGAATTTGCGGGAATTATGACAGCGTTGATAGAAAAAGTTACAGGAATTGCAGTGGAAGGAAAAAAAGGTGTTATAACACATCTTATCCACAGAGCCATACTTCATGGTGATAACAGCAGGTTTTATCATATAAAGGTGTCAAAAGAGGATTATGAGGAAGTTACGGCATACAGACCTAGTCTGGTAGAAATTCTGAATGAAACTATTGAACTGGATATTGCAATGGATAAAAATCTTTCAAAAAACCAGTGTATTATCGATACAGAAACCGGAATAGTTGATTGTGGTCTTGATACACAATTGGAAAATCTAAAGAAAGATATTATGCTTCTTTCAATGGATAATCTGTAATTTTTGATAAGTGAAGGCAGGTAGATAAAGGCATGACTAATCTGGAAAAATATGATATTCTGCTGGACAGAACTTATGAAAAGCACTTAGGGAAAGTGGTGAAGGTGGTTGGATTAACCATAGAATCCATAGGACCCAAAGCAAATTTAAATGATTTGTGTACCATTGTATCTTCTGATAAATCACAGACTATAATGGCTGAAGTGGTGGGTTTTAAGGAAAACCGCATCCTATTGATGCCCTATGACGATATAGAAGGCGTAGGAGTGGGAAGCACAGTAGAATCTGCCGGAAGACCTTTAACGGTTTCTGTAGGGGACAGCCTTCTTGGAAAGACCCTTGATGGTCTTGGAAGACCAATTGATGATACAGAATTAGAGATAGAAGCGGAATATTCCGTTGAAGCACAGCCTCCGGATCCTTTAAAAAGGAAGCTGATAGATGAAGTCCTGCCGTTGGGAGTAAAAGCGGTGGATGCTATGATAACCGTAGGTAAAGGGCAGAGAATAGGTATTTTTGCCGGCAGCGGTGTTGGTAAAAGTACTCTTCTTGGTATGTTTGCAAGAAATACAAAAGCAGATATTAATGTCATTGGCCTGATTGGTGAACGTGGCAGGGAAGTAAGAGAATTTTTGGAAAGAGATTTGGGTGAAGAAGGGATGAAAAGGTCAGTAGTAGTGGTAGCCACTTCTGATAAACCGGCCCTTATTCGAAAGAAAGCTGCAAAAACAGCTACCGCAATTGCCGAGTACTTCAGGGACCAGGGAAAAGATGTACTTTTGATGATGGATTCCCTCACGCGTTTTTCAATGGCTCAAAGAGAAATCGGACTGGCCTCCGGTGAACCCCCTGTTTCCAGAGGGTATCCGCCGAGTGTATATTCTGAGATGCCAAAGCTGCTTGAAAGGGCAGGCAACTCCGGGGAAGGTTCCATAACCGGTCTCTATACCGTATTAGTTGACGGAGATGATTTCAATGAACCCATAACAGACACAGCAAGAGGTATCCTTGACGGACATATTATGCTGACAAGAAAAATGGCGAATAAGAATCATTATCCGGCCATAGATGTTTTGCAAAGTATATCCCGTGTTATGTCTTCCATCGTAGCAAAGGAACATAAAAGTGCGGCAGGAAGATTGAAGAATGTTTTAGCTACTTATACCGAAGCAGAGGATTTGATAAATATAGGAGCCTATAAAAATGGTTCTAATAAGGAGATTGATTATGCAATCTCCAAAATTGAGGCTGTGAATGCATTTTTACGTCAGAACGTAGATGAAAAGATGGATTTTGACCTGATAGTTGACCAATTAATAAATCTGTTTGAAGATTGAGAAAACTATCCGGAAAATTAAGAATCGAGGGTATATGGCTAAGTTTATTTACAAAATGGAAAGCATCTTGGGAATAAAATATAAGATGGAAGATCAGGCGAAAATTTCTTATGGAATAGCCCGCAGAAAGCTTATGAAGGAAGAAGACAGGCTTCATGAGCTTAATATTCGGTTGGAAGGGTATCAAAACAAGGGAAAAGAATTAAGAATGCAGAAGCTTAATATATGTAAGCTTAGAGAATATACGGAAGCTTCGGAAGCGGTAAAAAAAGAAATAAAGCTGCAGGAATTAGCCGTAAGAAGAGCAGAGCAGCAAGTGGAACTTGCAAGACAGAGACTGAATGCTGCAATGTTAGAGAGAAAAACTCACGAAAAATTAAAAGAGAATGCAAAAGAAGTATTTTTCCTTGAATTAGCTTCGGGAGAAAGAAAAGAAATAGATGAATTGGTAAGCTTTCGGTATAATAATCCTACTAATTAGGAGGAAAGAAAATGGCAAGAAAGAACAAAACAGCAGAGGCTCCGGAGAATGAAAAAAACATTGGCGCCAAAATAACAGTGACAGTAATTGTGCTGATGGTCATTCTGGTTTGGCTTGTGGTATTTGCTCTCTTAATAAAATTAGATGTAAATGGGCTTGGCTCTTCTGTGTTAAGACCGTTAATAAAAGATATTCCGGTGGTAAATAAGATTCTTCCTGATGTATCGGAGCAGCAGCTGGCATACGAAAATGATTATCCGTACAGCAGCTTGGAGGAAGCAATAGCAAAAATCAAGGAATTGGAAAAAGAAAATGATGCACTCACGAAAGAAAGCAGCAGTTCGGCAAAAACAATAAAGGAGCAGGAAGCAGAGGTCGAGAGGCTTAAGGTTTATGAAGATGAGCAAAAGACTTTTGAAGAAAGAGTCAAGGAATTTGACGAGAAGGTGGTATTTGCCGATCAGGCTCCTGATGTTGAAGAATATAAAAAATATTATGAAAGTATTGACCCTACCAATGCAGAAGAAATTTACAGGCAGGTTGTAGAGCAGCTCCAGTATTCAAATGCCATTAAGGAAAAGGCGGATATCTATAAAAAGATGAAGCCGGATGCAGCAGCAAAGATATTAGAAACAATGACGGCGGACATTGATACAGTGGCGCAGATGCTTCTTAGTATGAATGCATCACAGAGTTCAGCGATTCTGGCAGCCATGGACACGACAGCGGCAGCGAAAATCACCAAAAAGATGATAGATATGGATACTGAGCTTTCAAGCGGTGAATAGGCTTAAGGTAATATATCCCTGGTTTTCTGATTACAGGGAGGGTTACTTAAGTATAAATATTATAGTAAGAAAGGAGGAGAAAAAATGATGCAGAATGTAAAGGCTGGTTTTGTTGATAATTATACTGCCGCAGCAGGAAGTATGAGATCCCAGGGAACAGCTAAGAGCAGCAATAAGTCATTTGAAGACGTAATTACCAGCAGCCTCAAAGCAAGTAAGCCGGATAATACGGGAAGTACGGATGCAGCAAAAACTGCTAACAGCACTGATGCAAATAAAGCAGCCCAGGATGTAAAGACAAAGCAGGGTGATTCACAGGCAAAGCCTGGTGCAGCAGAAGCTACGGCGGGAGGAAAAGCGGATAATACAAAAGACACTGATAATACCAGCCAGGCAGTAAGCCAGTTACAGGATAAGGATGCGGTACAAAAAGAAAATGTTATAACAGACCTTACAGAAAATAAGGTTACTGATATTAGCAATATTAATATCAAAGATCTTCTGGATGCAATCAAGAACGGTATCAAACAAAAACTTGGCATTTCAGAGGATGACCTTAATAAGGCATTGGAATCTCTTGGATTTACACCACTTAGTCTGCTGGATGTTAACAATCTGAAGCAATTTCTTTTAAAGGTAAGCAATAACGATGATATGTCGGCCTTTTTAACCAATGAAGACTTGGGAAATACTTTAAAAGAGCTGATGAAGGTTTGCGATACCATTCAAGAACAATTCCCTGTATCGAAAGAACAGCTTCCCGTTTTGACCCAACCGGTAACAACTGCGGAAAATAAGACATTTAAGGATATCCAGGCTGACACTGATACCGATGCGAAAACTGCTGTACAACCGGATGATGAAATTAATATAACGGTTGTTAAATCAGTCAAATCAACAGATACACATAGCAGTGAAGGCAGCAAGTCAGATAAGCAGAAGACCGAGCAGAATCTATCGGCTACAGAACTTTTGATACATAATCTGGCGGTTAATTCAGGCGGAGAGGAAGCTATTTTTACAAATCAGCTTTCCAAGGTACAGCAGATAAGGGAAATAACAAGTCAGATTTTAGATGCTGTCCGTATTAATATTAAGCCGGACCAGACATCAATGGAACTTCAATTAAATCCCGAAAATCTGGGTAAGATCAATCTGACGGTCGTATCAAAGGAAGGAGTTCTTACAGCCAGGTTTGTAACAGGGACAGAAACTGCGAAAGAAGCAATAGAGAGTCAGCTGCAGGTATTTAAAGAGAATCTGAATAACCAGGGATTAAAGGTTGAAAATGTGGAAGTTACAGTATCTTATTCGGCCTTTGACCAAAAGGAACAAGGGTTTCAGGAGAGCAGTAAAGACAATCAGGAAAAAGGCAGAAACAGAGCATTTAGGAGCCTGGATGAGATAAACGGAAGTTTGACGGATACCTCAAAGGAAGAACTTACTAATTTGGGAAGCCTGGAACAGAGTACAAATAGTGTAGATTATACCGCGTAGTGACAAAGGAGGAAACATGAGCGTTCTGGCAGTTTCAAACGGAAAGATTGTTGACAGCAGCGCTTCAACAACTTCAGCAACAAAAAAAACAATGACTACGGGAACATCATCTCTTGATAAAAATGCATTTTTGCAGCTTTTGGTTGCACAGATGAAATATCAGGACCCGTTGAATCCCAGTACTGATACCCAGTTTGTACAGCAGTTGGCAACTTTCTCACAGCTGGAGCAGATGCAGAATTTGAATGCAACAACATCAAATAATCAGGCATTCGGACTGGTTGGCATGGATGTAGAGGTAAGTACCACGGACACATCCGGTAAATCGACTGTAAGCAGCGGACGTGTTGATTATGTCGTTATGAGCAACGGTACGGCAAGAGTATCCGTAAACGACAATCTTTATACACTGGATCAGGTAACAACCATTCTTTCCGGTGACTATGTAATAGAAAAGGGTCTGCCCTACATTACCAAAAAAGTGGATGCAACTTTTGATAAAGAAAAGCCGGAGGATGTCAGCTTTACAGTAAACTTAGGTTCCGGTAAGACGGTGGCAACGGATGTTGCAGTTATTCTTAATGGCAAGGTGTTGGATTCAAAATATGTGAAACTGGATGGCACAAAGGTCACTATCAGTAAGGAAGGCCTGGCAGATTTAGATAATGGCACATATAAACCTACAGTAATGTTTAACGATGCCAATTATACAACTATTTCAAACCAGATCAGTATAACGGTTAAGGGACCAGATAAACCGGAGGAACCGAAGGAACCAGATGAACCGAAGGAACCAGATGAACCGAAGGAACCAGATGAACCGAAGGAACCAGATAAACCGGATGAATAGGGAGACGGTGACGGAACGGAAGCCTAAGCTGTCATAACTTATGATTAGTGACTCGTAAACAATCTTCCGCCATATTCACAAGGACGTGGATAGAGAAAGAGGCTGATATGAATCATATTTCTCAAACAAAATACTCTACCATCGAGCAGATGACTGGACAGCTGTTAAATAAAAGAACAGTGCAAACAGGGCAAGCCGATACCAATAATTCCTTTCAGCGTATCCTGGAAAATCAATACGCAATACAAAACAATGCTCTGAAGTTCTCAAAACATGCTAATGAAAGGCTTCAAAGCAGGAATATTGATTTATCAGAGGAACAGCTTAATAAACTGTCGGCAGGAACCAGGAAAGCCCAGGAAAAGGGAATATCAGAATCGCTTGTGATGGTTGATAACATTGCTTTTATCGTGAATGTGAAGAACAGTACAGTTATAACAGCTCTTGATGAGGGAGAAGACAAGATATTTACAAATATTGATGGTGCCGTAATTATGTAATATGCCGGACCTTTGGGAGGCATAAGGTCCTTGACTGACAGAGAGGACAGGCACAAAAAATAAGGAGGTCATTTCACTATGATGCGATCATTATATTCCGGAATTTCCGGATTAAGTGTTCACCAGACTAAAATGGATGTAATCGGTAATAATATTGCAAATGTTAATACAGTCGGATTCAAGGCAAGCAGGGTAGCTTTCTCGGATGTATTTTATCAGACTGTCCAGAGCGCTACCGGTCCTAATGAATCTACCGGCGCAGCGGGACAGAATGCGATGCAGATAGGTCTTGGAAGTACGGTTTCTTCCATTGTGGCTTCACCTACGAAAACAGGCGGTGCCCAAAGGACGGACAATCCCTTTGATATTATGATTAACGGGGATTCCTTCTTTATTGTAAACCAGGGAGGGACCAACTACTTTACAAAGGCCGGAGATTTTAAAGTTGATGCCGACGGAAACCTCTGTACCTCAAGCGGCGCGACTGTTATGGGCTGGCAGGTAGATCCGAAAGATGCAACAAAAACGGTAGCTGACGTAGTTTCACCTTTAAGGATTATGGCTCCGGAAAATCAGTATTCAACACCGGTAGCAACTACGAATACCTATATAAGCGGTAACATTGACAGCAAGGATACACAGCTTGCCTTAACCGGAACCGGAAAAACGGTAAATATATCTTTTTATGACAAGCTTGGAGAGTCTTACAGCGCCACCTTTAAAATTATTCATTCCGGTACAGGAACCCCGCCTACGGCAATAGAGAACCAGTACGACGTACAGCTGGTGGATGTATTGGATTCCCAGGGAAATTCTGTTTTCGTAAAGAAAACTGTTGATGCGTCCACGGGAAATGTAACTTATGCTTCCAGCGGATTATCCGGTTCGTCTTTTGCAGGGACATCCCTGGCTTATAATGTAGATGCCACAACCGGAGCAGTTTCATTTACGAATGCCATGCCAACTTTGACTTTCAATGCTGCGACCGGTAAGTTTGTTGGTATTGGTTCTGCAACGTCTACGGACAAAGCGATAGACTTAAAGCTGGGGGCCACGGCAGCAACCAACCATTTCAGTGATATAAAGGTTGACTTTTCCACTATCACAATGTATGCAGGCAGCGGAAGTACTACCTTAGGTTCCGCTATGGGTGATTTGAATGGACTTGGTAAAGGGCGTAAAGCCGGTAATATGACAGGCCTTAGTGTTGATACTTCCGGTAAAATTTACGGAACCTACAGTAATGGAGATAACAGGCTCTTAGGGCAGATTGCAGTGGCATCCTTCTCTAACCCTGCCGGACTTGAGTCAAAGGGAGGAAACCTTTTTGCAGAGACTCAGAACTCAGGAAAATTCGACGGAATTGGTCATGATGTTAAAAGTGACGGCGGAAGCTTTACAACGGGTGTTCTGGAGATGTCTAACGTAGATTTGGCTGCTGAATTTACGGAAATGATTACAACACAGAGAGGATTCCAGGCAAACTCAAGAATTATAACCACTTCCGATACTTTATTGGAAGAACTCATTAATTTGAAAAGATAAATATAGGCTGATGGCGGCGTAAACCGCCGCCATCTTTTATTACAATGCAGCAGAGGGGTTATGAGCATTTCCTGATTCAAAAACTGTGGAATATAGTAGTCATCTTTCAATAATACTTATATTTTATATAGGAAAGAGGCATGGATGATAAATTTAACGAAATTGAGTGGTGTAGAAGTAACGCTTAATTGTGATATGATTGAAACAATAGAAGAAGTACCGGAAACAGTAATTACCCTTTCCAATGGGAAAAAAATACTGGTAAAAGAGAGTAGACAAGAGATTATAAATCTTGTAAAATGTTACAAAAAAGAACTTTATTCTGTTGGTATACCAAATTTATGACACACTGCAAGTCTAACCGATAGAGAGGGAAGAAAGGACATGCCTATGGAAGGCAGATGGGAAATAGTATGAAGAAGAGCTTCTTAACGGTCATTATCCTGGCTTTAGGAATAGTTAATATGATTCTGACGGCGGTTATTGTATTTGCCGTAGTACCAACAACTATGAGAACAAATGAACTGATATCCAAGGTAGCTTCTACCATAGATTTAGAAATCAACGGCTCGCCTGCGAACCAAGAAGTAAGTATTGAGGATATCGAAAATTATGGGATGAGTAAAGAACTTACAATCAACCTGAAAAAAGGGACTGATAACATACCAAGTTATGCATTGGTTAAAACCTCCTTATCTCTCAATACAAAATCAGAGGATTATGCCAAGCTTCAACCACTGGTAGAAACCAATGAAAGTAAGATTAATGAAATGATACAGAATGAATTCATGAAATATACCATGGATGAAGTAACAGTGAAAAAAGAAGAAATAAAGAGCAATATACTGGCAGCATTACAGGAGTATTTTAAATCTGATTTTATTGTCGGTATTACTATTGAGTTTACAGTCGCTCAATAAAGGATTTTGATGATTTCAGTAGAGGTTTGTGATATTATGGTATTAAGTAATCACCCGGGAGGTAGTGGCAATGGGCGACGTCTTGTCTCAAAATGAGATTGACAATCTGCTTAAAGCGTTAAGCAGCGGAGAATTGGATGCAGAAGAATTTAAAGGCAGCGGCGAAAAGCAAGTTAAAAATTATGATTTTGCAAGACCCTCCAAGTTTTCAAAGGAACATCTTAGGACATTAGAAATAATATTTGAACATTATGGGAGATTGCTTTCTACAAATTTACCGGCTTATTTTCGGAAGAATGTCCAAATAGAAGTAGTAAGCTCGGAAGCAGTAGCTTATTCTGAATTCAGCAATGCCCTCTCAAATCCCGTGCTGCTGGGGATAGTTGATTTCTCGCCTTTAGAGGGTAATATAATTATAGAAATTGCGGACAATCTAGGTTATGCAATGGTAGACCGTATGTTAGGCGGAACTGGGATGCCGTTAGAAAAAGCAAGGGATTTTACAGAAATTGAATTGATTATTATGGAGCGCATATTCAATGTCTGTACGAATCTTTTAGGCGAACCATGGGAAACAGTAGTGCATTTGGAACCAAGGCTCATAAGGATAGAAACAAATTCACAGTTTGCCCAAATTATTGCACCCAGTGAAATGACTTCCATTATTACTATGAATATAAAAATAGGAAATGTGGAAGGGATGATGAATATATGTTTGCCATATGCTTGCCTGGAGAGTGTTATAGATAAATTGAATACAAAGTATTGGTTTTCAACAATGCAGGTTAAAGATGATAAGTCTTACCAGGAGCTTATCGAGATGGCCATATCCAAAGCAAAGATACCGATTAAGGCAATACTGGGAAGAAGCTCGATTTCAGTAAATGATTTTCTGGGGCTTCAAACTGGAGATATCATAAAGCTAAATACAAAGATAGAAGATGAATTAGACGTTTATGTAGGTAATTTGGATAAATTTAAAGCATTGCCGGGGGCATCTTCGGATGCTTATGCAGTAAGAATTACATCAATAATTAGGGAGGAGTAATAATATGGATGGTATGTTATCTCAAGAGGAGATTAACGCGCTTCTAAGTGGGATGAATGCAGATGTGGGCAGTGCGGGAATTGACAATAGTTCAGAAACACTGTCAGATGCTGAAAAAGATGCGATTGGTGAAGTCTCCAATATCAGCATGGGGACAGCAGCCACTACCCTTTCATCTTTGGTTAATCAAAAGGTTGTCATAACCACTCCGGTCGTTTCCTATGCAACATGGAATGATCTGACAGAATCGTATGACAGACCGTGTGTTTTTATACAAATCTATTATAAGGATGGTTTAGACGGTAACAATATCCTGATATTGAAAGAATCTGACGTAAAGATTATAACAGATTTAATGATGGGTGGTGACGGCACAAATATAACCGGTGAATTAACTGAGCTTCATTTAAGTGCTATCAGTGAAGCAATGAATCAGATGATGGGTTCGGCTTCAACTTCTATTTCAGCAATGCTTGAGAAGAGAGTTGATATCAGTCCTCCGATTTCAACATTGGTGGATATGAATGAGGCAATAGATGGTTCTGACATAGCACCTTTCTTAAAAGGCAAATTTGTCAAGGTTTCTTTCAAAATGGAGATAGGAACATTGGTCGACAGTGAATTAATGCAATTATATCCCTTTGAGCTGGCAAGAGAACTTTACAGTAATTTTGTCAAGGAAGAGGTAAAAGTAGAACCGGAGAAAGTTCAGAAACCACAGCAGCAGCCTAAAGCAGCTGAAATACCTGTTCAACCGGCTCCACAAGTACAGATGCCATATCCGCAAATGCCATACCCGCAGATGCAGGCGCCAGGATACCAAATGCCTTATGTTGCACCGGATATTAATATATCACCGGCGCAGTTCCAGAACTTTACGGTTCCACAGCAGGTGACACCCCAGCCTGAGAACATAAACCTGATCATGGATGTTCCTTTGGAAGTTACAGTAGAACTTGGTCGGACAAATAAATCCATAAAAGAAATATTGGATTTTACACCGGGTACAATCATTGAGCTTAATAAACTGGCAGGAGAACCGATAGATGTTCTTGTAAACGGTAAGTTTGTTGCAAAGGGAGAAGTAGTAGTAATCGAAGAATCCTTTGGCATAAGAGTAACCGAAATTATTAAGTAGCAGTTGTAAGTGTAACCATGAATCATGTGATGCAAATCATTCATGCATGAAAATAATCATAATAATTGATTCTAAGAGGGTTTTAATTTAAGGGTGAATAGTGATATTATTAATTATAAAATACAACACATGATAGGAGAATAAAAATGGGTAAAAGTATTTTAATTTGTGACGATGCTGCTTTTATGAGAATGATGATTAAGGACATTTTGAGTAAAAATGGTTATACGATTGTAGGAGAAGCTGAAAATGGAGCAAAAGCTATTGAAAAATACAATGAGACGAAGCCTGATCTGGTAATGATGGATATTACTATGCCGGAAATGGATGGTATCCAGGCCTTAAAGAAAATCAAGTCAGCAGATCCTTCTGCTAATATTATAATGTGTTCTGCCATGGGGCAACAGGCCATGGTTATTGAATCCATCCAGTCTGGAGCAAAGGATTTTATTGTAAAACCTTTTCAGGCGGACAGGGTATTGGAAGCTGTTAAGAAGGCTGTGGGCTAATGAATATTTTTGTATCGGGGTTGTCAGGAGTAGATAATTTCCTGCAGCTTCTTGGTGTCATCCTTCTTTTCGTTGTGGTACTGGTTATAACGTATCTGACCACCAAGTTTGTGGGCGGTGTTAAAATGGGAACCTTAAAGGACAGTAATTTTAAGGTTATTGATACCTATAAACTCATGCAGAATAAATATCTGCAGATAATAAAGGTGGGTACCAGATATTTTGTCATAGCGGTGGGGAAAGATGACATAAGGCTTCTTACCGAGCTGAAGGAAGATGAAATCACGGTAAAGGACAGAAGTACCAAGCAAAATAATAACTTTCAGGATATTTTGAAGGCTTTTAAGAAACAAATTGAGAAAGAAGATAATAGTGGTGATTTGTTTGCAGAGCAGTCGGATGAACATGACAACGCAGACAAAACAAATCCTCACTAAGGTTAGTATGCATGGAGAGTAAGAATAAAAAGACATTAAAAAAACTGGTATGTATTATCTGTATTTTATTCATTACCGGTATATTGACCAATAAAACAACTGTTTTTGTGTACGCATCACAAACGAGTGAAACAGCCGTGACAGGCGCAGATAACGATAACCAGTCACAGCAGGATAACAGCGCAGAGACGGGAAATAATTTAAGCGGCCAGATTGGGCCGTTTAAATTTAATATGGATACAGATCCTAACGGCGGAGGTATAACCTCCACACTACAGATTATGTTAGTGATTACGCTGATTTCTCTTGCACCTTCAATTTTAATTATGGTAACGTCATTTACCAGGATTATTATTGTGCTGCATTTTGTGAGGTCTGCATTAGGAACGCAGACAACTCCACCAAATCAGGTACTTATCGGATTAGCTTTATTCCTGACATTTTTTATCATGTCCCCGGTATTTACACAGGTTAATAATGATGCCATTAAGCCATTATCAAATGGAGAGATTACACAGCAGGAAGCGTTTGATGCAGGTATTAAGCCTTTGCGTCAGTTTATGCTAAAGGAAGTAAAGGCACAGGATCTTAAGCTGTTTATGGACATTGCAGAGATTGGTAAGGTTGATAACCTTAATGATATACCGATTACAGTAATTATACCTTCCTTTATAATCAGTGAATTACGCACTGCATTTATTATTGGCTTTGTTATATATATACCCTTTATAATTATTGATATGGTAGTTGCATCTACCCTCATGTCAATGGGTATGATGATGCTTCCGCCAACAACGATATCCATGCCGTTTAAAATTCTGCTGTTCATATTGGCAGACGGATGGAATCTTGTTATAGGAGTACTGGTTAAGACCTTTTACACCTAGAAAGATGGTAGAGTATGAATGAAGATGTTGTAATTGATATTATCAGAGAAGCACTTTGGATAATTATAAAAGTTTCGGCTCCCATGCTTTTGGTATCGCTTATAGTAGGTCTTATAATAAGTATCCTGCAGACTATAACTTCTATTCAGGAGCAAACCCTCACATTTGTTCCGAAGTTTATAGCCATTTTTTTGATTATTATGCTTTTTGGAGGCTGGATAATGTCGGAGACCAGAGACTTTTTTGTGGAGCTTATCAATAATCTCCCATATTACATTAAAAGCGTATGACCTTTACAATTAATGGATTTGATAGCTTTATGCTAATTCTTGTGAGGATATCGGCCTTTGTTTTTGTGGCTCCCTTTTTTAGTATTCCCAATGTTCCCGGGAGAGTAAAAGCAGGCTTTTCCCTTATGTTTGCACTGGTGCTTTTCCAAATAACGACGGTTGACATACAATACAGTACAGTGATAGAGTATGCTACTTTGATTTTGAAGGAAGCATTAACTGGCCTTATCATAGGCTTTTTTACCAATGTGAGTTACTATATCCTGAACTTTGCGGGACAGTTAATGGACATGGAAATAGGATTTTCCATGGTAAATGAACTTGACCCGGTTGCAAATATTCAAACTACCATAACCAGTAATCTATATTCCTATGCGGTTATGCTTATGCTAATGGTAACAGATATGCATCTTTATATTATCAAGGCATTTGCGGATACCTTTAAAGTAATTCCGGTGGGAGAGGCTCATATAGACGCCAATATATATCTGCTGATGGCAGACTTCATTAAAAATTATTTTATAATTGGCTTTCGCATAGTACTGCCTGTTTTTGCGGCTATGCTGATTATAAATACCATACTTGCAATACTTGCGAAAGTAGCTCCCCAGATGAATATGTTTGTTATTGGCTTTCAGCTGAAAATAATGACCGGTTTACTGATGCTGTTTATACTGGTTAAGTTTTTACCAACCGTATCCGGGTTTATTTTTAATGAAATGATTGGTATGATGAAAGCAGCCGTTCAGGTATTAAAATAGTTATCCGTAAGGGGACTTTGGAATGGGAAAGTTATTGGTTTATAATCTGCAATTTTTTGCAGACGGAGGCGGCGGTGAAAAAACAGAAGACCCGACCCCCAAGAAATTAAACGATGCCAGAGATGAAGGACAGGTTGCAAGAAGTACGGACTTAATAACTGCTTCAGCACTGATTGCTTTATTTGTTACCTTAAAGGTATTTGCCTCCAGGATCGGTTATCAGTTTATCGAGTCCTTCTATGAGTTTTATGGTAATATAGAGAAGATAGCGGAGGATGATTTTAGTGTTGCTGTTGCAACAGCACTTTTAAAAGAATGCATTTACAGTATTATTCGGATTTTGATACCGATATTTTCGATTGCGGTAGTCGTTGTAATCATTATTAACGTATTCCAGGTGAAATGGAAATTAACAACAAAACCATTGAAGCCTAAATTTGATAAATTTAATCCAATTAAGGGATTTAAGAAGATATTTTCAAAAGATAAATTGGTGGACACATTAAAAGAGGCCCTTAAAATAATCGCCATTATATATATTGCTTACAACACATTAATTGATTATGGAGCCGGACTACAAAGGCTTTATGATATGGAACTGATTCAGGCTATTGAATTCATTGGAAATATCGTAATAAAATTAGGCCTGAATATAAGCGTTGTTTTTCTTATCATTGGTATGGCAGATTATATCTATCAGAAGTTAAAGTTTAAGAAAGATATGAGGATGTCAAAGCAGGAAGTAAAGGACGAATACAAGCAGTCAGAAGGTGATCCTCAGATCAAGGGAAGAATCAAGTCAAAGATGAGGGAGGTATCCCAAAGAAGGATGATGCAGATGCTTCCCACAGCAGATGTGGTTATTACCAACCCTACTCACTTTGCTGCGGCAATCAAGTATGATAAGGATAGCAGTGACGCACCGATGCTCATTGCGAAAGGTGCGGATTATCTGGCACAGAAAATAAAAGAAGTGGCGAAGGAAAATAAAATTGAAATTGTAGAGAATAAACCTCTCGCCAGAATGCTTTACTATAATGTTGATGTTGGCAATGAAATTCCGCCGGAGCTTTATCAGATGACTGCGGAAGTTTTAGCCTATGTTTATAATTTAAAAAATAAGACATGATTACTTATAAATTCAGGGGGCATTGCTGATGAAAAAAACGGACATGGCTGTGGGACTTTATTTACTGGCAGCAATTATATTTCTGATTGTACCCATACCTAGTATATTATTGGATGTTCTATTAGCGCTAAATATATCCATAGCATTGATTGTCCTATTCAATGCCTTGTTTTCGAAGGAAGCATTAAGTCTTTCCGCTTTCCCTACTATTCTGTTATTTACAACCGTATTTCGAATATCTCTTAATGTATCTGCCATGAGGCTGATTTTAAGAGATGGATTTGCAGGCGAGGTAATCCAGACTTTTGGTGGTTTCGTCGGCGGCGGTGATGCCATTATTGGTATTATTGTATTTGTAATCCTGATTCTGGTTCAGTTTATTGTTATTAATAAGGGCTCGGAACGTGTGGCAGAAGTAACGGCAAGATTTACACTGGATGCCATGCCCGGTAAGCAGATGGCGATAGATGCGGATTTAAATACCGGGGCCATCAATGATATCCAGGCGAAGGAAAGGCGTGAAAAGATCCAGCAGGAAGCCACCTTTTTCGGAGCCATGGATGGTGCCACCAAATACGTAAAGGGTGATGCCATTGCAGGACTTATTATTGTAATAATCAATTTCGTCGGCGGTATCGCTATCGGAGCATTACGCGGCGGCTTATCCATGAATGATGCTTTTGATCAATATACCATACTTACTATTGGTGAAGGGCTTGTCAGTCAGATACCCTCACTTTTGATATCCTTATCTACCGGTATTGTGGTAACAAAGGCAACGAAGGATGCGGATATAGGCGATACATTACTTAAGCAGCTTTTCTCCATCCCTAAGGTTCTCTATATTGTCGGCGGAGCGCTGATGTTTTTAGGAATCGTAACACCTCTTCCTGATCTTGTATTCTGTGCATATGGTGTTGTTTTCATTATTTGCGGCAGAAGCATAGCAGGCCGAATAGAAGTAGAGGATATTGAAAGTGCTGCTTCAATGGAAGAAAACAGTGGGGATGAGATACGTAAACCGGAAAATGTGGTATCTCTCTTGCAGGTGGACTCGATAGAACTGGAATTTGGTTATGGTATTATTCCCCTTGCCGATGTCAATCAGGGAGGCGATTTGCTTGACAGGGTTGTTCTGATCAGAAGGCAGATAGCTCTGGAATTAGGCTGTGTGGTACCCATTATCCGCTTAAGGGATAATATCCAGTTGAATCCCAATCAATATCTGATCAAGATAAAAGGAGTGCCTATCAGTGAAGGAGAAATCCTGTTTGATCATTATATGGCAATGAATCCGGGGTATGTGGAAGAAGAAATTACCGGTATTCCAACCTTTGAACCCTCCTTCCATTTACCGGCTATCTGGATAACAGAGAGTCAGAGAGAAAGAGCAGAGTCCTTAGGGTATACCGTAGTAGATCCTCCGTCAATCATTGCAACACATCTGACAGAGGTTATCAGAAGCCACATCTATGAATTGCTTACAAGACAGGATGTACAAAACCTTATCAACAATATTCAGGAGGCAAATGCAACCCTTATTCAGGAACTTGTTCCTAAACTGTTAAGCGTAGGTGAGATTCAGAAGGTATTACAGAACCTCTTAAAAGAAGGAATATCCATCAGAGATCTGGTAACTATTTTTGAAACCCTTGCAGATTATGCAGCCACAACAAGAGATACGGATGTACTTACGGAATATGTACGCCAGAGCCTTAAGAGAGCTATCAGCAATAAATATTTCCCTGCAGCGGAGGTTACAAATGTAGTAACGCTGGATCCGAAGGTGGAGCAAGATATCATGAACAGCGTAAAGCAGACAGAGCAGGGAGCATATCTAACATTAGATCCGGAAAAAACCAAGAGTATCATGAATTCTGTGGAGGAAGAAATCCAAAAGTTGGAGAACATAGGAAGGAATCCTATTGTTATAACTTCTCCCATTGTCAGAATGTATTTTAAGAAGCTTACGCAGGATTACTTTAAGGATTTAATCGTAATATCCTATAACGAGATTGAATCCAATGTAGAATTACAATCGGTAGGGATGGTGACGGTATAGTGATAATTAAAAAATATCAGGCAAATACAGAAACAGAAGCAATTCTTTTGGCAAAGGATGAGCTGGGCAAAGATGCCATTGTAATGAATATTAAGACAATTTCACCAAAGGGTGTTTACCGGCTTTTTCGAAAACCTACTGTTGAAATAACAGCTGCTGTAGACGATACGGGCGTTTTATCCGGAGGGAAGAAAGAAGCGGAAGTGCCGAAGTCAAAACCATCCTTTTTTACGAATACCCCATCAGGTTATGGTGAGGGGGGGATGTCTAGCAGCAGAGCAAAAGAGCCTTATAATGCCAAAGAGGAGGCTTCTGCTATTGAAAAGAAACTTAACAGTCTTCAGGAACTGCTTGAGAAACAGCTTTTAGAGCATCAGGAAACAAAAAAGGCAGAAGAGGTGGTAAAGCAGAAAGATCCGGAGGAGCAAAAAAGAGAAGCCTGTATTAAACTGGTATATGACCAGCTGCTTCGAAATGAAGTGGATGAGAAATATGTTACGCAATTAGTCCGGGAGATTGAAAGCAAGCTGACCAAAGATATCACAATCGACAACATTCTATCCCACGTGTATCAGAAGATTATTTTGAAGCTGGGACAGCCAAAAATAATTGAAGTAGTTGAAAATAAATGCAAATTCATTTTCTTTATCGGACCTACCGGTGTGGGGAAGACTACAACCATCGCTAAAATAGCTTCAGACCTGAAATTAAATAAAAAGTTAAAGGTTGCTATGCTGACATCCGATACTTACCGAATTGCTGCTGTTGAACAGCTTAGAACTTATGCCAATATCCTTGGTATTCCTATGAAAGTAATTTATACGGAAGACGAAATGGCACAGGCAAAGGAAGAGTTATCGGATTATGATATTATTCTTGTAGACACTGCCGGACGTTCCCATAAGAACAGGGAGCAAAGGGACGACATCTTAAGGCTTCTTGGAACAGTTGAAGAGGATGAAAAGGAAATATATCTTGTATTAAGTGCTACTACAAAATATAAAGACTTAATTCGAATCACTGAAAATTATTCTGAAATTACAAATTACCGTATCATATTTACCAAATTAGATGAAACCATTTCAGTAGGAAATATTTTTAATATAAAGATGCTAACAAATGCAGAGCTATCTTATGCAACCTGCGGGCAGAATGTACCGGATGACATAGGGAAGCTTGATACACAGGAAACAGCCAAGAAATTATTAGGAGGGTTTGATTGATGGATCAGGCAGAACAGCTTCGCAACATTATAAAAAGACAAAATATGCCTGACAAACTTGCCAGAGTTGTAACCGTAACAAGCGGAAAAGGCGGAGTCGGCAAATCAAATCTTTCTGTGAACTTAGGAATTCAGTTGTGCAGAATGGGTAAAAGGGTAATAATACTCGATGCTGATTTCGGTTTGGCCAATGTAGAAGTTATGCTTGGTATCAGACCCAAATACAATTTGGCAGATATCATATATGGCAGTAAAGGCTTACAGGAAATTATCACAAAGGGACCTGAAAACCTGATGTTTATTTCTGGTGGTTCAGGAATTCAGGAATTGTCCAATATTACGAAGGGGCAGATAAGTTTTCTGAATGAGAAGCTGTATGAATTAGATGAAATAGCCGATATTATTATAATTGATACCGGTGCTGGTATTACAGACAGTGTATTAGAATTTGTTATGGCAAGCTCGGAAGTATTGTTGGTTATAACACCGGAGCCAACCTCTATAACAGATGCTTATGCATTACTTAAGGTACTCAATAAGCGGGAAGATTTTAATTCTGACATGACATCCATTAAAATGATAGCTAACAGGATAAACTCGGAAGAGGAGGGACGCAGCCTTTATAACAAAATGAATCTTGTTGTAGAGAAATTTTTGACAATAAAGCTGGAATATCTGGGAGGAATACCGCAGGATTCGAATGTTTCAAGATCAGTTATGCAGCAAAAACCTTATTCCGTCCTGTATCCGAATTCTCCCTCTTCAAGGGCTGTATCTGTTTTGGCTAAAGCTTTATGTGATGATGTTCCGGCCGGCAATTTAGGACAGCGAGGAATTGCTCATTTCTTTTCAAGCCTTCTTCATCGTAAGACAAGCAAATAACGGGGGTGACATAACATGGTACGGGATGTAGTAGCCATTGGAGATAAGGTAGAACTTATGATAATGGATAGAAATGAAGACATGGAAAAGAAGATATACAAAAGTAAAGTGTTGGATTTCCCCGATTATACTTCTGTCATTATAACAATGCCTATTATCAAAGGAAGAGTGATACCTCTTTCTGTAGGTGATAAATACAGCTTACGTTTCTTTTCACAAACTGGACTTTATGAATGCAGGGGTGTGATTACAAGCAGATCCAATGATGATAAAATATACATATTGACAGTTGAGTTCACATCAGCACTGGAAAAATACCAGAGACGCCAGTTTTTCCGGCTGAACTGTGTATTGGATTTAGACTATTACATAGCAACGGAAGCAGAACTGACGCTTCGGTACAAACTAAAACAGAATATATTTAAAAATCCGGAAGACAAGCAGGCTTGTATAGAGGCATTGGAGCAATGTAAAAAAGAATGGCTTATGGGAATCATTGTGGATTTAAGCGGCGGCGGTGCAAGACTGATGTCAGAGAATGTCCACGAAGTAGGAAACTATATGCAAATGCGTATACAGTTTGGCAGTAAAGTCAAGATAAAGGCAGATTATTTAACCGGAATAATCATATCTGCAGAGAAAATGGTAAACAGAGTTGGTTTTTATGAACATCGGGTACAGTTTAGAGAATTGCTGAAAGAAGACAGGGAAGCAATCATTAAATACATATTTGAAGAAGAAATCAAGCAGCATACGAAAGATAAAAAATAATCGTAACCGTTTACATGTAATCCTGATAGATATAGAAAATCGAATAGTCGGCATTTTTCCACGAAATGTGTCTGATTATAGATTGAATATACGGAAAAGAGGTAAATATGCAGAAAAAAGTTTTAATAGTTGATGACTCTGCACTCATGAGAAGGGTACTCTCTGATATAATTAATTCAGATCCTAGGTTTCAGGTTTCAAAAGTTGCTGTTAACGGACTTGAGGCATTTCTATTATTGACGCAGCAGGAAGAGACATATGATGCGATTATTTTAGATATCAATATGCCAAAGATGAGCGGAATCGAACTATTAGAACAGCTGGAGCAAAAGAAAATCAAAGCCACCATCATAATAGTCAGTACAGTGGCAAAAGAAGGGGCAAAAGAAACAATACGTGCCTTGGAATTGGGTGCATTTGATTTTGTTACCAAGCCGGAGAGCTTTTTCGAAGTAAAGAGTGATAAGTTTAAGGATAAGATTATCTCCTGTCTTGAAACTGCTACAAAACTGTATAATTTAAACGTGAAAGAGGTATTAAAGGAAGAGGGATTTATAAAACCTCTGATTCCTAAAACACCTGTTACGGTGGATACCAGCTTTCCGCCTAAAAGAGAGATCGTTTCAAGAAACATTACCGAAAATGCTATAAACACGAGGATTCCAACCAGAAGCGGTACAGGAAAGAAACTGGTGGCGATTGCCTGTTCAACAGGAGGCCCCAAAGCGTTACAGCAGGTAATACCAAAGCTTAGTGCTACATTGGGATGCAGCATATTGCTTGTTCAGCATATGCCGGAAGGATTTACAGCATCCTTAGCAAGCCGATTGAACGAGATAAGTGCAATAAAGGTAAAAGAAGCAGAACACCTTGATGGGCTGGAGGATAACACAGTCTACATTGCAAGAGGTGGTTACCAGATGCGTTTTCATTGCACAGATCAGGGAAAAGACGTTCTGACGGTTACGCAGGAGGCAGCTAAAAATGGTTTAAAACCTTGTGCCGACTATATGTATGAATCATTGGCGGAATCAAACTTTTCAGAAATAATCTGTGTGGTATTAACAGGTATGGGCGGCGATGGAACCTACGGAATCAAGAAACTAAAAGAGAAAAAGAATATATATGTAATTGCACAGGATGAAGCAACCAGTACCGTATATGGAATGCCCAAGGTAATCAAAGATGCCGGGCTGGTCAATGAGGTTGTTTCATTAGAGCAGGTGGCAAGTGCAATACAAAAAAGTCTGGGGGTACAATAAGATGGATGTTAGTCAATATCTGGATATTTTTATTGATGAAACCAAGGAACATTTGCAGAGTTTAAACCAACAGTTATTAATATTGGAAACAGAACCCGAAAACAGTGAAACAATTAATGAGATTTTCAGAGCCGCCCATTCCTTAAAAGGTATGGCAGGAACAATGGGATTTAAGAGGATGCAGCGGTTGACCCATGACATGGAGAATGTTTTTTCGGAAATCCGTAATGGTAAGATGGGTGTTACTGCTGAATTAGTGGATGTATTGTTTAAAGGATTGGATGCTTTAGAAGGCTACCTAAGCAACATACAGGCAAGTGCTGATGAAGGAACGGAAGATTATGAAGATATCATAGAACAGCTTAACAATATTCTAAATATTGGCTTGGGAAAAGAAGTTAAGAAAGAAGAGGCAAAAGGAACAGTTCAGGCAGCAGGTGGTACGGCTGCTGCAGATACGGCAGGCGCTGCCGGGAATAAATATAAGGAACTGCCCCTTGCTGATTACGAAAGAAATGCAATCGTAAAAGCGCAAAAGATGGACATTCATGCTTTTGGGGTAACAGTTTATATACAGGAATACTGTATTCTGAAGGCAGCAAGAGCATTTTTGGTATTTAAAGCATTGGAAAGTATGGGCGATGTAATTAAGTCAAAACCCGAAGTGCAGGATATTGAAGATGAGAAGTTTGATTTGGATTTTAGTGTGGTATTGCTGACGAAGGACGATATTGAAAAAGTTAAAAAAACAATTTTGAATGTTTCAGAAATTAAAGAAGTGTATGTAGAAGAGATAAGCGTAAGTGCAGACGAAGTACCCGAAGAAAAGGGAGAAGCTGTTCATACAGAGGAAGTCGAACTGCGGGGTAACATCCAAAATAAGGCTGTGGCACAGAGCAGTGCCAAACAGCAGTCATCAAAACCGGTAGTAAACCGTTCTGTCCGTGTTGATATTGAAAAACTGGATGTGCTTATGAATCTCGTAAGTGAGCTGATTATTGCAAAGAATGGCCTCGTTTCCATGAATATCAGTGAAAAAGGTACAAAGTCAGAGTCCAGTTTTAATGAACAAATAGAATATCTTGAAAGAGTAACGACCAATCTTCACGAATCTGTCATGAAGGTGAGAATGGTGCCCATTGAGAGCGTTCTTAACCGTTTTCCTCGTATGATCAGGGATTTATCAAAGTCTTTGAATAAAAAGATGGAACTTTATATGACAGGTGAAGAAACAGAGCTTGACAGGACCGTTATTGATGAAATCGGGGATCCGCTCATGCACTTATTGCGTAATGCGGCTGACCATGGTTTGGAGAGCAATGAAGAGCGTCTTGCAAAAGGCAAACCGGAAATGGGTTCTATTTTCCTTGATGCTTATCAGGATGGTAACAATGTAGTAATTGAAGTAAGGGATGACGGTGCCGGCATCAACGTAGAAAAAGTCAAGAAAAAGGCTGTTGAAAAAGGAACGATAACTTTGGAACAGGCTGAAGTAATGAGTGATAAGGAAGTTATAGATTTACTGTTTAGACCAAGCTTTTCTACAGCAGAGATTATCACTGATGTATCCGGCAGAGGTGTAGGCCTTGATGTTGTTAAGACAAAGATTGAAGCCCTGGGTGGTGATATTGAGGCAAAAACAAAGTTAGGTGCCGGAAGTAATTTTATTATCCGCTTACCGCTTACACTTGCCATCATACAGGCTCTTATGGTTGAACTTGGAGCTGAAAAATATGCGATACCCCTTGGAAGCATTCAGACCATTGAAGACGTTTTGGCTTCGGATATCAAATATGTTCATTCAAAGGAAGTAATAAATTTAAGAGGCAATGTAATACCTCTGCTTCGTTTAAATAGAATACTGGATGTTCCGGGAGCGAAAGAGGACCAGGAGAATCTCATTGTAGTAATCATATCAAAGGGAGACAGGCTGGCAGGATTGGTTGTGGATAATCTGATTGGACAGCAGGAAATTGTTATTAAGTCAATTGGCAAGTTTATAAACAACAATAAGATCATCGGCGGAGCCACCATTCTTGGTGACGGTGAGGTTGCCCTGATTCTTGATGTAAATACGCTGGTCTAGAGGAGGTTTCATGATGGAAAACGCAGTAAATGAAGGGAAACAATACATAGTCGTAAAAATCGGAATTGAGCAATATGGTATTGATATTAAATATATTGATAATATTGTAAGAGTGCAGAATATAACAAGAGTACCAAGGGCACAGCATTATTTTAAGGGAGTTATAAACTTAAGAGGTGAAATTATACCGGTAATGAGTCTCCGCCTGAAATTTGGACTGGAAGAAGATGTGATAAGCAATGCTACCAGAATTATTATCATAAAATTTGATTCCCAGTCCGCCGTAGGTGTGATTGTGGACGAAGTAAAAGAAGTAGTGACCTTGGATGAAAATATGATCGAAAAGGTTACCAATAGTGCAGTAGAAGATAAAAACGGATATCTGTCCGGAATCGGAAAACATAATGACAGTTTGGTATCTTTATTAAATATTAATGGGGTCATTATAGAAAAAGAAATAGTTTAAGGAGTGTTATCATTGCCAAATATTAATTTAGATAATATGGACAACATGCAATTTGATGTTTTAAAAGAAATCGGTAATATTGGAGCGGGTAATGCTACAACGGCTTTGTCAACTATGATAAACAGCAAGGTTGATATGAATGTTCCTAAGGTAGATTTGCTTGAACTAAAAGAATTACCGGATTTGCTTGGCGGAGCCGAAGAGATTGTTGTAGGAATTCTGATAACGTTAGAGGGCGAAATCAATGGCATGATGATGTTTATGATGGACCAGGCTTCTGCATGCCGGATAGTAGACATTCTTATGGGAAAAACCACGGCGATTGAAGAATTTACAGAAATGGAATATTCCGCACTTAGAGAGATTGGAAACATAATAGCAGGAGCATATCTTTCCTCTTTGTCAACCTTGACTGGAATTAAGATTCATGCAAGCATACCGTATATGTCTATTGATATGGCGGGAGCAATTTTAAGTGTGCCGGCTATTGAATTCGGTAAAGTAGGTGATAAGGCCCTGATTATTGAAACACAATTTACCAAAGACGACTCTGATGTTAACGGTTATTTTATATTGATACCTACTTTGGAATCATATGATGTTATCTTAAGATCATTGGGATTATAGGTGATAATATGGGCATAATGGTTAAAGTAGGAATGGCAGATTTGAATATATGCAGCTCACCTGATGCACTGACGACTTTGGGACTTGGTTCTTGTGTTGGAATAACTCTTTATGATTCTGTTAGTAAAACAGCGGGTATGGTACATGTTATGCTGCCGGACAGCACGAAGATTAAAAACAATGAGAATTTTGCCAAATTTGCAGATACGGGCGTGGATGCCTTGATTGAAAAAATGGTTTTGGCAGGGGCAAATAGAAACCGCTTGATAGCAAAGATTGCAGGAGGAGCCCAAATGTTTGCTTTTAGCTCCAATAATGATATGCTTCGTATTGGAGAAAGAAATGTAGAGGCAAGTAAAGCTAAACTGGCTTCTCTTGGAATTAGGATAATTGCAGAGGATACCGGTCTAAATTACGGCAGAACCATAGAGTTCTATGCCGGGACCGGTGAACTCTATGTAAAATCAGTAGGAAAGCCATTGAAAATAATGTAATAAAGATAAGTAAAAGAGATACCCTGGGGAGCAGCTGGACAGCAATTGTAGTCCCAGAAAGAGGTTATATGAGAGACAGGTATATAGCACCTGCTGTAATGCTTATAGCGGGTGTGGTTATGAGCGTAATAAATCTTGTTAATCACGAAGAAATGTTAACAAGTCTTGAAAGACTGTTGGTGGTTCTGATTTGCTTTTTTATAATTGGAAAAATAGCAGCAGCTGTAATAAGGAAGTTTACAGCTACGAAAGCAGTGGATAAGGTACCGGAAAATGATATGTCCGAGAAGAATGAGGAAGACAAAGAAAATACACAGATAGATTAGGAATGAATACATACCGTAAGACATATTTTATTCGGAATTTGATGAAAATAAAGCAGGGAGGCTAAGATTTTCAAAATTTGGGGGTACATTGATGAATGCAGAGTATAAGGCCAAAATTTGGGAGGATTACAGTAAACACAAATCTCCGGAAGGACGGGAAAAACTTATAACAGAATACGCTGGATTAGTGAAGGTCGTGGCTGGAAGACTTAGTATGTATTTGGGGTACAATGTTGAATATGAGGATCTGGTGGGATACGGAATATTTGGACTTATTGATGCAGTAGACAAGTTTGACTACACAAAGGGCGTTAAATTTGAAACCTATGCAAGTTTTCGAATCAGAGGGGCCATTCTGGATGAAATACGTAAAATGGATTGGATACCAAGAACCTTAAGACAAAAACAACGAAAGCTGGATATTGCTTATCAGAAGCTGGAAAGCCAGTTAGGACGCAGCGCTACAGATGAGGAGATGGCCAAAGAACTTGAGCTGTCTTTAAAAGAATATGAGCTTTGGCAGAATCAAACGAATATATCGAATTTGTTTTCTCTGGATGAATATTTAGAGCAGGGCAGTGAAGGAAGCGTTGAATCTAATTTAGGCTCGCATTACGAAACTCCGGAGCAGATTACAGAAAGAAATGAATTGAAAACAATATTAACAGACACTCTTAACATTCTGACAGAAAAGGAAAAAAAAGTTATCATTCTATATTATTATGAAGAGCTTACATTGAAAGAAATCAGTAATGTACTGGAAGTATCGGAATCCAGGATTTCACAGCTGCATACGAAAGCATTGCAAAAGATGAGGCAGAAATTGGGAAGTAATATAGAATTATTGTTTACCATATAATAAGGGAGAAGAGTATGGATAATAGGAATGGTTATTTTCAACTTGATATGAAAACAGATGGTACTTATGTCAGGCTGATTCCTGGCAAAGAAGGCGGTAAGCCATTGGAATTTGATGCCCTGTCAAAGTATTTGAGTAAGATCAAGATATATGATTATGACGTAAATGCTCTTGCAAGAGCGTTGGCTATATCCAAAGAAAAGCCGGTTGAGTATAAGCTTACAATAGCACAGATGCCGAATGTTAATGAGATGTTAGAGATAGATATATCAATGGATAAGATGTATGCGGAAGGTACCTTTTATCCGCCTTCTGCAGGAGGCAGGAGATTGACGAAGAATGATATAGTTGATGTGTTAAGGAGTGCCGGAGTAAGATATGGCATTATTGAAGATACCATCAATGATCTTATAAAAAGTCCGATATACAATGAAGAAATAATATTGGCCAGAGGGGTAAAGTCGGTGGAAGGAAAAGATGCAGAAATCATCTATTACTTCAACACGGACAAGACCTTAAAGCCAAAGAAGAAAGAAGACGGAACAGTTGATTTTCATCAGCTTGATATGATCAGTTCAATTAATAAAGGGGATTTGCTGGCAGAATTAATTCCGGAGGTCAATGGAAAACCCGGTATGGACGTAATGGGAGGAAGTATACTGCCCAAAAAGGTAATGAGAAAAGTATTAAAGCATAGCAGAGATATTCACTTATCGGATGATGGGTTTAAGATGTTTTCAGATGTCAGCGGTCATGCTGATTTGGTAAATGATAAAGTATTTGTTTCCAATACTTTTGAAGTGCTTGCGGATGTTGATTCTTCTACCGGCGATATTGAATACGAGGGAAATGTTACGGTGAAGGGGAATGTTACATCCGGGTATTCTATCCGTGCAAGAGGAGATATTATTGTTGATGGAGTTGTAGAAGGTGCTAAACTTTATGCAGGAGGGCAGATTGTATTAAAGCGGGGCATGCAGGGCATGAACAAGGGGATAATGGAAGCAGAAAGTAATATTATCAGCAAGTTTATAGAAAATGCTGTGGTAAAAGCAGGTGGATATATTACTACGGAAGCTATTTTGCACAGCACCGTATCTGCCAGGGGAGACATTACAGTTGGCGGTAAAAAAGGCTTTATAGCCGGCGGTGAAATCGTGTCGGGAAATTCTATTACGGTTAAAACGGCAGGCTCTACAATGGGGATTTATACGCTTTTGGAAGTTGGAATAGATCCTAAGAAAGTAGAAGATTACAGAGGTATTCAAAAACGGATAACCACAATTGAAGCAGGTCTTGATAAATTACTTCCGATTATAGATACTTACAAGAGAAAAATGAGTATGGGAGAAATTTTATCACCGGAAAAATTAGAGTATATAAGGATTGCAACAAATAACTGTATCATGTTAAGGAAAGAGCTTAAAGATTGTCAGAATCAGTTTGAACAGTATCGGGCAGAGATCGGCAACAGTGACGGAGGGTGGATAAAGGTTGAAAATATTGCCTATCCAGGCGTAAAAATTGTAATATCCAATGTAAATTATTACATAAAGTCAGAAACCCATTACTCAAAATTTATCAGGGACAGGGCGGATATCAAAGTAATTGGATTATAAAGGAGGTAGTATTATGCCTATAACACCAATTGAAATCGCAACAATGGCACCTAAGTCACAGGAGGTTTCAAACTATAAGCACCATGAAAGCCAAAAGCCTATGAATGATCAGATATTGATACATAATAAGCTGAATCAGGAGGTAGAGCATAACAGTCAGCAGGCGGTTAAGACGGCTAAGGGTGATAACCGGGAATACCGTTATGATGCCAAGGAAAAGGGAAATAACAGTTACGCGGGATCAAACTCAAAGAAAAAGAAAAAAGAAGAAGAATCGAAGGAAAAACCGCAAAAGATGAAAGCCGGTTCTATTGATATCAGGATATAAGCGGCAGATAAAGATATCATATTCTATCTGGAGGATATACTATGGAAGCTATAGCAATCATCCTTATTATACTGGGAATTGCGATTATAATAGTCAGCTGTTTTATGGTGGATAAAACAGATAAAAAGAGCGGCGAATTTGTTCTGGATACTGTACTTGATCAGAGTATGGCTGATTTAAGCAAGGAATTAAAACAAAGATTTGACGAAACATGCCAGGAAACGGCAGAAGGCTATATATTTAAGGCAGAGAATCAGTTAAACCAGCTGTCAAACGAGAAAATTATAGCAGTGCATGATTTTTCCGAGCAGATATTAGAAAAAATTAAGCATAATCATGAAGAAGTTGTATTTCTTTATAAAATGCTTGGAGAAAAAGAAGAAGAGTTTAAGGGTCTCATGAAAAATGCAGACAGGCAGAAAAAGTTGATGGAAGAAAATGCGGCGTTATTAAGAACGGCAGATAATAAAGCCGTACCGACGAAAAAGAATACGGCTGGTGCTAAGAATGTGCCGGATGCAGGAAAATCGGCAGACAATGCAGAACACAGCGGCAATTCCAATCAGAAGATATTAGAGTTGTATTCACAGGGTTTTTCAATTGTAGATATTTCAAAAACCTTAGAGATAGGACAGGGCGAAGTAAAACTGGTAGTTGATTTGTTTAGAGAAAGCGCAAAGCAACAGTAAATTTATTCTTAATGAAGAGGATTGGTGAAATGAAAGACTTTCACACCCTTTATTTAGGAAGTATCGCAAGTAAACTTGCGATATGTATGGGAGATTATATGAATTTAAAATATTATATCAGAGGAATAGGTGTCGGAATACTTTTTACGGCTGTTGTGCTGTCTGTAGCATTTCATGTGTTTCAGGATAAGAAACTTTCAGATGCCCAGATCAGGGAGCGAGCAAAAGAACTGGGAATGGTGGAAAGCACATCTGCAGATCCTTTAAACGATTTACTTGCTACTCCGACGGTAACGCCAACAGACACAGTAACGCCAACAGACACGCCAACAGATACGGTAACACCAACAGAGAACCCAAAAGAGGATAATACGCAGGATTCAAAAGAAAAAGAAGGGACTGTTGATACAGGTAAAGCAGAGGATAGCAAAGAACCAACTGGTGATGGTAAAGAGGCTTTAGCTTCTAATAAGCCCATTGAAATTGATATAACAACAGGGATGACGTCAGAGCAGGTGGCAAGGTTATTAAGGGATAAAGGGATTGTAGAAGATTCCGATGCATTTAACCAGTATTTGGTGATAAATAATTATACCAAGAATATAAAAATCGGTAAGTTTCAATTAGAAACCTATGCTTCCTATAAGAGTATCACAGATTTGATAATTGATAAATGAGAAAATATAAACTTAAGCTCATATGCAGCCAAATGAAATCTGCTTATGGGCTTTCCTTATAGAAAATAAACTGACTAAAGTTTTAGTTACAATGGAGACTAAAATGAAACATAATTTGACTAAGAATGACAAATCTTGCGAAAAATACTTGCTAATCAATGAAATATGGATATAATATAATTGGTAATAGGTAATTCTTACTATTATACTTATAGAATAAAAAATAATATATTGAGATAAAGGCAAACCTGTTGAAAAGCAGGGACGCAAAGCCACGGGCCTAAAACCATTACAGGTAATGTAATTGCAAGGCAGCCGGGCTACCATGTTTAAAACTAGCCATGGCAATTTGGGCTAGCTTTTATTTTTTTAGTATTTATTTTTTAAACATACAATATAACAGGGGAATGTAGATAGAGGAATAATATGGTACAAATTAAAATTATTGATATAGCGGTCAGCCAGGGCTACTTTATTTCTAATCATATTAAAAACAGAAAATTTGTTTCTGAAAAAGTGCAAGGAAATATTGCGGTCGAAGAAGCAGCGGACAGAGGCGGAAAACGCATCATAAACAGGTATAATTGGCAGAACACAATTATGCTTTCTTTGGATGCAATACAGGAGTTGTTTTATAAGACCAATTTATCAGGTGCCGATATGGATATGATTGTATTGTCCAGTCAGCTGCCTGAATATGTGGCACCTGCGACATCAGTAAAAATACATAATGTAATCGGCGGAAAAAAGGAATGTATCTGCTATGATGTTAATTCCAATGGCTGCGGAATGACTTTGGCCTTTGACCAGATATCAAAATATATGTCAGCAAGTCCGCATATTAAGCGTGCACTTTTAGTAGGCTGTGACTATATGAATGTGGAGAAAAACAATCTAGGGGATGCTGCCTGTGCAGTAATACTTGAAAAAACAGAGGAAGCTTGCGGAGTATACGATGCTGTCAGCCTTATCAGAACAGAAGACAATGACAGTTATCAATTTCCTTATTGTGGATTTTCTAATTTATTTATGGTAAGGGAAGGAAGCAAATTCAGATTTTCAATAACGAGGAAAAATTCAGATGTTACGGGAAATGTTGAAGAGTCCATTGCCACAATTCTTAACCGTAACAGCTTGACAATGGATGAAATCGGGATGTATTGTTTCTCACAGGGAAATAAAGAAGGATTGGATTTCATTAGAGAAAGGCTGAAGCTTGAAAAAGCACGCAGTCCTTATATTGGAGATATTTACGGTGATACAGGCACAAGTGCTCCGTTTATCGCACTTTATGAAGCTTGGGAAAAGCACTTGATAAAGAGGGGAGATTATTTTTTGATTTGTGCTTTTGGAAACGGAGCTCAAAATATAACCATGCTTTGTAAATTCTAGACTGTTTCTCAATGCACCTTATGCACCATATACCGGTACTTCTTGATTTGGCATGTGTTTTGTGTTACCATAATGTTCGCATGGATATGTAATAATCACGAAGGAGATGGCAGTATGGGACTAAACGAAACACCCTCCGCAGACCGGGTGCATATAGGCTTTTTTGGAAAGAGGAATGCTGGAAAATCAAGCATTGTTAATAAAATCACAGGGCAGGAGCTTTCCGTGGTATCTGATGTAAAAGGTACTACTACGGACCCTGTCTATAAAGCAATGGAATTACTGCCTATGGGTCCCGTAATGATAATAGATACTCCGGGTATTGATGATGAGGGCTCACTGGGAGAGCTTAGGGTCAAAAAAACCAGGCAGGTATTAAATAAAACGGATGTAGCTGTCATTATTATTGATGCTGTAGCTGGAAAAGCAGTTTCTGACGAAGAACTGATAAAGCTGTTTGAGGAAAAAACTATTCCTTACCTGACAGTATATAATAAGGCGGATTTATTGATAGAAGAAAAGAAGCCGCAAAGTGAAAATGAAATCTACGTAAGCGCGGTTACTGGCAAGAATATAGAAGCGTTAAAAGAAAAAATTGCGGTGCTTGCTCCGACGGAGGATAATAAACTTCGAATTGTGGGAGATATTATTCATCCGTCTGATTTTGTTGTTCTGGTTGTTCCCATTGATAAAGCCGCACCAAAGGGCAGGCTTATCCTGCCCCAGCAGCAGACCATAAGAGATATTTTAGAGTCCGATGCCACGGCCATTGTCGTAAAGGAATATGAATTAAAGGAAACCCTTGAAAATCTGGGGAAAAAACCGAGTTTAGTCATTACGGACAGTCAGGTGTTTGCCAAGGTATCAGCGGATACGAAAAGAGATATCCCCCTTACTTCTTTTTCGATTCTTTTTGCAAGATATAAGGGCCTTTTGAAAGAGGCGGTAAAGGGAGTCGCAGCTCTTGAGAACCTTGAAGAAGGAGATACCATCTTAATCTGTGAAGGCTGTACACATCACAGACAGTGCGATGATATTGGTACAGTAAAGCTGCCCAGATGGATTAAGAATTATACCGGAAAGGAATTTCAATTTGCCTTTACTTCAGGCGGACAATTTCCGGAAGACTTAAGCCCCTACAAACTTGTCGTACATTGCGGAGGCTGCATGCTTACGGAGAGAGAAGTGAAATACCGCCAAAAGTGCAGTGTGGACCAGAAGGTTCCTATCACGAACTACGGCATTCTAATTGCCTATATGCAGGGAATTCTAAAACGAAGCCTGGAAATATTTCCTGCTATATTGGAGGAATTAAACGAAGAAGACAAAGCAATTTAACATATATCAAAAATCTGTGGCGGAGAATAGAGGAGGGACAAATGGAAGATGCATATAATACTCCCTTTAAGAAGGAAATATTCTATGGGGAAGAGACTAAGAAAGCACTTGCGAATTTTGCCCTTAATTATAAAGAGACGAATCTTAAGCTTATCTATGCCATCGTGAAAGTAAAAAAGGCAGCAGCAAAAACCTACAGTAAGCTGGGTGTCGGAAAAGAAGGTATCTACGAAACTGTAGTTAAAGCCTGTGACAGGATACTGGGAGGAGCTTATAAGGAGCAGTTTATAGTGGATGCTCTTCAGGGAGGGGCAGGGACCTCTGCCAATATGAATGTCAATGAAGTACTTGCCGGCTTATCTGAAAAGATATGGATGGAGGAAGGGAAAGAAAAAATCGTTATCCATCCCCTTGATGACATAAACAGGGGACAGTCGACTAACGACGTATATCCCACAGCCCTGCGCATTGCTTCCATTGACCTGATAAGAGAGCTTAGTGATGGCTGTGCCAAGCTGCAGCAGGCCCTTCAATTAAAGGAAAGAGAATATGAAGGAATTAAAAAGCTTGGCAGGACAGAGCTTATGGATGCCATCCCCATTACCCTGGGGGAAGAATTCGGTGCCTATGCCCAGGCGATAGCAAGGGACCGCTGGAGGATTTATAAGGTTGAAGAAAGGCTGCGTCAGGTTAATCTGGGAGGAACTGCTGTAGGGAATGCCAGCAATGCGGACAGAAAATACCGCTTTATGGTAATAGAGGAGCTTAGGGAAATCACCGGAATGGGACTGGCAGCTGCTGAATATCCTATGGATATCACCCAAAACAATGATGTATTTGTTGAAGTTTCAGGCTTACTAAAGGCTTTGGCAGTTAATCTTATGAAGATATCAGGAGATTTAAGACTTATGAATTCCGGTCCTTTTGGAGGAATCGGAGAGATACATCTAAAGCCTCTTCAAGCTGGAAGTACCATTATGCCGGGAAAGGTAAACCCGGTAATTCCGGAGATGGTAACCCAGGCGGCAATGAAAGTAATGGCAAATGATTATGCCATTACTATGGCAGCCTCCCGCGGTGAATTTGAGTTAAATGCCTTCCTTCCCTTGATTGCAGACAGTCTGCTTGAAAGTCTTATGCTTCTTCAAAGGGCTGTTGAGCTGTTCAGGAGCAAATGTATAGAAGTGATGGAACCGGATAAGGAAAGGTGTGAGGCATTGTTAGAAGGCTCTTATGCTTTTGCTACGGCCTATACGAAGATATTAGGGTATGATAAGGTCAGAGATATTATAGCACAGCACAGAGGAAACCCGCAGGCTGTTAAAAAGGCACTGGAGGAAGAGATAAATAAATAGTTTTCTAAAAGCAATTTATCATTAATTTTACGAAAGGTAGGGAAAAAAGTTGAAACTCTGTATTGGCAATGCTCCATGCAAGGTCTGATTCGGACGAAGCTGCATGGAGGATAATTAATTCGTCCGCCGGACTTTGCATTTAGTTTTAGATTATTAAAATTAAAGGAGCAAAGTCATGATACAAAATTTAAAAATAACAATAAAAGAACTTCATATATTTCTGATTTTATGGATTACCCAGGCCTTTTCGGGGTTAGGCAGTTCTATGACGAGTTTTGCCTTGGTCATATGGTCTTATCAGCAGAAAGGTTCTGCACTTTCAACCTCACTGCTTGCAGTCTGCTCTTATTTGCCTTATGTTTTGTTTAGTATTTTTGCAGGTGCATTAAGTGATAAGTGGAATAAGAAAGCAATTCTGCTGGTCTGCGACAGCTTTGCGGCAGGAAGTTCAATAATAGTCCTGCTTCTTCTGACATCCGGAAACCTTGAAATCTGGCATTTATATTTATTAAATGCTTTTAACGGGTTAATGAACACAGTTCAGCAGCCGGCAGCGGATGTGACTATGAGTATCCTGGTACCATGCAAGCATTACCAGAAGACAAGCGGTATGCGTTCTTTTTCGAATTCCCTGGTTACGTTGCTGGCTCCTGTACTTGCAACTGCCATTCTTGCATTGACCAGCATGGAAGCCGTAATCATTTTTGATTTATTTACTTTCTTTGTTGCTTTTGCCACGCTTCTGATATTTGTGAAAATCCCTGCGATTTCGGACAACGGCGGCAGTGAGAAGGAAACACTCATCCAATCGGCAAAAGGCGGGCTAAAGTATCTGAAAGATAACAGGGGGATACTGGATTTGATGCTGTTTCTTGCAGCAATCAATTTCATTGCATCAATTTATAATGCAGCGCTTCCTGCCATGCTGCTTTCAAGAAAGGGCGGAGGTGAAAATGTCCTTGGGATTGTGAATGCCTGTACGGGTCTTGCTACACTGGCAGGCAGCATACTCATGACATTTATGCCTGCACCGAAAAACCGTGTACGGGTTATATTCAATTCGCTGCTCTTTTCCATGAGTACGGAAAACTTCATGCTGGCTTTCGGAAAGAATGGTGCCGTATGGTGCCTGGGAGCAATTGCGGGATGGCTGTTTATCCCTGTGATGGGCGCTAATATGGATGTAATCTTTCGCATGAAGATTCCCGCCCACATCCAGGGGCGGGTGTACGCAGCACGCAATACCCTGCAATTTTTCACGATTCCGTTAGGGTATTTATCCGGCGGTATATTAGTTGACCGTGTATTTGAACCATTTATGAAAATGCAGCCGGACAATAGTTTTTGGATTACACTGTTTAATAGCGGAAAGGGTTCGGGAGCGGCCATGTTATTTATGATAATTGGTTTTGCCGGAATGATTGTATGCTTAATTTTCAGAAGAAATAAAAATATCTGGCAATTGGAAAAGACAGATAAACAGCAGGAATAGTAAAGAGGATAAATAAAAGGCTTCCCATAAGAGTGCTATCTTAGGGAAGCCTTTTTACTTTCATTCTCATAATTGTTTAGCACACAGCCGAACGATTACCGATGAATTGTAAATAATCTTTATTGGAGGATTTGCTTTTATTTTTTGATTTTCTATCAAGTCAATATCGATTTTGAATCAATCCATGTCATCCCGCAGCGCATCAATAATGTTTTCCTTTTTAATCTTACCGGTAGCATACAGCATTGTAATAAAAACGATAAAAAATACGCTCAACATACCGATTAGCATACTACTCCACGGAAATTCAAAATGGAAATTATCCATCCTTTCTGCGTTCATGATTACTTTGTAAATCAGCCACGAGATGATTCCTGCTACTGGAACCCCGAATAACAACGTCCTCATGCCATAAAAGACACACTCAAAATTCATCATCTTATTGAAACCACGCTCAGACATTCCCACAGAGCGGAGCATGGCAAGTTCACGCCGCCTCAGTTTGATATTTGTAGAAATCGTATTGAACACATTGGCCACCGCAATCAACGAGATCATTATGACAAAGACGTAGGTGAACACATCAACAACAAATGTTACACTGCGATATTGGTCAACTACTCCATACAAATTGTATATGGTATACTCGGACGTAATTCCTGCACTCTGAATCATTGTTTCCATTTCAGCTACCGACTGTGAGGGATTTTCTGACCGGAAGGACAAGCCCAATTTTGCAGGTGCATTAAGAGTGTCAAATTGCGATTTCATCTGGTAAGGGGCAACCGCCATCAAAACGTAGGGTTTCACCTCGGATGACTGTGCAGGAAGAGTATCCACTGGGTAGGTATCTACAAGAGTCGTGTGGATTGCTTTCGTCTGTACCCCAGATTCAGAGATCAACGTAAAATCCATAGCGCGGGTTGCAAATATATCGGCCAGGGATTTATCTTTGGCTACGACAATCATTTTAGCGCCCTGGCCGGTATACTCCTCTGTGGGCAGTCCGAGGCTTTCAATAAAGTTCTGATAGATACTGTCCTCAATAAACTGAATATCCATCGAAAGTCCCACCGTTTTGCCCGTCCCATCATAACCGGCTGTTTCCTGATAACTGTCTAAAAAATCGTTTGTATTCACCTCGCATGAATAGGTCGAAATTGCCTGATAGGAACTTTCGTAAACTCCATCAGCGGTTTTCAATTCGTCATAAAGCTGGAATAGCTTACTTTCATCCATGTCCTGCGTGTAGAAACAAATGTCATAGTCAAAGTCCATTGTGTATTGTTTCGCAAGCCGTTTCAGAGTTGTTCCAAAAGCACTTCCGGATACAAACAGCACGATGCTTAAAGTAAGAGACAGCACAACGCTGCGATAGCGTTTTTTGTTTCTCCTGAAATTCTTCAATGCAAGTGTTCCCTCCAAACCGTAAATACGCTGTGTGAGCTTTGATGTTTTGATGGCCTTCAATTCGGTTTTAATCTCGTTGGTTTGGCGGATACACTCCATCACGGGAGTGGCGGCAGCTTTCTTAGCTGGAATATAGGCCGAGAGCAGAATTGTAATCAAGCTGACTGCTGCAGCCACAACCAGTGCGGGGACAGATACCGACAGGGTCAGGGGGACAGTGGTGCTGATAATAGTGCTGAAGTTGCTTGCAACAATAGGAAGTATCAATTCAATACAGCCTATGCCGACCAGAACACCAATCGGTATGCCGATTGCACCAATGCAAAGACCCTCAAATAACACCGAATTTCGCAGTTGTTTGGCAGTGGAACCCACCGACATGAGAATGCCAAACTGGTGTGTACGTTCGTTCAGAGAGATATGGAACGAGTTATAAATCAGGAAAATTGAGCCTACCATGATGATGGCAACCAAAATACCGCCAACCGAGTACAACATTGTATTGAATAGTTTATTATCCGAGGCACCCAAAAAGCGCAGCACATCATCATTCAGAACATACGCGCTCGTTCCGGCTGCGCCGCTTGCATAAGCCTTGACATTGTGCGGATTTTTAAGCGTGACAAACAGGCTGAAGTTGTCCGCCTGATCCGCTGTGTCTGCTTTTGTTATCAGGGTATATCCCGGTGCGGAATGTTCTTCAAATCCCGGTCGGTCGCAGATACCCACAACCGTGTAGGTTTTCTCCGTCACAGGTTCCAGCATTTCCTCCCCAGCGCGATAAGAATCGTGCTGGGTGAGCGTTTCACCATCTGCCTCTCGGTTCCCGACCGCGAGGGTAAGGATATCGCCTACAGAAATTCTAACGTCGGCCTTGGCTGCAATGTGGGACGGAACAAGAACTTCGCTGCTGTTTTCCGGTAGTCTGCCGGAAATAAGGGTGATGGGCAGGGTGTCAAAGGTTTTGTCATTGAACCCAGAAATAAAGAGATAGGGTTTTTCTGGGCTTTTCGCACCATCAAGCATGGCATAGCCGATATTTTCAAATGCCGCGGTATTTGAAACTTCATTGTCATCCGCTCGCTCATGCACGAAGGAGGAATCCACATCCACAAACTCAACATGCCAGTCACCGTATTTCGCAATTGAACCGTTTGTCAGATAATTTAACAGAGAAGTGCCAAAAGTGGCGACTGCCGTAATCATAGCGGCTGACAGAACAACTCCGATAATCGTTACGAATGTGCGCGTGCGGCTCTTTTTCAGGCCTTGCAGGGCAACTTTATTAAAGATATTCATTATAGTGCCACCTGCCTCTCATCCCGCACCACTTGTCCGTCTGCGATGGTAATAATGCGGTCTGCCTGCAAAGCGATGTTTTCATCATGGGTGACGAGAAGCAGGGTCTGCCCATATTTTTTATTGCTTTCTTTCAGCAGTTTGATGATTTCATGTCCATTTCGGCTGTCCAAGCTGCCCGTGGGTTCGTCGGCAAGCATGACCGCCGGGGCGTTCATCAAAGCGCGACCGATAGCAACACGCTGCTGTTGACCGCCCGAAAGCTGATTAGGCAGATGCGTTTTGCGTTCCTGTAGCCCCAGCAGCTCCAGCAGATTGTTCAGGCGCTCCTTGTTGATCTTCCGCTTATCCATCAGGATGGGCAGAGTAATATTTTCCTCCACATTCAAAGTAGGAATAAGGTTGTGAAACTGATAGATCAGCCCGACCTGCCGCCTGCGGAAAATGGCAAGCTTTTCGTTGCTCCCCGCATATATGTCCTGCCCATCCAAATACACCTTTCCGCTTGTCGGCACATCCACACCTGCAATAGCGTGAAGCAATGTGGATTTACCGGAACCGGAGGAACCGATGATTGCAGTAAAATCCCCCTTCTCAATGGTAAGAGAAACATGGTCTAACGCAGTGACTTGGTTATCACCCTTGCCGTAGACCTTGCATAAATTTTCAATTTTCAAAAACTCCATTATGTGAGCCTCCTTTTTCATGTTTTACCCATATAATAGAATTTTCAGCTTACATCTCTGTGACTTTCAGGTGAGAGATTCGTCACTTTGGGAAACGAATGGCAAATATTGCGCCGCCCTGCGGGTGATTTTTGGCGGTAATCGTCCCGCCCTGCCGTGTTATAATCGTCTTGCAGAGAGCCAATCCAATCCCGTATCCTGCAACGCCTGCATTTTTCCCACGATAGAACCTGTCAAACAGGCAGAGTAAATCTTCTTTTTCAAAGCCCGCGCCGCTGTCGTGGATGGCAATCTCGGTAAACAGTGAATTGTCCTCACAAACAATCTCGATCTTCCCGTTATCGCCTGCGCTTTCGATACAATTTTTGAGAATGTTTTGAATTGCTTCCGAAAGCCAGCCAGAATCACCCTGAATGAGTATCCCTTTTGGCACGTCTGTTTGCAAAGCAATATCGTGCAGTTCCATTGGAATCAAAAACGGGTGAAGAGCAGCGCTTATCAAAGTGTTCGCATCGATCTGCTCGCTTTTGAACACCACAATGCCCGCGTCCAGGCGGGATAATTTCAGCAGGGAAGTAAGCAGCCAATCCATCTGTACAAACAATTCCTTTGTTTCCCGTATCAATGCTTTCCGTTTATTTTCGTCAGGGTTATTCTCTAACAATGACAGAATAAGGTTTACGGATGTGAGCGGAGTGCGGAGTTGGTGGGCTATGTCGGCCAGAGAATCGGAAAGATGTTCTTTTTCTTTTTTTAGTGCGTCGTTTTGCTCCCGAATACGCAGCGTCATTTTTGTTATCTCGCTTTGCAGAATGGAAAGTTCACCCTCATCCGATTCACAAATATACAGACGGTCAGCGTGATGAAGTACAAGGTCGATTTGATCTGAAATTTGTGCAATGCTTTTATAGCGGGCTTTGGTAAATGTAAAAAACGTTGTCCCAAAAGCGGTGACAGAAGCAATGGAAAGGATTCCAGCCAACGTATTGATTGCAAATCCCAGCATCACAGTGGCGGCAGCTATTAAGGAGAAGAAAATGGAAAATTTTCGAAACTCTCTATTCCGAAGCATACCCATCCCCCAATCTATATCCCGTCCCGCGAACGGTCAAAATGATTTGCGGGTTTGGAGGGGTGTTCTCTATCTTCTCTCGCAGGCGTTTGATATACACGGTTAATGTGTTGTCATTGACAAACTCGCCCGCAGCATCCCACAATTCGTCAAGCAGCCTGCTCCTTGTGATAATACTTTTAGGGTTGTTAATAAACACCAGCAGCAAGCGGTATTCTAAGGCTGAAAGAAAAATCTCACTGCCGCCCTTTTTCACAACGCCGCTTGCCATATCGACATGAAGCCCGGAGATTTCAAAAGCCGATGGAGAGCATCCGCTTTTTCGCAGGGCGGTTCTGATTCGTGCGATCAGTTCACGCGGACGAAAAGGCTTGGTGATATAGTCGTCGGCGCCCATGTTCAGCCCGGTAACAACACTCGCCTCATCGCCGGAAGCCGTCAGAAAGATAACGGGAATATCCCCTGTTTCTTTGATTTCGGTGCAAACCGTAAAGCCATTTCCGTCAGGCAAGGAAATATCAACCAAGGCCAAGTCAAATTTATTCCCGGCAAGCGCGGCAAGGGCTTCACTCTGCGTAGGGGCGTGAGTGACTGCAAATCCCTCCGAGCGGAGCAAAAGCATAAGGTTTTTGGCGATTGCCTTATCGTCCTCAACCAAAAATATCCGTTTCATTTATTTTCACCATCCTTTACTCTATTACTCCTATATCTTCGGTTATAATCAAAGCCGCATTGTTTTCTATGTCAAGCACGTGCCATTCGTATCGGTCAAATACTATTTTATCTCCCGTCTGCATGTCTGCCTCCCGTACCTAATATAAATAACTTCCCTCGCATTATAGCCATAATAAGTGCCTAAGGTTGCGCTAAACTGATTATAGCATAATTTTAGATATGAAAAAAGACATAGCGTTTCCTTAGTGGAAAGCTATGTCTTTTTGATGCCGGTGGTGGGACTCGAACCCACACGCCCTCGCGGACAACGGATTTTGAGTCCGTCTCGTCTGCCAATTCCAACACACCGGCTTGCTGTTAATATGCTGTTTCATAGAGATTGTACATCTTGAACCAGCGAAAATTATTTTAACATAAATCCAGGCAGAAAGCAAGAAAAAAAATACACGATTTTATCTTAATTTACTATAAGAGGAAAGCATGGTAAAATAATACATTATATGAAGTATGCAAAAATCAGAAAGTTGTTATATCGTGCAGCTGTTGTAAAGCAGCATTTTTGAAATTGAGAGGAGGAAAACCATTGTCAGATTCCAATATAACAAAGAGAGCTCTTGCAGGTTCCTTAAAAGAGCTGCTGCAAGAAGAATCTTTTTCGAAAATAAGCGTTGCTAACATATGCGAAAAATGTGATATGAACCGGAAAAGTTTTTATTACCATTTCAAAGATAAATATGATCTTGTAAACTGGATTTACTATACCGAATTTTATGAGGTTGCAAAGAAGAAAAATTATAATACGGAATGGGAAGCCGTGGAGGATATCTGTCACTATTTCTACCAGAACAGAAACTTTTATCAGAAGGTATTGATGATAGAAGGGCAGAATTCATTTTCAAGTTATTTTAGGGAACTGCTTCTACCGGTTATATCAGAATATTTAAAGAATATATTCTACGAAAAAGAAAGCTGGAATTTTTATGTGGACTTTTTTGCCGATGCTTTCATTTTGGCTATTGAGCGCTGGCTCCAGGAAAAGGAGTGCATTCCCGCAGATAAGTTCATCCAGCTGTTGAAATCTTGCATCTGGCATACGGCTGAGAAGGTAATGCAAAATAAACCGGAAGACATTATATAGAAGATTCCATTAAAATATCATCTGGTTCTTTTTACTGTGAATGTAACATATTGGAATATCTGTCGTGTTTTGGGACAAAACACATAAGATGTCCAGTGAAATTTTTTAACTGTTTTATATAATAAAAGGGAATAAGTAAAACGTTAAGAAGCATATGGCACAGCCAGCAGAAAAGAAACAGGAGGATTGAATGATGGAACTAAAACATCAGGCAGTACGAAAAGCATACGGTATAGCAATTGACGGGGTACTGAAATACATCAATAAAGACAGGGAAAAGAACCTTTTAAAAATGGTGGACATATCGGAAAAATTTCTGGGTGATATTTTTAGGGAGGAATCATATGAAAGTGCCAGGAGTTTGATTCGTGACAGAGATGGAAAGTGGATGCAGTATGTTAACCGTGCTCTGGATGAATTGAATCCCCATGTGATAAAAGTATCAGCCTTAAACCTTGGTTTTGAATCTGCTTTTGGCGGCTATAAAAAGTCCCTGGAAATGGAGAAAAAGCACCAGTGCAATATTCCATGGATTATTCTTATGGATCCTACCAGTGCCTGCAATCTGCACTGTACCGGCTGCTGGGCAGCGGAGTATGGACACCGCATGAATCTTACCTACGAAGAAATGGACAGTGTTATTACACAGGGGAAGGAAATCGGAATATATTTCTATATGTATACCGGCGGAGAGCCGCTGATTAGGAAAGAAGATATTATAAGTCTTTGTGAAAAGCATAAAGATTGCGCCTTTCATGCCTTTACTAACGGAACTCTGATTGATGAAGAGTTCTGCCGTGAAGCGGTACGTGTCGGAAATCTGTCATTTTCCTTAAGCCTGGAAGGATTTGAAGAGGTTAATGACGGAAGAAGAGGCGGCGGAACCTATCAGAAGGTCATGGCAGCAATGGATTTAATGAAAAAATACGGATTGCTTTTTGGAACCTCCATCTGCTATACCAGTCATAATATAGAAGAAGTATCCTCAGATGAATTTCTGGATATAATTATAGAAAAAGGCTGCCGTTTTACCTGGTATTTTCATTATATGCCTGTGGGGAATGATGCCTCGGAAGAATTGCTGCCATCAAAAGAACAAAGGGAGTATATGTATAACAGAGTCCGGGAAATTCGCGGAAAAGAAGGCGGAAAGCAGATTTTTGCAATGGATTTTCAAAATGACGGCGAGTTTGTGGGAGGATGTATTGCAGGCGGAAGACGTTACTGCCATATTAACCCCAATGGGGATGTGGAGCCCTGTGTGTTCATCCATTATTCAGGTGCCAATATACGGGAAAAGAGCCTGTTAGAATGCCTGAAGCAGCCGTTGTTTCTGGAATACCGAAAAGGGCAGCCCTTTAATAATAATCATTTAAGGCCCTGTCCGATGTTAGAAAATCCCGAATATCTAAAGGAAATGGTCAGCCGGACATGTGCCAAGTCAACAGATATGCAATCTCCGGAAGAAGTGGAGCATTTGTGCGGGAAATGTGCCAGATATTCCCGGGAATGGGAACCGGCAGCAGAAGAACTCTGGGAACAGAGAAAGGAAAAAAAGATGGAAAAAGTAATATGAAACGGAAAATGGATACATTACAGGTATGAAAATTGAAAGTATCAATAAGAAATGGATAAAGAAAGCTTTGGCAGGAATCCTTATAGGCATTGCCGTATTTATCAGCAGAAATTTAATTTATGAAGGACTGTTGGAAATGCGGAATATCTCTCTTGTCAAGATTATAGTAATTTGTTTGTTATCCCTCTGCTATATGACAGCAGAGGGAGTTGTCGTAAAACAGGTAGCAGGGAAGCATGTCCAGAGGATGTCAATTTACAAGTGTCTGGAGTGTGCTTTTTATTGCGCTTTTTTACGCATTGCCACCTTTGGAAGCGGAGCAGGGCTGGGTGAAATCTATTACCTTCATGAAGCGGGAATAAAGACAGCAAAGGCAACCGGCATAAGCCTCATTCAATATATGCTGCATAAAATAACCATAGTCCTCTATGGGACAGCAGGCTTTATTCTGCTGTTTCCTGTTATCAGGCGTTTTAATGGAAATCTTACTCCCTATATGGTGTCAGCGATTGCCATAACAGTGGGGATTGTTGCGGGAATTGTTTTTATTTCCTTACCGACAAAAAGCTCCCGGGCGGTGCTTACAGCGTTTCCCAGACTAGGAAAAGGGCACAAAAAATGGCAGGATAGAATAAACCGGCTGACAGAGCAGGCAAGAGTTTTGCAGGAAGCTTCCGGGGAATTTATAAAAGAAAAGAAAAGGCTGGCGCGGATACTTTTTCTGGACTTTTTTAAGTTTACCTGCTGGTATCTGATTCCTTTCGTCATTTATGGAAGCGATACCGGACTTACGGTGGGGGAAATGCTGGTCTTAACGGCCTTAACCAATATGCTGGCGGGAGTGATACCGGTTCCCAGCGGGCTTGGAGCCCTTGAGGCTGTATTTGTTATTGTCTATTCCCCTATCCTGGGAGAGCAGCGTTCCGTCTCTCTGGCGCTGGTATACAGGCTTGTTACCACATTGTTACCGTTTTTAATTGGAAGTGTTATTGCATGGAATTTAGGAAGAACCAACATAAAGGAGATACCGGATTGAAGGAAAATTCAGTCCGGTATTCTTTTTTCTTAAGGTAGCCGGACTTTTCTGTGAAGGAATTAGAAAGTATGGTTGAAACATTATTAAAAAAAGGGTAAAATAAATAATTAAACATATAGTTTTATTGTCCAATGATACAAGCTGTGTCCCATTGCAGCATCTGAAAGGTATGGAAGAAAATGAACTGTTTGGAAGTTCAAAGGCTTATGATGCCTTTTATTGATAACAAATTAAGTATGGAGCAGCTGGAAGAATTTATGCAGCATATCAAATCCTGCCCGGATTGCATGGAAGAACTTGAGGTTCATTATATTCTCTTAACCGGTATGAGGCGTTTGGATGCAGATAAGGAATTGGCAGATAATTTCCACGAGGACTTTATCGAAATGATTAATGAAAATGAGGAAAAGATTGTACATTATAAATTTTCCCATATAAGAAAGCGGATTATTCTGATACTTATCATATCCGCTGCGGCAATAGCCTCCAGCTTTCATATAGGTGAATATGTAGTGCAGGATGTTCTGATGGAACCAAAGACCAGTAACTTTCTTGCGCAGGATTTGTTTTTTGCGGATTTTTCGGGCTATAGGGATCAGAATTTAAGCAACGTTCCGGGAGCTGTCTTTTCCGGCAGGATTATGTTCCAATTGGATGATATATACGGTTATCTTGAGGAAAAGGATGAAGACGGGGCAAAGCTCCTGAAAGAAAAATTCCAGGGACATTTTAATAAGTCGGGGCCTTACAGGCAAAAATGGTAAAGGATATGTGCAAAGATAAGAAAAATAACAAAGTGAAGAAATGAGGTTTTCATGAGCAAAAAAATCGTATTGATTGACGGACACAGTATATTAAACAGAGCCTTTTATGCCCTTCCGGTGCTGACAAATTCCGAGGGGTTGTATACAAATGCGGTATTGGGCTTTCTGAATATTTTATTCAAGATATTGGATGAGGAAAAGCCGGATTATCTGACGATTGCTTTTGATGTTCACCAGCCTACCTTCCGCCATGAGATGTATGCGGAGTACAAAGGCACCAGAAAAGCCATGCCGGAAGAACTAAGGGGACAGGTTCCTTTATTAAAAGAGGTCTTAAAGGCGATGAAGATATCCATTCTGGAAAAGGGCGGATATGAAGCAGATGATATTCTTGGAACCCTGGCAGTAAGAGCGGAAAGGGAAGGATATGAGGTATCCGTAGTATCCGGTGACAGAGACTTGCTGCAATTAGCAACAGATACAATTAAAATACGTATCCCTAAGACAAAAAAGGGCGGTACGGAGATTGAAAATTATAACACCAAGGATGTAATGGAAACCTATGGTGTAACACCGAAGGAATTTATTGATATGAAAGCACTCATGGGAGATGCTTCCGATAATATACCGGGCGTACCGGGAATTGGAGAAAAAACAGCAGCAAAGATCATTATGTCCTTTAGCTCCATTGAAAATGCGTATGCGCATATTGATGAAGTAACACCGAATAAGGCCAGGGAATCTATGATAAATAACCGGGAGCAGGCTTATCTAAGCAAGACCCTTGCAACGATAAAGACGGACTGTGAAGTCGATTACCGGATAGAAGACGCAGATTATCAGGAGATTTATAATGAAGATGCCTACAATTACTTTAAAAGGCTGGAACTTAAAAGCCTGTTAAATCGTTTTTCCGGTGTGAATGCTTCCAATGCAAAGAGTAAGAAAGAGGAAGAAACGAAATTTGAGACTATAACAGGAAAGAAAAAGGCTGGGGAGATATTTGATGCGGCAGTTAAGGTATCCGGGAGCGGCCCTGTTGGCTTTTATCTGATAACAGAGGGAGAAGTATTGGGACTGGCCCTTTCTTTTGGAGAGGATACCTGCCTTCTTCTTGCAGCGGAAGAAGCGGAAGCCTTAAGCGGACAAGACATAACAGCAGGCCTTGGCAGGCTCCTGGCAGCGGGAAAGTCTTTCGCTACCCTCCATTTAAAAGAGCAGCTTGTCTTTTTGCCGGAAGAGGTAAGAGAGGGAATAGATGACATTGCCATAGCAGCGTATCTGTTAAATCCTCTTCAGTCCTCTTATGAATGTGATGATATTGCCAGGGATTATCTAAAGCTTACCCTGCCCTCACAGGCAGAGATTTTTGGAAAGGGATCCTTAAAGGAATTCCTAAAGCTTAAGAAGGAGGAAAGTACAGCCTTTTTCTGTAATTATGCTTATACTGCTCTAAAGGCAATGCCCCTTGTTCTGGAGGAATTAAGACTGAAAGGGATGGACTCCCTTTATAATACCATTGAAATGCCTCTGGTGTACGCCCTGTATGACATGGAGCAAAGAGGCATAAAGGTTAACAAGGAAGAGTTAAAGGAATATGGGGACAAGTTAACAGTTGGAATTAACAGGCTGGAAAAGGAAATATATGAAATGGCCGGGGAAGAATTTAATATCAATTCCCCCAAGCAGCTAGGTGTTATCCTTTTTGAGAAGCTTCATCTTCCCAATGGCAAAAAGACCAAGACAGGTTATTCTACTTCTGCGGAAGTGTTAGAAAAGCTTCAGTCCGAAGAGCCGATTGTCGGAAAGATATTAGAATACCGTCAGCTGACCAAGCTAAAGTCCACCTATGCAGACGGACTGGCAGTCTATATCAGTAATGACGGAAGGATACACGGAAAATTTCATCAGACTATTGCTGCAACAGGACGTATCAGCAGTACGGAACCCAATCTTCAGAATATTCCCATCCGTATGGAACTGGGAAGAGAAATCAGAAAGGTATTTATACCGGAAGAAGGGTATGTGTTCCTGGATGCAGACTATTCCCAGATTGAGCTTAGGGTACTTGCCCATATGTCCGGAGATGAGAGGTTAATTGAAGCTTATAAGGAGAATCAGGATATTCACCGTATAACGGCTTCTTTGGTATTTCACACTCCTTTTGAAGAGGTTACTTCGGAACAAAGGCGCGCTGCCAAGGCAGTTAATTTCGGAATAGTATACGGAATCAGTTCCTTCGGACTGGGACAGGGTTTGAATATATCCAGAAAAGAAGCCGAAGACTACATTAACCGGTATTTTGACACCTATCCCGGGGTGAAGACCTTTTTGGACGAATTGGTAAATGAAGGGAAGACCGAAGGGTATGTGACTACCTTGTATGGCAGAAGAAGACCCATACCGGAGCTTACTTCTTCCAATTTTATGACCCGTTCCTTTGGAGAAAGAGTGGCAATGAATTCACCGATTCAGGGAACGGCAGCGGATATTATAAAGATTGCCATGATACGTGTAAATGAGAAGCTGAAAGCATTAAAACTCCGCTCAAGACTGATTCTGCAAATCCATGATGAACTTTTAATCGAAGCTCACAAGGAGGAAGCAGAAGAGGTAAGGAAGCTGTTAAAGGAAGAAATGCAGAATGCGGCAGAGTTGCTCGTAACTTTAGAGGTGGACGTCAATGAAGGACCTAACTGGTATGAAGCAAAATAAAGAAGTAAAGGTAATCGGACTTACCGGCGGCATCGGAAGCGGCAAATCCGAAGCCGCCAGGATACTGGTAGAAGCTTATGGAGCTCTGCTGTTAAATACAGACCGTATTGCCCATGATTTTATGGAGAAGGGCGGAATATCCTATGAGCTGATTGTAGAGTACTTCGGAAAAGGTATCCTGGATGCGGAAGGTAAGATTGACAGGGGGAAGTTAGGAAGAGAAGTCTATCAGAACCCGGCAAAGCTGAAAGTGCTGAATTCCTTTACACATCCGCCTGTAATGGAATATGTGCGGAATAAAATCAAAGAGGCAAAAGAGGGAGGTTCCTATCCGTTTATTTGTGTGGAAACAGCCCTTCCAAGGGAAGCAGCCCTTGACGATTTTTGTGATGAAATATGGTATGTAAATGCTGAAAAGGAAGTAAGAAAAGAAAGACTTCAAAATTCCAGGAATTTTAATTCGGATAAATTCGAACAGGTGCTTAAAAACCAGTTTTCAGAAGAGGAATACAAGAAAATAAGTACCCATATTCTCACCAATAATGATACTTTGGAGAATTTAAAGGATCAGATAGACAAATTGCTATAAAGGAAGCAGCTACTTTACGGAGGGCACAAAAGATGGTAAATAAAAGATACCCGGAACATCTGGTTTTTGGCCTGGATATTGGAACCAGGAGTATAGTGGGCACAGTGGGTTATAAGGAGGGCAGGCAATTTATCGTGGTAGCCCAGTGCGTCAGGGAACATGAAACCCGTGCCATGCTGGACGGGCAGATTCATGATATTTTTAAGGTGGCAGAAACCATTGAGGAAGTAAAGAAGGAATTGGAAGAACAGGTGGGAAGGCGGCTTACGGATGTTTGTATTGCCGCTGCGGGACGTGTTCTTAAGACTGTGACGGTAGAAGCAGAATATGAATTTTCTGCGGAAACCGTGGTAAATGAAGAACATGTGCATTCACTGGACTTAATCGGTGTGGAGAAAGCCTATGAAACCCTGCGTCAGGAGATGAAGGAGGAGAAAATTCATTTTTACTGCGTGGGTTATTCGGTTATCCAATATTATCTCAATGGTTATTCTATTGGAAAATTAGAGGGGCATAAAGCCAACCGCGTCGGAACCCACCTTATAACGACCTTTCTCCCGGATGAGGTTATAGACAGCCTCTATGCTGCGGTGGAAAAGGCCGGTCTTTATGTTGCCAATCTGACCTTGGAGCCCATTGCTGCCATTAATGTTGCCATTCCGGAAAAGTTCCGTCTTTTAAACATTGCTATGATAGACGTGGGAGCGGGAACTTCCGATATTTCCATTACAAAGGATGGAAGCATCATCTCCTACGGTATGATCCCAAGAGCGGGGGATGAGATAACAGAGGCAGTTGCAAGACGGTATCTGGTGGATTTTAAGACGGCAGAGACAATCAAACAAGCCTGCCTAAGAAAGAAAAAGGTTACCTATAAGGATATTATGGGGTTAAGCCAGAAGACAACCACAGAAGAGGTTATTGAAGAATTAAGACCTACGGTAGAGAGTATTACAGAATGTGTTGCAGATAAGATTATCGAATTAAATGGAGGAAAAGCTGTCAGTGCGGTATTTGTAGTAGGGGGAGGCGGCAAGATACCGGGATTTACGGAAAGCCTTGCAAAATATCTGGACCTGAACAAGGACAGGGTAGCCTTAAGAGGAGAAGAAGTACTGGGGGATGTTACCTTCCTGCAGGAAAATATCAAGAAAGACCCCCTGCTTGTGACACCTGTGGGTATTTGCCTTAACTTTTATGACCAGAAGAATAATTTTATTCTGGTACAGGTAAACGGTGACAGGGTAAAGCTTTATGACAACAGTAAGCTCACAGTGGCAGATACAGCTATTCAGACAGGACTTCCCAATGAGAACTTGTTCCCCAGAAGAGGAAGAGCATTAAATTATACGGTAAATGGCGTTAAACGCCTGACCAGAGGGGAATTAGGAGAAGCTGCCCAGATAAAATTAAATGGTGAAATCGTTGGTATCAGCCACAGCATTGAGCAGAATGATATCATTGAAATCATAGAATCCACAGTAGGAGCAGATGCAAAAATCAGGGTGGGAGAGCTTACGGAATATAAGAGTAATATTACCTTTTGGTTTAACGGTACCAAGATTCTTTGCCCTAAATTTGCTGCGGTTAATAAAGAACTGGTTACAGAATTTTATGAGCTTCAGGACGGAGACTCCGTTGAAATCTTAAATTACTATACCTTAAAGCAGGTCTTGGAGTTTATGGATATTTCTTATACCGGAACTATCTATGTAAATAATATGCCTGCAGGTGAAGAAGAAAAGATATATGAGAACTTTTCCATAAGATGTGAGATTTACGATTCCCTGGAGGCTATGAGGGCGGCAGAAAGGCTTAAGAATGAATATTCTTTTGAAGCTGCGGCAGAAGAAGACGGGGAGGATGAGGAAGAAAGGGATACTGAATTTTCAAAGCAACCCATTTCTTTGGCCGAAATCAAAGCGGATGATGCCGCCGATATTTATATTATTGTAAACAGAGAGCCAGTGAAGTTAACGGGTAAGAAGCAGTATATCTTTGTGGATGTATTTGATTTTTATCCCTTTGATCTGACAAAGGTAGGAGGCTCGGAGCTTATTATAACTTTAAACGGGGAGCAGGCGGATTTTACAGCTCCCCTTAAGGACAGTGATATTGTTGAACTTTATTGGAAAGAATAATTTTATTGACAAACTGGAAAGAATAAGGGATACTTTTCATGAGTTACATAAAGAAGATAAGACTTTCGCTTTAAGAGCTTAGGCCATGCTTCGAACGGGAAGAAATGGAGATAAATTATGAAGTTATGCAGTCTGGCAAGCGGCAGCAGCGGCAATTGTACCTTTGTCGGAAGCAGCCATGCCAATATACTCGTGGATGCCGGAGTCAGCGGGAAAAGGATAGAATATGGATTAAGCTGTATTGATGTCAAGCCGGCTGATTTAGAAGGAATCTTAATAACCCATGAACATTCCGACCATATACAGGGAATCGGAGTATTAGCAAGGCGCTATCATACACCGATTTACGGTACAAGGGAAACTCTTTTAGCTATCAGCAGAATGAAGAATATGGGAGACATTCCGTCAGAACTCTTTCGCCCGGTATTACCGGATGAAGGTTTTTATATAAGTGATATCTTAGTGGAGCCTTTTAGTACCTCCCATGATGCGATTAATCCGGTGTGCTATACTTTTACTTCGGAAGGGCATAAAATCGGCATGGCGACGGACCTTGGTGTTTATGATGATTATATTGTATCAAAGCTGTCAGGTTCCGAAATCCTTCTGATGGAGGCTAACCATGATGAAAATATGTTGTTGGCAGGAGCATATCCCTATTATTTAAAGCAGAGAATATTAGGAGAAAGAGGGCATCTCTCCAATGAGAATTCAGGAAGGCTTCTTGGCAGTATTCTTCATGACAAGATCTGCCATATCACCCTTGCCCATTTAAGCAAAGAGAATAATTTCGAGGATCTGGCATATGAAACCGTAAAGCTTGAATTAAATAAGGTGATTTCACAAAATGCCTTTTCATTAAAAACAGATTCTTTGCTAAGCGTTGCCAAAAGGGATGTTCCGTCGGAAATGCTTTGTACACTAACTACATAATAAGAATATTACAATATTCAGGAAAGAGGTAATCATGAAAAAAACAATCATATCCGTTCTGGGAAAAGATCAGGTTGGAATTATTGCAAAGGTTTGCACCTATCTTGCCGGAAATAAAATCAATATTATGGATATTTCACAGACAATTGTTAAGGGCTACTTTAATATGATGATGATTGTAGACGCTAACGAGGCCACTAAGAGCTTTGATGTTATTGCCACGGAGCTTGAGGAACTGGGAAAGGAAATCGGCGTCGTTATAAAGGCCCAGCATGAAGATATCTTTAACATGATGCACAGACTCTAAAATTATTGGTAATTTTGTACGCGTGCTAAAACACGCAGATGGGAGCCAAACATGATTGACATAAATGAGGTTATTGAAACGAATAAAATGATTGAACAGGAAAATCTGGATGTCAGAACTATAACCCTTGGAATAAGCCTGTTGGATTGTGCCGATAATAACCTGGAGGTATTAAATAAAAAGATATATAATAAGATAACAACGGTAGCAAAGGACCTGGTAACTACCGGAAAGGCTATCGAAAGAGAATTCGGAATACCGATTGTGAATAAGAGAATATCCGTAACGCCTATTGCATTGGTGGGAAGCAGTGCCTGCAAATCACCGGAGGATTACGTAACCATAGCAAAGACACTGGATGAAGCGGCCAAGGTGGTGGGAGTTAACTTTATAGGCGGCTATTCTGCACTGGTATCCAAAGGAATGACCGCAGGCGACCGGCATTTGATTCAGTCCATACCTGAGGCACTTTCTGTAACGGAGAGGGTATGCTCTTCTGTTAACGTGGGCTCTACCAAAACAGGTATTGATATGGATGCCGTTAAGCTCCTCGGGGAGATTATTTTAAAGACTGCGGAATACACGAAGGAGAGGGATTCTATCGGTTGTGCCAAGCTGGTGGTATTCTGCAATGCACCGGATGATAATCCGTTTATGGCAGGTGCTTTTCATGGTGTGACAGAGGGTGATGCTGTCATTAATGTTGGTGTCAGCGGGCCGGGAGTTGTAAAAAATGCCTTAAAGCGTGTAAAAGGGGCCGATTTTGAAACTCTGTGCGAAACAGTAAAAACAACTGCTTTTAAGATTACAAGAGTTGGACAGCTGGTTGCAAAGGAAGCCTCCAAGAGACTGAATATTCCTTTTGGTATCATAGACCTTTCTCTGGCACCTACTCCTGCTGTTGGTGATAGTATTGCGGAGATTTTTGAAGAAATGGGACTTGAACAGGCAGGTGCACCGGGAACTACGGCAGCGTTGGCTTTGCTTAATGATAACGTGAAAAAGGGCGGGGTTATGGCCTCCTCCTATGTTGGCGGATTAAGCGGTGCTTTTATACCTGTCAGTGAAGACAGAGGTATGATTGAGGCGGTCCAATCAGGCGCATTGACTCTTGAAAAGCTGGAAGCCATGACCTGTGTCTGCTCCGTTGGACTTGACATGATAGCAATACCGGGAGATACAAAGGCAACAACCATTTCAGGAATCATAGCAGATGAGATGGCAATCGGCATGATAAATCAAAAGACAACAGCTGTGAGGCTGATACCTGTAATTGGGAAAAAAGTTGGTGATATGGTAGAATTCGGAGGACTCTTAGGATATGCACCGGTTATGCCGGTGAACCGTTTTTCCTGTGATGACTTTATTAACCGGGGCGGAAGAATACCGGCACCTATTCACAGCTTTAAGAATTAAAGAAAATTTTTAAGGATTATTCAATCAAAAATTGAATAGTCAGAAAAGAGGTTGTTATGAATCAGACATTACAAGAACTTGACTATAAAAAGGTATTTCATTACTTTACTGAGATTTCAGCAGTTCCAAGAGGCTCCAAGCATAATACTGCAATCAGCAATTACCTGGTAGAGTATGCCAAAAGTAAGGGTATAACCTACAGACAGGATGAATATGAGAATGTGGTAATGATAAAGGAAGCCACACCTGGCTATGAAAATGCACCTGCGTTAATTTTACAGGGGCATATGGACATGGTTTGTGAAAAGACCAATGACTGTACCCATGATTTTTTAGCAGAAGGTATTGAACTGTTTGTAGACGGCGACCTGATACATGCTGACCGCACCACCTTAGGAGGGGATGACGGTGTAGCACTTGCCTATATTCTTGCTCTTTTTGATGATGATACCCTTAAGCATCCGAGACTGGAAGCTATTATAACCACCGATGAGGAAACCGGCATGGATGGAGCTATCGGACTTGACGTATCGGATTTAAAGGGGAAACTTCTGTTAAATATTGACTCGGAAGGGGAAGGGACGCTTCTCACCAGTTCTGCAGGAGGACTGACAGCAACCTGTGAATTACCGCTTAAGAGAATCACAAAGAAGGGTCTTAAGGTGATAATAGCCATATCGGATTTACAGGGTGGACATTCCGGCGCAGAGATTCATAAAAACCGTGTCAATGCTACAAAATTAATGGCAAGGCTCTTGTTTGAATTAAGAGAAGCTATGGATTATTGCCTGGAAGAATATAACGGCGGTCTTAAAGATAATGCCATACCAAGGGATTCCAAGGCAGAAATTGTGATTGAGGAAGACGAGTATGACCGTTTTGCTGATATTCTTGGAGGCTTATCCAGAAAATATAAAAATGAATTCATTACCAATGAGCCGGAGCTTACCGTTGGAGTTATGAAGGGAGAAGAGGGCGAATATAAGGTACTTCATCCGACTTCCTTTGAAAAGCTGCTGTTTATCTTGTTAAATACGCCAAATGGAGTGCAGAGTATGAGCAGTGCTATTCCGGGACTTGTAGAAAGCTCCTTAAATCTTGGAATATTCCATATGGAAGATGAAAAAGCAGTTATTTGTTTTTCTGTTCGAAGCTCTGTAAACAGTTATAAGGAATTCATAAGCAAACAGCTTGCCTATATTTGTGAATTCATGGGCGGGGAATTTGTAGTAAGAGGGCAGTATCCTGCCTGGGAATTTAAAAAAGACTCTCCTTTCAGGGAATACCTTTCCAAGGTATTTGAAGAGGAATACAAAAAAGAACCCAAATTAGAAGCCATCCATGCAGGACTGGAATGCAGCTTTTTTGCCGAAAAAGTTCCGGGCATTGACATGGTAGCTTTAGGACCTGATATGTGGGATATCCATACGCCTAAAGAAAGGCTAAGCTTATCCTCTGCGGTCAGAGTTTATAAATATGTTGAAAAAGTAATCGAGGGAATGAAGAATCTATGAGTAAAAAAAAGATGTACCGTCTCCTGGCTTTTGTTCTCATAACATTTAGCTTACTGGCAGTGGTATTATGCTATGAGATAAAGATTTATTCATGGGGCAGGGAAGGAAGAAACAATTCCATAGAGGGAGACGTGGCATCTGTGTCCGGGCAGGCAGGTAATGTAACTGCCGCCCCGGATAAAGTGAAAGACAATGAAAAAGGAACAGAAGAACCCGCCCCCTCTGCTACGCCGGCACCTGCTGATACGGAAGAAGAAAAGGATATCAATCTGTTTTTTGCCGGGGATATTTATTTATCCGATGCGGTAGCAGGTATCTATAAGAAGCAGGGGATAGAAGGGATTGTTGATAATAAGCTTTTAGCAGCCATGAAAGATGCCGATATTGCTATGGTGAACCAGGAGTTTACTTTTAGCAATAGAGGAAAGGCGGCAGAGGACAAACAGTATACTTTTCGGGTGAATCCGGATTATGTGACTGCCTTTCAGGATATGGGGATTGATATTGTGACCCTTGCCAACAATCATTCCATGGATTTTGGAACCACGGCACTTAAGGATTCCTTTAGTACCTTGTCAGCAGCAGGAATATCCTATGTTGGTGCCGGCAATAATCTTTCAGAGGCCAGAAATATTCATTATGCGAAAGAGCATGGAAAGACGCTGGCTTTTCTGGCAGCATCCAGAGTTATCCCGGTACCAGAGTGGAATGCTACGGGCAGTAAGGCAGGAATGCTTACCACCTACGACCCTGCGTTTTTACTGGAGGATATTAAGACTGCAAAGGAAAACAGTGATTATGTAATTGTTTATCTGCACTGGGGAATTGAGAGGGATGAGAAGCCAAAAGATTATCAAAGAAATCTTGCCAGGCAGTACATAGATGCCGGGGCTGATATGGTAATCGGAAGCCATCCCCATGTACTTCAGGGAGTAGAATATTACAACGGAAAACCTATTATTTACAGCCTGGGTAATTATATCTTTTACAGCAATATTAAAAGCACAGCCGTATTAAAAGTAACTTTAGATGAAAAACTGGATGCGAAGATACAGCTGCTTCCGGCATATGCCGCTAACGGAAAGACGCAGCTGATTGACAATCCCGAAAAAATCCGTGAATTTTATGAGTATATGAAGAGCATATCCTTTGATGTAAGCTTTGAAGAATCAGGGTATGTTATGGCCCGCCAATAGTTTTACATAATTTACGCTATAGGAGCTGTTTATGCAAAAGTCCGAGTCAGATACAGATACGAAAGAAAGATACAGTGAATCGCCAGAAGATCCCCTGGGAGTGCAGATATTAATCCGGGGACAGGAAGATGAACTGTTAAACGATATTACAGAAAGCCTTAAGGAGCAGGTAGCGGCTGAAATGGCCCCGGCAGAAAAAGCCGCCGGACAAGGCTTAGGAAAAGGAAAGCGAAAGAGGCTTAAGATTTTCCTTGGAGCAGCTGTCATGGTTTTTGCTGTTATATTGATTCTTTTTGCCACGCCCTTGGGCAGAGGTTTTCTTTTTGATGCTGTTTCAGGTTATGCCTATGGTAAGATGGCTCATGATGATAGGAATACCATAAAGCAGCAACTTGCTGTTCCGGGTATAGCAGAAACAACAGTGACTCCTGCAATAACTGAAACTCCGGTGGGGAATGAGGAAAATCAGCAGGAAGATAATACGGTAAATATTCTGCTGTTGGGAGAAGAAGCCATAGATTCCGGCTCTGCTGATGGACGGACAGATATTATGATAATAGCTACACTGGACAAAAAGGAAAAGTGTATAAAGATTACTTCCCTTATGAGGGATATGCTGGTTCAGATACCGGGGTTCAGGGATAACAAGTTAAATGCTGCTTATGAATATGGGGGAGTGCCTCTTTTATACGATACGCTCTATGAGAATTTCGGCATCCGTCTGGACGGTTACATGCTGGTAGGGTTTAATACCTTTGAGAATGTCATTGATAAGCTTGGAGGAGTAACCATTACACTGACCCGCAAGGAAGCTGATTATCTAAACAGCACCAATTATATTTCCAAAGAAAAATACCGCAATGTTGTGGCAGGCTCACAGGTATTAAACGGTAATCAGGCACTGGGCTATTGCAGAGTCCGTTATGTAGAAGCAGGAAATCATGAATTCAATGATTTTGGAAGGACTTCGAGGCAAAGGACAGTGTTGAATGCAATTTATGAAAAATACAAGACAAAAAGCCTTCCGGAACTGGCTTTATTAGCAAATGGTATCCTGCCGGATATTACTACGGATTTAACCCAGGAACAATTCACAGATTACCTAAAGGAACTGGTTGAAATTAAGGGAAATCCCTTACAAACCCTTAGAATTCCTGCGGATAACACCTATGATGTGGGAACCGTCAGAGAAATGTCTGTTTTGATACCTGATATGAAGGAGAATGCCAGTCTTCTTAAGAGTTTTATTAATGAAACGGAAGAAACCGAAACCCCATAGCTTTCCTTTACCGGAAAGCCATGGGGCTTTTTTTGCCGCTGGATGCCGGAGGCAGTCCTGCATCTATGCAGAGGCCGCAGTCGTTTCGTTTAAAGGGATAATTTTCAGGAACAGTTTTGGTGATTTATTCATGGTGATTTATTCGCCTAGACAGGCATATAATGTTAAGAATATCTGATAATAAAACGGTGCCATGAGTAATAATAGAATAAAAAAAAGACTTTATAGGATAAGCAGTAACAACCAAAGAAAAGCCGGAAAGCAAATCAGGCCATTTGCGGTGGAAGGTGTGTACAGGCACAGGTTTCCCGCACTATGGAAGGGAAGACAAAGGGGGCATTTAAGGCAGAAAATCCTTGCAGGAGTACTATTGGTATTTTTCATATTTACCTTGGTACGGTTATCAATCTGGCTGGATTCCTGCGATTTTACAAAAGTTTCGCAGACAATCATAAGAGAGGGCATTGACTATGATTATTTCAGGGAAATGCTGCTGCCGGAGGAGGTATACAGGGATATTAACGTATGCTATCAAAGCGGGGAAGAAAAAGAAAGTGAATGCAGGGCAGAGTATGCTGCGATATATACGCTGTTAAAGCAGAATAATCTGCTAAAAGGGGATAATATCTCTGCCAGAAAATTAGATTACTTAAAAGAAAGTCTTAAGGATAATAAATCCTGTCAGGAATTAATGGGCTATTATGAAACCATTATTTCGGATCTTAAGCTTTTTCCGGTAGATGCAACCAGTGAAGAGGATGAAGTGTCCTATGGTGATACCTGGAGTGAATTAAGAAATTATGGAGGGAACAGGAGACATGAAGGAACGGATATTTTCCCAAAGGAAAATATCCCGGGAAAATATAAAGTAATAAGTGCTACCGATGGAGTAGTAGAAAGGCTTGGCTGGTTGGAAAAGGGAGGATATCGGGTTGGAATACGGGCTCCTCATGGAGCCTATATTTATTATGCCCATTTGGACTCCTATGCAAAGGGTCTAAAAATTGGTGATATTATAAAAGCAGGTGATCTTTTAGGTTATATGGGTGACAGCGGGTATGGAAAAGAGGGGACCAAAGGCATGTTTCCGGTACATCTTCATTTTGGCATATATGTAGACACCACTTTAGGGGAAACAAGTGTCAATCCTTACAGAAGCCTTCTGTATCTGGAAGGGAAAGATTCGTAACTTCACCAATTTCAAAGATATCTTTTATGCGTTTTCTATGCTGTCCCCGCTTTAATTTATTTCCACAAAGAGGCAATTTGTGTTATAATAATATTGGACTGCAATATTTACAGAAGATAAGCTTTCATTGAAATAATATGCTAGAACAAGAGGGATACGAAGGAACTATTTGTATCCGGAAAGAGGTTTTCATGGAAATACAGTTATGGAGAGAAATTCTTGATCCTTATGCTTTGGCAGTAGATGAGCTGGTAGTTAAATTCAATCATATTATTGAAGAGTATAAGAAGAAAGGGGAATACTCACCAATAGAACAGGTTAACGGCAGAGTAAAGACCATTTCAAGTATTCTGGAGAAGGCACAGAAAAAAAATATTCCTCTGCAGGATATTGAAGAGAAGATGGAGGATATAGCAGGTATCCGTATTATCTGCCAGTTTGTTGAGGATATCGAAAAGGTAGTGGAAATTATAAAGATGCGTACCGATATGGAAGTAAAGAGTGAGAAGGATTATATCAACAACATGAAACCAAGCGGTTACAGAAGTTACCATATGATTATTTACTACAAGGTGGAGACACTAAAGGGAACCAAGCAGGTTCAGGCGGAGATACAGATTCGTACTCTGGCTATGAATTTCTGGGCGACGATAGAACATTCCCTTCAATATAAATACAAGGAAAATATGCCGGAACAGATAAGGGCAAGGCTTAGTAAGGCAGCAGATGCCATAATATCCTTAGACCAGGAGATGTCCTCTGTGAGAGATGAAATTATGGATGCACAGAATTCTTTTAAGCTGAAGGCAAATATGGTGGCGGATATACTGACCAATATACAAAATCTCTATAAAGTGGCTAATAAAAGGGAAGTAATAAAGATACAGGATGAATTTTTTAAGATATATGAAAGTGGTGACCTGGAACAGTTGGAACGGTTTAACAGAGAGCTGGATAAGATATCCGAAGGGTACCGGGCCCAGAGTCTTAGATAGGGATTTATCTTTTAAATATGTATTAATAAATAGCAAACAGTAATTTGCTGCGAAAGAAAGAGGCTGGAATGAAATTACCGCAGACATTTGAAGAACGAATGAAGAGTTTATTGGGAGAGGAATATAAGGAGTATGAAAAGAGCCTTGATGAGAAGCATTACAGCGGAATCAGGGTAAATACCTTAAAGATAACACCGGAAGAATTCGAAAAGATAGCACCTTTTCCGATAACACGAATTCCCTGGATTAAGAATGGCTATTATTATAATCAGAAGGAACAGCCCGCAAGGCATCCCTATTACTTTGCAGGTCTTTATTATATACAGGAACCCAGTGCCATGACACCGGCAAGCTTACTGCCCATCACACCGGGTGATAAGGTCTTAGATATTTGTGCCGCACCGGGAGGGAAGAGTACGGAATTAGGGGCAAGGTTATGCGGAAAGGGAGTACTAATATCCAATGACATATCCAATTCCAGAGCAAAGGCCCTTCTTAAGAACATAGAGCTTTTCGGAATCCGCAATCCGGTAATAGCCAGTGAGGCACCCGGTAAGCTGGTGGATTACTTTACGGAGTATTTTGATAAAATTCTGGTAGATGCACCCTGTTCCGGCGAGGGGATGTTCCGTAAGAGCCCTGCCATCATGAAGAATTGGGAACAGTATGGAGTGGGTTATTATAACAAGCTGCAAAAGGAAATTATCATACAGGCAGCGAAAATGTTAAAACCCGGCGGATACCTTTTGTATTCTACCTGTACCTTTTCACCGGAGGAAAATGAAGGGACAATATCCTACCTGTTGGAGCAGTTTCCGGAATTTCAGGTTGTAAATCCCCTTACGGATAGCAGTGTTTCTTATGAAGGGTTTTCACAGGGAAGGCCGGAATGGGTTGGCGGCAGGGAAGAGCTTAAGAACTGTATCCGGTTATGGCCGCACAAGATAAAAGGGGAAGGGCACTTTATAGCTCTATTGAGAAAAGGGGATTCTGCCAGTGGAATCAATCAGGCAGAGAGTGCAGAAAGCTGTCAGGGAAAAGTTAAGCTGCCAAAAGAAACAGAGGATTTTCTCGCAGAACTTTCCCTTCCAATAAAGAAAGAAAACCTTTTGGTAAAAGAGGACAGGCTGTATCTTCTTCCGGATGGGCTGCCAACGTTAAAAGGGCTTCGCCTTTTGCGTCAGGGACTTTTACTTGGAGAGATGAAGAAGGGCCGGTTTGAACCCAGTCAGGCATTGGCTTGCGCTTTGAGTCAGGGAGATTATAAAAAAACAATAGACCTAAACAGTGGCAGTTTTGAAGTGATAAAATATCTAAAATGTGAGACAATAGAAGGAAACAGCCCTTATGGAGACGGATACCATCTGGTGACAACAGATTCCTTCTCCCTGGGCTGGGGAAAGCTTTTAAAGGATTCGCTAAAGAATAAATACCTCCCGGGCTGGAGATGGATGTAGTGTGAAAATTAAAAAATAATTTTCACTTTCTATTTGGGCAGTTTCGCAAGTAAACTTGCGAAATGCATGGGTGTTAGTGTGAAATAAAAAATTTCACACCCTGATTTGAGGCAGTAAATCATCTGCAAGCAGACGATTTATGCCATGGGAGCTAGAGTGGAGACAGCAAGATTATTAAATCCTTGATTTTGTGTAAATAGACGGCAGATGAAAGGAACAGAAAGGATACCGCTAACAGATGGGAGAAAGCCTGCGATTGGATAAATACCTTGCAGATATGGGAGTTGGCACCCGCAGTGAGGTAAAGGGATATATTCGTAAAGGAAGAGTAAAGGTAAACAGCCAGGTAGAAAAACAGCCGGAGCGTAAAATCACCGGAGAAGATACCGTTACCTTTGATGAAAGGCGTATTTCTTATATAGAAACAGAGTATTATATGCTTAATAAACCGGCAGGAGTAGTATCTGCCACCAGGGACAAGCTCTCATCTACAGTTGTAGACCTTATTGATGAAGGAAAGAGAAAGGACCTTTTTCCTGTGGGAAGACTGGATAAGGACACAGAAGGACTGTTATTGATTACCAATGACGGAGACCTTGCCCATAGACTGCTTTCTCCTAAGAAACATGTTAAAAAGCTTTATTTTGCCAGAGTACAGGGAAGGGTAGAAATGGAAGATGTTTTAAGATTCCAGGAAGGTATTACTCTGGAAGAAGACTTTACCACACTCCCGGCAGAGCTTTTAATCAAAAAGACAGGAGAAGAATCAGAGGTATTTGTTACTGTCTGTGAGGGCAAATTCCATCAGATAAAGCGCATGTTTGAGGCAGTGGGAAAAGAAGTGCTATACCTAAAGAGGCTTAAGATGGGAGAACTGGCTTTGGATGAAACACTGTGCCCTGGGGAATACAGAAAGCTTACAAGGGAAGAAATTGAACTATTGAAAAATTGACAGAGGAATGAATAGTGTGAATTATTGAAAAACATAATTCACTTCTTATTTGGGCAGTTTCGCAAGTAAACTTGCGAAATGCATGGGAGTTAGTGTGAAAAATAAAATGACATTAAAAAGAGAAATATTTCAAGGAATAGAAGCAGTTTTGTTTGACTTGGACGGAACATTAGTTGATTCCATGTGGATGTGGGAAAATATAGACAGAGAGTATTTAAGGCACTTTGGCATTGAACTGCCGGAAGATCTTCAGGTGCTGGTACAGGGAATGAGCTTTTCAGAAACAGCAGTTTATTTTAAAGAGCGTTTTTTAATCCCCGATTCCGTAGAAGATATCAAAGCGGAATGGAACAGGATGGCCTGGGATAAATATTCTAATGAGGTACCCTTAAAGGAGGGGGTTCTTACATTTCTTGAGAATCTAAAAAACGAGGGAATCTTAATGGGAATAGCCACCAGCAATTCAAAGGAGCTGGTGGAGCTGGTAATTGCCAAGCTGGGAGTTTTAGAATATTTTGGTTCTATCAGAACCTCCTGTGAGGTGGCAAAGGGTAAGCCTTCCCCGGACATTTATCTTTTAGTAGCCGAGGATTTGAAAGCCAAGGCAGCAAACTGCCTTGTGTTTGAAGATATTATACAGGGGATCCAGGCGGGAAAGAGTGCAGGAATGAAGGTGTGCGGTGTGTATGATAAGTACTCGGAGGGAGATACCGATAAGAAGAAAGAGCTTTCTGATTATTATATCCATTCCTATCTGGAACTTATAGGTTGAAAAACAAAGATACTGTTTTTCAACTGCGCACAAAGTCTCCAGACTTTGAAAGGAGCATGGTTATAAAAATGAAGACCATAATTGCAGGTAAAAATGAGGCGGGGCAAAGACTTGACAAGCTGCTCTTTAAGATCTTAAAGAAAGCTCCGAAAAGTTTTATCTATAAAATGCTGCGTAAGAAAAATATAACCTTAAATGGTAAGAAAGCCGAAGGCGGTGAACCGGTACAGCCGGGGGATGAAATAAAGCTGTTTTTATCAGAGGAAACCATTGAAAAATTCACGGAAAGCTATGTGATTCCTCTGCCGGAACAGGAAACAGGGCAAAAGGAGAAGAAATCCAGTGAAAGTTTTCAGGTGGTTTATGAGGATGACAATGTCTTAATTGCCAATAAGCCCGCCGGAATGCTCTCACAAAAGGCAAAGGAAACGGACATTTCCCTGGTGGAATATCTTATCTCCTACCTGTTGGATACAAAGAGCATAACCTTAAATGAATTAGAGACCTTTAAACCGGGAATCTGTAACCGCCTTGACCGGAATACCAGCGGACTGGTAGCCGCAGGAAAAACTCTGGCAGGACTTAAGACCCTCTCTGAACTGCTCCGGGAGAGAACTCTTTCCAAGTATTATCTATGCTTTGTAAAAGGAGAGGTAAAGGAAGAGAAAAAGATAACCGGATATCTTCTTAAGGATGAAAGGACAAATCAGGTTACGGTTTTAAAAAGCCCAAGAGAAAATGCCGACTATATTGAAACAGAATATATTCCCATAAGAGGAAATAAGGATTACACCCTTTTAAGGGTCAAATTGATAACCGGAAAGACCCATCAGATAAGGGCGCACTTAAGCAGTATAGGCTGTCCTATCATTGGGGATACCAAGTATGGGGACAGGACAGTCAATGAGAAGTTTAAAGTTAAGTTCAGGCTGTCACACCAGTTGCTCCATTCCTACGAGATGGTATTTCCTGACCGCCTGGAGGGGGAACTTTCCAACCTGTCAGGGCTGAAGCTTGTGGCAGAACTGCCTGTGTACTTTGAAAATATCTTAAAGGCATGTATCTAAACAGCACGTGTTTAAACAAAAAGGGAGGTAGTAAAAATGCCCTCATGGAATTCAAGAGGTCTTAGAGGTTCCGCCCTGGAAGAACTGATAAATCTGACCAACACCAAATACCGGGAAAAAGGCCTTGCACTCATACAGAAAATACCCACACCCATTACACCGATTAACATAGATAAGGAAAACCGCCATATAACCCTGGCTTATTTTGAAGAGAAGAGTACCGTAGACTATATTGGTACGGCACAGGGAATACCGGTGTGCTTTGATGCCAAGGAATGTGCCAGTGACACCTTTTCCCTTCAGAATGTCCATGAACACCAGGTGGAATTTATGAAAGATTTTGAGAAACAGAGCGGAATTGCCTTTCTCTTAATCTATTTTTCAAAAAGAAATTGCTATCATTATCTTCCGTTGAAGGATTTTCTGGTATTCTGGAACAGGGCAAAAGAAGGCGGCAGAAAGAGCTTCCGCTTTGAGGAACTTGATCCTGAAAATGCAATATCCTGTATGAATAGTATCTATATACACTATCTGGTCAACCTTGCAAAGGATGCGGACGGAAGAGAAAATTAAAGGTTGACATGGTAGGGGCATTGTATTATAATTGTCTCACATCTATCTGCTAATGAATTATCACGTTACCACAATAAAGCGTCCTACATAATCTTTGATTTACCTGATAATCAATGGGTATAGTAAAAAGAAAGCAGAGAGATTCCGGTTGAAAGAAAATTCAGAGGAAAGAGTACGCCACAGGTTCCTTCTTTCAGCTTTTAAGTGGCAGGGACAGGAAAGCAAGTACAAAAAATCAGCTTTCAGACTTCCCAACAGGTGTGGATATGAACGATAAACTGCTGCATACACCGGAAGGTGTCAGAGACATTTACAACCATGAATGTGAGAGAAAGCTAAAAATACAAAGTAAGCTCCATCATGTTATGGAACTTCATGGTTTTCGGGATATACAGACGCCAACCTTTGAATTCTTTGAAATCTTTAACCAGGAACGTGGTACAGTACCTGAAAAGGATATGTACAAATTCGTTGACAGGGAAGGAAATACCCTGGTTTTAAGACCGGATATGACACCGTCCATTGCTCGGTGTGCCGCTAAATATTACAAAGAAGAAGAGCTTCCCATTCGTCTGTGCTATATGGGAAGCATTTTTATAAATAATAACAGTTATCAGGGAAAACTAAAGGAATCCACCCAGCTTGGAGCGGAGCTTATCAATGACCCATCTGTTAACGCGGATGCGGAGATGCTGGCGCTAACCATAGAATGCCTTTTGGAAACCGGACTGAAAGAATTTCAGGTCGAAATCGGAGAAGCAGGTTTCTTTTATGGGCTGACAAAGGAAGCAGGCTTTACAGAAAAGGAAGAAGCACAGCTTAGAAACCTGATAGAAGAAAAGAACATGTTTGGGGTAGAGGAACTTTTATCGGAAAAGGAAATCAGTGCAGAGCTAAAAAAAGCTTTTCTTACCCTTACAGAGCTTTTTGGTTCTCCGGAATGCCTTTTTGAAGCTAAAAGCCTTACTAAGAATGAAAGGGCCTTAAAAGCTATTGAGAGACTGGAAGAGGTATATGAAATCCTTACACTTTACGGATTGGAAAAATATATTACCTTTGATCTTGGGATGCTTAGCCAATATAATTACTACACGGGGATTATTTTCCGGGCATATACCTATGGCACAGGAGACATTATAGCCAGTGGAGGAAGGTATGACAACCTGGTGGAGCAGTTTGGCAAGACGGCTCCGGCCATTGGAATAGCCATATTGGCAGACCAGCTTATGATGGCCCTTATGAGACAGAAGATTGCAATAGAAACAAGGACGGACAATACCCTGATATTATACCGGAAGGAATGGAGAGAGACAGCCATCCGGTTAGCAAACCGGTTCCGCAGTCAGGATATGAATATAGAGCTTATCAGCTATGAAAATGAACATCCTTTAGAAGAGTATATGGAATATTGCAAGAGAAACAGTATAGGGGGTATCCTTTTCTTTGATAAGGAGAATCTTGTTGAGGTAATGAACTGCCAGACGGGAGAGAGGAATACCGCAAGCCTTTCAGAACTTTTAGTTTGAAAAATGCGTTGCATTTTTTAATTTCTATTTGGGCAGTATCGCAAGTAGACTTGCGATATGCAAGGGGTTTAGTTTGATAAATGGAGTGTGTTTAGATGAGATATTTGACATTTGCGTTAGCCAAAGGAAGGCTGGCAAAAAAGACAATGGAGATATTAGAGCAGGTGGGATATACCTGTGAAGAGATGAAGGATCCGGATTCCAGAAAACTGATATTTGTCAATGAAGAGCAGAAAATTAAGATATTCCTGGCAAAAGCTAACGATGTTCCTACCTATGTGGAATATGGAGCAGCCGATATCGGAGTCGTAGGAAAAGATACGATTTTAGAAGAGGGCAAAAAGCTTTACGAGGTTATTGATTTGGGATTTGGCAAATGCCGGATGTGTGTGGCAGGTCCTTTATCAGCGAAAGAACTGTTGCAGCATGGGGAATTAATCCGGGTCGCAACCAAGTATCCTAATATTGCCAAGGATTATTTTTATAATAAAAAGCATCAGACAGTAGAAATTATCAAACTTAACGGTTCTATTGAGCTTGCCCCTATTGTTGGATTATCTGAAGTGATTGTAGATATCGTTGAAACCGGTTCAACCCTTAGGGAGAATGGGCTTGAGGTTTTGGAAGAAATCTGCGGGCTGTCAGCCAGAATGGTGGTAAACCAGGTAAGTATGAAGATGGAACAGGAAAGAATCAACAAGCTGATAACTGATTTAAGGGAAGTACTTATAAAAGCCAAATGACACAGGGAAAAATCCAAGAGCAAAGAATAAAGCTGATATTCGGAAAAGAGGTCATGATGAGGATTGAAAGGTTAGAAAAAGGAATAAAAGAAGATATTCTAAGAAATCTGTTAAAGCGAAGTCCCAACCAGTATGAGACTTATGAAAAAGCGGTGGCTGAAATTATTGAGGGAGTAAAGGTAAGAAAAGATGCTGCTCTTTTTGAATACACCAAGCGTTTTGATAAGGCAGATATTAACCGGGATACCATTCTGGTAACCAAAGAAGAGATGGAAGAAGCTTACAATTTGGTGGACCCCGAGGTAGTACAGGTTATTAGAAAATCCGCAGAAAACATCAGAACCTATCATGAAAAGCAGAAGCAGTACAGTTGGTTTGACAGTGAGCCAAGTGGGATTATACTGGGACAAAAGATTACTCCCTTAGCATCCGTCGGAGTATATGTACCGGGAGGAAAGGCAGCCTATCCCTCTTCTGTTCTGATGAATGTAATCCCTGCAAAGGTAGCAGGAGTTAAGCGTATTGCTATGACCACACCGCCGGACAGTGAAGGGAAAGTTTATGCCGGAACCCTTGTTGCTGCAAAGGAAGCAGGTATTACAGAGATTTATAAGGTGGGAGGCGCACAGGCGATAGCAGCTCTTGCCCATGGGACGGAATCCATAAAAAAAGTGGATAAGATCGTGGGGCCGGGCAATATTTACGTAGCACTGGCAAAGAAAGCTGTATATGGCCACGTAAGTATTGATTCCATCGCAGGACCCAGTGAGATACTGGTGCTTGCGGATGAAACCGCCAATCCAAGATATGTGGCTGCTGACCTTTTATCACAGGCAGAGCATGATGAGCTGGCAAGTGCTATCTTAATTACCACCAGTGAAGAATTAGCTTATAGAGTATCGGAAGAAGTAAAGAAGTTCACATCTGTGTTGTCGAGAAAAGAAATCATTGAAAAATCCCTTGATAATTACGGCTATATCCTCATAGCTTCTGACATGGATGAAGCAGTGGAGACAGCCAATGAGATAGCCTCTGAACACCTTGAAATTCTCACAAAGGATCCCTTTACCCTTATGACAAAGATACAAAATGCCGGAGCAATCTTTCTTGGGGAGTACAGCAGTGAGCCACTTGGGGATTATTTTGCAGGACCCAATCACGTGCTTCCCACCAATGGAACAGCCAAGTTCTTCTCACCCTTAAGTGTGGATGATTATATTAAGAAATCCAGTATTATCTCTTATTCGAGAGAAGCCCTGGAACCGGTTTATAAAGATATAGTACGCTTTGCCCAGGCAGAAGGCCTTACCGCCCATGCCAATTCCATTGCAGTACGTTTTGAGGAGGAATAGGCATGGATAGAACAAGCACTATCACCAGGAAAACAAAAGAAACAGATATTACACTTTCCATCAACCTGGATGGAACCGGTGAAGCCAGGATAAAGACAGGAATCGGCTTCTTTGACCATATGTTAGAGGGCTTTGCAAAGCATGGTTTTTTTGACCTGGAGATAAAGGCAGAAGGCGATCTTTATGTGGATGGGCATCACACGGTGGAGGATACGGGAATTGTATTAGGACAGGCAATCCGTCAGGCACTGGGAGATAAAAAAGGAATTAAACGTTTTGGAAACTTTATGCTTCCAATGGATGAATCCCTTGTGGTATGTGCCATTGATTTATCCGGAAGACCTTATCTGGTATGTGACCTTGGAAGCCTTGCCCCTATGGCAGGAGAGCTTGACACAGAGTTAATACAGGAATTTTTCTATGCTCTATCCTATAGTGCCGGTATGAATCTTCATATCAGGAAGATTCATGGCAGCAACACCCACCACATTATTGAGGCAGCTTTTAAAGCCTTTGCCAAGGCTTTGGATGAAGCATCTTTCTTTGATGGAAGAATAAAGGATGTACTGTCTACAAAGGGAACAATAGAATAGGAGGCAGTCATGAAAAAGAAGATTATACCGTGTATAGCTTATAATAGAGAGAATACAGAAGAATTTTTGGCGCAGGGGGTAGCTTATGAAGCCTATGGTGCTGATGAGCTTTATATTAGCTGTGATACCAAAGACTATTCCTGTAAGGAAGAATTTTTAAAGGCAGCCGGGGAGTTGGCAAAGAAAGTGGATATTCCTATTATAATCAGCTGCCATATGGAGCGCTTTGAAGATGTAAAGAAAGCACTCTATACCGGAGCCAGAGCCATAGCAGTAAAGGTCCGGGACTTAAAGGTATCCGGTGAGCCGTCAGGAGAATCACAAAATACGGTGGAGGAAACCACCGTTATGAAGGCATTAAAAGAAGCTTCCACGCGTTTTGGAAAAGACAGAATTTATCTGGAGATAAAGGAAAACGAAGAAAACAGCTGTTTAGCAGCATGGGCGGGAGAGTTTGTTTCGGCTGTTATCGCAGAGAGAACAGAGGCATCGTCAGACAGCACCGATGGTAAGCCCTTGGATAGTAATCTTCCGGTAATTATTAAGAACTGTAAAGAGACAGGCACAGAGAAGGAAGAAACAGGCCGGCAGCAGGATACACAGCTTTTTATAAAAAAGAAGCTTTTAGGAGATAACATAGAAGGAATTATTACGGATTATTATAAGAGCCAGGATTTATACGCTGCCAAGAAAGCCTTAAAAGCAGAAAGTATTCCTGTGAATACCTGCGAAAGCAGCATCCCATTTTCTGCGATGAAGAAAAATAATGACGGACTCCTGCCTGTTGTGGTACAGGATTATAAGACCAAGGAAGTCCTTATGGTTGCCTATATGAATGAGGAAGCCTACAATATGACAGTTGAAACGGGCCGAATGACCTATTACAGCAGAAGCCGCAGTAAGCTTTGGATAAAAGGAGAGACATCGGGACATTTCCAATATGTGAAGTCTTTGACGGTGGATTGCGATAAGGATACCCTTCTTGCCAAGGTACGCCAGATAGGACCTGCCTGCCATACGGGAAGCCCCACCTGTTTCTTTGAAGAAACCTATAAAAAGCCCTATGATGATACAAACCCTTTGACCGTATTGGATGAAGTATACAGTGTTATTATGGACCGCAAGGAGCATCCCAAAGAAGGCTCCTATACCAACTATCTTTTTGATAAGGGCATTGACAAAATATTAAAGAAGTGCGGAGAAGAAGCAGCAGAGATTATTATAGCAGCAAAGAATCCGGATTCTTCGGAATTAAAATATGAGATATCCGACTTTTTATATCACATGATGGTGCTTATGGCAGAATGCGGACTGGACTGGAAAGATATCGTAAAAGAGTTAGCTCATAGAAGATAAAAGTTTGAAGATAGAAAAATCAAAAAATGGGAAATAATACTTGATTTCCCTTGCGATTGATGTTATAATAAATAATTGAGAGTGTAAAAGTATTTGAAAGGAGTGGACGAAAGTCCACTCTTTGTATTTATAGAAAGGTTTAGGTGAAGATGACAAAGAAAGAAGAATATGAACAGAAGACGGAGCAGTTGTTAGCGCCGATCATATCTGAGCATCAGTTAGAGCTGGTGGATGTGGAATATGTAAAGGAAGGAAGCAACTGGTATCTAAGGGCTTACCTTGATAAACCGGACGGTATCACTGTAGACGACTGTGAATTGGTCAGCAGAGCATTAAGTGATTTGTTGGATAAGCATGATTTTATACCGGATGCCTACATTTTAGAAGTCAGCTCGCCAGGCCTTGGAAGACAGCTTAAGAAAGAAAAGGATTTTAAGAGAAGCCTTGGTGAGGAAGTAGATGTAAAGCTTTATAAGGCAATTGAGAAGCAAAAGCAGTTTACAGGTATATTAAAGGCTTACGATGAAGAGAAGATAACCCTGGAATTTGAAGAAGGCGAGACACTGGATATTCCGAGACAGAACATTTCCTTAATACGCCTTGCATTTGATTTTTAGCTCTTAATAAGAAGTGAAAATTGTTTTTTGATTTTCACACGAAGAAAATCCCTAGAAACAGGAGAAAAGAGGAGGATTAACAGAAAATGAATGGTAACAAAGAGTTAATTGACGCATTAAATCAGATTGAAAGAGAAAAAGATATCAGTAAGGAAATTCTGTTAGAAGCCATGGAGAACTCACTGGTAGCTGCCTGTAAGAACCATTTCGGAAAGGCAGATAATATCAAAGTTAACATAAACAGAGAAACAGGTGCTGTAAATGTCTATGCAGAAAGAGAAATCGTAGAGACTGTAACAGATCCTGTTATCCAGATAAGCGTTGTGGAAGCGAGATTAAAGTTTCCCAAGAATGATATCGGCGACATCGTTAATGTGGAAGTAACTCCTAAGAATTTTGGACGTATTGCTGCCCAGAAGGCAAAGCAGGTAGTGGTACAAAAAATCAGGGAAGAAGAAAGAAAAGTATTGTATAACCAGTATTACAGCAAAGAAAAAGATGTGGTAACCGGTATCGTACAGCGTTATGTAGGAAATAATGTAAGTATCAATCTGGGAAAGGTGGATGCGGTTCTTACGGAAAATGAACAGGTTAAGGGCGAGCATTTCAGACCTACAGACCGTATAAAATTATATGTGCTGGAAGTAAAGGACACCACCAAGGGACCGAAAATCACCGTATCCAGAACTCATCCTGAGTTGGTTAAGAGGTTATTTGAATCTGAGGTTGCAGAAGTAAAGGACGGAACCGTAGAAATCAAGAGCATATCAAGAGAGGCCGGTTCCAGAACAAAGATTTCCGTTCATTCCAACAACCCGGATGTTGACCCGGTAGGTGCTTGTGTCGGTATCAACGGAGCCAGAGTAAATGCAATTGTAAATGAACTTAGAGGAGAAAAAATTGATATCATCAGTTGGAGCGAGGATCCTGTCATTCTCATAGAGAATGCTTTAAGTCCTGCCAAGGTAGTGGCTGTCTCTGTAGATGAGGCAGAAAAGAGCGCCCGTGTTATCGTGCCGGACTACCAGCTCTCCTTAGCTATTGGCAAGGAAGGACAGAACGCCCGTCTGGCTGCAAGATTAACAGGCTTTAAGATTGATATCAAGAGCGAGACTCAGGCTGACGAAATTGGATGGTAAACATATGGCAGCAGTAAAGAAGATTCCCCAAAGGCAGTGTATCGGCTGCGGTGAGATGAAGAATAAAAAAGAAATGATCCGTGTTATTAAAACACCGGAGAATATTATAATGCTTGATACTACGGGCAAAAAGAACGGAAGAGGTGCGTATTTGTGCAAATCGGAAGAGTGCTTTGTCAAGGCAGTAAAGAGCAAAGGCCTGGAAAGGTCCTTAAAAGTAAATATTCCCGGGGATGTGTATGAGGAATTGAAGAAGGAGCTGAATGGACTTGGCATATGAAAACAATAGCACAAATACAGAACAGGGTATTGAAAAAAAAGTATTTTCTTATATTGGTTTAGCAGCAAAGGCAGGAAAACTCTCAAGTGGTGAATTTATGACCGAAAAGGCTGTAAAGGAAGGAAAGGCAAAGCTTGTGATGGTTTCCGCCGATGCATCAGATAATACGAAAAAGATGTTTACCAATATGTGTACTTACTACAAAGTGCCGATTTACTTTTTTGGTGATAAGACAAAACTCGGGCATGCTATTGGAAAAGAATTCAGGGCTTCCCTGGTTCTATTAGACAAGGGTCTGGCTGATGCGGTAGAAAAGCAACTGAACATGTTAATGAGTGACACATGCGAAGAAAGCACTGAGTCATGATAAGTGGAGGTAGTAAGTATGGCTAAAATTAAAATATATGAACTGGCAAAAGAAATTAATATGCAAAGCAAGGATATTGTAGGTTTTTTAAATGAAAAAGGCGTGGATGTCAAAAGTCACATGAGCAGCATCGATGATAAGGAGATTAGCATGGTAAAAGGGCGTTTCGCTCCCCAGTCAGATCAGACTGAGAAAAACACTTCCGTAGCTGCAACAGCATTAACTGCGGAAAATAAAGAAAAGAAGGCGGAAACTGCACCGGGTAATCAGGCTGACAAACTTAAGACAGCTTCTGTAGGTGTGGGACAGAATGCACCAAGAACCGGTTTTACGGAACATAATAATGGGGAACAGGGCTCCCGTGGTTCCTATCAGGGACAGAGAAACGACAGAGACGGTGTGCATAACAGGAACAACCAGGGACAAAGACCGGAAGGAAGCCAGAGAAATTATAACGATAATTCTGAAAGACGTCCTCATCAGCAGGGAACAAGACCGGACCAGGGGCAGAGACCGGACCAGGGACAAAGAACGGAAAGAGAAGGCTTTACCAGAGCACAGGGGGCACAGAGTGCTCATCCACAAGGCGCAAACAGACCTTCTTATCAGGGGCAGAGACCGGACCAGGGACAAAGAACGGAAAGAGAAGGCTTTACCAGAGCACAGGGACAGAATGCACCCTACCGTCAGGGAAATCAGAATAACCAGAACCGCCCTTACGGAGGAAACCGTCCACAGGGACAGCAAGGTCAGCAGGGTCAGCAGGGACAGTACAGTCAACAGGGACAGGGAAATGGCGGAAGGCCCCAAAATGACAGAGGTGCTAATAATCAAGGTTATCAGGGTGGCACAAACCGTCCTTACGGAAATAATTCCTATGGAAATAACAATCAGGGTCAGTATAACAGAAATAATAACAACCAGGGCTATAACAGAAACAATGACGGTACCAGCCAGGGACAGTATAACAGAAACAATGATGGTACCAGCCAGGGGCAGTATAACAGAAACAGTGACGGTACCAGCCAGGGGCAGTATAACAGAAACAGTGATGGTACCAGCCAGGGACAGTATAACAGAAATAATAGTGGAACCGGCCAGGGCCAGTATAACAGAAACAATAGTGGAACCGGCCAGGGACAGTATAATAGAAACAATAGTGGAACCGGTCAGGGACAATATAACAGAAATGGTGACTCACAGAACAGAACGCCTGGAACCGGTCAGGGAAGACCTTATTCAGCGGGAGGAAGACCGGCAGGAAGCGGAGGCTACCGTCCGGGCGGCGGCCAGTATGGCGGAAATTCCGCGGGCCGCAGTAATGGTCAATCTTCTGGCTTTGGCGGTATGAATAAGGATAAAGATGATACGAATGACAGCAGGAGAAGAAGTACCGGAACCAGAACGGATTCTACCAAGAAATTTGATGCACCTATCGGAATGTCAAGAAGTGATTCTGTAAATGTCAGAAACAGCAGAGGAAATAAAAATGGCAAAAATACAAAGAATACCTATGAGAAGAATTTCGATAACGAGAACAATGATGAAATCAAACTGCCTAAGAAGGGCCAGTTTATTAAGCCCAAGGCTATACAGCAGGAAAATAAGGAAGATGAGATTAAAACAATTGTAATTCCTGATGTGCTGACGATTAAGGAATTGGCAGATAAGATGAAGATGCCTGCAGCAACACTTGTAAAGAAGCTCTTTCTTTCCGGCAAGATGGTATCGATTAATCAGGAAATTACCTTTGAAGAAGCAGGGGAAATTGCCATTGAATATGAAATCATAGTAGAGCATGAAATAAAGATTGATGTTATAGAGGAGCTCTTAAAGGAAGAAGAAGACGATAGCGAAACTCTTGAAAAGAGACCGCCTGTTATCTGCGTGATGGGTCATGTTGACCACGGTAAGACTTCCCTTTTGGATGCAATCAGAGAGACGAATGTAACTTCCCATGAAGCCGGCGGTATTACCCAGCATATCGGAGCTTATGTTGTAGAAGTTAACGGAGAGAAGATAACTTTCCTTGACACCCCGGGACATGAAGCTTTTACCTCCATGAGAATGCGCGGTGCCCAGTCTACGGATATTGCAATTCTGGTAGTCGCAGCAGATGACGGTGTAATGCCGCAGACAATAGAGGCTATCAGCCATGCAAAGGCAGCTGGTATTCAGATTATTGTTGCAATCAATAAAATTGATAAGCCCAGTGCCAATATCGAACGTGTAAAGCAGGAACTGACAGAATATGAGTTGGTTGCAGAAGATTGGGGCGGCGATACCATATTCGTTCCCGTATCTGCACATACTAAAGAAGGAATTGAGCAGCTTCTTGAAATGATTATCCTTACGTCAGAGATGATTGAATTAAAGGCAAATCCCAATAGAAATGCCAGAGGAATTGTTATCGAAGCAGAGCTTGATAAGGGAAGAGGTCCCGTTGCTACTGTTCTTGTTCAAAAGGGAACACTCCATGTGGGTGATTCTATCGCAATTGGTTCTGCTTATGGTAAGGTAAGAGCCATGATGGATGATAAGGGCAGAAGAGTAAAGGATGCAACACCGTCTACTCCTGTTGAGATACTAGGATTAAACGAGGTTCCTGACGCAGGTGAAATCTTCATAGCAACCAGTACCGAAAAAGAAGCAAGAGCTATTTCCGAAACCTATATTTCACAGGGCAGAGAAAAGCTGCTTGCTGATACCAAAGCAAAACTTTCTCTTGATGGCTTATTTTCACAGATTAAGGCAGGTAATATAAAAGAACTCAACATCATTATAAAAGCAGATGTTCAGGGCTCTGTAGAAGCTATGAAGCAAAGCTTATTAAAGCTTAGCAATGAAGAAGTAGCAGTCAGAATTATACACGGTGGTGTTGGTGCTATCAATGAATCCGATGTAAACCTTGCCAGCGCTTCCAATGCTATTATCATCGGATTTAATGTAAGGCCGGATAATGTGGCAAAAGAAAAGGCAGAGAGTGAAAAGGTAGATTTGAGACTTTACCGTGTAATTTACAATGCCATTGAAGATGTAGAATCTGCCATGAAGGGTATGTTAGAGCCTATCTATGAAGAAAAAGTCATAGGTCATGCAGAAGTAAGGCAGGTATTTAAAGCCTCCGGCCTTGGTCAGATTGCAGGCTCCTATGTTTTAGACGGTAAGATTCAAAGAGGCTGCTTTGCCAGAATAACAAGAGAAGGCAATAAGACTTATGAGGGCTCTCTGGCTTCCTTAAAACGTTTTAAGGACGATGTAAAGGAAGTAGCAGCAGGCTATGAATGTGGTCTGGTATTCGAAAAGTTCGATGATATCAAAGAATTCGACCAGGTGGAGCTTTATATTATGGAAGAAGTTCCAAGAAAATAAAAAGGTAAAAACTGCGCCATGGGGAGAAAGAGCAAGATTGATCCTTATGGCGCAAGCCTTAAGAAAGTTAAAGTTTGTGCCAAAGCCCAAATTCGCGGTGCTTCGGCAGAATGGAGAGTTATATGAGAAAAAACAGTATTAAGAACACCCGTATCAACGGTGAAGTTCAAAGAGAAATAAGCCAGCTAATAAACAGAGAAATAAAAGATCCAAGAATTCACCCCATGACTTCTGTTGTAGCAGTGGAGGTGGCACCGGATTTAAAATCTGCCAAGGTATATATCAGTGTACTTGGTGACGAGCAGGCGCAAAAAGACACATTGCTTGGTTTACGCAGTGCAGCTCCTTATATGAGAGGACAGCTTGCCAGAACAATTAACTTAAGGAATACGCCGGAATTAATCTTTATCATGGACCAATCCATCGAATATGGTGTTAACATGTCGCGTCTGATTCATGAAGTTACAAAAGATTTACAGGATGATGACAAGGAAAGCAATGATTCTATGCCAGAATAGACGGTGATGGACAAATAGCCAGGGAGGTATGTAGAATGGATTTGCTAAAAGAAGTGGGGAACGTTAATTCTATCGGAATAGCCGGGCATATGAGGCCGGATGGGGACTGTGCCGGTTCCTGTCTGGCCCTATACCGTTATTTGAGCCAGATAAAAAAAGATACACAGGTAGATATCTATCTGGAAGAGATACCGGAAAAGCTTCAGATTACAAAGGATGCCAAAAAGATAAGGCAAACGAATAATGAGGGCAAAGTATATGATGTATTCATTGCGCTTGACAGCGGAAGTTTGGACAGATTGGGTTTTGCAGAGGAATATTTTAAGAGAGCCGCTAAAACAATCAATATTGACCACCATATCAGCAATACGAATTTTGCGCAGATAAATCATGTAGTACCTGATGCCAGTTCAACTTGTGAAGTTCTTTATGAGCTTATGGAAAAAGAATATATTGACCTTACCATTGCAAATGCCCTTTATATGGGGATAATACATGATACAGGAGTCTTTAAACACAGCAACACCACAAAGAGAACTATGGAGATAGCAGGTGCTCTGATTGAGAAGGGTGTGCCATTTTCGGAAATGATTGATGAGACCTTTTATCGTAAGGATTATCATCAAAATCAGATATTGGGAAGATGTCTTTTGGAAAGTATATTTTTACTTGACGGAAGATGTATCGTATCCTCTCTTAGCAGAAAAATGATGGAGTTTTATGAGGTTGAGTCATCAGATCTTGATGGAATCATAGACCAGCTTCGTATTACAAAGGGAGTGGAAGTCGCAATACTCATTTATGAATCGGATTTCCATGAATGTAAAGTCAGTATGAGGTCAAACGGAGCCGTGGATGTCAGAAAGATTGCTGTATATTATGGCGGCGGAGGGCATGTAAGAGCAGCCGGCTGCACGATGCATGGAACTTTTCATGATGTTGTAAATAATCTGACACCCCATATTGAATTTCAGCTAAAGAACAGATAGAGAACAGGAGTACTTCGTTGATAAACGGAATTATTAATGTATATAAAGAAAAAGGATATACCTCCCATGATGTAGTGGCAAAGCTTCGGGGAATCTTAAAGCAGAAGAAAATAGGACATACGGGAACACTTGACCCTGATGCGAGGGGAGTTCTGCCCGTGTGCCTTGGTAATGGAACAAAGCTGTGTGATATCCTGACAGATAAAAGCAAGACTTACCGTGCAGTGTTACTGCTTGGAAAGGTTACGGATACGCAAGATATTACCGGTACGGTGCTGGCAGAAAAGCCGGTTACTGCAAGCAGGGAAGAAATAATAAATACCATTCTTTCCTTTCAGGGCACCTATGCCCAGATTCCGCCTATGTATTCTGCCCTTAAAGTAGATGGAAAGCGTCTTTATGAACTTGCCAGAGAAGGAAAGGAAATCGAAAGACAAGCCAGAAATGTTGAAATACATAGTATAACGGTAGAAAGCTTTAACGGCGAAACAAATGAGGCGGTTATTGTAGTGGACTGCTCAAAAGGAACCTATATCAGAACTCTTTGCCATGATATCGGTGAGAAGCTTCTTTGCGGCGGTTGTATGAAAGAACTGGTAAGGATACGGGCAGGAGAATTCGAAATAGTAAAAAGCCTGAAGCTTGATGAGATTGAGGCAAAAATGAGAGCAGGCGTGTTAGAAGAGCATATCATACAAGTTCCTGATATGTTTCCCGATTATGCAAAGGTATATGTAAAGAAAGAATTCGAGAAGAAGCTTTACAACGGTAATTCTTTAAGTATAAGCCAATTAGAGCAGGAAATGGCTGGATTATGCGATATGACGGATAAGGTCAGAGTATATGGCGGAGAAAACAATTTTACCGGCATTTACGAATATTGCCCGGCTGAACAGATAATAAAACCCTATAAAATGTTTTTATAAAGCACGGATGGGAGAAAATATGGAATATATAGCAGGAAGAGCAGATTTTCAACTAAAAAGAAGTGCAGTAACCCTTGGGAAGTTTGATGGACTGCATTTAGGTCATCAGCTTTTGCTGAATAAGATAATTGAGCAGAAGAAAAGAGGGCTTAATGCAGTTGTATTTACCTTTCTCTATCATCCCGGTAAGCTGCTTTCAGATAGAGAAATGGAATTAATCTATACGGAAGAGGAAAAGCAGCATATTCTTATGGAATATGGGCTGGATGTTATGATTTCCTTTCCATTTACGGAAGAAACAAGGTCTATGGAGCCGAAAAAATTCATCGAAGACATCCTTATCAATAAACTGGATGCAAAATATATCGTAGTCGGTTCGGACTTCTGCTTTGGCAGGGACAGAAGAGGAAATGTAAAGATGTTAGAGGAGTATGCTTCTGTTTATGGCTATGAGCTCGAAATCATTGAGAAGAAGAAAATCGAGAATGAAGAAATCAGCAGCTCCTGTATCAGAGAGCAGATAGGAAAAGGCATCATGGAGAAGGTACAGGAACTTCTTGGGAGGCCCTTCTCTGTCAGGGGGGAAGTCCTGCATGGAAGAAAAATCGGCAGAACGATCGGATTTCCCACTACCAATCTGATACCGGATAAAACTAAGCTGCTTCCGCCGGATGGAGTATATATATCCCTTACAGCCATTGAAGGAAAAGAATATCCGGGCATTACCAATATCGGACATAATCCTACGGTGGGAACGACACCGGAGAAAAGAGTGGAAACTTTCCTCTTCGATTATGACAATGACCTGTATGGAAAATTCATTCAGGTATCCTTCTTAGAGAGAATGAGGGGAGAAGAAACATTTCATTCCCTTGATGAGCTGAAAGCTCAGATGGATAAGGATATGGACTATGGCAGGGAATACTTTCAGAATAAGGGTAGATGATTGCCCAATGGAGCATAAACGTTATTACATTATAAAAGCACCGGAAAAACCAGGTTACAGGCTTTTCCGGTGCTTTATTTCACAATGTCTTACTTCAATCTGTTAAAAAATCTTTTAAAATTTCATATAAAGCAAGGGTTCCTTTTTTTATTTCATCCTCTGATAAGTTTGCATAGCCAAGAAGAATTCCGGGAAGGGTATTAGCACCCGGTACAATATAGTGCCTGTTCAGGCCGTATAGCTTGATGCCGCCTGAACAGGCCAGGTCAAGAAGTTCCTTTTCCGTCAGGGAGGTTTTGAAATAAACCACCAGATGTAGACCTGCATGTTCCCCTTCCAGGATAATTTTATTCTGGAATATCTTTAGTGCCTGAAGCAATAAATCATGTTTATTCTTATACAGGGTTCGGATTTTATTCAGATGACGCTCAAAATATCCGTCTGCCAGAAAGTGAGTTATGATGTACTGATCTACTCTGGAAACAGTGGAAGCGAACATGCCAAGGTGCTTCTTATAGAGCGTTAAGAGTTCCTCCGGCAGTACCATGTATCCGACACGGATTGCAGGAGCAATGGCTCTTGAAAAGGTGCCAAGGTAAATGACCTTCCCCAGGGAATCCATTCCTTTAAGAGCAGGAATGGGTTTTCCTTTATAGCGGAATTCACTGTCGTGGTCGTCTTCAATAATATAGCGTTCATTTTTCAGCGAGGCCCAGGAAAGCAGCTCCTGCCTTCTTTTAACCGGCATTACCAGTCCCAGAGGATATTGATGGGAAGGGGTTACGTATACGACATCCGCTTTTGATCCGGAAAGCTTGTCAACACGGATACCATTTTGGTCTAATCCCACGGGAAGTACTTCAAACTGCATACCGGTGGTAAAAATCTCATAAGCACGTTTATAGGTGGGGTTTTCCATGGCTATGATAACAGGGTTATCTGTCTTTTGTACGGAAAACAGTTTTGAGAGCAAAAGCAGGAGATAATCTGTTCCGGCTCCCACAATAATCTGTTCCGGCGAGCAAATTACACCTCTTGAGCTGTAAAGGTATCCGGCAATAGCATTACGCAATGATTCATCACCTTTGCTGTCACCTAAGAGGAAAAGTTCATTGTTATATTCATTCATGCAATCTTTCGAGAGTTTTCTCCAGATATTATGGGGAAAGCTGTTAATGTCAATAGCAAAGGGAGAGAAATCATATAAAAAAGATTTCTTTTCTTCTTTCTTATTTTCTTTTCTGTTTAACGGCATCAGAGGAATGGAAGCAAGAGCAGAAACGGCAGCAACATAAAAGCCGCTTTTGGGGACTGACTCAATATAACCCTCCGATACCAGCTGGGAATAGGCCATATCTACCGTATTGCGGCTGATATTCAGATGTGTGGCCAGGCTTCTGGCGGAAGGAAGCTTGGAGCGTTCCGTAAGCCTGCCGTCCTTAATGTCATTTTTAATATAGGAATAAATCTGTTCATACATGGGAACAGGGGATTCAAGGTCTATCGGTACTGAGAGCATGAAAAAGCCTCCTTGCAGAATTTATACTTGTTATACAGCATCTTGCTGGTCGCCGTCTATATGGAAAATCCCTATCTCTTTATAGTGATCGATTTTATAATTTACCGTGTCCAGGCTTTTTTTCAGTTCTTTCATTTGATGTAAGATATGTTCTTTATGCTTGAGAAGCATTTCCTTGCGGGTTTCTGCGGTTTCTTCCCCCTTTAGGCAAAGGTTCATAAATTCCTTGATGTTTTCGATAGACATTCCGGAATTTTTAAGGCAGCAGATTAAACCAAGCCAGGCAATGTCATTGTCGGAAAATTTACGGATTCCCGAAGGGGTACGTTTTACTAAAGGAAGCAATCCCTCCTTGTCATAATAGCGCAGGGTATAAATGGACAGACCGGTTCTTACAGAGACTTCTTTAATTGTATACATAAGGCTTCCTCCAGATATCAAATAGTCTAAAAAGGTTTCCTTAACCATAACACAATCCGTTTACAGTGTCAATTTACTTGGGGAGGATGCCAGACAGAGAGATATTTATTTCCCTGTCAAATTTGATTGAAATAGGATGCTGGGCAGGATGCCGGGTATTTCGTTAAGTGAAAAGGTAAATTCATGTTTTTTATTAATCCTTGATTTTGCAGGACTAAAATCACGTTTTACCAGTTTACGAGTTGCTAAAATTG
>NZ_FRFD01000010.1:29405-306417 GCF_900143645.1 Anaerocolumna xylanovorans DSM 12503 | reverse complement strand
GCTTACGGCATTATACTTTGATGAGAATGGAAAAGCTATGGGTATGGCTGTTGCAAGCACATCAAATGTATATGCACCGGGATATACAGATACCGTAGTGCTGAAATATCCAATAAAGAGTCAGACCTGGAATTCATCCACCGGCCAGTATGACTACACATATAACAAACCAGTGTCATATCTGATATACACGAATGGTGCTTATGTGACATCCAATTAAGTAATGAAGATATATTTGATAGCCAGAGGAAAAGTCAAAGTTAAAAATGTTCTTTAGGTGGAAAAGAGAGGAAGTTTGTGTAAACTAGAGAACCGCCGTATACAGAACCGTATATATGGTGGTGTAAGAGGAATGTTTGATGGTGTAAATCACTGTCTGGCATTTCTCTTTTGTTGCATAAAAATGCTTGTTAAGACTTTACCCAAAATACAGATATAAAGCTCCATGAGCTTATAAGAAAGCGAAAGGGGATTTTTTTGACTATACCAGTTATAATGCATAAAAAGTGTTTTAAAACAAGAAGTTATGGCGGTATTTTAGCACAAAAATACCTACATACAATAATTGTCACAAAAGATGAATTAAAAACGAAGATTAATTATATAATTTGATGTATTGTGTCAAGGGACTTTTTCTATTATGATAATCCTAACATTTCACAATCATGTTGCAGAGGTTCAAGTGATCATATTCACAAAGAGGTGGCTTTTTAATCGGCGCTGTCAAGCGGATTAAAAAGCCATTTTGTTTTAAAGAAACGGAGGAATCATTATGAGACAGGTAGCGATTTACGGAAAAGGCGGAATCGGAAAGTCAACTACAACACAGAATCTTACAGCAGGTCTGGCGGATATTGGGAAGAAAATCATGATAGTCGGATGCGACCCCAAAGCAGACTCCACAAGACTGGTGCTTGGGGGACTTGCACAGAAAACAGTTCTTGATACCCTAAGAGACGAAGGGGATGATATTGAGCTTGAGGCGGTAATGAAGCAGGGGTTTATGGGAATCAAGGGAGTTGAGTCCGGTGGTCCGGAGCCCGGTGTTGGCTGCGCAGGACGCGGAATCATTACATCCATCAATCTCCTTGAGCAGCTGGGGGCCTATACGGATGACCTTGATTATGTATTCTACGATGTACTCGGCGATGTTGTCTGCGGCGGTTTTGCAATGCCGATACGTGAAGGGAAGGCACAGGAAATCTACATTGTATGTTCAGGGGAAATGATGGCTCTTTATGCAGCTAACAATATCTCAAAGGGTATTGCAAAATATGGAAAGACAGGAACCGTTCGTCTTGGCGGTCTGATTTGTAATTCCCGTAAGGTTGACAGAGAGGCTGATCTGGTTCAGGCAGTGGCAAAAAAACTTGGCACACAAATGATTCATTTCGTTCCGCGTGATAATGCAGTACAGAGGGCAGAAATCCATAAGAAAACAGTAATTGATTACAGCCCGGAGGAGCCACAGGCAGAGGAATACCGAGAGCTTGCAAGAAAGATAGAGGGCAATGACATGTTTGTTGTTCCAAAGCCAATGTCAATTGATGAGCTGGAAGAAATCCTTATGGAATACGGAATTATGGATTAAGAGGGGAGAGAGTTTATGCTGATAATAAGAGCTATCGTAAGACCCGAAAAAGCCGGGCAGGTAATGGTGGAGCTGGCTGAGGCAGGATTTGCTGCGGTTACCAAGATGGATGTCTTTGGAAGAGGAAGGCAAAAAGGAATTATGGTCGATGATTACTGCTATGATGAGATTCCGAAGGAAATGCTGCTGATTGTTTGTACGGACGAGGATAAGGATACCATTGTAAAAATTATTATGCGAACAGCAAGAACCGGCAATGGTAACTACGGAGACGGGCGTATATTTGTATCACAGGTGGAAGAAGCATACACGGTCAGCACTGGAAAAGCGGGTCTTTAAACGAAAGGCGGTATATATATGAAAGAAATCATGGCTTTTATTCGCCCGAATAAAGTAAATGCAACCAAACGGGCGTTGGCGGAAAATGGATTTCCTGCTTACAGCTGCCGTAAGTGCATGGGCAGAGGCAAGAAAATGATTGATCCCGAACTTCTGAAGCTTGTAATGGCTACCGGAGAACTGCCGATGGATTCCCAGGGAGAGGCACTTACCGAAGCAGTAAGGTTGATTCCAAAGAGGCTTTTTATCGTGATTGTTGATGATGATAAAGTGAAGGATGCGGTTGATATATTCATAAAGGCGAATCAGACAGGGCATCCCGGAGATGGAAAGATATTTGTTGCTCCCGTCATGGAATCATACCGGGTTAGAGACGGTGCAGCAACTACAGATGCGTATTAGGAGGTGTATATTTATGAATGAAAGAGATTTGTTGCTGGAAAAATACTCCTCCAGAGTCTTTAAAAACAGAAAGAGCCATATCACCCAGCTTGAGATGAGTGACGAGCAGGATACCATAACTGCTAATACCAGGGCCATTCCCGGTATCGCAACAGCAAGGGGCTGCTGTTATGCAGGGTGTAAAGGTGTTGTTGTAGGACCCATGAAGGATGCGGTCACGATTACCCACGGCCCGATCGGCTGTGCATTTTACAGCTGGGGAACCAGAAGAAATAAGGCAAAGACGGAAGAAGGCGGGAAAAATTTTATCCCTTATTCCTTCTGTACGGACATGCGGCCGACAGATATTGTATTTGGAGGAGAGAAGAAGTTGGAGGAAGGAATTGATGAGATCATGGCGATTTTCAATCCGAAATGTATCTTCATCTGTTCCACCTGTCCAATCGGACTGATCGGTGACGATGTTCAGGCAGTTGCGAGAGAAGTTGAGAAAAAATACGGTATCAAGGCAATCGGCTTCTCTTGTGAGGGGTACAAGGGCGTTTCACAGTCCTCGGGACATCATATTGCCAATAACGGCCTGATGAAGCAGGTTATTGGTACCGGTGATAAAAAGCCGATGGGCAAATATTCGCTGAATATTCTGGGTGAATACAATATCGGCGGTGATGGCTGGGAAGAAGAGAGAATACTTAAAAAGATCGGATATGAGATAGTATCAGTGTTTACCGGAGATGGAAGCTACGAAACCATGAAGAATGCCCATCTTGCGGATTTGAATCTGGTTATGTGCCACCGTTCCATCAATTATGTGGCACAGATGATGAAAACAAAATACGGCATAGACTGGCTGAAGGTTAATTTTATCGGCATCGGGGCAACCTGCAAAACTCTTCGGATGATCGCTGAGTACTTTCAGGATACTGAGCTTATTGCTAAAACAGAAGAGGTTATAGCACAAGAGCTGGAAGCAATTTCAGATGATATGGAATATTACCGGTCGATGTTAAAAGGCAAGACAGCAGGTATCTTTACCGGAGGTTCCCGTTCTCATCATTATCAGAGCCTTCTTAGAGACCTTGGAATCGAGACGATTATCGCCGGATATGAATTCGCTCACAGGGATGACTATGAAGGGCGGGACATCATTTCGGAGATAAAGCCGGATGCTGACAGCAAGAACATCGAAGAGATTGCTGTTTCCCGGGATGAAGAATTATATAAGGAGCGTTATAGTGGAGAGAAACTGGAGGAACTCAAGGAAAAAGGAATCGAGATTGATACCTATGACGGAATGTTTCCGGATATGAAAAAAGGGTATATGGTTGTCGATGACTACAATATGTTTGAAACGGATGAGCTGATTCAAACGATGAAACCTGACATCTTCTTTTCCGGAATTAAGGATAAATATTCGATCCAGAAGCAGGGAGTAGTGTCCAGACAGCTTCATTCCTATGATTATTCCGGTCCGTATGCAGGATTTAATGGTGCTGTCATATTCGGCCGTGATGTCACAATGAGTATTTATACCAAAGCCTGGGTGCTTACCACTCCTCCCTGGAAGACGGCAGCACTGCTTGGAGGAAGAATCGGAGGTGAAAATTAATGCTTGAGCTGACACCAAAAGAAATTATGGAAAACAGACATATCACCATTAATCCCTGTAAGACCTGTGAACCGGTCGGAGCAATGTTTTGTGCGCTTGGGGTTGAGAACTGCATGCCCCACAGCCATGGCTCTCAGGGCTGCTGCTCTTATCACAGAACCGTATTATCAAGACATTTTAAGGAACCAGCCATGGCTACCTCCAGCTCCTTTACCGAAGGAGCTTCCGTATTCGGAGGAAGAAGTAATCTGACAACGGCGGTAAAGAACATATTTGACATCTATGATCCGGATATTATAGCAATTCACACCACCTGCCTTTCCGAGACCATCGGTGATGATGTTGGAAATTATATTATGGATCTTGAGGTTTCCGATGATAAGACAGTTCTTTATGCAAGCACCCCTTCCTATGAAGGTTCCCATATCCAGGGCTTTTCAAATATGATGATCGGTATTATGAAGTATATGACACAAAAAGCCGCAGTTAAAAGCAACCGGGCTGCCATCTTCCCCGGCTGGGTCAATCCGGGAGATGACAGGGAATTAAAGCGCATTGCAGGGGTGATGGGTGTGGACTATATCTATTTCCCGGATCATGAAGGAATCCTGGAAACACCTATGACGGGCAAATATAAATATTTCCCCAAGGGAGCAGGAACCTCTGCGGCAGATATCAAGGCTCTCGGTACGGCGAAAAAGCTGATTGCCATGGGACATATCACAAGCAGTGAGCCTGCTGAATTCCTTGATAAACAATACAAGGTTCCGTTTTCGCTGATTCCCATGCCAATCGGTGTAAAGCTTACGGATAAGTATGTCATGGCACTTCGTGAAATATCCCACCAGGAGGTGCCGCAAACACTTGAAGACGAAAGAGGAAGACTGGTGGATCTAATGCTGGATTCCCATACCTATACCTACAATAAGACAGCTGCGATTTACGGAGACCCTGATATTGTATACAGCTTTACCTCACTTTGCATTGAAATGGGAATGATTCCAAAGTACGTGATTACAGGTACGCCGAAGGAGGAATTCACAAGACAGGTGTCAGCGCTCTTAAAAGAGCATGGAATCGATACAGGTAAATGTGTTATTAAAGCTGATACGGATCTGTTTTATCTTCATCAGCTGATTAAAAATGAGCCGGTGGATATTTTAATTGGAAGTTCTTATGGAAAGCAAATAGCAAAAGCGGAGAATATTCCAATCATTCGGATGGGATTTCCTGTGCTTGACCGTTATGGCAATACCATTCAACCTACGGTCGGATATGCCGGTGCAATACGCTATGTGGAGAAAATCACCTGCGCATTGATGGATAAAGTAGATGCAGAGGCCAAGGATGAGGATTTTGATGTTGTAATGTAATAAAGCAATAAGGCGGTTCCGGTAATCAAAACGAGGGTGTCTTAAAGTCTCGTAATCTTAAGAGACTTTTAGATACCCTCATGTAAGATAGCGATAAATGATGAAAGGAGTGTTCCAGATGGCCGAATTACAGCGAAAGAATGTCTTAGGGGAAAGGGAAAAATCCATTCTGACCAAGCAGGCAGGGGTCTGTTCCGGGACGGGAATGAAATGTGATACGGATTCTGTATCAGGTTCGGTAAGCCAGAGAGCTTGTGTGTACTGCGGCGCAAGAGTTGTGTTAAATCCGATTACAGATGCCTATCATATTATTCACGGGCCAATCGGATGCTCAAGTTATACATGGGATATACGCGGGAGCCTTACCAGCGGGGAAGACATCTATCGGAACAGTTTCTGTACAGATCTAAGGGAAACGGATGTAATATTCGGCGGAGCCTTAAAGCTTGAAAGTGCCATAGAAGAGCTGATGTCAAAAAATCATCCGAAACTTATTTTTGTATATTCCACCTGTATCGTGGGTGTCATCGGTGATGATGTGGACGCTATCTGCAGACATATGTCTGAAAAATATTCCATTCCGATGGTGCCCGTGAAATCCCCCGGATTTTCAGGAAACAAATCCACCGGGTACCGGATGGCCTGTGATGCGATCATGCAGGTCATAAGCCCGTACAAGACGGACAAACGAACGGGCGGGATCAATATCCTCGGGGATTATAATCTTGCAGGGGAAATGTGGATCATCAAGAATTATCTTGCCAAAATAGGCATCCCTGTGGTGGCGTCCTTTACAGGAGACGCAAGCTACGATGAAATGATCAAGGCACCTTCTGCTTCTCTGAATGTGGTTCAGTGCGCCGGTTCAAGTACCTATCTTGCCAATCGGATGGAAGAGGAGTTTGGTATTCCCTATATCAAGGTAAGCTTTTTCGGGATAGAGGATACGGCGAGTTCTCTCTTGAGGATTGCAGAAGCGCTTGGGAATGAGGAAGCAAGAGAGAAGGGAATCCGGTTCTGTGATAAGGAAACCGGTAAAATACAGGATTTCCTTAATATGTACAGGAGTAACCTGGAAGGAAAGAAAGCAGCTATCTATGTCGGCGGAGGCTTTAAAGCAATATCTCTGATCCGCCAGTTCGCTTTTCTGGGAATGAAGACGGTTGTCGTGGGAACACAGACCGGAAAAAAGGATGATTATGAAATAATCGAGAGCCTGGTAGATGAAGATACTATCATTTTGGATGATGCGAATCCTGCGGAGCTGGAGGCTTTCATGAAGGAAAAAGAAGCGGATATTCTGGTTGGAGGTGTAAAAGAGCGTCCGCTGGCCTATAAGTTAGGAATAGCATTCTGCGACCATAACCATGAGAGAAAGCATGCGCTGGCCGGCTTTGAGGGAGTCATCAATTTTACCAGGGAGATCAATGAGAGTATGAATAGCCCGGTATGGAGTTATATTAAGGAGTGTGGTCTATGAAAACAAAAATCAATTCTCTTGTTAGTCTTAATGTAAATCCATGTAAGATGTGTATGCCTATGGGGGCATCCACAGCATTTTACGGAATCAGCAAATGCATGACCATTCTTCACGGATCCCAGGGATGTGCCACTTATATCAGAAGACACATGGCGACACATTATAATGAGCCGGTGGATATTGCTTCTTCCTCCCTCACAGAGCAGGGAACAGTCTATGGCGGAGAAAAGAATCTAAAAATTGGTCTTACGAATCTGATCAGCCTGTATAACCCTGAGGTAATCGGGATCATGACCACCTGCCTTGCGGAGACCATTGGAGAGGACATTTCGGGAATCATTGAGAGGTTCCGGGAAGAAAATCCGCAATATAAAGACATTACATTGATTCCGGTTGCTTCTCCGGGATATGGGGGAACGCAGTATGAGGGCTATATGGCGGCATTGAATGCAATCGTAGGGAAGCTTGATATGAATACAGAGAAAAATGACAAGGTCAATGTGGTGCTGCCGCCACACAGTCCTGCGGATATCCGGTTTATAAAGAGTGCGTTCGTGCAATTCGGAATCGATGCAATCTTTTTAACGGACATTTCAAGTAACCTTGACGGAGGATATGACCCCAATTATTCAAGACTTCCCCGGGGAGGAACCGCAATTGGTGACATAAGAAAGATGGCAGGGGCAAAGCTGACCATAGAAATCACCGATGATACGACAACCCAGTCGCCGGCAAAGACGCTTTTCGGCAAATATGGGGTACCCTATCGGCAGATATTGTCACCCATGGGACTAAAGGCAACGGATGCATTTTACCGTCTGCTTTCAGAGGTGTCCGGTGTTACAATACCTGAAGGTCTTATGGAAGAGAGGGGGCGTTATCTGGACGGCATGATTGATTCACATAAATATAACAGCGCAGGAAGAGCCGTTATATTTGGAGAGCCGGAATTTGTAATCTCGGCAGTCAGGGTATGTTCTGAGAATGGAATCATGCCGGTGGTTGTGGCAACCGGAAGTGTCTTCCCTTCATTAAAGGATTATGTCGGGCAGGCAGTGGAGGATCTTGGCGTACGGTATTTTGTGGACGGCTATGCTATTATGGATGATGCGGATTTTAAGGAAATTGAGGAGGCTGCAGCCAGATATGGCGCAAATCTTATGATAGGAAATTCGGATGGGCGAAGAATTGAGGTGAATCTTAAAATTCCGCTGGTTCGCAGGGCATTTCCAATCCATGACCGTGTGGGCGGACAAAGGCTGCGGATGCTTGGTTATGAAGGAACCCAGACATTTCTTGATGAAATAACGAACGCACTGCTCAAAGTAACGGAGACGACGTTCCGTGAAGAGATTTATGATGAATATTATAAAGGGAGCGGAATTGACAAAAACAAGAAAATGGTGGAGGATAAATACATATCGGATGATATGGTGAAAAAAACAATGGAGCACCCCTGCTATAATTGTGCAGGACACAAATATGCAAGGATCCATCTGCCGGTAGCACCATCCTGCAATGTTCAGTGTAATTACTGTGTAAGAAAGTTTGACTGTCCCAATGAGAGCCGTCCTGGGGTTACCAGTTCTATTCTGACACCGGAAGAGGCACTGGAGCGGTATAAAACAGTGAAAGCTAAGCTGCCGAACCTTACGGTTGTGGGAATTGCCGGTCCGGGAGATTCGCTGGCGGAAAATTATCCGCAGGTGAAACGTACGATTGAACTGATTCGGGAATATGACAGGGATGTAACCTTCTGCTTATCAACCAACGGACTGATGCTTCCATTCTATGCAAATGAGCTGGCGGACCTTGGCGTGACGCATATTACCGTGACAATGAGTGCTGTTGATCCCAAAATCAGCGGAAAGATATATAAGTACGTCAGCTATATGGGCGGAATCTATGAGGGAGATGCGGCCGGAGCAATTATGATATCCAATCAGATGTCGGGACTTCGGATGCTGCTTGCAGCAGGAGTAATCTGCAAGGTGAATATCGTGACGCTCAAGGGAATTAATGAGCATCATATTCCGGAAGTAGTACAGACCTGCAAGGATATGGGAGTGTATATAACGAATATTATGCAAATGGTCCCGGTGAAAGGAAGTGCTTTCGAAAACCTTCCGATGGTGAGCAATCTTGAGATCGGGAAGTTAAGAACAGAGTGCGGAACAATCATGAAGCAGATGCTTCATTGCAGGCAGTGCCGTGCGGATGCCATTGGAACCCTTGATAATGATATTTCTGTTGACCTTGCCGGTTTTGCTCCGGAAGAGAAAGGAAATAAGGATAAGGGAAAGAAGCATATGTTATTTGCTGTGGCGTCTAAGAGCGGGATTAATGTGGATCTGCATTTTGGCCATGCAAGGGAACTTTATATCTATGAATATACGGACGGTGATGTCCGTTTTCTGGAAAAACGTGATGTAGAAAAGTACTGTTCCGGCAATGCTTATTGCAGTGAGCAGGACGATAAAATTGCAAAGATGCTCAATGCGCTAAGTGACTGTAACGGTGTCATAGCCATGAGAATCGGTGAATCTCCGAAGCATAAGCTGGAGGATAAGGGGATATTTTCATGGTCTACCTTTGATAAAATCGAAAATGCTATTATGAATGCTGCAAAACAGGTATAAAAGGAGGAAGGATTTATGGTTCAGCCAAAATATCATGTATTTATCTGCACGAGCTGCAGAATCAATGGCCAGCAGAAAGGTTACTGCTTTCAACAGGGGAGTACCAGTCTTGTTCAGGCATTCATGCAGGAGATTGAAGACCGGGATCTGTCAGGGGAGGTTGTCCTGAATAATACCGGGTGCTTTGGTATCTGCGAAAAGGGACCGGTTGTGGTTGTTTACCCGGAGGGAGTCTGGTACAAAAATGTTGCACAGGAGGATGTCGGGAGGATATTTGACGAGCATTTTGAGGGTGGTAAGCCGGTGAAAGATCTAATGATCTGATCAAGCTTCATGAGGAAGAAATCGGAGGTATATCTATGATAAGAATTATAGATGCGACACTAAGCCGACTTGATGACTATAATTTGACCCGGGATGAGATATACTGTTTCATTGAACTCATGGGAGAGATCGGCGTCAAGGATATCCAGCTTTCCGTTAATGTGTATTATACAATGGATGGAGAGCTTCCGGAGGGCTTCCATTATTATCTTGAGGTGGACACATCCGCCTATATCAAAGGAATATATCCGGAGAAGGATGAGAATATCAAGCTGTATTTTACTCCAAAGCAATGTAAGAATGACAAGGAGGTGCCTTATTATCAGATTAACAGCCTGGAGGACAATACCAGGTATGAATTGCCGGATAACAGGAAGCTGATGAAGGTAATCGGACTTGATAACCTTATCCTTGGCGGTTGCGTGGCGGGGATGGAGGCGCTGAAAAAGAAATTCTGTTTCGAACGATTGATTCTGTGTCCGGAGAATACCTATCATTGTGCGACAGCCATAGCCTCTTTGTTCCTGCAATATAAGGGGTATGCAGTGCTGACAAGCATGATGGGAATAGGAGAATATGCTGCTACAGAGCAGCTGATTATGTCATTGCATGTTATGGACAGATATATGGTCAGCAGAAGCTTCCGGGGTTTCCTTGATTTGCGCGAATGGCTGGAAAATGTGTTGGGAGGAACGATATCTCCGATAGCACCGGTTCTGGGAAGAAAGATTTTCTATGTGGAATCCGGTGTGCATGTGGATGGAATATTAAAAAAGCCAACGAATTATGAGCCATATGAACCTGAATTGGTAGGTCTTCAAAGAGAAGTGACACTTGGAAAGCATTCCGGAAGAAATTCTATCCGCTACAAGATAGAAAAATTAAAACCGGGAAGTATCGCACTGGAACGAATCGATGAGATTCTGGAGGATGTGAAATCGATGTGCAGAATAACCGGGGAGGCCGTTTCAGAAGATGACTTCATTAAAATTATAGAAAGGTATGAGCGTAATGAAAGAAACACTTAAGATTGTGGACACGACATTACGTGATGGCGAACAATGTTCAGGAGCCATCTTTCTTCCGGAGGAAAAGGTCAAACTTGCCTTGCTTCTTGACCAGATTGGTGTATATGAGATAGAAGTGGGGATTTATGACAGAAGAACGGAAGGGCGGGAATATCTGTCCCGGATTATGAGTAAGAAAAAGCAGGCAAAAATATCAATCTGGTCGAGGCTGAATCCGAAGGATGTCATGGAGGCCTGTCATCAGAAACCGGATATCGTGCATATTGCAGCTCCCGTCAGCTATGTGCAAATCTACTCTAAGCTAAATAAGAATAAAGCATGGGTCGAAAAGCAGCTTGCAGAATGCATGGAGATATCCAACAATTTTCATGTGGATGTAACGCTTGGATTCGAGGATGCTTCCAGGGCGGATATCGGATTTATGATAAAGCTGGCTGTCATGGCGGAGAAGCTCGGGGTAAAAACCGTCAGGCTTGCAGATACGGTTGGGATTTTTACTCCGGTCAGGGCCGGTAATCTTGTTGCTGAGATTAGGTCGCATTGCGGGGTGGCAATCGAAGCCCATGAACATAATGATTTTGGGATGGCGGTTGCCAATTCGCTGGAAATGGCAAACAGGGGAGCAGCTTTCATTGACTGTACCTTATTTGGAATTGGAGAACGCGCCGGTAACTGCAATATGTATCAATTTGTGCATGCCTGTGAATCAGGATTTCAGACAGGAATTGAAAAAAAGAAGATTTTACTATGCATGGAGCAGCTAAAAGTTATGCTGAAGCCCTCCTTTGAAAACTTTGTATAAGAGAACATGATTTGCAGTCTTTGGAAAGGTCTGGGGATTAGGTTGAAAAAACAAAAGTATTGTTTTTTCAACTGCCAATTAACGAATATCCAATCAAAGATTGAATATTCAGGAAAGAGGTAAAATGGAGAAAGCGGCGGTTTTTTACGATAAGGATAAGAAAATGGCTGAATTCTATCAATGTTCAGGGTATTCGATTTTTGGATTAGAGCAGGATGAATTAAAGGAGATAGGAGAAGCTGTGTTTGAACCGGTAGCACCGTCCTCACCGGCTGCTATTCGGGCAAGGGTAAATGAACTGATTGCAGGACTGGGAGATTGTAAAACAGCAGCGTTTGGTAATATTTCCGGAATTCCCTATTCAGCCTTTGATATGGCTGGATTTTGTATTTTCCAGCTGGGGGATAATACCAGGGAAGGCATAAAAGGATTATTGAAAGACCTGCAGCAATTCAAGGAGAAGCAAAGTAAGGCTTCACAGGCAAAAGTAGCACCGGAGGAGACTGATGTGGAAGGAGTCTACCGTTTTGACTTGATTAAGGCACAGGAAGCGAATCCGGAATTGAGCTCTAAAAAAGCGTTGCTTCCTTTCTTTGAGTTGACACCCTTTATGGAGCTTGAGCTGACCTGTGCACATATACCGCCGTGGCTGGAACGGGATGAAAGATTCCTTATAAGGGTGGAGAAGGCGGTAGCCGGCCAATTGGTGCTGATCACTCATAGACAGTGCGAAGGAGGTTGATTGCATGATGAACTATATGGTAGTGGATGATAATCATATCCAGGTTGCAAACGGGATATTCGGGGATGTAACCTCGTTTCAGACGTATCCTTCCGGAGAGCTGGAGAGCCTTAAGCTGGAAGGGAAAAACATGGTTGTAACTCATGCCGGAGAGCTTGTTCCGGCATTTACAGAGACGCCGAGGAGGAAGAATGCCCCCTCGGTTGAATTTTATAAGAATGGAATGATCAAAGCTGTGATGGTAGAGGAACAGTCAGAGGTAATGACACCCATTGGAGATATTCCGGCAGAGAAGATTACGTTTTATCCTACCGGAGAGGTACACAGGGTTTTTATTACGGATGGGAAAATCAGCGGGTTCTGGACAGAGGAAGAGGAAAAAGCTTATAACATACCGCTGACCTTTGAATTTGATTTTGCGGCTTTTACGGCATATCTTTCGGCGGTGAATTTCTATGAGAACGGAGCCATAAAGAGCATTACTCTGTACCCGGGGGGAAAAGTATTGATAAGCACTCCGGTGGGCGAGATGGAAACGGTGATCGGATTTTCTTTGTACGAATCGGGGGAGCTGGAGTCAGTGGAGCCGGCGGCCCCTGTTCTGGTGGAAACGCCAATCGGGCGCTTATCGGTGCATGACGCCAATGCATACGGTGTTCATGCTGACTCTAATTCGGTAAAATTTAATACGGAGGGAAAGCTCTTGTCCGTAAAAACGGAGGAAAACAAGATAATAGCACAATCGGATCAGGAATATGAGATATGGAAACCGGCATGGAAACCGCATCCTTTATACGACGATGAATTAATTGCGGAGGCAATGCAGATCAGCTTCGACTGGGAGCGGAATACAGTAACCTTCCTTTCGGAACAGGAAGCAACCTATCCCATCCATGGAACCAGATTTGTTGTGGGAAAGGCAGATACCGGACAGACGGGCTGCACCCCTGCAAATTGTGCGTCGTGTTCCCTTTGCGGAAGCAGAAACAGCACGATGAAATAAGGGGGAGAGCCCCTTAAAGAGGCCGCTTAAAGCAGCCTCTTTCCCATATCGGTTATGTCATAAAGACCTATGGCATTGATCTCATCGGCGAATTCCCTGGAATTGAGTACTTTAATCAGGGTATTGATTTCCGGACGGTTGATATCAGCTTCTTTGATAACAATGTCATACTGTTCGTCACGCAGAAACAGAAAATCAATACTGGGCATCTGGAGTGCCGTGCCTTTGCTGCCAATGGCACAGTCGGCGCCCCCTTTTGCAACGATTGCCGCAGCAGCCAGATGGGAGCTGACTGCCTTATTATAACCCTTGACCAGGGAGGGGGTGATGTTGTGGGACAGCAGAAGGGAATCGGTAAGAATTCGGATACCGCTTCCTTTTTCGCGGTTTGCGATATGAATGTCCTCCCGGGAAAAGTCTTCAATAGAACAAATATTCTTCGGATTGCCCTTGGCAATATAAAAACCGATGGGCCTGTTTAACACATGGTAGACATGAACTTTTTCTCCCGGAATCAGAGAACTGATATAGGGAAGGTTATAGGAGTTGGTTTTATAATCCCAGATGTGTGCGGATGCGACAGATACCTCGTCCTTATACAAAGAGAGAAGTCCGTTGTAGCTTCCTTCATAGGAACGGATGAAGCGGGCGGATCTGCAGAGGGTATGCGCCGATGAGCACAGCATATCCAGGACGATATCCTGACCACACACAATAATGTCCTCGGTTCGGCCACCGGAATAATCGGTGGACGGGGATTTGACATAATCATAATCTTCAGTTCTGTTATTGCCGGGAGTGATCAGATGGTTTAGATCGCTTTCTGTAATGCGAAGCTGTTTGCCCATCTTTGTGGCCTTCAAAGTACCGCGTTTGATCATTTCGTAAACGGTATTCTTTTTTATTTTTAAAATCTCTGCCGCTTCCAGCGGTGTATAAAGCTTTTCGTTCATTTTCATCACCTGTTTCCCAATATTGAATGATATGCATTATAACAGACATGAAAGAATAAGTCTATATTATATGTGAAGAAACGTAAAAAAACATAATAAAACGTGAATACATGTATTATAACATAATAAAACATAACAATCACTGAATGAAATTGTACAAATATGTATTAAAAAATATGAATTAATATTGAAAATGCTGAAAATAACAAAGGATATTGACAATAATCAATTAATTATATATTCTGTAAAACATAACACAAAACAATGATCAACAACAAGACATTACTAAACATAATAAAACATAACAAAACGCAAAATGTAATGTTTTGAATTCAGAGGAGGAAAAAAATTATGAAAGAGAATGTTATGAAACGGGTACTGGTCGTGATCCTTGCGGGAATAATGTTATTTACCACGGCATGTAAAAAGGCGGATACCCAGCCGGCAGCGGATGAGGGCATTATAAGTTTTGAAGATGTCAACACCGACAAAGTGAATCTGATAGCCTTAGGCAATTCCGATGTTCCGGTCGGACAGTATTCCCAGGAGATTTTTGAAAACCTTAGTCTCTGGGAGGGCATTCAGAGCAAGATTTCCTTTGGTGCCAATGTGAAAGAGGTGCTGTCACAGGTAGAGGAAGCTTCCGTAGACTGCGGTGTTGTATATGCAACGGATGCTGCAACAGCAACTGATATCAAGGTGGTTTGTGAGGCTCCGGAAGGTTCCTTAAAAACTCCGGTGGTATATCCGGTGGCAATGCTTTCAGAGACAAAATATCCGGATGCTGCAAAGACGTTCCTGAACTATCTCATGACGGAAACTGCACTTTCAGAATTCACAAAAGTTGGTTTTACTGTGGCGATTGATACTCCGGCAACAGAAACGGAATATACGGGAAAGACATGCACACTGAATGTATTTGCAGCTGCGAGTCTTACAGAAGCACTTCAGACGATACAGACAGCCTTTGAAGCAAAATATCCTGATATCAGGCTGGTGTTCAGCTTTGATTCAAGCGGTACGCTTCAGACCCAGATTGAGTCCGGAGCCGAGGCGGATATCTTCTTCTCGGCTGCGGCAAAGCAGATGTCAGCGCTTAGCAAAGAGGGCTATATTGCAGATGATACAAAGGCTGACCTTCTGGAAAACAAGGTCGTGCTGATTGTTCCTGCACGGCAATAGATAAACAAAGGAATCAAAAGAAACACTAAAACGGAGGTAGCTCAATGGATTTGTTTCCCTTGTGGAATTCACTTAGAATTTCATTTGTCGCATCGGTAATCACATTTTTTCTCGGAATTTTAATCGCGAATTATGTGGCAAAGCTCCCTGGATTTTTAAAAGGGGTATTGGATGCGGTGCTTACAATTCCGATGGTGCTGCCTCCGACAGTAGTGGGTTTTTTGATATTAAAGATGATTTCGCCGAAAAGCAGTCTCGGGATGCTGGTTAAACAGTATTTTGATGCGACGCTTACTATGAAATGGCAGGCTGCGATTATCGCTGTGGTCGTAGTCACGTTTCCGCTGATGTACCGGACGGCAAGGAGCTCGTTTGAAGCCTTTGATAAGAATATTATCGCAGCAGGTAAGACACTTTGCTTATCCGATGTATATATTTTCTGGCGGGTACTGCTTCCAAACTGCAAGGAGGGAATCATTGCGGGGGTGGTGCTTGCTTTTGCACGGGGTCTTGGGGAATACGGTGCGACAAGTATGGTGGCAGGCTATATTGCGAACCGGACGGCAACCATATCGACGACAGTTGCATATTTCTGGCAGACCAATCAGGATGAAAAGGCAATGCGGTGGGTTATGATCAATCTGGCAATATCCTTTACCGTAATGCTCTGTGTCAATATTTTTGAAAAACGGATTTCCTTCGGAAAGGGGAAATAGATATGTCTATTTACTGCAAAATAAAAAAGAAAGTGGGTAAATTTAATCTGAATATTGATTTTCAGGCCGAAAATGAAACCGTGGCACTCATGGGAGCATCCGGCTGCGGAAAAAGCATGACCCTGCGCTGCATAGCAGGCATTGAGAAGCCGGATAGCGGGCGAATCATTATAAACGGACAGACAGTATATGATTCTGAAAAGGGTATCAACCTGGCACCACAAAAGCGCAGGGCAGGGTATCTTTTTCAGGATTTTGCACTGATACCCAATATGACTGTGAAGAAAAATATTCTGGTCGTGATGCCAAAGGAAAAAAGAGGGAGCATCGAAAGTGTGATGGAGCGGTTTCATCTGACGGGACTGGAAAATCACTATCCGGCTCAGTTGTCGGGCGGACAGAAGCAAAGATGCGCAATTGCCAGAATCATCGTATCTGCGCCTTGGATCATTATGCTCGATGAACCGTTTTCTGCATTGGACAGCTACTTAAAGTGGCAGTTGGAGCGGGAAATCATGTCGGTAATTAACGAATTCGGAAAAACAGTACTGTTTGTATCCCATGACAGAGATGAGGTGTATCGTATCAGTGACAAGGTAGTGGTGATTGAGAACGGAAGAAATGAGCCGATTTGTACGAAGCAGGTGCTTTACCAGCATCCCCAGACCTATGCGGATGCACTTCTGACAGGGTGCAAGAATATTTTCCCTGTTCTTTATGAGGAATTGACCATCCGGGTCCCCGACCTGGCGTTGAAGCTGGAATCTCCAAAGGAATATGAGGATGTGTGTTTCCTTGGTATCAGGGCAAAACAGATTCTTCCGGAGTTTATGGTTGAGGATAAAAACAGTGCTGTTTTCGTATCCTATACCGTTGAACAGGTTACGGAGGCTGTGTTCAGCATGATATTGATGGTCAGGCCGGAGAACGGACACGGGCTGGTTCGCTGGGAGATGCCAAAGGAAGTCTATCATAAATTATCTCTTTATCCACCCGTACTAGCTATACCGAAGAAGGAGATTCTATATCTTAAGGCAGACAGAAATATCTTCCCGTGCGGATAAATCAGCTTCTTTTTTGTAAGAAATTCATGAAATAGAATAAATTGCAGGAAAAACCAGAAAACTTGTAAAATAAGGCTCGAAAACATCTAACTGATATGATATAATATTTGTGATATTCGGTTATCCTGCCAGTTGATTTTTAGGAGACGGAAAATCACCTTAATGAATAATAAGGTAAGCGAAAGCGAGGAATATAGTTCATGTTAGATTTTAAAAAGATAAAAATAATGACAAAGCTGGCTGCCTTTGAGCAAGGAAAGGGTAAGGAAGATATCAAAATCAGCAAATACTATAAAACAGATTATATAAGATACCAGGTAATAAAAACAGCAGTGAGTGTTACTTTGGGATACCTTTTGATACTTCTCCTTTTTGGTATGTATCATGCAGAATATATTATCAGAAAGATAGTAACCTTAAATTTTGTCCGTATAGGCCAGTACTTGCTTGGGTTTTATATTATTATAATGGCCATCTACATTACCGGAGCATTTATCGGTTATTCCGTTAAGTATAATCATTCCAAAAAAAATCTGTCGAGGTACTACAAGCTCCTCAAAAAACTGAACAAGTTCTATCAGGAAGACAGTGCGGATGAAAAGGGGGAAGCATAGAAATGATGACATTGTTAGTACTAAGGACCAGACTTCAAAGTTTATACCAAAAGCATGAAATTTATCTTAAGCCCATATTTAAGTTCATTATAGCAATTATTGTGTTTCAGACAATTAATGCAGGAATCGGGTATGACGGACATTTAAAGCAGCTGCCGATAGTTCTGGCGCTTTCTCTTTTATGTGCTTTTACACCTTCTGCAGTGCTGGTATTGCTGGCAGCTTTGGTTTCTTTTTTGCATATATACGCGGTATCGGTTATATTGTCAGCTATTATACTAATACTATTTATAATAATGTATGCTCTTTTCCTAAGGTTTACACCAAGACTTGGATTAGTGGTTCTTGCGGTTCCCATACTGTTTTACCTGAACATACCGTATGCAGTTCCGCTGCTTTTAGGGGTATTTTCAACTCCGGTCGCTATTATACCGACCTGTCTTGGCGTTATGGTTTATTATCTGTTTCATATTATACAGGGAGCAGCAGCCATTCAGGTAAATGTAAGCCTGGAAGACACTGTAACAATATACTCCTACGTGGTGAACGGGCTAAAGGATAATTCACAGCTCGTGACGGCAATGGTGGTATTTTCTATGACAATTTTAGTTACCTGGCTTGTATGGAAGATGAAATTCGACTATGCCCATGAGATTGCAATTGCAGCAGGCTGCTTTACCAATATATTTGGATTCCTGATTTCCAGCTTGAAATTTGATACCACAGAAGAAATTGGTATGATGATTATCGGTACGGTAATTTCAGGGCTGGTGGTATTGGTTATCCAGTTCTTCCATTTGACATTGGACTATTCGGCTGTGGAACATGTACAGTTTGAAGATGACGATTATTATTACTATGTAAAAGCAATACCAAAAATAAATGTGACAACTCCCCAGGTCAATGTGAAGAGATTTAATACACAAAAAACACAGATTCCGGGAGAACATTTTCCGGATGATTCTTTCACCGATGAGGAAGACTATGAAGATGAGGAGTAACAGACAGCCTAAATTACAGTAAAGCGGGTGAGCTTTTATGAAGACAATTATAAGCTTTTTAAAAGATTATATAAGCTGGAACTCTCTTCCCAAAATCGGGTTCACGGATATCATAGAAATTCTGATATTGACTTTTGTCATTTACAGTGTGATAGTATGGGTAAAACAGACAAGAGCCTGGATACTGGTTAAGGGACTTATTGTGCTGCTTATTCTTTGGCTTTTTGCCTCCATTCTGAATTTAAGCGTAATACTCTGGATATTCTATAAGTGTCTGAATGTGGGTATTATTGCGGTAATCATTGTATTCCAGCCGGAATTTCGAAAGGCGCTGGAACAGCTTGGGCAGAATCATCTTGTTACACCGTTGTTTAATTTCAATGATTCAAAAGACAAGGGAGACCGCTTTTCGGAGAAAACTGTTTCGGACATCGTTAAGGCTACCTTTGAACTTGCCAAAGCCAAGACGGGAGCTTTAATTGTAATAGAAAAAGAGCTTTCCCTTATGGAGTTTGAAAAAACAGGAATTGCCATAGATTCTCTGGTTAGCAGTCAATTACTGATTAATATATTTGAGCACAATACACCTCTTCATGACGGCGCAGTTATCATAAAGGGAAACCGGGTTGCAGCAGCAACCTGCTATCTGCCCCTGTCGGATAACATGCATTTAAGCAAAGAGCTTGGCACAAGGCACAGAGCAGGTATTGGCGTCAGTGAAATAACAGACTGTCTTACAATTATCGTTTCGGAGGAAACAGGCAAGGTGTCTATTGCTACAGGCGGCAGCCTGATCCGGAATGTGGATGGAGACTATTTAAGAAATAAAATACTAAGTCTTCAAAATAAGGCACCCGATACCAAGAAGATAAAATTATGGAAGGGGAGGTCTAAGAGTGAAAGAGAAGCTGACTAGAAATCTTGGACTTAAGATTCTGTCCCTGTTTATGGCTGTTTTTATATGGCTTATTATTTTAAATATAGCAGATCCGGTAGTGCAGAAATCTTTTTACAATATTCCGGTGACAAAAATCAATGAAAATGTAATTTCCCAGAAGGATAAGGTCTATGAGGTTGTATCAGGAGATACGGTAGATGTAACCCTTAAGACAAAAAGATCGGTAATGGAAACCTTGAAACCGGCCGATGTCAAAGCGGTAGCGGATTTATCGGAACTGTCCCTTGTAAATGCGGTACAGATCAAGGTGAACGTACCCGGTCACGACAGGGATATCGTTGATCTGTCCCAGGATATCTCAACGATGAAGGTAAGCCTTGAAAACTTAAAAACTGAGCAGTTTCGTATCAATGTTGTGGCTTTGGGAGAGGTAGCATCGGGGTATTATATCAAGGATAAAATTGCAAGTCCTAACATTATTCAGGTAAGCGGTGCTGAAACTGTTATCAATCAGATAAAGGAAGTAGTTGTAGAGGTGAATGTCACCAATCAGCGTGAGTCTTTTGAAACAAGTGCGGTGCCTAAGGTATACGATAAGAATGGGACTTTAATGGAGTCTGATAAATTGAACTTAAATTTTGATGCGGTGGATGTGACAGTCAATCTGCTGCAAACGAAAACCGTTAATCTCTTTATTGAAGTTACGGGAACTCCTTACTCCGGTTATAAATATGTGGACCTTGAATATGAGCCCAAACAGGTGGTAATTGCCGGTGAAAAGGACGAACTCGACAAGGTTCAATATATCATGGGAGAATATAACATTGACAATCAGAAAGAAGATATAGAAGATCAGGTCAATATTGCGGATTTTATCAAGAATGACGTAATTCTTATAGATGATAACCAGACAGCGGTAATTAATGTTAAGATTGAACGGTTTGACAGTAAGGACTTAAGTTATAATGCCAGTGATATAGAGATGCGCAATCTCCAGACGGGATTAATGGCAACCCTGAAAGAAAATTTTCTTCGTGTTGTGCTGTATGGTGATAATGAAAGCCTGAATTTGATAAGTAAATATAACCTAAAACCGTATATTGATTTAAAAGAAGCCAAGGCCGGAACGAATATCATGCCGGTAGAATTTGATTTACCGGAAGGCATCACGCTGGTCCCCCCCAGCGTGGTAGTGACCGTAAAGCATACGGGCGGATAGATATACGGCATACATAAGTAACTATTAAAGGAGGAATAAGGATGGTAAGCAGTAAAATAGTAGTCAAAAACCCAAATGGATTCCACCTAAGACCGGCGGGGATGTTCTGTAAGATTGCGATAGAATTCCGGTCTAAGATAACAATTTCCATAGAAAATACGAGGGTCAACGGGAAAAGCGTACTAAGTGTTTTAGGAGCCTGTATTAAAACAGGAGATGAAATTGAGATTATCTGTGAAGGGGAAGATGAAGAGAAGGCCCTTGCTGTCCTTATAAAAGCTGTTGAAGAAGGCTTGGGAGATAAGTTTAATGCCTGATGCCCTCTGTAAGGCAGCTATGTATTCGGAGGATACATAGCTATCGGATGATGCATAAATATTCGTAGAAATGTTTTAAATAAAACTTGTAATCCTTTGGAAGGGATGTTATAATGGTAAGCAAAATTGAAGGCCAATATAAGAGCAAAGGAATGATAGGGATGGGACTAGAGTAGACAGGGCCAAGTTATTTATCATAAAAAGATACAGTGTGATCTACCGACTCCGTAGCTTCATATGATTTGAAACAAAAAATATCATGTGAATATCAGGAGGACGGATTATGTTAAATTATAAGAGATATAAAAGTGCACCGGTGGTTAATTTTGAGGAAAGAACATGGCCGGAGAAGCAGATAACAAAGGCACCCATTTGGTGCAGTGTGGATTTAAGAGATGGCAATCAGGCATTAATTGAGCCTATGGTGGTAGAAGAAAAGATTGAATTCTTTAATCTTTTGGTGAAATTAGGCTTTAAGGAAATTGAAGTGGGATTTCCTTCCGCTTCACAGATTGAATTTGATTTTTTAAGGCAGTTAGTAGACCGTAAACTGATTCCTGATGATGTTGCAGTTCAAGTGCTGGTCCAATGCAGGGAGCATCTGATTGAGCGGACCTTTGAAGCACTGGAAGGAGTAAAATCGGCAATCGTCCACATCTATAACTCAACTTCTACTTTGCAGAGGGACGTAGTCTTTGGCATGGACAGAGAAGCTATCAAAGAAATTGCTGTTAACGCTACGAAACTGGTGAAAGAGCATGCCAAGAGTTTTCCGGGAAAAATCATACTGGAATACTCACCGGAGAGTTTTACCGGAACAGAGCTGGATTTCGCTCTGGATATCTGTACGGCAGTGCAGGATGTATGGGAACCGGCTCCGGACAATAAAATTGTTTTTAACCTGCCCAGTACAGTCGAGATGAATACACCGAATGTTTATGCAGATCAGATTGAATGGATGCATACCCATTTTAAGAACAGAGACTCTATTATTTTAAGCATACATCCCCATAATGACAGAGGCTGCGGAGTGGCTTCCAGCGAATTGGCACTCCTTGCAGGAGCAGACCGCGTTGAGGGAACCTTATTTGGCAATGGCGAGAGAACGGGTAACGTTGATATCTTAAACATAGCTTACAATATGTTTTCACAGGGTATTAACCCGGAATTAGAGATTGAAAATATCAATGAAATTATAGAAGTATATGAAAGGCTTTGCAAAATACCTGTCCACGTACGCCATCCTTATGGCGGAAAGCTTGTATTTACCGCCTTTTCAGGCTCTCATCAGGATGCCATTAATAAAGGCGTTAAAGCAATGCATGAGAGAAAGAAAGAGATTTGGGAAGTTCCGTATTTGCCCATTGACCCGGCGGATATCGGAAGAAAGTATGACCCCATTGTCCGCATCAACAGCCAGTCCGGCAAGGGCGGTGTTGCTTTCATCATGGAAAGTTACTTTGGATTCAAGCTTCCTAAAGGAATGCATAAGGAGTTTGCCGATGTTATACAGGCAATATCTGAAAAGCAGGGTGAGGTAGCACCGGAACAGATCATGCAGGAGTTTAAGCAAAACTATCTGGAAAGAAAAGAACCTCTGCATTTTAGAAAATGCCGCTTTGAGGATTTGGCAGAAACCGATAATCCTTTTGATACCTTGGTGACAGTTACTTATACAGATAACGAAGTTGAAAAGGTTTTTGAAGCAACTGGTAACGGACCCATTGATGCTGTTCTTAGAGGACTTGAAAAGGAGCTTGGAATCAATATCAAGATACTTGATTATACCGAACATGCTCTTGGCGAAGGGTCTGGTGCTCAGGCTGCAGCTTATATCCATTTGCTTGATAAGGATACGGGAAAGACAATATTCGGAGTAGGAATCAGCTCCAATATTACCAGAGCATCCATAAGGGCAATCTTTAGCGGTCTTAACAGGTTAAAGAAATCATAAGAAAGTTTAAGTAATTTTTAATGATATAAAGAAAAAAGATATGTTATGGTAATAGATAGAGGATACAGCGCAATCAGAAAATCTGCTTGTATGTGTCCTCTGTTTCTTGCCCAAAATATATATAAGTATTGTGTTATGAAAAGTTGAAAGAAAATTTTAATATGGAAAGGTTGCCACAATACGATTCTTTCAACCTGTTTTATTTGTGGTACAATGGGTATAAAAATGAAAAAGGTAATTACTTATGGAACTTATGATTTGCTGCATGTTGGGCATATTAACCTCTTAAGAAGAGCCAGGGAGCTGGGAGATTATCTGATTGTAGTGTTGTCTTCCGACGAGTTTAATACATTAAAACATAAAACTGCTTATCATAGTTATGAAGACAGAAAGACGATTCTGGAGGCGCTTCGCTTTGTGGATGAGGTAATTCCAGAATACACATGGGAGCAGAAGATTGCGGATGTAGTGGACAACCAGGTAGATATTTTTGTCATGGGAGATGACTGGGAAGGGCAGTTTGATTTTTTAAAGGAGTATTGTGAAGTGGTTTATTTGCCCAGAACAGAGGGGATATCAACTACTAAAATTAAAAACGACCTGAATTTAGCGGGAAAAAAATAATATTAACTGGAGTAACCATATATGCCCCGTATACGAAAATTTTTGAGAAAGTGCAAAAAGAAAATTAAAAAGACCGGTAAAAAATTCGTAATGTTTTTATACCGGGTTGAGATGAAGATACTTCCCGTCAATAAGAGGATTATCATATTTGAAAGCAATATGGGAAGAAATTATACCGGAAACCCCAAAGCAATTTATGAGGAAATGGTAAGGCAGGGACTGGATAAGAAATACCGCTGTTATTTTATGCTCGATAATGTGGCAACGGAAATACCGGGAAATGCTGTTAAAATAAGAAGGATGAGGGTTCGTTACTTCTTTCTTATGGGAATCGCAGGAGTGTGGGTAAGTGACTCCAGAATGCCCAATTATATTAAAAAAAGAGAAGGAGTATATTATGTCCAGACCTGGCATGGAACTCCTCTTAAGAAACTGGCACTTGATATGGACTCTGTCAATATGGCAGGAGAAACAGATATTGAAAAATATAAAAGAAACTTCTTTATGAATACCAGAAGCTGGGATTATCTGATTTCCCAGAACCATTATTCTACGGAAATATTTAAAAGGGCTTTTGCCTTTGACAAGACGCTGTTAGAAGTCGGATATCCCAGAAACGATGTCCTTTTCTATGGGAATAATGAAGAACATATCTGCAATCTTAAAAAGCAGATGGGCCTTCCTCTGGATAAAAAGATTGTCCTGTATGCACCCACCTGGCGGGATAATGAATATTATGCCAAGGGAGCTTATAAGTTCAATACATCCATGGATTTTTCTCTCCTTCGGGAACAGTTGGGAGAGGAATATGTCTGTATTGTTAAGTACCATTATCTTGTAAAAGACAATATTGACTGGTCTACATACGGCGGCTTTGTGTATGAGTTTAATATGTGCGAAGATATTTCTGCCTTGTATCTTGTGGCAGACATCATGGTTACCGATTACTCCTCCGTCATGTTTGATTATTCCCTTTTAAGGAGGCCGATGTTCTTCTTTACTTATGACCTTGAGGACTACAGGGATAATTTAAGAGGCTTCTATTTTGACTTTATAGCAGAAGCTCCAGGACCTCTTGTAGGTACGACGAAAGAATTGGTGGAAGCAATCAAAAACTATGACTATAAAGAATATGAAGAGCAGTACAATGCATTTTATCAAAAATACAACCATGCGGATGATGGCAAGGCTTCTGCCAAGGTGGTAGAAGCAATTGAGAAAATAATAGAAGGAGAAAGGTAACAGCTTTCTATGATTAATAAATGGAAAAGTATCCTGAAAGTTAAGGTAAAAGGAATTCTTCATAATGTACAGGCTAAAAGCGAAAAAAGGCTGGTTAATTACAGGCTTTCTAATTATGATGTGTCCGTTATTCATAATACAAAACCGGATAAAACGAAAAAAATTCTCTTTGTTGTAGAGAGAATGGCGAAATACAGCGGAGGTCAGACCTCTCTTTTGCGTCTTGGAACGGAACTTGCCAAGCTTGGTCATGATGTGGGATATGCTGTCTATAAGCCACAGACCCAGTCAGACATGGAAGAGTGTGCTTCTTCCAATTTATCCGGCTATCTTGGAAAGATGTATACGAACAAACAGCTGTCAGGCCTTAAAGCAGATATTGTAATTGCCTCTTCCTGGGATACGGTAGCCTTTGCCAAGAAAATACCCGGATATAAGATGTATTTTATTCAGGATTATGAGCCTTATTTCTTCTCTTTTGGTGAGCTGTTTTTAATGGCAAAAAAGACCTATGAGCAGGGACTTCATATGGTAAGCCTTGGTGCCTGGAATAAGGAAATGATAGAAAAGAACTGTTTACCGGTATCACCGGTTGATTCTGTGGATTTTCCTTACGAAAGCAAGGAATATCCTCATCATAAGAGAAATTATGACAGCTATTCCTCTAAGAAAGAAATAGTATTGGCGGTTTATCTGAAATACTATGGAAAAAGGCTTCCAAATATTACACAGTATATGCTAAAGCAGTTAAAGGATAAGTTTTTGCAGGAGGGTATTAAGCTTCGAATCCTTTATTATGGAGAGGATAAGAGCTTTCAGACAGAGGCCGGAGAAAACCTCGGGATGTTATCCAAGAAGGAACTTCTTTCCCTTTACCGAAAGGCTGATTTTGGTATGGTAGCCTCCATGAGCAATGTATCCCTTGTGCCCTATGAGATGTTGGCAACCGGTCTTCCATTGATTGAATTTGAGGATGGAACCTTTCCGTATTTCTTCCCTGAGGGCAGTGCTATACTTACATCTTTGGACTATGAAGATTTATACCGGAAGATGAAGCAGTCCATTCAAGATCCTGATATTCTAAAGAAACGGGATGAAACTGCCAGAGAGTATTTAAATACCTTGAGCTGGGCAAAGACAGCAAAGCAATTTGATGACATTATAAACCGCACAACAGAGTATATGGATTAGCATGGGGAGGATAAGCCTTTGAGAGAATGGTTAAAAAAGTTATCCCCTGTATGGGTATTAAAAGTTTACCAGAAAATCCGCTTTATCCTTATAACAGCCCTTTTAGGGCTGTTTCGCATATTTCCCATTCACCCTTACCGGGTCGTGATTTGCAATGTGTGGGGATTCGGTGACAACGCCAAATATGTGACGGAAGAGCTGGCGGGAAGAAAGTATAAAAAATTAGAAATCATATTTATAACCAACCATCCGGGTGCTGCCGGAGAAGCAGAGGGTGTTACATTTTATAAAAGCAACAGTATAAAAGCAATATATGCCTTGGCTACCGCAAGGGTATGGGTGGATAATAACAGAAAAGAAAGCTATATCAGAAAAAGGAAAGGTCAGTACTATATCCAGACCTGGCACGGTGGAATTGCCCTTAAGAAGATCGAGAAGGATTATGAGGAGCATCTTGGCAGCCGCTATGTAAGAAATGCAAAGAGGGATTCTGCCATGACAGATCTTTATATCTCAAACAGTGATTTTTGTACGGGAATGTACCAAAAAAGCTTCTGGTATAAGGGACCTGTCCTAGAGTGCGGAAGTCCAAGGAATGACATCCTTATTCATCCCAAAAGGGAAATCGGCGAACAGGTAAGAAAGGCACTTGGAATAGGAAAAGAAATTAAGATAGCACTTTACGCGCCGACCTACCGGGAGGGAAAGAATAATACTTCCGCCTATTCGCTGGATTATGAGCTGCTCTTATCAGAGTTAAAGCTGAAATTTGGCGGTGAGTGGATAGTGGCAGTCAGGCTTCATCCATTGGTATCAGCCCAGAGCGATACTTTAAAATATAATGACAGGGTGATTAATACGACCCATTACCGTGATATCTATGAGCTGATGTCTGAAAGCGATGTGCTGATTACGGATTATTCCAATATCATGTTTGAGTTTTCCTTTACCGGAAAGCCGGTCTTTTTGTACGCGGCAGATATGAAGGAATATGAAAACAGCCGTGGTTTTTACTTTGACTATAACGCCCTTCCTTATTATAAGGCAGTTACTATGCAGGAACTGGCAGGGGGAATTAAAGCCTTTGATAAGAAGGAATATGAAGGTCTGGTAAAGAATTTCTTTGAGGGGCTGGTGCTTTATGAAAACGGACATGCTTCAAAGGCTGTTGCCGACAGGATAATCCAGGTCATAAAGGGCAGATAAACGCAGGAAGCTATGATAGATATTAAAAGGTGCCATGAATCTACGATATAAAAGATTCATGGCACTTTATTTTATAGTAAAGCTTATGTTCTTTAGTTGTTATCGGTTATTTCCTTTAGCTTGGCACTGATTTCCTTTACCTTATCGGAGGGAGCGTAGTCCGTGGCATCAAATAAGAATTGATGCAGCTTTGTGACATTTGCCGTTAAGTCTACCGGAAATACATAGGATACCCTGTGATAAGTAAACGCTCTTTTTTCAAAGGGGAAACCGGTCTGGTCAACGATATCGTAGGACATAATATCCTTTGCCAGAGTCAGCATTTCAACGGAATCAATGTTGGTGTAAATCTTGGGAAGGATTTCATTTAATATAGAATTAAGAGTTTTCAGGTCGGCTTTTTTGGCCTTTTCAAAAATCTTTTGTATTACAATCCGCTGTCTTTCCGCTCTTTTAAAGTCATCCCCTTTGGTATAACGTATTCTTGCATAAGCAGTAGCATGAGTACCGTTAACGACCTGGGTACCGGCAGACTTTAATTTTCCTACGTGGGTTCCGTTTATTTTATTTAATTCTTTGGTATAACCGTTTACATACTTTAATTCTTCCGGGGTAATATCCAGGGAAACACCGCCAAGAAGATCAATGACCTTACAGACTGCATCAAAATTCACCGTGACGAAGTCCCTGACATCCAAATCAAAGTTCGTATTAATCGTATTTAAAGCCAGAGAATAACCGCCCTTAAAATAAGCAGAGTTGATTTTATTGAATTCATTATCCTTGTTTGGAATCAACGAATAGTTATCCCGATAAATCGAAGCCAGTTTCACATCCTTGGTTTTATTGTTAATACTTACAATGACAATCGTATCGGAATGGGTGTCGGATTTTAAGGCATTATCTCTGGAATCCACACCAAAGATAGCAATATTGCGGTAGCCTTTCATATCTTTATCATCCAGGTCATTTACGACAATGGAGGAGTCACCGGACTTGTCCACCTGCATTTTTGATGCCATATAAAAGTAATATCCTATACATGCTACTAAAAGTATCAATATCAAATCAAATACCACTATAACTTTTGTTTTAAATCTTTTTTTATTTTTTTTAGCCATTACAAATACCTTTCTTTACATAACCCTTAATATGCGTTTTTATTCACAAAACCTCTGAAGAAGGTCAGGAATAATATTTTAAAATCTAAACTAAGGGTCCAATTTTCTATATAATATAAATCACAGTCAATTCTTTTGCGGATAGAAGTATCGCCGCGGTAGCCGTTGACCTGAGCCCAGCCGGTCATGCCTGGAAGCACCTGGTGTTTAATCATGTACCGGGGAATTTCCTCTTTGAATTTCTCTACGAAGAAAGGCCGCTCCGGTCTTGGACCGATTAAACTCATTTCGCCTTTTAGCACGTTGAAAAGCTGGGGAAGCTCGTCAATACTGGTCTTGCGGATGAATTTGCCGATTTTGGTTACTCTTGGATCATTAAAGGTTGTCCAGGATTTCTTTTCCTTGGAGTCCGGCTGTATCTCCATAGAGCGGAATTTATACATTTTGAATTCCTTATTATGTCTGCCAATACGTACCTGTTTAAAGATTACAGGACCCCTGGAGGTTGTCTTAATAATAATGGCAACAGCAGTCATAGGAATTGAAAAGAGAATAAGTGCGACCGTTGCCCCAAAGATATCCACGGCTCTTTTAATCAGGCGGTTTACGAAATTCGTAAGAGGGACATTACGGATGTTAATGACCGGAAGTCCATCCAAATCCTCTGTATAGGGAATAGTAGGAAGGAGATCCTGGTAATCCGGAATAAATTTCGTATGAACTCCGGATTTTTCACATAAGTTAACAATTCTGGAAAGCTTCGAATATTCGTCAATACTTAAAGTGATTCCTATTTCCTCAAGTTCATTGGAACTAAGATAATCGGGAAGATCTTCTATAGAACCGATGACCTTTACTCCTTTATAAGTAGTATCGGGATCTACGTTGTCATCAAGTATCCCGGAAATAGCATAGCCCCAGTGGGGATTGGCAAGAAGCCTGTCTATATAGGACTGCGCAGTCCGGCTGTATCCTACCAAGAGTACATGCTTCCGGTTATAGCCTTTCTTTCTGGCGGCATTTTGAATAATTCTTACTATAAGGCGGAAGATAAGTTCAAAAATAACATTAATTACAAAGAAAATAAAAATGAGATAACGGGAATAATGGCCTTCTCTTGTAGCATATAGTAAAAAAGTAAAATAAAGGGTACCCATGAAATTAGCTTTTATAACATCCCATAAAACCAGTCTTTTCAGACGGATAGGTCCAAGCCCGTACAGCCCGCTGTAATAATATATAATCAGATAGCCCGGCAATAACAGGTATAATATCCTTAAATAAGTTACCAGATTATAAAATCCTGCATTAGGATCAAAATGGATGAGATACCGCAGAGGAGTGTAAAAGCGTAAAAAGTAGGACAATATATAGGAAATTATAATCAAGCATGCGTCTGCCGCAACGTGTATCCGGTTAAGTGTTTTTTCATTGTCTTTTATCATTGAAAACTCCATTGCCTAATGGCTCTTTGTTAGTTTATTTACTTAAATTTTTACCATAAACGATAGTTCTATCATACATGATTGAAAGAATTTCCACAATATAAAAATTTCTTAATATTCGAGAGAAAATCTTAAGATAACGTTTAAAATTAATTTTATTACTTTTCACAAACTATACACAAAATATTGTTAGAATGATCACGTAAGTGAAATATTGGATTGTAACGAAAGCAGATTGTTCATAAAAACAAAATATACGAGGAAGGTGAATCAATATGTCAGATGAATTCTTTGAAGAAGATAAGACAGAAGAAGCCGCTGATGGAAATAGCCGTGAAGCGGAAGAAATAAATGAGACGCCTGTAAATAGCAATATAGAAGAACAAACAGGTGAAAGCGGTACAGCAGCATATGATGCCGCAGAATATAATGCTGCTGCATATGACGGGGCTGCGCGTAGTGCCGATATATACAGCACGGAAGCAGAAGGCAGTATCTACCGATTAAGTAAGCCTGCTGAAGGTGAGAATGGAAATGAACCTGGCAGTTCCTACAGCTTTTGGGCAGAGCAGGTGCAAAATACCGGAGCAGGACAAACATATGAGAATTACCAGCAATTTAAAGAAAACAGCGGATTTACTGCTCAAAATGGTGCTTACTATCAGGGGACCCAGGGAGGAAATCCGGAAGGACAGAATAAGAAAAAAGACGGCTTTTTTAAGAAAGCAGGAAAGTTTGTCGCAGCAGCGGTCGCTTTTGGACTGATTGCAGGGTTAGCTTTTACTGGATTTAATGAAGCATATTATAAGGTAAACCCAAATGCGGCACCAATCTACTTTAATATTGGCGGTGACGGCGATTTTCTTATCAACAGCAATGGACAAAGTAAGCTGTTGTCCTCCACTGCCATAACAGACGGAAAGATAGCACCAAAAACTGATGTAACAGATGTAATTGATAGAACGATGCCCTCCATTGTCCAGATAACTACTACGTATAATCAGGTTTACAATGACTGGTTCGGACAGGAATATAATGAAGAGAGCCAGGGCGGCGGTTCCGGTATTATAGTCGGAAAGAATGAGAAAGAGCTTTTGATTGCTACTAATAACCATGTAGTAGAAGGGGCCGATCCGATCAAGGTGAAATTTATTGATGGTACGGAAGCAGAAGCTATCATCAAAGGAACGGATTCCGTGGCAGACATTGCCGTTATATCTATTGATCTGACAAAAATCAAATCCTCTACAATGGATAAAATATCCATTGCAAAGCTGGGCGATTCTAATTCCATAAAGGTCGGAGAGATGGCAATTGCAATTGGTAATGCTTTGGGCTACGGACAGTCTACAACTGTCGGATACATCAGTGCCAAAGACCGTGAGGTCCAGGTAGATGATAAGAAGATGGTGCTTCTCCAGACAGATGCTGCCATTAACCCCGGTAACAGCGGCGGCGCCTTATTAAACTTAAAAGGGGAAGTAATCGGTATTAACACGGTAAAATACTCCTCCAGCGAAGTGGAAGGTATGGGCTTTGCAATTCCGATTTCCAGAGCAACTCCTATCATAGATGAACTTATGAGCAGAGAAATCCTGACTGAAAATGAAAAGGGCTACCTGGGAGTATATCCGCAAGATGTTACAGAGGATGTAGCAAAGATGTATAATTGGCCGGTAGGTGTCTTCGTGAAGGAAATTATTTCCGGAGGAAGCGCTGATAAGGCAGGAATTGTAGCAGGAGATATTATTACCAAAATAAATGATACAGAAATAACAGCCAGCACACAGCTTAAGGAGAAAGTGAACTCTTACCGTGCGGGTACTAAGATAACAGTAACCTTAATGCGCAATGTCAACGGCAAATTTACGGAGAAGACAATTGCGGTCACTCTGACTTCTAATCCTCAGACTAATACAAGATAACCATCAGGTTTTTTATTCTAATAAGACCCATAAAAGGGCTGGTGCACAGCATCCGGTAACAGGATGACTGGCTTTGCACCAGCCCTTCATACTTTTTTCGTTATAATTATTTTAGAAAAATTTCAATATTATTCTATTGTATACCATAAAACCCTACGTTATAATTGGTATATGCTATCAGAAGCAAAATGCATTTGACAAAGGAGATAACAGAATGAGTGATGATATAAAGGATAAGGACAAAGTTCCGGAAAATATAGATAAGGATAATAAGAACCACGATGACTATGAGGAAGTATGCTATATTTGCAGAAGGCCGGAAAGCAAGGCAGGAAAGATGATGCGGATACCGAACAATATCTGTATTTGTTCTGACTGTATGCAAAAAACCTTTGATACGATAAATAGCAATGGAATGCCTTATATGGATCTTTTGGGATTTCCGCCTAATATGATGAATATGAACACGATTCAAAAGGATGTTCCCAAGAACCAGAAATTAAAGAAGAAAAAAATCGAGGAAGAACCAGAAGAGACTTCGAAAGCTTTTGATATTAAAAATGTTCCTTCACCCCATGTCATAAAGGGAAAGCTGGATGATTATGTGGTAGGTCAGGAGCATGCCAAAAAAGTTCTGTCCGTTGCCGTATATAATCACTATAAGAGGGTTGTTACCGGCACAATGGATGATATTGAGATTGAAAAATCCAATGTGCTTATGATTGGTCCTACCGGAAGCGGAAAGACCTTTCTCGTAAAAACCCTGGCAAAGCTTTTGGATGTACCCCTGGCAATAACGGATGCGACCTCCTTAACTGAAGCCGGCTACATCGGAGATGATGTAGAAAGCGTGGTATCAAAACTGTTGGCTGCGGCAGACAATGATGTGGAAAAAGCAGAAGAGGGAATCATCTTTATAGATGAAATTGATAAAATAGCGAAGAAAAAGAATACGAATAACAGGGATGTCAGCGGAGAGAGTGTCCAGCAGGGGCTTCTTAAGCTCCTGGAGGGCAGTGAAGTGGAGGTTCCTGTCGGTGCTACCAGTAAGAACGCCATGGTGCCTCTTACTACCGTAAACACCAGAAATATATTGTTTATCTGCGGCGGAGCTTTTCCGGATCTGGACAGCATTATTAAGACCAGGCTGAATAAACAGTCCTCTATTGGTTTTAGTGCCGATTTGAAGGATAAATATGATGAGGACCCTAATCTGCTCTTAAAGGTCACGGTAGAGGATTTAAGAGAATATGGAATGATACCGGAATTCTTAGGACGTCTCCCGATTATGTTCTCTTTAGAGGGACTTAATAAGGAAATGCTTATCAAGATATTAAATGAGCCTAAGAATGCAATACTTAAGCAGTACCAGAAGCTGTTAGCCCTGGATGAGGTCTGCCTGGAATTTGATGATGGGGCTATGGAGGCAATTGCGGAAAAGGCGATGGAAAAGAAGACGGGGGCCAGAGCTCTTAGGGCCATTATAGAAGATTTTATGCTGGATATTATGTACGAAATCCCGAAGGATATCAACATTGGAAAGGTAACCATAACCAGGGATTATATTGAGAAAAAAGGGGTGCCCCAGATAGAAATGAGGGGAAGCGGATACAAGAAACTCTTATTAGAAAGCAGTAATTAAAAGAGGATGATGAAAGGGGGAGAGGCAGTTGGAAGACAAATTTTTACCGGAAATCGACGGTAATTTACGTAAGCATATGGTCCGGGTGCCAAAAGTAATTGACCAGGCCAGCGGTATCAGGATATTCGGAAAACTTATCAAATCGTTGGTATTTACAACGGATGTGGCAATTATACGAAACTGTAATGCTAATGCGGTGATTGCCGTATATCCATTTACACCGCAGCCGATTATAACTCATGCTATTATTAACTGCTCCGATGTACCGGTATTCTGCGGTGTCGGCGGCGGAACCACAAAGGGGCCAAGAGTGCTTAACCTTGCGGAAGATGCAGAATTTCAGGGAGCTGTCGGAGTTGTATTAAACGCGCCTACTCCCAACGAAACTATTCTTTATCTCAAGGAAAGAATCGATATACCGATTGCCATAACGGTGGTATCCGAAAGAACGGATATTGCAGCAAGAATTAATGCCGGTGCAGACATCTTAAATGTATCCGGTGCCGGTAAAACAGCCGAGATAGTGAAGCAGATCAGAGAAGAATTCCCTAACATACCTATTATGGCGACGGGCGGTCCCACGGAAGAAAGCATTCTAAAGACCATTGAGGCCGGTGCTAATGCTATCACCTATACACCGCCCACCAATGGTGAGATATTCAAAAAGCTGATGAACAAGTACCGGGATGAAGATTCCATTATATAGGGAGGATTTTATGGTTTTCTTAAAGAGGCTGCTTAAGGGAAATAGCAAAGAAGCAGAAGGAACGCTTTCCAAAGAAGCTGTTAAGACAGAGGCGGGGGAGGTGTCTGGGTCGGAAGAACATGAGATTGTTGAGAAGGAAATTCTTCCGGAGAAGATGATTTGCCCTGACTGCGGAGGTATAACGCTGGTAGGATTGGACTTCTGTGACAAATGCGGCGGTGAGCTTGGTAATTATGAGAATTATTAGTAGTTCATAATTTTTGTTGACAAATAGAAAACACAATAGTAAGATAAATGCAGAACAAAGGCGTTCAATAGTATACGTGTATTTTGAGCGCCTTTTTGTTTTTTATATTCTACTTTTACTTTTAGGGCTTATAGTTACTCGATAAGCTTCTGTTTTTACTCTGGCACTTTAATACATTAACCGGACACTGGTTTATAGCAGAGAACTAACGGATGCTATTATATTTAAGGGAGGTTATTTATGAAAAAAGTATTTAAAAAAGTTGTCAGTCTTGGATTATTAGGAACGCTGACAGTTGCTTCATTAGCAGGCTGCGGAACAAAAAATACCGGCAGCACGGGATCAGATGGGAGCGATGCTTCCGGCACAGGTGATGGAACTTTCTTAATCGGTGGTTTGGGCCCCTTAACAGGTCAGGCTGCTTCTTATGGTATCTCTGTGAAGCAGGGTGCTGAGGTGGCTATTCAGGAAATTAACGATGCAGGCGGCGTTAAGGTTGGGGATCAGACATTAAAGTTAAAATTAGAGTTTGAAGATGATGAGGCAGATGCTGATACTGTAACAGCAGCTTATAATACCTTAATGGATAAGGGTATTCAGGCACTTCTTGGAACCGTAACCAGCGGTGCAGGGCTTGCACTTGCAGACCAGACCTATGCAGATGGTATTTTACAGATTACACCCTCCGGTTCTGCAAAAGAGTTAACCAAGAATCCCAATGCATTCCGCCTTTGCTTTACAGATCCTCTTCAGGGAGAGACAATGGCAGATTATGTAATAAATACGCTGGGATTAAAAAAGGTTGCTATTGTTTATAATAATGCAGATGATTACAGCACCGGTGTTGCGGATGCTTTTGAAAGCAAGATAAAGGAACTTGGCGGTGAGGTTGTTGCCAAGGAAGCTTTCGTAACAGATGCGGTAGATTTTAATACACAGCTTACTACAATTAAAGGTACGGATGCGCAGATTATATTTGCACCGGTTTATTATCAGGATGCCGCTTATATTACCACACAGGCTTCAGAGCTTGGCATGACACTTCCTTTTGTCGGTTCAGACGGTTGGGATGGAGTGCTTGATAAGGTAGTTGACAAGAAGGTATTAGAAGGTGCCGTTTTCTTAAGCCCTTTCTTTGCAGCAGATCCGGATACTGCCGTACAGGCATTTGTAACGAAATATAAGGAAAAATATAATACTTCACCGGACCAGTTCGCAGCAGACGGATATGATACCGTGTACGTTATCAAGGCAGCGCTTGAAAAAGCCGGAAAAACTGACAGTGCAGATTTAATTGAAGCAATGACTCATATTGAAGTTAAGGGCCTTACCGGTACCGTCACCTTTGATACAAACGGTGAACCGAATAAGGGTGCTAAGTTTATTGAGATTAAGAATGGGGAATACACCGCAAAGACAGTACAATAACAGTAAGCTTAGTGGGAGTTATTGCCATAGGAGTGATTTATGAATATGAAAGATTTTGGGCTGAAGTTAAGAATTTCCGACTTTAGTCCAAATTCTTTCTTTTTTAAACAAAGCGGACTGGGAGCTAGTCTGAACTTGTTCGCTTTTTTCGGAAGAGAAGGAGAGAAGGCCTCCGGAGGGAGCGAATAAGCTTATGAGGAAAATATAATGCGGTACGGACAAAAAAGTTAGGCTGAAAAGTAATTTTTAACTACGGATTAACGGATATCCAGAAAGAGGGTAATATGGAAAGTATTATTGAACAGTTTATAAACGGCTTAAGGTCGGGAAGTATATATGCCTTAATAGCTCTTGGGTATACCATGGTATATGGTATTGCAAAAATGATAAACTTTGCCCATGGGGATATTATTATGGTGGGGGCCTATGTCCTTTACGTGAGCATAACAGATTTAAAGATGCCGGTAATACCGGCGGTGTTATTTACTATCATTGTATGTGCCATATTGGGTATCGTGATAGAAAAGGTTGCCTATAAGCCTTTAAGAAAGGCTCCTCCGCTGGCGGTATTAATTACAGCTATCGGTGTAAGCTATTTGCTGCAAAGTGTTGCCCTGTTAATTTTTACGGCAAATCCAATTACTTTCAAATCTATTATCAATCTGGATACCATCAAAATAGGGGGAATTACGATACCGGGCATTACCATTGTAACCCTGGTTGTTACATCAGTTTGCATGATAGCCCTTACCCTGTTTATCAATAAGACCAAAGCAGGAAGTGCTATGAGGGCAGTATCAGAGGATAAGGCAGCAGCCCAGCTGATGGGCATTAACGTAAACCGTACCATTTCCCTGACCTTTGCTATTGGCTCTGCCTTAGCAGCAGTAGCAGGAATTATGTTTATCTGCCAGTTCCAGTCCATAAAACCCACCTTAGGAGCCCTGCCCGGCATCAAGGCCTTCGTTGCGGCAGTCTTAGGCGGTATCGGAAGCGTTCCGGGAGCAATGCTTGGAGGAATACTTCTTGGAGTTATTGAGAGTTTATCAAAAGCATACCTTTCAACAGAACTTTCTGATGCGATTGTTTTTGGTGTTTTGGTTATCGTTCTTCTGGTTAAGCCTTCCGGACTTCTTGGCAAGAACCGTATAGAGAAAGTGTAGGTGGAGTATGGGAAAAGGAATTTTTACAGTAAAGAATTTAATAAAATTAGCCGCTGTTATTGCTGTTTACCTTATTATAATGACAGTGATGGAAGGGAACTTTGCCACCAGGCATTTTAAATCCCTTCTTGTACCGATCGGAATTAATATTATTCTGGCGGTTTCCTTAAATATTACCACCGGTTTTCTTGGAGAACTGTCTTTGGGACATGCGGGCTTTATGGCTATCGGAGCTTATTCGGGAGCTTTATTTACCATCTTTGCCGAGAACCATACGGGAATCCCAAACTCCCTTGCCTTTCTGATAGGCATAATAATCGGAGGTATCGTGGCCGCTTTATTCGGCGTAGTAATCGGAATCCCCGTTTTACGCCTTAAGGGAGATTATCTGGCAATCGTTACTCTTGCTTTTGGTGAAATCGTCCGCTCCATTGTTAACTTTCTTAGTGTTACGGGCGGAGCAAGAGGCTTAAGCGGAATTCCCAGATATACCAACTATAAATGGACCTATGCCTTTGTTATCATAACGATTGTTTTGCTTGCTAACTTTGTAAAATCCCGTTATGGAAGGGTTATCAGTTCTATCAGGGATAATTCCATTGCGGCAGAATCCATTGGTATTAAGGTAAGTAATTATAAAATCATGGCTTTTGTAATTGCAGCCTTCTTTGCAGGAGTGGCAGGCGTGCTCTTTGGGCATAACTTAAGTATCTTAAAGCCCGGCAACTTCGATTACAATAAATCCATTGAAATTCTTGTTATTGTAGTACTTGGCGGTATGGGAAGCATCCCGGGATCTGTCATATCGGCTATCATACTTACTCTGTTACCCGAATTTTTAAGAGGGGCAAGCAACTACCGGATGCTGCTTTACTCACTGGCGCTTATTTTGATTATGCTGTTTAATTCTTCTGAAATCCGCCAGAGGTTAGAAGATTCAGGAAAGTTCCCCAAGTTGCCCAAATTGCCAAAATTAAAGGCAAGAGCCAGATAGAAAGGAGAGAAGAATTTTGAATTTATTAGAAGTAAAAAATCTAGGTATCTCCTTTGGAGGCTTAAGAGCGGTAGACAATGTTAATCTATTAATTGAAAAGGGCCAGCTTTATGGATTAATAGGGCCCAACGGTGCCGGAAAAACAACAGTATTCAATTTACTTACCGGTGTATACAGGCCAACGGACGGTACGATAAAGCTTGACGGTGTGGATTTAGTGGGGAAGTCTCCCTCGGAAATCTGCAAATCAGGAATTGCAAGAACCTTTCAGAATATTCGTTTATTTAAGAAAATGACGGTGCTTGACAATGTCAAGACAGCGCTTCATAATCAGCAGGGTTACTCTCTGGCAGAAAGCTTTCTTCATCTGGGTTCCTACTTTAAGAGGGAGAAGAGCATGGATGAAAAGGCTCTTGAGATTCTGAAAGTATTTGATTTGGATGGTCAGGCACATTATCTGGCCGGCAATCTTCCTTACGGAAAGCAGCGTAAGTTAGAAATAGCCAGAGGTCTTGCGACGAATCCGAAATTGCTCTTACTGGATGAGCCTGCTGCCGGTATGAATCCCAATGAAACAGCAGAGCTTATGGATACCATCCAGCTTGTGAGAAAACGTTACGGTATTACGATTCTCTTAATTGAGCATGATATGAAGCTTGTGTCGGGAATTTGCGAAAAGATACTGGTGTTAAATTTCGGGATGGAATTAGCAGCAGGCACACCGGAGGATGTCTTAAATAATCCCGAGGTAATTACCGCATATCTTGGAGAGTAAAGGAGAGACACTATGGCAATGTTGAAAATAGAGGATTTGAATGTATATTACGGGGTAATCCAGGCATTAAAAGGGATATCCTTTGAAGTAAACGAAGGAGAAGTTATTGCTTTAATCGGAGCAAACGGTGCCGGAAAAACCACGATTCTTCATACAATTACGGGCTTGATAGGGGCCAAGTCGGGACATGTATTATTTGAAGGCAAGGATTTGACAAAAACTCCTGCCCACAAAATCGTAACCATGGGGATGGCACATGTACCGGAAGGCAGAAGGATATTTTCCGAGCTTACGGTATATGAAAATCTTAAGATGGGAGCTTATACCAGAAAAGATAAGGGCGAGATTGAAAGCACATTGAATAAGATATATAATAGATTTCCAAGGCTAAGAGAGCGGAAGAACCAGATAGCAGGAACCCTAAGCGGCGGTGAGCAGCAGATGCTGGCTATGGGAAGGGCCCTGATGTCGCAGCCCAGGATTATACTGATGGATGAACCCTCCATGGGGCTGTCTCCCCTGTTTGTATCGGAGATATTCGATATCATAAGAGAAATCAGCGAGAGCGGTACGACAGTTCTTTTGGTGGAGCAAAATGCAAAAAAAGCACTATCCATCGCCACCAGAGCGTATGTTTTAGAAACCGGCAAGATTGTTCTGGAAGGAAAGGCAAGTGAACTTCTGAATGATGATTCCGTAAAGAAAGCATATCTTGGTGAATAAAGGAGGAGTTGGTATGGATAACTTTGTGATTACCATAGCAAGAGGCTATGGCAGCGGCGGCAGGACTATGGGGAAAATGTTAGCCGAAGAGCTTGGAATACACTATTATGACAGGGAGCTGTTACGTCTGGCTTCAGATGAAAGCGGAATAAATGAAGAACTGTTCGGACGGGCGGACGAGCAGCTAAAGCAGAGCCTTTTATACCGGATAGCCAGGAAAGAATACAAAGGCGAACTGATTCCGCCGGACAGGGAAGACTTTGTTTCTAATGATAATTTGTTCAGCTATCAGGCAAAGGTTATCAGAAAGCTGGCAGAAGAAGAATCCTGCGTTATCGTCGGAAGATGTGCGGATTATGTTCTAAGGGATATGGATAATGTAATAAAAGTTTTTGTTCACGCCTCTCTGGAGGATTGCGTAAAAAGGCTGGAGGGTATGTACAGCCTGCCAGGGAAGGAGCTTGAAAAGAAAGTACTTGAAACGGATAAAAGAAGGGCGGCATACTACCGTTATTATACCGGCAGGGACTGGGAAAATGCGGGGAACTATGATTTGTGCGTCAACAGTAAACGATTGGGCTTTGACAAATGCGTGCAGATTGTGAAAAATTATCTGGATATCCGTCAGGGAAAATAGTAAGAATTAGAAAAGACTTGTTTTTACAGGTCTTTCCTTTTTGTATCTGAATTCTTAGAAAAATGAATTAGTGTGCAGGCATGACTTGTAAAAAAAGACAGCTGTATGCTATACTGTTAAAAATAAAAGAAAAGATACAGTAAAGGAAAGAGGTTTCGTATGATTTCTGAAAAAATGAGTGTAATGGTAAAGAACAGTTCCATAACCAGGGCCATGTTTGAAGAAGGAAAGCGCCTGGCAGCGATTTATGGCAAGGAAAACGTATATGATTTCAGCCTTGGCAATCCCAGTGTGCAGCCGCCTGTTTCAGTAAAAGAAGCGGTAATTGACATTGTTACAAATGAGGAAACGACCTTTGTTCATGGTTATATGAATAATTCCGGCTATGAAGATGTCAGAGAGAACATAGCTGTCCATTTAAATAAAATCCATAGCACCTCATTTCATAAAGATAACATCATAATGACCGTTGGTGCGGCAGGAGGATTAAACGTAATTTTAAAGACCCTGTTAAATCCCGGCGATGAAGTTGTTGTTTTCGCACCATTTTTCGGAGAATACCGTAACTATGCGGATAACTATGATGGAAAGCTTGTGGTAATCAGCCCGGACAAAGAAACTTTTATGCCGAACCTAAAGGAATTAGAAGAGAAGCTCACCGGAAATACCAAGGCAGTTATTGTAAATACACCGAATAATCCTACAGGTGTAGTATATTCCGAAGAAACAATCAAAGAGCTTTCTAAGGTACTGGAAAAGAAGCAGCAGGAGTTTGGTAATCCGATCTATCTGATATCCGATGAACCATACAGAGAATTAGTTTATGGAGATGTATTCGTTCCATATCTTACGAAATATTACAAAAATACCATTGTAGGCTACTCCTATAGTAAATCTCTGTCCCTTCCGGGAGAGCGTATAGGTTATCTCGTGATTCCAAAGGAAGCAGAGGATTACGAAGAGATTTTTGCAGCGGCAAGTGTTGCAACCAGAATTCTTGGCTTTGTAAATGCTCCATCTCTGATACAAAGAGTAGTTGCAAGATGTCTGGATTCGGAAGTGGATATTTCCGTTTATAATGAGAACAGGGAATTGCTATACAACAGCCTCAAAGAATATGGGTATTCCTGTGCAAAGCCGGAGGGGGCATTTTACCTCTTTGTTAAGACTTTAGAGGAAGATGACAAGGCCTTTTGTGAGCGTGCGAAAAAGCATAATATCCTTTTGGTACCAGGTGTTGCTTTTGGCTGTGCAGGTTACTGCCGTATTGCGTATTGTGTAAGCAAAAGTACCATTGAAGGAGCGTTGCCCGGTTTTAAGAAGCTTTACCAGGAATATCAAGAAGAAAGGTAAAAGACAATATGAAACAGTGGGAGCAGTATTTCAGAAAGGTTGTACCCTATGTTCCTGGGGAGCAGCCCAATAAACCCGGAATGATTAAGTTAAACACCAATGAAAATCCCTATCCGCCCTCACCGGAGGTGAAAAAGGCAATGGAAGAATTTAAGATGGATCAGTTAAGACTTTATCCCGATCCCTCTTCCACTGTTTTAACAGAGGCTCTGGGTGAGGTCTATGGCTTAAAGAATGAGCAGATTTTCGTAGGAGTAGGTTCTGATGATGTGTTGGCAACAGCTTTCCTGACCTTTTTTAATTCTACAGAGCCAATCCTGTTTCCTGATATCACCTATTCCTTTTATGAGGTATGGGCAGCACTTTACAATATCCCCTTTGAGACAATCCCTTTAAATGAGGATTTTACTATCAGAAAAGAAGATTACTACAGGAAAAACGGCGGAATTGTCATAGCTAACCCCAATGCACCTACTTCTCTGAATTTAGGCCTTGACGCTGTCAGGGATATCTTAGAGCATAACCGGGAATCGGTTGTTATAGTAGACGAAGCCTATGTGGAATTTGGCGGAGAAACAGCTCTGCCCTTACTGAAGGAATTCGAGAATCTTTTAATCGTGCAGACCTTTTCAAAGGCTTACTCCATGGCAGGAATCCGTATCGGATATGCCTTTGGGGCTCCTTCTCTTATCAAGGCATTAAACGATGTAAAATATTCATATAACTCCTATACCATGAACCAGCCTTCCTTATGCTATGGGGCAGAAGCGGTAAGAGACCAAAAGTATCACAAGGAAATTCTTGACAGGATAATGAAAACCAGGACCTGGGCAGCTGAAAGCCTCCGTGGTCTCGGTTTTACTATTTTGGACTCGAAAACAAACTTCTTCTTTGCTTCTCACAGGGAAGTACCGGCAGAGGTGATTTTTAACGAATTAAGGAAAAAAGATATTTATGTGCGCTATTTTAAAAAGCCCGGAATTGATAATTTCCTAAGGATTACCATAGGAACGGATGAGGAAATGAAGGCATTTATTGATGCGGTTTCCGATATTATCAAAGAGCAAAAAGCATTCTGATAATAGTCAGACCACAAAAGGGCTGCTGCATTTAAATTACTTTTGCAGCAGCCCTTTTGCAGTTTATATCATGAGATTTCCTTCCATTTCCTCATAGTTTATTTCATAACTTTGACCATCTCTTAATTCAATTCTAACCGGTCCGCAGCCGCCGCATTGTTCACTGTCACGAAAAGAAAGACTGCGGATAGGAAAAAGTTCGGATTCTGTGAAATCTTCTCCTCCCTCCTTGCTTAAGACAGCCGATACCATAACATAGGGTTCATAGCCATATAACTTTTCTCTTTTACTGGTTCCATAGAGCAAAAGACTCTTAGCGGATATTGGATTTACACCTGTGCGTTCCTTTAGCTCAATCGTATCAAAACCGGAATAGACGGTAAGTGCCAGCTGCCTTGTATCACTTTTTAGTACCATTGACTGTGCGCCGTTAAGGCTTCTTTTTTGGATACTGACAGTATCATCGGCGGGAAAGCCATAGGCCCCCATAAAGAGCCGGTACGGTTTATGTGGAATTCTGGTTTTATCTGCACGGAGCATGCCGTTCGGGAGCGGTATATCTGCCAATTGGATGGAAGACTTTCCCTGAAAGTTGTATTGAAAGTCAAAATAAGCCATTCGGTAGAGTACTTTTTCTCTGACCCCTGCGTACAGCATAATATTCGGAACCAGCGCTTTTTCCTCTCCGTCGTATAAAAGACTGTATTGCATTGCCTCGGCACCTTTATAATCAAAGGCTTCCCAGGGAAAATGGCTGTGAAAGGATAAGCGTATATAGTAAGGAATATATTCATCCTCCGGTTTAAACAGGGCTTTTGCCGTTCGGAATTCGACAGAACCGTTAGCACCGTGGTGATCCGCTACAATACCGGGGCCCTCCATGATAAAGGTCTTATTTGCATTTTCTTTCATTTCCTCCCAGCTGCCATTGCTTTCAGCGGCAGTCCAAAAGGGATGATTATCAGGAAAACAGAGGCAGATAAAAGGATTGGCCATCCAGAAAGGACTCTCGGCGCAGCTGTATTCCTGCACCATAGGAGAAAATTCCTTGTAAAATCCCAGTGTGGGAATTCCGTTTTGAAAGACGTCTTCCCTGGTGATGAATTGGAGCAGAGCACCGGAATTAATCCTTCGTGCCAATCCCGGATGAGCTTTCGGGTTATTTAAGGCGAAATTTGCAGCAAAGGGAGCTGATACGGCATTGCGGTAAATACCGCTTCTTCCCCAGAGGGTAACATTTGCGTTTTTATCAAACAAGGCTTCATAACGCTCTACAAGGCAATTGGAGTTTTTTTCAATTTGTGAGGCAATATAAGGCTCTTTTTGGTACCCATACCAGGCATTCCAAAGAGGTGCATATACCTGAAATGCCCAGGGAGAATAATAATCAAAGCGGTGCCCGTCCCGGTACCATCCGTCTCCTGCATAGTAGGACAGGATTGCCTGTGCATGGTCACGCATAATAGATTCATCAATGGGATATCCCTCTTTGTGGAGAAAGGCAAGAATCAGCATGTTAAACAGGCGCCAGTTATGGGGCTCCGTATATCCATTTGCGAATTCCATCAGATACGCGGCAATACAATCTTTTTCCTGCTGGCAGTAGGTATCCCAGAGTATATTTCTTGATTGCTCCAGTCCAATGACAAGAGATGCACATTCACAGGTATGCTGGAAGGCGCGCTCCCCGGGAGCGGACATACTCTGAACTTCCTTTAAAGAGAGCATATAGCTTGCAGTCCCTTTTGTAACGGCAGAAAGAATATGTTTCCTGTAATATTCCGTTAGAGAATATTCGCCTATTTTTGTTTCAGGCCTGTTAAAAAGAAGTGGGGCGGCAATCAGAAAACTGCGGGAAAGGCCCTCAAACCGTGCGGCATATTCCTTCCAGGGAGAGGTTTTCTCATTGGGATAGCTTACGGCATACTCTGTTCTTGGGCTAAGGGGCAGACTGTCCATTGAAGCAACATTTGAGAAGATTCCTTTAAGCAGAAACTCACAGGCATCCAGCCAATGCTGCCTGCCCATACCTGTATAGGGACTAAGTGTGTAATCCGGGTTTCTTAATTCAAATTTCATAATGACTTCCTTTCGGCGGATAATCTTAGAGGCAGCTCTGATTTAATACTGATTAATTGTAATCCTGTCGCTTTGCAGCTGGCCCGTATGCTGTATTACTTCTGACATTGGGATACCTGCTCCTTTTTTTACAAGTGCAATTCCGCAAAGGCTTCCGGAAGGTAAGCTATGCCAATGTCCGCCTTCATAGACATTGTCTTTGTTTTCCAAGTCAACCCATAGCCCCTTTGGGAGGTAAACACTTCTTTGGGATATATTGTCCTCAAACAGGGGAGCTGCCAGAATGGAGCTTCCAAACATATACTGGTCATCCAGTCCGATGCAGGTATTGTCATCCGGATATTCAAAAAACATGGAACGCATCATTGGCCAGCCTTTTTCCGCGGATTTTCTGCTTTCCTCATAGATATATGGTATCAGCCGATATCTGAACTCGACCTGTTTTCGGAACAATGCCAGGAATTCTTCTGAATAATGCCAGGGTTCCTTAGGCGGAGCACCGTGACAGCGCATATGAGAAGAAAAAACAGACATAAACATCCATCTTTTATAGAGTTCCTCCGGACTTTTCCTTACAAACCCTCCGGCATCATGGCTCCAGAAAGTGAATCCGCACATTCCAAGAGAGAGTCCTCCCCTTAAAGTAGAAAGCATTCCCATATTGGTATTTTCCGCGTCACCACCCCAATGCAGGGGATAGCGCTGGCTGCCTGCCCAGGCACTCCTGGCCCAGATGATGGATTCCCCTTTTATTTGCTTTGTTATGTCGGATACTGCTTTATTATAGCGGAGAGGATACAGGTTATGCTCTGTTATTCCGGATTTTCCGGAGGCATATTTTCCGTGAAGAGGCGCTGCTTCACCGAAATCAGCCTTGATAGCTGCCACCCCCATCTCCAGCAGGGGCCTTAGCTTATTCTGATACCAGGCTGCCGCATGTTTGTTGGAAAAATCCAAAATAGCATCATCGGCAGGCAGGTTACCGTCAAAATCCTGAACAGCATAGCCGTTATCTACAATTTCCCGGTACAGTTCATTGCCGGGAGTAAAGTAAGGAAGCTGCCACAGGCTTACGTGAAAACCGTTTTCCTTTAAGCTGTTTATCAGCTTTTGGGGATTTGGAAAGCGTGTGGGGGAGAACTGATAGTTGCAGCGCCAGTCTTTTTCAAACCAGCCGGTGTCTAAATGAAGAACATCACAGGGAATGCGGTAATCCCGAAGCTTTCCGGCAGTTTCCATGACTTCTTCTTCTGATTGGTAAGATATTCTGCTCATCCATAAGCCAAAGCTCCAGAGGGGAGGCATGTTGGCTCTTCCTGTCAGGAATGTATAACCGGTGAGTATTTCTTTGGGAGTTCCGGCGATAAAAAATAAGTCTATCTTTTCATTGCCGATAAATATTGTTTGTGCCTCCCGGTAGCGGCTGCCGAAATCGAACGTAACCGGAGCGCTTGTATGGGTGAAAATTCCGTAGCCCTTTGAGCTCATATAAAAAGGTATTGGTTTATACATTTCCTGGGTTTGTACGCCATGGGGGTCTTTTGTCCATAAAACAACCTTTTGCCCTAATTTATCCAAACCCGTAAAGCTCTCTCCGCAGCCGTAAAAGTGCTCTCCGGGGCTTATGGAAAAAGAAGCCGCCGCCGTCTTCTTAAGATCAGAGGCTCGTTTTACATAGGAAAAAGGGAGCGGGTTATAGTTAAGAAGGCATCTGCTATCGTCCATATGAATGGACCTGGTCAGTAAATTGCCGCAGGAATCTCTAATCTCCAGGGTAAAAGGGCAGGAAGTTATAGTGATTTTCAATTTATCAGTAGTCAGAACCAGTGAATTTTTTTCCCGTGCAGTCTTGCAGGGATATGCCTTAAGCTCTTTCTCCAGCATGACAGAAGTTTCTTTTTGAGGTGCTGTATTATCCAGGTTTACCTGTAAACGAAAAATATTGGAGTCATAGAAGGAAAGACTTATTTTATGAGAGGGAGACTCTTCATAGTCCGGCGGGAAAGTCCAGGAAGCGGATTCTTCATAAGGATAGGAAATGCCGTTAAAGGAAAGCCGTTCCTTACGCCGGTATCTTTTAAAGGAGACAGAGCCGGTCATGCTCTTCTCCTCAAAGGTGTTCATTTCAGATATATTAAAAAAGGTATTGCTGACGGAGGAAAAATCCTCACTGCAATCAATGACATGACCCAGATAGTTTTTTTCTGTTGAATTCATTTAAAGCCCCTTTCTTCAGCCCTTTAGTCCGCTGGTAGCAATTCCTTGTACAAAGAACCGCTGAAAAGCCAGGAATATAATAAAAACAGGTACCAGAGCCACTACACTGGCGGCCATAATGAGTCCGTATTCAGTGGAGTACTGTCCGATAAACATTCTGATACCAAGCTGAATGGTTTTCAGATTTGTTGTATTAAAATAAATCATAGGTCCCATAAAATCATTCCATATTGTGACAAAGCTAAAAATGGTAAGTGTGGCTAAGCTGGGCTTTGACAATGGAAGGACAATACGGAAATAAATACGGTAATCGTTTAATCCGTCAATCTTGGCGGCTTCCAACAGGTCGTTTGGTATGGAAAGATAAAACTGGCGCATGAGGAATACACCAAAGGCAGTGAAACTCTGCAGCAGGACATATCCAATATGTGTATCAACTAAATGAAACTTATTCATAAGACTGTACTGGGGCAGCATATAAACCTGCCAGGGTATTGCTATAGTAGTAACGTAACAGAAAAATAAAAAGTCCCTTCCTTTGAAATTGATCTTGGAGAAGCCATAGGCCGCAAAGCTTGAGGTTGCTATCTGGATCACTGTAATTACCAGAGTTAATTTAAGAGTATTCCAGACAAAAAGCCCGAAAGGGATCTTACCCCATATTACAGTGTAATTCTTCCATTGCGGATTTTTGGGAATCCATCTTATCGGAAGAGAAAAGACTTCACTGTCCAGTTTTAAGGAAGCGCTAAGCATCCAGATAAGAGGCAGAAGAGTCAGCAGTGTAATTAACGATAATACTGTATAGGTTAGAAATTTAGAAAATTTACTTTCTCGTATAATCATAATAATCCTCCATTCCTTAATAAGGCATTACATATAGCTAAGCCACTTTTTCTCCACTTTAAACTGCAATACGGTAATAGTGCCGACGACTATAAATAATATCATTGCAGCCGCGCTTGCCTTGCCGTAATTCCAGGCGATAAAGGACTGGTTGTAAATATATTGGCTTAACATAGTTGACGCATTTCCCGGACCGCCTTCCGTCATCATATAGACAAGGTCGAATATCTTAAAGGAATTAATGGTTAGCATCATTAATACAAAGAAAGTACTGGGTGCTAAAAGCGGAAGCGTAACTCTGAAAAACTGCTGCCTCTTTGTAGCACCGTCAATGGTAGCTGCCTCGTAAAGCGAATAGGGGATATCCTGAAGGGCTGCCAGGTAGACGATCATAAAATACCCCATGTTTCTCCAGATACTTACGATGATAAGGGCTGGTATAACGGAATGGATACTGGCTGTCCAGCCGGGAGGGTTTGCAATTCCAATCATTTTGAGAAAGGAGTTAATGGGACCGAAATCCTTTTGGAAAAGAGCATTCCATACAACGGCTATTGCAACAATGGAAGCCACATAAGGAAAGAAGATGGAACTTCTGAAAAAATTAATTCCACGGAGCTTGTTGTTTAGAAGGACAGCCAACCCTAAGGAAGCCACCAAAGTAAACAGCACCGTAAAAGCGGAATAGTAAACAGTTTTAAAAATGGCTCCTATAAACACCCTGTCTTTGAAAATATAAATAAAATTCTTTATGCCGATAAATTCCATAGAATGAAAGCCGTCCCATTTCATAAAACTTAGAACAAGTGAGAAGGTGACTGGAATCAGGATAAATATAAAAAAGCCAATGAAATTTGGTAAAATAAAAGAAAGGCCCAGAAATAAGTTTTTAGTTCCAAGAGAAAGACCCTTTCCTTTTGCCTTAGAGTTCTTCATGTAATGTCCTCCCTGTTTTCTAAAAAGATAATAGCATTTTATAAAAGTAGGAGAGTGGCCGTTTTGCCACTCTCCCACAGGCAATTTCTATTGACCCTGAATTTCCTTATTTCTTTCGGACATTTCCGCAAGGCCCTGGTCAATGCTATATTCCCCTAGCATTATTAAGCTGTGAACTTCTCCAAGCATTTGATTGACCTCAGCCGTCTTTTCTTCTATAGGGCGGTCCAGAGTAATCTTTTTTACAGCGGTTAGGATTTCGAGAGCGTTATCAGGCATACCCTCTGCCTCTGCTACAAAACTCATGGAGTCAGTGCTGATGCGGGAAGGGACTAATCCTGCCTGTGCCTGAATCAAAGCACCTTCTTCACTGGTGACAAAATCAACAAATTTCCAGGCTGCTTCTTGTTTTTTGGAAGAAGCATTGATAGCGATGGGGGTTACGGAACCCACAGTCCAGCCAGCCTCTACGCCTTCCGGATGTGGAAGGACAGCCATTCCCCAATTAACAGTACTTTCACCGGCTTTGATTTTATCGATTAATGTTGAGCAGAACCATGTTCCCATTGGCATCATTGCGATATTACCCTGAAGAAAAGGGCTGGAGTAATGGATATTACCGGTCTTAAGGGTCGCATAATCCATAATGGTACCGGCATTCTGCATTCTAAGTGCCATTTCATAGGAATCTTTCATGAAGGAATAATCACTGTCCAAAATGGTATGTTTACCGTCCTGAATTGCCCAGTTCTGGACGCAGGCCTGCCATGTATGAAGAAGAGCCCCGTATTTTTTGTCCGCACCTTCGCCGCTGGTAAGCTTTGATGCGAGATTTTCAAAATCACTCCATGTCATGTCATTGCCGGGATAGGCAACTCCTGCAGCATCAAATAAATCCTTGTTATAAAATAATACATAAAAACTTGAGTTTACAGGAAGGGCAAAAACTTTTCCGTCATCTGTAGTAAAGCTGTCGGCCAGACCGTTAAATACGTTTAAGTCCAAACCTTGTCTGTTTATAAAACTGCTTAAGTCGGCCAGCTGCCCTTTGCTCTCAATTGCTTTAATGGTATCTCCGTCTTTGATCCAGAAAACATCCAAGTCATTATTTCCGTTTAGCATGATGCTTAACTTATTGGTGTATTCCGAGGATGGGATATCAATAAGGTCGACTTTGATATCAGGATTTCGGGCCATAAATGTATCAGCCATAGTCTTTGCTGAAGCAGAACTTGTGTCTAAGTCCCAGACAGATGCTTTGATAGTAACCTGCCCGGTATCGCCAGAGGTCTTAGCATCCTCTGAAGCGGATTCTGTTTTACTGTTTGAAGGTGTTGAATTCTTTGTGCTGTCACCTTCGCCTTTACAGCCTGCCAGTAACAGACAGGAAAGTACGGTAATCAGCACAGCTGCAATAAGCTTTTGCTTTTTCATAAATATCCTCCTTTTGAAATGTATTGATTATTGTGATTGTATTATACATAAACTGATGATTAATTTAACCTAACAAATTTTCTTAATAACCACACTTTTTTTATAAATAATTCCCGGTGCTTTCTGAAATATAATACTATTTTTAGAATTAATACTATTTTTCTCCTTTTTTTAATTCGCTTTTTGGGGAACCGGAAATATGATATACTGATGGAACATAACTAATTATAATCGGCAGTACAATCTGATAGTATTAATAACAGAAATAAGCAAAGTCTCCAGACTTTGAAAGGAGCATGGTTATAAAAATGAAGAAATATGGCATTAAAATGAAAATACTGCTCTCTACTTCTCTCTGCGTGCTTCTCTTTAGCCTGGCAAGCAATCTGTTCTTATATAGTTATATGGGAAATATTATTTTTTCAAAATCTACGGAACTGGACAGGCAGTATATCCAGGCAGTAAAAAAACAATTGGAGCAGTATATCAGCGAAACAGATAATTTGGGTATGAACTGTGCCTTTGATACGGAAATAGCAAAAGCTCTCTCCCTTAACGGCAGCCAGACTGTAAAGGAGCGAAGCCTTTGCTTTAAGGCACAGGAAGCTTTGAATACCTATTTATCAGCCAGCATGAATAATAAATTTATAAACCGCTTAATTGTATTTAATAAAGATTCCATATTAATAGAAGCCAGCGGTACTATGCAAAGCGGTTCTATCGATACCGGAAGTAAGCTTAGGGCTTCTGAACTGTTTCATCAGATACAGGATAAAACGATTCATTCTATCTATACAATAGCACCTTCCCTTTCCAACCCCAAGGAAAATGTTTTGGTATTTCTTTGCCCTGCCATACAGATCCATACGGCTAAAACCGTAGGATATATTTATATTGAAATATCTCCTGCGTTAATATTGTCACAGCTGCGGGCTGCTCACCAGTTGGACGGAATTTTTGTGAAGGATTCAGAAGATAAAGTGTTTTTGGCAGTGTCAAAGTCCATAAACCGGAAGGAGTATGCAGATTTACCTCTAAAAGATGGGACAACAATAAAAAAGGACGGTCATAAATACAAGGTGAATGCAATGCCGTTATCACATTTTGATTTGACAGTATACAGCATATCCTCCTCTGAAACAACCGCAGGAAATGAAGATACCAGAATGCTCTTTGTGTTAGTAGTTATTCTGGCAACTACCGTCAGTGTCGGCTTTGCTGTTGCCCATATACTGTCAATTTCAATTACCAAGCCCATTAAGATACTGATAACGCGGATAGAAAAAATATCAAAGGATAATGATTTTTCCTATGATTCCCAGATTGAAATTTCGGGCGATGAAATCGGAGAAATCGGAAGAGTGGTAAATTCCATGTCTGCAAGCATCAGCCGCCTTCTGATAGAAACAGAAAAAATGTATGAGCAAAAGAAGGATGTGGAAATCTCTCTTTTACAAAGCCAGGTAAATCCTCATTTTTTATACAACACCTTGGATTCCATACGGTGGATGGCCGTTATCCAGAAATCCAGTTCCATTGCCAATATGACAATGGCATTGGAGAATCTTCTTAGAAACGTTGCAAAGGGGACCGGTGAGAAGATTACACTGAAAGAAGAAATAAGCCTTCTGATGGATTATATCCATATTCAATCCATCCGCTATGTGGAAGTTTTTAACTTTGAAAATAAAATTCCGGAAAATCTCTTATGCTGCCGTATAGTGAAATTTACCCTTCAGCCTCTAATTGAAAATGCTATTTTTCATGGGATTGTGCCCACAGGGAGATTTGGGAATATTATACTTGGCGGCAGAGAAGAGGAGGGTATCTTATACCTGTATGTTGAGGATGACGGAGCCGGTATGGAAAAGAAAGAAATGCTAAGACTGGATGAAGAGGAAGAGGAATATTCCAATAAGGATTCCTTTAGCGGTATGGGAATCAGGAATGTGAATTCAAGGTTAAAACTGATATATGGACAGGAATCCGGTCTGACCTATGAAAGCAAAGAACACGCTTATACACGTGTTACTATCCGTATACCAAAGGAGGTATAACTGATGTTCCAGGTAATGCTTGTAGACGATGAAACTATTATACTTTCCGGTATAAAATTTCTTATTGACTGGGAACAGGAAGACTGTACGATTATGCATACTGCCAAGAACGGCTCCGATGCTCTGGAGAAGATCAGGAACCGTCAGCCGGACATTGTACTATGTGATATCAAAATGCCTGTTATGGATGGAATAGAACTCCTTAAGGCTGTTACGAAAGAGTTTCCTTCCATTGTTTTTATCATGCTTACCAATTTTCAGGAATTTGATCTGGCAAGAGAAACATTAAGGCTTAGGGCTGCCGATTACCTGCTAAAGGCGCAGCTGGAGCCTGCCACCCTGATTAAAAGCCTGAATATGGCAAAAGAGGAATGCAGGAAACGTTCACAGCTAAAAAAGGCTGATACACTAAGTAACTATTACAATTTGAAACAGAAGGAAATACTTGACAATGCTTTCTTGAAAATACTATTCGAATCGGAAGATTCCTCCTTTATGAAAGCTGCAAAAGTTTTAAATGACAATCATATGCTTACCGGCTATTCTTATTTTTATATCCCGCTGGATTTATCGGGTATGCCTGAAGGCAGCTTTTCCAGCCAGAAAGATAAAAAGAAGATACATGCATGGATTAAAGAGCTCACAAAACAAATATCCGAGCAGATTTTTGTCCACCATCTGTTTATCAATACAGGGCAGACGGATTGCATTATACTATATCTCTGGGGCCTTAATAAGGATTCGAAGGAAAACTTCTCATTGTTTCAGAATAAACTTTCCACTACTGTGAGTAAAATCGTACAGGCACGATGCATCGTTTATCCAACCCAGGTTTATTTTGGTGAGAACCAGCTCATTGCCTGCAGGGAAGAACTCATGTACCTGATTGAAATATATTATCTGGGAAAAGAGCTGGAACCGGTTAATGCAGCACGTCCTGTGTTTGAACCTTTGGGTCTGCTTGGAATCGGCGACCGTTTAACAACAGAGCTGAATGCAAAGAATATAGCAGGAGTGCTTTTGCTTCTTGATAAGGCTTCTGAGAGAATACAAAATGTGGTACATCAAAAGAGCCAGGCTGTCTGGCTGTGTTCAGAGCTTTACCGCTCATTGGCAAAATCCCTTAATATGAGTAATTCTGCTGCGGAGGATTATCAGGAGATTAACAGTCTTATGACCAGAAAGCAGGTACTGCTCTGGATTGATAAATTAAAGAACTCCATACGGGAAATGCTTTATCAGAATCCCGGTATGAAATCCCGGCCGGTAGAGATGGCAAAGCAATATATAAAAGAGCATATAGATGAGCATATTAATCTGCAGGAGGTGGCAGAGTATGCAGCAATTTCTCCGGCATATTTTTCTTCCCTGTTTAAAAAGCAAAGCGGACAGAGCTTTGTTGATTATGTGAACAAAGCAAAGGTGGAGAGGGCCTGCAGCTTAATAAGGGAAGGAAATTACCGCATCAATGAAATTGCTTATAAGTTAAGTTTTGAAAATGCTTATTATTTTACCAGAGTATTCCGTAAATTTACAGGTACTACACCCAGGGAATACCAGAGAGAGGTGTGTGATAAAAAGACCGAATGGGACCAACCTCTATTTTGACTAATTAATAAAGATGTGGTATTATATATTTTAATTTGATAATTAAAGGAGGAACACAGCCATGGATAATGAGCAAGACAAAGAAGCTGTTTTAAGTAGCAGTGGAAACAATCCGGCTGACAATGAAGTAGTCTCAAAGAATTTTATTGAGCAGATAATAGAAAAGGACATTAAAGAGGGACGTTGTACTACTGTTGTAACACGCTTTCCTCCTGAACCCAACGGTTACCTTCATATAGGACATGCCAAGTCCATTTTACTGAATTATGGACTGGCCAGGGAATACGGCGGCAGGTTTAACTTGAGGTTTGATGACACGAATCCTACCAAAGAAAAGACGGAATTCGTGGAATCCATTATAGCAGATGTAAAATGGATTGGCGGAGATTATGAAGACAGGCTGTTCTTTGCTTCTGATTACTTTGACCAGATGTATGAAGGTGCTGTGAAGCTAATTAAAAAAGGAAAAGCCTTTGTCTGTGATTTAAAGGCAGAGGAAATCAGGGAATACAGGGGAACCTTGACGGAACCCGGTAAGGAAAGCCCTTACAGGAATAGAAGTATCGAAGAGAATTTAAGGCTCTTTGAAGAAATGAAAGAGGGCAGGTACGAGGACGGTTCCAAGGTGCTGAGGGCAAAAATTGATATGGCCTCACCCAATATCAATATGAGGGATCCTGTCATTTACCGTATTGCAAGAATGACCCACCATAACACGGGAGATAAGTGGTGCATTTATCCCATGTATGATTTTGCACATCCAATTGAGGATGCCATTGAGGGAGTGACCCATTCCATCTGTACGCTGGAGTTTGAAGACCATAGGCCTCTTTATGACTGGGTAGTAACCGAATTGGAGTATGAAAACCCTCCGAAACAGATAGAATTTGCCAAGATGTATCTTACCAATGTCATAACCGGCAAGCGCTATATCAAAAAGCTGGTGGAAGAAGGAATTGTTGACGGCTGGGATGATCCCAGGCTTGTATCCATCAGTGCTTTAAGAAGAAGGGGCTTTACACCGGAATCCATTAAGATGTTTATGGAATTGTGCGGAGTATCAAAGAGCCAGAGCTCTGTGGACTATCCTATGTTAGAATACTGCATCAGAGAAGACCTAAAGCTTAAAAGACCTCGTGTAATGGCAGTATTGGACCCGGTTAAACTAATCATTACAAATTATCCGGAAGATATTACAGAATTCATGGATGTATCCAATAATCAGGAAAATGAAGAGATGGGTACCAGAAAGGTTGCCTTTAGCAGGGAACTTTATATTGACAGGGAAGATTTTAAGATAGATCCTCCGAAGAAATATTTCAGACTGTTTCCGGGAAATGAAGTAAGGCTTATGAATGCCTATTTTGTAACCTGCACCGGCTATGTAACGGATGAAAACGGAGCAGTAACGGAGGTACATGCCACCTATGACCCTAAGACCAGAAGCGGTTCTGGCTTCAATGAGAGAAAAGTCAAGGGGACAATCCATTGGGTTGAGGCAAAAACTTCGGTTAAGGCAGAAGTAAGGTTATATGAGAATATTGTCGATGAAGAAAAGGGAGTATATAATGAGGATGGAAGTCTTAATTTGAATCCGAATTCCATCACTATATTAAAAGACTGCCGCATTGAGTACAGCGTAGATGAAGCAAAGGCTTATGACAGTTTCCAATTTTTAAGACACGGGTTTTTCTGCGTGGACTCGAAAGATTCTGCGAAGGACAAACTGGTATTCAATAGAATTGTGTCGCTTAAGAGCTCATACAAACCTGAGTAAAGGAGGAGGAGTTAAAATGGCTAATATATTTTCAGGGCTGGAAGAATTTGGACTGGGTAAAATGTCCGGCTTGGATGTATACGCATCTGATGATAAGGGGAAAAAAGCAGAACAGCAGGGAGCAGAAGAAAAAGTGCAGATAGTAGAATCTGATTTTATCTTTGATAAGACCTTTACATGCCCTGTTTGTGACAAAGGATTCAAAGCCAAGACAGTAAAAACCGGTAAAGTAAAGCTGATATCTGCTGATACGGACCTGCGTCCGAAATACCAGCATCTGGATTCTTTAAAATATGATGTTATAGCATGCCCGCACTGCGGATATGCTGCCTTAAACCGGTTCTTTAATTACATGACCTCCCAGCAAGCCAAACTGATAAAGGAAAATATATCAGCATCCTTTAAGGGACTAGCCACGGAAGGGGAAGTGCTTACCTATGATGAAGCCATAGCGCGCCATAAGCTGGCACTTGTCAATACCGTTGTCAAGAAGGGGAAGATAAGCGAAAGAGCTTATACCTGCCTGAAAACGGCCTGGCTTCTTAGAGGCAAAGCAGAAGCCTTGTCAGAGCAGGGAGAAACAGAGGAAACCGTGAACGAGCTGAAAAAGCTTCGCGAGGAAGAGTTTGAATTTATTAAAAATGCCTGTGAAGGATTTATGGAGGCGTTTTCAAAGGAATCTTTCCCTATGTGCGGTATGGATGAGAATACCATGATGTACTTAATCGCGGATCTTGCCAGAAGAAGCGGTAAACTGGATGAGTCCAGCCGTTGGATATCCAGGGTTTTAATATCCAGAGATGCCAATGAACGTATCAAGACAAAAGCAAGGGAATTGAAGGATCTGATAAAGCAAGATTAGATACAGGCTTGCGATATGCACAGATCTTTGTATAAAAATTGGGGCTGTTACAGGATTTTGATGAAAGAAATCCGGTAGCAGCCCCAGAATTGTTTGATTTTGTTTTGGGTTTCTCCCCGGTATTTGGGCTGAATTTAGCAAGGCAGAAAAATAAAATTAAGTATCCTTCTCCAAGACACTGTTTGTTTTGGTCATGGTTCTGGGAAGAGCATCCTTTGAATTCTTCCAGGGCTCATTGACATAGCGGTAATCGAACTTATCGATAAACCACTCCAGGTCCTCCCGGACTCTTTTCATATTATCGAAGTAGACCTTATTTAATTCCTCCCGGAAATTTTCTGCCTTCCCGGCATTAAGATGCTTGTCCGCTTCCTGAAATAACAAACCGTAATGCTCGGTGCAAAAACCTTTTGAAGCCTTCAACTTATCAGGAAAGGCGCTGTCATTTTCATATAAATAGAAAAAGGTAGAAATATAAAGACTAAACATATTTTCAATTTTATTACAGATGTAGCAGGAACTTTTCAGATTATCCGTGTAATCCTTTACAGGAGAGTTTTCAGAGGTTTTCTTAAAAAGGGAAGGCCCCTTTCCTTTCTTTACGGAAAGGCTTTCCAAATCTTTAATGGTTTTATCCATATGGGTTTTTAACATAAGGGCCAGACCAAGACGGTTCTTGTTCTCATAAAGCTTTCCCAAATGATAGCTGCAAAATCCCGTCTTATCGGTTTCCGCCCTTACATCATCCTCCATATAGCTTGGTCCCATGGTAAATTCTATGGCATTGTTCTCCAGTGTTTTTTTCATAAAGCATATCGGACATTCACAGCCGCTGTCAAAGGCATCGTTGACCGGTATGGTATATAGTTTTTCTTTCATTTATTGGTAGTTACTCCTTTCGGAAACGAATTAGTACTGACTGTTTCGAGTATAGCACGGGGAAAGAGATTAGACAACGGAAATATTGACAATAATACTATTGGCTGTAAGGACAGGCATTTATATATACCAAAGCATAAAAAAGTGAGAAAAAATGAGATAAGGAGAATAAAAGAAAGAATAGATAAAAAATAAGGGAATTTCAAGCGTTTTCCAAAGAAAAGTATAGTTGCATAATAAATGCAAATTTACTAATATATCTTTATCGGTTAGCACTCAATAAGAGTGAGTGCTAATAAAACTCAAAAAATGCCTTTTTAATTGAAATATTGATATCATAAGGAGGAAATGAAAATGAAATTAGTGCCTTTAGGAGACAAAGTGGTTTTAAAACAGCTTGTAGCAGAAGAAACAACAAAATCAGGTATTGTTTTAGCCGGTCAGGCAAAAGAAAAACCTCAGCAGGCTGAAGTTATAGCGGTAGGTCCCGGCGGTGTTGTGGATGGAAAAGAAGTAACCATGCAGGTTAAGGTTGGAGATAAGGTAATTTTCTCTAAATATGCTGGTACAGAAGTGAAATTAGAAGATGTAGAATACATTGTTGTAAAGCAGAACGATATCGTTGCTGTCGTAGAAGACTAATTAAATTCAGGAGGTTAGTAAAATGGCAAAAGAAATTAAACATGGTGCAGAAGCCAGAGCAGCTTTGGAAAATGGCGTTAATTTATTGGCAAATACAGTAAAAGTTACATTAGGACCCAAGGGAAGAAATGTTGTGCTTGACAAATCCTATGGCGCTCCTTTAATCACAAACGACGGTGTTACCATTGCAAAGGAAATCGAATTAGAAGATGCTTTTGAAAATATGGGAGCTCAGTTAGTAAAAGAAGTTGCTACCAAGACAAATGATGTTGCAGGTGACGGTACAACAACCGCTACTGTTCTTGCACAGGCTATGATTAATGAAGGAATCAAGAACCTGGCTGCTGGTGCTAACCCTATTATCTTAAGAAAAGGTATGCAAAAAGCTACGGATGCAGCAGTGGATTCTATCTTAAAGATGAGCTCCAAGCTTAACGGCAAGGCTCAAATTGCAAGAGTAGCAGCTATTTCTGCCGGTGATGATGCAGTTGGCGAGATGGTAGCAGACGCTATGGAGAAAGTATCCAATGATGGTGTTATCACTATTGAAGAATCCAAGACAATGAAGACAGAGCTTGACCTGGTTGAAGGTATGCAGTTTGACAGGGGATACATTTCCGCTTACATGGCTACCGACATGGACAAAATGGAAGCTAACTTAGACAATCCATATATCTTAATCACAGATAAGAAAATATCCAACATTCAGGATATTCTCCCTGTATTAGAGCAGATCGTTCAGTCTGGTGCAAGACTTTTAATTATCGCAGAAGATGTAGAAGGCGAAGCTTTAACAACCTTAATCGTAAATAAATTAAGAGGAACTTTCAGTGTAGTTGCTGTAAAGGCTCCCGGCTATGGTGACAGAAGAAAGGAAATGCTTCAGGATATCGCTGTTCTTACAGGCGGTACTGTGATTTCCGATGACTTAGGTCTTGACTTAAAGGAAACTACATTAGATCAGTTAGGACGTGCAAAATCTGTTAAGATTCAGAAAGAAAACACTATCATTGTTGACGGTGAAGGTGAGAAGAGAGATATTGATGCAAGAGTTGCACAGATTAGAGCACAGATAGAAGAAACAACCTCTGATTTTGACAGAGAAAAATTACAGGAAAGACTTGCTAAGTTAGCAGGCGGTGTTGCTGTTATCCGTGTTGGTGCTGCAACTGAAACAGAAATGAAAGAGAAGAAGCTTCGTATGGAAGATGCTCTTGCAGCTACAAGAGCAGCAGTTGAGGAAGGTATCGTAGCAGGCGGCGGTTCTGCTTATATCCACGCATCCAAGGAAGTTGCCAAGTTAGCAGCTACTTTAGAAGGTGATGAAAAGACCGGTGCCAACATCATCTTAAAGGCTCTGGAATCTCCTCTTTACTGCATCGTATCCAATGCAGGTCTGGAAGGTTCCGTAGTAACCAGCAAGGTAAAAGAGAAAGAACCGGGAATCGGTTTTGATGCATTAAAGGAAGAATATGTAGACATGGTAACTGCCGGAATCTTAGATCCTGCAAAGGTTACAAGAAGTGCTCTTCAGAACGCTACCAGCGTAGCTTCCACTTTGTTAACAACAGAATCTGTTGTAGCAAATATCAAATCCAATGAACCTGCTATGCCCGCAGGTGCCGGCGGAATGGGAATGATGTAATTCCTAAAACAATGGCTGGAAATAAAACAGTATATCATATTTCCGGCTTTATAGATAGGGGAATCTGCAAATGCAGGTTCCCTTAATTTTTCATAAGATTTTTAGAAAGATATTATAATTATTTTGGCATTAAGGCTTTCCCTTTGGTGGTTTTTTTAGTATAATACACTTATAACTATGCCATTCTGTTAAGCTTGCCAGACAGCTTTGCTGTTTAGGTGAAGGAAACTTAGTAAGATACGTAAGAGGGGCATAAAATCACGTCAGGAGGCAAAAGAATGAATGAGTTATATGCAGAGGCAGGAGTAAAGAGAAAGGATACTGCCGGAACATATGCTTTAAGATTTTTATTGATATTTGCAGCAGCAGTGTTGTTTTTCTTTTCATTACAAAGCCAGATTCTGTTATTTATAGCAGCTATTTTGATTGTTGGTATTTTCTATTTCTTCCCAAGGCTTAGTATCGAGTATGAGTATGTATTTTGCGACGGACAATTGGATTTTGATAAGATTATGGGGAAGGCAAAGAGAAAAACAGCCTTAAAGATTGACTTTGAACAGGTAGAAGTAATTGCTCCCATTGGCTCCCATTCACTGGACAGCTTTAATAATGGCAACTATACATTGAAGGATTTCTCATCAAGAGATAAGAATGCAAAGCCCTATGTTATTATTTTCCGCCAGGGAGAAAAGAGTTTAAGGATTCTTTTTGAACCCAATGAGAAGATGCTGAATTGCATTAAGACGAAATATCCAAGGAAGTTTGTACAGTATTAAGTTAATATAACAGTGATAGAATATAAAAAGGGATTGTCCCTGGCAGGTATCTTGCCGGACAATCCCTTTCTTATTCCCGTTTTAAATCTTAAATTGTGCGACCAGACTGCTTAAGGTTTCTGCTACTGCAGCTTGGTTCTCGGCAGCTTTGGCAATCTGCTCCATAGCTGCGGTGTACTGGTTCATGTTATCGCAAACCTTATCAAAGCTTACAGAGGTTCTTTCAATATCTCCTGTAATTGTCTGAACTACATTTGTGATTTCTTCTGTAGAGTCATCCAGTTCCTGGGCCATAGCGGCAGTATTCTTTGACAGGTCGTTTACATATACCGCATCCTTTTCATAGCTGGAGCCCGTATCAACCAATAGAGCATAGTCATTGAGGACATGTTCGTCGATAAATTTTAATATCTCTTTGGAATTATCCGCGAGATTGTCAAAAGCACTTTTTACATTTTTAACAACCCTGGAAATTTCTTTTACATGCACGGCAGACTGTTCTGCGAGACTTCCGATTTCACTTGCAACTACACTAAAGCCCTTGCCATGTTCCCCTGCTCTTGCGGCTTCGATGGATGCGTTTAATGACAAGAGGTTCGTTTGCTCGGCTATTGCATTAATTAAGCCTGCTATATTGGCAATCTCTTCTACAACCTTACCTTTTTCTATCGCTGACAGGATATTTTTCTGTTTCTCTACGTACAGTGTTTCTGCAAGCTGGCTGGATGTATTTCCCTTATCCTTGATATGGTTGGCACGCAGTTTTATTTGTTCAGCCTGACTGCTTCCCTCGGAGGAATTACGGGTCAGATTATTCACATTGAAATTTACCTTTTCAACCGTACTCTTTAATCCTCCGGTAGCAGTCCTGATATCTGTTACACCATTGTTAATAGCAATGGTATTGGTATTAATAACCTCAAAATTGCCGGAAACCTCCTCTAAGGTAGCAGAGAGTTCTTCACTGGAAGCGGAGACTTCTTCGGTCTGTAATATAATATTTGATAAAATATTCCTTATATTCAGTTTTGCTGTTCTTAGAGCTTCAATCAGTTTTCCCAGCTCATCATGGCTTTTATTATCAATTTCTATGGTCAGGTCGCCTTCACCAAGAGCCTTGGCAAAAGCTAATCCCTTTCTTACTGATTTGGAGATGCCTATCGAAAGGGTAAAGCCGATAAATAAGGAAAAGAACAATCCTATGGCGATGGAGCCATACATTAATATAGAACTGGAATGGGCCACTTCTTTATTATCTGCATTGCCGTCTTGTGCCATTGTTTCATTTTTTTGAATCAGTTCATTGAGCTTTGAAAACATGGTATCTTTTACTTTTATTATATTCACCAGGGATTGTTCTGCCTGGTTGTACAGCGTTCCCGCTGCGAAATCCAATGCGTTTTGTCTTTCCGTATGGTATTCGTCCAAATCCTTTTTAAAATCATCCCATATCTGTTCCGTTTCTTTTGAAAGATGTTTGTTTTGGTAGGACTGTATGTAGGAATCGGATTCTTTGTTCAGTGTATCAATAGCTGCTATTGCAGCAGCAGCCTTTTGTGAATCCTCATACAATATTGCAGCCTGCAGCTGGTTCACCGTTTCCAATAAGTTTTCTTTAATCTTGTGCAGCTCGTTTATACTCTCAAGATTATCGGAATACATGGATTGGGAACGTGCTGCAAGACTGTTAATGTTAACTGCTCCAATAATACCTACAATTGTTAATAAAAGCGTTATAAACAGGAATCCTGCAATCAGCTTAAATTTAATAGAAAGGTTTCTGATTTTTTTCACGGTTCTTCGTCTCCTCTTACGTACATTTTTTGTTCTTAAGGCATGTTACAGAGGCCTAAGCATGTTGTATAATAACATACTACTTTTTTATTGCATTTTTGTCAATAAATTATTAAGAGATAGTTATTTTTATATCAAAATATACATAATAACCAAAAAATACTTCGGGAGGCGTAGTAATTATATTTCAATAGTATTAAGAGAATATAGACAGTAAAAAATTGATTTGTGCAATATGGAAAGACGAATGTACCCGTGTAAAAGACAGGGACATATATCTGTGTGCAAGGCGGGGACAAAATCCATTTTTACTAGTTGACAAGCGGTTCCCGATTGGTTATACTTTTAAAAATTAACTTAAACTTAGCAATTAGAAAAGAAAGAGAGGAAAAATGAGATGGGAACTATTATCGGTGAAGGCATTACCTTTGATGACGTCTTACTGGTACCGGCCTATTCAGAAGTGATACCCAATGAAGTGGATGTGTCAACATATCTGACTAAGACTATTAAATTAAACATTCCTATGATGAGTGCGGGAATGGATACGGTAACAGAACACAGAATGGCTATTGCGATGGCCAGACAGGGCGGAATCGGTGTAATTCATAAAAACATGTCCATAGCCAGGCAAGCGGAAGAGGTGGACAAGGTAAAACGATCCGAGAACGGTGTTATTACAGATCCCTTTTATTTATCACCGGAACATACCTTAGAGGATGCCAATGAATTAATGGGAAAATACAGGATATCCGGTGTTCCTATTACAGAAGGAAAGCGTTTGGTAGGTATTATTACCAACCGTGACCTTAAGTTTGAAACAGATTATTCCAAGAAAATCAAAGAAAGCATGACCTCAGAAGGACTTATTACTGCTCCTGTTGGCATTACGCTGGACGAAGCCAAGAAGATTCTTGCTTCTGTCAGAAAGGAAAAGCTTCCTATTGTTGATAAGGACGGTAACCTGTGCGGTCTTATTACCATAAAGGATATTGAAAAGCAGATTAAATATCCTATTTCTGCAAAGGATTCCCAGGGAAGGCTTCTCTGTGCGGCGGCAGTAGGTGTTACATCCAATATCTTAGAGAGAGTGGATGCCCTTGTAAAGGCAAAGGTAGATGCCATTGTTATAGATACCGCACACGGTCATTCTGCCAATGTGTTAAAGGTAGTCCGTATGGTAAGGGATGCATATCCGGAGCTTCAGATTATTGCAGGAAATGTAGCAACCAAAGAAGCGACCGAAGACCTGATTAAAGCGGGTGTCAGCGCGGTTAAGGTTGGTATCGGTCCCGGATCTATCTGTACTACAAGAGTAGTTGCCGGCATTGGCGTACCACAGGTAACTGCTATTATGGATTCCTATGAAGCTGCGAAGAAGTATGGTATTCCGGTAATCGCCGATGGAGGTATTAAGTATTCCGGTGATATAGCAAAGGCCATTGCCGCCGGTGCAAATCTCTGTATGATGGGAAGTATCTTTGCAGGCTGTGATGAAAGTCCCGGAGAATTCGAACTGTTCCAGGGAAGAAAATACAAGGTTTACCGTGGCATGGGTTCCATTGCAGCCATGGAAAACGGAAGCAAGGACAGATACTTCCAGACCAATGCCAAGAAGCTGGTGCCGGAAGGTGTGGAAGGAAGAGTTGCTTACAAGGGTACCGTAGAGGATACGGTATTCCAGCTAATCGGGGGGCTGCGCTCCGGTATGGGATATTGCGGAACCAAGACAATCGAAGACTTAAAGCAGAATGGACGCTTTGTAAAGATTTCAGCGGCTTCCCTTAAAGAAAGCCATCCTCATGACATCCATATCACCAAGGAAGCTCCTAACTACAGTGTAGAAGAATAAATAACAATAAATATAAGAAGCTTTAGCCTAACTCGGCTGAAGCTTCTTTTTCTTTCAGATAGGTAAATATATTTTCTTTCAATGTATTCCATGCATCCTCATGCTTTACATAATATAAGGGACACAGCTTACCCGTAATATCATAATGTCTTAATATATCTTTCTCATCCAGTCTGTATTTACTGCACAGCCAGGCGGACAGTGCCACAAGGGAAGCATAGGTTTTCTCATTGAATTTGCCCGTGGCATCAGGATGGCAGCATTCAATGGATATGGTATCAACATTTCTGTCATTGGAGGCAAAAGATATCTCGTCAAGGGGAATACACTGAAGGATTTCGCCTTCCAGGCCGATGATAAAATGGCTGCTTGCAGAGGTTTCCCTCTGGGATTTTAAATTTTCAAAATAATTCCGGTTAGCCTCTGCAGAAGTGCCGGGGTTGGCGGTATAGTGAATAACAATGCCCTTTACCTTTTTTAGCGGTTCTTCTGACCTGGAGTAGGGATTGGGTGTTAAAAGATTCTCTGTTATTGGCGGAGGGGCTATGGTATAGTAGGCAAAACCATAAGAGCCTTCCCTAAAGTGCTTTATAGCAGAAAGCAGCATAATTCCAATAATTACTGCCATGAGCATGCATAGGCTGGTCACGGTTGTAAGTCTGAATAATCTGCTTCTGCGTTTTCTTCTGCGGCGTCTGTTCTTGACATTCATGGGGGTATATTCCTCTTCTGTAGTTCTTATGCATTATCATCCCATGCGGTGTTTTCCCCGCCGTGCATCATAATGAAATTGTGATTTCACGGTTTATGGGCTGGTACTTCCGGTAAGTGATACCGGTTGCATCAAGCATTTTCTTGGCGGCTCTTGTAGCATTCGTATCGGCATACTTGTCTGAAAGATAAATAATCTCACTGATACCCTTTTGAATGATAGCTTTTGTACATTCGTTGCAGGGGAATAAGGTGACATAAAGCTTCGCACCTTTCATATAAGGACCGGTATAATTTAAGATAGCATTCATTTCAGCATGGCAGACATAAAAATATTTGGTATCAAGAGGGTTCCCCTCCCGTTCCCAGGAAAATTCGTCGTCCGAACAGCCGATAGGCATACCGTTATAACCAACGGAGAGAATCTTATTATCTTCACTTACAATACATGCGCCGACACTGGTGCTGGGGTCTTTGCTTCTTTCGGCAGAAAAGATAGCAATGCCCATAAAATATTCATCCCAGGTAATATAGTCTTGCTTTTTCATTCCCTTATCCTCCTGATTCGCTCATCAAATATGAATTTATTTTAACATAGGAAAAGAAGTAAGTAAATTTAAAATAAGAAGGAAATACTTAAGAATAGAGAAATAATTGTTAAGTTGACGGAAAAGTTAAAGAAAAAAAGAGCAGGGGTTCCCGGTTGTTTTTAATATGTTTTGGTAAAAATGGTACTATGTAATAATAATTTGCAGATTTTATGAGGCTTAAGAGACTTTACAGAAACTTTACATTTCAAAAATACATGGATTACAAAAGGATAGTAGAATGAAAAATGTAAATAGAACAACAAAGAAACATAACAGGGGGATCCCAAATCAAGGAGGAAAGAAATAATGAAGCTAAAAAATAAAGTTCTGGCAGTTCTTTTAACGATTGCACTTGTAGGTGTTCTTGGAGGATGCGGAAAAACCAATAATACAAATAGCAATACATCCGATAATACCACAACAGAACCTACACAGGCAGCTACAGAAACACCTGCCGCAACAGATGATACATCTTCTACAGACAATTTATCCGGTACAGTAACCATAACAGGTTCTACATCCGTTGAAAAAATCTTAAATGATATGATTGATGAATTTACTGCTTCCAATCCTGATGTAACAATCAACTACACAGGAACCGGTTCATCAGCAGGTATTTCAGATTCTATTGCAGGAGCAAATGACATCGGTGCATCTTCCAGAGATTTAAAGGATGATGAAAAATCAGCAGGCCTTAAGGAAGTAACCTTTGCTTATGACGGAATCGCTATTGCTGTAAATCCTGCTAACACTTTAACAGACATCAGTGTAGAAGATCTCGCAAAGATATTCTCCGGTCAGATTACGAACTGGAAAGATGTAGGCGGAAAAGATGCTACTATTGTAGTAGTATCCAGAGAAGGTGCTTCCGGAACAAGAAGCGCATTCGAAGAATTAGTTAAGTTGGAAGATGCAGGCGGTTTAACAGAGGATGCAACAGTAGCTGAAGGAAATGGTAGTGTTCAGACAACAGTAGCAGGAAATGAAAATGCAATCGGTTATGTATCCTTTTCTTACATTGACAGTACTGTAAAAGCCCTTACTGTAAATGGAGTAGAAGGAACTCCTGAAAATGCAAAATCAGGCACCTATGTACTCTCAAGACCTTTCCTCTTCGTATACGATGAAGCGAAGGCATCAGCTGCTGCAAAAGCATTCGTAGAATTTTCTTTAAGTGATGACGGTCAGGCATTTGTAGAAAAACACGGAGGAATAAAATTAGATTAATGAAAAAGAATGTAAGCAATCAAAATAAGGCGGGCAGAGCAGTAGAATATAAGGAAACACTGTTTCGAATGATATTTCTGTTAAGTGCATTGGTCAGTGTCTTAAGTGTAATTGCAATAATCGTCTTCGTATTCGCAAAAGGATTAAGACCCTTCTTCGGAAAGGATGCTTACAGCTTTCTATCATTTATAACCGGATTAAAATGGGATCCGAATAACAACGTCTTCGGAATACTCTATATGATAGTAGGATCCCTGCTTGCAACCCTGGGCGCAATTGCGCTCGGGGTTCCAATCGGTTTATTGACAGCTGTATTCATTGCCGAAATAGCCCCTAAAAAAATAGTTTCAGTTATTAAGCCGGGAATAGAATTATTAGCCGGCATTCCGTCCGTTATCTACGGAGCCTTCGGTCTTGGAATCATCGTCCCTTTGATTAATAAAATATCTCCTACAGGACAGGGACAGTCCTTGCTTGCTGTTATCTGCGTCCTGACAATTATGGTATTACCTACAATTATATCCTTAAGTGAAAGCAGCATCCGTGCTGTTCCGAAGTCTTACAGAGAAGCATCCTATGGTCTTGGTGCCTCCAAGATACAGACAATATTTAAAGCAGTTGTTCCGGCGGCCCGTTCCGGAATCTTAACAGCCACCGTGCTTGGTATCGGCAGGGCTATCGGAGAAACCATGGCGGTTATGATGATTGCGGGAAATAATATCGGCGGTCTTCCCACCAGTATATTCTCGAAAGTAAGGCCTTTAACTACCAATATTGCCATGGAAATGAGTTATGCATCCGGAAGGCATCAAGATATGCTCTTTGCCACCGGTGTAGTCCTTTTTACTTTTATTATGCTCGTTAACTTTACTTTGATCCGGCTGACAAAAAGGCTTGGGAATGAAGGCCCTTTAAGATAAATCAGGAGGAGCTTTTGTGAAAATTAAAAAGCAATTTTCAATTACTTATTCAGGAATATCCAATCGTAGATTGGATATTCGCGAAAGAGGTCTAAATGAACACTAAAAATTGGAACAATAGAAAAATGAAAGATGGTTTTTTAAGAAGTCTGATCTATCTTGCCACCGCAGTTACTATAAGTATCCTATTTATAATCATAGGTTTCATTTTATATAAAGGGATACCTGGTATTAACTTTAACTTCCTGACCAGGAACTGGGATAACAAGACCACCTTTGTAAATGTGAAGGCTGATGCAAGTAAAGCGGGAGACGGCGCAGAGGGGTATATTTCTTCTCTTGGCATTACTGTCAAAGAAGGAGATAAGAACCTGGTTATAACAAAGATAGAGAAGAATTCTGCGGTTCATAAGGCAGTAAATATGAAGAATGAATCCTATGATTTGAAAAAGGATGATACGATCACTAAGATAGGAGCTGACAATACAGAGGATTTATCCTATACAGACGCCTTAAAGCTGTTAAAGGACAGTGACGGAACCCTCCGGCTTAAGGTAACAAGACCCGGCGGCGGTATTGTGCCGATGTTCGTATCAACTATCTATATTATCCTGTTATCACTTGCAATCGCAGGACCCATTGGAATCAGCGCGGCAATCTATCTGAATGAATATGCAAAGCCCGGGCGGATTCTTCGAAGCATAAGGTTTGCCATCCAGAACCTGGCCGGTATTCCTTCCATTATATATGGACTTTTCGGAATGCTTTTATTCGTACAGACTCTTAAAATGCAGTATTCTATTCTTGCAGGGTCTTTAACCCTTAGTATTTTACTTCTTCCGACCATCATTTCGACCACAGAAGAAGCACTGAAAGAAATACCCAGATCCTATAGGGAAGGTTCCTACGGACTTGGAGCAACGAAGCTGCAGACAATCGCAAAGATTATCCTGCCCGGAGCATTGCCTGGCATCCTGGTAGCAGTAATTCTTAGTATCGGCAGAATAGTCGGAGAATCAGCGGCCTTAATCTTTACAGCAGGTACAGTAGCACAGATACCGGAAGGCTTAATAGGCGGAAAGTCATCTGCAGCAACGCTGACCACTAAGATGTATTGGCTTATAAAAGAAACAGGCGATTTAAGCTCTGCAAGTTCTATCGCAGTAGTATTACTGGTTCTGATCATACTGTTAAACATTGCTTCCAAAATGATAACAAGGCAATTTTTAAAGAAAACCGGTAACGGCTGATAGTGTTTGATTCACAGGATTTTAATAACAGGAGGATATGTTTTGAGCGATAAAGTGAAATTCACGGTCAAGGATCTGGATTTGTTCTATGGCAATTTTCAGGCCCTTAAAAAAATAAACATGAGTATAGAACAAGGGAAGATTACAGCTTTTATAGGACCTTCAGGCTGTGGTAAGTCTACCTTTTTAAAGACCTTAAACCGAATGAATGACCTGATAGAAGGAGTTAAGATAGAGGGAGAGGTAACATTAGACGGTGTGGATATTTATAAGGATTTTGATGCTATTATGTTAAGATCAAGAGTCGGCATGGTATTTCAGCAGCCAAATCCCTTTCCTATGAGTATCTACGATAATGTGGCTTACGGTCCCAGAATACATGGTGTTAAGAAAAAGAGTGCATTAGACGAGATAGTAGAGAAATCTTTACGGCAGGCAGCTATTTGGGATGAGGTAAAGGATAAGCTAAAGAAAAGTGCCCTGGCAGTATCCGGCGGTCAGCAGCAGAGAGTCTGTATAGCCAGAACTCTGGCAATTGAACCGGAGGTTATATTAATGGATGAACCTACCTCAGCGCTTGACCCCATATCTACAATTAAAATTGAAGACCTTGCTACAGAATTAAAGAAACAGTATACTATAATCATAGTAACCCATAATATGCAGCAGGCCGGACGTATATCCGATAAAACAGCCTTTTTCCTAACAGGAGAGGTAATCGAATACGGGGATACGGAACAGATATTTAATAAGCCGGTCAATAAGAAAACAGAAGATTATATCACAGGAAGATTTGGCTGATACCGGGTAAAAATATTTATTAAAATAGTGGAAAGACTTGCAAATAAGCAGGAAAATGCTATTATAAGGATAATCAAATAGCCCTTATCAGGGCAGATAGGAGCGAAAGCGGATGAGACAGACTTTTCTCGCACAATTGGAGGAGTTAAATAATGATGTAATAAAGATGGGAAGTATATTAGAGCTGTCTATGAATGAGATGATAGGAGCCCTTTATGAGAAAGACATTGAAAAGGCAAAGAAAATCATAGACAGAGATGATGAGATTGACCTGCTGGAGCAGCATATTGAGAGGGAATGTGTCAATATCATTGCAAAACAGCAGCCGTTGGCATCTGATTTGAGAAAGATAACTTCTATTATGAAAATCATAACGGATATTGAGCGTATTGCTGACCAATGTGCGGATATTTCGGAGTATATTATCAAACTTAGCAAGTATCCTCAGATGGAAGAACCAAAATCCCTTGAACTTATGATAGAAGCGATGAAAAAGATGGTAATTAATACTATCGACAGCTTTGTAGAGGCGGACCTTGAAAAAGCAAAAGCTGTTATAGAGGCAGATGATGAAGTGGACAATGATTTTGAGAAAATTACAGATGAGCTGTCGCTGACAATGCAAAACAAGCCGGAGCTGGTGCCTCAATGCGTATGTTATCTGATGATTATAAAATATCTGGAGAGAATGGCAGATCATGCCACCAATATAGCGGAATGGATAACCTACATTGTCACGGGAGATCTAACCGTCGGATAAATAAATCCATATAAGGAGAGTTTTCATGAAAACAATACTGGCAGTAGATGACGAAGAACATATATTGGAGTTATTGGCCTATAACCTGGAAAGGGATGGCTACCGTGTATTAAAGGCAGAATCCGGTGAGCATGCCCTTGAGATATTGGCCGCCCAAAAGGTTGATATTGTACTATTGGACTGGATGCTTCCGGGTATGGACGGTATTGAGGTATTGAGAAGAATCCGGGCAGATAAGAATTACCGGACCATTCCCGTTATCTTTCTGACGGCAAAGGGAGATGAAATCAGCAAGGTAGTAGGCCTTGAAGTCGGATCAGACGACTACCTGGTAAAACCTTTTGGTATCCATGAGCTGTCAGCCCGTATTAAGGCTGTTTTAAGAAGAACGGAAGGAATAGCAAAAGTTAGTGAAGATAAGGATGATAAAGAGGAGAGGCTCATCATTGACCATTTGGAAATCAACCGTTCCAGAAGGACAGTAACCCTTGACGGAGACTCCGTAGAACTTTCCTTTAAGGAATTCGAGCTTTTATATTTATTGGCAAAAAACAGAGGAATTGTATTTACCAGGGATAATCTTCTTGAAAAGGTTTGGGGATATGATTATATCGGAGAGACCAGAACCGTCGATGTACATGTAAGTAATCTTAGAAAGAAGATAGAAAAGGATGAAAGCCATCCGGTTTATATCAAAACGGTAAGGGGGATGGGGTATAAGTTTGCTTAAAGGAGAGTGTGAATTATTAAGAAACATAATTCACACACAAATATATGCTGGTGCTCATATTTGCGACACCCGCAGCATGGAGGTTGGGTTGAAAAAATGCAGAAAAAACTTTATATCAGTTATCTGGCAACCATTATTCTGGCTCTTGGGATAGCGGGAATACTGTTTTGGAATGAAACCTCAGACTATTTATACAATCAGAGTGAAGAACGTTATCTGGCACAGGCTAAGATGGTGGCAGACTTATTTACCGTGACCGGATTTGAAACATCCCAGGACTATGATGCATTTGCAGGTAAGTATGGGGATAAATATGGTTGCAGAATTACCATAATTGACAAAGACGGGAATGTCGTTGCCGATTCCGACACAAACGACAAACTGGAAAACCATAAGTCCAGGGAAGAGGTACAAAGAGCCTTAAAAGGGGAAAGCGTATCGGTAACCAGATATTCCAATACGATGAAGCAGGAATATTCCTATAGTGCAGTTCCGGTAAATACAGCCGATTTTAGCGGTGTTATTCGTATATCTCTGCCTTTTTCTACAATACAAGGTTTGACCGATAAACTGGGAGGCTCTCTTGTAATTACTGTTTTCTTATGTCTGGTGTTAGCTATGGCTGCCGCAGCAATCTTTACGGGGCTTTTGACAAGGCCCATTAATGAAGTTGCAAAGGCAGCGGAGAGAATATCGGACGGGGATTATAATATCAAAATATATACCAGGGATAAATCAGTAGTCGGTAAGCTTGCCCGCTCCTTTAATATCATGGCGGTTAACTTTAAGAATACAATAACCACTCTGACTCATAGAAATGCGGAACTGGAAGCAATGCTAAGCAGTATGGAGGCAGGGGTTGTCGCCATTGATGACAGCAGTGAAGTACTCTTTTTCAACAAATCATTCGAAAAGACAGAACATACCAGAAAGGCTATTGCAGTAGGGCAGTCTTTGTATTCTGTATTCCGGAATGCTGCTGTGTTTGATGTGGTGGATGAGGTAAAGGAAACAAAGAAAAGCGTTATGAAAGAAGGAAGCATATCCGGAGATTCCATGCGTTATATCCGTGTTACCGGTACACCGCTGGGGTTAGAGGGGGAAAAGTCCTTTGGCGTACTTTTAATTATAGAAGATATCACCCAGTTGAAGAAATTGGAGAATATGCGAAGAGATTTTGTATCCAATGTAACCCATGAATTGAAAACACCGCTAACTTCCATCAGGGGCTTTATCGATACCTTAAAAAACGGAGCTATAAAAGAAGAGGCAGTGGCAAACCGCTTCTTAGACATTATAGATATTGAGGCTGAAAGACTTTCTACACTTATTCAGGATATTCTGCTATTACAGGAAATCGAGTCAAAAAGAGATTACGAAAGGCTTCCCTTAGATATCAATGAAAGTGTGAATGCGGTTATCGAGCTGCTTCAGCCCAAAATAACGGGTGACATAGAGATTGTTTTTAAACCGCAGCCTTATCTGAAACCCTTTTACTGCAATCCTGACAGGATGAAGCAGCTTTTTATAAACCTGCTTGATAATGCCGTGAAATACACAGAAAAAGGGACTATAACCATTACACTGAAAGAAGAGGAAGATAATTTGGTCCTGGGTATTAAGGATACGGGAATCGGAATCGAAAAGGAATATCTGCCCCGCATTTTTGAACGCTTTTACCGGGTGGATAAGGGGCGTTCGAGAAAGCAGGGCGGAACCGGCCTTGGGCTTTCCATTGTAAAACATATTGTAGAGCTTTACAATGGCAATATACAGGTAAACAGTACCCTAGGTGTTGGAACGGAATTTATCATTACTCTTCCTTATAATATGGGAAACAAAAAATAAGCAAAAGCTTCCAAGAAGAATAATAGCAATAATTAAAAGCAGGCAGTGCATAAAGTAGGTATCCGGCAGCAGGTTGATAATAGGGTCTGTAGCCGGATCAAAGAGCCAATAATCATTGCGGAAAAAAATCTTATGGAATACAATAAATAGCTTGTCAAAATTAACCGCACAAGCCAGAGCCACAAGAAGCGGCAATACTAAAACAGTAACGGCGGAAGGGACGAGATAGCTGTAATCTTTGATTTTTTTCTTATAAAGAATAATTATCAGAAGCAGTACGGCAATTACGCCGCAGATAAAATAAAAGGACAGAAACAAACTCTTGACCTCCTTAAAATGCTCCAGAGCAGGGGCAGAGGAGGGGAGTGTAGGAAACTCAAGCTCTCCTTTAAAAAAAGGAGAATTATAATCAATCAGTGCATCATAATTTTCTTTGATAACAGAGGCCTCTATACCGGAGGTCTTTGCTATGTCCAGATTTTTTATGTCAAAATAATAAAGCGGTCTGAAATTCACTGCAAGAATTACCCCCGCAGAGAGAAAGAACAGTGCAAATAATAGACCGATACCGATATCTGTAAATTTGAATTTTTTCATATAAGCAATCCTTTCAAGACATGCATAGTAAGAACATTTAGAGTTTTGATCAACTATTACCTATTATATAATTCTTTTTTCAATTAAGCAAATATATCTGTATTTCTCGAAAACACATGGCAATCTTTTATACCCCTGATGTGGGAAAAGACAGGGTTTCACTTGCAGATTTATAAGCATAATGATAATATAAAAATAGAAAATAAATCTAAACGTACGTAGTGAAATAAAAACCAATATATTACAAGTATTATCTATAAAACATTCTTATAAGCAAATCGTAGAAATATCTCTTGGCAAAGCAGCCAAACCAATTCAAAGAGGAATTTTAAATAACGTACTTAAAGGAGATAAAAGCATGTCGGAATTTTCGGAAAAACTTGAGTCCTATCTGGGCAGAAATGGACATAACACCGCTTCTTTCGCAAAGCTGTGTGGTATTGAGAGGACCGTATTCTACAAATATGAGAAAGGGAAGCGGCTCCCGCAGAATCTGGAAACGGTAGAAGAGATTGCGGATAAGCTGTTGCTGGCAGTGGATGAAAAAATGGAACTGATTCGGTTATGGAATATGGAGCGGATCGGTAAGGAGGCATTCCTCCAACGTGAGGGTGTAAAAGAATTACTGGAGAACCTTAATGAATATACCTCATTTCATATGGATTCTTCCCAATTCGTCATTAATTGTGGGATAAGTGATGATAAAACAGTTTATATAGCAAAGAGTGAAATTGAGCTCCAGATGTATATCCGGAATATTCTTAAATATGAAGCCTTGAAAGAGAAGTTTGAAGTCCGCATGTGCATGCAGCCAAGATATCATTTTTTGTTGGAAGCCTTACTGGAATATTCGGAATACCCTGCTTTATCAGTAACACAGCTGGTATGCTTTCATAAACAAAAGGACACCATTGTGAATAACCTGAAATACTTAAAAGAAATATTACCCATGGCATTTTGCCTGCCTGATTATAAATTAAAGGTATATTATGAACATGCAGAACACCATATCAATAGCATGTCAGTATTGCCAAATATAATTTTGACCGGAGAGTTTGTAATTCTTTTTTCCTATGGCGGGAAGGAGGGAATAATCTACCGTGAAAGGGAAATTTACGGTTTTTATTCAGAATTATACGAAAATATGTCAAAGCAATGCAAATGTATCAGTACAAACTGCGGCACGGTAGAAGAATATATGAATTCAATCATGAACAAGAATTTTATGTATTTTATAAATCAAAACCCCTGCTTTGGAATTGGTTTTACAAGAGAATTCCTGGATAAAATGCTTATACAGGAGATACCGGATCGTGACGCTTTAATTGAAAATATAATATCTGACATTGAACGCAGAACGGTAGAATATGAAAAGCATGCATGTGAAGCCTTCTTTACGAAGAAAGGAGTAGTTCAGTTCATGAAAACCGGCAGGGACAATGAATATCCGCCTGAGCTGTACCGGCAGTTGACGGAAGCAGAGAGCAGGGAGTTAATTCAAAGCCTCTGTGACAGCAGGACTCTCTTTTATGTACATAACCGTTTGTTTGACGACATGAAATTTCATTACGAATCAGATGTAATTATCCATATAGAGATTGGGGGAGGGGTTATCTTTCAAAAGCCGGATGGACAATTCCGCAGAAAATTTGTCACTCTGGAAGAGAGCAGTATCAATGAAATGTTTGTTGATTTTTTTGAGAACTTGGATAAAATGCAGTATATAAAATCAGAAGAGGAAACAATCGAATATCTAAGGAGTCTTTTATAAAGTAAATAAATACTCTAAAATCACCTTTTATGCTATACCGGCATAGAGGTGGTTTTTTTGCGACTTTTTCCTGGCACAGTAAGTGGCACATATTGAAAGGGAATGCATTTGACAATAGAATTACTATATATACCTGGCAGGAATTAGTTTTACAAAATCTTATAATAGGGGGATATTTATGAAAAACAAAAAAGTTATCTCAATGCTCCTGACTCTTTGCCTGATTTTTTACACCATTACAACAAGTCCTTACATAGTAAATGCAGCAGCGGCAAAGAAAATCACCTTGAATGTAAAAACGTTCACTTTACAGGTCGGAGAGAGTAAAAGCATAAAAGCTGCGGTTACGCCTTCCGGCAGCAGCGGGAAAGTGAAATGGACTTCAAGCAATAAGAAAGTAGCAGTAGTTTCTTCCGCAGGAAAGGTAAAAGCGGTTGCAGCAGGGACGGCCTTAATCAAAGCTTCCCTTTCAAATGGCAAATCAGCTTCCTGTAAGGTGACTGTAAAAGAAAAGAAGGTTACAGTAAAATCCATTACCTTAAATAAGACAAAAGCTGAAATCACTTTGGATGATACCCTTACACTAAGTGCTTTGGTAGTACCTGCTAACGCAGGGGACAGAGATATATCATGGAGTTCAAGTGATGAAGATGTGGCCTTTGTAGATGATGAAGGTACAGTGTTTCCCATGGATGAAGGAACGGCTATCATTACGGCCCAAACAGGCAATGGTGTAAAGAGCAGTTGTACGGTAACCGTATTAGCAAATGGAGAAATACAAACCTCCGTTACATTGGATAGTACCAGTATTACGTTAGGGGTGGGAGATGAAAAGCACCTTAATGCCAGAATTGCACCGGAAGATTCAGAAGATGATGCTTTGTTCTGGGACAGCAGTAACGAAGGAGTAGCCCAGGTGGATAATGACGGTAATATTCTTGCAACAGGGGCAGGAACAGCTGAAATTACTGTCAGCCTGCCCAATGGTAAGCAGGCAGAATGTTTGGTTACGGTAAAAGCGAATCTTACACCAACGCCAACAGTTACACCCAGTCCTAAGGCTACTCCGACACCAACAGCTACACCCAGTCCTAAGGCTACTCCGACACCAACAGCTACACCCAGCCCTAAGGTTACTCCGACACCAACAGCTGCACCCAGTCCTACCCCAACACCAACGCCTGCACCAGCTGCTTCTTCAAGCAGAATTTCTTTACCTGGTCAATACTATACACTGGCCCTAAAGGATAATACCGGCCTGGTAATGGATGTTACAGGAGCGGGACAGAAGAATGGGACAGCGGTGCAAGTATATTCGTCTAATCAAACACCGGCACAACAATGGTATGTTGAAAATCATGATGACGGAACCGTAAGTCTGATTGCAGGCTGTGCAACAACAAAAGTACTGGATATCATGAGAACAAATAATTCTACAACAGGAGCATTAAAATCCGGCTGTAAAGTGGACATTTACGACCATAATGATTATCCTGCACAGCACTTTTATATAGAACAGTTTGGGGATGGTTCCTGCGTACTCCGGCTGGCTTCCAATACGGGTATCGTGGTACAGGCTTCCTCTGCATCACAGAGTGCTGCATTAGTGGCAGGCAGCTATGATGTGAACAACAGCCTGCAAAGGTGGTATATCACACCGGCAGTACCTGCGGCGGTTACAGAAAAAGAAGCCTATGTATACAATACCGGAGGGCAGGGAGTGTTTGTAAGAAGTAGCGCCTCGACCTCTGCCAATTCAATTGGTGGCTTTAAAGAGGGACAAAAAGTTACGGTAATAGGAGATATACAAAACGGGTGGTACAAAGTCAGAGGAACGGATAGAAATACAGGGGGAACTGTTGAAGGGTACTCCCATGGGGATTATATTACCTTTAATAATCCTGGCAGCGGTGCTGATACAGGCAGCGTATCCTTTACAATCCGAACCACCGCACCTGCCTCCAGTGACTATCACTACTATTCCAATCAAAATATTTATTATGCAAGTGGCTGGGGAATGCCTAACTGCACTGCTTATGCATGGGGAAGAATTTGGGAGATATACGGCAAACAGCTGCCTGGTGGATATTTTACGCATAATGCCTGTACGTGGTGGAGTGATAATATAAGCAGCGGAAAATATAAATACGGTTCCGAAGCAAGAGTTGGAGCAATTGCAGTTTGGAATACTAATCTGCCTTATTCTGATGGAGCAGGACATGTGGCAGTAGTAGAAAAAATAGAGAATGGTACAGTCTACGTATCCCAATCCGTATATGGCGGCTATACCTTCAAATATTCTGCGATTGCCAATACCGGTTATTTGCTTGGATATATTTATATTGACCAGCCAAATTACTAAAATATAAAAATCTAATAAAACATGAAAATTCAATTTCGGAGGATAAAGGGATGAAGATATCAAAGAGAATAATGGCTGTATGCATAGCAGCAGCCATGATGATGACAATGTTTACAACGAATGTAAAGGCAGCAAACATGGCGGATTTGGCAACCTCCATTTCAAACTTTGAAGTTTTAAATGATGTTACAATTAAAGAGAATGGAACGAACTACTATTCTGTTGACATTACAGGAAAAGGAACATTGACACTGACAACTACCAGAAATTCAGGAGATTATCTTTCTATTAATGTATATAACGAAAATGGTGAAGGGATATATTCAAACTCAAATCCAAATGATTATGTAGGTAAGGATGTGCAGCAAATCAGTTTGGAGAAAGGGACCTATATTATATCAATATACTCCTCATATGGCCGTTCTTATAATTTAACGACAAGCTTTAAAAAAACCACTGCTTCGGAAATTATAATGACCGCCAAATTAAAGAAGGGTAAAACACTGCAATTGGGGGCAGAACTGACGGAAGGTACTTCAAAAATCACATGGAAATCCGGTAAAACAAGTGTTGCCAAGGTTTCATACAATGGTCTTGTTGCAGGAGTAAAAGCAGGTTCCGCCATTATAACGGCTACCAGTCAAAGCGGGTTGACAACCAAAATTAAAGTTATTGTAACAGAGTAGGTGTTTTTAAGACAGAAGACTGGCATAACATGATATATAATGTTTGCCAGTCTTCTATTTCCCATGATATACTATATGCAGAATTCACACTAAACAGAGAAGAATTTGTTTATGTAAGAATTGCATTGAAAGGAGCTTTTATGTTTCAGCCGGGGACAGATTGGAATCCAAAACAGGCACAGCTGAAAGAGCTGATAGCAAAGCCTGAAAAGTATGAGGACGCAAAAAAGATTTGTTTGGAATTGCATTCCATGGTTCATTCATCAGAAGTGACATCGGGTCTACAGCCAACTCTCATGGACGAAGTATGGGAGGGGCTTACCGAAAAAGCTTTTATTACGATGCCCACAGCAAAGGATGTAACAGTTGCCTGGAATATCTGGCACGTCACGCGGATTGAAGACATTACAGCCAATATTTTAATTCACGAGGGTGAACAGGTATTAAACGGGCAATGGTTAGAGCGTCTTGGAGTTAACGTAAAAGACACAGGCAATGCAATGACGGATGATGAAATTCTTTCTTTAAGCCGTAATTTAGACATGACAGAGCTAAAGAATTACCGGGATGCCGTAGGCCTTCGGACCAAGCAGATAATAAATGGTCTTACGGCTCCTGATTTAAAGAAAAAGATAAGAAAGGAAAGCATTGCAAGAATCCTGGAAGAAGGCGGTGTAACGGAACAGGAAGGTTCCATCTGGCTCCTTGATTTCTGGGGAAAGAAAAATGTCGCCGGAATTCTTCTTATGCCAATTACCAGGCACCAGTCAGGACATCTGAATGACTGCTTAAAACTTAAAAAGAGGCTGCAAAAATAAACGGCCATAGGATAACTTTAGAGATGAGGGTATCCGAATAATATTGAACAAAAATTTTAAGAAAACAGCAGGATATTTTTTAATTGCCGGGGCTTGCCATCCGGCCTTAAATATTGTAGACTAAAGATAGATTTTGTATGACTGGCGGAAATGGGAGCTTACCCATAGGGAGTACAAAAATATGATATGCCGACCGCCTGGGCAGCTCTGGTAATAGGACGATTACCAGGTTACCAGGGCGGTTTTTTGTTGGAAAAAAATCCCTATATTTTCTAACCCAAAGGAAAAGGAGAGCGAAAATGAGAGCATTAATCAGCGTATCGGACAAAACAGGAATTGTGGAATTCGCAAAGGAACTGGAGGCCCTTGGTATTCAGATTCTGTCAACGGGAGGAACCTATAAGAAGCTGAAGGAGGAAGGCATCAAAGCTGTTGAGGTTTCCGAAGTGACAGGATTCCCCGAATGCCTTGACGGAAGGGTAAAGACCCTGCATCCTGCCATCCATGCCGGACTTCTTGCCATGAGAGGAAAAGAAGAGCATATGAAGCAGTTAGAGGAACTTCATATTGAACCCATTGATTTTGTTATTGTAAATCTCTATCCCTTTAAGGCAACTATCCTAAAGGAAGGTGTAACCAGAGAAGAAGCCGTTGAAAATATCGATATCGGCGGTCCTACCATGCTTCGCAGTGCAGCCAAGAATTATCAGGATGTTGCGGTAGTGACAGATCCTTCCGACTATGAAAAGGTACTTTCCGAATTAAAGGCAGATGGAAAAGTAAGTCTTGATACGAAGTTCTGCCTGATGCAGAAGGTATTTATGCATACCTCCAATTATGATACCATGATTGCCGATTATCTGAAGAAGGAAAGAAAAGATACCAGCCTTCCTAAGACTCTGACCCTTACCTATGAGAAAGTACAGGATATGAGATATGGAGAAAATCCTCATCAGAAAGCAGCCTTCTACCGTGAAATCGGAAAGAAGAAAGGTTCTATTGTGGATGCCCTGCAGCTTAACGGAAAGGAACTGTCCTTTAACAATATCAACGACACCAACGGAGCCTTGGAATTATTAAAGGAATTCAGCGAGCCTACCGTAGTTGCCTGCAAGCATGGAAACCCTTGCGGTGTCGGAAGTGCAGATACTATTGATGCGGCCTGGGACAAGACATATCAGGCAGACAAGGTATCCATTTTTGGCGGAATTGTAGTAGTAAACCGTACCGTAACGGCTTATATGGCAAACGAGATGAGTAAAATCTTCTTAGAAGTAATCGTAGCACCGGGCTTTGAGGCAGAAGCCCTTGAAATCTTAAAGGGTAAGAAAAATGTCAGGGTATTACAGCTTGCAGATATCGAAGCAGCTCAGGATGAAAATGCCTATGACTTAAAGAAGGTGAACGGCGGGCTTATCGTTCAGACCATAGACAGTAAGCTGTTAGAGGAAGCAGAGATAAAGGTCGTAACAGATAGAAAGCCCACGGATAAAGAAATGGAAGACCTGCTCTTTGCCATGAAGGTCGTAAAGTTTGTAAAATCCAACGGTATTGCCCTGGCAAAGGATAAGCAGTCGATTGGAATCGGACCCGGACAGGTGAACCGTATCTGGGCGGCAAAGCAAAGCATAGAACACAGCAGGGAATTAATAAGTGAGGATGCTTCACATGGTGCAGTACTTGCCTCCGATGCTTTCTTCCCCTTTGATGACTGCGTAGAAGCAGCCCATGAAGGAGGAATAACAGCAATTATCCAGCCCGGCGGTTCTATCCGTGACGAGGATTCCATTAAGAAATGCAATGAGTACGGAATCGCTATGGTATTTACCGGAATGAGACATTTTAAGCACTGAATTTTATGACTTTTCGGATAATACCTTTATTGAATAAGCATATTCCGTAGGATTCATTCCTGTAATATTTTTAAACTGTCTCGAGAAATAATGTATGGAACTATAGCCTAAGTAGTCGGCAATCTGGGTGAAATTCATATTTCTATTTCGAATTAATTGTTTGGCCTCGTCTACTTTGATTTTATTAAAGTAGTCAATTACGCCGCAATGAAAATTAGAATGAAACATTTTCTGTAATTGGGAACGGCTGATAAGATTGTTCTTGCATATTTCTTGGATTGTAATATGATTCGGCATATTATTTTCCAAGTATGTAAGAACTTCTTTGAGGGCCGTTTCAGTGCTTTTTTCTACGGTTTTATTAAAATAATTGTTAATAGAATTGTCTAAATGGTATCTTCTATATAGCAGGATCAACACTTGTTCAAGGCATGTTTTTATCAATTGCTCTGCCCCAAAAGGAACGGACTCTGCCCGGTTTAATTTTTCATAATAAGGATCATTCAGTCTGTTTACATAGGTATTTTTGGCTTCATTTATTATCTGGGCAAACAATTGTCTTTCTATTTCATTAATAACCAATATCCTATTTTCAAAAAAATGCATACTTTTCGAATCGCATAGAAATGAAATAACAACAAGATTAGGAGCATTTTTTCCTGCTTTTACGTTATGAAACTCGTTAGGCTTATGGAAGATAACTTCATCTTTCTTTAATGTATAGCGGTCTTTATCGGCGACGACATCAACTTCTCCCTTGTCCACACAGAGTAATTCCCAAAAGTCATGGAATTCGCCTGGAAAGTAGAAGTCACTCATATATTCAAAATAATGAATAGTTACAATATTATTTATTACAAATGGTTGTTCCAGCCGAATACTTTCGTATGCCATGATATTCCTCCCTTTGTTAAATTGTTATAGGATGGAAAAGATTTTAAGATGAAAATAGTACATTGTGACGTGAAAAGAATATATATATTTCGAAATGAGCTGATTTATTGTCTATTTGCACAATTTATATTGATATCATAAGGTATTTTTATTAAGAAAGCAATAAAAATATGTGGATTGTGCAAATATATGCAACGATCGGATAAAGATAAAATGGATACGGCACTATATAATTATCAATATATAGGAGATGCAGATAAGAACAGGGGATAAAAGGGATAAAACAGCAAATTGGGGATTCTTTATAGCTCTTCTATATGTATATTAATTTTAGGAGGATAAGGTATGAAAAAGAAACTGATTAGCGCGTTACTGTGTGCAACTATGGTGGCATCACTGCTTACCGGGTGTGGTGCAAAATCAACTTCCAATGACACAAAAAAAGACGGCACAGCGGTAACACAAGCTGCATCGGATAACGGGGGAAAATCAATCGTATATTGGTCCATGTGGGAAGCTACAGAACCACAGGCAAAAGTAATCAAAGAAGCTGTAGATGCTTATATGAAAAATACCGGCAATAAAGTGGATCTTCAATTTAAAGGCCGTACGGGTATTCGTGAAGGCCTTCAGCCGGCACTTGATGCAGGCACCGCAATTGATCTTTTTGATGAAGATCTGGATCGTGTAAATGGAACATGGGGTGGCTATTTATTAGATCTTGAAACATTAGCAAAAGATGCTGATTTTGAAGCTACTGCAAATGCAGGTCTTATAGCAGCTTGCAGAACTGCAGGAGGCGGAACCTTAAAATCAATTCCTTATCAACCAAATGTTTTTGCATTCTTCTACAATCAAAGTCTCTTTGATAAAGCAGGAATTAAAGAAGTTCCTAAAACCTGGGATGAATTCCTCAAAGTTTGTGAAACGTTAAAAGGAGCAGGTATTACGCCGCTTACAAGTGATGACGCCTACATCAATACGAACTTAGGCTACCACCTTTCAAGACTTGTTGGTGAAGAAAGAACACAACAAGTTGTAAAAGAAGGACTCTGGGCAGAAGAACCGGCTGTATTAAAAGCAGCACAAGCATATGAAGAATTAGCTAAAAAGGGCTATATGTCAAAGAGTATAGAATCTAATGTATGGCCAAATGGACAAAACGTTGAATTAGCGCTTGGTGAAGTAGCGATGTACCTCAATGGCTCCTGGTTACCCAATGAAGTGAAAGATATGACAGGTCCTGACTTTAAGTGGGGGTGCTTTAGCTATCCGGCATTAGATGGCGGCGTAACCGGAACAGAAGCTGCAAACTTTGGTGCACAAGTACTTGCTATTAATAAAAATACACAAGTTTCAAAAGAAGCTTTTGAATTAATTACATATATCACAAAAGGTGAATTTGATGCAAAATTATCGGAAGAATCTATTGGTATCCCGGCAGATACTACAAATAAAGAATGGCCGGCTGCACTTTCAGCAGTAAAGCCCGTACTTGATAGTTTAAAAACCCGATATACCTGGGCAGGCGGTATTGAAGCAAATGCTGATATGACACCGGTTATCAAAGAGAACATGTTGAAATTATGCGGTGGCTCTATCACAGCACAGCAATTTGTTGACAACTTAGAAGCTGCAAGCAAATAGGGATTAACATCTAAGATAATGTGAATATGGCGACTTTTGTCAGAGTCGCCATTTTTATAAAGTTTTTAAGGAGGCCTCCAGTTTGAAAAAAAGTAAGACGATGATAATATGTTTTTTACTGCCTGATCTCATATTTTTTGTGTTTGTATTTCTATATCCTATTTGCAGGACAATACTTATGAGCTTTTTCAAAATATCAGGAGTAACGGATGCCATATCTAAATGGACATTTGTTGGGATGGGTAATTTCACTAAATTATTTGAAACAAGCCTGTTTATGACTTCATTATGGAATATATTCAGAATATGGTTAATTGGTGGTTTTATAGTAATGGCATTAGCGTTGCTTTTTGCAGTAATCTTAACAAGCGGAATACGATTCAAAAGCTTTTACCGCGCAGCTATTTATATGCCAAATGTTGTAAGTGCCGTTGCACTTGCTACCATGTGGCTGCAATATGTTTATAATTCCAGATTCGGATTGTTCAAAACAATATTTACGGCCCTGCACCTGAAAGGACTGGCTGCAATACAGTGGACAGATAATGCGCACAAATTCTGGGCTTTATTGATTGCTTATTGTTTTGGGATGGTCGGATATCATATGCTGATCTTTGCCAGTGGAATTGAACGGATCAGTGAAGAATACTTTGAAGCTGCTACACTGGATGGGGCAAATAAAGTAAAGCAATTTTGGTATGTAACATTGCCGCTGATCAAAGGTGTATTTAAGACGAATATCACAATGTGGAGTGTAACTTCCGTTGGATTCTTCTTATGGTCCCAATTATTCTCAACGGTTACAGCAGATACCCAGACAATTACTCCTATGGTATATATGTATACCCAGGTATTTGGCGCGGGCAATAGTGTTACAGAACACAATGCCGGCATGGGAGCTGCAGTTGGAGTAATTCTAAGTATTTGCGTCGTAATTATATTTGCGGTAACCAATAAGTTACTAAAAGATGATGATTTAGAATTCTAGGAGGTAAGTATGAGTAAAGAGAAAGAAATCAAAAAATTTAGCTTGAAAAGAGAATTAAAACTTGCTCCTGGATATCTTATACTTACACTTTGGGTCTTATTTACCTTTGTACTAATTGGATGGGTAATCGCTGCAAGTTTTTCTACCACAAGGGAAATATTCGCCGGGGATGCCTTGAAGTTTAAAACAGGACTGCATTTTGAGAATTATGTAAAAGCATGGACTTCACAAAATGTATCCGGAATCATGGGGCATTCATTAGTTTACGCTACAATATCATGTATTGCTTTAATTTTGGTATGTGCACCGGCTGCTTATGTTTTGTCCAGATTTGAGTTTATTGCAAATAAAACGATTCAGACAAGTCTTGTTTCAGCAATGGGTGTTCCAATGATTATGATTGTATTGCCGCTATTTTGTTTAATCGCCAGAATGAATATATTAAATAGTATATCGTTAAACAGAATCACTTTGCTTTTCCTTTACATAGGTATTAATGTACCATATACAACGATATTTCTGCTGGCGTTTTTCAGTAATTTATCGAGCGCCTACGAACAGGCTGCTGCAATTGACGGGTGCTCACCGATGAAAACCTTTTGGCTTATTATGTTCCCTATGGCACAGCCAGGAATTATAACAGTTTCTATCTTTAATTTTATTAATGTATGGAATGAATATTTTATTTCATTAATTTTTGCTAATTCAGATAAATTAAGACCAATTGCAGTAGGTTTATACTCCATGATTAATTCTATGAGATATACAGGAGACTGGGCAGGTATGTTCTCGGCAGTAACGATTGTATTCCTGCCAACGTTTGTGTTGTATATTTTCTTATCCGAAAAGATTATCGCAGGTATCACCGGCGGCGGATTAAAAGGTTAAGGAAGACAAAGAAGTTGCAGTAAATATATTTGTTAAGTTAAAAGAACCGGGAGTATATACGGAAGAATTTTGAAAAAGAAAATAAGAAATTGGCAGGTTGACCAAAGCGAATAAAGAGGTATAAGAAATGACGAGGGAAGAAAGTTGTTCTAAAATAGAGGATGCCATTCAAAATATTGATTTTAAAGGAAACTTTGCAGATTGTAATATGTATGGTAATGGTCATATCAATGATACGTTTGTGGTACGTTACACACAGGAAGACGGTTCGATTTTACGCTATATATTACAAAGAATAAATCATGAAGTTTTTAAGGACCCTGTAGGATTGATGGAAAATGTTGCTGGTGTCACGGAATTCTTAAGAAATAAAATATTAGAAAACAATGGCAATGCGGACGGTGAAACGATAAATCTGATTAAAACAAAAGATGGTAAAAACTTTTATCAGGACAGCATTGAAAGTTATTGGAGAGGTTATCGGTTTATCGAAGATGCTGCTTGTTATGATAAAGTAGAGAAGCCGGATGACTTTTATCAAAGCGCTCTTGCTTTCGGACATTTTCAAAATCAACTCTCGGATTATCCTGCAGAAACATTACATGAGACAATTAAGGATTTTCACAATACACCGGACCGTTTTATGAGATTCAAAAAAGCGTTGGAAGAAGATATCTTAGGCCGTGCAAAAAACATACAAGAAGAGATTCGATTTGTATTAGACAGAGAGCAGGATACTCATATCTTAATGGATTTATACAAAAAAGGTGAAATGCCTCTTCGTGTTACACATAATGATACAAAACTAAATAATATCATGATTGATAACAAAACAGGTAAAGCAATCTGTGTTATTGATCTTGATACTGTTATGTCTGGTTTCGCTGTAAATGATTTTGGTGATTCCATCCGTTTTGGTGCAAGCACGGGTGCAGAGGATGAAAAAGATTTATCAAAAGTAAACTTTGACCTTGGACTTTATGAATTATATACGAAAGGATTTCTTGAAGGCTGTAATGGAAGTCTGACTGATGTTGAACTGGATATGCTTCCGGTTGGAGCTAAGATAATGACATTAGAATGCGGCATCCGTTTCTTAACAGACTATTTACAAGGGGATACTTATTTCAAAATTCACAGGGAAGGGCACAATCTTGACCGGTGCAGAACACAATTTAAGTTAGTTTCAGATATGGAAAAACAGTGGGATGCGATGTATGAAATTGTAAATAAGTACCGTTAGGAGAGGAGTTAGAATGAAATCGCAATTAACGTTTTCTAAGATTAGCATAGAAGTCAGCGATTTGGGACAGGAATCCGTATTGCCGGATATTTTAGGTGAATTCAACATACAGAATAAGACAAAGTCCATGCTTGGCGAATATGAAGAAATTTATGAAGGCTATGGCCAGCTCCAAAGCATCTATCCATACCGCCTGCAAAATACCTATAACCGCAAACTGGAGCCTAAAGAGGTTCCGGTTGCCATCCTTGAAAATGAACACCTGAAGGCAGCCTTTCTTCCAACCTATGGCGGAAGACTTTGGAGTTTAATTGACAAACAGACTGGAACAAATCTGTTATACACCAATGATATCATCCGTCCAAGCAATCTGGCGTTAAGAAATGCCTGGTTCAGCGGAGGTGTGGAATGGAATCTCGGAATGATTGGCCATCACCCATTTACCATGTCCCAGATGTTCACCGCCGAATTGACCCTGGATGACGGGCTTACCCCTGTCTTACGGTTCTATGAGTTTGAGCGGATTCGAAAAGTAGCATATCAGATTGATTTCTGGTTGGAAAAAGAGAGCAGATTCCTAAACTGCAGAATGCGTATTCATAATCAGAATGAACAAGTTGTTCCGATGTACTGGTGGAGTAATATGGCAGTTCCTGAGTACCCGAACGGAAGAGTTGTTGTCCCCGCAAAGGAGGCATACACAAACACCAATGGTGTAATTGAAAAAGTCTCCATACCTCATGTTCACGGAGCAGATGTAACCGCTTACGGAAATATTGAGACTCAGGTAGACTATTTCTTTGACATTCCGGAAGAACAATTGAAGTTCATAGCAAATATAAATCAAGAGGGGTATGGATTACTCCAGATGTCAACGAGACGGCTTAGAGGACGTAAACTCTTCTGTTGGGGTAAAAGCGAGGGCTCTGACCGATGGCAGGAGTTCCTGACAAAAGAGGCAGGAAGATACGTTGAGATTCAGGCCGGCCTTGGCAAAACGCAATACGGATGTATTCCTATGGCTCCTAATACTGCATGGGAATGGATGGAGCAATATGGACCAATCCAAATCGTAAAAGATACTCTGCAAGATTTCGAATCAGCGCAGAAAGAAGTTACATCTCATGTAAGTGATATGACTAAATTACATTCCTTAGAAGAAGAGCTTCTTAAAACCCGACAATTAGCAAAAACGAAAGGAAATGTTATCTATAGCGGAAGCGGATATGGTCAATTAGAAAATATGTTACGGGAAGAACGTCATCTTCCTCCCCTTGCGCTGCAGCTGGATTTTAACAGTCCTGATACCAGGCCGGAAATATGGAAAGACTTTTTACAAAACGGGGTGTTTGCCTGCCCGGCTCCAACACAGGTACCAAGTGATTATTTCCAGGATGATTACCTTTATCAAAAATTAGATGATTACGTTAACAGAAAAGATTCTAATAATTGGTATGCGTGGCTGCATCTTGGTTTTAATGATTATTATTATAAGAAGTTCGCAAAAGCAAAGGAATCTTTCTTAAATTCTGATAAATGTTCTGCGAATTCTTGGGCTAAACTAGGGTTAGCTGCGGTTTACAGGATTGAGGGTGACAATCAAAATGCCATATCTTCTGCTTTAGAAGGCATCAAACTATGCAGTAATGAATTATCTTATGCAAAAGACGTATTTAAGCTATTGAATAATTGCGGTGCATATAGCGAAATAAAAGAATTATACACAGGAGTTCCTGATGAAATCGCACAGGAAAGCAGAATAAAACTTTACTACATAATTGCATTAAAAGAGCTTGCGGAATTTGAGAAAGCTTATGAGCTGCTGATGGAGGACGGTGGCCTGATTGTAGATGATATACGGGAAGGCGAGGATACGATTGGACTTTTGTGGCAGGAAATTTACCAAAACCTTTACCCTAAAGGCCAGGAAAAAATACCGCATGTATTTTGTTACAGATCATTTTAGATAAGTTTGGGTCCTATTTTATTTTTAGGATAGAGCCCAAGCTTATTTTTATGTGTGAAGCGCTTTTATTTCATGGAAAATTTAAATATAGGTTGCTTTTCTTATAGTATGCAGTTTATCATATTAACGGAAAACCTGATACGATCTTTACAATAAGAAAAGGAGTTTCATGCCTGTATGGAGGAAAAGATAAAGAAAACCATTAGAAATTTGCAGAAGAATAATATGGCAGGGTATTTTGTTGAGAATACAGAAGAATTGCTTTTGCTCTTATCCGCTCTAATCCGTAAGGGTGAGAGGGTTGGCTGCGGGGATTCGGTTACCTTAGAAGAAACAGGAGTTTTTAATTACCTTAAAAACGGAGATTTTATCTTTTATGATAAGCATCAGAAGGGATTGACTTCCGAGGAAAAGCGGGCGCTTTATATAAAAAATTTTGAAACGGATACATTTATAACAGGCACCAATGCCATCACAGCAGGCGGAGAGCTGTTTAACATTGACGGAAACGGAAGCCGTGTAGCACCTATGCTTTATGGACCAAAACAGGTGATTGTTGTAGCAGGAACGAATAAGCTGGCAGATACGGCAGAAGCGGCTATTAAACGTACAAGGCAGATTGCAGCACCTCTTGATGCGAAGAGGCTAAATAAAGATACGCCCTGTACAAAATTAGGCAGATGTATTGATTGCAGGCATGAACAGCGGATTTGCAATGATTTTGTTTTAATAACAGGGCAGTTTATCAAGGATAGAATAAAGGTGATTCTTATAGATGGTGACTATGGCTTTTAAAAATTAAATTAGATATCCCATATTGAGAAGAAAGCTGTATACTGCATATGCTATAGTTATTTTATCGGAGGTGATTATTTGTATTTTGAATATGGCAAAGAAGAAATAGAATTCTTAAAAAGCCGTGATAAGCTTTTAAGTGAGGCAATTGACAGGATAGGACACATATACCGGCCCGTTGACAGTGACCTGTTCTCTTCGGTGGTTCATCATATCATTGGGCAGCAGATTTCAACAAGTGCCCAGGAAACTATCTGGAGGAGGCTTAAAGAGAGACTTGAAAGTGTCAATGCCGGGACAATATGTTCACTTGAACCGGAAGAACTGCAAAAGCTTGGTATGACATATAAAAAGGCCGGATACATCAAAGACTTTGCCGAAAAGGTCAGAAATAAGGAATTTGACATAGACAGGCTTCATGATATGACAGATGAGGAAATCATAAAAGAGCTTTCGGCTCTAAAGGGTATCGGTGTTTGGACTGCTGAAATGATTATGATATTTTCCATGCAGCGTCCTGACATTGTAAGCTATGGAGATCTTGCGATACACCGAGGCATACGCATGCTGTATCATCATAAAAATGTTGACAGAAAAAAATTTGATAAATATGCAAGGCGGTATTCACCCTATGGAACAGTGGCAAGCCTATATCTCTGGGCTGTTGCCGGAGGGGCTATTCCCGAAATGCGTGACTATGCACCTGCGAAAAGTAAGGGGGCAGCAAAGAAATGAAGCAAGAAGATATGGAACGAAAAGATATAAAATGGGAAGAGATAAGGCAGGATGAAATAAAACAGGAAGAAATGTGGAGAGCAGTATCCGAAAATGATACCGCTTATGACGGTATCTTCTTTTATGCGGTCAAATCTACCGGGATCTATTGCCGCCCTTCCTGTAAATCTAAAATACCAAAGCGTGAGAACGTTTGCTTTTTTGATACTGCAAAAGAGGCAAGAGCAGCTGGCTTTCGTCCCTGCAAGAGGTGCAGGAGCGATCTTTTAGACTATCAGCCAATCAGGGAAATAGCAGAAAAGGCCAAACAGCTCTTGGAAGATTCCTTCTACAAAAGCTGTGAGCTGAATCAGGAACTAAAGGAGCTTGGAGTATCCAAACACCGCATGGCTGAAATCTTTAAGGAAGAATACGGAGTTACTCTGGCAGAATATGTTGGTAACTTGCGTCTGGAAGAGGCAAAGCGGTTATTGCTTGAAACGAAAGATGAAATTATTAGCATTGCATATGCCGTAGGGTTTGGAGGGGTATCTTCCTTTTACCGTTTTTTTAAGAACGGGACGGGCGTATCCCCAGGGGTTTTTAGAAAAAACAGGTAACCACAAACTTGAGATGCGCAAAAGGCAGCGCAGAATAGAGGTAAAAAATGATCAGGTATGCTTTCTATGAATTTGAATTTGGGATTCTAAAAATCGGTTATACGGATACTGCAATCACTTTCTTGAAAAGAACAGATAGAATAGATTCCTGCAACGAACTCTCTGCCTTATCGGATATGGCATTTAAGCAGGTAAGTGAGTACTTAAAAGGCATGCGGCAGGCTTTTGATTTTCCTTATGAGCTTTGCGGTACAGAATTTCAGAAAAAGGTATGGAATGCTCTCTGCCAGATACCGTATGGAGAAAAGCGTACCTATAAGCAGATAGCAGAAGCTGTTGGGAATCCTAAGGGAAGTCGGGCAGTAGGTATGGCAAATAATAAAAATCCTATTACCATTGCCGTCCCATGTCACCGGGTAATCGGTACAGACGGCCGTCTCGTTGGTTATGCAGGCGGTCTTGAGATGAAAAAGTTCTTACTGGAATTGGAGCAAAGCAGGAAGTTGGTATAGATGCACATTAAAAGAATAGTGCATGTTCATGGAAAGTAATATAAAGTAATTCTCTGTGGGAGGTATAGAGTGGTCATTAGGGAATATAAGGAGAGGGATTGCCGGGAAATGGCAGAACTTTTTTATAATACTGTCCATGCAGTCAATGCCAGGGACTATACAAAAGAACAGCTTAATGCATGGGCTTCGGGCAATATAAATATGGATGCCTGGAATCGTTCATTTTTAAAGAATTATACCCTTGTTGCTCTGGAAAATGACACATTGATTGGTTTTGGTGACATTGATAATACTGGTTATCTGGACCATCTCTTTGTCCACCGGGATTTTCAGAGGCAGGGGGTGGCAACATTGCTCTGTGACAGGCTTGAAACGCATTTTCCTGTCAGCACGGTCACGACACATGCATCCATCACTGCAAGGCCTTTTTTTGAATCCAGAGGCTATCGTGTGCTCTATGAACAGCAGGTAACACGTAACGGCGTAATCCTGGCCAATTATGTGATGGAGAAATAAATGAGTGACCGATATTAAAGTATGAGAATTTGTAGATCTGAAAGGTAAATATTTTTCACACTAATCTGCACAATTAAAATAAGTTTGACAGTTGTTGTGATAAATTTTAAGAAAAGTTTTTCGTAAAGGAGCATTGTACTGATGACAGGAGCTGAGAAAAGATAATTAAAAAGTCCGAGAGGAACCCTCTGGAGGATTTTGCCGGAGCTCATGACCTAAGACATTCCAGCTATATCAACTACACAAGTGATGTCATGCTAACTATGCCATTGATGAAAAATATTTGTGATATAAGAAGTGACAATGTTATCTTATCAAAATGAGAAGCTTAAGTTACTAACCTGTTACCGTTTTGACAAGGTTAAGGAACGGGCAAAGTTGAAATCTTCTGTTTCGAGACTTGTAACCATCATCTTCCCAGAGCTGGAAAGGCTGGTTCCAACGTTCCATATGGTTCTGTCTATGCATTTCTGGATTCTTTCCACAGGCTCGTCAGATTGCCTGGCTACATCTTACAAAGTTGTAAAATCTTCTCATCGAAACCCCTAAAGGAAGATATACCAAGGATACTGCCACAAAATCCATTGGGACAAATATGCCGGCAAAATTACTTGAGCTAAAAAATACAATCAGGCTGATTCAGGAATTGAATTCTGAGATTACGGATATCGAAACTGAGATAAAATCCATCATGGACGGTATCGATTTTCCCATTCTTGCTATTCACGGTATCAGCTATCGCGTGGGTGCTATAGTTCTTTCAGAGATTGGAGATTTCAGCAAATTTGATTCTCCTGACAAGATACTCGCCTATCTGGATTATTTCCGTCCACCCATCAATCTGGGCAACTGGAGTCCTCTTACGCCCATATGGAAAAGCGAGGTTCAAGGTATCTACGCTGCACATTATTTAACGCTGCTAAATTTGTCTGCCTTTGGCATTCAACATTTGCTATCTATCTGACGGAAAAGCGAGCAGAGTGCAAGCATTATTATGTTGCAGTTTCTCATGTTGCCAAGAACTGGTTCGAGTGATTTATCAGCTCGAAAAATCTGCAGAGACATATATTAAGGCAGTATAGCCTTTTCATTTAAATATCTTCTTTTTTGAGCACTTGCAAGGGTGCTCTATTTGTTATGATGTTTTCTAGGTTCAGTCATTCCTAAAATACTTTGCTGCAATTCATTTCTAAAATTTCATTTGTGGGCTTGACTTTTAATAGTTAGTCTTTCAAGTGAGATTATTCATACCTAATTATCATTGGAAAATGGAATTTATTATTAATTTACATTTTTTACACTATCTTCTGAAAGGCCAGAAGTAATTCCAAGAATCTCCTTATCTATCCACAATAGAAATTATCGCAGAAATTAACGAAGTTTTCCTTTTGAATCTTACAAAAGTATGTAAATATTGACAAATAATAGTGCATGTTGTAATATGGTATTTTATGGAATGCAATGAAGGCATTTTGTATTTAAAAAGCAAATATAAACTATAATAGGGGGCAATATGAAAAAAATAATAGAATTTGTGCTTAGTAAGCAGTGGCAGATACCTTACGCCGATGGATGCCCCGGATAATATCATAAAGCTAAAGTAGTTATTTTCTGAAAATCCCATGATGGTATGATCTTCCAATCGAAGTTTTTTAGGAGATCGTTATAAAGCAACCTTAACGTAAGAGTGGTCTATATATTACAACTTATCACAACAAATAGTAATATTAATATGTTAAAAATCATAAACGCATGGAGGCTAAAATGAAGAACAAAGTAATAACAAGATTATTAATGTTGTTTTTAACAATTCCTATAGCTATTGGAATTACAATACCATTGGCTAAGGATGTTAAGGCAGCAACATTATATACTTGGACATCTGGAACCACTACTGTTACATTAGATGATGTTGGAGTTTTAACGGTTAAACCCACAAGTGTAACTGGAGCTATGGCGGATTATACTTCAGTATCAAATACTTCTTGGTATTCGTATAAAGCAAAAATTAAATCTATAGTAATAGCAGATGGAGTAACCAAAATAGGTAATTATGCTTTTGGTGGCAGTACTACTGCTTCGTATACAGATTTAACTTCACTATCTATATCTAATAGTGTAACTTCAATAGGTAATTATGCTTTTGGTGGATGTAATGCACTTAAAAGTATTGTGATACCCAATAACGCAACATCTATAGGTGCATATGCTTTTTATTATTGTTCAGCACTTACAGGTATTGTAATACCCAATAGCGTAACATCTATAGGTACATATGCGTTTGCTTATTGTACGGCTGCTACAAGCTTAACGTTGCCAACAAATATTAGTATTATTACTATTCCCGATTATGCTTTTTACTATTGTAGTAATTTAACCAGCATTACAATTCCAAGTAATGTAAAAACAATCGGTAATTATTCTTTTGAATATTGTTCATCATTAACAAATGTATCTCTTCCTAGCGGACTAACATTAATAAATAATTATTCTTTTGGTTATTGTACAGCATTAACAAATATAATAATACCTAATACTGTTAATAGTATAAACAATACTTCTTTCTATGTTACCTCCAAACTTGCACTTACTGTTAATACGGATAATGCTTATGTAATTAAATGCGCTGATTTTACCTCAATGAATCGAACGGTGACATTCAATTCAACAGGAAATCCTTCAACTACATTATTTACATGGACTTCAGGAACCACTACGATCACTTTAGATAGCTTAGGACTATTAACTGTTAGTCCAACGAACGGCGTTTCTGGATCTATGGCAAATTATACTTCTTCATCTTTACCTTCTTGGTATGGTTATAGAAATATGGTGAAAGAAATAAAGATAACAGAGGGCGTGACAAATGTAAGTGATTATGCTTTTGGTGCTATTTCAACTACGACATATGCAGCAGCAACAAAGATTACGTTGCCAAGTACTGTAACTTCAATAGGACAATGGGCATTCAGCGGATGTAATGCCGTACAATCAGTTATATTGCCTAATAGTCTTACTACAATTGGTAATGAGGCTTTTTATTATTGTTCAGCACTTATAAGTATTGCGATACCCAATAGTGTAACATCATTGGGGGCATATGCTTTTGATTATTGCACGGCCGCTACAAGTTTAACGTTGCCTTCAAATAGCAGTTTTACTACTATTCCCGAATGTACTTTTGATCATTGTAGCAGCTTGACCAGCATTACAATACCGAATAGTGTAAAAACAATTAAAAGTTATTCTTTTGGTTATTGTACAGCATTAACAAATATAACGATACCCAATACTGTTAACAGTATGGACCGTACTTCTTTCTCTGTTGACTCTAGCCTTGCACTTACTGTTAATACGGATAATGCTTATGTAATTAAATGCGTTGATTTTACTTCAATGAATCGAAAGGTGACATTCAATTCAACAGGAAATCCTTCAGCTACATTATTATATACATGGACGTCGGGAACCACTACGATTACTTTGGATAGTTTAGGATTATTAACTGTTAGTCCAACGAACGGCGTTTCTGGAACTATGGCAAATTATACTTCTACGTCTTTTCCTTCTTGGTATGGCTATAGAAATATGGTGAAAGAAATAAAGATAGCAGAGGGCGTGACAAATGTAAGTGATTATGCTTTTGGTGCTAATTCAATGACGACATATACAGCAGCAACAAAGATTACGTTGCCAAGTACTGTAACTTCAATAGGACAATGGGCGTTTAGCGGATGTAATGCCGTACAATCAGTTATATTGCCTAATAGTCTTACTACAATTGGTAATGGGGCTTTTTATTATTGTTCAGCACTTATGAGTATTGCGATACCCAATAGTGTAACATCATTAGGTGTATATGCTTTTGCTTATTGCATGGCCGCTAAAAGTTTAACGTTGCCTTCAAATAGCAGTCTTACTGCTATTTCTGATAGTGCTTTTGAAGGCTGTAGTAGCTTAATCAGTATTACAATACCTGATAGTGTAAAAACAATAGGAAATCTTTCTTTTGGTTATTGTACTTCTTTGGTTAATATATCTATTCCAGGCAGCGTAACTTCAATACAATCGAATACTTTTAATTTAATTAGTAATTTAAATACTAATATCTATACGAATAATGCTATAGCTAAAAATTATGCATGGGCAGCCAATCATCGACCAGCAACTATATATACATATGATCAAAGACCAGTTAGTTTATCGCTAAAGGCAAATATAACCATACCGGTAAGCCGTGTTATAATTACAATAAATTATCCCTCTTATGCTGCCACTAAGCAGTACAAGATAGGAGCTGACGGAACTTGGAAAAATTATATTTCGCCAGTCACTGTTAATGAGAATACTACAGTGTATGCAAGGGCTCTTGATTCGACTGGAGCTGTTATTGAATCTGATTATTTGATAATTACTAATATTGTACAAATTATCATTTCGATCAGTGATTACAATTTAAATCCTACAAATAAAGATATAACAGTAACTGCAGCTACTAATATTGGAACCTTAAATGCAACGAGTCATACTTTTACTCATAATGGAAGCTTTGATTTTGTAGCAACTGATAGTGCTGATAATGTCATAATTAAAACAGTCACCATTACTAATATTGATAAAGATGCTCCTACGGATCCGGTTATATCTATTAATAATAATAAACTTACTATAGTAAGTGGAGCGGATGGTGAATCTGGTGTTAAAGAAACACTTTACCAGTTAAATAATGGAAATTGGATGTCTTATTCCGAGACTGTAACATTAGCAGACGGAACTTATATAATTAATGCAAAAACTGTTGACAATGCAGGTAATGAAAGTTTTCTGGTAACTTACACTGCAAAAATTTTTGATAAAACTGCAGTTAATGAAGCTACCAATGCAATGGATAGAGCTGAAAATTCCAAAACACAGGCGGACCTTGATATTGCAAAAGCACTTATCAATGCTCTTTCTAACAGCCTTGAAAAAACTGACTTAATAAATCGCGCTGGTAACTTGCAAAAAGTAATTGATAGTAAGAATGCTGTTAGTAAAGCAACCATGGCATTGGTCAAAGCAGAAAATACATATATTCAGGAAGACCTTGATACTGCAATAGCGCTTATCAATGCACTTCTTGACGGCCCTGAAAAAACTGATTTAATGGATCGTGCTGATAAGCTGCAAAAAGTTATTGAGGGTAAGGATGCTGTTAGTGAAGCAACCATGGCATTGGTTAAAGCAGAAAATACATATATTCAGGAAGACCTTGATATTGCAATCGCACTTATCAATGCACTTCCTGGCAGCCCTGAAAAGACTGACCTAATAAATCGTGCTAATAGCTTGCAGATTAAAATTGATGATATCAATACTGCTAAGGTTTCAGTTGATGCAGGCGATGCCTCCAGGACGCAAATGGTGAACTTTACTCTAAAAGTATTGGATTTAAAAGATTTGTATACCATGCAGTTAGAAATTCGGTATGATCCTAAAATGATTGAACTGGATCAGACAAATGTAAAAAACCTTGCTCAGAATGATAACCAGAATGGATATACTGCAGTCCAGATAGATTCCAAGGCCGGATTGGTTAAAATCATATATTCCCTTAAAGGTAAAATACCAGGTGTGAGTGGAAATATTGACCTAATCGGTTTGCCGTTTAAAGCCTTACAAATAGGTAAGACAACTGTTGAAGTAAGCAATATTAAGCTTGTTAACTCACATGGGAAGAATATTAAGGTAGTAGCCACATCAAATAAAAAAGAAATAAATATACTTTCAAATCCTCTGAATGTCATGCTGACAGGAGAAAAGGGACAAAATGATTGGTATATTTCTCCTGTTACGGTAGAAATTAATGATTTGGATGCAAAAGAAATCTACTATTCAATTGATGGTGTTAAGTATAGCTATACACAGCCTTTTACGATAAGCGATATAGGTGAGCATATTTTTATAGTAAAGACAGATGATGGTAATGGCTATATTAAAGAAAAAGAACAAGTGTTAAAAATAGATTATAACAGTTCTACAATATCGGTAGACAATCAAACTTATGATTGGCAGAATAATGTAAAAATAATGCCAACATACGATGATCAGGACGGCTCGGGAATATTACAATCATGGTATGAATGGACAGATACAACGGAACAGCCGTCGCAGTGGGAAGAATATAATCAGGATGAACTAATTCCACCTGCGGAGGGTGTCTGGTATCTTCATGTAAAAGCTATTGATGTTGCAGGTAATGTAAGCCAGACCGTATTCGGTCCTTATAAAATTGATAATACGGTTCCGACTATATCCGTCGATAATGATAAAAGAGGAGATTGGGGAAGTGCGGATGTTTCCGTTACACCAGTATTTGCAGATGAGGGTGGATCACAGCTGAAGTATGTTGGCTATCAGTGGAGCCTTGAGCAATCAGTTCTGCCGCAATATACCCCGTATACATCTGGCTGTCTTAAGCAGTCTGGTGATGGAGCTTGGTACTTACATCTGATAGCAGAAGATGGTGCAGGTAATATAAAAACCGTAACCTATGGTCCTTATTATATCGATAGTAGCTCACCTGACGTTGAATTCTCTGATGTATCAGAAGGGGTGAACTATATAGATACGGTAACACCTAATATATTTATATCTGACACAGTATCAGGAATAAAAAATCAGACAATCGTACTGGACAAACAGCCATATGTGTCCGGAACCCCTGTAACAGAACCTGGAATGCATACGATAACCGTCTTTGCAAAAGACAATAGTGGAAATATGATAACAAAGTCAGTTTCCTTCAATGTGTGTGTAAAACCGGAAGCAATAATCGGTATGACTCCTTCAACCAATCTGTTAGATACAACCCCTATCACATGGAGTTATGAAAATTCCATAGATCATAATGGAGGTAATATTACCTTAGCAGAATGGCAGTTAGACACCAATCCGATAACAACTAGCCCGGACGGCAGTGTTGCTGTAGGAAGCCATGTAATGAGCCTACGGGTAAAAGATGATTATGATATATGGTCAGACTGGGTTTCCATTTCATTTACCGTTGGAAATATTTATAGCATAATTCAAACAGATGTTTTACAGTTAGGTACAGTTGATTCTGGTACAGTAGATAACCTGTTTGATGGTGATACAGGCAGCGAGGTTCTATTCAACGCTTCCTATGATACTAGCGGTATCATGTTTACATTAAATAAGGCTGCTACATTAAAGGGATTATCAATTTCAGAAAGTGGTAGGGACGGTATTTATAATAATGTTGGAATGGATGTATACAAATGGAATGCAGATACGCTAACCTATGATTATTTGGGAAAGACCTCAACTCCTTCTGGCTCTGACGAATGGTATGACGTATTCAACTTCACAGATCCTGGCCAGTATAAAATGCTTGCAGCATACCCGGGATGCCAGGGATTTAATGAATGGGAATTCTATTCAATATCATATAATCCAAACCAAGCACCTACAGCATCAATATCAATGACGCCGTCAGCCAATATTAGTACTATGACAAATATATTATGGAATTATGCTGATTCATCCGACCCTGACGGAGATTCTATCGTATTAGTTGAATGGCAGTTAGATTCCGACCCAGTAACGGCAGACCCTAATGGTATGATAGCAGCCGCCGGCAGCCATACAATGAAATTGCGGGTTCAGGACTGCAGAGGGGGATGGTCTGAATGGGTTTCGATGACCTTTGATGTAAAAGATACAGATATTATGTTACCAACAAATTTAATACCTGCGGACATTACACCAATAGGTACATTGGATTCTGGTACTGTCGCCAGTCTGTTCGATGGTGACTTAACGAATCAGGTGCTATTCAACGCATCGGACTCGCCAAGCGGTGTTGAGTTTACAATAGATAGACCTGTTTTATTGATGGGTTACCAAGCTTGTGGCAGTGATGGTAGCAGTATTGGCGGTAATGAAGGAATGGATGTGTATAGATGGAATACAGAAACACTAACATATGATTATTTAGGAAAGAGCGCGACCACTTCTGGTCCTAAGGTGTGGTATGACATATTCAACTTTACAGAGCCCGGACAATATAAAATACTTGTAGCAACACCGGGTTATCAGGGATTTTGTGAATGGAAATTTCTACAACAATAAAGTTAATATATATAAAACCGCAAGAAAGAACAGATGGTATCATCAAGTTTCTCTTATATGGTAATAATTATAATGAAGCTCAAGCACAATCAAATTGATTTGTGCTTGAACTATACGAAAGGATTAGTGGTAATATGAAAAAAAAATTAGTATTAGTTTTTATCTTTATGTTTGTAGTAGAATTATTCGGAATTCAGGAAAAGGCATCTGCTTCTTCCCCTAGAGTAATTGATGTAGAAGCGGGATTTTATCATACTATCGCATTAAAAGATGATGGGACTGTTTGGGCATGGGGACTTAATGAGTTTGGTCAATTAGGAGATGGTACATATACCAATAGAAATTATCCAGTACAAGTAGGTGGATTAAGTGGCATCAAAGCTGTTGACGCTGGAGACTTCTATAATATTGCTTTAAAGGATGACGGAACAGTATGGTTATGGGGATATAATGAAGGAGGTCAATTAGGAGATGGAACTTCCATTAGAAGAGTTACTCCAGTGCAAGCAATAGGATTAAGTGGTATTATTGACATTTCTGGTGGAGAGGACGGCACAATTGCTCTTAAAAATGATGGGACCGTATGGTTTTGGGGTACCCGTAAAACTGATGGTAGCCAACATCCAACCCCATATCAGATACCGGACTTTGGTAATGTGACTTCTATAAAAGCTGGAAATAATCATTATTTGGCATTAAAAAGCGATGGAACATTATGGGCGTGGGGATGTAATCCTGATGGAGAACTTGGAGACGGTACTACAATAGATAGATTTAGTCCAGTGTATATTATGAGTGGAGTATCTAAAATTGGTACCGGACCTTGCCAATCTTATGCTATAAAAAACGACGGAACCGTATGGTCATGGGGATATAACGGAACAGGTGTATTAGGAGATGGAACGCTTGGCAATTCGAAATTATCGCCTGTCCAAATGATAGGAGCTACAGACGTAAAATATATCACAGGAGGACATTATCATACAATTGTTTTAAAAAATGACGGTACCGTATGGGGGTGCGGCTATGATCGCTATGGTGAATTAGGTGAAGGTATAATTTGTAATGGCAATAATTCAAATGTAAAAACTACACTAATACAACTTAGTGGTATCAGTGGAGCCAAAACTGTTGCAGCAGGGGTTGATGAATTTACAGTTGTATCACTGCAAGATGGTTCAGTTTGGGGCTGTGGATTAAACAATTATGGTCAATTAGGGAATTAGAGCGGTTTGATATAAGGTCAATCTAGAAATAGGTTCTGATTACCTTTATGCATATGGCTCGGAATAAAATCTCAGCATCTACTATTCTCAAAATCATCAATCTTGGAGCAAAATGGTAGTAATATAAATACCAAAGATAATAAAGGGAGAATATGATAATGAAAATACATGTTAAAAAGTTTATTAGTAAAGTATTATCTGTAATCTTGATAGTAACAATACTACTGTCATCGTTCCAAGGTATGGCTTTTGCTAAAACAAATAATGATAGCACAACTAAAAAAATGCTAATCCAGTATAAGCATAATTCTCAGAATTCAGAAATAAAAATAAAAGGCATTAATAAAAAGTATAAAAATTTAAAGAATAAGGATATTTTTTCAGCTGATTTAGATAACGTTAATTTCAAAGAGCTTTCAAAAGACAGTGACATTCAGTATATGGAAGAAGACGCGCCTATCAAAAAGCTTGATGACAGTATTACATGGAATATAAAAGCCGTGAATGCGGATAGTGTTCATAAAAATAATGTTTTTGGAGAAGGTATTAAGGTTGCTCTTTTTGATACGGGAATTGATTTACATAATAATGATCTCGCTGTCTCGGGCGGAGTATCCTTTGTTGACGGTGTTCAGAGCTATGATGACGATAATGGACATGGCACAGCAATGGCAGGAATTCTGGCATCAACCTTGAATAATCAGGGGTTGTTAGGTGTTGCACCTAAAATTGAGCTGTATTCCGTTAAAGTTATGGATAGGAATGGGAATGGTTATTACAGTAACATTATTCAAGGAATACAATGGGCTATCGATAATCACATCAATATTATTGCTATGAGTTTTGGAGGTACGCAATATTCTGAAATCTTAAATGAAGCGATTAAGAATGCAACCTATAACGACATATTGGTAATAGCTGCTTCAGGGAATGACGGAAGCAAAAATATTCTGTATCCTGCAAATTATCCAGATGTAGTATGCGTAGGGGCTACGAACATAACTAACAGTATAGCTGAGTTTACTAATACTGGGGAACAGATGGATCTAGTCGCTCCGGGAGTTGATGTTGAATCAGCAGACTCAAAGGGAGCTTCCATAAAGGTTAGTGGAACCTCTGCAGCAGTACAGCATGTGGCAGGTGTAGCAGCTCTTGCTTGGAGTGTAGACAGAAGCTTAAGCATTGAACAATTAAAAGCAGTTATGTATAAGAATGCCACATCTCTAGGAGATACAAAAGTATACGGATGGGGGCTGGTTAATGCGAAAGCCGCATGTGAGAATATTAGTGAAACTGATTTTACACAGTCACCTTCTTCACAGAAAGATCATGTAATAACGAATAATTCTGGGGAAGGAAGTGTTTCTGCATTAGAATATTCTAATAATGGTGAACAGTATTTCCCAAATATTAAATTAATTATTCCTGGCGTATCTGGTACTCCAACACCAACACCGACGGTAACGCCTACTCCAACACCAACACCAATACCAACACCGACGGTAACGCCTACTCCAATACCAACACCAAAGCCAACACCAACGCCAACAGCAATACCAATAAATAGTAAGATTTACTTCGGTAATACAAGCTCCAATCAGAAAGTTGTTGGGGATCCAGTTAATATAATAACAGGAAATTTTTTTTCCACGCATACCGACCTACATATACCAGATATCGGCGACAATGCGCTTGAAATAGAAAGATATTATAATTCCCTTGATACTAGGATGAGTATGATGGGTATCGGGTGGAGAATGAATTATGATAGCTTTGTTGATTTCGACAGTGAAACAGGTAACGCAATTGTAACATATCCTGATGGACATACAATCACGTTCGAATATTTAAACGGACATTATATAGACCCTGATATGGTATATGACACACTGGTGAAGAATACAGATGGCACGACTTCATTAAAGCTTCAAAGCAAAACAATTTATAACTATAATAGCAGTGGTAAGTTGGTTTCTATTATGGATAGAAACAATAATGCCATAATCATAAAATATGATTCATCCAATCATATCTCACAGGTCATAGGAGCCAGTGGGAAAAAACTTATATTTAACTATACTAGTGGGAAAATAAGTAAAATCTCTGATCCTATCGGCAGGACATTAGAGTATACATACGATTCATCCGGTAATCTGATTCAGGTGAAGGGTACCGGAGGCGGCATCATGAAATACCAGTATGACGAGAATGGTTTAACTTCCATAACTGATGAAAACGGTAAGAAATATATTACCAATAAATACAATGTGAATAAAAGGGTAATACGTCAATTAAACGAGTCGGGAGATGAAACGCTATACTATTATGATGATGTGAATAAGGATAATAGTATAGTTCTCGTGTCTTCGGGGATCACAACTAGGTATAGATATAATGATCAGCTTTATATTACAAGAGAAAACTATTATGACGGTACCTATAAAGAATACAGTTATGATAGTTATGGCAATAGGACAAGCACAAAGGATGAGAACGGCAATATAACACGGAATACATATGATTTACGTGGAAATGAGACTTCTATGACAGAAGCATTAGGTAATACGGTCACTTATTCCTATGATTCGAAGGATAACTTAACAGGGCTATCCACATTAAGCGGCAGTCAAACTACTCTTTCTTATGATGAAAATGCCAACCTGCTTCAAGTAACAACAAAAATTGATAGCCAGACCAATGCCAAAACATGGTATACATATGACTCATATGGACGACTTTTAAGCGTTACTGATGCTGAGGGTAATCTAACCACTTTCCAGTATGACGGCGGAAGTCAGCCAATAAGTGCTACGGATCCAGAGGGGAATATAACCCAATATGGATATGATGCACTGGACAGAAGAACTTCCATCACTAATGCGGATGGAACAACCACCTTTACTTATAATGATAAAGATAAAATAGAAAAGATTACTGATCCCTCAGGCAACATAACACGGATGGAATATGATGCAGGAGGCAATCTAATTAAGAGTATCAATCCGGGGCAATATGATAAGAGCCTGGATGATGGTAAAGGCTATACCTATGCCTATGACAGTATGGATAGGCTGATCCGTGAAACCGATCCATATCTTGCTTCTGGAGCGACCAAGTACGATGAAAATGGGAATTTAATTAAAGAAGTCAATCCAAACTATTATAATGCGACGACCGATGACGGTCTTGGTTATAAATATGAGTATGACGGTCATGGATGGCTCATCAAAACAACGAATCCCTCCGGTCAGCAATCAAGAATTAAATATGACCCTGTTGGTAATGTTATTGCAGTCATCACCGCGAATAACTATAATGAGGCAAGTGATAGCGGTCTGGCTTTCAGTTATGAATATGATGCAAATAACCAGTTGGTCAACGAAAAGGATACGAACGGTAATATTATTCATAGAATGACATATGACTCCAACGGAAATGTTGTAAAAGAGATGGATGCCAAAGGCTATTTAAGCGGAGCCGATGACAACAGTCGTTATGGTACTCTCTATAGCTACAATCTTGCAGGATGGCTTGTGGAAAAGAAAGTGCCACTTAAGAAAGAAAACGGAACAATTTATTACCAGATAGCAAGATATACCTATGACAAGACAGGAAAATTACTTACAAAAAAAACCTCACAAGAATATATCACACTTACCGGTGAGCCGACAGTATGGAATACCATATCCTATACATATGATAAAAACGGCAACGCCAAAACAGTAAGTGATAGTAATGGTGGTCAGATAGAGTATACTTATGACGCCATGGGAAGAGTTGTACAGGATAAAACCTTGATGGAAGGTTCCAAGTACATCATTAACGGATATGAATATGACAAGAGCGGCAATCTGGTTAAAAAATGGAATGAAGTAAATTCTCAGGACTTAAGTGAGGGCGGAACCGGTACGGTGCAGGCTGTTACCGTGATGGAATACGACAAGAATGGAAACCTCACGAAGGAGACCTCACCGGAAGGTTATGTAACCACCTATGAATACGATGACAACAATAGGCTGGTAGCGGAAAACAAGCAGGTTAGTGAAGACACCATAACCGTTAAGAGTAATTCCTTAAGTATTAAATCCTCTAAGAAAACACTTTACCCAGGTGAATCCTATCATTTCAAGCTGGAAATGAATGTAACAGGAGCTGTGAAAGGGCTGGACACGGAAGTAAAGTATGATGAAAGGCTGATGGAGGTAGTATCTGCAAATACCGATGTGGAGGGTCTCACCATAGATACCAGCACACCCGGAGTGATAAAGCTGTCAGCGAAAAACACCAACATAACAGACAAAACAACCCTTTCCAATATAACTATGAGGATTAAGGAAGGGTTTGCAGGAACAGCATATATTATCCCTTCCGGTGAAGGACTCTGGTCGGATGCAAAAGGACAGTATCATTTTAATTCCCTTTCAGGGAAGCTTCTCCGTGTAAAAGCGCCGGACATGAATAATGACGGTATCGTTGATGTGAGCGATCTTACCCTGACCGCCCGTGAGGATGGAATGAAACAAGGTAATTCATCCTATGACGAAAAATATGATATAACGGGAGACGATGTCATAAATGATGCTGACCTTGACTATATCAAAGATTGGATATTTGCCGGAGATACAATGGTTCTTGATACAATGCCTTCAATTAAAACAGCCGAAAAATCAACAAAGAGCTCTTATACCAAAAGCTCAGCTATCGTTACAAGAACTACAACTTATGAGTATGATAAAGCAGGAAACCTGATAAAGGAAACCGACTGTAACGGAAATAGCATCCAATATGATTATGATGCGTACGACCGTGTCATCAGGGTGACGGATCAGGATGGCAATACCACTCGGGCCTTCTATGATGAAGAGGGAAATATCACAAAGGTGGTGGACCCTGAACATTATGACCCGAAAGCGGATGATGGAAAAGGAGAAACCTATGTCTATGATACAATGGGCCGACTCCTCGAGGTCTATGATGCGTCAGGAACTCTTGCTCAAAAGAATACATATGACGAAGACAGTCTTTTAACAGATATATGTGATGCTACCGGAAAGGCACTGGAATATGCTTATGATATTGGTGGGAGGGAAATCAGTGAAACAACTCCAAAGGCGAAAGAGAGTGAAAAAATTTCACAAGAATATTCTTACGATGCGATGGGATACATAACGTCCATCACGGATGGGAATAGAAATACGACTCTTTATGAAAGAGACATGTGGGGGAATGCTCTGAAAGTGACCGATCCCAATGGTGTTGTGACCCAGTGCACGTATGATAACCTGAGTAATCCGACACGTGTGACGGATGGGAAAGGAAACCCCACGACTTATGTCTATAACACCTGGAACCAGTTAGCGGCTGTTACCGATGCCCAGGGGCTTACCGAACAATACTTGTATGACAGGGAAGGAAATCTTACAAAGAAGACCGACCGTAATGGTAATACTTTCTGCTATACCTATAACAGTGACGGAAACCTGACAAAGAAAGAAGTTCAGGGGGCAGAGTTGTATAATCAGTATCTTTACAACAAAGACGGAAGCCTACTCGCAGCCATGAATAACAATACAGTCGACACCTACGACTATACGCCGAATGGCAGGGTAAAAAGCGTGGCCAGAAATGGCGAAACGATACTGAACTATCTTACAGATAAAAATGGCAATATTACCAGGGTCACGGATGCCAAGGGTGATTATACCGGATATACCTATGATGCGGAGGGAAGACTGGATAAGGTAACAGACGGTGAAACGGTTGCTGCAACCTACACCTATAACGCAGACAGTACGATAGCAGGAATAAAGTACAGCACCGGCATCAGTACAATATATGGGTATGACAGCGATAAGAACATCACAAGGCTCGTCAGTAAAAAAGCGGACGGAAGAATACTGGAAAGCTACTCCTATACGTATGACAATAACGGCAACCAGCTTACTAAAAAGGAAAACGGCGAAACAACCACCTATGTCTACGACAAGCTGAACCGTCTGGCAGAGGAAAACAAGACAACCTATACTTATGATAATGCCGGAAACCGACTGTCTAAATCCGACGGAACAGATAATGTAACCTATTCCTATGATCGAAGAAATATGCTGACTCAGGAAAGTAAGAATGGTATAATAACTACATACAATTACGACAAAAACGGTAATCTGACAGCAGAATCAGACGGAACAAAATATTCCTATAATGCATTCAACCAGCTTGTCGAGGCTGGCAAAAAGGATGGAACCTGGCAGCAAAATATCTATGACGCAACAGGGCTTCGTATGGCAACCGTTGAGAACGGAACCTATACGGGATATACCTTTGACCGTGACAACATCCTAGCGGAATATGACAAGGATGACAGCCTGACAACCCGTTACATCCGGGGATATGATTTGATATCGCAGAAGAATAATGCTGGAGAGACCTATAATTACCTTCACAATGCGCATGGGGATATTACCAAACTAGTTGATACTGCCGGAAAAGTGCAGAACAGCTATAGCTATGACGCCTTCGGCAACACGATATCCTACAGCGAGAAAGTGGAAAATAAGTTCCGTTATGCGGGAGAGCAATATGATTCCATAACCGGTGAGTATTATCTAAGAGCAAGGTATTATGAGCCTGCAATGGGTAGATTTATGAATGAGGATACCTATAAGGGGCAGATAGAAGATCCGCAGTCGATGAATTTGTATGCATATTGTGAAAATAACCCTGTTATTTATATCGATCCTAGTGGACATTATGTTGCTAAATGTAGTAGTGGTCAGGGGACGGGCAATGGGAATGTGTCATATGTGCCAGGTGATTATAATAATAATGGTATACCTGATCAATACGAACATAATTCAAATTCAACACAGGGGATAGGTAAAAATAAAAGTAAGGGGACGAGGAATAGTGATTATATTGGTAAATACCCAAAAGCATATATTAATGGTATAATTAAATCATATGAAACTCACAAAAAGGTTAAAGGAAGATTTGTACTGGATAACGGCGGACAAACAATTGGCTACGGGCATGATTTGTTACCCGGTGAAGATTTCAGTGCTGGGTTAAGTGAGCAAGAAGCTTTAGATTTATTAATTAAAGATTTAGATGAAAAATATGCTACTATTGAGGGGTATATAAAGTCGCTAAATTCAGGATATGGTTACAATATTGATATAAACAAGTTTAGTGAAAATGAAGTACTATTCTTAGTTGACTTTGTTTTTAATAGAGGAGCTGGTCTTGTTCAACGACCTAAATTGAAAAAAGCAAAGAAGCCATTTAGTTCTTTAGCTATTCTGATAATTGCTGTTTCGAAAAAAAATGACAAAAAAATCAAGAAAATACTTATGGAAGAGACAAAAAATACAAAAGGTGTGTATTACGAAGGCTTAAAACTTAGGCGCATGGATGAATATGAGATCTATAAATTTGGAGATTTTGTGAGGGATTATGATGTTAAAAGAGATTATACAAAACAAAAAAATTAGAGCGGTTATTGTTATCGTGAGTGTGATTTTTTTATTCACAGTAGTTTATTGTGCTATGAAACCAAAGAAAGAAAATAATAATCTTATTTCAAAAGAAACCGAGAAAGTTACTGTTATCTCTGGAGGTGGGAAAACAGAGGAAGATGAGGAAATTTCTGCCGCTTATGGAGAATGGAAAATTACGGATTATTTAGGCGAAAGTGTTGAATATCACGGTGCTGATGCGACTACAAAGGTTGAAAAGAGTGAAAATGAAAAAGTAATTAAGAAAATCAAGAAAAAGTATTTGTATAAAAAACTTTTTATAGATTCAAAAAATATAACAGCTTTTTCGCCTCCGACCGAATTAGGCTATAACGTTTTGACATGGGATGATTTATTCTCGATATATAGGCAACCATCAGATATATGGGGTGGCATATCACCACCATTTTTATGTATTTCATTAAACCTTAAAGACTATGATGATTCTTTTGATTTAATCATAGACACTAATGGCATTGCAACACTAGTGGTTAAGGGGCAATTCTTTCGTTTGGAGAAAACCGTTACAAACTAAGGAACTGACTTAGAAATAATGTACAGCCAACACGCCAGCACACCTAAAATTCCCTACTACGGGATCAGCTAATTTTTGGATTAAAAGCCTTTAACGCCACATACCCTTAGGTTCATGGTGAACCCCTCCTTGTCAGGAATTTTCATCTGTGGTAAACTTAGATGTAATCGGGGGTTTAAGGGGGGATATTTCATCCTAACTTCCATGGACTAACCAGAATAAACAATCAATAGCGACAGCAGAGAAGAAAAAAGTGATAGATACTGACTTTTCTTTCTCTGCTGTTATAATTTTGATCATGGGATGGGCAATGGTAATGTGTCATATGTGCCAGGTGATTATAATAATAATGGTATACCTGATCAATATGAACCTAAATCAAATTCAACACAGGGGATAGGTAAAAATAAAAGTAAGGGGACGGTTAAAAGTAAGAATTTAGTTACACTAAAAAATTTAGATAATTTTGGTTTTTATATGGGATCAACTGCGAAAAAAAGAAAGTCAAATTTAGCAAAATTAAATAGAGTTTTGAAAGCATATGATATAACTACACCTCTTCGTATTGCATTTTTTCTAGGCGAAGTTGCACATGAATCTGCGTTTGGTAGTAGAACCCTAGAAAAATATAATGGCAGCTCCCCAGAAACTTATTTTAATAAAAAAGATTCTAATAATTATAAGAATTTGGGAAATAAGGGTGGTAATGATGGAGAATTATTTAGAGGCTCTGGTTATCTTCATAATACGAGAATGGTAGTATCGCAGATTTAATATTATTAGATATGAATCACGAATACGATAAATATTGGAATTGGACAAAAGTTGGAGTAGGTGCCATATCAGATATTGCTTCAGTTGCAAAAGTTGCTAAAATACTGAAAAATGTTGATAAAGTTCCAACTTTAGCAGAAAGAATATGGAAATCTGCGGTAGATGCTTTTACACCTGGTTCAGATGATTTGGGGACAGGTATAGGTGATGCTGTTATGGGGCAACTTCCAAAAGATAAACAAGAGACAATAAAATGGTTAGCAGGTTTAATACCTATCTACGGCACATATCAGGCCGTTATTGATGCAACTAGTGATGATCCAATTAAGGGGGTATTTATAAGTAAAAAATGTAAAGGTTAAATTAGAGCCACTTTGATAATCCAAATAAAGATAGGAACATATGATTTCATAAATATCTAAAGACTCTTCAGCTCTTTTAAATTTGACGATGACCTATTCGCTCAAATAAATTACATTAATGATTAAATCATAAAGAAATGAGGATTTGATTATGGAAAAACTCATGCTTAAGACCATAAATATATTACTGGTTATTTTATATGCCTATATACATGTTTTTTATTTTACGCCATATATAAATGCATTTTTTCATGGTCGTCTTGCAAGCTGGGGTATTGGACTTACTGTTGTAGGGGTGTGGGGAATTATTACAAAAATGATAGTTGTAAAATCTCCCTTCGGTGATGAAAAGTATAAAATAGTCAATGGTACATTAATTATCATAGGAATTATTATGGTAATTATAGACGGAATTCTTTTATTGACGAGGATATAACCTGCATTTGTTCCGGTTCGACTGTATGGTTGGGGCGTAGTTTCCGTAACATCGGCTATACATAAGGAACAAACCTTTAGGGGATACGGAGGTGTATCAATTGACAGATTTGATTAAAAAATGGTGTGATAACAACAATGCTTTAAGCAGGACTTTAGAGATGTTTTGGAACTGTTTCGAAATTTATTCAAATGAAGACTATGAAGAATATATAACAGTGTTTCCTGATGGGAAAAAAATGTTATTACAAAATTTGATAAGATTTTATATGAGATTGACTTGCCAGATTTTTCACAAGAACGTATAGCTATTACCATTGATATTTATATATGTGAAGAGAAAGTTGGTTGGTATAAACAGTTATATTTGTTGAATGGAGAACCATTTGATGAATATTTTGTAATTGAGTAATCAAGATTACATTTGTAAACCTAAAGAATAAAATAAGTTTGAAATAGCCACCCATTGATAAAAAATTCGATTAGTGGCTATTTCTATTTATATAGATTACTAATACATAGAATTTTATGTAAAGGATGTTCCGCCTTAATTGATTAGCTTTACGCTTAGCGATAAAGCTAATCAATTAAGGCAGGCAGCGATAAGGAAAAATCTGATATACATAATGATTTCTAAAAAAGCTTTAAAACAAATGGATAAAGAGGTTGATGAAGCTGTAGCTAAAAAGTTTTTAAAATCTATAGCGAAATATCCAGGAAAGCAAGGGGCGAATGGTATAAAAAAATTAAGTGGAAACGGAATAAAAGGATTTATGTATGAAGTTAAGGTTAAAGGAGCGGGAGGAACTTATAGATTGTTAGGCAACAAAACCAAGAGCGGAGAAATTTTGGGGGAAGTTTTTGAAAAGACGCATTAAGGAGATATATTATTATGATAACAGTTAGAGATATTATTTTGCATACAGATTATGAGTCAGTAGCAAAAGAAATAAAAATTCATTATGGCGATGAGCATATGGAAAAGCTGAAACATGTATACACTAAACTAAGAAATATACCATTTAAAAGCAATTCAAATAATATGGTATTATTTATAAGAGTTCTGAAGGAAAATGAGCAGAGCAAAGAGGATGTTGTAATACAGGATTTCGATACCAATGATAATACTTTAATGTTTGATGTTTGTGGGGAAGATGACCAGTATGATGGTCTGTATTCAATAGCATCATCGGAATACGAAGAATTGTTAGGCTATTTTGTTGATTCAACAACCCTAGAGAAATTTTCATACTCACAGATAATTACCCATATTTTATGGGAAATTCAATGGTGAATAAATACTTATAATCGAATAAAGCCCTTATTAAGAAAAAACTCTTTTGAGGTTTGAATTCAAATTAATACGGAGGTTGGACAATATGGAGGCTGTTTTAAAAGTTCATAGTAAAATTGGCATAGTTTCATTAAGTTTATATATGATTTCTGTAGGATTGTCCACTTTTATAAAGGCAAATGTACTTAATTACGATACAGCTTTTCCTGTTTTATGTGTAATGGTAATAATCAGTATAACTGCTTTGATGGCTGCTATTGTTGCCTTGAAAAAGGATAAGATAAAAAGGTGTTCCCAAGTATTTCAATTATAATTGCTTCATTTCTGATTCTGGCAGGTGGATTTATATGTTCTATTCAGGGGAATTTGGCCACGTATTGACAAATGAAGGCCATGGTGCTATCATAATGCGCATAATGTGTAATAAAAGGAGATAAGCCATGAGCTTTTATATAACAGATCAACTGACAAGGAGAATCAGCTCTGTACAATTCAATCCGATGAAACACTGTACAGAGCTTAGCAAATCCTAAGGATTTATATTCATCGGAAAACGGAGTAATAAATTAGGCGGCCATAAAAAGGCACCTGGTTTTTTGCTCTTTTTTCCGTTGGTATTTGTTACACAAAAGGCTATGGGCAATGTTTTTTGCCCATAGCCTTTTGCTATATAAGGAAATCATTGATTTTGCTGCATAGCAGAAGGCAAATACAGTATCTGTATCCTTACTTTCTGCTTTTTTTATTTGCTGTTAAGCGGTACCGGTTAAGAATAAGGGGATCAGAGAGCAGCGTTATGACAGAAGATGAGAACCAAATAAGAAGACGTAGAAAAGGAAATATAGAAAAGAAAACATCGAAAAGAAAACATAGGACAGAAAGGATTGTTGCAATTATGAGTTTATTAGAAATTACGGAGTTATCACATTCATTTGGCGATAACCTGCTTTTTAGAGGAGCAGAGTTATCATTAAACAAAGGAGAACATATCGGCATTGTCGGTCAGAATGGAACTGGGAAAAGCACTCTCATTAAAATATGTACTGAACAAATTATTCCCGACACAGGCCGGGTGGTGTGGCAGCCCAAAGTCACCGCCGGCTATCTGGATCAGTATGCCAAGATAGAAAAAGGAATGACAGTGAAGACCTTTTTGAAATCGGCATTTCTTGATTTGTACACGGTCGAGGAAAAAATGAACGGGCTTTATTCGAGGGCCGCTGCTGGAGAAATGGAGGTTTTGGAGCTTGCCGCACAGTATCAGGAACAATTGGAACGAAAGGACTTTTATCTGATTGATTCTTACATCGAACAGGTCGCAGCCGGTTTGGGGCTGCTCTCTATTGGCTTGGAGCGTCCTATTGCACAAATGAGCGGCGGACAGCGCGCAAAGGTCATCTTGGCTAAGCTGCTGCTTGAAAAGCCTGATGTCCTGCTTCTTGACGAGCCGACAAATTTTCTGGATAAGGAGCATGTTACCTGGCTTGCCGGCTACCTTACTAACCTTGAAAATGCTTTCATGGTAATTTCTCACGACTACGGCTTTTTGGAAAAAATCGCAACCCGTATTTGTGATATAGATAACGAAAAGATTACAAAGTATTACGGCACGTACTCGGAATTTCTGAAAAAGAAAACACTTTTACGGGAAGATTATATCAGACAGTACTCTGCACAGCAAAAGGAGATTAAAAAAACCGAGGAATTTATCCGCAAGAATATTGCGGGACGAAAATCTAAAATGGCAAGGGGCAGACAAAAGCAGCTTGACCGGATGGATAAGATGGACGTATTGGAACAAAAAGAGATTAAACCATTTTTTGGCTTTGCGGGACTCCCCCTGACACCGGCTGAACATTTGACTGTAAAACATCTGTCTGTGGGGTATTACTATCCGGTCTTGTCAGACCTTAATTTCTCTATTAAAGGCGGAGAAAAAGTCGTTGTCACAGGTTTCAACGGGATTGGAAAATCTACACTGCTTAAAACGCTGGTACAGCAAATTCCGGCCTTGCAAGGAAAGTTCTCTTTCTCTGAACAGGTGGCACTTGGATATTATGAACAGGATTTGGCATGGGAGGACGGGACGCGAACACCAATTCAACTTGTCTTAGATGCCTATCCTTCACTTTTAATGAAAGAGGTGCGGAAACATCTGGCCCGCTGCGGAATTTTAAGTAAGCATGCAATGCAGGAAATAGCTACATTAAGCGGTGGAGAACAGGCAAAGGTCAAAATGTGCCTGCTTACCATTAAGCCCTGCAATTTTCTGATTATGGATGAACCGACAAATCATCTTGATATACAGGCAAAGGAGTCCCTGCAGAGTGCCCTGGCAGAGTTTCCCGGCACGGTGCTGCTGGTTTCCCACGAGGAAGCTTTTTACCGGAACTTGGCGCAGCGGATCATTAACATCGAAAAGGCATTGTAGAGTAAGTGGTCAATACTCGCTTTTCGATAAATCTGCAAAAGAAAATGTGGATAAAATTGACATCAAAATGTTTTCTTTGTACAATAGTATAAAGGATACTTCTAATCAAATTTTAATTTTTGTGTAATATGGTATTAATGGTAAAGGAATATGATATTACCATATAGGAGGTGTTAAGGTGCTTTTACTATTCCAGGTGTGTTTTTTCGTTGGTATTGCTTTAATAATTATATCCTTTCTTTTAGGAAGCGTATTTGATATTGTGGGCATTGATGGGTTAAATCTGGATTTTGGGGGAAGCTCACTGGCGCTTCCGTTAAGTCCTGTTGTTTTCGTTTTGTTTACGGCAATATTCGGGGGAATCGGATGGCTGTTAACAGATTATGCTCCGGGACTGCTATGGCTGTTTATATTGTTAATAGCAGCGGTGTCAGGAATTATTATCTGTTTCCTGGTGCAGCACTTCATTGTAACACCTCTTAAAAAAGCCCAAAACACCAGTACACCGGAAGCGCATGATCTGATAGGACTTCCGGCGGTGGTATCGGAAACCATTTTTGAGCAGGGATTTGGAGAGATAAGATATGTTATTAACGGGAACAGCTATGCCTCGCCTGCCAAATCAATTGATGGCGGAGAATTAAAGGCAGGATTAAATGTAGCCATTTGCTGGATTGAAGGATATGTATTTTACGTAACATCCACTGAGAATATCTGATACAAAAAATGTATCTGATATAAATTAGGAAACCATAGTGCTTGCTTAAAGCAGGGCAGTAATGGGAGTACACGTTAATAGGAGGAATAAGGAAATGGAAGCTATCATTATTGCGGGAATTATTGTAGGGGCAATTATTTTGGTTACTCTGGTAATTACCACTACCTGGAAAAGGGTTTCCCAGGATAAGGCAGTCGTTGTATCAGGTCTTAGAAAAAGAGTAATATCCGGCGGCGGCGGTTTCGTAGTACCGTTATTGGAAAGGGCGGATAAGATTTCCCTGGAAAACATGAAAATTGAAATCCGTACGGAGGGAGCCAGAACAGAGCAGGGGGTTGATATCCGGGCAGACGGTGTTGCGGTTATTAAGGTAAAGAGCGACAAGGACAGCATTCTAAATGCCGTGGAGCAGTTTAATACCGGCAGGGAACAGCAGACGATCGAAATCATAAAGGATACTGCTAAGGATGTACTGGAAGGCAAGCTAAGAGAAATTATTTCTAAGATGACTGTAGAAGAGATTTATAAAGACAGGGAAAAGTTCGCTTCTCAGGTCCAGGAAGTGGCAGCTATGGGTCTTGCCAGCATGGGACTGGAATTGAAGGCATTTACTATCCGTGATATATCCGATAAGAATGGCTATCTGGAGGCACTTGGTAAGCCGCGCATAGCAGAGGTTAAGAAAAATGCAGCCATAGCGGAAGCAGAAGCCTTAAGGGAAACAAAGATTAAGGTAGCAGAAGCGGAAAGACTTGGAGAAGAAGCAAGGATTGTAGCGGAAACCCACGTGGCAGAAGCTAATAAGGAAAAGGAATTAAAGATTCAGGGCTACCGTCAGGAGCAGGAAACTGTAAAAGCAAAGGCTGACTCCGCCTATGAAATCCAGAAAAACAAGGTGGATAAGGAAGTAACCGAAACTGCCATGCTCGTAGAACTTACGAAAAAGGAAAAAGAAGCGGAAATTCAGGACAAAGAAGCCATCAGGCGTGAGAAGGAATTGCTTGCTACTGTAAATAAAGAAGCAGATGCAGAGAACTATCGTATCAGCAAGGAAGCAGATGCCAAAAAGTACTCAGAGTTAAAAGAAGCGGAAGCTGCCAGTATGTCGATTAAAATCAAGGCAGAAGCGGAAGCAGAGGCTATTAGGATTAAAGGTGAAGCAGAAGCGTCCTCCATTCTTGCAAAGGGTACCGCAGAAGCACAGACAATGGTTAAGAAGGCAGAAGCCTATAAGCAATATAATGATGCGGCTGTAACCCAGATGATTATTGAAAAGTTACCGGATATTGCTGCAGCCGTTGCTGAACCTTTAACAAAGACAGAAAAGATTGTTATTATTGACAATGGAAGCGGAAAAGGAGGTTCCGGTGCCTCGAAGGTATCCGGCTATGTAACCGATATTATTACGCAGCTTCCGGAAACCATTGAAGCTGTAACAGGTATCAACTTTATAGAAACCATTAAGAATAATCTTTCACAAACTGGTACTTTAAAAGAGGGTAAGGAAGAAAAAGCGGAAGACGAGACAGATAAGCCAGAGGAAGTAACAACAGAGTATAAGGAAGTGTAATGACGTTGTCATGATTTAAGGCATTACCGCAAGCAGGATGCGGTGTGCATAGGAATTGGATAAACATAAAAATGCACCTCGATAGGAGGTGCATTTACAATTTTTATTCTTATTACTGTGCAGATTCTGTAGGGGTTACATCCGCTTTTTCCAGTACGGTAACCTTACAGTAATCGTATTTACCATTCCCGATTGCAACAAAGACATAAGTCACACCAGCAGATTTTGCAGTAACTCTTCCGCCAACACTTACAGTTGCGATTGTAGAATCATTACTCCAAAACCGGGCTTCTTCTACAGTATTGTTTGGTTTCAAAATAGCTGTTAAGGAAGTTTTATCGCCTGCTACAAGGGTTAATTCCGACTTGGTAAGCTTTACACTTAAGGCCGGAGGGCCAACGGTGATCTCGCATTCCAGAGTGGCAACTGTTTTTAAGCCGTCTTTTACGGTAACAGTGATAATGGCTGTTCCATAATCAACTGCGGTAATAAGACCGGTATCATCAACTGTAGCAATGGATGAGGCGCCTGATTTGTAGGAAACTTTCTGACTGTCTGTAACATTGTAAAGTTTTAAGCTGAAAGTAGACTCTTTTACAAGGGACTTACTCTTGACATTTAATTTGATGTCACTTTGATTTTCGTCAATGGTAGATGCACTGGCAACTAATGTATTACCGAATACGGGCGGCAATAGCACAGTTAAAAATAAAAACATGCCAAATGCCAGAAGGCATTTCTTCCATAAATTTGTTTTCATGGCATTATCCTCCTTGATAACAGGCCGTGTTATAGAAAGTAAAGGTGGCTTCCTATAACCTCTTAAGCATATTCGGACGGTCTGTTTGCAATACTCCTATGAAAGACAGAAATCAATATAGGAATATACTGTACCTTAGTATGTACGATTATAAAATAATCTATTTATTTGTCAGAATCATGTCAAAATATTAATTTTTTCTTACGGACATTACGATTTTGTTTATACTGACTTTTCCACTTGTTTTTAGCTTGTAAGACAGATATAATAAAATGTATATGAAACAAAGTGTTGAGACGAAAGCTTAGAGTGATATTGGAGGAAATAAAATGCAATACATACTAATTGCCGATGATAATCAGGACATAACGGATGTTTTGTCAGCTTATTCTAAAAAAGAAGGGCTGGAACCGGTAATTGCAGGTGATGGAGAAGAGGCTTTTCGCTTATTCGAAAAATATAATCCGGCAGCAGTGCTTTTGGATGTTATGATGCCCAAGGAAGACGGCTATGAGGTATGCAGAAAGATTCGTGCAGTATCCAATGTGCCGGTGCTTTTAATCACAGCAAGAGGCGAAGACTTTGAAAAAATCATGGGACTTGACATCGGTGCAGACGATTATATCGTAAAGCCGTTTAGCCCAAGCGAGGTCATGGCAAGAGTAAGGGCAGTCCTTCGCAGGATGACCAAGACAGATAAAGATGTGAAAGCAGGAAACATAATTACGATATGTAATATGACAATAAATCTGGATGAATATACCTTACATATAAATGGTAACAGAATGTCACTTACGAAGAAAGAAATCGAAACCATGTGGACCCTTGCAAAAAATCCCAATAAGGTATTTACCAGAGACAACCTGCTGGACAGTCTATGGGGGTTTGATTATTTCGGGGACAGCAGAACGGTAGATTCCCATATAAAGCGTCTTAGGGCGAAGCTTGATGCGATAGAACATCCGGAATGGAATATCAAGACCATTTGGGGAGTGGGCTATAAGTTTGAGGTGGAAGAAGCCTGACATTATCAGGGAAAAGAGAATGATTCATTTGGGGTCATGAAGTAAATTCATGCCCCTTTTATAAAATTGTTACAGATCTGATGTGCATGAAAGGAGTTTAAATGGACAGAAAACAGGGCAAGCCTTTTAACAGGCTTTTTTTTAAAGTTTATTTAAATTATGCCCTTGTGCTGGCCCTTTTTGCCATACTGGTGGGTCTTATCTTTATGAATCTGTATGAAAATGCCACGATGGAAAGTTACCGTGACAAGATGTTAAAACAGGCAGGCGTCATATCCAAAAGGCTGTCAAGGGCTATTACAAATAATGAAGCGGACGGCTATCTGGATTACCTGGCAATCATACAGGAGCTTGATTATGACGAATCCGATATTTGGACAATCTCCAATCCAAATGCGAAAAGCCCCATGGATAAACAGTTTGAAAATGTCAATCTGGAGGATGTAAAGCTTCCCCAGGATTGTGTAACAGTAATCGAAAAGGCATTTGAGGGCAAGCTTCTTAATAAAAGCGGATATTATGAGGAATTTGGCGGAACATCGGCTATTCAGGGATATCCGGTAACGGTAAACGGAGAAGTTGTGGGAGTGGTGCTGCTGCGTACGGAGATAAAGAAACAGGAGGAAATTGTAAGCAGCAGTATGTATTTGATTTATTTTAGTGTTGGAATTGCTCTTTTTATATCTTTTATTATTGCGATTGTTTTTGCAAAGGGAATTACAAAACCCATCATCTCCATGAGAGCAGCGGCACTTTTACTGGCGGACGGGCAGTATGAAAGCAAGCTTTTCTTAAACCGCAGGGATGAGATAGGGGATTTGGCTACGACCATAGATATTCTGGCAGACCGTTTAAAGGAAAGTGAAGTGGAGAGGCAGAGCAGGGAACAGATGAGAACGGATTTCTTTGCCAATGTCTCCCATGAGCTTAGAACGCCTATAACGGTTGTCAGAGCTTATACCGAGATGTTAGTGGATGGGATTGTTACAGAAGAAGACAAGGTTAACCAGTATTATGCCAAAATATTAGCTGAATGTAAGGGCATGGAACGACTGGTTGGAGACTTGCTTCTGTTATCAAAAATGCAGAATCCTGATTTTGAAGTGGAAAAAGAACCGGTGAATGTTGTTCAGATTTTTGAAGATCTTCTAAGAAGCTTTCATCCTCTGTGCCAGGATAAAGAAATACAAATGGTGTTTACAAAAGAATATCCGGTTTATATTATGATGGGAGATTATGACAGGCTAAAACAAATGTTTTTGATAATATTGGATAATGCCGTAAAATTTTCAAAGGAGAATTCGTCTATATACATAAATCTGACTAAAACGGATAAACTATTAATATCAGTTAGAGATGAAGGCATCGGAATATCTAAGGAAGAGCTGCCTTACATCTTTGATAAATTCTACCGTTCAAAATTAAAGCAAAACGAGCAGGGTTCAGGTCTTGGGCTTGCAATAGCAAGGCAGATAGCTTTAAAGCACGATGGTGATATTGTGGTAAAAAGTGAAGAAGGAAAATGGACGGAATTCTTATTCAGCTTTCAAAGCTTGGAAAATTTTGTAGAAGAATTGGACATTTCATAATATTACCGCAATTTGAACCTTGAAATTTACAAAATGCTGGGGTATAATAAAAGCATAAAATATTTCCTGGAATGTGCGACACTCCTGTCATTTTGAACCTACAACATTTATAAGGGATTCCTAATTTGTGAGATTATGTCAGGCCGCCGTTTGCAGCGGAAGACAGAGGCTTACATGCGGAAACCCACCTAGCTTTTGCTAGGAGTCAAAATACAGGAAACGGCGTTTCGGGGTATTGACAAAAGATAAAGAGGCAGCTATCAGCTGCCTTTCTTTGTTTACATAATAATTCTCTTTTGATAAAATAGAAGGAAATATGGCACAAACTTCATAGACGAAGGAATGGGTGTAAAGATGAGAGACGGATTTATTAAGGTGGCAGCAGCCACTCCTTATATTAAAGTAGCGGATTGTGAGTATAACAGCAGGCAGATAAGAAATCTGATCGAAGAAGTGGACAACCATTCGGTTAAGGTATTGGTATTGCCGGAATTGTGCCTTACAGGGTATACCTGCGGAGAGCTTTTTTTACAGGATGTTCTGCTAAACGGTGCTATGGCTGAATTAAAGCATATTGTAGATTTTACGAAGGGCAGAAAGCTCTTTGTAACCCTTGGGCTTCCGGTATTAAAAAACGGCAAGCTTTTTAATGTTGCCGCTGCTATTTATAACGGTAAATTACTGGGGTTAGTCCCGAAAAAGAATCTGCCGGGGTATTCGGAATTCTATGAGCCCAGACATTTTAATCCCGGCCAGGAAGAAATTACAAAGTTTTCATTCTATGGAGAAACGGTTCCCTTTGGGATGAATCTTTTGTTTCACTGTTTGGATTTTGAGCAATTGACCATAGGAATTGAAATCTGTGAGGACTTGTGGGTACCTTTGCCACCCAGTGTGAATCACTGTCTGGCGGGAGCTACGCTTATCTTAAACCCTTCTGCCAGCGATGAGACCACAGGCAAGGATATTTACCGCAGAGAGCTTATCCGCATGCAGTCTGCAAAGCTGGTCTGCGGCTATATTTATGCTGCTTCGGGAGAAGGGGAATCCAGTACGGATCTGGTGTTCGGTGCCCATAACCTGATTGGGGAAAATGGAATCCTTTTAAAGGAATCTCCCCGTTTTGTCAATGAAATGACAGTAACAGAGCTTGATATGGGAAAGTTAATCAGTGAACGCAGAAGGATGACAACCTATCACGCAGAGGAAAACAGGGATTACCTGTATATAGATTTTTCTTTTGGAGCAGATGTGACTGCGGCAGAAACAGAGATAACAAGATATATTGATAAAGCACCTTTTGTTCCCGGTAAAAGAGAAGACAGGGACAGAAGATGCGAAGAGATTATAAATATCCAGGCCTATGGATTAAAGAAGAGGCTGGAGCATACCGGGCTTAAGACCTGTGTGCTTGCCATATCGGGAGGTTTGGATTCTACGTTGGCACTTTTGGTAGTTTGCAAGGCTTTTGACCTGCTATCCCTTGACCGCAAGGGAATTATTACCGTTACTATGCCCTGCTTTGGTACAACGGACAGAACCTATAACAATGCCGTAGCCCTGGCAAGAGAGCTTTCTGTAAGCTTTTTGGAAATTCCTATAAGGGATGCGGTAAACCTTCATTTTAGAGATATCGGACACGATGCCAACCTGCATGATGTTATCTATGAGAATGTACAGGCAAGAGAAAGAACCCAGATTATTATGGATTTATCCAATAAATATAACGGCCTGGTTATCGGAACAGGTGATATGTCAGAGCTGGCACTTGGGTGGGCTACTTACAATGGGGATCATATGTCCATGTATGGCGTGAATTCTTCCGTTCCCAAGACCCTTGTCAGATACCTTGTGGGTTATTTTGCACAGATTACGGAAAATACTGCCTTAAGAGAGGTACTTACAGATATATTGGACACTCCGGTAAGTCCGGAGCTTCTTCCGCCAAAGGATGGAGAGATTTCCCAGAAGACAGAGGAGCTCGTAGGACCCTATGAGCTGCATGACTTCTTTTTATATTATGTACTCCGGTACGGCTATTCACCTTCAAAGATATTCCGGTTGGCAAGCTTGGCCTTTTTGGAGGATTACAGCGAAGAGACCATATTAAAGTGGCTTAAGAACTTCTACCGCCGTTTCTTTAGCCAGCAGTTTAAGCGTTCCTGCCTTCCGGACGGGCCTAAGGTTGGTTCGGTTGCAGTATCTCCCAGAGGGGATTTAAGGATGCCAAGCGATGCCAGTGCAGCTCTATGGATGAAGGAACTGGAGCTTATCACGCTGGCTCCCATTGCATAACTGATATGAAAACAGGCTGGATGAAATAAACAGAAAGGCAAAAGGTGTAAAAGTTATGGCATTAAGAATAATCACAGATTCGGCTTCCGATGTACCCCGTTCTTTGATAGAAAAATACAATCTGCATGTGATACCGACACCGGTAGTGATAGAAGAAAAGGATTACTTTGACGGAGAAACGATATTTCCGGAGGAGTTTTACAATATTTTAAGAAGCGGGACGGATATAAAAACCTATCATATCAATTCCTTCATGTTCCATAAGAATTTTGAACCCTATGCGAAGAATGGGGATGAGGTAATATATGTCTGCTTTTCAACAGGAATTGCCGGAACCTTTAATGCAGCCAATATTGCAAAGCAGGAGCTTTTAGAGGAATACCCTGATTTTGACCTGACCATTGTAGATTCCAAGTGTGCCTCCTTAGGCTTTGGACTGGCAGTGGAAGAGGCACTTAAACTTGCAGCAAATAATGTAGGAAAAGAAACGGTCTTAGAGGCGATTAACTTTTTTTGTGACAATATGGAGCATATATTTACGGTGGAAACCCTGGAATATTTGTATAAGGGAGGACGGCTTTCCAGAACCTCTGCCATTGCAGGCGGTTTATTAGATATCAAACCGATTATTGAAGTGAATGACGCAGGGGCACTGCGGCCTATCGAGAAGGTAAGGGGCAGGGGAAAATCCCTGAAACGGATAGTGGATATCGTGGGAGAACGCGGAAAGGATTTAAGGGAACAAACCATTGGTTTGGTGCATGGAGATGACAAAAAGACTCTGGAAGAAGTAAAAGCGATGCTGACAGAAAAATATGGCTGTAAGAATTTCCTTGAAAGCTATGTGGGATGTGCCATTGGCGCCCATACAGGTCCGGGAGTAATTGGAGTGATATTCTTAGGAGAAGAATCGCCTTACAAGAATCTGGTATAAAGTAAAAGACTTTCACACTCTGATTTATGCAGCGGGAGCTAAAAAGTAGGCGAAGATAGGAGCTTGTATCGATGTTTCACAAAGATAAGAGAATGAAACTGCCATTAAAGACAATGTACTATCTGTCCTTTGTCTTTTTTATTGTTATTCCAATCCTGCTCGTTCTGATTGTGGTACTCATTGCATTGAACCAACAATTTAAAAGCCAGGCAATTGAGAATATAAAAAGGGCACAGGAAGCAGTCATTGCGGATTTGGTATCCGATGAGGATATTATGTCTTTGAGACTTTCCCATATGGTATATACGAATAATAACGAGATATTAAGATATGCCGCGGAAACCGATACAAACGATTACAGTGTCAAGAATGCCAGTGAGGACAGGCTCTCCAAAGTAATTAATCTGGTTTTGGAACCGGAGAAAGATATTATATCAGTATCCTTTTATATGAAAGACGGAAAGGAAACTTATGTATTAAATGAAATTACACGTTCACAGTATGAAATAAAGCAGACAAAGTGGTACAGAGCCGCATTAAAGAGTAGAAACAGGGTATTCGTTGGTTATTATGACACGAAGAAAACCAATGACCTTTATACGGGCAGTAAAAAAGATTCCCTGATATTAGTGTTTGCCCTGGCACCGGATGTTACCACAGACCGTTCACAGAAGATAGAAATGGTACTGTACTACCAGTCCACCAGAGCGGCTGAACGCATCAAGAATTATAACAGGGATTATCTTTCGGGTAAAAATAAGTTAGGGATTACACAAATTACGGGAGATGATAAGGAACTTATTTTCTCTACCCTAAAGGAAGGCAATTTTCCGGCTCGTAAATATACCCGCATTAAATCACCGGTTAAATTCAACAATGCTGTGTGGTATGTGGAAAGTTATATTAAAACATCAGAACTTACCTCGGAGTATTGGAACACGGCGATTTGGGTATTAGGTGCGGCAGTATTGATTTTACTGTTGGCGGGCTATTATTCCAGATATTTTCTTAGAAGTATTGTAAGACCGATAGAAGAGATAAGCGGCGGTCTCCGTCAGGTGGAAGAAGGAAATCTGGAGATTCACATATCATCAAAAGGCCAATCAGAAATACGTAATATGATCCATCAGTTCAATGCCATGGTTCGAAGACTTAAGGTATTGGTGGATGAATATGAAGCAAAGATAAAAAGTGCGGAAAAGACGCAGGAAGACTATTTTGCCGCTGTCATAAAGGGAGAAATAACCCCGGAAGAATTAAATAAAAGGTCCAAAGAATTTTTCATGGAGCATTATGCAATTCTGGGAATCCATGTAGAGCATTATAATACAAAAGAAAGAGAAGATGACTGTGCTTTAAAGCTGATTAAGCGGTTTGAAGGAAATCCGAGGTTTGCCTCCCGCTGTATCTTGTACAAGGAGAGCGCATCGTTTTTCCTGGCTTTCTACCGTATTACCGAAGAAGACTATTCCATGAAAATAGTAAACATGGCAGAGGAGCTTAAGCGAATAGGGAATCATGAGTTTGGTGTCCATATATACATATGTATCGGGCAAAAGAAATTCGGGTTTGGTGAATTCGACGCACAGGTTAAGGAAATACGGGAAAAGATGTGCCTGCGCCATCTAAAAGGAGCAGATTCCATCATTGATCTCAACCAGGAAGGGAGCAAAATGAATAAGCTTCTTTTCCTTGCAAAAGACTATGAAAAATTAGCCGCAGCGTTGTATACGGCAGATGAGAAGAATCTCAATGAGGAAAAGGAGAAGATGTTCCAGTCCTTTAATAACGCTGCTCTTGAGGAAGTAAAGATGCAGGCCTTTGCGGTCATATTGGCATTGGGAAACCGTTTTAGCAAGGACTATTCCAACTTTACCGATGTCTTTGGACAGGAATATGATTATATTGAAAAAATTGAACGCATTGAAGATATAAAAAGCATAAAATTATGGCTTACCAATTATTTTGCCTGGATTATGGATTATACCGCATCAAAGTTAAATATCGCAAAAACAGATGCTATTCTAAAGGCGAAGAGGTATATATCCGACCATTATGAGGAAGCGGATTTATCTCTTACAAAGATAGCCGATTATGTCGGTCTGAATGAGAAATATTTCAGTAACCGTTTTACCAAGGAATGCGGAGAGACATTTTCCTCTTATCTGATGGAATTAAGAATTCAAAAAGCCAAAGAATTACTAAAAACCACCAGTTTTAAGGTATATGAAATAGCAGAAATGGTTGGATACTACAATGTTGAACATTTTAACAGAATGTTCAAGAAGCTGAATGGAATCAGTCCGGCCCAGTACCGGAAATCTGTATAGACTTTCTTCATCTGAAAAATTTTGATGAGGGTGTTGCATTACTTTTGCAACACCCTCTTTTTGGAAAGAATTCTTTTATTTTTTAAAATATATGGGAAAATAATAAGGGAAAAGCAGTATATGCTAACGATATATCAAGGATTCTAACGAAAAGCAAAGTTTGAAAAAACAGCAATGTGAAAAATAATCAAGAAAAGTGGCAATATGAAATGGTGGTTTTTTTAGAAAATTGTTATGCTGGGTTCACAAACAAAAAAGGGAGGTATTAGTTATGAAAAAGAAGTTATTAGCAACAGTGTTGACTTTTGCAATGGTTGCATCTGTATTAACCGGATGCTCCAATGCAAAAACAGAAAACAAGAATACATCGGATTCGGGCGCTACACCAACAGCCGCTTCTGAATCAAAGGAGGATTTAAGCGGAACGCTTACCTTTACTATTTGGGATAACAACCTGAATACATTTATTGAAGAAAACGACATGGTAGCCAAGTTCCAAAAACAATATCCTAATATAGATATTGAAGTGGAGAAGATTAAAGATGACAGTGAGTACTGGAATGCAATGAAGATGCGTGCATCCGCCAATCAGTTACCGGATATTATGTTCAACAAACCTTTTACTTTATCCAGATTTAAAGATTATTTAGTAGACTTATCCGGAACAGAGGCAAGTGCCAACAATGAACTTGCAAATGGCTATGCAGTGAATGGAAAGGTTCTTGGCATTCCTATGACAGCCGGTTATGAGTATGTATACTATTGGAAGGATATGTTCAAAGAAGCCGGTGCCACAGTTCCTAAGACATGGACGGAATTCGAAGAAGTTACTAAGAAATTGCAGGACTACTATGGAAGCAAGGACAAGGATTTTATGGCATTGGCCTGCGGTTTAAAAGATGAATGGCCGGATTATCCTTTTATGGAATTCATGCCGGCTTTGGAATCCGGTAATGGACAGAATTGGAATACGATGGCTGCACAGGATAATCCATTTGCCGAAGGCACTGATATCAACAAGGCATACCATAAGATATATGATTTATTTACCTCAGGTGTACTTGGAAAAGATCCCTTGGGATTAGGAAACGACCAGGTAACAAGTTTATTTGCAGCAAAGAAAGCCAGTATGATAGCTCTTGGTGACTGGGGACTTCAGAATATTAAAAGCGGTGCAGAGGATGTTTCACAGCTTGGTACTTTCTATCTGCCGACCAGAAATTCTGAATCCGATCCTTATAATGTTATCGTACAGGGCGATTCCTTTATGGGCGTAACAACACATTCCAAGCATCAGGAAGCGGCAATTGCATTTGTTGAGTGGTTCTACTCCGATGCATGGTATCCGGATTATATTAATTATGTATCCTCTGCTTCTTCCATGACCAATTTCCCGAAAGATAAGGATCCGATTCTTGCAGAATCAGACACCTTATGCCCGGATAAAAAGCTGATTATGTACGATGGCGGCGGAGATAATTTCTCTGCTATCCAGAATGAAACCACCTTTGATTATAAGAAACTTGGCGCACAGATGTTAACGAATGACTTTAACCTGGAATCGACCTTAAAAGACCTTGACGACAGATGGAAAGCGGCAAGAGAAAAATTACAGATAAAGTAAAGCAGCAATAAAGTATTTTACCGGATGGGGATGTTGTATTCCAGGTTTTGGATTGATAAGCCTTACAACAGCCCCATCTGCTTAAGAAAAGAGGTTAGGTTGAAAACTAAACTTTTCAACTACGTATTCAGGAATATCAAATCGAAGATTTGATATTCACAAAAGGAGTTATGATGACAAAATTAAATAAAAAGCGAAAATGGTTTATTGCGATATCACTCGTTGTACCAATGCTGCTTCTGGTAGGATTTGTAGTGATTCCGGCCTTTGATTTGTTTCGTATGAGTTTTACAAATTGGGACGGGTATTCAAAAAACAGTGACTTTATAGGAATAAGCAATTATATATCCATGCTGCATAACAAGGATTTGTGGCTGTCACTTGGGAACAATGCGGTGTACTTTTTCGTTCATCTTCTGATGATTCCTATTGAGTTGATGTTTGCCGTGTTATTAAACAGCAGGCTTCGGGCGGCAAAATTCTATAAGACTATGGTATTTCTGCCTTATATCATAAATGGAGTTGCAATTTCCTATGCATTTTCCTACTTTTTCTCACCAATAAACGGTGCCTTTGATTCTGTTTTAGAGCTGCTTCATCTGGGAAACCTTAGCAGAGACTGGCTTTCCGACAACCGGATAGTAAATTATGTACTTTCCTCTGTTTCCGTCTGGAGGTTCAGCGGATATCACGTTGTTTTATTCATGGCAGCCCTGCAGTCTATTCCAAAGGATATTGAAGAGGCGGCAATGGTTGATGGTGCACGTGCATGGCATTTGTTTAAGTATATCCAGATACCGGCTATTATGCTGATGGTGGATTTTGTATTGTTTGATAACATCAGAGGAGCACTGCAGGTATTTGATATTCCTTTTGTTATGACCTCCGGCGGTCCCGGATATGCCTCCTCCACCTTCACCTTATATACCATTAAGACGGCATTTTCATTCTCTAACTTTGGGCTTGCTTCTACAATGGCAATGGCAATCATGATTATGATAGTAGCGATATACTTTACCCAGAACACTATTATACATGGTCTGATATTAAGAGACAGGAGGAAGTAGGATGATGAAAAAAGTTGTTACGCAAGGGGTAAAACAGATTATATGCCTTTGCATGGTGGTGATTGTTTTGGCACCTATTGTCCTGACATTGTTTGCGGCCCTAAAGACAAAGGCGGATATGGTAAATACATCACCTTTGCTGCTGCCGCCTGTAAACAGAATTACTTTTGATAATTTTACAAAGGTCCTGTCGGATAAATATTTGCTGTTAGGTTTTAAAAATACAGGAATCATTTTGGTAATATCCATCTTTTTTAATATTATGTTTGGCAGTATTACTGCTTTTATTATCGAGAGGTTCCAGTTCAGGGGAAAAATGATTGTTGTATCTTTGTTTTTCTTAGGGATGCTGATCCCTAATTTTGTTACAGAAATTGCGAGATTTCGTATTATTCAAGGTATCCATTTATATAATACCCTTGGTGCTCCCATTATTATTTACATCGCTTCCGACTTAATGCAGCTGTATATTTACAGGCAATTTCTATCAGGGATATCAGTGGCACTGGATGAAGCGGCCTTGATAGACGGATGCTCTTACTTCGGATTATTCGTAAGAATCATATTTCCGCTTCTTGCACCGGCGACAGCGACGGTATGTATTATAAAAGCAATCAATATTATCAATGACATGTACATACCCTATTTGTATATGCCAAAGAACAGTTTGCGGACCCTTACAACCTACATTATGAATTTTGCCAATGCCCAGCAGGGCTCCTGGCAGCTTTTAGCGGCAGGAATTATCATAGTCATGCTTTCGACCATTGTTATTTATGTATTCTTTCAGAAATATATCCTGGCAGGCGTTACAGCAGGTGCAGTGAAAGAATAACACTTATTATAGGAGAAGATATGCAGGCAGATATTAATTATATAGATAACCCGGAAATATTTCGTGTAAACCAGCTTCCTGCCCACAGTGACCATGCCTTTTACGGCAGTATGGAAGAGATGCGGGAAGGAAAGAATTCGTTGCTCCAGTCTCTGAATGGAACATGGAGCTTTCATTATTCGGCAAATGCCAAAGAAAGACCGGCAGATTTTTATAAAGCAGACCATTATACTTCGGATTTTGAAGAGATGCAGGTACCCTGCCATATTGAAATGGCAGGGTATGATAAAATTCACTACATCAATACCATGTATCCGTGGGAGGGGCACCTGTTTCGAAGACCCGCCTATAGCCTTAATGACAGCGGGAAAATGGAAGGCTCTTTTAGCCAGGCTGACTACAATCCGGTAGGCTCCTATCTTAAAAAGTTTGATTTAGAGGATGGACTTATTGGTAAAAGAATCTGTATCTGCTTTGAAGGGGCAGAGCAGGCGATGTATGTATGGCTGAACGGGGAATTTGTAGGCTATGCGGAAGACAGCTTTACACCCTCTGAATTTGACCTGACTCCTTATATTAAAGAAAAGGGAAATGTACTGGCGGTAGAGGTGCATAAGCGGAGTACGGCAGCTTTCTTAGAGGATCAGGATTTTTTCCGTTTCTTTGGAATCTTTCGGAATGTTACCCTGTATGCCAAGCCGGATATCCATGTGGAGGATATGTGGGCAAGGCCAGAGTTAAAGGATGATTATAGAACGGGATGCCTGTCCCTGGATATCAGATTCTCCAGCCTTGTTAAACCCGGCGATGTGGTGATAACACTAAAGGATGATAAAGGAAGCATATGCCTGGAAAAAAGGCTGCCGATTACAGAGGAGATACATTTTAGGTCTAAAAATCTGGATAATATCATTTTGTGGGAACATCAAAAACCTTATTTATATCTGCTGACCATAGAGGTTTTTGATGAGCATGGCAGGCTTATTGAGGTGGTGCCCTATAAAACAGGGTTCCGTAAAATTGAAATTAAGGATAAGGTCATTCTTCTAAACGGAAAGCGGCTGATATTAAACGGTGTAAACCGACATGAGTGGAGCGCCGAAAGGGGAAGATGCATTACCTTAAAGGAAATGAACGAGGATATGAAAATTTTTAGAAAAAATCATATAAATGCCGTCAGGACCTGTCATTACCCCGATCAGATTCCCTGGTATTCCCTGTGTGACGAAAATGGAATCTATATGATGGCAGAAACGAATCTGGAATCCCACGGCTCCTGGCAGAAGATGGGCGCTGTTGAGCCTTCCTGGAACATACCGGGAAGTATAAAGGAATGGAAGGCTGCTGTAATTGACAGGGCCAGGACCAATTTTGAAACTTTTAAAAATCATGTTTCCATCCTGTTTTGGTCTCTTGGAAATGAATCTTATGCGGGAGATAATATAGAGGCTATGAACCGGTTTTTTAAAGCAGCAGATGAGAGCCGTCTGGTTCATTACGAAGGAGTGTATCATAACAGAGCTTATGAAGCAGTGATTTCGGATGTGGAAAGCCGGATGTATGCGACGCCCGGAGAGATTATAGAATATTTTGAAAATCAGCCTCTTAAGCCCTTCCTTTTATGTGAATATATGCATGACATGGGAAATTCACTGGGAGGTATGAAGTCTTATGCCAGGCTGCTTGATAAATATGAGGGTTATCACGGAGGATTTATCTGGGATTATATTGACCAGGCCATTTATGTAACGGATGAAGTTACCGGGGAAAAGGTGCTTAGGTATGGCGGCGATTTTGATGATAAGCCTTCGGATTACGAATTCTCGGGAAATGGTATTGTTTTTGCAGACAGAACGGAAAAACCCGCAATGCAGGAGGTAAAATATTACTATGGGTTATATCAATGATGCATTAAGGATTGTATACGGGGACTGCACCCTGGGGGTTCACGGAAGGGATTTTGATTATTTGTTCTCCTATCAGCATGGAGGGCTGGAATCTCTGGTAATTGATGAAAGGGAATGGCTGTACAGGGTTCCAAAGCCTGCCTTCTGGCGTGCAACAACAGACAACGACAGGGGAAACGGATTTCCTCTGCGTTCCGGTATGTGGATGGGTGCGGATATGTTTATCAGCTGTACAGGAATAGAAATAATCGTAGACGGCACCAAAATTGAAATGCCCACAGCGCCTTTAAACAACAGGTATTCCGAAGGAGAAACAGCGAAGAAGATTCAGATTATCTTTACTTACCAGACCATTACGGTTCCTTCTGCGAGAGTAAATGTTTCCTATGAGGTAACCCCGGACGGAAGTATTAAGACGGATGTACATTACTTTGGAAATGATAAACTGCCGGAACTGCCGCTGTTTGGCTTGCGCTTTGTTATGCCCACAGCAGCCTTAGGATACCGGTATGAAGGACTTTCGGGAGAAACCTACCCGGACAGAATGTGCGGAGCCGGCGATGGGACTTATGAAATAGAAGGGCTTCCGGTTACAAAGTATCTGGTTCCGCAAGACTGCAATGTGCATATGGAAACAAACTGGCTGGAGGTGTATCGAAACAAGACACATAATAATTCCAGAAAGGATAATAACAAATTTGGAATTAAGTTCTTGTCTTTGGGTAAGAAATTTGCATTTTCCTGTATTCCCTATACAGCACTGGAGCTGGAAAGTGCAACTCACCAGGAAGAGCTTCCGGCAGCAAGAAGGACGGTAGTTACCATTTTAGGCGCTGTCAGGGGAGTCGGAGGAATTAACAGCTGGGGGGCTGATGTAGAACCGGCTTATCATATCAATGCAGGAGAGGATATTTCTTATTCTTTTCTCATAAGCCGGATTCTAACAGATACTGACAGTTAAAAACTGCTCATATGCGTAAAAAAAGAGGCTGTCACAAAATAGAATTTATATACCATATATTGCACTAGTAAACGGCAATTTTTCCAACTGGTGGTATATATTTCGTATTTCGCGACAGCCTCCTTTTCTATTTGAAATAGTCCTGTCCTAACAGGTCGGCTGCCAGAAGGGCATCATATAATTGGTCGGGAGTAACGTCTCCGGCCATATTATGTATGGTTTCTCCCGGAATACAGGCTTTTTCTGCTGCAATCTTAACCCTGGATACATCTGTTACACTCAATTCCTTTAAAGTGACAGGAAGGCCAACACTATGGCAGAAATCCATTACCTCTTTGATTTCTTCCTTTGGAGCATCTTCCAATAACAGCTGGGTAATGGTACCGAAAGCTACTACAGAGCCGTGCATGACCTCTTCGCATTCGGAAAGGGCAGTAAAACCATTGTATACGGAATGTGCCGTTGCCAGCCCGCCGTTATCTGCTCCCACGCCGCTTAAGTAAGTATTGGCTTCAATTATGGCTTCCAGGGCAGGTGTTACAAGATGGTTTTCACAGGCAAGCTTGGCCTGATAGCCGTTTTTTAGAAGTGTCTTATAGCAGAGCTCACACAGTGCCATGGCGGAAAGAGCGATACCGCCGTTCTCAAGACTTGGGGAATCGGTTCTTACGCAGGCTCTTGCTTCAAAATAGGTTCCCAGCGCATCGCCCATTCCTGCAATCAGGAACTTAACGGGTGCATGGGCAATAATCTCACTGTCTACGATTACAGCTTCCGGATTCTTAGGATAAAAGAGATAGCTGTCAAATGTAGAGTCATCCTTGTAGATAACCGATAAACCGGTGCAAGGCGCATCGGTGGCAACAACGGTCGGGATGATGACTACGGGAAGTTTCTCATAATAAGCGGTAGCCTTTGCGGTATCAATAGCTGATCCGCCGCCGACGCCTACAACAACCTGGATTTTCCTATCCTGAACGATTTTTCTCATCCTTTCTATTTCGCCAGTGGAACTGATTCCCTTAAACACCTCAAAATAGAATTCACAATTGCTGCCTTTAAAACTTTCCGTTAGTTTTTCAGAGCAGTTCTTATAACCGCTGTTACTGCAGATGAATAAAAATGAGCTTCCTAATTCTTTTGTTTCTTCATAAAAGTGCAACAGAGCGCCCTTTCCCTGTAAATATTTTGAAGGTGCTCTTAATAATTTTAATACTGCCATTGATATCCCTTCCTTTTTCGATAAAGATTGTTATAATATTGACAATCTCATCATAGCACCTGTATAATAAAGTAACAATTACCTATAACACCTATTCTGATAGGGTAAAAACCCTAATAAAAGAGGTCGTGTGAAAATAGAAGACAATTTTCACGTTTTATTTAAGCAGTATCGCAAGCAGGCTTGCGATATGCACAAAAAGAGGTTAGGTTGAAAAATAAATTTTTCAACTACGTATTCAGGAATATCAAATCAGAGATTTGATATTCACAAAAGAGGTTGATATGACAGAGATGAATTTTTTGACACGGGATGACTATAAAAATCTGCTTGTCTTTTCAGAAAGCTTAAACCCATACGATATGGATTTTCGTAAGGAAGCAATGAATAACCTGTTAAAATACTTCTCCTTTGAAGGGGCTGCTTTTCCGCTTGTGGACGATAAAGGCTATTATAAACATCTGGTATATGTGAATTTTACGCCTGTCTCCATCGAATCCTATGAACGGGACTGTTATAAAAAAGACTTCTTTGCCCCGGCTAATTTAAAGGAAACCTATGAAAAGTCCGTTTTTACCATAGAAGATTTCACCTCCTATGTGGAATATGAGGCTTCTTCCCTTTATAGCCAGTGCCTTCACTTTAATGGGTTCTATTATGAAGCTTTGGTGCTTTTAAGAGATGAAGAAAACAAGCCTCTTGGAGCGGTTGCCGTATACCATGGAAGGCAGTCGAAAGGCTTTACAATACGGGAGCAAAAGCTTTTAAAAGAAATCGGGATTATCATGGAGAAAGCAATTAGAATCCATCTTAAATGCCTGTCCATGCAAAATAACTTATTCTTTTTGAACAGGATATTTACACGCCATCCCATTGGTATGATACTATGTGATGAGAATTTTGATATACAGGAAATTAACAGAGAAGCATACCAGATATTAGAGGCCCTTGGCATGGCCGCCGGAAAGGAAGATGCAAAGCTTTTGCTGACGGAGTATATTCTTCCGGCCTGCCAGGAAGGCGGGTCGAACCGCCTCTTTCTGCGAGTGGCAACAGGACTTGAAGTCTTTTTGGAAAATATGATTGTAAAGGAGCAGATAACCGGAAGGTTTATTACCCGTTATGCAGTTTTTCTTAAGCCTTCTGTTGATAGTAACACCGTTTCCTGGACTGCCTACCTGACAGAAAAGGGATTAACCAGACGGGAAAGAGAAGTTGCAGACTATTTATGCCAGGGCTGCGAAATCAAAGAAATTGCCGAAAAGTTAAGCATCAGTTTAAATACAGTGAAACGCCATAAGGAAAGTATCTATATTAAACTGTCTGTAAACCGTGCAAGCCAGCTCCTGGTATTGCATCAGAAAATCCAAAATTCCCAGTGAATGGTTATTTTTTTAACAAAGAAACTGATGTAGTAAAAGTATTTTAAATGACAGAAGAAGCCCTGTAACCTTCCTGTGATACACTGTCTTGAATACGGTGCAGGAAGGAAAGCTACAGGGCTTCTTCTGCTTTGTTTTTTATTGTATTTGGCTTGAGGGCTCTGCCTTTGCAAGGGTTGCCTTAATGGCATTTACTAAGAAGTTCTCCGTATATTTACTGTCTTTTGATATTTGAAGTTCATTGATATCCGTACCATTATAAAGCTGGTCTGCTATTTTCTCTAAAGAGGGTTCAACAAGCGGATACATGGTGGTGATGGAATCATCAATGTTTACAATACGGACGGAATTAATATGGTCTTTATCCAGTACAACTTCGAGATTGAGGGAGGTATCATTAAGGACAAAAGTGGAATTATATACCCCCGGTATGTATTTGGCATCCGTAGTAGAGTCTGAACTTTCACTGTTTTTGTTTACGAACATAATAATTAAAAGTATTATCAGCAGTATCCCCAGGCCCGCAAACAGAACTGTATATATAATTTCCTTTAAGTGAAGAACAACTATTTTGGTATTTGACATGACGTTTCACCGTGCCTTTCCTGGTTTATATTTCTCATATTTGACTCAAGAGCCTCCGTAAATCCTTTATATATCTTATTAAAACCCGTAACAAATTATGATTATATTTTAATAGAATAATGCCACTTAACAATACGAAAAAACGTGGTATAATACGGATAAGCATTGCAAAGAAAGGAAAAGGAAGAAGCATGTCATTAAAGTTTATTATGGGGCGCTCCGGGTCGGGAAAATCCTACAGGCTTTATCATGAAATCATAGAAAAATCCATGGAATATCCGGACAGCGGATATCTGGTCCTAGTGCCTGAACAGTTCACCTTGCAGACGCAAAAGGATATTGTCACCATGCATCCTTTAAAGGGAACCATGAATATTGACATATTAAGCTTTATGCGTTTAGCCTATCGGATATTCGACGAAACCGGCAAGGACAACAGAAAAATTCTGGAAGACACCGGTAAGACTATGGTGCTTCGAAAGCTTGTGGCAAATAAGAAGGAAGAGCTGAAATTCTTTTCCCATGATGTAAACAAGCAGGGATTTGCAGAAGAATTAAAATCCCTGATATCGGAGATCTGCCAATACAGTGTCCGGATGGAAGACCTTGAGAGGGTATCTGAAAACCTTCTGGGGAAAGAACGGCTGAAAGATAAGCTGCATGATGTAAAGATTATCTACGAGGCTTTTAAAGAATACATGGAGAACAATTATATAACGGCAGAGGAAATACTGGAGGCACTGATTCCTTCTATCGGACGTTCGGAATTGATCCGTAAGAGCATTATCTGCCTGGATGGGTTTACCGGCTTTACTCCTTCCCAGTACCGCCTGCTTACAGAACTGATGAAATATGCCAGGATGGTAATTGTAACGGTAACCATAGGAAAAGGGGAGTTAAGGGAAAAGGATGAACCCTATAAACTCTTTCACCTAAGCCGCAGGACAATCGATAAGCTGACGGAAATAGCGAAAGAGGAGAATATCCCCATAGAAGAAACCTTACATATGGAGGATTATTTTGAAGAAAAGATACCAAGACGCTACTTAAAGAATGCAGAGCTTGCCGCCCTGGAAGAAAATATTTTCCGGTACCGTATACATCCCTATAAAAAGCCGGTCGAAAATATCGTCCTTTATGGAGCAAGGAATATCCAGGAAGAGGTAAATGTCATTATCCGTAATATCAAGGCTATGGTAAGGGATAAGGGTTACCGCTATCAGGAGATTGCCGTAGTTACAGGGGATACTGACTCCTATGGCAGGGAATTAAGGAAGGGCTTTGAGAGAGAAGGGATACCGTTCTTCCTGGACAGCAAAAGGGCTGTTATGGCCAATCCCTTTGTAGAGCTTATACGCTGTGCTCTTATGATAGTATACGATAATTTCAGCTACGAGGGAGTACTTGGATATTTAAGGACGGGATTTACCGGTATCGACAGGGAGGATATTGACCTGTTAGAGAATTATGTGCTTGCTCTTGGTATCAGAGGAAAGAAGAGGTGGGAAGAGCCCTTCCACCGGCTGGCAAAGAGGATGCAGGAGGGGGATTTAACCAGGATCAATGAGGCAAGGAAACAATTCTGTGAAAAGTTCCTTCCTTTTCATGCGGTTTTAAGTGATAGAAGCCTTACGGTAAGGGACTATACAAAGGCCCTGTATGAGCTTGGGATAAGGCTTAATGTACCGGGGCAGCTAATAGAATTTGCAGAAAGGTACTTAGGAGAAAACCGCCTGTCCGAGGAAAAAGAATACCGTCAGGTCTATGGTACGGTAATCGCTTTATATGACAAGCTGGTAGAGCTGTTAGGGGAGGAGCGGATGCCTGCAAGGGAATATGCCCAGGTATTAGAAGCGGGCTTAAGGGAAGCCAAGGTAGGACTCATCCCTCCGGGACTTGACCAGATTGTAATCGGTGATATTGAAAGGACCAGGCTAAAGGATATTAAAGTTCTGATCCTTGCAGGGGTAAATGACGGCAATATCCCTAAAAAGCCTTCCAAAGGCCTGATACTTACCGACACTGACCGGGAAGTACTTGAAAAGGAAAAGGTGGAGTTAGCTCCTACGGGCAAGCAGGAAATTTATACTGAGAAGTTTTACCTTTATCTGAATCTTACAAAGCCAAAGGATATGCTCTATATAACCTTCAGCAAATTAAGCGGGGATGGTAAAAAACTTCTGCCAGCCTATTTAATAAGTGACATCCGAAAGATTTTTCCGGAGCTTACCGTAACCGAAGAGGAGGAAGGCAAAGAGGATATAAGCGGAATCTTAAGTATCAAGGAAGGCCTTGATTACCTGATAGACGGCTTGCGGCATTTTCCCGAAACAAAAGAGAATCTTTTATGGCAGGAGTTGTTCCAGTACTATTACAGGGAAGAAGAAAAGGAGAAGGAATTACTTCACCTTATAAAAGCGGTATTCTATATAAATAATGAAAAAGGACTGCAAAAAAGAGCAGCAAGGCAGCTGTACGGGGAAAAGCTCTCCGGCAGTGTTACAAGATTTGAGAAGTTTGCGGAATGTGCCTTTGCCCATTTTGCAGCTTATGGTCTGGAGCTGACAGAGAGGGAGGAATACCGTCTTAGTGCGCCGGATATCGGGAATATCTTTCATAAGGCCCTTGAGCTTTTTTCCGGAAAGATAAAGGCGAGTGAATATAACTGGCATACAATTCCCGATGAGGTAAGAGAAAGTTTAAGCGACATCTGTGTGGAGGAAGCGGTAAAGGATTACGGAAATCTGATCTTTACAAGCACCAAGCGGTATGAAGCTATTGTAAGAAGAGCCAAGCGGATATTAAACAGGACCCTGTGGGCAGTATGCAGGCAGATTGCAAAAGGGGACTTTGAACCGGAGGCTTTTGAACTGTACTTTTCCGACAGAACCTTCTTAGATACCTTGTCCATACCCATTTCTTCCGAAGAAAGCATTAATCTTACCGGAAGAATTGACAGGCTGGATGCCTATGAAGAGGCGGACAAGCTGCTTCTTCGAGTGGTGGATTATAAGTCCGGCAGTACCTCCTTTGATTTGAATTCCCTGTATCACGGCTTGCAGATACAGCTTGCCTTTTATCTGGGAGCCGCTATGGAACTGTACCAAAAGGAGAGAGAAGGGAAGGAAGTCTTACCGGCCGGAATACTTTACTACAATATGGAGGACCCCCTGGTAGACAGGTCGGAAGACATTGAAGAAAGTATTCTGAAAGCGTTGAAAATGAACGGTATTGTAAACAGCGCCCATGATATGGTAAAGCATCAGGATAAGAGCTTTCAGAACGAAGGGGAGGGGATACGCCCCTCTGTGAAGTCCGATGTTATTCCGGTGGAGTCCAATAAGGAAGGGGAGCTTACAAAGCGTTCCCAGGGAGCCAGCACGGAGGAAATCCTTCTTCTGCTCTCTCATGTAAGAAATATGGTAGGGGAAATGGGAAAACACATCTTAGACGGAAGCACCAGAGTGGAGCCTTACAAGATGGGAAATCATACTGCCTGCGATTATTGTCCCTATAAGGATGTATGCGGTTTTGACACCAAGTTAAAAAGCTTTGAGTATAAGAAATTAAAAATATTAGAAAAAGAAGAGATAATAAAAAGAATGAGGAAGGGAGGGGAAAAGGAAGATGGATTGGACCAGGGAACAGAAGGAGGTCATAGAGACCAGGAATAAGAATCTGCTGGTTTCGGCAGCAGCCGGTTCGGGAAAGACTGCGGTTTTGGTAGAGCGTATTATAGGCCGCATTACCGATAAGGAAGATGGCATTGATATCGACAGGCTGCTGGTAGTTACCTTTACCAATGCGGCAGCCGCAGAAATGAAGGAGAGAATACGAAAAGCTATAGATGACAGGCTTTCTGTGGATTCAGATAATGCGAATCTTCAAAGGCAGGCGGCACTTGTACACAATGCCCAGATAACAACAATCCACAGCTTTTGCCTCTCGGTTATCCGGGAGAATTTCCAGTCCCTGCCCATAGACCCGGCCTTTCGTATTGCCGAGGAAGCGGAACTTACCCTGTTAAAATCCGACGTACTGGAGGATTTACTGGAGGAATATTACGAAGAAGGAAGCGAAGAATTTCTTGCCTTTTCAGAGGGTTTCGGCGGCGGAAAGACGGATACCGGTATCGAAGAGCTGATATTAAATATCCATCAGTTTTCTATGAGTGCGCCCTGGCCTAAGGAATGGTATGAGAAGCTTAGCAGCAGCTATCATATACAATCGGCAGAAGAAATGAAGGGAGCCTTTTGGATAAAAGAGCTTATGACAATGTTAAACCGTATGGCAGAAGGCCTTGTGGCAATGCTTGAGGAAGCAGAAAAGCTCTGTCTTAAAGAGGATGGACCGGACGCTTACCTTCCTGCTATCAGCAGTGATTTAGAGCAGCTTAAAGGACTTAGCGGTATTACTGATTATACACTTTTTGGGGAGAAAGTTAGAAATATAAGCTTTGCAAGGCTTTCCGGTAAAAGGCAGGAGGGAGTGGACGCAGCTAAGAAGGAGCAGGTTAAGGGAATAAGAGATAAAGTAAAAAAGGCAGTCAGTGATATGGTCGGCAGCTATTATTTCCAGTCAGAGGAGGAGATGGTCTCCGATATCACTGCCATGAAGGATAGTATTGAGGTAATGATCAGAATTTGCAGGGACTTTACCGAACGTTTCCAGAAAAAGAAAGCGGAAAAGAACGTAGTGGATTTTCACGACCTGGAGCATCTGGCACTATCTGTACTGGTTAAGAAGGAGAATGGAGAAATAATTCCGACACCTGCCGCAGATGAGTTAGCGGATTACTATAAGGAAATTATGGTGGATGAATACCAGGACAGCAATCTTGTCCAGGAAATCATCCTGGAGAGTATTTCCGGCGGGCGTTTTGGCAGGCCGGACCGCTTTATGGTAGGAGATGTCAAGCAGAGTATTTACAAGTTCCGATTGGCAGATCCCAGAATATTTATGGAAAAGTATGAAAAATATGATGTATTTTTCATGCCCCCTCATTTATGCAGCAGTCCAAGCGAGGCTGCGATATGCACGGGAGCCAAGGATGATAGCTGCCCGCTCCGGGAGGAGGAAGCGAAAGCAGATAACAGGCGAATAGACCTCCATAAGAACTTTCGAAGCAGGGATGTGGTAATCAACAGTATCAACAGCATCTTTAAAAAGATTATGACAAAGCAGCTTGGAGATATTGAATATGATGAGAAGGCTTATCTTTATCCGGGTGCAGGGTACCTGGAAGAAGAGGGTGTCTCTAAGACAACAGAGCTTCTTTTGGTAACTACCGGTCCGGTGGAAGAAAGTGAGAACGGGGAGGATAAGCAGGAAGACGAGGACTATACGGCAAAGGAACTGGAAGCACTGGCAATCGGGAAAAGAATAAAGGAGCTTACTGACCCTGATACGGGGCTGATGGTTCAGGATAAGAAAAGCGGTGCCTTAAGAAGGGCGGTATATGGGGATATTGCAATCCTCTTACGTTCAATGGCAGGCTTTGCAGAAGGCTTTGCCGATACGTTATCGGCAGAGGGGATTCCCTCTCATACGGAAACCCAGACCGGTTATTTTAAGACACTGGAAATATCCGCAGCACTGAACCTTCTGCGTGTTATTGATAATCCCAGGCAGGACATCCCCTTTACGGCAGTCCTTCGAAGCCCCATGGCAGGATTTACCGATGAAGAACTGGCAGAAATCCGTATGGCAAAGAAAAGAGTCACCATGTACGAGGCTTCCAGGAATTATCTCTTGACCAAGGAAGATGAATTATCCGGTAAGATAGCAGATTTTATCAAAAAGCTGGATGGATACCGGGATATGGCAGTACATCTTACAATCAATGAACTTATCGTTAAAGTGCTGGAGGATACCGGATATTATAATTATGTGTCTGCCATGCCGGGCGGGGATAAGAGAAGAGCCAACCTGGATATGTTAGTACAGCAGGCAATCAGTTTTGAGAAAACCAGCTACAGCGGTTTATTTCACTTTATTCGTTATATGGAGCGGCTTGACAGGTATGACGTGGATTTTGGAGAAGCCAAAGTTACCGGAGAAGATGAGAAAAGTGTCCGTATCATGAGTATACACAAAAGTAAGGGATTGGAATTCCCTGTTGTTTTTGTAGCGGGAATGGGAAAGAACTTTAACTTGCAGGATTCCAGAGCAAAGGTTCTTTTGCATCAGGATTACGGAATCGGTACCGACTATCTGGACCTTTCACTAAGGGTAAAAGCACCTACCTTACTAAAGAAATTTATCCAGAAACAGCTTGTTTTGGAAAGTCTGGGGGAAGAACTGCGTGTGCTTTATGTTGCTCTGACTAGAGCCAAGGAAAAGCTTATTCTGACGGCCGGAGTAAAGGATATGAATAAGCTTTTGTCAGAATATGCAGGAGGAACATTAGATAATAAGGAACATATAAGCTTTTTTACGCTATCAAAAGCGGCTTCTTATCTTGACTGGATTATGGCAGCACTTATACATCAAAAAGGCTTTGAGGAAGTCCTGCGTGCCCACGGCTTTCTGCCGGATTCCCTGGAAGATGATAAGTTTTTTGTACAGGAATACACCTATGAAAAGCTTTTATTCCAGGAAAAAGTAAGCCAGGAGGTAAAGGCATTAAAGGAGGATATTCTTCTTAGCAGAGATAAGGATTTTATATACGATTCTGAATATAAACATAGGATCGAGGAGTATTTTAAGTACCGTTATCCCTACGCTTCGGAAAGTAATATCCATACGAAGTTAACTGTATCAGAACTTAAAAAAATGGGGCAGGAGGAAGCAGAAGAGCCCAGTACTTCCCTTTTAAGAGAAAAGCAGGAAACGAAAGAATATCCTATACCGGATTTTCTCAAAGAGGTGAAGGAGGAAAAAGGAGCAGACTTGGGAACGTTGATTCATAAGGTGCTGGAACTCGCACCGGTAAATGAGATTCACGGGGAAGAAGAGCTTCATATCTTCTTAAAAGGGCTTGTGGAGAAAAAGAGGCTTTCGGCAGAAGAAGCAGAGGTTCTGGATATTAAAAGGCTGGGGGGATTTTTTGAAAGCCCGTTGGCTGCCAGATTACGTAAAGCGGAAGCGGAGGAAAAGTTATATAAGGAACAGCAGTTTATTATGGGAATTAAGGCAAAGGATATCAGTGAGGATTATAAGAGTGAGGAGCTGGTGCTGGTACAGGGAATTATTGATGCTTATTTTGTGGAAAATGACAGTCTTATATTAGTGGATTATAAAAGTGATGCCAAAGTAACAGAGGAGATACTTAGAAGGAGATACAGCCGTCAGTTGGCCTATTACCGAAGAGCTTTAGAGCAGCTTACCGGTAAGAAAGTAAAGGAAAGCCTTCTGTATTCTTTTTGGCTGAATAAGCAGATAATTGTGGAAAATTAAAAAATTTGCGAAATAAAAAGAAAAAACAGAAAAATAATAGGAAATGTTGCACATACTGGGATGTGGGTTTTACGTTAAACTTCATAAATAGAATTAGTTTTAGGATAATTTATTTTAATTTGGATAATTATGTGGTATTATGATGCTAAACAGATAATAATTGTTAAATTAGCTGTTATTAGTAGATAACACCCATATTTTACTGGCTTCAGTACTTGCATTTATATCGAATAATGCTATCAGGAGGACATGATGAAAAGTAACAAGATACCCACGGATAAAAGAGAAAAAAGAGATTTCAAAAAGTTTTTGAAATTGGAAGGAAAGAATAAGTCCAAGGAACTAAAACAGGATGAAGAGATTATCGGTGAGAATGGGAAAGGCGAAGTACATACAAATCAGAAAGCAGAAGATAAGGTTAAGAAGTTTAAGAAGACCGGTAAAAAGCCTGCCATGACCAAACAGGAAAGAAAAGCATTAAGGCAGGAGAGAAAGCTGGAAAATAAACTGGCGTTGGAATCTGTTGCAATGAATAAAGGAATATTGAACAAGTTAAAAGAAACCAGGACTAAAATTATACTTACTGTTTTAGTACCGGTCATATTCATGGCTGTATATGGATTTGTTTCTTACAGTCAAGCCTCCAAAGCAATAACAAGCAGTTATGAAACTAACATGAATCAAACAGTTGAAGCCGTAAGCGATTATCTTAATCTTGGACTTAACACCGTACAGGATAAGGCTGTTGAATTAATGATCGGCAATTCTGTGGCTAATTATTTTGTCAGAATAAACAAGGAAGATACCATTGAAGATTTTAATAATTTGAAGAATCTTCAGCAGGAAGCTATGGTAGTCGATCAGACAAATGATTTCGTAAGTGATGTTTATCTCTTTGCGAATGCCGGAAAACCAATCGTTACAAATGGCTTTGCACCGGCTGACTTGTATGAACAGTTTCTGGCTACAGAGGAAGGGAAAGGTCTTGCTTCAAAAAAATTGGCAAGTAAATGGATTGGCAGCCATTCTGCCCTGGATGAAATTCTTGGCAGGGACGGAACAAAGTATTCCATGGCCATTGTTACAAGGATGAATACGTCAAACGGATTTATTATTATTGATATAGATAAAAAGGAAATAAAAAGCTCTCTTGACAGTATAACCAGTGTAGAGGGCAGTATTGCCGCTGTAGTGGCACCGGACGGAAAAGAAACGAACACAACGGAATCGGGAGAAGATGTTTTCGGCAGCACGGATTTTTATAAGAAATCCTTAAATGCAAAGGAAACGGACGGTTCAAGCTATGTAACCTACAAGGGAAGCAGTTACCTTTATGTTTATAATACGGTTGGTGAAACGGGAAGTATGGTCTGTGCCCTGATTCCTAAGGCTGAAATCTTAAAGCAGGTAAAGGCATTGAAAGTACTTAACATAATATTTGTTTTAGTATCCAGTGTATTGGCAATCATAATAGGCTATGTTATTGCTGTGGGAATTGGAAAGGCCATCAGAAAACTTATGATATCTATTTCTAAGGCAGCGAAAGGAGATTTAACGGTTACTTTCGATACCAGGAAAAAGGATGAGTTCGGTGTTCTGGCAAAGAGCCTTGATGACATGACTTCCAGTATGAAACGGTTGATTGGTGAGGTATACCAGGTCGGTACTAAAGTGACCCAGTCTTCGGGTGAATTATCCCAGACCTCTGACCAGATACTTACTTCTACCAAGGGAATTTCACTTACGATTGATGAGATTGAAGGCGGTGTGGTACAGCAGGCAGACGATACGGAGAAATGCCTGGGACAGATGTCGAAGTTATCGGATCAGATCAATCAGGTATACACGAACACTCATGAGATCGAAAAGAAAGCAATGGATACAAGAGATGTTGTTGGAGAAGGTATTGTAACAATTGATGAGCTTGGCAAAAAGGCGAAGGCTACTTCCGAAGTAACGCAGACAGTTATAAAGAGCATTGAAGAGCTGGAGGTTAAGTCCAGAAGTATCAGCAGCTTTGTAGGCATCATAAACGAAATTGCAGCACAGACAAATCTGCTTTCCTTAAATGCTTCCATTGAAGCAGCACGTGCCGGAGAAGCAGGACGGGGATTTGCAGTTGTAGCAGATGAAATAAGAAAGCTTGCGGACCAGTCGGTAGAGGCAGTAAGGCAGATTCAGGATATTGTTAAGGATATACAGAACAAGACACAGGGTACTGTAGAATCGGCTAAGATGGCTGGTGAAATCGTTGGTTCCCAGACAGATGCATTAAATAGAACAGTTACTACCTTTGAAAAGATTAATGCCTATGTAGGAGGGCTTGTAAGCAACTTAGACAACATCGCTGTAGGAGTTAAGGGTATTGAATCTGCAAAAGAAGATACGCTGGATGCGATTCAAAGTATCTCTGCCGTATCCCAGGAAACAGCAGCAGCATCTGAGGAGGTAAGTGCAACGGCGAATATGCAGATTGGCGCAGTAGAAAACTTAAGCCGTTCAGCGACAGAGCTTGCAGAGGATGCGAAGAATCTGGAGAAAGCAATTAAGCTGTTTAAAATTGAGTAATTTTGGTATGAAACTTATATAAGAGGTTACACTTTAATAAATGAATAAACAAGGGACTGTTTTCATGAAGAAAGATTCATTGAAACAGTCCCTTGTTAAAATCAAGAAAGGGTGTATAATTATATGAGTAAGAAAACGGAAAAGAAGGAAATAAGGCCCATAGAAGAAATGAGTCCGGATGAAAAGTTAAAATATGAAATAGCAACGGAATTAGGACTCTTAGATAAAGTCATGGAAAGTGGATGGAAATCACTTTCAGCTAAAGAAAGCGGCCGGATAGGCGGAATCATGACAAAAAGAAAGAAACAAAAAGTAATGGAGGGACAAAATAAGGAGCCATGAAAAATAGAATATTATTTATTTATAATCCTCTGGCAGGAAAAAGCAAAATCAAAACCTGGCTCTCCAGTATAGTTGAGTGCTTTGGAAGAGGAAACTACGAGGTGGTTATATATGCCACCAAGGGGAAAAAAGATGCAAAAAATATTGTAATTGACTGCCTGAAAAGGGAAAGCTATGATTTGGTGGTATGTTCCGGCGGAGACGGTACCTTGAATGAAGTAATCAGCGGCATCATGGAATCTGATAAAAAACCGGTTATTGGATACCTTCCTTCCGGGACGACCAATGATTTTGCTTATAATTTGAAGCTTCCGAAGAGTCTTCCAAAGGCAGCGGAGGTTGTGCTGCATGGTGAAGTATTTCCCTGTGATATTGGAGTTATTAATGGGAAGTATTTTACATATACGGCTGCTTTTGGGCTGTTTACGGATGCGTCTTATGAGACTTCCCAAGCCCAGAAGAACACTCTTGGAAGAATGGCTTATATATTGGAGGGGATAAAGAGGCTTCCCAACTGGAAAGCATACCAGATAGAGATACATTATGGTGAGAGAATTATTAAAGATAATTTTATTTATGGTATGGTAACGAATTCTGTTTCCGTAGGAGGTTTTCGAGGAATTGCCGGAAAGGATGTTTTGCTGGATGACGGGTTATTTGAAGGCATCTTTGTGAAAATGCCGCAAAATGTAATAGAATTTCAGGCTGTCATTAATGACCTTCTGAAAGGAAACTTAAACAGCGATCACATCTATTATTTTCCCATAAAAAATATAACACTTATCTGTGAGGAAAAGGTTCCCTGGTCCATTGACGGGGAATATGGAGGAGAATACAATACGATTGAAATAGAAAATCTGCATAAGGCGATATCTATCGTCCGCGGAGCAGATTAAACAGGTGTCTCAAAGTATCCAACCTTGAGAGAAGGACCGGATAGTGAAATTAGATAGTTATTGATTTCACTATCCGGTCCTTCATAATTGCCTAAACTGATTTTTGGAACACAATCTTATCATCAGAGTCTGGCAGGCCAGACTCTTTTATATCTTATAGGAAATTACGTCCTATAAGATATAAAGCCCTACGGGCGGGATGCACATGATGCGCCAAGGAAGTTGTCACTGCGTGACAGCGCATCAGCGCCGGAGTCTGGCAAACCAGACTCTTTCTTATTGCTTAAATTAAGGTCTTTAATACCTAAGAAATTTTTGATTATTACGCATATCCCGCCAAGAAGTATGGAGGAATCCCGTAGGGAGGAAGATTCTATACTTATAAAACTGTTCATTCTGCTGCATAAACATGCTTCGATACGTTTGGACAGGCCGGGGATAAAGCTTGTAAAAGAACTGTTTATAATAACAATTTCAGGATTATAAGCATTTAATATATTGTTGGTGCAAATGCTTATTAATTTCACGAAAAGATTTATCATTGCTATTGCATCGGCATCGCCCTCTTTATAAAAAGTCAGAAAGGCATCAAAAGTAATGCTGTCCAAGCCTTTTTTATCAGCAAAGTCCTTTAATAAAGCTCTTTCAGAGACATATTGTTCCAGGCAGCCGTGGTTACCGCAGGGGCATTCCCTTCCGTCGATTTCGATAATGGTATGTCCAAATTCACCGGCCCTGCCATTATATCCGGTATACAATTCATTGTTAATCAGAATTCCAAGACCAATGCCGGAATGGACACTGATATTGGCAATATTCGGATAGTTGTGCATGAAGGTCTTCTCACCAAGTACGGAAAGGTTCGCTTCGTTTTCAAGATATACAGGAGTATGGAAGTAATCATTTAATTTGCCTGCAAGATCATAATTCTGCAAGTTATAATACGGAGCAAAAGATACTTTATTATCATGAACAACACCGTGAATACCCAGAGCTATACCTACCAGTCCATAAGGGGTGGTATCATTGTCCGGTTTTACGGAATCAATCACATGTATCAGAGTTTCTAAAATACCATTCTTGGTCTGCGGGGTTTTCATTTGCTTTAAGCGGCAGTTTTCACCCTGCAAGTCAGTCAGCATAACCGACATGGTATCGACGCCTAAATCAATACTTACCATATAGCCGGCCTTTCTCTGAAAGCTCAATAAAATAGGCTTTCTTCCGAACTCTGTATTGTCACATCCTATCTCTTCCACTAAATTGCGGTTTATAAGATCTGCAACAATTGCCGAAATAGTTGCTTTTGTTAAGCCAAGTACTTTAGAGATGTTTGCCCTGGAGATGGGGCCCTGGTTGATAATAGTTTCAAGCACCAGGGTACTGTTAATATCACGTATAAGCTCTTTGCTTCCTGTAATCATTTTTCTCTTCCTCTGAAGTATCCCACATTTTTACTGGTACCAAATTTTCAATCTAGCACCATGTATGGATTATCCTATCATACTTTCTAACACTTTAAAAGGGTTAGAAAGGTTTATTTTAGGCATATCTTGTTAAGTTTTGGCGATAATGAAGCAAAAATTGACAAATGGGATAAAAGCTGTTATTATAATTATATCATATATAGTTCATTTAATAAACAAAGTGGAGGAAATGAGTATGGCTTATTTTGAAAAGATACAAAAAATTGAATATGAGGGAGCTGCAAGTAAAAACCCCCTGGCCTTTAAGTATTATAATCCGGCAGAGATGGTAATGGGAAAGACTATGAGAGAACAGCTCCGCTTTGCTATGTCCTACTGGCATACCTTTACCTATATGGGAAATGACCCTTTTGGTTCTGCCACGATGTTCAGAACCTGGGATAATCACGAGTGTTCCATGGAGATTGCAAAAGAAAGAGTTCATGCTGCTTTTGAATTCATGGAAAAAGCTCAGATTCCATATTTTTGTTTCCATGACAGGGATATTGCACCGGAAGGAAAAGATCTGGCTGAAACCAATGCAAGGCTGGATGAAATCGTTGCAGTCATCAAAGAAGAGATGAAGCGTACGGGTATAAAATGTCTTTGGGGTACTACCAATGCTTTTGGCAATCCCAGATTCGTACATGGGGCCGGCACTTCCTGCAATGCCACAGTATTTGCCTATGCGGCAGCACAGATAAAAAAGGCGATTGAGATTACAAAGGAGTTAGGCGGAGAAAATTATGTATTCTGGGGCGGAAGAGAAGGGTATGAAACGCTGCTTAATACTAACACGGAGTTAGAGCTTGATAATATGGCAAAGCTTCTTAAGATGGCCTGTAACTATGCAGAAGAAATTGGATTTACCGGGCAGTTCTTAATCGAACCCAAGCCCAAAGAACCCACCAAGCACCAGTATGATACGGACGCTGCAACAGTAATGGCATTCTTAAGGAAATATGACCTTTTGGATAAATTTAAACTGAACATCGAAGCAAATCACGCTACCCTTGCTATGCATACTTTCCAGCATGAGCTTAATATGTGCCGTATTAACGGCGTACTTGGAAGTGTTGATGCCAATATGGGAGACCCTATGCTTGGCTGGGATACGGACCAGTTTCCTACTAATATTTACGATACTACCCTGGCAATGTATGAAATTCTTTTAGCAGGGGGCCTTACCAAGGGCGGGCTCAATTTTGACTCCAAGGTAAGAAGAGCTTCTTTTGAAGAAGAGGATTTATTCCTTGCATATATTGCAGGTATGGATGCATTTGCCAAAGGGCTTAAGGTAGCGGCAAAGCTGTTGGAGGATAGAGTATTTGAAGACTTTAAGGATAAACGCTATGCCAGCTACAAGGAAGGGATCGGAAGAGACATTTCTGAAGGCAGGGCAGACTTTAAAACTTTGGAAGCCTATGCATTGGCTAATGGAGTCACTCTCAATACTTCCGGAAGGCAGGAAATGCTGGAGGCTATTTTAAACCAGTATATTTTGGAGACAAAGTAAGAAGTAAGCAGAATGAAAGCAGATGGAGACAGGAGAAAAAATCCTGGCTCCGGGAAAAGGAAAAGGAGTCGGTATGCTGTATATCGGAATTGATTTAGGCACTTCCTCTGTCAAGCTGCTGCTGATGGATGAAGCAGGAAAAATCAAAAACATTGTAACAAAGGAATATCCTATCAGCTTCCCAAAGCCCGGCTGGTCCGAACAAAATCCTCTGGACTGGTTTTACAGCCTCATGGAGGGGCTAAAAGAGCTGGTGCAGGAGAGGGATAAGAAAGAGGTTAATGGTATCAGCTTTAGCGGACAGATGCATGGTATGGTAATCCTTGATAAAGAAGATAAGGTGATTCGTCCGGCTATTTTGTGGAATGACGGACGTACATGGGAAGAATGTAACTATCTGAATGAAACAATAGGCAGGGAAAAGATATCTGCCTATACCGGGAATATGGCTTTAGCAGGCTTTACCGCACCAAAGCTTTTATGGGTGAAGAGGCATGAACCGGATAATTTTAAGAAGATAAGTAAAGTTATGCTTCCCAAGGATTATATTGCTTACCGTTTATCGGGTGTTCATTCTACGGATGTATCCGATGCCTCCGGTATGCTGCTCTTTAACGTGAAGGAGAAATGCTGGTCAGGGGAAATGCTTGAGATAGCAGGCTTAAAGGAAGAGCAGATGGCAAAGGTATATGAAAGCTATGAAGTGACTGGTACCTTAAGAGCTGACATTGCTAAAGAGCTGGGATTCCCATTAGACTGTAAGGTGATAGCCGGCGGCGGTGACCAGGCAGTGGCAGCGGTAGGGACTGGAACCGTAGGTTCAGGCATGTGCAATGTATCCCTTGGAACTTCAGGGGTAGTATTTGTTGCCAGCAAGGACTACTCCCAGATTAAGGATAATGCACTTCATGTATTTGCCCATGCTGACGGAAGATACCATTTCATGGGGGTTATGCTTTCAGCGGCGGCTTCTAATAAGTGGTGGATGGATGAAGTACTAAAGACCAGGGAATATGTGAAAGAGCAGGAGGCCATCCCTGACCTTGGAAAAAACAATGTGTACTTTCTGCCTTATCTTATGGGGGAGAGAACGCCTCATAATGATCCCGATGCCAGAGGTACCTTTGTCGGCATGACTATGGATACTACAAGAGAAGATATGACACAGGCAGTACTGGAGGGGGTAGCCTTTGCCTTAAGGGATTCCTTTGAAATCGTTAAAGAAACAGGCCTTTCCGTAAAACGCATCCGTATTAACGGAGGAGGAGCCAAGAGTCCCCTCTGGTGCAGAATAATTGCAAATGTGCTGAATGTAAAGGTTGATAAGATAAATTCCGGGGAAGGCCCGGCTTTTGGAGCTGCCATATTGGCAGCCGTAGGCTGTAAGGAATTCATTTCTGTAGAGGAAGCAGCTGCAAGGCTTATTAAGGTGACAGAGACTACCGAGCCGGAAGAAGAAATTGTCAGGCGTTATGAGAAGAAATATGCGGTGTTTAAAGAGATATATCCTGCTTTAAAGCCTGTATATAAAAGAATGGCAGAAGAACAGGATTAGGGAGCCGGGTAATTGCAAAGGGAAATAAAATCCTTCAGAATTGCGGCCATCTCCTCCGGGGATTTTTGCGCGTTGTTATTCAGCCACAGAATGAGAATACGCATAAATCCTCCGGCACTAAAGGCCAGGGCATACCGAAGGCTTTCCTCTGAAAAGGACGTATCCTTTCCTTTGGCTTCATAAAAGGCCAAGGGCAGCAGCTCGTCAACCTTTGTAAGAAAGAGCGGAAGCAGGTGGTGGCGGTTAACAACGGTTAGGAAATCTTTATGCTTTTGCATCTGCGTGAAGAATATTCTGGCAATATTAGGCAGGGATAAATCCTCCTGCTGTGAGAGAAGGGACCGGTACTCTGCCCATATTTTGTAAAAACAGCCTTCTAAAATTTCTTCCTTGGAAGAGTAATTCCTATAAAATGTACGCCTGGAAAGCCCGGCGTAATCCGTAATCTCCTGTATCGTAATTTCGTTGTAATCTTCTGTCTGCATTAATTTCAGCAGAGTGTTTTCCATCCATAGCTTTGATTGGTTTGACTTTGGATTTCCCTTATTTTTATCCGGCATATATGTTACTCCCTCATCGTCACACTATTGTTAATCTGTAGCTATTAAACCAGGGTAATTGACTATGTTTCATAGCATATTATAATAGATATTATCAATCGACACAAGTGTGACAATTAAAGGAGGAAGAATATATGAGGACTATGGATTTCATTGTTTGGATGCTGCCAATTATTTTTATGCTTCATGATTTTGAAGAAATTATTATGGCAGAAGTATGGGGCAAACGTTATAAAAAGAGAATTGACACGGTTTGGCCAAAGAACCAGCCTTTTGGATTGAACTATATAAAACACTGTCATACCCCAACCTTTTCTATCGGAGTAGAAGTGGAATTCGTGCTTTTCTCTGTTATCAGCTTTCTTTCTGTAATCTTTCAAGGCTATTTTATATGGTACGGTGCTTTCTTAGGTGTGCTGATACATATGGTATTGATACACATGCTGATATGTATACAGTTTAAGCACTATGTACCGGGAGTTATCACTTCAATTATATTTTTGCTTCCTGGTATTTGGTTTCTATATGAAGCAGGGAAGATTTTACAGTATAATGCCGGTACTGTTTTCTTAGCTTGCCTGCTTGGAATTATCCTGATGGCTGTTATTATTCCGCTGCTGCATAAATTGATGGGCATCTGGTCCGAATGGCTGTATACGTATTCGGAGACAAAATTCAAAGATTAAATACAAAAAAGGCTATTGCACATATTTATTAACGAAAAAGTCCCATATCCATGGGACTTTTTTTGTTAATCATATCGTAAACCGGGCGGAATTCTTGCTTGTTAACCAGTAGTTAATATTATTAACGTAAGTTAACTATAAATCCATTGTATATAAATGATGCAAGTTATAAAATAATAGACAGAAGGCAAGCTAATTGTCATAGAAAGGAGCCGTTATGGATACCATCAACATCGGAAAAATAATATCGGACAAACGAAAAGAAAAAGGAATTACCCAGGAAGGGCTGGCGAACTATCTGGGAGTCTCAAAACCTGCGGTTTCCAAATGGGAATCAGGTCAGAGCTATCCGGATATCTTATTGCTTCCTGTTCTGGCTGCCTACTTTGACATATCCGTTGATGAATTGATTGGGTACGAGCCAAAGATGACAAAGGAAGATGTCAGAAAGCTCTACCACCGTTTGGCTGCTGAATTTGCAAAAGAGCCCTTTGATAAGGTTTACGGGGAATGCGAAGGTTATCTTAAAAAATATTTTTCCTGCTGGTACCTGCAATATCAAATCGGGTTATTGTATCTGAATCACTGTGCCCTTGCGGGGAGCCCTGACAGAAACGAGAAGGTACTGCAAAGAGCAGTGGAAGTTTTTGAGTCGGTGGAACACTCCAGTGATGATGTAAGTCTTGCCAAACAGGCGATGCAGATAAAGGCATATTGCTATATATGCCAGCAGAAGCCGGCAGAGGCGATTGAGGTTCTTGAGAGATTAAGTGAACCTGTGATACAGTCGGAAGCTTTATTAATAAAGGCCTATCAGCTTAAAGGAGATAAAAAGAAGGCAATTGAATATTTGCAAGGTTACACTTGTACCAGCCTCAATGCTTTATTAGGCACTGCTGCGGATTTCTTTCAATTATACGCAGACCAGCCGGACCGGATGGACCAATATTACGATATATATATTAAACTAATTGATATTTTTGAGATCGAACAGTTATTTTCCGGAGGCCTGTATACCATCTATCTGGTAGCAGCCTCTGTGTATGTAATACAGGAAAGAAATGAAAAAGCTCTGGATGTTCTGGACAGATATGTGGATTTGGCAAAACGGAATGCCAGAAAAGATTTTACATTGCATGGAAGCAGGATATTTGATTCCCTGGATGAGTATCTGAAAACAATTGATGTAGAAACTCTGGCTCCGCGCAGTCCGGAAGTAATATGGAGGGATATTAAGAATATTGTTTCCGATAACCCTGCATTCCGGCCATTGGAGAAGGAAGCACGGTTCCAGAAGATAAAACGGAGTTTGCAGGAACTGTTAAGCCAAAAGGATGAATAAAACAGATTATGTGCTGCCTAGTAGGCAGACTGCCTGCAAGCAAGATGTCTATGAGCAAGATGCCTAAGGGCAGCGGAAAAGGGGTAATTTATGCATAGTTTAAGTCAATTAAAGGAATATTTGCCATTTCTGATACCGCTTTTTTTAATACAGCTGGGACTAATGATTGCGGCTTTGGTTCATATCTTCCGCCATAAGAACTATCGCATCGGAAACAGGGTTCTTTGGGTTATTCTGGCGGTGGCCTTAAATACGATAGGGCCGGTACTGTACTTTACAATTGGCAGGGGTGAAGATTAATGGCGATTCTGGAATTAGACAAGGTATCCAAAAGTTTTGGAGCAGTGAAGGTAATTGGCGATTTAAGTTTTCAGGTCCCGGATCATTCGGTTTTTGGATTTATCGGGAAAAATGGTGCCGGAAAAACAACTACTATGAAAATGATTCTGGGATTTTTGCAGCAGGATTCGGGAGTAATTCATGTATGCGGGGAAAAAGTAAGCTATGGCAATACAAAAGCCAACCGTAATATCGGCTATCTGCCGGATGTACCCGAATTTTACGGATATATGAACCCAAAGGAATATTTAAAGCTCTGCGGAGAAATAACGGGATTAAAAAAAGAGATAATACAGTCAAGAACCAAAGAATTATTAGAACTCGTAGGATTAGACGGTGTAAACAGGAGGATTCATGGATTTTCCAGGGGAATGAAACAAAGGCTTGGGATAGCACAGGCACTTCTAAATGAACCCAAGCTTTTAATATGCGATGAACCGACCTCTGCCCTGGACCCGATGGGAAGAAAAGAAATATTGGATATCCTGTCCCTGGCAAAGAATAAAACTACCATATTGTTTTCCACGCATATTTTATCCGATGTGGAGAGGATTTGTGACAGGATTGGGGTGCTAAATCAGGGAAAGCTGGTTTTAGAGGGAGATGTAAGCGATATCAAGCATAAGTACCGGAAGGATACGGTTCGGGTTGAGGTTGGAAAAAGCTTTCAGCCAGAAAAGGCAGCAGATGGTCTAAGAAAGCTTACGGCCGTGACAAATGTCCGTACCGATAACCGGATTATTGAAATACAGGTCCATAATGCAGAGGATTCAGGGGCAGATATTCTAGCCTTTTTACTAAAGGAAGCTGTTCCAGTAATCCGGTATGAAATTATGGAACCCTCTTTGGAAAATGTATTTTTGCAGGTAGTAGTGTGAATTATTGAAAGGCATAATTCACATACAAGTTTGTGCCTGCGAAATCCTCGGTCCAAACTTGAGGTGTACAGAAGAAGGCATGGCAGTTAGTGTGAATTATTGAAAGGCATAATTCACATACAAGTTTGTGCCTGCGAAATGCATGTGGCCCAAAGTCTACAGGTATAGGAAAGGGTATGGTTATTTTTATGAGAGGTTTTCTTGCATTTACAAAGAAGGAATTTTTAGAACAGCTACGAACCTACAAGTGGCTGATATTCCTGGCGGTGTTTTTTCTTTTTGGACTGATGAGTCCGCTGCTTGCCAAATTAACACCGGATATTCTCTCATCCATGGATATGGGAGGGATTCAGCTAAACTTGCCTGAACCTACGGTAATGGATGCTTATTCCCAGTATTTTAAAAACATGACCCAAATGGGTGTTGTGGTAGTACTATTAGTATTCGGCAGTATATTATCCAATGAGCTGATCAAAGGGACATTAGTTAATATCCTGGCAAAGGGAATGTCAAGAACTGCGGTATTGCTTTCGAAATACACAGCTGCCGTTATTTTATGGTCAGCGGGTTTCCTTCTGTCAGCGGCAACGAATTATGGCTATACGGTATACTTATTTAAGAATGCAAGTGTACCTAACCTTATGTTCTCCATGTTTTGCCTTTGGCTGTTCGGATGCTTTATAATTGCGCTCATTCTTTTATCCAGCGTGGCGGCAGCGGGCTCCTTTGGAGGATTAATCCTATCGGCAGTAACACTGATTATCCTGCTGATGGTTAATATCTTTCCAAAAGCAGAGAAATTCAATCCGGTTACGCTTGTTTCAAAGAATACCGCACTTTTAAATGGAACGAATAAAGCAGGTGACTTATATCTGACAGTAGCAATGACAACCACTTTGATAGCGGTGTGTATTATAACGGCCGTTTTATTGTTTAAGAAGAAACAGATTTAGAAACAACCCAATGACCTCCTCGCGGCAAACCGCCAGATAGTAAAGGCTGTTCCCGCGGGGAGGTATTTAGTGTGAAAAATAGAAAGCATTTTTCACTTTCTATTTGGGCAGTTTCGCAAGTAAACTTGCGAAATGCATGGGTGTTAGTGTGAAAAATAGAAAGCATTTTTCACTTTCTATTTGGACAGTTTCGCAAGTAAACCTGTGAAATGCATGGGATTCAAGATATTTGGACAGTTGATTGTTTGGCCCATCTAGGTTATAATGCTTTACGTATAATAAACGGTTATATTTCTTATTTGGGCAGTACCGTGTAGATGCGGTATGCATGGGCATTAGTGTGAAAAATAAAAAACATTTTTCACACTGATATGAGGCAGTAAATCATCTGCAAGCAGATGGTTTATGCCATGGGAGCTAGGAGGAACAAATGAAATTCAGGCCATGTATTGATATACACAATGGGAAAGTCAAGCAAATTGTAGGCGGAAGCCTTACGGATGAAAAGAGCGAGGCAAAAGAAAACTTTGTATCCGAAAAAGACGGAGAGTACTATGCTGCTCTTTATAAAATGGATAACCTTAAGGGCGGACATATCATTATGCTAAACCCTCCCGGAACCAAAGAATATGAACTTGACAGGCAGCAGGCCCTGAAAGCATTAGGGGCATATCCTGGCGGTTTGCAAATAGGCGGCGGAATAACGGATAAAAACGCTTCTTTATTTCTGGACGCGGGAGCTTCCCATGTCATAGTAACCTCCTATGTCTTTCAGAATGGTTTTATTCAATATGATAACTTAAGTCGGATATCTTCAGAAGCAGGGAAAGAAAGATTAGTTTTAGATGTAAGCTGCCGTAAAAAGGGGGAAGATTACTTTATTGTAACCGACCGCTGGCAAAAGTTTACTAATGAAAAACTTTCTTTAACGCTTTTAAAAGACCTGGCGGAATACTGTGATGAATTCCTGATTCATGGGGTAGATGTAGAAGGGAAATCAGCAGGAATTGATAAAGAATTGATATATTTACTAAGTAAATGGCAGGAGTCTTCTGTAACCTATGCCGGAGGGGTAAACAGCTTTGAAGATCTTTTGGCCATAAGGGAGAGCGGAAAAGGAAATATCAATGTAACCATAGGAAGCTCATTGAGCCTATTTGGAGGACCTTTAAACTATAAGGAAGTGGTGGAGTGGTTCCGTAAATACGCCTAAGGCTAGTGTGAATTATTGAAAAGCATAATTCACTTTTGATTTGGGCAGTTTCGCAAGTAAACTTGCGAAATGCATGAGTGTTAGTGTGAAATGAAAAACATTTCACACCCTGATTTGAGGCAGTAAATCATCTGCAAGCAGACGATTTATGCCATGGGAGCTAGTGTGAAAAATGATATTGATATGTGAGGAAGAAAAATGGAAGCGTATACAGGTTTTGCGCAGGTTTATGATAAATTTATGGACAATGTCCCCTATGATAAATGGGCAGAAGATATAAGAAAGATACTGACAAAGCAGGGTATCTTAGAGGGAATTCTTTTGGACCTTGGGTGCGGGACAGGGAGCATTACAAGAAGACTTGCCGGTTATGGATATGACATGATTGGAATTGATATATCCGAAGAAATGCTTCAGATTGCCATTGAAAAGAAGTACGAAGAGGATGAAAATCCCACTGGCAACAGTAAAGAAAAGGATATCCTTTATTTGAAGCAGGATATGAGAAATTTTGAGCTGTATGGGACAGTTTCGGGAGTAATATGTATTTGCGACAGCTTAAATTATATAACAAAAGAAGAGGAACTTCTTTCTATCTTTTCCCTGGTGAATAATTATCTGGAAGCAGGCGGAATCTTTCTTTTTGATATGAATACGGAATATAAATACAAAGAGATTCTGGGAGAAAATGTGATTGCTGAAAACAGGGAGGACTGCAGCTTTATCTGGGAAAATTATTTTGATGAGAAAGAAAATATTAATGAATACCAGGTAACAATATTTGTAGAAGCAGAAGAGGAAGAAGAAAACAAGCACCGTAAGAGCAAGCTGTATGAGAAATTCAGTGAAACACATTATCAGAAGGCTTATTCCATCGATACGGTAAAATCACTGTTAGAAAAAGCCGGGATGGAATTCATCGGGGTGTATGAAGCATTTACGGAAAATCCTCCCACGCAGACATCAGAAAGAGTATGTTTTCTTGCCAGAGAAAAATTTCAGACAGGGAAAGTATACCGGTAAAATAAAAAAACAAGTCGGGCAGTATCGCAGATTGCCGGCAATCTGCCGGTAAGCCTGGGATAAGGATGGAGGAATACAATGAAGGATTATATCGTAAGAGCAACGGCAGCGGATAACCAGATACGTGCCTTTGCGGCAACGACCAGAAATTTGGCAGAGCATGCAAGAAGCGTTCATAATACAAGCCCTGTGGCAACAGCGGCACTTGGAAGGCTTTTAACGGCAGGAGCTATGATGGGCAGTATGATGAAGGGAACAGATGATTTGCTGACCCTGCAGATAAAATGCGATGGCCCCATAAAGGGGCTTACCGTAACAGCTGATTCCATGGCTAATGTGAAAGGATATGTATACCATCCGGAGGTTATGCTTCCGCCAAGTCCCATTGGCAAGCTGGATGTGGGAGGAGCTCTGGGCACCGGTATATTAAGTGTTATAAAAGATATGGGACTAAAGGAACCCTATGTGGGACAGACAGAATTGGTATCCGGTGAGATTGCAGAGGATTTGACCTATTATTTTGCTGCTTCAGAGCAGGTGCCTTCTTCGATTGCATTAGGGGTACTGATGAATAAGGATAATACTGTCCGCCAGGCAGGAGGATTTATTATCCAATTAATGCCCTTTGCAGAGGAAGAGCTTATAGAAAAGCTGGAGAAGAAATTAAATAACCTTCCTTCCATTACCACCCTTTTAGAAGCAGAAAACACACCGGAAAGTATTCTTGGCATTGTGTTGGGAGATATGGGGCTTACCATACTTGATACCATGGAGACAAGCTTTTACTGCAACTGTACCAAAGAGCGGGTGGAAAAGGCAATTGCCAGCATAGGCAGGAAAGAAATGAAAGAGATGATTGATGACAATGAATCCATTGAGGTGAATTGCCACTTCTGCGGTACGAAGTATCATTTTACCGTCGATGACCTGAAAGCGATTAGTGTGAATTATTGAAAAGTATAATTCACATCCTGATTTGGGGCAGTAAATCATCTGCATTAACTGTCTTTTGATAGAGTGTTATATAAAAATTACGGCGTGACTGTCAGTCACGCCGTAATTGCTACAGGCCGGATAAATCCTTCTTTGACAACAACTCCAGACGGTAACGCTCAAGTTCCCGTGTAATTTCATCGTCAACAGGCTGCTCTTTATATAGTTCTATCATTTTTCCAATAATAAATTCCTTATTTTCATTATTTAGTCTGTCAAAATAGCGTATTATTTTTCGATGTTCGCCAGTCAGAGAAGTTAATTGATAATTAGGAGACTCATTCAGGTTGCCTTGTACAATGTTTTCCGGGAACTTTTGGAATTTGCCAAGGCCTAAAAGAAAGTCAGTGGAAACATTAAAAAATTTTGCCAGGGACAATAAAGTATCTACGGTTGGAAGCTTTTTGCCGCTTTCATAATATGCGATGGTACTTTGTGTAAGATTTAATTTATGTGCCAAATCCTTCTGGGTTAATCCTTTGTGTTCTCTTAGTTCCTTTAATCTCACTTCAAACAATTCAGCACCTCCTGACTTCGATATTATATAATAATTTCAATTATTATTGTGCGAATATGACTAAAACAAATCACGGTATTGACAAATATGACCAATAGGCATATTATAAAAGCGTAGCCAAAATAAAAGGAGCTGAATAATTGTAGGAGTTTTTAGCTCGCAGGTTTTGGTGTGCAATGTACCTATCAGATAAAATACAAGAAATTTTTGAATCCTATTCCCCTCAGAACAGTTCACAAGACTTGGATTTTATCGGTAGTACATGGGGGTAAATGTTACATATTTACCTAAAAGGCCTGTAAGCCGGATAATACTGACTTGCAGGCCTTTTTTCTTTGACAGCTCTATTTATTATGAAGATTAGACTAATAAGTAAAAAAATGCAGAACCTAGTATTTATTAACGGCACTTATAATGATGATTAGTATAAAATGCGATTTTTCTATTGCGAATCTGATTTTGTAAGCTATAATAATAAGAGTAAGACAAGTTGGATTTAAATTTTTCAAGTAGTAAGTAATTAACTTTGTGATAAGAATACAGATAGGAGCCGTATATGGAAAAATTAGAGATGCTTTATGAAGGTAAGGCAAAGAAGGTTTTTAAAACAGAGCAGGAAGATGTTTATATTGTTGATTATAAAGACGATGCAACTGCATTTAATGGCTTAAAAAAAGGAACCATAGTCGGAAAAGGTGTTATTAATAACCGTATGTCCAATCATCTGTTTAAGTTACTCGAAAAGGAAGGCGTTCCTACCCATTACATTGAAGAATTAAGTGACAGGGAAACTGCCGTTAAGAAGGTTGAAATTATACCCTTAGAGGTTATTATACGTAATGTATCCGCAGGCAGCTTTGCCAAAAAGTTAGGAATGGAAGAAGGCATTAAATTACTTGCTCCCACTCTGGAATTCAGCTATAAGAATGACGATCTCGGTGATCCTATGATTAATGATTACTATGCCATTGCTTTAGGTCTTGCCACCAGAGAAGAGATTGACAAGATTTCAAAGATGACTTTTAAGGTAAATGAGGTTCTGTGCAGGTATTTTGAAGAATGCGGTATTGAACTGATAGATTTTAAGATTGAGTTCGGAAGAAGCAAAGGAGAGGTTATTCTGGCTGACGAGATTTCACCGGATACTTGCAGACTTTGGGATATCAGAACCCATGAAAAACTGGATAAGGACCGTTTCAGAAGAGATATGGGCGGCGTAGAAGATGCCTATGAAGAAGTATTAAAGAGAATCGGTTTGGCTTAGGATATGCTAGGGTTGCTGCAAACATAGTAAAAGTACACCGGGTACTCGATTTTGCAGCAGCTCTTCTTTTGTAAGAAGGAAGTTTCAAGATTATAAGACGGCAATAGAAAGGATTATGGATGGATAAGAGCGCACAAATTGATACCTGGATTTCAGATGAAATACATGAGGAATGTGGAGTTTTCGGAATCTATGATTTTGACGGCAATGACATTGCCTTATCTGTTTATTACGGTTTATTTGCCTTGCAGCACAGAGGCCAGGAAAGCTGCGGTATTGCTGTGAGTGATACCAGCGGACCCAAGGGCAGTGTAAGGTCTTATAAAGGAATGGGGCTGGTAAACGAGGTATTTACACCGGAGAGTTTAGAGGACTTAAAGGGAAATATCGGTGTGGGGCATGTACGTTACTCTACAGCAGGAGCCAGCAACAGAGAAAATACCCAGCCATTGGTATTAAATTATGTCAAGGGGACTCTGGCACTTGCCCATAACGGAAATCTTGTCAATGCACCGGAATTAAAAGAAGGATTGGCTTATACCGGAGCTATCTTCCAGACAACGATTGATTCAGAGGTTATTGCTTATCTGATTGCCAGAGAAAGACTTCAGACCAGAAGCGTAGAGGAAGCAGTAAAGAATGCAATGTTAAAGTTAAAGGGAGCTTATTCCCTTGTTATCATGAGCCCCAGAAAATTAATCGGAGCCAGAGATCCTTTTGGCTTTCGCCCGCTTTGTATCGGCAAGAGGGGAAACTCTTATGTACTGGCTTCCGAAAGTGCGGCACTTGATACGGTAGGAGCTGATTTTGTAAGAGATGTGGAACCGGGTGAAGTTGTCATGATTAACCAGGAAGGTATTCACTCCGATATGTCCATGACACAGCCGAAAAAGGCAAAATGCATCTTTGAATATATTTATTTTGCAAGGCCTGACAGTTGCCTTGACTCTGTCAGTGTGTATAATTCCAGAATTATGGCAGGAAGAATACTGGCGCAGACCTATGCGGTGGAAGCAGATATCGTAGTTGGTGTGCCGGATTCCGGCAATGCGGCAGCTTATGGCTATTCACTGGAATCGGGAATTCAGCTTGCAACTGCTTTTGTAAAGAACAGCTATGTAGGAAGGACCTTTATCAAACCCAAGCAGTCTATGAGGGAATCCAGCGTAAAGATTAAGCTTAACGTGTTAAGGGATGTTGTTAAGGATAAGCGGGTTATCATGATTGATGATTCCATCGTAAGAGGCACCACAAGTGAGCGCATTGTAAGAATGCTAAAGAGCGCAGGAGCAAAGGAAGTCCATGTAAGAATAAGTTCTCCGCCGTTTTTGTATCCCTGCTATTTTGGTACCGATGTACCCTCTGACGACCAGTTAATAGCCCATAATAATACAGTAGAAAAGATCAGAGATATGATTGGTGCAGACTCTTTAGGATATTTAGGAGTGGACAGGCTCAGTGAATTAATTGAAGGTGACAGGGGATACTGTGATGCCTGCTTTACCGGAAACTATCCCATTGAACCGCCTAAGGAGGATATCAGGGGAGAGTACGATAGATAAAGAAGATAAAATGGACTTGCTTTTCTGCCGTATATTAAGGATAATAAAATAGAGAAAGTATAAAGGGGAGTGCAGGGATTAACTTTGATATCCTGCAGTCCCCATGTTTTGGGAACAGGAAATGGCACACAAAGAAGAGAAATAAGCAAAATACAGCACAGATACAGGAGGTAGCAATGAGTAATGATAAATATGTAAGCCCCATGTCAGAAAGGTATGCCAGCAAGAGGATGCAGTATATCTTTTCTCCTGACATGAAGTTTAAGACTTGGAGAAAACTCTGGATAGCTCTTGCCCAAGCCGAGATGGAACTGGGTCTCCCGGTTACGAAAGAGCAGATAGAGGAGCTTAAGCAACATCAGGAGGATATCAACTATGATGTGGCAAAGGAAAGAGAAGCACTGGTACGTCATGATGTTATGTCCCATGTCTACGCTTACGGGGTTCAATGCCCGGGAGCAAAGGGGATTATCCACCTTGGCGCAACCTCCTGCTATGTCGGAGATAATACGGATATTATTGTAATGGCGGAGGCTTTAAAAGAAATCCGTACAAAGCTTTTAAATGTAATAGATAAGCTAAAGGACTTTGCCTATGAATACCGGGAACTGCCGACACTTGCATTTACCCACTTTCAGCCTGCACAGCCTACTACCGTAGGAAAGAGAGCTGCTCTCTGGCTGATGGAATTAAAGCTGGATTTTGACGACTTGGAATACCTTATCGGTTCCATGAGACTATTAGGTTCCAAAGGAACCACGGGAACCCAGGCAAGCTTTCTTGAGCTTTTTGAAGGAAACCATGAAAAGGTAAAGGAACTTGATAAAAAAATCGCAGAAAAGATGGGCTTTGCGGACTGTTATCCCGTATCCGGACAGACCTATTCCAGAAAGGTAGATACCAGAGTATTAAACGTACTTGCGGGAATTGCAGCCAGTGCCCATAAGTTTTCCAATGATATCAGGCTTTTACAGCATTTAAAAGAAATAGAAGAGCCTTTTGAAAAGAACCAGATTGGTTCCTCTGCCATGGCGTATAAGAGAAACCCCATGCGAAGCGAGCGTATTGCTTCCCTTGCCAATTACGTAATCTGTGACGCCTTAAATCCTGCAATTACTTCCTCGACCCAGTGGTTTGAAAGGACCCTTGATGATTCCGCCAATAAGCGTATCAGCGTACCGGAAGCTTTCTTAGCGGTTGACGGAATCCTGGACTTATACCTTAACATTGTGGACGGGCTTGTGGTATATCCCAAGGTAATCGAGAAGCATCTGCTGGCGGAGCTTCCTTTTATGGCAACGGAAAATATTATGATGGATGCGGTAAAGGCAGGCGGAGACAGACAGGAGCTTCATGAGAAAATCCGTACACTGTCTATGGAAGCCGGAAAGAATGTAAAGGAAAAAGGTTTAGAGAATAACCTGCTGGAATTAATCGCAGCAGACCCTTCCTTTAACCTGACGCTGGAAGAATTAAAACAGACGATGGAGCCCCGAAAATATGTTGGTCGTTCCAAGGAACAGGTAGAAGAGTTTGTAAGGGATGTTATTGATCCTCTTCTGGAAGAGTATAAGGATTGCCTTGGTATTACTGCAGATATAAAAGTTTGACAACTGGTTAAAAAATTACAATACAAGTAAGAACGTTATCTACAAATTTGTAGAAGCGTTCTTATTTTTTGTCATTTTACTGTTTTTGCCGGAAAAAAGCCTTGGGAGATATTGCATATTTTAGGGAGAAATGATATATTGCTGTTAAAAGATGGATACAAATTCACACTATTCAATCTCGTTATTCTTATTTTTCTGTAAAATAAAATATAAACCAAGTAATATCTTTACCAGATTTATTATCATTGGTATAACGAATGAAGCCAACATACTTCGTATATAGGCCTCTTTAAATGTAGATGCTACTTGATGATTCGCTTGGATATATAATAAAAGGGCTGGGGCTCTAGATGATATAAGTACTAATCCTTCAAATGCTAATAAGAGACCTAATGTTGACCGTACCGTTCGATTAAGTATAAAAAATGGATTATACTTTCCGTCTGCTTTCTTTAAATAAATACTTAATCTTAAGATGATTAATATCACAACAATAAACCATAACATATTGCTCTTTAAAAAATACACAATACTATCTTTGTTTACTCCCATGGATACGAATGAACTAAGGTTCCCCAACAAAGTAAATACACTGGTAAACACTACAAATGACAATGCTATTTGTAAAGATATTTTTATTTCTTTATCAAAATTCATTACTTTACACCCGCTCTAATATATATTTTGGTAATATAATACGCCAAAATTAATTAAATAACAATAACTTTGTCTAACAGAGCTTTGAAATAAAGACATAATTTATGTGCAAGATTTTGAGAAGAATTTTAGAGGGAAGAGAATCATTTCCAGCCAGTAAGAGGGGCATCGCTGGGAAAAAATCTTTGGGGGAATAATTTTTATCCGGTGTGTTTTTATCTTTTCTAAAAACGTTTCAACGGATAAGGCTTATTAAAAATAAATAAGGGGGGAGGGGAATTATGCAGGAAGCATTTAATGACTCATAGGACAATCTGCATATGAACATGAAGACAGTAAAATAATGTAAAAGGGGTAAAAAGATGAAAAAGAGAAAGGTATTTAAAAAGTTTTTTGCAAAAAAAATAGCAGCTGTCCTTATGGCAGCAGTGCTGGTGGTGGGGATGCTATCTTCCATGTTCCTTCCCGCACAAAAGATTCAGGCGGCTATTACTTCCTCGAACTTCTTAAAAGCAGACGGAAAGCTGCTTCGTAATAACTATGGTACCGGAGAAGTTGTGAACCTAAGAGGTACCAATGCAGGGGGATATTTATTGCAGGAGTTCTGGATGTGTCCTACCAGTTACAGTTCCGGTACCTATACCGTTACCTGTGAAATGGACATTTACAAGACCTTAACTGCCAGATTCGGAGAAGCAAAAATGAGGGATCTGGTAAACGTATATCAGGATAACTATTGGACGGAAAAAGACTTTGATAACTGCAAGGCATTAGGAATTAACTGTATCCGTCTGCCTATGTGGTATATGAACTTCGTTGACTTAAACGGAAACTATTTAAGCAATGCTTTTGACCGGGTTGACTGGTTCCTTCAGGAAGCAGGTGAGAGAGGAATCTATGTAATTCTGGATATGCACGGTGCCCCAGGTTCCCAAAATGGCAGTGACCACAGCGGGATTGACGGCAAAGACCAGAAAGTAACTGCTTCCCAGTTCTTTTTTGGCAGCAATGCTTATAACAACCAGCAGAAATACTATGACTTGTGGTATAAGATAGCTCAGCGTTATAAGGACAATCCGGTAGTAGCAGGCTACGATTTGTTAAATGAACCTTATTGCACCTATCGTTATAATTCCGGCTATTCCGATGATTATCTCCATTCGCTGTTATGGGGAATCTACAATAATGCCTACAATGTAATCCGTTCTGCTGACAGCAATCATATTGTAATCATGGAAGCTACCTGGGATCCTTCGGATTTGCCTAACCCTTCCGCCTATAGCTGGTCTAATGTTATGTACGAATACCATAATTATCTCTATGATGACTATGATAATGCAGCAGGCAAGCAGATCACCAATATGCAGAATAAGCTCAACCTTATTAAGAATCAGAATTACAATGTGCCAAGCTACATGGGAGAATTCTGCTACATGAATAATGTATCTGCCTGGCAGCAGGGACTTAAGCTTTTGAATGATGCCGGTATCAACTGGACTACCTGGACCTATAAGGTAACAAGCGGCAATGGTAACTGGGGACTTTATAATCAGAGTATTTCTTCTGTCAATGTAGCAACTGATTCCGAAGCAACTATCCGGTCAAAATGGTCCCAGGCAGGAACTTCATCGCCTAACAGTAATCTGCTTAATGGGATTAAGAGCTACTTTAGCTCCGGGTCATCCGGCACAGAAATACCGACCGGGGACTGCTATTTTGTAGCCAATGCAAACGGTAAGGTGGTATGTGCAGATAATACCGGTAATGATCCGCTGATTGCAAACCGCAGTGCTAACGGAGGAGCCTGGGAGACATTTACTATCGTTGCAAACAGTGATGGAACCTATTCCTTCCTCTCAAAGGCAAATAATAAATATGTGTGCGCAGTGATAGATGAAAGCAGCCAGCTGCTGGCCAGAAGCGCTGCCATAAGCACCTGGGAGAAATTCTATATTACAAAGACAACAAGCGGTGCTTATAACATAAAGGCCTATGCCAATAATCTCTATGTAATGGCTGACTTAAATAACAACGGGGTATTAAAGGCAGTAACAGCCACACCAAGTACCTGGGAATCCTTTAATATCTTAAAATAATAAGGTATCACATAATAGAATTATTACAGAAGTAACTCATTAACAGAAGCCGCTTGCAGCTAAAGTTATAAAAGCTGCAAGCGGCTCCTGTTTTATATAGAGAATGTTCACTTGTTTATTATTCAGATATAACATCCGCTTTTGTCAGAGAATCGGATTCAGCCGCCATATAAAGTACGATTTCTCCGGCTTTGTGATTTTCAGAAGTTTTCAGATATTTATTATACTTGTACCAGGATACCTTTTCATCTCTGTCTGAGGCTACCAGGATCATTACTTCGTTATATTTTTCTCCGTCTTCGTCCATCAGGCCGTCGGTGTAAAGTTCTTTGTGGTATATGGTTTCATAACCGTCTTCTGCTTTTATATCATTCAGTAAAGCTGCAACTTCTTCGGGAGTAAAGGAATTGGAGACTGTATCTTTTTCCGAAATATCAGCCTTTTTCTGTTGGATGAAGGTTAGTCCGCCATTGGTGTCTATATGGTTTTTTACTATTGTAATGGTTATAATGGACGCAAATACCAGGATGACGGTGCCGTAAGCCCTGAATAGTTCCAATGCTGTTTTTTTCCTTTTGTATGGGTTATCCCTGTAGTAGGTATTCTCTGAAAGCCGGTTGTAAACCCCGCATTCAGGGCACATTCCCTCATATAATTCATATTGGAACACCGTACTGCAGGAGCTGCATTGGACCTGGTGACTTTTAAGGCTGGTCTCCCGCTGCATAGTATGGACATCATGAGGTACCTGAATATTATCCTTTGTGTCGATATAATACCAGACAGAGGTTGTAATAAATACCAGACACCACAGGGTAAACTGGGCTGCCAGAACCTGACCGTAGGGGTAAGAGATTAAGCTTCTAAGGATATAGCCTATGTTTAAAGTATCGGGCTCTGTTATGGCAACTGCAGTAAAAAAGTCTGCAAAAGCCAGGAAAATACCCGTAATAAAGATTCCCAGTGCACTCCAGTGCCTTTTTATGGATTTTGGGGTTTCCTGGGTTATGTTATGTATGCCGTGTAACACATTGCCTCCATAGATAGCAGATACACCAGCGATTAATTTCATTATGAAAAGATTTCTTCCTGCTTTTGAGGAAACGGTTTTCTCATATTTCGGGAAAAATACACCTATAATCATGAAACAGAGAGAAAACATAAGATAGGAAGAGGCTGTAACTACGATTAATGTAACTTTAGTCGAGTCCATGGAATAAGATGGCAGCATGGAGAAAATTACAATAGACAGGATAATAGTAAGGATAACCAACAGACTGCTGGCGTAGTGCATAATGGTTTTTACGTTGCTTTTGCCGGTATTCATCTTAGTTAAAATCCTCCAAGTTTAATGGATATCGTATATATTATTTCTATATTAACACAAGCCCGGCTAATATGGCAAATACCGATATAAAAATATTATGAAATAACCTTGCATTTAAAGCGTACCCATTCTACAATAAGGATGTATGCAGGAAGTAATTATTGGAAATTATAGTATTAAGAAAAGAAAGGAGCAGGCGTATGGAATTTAAACATGAAACAAACCGCATTTATCTTGCTGATGGGACTGGAAAGACGATTGCTGAGGTTACATTCCCTGATATTAATCAAAATTCAGTGGAGATTAACCATACCTTTGTGGATGATTCCCTTAGAGGGCAGGGTGTTGCGGGAAAGCTTATGGAAGAACTGGTTAAGAGACTTCGTGCTGAGGGTAAGACTGCAGTACTTACCTGTTCCTATGCAATCGGCTGGTTTGAAAAGAATAAGGGAAATGAAGACCTGATAAGCAGATAGGAAGTTGCAGTGCGCATGGATGTTGGTTTTAAAAGAGGCCGGGCTGTTAAAGATTCGACCTCTTTTATGTAAGAAAAGAGGATGGGATGAACATACAAATTTTCGGGAAATCCAAATGTTTTGATACGAAAAAAGCAGAAAGGTATTTCAAGGAAAGACGGATTAAGTATCAGATGATTGATTTAAGAAAGCATGGCATGAGTCTTGGCGAATACAAAAGCGTAAAGACAGCTGTAGGCGGTATTAATAAACTGATAGATGAGCATTCCAAAGAGTATGAAGACAACTACGTGAAATACCTGTCAGAGGAGTTGGACAGGGAAGAGAAACTATTAGAGCATCAGGGAATGTTTCAGACGCCCATTGTAAGAAACGGAAGACAGGCAACGATTGGCTATCAGCCGGATGTTTGGAAGGATTGGGTATAGCCTATGGATATCAGTCTGGAATATTATAAGATATTTTATTATGTGGCCAAGACCGGAAGCTTTACGGCGGCTGCGGAAAAACTTAATATATCCCAGCCGGCGGTAAGTCAGGCTGTTAAGCTTTTGGAGAGGGAGCTTGGCGGAAGCTTTTTTTTGCGTACGCAAAAGGGGGTAAGGCTGACACCGGAAGGGGACATGCTATTTTCTTATATTTCTGCAGGTTATGAGACCATCCTTAAGGGAGAAGAAAGATTAAGAAAAACACTGGATTTGGAAAATGGTGAGATAAGAATCGGTGCCAGTGATATGACGCTTAAGTTCTATCTCCTTCCCTTTCTGGAGGAGTTCCATAAAAGATATCCTGGCATCAAGGTGAGCGTAACCAACGCACCTACGCCGGAAACCTTGTCCTATCTGTATGAAGGGAAGATTGATTTTGGAATTGTCAGTGAACCTTTTGCGGCAAAAGCAGAGGTTACTTCCCATAGAGTAAAAGAAATACAGGATATCTTTGTAGCAGGAAGCAGCTTTCTTCCTCTGTTAGATAAGGAGCTGGAATATAAAGAGCTGGAGGAATTGCCCATTATATGCCTTGAAGGGTTAACCAGTACCAGAGCCTATGTGGATGAAATACTGAAAAATAACGGTGTGGTATTAAAGCCGGAGTTTGAGCTTGCTACCAGTGATATGATAGTGCAGTTCTCACTTAGGAATCTGGGAGTTGGTTCTGTGGCAGGCGATTTTGCAAAAGAGTATATTGACAGGGGAGAACTGTTTGAATTAAAGCTTAAAAGAAAGCTCCCGCCAAGGCATTTTTGTATTGTGACAAGTTCAAAGAATCCGGTGGCAATGGCGGCCAAAAGCCTCCTTTCTATGATGACCATAGAAGAGGGAGCAAAAAAGAAGTAGAGGTAAGTTGGAATATGAGACAGAAGAAAAAAACGGAAGGAAATAGGTTGCAGCTTTTGGCTGGCAGACCTAAAGATACTGCATGAGAAGAATAGCAAAATTTGAAAAGGTAAGTAAGAGTCAATTTACAAAGGATTGGATCGATACTTTTCCGGAAACCGGGATTGAGGAAATTAACCGTATATATGAAGCAACCAAGCTTCCAAAACGCGCAACGGCAGGTTCGGCAGGCTATGATTTTTACAGCCCCATTGATTTTTCCCTGGCTCCCAGAGAAGGTATCAAGATACCGACCGGTATTCGGGTATCCATGGAGGAAAGCTGGGTATTAAAGTGCTATCCGAGAAGCGGATTAGGCTTTAAGTTCCGTCTCCAGATGAATAATACCGTAGGAATTATTGACAGTGACTATTATTATTCCGATAATGAAGGACATATCTTTGCCAAGGTTACCAATGATTCCAACGAAGGGAAAGTGGCGGAGGTGAAGGCTGGCACTGGGTTTATGCAAGGTATCTTTGTGGAATATGGAATAACTTTTGATGATGACTGTGAAGATAAACGCAACGGAGGCTTTGGAAGCACATCAAAAAAGAGTTAAAAGTCAGGAGCATGGGTATAAAGATGAACATATTAGTAAGTGCCTGCCTGCTGGGACTTGATTGCAGATATTGCGGGACCGGCAAGTACCTTAAGGAATTGGAGGACTTAAAAGAAGACTTTCAGTTTATACCGGTATGCCCGGAGCAGCTTGGAGGTCTTTCTACTCCCAGAAGTCCGGTGGAATTATCAGACGGCAGAGCCATAAACAAAGAAGGAGAGGACTGCACGGAGCAGTTTCAAAAAGGAGGGGAGGAAGCCTGTAAGCTAGCTGATTATTTTGCCTGTAAAGCAGCGGTATTAAAGGCAAACAGTCCTTCCTGCGGCTATGGACAGATATATGACGGAAGTTTTCAGGGAAAACTTATAAAGGGTGATGGAATAACGGCAGGGATGCTTGCGAAAAAGGGATTAAGAATATACACAGAAAATAATTTGGAAGAATTGAAAAGAGTAAGCTCTGCGAAGGCAGTAAACACACCGGAGGGCGAAAGGTAAAATATATAATTCAGGCAGAACCGGTGAGACTGTCGCAAGATATAATTAAAATGTAACAGCCTCGCCGGAAATGTTTGGAAGTGTTTTCAAGCTGAGGAATTTCCCAATAGCTGTACAAAAGAAAATGAGCCCGATATCAGATATCTTAACAGTGTATTTAACTTTCAATAGCTATATTGATTTCAATAGGAATATCATCTGCTAAAAGTTGGACACATAGAACCTGACTTGAACTCATCTTTAAAGATATATTTTTTCCGTGAAGCAGTGTTGGCGTCGAAATATCTATCGAAATCCCTAAATCAGCGAAACAGGTTGCTGCGTTTGCGGTTAACATATTTGTCAATTCTGCTAATGCACTTTGCGCCATTTCATCAAGCTCATTTACTGGCATGCCCATCATCATGGAAGATGCAATTTTCTTAGCATTCTCCATATCCATAGTATACACCACATTGCCTTTTATAGCGCCAACTATACCAAGTACTATGATTACGCCTGAGCTTAGTAACTCCTTACCCTTCACACTTAAAGCACCCTTTTTAACGGTACTAAAACCCAGTTGAGGGATAACCGTTGCAAAAGCGTTTATAAAAGGATTAATATGTTTTACGTCCATTTTTCCTCACCTCTTGAAAATCCGACATTAATTAATAATTCGCCGAAATTTGTCTGTGCAATCGCTGTTGTTGTTTTGAAATTTGGAGCAGAGATGTATACACTATCACCATATAATATAGACGGCGGAGCTACACGAAGCCCTAAAGCTTTATCTTTTCTGTTTAATACCGAGCATGCATTGCCCGAAATAATATTGGCAAACTCTGCTATTGCAGCTATTATTTCATCATTATTCTTAGGTTCTCTTCTTAATAAAGCCGCTGATATATTATGGGCAGTTTCTTTTGACAAATCAATCAGCATTCTGCCGGAAAACTTACCAATTATTCCAATTAGTACAGTTATACCGTTTGATTCGTATTCTTTATTAACGGAATATTCATCCTTAAAGGTAAGGAGGGTTTTGGTCATCCGGTTTATACCATCTAATAAAGATTCCTTGAATACTGGAAAGGATTCCATCTCCAGCAATTGATAAAGTTCATCAGAAGCCATAACTCTGTTAATTGATGTAACAAGTTCATCCGGGTCAATGGGTTTTTGAAGATAATCCGATACTTTATTTTCTTTTGCCTCTTTCATTATTTCTTCATCCATCATGGAACTTATAACGATTACCTTAATGGTCGGATCGATTTCATGTATTGCCCGCGTACACTCAAGTCCATCAGTACCAGGTAATGTCATATCCATTGTTACCAAGTTGGGTTTTTGAGCTTTTATTACTTCTTTTACTTCTTCCAGTGAGCCGGCATCACCAACAACTTCATAACCATTTTCTTCAAGTGTGTCTCTTAATAGTGCAATAGAAAAAGGTGAGTCATCAACAATTACAATTCTAATTTTCTCCATAAAATACATTAACCTCCGTTTTAATGTAATAATACCTTAAAATATTACTTATAATGATAACATATAACTTGGTAAAAGTCACTAAATTTCATGGTTTCTTTATGTTAGAATTGCTGGAAGTTTTTACGAGCAGCGGAAGAGATCTATGGAATTTTTTCATAGGTGAATGAATATATCTTTCCTTTTTGTGGTAGTATAGTGTGAAATGAAAAATACGGTAATTAAAAGTTCAGGAGGATTTCTTATGAAGCGTATAGCCTTTCTATTTCTCTTTGTCACTCTTGCCCTGGTACAAAGTGGCTGCAGTATGCTGCAAAGCAGTGGCAGGGAACCTGCCTTCGATGCTATTGTGATATCCGCTTCCGAGGGAAGTCTTATGGTGGCAGTATCCGGTAAGGGAGAAACGCTCTCTCCTTTTGAACCTGCCTCGGTTTCTTATAACAAAACCGAAAAGAGTGTGTTCACAAGAGGGACGCTTATAAGAATTACCTATGACGGTACGGTAAGGGAATCCTATCCCGTGCAGCTTACTGCTAAGAAAATTACCGTAATAGAAGAGGTAAAGGATAACTGGCCTCCGACTTCACAGCTTAAGAAGGACTATTCGCCGGAAGAGGCAAAGGAAGACGGCTGCTATGTAGAGAGCCTTAGCGGGAAGGAAAACAAGGACATTGCCGCCCGTTTTCAAGGGAATTCTTCACAGGGAATTTGTGCTTATCTTAGAAAAGTTGCCTATACGGTTGAGGGAGATCCGGTGATTACGGATTTTATCTATGACGGAACAAAGTTCTATGTAATAAATGATGCCACAAGGGACGCTTTTGCAGGTTCAGGCAATAAGATAATGCAGAAAGAATATTTGTATATCAATACCTATGAAAAAGGCGGCACAAAGATAATCTATCTGGCAGATGAAAAGGATATCAGCCAGGAGGAGTATGAAGAGAAGGTAATGAGTGCCAAGGGAGAGGCCCTTCTTGATACCTTTACGGTTTATTCAGAGTAGGAAAGATTGCTGTTTTATTTGCGGAAGGATTGCAAAATGATAAGAAGACATAACTGTAAGTTATGGACAATATAAGAAATATTGATTTTACTTATACCGCTTATATGTGTATAATAAGAAAGTAATAAGGCATGGTAACCGGTTTTGTTACGATGCCATTTTTTTGTTTAGCAGGCGCTTAAGTCTGTTGGAATTGTAAATTCACGGGTACAAAAGGAGGAAATTTCATGGTAAAAGCAATAGTAGGCGCTAATTGGGGCGACGAAGGCAAGGGTAAAATAACGGACATGCTTGGTCAGGAATCCGATATTATTGTAAGATTTCAGGGCGGCAGCAATGCAGGACATACCATTATAAATAAGTATGGTAAGTTTGCACTGCATCTTCTTCCTTCCGGAGTATTTTACGACCACACCACCTGTATTATCGGCAATGGGGTAGCACTTAATATTCCCTACCTTTTTAAAGAAGTGAAGTCCTTAACAGACAGAGGCGTGCCGGAACCAAAGCTTTTGGTTTCAGACAGGGCGCAGATTATGATGCCCTACCACATTTTATTTGACCAATACGAGGAAGAAAGACTGGGCGGCAAATCCTTTGGTTCCACCAAGTCAGGAATTGCACCTTTTTATTCTGATAAATATGCAAAAATCGGCTTTCAGGTTTCAGAGCTTTTTGACGAAGAAAGCTTAAAGGAAAAGATTGAGAGCGTATGCGAAGCGAAGAATGTCATATTAGAGCATATGTATCATAAACCTGCTATAAATACAGACGAGTTATTCCGGACGCTTTTAGAATACAGGGATATGGTAAAGCCCTATGTGTGTGATGTATCAGCTTATCTTTATGAAGCGATAAAGGAAGGCAAGAACATCCTCCTTGAGGGACAGCTTGGAGCCTTAAAGGATCCTGATTTTGGAATCTACCCCATGGTAACCTCCTCCTCAACCTTAGCAGCTTATGGTGCTATCGGAGCAGGAATACCTCCTTATGAAATCAAGGAAATCATAGCGGTTGCCAAGGCTTATTCCAGTGCTGTGGGAGCAGGAGAGTTCGTCAGTGAGATATTTGGAGAGGAAGCAGACGAGTTAAGAAGAAGAGGCGGTGACGGCGGCGAATATGGAGCAACTACCGGAAGACCCAGACGTATGGGCTGGTTTGATGCGGTTGCTACCAGGTATGGCTGCAGGATGCAGGGTGCTACCCAGATAGCCTTAACGGTACTGGATGTCTTAGGTTACCTTGAGGAACTGCCGGTATGTGTAGGTTATGAGATTGACGGCGTGGTAACAAAGGATTTCCCGACCACTGTTAAGCTTGCCAAGGCAAAGCCCGTGTATGAAAAGCTTCCCGGCTGGAAGCAGGAAATCAGAGGAATCAAGAAATACGAAGATCTTCCTGAAAACTGCAGAAAATATATTGAATTCATTGAAAAGGAAATGGGTGTTCCCATTACCCTGGTATCCAACGGACCGGGAAGAGATGAGATTATCTACCGTTAACAAAAACTGCCGTACAGCGAATTGAAGTGAACCCCTTTTGTTAGACAAAATCTAACGAAAGGGGTTATTTGATGTCCAGTTTAAGTTTGAAATACTGTTTAATTTGACAGTAGCAGATTTTCCTGTACGTAAGGTAAGTTTAGCAGGATTAATGGCTATTTCCTTGAATTTTATAATATATTTTTTGGCATAGGACCAGGCATAGGAATTCTTAATTCCATTCAGGACAAGGTCTTTAGGGCAGCCTTAAAAAGCAGAAAAGCCAATTTCTTTTACATTACCTGAAAGGGTAATATTCTTTAAGCTGTGACAGGCATAAAATGCCGGTTCCATCTTTTTTACTGAGCTTGGAATGGTAATTTGTGTAAGAGCTTTGCAATAGTCAAAGGTGCCTTCGGATATCACTGCCAGAGAATTTGATAAAGTAATATTCTTTAATTTATAGCACCGGTTAAAAACCTGATATCCGAGAGAAGTCACGGAATTACCCATCTTAACAGAACTTAGGTTGATACAACCGTCAAAGGCATTACTTCCAATATAGATGACGGAATCAGACATGGACACACTTTTTAAGGCAGTACAGCTATTAAATGCTAAAGGACCAATTGAAGTAACAGAGGAAGGTATGATTACATCTCCGCCACCACCTTTGTAGCTGGTTAAGAAACCGTTTTTTATAACAAAGTCTTCTTTAAGCAGCCTGTATCGTCTGGGCGGGGACAATGCCTGAAAATGGAATGATTAAGACGGTTATCACCACTGCTAATAATAATTTCTTCATACTATTCATGGTACACCTCTTTCTTACGAATTATCATATGTTTGTATAGGATATATTATATTACAAAAATCAGGAAAATACAGCTTTATATAAATGTAAAGAATTTTCTTGCTTATTCCGATAAATATATCAAAGTCGGCTTTCAGGTTTCAGAGGTTTTTAAGGAAGAAAACTGAAAAGAAAGAGGTTAGTGTGAAAAATAGAAAGCATTTTTCACTTTCTATTTAGGCAGTTTCGCAAGTAAACTTGCGAAATGCATGGGTGTTAGTGTGAAAAATAGAAAGCATTTTTCACGCAAATTTGTGCCTGCGGCCCAAAGTTTGCAGGTACAGGAAAGGCATGGTTATTAGTATGTTAGAAATACCGGAAAGCAGCACAATTGCCAGACAGATGAATGAGACCGTCCAAGGAAAAGTTATCAGGTTTGCCAATGCCAATAAGTCTCCCCATAAGTTTGCATGGTATTTTGGAGACCCTAATGATTATAACAATCTGCTTGAAGGAAAGAAGATAGGGACTTCCTTTGCCAGAGGCGGAATGGTTGAAATTGAAGCAGAGGATTGCAGAATTGTTATCGGAGACGGAGCTGCGCTTCGGTTTTATGATGACCTTGGAAAGGTGCCGGAAAAGAACCAGCTCTATATTGAATTCACAGATGGTTCGGCACTTGCAGCAACAATCCAAATGTATGGCGGGATTTGGGCATTTAAAGAGGGTCAGAATGATAATCCTTATTACCTTGGTTCCTGTGAAAAACCATCACCCCTTAGCTGTGAATTTTCCTATGAGTATTTTAGGTCACTTTATAACGAATCCCTGCAGAAGAAGTCTGTGAAAGCATTTCTTGCCACAGAACAAAGAATTCCCGGAATTGGAAACGGAGTAATTCAGGATATGCTTTTTCAGGCCGGACTTCATCCCAAACGTAAAATGAGTACCCTTACCGAAGAGGATATGCGGAATCTGTATCAGACGGTAAAGAAAGTGCTGAATGAGATGATAGAGGGCGGCGACAGAGATACGGAAAAAGATTTATTCGGAAATACAGGCCGTTATATGACATACATGAGTAAGAAGACCTATGGGGAGCCCTGTACAAAATGCGGATACCTGATTCATAAAGAAAGCTTCTTAGGCGGCACTGTGTATTTTTGTGAGCATTGCCAAAGGGAGGAATAATTCACTCTATTTTTATATCTCTTTCAGGCAATCTAAAAGCTTATCGTTATTTTCTCTTGTGAGAAAGCAGAAACGGATGAACTGGCTGCCAAGCCCTGTGAAGGTGGAGCAGTCACGAATCATCATAGATTTTCTTATGGCTCTCTCAAACAAATCGTGGGAGGTAAGATCAGCATTTTTTATTTGCAGCAGAATAAAGTTAGCAGCAGGTTCATAGTACTTTAACCCGGGTATCCTATCCAGCTCATGCTTGATACGGTTTCTTTCGCCGCTTATCAGACTTCTGGTCTCTTTAATATACTCTTCATCGGAAAACATAATTTCACCTGCCAGGGAAGCCAGTATATTAATTGTCCAGGGATTTTTTCTCTCATTTACAAGGCTAATCAGTACGTCATCACTTACCAGGGCATAGCCCAGGCGAAGTCCGGGAGCAGCAAAGAACTTTGATATTCCCCGGATGACAATCAGGTTCTTATAAGAAGAAAGCAAAGAAACCGAGGTAACGCAGGAAATATCAGGAGTGAATTCTACATATGTCTCATCCACCATGCAATAAATATTTCTGTCCCGGCAAAAGGAAAGAATTTCTGCCATGGTATCTGTATCTATGGCAGAGGAGGTTGGATTATTGGGATTGCAGATTACAAAAAGATCGCAGGAGTTATCAAGGCTTTCTTTTAAAGCAGGAAGATTTATGATAAAGTTTTCCTCTTTCTTTAAGGGAAAATATTCAATCCTGCTGCCGCCCAGGGTAAGTTCTCTCTCGTATTCAGAATAGGTGGGGCTTAATATCAGGGCTTTTTTTGGCTTAATGAATTGAATGAACAGGGAAATAAGCTCTGTAGAGCCGTTTCCGACCAGAATATGTTCTATGCTGCATTTTTTTTCTGACTGCATATCTTTATTGACATAGGCAGCAATGCTTTTTCGCAGAGAGGTATATTCCCTGTCGGGATAATCCGTTATGGCATCAATGTGGCCGGATAGAGTTCTTCTTAGTACCGGGGATATGCCAAGGGGATTAACATTTCCTGCAAAATTGATAATATCCTCTTTTTTGATACCGTAATACTTTTCTATTTTTTCTAAATCACTTCCGTGAAAATGTTCCTTAGGGTTTATCATAGTCCATCCTTTCCCTTGCGAAATCCTGTCGATTAGTGTTATAATAATTATAATGTAAACGTAAAAAATTGCAACACAATACATGAATAATCAAGTCTTGAGGTGAATTGGTTGAAAGAGAAGATAAAACAGCTGGCTGGCGGCTGCTTTGAATATGAGTCTCCTGCTTTATTATTGTCGGAAGAAGAGCTTATTATAACGGTGGATGCAGGCGGCTGCTATAAAGGAACACTTGCTGTCTGGAATTCTCTTGGCACCATACTCACTGGGCAGCTGTATTCTTCCAGTACTTATTTTTTGACAGAGAAGAATGTATTTACAGGAGAACGCTGTGAGATAGCCTATACCGTGCAGGCAAACACACTGGTACCCGGTGATATGGTACGGGGCTTTCTTGATATCGTAAGCGACAGCGGAGAAGCCAGAATCCCTTTCTTTATTACGGCAGAACCTCCTTATCTGAATTCCTCTCTTGGGAAGGTCAAGGATTTCTTTCATTTTACCAATCTGGCCAAGACTGATTGGGCCGAGGCAGTAAAGCTGTTTAAGACAGAAGGATTTCGTGAATTTCTTGGATACCGGGATAAAAAATATCTGGTATTGTATGATGCGCTAAAGAAAAGCAGGTCGGCAAGCCAGGCGTTGGAAGAATTTCTTATTGCAGTCCGTAAAAAAACTCCCGTTAATTTCATTGTAGATAAGAATATCCTTGAATATGAAGTGGGTACGGAAAGCTTCATGGATAAGATTGTCTTAATGAAGGATAATTGGGGGTATGAAGAGATACGGGTAAGCTGTGAAGGAGATTTTATCGTACCGGAGCATAAAATCATATGGTCGGACTATTTTGTAGGAAATACCTATCCCCTGGAATTTGTAATACAACCCCCTAAAATGCGGAAGGGAAGAAATTACGGGAAGATTATTCTATCCTCTGTTCATGATACAATTGTAGTTGAAATAACGGCAATGCGCAAGTCAGAAAAAGAGGAAGAGAAGCACAGAAAAAGACATATCAGGGAAAAAGTCATTTCCTGTGTGAGAAATTACCTGAATTTCAGAGAAAACCGCATTAGTCCTGAGGAATATACCCAAAATACAGCGGCGGAACTAAGGGGCTTAAAATCGGGAGATAAGAACAACCTGTTATGGTATAAGCTTTTGGAAATCCATTTGATGCAGACAGCAGATATGGGGACAGCAGAAAAGGAAGATGAAGCAAAGGCCGCGTTAAATACCTTAAAGGCAGAAGTCATGGAAAAGAAGCAGGAAGAGCCGGCTTTCGTATGCGCTTACTGGTATCTTCTTGCGCTTATTGATAAGAGTGAGGAGATAGCTGCGGCTGCTTTAAAGGAAATAAGAGATATCTACCATATGAATTCCTATGATTATAGGATAGTATGGTTTTTGTTATACATAGACAGGAAATTTGACAGCAATAAAGGACAGGCACTGGAGCTTTTAAAGGAGCAGTTTTATCATGGCTGTCGCAGTCCCTATCTTTATTTTGAAGCACTTTTAATCTACAAGGAGAATCCGGTGCAATTAACAGAGCTAGGAGACTTTGAGATACAGGTGCTGCTGTTTGGTGCCAAGGAAAACTATACAGACGGCGAATTGGCAGGACAGTTTGCCTATCTTGCTGCCAAGAAGAGAGAGTTTGTAAGCGGCATTTATTACTGCCTGACATTACTGTACCGGAATTTTTCAGAAAAGGATGGGAATGAGGAACAGGCACTTCTTAGTAACCTGTTAACGGCAATTTTAAGCCTGTTAATTAAAGGACATAAAAGAGGAAAGAAGTATTTCACATGGTATCAGCAGGGAGTAAAGGAACAGCTTCGCATTACAGAGCTGTATGAATACTATCTTTATTCCTATGACGAAGAGGAGCAGAACAAGCTGCCCATGCCTGTGCTGCTGTACTTCATTTATAATAGCAGCCTAAGTGATAGAAAGCGGGCCTTTCTCTATGCTTATATTATAAAAAATAAAGAAGAACTTGCTTCCATTTACCGAAGCTATAGTAAGAAAATTGAGAATTTCGGGAAAAGGATGCTAAAGGAGCATGTTATTGACAGAAACCTCTCTGTTGTCTATGAAGAACTCATAACAATGAACGGCTTTACCGAAGAAATCGGAGAGGACCTCTCCTTTGTGATGTTTAAGCAGGAATTATGCTGTAAGAACAGTAGCATAAAAGGTGTGATAACGGTACATGCAGAAACCGGTGAGGAGGTATATACTCCCCTGGTGTCAAATTGTACTTTGATAGACCTCTATACCGAGAATCATGAAATCCTGCTTGTGGATAACCAGGATAACCGCTATGCGAAGACAGTTGCCTATACCCTGTATCCCTTCCTTGGAAAAGACAATTATCTGATGGATTGTTTAAAGCATACGTGCAGGAATCCGATGGTACTCCTAAACTATGCCGATAAAATAGACACTTACCAGAAGTTTGATGACGAATCTGTCCAGATAAGAAGAAGTCTTTTGGAACTTCCCTTTCTGAAAGAAAGCTATAAGAGCAAGATTCAGATGGAATTAATCTCTTTTTATTATGATAATTTCCAGGGAGATTACCTGGAGGATTATCTGGAACAGATTACACTGAAAAATCTTGCCAAAGCCGACAGGGTAAAAGTTACCGAGCTGCTTATCATACGGAATTTCTATGGAGAAGCAAAAAAGGCCTTAGAGGAATACGGGTTTGAGGACATCCAGATTAACAGGCTGATAAAGATATGCACATGGCTGTTAAGTGAGAAAACATCAGAAGATGATGAACTTGTGCTAAAGCTGTGCTTTTATATCTATAAGGCAGGTAAATATAATGAGGAAATATTAATATACCTGTCAAGGCAGTACGAAGGTGCCACCAGGGAATTATACAGTCTTTGGGAAGCAGCCTGCGGCTTTGAGGTTGATACCTGCATTCTGGAAGAAAGGCTGTTGATGCAGATGCTCTTAACGAGAGAATATCTGATTAATTCCCCCCAGGTATTCTTAAAATATTACCAGAGAGGATGCAACCGGAAGCTGATCCGGGCATTCTTATCCTATCATGCATATAAATACCTTATTAACGGCAGAATTCTCAAAGGCGAATTGTTTCAGGTCATGAGAAGAGAGCTGATATATGAGGAAAATGATGTGTGCATGCTGGCACTTCTAAAAAAGCTTTCCAAAGAAGAGTGCTTTGATGAAAGCGAGAAGGAATTTATCGATTATAATCTGCAGCGTTTCTTAAGAAGGGGAATTATTCTGCCCTTTTTCAAGGATTTCAAAGGGGTCTTACCCTTGAACGAGAAAATAAACAGCAGCTGCTTTGTAGAATACATATCCAATCCGGGGCACAGGGTTTTCATTCATTATCGCATGGAGGATCAGGAGGAATTTACGGAGGAAGAAATGACAGATATGTTTCTTGGTATCCACGTAAAGGATTTCATTCTCTTTGCAGACGAAAGCCTTCAATATTATATATCGGAGGGAGAAGGTCCCCAGGCAGTTATAACTGAAAGCGGGAGCTTAAAGGCGGAACAGGAGATATCAGAGGAAGAGGATACCCCCTATGACCAGATAAATTTTATGATAACGGCTCTTGAAATGAACGACTATGAAAGTGTGCAGGAGAGTATTTTACATTACGGGGAAAACCGGTACCTGATAAAGGATTTGTTCGGCATTTGACAAAGTTCGGACGCTTTAAAGAAAGGAGGCAATATGGCTGAAAAAAGAAGCTTGTTTTTAGGATTTGATTTTGGAAATGAAGATATCCAGATATGCTGCTATAATCAGAAGACCTTGGAACCGGAATCTGTTACTTTGCGAAAAGGTGACCGGCCATATTTCTATCCTTCACGTATAGGACTTAAAGCAGGTGCAAAAGAGTGGGTATTCGGTGAAGAGGCTTTGGAATTACAGGAAAAGGGATTGTGCCAGGTGGCGGATAATCTGTTAAAAAGGACAGAGGATGGGACAGAAACCATGCTGTATGATACCGCTTATCCACCTGCCTATCTGCTGGAAAAGCTTTTTCGCAAATGCCTTACCCTGGTGACCTTAAAGTTTCCGGGAGAGGGCATTGCAAAGCTTACGGTGACTGCCAGCGAGCTGAATGAAAGTATAAGGACAGTGCTTAAGGAGGTATTTTCCAATCTGGGTATTAAAGAGGACAGATTGATCTTACAGAGCCACTCCGTAAGCTATGAATATTATGCCCTAAGCCAGAAAAAAGAATTATGGAGTAATGATGTCGGCCTTTTTCATATGGATGAAGAGGAATTCCATTACAGGCAGATAAGCATTAATAGAAAATATACTCCCATACCCGTTGGAATTACCCAGAGGGATTTTGGTGATATTTTAGATTATGAGGAGGTACTTAAGGGAGATAAGGAGCGGTTGGAATACTGCTTTTTAAATCTTGCTAAAAGCCTTTTGCATAAACAGCTTGTTACCACCATATATGTAACGGGCTGTGGTTTTGAGGGAGACTGGGCAGACAATGCACTAAAGGAATTGTGTGTCGGAAGAAGGGTTTTTAAGGGACAGAATCTTTATGCGAAGGGAGCCTGCTATGCAGCAAGAGAGAGTGAAGAGGAAGAAAAGAAGAAGGAGTTCCTTTTTCTTGATTCAGACCAGGTAACCTCCCTGCTGTTCATAGAAGGTATAAAAAACGGAAAATCCACAGAGATACCCTTATGGGATGGATATAAAGCATGGTATGAAGGGCCTTTGGTCCAGGAGTTTATTCTGACAGGAGATAATTGTTTAAAGCTATTGGTAAAGGATTTATTTACCTTAAAAAAGGAATACCATGAAATGATTCTGGAAGGCTTGCAGGTCAGAGGAGATAAGACTACAAGGATAGAAATTTCAGCTTCCTTTAAGGACAGGAAGACAGCTGTTATCAATGTATATGATAAAGGGTTTGGGCAGATGATTCCTTCTTCCGGGCTAAGCTGGGAACAGGAAATAAAGCTATAAGGAGGCTTGAGAGTATGGGAATACTAATAGCATGTGAAGAAAATAAAGCAAAGCTTCCCTACCGCTTTAAGGTAACCGGTACCAGTATATATACGGCAGAGGAGCTTTATTATTATATCTATCATAATATGCTGCTTTTGACCGATGAATTATATGAGGAAGCCTTTCTTGCCTGGCTGGAAAATGAGCTGTGCCTGAAAGAAAAGGCAGAAAAGATACGGGAGCTTAAGAAAAAGCTTTCAGGCTATGATGCACTGACAGAAGCGGCTTTGGTCCTGCTCTCCGGCGACTGCTATTATAAGGAGGAAGAGGTACAGAATTTCCTTATAAAACAAAGTGAAAGGAAGAACGTATCACCCACCGAGATGGCTGTAAAAAAAGCGGAATCCTTTTTACAGCATGGACGGTATTTTGAGGCGGAGATGATTTATGAAAGCCTTCTTGCCGGGGATGCGACCTATTCTCTCTTAAAGGAAGAAGCAGGAAGAATCAGGCATAACCAAGGTATTTGCAGACTGCATACGGAGGGGTTTAAAAGGGCGGCGAAGGACTTTAAGGCTGCTTACGAGATGACGGGCAGGGAAGAATCCAAAAGGCAGTATGTGCTTTGTGTGCTGTTAAGCAGTACGGATGGGTTGGAATTTATAGAGCCATTAAAATCAGAGGAAAGCAGTGACGAAGAAAATATTGACAAGGCATATGTAGAAGGTATCAGGGAAGAGATAAGGGACAGCCTTATGAGGTACAAATCTTCTTCGGAATATAAAGAATCCGAGGAGCTAAAAGAAGCAAAAGAGGACGGCAAGCTGATTGGTTTTACACAAGGGGCAAGAAAAATCATTCATAGCTATAAACAGGAATACCGGTCAGAGAATTCATAATCCGGTAAGCATAAAAGGAGATGGCTACATGGGATTTTGGAAACGCAAAAGTAAGGAGAAGACAAAAGAACAAAAGAATGGGACGGTTTCCATAGCAGAAGAATTAACGACAGCAGACTATACGGTCTTAAAGAAGGAATTTATTGAGGAAAGCTGTGACCAGGTTGTTGAAAGCACACTTCAGGCACAGGAATTAAAGGCAGAATTCCAGGCGGTTACCTCTTATATCAGTGATATTCAAAAAATTGAGGGCATGGACAGAGAAGACAGGGAACTGGTGAATGATCTGGCCAGAAAGATATTGACATTATCAAAGGACAGGGAGAGATATAAAAAAGGAGTTCGAAAGATTAAAGATATCCAGTATCAGAATCTTGCAAAGTTTGAGGAGAGTATTCCAAGTGATTTGAAGAAAATGAGTTCATGGGAATCCTACAGTTCGGTGATTCAAAATGACCTTAAGTATCTGGAAAGTGAGAAAACAGCGTTACTGCACCAAAAAGAAGATGTAGAGGCAAACCAGAAAACCCTTAGTACCATAGGAATTACAACCAGTGTTCTTTCTGTTTTGTTATTTATGGTATTTTTATGGATAAATATAAAGACAAAAGCTAACATGCAGCTGCCCTTTATGCTGACGGTTGCTATGGACGCAGCGGCAGCAGCCTATATCTTCCTTCGCTCCAAGGAAAATAAAAGGGAAACGGCAGAAGCAGAGAAGAAGCTTAACCGCGCTATTCTGCTGTTGAATAAGGTTAAGATAAAATATATCAATAATACCAATGCGTTGGATTACTGCTATGCCAAGTACATGGTTGACAGTCAGGAAAAGTTAAGCTTTTTATGGCAGCAGTATAAAAAGGAAAGAGAAGATGAAAACCAGTATAAATTAAGCAAGGACCAGATGGAATATTACAGCAAGGAATTGACTTCCCATTTAAAGGAAGAAATGGTGTCAGACTCTAAAATATGGGCATATCAGTTAGAAGCACTGCTAGATAAAGCGGAGATGGATAAGGTCAGTGAGGCCCTGTTTGAAAGAAGGCAGAAGCTGAAGGAGCGGATAGAGCAGAATAACCGTCTGAAAGAAAAATGCATAGAAGAAATTGAAAAGTTTACGAGAGAGAACGATGAAAATAAGGTATATGTGGCAGAGCTTTTAAAAAAGAAAGGAATCGCTCTTGACAGATAAGAAAAGTTTTCATATGATATTCATAGCTTGAAAAATAAAAGACATTTTTCAAATTCTCTATTTAAGCAGTATCGCAGGCAAGCCAGCGATATGCATGGGGATAAGTCGGTTAAATCAATAAAATAACGTAAAATGTTATGACGGAGAGGATTAGATAGGTAAGTGTACCAGAGAGGACAGTTCGTGGGCTGAAAGACTGTCTTGCTTACTGCTTATTGAAGTAGCTCCCGAACTGTATCTTTGAAGAAGAGTAGGAGATACCGGGCGATCCCGTTACAGAGAAAAGGCAGCTTGATCTATGCTGTAAATAAAGGTGGTACCACGGTTCTTCGTCCTTTCTGACGGGGAACCTTTTTTTTATCTTATAGGAAATTATATCCTATAAGATAAAAAGCCCTACGGGCGGGATGCACATGATGCGCCAAGGAAGTTGTCACTGCGTGACAGCGCATCAGCGCAGAGTCTGGCAAGCCAGACTCTTTCTTATTTTCCGAAAGTATGGAACATCCTTTATGTTTGTCCTGAAATCTTCATTGCAGGCAGGATAAAGCTGTAAAATAAGTATAACAAAAATATAAAAATTGGGAAAGCTATCAATAACCCAAAGGAGGAAATGAATTGAAGAAGGAACTTGAAAAAAACTATAATCCTGGCGATATTGAGGACAGACTCTACGCCAAGTGGATAAATAAGAAATATTTTAAGGCAGAGGTGGATAAATCGAAAAAATCCTTTACCATCGTAATGCCTCCGCCAAATATCACAGGACAGCTTCATATGGGGCATGCCCTGGATAATACCATGCAGGATATCCTTACAAGATTTAAGAGAATGCAGGGATATAATGCGCTCTGGCAGCCGGGAACCGACCATGCCAGTATTGCAACGGAAGTAAAGATCATTGAACAGCTGAAAAAAGAAGGAATTGATAAGAAGGACCTTGGAAGAGAGGGCTTCTTAGAGAGAGCCTGGCAGTGGAAGGATGAATACGGCGGACGTATCATCAGCCAGTTAAAGAAAATGGGCTCCTCCTGTGACTGGGACAGAGAGCGGTTTACCATGGATGAAGGCTGTTCAGAAGCCGTTGAGGAAGTGTTTTTAAGGCTTTATGAAAAAGGGCTGATTTACAAGGGCTCCCGTATTATAAACTGGTGTCCGGTATGTAAGACCAGTATCTCCGATGCAGAGGTGGAACATGAGGAGCAGACAGGACACTTCTGGCATATTCTCTATCCCATTGCCGGAACAAAGGAATTCTTAGAAGTTGCTACCACCCGACCCGAAACTATGTTAGGTGACGTTGCAGTAGCAGTACATCCGGAGGATGAGCGCTATAAAGCTCTGATTGGAAAGAATGTCATTCTTCCCTTCTTAAACAAGGAAATTCCGATTATTGCAGACACCTATGTTGACAGGGAATTCGGAACCGGTGTTGTTAAAATAACTCCTGCTCATGACCCTAACGACTTTGAAGTTGGTAAGAGGCATAACCTGGAACAGATTAATATCATGAACGATGATGCCACCATTAACGAAAAAGGCGGCCAGTTCGCAGGAATGGACCGTTATGAAGCCAGAAAGCTTATGGTAAAAGAGCTGGAGGAGATGGGACTTCTAAAGAAAGTAGAGGAGCATGTCCACAATGTCGGTATTCATGACAGATGTAATACAACTGTAGAACCCTTAATCAAGCAGCAGTGGTTCGTTAAGATGGACGAGCTCATTAAGCCTGCCATAGAAGCAGTAAAAAGCGGTGAGATAGCTTTTATACCGGAACGTTTTGATAAGATCTATTTTAACTGGACCGATAATATCAGGGATTGGTGTATCTCCAGGCAGCTCTGGTGGGGACACAGGATACCTGCTTATTACTGCGATAAATGCGGTGAAGTAGTGGTAACAAGGGAAATGCCCGAAGTCTGCCCGAAATGCGGTCATACCCACTTGAAGCAGGATGAGGATACGCTGGATACCTGGTTTAGTTCTGCCCTGTGGCCGTTTTCTACCCTTGGCTGGCCAAAGAATACCGAAGACCTTGACTATTTCTATCCCACGGATGTACTGGTAACAGGCTATGATATCATCTTTTTCTGGGTAATCCGCATGGTATTTTCAGGCTATGAATATACCGGTAAGGCTCCCTTTAAGAAGGTATTAATCCATGGACTGGTAAGGGATTCCCTTGGCAGAAAGATGAGTAAGTCCTTAGGAAACGGTATCGATCCCCTTGAAATCATTGATAAGTACGGTGCAGATGCCCTGCGTCTTACTCTTATTACCGGAAATGCACCGGGAAATGATATGCGTTTTTACCTGGAAAGAGTGGAAGCCAGCAGAAACTTTGCCAATAAGGTATGGAATGCTTCACGTTTTATTATGATGAACTTAGAAAAGGCAGAAAACGAAGGAAACAAAGAAGTTCATCTGACCCAGGCTGATAAGTGGATACTATCCAAATGCAATACCTTAGTCAAAGAAGTAACCGACAATATGGAGAACTTCGAGCTTGGTGTTGCCGTTCAAAAAATATATGATTTTATCTGGGAGGAATTCTGCGACTGGTATATCGAGATGGTAAAACCCAGACTTTACAGTGATACCGATGAGACCAAGAGTGCGGCAATCCAGACCTTAAAGCAGGTGCTTATAACCTCCTTAAAGCTTCTTCATCCCTATATGCCTTTTATTACGGAGGAAATCTATTGTACTCTCAAAGAGGCAGAAGGAAAGGATGGGGAAGAGGTATCCATTATGATATCTGACTGGCCGGTATATGAGGGGAAGTTGGCCTTTAACCGGGAGGAAGAAGCGGTAGAATTAATCAAAGCAGCCGTTAAGGGTATCCGTACAGTACGTACCGGCATGAATGTTCCTCCGTCCAAGAAGGCTTCCGTTATCATCGTGACAGAGAGCGGCAGAATAAAAGAAATTTTTGAGAACAGCAAAGCCTTCTTTGCTACTCTTTCCTATGCTTCGGAGGTCATGATACAGGCAGATACTGACGGAATTCCATCCGATGCGGTTACAGCCCTTATCCCGGAAGCGGTTATTTACATGCCTTTTGCGGAGCTTGTAGATATAGAGAAAGAAATCGAAAGATTGAACCAGGAAAAGGAACGTCTTACCAGTGAATTGAACCGTGTAAACGGAATGTTATCCAATGAGAGGTTCGTAAGCAAGGCACCGGAGGCAAAGATTCAGGAAGAAAAAGAAAAACTGGCCAGGTATACCCAGCTTATGGAACAGGTAGAGGAACGCCTTAAAAATCTTAAAAATAGTTAAGAGAAATACACTTGATTTTTAACCATATTATGGGTAAGATAATAAATAAAAAGACGTGGAAGCAGTAAGGAGATTAGCATGATTAATTTTGATGAAGAGATAGCTAAATTTCAGCCAAGCCTTGAGGTTGACCAGGCTGAGGAAGTAATTCACAGCAACGATTTGTCCGACATAACAGACATTATTAAGACTATGCTTAAGGAAATCAAGGATAGAAATTAAAGGAAAGGAAGCCACACAGATTCTTTCGTTAAAGTGGCGGGAAAAAGACATGATATGTCCGGCATGCAACAAGAGCATACAGGGTAAGAATAACCGCTGTGAATGCTGCGGTGAAGACCTGACTGTTTATAAGAAAGTTTATATGATGTCAAACCGGTATTATAATGAAGGGCTTGAGAAATCAAAGGTGCGGGACCTTTCCGGTGCTGTCATCATATTAAAGAAAAGTCTTGAGTTAAACAAAAGGAATACCGATGCCAGAAATCTTTTGGGTTTAATTTACTATGAGATGGGAGAGTCGGTTGCTGCGTTAAGTGAATGGGTCATCAGTAAACACTTTCAGCAGGAAACCAATGATGCAGACAGGTATATGGAATTAGTGCAGGCTAATCCTACAAGGCTTGAAAACTTAAACCAGACCACGAAAAGATACAATGCTGCTCTTTTATCAGCCAAGCAGGGGAATGAGGACCTGGCTATTATACAGCTTAAGAAGGTAACAAACTTAAATCCCCATTTTGTAAAGGCACTTCAATTGCTGGCTCTTTTGTATATGAAGGCCGGTGATATGGAGAAGGCCCTAAAGAATCTGACAAAAGCAAGTAAAATCGATGTTTCCAATACGACCACTCTTCGTTATCTGAAGGAGTTAAATGAGGTTACCAGTACTTCGGCAGAAGACGGAAAGGCAGAAAGAAAAGAAGAACGCAAGGTAATAGCAGAGCCTATAGCCTTTTCCCATGCACCTTATAAGGAAGATAAGCCCAATATATGGCCTTTTGTGAACCTGATTATCGGTATCGCAGTGGGTATTCTTGGAGCGATGTTCTTAATACTTCCTACTGTAAAAGATAATTATCAGAGCGAATATAGTAAGAAGATTAATGACAACAGTGCCGCTGTTAATGAATGGCAGCAAAAGTATGATTCCGTCCAGAAGGAAAAGGAAAGCCAGGATACAAAGATTGACGGCTTGAACAAGCAGATTGAGGAATTAAAGGGAAGCCAGTCGGATGACACTATCTATGAACAGCTTATAAAGACAGCAGCTCTCTATATCAATGAGCTGCAAAAGGGCAGCAGCTCGCAGATAGATTATCTGGCGGTTGCAGATGAACTGGCGAAGATTCAGAATGATAAGCTTGAACAAACGGAAGCCGTGGCTCTTTACACTAATATCAAGCAGGCGGTTGGAAGCAATGCCTCGGCTGCACTTTATGAAAAAGGACATGACCAGTATTCGGCCAGAAAATATGATGATGCTCTTAAGAATCTGCTAAGTGCTTATGAACTGGATGCGACAAATGTAGATGCGGTATATTTTATCGGCCGGAGTTATCACCAGCTTGGAGACTATGACAATGCAAAGAAATACTATAATATTGTCATTGAAAAATTCCCGGATTCCTGGCGTGTAAATGATGCCAAGCAAAGAATGACAGATATCCAGTAGATAGCAGAAACAACCTAAGAATAAACAGAAAGATAAATATAGAAGCAAAAGAAAAGACAATTCCAAAAATTAATTGGAATTGTCTTTTCTTATATAGACGAATCAAAAAATATATGTTAAAATATGTAAATGTAAACATTTGGGATTCAAGTGCGGCAATTTGCATAGGAATCAGAAGAATTATGATTTTATGATAAAGTCAGGCGGGTAAGGTTTTTGTTTCTTGAATATCAATTGGAGTTGTAAGATTGAAATGAAAGTCAGGAAAGAATATCCGGAAGAGAGGTATGCATGGAAAAACAAGAACCATTAAAGAAAGCGGGCAGTACAAGCGGAAAGGAGGCTGCAGAGTACCATATTAAGGATAGATGCCTCATTATTAAGGTGAAGCAGGATTTAGACCATCACAATACCCTGTCCATCAGGGAGCAGTCGGACAAGCTGCTTGATAAGGGGCAGATTAAGAGCATTGTATTTGACTTTTCCGGAACGGATTTTATGGACAGTTCCGGTATCGGGGTCATAATGGGACGTTACAAAAGGCTCACGCTTTCCGGGGGGAAGATTTTTGTAACGGGCATTAACCGTAATCTAGACAGAATATTCAGAATGTCCGGGCTGTACAGGATAGTTCCGAAATTTGATTCCATAGAAGAGGCCGTTGCAAGGAGCCGTTAAACCGGGGAAAGGGATTTGAACAGGAGGATAAGTATGGATACCAACGAAATGTTATTAGAATTTGACAGCAGATCTGAGAATGAGAGCTTTGCAAGATCCGTAGTGGCAAGCTTTGTAGCGCAGCTTGACCCCACACTGGAGGAAATTTCCGATATCAAAACTGCTGTTTCAGAAGCCGTGACCAATGCAATTATTCATGGCTATGAAGAAATGAAAGGAAAAGTAGTTGTAGTTTGCAGAATATTTGAGCATGAGGTTTATGTGGAGGTCCGTGACCGGGGCAAAGGCATAAAGGATATTAAACAGGCAATGGTGCCGCTATTTACGACAAAACCGGAGGAGGAAAGATCCGGTATGGGATTTTCTTTTATGGAGGCCTTTATGGATGAGCTGGATGTAGAATCAGAAATGGGCAAAGGCACAATTGTAAAGATGAAAAAGAAAATCCACTAAGAAAATAGACTGATATCCTGATAAACCCAAGGCGGCAGGAAGGAAGTGAAACAGTGGACACAATCGAATTAATCCGTTTATCGCAAGCCGGAGACAAGGAAGCAAGGGATAGGGTTATAACGGAGAATATAGGATTGGTATGGAGTATTGTAAGAAGATTTATGTCCAGAGGACATGAGACGGAGGATTTGTTCCAGATAGGAACGATAGGACTGATCAAAGCCATTGATAAGTTTGATATGTCCTATGAAGTAAGGTTCTCCACCTATGCGGTACCCATGATTATGGGAGAAATCAAGCGGTTTTTAAGAGATGACGGAGCCATTAAGGTAAGCCGTTCCATGAAGGAAACAGCCGGGAAAATACGCATTACCAGAGAAAAGCTGGGAAGCCTTTATGGCAGGGAGCCAACACTGGAGGAAATCAGCAAGGAACTGAATCTGGCAAAAGAAGAAGTACTTATGGCGTTGGAATCCGGAGCAGAGGTAGAATCTTTATATAAAACGATTTATCAGGGGGATGGGAATGCCATTTATCTCATTGATAAATTGGAACAGACAAATGATGACAGCGAAAATATGATTGATAAGCTTGCATTAAAGGAAACCATAGCTTCTCTTGATGAGAAGGATCAGGAATTAATCAGGCTTCGATACTTTATGAATAGAACGCAGACGGATATTGCAAAAGAAATGGGAATTTCCCAGGTGCAGGTATCCCGTCTGGAAAAGAAAATACTTATGAAAATGCGGGAAAAAATGTCTTAAAGCATGGGAATCATTACCAGAATAGAAAAGAAAAGTAAGCAGATAATATCCGTATAAATAGAAAAATTTACAAAACAGCATCACTGTAAAAGAGATGCTGTTTTTTTATTTACAATATCTAGAAAGACGAGGGATAGAGATGGCATTCAGACAAAAAAAAATTTGGATTTTTGCGGCAGTGCTCCTGTTAATTGCAGCAGGTATTGCGGTAGCTTTTCTCACACAGGATACGGAAAAAAGTTTTCATAAAGGAACGCTTGTCTATGAAAAAGAATATCTCAAGACTGCTGATATAAAAGGAAAGGTGTCTGATGAAGAATATGCGCCTATATATAAAGATTGAAAAGAGTACTCTGGTTCACCATAAGGTTATCCGCTTAAAAGATGTGGCAAAGCTCTATTCGCCGGAACATAAGGTTACGGATGAATTATACCAGCAGGTTCTTTATATTATCAAAGACGATAAAAAGAACAATTATATTTTTTCCGTTATGAAGCTAATTGAGCTTATTCACAGGAATTACCCCGATATTGAAATTATAAATTTTGGAGAATCAGACTTTATTATACAATATGAGCCACTCGGAAAGGAAAAGAAGCTATGGGAGTACTTTAAGGTAGCTTTTGTCTGCTGCATTGTGTTTTTCGGGGCAGCTTTTACAATAATGACTTTTAATGAAGATGCCAATGTATCGAAGATATTTGAAATCATCTATAAGTCCGTTATAGGTACGGATGAGGTGAAGGTCTCTGTGCTTGAAATATCCTATGCCGTAGGGCTGCCCTTGGGCATTATTATTTTCTTTAATCATTTCAGCAAGCTAAAGACAGGAAATGACCCTACTCCAATGCAGGTGCAGTTAAGATTATATGAGTCCGACATGGATGATACCCTGATTGAAAACAGTACGAGGGAGGGGAAATCCTTTGATGTTCATTAAATATCTGTTTCTTATCTTTCTGGGGCTGACAGGAGGCATCTTAATCGCTGCCGGAATAGTAGCCTTTATAACGATTGTAGGTGTGCTCACAAGACTGGCTATCCGAACCGATACTGCCAAGAGAATTCTTCTGTATGAAGACATTGTTGTAGTAGGCTCTGTCTTTGGAAATATACTGGATTTATTCAAGCCTCCTATACCCGTGGGGACAGTGGGGCTAATGGTATTCGGACTGTTTATGGGGTGTTTTGTAGGCTGCCTTGCAGTAGCCCTGGAAGAGGTAATTCAGATATTCCCTATAATGACACACCGTTTAAAACTTAAAATGGGAATACCTATAATTGTGTTGTTTCTTGCTCTTGGAAAGGGGTTAGGTGCCTTTTTTCAACTTTTTATCCATTATAAAAAATAAAGAATAAAATTTATCAGATTTATGTAAAATAGTAAGGCATTCATTCATGGTCAAAAAGGAGGTTCCTAAAATGGATAATAATAAAAAGCAGGTCAGTGCTGCTGACGTGGTGAAGGAACAGGATAAAGCAAAAAAGGCAGAGAAATACAACCAATATGTCAAGGATAAAACACCTACCCATAATAAAGTACTTAATTTCTTTAATGCTTACTGGGTGGGAGGAGTTATCTGCATTATCGGACAAGCCTTTAATAACTATTACACTTCCCTGGGGTGCAATAAAGACCAGGCATCCGCTTACACGGCTCTTTCCCTGATATTTCTGTCGGTACTTCTGACAGGATTAAATATATATCCAAAGCTTGCGAAGTTCGCAGGTGCAGGTACGGTAGTTCCGATTACCGGATTTGCCAATTCTGTTGCGGCTCCGGCAGTGGAATTTAAAAAAGAAGGGCAGGTTTTTGGTATCGGCTGTAAGATATTTACCATAGCGGGACCTGTAATACTATACGGTGTATTCTCCTCCTGGGTTCTTGGAGTTATCTATTATATATTGATGAAAACGGGAGTGATATAGAAATAAAAGTTTAAAACAGTGCGGAAATGAGGTTGAATTATGGAAAATAACAGTAAGATGTGCGGAAAGCAAAGCCTCTTGTTTGCGAATCCGCCTTATATCATAGCGGGCTCTTCTATTGCCGGTAAAAAGGAAGGAGAAGGACCCTTAGGCAGGTATTTTGACCAGGTAGAGGAGGATCCGATGTTCGGTGGAGATACCTGGGAAGATGCGGAAAGCAGGATGATGAGAAGGGCGGCAGATGCTGCTATTGAAAAGGCAGGCCTGAAAAAAGACGATATCAGATATATGGTAGGAGGAGATTTGCTTGGACAGCTGATTGCCACCTCCTTTGGTATTATGGATCTTGAGATTCCGCTGTTTGGTGTATACGGCGCCTGTTCTACAATGGGAGAATCCATTGCAATAGGCTCTGTTTTGGTAGACGGCGGTTATGGAGATAAGGTTATGGCAATTACTTCCAGTCACTTTGCCGGAGCTGAAAAGCAGTTTCGGTTTCCTCTGGCATATGGAAGCCAGAGACCATTGGCAACGAGCTGGACGGTCACAGGAAGCGGAGCGGTCATATTGGACAAAGACGACAATAGAAAGGAAGAGTTACAGGAAAAGGAAGCGCCGGTCTGTGTAAAAGGTGTGACCGTAGGAAGAATTGTTGATTACGGTGTGAAGGATTCTATGAATATGGGAGCCTGCATGGCACCGTCAGCTTATAAGACCATTGCTGCCAATTTAAATGACCTTGGGGTGAAACCGGAATATTACGATAAGATTATAACCGGTGATTTGGGGTATATCGGAAAGGATATCTTAATCGATTTGTTAAAGCAGGAGGGTTATGATATCTCGAAGAATTATATGGATTGCGGTATCGAGATGTTTGATAAAGATACACAGGATACTCATTCGGGAGGAAGCGGCTGTGGATGCAGTGCCATAACCCTTACAAGCTATGTGATACCAAAGCTTAGAAGAAGAGAATGGAAGAGAGTACTCTTTGTACCAACCGGAGCACTTCTTTCCACGGTAAGCTTTAACGAAGGCAATTCTGTCCCCGGTATTGCCCATGGCGTAATGATTGAGGGAATGTAAGAAGCGGATAGTGAATTATAAAGTTGCTAAAATTAATAAACCTGTTACATCAAGGTTTAAGAAAGGATTCCTATGGATTATTTAATAGCATTTCTGATTGGCGGAGCAATCTGCGCAGTTATACAGATATTGATGGATAATACGAAACTCATGCCAGGACGTATCATGGTAATACTGGTTTGCCTGGGAGCCCTGCTGGGGTCGTTAGGTCTATACGAGCCCTTTGAGAAATGGGCCGGTGCGGGAGCAACAGTGCCCTTGTGCGGATTTGGTAATTCCCTGTTTCAAGGGATAAAGGAAGCAATTGATAAGGATGGCTTTCTGGGGATATTTAACGGCGGCTTGACGGCTACATCGGCGGGTATAGCCGGAGCCTTGATTTTCAGTTATATTGCTTCCCTGATTTTTAGTCCAAAAATGAAAGGATGATAAAAGAAGCGCCCTGTCCTAAACCTACCAGGTTAAAGACAGGGCGCTTCAAGTTGTGTCATTATAAGTCCGCATATGCTCCACTTGCGAGAAATAGAGCCAAAGAAACACAAGTTATTACAATGGGGACGAGAGCAAACAAAAGCACAACTTTTTGCTTCCTCTTTCTGTCTATAACCAATGCAAGAATACCAAATATTGTCCCCAATATGGAAAATCTGACGGGTGCAACATCACCCGTCAGACACATTATCCTGTATAGTTCTTTGTAAACTAAAGTAAGAAGTTTTTAAAAATCAGTTATTATAATTATAATCAAACTCTGGATCGTAGACATCATCATTGGTACCGGTATTTCCGGTAGTATTTCCATTGTCTGTATTTCCGGTATCCGGGTTAGCCGGTGGGGCAGTAGGTGTAGCAGCCGGCGGACTTATGGAAGGAGTGATATTATCACCGGGCAATGGAAGGATATTCTGGAGACCTGAATTTTTCGCGTTGTGGATATTGCAGGTATCCTTTGGCAGTATATAAGGAGTATCCATTGTTTTGGCGGTTTCTTCTTTTACCAGCAGGACCTTTTCCTTTACCTTTGATTTCGGGCAGAAGTCATTTGCTATCTTGTTCGATATACTACATATAGAAACCTTCACGTGAACATCACATTTTTCTGTGGGTTCCGTATTTTTAGCAAAATATTCGGTGGCTACCGTTGAACCGCCTTCGTATTTATCACAGAGCCCCTCCACAGCAAGCTTACCACTCTTGGTACAGATGGTCCGCTGGACAATGGAATCAGGGATTGTAAAGGGAACAGGTTCCAGAGCGTATTCTTTATGAATCTGTTCCATAACATCCCGCCAGATAATCTTATGATAACTTGTGTTAGTCTGTGTTTTGTTATTGTCATAACCGGACCAGATGCAGGCTGTGTAATACGGAGTATAGCCTGCAAACCATACGTCATTGTTATCGGAGGTTGTACCGGTCTTTCCGGCAATTGGCATGTTAAGCTTCTGGAACCTGACTAAGGTACCGGTACCTTTCTTAACAACATCCTCCATGGCATTGGTTAAAAGGAAAGCAGTGGACTCCATCATGACCTGACGGACAGCGGTTTTGTTCTTAAGGAGTACTTTATTGTCGTGGTCCAGTATCTTCGTATAGAAGATTGGCTTCGAATAAACTCCGCCATTGGCAACAGCAGCGTATGCTGCTGTCAGCTCAAGGTTCGATACACCCTTTGTAATACCGCCTAAAGCCAGTGAAAGGTTAATATCGGAATAGACCTTTCCGGTGTCGGAGGTCATAGAGTCTACAAGTGTGGTAAAGCCTAGTTTCTGAAGGTAGTCAAAACCAAGTTTTGGCGTTACTTTTTCCAGGGTTTTTACTGTGACAATATTCATGGACCTGGTAATTGCCCTCCGAAGAGTGGTTAAGCCTTCGTAAGTTTCACCGTTCCAGTTTTTTACGTCTTTGTCGGTGCCCGGATATCTAAAGGGAGCATCATCTATTACACTTGCTAAAGTCATACCTGCGGAATCAAGTGCAGGTAAGTAGGTGGAAAGTATTTTAAAGGTGGAACCAGGCTGTCTGGTAGTATTGGTAGCACGGTTTAAGGTACGGTTTCCTGTTTTCTCACCCCGTCCGCCTATTAATCCCACAACATACCCTGTATGCTGGTCCATGATGACCATGGATGACTGCGGCTGGATTATGAGGTTGGTTTTCTCACCCAGAATCGTATCACCGACTTCTACCTTTGCTGCTTTAAAATCTTCAATCAGTTTCTGTGCGTCTTTCTTGGAAGAGAAATAAGCAGAAGTTAAATGGTTGTAAGTCAACAAGTCATTGGTATGGTAATGAACGGTTTTTCCGCTCTTTTTCTCAATGGAAAGTGCATAAGTCAGTTCCCAGAAGGAATCCGTACCCATCTTGGGGAAATAATCCTCATTGGTATACACATTATCAAGGACTGACTGAACCTTGGAATCCATAGTTGTATAGATATTTAAACCGCCGCTGTATAAGGTGTTGCTGGCCTGTGTATACGTATATCCCTTTTCTTCCTGAAGATCAGCGATAACCTGTTCGATCAGCTCATCCACAAAATAGCTGTTATAGGAAGAGTTCTCGTACTGTTCTTCGTTTACGGCTTGAATACGTGAGTAAACATCATCAGCTAAGGCTTCTTTATATTCCTCCTCGGTACACTTATTCAGACGCTTCATATTATCAAGAATCTGTGTACGTCTTTGGGCATTGTTATCCGGATGGGATATGGGATTCATATTGGTAGGTGACTGTGCAATAGCAGAAATTACTGCTGCTTCTGAAAGGGTGAGTTCTCCGACATCCTTGTCAAAATAACGTTTGGAGGCTGTCTGTACCCCATAAGTCCCGGCGCCAAGATTAATCGTATTCAGATAATATTCCAATATCTGATCCTTCTCTAATTTTTGTTCCAGTTGAATGGCAAGATATTGCTCCTGTATTTTACGGATGAACCTGTCGACAAAATTGTCCTCGGCACCGCCGTTGAATACCTGATTTTTTATTAACTGCTGGGTTACTGTACTGGCCCCCTGGTCAAAATCTCCGGATTTAATACCATTAAAAAAGGCACGGAATATACCCTGCATGTCTATACCTTTGTGCTGGTAAAAACGTTCGTCCTCAATGCTGATAACACAATCTTGAAGAACCTTGGGAATCTTATCTATAGTAACATAAACTCGGTTAGATTCTGCACCTACTAAGGTATCAATTAAATTTCCGTCTTTATCATATATATTGGTGGTAAAACCAGTTGGGACGACATTAATCTGATCTATACTGGGGGCGCTGTCGGCAAGTCCTTTCAAAACGCCAAATCCCAGATAGGAGCCAATAATTATGAGGGAAACCAGTCCTACCAGAAATAACCGGAATACAGCAACGCTTGCTTTTGTCGCGATTTTCCTGGAAGCAGATTTTATATACTGCTGCTTTTTGGCGGTTCCTTTTTTGCTAAAATCCATAATAACCTCCATGCTGCCAACGCGCCGCAAATTTGGGCGTCAGCATAAATTTGTGTATAAAAAATGCAATGCATTTTTCTTACTAACAGCCATGCCTTTTTCAGTACACCGCAAGTTTGTGCCGAGGATTTCTCAGGCATTTGTGTGAATTATGCTTTTCAATAATTCACACTACCTTCTTTATCCCGTTATTATATCAAATAAAGCCTGCAAAATAAAGAAATATTTTGCTGCAAAAGTCCTGCATAAACAAGGGGTGTAAAAAATATATTATATTTTTCACACTTGTTACATTATACCATCTGAAAAGATATATGTTAAGTATATACAAAAAAACCATGTGATTTGACTGTAGGAAAGTGTTTATGCACAGATGCTACAAACTGTAGCACTGGAAAAATCTCGTAAAATTACAGAAATATCACAAAAGTTGTTATAAATTGGTTTTTATTAAGCCAATTTTTTACAAAACGTGAATTTTGACTATTGTAATAGTAAAAATTTGTTTATTATGAAAATTAAGTCTTTATTTTATATTGTGTTAAAGTTATAATAGCCATAGTTTATTATTTCTATTATAATAGTGGTGTTATAAAAATTATCAGATTTTTTTGGAGGGGCTATGGAGAAATTATTCTTAGAGGGAACAAAGAAAATATTGTTAGAAGACAATAAGGAATTGATATTTGACTATTACTTGGTAGAAGAATGTAGGACCTGTCAGAAGAATGAAAAGCTCTATGGAATTAAAATATTCCAGCATATGGATGATCATCTTTTAGTAGAGTATTCGGAACCAATCTCGGACTCAAAAGAAACAGTAAGGGACATGATACATAAGCTCTGGAAAAATGAAGTCACACTGGTTGCTATGTTAGAAATTGTAGACGATTTGGTTACAGAAAGTACACTATAAAAATATTGAGGGAAACAATAGGAATTATAACACCGGATTAATAGAATAATAAATAAACGAAGATAAATAGCGCAGAGACAGGCAAAAAGGATTTACATATGTAAATCCTTTTTGCTAATTAAAGACATGTAAACTTTCATTTATTACGGCATATAACAATTTTTGGTCCGTGGACAAGCTGTCCATGGACAGGCTTATTCTTCCTGCGGTTAACTCGGTAAGGCTCTGGCTAAAGGAGGAAAAGGATTCCTCCGGTATCAGAAGAGAGAGCAGAACTTTATCCAGATATTCTTCTTTTAACAGGTATATTCCCGCCTGGGCAATGACATATTTTAGCTTGCCTGCCAAAGTGTAATCAATGGAGATATCTGATTTCCAGCCGGATAACTTTTCTATGATCACAGCATTTCGAAGGCCTTCCTTTGCAGCACTCTGGTAGGCATGAACCAATCCTCCGGTGCCAAGAAGTGTACCGCCGAAATACCTGGTGACGACAATGAGAATGTTATGAAGATTTTCCTGCACAAGAAGGTCTAAGATAGGAAGACCGGCAGTTTTGGCCGGTTCACCGTCATCACTTAAACGTTTGATTTCATCCTTACTGCCAAGCACATAGGCATAGCAGTTATGCCTGGCAGCGGAATGTTCTTTTTTTATCTGTTCAATAAACCGGAGGGCTTCTTCTTCAGAGGAAATCGGATAAACGGAAGCAATAAATCTGGATTTTTTCACCGATACCTCTCCAGTGCTGTATTGATATACCGTGCGGCAGCCTTCGTTCATTGCCATCTCCTTATCTGAATTGGTTTAATTCAGGAATATATTCATAATGAATAATATTTAACCTGTTTTTTAAATCCTGCTCACTGATTTCCAGTATTTTGCATAATTCTGTTAAGTCCTTATAATGGTCTCTTAGCTGGGTATTAATATAACTTAACAGTATAAATGGGTCCTTGGGCAGTGCCATGATGTCCTCCTAAGCAGTATTTTTTATCATTATACCATAGCTCCCGTGCATATCGCAAGTTTACTTGCGATACTGCTCAAATAAGGGGTGTGAAATAAAGAAAGACTATGGAAACGGACGATAATTGAGAATTTTGTTTTGGAATTTTATTGCTCAAGAACCCTTATTCCACTAAAGCAGCAGCAATCGTTCCTGGAAGCGGAAAAAGTGCCAAACTCGCTGGAACGCTGTGGCTTCGGTAGCTTGTAGCTGCTCAAACACTGGCCCTTTTTCCGCTAGTCACGGTTGCTGCTGCTTAAGTGTCGTAAGGAACCCTTCGATATAAAATTCCAAAACAAAATTCTCGATTATCTGGATATCCCCGTTATTTAGTTTCGGGCATTTGCCCTGCGATACTGTAATGCTTTTTATTTGGGGTTGACTGGCAGAGAAATCTTCTTTACAATAAAAGAACAAAGGTTTGCATATGCGCTGCTGGCATTGTAACAGGAGACCTAAAAGCAGCACAGAAATGGAGTGAACAATGGACTTATTTGACTATATGAGGGAAGCAAAGAAGGAAAAAGAAGCCCCCCTTGCCAACCGGCTGCGTCCAAGGACGCTGGAGGAGGTTGTAGGGCAGGAGCATATTATCGGGAAGGACAAGCTGTTATACCGGGCTATTAAGGCGGATAAAATCAGTTCCATTATTTTTTATGGTCCGCCGGGAACCGGAAAGACAACACTTGCCAGAGTAATTGCCAATACCACCAGTGCGGCATTTCTTCAATTGAATGCTACGGTATCCGGTAAAAAGGATATGGAGGAAGTGATAGCCCAGGCAAAAGACAGTATGGGCATGTATGGTAAACGAACGATCCTGTTTATAGATGAAATTCACCGTTTTAATAAGAGCCAGCAGGACTATCTCCTGCCCTTTGTGGAGGACGGCACGATTATACTGATCGGAGCTACAACAGAAAACCCTTATTTTGAGGTCAATGGTGCGCTTATTTCCCGTTCAGTCATTTTTGAATTAAAGTCTCTGGAAAAGAAAGATATCAAAGAATTGATTGTAAGAGCTGTTTATGATAAGGAAAAGGGAATGGGTAATTATAATGCCGAAATAGAGGAAGATGCCCTTGATTTTCTTTCTGATATTGCAGGCGGTGATGCCAGAACTGCTTTGAATGCGATTGAGCTTGGGATTCTGACAACAGAACGCTTAGCAGACGGTAAGATACACATTACTCTTGAAGTAGCACAGGACTGCGTACAAAAGAGAGCTATCCGGTATGATAAGACAGGAGACAACCATTATGATACCATTTCTGCCTTTATAAAGAGCATGAGAGGCTCTGATGCAGATGCGGCGGTTTATTATCTGGCAAGGATGCTTTATGCAGGAGAAAGTGTGGCCTTTATTGCCAGGCGTATCGTTATCTGCGCTGCGGAAGATGTTTCCAACGCAGATCCGAATGCACTTGTGGTTGCCAATGCAGCGGCAGAAGCAGTGGAAAGGTTAGGAATGCCGGAAGCACGTATTGTACTGGCACAGGCTGCCGCTTATGTTGCCTGTGCACCAAAAAGCAATTCTGCCATAGTTGCTATTGATGCTGCTATGGAAGCCGTAAGAAATGAGCATACCCCATCCATACCGCCCTACCTCATGGATGCCCATTATAAGGGCGCCGGAAAGCTGGGACACGGATTGGATTATAAGTATGCCCATTCCTATAAGAACCATTATGTGAAGCAGCAGTACCTCCCGGATGAACTGAAGGACCGCACTTTTTACGAATTATCCGACCAGGGATATGAAAAGAATTTAAAGGAATATCTTGAACGGATTAAAAAGGAATCAGAAATTTAGTGCCTGTGCACGGGATCTTTACTGCTTGCCGTTCCTCTTTTTTGCTTCTTCTTCACCGCGTTTTTTCAGCAGCTTATATACCAGCATATAGACATATAGCAGTAATGGAACCATAAAGGTAGTATACAGGCTTGCCATAAGGAGTCCCTTTGAATCGGGAGAAGCTGTAAGACCTGCATAAAATGTAACGCCGTATAAGGACAGCAGAAGCACTATGGCAATGATAGCACCAATACGTTTTGCTTTTTTCATAATAACCCCTTTCCTGAATATCCAATCTTCGATTGGATATTCGTTAATTGGTAGTTGAAAAAACAGCTTTTTGTTTTATCAACCTAACCCCTTTCGTAAATATCAAACTTCGATTTGGTATTCCTGAATGCGTAGTTGAAAAATATCTTTCATTTAATAAATAATAGTATAAGGGATGCAGCTGTTAAAAGCAAGCAGCTTATTTTTGTGCAAATTGCAGTATGGACATGTAAAAGAAATGGAATTTCTATAGTATTATGTAGTTTTTTTTAATAGTTTAAAAATTGTATTTGACAATTATAAAATATGATGTATAATTCATTTAAAGTCAAAGGCGATTACTCTTTTAAAGGGTAGTTGTCTTTTTTTGCTTTATTTTGTTCTAAACAGCTAATGAAGAGGTATGAATCGGCCGTATACCTATGATTTCGGAAGCTGTGTTTTTACTATTTGGCACTTTAACGAGATAATACGATACCCGGGTGAAGTAAAAAGAGAAAATTGTCATTTATTAAAACGATAAAAAGGAAGGGTAGAGAGAGTATGGAAATTAACAATGGAAATACCGCATTTATACTTGTCAGCAGCGCATTAGTGCTTTTAATGACTCCGGGGTTAGCATTCTTTTATTCCGGTATGGAGAGAAGAAAGAATGCAATAAATACTTTGATGTCTTGTTTTTTTATTTTAGGTTTAGGTTCCATTTTATGGGTAACAGTGGGATATTCCCTTAGCTTTGGTCCTGATCATGGCGGAATTATAGGAGATTTCAGTAAAGCATTTTTTAACGGGGTAGGGTTTGAACCGAATGCAGACTATGCCGGTTCCATACCTGAAACAGTATTTGCTGCTTTTCAAATGATGTTTGCTATTATTACTCCCGCACTTATCTGCGGTGCCATTGCCGGAAGAATGAAATTCTCAGCGCTGTTCATTTTTGTTGCAGCATGGTCCTTACTTGTTTATTATCCTCTGGCACATATGGTTTGGGGAGTGGGCGGATTTATCAGAGAATTAGGCGCTGTTGATTTTGCCGGCGGGAATGTAGTTCACATCAGCTCCGGTGTATCCGGTCTGGTAGCCTGTATCCTTCTTGGAAAACGCAGGGAATATGGAGTGGTATCTTATAAGCCTCATAATATCCCTTTTGTAGTTCTTGGCGCAGCCCTTTTATGGTTTGGATGGTTCGGTTTTAACAGCGGCAGTGCTTTGGCAGCTGATGGCCTTGCAGCCCATGCCTTTATGACTACCAATACTTCTGCAGCGGCAGCTCTTCTTTCCTGGATGCTGATAGAGAAGCTTCTTCACGGTAAGGCAACTATCTTGGGTGCGGCTACCGGTGCGGTAGTAGGTCTTGTAGCCATTACACCTGCAGCCGGCTTTGTTCCCATCTGGTCAGCCCTTATTATAGGGTTACTGGTTAGCCCTATCTGCTATTTCGGTATGACAAAAATTAAAGGTAAGTTTGGTTATGATGATGCGCTGGATGCTTTTGGCTGCCATGGACTTGGCGGTATCTGGGGTGGTATTGCAACAGGTTTATTTGCAAAAACTTCTATTAACTCCGGAGCACAGTGGAACGGACTTGTTTTTGGGGATGTGAAGTTATTTACTGCACAGTTATTAAGTATTGTTATTACAATTGCATTTGCAGGAATTGCCACTTTCGTTATTGTTTCCGTTATCAAGCTGTTGATGCCGGTTAAGGTAACACAGGAAGAGGAAGCACAGGGACTTGATTTGGTTGAACACGGCGAAGTTGCATATCCTTCTTTCAACGGTTTAGATTAATACTATTTTTATGAATAAATAGAAAGGGAGACTGTATATGAAGAAAATTGAAGCAATTGTAAGGCCGGAGAAGCTGGAGCCTTTAAAGGATGCTTTATTAAAGCAGCAGGTTAACGGGCTTACCATTAATCAGGTTCTGGGCTGTGGAAAACAGTATGGTTTTACAGAGTATGTAAGGGGCAATACCATTATCATGAATACTCTTCCAAAGATTGAAATTACACTTGTTGTACCGGATGAACGCATGGAAGAAATCATTGAAACTATCATAAGCATTGCCCAGACCGGTAAATTTGGCGATGGCAAGATATTTGTGTCAGATATTGTGGATTGTATCAGAATCCGTACCAAGGAACGCGGTGAAAAAGCATTATAATTAAATAGAAAGTAATAATAAAGTGCGGCTGTTTCGAAACTAATTGATTATTTAGTGGAGAAGCAGCTTTTTTATATATTCTATTTAATAATAAATACGAGAATTAATTTGTTATTTCATATTAATTACTATATAATCTGATTTAGAGAGTAGTTTGAAAAATGTAGTACATTTTTCAATTTCTATTTGAGCAGTATCGCAGGTAAACCCGCGATATGCATGGGAGTAGTTTGAAAAATCTAGTACATTTTTCTGCTACAGTTTTCAAGTTTAAGGAGGCTATTTCAATGGGAATAACAAATAATTACGTATCAAGTAGATTCAGCATGAAGAATGGGCCGGTTAAAAAACTAATCCAGCTATGTATAAGCTTCGTAATAATACTGGCATTTGCCATTCAGCCGTTATCTGCTGCTGCGGCAGAAAGTACGCCAAGTGACAGTAACACAGCGGCCGGGAGTACTGCCAGTACAGTGGGATTGCAGGGTGGAGAGCTTCATGCATTTTACCCCTCAAATGCGGTTTTTTCAGATAAGATGCAGCAATACATAGACAGTCTGGATTCCGTAAGTTTCGCCTTTAGCAGGATAGATGCAGGAGATTCCGGTAATTTGAATACAGTAAAGGGTAAGAACGGAAACTATAGTTTTTATTATCCGACGGATTTTCTTCAACCGATAAAATATGCAAAGAGCAAAGGGAAATCCATTCAGTTAAATGTATATATGGACAGCAGCGATTGTACGAAGCTTTTGCCATATGCAGAAGAACAGTCAGCTATGCTTCAGGCTATAGTAAATGCCATGCAGGCAGACATTACTCAGGGTGAAGGCGTTTATTATGATGGCGTAGTGATTGACTTTGAAGGACTTCGTAATACTGACGCAGCCGGGACTCCGATTTTGTATAATGGAAATCAAATCAGCACTTACTTCATCCAGTTTCTGAAAGAACTAAGGGTCCAGTTGGATTCTATAGGGAAAAAGCTGTATGTAGCAGTAAACCCAGCGTTATACTACGATGGCTATAATTATTCGGATATACTTAGTATCGCAGACCGGGTAATTATCATGGCACATGATTATGAGCCAACGGAAAAATTGAAAAAAAGCCAGGTTGAACAATATACAGGTTATGATGCACTGGAGCCCATTGATAGTTTGGCGCCTATACAGAAGATAAGACAGGCTTTAAATGATATTCAAAAGGCAGCTTCTGATAGTACACAGCTTCAAAAGGTATGGCTGCAGATTTCATTTGATACTGCCCAGTGGCAGTTTGATGCAGGAAGCGCAACAGGCTGGGAAAAATTGCCCGACACTGCCCTTTCCAAAAAAGGGAGGCTTTCACCGTTATATAAATCAATAAAGGCCCGGGTTGATAATACGGATGGCTATGGGCAGAATATAAGTTATGGTTACAACAATGAACTGCAGAGTCCATATATTCAGTATTACAATTCATCTGATAAATCCTGGAATGTGATGATATATGAAGACAGTACCAGTATCAGTGCCAAGATAGAGATGGCCAAGACTTATGGGCTTGGCGGTATTTCTCTTTGGAGTCTTTCCAATATGCCTGATTATACGGATTCTTTAGGAAAGAAGTTTCATTTGAATGGATGGACTACGATAATCGCTAAGATGAATTCCTATGATACCTTGCCGGCTGCAAGCAGCAAATATGTCAGCTTTTCGGATAGTGCCATAGAAAAGGCAGTCAGGGAGAAACTTGGAAAGACAAGCGGTAAGATATCGCTTCAGGAAGTACAGAGCATATACCGGCTAAAGCTGCCCAAAGGGGTAAAAAGCTTAAAGAATCTTAGCTATCTTACTAATCTTGAATACTTGGATGCCAGCCAGTTGGGACTAAAGGATATAGCGTCCGTTAAAAGCCTGACAAAGCTTCGGGTGCTTTACCTTCAGCGTAATTCGGTATCCGATATCAGCGCTCTTAAAAAACTGACCCAGCTGGAAGTTCTATCTCTGAATGGTAACAAGTTAACATCTGTAAGTGCATTGTCTTCTTTGAAGAATCTGCGGGAGTTATATTTACGTGAGAATAAGATTCAAAGTCTGGCAGGGCTAAGCCAGCTGTTGAAGCTGGAAACGCTGGAAGCCGGAAAGAATAGTATACAGAGCACGGACAGTCTTAAAAACCTCAAAAAGCTGCAGCATCTGGCATTGGATAATAATCAGATCAGCAGTATTACCGGGTTAAAGGCATTGACCAGTCTAAAATATCTGGATTTGTCAGCCAATAAGATAAAGAGTATTGCATCACTAAAGAAACTGACGAATTTGAAAGAACTATATTTGAAGGGGAATAGTATCAGCGATTACAGCCCTGTGAAAGCGGTATATTCTAAAAAAGGTTTTCTTTGTGATTTTAAGGTGAAGTAAGAAGAAGTAAAAATCAATTGGGCATAGTTAACTAAATTGATTTAATTCTCTTTTGTGTTATAATAGTAATGTTTTTACTTTATCCGATAATCCGTTCTAAAGAAAGAGAATGGGCTTATTGGATAAAGGATGTATAGAACAGGGAGGAAACATATGTTAAGAGCAAGAGATTACAGGCAGAAGGCAAGAGAGGCGCTAAGCGGGAATTGGGGTACTGCCATAGGGACAGGATTTGCGGTTCAGGCAATAAACTTTATATTGGTTCTTATTGTCTATATGGTACTGTTGGCAAATGCCAGTCTTCAAATTACCGGTGACATGTCATATACTGATTATCCGCAGGTAATAATATCACCCAAGGGCTATTTAGAGTACATGCTGGCGCTGATTGTCGTACAGTTTGTGATGTATGCCCTGCTGGTTGGATATCTTTATTTTAACGTAAATCTTGTAAGAAGAGAAAGTTTTCAGTTCAACAATGTCTTTTCAAGATTTAATATAATCTTGAAGATATTTGGCCTGTATTTTATGATGGGACTATTCATATTATTATGGTCTTTCCTATTTGTTATTCCAGGGATTATAGCATCATTCCGCTATTGTATGGCACCATATATTATGGCAGATAATCCTGAAATCGGTATTATGGATGCAATCAGAGAATCAAAGGAAATGATGAATGGTTATAAATGGAAATACTTCTGTCTTCAGTTTAGTTTTATCGGCTGGGCATTACTAAGTATAGTGACCTTCGGTATAGGATTGTTGTGGGTTATGCCTTATATGCAGGCTGCCAATGCTGCATTTTATGTGCAGGTATCCGGGCAGAATACCACCTATGAATATAGTCTGGATGATGAATAAGGCGATGAATTAGAAAAGAAGGTGAGGGTGTCCCCAAAATCATGAGACACCCTCCTTTTTTGTAGACCATAATACATTATCGGGATATAATGATTTTAAACAGAATAAGAAAGGAGTTAAAGAAATATGCCAAAGGGGAACAGAAGATTAGTAAAATGTATTGTTTGCGGTGAAATTTTTGATTCGGAGCTTGATGTCTGTCCGGTGTGCGGAGTGGGAAGGGATTATTTTATTCCTTATGAGGAGGAAGATATCGGATTTCGAAAAGATACAAAAGAAAAATTTGTTATATTGGGAAATGGTGCTGCCGGTATCAGTGCAGCAGAAGCCATACGGGAGAGAAATGAAACCTGTTCTATTACTATGATATCCCGGGAAGCGGAATATAGCTACAACAGGCCCATGCTGACAAAAAGTCTTAGCTCCCTTGTTTCGGCAGAGGAGATTCTCATACATCCGATGGATTGGTATGAGGAAAACAGTATTACCAATATATTAAATGCAGAGATTATAAAGCTTGATACGCAGAATAAATCCATCTTATTAGGAGACGGCAGAAGTATTCCGTATGATAAATGTATCTATGCCCTTGGAGCAGAATGTTTTAATCCGCCTGTTAAGGGAAGCGATAAACCGGAAGTTATCGCAATACGCAATATGGCGGATGTAAAAAAGGCAAAGGCACTTGGAAGCGCAGCAAAGAGAGCGGTAGTAATCGGCGGCGGAGTTCTTGGGCTGGAGGCTGCATGGGAGCTTAGCAAGTTATGTGAGGTGACTGTTCTTGAGGTGGCGGACAAGCTTATGGTACGCCAGCTGGATGATAAGGCAGGAGAGATATTAGGAGAGCTGATAAAGAAAGCAGGTATCCAGTTTCGTGTAAATGCATCAATTACTGAGATTATGGGAGAAGACAAGGTAACCGGTGTGGCCTTAAAGGATGGAGAAACCTATCCGGCAGATCTTGTAATTATATCCTGTGGTATCAGGGCAAATGTGAATCTTGCCAGGGATTGCGGAATCATTGTTAACAAGGCTATTGTAGTAAATGAGAAAATGGAAACCAGTAAAGAGGATATTTATGCCTGCGGAGACTGTGCAGAATATCAGTGTGTTAATTATGCGGTCTGGTCCCAGGCAATTATGATGGGAAAGATAGCAGGAGTAAATGCGGCAGGGGAGAATGAAACATATGAACTCAATCCGCCCGCCCTAAGTTTTGAAGGTATGAATACAGCCCTGTTTGCAGGCGGAGATAACGGCAAAAACCCGGAGCTTGAATATCAGGAGCTGGAATACAGTGACGCAGATAACGGCAGGTATGAAAAATATTATTTTAATGAAAAAAAGCTTGTGGGAGCGATACTGATAGGAGACACCCGCAAGATGGTCAAGGTGACAGAAGGATTAAATGTGGGATGTTCCATAAATTATATACAGAATAATATAATACATCCATAATCATTCATTAAGAAGGGATGCTGTCCAGGCATACTTTTTTATAATTGTCATATAGATAAATAACTACTTTTTTGGGTAAACCATTATGAATGAGGCTGACAGGTATAAGATTATCAGTGAGAACTATGCCGATATAATTTTGGATGATTGGAACAGGGAAGAGGTAAGGCAAAAATTTTCGGGAGATCTTATTAATCATATCAACAGTGATATTGCCTTTGCATACATTCCGGTAGACAGGATGACTCTGGACAGCATCAACCAATTTGGATATTACTCAATGCCCGGATGTTATGGACTTCTGACAGCAGAGATTAATCATGAATGTTTATTGGATCCCAAGCCGCAAGGATTTGAAGGATATGACGGTAAGGGTGTGTTATTAGGATTTGTAGATACGGGGATTGATTACAGGCATCCTGCTTTTCGAAAAAAAGACAATACTACCAGAATTGCATCCATATGGGATCAAAGTATAAGAAGCCGGGATAACCATCCAAGGGGACTTTATTATGGAACGGAATATAGTAAGGAACAGATTAATTTAGCCCTTCAAAGCAGCGATCCTTTGTCGGTTATTCCTGTGACAGATGATATCGGCCATGGAACTATAATGGCAGGAATCGCCTGTGGCAGCGAGGATAAGGACAATCACTTTCAGGGAGTTGCATCAGAGGCGGAACTGGTTATAGTAAAATTAAAGCCTGCGAAGCAGTACCTAAGGGAGTTATATATTATTCCTGACGGAGTGCCCTGCTACCAGGAAAATGATATCATAGCAGGAGTTGAATATCTTGACCGCATTGCAAGTTCACTGAACAGACCTATAATAATCTGTATAGGTATTGGAAACAACATTGTTGATCATGTAGGACTGCGTATCAGCAGCCGCTTTTACACAAGTATTGGGGAAAAGCCGGGCTATGTATTTATTACAGCTGCGGGAAACGAGGCAAACCGTAAAAACCATTATTATGAAAGTATTGCTCCAGAGGCTATAACGGCAGATGCAGAGCTGCACGTAGGGAAAAAGAATCCGGGCTTTATGATGCAGTTTTGGGGGCAGTCTCCTAATTTTTTCTGGATTGATGTCTACATGCCTTCCGGTGACTTTCTTATGCGTATTCCACCGGTAGATGGACAGACTAAGATAGAAAAACGAGATAATGGATTGGTAGTAGCCGATAGCGCACTTGGTATTCCATCCAACCATAACCAGTCAATTATCTTCCGATTTCATAATCCTATGGAGGGAAACTGGACATTTAGTGTATTTGGTTCAATGGGAGATTTACCGAGGGAGTTCCATTTTTGGCTTTCTCTCCATAATTTCCTGGCAGAGGATACTTATTTTATAAAACCCAATAATTATACCACAATAGTAGGCCCTGCGAATTCTGCCGGTTTGCTGACTGTCACGAGCTATGACGTTGCAACAGAGAAATTGGACTTTTACAGCAGCAGGGGCTTTAATGTGGATCAATTTCCAAAGCCGGATGTTGCAGCACCGGGGGTCAACCTGCCTGCTCCTTTTCCAGGAGGTTCCTATGTATCTGCCAGTGGCAGCAGTGTAGCGGCTGCCTATACGGCGGGTATTACAGCACTGGTTTTGCAATGGGGAGAAGCGGAAGATAAGGCGGATTTTTTAAATACTCCTCATGTAAAGCATATCTATCAGCTAAGTGCTTTAAGGGATGAAGATATGAAATATCCGAATGAGGACTGGGGATATGGGATATTAAATCCCCAAGGTATATTGGATGTACTGAAAGAACTTATGGCATTGTGATACCCATGAATTGTAGCAAAACTGTATTGCTGGAATATTCTGATAGTAAATCGGAGTTTAGGTGCAACTATATGGAGTATTATATTACTGTAGAACCTGGTGTAAGGATTTATGTTAATGATATAAATCCACAGGGTGAAAAGCCTATATTATTTATGCATGGATGGCCTGCTAACCATCATTTATTTGAGTACCAGTATAATGAATTGATACAGAAAGGATACCGCTGTATCGGTATGGACGTCAGGGGATTTGGAAAATCGGATAAACCGGTGTACGGATATGATTATGATACCTCTGCAGATGATATCCGCTGTGTTATACAAGCGTTAAATTTATGTGACCTTACCTTGTTAGGGCATTCCACGGCAGGAGCGGTGGCAATCCGTTATATGGCAAGGTATGGAGGTTACGGTGTATCAAAGCTGGTGCTGTGTGCAGCAGCAGCTCCCAGCCTTATACAAAGGCCAAACTTTCCTTATGGATTAAAAGAGGAAGATGTACTTCAGATTATCTATAACACTTATCAGGACCGGCCTAAAATGCTGGAGGACTTCGGGGAGATGTTTTTCTATCAGCCTGTTACGGAGCCTTTCTCCCGGTGGTTTTGGTCGCTGGGATTGGAAGCTGCAAGCTGGGCCACCGCCTATGTGTCTTGTGCCTGGCTTTATGAGACATTATTTGATGATATGAAATGTATAAATGTTCCTACGCTTATCATGCATGGTATCCATGACGAGGTATGCAAGTATCCTTTGGGAGTTGCACAGCATAAAGGAATCAAAGGATCAGAATTTATAACCTTTGAAAACAGCGGGCATGGGCTTTTTTATGACGAGAAGGATAAGTTTAACTGTGAATTAATGAAGTTTGTAGGAGAGAAATGATAGGAATCAGGGCTGCCGCATGACTAAGGTTGTGCGGCGGCTTTTTTGATGTTATACGGAAAAGTAATTTGTACGGATTACAAACTAATATGGAAATATGGATAAATACAGCGTATAATAGGGGCAGTAAAAAAAATCATATCATGTGCTAAGGGGAGGAATATATTTTGGAAGAAGATAATAACAGTTTAAAACAGACGAAAAAAATAAAATACAAACCATCAAAAATAGGAAAAATAGCTTTGGGCGCAGCAATTGCTTCATTATCAGCAGGACTTTTGTCTCTTATATTAAGTGCCCTATCCATTATATCAGGCTATTTTATGCTAATTGTGAGTATTGCATCTTATATTATTGCAATGCTTGCTACACTATTCCTGATTATAGATATTGCAAGATTTAATAAGATTCATAATATCAATGAGAATAGTGATAACAAAATGATGATAGGTTTGGTCATTGGTATTGCAATAGGGTTCATGTGGGGAAAAATACTATAAGAACATACAATGAGTCTGAGTGCAAATGCATTTGACTAAATGATATGATGAATACAATAGAGAATACATAAGACGATTGATCAAGGGGATGAATGTTGAGAACAATTATATTTAATGGTTCACCAAGAAAAAACGGCGATACAAAAAGCATACTAAATGAGTTTGTAAAATATTTAGACGGGGAATATAAAATAGTAGACACTTATTATTGTAATATCAAACCATGCTTAGATTGCAGATATTGTTGGGAAAATACAGGGTGCTGTCAAAAGGATGAATGGCAGGAAATTGACCAATATATCAGAGAATGTGACAATATAGTTATTGCTTCACCCATTTACTTTTCTGAATTGACAGGTCAATTGCTTAATGCAGTGAGTAAAGTACAATCATATTGGAGTGCCCGTTATTTTAGGAAAGAAGAAATAATTACAAAATGTAAAAAGGGTGGGATTATTTTAATCGGAGGTGGAGATGGACACATGTCTACACCAATTGAAATGGCAACATGCATTTTACATCATATGAAAGTTAAAAATATAGCACCGGAGATATGCTGCCATGATACGAACAATCAGCCTGCAATCAACCAGGATTATGTTATAAATGCCATAAAAGAAATGGCAGATTTCTTAAATAAGAAATAGTCAAAAATTATGGAATCAAAAACAATACAGAAATGTTTTTGAGCTTGATTATGAATCAATTTATGATATACTAATTCTACGTATACAATTATATTGAAATATATTCAGTTAGGAGGAATCTATATGAAATCCTTAAAGGCAATTGATCGAAAACTCATCTCCTTGCAAAGACCACAAATAAATTAGTCGGCGATGCTTTGCTCGGAGATCTGAAACTAAAGTAGCTGGTGATAATATGACACTTAACATACCTTTTGCTCATAAGAAAGGCTTATTTGTGTACATTTTCACTTGCCATGTTCAGATTTAAATATAGATTTTAACATAAATCTTAACTGCAGCGGGGGTTCCCAGACTGCAGTTTTTTTGGTCTTTGCTTCATCTAAATCAATTATTAGAGGAGCAGAGAATATGAAATATATTAAGGCACAGGATGTGCTGCCTGATGAGCTGATAAAAATATTACAAGAATATGTGAATGGTGAATATTTATATATACCCCGCAAAGATGGTGAAAAGAAAACCTGGGGCGAAAAGAGCGGAGCCAGAATTTTACTAAAGGAAAGAAATCTGGAAATATATCAAAAATATCATAACGGACAGACGGCAGAGGAATTAGCTATGGAATATTTCCTATCGGAACAAAGTATCCGGCGTATATTGAGTCAGGTAAAATATGATGTTTGAGTTTAGTACAGAAGAGTTTGTGCAATAGATTTTATGACAATCTTTGTATATAGTTACATTGTAAGCATCGGAATATATGATGTGACTTTTCAGAGAAAGGAATCAATGACATGGCTTTAAAACCACATAGGGGTAAGACATTATGGAGTCTACCGTCACATGGCAGAGGAACATGTCCTTTATGCAAAACAAAAAGGACTAAGGTATTATATACAATAATTGCGGAAGACGGGACTAAAATGACTGTTTGTAAAAAATGCCGCAATAAAAAAGTGGCATCTGTGAATGCCTTATAATACCGGAATTGAAGATTGAAAGACTTAAATAGCCGTTACATGACTTCGGTTGTGCAGCGGCTTTTTTGAGGTTATAGAAGGAAAAAATCATACAGTTATAAACATAGAAATATGGATAAAACTGGAGTATAATAGAAACGGTAAGAAAAGTAATTTTTAATGAACTGGATGAATTTTAATAATTTATTTTCTTTTCATTCATTTCTGATTAAAAGAATTTAGCGTATCAAGTTGGGAATTTTATATGGCTTTTGATGGTGATAAGCCTGTCGGTGGGGTTACAATTGCGAACTGATATTATGAATGTCTAACAGCGATAAAAGGGTATTTGAGAGGAGAAGTAATGAATTATGTTTTTGAAACAGAGCGGTTATGTTTTAGAAAATTTAAATCGGCTGATGCAGAAATGCTATTTAGTTATCTTTGTGAAGTAACAACAATTTTGTGCACAGAGACGAAATTTTAATAAACAGAAAATTGCATGAACGAAGGATGTATGAGATGATGAATGAATTTCAAATAGAGGAAAATGCTTTTAAGTATTTAAAAGAAACTTTTAAGAATGATTGCAGCGGACATGATTATTATCATAGTGTTCGAGTTTATAAAAATGCTGTAAACATCGCCCAAAAAGAAGGGGGAAATCTATTTCTAATCAAACTTGCTGCCTTATTGCACGATGTTGATGATAGCAAATTATTTGATACCAGTGATAAATTGCAGAATGCCCGAAAATTTTTAGTAGAAAACGGTGTGGATGATTCATCTATTAATGAAATATGTAAAATTATCAAGTCAGTTTCATTTAAAGGAAATGGGTCAGTTATTCCTGACAGTCTTGAAGGAAAAATAGTTCAGGATGCCGACAGACTAGATGCATTAGGAGCTATAGGCATTGCAAGAACGTTTGCATATGGTGGACATAAAGGCAGGCCAATACATGAACCGTATGAGAAGCCAATAGATAATATGGCGGCAAAAGAATATGAAAATCATATCAGTACCAGCATTAACCATTTTTATGAGAAACTGCTTAAACTTAAGAATTTAATGAATACAGATACCGCTATATCATTAGCAGAAAACCGGCATGTTTTTATTAAAAAATATTTAGATGAGTTTACGAATGAATGGGATGGTAATCGATAATCAAATGCCAATTCATCATTTATGATTAAGCTGCCTAGTAATCTTTTTCAATTGTTTATATGAAAATACACTGGCAAACTGGAAAAACAATTACTCAAACTTCACAGGCGTGAATACAAGCGTTATATAGTGTTCCAGAGGGAGTTATGGATATTTCAAATTCTGGCACCGTCTTGTGATATTAAAGTTGCATATGAAGTTGCGTATAAATAAAATTTATGTTAAAATAGTCCTTGTGCCATTAATCATGTGAAGTCCTGGAAGCCTTGATTCATAAGGCTTTCGTAAAAACATAATCCCTATGGCGCTTTTGCCGTGAGGGTGTACAACCTGCTAACTAAAAAGCAAACACCCCGTTACGCCTTTGCAACGGGGTGTTCACTAAAAAGGGGAGGATAAGTATTTAACTTTTCTTTGGTATTGGCCGTGCAGAAATCTGCACAAGGCAGTCATCCGTATGCCGGAGGGGGGATCCAACGATTACAGATGGTACCTTAATCTAGTTCTGAATTGAATTAGATTAACTATAGTATGATGCAGTATTTCTAGGATTATACATAAATAAAAAATATTATGTAAAAAATCTATAGAGAATCAAAAGATTGATAAAGGAAGGTAAAACAATGAGTTTATTAACAGAGTGGAGGGACTTTGCTTATGCCCTTGACACAAACAAAAAGGAAGGCCAGCTTTTCTGGGCTAATTATTTTAACGTGGAACAGGGGATTTATGAAAAGATCCTTGCAGAACCGGAGGTTGTCGTAGAGGGAACAGTGGCAGAACTTGCTGAAAAATACGGTACAACCATATCTCTTATGACAGGTTTCCTGGATGGTATCAATGAAAGCCTTGTAAAAGAAAACCCTATCGAAGAAATGGACGAAACAACAGTTGTTAACCTTGGCTATGATAAAGAAAAGCTGTATTGTAATATGATAGAAGCGAAAGCTGAATGGCTTTATGAACTTCCTGTATGGGATAGCCTGTTATCCGAGGAAAGAAGGAAGGAACTTTATCTGGAGCAGAAAAGGTCCAAGACAGTTGTGAAAGATAAAAAGATTGGCAGGAACGATCCATGTCCATGCGGAAGCGGTAAAAAATATAAATTCTGCTGTGGAGCAGCGAAATAATTTTAAAGAACAATTTAATAAAAGGACATATTAATAAAGGCTGCTGCATTTTGACTAGTTCGGACATACAAGTCATTGTGCAGCAGCTTTTTAAAAAACCGGCTTTATTTTTCACAATTCATAAGAGTATTTTGCTTATACAATAAATAATCTATAAACTTTAGAATCTCTTCTTTGTTATCAGAATTCAGTTCATAATATTTTTGGATGAAAGCGGCAGTTTCATTGACCATATCTCCATAACCAATACGTAAGGTGCTGTCAGAGACTCCCAGCATATAATCACAGGAAACCTTAAAATAATCGGATAATGTTATAAGCTTATCAAAACAAGGCTCATTTCTGTTAGATTCGTAGTTTGCGATTGCACTGGGCTTCACTCCGATAACAGAAGCCAATTCTCCTTGGGTTAATCTGAATTTTTGACGTAAAAATTTAAGACGACTACTAAAATCCATATATATTCTCCCCTCTATGAATCTCTTACTAATCCTATAGAATTATAATTATATAACTACCCAAAAGATGTGTCAATTCAAAACTTTGCAATGCCCTTCTATTAAGGCTGGTATCTCATACACCCGATATAATAGAAAACTAACATTTTGATGCATGTTTAAGTGATGAAGATGGGAAAATATAATGCATAGTCTTAACAGTAGATGTATAATGGGAGATAAGGAATATATTGGAATGCTTGTGATATAAATTATGCTCTCGATGTTCGGAGGCGTTTGGCGAAGAGATTGCTAAGGCACATTCTTTATTTTAATATTTTGTACAAGCTTTGAGAGAAATGAAAAGGGGAAGGATATTAAATGAAAATCATGAAAAAGAAGGATATGTATATCAGATATCATAAAAACAGAGATCAGAGAAGAAGAAAGAAAAGAAAGATAATAGCAGGGAGTACTGCAGCAGCTGTCTTTCTTTTATTCTCTTCTTTATTTCTTTTATGGCATTTTCATATAGTGGATATGAACAGCTTTATGCCTGATAAAAAAAGCAAGACAGAGGTCCATGAAGAAAACAGTTCTTACAATAGCGGCAATAAAAAAGAGGATACCGGCATCGCAGAGGATGTCAGTGCCGATACATTAACACCTGCCGAGGTATTTGACAGTGCCCAGAGTCCTCTTACAGATAATATTAAAAGGACAGAAACAAAGGCAGAGGCGGATATTACACCGGATGTGGCAAAGGAAGAAAAAGAAGTAAATGAACCGGTTAAAGGAATATATGTATCCGGCTTTAGGGCAGGAATATCTGATTATATGTCAGAGTTGATTTCCTTGGCAGAAAACACGGAAATAAATGCAATGGTAATTGACATTAAGAATGATAACGGTGAGATTACCTATAAGATGGACCAGCCTCTGGTGAATGAAATCGGGGCAGGCACGAACTATATAAAAGATATGCCGGGACTTGTAAAGAAGTTAAAGGAAAAGAACATTTACCTGATAGCCAGAGTAGTAGCCTTTAAAGATCCTTTGCTTGCGAAGGAACGGAAGGATTTATGCCTTAAAAAGAAGGGCGGGACCGTCTTCAAGGATAAGAATGGTGACCGCTGGGTAAACCCCTATAAAAAGGAAGTGTGGGATTACCTTGTAGACATTGGAAAGGAAGCTGCTTTACAGGGGTTTGATGAGATACAGTTTGATTATATCCGGTTTTCTACGGATTCCGGTATGAAACAGGTGGATTTCGGAAAGGATGGTAAAAGTAAAAGCAAGACAGAGACAATCACAGAATTTACAAAGTATGCCTGTGACAGTTTAAAGCCTCTTGGAGTAAAGGTTTCAGCAGATGTATTCGGCACCATAATAGGAAGCAAGATAGATGCTGAAATTGTGGGACAAGATTATGCAAAGATGGCTGAATACTTAGATTATATATGTCCTATGATATATCCTTCCCATTATGGTGAAGGTTCCTTTGGCATTGACTATCCTGACACCAAGCCTTATGAGACAATATTGGGAGCTCTTAAAAAATCCAATGAGGTGTTAACGGCAGATGGGAAGAACGATAAGGGGAAGTTGGCAGAGGTAAGACCCTGGCTGCAGGATTTTACCGCAACCTGGGTGAAGCATCATATTAATTATGGAAAAGAAGAAATAAAAGAACAAATTAAAGCGGTTTATGATACGGGCCATACGGAGTGGATATTATGGAACGGCAGCAATAACTATACCAAAACTGCTTTAGAAAAAAAATAAAAACTTCTGCAAGATTTTAAATCTATTTGTGTATAAGTAGAGGAGCATGTGAAAGGAGGCTAATAACTTGAAGGATGAGGCAATAGTAAGCCTGCTTTATGAAGGAAATGAAATAGGCTTATTAAAGTTATCTGAAAAGTACGAAAAGCTCTTAATCCATATAGCCGGCACAATTCTTGGCAGCCGAAGACAGGATATTGAAGAGTGTGTGAATGATACCTATATGAAGTTATGGAAGCATATCAGGAATTATGATATGGAAAAAGCCTCCTTAAAAACATATCTGAAGGTGATTGCCAGAAATACAGCAATCAATAAGCTGCGGGATTTAAGCCGCAGAGAAGGAATGGAATACAAGGAAGATTTCACAGATATTGCCCAATGCTTTATTGACCAGAGCCAGAATGTAGAGAACCAGCTATTTCGTAAAGAAGATATCCTTCTATTGAATGAAGTAATTAAAGAGCTGGAGAAAAAGGACCGGGAACTGGTTCTGCGCAGATATTACTATTTGCAGTCCTCAAAGGATATTGCAAAGGCCATGAGGATGACCGTTACGGCTGTGGATAGCAGGCTGTCAAGGCTTAGGAGCAGGATGAAGCTCACCTTTGACCAGAAATGGGCGTAATGAAATAAAAAGCATTTCACAGCCTGATTTGCGGCAGTAAAACTTATAAGAAAGATAGGAGGTAACGGAATGAATGAGCAGGTGCTTATCAATATGCTAAGTGAGCTGGATGCAGGTTCTCTTAATGAGAACTTTACCGATAAGGATGTAAGAAGAAAAGACGGCAACATCTTTAAAAGGGCATATTTTTATATCAGAGTTCTTGGAAGAAAAGAAGACCTTGCCGGTGACAGTATTCTTATGAAACATTGGGATGAATACATGGAAGCTGCCGAGGAACCTCTTAACCAGGAAGATAATGTGCAGGAGAATTCTTCGGAATGGGGTTTCCCCATTCATGTATTTAAAAGAGAAATCAAAAACATAGTAAAACTGGTATCGGCAATAATAGCAGCAATCCTTGTAATTGTTGGTCTTCTTCTTGTAATCATAAAAAGAAGAAAAGGTATAAAAGTCAGTCTAAAGAAAATGCAAATCAGCTATTAATAAAATCGAGGTACAAAGTGTGAAAAATACGGTGTATTTTTCGCACCCCCTTATTTACGCAGTATTGCAAGCTTGCTTGCAATATGCACGGGAGCCAAGTGTGAAAGAAAATTCAAATATGAAAGGGTGCCACATACAACTACTTTCACACGTTTAATTTGTGGCAGTATCCCAGGCTGGCCTGGGATATGTAAAGGGTATAAAACATGTTGGAAAAAGTGATAGAAATCATAGCAAAACAGCTTACGGTAGACGCAGGTACCATTACGGAGAATTCTTCCTTTAAAGAAGATTTGGGAGCAGATTCCCTGGAATTGTTTGAATTGATCATGGCAGTGGAAGAAGAATTTGACTTAGAAGTACCTTCTGAGGATTTAAATACCATGGAAACTGTTAGTGACTTACTGACCTATTTAAAAAATAAGGGCGTGGAGTAAATGGAAAGAAAAATAGCATTATACACAGAAGTCTGTGATCTGCTTCATATAAAGTACCCTATTATTCAGGGAGGTATGGCCTGGGTGGCAGAACACAATCTGGCTGCCGGTGTATCGGAGGCAGGGGGACTTGGAATCATTGCCGCAGGTAATGCCACAGCAGATATTGTACGAAACGAGATCAGGCAGGTAAAAGAGAAAACCAGTAACCCCTTTGGTGTAAACATAATGCTTCTTAGTCCTCATGCGGAAGAAATTGCCCGGTTAGTAATAGAAGAAAAAGTGCCGGTGGTAACAACCGGTGCGGGAAATCCCGAAAAGTTTTTAAAGGATTGGAAGGCAGCGGGAATAACAGTGATACCCGTTGTTGCCTCCGTAGCTCTGGCTAAGAGAATGGAGCGAAGCGGAGCAGATGCACTTGTAGCAGAAGGCTGTGAAGCCGGAGGACATATCGGCGAATTGACGACTATGGCATTGATACCTCAGATAGCAGATGCTGTCTCCATTCCGGTTATAGCGGCCGGAGGAATCGGAGACGGCAGAGGCCTTGCTGCCATACTGATGCTTGGAGCCAAAGGTGCTCAGATTGGGACCCGGTTTGTGGTATCCCATGAGTCCATTGTACATGATAACTATAAAAAACGGATTATAAGCTCAAAAGATATTGATACCACTGTAACAGGGCGGTCTACGGGACATCCGGTAAGATCACTTCGCAATAACATGACCAGAAATTACCTCAAATTAGAAGAAGACGGAAAGAGTTTTGAAGAACTGGAGCTTCTCACACTTGGTTCCTTACGGAAGTCCGTAATGGAGGGTGATATAACCGATGGTTCTGTCATGGCGGGACAGATAGCGGGGCTTATCGCAAAGGAACAATCTTGCAAAGAAATCATAGAAGAAATGGTTTCAGAAGCAATAACTGTAATGCAAAAAGGATGGATTTAAGGATGGGAAAAACAGCCTTTCTATTCCCGGGGCAGGGTGCACAGTATGCCGGTATGGGAAAAGACTTTTATGATGACTTTCAAACCTCCAGAGAAATATATGACAAAGCCGAAGAATTACTTTCTATGGATATTAAAGGGCTTTGCTTTAACGAAAATATAAATCTGAACATAACAAGATACACACAGCCTGCTATGGCTGTCACCTGCCTTGCCATCCTGGCAAAAATAAAAGAGCTTGGCATGGATGCTGACTATTATGCCGGTCTTAGTCTTGGTGAATATCCGGCGGTCATTGCCTCCGGCGCCATATCCTTTGAGGAAGGAATTCCTCTTATAAAGGCCAGAGGAGAGCTGATGGAAAGTGCAGTTCCCGAAGGAAAGGGAGGAATGGCGGCGGTTCTGGGGCTTGATACAAAAGTAATAGAAGAGGTCCTTAAAAGAGCAGAAGGAACGGTTGCCGTTGCGAACTATAACTGTCCGGGGCAGACTGTCATATCAGGAGATAAGAAAGCAGTTGCGGAAGTATCCGAAGAGTTAATAAAGGCAGGGGCAAAAAGAGTCCTTTCCTTAAATGTAAGCGGTCCTTTTCATTCACCTATGCTAAAGGAAGCAGGAGAAAAACTGTCAGAAAGACTTAAGAGTGTAACGGTTAATGACCCGGTTATCCCCTATGTGACAAACATAAATGCCGGCATAATAAGAAACAGCGCTACCATTAAAGATATCCTTTCCCGCCAGGTATATTCTCCTGTAAGGTGGGAAGAAAGCGTCCGTACACTGTTAGATGAAGGAGTGGATCTTTTTGTGGAAATCGGTCCCGGTAAGACCTTGGCAGGATTTATCAGGAAGATAGATAAACAGGTTCTCACAGTTAATGTTGAAAAGACAGAGGACTTAAATAAACTGAAGGAGGTATTCTATGCTGGAAGGTAAAATTGCATTAGTAACCGGCGGAAGCCGGGGTATTGGAAAGGCCATAGCTTTAGCATTGGCGGAGAATGGTGCCACTGTTATTGTAAATTACTGCGGCTCAGAGGAAGCTGCAAAGCAGACAGTAAATGAAATTGTTACTAAGGGCGGAACAGCCTTTTTGTTAAAAGGGGATGTTTCAGATTCTGCAGAGGTAGATAAAATGTTTATCTACATAGCAGAGAACTTTAAAAGACTGGATATTCTAATAAATAATGCAGGAATTACAAGAGATAACCTGATTTTAAAAATGAGTGATAAAGAATTTGATCAGGTAATAGACTTAAATCTGCGTGGCGTTTTCTACTGCTTAAGACAGGCATCCCGTATGATGTTAAAGCAACGATACGGTAAAATCGTCAATATATCCTCTATTTCAGGTATACACGGTAATCCCGGGCAGGTAAACTACAGTGCGGCTAAGGCAGGTGTCATCGGTATGACTAAGACTCTTGCAAAAGAACTTGCATCCAGAAACATCAATGTTAATGCCATAGCTCCCGGTTATATCAATACCGATATGACGGCTAATCTGAAAGAGGAGTTTAAGAGCAAGGTATTGGAAGCCGTTCCGTTAAGAAGGTTTGGAGAAGGCAGTGATATAGCAGAAGCAGCAGTATTCTTAGCTTCTGATAAGGCCTCTTATATAACCGGTCAGGTATTATCCGTAGACGGCGGTATGGGAATTTAACAGTAAGACAGAGTGAAGGTGAATTTGGAGAGAAAGGATGCCACAGAAAAAAGCCTTCACATTCTTTATTTTTGTGGCAGTACTACAGACTGGTCTTAGGGCAGGCCTGCGGTATGTAATGGGTATAATAAATGAAAAAGCGCGTAGTTGTAACCGGAATGGGGATAATATCCCCCATCGGTAATAATGTAGAAGATTTTTGGCAGGGAATAAAAGAGCAAAGAATTCCCTTTGCTCCTATTACTTATTTTGATACCACGGAGTATAAAGTGAAATTAGCTGCCCAGGTAAAGGACTTTCATCCGGAGGATTACATGGATCCAAAGGCCGCCAAACGTATGGAGGATTTCTGTCAGTATGCGGTGGCAGCAGCTGGGGAGGCAATTAAAAATGCAGGGTTAGACCTTGAGAAAGAGGATACAACCAGAATCGGAGTGTGCGTAGGCTCTGGAATCGGAAGTCTCCAGGCAGTGGAAAGAGAGCATACGAAACTTCTTGAGAAAGGGCCTAAAAGGATAGCCCCTTTACTGGTTCCCTTGATGATATCCAATATGGCAGCCGGAAATGTAGCAATCCAGTACGGACTAAGGGGAAAGTGCACCAATGTAGTTACAGCCTGTGCCACAGGAACCCACTCTATCGGAGAGGCGATGCGTTATATCCAGTGTGATGAAGTGGATGTTTGTGTGGCGGGAGGTACGGAAGCAGCCATCAGCCCCATCGGAGTATCCGGCTTTTCGGCTCTGACTGCCATGACTACACAGACAGATCCAAAGAGAGCCTCTATCCCTTTTGATAAAGAAAGAAACGGATTTATAATGGGAGAAGGTGCAGGGGTTGTAGTGCTGGAATCCTATGAGCATGCAATTAACAGAGGAGCTACTATCCTGGCCGAAATAGCAGGTTACGGAGCTACCTGTGATGCGTTCCATATCACATCTCCTTCTGAAGATGGAGAAGGTGCGGCAAGAGCGATGCTGTTAGCTGTAAAAGAGGCAGGAATCAAAAAAGAAGAAGTGGATTATGTTAATGCACACGGAACCAGTACCCATCACAATGACCTTTATGAAACCAGGTCTATGAAGATGGCTTTTGGAGAACATGCTTATAATCTGGTTGTGAACTCTACTAAGTCCATGACAGGACATATGCTTGGTGCGGCAGGAGCCGTGGAATTCATTGTTTGCGTGAAATCCGTTATGGAAAACTATATCCATGCAACCGCAGGCTATGAGATTCCCGATGAAGAACTTGACTTAAATTATGCAAAGGACCCGGTGACGGACAGAGAGATAAACTATGCCATATCCAATTCCTTAGGTTTTGGCGGGCATAACGGAAGTATTTTGGTAAAGAAATATAGTGGGAGGTAACCTGTGAAAAAAGAAGAGATTCTTGAATTGATCAAAGCGGTTTCAGCAAGTAATATAACAGCCTTCCGCTACAAAGACAATGATGTGTCACTGGAGCTTGAATGTGAGAGAAACCTTAAAACAGAGGTTATTACCAATGTGAAGATGCCCTTACCAGAGGAAAGCAATTCGAAAATAGAGGAAGACTTACTGGTTATCAAGTCTCCTATGGTTGGTACCTTTTATACGGCGAAATCCGAAAAGAACGACCCTTACGTTCAGGTAGGTGACAGAGTAAAGAAGGGGCAGGCTGTGGGAATTATTGAAGCCATGAAGCTGATGAATGAAATAGAGTCGGAATATGACGGCATTGTCGAGAGGATTGAAGTACACAACAAGGATATGGTGGAATACGGTCAGGCACTGATATTCCTAAAGCCCCTGTAAAGGAGGGAAAGACTATCACATGTTAGATATCAATGAAATAAAGAAAATCATACCCCAAAGAAGTCCCTTTTTAATGGTTGACAGAATTGAAGAATTGGAACCCGGTAAACGTGCAATCGGGAAAAAATGTGTAAGCTACAATGAACCTTACTTTGAAGGACATTTTCCGGGGGAGCCGGTTATGCCGGGAGTTTTGATACTGGAGGCAATGGCCCAGGTAGGAGCGGTTGTCTGCTTGTCGCTGGAGGAAAATAAGGGTAAAAATGCTTACTTTGGCGGAGTGAATAAGGCAAGGTTTCGAAATAAGGTAATACCCGGTGATGTATTGACACTGGAGGTTGAGTTGATAAAAGGAAAGGGAAGTATAGGGGTAGCCTCTGCAAAGGCTTATGACGGTGACAAGGTATTTGCAGAAGCAGAACTTATATTTGCAATCAGCTAGGAAAGAGGTAGTGATGATAAATAAAATCTTAATTGCCAACAGAGGAGAAATCGCAGTACGGATTATACGTGCCTGCAGGGAAATGGGAGTATATTCTGTAGCTATATGCTCAGATATTGATAAGGACGCCCTCCATGCCCAATTGGCAGATGAAACCATCTGCATCGGGCCTGTATCCTCAAAAGACAGCTATCTGAAAATGGACAGAATCATAAGTGCAGCCTGTGCGGCAGGCGCAGATGCCATACATCCGGGTTTTGGCTTCTTATCAGAAAATGCCAGGTTCTCTGAACTTTGCAAAAAATGCGGTATCATTTTTATCGGACCTTCCGGAGAAATAATTGATAAGATGGGCAACAAGTCAGAAGCCAGAAGAACTATGATAGAAGCGGGAGTACCGGTGGTTCCGGGAACCAAAGAAGCGGTGGCTTCCGTGGAGGAAGGATTAAAAATCGCCGCAGACATAGGCTATCCGGTTATCATAAAGGCCAGCGCCGGAGGCGGCGGAAAGGGCATGCGTATTGTAAGGAAAGAAGAAGAGTTTGCAAAGCTCTTTGAAACAGCCGGACAGGAAGCAAAGAATTCCTTTGGAGATGACACCCTCTATATTGAAAAATATATTGAAGGGGCAAGACATATTGAATTTCAAATTCTGGCAGATAATTACGGCAAAGTTATACATCTTGGCGAGAGGGATTGCTCCCTTCAAAGAAGACATCAAAAGCTGATTGAGGAAGCACCGGCCCATCATGTGCCTCCGGAAATCAGAAAAGCTATGGGAGAAGCGGCGGTGAAGGCAGCTAAGACCGTAGGGTATCAGAATGCGGGAACCATAGAATTTATATTGGATAGCAGTAACAGGTTTTATTTTATAGAAATGAATACAAGAATTCAGGTAGAACATGGTATTACCGAGCTGGTAACAGGCATTGACCTGATAAAGGAACAGATTAAAATTGCTGAAGGCAGACCGCTTTTATTGTCCCAGGAAGATGTGGTAATGAAGGGGCATGCCATCGAGTGCAGAATTAATGCAGAAAATCCTATGAAAGATTTTATGCCCTGTCCCGGTACGGTTACTTCCCTTCATTTTCCCGGAGGCAATGGTGTGAGGATTGATTCTGCCCTTTATGCAGGCTATAAGATTCCCGCAGCCTATGATTCCCTCCTTGTTAAGTTGATGGTACACGATACCGACAGAGAGCAGGCTATACAGAAAATGCGTGGAGTGCTTGGTGAACTGGTAATCGAAGGAATTGACACAAACCTGGATTTTCTATATACGCTCATCAATCATGAAGATTTTAAAAATGGAAATACGGATACTGCCTTTGTAGAAAAGCTCCTGAAAGACAGGAAAGAAATGCCTAAGGCTATCTAAGAAAGAGGTCATCATGTTAAAGGAAATGTTTAAAAAAAATCTTGCAGACAGCAGTATGCAAAAAAAGCTTGCCCACCTTTACGATGCCCAGGTTCCGGAAGGACTTTTTGACAAATGCGATACGTGCAATGAAATTGTCTATCTGGAAGATGTAGTCCAAAACTTTTACATCTGTCCTGTGTGCGGTAATTATTTTCGCATTAGCCCCAGAACCAGGCTTAGTATGGTATTGGATACAGGAAGCTTTACCGAGTGGGATGTGAACCTTCCGGTAAGTGACCCTCTTTGCTTTCCGGGCTATCAGGAAAAATTAAATCATCTTCGTATGGCTACAGGGCTTGACGATGCTGTGGTGACAGGAAAAGGAACCATAGACGGAATGGAAGTAGCCATTGGAGTTATGGCTTCTACCTTTCTTATGGGCAGTATGGGAGAAACGGTGGGAGAAAAGATAACCCGCCTCATAGAAACAGCTACCGGGAGCAGGCTTCCGGTAATCCTTTTTTGCTGCTCAGGCGGTGCCAGGATGCAGGAGGGAATTGTATCTTTAATGCAGATGGCAAAGACTGCGGGAGCTATCAAAAAGCATGACGAAGCAGGGCTTTTATATATACCCGTGTTAACAGATCCAACAACCGGAGGAGTTATGGCAAGCTTTGCCATGCTTGGAGACATCATTCTGGCAGAACCCGGGGCATTGATCGGCTTTGCGGGGCCAAGGGTAATTGAGCAGACCATAGGACAAAAGCTGCCGGAAGGCTTTCAAAGTGCTGAGTTTTTATTGGAGCATGGATTTATTGATAAGGTAGTAAAACGGAATAAATTAAAACAAACCTTGTCTCTTCTTATCAAAAGTACGGAGAAGTCAAAATAAATACTGCTGATATGGAAAAGATAAAACAGGCACAAGATTCTGCATGAGTACGGTAGACTCCTGTGCCTGTATTTAGTAAAAGGATTAGAAGAAGGGAGCAGATTAGCATGGCAGCTGAACTGACAGCATGGGAACGTGTTGAAATTGCAAGAGGAAATGAACGGCCTACCAGCCTTGATTTTATCGGCGGTATTTTCAATAAATTCATAGAGCTTCACGGAGACAGGCAGGGAAGGGATGATGGAGCCGTCACCGGAGGAATCGCTGTGATAGAAGGAGAGTATGTCACAGTCATCGGCCTGCAAAAGGGACGTACTATAAAGGAAAATGCAAGAAGAAACTATGGGATGGCGAATCCTTCCGGCTACCGTAAGGCATTAAGACTGATGAAACAGGCAGAGAAATTTAACAGGCCCATCATCTGCTTTGTAGATACTCCGGGGGCCTATCCGGGAATAGAAGCGGAAGAAAAGGGACAGGGAGAGGCAATTGCCAGAAACCTGTTTGAAATGTCAGGGTTAAAGGTCCCCATTCTTAGTATCATAACAGGGGAAGGGGGCAGCGGCGGTGCGTTGGCTCTTGCAGTTGCCAATGAAGTATGGATGTTAGAAAATGCAGTCTATTCAATTCTTTCTCCGGAGGGTTTTGCGTCTATTCTTTGGAAGGACAGCAAAAGAGCGTCCGAAGCGGCAGAAGTTATGAAGATAACGGCACAGGATCTGATAAAATTAAAAATTATTGAAAAAATCATTCCGGAGGAAGAACCGGTTAATTTGACGAATATACAGAGCGTAACTGAAGCTTTAAGGCTTTCTATTCTCAATTTTCTCCATACTTATAAAGAAAAAAGCAGCGAGGAAATTACCTCACAAAGATATGAGAGATTTCGAAAAATGTAAGACAAAAAATAAATTTTCATCCTTACTTTTCCTGAATTTTTTATGTGTTCTTATTGCATACTAAAGATAAGGAAGGAGAAGTAAAAATGGATAATAAAATGAACAATCAGATAACCCATTTGTCCGGAAAAATGAAAGAAACTGCCGGTAAGATGGTTCACTCCGACCAGTTGGAGCTTAAGGGTAAGATTCAAACAATGGGGAGTGAAATCAGTGAAAAAGGGGAAGAAATAAAAGAAAAGGCTGCTAGTAAAGCCAACGAAATCATTGATAAAATTAAAAACGAGAGAGGAAGGTGATGATATGCCGGAAATCAGTAATATTATAATATGGATTATTTTGGGAGGTATATCCGGTTGGATTGCCAGTAAGATAATGAAAAAGGACAGCCAGATGGGTGCTGGGATGAATATTCTGGTGGGTATAGTAGGTGCCTTCATAGGAGGTTGGCTTGCCGGTATATTTGGATGGGGTCCTGCAACAGGCTTAAATATCTGGAGTTTTATTGTATCAATTGTTGGTGCGGTAATATTGCTCTTTATCATAAGTCTGTTTAAGCAAAAAGAATAGCAAACAGATGCAGGAAACAATATACGTAAGGTAGCAAAAACAGAAGGAGCCTTTCACAATAAATAATGTGAAAACTCCTTCTGTTTTTATAGTTCTTTATGTTCTATCGGATAGCTTGGTATAGCCTTTTAATTTGGACACGCTCTTATAAGCCGGGCGGATAATCTTACCGGCATTAATAAGCTCTTCCATGCGGTGGGCACTCCAGCCTGAAATTCTTGCAATAGCAAAGATAGGAGTATACAGCTCAAGCGGAAGGTCTAGCATGCTGTACACAAAACCGCTGTAAAAGTCTACATTGGCACTGACACCTTTATAAATCGGACGTTCCCTTGCAATAACTTCCGGAGCCAGCTTTTCAACCATATTGTAAAGCATATATTCCTTCTTGCGGCCTTTTTCCTCGGAAAGCTTTTCTACGAAGCTTTTAAATATTTCGGCTCTGGGGTCGGAAATGGAATAAACAGCATGCCCCATACCATAAATAAGACCGGACTTATCAAATGCATCTTTATTAATCAGAGAAGTCAGATAGCCCCGTACCTCATCTTCATCCTCCCAGTTCCTCAATGAGTTCTTCATGTCTTCAAACATCTGTATAACCTTAATATTTGCACCGCCGTGCTTAGGCCCTTTTAAGGAACCCAGGGAAGCAGCAACGGAGGAATACGTATCCGTGGCGGTTGAAGTTACTACGTGTGTAGTAAACGTGGAGTTATTACCGCCTCCGTGCTCTGCATGAAGCACCAGAGCAACATCCAGGATTTTTGCTTCTAAGGGAGTGTATTTGCTGTCCGGCCTTAGGAGATGAAGAATTAACTCCGCAGTAGAAAGATCAGGGTCAGGGGTGTGTATATACAGGCTTTGCCCGTCGTGATAGTGGCTGCATGCCTGATAGCCGTATACGGACAGCAGAGGGAATAAGGAAATAAGCTGAAGCGACTGCCGCAGTACATTGGGCAAGGAAATGTCATCAGCTTTATCATCATAGGAATACAGGGTAAGGACACTTCTTGCCAGCGTATTCATCATATCTTTACTGGGGGCCTTCATAATAATATCTCTTACAAAGGATGTGGGAAGAGAACGATATTCGCCAAGAAGTCTTTTAAAATTGCTAAGTTCTTCTTTCGTAGGAAGCGTACCAAATAACAGCAGGTATGTAACCTCCTCAAAGCCGAACCGGTTTTCTTCAATAAAACCCTGTACAATTTGTTTTACATCAATACCCCTGTAAAAAAGCTGCCCTTCACAAGGAATATATTCAGATTCTACGATCAGATGGGAACGTACTTCTGCAATTTCTGTCAGACCGGTTAACACACCCGCACCGCTCACATCCCTAAGCCCTCTTTTTACCTGATACTTGGAGTAAAGAGAGGGATCAATTACACTGTTTTGGGTACACAAATCGGAAAGTGCCAAAATTTCAGGTGTAATACTGGAAAAATCAATATTACTCATAACAGCCTCCTTTGGGTTATATTTTTTGTAGCACTATGTATTATTTTGCAGGATTAAGTATAATTTCAAATGAGTAAAAATCAGATTGAATTATGATGAAAAGATAATACATAGATAATAATATACATTCTAGCATAAAAAGGAAGATATCACAAGCAGGAACAGGTAAAAAATATTTACCTGCTATTTATAAATATACATCAATGAAGTGAAAAATAATAAGAAAAGGTCCTCCTGTCAAAAGGCAGGGGAATTTTTTTGACCAATCAGCACATCTGGATTGTCTGCCATATCAAAAAATTATGGGATTACTATTGAAACATAGATTACAAATCCAATGGATGCGGTAATGGTTCCAACTGGGAACCGGCTATCTCTATTCCATGACGAAAAAAGGTCTTGAAATAAAATATCTGCAATAGTTCTTATCTTTTGAACCAAAGCTGCAAAGAAGGAGAATGGTTCTGATTTGTTTCTCTTGGAGGAAAAGGTAAGATAGATAAATCTACATAGGAGGACAATATGGCATTAGCTACCTCAAGAAAGACCAGTAGTTACAAGGCGCCAGTGAGCACAGCATCAACTGCCTATAAGGAACCTACGAGCATCACTTCAACGGTAAGCAGCAGTAGGCCGAGCGGAAGTTCTACTCCCGGAACCAATCCTCCAAACAAAGTGGATACCACATTAAAGGAAGATAAGGCGTCCAATAAAGTTCTTGATGTATTTCAAACAAAAAGCTTGCAGCACTTAGTTTGCTATTTGTTCAAATGAGATTTGCATTGCATTTTTATGGCAAAGCAAGTATGATAGAGATGTAACCGCAGTAGGGTTCATCTCCCTGATTTATGGAAATATTAGCAGAGAATCAGGACTAAGTTTAAGCGGACAAGTTTAGAGATGAAAACAAGCGATTTATATGGATAAGGGATTGACAGGAGGTAGTATGTTATTAGATGATTATATTTATTTTAAGATAGGTAAGACGAAACATATTGCATTAATTGCTCATGATGGCAAGAAACAGGAACTGGTAAAATGGGCCGACAAGAACAAGGATATATTAAAGAACCATTTTCTTTGCGGTACCGGAACGACTGCAAGGCTGATATCCGAACAGACAGGATTGCCGGTAAAAGGCTATAACAGCGGCCCTCTGGGCGGTGACCAGCAGATAGGCTGCCGAATCGTAGAGGGTGGAATTGATTTTGTGATCTTTTTGTGGGATCCGCTGGAATCACAGCCCCATGACCCGGATGTAAAGGCACTTCTTCGTATAGCGGTTGTTTATGATATTCCAATTGCAAACAATCTGGCTACGGCGGATTTCCTTCTTGCATCGTCACTGATGAATGATGAGTATGACAGAAAGGTTGAGAATTTCAATAAGACCATGAAGGAAAGAATTGAGAAATTCTCCGAACCAAAATAAGGCAGAACAGAAATATCATTTTCCTTTGCCTTAGCAGAAAGGTGTGGTGGGAATGAAAAAGATTTGTTTTTTTGATACAAAACCTTATGATAAGACCTATTTTGATATGTATAAAGAAGCATTTGACTTCGAGATTGATTATTTCGAGCCGAAATTAAATGCGGATACTGCAATTATGGCCAGAGGCTATGAAGCAGTAGTTGCCTTTGTAAATGATACCATTGATGCAAAAACGATTGATATCCTTTATGAGGGAGGCGTAAGGCTTATTGCCATGCGCTGTGCAGGGTATAATAATGTTGATTTTAAGGCCGCTTTTGGAAAGGTACATGTTGTCAGGGTACCGGCCTATTCACCCTATGCGGTGGCAGAACATGCAATGGCTCTTTTGCTTACTTTAAACCGGAAGATACACAGGGCATATAACAGGACAAGGGAACATAATTTCAGCCTGAATGGTCTGACTGGATTTGATTTGCACGGGAAGACTATGGGAGTTATCGGAACGGGGAAGATCGGAAGAATCTTTATTGACATCTGTAAAGGCTTTGGGATGGAGATTTTGGCATATGACCTTTATCCCCAGACAGAATCGGGACTTCATTATGTGTCCTTACAGGAATTATGTGAACGTTCAGATGTTATATCACTGCATTGTCCCCTGACGAAGGAAACCTGGCATATGATTAATAAGAATACGCTGCAGTTAATGAAAAAGGGTGTTTTCCTTATTAATACTTCAAGAGGTGCCCTGATAAACAGCGAGGACCTGTTTCATGCCATAAAGGAAGAGCAGGTAGGAGGAGCTGTCCTTGATGTATACGAGGAAGAAACCGAATTCTTTTACGAGGATTTATCCGGTGAGATTATAAAGGATGATATCCTTTCAGGCTTAATCTCCATGCCCAATGTCATAGTAACTTCACATCAGGCCTTTTTAACAAAGGAAGCGCTAAGCAATATTGCGGAAATTACCTTTGAAAATCTAAAAGAGTACTTTAAAGGAACAGGTCTTGCCAATGAAATATGCTATCGTTGTACAAAGTTTGGAAATTGTGATAAGACAGATAAGAATCGTTGCTTCTAAGTCAAGGTTGTAATAGATTTTATTTTATGCTATAATTTAAGTGTTTTATAAGGACAAAGTGTGAAAAATACAATACATTTTTCACACCTCCTTATTTATGCAATATCGTGTAGATTGCAAACAATCTACTTGTTTGCGATATACATGGGAGTCAAGTATAAAAGAAAATGAATTTAAGGAGGTGTTTTACATGAAGTACGAGTGCCCTTGCGGTTATATTTACGATCCAGAGACAGGCGATCCCGATGGCGGTATTGCACCCGGAACTGCATGGGAGGATGTTCCCGAAGATTGGGTATGCCCTGTATGTGGTTTAAGCAAAGACTCATTTACACCGATTAACTAAATTGATATAATTAAAAGAGCCCTTGCTTTCTACAAGTACGTGCTCTTTTTTCAATGAGAGGAAAAGGAGAAGCGAATGAAAGAATTAAAAGGAACAAAAACAGAAGCAAATTTAAGAGCTGCCTTTGCAGGAGAATCAGAAGCAAGAAATAAGTATACTTATTATGCATCCAAGGCAAAAAAGGAAGGCTATGAACAAATTGCAGAACTCTTTTTAGAAACAGCCAATAATGAAAAGGAGCATGCTAAGATTTGGTTTAAGCTGCTTCATGACGGTATGCCGGATACAAAGGAAAACCTTGCAGATGCCGCTTCCGGTGAGAATTACGAGTGGACCCAGATGTATGCGGAATTTGCAAAGGAAGCAAAAGAAGAAGGCTTTGACCGTGTAGCCTGGTTATTTGAAAGCGTAGCAAAAATTGAAAAGGAACATGAAGAAAGATATAAAAAGCTTTTAGCCAATCTTGAAAATGGTCTGGTATTTTCAAAAGATGGAGATACCGTTTGGCAGTGTGCCAATTGCGGACATATACATATCGGCAAAAATGCACCGGAGAAATGTCCCGTCTGTGAACATCCCCAGGCTTATTTTAAAGTGTTGGCAACCAATTATTAAACAGCATCTGTTATGTGCCTGATGGGCAGAAAGGTTGGATTATATGAAAAAGGAACCAAGATTTTTTAAATGTAAGCACTGTGGAAATATAGTGACATTTTTTCATGAGTCAGGTGCGCCTTTAACCTGCTGCGGTGAAGTAATGCAGGAATTGATAGCCAATACAACGGAAGCGGCTACGGAAAAACATCTTCCTGTTGTAGAAAGGGAGGGTAATACAGTAACGGTTAGTGTCGGAAGTGTAGAGCATCCCATGACGGCGGAGCATTTTATTCAATGGATTTATCTGGAGACAACAAAGGGTTTACAGGCACGTTTCTTAAACCCTGGTGAGAAACCGGAAGCTGTTTTTGTATTATCGGATGAAGAACCGGTTGCGGCATATGAATACTGCAATCTTCACGGACTTTGGAAAACAGAAATATAATAAAGTTTTCATTAGACCGGCCTTTCGTATAAAGACGAAACGGCCGGTATTTTATATGCACTTTTGTAGTATAATGAATAGGTAAGATGGGATTGACTTTCCGGTATTTTTATGAAAATATTAGTATAGATAAGATTATTTTTGCATATAGAAGCAGGAAATGAGGTAAGTATGTTAAATAAACAGGATGTAAATTACATATCCCACGCCTTTGCTTTTTGGGATAAGTTAAATGAGGGAGAAAAAAGCCGCATATTAAACAGTACTTTTCCGGTGCAATATGAAAAGGGAGCCAGAGTGCACAGCGGCAGTAATGACTGCATCGGAATCCTGTTAATTAAAAAGGGGGAACTTAGGGTCTATATCCTTTCAGAGGAAGGAAAGGAAGTCACATTATTCCGGCTGAGGGATGACAATATCTGCATCCTGTCTGCCTCTTGTATATTGGAAAACATTACGTTTGATGTGCACATCGACGCAGAGTGTGACAGTGAAGTGCTTTTAGTAGATGCTTCTGCCTATCAGCAGGTATGTTTAAAAAATATTTATGCCGATAATTTTACCAATAAGCTGATTATAGATGCGTTTTCAGAGGTTATGTGGGCAATGGAGCAGATTCTGTTTATGAGCTTTGATAAGAGGCTTGCCATCTTTCTTCTGGACGAAACGGCAAGGAGCGGGTCTGATACCATAGAACTTACTCATGAGCAGATAGCAAAATATGTGGGCAGTGCCAGGGAAGTGGTCTCCAGGATGATGAAATATTTTGCAGAAGAAGGAATAGTAGAACTGTACAGAGGCGGTGTCAAAGTAATTGATAAAAAGAAATTAAGGGGACTGGTCCCTTAGCATAAAGAAGAAAAGAGAAAAGATTGCCGGTTGGGGCAATCTTTTTTGGGTAGTATATCAATTGACCAGGAGTTTTAAAAGGATTCATAGTCCTCTAAACTGCTCGTACACCTTTAAGCGAGTGCAGCGTCCAGAACCTGCCTGATGGCATCCTTTGAGGGAACTCCTTCATGGAACTTATCGGAATCCACATAAAAAGTGGGAACATAAAAATAATCGTATTTGTTCGCAATATCAGGATGCAGCTCCTCGTCAATAAATTGAATTTCGATATCCTTGTAAGCAGGATTTTCGTGGAATAATTCCTCCAAAAAGGAGTGTGCTCTTCGGCAGTGGGGGCACCAACTTGTCTCAAACATAATAACATGCTTCATGCTACGTACCTTCTTTCGTGTTAAGTATTGTACAATTTGTTTATATAATAGCTTAAATTTAATAAAATTATGTATTTGATTGTATACAATTAAAATGATATACTATACTATAGCATTTTTTATGAAATATGTAAATAAGAAAAGTGATTTTCAAGATTCAGTAACGCAATAGGCTTCTTTAACAGTTGACTATCCGGTACTTTAAAGCTAAAATGTTCCTAGGATGAAAGAAGGAGGAAAGAGTGAAAGATAAACTTTCACTCCCCCTGATTTTGTACGCGTGCTAAAGCACGCAGATGGGAGCCAAGTATGAAAAATACGGTGTATTTTTCACACCCCCTTATTTATGCAGTATCGTGCAGAGTGCAAGCAATCTACTGGCCAGCTTGCGATATGCATGGGAGCCAAGGTTGAAAGAAAATATAAATGATAGAAAGGATGCCGCAATACGATTCTTTCAACCTTTTTATTTGCGGCAGTACCGCAGGCATGCCTGCGGTATGCAATGGGTATAAAAATGAAAATAACAGAAATAGCAGCAGGAACCTATCAACTGTCCATTGATGTGGAAAATATATTGTTTGAAGGCTTATGGGAAATGCCAAATGGTGTTACCTTAAATTCATATATCATAAAGGGAGAAAAGACTGCCATAGTAGACGGCGTGTGCGGCTGGGACGGAGTTCCGGAGAGCCTTTTCTCCCTGCTTAAGGAGATGGATATTGAACCATCCTCTATTAAATATCTTGTTGTAAATCACGTAGAACCGGACCATTCCGGCTGGATAGAAGCATTCAAAAAGATAAACAGTGACTTTCAGATTCTTTGCAGTAAGAAGGGAAAAGAACTCTTAGGAGCGTTCTATGGTCTGACGGATAATATCACGGTAGTAGGAGATAAGGATTCCTTTGATTTGGGAGAGGGACATGTTTTAAGCTTTGCGGAGATTCCCAATGTTCATTGGCCGGATACCATTGCAACCTTTGACCAGTCAACGGGCGTTTTGTTCCCTTGTGATGCTTTTGGTTCCTTTGGAAAATGCGATGGAAGAATCTATGCGGAGGAATTCAGCGCGGAGGAATTAAAAGAATATGAGAAAGAGACCTTAAGGTATTATTCTAATATTGTAGCAACCTTCTCTCCGCAGGTTAAGACAGCCATCAAGAAAGTCAGGGAAATTCCAGCAAAACTTATAGCACCGGGACACGGACTGATCTGGAAGGATACAAAAGCAATAATTGATGCCTATGAGGCTTATGCCGATTATCAGAAAGGACCGGCCAGAGAAGAGATTGCATTTATCTGGGGTTCCATGTATGGGATGACGGAGCTTGCGGTAAAACATGCTCTTAAAGTACTTGAGAAAGAAGATATTACAGTACATGTTCATAGAGTACCGGAAGATTCCTGGGGAACGGTATTAGCCTCGGCCTGGACCGCAACAGGAATTATTCTTGCCATGCCCACCTATGAATTTAAGATGTTTCCGCCAATGAGTGCCGCACTGGAGGAATTAGGAAAGAAGAAGGTATTAAACCGCAAGGTATTCCGTTTCGGTTCTTACGGATGGTCAGGCGGAGCGGAAAGAGAATTAGCGGATATTACCACAAGGCTTAATATGGGCTGGGAGTTCTTAGAACCCGTTGAATTCGCAGGAACACCGGGGGAAGAAGATTTGCAAAAAATTGAGGTGCAGATAAAGGAACTTGTAAAGCAGGTAAAAGAAGCCGTAAAGAATAAGTAAGATAAAGCACATTGCAATATGTCAGCCTAAGCAGCAGAAAATGAGCTGTTAAGCTACATGGAGGTGGAAAGCTGGCTGCCGGGCAGCAATACTTATCGGCAGCCAGTTTTTTATAACCGCGCTATCATGAGATTAAAAAAAATCCAGGCTGAAAATTGCAGCTTAATTCCTTTAAAAATAATGTTAAGGGCCTCCTCCATGGCTTGGGAGGCTTTTAAACCATTCTCTATTAAAAAATCATAGTCAGTAAACATATCACTGATTCTTTCCAGCATAGCAGATAAAACCCCGAAATGGACCTCTTTCTTTATAATTCCTTCCTGGGCACCCTGCTCTAATAAATCTTTCAGTGCGGACAGCTTGAACTGTTTCAGGTTCTCAATTTCCTGCCACTTCATCTACTGTGAACTTTTTCAGACCGTACCGTTGGATAAGCTGTACTACGGTATCTAAAATTCTATCTTTCAACATTACACCTTCGCTTTCTGAAATGAATTTTTCTTAGTATCGACAGCTGCTAAAAATATACCAATACAGCTGACACCAATAAGCAGCAGCCATGACAGTCTTTCGGACACTCCCCATACAGCCCCTGTTACAACAGCACCGGCAAAGCTGCCGATATACTGAAAGGAGTTGAAAATACCATTACCGGTACCACGCAGTAAAGGGCCGATTGCAAAGGCAAGTGCTGCGGCTGGAGAGGTGAAGGCGCCGAGAATACTTAATGTTTTGGCACGGTGGCGGCCTTCTGCCATGCCTGCGACTCAGGAATAGCCGACGCCGATAATCGCTCCGCTTCCCTGTAAGGTGCGGGCGAGGATTAGTATGCCAAAGGGAATCTGGAAAATAGCCTGCATCAGGCCAAAAGCACCTATGGCCAGGCCTGTCAGAAAGGGAGTATAGCCGGTAAGACCCTGGCAGAGATGTCAATCAAAAAAGAAATAATCACAGCTATAGAAAACGTTTTTAATAAAATTAAGTGGAATAATGAGGAAATATGTTCTTGTTATACTGCTAAATGGTATACAAAAGCCTAATACATGAATGAAATGCACTATAAATGCACGAAGATGATTTATAATGCGCGAACTACATCAAAAATATGGTGTAAATATTGACATAAAAATGTTTTTATTATTGCCTTTCATAAGAAAGCATACTATAATTATATTAATGTATAAAATTTAATGCATCATAAAGGGAAAGGAAAGGAACTTACATGAAAAACTATTATCTGGACGGGAATGCCTATGTTCTGGAAGATTATCACAGACTTCCTCCATTTTCGAGTTTTCTTCCCGGGCTGGCCGGTATCAAGGGTATCCCCATGTGGGTCTATTATACCAACAGAGGACAGGGAGTAAACAGCTTTGGAATACATCACAAGAATAATGCCATTATGGAATTTAATCCAGCCAATACAGCTTATGAAAATACGGCAATAAAAGGTTTCCGTACCTTTATACGAAAAGGAAGTACTGTATATGAGCCTTTCTTTTCCGGCATAACAAAGGCAAAGCGTAAGTTCTGGATTCACCAGAACAGCTTTGAGATAGAAGAAACAGATGATGAGCAGGAGCTGAAAATCCATATAAAATATTACGTTCTTCCTTTGGAGGACATCGGAGCTCTGGTGCGAAAGGTGGAGATTACCAACCTTTCACAAAAAGAGCAAGAATTAGAGGTTTTAGACGGATTGCCTAAGATTATACCCTATGGCATGAAGAACAGCGAGTACAAGGAAATGTCCAACCTGTTAAAGAGCTGGTCCGATATAAAGAATATCGGGAATAATGTACCTTATTATTCCATGCGCTCCTCCAGTGATGATTCTGCGGAGGTTTCAGAGGTGGAAGGCGGCTATTATTACCTTACGGTCGCAGGAGGAGAGGTTGTTCCGGTAATCTACGATGCAGAAGCTATCTTTTCCTATGATACTACCTTTATGCAGCCGGTTCGGTTTTATGAAGAAGGAGTAGAAGGAGTGCTTGGGGAGGAACAATGCTTTGCCAATAAGATGCCCTGCGGGTTTACCCCTTTAAAGAAAAAGCTTGCAATAGGAGAAAGCTTTACTTTCCATACTATGATAGGATTTGCCCAGACGACAGACCAGATAAACGGCAAGCTTGCTAAAATAAAGGAAGAAGGTTTCTTTGAACAAAAGGAGATTCTGGCAGATGAATGTTGTGAAGAGCTTACAAAGGATGTAAGAACGGTAACAGGCGTGCCTTTATTTGACAGTTATATAGAATACAGTTATTTGGATAATTTCCTAAGAGGGGGATATCCTTTTGTGTTCGGAAAAGATGATAAGAAGTCGGTTATCCATCTCTTTAGCAGAAAGCATGGAGACCCGGAGAGGGATTATAATTTCTTTTCCATCAACGGAGAATATTATTCCCAGGGAAACGGAAACTTCCGGGATGTAAACCAGAACCGGAGAAATGATCTGCTCTTTCATAAGGAAGTAGGCGACTTTAATATAAAGACCTTTTATCAGCTGATCCAGATAGACGGCTACAATCCCCTGGAGGTAAGGCCCTCCACCTTCCAGATAAAAGAGGAAGAGCTTGAAAAAGCAGAGGATTTCCTAAAGAAGGCGGCACCAAAGGAATGGCAGGTGCTTCTTGAGACAGCGAAGAACCCGTTTACACCCGGTAAGATAGCAGGTACTTTGGCACGCTACTTAATAGAGCTTACGGTATCGGAGGATGATTTCCTGACTGAGCTTTTGGCATATTGCAGACAAAACATTGAAGCAGGCTTTGGCGAAGGCTATTGGAGCGACCATTGGGACTACAATCTGGACTTAATTGAGAATTATTTAAAGATATATCCCGAGAAAAAGGAAGCTCTTCTGTTTGAGGATAAGGCCTACCGTTATTATGACAGTCCCGCAAGGGTTCTTCCCCGCAGCGAAAAATACGTAATAACAAAAGTCGGGTTAAGACAGTATGGTGCCCTGGTTCATGATAATGAAAAGGAAAAAAGGACGGACTTTGTCAAAAAAGGAACCAATTGGCTTAAAGATAAGAGCGGCGAATATGTAACAACTACCCTGATGGCAAAGCTTTTGAACCTTTCCCTGATTAAGTTTGTAACCCTTGATCCGGAAGGTATGGGAGTTGAAATGGAGGGAGGAAAGCCCGGCTGGAATGATGCCATGAACGGGCTGCCCGGATTATTTGGAAGCGGTATGCCGGAGACTCTTGAATTAAAGAGGATGCTGGAATTTGTCTTAGGGGCATTGCCTTTAAAAAGTCAGGTTTCCCTTCCGGCAGAGGTATATGACCTTTTCATCAAAACAAAAGAACTGGTAGATAAGCTTGAAAGTGGAAGTATAGGCCAGTTTGAATATTGGGATAAGGCCAGCTCATTACGGGAAGGCTTTAGGGACAGAGTCCGCTTTGAACTGGATGGCGGGGAAATCCTTATGGCTGCAAAAGATGCGGCTTCCATTATAGAAAGTTTCTTAAAAGTAGTAAAGAAAGGCATAGAGAAGGCAAAAAGTTTCGGAAATGGTATGATGCCTACGTATTTTACTTATCACGCAGATTCCTATACCGCTTTGAAAACACAGGACGGTGAAGAAATTATAACGCCTTACGGACTTCCGGCCGGCAGAGCCGAAAGCTTTCAGGCGGTCATGCTTCCTTTCTTCCTGGAAGGTCCGGCAAGGTATCTGGCCTCAGAAGAATGTGAGGAGGAAGCGGAGGCACTTTATCAGAAGGTGAAGGAAAGCGGCATCTATGATAAGAAGCTTAACATGTATAAGACCAGTGAGTCCCTGGAGAATATCTCTATGGAAAACGGAAGAATCAGAGCTTTTACCCCCGGCTGGCTGGAAAGAGAAAGTATCTTCCTTCATATGGAGTACAAATATTTATACGGTATGCAAAAAGCAGGCCTATGGGAGAGGTTCTATGAGGATATAAAGAACACCCTGATTCCATTTCTGCCGCCTGAAATGTACGGAAGAAGCATATTAGAGAACTCCTCTTTCCTGGCTTCTTCAGAGAATCCCAACAAGGAGATTCATGGAAGAGGATATGTAGCAAGGTTAAGCGGTTCTACAACAGAGATTTTATCCATGTGGAGCCAGATGTTTATCGGCAGCAGAGTATTTACGCAGGAAAAAGAGGGATTGGCACTGCATTTGGAGCCAAAACTCCCTGCCTGGTTTTTTAATGAGAAAAAGGAGGTTTCCTTTACCTTTTTATCAGGCTGCACGATTACTTATAAGAATCCTGCTGGAAAGCCTACTTACGGCAAAGACAGAGCAGTGATATCCCATATCATAACAGAGGATGGGGAGAGGATAGAAGGAAGCAGTATCCTAGGAGAGACTGCCGGAAGAATCAGAGAGGGCAGCATGAGGAAGCTTATTGCCTACTTTGTATAACAGAAGAGTTTATTAAAGGAGGATATGATAAATGGAGTTAATCGTTACCACTTATGAGAACCAGGAAAGGATAACCAAGGTTCTTGACTTGGAACTGCCCGAGGAAAAAGGCGCCGCCATGAATGTGGTGAATCTGTATCCTGATATTGAATACCAGACCTTTCACGGTTTCGGCGGAGCAGTAACAGAAGCAGCGGGCTATTCCTTTTCCAAACTTGAAAAGGAAAAACAGGAAGAGGTCTTAGAAAACTATTTTGGAGAGGAGGGGCTAAGATACCACTTTGTCCGCACCCATATTGACAGTTGTGATTTTTCTTTAGATAACTACACGGCGATGGATGACCCTGATGACAGGGAGATGAAGTCCTTCTCCTTAAAGAGGGATGAGGAATATATCCTGCCTCTGTTAAGAAGAGCAAAAAGTGTAAAGGGAGAGGACTTCGATCTGATGTTAACTCCCTGGTCACCGCCTGCCTTTATGAAGACGAACAATGACAGGAACCACGGCGGTAAATTAAAAGAAGAATACAAGGAATTCTGGGCAGAGTATATCTGCCGCTATATTAAGGAATATGAGGCGCTTGGCTTTCCGGTTAAGAGGCTTACGGTTCAGAATGAGCCGGATGCCGTCCAGACCTGGGATTCCTGCAGCTTTAACCCCGAAGAAGAGAAGGAATTCTTAAGGGACTATCTCTATAAGGCATTGGTTAAGAATGGACTTTCCCATGTTAAGATCAATATCTGGGATCATAACAAGGAAAGACTGTTTGAACGGGCAAAAGCTGTCATTGACGAGGAAACTGACAAGATGATTGATGGTGTGGCTTTCCACTGGTATACGGGGGATCACTTTGAAGCAATCAGCCTGACGAAAGACGCTTTTCCGGGAAAAGAGCTAATCTTTACCGAAGGCTGTGTGGAATACAGCCGGTTTGATGCCGGACAGCTAAGAAATGCCCAGATGTATGCCCATGATATCATTGGAAATTTGAATGCCGGAATGACTGCCTTTATCGATTGGAATATACTGCTTGATGAAAAGGGTGGACCAAATCATGTGAATAATTTCTGTGATGCCCCAATTATGGTAAATACAGAGGATGGCAGCTATGAAGAAAAACTGTCCTTTCACTATATCAGACATTTCAGCCGTTATATCGGCAGGGAAGCTAAAAGAATTGCCCTTACGAAATATACAGATAAGCTGGAAATGACTGCTTTTAAAAATGCCGACGGCTCTGTTATATTAGTAGTACTGAATAAGCAGGAAGAGGATATGCCGGTATCCGTAAGGATAAATGGATTAAATACTGAGTTTTTGGCTCCTAAAAGCTCTATTGTGACAGCTGTCATAAAATAGAACGAAAGCCAGGTGCTTTTCCTACACATTTCCCATTGAAAAGCACTTGCTTTTTTATAGGGGATTACGTTATAATGGACAGGAAGTTAATGTATATTTTGTCGCTTTACAAGGAGAAGTGGGAGAACTTTATGTCAGAAATTCAAGGAATAAATCGTCTTACAACTACTGCAAGTGCTGCAGCTTCCCAAGAGAAGAAAGTGAGTTCATCACAGGATTTTTCTTCCTTTCTTGGAGAAACCGTGAGTCTGGATGAGATTTTTAACGAAGCAGCAGACAAGTATAATGTGCCGGTGAATTTATTAAAGGCTATCGGTAAACAGGAATCGAATTTTAAACCGGATGCGGTTTCCAGGTGCGGGGCGCAGGGAATAATGCAGCTAATGCCAAGAACTGCCGCTTCACTGGGTGTAACTGATTCCTTTGACCCAAAACAGAATATCATGGGTGGAGCCAAGTATATATCGCAGCTTCTTGATAAGTATGATGGAAATGCCTCTCTGGCCCTGGCAGCCTACAATGCAGGCAGCAATAATGTGGCAAAATATGGCGGAATACCACCTTTTAAAGAAACACAAAATTATGTGAAAAAGGTTATGGGTTATATGCAAGAGGGAGTAAGTGCGGGCAGTACTGTAACGGTGAAATCCGGTACGGATTCCTCTACGAATCTTCCTAATATTGCACAAATCAAGAATAATTTGGTAAGAACGGAAACGGAGGATGCGCCGGAAAATAATATCCTGGAAGAACTTTTTTCTTATGATGATTATTTGAAATTCATGGAGATTTTTATGGAAGAGAATAAGAATGATAAGGAAGAGGATAAGGACAGCTATTTTTCCAAGGCAATCAGTTACAATGCTCCGGTTATGAATCTGTTTAATAATTAGTCGAAAGTGCCTGTTCCTTTTATTTGCATTGCAATAGAAAGGGAATGGGCATTTATTGTATTATTTCTGAAATAAAAAGGAGAATCTATGAGACAAATCGGCGATGTTATCAATGCTATGATTGAGTATTATTCAGGGGATGTAAGAAGAATTAGCCATTTTCTTAAGGTTTATGCTTATGCAAAAACGATTGGTGAATTGGAAGGTCTTGACCAGGAGACCAGGGAGATTTTAGAGGTTACGGCAGTTGTTCATGATATCGGTATCAAGGTAAGTGAGAGAAAATATAATAGCAGCGCAGGAAATTACCAGCAGATTGAAGGCCCTATTGTAGCAGACCCCATGCTTTTGGAACTTGGCTATGAAAAAGCTTTTGTCAAAAGAGTATGTTATCTGATCGCCCATCATCATACCTATACCAATATTACGGACAAGGATTATCAGATTTTAGTAGAAGCAGATTTTCTCGTGAATCTGGACGAGGATAAGGCATCCGAGGAGACTATCCGGAATGTATACCGTAATATTTTCAGAACAGAAACCGGAAAGGCAATTTTTAAGAATGTCTTTCGTTTAAAGCTGCAGGCATAGGCTTATGATAAGTTTAAGACCGCATCACGGCATGTGCATCGGACAATTTAAGGGCTTTGGCTACAGTGAAGGGTTTGTAAGGAACATGACCGAGGTCATCTGTGAACTGGAGGAGTCCCCGGATGCTGAAATTAAACTGGTATCAGGAGGCGACAGCATCTGCAAAAGCTGTCCTCATTATAAGGAAGAGGGCTGTGCATCAGGACAGAAGGTTATGGACTATGACAGGAAGGCTTTGATGTTTTGCGGCCTTAAAGAAAATGAGGTGCTTACCTGGCGTGAATTTAAACGACTTGTAAAGAAGCATATTCTGGCTGAAAATAAATTGTCTGAAGTATGCTGTAATTGCAGCTGGCTTTCTCTTTGCCTTGAATGCCAGGGCTTTCGGTATGAGAAGGAGGAAGAGTCTCTGAACTAAGGTGCAGGCTTGGAATTCATACAAAACAAAATAGAATTGAATAAGGGTGTATTATAGTATGGCACAATGTGAACCGTTTACAAAAAAGGTTGTCCATATTATAATGCACCCTTTTGTATTAAGAAGGGTCCCCTTGAACAAAAAGCACAAAATTATCCGGTTTTTAGCTCTGTCATTATTGATTAGTGACAAAAGGTATTTTCATTAAGTTGAATAATTGGGAGGGAATCCTTTATAATAAAAATATCTTAAGAAAAGATTGGCCAATCGCTTCTTAATATGTCATATGCGCTATTCATTATGATTTAAAGAGAGGGTATGAAATGAAAGAAAAAGTTCAATCATTCGGCAGAGCTTTAAGCAGTATGGTAATGCCTAACATCGGTGCGTTTATTGCATGGGGGCTTATAACCGCATTATTTATTCCAACCGGCTGGGCTCCCAATGAAAAATTAGCCGAGCTTGTAGGCCCTATGTCCACCTACCTTTTACCGTTACTTATTGCCTATACCGGCGGTAAGAATGTCGCTGGAGTAAGAGGCGGTGTTATGGGTGCTATTGCCACTATGGGTGTTATAGTAGGAGCAGATGTGCCGATGTTTTTAGGAGCCATGATTATGGGACCTTTAGCAGGCTACATAATTAAAAAATTTGATAAATTAATAGAAGGTAAAGTAATAGCGGGCTTTGAAATGTTAGTAAATAACTTTTCCATTGGTATTTTAGGAGGTATACTTGCATTAATCGGTTTTCTTGGCATCAGTCCGGTTGTAGCCGGACTCAATACCTTTATGGAAGCCGGTGTTGGTTTCTTCGTAAATCATGGAATTCTGCCTTTAGTAAGTTTATTTATTGAACCTGCTAAAATATTATTCTTAAACAATGCGGTAAATCACGGTATCTTATCACCGATGGGTATGCAGCAGGCTTCTGAAACCGGTAAGTCCATCTTCTTCTTACTGGAAGCCAATCCGGGTCCTGGACTTGGAATACTTCTTGCTTACTGTATCGCTGGTAAAGGAAATGCCAGGAGTTCCGCACCGGGAGCAATTATCATCCACTTCTTAGGTGGTATTCATGAAATTTACTTCCCTTATATCCTTATGAATCCTATTCTGATTCTGGCAGCCATGGCAGGCGGAGCCAGCGGAGTATTTACCTTAAGTCTCTTTAAGGCAGGCCTTGTAGGACCGGCATCACCCGGAAGTATTATTGCTGTACTTGGCATGACAGCAAAAGACAGCTATCTGGGTGTAATCCTCTCCGTAGTGATAGCCTGTGCCGTATCCTGCCTTGTAGCGCTTCCTCTTTTAAAAGCCTTTGGCAAGGAAGAAGATTTGGAAGCCGCCCAGAAGATGATGAAGGAAATGAAGAATGCTTCCAAGGGTATTGTAGATACTGTAGCAATAAAGGGTGTTAAAAATATTGTATTTGCCTGTGATGCAGGAATGGGTTCCAGTGCTATGGGTGCCACCATATTACGCAAGAAGCTTGCGGCAGCCGGTCTTGATTCCATTAAGGTAGTCCACGCATCCGTTTCTTCCATACCGGAAGATGCCCAGGTGGTGGTAACGCATGAAGAATTAAGAGACCGTGCAGCACATAGCTGTCCGAATGCCAGGCTTGTGTTAATTAAAAACTTCATGGCAGCACCGGAATATGATTTGTTAGTGGAAGAATTGAAAGCTTAATATTCTGCTTAAAATAAAGAAGAGAACAGGGGATGGCAAAACACCTTAGCGGATGTCTTGCCAACCCTTTGTTCCTGATTTTGAAAGTATAGGAAATTCAATTAAGTAATGGAAAGAGGGTTTGATATGATGTTATCTCCGCGCCTCATACAGTTGTTTACAATACTTCTTAAGGAAGATAAGGTAGTCCCTGTCAAAAAGCTGGCAGAAGATGTTAAGGTAAGCAAACGGACCGTTCAAAGGGAATTGGATAATACGGAAGGGTTCTTAAAAAAATACGGACTTCGTCTGAATACCAAAGCAGGTACCGGTATCTGGCTGGAGGGGGAGAGACACAGTAAGGAACTATTGTTGGAAGAATTAGAGTCCAATGAAACGATAGATTACATTAACAAAGAGAAGAGAAGAACAAGTCTGATCCTTGAGATTCTAAAGGACAGGGAGCCTAAAAAACTCTATTATTACAGTAATATACTAGGTGTCAGCGAGGCAACCATCAGCAATGATATGGAGACCATTAAGGAATGGTTTGACCGGTTTGAACTGACACTGATACGGAAACAGGGATACGGAGTAACGCTGGAGGGGACAGAGAAAAATTACCGTCTGGCAGTGAAGCGCTTTTTGGATGAAAACCCGGAGAATGGAGACATCAAACTGGCAATCGGCGAGAAGAAATGGTCCGTTCTGGGGGAGTTTTACGAAAAAGAAAACAAGGGTATTTTTCAGTTAATAGATTATAACATTTTAAAACAGGTGCTGCTATGCCTTGGAAGTATCAGGGATAAAAAGCTTATTAAGCTTACCAACAGTTCTTACTGTTCCCTGGTGCTTCACATTACTATAGCAATTATGAGAATAAAAAATAAAGACATCCTTCCTGCGGATGCAAAGGCAGCGGATAAAATCATGTATCACGAAGACTATGCCCTTGCTTTAAGAATAGCGGAGTCCCTGGAAAAGGAATTCCATATAAGAATACCGGAGGCGGAAATTGCATACATTCTGCTTCACATCAGCGGTTCTAAGATCCAGTCCATTGACCTTAACGGAGACAAGGATAATGACAGGGCGGTAAGCGAAGAATTGCTGGAATTAATCAACGAGATGGTGAATGTCTATGACCGGGACAGCTCCTATGAGTTAAAGCAGGATGAAGAATTTATAATGGGACTGCTGGCCCATCTAAAGCCTACCTTTATCCGGCTGAAAAATGGGCTTTCTATCACAAATCCCCTGCTTTTGCAGATACAGGAGACCTATCCTGATATCTATGGGAAATGCAAGGCTGTGGGAGAGTATATTGAGAAGAAATATGGATTTTCTGTGCCGGAGGATGAAATCGGCTACCTTGTAATGCATTTTGGTGCGGCAGGTGTAAGACTTTTAGATAAGAAAGAAAGTCTTCGTAAAGTAGACTTAGGAATTATCTGCGTCAGCGGCATCGGTATCTCAAGACTAATGCATTCAAAGCTTAAGAACTTCCTAAGGGACCGTGTACAGATATATACCTACGGCAAGGAGGACTTATCACCGGGAGTATTAAAAAATCTTGATTTTATGATATCCAATGTAGAATTGGAAGAAGCGGGAGCAGATGTTTTAATGGTAAGTCCTCTGCTTACGGACAAGGAATTAAAACAGATTGATGAAAAAGTCAAACTATATGCAAAAACGCCAAAGAAAAGCGGCACAGACAGTGAGTTTTCAAGGCAGCTCGAGCATATTAATTTCTTTATCAACCAGATTAAGGGAATTCTTAAGGATTTTCAGTTTATGAAGGTAAGCGATACCATACCCTTTGAGGAACTGCTGGTTGCCGTTTCAGAAAGAATTTCACCTTTTAATGCAAATCGGCTGACTATTCAGGAGGATATTAAGAGAAGGGAGAAAATCTCTTCGCAGATAATTCCGGAATATGGCTTTGCCCTGCTGCACTCCAGAACCGGAGGCGTAGTAAAACCTAATTTCTCCCTATGTGTCACAAAAGACAGGACCCCTTTTTTGGATCCCTATTTTAAAGGTATCCGGGCCGTGGTAATCATGCTGATTCCGGAGGACGACGAAGCAAAGGTTAACGGAGATACTATGGGCTTTGTAAGCAGCCAGTTAATTGAGGACACTAAATTTCTGAATCTTATCTTTAAGGGAGAGCAGGAAGAAATCAGAGATTACCTGGAAAAGATATTAAGGCTGTATTTTAAACAATACTTAGAGACAGTTTGATGAAAAAGAAGTAAGAAAAATGTCTTCATAGTATGATGACAAAGTCATGTTTGCTTCAATTGAACCGGTATCAGGGAAGGCTTATAATGGAGACAGAAACAGCTCATACAGGAAAGGATAGATTACGGTGGAACTATTATTAAAAAATAATATTGAGATTAATTGCAAAGCAAAACCCAAGGAACTGGTAATCCGTGATATTGGCAGGAAACTATATGAAAGCGGATATGTGGAGGCAAGTTATATTGAAGCAATGCTTCTAAGGGAAGAGTCCTTTTCCACTAATATCGGAAATGGGATAGCCCTTCCCCATGGTATTGAGGCTGCCAAGAAGAGCATTAAACAATCCGGTATAGCGGTTATGGTATTTCCGGAAGGAACGGACTGGGGAAGTGAAAAGGTGAAATTGGTAATAGCCGTTGCGGGTATAGGAGAAGAGCACCTTGAGATTCTTTCCAATATCGCAGATAAGCTCTCCGATATTGAAAATGTCATAGAAGTAATTAACAGCGGTGTAGATAAAATCTATGAAATCCTTACGGGAAAATAAGAAAGGAAAGTGAAGAACCTATATGATAGTAACAGTTACGATGAATCCGGCAATTGATAAAACGGCAGAATTGGACCAATTGGAAAAAGGGAGTTTAAACAGGTTGAAAAACTGTCTTTCCGATATCGGAGGCAAGGGGATCAATGTGTCTAAGACCATAAAGGCCATGGGCGGTGAATCCATAGCCACAGGATTTTGCGGGGGAAGTACCGGAAAGCTCATAGAAGAAAATTTAGAGAAGCTTGGAATAGAGAGCGATTTCGTTCATATAGGCAATGAAACAAGGGTAAACCTTAAGATTGTAGAAGGGAAGGGGATTGTAACAGAGCTTAATGAGCCCGGACCCTTTGTAACGGAAGAAGAGCTTAATGCCCTGACGGAAAAACTCAAATTCTATGCCGGCGAGGATACCCTTTTCGTATTTGCCGGCAGTATTCCAAAAGGGATTGAGAAGGATATTTACTTAAAGCTGATTCCATTGGTAAAGGAAAAAGGAGCAAAGGTATTTCTGGATGCCGACGGTGAGCTTTTTGCCCACGGTCTGGAAGGCGGTCCGGATTATATCAAACCCAACAGAACCGAATTGGAAGGGTATTATAACAGGGATTACAGAGTGACAGAAGAGGAACTTCTGGTCATGGGAAAGGATTTGTTAGCAAAGGGCAGCAGCCTTGCAACCATCTCCTTAGGGCAGATGGGAGCCTTATTCCTTACAAAAGAACATACCGTGAAATGCCCGGGAATTAAAGTAGAAGCTCATTCCACAGTGGGCGCCGGAGATGCAATGGTAGCAGCTCTGTCCTACAGCCTGGATAAAAAGGATGATTTTACAGAATCCGTAAGGCTTGCCATGGCAGCCTCCGCAGGTGCCGTTACAACCCAGGGAACCAAGCCGCCAAGTAAGGAACTGATAGAAGAACTGAAAAACAAGGTGGAAATCGTGCAGCTGTAAAGAGGAATCAATGCGGCGGAATAGAGAGGTAGTATATGAGAACAAAAGCAGTAAGAATGTATGGAGAAGATGACTTGCGTCTGGAGGAGTTTGAACTTCCCGGGATTAAAGAAGATGAGATATTGGTAAAGATAATGAGTGACAGCATCTGCATGTCTACCTATAAACTGGTAAAGCAGGGAAAGAAACATAAAAGAGCACCTCAGAACATAGATACCAATCCGGTAATCATCGGACATGAATGTGCCGGTGTAATAGTCGAGGTGGGAAAGAAATGGGAAGGAAAATATAAGGCAGGAGATAAATTTGCCTTACAGCCGGCCCTTAATTACATGGGTAAGTTAGATTCTCCCGGTTATTCCTATGAATTTTGCGGCGGTGCCTGCACCTATTGCATTATGCCCCATGAAGTAATGGAACTTGGCTGCCTGCTGCCCTATAACGGTGAGAGCTATTTTGAGGCATCCTTGGGAGAGCCCATGAGCTGTATTATCGGAGGCTATCATGCTAATTACCATACCAACAAGCAGAATTACCACCATGATATGGGAACCAAAAGGGGCGGCAATATCCTGATACTTGGCGGCTGCGGACCTATGGGACTTGGAGCAGTCAGCTATGGACTCTACACAGAGAATAAACCTAAACGAATCGTAGTAACCGATATCAGTGAAGAGAGAATCAAGGAAGCAGAAGAAAGAATTACAAAGGAAGAGGCCAAAGAAAAGGGAATAGAGTTACTCTATATCAACACAAGCCTTTTACAGGAGCCTGTGAAGGAATTGATGGAGTTAACAGGCAACCATGGCTATGATGATGTATTTGTATACGTTCCAAACAAGTCGGTCGTAGAAATGGGTGATGCACTCTTAGCCTTTGACGGCTGCATGAATTTCTTTGCAGGACCTTCCGACAGCGGCTTTACCTCAGGAATCAACCTGTATAATGTACATTATACCAGTGCTCATATTTTAGGAACCACAGGAGGAAATAACGATGACCTGCTGGAGGCTATTGATCTGGCAGCCAGGGGAGAGATAAGGCCTGCTGTTATGGTAACCCACATCGGAGGAATTGATTCTATAGCAGAAGCAACCATAAATCTTATTTCTATACCCGGAGGGAAGAAATTAACCTATACCCAGTTCGATATGCCTTTGACTGCCATAGCGGATTTTGAAGAGCTTGGAAAGAAAGATAAGCTTTTCCTTAAATTGTCCGAGTCCGTGAAACGGCATAATGGCTTATGGAACAGTGAAGCGGAGAAAATACTTTTCGCCCATCACGGCATCGAATAAGAAGCAGGGAGGATAAAGCGTGGTTAGTCAGACATTTATCATAACGAATCAAAACGGGTTACATGCAAGACCCGCCGGTGAGCTGGCCAAGATAGCCAGTACCTGCAGCTCGGATATTATGCTAAGAGTCGGGGAAAAGAGAGTGAATCCCAAAAGCATTCTAAATATCATGGCGGCAGCCATACGGTGCGGTACGGAGATTGAAATTGAGTGTACCGGAGCGTCGGAAGAAGAGGATTTAAAAAAGCTTTGTGAAGCAATTGAACAGGGTTTAGGTGAGTAGAGAAAGGGAGGAGATCCATGAAGGTGCTGAAAGTGAACCAACCTGCCTCCGCCGGTATTGCTATGGGAAGAGCAGCTCTTTATAAGCCAAAGATAAGAAAGATAGCTGAAAATACCGTAGATACAAATGAAATTCCTCATGAGATAGAACGTTTTAAAGAAGCCGTATTAAAGGCAGAAGCACAATTAAAGGAGCTGTCCGAGGCAAATCCCATATTTGCAGCCCATCTGGAAATGGTAAAGGATAGTACTCTTCATGAAGCTGTTATCTTAAAGATTGCAGAGGAAGGCCAGAATACAGAGAAAGCAGTATTTGGAGCCTGTGAGGAGTTAATCACCATCTTTGGAGCTCTTGAAGACGCATATATGAAGGAGCGGGCCGCAGATATTAAGGATATCAGGGAAAGACTTCTTAACAACCTGACCGGAGTAAGTGCGGCTTTCCTGACTTATGGGGAAGATGCCATACTGATAGCGAAAGATTTAACACCCTCTGATACCGCCTCTCTTGACCTTTCTAAGATAAAAGGACTTATCACCAGGGATGGAGGAATAACAAGCCACGTTGCCATCCTGGCAAAAAGCCTTTCCCTTCCTGCTCTGGTAGGTGTAAAAGAAATAATGGAGGAAGTGCGGGAAGAAGATTATCTGATACTGGACGGTTATAACGGGGAGATTCTAATAAATCCTGACGGGGAGATACTTGATAAATATAACCTTCTCTTAGAGAAACACCTGGAAGAAAACAGATTGAAAAGGGAAGAGGAGAGTCTGGCCGGTAAAACCACCGATGGCAGGGAAATCCATCTTTTTGCCAATGTAGGAAATACCGGGGATGTGAAGAAGGCAGTTAACTTTCAAATAGACGGCATCGGCCTGTACCGCAGTGAGTTTCTTTATCTTAACAGCAGCTATTTCCCCACAGAGGAAGAGCAGTTCTTAGCTTATAAAGAATCGGCCTTGCTGTGCGGCAAAGAAATTACGATACGTACTCTGGATATCGGAGGAGATAAAACACTTCCTTATTTTCCGATGGAAAAGGAGGATAATCCCTTTCTTGGCTGGCGGGCAATCCGTATTTCCCTGAACGAGAAAGAAATGTTTAAGAACCAGTTAAGGGCAATCCTAAGAGCAAGTGCCTTTGGAAAGATAAAGATTTTATTTCCAATGATTATATCCTTACATGAGCTCCTGAAAGCAAAAGAAATCTTAAAAGAATGTATGGCGGAACTGTCAGAACAGGGTATCTCCTATGATGGCAGTATAGAGACAGGTGTCATGATAGAAACCCCTGCCAGTGTCCTGTGCGCAGAAGAGCTTGCCGCGGAGGCGGACTTCTTTAGTATCGGAACCAACGACCTGACCCAGTATCTCCTTGCGGTGGATAGAGGCAATGCAAAAATTGCAGAGCTTTATAATTCCTTTCATCCTGCTGTTCTAAGGAGTATCCGTCTGGTAACACAGGCAGCCCACCGGTATGGGAAAAAGGCAGGAATGTGCGGCGAATTCGCAGGAAATGAAAAAGCAACAAAGCTTCTTATCGGTCTTGGACTGGATGAACTAAGCATGACGCCTGCAAAAGTTGCAGATATAAAATACACCCTTCGAAGAATCTCCTATGAGGAAGCTAAGAGCCTGGCAGAAGAAGCCTGTAAACAGACTTCTGCCGAAGCGGTTATCAGAGTACTGGAAGAGAATTAAACAGATTTATAATTGCTGCTATTATCTTATAGATACCGTGAAGAGGCGAATCTATAGAATAATAGCAGCAGTTTTGTATAAGTGCCATATTTAATGTTTAAGAAAAAATCACATGTTTTCTTTCATAAAGTACCGTTTTGCCGAAAGAGTAAGAGATAGCCCTAAAATTGATATAATAAAACCCGGAGAATAAATGGACTGTTTAGTCAGCTTAAATAATAAAATAACCGACATTGACAGAAAAAACATATTATAGGCTATCATCAGCCAATACCCCCATTTTTTAAGTCTCAATAATCCATAAGAGATTGTTATGAGAATTAAAGTTGCAAATATTCGATATGAAACATTGAAAAGAGTGGGTTCAGGGGTAATAACTCCAAAACGTTTAGTGAAATTTGGGAATAAGGAAACTATCAATAAAAAAGCATTTAAAAAATTCAAATCAGCAATGTATTGTACTAAAACAGGTCTGTTCTTTTTCATATATCCTACCTTCTATGTTTTTACTTCCTATACGATAATGAATAACGGTGAATTACTTTCTAAAACTAATACTATACCAGAAGCTTGAAATTTACCATATCAAATAATAATTTTTCGAAGTTCTTGCTATCTTCCCATTCCGGTATTACAATAACAATAAATGAATAGCGGGGTGTAAAGTCAGGTTTAAAACATGCGAAGGAATGGAGAACAAATATTATGAGCAGTAAGCAAAAAGAAATACTGGTATCCGGTTATGGACCGGTTAATGGGGAACCGTCCATAAGAATGTATGAACTGTCAGAAAACAATACCGTAGATAAGATCGCCTGGAAAGAATACGCAAAAGAATCTTCCTACCTTTGTACCTGGAAGGATATGTGCTTTGCGGTCAGGGAAGAGAAGGACAGCGGAAGTATTCTTTGCTATCAGAGGGTAGGAGAAACCTATGTATTGCGTCATGAATTGGATCTGCAGGGCGGGGAGCTCTGCCATCTGCTTTATGAGCCTGACTGTGGGGTTTTGTATTGCTCCTTTTATGGGACAGGCCATGTGGCAGCTGTTAAGGTGGAAGACTACCATTTTACCGAAATACTTAATTTCATCAAGCTGCCGGTGAATGAGGAAAATGGCTTGACAAGAGCACATTGCTGTGAAAAGGAACCACAGGGAACTATGCTTTTGGTTGCAGGGATTTCCCAGGACAGGGTATTTGTATTTGAGACGGATAAGGGAGAAATATTATCTGATATTCCGGTTAGTGAGATTGTATTAAATAAGGGTGCCGGTCCCAGACATCTTAAGTTTTATCCGATTTTAAATTATCTCTATGTGATAACTGAATATTCCAATGAAATTTATGTATACCTGTTTGAAAAAGAAGATAATAAGCCGATCTTTACCCGTATTCAGGTTATCAGTACCCTCTCGGACTGGTTTGGAGGGGTAAGCTATGGTTCCAGTCTTGCCATATCGAAGGACGGAAGATTTTTATATGCAGCAAACCGGGGAGCAGATACCATTGCCGTATTTGACATTAATCCTGGCGGACTGCTCTCAAAGAAGCAGGATATTAGCTGCAAAGGAGAATATCCCAGGCATATTGCTCTTTCAGGGGATGACAGATGCCTTATGATCGCGAATCAGAAATCCAACCAGATAGTATTGTATGCAGTGGATGAGATGACCGGAAAGTTACAGGAGGTCATACAAAGACTTGATTTTAACAACCCTTCCTATGTAGAAGAGATATAAGAGGCGGTATTATACAGCCGCTTGCTTTTAGAGAGCAGTATCCCAAGAATATGAAAATAAACGAAATGAAAGAAGGAGAAGCTATGAGCGGGCAATTTAAAAAACTGGTTACAGAAGCAAGATCTTTTCGAAGATTTGAAGAAGAGAAAGAAATTAGCACGGAATTGTTAAGTGAGCTGGCGGATTTAGGAAGGCTTTCTCCAAGCGGGGCAAATCTTCAGCCTTTAAAATACATATTAGTAAGCAAAGAGGAAGTAAGAGAGAAGGTTTTTGCCTGCCTTGGCTGGGCAGGATATCTAAAGGATTGGGACGGACCTGTAAAGGGTGAGAGGCCCGCCGGTTATATTATTCTGTTAAGAGATAAAGACATTGCTGTTAAGCCTGGAATGGATGAAGGAATTGCTGCCCAGAGTATCTTCCTTGGAGCTGCCTCTATGGGAATAAAGGGCTGCTTTATCGGAAACATAAAGAAGGCAGAGCTGGCAAAAGAGCTTGCTATACCGGAAAAATATGAGATAGAGCTGGTTATTGCCCTGGGATATCCCAGAGAGGAAGTAGTAATTGAAGAAATAAAGGAAAACAATATAAAATATTGGAGAGATGAAAAGGCAGTCCATCATGTACCTAAAAGAACTTTGACGGAAGTCATAGTGCAGACCTTTTAATTCCCCTAAACAATTAAGGTCCGTTCCTGTTTCAGGTGGCTTGTATCATTGAAAGATTCAAGCACCGGATCATCCGGGCTGCGGAAACTAAGCTTTGTAATGGCGGTGTTACCAACATAAAAATGGTGGTACATCGTCATTTTCCATTCAAAGAGACCGATAAGGCCTGCCTTTATAATAGCGCCATGGGCAACTAATAAGACCTTTTGGCCGGCATGGTCAGCTGCAATGGAAAGTATCGCAGCAGCAGCCCTGTTACTGGCATTACGGATAGATAAATCACCGCCCATCAGGGGGCAATCCTTTTCATCGTTCCTCCAGAGGGCAAATTCCTCCGGGTAGCTATTTTTAATCTCATCGAAAGTAAGGCCTTCCCAGGCACCGAAATTAATTTCCCTCATTTCTTTGCAGGGCATTACTTTAAGTCCTGTGCCTTCACAAAGGATATTTGCCGTTTCGGTTGCTCGGATCAGAGGGCTTGCATAAATAGCCTGGAAGTCCGGTTTAAGAGAGGCTTTTAGGGCCAATGCCTGTTTTCTGCCCTCCTCCGATAGTTCTATATCCGTACTGCCCTGGAATTTTCCAAGCTTATTCCAAATGGTTTCGCCATGTCTTATCAATAAAATTTCTGTGCTCATAAAATTACCTGCCTTCTATAATCATCATGCATGTCAGTATGTTCGAACTCTGTTAATTGTATCACAGCAGTTACAGAAAAACAACCACACCGGCTGCCATGGCAGAAGAACGGTGTGGTTGTTTCTATGTTTTACTATGTTAAATTACTAAATATATACTAATTAAATTTTATGGTATAGTATCCGGAAGTAGCCTTACTTGCTTTTGTTACTTTAATATAATAGGTTCCTGCGGACATGCCGTCTTTTGAAGCATATACACCGCCGTCGTTCTGGTATAAACGGAAGGTGCTGCCGATTAAGATAAGTCTGTCATTTGCGGGAATTATCTCAAATTTTATGGTATCACTGGATTTTGCATATACGCTTAAGCTTAAGACTTGCTTCTTGGTCAATTTAACTTTATACCAGTCTGCTTTACTTGTGCTGTCCTCTGCCAATGCCAATCCCTTTATTGTCTTGCCTTTTCCGATGGAAACTGCTTTGGCTTTGGAAGTGTTGCCTGCGCTTTCTTTCACAGCGGTGAAAGTATAGCGTAATTTGTAATCATAAGAAGATTTGGTAACAAGGTAATAGGTACCTTTTTTAACAGCATAATAGGCAGTGTATTTATTATAGCTGCTAAGATACATCTGATCGGTGAGCGCTTTCTTGCTGCTGTTGGTTAAGGCTACATAAACAGAACTGGTTGAATCATTCAGAGGAGCAGCTTCCACTGTAATATATCCGGGAGTGCTTATTGTGACCTTATTGTAAACCAGGCTGTCATAAGAAAATGAATGGGTGCCAAGCCATACTTTATTTTTCAGAGCCTTGTTTTCACTGCTGAAAGAATAAGGAGTAGCGGTTACAACTGCATCAGTTGTTGCATAGCTTGGTATTTCTAATTTTAAGTAATAAGTTCCTTTTGCAGGAACATCAACATCTAAATCACCACTTAAAGTGCCGGAGCTTAGATATTCGGAATATCCAACGGCGGTGGTACAAGCCTCATCCTTGAATAATGCGATAGTAACTGATTTTTCAACGCTTGTTCCTACCAGGTCAATCTTTAACTGCCCCTTATAATCCATATTGACCGGTACGATCAAAGATTTTGTTGATACGGGGATTGTAAGGTCATAACTTTCAAAGGAAGAAGTATCTTCATCACCGGTAACTAATGAAGCAGGTTGAATTGTATCATAAGTGCTGCCGGTATCTGTTGCTTCAGAAGCCTTTACGTTCAGGGATAGTAATCCAAGACAAAGGCAGATTGCAAAGAAGCCAGATAATAATCTGAGTTTTTTCATAAGTTTTAGTCGTCCTCTCATTTGTAATTTATAAGATACTTAAAAATGTATTACTTTAGATAGTAATACATTAATTAGAGTTTATTATATATTAAAATTTAACAAAATACAATTATATTCTGTAAAATCCAACATAAAAATTGTAATTTAAAACAGTATTAAAATCTTTCATTGCACCCTAATTTCTCCTATGCTACAATGAAAAGATGAAGATACTTGTTTGGGAGGTTAAGATGATATTACCCATAAAAAAAGACCAGCCTATATCATTAAAGAAAGCGCTTTTGGTAGTGACAGTAATATGCTGGACGGTTCCGATTATAGTATTCATGGTCTTTATGTTTTCCTATTACAGAAACAATATCGTACGAAAAACAGAAGTCCTGATGGAGGAGAGCCTTAAGAATTATACTTCCTTTCATAGCCAGAAATTAAATGAAGCCATTGAAAGTTCAAAGAAAATATCCTATGACCTGGTACTGGAAAAGGCATGGAGAAAATATGAGAATAAAGAAATGACAAGTTCCACTTTTTATAAGGATGTTATCGGTAATTTAAAAAGCAAATACATTAATGACAACCGCTTTGTCATGACTACGTTTTATTTGGTTGATAAACCGGACAGTCTCTTTTATGTTACGAGGGAGCAGTCTAATTATCAGCAGACATATATCCGGGAAGTAAAGCGTTTTGCAGAAGCAATTACCCATCAGAACACTTCGGATGCCCATGTGAAGATTATAAACGGGAAGATATACATTATCCGAAACCTCTACACTACCAGAAATTATACAAAATTCGGGACATTGGTGCTTGAGCTTAACACGGATAAGCTTTTTGAAGGCATCAATATGAATAATGATTATGATTTAGCCTTTTTTGTGAATGAGCCCGGTGAGATGATTTATTATAATAGCGGATTGAAGGAACAGGGAGAGAGGGGAGTATTAAAACAGCTTAAACTCAAGTTCACCTACGAGAATAACCGTAAGACCATAAAAGCCGAGGACAAGGTTTATCAGGGCATTGTCTATCAGCAGAAATTTGATGATTACTATTACGGAGCGGTCCTTATAGCGAATAAAGATGTAATCTTTAGTGAGATACACGTCATGAACAGTCTTATATTATTTAATATACTTATTATCATACCTGTTTTTGTCTATATGCTTTATTTTATATCCCATAATATCGCAAAGCCTATGGAGCGTATGGTAAAGGCGGCTAAGAATATTGAAGGCGGTAAATTCGGATGGCAGATAAAGGGTGAGGCTATGCCAAACCAGGAATTTGCATACCTGTCGGATTCCTTTAACCGGATGTCTTCCGAGGTAAAATATCTTTTTGACTATGCATATAAAGAGAAATTGGCGAGAAAAGAAGCAAAAATCCTTGCTCTTCAGTCCCAGATCAATCCTCATTTTCTCAACAATACCCTGGAAATGATGAACTGGCAGGCCAGAATGGCCGGGGATGATGATGTTTCAAAAATGATAGAAGCATTGGCTGTTCTTCTTAACCAGAGCATGGGAAGGGAGAACAGGAAACTAAGTTCCCTGGCGGAAGAACTAAAGGGAGCAGATGCCTATATATATATCACCTCCATGAGATTTGGAGACCGTATCCGGTTCGAAAGAGACATTGATGAAAATCTATTGCAGATACAGATTCCGCAGCTGATATTACAGCCGCTGCTGGAAAATGCGGTAGTACATGGCGTATATACCGTCAAAGGAGGAGTTATCAATCTTTCTGCTTATCAAAATGAAGGAAAGATTATAATAAAAGTTACAAATACAGGAGAGCTGTCAGGGGAAGAGGAAAGAAAAATTCAGTCATTACTGGAGAACGGCAATGCCGGGATGTTTGAGGGAAAGGGAAAGCATGCATCCCTCGGAATACGAAACGTTAACGAACGCATCAAGCTTATTTTTGGAGAAGACTATGGACTAAAGATTTATTCGGAAAACGGCGTGGTTATTTCAGCTATAGAAATACCCTGCGACTGGGAGGAAGAAGGTGAAAATGTAAAAATAACGCAAATAGGGAAGAATGAGGAGGGGTAATTTGGCCAAAAAGCGAAGGTATATGGAACCGGGCAAGATAGAACAAATAATGTCAAGATAGTAGAATGAAATACGGCACTGGAATAGATATAATTCAATTTGTAAAGAAAGTTTACATAGATACAGCTTGTAAACTTGCTTTATTAGGGAGGAAAATTATGAAAAAAAAGGCTAAGTGGTTAGCGCTATTTTTAACCATAGTTTTAGCTCTTTCTTTTGTAGCGTGTAGTAGCAAAAACGGCAGTAAATCTGATAATAGCAGGAATACGGGGGTAACGCCTGCTGATAAAAAAAATCCGGTAACACTTACTACAGTTTCCATGTTTGGCGGAACGGATCCGAACGCTCCGAATTATCAGGCAATTATCAGTCAGTTTATGAAGGATTATTCTTACATAACCATTGAAGATGATTCCCAGGTATCTGACCAGGATTGGAAAACCAGAATTGCCGCTGACTTTGCAGTGGGCAATGAACCGGATGTAATACAATATTTTATAGACGCCAATGCAAGTGATGTTTTAGCAGCAGATAAATTTGTAACAATAGATGAAATTCGAGCAGAGTATCCTGATTATGCAAAGGACACTCTGGATTCTGCCTTAAAGGCAGCAGCAAATCCCGATGGAATAGAAAGGGCAGTTCCGACCACCGGATATTGGGAAGGCTTATACTGCAATAAAGACCTTTTTAAAAAATATGGTCTTGAACTTCCTACTACATGGGATAACCTGCTACAGGCAATAGCAACCTTCAAAGAAAATAATATTATTCCTATTGCAGTTTCCCTGAATAATGTTCCCCATTATTGGGTTGAAGCCCTAATACTGTCCGCAGCAGGTTCCGAAGGCTATACGCAGGTTCCTGAAACTGTTCCGCAGGATTGGTGTACGGGACTTGCTATGATTAAGACATTAAGGGATATGGAGGCATTTCCAAAGGATACGGATACAATTGATAATGATTTCGCAGGAGAGCTTTTTAAGTCGAAGAGAGCGGCTATGAAGCTTGATGGTTCCTGGTTTCTAAGCAGTATTCCTGACAAGCAGAACACGGTTATTACAGCAGTGCCCGTAATGCCCGGCGGAAAGGCTAAGGAGGGTGAAATCATCGGGGGTATATCTTCCGGTTTTTATATTACCAAGAAAGCTTGGGAAGACCCTGATAAAAGAGATGCCGCAGTCAAGTTTGTTATGGCGAATACCAACAAAGAGGGCGTAACGAAATACTGGAACGGAAGTGGGCAGGCGGCTGTATCAGCCGATCCTATTAAGGATATGACACCTCTTGCAATTTCGGGATTTGAATACAGTAACAAGGCATCAGTTACCTTGCTGCCCATTGATTCCAGAATCTCGCAGGAGGCATATAATACTTTGATTGCCGGTATTGTTGACATTTCTACGGGAGCCAAGACACCGGAGGATTTATTAAAGGAAGTATTGGATATTAATGCAAAGCAATAAGGTATAACAAACAGAAGGGGATTGTTGCAGATAGCTTGGTTTGTTGAATTAGGCTTGATGCAATGTCCCCTTTTTTAAATACACAAAAAGCAGCACAGGAGGCAGCAATGCTTTACAAAAAGAAATTTCCTCTGGTCATCTTTCTGATACCGGGACTTATACTGATATTTTTATTTCTATATTGGCCTTTTATTGAAAATATCAAAAACAGCTTTTATGATATAACCAATTTCGTAAAAATGCCAGGTAAAGAGTGGACGTTTATCGGAGTGGAGAATTATAAAAAGCTGCTTACGGATTCAAAGCTAAGGATAGCTTTTGCCAATTCCATCAAAATGATGGGGCTTGCTGTGGTATTTCAAGTGGGCATTGCTTTGGGACTTGCGATTTTTGTAAGCTGGTTAAGAAGAGGAGAGAATTTCTTTCGCACGATATATTTTTTTCCTATTGTTATTTCAGCAACTGCAATAGGTCTGATATTCAAGCTATTTTATAACTATAGCGGAGGGATGTTAAACCAGTTCCTGGAGGTTATAGGGAAAGACCCGGTAAACTGGCTGGCTCCCGGGAGAGCCTTTACTATGATAGCCATTCCGATAATCTGGAGTTATGTGGGATTCTATTTTGTAATTCTTTTGACCGGATTAAATGCTATTCCGGAGGAATTATACGAAGCAGCAAAGGTGGATGGCTGTTCAAAGGTTAAGCAGGTCCTTTATGTTACCCTTCCTATGATGAGAGGAGTATTTTGCACCTGTATCATATTGGCTGTAACAGGAGCATTAAAGGTATTTGACCTGCCCTGGGTCATTGCCCCAAAGGGAGCGCCCCAGGGAAGGACCCATTTCCTTGGAACCCTGATGTATGAGCAGACCTTTACCATCGGAAATGTTGATTATGGTTCAGCTATTGGTTTTGTTATTGTGATATTTGGGCTTTTGGTGTCCTTAGCTGTAAATGAATTGTTAAAGCCGGACGCAAATTTGTAAGGAGGATCTATCTTGAAAAGCAGCGGTGATGCAAAGGAGCATAAGAGATTTTCCATAAGGAAGACAGTGACTTATCTTATACTGGCCTTATGGGCTGTGACAACGATTTTTCCTTTTGTGTGGGTTATTAACAATTCCTTTAAGCCTTCTGCTGAGGTTGTTAATACTTCCTTTTCGCTGCCTAAAAAGTTCATCCTTACTAACTATGTCAATGCGTTTGGCAAGCAGGATATTTTGGAATCCTATAAAAACAGTCTGGTAATTTCAGGAACAGTAATGATAGCCGTGATGTTTCTCGCTACCATGATGGCTTTTGCTATGACAAGATACCGCTTTAGAGGAAAAGCCATAGTCAATGCCATTATTCTGTCAAGCCTTATGATTCCCGCTTTCTCTACGATTGTACCTGTCTTTAAGAAAATGGCCCAGTTTGGTCTTTTAAATCTTCCCGTCAGCGTGATCCTGCCGCAGGTAGCAGGAAATCTAAGTTTTGCCACTGTAGTGATGATGGGTTTTTTAAGAGGGATTCCTCTTGAAATGGAAGAGGCTGCCTATATGGAAGGAGCAGATGTCTTTAAGGTATTTACCCGGATTATCATGCCGCTTTCCAGGCCTTCTATGGCGACAGTTGCAATCTTTTGCTTTCTATGGTCTTATAATGATCTATTTACCCAGCTTATAATGATTAGGAGGCGTTCAGGATTTCCTATCAGTGTCTTACTCAATGAAATCAGTTCCAGATACGGAACTGATTATGGACTTATGGCATCAAGCGTTACTTTGATTATAGTACCGGTCCTTATAATTTACGCATTCTTGCAGAAATACATTATTAAAGGATTGACAGCCGGAGCTCTTAAGGGATAAAATATAAGAACAAATAAATGCCCGAAATGGAGAAATACTATGTTTAAGGTTATGATTATTGATGATGAACCCATTATTGTGGAAGGGATCAAGAAGATTGTACCCTGGGAAAAATATGGGTGCCAGATCATAGCAACTGCCAACGATGGTATTGAAGGAGGGAGGCTAATCAGAGAGCTTAAGCCGGATATCCTGTTCTCGGACATCTCCATGCCAGGAGTGGATGGACTGACTATGGTTGCCGCTTTACGGTCTGAATTTCCCAATATTAAGATTAGTATATTAACAGGATACCGTGATTTTGATTATGCCCAAAAGGCAATCAGCCTTGGTGTAAGCCGGTATTTATTAAAGCCCTCCAACCTTGCGGAAATCGAAGAAGCAATTGTTGCCATGACGGAAGGGATGATTCCTTCGGAAAATGAGGACGAGCCTAAAAGGGAAGAGGCGGAGGAAGACTGCGAGACCAAGGCAGCAAGCAGCTTTATCGTATATAATGCCGTTCAATATATGGAAGAAAATTATAACCGGAAGATTACTTTGTCAGAGGTGGCAGAAAAGACATACATCAGCCAATGGCATTTAAGCAAGCTTTTAAATAAGAATATGGGACTTAATTTTTCGGAGATTTTGAATAATATAAGAGTAAAGGAAGCGAAAAGGCTTCTGATGAATTCCTCCATGAGGATAGGAGATATTGCATGGGAAGTGGGATTTACGGATATTGCACATTTTTCAAAAGTATTTAAAAAACTGACAGGATTATCAGCCAATGAATACCGTAACAGCATTCTGGTGAAGAAGATGATGGATGCAGAGAAAAAGTAAAGAGGAATAATAAAAAGACTGCTTTACCCTTTAAGGTGTTAAAGCAGTCTTTTTTTACATTATCTTATATACATTTGTTTAAATTGCATTGTGGCAAAAGGCTGCTATACTGTCAAGGGGAATGTCGCAAACAGAACCTACGGAACGGAATCCGTTATAATTTCCGCAGTTGTTGTTATTTATGTCGCCGCAGCAAGAACTACCAAGCGGGCAGGCGGGAGCAACGCCCTGTCTTGAATCAATGCGACAGGTATCGCAGGTTACAGATAACAGAACACCTGTAAAACCGCATCCTGAAACGCCTCCACTTGTAGTAAAGATAATAACCGTTTGCCCAATATAGTTACAAAGATGTCTGGCAAAACTTACGTTATTTGTTAATCCGTTACTTAATCCGGGATTAAAAAAATTATTTGACATAATGAATCCTCCTATTCCATTGAGATTATACGGCATTGTGACAGAAGGCTGCGATCTTATCGATAGGAATATCGCATACGGAACCTACTGTATAGGGCCTCTGGCAATTATTCTCAGGATAAAGGTTAGTGCAGCAGGAACTGTTCGGTCCTCCGATAGGATTAGCAGGTGCACTGCCAAAATCCGTTACCAGCTGGCAAAATTCATTGTTTACGCCAAAGAGAACACCTGTAAAGCCGCATCCGGAAACACCACCGCTCTTTGTAAATATCGTAACTGTTTCACCGATATATCTGCAAAGTGTAGAAACTAAGTTCTGGTTTGAATTAAAACCTCCACATGCCATAGGAATTCCTCCTTAAAAATTTATTAGGTCATTCGACTGTTTATCGTTTATAACCTTACTTTATAATATGGCTTCTGACACATAATGTGACATGAAATGATAGAAAATTACAAAAAAATTTAAAAATATTTTTCCATATTATGTAACTGCATCACAGACTTTAGCGGGAAATTGATTATAATAAGGATATAAACAATAAAGGAGTGTATCACATGGGTGTATTAAAGATAACAAAGGAGAACTTTAAGAAAGAGGTTCTGGAATCGGAAAAACCGGTTTTATTGGATTTTTGGGCATCCTGGTGCGGCCCCTGTAAGATGGTATCACCGATTATTGACCAGGTAGCAGAAGAGAAGAAGGACACGATTAAGGTCGGAAAGATTAATATAGATGAAGAGGAAGAATTAGCAGAGAAGTTCCGTATTATGAGCATACCTACGTTGGTTGTTATGAAAGAAGGTAAGGTAGTTGAGAGCACCGTAGGAGTAAAGCCCAAGAAAGCAATTCTTTCCCTGTTGTCGGAATAAAAACCCCAAAAATAAAAACTGCGGTCAATTGAGGGAAGCTCATTGAAACCGCAGTTTTTTTATATTGTAGAAAATTACGTCCTATAAGATAAATTAACAGCTGTGTATACATGTAGATATTTCCTTATAGCTTTCAGAGGGAGTTCTTAGAATATTCCATATCTCCCGTTAATATAATGAATCAAGCTTATAACTATAATGGAAAGGCTGCATACAATTTGGAATCAAATGAAATCAGAAATAAACTAAATAATTATCAAAAAGAGATTATTCATTACAGTCAGATGCAGACCTTCAGCAGAAACCTCTACGAAAAGAATTACTACCAGGGTCTTATGCAAAACAGAACGGATAACTTTGCTGCAGAATTGGAGGAAATGTTACTTTCCGAAAGTTTGGCAGAAAACGATACGGAAGATAGAGTATTTACCTTAAGCGAGCTCTCTTATTTTGATGGCAGTGAGGGGAGGCCTGCGTATGTGGCAGTAAACGGAAAGGTGTATGACGTAAGTAATATAGCAGCCTGGGGAGGCGGAACACATTTTGCGGGATTGCGGGCAGGAAATGATTTATCAGGTCAATTTGCGAGCTGTCACAGAGGTATGGCTGCAATGCTTGATCAGCTTCCGGTGGTGGGAACCATTGCCTTGGAGGAATAATTGTTAATAGGATAATTGAAACCCACATATAAATTAGTATAGATAGAACAGGTGGAGTATATGACAGAGGCGGATAGGTATAAGATAACCAGTAACGATTATACGGATATTCTTGCGGAAGGATATGAAAGAATCAATAATCTTGAAAGCTCAAGTGATTATGCGGTAAACAGGATAACCAGTGACTATGCGGTATACCATATACCCGCATCAAGGCTGACGATAGACAGTACCCAGACATTCGGATATGCGTATATACCTAAATGCTATGGGCTTATGAATCTGTCAAGCAGTGAAGCATCCGGGATAGTCAGAGTAAGGGATAATCCTGCTCTGGAATTAAGAGGACAGGGTGTATTGGTCGGCTTTATTGATACGGGAATAGATTATACCAATCCGGTGTTCCGGTATGCAGATAATACCTCTCGAATAGCTGCCATATGGGATCAGGGAATAGAAAGCGGCAGATACCCGGAAAATTTTTATTTTGGAACGGAATACAGCCAGTGGGATATTAATACCGCTCTGTTAGCGGATGATCCTTACAGGGTTGTGCCAAGCAGGGATATAAGCGGGCATGGTACGGCATTAGCAGGGATAGCAGCCGGAAATGACAACGTATCTGATAATTTTTCGGGAGTTGCACCGGATTCGGAAATTGTAGTAGTGAAATTAAAAGAAGCAAAACAAAATATAAAAGACTTTTTTTGCATTCCTCCTAATGTGCTGTGCTATCAGGAAAATGACATCATGCTGGGTATCCAGTATCTAATGGATATTTCAACAAAATTGGACCGCCCTATTGCCATTTGTATTGGGATTGGTTCCTCACAGGGAGCCCATGAGGGGGAAAGCGTTTTGTGCCATTACCTGAATGACGTAGGAAAGCTTCCCGGAAAATCGGTTATAGTAGCGGGCGGAAATGAAGGCAATACCAATCATCATTATTATGGGCAGATAAATCCAAGCACGGATTTTGATGTGGTCAATTTGAATGTAGGAGAGAAAGAAGCAGGCTTTACCATGGAGCTATGGGGATTTGCTCCTAATATTGTAGCACTGGAATTGTATGCACCTGAGGGCAGTCTGGTGTCAAGAGTATCCGGAATATTCCTGCAAAGAAGTACGCAGATAGTAAACCATAGGGGGACTACTATTTATATAGACAATCAATTTAGCGAAGAGCGGACGGGAAATCAACTGATTATGTTCCGGTTTGTAAGTCCAATCCCTGGTACATGGAGAATGGTAGTATCCGGAAGCGGAGATTTGCTGCTTCGGTATCATATATGGCTTCCAATCACCAATTTTCTTACGGCGAATACATATTTTATTAATGGAAATAAAGATACTACCTTATCAATTCCGGCTAATGCCAGTAATACATTGGCTATTTCTACCTATAATCATCAGAACCAGAGCCTTTATTATTACACCGGGAGGGGATTTACAAAAAACGGAGGGCTAAAGCCTGACGTTGCTGCTCCGGGAGTAAATATAACGGCACCTTCCGTAAATGGCGGTTTTTATGACGCTGCGGGAAGCAGTGAGGCAACGGCCCATGCCACAGGTGCAATTGCTTTGATGCTGGAATGGGGAGTGGTCAAGGGAAATATCACCAAACTAAATAATATATTGCTAAGACGGCTTATAACAAATGGGGCAAGGCGATTGCCGACAGTAACATATCCGGACCCGGGCTGGGGATTTGGAACACTGGATATCTACAGGGCCATAATGAAGTATTATCAGGACAATTAAAACAATACAAAAAGTGTATAAAAAAACAGCCAGGGAAAGGAAAGCCGGAAGGTAAATGGCTCCTTTCCCTGGTCTATTAAGGTCTTATGTGTTCACTGAATTGGACAGTAAGCCCGTTTGGATCTTTTACATAGATAAAACGGATGGTGGGATTAGGCTGGATCGGACCTGCTGCAATAGGAATATTTTTCTCTTCCAGTACTTTAATAAAATCATCCAAAGGTTCAGCCAGAAAGCCGATGGATATATCCTTACCGACTTCAACGGCCTCGCCGTCCTTATGCCAGATCAATTCCAGCTTTGTTTCACCGGAACCTAAAAAAGCAATTTCCTGATTAGGACCCGCAGAAAAACGTCTTTCCAAAGGAAGACCGGCAACCTCCTGATAGAAATACAGAGACTCTTCCAGATTATTTACATGAACAGTACACCAGCTAAACTGCATATCTTACCTCTTTTCTTATAAATTCTTGTTTTATTTGAAGTTATTTCTATTATAATTCGGGATGAAAACCATTGCAATGAGCTAATTTAACAGAATATAAAGGTATAGTTCTTCCACGAATAAGGTGTTCAGTCCTATAGGACGTCCTGGTTGTAGTTGTCGTAAGCAGAGATAAAGCCCGGATTATTCTCTTTTTCCATAAGACGCCAAAGGCTTCCATAGACATTGGTAGCACTGACGACAAAGCTTGGCAGTTTTTTATAATCAATATTTATACATTCATAAGCACCTGCTTCTTTAAAATAATCTACTACCTCCTGTAAGGTTTTGCAGGCAAGGTTAAAATCGGTTTGTGTAAGACACCAGATAATCCATCCGCTTGCAGTTGCCCAATAAGCGCCGTTTTGATATTCTTCCTTCTCTATTCGGATAAGAAGCTGTTCCCAATACTCTCCCTTCATAAGATGGCGGATTTGTCCCTTATAAACATATTCGCTGTAATGGTCTGTCAAAAAGCTTAAGACAGTCTTTTTACGTTCCTCACTTACAGGAAAACCGATGTAAAGCATATAGGCATTGCCCCAGATATCTAACTGCCTGCAGGCATTAGAAGCGGCAAAATAAATTCCGGCGGACAAGTCCAGCAGCAGGTCTATATTATTTATGATTTGTTTGGAATGCAGGGCATACCAGACCGTATTTTCCCTTGTGTAGCAAGAAAGCATTTCTTCCATAAAGCAGCAGGCACGCCAGAATAAAAGGGATTCCATAAACAGATAGCCGGTTTTTGCAACTGTATCCGTAAAACCGTAGGGAGAATGAGGCTTATCAGCGGGATTATATACCAGCCCATTTTCACCCAAAGGGATAATATGCAGGCCTGTTTCCAAAAAAGGCAACCATTCCTTGAAAAGATTTCCGAAATCTTCCCGGGGCATCCGTTTGCTTAAGCTATAAATTGTAAAAACCAGAAAAGGAGTATTGTCCAGATTGGCTTCTCCTATTGGCTTGCCAAGTTCGCCGGCAGCATAAGCGGCAGTGCCATTTCCATAGATACGGTCGGGCATCCAGCCATCCTCTCTCCTTCCCATAATGGAATAATTAATACATTGAATGATATCCTGCACTGGTATATGGTTTCCTGCATACTCAACCATATAAGAAAAGTCACGCAGCCATAATGCATCATAGCTGGAGATTCCATCGGGGGTATATAAAACGGTGCTGTCAAAAGCCTTTGTCCGGCTTCCTTCTATTAATGATTTTGACAAAGTGTTTAAATAGTCCAGTGTTTTTGCACTTGCATTCATTGAGCATCCTCCTGTAAATAAAATAAATAGTAATTTTCTGTAGTATAACATAGAATAAGAGATAATAAAACATTATTTATAAAAACATTTTGTAAAAAAGTTTTGTAAAAATACTTTACAAAAGAAAAACCAGATGCTATAATTAGGACATGTTAGAGGAGGGAGATGAAATTGGTGCTAAAAAATACTACGAAGGTATTAAAGGAAGCAAATAAGTATCTTGTAATGCAATGTATTCTTAATTGTGAACCAATAACAACGGAGGAAATTGTTAAAAAAACATTGGTTAGCAGGCCTACAGTATTGGAAATACTAAAAGAATTAACAGAAGAGGGTTATATTTTAAAAAACGGCTATTCCGAATCTACGGGAGGTCGGTCGGCTGCTCTAATTAATGTAAACAGAGACTCTTGTTACGCAATAGGGGTGGATTTTGAATTTCCTAAAGTGCGTATGGCAGTTTCTAATATGAAAGGGGGTATCGTCCAGTCGAAGGAAATTAAGTTTACTCTTAATGAGATGCCCGAGGTTATTAAAAAGAAGCTTATATCTGAGATTTATCTGCTGTTGGATAGGGCGGAAATTACGCTGGATAAAATAGTTGGAATTGGATTGGGACTGTCGGGATTAATTGATAAGTCAAAAGGAGAATCCTTACGGATTGAACGTATTAAGGGCTGGCACGATGTAAATATTCAAAAAGACCTGGAAGAGGTTTTTAAGGTTCCGGTTTATATCAGTAATGATGTCCACTTATTAAGTCTTGTAGAAAAGAAAAAATATATGACACTTGAACAGAATGATTTTATTTACATCGGAATCAGGTCCGGTATCGGCAGTTCCATCTTTTATCATGGAAAGATGTTAAGCGGCAATAATGGAAATGCCGGATTTATTGGACATACTACGGTAGATGCAAATGGCCCTATGTGCTTTTGCGGAAATCGGGGGTGTTTGGATGCGTTTTCCGGTGAACTTGCCATGAATGACCAGTATGGGAAGATTTGCAGAACGATGGGGATTGACTTTGATGAGGAAAAGTATTTTACGGTACAGCAATTTATAAAAAAGGCGAAAGAAGGAGACAAAGCCTGTGCCAGTATTTTGAATCAGGCCGGTTTCTATCTTGGAGTAAGTATTGCTAATATGGTAAAGACATTGGAGGTGCCTTCCGTAATCATTGGAGCCTGTCAGGGAATTGAGGATTCTATTCTGTTTGATACGGTAAAGACAACAATAGATTCACTTATGAACAGAGAAATGAAGGAATGCTTTTCTATTCATCCCGGAAAGCTGCCGGAGGAGGAATACCCTCTTGGAGCCTGCTATTACGTATTTGAACACTTGTTTGAAAAACCGAAGCTGTCATTGGCTATCGATTGATGTACTTAACTCACATATAATCCTTATGGGTTATAAATAAAAACTATATATAGGAGGTTTACTATGAAAATGAGAAAGGGAATAGCGTTGCTTATCTGTTTAGTTCTTATAGTTATAAGTGCAGCAGGGTGTGGCAAAACTTCCGGTACGGAAGAAAAGAACAATAAGGAAACGGCAGACAACACGGGCAAAGAAACGAATACGGATAAAAAGGTTAAACTTGAAATTTTATCCTTAAAGACAGAGGAAGGGCCCAAAAAAGCTTTTGAAGAAATGTTTAAGGGGTTTCAAAAAGATCATCCCAATGTAGAATTTGATATACAGTCTATGACATCGGATGAACTTAAAACAACTTTGCGTGCAAGGGCAGCATCAGAGGAAATGCCTGATATTATTACATGGATGAAAGAAGTTGAACCGGAATATCTGGCGGATTTATCAGGAGAAAGCTTTATCCAGAACCTGAATGCGGATTCTGTAACAGCAGCCAATGCCATTTATGATAAGGGTACTTACGCCATGCCCGTTGATAATGGGTATATCGGGCTATATTATAATAAGGATGTTTTGACAGCGAATGGTTTGGAAGTACCTAAGACAGTCACAGAGCTTAAAAAAGCATGCGAAACCTTAAAAGCAAATGGGATTACTCCTTTTGCATCCAGTTTAAGTGATCTTTCAGTGCCGTATATGTCCTTGATTGCACTATTTTCTGAAACTGTATTTGGGGCAAATCCCGACTGGAGTACACAAAGAGATGCAGGAGAGGTTAGTATTCAGGAAGACAGCAATTGGAAAGCCGCATTTGATTTACATAAGGAATTCGTGTATGACTATAGTGATCGTGATGCGGCATACAATCAGACCTATGACGACTGCGCGGCATTGCTTGCCAATGGGAAAGTTGCTTTTTACGGCAATGGTTCATGGGCCCTTTCAGGTATCAGGGATGTAAAACAGGATGCGAATATTGGTCTTATGGCTTTTCCTATTTCTGACAATGAAAAAGATGCTAAGCTGCTTTGCTTCCCGGACACGTCCTTATCAATTTGTGCGGGGTCTAAAAATGCAGATGTTGCAAAGGAATTTTTAGCATATGTTGCTTCTGCGGACGCCGGTAAAATATGGTCTGAAAATGTAAAGGTTTCCTCTACCGTAACCGGTGTCAATGTGGATTATGATCCCATTGCAACTGATATTAACTATTACCTGACAAACAATTTATTTACTCCTTATGGAGACCGTGTTTTAAGAAGTGTATTTACAGATAAATTATGGGAAATTTATTCTTACTATATGCTGGGCGAATATGACTGGAACACACTGGCAAAAGAGCTTGACAATGCTTGGGACATTGCAATGAAAGCCCAATAAAGGATTTGAAGAATGGGCATGTGTAATGGTATCTGCTATTACACATGCCACTATTATTAGGTGGTTAGGTTGAAAAATAAATTTTTCAACTACGTATTCAAGAATATCAAATCAGAGATTTGATATTCACCAAAGAGGTTAATATGAAGAAAAAAATGAAAACCAATTTATTTTATGGATTATTATTATTGCCTGCACTGGTACTGTTTGTCCTGTTTTTCATTATACCGGTAGCCCAAAGTACCTGGCTTTCCTTTACGGATTCTTTCGGAATGAAATCCACCTATCATTTTATCGGGCTTGATAACTACAAGGAAGCACTTAGAGATTTAAGTTTCCGCAAAACGATTGGGGCTACATCAAAATATGCACTTATCAGTGTGGTCGTTGGCAATATTTTATCCTTGATTCTGGCTTTGATTCTGGACTCTAAATTAAGGTTGAAAAATTCATTGCGTGCTGTATTTTTTATTCCGAATATCATGAGCCTGCTGGTTGTAGGATATATCTGGAACTTTGTATACACCTCTGTATTTCCTGATGTCCTGGAAGGACTGGGAATGAAAAGTTTTGCGATTTTAGGAAGCAAAACCCTGGTTATTCCGGCATTGGCCATAGTTGGAATCTGGAATGCGGCAGGTTACTATATGGTAATTTATATTGCGGCACTGCAGGGGATTTCAGAGGATTTAATTGAAGCAGCTAAAATAGACGGTGCGGGTACCCTGCGGTTATTGTTCAATATCCGCTTGCCTCTGATTGCTTCCACTGTTTTTACCTGCTTGATTTTATCCATTGCTGCTCATATGAAGGTATTTGAATTACCATATACCATGACTTCGGGAGGACCTGTAGGGGAATCCACTACAATGGTATATAAAATCTATACTACGGCATTTAACGCAAACCGCAACGGTTATGCTTCTGCCCAGTCCATTATCATGTTTATCATTATCGCAGCGATAACCTTGATATTAAACTATATCATGAAGAAAAGAGAGGAGAAGCTGTAAATGAATTGGAAAATAGGTAAAAAACTATTATATGCGGTAAAAGTAATACTTATCTGGATTTTTGCAGCCATATTTTTTGCACCTCTTTTGTTGGTAATAGTGAATTCGTTTAAATCAAAAGGCGAAATAATGACTTCTGCGATCAGTCTGCCAAAATCCTTTTATCTGAATAATTTTGTAACCATTGTTACGGAATCTAACTTTGTTTCTTCCTTTCTCACCAGCCTTATGGTTGTGACGATTACGACAACTCTGACAGTTCTGGTAGCTGCCATGGCCGGCTATTCTCTTGCAAAATGGAAGAATAAAGTTGCGGGATTTCTCATGACTATGATAATGTGTACTCTTTTTGTACCATTCCAGGTATATATGGTGGCAATGATTGTAGTAGTAAAAGATTTGGGACTAACAGGTAATCTGTTTGGTCTCATAATGGTTTACGTTGCTTTAGGAATGCCGGTTCCGATTTTTTTGTGCCGCAGCTATGCGGTAGGAATGCCAAAAGAGATTGAAGAAGCTGCTATTATTGATGGTTGTTCTAACTGGAGTATGTTTTTTCGTATAGTATTACCCTTAATGAAGCCTATACTGGCTACAGTAGCTGTGTTAAATGCATTATGGGTATGGGGAGAATTTTTGGTGGCATTTTTAGTATATGGAAATGCAAAGCCAATGACATTGCCGCTTTCACAAAGATACTTTTATGGGACATACAGCAATCAATGGAATTTGATACTTACTAATTTCTTAGTTTCAAGCATACCGGTTATTCTATTTTATATAGTGATGCAAAAGCACATTGTAAAGGGAATAACGGCCGGTGCGGTGAAAGGTTGAGAAGAATGTTAAAAATATTATCTCCGTCAATGATGTGTGCAGATTATGGATGTTTAAAAGAGGAAATTAATAGGCTTGAAAAAGCCGGCGCCACAAGGTTTCATATAGATATTATGGATGGAAGCTATGTGCCCAATTTTGGTATGGGTATGCAGGATACGGAACTGATCTGCCAAATAGCCCAGATACCTGTTGAGGTACATCTAATGATAAAGAACCCGATAAATTATGTGGAAAGGTTCATAGCTCTTGGGGCAAAAGTTATATATATACACCCGGAAGCAGATGTACACCCGGTTCGGACTCTATTGGAAATCAAAAAACTCGGGGCAGTTCCGGGGATTTCCATTAATCCGGGAACCTCCCTTGAATCCATAAAAGATATTTTGTATTATACGGAAAGTATATTGGTTATGACGGTTAATCCCGGATTTGCCGGACAAAAATTTTTAAAACCGGTTAAAAACAAGGTTGAAAATCTTGTAGCTTTGAAAAAAGAAATGCCTCTTGAAATTATGATTGATGGTGCATGTTCACCGGAGATGATTAAAGACCTTTGGGAGATGGGAGCAGACGGTTTTGTTTTAGGAACCTCTGCGTTATTCGGTAAAAAGGAAAGCTATTCTGATATAATTAATCACCTGCAGGCAGTATAAAAAGGATAATAATCAGATGGACAATAGAAACAGGCATTTTAGGAAGGTGAACAGAAAATGAAACGTTGTATTGGAATTGATATCGGCGGAACCAAAACAAACATAGGCATTGTGCAGGAAGATGGAAGTGTTCTGGCCCGGAAAAAGCTTCCTTCGGATACTTGTGGCGGAATCGTTGCATTTGTTGAGACTATATATCGAGAAACCATGGATTTGCTTCATCAAAACCGGTTAAAATTAGACGAAATGGAAGACATCGGAATAGGGATTCCCGGTACGGTGGATTCTTTTACCGGTATGGTAGAATTCAGTCCTAATTTATTCGGAACAGATATCAAGGTCGGTACTGTTTTTGAAAAAAAGTTTGGAAGAAAGATTACGCTGATTCAGGATTCCTGGGCTGCGGCATGGGGAGAAAGGCTTTTTGGAGCAGGTAAGCTTTATGAAAATTTTTTCTGCGTTACTTTAGGTACAGGAATCGGCTGTGGTATCATATACCAGGGCGGGATACTAAAGGGAACCATGCAGTCTGCGGGAGAAATCGGGCATACAACTATTATTAGGGGCGGCAGGAAATGCAGCTGCGGTAATTATGGATGTCTGGAATGCTATTCCTCGGGAACCGGTATATTAAAACAGGCAATGGAGTTATTCCCGGAGAAACTTAAAGGAGAGGAAAGCTCTGAAAGGGTATTTGAGCTGGCTGATGAAGGTGATAAGGATGCCATTGATTTAATCGAAGATGCGGTAGACAAGCTGGCCTTTGGACTTGCTATGATGGTTAATTTACTTGCTATTGACACTTTCTTAATTAGCGGAGGATTATGTGTACATAAGAAAAGGATTATTGATCCGCTGCCTTCTCTAATTGAAAAATACGGATATGATTCCTGGGCACGTAAAAAAAAGATAAAGGTAGTCCAGGCAGAGTTAGGGAGTGATGCGCCAATGATAGGAGCTGCGTTTATTAACGCTGAAAATGACAGGAAATTCAAAAATAAGAAAGAATTGATTTTTTTTTCACCCATACCCAGAGATGCTATTTGGGGAGGCGCTTTATTAAAAGAGTATTTTCATTATGACAATTACGGGAATCAGGTGGGACAGTCGTGGTCCTTTAGCGGTCAGAAAAGCGCATCCAATGCGGCTGTCAATGAAGAATATAAGGGGCTTACCCTAAGAATGCTCTGGGAGCAAAGACCGGAGCTTTTTAACAGCAGTTTTTCAGAATTTCCATTTATTATATCATTAGTTCTGCCGGTGGATGATTTGAGTATTCAGGTTCATCCGGATGCAGAATATGCAAGAAAAAAAGGATTTCCTTCCGGCAAAAACGAAGCATGGTATTTTATAGAAGCAGAAGAAGGAAGCAGTATTGTATATGGACATAAGGCAGAAAATGAAAAGGATTTACGCAAATATATAAATGAGAAAAAGTGGGATTCACTGATTGAACAAAGAGCAGTGCACACTAAGGACTTTGTGTACATTCCGGCAGGAACGCTTCATGCCTTAAAAAAGGGCAGTATCGTATATGAGGTTCAGCAGGCGGCCGATATCACTTACCGGTTTTATGATTATGACAGGAGAGATAAGGAAGGCAAGGCGAGGGAGCTGCATTTGGAAGAAGCAATTGCCTGTTTGTCTTATCAAAAGGCAGGAGAGGATAAACCGCCGGTCATATTAAAAGAGGAAAAAGAGTGCAGGATAATTCGCTATCATAATGATGAAAGTTTTTGCATTACCCAAATAGAAGTACATGGAAAATCAGATACCAGCTTTGCGAAATACCAGTTGGCTACTGTTATCAGGGGAAAAGGAACGGTGGAAGGAAAGGCAGTATCGATAGGAGAGAGCTTTTTGATACCGGCGGATTATGGAAAAGTAATACTGGATGGGGACATGGATATTATGCTGACTTCAGAAAAGGTATAACTAAACTAATTGCCTCCAAGCTCATGTTTGGCTTGTAATATTTTGATGATGTTAGTATAATCAAGTAAATAGATATCAGAGTAAAATACTTGAAATAATATTTGTAATAATTGTCGTCGACCTCCGGTGATGTAAAATTCACGGGAGATCGACGACAATAAGAAATTAAAAGAAATGCTTGTTTTTCATGATGTTACTTGAATTTAGAAAGAAATCTGGTTATAAGAGTGTGGCTTATCAATTAAGGAAAAGCCTGATATTA
>NZ_FRFD01000010.1:0-26915 GCF_900143645.1 Anaerocolumna xylanovorans DSM 12503 | reverse complement strand
GGTAAGTTTATAGATTACCTTTAAGGATTTGAAACCATAAAATGAATGATATTTCAAAAATTATTGGGGATAGGTTTATAGATTACCTCTAAGGATTTGAAACCAGGTTGCCTATGAGAAAATCGAACATTACAGATACAGTTTATAGATTACCTCTAAGGATTTGAAACTCAAAAGTTGTCGGGGATAGAATCCGATTTATCAGAGTTTATAGATTACCTTTAAGGATTTTAAAACAACTTTGGAAAAAACTGATTCATACATTACTTGATGTGGTAAAATTATGTATCTAGGTGTATTATTAATAGTACAAATTAATTCGTATCTGTTGGCAAATGCAAACCCGAGGTGATTTATATAATATACGATTGCATGGTTAGTAAGATAGGCAGGAGACATGTACTATAAATAAATTATTGTAATCAAAATCATTCTCCTTTAAATAGTATTACAAGGCTATCAAAGACAGAAGCTTTTGCAAAGACTAAAGATTTATCGAATAAATATAACGGAACAGCATTTGGTCGATTTGCAGATTTTGAAAATTATTATCCGTGAAGAATCAGAACCGAAGAATGGTTATACAATAGGTTTGATAAAGGTAAAATCATCAAATTACCGCTTAGTAACATAAGTTCAAATCTAATGGGGATGCCAGCTGGTTTCTAAGCAGCGTTAAAGAGCAGTACACATATATTGAAGTTCAGCTTTGGAGTGATAAGTACTGTCACGAATAAAGCTAGCAATCAATTATATTATTAGAAGTTTTATCAGAGAGGTACATTATGGAGTGGACTAAATTATTGTCATTAGATACACAAGTAGAGAGGGAGCAAGAGCCGGATATTTTTATAAGATATCCGATAAGTGATTTGGAAAAGGACTATGAGTCAATTATATCGAGTGCTGCATTTAGAAGGCTGCAAGATAAGACACAAGTATTTCCATTGGATAAAAGTGATTTTGTAAGAACCAGATTAACGCATTCAATTGAGGTTTCTACTATTGCAAGGCAATTGGGGATAATGATAACAAGGAACATTACTCCTTACTTGCAGGAGGTTTTTAGAAACAATAGTGAAGTCACGGATGAAATACCGGTAATGCTGTCCTGTGCAGGATTGCTGCATGATATTGGAAATCCGCCATTTGGCCATTTTGGAGAAGTAGTTATTGGAGAATGGTTTAGAAAAGAATTTCAAAATAAAAATTTTAAATATAAGGGTAAACCGGTTGCCAAAGTTCTGAAAGAGCAAATGAAAATGGACTTAGAGAATTTTGAAGGTAATGCACAGGCCTTGAGAATTCTTTCAAAAGTAAAAAATAATCAAGAAGGATATGATGTAAATCTGACTTATGGGGTGTTAAATACACTCATAAAATATCCCACGAGTTCAATTGGTTTTAATTCGAAAGATGAGGATGTAAAAAAGCATAAGTTAGGGTATTTTTATGCAGAAAGAAATACAATGGAATTGGTTTGCGGTGCTACAGGGACAAAGAATGGAGAAGAATATATCCGTCATCCCCTTGTTTACTTAATGGAAGCAGCGGACGACATAGCATATGCCACTGCCGATTTAGAAGATGCGTTAAAAAAGAACTTGTTTTCGGTAGATCAATTTATTGAGTATTTTGACAGAAAGACAAGTGAAATTGCGAATCCTTCTTATAAGAAATATACCCAGGAACTGATTTCAGACTTAAAGAAACGTATTGACGAGACTGGAAGCGGTACAGAAAGCGATTTGGTGGCTTTCCAGAAATGGATGGAACTTGTAAGAAAATGGCTGATGTACGTAGTATCTTATAGATTTTCAAAAAATTATGATGATATTATGAATGGTATATTTAAACAAGATATGTTTTATGAAACCAATCATCAGGAATCAATAAAAATCCTAAAAGGTGCAATGATTGAATTTGTATATGACAATAATGAAATATTAAAGTTGGAATTATCTGCGAAGAAAATTATCAGTGCATTAATGGATGATTTTATTTATGCGGCTCTGTATTGGGACGTTGAAAGCGATGCGGAGAATGAAGAGTACCAGATATCAAAAGCTGATAAAAAATTAATAAGCATAATATCTGCAAATTACAAGGAAGATTATAGATGTGCAAAGACAGAAGACGAGGCTGAAAATCTGTATTTAAGATTTCTGATGGTTACAGATTATATTAGCGGAATGACAGATTCATATGCTAAAAATATATATCAAGAATTAAATGGAATTTAATAAATAATTACACTTGACAAATCATCTCATGCATATTACTATAAAAATACAAATAAGTAAAACCGTTGAGAAAGAGAAGTAGGCAATTGGAATTCATAACAGAGAGCCCTTATTGGTGGAAAAGGGTATGGATACATCTGCTGAATGGACTTTTGAGGGCAACCCGAAGTAGAGTAGGCGTTGACGGCGACCATAGCCGTTACCAGTATGGCATATATGTTGGTATATGATAAAGTGGACTTTTGTCAAATTGAGTGGTACCGCGGATAATATTCGTCTCAAGTTAATATAACTTGAGGCGTTTTTTTATGCAAAAACAGATAAAAGACATGGCCACGAAAAGTAACAGTCACCCAAAAATAGGGCCTGCCAACACAGCCTGATATAATCGAAAGCATATAAGGAGGTTATATTTATGAAAAGAAGAATTGCTGGAATGATGGTATTTGTGCTTATGATGGCTCTGCTGTACGGCTGCAGCGCAGGAAAAGGGGATACGGTGACCATTGGTATTGGTCAGTATGCAGAACATCCATCCCTTGACAATTGCAGGGAAGGATTCCTGGCAGGACTAAAAAGCGAAGGATATGAAGAAGGAAAGAACTTAAAGGTAGAATATGAGAACGCCCAGGCAGATAATTCTCTGGCAGGGCAGATAGCAGACGGCTTTGTATCAAAGAAGGTAGACTTAATCTGTGCTATTGCAACACCTATGGCACAAAATGCTTACGGTGCCGCTAAGAATACAAAGATACCGGTAATCTTTACCGCTGTAACAGACCCGGTACTGGCAAAGCTTGCAAATGATGATAAGACACCGGCTGGAAATGTAACCGGAACCAGTGATAAACTTCCGGTAGAACAGCAGCTAAAGATGATAAGAGAAATACTTCCGGATGCTAAGAAAATAGGCATCCTCTACAACACCAGTGAAGCAAACTCCGTATCCGCCATAGAAGAGTACAAAGCATTGGCTGGAAATTATGGCTTTGAAATAGTAGAAAGCGGAATAACCGCAACAGCAGATATTCCACTGGCAACAGACAATCTCTTAACCAAAGTAGATTGCGTTAGCAACCTTACCGACAATACAGTAGTAAGTTCCCTGCCTGTAATCTTAAAGAAAGCAGGAGAAAAGAAAATTCCCGTTTTTGGAAGTGAGATAGAGCAGGTTAAAAAAGGCTGTCTGGCAACGGTCGGAATTGATTACTATGACCTTGGCGTTAAGACCGGTAAGATGGCTGCTAAAGTTTTAAAAGGCGAGAAGAAAGCCTCCGATATGAACTTTGAAATAATCGATCAGGCAGCTTTCTACGGAAATACAGCCGCAGCAAAGGACCTGGGAATTGACTTACCAAAAGACCTTACCGATTCCGCCAAGGAAATGTTTGATTCCATAGCAGAATAACACAATAGGAAAAGCCATAGAAAGGAAATCACAATGGCATACATTTTACAGACCATTATCGATATTGCTACCGGTGTACTGGAAGAAGGCTTAGTTTATGCGATTTTAGCCTTTGGAGTTTATATTACCTATAAAATTCTGGATTTTCCTGATTTGTCCGTAGACGGCACTTTCCCTTTGGGAGGTGCCGTAGCGGCGGTTTTAATATTAAAAGGAGTAAACCCGGTCTTAACGCTTTTGTTTGCCTTTATAGCCGGAACCCTTGCAGGAACCTTAACGGGAATAATCCATGTAAAATTCAAAGTAAGAGATCTGCTGTCAGGTATTATTATGATGACGGCCCTGTATTCTATAAATTTAAGGATTGCCGGAAGATCCAATGTTGCAATATTTGATAAGGATACCATCTTTGAAAATGCATTTCTAAAAAAACTCGTGCCGGAAGCAGTAAAACCCTATGAGACACTTATTATCCTACTTTTTATTGCCCTGTTTATGAAGCTTCTGCTGGATTTTTACATGAAGACAAAATCGGGCTATCTGCTTCGGGCGGTAGGGGATAATGAGGTATTGGTAACTTCACTGGCAAAGGATAAGGGGACTGTAAAAATAGTAGGCCTTGCACTGGCAAATGGACTTGTAGCACTTTCAGGCTGTATCTATACCCAGAAAAGCGGCTTCTTTGAGATATCATCAGGAACCGGCTCCATTGTTATAGGGCTTGCCAGTGTAATTATCGGAATCAATCTCTTCCGAAGAAAAGAAAAAGTAAAAGCGACGACAGCCGTAATAATCGGTACAATAATTTATAAGGCTTGTGTTTCCATTGCCATTGCCATTGGTCTTTCTCCATCGGATATGAAACTGATAACAGCAGTATTGTTCCTTGCAATTTTAATACTTAGCAATGACAGAAAAAGGAAGGTGAATTCCCGTGCTTGAATTAAAAGACATTTCGAAATATTATAATCCTGGAACCATTAACGAAATGTGCCTTTTTCATGATTTTAACCTCAAGGTAGAAAAGGGAGAGTTCCTTTCCATTGTTGGAAGCAACGGTTCCGGCAAAACCTCTCTGCTGAATATTATCTGCGGGAGTATTCCTTTAGACAGAGGGGCAATAATAATAAATGATACGGACATTACAAAGAAGCCGGAATATAAGCGTATAAGGAACATTGGAAGAGTATTCCAGAATCCGGCAATGGGAACCTGCCCTTCCATGACAATCTTAGAGAATCTTTCCCTGGCAGACAACAAGGGTAAGAGCTTTCACCTTGGCAGAGGAACGGATAAGAAACGGATTGATTATTATAGGGAAAGCTTAAAAGTACTGGGGCTTGGATTGGAGGATAAGCTGGATATCACAGTCGGCTCCCTTTCCGGAGGACAACGGCAGGCGCTGGCGCTGTTAATGACTACCATAACACCAATTGAATTCCTCATCCTGGATGAACATACGGCAGCCCTTGATCCGAAAACAGCGGAAACCATTATGGAACTGACTGACCGCATAGTAAAAGAAAAAGCGCTGACTACCATTATGGTTACCCATAACCTAAGATATGCGATAGAATACGGCAGCAGACTTTTGATGTTTCATAAGGGAGAAGCTGTCATAGACAAGAAGGGAAAAGAAAAAGAAGAGTTAAAAATTGAAGATATTCTGGGAAAATTCAATGAAATTAGTATAGAATGCGGAAATTAGAATATCCTTTGGCGGAGCGTTAATGCGCCATGATATTGAGAGTAACCCAAAGTGCATTTTTGAAGAACTTAACTTTAAAAACCTTCGCAAATAGATATTTTTTAATGCGTATTAAAAAGCAGAGTTTATCAACAGGTTCACTTTGGGATACTCCTGAGATTAATTATTTGACAGTTTAGATAATGCTTTATTCATTGTTTCTATATCTACTTGGTTTTCTACTTCACTTTGTCTTTCAGAACCTACGTCATATACTGGTCTTTCATATATATTTCCATTTAACGTATATTTGCCAAAAACACTGGAAGTTATATAAAAGGAATCTTCAGGCAGAGGTGGAGAATTCAACGTTAAAAACATCACTACTTCATCACCTACTTGTGAATGTTTTGCATCCATAAAACAGTAATCCACAATACTATTACTTCGTTCTTCTTCACTATATTTTGAAATATCTATATGTGGTTTTATAGATTCCATTACGTCAGAATACTTTGCATATCCACCATCTTCATAAACTATTATTGAACTTATATTGCCAATATCTCCATAATAAGTCTCGGAAAGCTCAACCGTCAATATTGAGCGAGCTATAGAACCTATAAATTGATATTGAATATCTGTTATTTTTCCCTTTACGACGGCATCAAAATTTCCGCTGTTTACAAATTCATCAATATTATAATAAAAGGCTTTTAAAGATGCACTACTATTTACTGTTGATATTATATTAAAATCATCCACATTATCATGTGTCAGTGTTTCATTAGCATCCTGATTTATAATTTTATCAGAGGTGTTGTCAGTATTAATACTTTTAGAACATGCTGTTAATAAAAATATCAATGTGAGAAATATTGATATATATATACTTTTCTTTTTCATATTTACTTTCCTCCATATATAGATCTTATGCCTAAAACATCATCTTTTTGTGCCTTTGTTATATCTTCTTTACAAACGGCAATATCTGACCGCATAAGGCTATTTGTTGATGCATGGTTAAGTCCCATAACATGTCCCATTTCATGTGCTATTGCAGCCTTTCTTTTATTATAACTTAGTAATCCGAAATCAGAATCTAATTCAATCTTTCCCCATGTCCAATCAGAATTTTCTGCATTCACATATGTACTTCTGCTTCCTTCATACCAAGTTGTCAATGCCCAGTAACTATTAACTATTTCACTTTTATATATATCCATCTTACTTTCACTCTGAGTGAGAGTTAATTTATAATTTATAGGAGTGCTGTAATACGAACCATAATATGTATCTGTACTCATCCAATCACTCATGGCTGTATTGATTTCTCCGCTATAAGTTCTTGCACCATCTCCAATGTAGTATTTTTGAACGCTTTTTCCAGAGCTACCTACCCCATTAGTAAGCTTGTGCCCATATAATTCATAAGCCGAAACTTGTAATGAACCAGATATAAATACTAATAATAATGCTAACATAATACATTTTGATTTCTTTCTTCTCATTGTTACTGCTCCTTTGCATTTGTTTGAATTTGAAATATACATTAGTAAAACAAAAATGAATTACTTAAATCAGCACATAATATCACCTTCCTCTAAAGCTGGCATGGCTATTTTGGACTCTTCCGGTATGAAAACAAATCGCTGAAATTATTTTTTAGGTAGATATATACCTATGTCTTACATTATTTATTATATTTTGTCAATATATCCTAAATTTGTTTTATATCTATACTATAGAGTAGTATTTATTTGTTACGTATTCTATCCTGATTTCCAGTTTCTTTGTTATATGAATGAACAATATCAAATGAAATTTATTCAGATTATAGGTTAGACGTATAAAATCCAAGCCATACTTGGATTGTTAGAAGTAATGCGATTTCGAAATAATTTAAAAGGGAAAAGGAAAAGAAGAATTAAAGATTGAAGATATTTTGGGAAAATTCAATGAAATTAGTATAGAATGCGGAAATTAATCAATATAAAGACAAATATTATATAAAAGTGACAAAAATATTAAAAATATTATAAAAATATTACCATATTGCTAAAAAACGGATTGACAATTACTGGCATATATGGTAATGTTTTTTTGTAAAACTATTGCAATAGTTATTATAGGAGATTAATACAATGAAGCTTTTTGATTCAGAGTTAAAAGTTATGGATGCTTTATGGAAAAGGGGGGACTTATCAGCAGGGCAGTTGTCCAAAATACTGAAAGAAGAAACTGGTTGGAACCGTAATACTACCTATACAGTAATTAAGAAATGTATAGAAAAAGGAGCCATTGCCAGATACGGCACCAAGTTTATGTGCAAACCACTTATAAGCCGTGAAGAGGTCCAGCAGGAGGAAACAAACGAACTGGTGGAGAAGATGTTCGAAGGGTCTTATGAGAAGTTCTTTGCAGCCTTTTTAAACGAAGGGTATTTGTCGCAGGATGAGATAGAAAAACTTAAGAAAATAGTCGACGAAACTCAATGAGGTAATAGGCATGGATCTATACCATATATCATTTTCGTCTTCCATACTTATAGTCTTCATACTGCTTCTGAAGACCTTTAGTGGTTACAAACTGCCGAGAAAGACTTTTACATTATTATGGAAGATTGTTTTAATCAGGCTCCTGATACCTGTTACGATAAAAATACCGGTACCGGACTTATGGATTATAGCCAGGAAGAATGTGAACCAGACGGGGAGCACTCTTAGAGATTTTGTCCTTTCTGGAGGAACAGAGAGCGCAACATACCAGACTGAGTCCGCTCCATATAAGTTTTCAGGAGCATACATACTATTAACTGTTTGGATTACAGTAACAGCAGTTCTACTTTGCTTATTTTTATTAAAGTATATAGGGAGCCGAAGGCAGATGAGAGAAGCCCTGCCTTCGGAGAATGATTATGCCAGGAATTGGGTAAGCAGCCAGCGCAGTATGCGCTCGGTACGGGTTCTTACCTTTGATAGGATTGTGTCTCCGGTAACCATAGGAGTATTTAGACCAAAGATAATTCTTCCAAAGAATTTGGAAATGGACAGGGGAAAACGGCTGGAATATGTGTTGACCCATGAATGGGTACATATAAGACGTCTTGATATTATATGGAAGCTGTTATCTATGATTGCCGTATGCATCTATTGGTTCAATCCGCTGGTATGGCTTATGTATAAGCAGTTCAACCAGGATATTGAGATAGCCTGTGATGAAAAGGTAATAAAGATGTTCGGTGTAGAGGCAAAGCCGGATTATGCTTACGCGATCATTCAGCTTATGGAAACAAAACCGCAGTTTTCACCTATGTACAATGGCTTTGGGCAAAGGCCGGTGGAGGAAAGAATTACTTCGATTATGAAAATCGGAAATCCGACCAGAAGAAGTATCATCGTTTCCGTAACGGTGATATTATTGTCTACGATGGTTTTCTTTACAACAGTGGCAGCCGGCAGTAATTATGGGGCTTTTGATCTTGGAACAGTTACCGGAGGGGAGACCGGTAATGAACATGCGAAGAATCCAGAGTCCAGAAAATACTATCCGGTGAATGAGAATGGATATACTTATGGTACTATTAATAGTAAGGTCGGTGTTGTACCTGATTTAATTTGCATATGGCAAGCAGAAGAGGGTTATGTTTATGCTGATGAATATGCAAGTTCTTTTATCGGCAACAGACCAGATCCAGAAGTACAAGGGGCTACCATTGATAGTATGGAGCAGCAAGAAGCGGGCAAAATCTGTAATGTTTATTTACGTGATGGGGAGACAGTAATAGGGACTTATGATTTAATAAATGGGGATTTAAAAGGCATTAAATAGTTGGCTTGCATACGAAGGAGGAAATTCTATGTTAAATAAAAAGTTCAGATTATGTTTTTCTATAATTGCAGTTATGGCACTTATTCTTGTGAATGTATCTGCTGCTCAGGCAGGGGAAGCTTTTGGAAGTTATACCAGGAGAGCAGTCTATATGTATACCTATTATGACAGGGCAGCAGTAAATACTGAATCCCCTGCGGGATGGGCATATACAGACATTTATACTTCTGGTTATGTCAATGTTCCGACTGCTTACATGGGAGCGGGAGCACAGTTATTCAGTGCTGACGGAGCTTTATGTAAGTCTGGAGGAGTGGTTTACAACACTAGTCCTACTTCTGTATTAAGTGTGGGAACTGGCAGATATACAGGTCCATCAGGATTCTTCAGTATGGGGCTTGCTACATATTATAACGGAAGCGGATATAACAATTTCTGGACTACCAGTACTCCAACCTTATATATCAATGCCGGCCGTGCTGCAGCCTTAATGGCACCGGCACCGTTGTTACCGGAGAATGAGAATGACCAGACTTTGGGTAATGCCTATGTGGCACAGATTACAGGAGAACTGCCTGATTTGGTAAGTGCTGTTACAACAGACGGTGTTAAGGGATATGTATATTCACAGGATATACAGCCTAAAACACCTTCTGATCCGCAGGAAGCTCTTGCTATGAATGCAGAAATCTTTTCTAATCCTTCAATACCTGTTTACGCAGAAGATGGAACCACAATTATCGGTACCTTCCAGTTCACACCACAAATTATAAGCGAAGATACGGCTGCTGAAAGGAACGAAGCACCTTCAGTAGATAAATAGCCTTAACGGATGAGAGGCTTTTATGGCTGGACAGAATAATTAATTTAGAACGTGAATAGTGAATGGGAAACAAAATGGAAATATTAATGAAATGAATCGTAATTTTAACTGAGGGGAATAGTTAAAATATATATAGAAGGCAGTTATCTCGAGGGAGGTAGCTGCCTTTTATTATGAGTATTTTATGCTCTTAACTTACTTTTGGGTTAATAGAGATAGTGTTTGAAGAGGATGTCCAAACTTATGGTAACGCTTACAGGGCACAGATTACTGGAAAATTGCCTGATTATGAATATGGAATAAATTGTAATTCTATATTACATTGGAAATAGAAATTATCTCATATTGTGTGTTTATTACTAACCACAGTTGAGAGTAATAATTCATGATATTCCAAACACCGCTTCCGGACAATCCATATTCCGGTACCAATTTTACTAAAGCATCAATACTTCTGACATCTATAAACCATACTATGTGCTGGATTAAGACGCCTGATTTATCAACGGAATATTCAAAATAAGGCGTCTTTGATATTTCATCGAATTGTATTATGGCATCATAATTAAGTGCTAAATTTATAACAGAATCTAAAGAAAGAGAATTTGCTTTTGAAACGCCAACGATGTAAGGAAGCTCCCAGTCATAGCCAATGATAGGCAGGCCGATAACAATCTTTTTAGGAGGAATCATAGTTATAGCATAATTTAAAAATTCTCTTAACATAAAGTCTGAACTGACAGGCGCAGGAGGACCAAAAGAATAACCCCAATTATATTGCATGATATTTATACTGTCTGCTTCTCTGGCAATACCAGTATAATCTATTCTTTCAAAGGTTATCTCATTTACATTATAGACAATATTAGGTGCTATCGTTACAAATACTTGATATCCCTCGCTGTGTAATCTGTGAGTCAGTTTTATTAAGTAATTTTCGTAGATTTGCTGATTCCTCGAAGTAATAAACTGGAATGATATATTTAATCCATAATACCCCTTTGTTTTTAAAATATACAATATATTTTCAATATGGATATCTGTCAGATCTGGATTGTAAAGTATTCTGTATTCAGTTTCCGCGTCTGCACTCCCTTGTTCTGTTAAAGTAGATAATAACATAATTGGAGCAACTCCGTGTTTTTTGGCTTCCTGTATAATATCCAAATCATTAACACTCTCAATCTGAGCATTTTCTAGTGTTTGATATCCAAATACAGAAAGATAAGTAAGGAATAGCAGGGTTTTTCTTAAGGTATTTTTATTAATATATGTAGTTGAATATCCGTTTGTAGTAACCGAACTTATTTTATCAGCATAGCTTATGACCAGAACTTCACCTGGATAAACATAATCTCTATCCAGCATAAAAGGATTGTTTCTTAATAGTTCATTAATTGTAATTCCATTAATATCAGCGATGTTTTGTAAGGTATCACCTTCGTGGACAGTATATGTTTGTTCAGGATATGCAATAGCTATAGATTGCCCCACCACCAGATTATTATAGTTTGTCAGTCCATTATCTAATATTAATCGCTCAACAGGGAAACCGTAAGACTCTGCAATAGTGAAAATTGTTTCTCCAGGTTGTACTATATGTATTATCATATAACCCCTCTAGATATTTATAATACTTAATATATGTAACTAAGTATAAAAAGTATTATAGTATAATTTAAATGAGGAGAATAGTTAAAATACATTTATATCAAATGTATCACAATAAAATATTAATAGGATTTTTTTGAGATTGGAAAATAATTACAAAAATGCCGATTACCACGTCCAGCTTACCAAATAGCACTTCTGGATTGTATATATGATAAAAATATGGTAAATTTTTCTTGAATCATAAATGTGAAAATTGAGAAAATAATAAGAATTTTTAAATAATAAATATATTTCGCAAATATGGCAGTATCAAACAAATGACTAATTGAGATGTAGCTTAACTTGGAACTATTTAAAAATAGATAAGTTTAAAGATTGCATTAGCAAGATAAGAAAGTAGCCGGACAGATAGATGGGGGATTTTTAGTGAATTTTAAGTATATTAGACAAGATAAATCATTAATAATTAAAAATAACTATTTGCTTTATTCAATAAATTTAAATGATATCTACTATTTTGAACGATTAGGGAGAAAAATAGAAGTGGTTTTATATAATAAACATGTATCCTTTTATGGTTCTTTTGCTGAACTCGAAAAAGTCCTAAATAAGAGTTCTTTTATAAAATGTCACAAATCTTATATAGTAAATTATAAAAAAATCTTTCTAATTGATAAGGATGAGATATCATTTAAAGAAATTAATGATATTATAATAGTTAGTCAAAATTTTAAAGATGATTTATTTAAATTAGTAACACAAACTATTTAAAAAGAGGAGGTACTTGAAGCCTCCTCTTATACTTTATAATTAAATAAAAATATTAATATTAAGTATTATAATTCCTGAAATACCCATAATAATTGAGATATTTTTCAAAAAAATCTCTACTTTTTTACTTATAAAATAGATTACAGCCTTTTTCAATTTTAATACTAAGTATTTGTAGAGTGACATTACATCAAATAATATAAGGCATATAAATATTAGCGTGTCACCAATTATGCTTATATTTGTAATGTGATTTATTTTAGGAAAGAAGACGTTCTTTAAAATAGTTAAAGTTACTACAAAGATAGTCATTAATAAGCTTGCATAAAAATCCTTTTTGATTACTTTCTCATTATTATCGATTTCTTTTATAAACATATTTTCTCCAACATTACTTCGAGTTATTATTTAATACCATAGCACTTTTATATCATCGGTAAAAGTACCAGTATAGCTTTGTTCACCGCTTCCTATTTTTGTAGAAAGATATGCTGTCCAAGGATTATAAAGGTTTTGGGTTACAGTTGTACCATTATATAAAGAGGTAACACTAGTTATCTTCAACCCGTATTTAAAATCATTAGTAGCCTCTTTAATTGATGAACGCTCCAAATCACTTAAGGAAGGTATTTGCAATATGCCATATGATCCCATTATCATCCCTATAATATTAGCAGCTTTGTTTTTTCCGATAGCCTCTATCCCAGACTTTATAGCTGCCTGCATCACCTGTAGAAAAATACGCAACCTGGAGATCGCCGGGTCTAAATGTAAAAGTGTACTTAGACCCAATATCTACCAACATTCCCGTTCCACCAGATTCAGCACTTACCACCGCTGGATTAAACAATACCCCTGCGACCATACACATAGTAATAATACAACTAATTAGCTTTTTTTTCAATAACTTCATAAACATTTCCTCCTCATAATTTAATGATGGTTTACTTAATTTGTTGCAAGTAAATATTAGCAAAAATTGTTTGCTCAATGAGGGAAATGTAATGAATAAGGCGTTTTATGTTATATAAAACGTATTTTGTGTAGAAATAGCATACTTACTTATTACCGCTGCATGATTTAAATATTGACCCAACTCTATTATTTAGATCAAAGTAACCTGCATCCGTAAATTTAATAATGCAAAGTATCATATTCAGATTATTCGCAGTGAGGTTTCGTCTATAATAGTGGATGGGATGCAGATTCAGGATAATTTACTTCCTTATGAAAATGGGAGGAGCTATAATGTTTATATAAAAACAGGAAAGGAGTAGAATAACGGATGCTAAGACAGGGATTCAGTTTTACAACCAGGCAGGATTATGAAAATTGCCTGGTTACGCTATGTGAAAATATACGGTCGGAATTTTCATCAGATTTTACCAGCTTACATTTAGGGGAGACAGCAACACTCTATGATGATAAGACAATAGGATTAGAGGGAGTTGCCAGAATTCTATGGGGGCTGGTCCCTTTATGGGCCGGATGCGGTTCAAGTTTTATGCAGCAGGAAATACTGGCAGGAATTAAGGCTGGTACCAAATCATCGAACCCTGGAGGATGGGGTAAGCTTTGCAACAGCCATCAGGCTTTTGTAGAGATGGCGCCTATGGCACTGGGGCTGTTGCTAACGCCAGAAAAGGTATGGGAACCACTAAGCGAAAATGAAAAGTCAGAATTTCAGGCGTGGCTTTATCAGATTAATGATTATTCTTTACCGGTGAATAACTGGTATTTTTTCAGGGTTTTAGTAAATACAGCATTACAAAGTGTTGGGGCTTGTAATACTGAACATAAAATAGAAGAAGATTTGCAGACAATAGAATCTTTTTATCTGGGAGATGGCTGGTACTCTGACGGTAAGACAAAGCAAAGGGATTACTATATTTCATTTGCCATCCATTTTTACTCAATGATTTATGTGAAATTCAGAAAAGAATCTGACAAGGTACGGTGTGAGCGGTTTTGTACAAGAGCAAAAGAGTTTGCAAAAGATTTTATCTACTGGTTTTCTGAAAATGGTGAGGCAATACCTTATGGACGTTCACTTACGTATCGCTTTGCACAATGTGCATTTTGGTGTGCCACAGTATTTGCAGGGGTGGATACATTCCCTTTGGGGGTAGTGAAAGGAATTATAAACCGTCATTTCAGATATTGGTTTTCTAAGCCGATTCTGGATAGAAGCGGCGGCTTAACAATAGGATATGGTTATCCAAATCTGAACATGGCGGAGGGCTATAATTCTCCGGGCTCTCCATACTGGGCTTTTAAAAGTTTTCTTATATTGGCGCTGCCGGAATCACATCCATTTTGGAGTACAAAAGAGGAACCGCTTCCTAAATTGGATTCTGTTAAAAAATTGGAACATCCAATGATGTTAGTGTCCAGGCAGGATAAAGATAATGTAGTTGTACTGGCTTCCGGCCAATATCCTGGATTTGACCCGGTTCATTCAGCAGAGAAATATGCTAAATTTGCTTATTCCAGCCGTTATGGATTTCATGTTCCCCGTTCCTATTATAAGCTGGATCAGGCGGCACCGGATAATATGTTAGCTTTTTGCCGGGATGGCGTATATTTTGTACGGCGTCAATGCAAAGAAGTAATTGTGGAGGAAACTTCGATTAAAAGTATTTGGTCGCCATTGGACGGAATAGAAGTAACAACCGTATTGGAGATATGCAATAAGGGGCATAAAAGGACACATACCATTACCTTGGATTTTCCTTGTGAAGCAGTGGAATGTGGGTTTGGTATACCAGTGGACAATTACAGGGATTTAACAAAGGATTGCCAGGAAGCAAAGGCATATATTGCTACAGAAAAGGATTATAGTATAATACAGCTTTTAGCGGGTAACGGCCTGGCAGGTGAATTTTTAGCAGAGCCCAATACTAATATTTTATATCCAAGGACGGCTATACCCTATTATAAATTTTCTTTTGAGAAAGGCACTTATACCATTTGCACTTATGTTGAGGCCGGAGCTGCTTTAAGACCTAAATAAGAATATTAATATGAAGCATTATAATTCCCAAAATACCCATAGAAATCGAGATATTTTTTAAAGATATCTCGATTTTTTACTTATAAAATAAATTATAGCTTTTTTCAGTTTATTATTTTAATTGTTCCCAAACCATTCATCAAACAGTATTGCATATTCATAGGTATCCACCCAGATAGGTCGATTGTTTTCATCCTTTTTGAAATAGATGTTTTGTAATAAATGTCCCTCACGCCTCATGTTCAGTCTTTCAAGCAATTTCCATGAAGAGGAATTTAAAGGATTACACATTGCAACAATTCTTCTTGCTTTTAATTCATTGAAAGCAAAATCGATGATTGCTTTTCCGCTTTCTGTTGCATAGCCTTTATTATGATATTTTTCATTGAAAACATAGCCCAGTTCCCAGGTATCAAAATCCTGCTTTGCTAAATACAAATTTCCAATTACTTTATTATTTTTTAAGCACACAGCCCAAAAAGCTTCGTCCTTGGCCCTTTCAATTGCTTCTTTCTTACAGGCATCTTCTGAAAAGACATCATAGGGTTCATAGAATACAACTTTCTCGTTTGAGAGGTACTCATATAAATCCTTCCAATCATCCGGGGTAAATCTTCTAATAATTAATCGGTCTGTTGTGATAAATTTCATTTGTTTATGCTCCAATCATATTTTCTTCCACGTCGTTAACTCTTATTAAATGCTTGCAACGACTCTTTTAAAGCATTCCCTAAAGCCCATTTTTTTGTATAAACTTACGCCATCAGCCTCTGCCCGAAGAGAAATGGTTTTAATTCCGTTTCAATTAGATCTGATATCAGTATATCAAATCTTCCAGATATAAACAACACCTGGAATGTGCAACGGAACGAAGCGGGACAACAGTCTACTATAAAGTTGTTGAAGTTATGATAAGAAAAGTTTCCTGAAAGGAGATCGATATTTATCGGAAAGATTGCTCCCACTTGATATACTTGCCGTAAGTAATCAGATGGGAGATTTTTGATTTAAAATATACAGCTAATATCAGCACACATAACGGACTTTTTGCCGTCCTTGTTCTCATAGAGCTGTGAGATTGTGCGGCACAATTTGCCCGTAGCCCCGGAGATATAGTCAAAGGAACTGTAGATGTCTCCTTTTAACAGGATTGCCTGGCGGAAGTATTTCTTCGAGGTGAAGTCATCCCCCGGAAGGCCGGGTTTAAATTCTATATTGTTTTCTGTCTGTATCATAGGATGCAGAATTGTGTGGCTTATCTGAATACCATTTTCATCCATGACGTAAATACACTCCAAATCTTTTCTATTTTTTATATAATCGGAAAGTAAACGGTCCATGTCCGGAGTTTCGGAAACGGGAGCAACGAGACCGGTCAATTCTTTCATAAGGTTCTTTTCATAAAGTGCATCCTGCTGCTTGTCTTTCTTTATAAGATAGTCTTCTCTTATACGGAAATGGCTTATAAGCTCCTTTAAGCTGTTTGACTCTTCTAAAAGGGTAATTGTACTGGCGGCATTCTCCATGGCAAAGGCGGCGTTATCCTGTTCGGAAAGCGATAGGGTTCCAATAATCTCGGAGATACTTTTCAGCTCATTTTCCTGATCCTTGGAGGCTTCTGCGATTTCTGTGCTTAGGGCAGCGGTCTTGTCTACGGAAGTGAGGATTGAGGTCAGGTTTTGTGCTGCCAGAACAGTGATTTCCATGCTTTCCTGTACTTTTTCGCTATTCCGGGTAATCAGTTCAGTAGTCTGCTTTACGGCATCCGAACTTTGGGAAGCAAGGGTCCCTACCTGTTCTGCCACCACGGCAAAGCCGTTGCCGGCTTCTCCGGCTCTTGCGGCTTCTATGGAGGCATTGAGTGCAAGCAGCTTTGTCTGGGAAGCAATATTATGTATGATATCTATGACATGTCCGATATCCTTGGTGGAGGCCTGAACAGCTTCGATTGAGGTTAACATCCGGTTCATGTATTCCTGTCCGGTTTCTGCCTCCTTCTTTGCTTCTAATGTATACTGAGAGGTGGCTTCCGCATTTTTGGCATTTAACACGGTCTTGTAGGTGATGTCTGTCATTGTTTTTGATATATCAGATATCATTTGGGCTTCTCTGGAAGCATTTTGAGCAATGGTATTGGAGGATTGCTGCAGTCTGGCACACATGGAATCAATCTGATGAGACAGCTGTGATATAGAACCGAAGGTATCTTTCAGGGAATTGCCGATTTTGGTAAGGGCATTTTTTATGGGTATGAAATCACCGTTAAAATGGACATTGGGGTCCGGGCTTATTGTCATATCGCCGGCGGAAAGATGGGATATAACATGGGTGATTTCCCGGATATAGTTGTTTAGGAGACAGGTGATGTTATTAAAATCTGTTGCCAAATCTGCCAAAAGAAGATTCTCGTCCTGAGTTATGTGGGCATCCAAATAGCCTTTTGACATCTGGTGCATACCATCTGCTATACTTTTGGATTCGTTGTACAGACTGGCTATTGTTTTTATTTTTCTCATAAGTAAAAAACTCCTCCCATTTTTTGTCTTCCTGTGAAAATAAAAAGGCAAAGGGGCATATTATAAGCTCCTTTGCTTTTTTTTATTATAACAATAATTAAGGTTATGTCAATTAAAACTTTCTTACTCATTATATAAGTATTTTTCTCCGGTGAACCGGAACAAATATTCATTGATAGAATAAAATGAATTGAGAATATGTATACCGTGTACGGTAATATACAGGAGAATGTATGAGTGATAGTTATTATTACAATGAGGCTATATCAGGCGTTGGTATACCCTATGATGATATCAGATGGTACGATATAGAAGGCACTCCTTTTGGCCTGGCATCGGGCTTTAATGTAATTGTATTTGGAGATGCCAATAATATTGTGGATGTAGAAGGAGCTATGGCCGTAGGTGGGAATTATTACAGTCCAAGAGGCTTAAGTGTTGGATTTGAAAGGGAAAACGGCCGGATTGAGGTTGGCTACTCCCCTGATTTGGTTCGTTTTATGGTAGGAGGAGACACTACTCTTATGGGACCCCTTGTAGTTGTTGGCCATGTTGTAGGCGATGGACGTTTCAATGTTGCCAAGGGGAGCACTTACCTGATTGGAAAGGATGGTATGACGAACCAGAAGCAGGAACTTGCTTACCTCTATCAGGCAGCCGGAGGAAGCAGATATTGGGAGCCTGCGGATAAAGAAAATCATTATCTGATATCCAGTTACGATGTACCCCGTTATATCCCGGCAGAAAGGATTCAAGCAGATGTAAATGGCTTTTTCAGTAATGCCAGAGACAGTGTGGAAGCCTTTAAGAGCTGTATTGAAGAATTGCCTGTTAACGGAACAATTACAGATAATTACCATGAATGGGTATTAAGAGGAAACAATCCGACCCAGAATGTATTCCAGATTGATGCCAGACCAAATGGTCTTATTACCAAAGGTATCAGAGCAGAGGTGCCGGAAGGCAGTCTTGTTATCGTACGTATTTTATCCGGTGATCATGCCCATCTGCAATATGGAGTTATGGGGGAAGAAAGTAAGGCAAACCATACATTATATGTATTTGAAGATGCCCAGCATATTCACATGGAACAGCCGTCTGATATATGGGGAAGTATCTTAGCACCACAGGCCATGTTTCATGGGCATCAGACAGGAGGCCATGTAAGCGGCAGCGTTGCTCTTGGAAGCTTTGCAGTGAATGCTAACAGCGGTTTTGAATTTCATCTGTATCCTTTTGTAGGAGGAGTAGTATGCGGGAGCGCACAGCCGCAGCCAACACCGCCGGTACAGCCAATGCCAACTATGCCGGTACCAACACCGCCGGTACAGACGATGCCGACCATGCCGACACCACCGGTACAGCCAATGCCGACTATGCCGACAAGACCGACACCGCCGGTACAGACGATGCCGACTATGCCAAGACCGACGCCGCCGGTACAGACGATGCCGACGATGCCAACAAGACCAATACCGCCGGTACAGACGATGCCAACGATGCCAACAAGACCGACGCCGCCGGTACAGACGATGCCGACTATGCCAAGACCGACACCGCCCAGGCCGACTGTGCCAAGACCGACGCCTACACCGCCAGCCCATACCATGCCGGCAATGACTTGTCCGGAATGCCCTGCCTGCCCGGAAACAGAACCAGAGATTATTCCCTTCCCTGTACCTGTTCCTGTACCGGTTCCTATCCCTTCAGAGCCTAGGGAATGCCCGGTATGCCCAGATACAAAGGATTGTCTCATAACACCAGGAATCATATTTGGCTGCGTGTGGGGATGTGATTGCAGCAAGTCCCATGAGTGGGATGTTAAGCTGTATTCCGTATGCAATGATTATAAAAACCTTCTTTACTGCGAAACTATAAGCCGTTATGGGTGTTTTAAATTTGAAGTTCCTTATGATGCCTGCTATGTACTTGAGGTCTGCCCTTCCAATAAGTCAGCAATGTGCTCAGGCTGTAAACCAAAGGTTACTTTAAAGAATATTGGTGTAGCTAATTTTATGATTTGTTAGGATAGTGCTTCTCTCCATGCATTCCTGATAATAACTTCCTAAGGGAATGCATGGAGTTTCTGGTGTCAGTTTTTCAATAATCTTTTCCCGGTAATGCTTTCTACCTTTAACTTTAAGACAGTAACCTTTTCCAGAATTCTATCTTGAAACTGAAAGGCTTCCGCATTAGAATATTGTCTCATTAAGATGGTCAAAGCGTCTCTTTTTTCATCTGGCTTTAGTATTTCCATAAGCCCCTGTCCGCAAACACTTTCAAATTCCATGGAATACTCGCAGGCAGACTCCCCGGCTATAAGCTTGTGAGAGCAGTCCATTTCAAAGGCAGCATGATTGTTGTCTTTAATAAGATCAAGCTTTAACCCTTCGTTGGCGCAATGAAAATACAGTTCCAGGTTGGTACTGTTGTAATTGCAGCCGAAATTCATAGGCACAATGTAAGGATATTCTTTGTCAAAGAGTGCAATTCTACAGGTATCACATTTTTCCACAATGGATAGGATATCATTGATATCCGTTATTTCTCTGTCTTTTCTTCTCATGATTTACTCCATTTCTGCACTGCTTTATGCGCATTATTTTATCTATAATAGCATAGCCGTCCGGAAAAGAAAAGAGCAGTTTATTTCCCTTTAACAGGTGTATACTATAAACAAGAATGCAGAAATTTAGGACAAAAAGTGTAATATAATATACAGGAGAATATTTAAGTAGTATACTGTAGGTAGATTTTTACACCCTGATTTGAGGGATTAAATATTCTTACCCTGCGTTTGAAACTTACTGTAGGAGAGATTAGAGGATGATAAGAGATTATATTAAGATGTTTTTGATTAAGAGCAAAAAAGCTTCCACGAATCAGCTCTATACCAAATGGGGAGAGGAGCTTAAGAAGAAGCCCCTGACAGAGTACCCCAGACCTCAGCTGAAAAGGGATAGCTATATCCCTTTAAATGGTTTGTGGAATTATGCGGTAACAAAGACGCGTGAGTTCCCGGGCCGTTATGACGGCAGGATTCTGGTTCCATTTTCTCCGGAAAGTGCCCTGTCAGGTGTAGGCAGGCAGATTATGCCCAGGGATTATCTGTGGTATGAGAGGAAAATCACAGTGAAGGAAATAAGGGCAAACAGCCGCTTGATTCTGCATTTTGGAGCTGTTGACCAGTATGCAAAAGTGTTTGTCAATAAGAAGAAGGCAGTAAGCCATCTGGGAGGCTATCTGCCCTTTTCTGCAGATATTACAGATATGCTGGTAAAGGGAAAGAATGAGCTTCTTGTTATGGTACGGGACGCCAGTGATACCTCCTATCACAGCAGGGGAAAGCAAAAGCTCCTAAGCGGCGGGATGTTTTATACTGCACAAAGCGGCATTTGGCAGAGTGTATGGATGGAATGGGTGCCGGATTATTATATTAAAAACTTAAAGATTACCCCTTTATATGAAGAATCCATGCTTCAACTGGAAATAACTATGAATAATCAGAAAGAGGGGCCGGAAATCCCTGTCTGGATACAGGTTACGGATAAGGAACGTCTTATTCTAAGCCAAGAGGACAGCGGGAATAAGCTTCTTATACCGCTGCCCGGATTTATTCCCTGGAGTCCTGAAAATCCCCATCTGTACGGGCTTACGGTAATAGTTGGGGAAGACAGGGTGGACAGCTATTTTGCCATGAGAAAGGTTGAAGTAAAAAAAGATGAAAAGGGAATTCCGAGAATCTTTTTAAACGGAAAACCTTATTTTCAAAATGGGGTCTTGGATCAGGGCTACTGGCCGGACGGACTTTATACCCCTCCCAGTGATGAGGCAATGATATATGACATTCTGACTATGAAGAAGCTGGGCTTTAATATGCTAAGAAAGCATATTAAAGTGGAGCCCCTTCGGTGGTATTACCACTGTGACAGGCTTGGGATGCTGGTGTGGCAGGATATGGTTAACGGAGGTGACAGTTATAATATGCTGCTGCTTGGATACCTGCCGAATTTCTTCCCAAGAGTAGCAGAGAAGATAAAGGATAACTGGTATCCTTTCTTTTCAAGAAGGAATGAGAAGGGCAGGCAGGAGTGGAAAGCTGATTTAGCCGGAACCATTGAGCACTTGTACAATTCTCCCTGCATTGTCGTATGGGTGCCTTTTAATGAGGGGTGGGGACAGTTCGATTCCGAAGAGGCAGTACGGCTGATTAAAGGAATAGACAATTTCAGGCTGATAGATCAGGCCAGCGGTTGGTTTGACCAAAAAGGCGGAGACTTTAAGAGCATCCATAATTATTTTAGAAAGCTGCATATTGTTACCGAAAAGAGGGCTGTTGTATTATCGGAATTTGCAGGCTTTGCCTGTCCTACCACAGGACATATGTTTTCAAAGAATATCTATGGCTATAAGATTTACCGTGCAAGGGAAGACTTCGAAAAGGCGGTGGGAAAGCTATATAAGGAAGAACTGCCGATGCTTATTAAGAAGGGACTTTCAGCTGCCGTCTTTACACAGCTATCCGATGTGGAGGATGAGATTAACGGCTTGCTGACCTATGACAGGAAGGTCCTTAAGGTTACGAAGATTCCGAAACTTTAGGATAAAGTTATTTGGATCATACTGCAAGCAGGCTTGCGGTATGGGTGGGAATCAGAAGACAGAATAAGAACCTGGAAGAGAGAAGCATTAAAAGTACTCTCTTTCAGGTTCTTTTTAAGAAATTATATTCCTGCTACATTTACTTTTTCAAAAGCAATGGCAAAAGGGCCTTCATAGCCTTTTTCCTTCTGAAGCTCTTTTGACAGAGTCAGGCTTCCATGAGTTTCTAAGATGCTGCCATTGATGGAACCACCGGTTACAGGAGTAACGGTTTCTCCGTCGCAAAGGAAAGCAAGGCGGATTTCACCGCCATAATGGCCTGAAAAGCTGTCCATCTGGAAATCGGAGAAGTTTACCACATGAAGGTATTTGCCTGTTTTCATCTCCTCAAAGCTTTTGCTTCCGCCCTGTACCTTTATCTGAGAGTAGATACCGGTAGGCTCTGTGTTCAGATAATGGGAAAAGCGGCTGTTTCCGTGGATGGTATTTAGTTCTCCGGCAGTAACTAAGGGACGGTCTATTAACTTGATACCTTCGGTACTATAGGGTTCATTGGCTATCAGATTTATGGAAAGAAGGTCTCCTGTTACATTTTCTCCCTGTACCTTACAGCCCTTTGTGTAATTGGAATAGCCCGGATAGATAAGGGCTGCTGAGGAACGGTCCATATAATAGTCAAATATTGTACTGACAAAATGTCCGGAGATAATAACCTTATATTCGCCGCTCTTTGGTGCAGCCACGGCAACAGCTCTTGCCTTTGTAGTTTCCAGCGTGTATTTTACCTTTTCTTTTAAGGCAGTGGTATCCGGTTCAGTATAGTGGAAGCTCTGATAAGTTTCCACATCCATAGGTGAGGGGCACTGGGCCACAAATTCTCCGCTGGCAGTGTATTTATCATAACTGACATCAATCCCTTCGGAATTGAGTATGTGGATAACGGATTTTTCAAGGAACATCTCTGCGGAATTTAAGTAAACATCATCTTTCGTATCCTCAGCAAAAAGTGCTTCTGTCATTAACATGGCACTTTCCGTAAGGGGCATGGAGGCCAGTTTGGAGGTGGAAGGGATGAATTCTTCCTTCTTACCCTTTGGCAGTTCATAATAGAGGTTGCATACAAAGGAGGCAGCATAATAGGCTTCCTTTATTGCCTGGTCAAGCTCTTCTTCTGTCATTCCGTTATAGATGCCGATTGCGGAGGAACCACGCATTTTCTTGCCGTCTTTTTCAAAATCACGGTAAACGGTCAGAGAATAGTCATGGACACTCTTTTCTCTTCGGATATCTAACCTTCTGCGGATAAAAAACAGCTCTACGCTTTCTGTTGTTACTTCATTTATTAGATAATGCCCTATGTTATTTTTTTGTAAGGCATTTAATATTTTATCAAGCACAGTGTTACTTCCTTTCTATATGTAGTCGGTTTTGCATCATTAACCTAAACGGATTTTTGCTTTGATATAAGGACCGCCGTCAGATACCTTTACCCATTCCTTATAGCCCTTGCCGCAGAAACCTCCGCCGCCTAAAGCCTTCTCTTCGGAAACCATGGAGATGGACTTTAACAGGTCGGGAACGTAGCCGGTGAGCACAATAGGGGAAAAGATTTTTCCGGTTAATTTGCCGTCTTTTATTTCTCTTGCAACATTTACCATACACTGGATGCCCCAGTTTTTCGGGTCTTCCATACCGCTGCTGGGATTGTCTAAGAGGAATCCATATTCTACAGAGGCAATCATATCTTCTACCTTGTCATGACCTCCCTCGAAAAAGGTGTTGGTCATACGGGTATAGGCTTTTCTCTCATAGCTCTGTCTTCTTCCGTTTCCGGTAGGTTCTGTGCCAAGATACATGGCGCTTTGGCTGTCGCTTATTCCTCTTTTTAAGATTCCCTTTTCAATGATAACCGTATCTTTTGCCGGGATACCTTCATCGTCAAAGAAATAGGTGGCTGTTTCTTCTGCGGCAGTACCGCCGTCATGCATGGTTATAAGAGGGGAGGCAACGTATTCTCCAACGTACTTTTCAGCAAGAGCACGTTTCTTTACAAACATATCCATCTCTACACCATGGCCAAATGCTTCGTGAACGATCATACCGGTAACTTCGGGAGTACAGATACAGTCATATTCCCCGGGAGTGATGGGTTCAGAGTCCAGTAAGGCAAGGGCAGAGTCTGCTGTTTCCTTTAAACCTTCCTTCATATCCTTTAATATCTCACTGCCGCCAAGATTGGAATAGCCCTTAAAGTAGTATTTGATTTCTTCACCCTTTGATACCATAACCATGGTTGTGCCTGTTGTCCATAAGACATCCTGCTCCATATCCTTACCACGGGAGAGAAAGAGTTTATGATACTCCTGAAACCGGAGACCGGCAGAGCAGTCCAGGACAGAAGGGTCATAATTTCTGCCCTCCTCACTAAGTGAGGTTAACAGGGAGATGATTTTTTCGCTTCCCATATCCGACAGGCTTTCCTGATAGTTTGTACTCTCGTGGAAAGAAAGAGTTTCATCCTTTAATTCCTCATAGGAAATGATATCGATTCCATTTGGTAAAGCATTTTTTAGAGGAATCAGGCTTTCTTCTATTTTGCGGAGAATTTCAGGCAGCAGTTCTTTGGTGATGCCGTTAAAGGAATATTCCCCATAGCTGGTACCATCATATATCTTTGCTACAAAGCCCCTTCCGCTAAGTAAGGAGTCTTCGGAAATCACGGTTCCGCGCTTGGACACACTATAAATCATTGCCTTGGAATCGGATGCCAGAATGGATACATAGCGATACTTCTTAAGAAGGTTATCTAAAAGTTCCTTCAGGAGAGGTTTCACCTGTTGTAAGTAAGTACTTGAGTTTACTTTCATGATAGTTTCCTTTCTACGTAGTTCTTGGTAATTCACATCCACTTTCCAAACAGAAAGGGCTGTTGCAGAACAGCATTTATTACTCTGCCACAGCCCAAAGTGAATGTTATGTTAACATAAGTCTATTATAAGAAAATAGGAATAACCTGTCAATCATTCCAATAAAAGAAATTACGGGGAGTATATGGAACTCCCCGTAATGTTTTAAAATCAAAAATTCGTATGATCCGGGTCTGTGACACCGCCGCAGCAATCGGTCAGGCCGGCTATTACTCTTATATCCTCTTCTGTCAGGGTAAAGTCAAAAACTTCTGCATTCTCCTTGATGCGGGAAGGAGTTACGGATTTCGGGAGGGGAAGATAACCCATCTGAAGGCTCCAGCGTATACCTATCTGGGCAATGGATTTGCCGTACTTGGCTGCCAGTTCCTGCATTTCCTTTACGCTGAATATCTTTCCGGTACCAAGAGGGCTGTAAGCCTCCAATAAGATATCCAGGCCTTTACAGTAAGCGGATAAATCATCCTGGGTCAGACCGGGGCATAAGCGTATCTGATTTACGGCAGGTTTTATTTTTGCAGTCTCTAATAAGGCATCAATATGATGAGGCAGGAAATTGCTGATACCTAAAGCACGTATCTTTCCCTGTTCATAGAATTCTTCCATGGCCCTCCAGCTTCCGGCATTTGCAGTTTGCCAGGAATCTCTGGATTTAATGGGATTGGGCCAATGTATCAGATATAAGTCCAGATAGTCTGTTCCAAGGTTATCAAGGGTCTGTAAGAATGCTTCTTTGGTTTCTTCATATCCATGCTGAGTGTTGCCAAGCTTACTGGTGATAAAGATATCTTCTCTCTTTATACCGGATTCCTTTACTGCCTGGCCTACACTGCTTTCGTTGCCATACATTGCTGCCGTATCAATATGCCTGTAACCGCATTCCAATGCGATTTTTACTGAATCATAAGCAACCTCACCTTCCGGTGTCTGCCAGGTTCCAAAACCAATGCAGGGGATTTTTACGCCGTTATTCAGTACATAAGTATCTGTAAGACTATTCATATTTCTTTGCTCCTTTCACTGTAATGCTGTTAGTTTATGGTTTTTCTTGTTTTTTATCATGAATTGTTAAAGTGCCGTACAATTTGATTATATAGTATAGAGTTAACTCTATGTCAAGGGCTTGGAGGAGGATTAAAAATTTTTCCTTGAATGTACCTTGAATGTAAATCGAAATTCCTATAGACTACAGCGAAGTTTTTTGTAATCACAACCTCTACTTTATTGATTTTACTAGTTAATATTACATTTACTTTTAAATTAATATAGCTATAATAGAACTGTGGACACTGTTTTTAGCTTTTTTTTGCGTACAAAAAGCAGACATCTGGAAAATACTGTGTAAAAGTAAGTTCCACACGATGAATTTACATTTTCATGGACTAATCTCTGCCTGTATCATATTTTCAGCTGATAATTAGTGTTTCAATAAGGATTTCTTTAGCATGATATCATCTGCGGGTACTGGTTTAAGGCCAGC
>NZ_FRFD01000008.1:59594-322493 GCF_900143645.1 Anaerocolumna xylanovorans DSM 12503 | reverse complement strand
ACTAATTTCAATACATCTCATGTTCTGGTTCTATTGTATCCGCTTCATTGTCATCATCTAAATATGCAGATTTCAATACATCTCATGTTCTGGTTCTATTATATGCTGGCATATCCTCTTTTTAACGTTCTTGGAATTTCAATACATCTCATGTTCTGGTTCTATCAGCCGGAACACATAAGAAAGGAATAAAATATGAGATTTCAATACATCTCATGTTCTGGTTCTATCCATCCGCATCCGGCATAAGCTGTTATTTGTATCTCATTTCAATACATCTCATGTTCTGGTTCTATCCGCATATTTACTACATATACGAATATAGATTACTCCTATTTTCCAGTAAATTCAATACTTATCTCAAATTTTACCAGGCGAAGATATTTTTTTGTTAAAATCAAGAAAGCTTTATATTTAGCAGGTTGTCATTGTATTATCATTTTTTACCTGGTAAATATAAAAGGTTGAGTATTTTATATTCTATATAATTAAATCCTCACCTGTTTTTTTACTTGGCGAACCTAAAATGTCTTCAACAAATACATTATCATTCATTAATTTTATAATACACACAAAATCTTCCTCTTTATTAATTACGTTATTTAACTCATCCTTTAATTTGATTAATTTTGAAGGTGTCATCTCACCTCGAAAAACAGAATACTGAAAATGGGATAAATATTTCTTGCACAATTTAAAAACCTTCTGCACTCGCTTCTCATTTACATCATAAAACAAGAATGCATAATTATAATTCATGTTTTTCTTATTTGCTGCCATTACATCCCCTCCTTAACAGAGAACGGTACAAATTCTTTTCCTTCCATTAAATATTTTATTAATTTATAGCAATCCAGCTTAATCGCAGTACGGTAGCTGACTTTACGTTTTAATGATGTATGCATAAAGACCGATTCGATTCGTTCTTCAAATTCCTGTATAAAAATATTTCTGCCCTCTTCATTCAGTATGCAGTAGTTAACCTTTTTTTCAAAATGCTTTTCTACTTGCAGCTTTCTGTTATTCACCAAGTTGAATATAGTACGGAATACAATGATAGGTTTGAAAACTTCACACAAATCCAGGCTTAAGGAGAACCTGCCCTCCGTTGGCTCATGCAAAAAACTGATACGTTGGTCAAGATGGGTCTGGTAAATAGCAGATATCGTTTTGGTATATAAAAGTGTGTTTCCAAAGGATATTAAAGCATTGATTGGATTATCCGGCGGACGCTTAACTCTTTTATCAAAAATAAATTCCTCCGGCAATATATGTTTGAATTCCGAATAAAAGCGCTGCCACAAGTCGCCTTCTACTGCAAGTACGAATTTTATGGAATCTGCCCGTTCCAACAGGTCATTAAAGCCTGCTCTAATAAAGTCAATGGTGCCTTTTACTTCTTTTTTATTATGCTTATAATAGTGATATAGGACTTCATAGATATTTTCTCCAATTCCCCTTACAATGGCCTTCGCAATTACAAGGCGTTCTCTTTCAAATGCATTCACCTGCTTTATCATCAATTTTCCGCTGCTATATTGATCCCTTGGAAAAAAGGTGCCGCTATATCCTTCATAATAATTAAAAAAATGCACGATAATATGATTTCTTGATAAAAAATCAAGAAGCTTGGAATTAATCGTAACTTCATTCAAGCAATAGATTTCCCTTGTATTTTCAACTGGTATGTAAATATTCTGCTCCCCCTTGCGAAAGCACAAGGAATTGTCTTTTCTTGTCAATTCTCCCATTGATGCGATGTATCTGGTACTTCCCATTTATCTCACCTTTCCTTCTTATATACGCAGATATTAAATATAGCAATATTCATAATAGGCACATTTTTTACAAGTGGGCTTATTTAATACGACCGGTACTTCATCCCGAAGAAGCAAATCTTCAATCTCATTGATATAGTCATCAAGCTGCTTTTCGTTCTCTTCACTTAAACTGACGTAAACTATATTTTTTGCCTGCTTATTCTTTTCAACAAATTCCAGTTTTCCTTCCCTGATTACACCCTTATTCTTCAATATTTTAAGATATAATAATATCTGCCACTTACTAGCTTCCACATCGGCATCTGATTTTTTTATTTCTACCAGATATTTTGATGTTAATCCATCCAGCTTGACATTACCGATTTCTATTTCCGAATCTGCCATTTTCATTTCTTTTTCTTCATGCAAAGCTTTTCCAATTTTAACACTTTCACTGTTATCCTCTAAATTTAACCGGATTCCATGGAGATAGCACTGGCGTTTACAATGAAAATAATAATTCATTAAAGTTCCGTTTACCTGCATAATAATCCTCCCTGAATTTATTATAGTATTTCTGACTGGTTTTCTAATTTCTTACGGTCCAACTTACCATTATCAAAATATTGTTCTCCGTCTTCAATATAATAGATTTCGCCAACCTGCCTGTTGTAGGCTATAGGGATTCCTTTTTTAATGTGATAGATGAAATAACTCATTTGGCTTTGGATAATAGATTGTCTTACTTTCATTTCAGCATATTTCAGGTTTTTCTCCTGTAATAATTCCTCATAAGCCATCCAGACCTCCTTCCCTTTTAGTACCTCATCTTCTGAAACCCTGATTTCTCTTGCCAAAAATACAGGGACCTGCCGTTCGTCCTCATTAATCAGATACATTCTCTCACTCACTTCCTGCTGATTTAATCTGCCTGTCTGCTCCCAGAATTCCTGCAGATTTTTTTTAACATCCAGGGAACGATTTATCTGCTGTATCTTGTTAAATACCTCTTCATAAAATACGGCAAAGGACTTTTGTGTCAATACATCACGCATTTTTGGGGAATCCAGCGTCAATGCTTTCTCGAGTCTGACATCTCTGCCATATATTGTACGGGGTTCGTCCAACCGAAAGATATATACAATCCCTTCCTTCAAGCAAGAACGGTTTATTCTGCCCATAAACTGTTCTTCCGAATCCAGCATCGAAATATTCTTAAAACCAACATCCATATTTTGAATGTCTACCCCTGCTTCTATCACCTGAGTAGCAATTAATAAAAAGCCTGTTTCATCCGGCTCTTCTTCCAGCTCCTTTAGGATATTGTTACGCTCCATGCTGTTATCGTCTCCTGTCATCAAACGAACCTTGCAGGTGACATCCGCGTCGCAGCATATCTGACGAAAGAAATTATCAGCGGATGTTTTATATAGAAACTCGACTAATACTTTTTTCCCATCATTTAAATATTCCTTGATATATTTTGTTAACTGCTCCTCCACTTCCTGGATTTTCAATAAGTCATAGCGCAATTCCACACGGTTTTTGAATACCGGATGTTTGAAATAACGCTCACGGTCCTTTATGAGTCTTACTGCCTTCGTCTGCTCCAGGCTAAGCCGGTCCAAGTCCGGGAGAGTTGCTGACATTATGATAATCTTCATATTAAGTGCTTCTGCAAATACCTTTAAGAAGTGAATAATTTCCGTCCATATTTCATTCCGGTAGCTTTGAACCTCATCTAATATGATTACACTGTTTGCTATTTGATAAAAACCAAATCCGGATTCTCTTCTTCCGCCAAACAAAATGTCAAATAAGGTCACATGGGTGGAAAGTGTAATGGGATAATGGAAAAACTGTCGGTCCAGAAGAGCCTTTACATATTCATTTAACTCTTGCTCATTCTCCTTTGTACCGCTTTCTTTCGTATACATTTTATTGCTGTATATTGTCCCAATGGGTGTTATAGAATTGACAACCCTTATTTGTTTTAAGATGTCCTGATCCTGTCCGAATATTTTTTCCAAAGAATGCATATTTTGCTCTACCAGAGTGTTAAAAGGATAGATATACCATAACTTTTTCATCTCCGTACAAAGTTCCATAAGACGAAAGCTTAAGTTTAGAGCCGTATTACTTTTTCCACTTCCTGTGGGTGCTTCCAGATAAAATATTCTTTCTTCCTTATTCCGGATCAGTTCCCTTTCTGCCTCCAAAAATAATTCACTGCGGAGGATATTCATATTTCTTTCCTCCCACCAGCTCTCCCCCGCCTTTTCATCTTCTGTCCTTATCTTTCCTTCCTTTTTCTCTCCCTGCTGATAAGCCCGGATATTTTGCATTACCATAGATTTTCCGTAACTTTCTATAATATAGCTCATGTCCTCCAAGGTTCCATGAGAATCCAAAATATACTCATCACTGTATTCCGTAGTAGCATAATAATCCGAAGCAATCAGCAGCGAATATAGCAGCTTTTCATAAGCATACAAAAGAATGCTGCCCTCTCCGTCCTTAGGACAACATTTTTCTAGCTCTGTCCTTACTCTCTTTCCATAACCTTCCTTCATAAAATCTGCTTCTTTCGTCAGAAATTTACCAAATTCACTGACTATGATTTCCCATTTATCTTTGTAATCCTCTTTCAGGAAAAAGTCTGATATGAAGTTATCCAACTGCTCCAGGGAGCTGTGATGCCTGGATATAATATAAGCATTGACATAGGTTAAAAGCCTGAATTGGTTCCTGATTTCTTTGGCATAACTCTTGCTCTTTGGCAGATAATACTCCAAATAAAAAACTGCTGAAATCAGAGAGTGCTGTGAACCAAACTCAATCCTTCCTCTTTCTCTGGAAAATTGAGAATTCTTCATTTTATCTTTCTGAAAAAGAGGATTTAATTTGCCGATATCATGAAAGGTTATGGTATTTAAAAGCATATCCCAAAATAATTCCAGCTCTTCACTCCCACACCCATCAAGCCACTTTTTCTCAAAATTGGAAAATACCGCTTCCAGCCCTTTCTCTTTTACAATATTTTTAAAATGATATACGCATCGCTCCGTATGCTCCGCAATGGTTTCATCCTTAGAACGTTTCAGATTTTCCTCTGTCTTTTTATGCGCATAAAAGTTATATTCCGGATTCAGCATATTGCTGATAGGAACCGTTTCCCTGTTTATTAACATTTTCTCTCCTCCTATATCAGGCTGTCAAAAGGGTGCAGGCAGCTTTCAAATATGCTTTTAAAAAAGCCGGAACTCTTTGTCTGCTCCGGCCTTTACAATTTGGTATTAAAAGAATACTACTGTCTCGTCATCCGGCTGATAAACAGGACCATCATAGCCTTCAACCGGAAGGTTACTGTGTGTAAAAGTACAGTACTGATACATCTGTGTTTCCTGTTTCAATGCTACCGGAAGACTCTCTTCATATTTAAATACCGGAATACCTTCATATTCCTCTTCAAAATCGGTTATATCCCCATGGAAAACCTTTTCCTTTAAACATAAGGAATCAATCTTCTTAAAACCACTTACTTCCTTACAGTCTTTCAAGGGTCTAACGCCGGTAATGTCGGCAGGGTGGTCATTCTTCCCCAGATAGGGAAGATAGATACATCTGTGGGACAGTAAATCATCCGCCAGCTTTTTCGCCTCTTCACAGTCTACCGCCACATAGATATCCCAGGATGGATTTTCAAGCCATTGTTCTTTGACAATCAAATTCCCACCCTGCTCTTCCGAAGCGTATCCTACCGAATTGTTAAACCATTGTATTTTTTTCCGCATAAACCCATTTTCATTACGGGGAACTATTCCGAGGTGGAGTTCCTTTAACTTCTCATAAAATTCAGGGTACCCTGTTCCTTTTGTCTCCATAGAGGCATAGCCTCCATATCCCCGTATTGCACCAAACATCCCTAATAAAGCTACTTTATGAATATTTCCATAGGTAAAGGAATAATAGGTATTCACTTCCGGCTTTTTAAAAAATGCTGTCCTTCCCTTTAGGGAAAATTTTAAGATATCCATCCCTTACACCTCTTTTTGCGTAAAGATATTAAACCTCTTTGCCTCCGGGATATCCGCAACCAGCTTCGTAGTATAGGGATTATAATAGATTTCAACCTTCAGAATACTATCTGCCAGGTCTTTTAATAATGCCCCGAATTGCAGGTATATCTCATTGGCAGCTTTACTCTCCGGTCTATTTTCACTTTCTTTCTCCGCGCTTCCCTTTTCCTTAGTTATATTAGGGATTTTTTCAAACCTTACATATTCCGACAGATTCGGCAAATAAACCTCCGGTTTTGTTTCTACAAAAACTGCCAGTTCATTTTCGCAGCCTACCTTGGAATTCGTTGCGTAAGAAGTAGCGGAAGTTAATGCTGTTTTTTTAAATCTCAAATAATCCTCCTCCGTATAGCCTTCCGTTACTCCCATTTCCACATACCCCTGGTACGCACTGGGATTAATGGTAAAGGGATATACATAATGTGCTTCCTTGCTTACGATCTTGGTTCCCAAAGTGGAACTTTTCGCTTCCTCTTCCTTTTGGCTATCCTTAGAGGCATCCCGGAAGGGGGATAATATCTGCTGTTCCTCCGTTGAGGTATCTTCGTATTTATTAAAGCCCTGCCCAATCTGGACCGCTCCTGTTATTGATATATTGCTCGGCTTTTCTGCAAAGGTTGCACCAAAGTTCTTCACATCAATGGCCTTAAACAGATTTCTGATAATCTGTCCGGCATCTGTGCTTTTTGATAAATCCTCAATCTGGAACAACTGCTCATAGCGCTCCTTTAAAGAACGGGGCACCAGTGTAATGTCTTCTTTCTTCTTATCATTGGATAGCTTTAAGGACTTGATATATAAGACTTTTTCTCCTTCATTCTCCCACATTTTTTTCATAGGATATTTCAATGCCTTATCACTTCCAAATACACTTCCGTCCGAAGTTGTCTTCGGATAACCGGAAAAGTCTGCATTCCAATTTGCCATAATAGATGAAATGCCAATTACACCGTATACTCTTTTATTCATTATCATTCTCCTCCTTTTTCTCGTAAATCAGATTATTCGATATATAGCCTGCTATCAGGAAGGTATGGTTGATACTTCCCTTGGGTATATAATGGGTTATCATTGTATAAATATTATTAAACCGCGGACTCGTTACATCAATACCGTAATTGTATTTTTTGAATAAGTCTTCCAGCCTTAGCTTTAATAATTCATCTTTTTTTATTGTTAAGAATGGGTTAAACAGAGAATGCATTTTATTTTTGGATTTATTTAAGGATATAAAATAACGGATAAGCTGCCCGGCTGCATAGTAGTATTCTTCATCACTTTCTGCCTGTATATGAGCCCTTTGATTTATTTTATCCCTGATTGAACCACGAACCTCTTCCATACTATCTGCCATTTTTACTTTCCCTCCTTTTAGATATTCTAAAACAGATATATAAGCATTGAACTGGTGCTGTACTTTTTCCATATATCCATTCGAGATGGTATTTTGAATCAGATTGACAGAAACTTTCTCCATCAGCTCTGCCATGTCATTTGTATACCCCTTAAAAAACCAGTTAAACAGCCTGTTCCTTGCTATGAGAATATTTTCCTTTATTACCTCATCATTATTACAGGATATATCACCGGGGTCATTATACAGATTTCCCAGTAAAAAATTCGAAAAAATTTCCGTATTGACAATATCGCATATATCATATAGATAATTGTATTTTCCGTACCGATGTCCCTCTAATTTTTTCGTATCCAAATTTAGGATATTGTCAAACCAAAAAGACTCTTTTAACTCCGGCTGATAAAAATTAACTGTATCCATATCCAGAATGGCGGCTTCATTCTTATCTTTCCTAATTCGCAAAAAATAACCGGTAAGGGCCTCTCTTGGCGCTGCTTTAGGTTCTAACGGAACAATCTTTCCCCTAGAATCAAAGTAAACGTTATAATACCCTTTGGATGCAAGCCCCCAAAGGTAATCAAAGAACTTCTTCCGTTTCATGGAATCGCTTGTACGAAGCAGCATAGGAACCGTATATTTCCGGTTTTTATTTTCCAGATAAGGCTTCTTACTGTTAAGTCCCATATTCTCATTTGGTAATCCGTAAATATCACCGTCAATTCTAATATTATAATCGTTTTTATTAAAGAGATTGGGTAACAGATATCTTTTTCCCTCCTGCTCTATACTTACTCCATCACAGAGAAAAAATATTTTCAGATAATCCTTCCCTGACAACTCATAAGGCAGTTGAAAAATATTCTCTTTCACCCATTGCTTCACCTTCATAAGCTTTTCCTGATTAACAGGCCCAACCTCTTCTTCCACCATCTGGTATAACTCTTTGTTCCTGCCCTTGGAGTATTTCATGTAAGGGTCCGCCAGTACCTCATAATAACCGTCAATGATTTCAGAATTAAGCTTGCCGTTTGACAAACTCTCCTGCTTTATCCAGAAGCTCAGATAATTGTTAGATTGTATGATTTTTTTACTGTCCACCGGTTTATTCATATCGACCAGTGAAGAATGATAATCCAACCGGCTTATGTATACCTGTTCGGCAAAGGTTATATTTAATTTCCTGGTTTTCTTATCCAGCATTACTTCATACTGTTCCTTTTCCCGAAAACCTGTCTCTGTTTCCTCCAATATCAAATAAAAGCCGTTAGCAGGTATGTAATTATCTAAAATCAACTTGTCCACATCCGCTCCGGCATAAGTCTCAAATATGGACATACATTCATTTAACATCCTTTCACCTCCTTAGCGCAAAGCAGCATAATTCAGGAATCCGTATCCTCTGGAATTATTTTCCATTATTCCGGTTCCCAATAACATAAAGGCTATTTTTTGTGCCATTTCATTATCAGAAATATAAAGTTCAAGTTTATCCCCCAAAAAGGTTATTCCTTTATATTGATTGGCTACCGGTTTCTGATTCAGAAATTGTATACGAGAATAAAGCGTAAAACTCTCATCTATCTCCTCACCGGTCAATTGCTTATACTTTTTTATCGAATTGGCAAACAATCTCTTTTCATATTCGTCAAAGGACAGGTTCCCTTTCCAATATCCGGCTCCCCCCACTTTTATCAGAGCCGGTGTTATAGTATAGAGCCGTTCTAGGAAAAGCGGTGGAATAATCTTAACAGCTGCTACCAACCCTTTTATCGTTGGAGTCTGGCTGTTCGGGAGTTTCTGTAGAAAAAAATCACATAATTCTTTTTGTATGCACCGGAGGGAAAATGAATAAACTTTCCCTGCTTTATAACATTTATCTGCCTCCAGCTCTTTAAATCCTGACAGCACATAATTCTTGTACCGGTATGAACGGTGGAACTCCAGCATCTTGCTATCAGAGGAAAGAGCAGAGTCTACATAAGCCGAAATTTCAGACAAAATACGGTTATATGAGATGTCGGATAGTAAGTATATCTTGCAGTCAATGTGGTAAACAGTAATATTTTTCACGGTATCACCTCCTTATTTTACATTTAATAACATTATATTACCATATGCTTCCTGCATAGTCAATAATTTTTAAACGCTTATTTTATATAAACGAATAATTTACAAAATCATAATAATATTATACAATTTCAGATATAATTTAAATAGTCTCAATTTTTTATAATAGAACCTTAACAAAATTTGCATTCATTGCCAATTTTGTATTGAAATTTTATCTAAGATAAGCGCTTAGTAGAAGTCAACTGCAACCATAACATATGATGTATTGTAACTAACATTTCACTCAAAAAATTTCATACAGAAGATGATTATTATAATCTGCCAGAGAATGCACGGGTTGCTAATTTGCACTTATTTCACATAGGCATACCTTGCTTAAACACAATCCGTCACCCGAAAGCACACAAGTCTTACTAGCGATTATCCTGACCGGACTTTCACCGGTAAACTGATGACAGCATTCAGAACACACTACTTTCAACCGTTAGAGTCCGCTGATCGTACACATAAAAGAGGGATTCTGTAAATAACCGGTTACACTAGGTTTTTACAGCAATCCCTCTTATTTATTTCACTCATTATCCTTATTATGTCCCTTTAACCAGCCGATTATCTCCTCTGTCACTTCTTCTTTATTAAGTTCATTTAAAAGCTCGTGCCTGCCGTCCTTGTAAAGTTTTAAGGTAATGTCCTTAACGCCGGTCTTTTTATATATCTGATAGAGGTTTTTTACACCTTTTCCACACTTTCCTACCGGATCTTTATCCCCTGATATGATAAGCATGGGCAAATCCTTTGGCACTCTTCTTCTGTTCTTTTTCTTTTCGATTGCCATCAGTCCCTTGATGAAATCATAGAAAAATCCACCGGTAAATACTGTGCCGCAATATGGATCTTTTATATACTTATCTACCTCTTCTTCCTCTCTGGTCAGCCAGTCAAAATCAGTTCTGTTTGGACTGAATATCTTATTAAATCCTCCGAAAAGAAGATTATCCATCTTCTCACTTTTTGCCCTTCGGCCATTTTTCCTGACTTCCATAGCCGCTATCAGGTATCCGGCCTTTAGCATAATTCCCTGATTGCCGTTAGAACCGGACAGTATTAATCCGCTAAGCTCATTTCCATATTCCATGCTGTATCTTTGTGCTGCAAAAGAACCCATACTATGTCCCATCAAAAACAAGGGCAGGGACGGATATTTCTTTCGTATAATAATTGTCAGATGATGCATATCCCTTACCAGCCACAGGAAGCCATCCTTATCTGCTAAATATCCTACGTTTTCAAGCTCTCCGGCAGTCTTTCCATGTCCTCTGTGGTCATGGACATAGACAAGATAACCCTGTCCGGCCAGGGAAGTTCCAAATCTTTCATATCTTTCCGAAGTTTCCGCCATTCCATGGGCAATCTGAACAATGCCTTTAAGCTGTACATCGGGTTCCGGACATATTCGGTATCCATGTACTATAGTCCCATCCATTGACCGAAATGTGAAGTTTTCCCTCATAATATTAATACCTCCTCCAGGTATTCATAAATTTTTGTTTATAAAAATATTTTCAACCATTAAATACAGTATGTCAATGATAAAGTATGAAATAAATTATGAAAAAAGGTTTAAACTAATAATAAAATGCTTTCAAGGGAAAGAGAGGTGGTAAGATAATGAAATACTTCGAATATGATCTTTGGATGGATACAAACAATGAAATAGACAGTAAGCGTCAGGCAGCCCTGGAAATATGGGAGGAAAGAGCCAGACTATACGTAGAAGAATATTTAGAGGCTAAAAAATATTTGTCCAAAGCCTTTATAAAGGCCTATGAAGGTAATTTTGGCTTTCGGGGCTGTTATTTATCCGGCCTCCTCTTATCAGGCGCTGACCGGAAAGGTGTTCTGACCTGTAAGCTCCTGCTGTCCGATTTGGTTGACAGCTGGCAGCTTACTTACTCCGGCCTGGAAGCTCTTAATTATCATCCTGCCAAAGAGGAAGGTCCTTTTGCACTGCCTAGCGGATACATGACATTAGAATTTAGTGAATTGCTTATTGTTAATGAAGAAAAACTCTCCCATGAGTTTCTTTTTTCAAACGGTTCCACCCTACTGGTACACTTCTTAAGAGTTACCGTAAAGAAAATCAATCAGCCATAAATCAGAAATACTATCCAGTAACAAATAACGGTTTAAGTTGAAATAGTTTTTTGCCAGGTCTAAAACAGCAGAATCTGCCGTTACCACACATTCTAAACTTTTAAGAATTCTGTCTACTTCATTAATGCAGTAAACCTCTGTGATAAAGGAGTATTTCGCCAGCCCCTCTTTTATCAGCACACTTAACCTGCCGGAATTGGATACCGGTGCATCCAGATAGAAAACAGCTTTGCCGGCTCTTTCTTTATCAAGAAAATCTCCTATCATATTGACTGCCTTCACGGTCTTATCTATGGGATGATAGGTTCCCCGAAGCCCTGCAAGATCCCTTAGACACCCATCCTGGCACAATATAACAGGGGAGCCGGAGAGGGCAACCTCCAGTGTGATAATCGTATTAAAGCCATCAATATTTAAGGTCTTATCCCTGCAGCCATCAACTATTTCCTTGGCCTTTCGGCTTCTGACCGCCTCTTCGGAAGCAGCCCAGCGTATCAGAGCGATACGCTGCCTTTTGGATAGTCTGTAATGGTTACAGACAAAGGTAACCGCTCCCTCTATATGATAGCCCTGATTCAATAAATAGCATATATCACTTCCCGCCCTGGAAAGTGTGGCAAGCGCGTCCTTTCCAAATTCTTTTTCATCCTCCGGAGCATATCCTCTTCTTAGCTGTTTTACCATCCGTACTTCCTTTCCTGTCATATCAGATGCCAAAACAGCATCTTTCTCTGTATCTTATGCCCGTTGTCTGCAAAATACGGTATTCCCTTCAATAATCGTCCTTTGTATTTCAAAGGAATCATTAAAAATTACAATATCGGCATCCAGTCCCTTTTGCAGGCTGCCCTTTTTATCGTCAATTCCCAGGATCCTTGCCGGATTTTTACTAATTAATCCTACCGTTTCTGCAACGGATAGACTTGTGTGCTTATAAAAGTTATCCGCCGCCCTGTTCAGTGTTAAGATTGAACCTGCCAGCTTACCGTCACCTAATCGTATTGTTCCATCCTTTACATAAAAATCCCTTCCCTGGTAATGATAGACTCCCTCCTCTAAACCTGCCGCAAAGATAGCATCCGTAATTAGGGCTATGGATTCCTTTCCTTTATTATTTAATAGTAACTGAAACAGCTCTTTGTTTACATGAATCATATCTGCCACTATATCCACCGAAACAGGCTGCAATAATGCCGCTCCGATGATACCGGGTTCTCTATGGTCAAAATGCCGCATTGCGTTAAAAATATGTGTACAATGAGAGGCTCCTTCATATATAGCTTTTTGTGCTTCTTCAAAAGTTGCATTTGTGTGTCCCATTGCCATAATGATATCCGAATTTCCCTTGATCGTTTTCAAAAATTGATTGTTTTCATCAAGCTCTGGCGCATAGGTAATCATTTTAATAATATCCTTATGACAAAGGATATCCCCGGTATCCGGATAATATAAGTTTTTTTCATCATGGGCTCCCCTATATAAGCTGCTGATAAAGGGTCCCTCCAAATGAACCCCCAATATGCTTGCACCTGTGGCCTTTTTTACTTCACCCTTTATTAGCTTTAGGATTTCAAGCATATCATTTCGGGGTTCTGACACCAAGGTGGGTAAAAATCCCGTAACACCGAACTCCGGCAGACTCTCACCAGTCTTATGGATTGTCTCCCTGTATTCCAAAGTAAAACCGTTCCCTTTAATACCATGGATATGCATATCTATAAAGCCTGGCGAAACATAGTTATCTTCCGCATCAATTATTTCAAAGGAATCTGAAACACAACTCTCTATTCCTTCAATCTCATTGTCAAATACCAGTACCTTATCCTTTATAATCTTATCTTCCAAAATTATTTTTCCGTTTATTATAGCTTTCATATATGGATACCCCCGCAGTATGATTTCAAAAGCCGGTATTACTATATTATGAACTCCGTTCATGATCTTTAGCTCCGGTCGGAATTTCGGAGCAAGCTCCAAACTCCTCGCTACGCTTTATTGTATCATATCATCAATTGAGACAAATTTTATTCCATTTTTCAGCAATTCTTCAATAATACTAAAAAGTGCATTTACCGTAGGTTTCTTATTCTCATAGCTGTGCAGTAAAATTATTTCACCGTTTCTGATATTGCTGCACATTCCACATAAAATATCCTCTTTGCAATCAGCGACCCAGTCGCATGTATTATAAGACCACAAAATTGCTTTATAATTGCATTCCGTAATAACCCTGCAGCTATTTACGTCAAGCTTTCCATATGGCGGGCGCAGCAATACGGTCTTAAATCCCGTTATCTCATATATCATTTGTTCCGTCGATGTTATTTCCCGCTTTATATTGGACTTACTTAGCCGTGTCAAATCCCTGTGCGAATAAGTATGATTTATAAGGTTATGTCCCTCCTGATAAATTCTTTGCAATATTTCCCTGTTTTTCTCGATATATTCTCCTACGATTGAAAAGCTTGCTTTTAAATGATATTCTCTTAATATGTCTAATATTTGAGGTGTATATACAGTATCCGGAGCGTCGTCAAATGACAGTGCCACTTGAGAAATATCCGTATTTCCACGTATAAAAACAGTATCAGGAAACATTTGCTTTAGAGTTAAGCAATTGGCATCCCAGCCTTCATAAAAATCAAGCTCTTCTTTCGTCAGCTTATTTTTTGCTGTTTCCGAATACAAAGTAACATTGTTATACATCATTCAAACTCTCCTTTCATTTTTGCAAGCGCCAGCCAGACACCGGATAATAATATGATACCTATTACAATAATTATGGCAGGAGAGAGGACGTCCAGCAGATAACCGCCAATTATTAATACAACCGGATTAAAAATTTTTACACAAAGTATAATGGTTAAAAGTACTCTTGCCAAAAATTTTTGCTCTACCTTACATTGCACCAGGGTCTGTAAGGGAATTTCAAGACATGACACCGTGTTGCCATATAAAAACATTCCAACAGACAATATCATCACTAAGAGAATTCCATTTATTTGATGCTTTAATTGAACGGTAAGAAGAAATGACGCCAGAATCACTATTAAACAATAAATGATTTTTTTAATAATCTTCTTAATATGGGCTTTCTTAAGTAAACCATTAATTAAAAAGGCTCCGCCCAAGAGGCCCAAAGCAGTGCAAGTCTCGATTACCGCATATTGTGAAGAGGACAGAACAAAATAATTTAAAACAAGATAGGGTAACAGCACCGACATCTCCAAACTGAAAATAACGTTAAATGCCAAAAAGAGAATAATAACCGCCTTTATCCCATCCTGCCGATTTATATACTTAATTCCTTCCATCCAATCCTTTACGATATGTATCTCCTTATTCTCTGCCTGATAGCTGTTAAACCTGATAAAAATTCCAAATAGTGCCGAAATAAAAAAGCTAATGCCATCAATAAGCAAAAAGCTGTTAATTCCCGCAGCAGTATATATCCCGGCAGCCAAAATCGGTGATATGATCCTGGTAAATGAATCTATAACTTTACATGCCGAATTAACTTCCAACATTTGTGATTTATCAGCAATTTCTATCTTACCGGATTCGGATGCCGTATCAAAAAATGTTCCGATGATATTTATTAAAATTACACTAATGTATACGTTATATAACGTAAATTCTCCCGATATCACAGAAAGAATAAAAAACAGGAATAAAATAAATGCATTTAAAAAATCAGCGGCAACCATTATGACCTTCTTATTAACTTTGTCACAAATAACTGCTGATACAGGACCAAAAATTAAAGTTATTATAATTCCTAAACTAAGCGTAAAGGCATAGGATAATGCCGAACCTGTAACACTTAGCACATATATGGACAAAACAAAATAATACAGCTGGGTACCCAAATTGGAAATTAATTTACCGCTATAATATAATAACTGGTTTTTAGTCAAATTCATTTTTTTGATGTTCAACTACAAATTTCCCTCCGGCAACGCAATTTTCTGCCATTAATAATATGTACACTAAAGCCACCTTATTTTCTTCAATCCCAAAATAGTTCCATAGGATTTCAGAAATTGCTTTTAAAAATATTTTCTTTTGCTGCTCTGTCTTTTGACTGATAATATTTACTTCTACGTATGCCGAATTATCATCTTGATTACATGTATTTTCATAGCTATTTACATAAATACGGACATTGGGATAGGGGGTTTTGAATATTTTTGATGCTGTTTCCCCTAATTCGTTGTAAAATATGGGATTGCTTTTATTAATCTGATCCTTTGTAAAATAAATTTTTATTATCGGCATTATATCCTCCTCTATGCTGCCAAATAAAGTCCCTAGGATTTCATTCGGATTGCCAGAATACGAAACAGATGGATATTTTCACATTCCGGTAAAATAATATAAGAAATAAAATCAGTCTCAAATCTGATAGTCTGTTCAAATATATAACAGTCCCCTTCGTTCTTGCCAGTTTTGGAATTGAGGCATTGGCAGGTTTTAACGATCTTTTCTCCAAAAATACTTTCTTCTCTCCAATCCGAAAAATTTAGCTTGTATTCTTTTTCTTTGTTTTGCGAAGCAATGATAAACTTTTCACTGAAATTCCCCTTTTCCGCACTGCCCCATAGCTTAATTCCAATAGCATCTTTTGCATTCATAACAACTTTTTGACTTCTGCATGAAATATTATCTTCTTTGTGTTTATCATCCTTCGCATAGAAGAAACCGCAGCCGTCAAATCCTAATCCTTCAAAATTCCTGTAACTGCCAAAACCAGTATTATTAAAATACTTTTCCAAGATGACCTCTGCTTCGAAAGTCTGCTCTTTATCAACCGCTATTGAAGCATTCCCATAATGATTATTACCGGCAGCATGAAAATCATCTGTAAAGCTGCGGTAAAGCATCTCGTCGCCTTCAATCAGTTCAATTAGATGACCGGACAGGCCTGCGGTATCCGAATCAGTATTTTGGATTAAGGCCTTCATTATCTGAAGTCTGAAATTTCCCCACTGCGCCCCAATACTTTTCAAGGAAGTGATGATATCATAATATTCTTCTCTGTCCGCCGCCTCCAAAATTTTTGCAAATGCAATTCTTCCTTTTGATAACGACAATAGGTATTTTAAAAAGGGACTTGTTTCAATTGCGCCGCTATGTACCTGTATCTCCTCTTTATAATCCCAAAAATTTTCGGCAAATTCCCGCAGCTTCCGGTATCCATTCTTTACTTCTACATCCGTTTGAAGCTGTGATTTGCATTCATCAATAATGACTTGGGTGTCAGGTGAAAATTCCTTTTCTCCGTTAAGTTCAAAGTGGTAGGTGTGGCGAATCATGCTGATATCATCAACAGTAAGAACTACTGATTGCATATTTTGCGTTATATCTGCCGTAATATACCGTCTATCCTCTGTCATGCCATGGATGACAATATAATGTAATTCATGTATTTTACCGCAATAACCGGACCAGGGAAGTGAGTACATATCTACCCCTGCTATAACGGGATTGCCTTTTTTTAATTGTAATTCCATAAACCCACAGAATTCATTGCAATTATGAAATATATTTTCCTGTAAATGTACATGATAGTACTTTTCCAACAAATATTTAATATTTTGGATATCCGGTTTAATATTGAACGCATTATAGGTTTGTTCTTCCCATGGTATGACACGCCAGGAACGGCAAAAAATAAAATCATACTTCTTATCATAATAATTCAGCATACTGACAATGCAGTCCTCCAGGCAATCAAAATAGCTTGTATGTATTATATTGAACTCCTTCATATCCCGTTATTTTTTCTCCAATCTTTGCATGAATATACTGCACCAAATCATTAACCACAGTAAAAGAATCCTGGCTTAACTTTTCCGCCTCAAAATTAATATTGAAAAGATTCTCAAACTCAATAATTGAACGGATCAGATTTAATGAATCAATTCCCAATTCATCAATCCTTGTCTCGGCTGTTATCACGTCCTCCCTTGCATAATGACGCAGAATATTTATGACATCTTCATAATTTTCCATATGATTCCTCCTTTTTGCAGGTAATCATACTTTGTATCTTCTTTTTATCAATTTTCCCCATATTCGTTTTTGGCAATTGCGGCAATATAAGCACTTTGGACGGGCATATCATTGAATTCATATTATCTCTGCAATACTGCAGCAGTTCATTTTCGCTATTCTGATTTTCCTGTTTTACCTGAACAGCCGCTACCACCTCTTCACCATACATTTCACTGGGAACCCCAACCGTTGCAACTTCGCTTACATTCGGATGCTTTATAATGATAGAATCCACCTGCTTGGGAGATATATTAAAGCCTCCTTTAATAATAATATCCTTTTTCCTGTCTGTAATTTTCAAAAATCCCTGTTCATCAATCACTCCCACATCTCCCGTTCTGTACCATATATTTTCATTAGCATCCCGGAACAAGCTTTCTTGTGTTTCCTCCTCATCTTTTACATATCCCTTAAATAAGTAATTCGAACTCACCAATATTTCTCCGTCATCCGAAATTTTTACGGTAGTCCCCTCCAAAGGCTTCCATCTGTTCGAAATAGTTTCATCCGGTAAGGTTGTGGCAATTATGCCGGTTTCCGTACTGGCATAAAACTCATTCACCCTGACCTTAAAGGTTTGCTCAAACTCCTTTTGCAGGCTCTCCAATAAAACTGCTGATCCACACATAAAATACTTAAAATGCTCAAGATTATGATGAAAATGATTTTTAAACAGCAGAATGGATGCCAGCATCGAAGGTACTGATAATACCACCGTAACCTCATCTTTTTCAACGATATCCCAAAACCTTGAACATAGCTTGAGATTAAATATCTCATTTAATACTACTGAAAATCCAAATAATGCCGGTAATATTATTGCGTGTGTTATAGTACTTGCATGTACCAGCGGACTCATAAGCATCATTCTTGTTTTGGAATCATATCCAAATCTTTCGCCATTCTTCTTTAGATTTACAACAAGAGTATTAACTGACATGCATACTCCCTTGGCATGTCCGGTCGTACCTGCCGTAAAAAGTATTGCCAGTACATCATCACCTTCCAGGGAAGGCATTGAGAATACCAGTTCATCTGGCATTTCTTTCCTTATCCCTGCCAAAAGCTGCTTAATATCGATAAACTCCGTAACGCCGGCATATTTTACGGAAAGCTTATCTATGATGTCCTCTGTTGTAATAATCACCTTGGGATCACACTTTCCCAATACAAATTCTTTTTCTTCTCCGCTATAGCCGGGGCTGATTGGCACACTAATCGCACCAATCCAGATATTCGCAAAATACAGGCTCAAAATATGGTAGCCATATTCCTGGTTTAAAATAATAGCAACTTTATCTCCCTTTCTAACTCCTTTTTTCCACAAATAATTTGCAACATAAATGGATTCGCTGCTTAAATCCGAAGTCATAATCCTTTCTTCCAGTATATGGTCGATACAATATAATTCATCTTTACGGTTGTTTAATTTTTCAAATAATATTTTATTCATCTTTATACCCATGCCTTTCCCGTTTTGAGCCTTCCCAAAACGGGAATAGGCCCAAATACGCAAGGTTGAAAACTCATTTCTTTCAACCTTTGCCCTCCTTGTTAACTTTCTCTAATATTCCGATAATACTATCATCCTTACTGCAATCAACCGGAAATATTTCTTCCTGCCAAAACTTCTGAAAATCCTTTATTAAACAGCCTTTATATCCGGATTGCCAAAGCAATCTTCTTTCACCGTCATCCTGTGCAATAGAAAGTACTTCGTTATTTTTAATTGCATAATGCTCCCTGAGTAATTCCAGTACTCCTTCCTTTCCCGTATGGCTGTCCATAACCTCCAGATTATTATCACATGCAGAGAAATAATTGACATCCTGCATAGCAGATAAAAACTTTGAAAAATGATTTATAACCGGCGGATTAGGATCAACAATTTCAAGCTTAACTACATTGATATTTTTTTCTTCCAAATGGCGGATTACATCCGGACAAAGATGTGTACCCTTATACAGCACCTCATAAAAATGAACTATTCTTTCGATTTTTTGAATATCGCTCCCCTGCTGCCGAGTGGCATACTCTGTGATAATGTTGTATAGATTATTTAGCTCTTTTGAAACAATTCCATCTTCACAGTAAATTCTATAGTATACATTCTTTCTGTCGCATTCATCCAGTATTTTATACAAGGGAGCCTTTTTAAAAAAAGAGGATATATTATACCTGTTTTCTTCCGTTTGTGCACCATTTAATCCGTATAAATCAATTTCATCCACATACCGGCTTAAGATTTCTCTGCTTTGTTCTATTGTTCTTCCGCTGACATTAACCAGCTTTATGCTTTCCTTTCGAATTTCCCCAAGCTGTCTGGCCATTATTTGCTTTTCGTCATCTGACACGCGCAAAAACAGATTATCAAAGCTGCATACGATTGCCTTTATCATTCCGGTACCTTCTTCATATATTTTTTAAACCTGCCGTCTTTTAATAAATTATTATATAATTTTAAAGCAGTATCCACTTTTTGGCTTATCGTATAATTTAAAGTATCTATCTGTTCCGGTTGGTTTTCATCAACTATCCGTGCAATTTCCTTTGCATAGTCCAGCTCTATAAGAAACACTTCCCTTTCTAATTGCCTTATGCACTGGTATTCATAACATTTGTCATCATACAAATCCCAAATAAACAACTCATCTTTTATTTGCGCCAAATCAGCATTCAATCCACCGATATCCGTATTATAGTTGCTTACAAGTATGCTGTAATATAATTCAACTTTCTTATCAACAAATTCATAAACATATTGATATGTTGTATTATCCCAGATAATTCTATTTTCTGCTTTCAATCTCTCATAGATATCAAATCCCGGCTGTATGATTAATCTTGATTTTATCATGCTGTTTGATAAGCAGTTATATTGAATCAATCCTTCCAGGAATTCCAGGTTTTCCAGGATTTCATCAAAGGAAGTATATGGCGTAAACATAATGAATCCAATATTCGGTTCAATTCCTGCCAGGTATGTCATTTTAATTGCTTCTATGTTTTGGGCCGTTGTAGTAAATTTATTAAGTAAATCCAGCTCTTTTTGTACACCGCTTTCCACGCCGTAAAATATTTTCCGCAGGCCGCTTTCTTTCATTTTGGAGATTACAGTATAATCGGCATCATTCACCCGAAACTCTACGCTATATGTAACTTTAATGTTATTTTCAATAATGCTCTCCGCCAATCTGTATGCTCTTTCCTTACCGTTTTTGCCAAGCCCCATAAAGTTGTCATCAACGAAATACAAACTTTTAATGCCATGCTCTTCCAGCAGATATTTTATTTCTTCAATAATATTTTCTACGCTTCTGCTTCTCCATTTCTTTTTATCAAATCCAAAGAAACAATAAATACTGCAAAATGCACATCTCCCATAACATCCTCTGCTGGAGTATATTTTGGCCAATTTCCTAAATTGCATTTTTTCCCTCTTAGGTATTGGTATTGTATCCAAATCATAAATCAATTCTAGTTTGTCATTAACTATAATTTTATTATTTTCCTTATATATTACACTTTTTAAATCCTTCCACGGCTCATTTTTAATAATACGCTTTGCATAATTATAAAAAGCCTGCTCTCCTTCACCAAAGATAATACAGTCAATATAATCTCCGATTTCAGACAGAACTTCTTTATAAGCCAGAGAAACAAAATACCCTCCCAGTATAATATGTCCCCTGTAATGCCTTTTCAACAATTCTGCTATAACCTGTTTGGTATAATCATAGGTTGTTTGATAAATTGAGAAAGCAACAATTAAATAGTCCTGATTTACAATTTTATCTACTATATTTTCCAACGATATAGTAACAATGGCCGTATCACATACTTCTGAATGTATTTCTTTGCTCTCTAAGTATGTAGCGATATATTGCAGCCCTAAGGCTTCTTCCATTTCATAGCATTTTTTATCAAAATTATGAAAATTGACCAGCAGGATTTGATTTTCTCTCATTATTGATTTCCCTTCTATGTTACTTATTTTCATTACATAAAAGTGCATTTTTTACTAAAATATTACATTTTAATAATAGCATACATTTGCATATATATGCATGAAATATATTGCCATTTATTGTATATTTTTGTTTATCCCAGTTCTATTTTAAACAAAAAAGTAACCGGCCAAATTCTGCCGGTTACCTCTATTTTAACTTCAATTTCATCTTCATCAAAGCCTGTGAAACTTACAGGTAATGCATCTTCTCTACAAATTGCTGTATCCCATCAAATGTTCATCTACGGCCCTTGCAACTTCCCTGCCTTCTCTGATAGCCCATACCACCAGCGACTGGCCTCTGTGCATATCACCAGCCACAAATACTTTATCTGCACTGGTCCGGTATTTGCCTTCTTCCGTTGCAACATTGGTTCTGGCATTTAGTTCTACGCCAAAGGCCTTTGCCACATATTCTTCTGTTCCTAAAAAGCCTGCTGCAATAAATACATAATCTGCGTCCACCACATATTCACTGCCAGGAACTTCTTCCATCTGAAAACGCTTGGTTTCGGCATTAAATTTACTGCAAAGCTTTACTACCTTAACCTTTGTGAGGTTGCCGTCCTTATCTGCGATAAATTCCTTTACGGTAGATTCATATACTCTGGGGTCATGGCCGAAGACGGCAATGGCTTCCTCCTGGCCGTAATCGGTCTTTAGAACCTTAGGCCATTCAGGCCAGGGATTATCTTCGGTCCTGTTTTCCGGTGGCTTAGGCATCATTTCTATCTGAAGAACGGATTTTGCTCCCTGTCTGATGCTGGTTCCCACACAGTCATTTCCCGTATCACCGCCGCCGATTACTACCACGTTCTTACCCTTTGTATTGATACAGGCATTATCTTTAAAGTTAGAATCAAGGAGACTCTTGGTAACACCCTTTAAGAAATCCACAGCAAAGCAGATTCCCCTGGCTTCTCTGCCAGGTGCCTTGATATCCCTTGGCTTTGAAGCTCCGCAGGCAAGGATGATACTGCCAAATTCCTTCTTGATATCAGAAACTTTGTAGTTCTTGCCGACATCTGCTCCGGTAACGAAGGTAATACCTTCTTCCTTCATGATTTCTATCCGGCGTTCTATGATGTGTTTCTCCAATTTCATATTCGGGATACCATACATCAACAATCCGCCGATACGGTCAGAGCGTTCAAACACAGTTACCTGATGCCCCCTTTTATTTAACTGGTCTGCTGCTGCAAGACCGGAGGGACCGGAGCCTATAACAGCAACCTTCTTGCCGGTTCTCACTTTGGGAGGCTGTGCGGTAACAAAGCCTGATTTATAGCCGTTTTCAATAATGCTTAATTCATTTTCCTTAATGGATACCGGACTGGTTGCCACATTACAGGTGCAGGCCGGCTCACAGGGAGCCGGACATACACGCCCGGTAAATTCAGGGAAATTATTTGTCTTAAACAGACGCTTTAAGGCCTGATTCATATTTCCGTTATATAAAAGGTCATTCCACTCCGGTACCAGGTTGTTTAAAGGACAGCCTGAGGTCATACCGTTTAAGATGACTCCTGACTGGCAGAAGGGTACACCGCAATCCATGCACCTTGCCCCCTGTATCTTTTGCTCTTCCTTGGATAAAGGAATGTGGAATTCATTAAAATTCTTTATACGTTCAAGAGGAGCCAGCCCTTTGCTTAGCTTTCTGTCATATTCCATAAATCCTGTTGGTTTTCCCATTGCTTCTTACCTCCTAGCCCCTGGTGTTGGCAAAGAATGCCTCAATTTGTGCCTGCTCGCTGCTTAAGCCCTTTTCCTCCATCTGGACGATGGTCATAAGCATACGGCTGTAATCGTAAGGAATGATTTTCTTGAATCTCGGCAGATAATCCATAAAGTTATCCAGGATATCTTTGCCCTTAACAGAACCTGTCATCTTAACGTGCTCGGTAATCATACTCTTTAATTCCAGTACGTCATATTTCTCCGATACAGACTCCATAGACACCATTTCCTTATTGAGCTTCTTATAAAGGTTACTGCCCTCATCCAGTACATAAGCTATACCGCCGCTCATGCCGGCTGCAAAGTTCTTTCCTGTTGTACCAAGCACCACAACTCTTCCGCCTGTCATATACTCACAGCCGTGGTCACCAACGCCTTCTACAACGGCACTGGCACCGGAGTTACGAACACAGAAACGTTCACCGGCCACACCATTTATGAATACCTTACCGCTGGTAGCACCATACAGGGCAACATTTCCGATAATAATATTCTTATCCGCTTCGAATCTGGTTCCCTTTGGAGGATATACCACAAGCTTTCCGCCGGAAAGACCTTTTCCGAAGTAATCGTTGCTGTCACCGGAGAGTTCAAGGGTAAGCCCTTTCGGGATAAATGCACCAAAGCTCTGTCCGCCGCTTCCCTGACATTTGATGACATAAGTATCATCCTCTAAGGAAGTTCCATGTGCCTTTGTTATCTCGGAACCTAAGATGGTCCCAAAGGTACGGTCGATATTGGAGACCTGGGTCTCAATGGTCTTAGACTGTCCGGAAGCAATAGCGCTCTTAAGCTTCTTTAACAGTACTTTTTCATCAATGGTATTTTCAAGCTCAAAGTTATATATCTTCTTGGGATCAAAATGCGCTTCCTCGGTATTTCCGTCAAAAGGATTGTTGAGAATCTTCGAGAGGTCGATTCGTGCAGCTCTTCCTGTATTAACAGCTTCCTTTTCTTTTAACAGCTCACTTCTTCCGACTAATTCCTCAAGCTTTCTGACACCAAGTTTTGCCATATATTCTCTTACTTCCTGTGCAATAAAGCGCATGAAGTTTACTACATATTCCGGCTTGCCCTTGAAGTTCTTACGAAGTTCCGGGTTCTGGGTGGCAACGCCTACCGGACAGGTATCCAGGTTGCACACACGCATCATTACACAGCCTAAGGTTACAAGGGGCGCTGTGGCAAAGCCAAATTCCTCTGCTCCAAGAAGTGCGGCAATCACAACATCCCTTCCTGTCATCAGCTTACCGTCAGTCTCTACCATTACCCTGGAACGCAGACCATTCATTATAAGGGTCTGATGGGTTTCTGCAAGACCTAACTCCCAGGGAAGTCCGGCATTGTGGATGGAATTTCTGGGTGCTGCTCCGGTACCGCCGTCAAAGCCGGATATGAGGATAACCTGTGCTCCTGCCTTTGCGACACCGGCAGCAACGGTTCCAACACCTGCTTCTGATACCAGCTTAACAGAAATTCTGGCATCCTTATTGGAATTCTTAAGGTCATAGATTAGCTGCGCCAAATCCTCAATGGAATAGATATCATGGTGGGGGGGCGGGGAGATTAATCCTACACCGGGAGTTGAATGCCTTGTTTTGGCTACCCAGGGATATACCTTCTCCGCCGGAAGCTGACCGCCTTCTCCGGGCTTTGCTCCCTGTGCCATCTTAATCTGGATTTCCTTTGCACTTACCAGATACTGGCTGGTAACGCCAAAACGCCCGGAAGCTACCTGCTTAATAGCGGAACATCTGTTTAAACCATCTTTTCCGGTTGTAAGACGTTCAAGACTTTCACCGCCTTCACCGCTGTTGGACTTGCCTCCTAACATATTCATGGCAATGGCAAGAGTCTCATGGGCTTCCTGTGAAATAGAACCGTAGGACATGGCACCGGTCTTAAAGCGTTTTACAATAGAGTCCACACTTTCTACTTCTTCAATGGGAATGCCGTTCTTAGGAAGATTGAATTCAAGAAGACCTCTTAAATTAATGCCTTCCTCTTCCTTTTCAATGAGCTTTGTATATTCCTTAAAGGCTTCATAATCTCCTGTTCTGGTAGCCTTCTGCAGCTGATGAATGGTCTGGGGATTATAAAGGTGCTCATCCTTACCGCTTCTTAGCTTATGGTGTCCGCTGTTTTCAAGGGTTAAATCCGTATTCAGTCCAAGAGGATCAAATGCCTTGGTATGAAGCTCATCTACCTGCTTTTCAATATCCTTGATGGTAATTCCGCCGATACGGCTTACGGTATCGGTAAAATACTTATCTATTACCTCTTTGCTGATACCGATAGCTTCGAATATCTTGGAGCCCTGATAGGACTGTATCGTTGAGATACCCATCTTGGAAGCAATCTTAACGATTCCCTTTAAGATAGCTTTATTATAATCATTTACTGCTGCGTAATAATCCTTATCTAACATATTGCTTGCAATCAACTGCTTGATGGATTCCTGGGCAAGGTAAGGATTTACCGCACAGGCACCATAGCCCAAAAGAGTTGCAAAGTGGTGTACTTCCCTTGGTTCCGCACTCTCCAATATCATAGCGACTGCCGTTCTCTTCTTTGTTCTTACCAGGTGCTGCTGCATGGCGGATACGGCAAGAAGGGCGGGTATTGCTACATGGTTTTCATCCACACCCCTGTCAGAAAGAATTAAGATATTAGCTCCGTCCTTATAAGCACGGTCTGCTTCTACAAATATATGGTCAATAGCTCTCTCCAGAGAAGTATTCTTATAGTATATGATAGGAATAGTTTCCACCTTAAAGCCCGGTATCTTCATGGATTTAATCTTTAACAAATCAGTGCTTGTAAGGATAGGATTATGAATCTTAAGGACCTTACAGTTCTCTGCACATTCCTCCAGAAGGTTGCCGTCTTCACCGATATAAACATCGGTGGAAGTAACGATTTCTTCCCTGATAGCATCAATGGGGGGGTTGGTTACCTGGGCAAAGAGCTGTCTGAAATAGCTAAAAAGAGGTGGATTGCTCTTTGACAGTATGGGAAGAGGACCGTCAGCGCCCATTGCTGCGACAGGTTCCCCGCCGGTTCTTGCCATGGGAAGAATGGTAGTTCTGTATTCCTCATAGGTATAGCCAAATGCTTTCTGAAGCCTTGCTCTTTCCTCGTCATTGTATTCCCACACTTTCTTATTCGGAATGTGGAGATCCTTTAATTTGACAAGATTGCTGTCCAGCCATTCGCCGTAAGGACTGTTGGTGGCATAGCTGTTCTTTAAGTCTTCGTCATCAATAACACGGCCTTTAACTGTATCTACTAAGAGCATTTTACCGGGACGAAGCCTTTCCTTTTTCACGATCTTTTCCGGAGCAATGTCTAATACACCAACTTCAGAAGAAAGGATTACATGATTATCATCTGTGATATAGTAGCGGGACGGTCTTAGGCCATTGCGGTCAAGTACTGCTCCCATAATATCACCGTCACTGAAAAGGATGGAGGCCGGGCCGTCCCAGGGCTCCATCATAGTTGCATAGTATTGGTAGAAGTCCCGCCTTTCCTGGCTCATATTCTGGTCATTGGCCCAAGGTTCGGGTATGGTTATCATAACGGCAAGGGGTAAATCCATTCCGCTCATGATTAAGAATTCCAGGGCATTATCAAGCATGGCAGAATCAGAACCTTCTGTATTAATAACAGGAAGAATCTTATGCAGCTCCTTATTTAAGTACTTGGACTGCATGGTCTCTTCTCTGGCAAGCATCTTATCCACATTTCCTCTGATGGTGTTGATTTCACCGTTATGCACAATTAGCCTGTTGGGATGTGCCCTATGCCAGCTTGGATTGGTATTAGTACTAAAACGGGAGTGAACAATGGCAATGGCAGATTCATAGGCTTCATCCTGAAGATCCATAAAGAACCTGCGAAGCTGCTTAACCAAAAACATACCCTTATATACAATGGTACGGCTGGACAGGGACACTACGTAGGTATTATCGTTGCTTTGCTCAAACACTCTTCTGGCAATATAGAGCTTACGGTCAAAATCAAGCCCTTTCTTCACACCATGAGGTCTCCCAACAAAGCCCTGCATAATATAGGGCATACATTCCACAGCCTTATGTCCCAGAATATCGGGAACAGTAGGAACCTCTCTCCAGCCTAAGAATTCCATGCCTTCCTTTTCCACGATTATCTCAAACATCTTCTTTGCCTGGTTCCTGCTAAGCTCCTCCTGGGGAAAGAAAAACATACCAATACCGTAATCTCTTTCTCCGCCAATATTGATATTAAGCGCTTCTGTTTCCTTCACAAAAAACTTATGGGATATCTGAAGCAGGATTCCGACACCATCTCCGGTCTTTCCTTCCGCATCCTTTCCGGCACGGTGTTCCAGATTCTCAACAATCTTCAATGCATTGGCTACTGTTTCATGGGTCTTTACGCCTTTGATATTGACAACTGCACCAATACCGCAGTTATCATGTTCAAATCTGGGGTCATACAGTCCCGTCTGTGTACGCTTTGTCTCTTCTACGCCATATCTGTCCATTCGCACGCCTCTCTTCTTCTAAATTTACCTGCTTTTTTAAATCAACATGCCCTTTGATTACCTCCATGAATAATTGTAAAGAGGTAACGGATAATTTTTCATACAAAAAAGGCATCCTTGAATTACATTTTCTTCAAGAACGCCTTTGTTCTGTAACAGATTATAATATATGCCGCAGAAAAATGCAATCTTTTTTTGAAATTTTATTTATTTTATAAAGTTTTTTCCCTCGATAACATTATTTTATTAAGCGGCGTGTGGTATAATGGTAAATCGGCCGATATAAACAGATATAGAACACCCGAAAGAATAAAAGGAGGCCCTTTATGGTTAGTAATAATAACATAAATACAAATACTATTAATACAACTGGTATGAACAATAACGGCATTACCGGGCCCAGTTCCTCCCACAGTGTTTCCGGCTCCTCCCAGACGGGAGGCAATTCCCCTGCAGGCAGCTTTTCCCCTGCCGGTCTGGAAAAAGGCCAGGTAATAAAGGGTGAAGTGATTGATCTAAAGAATAATGAAGTCACTGTTAAATTAGAGGATGGGCAGGTAATTAAAGGAAGGCTGGCAGCAGATGGAATTGATTTATCCATCGGCAGCAAGGTAACTTTCCGTGTAGAGGATGCTTCTTCCCAATCCCTTATCCTTAAAATCCTTCCTCCCGATTCTGACCTATATCTGGAATCTACCATAGACAAAGCTTTAGAAGCAGCTAATTTAAATAAAAGCGACAGAAACAAAAGCATGGTGGCGGAATTATTAAAAACCGGCATGTCTATTGATAAGAATACATTGACTGTCCTGTCAAAACAGATGCTGCAATTTCCTGACAGCCCTTTGAAAACTCTGATATTTTTAAACCGAGGCGGTCTTCCGGTTAATAATACCAATGTTACCTTTATGGAAAGCTTTCTAAATTCCAGCGGAAAAGTTTCTGCAGAGCTTTACAGTCTTTCAGAGAATATTATCAGGGCACTTTCAGACGGGGGAGATACACCTTCAAAATATAAGCTCTTATCCATCCTGCTTCCTTCCGCCGGTATAGCAGAGGAGTCTGTTAGCAAGGCTGCTCCTTTGCTTTCCGATGTTCTTAATCAGGAGGAAAGAAATGCCCTTGCACAAAATTTGCAGAATTCACAGCTTTACACTGCCACTCCCGGGGATACTGCGGATATTTTATCGGGCAGGATGGGCCTTTCTGAAATCTTTCATTTCCTTGGAGATAATTCGCCTTTGTTAAAAGACACGGGATTATCTTCCCTTACCTTGGGAGAAGATGCCAGGCTGCTGCCCGGAACACTTAAGAGCAGGCTCCCGGAGCTTGATTCTGATATCATTAATAAGCTGCTTGTCTCAATGGACAAAGCCACGGAAGGAAACTTTGATACTCCGGACAGTATTGGCAGGATACTTACCAGAGAGGAAAGACTGGAGTTTCTAAGCCTTTTAAAGGAGAATTTTCCTTCGGGCACTCTGCCGGATGCCATAACCCATGGGCTGACGCAGGGAAATATTTCTGCCGGAGAACTTCTTTCCCAATTAAAGCCTTTTCTGTCAGGAACTTCTGATTTTACTGAAAAGAGTGCTGAAAAGATTATTTCCTCCAAAGCATTTAACAACCTCCTTTCTTCCTCCCTTTTGTCCCAGTGGTCCATATCTCCCCAGGAGTTTGCAAAGCCCGCCGCTATAAGTTCCCATTACGAAAGTCTTTTAACGCAGTTAAATGATATCAGAGAACTTATGGAAAACACTTCTTTTAAGGAAGCTTCTGCTCTGCAAAGCCAGACAGCCCACATAACGGATACTGTAAATTTCATGAACACTTTAAACAACCTCTTTGCTTACCTTCAGCTTCCTGTAAAGTTAAAGAGTCAATATGCAGACAGTGAACTCTATGTTTATTCCAACAAAAAATCAGAACTTGATATCACCGAAGGTGTAAGAGTTGTCCTCCATCTGAAAATGGATAACCTGGGTCCTGTAGATGTGGCAATTGAATTGAAACAGAACCAGCTTAAGAATTCTTTCTATCTTGAGAATAAGAAAATAAAGGAACTTCTTTCTTCCCACATGGAAACCCTTGAAGCAAAGCTGAAAGATAAGGGTTATCAGGTTAGAACGGAATTTTATAACAGGGCAAAAGAGAGTAATAGTCCTGCCGCTATGGTCAAAGAACACCTTCTTTCACTAAACCGCGGCCCTTTTGTTCGCTCTATAGAAAAAAAGCGCTACCATTTTGATATCCGGGCATAAAAAGCCGCAGTAAGGGTTTTCGGTACACCCCTTTGCTGCGGCTAATATTATCGGATATATCTGGTTCTAAGTGCTATATAATATTCATTGCCCTGCATATCAGGTAAAGTATAAACAAATGAACAGGATAGAAAGCATAGAATATATATTTCAGCTTTAATCCTCTCTCCCCATTGTATAGGGCTATCGGTACCAGGGCAAAAATTGCGGCAAGTTCTGAAAGAGACATGACATTTAATACAATATATCCTCCTACACCGGAGGAAACCGGATTTCTTCTAAGGGCATATATAACAGCTATAGTAAGTACCCCAAAGCCGCTATAATCCGTATTCAAAAAATCAGCAAGCAGCATTCCCGCTGCCAGTACCGCACAATCGGCCAGAAATACACCCATTTCTTCTTTTCTGCTTCGTACCAGATACATTGTCAAAAGGGCAGCTCCTACAACAACTACTGTTCCAATCATTGCATTTTTTTCCATAGAAAAGCTTACCGAAGAAAGCTCTTCGCCGGTAAATCCGGCCATAAAAGTGTTATACGTATACATTCCGTTTTGCAGAGAGGTAAAAGCAATCCATCCCGCTCCTGCTGCCCCGGCAGCGGAAAGTAATGGAAGCCATTTTCTATCTCTTAATTTACTTCCAATTAACTGAAATCCCCATATCACTAAAAAACCTATGAGTAAAGTAAAAAATACATTCTGGTGATAGGAATAAAAAAGCCTCTCATAAAAAGCCAGATCAAAGGGAATTTCTGAAACAAGTGCAAACAGCCCCAACCTTATTGCATATTTTCTCTTATTACTCGTATACCGAAAGCCCTCTACCAGCAAAAAACAAAAAATAGGAAATGCAATCCTGCCTATATTTCTCATCCACTCATATATCTGATATATCTGAATATTTGTACTATCAAAGGACGCATTGGAATAGGCAACAAAAAAACCTCTGGACACCAGTATCTGTTCTAATATCACGGCAGCGGTATGGTCTATGAGCATTGTAAAAATTGCTATCAGCTTTAAAGTACTTCCCGGTATGCCTCTTTTCCTTATCTTTTCTTCCGGGAAAGAAGGTACTGCTCTAATATCTTCCATATATTCCTCCTTATGATAAGTAAATACCTGAACATACTGTGAAAAACTGCGCTTGTTAAATTATAGCATTCGGATGGGAAAATGGCAAAGTATTTATTTTCCTCTTTATCTTTAAGATACTCCATACAACAGGATTTCATACTTATAAAATCACTCTCACGTACCTCCCATAAAACCAATGGGGCTGCTGCAAATTTAAAATGCAGCAGCCCCATTATATAATTAATCCAGTAATTCCTTTAAAATTTTGTTAATTGCACCTGGGTCTGCTTTTCCCTTCATTTCCTTCATAGTCTGGCCCACTAAGAAACCAAGTGCCTTTTCCTTGCCGCTTCTATAGTCATTTACAGAGGCAGGGTTTTCTGCAATAATCTTTTCGATGGTGGCTTTTAATACTCCCTCATCACTTACCATGGAAAGTCCCTTTTCCTCCACATATTTAACCGGATCAATGTTGTCCTTGAATATCTTCTCAAATACTTCCTTGGCAACTGTCCTGTTAATCTTATTGTCTCCAATGAGCTTTATCAGTCCCGCAAGATGCTCTGCACTAAAGGTAATATCCTCCGGCTCCTTCTCCTCTTCCTTTAACAGGCGCATGGTCTCTACCATCAGCCAGTTGGAGACTTCCTTCGGTCTGCCGCAGAGGGCAACGGTTTCTTCAAAAAGGTCTGCCAGGTGCTTGGAACCTGTTATAATGCCTGCATCATAAGCAGGAATGTCATATTCTTTCTCATAGCGGAGCATCTTCTCATCCCGAAGCTCGGGCTGGCGGTTCTCAATCTCTAAAAGCCATTCATCACTAATTACAATAGGCACCAGGTCAGGCTCGGGGAAGTAGCGGTAATCCTGTGCATCCTCCTTGGAACGCATAGCAAAGCTGGTATCTTTGTTATCATCCCAGCGCCTGGTTTCCTGAGTGATCACCTTGCCATATTCCAGTACCTCTATCTGACGCTTTCTTTCTCCTTCAATGGCTCTCGCAATAGCCTTAAAGGAGTTCATATTCTTCATTTCTGTTCTGGTCCCGAATTCCTTCGCTCCCATCTCCCTGACAGAAAGGTTAATATCTGCTCTTAGAGAGCCCTCCTGCATCTTGCAGTCGGATACTCCAAGATATTGCAATATAAGCTTAAGTTTCTCCAGATAGGCAATAACCTCTTCGGCACTTCTCATATCCGGATCACTTACAATCTCAATTAAAGGAACGCCGCAGCGGTTGTAATCCACTAAAGTACAATCTTCCCACGGGTCATGTATCAGCTTACCGGCATCCTCTTCCATATGGATTTCATGAATTCCAACCACTTTCTTTCCTGCGGAAGTTTCAATCTCAATTCCTCCGTCGTGGCAGATAGGAAGATATAACTGCGATACCTGATAAGCCTTTGGAAGGTCGGGATAGAAGTAATTCTTACGGTCGAATTTGCAGTTCTGGTTTATCTCGCAGCCCGTGGCAAGTCCTGCCGCAATGGCAAATTCCACAACCTTTCCGTTTAATACGGGAAGAGTTCCCGGCATACCGGTACACACCGGACAGCAATGGGTGTTAGGTTCTCCGCCGAACAAAGTGGTGCAGCCGCAGAAGATTTTCGTCTTCGTTGCCAGCTCTACATGGACTTCCAGACCTATGACGGTTTCGTATGTTTTCATAGCACCACTTCCTTTCTTGTTTGTTCAAAGAGGTAAGCCGCTTTTAAGATATCTCTTTCGCCAAAATGCTTTCCGATCAGCTGAAGTCCGATAGGAAGCCCCATCTTATCTGTTCCGCAGGGAAGACTGATAGCCGGAAGCCCTGTAAGGTTAACAGATACGGTATAGATATCTCCAAGATACATCTGTAAGGGATCGGATAAGCTCTCTCCGATTCTCGGTGCTGTAGCCGGTGCTGTGGGACCAAGTATAATATCATATTTATCAAAAGCTCTGTCAAAACCTTCCTTAATCAGGGCTTTTACCCTTAATGCCTTGTTATAGTAAGCATCATAATAACCGGAGCTTAGCACAAAAGCACCAATCATCATTCTGCGCTTTACCTCATTGCCAAAGCCTTCGCTTCTGGTCTTCTTATAGACCTCCTGAAGTCCTTCAAAATCCTCTGTGCGGAATCCGTATTTGATACCGTCATAACGGGAAAGGTTTGAGCTGGCTTCTGCGGATGCAATTACATAATAGGCAGGAATGGCATATTCCACAGCCTCCAGGTCGAATTCTTCAATAGAAGCGCCCTGCTTTTCCAGTTCCTTTGCTGCTGCTAAGATACTTCTCTTGATTTCTTCCGAAAGCCCGCTTCCAAGATACCCTTTCGGAATTCCTATCTTCATTCCCTTAATGTCCTCACCCAGCACTTTTAAATAACCATAGCTTTCTGTAGGAACGCTGGTGGAATCCTTCTTATCATGACCGGATATAATGTCAAGTGCTGCCGCACAGTCCGCCACATTCTTTCCGATAGGTCCTATCTGGTCTAAGGAAGAGGCATAGGCTACAAGTCCATAACGGGATACGGTACCATAGGTGGGCTTAATACCTGTTACACCGCAGAAAGCACTGGGCTGCCTGATAGAACCGCCGGTGTCAGAGCCTAACGCATAAAAAGCTTCATCTGCCGCAACTGCCGCCGCAGAACCGCCGCTGGAACCTCCGGGTACATGCTCCGTGTTCCTGGGATTTTTGGTAATCCCGAAATAAGAAGTCTCTGTGGTGCTTCCCATGGCGAACTCGTCCATATTGGTCTTACCTATGATAACCGCTCCCTGGGCCTTTAATTTCTCTACTACAGTAGCGTTATAGGGCGGTATAAAGTTATATAATATTTTAGAACCGCAAGTGGTCTTTATCCCTTTGGTGCAGATATTGTCCTTTACTGCAATAGGTACTCCCGCTAAAGGAGCATCTGCCAATTCACCGCCATCGATTCTTTTTTGTACTTCCTTCGCTTCTGATAAAGCCCTTTCCTCCAGAACTGATATATAGCAGTTATATTCTGAATCCTTTTCTTTTATCCTGTCTATCTGAAGACTGACTGCCTCTGCTGCTGATATTTCTTTTTCTTTGATTTTCTTTCCCAATTCCAGGGCTGATAATTTGGTAATATCCATGCTTGACCTCTTTTCTTACTTGCTAAACTTATCTGCTACTCAACTGTCTTAGGTACCATAAAGCATCCGTCCTTCTTAGCCGGTGCATTTTCAAGAAGAGCATCCCTGTCAGGTCCGTTTTCTACAACGTCTTCCCGGAATACATTATGGATAGGGAACACATGGGACATGGGTTTTATCCCTTCGGTATCCAGTTCATTCATCGTTGCCATATATCCTATTATGCTTCCGAGGTCCGTCTTTGCCTTTTCTTTTTCCTCCTGTGTCAGCTCAAGTTTTGCAAGGGCTGCAACATATTCTATGGTTTTATCCGTAATTTCCACTATTGCCTCCTGTCCGTCCCTCTCACATTTACAGGGACTTTTTATATTTTTATCTGTGCCTCAATTTAATTACTTTGAACCTAATCCAGCTTTATTATTAAGGCTCCAGTCTTGATACGTCCCTTGGAAACAGAGTGGTTTCCCTTACATTCTGTTCATCTAATATCTTCATAGTCAGACGTTCCAGTCCGATTCCAAGACCGCCGTGAGGAGGCATACCATGCTTGAATATCATCAGATAATCGGTAAAATCCGCCGGGTCCATTCCTCTCTTTAGCATCTTTTCCACCTGTGCTTCGTAACTGTGAATTCTCTGTCCGCCGGTGGTTACTTCCATCCCCTTAAATAACAGGTCAAAGCTTAAGGTGAATTTATTGTCTGCCGGGTCATCCATTGCATAGAAGGGTCTTTTCTTGGAAGGATAATGGGTTACAAACACAAAATCACTGCCATATTCCTCTTTAAAATACCTTCCGATCAGAATCTCTTCCTCCGGCTCTAAATCATAGGGGTTTTTTATCTTACGGTTATATTTTTCAGATACCAGCTGTTTTGCTTCGTCAAATCTTACTGCCGGTATGTTCTCTGTGGAAGGCAGTTCTATATTCAACAGCTTAAGCTCCTTCTGGTATTCTTTTTTCAGCAATTCAAAAATATAGGTAAGAATTGCTGCCTCCATATCCATGATATCTTCAAAGCCATCGATATACCCCATCTCAAAGTCAAGACTGGTGTACTCATTCAAATGTCTTGTAGTGTTATGCTTTTCTGCACGGAATACCGGTGCTGCCTCGAATACCCTGTCATATACCCCGACCATGGTCTGCTTATATACCTGGGGACTCTGGGCTAAGAAAGCTTTCTTCCCAAAGTACTCTAACTTAAATACATTGGCACCGCCTTCTGCATTTCCGGCCACAATCTTAGGTGTCCGTATTTCGGTAAAATGATTCCGGAATAAGAAATCACGGAATCCTCTTACAATTCCTTCCTGTATCTTAAAAATGGCTCTCTCTCTTATATTCCTTAATGCTATGGGACGTAAGGAAAGCTTGGTTTCCAATGAGGTACTCATTTTCCATTTACTGATGGGAATGGGCATTACGGAATCCTTTGCAGGCTCTGAAAGTACCTTGACTTCTGAAACCCTTAATTCAAAACCACCCGGTGCCCTCTCTTCCCTGGATACTGCTCCTTTTACTTCAATGGTCATTCCTTCCCTGACGGTCTTAGCTTCCATGCCTTCTACCTTGCCGTCCTCAAAAACACACTGCACCAGGCCTTCATACTTGCGAAGAACCACAAAGGAGAATTCCCCCATATCCCTTACCGTGTGGACAGCTCCTCTTACAGATACTTCCCTGTCAAACCAGCCACCGGTGAGTATATCACTGATCTCTACTGTTTCTTTTTCCTTAATTCCTTTTACAAACTCCATTGTGCTCCTCCTTAAGTCCATTCATTCATCAGGCAGCTGCCTGGCATTGTGTTTCAGGGTTTTGGCTAAAAAAATAAGTCCCGGATATTCATGCGAAAAAACACATAAATATCCGGGACGGGAATTCAACAGCAACTGCAAAAGGCAATCGTCTTACGTTAAGAGAATAACCCGCGGTACCACCCGCGTTGAAAGTAAACTTTCCTCTCATAGCACTTAACGCGTGCCGCGCATAAACCTACTATAATTTTTTCAGCTTATGGGCTCCAGAGTGTTCCTTCCAATAGCTATCACCAAAGGCATGCTCTCAGTCGGTGGCGTGCCATTCCTGTTAATAAGTGAAATCCCCAAAGGTCAGTCTCTTTCTTAGCCTTTATAAATATTCAATTACAAAATTTTATTTGTAAGCTATAATATCACATTAAATATTATCTGGCAAGGGGTAATTTACTTTTTCACACTAAACTTCTAAAACAGTGCAGAAAGCTGCTGCATTCTATGCTTACCGGTATTCCATTGTAAGACTTCCCTTACCGTCCCTGCACACAAAGCTTCCCATACTGCCGTTTATAATAGTCAGACTGGGCGCCTTATGTCCGATATCTGCATTTATTATAATGGGAACATCCTTTACCACCGAGGTTACCGCTTCTTCATAGGAGATGCCGTAGCTCTCTTCGCAGAAGGCAGATCTTCCAAATACAAAGCCTTTCGCATACTGAAACCATCCGGCTTCCTTAAGCTGCCACAGACCCCTGATTAAGCTGTCGCTGTTTAAGGCAAAGCTTTCCAGGTACCAAAGGATTCCATCTTCCTTATACCCTTCGATAAAAGAAAGTGTATTATCAAACCGGGTCCCGCAAAGGTTTAACAGGACATCAAGACAGCCTCCAAGAAGCCGTCCCTTTACGGGTTCTCCTTCCTTTCCGGCAATTTGCTTTAGTACAACAGGCTTTGTCAGTACATAGCCTTCAAGACCGGTAATTCTGTCATAATAACCGTCTTCATACAAATCAAAGCTCTCTTGCAGAACGGCACTTCCTGCAAGGAGAGATTCTCCCGTAAGGGCTGCTTCTCCTGACAAAGTATTTTTTCCCATAAGTACCTTTAAGTTATTTTCCAAGGCAGGATGCCATTCGCTCATTCCAAAGCTGTTAAAATTACTGCCATATATGGTTGCAATATCACACCTAGTAGTAATGGTAAAGGTCAGCCCTGTATTGTCCGAAAAGCCCTGATACCAGACAGGACGCCTTTTTATAGCTTCATAATCAAAGTATGGGAGCATCTCCACCAGAAAGTCTCCGCCCTTTGTTCCTATAATCCACTTAATTTCCTTGTTTTTCAAAAGATCATTTAATTCTTTGCCTCTATCTTTTCCGCTGCCGCTTCGCCCTTTCTCACTCTTACGTACCAGCGGGCCTTCAATCACCTGAAAACCTCTGTTTTTAAAGTTTAATACAGCATTATCAAGTCTGTTAAAATCTGTTTTTTCCTGGTTTCCGTCAGAAGGTGCGGCAACGGCTATGAGGTCATTCCCGGTTATAAAATTCGGATAAATCATAATTTCTTTATACGTTCAATAGCTTCTACAGTATTTTCATAGGTTCCAAAAGCTGTCAGTCTGAAGTAGCCTTCTCCGCTGGGGCCAAAGCCGGAACCGGGTGTGCCTACAACATTTGCCTCTTTTAACAGGTAATCAAAGTATTCCCAGGAGGTCATCTTATCCGGTGTCTTTAACCAGATATAAGGTGCATTCACACCGCCGGATACGGTATAGCCGGAACTCTCCAGCCCTTCTTTGATAACACGGGCATTGTTCATGTAATAAGCAATCTGTTCCCTGGTCTGCTTCTTTCCTTCTTCGCTGTATACGGCTGCTCCTGCTGCCTGAATGATATAGGGTGCTCCATTGAACTTAGTGCCGTGACGTCTTGCCCACAGACTGTTAAGTGAAACCTCTCCTGCCTTTAATTCCTTGGGTATTACCGTAAATCCAAGTCTTGTACCGGTAAATCCGGCATTTTTAGAAAAACTTCTAAGCTCTATGGCACAGGTCTTTGCACCTTCACATTCATAGATGGTATGAGGAACATCCTCTTCGGAGATATAGGCCTCATAAGCAGCATCATAAATAATCACCGCACCAACCTTATTCGCATAATCCACCCATTCCTGAAGCTGTTTCTTATTGACCGTGGAGCCGGTGGGGTTATTAGGGAAGCACAGATAAATAATATCCGGCTCTTCCTTCGGGAATTCCGGTGCAAAATTCGTTTCCTTGGTACAAGGCATATAAATTACCTTTGTCCATTTTCCTGTTTCAGAAAGGTAATCTCCTGTTCTTCCTGCCATAACATTGGAGTCCACATAAACAGGATAAACAGGGTCGCATACGGCAATTTTGTTATCCTGTCCGAAGATTTCCTGAATATTGGCAGAATCACTCTTGGCACCGTCACTGATAAAGATTTCATCAAGGGCAAGCTCTACTCCCCTTGCCTTATAATCATGTTCTGCAATCAGGCTTCTTAAAAACTCATATCCAAGATCCGGTGAATAGCCCTTAAATGTGTCCTTCACAGCCATTTCATCCGTTGCTTTGTGAAGGGCAGAAATAACGGCTGGTGCAAGGGGAAGGGTTACATCGCCAATACCTAAACGAATGATTTTCTTATCCGGATTGGCTTCCCCGAAAGCTTTTACTTTCTTTGCAATATCGGAAAAAAGGTAGCTTCCCGGCAGTTTCAGATAATTCTCATTGATTTTAAACATATTTTACACCCATTGCATATCGCAGGCTTGCCCGCAGACCAGTCTGCAATACCGCCACAAAAATTGAGTGAAAGAAGCTGTATGTGGCATCCTTTCGTAACTAAATTTTCTTTCACTCTGTTTTATATTATATTTACCGGTCAGAGGCTTATCTTACCAGCATCTGCTATTCCTAGCTCCCATGCCTTCCTCTGTACACCTCAAGTTTGTGCCGGGGATTTCGCAGGCATTTGTGTGAATTATGCTTTTCAATAATTCACACTAAGCCCCCGGCCCGGTCCATAGCTTTCTATAACAATTCGCCATCAAATACGGTAACAGCAGGTCCGGTCATAAGGATAACGTCCTTCTCTCTGTCATAACGTATGGTAAGCTCTCCACCGAGAAGCTGGACTTTTACCTCATCCTCTGTAAACCCGTTTAATATACAGGCATAAACACTGGCACAGGCACCGGTACCACAGGCCAGGGTCTCTCCGGAACCTCTCTCCCACACCCGCATCTCTATATTCTTTCTGTCAACTATATGGATAAATTCTGTGTTGGTTCTTTCCGGGAACCACTCATGATGCTCAAAGAGCGGACCTACTTTCTCTATTTCAACTTTCTTTGTATCCTCTACAAACACTACCGCATGAGGATTGCCCATAGAAACACAGGTAACCTTGTATTCTTCTTCGCCTGCCATAATAGGCTTTGCAACAATTCTTTCCTCTTCCCCTTTCACAGGGATCATGGAAGGCTTTGTTATAGGATGCCCCATGTCAACAGTTACCGAGGTGACTTTATCATCCTCTGCTGTAAGTGTCAGGTATTTAATACCTGCGCCTGTCTCAATCGTGATATTCTTCTCTTTGGTAAGGCCATAATCATAGACGTATTTGGCAACACAGCGGATTCCATTTCCGCACATAGCGGAGGAAGAGCCGTCTGCATTATACATATCCATCATAAAATCCGCCTCATCAGAAGCCTTTATAAGAATCAATCCGTCAGAACCGATTCCAAAATGCCTGTCACTGACAGCAATAGCCAGTTCCGATGGATTCGTTACTCTTTCTCTTAAACAATTCACATAAACATAATCATTCCCACAGCCATGCATTTTCGTAAACTTCATAGATACCTCCGCTTATCAACATATATAATTTTCCCAATAAATTTCTTCTACTGTTTATCAATATTGTAAATAACATTTTTAAGCGAAAATACTTCAAAAATGCTTTATGTATTGCAAATAGTGCTGTCAAAAGGGCCATGGAAAAATAGCCCAGGACAAAGAATCCATACCCATTTTACCATAGCCCCCTGCATACCGCAAGCCTGCTTGCGGTACTGCCATAAATAGAAAGTGAAAATGCTTTTCTGATTTTCACACTAGCCCCCCTGCATACCGCAAGTTTACTTGCGATACTGCCCAAATAGAAAGTGAAAAATGCTTTCTATTTTTCACACTAGCCCCTAACCTACATCAAGCGAAGAATCATTTCTGCCATTTCTACCATATTTGTACCGCTGTCCATGCTGTTTTTTTGTATATACCGGTGCGCTTCTTCTTCTGTCATATTATTACGTTCCATGAGTACCAGTTTTGCTTTGCTGATAATTGCTTTTTCTTCTTCCGTTCTGGCTTTGGGCTTATCCTTTTCTCTCTTTCTGCGGCGCGATATATTATAATGCATCATTTCCAGAGTACTGATTAAATCCGCCATTTTAATGGGCATGCTTAGACAGACAATATTATTATCCGTACATTCCTCCAGCTTATTGGCTGAAGCAATGAGCAGCATCTCAAATCCTTTGGGAAGGTATCCGTTTAATTGGCTGTAATGCATATCTGAAAAACGGTAACCGCATATTATAATACCGTCATCCAGCTCATTTGCAATGGTTACAACCTGTGCCCCTGTGGTGCAGGTTGCGTTTACTCCGTATCCGTTTCTTACCAGAACATTCTTTATGTTTACTGCATCCTCGATTTTAGGAAAAGCTATTATTATACTGGGCACATTTGACCACCTCCACACTTATCTAGCATAACGAGTATCAACTATATGCGGTGCAAGTATTGATCAATTTCCCAATCTGATACCTGAATAACATACTGGTTCCATTCCTGATACTTTGCTTCAAGGTACTTATTGGTTGTGTGTTCTCCTAAAACTCCTTTGATTAATTCATCCTTTTCAAGAGCATCCAGTGCCTCTTTCAGGCTTGAAGGGAGGCTCCTGATATTTTGGGCGGCTTTCGTCTCTTCGCTCATCTCAAGGATATTCTGATCCACGCTATCCGGAGGAGTCAGCTTATTCTTAATACCATCCAGACCAGCAGCCAGGCATACAGCCAGTGCAAGATAAGGATTAGCAGCAGAATCGGGACATCTAAGCTCTATTCTTGCGTTAGTTCCCCTTGCAGCAGGTATTCGGATTAAGGAACTTCTGTTCGTAGCACTCCATGCGACATAAACCGGTGCCTCATAGCCCGGAGTCAGCCTCTTATAAGAATTCACAAGGGGATTGGTGATAGCTACCATCCCCTCCATATGCTTTAAAATTCCGGCGATGAAATGATAGGCTTCTTCGCTAAGACCAAGCTTACCGTCTGAATTATCAAAAATATTCTTACCATCCTTATTAAGGGACATATTAATGTGCATGCCGGAACCATTTACACCGAATTTTGGCTTTGGCATAAAAGTAGCATGGAGTCCATGCCGTTTGGCAACCGTCCTTACTACCAACTTAAAGGTCATAATGTTATCAGCCGTCTTTAAGGCATGGTCATATTTAAGATCAATCTCATGCTGGGCCGGAGCAACCTCATGATGGGATGCCTCTATAATAAAACCCATATCTTCCAGTGTAAGAACCATCTCACGCCTGGCATTTTCTCCATTATCAAGGGGTCCGACATCAAAGTAGCCACCTTTTTCCATGGTGTCGATACTGGGTTCCCCATTATCCAGAGTATTAAACAGGAAAAACTCACATTCAGGGCCTACCTGAAAGGTATATCCCATTTCCTTTGCTTCCTCTACCACTTTCTTTAGAATAAATCTGGGATCACCTTCAAATGGGGTACCGTCAGGCCTGTAAACATCACAGATAAATCTGGCTACCTTTCCCTGCTGCGGCCTCCACGGGAATATCTCAAAGGTATCAAGGTCCGGATACAGGTACATATCAGACTCTTCAATTCTTACAAAACCCTCGATCGAAGAGCCGTCAAACATGCATTTATTATCTAATACCCTATCCAACTGACTGGTGGTAACCGCTACATTCTTTAAATTGCCGAAAATATCCGTAAACTGCAGCCGGATAAATTCAACATCTTCCTCTTTCACCATCCTGATAATATCCTGCTTAGAAAAATGCTTCATAAAAATCCTCTCCCTTAATAAGATTAATTTTCAAAAGTTAACGTGTGAAAAATATGATGTATTTTTCGCACCCCTTTATTTATGCAGTATCGTGTAGATTGCAAGCAATCTACCGGCAAACTAGCGATATGCAATGGGTGTATATGAAAAATAAGCGAAAATGTCTATAAAAGAACATCTTCGCCTTTTGCTTTTATCATGATATCAGTCCTATTATTGTTTGTCAATACAATAAAATTATACTTATAACAGGAAAATGCCCTGTATTAGATAATTAACTTTGTAATACATATGTTTAGGTAACCAGAATCATTTTTTAAATCAATCATTTCTTTGGTTTCAATCACTCTGATCAAGGGGCGCAGAACACAGTCATGATAATTCTTAACAACAACTGCCTTGACACCGTTATTAAGTTCAACGCAGGAACCAATCGGATAAATGGTCACGCATTTAACGAATGCATCTATCACAAGATTATCATAGAGCTGGTCACCGTTTCCCATTAAATATTCCACTGCTTCCGAAGGAGCAAAAGCCTCTCTGTAGGCTCTGTCCGAAGTCATGGCATCATAGGTATCTGCCACCGCAAGTATTCTGGCATACAAGGTTATCTCATTTCCTTTTAAACCTTTTGGATATCCTGAACCGTCATATCTTTCATGATGCTGAAGTACTCCCGCCTTTGTTACACTGCTTAACTCTCTGGCACCATTCAACATATCATAACCGAATTCAGGATGCTTTTTCAGTATACCGAATTCTTCCTCTGTCAGCTTTCCCTTTTTGTCTAAAAGCTCAGCCGGAATCTTATTTTTACCGATATCATGAAGGATACCTGCCGTCCCCAGGTAAATAAGCTCCTCTATCGTAAGATTCATCTTAATCCCTACGCTGGCAGCCAATATGGCTACATTCACACAATGCAGGTAAGTGTATTCATGATGCCCCCATAAGCTTCTCATATTAAGCTCAACATCCTTATTATTGATAACACTTGTGACGATATCCTGAATCATAGGAAACATTTCCGCTATATTTCCATTGTCGTTAACAATTTCTTCTAACCTTGTAGCAGTACGAAGCTTAAGTCCTTCATCTACTACATCTTCAATTACGATACCCTTTGAAATCTCATCCTCAATATATAACCCTGTATATCCCATTGCTTTCAGTCTTGACACAATATTTTCAGTCAAGACAACATTTTCCCTTAATAAAATAACCCCCTGATTACCATAAAGCGGTTTTGCAAGTATCGCACCAGGTTCAACCTTATTTATGGAAAGAAATCTCATACTCCATATCCTCCAATTACGTAACTCTGTCAGGAGAGTTTTTCGAAAGAAAACCCCTCTCCTAAAATAAACTACCAAGTTATAATTATAACATAATTTGTCGAATATGAGTATGTTAAATTTTATAAATATAGTTAAATTTTTCTTACAATTTCTGCAATTTTATGGTTAAGATAGCAGCATCCTGTCATTAGCAAACTCACTTCCGCTTACACTTTCAAATTTATCCAGCAAGTCCTTTACATGGAGGTGTTTCTTTTCTTCTCCTGAAATATCATAGATGATTTTCCCCTCATGCATCATAATCAACCGGTTGCCGTATTGAATTGCATGCTTCATATTATGGGTTATCATCAGTGCTGTCAGGGAATTTTCCTTCACGATCTTTTCAGTCAGCTCTAAAACCTTCTGCGCTGTTTTTGGATCCAAGGCAGCCGTATGCTCATCCAGCAGAAGTAATTTAGGATTTTTTAAGGCTGACATTAAAAGAGTAAGTGCCTGCCTCTGCCCCCCGGAAAGAAGACCAACCTTAGTCGTAAGCCTGTTTTCAAGGCCCAAGTCCAGTTTTTTAAGCTGCTCTACATATAATTCTTTTTCTGCTTTTGTAATACCCCAGCCAAAGCTTCTCCTTTTCCCTCTCCTGTAGGCAAGTGCCAGGTTTTCTTCGATTTCCATACCGGCAGCTGTCCCCATCATAGGGTCCTGAAATACTCTGCCCAGATAGCTTGCTCTTTTATATTCAGGCATTCTGGTAATATCAATTCCATCCAGTCTGATATTGCCGCTGTCCGGATAATGTACCCCTGCAATCATATTAAGCATGGTGGATTTTCCAGCTCCATTTCCACCGATAACCGTAACAAAGTCCGATTCGTTTAAAGTTAGGTTCAACCCCTTTAGTACTTTCTTTTCATTAATGGTATATGCATTAAAGGTCTTATATAATTCCCCAATATCAAGCATTATTCTGCCTCCTTTTCAATTCTTACCTTATCCTTCTTAAACACAGGTATGGATAAAGCTGCAGCTACCATTACGGCCGTTAACAGTTTCAGATTATTTGAATTAAAGCCCATAAACAGGACGGAGGCTATTATTATACGGTAAATGATCGATCCGACAACAATGGAAATAAGTCTGCTGGCAAAGGATAGCACACGTCTGAATATTACTTCTCCGATTACGATAGAAGCCAGACCGATTACGATAGCTCCAACACCCATGGATACATCCGCATAGCCCTGTGTCTGTGCAACAAGACCGCCGGAAAGCGCAATAAGCCCGTTGCCCACCATTAGTCCTATAATTTTCATGGCATCTGTATTCGCCCCCTGTGCACGGACCATGGCTTCATTGTTGCCTGTCGCTCTGATGGCACAACCGATTTCCGTGCCTAAGAACCAGTAAAGCAATAGAATAACCAGCACTGTAAATATAATACCTAAGCCCATAGTAATCATAATCTGGAGAAGATTATCACTGATTCCTAACTCTGCTCCGGATGGAAACAAACTCTTAGCCATTGATAATATTGTCTTCTGCGCCAAAAGAGGTGTATTGGATTTACCCATGATACTTAAGTTTACCGAATAGAGTGCTATCATGGTAAGAATACCTGCCAAAATAGGAGGAATTCTAAGTTTCGTATGAAGAAATCCGGTAACTGCACCTGCTGCCATTCCCGCCAGGGTTGATATCAAAAGACAGAGGATTGGATTTATTCCAAATCCGGCTATACAGAAAGCGCTGACACTTCCTCCTAACGCAAAGCTTCCTTCACTTGTCATATCCGGAAAATCCAGAATACGGAAGGAGACGTAAACACCAATTGCCAATATGGCCCAGGCAAAGCCCTGAGAAGTAGCTCCCAGTGCCGAAAGTAAATAATGTACAAATGTCACCATATAAATTTCCTAACCTTCCCTATGAATTAACAAAAGACTGTCCCATTCCCTGTAACACTTACAGAGATGGGACAGGCCTATAATAAAATTGCTTGCTTTGGCAAAATTACTTGCTCTGCTGTAATTCCTCCGGAATTGTGATTCCCAGTTGCTTTGCCACATCTTCGTTTACCTTTAGGGTACACTTTTCATCAGGCAGATATTCAATAGGCATATCAGCAATTTTTGCAGTACCTTCAAGGATTTTGACAGCCTGCTCTCCTGTTAATTTTCCAAGTTCATAATAATCAATTCCATAAGTTGCAAGACCGCCGTTATCTACCATGCCGCCTTCTCCGCATATTACAGGCAATTTGCTTGCATTTGCAACCTGCGCTACCGTAGGCATTGATTCTGCTATCATATTATCGGTAGGGGCATAAATTACGTCCACTTTGCCAACTAAAGACTGCACCACCTGCTGGATCTCATTCGTATTGGAAACCGTAGCGTCCATGCTTTCCATTCCTGCATCTTTTATCGCCTGCTTGGCAATGTCTGCCTGAATTACCGAATTACTTTCAGCAGAAGAATAAAGAATTGCAACCTTCTTCGCTCCCGGTATCAGCTGCTTTAACAATTCTATCTGCTTCTTAACCGGTGTAAGGTCCGAAGTACCCGATACATTTCCTCCCGGTGCCTCATTGGAAGCTACCAACTGAGAACCTGCAGGATCTGTAACCGCAGTAACCAGAACAGGAATGTCTTTCGTAGCATTTGCAACAGCCTGTGCTGAAGGTGTAGCTATGGAAAGTATAAGATCCGGAGCATCATTTACTAACTTCGTGGCTATGGTCTGGGCTGTGGACATATCTCCCTGTGCTACCTGATAGTCAAGCTTAAGGTTCTTTCCTTCCTCATAGCCAGCTTCCGCAAGCGCATCCACAAAGCCTTTGTAGGAAGCATCCAAAGCAGCATGTTCCACATACTGATTGATGCCGATGTGATATACCTTTCCGTCTTTTCCACCGCTGCCGGAAGTACTGGTTTCTTTGGTGCCGCAGCCGGTAAGTGATAACACAACCAATGAAGCTGTTAATATGCCAGCTAATATTCTTTTCTTCATATTCTCCTCCTGCTTTTTCCCTAACCTTATTTCCTCTTTTACTTTAAAGTTATGTAGTTTAACACTTTTACTTGTTAAAGTGTACAATGAAAAGCGGATTTTGTCAATATGTTTTAATACAGCAAAGGACTGGTACAATAAAGCACCAGTCCCATTTATTTCATTATTTTACTATTCTATTTTTCCAATTTAATTGCTGTCACCTGCGTTGTCATCATCACTTACGCCGCTATTATTAAATAATATCGTTATGCTGATACGCCTGTTCTTTTCTTTTCCTTTTTCCGTACTGTTGGAAGCAACAGGATCATATTCACCATATCCGCTTGCCTTAAGTCTTTTAGGTGCAATACCATATTCATCTGCCAGATACTCTACAACATTAGCGGCTCTTTGCACCGAAAGCTGCCAGTTAGAAGTAAATACTCCTCTGTTTATCGGTACATTATCCGTATGTCCGGCTATCTCTATCTTATTGTCCACCTGCTTTAAAAGCTTTGCAATAACATCCAGATTTTTTTTCATGTCATCCTTGATCTCTGCCTGACCACTGTCAAATAGAATATCATTAGATAATGTTATGACAATACCGCTCTCCTGGACACTGATATCCAGATTGTCTTTAAATTCCCCGTTTCCGATGGCATCATAGAGCCAGTCTTTCAACTGAATGAATTCCTCCTTGCTGACCTCAGTAATGTTTTCTATATCCTCACCGGTACCGTCTCCCTGGCCTGAAGCGTTACCCTTTCCATTATAATTTCCCTGATTCAAAGCTTCTTTTCCGCCGTTTAAAATACCGCTTCCTTTGGGAATGATAGAACCTCCCTGTGCATTATCACCAGCTCCGAAAGCACTGCTAAGAGATGCTGCTAATTCATCATATTTTTGCTGATTCACATTACTGATTGAGTATAGCATAATGAAGAAAATCATTAACAGCGTTATCATGTCGGAATATGTAAAAAGCCATCTTTCACTGTTCTCTGATTTCTTCTCCTTTTTTTTCATCATCCAAGTATCCCTTAAGCCTTTCTACAATTAATGCCGGATTTCCGCCTTCCTGTATCATCAGTATACCGTCCATCATCATGTTTTTTGTTACCAATTCATCTGTATCCAATTCCTTCAATTTATTAGCAATGGGAAGCCATAATAAATTCGCGGTACCAATACCATAAAGCGTAGCGATGAAAGCTACAGCAATAGACCCTGCAAGAGCTCCCGTATCACCGCCGCTTAGATTACCAAGTACATGTACAAGACCCATAACAGTACCGATAATACCCAGAGTAGGAGCATAACCGCCGGCAGCTTCAAACACTGCTATTCCCTTGGAGTGGCGGTACTCCATATTATCAAGCTTCGTTTCCAGAATCTTCTTAATAATCTCCGGATCGGTTCCATCCATAACGAGCTGAAGCCCGTCCTTAATAAAAGGATCATAATCATTACCCTGTAATTCGGTCTCCAAGGATAACAATCCATTGGTTCTGGCAAGATTTGCTATTTTATAAAAGACCTGTATGATTTCCTGCCTGTCCTCCTTATGATTACGGAAAGCTATGCCCAAAACCTTCGGCAGATTCTTTAGCACTGACATAGGAAAAGACATACCCACAACACCAACGGTACCTCCGATAACAATCATTGCGGCAGTGGGTTCAAGTAATGCACCCAGATGCCCCTTATCCAGAATAAATGCCATTATCAACATGGCAAAAGCAAAAATCATACTAATTATCATACCTAAATCCATTGTTTCGACTCCTTCTCTATCCTTTTGATGTATTTCTTTTGTCCAAGACCTTACTTATCCTTCACCATTCCAACGGACTCTTTCACCGATAAAATAAAAGGTTATTGCACCACCTTTTTTATACAAAATATACCGTAAATCGAGTCTCTTTGTCAAGCTAATTTTTAATCACAAGTCCTTGAAATATCAGCCATTTCCTTGATTTCTGCCGCATTTCAGGATTTATTAGGATTAATTGACTATATGCGTTTTTAAAGCATTTCTGACTTTTATCAAGTTTAAATTAAAAATACATTAAAATAAAATTTTCCGCTTGATAAATATTAGGAAAAGGTATATGCTGATTGAGATTTTCTCCGGAAGTCTTTCATGATAGATAACGGGAAAAATCAAAAAATTATGCGTGTAAGAAAAGGTGAGATTGATGTATGACAATTTAAAAAGGGTGCTGATAGGTAAGCCCCTTAGAAACGAAGAATCCGATGCTCAGAAATATGGTATACTGTGGGGTCTTCCTATTTTAGCCAGTGATGCGATATCATCCGTAGCCTATGCTGGCCAGGAAATGCTTATTGTAATGCTTCCGATAGTGGGTATATTAGCTTATGACCAGCTGTCCTTAATCTCCGGGGCCATTATATTACTTTTGATGATTTTGACACTATCCTATCGTCAAACCATTGAGCATTATCCTAATGGCGGTGGTGCATATATCGTTGCTAAGGAGAACCTTGGAACCAAGGCCGGTGTAACGGCCGGTGCAGCCCTTTGTATCGACTATATTCTGACTGTCGCTGTTAGTGTTTCTTCCGGTGTTGAACAGATTACTTCTGCTTTTACTGCCTTTGAACCATATACTGTAATAATCTGTATTGCAATGGTTCTCTTTCTTATGATAGGAAACCTAAGAGGTATCAGAGAAGCTTCCAAGATATTCGGCCTTCCTGCTTATGCCTTTATGCTTGCACTTTTACTGCTGCTTATTTGCGGCTTTGCCAAAATAAAAGGCGGATATGTAGCTCCCGAACCCACAGTTCAATCTCTTGGCAAACCGATAACCCTTATCCTTTTACTGCGTGCATTTTCAAGCGGATGTACTGCTTTAACCGGTGTGGAAGCTGTCAGCAATGCGGTGCCAAATTTCAAATCGCCTGCAACAAAATACGCCAAAACCGTATTACTGTTATTATCTATTATTATACTGGTACTTTTTGGCGGAACATCCTTTCTTGCTAATATGTACCATGTTGTTCCCGGTGAAAGAGCCATGCTTGTACTCATTGCAGAGGAGGTATTCGGTCATAGTTTTATGTTTTATTATGTAACTATTACCACCTTTGTAATTTTAATTATGGCTGCTAATACTGCCTATTCCGGTTTCCCTCTTCTTCTTGCAGTTATGGCAAGGGAAGGATATGTTCCCAGACAGCTAAGTATGAAAGGGGACAGATTAAGCTATTCCAACGGTATCTTACTTCTTTCCGGTGTAGCAAGTGCTTTGATTATACTATTCAGGGCTGATGTCACTTCACTTATCGGCCTCTATGCTATCGGAGTATTCATATCCTTTACCCTGTCCCAGACCGGTATGTTAAGGCTGTGGCTTAGAACCAAGGGTAAAAATTGGATTCCCAAAGCATTTGTCAATGGTTTGGGTGCATTGGTAACCTCTGTTGCTGTAGTTATTATTGGTTTTACAAAATTCGAACAGGGTGCCTGGATTGTAATTGTACTTATTCCGGTACTAATTGTATTGATGTTCCATGTTAAGAAGCATTATGAAACTATACGTAAACAGTTAAAGGTAACCAATAAAACCTTAGAGCAGGCAGATATTTGTACCCAGAAGTATACCAACCGTGTTATCGTTCCTCTTTCCAGCGTAAATAAATCCAGTATCCGTGCACTAAAATATGGAAAAACCATTTCAGAAAATGTAACTGCTTTCTGCGTTGCAACGGATGAAGAAAGCGCTTCTAAGGTAAAGGATAAATACAAAGAACTTGGTACCGATATCCCGTTGATTATTAAATACAACCCTTACCGTAAGGTCGTTGAACCTCTGCTGGAATTTATAGAGTCTGCCGAATATGAATACAAAAAGGGCGATATCATTACCGTTATTCTTCCCCAATTTGTTGTGAAGCGCTGGTGGCAGAGACTTCTGCACAACCAGACAGGAAAATTCATTGAACGTAAATTATTAAAACACAAGCATATTGTTGTAGCAGTTATGCCCCTTCAATTAAACGATTAAACAATAAAAGAAGCCCTAAAGGAGATAGCCTTAGGGCTTCTTTTATTAGCTTGAAATGAATCAGTCATTTTGCTGTGTATAATTCCCATTGCCTCATTGATTTTCTAAAAGTACTGGAGTATAATCAGTTTAAATTAGTACTTAGAGCAAAGAAATAAAAAACAGGAAGGAACGCCACATAACTCTTTCGCTCTTAATTTTATGGCAACGCTGCAGTAATTTGCAGTAAGATGGGAATAAAAACATGAAATACTTAAGATTTCTCTTACTTTGTATTCCTCTTTCCATTGCTGGCTATTATTTGAAATGGAATTCAACAATTACTTTTTTTCTGGTATGTTTTGCTATTATACCCTTGGCAGGCTACTTGGGTAGTGCTACAGAAGAAATTGCCGCTTATACAGGACCCAAACTCGGAGGCTTTCTCAATGCAACTTTCGGTAATGCCACAGAGCTGATTATCAGTTTTTTTGCAATAAAAGCCGGCTTATATGATGTGGTAAAGGCTTCCCTCGTAGGCTCTATTCTGGGTAATATTCTTCTGGTGCTTGGCTGCAGCATTTTTGCCGGCGGATTAAAGTACAAGGAATTAAAGTATGATTCACAGCTGGGAAGTTTTACAGCTACCATGCTGCTCTTTGCTGTAATTGGACTTTCCGTACCTGCCGTTTTTACATATCATGTTGCAGAAGATCTGGTTTCTTCCAAATATGAAAATTTAAGCATCATAGCCAGTGTTGTTATGCTGTGTATTTATATCCTTGGTATGATTTATTCCTTTAGAACCCAGAATGATCTTTACGGAGTAGAACATGCAGAGGATATTGATTCCAAATGGAGTTTAAAATTAAGTACTGTCATCCTTGCAGTCTGCACTGTTTTTATTGCTTACGAATCAGAGCTTTTAGTTGACACTATTAAACCAATGACCTCCTCTGCCGGAATGTCACAGATGTTTGTGGGAATTATACTTATTCCTATTGTGGGAAATGCAGCGGAACACAGCACAGCCATTATCATGGCACTGAAAAATAAGATGGATATCGCAATTGAAATTGCTGTAGGTTCCAGTCTTCAGATTGCCCTTTTTGTAATTCCGATATCCGTTCTCGTAAGCTTATTCTTTTCACCAATGAGTATTGTTTTAAAGCCTGTTGAACTCTTCTTATTATTTTCCAGCGTGCTTATTGCCAATCAGGTGGTAAAATCCGGAAGGTCTAACTGGATGGAAGGTCTTAAGCTAATCTCTATCTACGGTATAGCAGCAGCCGGATTTTTTATCATCGGATAAAACAAAACCTATATTCCATGAAAGGATTTCTATTTATGACAGAAGAAATGCACAATCTTAATACGGATTTTAAAGAACTCTTTGCAGAAAACAAGCTTAACGAACTGATAAAGCTCTTAGACAAGACTTCTCCTGATACACTTTTTACAATTACTAACTTTAATTATAATATCGTAAGGGGTTATCTGGATTCAGCACAATTCGAACTGCTAAAGCAGTATATACACTTTGTGGCTTTTACGAGCTTCCTTTGTGAATATGCAGGTACCCGCCAAATTCTGGAGGAGCCGGATTTTAATTCCATGCTGCAAAGCTTTCATCATATTTTGGAATACATTCAGCAAAATAAATAAAACCATTCTAAAATCCTACACTTACTGAAGGAGACAAACTATGAAGCAGATAAAAAAAGCAGCGCTTGCGCTGATAACAGCGGCCACTCTTGCCCTGTCACCGGTTGCAATCCCTATTGTACCCGCCGTCAGCTATGCCACGGCAGCCACAGTAAAATTAAATACTACAAAAGCAACGGTATATACAGGAAAGACCGTCGCACTAAAAATTACCGGAACTTCCTCAAAAGTTAGTTGGACTTCCAGTTCCCCCAAAATCGCCAGTGTGTCAGGTAAGGGTGTTGTTACCGGTATAAAAGCAGGAAGTGCTACCATAACGGCCACTGTTAATAAGAAAAAATACACCTGTAAAATAACTGTAAAGAATAAAGTATCAAGACTTTCATCCAATATCTCTGCTATAACCTTGAATCAGGAAAGCTATGTAACAATAACATTGAAAAACTCTACCAAAGAAGATACTGTCCTTTACACCATCGCCGATAACGGAATAGTTTCCTGCAGATGGGGTGAATGGGCAGAAAAGGAAGACAACTTAAAGCTCTACCTCCTCCCCAAGAAGAAAGGTTCCACAACTATAACCGTAAAAACCAAAACCGGTACGGATAAGGCAACAATTAAAGTCACCGTTGGAACTGATGCCCGTAGTGTAGCGCCGGAAACTTCCAAGATTGCCGAAAAATGCTCTCCTTCCGTTGTACAGATAACCACAGATATCGGACTTGGTACCGGTTTCTTTATTGAAAAGGGCGTTATCGCCACAAACTACCACGTTATAAAAGATGCTACCTCTATAGCAGTAGCTCTTAACAACGGAAAAGAATATAAGATTGACACAATTCTTGGATACGATGAAGATTTGGATTTGGCTCTTCTAAGCCTTCCCGGTGTCGGCACACCTCTTACCATTAGTAAATTTGCTCCCAAAACAGGTGACACCGCTTACGCTATCGGAAGTCCTTTAGGCCTTGGCAATACTTTCAGCAAAGGCATTATATCAAATGCTTCCAGAATATCCGATAACGTAGAATACATACAAACCGATACCGCCCTTTCCTCCGGCAACAGCGGCGGCCCTCTCTTAAATATTTATGGTGAGGTTATTGGTATTAATACCATGCAATATTCGGAAGGACAAAACCTTAATTTTGCACTTAATATTACGCAAGTATACAGCATAAGTACTTTGGAACCGATTCCTGTCAGCAGCAGCAATAACAACGAAAATACCGACACGGACTACTCTAAGATTACAATAAAGGAAGACACCGCAAAAAGTGGGAATATTTCCACAGCACAGGATGTACCTGCCGGATATTATATTACGGGAAGCGTTGATCCTTCTGCAAATCCCGGTGTAAATCCCACCGGACTTGATTCTTACCGGATTACCCTTGATAAGTATTCCCGTATCAGTGTCCTGGCAGCTACGGCAACTTCCTATTCCTCAGATTTAAGTGGTTTGCATCTAAGTATAGCAGATTCCAACAATAAACCTATCCTGTATGAGTATACAGATGATGACGATGACGGATTCTTAAATGTATTTGCTGATTTACCAGCCGGTACCTATTACATACAGGTATCCGCCGTTGAGGGTAAAGTCTACGCTCCTCTGCCCTATTTTATCTATTACAACGTATATTAATATTTAAAGAAGCTGTTGTGCACAGCCCCTATAGGAATATCTGATTCTATAAGGACTGTGCTGCAACAGCTTCTTAGTTTATAAGCAATAACCTGGCTTATTTTTATTTACGGAAGAGTTTTTAATTTTGCACTGACAGTATTGGCAAAATCATAATTATTGCTGGCATCCCAATTAATTGACCAGGTCATTGCACCACGCAGTGAAGGATATGTTCTGGGCGGTTTATAGGAACCACCGCCTGTACCGGTTGTGAGACAATCAAGAGCTGCATTAACAACGCTTGGAGAAACATAACCGCTTCCTGCTCCCCTTGTAGAAGCAGGCAGTCCAAGACCAACCTGATCAGGACGAAGGCCATTTTCCAGCTGAATAGCTGCCAAAGCAGTTATAAAGTCCACAGAACCCTGGGAATATACCTTTCCATCCTGTCCTAACATACTGCCGGAATTATAATACTGGGTGTTTACAACGGTCAGGATATCCTTGATATTTAAAGCAACCTGGAAATATCCTGAATTAACAGACTGCATATCAAGGGTCTGGGGAGCCATTGTAATTATCAATCCGGAACCTGCCTTTTGAGAAAGCTGACGCAGAGCAGAGGTCATATAGGTTGCATTAATACCGTTCTCTAAGTCAATATCCACGCCATCAAATCCGTATTTTACCATGAGTGCATATACACTGTTGGCAAAATTCGTAGCTGCAGTCGCGTTGCTTACACTAACAGAACCGGTCTCACCGCCTACTGAAATTATTACCTTCTGTTTCTTTGCTTTAGCTGCTGCAATATCACTGATAAACTGCTGTTCCGTGTAACCGCCCAGCTTGGAAGCCAAACTGGAATCCAGTTTAAAGGTAACTTCTCCCTGATTGGCGGTTGCCTCTGCAAAGGCTATTGCTATAATATTATAAGTCTGCGGAACATCACTGATTTTTAAGCACTTCGCACCATTATCAAAGTTCTGCCAGTAACCCGTCAGAATATGAGTCGGAAGATTTGTATTATCCTTCGATATTGTATAGGATGCTGTTACAACTGCTGAATCCTTCAAATTAGGTGCTTTTGCAAATGCTTTGATTGTAGTGGTAGCTGTTAAGGTTATTACTCCGGAATATACCTTAGAGCTTGCTGTAGGCGCAGAACCGTCTGTGGTATAATAAATCGTTGCGTTACTTGTTACACACTTAAGTGTTACATCCACATTTCCATAGTAGGTTCCTTCTGCCGGTGTAAATACAGGAGATGCAACCGTATCATCTTTAATTATGGTATAAACGGCTGTAGCTGTTTGAGAATCATTCATACCGGAAAGGAACGCCTTCGCTTTCACTGTGGTAGTTGCTGCTATTGTAATAGCACCTTTATATTCCGTAGAGGAAGCTGAAGGTTCATCACCGTTTAAGGTGTAGCGGATAGTACTCCCGGCAGTGGAGCAGGCAATTGTCACAGTCTGTGAGGCGCTGTAGGTACCTCCTGCAGGGCTGATTACCGGTGTAGCCACTGTCTGGGTACTTCCGCCGCTGTATAATGACCAGAGAGCAGGAACTACCGGCGGCTCCCAGCCTGTAAGTGCCGTATGCCCCTGAACACATTTGTAGTTGCTGTCTCCATAGGAAACAATATCACCGGTTTTATAAGCAGTTCCTGCCTGCCATGCCGGATAAGCGGCCTTCACGCTTGCATGGAATGACATGGAAAATACCATTACAAACATGATAATAAATGCTGTTGCCTTTGTCAGCTTCTTTTTATTCATATTAACCTCTTTCCTGAATATTCAATCAGAGATTGAATATTCGATAATTGGTAGTTGAAAAAATATTTTTTTGTTTTTTCAACTTAACTCCTTTCGTGAATATCAAACTTTGATTTAATATTCCTGGCTTTATCTATTGTACTAAACTCCATAATGCCGGTACGGCAGCAGGGGTCCATCCTGCTAATGCTGTATGACCCTGTACACATTTATAGGTCTTTCCCTCATATGTTACCAGATCTCCGGTTTTATAAGCTGTTCCCGGTGCCCATGCTGCCGGCTGGTTGGAGTCTTTGATCGTATAAGTCTTGGAAATAGTAGCTGAGCTGGTATAACCGCTCTTAAATGCTTTTGCCTTTATCGTAGTTGTTGCACTTACGGTTAAAGGTGCTGAATAAAGAGCTGAAGAAGCCGTAGGCTCTGTACCATTCAATGTATAGCGGATTTCTGCTCCGGCTGTTGCACAGTTAATTGTTACTGTCTGTGCACTTGTATAAGTACCTTCCGCCGGACTGAATACCGGATCTGCCACTGTCTGTATAGGATTAGGATTTATCGTATAGACAGCTGTCACGGTTGATGAACTGCTCATACCAGTCTTGAAAGCTTTTGCCTTTACGGTTGTTGTGGCACTTATCGTAAGAGGTGATGAATACAGCGCAGAAGCAGCCGTAGGTTCTGAACCATCCAATGTATAGCGGATTTCTGCTCCCGCGGTTGCAGAACTGATACTTACGGTCTGTGTACTGGTATAAGTACCTGCTGCCGGACTGAATACCGGTGTCATAACAGGGCTGGAACCTATCGTATAAACGGCCGTTGCTGTTGTTGAATTATTCATACCAGCCTTAAATGCCCTTGCCTTTACAGTAGTTGTTGCACTTACCGTAAGAGGTGATGCATACAGAGCAGAAGAGGCGGTAGGCTCTGTACCATCCACTGTATAGCGGACTTCTGCTCCGGCTGTTGCACAGCTGATACTTACAGTCTGTGTACTGGTATAAGTACCTGATGCCGGGTTAAATACCGGTGTTGCCACTGTCTGGGTGTTACCAACCAGCTTTTGATAAGCCAGGGTGGTCAATTCAAAATCAGTGGTATCTCCGGAGATTTCCCATACAATCAGGCCGCCATAGCCATTGCTGTTAATATAATCACATCTTGCTGTTAAGGAAGTAGAATCCTCATAGCTTAAAACAATTCCCTGGGATGCATTATATAACCAGGGTGTCTTGGCATAGGTATCATCCCTGTATTTCACATAACCACCCTGGTTTTCCATGGTCTTTAAGGTGAAATAAGGATATTGGCCGCCCGGGGACTGCGGATTGTCCCAGCTGCCGGTTGCTGCTCCGGTTGCTGTTGCATACATACCGTTTACTCCGCCCGTAACACCTTTCCAGCCTCTGGAATAATAAGGTGAACCTACTAAAAGCTTCTCGGCAGGTATTTTATAAACATTCTGCAATGTCTTCATAGCAGAATCCGTGTTATACCTGTTCTTAATATCAACAGGTGATGTACCGGAAGGATCATTAGGATTTGCATAAAGAGGAGACTGATGGTTCGTTGTGTTTTCCCATGCTCCATGCATATCATAAGTCATAACATTTAACCAGTCCAGATACTGGGCATATACATCCGGTTCCTGCAATTCAAGCTTGTCATAGCCGGAAGGAGCCGCTATTGTCAATATTTTATTGCTTAAACCATTGTTATTATATGCCTGGCGGATTTCACGTAACAGGGAAGTGAAATTCTGCTTATCCTCCGGTCCTCCAGGGCATCCCCTGTCATACTGGTCATTCGGATCTGCTGCCCTGTTAATGCCGGGATATTCCCAATCCAGGTCAACACCGTCAATAAACGGATATTTTTTTAAGAAATCAATGACACTCTGGATAAATACTGCTCTGTTGGAAGCAGTGGCTGCCATTGCGTGGAAATTCTGACCCCTTGTCCAACCTCCGACAGATAAGATTACTTTTACATTCGGATAGAGATTTTTATAATATTTATACTCTCCGAAATGTCCTCTTAGCTGATTGGCGTCCCATCCTTCCGAATGGTCCATCATTTTATCAAAATCAGCAAAGGTATCTATGGATGCCAGCTTAAAGGAAGAATCGACCTCAAAAAAGGCATGGTTAATAACCGTGACTTTGTTCCATGGAATCATGCCAACGGTCATAGTGCGGTGGGCACTGTTATAAATTCCCCAATTTGGAAAATAAACAATAATGTTCTTTCCCGTGGCAGCCTTTACAGCCCCTGTTCCTGCAGGTATCATTGTTACCAGTAAGGCAAGTGACAATAGTACCCCTATTATTTTTTTAATACGCTTCATAAAATAAACCCCCTTCTTGTAATATACTTATCAGAAACCGCTTCTCAAATTTCTGATAAAAGGCGGTGCTTTTACCGCCGTACATCCCTATTACAGGAACGCATTCTGTTCCTATAATATATACTCATCATGGCAGATAATAACATCCTGATAAGACCTGGTTTTTATTCCAGGTTACTCTCCCCCCTTTCTTAATCAGGTATTGGCTGTTATTAAATGTCAGGTAAGCCGATACGAATATACTACTCCCCATGCATATCACAGGTTTGCCAGTAGTTTGCCTTTGGGTAGAATCTGAATACAAATAGAATCTTTACAAGCAGGAAACAAAGATAACCTGCAGCCAAGTATCCTATAATAATTAACCATATATCCGTTTAATGAGAGTCCCTCTATACACGCACTGTTCTCTCTTAAGGATCTGTCTTATCAACAAGGTTAAGAAATATAATAATTGCTGCCGGTCCAAGAAAGTATTATAAAAAATATCTCTGAATTATTTACATTATAGTATAATTTTGTCAAATTGTATTTGTATATTTTTGTTGTTTTTGTCTATTTATTGTCATTTTATAATTTTTTACACCTATTCCTATAAATAGTAAAAATCAAAATCAAATTTATTTAAAAGCAATTGGTATAGTAATGCCCTTGACCTGTCAATATAAAAGGCGTATAATGATGCTTTGCACGGTCACTATCATTTCCGTGAGAATAAATTGCAGGTGATCTATAATGAAGTTCAAGTTTCTTAGTCAAAATATGGAACAGCGCCGGGAGCTTATATTACACGGCAATGTCCTTCCAACCATTCTTATGCTATCCGTTCCGGCACTGATGATGGGTATTGTGCAGTCTATGATACCTGTTATTGACGGATTATTCCTGAATAACTTAGCAGGCACTAATGCCGCCAGCGCAGTTACTTATTGTACCCCAATAGTAAATATGACTTCCGCCCTGTCTCAGGGACTAAGCGTTGCAGGAATGGCTATCATCGGACAATCCAATGGCCGCGGTGATTTCAAAGGCAGCAGGCGTATCACAATTCAATTGGTTGTATTTGCTTTCATATTAGGTTTTATCTTAGCTCCGCTCCTGGTCGGTCTTGCTTTTCCCATATCGGCTCATGTAGATGGTGACATTGCACATAATGTGTTCTTATATATTTCACTAAATGCGCTCGTAATACCTTTCTCTTTTCTGGAATCCATCTATAATGCAATTAAAAACGCAAGCGGTAAGCCTGAGGATTCCTTTATCCGAATGATTATTATGCTGGTTCTTAAGATAATGTTTAACACCGTCTTTGTTGGCTTTCTCTCTATGGGACTTGTCGGCTCCGTTATGGCTTCCCTGGCATCCAATATCCTTATTACTTTCTGGATGTTCTATGAGCTGTTCTTAAAAAAGACCGGAGACAGACTGGAATTTAAAGGCTTTCATTTTGACCGTGATATCATAAAGCAGCTTTTACATATCGGCTTTCCCTCAATGCTCTCGAGCCTGATGTTAAACCTTGGATTCTTCTTAATCAATAATGAAGTGGAGAAGTATGGTGCAATTGTACTTAACGGCCAGGGTATTGCCAACAATATAACCTCGGTCTGCTTTATCCTTCCTTCCTCCTTTGGTTCTGCGGTTACTACCATGGTGAGTATGAACGTTGGAGCAGGTCAGAGTAAAAGAGCAAAGTTTTCCTGTCTGGTTGGCTGCATTACCAGCGCAATCACAGCTATTATTCTGATTGCGGTAATTGTCCCCCTTTCCTCTTATATAACTGTGCTGTTTACAAGAGAGCCGGAGGTACTTTCCATTGCCAACAGAGCCCTCCATATCTATACCTATTCCGTAGTAGGCTTTGGCGTATGTATGGTCGAACAGGGTGCCTTTATCGGCCTTGGTAAGACAAAGATAACTTTAGTCATAAGTTTGCTCCGTGTATGGCTTCTGCGTTATCTCTTCATCCTTGCAACAGAGCGCTATCTAAGCTACTACTCTGTATTCTGGGGAAACCTTTTCTCCAATTACATGGCGGCATTACTTATAACTCTGCTGATTCTAAGGGTAAAATGGAAATCGGATATTCACTAAGAATGGGACTGAATATTTTATTGGACGAAGCGGCAGTGATAAGTCCTGCATTATGCTTCTAAACGTAACATTCTAAGAAACAGTTCGTTTAGTACATCCCATTCTGCTTTTCTGTCGTCCGCCATCAGATTTACGTTTTCCTTATAGGTAGAAAGTTCCTTTTCAATATAATGATTCAATATATCAATTCTTTGACCTTTACCTGCTTCCGGTGTATTTACCTTTACTGCCAGTAATTTTTGAATCTCACACCTAATTTCATCCGGCAGTTCCAGTTTCATTAATTCCTCAAACAACACCGGCGGCGGAGCTGCCTTTTCTTTGATATACCTGCAGGCAAGAAGAGGACGTATTACATAAAAATACTTTTTATACTTCACTTCATCCTCCTGTAAATATTCCAGAAAATTTCCATTTGCTGTACCATAATAATGATACATGGCTGATTTTATGGAGAAATAATCACTTGCTGTCCTATAGATATCCTGCCACTCTTTTGTTGTGCGGTATACGATTGGAGAGTTACTCCATTCAAATAAGGTAGCATTGGATTTATGAAAGTGCTGCAATGCTTTCTTTAAATCCCAGCCATTGATATCAAGGGTTTCATCCAATTGCCATTCAATTACATCCCTCTCTTCCTTCAATCTAAGATAATCTTCCATCTTGCGGACATAAATAAAGCGGACATCATAGTCACTGTCCGGTGAAGCAAATCCCCATGCCCGGCTTCCGGATTCTACCGCATGCAGAATTTTTACTTTTTCTTTCTCTTCAATTTCATTTAACTTCTCATCAATTATCTTCGTTATCTCCGTCATCGTATATCACCCGTTATTACCCTTTCATTTATTCTTTCTACAAATGCCTCAACCTTTTCCATATCCGGATTATCTGGTAAAGACGTATGGGTGGTGGCGTAATCCAGCTTTTTCTCATAATCTGCTAATAACTTATAAAATTCATCGCTAAACGTCCCGTCTTCCTGCTGGTACTCTCCGCCACGAATGGCAAGCAAAAGATCATGTTCTTTTTCACGGTAAGTGATTATTTCCCCTTTTTCCAGAATGTCAATTGCCATCATAAATAGCCGTATCAGATGCATTGCGTGTTTATTAAGATGAGTATCATCTTTTTTATGATTCCTCTTGCCGATTTTATCATAGTCACGCACGACATTATGCATAACTGACCACATATTCTCATAATCTCTTAATGGATAGTGGGTGTAATTGGCATCAACAAAAATTTCTGTTTCAAACTCCGGATTTCCAGATTTATCAATGTAAAGCCGGATGGAACCGTTATCAAAGTTCCCGCGCTGCCTTTCAAAATCTTCCAGAGCATTCCTTACCGAGTTAAAAATATGTTTCTCTTTTTCACTTTGGGGAAATGAATCCCTTGCCAGGGCATTCTGCAGTCTTCGCAGCTGTGCATCGGCATATCCCCCGAAAGAACGCGCCGCACGTTTCGATAAAAATATACTTCTGTTATTCAGCAATTCCTGCCCAATATCCGATAAATACAAATAATATTCCGGTCTCATACCAAGAATTTCACAGGTATTTGGATTACATTCCAGAAGAAGCTTTACCATCTTATTAAAGGAATATATTACGGTATCGGTTTTATCATCCACATACTGCTCAAATTCAGTTAATCCCAGAAAATCCGATTTTCTATTCATGGTTATCCCTCTGATGTCCAAATCACTGCTATCATTATTGGTTCCATAGGAATAGCTGCCGCCTAATCCAAGCAGAATTACATTTTGCCCCAGATGAGGATTGGTATGAATGAAGTTATATTCTTCTTTCTTTAATATTTGCTTGAAATCCATATATGCTTCTCCTCCATAGTCTGTTTTATTATTCCATTCTCCCTGGTAATGTTATAATCATAGCATATAAAAAAATTAATAACAGGCTTGTATTGAAATTTGTGATTAAAAGTAAAAAGCCCCTTTAAGGCAGAATGGAGTGTAATTCCATTCTGCTTTAAGGGGCCAATTTATTAGCAATACTTCCAGCCTGGTAAATCCTATTACATAGTGCCTTTTGGCTTATTAATAAAGCTCAAGCTCATAAATTCTTGCAGCATTATCGGTGTTTTGGGTAGGTGTGGTAATATAAAGCCTTACATATCTGGTATTAAAGGCAGTTACAGTACGGTCGGTTATATTGGCGGTATTATTGGTAACAGTATCTACATCTACCCAGTTCGTACCATCCGTACTTTTTTGCAGTTTAAAATTCTTCGTATTCCAGGAAGAGGTTTCACCGCCTGCACCGGCATGCTTTACAACCCACCTGCTTATGTTATAATTTTGTCCCAGGTCTACTTTAAGCCATTTATCTCCTGTGGAAGTAGAGCACCATTTGCTGTTATTGCTTACAGAACCATCCACTGCCTTAGCAGGCGTTTCTCCTGTTACATACTGGTTTGCAGCAGCTGTTTTGTTAAGAGCAATATTTGTTCCTGTAGGCGGGGGTGTCACTGTACCAAAAGCAGAGTTTATAGCGTTTGCATAATCTGCAGTTGAATTGGGACTTGACAGTTTCATCATATCATCATACAGCCACATGAAGCCTCCAGCCGATGAATCCTTCCAGTTTGTCAGCCTGCTCTTAACTGTACTTGCCGAGTCACCTCCTGAGGAACTGTTCAGGCACCATAATCCCGGAATAACCTTTATTCCCATGGTTCTGCTCCATGATGCCGGGTCATTTCCTGAACCTCCGGCATAGCACTGAAGGTATACCCTGTCAACCAGGCTTCCGAGTTTTGTCTTAACGCTGCTCCAGAAACTGCTGTTTGTATACGGGCACAGCGTAACATTCTTATACCCTATTTGATTACACATTTGGCCAAAGCTTACGGCTGATGCCACGTCATAGCAGGATTCATCATCATAGTTTACAGCATCTGCACCGGTTGCCTCTTTCAGTGCTTTAAAATTCTTATAAAGAATTGAGTCGGAACCGGTACCTTGAGCTTTTATCAGGTCTCTGATATTTTCGAAATCTTTACAGCCCCAGGCTCCTATACTAACCTCAATGCGTTTTACGGAAGTTGGAGCCTGCTTTAGCGTAGCCCACTGTGTCTTCCATTCTGCCTTGCCCACATATGCGCCGCCGGAGCAAACTAAAGAGTCGTTCAATACCAGATCCCCATTGGCATTGACATGTACGGCCCATATCATTACGGTATTGAAGCCTGAAGCTTTCAGATCATTCATAACCGACTGTCCGCCCTGGTAGAAGGGTCCCCCGCCAAAAATGGCCGAAACCGGTTCGTCAGCAGCTATAACAGGTGATACGCCAAATAAAGTAACCATGCTAAAAACCATGCATAAAGAAATGAATGCACTTAGTATCTTTCTTCTCATAAACAAATACCTCCATCCTTAATTTTGAAAGAATTTTTGGAGCTTTCAGACTCCTGTTCAAAAAAGTTTTAAATCATTTCTTTACCCTCATAACCCCACCACCTCCATTTTCAAAGCTTCCGTTTCTTACCCCAATGTTTCAGCTTCTTCTGCAGCCCTGTGATAATCTTGACACAGTCTGCCTATTTCAAATAAATTACACCGATCATACTCTTAATACATGTCCCAAAAGAAAAAATAAATTTGACTTAATATGCACGAACCTTATTTCCATAATAAGACAATAACATGTTGGTAATAAATTGGAAACTTGAATAATCATAGAAATAATGTATAAATTCTAGAAACGGCTATAAATTTATACGATTCAGTATCCATATAACGCAAAAAAACCGGTCTTCCACAATTATTCAGTGAAAGACCGGTCCATATTATTTTTATTCTTCCCAACTTAAATCAAATAATTAATCCAGAACCAGGGAAGGTGCGGTATACACTCTTGCTTTGAATTCATTATCCAGCATATAGAGCCCTTTCGGGTCTCCGGCGAATAAATCATATCTTTTGATATTATCATCGGCATTCTTTTCTTCCTCGCCCTGCTCCTTAATAAACCAGTCAAGGAACTGCATGGTGCGGAAATCCTTATTCTTATAAGCCGCTTCATATATAGTATTAATAGATGCAGTTACAAATTGCTCATGTTCCAATGCCTTTGTTAAAGGCTCCTTAAAGTTCTTGTAACCACTCTCCGGACCTGCAATTTGCGTCAAAACAACCTGTTCACCGTTATTCAATAAGTACTGACGGAATAACAGGGCATGATCCCTTTCTTCCTGCATCTGAACGATAAACCAATGCTCAAAACCGTTCAGGCTCTGGTCCGCATAGTAATTTGCCATATCCATATAAAGATAAGCAGAGTAAAATTCTTTGTTCACCTGTTCGTTTAATAGCTTTGATACTTCCGGGTTTAACATATGCTTTCATCCTCTCTATTGTATTCTTTTAAATTATATACAAACTTCTTATGAAATATTTCAAAGGTTGTACACAATCTGATTATACCATATTTTTCTTCAATTGAAAATGCAATAAAGAAGGACTTTTAAAATTTATTTATACCTCTTATATATGTTATCTGCCATATCCTTTTAATAAAGCATAAAACAGTATCAACCCTACAGAGGGGTTGCAGAGTTTCATCTGCCTTATGCTTTATTAAAAATATATGTTAGCAGCATTTCGACTTGCTGTAGCTAAATTATAACAATTATTTACTACTTTGTCAATTATTTTTAAACTATTTCCAGTAATCATGGAATACCATTTTCAAATTCTTTATTTATGCTACTATTTATGGAAGAGGTGATTATATGGATATCGGCAAAAAAATTAAAAATCTGCGCCTTGGGAAACTCCTTACCCAACGTGAGTTAGCTAAAATGCTTGGGGTCAGCAAGTCCACCATGTCTAATTATGAGAGAAATATCACCACCCCCAGCCCTGATATCTTTATAAGCCTCGCTTCTTACTTTGATGTTTCGGTTGATTATTTTCTTAATGATAAACCGGATATTCCCAGAGATATTATTAAAGAAGAGGCTGCCTATCACGTTAATAAAGCTTTAAGTAAAGATGAGTGGAACGCTGTCAGTTATTACAGGCGTCTAAGCGATGAGCAGAAGGATTTTGTAAAGGGTCAGATGATACAACTGTATCAAAAAAGTACATCCGCAAACAAGAATTAAATCAGGTATCCTCCTTTACCGGAAAATACCTGGTTTTATTTATTTGTATCGTTTTTTTCTATTACTTTGTCAAATATTCTAGGATTATTTCCAGTATTAATAGAATACTATTTTAAAAAATCATATTTATGCTACTATTTATACCAGAGGTGATTACATGGATATTGGCAAAAAAATTAAAAGTCTGCGACTTGCAAAATCCCTGACTCAGAGCCAATTAGCCGAAATGCTTGGAGTCAGCAAATCTACTATGTCCAATTATGAACGCAATATCAGTACCCCCAGTCCCGATATCTTTATAAATCTGGCTTCTTATTTTGACGTTACGGTTGATTACCTTATGAACGACAACCTGGATGTATCTAAGGATACTATTAAAGAAGGTGGTGCCTATCATTCTGATAAAGCTTTAAGTAAGGATGAATGGAATGCTATCAGCTACTATAGACGTTTAAATGATGAGCAGAGGGATTTTATAAAGGGCCAGATGATACAGCTGTATCAAAAAAGTTCTTCTGCCAATAAGAATTAAATCAGGTGCCTCCCGGCAGGAAAGCACCTGATTTTTTATTTATTTGCTTTGATATAATTCTATAAATGCATCATCAAATTCCCTTGCCAGCTCAAGTATTTCTGTATGATTTACCGAACCTCCATAAAAATTCAACAGCTTATGAAGCTCTTGCCGCTTCTTTTCAATATAAAAATACCTTAGTTTTGAGCACTCACCTACATTAACCGGATTACTATACCTACTCTTGTAAAGCTTGTTACCTTTCGCTTCCATTGTCTTATCCTCCTCCAACCGTATTTTATGTCCCCCTTACATCCCCAAAACCCCTGTAAATACTGTCGAACAACGATATTAAATTAGTAAAATCCGTTATTTTTAATTTGCTTCCCAAGCAAGTCTTATATATTATATAATATACATATTTTTCTTTTTTTTCAAGTGTTTTCACTAAATATCTACACAAATTTACAGCAGCACCGTGATGCAGCTTTTAATTTATTTCCTAAGTCTGTACAAATGTTTTTATTTGAGTTAGAATGTACTTATTATTGTAATAAAAACAGGAGGTGTTTATGCTTATCACATATATTCACCACAGTTGTTTTAGCGTGGAAACGGAACAATCTGTGTTTCTCTTTGACTATTATAAAGGTAATATCCCCAGTTTTCCGAAAGAAAAACACCTTTTTGTATTATCCAGCCATTCCCACCAGGATCATTTTAACCACGATATTTTTAAATTATTAAATGACTATCCACAAATAACATATATTTTATCCAAAGATATCCACGTAAGAAAATCTTTTTTTTCTGACCCTGATGCTTATGAAAATGCCAAAAATCATATAATTACTATCGGTAAAAACGAATCCCTTACTTTATCCTCCTCCCTTACTCTTGAAACCTTTCGTTCAACAGATAAGGGTGTAGCATTTTTTATAAATGAAGCCGGACATACTCTCTATCATGCCGGTGATTTGAATTGGTGGGTATGGAAAGAAGATACAAACGCCGATTACCAGAATATGACTAAAAATTTCAAAGAAGAGATTTTAAAGCTTAACGGCAGAAATATAGAGATTGCTTTCCTTGTACTGGACCCAAGGCAGGAGGAGCTTTATTCTCTTGGCTTTGATTTCTTTATGAAAAATACCAATACTTCTTATGCTTTTCCGATGCACTTTTGGAAAGACTACAGTGTAATAGAAAAATTTAAGACTTCCGATGAAGCTCTTTCTTATAAAGATAAGATTATAGAGATTACAGAGGAGGGCCAGACCTTCCATATTACGGAAGCAGAAAGGACTTTGCTATGAAATTCAAATTTGCTCACAATAATATTAATGTACTTGATCTTAATAAATCCATTCAGTTTTATGAGAAAGCTTTAGGTTTAACAGAAACCCGCCGTATCGAGCCGGAGGACGGCAGTTTTATCATCGTTTATCTCGGAGATAAGGAGACCTCACATTTACTGGAGCTTACCTGGCTTAGTGACTGGGACCACCCTTATGATTTGGGAGACAATGAATTTCACTTAGCTTTTGTTACGGATGATTATAATGCTGCCTATAAAAAGCACAAGGAAATGGGCTGTATTTGTTATGAAAACCCTGCCATGGGCATTTATTTTATTAATGACCCGGACGGTTACTGGCTGGAGGTAATTCCGGCAAAATAGTTTTCAGGAGGTATTTCATGGATATCAATTATGAGCTGTATAAGGTATTTTATTATGTAGCAAAGACATTAAGCTTCTCCGAAGCTGCCGCTTCCCTCTATATATCCCAGTCTGCCGTAAGCCAGTCCATTAAAGTCCTGGAGGGCAACTTAAACCAGACTCTTTTTCTTAGAAGTACCAAAAAGGTTTCTCTCACCAAGGAAGGCGAGCTGTTATTTAAGCATATAGAGCCGGCTATTAATCTCATCAGCAGAGGTGAAAACCAGCTTTTAGAAGCTTCCTCCCAGGGTGAGAGCCAACTTCGTTTAGGTGCCAGTGATACCATATGCCGCTATTATCTGGTTCCGTTTTTGGAGGATTTTCACCGGAAATATCCCAAAATACACATTAAGGTAACGAATGGTACTTCCTTTCAGTGTGCCAAGATGTTAGAAAACAACGAAGTAGATATTGTTGTCACCAATTCTCCGAATTCTTCTCTTATAAACAGTATGCACATTGAAACTGTTCTGGAATTTAACGATATTTTTATCGTAAACAAAGAATTCTTTGCCGTAAAAGAGGAACCTCTTTCTTTAGAAGAGCTGCTTGCATATCCTATTCTTATGCTTACGAAACACTCTACTACCAGTGAATTTCTCCATAACCTGTTCCAGCAGCATTCTTTGGATTTGGTTCCTGCCGTAGAGCTAAGCAGCAATGATTTGCTGATTGATCTTGCGAAAATTGGTCTCGGTATTGCCTTTATTCCGGATTTTTGTTATAAAAAGGATGCTTTAAACCATCTGGAACCGATTGAATTAATCGAAACTCTGCCGGGCAGAAGACTGGTAGCTGCCTATAATGAAAACATTCCGCTTTCAAATGCAGCCAGGTATCTTATCGAACAGCTTACCTGCCAATCAGATAGCCTTTCATAGATGCTATGGGATATTTATCACTAAAACATGCTCCCCTTGCAGCAACTTTTTTAATATTTTGCCGCAAGAGGAGCATATTACTTAAGACCTGCTCTATATTTTCCTCGTTCAATTTCCTTTGCTGCTTAAGGGATTGCTTCGCTCTTCAAAGAAGGCACCGTTATCCGGATTACACTCTGACTGCGGCTCATAAGCTGCCTTATGCACCATGGCAGAGCCTACCTTAATGTCCCTGGTCTGATTATCTTTATCTTCCGTTCCTTTTGGTTCTTCCCATGAAGTCACCTTTACATTGTTTTTCTTCGCAGTATTTTTTTCCATAGGATACTTCCTTTCTGTTTCGCTTTGTCTGCTTGCCGCAAACTTAGTATCTCCGAAAATTCTACGATATATCACGGAAAAACATTTGCTTTCTTGTTTTTCACCGCGAAAAATGGTATCATAAGGTGAAAAATAAAAACATAATTGAAAAATACTGAAAGGATGTGGTTCTTTGATTAAATCGGTATTTTCTATTGACCTTCCGGTATTAGAGAGCATGCATATATGGAAAAACCGTCTTGAACCCCTTAATAAAACCGGCAATGAAAAGCGTATCTGCATCGTATCAGGTATCCACGGCGATGAGCTGGAGGGTCAATATATCTGCTACGAAATAATTCGCCGGATTCAGACAAATCTGCATCTCCTCCATGGAATTATTGATATATATCCCTGTCTTAACCCTTTAGGAATTGAATCTCTCACCAGAGGTATCCCAGCCTTTGACCTTGATTTAAACAGATGCTTTCCGGGAAATAAAAACGGTGATATGGCTGAAAATGCCGCACAGGCAATAGTAGAAGATATACTGGGAGCCGAACTTTGTGTAGACCTTCACTCCTCCAATATATTCCTGCGCGAAATCCCGCAGGTTCGTATGATTGAAGAAAATGCTAAGATGCTCCTGCCCTATGCCAAGCTGTTAAACCTTGACTTTGTATGGGTGCATCCTTCTGCTACTGTACAGAATGCGACTCTTACCCATGCACTTAATTCCAGCGGCGTTCCTACCATAGCAGTGGAAATGGGTACCGGCATGCGTATTACCAATCAGTTCGGAGACCAGATTACAGAGGGTATCTTCTGTCTGTTAAAGGAGCTTGGCATGTGGGACGGTGAAGTTATCACACCCAAAACTCCTATTATATCCTCCGAAGGACAGAGTGAGGTTACTATGGTCCATGCCAATGCTTCCGGTATCTTTCTTCCGGCGGTAGAACATTGGATGGGAATAAAAGAGGGTGAGGTAATCGGTGATATTGTAAACAGCCTGACCGGAGAAATCAACCAGCATATTCTGGCTCCCTGCGGCGGCATGGTATTTACCTTAAGAGAATATCCTGTGGTTAATGAAGGCTCTTTAATCGTCCGGATTCTGGGAGGTGATTTTTCATGATAAAGGATACGGTATATTCACTTACATCTCCTTTTCGCGGAGATATGAAAATTTCTGCATACCATTTCGGAAAAGGCGAAAAATCCGCCTGCATTGTAGGTCCTACCAGAGGTAATGAGGTTCAGCAGCTCTATATCTGCTCTCAGATTGTAAAGACTCTTGGAAGGCTTGAGAAGACAGGAAATATTATAGCCAATAATGAGATTATGGTAATTCCTTCTATCAATCATTCCTCTATCAATGTGGAAAAACGCTTCTGGGCTATGGACAATACGGATATTAACCGTATGTTTCCGGGAGAGGCAGAGGGAGAGACCACAAAAAGAATTGCTGACGGTATTTTCCAGGCAGTGAAGGGTTATAATTATGGTATTCAGTTTGCAAGCTTTCATACGCCCGGGGATTTTATTCCCCATGTCAGAATGATGGAGACAGGCTATCAAAATACCAGCCTTGCCAATCTCTTCGGCCTGCCTTACGTAGTTACCAGAAAGCCCCGCCCTATCGATACGGCAACCTTAAACTATAACTGGCAGATGAACGGAACCAATGCTTTTAGCGTATATACTTCTGCTACCGACCATATTGACGAAAGATCCGCTAACCAGGCTGTCTCTTCCGTGCTTCGTTTTCTTACAAGAATGGGTATTATCAGGTATAACTGTCACAACGGTTTTATTGCAACTACTCTGGAAGAGGAAAGCTTAATGTCCATCCGTGCTGACGTATCCGGTATCTACAGGCGTTTTAAAGAACCGGGCGAAGAGGTCTACTTCGGAGATCTTTTAGCGGAGGTCGTGGATCCTATTGAAGGGGAGGTAATATCACAAATCATTGCTCCCAGTGACGGCATTATTTTTTTCGCCCACAGAAAACCTCTGGTAATTGAAAACTGTACGGTATATAAACTTATTCGCAGACTTCATGAATAAAGGCTTAAGTTTATCTTAAAACGGCGGATATAACTTGACTTATATAGAAAAAGTATTAAAATGGATATATGTGCCGCTATCTATAATTGTGCATGAATCACATATAATGGAGGAAACACCGTGAAAAAATCAAAAAGAATCATATCCCGTCTGTTAATTGTTACATTAATAGCAGGAATGATGTTGGCTGCCGGCTGCAGCAAAAAGACAAGCTCTACCGGTGATCTGGTAGTAACCATTAACGACGAGAAACTTTACATGCAGGATATGATGTATTTCATATACGCCATGGAAGCTCAGGGACAGATGTATGCCCAGTATTATCCTGGTTATTGGGATATGGATATCGAAGGCGTTACCATGAGAGAGCAGATGAAGCAGAGCGCAATGGATGCCGCCGTTATGTGGGAAATCCTTTACCTTAAGGCAAAAGATGCAAAGTACAGCCTTACTGATGATGAAAAGGCAACGATTAAAACCAATGTAGAATCTGTAATGACTTCTTTAAAGGATAAGAAAGAGCAGTTAGATTTAACGGGATTCACTACGGAAAATCTTACAAAGGCACAGGAAAAGCTGCAGATTGCAAATAAGTATTACGAGTTTGTTGTTGACGGTTTAAATATTAAGGAAGATGATGTAAAGTCTACCGTTGACCGCGATAAATACAGACAGTACAATACGGAATATCTGTTTGCTGCCACTACAAAATATGAGGATTCTAAAACAGTTGAACTTTCCGATAAGGAAAAAGCTGCTGCTAAGGCTTCTATTGACAAGGCTTTAACAGAAGTAAAAGCAGGTAAAGAATTTGCCGATATCGTAAAAGAGGACGACAGCCTGACTACAAGCACTCTTAACTTTGTAAAGGATGATGGCAAAGCAGATGAAGCTTATCAGACCGCTGCCTTAAAGCTTAAGAATGATGCTGTAGCCGATAGCGTTATCGAAACAACCGCCGGTTATTACATCATAAAAATGAAGGATAACAACAACTCTGAAAGCTACGATGCCGCAGTCAAAGAAGCTGTAACAAAGGCAGAGAATGATGCTTTTACAAAGAAATATGAAGATGAGATCAAAAAGGATTACAAGATCACAGTAAATGATAAAGTATGGTCTAAGATAGTAATGGGTGAAACAACGGTTCCCAAAGCAGAGAGAATAACCTCAACACCTACCCCTGCTGCAACCGATACTCCTACACCTACGGAAAGCACGACAAAATAATACAAAAAGCAACAAACTATACCCTGATGGTTGAACACAGAAAAAGAGATCGTGTTTAACTATCAGGGTATTTTTCTGATTATTTTTTGACAACAACTTTCTTTGCAGCGCTCCAGCTTCCGGTTAAGATTGCTGTACCGGATTTGGTATATGCACGTACACGTACATAATAGGTCTTTCCGCCTTTTAACTTGCTGATAGTCTTGGTAGTTGCCACGTTTTTGCTGACTGTTACCGTCTTGGCATTGCTAAAATCACGGCCTGTGGAATACTGGATTTCATATCCTGCTGCCCTCGTATCCTTCGCCCATGCCACCGTCAGGCTGTTCGCCCTGCCGGATTTTAAGCTGGTTACAGTTGCTTTCTTCGGAGTCACAGTAACAGTAATTTTCTTTACCCCGGCCTTGTAATTGCCACTCCCGTCCGCAGTAACGGTAATCGTCGCTTTACCGGTTCCCTTGATGACTACCCTGCCGCTCTTAGAATCTACGGCTACAACCTTCGGATTGGAGGACTTATAAGTAATCGTTCCTTTTGCCTTTGCCGTTAACGTAAATGCCGCACTGCCATATACCGTTGATACATTACCAACACCGGTAATCGTATTTGCCGCCTTTGTCACCTCTACGGTTACAAGATTGGTTGTGGCAGTTGCATCTTTGACACCGGTTGCCTCCTTATTGGTGTTCGTTACCACACAATAATAATATGCTTTTCCGACTTTTGCCGTGGAAGGTGTATAGCTTGCCCCGGTTGCTCCGCTGATGGCGGATGCCCCTGATGCGGTATCAGCATTGTTCTTATACCACTGGTAGCTTAATGTTCCGTCGCCAGTTGCTCTTACGGACAGGCTGGCTGCTGCCTCATTGTATACATATTTTCCGCCTGCAGGCTGTGTTACGATGACCGGAGCAGCCGCATCCGTTACCTTTTTGTTATTATCTGCCGTATTATTCCCTGGATTACTTCCCGGATTTACAGCATCCTTTACAGTTCCCAAAAGTGTGATGCTGTTGAAACCATCCAGTGCCAGTTCAATCGTATAAGCCCCTCTTCCAAGGATGGAAGCAGGAATGACAATCGTTCCGTCTTTAACAGACCCATCGGGCAAAGCAGAGCCGTTTACCATAACCAGAGCTTTTCGGTCAGGTTTTTCCACGCAGTTAAAGAACTTGGTTTTATAGTCGCCGTCCTTTAAGGCAATTACATAATCGCTGCCCTCGACCGGCGGGTTGCTGCTTAAGATAGTATCTGCCGGTGCATCCTTGGCACCTTCTAAAACTTCTGCGGTCATGGATACATTCTTTACCTTAAAGGTACCCGCTATCACATCGGGACCGGACAGTAAGAACTTCAAGAAAATCGGATTGCTGCCATTTGTGAGCGTTGAATTAAGGGTATAGTTGAACTCCTGCCACTCTTCGGCCTTCATATTCAAATTCCCTTCCAATGTCACCGCCCAGCTATTATCCTCCTGAATATTTAACATGACAGAATTATTATACTGTGACTTTGCCTGAAAGCTTAAGTGATAGGTAATTCCCTTCTTAACAGAAACAGGAACATACAGCATGCTCATATAATTCAGCTGATTGGTTACCGTCTGGCTGGTAATCTCCCCATCCTGATTTGCCGCAGGGGTAACGGAGCCGCCATTATTCAAATTATTTATCCATCCTGTTGAATCAGTCTTGACCGGCTCTAAAACAACACCACTGTAATCTATTGTTACATTATTATTGGTGGTACGTACCAAACGGATGTTGTCTGCCGATACGGTGCTTCCCTTTTCAAATACCAGTGAAAATACAGCCTCTTTATCTGTTACTCCCTTAGGCATTGCAAAGTTCACCGTAAATCCTTCGGTGCCGGTTCCCGTAACGTCAAGGTTCTTCTTCATATAAACCCTGGATCCGTCTTTGTTCGTAAGCACGGCGGAAACCTTGGTTGCTGCCTGGGATGACAGGTTCAGGCTCAATTGATAGATATCTGACTGCTGCAGCCAAATACCATTCTGATAAATCCTTGCATTGCTATCATTTGCTGTCACAAGTGCCCTGCGGCTGAAATCTCCTTTATCTCCTGTAACTGCGTCATATTCCTGATTAATTACACCCGGTACATTCACAGCCACATTCTCGGTGCGCCAGAAAGCAAGCCGTCCGGCTCCCTGGTCAAAAGAACCGTTGTAAATGTGGTTTCCTCCATTCTGATCCGGGTTCTTAAAGATATCTGTGGTATCGGCCTTTTCCGGTTCTACCTGTTTTACGACAACATTTCCAATCCAGACATCACCCGCCTCACGACCCAGATCAAACTCCAGGCGGGCAGTGGGGTCCGAATCCTTATCCATCGTAAACTGATGTGTATAATGTGTCATGGTAGTTGTCAGACCAAATGTCTTTGATGTGCCATAACCTGCCCAGCCGTTATCAGCATCGCCGCATGGCTTAAGCAGAAATTCCCTGTTAACAGAAGCCAACCCATCAAAGCTGATTTCATAAGTATAGCCGCTTGCAAACGGAAAATGCTTTATCAGCTGAATCGCATAATTTTGGTCTCCGCCTTTCGTAATACTGGCCTTTGCATAGGCCGTACCATCAATGGTATCCTTAGTAACCGTTGCCTCACCGCCAAAAGCACCTACAAAGAACTGCCAGTCAGTGTCGTCCGGCTTTACCTCAGTAACAGTCTTTAAGGTATCAAATGCAGTATCCTTAACATAGTCGCCATCAACGCCTGCCGGCTGGTATGCCGGGCTTTCAAAGCTCGTCTTGTCCCTGTCCGTCTCCGGAGTTGTCAGATTGTCCTCAAGGTTTTGATAGTAAGCATCTGATTTCTTGTATACGCGGACATAATCAACCTCCATATCTGCCGGGAACTCGGCATTTCCCAGATTAGCCGCTCCATCAAAGGTTCCGCCGACTGCCAGGTTCAAAATAAGATAGAAGGGCACATCAAAGGGCGCTCCATAAGCATAGTTTTCTGCACTCCCGGAATCCTTGCTCCAGAAGTTTCCTGTAGAGAAATACGGTACATCATCCACCAGCCATGTAATCTTACCCGGTTCCCACTCCACGCTGTACAAGTGATAGGCACCAATATCCGTTGAAGAATCAAGGGTCTTCTCTTTTCCATAGTAGGTATTGTTCGGCCACTGTGAACCAAAGTGAATCGTTCCGCCAACCTTATCCGGAACACGGCCTCTCGCTTCCATGATGTCCAATTCTCCGGAGGCCGCCCAGGTTCCATAAGTAGAAGTGTCAGCCGGAAGCATCCAGAATGCCGGCCAGAGTCCTTCTTCTGCAGGCAGCTTCATTCTTGCCTCGATACGTCCGTATCTTGCAGCATAGAGCGTATCGCCGGCATCCGTCTTGGTGCGTATACGGGTAGAAGTATATGGCATACCTTCCTTTGACTCCTGTTTTGCTGTAATGACCAGCTTACCGTCCTTTACCGCATGGTTTGAATCGGTATAATATTCCTTCTCCTGATTCCCCCAATAATCAGGTCCGCCGTTGGGGTCTTTTGTTCCTATCTGGAAGGACCACTTATTAGGGTCCAGCTCCGTGCCGTTAAATTCATCGGCCCAAGCCAGAGAAAAGCCTTCGGCAGCAAGGTCTGCCTGATTGTCATATGTATAGTCCACTGCCGTAAAGCCGGAAAAAGTATAATTTACCGGTGTTGCTGCCACGCCGTCTTTATCAAAGTAATAGCGGATAACCTGGCCGTCTGCCAAAGCAACGGTGTCCGATACTTCCCAGATACCATTTGCCTTCTTTGACATTATGCACTCTTTAAAGGCTGCATCTCCGACACTCAACGTATCCGCTAAAGCTTCTGAAGCGCAGACGGCATAATATACCTTTGCTGTCGCAGCGGCCGCATCCTTTTCTAACTGGAACTTTACGCTTGTTCCCTTTTTGTTTACCGTGATATCGGCTGCCGTTTCCGTATCATTAACCTCTTCAACCTTTACGTTCTCGATGGTAACCGTACCGTTTAGGTCATTCGCCTCGCTCCCTTTCCTGCCGAGGGCAAAGTATAAAAATTGTTTATCGGCTGAAAGAGTACCTGCTGCAGACTCTTTGCTGTAATGATACTTCGTCCCTTCTGTCAGGTTGATTGAATCTTCAATCAGACCAGTATCATCCAGCTTAATGAACACCTCCTTGTCAATCGTTGAGGTGATGTCAAATTCTACCTGATATTTGGTGCTGCTTTTCAGTCCCAGGTCTTTTACCATGTACTGAAGTGTCCATTCATTTTCTCCAACTCCAAAATTAGAAATATCAATCGTTGCTTTCGTACCGTTTTCGCTCACAGCAGCGTGTGAGCCGCCCCAACCGTTATCTCCGCCTACCCACAGCTCTGTCGCCGTGTTCTGTAAATCAATGTAATCCCCTGTTGTAACCGCCGCTTCAACACTCTTTACAGAGCTTCCTGCGGTTCCCGGAATCGGTTGTAACAACATGACCATTACAAGCATTGCCACTGCCGCTCTTTTGAAATACAGAGCAATTCGCTTTTTTCTTTTCCCCTTTCCCATAAATACCTCCTTAAGAAATTTTGCACAAGATTTGTTCAGAGAATATGTATTTTCTGTAAACAAATACTACTATAAATACTAAAGGATTAGCTATTTTTGGAAAAGGGTCAAAATTTTAAAAAAGTATCTTTTTTTTATAAAAGACCCGTTATAAAAGGAGCTTGATCTCTCTTTTATAACGGGTCCTTATTTCTTTATAATAATGCCTCTTCGGCTTTATATTAATTTTTCGAATTCCGCAACCGGTATGGGTCTGGAATACAAATATCCCTGCGCCATATCACACAGTACGCTTTTCAAAAAGTCCGACTGGTTTTGCGTTTCAACACCTTCTGATAATACCTTCATGTTAAGCTGTTTTGCCATGCTGATAATACTGGAAACAATAATCTGTTCTTCTCTTTGCATATTGTCATGTCCAAAAAATTCTTTATCCAGCTTAATAACATCGGTTGCCATATCCTTTAACAGGTTAAGGGAGGAATATCCTGCTCCGAAGTCATCAATGGATACTCCAAATCCAAGGCTTCGAAGCCTCTTCATAGCAGAGATAGCAGCTTCCGTATTATTTAAAAAGATGCTTTCAGTAAGCTCTAATTCCAGCAAATTATAAGGTATTTCATAAGAATCGGCCAGTTTTTTAATCTCATCTACGAATCTTTCATCATGCAAGTGCACTCTCGAAACATTTACAGATATGGGTATCGGCTTCTTCCCCTGTTCTAACCATCCACGGATAATCTTACATACTTCTTCGTAAATATAGAAGTCCAGGTTTACCACAAAACCGTTATTCTCAAATATGGGAATAAAATCTCCCGGCAGAATTATAATTCCATCTTTTATCCAGCGTACTAAGGCTTCTGCTCCTACAAGACTGTTATCCTGAAGGCTGACCTTGGGCTGCAGATATACTACAAATTCCCTGTCCTTTAAAGCCTGTTCCATGGTATTATTAATCTCTGCTTCCTTTTTAAGGTTTAACTGCATATTAATATCAAAAAAGCAATAGGTAGACTTTGATGTATTTTTGATTGTCTTGCGGGCAACATTTGCATTATCGATGGCAACCGTAATATCCTCCCCCGGATCAACCAAGGCAATACCGCTTGCCACAATGAATCTGGTGCCGGGATACTTCGATTTCTGCACCATACTAAACTTATCATACACATTCTGGATATATTGAATTATCTCATCCTCTTTCCGATAAGAAAGACATACTGCAAAATTATCATCAGAAATCCTGGCAATTCCTTCTTTGCTGCCATTTTCTTTCGCTATAATTGAGGCGAAATCACATAGGATCCTATCACCGATTTCGTACCCCAGTGTGTTATTTATGTATTTGAATTTCGTAATATCCGAATAGATTATCGCACATTTATTTTCCGAATTGTTCTTTATACTTCTGGCATCCTTCTTAAATTTATGCAAAGTAGGCAGCCCTGTAAGAACATCGAAATTCCTCATTTTATATAATTGCTTGCTGGCACGTTCGGAAGCTCTTAGTTTTAACAAATAGGAAGAGATTACCTTCGTTATGGTAAGGAAGGAATCCACCTCATAATCACTCCAATTTCTAAGCCTTTCATAATCATGAACACTAATGCATCCCTTTAAGCTGTCATTTTCAAATATGCCACATTGGAGTAAAGCCTTTACTCCCAGTTTTCTTAAGGTTTCTTCTTTTCTGTCTTTATCTTGTATTTCAGCCAGTGAATACACTCCTGATTCACTGAAAGTAAAGGCATGTCCATCTAAATAACCGGCAAATTCCTCTTTTTCCTTCTCGTTTGCCTCCATTCTGTCATTAGAGCAAATATAGGTCAGTTTAAAATCAGGAGAATCCGAAGCATACTCAAATATGCAAATCTGCGTGCAGCCAAACTGTACTCTTACTTTATTTAACAACAGGTTAATAGCACTGTTAACATCCTTGGTCCTCGACATGATATCAAAGGCAAATGCTGTTATTTCCTTATCGAAATTATTGCTACCAAAGCCCTTGGTACGGTTTATATGATACTTTTCAAAGCAATCCTTGTCCAAATACAGTACAGGATTAACAATCTCATGAAAGAAACACCCATAGTCAAACTTCTCATTACCGGTCTTATTCTCCCGGTCATAAAGAAGTGCTGCATCAGCCTTTAAAAATAATTCGTCAAAATTCGTTCCGTCATTGGGATAAGTTGAAATTCCAATACTACAGGATAATTTATAATTTTTATTTTCTCCTGTGTAGGTATTGGCAAAAACAGAATAGATAATTCTTGCTTTTTCCTTTAAAAGTTCTGTATTGGTAACATTCTTAATAAAGATAAGGAATTCATCTCCGCCGATACGGCTTGCAATATCTGTATCGTAGAAATTCTTACGCAGGGCTTCTGCAATATTAACCAATACGGTATCTCCAAATAGATAGCCTAAATTTTCATTTACCGCATCAAAATTATCAATATCTACCAGCATAAGTGCATGACATTGTTCCGGCCCAGAAACCTTAAGGAATTCTTCTATCACTGTCCGGCTGTACTCCTTATGATACAATCCGGTCAGTGTATCTAACTTTTCCTGTTCCATTATTCTGTTTTTCTCCATTATTTTTAACTCTTTCCGGTGTCTTAGCTCCTGTTTGATTTCATTCCAATTGCTTCCATCCATAAGAACGCAATAAACCGTATCATTGCAGATAAATTCAATGCAATTATCCTTTTGCACATAATCGCTGATAACTCCCTCTGGAAGAAAGATTCCGGTAAAGAAATCTATAAGTTGCTCCTCTGTATATATATACCTTTTAGGAAAGGTGTTTTTTCTTATGTCAGACATATCTAATTTTTACCATCCATGTTGTAAATTCCTGCCATCCTTGAGTATTTACACGTACAATCATTGATATTATAACATGCTTTTTTCTATTCCACAACCGCTATTTAGCTGTGATTTTTGTGTTTCAGCGAATAATAATGATATTCCCTCATATATTTAGTTAGTAAAACTATTTTGGGAGATGAGGCCGTGGACCAGGATTGCAGACAATACATCACTAGTAATGAATACGCTGACTTTATTGTGGAAAATGGTTCCCCGCTAAGTCGGTTTCTAGCAATAGAAAACACTTGCCAAACTCCTCTTACCAATAATCATACTGCTGTGTTTGTACCAATTGCAAATGTACCCGACAATATGATCCAATCTTACGGTTACGGCGTCTTTCCCAGCTGTTTCGGCCTTATGGATACCGGCAGTCTTGAAAGTTCAGGAGTAACCAGAGTCCGCAATATCCCTGCTTTTAATCTAAGAGGAAATGGGATTATAATCGGCATCATAGATACCGGAATTGATTATACTCATGAAGCTTTCCGTAATGCTGACGGAACTTCCAGAATTGTTTCTATATGGGACCAAACTATTCAGACGGGCCCTCCCCCCACTGGATTTTTATATGGCAGTGAATACACCAGAGAACAAATTAACCAGGCACTGACAAGTCCTGATCCCCTGTCTGTGGTTCCAAGCACGGACGAAATCGGGCATGGTACTTTCCTTGCCGGTATTGCAGCCGGCAATACCAGCGAAATACATAATTTTTCCGGCGTTGTTCCTGATGCTGCTATCGTAGTAGTAAAATTGAAACAGGCTAAACCTTTTATCCGGGATTTCTTCCGGATTCCCGCAAATGCTATTTGTTATTCGGAAACAGATATCATATTTGGTGTCAATTATTTAATGGCTGTTGCCAGAAATCTGTCCTTGCCTGTATCCATCTGTATTGGCTTTGGCACCTCACAGGGTGCCCACGATGAAAGAGGCGTGTTAAGCAGCTATTTATCCCTATTAGCTGACTACAACGGTGTGTCCATAACAATTGCCGGTGGAAATGAAGGAAACACAGGTCACCATTTTCAGGGAAATATTCAAAGCTCCACCGATTTTATAACGGTAGACCTCCATGTAGGCACCAATGTAGCTGGTTTTTCCATGGAGCTTTGGGGGGAAGCTCCAAGTACTTTTTCCATTGATATACTCTCGCCTACCGGTGAGTATATACCCCGTATCCCGGCAAGAATCGGTGAAACCAGAGTAATCCGTTTCATTTTTGAAAAAACTGTTATTTATATAGATTACCAATTGGTAGAATCCCAAACAGGAGACCAGCTGATATTAATGCGCTTTACATCACCAACGGAGGGAATCTGGCGTTTCCGGGTGTATTCCAGCAGTGATCTGCAGTCAAACTTTCATATATGGCTTCCCATATCACAGTTCCTGGATCAAAATACCGCCTTTGTGGAACCCACTCCTTACACTACGCTTACTTCCCCCGGCAACACCATAATACCGATTATCGTTACTGCCTACAACTATACCAACAACGCCCTTTATCTTAATGCCAGCAGGGGGTTTACCAGAACAAATGCCATTAACCCGGATCTTGCGGCTCCCGGAGTAAATCTAACTGGTCCGGCTCCCGGGAACCAATATACCACGATGTCAGGTACCAGCGTTGCAGCTGCCCATACTGCGGGAGTTGCAGCTATGGTTTTACAATGGGGCATTACAGAGGGGTATTATACTCAGCTTGACAGTGTCGAGATTAAAAATCTGATGCTGCGCGGTGCAAGAAGAGATCCGAATCTGACTTACCCTAACCGAGACTGGGGTTATGGCATTCTGGACATATACAATTCCTTTAACAGCCTGCGCGGCGAAACGGTTCCCGGCTCCTATCAGCAGTGATAAAGTCAAAAGCTGTTAACACGCTATCTTACAAAGGATATATTCCTCTATATACAGACTGTTAACAGCTTTTTCATATAGCTTTTTTCTATACTTTTACAGATTTGCTATATTTACGAGTGAGATGTTTTTTATATCTGCGTTCTCAAGACTTGTTACCAGAGCCCCCGCCGTATCAAGGGAAGTAAGACAGGTTACACCGTTTTCAATGGAGGTTCTTCTTATTAAGAAACCATCTCTGGATTTATCTCTTCCCTGAGTGGGTGTATCAATTACCAGGTCGATTTCATGCCCCATAATCAGGTCTATAATAGTAGGGGATTCCTTATCCAGCTTATTTACGGGTATTGCCTTCACGCCATTATCATTCAGACACTTTGCTGTGCTCCTGGTTGCATAGATTTCATAACCTAAGTTCCGAAATCTTCTTGCTACTTCCACAGCCTCCAGCTTATCTGCATCCTTCACCGTAATTATCATCTTTTTATGCTTTGGAAGATTAATGCCTGCTCCTAAGAATGCCTTGTAAAGTGCTTCATTAAAGGTCTTTGCAATTCCTAAGCACTCTCCGGTAGATTTCATTTCCGGTCCCAGGCTGATATCCGCACCATACAGCTTTTCAAAGGAGAACACCGGCATCTTGATAGCAATGTAGCCGGCTTTTGGAGCCAGGTCTGTTCCATAGCCCAATTCTTTTAATTTAGCACCTAAAATCACCTGTGATGCAAGCTCTACGATAGGAATACCGGTTACTTTGCTGATATAGGGCACTGTCCGGCTGGAACGGGGATTTACTTCGATTACATATACCTCATCATGATAAACAATAAACTGTATATTGATTAGTCCGATAACATGCAGGGACTTTGCAAGTCTTCTGGTATATTCAACGATAACCTTTTGTAATTTCTCCGATACATTCTGGGCAGGATATACGGATATACTGTCTCCGGAATGAATACCAGCACGCTCTACATGCTCCATAATGCCGGGTATTAAGATATCTTCTCCGTCACAAACCGCATCTACTTCCACTTCTTTTCCCATCAGATATTTGTCTACCAGAATAGGATGCTCCTGAACATTTAAGTTGATAATGTCCATGAATTCACGGATATCTTCATCGCAAATGGCAATCTGCATACCCTGTCCGCCTAATACATAGGAGGGTCTTACTAATACCGGATACCCTAATTCATTTGCTACCGTAATAGCTTCCTCCGTTGTAAATACAGTCTTTCCGGCCGGTCTTGGAATGGAGCACTCCTCCAGGATGGCATCGAACAATTCTCTGTCTTCTGCTGCATCTACATTTTCCGCACTGGTTCCAAGTATGGGCACACCCATCTTAAGAAGTGCTTCTGTCAACTTGATGGCAGTCTGCCCGCCAAACTGAACTACTGCGCCGTCGGGTTTCTCTAAGTCTACGATCGACTCTACATCTTCCGGTGTAAGAGGCTCAAAATACAGCTTATCCGCTATATCAAAATCTGTACTTACTGTTTCCGGGTTATTGTTTACAATAATTGTTTCATAGCCTGCCTTTGAAAGAGCCCATACACTGTGCACAGAACAATAATCGAATTCAATACCCTGGCCAATACGGATGGGACCGGAGCCCAGAACCATAACCTTCTTTCTGTCCTTTGTCTCCTCCACTTCGTTGACGCTCTTATAGCAGGAATAGTAATACGGAGTACTGGCTTCGAATTCCGCCGCACAGGTATCTACCATCTTAAAAGCAGGAAGTATCTTATATTCCTCTTTGCGAAGTTTCTTGACTTCTTCCAAGCTCTTTCCCGTAAGTTCTGCAATTACACGGTCAGGATATTCCAGCTTTTTGGCTTCCTCTAAAAGCTCTTTGGTAAGAGGTTTATTCTTTAACTCTTCTTCCATTTCAACCAGTATGGCAATCTTATCTAAGAACCATCTGTCTATCTTCGTTATTTCAAAAATTTCATCATAGGATATTCCTCTTCTGATGGCTTCTGCGATAACAAACAAGCGGCGGTCATCAATGCGCTGGAGAAATTCTTTGATATCCTCTGTGGAATACTGGCTGTAATTGCCGTAATTCAAACTGTAAATATTCTGTTCCAGAGAGCGCAGGGCTTTCATCAGAGCACCCTCGAAATTGGTGCAGATACTCATAACCTCTCCTGTTGCCTTCATTTGAGTGGTCAGGGTTCTCTTTGCCATAATGAATTTATCAAAAGGCCACTTTGGAATCTTTACTACTACATAGTCCAGTGCAGGTTCAAAGCTGGCATAAGTCTTGCCGGTAATAGCATTGGGGATCTCATCCAGATTGTAGCCTAAGGCGATTTTAGCTGCCACCTTGGCAATGGGGTATCCGGTTGCCTTGGAGGCTAACGCAGAAGAACGGCTTACCCTTGGATTTACTTCGATTACACAATATTCAAATGTATCAGGATTTAAGGCATACTGTACATTACAGCCGCCTGTAATATTTAGCTCTGTTATGATATTAAGAGCCGAGGAGCGAAGCATTTGGTATTCTTTATCAGATAGGGTCTGGGAAGGAGCCACAACAATACTGTCTCCGGTATGCACACCCACAGGATCAATATTTTCCATGTTGCAGACAGTAATGCAATTCCCTTGCTTATCCCTCATAACTTCATATTCAATTTCTTTCCAGCCGGCAATACTTCTTTCAATAAGGCACTGTCCCACACGGCTTAATCTTAGTCCGTTAGAGCAGATTTCCTTAAGGTTTTCAGCATCCGCAGCAATACCTCCGCCGCTTCCTCCAAGTGTATAAGCAGGTCTTACAACAACAGGGTAACCAATGCTTTCTGCAAACTTTAACGCATCCTCTACCTCTGTGACTACCGTACTGGGAGCACAGGGCTCACCGATCTTTTCCATAGTGGACTTAAATTCCTGACGGTCTTCCGCTTTCTTAATAGTTTCCGAAGTTGTTCCGATTAAGCGGATGCCATTTTCTTTTAAGAAACCGGATTCCTCCAGCTCCATGGCTATATTAAGAGCCGCCTGGCCGCCAAGGGTCGGAAGCACACTGTCCGGCGTCTCAAGGAGAAGAATCTTCTTTACCATATCCGGCGTTAATGGCTCAATATATACTTTATCTGCAATATCCTTATCCGTCATGATGGTTGCGGGATTGGAATTTACCAATACTACCTCAACGCCTTCCTCTTTTAAGGAACGGCAGGCCTGTGTACCGGCGTAATCAAATTCTGCTGCCTGCCCAATTATAATAGGACCGGACCCAATCACCAGGACTTTCTTTATATCCTTTATTTTTGGCATACCTGCACCTCCATCATATTAATAAATTCGTCAAATAGGAACTCGGAATCCTGCGGACCCGCGCATGCTTCCGGATGAAACTGCACTGTGAAAACATTCTTGCCCAGATAATGATATCCTTCGATGGTACCGTCATTTGCATTGATAAAGTATTTCTCTGCAACTTCCTTTTTCAGCGTCCCATCTTCTACCACATAACCATGGTTCTGGGAAGAGATATAGACTCTGCCGGTCTTTAAATCTTTTACCGGATGGTTTGCACCTCTGTGACCGTATTTTAACTTTCTGGTATCTCCGCCGCAGGCTAATGCCATAAGCTGGTGTCCTAAACAAATTGCAAAGATGGGAACATCCCTCTGGTACATTTTCTTTATTTCTTCAATAACCTCTACACATTCCTTGGGATCTCCGGGGCCGTTAGAGAGCATAATACCATCGGGGTTATCCGCAAAGATTTCCTCTGCTTTCGTAAGGGCAGGATAAACGGTTACATCACAGCCTCTCTTTAGCAGACAGTCTTTAATATTATCCTTGGAACCATAATCCAGCAAAGCTACTTTATAGTGGCCTGTCTTGTAGGGACGTACCTTTAAACCGCTTCTTGCCAGGTCCGCACTGGTAGGAACAAACTCCTTAGCCAGATAGCTTTTCTTCTCCTTACAGGTTACCTTCTTTACCACACCTGTTACCTTATGGGCTTTTAGCTCTTTTACCGCTTTCTCTATATCCACATCTTCTTTGCAGGTAATCATACCGTTCATGGTACCCTTTTCCCTTAATATCTTGGTAAGTGCTCTGGTATCTATTCCTGCAATTCCCGGAATATCATTTTTCTTCAGAAAATATTCGATAGTATCCTCACTGCGGAAGTTGCTTGGTCTTCTTGCAATTTCTCTTACAATATAACCGTCTACCCAGGGTTTTCTCGATTCCATATCCTCATAGCATACTCCGTAATTTCCTATCAAAGGATATGTCATAACTACTGCCTGTCCTGCGTAGGAAGGGTCCGTCAGAATTTCCAGATAGCCTGTCATAGAGGTATTAAATACGATTTCACTGATAACATCCCTTGTTGAACCAATACTTGTTCCTGCAAATACATTGCCGTCTTCCAGTATTAAGAAAGCTTGCATAACTTCCACCTGTTCCTTTCAATGTGCTGTTTTTGCCCGAAAAAAAAGAGCAGAATACTTACTTTTTGCCATGCTACTCTCCCCCTTAAGCCTATAGATACCCAAATTGCTAAAATTCTAACACATCCGCTTTAAAAAAACAAGGACTTTTTTATTAGAATTTCATGTATGATTTATAAGGAGTGGTTATTTATTTTTATTCATAATTTTATATAATTATACATTACTATTTCAAAATAATCAAGAGATTTCCTTCTATCTTCGTTTATCTATGTCATAAAAGGAGGCTGCCGCATTTTTAATTACTTTTGCAACAACCCCCAGCTTCTTCATTCCCTCTCCATTAACTCAACAATTGATTGAATAACCTTTAAATAGGACATATTGTGTAAATCAAAGATTTCATATTTCTTATCATACCGGCACCTTATTTGTGATTCCTTTATTTCTATCATTACATCTGCTAAAGAGTTTTCTTTTTTATCGGTATTTTCTTTTCTGCAGACAATAGCTGCAGCCGCATTAAAATGGGATATTATCCACGGTGCGGTATCCCAAAATTGCAAAAGATCAGGAATCCAAAGCATAGAAAAAGAAGACGCCTCTTCCATATCCGAAAGAACAATATTAGGATATCCATTTTTGCTAAGATAATTTGAAAATAAATCTTTCATCTCAAGGACTTCGGTCTGCCTGCCTCCAATCTCTATAACCGGAATCTGCAGTTCTCTTCTTTCACCGTCTGGACTTTTAAGGGACTCACAATATTCTTGTTTTGCAAAATACAACAGATTTTCTTCCCTGCATTTTTCATAGAACCAGTCAGGTACCCTTTTTTTCACCACCACACCTATATGTTTATCACTTTTTTCCCTTATTTTTCCGATACTGCCGGATATGGGATTGAATTCCAGCCATGCCATGTTTCCCTTAAAATCAGGAAACCGGTTAACATAAAGAGAATTTTTCTTACATTCCTCCTTATTACGGGCTCCTTGATTTAATTCCTCTATAATCTGCCCTAAGGAGTATTCCCGATGATGTTTTCGTATGCTGCATACCAATGCTGTAATCACAGGAGCAGCAAAGCTGTTTTCCCCAGTAATAGCTTCTTCTTTTCCGGTACCTGTTGGTAAAATATGCATTCCGGGGGCATAGAAGTCTGCATCAAAGCAGTCTTTCTTTCCTATGAGGTACTCTTTTTCCTTAAGTGAATCATCTGCCTTTACCCGGATTATGCCCGGAAAATCCGAAGGCACCGAAAACATTCCGTCATTGGACATTGCTGCAATAATAATCGTTCCTGCCTTTAAGAGCCGGTTTAGAATTTCTTTAAACTTTTGGTAATCCGCAATCTCCTGGCTCCCAATACTCATATGACATATAGAAATCTGCTGCTTTTCACACCATTCCAGTGCCTTTATCACTTTTGCAGTATCTCCCCTGCCGTTTTCTTCATTCATAACTTTGACGCTTGCTAATCTGGCATCCGGTTCATATTTCTTTATAATGGCCCCGCAAATTGTTCCATGGTTATTTGCTTCTTTTTGCAGCCCGCTTTTATAAGTGGTAACAATGTTTGTTTTTCGCTTATTCCTGTCAACCACTTCTAAATCATCATTCACTTCCACATTCCATGCAAGCTGCCCAATACAAGAATATCCTTTTTCCTTAATTCCATCATCTAACACGGCAACAATCACTATTTTTTCCTCCAAGATGCCGGCAATAACCTTATTACCTGATTGGTTCCCTATCATATTCTGCCTTATTCATCCACTTAACCGCTTCCTGATCCGATACCGGAAGATTACTTTCTATTACTATGGGATCCATATGTCCAAGCACCATGGCAAGAACTAATACATATCCGTCATCCCTTGTATCCTCTACATCCACAGCCACCTCTTCCGCATAAAATTCTTTCCTAAACCGTCCTTCTCTTTCACGGACAACGTAAACTGCATCTTCTCCTTTACTATTCTTTCGCACACACTCCCCCGGGAGCCATCTTTCATTCACCCCATCTTTCGAAGTTGAGGTTCTTAAGGTATGGGTAGTTACTTCCGGCAGCAGGGCTATGTATACTTTTTCAGATACAACGGTTAATATGACAAAGCTTATTAACAGAATACCTGATATTATTAAAATTACAATTCTTTTTCTCGTCATATAGTCACCAAATCTTTCTCCTTTATTTTCAGCCGGTTTTCCCGAAAACTGCCTTAAATCTTAGTAAAAGAGATTCCTTCTACCAAATCTTCATCAAAAAACAGGAATAACAATAATACGGGAAGTGCTGCCAAAATTCCGCATACACACACCATGCCAATAATCCTTTCGTTCATCTGTGACAGAAAAACCGAAAGCGGGTACTGGTATTGGCTTCTTAAAAATACCAGCGGCTGCTCTACCATATTCCATGCATCCACAAAGCTTAATATAACCAGGGAGGCAACTGCCGCTTTGGCTCTTGGTATCATAACAGAAAATAAGGTACGTACTTCTCCTGCACCATCTAACTTCGCAGCCTCACAAAATTCTGTCGGACACATATCAAATGCCTGTTTTAATAAAAATACTCCAAAAGGAGAGAAGATTGCAGGCAGAATAACCGCTGCTTCTTTTCCAATCAGGTTTAACCGTTCCAGTATGGCATAATTGGATACCAGCGTCACCTGATAAGGCATCATCATCAAGATGATGATCAGATAAAACAATATATTTTTCCCCGGAAACTTAAACCTCGAAAAGCCGTATCCTGCCAGGCAGGATACCAATAACTGGCCTGTAATAATACATATAGCTATAAACAGGGAATTCCAGAACTTAATCAGGTAATCCGGCCTTCTGACAAACGTCTCATAAAAGCCTCTTATTCCCCACTCTTTTGGAATCAATCCATATGCACTGCCTGTGTTAAAAGCATTTAAGAAGGTATAAACAAGAGGAAATATAGTTATGATTGCAAGTATGGACAACACTATAATGGCAATGATATTTGTTTTCTTTTTCACGGTAGCCCCTTTCGTGAATATCAAATCCTTGATTTGATATTCCTGTTACATTTCTATTCTTCCCTGTCTGTTTTTCAGTAAGAAAAGCAGAAGTACCAGAAGACTTATAATAAAAAAGACAAAAATAGCCGCCACGGACAATCTCTGATAATTCAGGTTCTGAAAATTATTATTCATAAAATGCTGCAGCATATAAATACTTTTATGAGGATTGTTTCCTCCAATCAAATATGCCTCTCTAAAACATTTAAAGGAATTGACAACCGAGATAACAAACACAAAAAAGAAATTGGGAACCAGCAATGGCATTATAATCCGCCTTATCATCTGCCCTCTTCTGGCTCCTTCCAGCTGCGCTGCCTGAAAAAAGTCCTCCGGTATAGAATTTAAACCCGCTAAAAACAGTACAATATTGTACCCGCAATATTTCCATATGTATAAAAATATTAAAATTCCAAATGCAGCTTCCGAGTTAAGCCAATCCTTTACCGGAATTCCCATGAAGGAATACAGCTGATTTATGATACCGTCTTTCGAAAAAAAAGCATTTACGACCAGCACCAGTGCAGCGATTGGGACTACTAACGGGTATAAGAACACCGAGCGGAACAGAGATACTCCATAAAACTTACGGTACAATACCAATGCGATAAAAAAAGCAAATGCCATCAGTAAAGGCACCCCAATCAGCATAAACCGGAATGTATTATAGGCTGACAAACGGAAAGCCTTGCTCTGAAAAACGCTGATATAATTTTCCATACCTGCAAATATAGTCCCTCCGGCTCCCTTTGTAAAAGATAACTGAACCGACCAGAAAAACGGGATAATAAAGAATAAAAAGAATCCGATTAAAAATGGCAATACAAACAGAAATCCTTTTAAAGTGTTTTTCCTCTTTCTTTTCACTTCTAGCTCCTTTCAACCGCCGTTTCACTAAAAGAGTCCTTTCGAAACTTTTTAGCCTGATAATAATAAAGCTTTGCATAGCGGTTTTCCTTTTTTATTAATTCTTCGTGTGTCCCCTCTTCAATAATTCGCCCTTTTTCCATCACTATAATCCTATCTGCCAGATGTACCGTAGATAGTCTGTGAGACGTATATAATGCTATACTTTGATTACAAATTTTTATCAGGTTTTCAAAAATTCCATTTTCCGCTTCCGGATCAAGAGAGGAAGAGGGTTCATCTAATATATAGACTGATTTTTTATTGTAAAGAGCACGTGCAAGAGCAATTTTTTGCTGCTGTCCGACAGAAAACTCCACTCCGTCATCTGAAAAGATTCTTCCGAAATAGGCTGACATATTATCCTTCGTACTTATTAAGATGTCTTCCCCCTGGCAAACCCTAATTATTTCCCTGATTTTTTCGTCTTCCTCTTTCGTATCTTTTAAAGTGATATTCTCCCTTAATGTAAATCCAAAGTTTACGCCATTCTGAAAATATACACCAAAGCACTGGTGCAGGTCTTCTAATTTATATTCTTTAATATTTTTTCCATTAATCTGTATTTCACCGCTGTTTACATCATAAAGCCGAAGCAGCAATTTTATCATTGTCGATTTTCCGGCACCATTTGTCCCTACAATTGCTACCTTTTCTTTCTTTTCAATGGCAAAGTTTATATTGTTTAATACCGGTCTTTCGGTTCCCGGATAGGAAAAAGACACACCCTTATATTCGATTTTATCTATATGATTAATAGAACATGCACCTGATACAATCCTATGATAAGAAAATTTATCAAAGTCCCTCATATGCTCTATTTTAATTTTATTTTCATAGACTCTCGTTGTATAAGAAATCAAGGCTGTGAGAGTAAATGCAATCTGGCTTAATAATCCCGTATAAAGAGAATAATCTCCGATGGTCATCTTAGCCTCGGTAACTTGCCAGGCAATATGAAGAGACAGTATTACTACCATGATTTCAGAGGTTATACAAAAGAAGCTGGTTATGACCGACCTTTTTTTCAGTAACCCCTTTCTTGAATCCAATACAGCTTTCCATAGCAAATTATATTTTTGCTTTAGCATATCTCCCAAATGCAAGAGCCGGATTTCCTGGGCAAATTCTTTCGAAGAAGCAACACTAAAAATATAACTTTTCTGTCTTATATTTTTAATCTGCTCCAAATCATTCTGATATAACAGCTTTGTATAGCGCTGATTAAAAATGGCGGCCGGAATGGAGGCTATTGTAATCAGAATTGCATATAATATCTGTTTTTGCCCCAATACTGCAAATATGCATAAAAAAGAAACAAAAGAACTGACACATTCCAGTGCACTCCAAAGAATGGCCGAAACGGACTGTGAATCATTCTGCATTGCCGTAAACCAATTATAATACTTTGGTGTATCATATAATTCCAAATCCGCATCAATGGCTTTTTCCAGTAAGGACAGGGAAACCATATTCTGGACAATCTCTTCATGAATTGTCGTAGCATAGGCTACCAGCTTTTCCGTTATTGAAGTAAGAAGCCTGATTCCTAAAAACAGAAGCAGAAAGAATACTATCTTCTGAAATTTAGCTGCAGAAGAACCACCACCTGCCAATGTATCTAAAATAAGCTTTAAAAGGTAGGCTGATCCAATTGTCCCTGCCGGATATATAAGATTACCCGCAAGGCGCGTAATCGTATAAAAAGCGGATGATTTATAAGACAAGGACAAACAATATTTAATTGCCCCCCATAAAGATTTGATATTCTTCAATGAAATCCCCCTCATCTGCCATATTTTCTATTCAGACAAATAAAGCTCAACCTGTTCTTTCGCCTGTTTTATACATTCTTCATAGGACATTTCACCATTTAAATAAGGCTGCATTGCCTCCATTAATTTGTCTCTCCACTTCGGAAGAAAGCATGCTTTATTTACTTCTTTTGTATATCCCATATATTCTTCCTGCTGCTCTTCTGTAAATTCAGGGCAATCCTTTGGAAAGTCATTGAGTATTTCTCCAAAAGTATTGTTCTTATGATCCGGATATACAATCTCATTCATTACTTTATAAGACACCGGTATAGCTCCTTTTACCTGCGTTCCCGGAGTCCTCTGAACTTCGTCACTTAACAGGATTTTAATAAAATTATAAGCATTCTGCTTGTTTGCACTATTTCCCCTTACTCCAACTGCATTTTTCATATCGATTTCATTAAATCCTATATATACCGTAAGCTCCTTATTCGTCTGTTTTACTTCGCTTGAACAGCCTGACAAACATAGGATTATTAACAAGTTTATTAAAAAAGGTATAACTTTTTTCTTATTCACTATAACTTTTCTCCTCGCAAACGGTATTTGACCACCCGCCTTATATCCATTGTGCATGCTATTCTGACAAATAAAGCTCAACCTGCTCTTTTGCCTGCTTAATGCATTCTTCGTAAGACATTTCACCATTGAAATAAGGCTGCATTGCCTCCATCAATTTGTTTCTCCACTTTGGAAGAAAGCATGCTTTATTTACTTCTTTTGTATACCTCATAAATTCTTCCTGTTGTTCTTTTGCAAATACAGGACAATCCTTGGGAAAACCGTTAATTTCTTCGCCAAAAGTAGTATTACTGGTAGGTGGGTATACAATATCCTCCATTACTTTATAGGATACTGGTATTGCTCCTTTTACCTGGGCCCCCGGTGTTCTCTGAACGTCATCACTTAACAAAACTTTAATAAAGTTATAGGCATTTTGTTTATTTACACTGTTTCCTCTTACTCCAACTGCACTTTCAATCATTGCCGTTACTCCCCCTTCTAAATTTCGTATCGGAAGCATAACTGATTTATCAAACGTGTTAATTGCCCTACAATTCCTAACAATATCACCATATCCATAAGCTTGAAGTGAATTTTCAAATATAATTTTTCCATCCCGCAAAGCAGCAGCTCCTTCTAAACCACCATATATATAATTTGAACCGTCCTTTTCATCTTCCGCAAGAGCAGCTTTACACCACCTAAAATAATCCTTTATTTCCTCTGAATCCAAATTAATCCTTTTTGTATGAAAATCTACTAGTCCATATCCTGTTGCTGATAAGTTAAATGTAGTTGTCTTTCCCAGTCGAAATAACTTTCGTCCCAAACTTTTATGTTCCCTCCACTTTTCTGTCTCTTTACGAAAGGATACAAAATCCTTACAATTTTCAACGTGAAAGTCTTCCTTTTTTAAGATGGACTCGGTACTTAACAATAAAGGTATGCTATAACTAAGGGGTATATAAAGCCTTTTCCCTTCATATAACGCAGAATCCATCACTGCCTGATTATAATTTTCTTTATCAAAAGTGGTGTCCTTCTCATAAAACTCACTTAAGTCAGCAAGCATCCCCGATTCCTTGACTTTATCCATATCCCAATACCACTGCATTTGGAATACATCTACTCCTTTACCACTCATAAGTTCCGATAAAAAGGAAGATTCTTCATTTAATGCAGCCTCCTCATCCCATTTATCGCCTAACTTTGATTCAATTACATTTACGTTTACTTCCGGATACTTTTGCTTATATACCGCAACTGCACTTTTCATATCGGCTTCTTTAAACCCTATGTATACTGTAAGTTCCTTATTCGTCTGCTTTACTTCACTTGAACAACCTGACAAACATAGAATTGCCAGTGAACTTATTAAAGAAAGTATTATTATCTTTTTTTTCATTATAATTCCTCTCCTTATGACCATTAACTCCCATACCAAACAATCTGATACAGGAGTTATCAAGTTCTAGATATAATTGCCTGCCATTCTTTAAGCGGATGTTCTTACAGATTGAATTGCACTTGCAGCTGAGCTATCCTTAGCCTGATCCCTGACACCAATACCAATCTGATGGCTTGGAATAGGAGGGCAATTGCAAGTGCCTGTGCAATAACACCCACATGTACATATGGAAAACTCAAGCATGCTTTCCCTTTCATTTGTTGCTCGTCTAACCAGTTTCTTCATAATATTTCCTCCATTCTTAAATTTATCTTAATGTATTACTGCCTAAGACCAAGTTCTTTTCTAAGTATTTTTTCAATACCTGTTAGTGTGATAAACTCATAATTTACAAATTTATCTGTTCACAATGTTGCTTCAAATTCTTTTTCTATTTCCAGAAATAAACTTTTTTTCTTTTTCAATTTAACTTTCTCCTGCAAACGGTATTTGGATTACCACATCATATCCACTGTGCGTGTTATTCAGACAAATAAAGCTCAACTTGTTCTTTGGCCTGCTTTATACATTCATCATAAGACATTTCACCCTTTAAATAAGGCTGCATTGCTTCCATTAATTTGTCTCTCCACTTTGGCCGGAAACATGCCATGTTAATTTCTTTTGTATACTTCATGTACTCATCCTGCTGCTCTTTGGTAAACTCAGGACATACTATAGGAAAACCATGGATTTCTTCCCCAAAGGTACTGTTACTTCCAGGCGGATATACAATATCCTCCATTACTTTATAAGATACCGGTATTGCTCCTTTAAACTGTGTCCCCGGTGCTTTCTGGACTTCATCACTTAACAAAACTTTAATAAAATTATAAGCATTTTGTTTATTAGCACTGTTTCCTCTTACTCCAACTGCAGTTTGTATATTTGCCGTTATTCCACCAGTTAAATTTCGTACCGGAAGCAGTACCGGTTCATCAAAGGTATTGATTGCTCTTATATTCATTACCATGTCATCATAAGGATTATACATAGTTTCATTCTCAAATAGAATTTCCCCGTTCTTTAATGCGGCGGCTCCTTCCAAATTACCAAAAATATAATTCGCCTTATCCTCTGCCCTGACCTTCTTGCACCACTCAAAATATTCTTTTATATCTTCTGAATCCAAATTAATTTTTTTTGTATTAAAATCTACCAAATCATAACCAGCCCATATTATACTATTAGTAGCTGTAATATCCATTCTAAATAATCTTCGCTCTGGACTTTTATGCTCTCTCCATTTTTCTGTTTCTTTCAGAAAGCTTACAAAATCCTTACAGTTTTGAACATTAAAGTCCTCTTTTTCCAAAGCAGACTTGGTACTTAATAATAAGGGCATACTATAGTTAATCGGTATATATAGCCTTTTCCCTTCATATAACGCAGAATCCATCACTGTCTGCTGATAATTTTCTTTGTCAAGTTCAGTATCCTTATCATAAAACTCACTTAAATCGGCAAGCATTCCAGTTTTCTTGATTTTATCCATATCCCAAAAATCACGAATCAGGAAAACATCTGCTCCTTTACCATTCATCAATTCCGACAAAAAAGAAGATTCTTCATCTAATGTAGCCTGTTCATTCAATTTATCCGTTAATTTAGATTCGATAACATTTACTTTTACTTCAGGATACTTCTGTTCATATGCTGCAACTGCATTTTTCATCTCGGATTCTCTGTGCCCTATGTATACTGTTAGTTCCTTATTGGTCTGTTTAACTTCACCAGAACAGCCCGACAAATATAAGATTGCCAATGAACTTATTAAAGAAAGTATTATTATATTTTTTTTCATTATAATTCCTCTTCTTATGGCCATTAACTCCCATACCAAACAGGCTGCTACAGGAGTTATCAAGCTCTAAATATAATTGCCAGCCATTCTTTAAGCGGATATTCTCAACGGATTGAATTACACTTGCTGCTGAGCTGTCCTTAGCCTGTTCCCTAACTCCAATGCCAATCTGATGGGTCGGAATAGGCGGACAATTGCAAGTACCTGTTAACGCGCCATACTCATAATTTACAAGTTTATCTGCTCGCAATGTTATTCCAAATTTTTTTTCCACTTCCAGAAATAAACAGTTCTTTTCTTTATCATTTTAACTTTCTCCTGCAAACGGTATTTAGGCTACACCTCATACCCGCTGTGCATGTTATTCCGACAAATAAAGCTCAACCTGCTCTTTGGCCTGTTTTATACATTTTTCATAGGACATTTCACCCTTTAAATAAGGCTGCATTGCCTCCATTAATTTTCCTCTCCATTTTGGATTAAAACATGCTTTGTTAATTTCCTTTGTATACTTCATATATTCTTCCTGCTGTTCTTTGGTAAACTCAGGACATATTTTAGGGAAACCATTAATTTCTTCACCAAAGGTACTCTTACTTGTAGGTGGATATACAATATCCTCCATTACTTTATAAGATACAGGTATTGCTCCTTTAACCTGAGTTCCCGGTGCCTTCTGAACTTCATCGCTTAGCAAGACTTTAATAAAGTTATAAGCATTTTGTTTATTGACACTATTTCCCCTTACTCCAACTGCAGTTTGTATAATTGCTGTTATTCCGCCAGTTAAATTTCGTACCGGAAGCAGTACAGGTTCATCAAAACTGCTTATTGCCCTACTATTCATCACTATCTCATCATACGGGAGATAATAGCCTTCGTTTTCAAATAAGATTTTTCCGTCCCGCAAAGAAGCCGCTCCTTCTAATCCGCCATAAATATCCATTGCTTCCTTCTGTTCCCTTGCCAACTTACACCATTCAAAATATTCCTTTATCTCCTCAGATTCCAGATTAATTTTCCTCTTATTAAAGTCTACTGGTTCATAACCAGACCATATTATACTTTTCGTAGCTGTAACATCCATACGAAACAATCTTCGCCCCGAGCTTTTGTGCTTTCTCCACCTGTCTGTCTCTTTACAAAAAGATACAAAGTCTTTGCAGCTTTCGACATGAAAGTCTTCCTTTTCCAAGGTAGACTTCGTACTTAATAATAATGGTATACTGTAATTAACAGGTATATAGAGCCTTTTGCCTTTGTATAACCCAGAATCCATCACTACCTGTTGATAATTTTCTTTTTCAAGGGAATTATCTTTCTTATAAAACTTATTTATATCAGCAAGCATTCCCGATTCCTTAATTTTATCCATATCCCAAAAATCACGAATTAGAAATACATCTGCTCCTTTGCCATTCATCAGTTCCGATAGAAAAGAAGATTCTTCATCTAATTTAGCCTGTTCATCTGAACCATCCGTTAATTTTGATTCGATTACATTTACTTTTACTTCAGGATACTTCTGTTCATATGCTGCAACTGCATTTTTCATTTCAGTTTCTCTGTGGCCTATGTAGACAGTAAGTTCTTTATCTGTTTGCTTTACTTCACTAGAACAACCTGACAGGTATGGAATTACCAACAAAATCCCCAAAGAAAATATTAATACCTTCTTATTCAACATCTTTTCTCTCCTTATGACTGATAACTCCCATATCAAACAAATTGATATCGGAGTTATCAATTTCTAAGTATAATTATCTGTCACTCATTAATGTTGGTATGTTCCCGCAGAACCAGCTGTACTTCCACCAGAGCTGTCCTTAGTCTGTTCTCTGACACCAATACCAATTTGATGAGTCGGAATAGGCGGGCAGCTACAATTTCCTGAGCAAGGGCACCCACATAGGCATACAGAAAACTCAATCATACTTTCCCTTTCATTTGTTGCTCTTCTAACCAGCTTCTTCATAACATTTCCTCCATTCTTATCCTTAAAGTTTATCTTAAAGCATTACTGCCTAAGACCGAGTTCTTTCCTAAGTATTTTTTCAATACCTGTCAACGTGCCAAACTCATAATTTACAAGTTTATCTGCCTGGAATGTTACTTCAAATTCTTTTTCTATTTCCAGAAACAAATAGGTCATATCAATTGCAGATAGACCCCAGTAGCTGCCTGTTAATGCTTCCTGTTTTCCATCTTCCCACATTGCCGGAGTCATATTGCTTTTAAACTTTGATATTACCGTATATATTCTGTCCTTCATATCTTCGTTTTTCATTTTTCCTCCTGTATTTCACTATGCATTAGTCTATATTCTTCTGACCGGAGAGCTTTTCCAGCATATTTTGATACATATGTTCCAAGTGCTCTTTTTCCAATAAATGATATACCGGAATTTCTCCCTGCATCTTTGTTATTTCTTCATAGGCTTTCTCTACAGGATAATAGATAAATTCCATCTTATGCTTTTGTAAAGAAGACTCTGTGCTCACCGACTTATTCGACAGATGAATACAGTCAACCGGGTATCCAAATCTCCGTTCAATTTCCTCATTTATAAATTGAATTTCTTTTCTTCGCGCTTTTCCCAAAAGCGAACACCCTATAAAATAATCCGGCTGTAATACTCTGGATAAGATATACGCATATACCCCGCATTCATTTGGAAAATCCGGCGTATCCAGCATTCCCCCGGGTACCTGTATTAATATCACATCCGGATTATCATTAGACTCCACATAATGGATGTAATGGTTCAGCAGTGTAATTGCCATTGCAATATCATTTCCAATTATTTTTCCATGGGATAAATCTGCCAGAAGGGAGGAACCGTGAAAACCATACAGGTTCAGTTCCGGTCTGTCTCCAATTACCGAGACTTTGTAACCATCCTGCATAAACCTGTTTGCTATTTCTAGTGTCACTTCAAAGGTATTTGCTTCCGCAACAAGATTCCCTACAAATATAACGGGAACCGACGGATGGTATCTGCCTGTTATAGTACTTGTAGTCCAACGGCTCTTCTCCATAGGGCAGTAAATAAATGTACTTCTATTCTCCTTACATAGATTCTTTATTTCACTAAACTGTCTTTGGGTAAGATTAATACTGCATACAATATCCTTACCTTTCTTAGCCGTCTCACACATAATATTCCATATGCCGGAATAGACAGTCTCCCTGCTATCCCCGGATGGAATAAACAAACCTTCATTTTCATCCAATACCTTATCTAAATCATCCTGTACTATCAGACCGGCTTCTTTCCGGTTGTCTGCAACCGAGATATCCTTTCCTCCGTAGCTAAGGCCCCTTGGTGATACTACGGCATTAATCCTGTACTTTTTATTCCATCTTGAATGAAATCTGACAATTGCCATGTCATCTGGCGTAAATGGATACAAAACAACGTTTTTCATTTGTTCTCCCTCTTCTCTTTCTTACATGGATGCCTGCCCATAACATTCTGCCGCTTCCATTAAGAGTGCTTTTTCCTTCAGTATATTAAGAAAATTATTCCGGGAACGGTTACAATGCTTTAACCTTTCTTCCTTGGCCAGTCTGCCGTTCTGGTCTGCATATTTTGCGCACAGATTGCAGCCGCTGAAAGCCCAGCAGTCGATACATTTTTCTTCTGTTACCTTTGCTACGTTCAGTAAAGCTTTTACCTTATTAACGTCAACCCCGCTCTTTAAATTACCTATAACCATACAGTCGGATATCTCATTTACCCTCTCACAGACAATGAAATCTCCTTCAGCCGTAACCATTAACCTTACTTCTCCCGGATTGCACTGCCCTCCCGGAGCTGCTTTTTCCGGTAATCTTTCCCTTTCCGTAAAATGCTTTCCTATCTCCTGTATTCCCACCACTTTCCTGGCTGTGGTCGGATATAATTTAGAGGCCGGAAGCCTGTGCATAACGCTTAAATATGCCAGAAACTCCTGGTAAGCTACTTCCTTACTATAATTTTCTGAATAACTGTTCTTTTTCAAAGCTCCCACATCATCTATAACAGTTGACATAATATTTATCTTCTTCAAAAACGGATAATCCTTAAAAATGCTGTGAATCACTTCAAAGTCGTGTTCCGGATTCATAACCATATTAATGGACAGTTCTTTATAGAACTTGGGATAATTGTCATAAATGTATTTTACCTTTTTAATAATGGCATCAAAGGTTCCCTGTCCGCTTCCGGCAAATACCCGATTGCAGTCATTAATTTCTTTCGGCCCGTCAAGGCTGATTACAACACTGATCTGATATTTTATAAAAAACTCAATTACTTCATCACTTAGCAGCACTGAGTTTGTCGTAATGGTATAATTGATTTTCTTACCGAAAAAAGTATCTCCGGCAAAACGGACTATTTCCTTCATCATTTCAAATTCCAATAATGGCTCACCACCATAAAATCCTATGTATACCTCGGGGCTGTCCATGGAATGCTCCTTCAAAAACAGAATGGCATCCTTCGCTGTCTCAATGTTCATTTTTTTATTGGAATGCTTCCTCTGGGAACCGTCATTGGAAGTATAATGGCAATAACTGCAGCGGAAATTACAGTTCTGCGTTAATTGCAGCGTTATCTTCTGCATCCTTCTTTCCAGAGTGGTCTCAATATTCCCGCAGTTTGAGTGTTCAATTTCTTTAACCCTGTTGCCGGATAAATATCCCTTTTGGATTAAACTGTTGATTTCTGAATACCCCCGCTCATTCAGCTTATAATCCTTAAGGCTCTCCCCATTTTCCATCACATTATTAAGAATCAGCCATGTATCATCCTTTACGGCTATAACTTCATTTTTGTTTACATCATAAAAATAATTTGAATTGATTGTACTGAACAGCTTAATAAATGGTTTTTGCTCCATATAGTTTTCCTCTCCAGAAGTAATTGATTATATTGTTTATTCATTGTATTTTTTCAATATTTTTCCTTATTTCCTATTTTTTTACCTATATTGCATGATAGCTCAAAATGAATATTATGTCAATCTCTGCTAAATAATAACAGGGAATTATTCCCTTAAGTTTACATAACGAACATCTTACATTTTCCTTACATTGGGGACTTTTGTAATTATAGACAAAAAAGTCCCATTGTTTGCCTTCGATATACGAAGAAAAACAATGGGACTTTTTATCTCCTTAACTAAGTTCTCCAATCCTTGTTACCGCAACATAAATTCCTGATATTCTGTACCAGGTAGGTAAATCAACGATTCCCGTGGCAGGAAGCCCAAAGGTTTGCTGAAAGGCCGTTACTGCCGCCTGTGTCTGCGGTCCATATACTCCATCCACTGCTATTACGGGAACAGCCGTGTACACCGCCGCAATGGCATTTAACTGCTCCTGCATTTGTCTTACGCTGTCTCCCCGAGACCCAATGGTAAGATTGGCTCCGGGCCAGGAGGAAGGAACTCCCGACACCTGATTTGCAGAATTAATATACATATTGGCGCCATAAAAATTCCTTAATATTTGAATTGCTGTCAATCCCTGGTCTCCAAGAGCTTTTGAACCCCATTGGGTCATCCAGCCGGGACAGGTAACGTTTCTGCCGTCACAGTATTGTGTCAGTATCGGCTGCCTTATATTTGGCCTTGACAGGTAATTGTTAAATACCTCATCCACCGCCTGAGATATGGTATCATATACATTTCTTCCATTCATCCATTTATGGTCAAAAGCAGTGGAGGAGGTTATCGTAAAATCATATCCTCTGTTTCTATACCATTCTGTATAAACACGGTTTAAGGTAAATGACATGATCGCAAGCACATTGGCTGTTATAGTTGATGCCGGCCACGTAGCATAAATTTCACTGGAAGCGACATTTTTAATATAATCCCTGTAACGCACATAATGATTCTGGGCACTGGTATCAGAAGGCGGCCCGTCATGCACAATTACAAATTCCGGGATAACAACAGACGACAAAACAATCTCGCCGCTTTCACTGGTGGGTTTAACCTCTGATTCTGCAATCTTGGGAGGGTAATCGCCAAACAGAGTATGGGGTGGTATAACAAAGAGCTGTGTACCCGGCTGCTCTCTTAAGGTGATTGGCTGAATTGCCGTGACATCCGGCAAAATTTGCGACCCGTCTATATCTACACTGTCAAATCCTTCTGCGGAAACATTGATATTATATTCTGAATACGGCTGTGCATCAGAAGCAGGATCAAGACTATAATCAAGAGACGGTGCCGGTAATTCAATCTGTGATGTCCGTCCCAAACTATCCGTCGTAGCTTCTTCTACGGGGGTATCAGGATTACCGGTATAGGTAATTGTTATTCTGGCATTTGGAATAGGACGAAATCCCTGTTCGGTAGTTACATCCACCTGAAGTTTTCCGAAGTTCTGTGTTCCCATCTGTGCCGGATAAATCTTTATCTTTTTATAGTTATCATCGCTCATTCTAACTCCTTTTGTGAATATCAAATCTTCGGTTTGATATTCCTGCATACACAGCTGAAAAATTTATTTTTCACACTGCAAACTTATATTTAGAAGATTTACTTCAATATATGCAAAGGAGTCCCTGATAATGATTGCTTCCTAAAAAATAAGCTGTTCCAATACTCTTCTTCCAGTTGTATTGAAACAGCTTTCTTTTATTACTACCTATACAGTAGACAAATCCCATTCCTCATAAATCTTTGGAACATCGCTGATAAGTCTTTTTGTATAAGCAGCTTTCGAATGAAGGATAACTTCATCTGCCGTGCCTCTTTCAACAAATTTGCCATGCTCCATGATATAAACACTGTCTGATATATAATAGGCAAGACCAATATCATGGGTAATAAAAATGATTGTCATACCGGTTTCATCCCTAAGATGTAAAAGCATGTCAAGGATAGTTGCACGGGAGCAGGCATCAATCATTGAAGTAGGCTCATCTGCCAATAATATCTTTGGCTTAAGCAGGAAGATTCGTGCAATCATGAGCCGCTGCATTTGGCCTCCGGAGAGCTCAAAGGGGTATTTGTTCGTAAGCTCTGCAAACTTCAGATTTACAAAACTACAGGCTTCTGTTATCATTTCCACTTTCTTCTCCATGGGAAGGCTTCTTCCTCCGCGCATATTAATGCAGTCAAGAAGTACCGTATCTATCTTGGAAAAGATATTGTAGGAGGAAAAGGGGTCCTGGAAAATTGCCTGAATATCCTTCCAGTATTCCTTTTTCTTTTTTCTGGTTTTTATGTCACGGGGCTTTCCCTGAAAGAAAATTTCCCCTTCCGTTGTACTGCTAAGGCCTAAAAGCATTTTGCTAAGTGTAGTTTTACCGCTGCCGGATTCTCCTACAATAGATATCAGCTCTCCTTCATGGAATTCAAAGTCTACATGGTCTACTGCAACGGTTTTTTTCTCCCCAAATCCAAACACTTTGGTAACACCTTTTCCGCTTAAACATAAGGGTCTCTTGTCCTTTACCGTATCACTCATTACCATACACCTCCCTTAGCTTCTCTGCCTCATAAATACAGCGGTAGCTGCGTCCATCTGCAAATTCCTTAGAATCAATGAGGTTTGCACGACATTCAGCAGTGGCGTACTTACACCTTTCTGCAAAACGGCATCCTGCAGGAGGTTTTTTTAGATTGGGCGGCGTTCCGGGAATTGCCGTAAGCTTCACATCACGGCTTCCGGCTTCCGGTACGATAATAGAGCCCATAAGTCCTTTGGAATAAGGGTGGATAGGGTCAAATACCATTTCTTTTGCTGTTCCTTTTTCTACAATCTGCCCCGCATACATTACCATAATGTCATCTGTAACATTATATAGTAAAGGCAGCTCATGGGTTATAAATATCATGGATTTGATATAGCCTTTCTCCATAAGATTTTTTAGCATCTTAATAACCATCTTCTGACTCGTTACATCAAGAGCGCTGGAAGGCTCATCTGCTATCAGAACCTTTGGTGAAAGAATGGTTGAAATAGCAATTACGGTTCTTTGCTTCATACCTCCTGATAACTCCACTGCATGTTTCTCCAATACGGAGGAAGGAAGTCCCAGTTCTTCAAATCTGGCCCTTGCCATCTCATAAATTTCTTTTTTTGTTTTCCCCGGTTCATGAACATGTATAACGTCTTCAATGAAACGGATAATCTTCTGGGTAGGATTTAAAGCATTCATAGCTGCCTGCGGTATATAAGCAATTTCTGTACCCAGTATGTTTCTTCTTATATCGTCGGGATTCATTTTTGAAATATTGTCACCGTCTACGATAATATCTCCGCTGATGTAATGAAGAGGAGGAAAATAATATCCCATAAGGCTTAAGGCCAGTGTAGATTTTCCGCAGCCGGATTCTCCTGCAATACCAAGGGATTTCCCTTCTTCTATTTTTAAGGATACTCCGTCAACGGCATAAACATCTTCCCTGAATCTTGTGATATATTTTGTCTTGAGGTCTCTAACCTCCAGAATTGTCTTTCCCATAGCAGACCTCCTAATCTCTTAAAGTGGGGTTGAACACCTGATCGAGACCAGTATTCATTAAATTCAGTGAGAATGATATCAACGCAATAACGAGTATAACCGGGAAATATGCCCACCACGCACCGTTTAAGTGAGCGGAATATGACATAGCCCAATCCATCATAAGCCCCAGTGTTGAAACATCGGCTGTCTTAGGTCCTAACCCTATCATAGAAAGTGACGCTTCCGCCAGGATTGCTGTTGATATTTGTAATATGAAGGCCATTACTACATACGAAGCTATGTAAGGCAGAATATCCTTAATAATAATGCTCGTAAGACTGTGTCCTGAAAGCTTGCTTAAATTTACATGATCTCTGTTACGCAGGGAAATAACCTGTGATCTGACCGACCTGGTCGTCCATACCCAGGAAGTTATTCCGATTACAATGGCTACGGTAGATGCACCTCGCTTATCCTGTCCTATACTGTAGGATATCAGTATCAAAAGCACAAAGGAAGGAATTACTGTAAAAAGGTTTGTGATAAACATTATAAAGTCATCGATAAATCCGCCAAGATATCCGGCCAGTAACCCAAGTGTCAGTCCGATTAAAGTTGCTATGCTTCCGGCTATCAGTCCGATTAGCAGAGAAGTCTTCGTTGCGGATACTAACTTTTTCAATACATCATCACCAAAGTTATCTGTACCCAGAGGAAGAACCTTTACATTGGGAACATCCTTAAGATTTACATAATCTGTATCTGATATCCTTTTGATTTCATCCAGTGTCTGGGTCTCCTGGTTTTGGGCAGAAACTACCAAAGGCTGTTCATTCAGGATATTATCCAGACTTTTATCAAGTCTTTTATAAAAATTACGCTGCGCCATAGTCATCCCCTCCGGTTTAACCGTAGGGTCATATTTTTCATTCCAGAGCTTTATTAAGCTCGTGGTATCTTCCATATCGATATCTTCCGCCGGAACTCCGGCAGCCGTAAGCCACTGCACCATGGATACTTTATCCGTATCACTTAATTTATTGGCAAGGCGCTTTTGATTAGCTTCGGGCAAATCAATCGTTTTTGAATTTGTATTGATGCTGTCATATACAGAGAAATAAACACCCGGCTTTAAAAAGCTTCCCTTGCTTATCATCTGCAAAGGATCTCCCGGGCTAATGATAGGATATATAATTACCATCAATAACATTAATGCAAATATAACAAATCCAACAACAAATTTGGGAGAGTGAAACACCTGTCTAATTGTATTTTTCATCCTGTCCGCCTCCCTTAATCAAATTGTGCCGCTTTTACACGGGGATCAATAAAACCATAAATAATATCAACTATAAAGCTTGCCAGCAATACCATAATCGTAATAATCAGTGTTGTTGCTGATAAAAGCGGATAATCAGAGTTTGATACGGCCTGCAGTATAGTGGAACCAAGGCCCGGATAACTAAAGATTACTTCTGAAACCAAAGCTCCACCTACCATGGTACCGATAGAGAGTGCAAGTCCCGTAATCTGTGGAAGCATCGCATTGCGGAATACATAGCCTACAATTTTCCTGTCCTTTATACCAAGGAAACGGCTGTATTTTACATAATCGGCATTTAATTCATAAATTGACATAGACCTCATACCAATGGCCTGGCCACCGATTGAAATGAGTACAATGGACCAGAAAGGCAACTGATAATGGGTAAAAACAGATCTTACAAATTTCCAGCTAAGCTGGGGAATCAAATCATATCCATATCCGCCGGAAATAGGCGCGACTTTTAAGTTTATTGCAAATACGATCATAAGAATTACTGCAAGTCCAAAAGCAGGAAGACTGCTGAAAAATAATGTAACAGGCATTAAGACCTTATCGAATCCTTTACGGATATAGGCCGCCAATGCCCCTAAAACATTTCCGATAATCCAACCGACAATAATTGCCGGAAATTGCAACGCAAGGGTCCAGGGAAGAGCCGATCCGATAATATTGGATACCTTGCGAGGATACTGGCTAAAGGAAAGTCCAAAATCTCCTTTCGCAGCATTTTTACAATAAGTGAAAAATTGAACATACATAGGCTCGTTGGTACCAAACTGCTCTGCGTAATGGTTATATATTTCCTGTGCCGCAGATGCGTCTGATATACCCTGAGCCGACTTTGCCGTGATGGCTGCAACAGGATCTCCCGGCATCAGTCTTGGAAGAATGAAATTAAGCAGGATAGCAGCAGCGAACGTAATGAGGAACCATACAATCTTTTTGCCGAAATATTTACGATAGCCTTTCATTGATTACCTCCATAATCTATCAGCCATGTTCCGGATTATCCCGAAACATGGCTGACCGTTTGTATTCAGGTACTACTTAACCAGATCAATTTTATAAAGACCGGCAATGCTGTAACCATTTAAAAGTACTAACGGAGGGATATTATTGCCATCTCCATTTTCAGGATAGTTGGTCCATACGGATTCATTTACAGCGTGGAACTGGTCAGGTCTGTACATTAAGGAGAAGGAAGGAACATCTGTTAAATAAATCTTAACAGCTTCTGTATAGTATTCCTTCTGCTTAGCGGGATCTGATTCACCAGGGATTGCCTTAATAATTTCATCCATACGTTTGTTGCTGTAATGTCCCCAGTTACCTGCCCAGTTATTATCAACACCATTGTATTCGGAACTTGTTAACATTCTTAAACGTCCCCAAGGCTGTGTAGGACCTGCTGAATCCGTCCACATCATAAAGATATCGTATTCTGTCTGTTTCTTGGAAGTAACGGTTGACTGGAATACGTCAGCCTGCGGATACTGTGTTGTAATGTCAATACCAATGTTCTTACCTGCTGCTGCTACGATTTCAATAGCTGCCTGCCAGTCAGTCCATCCATCCGGGCAAGCTGCAACAAAGGAAAGTTTCTTTCCGTCTAATTCACGGATTCCGTCACCGTCTTTGTCTACGATACCGGCATCATCGAGTAATTTCTTAGCGCCTTCAACATCACTTCCGGTCCACTGAAGATCTTTTACTGCATCTTTGTCATATTTAGCCTGCTCACCATCGGTAGGATTCATAACGGAACGGGGAACATCCTTAAAGGTAGGTGACTGGCCTGTCATAGCGTTTGCATTGATAGCATCATAGTCAACTGCCATAGCAATTGCTTTTCTGATTGAAACATTCTGAAGCAGAGGGTTATCCATGTTATACCAAGCGGTAGGCATATTTACGCAGATACCGTAAGGTGCATCCTGAAGATATGTAGAAATAGGAAGGCCCTCTTTCTCCCACAGATCCTGAATATTAGGAATAAACTGCTGGTCAACATCGACTTCACCGGCTTTAAATGCTACTTCGGTAGCAGGGTTGTCGGCATAAATAGTATGGCATAAGTACTTAGGTGCCGGAAGTTTTCCCCACATGGAAGCATCCTGGCCCCAGTAGTTATCATCACGAATCAAAACAACTTTCTGGTCATCATTATAGAAGTTGTGGTAAGGACCGGAATATACAACATCTTCGCCGGCATCCTTCTTAATAGCGGCAGGATCATTATTGCAGCGTGCTTCTACCTTCTGAATCCATGCTTTCTGAATAACATAAGTCTGCCCCAGATATGCTACAACCAAAAGGGGATTAACTGCTTTACCATTATCATCAAGTTTTGCTTTGATTAATACTGTGGAAGGATCAACTGCTGTTACGCTTTCAATATAAGGTGCCAGCGCAACACCCTGCCCGTTCTTAACTTTAACGTCAGTGTCAAAGGTATAAGCAACATCATCAGCTGTAACAGCTGTACCGTCACTCCACTTTGCAGCACTTTTAATCTTAACAGTTATTTCTGTTCTGTCAGCATTCCACTGATAGTCGCCATCAGCTAATAATGGTGTCATGGAATCATCCAGCATGTTGTACATATAAAGTGTTTCAAACATAGGAGTACGTGAACCGCCTCCTGCCTGGGTAATTGCAAGAGCATTGTTCATATCATCGGAAAGAGGATTCCAACCGTTAACTGCTCCCCATTGCAGACCGCCGTAATATAATGTTTCATTTCTAGGCAATTCACCCCCCGGTGATACAGCCTCTTCTGTCGGTTCCGCCGTAGGCGTGTCAGTTGCTTCTACTGTAGGTGTTGCTGTATCTTTTGTGCTTGTATCATCTGTTTTATTGGATTTACAAGCCGTCAGCATGCTCAATACCATAACCAATGTAAGGAGCAGTGACAAAAATCTTTTTACATTCTTTTTCATAATGCTTCCCTCCTGTTTTTTTTATCGTAATAACCACTTTGGTTAAAAACGAACTATTTTTCCATATCTTTACTGCTTTGTTTATGTAAAATAACCTTTCTATTTACATATGATAATATATGTTGTAGAATAAAACCATGCCAATTTCTATTTATTTGTATATATTTTATACATGATTTAGCTCTGTTTGGAATCTATTTTTATATATTATTATATGTATAAGCAATATTAAGCATATTTTTATACATTTTATATAAAAAAGATTCCATTGTCGAATTTATATCATTATATATACGCTTATTGCATTGATTGTGCTATTACCGCGCATATACAGTGCATTTATTAATGTAATTTTTATAATTTTGAAAGGGGTATGCTATGGTATCAAAACACGAAATTATTGAATACGGAAACGAGATGCCGCTTAAAATTAGCATTCAGAACATTGAAGATATGCCAAGACACTGGCACAGCAGTATGGAAATTTATCTGATATTAAGCGGAAGCCTTACTATTATGTTTGAAGCAGATACTTTCAAACTGTCCGAGGACGATATTATTCTGATAAACAGTAATCAGTTCCATGAAGTAAAGAGCAATAATACAGTTGCCGCCGTATTACAGATAAAACAAAGCTTCTTTCAGAAATGGGTGGATGACAATACTTACTTTGAATGTAATTCCGTACTTTATAATGACAGGAGTAAATACCTGAAATTAAAAAAGCTCATCGCAAAGTTTGTACATGCAAGCTATAATGTAACAGAGCATAAAGACCTGCTTGTTATACCTCTGGCCTATAATATCCTATATGAACTGATATATAATTTCCGAAGTTTTAAAGCAGACACTCCCGAAAAAAATTTCAAGAATCTAAAACGCCTTAAAGGTATCATCCAATATCTGAACGAAAATTACACAGAAAACCTTACTCTTGAAACGATTGCTAAAAGAGAATACCTTTCTGCCTCCTATCTGTCTCATTTTTTTGAAAAAAATATGGGGGTGAGTTTGTTTAATTACCTGACCGGTATCAGACTCCGCCACGCTGTTTCCGATTTGCTGCACACGGATCTGACGATAGAGCAAATTGCTGCAAATAACGGTTTTTCCAACAGCCGTTACTTTGTAAGCACTTTTAAAAAGGAATATGGCCTCCTGCCAAAACAATATAAAAAAGAGCAAAAAGAAGCTGCCGGTTCCGAAAATGGCTCAAAATCCCTGCAGTCTTCCATGCTGTTTTTAAAGCAACAGGATTTTTTAAATAAGTTGGGAGAATATCTGGATAAAGAGTCTCAAAAGGAATTTCCGGAAGCTAAATATCCGACCAGGTTGATTGTACAGAGTATTAATACTACTATGAAGAAGCAGTTCCTTCATCATTCTTTTAAGACCTTCACCAGCGTGGGAAGAGCGAAAGAACTTCTATATAAAAATGTCAGAGAGAATCTTAAGGAACTGCAAAGGGAAGTCGGCTTTCGGTATATAAAATTCCATGGTATTTTAGATGACAGTATGATGCTTTATAATGAAGACAAAGACGGAATCCCTTATCTTGTTTTTACTTACGTAGATGAAGCACTTGACTTTATCTTATCCGTTGGCTTAAAGCCTTTGATCCAGTTTTCCTTTATGCCAAGGCTTCTGGCGGAAGACCCGGAAAAAACCCTGTTCTTTAACCCTGTTATTTTAAGTAAACCAAAGGACTATAAGAAATGGGTATATCTTATAACGGAATTTACCAAGCATCTTTTGAAGCGTTATGGAGCCCAGGAAGTCAGAACCTGGATGTTCTCCTTTTGGAATGTACCTTTTTTATCCTATATATTTTCATTCGAAAGCAATGAAATCACCTATGAACTTTACCGGATAACCAGAAATTGCGTAAAGGAATGTGATCCCTTACTATCCTTTGGGAATCCTTCCTATGGTTCTCTGGATTTTTGCAGCTCTGAATTTTATGATTTCCTGGATTACTGCAAGCAGCATGACTGTTATCCCGACTTTTATAATATACACTGCTATCCTGTTAAAACCTCTTCTATCGGCACCTTTGTCATACTCGGAAGGAATAACAAGAAGGACAGCGAAAAAGATACTATCATACTATCTGATGATCCTGACTATATGGCTCATAGCATAGAAGATTTTAAGAACCGCATTTTATCATACCCGAAACTTCCTATATATATTACGGAATGGGCTTCAACTTCCTCCCACTGCGACTGGCTTAACGACACCTGTTACCGCGCCGCATACATCGTAAAGAATATCCTGGAGAATTACGATGCGGTCGAGAGCTTTGGAAATTGGTGTCTTACCGATATCTTAGAGGAGCTCCCTATGGACAATGAAGAATTTCACGGAGAACTTGGTTTGTTCACCTGTCACGGTATTAAGAAGCCCGCATACTATGCATTTACCTTCTTAAACAAGCTGATGGATATTCTGGTAGATAGGGGAGAGGGGTATTTCGTAACAACAAATGGCAAGGGAGATTACGTCATCCTTCTTTATAACTACCATCATGTTTCACCTCTTTATGCACAGGGAGTGTTATTTAACGTAACCTTTACAGAGCGTTATAATGCTTTTGTTAATCCCTCATCACTGGATATACACCTGACCTTAACTCATGTAGAAAATGCAGATTATGTTATCACTCATCACCAGGTAAACAGAGAAAGCGGAAGTGCCTTTGATGAATGGGTGCGCATGGGTGCGATTCCTCTTACCACCGAGGAGGAAATTTCCACTTTGAAAGGCCGTTCCATGCCCAAAATTTCCAAAGAGCTGGTAACAGTAACAAACAATACAATGGCACAGTTTGCCCTTCTGCATCCCCATGAGATACGCCTGATATCTATTAAAAAGATGGAATACACCCCTTCCTGTTACCGTCCATAGAAAGATAGCCCGGGGCGTTGACATTTCATATGAGGTATTATAGAATACTTAGGTGATTTGAGACTATATAACAGAATAAAGAGGTAATTATGATTGAAATAGAAAGCAAATACAAAGCTTTGCTTGATAATGTGAAAACTACTGTATATGAAGGTCTTTTAAAGCTTGGCCTTACAAAGGGGGAAAGCTTTGGCATCTATTATGAACTGGACCTTCTTAATTACTTATTAGGAACTGATTTTGAGAGCAATAAGGATATGGAACACGAATTAGGCACATTTCAGGCTTTTGCAAAAGACAGTCATATACCGCTCTTAATAAGTCATGAAGGAAGCCGTTTCCGCTTTCTTGTTGCCCCTGATGGGGTAGCATATATCAATGAATACTGCTCTTCCTCTGATTTTTTAAAGGAACTGATTTCCCTTGCCGGCAGCCATACTTTTACCTTAGAGCAGGTGCTTGCTGCTTTTAAGAATTCAGGTCAGGAATATACCTTAAGAGAGGTCGAAGACGCAGAGTTTGAGTATGTTATTTCTTTTCAGGACAAGGATTTTGATCCTTACCTTTACTGCTTTCATTTTTGGCAGGGACACGGTCATTACCACCGCCTGTTAGAATACAGCTACAAAAAGCTGTTTGAGGAAATCTAACACAGGCTCACCTTGTACAGACTGCTATAAGTAAGCTTTCCGTCAATTCTCAAAGAATTCATAAGGTGAATGGTATTAACCGGAATACGCATACCTGGCACAGCGGCAGAAAGCTCTTCTACTACGGCAGTCTTATTTAAAACCACTCCTCTTCCTACCGTAAGGTGCGCCTTCAATTGCTGCTCTTCTATGTTAAAGTCCTTTCTCCTTAAGCTTTCAGTAATTTTTTCATGCAGGCAGATTAATTCGGGGGATTCCTTCAGTCCTACCCACAGGATATCCCCTCCCCTGCTTTTAAAACGTCCAAGCTTTTCTGTCTCTATGGCAAAGGGTGTTATTCTGCTCTTTATTACCCCGTCCTTAAGTGCTTCTTCTGCTTCCTTCCTTCTTCTCGTCTCTCCTATAAAAGCCAATGTTAAATGAAGGTTCTCCTTATGGGTAAAATTCCCCTTTACAGAATTCTCCCTGACAGTCATTCCATAATTATAAAGCTTTTCTTTCTCTTCTTCTCCAAAATCAATTGCAACAAAAAGACGGTAGAACTTTTCCATATCAAAATCACCTTTATCCTTTCTGGCTTGCTGCCCCCATACATACTGTAAGCCTGCTTGCGTTACCGCCCAAATAAGCGGTGAACATTTATCATCTATATCTCATCCACCGTAAGTACATCATCCAGGCTTCCAAGCAGCAGTAAAATCTTCTCATGATCATGTTTTTCCTGTTGCTTTATCATAATAAACAATCCTACCGTATCCTCGCTGTTTCTTGTCTTACTGATTTCCACATCGGATATGTCCATGTTATTATTGCGTATTGTTTCAAATACTTTGCTTATGGCATTTACTGTTGTTACCTGCACATATACTTCTATAAGCTTTGTCCTTGACATGGTATACGTATCAAAGCGGTGCAATACGGTATTGCAGATATAGATAAATACACAGGCTATGATGGCCCCTTCGTAAAAGCCGATTCCAAGAGCAAGGCCCATGCAGGCGGAAGCCCATAGTCCCGCTGCTGTTGTCAGTCCTTTTACCTGCTGCTTTACGGTTATTAGTATAGTTCCTGCCCCCAGAAAGCCGATTCCGCTGATTACCTGTGCTCCAAGCCTTGAAGGATCTGTCGTGTAATGCTTGACTTCCAGCATATACTGACTGGTTATCATTACAAGCGCGGCTCCAATGCAGACAAGAATATGGGTTCTAAGCCCCGCAGGTCTTCTTTTTCTTCCCCTCTCATATCCGATTACTCCTCCGAAAAGTATTGCAAGCGTCAGCCTGGTAATAATGGAAAGAGTATTTATCTCCTGTAATGTTACTGATAATTCACCCATAAAATAACCATGCCCTTTCCTGTACCTGCAAACTTTGGGCCGCAGGCACAAAATTGCGTTTAAAAAATGCAATGCATTTTTCAAACAACTTACCTTCCTTAAAAAAATAGGGCTGTTGAATTACAACAGCCCCTATCCTGTTCCTTTATGATGACTAAACCTCTACTGTCCAGCCCAAAATATCCTTTTCTTTTCCCAGCTGGATTCCTGTGATGGTATCATAGAGCTTCTGGCTATACTCGCCGATTCCTCCATCCCTCACCTGCATAATAGTGTCTTCCCATCTTAACTGGCCTACCGGAGATATTACAGCAGCAGTACCGCTTCCAAATACCTCTTCTAAGGTGCCGTCTTCATAGGCTTTTTTGATCTCTGCTATATCTATTTTTCTTTCTTCCACCGGAAGGCCCCATTCTTTGCATAAGCAGATTACAGAATCCCTCGTAACGCCGGGAAGAATGCTTCCATTAAGGACAGGCGTTACAATCTTGCCGTCTATTTTAAAGAAAATATTCATAGCTCCGACTTCTTCAATATATTTTCTGTTAACGCCGTCCAGCCAAAGTACCTGGGAGTATCCCTCCTCATGGGCCTTCACCTGTGATTTCAGGGAAGCAACATAATTAGCACCTGTCTTTGCTTCTCCAATTCCGCCTTTAACGGCTCTTACATATTCATCTTCAATCCAAATCTTTACAGGGTCTAACCCTTCCGGATAGTAAGCACCAACAGGGCTAAGTATAATGATAAATTTATAGGTATCGGAAGGCCTTACTCCTAAAAAGGGATCTGTTGCAATAATGAAAGGTCTGATATAAAGAGAAGTTCCGGGCTTTGTTGGAATCCAGGCTTCATCCGTCTTAACCACTTCTTTAATTGCCTGCAGGAAATCCTCTTCCGGAATTTCAGGTATACAGATTCTTCTATTGGTGTTATTGGCTCTTTCGATATTCTTGTTAGGACGGAACAATAACACTCTTCCATCCTCTGTTTTATATGCCTTTAAACCTTCAAACATTTCCTGTCCATAGTGAAATACCATAGCAGAAGGATCTAAACTGATAGGTTGGTAAGGTATAATTCGCGCATCATGCCATCCTTTGACGGTCTCATAATCCATCACAAACATATGATCCGTAAATATGGTTCCGAATTTTAAAGGATCATTTTTTGCCGGCAGTTCCTTTGGTGTTGCAGTTTTTTCATATCTGATATTTAACATGATACGTACCTCTTTCCTTTTCAAAAATTTGTATAGCAATAATATTAGCCTTTCAGAAAGGGTTTTTCAAGTCTTTTTGAGAAATTTTTAACTTTCATTACAACTTTTGACATCAGCCTGTAAATTTGCTTCCTGATTAAAGAAAAATACCCCTACGCCGCCAATACCCAAATGGCTTCCTAGAACTCCGCCTATTTTATTAACAATAAACTGTGTACAGCCGAGTCTTTCCTTTATCATTAAGACCAATTCCCTTGCCGCTTCTTCATCATCTGCGTGGCTGATACCGATTATCTGATTTTTAAGCTTACCTGCTCTTTCCTCCAGCATATCAACCACTGCCGCAAAAGCTTTTTTTCTCCCTCTTGTCTTTCTGATAACTTCCATTCGTCCGTCATTGACATCAAGGATTGGGTTAATCCCAAGGATACTTCCTATCATTCCCTGGGCTTTGCCGATTCTGCCTCCCTTTATAAGCCAGTTCAAATCAGAAATCGTAAAAATATGCTCTATATGATGTGTCAGCTCTTTCATATAATCCAATGCTTTTTTAAATTCCAGTACACTGCTTTTAATGTATTCCATGGTCTGCATCACTATTAACCCGGTAGCAGTGGAGCCGCCCATAGAATCCACAACCTCCATGTTAACCTCCGGATATTCTTCTTTCAGCTCTGAAAGGATGGAAGATGCTAACTGAAAAGTCCCGGACATCGCAGAAGAAAATGCAAGATAGATAAAATCCTGACCCTTTTTGGCATAGTTTAAAAAAGTACTATATATGGTTTCGGGTGCCGGTTGGGAGGTCACTGGCATATTTCCTTTTTTCATAGCCTCATAAACCTCATCTACATTGATTGTCTCACCGTCTAAATATTCCTTATCCTCTAAAAGTACCTTAAGTGGCAGCACCAAAATATCATTTTCTTTGATATATTCTTCCGGCAGGTCGCAGGTGCTGTCTACAATCAATTTTAACATAACAATCAGACTTCTTTCTACAATTTAATATCACATGGTTATTATTACCACGTCATATAAATTATATCACTTTTAAAGTAGATTGCAATACGCTGTTGTTTTATAAAATAGCCTATTTTTTAGCTTTCACATATTTATAAAAGGCATATTCGATATCATAGTAGGTTCTTTCTTCGGATTCTTCCGCTATCTTCCATTCTTTCTTTTCATCCAGATTCGGAAAATAGGTATCTGCATGGTAAGCATAGTCTATTTTGGTAACATGGGCAACATCACAGTAGTCAATCATTTGCCTGTAAATGCTTTCTCCGCCGACTACATAGACAGCTTCTGACTTGTAATCCTTCACAGCTTCTAATGCTTCCTCGATGCTATGCACTACAACCGCATCGTTTATCTCAATATCTTTTGAGGTTATTACGACATTTAACCGGTTTTTTAAAGGCTTTCCTCCTTGAAATGTTTCCATAGTCTTTCTTCCCATAATAACGGCTTTTCCTATGGTTTCGTCACGAAAAAAACGCATATCCTCCGGGATGCTGATTAACATTTTATTCTGATAGCCTATTGCCCAGTTTCTGTCTACCGCAACAATTAAATTCATACTAACCTCTTTCCTGAATATCCAATCTTAAATTTTCCATTCCATACTGTGCAATTAAAAACAGCCCGGTAATATCAATTATTAGCTCCATGCCTATCTTTTCTAATAATTAACACACCAGGCTTATCTTATACTCTTTACTGTATTACAAGCTCATCTGTAAATCTCTTAATATTAGAGGCATTGATGTATTTATTTACCTTACCCTCCTCTAATACCACCAGGGTAGGTGCCTGCATAATTCCATATTTTCTTGCAAGCTCTGCATTTTCCTCTGCATCCACTATTCTGTATGGATAATCTCCCAGGTATTCTTTTGCTATCTTACAATTCGGGCAGGTTTTGGTGGTAAAGAGCAGGGCCTTTTGTTCTGATGAGGCTGCTACTTCTTCTCTTGTCAGCTCACTGTTTCTGACAACTGCACGAATACCCGGAATTTTACTGGATTTTTTCATTTCATATACTCTACGGTTCTTATATTCCTGTGCCTTTCCTTCATTCCAGTTCTGAACAGGTCTGTAATAGCCTGTAATACGGGAATAGACCTCTGCATTCTGTCCGCAATGCGGGCAGGTATACTGCTCTCCGCTTAAGTAACCGTGATCCTTGCAGATAGAATAGGTAGGAGAAAGTGTATAATAGGGCAGCTTATAATTCTCTGCAATAGTTTTAACCAACTTTGCTGCTGCCTGCCAGTCAGGGAGTTTCTCTCCTAAAAATGCATGGAATACGGTACCGGAGGTGTAAAGGGTCTGAAGCTCATCCTGAATATCCAGTGCCTCAAAGACATCCTCCGTGTAACCTACAGGAAGGTGGGAGCTGTTGGTGTAATAAGGGGTATCCCCTTCTTTTCCTGCTGCCTTAATACCCGGATAATGCTTCCTGTCATGCTTCGCCAGACGGTAACTGGTGGATTCTGCAGGAGTTGCCTCCAGATTAAAGAGATTGCCGTACTCCTCCTGGTAATCTGATAAACGGTCTCTCATATGATTTAATACTTTTATACTGAATTCCTGCGTTTCCCTGTCGGTCATATCCTTGCCAAGCCACTTGGCATTAAGTCCCACTTCATTCATTCCCAGCAGTCCGATGGTGGAGAAATGATTGTCGAAGGTACCAAGATATCTCCTGGTATAAGGGTAAAGTCCTTCATTTAACAGCTTGGTAATTACCTGACGTTTTACATGCAGGGAACGGGCAGATATATCCATCATTCTGTCAAGGCGTACAAAGAAATCTTCCTCTGTATCTGCCAGGTAAGCAATGCGGGGCATATTAATGGTAACAACACCAATGGAACCGGTACTTTCACCGGAGCCAAAGAAACCGCCGGTCTTCTTTCTAAGTTCTCTAAGGTCAAGACGGAGCCTGCAGCACATGGAACGTACATCACTGGGTTCCATATCACTGTTAATATAGTTTGAGAAATAGGGAGTACCGTATTTTGCTGTCATTTCAAATAAAAGACGGTTGTTCTCCGTATCGGACCAATCAAAATCACTGGTGATGGAATAGGTAGGGATAGGATACTGGAATCCTCTTCCGTTGGCATCACCTTCAATCATAATCTCGATAAATGCTTTGTTTACCATGTCCATTTCCTTCTTACAGTCCTTGTAGAAGAAGTCCATTTCCTTTCCGCCTACGATGCAGGGAAGCTCTGCTAAGTCAGCAGGTACCGTCCAGTCTAAGGTAATGTTGGAAAAGGGTGCCTGGGTACCCCAGCGGCTGGGAGTATTTACACCGTATATAAAGGATTGGATGCATTGCTTTACTTCTCTGTAGGAAAGGTCATCTATCTTAACAAAAGGGGCAAGGTAAGTGTCAAAGGAGGAAAAGGCCTGCGCACCTGCCCATTCATTCTGCATAATACCTAAAAAGTTTACCATCTGATTGCAAAGGGTGGAGAGATGGCTTGCGGGAGAGGAAGTAATCTTTCCGGGGATTCCTCCTAAGCCTTCCTTTATCAGCTGTTTCAGAGACCAGCCTGCACAGTAGCCTGTTAACATGGACAAGTCGTGAAGATGGATATCTGCATTTCTGTGAGCTGCTGCAATCTCCTCATCATAAATCTCAGACAACCAGTAATTTGCCGTTACAGAACCGGAATTATGTAATATCAGACCGCCTACGGAATAGGTCACGGTAGAATTCTCCTTTACACGCCAGTCCTCTTCCTTTACATAGCTGTTGACAATTTCCTTATAATCCAGGATAGTGGATTTCATATTACGGATCTTTTCACGGTTCTTGCGGTATAGAATATATGCCTTGGCTACATCCGTATAGCCTGTCTGTTCCAGCACATGCTCTACACTGTCCTGAACATCCTCCACCGTAATCTTTTCATTCTTCACTTTTTGCTGAAAATCCGCTGTTACCCTTAGTGTCAGCAGATTTATGACATCCCCCGTATAGAACTTCTCTGTTGCCTTAAATGCTTTCTCAATTGCCGCAGAGATTTTAGAAAGATTAAAATCTGCAATTTCACCATCTCGTTTTACTACCTGAATCATGACAATCCCCCTTTAATTTTGACAAGCCGCCAATATAGACTACAACGTGATACCATAGTAACAGTTCCTGGCCCCTTTGCCCGGCTGTCAACACAGTATCACGTAGTCTGATTCTTAATAAGCTGACTTTTTAAATTGTTTTATTATCTATCTAGCCACTAACCGCTTATTAAAATAATAGCAAAATTTTCATTTCTAGTCAATAAAAAAATACTATATATATTATTTAATTATAACAACTAAACTATATATAGTATTTTTATATAGTGCCTATTGCCTATTTATTTTTATGATATCAGACACCTTTTTCAATTGGATTTTTATTTTATAATTTCTTATTCAATTGCCTCTGTTACCGGAATTTCTTATACTGTTTTAGCTGTTTAAACAATTAAATCAAAGCTGCTTATATCATCCCGCAGATATCTTTTGGCACGTAAGCCTTTATAAAAATGCCATCCTCTCTGTAGTCTTCGCAAAGAAGCTGCCCATATTTGCGGATTAACTGTATCCGCCCGGCATCCTGATAAGAAAATACCCTCTCTATCAATACCTTTCGTTCCCGAAGAAGTTCTTCTAATATATTTAAAAGCTCTTCTAATCCTTTGTTTTCTTTGGCAGAAATCTTTAAGGTCCGGTCTGCCTTAAAATCCTTTATGATGGTTTGTGTAGGAAGTAAATCCTGTTTATTAAAAAGGGTTATGACCGTTTTATCCTTGATGCCAAGATTTTTTAAAGTCTCGTACACCACATGCATGTGCTTATAGGCAGAAGGGTTGGAACTGTCCACTACGTGAAGTATCATATCCGCATATTTTGCTTCCTCTAAAGTACTGCGGAAAGCTTCTATCAGATGATGGGGAAGCTTTCTTATAAAGCCTACCGTATCCGTTAAGAGTACCTGCTCACCGCCGGGAAGCACAATATTCCTGGTAGTGGGATCCAGGGTTGCAAAGAGTTTGTCCTCCTCTAACACTCCTGCCCCTGTCAAATGGTTTAACAAAGTGGATTTTCCGGCATTGGTATAGCCTACAATTGCAACTACGGGTATTGGGTTCTTGCTCCTTAATTCTCTTGTAGTCTCCCTGACCTGTTTCACTTCAGCGAGCTCTCTGTTAAGCTGCGAAATTCTGTCTCTTATTAACCGCCTGTCTGTCTCCAATTTTTTCTCACCGGGCCCTCTGGTTCCAATACCGCCGCCAAGACGTGAAAGGGAATTTCTCATTCCCACAAGACGGGTGGAACGGTATTTTAATTGTGCCAGTTCCACCTGAATCTTACCTTCCCTGGTTACTGCATGCTGGGCAAAGATATCAAGTATTAGCATGGTACGGTCCATTACCTTCATCTTAAGGGCATCCTCTAAGTTCTTAAGCTGTGCCGGCGAAAGCTCATCATCACAGACCACACCGGTAGCCCCAAGGCTTTCTGCCAGTTCCCTCACTTCTTCTATCTTGCCCTTTCCAATATAGGTTCCGGGATGGATACTCTCCCTGTTTTGTATAATCATATCCAGGGTAACGGCACCCGCTGTTTTGGCAAGCTCTTTTAGCTCCTCTAAGGAATCCTCGGTATCGTCTCCCGGACCGGTCTCCACACTGACTAATATCAGGCGTTCTTCCTGTTCCTTTATTTCATACAATTCACCCATGTTTTATTAGTTCTCCTTAATTCCCGGCCTTAGGGATAGTCACCGCATCAGCTGCTCTGGTGCTTAAGAATGTTTCCTCTTTCTTTGCTGCCTCATCCTCCGGGTATTCCTTTATATATTCTTTTACCAGCTTATAGGCTTCTTCATATCTGGTCAGATGTTCATAAACAATTATCTGGCTTCGCTTTAAATCCTGGTTGACGTCCACATCATTTATCTTGATACCGTCTTCAATAAGTCCAAGTGCCTCCTCATAATTATTACGCTTTATCAGACACTCTGCCGCCCGGTAGCAGGCATTTGCATTATCTCTGCCTTCCTCGGATTCCAGATACTTACTGTAATTTTCGGCTGCATTTTCATAATCTTTTTTCTTTTCATAAATAAGCCCCAAATAATAATAGCTTTCTGTAAACCCATTCCCAAAAGCTTCTCCAAACATTTGCAGGGCTGTTTCATAATCTCCCTTATAGTATGTCACCTTTGCCACATTAAATTTATCTTTTTCCGTGGTACCATTAATGGCAGCTGCTTTACTTAGTACTTCCTTAGCTCCCTCTTCATCCTTCATATTAAGCATCAGAAAATACTTCTCAAAGTAAAAATCATAATTACGCGGCTCAAGCTTGATGGCTTTATCGTAATCTGAAAGGCTTTTCTTATATTCTCCCATCTTACAGTAAATATCTCCTCTGGTTTTATAAGCCTCTGCGCTTCCCTTGTCTGCTTCAATTATTTTAGTATACGTAGCTGCCGCTTCTTTATACTGTCCTGATTTTGCCTGTGCCATGCCTTTATAGGATAAAATATCCTGATCAATATCCTTTTGTTCTTTGATGGCAAGGGCTTTATCGAATTTTTCAATGGCTGTTTTATAGTCATGCAGTCTGTAATAAGCAATTCCTTCGCCCCGGTAAGCCTGCTTATTATTCTTTCGCACAATAGCATTATCCTTATCCAAAAGGCTGCGTTCGAAATAGGCAATTGCATCATCGTATTTTTTCTGCTGTATCAGATTCATGGCATAGCTGATATAATAATCTGCCCGTTCTCCATTTTCTTCTATTGCCTTTTTTAAGCTTTTATCTGCCTTTTCATAATTGCCGCTGTTAAAATACTCCATTCCTTCCCTGTAATAGTCTCCGGCAGACTTTGCTCCGCACCCGGTAAGTAAGAGTGAAGCCGTCAAAACTATAATTCCACGTGCCAACCATCTGGTATTTATCTTATTATGCATTTTTCAACCTAATCCCTTTCGTGGATATCAACCTTCCATTCCATAACCTATTCAAATTATCCAAAAAGTACCCTGATTTGTCAAGTAAATAACAGACAATAAAAATAATAAAGAGCTGTCTGAAATATGCCAAATACTCCTGGCTACTTCAGACAGCTCTTTTATCAGCTTAACTATTAATCAAAATATACTGTCTTTCCTGTTCTTCCTGCTTCATAAATAGCTTCCAATACCTGTGTTACAACAAGAGCCTGCTCCGGTTTTACTACCAGTTCTTCACCCTTTGTGATGGCATTATAGAAAACCTTCTGCTCAATATCAGAGTCCTTTTCGGATTTTCCGTCAAAGAAAGCAACTCCGCCGGAAGCTAAATCCGGTTTCTCCACGCATTGCTTATTGTACTGCACTCTGTTGATTCTTAAGCCATCTTTCATATCAGCGCCGGCTTTTGTTCCGCAAAGGCTTACCTTGGCTTCATCCACATCCAGGGTATTTAATGCCCAGGAAGCTTCCAGGTGGATGGTGGCACCATTTTTCATCTTAACAAAACCAAAAGCAGAATCTTCAACGGTAAATACGGAAGGATCCCATTCGCCAAAGGCATTGCCCTGTTCCTTCTGGTCTGCTAACTTACGGTATACGGAACCGGTTACGGATTCCACCTCATAATTATTCATCATCCAGAGAGTTAAATCCAGTGCATGGGTTCCGATATCAATTAAAGGTCCTCCGCCCTGTTCTTCTTCGTTTAAGAAAACACCCCAGGTAGGTACTGCTCTTCTTCTGACTGCATGAGCCCTTGCATAGTAGATTTCGCCCAAATCATCGTTTGTGCAGGCTCTCTTAAGATAAGTAGAATCTGCACGGTATCTGTTCTGATAGCCAATGGTAAGGATCTTTCCGGTCTTTTTTGCCGTTTCGACCATTTTTTTTGCATCGGTGTAAGTCTTTGCCATGGGCTTTTCACACATTACATGCTTATCTGCTTCCATTGCATCGATAGAAATAGAAGCATGGGATTTGTTTGGTGTTAATACATATACTGCTGTAATATCCTTTTCTGCAAGTAGTTCCTTATAATCTGTAAATACCTTGGAACTTTCCGTACCATACTCTTTTTTTGCTTTTTCTGCTCTTTCCTTGATTAAATCACAGAAAGCTACAATCTCGAAATTGCCGTTTCTTTTAATGGCGGGCAAATGCTTTCCGTTGGCAATTCCACCGCAGCCTATAATGCCAATCCTTACTTTCTCCATGATAAACCTCTTTCCTTAATATCCAATCTCTAATTGGACATTCCATAATCTATAGTTAAAAAACAGCCTTTTGTTTTTCAACTTATTCAAAATCTATCGCCTGCTTCTTCTCGGCGGATTCAAAGATTGCCTCCATCAGCCTCATAACTCTTGCCACTTCGGGAAGTTTCACGATAATCTCTTCCTCCCCGCGGATGGCTTTCATTACATTGCGGTAGAAATCCCTGATATCACTCTTTACAGCAGGAAGCTCTGCCTTTGCAATGGTATCTTCTCTTCTGGGTGCCATGGTCTTGGTAAGGCCTGCTGCTGTGATTACCGGAACGACGTCTTTTTCATTCTGTCCTTTTGCACTTACAATTTCGCCCTTAAGATTCCAATCTTCTATAACGGCTGTACCGTTAGAGCCAAGCATATACCATCTTGGAAGATTTACAAAGTTACTGGTTCCTACCTCCACAATAACCTCGGTACCATTTGCAAAGAGAAGGCTTGCTGTAAAGCCGTCATCCACCAGCTGATTGGTTACATAAGTCATCGTTGCATAGACCTTTTTGAGCTTAACGCCTTCCATCATAAGCAGAATCTGGTCGAGTAAATGAACGCCCCAGTCAAGCACCATGCCGCCGCCATGCTCCTTTTCCTGCCGCCAGTCTCCCGGTATTCCTCTGGAACCATGCACTCTGGATTCAATGCGGAATACTTCTCCTAACATATTCTCCTCATAAATCTTCTTCATGGTAAGATAATCTTCATCCCAGCGTCTGTTCTGGTGAACGGTAAAAAGCATTCCCGTCTCTTTGGACGCATCTATCATCTCCTGTAAATCTGCAGAGCTTAGGGTTACAGGCTTCTCGCTTACTACGTTCTTACCTGCCTTCATTGCTGCTATAGCAAGAGGCTTATGAAGGTCGTTGGGGGTTGCAATAAGACATAAATCCACGGATTTATCTGCTAACAGCTCCTCAAAGCTATCATAAACATTGACCTTCTTTTCTCTTGCATATTCCTGTCTTTCTTCCCTGATATCATAAGTACCTGCCAGTGTAAGCCCGTCAATGGATTCAATTAACTGTCTGTGCCAGTCTCCCATTCCGCCAAGACCTACAATGGCAATTCGCATATCTTTCTGTGACATATTTGCCTCTTTCTGTAGAAGGGCTGATGTTTTCGCCTCTACAGCCCTTATCTTTTCCTACTTCTTTTAATTTTCTTTCTTAAGCCCAGAACATCTCTCCGCGCTCTTCATATATCAAAACATTCTGAAGAAATTTAATAGCCTTATTTAAACCTTCACTTCCTGTCATAAGGCTGTCTTCATGCTCGATGCTGATAGCATAATCGTAGCCTGCCAGTCTCAATTCAGAAATCATTGCCTTCCAGTATTCTTCTCCATGGCCATAACCTACGGAACGGAATATCCAGGAACGGTTGATCTCGTCACCATAATGGGTGGTATCCAGAACACCGTTTACACCGCAGTTAAGTCCGTCAATCTTGGTATCCTTCGCATGGAAATGGAAGATTGCTCCCTGCTTGCCAAGCTCTCTGATGCAGGCACAAGGATCCATACCCTGCCAGATCAAATGGCTGGGATCGAAGTTAGCTCCGATTTCGGGTCCTGCTGCTTCTCTTAAGCGAAGAAGTGTCTTGGTATTATATACGCAAAATCCCGGATGAAGCTCTAAAGCAATCTTAATTCCGTGCTCCCTTGCAAAAGCAGCTTTCTTCTTCCAGTAAGGAATTAATACTTCATTCCACTGATATTCCAGTGCATGGTAATAATCTTCAGGCCACGAACAGGTTACCCAGTTCGGTGTCTTATCCTCTTTACTTCCTCCCGGACAGCCGGAAAAAGTATTCACAACAGGAACTCCTAACTTTTCAGCCAAAAGAATAGCATTGGTAAGATCCTTCTCAAACTTGTCCGCAATCTCTTTCACCGGGTGCACCATATTGCCGTGAGCACTAAGAGCACTTATCTGCAACTCATATTTTGCTATGGTATCTTTGAATTCTTTTAACTTCTCTTCGTCCTTTAAAAGAATCTCCGGGTCGCAGTGTGCTTTACCGGGATGCCCGCCGCATCCGATTTCAATCATCTGAACTCCATTTTTCTGCAGGAATTCGCAAGCCTTTTCTAACGGCAAATCTCCCAATACTACTGAAAATATTCCTAACTTCATATGTTACCTCCTTCAACAATCTACTATATTACAATTTTCTGCCTTCTTACTGTTTCTTATACCATGATATAATTTCTTCTTAAAAATTGCTATAGATGTATTGCTGATTAGTCATATTATTTTGCTGTTTCATGCTCTTGAAGGAGGAAAACCATAGTATCTGCGAAACAGCCTGCCAAAATTATTATAATCGGAAAATCCCACCTTAACCGCTACCTCCGATATGGTGTTATCTTTTTCCTTTATCAGCTCATAGGCCTTCTTAAGCCTCACCTCATTGATATAGTTAATAGGGCTCTTTCCCACGCTTTCCTTAAATAAATGACAAAAGCGGTATTCACTTAAATGAATTAAATCCGCCAGCTCTTTATTGGTTATTGGTTCGCTGTAATTTTCCTGAATATACTGAACAACCGTATTCAAACGTCCAAGATTATGAAGGCGCAGCGTGTTTTCTCTGGGAGACAGACTCTCAGTAACATAATTGCGGAACAAATAGGTAATCAGGTCATAGAGCATTCCTTTTATTGCAAGCCTGTAACCATGCTTTCTTTCCACATCTTCTTTATAGATGGATAAAAGGATTTCCCTGATTTTTTCGTCGTCTTCAATAAGGCTTTCAAACAGTACATTATAATCTGCTATTTCCTTGGAAAAAGAGTTCATTTCAAAAATTATAACAAGAGTATTAAATACATTTCCCTCACTGATACCTTCATGAAGAACATTGCTGTTAAATATTACAAGGCTTCCCTCTCTGACTGGAATCGTTTTTCTGTCACAGATAAAGGCGCCTTTCCCCTTTAATACATAATTAAGCTCCAGATGCTCATGCCAGTGGGGCTGAAAATAAACTCCCGGCTTTCGCACCTGGCTCTCAAACATCTGTACCGGGAATTCTTCGTCTTTTATAATTTTCTTTTCATATAAGCTTAAGTCACGCATGGCCTGCCTCCTTTCCTTACATTTTCACAACTTTGCCTTATCTTCTTAATTTCTTTCTTTTATTATATAACATTATTCCCTAAAGGCAATAGGATAAGAAGGGGCTGTTCTGATACAAAGCAAGTGGACCACTTTCAGAATCATGCGAAAAAAGCAAAGTATAAGCTCTAAAATTAATGCCTTTATAAACTCCTTCTCGCGTCATAGTCAGCAAATTTCACTCCATTATCAGACAAATAAAGACAAAATAATAGCATAAAACAGCTTATTTGCACAAACTAGAATGATGTCATAAATATAGAATATGGATTGTAAAATCCTGTTTAACAGAAAGGAGTTTTTGCATGAGTATAGATAAAATATCAGCAGCTAATTTTAATAATGCATGGAATCAGGGCTGTAATCCATTTCTACCGCCATGTCCGCCGCCTTGCCCACCGGGGCCTCCCGGTCCTCCAGGTGCCACTGGAGAAGTCGTTTTGGCTTTTGGATCTTTAAGAGGAGGTAGTGTAGAGACGCCCGGGGCAGCATTCACACCCGTACCATTTAGTGTGGCTGGTCCTTTATCAGATACTATTACAGTTAGCCTATCAGGCAATGAATTAGTGGCAGGACAAAGCGGAATTTATCAAATAACAATATCTATTAACGCTGAAGCCACTGTTAATCCAGACCCGGATCAACCCTATCTAAATGCTATTATTACTGTCAATGGTACAGCGATTTTTGGCGATACTACTACTTTTTTTAAGATATCCAATAGAAGCAGTTCAACGTTTGTCGTTCAAGCCGCCTTAACAGCAGGAGATGAAGTAGGAACAAGTATTAGTACGGATTTTCCTGTTTTAGGTTATATGAACCGCTCTTTAACTATTGTTCAATTAAGTAATTAGATGATTTTCAATATTAATCGGTTTCAATGAAAAAAGCGTAGGTTCTGGACTATGGTTAGTCCGTGAACCTATGCTTTTTTCGTACTGACACATTTGGAGAGATTGAAATAACACTGGTTGCAGAACGGCCCCTCCCCATAAGTTCATAAACTCTCTACTCTGCTATCAGCTTTGTGCTATTATACAACTCCCTGATTTTTTCTATCTGGACATCTTCCAGCTTAAGAGTAGGAGAATTAAGGTCTGACGTGTCCCTGTTTTCCACTATAAGTACAGTGCCTTCTTTATCAAGGGTATGGGTATGCCACACTCCTTTTTTTACATTATAAAGCTTCATAGGTTCCATTGCCACTGCATCCATGGAATGAATGGACTCTCCCGTTCCTCCTGAAAAAAGAATGCAGTTTCCTTCAAGCAATACAAATACTTCATCGGACTCATTGTGCTTTTGCATGGTCTTTAAATTTTGAACCTCTAATTCCTCGCAGTATCGAAGAATTGCCACCCGCCAGCCCATATAATCAATAACCGGCTTATATCCTTCCCCTTCATAGGAGGTAATATCAATATATTGTTTATCCATGGATGCCGCACCTTTCCCTTTCTGCATCTGCTAAACCAGTTCGACGGATATTTTATGCACCAAATTATCATCCAGCTTATCAATTATTTCTTTTGAAATTACAAATTTACCGGAATCTGTAATCACCGGCTCATCGTTAAGAAGAGTATTTCCTATGCGGTAACCGGTAACTTCTTTTCCTTCCCTATTTACATAGGTCAGCTCAAAATTCTTTCCTCCGAATACAAAGGATACCCTTGTCTTTCCTTCCCCGTCAAACTGCTCCTTTAATAATTTTGGCTCCAGAAGAAGGCTGCCGTATTCACCCTTCACACCAAACATCTCTGTCAATACCGTCAGCAGCAGCCAGCTTGCCGAACCTGTCAGGTAATGGTATAATCCCCTGCCGTTATCTCCGATATATTCCGGGATTCCGGGGTATATCCTGCTCTTTTCAAAGTCACTTAAGTGGGAATAGAGGCTGTTAATCACTTCATACCCTTCCTTTATAAAGTTTCTCTGGTACAGGGCATTGGCATACATAACAGCCATATGTGCAAAGACCGCTCCATTTTCCTTACTGCCGTAGGCAAAGCCGAACATTCTTCCAAGGTCTGTCTTTAATTCATGAAAATCCGTATTAAGCCTGTATCCCCCCAGCTCCTTCGCATACAGGTAATTATCCGCAGCTGCCGTAATTTTCTTCACCTGCTCTTCTAATGCGATACCGGACATAATGGTAAACACCTGCCCTGTTAACATCATACGGACGCCTTCTTTGTTATCCCCCTCAACTCTTCTTCCATTATTATCGTAATAGCTGTTATACCAGGAATAGCCCGCACGGTCACTGATCCATTCGGTTTTTCTGATATGCTCCTTTATCCAGTTACCCTTCTTTATAAGATTATCAGAAAGCTCTGTTAAAGATATTTCTTTTTTCTCTCCGCTTACGGTATGTCTTACTTTATCGCAATAATCATGCAACAACTCTGTTTTTGACTTCACATCCTCATACAACTTATCATTATCCTTAAGAAGCAGGAATAATTCCTCAAGAAGGGATACCTTATCCATTCCCTCTTCCTTCAGATGCAAAAGCATTTCACCCAACTGCACCAGATTCTGACCAAAAAGGGCACTAAAGGCAACACTTTCCCCACGTTCTTTTGCCATGTCAAGGGCATCATTCCAGTCTGCCCCGCGAAGCCTCATATGATTATGTTCTCCCACATCATAAAAAGCAGTCAGAAGTTCAATCAGTACATGCTCCAGTACCGTACCCCTGTATTCCTCATTGTCCTTTGTCCTTAGGATGTTACCGTCTTCTGCTTTCCACAAAAGATCTTTTTCTTCCCCTCTTACTGCCTGCGGGTCTTTAAAATATGTATTCTCCTGAAATAAAAGCCCGGTATCTCCTGTCTGCATGATATAAAGTCTGGTAGTAAGGAAAGGCCATACTCCGTGATCCATCCATACCCTGGTGATGTTATTCCTGTCCGCTATAAATTCACCCTGCTTTGTTCCGATTATGGTAGCATTGCTTCCGTCTGCACGGACACCTGCATAGTTAGACCACAGCATATCCCTGACACCGTCGGGGTTCATGATAAGCAGCGCCAGGCAGTCCTGCCATAAATCCCTCCAGCCTCTTCCGCCCTTTCCATAGTCATGGTGGGGAAGAAAAGAACAGCCGTAGATTCTTCGAAGTATTGGCTGGAAGTCCACCCACTGCATCCACGCATCAAAATCCGCTGAGGAGGTATGGTACTTGATATTTAACTTTTCAAGCCAGGATTTCTTTACTTCTTCAAGAGCCGTATCACAATACGTCTTTGAGAGATAAGGTCTGGTCTGGGCAAGAAAATCCTCTTTATTCTTTCCATAACCAAGTACTATAATATAGGTCTTTTCCTCGCCTTTTTTCAGCGTGCAGGTCTCATAGGCTATGCCTCCTAAGGTTTCATAGCCGTCTTTGTGAAAGCCTGCTTTTACAGGCTCTGCGCCTTCCAGCAATGCTCTGGGGTTAATAAGCGAGCCTCCCTCTCCAATAAAATCTTCTATTACCGGATAGAAGCCTGCCGGCAGCCTGTATTCTGCCCCTTCCCCCACAGCGGCACCTGCCACCCCATATACCACTTCATTTTTTCTATGTCCTCTTTCATCAAAGGTAAGGGTAGGATTTAAAAGAATACCCTCTTTTACCGTTTCCATCCGGTGAAGGAGAGAAGTCACATGCCTGTGATCCCTGATATTATCCGCTGAACGGCCGTATAGTGGAATTGCAGCAGTAGGAGTTATGGTAAGGTCATCCGATAGAGCTCTTAAGGTTACCGTCATAATCTCAACCGTGTTATCTAAAGGAACAAAAGAGGTGATTTCTGCCTCAATGCCGAATTCTTCTGAAGTTCTCTTAACACTATGCCACATCATCCCTGCCTTAAGAAGGGACTTGTCCTTTTCTTTTGTAAAGAGCCCCGCTTCCTGCCAGGCAGAGGCTCCTGTTGCCGACCATAATCCTTTATCTTCAATCTTCACCCAGAAATTTCTGGTACCTTTTTTATCATGGAGATCCTCGCTGCTTACAGGTGCCAGCAAAAATGTATTCTGTCCCATTTTGTTGTCTCCGCCAAGGCTTGGTGTGACACTTGCCATTACTCCCTTTTCATTCGCAATGGGAAAATACAGATATCCTGTTAATTCAGGATTCTCCAGGCAGAATGTTCCATTCTCATCCAAGTATTGATATCCTTTCATGTCCTCTCCAATCCGCCCTCAAGTTATTGCCAGGCAAGCTTTTGTTTAAAAAGTGAAATAAAATCGTTTCGATGAATTCCCGCATCATAGCACTTACAGTTTGTTTTTCATTGTCCATTGTCACCTAATTTTACATGTTTTTTCTTGTTATAATTGAAATTATATACAATGCGAATAAAAAAAACAACCTAATTTTAATCAGGCTGTTTTCTTTCTGTTAATAAAATTCCCCGATTTAGGATTTCATCTTATTTATTCTATTACACTCCCTCATGAAGCTGTTCTGCGGCATCTTTGTCCTCCACCACAAACACCCCTGCTGACTCCTCCAGCTCTCTTACCGTACCTGTGAGCCGCAAAGCTGTCTGCTTTAAATCCTGGGCATAAAGCAGCTGACCGGCAGCGGTCGCTCCCAGCTCTTCCGCTTCCTCTGCAGTCTGCCTGGCAGCAGAAGCAATTCCTTCCACGGCTCTTAGTGCTTCCTCCTTGGAATGTCTGATTATCTCAAAGCTTGCGATAATATCAGACATATTGACTGCCAGATTTTCTACATTTTGGCTGACTCCGTAAAATACATCCACTGTGCCATCCAGCGCCAGCCTCTGGTTATGAAGGGTATCCTGGGCAGCCTTGGCAGTAATTACCGTATTCCTTGTCTGGCCTGCCATTTCGGCAATAATGCCGCTTATCTGGTCCGCCGCTTCTTTCGATTTCGCAGCAAGCTTTCGGATTTCATCCGCTACGACGGCAAAGCCCTTGCCTTCCTCCCCTGCCCTGGCCGCTTCAATGGAAGCATTCAAAGACAAAAGGCCGGTCTGCTCGGCAATTTCATTCATCGTACCGATTATTTTGCTCACTGCCAGAGACTTTTCTTCTAATTTCCCGATATCACCAATAATTCTTTCTGTAATTTCCTGAGTATCGGAAGCCTTCTTCGACAAATCATTTACGATTTCCGTACCTTTTCCGGAAATCAGCTTTGCTTCGGATGTAAGCTTTGTAATGGTATCGGTCTTTTCTTTTACAAGTTCAATCTGTCCTGACAATTCTTCCATTTTGTTAAAGCAGACCCTTGTGTCCTCCGCCTGGCTCTCTGCTCCTGCTTCCAATTCTTCCACCGTCTTTTCAATTTTACCGGCAGAGGTGATAAGAAGTTCTGCATTCCCGCTTATCTCAAAGGCTATTTGTGAGACCTCGCCGCTTCCTCCAAGAACCTGACTTATCAGTACCTTCACCCCTTGTATCATGGTATTTATTCCCACTGCCAGCTGGCTGAATTCATCTTTTCTTTTCATATTCAGATGAACGGTGAGATTTCCCTGCGCTGTCTTTATCAGCACTTCATTGGTTCTCTTAATAGCCCTTCCAATACCGGCTGCCACCCTGCTGCCTACAAGAAGCGCGATAAAACTTGCCGCTATAACAAAAAATACCGTAAGAAGCAGCTGTTCCCTCGAACTTCCCGTTATGTCTTTTTCCGGTATCATTGCAAAAAGCATCATATTTCCCTTTTGCATCGGCAGGGAAAGATACAGGTATTTTTCCCCTCCATATTCTACGTACCTGCTCTCACCAGACATTTCCTGCTTTTTTACCGCAGTACCTGTTCCCTTAGCCATAAAGCTGTCTGCATACATCTTCGTATCTGAAAACCGGAAATCCTCCTTTACCTTACCGTTAATGATTTCTTTTCCGTCTTTTGTCAGATATCCCACAATGGTACCCTCGCCAAAACTGGTATTTTTCATGGCATTTCGGAAGAAATCCTCTTTGACATCAATCACTACAAGGCCTATTTTCTTGTTGGAGGTACTATATAAATAGTAGCTTAAGGAGGTGCCGTAATGCTTTCCGTCAATCTTTACCAGTTCATCGAAATATTTGTGATACCCACTCCACAAAAAACGTGCTTTCGCGCTTATAAAGGCTTTTCCCTCTTCTGAAGCTTGGAAACTGTCGTATAAATTATCCGAAAGAGCACCTCTTGTAGATATCCCCTTGCCATAATTTCCAAAAAGGAAAATATCCTCCACTACGGAGCTGTTTACTGCATTGGAACCGACAATATTTTGAATAGTTTTGTACTCTTCCAGTTCCTTCGCCGGTTCCTCCTGATAGTTTCCGGAATAGTATTTCTTGATACTTTCATTGGTAATGATCTGGTTTGCCATACTGCTTACGGATTCAAACCCCATGTCAAAATAGCTTTCCAGCATGGTCAGAGATGCCATACCGGATTCTTCATAACTTTTCTTAAGTTCTCCCGAGGACTTTAAGAAGGATACCACCCCCAGGGCAATGATAAATATAACAGGAATCAATATAATTCCGTTAAGTTTAAAGGCTATTTGATTCTTTCGCAACATATCTCTCCCATTCTACCTCTCCCGTTACAGATAAACTGTAATGCGGAAGAACTTCCTGACTGTTAAGGGTGCGTATTTCTCTTACCCACCTGGGCATTCTTTCGATATTCCGATGGGGTCACTCCCGTCACAGACCTGAATAGTTTCGTAAAGTGTTTTTCGTTCTCATATCCGATCATACTGCTGATATCAAGAATTTTCTCGTCCGTCTCTTCCAGGAGCCTTTTCGCCTCATTAATTCTGATATTTTTTAAGTAGTTTATGAAATTCATTCCTATAAACTCCTTAAAGCAATAGGAAAAAAGAGAGTAATTCATGGAAATGTGATTTGACACCACTGCCATGTTAAGATCCCTGTTATAATTCTCCTGTATAAATGCCAACGCTTTGTTTATTTTTTGTTTATTCTTATAGTTATCAAATTCTATTAAAATTTTTTCCACCCACATAGTCAGGGCTTCATAATAGGCACCTGCATTGTCATAATCATAGACCTTCTTAAGAAGCGATATCTCTTCCTCCATATCCCCTAGAAGATTCTTATAATTTTCGCAGATTCCCTCCACAATCCGGTTCATAATATCCTTAAAGCAGTCCGGTGAGGTAATTCCCTGCCTGGTCTGGTAAAGAATCTTCCCCAGCATCTTCAAAGCTTCTGCAATCTTATCCGTTCCCACAAGCTGAATAAACTGGCGGATCATTTCCTCCGAAACAGCATCCTGCTCTTCTTCCTGTCTTTCATATTCCGTAATGCTGTTACCCATGGCAAAAGCATTCTTTCTGGCCTGCAGGGCCTCCTTATAAGCTTCTCTTAATTGGCCTAAATATGTATATCCCCTGCTGACTCCCACATAATAATCCTTTAATTTCTGGCAGAGAAGAGGTTCTTTTAAGGAAGTTGGCACAATAAAGACACTCTGCCCGCATACATCCTCCAGCAGAATAACTCCCTCCATGAAAAAGCTCTGGCTGGCCTTATAGTTTGTGCAAATAATACAATAGTCGCCCTTAAGAAAGTATTCTGTATACTGTTTTTCGATGGTGATGATTTCCGCCTCACTGATATTTTCATTCATCAGCATATATTTTAGCTGCTGGAGCCCGACTTTCACCACATCATTCTGCCTTTGAGATTCTGCTTTTATTTCTTCGTCCAACTTTTGCAGGACAGACACAATCTTTTCCCTTTCTATGGGCTTTAGCAGATATTCCCTGGCCCCGTGGCGCAATAGCTCCACCACATAAGAAAAGTCGTCATATCCGCTGATTACTATGACCTTTGGCACATGGGACAGGTCATTCATTTCCTTTACCAATGTAATACCGTCCTTTTTCGGCATACGGATATCCGTTATCATCACGTCGATTTTTGTATTTGTTAGAATCTCCAGTGCTTCTTCTCCATTTTTGCATTGTATAATTTCTTCTATATCCACCGGTGAACGTTCCGCGATGGCCGCAATTCCCTGGCGGATCATCTTCTCATCTTCCACAATTAACAGTTTTTGCATGATAACCTCTCTCGTGAATATCAAATCTTTGATTGGATATTCCTGAATAAGTAGTTGAAAATTTCATTTTTCAACCTGACCTCTTTCTTTTATGTATGCTCCCCCTTGACAGAGTTTAACCAAGAGGAATCTTCACACAAACCTTCGTATAGCAATCCTTCCTGGAAGCAATGCTGATACCATACTCATCCCCAAAACTGATTTTAATGCGGTCCTGCACATTCTTAAGCCCGATGCCATTACCGGAGCTCCCTGCTGTCTCAACTTCTCCTTGTATTTTCTTTTGGAGATTTGCTATCTCTTCCTCTGTCATTCCCTTGCCGGAATCCGTAATTTCTATGATGCAGTAACCATTACAGAGAATACCCTTCATATAGATACTGGTATCCTCTGCGATTTCTTCAATCCCATGGTATATGGCATTTTCGATAATCGGCTGGAGAGACATTTTCGGAATCTCCTGCTTGTAGATAATATCCGGTATATTGAGACTTAAGTAGATTTCATAATCAAAACGTAAATTGATTAAGGTCAGGTAATTCTTAATGTAATCAATTTCCTCGCTTACGGTTACGTTTTTGGACACCCATTTCATACTGTAGCGCAAAAGCTTGCCAAGAGCAGTAACTGCATCTGCTATCGCATATTTTTCCTCCACCTCTGCCATCATCTTTACGGATTCCAGAACATTATAGATAAAATGTGCATTAATCTGGTTCTGAAGGGCCCTGATTTCCGAATCTTTTACCAAGAGCTCCCGTTTTAAATTATCCTCCATTAAAAGGCTGATCCGGTCCAGCATTTTATTGATTTGTATGCCCAACTCCCCGAATTCATCGGAACCGGCTTCCTCAATCCTTACTTCCAGCTCTCCCTTCTGCACCAGGTGAACTGCATCCATTATGTCGTAAAACCGTTTTAGTACCAATCGGATCATCCGGTCAGACAAAAGCAGAAGGAGCAGTGTCAACACACAAAAGCTGCTCCAGAATACATTTCGGAATATTCTGACAGAAGCATATTCTTTTTTTAAGCTGACCACTCGAAAGATTGTGCCGGACAGCTCCTTTACGGGCTTGAAGCATACCAATACCGGCTCTCCCTGAAGGAGCATTTCCTTATAGTAAATGGTATCAAGGTCCTTGGGCTTTTTCTTAAGAATCTCATCCAGGCAACTGCTCCACCTGCTTTTATAATTAAAATCATAATGAAAGTTTCCGTTTCCGTCCACAAAGCAAGTCCATTCATTTTCCGTCGGAGAATACATCTGTGGAAATAAAAGATCCATTTTGGTGGATACCTCTATCATGGCTTTTTCTCCGTTATCCATGGATTTCTCCGTTACCAGGGCAACCAGATGAAGCTTGCCGGTAGAAGAATAGTTGGGAAAGATATCGTCTTCGTAATCAAACTGCCAGGTCCCGCTTACCGGCATCCCATCTCCCCAGCTTAACCTTTTCATTCTGCTCATCCGGTACAATACCGGCATCATTTCCGGAATGTTCTTATAAGGTACATATACCCTTACCTGATAAAGGTAGGGGTTAGAATTTACAATTTTCTCAAGGGCCTTTATTTCCGTATGATAGAAGGCCAGAAGCTCTTCGGTCTTAAACTTTTCACCATTTGCAAAACGCTGTACATAAGCCCAGAAATTCTGGCTGTTCATCATTACCTGGGTTGACATCTGGCACATTTCCACGTTCTTTTGTATCTGCTCGTAATTTTGGGTAAAATTAATCTCTGCGTTTTTTACCTTTTCCCTGATTCTGGATTCCTTGTAATTCTCAAAGAACAGGGAAGAAAGTACTGCCAGCGGAAGAACGAGGATTGCCAGGGTAAGCAGCGCTATTTTATAATTCAGTTTTAAGGAGGAAAAGTATTGCTTTATCCGCTTCACCAGGCTCTACCCAACCTTTTCTGATAATTTGTTCAGCTGTATGTTTTCATTAAGTTAATTTTATACCATAAAATGTTTTTATTCCATAGATTGTCATAGATAATATTACGGGAAAAAACAACCTGATTCTACATCAGGCTGTTTTCCCGTTGTCATACTATATTAGAATGTTACTGAATACCTAATTTCTTCTTAGCCTGATTCATTAACTCGGTCTTAGCTGCAAGAACCTTGTCATATCCCCACTCCTGCTTCTTCTTATTGAAGTCATTCATGATGGAATCAAACTTCTCGTCAGAATCAGCCAAAAGCAGCTTAGGAAGAACGACACCCCATTCATTGTCTACCTTGGACTGGATATCTGCCTCATCGGAGCCAGAAAGAAGGGTTACATCATACTGGGAAGTGGTCATAACATAAGGATATGTCCAGCGCTCCATCTGTCCTAAGGGCTCGGGAGTCTTTTCAGCCCATTTTAATGCCATAGCATTATCCTGGAACATCCAGAAGCAGGAATCAGAGCCGTACTGCTTATCATAAGTAGCTCTGTCAGTATTCGCCAGCTGTCTGATTTCCGGCTTCATAGTAGGTTTCCCATCAACATTATCCCAGGTTACACCCTCTACACCTAACCAGGTCATCAACTGTCCATGCTCACTCATAAGGTAGGAGAATAACTGGATAGCACGGTCAGGATGCTCACAATTCTTGGAGATTAAAGTAAGTGTCCAGCCATTGATACCTGTACCGGGTAAAGTATAAGCATCACCCTTGCTGTTCTTAGGTCCGTCCACTGCAATGTAGATGCTGTTAGGATCATTCTCATAAAGTATTTTTTCCTGATTCGCCAGGTCTGTTCTCTGATATAACATACAGAAGTAACGTCCCTGTGCCATTTTTTCTTCCATTTGTGATCTCTTGTCGATAAAAATATCATCTGCCAGATAACCTTCCGAACCCAACTCTCTGAAAGTTTTTAACCATCTTGTAAGCTCGGGGTCTGAGTACCTATCGTAGATTTTACCATCTTTTTCATAAGGAATAGCAAGGAAGTTGCTTAAAAACAGGTCAAAAGAATTATTTCCGTTGGAAGCGAACTCATGTGCTCCGATAGGAATCAAAGGCTGCCCGTTTACTTCCGGATATTTTTCCTTAGCAGCTTTTACAGCATCTTTAAAGCCTTCCGGTGTTGTCATATCAGGACTTCCGATTGCTTCATACATATCCTTTCTTACAAGGAAAGTCTGGTTGGAGGGAATATTGTCATATTTCTCATAGTCAGCAGGAGAGAAAGAGGAGTTAGGATATCCATAGATATGTCCGTCTTCCTGGGTAAACCAGCCAACACGTCCGGAATCTGCCACGTCAAACCAATAAGGGTCATATTCTTTCGCCAGCTCATCCAAAGCATAAACCATGCCGTCTTCAATCATATCACCAACCTGGGGTTCCCACCAGCCCAATGTTACCAGGTCAGGAAGTGAATCGGAAGCAATAAGGGAGTTTAATTTTTCCGCTTCATTGCCGGCAGGTACTACGAATTTAATATTTACACCGGTTTCTTCCGTAATTGTCTTGGATATCAGATTCTCTCCCCAGGGTGTTGTAAACCAAGCGAAATTGATATACCAGGTTAAATCAACCTTTTCATCTGCATGCTGCTGCCAGCCGGGTACTGTCTCTTTCGTTTCCCCGTCATTTGACTCTGCATCGGCAGCAGGGGTCTCTGCCGCTTTTGTTGTAGCAGGAGTATCATTATTTCCTGCGGTCTCTTTTGAATCTTTTTTACCGCATCCTGTTATTCCAAACACCAGTACAAAAGCCAGTACAAGGGATAGCAGTTTCTTGTAACTCTTTCTCATTTTACATCCTCCATAAATAATTTATTCCTTCACTGCGCCTACCATCATTCCCTTCACGAAATACTTCTGAAGGAAGGGGTATACGCAGCATATAGGCAACGTTGTGATTACCATGGCAGCCAGTTTAATTGATGTGGAAGTGGTATCCGCAGCTATAATATTAGTAGCTGAGTTCGCCATCTGGCTTGACTGTACCTGTGCCACCATTCGGTAAAGAAAGGTCTGGATGGGTTCTAAGTCCACCCGGTTTGTCATATACATAAGTCCTCCCCAATAATCATTCCATTGACCGACGCCGGCAAATAAAGCAATGGTTGCAAGAACCGGTTTGGAAAGAGGGAGTATGATTCTCATAAAGATCTTCCATACGCTTGCGCCGTCTATTTCGGCGGATTCCTCCAGAGAGGCGGGTATTTCGCGGAAGAAATTGATAAAAATCAGCAGGTTGAAGAAATTAAAAGCTGCCGGTATGATATATACCAAGAAATTATTAAGTAAATGCAGCTGTTTAAACAGGATAAAGGTGGGTATCATACCGCCTGCAAAGAACATTGTAATCGTTCCCATGGCCATGTAAAACTTTCTTCCCACCAGCTTCTCCTTGGACAGCGGATATGCTACCATAGCAGTAAAAAATACATTGAGGGCGGTACCAAGGAGGGTCTTTCCGATTGTTACCTTAAAAGCCTGTGCAACACTGCTGTCTGCAAACACGGTCCTGTAATTCTCCAGGGATAATTTTCTGGGCCACCAGTATATCCCTCCCATCATGGCATCCTTGGCATCATTAAAAGAGTTTACAATAACATACCAAATGGGATAAACGCAGAGGAAGCATAACAGAACCATGAATATGGCGTTTAACGTGTCAAAAATAACAGCCCCTCTGGAACGTTTTATATGTTTATGTTTATTTATTTTCATATCAGTATCTTGCATCCTTTCTTTTACTATCAATCAATAATCCTGTTTCTTCGCAGCCCTTGTTAATACAAGGACCTTCCGAGAAGTTTCTTACAGGTCTTATTAGCAATGAGCAGTAACATTAAAGCAATTACTGATTTGAACAACCCTACGGCCGTTGCGTAAGAATACTTTCCAAGAGTCATACCAACCTGATAAACATAAGTATCTATTACCTGACTTCTTGCCACATTTACCTGGTTCTTTAATATCAATATCTGGTCAAAATTAGAATTTAATAAGCCTGATACCTGAAGAATGAGCATAATGGCTATGGTTCCCGTAATAGAGGGCAAAGTGACATAAAAAATCTTCTGCAGCTTGCCGGCACCATCCACTGTTGCCGCTTCATAAATCTGCTGGTCCACACCGGTTATGGCTGCCAGATAGATAATAGCTGACCATCCAAGTTCCTTCCAAATATCCGAAATCAACGCAACGCCCCAGAAATATTTCGGCTCTCCTAAAAAGGAAACCGGCTCTTTCAAAATATGTACCATCATCAGGAAATCATTGATAACTCCTTCCTTGGATAACCAGGTGGTCATTATCCCGCCAAGCACAACCCAGGAAAGAAAGTGGGGCAGATAAGATATGGTCTGTGTAACCTTCTTAAATCTCATTCCCCGGAGCTCATTGAGTAACAGGGCGAATATAATCGGAAGAGCAAAACCGATGCAGAGCTTCAATAAGCTGATTCCCAGTGTATTTACCATAACATCCTTAAAGTTGGAATCCTGAAAGAATTCCTTGAAATATCTAAAGCCCACCCAGGGAGCTTCCGAGATGCTCTTGGTAATCTTGAATTTCTTAAAGGCTATGATAATGCCGCCCATGGGAAGATAGTTAAATACCAGCATCCACAAGATACCCGGCAGAACCATAAGCTGCAGATATCGCTGCCCCCACCATTTCTTCAAGGTATCGGAAAAACTGGTCTTCCTGTTTTTCCTGACCCCTGTTACTGTTTTACTCATAATTTCCTCCATTCTGTCATTACTTCTCTATAGTGATAAATTTTTTCAAATTTTTATTGAATTCAATACTATGTTCAGCTTTCAGGGTTTCATATCCTTTCTGTGCCTCAGCATCCCTCTGTTTCTTAAATTCCTCGTCCACTGCATTTTCAAAAGCCTCCTCGGAAGAATCCTTCTGAAGCTTTATGATGTAATAGCCGTTTACTGTCTCTATTACTCCCTGTACTTCTCCTTCTTTCATAGCAGTTATTTTTTCTTCCAATATCTCCTCTTCGCCGAAGGTCCCTTTTCCCGCAAGAAAAGTAAGCTTTCCGGCTTTGATGCCGGTATCCTTTGAAATATCCTCAAAATCCTCTGTTTGCGCTCTTGTTAAGAGGGCAGAGATTTTCTCCTTTTCTGCCTTCCCTCCGTAAAGATAAGAGATTTCATACTGTCTGAAGCTGTCTTTGTCCATTCCTTTACTGATTTTCTCTTTGCTGATATCAAGTCCGTCCAGATAATCCGCATAATATCTGGAGGCCAGGGTGATTTTCTCCTGGATAGCTGTCAGACTTTCTTTATCAAGACCGTAGCTGTCCAATTTTTCTTCACCGAAGTTAAGTAAAATGCTTTTCACTCTTTCCTGGCACTGTTCCTTTTCTTCCTCCGTCAGAAGATAACCTTTCTGCTTTGAAAGCTCGTAAAAGAGCTGGTACCTGACCGCATTTTCAATGGCTGCTTCTTTCAGGGCTTTCTTTAATTCCTTATTATCCGTTCCGCTTTCCGTTACGGCCGCACTCTCTTCGTCAGTGCCGCTCTTATTTCCCATATAGGAGACATACATCTCATCCTGCATTCTGGCCAGCAGGACATGGTACATCATCTCATTTATGTATACCTTGGAGTCATCCATGGTAAATGCAACCGTATTCCTGTAAGAAATATTTTTCTCACAGCCAGTCATAATAACAAGGGTCATTATAATCACCGCTGTATAGATTGCTCTGCGTACTGGCATATGTTCTCCTTTTCATTTGTTTCATCTCTTTCAGTATAGCAAAGATACACAAATGAAAAAGATACGTGATTTTTAAAAAGGTGTCATTTTTTTAGACGCAAAAAAACTCCTCTGCAAAGGGGCATTTTATATCTAAAATGTTCCCTCCGAAAGGAGTATATATTTGTTTAGCTGACCGCTCTATTTAGTTGTCTTTATAATTCTTTTCAGAAAATTAACGATGTATTCCCTTGAGGCGGTTTTCCTGCCTTCCTCCCTCATAGCCTCTCCAATGAAACTCTGCTGGGCATCCAGAGGAGTGCTGTCTCCATCCAATTTGAAGTAATTTCCTGATTCATCCAGCTTTCTTGCCTTTACCGTATCGGAAAGCATTACATCAAGTATATGATAAAGTCTTTCCCTGATATCCTCATCCACAATAGGGCAGGCAATTTCTACTCTTCTTCTGGTATTTCTCGTCATCATATCGGCAGAAGATATATAAAGCCTGGCATCCTTTCCCCGGCCAAAACTGTATATTCTGGAATGTTCAAGAAAGCGTCCTACTATACTGTATACTGTTATATTTTCTGTCTTTCCCTTAATCCCCGGAAGCAGGCAGCAGATGCCTCTGATTATAAGCTTAACTTCAACTCCTGCCTGGGAGGCTTGTGAGAGCTTGTTCATAATATCCCTATCCGTTAGGGAATTGGACTTCATAATGATACAAGTCTCTTCGCCTCTTCTTGCCTTGTCTATTTCATAGTCAATGAGGGCTATGATATTGTCTTTAAAAAAATAAGGTGCCACAAAAAGGTTGTTATAATTCCCCTGCAAATTTGCTATGGACATATTCTTAAAGAATTCGCTGGCTTCCTGTCCGAGCTCCTGGTTGGCCGTTATAAGCGAAAGGTCTGAATACAGTTTGGCAGTCCTTTCATTGTAATTGCCTGTCCCAACCTGTGTTATATAGAATACCTTATTTCTGTCTCTTCTTGTTATCAGACAGATTTTACTGTGTACCTTAAAACCTTCAAACCCATAGATTACCGTACAGCCGGCCTCCTCTAACCTCTCTGCCCATTCGATATTATTCTTCTCATCAAATCTTGCCTTAAGTTCCATAAGAACCGTTACTTCTTTATTATTTTCCGCTGCATCGCAGAGATAATCTATAATTCTCGAGTTTCTGGACAAACGGTAAATCGTAATCTTAATGGAAATAACAGCCGGATCCTCTGCACTTTCCCTTAACAGCTGAAGAAAGGGTTCCATCTGGTCATAGGGAAAGAAAAGCAGGATATCTTTTTTCTTACATTGTGCCGTAATGCTCTCGTGGCTGTTTAAATTGGAAGGATACCGGGATTTGAATTCCTGATAGCTTAACTGCTTGATTAACGGTGCTGCTATGCGCCCATGTAATTCAAAAACATAACCCATTACCAGGGGAGCTTCACTTGTAAACACCTGTTCCTTCGTCAGATGAAGCTTAGAAAGAAGAAAATTGCTCAAATTCTTGCTTAAATGCCCCTGGACCTCCAGCCTGACAGGTGATAATCTGGACCGTTTCTTAATGACCTTCTTCATTTGTTCTCTGAAGTCATCATCCACCTCAAAGATTTCATCCTCCGGACTGATATCCGCATTTCTGGTTACGGATATAATTGCCGCACACTCTATTTTATACATACCAAAAACATCACTGATATGCTCCAGCACAATCTTTTCCGTTAAAATATAACCATTTTCCATACCGGATAACATAAAAAAGTCAGGAAGGGACTGTGAAATGTGCACTAAGCCAAATTTTGTTGTCTCTCCTGCAAATTCACAGATAATATAGATATTCTTATTTGCCAGATGAGGAAAAGGATGCCTGGAGTCAATTACCTGCGCAGACAAAATGGGCATTATCTCTTCCTCAAAGATTTTATCCAATTGCTTTTTTTCATTCTTTTTTAATTCTTTACTATCCAGATTACGTATTCCAAATTCCCGGAGTTTTTCTTCCACCATGTGGAAAATCCGGTCTCTTTCCCTATACAAAGGCCCTGCTGCCTGAAAGATAAGCTCCAGCTGTTCTTTGGCAGTCAGTCCGGTCTTATCATCCACATTATTCTCCATATACATAAGGTCGGTAAGGCTTCCTACTCTTATCATAAAGAATTCATCCATATTACTTGTAAATATGGATATGAATTTCAGGCGTTCATAAAGAGGCACAGACTCCTCCTCTGCTTCCTCTAAAACTCTGCGGTTAAAACAAAGCCATGACAGTTCCCTGTTTTGCATAAAGGAATTATGGAAATCATTTTCCAGATGGGGCATAGACATTCTCCTTTGTGATTCTTTCGTACAGATACCCTTCCCTCACACCATATTTGCTGACAACAATCTGTTCTGCCTCGTAAAAATCCGCAATAGTATCTACTGCTATCAGACCAGGAATTATTGTATGGATTCTATCAGGTATCACTTGCAGTACCGGTGCAATGGTCTGCTTTTTACTGTTGTGTATCATATGAAGAATTTCCTTGATATCGGAGGTTTTTACCGTAATATTCTCTTTGGAATAGCCAAATATCTGATTGCTTAATTTAGCAGCTGCACGCATGGTTCCTCCTACGCCGCAGATACAAAGCAAGGTTTCTTTTTTAAGCTCTAAGGATTTAAGTGCCTCTGTTACATGTTCTTTTATAAGTTCTCTTTCGTCTTCCTTGGGTATGATTTTTTTTACATAATTCACATACAGATTAAGAGACCCCACGGGCATACTTGTTGCATACTGGATTTGCCTGTCTTTAAAGGAGACAAGCTCCGTACTGCCGCCGCCGATATCCACCAATATTCCGGAATCCCCCTGAAACACTTTAATAGCTCCCATAAAATCAAGAGTAGCCTCTTCCTCACCGGATAAAAGCTCAACCGTAAGTCCGGTCGCTTCCTTGATTTTATCAATAACTTCCTTGGTGTTTACAATATTTCTTAGGGAAGCCGTAGCAAAAACATTCAGTTCCTTCTCACTAATTCCAAAGTTTGCGGTATAAAGCTTATATTCCTCCAAAATCGCACAGGTTCTATTGATACCTGCGGTACTAAGTCTTTCATTTTTGATGTAATTTACAAGACCTGCCATGGTTTTCTTTTCATAGATTGACTTTAGACCATTGTCATTCTTTTCATAGATACATAACCTCATGGTATTGGAACCTAAATCGACAATCGCATGCAGCATACTAACTCCTTTCGTGGATATCATATCTTTGCTTTGATATCCCTGAATACGTAGTTGAAAAATTTGTTTTTCAACTTATACCTTCTGTCTGCCGGTCCACAATCTAAGAACTATTGTAGCCCGGCATTGTTTTGATTATGTAAAGTAATTATTAAGGTAATGTAAAATCGTTTATAAAGTGCTGGCTCCCGTGCATAAATCATCTCCTTACAGATGGTTTACCGCCTCAAATCAGGGTATTATATCCTTCCTGTAGAACTTCTTCCCTGATATATTGAAAGGTTGCTTCTTCGCCCTTTTCCTTTAACATTGTAAGGAGCCTTTCCAAGAGTTTTTCCGTATCAGGATGGATCAGGTAATGCTTTCTGGAAATATTAAAATAGGCAAGGGCATCTCCATCCGTATACGCTTCTTTATTATATATTCTGCAGGCAGCTACTCTGTCACAAAACATTTCCACAACATACTTAACAGGCATCCTCATGCCGGCCATCGGTGCACCTTCGTTTAAACTATAATCAATCCAATATTCCAGATGATGCTTGTTCCGCCCCTTATGATGAAGCCATGCCTGACTGTAACCCTTATCCTCCCTTTCTGCATTATTCGGACTTCTGTTTCCCTGAAAATATTTTGCTCCTACAAAAAATTCCACAGGACTGTATTTGGACATATCATGCAATAACCCCTGCTTATAAAGACCTGCTTTAAAACAATATTTCATAACCAGACGCTTATGATGATTAATCGTCCTTAAATGCTGTAACCATTTCATATACTTTACTCCATTCCTGCGCCAATTCCTCTTTAGCAGGTTCGTGCCAATCCTTACACAAAAGCCTGCATGAAAGGCTGAAATATAAAAATTTTACAGCCTTTAACGCTTCGGTTTGGGTTAATTATATTCTTTCAATCTTCTTAATGCAACATATTATACGGGAAAATTACTTTTTTTCCCGGTCGGGCTCTTCTGCTGTCAATTCCTTGGATATCTCAAACCCTAACTCTTTGTTAGTTTTATAAGCATCTTTTTTATTTCCTCGATTTTTCTGATAAAGCGTCATAAGAAAATAGGAAATACCATAAAAGGCCACAATGGCAATTCCTGCTATCAATCCTGTTCCCTGTCCCTTGATAAAGGGCATAAAAGCAATTGCTGCAATCAGACAAACGAGTACAAACAGAGACGAATAAGGAAAGCCCCTAAGTCTCAATCTATCCCCCGGCTTGCCATGTGTGTTTCGAAACCGTATGTGGGATGCCATTATCATGGCATAAGTGAAAAGGGAAGAAAAGCCGCCTGCACTGATTAAGAATAAATAAATCTGCGGGAAAAGCAGACCGACAAAAAGCCCTAACAGCATTGCAGCACCGGAAAATACTATGCCTTTATAAGGCACTTCCCTCTTTTCCTTTAAAAAACTCGGAGCATGTCCTTCATCGGCAAGGGAACGTATCATTCTGCCCAGTCCAAACATAGCGGCTAACATGGTAGAAAGTATGGCAGTAATTAATACAATATTTAATACAGTACCAGCCCAGCCAAAGCCAAAGTGGTTCAGAGCAGTCACCATAGGGCTTGCATTCCCGCTAATATCACTTGTCGGAATAAGGAAAAGCAGAACTCCAACGGATAAGATATAAAGACTTAGCAGCAACACAACTGTTTTATGAATTGCTTTGGGAACAGTTACTCTTGGCTGTCTTGCCTCCGATGCGGCCAGACCGATAATCTCAAATCCCGCATAGGCAAACATAATAATCAGCATGCTGCCCGCCAGGCCTCTAAAACCTTCTGCAAAAAAGGGCTCCGTAAAAAAGGCCGGTCTTCCATAAACTATATTTCCATTTCCGCCGACTCCTCTTATTACGCCAAGTATTAATAGCACTCCTGCTACAATGAAGGCAACTATCGTAATCATTTTAACCGCTGCAAGGCTGCTTTCCAGCTTGCTAAGCTTACTGGCTCCCAGCAGATTTATAAGTGTAACACCAACAATAATAGAACTTCCAAGAATCGTTGTAGAAACGCCCGGAAACCAACTTTTGACCAGAATGGAGATTGCCGTTGCCTCACTGGACATAGCAAGTACCATTCCTGTCCAATAAACCCATCCGGTAATAAACCCTGCACCCGGACCGTAAGCTTCCGCAGCAAAGCCTCTAAAAGACCCTACTCCCGGATTATTGACTGTCATCTCGGACAGGGCAAATAGAATAAAATAAACTAAAATTCCTCCTAATATATAAGAAATGATGATGGACGGCCCGGCTGAATGGATAGCAACCGCGGAACCTAAAAAGAAGGACCCTCCAATTACTGATCCTACCGCCATCATTGTCAGCTGCCAGGCCGATAATCCTTTTTCATGTTTTTCTTCCATACCAACCTCCATGTATAAATTTTAAACTGCCTCAAATCAGGGTACGAAATGCTTTTTATCACTTAATATAGTGTCTCTACTTTAAGTTTTTTTATCCGTATGTTACAATGAACAAATATTATAAAAGTCAGTGAAAAAAAGAAATAAAAATTTGAAAAATAGAAGACATTTTTCAAATTTTTATTTAAGCAGCATCGCAAGTAAACTTGCGATATGCAGGAGGGGTAGTTTGAAAAATCTTATAGGCAGAAGGAAAAAAGAACAACCGCAAAATGATTTTACAAAGGGAAGCATAATTGAAACCATCTTAAGACTTGCACTTCCCATGACCCTCGCACAGTTAATCAATGTCTTATATAGTGTAATAGACCGGATATATATCGGACTTATTCCAAGAAATGCTACTCTCTCCATGACCGGAATCGGTCTTACTCTTCCCATCACCACAATTGTAATAGCTTTTGCTAATCTCTTTGGCATGGGAGGTGCTCCTCTTTGCTCTATCGCCAGAGGCAGAGGAGAAAAGGAAGAAGCAGAAAAAATAATGGGCAATTCCTTTGCCCTGCTTCTACTATTTTCCGTAATTCTTACCATCCTGGGGCTCCTATTTAAAAAGCCCCTGTTATACCTCTTTGGTGCAAGTGATGAAACCTTTCCCTATGCAAATGCTTTCATCAGCATCTATCTTCTGGGAAACCTTTTTGTTATGGTAAGCCTTGGCATGAACAGCTTTATCAATTCCCAGGGTTTTTCCGGTATCGGTATGGCTACGGTTTTGCTTGGTGCCATTACCAACATTATACTTGACCCTATATTTATTTTTGTATTTCATATGGGCGTTAGGGGTGCGGCACTTTCCTCCGTAATCTCCCAACTTCTCTCTGCTCTTTGGGTATTTTATTTTTTAATCAGCAAAAAAGCCTTAATCCGATTAAGGCCTTGCAATATACGTCTGCAGTTTTTGATGGTGAAAAAGATTTCCGCCCTGGGTCTTTCCGGCTTTATGATGGCAATCACAAACAGTATCGTCCAGATAGTGTGCAATAAAAGCCTTCAGTTCTATGGCGGAGACTTATATGTAGGTGTTATGACCGTATTGAATTCTATCCGGGAGATTATATCTATGCCAGTATCCGGCTTAACCAACGGCTCACAGCCTGTTATAGGATATAATTACGGTGCCGGTTCCTATAACAGAGTCCGAAAAGCAATTAAATTCATATCCATTACCTGTATTTCCTATACTCTTGCTGCCTGGGGGATACTGCATCTGTTTCCGCACTTCTTTATCCGTATATTCAACCACAATGCTGCTTTGGTTCAGGCTGCCATGCCTGCCGTAAGAATTTACTTCTTCGGCTTCTTTATGATGTCCCTGCAATTTGCCGGGCAGTCTGTTTTTGTAGCTTTGGGGAAAGCCAAATATGCGGTATTTTTCTCCATCTTAAGAAAGATTGTAATTGTTGTTCCGCTTACCCTTTTACTGCCGTACCTTTTTCATTCCGGCACCAGCGGCGTATTTTGGGCAGAGCCTGTTTCCAATTTTATCGGAGGAAGTGCCTGCTTTCTTACCATGTTAAGCGTTGTATTAAAAGAATTAAAAGAGAAGGAAAAGACCCTATCCTAAATAGGCAATTCCTGCTGATCTTACAATTAAAAAAGAGAGGGACGATAAAGTTATTGATAAAATTAGTATCCGTATGGCTTAACAGCATTTCTATTCTTTTGTTGCATTCATCAAGATTCTGAATTTGAGTCAAATAAGTATATTTGATAACCTCATAATCACTCCATATTTCAAATAAATCTTCTGCCTACAACATAATCAACCCTCTGTAACGGCATGTGTGCTTCTTTCAGACAGAATGACCATCATGCAAAGAAATAAAAGCAGAACTGCCGGGTAGAGTAAAAAGGTGGTTGCATTGGCAATGGCTCCGAAAAGAGGCGGCATAAAGGTTGCACCAATATAGGCACAGGCCATCTGCATTCCCATTAAGGATTGAGAAATCACCTTACCAAATCGTCTTGGTGTTTCGTGTATCATACTGGGATAAATGGGTGCACAGCCAAAGCCCATAAAAAGAAGCCCTGCCATTAAAGTAAGTCTGCCGCCAGGCAGGAATAATAACAGAATACCAAAAAGAATAATGCCTTCTCCTGTCCGTATCATAGTGCGGTTGTCAAACTTCATGGTAAGAAAACCTGCCAGGAACCTTCCGGCTGTAATACCAAGGTAAAAGAGCGAAACCCACTTTGCAGCTGTTTCTGCTGTTATCCCTTTGGAGAATACGAGAAAACTGCTTCCCCAAAGCCCCGCCGTGGATTCAATGGCGCAGTAACAAAAGAAAGCAAACAGGGCCGATAATACTCCCTTTTTCTTTAATATCTCACTGCGGCTCAATTCTGTATTATTTTCCTCTTTTTCTGTTTCTGCCTCCTTCCTGACCTTTGTCCAAAGGGGCAGGGACAGGAAAAGAATAATTGACAGCCCAAGCTGAATGAATCCTATGGTACGGTAGCCCATATCCCATCTGCCTTCCTGTTTCAGGAAATAAGCCATAATCACAGGCCCTAAGGTAGCCCCTACTCCCCAGAAACAGTGCAGCCAGCTCATATGCCTTGCCTCATAATGAAGAGCCACAAAGTTATTAAGGGCAGCATCCACGGAGCCTGCTCCAAGCCCTAAGGGCACTGCAAGAATACAAAACCATAGAAAATTACCGGAATAAGCAAAACCTAAGAGAGCCAGCGCCGTCATTATAACACTGATGGCTGTCACAAGTCCTGTTCCCAGCTTCTTTATTATGGCAGAGCTAAAGTAGCTGGAAACAATGGTTCCTCCGGAGACTATCATCGTAACAATTCCGGCATAGGACACCGGTACATGAAGCATTGGCTGAATAGCCGGCCAGGAAGAACCTAACAGGGAATCCGGAAGTCCCAGACTGATAAATGCAAGATAAATAATGATTAGTAATAGTAATGTCATTTTAACCTCTTTTCTGAATGTCCAATCTGTGATTTGCAAGTCTGCCGGTAGATTGCTTGCAATCTACACGATACTGCCTAAATAGAAATTGAAAAATACACCGCATTTTTCAAACTATAGACCTTTTCTTGATAAAATATATTTGGCATCCGTTTGTTCCAGCAAAAAACGTATCATTCCCTGTTCAAAATCCTCCTCGAACTGTTCCGATACCACAATATAGGCATCAAACTTACCCCCCAGAAGATTTCTTACATATTCATTGATTCTATAGGAATCCCCTTCCCTAAAAAAATCCCCATACAACACAAACTGTTCCGGTGCAATAATACAGGAAAATGCCGCTACCAGCCTTCCAATACTCTCTGCAACTTCTTCTCTGGCGCTGTAATTAAGCTTAAGCCAGTCTACTCCAATCGGCAGCTTTCCAATCTCTCCTGCAAAGCTCTTATATCCGGTATAGACTTCACCGCCAAGCACCAGCCCGGCACCCGGTTCAAAAAGCCTTGGAAAATAAATGCCTGCAATATTTTTCATGCCTCCTGTTGCCTTATAATGATAATAGCCATTTACCGCTCCGTTGACATCGTTTACAAAGATAACCGGAATCTTATATTTCTCTTTGTAATATGCCATAAAGTCTTTACCAATCAGGCCGCTGTAGTCATTGATCGTCACAACTCCGTCTTCCTCTTCTCCCGGAAGGCCAAAACCAAGAATGGATACCGTGGACACCTTTTTTAGTCCCCTGTCTATCATTTCTTCAAAACTTTCTACCATGATTTTATCCATAAAAGTTTCTTCTCTATAGACAATCTCCCCTGCCAGATTCACAACTGCCAGATGGATGCAGTTCTTATTCTCCTTTTGATGTCCGAATATTACAATCCCATGACTGTAATTTACATTATAGCAATATTGCAAGGAGGGGCGTCCTCCGTTGGAGGGAATCATTCCGCCTTCAAAAACTTCTCCCTCCTTTATCATGTCTGCTAAAAGGGAATTGACCGTTACCACACTAAGTCCGGTCTTATAGGACAGTTCCTGTTTTGTAGCCTGGCGCAATAGCTTTAGGCTCTCCCGTACCAGATTCTTATTGACCTCCTTCATAAGAAGGGTATTACCACTTAGCATTATCTCACCTCCTGTAAGCTGCCCATGCGTTATACTGATTAATGCTGAATGTATAAAATGAATTTGATAAGCCCAATATAAAACATCTTTTTAAAAGTTCTTTAATAAGTGATTCCAGTATACTAATATTCTATTTAAAAGTCAACCGGTAAAATAATAAAAAGCCTTGCCAGGTGAACCTGCCACTATTACAAGCCCTCGCAAATGTAATTTAATAATTACGCTCTGTCACATCATATTATTGATATTAAGAACGTTCGTTTGCCGTTTCTCGTAGAATGTGCTATAATGTGTCCATGAACTACGAAAAGACGAACATTAAATGCCAACTATAAGTGATGTTTTTACATTGTATACTCAGTTTCACCACAGGAACAGAAAAACTCTACACAATGAAATGAATGCCTATAAATGTTTAGATTAAGTAATTTGAAATTAATATGGAGAATAAGGATATGAATAAGAAAATTATATTGCTTAATGGTCCCTCAAGTAGTGGAAAATCAACTTTGACAAGTACCTTGCAAACACTTATTAAAGATAAAAATAACGAAGAATATGCCATAATTTCTATTGACGATTTTCTTAAAATGACGACAAAAGAGGTAATATATGAGGAAGATGTATTTGAAATATCTTCAAAGCTCTGCGATAAGTCAATAGAAGTTCTACGTTTAAAGCAAGGTATTATTATTGACCATGTAATTACAAGTGAACGTATATTTAAACAATTAATAGAGAGTCTAAAACTATATGATATTTATTTGGTGCACGTAACATGTCCATTGCGCGAATTAAAGAGAAGGGAAGAAGAACGAAAAAATAGATGCTTAGGTTCTGCCGAAGCATCTTATGAATATTTGTTTCCAAAAGAAGGTTATGATTTAACAGTCGATACTTTTGCATCATCAGCAAAAGAATGTTCATTACAGATTTTAGATATTATGATATAGACAAATCCAAATATGCAGCAATGAATTGATTCACATTTTTCCGAAATTGAAATAAATATTTAACAATTAAGCAGAGCATAATTAGCTCTGCTTAATTTCATTATTCAAACCTTTCTAACATCCGAATTCTTATCAGAAAAATAGTTGTTATAATATTGGAAAATCACTGCACACATTAATAAATGCCCAAGGCTTTCCATGGCACCGGTCACTGCATTCACCGGATAGAAGGGTATCTTGTTCATTACTCCTGCAAGAAGGATCGTCACAACCGGATTGCAAAAGGCCTTCCATTTTGAAGTTTTTAGTTTTCCGCTTAGAATTGCATACATAAAGGGAATGGCCGTAAAAAGCTCCAGAATTGCAAAATAAACGGCAAATGGCACGATAATATAGTTTGCCATATCATTTACCATACTCGTTGCCAATACACTGTCTCCATTGTTTTTATAGATGATTTTAAAAATTACGGGTAAAAAATTGCAGACGGTATGTATCAGTAATCCGCCAAGACTTCCAACGACTGCTCCAAACAAATAGAAATTACCTGCTCTTTTACTCTTTTCTTTTATTGCTTTTCCTACACTGATTAATCCAAAGAACCAAAGTGGTACTGCAATTGCCCCCAATAGAATAGATGCTTCAAAACGCCACATACTCATTTGTATCCAGCCGCTTTCAACAAACCCATTTGTAATATTATCTACCGGTTTTACATCTAAAAGCCAATCTCCTATCATAAAAAGGATTGTTCCCAGTATTCCTGATAATGCATATTTTTTATATTTCAGAATAAGCTGATTGTCCATAATTGATCTCCTAACTAAACATATTAATTGAAATAAAAACTGTTTTTCCTTAATGTACTTTCAAATACTTATAAAAATCCCTATGCAAAAGTTTCATTTCTTCCTTTGCTTTCATTGCATGCTGATACATAAACATGTTTCCAAAATCACTCTTATATACATACTTTAATAAACATGCCAGCAAAGGGACTGGTAAGAAGCAGATGAGCTTCATCTTCCCCGGGGATAAGCAGATGCCTTTTTGCCCTAACAGGTTAAAATTCCTCTTTAACCGTTTTGCTGTTATCTTCATACTATTTTTATCCCACGCTACTCTTTCCGGCGCTTTTCCTGCTTGATAGTAAGCATCCGCCAACGGTACCACCATTGCCAGATGGCAAACCTGCCATACATGCATATCCGGTACAATTTGCACCGGAACTTTGGCAGCTGCAAATAATTTCTTCAATTGCTTTACCCGGTCCGTTTTCTTCCCATTAATTTCACCAAAAGTAGTCGGCTGTATAATAGCCGGAGTTAGCTTTGCATTCAAAATGCCATTTTCAATACTGCCTCCGGCACCGGGAAATGCAGGCAGTATCCGCCCTTTTCCCGCTGTGTTTTCCCAGTTCTGATACTTCTCCAATGTATTTACCATAGTAATGATAGTGCTGCTTTTATTTCTCCTTAGAGCTTCTAATGCTGTAATAACCTGTTCTGCTCTAACGGTAAGAAAAATATAGTCAAACTTATCTTGATCTGTTATTTCTGATATCACCCTTACCCTGGCTTCTTTTATACCATTTTCATAATACAACAATCCTTTTTCCTGCAACTCTTTCAAACGGCTGCCTCTTGCCAAAACGGCAACATTGCATCCGCATGCTGAAAGTTTTACTGCATAAAGACTTCCGATGACTCCGGCTCCATATATTAATACTCTATTCTCATATTCTTTCATTGTGCTACCAGCTTTACTATTTTATTATTTATATTACGGATAAAAGGGAGCTTTCCTGCTAACCAAAAACCTGGTCCTCTATCTCTAAGCTCATCAAAAAGATTCCATTCCCTAACAAAATGCGGCCCTTCACAAAGATTTTCCATTGCTTTTCCCGAGCGAATCCCCCACCTGAATACAGCATCTGTTTTCTTTACAGTATCGTGCTGCTTTGAATGACGTGCTATAAAAGGATTCATGATTTCAACCAGCATCGTACACTTAGGAAAATGATTTCTTATCATATCAAACAGCTGAATAGCTTCCGCTTCTGTAAAATACATCAGCAGTCCTTCCATAATAATCAATACTTCTCTGCCTTCTGCGGCAACCATATCTGCCCATCTCATATCAAGAGCAGATTTGCCGATAAAGTGAACATTTGTGTTTTCACACAGGAGTTTCTTTCTAAGTGATATCACTTCCGGAAAATCAAGGTTATACCATTGTACCTGATTATGCCTGATTCGATGATACCTCGTATCCAGTCCGCACCCCAGAGAAATACATACCGCGTCCTGATGCTGATTGACAAAATCCTGTGTTTCACGGTCCAGTATCATTGTACGGGCAATAACCCCCTCCTGGCTCATCTTCTTATCGAACTTTCCAAAATCATATTCTATCTTTGATACTATTTCCACTGCCTTGTCATCTTTGATTCTCGGATTTGTACATTTTGTCTCTGTCGCACGTGCAATTAGCGGAATCAACAGGGTTTCCTGCACACCCCTTAATTCTATTTTCATACATATACCCTCTTTATCATCCCTTTATAGTTAGTTATATCTAACCATTATTATACAACAAACGCTTCTGTCCGTCTATAATGATTGCTTCTAAAAAGCAAAAGAAGATTATAAGCTTATCCTCCCGGTTAAACTTATCCGCCAGTTCCCGTGCAGATTTGTGTTTCATCCAACGTCTTTTGCATATATTGAAATAACAAGTATAGGCAGGTTCATGCTATGACAAGCGGAAAAGCAGACAATCAATTGAATCTGGCTCTGGATGTTCCGGAAGAGGTACGTGCCAAAACTCTTGACTTAAATGTGGGCTTTATACCAGAGGTCAGGATATGGGAGCTGATTGTAAAGTTCAGCGGTGATATTTCCCGGATTGCAAACGAGTTAGGCGCTATCGTAGTTCCACTCCAGAATGAATATGGGATTATCACCATCCGTGAGGATCTCATACCAAAACTTACCGATTATCAGGAGATTGAATTCATTGAAAAGCCCAAGCGCATCTTTTATTCCGTAAATCAGGGCAGAAGCGTTTCCTGTATTAATCCCTTGCAGACTTCACAATATAACCTTTTTGGCAATGGGGTCATTGTTGCGGTCATTGACTCCGGAATTGATTATGCCCATCCTGATTTTCGCAATCCGGACGGAACCACAAGAATTATCGAGCTCTGGGATCAGACGATTGACGGAACTCCTCCGTCCGGCTATGCCATTGGTACGCTCTATACCAGAGAACAGATAAATGAGGCCTTACAAGCTCCCAGTCAGGCAGAGCGCCTGGCTATTGTCCCAAGCACTGATTTATCCGGTCACGGAACCCATGTAACCGGAATAGCCGCTGGAAATGGCAGAGCAAGCAACGGTCTGTACCGTGGCGTTGCATCCCAAAGCGATTTGTTGGTTGTAAAGCTTGGCTCTTCCATCGGTAACTCCTTTCCCCGTACCACACAATTAATGCAGGGCATTGATTACTGTGTAAAACGTTCCTTGGAGTTAAACCAGCCCATGGCCATTAATATCAGTTTTGGTACCAACTACGGCTCTCACACCGGAGGTTCTCTTCTTGAAACCTACATGAGTGAAATTGCCAATAGAGGAAGAATTAATATCTGCGTCGGTACAGGCAATGAAGGCACCGCTGGTAAGCATACCAGCGGAGTTCTGACCATGACTCCCGGTGCATCCCGTGAAATCGTAGAGCTTGCCGTGGGAGAATATGAATTTACCTTTAACCTGCAAATCTGGAAGAATTTCTATGACCAGTTTGATATCACCATTACTTCTCCCGGAGGTACCAGAGTAGGTCCTATCCCGGAACGCCTTGGCACTCAGCAGTTTCGGATCGGCCCTACTGAAATATATCTATACTACGGAAAGCCCCTTCCCTATAACCCCCAACAGGAAATCTATCTGGAATTCATACCGGTAAATGATTATGTAGAGACCGGCATTTGGTCAATTGAATTAGTCCCAAGAAGTATTGTTGTTGGAAATTATGACATGTGGCTGCCATCCGGCGGTGTACTAAACCCTCAGACTGCCTTCCTGCGCCCCACCGAGGTTACGACCCTTACTATTCCTTCCACTGCAGAAAGAGTGATATCCGTGGGAGCCTATGATGGCTCCAATGACAGTCTTGCCTTTTTTTCCGGGCGGGGTTTCCCAAGAAACGGCTTCCCAATTAAACCGGACCTTGTGGCCCCCGGAGTCAATATCAATTCCTGCTCACCCGGAGGCGGCTACACGGTACGCTCCGGCACCAGCATGGCAACTCCCTTTGTGACCGGAAGCTGTGCCCTTATGATGCAATGGGGTATCGTAGAAGGCCACGATATTTATATGTATGGAGAGAAAATGCGGGCTTACTTAATAGCAGGTGCCAGAGAATTAGGCTTTGAGCCGGTATATCCCAATCCGACTTTCGGCTACGGAGCTTTGTGTTTAAGGAATACGTTTATGCTGACGCAGTGATATTTTCGCAGATAAAACATTTAGAGGAGCTTTTATATAAAAAGCTCCTCTAAACAAATATACTTTATTTCATAACACGATTATAAACAGCCAATGCCTCTTGCAGATTCTTTGCAGGAGCAATGATATATCTATTAGTCTGTTTGCCATTTGCCTGACCACTATCAGCCAGTGCTATTACAACACTATCCATCTTCATGCTTTTCATATACAAAGTCCCTATGTAATCCATTTTGATTTTTGCTGAATCTGTATTATATGTATTATAAATCAGAGAGCCAAATATATTCTTTGCATACTTATTCTTAAAAAACAATATATCAGACATCTTCTCATCCTCTAAAGAAGTTACAGGCAACGAATCAATACGAATTCTTCCTCTAAACCTCTTTTCTGTCATAATTGATACTTTTCCTTCAATTTTTAGTGAAGAGACTTCAAGTATTTTCGAATTGTCCATATCTACAGTAACACAAGGATAAGTAATATCTGTTAATTGTGCATATCTGTTTTTTATCACAACAGCAAGTATAATTGCAATAATAATTATACTCCCTAATAAATAATATTTCTTTTTCATTTATTACTCCCAGTGAAATTAATATGCATGATTAAAAGGTATTGCTATCGTTTGTTTTGAACCATCTAATAATGTAAAAGTCTGTCCTCTCACACGATAGTCGTATTCCCCGTAAGGGCGGTTATCATGGGTTTTATAATAATAATAGTAATAGTACTGACATGCTGTGTTAACTATTATAATATAGAGTGTTCCTCTTAATGTATTACAAATACATTTTACTCCAATATCTCTTGCAGATTCTTTACAAGAACAGTGACATACCCATTATCAGCCGCACTATCGGATATTATCCATTGTTTTACTTACTGAATTCCAGGAAAGGTATATTTTTTCTCCTCATAATTTAGCTGCCAGAATTTTTCGAAGTCTGTTTTTTTAATAGCATACAACTTTCCGTTATTAATTAAATAAGAATCAGGATTACATATTATCTGCAACTCTAATTTATTGTTATAATTGATAAGAAAAGTATAAGAACTTCCGCCTAATATGGAGCGATAATCCTTCCAATTTCTAACTGTATGCATACGTGTAGTATTGAATAAATCGCAAATTGCTTTCGTATCCTGCTTTTTCGTAATTTGCTTAGCTACACCTATCCGGTTATTTACAATTGTAATACTTTTCACATTTTTTGTATCAATTCTAATAGGGCTAAAAATATTGGAATACCATAAGATAAGGAATAAAAAAATCACTACTAATGCTGTAATAGTTATATATATCCATCTTTTTTTCATCGTTTTTCTTACCTTTGCATTAATTTCCATACCGCTCCAATTCATATACTAAATTATTAGTTATACTAGTATATGTATATGTAGTTCCATTTGAAGTTGCAGACTGAAAACCTGATTGCGGATTCATAATGGTAATATAGCCGGCTATTATATTTATTCCACATATAACTGTTGCATGCCCACCGTACCAAGTTGCCCACCATCCACTAAAAAGCGGACGTCCTGATTTGATACTTCCTAAAATAGTATTGTCTGATGGAACATAATTATTACTGGTGTAAGAAACATCATATATGTCTTTTAAAGCCTTAAGAGCTTTTTCTTGAGGTACTTGTTGATTATAGTTAGAGCCAAAAACTTGCTGTGCTACGTACTCTCCGGTGTAACTTTTACCTTTTAAATAATTTCCAATACATGCAACCGAACTTGCCCAACAGTAATAAGAATCAGGAGCTTGGGAAACATATGATACGTTACAAGAATAATATGTTGTAGCGGCAATATTCACCGAATATGTATTTTCCGCCATAAGGTTAACACTTGATTCATAATTTAAAAATTCATTTGAAGATAAATTATTTAGTGTAATTGAATCAAAGAGGGATTTATCTACAGTATTATAGTCAAGAACATCTCGACCGTTATTCGATTGACTGCTCCTATGCATTTCCGTTAATCCACTAGATGAATAAATATAGCAAGTATCTTTGTCATAAATAAATGCAATAGGTGTGCTTGGATTAAAACTTGATGCAATATCTTTCACAAATGTAGTAGTTATTTCAATGGATGTTTTTTCATTATTTTTTACAGCAAATGCCACTAATCTTTCGTTGTTTATAATCGGAAACAATGAAAATTCTGCTTCTTTTAACTGCTTATCCCTATATTCGTAAGCTTTAATCTGATTTCCGACTGATAATGTTCCAAAATCAACATCAGTTAAACCAAAAATGTCTTTTTGCGTACTAATATAATTAAGTGATTTATTAATTTCAGTAATTATTTCATTTGGAATTGCATTATCGGATAAGGTTTCAGATGCGGACACCGGAATAATAAGGTTTATAGTTAATACCAATGTAAAAATCAACGTAAAAAACTTTTTTGTGTTAACTTTCATATTTTTAGGTATAATTATTTACTCCTTTTAAATTTACTATAATTAAAAAAACAAGCTATATTAATCATAGTTATATCATAATTTTATATATTTCTATCTTGTAATTATAATTAGCTTTTCTAGTCAACTCCCCTCTCAAATGTTTTTAAATAATTCACATTTAAAACAATTATCTACTTATAGTCCCTCCTTTTTTATTGTATTTCTTTTACAAATGAATAATAATGTATAATTACATAATTTACCATGTGTTTTGTCCATTCTACATGTTTTATGTCTATTCTACTTATTTGCTCTATTATTTGCTACTTTTTCAATTAGAATTTTGATTTAAAATAGTCCCCACTATTTACTTTGCTATATTAGTTATGTTAGGATACTATTCATATAACTTTTTATACATTCATTTTATATCCTATACTTCTTCAAATTTTTATCCAAACAAAAAGCACCCAATACAGATGCTTCCTATTATCCTTACCTACCATTTCTTAAATGATAGGTAAATTTATATTTGCACTATCATGTATCTTTCTAATCCTAAGATTTATCACTTATTCTCCAAACAATATAATACTTAAGATACCTTCTACCGGTCAGAACTTTCTCTCCATCTGCACCTTCAAATAAATAACTGCCCCCGTTTTGCTCTTTATATTCCAACTGATAGGTTTTCTCAAGGTACACAAAAAGTTCATCCTGCCCGTTCCTTTTCGTAAGGTATACTTTTTCCTTATTATTATCTGCATCCTTTCTTTCAATCTCCGTATAATCCTTTCCCGTTGCCAGTATAAACATTGGTTTTATATACAGAAGAGGATTTCCTTCTGCGAAAATTACATTCCTTTCCATAATCAAAAATACACACATTACCATCAGCAGTAATATGATAATATCATTCCGTTTCCATTTTCCCGGTGTTCTTTTTACTTTTGTATTGCCGTACATACCACTACCTCTTACACTTCCTTTATCTAATACACTTACCACCTATTATACTGGTTCCAATTAGTTCTAACAACTCTAAAAAGTCCTGCTACACTTTCTTGTGTATTACCGTTTCTTCGCTTATAATGAAAGAATACAAAATTTCCTACGAAAGGAGAAACCCCTATGCTTAAATTTTCAGCCAGTGTAAGAGATCTGGATTTTAATGAGGCTGCTGATAAATTCCTGCCAAAAGAATTTAAAAGCCTCTTTATAAAGGCCGGAATCCGCATACTTCCTGCCAAGGAACAGCTTACAGCCTTCCTGGTAAATGCCAATAAGGATAAAATCATAAGGGAAATCAATAAAAGTACCGAGAAAAAATCCCTTCCCCTTAAAGTCAATAATATCCGAATAAAACACTTTTAAAAAGGAGTCAGGAATATCCAATCAAAGATTTGATATTCACGAAAGGAGTTACTATGTTAAAATTAGAAGTCACTTTTGACGAAATTAATTATGCTGAATTTGCTGCCGGTCTGATCCCTATGCTGCTTGAAACCCTCTCCGGTAAGGATGACAAATCAAAAGAAGTTGCAGCCCTCATAACGAACTTAGGGGATGCCCCCGAAAGAATGCTTACGGCGGCCTTTCGTGAGCTGCCCCAGCAGGATATGAACAATTTTCTTGCCGGTATGGTAGCCATTTACAGAGAAGACCTTATGAAACTGGTAAATGACAAACTTAGGGAACAAAATATATCCGGTGGAATCACCGATATCCACCTGGATAATGTATAATCTCCCACTATAGGCCAACTTTCCCATTCCTTCCGGTACAACGAACAGCCATGGCGGCATAATAACCGGTTAATTCGTATTCGCTGTACCAGTATCCACCAGTAGATTATTTACAATCTCTCTCTTATAATAAAAATACGAGCCAGATACATTCCTGACCGATTATTTTATTTAAGGAGAAATTTATGAAAAAAACTGGTATTATAATGTTGGCGTTAGTTATGCTTGTATGCCTGTTTCCCTTGTCTGTAAAGGCATCTGAAACGGAGGATTTTAATACAGACCTGATGTCTTACTTAATCCAGATCAGCAATGAGAGGGGAAGGGAAGTTACAAAGGACGATCTGGAATATGTCCTGAATCTATATTCTGAAAGCCTGTCCGACTTTGATTCCGCAGACGGTCCTAAAGACTTTTTGGGAGAAGTTATTAAGGCTGATTACAGCAATTTAACTTCTATCTATGAGGAATACAGCCTGGATAAGGATTCTTTAACTGCCTTACTTAGTGATAATGGAGAGACCCTTGATGACTACGTTTTTCTGAATCAATTGGACGCCAGTATCTCTTTTTATCAGGGGGATGGCACTGTGGATCAGGAAACCGGCTTTGAAGAAAAGCTTACCGCCTATTTAAGTGACATCAGTACTATACGCGGTTTTACCGTAAGCCGTGAGATGATTGAGTCCTTCCTTTCCAAATATGAAATTACTTTTAGCATGTTTGAAAGCGTGGATGAGCTGAAGGATTTCCTGGGAGATGTTATTAAGAGTGATCTTAGCAATCTGGATTATTTTAATACAGAGTATAGTTTATCCAAGGAGGATATTGACAGCCGTTTAAGTACAATCAATAAAACTCTGAATGATTATGTATTCATCGATGACTTGGAGCTTGATATTTTAACCAACGATGACGGCGGTATTTCCTATAAGTATTTTATGTATATGTTGGAAGAAAGCTACCCCGGTATCACGAAAAAGCTTGGTTTGACAGAAGAAGAATACACGAGGACCTATCAGTACTTTATGTCCTTAAAAGATTATTATACCAGTGAAGATACACAAAATAAATTGATAGATATTATGATGCGCTTCCAGACCTTAGCAGAAAATCTTCCGGAATCCAACGAAGCTGTTACCCTTAACCAGCTTTCGGAACTGCAGAGTCTTTACCAGGATTTACAGGATGTCCTGAAAATAAAGATTTCCTACAGTGTGCTTGAAAATGGAAAGAAAGTTCCCCTTACCCTTCTTGATTTAATGAATGGTAAAGACCTGGAGAATGCTACCATAAGCATCGATGTTTATACGGATGCTTCCGAATTCCTGATGGATTTTAGTCTTAGTGCTGATATGTTCGGTGAAGTTATAGGTGATGTGGAAAAAACACCTGTCACCAAGCCTGATTCTTCCGGTGATAAGACTACATCCACCCCTGTAAAGACTGTTACTGGCGGCAAACTTCCCAAAACAGCCTCCAACTATACCATAATGATATTAGCCGGTGCTTTTCTTGTTGTACTGGGAACCGTTTTATTTAAAACAAATAGGAAAGATGGAGATGAAACAAACGCTGCGTAAGAAAGTTCTTCCCTTTATCATACTTTCAGCCGGGATATTATTATCAGCTGCCGGACTTTTTAAGCTGTGGCAGGGATATTCGGTAAAGATGCCCCTTCCTTCCCGGACAGATAATTCAGCAGAAAGTACGGGAAATAAAGAAAACCTACCGTCAGATAACCTGTCACTCTCTTCAAAAGATGACAATGCTTTTTTAGATAAACTTTTAAATAAGAAATTTACAAATATATCAGAGGGCAGTAAGAATTCTAATGAAACGAAAATTTTATACCCTAAGAGACCGGATCAGGGAGATAACATAGGCACACTTACTCTCCCTTCCCTCAAAATGTCTCTTCCGATATACGAAGGAACAGAAGAAAAGGAACTGGAAAAGGGGGTAGGTCATTATGCAGGAAGTGTCCTTCCCGGTGAAACAGACAACTGCGTTTTATCCGGCCACAGGGACACCGTATTCTCCGGGCTTGAAAACTTAAAGAAAGGTGATGACATAGTCGTCAAAACCTCTGCCGGTACCTTTACCTACCGTATTCATAAGATTCGTATCGTCGATAAGGAGGATACCACGGTTATTGTTCCAAAGCCCAAGGCTTATCTAACCTTGACCACCTGTTATCCTTTTACCTACATCGGCTCTGCACCGCAAAGATACATTATATCTGCTTATCTAATATCAGAGGAATAAAAGCCAGGCAGGGGTGTCCCCATAGGGAGACACCCCTGCCTGTTTATTCCTAACCTTCCTGTTACTGGTAACTTTGTTTACATCTGGGTTCCCTGCCAGCAATCCTACATGGTATCCTTTGTCTGAATATATTACAATATTGTTAACTCGATGACACCAGAATATTCGGTTCACCAATAGGAGGTATGTTGAAAACCAACGTTTTCAACTACTTATGCAGGGATGTCAAATCGAAGATTTGATATCTGCGAAAGGAGTATATATGAACAGACTAAAATCGGTAAGGATTGTGCTTACAGCATTGCTCTTATCCTTTGTAATTTGTTCTACAAATGTATCGGCGGCAACCTATAAAGTAGTTAAAAATGATACTCTTTACAAAATCAGTAAACTATTTAAAACTTCTGTAACAACAATTAAGAAAAGCAACAAGTTAAAGACCAATACCATAAGTCCGGGTCAGAAGTTAAAGGTCTCTGCCAAGATATACACCGTTAAGAAAGGGGATACCCTTAATAAAATTGCAAAGGCGAATAGCGTCACCTTAGCATCCTTAAGAAAAGCAAACAGCAAATGGAGTGATTCCTTATCTGTAGGCCAGAAACTAATACTCCCCGGTGTAAAACCCGCTGCAAGCACATCCGCCCAGACAGCATCAGCTAAAACTTTTGCTGCTGCCAGTGCTGTGGAATCAGCCTCTAAAAAAGCAGCAGTATCCTATACAAAAGCAGAAAAAGATTTATTGGCACGACTTATTACAGCAGAAGCTACCGGACAACCCTATAAGGCTATGGTTGCCATCGGCGGTGTTGTTATTAACAGAGTTCAAAGTAAGGAATGGCCAGATACGATTACAGATGTTATCTATGATGTTCCCGCCGGGTATTATCAGTTCACACCTGTTAAGAACGGTTACATCAACAAGCCTGCATCCAGTACTGCAATAAAAGCAGCAGGGGAAGCCCTCCTTGGCACCGATCCTTCAAAAGGTGCTATGTACTACTTTGATGACAGCTCCACCAACAACTGGTTATGGTCAAAAACCAAAACCGCACAGTATGGAAATATGGTGTTTGTAAAGTAAATAAAATAGAAAACTTAATAAACGAATAATATAAAACCCAAAAGCTGCAGCAAAAGAAAATCCCGCTGCAGCTTTTTATTTTTAGCTTCCGATAGAAACTTTCATAATTATCTTTTAATATTAAATGCATCAAATCCGGGATACTGGGCACTTGCACCAAGATCCTCTTCAATGCGGAGCAACTGATTGTATTTCGCTACACGCTCTGTTCTGCTGGGAGCACCGGTCTTAATCTGACAAGTATTTAGAGCCACTGCCAAATCAGCTATGGTAGTATCCTCTGTTTCACCTGAACGGTGAGAAGAAATAGCCGTGTAACCTGCTTTGTGTGCCATCTTGATGGCTTCCAGTGTTTCAGATACCGAACCGATCTGGTTAAGCTTAATTAAGATGGAGTTACTGCAGCCAAGCTCAATTCCCTTCTTTAATCTGGTGGTATTCGTTACAAATAAATCATCACCAACTAACTGAATCTTCTCTCCTAATTCCTTCGTCAGTTCCTGCCAGCCTTCCCAGTCTTCTTCATCCAGAGCATCCTCAATGGAGTAGATAGGGTATTTCTCCGTAAGGTCCTTCCAGTGAGCAATAAGTTCCTTGGAAGTAAAGTGGGTTCCTGCCTTCGGAAGGATATATTCGCCTGTCTTCTCCCCCTTCCATTCACTGGAGGCCGCATCCATGGCAAGTACAAAATCCTTACCGGGTACATAACCGGCTTTTTCAATTGCCTGTAAGATCAACTGGATAGCTTCTTCATCACTGGCAAGGTCAGGCGCAAATCCCCCTTCATCACCAACAGAAGTAGCAAGTCCCTTATCCTTTAATATCTTGGCAAGTGCATGGAACACTTCCGTACACTGGCGAAGACCTTCTTTAAAACTGACAGCTCCGACAGGCATAATCATAAATTCCTGAACATCCACGGTATTGGCAGCATGAGCACCGCCGTTTAAGATATTCATCATAGGAACAGGAAGTTTATTGCCCGCACTGCCTCCTAAGAACTTGTAAAGCGGAAGCTTAAGGGCTGTCGCTGCTGCTCTTGCTGCAGCAATGGATACTGCAAGAATTGCATTGGCTCCAAGGTTAGATTTGTCCTTGGTTCCGTCAAGTGCAATCATGGCTGCATCAACTGCATAGATATCTGCTGCATTTGCTCCCTTTAACGCTTCATTAATAGGGCCGTTGATATTTGCCACCGCCTTTAATACACCCTTACCGCCAAATCTTGATTTATCTTCATCTCTTAATTCCAATGCTTCAAATATTCCGGTAGATGCACCGCTGGGTGCCGCACCTCTTCCAATGGTACCGTCCTTTAACACCACTTCTGCTTCTACTGTAGGATTTCCTCTGGAATCAATAATCTCTCTTCCGATTACTTTTTCAATTTCTAAATACTTCATATGGTGTTCCTCCTTTAAAAGTAATTACTCTTACTTACCCAAATACTACCACAAAATGAAAAAGAAAACAAGAAATATTTTGATAATGATTATCACTACCCTGTAATAATCGGCAGACAAAATAGGACATCATTAATAGTGATAAAACTTTCTTATCCATCTTGACTTTTTTCTATGTTACTATCATACTATCTTAGGGTCTATAAGCAATTTCAGCTTAAGGCCAATGAATGAAAACAAAAAGAATTACAAATGCTGAATACACAGTAAATATCTAATAATGCGGCTTCCCTGTTTTCATTGCCGCAGCAGAGTACGGATATGTTTTCTGGGTAAAACAAAAGGAGGATTTTGTGGAACTGAAAAAGAAACTGGCAGATACTTTAAAAGAATACTTATTTATATCTGCAGGAGTGGAATTAGTCGTTATTGGGGTATATTTCTTTAAATTTCCCAATAATTTTTCAATTGGCGGTGTAACTGGTCTGGCTATTTTATTAAGCAGCCTTATGGGACCTAAAATAAGTACCAGTACCATTGTGTTTATTATTAATATGATTTTACTTGGTGTCGGATATCTTGTTATCGGAAAGAGCTTCGGCAATAAAACAGCTTATGGAAGTATTTTGATGTCTGCTTCTTTAAGCCTTTTACAAGCACTTATTCCAATGAAAGCTCCTCTTACAGATGAACCCATGCTGGAACTGGCCTTTGCCGTACTGCTCCCTGCTGTTGGTGCAGCTATGCTGTTTAACATTGGCGCTTCTACCGGAGGAACCGATGTTATTGCAATGATTTTAAAAAAGCACACCAGTACCGATATCGGAAGATCCTTATTTTTATCTGACCTTATCCTTACTCTGGCTTCCTTTCTTATCTTTGATATTAAGACAGGTTTATTATCCTCATTGGGTCTTTTGATTAAATCAACCATGGTAGATACCATTATTGAAAACCTGAATCTCCATAAATACCTGACGATTATATGTGAAAATCCAAAACCCATATCGGACTTTATCTTAAATAACCTTCACCGCAGCGCTACCATAAGTGATGCCACAGGTGCTTTTAGTAATCAGGAAAAGAAGATTATCTTTACCGTTATGAACCGCAGCCAGGCAGTACAGCTTCGAAGATTTATAAAAGATACCGAACCGGATGCATTTATCCTCATTACCAATACCAGCGAAATCATAGGACGCGGATTCCGCGCGTGATTCCAACTAACAAGCAGGTGTTGCAAACCCAAGGTCTTATTGGTTTGCAGCACCTGCTTTCATTTTATAAGGCACACTACTTTAAATCAAAGTCCTTATCAAATAATGATATTGACTTAATAGTATCAATAGCTACAGGCACTTTGAATGTTATAATTACCTCAAACTCTGCTTCTTCAGGATTTCCTGCGGAAGTATATTCAAATTGATCACTATCGATAGTCTGCTCATTATCAAGGTTAAATTTAAAATTTGAGACATTTTTCGAAAAATTTCTATATTCCCATTTATCATTATAAAGAATATTAAAAGCAGCATGAGAAGTCTCATTTTTGGGAAAATATCCAAACTCACTAAGCCCTAAGGAAAGATCCGTTTCATCCGGATTTTTTATTACTACAAATGTATAGAGTATTTTAAACTGATTCGTTTCAAGACTTTTATCTTCATCACTATAATAATAGCGGGAAGAAATCTGATCAGTATCTTCACATAAAGTACCTGACAGGTTATCATTGAATCTATAGTTTTTAAGAGATTCAATGCCATTATCATATAATACAGAATCTAATTGATTGGCTGTTATCTCTAACATTACATCAACTGTATTTCCACTTTTTATAACCCCTAAAACATCAACTGTAATCTCCGGTGAATTAATAACAGTGCCGATAGTGCTTGATTCTAAGTTTTTCAACTGCTCAGTATTCATATAATCATAGTTATTATTTATGTCACCATTTGCTCTTTGATTAAAAAAGTCTTTAAAAAATTCACCGCCAGAAATATATTGTGCCGTAACCACAATACTCCCTAATGAAAAAAATAGAAATAGCTTTAGATTACGGGAAAAAGAAAAATATACAAGAATTTCTTTGAACATAAACCAGTCTGCAGACCTCTGTCTTGTCTTATTTCTGACTTGGCCCTGCTATTTAAGCATTGGTTATCTTTCTATCAGAAGGCTCACGAATAAAAGTGCCAGCACCAGTACCATAATAGGCTTTACTATCTTATAACCTTTCTTTAGTACAAGTCCTGAACCAATATAATGGCCTGCAATACTAAATACCGCGGCTGTAAGGCCTAACACCAGAATCAGCTTTCCATGCAGGAGAAAGGTTGCCAGCGCTGCTACATTGGAAGAAAGATTAACTATCTTGGTATTACCTGAGGCAGTCTTAATATCCATTCTGGCAAGGGCAGTGTAGCAGAGCAGGAGAAAAGTGCCGGTGCCGGGCCCGTAGAATCCGTCGTATATGGCAATAAAAAAGGAGGCTATACAGGCTATTATAAAAGTAGTTCTTTCCGATAAAGGTTTTCTCTTATCCTCTGTCTTCTTATTTCTTAATACGAAAAAAGCAGTAAAGGGCAGGACAAAGAGCAGCAGATTTTTAATGACTTCTTCCCTTACCATAAGCGCCAGATTGGCTCCTAAAAAAGAACCTCCCAAAGCAAGGATTACAGATACTATTCCAATACGGTAATTGACAGATTTATTTTTTATGTACCTTGCCGTTGAGGCAACGGTTCCGATACAAGAGGACAGTTTATTAGTTCCCAGGGCATAATGGGGCGGCACTCCTGCAATCATATAGGCCGGAAGGGATATCAGTCCTCCGCCTCCCGCAATGGAGTCAATAAGGCCTGCCAAAAAGACCATAGGGCAGACAAGCAGAAAGGTGATTATGTTTATTTCCATGATGTATACCTGTCTTTCACGTGATATTGCTAACTATACAGGATTAAAAGCGCAATGTCAATTTGCCGCCCATTTCTTGTACTGTCTTTCAGCCTTTCGTTATTCCTTCCAAAATGCTTCTATAATGTTTATATTTTACGAAAAAGGAAAGCCTATCCTAATAAGTATTATAAAATCGTCACATCGGAAAGGATATTAACATGCCAAGTAATCGTTATCCATCTATCTGGGAAAAGGATGCTTCTTTCGAAGAAAGAAGCCAGTGGCAGGGAGAAAGTACTGCAGAAGCTGTCATAATCGGAGCCGGACTTACCGGTATTCTTACTGCCCACATGCTAAAGAAAAAAGGAGTTGACTGTATACTGTTAGAAGGGGACCGCACAGCTTCCGGCCAGAGCAGGCATACCACTGCAAAAATCACCTCTCTTCATGGACTTTTATATGACCAGCTGATAAAAGATTTCGGTAAAGAAAAGGCTTCACTTTATGCAAAGGCCAATGAAGAAGCGATCTCCCGCTATGAGTCTGTCATCAAAGAGAACTCCATCTCCTGTCATTTTGAGAAACTGCCTGCCGTTGTATATACAACAGAGGATCCTTCTGCCATAGAAAAGGAGGTACAGGCTGCCAGAGAATGTGGCATTCCTGCAGAATTTACCAATAAAGCTTCTCTCCCCTTCCCCGTCAAGGGAGCAGTCCGTTTTCCTGACCAGGCCCAGTTTAATCCCCTTGAATTCTTATCTGTCCTTGCAAGACCTTTAACTATATATGAAAACTCCAGAGTAATTGGCATTGAAAAGGATACTGTCATAACAAAGGATGGAAAAATAAGAGCAAAGCACATTATTATGACCTCCCACTATCCTTTCCTGTTAACTCCCGGTTATTACTTTGCCAGAATGCATCAGGAACGCTCCTATTGCCTGGCTCTTAAGACTCCTTACCCCCTTGACGGAACCTATAAGGAGGACAAAAAAGAAGGCTTTTCCTTTCGCAGGTATGAGGACATGCTAATCCTTGGCGGCAGCGGACACCGGACAGGAGAAAATAAAACAGGAGGACAATACGATGCATTGCGCACCCTGGCAAAGCAGCATTTCCCGGATGCTTTGGAAAGTTACTGCTGGTCAGCACAGGACTGTCAGACCTTGGACGGCATCCCTTATATCGGGCACTTTTCCGATCAGACTCCTGACTGGTATGTAGCTACAGGATTTGCAAAGTGGGGAATGACAACTGCCATGGCAGCAGCCGATATCCTAAGCGACCTGATAACAGGGAAGGAAAATCCTTATGAAGAAGTCTTTACTCCTCAAAGATTCAAGCTTACCGCCTCTATTGGAAGCCTCCTTAGTGAGACCAAGCACAGTGCTGTTGGACTGGTTCTAAAAAAGTTAAAACCTGTCCCTTCCGATCTTTCTGCCATAGAACCTGGAACCGGCAGGATTGTCGAGCTTGACGGTGAAAAAGTAGGTATATACAAGGATAAACATGATGTTATCTATGCCGTTGACCCCAAGTGTCCCCATCTTGGCTGTCAATTGGAATGGAATGAAGAAGAACAGACCTGGGACTGCCCCTGCCACGGTTCCCGCTTTGACTATGACGGAAAACTGTTAGATGAGCCGGCAGGTGAATCCATTATAAGGAGGGAATTTCATGAAGAATCTCCTGAAGCAGAGACCATACTTTGAGGGCTGGTATTTTAAGCACCAATACAAAGAGGAAGTGCTTGCCTTTATTCCTGGTATCAACCGGGAAAAGGGCAGCGATATAACTCCCTTTTTGCAGATAATAGCAGGAAGCAGGTCCTTCTGTCTTACTTTCTCCCCAAAAGAATGTTTTATTGACCGGAAAGCCTGCTATATCCGCCTTGGTAAAAATGTATTTACCAAAGAGGGTATCATGATAGACATTACTGCGGAAGGCCTTACGCTGAAAGGTGTCCTTCTTTACCGCAGCCTGCATCCGATAGCCTACAGTATTATGGGTTTCTTTCGGTATCTTCCCTTTATGGAATGCAAACATGAAGTTATCAGCATGTCCCACCGCCTGTCGGGAAATCTTACTATGAATGATAGAACCCTCCCCTTTGACAAGGGCATCGGTTACATTGAAAAAGACTGGGGTCATTCCTTCCCCAGTTCCTATCTTTGGCTGCAATGCAATGATTTTTCAGGGGATACCTGCTCTGTGATGCTCTCCGTTGCCCATATTCCCCTCTGGGGTACTCAGTTTACCGGCTGTATCTGTGCCATACACTATAAGGGGAAGGAATACCGCCTTGCCACCTACCTGGGAGTACGGATTTTAAGTGCAACACCTTCTCTGATTATGTTAAGACAGGGAGATTATTTCCTTCGGATAAGAATAAAAGAGACATCTTCTCCCTCTTCCTATGACTTAAATGCTCCCTTGAAAGGAAAAATGGACCGGATTATAAAGGAAGCCCATCTTTGTGAAGGGAATTTTCTCCTGTCCCATAAAAAGCAATCCATTTTTAACTTAAAGAGCAGCAGAATAAGCCTGGAATCATCCAAAATCTAAGCAGTTACCACATGATATCTTCCCTTGGGTACAATAAAGGGGGAGCCGGAAACCGGATCTTTTATTACTGCACAATCCAGTCCAAATACCTGCTTCATTAATTCTTCCGATATAATCTTAGAAGGTTCTCCCTGGGCAATCAGATTTCCTTTTTGTACCGCAAAGATATAATCTGCATAACGGGCAGACAGGTTGATGTCATGCAGCACCATGACAATAGTCGTCCCCCTCTTACGGTTTAAATCCGTCAGCAGATCCAGAATTTCTATCTGATAGGTAATATCTAAAAAGGTAGTAGGCTCGTCCAACAGCAGAATGTCTGTCTGCTGGGCAAGTGCCATGGCAATCCAGACCCTCTGGCGCTGTCCTCCTGACAATTCATCTACACTGCGGTTAGCAAGATCAGTAATCCCCATGATTTCCAATGCTTCTTCCACCGCTTCATAATCCTTTTTCCCTAATCCTTTTAAAAAGTTCTGGTAAGGATACCGTCCTCTGGATACCAGATCAGAAACCGTAATTCCTTCCGGCACTACCGGTGCTTGGGGAAGCAGCCCCAGCACTCTGGCTAACTGCTTGGGAGGAATAGCACTGATCTGTTTTCCGTCAAGAACAATCTCACCGGAAACCGGTTTAATCAATCTGGCCAGGGTTTTTAGCAGTGTGGATTTACCGCAGGCATTGGCACCAATGATTACGCTGATTTTGTTATTTGGTATAATCACATCAATATTATTGATTATTATCTTTTTATCATAACCGGCAACAATATTGCTGGCTGAAAATATAGGTGTTTGTTTCATGCTGCTCCTCCGGTTCGATTCATACGTATCAGTAAATAAATGAGGTAGGGGGCACCCAGTATTCCTGTAATAATCCCCACTGGAAAACGGATATCAAAAGCATACTGCCCTATGATATCTGCCAAAAGCACCAAGACTGCTCCCGTTAGTCCGGCCGGTATGGTATTGGAATTACCCGCACCTGCCATCCTTCCTGCTATGGGGCCCGCTAAAAAAGCGACAAAAGCAATAGGCCCTGTTACCGCAGTTGCATAAGCAATTAAGAACACGGCACATAAAACCAGCAGAAGTCTTGTTCTATCCGTTCTTAAACCTAAAGTAACAGCAGACTGCTCTCCCAGTTCAAGTATTTTTAACTGCCTGCCAAAGAAAACCAACAGGCACCCAAATAAGAGAACAACGATAAAGAGCGCCGGAATGTCTTCCATTTTCATTCCGTTTAAACTGCCGCTAAGCCATCTAAGGGCAGCAGGCACATCATACTGATTAGCTCTTAAAAGTAAAAAGGATATCACCGCATTTAACATGGCCTGCATGCCGATTCCGATAAGAATCAGTCTTCCTCCTGAAAAGCTGCCTCCCCTGGAAAGTGCGTATATCAGGAAGGCCACAGAAAGTCCGGCAATAACCGCCGATATGGAAACGATATTGCCGCTTACCTTTAAAACAAGAATGCAAAAAACTGCTGCCACACCGGAACCGGAACTGACTCCTATAATATCCGGGCTTGCCAGGGGATTTCTTAACATGGTCTGAAAGGTATTGCCGGCCATTCCAAATGCCATACCCGCTAGCAATCCGGCTAACATTCGTGGAAGCCTGATGGTCCCGATAGCGAAGGCAGCACCTTTTACCTGCTCGCCAAGGAGAACCCGCAGGATTACTTCCGGGGAATATCTGGTATTGCCCAGATATAGCATGGCACTGCAAAGAATTGCCGTAAAGACTGTCAAAACAACTGTTACTGCTATGTAGCGGATTCTTCTTTTATAGAAACCGGCTCTTACAATATTAACATTCGTATTTGTCATAATGAACGCACCTTCACTCTCATGGCAATCAGTATCAGAATAGGTGCTCCGAAAAATGCCGTAATAATTCCGGCTTCCAGTTCACCGGGATACCCTATGAATCTTCCTATGATATCTGAAACAGTCAAAAGGATAGCTCCTCCCACGGCTGACATAGGTACAATATATCTCATGTTGGGCCCACAGATAAGCCTCATGGTATGGGGAATCATCAGTCCCACAAATCCGATAGGACCGGCCAGAGCTGTTGTTGCACCGCATAGCAGTACTCCTGCCAGTGCTCCCGCAATTCTTACCAGCCCGGTATTTACGCCAAGTCCTGTTGCCACATCGTCACCTAAGGCAAGGGCATTTAAAGCTGAAGCTGAGAGAATTCCTATAATTAAGCCGGCAACCAGAAAAGGGGATACCGAAAGGATTCCCTCCCAGGTTGCTCCGCTGACACTGCCTACCTGCCAGAACCGAAAAGCATTCATGACTTCTGTTCTGGGCAGGATTACGGCACTGACCAAAGACGATAGGGCAGCACTGGTTGCCGCACCTGCCAGGGCGAGCTTTATAGGAGTGGCGCCTCCATATCCCATGGAACCAATTCTGTAAACAAAAACAGCAGTTACCGCAGCACCTGCTAAAGCGAACCATATATATTGACTTGCGCTATTGACATGAAAAAATGCAATTCCGCTTACCACAAAAAGGGAAGCTCCGGTATTTACACCCAAAATACTGGGATCGGCAATGGGATTACGGGTAATTGCCTGCATCAGAGCGCCGGAGACTCCAAGGGAAGCTCCGGCAATAATACTGAATACAGTTCTTGGAATACGTTCACGCACGACTAAAGATTCAAAGGAAGTGCTGCTTAAGTGGAACAATGTGCCTATAACTTCTTTCAGTCCTACATTTCTTGAACCAAATGCGAGTGATGCAAAAGCTGATAATACAAGCAGGGTTACACTGGCACTTATCAGTATTATTAATTTTTTAACTTTCATTGTGCTTTATCAGCTGCCTCTCCGATAATCTTTAAGTAGTCATCAATGGTTGCCGGTATGGATAAGGCACTGGGGGTACCGGAGGCAGCCAGTGGTGTGCCATCCTGAATCAGTACAATTGACCCCCTCTTTACCGCGGGAATGGTGCCAACAAGTGAATCTGCCTGAAGAGCTTTCAGTAAGGCCGCATCTCCGTACGCTATAATAATGTCAATATCTTTAAGAAGATCCGCATTCTCGGCACTGATTTCAATTGCAAAGCTGGTAGAACCCTCAGCCAGTTTCGTAACGCTCTCCGGTACTTTCATTCCAAGATCCTCCAAATAAGCCGCACGGGGATCTGTAGGCAGGTAGATATAAAACTTACCAAGATCAGAGGGATTAAAGTAGCAGAAAACAGCGGTCTTACCTGCTATCTGAGGATAGGCAGCAGTTTTGCCTGCAATCAGCTGCTCCAGATCAGAGACCAGTTTCTCTCCCTCTGTTTTCATACCCATTCCTTGGGCATCCATGGTAATCTGGTCACGCCAGTATGTCTGCCAGGCAAGAGTAGGATATGCTACCACAGGTGCAATTTTACTTAATAAATTATATTCTTCCTCTGTAATCCCGGAATAAGCCGCAAGAATTACATCCGGCTGTGCATCACTGATAGCTTCAAAATCCAAACCGTCCGTATCATTAAAAAGAACCGGATTCTCTACGCCAAGATTTTTGAAGGCTTCTTTCGTCCAGGGCAATAAACGGCTGCCATCGATTACTCCGTAATTGGCTTCGGATATGCCTGCCGGAACTATTCCTAATGCTAAGGGGACATCCTGGTTTCCCCAGGATATGGTAACTACGCGTTCAGGTTTGCTTTCGATTACAGACTCGCCAAAAGCATGTTTTATAGTTATGGGATACTGCGTTTCTGCCTCTGTCACAGCTTCTGTCGGTTCTGTATTCCCTGCGGTGTCCTCTGCAGGTGTTGCTGTTACTTCCTCTGCAGCATTCTTATTATCCGCTGCTGAATTATCACCTGATTTGCCCGTGCAGGCTGTCAGAGTCATAACCAGTGCTATGACTAAAATAGAACTTAATTTTTTCAATTTCATGTTTATACCCATTGCATATCGCAGGCTTGCCTGCGATATTGCCACAAATAAAAATGAGTGAAAGAATCTAAACGTGGCATCCTTTCATTTTTAAATTTTCTTTCACTCTTAACTCCTCTTCTTTGCGCTTATGATGTTAGTCGCGCCTAACTTCGCATAGATTATCAAAGGAGACTCCTTTTGTCAAGTAGCAGAAAATTGGATATGTGAATTTCCAATATCGAAAAATTTAAGTCCCGATTATAAGCCAATCCGTGTAAAACACAGTAAAAAAGCCTCTTTCTGAAAAGAAATGAGGCCCCTGTTACTGTTCTTTTTATTAATAAATTGAGAAATGTTATCATTTTCAATTTGCTTCTTTTACTGATACTTTGCTTTTTTATCCAAACTCCTCCAGTTCCTGTATGAAGGCTGCCTGTCCTTCCGATACGGCTGATACATTCTGTGTTTTTCAGAGGTAGTTTGTATCAGAATATCTTTTAATGTGTTTCATTCTGCTCCGAAACCATCAATTTATCCAGGACATTTTTATAGATTAGGACAATCTGGGCGTCGATATAGCAATATTTATTAATAATATACTCGTAGGTCTTCTGAAGCAGCACAAAGCTGATTAAAAGGATTCCTACAACCGTTGCAAGGGGACTTAGCCCAATAGTGACCAGATATAAAACAGCCGCCAGAACATAGACTACAAATATGACATAAGTTTTTATAATACGAACGGCTATTACCAGAGATTCATTTAAACGCTTCTGCATTTTTTTGATATCGCCTTTGTCCTTTCTTTCTACTCTCCGATAAATATCCTGATAGATCTCGTCACTGTCAAAAACTTTATCCTGAAGGCTTCTCTGACAAACATAAAAATATTTATAGTAGATATTCTCTCCGAACTCCCTGCTAATCAATTTCCGAAATATACTGGCCACAAATAACTTCCTCTCCCTGATAATGATTTATTCTTGGCTTGCTTGCAATACTGCATAAATGAAGGGGTGTTAAAAAGACATTGTATTTTTAAGTCTAAGCGTCTTTTAAGAAATAGTATCTGTAAGTTCCCTGATTGTAGCCTTGGTAAATTCTGATAATCGTGGAAAAAACAAGTCCTAATATTCACAAATTGTTCATAAAACATCCATACACTCATCATATATGTCCGATATAATAAAACCATAGCAATTAGATAACAACAAATTGCAGGAAGATTGAATTTTAAAATGTTTCACCTAAAAACACTAACAAGATAATTTTTTTCATAAAACTAAGCCTGGTAGTAACCCTCCCCCCTCTACCGGGCTTCTCCTCTGTCTATAACTAAATTGTCTGACGACAATTAAGTTAATAAATTGTCTGACGACAATTAAGTTAATAAATTGTCTGGCGACAATTAAGTTAGTCTAAATTGCCTAATGGTAATTTATCCAAAATAAACCATCTGGTGACAATTAATTGAAAATAGATTGCCTGACGACATATTTCCCCCTTTCATTGCTCAAATTTCCAGCTATAAAATATTAATTTCTACTTTTCTTAAGGCCCGTTATTTGATATAATGGCAGGTAGAGCAAACAAGGGCCAGCTTTTGGACAACCTTGTAAATATAAAAAATTGGAGGCAAAATTATGTCTAAAGTTGTTGTTATGAATCACCCGTTGATTAAGCATAAAATTGGTATCATGAGGCGTAAAAACACTTCTACCAAGGAATTTCGTGATTTGGTATCGGAAGTAGCAATGCTGATATGCTATGAAGCCACCAGAGAGCTTCCTCTGACTGATATCGAAATAGAAACACCTCTTGTAAAAACAGTTGCCCAAGAAATCGAGGGCAAAAAACTCTGTATCGTTCCTATCTTAAGAGCCGGCCTTCATATGGCTGACGGTATCTTAAATCTTATTCCCAATGCTAAAGTAGGCCACATCGGTCTCTACCGCAACGAAGAAACCTTAGAACCTGTCGAGTATTTCTGTAAACTCCCTGTTGATGCCAGTGAAAGAGAAATATTTGTAGTGGATCCCATGTTAGCTACCGGTGGTTCTGCCTCTGCAGCTATCACTTTGCTAAAAGAAAAAGGAATATCAAAAATCCACTTCTTATGCCTGATTGCAGCTCCCGAAGGTGTTAAGCGTTTATCCGAAGCTCATCCTGACGTAGAGATTTACATTGGTTCTCTTGACGATCGTTTGAATGAACATGGCTATATCCTTCCTGGCCTTGGAGATGCCGGCGACAGAATATACGGTACGAAATAATTATATACAGCTTTTTAAAAAAAGTGCTTATACCTTTTGATTTCTACAAGGAATAAGCACTTTTTAAATGTTTTATTTTTGTTTTATTATTTTAATCCGAATTTATACACTGTTACATAATCGTATTCATTTCCAGCCTTTAAAAAACTGGAGGGAAATTCGGGTTTATTGCAGGCATCCGGGAAAAGCTGTGTTTCAAAGCATACGCCCCCACGTTTCTCATAGACAAACTTTTTCTTACCCTCTTCTGTTCCGTCAATAAAATTACCGGTATAAAGCTGCAGCCCCGGCAGATTCGTAAAGACTTCCATCTTTCTTCCGCTCTCATCACTGACAAGCTCTGCCACCTTTTCTACCTCCGTACCGCTGATGTTTAATACATAGTTATGGTCATAACCCCCTGCCTGTTTCAAAGGCTCATAATCTGCCTCAATTTCTGCTCCGAGAGCCTTTAATTTACAGAAATCCATGGGGGTGCCTTCCACGCTTCTTATCTCGCCCGTAGGGATTAACTGTGCATCGGTAGGTGTAAAACTGTCTGCCTTAACCATAACCTTATGGTTTAAGATGGAACCGGAGGCATGTCCGTTCAGATTAAAATAGGAATGGTTTGTCAGGTTGCAGATGGTATCTCTGTCAGACACTGCCATATACTCAATCACCAGTTCATTTTCATCCGTTAAGGTGTAAGTCACGCTGATATCAAGATTTCCGGGAAAGCCCTGTTCCATATGAGGGCTTAATCTGGAAAACTCCACAGAATCCGCATCCTCTTCCTCAAAGATTTCCGTCTCATACATATATTTGTTATAGCTTTTGGAACCGCTGTGAAGATTGTTCTCCCCGTTATTTTTTTCAAGAGTATAAGCCTTTCCGTTTATCTCAAAGGAAGCACCGCCTATTCGGTTGGCATTGCGCCCGATAAAGGAGCCATAACCTGGCTTATTGTTTTCATAACCGGTTACATTTTCATAGCCAAGTACCACATCGTCATATTTACCGCCCTTGTCCGAGACGATTATATTTACAATATTGGCACCATAATCTGTCAGACTGACTGACATTCCCTTTTTGTTAATCAATGTATAAAGAGTGGCTTCTTCTCCGTCAGAAGTCCTGCCAAAAGAATGTTTTTTAATGCTCATAATGCTTCTCCTTCTGTTCTGTTTATATGTATAAGAATAATCTATATATCTGAAAAGTTCAAGCATATCTTTTACAGTTTACCAAGTAAAAGTTCTATCGGAAGAATTGACAGCCCTCTCCTGCAATGATATACTTGATAAGTCTTAAAGACAGTAAGTGGTCACGCTGTTATTGGCCGTGACATAATAGGGAAACAGGTCAGATTCCTGTGCGGTCCCGCCGCTGTATATGAGGAGTCTGTTATGTCCGTGAAGCTGGTTACAGTTTTACAATCACTGGGTTATTTACCTGGGAAGATTCATAACAGATGCTGATTCATGAGCCAGAATACCTGCTGCTGTCTGTACCGCTTAATTTCCACGGAGGATGGAAGAAAAGGAGGAAACTATGGAAAACAAGAAATCCATGAAAAAACCGATTATCGGTCTTATTATTTTTGTGGCAGTGATTGCTGCCATGGCTATTTTATACAATGTCTTTAAACCTGAAACACAAGAAGGCTCAAAGCATATTGTGGCGGAGGTGGTCCTGGGGGACGGCACCAGCAAAACCTTTGATATCAATACAGATGCAGAGTTCTTAAGAAAAGCTCTGGAAGAAAAGAAATTAATCTCCGGAGACGAGACCCAATATGGATTATTTGTGAAGACTGTTGACGGAGTTACCGTTGATGAGAGCAAGAAAGAATGGTGGTGTTTTACCAAGGACAAAAAAGCACTCGATACCGGCGTTGATACCACTCCCATCTCTGACGGGGATCACTTTGAAATCACTTTAACAACCGGCTGATAACATGAAAATCAGTATAAAGAATATTACCCTTATTGGTATGTTAAGCTCCATTCTTTTTGCCCTGCAATATATACTGCAGGGTATTCCCAATATCGAACTGGTGTCCCTTCTGGTTCTGGTATATACCTGCGTATTAAAGAGAAAAACCCTTCTCATCATTACAGTCTTTGTTCTTCTGGAAGGACTTTTCTTTGGTTTTGGTACTTGGTTTATCGGTTATTTGTATGTATGGTTTCTCCTTTATCTGTTAGGGAGAATTCTTTGCCGGAATAACAACCCTCTGAATTTGCCCTCCCTTACCTGGGCCCTGGTTTCAGGCGCTTTTGGATTAAGCTTCGGAGCCCTGTTTGCTCCTATAAGCTTTTTTATGGTTCTTACAAGCAGTGGTTTCAGCGGCGGTTTACAGAATGCTTTCGCCTATTGGATGAGTGGCATTATCTTCGATTTAATCCATGGTGTCAGTAATTTTTTTGTAGCACTTTTCTTATTTAAACCTTCTTATAAGGTACTAAGTTTCCTTATGAAAAGCTATGAACGCTACTAAACAAAGAAAAGGATATTGCATTTTAGATATATAAGCTAATCTAAAATGCAGTATCCTTTATTTTAGGCGGAAATGAAATTGCCTTAATAAACTGCTCCTCAAAAGAAGGCTCCAATGCCAGTTCTATATGCCCTGTATTCCTGCTTATTTCTTCTGCCTCCTGGATGGAAATTTCCTCTGAAAGAATTTTTGCAGCACCTGCCAGCACTCCATTGCCGATATATTCCACGATTTCTTCACTAACCGAAGGTAACAAGCCAATTGCCATAGCCTTTCTTACAGAAAGGCTTCTTCCGAAATTCCCGGCCAGATAGATCTTATCCAGTTCTTCTGCCCGTAAACCTGCATTTTTAAGCAGTATAGTCACTCCTGCCCTTACGGCCCCCTGTGCCAATTGGTATTCCCTGATATCCTTTTGCGTAACCGAAAGCTCTTTTTTATCTTTACTCCATATTATGATACGGTTCTCCTCTCCTGCACTTCCAAGAAGTCTGCCCGTTTCATCCATTTTTCCATTCTCATAAAGCTCATAGATACATTCAATCAGCCCTGAACCACATATACCCGTTGGATAAGCTTCTTTGCTTTCATCTCCTATAAACTGTACTTCGAAGTGATTATCCTGGTACCGGACCGTGGTTATGGCTCCTCTCTCTGCCCTCATACCACAGGAGATATTACCTCCCTCAAAGGCAGGACCGGCTGCCACCGAGCAGGCTACCAGTTTATTCCCATCACATAGTACAATTTCGCCATTGGTACCAATATCCAAAAGAAGAACCTTCTTTTCCTCTCTGTAAAGCTTTGTACTTAAGATACAGGCTAAGGCATCTCCTCCGACATGTCCGCTGATGCCGGGCAGCACATATACATCCCCTGCTGTACTGACAGTAATTCCTGCCTCCCGTGAATTTAATCGGCTGCCGGCGTAGGTGTCACTCTGAAAGGGTGCTCTGGATAAACCATTTACTGAACGCCCAAGAAAGAGATTTGTCATTGTCGTATTCCCCGCCATAACAACCTTCTCTATCCGATACGGAGATATTCCCTGCTCCGCTGCAAGCTCCTTTATAAGGATATTAACAGCCTCTTTTATCAATTCCTTAAGTTTTAGAGCATTTTGGCTGCCTTCTATGGCATAGGTAATACGGGATACTACATCCCCTCCATATATTCTCTGCGGATTAGGTATTCCTTTGATCTCTAACGCTGTCCTTTTCTTTCTGCCATAAAGAGCCCCTTCTAAATTCGTGGTTCCAATATCCACTACAATACCCAAAGAATCACTTTCGGCTATATCCAATGGCATCATTACACTGTGTTCCGCAGTCCGGCTTTCCTTTTGTTCTACGATTACACAGGCATCCGAAGCAGGAGAAAGACAACAGGCCAGTCTTATCCCTCTGTCTTTCTCCTCCTCTGTCAGGAAATGCATCTCCTCTGCCGAAAACATTCTATCATTTCCCTTTGTTACCAGCACCTTGCATTTACCACAGGTTTTCTTTCCACTGCATACTCCGTTAGTATCAATTCCGATATTAACAGCAGCTTCCTGCAGGCTCATTCCCTGTTCTATATGAACTTTTTTATTAGACGGCAGAAAGGTTATTATCATATTAATCCCCATGCATATCGCAGGTTTACTTGCGAAACTGCTTAAATAGAAGTGTGAAAAAATGTCTTTTATTTTTCACGTCATTTATCCATTTAAAAAAGGTTATCCCGAAGGATAACCTTTCAATCAATCTCGTTTGATACAATATAGCTATTTTCTGTATAAAAATTCTTAAAATTTATATATCAAGAAAAAGGTACACTGAAACTTGATGATTATAATTTTGTTACGTTGGTTGCCTGAGGTCCCTTTGCTCCCTGAACAACATCAAAAGCAACTTCTTGTCCTTCTTCTAAAGACTTGAAGCCATCCATGTTAAGTCCTGAGTAGTGAACGAATACATCGTTACCCTGCTCATCGGAAATGAAACCAAAACCTTTTTGATTGTTAAACCATTTTACTGTACCTTTGTTCATGTTATTTCCTCCAAATAAAAAATAATCTACATTTATAGTGCATTGCATCTTCTGCAACAAATTTATAATAACACTTTATTATACTAATGTCAAACATTTTTTTGGAAATTTCTTTACAATTAGCCCGCTTCATCTCTCCTTTAAAGTTTAAATTGAGATAATACCGGAATTGTTATATAATTCTTACAGTATCGTAATTTTTTATACTATAATATCGCTGAGTATGGGGAGACAAAGAGGAAGAAAATTATAAGATTTGACTTAATAGATAGGTTATATGATTCCGGTAAAAATCCTGTAGTATTTTTATATTGATTCTATATAAATAAGCATAAAAAGGGAGCTTACTATGCCAGAATTATTACTTAAGGACAAATTAAAGGAATTGAGAACCTCTAGGCATTATACCCAGACGAAAGTGGCATGCTATTTGAGCATGACCAGGCAGGGGTATGCTCACTATGAGTCTGGAATACGCACTCCCGATTACAGAACATTATTGAAACTGGCTAAGCTGTACAATGTTGATATAGAAGTTTTTATCAATTCAAATACCATACCTATTCAGGAGGATATAGTTTATAGCAGCGACATTCCTCAATTGGTATCACCTCCTGGTAAACCTAAGATAATACAGCTTTCACCAGAAGAAAAAAGACTGTTTGTCCTTTTTCGAAAACTAAACTCTCTTGAGAAAAAACAGTTATTGGCTTATCTGGAAAATAAGGTCGGTAAAAAGAAATAATTTGACCACAGTAAGGAGGATTGGATTACATTGCAATTTTCTTATTTGCTGCTTACCTATTTCACATTTGTAAATACTTTATCTTTTCTGCTTATGGGTATTGATAAATACAAAGCCAGAAAAAATAAATGGCGAATAAAAGAAAGTACGCTTTTTCTTTCATCTGTAATCGGAGGCAGCCTTGGTTCACTCCTTGGTATGTTCTTTTTTCATCACAAAACTAAACACATGAAATTTTTATTGGGTATGCCTTGCATCTTATTTATACATATTGCAATATTCTTGCATTTCTTAAGCAAATAAGTATGCCTGGAAACAATACTGGCTTTGTATGCATTAGCCGTACATAATTTGTCTGTTTTATACATACAAAGCCAGCAAGATACCTTTAGACAATGCGCTGTGCTATCTATTTATTCTCTGTAATACCAATTCCCAGCTCCTGTAACTGTTTCTCATCTACAACATTCGGGGCCTCTGTCATAAGGCAGGAAGCATCCTTCACCTTCGGGAAAGCAATTACATCACGGATACTGTCTTCCTGTGCCATAAGCATAATAAGACGATCCAGACCGTAGGCTAGGCCTGCATGAGGAGGTACACCGTATTTAAAGGCATTTAAGAGGAAGCCAAAACGGTCATAGGCCTCTTCCTTCGTAAAGCCTAATACCTCAAACATCTTCTCCTGGACATTGTTCTGATATATTCTTACACTGCCGCCGCCGATTTCTGTACCGTTTAGTACGATATCATATGCCTTGGCACGTACCTTTTCGGGATGGGTATTAAGAAGCTCCAAATCCTCCTCCATCGGCATGGTAAAAGGATGGTGCTTTGCTGTATATCTTCCTTCTTCCTTGGAATATTCAAGAAGAGGGAATTCAGTTACCCATAAGAATTTATATTCATCCTTTTTCAGCAGGTCAAGACCTCTTGCAAGCTCTAATCTTAAGTTTCCAAGTACATCAAATACGATATCGTCTTCATCTGCCGCAAAGAATAAAAGGTCTCCGGGTTTTGCCTGCATCTTTTCTGTAAGAGCCTTTAGCTCTTCTTCTGTCATAAACTTGGCAAAGGAGGACTTGTAAGTACCGTCTGTATTGATACTAAGGTATGCCAGACCCTTGGCACCGAAATCCTTTGCAAACTGAACCAGAGCATCAATCTTCTTTCTTGGCATCTCCGCCTGGCCTTCTGCATTGATACCTCTTACGGAACCACCATTTTTAATGGCATCGGTAAATACAGAAAATCCGCTTGTCCTTACCGTATCGGATACATCTTTAAGCTCCATGCCAAAACGGATATCCGGCTTATCTGAACCGAATCTTTCCATGGCTTCTTTATAAGTCATCCTTTGAATAGGCAGGGGGACTTCAACGCCGATGGTTTCTTTAAACATTCTGCTTAGAAGTCTTTCGTTCACTCCGATAACATCGTCTACGTCTACAAAGGAAAGCTCCATATCTATCTGGGTAAATTCCGGCTGGCGGTCTGCACGTAAATCCTCATCACGGAAGCATTTTACAATCTGAAAATACCTGTCATAACCGGAACACATTAACAGCTGTTTGAATATCTGGGGCGACTGGGGCAGGGCATAGAAATTGCCGGGATGTACGCGGCTGGGTACCAGATAATCTCTGGCGCCTTCCGGTGTACTCTTCGTAAGCATAGGTGTTTCGATTTCTAAAAAGCCCTCTTCGGAAAGAAACTGCCTTGTAAGGGTTGCTACCTTACTTCTCATGATAAGGTTATTTTGAAGATCCGGCCTTCTAAGGTCAAGGTAACGGTATTTTAAACGCAGGTCTTCCTTGGTCTTACTGTTTTCTTCTATGGGGAAGGGAGGAGTATCTGCCTCTGAAAGGATTCGAAGGCTTTCTGCTATCACTTCTATCTCACCGGTCACAATATTTTCATTTACGCCGCCGGAACGAAGCTCTACCTTTCCTTCTACCGCAATAACAAATTCGCTTCTTAGCTTTTCTGCTTTTGCAAAATCCTCGTGGCTTATGTCTCCTTCCTCAAATATAATCTGAAGGAGCCCGGAACGGTCCCTTAGATCTACGAATATAATACTACCTTTGTTTCTGCTTTTTTGTACCCATCCCATAACCGTCACTTTTTCGCCGGTCATAGCCTTTGTTACTTCGGTACATCTGTGGCTTCTGTGCAAGCCCTTCATCGACTCTGCCATGATATCCTCCTGATATTTCCCTTTTAGTTACTGTCTTTTATTATTTTTATTCTTCGTAATCCACACAAATGCGGCTGCCTACAATACTGCGTACAAAAGCTGCTGCTTTTAAATGCTCCTCATGGTTCTGGTAAAAGTCCAGAGCTTCCCTGCTGATAAAGGCACTATCAAGCATCAGGTCACAGTTACCGGTTCCGGTAGGCAGTGTCTTTGTTATTACTTTTAAGGATAGTATACCGGGTATTATTTCCTTTAGGGCTTCCAACCTGTTCTTTGCTTCTTCTCCCAGAGTATTTCTCTCTTCCCCTGTCAGCTCTTCTTTATACTTCCATAAAACAATATGTCTTACCATGTGTGGCTCCTTTCCTGCTCTCATGCACCTTTGTGCAGTGATAACCCTGTTTCTTCTTTTGTACCAAGTATATTATATAAGGCAGCGGATTCTTAATTATAAAGAGGTCACGACTGCCTCATTCTTTCTTACATGTCCTTTAAAAAGGCAATATAGCCCTTAAAGGTTTCATAAATATCCACCTTGCTGGTGATTTCCCACGGAGCATGCATATTAAGAACCGCAACACCGCTGTCTATCACTTCCATGTTGTAGTTAGCCATGATATAGGCTATGGTGCCGCCGCCGCCTTCATCTACCTTGCCAAGTTCCGCAGTCTGGAAGGAAATCTTATTATCTTCCATAATCTTTCGAAGCTTTGCCATAAATTCAGGATTGGCATCATTGGAATTGGATTTTCCCCTGGAGCCGGTATATTTGTTAAATACCATTCCCTGTCCAAAATAAGCGGCATTCTTCTTCTCCATTACCGCAGGATAATTCGGATCAAAGGCAGCACTTACATCAGAGGAGAGCATATGGGAATTCGACATGGCGCGTCTAACCTTTAACTCAGAGTATTCACCGGTTAAGGCTATCATCTCTGCTACGGTGTTTTCAAAAAACTTGGAATGCATACCCGAAGCTCCGACACTGCCGATTTCCTCTTTGTCAACCAATATGCAGGCACAGGTTCTGTCTGTTTCCTTTAAATCCAAAACAGCCATCAAAGAGGTATAGGAGCATACTCTGTCATCCTGTCCGTACCCCATGACCATACTCTTATCAAGACCGTAATCCCTTGCCTGACCGGCAGGAACGATTTCTAATTCCGCAGACAGGAAATCTTCCTCTTCCACATCATATTTATCCTTTAATATCTTAAGGATATTGGCCTTAACAGCATCTTTTTCTTCTCCCTTTAAAGGTATGCTGCCGACCAATATATTTAAGTCCTCTCCTTCAACCACCTTGGCAGCCTTCTTCTCAAGCTGTGCTCCTGATAAATGGATCAAAAGGTCTGTTACACCGATTACCGGGTCTTCTTTGTCTTCCCCGATTACAATATTTAATACTGTTCCATCCTTCTTTACCACAACACCGTGAATAGCTAAAGGAAGCGTAACCCACTGGTATTTCTTAATTCCGCCGTAATAATGGGTATCCAATAGGGCAAGTTCTGTATCCTCATATAAAGGCACCTGCTTTAAATCCATTCTGGGGGAATCAATATGGGCACCCAGAATCTTTAATCCATCTTCCAGAGGACGGCTTCCAATTACAAAAAGTGCAATTGCCTTCTCCATATTGGATATGTATACCCTATCCCCTGCCTTCAGCTCTTTTCCGCTGCGGATATAATCCTTTAAATCCTGAAAACCTTCTTTTTCAGCCAGTTTGATGCTTTCTCTGACACATTCCCTTTCGGTTTTACAGCTCGTGATAAAGTTCTTATAGTCTTCGCAAAAAGCAGTAATGTCTGCCAATTGCCCATCTTCATATTTTAACCATGCGTTTTTATTATTCATTTGCTTTCCTTTCTATATTGTTTTAATTTTATTCTTTTTATTTCACACTGTCCGTGGTTCATTATAATGCTTTTTTTTCGAAATTTCAACCGCAGCAGGACCTTAAACTATCCTAATAGGTACCGTCATGCAGGATATTCTTCCAACTAAAATTCTTTTTATTGATTTCCCTTGCATATTTATCAACTTCCGTAAATGGCTCTGTATAGGCAATACTTAGAAAATTAAGAAACAGCTTCATATCAAAATTCTTTACTTCTTCAATCATGAGCTGCATTGCTGCTTCTTTATGATAAGAACAGCGATATCTTCTATCCGATATTAAAGCCGCATAGACATCGCATATCCTTAATATTCTGCCTCCAAGGGGAATCTGGTTTCCTTTCAGGTTATTAGGATACCCGGAGCCATCATAGTTTTCATGATGGTATAGTACAGCCTTTAATATTTCCTCATTATACCCATATTTTTTTAAAATATCATATCCGATATCAGGATGCATACGGATGTACTTCATTTCTTCTACTATAAGAGTATTCCTGTTACTGGCATATAAATACTTTCCCAGTCTTAATTTCCCGATATCATGTACCAGTCCTGCATCTGCCATGGCATAACAGAAGCTTTCATCACAGCCCGTTTCTTCTGCCAGCAAATAAGCAAGCCTGCTTACCAAAATCCCATGGTCAATGGCTTCCTCCATATCATCCGTCAGAATACTGCTAAGCTCTTTTCTATCTTCTACTGTTAATTCTCTGACTGCCTGCAAATTAAGTCTCTCCCTTCTCTACAGTAAATGTCCGTTTTCTGACAGAAAACGATTCTTCCTGTCAATCATTTCATCAATTCTTTCCAGATAATCCTTAAGGCTCTTCACATTCTCCACCCGTTCAATACGGTTCTCCTGATGGAATACAAACTTTGATTGTGCTCCTGCTCCAAGAGCAATAATGGTTTGCTTCTCTTCCATTATGAGAATATTATAAAGCCCTTCCCTGCCTCTTCTGGCATAGCCGATGTTCTCTAAATTTCCGGACATATTCTTTTGACGGTAGAGATAATATGGCAGATATCTCTCAGCTTCTGCAAAATCCGCTGTTAAGCCGGCCATCTTGGAAGTTTCATAGAACCCAACCGCTTCATATTCCGCTCTTTCTTCCTTTAATCTGGAAGCTCTTTTTAATGCCAGTGTATGAACTGTAAGACTTTCCGGATTCAGGATTTTAATTTCTTTAAGAGTATCTTCCACATCTTCTTTTCTTTCCCCCGGAAGTCCTATAATGATATCCATATTAATATTTTCATGCCCTGTTTTTCTTGCCAGCAGGAGGGCTTCCTGTATCTGTCTTACTGTATGTTTTCTGCCGATTAAATCAAGCGTCCTCTGCTGCATGGTCTGAGGATTGATAGAAATCCGGTTCACTCCATGGGCTTTTAATAACTTTAGTTTCCCTTCTGTGATGCTGTCCGGCCTTCCGGCTTCTACTGTGTATTCCATTGCCTCCGATGGCTTCAGATAGCTGTCAATACAGGAGAGCAGCCTTTCCAGCTGTTCTTCCGTTAAGGTCGTAGGGGTCCCTCCCCCGATATAAAGGGTGGTAAGCTTTTTGTTTTTAAGAACTGCCCCAGCATACCTTATTTCTTTCATCAAAGCTTCCAGATAGGCCTCCGCCATTTTCCCGTACTTTTCAATGGAATAAGAAGTAAAGGAGCAGTATAAGCAGGTGCTTGGACAAAAGGGTATTCCAATATAGATACTATAGCCATTCCGGTAGTCCATATCCCTTAGCAGTTTATTCTCTCTTTCTGCAACGGTAAGGCTTAATTCTGCTTTTCCTTCGGAACAATAATATTCTTCTGTCATATACCGGTAAATGTCTTTTCTGTCTTCCCCTGCTTCAAGCTTTTCCAGTACGATTTTTGTCGGCCTTATCCCGGTTAAGGTTCCCCATGGAAGGTCTTTTTCCGTCAGGCTTTTTAAACACCTGTAAAGCATCCTCTTTAGATGATTTCTGATTTCTTTTTTTCTCTTAAGGAAGTCTGCCTGCTCTTTTGCCGCTCTTACCTTTTCTTCTTCCTTATAAAGCTGCCTTTTTTCTCTTTCTGCCACAACACAAAGATAAGAATCCACGGTATCTACAGTAATGATAAGGGATTCTTCTCGTATGTCTCTATCTGCTTCTTGTCTTATAACTTTTACCGCTTCTTCCGGGTAAAAGGCTTTTACCAGAGGATAAATATCATTCTCGTAATCATCCCCGTTTAATCTTATCTGAATCACCATTGTTTACCGCCTAAAATAAGGATTATTATTTTTCTCATAGCCAATGGAGGACATCATACCATGTCCGGGATAAACGCCTGTATCCTCCGGCAGGTTAAACAGCCTTTCTTTTACGCTCTTTATAAGAGCCGCACCGTTTCCCGTAGGCAGATCCGTTCTGCCCACCGAATTATAGAATAACGTATCTCCTGAAAAAAGAGCCTTTTCTTCCTGTATATAATAGCAGACGCTGCCTGCAGTATGTCCGGGAGTATGAATAACCTCTATGGTAAAGCCTGCTAAGGTAAGCACTTCTTTATCCTTTAATACTCTGTCCCTTTTGACTGTGATATCCCCGTTTATCATAAGGGAAGCGTTCAGTTCAGGGCTTTCCATCAGCTCTGCTTCCGTTTCATAAATATAATGCGGAATGGAATAGGTACGTCCTACCTCCTCCACAGCCATAATATGGTCAAAATGCCCATGGGTCAGTAATATCGCCACAGGCATTAGCTGTTCCCCGGAGATTTTTTCACAGATACGCTGCGGGCTGTCCGCCGGGTCTATAATAATCGTTTCCTTTGTTTGTTCATTAATCAGGAAATAACAGTTTGTGCTTACAGGGCCCAGTACAAGATTCTTTATCTTCATCCGTAATCTCCTTTTCTTATCAGCCTGTAGTACGCTCAATATCCAGTACGCTTTCAATACTTCTAAGCTTACCAACAATATACCGGAGCTGCTCTACGCCGTTAATCTCAAATCCTACACTTATAGTTGCAGTTCCCTGTTTACTGGTTCTTACTGTCATTGAGGTTACATCTATCTTATTCTCTGTCAGTATCTTGGATACATCCACCAATACACCGCTGCGGTTATTGGCATAAATCTTTATCTCAGCTGCATAAAGTTCACCCTGTGCTTTATCCTGAGGCACATTCCACTCTGCTTCAATCAGCCTTGCCCTGTCTTCTTCCGATAAGTTCATCAGGTTCACACAATCTGTCCGGTGAATGGATACTCCTCTTCCTCTTGTAACGAATCCGATTATTTCATCTCCCGGTACAGGACTGCAGCATTTCGAAAAACGAACTGCCACATCGTGGATACCTTCAACTACAATACCGCTCTTACTTTTCTTAACATTCGGCTTGCTGTCCTTAATCTCTGTTATGGAATCCAATACCTTTTCGTCGGTGATTTCCTTCTTATGCTTCTTGTCATATTCATCCTTCAGCTTGTTGATGACCTGGCCTTCTTTTAGTCCGCCGTGGCCAACTGCCGCATAGATGGAATCCCAATCCCTGAAACCGTACTTTGACATGACCTTATTCATATATTCCGGTTTCATCAGATCACTTAATACAATACCTTTGGTCTTACAGTAGGAAATAATCATTTCTTTTCCTTTAACAATGTTATCTTCCTTTAATTCTGTCTTAAACCATTGGTTAATCTTATTCTTCGCCTGGGTGCTCTTAACAAGGGACAGCCAATCCCTGCTGGGTCCCTTGGAATTCTGTGAAGTTATAATTTCAATTCTGTCACCGTTTTGGATAACATAATCGATATTGACCAATTTGCCGTTAACCCTTGCGCCAACCATCTTATTGCCGACAGCGCTGTGAATACTGTAGGCAAAATCAATAGGGGTGGAGCCATTGGGCAGATTTTTGACATCACCGGTGGGGGTAAAACAGTATACGCTTTCAGAAAATAAATCCAAATCGCTTTTTAGAAGACTTAGAAATTCCTTGTTGTCAGACATATCCCTCTGCCATTCCAGGATCTGCCTTAACCAGGTAAGCTTTGCCTCTTCCGTATCCTGGCTGTTCTTGCCGTCATGCCCTTCCTTGTATTTCCAGTGGGCCGCAATACCGTATTCAGCAGTACGGTGCATCTCATAGGTTCTGATCTGTATCTCAAAGGGCTGTCCTCCGGGACCGATAAGAGTAGTATGAAGGGACTGGTACATATTAGGCTTTGGCATAGCAATATAATCCTTGAATCTGCCGGGAATAGGCTTATACATCTCATGGATAACACCAAGGGCCGCATAGCAGTCCTTTACAGATTCTACAACAATCCGCACGGCAAATAAATCAAATATCTGGTCAAGTGTCTTATGCTGGTTCACCATCTTTTTATAGATACTAAAGAAATGCTTTACCCGGCCGTCAATTTTTGCTTCGATTTCTGCCTGCTGTATATGAAAACGGACTTCTTCTACTATTTGATTGATTATCTCTTCTCTTTCGCCCTTTTTGGAATTTATCTTCTCCGTTAAATCGTTATAGACTTCCGGCTCCAGATACTTTAAGGATAAATCATCCAATTCTATCTTAATCTTTGAAATACCAAGACGCTGGGCAATGGGAGCATAAATATCCATAGTCTCCCTTGCTTTTTCTTTTTGCTTTACAGGGGTCTGATATTGCATGGTACGCATATTATGCAGTCTGTCAGCAAGTTTTATCAAGATAACCCGGATATCCTTTGCCATAGCAAGAAACATCTTACGCAGATTCTCGGCCTGAATCTCCACCTTATCTTTTGAATAACTTAATTGGGTCAGTTTTGTTACCCCATCCACTAAGAGAGCTATTTCTTCATTGAATTCCTTTGCCAGCTCTTCTACCGTACAGACAGTATCTTCTACGACGTCATGAAGCAATCCCGCCACAATAGTTTCCTTATCCAGTTCCAGTTCTGCCAGAATAATGGCTACACAAAGCGGATGTATGATATAAGGCTCTCCTGATTTTCTCATTTGATCCTGATGAGCCTTTGCCGCAAAATGATAGGCCTTTTCAATTATGGAGATATCTGCGGAAGGATGATAGCTTTCTACTATTTTAATCAGTTGTCCATACAGCTCATCCGGAGTTGTAAAATCCGCAGGAACAATCAGTTCGGTATTCTTTTTTCTATATAAATTATCATCCATTACTTTATTATTCGCGTCGTCTTCCATGAAATCACCACCAGCCTATAAATTTATCTATTAATTATAAACAAATAACCGGAAAAAATCAATTCCTTTATTATTATGTCATATTATGACAGTCTTTTGTGGTACCTTACCAGGTAAAACGCGTATCATTCACGCCTGACTATTATCTTATCCGTACAGTATTTATAATCCAAAAAAGGACCTCTGCAAATAGTCTTCACGGTTTCTACCAAAAGATTCAACTATTTACAAAAAGTCCTCTATTGTTAAGTCCAGGGGTTCCGGACTAACAGTACCTTTTATTTGCCTTCATATTTAATAACGGCATCCACATCATATCCCTTTAATTTGTCACGTCCATGAAGTCCTTCCAATTCCATCAGGAATATAATCTTAACAACAATACCACCCAGGCTTTCAATTAATTTGGTGATTGCTTCAATCGTTCCGCCGGTAGCAATTAAGTCATCCACAATAGCAACTTTCTGACCGGGTTTAATCGCATCCTTATGCATTTCAATGGTTGCTGTGCCGTATTCCAGAGCATATTCCATCTCAATGGTCTCGCAGGGAAGCTTTCCTTTCTTACGTACAGGCACAAATGCTTTGTTCAGATTATAGGCAATTGGCACACCGAATATGAATCCTCTGGATTCCGGTCCCACAATGACATCAATGTCTTTTCCGTCAAGTAATGCCTGCATCTGGTCAATTGACATCTTTAAGCTGTCTTTATCCTGCAAAACACTTGTTACATCCCTGAAAACTATTCCTTCCTCCGGAAAATCAGGTATATTCCTGACATAATCTTCTAACTTCTTCATGGTATCTGCCTCTTTCTTATTATATTAAAAATTGTTAAATAGGTGATATTCTAATCTGCCGGTAAGTATCCTTTATGAACACTTAACTAGAAATGCCAAAAATTGCAAAACCTGTCTGGTATTTTGACACCTGAATCTAAATATTCTTAAAAACCCAACTTATATTATATCATTTTAACAAATTCTTTTCAAATAAAATCGAAAGCTATGTCACAACGAATGTAATAAGACTATATCTTAGTCAGATAAAAGTCTGTCATCAATGGTATACAGGCAGTATTTCCCAGAGTTCAAAGCTGATAATGTGCACATTTTGGGAAGTTAGTCTGATTCTTCTGGTTCCGTCTTTGGAATAGTTTCTTAGGGTTATGGATTTCCTCTGATTTAAGTATACCTCAAGCATGGAATGATCCAGAAAATATTCAAAGACTGCCGTATCTTCTCCCAGGATTACCCTGTCTTCATCCCCTCTGTATTTACTGACTGTATTACCTGCTCCGTCCCTTGCTCCAAATATCTGTTTCTCTCTGTCATAGAATACTTCCAGGCTCTCCTGTCCGTATTCCGTGATAATTCCGGTAAGGGCATCTTTTGTAACCAGCTTTGCATACAGCATATTGCCGCTGATATCCTTTATCCTTTCATTAATATCTGCTGCACTGACATTTCCTGCTTCCATAAGCTTTCTGCCCCTTAGGGAATAGATCTCTGTTATAGGTCTGATGCCCAACTCTTCGTTTTGACAGAACAGCTCCAGGGGAATCCCTCCGTTATGAGCCCAGCCGGATTTGAATTCCTCCTCCGGATGCCGTTTACCCTGTGCCAGTGTAAAAAGAATGCTTCTTTTATCCGGTGTGACAAATCCGCTTGGCCCGGTAAAGGTTCCGTACCCCAAATCAATAAGGCGTGCTTTATCATGGTGCTTATAAAACTTCTTTGCTTTGGTATCCCAATCGCCCAGCCAGTAATAGATTTCAACTACTTCCTTTTCAATCCGGCATGCACAAAAGATAAGGACATGACTTTTAATAATCCCTTCCTTATCCCTTAGGGGGAGCAGCACCGGCAGCTCCCAGTCATGACCAACCTCCGTATTTTCAGAGTAGTCATAGTCCAGAATAAACCCGTGGTTCGTCCAATCCTTTAAATCCGGGGAGCTTAATAACAACGCATTTCCGCCTCCGTTGCAAGCATCTCCGGTTCCAACAAGCATGTAATAGATATCCTCTTCAAACCATACAAAGGGATCTCTGAACTCTCCAAGCCACCCCATACCTTCCGTCTGCTTAACAATCAGGTCATCCGGCACCAGCCAGTCTGTAAGCCTGGAATCTTTGCTATTCTCCGGTACCGCCACAGCTACTCCCTGGTTGGGGAACCTTCCGTTATTTCCGGCGGTAAAGAAGAGTACCGGGATATCCTCCTTGTCCACAATACTGCTGCCGGACCAGCACCCATCGGGCGCTATAGAAATATCCTCGGGATCAAGAGCTGTCCGTTCATCCTCCCAATGAAGCATGTCCCTGCTGATAAAATGTCCCCATTGAATATTATCCCAGAGGGGTGCATGGGGATTCGCCTGATAAAAGATATGGTAGTATCCTTTATAATACATTGGCCCATGGGGTTCATTCATCCATTTACCCGGGGCAATCATATGATAACGGGGCCTTTGTGCATCAAAACGGTAAATACTGCGGTCTAATTCTTTGCGTATAATATCCTTTGATATCACTTTGGCTTCGTAATTTTCTTTTACTTTTTTAGAACTGAATACTTCTTCATAAATATCAATTGCCTGCATGAGGCCATGAAAAACTCCTGTTTTTGCCTCTGGCCCGCTTTCATCATAGTCCACATATTTCCCGATATAGCAGCCGTCTTTACTATATTTAAGCCCTCTGTGCCTTGGGAACTGTTTCCTGTTAGAAATCTTTCCATTGATAAAGATATCACACCAGCCGGCTTCGCTGTTAAATACCACTGTCAGGCAGTTCCATTGATATCTTCTTAAATGTATATTGACGGATTCCAGCTCGTAATAGTGTTTCCCGTCACCAAAGCCGACCACTACTACGCCCTTTCTTTTTACACTGACATAAAAGCCTGTCTTCTTTTCTTTATGAAAGCGGCAGAACAAGCCGCTTTTTCCTGTTTCAAAGCCCTGGGGAGCAAGTAGGATTTCCACTGTAAAATCCCCCTCCATTTCAGGCAAAACACTCTCACTGTAAAACCAGGTGGAGTAGCCGTCAAACAAAAAGGCATTATTCTCTTCCATTGCTTTTTCAGAATCTGCAAAGCCCTCTCTGTCACAGAGCACAAAGGTGCCCTTTCCATTACTGTCACACAATCTTACTTCTTTTCCATCATTGTTATCACAAAATCTTAAGTTTAATGCAGCTACTTGATTATTTATATATTCCATAGGCTTTTTCTCCGCTTACCATAATGTCATATTTGACGATATTCATATAAACACAGCCATCGGCTAAAAACCGGATATCCTTTGCTTCTAAAGAGGTAAAGAAGATGGATGTCATAACCTTCTCACCGTCATTGACAAACACTTCGGCAGAATATTTATCAAGGATAATCCGAATCTTCAACCCCTCCCCCTTAGCGCTTATCTGCCGTTCACAGATAGCGTCCCGCCTGATACCGGAGTACTTCCTGTCAAAGGTAAGTATTCCTCCCACAGGTTCATAATGAAGTGCCGTATATTCATCCCCGCCGGCAGCAAACTCCAGCTGGAACCCACGGTAATCACTATTCAGGAACTCTAAGGTAAGGTCTATTTCTCTTCCACTAATTCCCTCCAACTTTGTTATCCCCTGCAACCGGATGTTCCGGTATACCACCTCTTTCGAACGGTAATTTTCCAATTCCCTTACCGGATTCTGATACATTCTGCCATCCTTTAGTGTAAGTTCTCTTGGAATCGTCATCATCCCCGACCAGGTAAAGTAATCCGGTGTCATGTAATTATCCCATGTCTGCATCCAGGCAATGAGAATTCGCCGCCCGTCCTTTGCTTTCAATGTCTGGGGGGCATAAAAATCCAGGCCATAATCCAGTACTCCATAGCTTTCTCTTTGAAAAGTATAATCTGACGGATTAAAATTGCCTGTAAAGTACATATTTCCGTTTCCGCTATGAAATTCCAGTTCTTTCGCTTTCATATCCTGAGGTGATACAACGATTACGGCTTTGTCTTCCAATTCGAAAAAGTCCGGGCACTCCCACATCCTTCCGAATTCGCTGCCGCATTTTAAAAGAACCGAGCAAGGCTTCCACTGTCTTAAATTTTCTGACTTATAAAGGAGCAGCTGCCCGCTGCCATCTTCACTCCGGTTGGCAGCCAGAGAATAGAATATTCCGTCCTTCTCCCATATTTTCGGGTCCCTGAAATCTGTTTTACTAAAGCCTTCTTCCAACTGACTGCTGTCTATTACCGGATTGGCACTTAATTTCTCGTAGTTTATACCGTCTCCTATAGCTATGCACTGTACCTGTGCGACTTCCTTTTTATTGCTCCCTGCCTGCTCTTCATACACACCGGTATACATAAGGATATGCTTTCCGTCCTTTTCCATGGCGGTACCTGAAAAACATCCCTTATAGTCATAGCCTTTGTCAGGTGCAAGGGCAGCAGGAAGCATCTCCCACCTTATAAAATCTTCCGTCTTTATATGTCCCCAATGCATGGGCCCCCAATGGATATCATAAGGGTGGTACTGAAAGAATAGATGGTGTTCCCCCTTATAAAGCGAAAAGCCGTTAGGGTCATTCATCCAGCCGGTTGGAGGGGTCGCATGAAAGGAGGGTCTTGGACAATGTTCTGTTTTCATTGCAGCCATTTTCTCATATTCCCTGGCTTCTTCCAGCAAATTTTTTCCTGTCAAATTCATTCCATTATCCTCTCTTATCATAAACGGGAGCAGCTTATACATCCGTTCAGCCAGGCATTCATAATTTGGCGGTCCAGGTGTACCCGCTGAACTGTTAGCACGCTCCCGTTTATGTATCATTTTGTTATTTTACTGCCTTATATCTGTCATAAGCATCCTGCCAGCACTTGATTACATCCTGAAGTCCCATCTCATCCAGCCTGCTCTTATAGGAGTCCCATTCCTTTGCTGCACCGCCTTCCGTCAGCCATCTGGCACCTGTTTCAGAAACAAGCTGCTGGATATCTCCAATCTTATCGTTGATGATTTCTGTTTCTTCCACTGTAAAAGTAACACTTGGATAGTACTCATAATTTGCTACATTTTTAAACCAGAAGTTCTTTAAATCATCCAGTCTTTGCTGTGCTCTGTCTTCCATATAATAATATTTTCCGAAATCCTCTGTCAGCTGGGCGGTAGGTCCCCAAAGTTCTAATTTGGACTTTAATTCTCCTGCCGTTTCATTTCCGGTTAATTCCCTGGTGGTATATACTCCGTTTGCATCCGGTGTTTCAGAGAAGAATTCGCCAATAGGTCCATAGATTGCCTGCATACTGTTCATAGGATCGTATAACTGGTCAACCCACTTTAATAAAGTTTCAGGATTCTTGCATTCCTTTGTTACAGAGAAAGCACCATGGCTGGTAGTTCCCTGTTCGTTTAAGTTTACTCCTGATTTACCATCCTTACCGGAAAGGAAAGGCAGATAGGTATACATAGAAGCGCAGTCACTTCCTACAACTTCCGGAATTTCCCACCAGGTAAAGCAGCCAAGGATAGGCTCCTTACTCTGTCCCTTTGCAATATACTGGCTGGCATCCTGTGAGAATACTTCCAGATCAATTAAACCTTCCTCATACCATTTGTGGAAATATTCCATGGCGTCTCTGTATTCATCTCTGGCAGCATTAAACAATACTTTTCCATTTTCAATTGCACGGTGCTGGTCATTGTAATCGGTAAAACCAAAGGCACTGAATAAGGTGCTCATACCGGCACACCAGTTGTTATACATAAAGGAAAGGGGAATTTCATCATCCGGGTCACCGTTTCCGTTGGCATCTTTATCACGGAAAGCCACTAAGACGTCATGCAGCTCATCAATGGTGGCCGGCATCTTAAGTCCAAGATTATTCAGCCATTCCTGATTGATAGCGGTAAACTGGGGTATTGCACCGATATAGTAGGTATTGCCGTCGGTGTTCTGAAAGCCCATTTCCGAAATACTGGGCAAACCATAGATATTGCCGTCAGGCATGGTACAGGTTGCCAGTAAATCAGGTCTTTCTTTTATCAGCTTCATAAGATTTGGCATGGTCTTATCGTTAATGTAGTCATTTAAAGGAATTAAAAGCCCCTGGGAACCATAGGTATTTAACTCATAATCCGTAAGGGATGCTCCCATAACCGCATCCGGCAAATCAACTCCGGTAGCAAACAGCACATTCTTTCGTTCTGTCAGGGCATCTCCGGCAACGCTGTTCCATTTAATCTTCACTCCCATTTTCTCATTCATTTCCTTTACCAGTGTTTTTTCACTGTTATCGGGAGACATGGAGCTGATACCGGCAAAGATGTTATATTCTTTCACCGTGGAATCACCGCTTGTTTTTCCTGTTGTCTGACCGCCTTTTTCCTCCCCGCCTTTACTGCAGCCTGCAGCGGAAACCGTCAAAATAGCTGCCAATCCCAAACACATTGCTTTTTTCAGTAACTTTTTCATACTTTTCCTCCTTGTTATTATCTATTAGCCTTTCACTGCTCCAAACATCATACCCTTGTCGTAATATTTCTGCGCAAAGGGATATACAATCAGCATTGGAACAGATGCTACCACAATTGAAGTGAATTTAATTAATTCTGTAATCCGGTTTGCCTCGGCATATCCGCCGCTCATGTCATTCATCATATTAGCGGAAGCCTGGCTTTCTATCAGTATCTGGCGTAATACCAGCTGTAACGGCGCCTTGGAACTGGAAGGCAGGTATATAAGTGCCGTAAACCAGTCATTCCAGTAAGCTACCATGGCAAAGATGGCCATAACGGCAATGATGGGCTTGGAAAGAGGCAGGATGATCTTAAAAAAGGTTTTCATATTGCTGCTTCCGTCAATGGCTGCCGCGTCATAAAGACTTTCCGGAATGCTGTTCTCAAAAAATGTCCTTGAAATAATTACATTATAAACAGCTACACCGCCCGGAAGTATTAAAGCCCACATGTTGTTTATCATATGAAACCTGGAAACTACGATATAGGTAGGAATGAGCCCTCCCGTAAAATACATGGTTATAACATAAAACAGCATAATCAGCTTTCTTCCGGGAAGTGTAGGACGGGATAACGGATACGCTGTGAGAACCACCAGAGCCGTAGAGACAAAGGTACCCGTTACGGTATACAGGATACTGTTTAGATATCCTCTGCTTATCATAGCCTCCGAAAAAATCCTTTTATAGCCTTCCAGTGTAAAACCGACAGGAAACAGAAAGGTCTTTCCTGCATATACATCATAGGGATTTGATACGGACGCCACCAGTATGTAAAACAAAGGATAGGCTACGACCACAAATACAATTCCTAAAAATGTATAATTTAAGATATCAAACATTTTATCTGAACCTGTTTTTACCGATATTGATTGGTTTTTCATAATAACTCCTTTTGCGAATATTAAATCTTTGATTGGATATTCCTGAATACGTAGTTGAAAAATTTATTTTTCACGCTAGCTCCCATGGCATAAATCGTCTGCTTGCAGATGATTTACTGCCTCAAATCAGGGTGTGAAATGTTTTTTATTTCACACTAACAGCCATGCCTTCCTCAGTACTTATATAAAGCTGACATCCGATGCCTTTTTACAGATCCTATTTACCGCTATCAATAACACCAGGTTAACCGCTGTATTAAAAAGCCCCACTGCCGTCGAAAAGCTGTACTGCGCTTTTAAAATACCCTGCCGGTAAACATAGGTGGCTATAATGTCCGATGTCGGAGCATTTAGGGTTGTCTGCAATAAAAATGCCTTTTCAAAGCCTACATTCATCAGATTGCCAAAGGACATAATCAGCTGAATGATAATAATCGGTATCAGTACAGGAAAATCAATATGCCTGATTAATTTCCACTTGTTAGCGCCATCCACCTTTGCCGCATCATATAACTGGGTATCTACACCGGACAAGGTAGCCAGATATAAAATGGTGCCCCAGCCTGTATCCTGCCAGATGCCGGACACTACATAGATACTTCGAAACCACTGTGCCTTACCGAGGAAATCTACCGGTTGGCCTCCAAAGTTCTGCAGCAGAATATTAAACAGTCCGCCATTGGGGGAAAGAAATATCTTAATCATACCGCATAGAACCATGATAGAGATAAAATGAGGGGCATACACAACAGTCTGAACTGTCTTACGGAACCGCTGCCCTTTTACCTGGTTAAACAGCAAAGCCAGAATAATCGGCATCGGAAAGGACCACAACAGGGAATACAAGCTTAAGAGCAACGTATTGCGTATCATTCTGATACTGTTATAGTTGGTAAAAAATTTCGTAAACCATCGTAAACCCACCCATTCGCTTCCCCAGAAGCCTGCTGCTGCATTGTAATCCCGGAAGGCAATCTGGATACCGTACATTGGTATATACTTAAATATAATGGTGAGGACGATTCCCGGAAGCAAAAGCAGATATAGTTCCCAATGCCTTGCTATCCTTTTGGCTAAACTCATGGTCTTCATTTTAACCTCTTTCCTGAATATTCAACTTTGATTGGATATTCGTTAATTGGTAGTTGAAAAATGTCTTTTATTTTCAACTTATTCTTCACTTCTTATTATGAAACGTTTCACACTTGTTTAAAATAAAATCTTAGCATCATCTGCTGATATAATCTATATATTACCCATTATTTTATATACAATTCGTAGATTACAAATTTCTCAAATCATTCCTCATTGTCTCTTTTCACAATACGAAACGTTTCATGTACTGGTTATATTATAACTTTTGTGATTTACAAAGTCAATAGAAAACTTACTGTTTTTTTATTCCAGCGTCAAAGTATATATTTCATCACATCCCCTTGAAACGTTTCTCACAATATGCTAGTATTACAATCAGATATCATAACCGTTATCTGTAATTTATAATATCAGAAAGGGGAGCAGGAGTCCGGAACCGAGTGTAATTCATTCCTGCAAATAAATAATGTCTCGTTATTCCAATCCAACCATGAAAGATGTCGCCAGGGAAGCCGGTGTAGCCTTAGGCACAGTATCTAAAGTAATTAACAATCAGCCTGTTGGCGAAGAATATAGAATCAAGGTGGAAAATGCCATAAAAAGCCTGGATTATAAGGTCAATACCTACGCGCGGGGGCTAAAAACAAAGCAATCCTATACCATTGCCCTCATACTTCCGGATATCATCAATCCCTTTTTTGCATCCATTGCCCATTATACAGAACTTTACCTCTTTGAATTAAATTATAAACTGATGCTTTGCTGCTCTCAGGGAAAATGTGAAAAAGAGCTTTTCTATATCAATATGGCCTCTCAAAATAAGGTAGATGGCATCATTGCGCTTACATACAGCGATATCAGCAGTTACGTATCTGAAGATTTGCCCATTATCTCCATTGACCGTCATTTTAATAATACGGTGCTATGTGTGGCTTCTGATAATTATACCGGAGGATATCTGGCAACTGAGAAGCTGATTGGGGCAGGCTGCAAACATCCGGTATACATTCGAACCGGTTCTGTTGTCTATGGTGAGACCAATAAACGTAAGTACGGATATCTGGATGCCTGTGAACACAATGGCATTACCCCTGATATTCTGGATTTGACGGACGGAGATGACACCATTGAATGTTTCCGTAACTTTCTGGAACAGTCTTATGAAAGAAAGGATGTTCCGCCAATTGACGGTATTTTTACAGTGAATGATTATCTTGGCTTTCAGCTTATTGAGTATCTGCATTCCATCCATAAAGATATTCCCGAAGATATACAGCTTGTGGGATTTGACGGAATCCAGCACTTTGGCAGTCTGGGCTATTACATGTCCACTATCGCCCAGCCGGTTGAGAGGATTGCAAAGGCATGTGTGGATATACTCCTCTCACCGGATAAATCCAAGTACCCGAATCCTTACCTGCTTCCCGTAGAGTATAAATACGGCGGGACAACTCTGCTGTAACCTGGTAACGGCATCCGACTTTTACAGATTTTCAGGCTTATAATGCTGAATAACTATCTGCAGATTCCGGCTGCCGTTATATTCATTTACAGACGGATAATAGGCAAGCGACAGCTGCATTGAATTGGTTCTGTTCTGAAAAGCTTTGTCCACTTCTCCCCTGCCGTAAGTCTCCTCCAGAGAAGAAAGAAAAGTATTGACATCCCCAAAATACATGGCATCCATTTCTTTGCCGTATTGGTTTCTTACCAGAAACTTTAGAACATTACGGTTCTTCCCGAGAACAGCCATCTTTAGGATTTTAAGGCTTCTGTCTGCAAAGAGCGGTTTTTCATTCCCTTTGCCAAAGGGTTCTAAGAGATTAAGTTCTTCTACCAGTGCTTCCGATACATACCCCAGAGGCAGTACTACATCTATGGTTACTTTTGGGATTAAATCTTCTTCCGTTAATGTGGTATTGCTATTAAGGCTTATTCTAAAAGACTCCACAGATTCAAGAGCCAGGGACATACCAGCTGCCATAGGATGCCCTCCGAACTTCGTCAGATATTTGCTTGAACGGGTAAGCTCTTCATACATGTTATACTTTTCTATGGATCTTCCGGAACCCTTTACCATATCATGCGCTTTGGTTAATACAATAGCCGGCTTATTATACTTTTCTCTTAGCCTTCCGGCTATGATACCCGCAAGACTTTCATGGCAGTCCTGCAAATAAACCACTAACACCTTATCTTCCTTTAAAGAAGAGCCTTCTATCATAGAAACTGCTTCTATAATACCCTCTTCCGTCATCTGCTTTCGCAGATCATTTAAGCTTTTTAATTCGGAGGCCTGTCTGTCTGCCTCTTCCTTATTTTCCGCCAAAAGAAGCCGCAGCCCTTTTTTTGCTGTGTCAAGCCTTCCGCCCGCATTAAGACAGGGCCCGATAATAAAGCCCAAGTGATAGGCAGCCAGATTCTCCATAACAATTTGATTCTTTTCCATTAGTGCCCTAAGGCCCAGATTTTCGGTTTTCCTAAGAAGCTCAAGACCTTTTTTTACCAGGATACGGTTCTCTCCTGTCAGTTCCATGACGTCGCAAACTGTAGCAATGGCAACAGCTTCCCGCAAAGGTATCAGCTCTTCTTCTCCAATCCGCCTTCTCTTAAACAGAGTTTCTATCAGCTTATAGGCTACCGCTGCCCCGCAAAGCTGCTTAAAAGGATATGGGCAATCCTCCTGTTTGGGGTTTACAATGGCATCTGCTTCCGGCAGCAGATATCTTTTTTCCCCTTCTATTACAAAAGGAATATCGTGATGGTCTGTTACAATAACAGTCATCCCAAGTTTTTTTGCCTTTTTTACCTGTTCTAAGGCAGCAATTCCGTTATCACAGGTCAAAATAGTATCAATCCCTGCCTCATAAGCGGCATCAATTATCTGTTCATTGATCCCATAGCCGTCCTTAATGCGGTCAGGTATCTCATAATCCACCCTGGCGCCGCATAAAACAAGAGCTTTATAAAGTATGTAGGTAGATGCCACTCCGTCCACGTCATAATCTCCGACTATCCGGATGGGCAGGGAATGGTTTATCTTATCCTCTAATATTGCACAGGCTTTTACCAGGTCCTTCATACTGTCAGGGTTATACATCCTGTTATAATCAGGATTTAAGTAAAGGTCAATATCACTTTCCTCTGTAAGCCCCCTGTTTACAATCAGCCTTGCAAGGCATTCACTGATTCCATACCTTTTCATTATAGCTTCAAAATCTGCTTTCTTATTCCTTAGTACCCACTTTTCCACGGGATTCTCCTTTCTGTTAAGCACCAAACAGGAAAATGCCTGTGCAGGGCTGCCAAGTTTCAGACAGCCAGACAGGCATTATTTTCGGTTTATCTATGTTTATAGCGTAGCTTCCAGTTCATCCGCTTCCTCTTGGAAGGCTGCTTCTGCTGCCTTTATCATAAGTGCACACTCTACTCGTTTTCTTTCAAGCTTACAGCCGATATCATAGGCATCATGAATACTGCCGTGGAATTTATAGGCATTGGCGGCACAGCCTCCGCTGCAATAGAATTTGGCAAAGCAATCCTTGCATTTCTCCTTGGAATATACATTACAGCACCTAAATTCCTCCTGCAGTTCCGCCTTCTTAACTCCTTCAAAGACGTTTCCCATAAGGTACTGCTCTTCTCCAACAAACTGGTGGCAGGGGTATAAATCACCCCAGGGTGTTACTGCCATATATTCTGTTCCCGAGCCGCAGCCGGACAGACGCTTGGCAACACAGGGCCCTCCTGACAAATCTATCATAAAGTGGAAGAAGTTAAAGCCTTCTCCCGCCTGCTTTTTCTTAAGAATATAGGCAGCTAGCTTATCGTACTCTTCATAGACTTTCTCAACATCCCCTTCCTTTATGGCATAGCTCTCCTCGGGAAGTGCCACTACGGGCTCTACGGATATCTGCTTAAAGCCTAACTCCGCCAGATGTATTACATCTTCTGAAAAGTCCAGGTTATTATGGGTAAAGGTTCCTCTGACGTAATAGTTATTCTGGTTTCTGCTCTCGGCTACCTTTTTAAATTTCGGAAGAATAATATCATAACTGCCTTTTCCGTTTCTTGAAGGGCGCATCAGGTCATTGATTTCCTTTCGTCCGTCAATACTTAACACCACATTTCCCATTTCCCTATTGGCAAATTCCATGACCTCGTCATTTAAGAGAATTCCATTGGTCGTAAGGGTAAAGCGGAACTTCTTATTGTGGATTTTCTCCTGTTCCCTGCCGTATTCCACAAGCCTTTTCACTACATCAAAGTTCATTAAGGGTTCACCGCCAAAGAAATCCACCTCAAGATTCTTACGGTTGCCGGAATGGGCAATCAGAAAATCAAGTGCCTGCTTCCCCACCTCGTAGCTCATCAGGGCACGCCTTCCCTGGTATTCCCCTTCTTCTGCAAAACAATACTTACAGGCAAGGTTACAGTCATGGGCTATATGAAGGCACAGAGCCTTTACCACCGTCTGACGGGACTTAAATTCAGATATGTAATTCTCATAGATATCTTCCGTAAAGAGGGCACCCTCTGCAATCAGTTCTTCTACTTCCGAAACTGCTTCTTTTACAGCACTTTCGACGGATTTTCCCTCTTCCTTATATTCATCAAAAAGGGCCGCGTATCCTTGCCCTTGGTATTTATCTGTTAATTTATTGATTATGGTTTCTTTTTCTTTCTCTGAAACCAGATGCTTTTCATCTTTTGGAGCTTCTTTGTACAACTCTATAATATCGTAGATTAAATCATCCACTACATGAACCATTCCGCTGTTAACGTCCAGCACGATATTATACCCGTTGTTTTTATACTGGTGAACCAAATTTTCCTCCTTCTATGTGTAATTCCATACACAAGGAATAAGCAGCGACTATAAGACGCTGCTTAGTTTACAAGATTGCTTATATGCTTTTATAAACAACTTCTAGTTACTATTTACAATACTATGTATAGCTATACTGCGTATACTTACTGATTTTCACAACTCTGATTGCCTACTGTGCAGGATGTCTTACATGCTGACTGGCAGGAAGTCTGGCATTCACCGCAGCCGCCCTTTTTCATGGATTCTTTAAGGTTTCTTGTATTTAAAGTCTTAATACGCTTCATGATTTTCCTCCTTTTTATTCCTTGATATCTTTCCATATCAATATCCGTACCTATTATATCATACCAAAACGGATATGAAAAGATATTTTTTACCTTAACTAACCATTCCTCCCAACATTCCACCAAATAAGCATAAAATCATTACGGTGAGAACTCTGGATGCTTCCATTCCCATTAGAGAACCGGTAAGAGTTGAAATCAGAAAGAGGATAATAAAATACAAAGCTCCTATTAAAAGTCCCCAAAGAAATCTTTTCTGGGCAGCGTTTTTTCCAAAGAGAAAGCCGCCTAAAAAGGTAGATAAAATATATGTGACTATAATGCCGCCGCTTAATATCTTATTGGAAACATCCAGCTTAAGCATCAGAAAGGATAGCAAAAGCAGCATAAGCCCTGTCACAACATAGGAGAGCAAAAGATCCTTTAATATCACAGTAACCCTGGAATTCCGGTGAAGTACTTTGTCCATGAAATACCTCCGTTCACTTTATACAGTAATATATTATTTCCCGCCTGGATATATGCTTAAGACAGCTAAATTTAAGCATCAGCAGATCTGATAATATATTTTAGTGGTTGTAATAGCAGGTCAAAAAGGTTACAATGCTTTCAGACAGTATGAAAATACTATGTAGAAAGGTGGTCCCTATGAAATATATTGATTTACATGTACATTCCAATGCCTCTGACGGTACGTTATCACCAACAGAGGTTGCCGGGCTTGCTGCTTCCCTGTCCCTTTCTGCCATTGCTTTAACAGATCATGATACCTTATCAGGAGTCAGGGAGGCCCAGTCCGCTGCATTGGTATTATCTGACTCTGAAAACCCTTTAAGAATAATACCGGGTGCGGAACTTTCTGTAGCCTACAGAAAAAAAGACATTCATATCCTCGGCTTATTTCTTGACATTAATAACAAACCCCTGAATGACGCGCTTCATACTGCTCTTATAAAACGTGATGAACGGAATGAAAAGATGGCTTCCAATCTGCGCAGTGCAGGAATTGATATTACCGTAGATAAATTAAAGGCGGTTGAAGGAGAGGCGGTACTTACCCGGGCTCATTTTGCCAAATACATGACAGAACATGGTTATACAAAAACAAACAAGGAAGCCTTTGAAAAATACTTGAATGATTCTTCTCCTTATTATGTTCCAAGGGATTATCTCACTCCCGAAAAAGCCATTTCGCTTATCCATCAGGCAGGCGGTCTTGCTGTCCTTGCACATCCCTTATTATACAAATATAACTTAGAGCAGCTGGATGACCTGATCTCTCTTCTTACAAAATTCGGTCTGGATGGTATCGAAGCCATCTACTCCATGAATACCGGCTTCGACGAGGGTATTGTAAGAAGATTTGCCAACCGTTATAACCTGGTCATCACAGGAGGTTCTGATTTTCACGGCAAAAATAAGCCTGACATTGGCTTAGGCTTTGGAAAGGGTAATCTGAAAGTTCCGGAAACTCTCTTGGAGCCTTTGGAAAACCGCTTAAAAATAAGGTCCCTGTAATATCAGGGACCTTTTGTCTTTACTGTACTTTTTTACTTTACTTATTCCTTGGTTTCTTTTGAAACTACTGTTGTCTGGGGCTTCTCAATCTCTGAGATAGCTGTTCTTTTCATGGGGATACGGCAGTTCTTGTTATTACCGAATTCTACGATAACTACATCATCCATTACGTCAATAACAACTCCGTAAAATCCGCCGGAAGTCAGTACACTGTCACCATTTTCCAATGTGGAAAGCATGGCATCCATTTTCTTTTGCTGCTTTTTCTGGGGACGGATTGCCATGAAATAAAAAATACCTACCATAACTACGATCCACATAATGAGTGTGGCTAAAGGCATGGCACCTGATTGTCCGCCTGTTGTTAAAATTCCGAATTGCATATGATTCCTCCTACAAATAAATTATTCTTGTTCTGTTATTCTTCGCCCTGAGCAAAGCCATTTAACTTGTTTTTCTTATATTCCGCATACCTTTGTTCTTCAATGGCAGCACGAATTTCTTCCATCATATTGTTATAAAAATACAGATTGTGGGTTACTAAAAGTCTTAAGCCTAACATTTCCTTTGCCTTTAGCAAGTGTCTGATATATGCCCTGCTGTAATACTTACAGACCGGGCAGCCGCAGCCCCTTTCAATGGGTGCGTCATCTAACTCATACTTTGCATTCATCAGATTCATTTTACCATGATTGGTATAGGCGTGTCCATGCCTTCCATTTCTGGCAGGATACACACAGTCAAAAAAGTCTATACCTCTTTCAACAGATTCCAATATATTCTCCGGTGTTCCCACTCCCATCAGGTAAGTAGGCTTTTCCAAAGGCAGATAAGGCACTGTTTCCTCTATGATATAATACATCTCTGCATGGCTTTCTCCTACCGCTAATCCTCCAAGTGCATATCCATTAAGGTCAAACTCTGATATCTTCTTGGCATGCTCAATACGGATATCCTTATAGGTGCCGCCCTGATTAATGCCAAAGAGCATCTGGTTCTTATTAATGGTATCAGGCAGTGAATTAAGCCTGTTTAGCTCTTCCTTGCAGCGAATCAGCCATCTGGTTGTTCTGTCCACAGAATCCTGCATATAGCTTCTTTCTGCCGGGTGGGGCGGACATTCGTCAAATGCCATAGCAATGGTGGAAGCAAGATTCGACTGTATCCTCATACTCTCTTCCGGCCCCATAAATATCTTTCTGCCGTCAACATGGGAGTTAAAATAAACTCCTTCTTCCTTAATCTTTCTTAATCCGGCAAGAGAGAACACCTGAAACCCGCCTGAGTCCGTCAATATGGGTTTGTCCCATACCATAAATTTATGAAGTCCACCGAGTTTCTTGATAACCTCATCTCCTGGTCTTACATGAAGATGATAGGTATTGGACAATTCCACCTGAGTTTTAATCCCCTGCAAATCCTGTGTGGAAACTGCACCCTTTATAGCCGCTGCTGTTCCGACATTCATAAAGACCGGGGTCTGTATTACACCATGTACGGTATGAAATTCTCCTCTTTTGGCTCTTCCGTCTTTTGCCAGTAACTTATACATCCTGTTCTCCGATCTAACTTTTTGCAATAATTCTATTCAAATACTAATCTCCATGCATATCGCAGGCCCGCCAGTAGATTGCTTGCAGTCTACACGATACTGCCCAAATAGAAATTTGAAAAATGCAATGCATCTTTCAATCTAACACCTATCATGGCAGTTAATACGCTTATGATATAACTACTGTACAAGTATACCCTGTACTGTGAGCTTTTTCAACTAAAATTTGTAGTAATATTACCAAATTTATTGCTTTTTTGCCTTGTTTTTGGTAAGATGTTAAATAATTACATTAGAAAGAAGACCGCCATGTCTATTAGGAACAATCTAAGGATTACATTGTTTATATTATCCCTTCTGCCGATTATCCTTATGTCAGTACTCTCTTACCATATAGTATCTGACAAGCTTATTTCGGCTGAAAAGACCAATTTAAAACAATCGGCCGTAACCAACAGCCAGGGTCTTGACGCCCTCTTAAAGAGCAGACTGACAGAGGCTTATCTTCTGTCCCAGGAGAGCCGTATTTACGACTATGCCCTATCTGCCAAAGATTCTTCTAAAACTTCTGCCGTAAAATCGAATGACGTATTATATCATAATGCTATAGATTTGCTTGCCAACTGCAGCAAGACTTTGCCGCATTATCAGAATATAAAAGTATTTGACGTAAATAACAATGTAATTCTAAGTACGGATGGAGATGAAATCGGCACTAAAATCTCGGACAACCTTACCTTAACTTATATGCGGGCAACCGCAAGCAGCGCAAATGCTATCAGCGGTGTTCTTAAGAAAAAACAGCCGGATGGTTCCTACCATAACTTTATCGAAATAGGATACCCCATAAAAGAGCGTAATAGCAAAAAAAACATCCTTGGATATCTGGTCGGCACCTTAGATTTGTCCAGCCTCGACACCTACCTTATGTCTATGACATCCGGCGGAAACGGCTATGCTTTTTGTCTTGACAAATATGGAAACTACATATTCCACCCGAACAGCAGATATATCGGTACAAATATAAAGGACGACCGCCTGGGCAGGTTGGTAGCAGATTACTATAGCGGAAAGACTGATGAAGCCGGCAGCTTCCAATATACCTTTGACTCCGCCAATACGATTTATGGATACAGCATTTTAAAAGATAACGGATGGGCCATTATTATGAAGCAGGATTCCAATGCCGTGACCGGCCTCGCCAGAATTATACTCTACATATTCCTGGCAGGTATTGTGTTCTGTTCTTTTGTTATGCTCGTAGCAAGCGACAAGGTTGCAACCTTTTATACGGAACCCATTATGGAATTAAAGAATACTCTTCGTACTGCTTCTGAAGGCAACTTAAAAGCCCAGAGCAATATCCGGTCAAAAAATGAATTCGGAGAGCTTTCCAGAAACTTAAATAAGATGCTGCACATAGTAAGAAACAGCTACAATGAGCTTTCCGCCATGCATGAGGAACTTATCACCAAGGAAGAACAGCTGCGCCAGAACTACAACCATATAGAATACCTTGCCTATCATGATGTGCTTACGAACCTCCCAAATAAAATGGCTTTTATTGAGAGAGTTAATCAGGCTATTGCTTCTTCACCGGGTTCTAATAAGCTGCATGCCGTTTATTTTGTAGATTTGGACGATTTTAAGACGGTAAACGATACCCTCGGTCATGAATGCGGTGACAATCTTTTGTCCCAGACGGCCACCCATCTCCTGTCCCTGACTACCTATGATGATATTCTTGCAAGGGCCGGAGGTGACGAATTCCTTCTCTTCCGCGAAAATCTGGAGAGCGAACAGGAAGCCCTGGATTTTGCTGCCACGATCATAGAATCCCTAAAAACCCCTTTTCATATTAACGGGGAGGCCATCTATGTATCCATGAGTATCGGTATCGCTCTTTATCCGTTAAATGGCCTTACTCATAATTCCCTTATTAAAAATGCCGATATCGCCATGTACAAATCAAAGGATACCGGGAAAAACAAATACACCCTTTTTGATGTAACCATGGAAGAGGAGTTAAACCGCAATTCCCTTATTACAGAGGTTTTACGCCATGCCATTGCCAACAGCGAGATTTATGTGGTATATCAGCCCCAATATAATATCCGCAAAGAAAAATTGTCAGGTTTTGAAGCTCTTATGCGTATCAATAATCCCAAGCTTGGAGAGTTGAATCCCGATGAATTCATTCCCATTGCAGAGGAAAGCGGCATGATAACCGAGCTTGGAGAATGGGTGCTAAGGGAATCCTGCCGATTTAACAAAAACCTTATCGACCATGGTTTCGATACCCTGACAGTTTCCGTTAATATATCCAGTGTCCAGCTAAGCAAAGCAAACTTTATAGAAATTATTGAGAACATTCTGGAAGAAACCGACCTTCCTGCCAGAAATCTGGAATTAGAGGTGACTGAAAGTACCCTTGTCTCTTCCCTGACAAATGCTTCTGTACAGTTGTCCTCTTTACAGGAGCTTGGTATCATGATTTCTCTGGATGATTTCGGTACCGGCTATTCCTCCCTAAATTACCTTACCAATATGCCCATTAACACTCTTAAGATAGACAAGTCCTTTATTAATAACATCTGCAGCAACGACAAGGATGCCCGGATTGCCTCCGGTATCATTAATCTGGCCCATAGCATGAAGCTTGAGGTTATTGCCGAGGGTGTTGAAAAGAGTGAACAGTTGGAAGTTCTAAGGAAACATAAGTGTGATATGATACAGGGCTATATCTATAGTAAGCCCCTATTACCCCATGCTTTTTTTGATATCTTAATACCCGATCCTTTCAAAGAGGACTGTAACGCTCTTACCGCCGCTTCAAAAATGCCCCAAAAAAGCAGCTATGATGATCGGAAAACTGCAAATTCATCATAAAATTTTCTTGACAATTGACACAATTTATAGTATCCTATAAAGGCAGTGCAGAGAGCATGGCCAATATTTAGGGGATTGGTCAAATGGTATGACAAGGGTCTCCAAAACCTTTAGCGGGAGTTCGATTCTCTCATCCCCTGTTGAACACTATCAGAATATGGTAGTGTTTTTTTTGTTGAATGCAAATTAAAGAATCCCATTGCCATAACCTTCCTTTTTCTTCGTCATTGCATAAAAAACGCAGAACCTTCCATAAAATCGGCAGGTTCTGCGTTTGCATCTGTTTTAAAGATCATCATACAAGCAATTATTCATAAAGATACTTTCCCCTAAAAATCTTCACTCAGGAGATAGACAGCATAGGTGATGCCAGTCTGTGTATCATAATTAACGGATATGTACCCATTTTCATATTTAAAATGCATGTCTCCGTTCTTGTCACTGACCGGTTTTCCAAAGGCACTTTCAAAGTTTTCTGTTTTATCACCGATTTTAGCGCCTTTGAAATCCAAGTCATTCCTCTGGGTAAATATCTGGCTGACAGTACCGGTATCCATATTAAACCATACCCGAATTCCCGCCTCTTTAAATTCCAGGCCACCTTCGTCGGTTGAATCCGGCTTCTCTGTTATACTATTTGTCAAATCCTGTTTACTTGAACCCAATAAATCAAAATATGTTTGAAAAGAGACGGCCTCTGTATCCGAAGAAGACTCTTTGGCAGGAGTGACCGACTCATCTTCTGTCTCAACAACAGGGGTGGGTTGTGCAGCAGAATCCTGGCTGCTATTCTTTGAACTGTTTTCCGTTCCGGCCGTATTTTTCTGGCTCGTGCCGGCGGCGGAACCGGACAGGCTCGAACAACCTGTTAATAAAACAAGGCATAGCAGAGTTATTACAGCCCATTTTACAGATGTCTTTTTGTATTGTGTAATCATAATAATCCTCCTTTTATTCTGGCTGACTGCAAATCCTACGGTTCCCGGAACCGTTCGCAGGTCACTCATTCTTTTCATAATGCTCAATATGGTTAAGCCGTATTTTCTATATTCTTCTTCCTCAAGCACACCAAGTACGGAAGCATCGCAGGACAGTTCGCAATCCTCTTTCATTTTATGCATGGAATACCATATTACCGGGTTAAACCAGTAAATTCCCTGAATAACCATTGTTATGATACGAAGGCTCAAATCCTTCCGCTTAATATGGGCAAGCTCATGCAACAGGATATAGTTGAGTTCCTCCTGTGAAAGGCATGGAATCATTTTACCGGGAATAATAATTTTTGGGTGAAAGATGCCCCACACCATAGGTGATTTTACACAGCTGCCGGAAAGAACAGTTATTTTACCGGTTATATGAAGTTTGTTTTTGCAGCGGTTCATAGCGGCATCAATTTTAGGTTGTGTGCAGGGAATACATTGGCGCAGCTTAAGGGCAAACATGGCATTCACAAGTATTATATAAATATAAATGCCAATCATAACGGCCAGCCAAAGGGACGCAATGTGTCTCAGGGTAAAAGCAGGGCTTCCGTTATTTGAATCTAATGACGGAACTAAGAATGTATGCGCAGTGCCGTTCCCGGAATTCTTTTGCACATCAGTCTTATCGCTGGGGGCATCCGGCAGTTGATCTTCTATCATTACATTCTCTGATATTGGTTCGTAGGTGAACAAATGGAACGGACTTTCAATGGTAAAGGGAATTACAAGCCGCAGTATCAGGAGAAACCAGATATAATACTGCAGTCTGGCACTGAGTCTGCCTTTTAGTATTCCCTTAAAAAGAAAGATTCCGATTGCCGGCAGGGTCCCCATAATTGACAGAGACACGACCTCTTTAAATATGGTAACAAGATTAATCTTGACCACCTGCCTTCCTTATTTCAGTTTTTCATCCAGAAGCTTTTTAAGATCTTCCATTTCTTTTACAGACATTTTTTCATCATGGATAAAATTTGCCATCAAATTATAGATGGAGCCTTCATACATTTTTTGAATGAAAGAACCTGTTTCTTCCTGAATGCATTCTTCTCTGGTAATAAGAGGGTAGAAAGTATGCTGACCGGAATCCTTATCAACACCCAGGGCACCCTTTTTTACCAGCCTGGCGATCAGCGTATGGATTGTTTTGGGCTTCCAGTCGGTCTCTGCACTTAAGCCTTCTATGATACTTGTGGTTGTTTGAGGGGAGTTATTCCATAGTACTTTCATGACCAGCCATTCTGCATTGGATATTTTACAATTATTGTTCTTCAATTCGCCTCCTCCTTCCTACATTTGTAGTCTCATTCAAGATTACACTTGTAGGAAGTCTTTGTCAAGTAAAATATTTTTTAATTAGCAGCCATGAACAATTCCGATATTCCGTTCTTCGCAACAGGAATCCCAGAATCTGCTGTTTTTATTTTTTCAAGAAAAAAGAGCCGCTGCAAAATAGGTGACCGCTTACCTATTTTGCAGTGCCCCTTTGATTCTTTGGCAGCTGCTTAACTTAGGATGTTAAAAGTACACTCATCCCAATCCGCCATTGGCAAAGAGCACCTGCCCATTGACCCAGCGGGCCGGACCGGCAAGGAAGGCAACCGCTTCCGCAATGTCCTTTGGGGTACCAAGACGCTCCATCGGGGCAGCCTTGGAAAGATATTCGATCGCAGCTTCGTCTTTACCATTGAGAAACAGCGGAGTTGCGGTCGGACCCGGAGCTACTGCGTTTACTGTGATATCTTTGCCACGCAGTTCACGGGCCAGTATCAGTGTCATGGCTTCCACCGCACCCTTACTTGCCGCATAAGCACCGTAGCTCGGAAATTGAAGACGGGTGACCGAAGTGGAGAAGTTGATAATCGCACCGCCGCTGCGCACTCGCCGCGCGGCCTGCTGGGAAACCACGAAGGTACCGCGGATGTTGGTGCGGTGCATCCGGTCGAGGTCATCAAGGTTCAATGTCGCAATCGGCGACAGCAGCATGATACCAGCTGTGTTGACTACGACATCAATGCCGCCAAATGCCGCATCAACTGCATCAAAAGCAGCTGACATATCTTTCTCTTCTGCCACGTCGCCGCCGACGGCAATTGCCTTGCCTCCTGCGGCGGTAATTGCGGAAACAGTCTCGTCGGCTTTGGACTTGTTGCCGGCATAATGCACTCCGACAGCGATTCCATCCATAGCGAGGCGCTCGGCAACGGCGCGGCCAATACCACCCGACCCCCCGGTAATCAGGGCAACACGTGCATTTGTATTTTTCATCATAAAAATTCCTCCTTAAATTTTAATATTAAATTGTTTGTAAGCACATTATATTCTTAAAACCGTCTTATACGGTAGCCTATTCTTAGCCCATCATTGCCTAATCCTACATTACATGATATAATCGTGACATATTTCTTATATGAACAAGTGAGGAAGGAGACTTGAATGGAAAGAGAAAATACAAATAATAATCTTATAGAATATCAGAAAGAGCTGGCTTCACTAATCAGCAAACATGCTCCTGCTGACGGAAAGCAGCATACACTCATACCAACATTGCAGTTGCTTCGTGCCTCCAATGTATCGGAACATTTGCATTCTATCTATGAACCGTCCTTAATTGTGATTGCACAAGGCTCTAAGATTGTGATGTTGGGTGATGAAACCCATCAATACAATGCCTCCTCCTATCTTGTATCCTCGGTTCACTTGCCTATTGTAGGCCGGATTATCGAGGCTACTCTGCAGAAGCCCTACCTGTGTGTTCAGATTAGTTTCCGTACAGATCAGATTTTGGATATTGTGAAGGAATCTGACCAGATATGGAACAGCAAAACGGATTCGGGACGGGGACTTGTAGTCAACGAAACAAATGCCGCTTTGCTGGATGCAGTTCTTAGGCTTGTGCGTCTTTTGGATACCCCGAAGGATATTCCTGTGCTCTCCCCTCTGGTTACCCGTGAAATCCTTTATCGGGTCTTACAGAATGATCACAGAAATATCATTAAGCAATTTGCTATCAACGGCAGCCATGCCCACTCCATCGGAAAAATCATTAAACTCATCAATGATGATTATGCTAAACCGCTGCGTATTGAAGAATTAGCAGCAAAAGCGAACATGAGCACGTCATCTTTGCATAGCCAATTTAAACGGGTAACTGCCATGAGTCCCTTGCAATATCAAAAAATGATAAGACTCCAGGAAGCACGCCGTTTGTTACTGACCGATTCTATGGATGCTGCGGATGTTGGATTTCAGGTAGGTTATGAAAGCCCCTCCCAATTCAGCCGGGAATATGCCCGCATGTTTGGACTTCCCCCGATCAGCGATGCAAAACAACTTAGAGATTCATTGTCTTTGAATCTTACTTTAATATAATAGGAACTTTCCATATTTAATTTGTACTATTTATATTCTGGCACCAGTTATACCAGACAATAAAAAAGAGGCTATGCTTTTCAATAAAGAAAGAACATAGCCTCACAGATTTTCACCTGATGACGGCCTGCATTCACTCTGATATTTTGTTTACTTCCCTTTCTGTGTACCCTCGATACGGGTAAAATAAATCAAATCAGATTATATCCGGTATCTATAAATTCCTTTGCAAAATTTTCAAAAGATGATGCTATGATTTTTTGACCTGAAGTATTTGGATGTGTTCCATCCTCGCAAAGCAACTCCTTTATATTCCCGGCTTTCAAAAATGCTCCTCTTAAATCAATTAACGGAACTTGTGTTTCCAAAGCAATTTTTTCAATTACCCTTGAGTAACTTTCCTGGTGAAAGTAAATGTTATTAATATCACCAAGCCACATAAGTATGTTCTTTTTATTTAAATTTCTGCAAAACCAGTCAAAAAAACTTTGTGGCTCTAATGGTGGCAGAGTAGTTAATATAGGCAAAATACCTTTTTTCTTCAATGTATCAATGATACCACAATATATTTCTGAAAAAAGCTCTATTGGCGTGTTAGGTGAATAATTACCTCCCGGATTTTCCGAAATTGCCTTCCAATTATAATCACAATCATTTCCACCATAATCCATGACAATTGCATTGCATCCTATATTTTTTTCCAATCTTTTTCTAAGTAAATCACTGCCTTTTTTTACAGTACATCCAAAGCTTGAATAGTTTTGTATTTGTATTGGGTACTTTTTGCTTAAGATTTCTATATCAATAGTATTGTTCACATAATACTTTTTACTCACCGGATTAATCTGTATTCCTTTCAGTATCGAATCTCCAAACACTCCTATATTTACCATTTTCTCCAGCATTCTCTTTACCTTCTTTCAAATACGATTTAATGTAGTTATTATTACTATATGATACGCTATTAAAAGCCATTTGTCAACTAATTTTAATAGCTACACTATTATTATAATTACATTTCAATTTTATAATCATAAAAACCAGACAGCCAAAAAAATTTATTTGAAAAAGCAAAATGTAATTAAGCATTATAACTGGAGGCAATGGTAAGAACATCAACAATATCCTTTTGATTATTAATTTTTTGCATCAAAAAAGCACCTCCTAGTAGAAGAGTGCTTAGAATAAACCCATTTCCTTTTTATCTTAAGTTGCTGCTATTTCCTTGTTAATATCCAATATAATTTCTAATTCAGAATGCAAATTTATTAAATTAGATTCCCTAAAAACCCATAATTTTCTATAATGTGATATAAATAACCGGTGTAAAGCTCAGAATATCTGAACCAATACACCGGTTACTTTTGCTTATTTTAATACAAAGCGTTCTATTGCTTTTGCAACTCCATCTTCTTCATTGGTTTCTGTGATATAATCTGCCGCAGCTTTTACTATATCCGGTGAATTTCCCATGGCAACGGCAAATCCTATTTCCCGCAGCATAACCAAATCATTTATCTCATCTCCGCAAGCCATAATTTCGTCCCTTTTTATTCCCAGCATTTCTCCCAGCTTTAAAAGTCCAGCCCCTTTGTTAACACCTTCTCTGCTAACTTCTATATTCCTTTTTCCAGCAGTGGTTACCTCCAGGTGAGGAATCATTTTTAATTCCTCCCAGGCTTTTTGTTTTTCTTCTTCTCTCTTAAAAAATGCCTGAACTTTATCCACCGGACGGTTCATCTCTCTTAATTTTTCTTCAATACTCTTAACACGAACCCTGGTTGCGGTAATATATTCGGCCATTCCCGGCCGCGATTCGTACTCCGTTATCTTTCTTAATAAATCTTCTCTTGCATATCCGACTCCGTCAAAATAAACTTCCTGCATGGTGTCGTAACGGTCAAAGATTTCTTTTATCTTCCATACAGTTTCCATGGGAGTCAGCACTTCGTATAGAATTTTATTTTGCTTTATATCCGTTATTCTTGCTCCATTTACAGTCAAAACATATTTTATTCCCGGAAATTCAAGAACCTCCCTGGGAACTCCATTCAGTGGACGTCCTGTTGCCGGCACAATGAATACTCCTTTTTCAATTGCCTTTTTCATGGCTTCTTTTGAACGGTCCGTAATCTGCTTTTTCCCATTTAGTAGAGTTCCATCCAAGTCAAGACCGATTAATTTGATTTTCCTTGTATCAGCTCTGGTCACAATGATATCCCTCCTTGGAAACTTTAGCGAAATGAAGCTCCCAGCTTTGCAGAATTAGAAAGTTTGGCATACCTTGCTAAAAGGCCCTTTTCCCCATTTTTCACAACAGGCTTCCATTCTTCTCTTCTCTTTGCCATTTCCTCATCTGTAACCTCTGCCTTTAAAGTCCCCTTATATAAATCTACCTGAATTTTATCTCCGTCTTTTATTAATGCAATCGGACCTGCCTCTGCTGCTTCCGGGCAAAGATAGCCAATACTTAGCCCTCCGCTGGCACCGGAGAATCTTCCGTCGGTAATAACCGCTGTCCTGGGAATGCTTTTAATAATCTCGGTAATCCGGTGCAGCTCCTTCATCCCGGGGCCGCCTTTAGGGCCCTCATAACGGACGATTACGGCATCTCCCGTCTTTATTTTCTTTTCATGAAAGGCTTCATAGCATTCCTCTTCACTGTTAAATACTCTTGCGGTTCCTTCAAATATTTTTACTTCTTCCGGCACTGCAGATGTCTTTACCAAAGCACCTTCCGGTGCAAGATTTCCATAGAGGACCTGAATTCCGTCCGCTTTTGCAAGAGGATTCTCCATACTGTGAATAATAGAGGGATCTCCTGGTTTTGCGTTCCGTACTATTTCTCCAAGAGTTAATCCGTTCACATTTAATGCTTCTGTATGTAAAACCGATTCCAATTCCTTTAATACTGCCGGTATACCTCCTGCATAGTGAAGATCTACTACTGTTTTATCTCCATTTGGTACAATTCCGCATAATACCGGAGTTTTTGATGTAATTTCAGAAAAATCATCCCATTCCAGAGCAATACCCAGTTCTGCTGCCAGAGCAGGCAAATGAATTAAGGCATTTAGGGAACCGCCGATTGCACTCAATAAAATAATCGTATTTTCTAAGGCATCCTTTGTCATAATCCGGCTGGGCCGAATACCTTTTTCCACCAGCTTCATAAGCACTGCCCCGGATTCCCTTGCCTGAAACCTTCGCATGCTGGTAGAAGAAGGAATAAGACTTCCTCCCGGGAGCATCATTCCGAGAGATTCACACAAAGCTCCCATGGTATTTGCCGTCCCAAGAAACGGACAAATACCGGGGCCTGTATAATAATCCAAGGTTCCATTAATTAATTCCCGCTCGGTAATTTCTCCCCTTAAAAACCTCTGCCTTAGTTCTTTGGATTCACTGGGCTTTATTTTTGAATAACAGGGTCCGGCAGTAACCACAATAGAAGGCAGATTAATTCTGGCGGCTGCATTTAGCATTCCCGGGATAATCTTATCACAGGCACCTAAAAATACAATTCCGTCAAATACACCTTCTCCTATTACCATTGCCTCAATGGAGTCTGTAATAATCTCTCTGTGAGGCAGACAGTACCGCATTCCGGAATGCCCCTGTGCAATACCATCACACATGGCGATGGTATTGAATTCAATGGGCTCTCCTCCTGCTTCCAGTATACCCTTTTTTACTTCGCCCGCAAGCTGCCTTAGCGGTTCGTGCCCGGGACATACCTCATTCCAGCTGTTGGCTATGGCAATCAGGGGCTTTTTATCCAGGGATTCAAGAGAAATTCCTGCTGCTGCTAAATGTGCTTTTGAAATAGCTCTTTGAAAAGGCTCTAATCTGTCAATTGCTCTTTCCATGTTCTGTCCTCTATTCTTCTGCTTTAAGTGTATTTGTATAGCTCTTCTTTAAAATCACAAAACTAAATGCAAAAAGAATCACCAGGGGTATTGCAATATACCAGTGTCCTAATACCCCTTCAAAAGTAGCCCAGATAACGGGGCCTGCTTTAAGGTATGTAATGGAAGCAGAGCCTTCCGGAAAGGCAAATCCCACATTCTGTGCAAGCTTTGTAAAGGTCGGTCCAATGGCGGTGGATGCATATAGGGTAACGGTCAGAATAGGGATGCTGGCAATACAGGTCTTTATAATATCTCCTCCAAATAAAATGGCCGGTCCAATCACAAGGCAGGCAAAATTGGCTACATCACCAAAAGGGAGAGTCTTATTTCCAGGTAAAATCAATGCTAATATAATCAGAACCGGAATCAGTAAGACAGAGGAAGTAACCACTGCAGGATTGGCAGTTAATATCGGCCAATCCAGCCCGATATAGCACTTTCTTCCTGGAAATCTCTTCTGCATAAATTGAGCTGCCGCTTCTGATATGGGCATCAATGCTTCGGAGAATAAGGATGCCAGACGGGGTAAAACAATCATAACTGCCGCAACCTTTATCGCAAGCTTTAAAGTATCTGCCACATTATAACCTCCAAGCAGTCCCATAATAATACCCATTATTAAACCAAGCACAGCCGGTTCTCCTAAGAAACCCATTTTATTCTTTAAGGATTCCGCATCAAATTTCTTATCTTTTAATCCGGGAATACGGTCAATCAGCCAGATAAGAGGCATTACCGGAAGCAAGCTCATCATACCTGAATGAGTACAGGTTACATCAGGAATTCCTGTTGATTTTTGAATACGCTCTGCCGTAAAATCTCCCAACTTCAATTCAATAACAATTACAACGGCTGCCACTATATAAGCCACTATAAGGTTGCCGGTAAAAATATAGGTTACAGCAGCAATGAAGATTTTGGTCCATACATTCCACAAATCCACATTCAGTGTATCTGTCCATTTTAACCACAGCATCAATAAGTTAATAACAATCTGCAATGGGAATATGGTTGCCGCAAAAGGCCATGCCCAGCTTATCATAGAAGCGGCTGTCCAGCCCACATCCATGTATTGCAGATTGGAACCGGCTCTCTCAATCGCCGATTGTGCCGCAGGGGCAATCTGCCCTACCAAAAGTGCTGATATAAAGGTACTGATTGCTGTAAAAGCAATGCCTAACATTAAACCGGAACGGAAACTTTTTCCGGGCTTTAATCCAAAAATCAACCCTATGATAAACATAATAACCGGCAAAAATACGGCTGCCCCCAAATTCACAATATAATTCACTACATTAAGTAAAATATCCATCTCCTTTTTCCTCCCTGATTATTTCTTTAAGATTTCAACAATCTTTTGCAATGTCTGCTCCTGCCCCATTCCTGTCAAAAGAGTAATTCCGCTTATTACCGGTATATCCCCTTTCTGTTCCACCTTTGAATTCACAGAAACAATCAGATCCGCCTTAACATTTCCACCGGATAACTGCCCAAAAGATATTGGAGTTACTTCTGCATCAATTCCGTTCTTTTTACAGTAATCACTGATTTTTTGTGCGCACATTACGGAAGTTGCAACTCCTGACCCGCATACTGTATATACTTTTTTCCTCATAACTTTTTCCTCCTTATTCGTATGTTAAGATTACTTTTAAAGCTTCACCGGACTTCATTAACTCAAAACCTTTGTTGATTTCATCCAAAGGAAGGCGATGTGTTATTAAACTGGCTCCATCTATCTTTCCCTCAAACAATAACTTCTCTGCCAACTGAAACTGCCTGGGCGTGGAACCATAGGAAGAGGATACGGTCAGCTGATTATAGTGAATCAAATTCCCGTCAAGGTCCAAAAAGGGATTATCTTTGGGAAATCCGGCAAAGAGCTGGACTAATCCTCCCTTGGCAACTACTTCTACTCCCTGTTTTGCGGAAGCCTTGGAAGTATTTGCAACCACAACCTTATTTGGTCCTCTGCCACCTGTCACCTTCTTCACAAACTCTTTGAGGTCGCCGTCACTTTCCAGGCAAAAATAGTAATCAGCCAGATTTCTTTCTTTTGCCAACTCAAGACGGTTTCTTGAACGGTTTGCCAGAATAATGGTGGAAGCACCTTTTAGCCTTGCTACCATGGCATGAAGCATACCAATGGGGCCGCAGCCCAGGATTAATATGCTGTCACCCAGTCTGGCATCAATCATTTCTTCCCCGTTTAAAGCAGATACTACAGGGTCGCCCAAGGCGGCAACTTCATAAGGAATGTTTTCAGGAATCTTCACACAGGTTCCCAGCTCCAATGTCTTACCTGGTATTTTGACATATTCCGCAAAAGCTCCGGGATAGTGTATACTGATATTTTTACGTTCCTCACACAGGTTTTGATATCCCTGATCACAGTAATAACAATGTCCGCAGGGAATTCCGGGATGAACGCTGACACGTTCGCCTACAGTAAGACCTCTAATATTTTCTCCGATTTCTACAACTTCTCCGGCAAATTCATGGCCCAATATTTGGGGTTCCTTAATTTTTGCATGACCATGCAAATAGGTTCTTAACTCTGAACCGCAAATAGCTGCCGCTTTGACTTTGATTAAATATTCATCCGGACCAATGTGCGGTATTTCCCGTTCCTCTATTCTAATATCCTCAATTCCGTAAAATACTGCTGCTTTCATTCTTTCCCTCCATTCATCTTTTTATTTTCAAATATACTTTGAAATCGTACTGCTTTTTGCACCAGTTCCTCATATTTTCCTTCTTCGATTTCCTGTTTATTAACCAAATCACCGCCAATACCGGCACAGGAGGCTCCATTTTCCAAAAAGGCTCCCAGGTTGTTTTCATTAATTCCACCAACTACCATAATGTTCAACTGATTCAGAGGACCCAATATTTGTTTCACATAGGATGGTCCTAAATTCACGGCAGGAAATATCTTTATCATACGTGCACCCAATTCCCAGGCCTGTACCGCCTCTGTAGGTGTCATAACTCCCGGAACCGCCAATATGCTGTATCGCTGACAGATTTTTAAAACCTCCGGATTAAGAGATGGAGAAAGAATAAACTTAGCTCCTGCCAGAATAGCAGTTCTTGCGCTCTCACTATCAAGGATTGTTCCTGCTCCAATGAGCATCCTGTCAGAGAATTCATCCGTAAGCTCTTTTAACAAGGATTCTGCTTTCTCTGTATTAAAAGTAACTTCTATAACCCTTACGCCGCCCTCATAAAGAGCTGCGGCTATCCGCTTCATCTGGTTGATTTCCGTTCCTCTTACAATCGCAACAATTCCATACTTCTCAATTGTCTGTAGTGCTTCAATATCTTTCATTCTTATAACCATGCTCCTTTCAACCTTACCGCCTACCATTCTGAAAGTGTTCCGTCATAGTTCCGCCATCTTGGATTATTCCATTCCAAACCTTTAAGACTTACTCTTTCAACCATTTCTTCATCTATTTCCAGTCCCAGCCCATATCCCATGGGAATGTTCAGATATCCATCCTGAAACTGGAATATTTCTTTATTCTTTACAAAGTCCAGAAGGTCAAAACCTTGGTTATAATGGATTCCCAGACTTTGCTCTTGTATAAAGACATTTGGTGTACAGGTATCAATCTGCAGAGTAGCTGCCAAAGCAATAGGCCCATAAGGTGCATGGGGTGCAACTGCTATATCAAAGGCCTCTGCCATTGCCGCTATTTTACGGACTTCGTAGATTCCTCCTGCCAGTGAAACATCCGGTTGGATAATATCTGCAATCCCTTCTTTTATGATATCTTTATACCCCCATCTGGTACACAGCCGTTCTCCGGTAGCTATCGGAATGGAAGTATGCCGCGAAAGCTCCTGCAAAGCTTCCCCATTTTCAGGGAGTACCGGTTCTTCCACAAACATAGGATGATATGGCTCCAGTTCCTTCATCATAATTTTAGCCATTGCTTTATGAACACGTCCATGGAAATCAATTCCTATTTCCAGCTCATATCCTACCGCCTGCCGTATCGATTCCACCCGTTCTAAAAGCTCTTGTACTTTTTTATAGGAATCAATATAATGCATCTCTTCACAGGCATTCATTTTAATTGCCGTAAACCCAGCTTCCTTCCGCTTCCTGGCCTCTGCTGCCACATCAGCCGGCCGGTCTCCTCCTATCCAGGAATAGACCTTAATACGGTCCCTTGCTCTTCCTCCCAGAAACTCATAAATTGGCATCTTATAATATTTTCCTTTGATATCCCATAAGGCCATTTCAATTCCTGAAAGAGCCGTCATATGAACCGCCCCTCCCCGGAAAAAATAGCGGTATAAGCACTGCCATATATCTTCAATTTCCAGGGGATCCCGTCCTATGATCAATTTCCCTGTTTCCTTAATACAGCTTTCTACGGTTTCTGTTCTCGTTCCGGAAATGCATTCACCCCATCCGCAGATACCGGTATCTGTTATGATTTTTAAGAAAATCCATCTTGGTTTTAATTTATAAATCTTAATCTCTTTAATTTTCATAAATTAATTGGATCTGCCTCCTTCCAGGATGAGATTAGGCGGTGTCACTCCATTTTTTACAGCAATTACATTATCCACTGCCGTATCTCCCATTCTCTTATTGGAATCATAGGTGGTCCCTGCTATATGAGGTGTCAGTAACACGTTGGGAAAGTCAAAGTAGGGATGCCAGACGGGAGGTTCACTGTCATATACGTCTGTTGCATATCCTAAAAGGGTCCCGCTTTGAAGTGCTTTGGTTAATGCCTCATGGTCGATACACTTACTCCGGGCTGTATTTACGAGTATGGCTCCCTTCTTCATGAGGCCAAACTGCTCTTCTCCAATCATATGATAGGTCTCGGGATTTAACGGAACGTGAAGGGTAATATAGTCCGATTCCCGTAATAATTCCTCGAAACTCACGTATTGGACTCCTAATTCCTTTGCCCTGTCACGCTCTACAATATCATATCCCAGGATTTTCATACCAAAGCCGGCTGCCCTTTCTACCAGTGCTGTTCCGATATTTCCGATGCCGATAACACCTATCGTCTTTTGGCGCATGCTGATACCCGGATATTTAATCCACTTCTTTGCTTTTGTCTCTCCTACGATTTTATAGAAATCTCTGGCAAGCATTAACAGAAAACCCATGGCACAGTCTGCCACCTCTTCTTTATTGGTTCCCGGTGCATTGGTTACTACAATTCCCATCTCATGTGCTTTATCTTTATCAATAGCATCTACTCCAACGCCATGCTTTGCAATGATTTTCATATTCTTAAAATGTTTGATTACATCGGCCGGCACCTTGTCATTTCCTACAATAAGGGCGTCTGCATCCCTGGCAAATTCAATCATCTCTTCCCCTGTCAGAGGTCTGCCATATGGATTTAGCTTAACCTCACACCCGGCCTTTTCAAGACGTTCTATACTGCCTTTATAGAATTTTCCAAAGGTAACAGCTGTTGCAGCTACTTCCCATTTTTCCATTTTAACCTCCTTTGCCTCTTAGCACGTGATGCAGTCTTCCAGGTTATGCAGATATTCTAATACTTCACCCTTTGACTTTGCCTCTCTGATTTTTTTCAGCAAGGCACCATCCTGTATGATTTTCATCATCTCCTGCAGCATGGTAATCTGCATTTTGGAATCCTTTATTACCATGGGAATTACAACTTCACAGGCCACCCTGTCATCCTTTGTGCCCATCACACCAAAGGACACCGGTTGTCGCGGAATAACAACCCCTACACACGGCTTATTCACAAATTTATTATTTGTATGAGGAATGGCAATAGCAATTCCCTCTCCCGGCAGACCTGTCGGATATTCTTTTTCACGTGCAGCAACTGCATCCGAATAGCCTTCGTTTACATACCCGTATTCCTGAAATAATTGTCCGATTAAGCGGATACATTCTTCTGCCGTGTTAACGTCCGCATTCAGAATAATTAAATTTTCATCCAGTAATTTCATCCTGTCCCTCCTGATTCTATCTATTGACTGAAACCATTGTCTAATATGGCAATATTGGATTTATCAATATTCTAGCATAGTATTTTACAGTAAATAAGAGCAAGTTTTTTCACAGCATTTTATTTTTTTGTGAAAACAATTGTACTGTCTGGGCTTAGAACAAAGAATCCTGCCCAGAGGGCTTTTTATGCAATAGGAAGCAATTTTCTATTGCATAAAAAAACAGACCAGAGCACAACTTGCTCCAATCTGTTCTATGCTGCAGTATCCTTCTCAATCTTCATACAACTCTAACTTGCCTACAACTTCCATAAATTTTTCAATAAATTCATCTTCGTTAATTCCCAGTAAAAGCCCTGTGCCGTTTAGCATAGGAATAGAGGCTTCTTTATCAATAGGAGTAATGTATACAACCACATCATAGTCTTCAAGGGAGATGTTATCCTTAATATTTTCCGGGCTTGCTTCCGTTACTTGGGCAGCATAGCCTTTCTTATCAAGAATTCCTTTTAATCTGACCGCCAGTGCCGCCGCACCTACCGTTCCGGTACCGCATACTGTTAATATTTGAATTGCTCTCATATTTGGCTCCTATCTGTGTGCTTGTTAGCACACTTTAAGTGTGCTAAAACACACTTCAGGCATGCTAAAGCACACGTACAAAATCAGGGGGAGTGAAAGATTTATCTTTCACTCTTTTCTTGTATTTTTCAAGCCATAATTATTAGGGACATATGGAATGCAGATACTTCTTTACCTCTTCCATTGTATCTGCTTCTAATACCTGCCCGCACAATGCTTCTTGTTCTTTTACCGACAAACGGGTAATAATATATTTTATCTTCATTGTCTGAGCCTGGGCCATGCTAAGTTTATTGATTTTCATGGCTGCCCACAGAGGAATCAGCATTTCGTCAGATGCCGCCTCTCCGCAGATGCTGACTTCTATACCCTCTTTGTGTGCATTTTGGGCGACAAGGCGAACTGCCCGTAATACGGATACATTGCAGCTGTCATACAAATACTGCACTTTTTCATTCATCCGGTCTGTAGCAGTTGTATACTGGATTAAGTCATTGGTACCAATGCTAAAGAAATCTGCTTCTCTGGCAAGCTTATCACTAAGCAGTACAGCTGACGGTGTTTCAATCATAACTCCGATCTTAATCTCCTTATCATAGTTTTCTTTTAAGCTATCCAGACGTCGCATTGCTTCTTTAACCAATTCTTTTGCTTCCCTTAGTTCTTCTAAATTTACAATCATTGGGAACATAATTGCCACAGATCCGTAAGCAGACGCTCTTAGAATTGCTTTCAGCTGTGTGATAAACATTTCTTTTCTATCAAGACATATCCGAATAGCACGATAGCCAAGGAAGGGATTTGCTTCTTTGGGAAGCTCCATATAATCCAACTGCTTATCACCACCGATATCCAATGTCCTGATAACCACTTCCTTTCCCTCCATCTTTTGAACTGCCGTCTGATAAACTGCAAACTGTTCTTCTTCTGTTGGGTAGCCCTTATGATTCATATACAGAAATTCTGTCCGGAACAGGCCAATCCCATCGCAGATTTTGGCATCCAAGCTGTTAAGACTCTCCTGATCCCCGGTATTCACACAGATTTTTATTTTATATCCGTCTATCGTTATTGCCTCTTTCTGTGCCAGCTTCTCCAGCTCACGCTTTTGGGATTCCGATGCTTCCTTTGCTTTTTGATACTGGGTTATCAGGGCTTCGTCCGGGTCACCTGCTACTTCACCGGTTTCTCCGTTTATATAAATCCTCTCCATTCCCGCTGCCTTATCACAAATCCCCGGAACACCTATAACTGCCGGTATTCCCAGTGTCTTTGCAAGTATTACTGTGTGAGAGGTCTTTCCGCCCTTCTCTGTTACAAATCCTTTCAGATATTTTTTATCCAGGCGTATAGTATCTTCCGGTGACAAATCCCCTGCTACTACTATAAAATCATCCTTTTGTTCCTTTAATCCGGTATCAGAGGTTTGCATACCAAGAATACCTTTTATAATTTCCTTGCAGACATTCTCAATGTCAGCAGCACGCTCTCTGATATATGCATCATCAATGCTTTCCATCATTTTCAGAACGGATTTTTTTTCTTCCTGCAAGGCATATTCAACATTGCACTGCTCCTGTTCTCTTCTTTTTAATACCTGCGCAAAGAAAACATCATCCATTGCAATTTCTTTATAAGCACTGAATATTTGTGCAGATTCTTCTCCCAGAGACTGTACAGTCATATCATAAATATCTTCCAGTTCCCTGCAATACGACGCTCTGGCTGTCTTTAGCTTCTCTTCCTCTTTCTTAACTGCCTGTTCACTGATTTGTATTTTCGTAATCTCGTAATTATCTTCCCGCAATACTATTACATTAGCCAATGCCTGTCCCTTTGCTGCCCCCGTGCCTTTATAAATATTCATACTCATTCTCCTTTAATTTAACATTCTCCTGATACCATCCTCATTATCCAGATAATCATACAGTTCTTTTAATATCTTAAAATGGGAATAATTATCAATAGTGGATAAAAATAAAAAGAGCTTTCCCTCCATATCATTTAAAAATGTGAGCGGTTCTCTACTTGCTATTAAACCTATCTCAATCCTACCATGAGGAATTCCTTGCATAGGACAATGGATTAAAAGGATGTTTTTTCGAATCTCATACATATTCATGGTCTTACTATTCAGTACGCTAAGCATTCTCTCATACAGATGCTCTGCTTCTTTTCCTTCTGCCAGCTTGCCGCAGCCCTCTTTTACAACCTCTTTCCAGCTGCTGTAATCCTTTGCTTGCGAAACTATTAATTCTTTCACCGATTTGATAAGTCTTGTTTTATTGTTATTTCCCTGAAATATCTGAAACAGGTCAAAATACAACTGATCCCTGTCAACTTTACCGATTGTGTCTTTTTCAACCACTGCCAGTATATCCTGTATTACTTTCTCATATTTTGATAAAGCACCCTCTTCACCTACATAACGGACTATTTCTTTTTTCTCTGCACTCGTCAGAATAGCACTGGTGAAAAACACATTTTTTCTTTCTTTTAAAGCTTCAATATATACGGTGGATACAATAATGACGTATTGTTTTAAATATGCTTCCCGAATTGCAGAGGCAGCTTTTAGTTCATACTGGAAAATGTCTCCCATAATTTCTTCCAATTGTTCTTTGATTAGCATGGAAGTGGCCATACCCTCTCCGCAGACTACTAAAATCTTCGGTTTTTCCATAAACGATGTATCTATTTCATTTCTATCATGACGGTTGCTTACAAAATATATAACCAAATATGCCAATTCTTCTTCTGTAATCATGACAGAGAGCTCATTGGTAATTTCATTTAATGCCCTTCTGGTAAATTCATAAGTTTCCGGATATTTATTTTTAACATCTTCTGATAGGGGATTGGTAATCTGGAGCCCATATTTCAGCCGGTAGTAAAGAGGTCTGATATGGCAGCGGAGCTGATTACTTAGCCGTTCTCTGTTAGTTAAGCTGGTACAGGCAATCCTTTCATAATTTCGGATAAAAAGGGCTGTAAATCTGTATACAAACAGATTTTCCGCCTCCTGTGATGAGAATTCAATGGTTTTGATACCTAAAAGCAATGTAGTAATATAATACACTTCATTTTCCGGGATTTCCATATTGTATTGTTTTAAGTTTTCCAGGCTCTTTTTTAAAGACTGGTAAGAACCGGTTACCATAAGAGTCGCCTTTTCGTCTTCATTCACATAAAATACGTAGCCCTTGATACTCCGAATCCATGACACCATAATCATCATACATTCATATTCAATATCCTCTGATACCAATTTTATATCCACGTCTTTTACATATTGTTTAATCAGACATCTGGCAATTTCTTTATAATCATAATCGTGACCAGTCAATTCTTCCAGGGATTTTTGAAGATGATCTCTTACAATTGTTTTTGGGTATAAATTTTCTAACTGCTGCAGCTGTCTGCTAATGAGTTTACGAACAGCAAATTCCTCACCTGTAATATAATAACCGGCCTGTATCGTACTGATTAGTGCAAGTTTTTCAGTTTCTAATACTTCCTTCCACTTTCTGATATCTGTCAAGATCGTATTTTTGCTTACATCTAAGAACATTTGCATTTTTTCTATGGTAACAGCTGCTGAAGATAAGGTAATAAATAACATCTCCAGAGTACGGCGTTCTCCTATGGAAAAGAAATAATCCGTATTCTTTCCCATTTCTCTTCTTAAATCATCCATTCTATCGGAGTAAACACGCAGAACCTGTGATTTAATATCAACCTTACCAAAATCATTTTCTTCCAGCCATTCTATGACTTTTTGTAAATCGTAATAGAATGTTCTTTTTGTAATATTTAATCTTTCCAGAATATCCATAACTGAAATGCCTTTTTCATTTTCAACTGCACATTTTAGTATGTAGGCTGACCGACTTTTTAATTCCACCACACTGTACCTCTTTTCATCTACCGAAATCAGTCTGTAAGATGTGTCATAAAATTCACGATATCTTCTCCTGCCTGCTGCTCGTCTTCTCCTTCAACCTGCAGTAAAAGAACCGTTCCCTGATTCACACCTCCTGCAAGGATACTAATTACACTTTTAGGATTAATCTCCATGGTTCCTATTTTTATCATAATATTGCTCTCATATCTTTGGCATAATTTAGCCAAATCTGAAGCAGGTCTTGCATGCAACCCCGTTTTATTGTTGACAGCTATTTTTTTTTCAAACAATTTATCGCCTCCTTTTTTGAGTTTTTATAAGTATAACACTTAATTTGATTGTTAAAAATAGCATTTTATCTCACAATAAAATTTGAGGTTTGTGCAAAAACTGTGTTATTTCTTATCTTCCTAAAAGTAAAAGCACTCTTTTCGAGTGCTTCTGTTTTTAAAACTTATGTTTGCAATTTCTGCATACTCTATCAACTTTATTTGTCTTAAAGCCGGTAAACAGGCTATATTTTCTGGAAACCATATCAAAAGCAGATGAACCGCATTTAGGACATCTGATTTCAATGTTATCTACAGCCTGAGGAGATACCCTGGGCATCCTGTCAACTGCATTTTTTGCTTCTGCTAATCCAGCTCCGGTTAAAACCCTGAATTCTTTTATTGCCTGTATAATCTGTCCCTGTTCCACTAACCACTGTATTTGTGATACATCATATTGCTGTCCATTGAAATTATAGATGGATTTTGATTTATCGCTTTCGTCTTTTGCTATAGGATATCCGCAATTGGGACAGCTTGCGGCTTTATCTGATATTTCTTTATTACATTCAGGACAATTGATTAATGCCATTACTGATACCACCTTTCTTTTTTCTAATTATACAACGGATGGCATAACATGACAATAGAGGAGGTCCAATAGCTTTAGCAAAGTTATAGGACTTCCTCTATCATTTACATTACTTTTGCAGCAATTTCTTTTTCTTATCTTTTTATAAGTCTTTCTTGCCGGAACCGTCTGTCTTCGTATTTTCTTTATTATTTGCGTCTGTCTGCGTACCTATACAGTCACTTTTGTTCTTTATATTACGGACAAGTTCAAAAGCCCCGGTACTGGCAAGACCGCTCGCAAGACCACCAAGCAATATCTCGGGAGAAAACTTCCAGCTGCTAATCCAGATATTTAAGAAGGTACCCACTACCCCCATAATTAAAGGTATATATTTATTGGGGATTACTGTAATACTGTGCTTTATAATGTAGCCCACACAATAACAGATACCCACAATAATCAGTATCACATATTGATTTAAGAATTCCATTAGCTTCCCCTTTTCCCGGAGCAATCCCGTCATTCTGCCAGGACTGTTCCTCAACAAACTATTGGCTGATAAAGGGTAAGCTGTCAGGCTGGCAGCTCCCCTTATCCTATTATATTCATAAAATCAATTTTCTTTCCTTTTTTCGGATTATACGGATACTCTTCCATCTTTTCTGTTGGTATCTATCTTTTCTGTCTCTATTCTTAACTTAATATAGAGTGCACCGCCTATCAAAATAAGAAATCCTAATATATTAAGTATTTGTTGCGGGTATAAAATGACTCCTTGAATAGTGACCGGATTCTCTGTAAAAATATTAAGCAGCTTTCCGCCGATAATTGATACCAGAAATCCCCACACACCGGATATGGAGGATACCAAGGAAAGCCATACCATTCTTTTATCACTCCGGAAGAAGTCTAACTGCACGCCAAATAATCCGATTCCAACAAATGCCCATGCAGTGGAAGAAAGCACTGTTCCGATTATAAAGAAGGGATATGCATTAGCAGGTACCGTTAAAGCCAAAACCAGAATATTAAACGCAAGAATTGTAAGGCTATAACGCAATATTTTTGCCATTCCGTGTTTATCTGCCATCTTTCCGAACTTAGGTGTGATGTAAATCCGGTACAGGTTACATATAAAACCCACCAGCATCATAAAAGTATAAGGAAGCTTTAATACATTGACCTGGTAGCTTGCGACAAAAGGAAGAGAAATATAAAATCCTGAAATATAAAGGCTTTGCAGTATTAAAGCCTTTCGGAATTTTCTATTTTTAAAGGCTTCTGCAATCTCTGAAAGAATACTGCTGCTTTTCTCTTTGCCCTTCTTAGCATCCTTCTCCTTTGCCTTTTTGGCAAGACGTCCATGCATCTCCTTACCCTCTTCATTCAGATAAGAAATCCTTGGCTCTTTCATCATAGACATTGCTGCTACATTAATAATTACCAGAATAAAAATCAACAGTCCTATTATCAGAAAGCCTGTCCGTATGGCATTCGCCTTGAAATAATCTAATATCATACCGGCTATCAGCATTACTCCGGATACAATAAATACCGCGATAGAATCCTTGATGGAAAAGTATTTGCCTCTAAGCCTGCCGGGTACAAGGCTTGCTATCCAGTCCTGGGAAGCCGGTGTTCCTATCTGCACAAATATCTGGCCTGTAAAATATAGCACTATAATTGCAATGGCTTTATACCTATTACTGATATCGAGAAAGGGTATGAAGTAAATAGCGGAGAATAGTATCCTTTGTAAAAAAGTGAAACACACCAAAAATTTATACTTCTTTATACGGCTCATGAACTGTATCAGAAAAATCTGTGCCAACGCTGCCAGACTTGCCAAAGAGGTAATAATACCGATGTCCGCATCTGATATTTTACAATATGTCATTAAACTGGCAAGAAATGTACCTCCAGCCAGCTGGACAATCGTTTGGGCCGCACTGTCCCCTATGGTAAAGTTCACCCTGCTTTTCTTATAATCCTCCTTGCTTTCCGGAAGTGCCATAAAATAAATCCGCCGGAATCTGGCCAGTAAATACTGGTTTATATCTTTAAAATTGTGAGACATGAAAGAAACAGCCCTCCACACACTTCCTGCATTATTTTATAGTGTCAGAAGGTAATTATAACGTAGGAGGAATCTCTTTGTAAATCGTTTTCATTTGTCAATATATCCAAATACATGTAGTTTCTTATATAGTTTCGACTTCCTGAAAAAATCAGGTCGCCGTATCATACACCTGATAATAACCCTGGGGAAAATCGCAGATAGGGCATATGGCTGGAGCACAAAGTCCTCCCATGATATTCCCGCAGTTAATACATATCCAAAGTACCTCCGTGGGTTTGCAGAACACCTGGTTTTTTTGTATATCATCCGCAAAGTTCTGAAAAATCACGTTATGGTTCAGTTCTATATTAGCAACTCCGTCAAACAAAGATGCTATATTATCATAGCCTTCCTCTCTGGCAACCTCTGCAAATTGTCTGTAGCTTCCATTTCCCTTTGCATCCTCCACTGCAGATGCCTCTAAAAGATTTTCAAGGGTACCAGGCAAAGTTCCTTCATTGATAAGCCTAAGCCATATGGTAGCATGTTCCCTTTCAAATCCTGCTACAATCTCAAACACATTCCCTATCTGAATATATCCTTCCTGCCTGGCTCTGATGCCATTAATCTGATATCTGGTACTGCTCCTTAATTCACCTTCAAAAGCTATTTGCAAATTCGTATAAGTTTTGCTCTGCTGAAAATCCATTACTATTCCTCTTCTATAATAGGCTACTTAATATTATGAATTGATAGTACTATTTATGTGGGTTGACAATTATTATCATTAACTGAATATTTTTTCTTGAAAAGGAGATAATGATTTTGAAATAAAAGAGAAATTATTCTAGAAAAGAGGTTCCCATGTCCCATGTAGCTCCAGCAATAAAAGATAAATTTGAATCACTTCCTATTGAGTTAAAGGATGCCATCCTAAGACGGAATGTTGTTCTTAATAGCGTCCAGGACTTAATCAAGGTCCTAGAGCAAATCGTAGCAGAAGGAGAAGGGGCCTAAGCCCTTCTCCTTCTGCTTTTTTTATTAATTTATCTGTTCACTTAAATCAACTAACATCTTAAGAGCATCTTTTGCATTATCTGTAATATCTCTCTGGTATGCAATTTCATGCTCCATATTTCGGGAAACATCATTGGATACATAGGCCGCTTCCAGTATTTTTTGAAATACGGTCTTTACATCACTGACCATATCATTCTGTTTCTTCACGATATCATAAATGCTATCTATTGCCTTCACTGTTTCTGTTACAAAGGTTTGTATGGAAGCAATGGTTTCTGATATTTCCTTGGAGGACTTGGCAGACTGTGCAGCAAGATTCCTGACTTCTCCCGCTACAACTGCAAAACCCTTTCCCTGTTCACCTGCTCTGGCGGCTTCAATGGAAGCATTGAGAGAAAGCATATTGGTTTTGTTTGAAATACTTGCTATCACCTCTGCAAATCCAACAATCATATTCGATAAGTTTTTCATCTGATTGATATTATTAGAGGAATTTTCTACTACCTCATTAAGGGATTTTATTCGGCCCAGCATATCATCTACACACGTAATGCCATCCTTCACAAGATTTAAGGAGGTATCCGAGCTGTTGATGGCATCAAAAGCATTTTTTTCAACCTTAAGCTGGGAAACATCGAGATTTTCTACAATCTCACCTATGCTCCTTATGAATTCCTCCTGTTTTTCCAGTAATTTTCCAATTTCCGTGCAATCTTTTGTACAATCCATGTTTACCTCCATTCCTGTGCATGTTTTTTTGCCGTGAAGCCAGCATTATAAATTGCACAGGCGCAACCTTTGTAAGAAAAATTTGATATATTAATATACATTCTTCTAAGGATATTATTGTCTCCGTATACAGTATTTATAATATCTTTTAAGTAAACAAACGGCTCAATTCCCTGATATTCTTAACCCCTATCAGTTTCATCCCTGTCTTCTTAATATTATCTGCGTTTGTCTTGGGTAGAATGCACGTGCGAAAGCCCATTTTCTCTGCTTCTATAACGCGGTATTCCGCCATGCTGACTCCACGGATCTCACCTGTTAATCCAATCTCACCAAAACAGATGGTATATTCATCGAGAGCAAGATTACGGTAGCTGGATAGCAGGGCAAGTACTACAGCCAGGTCTAATGCCGGCTCATTTATCTTCATTCCGCCTGCCACATTGACATAGGCATCCATACCGGACATCTGTATCCCTATCCTCTTTTCCAATACTGCCATAAGAAGATTTACTCTGTTATAGTCTGTTCCTGCTGCTGTCCTTCTTGGCATATTAAAGTTCGTTTGACAAACAAGTGCCTGTACCTCTACCAAAATCGGCCTGGTTCCTTCCATAGAGGCTACAACGACTGAACCCGGCTCATCCTCCGGTTTTCCCTGAAGCATGAATTCGGAAGGATTTAAGACTTCCCTTAATCCCTTATCCTGCATCTCAAAGACTCCGATTTCGTTGGTAGAACCAAACCGGTTCTTTACTGCCCGAAGGATACGGTAGGACGCCTTATCTTCCCCTTCAAAGTATAGTACCGTATCTACCATATGTTCCAGCACTCTCGGACCTGCCACAACGCCTTCCTTTGTTACATGGCCTACTATGAAAATTGTAATGCCAAGTCCTTTGGCCAGGTGCATCAGTACACTGGTGGTTTCTCTTACCTGGCTTACACTGCCCGGTGCCGCTCCAATATCTTCTTTGTACATGGTCTGAATGGAATCGACAATAACGATTTCCGGTTTATTTTTACGGATAATTTCTTCTATATTGTCCAGATTCGTCTCACTAAGCAGCAATAAATCCCCTTTAAATACTCCAAGCCTGTCGGCTCGCATTTTAATCTGCTGCAGGGATTCCTCGCCGGATATGTATAACACTCTATGTTTTTTATCGGTTAATTTCATACATATCTGAAGCAACAGGGTCGATTTTCCTATTCCGGGGTCTCCGCCTACCAAAACCAGCGAGCCAATTACAATACCGCCGCCTAATACTCTGTCCATTTCCTGGAATCCGGTTGTAATCCGGCTGTTTTCCGCACCACTAACCTCCGCAAGCAGCTGGGGCTCTGCCAAAAGGGCTGTTCCTCTTATCTTTCCCTTTATTTTTAAGGCAGGTTCTTCCACAAAGGTATCCCATGCTTTACAGGCCGGACACTGGCCCATCCACTTTGAGGCCTCATAGCCACACTCCTTGCAGAAAAATACATTTTTTTGCTTTGCCATATCTTCATATCTTCCTTATTTTTTATAACTTCAATCTTTTTAGAATTGTAATAAAGGAGAGGTGTACACCTCTCCTTTATATCTGTTATTCTTATGTCTTTCGCTTCTGGAATGTCTTCCATCGTTTCACGTCATTATATTCTTTTAAATTTTCATTATTTTGACTTCAGCCTTGCTGTTACCACCTAATTCAACACTGAAATTAAGTTTTCCGCCAAGATTTGTCTTCATCTTACCAAGGTTCGTGTCATCAATGAATATTTTATATTCCTTCTCTGCTTCTAACTCCAGTGTGATCTGGGCGTCTTCAAAACCTTCTACTGTAAAGCTTATCTCCCTTTCTGATACATCTAACCCGGTCACAGAAGTTCCCGGTACTGACTCATAAACAATCATTCCATTCTTCTCAAGTTTTGTAATTTGTTTGAATGTTTTTACCTTATACAAATCTCCGTTGTGCTCAAAATCATTTACCTTTGACTTCTCGCTTAATTCATAATTCCCGAAACTGATTGTCCCATTGCTTTCTTCTCGAATTAATTCCTTTACAACTGACATGTAGAATCCTCCCAATTGATAAATGCTCTTTTTGCAATATAAGACATATATGCTAATCATTTGGACAAGGAGAGGGTATGTGATTAAAGCAATACCGCAAGCAAGCTTGCGATATGCGTGGGAACCCTTCCCTCTCCATCTAATGGAACATCTTATGATTATGTTTTACATTATACTATATTTTCTTAGCAATTTCCACAGGATTATGCATAAGTTTCAAATTATTTTTTGGAAATTTTGATTTCATTGTCGATTAATCCAATAATTGCTGTGTCCCCGCTCTTAATATTTCCGTCCAGGATTTCTTCTGCCAGTTTATCTTCGATATTTGTTTGGATGGAACGTCTTAGAGGTCTTGCTCCATAGTTCCGGTCAAAGCCCTTTTCAGCAATGTGCTGGGTAATATCCTCATTTATTTCAAGCGTAATATTCATTTGCTGCTTAGCCCTCTTGGTTATCGAGGAGAGCATAATACCTACAATACTCTTAATGTCATCTTTGGTAAGGGAATGGAAGACGATTATTTCGTCAATTCGATTGATAAATTCAGGCTTAAAGATTCGTTTTACCTCATCTAATACGCCTTCTTTCATCTTCTTATAATCTTCCTTCTCATCGCTTACAGAGGCAAATCCAAGTCTCTTGGGAGCTATGATATTCTGTGCGCCTGCATTGGAGGTCATTATGATAATAGTATTCTTAAAGCTTACCTTCCTGCCCTGGGCATCGGTTATATGCCCGTCATCCAATACCTGCAAGAGGATATTAAAGACATCCGGGTGGGCTTTTTCTACCTCATCAAAAAGAACTACCGAATAAGGATTCTGCCTTACTTTCTCACTAAGCTGTCCGCCTTCGTCATACCCTACATATCCCGGAGGGGAACCAATAAGCTTGGATACGCTGTGTTTTTCCATATATTCGGACATATCTACACGTATCATGGAGTTTTCACTTCCAAACATTGCTTCTGCCAAAGCCTTTGAAAGCTCCGTCTTACCGACTCCTGTAGGTCCTAAGAATAAGAAGGAACCGATTGGCCTGCTCGGATCTTTCAGTCCTACACGCCCCCTCCTGATAGCCTTGGATACGGCGGATACTGCATCTTCCTGGCCAATTACACGCTCGTGGAGTATCTTCTCTAAGTTTCTTAAGCGTTCCGACTCTTCCTCTGCCAGCTTCCTGACCGGAATCTTCGTCCAACTTGAGATAATATCGGCAATTTCATTTTCTCCTACTATAAGCAAGTTATCCTGTTTTTCTTTTTCGGATTTAACCTGGAGGGCATTCATCCTAAGGGTTATTTCTTCCTGCTGCCTCTTTAATTCGCCTGCTCTTTCGTACTCTTCTCTTTTAATTGACTGTTCTTTTTCCTCTTCCAGTTCTTTTATCTGCGCTTCCAGCTCTTTAATCTCCGGTGAAGTAATATAAGTGCTTAATCTCACCTTAGACGCAGCTTCATCCATTAAGTCTATGGCCTTATCAGGCAGGTAACGGTCATTGATATAGCGGCTTGACATCTTAACGGCAGCCTCCAGTGCTTCATCAGTTATCTTAACCTTATGGTGCGCTTCATAACTGTCCCTTAATCCCTTTAATATCAGAATTGCTTCCTCCTCGGAGGGTTCTTCCACAACTACCGGTTGGAATCTTCTCTCAAGAGCAGCATCCTTCTCAATGTATTTACGGTATTCCTCTCTGGTGGTAGCACCGATTAACTGCAGTTCCCCTCTGGCAAGAGAAGGCTTTAGGATGTTGGAAGCATCTATGGCACCTTCTGCTCCGCCTGCTCCAATAATGGTATGAATCTCATCAATGAATAACAGCACATTGCCGTCATTCATTACCTCGCTGATTACCTTCTTTATACGTTCCTCGAATTCTCCCCTGTACTTAGAACCCGCTACCATACCGGATAAATCCAGGGTTAATACCCTCTTATCCTTTATTACTTCCGGAATATTTCCTTCTACGATCTTTCTGGCAAGGCCTTCCGCAATTGCGGTTTTACCAACTCCTGGTTCTCCTACCAGACAGGGATTATTTTTCGTTCTTCTGCTTAATATCTGGACTACTCTCTGGATTTCTGTTTCTCTTCCGATAACCGGATCCAGCTTGCCTTCTCTTGCATACTCTGTCAGATCCCTGCTGTATTGGTCAAGAGTAGGGGTATTGGATTTAGCCTTTGATTTGCCCTTATTGGCTGAGTATTCATTCTTTGCAGTATTCATATCTGCACCGATTGCAGTGAGCAGATCCACATATAATTTTTGAAGATTAATTCCCAGTGTATTTAACAATCTTACTGCGATACAGTCAGATTCCTTTATAAGGGCAATCAGAATATGTTCTGTCCCCACTGCCTGGCCTTTTAACCGGATTGCTTCCTTAAAACTCTGGTCGAGAATTCTTTTGGATCTTGGGGTAAATCCATCTACCTCGACTGCTTCCATGGTAGAGCTGGGTGCAATCAGTTGGTTTACCAATTCCAATACTTTATTCACATCCACGCCATTTTTTTCTAAAACCCTGGCGGCAACACCGTCGGATTGCAAAAGGCCAATGAGCAGATGTTCTGTTCCAACATAGTTGTGGGATAATTTATAAGCAATTTCCGTTGCGTAATTTATAGCACGTTTTGCTTCCTCTGTATATCTCTCATTCATATTAACTCCTTTTCTGAATATCCGATCTTTGACTGGATATTCGTTAATTCGTAATTGAAAATTCATTTTTCAGCTTAATCCCCATGCATATCGCAGGCCCGCCAATAGATTGCTTGCAATCTACACGATACTGCTCCAATAGAAATTTGAAAAATGAATCGAATATCTCCTTAATCTATACCATATCGGGAAGCTTCTCCCTGATATATTCTGCCCGGAACCGGTCTCTTTGTCCGCTGCCCATATTCTTATCCAATATGCACTGCAAATTGCCGGGCTGAATTTCCATCATCAGTTCATGTACATTACAATCTTCCTTTAAGTTAAGCAGTTCCAGATCGAATCCTAATTTCACCTGTGACAACAGGGTCATGGCATCGGCAGAAGATAACTGCTTTGCATATTTTAATACGCCATAGGAACGGTGAACCTTATCTTCAAATTCATCATAACTATGGGTTAAAATATACTCCCGATATCTGCGCTCCTGCTTCATCACCTGTTCTACGATTCGGTTAAGGCTTTCTATTATTTCCCTTTCAGTACTTCCAAGGGTCTTCTGATTGGATATCTGATAGAGGTTACCGACACTTTTTGAGGCTTCCCCATAAGTGCCCCTTAGGACAATTCCGTATTGTGACAGTTCTTCTGCCAGCTTTGTAATCTTACCGGTAACATTAAGTGCCGGCAAAAACATCATATAGGAGGCTCTAAGTCCCGTCCCTACATTGGTCGGACAGGACGTTAAATAGCCATATTTCTCATGATAGGCATATTCAAAGAGCTCACTTGCAATATCGTCTGCCGCATTAGCCTCTGTAAATGCTCCCATGATATTCATTCCGCCGGTAATCGACTGTATCCTAATATGGTCCTCTTCATTCAGCATAATGCTGATTCTTTCATCTTCCGATAATATAAGTCCGGTGCTCTGCTCTCTGGCCAATAACAGGGGACTTATTATATGCCTCTCCACCATAGCCGTCTTTTCGGCATCTGAGAGGATATCTACATTACAGCTGAAATATTTCTTTTCCTCTTTCACTTCCAGAACGGGAGTTGCACCCTTCAATCTCTCTACCAGTTCTAAAGCCTGCTCCTTGGTAATTTTGGAGGAAAAAGGATATTCTTTTAGATTTCTTGCCAGACGTATGCGGCTGGAAATCACTACATCACTGTTCTTACCTGTCTCTTTATACCATTTAGGCATTGTTTATCTCCTCCTTTTTTAACTGACGGATTCGATCCCTTAATCTGGCTGCCTCCTCAAATTCCTCTTTTTCAATTGCATCCTGTAACTTTATTGAAAGTTTATCTATTTCTGGAAGCTCTTTTACAAGCTTTTCAGTTCCTGATTCAAAGCCTTTTGGCCTCTTACCCGTATGGGTGTCTGAACCCTGAATGTTTCTTAGGCTCTTTTCCAATCCCTTTTTAAAGCTATCATAGCACTCCGCACATCCGAAACGCCCTTCCTTTAGGAATTCTGAATAGGTCATTCCGCAAGCCTTGCACACAGGTTCTTTTTCTGTTTGTTCTGTTCCATGCAGGTTACCTGGAGAAGCATAGTTCCCAAGTATGGAGGATAACAGGCTTCCAAGAGTCATTTCCTGGCTAAGCATACCTGAACCCATGGAAAAAGAGGTGTATTCCAATGCACATTCTTCACAAAAATGCTGTTCTTTCTTTTCTCCATTTATGATTTCCGTATAATAAACTTTGGCTTCATTTTTTTTGCATTTATCACACAACATAGCTACATCCTCCCATCCGGATGTGATTTCAGTTACGGGCTTTACTTTTCTCTGTCAACGGAACAGAAATCACAAAATATTTGCTCTACGATTTCATGGACTTCTTCACTGCTGATATTCTTGCAAACTGCTTTAGCAAGAAGCACCCGCATCTCATTTGCCAGTTCCTCCATGGCCTTATATTTATCGGCACTTACGGCGATTACCGCACCTTTTCTGCGGTCCAGCTTAACATACCCCTGCTGCCTTAAAATAGTATATGCTTTATTAACAGTATGCATGTTAATACCAATATCTTCTGCTAAATCACGGACAGAAGGCAGATTGTCACCTTCTCTGAACTCTGCATTGGCTATACCAAATATAATCTGATTACACAGCTGGACATAGAAAGCTTCATCACTATTAAAATCAATAGTCACTATCAAATTACCACCTCCTGAAACCCGCGTTATATTTGTTATACCTTTAGTATAACAAATATAAGCCTAAAGTCAAGTTTTTTTCAATTAGTCTTCCGTATTCTTATTTTTTAAAACCATTCTGATTATACCGATTGCTAAAGCACTGCAGATTCCTAACAGGACAGCTGCCACTATCCCAAGAATCACAATCTGATTCTGATAGTGTTCTATATTTCTGGCATTTTTGGGTATCACTAACTTTTCTCCCTCTTTTACTGACACGGGATTGAACCGCTGAACGGTATTTTCTCTTCTGTCCAGCTGATAGAAGCCTTTTAACCCGCTTTTGTTCTCACCATATACCAAAAGGAAATCACTGTCTAAATCCAAGGTATTTGCATATACCGTGATTGCCGTACCATCTACTATAAGAGAAGTTTTTTCATAACCCTCCGGTATTGTCACATCCTCACCGGGTGTAAGAAGATGCAGATAGAAACCACCGGTAAGGTAAGTATTATCAGCTTCCTTCTCAAGCTGTAATTTACCGATTGCCGTACTGTCAACAACCTCTCCCTTATCCTGGCCGGGATTCTCTTCCCCTGTCTCTTCGCTTGCCTCTTCCTTTAATACATCTATTGTATAGGTCCTGACTTTTCCGGATTGCGCCTTCACGCTGATTTCAACTGTATTATGCCCTGTTTTAAAATCTTTATTTCCCGTTATGGACACAGTGGCCTTGTCATCCTCTGCTAAAGCACTGATTACCAATTGATTTATATCCAAACCTACCGTTACCTGATAGCTTGTATTTTCCTTTGAAAATTCCTTTGAAAGTGTTCCGGGAGTTATCTTAAGCTCTTTTAAGTTTGTATTATCAGAAACAGATTTATCCGATACAACTTCTATTTTCAACTGGTTCCGGGAAACCGACATATTATCTCCGGTATCAAAAGCGTACACACCAGTCTCATCTGTAAGAGACAGAACTGCTTCCCCATAGTCAAGTGTATGGAATTTCAGTGCGTATTTTCTTTCCGTATCTCCCTGCGGCACATTGGTATCCGTTATTTTTACCAGACCTTCTCCTCCGGCCGCAACTCCTCCGTCATTATCAAATTCCAATATATCAGCATTATATGATAAATACCCTTCAAAATCTCCTATGAGATCATCAGAAGTCAGGTAAATACTCACAATTACCGTATCTCCTTTTTTTACTGTCTTATCCTTGGCTGTTATATCTATGTTGGCGCTTGCTGCCTCACATATCCTAAAGGTTAAGAAAGGCAAAACAAAAAGCAATAATAACCTGAATACAATTTTATATTTATTTCTCAATCCGGTCATCTCCTTCCGTGTTCCGTTCACTTACTGCACTACCGCAGCTTCTCTATAAACATTGATGACATAGTTTCTTATATTTCCGTTTTGGGCTGTAACCGTTACCGTTACCATATTCATTCCTTCATTCAGCAATATACTTCCGGTCCCCTGGACTGTCGCTGCTGTGCTGACTGCCGCTGCCGATACATTAATTGAAGCAACCTTATTGGGCACAATTAAGGAATATTGCTGGTCTTTCGTTAAATCAAAGGTAGGTGACAGGGTATATCCATCTATGGAAAGCGATTTCAGCCAATTGTTAGGATTATAAGCCTTTGCCGGTATGGGGCAGTTTGTAGCCGGCATGTTTAAATATACCGGTATGGAAAAGACTAACGGCATAGTACTCATATTGCTGTAAGCAGCATAGGTTTTTGAAGCCTCCGAATTAGGTGCTTCAATATTAGACATATACTGGTGTGAGAAGGTGGACGTAGTGGTCATATTAAATTTCTGAAGATATATTGTATCCTGTCCTCTCTTAATATATGTACTGCCGATTATGTATGCTCCGCCGACAATGGCGTCATAGGGACTATCCCAAGGTATAAGGTATTGGCTGTTTAAGCTGCTGCTTGTAACTCCATTCCTGGCATATTTTAAACCATTAATGACAGCTCCGCCGGAGGAAGTGCTGTTATAAGCTCCGATATTAAAGAAATTATATAAGCCTTCATAGCCCGATACCTTACCGCTTACACTATTGCTTAAGCTTGTAGTACCAGTTACTACCTCCTGCTTGGAACGACTGGCAAGATGATACGGACTTACACCTGAATACAAGGCCGCAGCCATAAAAGTCTCAGAATAGGTTTTTGTCAAAGCAACACCGGTATTATCCGTATAGGTATAGGAAGCATTGTAAAGAGGTGTGTTATAAAGGATGCTTTCAACACCTGTCGCATTCTGGTATTGACTGTTATATGTAAGGGTTTCAAACTGGAAAATTCCTTTTTCCGTCAAAAAGTTTCTGGGATCCATATAATATTTTAACCCATCCGTGGAAGGCGTAACCCAGGTTGACCCGTCAAAGGGTATAAAAGAATCTTTCGCCCAATTATATGCCCCTGTTCCAAAGGATAGCCATTCATAGCTTTTATTTTTGGTGACCAGGTTCACACCCAGAGAACTCTCTTTTGCAATTGCTGTCTGCCAGTCAATTCCTGTCTGATATGCATTAAACACCCAGGAAGGATGTGCCTGGTGAAGCAGCCTAAGACTTGCCTTATAGCTCTCCGGGAAACCCTGGGCAGTTAAATAGCTTTCAAAATCAATATTACCGGTACCAGTTCCGGAGGTTGGGGTGGGAGTAGGCGTCAAGGCAGGGGTTGTGGCAGGATTATTTAAGAAGTCCATAACAGTACTATCCACAAAACCACCGGTCCCTTTCGCTACAAAGGATGCCTGTATATATCCTCTTGCTTCCTTCCCGCCTTTTGTAAAGCTTACATAATACCAGGAAACAGAATCCTGAACTACTGTATTTAATATCGTGACTTTTTCATTCGTAGTAAGAGTAACAGGAGCATAGGCAGTTGTCAGCAAAAAGTCCTGACTTACGGCTATATTAACATATACATACACCGTTCCGGCAAATTGCACGATTCCTTCCATTCCAGCGCCTGTTGTCGGAGTAGGTGTGGGCGTTGGTGTAACCGTCGGGGTGGGGGTAGGTTTGACAGTTGGTGTAGGCGTGGGCTTAACCGTCGGGGTCGGGGTTTTGGTTGGCGCAGGCGTGGGGGCAGCTGTCGGTGTTGGAGTAGCTGTCGGTGTTACAGCCTTACTTGCAAATGATATCTGATTTGCAGGAGCATAGCCTGTATACTTCGTATTTCCTTTTTTATAAACGATCTTAAACCACTTCTTTCCCTTTCCGTCTGTGGTTTCTGAAAGAATAGAAACAGAAGCCTTGGCAGCAGCAGATATGATATTTTTTTTACTGTCCGTTATATAGGCGGCACTATCAGAAGCCAGCTTCTTCAGTTTTACAGCTTTCGAAACCGTACCGTTTACAGCCGCAGTAACGTTAAGTTTAACATAGTCGCTAAGAACATAGCCGGCGGAAGTTTTCTTGTTTACCGTATAAGTTATTCTATACCATTTCTGTGAACTTTTAATTACTTCATTTGTTATGGTTACCTTTTGAGGCTTACTTAAGGCAATAAGTTTTTTAGCGCTTGTACTGGCTGTACTTCTAATGTTAACATTCGTCGCCGTTATAGCTGCACTGATTTTATAGGCCTCTTTACCGGAGGATGTGCTGCTGCCGTCTGAAGGTGTGGGCGTAGCAGCCGGTGCTTTCGTCGGCGTTGGCGTTGGAGTGGACGCAGTATTGTTTTTCTTAACATAAGTACCTAATATATAGCCTTCTACCTCTGATCCGCTATAAGTGAAAGTAATAAGGTACCAGTCACCCACTTTCTTTAACAGAGTAACTGTTTCGCCTTGTTTTATATAAGCATTGCTTCCCTTGACTTTCACGGCATCATAGCTTGTCCCCGGACCGGAGCGGATATATAAACTGGTGGCAGTCACAACCCCCTCACTTTTCGCTTGTACTTTCAAAGCATTTGGCGGCAGTACCTGTATGGTAAAGACAATGAAACATAACAATAGTCCCAGAATTCTTTGGCAGTTATTTCTTTTCATCACAATTCCCTTTCTTTTTCAAAAAAGTCGTTCCAGCTTGTCCCTTAATTGTACACAATTGTACAAAATACTTATGGCACTTCTGTGACATTGCCAAATTATTCTTTTACTTTAGGGTTATTGACACAAAAAAAGAAAGGACTGCTGCAAAATAGCCCTTTCTTTCTATAAGTAAAATCACCTTCTATTTCATACAATTTCATCTATTGCTTTTCCGATATCACTTCTATTGTATTTATTCGAAAAGCTCACTCTCTCTGCTGCTTTGTAAGCATTTTCCCTGGCTTCTTTTAACGTACTGCCTGTTGCCGTAACACCCAGAACACGCCCTCCGGCAGTTACGGTATTTCCGTTTTCTTTTCTGGTCCCGGCATGGAACACGAAAACACCATCTTTTTCCTTCGCTTTATCCAATCCTTCAATGATATAACCCTTTTCATAGGAAAGCGGATATCCTTTGGATGCCAGCACAACACAAACTGCTGCATTGTCCTCAAATTCCAGCTTTATATCAGAAAGGCGTCCGTCAATACAGCTTTCAAAGACCTCGACAATATCATTTTTCAATCTTGGCAGCACTACCTGTGTTTCAGGGTCCCCAAATCTGGCATTGTATTCAAGCACCTTAGGCCCTTCTTGGGTTAGCATTAAACCGACGAAAAGTATACCGGTGAAACTCCTGCCTTCTTTTTTCATAGCAGCCATAGTGGGCTTATAGATATGTTCCATACAGTAACTATTGATTTCTTCCGTATAGAAAGGACTGGGGGAGAATGTCCCCATTCCTCCTGTATTAAGGCCCTGGTCACCGTCAAGAGCCCGCTTATGATCCTGAGCACTTGTCATAACAGCTATGTCCGTTCCGTCGCAAAATGCAAGTATGGACACTTCTCTCCCTGTCATGAATTCTTCAATAACAAGAACATCCCCGGCATGGCCGAACTGTTTATCTTCCATAATAAGCTTAACCCCATTCTGTGCTTCCTCCGGGGTATTGCATATCAAGACTCCTTTTCCAAGGGCAAGTCCGTCTGCTTTTAACACTACGGGATAAGGACAGGTTTCAAGATAGGAATAGGCAGCTTTTGCTGTATGAAAGGTTTCCGATGCAGCGGCAGGAATGTTGTATTTCTTCATTAGTTCTTTTGAGAATGCCTTGGAACCTTCTATGATAGCTGCATCCTTCTTAGGGCCAAATACTCTTAGCCCCCTTTCAAGAAATACGTCAACAATTCCACCAACTAATGGATCATCAGGTCCCACAACAGTTAAATCAATTCCTTCCTTTACCGCAAAATCTGCAAGCCTGTCAAATTCCATTACTCCAATGGGTACCGAAACTGCATACTCTTCAATACCTGCATTTCCCGGTGCACAGTAAAGAGCATTTACCTTTTTGCTTTGTGCGATTTTATAAGCCAGGGCATGTTCTCTGCCGCCGCCTCCGATTATTAATACTTTCATTCCCTACACCTTAAATCCTTTCTGAATACAGCTGCTCATCAGATAATCTCACACGACCGTCTTTTAATATTATCCGGCTATTGGCAATCAAATTGATGGCTTTCGGAAGAATATCCCACTCTGCTTCCTCCATCACCCTTTTTTGCAGGATTTCCGGCGTATCACTTTCCAATACCTCTACCGCTTTTTGAAGAATAATCGGACCCGTGTCGGTTCCTTCATCTACAAAATGAACGGTTGCTCCGGTGAGCTTTACTCCCCTGCCAATGGCTGCCTCGTGTACTTTTAGTCCATAATAGCCGCTTCCGCAAAAAGAGGGTATCAAAGAAGGATGAATATTTATGATTCTGCCGGCATAATGCTTGATGATGGTTGGCGGTACTACAACCAGGTATCCTGCCAGTACAATAAAATTCACTCCATATTCCTGCAGCTTCTCAAGGAGTGCCTGATGAAAGGCCTCTCTGTCAGGATACTTCTTTGGTGATACAACCTCTGCATGGATATGATTCTCTCTGGCACGGGTAAGCGCATACGCTTCATCCTTATTGCTAATCACAACATTTATCCTGGCATTTGTTATCCTGCCGTCCTTAATACTGTCAATAATGGCCTGAAGATTCGTACCGCCACCCGAAACCAGTATCCCTAAATTTAGCATAAGGTTACTCCTTTGTCCCCTTCTTTAATTTCTCCGATGATATAAGGTGTTTCACCTGTCTCCCTTAACAAGCTTAAAGCCTTATCGGTATCTTCTTTGTTAACAGCTATCAACATACCAATGCCCATGTTATAAGTATTATACATAATCTTTTCTTCAATGGAACCGTCCTTTGCAAGCATGGAGAAAATCGGAGGCACCGGATAGCTGTCTTTCTTCACATAAGCACGGATGCCTTCCTTTAGCATCCTGGGAATATTCTCATAGAATCCTCCGCCTGTTATATGAGAACATGCCTTCACTGCTACCTTGCCGTCCTTAAGAGCCGCCAGTGCCTTTACGTAAATACGTGTCGGTGTCAACAGGGCTTCGCCTAAGGTAGTACCAAGTGCCTCATAGTGTGTATTTAAAGCTTCTTCCTTCATGGTAAAGACCTTTCTGACAAGAGAATAGCCATTGCTGTGGATACCCGAAGAAGCCAGCCCGATAAGTACATCTCCTGCTTTTAAGCTCTTTCCGTCTATCATATCCTTACGGTCTACGATACCGACAGCAAAGCCCGCCAGGTCGTATTCATCCACCGGATAGAAGCCTGGCATTTCTGCTGTCTCACCGCCGATTAACGCTGCTCCTGCCTGCCTGCAGCCTTCGGCTACACCGCTTACAATTGCCGCTATTTTTTCAGGATCATTTTTGCCGCAGGCAACATAATCCAAAAAGAACAAAGGCTCACCGCCTGCACAGGCAATATCATTTACGCACATGGCAACACAGTCAATACCAATGGTATCGTGCTTGTCTAACAGAAACGCAATTTTAAGCTTGGTTCCCACTCCGTCGGTGCCCGAAACCAGGGTAGGTTCCTCCATATGCATAAAGCTTTTTAAGGAAAACGCACCGGAAAAACCGCCAATACCGGTCAATACTTCCTTTCTCATGGTCCTGTCTATGTGCTTTTTCATCAATTCTACGGCCTTATATCCAGCTTCAATATCCACACCGGCATTCTTATAATCCATACATGTACACCTGATTCACCGCCAATTTAAAGCGGCTGCCACAAAAGGCTGAAGGAATCCGTATGTGGCTTCCTCTCTCTTCTATTTTCCTTCAACCTGTCTATATTCGTTATTTTTCTTTCAGATATGCCTGATAGCCGATTTTTGAAAGCTTTTCCGATTTTGCCGCAACACTTTCCTTTAAGCTCTTTGCATATTCTTTGATACGCTCTAAAAGCTCTTCATCAGAGGCTGCTAATATCTTTGCTGCCAGTATACCTGCATTTTGGGCACCGTTAATGGCAACGGTTGCTACGGGAATTCCGGCAGGCATCTGTACGATGGAATAGAGAGAATCCACGCCGCCTAAAGCCTTTGTCATAATGGGTACTCCAATAACCGGTAAGGAAAAGATGGCTGCTGTCATGCCGGGAAGATGAGCTGCGCCGCCGGCTCCCGCTATGATAACCTTATAACCTTTTTCCTCTGCTGATTTGGCATAATCGTAAAATACATCCGGCATTCTGTGAGCGGATATAACCGTAATATCATACTCGACTTTTAATACATCCAGCACTTGTGCTGCCTTGCTCATAATTTCCAGATCCGAATCACTGCCCATTACAATTCCGACTTTTGCTGCCATGTCAAATCCTCACTTTCTTACTTTCCATTTATTCTTAGGTTTATTTGGTTGCTGATTTGCTGTTGTTTTATTTTTCTTTCTACATTTTATCATAGCTGTGCTCTTTTGTCTTATGGTTTCCTGTTATTAATTTCTTATTGTATTTATTAACACAATTAATATAAACCTTTTATTATGAAGTAAAACATATAAATCCATCTTCTCTGTTTTCCTTTGACTTCAAAAATATATTCCATATATTCCTTGAATATTATTGACTGATTACAGTCATATTTCATTATATCGAACAACATATGAACGTTTTTGATTGTTTTTGAATTATTTTAATTGACAATGACCGTTTTTGATGATATTATATTTCCATAAGGAGGAATTGAAATGTTAACTTTGGAAAGATATTCTTCTATTTTAGATATTTTGCAAAAAAAGAGCATTGTTACGGTAAGTGAACTTACCGATTTATTGGGAGCTTCCGAATCTACCATACGAAGGGATTTAATAAGTCTGGATGAGATGGGAAAATTAAGAAAGGTTCACGGAGGTGCTACCCTGCTTGAACAGGAATACATTACATCGGAAGCGGATGTACCGACTAAAACATTACTTAATGTGGAAGAAAAAATGGCCATTGCAAGATATGCCGCAGGTACTATCTAGGATGATGATTTCATTTATATTGATGCCGGAACCTCCACGGAGCATTTGATTGAATACTTGGGAAATACCAAAACAATCTTTGTAACCAACGGTATCGTGCATGCCAAGAAACTCATTGCCAGAGGACTTAAGACTTATATTATCGGCGGACAGGTAAAGCCCGTAACGGAGGCTATTATTGGTACAGAGGCCGTTAATAACATGAAAAAATACAATTTTACCAAGAGTTTTCTTGGTACCAATGGTATTCATGAAAATTTTGGTTTTACAACCGTAGATGTGGAAGAGGCCATGGTTAAAATGGAGGCCGTAAACCGGAGTTACATGGCTTTTGTCCTTGCAGACCATACTAAATTCGACAAAGTAACGGCAGTCACTTTTGCAGACATCGATAAAGCCTGTATTATAACGGACAGACTGGAAAAGCCGAAATACCGGGATGTTACAGTGATAAAGGAGGTCATGAAATGATATATACCGTAACCTTTAATCCCGCAATTGATTATGTAGTTCATATGGAGGAATTAAAGTTAAATATGGTCAACCGCTGTAACTCGGAAGCTGTTTATTTCGGAGGAAAGGGCATCAATGTATCAACGGTATTAAAAAATCTGGGCATTGAAAGTGTCGCTCTGGGCTTTATTGCAGGCTTTACAGGAAAGGCCATTGAAGATGGTCTGCAAAGGGCCGGTATCAGGACAGATTTTATTACACTGCACAATGGCATTTCAAGAATAAACGTTAAAATCAAATCCGGGAAAGAAACGGAAATCAACGGAAGGGGCCCCGAAGTTGAGGAAGAAGAGCTAAAACTTTTATTTGAAAAGCTTAACTACATTCAGGATGGTGATGTACTTGTATTGGCCGGCAATATTCCATCCACCCTGCCCTCTGATGTCTATGAATCCATCATAGCTTCCCTGCAGGAAAAAAAAATTGAAGTGGTAGTGGATGCTACCGGGAATTTACTGAAAAATGTCTTAAAATACCATCCGTTTTTGATAAAACCCAACAAACAGGAACTGGGAGAAATCTTTCATACAGCACTAAATACCATAGAGGATATTATCACATACGCTAAAAAACTGCAGGAATTGGGTGCCAGAAATGTCCTGATTTCTATGGCAGGTGACGGCGCTGTCCTGATTACAGAAACAGGGCAGGAATTTACCATCGGAGTAGCAAAAGGTACCGTAAAGAATTCCGTAGGTGCCGGAGATTCCATGGTAGCAGGATTTTTAGCGAGTTATTTAAAAGAGAAGGATTATGAAAAAGCTTTAAAAATGGGGACGGCAGCAGGCTCTGCAACAGCATTTTCCGAAGGCCTGGCAACACTGGAAGCAGTAGAACAGTTATTAAAAACTATATAAAGGAGATGCAAATTATGAGGATTACGGAGCTTTTACAAAAAGAGGGAATTGCCTTAAACGTAAAGGCAGAAACCAAAGATGCAGCTGTCGACCGCCTGGTAGATCTGCAAGACAAAGCCGGAAACATCTCGGATAAGGAGGAATTTAAAAGGGGTATTCTTTCCAGAGAGGAAAGCGGCTCTACTGCTATTGCAGACGGAATTGCAATCCCCCATTCCAAGAACAAGTCAGTGGTAAAAGCCGGTCTTGCCGCCATGACGGTGCCGGAGGGTGTTGATTACGATTCCCTGGACGGCGAACCCTCCAACCTGTTCTTTATGATTGCCGTTCCCGAAAAGGGAGGAGATTTGCATCTTGAAGTTTTATCAAGACTTTCGGTTCTGCTCATGGATGAGACCTTCCGTAAGGACCTTCTTGCAGCAAAGGATGCGGATGCTTTTCTCCATATTATTGATATGGCAGAAAGAGAAAAATTCAGCGAAGAATTTAAAAAAACACCGGATATCAAAAATGAACCTGTAAAGATAAGTTACCGGATTTTAGCCGTTACCGCCTGCCCCACCGGAATCGCACATACTTACATGGCGGCGGAAGCCCTGGAAAAGAAGGGCAAAGAAATGGGATATCCTTTAAAGGCTGAAACCAACGGCTCCGGCGGTGCAAAGAATGTTCTGACCCCCCAGGAGATTAAAGAGGCCGACGGCATTATTATAGCAGCTGACAAAAATGTGGAGATGGCCCGTTTCGACGGTAAGAAAGTATTAAAAACAAAGGTTTCTGACGGTATCCATAAACCCCAGGAATTAATCGACAGGCTAATTAGCGGAGATGTCCCAGTCTACCATCATGCAGGCGGAACAGACAAAACTTTTGAAACCGATACAGAAAGTGCAGGACGCAAGGTTTACAAACACCTGATGAATGGTATTTCCCATATGCTTCCCTTTGTTATCGGTGGTGGTATTCTGATAGCCCTGGCATTTCTTTTCGATAAATATTCCATTGACCCTGCCAATTTCGGTTCTAACACCCCGTTAGCCGCTTTCTTTATGAGAGTCGGCAAGACAGCCTTTGAATTCATGCTTCCGGTACTGGCAGGTTACATCGCCATGAGTATTGCTGACAGACCGGCATTGGCCGTCGGTTTTGTCGGCGGTGCCATTGCCAAGGCCGGTATGACCCTAACCGAACCAACCGGAGTATCCGCGGGATTTTTAGGCGCTTTACTGGCAGGTTTTGCTGCCGGCTTCCTTGTAAATATCTTAAAGAAACTATTTAGTAAACTTCCAAGAAGTCTGGAAGGAATCAAACCGGTTTTGATTTATCCTCTGGGAGGTATCCTGCTTATCGGTATCTTTATGTGCGCGGTAAATCCTTTTATTGGTATAATCAACACAAGCCTTACAGATACTCTGAATAACATGGGTTCCACAAGCAAAATCTTACTTGGCTGTGTCCTTGGGGGCATGATGTCCGTTGATATGGGCGGTCCTGTCAATAAAGCAGCCTATGTATTCGGTACTGCCTCTTTAGCAAGCAGCGGTTTTGATATTATGGCAGCGGTTATGGTAGGCGGTATGGTTCCTCCCCTTGTTATAGCACTCTGCGCTACTTTCTTTAAGAACCGCTTTACAAAAGAGCAAAGGGAATCTGCTATGGTCAACTATATTATGGGCTTATGCTTCATCTCGGAAGGTGCAATCCCCTTTGCAGCCGGAGATCCCTTAAGGGTAATTCCCTCCTGCATTATAGGTTCTGCTGTGGCCGGAGGCATTTCCATGGCAATGCATTGTACCTTAAGAGCACCTCACGGCGGTATCTTTGTATTCCCCACCGTAGGTAACGTAGGCGGTTATATTGTTGCCCTGTTAATCGGTTCGGCAGTCGGTGCCCTTATACTGGCAGCCCTGAAAAAGCCGGTAACCGAGTAAGAAAAGGAGCTGATTCAATCGGCATAAAGGAGAAAATATGGTATCACAGACAATAACAATAAAAAATGAACAGGGACTTCATATGAGGCCGGCAGGCATTCTTGTAAAGGAATTAAAAAAATATGCTTCTGATGTAAATCTCGTATTCAACGAAAAAAAGGTTAACGCCAAAAGTGTAATGAATGTTATTGCGGCATGTATCAAAAACGGCGCTGAAATCACAGTAGAATGCAGCGGTGAAGATGAACAGGATGCATTAAAAGCAGCAATCAGTGTCATCGAATCCGGGTTGGGAGAATAACCGGTTCCTCTCCAATGAAATGTCCAAACAGACTACTGCCAGAATAAAAGGGGCTGTCGCATACTCTTGCAACAGTCCCTTTTCACTACTTCTATAGTCTCTTAACCTCTAAGTTCCAGCAACTTTTTCTTAAGTTCCCCTTCTATACGGTTTAACTCAACCTCTGCCTCTTTTCTCTTCTGGCGTCCCTCTGTCTGGATACGCAATACCTCATCCAGTGTTGAGATTAAGGAAGCATTGGTAATGCGGAGAGTTTCGATGTCTACGATACCGCGTTCTGACTCCTTTGCGGTCTCAATGGTGGCCATTTTAAGAGTTTCAGCATTTTTCCTTAACAGCTCATTGGTCATATCGGTAACCTCTCTCTGAGCTTTGGCTGCCTGTCCGGAATGAGCCACTCCAAGGGCAAGCACCATCTGGCTCTTCCAGAGGGGAATTGTATTTACAAGAGTGGATTGTATTTTTTCAGTCATCAGAGTATCATTCCCCTGAACCAGACGTATCTGGGGAGCCATCTGAATGGAAATCATCCTCGTTAATTCCAGGTCATGAATCTTCTTTTCAAAGCGGTTGATGATGGCAACAAAGTCATTTACAGCCTGTGCGTCTTCCGGAAGACCGCTTTTGTTGGACTTATCGATAAGCTTTGGCAATTCTTCGTTCTGTGATTGTACCAGCTTCTTTTTTCCTGCAAGAATATACATGGAAAGCTCTTTAAAATAAGTCTTATTAAGCTCGTACATTTTATCTAACATAGAAATATCTTTTAGGAGCTGAATCTGGTGTTCTTCCAATACTTTGCAGATTTTATTGATATTTACTTCTGCCTTATCGTATTTAACCTTCATAGCATTGATTTTATTGGCACCTTTTTTAAAGAGTCCTAAAAAGCCTTTTTCCTCGTTATCAGCATCAAAGTTCTTTAATTCCAGTACAACTCCTGAAAGCATCTCACCGATTTCTTCCAAGTCCTTTGTCTTAACATTATTAAGTGCAGATTCTGAAAAATCCGCAATCTTTTTCTGGGCTCCGGTACCATATTGCAGTACCAGATTGGATTTGCTTAAATCGATTTTACCGGCGAAATCCTCCACCATCTTTTTCTCTTCCAATGAAAGGCTGCTCTCGTCAAATACTGCCGGTTCCTGCTTTTCTTCTGCTGTCTTTGGAAATGTCTGTTCTACGGCTGCTTCCTCGAACGGCTCAAAGGTTAAGGTTGGTGCTTCCTGATTCATTTGTTTCTCCTCCCATTCATTCATTTGATACAAAATCCTTCTGTGTCAGACCTTCCTGTGCAAGCAAGGTTTCTAAAACGGATATATCACTGGATACATCCATTGCAACATCTACAAAGAGGCTGTCCAATAAATTCTCAAAGGCAAGATTGATAGTGTCCAGTGTTTCTTCTATCTCCTTCTTTGCCGCTGTAATGTTCTCGCCCTGTATGGATTGCTTTTCAAATTCCCTGTACGCATTTACTAACTTTAAGGTAGTAGGAAGATAATACTCCATAAATTTCTGAATGTCCTCCAACTGGTCCGGATGCTGTTCAATATAATTAAAAATCTTTCCGATAACATCTTCCAGGCGGTCTAATTTTCTTGATATTTCCTCTCCCGGTATAGCTTCATTGGCTTCCCTTATCTGCTGAATGCATATCCTTCCTGCTTCTATAGCCTTTCTTACCTGCTGGTTAGCTTCTGCATCAGCAGAGGCCTTTGGTGCTTCCTGGTTTTCTTTCTTAATTTCCTTCACGGCACCACCTGCTGCCTGTATACGGATATTCTTCTGCAGCTCCAGGTATTGGCTATAGCTTTCTCTGTTAAGCATCAGACAGGTTTCCTGTTCATCAATACGCCCTTCCGGAAACATGCCAATGGATATCATACGGCGTAAATCCTTTAACACGTATTTATGGCTCTGGCCTATTCCAGCCGCCAGTTCCTTTATGGAATAGTAAGTCCTTCCCTGAAATAATCCGATATAGCGGCGGAATCTTTGCAAACGCTTTCGTATACTGCCGCCTCTTGCTGCCATACAGCAGCTAACTCCAAAGAAAGGTAACAGACCAATTGCTATACTTCCAAACAATCCCCATCTTCCGGTCAGTTGGCCAATCATCGCTAAAACAAAGGCTCCAATGCCGAATGTCCCCATACCAATGCTTCCAAATACCGTAAACAACACTCCCGATACCCGGCCAACCGGTTCACTGGGAAATGCCTTCTGATTCAGGACATTTTTAGAGACAGAAGTCTGTGCTTGCGGACTTCTTTGCTGATTATCCGCCTGTGCTGCACCCTGGCTGTACTGCCTCTCTCTTTCGAAATTACGGTGGCGCTGATAATCCCTGTCTCTTTGACGTTCTCTGTCTCTTTGATAACCTCTATCACTTTGATGATCGCTGCCTCTTTGAAAATCGCCGTCTCTGCTGCTGTTATTCTGACTCCAGTTATCACCGGGATTATCCTCTCTGTATCTGCCATAGCCTGTCCCAAGGGAATTCCGTACCTCATCCAGGGCCCCTCTTACGGTATTGCCGATATCTCTATTTAATTGATGAAAGTCCTTCGTATTTACTGCATTCTGGACTATATCCCTGATTTCTTCACCTAAATCCGAGAAATTTCTTCTATCCATGGTACCCTCCGCTATATTTTTGTCATATAACTATCCCTATTATATCTTATTATTTCTAAATAAACAATTTAAAATATGATTAAGAAGTTACATATTACATTAATAAATGAAGTGTTTCATTTACATACTTAAATATCGGAGTACTGCTGCAATGATACCTGACTGCTTAATAGAATTCTGTGACAATTTTGTATATTTATGATATAATAAATCTATTAAGGGGGTGTTTTTGTGAAAAAATTGATTGCTCTGCTATTAACATTGGTTATGATACTGCCTATAAAGGTAAGTGCATCAACCGTATATGAAATAAGCTCGGATAATTACGCTCTTTTTCCAAAAGAGACAATTGTTTTGGAAATCTTAAAGTATAATGAACCTATTAAAGCTAAGATTAATTGGAAAAGCAGTAACAAAAAAGTTGCTGCGGTAAGCAATACTGGAAAGGTAACAGCTAAAACAAAAGGTACTGCAACTATAACCGGTGTTTATAAGAATAAGACTTTTACATGTAAGATAAAGGTGACTGGAAGTGAACAAGCTGTCATCATGCCAAATGATACTTCCAGTGATACAGGCAGTACATACATTACATTAAGTAAATATAATTCACTTAATGACGGAATAAGTTATGCTGATGCTGTTAAAATAATTGGAACAGAAGGAACGGTTTCACCTGCTTCTGATGTTAGTGATACCAAATCAGCGGAATATGTTTGGTACGGAAAAGACGGTATCTCAAATGCAGTTATCATTTTTAAAGATGATAAACTCTACACAAAATCACAAACTAATCTTGAATAGTAAAAACCAATTACTTTGAACACAATCCTGCTATTAGGAATAGTATGTAACTAGGCTAATCGTAATAATACATATCGCCAAATATTTTATCAAGTACATTAAATCTCTTCTTTAAATGATTTATCAAAGGATTAAAAAACTTTGTAAGATAAGTTTTCTTACCACTTTTCTTCCTGATACAGACTACCAATTCACAAATATCCGCATAATTTTCATCCTGCGGAAAATAGCACCCCTGCTCTTCATTTAAAATCAGTTCCACTATATGAAAGCTTAATCTATCTACATGAATCATGCTTCTTTTGTTATGATAATCAGGGAATATAGGTGTAAACTTTGCTATTTTACTAAGTTTCCGGTAATTTCCCTTACACCCTTCACCATACACCATAGGTGAACGGATAATTACAATTTTAAAATCTGTGTTTTCTAATTTTAATAGATCATCTTCGGCAGCCAGTTTTGTCTTTCCATAAAGTGTTGAGGGCTCCGGAATAGTCTCTTTCGTTATACAGCCATTAATATCACCATATACAGCTGCAGAACTCATAAATATAAACTGTTTCACATGATTGTTTTTAGCTTTATGTGCAATTCTTACAGGCAGTTTATGATTTACATTTTCATAGAGGTCTTTCAGATTCTCTTTTTCTTTTCTATATACAATTGCAGATAAATGTAACACCGAATCATATAAAGAAAAATCCACCTTTTCCCATGATCCATCTGTTGCACTTACCATATCTACATCAATTAATTTTTCATTGAGTGAATATACATATTCATAGAACTTCTTACCAATATAACTATTAGCTCCAATTACCAGTACTTTCTTCCTATCATTCCCCACACACAATCCCCTTTTTGATTTCATCATTTTAAATATACAGCAAAAAATCAGCTATTTTGATTATTCCTTACGAAATATTGATAATATATTATATATAATCATAATATTACCGGCTCTAAAAAATTATAATAAAATCTGATTATATTACCATATCAGGAGATAAAGATTATAGCTTCTATAAGTATAGCAAAATCCCCCGGGATAACCCGAGGGATTTTGCTAATTGATATAATTGAGTGTAATACTTTGGATACCCTTTTACTTTGTGCTAACTGAATGCCTCATTTAAAACTTCCGTGCCCGCAAGTACAAATCTGCCGTTTCTTATAATTACCGTTTCTTTTCCGCTCTTCTCAACCACTGTTATTTCTGCCAATTCGTCATAAGGTATTGTAATATCGGTGTGGCAGTTAAAATAAGCCTTTTCTATCTCGGTCTTTCGAAGAATGGATACTTCATTATCCTTTGCCACAATCTTCTTACCATCCGGATTAAATAAATCAAGTTCTTCACTCATCTTATAGCAGGTATCACCTACGGCAAAATGGGGACCTGTCTTTTCTGCTATCAGAATGGGAAGCTTATCCCAGATACCGTATTTGCCAGCCATTACATAGGCTGTGGTATTGGTGCCGATTGCAAACTCACCGATAGGCAATGTATCCTGATTATACAGGATATTCTCCTTCATGTAGCGTTTATTTTCTTCTTCCGATGTGAAATTGCCGCAGCCATAACCGGTAATCATACCGTTCATAAAAGTAATGGAAAGGTCCACATATTCCAGCCCGTTTAAAAATATCCTTGATACATTCAAGGTACCATTTGTGCCGGTTAACTTTGGTGAAGTAAATACCTCTCCTACCGGGATGTTAACATCTGCTGTGCAATTCTCAAAGATGGTTTCTTTTTCCGGATTCTGTAATTCATAGAGCATAACTTTCAAATCCGTACGGTTATTGCCGCCGCCTTTTACTCTTACGTATTCTCCCTTATCCAGGCAATCGATGATTTTTTGCTGGATACCTTTATAGGTATCGTTATCCAGGGTATTGACCTTAACCGTCTCCCGAAAGATTTCCTCAAATCTGCCACCAATCTCTGTAATCGGGTATGCAATGATGGTAAAGCTTGTCTCATCTCCCTTGATATACTGGTAATATATCATATTGGAATCCCGTTGAAAGGCTATGGAAAGCTTCTGCTGCCTCTTATCAAGCTTGACTGCTTCTTCCTTTGCCTGTGGTGCAAAGTTCTTTTCGCCAAATACCTGTATCAGAGCAGGTCCTGCATAAAGAGCCGCCTTTTCCTTATATTTTTCAAAGGCCGCCTTATATGCCTGCAGCCTGCGCTCATGAAAGGCCTTATCCATGTAAAGCCCAATATCAAAACGGTGGTCATAATCGTATTGGTAATTAGGACCGCAGGAATGGTAACCAAGCCTTAAATGCTGCTTTTTATTCATGCTGTCTACTGTCGTACGGTAGATAACCGGTTTAAGACCCATCTCGGCAAAATTACGGACAGCATATTTTACCATTCGCTCAAAGCCGATATTATAACGGATATTTACGGTCTTTTTCTTTGTCAGGTCAATATTTGCCGCCAGAAAACCTCTGTAGTAACCATCCGTATAGGTAAATGCCATTGCCTTTATCTCGTCTTCGGGCAAGCTATTGAGGAACATAGCAATCCTTTTCTCATTCTCTCCGATATATTCCCCAAACTGGTAAAGATACCTTAAATCCGTTAAGTCCCATCCTTCAATGATATCCGCAGCCAGAGAAAGCTCCTCGTCAAGCAGCTCCCTGGTACGGTATTCTATAATATCACTGCAATAATCCATGTTAAAATCATAGATTGCCCTCTTAACATCCTTAAAGGTATACTCATCTTCCTCTTCAAAATAATTATAAATCTCAATAAACAGTTCCAGATAAATAGTCATGGAAAACAGCCTGCATTCTGCCGCATACACAATCATTCCTCTGATTTCCGCATAGAGATAGCTTAGAAGCCTGCCATATTTTTTCCCAAGTTTCAATACCGCATAGGTGGGATTGGCATAAGATTCTTCATAATTTTCCGGCAGTATATCCTCATAAAGTTCCCGGTTAATACCGGAAAGCTTTTCTATTGTCAAATCCTTTAAGGAGTCCTTTTCCACAAGGGAAAGAAATGCCGCTGCCTTTTCTATAAAAGCCGCTGTTCTTATAAAATAATCCCTGCAGGCTCCTTTTACGCTGTCCTCTTCTTTAATGCTTTTAATGCGTTCTAAGGCTAACTCATAACGCTCTCTGATAGCATCATTTTCTTCCTTCATAAGTTCCCTGTATTTCAAGTTCTTGCCCTCCATCCTAAACCATATATTATACAAACATTCCCATTACATAAAGTATAAATAATGTAATCGAAAGAATACCATTTACTGCCATACCCGCAATCGGCGCTGTGTAGTAAATCTCCTTTTCCATACATGCCTTGACTCCTAAGACAAATCCTGTAACAGTTAAAAGGAATACCAGCATTCCCGCAGCTCCTAAGGCAATGGGACCATTCCCTTTATAAATACCTGAAAGGATAAAAAGCACAAGCAGGCTAAGGATACTGATACAGCCGATCACTGCCGAGATAATGCCTTTTACTGAATGGCTTCTTCCTGTGAATTTGTAGACCTCTTTTCTTTTCTTAAACATAAATCACCCCTATAATCCGTTATCTTCTCCCTTTTCTAATCGACCTTAACATTTTTCTTGCAAAAATAAAACACAAGCCTCCGATAAGACCTCCTAATGTGTTCATGAAAAGATCATCCACATCAAAAATTCCTACTTTAAAGATAAGCTGCAGCAATTCAATTGTTAAGCTGAATTCAAAACTTAGAAGTGTTATATTCAAAAGCTTTCTGTTATCCGGACTTATGATAGGAAGTACAAAACCAAAAGGTGCAAAAGCCAGTATATTTCCGAATATATTTACAATAAAGCCTTCGGGACCAATGATATTTCTGTATTCGATAAAACGCCTTACTTCTTTAAACAGTGTCAAATTATATCTATATTCACCGGTTGAAATTGTTCTTCCGTAATGCTCACTAAAAAACAAAAAATATGCCAGTAAGATCAGATATAACGCAAACAGTAGGCGGCTGACTGACATAATAAGTTTATTACTGACATTCTTCACTGACAAATTCCTCCACTGCAGGTTTCTATACCTCAACTATTATAAAACAAAACCATAAGCTCGTAAAGGGGCTATGTGAAGAGAAAAACATTTCACTATGAAACAGAAAAAATTTCATATGCAAAACAAACACATTTCTTTGTGAAACAAAAGCTTTTTGCCAAACAAAAAGCCTCTGCAAGTGTCACTTGCAGAGGCTTTCATTATTAATTTATACTTCTTTGGTTATTTTAATAGGTTGGTGTCAATGTTATATCACCCAGTGAAGCCGCATTACCGGAAACATCCGTTATGGAATTGGTTACCGTAGTCTTAAGTGTAATCGGCAAACCTTTTGTAGGTGTTGTTTTTAATAAAATTACAACCTTATTATCCGTAATGGAACTGGAGTATATTAAATCACCTGTAGTAGTACCGCTTTGTATTGCCGTAAAGCTTGGATTACCCTTGACATTCTCACTGAAAGTCAATGTTATTGTATTAGAATTATAGGATACTCCGTTAAGAACCGGCCCTGCATTCTCCATGAGATCTATCATATCTTTATAGACTGCCATAGATGTGTAGGTATTGTTATAACCTGTAATGTTCATTATCGTTATCGGATACTTCGTACTATAAATTATACTTCCCGCTGCCACAGTTAAGGTAATAGTTGCACCTGTATTGCTATTGCTGGTAAGTTCCGCCTTTATGATTGATACTCCCGGTATGGAATAATTTCCCACCGTCTGTGCACTTACCTCATCCACCTTATCCGCAAAGACTACATAAAGAACACTGGGATTAACCGGTGACTGGGTAACGCTCTTAGGCGCAGGAAGAACTGAGGAAGCGGTAGCTGTCTTTGTCACCTGAATGCTCTCGTCTGCATTGGTATTATAGTACTCATCCTTAACAAAACCGGAAGGAATTGCTATGGTATACTGCCCTGCTTCATTAAACTGAGTGGAATTCAATACTACAGTCACGACATTACCCTGGGCAACTGCAGTATAGGCTATATTCCTGCCACTGATAGTGTCATTATTGGATGTATAAATTCTAGTTGCTACAAGATTACCGGCCTGGGACATTAGAGTAACATCCTTGTTGTAGGTTAATTGCAGCATATAAGTATCCGTACCGTTGTTGGTCTCCATCCTAAGCTTAAACTCACTGATGGTTGGCCTCGCGCTGGTAATGGTAAAGTTTACATCACGGGTTATGAAGATATCACCGGTAGTATCGGAAGGATTTACATTATAGCTTTCCCACATACCGATATTTACCTTTTGAATACCGTTAAGGAGGGCGGAAGTGGAAGAAATAATATAGTTAACTTTCTTCGGATCCTTTACATCCACAGTACCGTTGGTAATATACTCTCCGTTGGTTAAGAGAACAATTCCAGGTATACGGATGTTTCTGCTGAAGGTAGCAGTTAATGTATTATAGCCCGTTCTTTCAAGGTTGATTAAAACTGCCTGCGGCTTATAGCTTGTATCTGTTTTAACAAGGGTAGAAACGTTAAAACCAACAGCAGGATAATTACCGGCTAAATCCTTAATGCCTGACATTACTACCGTAAATTCTTTGTTCTTATCGTAATCAGCAATACTCGACATATCAATTATAAGTGACTTATAATCTGCGCTTGGCTTGTAATTAGCCTTTCCTTTTAAAAGAGCAAGGGTTGCCGGCAGTGCCTGTGTGGCCGTTGAAGTAGTATTTAATTTGGCATCTACAATACTTAAGCCGGAGAAATCCATAGCCTCTGAGAAGTTAATGGAAACTTTCAAGCCCGTATCATCTACGGTATATCCTGTAAAATAAGGTGCTGTCGTATCTTTATAAGTGATGTCTGTATAGTAGTTCTGCAGCCCTATTCCGGCTGTAGACTTTATACTCGAGGATACATGGATAGCATAGCTGCCGTTAAATATCTTCGTTGTCTTCACCGTTAAGACTTTGGCATCCGATGACAGAGTTCCCGTTAAGGTTCCCACAGCACTTGCTATATTGCCGTTTGTGTCCTTTGGTGTAATCTCTACCACGTTTAGCAGCTTATTATCCTTATCAAATACTGTTGCAGCATCAACTGCACTGTCAAAGGTAATGGTCAATGTGGAGTTATCTGTTATTACAGCAGATAAAACATTCGCTGATTTTGCTGCTACTTCAATAATTACTCTGTCATTAATATAACTTTTAGATGCTCCTGCTGCCGTTAAAGAAGCAGTTGCATTCAGTATGGTAATTCCGGGACTGACGGCAGTTACCACACCATTCTGGTCCACTGTCGCAACACTGGTATTGTCAACGCTGTATGTAACAATATCACTGGCATTCTTGGGCGTTAAAGTAACATTGAAGTCATACTGCTGCCCAACCTGCAGCAGATGCCTGCTATTATTGTCAGGTGTATCCGTTGCATTGTTAACCTCAATCTTTGTTGCAGGTATCATAACAGTAACCTTGCATTTTAAGGTTGCAGTCTTCTTATTCTTATAGGTTATCTTAAGATTTATATTGGTTGTTCCCTTGGCTACTGCTGTTACATAGCCTGTTTTAGGATTTACAGTTGCAATTTTACTGTTAGATGAAGACCATTTTTTTGTTTTTACTTTTGTATTATCCAGATTTTTAACGGTTAAGGTAAACGTGGAACCAACCCCTACCAAAGATCTCTGCTTAGTCGACAGAGATGGTGCAGCTGCTGCCTTAACAGTTATGGAACCTACCGAGGTAAGTAATGGCAATAACAGCGCAGTAATCAAAAAGGCTGCCAATACTTTTCTCATCCCATTTTTCATATCATTTCCTCCTGTTCTTATCGTAGTTTGACTTCTATTATTGTACATCATAATGGCTTATTTTGTCAAAGTCTTGTCAGAATTTATAAACATTGTTCGTAGAATTCATGACATTCACATTCGCTTGTTTTTTAATCCTTATAGGTAATCTATAAACCACATTAATTTGAAGAAGGCAATTAACCTCTGTCAGTTTCAAATCCTTATAGGTAATCTATAAACCTTTTGTAAGCTCTTATCGGCTTTTCTTCTTCAAAGTTTCAAATCCTTATAGGTAATCTATAAACAGGAAAATGAGTACAAGATTTTTTAACCCAAGTCCGTTTCAAATCCTTATAGGTAATCTATAAACTAGG
>NZ_FRFD01000008.1:0-57833 GCF_900143645.1 Anaerocolumna xylanovorans DSM 12503 | reverse complement strand
ATATTTGTTTCAAATCCTTATAGGTAATCTATAAACCCCATAGCAGCCGCATAATTGCTGCATTTGCTCTTAACTACCTCCTTGACAATATTATATCATTAATTTCTATAAAACAAAATATCTACTTAAAACTCAAGCTTTTTGCGATGTTAAACTTGTCGTCGGTCTCCCGGGGTTTTTACAGCATAGGAGGTCGACGACTACAAAAACATATCATGGCCACCTTTTTTTATCCCATATATCTCACGTGAATAATATCTTTCTGTGCGGAAGGTATAGAATATAAATGAATCCTCTTCCTCTTTTGATATCTTTTTTAATTCTTCCTTTAATCTTTTTAAATTTGCATCGGTTATCTCGCCCTCTAATACAGAGTTTTGTACCCAATGAAGATATTTCCTGGCTGTCTTTAATACCCTGGCAACCCTTTTTTCTCCCACATCATAAACCAATATTGTAAACACGGGCATCACCTACCATCTACTCACAAAGGGAGTATAATTTTGCTCTCCTATCAGATGCTTCTCCAATTTATAAAGTTCCATTCTGATTAAGCGGCGGTATGAAACATTCCGTCCCAGTTCTCTGTGCATAAAGGTAGACTGAAGTTTTTCTTCATACTGTGAAATAAACAACTTTCTTCCTTCTTCATTTAAAAGGATGGAGTCAATTTTCTTATCAAAATGCTTTGACTGAATCATACGCTTTGATACCAGCGTAAATATTACTCTGTCAACCAGCAGTGGTTTAAAGATTTCCGATACATCCAAGTTCAAAGTAAAGCCTCTGTTATTTGTAGAATGAAGGTATCCAATTCTTGGATCAAGATGGGTGTTATAAATTTCACTCAAAGTTGTTGTATACATAAGTGAATTTCCAAAGCTTATCATGGAATTTAATTTATTCTGCGGAGGCCTTCTGGTTCTGGTCTCAAAAGCAAAATTTTTATCTTCTAATATCGCATCAAAAGCACTGTAATAAACTTCCCGGACATTTCCTTCAATCGCCATCATTTGTTCTATAGCCATATCCCCATTTAACTTACTTTCTAACTCAAGGATCTTATCTATCTGTTCTTGAACAGACTTTCCTCTGTTTAGATAATATTTCAATACTTCCAGAATGTTTTTGCCGCTTCCTGCTATAAAAGTTAAAGCTAACTCTTTTCTCTTCTGCATATCCAGGTAATGTTCCGCCTGTTTTAATATCATATAACCCGAATTGTAGTGTTCACGCGGATAATAACTCCCCACATAATATTCATAATAATTAAAATAATGCAGTACAATCTGATGCGATGTACAAAATTCCAGAAACTTCTTGCTGGTTCCTACTTCTCCCATTATACAGATTTCACCGATATCTTCAACAGGAAGGAACTTTTTCCCTCCTTCACTTTCAAAATAGATGGTATTATCTTTACGGTGCAATTCACCTTCATTAAATATGTAAATTGTTTTTTTCAAGTATAGACCTCCTTATCTTTTTCTTATGACCAGCAAAATTCACTATAAGCACAGTTCTTACAATATTTTATCCGATTTGCCATCATAGGAAGAGGCATAACTGCAATTCTCTTAATATCTTCAATTACTTGCTTTAGCTGCTTTCTGGTATCCTCTGTCAAAATTACTGTTTCTTTTTTCTTTTCTTCCGGGAATAATAACTCACCTTCTGCATAAATACCTGACTCCTCCAACTCCATTAGATAAAAAAGAAGCTGCATTTTAGCACTCTCCAGATATTTTGAAGATTTCTTAATTTCTCCTACAATCAGCTTGCCATTTTCCTTCGATATCACATCAAATTTAGAACCGGCAAATTCAACTTCTTTACTATCCCTTTTATAACTTGTCTCATGTATGGCATTTCCCATCTGCATATTTTCATCCTGCTGATCTGCTTCCATGCCATGAGCAAGAAGCCATACCTCCCGTTTGCATATACAGTAATACCAGATAAATGTACCCGTAACTTTAAAATCTTCCATACTTCACCTCACTTCTGTGCCGCCTAAGTATAACCCGCCTGTTTTAATAGTAATACACGGAAGACTCCACACCGTACCCCGTCGTTTCATCATAGTATTTATCCAGTTCTGAATAGGAAACATAATAGTAGAGCTCATTCTCTCCCTTTTGTGGCTTGTTATATTTCGCTCTTGTAAATGCTCTTACGTCAACAACATATTCCGCCATTTCCCTTTGAATTGCTTTTAACTTACGCTTATGCTCCCACGGCTCTTCTTTTTCCTTTAATATCTGTATATATTCCTGCCATAAGTCAGCTGCATCCCCATCTAATTCAATAAATACCGGATACTTTTCTGACTCCGGCTCAATTAATTCGAAATAATTCAGGGGTAAAATTCCCTGATTGAGCTGGGCGGATTCTTTTTCTCCATAGAACCTTTTATTGCTTGCTCCCTCCAGAAGATATTTTGAAATATCTTGTGATTTTACCGTATCATCCGATATTTTTTCAAAATACGCTTCTATAACAGCCATAAAATCCGGTTCCTCCAAGACTTTATAGTTACTTAGTATCCTCTCTGTTACATCAACATCTGTTTTTGCTTCTCGATAAACCATATTGGCATAGTAACCATTTCCGCCTTTTAATTTGATCAGGTGAATCTCTCCTTTTAATTCACCCCCTTCTCTGTTTCCCCTTCCGGCGCTCTGAAACAGGGAAGGCAGAGGAGCAAGATCGCGGTATACCACCTGAAAGTCTATATCTACTCCGGCTTCTACTAATTGAGTGCTCACCACTATTCTATATTTTTTCTTTTTAATTTCATCAATACGGACAAGACGCTCTTTGGGAGGAATAAGCGTACTCAAATAAGTAATTGGCACCTCGTTGTACTTATTCTTTAACAGCGTGTACATTAACTTTGCACTCTCTATGGTATTCAGTATGAATAGATAGCTCCTATCTTCCTCTACCACAATTTCCTCCACGAACTCTTCTATAGTTCTTGGTTTATCCAGTTCATTATAAATAACTGTCCGAAATAATTGCCTGTAATATTTCTTATAGTCACACAGAGACTTTGCAATTTCCTGCGGAAAGATTCTTGGCTGAGTAGCTGTCATAGCTATTACTTTACTGTCCAAAGCCGTTGTAAATTCAGAAAGCATCTTTCCGGCAAAGTTATAATACTTTACCGGCAAAGCCTGTATTTCATCAATTATTACAATAGAATGACACATCTTATTAAACTTTCTTTGAATGGAATTTTTATGACCAAACAGTGTGCTAAAGAACTGCTGAAAGGTGGTTATAATCACCTCACTGTTCCAGCCTTCTAAAAGAATCTCTGCATTTGCATTGTTTAATAAAGTATTTTCGTCCGTCTTCCAGGTAATCTCTGTTAAATGGTGATGCTTGCATAGCACCCTGCTGGTTACTTTCTGCCCGCTTTTTTCCAGAACATCTTCTATCACCCTGGCATTCTGGTCAATGATACTCATAAAGGGAAGTACATAGATGATCCGGTATGGTATCCCTTTTTCCTGAAAAAGTTTCTCTCTTAACTTAAAAGCAAAGTTAAATGAATTCAATGTCTTGCCCATGCCGGTAGGCAGTGTCAAAGTGAAGATATCTTTATCAAGGTCTATATTACTTTCCACTTCCTTAAAGGCCTGACTTCTTAAAACATTTAAAGCTGTTTCTGTAGTATCTTTCTTATCAATATACCCGTTTACATCAGCATAAAGCTCCGCCCTTTCAGCCAGCTTTCGAGTTCCAATCGTAACCTGGCTTTTATCGGAATCCAATAGTATTGAATACAATAGCTGCAAGCGGTAATACTCCTTGAAGCTGCCCTGATTGGAAGTCTTCATCTTTCTATATTGGGATTTCTGCTGAAAAATTTTGTATCTCCTGTCTTTTAAAAACCTTGAAACAGTCCGGAGGAATTCTTCTGCATCTCCATTAAAAATCTTTCTTAATACCTCCTCTTCCAGCCCCACCCGGACACCCATATCCATCATTGCCTGATAATCAAAAGCTGCATATTGCTGTTGTAATAATCCGTTATTTGTTTCATTGGAAAGGTAATTATCAATATCACTGTAGCTTTCCATATCTCCGTGATGTTTTAATATTGCATACGCCATGGACACAATTATTTCTTCCCTTTCTTTAACTGTCCCTTTCTGGATATGGTAATACAGGAAGAGCATAGCCGATATAGCTGCATGACTTTTAAGTTTTTCTTCCACCGGTTCTTTCCGGATATATTTCTGAAAATAAAGAGTTCCTTTTCCCATATCATGGAATAAAAGATAGCTGTCAATAATATCAGCATCTATTTCTTTTAAAACCTGTGGGTTAATGCTTTTATAAAAGTTTCCCCACTCCTTCACCTCTTTCAGATGATCTTCGAGCTTTTTATCGGGATGTGATAACAGCCCCATTTAAACCACTCCTCCCATGTATAAAGACATATTGGAAAGCTCCTCTCCTGCCACTGTTCTATCTTCCGCGGAAGAATTGAAACAGATGCAAAAGAAGAGCCTCTTATCAATCATCATTCAAAAAAGCAAAGGTATACTCTTTCATAGAATAAGCTTTTTTGCATTTTACCTTAATCTTCTTACCATTGGTAGCAAACAGAGCATCCACGTATTCCGCCGGAATACGGTTATCAGAAAACCTCTTGACATAACGTTCCCTGCAATATTGTATTTCTCCGTTTATTCCTATTGAATTTTCTCCTGTCAATTCTTCAATAGAAACAGCTGTATCCAGCTCGATATAATCCTTCTGATTAAGCTGATATGCCTCTTCATAGGCAATCAGCTCCACTTCTGCCAGCAAGCCGGCAAGCCCCATAGAAATACTGTAAGCAAACCGATGCTCTTTCAGCCTGTCCGCCAGTTTTTCTAACAGGATTTCATCCGTCATGGAAACAAATATCAAGTATTCCTGTCCTACCACATATTCATACCTGGTAGGCGTCCTTACACCATTGGTATTTCTGCCTGTCGGTACCCAGAAGTTTCCCTTTGTATTTACAAGATTTGTGCTCATAGAGGTCTTCCGCAAGGGAGTAAGAAGCCCTATTCCCACCTTTAGCCCCGCTTCCTCTAATTTGCTGTAATAAAGGTTATCTTCTTTGGGAAATCCCAAAACAGCTCCAATCAAGCCATACAGGGCTGTCGGCGGCATTAAAGAATATGTAGTCGGCGAACTGGTCGTATAATAGGGTTTGAAATGCCCGTAATCTCCTTTTAGTTTAAAGCATATACACTTCATAGGCACTCCTCTTAGGCCATAACTTCAACTGTTACACCTGCTTTTTCCAATTCTTCTTTGATATTAATATCTGCACTTACCTCTGAGTCAATCCTGATAACAACCTTGTCAATGTGTTCTTTGTTGGAAACCAGGCAATCTTTTAGCTTTTCTAATTGGAGTTTTCCATCACTTATTGCTCTGACTGCTTCTCCGCTCATATTATGAGAAAATTCGATTTTCTTATCCAGACTTCCGATATAGAAATCTTTTGTTTTATAAGAAACCTGAATCAGTACTCTCGGTACCTGACCGGCTTTCGTTCTTGTAATCAGATTCTTTGTACCATCCCACATAGCATTCAGCATAAGGGATACATCTTCCTCTGTCAGCCCTGTTATCTCTGCGGCCCTGTCATTTACAAGCCCATAGAAATTAATCAGACTATAAGGAAGCAGGTACTCCTGGCGGAAGGTCTTCTGATTCTTCTCATCTGCACCGGCAAAGGCGCCTGTACCCTTTATGAATTCCAGCTTCACCGGATGCAGGGAGGTTCCCATCTTAAACTGAACCGGACCGGTAAATTGAAGACTGGCGTTCTTTAGATCACTTGGCAATACACAGCCAAACATACGGATATCTGCACAACTCTTTACATTCTTTTTGAACTCTTCCAGTTCTTCCCCCGTAAGCTTCTCCTTTTCATTCTTCTTACTTGCTTTTGCCCTGGCGGATTCAGGAAGAAAATCGATTCCTCTATGCTTTGCATCTGCAAGGAAACCACCTTCCGTTATGGTATCTCTTACCAGCACCTCATGCCCCCTTGCAATCAGTTCATCCCTGATTGTCCTTTTTAAACGGACATCTGTTACAATATTAAACCCGGTTTCTTCATCAATTCTTGGTTTATTGGCATCATTGGGGTCGCCATTAGGATTTCCCCAGGTTATGTCATATAAGAACAGAATCTCACTTCTTTTTGCTGTTGACATTATTGCTCCTCCTTTAATTGATCATATATTTTTTTACTTAGCGTCATACCGCCTGCCACATAAAAGTTTAATTCATCCGTTGACAATCCCCATTTATCCGCCGGGGTAATAAAAATAAGTTCCATTACTGCTTCCGCTATCATTTTTGAAGCATTGGAAAAATTTTTGTATTCCTGCATTAATTTAAGAGCCTCTTTTAATACCCCTTTTACATCTGCTTCTCTCATCTTAAGACCTTTAAGCCGGTTAAAGAACGGAGTTGAACCCTCCAGGTTCATTGCCTGTATGTTCATTACCTTCTGTACAAGAACTCCCGTCAAAACAAGTGCTTTCTTAATATCCGTATCCAGTCCGATGTTATATGGTTCCAGCACTGCTTCCAATCTAGCATCCATTTTCCCTTCTCCCTCCTTATAATCCATACATCCTATTGCCTGTAAATACTGTATTCCAATCCAGGCACGCAGGGTTGTATGGAAAAAATATTCATCATTTAAAAAGGCTCTTCTGATATTATTCATATAAAAAGGCATCAGCCCTTGCAGCCTGACCTTTTCCTGCTTAAAGATTGCCCGGGTAAGCTCCAGAAAGTTATTATCCAAATCATAGACCTTGCTGCTTGGTTCGGATTTTGACAAATAATTTCTGAAATACCGGAAGGTGAACTTCTCACCGGTAAGTTCTTCATAAATGGCTTCGAGCTTATGCTTCGCCGCATATAAAACAGAAAATCTGGAAGGGAAGACATCCTTTATATCAAGCAAAATCCTCTCGGCAGAATTGTCCTTGCGAAAGAACAGAATGCGATAAGAATTAATATCTTCCTGCTCCGACAGTCCTTCAAAAATATCTCCGCTTAGGGTTTGAAACTCATTCTCTTTGGCTTCCTTAAAGGAAAAACTCTTCTCCGTAATATCCCGCAATCTGTAAAGCAAATAATCCAGTCTCATTTCCCCGCAGGTAGAAGAAGGTATCAGATAATAATCCAAACCGACAAATTTGAAATGGAGATTATTCAAGACATATTTCTTTCCTTCTCTTAGTACAGGTTCGCAGGAAGTACATACCGGACAGTTCCTCCATATATCCTCTTCCTGAAAGCCTCCGCTGATAAATCCCGGCTTGTCCAAGGTATAGAATTTAAATACATCCAGCTTTGGCACAAGGCTCACGTCTTTTTTACCGCACAGGCAGCAGGTCCCCGTGTAGTTATCTTCTCCCACTACTTTTTTTCTGATTTTCTTTTCATAATAGCGGTAGAACATGGGTACCTTATAAGGCACTGCTTCATCAAGCCTGACAGATATCATATAGCTTACGCCCTTTGCCTTTGGTGCTTTTTCATTGATTTTACAGATAACATCTTCTTGGTTTTGAATCAGCAGATCATAAATCAATGACAGATTCCTTTGTTCCTCTTCAACTTCCGAATCCTTCGCCGCCTCCTGAAACCATGGAACTATTTTCTTTGTAAAGGTTTTCCCTATTTCCGTCACCTGGGCACTGGGACCGTAATTAGTTCCATTGGAAGAAGCCTTTCGCAAAAGACTAAGTGTTGGCGTATTCTCGGAATATTCCAGTAGCTCAATGCCGTCAAAACTCATATCATTTTCAAGCTGTTTAATATTAACCCAAATTACATGGGTTATGTTCCTTGGCATATCCGGCTTTAACAGCGGTTCCATCTCTTCCTCATAGCCGCTGACAGCTTTCCCGACCCTGTAAACATCATATATCATCTGTTCACCCCCTGTTCATTAAGTATCTCTATACACCCAAAACCTTGTGAATTCTTGGCGCCCAGTCCTGCATTATAGGCAACCCTTTTTAGTTCTTCACTTCCCTCCAGCTTCATACTGTAATCATAAGCTATAATATGAAAATTCTTATAATTCACCTTTGCCTGCTTCACTCTTCCCATGGGCACAATCTTAAATTCCGAATCTTTTGGAACTTTTCCATAATAAGCGGTATATTTATGTATCAGGTTCTGTCTGACAGATTCGTTATATTCCTCTTCGAAAGGGCTGTAATATCTTGTTTTTTTATTCTCTAAGGTTGTATAAACGGTGCAGGGAGAAAGGGTATGAACGAAAGTTGTATCTGAAAAAATTGGTGTTTCTTTTAATTCAATGCGGTTGATAATAGCTTTTGAGTCTCCGATGTGTAATTCACGGTGTTGCAATAATACACTGTTTAGAAGATATCCCATGAATTCATCGGACATAGAAGATACTGTAAGACTGATGTCTTTTAAGAAAATAATTTTGCCGTTTTCCTTATCCAATTGATAAAGACCGTTCATTCGTGAAAATGTAAAGAGCTTGTACTTTTTATCTGCAATCTGATAACCCTTGTCATGAATAAAAGTGCTGTATTCCTTATCTTTTATCCAGGAAAATATCATAGCTTGCACATAATGATTGTATTGTATAGGAATTGCCAACGGATGACTCTCGTCAAAGAAGATTTCCACTCTCATCCTATTTCCCCTTTATTTTATTGATTTTATCAAAATATTCCCAAAAATGTCATTTGTTTATAATTATAGTCATTTGTTTCTGGAAATCAATACCCAAATTAGAAAAATTGGGTTAATAAAAAGAATGCCTGCTTAACAGGTGCTACTAAGCAAGACCTGTTAAGCAAGCATATAAAAAGCCAAAAACTTTTTCTTCCGTTAATCCTACTGCCTCAATTCAATTCCCATATTACCCAAATTCTTAAGAATCTTATTCATTGCCTCGGTAATATCCTTTTCCTCCAGTGTTCTGTCCTTTGCACGGAAAGTCAGGGAATATGCCATGGACTTATGACCTTCTTTTACCTGAGTTCCTTCATAAATATCGAAAAGCTCACAGGCTTCTAATATATTTCCGCCGTTCTTTCTGATGACTGACTCTACTTCTCCTGCCATAATTTCTTTCTTTACCAGCATACTTAAATCTCTGGTTACAGCAGGGTACTTTGCAATGCCCTGATATTTGATATCAAAGGAAGCACGGGCTACGATTTCCGGCATATCAAGGATTCCTATATATGTCTTTTCCCCGATTTCGTAGTTTTCTAAGACATCCGGGTGAACCTCACCAAGATAGCCGATAACGGTTTTGTCATAGATTATTTCCGCCTGTCTTCCCGGATGCAGATAAGACTTCCCATTGCCGGGGTTATAGTTTACTCTTTCTTTTAAGCCTACCTTTGTAAGGATTTCTTCCAGCACTCCTTTTAGTTCGAAGAAATCTCCTTCTCCGTAAAAGCCTAACACAAGCTGTACCCTCTCGTCAGGAAGCTCTGTTAATGGAAGGGCTTTTGGCTGGTAAGTGTTGCAAAGCTCATAAAGGCGCACATTCTTATTCCTGCGGTTATAGTTCGTGGAAAGGGAAAGAAGCATACCATTTAAAGGCAGGGTTCTCATAAGTGAATAGTCTTCACCGAGAGGATTGGCAATGGCAATTGCCTGGCGCTTTACGTCCTCTTTCGGAAGCAGCAGCTTATCAAATACCCTGGGACTTTCGAAGGAATAGCTCATAGCCTCTGAAAATCCGCACTGCTCTGCTACGATTCTTGCCACATTTTCAATGCGAAGTTTAAAAGGCAGCTTTCCGGTGGTTGCTTCGCCGGTAGGAAGTGTTGTGGGGATGTTATCATAGCCAAAGAATCTGGCAACCTCTTCATCTAAGTCCGCCTGCAGATTTACATCCTGTCTCCAGCTTGGAACAATCACTTCATTTGCGGCTTCATCATAGCCTAAGTCAATCTTCTTAAAATAGGATATCATAGTTTCCTTGGAAAGGTCCGTTCCAAGCACCTTATTGGTTCTGTTATAATCAAAAGGAACTCTGGTTTCTTTCCTTGGTACGGGATAAACATCGGCTGCCCCTCCTACCACTTCACCGGCTCCAAGCTCTTCTATCAGCTGGCAGGCCCTGTCTATGGCTTCCATGGCAGTATTAGGGTCTAAGCCCTTCTCAAACTTGGCTGCTGCATCGGTACGAAGCCCAAGCTTCTTGCCGGATAAACGGATATTGGTGCCGTTAAAGCAGGCTGCTTCAAATAAAAGAGTTGTGGCTTCATCGGTAATCTTAGAGTCCTCACCACCCATGATACCGGCAATTCCAACGGGCTTCTCACCGTCACAAATCATGAGGATGGAGGAGTCTATCTTTCTTACCTGTCCGTCCAGGGTAGTAAATTCCTCCCCGTCCTTTCCTCTGCGGACAATAATCTGCTTCCCTGCAATCTGTCCCAAATCATAGGCATGCATGGGCTGTGCGTATTCTTCCATGACATAATTGGTAATGTCTACAATATTATTGATGGGACGGATACCGCAGGCTGCAAGCCTTCTTTGCATCCACTCCGGCGAGGGGGCAATCTTAATATTCTTTACAACTCTTGCTACATACCGGGAGCAGAGGTCGCTGTCTTCAATTGCTACCTTGATATAATCAGAGGTCTTTTCACTGTTACCGGTCTCCTTAATGGCAGGAGGTACGAATTCCTTATTAAAGGTTGCCGCGGCTTCCCGTGCAATTCCTAAAACGCCAAAGCAGTCCACGCGGTTGGAGGTGATTTCGTATTCAAATACCACATCCTTAAGGCCAAGTGCTTCTATGGCACAGGAACCAATCCTGATATCCTTATAGGCTTCGTTGTTGCTGAAAATATAGATTCCGTTATCGGGAGCATCGGGATACATTTCCTTGCTGGAACCCAGTTCTTCAATAGAGCACATCATACCGCAGGATTCTATTCCCCTAAGCTTTCCTTTCTTAATCTTGATACCGCCGGGAGTTTTGTTTCCGTCATGCCCTCCGGCCACTCTTCCGCCGTCTAATACGACAGGAACAATATCCCCTTCGGATACATTGGGAGCGCCGGTTACAATCTGTACGGTTTCTCCTTCTTCCGTAATCTGCACCTGACATACAATCAGTTTATCTGCATCAGGATGTCTTTCTATTTTTAATATTTTACCTGCTACGATTTTCTCCAGATCTTTATCCAGTTCTTCATAGCCCTCTACTTTGGTACCGGTTAAGGTCATTCTATCGGTATATTCCTGTGGTGTAACCGTAAGTCCGGGAACATATGCTTTAATCCATGACAATGGCGTATTCACTTTATTTTCCTCCTATCATTTTACTTTATCTATCAACTGCCAGCTAATGTATTCTTCCATACCTTTTCCTTAGAACTGCTTTAAGAAGCGGATATCATTTTCATACAAGAGCCTCATATCATCTATTTCATATTTTAAGAGTGTGATACGCTCTAATCCCACACCAAAGGCAAAGCCTGTGTACTCATCAGGATCAATTCCGCTCATTTTAAGAACATTAGGATGAACCATACCACAGCCTAAGATTTCAATCCAGCCGGAGCCTTTACAGAAACGGCAGCCCTTACCGCCGCATTTAAAGCAGGTTACGTCCACTTCGGCACTTGGCTCTGTGAAGGGGAAATGATGGGGTCTGAACTTTACTTTGGTTTCTTCTCCAAAGAGCTGTTTTGCAAACTCCGCAAGAGTTCCCTTAAGGTCAGCAAAGGTAATATTCTTATCAATTACAAGTCCTTCTATCTGGTTAAAGCAGGGTGAATGGGTCGCATCCACTTCATCGGAACGGAATACTCTGCCTGGTGCAATCATACGGATAGGAAGATTTCCCTGTTCCATTACTCTTACCTGTACGGGAGAGGTCTGGGTTCTAAGAAGGAGGTTGCTGTTTACATAGAAGGTATCCTGCTCATCCTTGGCCGGATGGTTCGCGGGGATATTTAAAGCTTCAAAGTTGTAGTAGTCATACTCTATTTCCGGTCCTTCCACTACCTCATAGCCCATACCTACGAAGATTCTCTCTACTTCTTCCAGGGCAATGTTATTTGGATGGCGGTGCCCCATAAATTTCTTTCTGGCAGGAAGAGTAACGTCTATGGTTTCTCTTTTTATCTGCTCTTCCTTTATTTTCTGTACAAAGCCTTGCCTTGCTTCTTCTAATTTTTCTTCCAAAACAGTTCTTGCATCATTCACCATCTGACCCACCTTGGGTCTGTCTTCGGGAGCTACCTCCTTCATGGATTTTAATATCTCTGTAAGTTCTCCCTTTTTGCCCAGATAAGCTACCTTGATATCATTCAAGCTGTCAAGCTTCTCTGCTGACTTCATCTTTTCCAGTGCTTCATTTACGATTGCCTTTAATTTCTCCTGCATATCCTGTCTCCTTTCCATTTTCTTAAACTTACACGGACGCAAAAAAACCCCATCCCACAAGGGACGGAGTTATATCTTAATTTTAAGCTTTACCTTAAAATTGGAACCTTCCGCGGTACCACCCTAATTCCCGTATTTGAATTACAAAGTAATTATCTTTTTAATTACAGAGTAATTTTAATATCAGGCGCTTTAAGTAATGCGTAACGTGCACAAAACGTCATCCCCTACTAAATTTCAAGGATGCGGCTCCGGTGCGAATATCAATAATTATCTGAACTTAAGGAAGCTTTCAGCCGGTGACTTCCTCTCTCTGAAAGAAAATAACTATCTGGTCAGGATTATCTCCTGTCACCTTCATAGCCTTTGCGTATATATGTTATATATATTAGCACAATTTTCTTTCTTGTCAAGGCTGATTCTGAGTTTAATCCGGAGCTTCGTAAAAGTCTGCAAAAATGTCAATACTATTTTTTATCTTTTTACTTTATGCTATAATAAACAATTAAAAGGTTGTTTTAAAAAGGCAGGAAGGACAAGCACATGCTTACAATCAAAGATTTATATAAGGATAAAATGAACCAATCCTTAAAAGGCCTGACCTTTCAGGCAGAGAAGGGCAGCTCCATCAGTTTGGAGTGCAGCAACGAAACAAGTGCATTACTGGCAGATATTATACTTGGGAAAGAACTGCCTGCAAGAGGTGAGGTACTCATAGATTCCCTTACGCCAAAAGATTACTGCCGCAGGCACCCCGGCACTATCGGCGTCATATTTAAGGAAGATCCGCTTTATGAAAAAATGACTGTGGAAGGATATTTAAGCTTTTTCTATAAGCTTTTCAATTCTGATATGGATTACAGGGACGTAATGCAAAAGCTTGCCCTGTTAGATCTTGGTACTGTTATGATTAAAAACCTAAGTTATTCCCAGAAAAGAAGAATCAGCCTTGCAAGGGAAATCTTAAAGAATCCGGTGCTTTTTATCTTCCAGGAACCTATTTTAAATATGGACAGAGACGGCGCACGGCTGATCATTGAAAGCATCAAAGAGCTCTGCACCAAAGGCACCACCTTCCTGCTGACTTCCCTGCATTTAAAAGATGCTATTTTAGTCGGTGACAAGGCTTACCGTCTGGATGAAGACGGCTGTGTTGAAATCAATAACAACGAACTGCCCATAAGTGGCAGGATAACCGCAGACGAAGATAAAAAGACCTATACCATTGAAAAAATCCCCGCCAAAATCGAGGATAAAATCCTTCTCTTTGATCCCATGGAAATTGATTACATAGAGAGTGAAGACGGTTTCTCCTGCCTCTTTGTACGCGGCGAGAAGTTCCCCAGCAGTCTTTCCATGACCGAACTGGAGGAACGTTTAAAATACTTTGGTTTTTTCCGCAGCCACCGTTCTTATCTTGTAAATCTCCAAAGAGTCCGGGAAGTAATAACCTGGAGCAGAAACAGCTACAGCCTGAATCTGGATGACAAACCCAGGAGTTCCATCCCCTTATCCAAGGGAAGACTGGAGGAACTAAAGGATATTTTAAAGCTGTAAACCGCTCCTTTCAGAGTAAATTTTGCAGGTTTCAGGTATTAAAATGCTCCTTTCGGTGTTTTCGCGCTCCTTTTAACCCTGAAATATGGCAGCTCCTCCTTTTGTGAGGCATAATACGACCATGCGAAACGAAAGGAGCAAATAAAATGAGCTATATAATTGATTTGGAAAATGTCCAAAAGAATTTTCAGAAAAAAACCGCGCTAAAGAATCTGAATGCAAAAGTAGCGGAAGGTGAAATCTTCGGATTCTTAGGTCCCAGCGGAGCAGGTAAGACTACTACTATTAAATTACTCACCTCCCAGCTTCTCCCCTCTGCCGGCAGCGTTAAAGTATTTGGGAAAGAGGTATACTCCAATAAGAAGTCCCTTTATCAACAGATAGGTGTCCTAAGTGACAACAGCGGTCTCTATGACAGACTGTCCGTATGGGATAATTTAGCCCTGTATGCCAGACTTTTTGAAATTCCTGACAGCAGGATAACAGAGATTTTAGATAAGGTTGGCCTGACTGAAAGCCAAAAGACCGAGGCAAGAAAATTATCAAAGGGTATGAAACAGCGTCTGATGCTTGCCCGGGCAGTCCTTCACCGCCCAAGGCTTCTCTTTCTGGATGAGCCCACGGCTGCTCTGGACCCCGGAACCGCCCTTGAGATACACAAACTTCTTCTTAAGTTAAACAAAGAGGGAACCACCATCTTTCTGACTACTCACAATATGGAGGAAGCAGATAAGCTCTGCCACCGGGTCGCCTTCTTAAATGACGGTGAGATTGTTGAAACAGGTAATTCCGCCGAGCTTAAACTAAAGTATATAACAGATGATATTACCGTTATCCTGAAAGGAAACAATGAAAAAATCCATCTGAAGAATTCTCCGGAAACCGGAAGAAAACTAATGGATTGGATGAATAACGGCAGCCTGCTGTCAGTTCACACCATGGAGCCGTCTTTGGAAAAAATATTTCTTATGCTAACAGGGAGGGAATTATAATGAGTTTTTCAATAAAAAGAGTAAGAGCACTGACTATTAAAGAATTTAAAAGCTTTACCAAGAATTCAAATGTACTGCTTATGAGCCTGCTGCCTATCCTATTCAGTATCCTTTATACCTATATCTATGGCGGAAAAGCAGAAGATGTCCCCAAAACCGATATATTCATGTTATGCCTGAATATGAATCTTTCCATGGTAGCCAGCTTTGTTATCGGTATGCTAATTGCGGAAGAAAAAGAAAAAAACACTCTGCGCACCCTGCTCTTATCCGGCGTTTCCTCTATGGAATTCCTGACCGGCAAGGTAACGGTAACGCTGCTTATAACCGTAATAACAAATATTATTATGTTCTTTATTACCGGTATGGAAACACAGTATCTGGGATGGTTTTTATTCTTCTCCCTTTTGGTAATTATCAGTATGATAATCATTGGAGCCATTATCGGTATGATTTCTCCAAGCCAGATGTCCACCGGAGTAATCGGACTCCCTGTTATTATGCTGTTTCTTCTCATACCCATGCTGGCAGAGTATAACGACAATCTTAAAAAAGTCGCTAAATTTACACCCAATTACAACATGAATCTCTTATTAAAGCAGACATTCAAAGGAGAGGCTTTATCCTCAGCGGACCTGCCCGCCCTTGCAACCATCGCCGTCTGGATAGTGCTTACAGCCATCCTCTTTGCATTTACCTACAGCAAAATCGGCATTGATAAATGACCTTTCGCTGTGTCAATTTACTCCTTTACTTTCCTTTCCTTCCAGGAAGTGGTATAATGGGCATGACTTTTGTATAAAAGTATTATTTTGCCTGGAATGGACATATAATAAACTGTACATACAGTACCTTCTTTGAGGCAGCTAAACACGAGGTAACAGATGAATATCATTATATCCATTTATAAAATTATACGTGCTTTCGGACGGAAGGTGAAGGAGGATAATGTAGCCGCTTTCTCAGCTCAGGCGGCTTTTTTCGTAATTATCTCCTTCTTTCCTTTCTTTATGCTTTTTTTAACTTTGATACAGCACCTCTCCATAGACCAGAATGTATTTTTAAATGCCATAGACCATTTATTTCCCGACAGCATTGACGATATGGTTATTGGTATGGTAAATGAAATCTATACAAATGATTCCGGCACAATTATCTCTGTTACGGCTGCCGTATCCGCTCTTTGGGCAGCTTCCAGAGGAGTCCTTGGTATTGTCAAAGGGCTGAATGCGGTATATGGAATACGGGAGAGCAGAAATAACTTCCTGCTCCGTATCATTTCCGCCTTCTATACCCTTGCATTTTCCGTTATCCTGATTGTCAGTATTTTCATACTGGTATTCGGTAATCAGCTCTATCACTGGGTTATAGCAAAGATTCCTGTGCTTTCCCATTTAGCTCTGGTTATTATCAGTATCCGTACCATAGCAGGTCTTTTAATTCTGACTTCTTTCTTCCTTATGGTTTATATGGTGATTCCTAACCGCACCACGAAAATATACAAAGAATTCCCCGGTGCCCTGCTTGCAGCCGCAGGCTGGATGGGCTTTTCCTACCTGTATTCCTTTTATATTGACAATATGAGCAATTATTCCAGAACCTATGGAAGCCTCACCGCTATCGTACTTTTTATGCTGTGGTTTTACTTTATTATGCATATTCTCTTTATCGGAGGAGAAATCAATGTAGTATTGTCCTCCGGCGATTTGGTTTACTATATGCGGTACCTGCTCAAGCACAGGAAAGAGTTAAAGGCAGAATCTAAAACAACAAATCAGATATATACCCAGGAGCATTTAAAAAAGAAGCTTCCCACTGACAAGACCATAAAAAAATAATACTTAATAAATAAACCCAATGTTTATCCCCGTATAATAATGCTTTAGAATAATGTCAAAGGTTTTCCCGGAATCCGCCATTGCCTTGGCACCATTCTGGCTCATTCCTACTCCATGACCATAGCCGCCGCCTTTGATGGTAATACTGTTTTCCCCTTTATTGAAACAGATATAGGCACTGGGCAGAAGGTTTAAATCTTTCACTGTGCTGCCGTCTGCCCTCTTGATTTCCGAGGACACCGGTGCTAAGAGGCTTCGTATATTGTATTCGTTCCGTACGGATATGGTTGCCTTCGTACCGATCAGATACAGCTTTGAAACAATGCCGCTCTTTTCCCTGGCGGCTATTTTTATGTCCTTCAGCTCTCCGATAGAGCTAATGTCCCTGCTTTCAAAAACCGGATTATCTGACAGACTTCCTCCTGTCAGGGTAAGTATAAAGGAAGGATTTGCCGTATAACGGTTCCTAAGACTTTGGTTAATTGACGCAGTAAGTTCCTTCTTTGACACAGTAACGTTCCAGCGGTACCATGGAAATTCACTGTCGTAGGTACTGTAATCCGGTTTCTCTAAGAAGCTTCTGAACGCCGTTTCTGCAGAATAATCAACTGTATCCGGATGAAAAGAAGAAGCATACACTGCCTTTTGATTCACCAGGTCATATACTGCCTGGGCCTTTCCTGCAAGATAAGGAGCGGAAGTTTCCCCTGCCCATACATCGTTTAAGGAAGCCGTGTAACCCCAGGAAGTGGAAAAATAGTAGGTGTTAACCACATTTCCTTCATATTTCAGGACTTTTCCATAGGTATCTTTTACTGCCAGGATGGACTGTTCATTTTCCGGCAGATTATTATATACCTGGTAACTTACACTGTCGTCCACATGGGCTCCATACTCACTTAATCCCCCTGCCATGAGTTGATTATAGGCATAGCTTCTGGCACAGACCGCCTGGGCCTTTAGTGCCTCCATATTGTAGGAGGTTGGCATCTCACTTGGAACCACTGCATAGAGATATTCCTCTAAAGACAGTTCGTTCACAATGGTAAGTCCAGTTTCTTCCTTCGCTACCTCAATCGACCCTCTATATTTGGGATTTGCTCCGGAACGAAGGACGGACAGCAGGGTTATCTTCCCATTCTCCCCCTTGGTCTCTACCCGTATTCTGCCTTCCTTAAACAATTGGTTGCTTACCTTTATCGTAACCTTATCTCCTGCTTTATGTTTTTTCACTGTTTTACCGGCAGTTACAGTAAATTCCTTATTCGCCGTCAGCACCACTTTATCATGAAAGATACCGCTGTAATTATTCGTCTTAATCAATACCCTTATGTTTTCCGCCTTGATAGGTGCTGTGATTAAAGCCGCCGCTATCTTTCCGTTTGCCACTACAAATTCTGTAGTGCTGTAGCCTACCAGGATGCTGTTTGTTATCTCCATGGCAAGCTCGTCATAAATCTTATAGATCCGGTAATTATCCTCCAAAGATACCTTTCCATAACCCTGAATTTCAATGGTATTCTTCCCGGCGGAAAGCACTTTTCCGGTAATGGTATCCGGCTTCATAGTGATTTTTATAATCTTTTTGTCTTTTACCGTTATGTCACAGACAGCTTTTCCCATTTCCTCGGATAGAGGATACTCTGTTTGAAACTCCTTGGTTATTCCGTTAATGAAGGCCTTTACCGAGGTAGCTTTTCCCTCGATGATCCAAAGATTTGAAAGAACTGTTTCTTTATCTGAAATATCCTTGATATATACAATCTCATTCCCCTTCACCAGAGCCGTAACTCTGGTATCCATATAATCCTCTGCCTTAAAGGACTGTGAGGCCGCTTCTTTTTTCTCCTCCAGCTTGCCGTCCTGATAAAATTCCTGATAGCTTACGGCATCCTTACAGGTAATATCTCCCTGATCCGTAACCAGGATTTCTTTGCCGTCTTCCTCTTTATTTGCCAATATGTATAAATCCTGCTCCTTTACCGGTACAGTATCCTTTGGCAAGCTGTCCAGTACGGCATTGTAAAGATTTAAGAACTCCAGGGTAAGCATATCTTTGTCCGAATCTTGTGTAAGCAGCGGAAAGGACAGCTTATCCGTTATATCCTTTTCCTTAATATCCAGCGTCTTTGTAATAGCTTCAAGATAGGAGCGGGCTTTTCCGAAAGTAACTTTCTTTGCTGCCTCCTCTTTACCAGAGAGTTTGTCCTCCTCGATTCCCAGATAGGCAAGAAGTCTGACAGCCTCCTCTTCCCTTATAACTTCTCCCTCTCTTGAAGGTGTATCAACCTGAACTATTTTATTATCCGTTCCCAACTTCTTTATTACACTGCCTGCAAATATGATAATCAAGGCAGCTAAGCATATGCCTAACAGCCACAGCTTCTTTTTCATGTCTTACCCCATTCCTGTGTTGTTATCGCTTGTCTCGTTCCAAGCAAGCTTGTATTACATTATATACAGGTTGGACAGGATTATGTCAAACTCTTAATTGTTTTTAAGTAACGATACAATTGTAACCCAGTAATAGTATCTTAACAATAGTACTTTCGTAAAAAAAGGAGCTGCATTTTGCAGCTCCCTTTCTTTAAGTGATATTACTTTGTATTAAACGAATCCATAATAGACTTTATATCTCTTGCATCTACCAGAAAAAGCTCTGTTCCATTGATATCTGCAATGGCATAGTTCTCATCATAGGGCTTGAATTGTACGGCAAAAGGCGTATCTGTGGTATTAAGATGGAAGGTCATAGTGATATCCGGTGTTTCGTTCTTACCCTTTCCTAAGTCAGCCTCCGGAATTTCTCTTTCGGTCTTGGGGGTAATCACTACGGAATATATCGCTTTGAAAGCATCTTCATCAACTTCTTTATTGTCCACATAGTAAGTTACCGTTGTGGTATCTTTATCATTCTCTTTCTTTGTTTCCCGCTTAAGAGAAAGAGTGTGTGCAGTACCTCCGGAAACAATATCTATACTGTTGACATTATCAATATTGATAAGATTTGTATACTTATAGGTATTGCTGTAGGCATCTACTTTAACGATCTTTTCCACATTGGATTTGCTCATAACATTTACGGCAGCAGAATCCGGTGTCTTTACATAATAATCGCCGTCATCATTGGTTCCTCCGATTAGCAAAGTCAAACTCTTGCTGACCTTGGTGGCCTTGGTTGTATCCGTGCTGTCTGTACTTGCATCGGATGCCTGCTCTTCATAATAATCAATGGATAAGGTATAAGCAGGTTTATCCAGGCCGTATTTGCCTAAGTCAGCCGCCTTGTAATCCACACAGGAATCAAAGGTTAAAGCTGCATAGTTGCCAAACAAAGTGGTCATGCTGTCACTATCGGCTGCTACCGGTGTTGCATATGGTTTCTTGATAATATAGTCGCTAAAACCGGCATAATCATAGGGTGAATCCGGTTCATATGCCACTTCAAATTCTTTGCCGTCCTTTGGTGCTACAGCCAGACGGGTAATGTTTGCAGCAGTAATAGCCGGAAGTGTTTCCACCGTAATCATCTGTGAACTGGTATATGAAAAATAGCTGTTATAGGAAGCACTGACAACATAAACTGCATTATTTCCCTTTATTGCAGCGTAATATTCACCGCCCAGGGGAGTTTCGTTACCAACTGTTATCGTAATCTCCTTACCGTCAGTTGTGGTTGCGGTTGCGGTAATCGCCGGGTCACTAAGTCCATAGGCTGATAAATCATCAATACCTTCTGTCAGGGTATTCGTTGGCGTTATATCGGTAAAGAGTCCCTGCATGTTGTTAGCATATGTCTGGTTAACCGGAAAAGCAGGGTCGTCCTTGTCTTCCCATACTCCTTTGCCATTTAGGTTTAAGGTCATTTCAAGGTCTTTGTTTTTAAAATAGATTGTCTTAATGGAATCCTTATCCAGTGTAACAATTGCTTCGTTCTTATCTGCTGTGTCATTCTTTGAATCTTTCTTGTCACTGTTATACTTAGTCATCCAGAAATATACACCTAGCAAAAGAATCATTACAATGAGCAGCAGCAATAACCCTATATTCTTTTTGCGCTTACTGCCAGCCATTATTTCTTCCTCCTTCTAAGTACTACATATCCGCCGGATACAAGAACAAGGACGGGCAGTACAACTACGATTAAGATTGACCACAGGTTTGCTTTTGCCGCTGTTACATTCAGATACTGCTGTTCTGTACTTACCGTTCTTACTGCCAGAGTATCCTTTTTATCCGTAACATAGTTTACGGTATTTAAGAATAAATCCAGGTTTCCAAGAGAGGAGGTGGCAACCATACTTTCATCAATTAATGCGGAAGAACCGTATACAATCAGCTTGGTTTCTTTCTCATTGTATTTCTCTGTAATTGCAAGTCCAATATTGAAAGGTCCTTCAATGTCGCCTTTTTCCTTCCCCGCGTTGCTTGAGTTGACATCTGTCTTTGAGTATGCTTCATCGGAAGTGATAAGTAACGGTGTTGTTTCAATCGTGCTTCTTACAGAATCCGCTTCCTGAAGTCCTGAAGAATAGGGTGCTACAATATATATGTTAGCTGATTTTAAGGAAGAAGTAATATCATGGGATTCGATGTTTGGTACAATCCAATTAATATATTGCCCCATGTAATGATCCCTGCTGCCTTCTACTACAAATCCCGGTACCACGCTTACTCCGTAGTAATTTAAAAGACTGCTGAAATTGTCAAGGCTGGTTGCCTGATAATCTGTATATATAATTGCATGACCGCCATTTGACAGATAGTTCTTTATCAAAGTAACCTCATCAGGTGAGTAGTCCTTTTGAGGTACATTGATCAGAAGAACGGAACAATCCTCCGGTATACTTTCTGTGGTAAGGGTATTTAAAGATTTCTGGGTTACATTAATCTTTCCAAGAGCAGTCGTTATCGTGCTTGAAAGATCGGCCTCTCCATGTCCGGTTACCGTATACATAATGGGCAGATTATCTGTTGTTACATACTGGATGGCAGAGGTTACCTGACCCTCCACATCAATTCCTGTCTGGTAGGACTGGTAGGTCTGGTAATCAATCTGGCTGACAACCATGCTGCTGGAATCTACGTATTTTACACGCTTATTGGTGTTGTTAACAACCAGTACACTGTCATTGGTAACTTTATCGTCTACGTATTTTGATGCAAAGTTAGGATAAAGAAGAGGATCTTTATATTCTACCTTAATATGACTGGATATCCCGGGATATTTTTCAACTATCTGCTGTGTTGTCTTATTCTCCTGGCCTGTCTGTACCAGATAGTAGATAGTAATATCATCCTTAATCTTCTTCACATAATCTTTTGTAACACTGGTTAAGGTATATTTGTTGTCATTGGTAACATCAATCTTAAGATCTAACTGCGAGATAATAACATTTAATATAATTACGATAACAATTACAACCGCAGATACTGCTGTTGCATAGGCCCCGCCTCTAAATTTTCTGGAAGAGAAGGAAGCTGCGATTTTGTCCTTAATTCCCGGGGTTTTATTGTTCTCTTCCTGCAAATTCAGCTCTGTATTCTGATTTTGTTCTGTATCTGCATTGTTTTCAATGTTTGTATTATTTTCTTTTTGCTCACTCATTTACTCATCTCCTCCTTAATTCCATCTATGTTTCTTAATTGCCTGGACAGTTAAAAACAGGAAAATAAACACGACGCTGATATAATAAACAACGGAGGATAAATCCAACAATCCGCTTGTAAAAGTATCAAATCTTGCAATTACAGAGAACCATCCTAATACCTTGGTAAGAAGTCCGTCATACAAACCAGGCTTGATAACATAAATAACGGTGAGGGCTGCCTCTCCGATAACACCTGCCGTCAGAGCAACTGTCATATTGTGCATCATACTGTACAAAAGCCAGCAGATTAATAAAACCACGATAAAGAAAGCAATATAGCAGGTACGGTTGTCAGCCGGCAGAAAATTTACAAGACTGTCCATAAGTGCTGTAATCAGGATAACCACAAAGCTTACAACTGCGGATACCAGCTGGCTTTCTGTCAGAGAGGATATGAATAAACCGATTGAAATATAAGCTGCACCTAAAAGAGTAAATCCCAAAATAGTACCATAGGCGGTCTTTAAAGGCACACTTCCAAACTGCAATAAAATCAACGGATAAAAGCAAATGATAACCATTGCAATTAAGAATACGGTAAGTACTGCAAAATATTTACCGGAAATAATTTTACCAATGGATACCGGTGAAGTAAACAATAACTGGTCAGTCTTTTGTTTCCTATCTTCTGCCATCAGTCTCATGGTCAAAATCGGTACCAGCAAAATAAAGATAAAGGATACTCCGGAAAGCACATATTCAAAGTTCGCTACACGGTTCATCAAGTTATATACTGCATAATAAATACCTACGATAATCAGGAAAAATGCAATAAACACATATCCTGTCATAGATGTAAAATAGGATTTCAGTTCTTTCTTAAAAATAGCCAGCATCCTAATTCTCCTCCTTATGTTCAGATTCCTGATTATTTATTTCTTCGCCCAAAGCTGCAAGCTCTTCCTCGTTCTTTTGCTTACTTCTGCGGAAAAGCCTGTTTGAATTTTTAGAAACATGCACATTCTCTTTTTCCTGTGTCAGTTCAAGGAAGATATCTTCAAGGGACATCTTTGTGGAATGCATGTCATAGATAGGACACTTTGCATCACTTAAGGCATAAAATACCGCTTCTCTGATATCGCTCTCTTCTGCGCTGTAAGCAGAAAGCTTCACAATACCGCCCTTTGAACTCTTTTCAAATTCAAGCTTGGTGATTTCAGGTATGCTCTCAAGAGCCTTTTTAATATCTGCCTGCTCACCCTTTACTTCCAGATGAAGACCCTGGGAACCACCGATATGCTTGGAGAGATTATCCGGCGTATCGGATACGATCAGCCTTCCCTTATTAATAATCATAACCTTATCGCAGATTGCACTAACCTCGGAAAGGATGTGGGAGCTAAGGATAATCGTGTGGTCCTTGCTAAGTTCCTTGATCAGATCCCTGATTTCAATAATCTGCATGGGATCAAGCCCTACCGTAGGCTCATCTAAGATAATAACCTCCGGGAAGCCGATAATCGCCTGGGCAAGACCCACCCTTTGCTTGTATCCTTTTGACAGCTGCTTAATCAAACGCTCGGATACATCTGTAATCTTGGTCATCCTCATAATCCTGTCGATCATTTTTCTCTTTTCGTTCTTTTTTACAGACTTAATATCAGCTACAAAGTTTAAATACTCCCTCACTGTCATATCCTGATACAAGGGCGGAAGCTCCGGGAGATAGCCGATACATTTCTTAGCTTCCTCCGGTTCATCAAAAATATCATGACCGTTTATCGTAACGATTCCTTCCGTCGCTGATATATACCCTGTGAGAATATTCATTGTAGTAGATTTTCCTGCACCGTTAGGACCTAAGAATCCTAATATCTGTCCTTTTTCGAGAGTAAAGCTTAAGTCATCTACTGCAAGATGTTCCCCATACTTTTTCACCAGATGTTTAACTTCAATCAACCTTTTCTCCTCCTTATATGAAAGCTTTTTTTCTTTCCTTGGATATGTCCGCAAAGGTACAGCCTTTTCCGATGCAGACCAACAAGAACATGTTACTATTAGTTTGCGAAAAATTTGTGAACTTTTTCATCATTTTATGGAAAATTTTTAATATCTTGCATTTTTAAATAAAAGAGAGCATCCATTCTATAAAAGACGGATGCTCTCTAATGATTATGTGCGGGATTTGTAAGGTTCATATGCCTCCTGTTATATTCTCGTAGTTATTCTCCTAGTGTTTTTTTCGGTTGCTTTTGTTCTGCATGAAGCCAAACATAGCAATCAGCAGCATGCTAAATTGAATCATCAGAAACAAGGAATCGTAGGTGACCATTTACTCACCACCCTTCTTTCTTTTTTGTCTTTTCCATCTGCTCGTCGTCAGAAACTTGTTTCATGCTTTTCATGAAACTCCCCCTTTCAAAAGAATACCTCAAAGATAGTATTTATTGTTACAGTTACATTATATCAGGTTGGATATTTTTTACAATAGTTCATGCCTATTCTACATGTTTTTTGTCTATTCTATCATATGGGCTGCGCGTACCAAAAGCACGCATAAGCGGGATACCAGCACACTCTCCTCTGATATCCCGCTTATAGGAATATAATTTAGACATCTTTTTTTAGTTCGAAGCAAGAACATCCTGCATATTGTATAGTCCGGGTTCCCTCTCCTTAATAAATTTAGCAGCTGATATGGCACCCTTGGCTAAAATAGCCCGGGAATACGCAATGTGCTTTATCTCAATCACCTCATCAAGACCGGCAAATATTACTTCATGGTCTCCTACAATGCTGCCGCCCCTGACTGCAGATATTCCGATTTCCTTTTCATTTCGTTTTTCCCTTACCGCTGAACGGTCATATACATAATCATATTCTCCGCCTAACACTTCATTCATGGAATCTGCCAGTAAGAGTGCTGTTCCGGAGGGCGCATCCACCTTCTGGTTATGATGCTTTTCTACAATCTCAATATCAAAACCGCTTTCGCCAAGCATCTTAGCTGCCTCTTTTATCAGCTTAATCATAGTATTGATTCCCATGGACATATTCGCTGAACGAAGAATAGCAATGTTCTCTGACGCTTTCTTTACCAGGCTGATATCCTCCTCTGAAAGACCTGTTGTGCATAATACAAGGGGAGTTTTAGTACTGATGCAGTAATCAAGCATTTCCTTTAATCCAGCCGGGGAAGAGAAGTCTACAACCACATCCCCTTTTTCTTCTATCTTTAAAAAGGAATCATACACAGGATAAGGATTTTCAAAGCGGCTGCTTAAGTCAGTCCCCGCAATGATTTCTATTTCTCCATCACTCTTACAGAGCCTTGTGATTTCCTGACCCATGCGGCCATTACAGCCGCGCAAAATTATACGAACCATTTTAACCTCTTTTCTTTCACGTACCTTATATTTCTCTCTCCTGTTCCCATCCGGTAAAACAGGATAACAAGATATACTTATCTTAATTATATAATAAATTGCCGCTGTTTGCTATCCTTATTACCATATTTTCCAAGACGGAATCACACCAGTGTAATTTTCAAGTCCTTCATAGCCTTAATAAGCCTTTCGGTATTCGCTTCTTCCATCTCTGTTAAAGGACTTCTTAAACCGCCTACTTCAAAACCCATAAGATTCATGGCCTTCTTAACCGGTATGGGATTTACCTCACAAAAAAGTGCGTCAATCAAAGGTATCAGCCTTAACTGTTCCCGCAGGCTTTTCTTAACATCTCCCATTAAGAAATCAGCAACAATATTATGGGTTTCTCTGGGAAGAATATTAGATAAAACCGAGATAACTCCAATGCCTCCTAAGGAAAGCAGCGGTACCACCTGGTCATCATTTCCGGAATAAAGGTCAATGTCTCCCTGGGTGCAGTGCATTAATTCCACCACCTGCGAGATATTTCCACTGGCTTCCTTAATTCCCACAATGTTATCCACATCCTTATACAGCTGTGCTGCCGTAGCCGGCAAAAGATTGCAGCCTGTCCTGCCGGGTACATTATAGAGAATAACCGGCAAATCTACCGCCTTTGCTATCATGGTAAAATGCTGTATCAAACCTTTCTGCGTCGCCTTATTATAATAAGGTGTTACTAAAAGAAGCCCGTCTGCTCCTGCCTTTAACGCATCCTCTGAAAGCTCTATGGCAGTCTGGGTACAGTTGGAACCGGTACCGGCTATAACCGGAACTCTCTTTGCCACCTTATCCACCGTATAACGGATGCATTCCATATGTTCTTTTTCCGTAAGGGTAGAAGATTCTCCGGTAGTTCCGCAGATAATAATACTGTCCGTACCGTTCTCAATCTGGTAATCAATCAGTCCGCCTAACTTTTCGTAATTCACATTCAAATTTTCATCAAAGGGTGTTACAATCGCAACTCCCGCTCCTTTAAATATTGCCATGCAGGCACCTCCTAATTTTTGTCCTTTCGGACCTTAAGACTAACGCATTTTTCTTTTGGCAAAGAAATGTGTAAGTGAAATAAAAAAAAGCCGGCCCGTGAGCCGACACCAAAGAATCCCGAAAAATTCCTCCAACACTGGAGAAACAAACTATCATTCTTCAGGCAGCACTCCATCAAATTCCTGATGACAGTCATACAGCTCTTAACTGTATGCCCAATAAAGAAAAAGCAAAATTTCTCTTTATTTCGGCATTCTTTCCTTTCCACAGCATTCCTTTATGTTCTGCCATATCCTGCTATGTACTCTTAAAAAATGCGCCTCTACCAAAATCACGTTATGTTATTATATGTTATATTTGACACACCCCTATATTAACATTATGGTTTTTTAATGTCAATTACATTTTACTAAAGTTTGCAGCAAACACAGGAAATCTTAATCCACTATAAATGCCGGTCTTGACTTTGCTCCGATTCTTTTGTATCATAGATTCAGGTAAAATATATAGTTTAAGTTTTATAGGGTTCCGCAATACGGCAGTATTGGCCTGGTCCAAGATAAAACGCGCAGGTAACTGCGTTCACGGAAGGATAAAAGCCTGGGAGATATTTTTTAATATCATCCCGGGCTTTTTCTTTTACCCTATCCTCCATGCCTTTTCCAACGTTGTGTTTGAAAAATCTTGATTTTTCAAACTATTCCCCTCTATACTGACGGTCTTTCGTCAAAAATAAACCGTAATAAAAGGAGAAATTTATGAGATGGTTATACTTAATTATTGCAGGTATCTGTGAAGTGTGGTGGGCCGTGGGCCTAAAATATTCCCACGGGTTTACAAGGCTTTTTCCAAGTCTTTTAACCATTGCCGGAATGGTAGCAAGCTTTTATTTTCTGTCCCTGGCTTTAAAGACCCTGCCCTTAGGAACTGCCTATGCCATATGGACAGGTATCGGCACAATCGGCACTGCAATTCTTGGCATTTTACTGTTTAAGGAACCGGTGGATATCTTACGGATTGTGTGTATGGGTTTTATTTTAACCGGAATTATCGGCTTGAAGCTTGTATCCTCCCACTAATAAAGAAGCCTTGGAGGGAGAATCAGCAGCAAAACTTGCTGCCGATTCTCCCTCCCATGGCTCTCATAAATTTATGTCCAAAAGTCTTATCTTCTTAATATTCTTCCAAATATTCCAGCTTGCTTACGGATACTTCATAAGCAATACGCTTTTCAAAATCACTTTCATTTAATTTCTTCTGGTATTCCCTGCTTTGGATTCTGCCCCATACCTGAATATGTCCGCCAACTGCGAAGTTCTCGGCAAATCTTGCATTTCTTCCCCAACAGATGCAGGGTATGTAATCGGATTTTCCATAAGGTCTGTTAACTGCAAGTAAAATATCCGCAATTTCTCTTCCTAAGGGAGTTTTTCGATAAATAGGCTGCTTGCAGACGAAACCGTCTAAAAAAATGAAATTCGGGCGGATACCTTCCGTATCCTCATCACTTACCTTGATTTCCCTGGCAAATACGGATAAAACCAACCTGTTCTTGTTGTCCTCATGGCGGTTATAAGAACGGAACTGCCCGTTAACCTCCACATATTTGCCCTTTAAATCCGCTTTTACATCAATCAGCCTTTCCGATACCATAACAGGAATGTTATCATAGGAATTACTTAACCGGCTTACTGAAACCTCCAGAACGTAAAAGCCTTCCCCAAATACATCGTGACTGAATTCAAAATCAGTCATTACCTCGCCTGCAATACTTACTTGATTGTTATCAAATACTTTATCTGTCATTTCGTATGACTCCCTTCTCTTTACTCGTGTTCTGTACAATTTTAAATTGGTATCCCAATTGTATTGTCCTAACCTTCAAGATAAAATTATTCTCCATTACTATATGTATGCAAATTTTATTCACTCTAGAACTAAAATTTAAAAAAATTTCCAACTTTTTTATTAAAAACTTTTTTCTGGTAAGCAAAACGCTGAAAATAACAGCTTCAAAAGAAAGGCCTTGTAAATTCTCTGTAGTATGATACAATATTCAAGTTAGAGTGTTCTTTGCGTTTTTTAGAAATTATTGAACTTTTATAAATCTATATCATTTTATTGACATTATATTTTAATTATGACAATAAAATTGATTTCTGCCGCATCAGCAGCTTCTAATATACTATAGCTTTACTATTCAGGAAAGAGGATTAATATGCGTATCAAAAGAGAAGATATCAGAAACATCGCAATCATAGCCCACGTAGACCATGGCAAAACTACCCTTGTTGATGAGCTTTTAAAACAAAGCGGAGTATTCCGTTCCAATCAGACAGTGCAAGAAAGAGTCATGGACTCCAATGATATTGAAAGAGAACGCGGTATTACTATTCTTTCTAAGAATACTGCTGTTTTTTATGGAGGCGTAAAAATCAACATCATCGATACTCCCGGACATGCAGACTTTGGCGGCGAAGTAGAACGTGTTCTTAAGATGGTAAATGGTGTAGTCTTGGTAGTGGATGCCTTTGAAGGCCCCATGCCGCAGACGAAATTCGTATTAAAGAAAGCACTTGAACTTAATCTGCCGGTTATTGTCTGCATTAATAAAATAGACCGTCCGGAAGCCAGACCCAAGGAAGTTATTGATGAAGTACTTGAACTCTTCATTGAACTGGATGCCAGCGAGGATCAGCTTGATTGTCCTTTTGTATTTGCTTCTGCAAAATCCGGTGTTGCAATTTTAGAACTTGAGGAATCTCCTGAGAATATGAAACCTCTCTTCGAGACAATAATAGACTATATACCCGCCCCGGAAGGAGATCCGGAGGAAAGCACCCAGGTGCTTATCAGTACCATTGATTACAACGAATATGTAGGCCGTATCGGTGTCGGTAAGGTTGACAATGGTGTTATTAAGGTAAATCAGGATGTTGTCTTACTCAACGCCCATGATCCCGAAAAATGCCAGAAGGTTAAAATCAGCAAGCTCTATGAATTTGAAGGGCTTAAGAAAGTTGAGATTAATGAAGCTTCCGTTGGTTCCATCGTAGCTATTTCCGGCATTGCAGGCATTCATATCGGTGATACCCTCTGCTCCCCTGAGAACCCCGTTCCCATTCTTTTTCAGAAGATTTCAGAACCCACCATTGCCATGCACTTTATTGTAAATGACAGCCCTCTGGCAGGCCAGGAGGGTAAATATATAACCTCCAGGCATTTAAGAGACCGCTTATTCCGAGAATTAAATACCGATGTCAGCCTTCGTGTCGAAGAAACCGACACCACAGAAATCTTTAAGGTATCCGGCAGGGGTGAGCTTCATTTATCCGTTTTAATTGAAAATATGCGCAGAGAAGGTTATGAATTTGCTGTCAGCAAGGCAGAAGTACTCTACCGCTATGATGAAAAGGGCCATCAGCTGGAGCCTATGGAACGTGCAATTATTGATGTCCCCGATGAATTTACCGGAACTGTTATTGATAAACTAAGCCAACGTAAAGGTGAACTGCAGGGAATGTCAAACGGCAACGGCGGTTATTCCAGACTGGAATTTATCATTCCTTCCAGAGGACTCATCGGTTACAGAGGCGAATTTTTAACAGATACCAAGGGTAACGGTATCATAAACACATTATTTGAAGGTTATGGTCCGTATAAGGGAGATATCCAGTACAGAAAGCAGGGTTCCCTGATTGCATATGAATCAGGAGAAGCCATTACTTATGGACTCTTTAATGCCCAGGAACGCGGTACTCTCTTTATATCTGCCGGTGTTAAGGTATACTCCGGCATGGTAGTCGGACAGAATGGCAAGGCAGAGGATATTGAAGTAAATGTCTGCAAGAAGAAGCAATTGACCAATACCCGTTCTTCCAACGCTGACGAATCCCTGAAATTAGTTACTCCTAAAAACTTAAGTCTTGAACAGGCTCTTGAGTTCATTGATACCGACGAACTTTTAGAGGTTACTCCGCAAAATTTACGAATAAGAAAGAAAATCTTAGACCCTACTCTTAGAATGAGAGCAAAACGTAATTCACAAGGTAAATAACTGCCACATCTGCAAAAGGCAGTCATGCCTTACAGGAGAAAAAGATATGGGAATCGAATTAAAAAAGTTAACAATTGCAGATTGTCTTAGCTTAGAGTCCTATTCTGCGTTAAGACCCGTTTATATGTCTGAACGGCAGCCGGTAAACCAGTTTATTTGGGAAGAATTTTATGATACCCACTATTACCGGAATGATACTTACATGGCGTGTGTAATTAAGGCTAAAGATGTCTTTAGTCCTATGATGCCCCTTTGTAAGGCAGAAGATATTCCTGCCGTTTTTTCAGAAATAAAAACCCATTGGAATAAGGTATTTAACCAGCCCTTAAACATGTATCTGGTAGATGAGGCCTTTCTTTCTGTGCTTCGCACCATCCCCGGCTTTGAAGAGGAATTCACCGTAGAGGACTGCCGGGAAAATTACGATTATATTTATGATGCCGGAAAATTAAGAACCCTTAGCGGTAAGGCCTACCACAAAAAGAAGAACCATTTGAATTCTTTCCTGAAAGCCTACGAGGGCAGATACGAATTCAGAACTCTGGACTGCTCTAATGTAGCTGAAATAGAGGAATTCCATGACAGGTGGCTGGATAACAGAGACTATGAGGATAAGCACGGCAGTATGAGAAGCGAAGAAAACGGCATTCACCGGCTATTCAAATACTGCGGCTTTGTAGACTGCCAGATTGGCGGAGTATATATTGACGGTAAGATGGAAGCTTATTCTATCGGAAGCTACGCACCTGAGATTAAATGTGCCTTTATCCATATCGAAAAAGCTAATATTAATATTCCCGGCCTGTATAACTACATTAACCAGCAATTCCTTATACACTCCTTTCCGGAAGCAGAAATTGTAAACAGAGAAGATGACCTGGGACAGGAAGGGCTTAGAAAATCAAAATTATCTTATCAGCCTATCCGTCTAGAAGCAAAATACCATCTTTATCAACAAAATATAAAGCTGTGATACCCTCTAAGGTTCACTGTCCAGAACAAAGAATCCCGCAATGGGACGCAATTTCCTATTGCATAAAGAAGGGATTGCTGCAAAGCCTGAAACCTGCAGCAATCCCTTCTTTTGCTATATTCCCCTTAAATCAAAAAATCTGCTGTCGGGGTACTTATGTATATCATTGAGACCCCTTATTCCATAAAGTGCTAAAATGTCCTTAAACTGGCTTTTTATTAAATCCTTTGATATAATTCTCCTGCCGTCCTTATCTCTGGAAACCCGGTAATTGGACTTCTCAAAAGCAGAAAGCGCTTTAAGTGTCTTAGGGCCATACCAGCAGAACGTATCAAGAATCTTATTAATCAAATTCTTTTCCGTTTCTGTCAGACGGTTAATAGGGACTTCCAATAGATTAACCCCATGCTTTTTCATACTGTTATATAAACTTATGTAGGGAGCATTTTCCGTATTTACATTAAAATCATCCTCAAACAGCTCCCTGTCAAACAATGCCATAGAAAAACCCTGCGAATAATATAATAGCCACTGAGTATACCCCGGTGATAAATCCCCCTGGGTGTAATATATCATATACTGGGCTATCAGGTTGATTTTACGCTCTGTCATTTTCTCCAAAACCGCCTGCATTGTTTTACGGTAGGCAACATTTGTCAGGTTATCCTTATTCTCCAACAACAGTTCGTAATAATAAATGGGATCTTCTACTATGCTCTTTAGCTTGTTTGAATACTCCGCAGTAGGGATATCTCCCTCTATATATCTTATTATTGTGGTCTCACCCCACCCTAATAATTTTGCCAGAGGTTTCTTGCCGATGCGAAAGTCTTTTAAAATCGTTTGGATTTCTTTAGCGGTTACGATAATATTTTCCTGACTAAGCACTTTGTTCTCACACATAGCTTTATCCCCTTTCGTATAATGATATCCCAGGTTTTTGTCTCTATTTAGTTCTAATATTACTATATATAAAGATATAAACTAGGTCAATAGTCTTTTTCCATTTTTTCCTACAGTTTTCGAAACTCATTGATGTCATGGATTATTATCTTAAAGCCCTTGATGACTCCGTCAAACATTCCGGCCTTATAAAAATTCACCAGCACCATCCCGATAGGGATACCGATGATTATTCCTAATACCCCCAACAGACGGTAACCTATAAACATAAATACAAGGGTAGAAAAAGGACTGATACCGATGCTGTCCCCTACCATTTTAGGCTGGAGCACCTGCTTTACTATGGTACACACCAAATAAACAATTATAAGCATTGCTGACTTAAAATAATTTCCCGTTAATATCTCCACCAGAGCCCACGGCCACATAACTGCGCCTGTCCCAAAAAAGGGAAGGAAATCAAGAAAGGCAATCAAGAGCGCAAATAAAAAGGAGTACTTAACGTCTATAATTTCAAGGCCTACAAATAGTATTACCGTGAGTACCAGCATAATCTTAAACTGCGCTTTAAAATATCCGCCGACTGCCGCCTTAAAATTAGAGACAATCAAATTATAGCTCTTTAGTAAAGGTGCAGGCGTCATGCGGTGAACAGTTGCTGCCAGGTTGTCTCTTTCTGCAATGAAAAAATAGGCTGACATAATGGTCACAATAGCATACAGGATGATATCCATTAAATTCTTTGCATAATATCCCGCATCACTGATATCAAAATTACTGCTGTCTGCCACAATTTTGGAAGCATATTCTGTTATATTGTTTCCGACCTCATCCAGCTTTACTGTAATTCCAACAGGAAGCTTATCATAGATGCTTGAAAGCTTCAGGGATATGGTTTGAAATTGTGTCTCCATACTCTTGTAAATATTAGGGAAATCCCGTATCAAATTACTGAACTCATTTATCAGAACACTGATCAAAGCATACATCACGCCTACAACTGCACCGATTACCAGTACAATAATAATTGCCGAACTGTGCTTCCGCAAAATCTTAACTCTCTTTTCCAGAAACTTAACAAGGGGATTTGCAATTACAGACACAATAAATCCTATTACAAAAGGCATAAAGAATCGAAGCAGCTTTGGCACCAAAAAGATAACCGCCAGTACCCCAAGAATAAACAGCAGCATATTAACCAGAATCTTTATATAGACCAAAATTTTTTTCATTTATTCAACTCCAATAATTCATATTCTTGTAGGTATGGATTCAACATTGGTTTAATCAATTGCTTATAGTCTATATTATAACTATTTTCTTTTATCTGTAAATATAGTTTCGCAAATTAAGGTGTTAAATTGGCAAAAAATTACCGGCAGATACCTGTTATCAGATATCTGCCGGTCAAAGACTATTCCTGTTCATTCTGTTTTAATGTCATACCGATATGTTTTTTATAGCGGATAAATTCCTCACTCACCAGGAATTCCTCACCTCTGGGCTTTTTAGCATCTATCCTGATTTCTTCCGATATATGCCCGGGCTTTCCTGTCATAATGTATATCCTGTCGGAAAGAAGAATCGCTTCATCAATATCATGGGTAATAAAAAGGGTGGACAGCTTAATATTTTCCATAACCTGAAGGTACCATTGGTGCAGATTACTTTTTGTTATGGTGTCAAGTGCACTGAAGGGTTCATCCAAAAGTGCGACCTGGTCCGAAAATAAGTAAGTTCTAAGAAGCGCCGCCCTCTGCCTCATTCCTCCCGAAAGCTGCTTGGGATACTTGTTTTCAGTACCAGAGAGGCCAAACTCTTCGAAATACGAGGAAGCCGTCTTTCTTGCCTCCTTTTTTTTCTTTCCCTTAATAACCAGGGGCAGGGCTACGTTATCAACGATGGTTTTGAAAGGAAGCAGCATATCCTTTTGCAGCATATAGCTAAGCTTGCCTGTTTTACCCGTGATATCCTCTTCGTCCATGGTTATCGTTCCCGAATCAGGCCTTAAAAGACCGGAGAGTACATTAAAAAGTGTGCTTTTTCCCACACCGCTTACACCAAGAAGGCTTACGATTTCTCCCTTGTTAAGCTCTATGGATATACCCTCAATTATCTTCGTCGCCCCATAGCTGACACTAATATTACTTGCTGTTAATTTGTTCATTCCACTTCCCCTTAACTTTATTCTGCCAGATAGTCATTGGAGAATCCGGTGCCGGAAGATATCTCTTTGTCAATCAGCTTGTTATCATAAAGCCATTTATAGAAGGAATCCCACCTGTCCTTATCAATATAGCCCCATCTGGTAACATCTGCCTTATACTGGTCTGCCAGCCATTTCTGACTCTCTGTTACCATCTTGCTGTCTAACTCCGGTACAGCTTTTACCAGGATATCTGCTGCTTTTTCCGGCTCTGCAATTGCATATTCATAACCCTTTTTGACAGCGTTTAAGAATTTCTTTGCAGTATCCGGGTCTTTCTTTAAGAAGCTGTCATTGGCTATAATAACCGGACTGTAGTAATCCAATTCTTTTCCGTAATCGGCGAAATTCAGGTAATTGGTTTCAAGCCCTGCCACCTTTGTTGCAATGCCGTCCCAGGCATAATATACCCAAACCGTATCAATATCCGTCTTAAGTGCTGTTACAACATCTGTTACTGTATTGGGTATCATCTTGATTTTACTGTAATCACCGCCGTCATCCTCAACAATCTTCTTTATAATGGCAAGCTCTATGGGTGAATCCCAGGTTGCATAGGTATGTCCTTCCATCTTCTTGGGTGAATCAATGCCAAGCTTCTTAAGGGAGATAATACCAGAGGTATTATGCTGGATAATTGCCGCAACAGCTGTTACCGGCATGGGACTGTCCGATGCATAGGTGGGAGCAAGGGTATCCTGAAAGGAAATACCAAACTCTGCTCCTCCTGCTCCAACCAATGAGGTAGTGCTTCCTTCCGGGGGCTGCATGATTTCCACATCCAGTCCCTCTTCCTTAAAATATCCCTGATCCTGTGCCACATACAGCCCCGTATGATTCGTGTTTGGTGTCCAGTCAAGTACAATCCTTACTTTTTTCAGGCTGTCTTCCTTACCGGTGCTGCCTTTTCCTGCTGTATCTTTATTGTCACTGCTGCAGGCGGTCAACCCTCCTGCTGCCAATACAAGGCATAAAATGACTGCTATTACTTTCTTTTTCATAAAAATCCCTCCTGATAGCTTATTTTCTGCTTTACCCCTTTGCCTTATCCTTTTCTTCTCTGTCCCAGGGTGTTATCCCTTTTTGCAGCAGTGTCACTCCAAACATCAGCAAAAGGCTGATAAAGGAGATAAAAAATATAACGGCAAACATTTTGTCATAGGAGTAAGATTTTCTTACTCTGGTCATATAAACACCAAGTCCTGAAAATCCCCCCAGCCATTCTGCTACCACAGCTCCGATAATAGAATAGGATACGGATATCCTAAGTCCTGAAAAGAAATGCGGTATGGAGCCTGGCAGTTTAATATGGATAAAGCTCTGCAATTTCGTCGCTCCCATAGCCTTTAACAAGTTCAGAGCATCCTTATCCACATTCCGGAAACCATCCAAAAGTCCGATGGTTATGGGAAAGAACGAGGTAATAATAATTAATGTAATTTTAGGCAGTATCCCATAGCCCAGCCACAAAACCAAAAGAGGCGCAATAGCCACTGTAGGTACTGTCTGCGTTATGACTAATACCGGATAAATTGCTTTATAGGCAATTTTAAAACGGTCCATCACTACCGCCACAAGAAAGCCAATAAGTATTCCGAAGAACAGGCCCAGAAAAGCCTCTGACAGAGTTGTCCTGGCATGAAGCATTAAGAGCGGAAAGTCTCCTATAAAGGCCTTTACTACTTCTTTCGGCGATGGCAGCATAAACTTTGGAATGATTCCCCCGGATGATAATACCTGCCAGATAAGTAAAATGGCAGTTATTGCAAGGGCCGGAGAAATCTTATTGATGATGCTTTGTAACTTTTTGGTCAATTGTCAGTACACCACCCTCCGGTGCAAAGGTTATTTTTACATAGGACGCAACTTTGGGGCTGCCTGCCTTGACGGCGATATACTGGCAGTTCTTTACGATTTCCATGAGTTCTTCATACTCACCCTCGATTGCTGTCTCACAGGGTCCTACGTAATATTTAAGGCCTGTGCTCTTTATGTAGTCAATCACCTCATCTACTATCCTGATTACTTCTTCATCACTGTTCACATGAGGCAATACCTGTATTGCTACGCTTGCATTCATAATGATCCTCCTTTTTTATTTTAGTAAAAGAAAACCTTCCCGTTACCGGGAAGGTTGTATACAGGGCCAATAAACGCCTAAAATCCTATACATCCCTACGCCGGCATTATCCGGATCAGGTACGAAGCAGCTCTCACCGCTTCAGGGTTTAAAACATTCTGGTAGTTTTCTCTCAGCCTGATTCATCAGGCACCCCTAGTTCATGGCAAGTGTAGCACAGGCAGGTTTAGTTTGTCAAGAGTTTAGCTATTGTATTTCAAAATAATTCCCGGACTGTCTTTTACATTTCTTCTTAAGCAGAGCAATGTCCTTTGAAAAATCATCCACACTCTGATAAGTTTTTGTTTTATTGGATACGCCTGCAATGGAAAGGCTTGCTATGGGAAAATTTTCTATCGTGCCATACCGGTTCTTGGAAACAATATATCCGTTTTGCAAATCTTCATCACGATAAAGGGAAGCAACTTGCAATGTAAAACGGTCTATAACGGATTTACAGTATCCTTCTCCCTCATGATAATCACAAATGACAATAAAATCATCTCCGCCTATATGCCCGACAAATTCATCTCTTAAAGCATATTCTTTTAAGATGTCCGCCACCAGTAAGATCATCATGTCCCCATTCTGAAAACCGTATGCATCATTATAAGCTTTGAAGTTGTCAATATCATAGTAAATAATGCAATAAGGTGTATTTCCTAAAACACGGCTTAATATTTCCTTTTCTATCAACAGGTTACCAGGCAGCCCTGTAAGAGGATTGCAGTGCATAGCCGTATCCACTTCCACTTTGGTACAGGCATCCAGCAAGTCCTTAATTGTTACAATGCCAAAATATTTGCCTTCCTTTTCTACCACAATCGGATCATAAAGCTGTTCAAAGGGCCTTTGCATGGCAAGGCCGGATACCTGGTCAACGGGCGTATTGTAATTTACCCGTAAAAGACCTTCCTGTATTAACTGCTGTATTTTCTTCTTGGAATAGAGACTGAACCCATATCTGCCGCCCAGGATTTCATTCAGGGACATCTTTGTCATAAAGCCTATGGCAACATCGTTTTCCACTATCGTAAATCCCTTGATGGAAGAGTCATGCCTTAGCGTTTCATAAATATCTTCTGCAATTTCATCGGAACAAAAGGTGTGTCCTGCCCTGGACAAATATCCGACTATGGGATAAGCCGAACTTTTAATATTATCGACATAAACTTTAGCACGGATCTTTTTTATTAACTCAATCTTTTCGGACTCTATATCCTGAAAGTCCCCTTTTGGCATCCCCAGAAAATATCCCTGCCCAAGATTGACATTCAGCTTGATAAGTGCTTTTAATTCCTCTTCTGTTTCAATTCCTTCCGCAATTACCTGAATACCCGCATTTCTGCCGAAATCAACCATTGCCTTGCATACCAGCTGCTTAATCTCCTCCTTGTCAATGTCCCGGACAAGGTTCATATCCAATTTAATGAAATCAGGCCTGGCACTGGCTATAACATTAAGGCCCGAATAGCCGACCCCAAAATCATCAATAGCTATTCCGTAGCCTTGCCCCTTATAGTGGTTAATAGATGCAAGAAATGCATTATTATCATTTATCGCAACCCGTTCCGTAATTTCAAATATGACATTATCCGAATCAAGTCCGTATGCATTCAGGCTGCTCTTTGTAAAGCCCTCTATAAAATTCTTGTCGTAAATGATATTGGAATTTACATTAAGAAAAAGCTTTTTTCCCTCCTTTAGGTGAGCAGCATACTCCAATGATTTTTTTCTGCACAGGGTTTCAAGTTCCCATGATTTGTTCATGGTATCTGCAATTTTAAACATCAGTTCAATATTCATTTCCAGCTCTTTTGCAGATATTCTGCTAAGGGCCTCAAATCCATAAATTTGCCCGTCAATTAAGGATACGATGGGCTGATACACCGGCGTTATATATTGGCCTTCCAGTATTTTTTCCAGTATTTGAAATTGATTTTCCATGACAATGCTCCCTTAACCAGGTAAGACTTCTCTAATATATTACATTATCCGATTAAACGGTATCGTACAACCATTATGCTGTAAAATCCTTGTAAGTCTTTCACTCCCGGCATGCTGCCACGGCAAACGCATGAAACCAAATTGTGGACAGGCAGAGGACCAGGGGATTGTTTTGGAGCTTTGCCTTCTTCTTGCACCGCTAATTCCGGCGTGCTATAATAACCCTATCGCAGTTCTGTTGATGGAATATGCTGCTATAGAAAGGATTATAAATGAAAAAGCAAAGTTTATACTTGGAATGTTACTCCGGAATCAGCGGTGATATGGCAGTAGCTGCCCTGTTAGATCTTGGTGCAGATAAAGAGGTTTTATTAAATGGACTAAAAAGCCTTACTGTTGACGGATATAGAATTGAAATAACCAGAAAAATAAAGAACAGCATTGATGCCTGTGATTTTAATGTAATACTGAAGGAGGATAACCATGACCATGATATGGACTACCTCTTCGGGCACGAAAAACCTGGCCACGTTCACGAAGACAATGGCGGACACAGCCATGACCACTTTCATGAGGACAATGACGAACACAGCCATAGCCACCTTCATGAACATAATGACGAACACAGCCATGACCACCTTCATGAGCATAATGACGGACACAGCCATAGCCACCTTCACGAGGATAATGGCGGCCTTCATTTCGGCCATCACGAGCACAGGTCCTTAGCGGATATCTGCACCATTATTGACAGCTCTGCTATCACCGGGAACGCCAAAAACATTGCGAAAAAGATATTTTACATTATTGCCGAGGCGGAATCAAAAGCTCATGGAAAGCCTGTAGAAGAAGTTCATTTTCACGAGGTAGGAGCCACAGATTCTATTGTAGACATTACCGCAGCTGCTATCTGCCTGGATAACTTAAATGTCGGAGAGGTCTATATTTCCGAGCTTTATGAGGGCAGAGGACAGATTACCTGCCAGCATGGCGTTCTTCCCATCCCCGTACCGGCAGTTGTAAATATATCCTCCCAGTACAACCTAAGGCTTCACCTTACCCAGGTTAAGGGTGAGCTGGTTACTCCAACAGGTGCCGCCATTGCTGCGGCTATCAGGACAAAGGAGGAACTCCCCTCTGACTTTACGATTAAGCGTATCGGCCTTGGTACAGGAAAGAGAGAATATGAACACACCAGCTTCTTAAGAGCCATGCTGATTGAAGAGGTGCAGCCTTCACAGTCTGACACTCTCTCGGATACGGTCTGGGTTCTTAATGCCAATATAGATGACTGCACAGGAGAGGCCCTTGCTGCTGCTATGGAAATCTTATTAAAGAACGGAGCCAAAGATGTATATTATACCCCTATCTTTATGAAAAAGAACCGGCCAGCCTACCTCTTAGGTGTCATATGTTCTGAAAAAGACCTTCCGTTTATGGAAGAATTAATCTTTACCCACACCACTACCATAGGCATACGCAGGCAGGAAATGAAACGCACCACTCTTAAGAGAACCTTTGAAACCGTTGTGACTCCCTATGGCGAGGCAACCGTGAAGGTATGTTCCTACCAGAATAAGACCTTTTATTACCCGGAAGGTGACAGTATCAGAAGCCTTGCCGACAAATCAGGACTTGATTACACCACCCTTTACAGCCTGGTACAGACCCTGGCAGGAAAGGCTTCCTGCTAATCTTTACAAAGCCTGTTAATCTGGGTAGCCATATACCCGGCTCCAAACCCGTTGTCAATATTAACAACGGCAAGACCTTCCGCACAGGAATTCAACATGGTTAGAAGCGCCGATACACCTCCAAAGCTGGTACCGTAGCCGACGGAGGTGGGAACGGCAATTACAGGCTTGTCTACAAGACCGGCAAGAACACCGCCAAGTGCCCCTTCCATTCCGGCTACCGCTACAATACAATTTGCCTTCCGGATATCTTCAAGCTTGGAAAAGAGCCTGTGGATTCCGGCTACTCCCACATCATATACCCGGACCACATTGCTTCCGAAGAATTCTGCCGTCCTGGCTGCTTCCTCCGCTACAAAAAGATCTGCGGTACCTCCGGTACATACTGCTACAAGACCCTTTTTCTCCTGTTTCTCCTTTTCAACGGAAAGTATTCTGGATAATGGGTCATAGGTCACACAATCCACCACCTTCTTCACTTCTTCATACTGCTCACGGCTTGCTCTGGTGCCAAGAACATTGGTATCATGCATGTAGAATCTGCGGTAGATTTCTGTTAAATGCTCTATGCTCTTTCCCTGGCAAAACACCACTTCTCCAAAACCGCTTCGAAAATGCCTGTGATGGTCAAGTTTTGCAAAATCCAGATCCTCATAAGGCAGATTTTTTAATATTTCTGCAGCCGCATCTAACTGCATTTCCCCTGACTTCACCTGTTCTAAAAATTTATAAATATCCATTCTCTACTCCCATCTGCGTGTTTATTAGCACACTCGTGCGTTGTCTATTTTCTGTCAAAACTACAGAATACATTCTGGCACTATCAATTAATTGTATTCTGGAACTTTCAATAATGCCAATTTTAGAATAAAGTAACTAAAAAGATAAAGAAACCAGGAGGCATTATGAACGAAAAATTACTTAACCTGATACTGTCAGCATTAATGGCAGCGCTGACCTGCATTGCTACTATGATAATCCGCATCCCGACACCTGCCCTTGGCTATATCCACTTTGGGGATGGTATGGTCTTACTTAGCGGTATCCTCTTAGGTCCTGTTTACGGAACCCTCGCTGCCGGAATCGGTTCCATGTTTGCAGATATTTTCTCCGGCTATATGGGCTTTGCACCTGCAACTCTTATAATAAAAGCATTAGCGGCTTTTGTGGGCGGCACTGTTTATCACCTTATTATGAAGCATCCCTCCCGCAAAGAGAAAAAAATCTTTGGCACCATTGCCGGCGGACTTGGGGGAGGTATCGTTGTGGTAACCGGCTATTATCTTTTCTCCGCTTTCTTTTTAGGAATGGGCCTTCTGGCAGCCATAAGTGATATTCCGTTCAATCTGGTCCAGACGGCTTTTGGGATAGCCGGTGCTTCCCTGCTGCTGCCTGTAATGGATAAAGTACCTTTGATAAAAGAAAGGCTTTATGCAAGACACTCCTAATATTATTTCCAGAAAATTATCATACCACAATTATGATAATCTTACAATTGACTGAAACTGTTATATTTACGACAGGGTGCAACAGAAAAAATGATAATTTCTGTTGCACCCTGTCGTTTTTCTACTATTTCCATTTATTGTAAATTAAATCGGTACATGTTATAATTGTAAAGATTTTAAAAATTAGGAACTACAAGGGAGTATTCCTAGATAAATCAGGTAAATGATGCACATAAGCTCTAATTGTTCCTTATTTTTTAATCAACATCCTTCTCTCAAATGATAAAACCAGCTGTGATTATCATCATGAAACCTAACAATATTATAAGAAAGAGGGATATAAATGAGAAAAAAAGTCACAGCGGTACTCACAGCTCTTGTGCTGACAGTAAGCTCCATCCTGGCAAATCCTTTTGCTTATCCGGATGCAGTAAAAGCAGATACCGAAGGAAATCCTGCAGCTGCCAGTAACAGTAACGGCAGCACGAAACCTTTAACAATACCCGGCGGCTTAAAGGGGTATGAGGGCAGCATAAACGATGCTTCCGGAAAGAACAAGCCTGTAGCGGTAATTGTGGAATTAGAGGGAACTCCTCTTTTGGAGCAGTATATAGGTGATAATTCACTTATGCGCTCCAATTTTTTTCAAAGTTTCGAGGATTTCAGCAAATCAGCAGAGGCTGACAGGATTACCTCAGATCTTCAAAAGCAGCAGGAAAATGTCATCAGTCAGATATCACACTTAAAAACACTTAATACCGCACCAAAGGTGCTGTACCATTACACCAATGTAATGAATGGCTTTGCCATAAAGGTGAAAGCCAGTGCTATTCCTTCTATAAAGAAAATAAGCGGTGTAAAAACTGCTTATGAGGCTCCGGTCTATGAAAAAATAGACCCCGTTATGGACACCAGTAACAATACAATAGGAGCCAGTACTCTTTGGGATTTGAATTACAAGGGGCAGAAAACAGCAGTTGCCATAATTGATACCGGCCTTGATGTCACCCATCCGGGCTTTCTGACCATGCCGGAGCGTCCGAAATTTCCCGATGCTTCTTCCCTTCAGGTAAGACTGACAGACAGCGGAAACCTTCTGCAGTCAGGTATCACCGATGTATCGAAGACCTTTGTGAATACCAAAGTCCCCTATGCCTACGATTATGCCGACAAAGATCCTGATGTCATACCGGAGCCTGAATCCGTCACTGCAAATGGCAATGATCACGGTACCCATGTTGCCGGAACAGTAGCCGCTCCGGAAGGAGATTCCGATAATATCACCGGCGTCGTTCCCGAAGCTCAATTAATGATTATGAAGGTATTTAGTGATATCCTCGGAAATACCGGTGCCTCTACGGAAAATATTCTGGCAGCTATTGAAGATGCCGTTATTCTGGGTGCCGATGTCATCAATATGAGCCTGGGCTCTCCCAGTGGTTTTACAGAGGAAGGCGAAGACTCCATTTCCGCTGTTTACGACCGGGTGGAAAGTGCCGGAATTACCATGGCCGTATCCGCAGGCAACAGCTACAGCAGCACTTACGGAAATGCTTTTAAAAACCTGACCCCTAGCGGTCTGGCTGTATCCGCCAATCCCGACACCTCTGTGGTCGGATCCCCTTCCACCTATCTGACCCCCCTCTCGGTTGCCAGTGTAGCCAATATTAATTACCACGCCAATTATTTTGAAGTAGAAGGGACCAAAGTAACCTACAGCGAACCGGCAGAAGGAAACCAACCTTTCTTTTCCTCCCTATCGGCAGTTTCCGGCGGAGCTATCGAATACGTTGACGTACCCGGTTTAGGAAAAAATACTGATTATGCAGGCATAGACGTCACCGGAAAGATAGCTTTGGTAAGACGCGGCGACATTTCCTTTAATGATAAGCTTATATATGCTAAAAACCACGGAGCCGTTGCTATCATAGTCAGCAACAATACAACCGGCTCACTTAATATGGCAATCACAGATTATAACATTCCTGCCATTTCCATTTCATTGGCAGACGGGAATTTTCTTCGCAGTGCGGCAGAAAAAATTGCCACGGTATCAGGAGAACCCGGTATATTCCCTGACACTTACGGCAATACCCCATCAGACTTTTCTTCCCTGGGCATCACTCCCGACCTGAAACTGAAACCGGAAATTGCAGCCCCCGGCGGAAATATCTACTCAACCCTTCCGGGCGGAAAATACGGAACCATGAGCGGTACTTCCATGGCTGCTCCGCATATAGCCGGTGCTTATGCACTTATGAAGCAGTATCTCAACGAGAAAACCGAATATTTCTTAACCTCCCCTGAAAAAGCAGTAATTGCCACTGACCTGCTTATGAGTACTGCTATACCCTCCCAAACAGCGGACGGCACTCCTTATACTCCCAGAAAGCAGGGCAGCGGTGTTGTAAATGTCTATAATGCAGTAAATGCCGGAGCGTATCTGTATACGGATAAGGAAGACGGAGCAAACGGCAGACCCAAGCTTAACATAGGCGATGATCCTGCCAAAAACGGAGTGTATACAAAGTCCTTCCACATCAGAAGTATCACAGGCTCTGCCATCACCTATGTTCCCAAGGCTGTAGTACTATCTGAATCCACTGACTCTTTAGCGAATCTGAATGTCATTGACGAAGCCGCTGCCAATATCAGCAGCTACGCAGATGTTTCCTTTACGGTAAATGGAACTCCTGTAGTGTCCGGAAGCGCCATTGTATTAAATTCCGAAGCAGATTTGACCGTGGAGGTTACTATCACCCTTAAGGATGAAATCCGACAACACCTGGATGCCTTCTTTGAAAACGGTGCCTTTGTAGACGGCTATCTTACCTTAGTTTCAGACGGCGTAGATTTATCCATTCCCTTCATGGGCTTTTATGGAGACTGGACAAAAGCTCCGCTTTTTGACGCCGGTTCGGCATCCGACCTGAAAGGCTACCAGCAGACCATCCATGCATTATATTCCGAAACACCGGACGGTTACGGCTATCTTGGTGTCAATCCTTTTGATAATAATGCTTACTCCTTAATTGGTACCTACACTCCTTATCAATACGAGAGTTTGTACCAGCTCCTTGCCCCTTGTGCCGATACTGATAAGATTGCCATCTCTCCGAATGGGGACGGGAACTTTGACAGTGTGGATGTCGCTGCCTTAAGCCTCCTTCGCAATGCGAAATCCTTAAGTTTCCAGCTTACCGATAAAGACGGCGGGCTTCTTCTATCAGATAGCCTAAGCTATGAGACAAAAACCCAGTACATATCCAGTAAACAAGCCATTGTACCCACTTATCTGACCTTACTTTATGGCGGCTTGGACAGTGCCGGAAAGCTTCTGCCCAATAATTCCGTCGTTACTTTAACAGTAAGCGGAGAGTTAGACTATTCTGACCATGGACAGAATAACGAGAGAAGCCAGTTGGTATTTCCTATCACCATTGATACGGAAAAGCCGGCTCTGCTTAGCTCTTCATCAGCAAAAGACTCCTTTCACATTTACGTAAAAGACAACCAGTATGTAGCGGCTGCCATTCTGTATAAAAAGTCAGATGCCGTAAACCCTCTTGGAGTATTTTTAATAAATGAAGACACTAAGGGGAAGGAAACCGATATCCTATTGGATAAGAAAGCTCTTTCTATCACTAATGTTCCTTTATCTGACCTTGCAGTTACTCTGTATGACTACGCCCTTAACAGCGAAAGCTATGACCTTGGTGCTTATCAGGTAACCCCTTCTCCAAGTGCTACCGAAACACCTACCCCGTCAGGCCCCGCTTCTCCTTCTCCAAGTATTACAGAACCTGCACCGTCAGACCCTGCCTCTCCTTCTCCAAGTGTTACGGAACCTGCACCGTCAGACCCTGCCTCTCCTTCTCCAAGTGTTACGGAACCTGCACCGTCAGACCCTGCTTCTCCTTCTCCAAGTGTCTCCGGAGGGCCTGTCCCCACAGTTCCAGTGCCGACAGCAACAGCTGCACCGACTCCTACCGCAACAGTTGCACCTACGCCTACACCTACCGTTACACCTGCTCCCACAAAGGCACCGGATTACTCTAAGGCAGCCAAGGTAACCTTAAACCGGAATAACTTGTTCCCGAAGGAAACAGCTGCAGTTAACGTTAAGCTGTCTGACAAAGTAACTGATAAGGATACTGTTCATATAACCTACAGTTCCTCTGATAAGGCAATTGCAAAGATTACTTCAAAGGGCCGTATAACTGCCGTATCTCCCGGTAAAGCGACTATCAAAATAAGTATAACTGTGAATGATAACACTTCTGTCTACAGCCTAAAACTTACTGTAAAGAAGCCATATGTCAGCTTTACAACGAAAACCACTGCCCTAAAAGCAGGAAAAACCTTCACCTTCAAAGCAAAAGCTTATGGCATAACAGAGGCTGTAACCTATTCTGTGTCAGATACCTCTATTGCCGCAATCAATAAAAAGAGCGGAAAGCTAAAGGCGAAAAAAGCCGGTAGTGTTTATGTCATTGCAAAAGCAGGAGATTATAGCATACGGTATAAATTAACCATCAAATAAAAGTATAGGATAAACTATACCCTGATAGTAAGACGCAGAAAAGAGGCTGTGACTTAACTATCAGGGTATTCCCAGATATCATTCAAGTTCTATCATTCCTGTTGCTATGGATTCTTTTTCCATCTCAAAGCTAACATATTTACCCTTCAGCCTTATCACAACCGGCAGCTTTTCCTCCGATCTGTTCAAAAGGACCAGCACAAGCTTCCCATCAGGATTTGCCATGGCTGTCACCTCCAGCCGGTCCGTATACTTCGTATAGGCAATTCTTGTGGCTCCCTGCTGAATATAATGGCTGAAATGCCTGATATAGGATAATGTGTTTCTCTCAATCAGCTCCTGCTTTTCTGCATTATACAGGAACGGTGCATCGCAGAGGTTACCCGCATGATTCGGCCCGCCCGTTTCGTCCAGGAGGATATTCCAATCATAGAAAGCATTCATGCCATTATTTATATTTCCTATGATATCATGTGCATATTTCTGGGCGTTGGCCAAATAACCTTCGCTGCCATACTTGGAATATTCAATACAGGCCTCGGACAAAATAAGCTTTTTCCCGGGAAATCTTTCCCTAAGAAGGTCCAATGCCTCAAAATGGTCCCCACTGTACCAATGGAAGGCTACTCCCGTAATCATCCTGTCCGTATCCTGATCGATCACCTGGCATGCCCTTTCAAAAACCCGTTCCTTATTATGATCCCAGATATAGATATCAATCCCTGTCAGTTCGTTCTTCTCAAGGGCAGGATACATATAATCCCGCAGGAATTCTTTTTCTTCTTCTCCGTCATAAATGCAGGAATCCCATGTCTGCACCGCATTGGGCTCATTCTGCAATGTCATTCCTAAAACATCAAAGCCCAGCTTGCGAAGTTCTGTGATATATCTGCAGATATATTCCGCCCACAACTTTTTATATTCACTTTTTAGCTTCCCTCCATGGCTTCTTTCCCCGTTCGTCTTCATAAAGGCCGGCGGCGACCAGGGACTGACCAGAATTTCCGGCACCTTACCCAGGGTCTTTGCCGCGTCTTCCAGCAAAGGAATAAGGTACTCCTTCATTCTTGATAAATCAAAGGTCTGCAGCCCGGTATCCTCCGGATCTGACACCGCCTCATACTGGCTGACGGAAAAATCGCAACTGTCAAGATGAATTCTAACCTTGCCGTAACACAGCTCCTTTTTACCGAAATAGGTATCCATCACCTGTTTTTTCTGTTCACTATTCATCTTTGAATAGACATATCCGGCGGAGTCAGTTATGGCACCCCCAAAGCCTTCAAAGGTTTGATATCTGACATCCGGATATAGATTGACGACATGGTTTTCTATTCCGGAATCCGGTTCAAAAATAAATAACTGCTCTGATTCATTTTTCAAGTTATGTTCAAATGTCGTGGTATTCAATAATAATTTCATTTGTTCTTCTCCTTCTGATGCCGCTTCTCCTGGGACATGGAATGCCCCAGGACTCTTTTATACACCTTGTAAAGATAGTGCCAATCCGAGTAACCGACTTTCTCTGCTATCTCATAGATTTTCAAATCCGTATAGATATATAAGCTGCGTGCTTTCTCCACCCGCAATCTGGTAATATAATCAATAAAATTAACTCCTGTTCCTTCCTTGAATACCTTGCTATAATAATTTTTACTCACACCGACATAATCTGCTACGGATTGCAAAGAGAGATTTTTATCGCCCAAATTTTCCTTGATATACTCCATCGATACGGATAATTCCCTCTTGAGTAAAGCACTTTGGTTAAAATCACTGGCATAGTGCACCCTGACCTGATCCAGATCTTCCTTATCCGCTTCAAAGGAAGCCTCCCGATACAGCTTTGATGCATCCTTCATGTACTTTCCGGGATTGCTTATCCCTACCGCAAAATCAATCCTATAATATTCCTCCATGAATTCCGTTGATTTTGCAATGGCCTGATTGATTCGGAACAAAAATTGCTTTTCCCCCGAATTATCATTATACCAGGCAATGACGATATATTCGTTAAAGCTAAGACTGATGATTTCATAATCCGGTACTGTCTCCAGTGCTTCATTGATCACATTGCATATGGAGGCCTTCATAAGATAGCTGTCATTTTCAAATATTTCCGCCATACTTGAGGAAGATTTCATTATCTTGAAGACAATAACCACCGCTTCTTCCATGGTAAAAGGAAGCTGGAATTCTTTCATTTTCCGCTCAAAAATCTCTTCTTCCATTTTCCTTCCGCTTAACAGGTCGAATAAAAATGCTTCTTTTTCCTTCCTTTTATTATAATCACTCTTCCTCTGTACCTTTTCGTTCTTTTGAAGCTCCTTTTCTTTCTGCTTCCCAGCCGCCTTTTGAACGGAATCAATAATATCGTCCTCCAGCATCGTGGGTTTGAACAGATAATCACTGGCTCCAAGCTTCATTGCCTGTCTTACAAGCTCAAATTCGTTATAGCTGCTTAATATGATGACCTCCAGGTCAATTTCCAGCCGGCGGACTTCTGCCAGCAGCTCCAGGCCGTTCATTTCCGGCATTTTAATGTCGGTGAGCAGGACGTTGATTTGTTCCCTCGTCAGTATCTCCATGGCCTCCCTGGCGCTGGAAGCACATAATACCTGAATCTCATAATCCTCCCAGGGGATTGTCTCCGCAATCGCTTCCCTGGAATATGCCTCATCATCAACAATCAGTATCTTCTGCAACCGTCTCCACCTTCCCTCCTATAACCGGTATCTCAACAGACACACAGGTGCCGACATCAATCTTACTTTCCAGAGTCAGCCTGTATTCTTCACCATAGTTCAGCCTGATCCTGTTCCGGATATTATGAAGTCCCACCCCCGTCAACTTATCCATACTGTCATAGCAAAATCCTTTTCCGTTGTCACTGATCTGAAGCTGTATTTTCGTTCCCAGAAATCTTCCCCGTATCAGAATTTCATTGCCGGTACTGCGGTCTGCAAAGCCATGCAGCATTGCATTTTCTACAATCGGCTGCAGAAGCATTTTTAATATTTTACAATCCTTAAGCTCACTGTCCAGTTCAAACTTGATATTGGCATTGCTCTTACAGCGCACCTGCTGGATATAAACATAGTCCTCGATAAATTTGATTTCCTCCGGAATCAGTACGGGCTGATCAATATTTTTGCAGCTATACTCCAGCATATTGACCAGAGCTACAATCATCCTTACGATATCCTTGGCTCCCTGGCGGATTGCCATCCACTTAATTGTATTCAAAGTGTTATATAGAAAATGAGAGTTGATTTGCGAATTTAGTGCCGTCAGCTCCATCGTAATCCGTTCGTTTTCCTTCTGGACATTTTCCTTCATCAGCTTGTCGACTTCAGCCACCATAATATTAAAGCTGTCCGCCAATACCGCAAGATCCCGGTCCTCGATCCTCTCCACCTTCGTATTGAAGTTACCGTGGCCGACTCTCTTCATGCTCTTAATTATTTTCAGAACCGGCTTGGTAATGCTGTGTGACAAGCTTACGGCAAGCAGGATAGCGGCAACCAGGCAGATTACAGCAAATAAGAACCAGATACTGCGAGCTTTGGCTAATTCTCCCTTAAGCATGGTTTCACTGTTCACCTGGATAATCCTCCAATCCGTCCCTCTGATATCGGAAGTACGGATGGTCTGGTCCCGGTCCTCGACATAAGAGTAACCGATGACTTTTTGGTAGCTGTCCCGGTAATGATTTAAATTGGAAGAGAAGTCCTTTATATTTCTTCCTGCCAGTTTCTCCCCGTGGCTGTAGATTATATTTCCTTCTCCGTCAACAATATAGGCAAAATCCTTATCTGTCATGGTCATGGAGTCCATCGCCTTTTTAATCGTATTATAATTGATATCAATCTGCACTAATCCGATCATACTGTTGACATTGACGGTGTTAAGATAGGTCACCAGGCTCACAACAAGCGTAGAGCTGCTGCCGGAATTCAAATATCGGTAATCGGCTTTATGGGTTGGTATGGTCACAGAACCGCCTGCCTGGCTTCTGTCAATTTTTACCCAATCAAGCTTCAGGAATTTTTCCCGGTTCCATTCTGAATTGGAGGTATAGAAATTATTTTCAAAGCCAATCAGGTAGAAATTATCGATAGAATCATTGGCAATCCTTATATTGCTTAACTGAGCCTCCAGTTCCCGTTTTAACATCAGCCTTTGATGCAGATTCATATTGGTATAATCACCAAAGGAGCCGGAGGTAACCGCCAGGCCAAGCACCTGACTGGAGGCCACCTTGCTTTGCTCCATAATATTATTCATCCGGGAGGTCATCTGGTCCAGCAGGTTTATCTGGTAGATCTGAATCTTTTCCTTGTAGAATTTTTCCATGTTATTATAGAAAAGGAAGGTCAGAATCAGCCCTGGTACAATAGACATGAAAATAATCGCCACGGTAAAACGAAATCTCAGTGACTTATTTTTCATTGGCCGAATACTTTTTATCCATTTTATCAGAAACATTTCTTTTCCTCCCTGACTGCAATATTAACCCTGCTTCCGGAAAAATCCCTCTATTCTCTCCGCAAATTCTCTTAATTCTATAGTAACACATTGTACCGAACCGGGGTACTCCGACTTTAACCTTAAGCATACCTCATCATAATCACAATAAGCATCAGGATACCGGTCTGAGGTCGTCAGTCGGACCAGCTTGCCTCCCTTATATTCCAGGATACAGTTAAAATACAATTCCCCATGATTGGTTAACCATAGCAGAAATGCTCCGTCCTTTACATTCTGGTCAATTAGCTGCTTCAAATACTCCAGATAACACCTTGTTTTGTTCCTTCGGGTATAAATTTGAATACCCTCTGTCTGTTCCTGCATCTGATACAGGTAAATCAGGTAATCATCGATATCCATGGAATAGACGGAAGAGTCCTGTACTTTGGTATAGTAGCTTTCCAGTCCCGGTAAGGTATATACTCTGATTTCTTCTATCTCTCCGTATTTAGAAAATATTTTTTGGGGCTCCGGCTCACCGGAGCTTAAAAATTCCTCCGGTGCAATCCTCTGTTGATGGGAGGTGATCCCCCTGAACTTTCCCGTGTCCGTCTTTAGGATATGAAGCACCTCCTTTTCCGGGTTCAGGCAGGAAAGAATAACACCAAGATGAGTCCATGTTTCCGGCTGTAAGTAATCCATATGAATTCTACTGCTTATCATCTGCTTCCTCCTCCATCTTTGCCTTCCATATACTGACTGTATAAGGTGCCAGCTCGGCTGTCAGTGTATTGTTTTTGCTGCTGCCCTTTCCCCGCCAGACGCTTCGGAAACTTCGGTTCTCCTGATAGTGAAGCCTGACGGTCTTTTCCCTGTCTGAATGATTCGCCATGAACAGAAGATGATCCCTGCCGGCAGGATGATAATGTACGGCAATCTCCACCTCTGCCTCTTCATAGACATATTCACGGTTTAGCTGCAGATCATCACAATCAAGGCCGTCAGGGTCAGGCAGAAAGGTTATGCCACACCTTGACGGCACTTTCTGCTTTGCCGTCTCCAAATCTTCCGCCAATGCTTTCTCTAAAACGGTACACGCTCTGAAATCACGGTCCATATATGGTATATAAGGCCCAAGGAACAATTTCTTTCCATTACTCTTTGAAAAACGGACCAGTCTTTCCTGCGTTTCCCTGTCCATAAAATCGTAGCAGGAAGCAAATATCACATCATAATCCCCGTATCGTTCTTCCTGCAGATACCGATCGGAATAGTTGAACTCATAATGCTGCCCGTTCAATACCTCCGCAACCTGGTCCACCCACACTTCCTTTGCATAATGGCTGTCCTCCCCGTCCATATGAATTCCAAGATCCGTATCAGGAGTGAATAGCACAGCGGGAATATCCGGCCCTGTTATAAAGCAGTTGGAGGAGAGCAGGTTTAAATCCATGATAGAATACAGGGCTTTGAGTCTCCCCATATCATAGTTCTTTAGAATTAAGATTCTTGGCCTTCTTTGGTACTGGCAGACCTTTTCCTCCTGAAGCATCCGCAGCATCTCCTGAAACATCCGGTAGAAATTCTCCCGCACCCTTCCGTCAGCCGTCACCGGACATCCGGTCCAACGGTCTCTTTCCACCAGCATATAGAAGCTTATTGCCTTTAATCCGTTCATAAAGGAATACAGATAGCCGTATTCCTCCTCCTCTGCCGAAAGCAGGCAATTCCGGTCAAACCAGGAACCGGAACCAAATTCCGGAACAAAGGGCAGCCTGCTGCTGCCGGCCAGATACCGTATTCTCTCCTGCAGCATCTCCCTGTCCTTCGGCTCCTGGTAGGCATCAATTCCGGCTACACTTAGTCCCTTTATCTCTTCATCACGCGGAACGGATATGGGAGTATAATTCTGATAGGCACAGTTATGAAAAATAGGGAGCTTCAGGTCAAGCTTATTCAATATTGCGATCATACGCTTTAATGCATACAAAATCTGATATTCCTTATATTCCACCCAATCAAAATAATAGGGCAGGTCCTCCTTTTTCTCTCCCCGAAAGCCCCGGGGAGCAACCACACCTTCAAAGTCAGGATAATTGGAACGGTAGCTTTCATTCAGCATCTCTACCGTTTGATATCTTTCCTCCAGAAATTGACGGTACAGCTTGAGAGAAGCATCCGAATAGTCCATGATATAAGGCCGATCCCGGAAAAAATTACAGGTCTCATTATCTGCCTGTACCGCAATGATGCATCCCTTCCCTCCGATATGCCTATGCAATACCGGAGCAATCTTCTTAAAGTACTCCTCCGTCTTTTCATAGAGCACTTCACTGGCATAGGAGGGGATTGGAAACTGTTTTGTTACATAGGGGTACACAACGGTGGTGCCCCAAGGGTTCTTTGCCTGAATCCGTTCATCCTGAAGAATCCATTCCGGGTAACCGAATAAGGTCAGCTCCGCATTAATATGGGGCCCCGGCCTTACAATCACGGACAGCCCTTTTTCTTCACACAGGTGCAGGAAACCGTCCAGGTCCTTCTTACCGTCAAGCTCTCCGAAATCATATCTGCCCTCTTCATATTCATGGACGGACCAGGGGATATAGGTCTCAATGATTTCAAAGCCCATACCACAGATTTCATCCAGTACCCTGCCCCAGTTTTCTTTTTCAATTCTCCAATAATGGACGGACCCGCAATATAAAGGTTTCTCCATCCCCTTTATCTCTATTCCGTTATCTGTAAACTTCATCCGCTCCTCCTTCTCTTCTTTTCCTAAAGCATATTATTTATTCTCCTGAATCAGCCCTTTACAGCACCTGCCGTCATACCCTGGACAACCTGTTTTTGAAACATCAGATACATAATCACGACAGGAACGATGGAAATCACAAAGCCGGAGCAGAGCAAGCCGTACCGTGTCACATAGGAGCCCTTCAAGGCTGAGATACCCATGGAAAGAGTCCGCTTCATGGGATCCGATATGAGGACGAGTCCCAGCAGCAGATCATTCCAGCAGTTTAAAAAGGCCAACGTGGCTACGGTTGCCATTCCGGGTTTTGCTATCGGGAAGATGACCCGGAAGAAGATACCCGCCTGGCCGCAGCCGTCAATGGTAGCCGCTTCATCCAGCTCTCTCGGAATCCGGTCCATGAAACCCTTCATAATGTACAGGCTGAAGGAGATATTCGTCGCAATATACACAAGCACCAGGCTGACGAGGTTATCCTGCAGATGCAGGTGCTTGAATATGATAACGGAAGGAATCAGCATGGCGTGGATGGGAATCATGATTCCCAGAGAAAGATATACTGACAGGAAGGTACTCTTATGAACCCTGGTCAGTATATAGCTTCCCATAGCAGTAATTACCACCAGGAGAATTACGGAACTTAGACTGACAATGAGGCTGTTAAAAAAGCTGGTCCCGACCCGGGCGCCGTTCCATGCCTGTGTATAATTGCTCCACCGGATTATCTTCGGCAAGCCAAAGGAATTACTGTAGATTTCATTGTTGTCCTTCAAGGAGGATAGCAGAACCCAGATGAAAGGATACAAGGATACGACTGCCCCCGCGGTCAGGAATAAATATTTTATGATTGCGGCTACTTTACTTTTTGATGACTTATTGCGAAATTTTCCCATTGCGTTCTCCTTAATAATCACTTCTCATTTTCGTCAGCTTGTTGAATACCACGGTTATTATCAGCGAAACTGCAATAATGCTTATGGTGATTGCACTGCCCATACCAAAATCAGAATTCACAAAAGCAGTTTTATACATGAATACCCCCAAGTAGGCAGACCGTACGCCCGGTCCGCCGCCGGTCATGATCCATGAGTGGTCAAAGGATTTTAACGAACCTGTGACGCTTAACAAAATGCAGATAAAGGTAAATTCCGTTATCTGTGGAAGGATTACATGAAAAAATGCATTGATCCTGCCCGCCCCGTCAATCTGGGCGCTCTCAATCAGCTCCTCCGGAATAGACTGCAGCGCACCTAAGAAAATGGTGACATACAAACCGATATATTGCCAAACCTGAGGTGCCATAACCGCATAAAGTAATGTGTTCACATCCGACAACCAGTTTTTTTGCAGACTCCCCAGACCAATTATTTTCAAAATATGATTAAAAATACCGATTTCACTGTTATAAAACAAAGTAAACATTAAACCGATTGCAACCGGTGCGATTACAACGGGAAGAAAATAGATTGTACGGAATATTTTCATTCCCTTCGTCCTGCAATAGAGCAGGTAAGCTAAAATCAGTCCCATGGGGATTTGTATCATTAAGGTGACAACCACCAGCTTCATTGTATTCATAAATACAAGCCAAAAATCCTTGTTTGAAACTAATTCCCTATAATTCTGAAGCCCGATAAATACCTTTTCTGTCACTCCGTTCCAATCCGTCGTACTGTAATACAAAGACAACAGCATCGGTATAAAAACAAATACCGTATAAACGAGAAACACAGGTGCCAAAAACAAAACCGGTATCTGTAATTTACTTAATTTATTTTTCACTGTAACGATCCTTTCTTAAGAGAAGGCTGTCTCAAATGATAATAAGCTCAAGACAGCCTTTTTAATAAGATGTTATTCTAATTTAATTTCTGTCCAGCTCTGCCTGTACCTTATCTATAAACTCCTGTGGCGTAATACCGCTGATAAACAATTCATCAAGGCTGGAGTCCATTGCCGTAATTGCGGATGCCTTGGGCATGGTCGTAAAATGCACCTGTGTCAGAGTCTTGTCCTTGCTGAAATTCATCATCTTCTGGTAGATAATCTTCTGACTTGATAAATCCACCTCGATATTCTTTGCAGGAATCATACCGCTCTTGGTTAATTCAACGGATAAATCATTGGAAGCAAGGAAATCGCAAACCTTAATCATGGCCTCATGCTTCGCCTGGTCTTCATAGGATTTTTTGTTGATGACAAATCCATAGACTGTGAAACCCGTCATCATACCCGCAGGATCAACACTGGCATCCGGCAGCATGGGAACCGGAATGATTTCACTTGAATTCTGGATATCTTCGGGAATGGATTCAAACATCCATGGATAGGTATAGGTCATAGCAGCCTTCCGGTCCGTGTACAGCTGGAGACTGGCAGCCCATCCGCCGTTTGCAACCGTATCTGCGGGGAACATTTTGTCATCAATCATATTTTTTATATTATTGGCAACTTTAAGGGCATTTTCCGTGGCGAATTTTTTCGTCGTGGCCAGATTCTGAATTTCCTCTGCTGCGCCGGAATACTGGTTATATAATTCGCTGAAGAAGAACTCGGAAGGGGTTCCGCCGCTGCTGCCGATTGCAATAGGGATAATGCCGTTGTCATTAAATACCTTGGACACTTCCTTTAACTCCTCATAAGTCTTCGGAAATTGCAGACCATATTGGTCAAATAAATCCTTATTGGCCAAAAATACGCCTCGCGTGGACTCAATTGGAACGCCGTAGGTATTGCCGTCTGCCGAGGTATAATATGCAAAGGATGCCGGATTAAAGTCATCACGCTTAACCGCAGTACTGTCATTAAAGTAAGTATCCACATTCGCCAGCAGGCCGGCCTCAATCATGTCATTCATCATGGAGCCCCCCCAGTAGGTGAATGCGTCCGGCAGGTCGCCGGATGCTGTCTGAACTTTAATCTTCGTCTTATAGTCTTCTGTGCCGTAAGTTTGAAGCTTGATATCCATGGTATCCTTATTCTCTTCCTGGAATTTCTGGAAGGCAGGATAAAAATAATCATACTTGGAGTCTCCCTCTCCCCAGTTGGTTGCAATTGTAATTTCAACCTTTTTCCCTGAACCGGAGGTATCGGTTGAGTCCGATGTATTGGCCGGCTTTTCTGTACTTGATGAATCGGGAGCTTTAGCCGAGCACCCCACAATTCCCAGACACAGGGATATAAATAAGCCCATTGCTAAAACTTTTTTAAATTTTTTCATATCGTTCCTCCTATTTTTGTGTACTTCATGTACTTGACAAGGAATATGATCTGCGCAAATCATTTTAATGTATCGGTACAGAACCTTTACAATTCTGATTATAGGTTATAACGGACAAAATAAAAATACGAATAATTCATTGAAAATGTTATAAAAAATTACTCTGTTATTATGTGATTATTTATTTGTTCTATTGCTTTACTTCGGTCATGTTTCTTTTATTCATTTGTAGTTTGTATGCTATCCATACGCGATTTATTTTTATACTGCACAGAATAAGTTACTTTCAGAATCAAAACAGGCCCAATTTTCTTTTTACAACGAAGCACCACAAACGTTAAGTGAAAAGGTAAATTCATGTTTTTTATTAATCCTTGATTTTGCAGGACTAAAATCACGTTTTACCAGTTTACGAGTTGCTAAAATTGGACTATAATGCATATATAGATGTGGGTTTCCATAAGTGTAAGCATGGCAAACAGGCATCTGAAAATAAGTGCAGAACTAAGTTCCACATGCCAAAAAGTGCAGAGGTAAATTCTTGTCATGGATTCCATGGTAAAATTACAGCTTTATTTTTTAAGCAACGTGGGTCTCAAACAAACCTCGTCGGGAGGTATTTCTTTTAGACCAAGTAGTTTGTGCAGTT
>NZ_FRFD01000023.1 GCF_900143645.1 Anaerocolumna xylanovorans DSM 12503 | reverse complement strand
TGATATGTACCCAGTTTTCTGGACACATCATTATTCAACTGGATGATTAGGCACTCTTGATGGATGTCTTCCTGTATATTACAGGAGGCATCCATTTTGTTTTTGATTGAATTCTCCTGTTATTATAATAATCTATATATTCATCTATTGCTTTCTTAAATTCATCGAAGGATCCAAAATCCTTTTCATGACCATAAAACATTTCGGTCTTTAGTCTTCCGAAAAAAGTCTCCATAATGCAATTATCGTAACAGTTTCCTTTACGAGACATAGATTGAATTATTCCATATTTCTTTAATTCATTACGATAGTACGCATGTTGGTACTGCCAACCTTGATCGGAATGAAAGATGATTCCTTCAGTATTACTAAATTTCCGAAATGCTCTTTCTAACATGTTAGATATTTGCTCCATATTTGGACTTTTTGACAAATCGTATGAGATAACTTCATTTGTATTCATATCTAAAATAGGCGAAAGATAACATTTTCCCCATGGCAGGTTAAATTGCGATACATCTGTTGTCCATTTTTGAAGTGGAACAGTTGTACAAAAGTCTCTATTAATTAAGTTGTCAGCTATTCTGCCAACTTCGCCCCTATATGAATGGTATTTCTCTTTAGGTCGTTTGCCGGCCAACATCATCTTATGCATTAATCGTTGTACTCTTTTGTGGTTTATGGAATATCCTTTATTTAATAATTCCTGATGAACTCTGCGAACACCATATCGTTGCTTATTGTCTTCAAAAATCTTATTGATTTCATCCATAAGTTTCTGATTTTTGATTACGTCAAAGCACACATGATTTAATTCATAATAGTATGTAGATTTTGATAATCCTACAGCTTTCAATAAATGCTTTAAGGCATATCCTTTTTCTCGGAGTTCCTTAATGATTGCTGCTTTTTCGCCTTGAGTTGCGCAGCTTCTTTTTCTCGTCTCAAGGCGATAGATTTTTTTATTGATTCATTTTCTGCTTTAAGGTACTCTGTCTCTGCCCTTAATCTAATTAATTCTTCTCTTTCAGAAGGTGAAAGTTCTTTTGGTTTATTGTCTTTTTTCATGAAGGGCTCCTTACCATGTCTACCTTTCTTTAAATACAGACCATCGTACCCTTTTATTTTATATATCTGTACCCATTTAGACAATAGCCCTGAATCAATTCCAGCAATTATTGCAACACTTTTTTGTGATTCTCCAGCTAAAACTCTAGCTACAAGAGAATACCTTCCTTCAGCTGTACGTTCTTTACATGTTGAAGGATGCTTTAAAGTATCAATTCCATAAATATCTGCAATTCTTGACCAAGTAACAATTCGTTTTCTAAAATTCTTTTGACCAATTCCTGCTGGTGTTTCAGGCCATTGACCATTTCTGTATAGCTCGACACAATTTAATTTAAATACAAAATCATATTTCACGTAAAAACCCCCTTTACTGGTGTCCAGTAAAGGGGGTACATATCA